>NZ_CP065135.1:0-4437754 GCF_015689495.1 Vreelandella venusta
GTGTCACTCGCGCTTTGGCAACAGTGCCTGGACTACCTGCAGGACGAACTGAATTCACAGCAGTTCAATACCTGGATACGTCCGCTGCAGGCAGAAGAAGGAGAGACCAATGAGCTACGCTTGTTGGCGCCGAATCGCTTTGTGCGCGACTGGGTGAGTGATAAGTATTCAAAGCGTATCAGCGAACTGATGCGCGAGCTTGCGCCATCCAAGCCTCCTAAAGTCAGTTTGACAGTAGGTAGCCGCCGTGTGGCAGCACCTGCCCCGCAGCCAAGAGACTTGGGTAATCCCGTCTCAGCATCTCCCTCAAGGCAAGCATCGCCTGCGGTTCATACGCCGCCAAGAGGGGATATTGCCGATGAGCGAGAAATTGATCAGCTACGGGAGGAGTCACCAAGTCGGCGAGGTAATGAGCGCCAGGTACAGGTTGAAGGCAGCCTAAAACATGGCAGCGGGCTAAACCCTAATTTTACCTTCGATACTTTTGTTGAAGGTAAATCGAACCAGCTCGCTCGTGCGGCATCTCGTCAGGTATCTGAAAATCCTGGCGGAGCCTATAACCCACTGTTTTTATACGGTGGCGTTGGTTTAGGTAAAACACACTTGATGCACGCTGTCGGTAATGCCCTGGCTGGCCGGCGTGAAAATGCCCGAGTGGTGTATCTACACTCTGAGCGCTTTGTCGCGGATATGGTGAAAGCACTGCAGTTAAATGCGATTAACGATTTCAAGCGTTTCTATCGCAGCGTTGATGCACTACTTATTGATGATATTCAGTTTTTTGCTGGAAAAGAGCGTTCCCAGGAAGAGTTCTTCCACACCTTTAATGCATTATTAGAGGGTGGACAGCAAATGATACTTACCTCTGACCGCTACCCAAAAGAGATTAGTGGTGTAGAGGAGCGTCTGAAATCGCGCTTTGGCTGGGGGCTGACTGTGGCTATTGAGCCGCCAGAGCTTGAAACCCGTGTAGCGATTTTAATGAAAAAAGCCGATCAGGCGAAAGTTGATCTCCCGCACGACGCTGCCTTCTTTATTGCTCAAAAGATTCGCTCAAACGTCCGCGAGCTTGAAGGGGCGTTGAAAAAGGTGATTGCAGATTCGCATTTCATGGGGAAAACCATTACCCAGGAATTTATTCGCGAATCGCTTAAAGACCTGTTAGCGCTTCAAGATAAACAGGTAGGTGTTGATAATATTCAACGAACGGTTGCCGAATATTACAAAATTAAAGTTGCCGATCTGCTTTCTAAGCGTCGCTCTCGTTCCGTCGCACGGCCAAGGCAAGTTGCTATGGCGCTAGCGAAAGAGCTAACAAATCACAGCTTGCCGGAAATAGGTGATGCCTTTGGTGGCCGTGATCACACGACCGTGTTGCACGCTTGCCGGAAGGTAAAAGCGCTGCAAGAGGAAAATGCGGATATTCGTGAAGATTACAAGAATCTTCTTCGCCTGCTAACTAGTTAACCGTTATCGTTTGGGCCTGCGCTGTGGGCCTTTCAGGATAGAAACCGGAGTACCGATGAAATTTACTATTTCCCGAGAGGCGCTGCTTCGCCCGCTGACTCTGGTGGCGGGCGTAGTCGAACGGCGCCAAACGCTACCAGTACTTTCTAATGTACTGATCCAGGTAGAAGGGGATCAGGTAGCATTAACCGGTACCGATCTAGAAGTAGAGCTAGTAGGCCGTACTGTGGCGAGCCAAGTTGATCAACAGGGCGCAGCCACGGTTCCTGCTCGTAAGCTAATGGATATCTGTAAATCGTTGCCAGATCAGTCTGAGATTCAGCTGGCGGTAGAAGAGGGGCGTGCCGTACTGCGTAGTGGTCGTTCGCGCTTTACGCTGTCAACGCTGCCCGTTGCAGAATTTCCAAATATTGAAGATGCTGATGGTAGTCAGGAACTTAGTGTGCCCAGAGGGACATTGAAGCACCTGATTGAGTCAACGTCTTTTGCAATGGCTCAGCAGGATGTACGTTATTATCTGAACGGCATGCTAATCGAAATTCAAAGTAATTTGCTGCGCACCGTTGCCACTGATGGGCACCGCTTAGCTATGTGCTCACGGCCTATCGATTGTGTTGTTGACCAAGCGCAAAAGCTAATCGTACCGCGTAAAGGTATTCTAGAGCTTTCTCGCTTGTTGGACGATAGTGATGAGCCGGTAAGCCTTACTCTGGGCTCGACCCATGTCCGTGCTCATACCGGTGACTTTACGTTTACTTCTAAGTTGATTGACGGAAAATTTCCTGACTACGAGCGCGTAGTGCCGCGCAATGGCGATAAAGTATTAATCGCTGAGCGTGCTGAATTGCGCCAGGTGCTTTCACGTACTGCTATTCTCTCGAATGAGAAATATCGTGGTGTGCGGCTGTACCTTGAGGAGAACAACCTTAAAGTGATGGCCAATAACCCTGAACAGGAAGAAGCCGAAGAGAATGTGGCCGTTGAGTATAATGGTGGTGCTATGGAGGTTGGCTTTAACGTAGGTTACTTGGTAGACGTGCTTTCGGTACTGAATGAAGAGCGGGTGCAGATGACGCTGGCAGATCCCAATAGCAGTGCGCTGTTAGAGGAGCCAGGCGGTGGTGATGCGCTTTATGTTGTTATGCCGATGCGGCTATAACTGCGATAAGTGGTTAAAGAGGGCGGCGCTTCTGATGGCAGAAGCGCCGTTTTCGCGTTTTAAAGGATGGCAGGTTTTATGCTCTTATTCGCTGGCAGTTGTTAATGAGTGTGTCTCGATTAAATCTTCAGGGACTGCGTAATTTAGCGCCAGTTGAGATGTGCCCTGCCTCCCGTATTAATGTGATATACGGCGTTAATGGCAGTGGTAAAACTAGCCTGCTGGAAGGTATTCATATTTTAGGAATGGGGCGCTCTTTTCGGACTCGGCAGCTTAAACATGCTATACAGTCTGAGGCGCCCTATATGACGCTCTACGGGCGTTTAGCGGGAGACCCAGAGGTTACGCTTGGTGTGAGAAGGATGCGCGCTCAGCGCGAGCTAGAGCTACGTTTGCGTGGAGAGAAAGGCGTCCGCTTGGCCGAGCTGGTCGAAGCTATGCCGTTGCAACTCATAAATCCAGATGCCTTTCGCCTTCTCGAAGGATCGCCTGCGGGCCGCAGAGAGTTTTTGGATTGGGGAGTGTTTCACGTGAAACACTCCTTTCTCGACGCATGGAGACGAACGCGTCGCGCGGTGAAACATCGGAATGCACTCCTTAGGCGTGGTAGAATAGTCCCAAGCGAAATAGCGGTATGGGAGTATGAGTTAGCTACCTGGGGGGAGCAGATGGACGCACTCCGGCAGGCATGGTTCAGCGAGTTCTTACCGGTATTCGACGAGACCTTAAAAGAACTGATCTCTCTACCCGGTTTAACGCTTCGTTATGCAAGAGGCTGGGATAAGCAGCGCGATCTCGCGGATGTTTTGCAGGATAGCCGCCAAGCGGATCAGCAGATGGGTTTTACCCAACAGGGGCCGCAGCGAGCAGACTTGCGAATCAGGTTAAACAAGCAGCCTGCTGTTGAAGTCCTTTCCAGAGGCCAGCAAAAGCTGGTGGTTAGTGCATTAAAGCTTGCCCAGGGGCGGCTTCTGGAAAGTACCACACAACGACACTGCATTTACTTAATCGACGATTTACCCGCGGAGCTAGATAGCACGCACCAAGGTCGGTTCTGTAGTTTGCTCGAAAAAATGCAGTGTCAGGCATTTATTACAAGCGTCGAACCCTCCGCGCTTCGTGGTATATGGAAACCCTCAACAGATGTTGGGATGTTTCACGTGAAACACTCCAATTTAGGGTTAAGCCAATTACTGCCGGGCGGGTAGACGACACGGAACGAGACAGACTTCACGACGGAGTGGTCAATGAGCGAGCAGGCTTACGATTCATCAAGCATTAAGGTGCTCAAAGGGCTAGACGCAGTACGCAAGCGCCCAGGCATGTATATCGGCGATACCGACGACGGCACCGGGTTGCACCACATGGTTTTCGAGCTGGTGGATAACTCCATCGATGAAGCTCTGGCAGGTCACTGTAGTGAAATTCGTGTGGTTATCCACCCGGATGAATCAGTAACGGTGAGTGATAATGGCCGTGGTATTCCCACTGAGTTACATGAAGGCGAAGGCGTCTCAGCAGCAGAAGTTATCATGACGGTGCTGCACGCTGGCGGAAAATTCGATGATAACTCATATAAAGTATCTGGCGGTCTACACGGTGTAGGGGTGTCGGTTGTTAACGCGCTTTCAGAAGAGCTGCGGCTAACCATCTGGCGTCAAGGGGAAGTGTTTGAGCAAGTCTACCAACACGGTGTACCTCAAGCGCCATTAGGTATTGTCGGTAAAACGGAAAAAAGTGGCACTCGTGTACATTTTCGTCCGTCACCGAATACGTTTGCGAATATCGAGTTTCACTACGATATTCTCGCTAAACGCCTGCGTGAACTTTCATTTTTGAACTCAGGCGTTGCTATCCGTTTAATGGATGAGCGTAGCGGCAAAGAGGAGCTGTTTCATTATGAAGGTGGTTTGAAAGCATTTGTTGACCATCTGAATAAAAATAAAACAGTTCTGAATCCTGTTTTTCACTTTAATGCTGTGCGAGAAGATGGTGTTGAAGTAGAAGTGGCGATGCAGTGGAGCGAGGCCTTCACGGAAAATATTTTCTGCTACACCAATAATATTCCTCAGCGAGATGGTGGAACCCACTTGGCGGGCTTTCGTGCCGCGCTTACGCGCACGCTTAACCACTACATCGAAGCTCAGGGGTTACTGAAAAAATCGAAGGTCAATACCTCGGGCGACGATGCTCGCGAAGGCTTGACCGCTATCATCTCTGTTAAAGTCCCCGACCCTAAGTTCTCGTCGCAAACTAAAGATAAGCTGGTTTCCAGCGAAGTTAAAACGGCGGTTGAGCAAGAAATGGGGCGGCTATTTGCTGACTATCTGATCGAGAAGCCAAACGAGGCTAAATCGATCGTTAACAAGATGCTAGATGCTGCACGGGCGCGAGAAGCCGCTCGTAAAGCACGGGATATGACTCGCCGTAAGGGCGCGCTCGATATTGCCGGACTACCTGGAAAACTTGCCGACTGCCAAGAGAAAGACCCCAGCCAATCAGAGCTTTATCTGGTGGAGGGTGACTCGGCTGGTGGCAGTGCTAAACAGGGGCGTGACCGTCGTACTCAGGCAATTTTGCCGCTGAAAGGTAAGATACTAAACGTTGAGAAAGCGCGTTTCGATAAGATGCTGTCATCAGCAGAAGTCGGCACGCTGATTACAGCGCTAGGCTGTGGTATCGGTCGCGAAGAGTTTAACCCAGATAAGCTACGTTACCATTCGGTCATTATTATGACGGATGCTGACGTTGACGGTTCGCACATCCGCACGTTATTGCTAACGTTCTTTTTCCGTCAGATGCCGGAGTTGATTGAGCGTGGTCACATCTTTATTGCTCAACCCCCACTTTATAAAATTAAGCGGGGTAAGCAAGAGCTCTACCTGAAAGATGAGCAAGCAATGACCGACTACCTGACCACTACCGCATTGGATGGGGCAGGGCTACATGTTAATGCTGATGCACCTGGCATCACCGGTTCGCAACTAGAGGCGCTGGTTACTCAGTACCGAAATGTGATGAAGCGAATTGACCGCCTTGCGCGTGTCTATCCCATTGCAGTGCTTAAGCAGGCTGTGTATGCAACGGCGCTTCAGGGTGAAGTCAGTCTCAAAGACCGTGTCACCATGGAAAATTGGATTGCTGAGTTACAGAAAGCAATGGATGACATGGTCGCCTATGAAGGCGGACCGCGTTACCAGTTCTATCTGCATGAAGATAGCGAGCGCGGTTTGCACTTGCCAGCGGTGTCTTTGATTGCCCACGGTGTTACAACGGAGTATGTGTGGGGGCTGGACTTCTTTGAGAGCACGGATTATCGAGCCATTACGGGCCTTGGTGAGACGTTAAACGGGTTACTAGAAGAAGGTGCTTATATTGCTCGTGGCGAGCGTCAGAAGCCAGTAACGCACTTCTCTGAAGTGCTGGCTTGGTTGATGCAAGAGGGACAGCGCGGGCTCTCTTTCCAGCGTTATAAAGGCCTGGGGGAAATGAACCCTGATCAGCTGTGGGAAACCACCATGGACCCTGATAGCCGTCGTATGCTGCGAGTAACCATTGAGGATGCGGTTGCAGCTGATATGATGTTCAACACCTTAATGGGGGATGAAGTTGAGCCTCGTCGTGATTTCATCGAGACGAATGCGCTCGTTGCTAATCTCGATGTGTGATGTGTTTATCAGCGTGTGTTTCACGTGAAACAGTGGGGCACTACGCACCGAACTAGGTACTAATGAACTCAGTTAGATGAAAAATATAACGCCGCGCCTGAATTAAATGGGCGCGGCGTTTTTATACGTGGCTAGATTAGAGATAGGGGAGGAAGGAGCGGAAGGAAGAAACCCTATTACTGCTGTTGGCATAGCCAATCCGTAAATGCCGCTAGATCTGGAAAAATAAGCGTGCTTTCAAGATTAGTATGTTTAGCTAGCGTTTGCTCTCCTTTGCCTGTTCGAACCAGTACTGAGTGACATCCTACTGATTCACCCGCTTCAAGATCTCGAAGGCTATCGCCGACCATCCAGCTGCCAGCGAGGCTCTCCATTGCTAATTGCTGCTGAATTTGCAAAAGCAATCCTGGTAAGGGTTTTCGGCAAGCGCATTGATCATCGGGGCCGTGAGGGCAGTACGCAATGTGGGCAATACGTCCACCTTTCGCCTCAACCAGTTCCGTTAAGCGCTCATGCATTGAATGGAGTGTTGCCTCATCGTAATAGCCACGTGCAATACCCGACTGATTGGTCGCTATTGCCACGCTATACCCCGCCTTGTTGAGTTGAACAATGGCATCGATTGCGGAAGGGTAGGGGATCCATTCTTCTAGTGATTTAATATAAGCATCGGAATCGTGATTAATGACGCCATCACGATCTAGTATCACCAGTTGGTTGGCCGAGATCATAAAGTTCCTTATTCGCACATCACTGTATTCTTATCGAGTAATGAGTACATAGTCATTGGCCAGTGTTTCACGTGAAACACATAGTCGGCGTAACACCGAGTTTAGTCTGATCGGGAGAGGCTAGACAAATAGGGTGGGCGAAAAAAGCCCGGCTTACGAGAGCCGGGCTTTGTTATTACCTGGGCGAACCGATAGCGGTGCCGCCGGTACTTATTGCGGTAGCTGAGAAATATCCGCCACCTCAAGGAATAGTGCTTGCAGGCTGGCAAGCAGTGCTAAGCGGTTATGGCGAACAGCATTGTCATCGGCCATGACCATTACCTGATCGAAAAAGGCATCGACAGGTTCACGTAGCGTTGCCAGCGCGTCTAGTGCCTGCTGGTAGTCGCCTGCTGAAAATAGCGGAGCCACTTGTTGCTGACTGGCCGCTACTGCATTGAACAACGTCTTCTCCGCGTCTTCCTGAAGCAGGCTCTGATCAACCTGGGTACTACCGTTGTGTTCTTGCTTGCTGAGGATATTAGAAACCCGCTTGTTCGCGGCAGCCAAAGCAGCGGCTTCTTCCCGTTGAGCAAAGGCTTTCACGGCACGTAAGCGGCGAGCAAAATCCAGCGGTTTAGTTACTGGACGAGCGCGTACTGCCAAGTACATTTCAGCACTAATGCCTTCTTCTTGGCCCCAGGCGCGGAAGCGGTCTAGCATGTAGGTCAAGACGTCTTCTACCAAGCCTTCTGCCTTGGGCAGGCCTTGGTGCTGTTCAGCGGCTACGCTGAGCAACTCACGAAGGTCTAAATTAAGCTGACCTTTAACCAGAATGTTTAACACACCAATAGAAGCACGGCGCAGAGCAAACGGATCCTTTGCGCCGGTTGGGCGTTGGCCAATGCCAAAGATACCCACCAGGGTATCTAGACGGTCAGCCAATGCGAGCGCTTGGCCTACAAGGCTTTGTGGAATGTCGTCATTGGCAAAGCGGGGCAGGTACTGCTCTTCTAATGCCTGGGCAACGTCAGCTGGCTCACCATCCTGGTCGGCATAATAGCGGCCCATGATGCCCTGAAGCTCTGGGAATTCGAGTACCATCTCGGTGACCAGATCACACTTGGCAAGTGCCACTGCGCGCTGGGCATGGCTCACATCTGCATTAATGTGCTCGGCAATATAGGTCGCTACGGCGGTGCTGCGACGCGCCTTGTCAGCCAACGTACCTAACTGTTGTTGGAATACCACGCTTTCCAACTGAGGAATACGTGAGGCAAGAGTACGTTTCCGGTCAGTTTCGTAGAAGAAGGCCGCGTCGGCCAGGCGTGGGCGAATGACCTTTTCATTGCCGGAAATCACCTGTTGCGGATCAGTGCTGTCGATGTTCGAAATAGTAATGAACAGCGGTTTCAGCTTGCCTTGGTCATCCAATAGGTGAAAGTACTTTTGGTTAGCCTTCATGGACGAGATCAAGCACTCGGCGGGCACTTCCAAAAAGCGTTCATCGAAGCTGCCGGTTAATGCGACTGGCCACTCGACCAACCCGCTGACTTCTACTAACAGCTCTTCGTCGATGACAGCACTGGCTTCTTGAACCTCAGCTTCCGCTAATACCTGTTCACGGATGCGTTCGCGGCGCCGCTGGCGATCGGCTAGGACGTAGGCATTTTCCAGTACGGCTAGGTAGTCATCGGCATGTTGAAGCTGTATGGCATCTGGCGCATGGAAGCGGTGGCCAAAGGTCGTACGGCTAGCCTGAAGGCCAAGCGCTTCTGCGGCAATAACGTCGCTACCATACAGGGCAACCAGCCAGTGAACAGGTCGGGAAAACTCAACGCGTGACGATCCCCAGCGCATATTTTTAGGCACTGGTAGTGACTGTAGCGTTTTGCCAATCATCTCTGGCAGCAGCGCTTGTACAGTCTCGCCTTGCTGCTGTTCGCGGAAACCAAGCCAAGTACCTTTATCGGTTTCTAAATGAATCAGCTCATCAACGCTGACGCCGCAAGAGCGCGCGAAACCTTCGGCTGCTTTGGTGGGCACACCGTCTTTGAATGCAGCGGCTAGAGCAGGACCACGACGCTCAACCTCACGGTCAGGCTGCTTGTCTGCAAGCCCGGTAACCTGCACTGCTAAACGGCGAGGCGTTGCGTAAGCGGCGATGCTTTGGAAAGAAAACTCGGCTTCTTGTAGGCCTTTTTCGATGCCGGCTGAAAATGCATCGGAAAGAGTATCTAGCGCAGCGGGAGGAAGCTCTTCGGCACCTAGTTCTAATAGAAGTGTGTCAACAGCCATTATGCGTCTCCCTGGTCAGCGAGTGGTTCTTGTAACAGTTCGCGGCGTAGGGCTTCGGGCGCCATTGGGAATCCTTCTGCTTTACGAGACTCAAAATAGGCGGTAGCAACATTTCGTGCCATGGTGCGAACGCGCAGAATGAAACGTTGACGTTCGGTCACGGAAATCGCATGACGAGCATCTAACAGGTTAAACGTATGGGATGCTTTCAGAACTTGCTCGTAGGCAGGCAGCGGCAGATTGGCTACCAGGAGCTTGCTGCACTCTTTTTCCTGGTGGTCAAAGGCGGCAAATAGCTGCTCAACATCAGCATGCTCAAAATTATACGCCGACTGTTCACGCTCATTCTGAAGATAAACATCTCCATAGCTGACCTTGCTGCCGTCGGGGGCGATGGCCCATACCAGGTCATATACGCTATCGACGTTTTGCAGGTACATGGCGAGACGCTCAAGCCCGTAGGTGAGCTCGCCAGTAACGGGGTAACATTCAATGCCGCCTGCCTGCTGGAAATAAGTAAACTGCGTGACTTCCATGCCGTTGAGCCATACTTCCCAACCAAGGCCCCAGGCACCCAGGGTAGGGGATTCCCAGTTATCTTCCACGAAGCGCACGTCATGGACGAGAGGATCGAGCCCCAGGCGCTTTAATGAGCCTAAATAGAGATCCTGCAGATTGCTGGGCGATGGTTTCATTACCACCTGAAACTGGTAATAGTGCTGTAGGCGGTTGGGGTTTTCACCGTAGCGGCCGTCTGTCGGACGACGGGAAGGCTGCACATAGGCCGCGTTCCAGGTTTCTGGACCAATTGCTCGTAGGAAGGTGGCAGGGTGGAAGGTGCCCGCGCCGACTTCCATATCGAGAGGTTGGAGAATGACACAGCCCTGTTCTGCCCAGTATTGTTGCAGAGCAAGGATCAAGCCTTGAAAGGTCGACACATCGGGTGTCGATTGGTTTGTCGAGACACTCATCGCGGAAAGCACCGTTGGCCATGAATTCATAGGCCGTCAAGTATACAATCACAGAGAGATAGGTTATAGGCACGTTAGCCAACAGAGCCGCTTTTGGTAAGGAGAACGAGATGATCGTTGTAACAGGCGGGGCCGGTTTTATCGGCGCCAATATTGTCAAAGCGCTGAACGCTCGTGGCCGCGATGATGTGATGGTGGTTGATGACCTACGTGACGGCACTAAGTTCGTCAATTTAGCTGACTGCACGCTGGCAGATTATCTGGATAAAGATGATTTTCTAGCGCGAATTAAAGCTGCATTGCGAGGTGAGTCAGTCGATTTGCCGACCATTGATGCTATTTTCCATGAGGGTGCGTGCTCCGATACGACGGAGTGGGATGGGCACTACATGATGGAGAATAACTTCGAGTACTCAAAAGTGCTGCTTAACTACTGTGAAGCGTTAGGCATTCCATTTTTATACGCATCATCAGCAGCTACTTATGGCGGTAGTGAGGTGTTTAAAGAGGCGCCTGAGCACGAAAAGCCGCTCAACGTCTATGGCTACTCTAAGCTGCTGTTTGATCAGCACGTGCGCTCTCGCTGGGATGAGTTGACGACACAAGTAGTTGGCTTTCGCTACTTCAATGTTTATGGCCCCCGTGAACAACATAAGGGCAAGATGGCGAGTGTGGCCTACCATAACCATTTACAAATTCGCAATGGTGAAACGTTAAAGCTGTTTGGGGCGTACGGCGGTTATGAGGCGGGCATGCAGAGTCGCGACTTCGTTTTCGTTGGCGATGTGGTCGATGTCAATCTGTGGTTCTTAGATAATCCTCATGCGTCCGGTATTTTTAATCTGGGCACCGGTCGGGCAGAGCCATTCAAAGCTATTGGTGAGGCTGTCATTGGCTTTTATGGGCAGGGTGAAATTGACTACATACCTTTTCCTGAAGAACTAAAAGGACGCTATCAAAGTTACACTCGTGCAGATATCAGCAATCTGCGTGCTTCTGGTTGCGATGTTGAGTTCAAAACCGTTGCACAGGGTGTGAAAGCCTACTTGGAGTGGCTAAATGGCTAACTCTGCCAAGCGCATATTGGTGGTCGGCCCTTCGTGGGTCGGCGATATGGTGATGGCGCAAAGCCTGTTTATGACCTTGAAAAACCGTCACCCAGGGGCAACCCTTGGGGTGGTCGCTCCTGAATGGTCACAACCTATTCTAGAGCGTATGCCTGAGGTAGACGAGGTGCTTCCATTGGCAGTGGGGCATGGTGAATTTGGTCTTGCCAGCCGTCGTGAGCTGGCTGTCCGCTTACGAGGACGCTTTGATCGTGCCATTGTTCTGCCACGCTCTTGGAAAGCGGCGCTAGTTCCCTTTATGGCGCGTATTCCCGAGCGTATCGGCTTTTTAGGTGAGCACCGTTACGGCTTATTGAAAGAGCGCCGCAAGCTGGATAAGCAGGTATTGGATCAAACGGTTAAGCGATTTGTTTCGCTGGGCCTTCCACTGGAAGAAGCTATCCAAGGCGAGTTTGAGATCCCTACACCACGTTTAACAATTGATCGAAATAATTTGGTCAATTTACGCCTTGCTCACGCGCTATCGTCACGTCCCGCTATCGGTATGATGCCCGGAGCGGAGTACGGGCCCGCTAAACAGTGGCCGTTAGACTATTTCCATGCATTAGCAGTGCAACTGGTTAAGGATGGGTTTGAGGTGCGTGTGCTTGGCGGGCCGAAAGATCATGCCGCTGGAGAAAGCATTGTTAAGGGATTGCCCCACGCGCATAACTTATGCGGCAAAACCCAATTGGCGGATGCGGTAGACTTGTTGGCAGACTGCCGTCAGGTGGTTACCAACGATTCGGGCTTAATGCACGTTGCCGCCGCGGTAGGCGTGCGTATTCACGCTTTATACGGCTCTTCATCGCCTAGATATACCCCACCCTTAACCGACAATGCTGCCATTCACTATTTGGCGCTTTCCTGCTCACCTTGCTTTAAGCGTACCTGCCCGCTGGGGCATACCAACTGTCTGAATGATTTAGGTGTAGAGCAAGTGTATCGAGCGATGAGAGTCGATAGTCAGCGTGCTAACGGCGCTAACGTTAGCGTATAATCTCGACTTCATCAGCCTGATCAGCAGGCGTTTCTATGACCTGTTGGTCGGCGCTTGTTTGGGGTGCGCGCCGTTGAGGGGTTAGTCCTTCCCAAAGACGGTGCTGTAATGCGGTCTCTTCCCGGAGCCGCTCGTTAAGCACCTCAAGCCCATGCGTTTCAACCAGCGTTGGTTGACTGCTAAGTAGAGATGCTCCAAGCCCTGCACGGTTACCGCTCAGGGGGAGATCCATAGCATCCAAAATAGTCGGGAATACGTCTAACATTGTCGCTCCCCGACGCACCGTCAACGGCGTGATGTCTGCGCCCAGCATGATCAGCGTATTGTCTCGCTCTAGTGTTGTCAGCTGATCCCAAACGGATACTCGCATCGTAAGGTGGTCGCTGAGCACGACAACCAATGTATTTTCGAGCAGGCCTTCTTGTTCAAGACGCTCAATAAGGTCACGTGCCTGGCTTGCTGAACATTTCACCGAATATAAGATATCTTGACCATCGAATTCGCCCTGACGGTCTATACATGTCTGGGAGGGAAAGCCATTAGGGGCGTGACCAGCAATGCTGAGATTCACCACTGCCCATGGGCCGTCATCTTGCTCACTTAAGCGACGAATCTCATCCACAGTAAAATCGTAAAGCGTATCATCGTATAGACCCCAGCTATTTAGGTACTCTGGATCCTCGAGTTCCGCTGACAGCTCTTCCTTGCCCTTTACCGTATCAAACTGATGGCCGCGATAGAAAAGCCCCTTACCAGCAAATTGAGCACTCGCTCCACCCAAATAGCTAAGTCGATAGCCTTGAGCCGCTAGCACATCACCCAGGCAATCGACGCCGGGAACTACTTTGGAAAGCGGCTCGAACTGGCTGTCGTGCAAAAGTCCCGCAGGCATCAGCGGCACGCCACACTGGCTAGCAATCATGCCCGCCATGGTCCAGCCGGTGTTTTCCATTTGTTGAATACCTTCAAAGACCAGCCCGCGTTCGCCTAACGCGGTTAAGTCAGCATAAGCATCACCAAATAGTTCATTGCTATACGTACGCTCAATGCTTTCCAGGTACATGACCAGCAGGTTTGGCGCATTAGCATTAGCTTGAGTGACCGTAGGCGGCGGCACGTAACGGCGATCTAGCCAGGCACCATCATCCGTTACGATGGCTGCGCTGCGCTGCCCTAAGCCGTAAAGCATTGGATTTGCGGCCAATAAGAGGAGGGCAACGAAGCGATCAGTGAGCCGCCATCGCTGATCATGCCGAGTGATCCAGGTAACGGATGCCAGCACTGCGATGACGCTCACTGTGTAAATAACGGCAGTGATCATTTTTTCAGCACCGCCATGTTCGGCCATGCCCGCCTGAAGGTGGAAAAACACCGCACCTAAATCAACGTTGCCAAAGCTATCGGCTAAGTAGACATAAATGCCTAGTAAGCTGAGCGGTGCCAGCGACCAAGGCCACATCGGGCGGTAGCGGGCGTTTTGCGGTGCTCCCCAGCGCAACTTGATACCACAACCTAGCCACACGGCGGCTGTGAAAAATAGTGTCCACCAAGGTAGCCGAGTAAGCACGGTGAGGGCATAGCCAAGACAGATGCCGATCACGAGCAGTGGCAACCATGGAGTAAGTTTGAGTGACCTTAGTGCTGGCATGCGTCTCCCGAAACGAGTGTTGATAGAGTAAAGAAATACGGACGCATATTGATCACAAGATCAGGTGAGAGACTGCCCGGTAGTAGAGATATCTTTAGTGATATCAACACGTCGTAATAGAAAATTTACAGCGTATTATAGGCGGTTATTAGCATTATTTTTGGCATATTTCCAAAAAACGCCATTTGCATTAGCCACAGATATAGTCAGCCCACGCCAGCCATCCAGTATGCCGAGGCGCAAAAAATAAGTGCGTATAAATGCGTAAAGTGCTTTGAGAAATATCAGCGCAAAAGGATAGTGCTTGAGTTTTTTGGATGATGCGCGAAGGTCTGAATAGCGATTTATCTTATCAAGGAACTGAGCGAGGTCGTTAACGGCAAGGTGTTCAATTTTTCCATTAAGCCGAGAAACTTCTGTATTTTTTGCTAAGCTCACTGACTCATGAACAGCGGCATCATTAAAGTTACCTGTGTTACGGTTAAACAGTCGAATTAACCAGTCATTTCCCCAGCCAGAGTGGCGAACGGGTTTACCCAGCATCCAGTTTTCGCGCAATATTTTGCCAGCTTGCTGAGGTGTTGCAGTGGCTACCCAGTCATTAATCGCAGCGTTTAGCTCTTTTGTTGGCGCTTCGTCAGCATCTATTGAGAAGATCCAGTCATATTTTGCTAACGATACGGCAGCACGCTTGGTAGGGCCAAAGCCTAAAAATTCACCATGGTGTAATGTTGTATTGGAGTAGGCTTGTACAATGCTACATGTGTCGTCTGTGGAGCCGTTGTCATATACCACGACATCGTCATAGCACGTCAAGGCGTCTAGTGTTCGGCTAAGTGTCGCGGCCGCATTGCGAGTAATGATAACGACGCTCACATCCATAGACATTTATTCACACCCTGCTCTGGTGGTTGGTAGATACAGTACTATACCAGGGTGATGGCAACGATTTGTATGAGGGCAATTTGCATATTATTCACGTTAACCTTGCCAAAGGTTTTCGCGGTGGAGAACGCCAGACAGCGCTGCTAATTCAAGCCTTGCAACGGCATGTAGGTCAGCAAACGCTGGTATGCAGAAAAGATTCTCCATTGCGTAATGAGCTTCAATGCATTGAGAACTTAAGGTTCGTGGATGCTAACCAGCAGATTGCTGGGCATAGGCAAGCTGGCCGCGCATCGATAGTGCATGCTCATGAAGCTAAAGCGGTGCACTGGGCGTGGTTGCATAAGCGTATATACGGTACACCCTATGTGGTGACTCGCCGAGTGGATACACCCATTAAAGATAAATGGGTGAATCGACTGTTCTATCGTGATGCGGATCGCTGTGTCGCTATTTCATCGATTATTCGACAACAGCTATCACACTGGAGTAAGAGTGAAGTATTGACGATTCCTAGTGCGATGACGGGATTTACCGCGGACGCCCAAGTCGCTGCTGGTTTTCGTGCCAGCTATCCAGACCGCTTTATTGTCGGCCATATAGGTGCGCTAGTTGATCGTCACAAAGGTCAGCGGATATTGCTTGAGGCCGCGGCGCGATTACAGCATAGCTATCCTGAAGTGCTGTGCGTTTTTTTTGGCCGAGGTGAAGACGAGGATGAGCTTCGCTTGGAAAGCAGTCACTTAAAAAATGTTGTATGGGCTGGCTTTAAGCCTAATATTGGTGATTTTATTCCAGCGCTGGATCTGTTTGTTTTTCCATCTCGCAATGAGGGGCTAGGGTCAGTCCTTCTAGATGTTATGGATGCAAACGTGCCTATTGTTGCTAGTAATGTTGGCGGCATTCCTGATTTAATTAAGCATGGTGAGACAGGTTTTTTAGTAACTCCAGGAAGTAGTGAGGAAGTCGAGGACTGGATAATCAAACTAGCAAAAAACAAACCGATGAGAGAGTCTGCTGTTGAGAATGCACGCCTTCTTTTAGAGACTTATAGTAAAGAAAGAATGGCTGAAAGTTATCTCGATGTCTATAAAGGAATTGTTTTTAAATGAACGACTTTTTAAAAGTTAAATGCATCGCTATATTTTTACATAATAGGCCTTTTTTTGGTGCATATGTAGTTCATATTCCTTTTTTAGTCGCTGTTAAGGAAAGGTATCCAAATGCTAAATTGGTGGGTATCTCTAAAAATTCAGGGGCAGACTTCCTAGTTGAAGCAGGTTTTTTAAACGAGCTTGAAGCGATTGACGGCTTTAGCACCACCAGCTTAAGTAGGAAATATAATTTCGATATTGGTTTTAACTTGCGTCCCTCTAGTATTGGGACCTCACTTCAAATGTTGAAGCTGCGAATTCCTTATAGAATAGGATTTAAAAAATTTGGAGCGTTTTATACACACTCGCTACCTCTTGATGTAACTACCTACAGAGCAGACCTTTTCTTGTCCCTTCTAGGAGTATCATCAACATTAGATATTACTCCCTGTTTGAAAAAACAGATTGAATCTGATGAAGTGTTAAACAATAAAATTGTACTTGCTCCCGGTGCTGGGGGAGAAGAAAAAAAATGGTCACTTGCTAATTATATTCAGCTAGCAAGAAAAATTTCTGAGTTAAGATCAGAAAAAATTGTTTTCCTCACAGGGCCTAAAGAAGAAGAGGAAAAGAGCATCCTTGAGAAAGAAGGATTTTCTGTTATGCATAGTCCTGATGTAACTACTCTTTTTAGATTGATAAATAGCTGCAAAATATTTATCAGTAACGATTGTGGCCCCTCGCACGTTGCTCATATAGCGGGTGTTAATCAAGTTGTTGTTTTTAAAGAATATTTACCTGAGTGGTTTCTTGAGAGAGATAACAGTAGTTATGTTTCATCACAAACAGATCTTTCATCAATTACTCCGAACGAACTAATAGAGTGCGTAGCGAAAATCCTCGCGTGTGATGTTAGCGCTGAAAAATAAAGGTTAACGGCTATAACCTTTTAATATGGCGGGCAGCGCATAATGACAATGGAATTTTTTTAGCGACCTTGCTAGGCGGTTTACATTGTGCTCCTGCCACTTGCCTGGTGGTCGTAGACGGCAGCGGTCCAGATCAATCAGCCAGGGCTCGCCATGGGGGTCGACCAAGATATTGCGCGCATTTAGATCAACATGATCAAGGCCTGCTTGATGGAAGCGTTTGATCATTGCGCCAACGCGCTGAAGTAACGTCTCATCTGCTTCCCCTGCCGCTAATAAGCTAGCCAGCGCCTGAGCGCCTGGAATCCTAACGGTGATAAGCGCTGCTTCATACGTAGGGCCGTAACGCATAACACAGCAGGCAACGGGGCGCGGCACTGGCAGTCCCAGGTCATACAGCTCAGCGTTTAAGCGCAGCTCGTGAAACGCGCGGGTGCGCTCTTCACCCAGCCACAGGTAGCGTTTCTCGCTTAGCTTGGCGATCAATCCGCCGCGGCGATAAGGGCGCAATACCCACTGCTCTGAATCACTGGCCTTTAAGAAGAAACTGCTACCCCTCCCTGGTGCTTCCCCGACGATTAAATTACGCTCACGCCAATAGTCCTGATGAAAAAGCTCAGGATGAAGTGGGTGTGACTGCCCTTGAGACTTCCCTTGAGACTGTTGTTGTGATTGATGTTGAGATCCATGTTGCGATCGTTGTTGCGACAGTTGGTGTGACGTGGCAGCGTCACTTAAACTGTCTACATCATGTAAAATCAGCCAATTTCTTTGCCGGAGTGCCGCTAAGCGCATGAAGCCCTCTCTGCCTGCTCAACCTAACCATATTGCCATTTTGCGCCTCTCCGCGTTGGGAGATGTGTGCAATCTTGTGCCCACGGTGCGTGCGTTACAGCGCCAATGGCCGCACGCTCGCATTACCTGGATAATCGGCAAGGGGGAGCACAGTTTACTGGCGGGGCTTTCTGGGGTCGAGTTTGTTGTCTATGACAAGTCCACCGGTCTTGCGGGCATGCGTGCCCTGTGGAAAGAGCTTTCCGACACTCGCTTTGATGTACTGCTGCACATGCAGCAAGCGATACGCGCCAGCGTGCTTTCGCTTGGCCTCAAGGCCAATGTACGAGTGGGCTATGATAAGGCGCGTGCCAAAGACGCTCAGCACTGGTTTACACAGCATCAGCTTGCGCCGCATCCAAACGCCCATGTGTTGGAGTCGTTTATGGACTTTGCTCGCTTGCTCGGCGTAGAAGACGATCGATTGGAATGGAATCTGGCCGTACCACCGCTGGCCTATGAAGAAGCCCGAGGGGTTAGTGGCGATACGCCATATCTGGTCATTAATCCTTGCAGCAACGCACGGCTGCGCAATTTCCGCAATTGGTCGGTGGAAGGCTATGCCAGCGTGATTGAACATGCTTGGGTACACCATGGTCTGAAGAGCGTGTTGACCGGTGGGGGGAGTTCATTAGAGCGAGAAATCGGCGATCAAATTGAGGCGCTATGCCAACCGGATAGCGTTATTAATGCTATCGGCGGTACGTCGCTCAAAGGCGTACTGGCGTTGATTGACAATGCTCGTGCGGTCATTGCCCCCGACACGGGGCCGGCGCATATGGGGAATGCTATGGGTACGCCCACACTTGGCCTCTATGCGACCACCAACCCCCAGCGTGCCGCGCCTTATTGTTGGCGGGATTTTGCGGTCAATGCTTATCCCGAAGCGGTTCGCACGTATCTGAATAAATCCGTCGATGAGGTTAGCTGGGGACAGCGAGTACGCCATGCGGATGCCATGGATTTGATCAAAGCGGACGACGTGATTGCTAAGTTAGACACGCTGCTGGCGTATACCGCAGTGCAGCCAACAACAGGACCTTCGGATGAGAGTTGATTTAACCGCCCTGGAACATGCTCGCGTATTGGTGGTGGGGGATGTGATGCTCGACCGCTATTGGCATGGTGGCACGTCGCGCATTTCACCCGAAGCACCGGTGCCGGTGGTGCGTGTCGAAGAGGCTGATGATCGTCCCGGTGGCGCAGCGAACGTGGCACTCAATGTGGCCTCTCTGGGCGGCCACATTGCCCTGGCAGGTGTCGTAGGAGAGGATGAGAATGCCGAGCTGCTGACGTCGCGTTTGGCTTCGTCGAATGTGAGTACTTACTTTCAGCAAAGCCCAGAGATACCAACGATTACCAAGCTGCGTGTGATGAGTCGTAATCAACAGCTACTGCGATTGGATTTTGAGCAGCGTCTTGATGGAGTCGATACCACCGCTCTGCTGGAGCAGGTCGAAAAAGCGCTGCCTGATTGCGATGTGGTGATTCTTTCCGACTACGGTAAAGGAACGCTTAACCAGGTCGAGATGCTGATTCAGATGGCGCGCGCTTTCGGCAAGCGAGTGCTGGTCGATCCGAAAGGCCAAGATTTTAGTAAGTATCGTGGGGCGAGTTTGATTACGCCTAACTTAACCGAGTTTGAAGCGGTGGTTGGTCACTGTGCCAACGACGATGTTCTTGCCCAACGCGGAGAAGCGTTGCGCGCTGAGCTTGAGTTAGAAGCGCTGCTGATCACTCGTAGCGAAAAAGGTATGACGCTTATTCGCGAAGGCCACGCACCGCTCCATTTACCCACCCGAGCCCAGGAAGTGTTCGACGTGACTGGCGCAGGCGATACCGTGATTGGCCTGATGGGGCTCGCGCTGGCATCAGGCCATGCATTGCCAGAAGCGATGATGCTGGCCAACTTGGGGGCGGGCTTAGTGGTCGCTAAACCAGGCACGGCGACGCTCTCGATAGCCGAGCTCTACACCGCGCTACACGGCGACAAGCTGGCTGAGTTTGGGATGATTGACCAAGCCCCGCTGGTCGACGCTGTGCGTGCTGCCCAGCTGCGTGGCGAGCGCGTGGTAATGACCAATGGCTGCTTTGATATTCTTCATGCAGGACACGTGGCCTACTTGGAACAAGCCAAACGCCTGGGGGATCGCCTCATTGTTGCGGTGAATGATGATGCCTCTATTGGTCGTTTGAAAGGTCCGAAACGGCCAATCAATCCGCTTAACCGCCGCATGCAAGTACTGGCTGGGTTAGGCGCTGTCGATTGGGTTGTGCCATTTAGTGACGATACTCCCCAAGCGCTAATTGAAGCCGTTTTGCCGGATATTTTGGTGAAAGGTGGCGATTACCGCCCTGAAGATATTGCAGGAGGGGAGGCCGTTATCGCCAACGGTGGCGATGTAAAAGTACTTGGCTTTGAAGATGGCGTATCGACCACCGCAATGATTAGCTCCATCCTGGATCGCGAGGGCTAATGGCGTCGCCGATTTGGCCTCGGCTTGTTTATTCAGCGGTGCTCTATATGTTGTCGCCGCTGATTGGCTGGCGCATCTGGCGTGAGCAAGTACTTACTTACTCGCGCTTGCAGCGGCTTGGTATGCGTTTGGGTAAGCTCCCCTCTGGGCCGCGAATTTGGTTGCACTGCGCCTCGGTGGGGGAAGTGCGTGCTGCCCGTCCGCTAATAGAGGGATTGCTGGCGCGTTATCCTCAGCACAGCCTGTTGCTGACCACAATGACCGCGACGGGGGCTCACCAGGCTCAGGCGCTAATCGGTGAGCAAATCGAGCCGGATCAGGGAAGGCTTGCTCACTGCTTTCTTCCTCTGGATTTTCCGGGATCGGCCAAGCGCTTTATTACCAACGTGCAGCCAGCTCTTGCCATTCTGTTTGAAACCGAACTGTGGCCCAACCTGCTGCACGCTTGTCACCAACAAGCAGTACCTGTCGCGGTCGTCAATGGGCGGTTATCGCCACGAGCCTTTACACGCTATCAGCGCTTGCGTTCGTTAATGGCGAGTGCACTAGCTAATGTCACCTGGCTGGCTGCTAAATCTGCCCAAGATGCCGAGCGCTTTCAGGCACTGGGTTGCCGCGCAGCAGTAATTCAGGTCGTTGGATCGTTAAAATTTGAGGTACCTTCTCAAGAAAAGGCTCTAAAGGAGAGTGAGTACTTACTTCAAGTCTGGAGCTCGCGCCCAGTGTGGGTGGCAGGATCCACCCGCGACGGGGAAGAAGCACTGCTGTTGGAGGCTCACCGTCAGCTATTGAAGCGCTTTCCAACAGCGTTATTGGTATTGGTGCCGCGACACCCGCAGCGTTTTGACGAAGTGGCCAAGCTGTGTTCCCAAGGCGGCTGGGCACTCAGCCGTCGCAGCCAGCAGCAGGCCGTGACGCCACAAACGCAGGTTTACCTGGGGGATACGCTAGGTGAGCTGGCAACGCTGTATGCCGCAGGGCATGTGGCCTATGTTGGCGGTAGTTTGGTGCCGTTGGGCGGGCACAACGTAGTGGAGCCTGCGGCGCTGGGCAAACCAGTGCTCTGCGGCCCTTCTCTCGACAACTTTAGCGATGTGGCTGAGCCGCTATTAGCGGTAGGCGCGTTAAGTGTGGTGGAAACACCCGATGCCTTGGCCGATGCGCTGGCCGAGTGGCTGGCAACGCCATCATTTGCGCTGCAAGTTGGGCAGGCTGGGCGAGAGGTCGTTGAAGCCCATCGAGGCGCATTGAAGCGCACGCTCGATGGGCTTAGCCAGTGGTTAACGTAATGTGGTTCGTTCCACGCCGTCTGCTTTGCCTAATAGCAGTACATCAGCGCCGCGCTGGGCGAATAAACCGTTGGTAACGACGCCGACAATGGCATTTATACGCGCTTCCATGGAGGCTGGGTCGTCGATCATAAAGTCAAAGCAGTCGATAATTTGATTGCCATTATCGGTGACCACGCCTTGTCGATAGACGGGGTCTGCCCCCAGTTTGACCAGCTCCCGAGCGACGTAAGAGCGTGCCATCGGAATCACTTCTACCGGTAGCGGGAAGTTGCCCAGTTGGCTAACGTATTTCGAACCGTCGGCAATGCAAATAAATTGCTTGGCGCAGGCGGCAACGATTTTTTCCCGTGTTAGGGCAGCGCCACCCCCTTTAATCATTTGTAAGTTAGCGTTTACTTCGTCTGCACCGTCGATATAAAAGGGGACGTCGCCAACATTGTTCAGCTCGAATACCTCAATGCCCAGCGCCTGTAGGCGCTTAGCACTGGCTTCTGAACTGGCAACGGCACCTTTAAAACGGTCTCTAAGCGGGCCCAAACGATCAATAAACAGGTTCGCTGTTGAGCCTGTGCCAATACCTAGCACGGTCTCTTTTTCGAGATGAGGCTCAATTTCTTTAACCGCAGCATCCGCTACGGCCGCTTTCAATTCATCTTGGGTCATCATATTTTCCTGCGTCAGGGTTAGGCAGTGTTCCCTAGTATAACGGCCTTAGCGCCCACTGCCGATGGAAACGCCGCTAGACGACGCTAGACGACGCTAGGCGTAATCTGCTACCAATAAAGGCTTTGCTCTCTCCCGTTAGGGTCACGTTATTTTTTTGGGATTCCCGCATGCTCGAAGCAACCGTCAAAAAGATCCTCCAAGCCCGCGTTTATGAAGCCGCTTGTGAGACCCCCATTTCACCCGCTCCCTTTTTGTCGCGTCGTTTCAATAACCAAATTTTGATTAAGCGCGAAGATCTTCAGCCAGTGTTTTCTTTCAAGATTCGTGGTGCTTACAACAAAATGGCCCAGCTAACTGAAGAGCAGAAGGCCAAGGGCGTGATTGCTGCGTCGGCGGGGAATCATGCCCAGGGGTTGGCCATGGCAGCCAAACTGATGGGCGTGAAAGCGGTTATTGTGATGCCACGTATTACGCCCGATATTAAGGTTCAGGCTGTACGCGCCCGCGGTGCTAAGGTTATTTTGAAAGGTGATGCATTTGCTGCTGCTGCTGAGCATGCTCAAGAATTGATTAAAGAGCATGGCTATACCTATATTCCGCCGTTTGATGATATCGATGTGGTCGCTGGCCAGGGCACTATTGGGGTTGAAATTCTGCGTCAGCACAGCGGCCGTCTAGATGCTATTTTTGTTCCTGTCGGTGGCGGCGGCTTAATTGCAGGCGTTGCGGCGTATGTGAAATACCTGCGCCCAGATATCAAAATCATTGGCGTAGAAGCCGAAGATAGTGCCTGTTTAAAAGCCGCGCTAGAAGCCGGGGAGCGGGTCGTACTGGATCAAGTTGGTGTGTTCGCGGAAGGTGTCGCCGTCGCACAAATCGGTGAGGTGCCCTTTTCTTTAGTGCGTGACTTAATCGACGACGTTATCACGGTGAATACCGATGAGATGTGCGCTGCGGTGAAGGATATCTTTGATGATACCCGTGCCGTGGCAGAAACGTCTGGGGCGCTTTCGCTAGCTGGCCTGAAGAAGTATGTGCAGCAAACAGGAGCTGAAGGCGAGACGTTGCTATGTATTAACTCCGGCGCCAATACCAACTTTGATCGCTTGCAACATATTGCGGAACGCACCGAGCTAGGGGAGCAGCGTGAAGCGATCTTGGCGGTGACCATTGCAGAAAACCCAGGTAGTTTTAAAAAGTTTTGCCGCACGCTGGGTAAGCGTATGGTCACCGAATTCAGCTATCGCTATGCAGATAATAGCGAGGCCCATATCTTTGTGGGGATACAAGTTAAACCAGGTGGTGAAGACCGCCAGGCGGTGATTGATAAGCTGCGTGAAGCTGGCTATCAGGTTGAAGATTTGACCGACAATGAGTTGGCGAAGCTGCATATTCGCCACCTGAGTGGTGGCCGGCCTAGCGAGCGCTTTGAAGAAGAGCTCTACCGCTTTGAATTTCCTGAGCGCCCTGGTGCACTAATGAACTTTTTAACTCAGCTACCCCATGATTGGAATATTTCACTGTTCCACTACCGAAATCATGGTGCTGCCTACGGTCGTGTATTGGTCGGTATGCAAGTGCCGAGCAGTGATCAAACCCATGTTGCAGAGTACTTAGATGCGATTGGTTACCGCTATTGGTTGGAGAGTGATAACCCTGCTTATAAGCTCTTCATGGCGTAAAGAATTGTAAGTGCTTACTAACCCACGGAAGTAGAGCTGTTAAGAACAGTGAGTTTTTGAAAGCGTTTAAATGTGCGTTAAAAATAGCACTGAAAGCGGTTGTCAGCTCTCCTCCATAGCCCTATAGTCGTGGGCGAAATTAATGCGGTGTGTCATCTATTAAGAAACATTGTGTAGATGACGCATTACGGACATTTGGCAACCGAGAAAGACGTTGGAGACGAGGCATGCGGCGTAAAAAGCCTGATATGGTGATGGCGCTAACAGTGGTGTTTTTACTTGGGGTACTCGCGACTGGATACGCGCAAGCGCTATCGGGGAGTTAACTTACTAAGTTGATCACAGCGCTTTCAGCGTAAATGCTGCGCCAAACTAGTCGAGGTTGATATTTAAAACGGGCTGATCTTGATGATCAGCCCGTTTTCGTTGGTCGAATAACCTTTGTGTCACTAGCGATCACGTTCAACGGAATATCCCAAGGTTCGATGGGTAGAGCATCCACCTGCTGGCAGGCGTGAGCCACGCCTATGAGTGTCGGCGCTGGCCCTTGGTGGCGCATAAAAGCGAGGCTGCGATCGTAGAAACCACCTCCCATACCCATGCGGTTGGCTTGCTTATCAAATCCTACCAGCGGAACAATAAGCGTATCTAGCGCCCAAGCCGGCAGGCGATTGCGCCTATCGGCGGCAAACCGTGAGCAGGGCTCTGCGATGCCAAAACGGTTTTTAACCATGGGGGTGGACTCGCGATAGGCAACAAACCAAAGGCGATTAGTCGAAAACGGGCGCAATACCGGTAAGTAAATACTTACTTTTCGCTGGCGAAGCCAAGGTATCAATGGTGTCGGGTCTATCTCGCCGTTAACCGGTAAGTAAAGGCTAATGCGTTTCGCGCGACGAATTTCAGGCAGCCTTTTAAGGCGCTGGCAAAGCGCGGCAGCGGCTTGTTTTTGCTGATTCAAGGAGAGGGTGCGGCGTCTGCGTCTAAGCTCACGGCGAAGCGCAATTTTATCGCCGAATGTACTGCGATCCGCAGTATCGTTCATAACGAGCTACTCGTGACGAGCTAACCAAGACGAAGTGTTCCCCAGAATGCCGCTGTCGTTCTGGCCCTGAACCTATTGGTTCAGGTGGGTGGCCGCAGCCAACCCGTCAGGCTTTCCGACGCACGGACATGCACACGGGGTTGGCTAGCATTTGGCCCCCTGGGTACATCGCATAGGCTCGAGGGACTATAACGACTGGCGTACACTCCAGAGAACATCTCTATCCTAACAGAGCCAGTGGTAATGCCAAAGAGCCGACAGCAGGTTCTTACGGTTCTTTTTGCTGACGTGTATCTGCTAGTGCCCGTTCAAGGCGGTCGTTTAGGCGGTTCAGGTTTGCTTCGCTTGCGCGGTGCTCATCCATAATTTCAAGCAGCTCATGGGTGATATTCAGCGCTGCCATCACTGCAACCCGCTCGCTGCCAAGGGCATTGCTTTGGGCGTGAATGCCATTCATCGCGCGATCTAAATAGCGAGCAGCACGTTCGAGCTTAGCTTCTTCGCCAGTGTCGCAAGCAATCATGTAGCTGCGACCCAGTAGGGTGATTTCTTTGGTTGGCCGCTTCGCGTTACTCATCAAAAACTCCGGCACAGGTCATTTTATTGACCAATGCGTTAACATCGCTGCATAGGAAGGATAGTTGGCGTTCACTATAAGAGAGCCGCTTATGTGGGGTCAACGCACAGGCGCCCGCGCCGTAAGATTCCTTCTGCGGTTTAACACCCTTAGCGATGTTGTTACGACGACTTCATTCCCCATTTTGTATAGCGAGCAATGCCCATGTCCCTAATCAATGAACGCCAGGATTTTTCTGACGTCGCGGATGTTTTTCTACTGCATGGAAGTATGCAGTCGCCCGCGTTTTTGGATGGCCGCCTAAGTGGCCTGTTAGCGCTACGTGATGTGACGGCTGAAGCATGGTTAGAAGAGGTATGCCTAAGCTTAGGTGTCGAACAGCCACGAGATCCTGCTAGCGCTGAACGCCTGCTAGGTTGGCGGCGTCAAACGCTGGAGGCATTGAGCGCCAGCGATTTGAATTACACACCGCTGCTCCCCGATGAGCTTTTTTCCCTCGCCGAGCAAGCTCAGGGTCTAAAAGAGTGGACGCTGGGTTTTATGGAAGTCGTTGATGACGTGGCTGATGAAGCGCTACGCGAACGCTGGTCTAAGACGCTTCAAGAGGCCATCGAGGATCTCGCCGGACTCGTACAGATCGAAACCGATATCGATGACAGCCCCGAAAACGAAAATGACCTATTTGCACTGACGGAACACGCACGTATGGCGGCAATGTTGCTCTACACCGAGCAGCACCCTGGAATGCCCCAGGTTGAGCAGACCGACGCCCCCGTTCATTAATACAGGAGTTATCTATGTTACCGGAGTTACTGCCTCGGCCCGCCGCTATTACACCTGCAGAATACCGCCAGCGCCGAGCAACACTCATCGCCCAGCTGCCTGCCAATGCTGCGCTAGTGGTGCCAAGCGCTGCCTTGGTAACGCGCTCTCACGATAGCGAATACACGTTCCGGCAGCAGAGTGATTTTTACTATTTAACCGGCATTCAAGAGCCGGATGCGTTGCTTGTATTGCTGCCTGGGCGTGAGGCAGGTCAAAGCGTGGTGTTTTGCCAAGATCGCGACGCCACGATGGAAGCCTGGACAGGTAGGCGATTAGGCGCCCAGGGCGTTGAAACTCAGCATGGAATTGACCAAGCGTTTGAAAATGCTCAGCGAGAAGAGCTGTTACCAGGTCTACTAGCAGGCCGCGAGCTGCTCTATTTGCCGCTCGATAATCCCGAGGCACTGAGCATTGCAGAAGAGGCGTTGGCCTACGCTCAAGCGGGCCAACGCCGAGGTAAACCTGCATTGAAAGGATGGCTGGATAGCCGCCCGCTTATTCATGAGATGCGCCTTATTAAAAGCCCTGCTGAAATTACCTTACTGCGCCATGCGGCGGCTATCTCAGCAAGGGCGCATACGCGTGCGATGCGTGTCTGCCGTCCAGGATTAAGCGAGTACCAGTTGCAGGCAGAGTTAGAACACGAATTCGTTTGGCAGGGTGCTAGCGGGCCTGCGTATAGCACCATTGTTGGTGGTGGCGTTAACGCTTGCGTACTGCACTATATTGAGAACAGCGATACGTTGCAGGCCGATACACTTGTGCTGATTGACGCAGGGGCTGAGTTCGATCTTTACGCCGGAGATATTACCCGGACTTTCCCGGTGAATGGTCGGTTCAATGACGCTCAGCGGGCGCTTTATCAAGTAGTGCTAGATGCGCAAGAGCGTGCAGTGCACGCCGTTAAGCCGGGAGCCACGCTGGCAGATATTCACCAGGGGGTCGTAAGGGATTTAACTGCTGGGCTGGTCGATCTCGGGTTGTTAGAGGGCGATGTGCAGGCATGCATTGACGATGAGAGCTATCGACGCTTCTACCTGCACTCTACGTCTCACTGGTTGGGGTTAGATGTGCATGATGTAGGAACTTATCGGCTGGATGAAGAGACGCCGCGCCTGCTAATTGAGGGAATGGTCGTCACTATTGAGCCAGGTTTATACGTTCCCTGCGATGACGATATTCCTGCTGCCTACCGCGGCATTGGTATTCGTATTGAAGATGACGTTGTGGTGACCCGCGATGGACAAGAGGTGCTCACGTCAGCTGTGCCAAAACAGATTGCTGATATAGAGCAATTAATGGCTAATAAATAAGCAGTAAAATCTCATTGATATTTCTTTATGTAATTTACATTACGAAATTACATTTGCTGGGTTTGGTTTATCCATAGGAGATGACAATGCATGGGGCTCAGCAGGTAAGACTGCAGCAAGCAGCTACGCTCACCCACGATATTGTTATTGTGGGCGGTGGGCTGGTCGGTGCTAGCTTGGGCTGCGCGTTAGCACCGCTGATTGAACGCTATGGCTGGCGTGTGGCAATTGTTGAAGCGGCAGCCTTACCCAAAAACGCTGAGGAGCCAGCGTGGCAGCCAAGCTTTGATGCCAGGGCCAGTGCTATCGCTGAAGGTTCTGCGCAACGCTTTCGCCAACTGGGTGTTTGGGAGGCGATGCGCAGCGAAGCTACCCCGATCAAGCGTATTCATATCAGCGAGCGCGGTCGTTTAGGTGCCACGAGGCTTAGTGCTCAGGAGTTGGGGGTGCCAGCATTGGGGCATGTCATTCCGAATGCTTGGATGGGGCGCGTGCTGCATCATCATCTTCAGCAACTACCGATTGAGTGGCACTGCCCCGCAACGGTGGCGCAACTAACGCCACAAGCTAATGGCCACCGCCTTGTACTTTCCGATGGCAGTGAACTAACGGCGGCGCTGACTATTCTCGCTGATGGTGGACGGTCTGGGCTGAAAGAGCAGTTGGGAATCGGTAGTCGCCACCGCTCTTACGAACAAACAGCCGTCATTGCCCATGTTGGTATTAGCCAGCCCCACGAGGGGATTGCCTATGAGCGCTTTACAGCAGAGGGGCCGATCGCGCTGCTGCCATTGCCTGGTCAAGCGATGGAGCTGGTCTGGACGCATGCCAGCGGTACCGAGCAGGCGCGACTAGCGCTCTCCGATGCGGCGTTTTTACGCCAGCTACAAGCTGCCTTTGGTGATCGAGTGGGGCGTTTTACTCGAGTGGGGCAGCGTTTCAGTTACCCACTTTCGCTGATTACTGCGGAAGAGCCCGTTCGCCCTGGGTTGGCGGTGTTGGGAAATGCAGCTCATGCACTTCACCCGGTAGCGGGTCAGGGGTTCAACTTGGCACTACGCTCAGTGATGGATCTGGTTGAAGCACTAGCGCAGGGCGCTCAGAACCAACGTGCTCTTGGTGACATGGATATGCTACTAGCCTTTGAGCAGCGTCGTGCGCAAGACCGTGCCAATGTCATTCGGTTTAGCGATGGGTTAGTGCGTCTATTTGGCTATTCGCTGCCCCTACTGCCGCATGCCCGAGCCGCTGGTCTGGTAGGGCTCAATTTAGTGGGCCCGCTTCGCCGCAGCTTGGCACGCAGAGCAATGGGTCTGGAGCGCTGATGCAACAAGTAGCTAAAGGAACGTTATGAAAACGCAAACAGCGGCAACAGATGTGCCGGTTGAACGTTTTGACGCAGTGATCGTAGGCGCCGGAATGGTCGGCACAGCGTTAGCAGGACTGCTGGCTAACGCTGGGATGCAAGTGGCGTTGGTTGAAACCAAAGCAGCACCACTGCGCTTAGATGCTTTTGGTGGCCATCCGCCTGCCCCCAGGGTGAGTGCCCTGACACCCGTTTCTCAGCGGCTGCTCTCACACCTGAAGGCGTGGCCCGCGATGGCTGCTACTAGGATAACGCCTTACCGTTATATGCAGGTGTGGGATGCAGAAGGCAGCGGCAGCATCCATTTTTCCGCCGATGAAGCAGGTGCGCCCGTACTTGGACATATTGTTGAAAACGATGTGACATTGGCCGCGTTAAATGAGCAGGTGCTAGCGCTACCTTCCGTTAGCACTCTCTTTGGAGTGGGCGTGGAGGCTTTGCAAACCTCTGATAGCGGGCGCTGGCTAGTGCTGGATGATGGCCGACAATTGCATACGCCATTATTAATTGCTGCCGACGGTGCACGCTCCACCATGCGTGAATTGGCAGGGATATCAGTGGCCGAAGAGTCTATGCAGCAAGAGGCCGTTGTTACCACCGTAAGGTGTGAAAAGTCCCATGGCGACACGGCTCGTCAGGCTTTTATCGCTGGCCATCCACTGGCTTTTTTGCCGTTAACGGTGAGTGGTGATGACCGCTACTGTTCGATTGTTTGGTCGACCACACCCGAGCATGCACATCAACTTACATCGCTCTCTAGTGAGGCGTTGGGGCAAGCGCTAAGTGAAGCCTTTGACTATCGCTTAGGTCAGGTGAGTGCCGTCGATACTGCCTATCGGTTTCCACTGGTTCAGCGCCACGCCGCTCACTACGTGCAGCCTAATTTTGCATTGGTGGGCGATGCCGCCCATAGCATTCACCCGCTAGCGGGGCAGGGCGTTAACCTAGGATTTATGGATGCAGCAGTGCTGGCTGAGGAAGTGGTTAATGCATGGCAGCGAGGAGCCCCCTGGGGGGCGCTGACCACGCTGAGTCGCTACGAGCGGCGTAGGCGCTTCGATAACAGCGCCATGCTGGGGCTGATGAAAGGGTTTAAAGTGCTTTTCGGTAGCCAAGTGCCAGCATTGACGCTGGTGCGCAATATGGGGATGAGTGGTATGAATCAGTTGGTGCCGATAAAACGACTGGTGATGCGGCAGGCAATCGGAGAGCGAGGGCGCCTGCCGCAATCATGTCGTTAGCGGCGCCGACGATCCACCACGTTCAATGCTTTGAGTAAATTCAGTGCTTCACTGAGCTGATAGTCCTCGCGTAGGCGCTGAGACATTTCAGTCCGCTCCCGGGGCATTTCGTCTTGACCGCTTAGATGACCATCAAGATCAGCTTCGCGAATTTGACGTTGCCCCTCCGCCACTTCTAGCCGGCCGCGTACCACTTCCACGTCTGGCTCGATACCTTGTGCTTGGATCGAGCGCCCATTGGGGGTGTAGTAAAGGGCAGTTGTCAGCTTAAGGCCTTCGCCATTGCCAAGCGGCATGATCTGCTGCACGGAGCCTTTGCCAAAGCTTTCGGTGCCCATTATCACCCCGCGGCGCTGGTCTTGAAGCGCCCCGGCGACAATTTCAGCAGCCGAAGCGCTACCGCTGTTTATCAGTACCACGAGTGGCACATCGTCCGCGGGTGTCTCTGGCGATGCCGAAAACGACATTTCGGTATCGGAAAGCCGTCCTTCGGTGTAGACAATTAGTCCCTCATCCAGGAACAGGTCGGCAACACCAACGGCGGCTTGCAAAACGCCACCTGGGTTATTGCGTAAATCGAGAATGAGTCCCTCAAGTGGCTGCTCTCGGGCCATGCGCTCTAACGATCTACGTGCCTGGTCAGGGGTGCGCGACTGAAACTGGCTAATTCGCAAGTAGCCATAGCCTGGCTCCAGCACTTCATGCTTAACGCTTTCATTGCGAATCACTTCGCGCGTCAGGGTGAACTCACGGGGCGATTCTTCACCCGCCCGCAAGACGGAAATACGCAGTTGGCTACCCGGTTCGCCACGCATCAGATTAACCGCTTCTTGGAGCGATAAGCTGTCGGTTGGCGTTCCATCAATGGCCACAATCACATCACGGGATAACAGTCCTGCTCGTGAAGCCGGTGTGTCATCGATGGGGGTGATGACCATGAGCTGCCCGCTTTCTGTGCCTACTTCAATACCAATACCGCCAAACTCACCCTGGGTGGATTCGCGCAGGCTTCGGTACTCTTCTTCATCTAAATAGGCTGAATGGGGGTCCAGTTCGCTGAGCATACCTCGCATGGCATTACGCAATAACGTGCGGTCGTCAACCTCTTCGACATAGCCGCGTTTAATGCGCTCAAACACCTCAGCAAAGGTCTGGATCTCTTCAAGCGGTAAGTCATCAGCAACGCTATTTGCAGACTGAGCCATTAAGGGGAGAGGAGCAGCCAGCAGTACAAGCGGGAGCAGGGTAGCCAAAAAGCGCTTGGCAGGGGCCGATACCTTGGTAACAGATAGCGTCATGCGGACTCCGCTAGGCGAAAGGCAGCGCCAGAAGGCGCTGCACAAGTTGAGACATGATTGTTAGTTCATAGGAGTCAGCTTATCCCGTCAGCGGCGTGCAATCCAACGTTGTGGATTAATTGGTTCACCACTGCGCCGCACTTCGAAGTAAAGCGCGGGAGTGCTTTGCCCGCCGCTGTTGCCGACACGTCCGATTTCAGTGCCGCGACTTACTTGTTGGCCGGGCCGCGCACTAAATTGTTGTAAGTGAGCATAGAGCGTCATGATCTGATCACCGTGATCAATAATCAGCAGGTTACCAAAGCCGCGCATCCAGTCGGCAAATACCACGCGCCCCGTATGCACGGCTGTTACTGCACTACCTGAATCTGCTCGGATCACAATACCGTTATAGTGCACGCCGTCTCTACGCTGGAAGGTTGCCGTAATGGCCCCCTGAACGGGCCAGGGTAAATCGCCCCGCGTGCGGGTAATGTGTGTGGTCGGTGTTGGCTCGGCTAAGCGAGCCAGCTCCGCTTGTATCGCCCTTAGCTGCTGCTCGGCCTGCTCACGGCTTTGGTTAAGGTCGGCTAAGCGGTCCTCTTCGCTGCCATAGCGATCATCCAGGGTTGCCACGACGCCACGCCGTTCCTCGGTTCGCTTGGCCAGTATAGCGCTTTGCTCTTCTAGCTCGTCGGCTAATGCAGCAAGGCGCGTTTGGCGCTCACTGAGCGCTTGTTCGGTATCTGCCAGTGCGTTGTCGAGGCGGCTTATATCCGTCAGGCGTTGCTGACGCGCCTGAGTCAGACGATTTAGGTAGGCCTGCATTCGATCTAGCTCGGCAGGATCGCTCTGATTAAGGAGCAGCTTCAGCTGGGGCGTTGGCCCTAGTCGATAAAGGGCTGCCAGCTGTTGGCTCAGCGCAGCGTATTGTGATTCACGTTCACCTTCCAAGCGCTCTCGGTGCTGGCGAAGTTGGGTCGTTTCGTCGGCCAGTTGACGGCGCTCAGCCTGAAGTTGATCCAGGCGCTGGTGAGTCTCGGCAAGCTCCGTTTCCACATGGCGCAGCTCGCGCTCGGCGCTATCCCGCGCTTGCCCGGTCGCACTGAGACGCTGGGCAGCCGCTTCGATCTCTTGGCCAATCGCATCTAACTGTTGGCGCGCCGCATTTTCATTTGGCTGGGCCAAACTTGCTGGCGCATAACCTAACGCCAGCATGAGCGCGACAGCTAACGTCCGTCGCATTAGCATCAATCAAAATGAATCAGTGAGTTGCCTGTCATTGCTTCGGGCTGAGGCTGGTTCATCATGGTTAACAGCGTCGGCGCTAAATCGCACAGTCGCCCATCTTCCAGCCGTCCATCCTGTTCTCCCACGTAAATCAACGGCACCGTAAAGGTGGTGTGGGCAGTTTGCGGCGCTCCTGTTTCTGGATGCACCATCTGTTCGGCATTGCCATGGTCAGCTGTGATCAGGCAAGCACCACCGGCACGCTGGATGGCCTCTACGACCCGGCCAACACAAGTGTCAACGGTTTCAATTGCTTTTACGGCTGCGTTGAAGTCACCGGTATGGCCAACCATATCGCCATTGGCATAGTTGCACACTATTAAGTCGAAGCGACCGCTGTCGATAGCGTCCACCAGTTTATCGGTGATCTCAAAGGCGCTCATCTCGGGCTTTTCGTCGTAGGTCTTAACGTCACGGGGGGAGGGCACTAAAATGCGCTCTTCGCCTGCGTACTCGGCTTCATTACCGCCGGAGAAGAAAAAGGTGACGTGGGGGTACTTTTCTGTTTCTGCAATACGTAGCTGAGTTAGGCCTCGTTTAGCAGCTACTTCACCCAGGGTATCGGTGAGGTCAGAAGGGGGGAAAGCCGCAGGCGCTGTAATGTTGGCGGCGTACTGGGTCATCGTGACTAAGCCGTCGCCAGCCAGTGTTGGGCGTACACGCCGCTCAAAGCCATTAAAGTCAGATTCAGTGATCGCGCGGGTTAATTCGCGGGCGCGGTCAGAGCGGAAATTGAGGAAAATAGCCGCATCGCCGTCTTGAAGGGTAATGGCGCTACCCTTCAGTGGAATACTGCTAGAAGCGACAAATTCATCGGTTTCGCCGCGCTGATATGCATCACGCAGGGCTGTTTCAGCGCTGGAAGCAATAAAGTCAGCGTGGCCCTCGGTCAGTAAGCGGTAGGCTTGCTCAACTCGCTCCCAGCGGTTATCACGATCCATTGCATAAAAGCGGCCAATGATTGAGGCAACAAAGCCGTTGTCCGCCCCCACCAGTTCCGCTAAACGTGCATTAGCGCGCTCGATTGAGCGGAGTGCACTTTGCGGCGGCATATCGCGTCCGTCTAAAAACGCATGGATAAAAATACGCTGCGCGCCGCGTCGGGCAGCAAGCTCGGCCATGGCAATAAAGTGATCTTCGTGGCTATGCACGCCGCCGGGAGAGAGCAGCCCAAGCAAGTGGACAGCGCGGCCATTGGCAACGGCCTCGTCGATGGGCTTCGTCAGCACCTCGTTGGTGTCTAGGTCGCCGTCTTCAATTGCTTTGGTAATGCGGGTGAAGTCCTGGTAGACAATGCGCCCGGCACCAATATTCATATGGCCTACTTCGGAATTACCCATCTGCCCGTCAGGCAGGCCTACATGGCGACCATCGGTGTGCACATAGGCGTGCGGGCGGTCGGCCCACAGTTTGTCCATGTTAGGCGTATTAGCAGCGGCCACTGCGTTGTGAGCGCTATCGGGATTGTGGCCGTAGCCATCTAAGATGATTAGCGCCACAGGGCGCGGTGCATTTGTAGCCATGAAAACCTCTTAATGTTGGTCAGCCAAGCGACATGAGGTGCTGTTTGCAACACTGGTGAAGGTGGTTCAAACAGTTTTCAGACAACACCTTATAATCGGGGTCGCGACAGGCGCGTGCTTGGGGCATCATAACGCAGGCAGCCGTTGGGCGTCATGGCCTGCGCGGTATGCCGTGTGACGTGTATACTTGTTGCGTTTCTGGAGGCGGCTAGGCCGCTTTTTTCTGCATAGACCAAGAGATTGTGTTCACGATGATCGATCAGCTGTTCGAATTCGTAATGAACCACCCCCTACTTGTCGGGGCGTTTTTGCTGGTATTAATAGCATGGGTGGCGTACGAAGCGCGCAGCGCTGCCACGCATGCTGTGACCTCTACCCAGGCGACTCAGCTTATTAACCGTGAAGACGCGGTGGTGCTGGATATCCGTGAAAGCAAAGACTTTAAAGCGGGACATATTGCAGGTGCACGCAATATTCCTCAAAGCAGCCTCGACAGCCGCATGAATGAACTGGAGAAAGTGAAAAGCCAGCCGATCATCGTGGTATGTAAGCACGGCCAAAGCTCTGGTGCTGCCCAGGCAAAACTTGCTAAGGCAGGTTTTGAACGTGTCAATAAGTTAAGAGGTGGCATGGTGCAGTGGCAGGCCGATGGTCTTCCGGTGGTAAAAAAGTAATTAAGTAGCAAGTATTTAACCGTGCGCTGTCGCGCAATTTTTTAGCAGATGAATAATTAGGAGTATCCCAATGGCGGAAGATAACAACACCCCGCAGGCCGGCGCCGCAGAAGGCGAAAAGCCTCAGCTGAAGTTCTCTTTGCAGCGTATCTATGTGAAAGATATTTCCTTTGAAGCGCCGAACTCACCTTCCGTATTCAAGCAGGCATTTAAGCCTAAGGTGAATCTGGATCTGAACACCACTAGCCAGAAAATAGCCGACGACCAGTACGAAGTGGTTGTAAAGGTGACTGCCCAGGTTAACGATAGCGAAACCGGCACTACGTCGTTCCTTGCAGAAGTAGAGCAAGCCGGCCTGTTCCGTATTGCTGGAATTGAAGGGGCTCAGCTGGAACAAACTCTGGGTGCGTTCTGCCCCAACTTGCTGTTCCCTTATGCCCGTGAGTGCGTTGACAACCTGGTCAATCGTGGTGGTTTCCCGCCGCTAATGCTGGCGCCGGTGAATTTTGAAGCTATGTACGCTCAGCGCAAACAGCGTGAAGCGCAGCAGGCTCAGCAAGCAGCCGAGAATACTCACTAAGTATGCATGCTGCTGACTGGGTTGCCTTGCACGGCAAAATGCCCCGCCTTTATGTGCCCGCTGAGTTTGCAGTGGGCGCAATTATCACGTTGCCTGACGGCCCGGCGAGGCATGTGACGCGGGTGCTACGGTTGGGCGAAAGTGCCCCGCTGTTGCTGTTTGATGGTAACGGTCAAGAGGCTGGTGTGCGTTTAGCCGATGTTGGCCGCAAGCAAACGACAGTGATCATCGAGGCTGTTTGGCCGGGTAGTGGCGAATCGCCGTTAGCAGTGCACCTTGGCCAAGCGATCTCGAAAGGCGACCGGATGGATTATGCCATTCAAAAAGCCGTTGAGCTGGGCGTTGCAGCTATTACCCCGCTCTATACAGAGCGGGGTGATGTACGTCTCAAAGGCGACCGTGAAGAGAAAAAACTGGCTCACTGGCAGGCGGTTGCGGCTAGCGCTTGCGAGCAGAGTGGGCGAGCGGTTGTCCCCCCTGTCTATCCACCAAAAGCACTGGGTGATTGGCTGGCCGAGCGGCAAGAGCCATTACGCTTGATGCTTCACCTCGCGACGGGCAATGTATTTTCGCAACAGCCATGTCCCGCTTCAGTAGCACTCTTAATCGGCCCTGAGGGTGGCCTAAGTGATGCGGATATTAATGCGGCCACTGCCGGTGGTTTTACACCACTGACGCTCGGCCCAAGAGTATTACGTACTGAAACGGCACCTGTTGTTGCACTAACGTTGCTACAGCACCACTTCGGTGATGTGTAAGTACTCACTTCTCAGCGCTCACTTCGCTGTACCTATTTATAAGAGCTCATTTTTAAAATATTTCTTCTTAAGAGCCTATTCTTAAGAAATATTTTAGGGGCTTATTTTTTAGTGGTGCGCATAAGTAAGTGCTTACTAGCTGGCGACTGCCACGTTGAGTAGTGTCGGTCGCTATTTATGCGCTGTCGAATTTACATATATCGGCTGCGCTTTGCCTTGCGTACGCAAGGCACCATAATGCAGGTCTACTTTCTGTAAGGACGGTTCCCATGGTCCGTGAGTCTCACTCTTCTCCCCGTTCCGCAAGCGACGCCGCTGCTCAGCTGGGTGATGTCGCCTATTTGACCGTGACGGCGGTCAATAGCACAGGGGCGTTTCTGCAATGGGGGCAGCCCAAAGATGTACTGCTGCCTTATAGCGAGCAGCGCTTTCGCCCCGATCCCGGTAAGCGGGTACTGGTAATGCTGTATAGCGATGACCAAGGGCGACCTGTGGCTACCATGCGCTTGGATCGTTTTTTGACAGACGATGCTTGGGCGCTGGAAAAAGGTGATGAAGTGGCGGTGGTGGTGGCCGATCGCACCGATCTTGGGATGAAGGTAGTGGTTAATCACCGCTACTGGGGGTTGATCTATCAAGATGATATTACCCAGCCGCTTCGCCGCGGGCAGTCGCTGAAAGGCTATGTAAAGCAGCGCCGCGAAGATGGTCGTGTCGATATTTGCCTGCTCCCTCCGGGCGTGGCTCGCTTAGATGTAGTGGGTGATAAAGTATTGCAGGCGCTACGTGAAAGTGGTGGTTATCTCGCGTTGGGTGATAAAAGCTCCGCGCATGATATTAAGACGCGATTAGGTGTTAGCAAGAGTGCTTACAAGCAGGCCATCGGGCGACTTTATAAGCAGCAGTTAATTACCCTAGAGCCTGGTGCTATCCGGCTTGTACCGGGTGCGTTAACGGACGGGCAAGACGAGTAGTCCCTAGCGACGGTTGGAGCTGTGCTGGCAGTGCGGCATACTGCTTACCTTTTGTTCATGTATGGATGTTACCCCGATGAGCCAATCAACGTTGCATCTCGGTGTGGTGATGGATCCCATCAGCGACATCGCTTACAAGAAAGATACCACCATGGCTATGCTGTGGGCGGCGCAAGAGCGCGGCTACACACTGCACTATATGGAGCAAGAAGATCTTTTCTTGAACGCAGGGCAGGCTTATGCACGTATGCGCCCATTAACAGTGCATCGCGATCCTAACCATTGGTACGACCTCGGTGAAGCGGCTCAGCGCCCACTGGTGGAATTGGATGTTGTGCTAATGCGCAAAGATCCGCCTGTCGATGCCGACTTTACCAATGCGGTTCATTTGCTGGGGTTTGCTGAGCGGGAAGGCGTTCTGGTGGTTAATCCAACGGCGGCGCTGTTGCAGTGTAATGAAAAGCTATTTGCCCAGCAGTTTCCCCAGTGCTGTGCGCCCACCATTGTCGCCAGTCGTGATGACGTCCTGCGTGCTTTCCACGCGGAGCATGGTGATGTGATTTTCAAACCCCTTGATGGCATGGGCGGTACAGGGATTTTTCATATCGGCCCTGATGGCCGCAATATCGGCGCGGTTATTGAGCAATTAACCCTGCGCGGCCAGCGGCAAATTATGGCGCAACGCTACCTAGCCGAAATCAAAGATGGCGACACGCGCATTTTATTGGTTGATGGTGAGCCCGTGCCCTATGGGCTGGCGCGTATTCCCTCGGCGGGTGAAACGCGCGGTAACCTCGCCGCTGGAGGGCGTGGTGTTAGCCGTGAGCTGACTGAGCGTGACCACTGGTTGATTCAGCAGGTGCAGCCCATGATTCGCGAAAAAGGGCTGATGTTTGTTGGTTTAGATGTGATTGGTGACTACATCACAGAAATTAACGTCACCAGTCCTACCTGTGTACGTGAAATTGATGATCAGCGCGGCACGGACATTGCCGGAATGCTGCTGGATGCTATTGAACGTCGCCTTAACTAACCGGTGCTGTTGAACGTTTTATTCGCCCAATAACACGAGGCTCGCTGAGCATTTAGCGAGCCGTAGGAGACGCATGCAAAGCTTTAAGCATCATTTTTTGATGGCTATGCCTCACTTGGATGACCCTAATTTTGCCGGTAGCCTGATCTACCTTTGCGACCATGATCACAATGGTTGCATGGGGGTCATCGCCAACCGTCCACTTGAAATTACCCTCGATGCCCTCTTTGAGCAGTTGTCGCTGGGGGGCGATGATAGCCCGCACCGTAATGCACCGGTCTATTATGGCGGCCCTATGCATAAGGATCGTGGCTTTATTCTGCATATCGGTGATAGCCAGGAGTGGGACTCTAGCGTTCAGGTGGAGGACGGTATCGCGCTTACCACCTCGATGGATATTCTTCAGGCGCTTGCCGATGACACTGGCCCCGAGGACTTTTTGGTGTGTCTAGGGTGTGCTGGCTGGGACGTTGGGCAGTTAGAAGACGAACTAAAAGACAATGCGTGGTTGACGGTCGAAGGCCAAAGCAGCGTACTGTTTAACACCCCTCCCGCTGAGCGCCTAACCGCTGCCGCTGGCATACTGGGCGTTGATCTAAACCTGATGACTCGCGACGCGGGGCATGCATGATGGTTGAGTTTTATGGCTGATCGTGGGCAACGGCTAATACTCGCATTTGATTTTGGTACTCGGCGTATTGGCGTCGCGGTAGGCAATGAGTTGCTTAATAGCGCACGCGAGCTAACGCCGCTAACCGCGCGAGACGGCATTCCTGACTGGAACGTTGTGACACGCTTAGTAGAGGAGTGGCAGCCTGACCTGTTTGTGGTTGGCTTGCCGCTGAATATGGATGGTAGTGAGTCCGCAATGAGCACGCGGTCACGCAAGTTCGGTAATCGCCTGCACGGGCGCTATGGCAAACCTTGTGAAATGGTGGACGAGCGCGGCTCTACTCGCGAAGCGAAGCAGATCGCACATGCGGCAGGTCATCGTGGTAACTATCGAGAAGAGAGTGTCGATGGCATTGCGGCTGTGCTTATTCTAGAAGGCTGGTTTGCCCACCAAGAAGGACTTCCTGGTGGGCGAATTGCTCATTGAATCTGATGAAATGGCTTAACGGTCTAGAGTGCCGGTTTGAGACGGCACAAACCAACGCACGGGTCTCAGGTCTTTCTCAATTAACTCATCTACCTTGAGTAGCGTGGCGAAAATGGCCATCCGCATGGGGATGCCGTTGTCAGTTTGGCGGAAAATCGCCAAACGCGGGTCACCGTTAAGATTTACGTTTAGGTCATTGGCACCCGGACGACTATCCCGGGGGAGTGGGTGCATGACAATCGTACGTTGGCTGCAGCGCTGATCCAGAAAATCGCGATTAACCATAAAGTCGTCGGAAAGCCCCTGAAAGCTCTCGTTCATTTCATCGGTAAAACGCTCTTTCTGGATGCGTGTGGTGTAAACCACGTCTAGATCTGAGAAGTCGCTGGCCAGTGAGTCACGTTGTTCGACGCGGTGCCCGCGCGACGTCACAAGGTCAATCAGCGCAGTCGGCATTTCCAGGCCTGGTGGCGATACCAGGGTAAGGCGCAGCGGATCATAGAGAGACAGTAGCTTGATCAGCGAATGCACGGTCCGGCCATATTTCAAATCGCCGGTCAGCAGAATATGTGCGCCGCTGAGCGATTTACCTAAGCGCTGAAACTCTTTATCAATCGTATAAAGATCAAGCAGTGCTTGGCTTGGGTGTTCGCCCGGGCCATCCCCGCCGTTAATTACCGGCACATTGGTGGCGGCGGCGAATTCTGCTACCGATCCTTGATCAGGGTGGCGCATAACAATTGCATCGCAATAGCCACTCATTACTCGACTAGTATCGTAAAGCGATTCACCCTTGGCCATAGAAGAGAAAGTAAAGCCGGTGGTATCACACACACTTCCCCCTAGACGGCAAAATGCGGCATTAAAGCTCACGCGTGTGCGTGTACTTGCTTCAAAGAACAAATTGCCAAGCACAGCACCTTCCAACACCCGAGTAACTTGGCGGCGGTTGGCAATAGGTTCCATACGCGCTGCAACGCGTAGTAGGTGGTCAACGCTTTCGCGCTGTAATGAATCGACAGTTAGTAGATGCTGGCTCATCACGGACCTCAGAATGGGGGTGGGCGTTGGGGGCTATCAAGCTGGTATAAGTGTAACCGCCAATGGAGTGCCGTCGAAGTGCTTTCCAACACCAAACGGTTTGGCTTAAAACTTTTTCGCACTTATCTATAAATAGTCCTTGCCAAGACGGCAGTGAATCCGTAAAGTACGCATCCGCTGCCGGGGACGCACAGCGTTACCAGCGGTGATTGAAGGTGAAAACCTTCGGTTTGTCAGAGAGTTAGAAGAACTCAGTAGTAATATGCTTCGATGTCTTCCAGCGCTTTTTGAAACGAGCCACGCCAGAAAGCATTGTTATCTTGCTTTCTTCGCTCACTCGCTTCACTCACTTAAAACAGTGATTGACAAACACTAGGAAATGCGTAGAATACGCCTTCCTCGCTGAGGCGAGCCAGTTCATCGGTTAGCCAGTGACTTCTTCGGAAGTTCAGCAGCGAAAACAGCTCTTTAACAATTTGATCAGGTAATTCATGTGGGCGCTTGCCGATGAGGGTGATAAATCACCAAATATCAAGGCAAGCGGTCATGAGAACGAAAGTTTGAATGAATTCGTTTGAACCTTGAGCCAAGTTTGATGCGCTTTTGTTGTCTTCGGGTAACGAGTAAGCATCACAATGATTTTAAACTGAAGAGTTTGATCATGGCTCAGATTGAACGCTGGCGGCAGGCCTAACACATGCAAGTCGAGCGGTAACAGGGGTAGCTTGCTACCCGCTGACGAGCGGCGGACGGGTGAGTAATGCGTAGGAATCTGCCCGATAGTGGGGGATAACCTGGGGAAACCCAGGCTAATACCGCATACGTCCTACGGGAGAAAGGGGGCTCCGGCTCCCGCTATTGGATGAGCCTATGTCGGATTAGCTAGTTGGTGAGGTAAAGGCTCACCAAGGCGACGATCCGTAGCTGGTCTGAGAGGATGATCAGCCACATCGGGACTGAGACACGGCCCGAACTCCTACGGGAGGCAGCAGTGGGGAATATTGGACAATGGGCGAAAGCCTGATCCAGCCATGCCGCGTGTGTGAAGAAGGCCCTCGGGTTGTAAAGCACTTTCAGCGAGGAAGAACGCCTAGTGGTTAATACCCATTAGGAAAGACATCACTCGCAGAAGAAGCACCGGCTAACTCCGTGCCAGCAGCCGCGGTAATACGGAGGGTGCAAGCGTTAATCGGAATTACTGGGCGTAAAGCGCGCGTAGGTGGCTTGATAAGCCGGTTGTGAAAGCCCCGGGCTCAACCTGGGAACGGCATCCGGAACTGTCAAGCTAGAGTGCAGGAGAGGAAGGTAGAATTCCCGGTGTAGCGGTGAAATGCGTAGAGATCGGGAGGAATACCAGTGGCGAAGGCGGCCTTCTGGACTGACACTGACACTGAGGTGCGAAAGCGTGGGTAGCAAACAGGATTAGATACCCTGGTAGTCCACGCCGTAAACGATGTCGACCAGCCGTTGGGTGCCTAGCGCACTTTGTGGCGAAGTTAACGCGATAAGTCGACCGCCTGGGGAGTACGGCCGCAAGGTTAAAACTCAAATGAATTGACGGGGGCCCGCACAAGCGGTGGAGCATGTGGTTTAATTCGATGCAACGCGAAGAACCTTACCTACTCTTGACATCCTGCGAACTTGTGAGAGATCACTTGGTGCCTTCGGGAACGCAGAGACAGGTGCTGCATGGCTGTCGTCAGCTCGTGTTGTGAAATGTTGGGTTAAGTCCCGTAACGAGCGCAACCCTTGTCCTTATTTGCCAGCGCGTAATGGCGGGAACTCTAAGGAGACTGCCGGTGACAAACCGGAGGAAGGTGGGGACGACGTCAAGTCATCATGGCCCTTACGAGTAGGGCTACACACGTGCTACAATGGCCGGTACAAAGGGTTGCGAGCTCGCGAGAGTCAGCTAATCCCGAAAAGCCGGTCTCAGTCCGGATCGGAGTCTGCAACTCGACTCCGTGAAGTCGGAATCGCTAGTAATCGTGAATCAGAATGTCACGGTGAATACGTTCCCGGGCCTTGTACACACCGCCCGTCACACCATGGGAGTGGACTGCACCAGAAGTGGTTAGCTTAACCTTCGGGAAAGCGATCACCACGGTGTGGTTCATGACTGGGGTGAAGTCGTAACAAGGTAGCCGTAGGGGAACCTGCGGCTGGATCACCTCCTTAAACGATGCATCATCCCTCGCGGTAAGCGCTCACAATGAATTACCTGATCAGAATGCTGTTGATACGCAGTGATAAGCGTTTTCTTTATGTTGAAAGAAGAAAAAAAGGTCTTTCTTTTTCTTTTAATGTGAAAAAAGCACTCGCTTATCACTGCGCATAGCAGTCGCTCTTTAACAATGTATATCATGCTGACATAAACGTTTTAAAACGTTTATACGTAATTGTTTTGTGATACGTCTCAAGCGTATCCGGCAATCGTTATCATTGCGAGACACCAGACTCCTTCGGGTTATAGGGTCAAGCAATGAAGCGCACACGGTGGATGCCTAGGCAGCCAGAGGCGATGAAAGACGTGGAAGCCTGCGATAAGGCTCGGCGAGGTGGCAAACAACCTGTGACCCGGGCATCTCTGAATGGGGAAACCCACTCATCATAAGATGAGTATCTTGCGCTGAATATATAGGCGTAAGAGGCGAACCAGGGGAACTGAAACATCTAAGTACCCTGAGGAAAAGAAATCAACCGAGATTCCCCTAGTAGCGGCGAGCGAACGGGGACCAGCCCTTAAGCATGTGACTGATTAGACGAATGCGCTGGGAAGCGCGGCCGTAGTGGGTGATAGCCCCGTAGTCGAAAATCTGATCATGTGAAATCGAGTAGGTCGGGGCACGAGAAACCTTGACTGAAGACGGGGGGACCATCCTCCAAGGCTAAATACTCCTGGCTGACCGATAGTGAACCAGTACCGTGAGGGAAAGGCGAAAAGAACCCCGGAGAGGGGAGTGAAATAGACCCTGAAACCGTGTGCGTACAAGCAGTAGGAGCAGACTTGTTCTGTGACTGCGTACCTTTTGTATAATGGGTCAGCGACTTATATTCAGTGGCGAGGTTAACCGTTTAGGGGAGCCGTAGGGAAACCGAGTCTTAACTGGGCGACACAGTCGCTGGATATAGACCCGAAACCGAGCGATCTATCCATGAGCAGGGTGAAGGTTGAGTAACATCAACTGGAGGCCCGAACCAGGATCTGTTGAAAAAGATTTGGATGACTTGTGGATCGGAGTGAAAGGCTAATCAAGCTCGGAGATAGCTGGTTCTCCTCGAAAGCTATTTAGGTAGCGCCTCACGTATCACCGCCGGGGGTAGAGCACTGTTTCGGCTAGGGGGTCATCCCGACTTACCAACCCGAGGCAAACTCCGAATACCGGTGAGTGCAAGCGTGGGAGACACACGGCGGGTGCTAACGTCCGTCGTGAAAAGGGAAACAACCCAGACCGTCAGCTAAGGTCCCGAAATCCTGGTTAAGTGGGAAACGATGTGGGAAGGCTCAGACAGCTAGGAGGTTGGCTTAGAAGCAGCCATCCTTTAAAGAAAGCGTAATAGCTCACTAGTCGAGTCGGCCTGCGCGGAAGATGTAACGGGGCTAAACCAGGTACCGAAGCTACGGGTTCACACTATGTGTGAGCGGTAGAGGAGCGTCGTGTAAGCCGATGAAGGTGAATTGAGAAGTTCGCTGGAGGTATCACGAGTGCGAATGCTGACATGAGTAACGATAAGGGGAGTGAAAAACTCCCCCGCCGGAAGACCAAGGGTTTCTGTTCGACGCTAATCGGAGCAGAGTGAGTCGGCCCCTAAGGCGAGGCCGAAAGGCGTAGTCGATGGGAAACGGGTCAATATTCCCGTACCGGACATGATTGCGATGGGGGGACGGAGAAGGCTAGGTGAGCCAGGCGTTGGTTGTCCTGGTGAAAGTGAGTAGGCTTGGGTCTTAGGTAAATCCGGGACCCTTCAAGGCCGAGACACGAAACGAACTGACTACGGTCAGGAAGTCATTGATGCCACGCTTCCAGGAAAAGCCTCTAAGCTTCAGATCATGTGCGACCGTACCCCAAACCGACACAGGTGGTCAGGGTGAGAATCCCAAGGCGCTTGAGAGAACTCGGGTGAAGGAACTAGGCAAAATGGTGCCGTAACTTCGGGAGAAGGCACGCCGGCGTAGGGTGATGAGACTTGCTCTCTAAGCCCGAACCGGTCGAAGATACCAGGTGGCTGCAACTGTTTAGTAAAAACACAGCACTCTGCTAACGCGCAAGCGGACGTATAGGGTGTGACGCCTGCCCGGTGCCGGAAGGTTAAATGATGGTGTTAGGATTCGTCCGAAGCTCTTGATTGAAGCCCCGGTAAACGGCGGCCGTAACTATAACGGTCCTAAGGTAGCGAAATTCCTTGTCGGGTAAGTTCCGACCTGCACGAATGGCGTAATGATGGCCACGCTGTCTCCACCCGAGACTCAGTGAAATTGAAATCGCCGTGAAGATGCGGTGTACCCGCGGCTAGACGGAAAGACCCCGTGAACCTTTACTATAGCTTCACACTGGACGCTGATGTTGCCTGTGTAGGATAGCTGGGAGGCTTTGAATCTCGGACGCCAGTTCGAGGGGAGCCAACCTTGAAATACCAGCCTGGCATCATTGGCGTTCTCACTCAGGTCCGTTATCCGGATCGAGGACAGTGTGTGGTGGGTAGTTTGACTGGGGCGGTCTCCTCCCAAAGAGTAACGGAGGAGCACGAAGGTACCCTCAGCACGGTCGGACATCGTGCAATGAGTGCAAGAGCATAAGGGTGCTTGACTGCGAGACAGACACGTCGAGCAGGTGCGAAAGCAGGTTCTAGTGATCCGGTGGTTCTGTATGGAAGGGCCATCGCTCAACGGATAAAAGGTACTCCGGGGATAACAGGCTGATACCGCCCAAGAGTTCACATCGACGGCGGTGTTTGGCACCTCGATGTCGGCTCATCACATCCTGGGGCTGAAGTCGGTCCCAAGGGTATGGCTGTTCGCCATTTAAAGTGGTACGCGAGCTGGGTTTAGAACGTCGTGAGACAGTTCGGTCCCTATCTGCCGTGGGCGTTGGATGTTTGAGAAGGGCTGCTCCTAGTACGAGAGGACCGGAGTGGACGCACCTCTGGTGTTCCGGTTGTCACGCCAGTGGCATTGCCGGGTAGCTATGTGCGGACGGGATAACCGCTGAAAGCATCTAAGCGGGAAGCCCCCTTCAAGATGAGACATCCCTGAGGCCTAGAGCCTCCTGAAGGGCCCAGCGAGACCAGCTGGTTGATAGGCACGGTGTGGAAGCGCTGCAAGGCGTTGAGCTAACGTGTACTAATGGCCCGTGAGGCTTGACCCTATAACACCCAAGGGGTCTGGTCGCAGTGATAACGAAAACCGGATACGCGCTTCCTGCCGATGACAGGAAACGAGAGACGCCACAAAACACATCAGCATGATATGCATTACAAGTTACGCCTGACGACCATAGCACGCGTGAACCACCTGATCCCATGCCGAACTCAGAAGTGAAACCGCTTAGCGCCGATGGTAGTGTGGGGTCTCCCCATGCGAGAGTAGGTCATCGTCAGGCACTTATTGAACAAAGAACCCAGCCAACCGGCTGGGTTTTTTGTTTGCGCGGAAGAAAAGCAAGGAGCTTTCGCATGGCTGACCCTAAGATATTTATGAAAAAACCTCATTTCCGAAGGAACTGAGGTTTTTGTGTTAAAAGAAGGGATAGTTACTGGTTTAGATAAGCAGCTGATGAAAGCGTAACAATATTTAAAATTTGTCACTGTCTCTTCAGTAGACCTAGTGGATCAAATACTTCACTATCAAGATTCTAACAACAGCGTTTGTGTCAGGGTCCATGTCATCGAGTATGGGGTCAGAGCTAGCAGAGCGATATGCGTATTGCTATCTGTTTCTCAGGCTCTGGTGATAGGTGGCTTTGCTTATAAATTGAATAATACGCCATTGCTTGGGAGCAGGTGTTATGTCGGATTGGACGTCTGGGTACATAGCGGATATTAGTTATACTTATGGATATTACGCTGAACTGAATCCTCTGCGGATTGCGCTAGGATTTATCAACGCCGGTATTCGGCCGCCAAACGTTATTAACGCCTGTGAACTGGGATTTGGTCAGGGCATCAGCACTAATATTCATGCGGCTGCTTCACAAATCAATTGGTATGGAACAGACTTCAATCCCCATCAAGCAGCCTTTGCGCAGGAGTTATCATCTATTAGCGGTGCTAATGCAAAGCTGCACGATGATGCATTTGATGAATTTTGCCAGCGTGATGACTTACCTGAATTCGACTATATCGGCCTTCACGGCATATGGAGTTGGATTTCGGATGAAAACCGCGCAGTGATCGTCGATTTTATTCGCCGTAAGTTAAAGGTGGGAGGTGTGCTGTACATTAGCTACAACACACAACCAGGATGGGCAGCCATGGTGCCTATGCGTGACCTGTTAGCCGAACATGCGGACCTTATGAGTGCTCAGGGGGCGGGCACTCTTTCGAGAATTGAAGACGCGATCACGTTTGCCGAGCAGCTGATGGCGGTGAATCCAGAGTACTGTAATGCTAACCCCCAGATTAAGAATCGCTTAGCGAAAATTAAACAAGATAATAAAAACTATATAGCTCATGAATACTTTAACCGCGATTGGGAACCGATGGCGTTTGCTAAAATGGCACGCTGGCTTGAGCCTGCAAAGATGGATTGGGCTTGCAGTGCGCGATATGCAGATGCCATTGAAAGTATTCAGTTAACCAATGAGCAACAGGCCTTAATTAGCAACATTCCTAACCCGCTGTTTCGTCAGTCGGTGCGTGATTTTTGTGAGAACCGTCAATTTCGAGCCGATTACTGGGTAAAAGGGGCGCGCCGTTTAAGTGCGCTTGATAAAGATGAAATGCTAGATGGCCTTCGCGTGATTATGGGAGTGCCACGTAAAGATGTGCAGCTTAAAATCGCAGGGCGGCTGGGTAGCTTTGACTTACCTAGCAATATTTATACGCCGCTGCTAGACGCGCTTTCATCCTACCAACCGGTATTTGTATCCGAACTTTGGCAGGTGGCAAAAGAGCATGGAGTGGGACGTCCGGCATTGAACAGTGCAATTGCCATACTTGCATCGAAGGGTGTTATTTTGCCTGCCCAGTCCGACGATGATATTTCTAAAGTAGCGGCCAAGACTGGTCGACTAAATCGTTTTTTAATGAGCCAGTCAAGAAGCACAACAGAGTTGAGTTATCTCGCAAGCCCTGTGACAGGAGGTGGTATCGCCGTTTCGCTGTTCCATCAGTTTTTCCTGCTTGCCACGTTAGAGGGCGGTGATGACGCTAAAACGTTAGCTGCTTTTGCGTGGCGTATTTTGGCGTCTCAAAACAAATGCCTGCTGAAAGAGGGCAAGCCAGTTTCAGATGAGAGTGAGAATTTGGCTGAGCTTGAGCGTCAGGCTGGTGATTTTATAGATACACGATTACCTCTCTTTCGAGCGTTAAAAATTATCTGATCAGCGGAGCATGTCACGCTCATAAAACATGCGTGTAGCGAAGGCCATGCTGCACGCATGTCTCGAAGTGGAAGACGGTTATCTTGCTTAGATTTATGTCAAAATGTTGCTCTCACGGAGGAACGCTATGACACAGATGCAATGGGACCAGTTGTTATCCCCTCAACGTCTTCATGATAAACGCCCTGGCGGTGTGCGTGAAGCAACCCACGAAATCGGGCGAAGCCCTTTTCATAAAGATCATGATCGTATCGTTTTCTCGGGCTCCTTTCGGCGTTTGGGTCGGAAAACGCAAGTTCATCCACTGACTGAAAATGATCATATCCATACACGCTTGACCCATTCACTGGAAGTCGGTTGCGTTGGTCGCTCGCTAGGCATGATTGTGGGCGAGTTACTAAGGGATCGTCTACCTAGCTGGATAACACCCGCTGACTTAGGAGTGATCGTCCAGACAGCGTGCCTAGGACATGATATTGGCAACCCCCCTTTTGGCCATGCCGGTGAATATGCAATTCGTGATTGGTTTCGGCGTGCCCAACAAAGTGGCTTGCTAGATGGCTTGTCTGATGCAGAGCGTGATGACTTACTGACATACGAAGGCAATGCTCAAGGCTTCCGGGTTATTACCCAAATTGAGTACAACCAGTTTAATGGCGGCATGCGATTATCAGCCGCTACGTTAGGTACTCTGCTTAAATATCCCTGGACAGTACGTTATAGCGGGCGTGCTGGAAAATTCGGTTGTTACCAGTCTGAACAGGCGCTGTTAAAAGAAGTGGCTGAGGCTGTCGGGCTTCTTCCCCAAGGAGATCAGCGCTGGTGTCGCCACCCGCTTGCCTGGCTTGTCGAAGCGGCTGATGATATCTGCTATGCCCTGCTTGATTTAGAAGATGGCTTAGAAATGGGGATTCTTCGCTATGAGGAGGTGGTCGAGATACTGCGTCAGATCGCGGGCGAGTTCCCTCCCGAATATGCTGAGATGGAGAGGCGGAAAGTCTCTCAGCGGCGTCGAATTGCCTTACTGCGTGGCGCTGCTATGGAGCGTGCGGTGAATGATGTGGGGGCGGTTTTTGTGCAACATGAGCAAGCGTTGCTCAGCGGAACGTTAGGCCAGGATTTATTGGAGCTATGTCATCCTGACTTGGGGTGGGGCGTTCAAGCGGCAAAGCAGTTAGCGCGTGAGCGCATTTTTCAAAATGAGCGCAAAGCCAAACTTGAAATTGGTGCCTATACGACGCTGGGAATTTTATTGGAGGCATTTATTGGTGCTGCTAACGAACTGCACCACACAGGGCATAGCTCATTCAAGCACCAGCGCGTGCTGGCGTTGATTGGTGAAAATACCCCATTGCCGTCCTGGACGCTCTACGATAGCTATCGGCGTATGCTGGATTTTATTGGTGGAATGACCGATCACTATGCTGTCGACCTCGCGCAAGAAATGGGTGGGCGCTTGCGCGGTAATTAACCTTCTATACGGAGGGTTGACGCAGGTGTTTGAGCTCCATCAGGCGTGCACGCTCAATGAGTAGATGAATCACTTTATCGTGAATGGCATCGCTCATCTGGCCAGGGGTGAGCTCGGTTAGTTGACGTGATAGCTGCTCACCGCTAACGACTAATATATCGGGGGCAGCTTCGCTGGTATCAACGTCCCAACCCGGCAAAACCAATACACCTTGTACCGGCACAGGAACACCGCAACGACGCTCAAGCCATTGCGTCAGCCAACTAACACCCTGACGTGTTTTATGCAGAGGGCGGCGTTCTTGCCAGTGAGGAAAACGTAGCCGCTCACGCTCAACCGCTACGCTATTAAGCTCCTTACCATTGCTGCCAATCGCTAATGCTCTTGCACGTGTTTCTACCACGAAAACGCCATGTGGTGTGACAACGACATGGTCAATAGTAAAGCTATCGGTGGGGACGTCGTGAAACACATAATAAGGATGGGCTTCTGGCCTCACCATGCGTTCAAGTTCTTGGCCAACGGCTAATTCACAAGCTAAACCGAGCTTAAGACGGCGAATGCGCTGATAATCGCGCACAAGTAATAGTGAAAAAGCCAGCACTAACAACGTGCTAAGTAAGCCATATAATGCCCACTCCAACCAGTCTTGCTTCTCCACAAAAAGCATACGGCCCATGCCATACACCAGCGGGGCAAGGCTAATAATGGGACCGAGCGCACCGTTTAAAAACAGGCTAGAAAAAGCTTGGTCAAGGCGATGCCGCAGAGCTTGACCGGGTTCACGCAAGGGAGCATTAAAGGGAGACTGAACGCGTGCATCGTGAAGACTACGCAGCGCCAAGACAATTCCACCCATGGCCGCCATGGGAAACAGAAAAATGAGCGGTAGCAGGTATTCTAACCAATTCATTGCAGTGCCTTGCCCTTTAGTGCTTTGCCTCAAGACAGAGCGCTATCACAGAAGTGTGTCAACCACCTGCTAATTTAACTTGGTAGCCTAATGATGTTAATGCTTGCTGTAGCGTTTCCCGGTGATCGCCCTGAATTTCGATAATGCCATCTTTTACAGCACCACCGGTTCCACAGCGTTTCTTCAATGTCTTAGCAAGCGTTTTCAACTCCGCATTGGAAAGCGGTATGCCGCTAATCGTGGTGACTCCTTTTCCCTTGCGACCACTGGTTTCACGTCGGATCCGTACAATTCCGTCTAAATTAGCGATGCGCGCTTGCTCGCTGGTATCTGCGCAGCGGCATTGGTCGATAGACTCGCGACAGCTTGGGCAAGTCTTGCCTTGTTCTGTTGAATACACAAGGCCGCCGAGCTGATCACGTAATGAAGCCATACTTATTTCTCTATTGAATGTTGAGGCACTGGTATCTGCCACTTTTCATGGGTAAGGCGCTCAACGACGGCAGGTAGCTGATACATGTTACTGATCATAATAGCGCCTTCAGGTGTCGTTTCAGCGTCTGGGTAACGATTCAAATGAATGACGGTCATGCCAGCTTGTAGAGCTGCCCTTACGCCAACGAGTGCGTCGTCGATGGCAATACAATCACTTGCTGAAAAACCCATGATACTAGCTGCATGAAGGTGAAGACAGGGCTCTGGTTTCCAGCAGTTAGCGGTATAACCGCTGAACAAACGCTTCCCAAAGTAGCTGGCTAGGCCGGTTGTTTGTAAAGCAGTATGAATTTTGCTTTCTGGGCCATTAGATACAACCGCACTCGGGTAATTACTCAGTACTTCAAGGGATTCATGGACGCCAGGAATTGCCTTTAGCTCGCTTGATAAACGATTCGCTAAGTTGTTCCGCATCGCCTGCTCCATGCGAGCTAATTGAGCTTCATCGACACTACCGTAACGTTGCTGTAACTCTGCCACAATTCGTCGAAAACGGGCACCTCGAAACTCTCCGAGATAATCGGTGGGTTTAAAGGGTAAGCCTACCGAATTTAGACCGATAGCCATTTCTTCCGCTAGAAGTGGCTCGCTATCAACGAGGGTGCCATCACAGTCAAACAGCAAAAGTGGAAGCGGCATTGTCATTCCTTGCAGCGTCTTTCGCGCTGCCCGTGTTAGTTTAAGCCGACCATACTGCTATTGAACGAGATTTTTAGCTCTTTGTGAACACTGTTTGATAATTTTTTACAGGTTTATATTAAGCAGCCCAAGGAAAGGCCTGAGCGATAGCCTCATTGCTGGTGGCATGAAGGGCTTTTTGAAGCAACAGCACTGATGCGTAGCCATGTTTAGACTAAGCTTTGATAACCACAAAAAAGGAGAACTTCGATGCGATTTACTCTTTGGGTGTTTTCAATTGCTTTTTGTACATGTACATCCCTACTGGTGGCAGGACAAGCGCAAGCCGAAACGTCAGATTCAGATAATACGCAGCATGACGCATTAGACGATGCGGCATTAGAAGAGAAATATGGCATCAAGGCAGGAGCCGTTCAGCGAGAGGAACCCATTTCCAACGACGCTGAGGAAACCAGCGGCGATGAAAGTAACCATAGTGGTAATGAAGAAGATACACAGGGAGGCACGGGAGGTACTGGGAGTGCCGAGGATGCAATCGAAAGTGGTGAGGATGAACAGAGCAACAGCGATAATGAGTAATGCTTTTAACGTGTTGAACGTCGCGAATTAGCACTACTACGGCCCTCTAGTATTAGTAAACCTCTTATTAACTATTGCGCTTGCCCATACGGCGTTAAAAACCGCCTCATGCGCGAGTCCGATCAAAATGCTCATTTACAGCCCGTAAACTCGAACGCTTCTATTCACAAAAGGGGAACTGATGATCACACAGCTGTGTAACAGAGTTAAATCTCATCGGCTAACGGTTGCGGCAACGATGCAGATGTTCATAGACGCCTAAAGTTATTAGCTTCGGTTAACTGGGATTGATGAGTTTAAGCAGCGAGCCATCAAGGCGTTAATTAAGCTTGAAGCCTAGGACGGGTCCCGAGTTCGACTTTCTGATCGGGCTTACAGCAACGCCTTGAAAAGCAACGAATAGATGAAGTTGCACAGCTGAGCTCTTCGAGACGAATGCGTTAAATTTTACGTTTACCACACAAGCCTAAAGCGCGATGAAGTCACGCATTAGGCTTGTCTTCCCCAGTGTTTTGCCTTGACGTCACTTCTCAATTCGTTAAACGATATCTTCATACTCCTTATCAGTCAGCCAAGATGTTACGCCTATGGGCACACTGAGATCAGCTTTCAAGGTACTGGCGAGTACTAACGCGAAATAGTTAAGAACAGGATGATAAAAATCATATTTATCAATATTTTATCGAAATCATTTAAATATAATGAGGAGTGTTAGCACCCTTTAAGTAGCAGAAGCTGTGTATTGCCTATTGTTATCGGATGCACTAAGTGGCAAAGTTAAATTAGAAAATTCCTGTAAAAGGCCTCAAAGCCGCGCCAATCAAAAGGAAAGGTCATGTCCGTGCATACCGATATTCAAACGCTTTACCTTACTGTCTATAACCGCCCAGCCGATTGGAAAGGGCTACTTTATTGGACGGAACAGCTTGAGGCGAAGGGGCTTGAGGCGGTCAACCAAGCTTTCACACAAGTCCCTGAGTTTGATGAGCTCTATGCTGGACAGAGCCCTGAACAGCAAGTAAACACGCTTTATCAGCATTTATTGGGTCGTGATGCTGAGGCTGGAGGGCGTGATTACTGGGCGGCAAAACTGGATGAGGGCATAAGTCTCGCCGAAGTAGCAAGATTCATTGCTGATGCAGCTGAAGGGGAGGATGCCACTGCATTCGAATCACGTCTTGATAACGCCCAGGATCACACCTACGGCGAGATCATTGATACCCTGTATGTTGGCTATTACGGACGCACCGCAGATAAAGAGGGTAAAGCGTACTGGTTGGAGGCGATGAAGTCCGCAGAAGGTGACCTTGACCCTATTATTGAAGCTTTTGGTAATTCTGATGAGTACGTTGAACAGTACGGCGGCATTGATACCGAGTCGCAGCTCGATGCTCTGTATAACAAGCTTTTCAGCCGTGAGCCGGATCCAGAAGGTGCCTCTTACTGGGCCGAGCAACTTAATAGTGGTGCTTTAACACTTTCATCGCTGGCATTTACCTTGGCACAGGCTGCTGCGGCCGACGATACAAAAGCGCTTGAGAACAATATTCAAGCTGCAAATAGTCCGGAACTCGAGCCAACCCCTGAGCCAGAACCAACTCCTGAGCCAGAGCCAACTCCTGAGCCAGAGCCAACTCCTGAGCCAGAGCCAACTCCTGAGCCAGAACCAACTCCTGAGCCAGAACCAACTCCTGAGCCAGAACCAACTCCTGAGCCAGAACCAACTCCTGAGCCAGAGCCAACTCCTGAGCCAGAGCCAACCCCTGAGCCAGAGCCAACCCCTGAGCCAGAGCCAACCCCTGAGCCAGAACCTACTCACCTACGCCTTGAGCTACCTTTAGGTGATGGCTGGATGTCAGGTAGTAACAGCATTAATTTTGACCTGGTATTCCAATCAGCAGCTATGTTGGATGATGTTTCACTGCAAGGCGGTGGTACTTTATCAATATCGGCATCAAGCAGCAGTCTTGGTGGTGTAACCACGGCAAGCTATTCAATTTCAGCTGCCAATGGGGCTGCCAATGGAACGCTTGATCTAGATTTTGCAGTCAGCGATGAGAATGCAGATAGTCTCACCGTCGAAATACAAGGATTGACGGTTAATGGTGAGTCGTTAGGCAATACTAGCTATGTGGTTGAAGGCAATTCTTTGGTTGAGGAGGTGGCACTGGAAGATGACCATGGTGACTCCAGTGCAGATGCAACAGCCATTGAATTAGGTACATCCGTCGATGGCATCATTGAAATTGTTTCAGACAAAGACGTCTTTGCAGTGGAATTGGAGGAAGGGCAGCGTTATCTATTCCAGATGACACCAGAAGACCTGGATACGGCAAACATCAGCCTTTCTGATTCAATGGGGTTCTTTGTTGATTCTAGCTATGACCAAGACCTGGCACAGTTCAGCTATGTAGCGGAAAGCAGCGGCACTTACTACCTGGAAGCCTCTGGGCTGGGCGATGATGACGCGGGTGATTACTCCGTAATGGTTGAGGAGGTGGCACTGGAAGATGACCATGGTGACTCCAGTGCAGATGCAACAGCCATTGAATTAGGTACATCCGTCGATGGCACCATTGAAATTGTTTCAGACAATGACGTCTTTGCAGTGGAATTGGAGGAAGGGCAGCGTTATCTATTCCAGATGACACCAGAGGACCTGGATACGGCAAACATCAGCCTTTCTGATTCAATGGGGTTCTTTGTTGATTCTAGCTATGACCAAGACCTGGCACAGTTCAGCTATGTAGCGGAAAGCAGCGGCACTTACTACCTGGAAGCCTCTGGGCTGGGCGATGATGACGCGGGTGATTACTCCGTAATGGTTGAGGAGGTGGTACTGGAAGATGACCATGGTGACTCCAGTGCAGATGCAACAGCCATTGAATTAGGTACATCCGTCGATGGCACCATTGAAATTGTTTCAGACAAAGATGTCTTTGCAGTGGAATTGGAGGAAGGGCAGCGTTATCTATTCCAAATGACACCAGAAGACCTGGATACGGCAAACATCAGCCTTTCTGATCCAATGGGGTTCTTTGTTGATTCTAGCTATGACCAAGACCTGGCACAGTTCAGCTATGTAGCGGAAAGCAGCGGCACTTACTACCTGGAAGCCTCTGGGCTGGGCGATGATGACGCGGGTGATTACTCCGTAATGGTTGAGGAGGTGGCACTGGAAGATGACCATGGTGACTCCAGTGCAGATGCAACAGCCATTGAATTAGGTACATCCGTCGATGGCACCATTGAAATTGTTTCAGACAATGACGTCTTTGCAGTGGAATTGGAGGAAGGGCAGCGTTATCTATTCCAGATGACACCAGAGGACCTGGATACGGCAAACATCAGCCTTTCTGATTCAATGGGGTTCTTTGTTGATTCTAGCTATGACCAAGACCTGGCACAGTTCAGCTATGTAGCGGAAAGCAGCGGCACTTACTACCTGGAAGCCTCTGGGCTGGGCGATGATGACGCGGGTGATTACTCCGTAATGGTTGAGGAGGTGGTACTGGAAGATGACCATGGTGACTCCAGTGCAGATGCAACAGCCATTGAATTAGGTACATCCGTCGATGGCACCATTGAAATTGTTTCAGACAAAGACGTCTTTGCAGTGGAATTGGAGGAAGGGCAGCGTTATCTATTCCAAATGACACCAGAAGACCTGGATACGGCAGACATCAGCCTTTCTGATTCAATGGGGTTCTTTGTTGATTCTAGCTATGACCAAGACCTGGCACAGTTTAGCTATGTAGCGGAAAGCAGCGGCACTTACTATCTGGAAGCCTCTGGGCTGGGCGATGATGACACGGGTGATTACTCGGTCTTGGTCGAAGAAGTTGGTATTACGACTGGTGATGACGTAGTAATTGCTTAGTAAAAACTTAGATTTTTTGGCTACGCGATCCACTCTATTCTGCCTAAAAAGCCCGCCAACGCGGGCTTTTGACGTTGGGCAAAAATTTACTTTTATGGGAAAAATCGGCGGGTGCGCCTACTGTGCCGTCGCCGGTTCAGCCGTCGGAAACAAATGAGTCATTGGTTCTTCTCCACCGTCTAGCGTGCCCAGTGGCCCAAGTTTTTCTGTTTTTCTTGCGATGTAGAGCGAGCCGAGTTGCACTGGGGCTCATGCGCACATCCTCGACAGACGTCCGGCTGCGCCACTTACGTACAGTTTTAGGGTTAATGGCGCCGCGTCGGCTCAACGTCGCGACCGACTCCGTCGATCGCTGTATGTCTTCTCGGATGGCGTGCGTGGTCATGGCGCATTAGTGAAGTACCTGAGCCATGGATCCTCCTCGGACAAGGGGGCATACCATAAACCATTAGACTCCGAGACCAAGCACCCAGCAATAAAATAAGGCGGCCAATCGGCCGCCTTAAATGGAACATGTGAAGAGAACGTTACTTCACTTTAGGAGCTAGCTCGCCACGCTCGTAGCGCTGGAACATTACTTCTAAGTTGACGGGCTTAATTTTGCTCGCATTACCAGCAGTACCGAACGCTTCATAGCGCGCAATACATAGGTCGCGCATGGCGGTCACGGTTTCTTTAAGGAATTTACGCGGGTCGAACTCGGAAGGATTCTGAGCCATAAAGCGGCGGACGGCACCCGTAGAGGCAAGGCGTAAATCGGTGTCGATGTTGACTTTACGAACACCGTGTTTAATGCCTTCGATGATCTCTTCGACCGGTACACCGTACGTTTCCGGAATTTGACCGCCATACTGGTTAATCACTTCCAGCCACTCTTGTGGCACGGATGATGAGCCATGCATTACCAAATGCGTGTCGGGAATGCGCGCATGGATCTCTTTAATGCGCTGGATCGATAGGGTGTCGCCAGTGGGTGGCTTGGTAAATTTATAAGCCCCGTGGCTGGTACCAATGGCGATAGCCAGTGCATCTACGTGGGTTGCTTTGACAAACTCAGCGGCTTCTTCCGGATCGGTAAGCATCTGTTCCATGTCCAGCTTGCCCTCGGCACCAATGCCGTCTTCTTCGCCAGCCATCCCCGTCTCTAAGCTACCTAAACAGCCTAGCTCGCCTTCCACGGAGACACCGCAAGCATGCGCCATCTCTACAGCACGACGAGTGACATCGACGTTGTAGTCATAGTCCATCGGTGTTTTACCGTCTTCACCCAACGAGCCGTCCATCATTACTGAGGAGAAGCCGAGTTGAATGGAGCGTTGGCAAACAGCAGGGCTAGTACCGTGATCCTGATGCATCACGACTGGAATGTGCGGGAATTCTTCAACTGCTGCCAAGATCAGGTGGCGCAGGAAGGGGGCACCGGCATATTTCCGCGCGCCAGCAGAGGCTTGCACAATAACCGGCGAGTCAGTGGCGTCAGCAGCTTCCATGATGGCGCGCATCTGCTCAAGGTTATTAACGTTGAATGCTGGAATGCCGTAGCCATATTCGGCTGCGTGGTCGAGCATTTGGCGCATGCTGATCAAAGCCATGGGATCACCTTAGTTGGGTTGTATGTAGGTACAAAGGCAGTGAGCGTGCCATTTGTTTAAATAAAGATTTAACCGCGCTGAGCGGCAGCTTCAAGTGCGGCGACGGCAGGCAACTGCTTGCCTTCAACGTACTCAAGAAATGCGCCACCGCCAGTAGAGATATAGGAAACGCGGTCAGCAATGGCATATTTATCAATCGCTGCTAACGTATCACCGCCCCCTGCAATTGAGAAAGCGCTGCTGTCGGCAATCGCCTTAGAAAGCACTTCGGTTCCTTTGCCAAACTGATCAATTTCAAATACACCGACAGGGCCGTTCCACAAAATAGTGCCTGCATTTTTCAGTAAGCTGGCTAAGTGGCTAGCGGTGTCGGGTCCGATATCCAGAATCATTTCGTTATCGGCGACCTGATCAACTGGCTTGATGACAGCTTCTGCGGAATCAGAAAACTCAGTGGCAACGACGACATCCGTCGGCAATGGAATGGCTACTTTTTCCATGAGTGCTTTTGCTTGGCCGATTAAATCTGCCTCAAAGAGCGATTTGCCAACATTATAGCCTGCCGCAGCGATAAACGTGTTGGCGATACCGCCGCCAACAATCAGTTGGTCGCATTTGTCTGAAAGGGCAGTGAGTACGTCTAATTTGGTGGATACTTTAGAGCCGCCTACAATGGCAGCCATGGGGCGCGCCGGATTTGCCAAGGCTTTTTCAAGTGCATCCAGCTCTTGGGCAAGCAGCGGTCCTGCACACGCCTGTGGGGCAAAGCGCGCCACGCCATGAGTAGAAGCCTGTGCGCGATGAGCGGTACCGAAGGCATCCATGACAAAAACGTCGCATAACGCTGCGTATTGTTTGGAAAGCTGTTCGTCGTCTTTTTTCTCACCATTGTTAAAGCGCACGTTTTCTAGCAGCACAACATCGCCGTTAGCCAAGGTTGGCGCTGTATCGAGATAATCGCTGATCAGCGTAACGGGGCGGCTAAGCAACTCGCCTAGGCGCTCAGCGACGGGAGCGAGTGAAAATTCTTCAGCAGGCTCACCTTCAGTAGGGCGGCCTAAGTGACTCATTAGCATCACTTTTGCACCTGCTTGAGCTGCTGCCTGAATGGTGGGCAGCGCTGCGCGAAGACGAGCGTCACTGGAAACACGGCCATGCTTGATCGGTACGTTAAGGTCTTCACGAATCAGCACGCGCTGCCCTTCCAGGGGCAGATCGGTCATTTTTTGCACGTTCATGTGAGCGGTTTCCTCGTGTTCAAGCAGATGAAAAGACATGATGCAGGCCTAGCGAGCGTTGCTTTTGGAAAGCGATGCCAGCCGTTGGGTGATATCCAGCATACGATTGGCAAAGCCCCATTCATTATCAAACCAACACAGCAGCTTAATTAAGCGTGTCCCCGCGACCCGTGTTTGCGTGGCGTCTAGGATGCCAGAGCGTGGATCATGATTAAAATCTATCGATGCCATGGGGGCTTCGGTATAGCCTAATACGCCAGCTAAGCGCTGCTGGCTGGCGCTTCGTAGTAAGTCGTTAACGTGCTCGGCACTCGTGTCACGACGCACCGTCAATGCAGCATCCATGGCAGAGACATTAATCGTGGGTACGCGCACGTGTAGACATTCAAAACGACCGGACAGGCTTGGCATCAGGCGGCTGATCCCGACGGCCAACCCCGTGTCCACGGGGACAATCGACTGCATGGCCGAGCGTGTCAGGCGCAGGTCCGTTTGATGATAAGCATCAATGACGGGCTGGTCGTTCATGGCCGAGTGGATAGTGGTGGTAACGCCGTGTTCAAGCCCCAGTGCTTCGTCCAGTACGGTGAGTAACGGGACAAGGCAGTTGGTGGTGCATGAGGCTGCTGAGAGAATACGCTGGGAGAGTGTGAGCTCATGTTCGTTGATGCCCCACACAATCGTCGTATCCACATCGCTTTCGGCGGGTTGAGAAAACAGCAATCGCTTAGCCCCAGCGGCTAAATGCTGCTCCGCTGTCGCACGATCCTTAAAACTACCAGAGCATTCCAGAACTAAATCAATATCTAGTGCTGCCCAGGGCAGAGCCTGCGGGTCACGCTCGCAAAGAACGTGTATGCGCTGGCCATTGATAAGCAGACATTCACCGTCATTGTCTACTTCGCCTGGGAAACGACCATGGGTCGTATCGTAGCGAGTAAGGTAGGTAATCGTCGCAAGATCAGATAGCTCATTGATGGCGACCACTTCAATTTCTGGGTGGTTGCGCTCAACCAACGCTCTTAACACGCATTGGCCAATGCGTCCGTAACCATTAATGGCAATTCGATATGTCGAGTTTGCATTAGCCATGTCGCGAAGCGGCTCTCAAAAAATTGCTCAATGATAGCGTATTTCAACTGAGTTTGTTTTTCAGCTGACCGTGCCGATCAGCCGCCAGGCGAGTGGCAGCAGTAGGGCGGTAAAAATACCGGTTAAACTCATACCTAACGAGGCAAACGCGCCGGCCGTTGGGCTCAGTTCAAAGGCTCGCACAGTGCCAATGGCATGGCCATTGAGACCCAGTGCGAAGCCAATAATGCGTTCATCGTTAATTTTAAGCAGCCGAGCAACGACACTCACGAAGGGAATAGTAACGACTCCTGTCATTAACAGCGCCCCCATGAGTAACGCTACGTTGCCGCCGAGCTGTTCAGTAATGCCGATGGCGATTGGCGCGGTGACTGATTTGGCGGCGAGTGACGCCAAAATAGTTGGGCTAGCCCCCATCAGCCAAGCAATGCCGATTGCGTAGCAGGCCGCTAGTGCGGCGGCGACTGGTAAGCAAAGTGTCAGCGGTTGCCAAAGCTCACGAATGCGCGGCAACTGTTGATAGAGTGGCATGCCTAAGGCAACGGTGGCCGGCCCTAACAAAATGGTGAGCCATGAGGCCCCTTGTTGGTAAATCGAATAAGGCAGCCCTATCGCGACAAGTGCCGCTGCTAATAGCAACGCAGCGATTAGAATAGCGGGTAGCCAAGAAGGGTTGCGCAAGCGCTTAAAAATCAGGTTGCCGAGCAGATAGGCTGCAAGGGTAAGTCCTACAGCAAACAGCGGTGTGGCTGTTAGAGTGGACAACATATCAGTGGGCATCTGATCGCCCAATTAGCCGTTGTAATAACCATAACGTGGTAATCACGCTTAATAATGTCCCTAGCAATAGCGCAATGAGTATGGCGAACCACTGACCCGCGAGTTCATCCAGAATAAAGAACACGCCAACGACGCCTGGCATAATCAACATGGCCAGCAGCGCGATTAGTGGTTGTGCTGCGGCCGCCAAACTTGAAGGCACGCGCCCTAATACGCCAAGGGTGGCACATAGCAGTAGCATGCCCACCACCCCCGAAGAAAAAGGCAAACCGGAGAAGTGGATGACCACTTCCCCAATTAACCAATAGCTAATTAGCCAAAGCAGACCATTTAGCGCGGGCATGGCAGAACCCACGCTAGATTAGCCTGCATGGCGTTAGCCCAGCAGCTCATTGGCCTGTTTAACAATATTTTCAACCGTAAAGCCGAAATGTTTGAACAGTTCGCCCGCAGGTGCAGATTCACCGTAGGTGGTCATGCCGATAACACGACCATCCAGGCCAACGTACTTGTACCAGTAGTCGGCATGGCCCGCTTCGATAGCAATCCGCTTGGTGACTGCCTTGGGCAGTACGCTTTCACGGTATTCCGCGTCCTGGCCATTAAAGCAGTAGGTTGACGGCATGGAAACCACGCGCACTGCGTTACCCTGCTGTTCTAGTTCTGCAGCGGCGTCCATGGCAAGCGATACCTCAGAGCCAGTGGCAATCAAAATCAGCTCGGGCGTGCCGTCGCTGTCTTTCAAAATGTAACCACCACGCTGAATAGCCGCTAATTGCGCCTTGGTGCGTTGCTGATGAGGCAGGTTCTGGCGCGAGAGCACTAACGCGGTGGGGCCGGCATGGCGTTTCACCGCGGCATCCCAGGAAGCCGCTGTTTCAACCGCATCACAGGGGCGCCATGTGTTCAGGTTAGGCGTTGTGCGCAGGCTGGTCAGCTGCTCAATCGGCTGGTGAGTGGGGCCATCTTCGCCCAGGCCAATAGAGTCATGGGTAAATACATAAATGGCTTGCTGGCCCATCAGCGCGGCCATCCGCACGGCGTTACGCATGTATTCCATGAAAATCAGGAAGGTCGCGCCATACGGAACGAAACCACCGTGAAGGGCGATACCATTCATCACCGCACCCATGCCGAACTCACGTACCCCGTAGTGCAGGTAATTGCCGCTAGCGTCTTCCGGCGTGATGGCTTTGGCGCCCTTCCAGAAGGTCAAGTTAGACGGCGCAAGATCGGCGCTGCCGCCGAGCAGCTCGGGCATTTGCGGGCCGATAACATTCAACGCTTCAAAAGAGGCCTTACGAGAGGCAATGCTTTCACCTTTCTCTTGGGCCTGCTCAATGAGCGCGGTGGTTGAAAGTTCTGCCGGTAGCTGCGCCTTCATACGGCGCTCAAACTCTTTGGCTTCGGCTGGGAATGCTTCAGCATAACGAGCGAAGCGGGTATCCCACTCCTGCTGGCGGGTTTTGCCAGCGTTACGGGCATCCCAAGCAGAATATACGGGCTCGGGGATATGGAACGGTGCGTGCTCCCAGCCGAGTTGCTTACGGGCGAGGGCCACTTCGTCGTCACCTAAGGGTGCGCCGTGCGCCTCTTCTTTACCCTGTTTGTTAGGTGCACCAAAGCCAATGATCGTTTTGCAGATAATCAGGCTGGGCTTATCGTCGTGGCTCTTGGCTAACTCAATGGCCGCTTTGATCTCTTCCGGTTTATGGCCGTCGACGTTCGGCACCACGTGCCAGCCGTACGCTTCAAAGCGCTTAGCGGTGTCGTCGGTAAACCAGCCTTCCACCTCGCCATCAATAGAGATGCCGTTATCATCATACAGGGCAATCAGCTTGCCAAGCTGCTGAGTACCTGCCAGCGATGCGGCTTCATGGGAGATGCCTTCCATTAAGCAGCCGTCACCCAGGAAGCACCAAGTATGGTGATCAACAATGTTGTGGCCAGGGCGATTAAACTGCGCGGCCAGCGTTTTTTCAGCAATCGCAAAACCAACGGCGTTGGCGAACCCTTGGCCCAGAGGACCGGTGGTGGTTTCGATGCCTGGGGCGTAGCCAAATTCGGGGTGGCCAGCCGTGGGCGAATGCAACTGGCGGAAATTCTGCAGTTGTTCCAGGCTTAATTCATAGCCGCTGAGGTGCAGCAGCGAATAAAGCAACATTGAGCCGTGGCCATTAGACAACACGAAGCGGTCGCGATCAGCCCACTTGGGGTCTTCGGGGTTGTGCTTGAGGTAGTCATTCCACAGCACCTCGGCGATATCAGCCATGCCCATAGGCGCGCCAGGGTGGCCAGATTTGGCCTTCTGAACAGCATCCATGGAAAGGGCGCGAATGGCATTGGCCAGCTCAAAACGGGACGGCATGGGTGTGCTCCTCGCCTGAAAACGGAAATAATAAAGCCGCTATTGTCGCTGACTTCCCCGGCGGCGGCAAATTCTGGAGCCACGTTCTGGGAAGAACCCCCAACAGCGTGTAGACTCTGCCTCCCGAAGTGGTAGCGAAAATGGTCGTGCCGCTTCTATATATGGGCAGGGAACTGAACTTCCTGCCATGATTTCCTGCTGATGCTGCGGTCACTCTGCAGCCGTCATACAGAGGGTCGAGAGCGCGATGAGCGAATATTCCCTGTTTACCTCCGAGTCTGTCTCAGAAGGGCATCCTGATAAGATTGCCGACCAGATTTCCGACGCGGTACTAGATGCCATTATCGCCCGAGATAAACAGGCCCGCGTTGCCTGTGAAACCATGGTGAAGACAGGCGTTGCCATTATTGCTGGTGAGATCACCACGTCTGCGTGGGTTGATCTGGAAGCGTTGGTACGTGATGTGATTACCGATATTGGCTATACCTCATCTCGCGTGGGCTTTGATGGCGCAACCTGTGGGGTGATCAACCTGATCGGCAAGCAAAGCGTTGATATCGCTCAGGGCGTCGACCGCACGAAACCTGAAGATCAGGGTGCTGGCGATCAAGGGTTGATGTTTGGTTACGCGACGAACGAAACCGATTCGTTTATGCCGGCGCCAATTCATTACTCGCACCGTTTGGTTGAGCGTCAGGCGGAGCTGCGCAAAAACGGTCTGCTGCCGTGGCTACGCCCAGATGCAAAAAGTCAGGTAACGTTCCGTTATAACGCGGAAGGCAAACCCTGTGGTGTCGATGCTATCGTATTGTCTACTCAGCACGACCCGGAAATCGGCCAAGACGACCTGCGCAAAATGGTTAAGCGCGAAATCGTCGAACAGGTGATTCCCGCTGAGTGGCTGGATGAGAATACCCAGTACCACATTAATCCGACCGGCCAGTTTGTTATTGGTGGCCCAGTGGGCGACTGTGGCTTAACAGGGCGTAAAATTATCGTCGATACGTATGGCGGTATGGCGCGCCATGGCGGTGGGGCCTTCTCTGGTAAGGACCCGTCAAAAGTTGACCGCAGTGCCGCTTATGCTGGCCGTTACGTGGCTAAAAACGTCGTTGCCGCAGGCTTGGCTGATAAGTGCGAAATCCAGGTTTCCTACGCGATTGGCGTTGCCGAACCGACGTCGGTTTCCATCGATACCTTCGGCACCGGTAAAGTCGACGATGCTAAAATTGTCGAGCTAGTGCGTGAGCATTTTGATCTGCGCCCTTACGCGATTACTAAAATGCTCGACCTGCTACATCCGATGTATCGCCTCACGTCTGCTTATGGTCACTTTGGACGTGAGCCGTTTGAGCATAGCTACAGCTGGGTAGACGACAAAGGCCAGGTGCATACAGAAACCTTTACCGCCTTCCCGTGGGAAAAGACCGATAAAGCCGATACTCTGCGCCAGGCTGCTGGTTTGTAAACCAAACAACGCCTGTTGTAAGAGAGAACGCCCCTATGGCCTACGCCAAGGGGCGTTTTTGTTGTGCGTTGAACGGGATGATAAGCCTTACGCTAAGATTACTTTATTGTTGAGGGAGGTAAGTGGGAGAGGGAGAGCATGAGAAAATGGTGTGCAGCAGGCTGGAAATGGTTACTGGTTGCTTGGTTAATGAGTGTCACCTTATCCGCACATGCCAATGTGTGCCCTGATTGGCCCCGTGAACGGCTGGCGCAAGAGCGTCAAACACTGGCAGAGCATATTGCTCGATGGGACAGCGCCTATCACGATCAGGGCGAGTCACTGATTGATGATGAGCTTTACGATCAAGCGGTCGCTCGGCTAGCAAATTGGCAAGCCTGCCTGGGTGAAATGCCCCAGCATCGACCGCTAGCCAGAGTCACCCGTAGCGCTGACACGCTAGACCATCCCGTGGCGCAAACGGGCTTGAATAAGGCCGATGATGACGGTGTGCGACGCTTTATGAGCCGCCGAGATGATCTTTGGATTCAGCCTAAAATCGATGGTGTGGCGATAACGCTACACTACGAGGAGGGCGTGTTGGTCGAAGCGATTAGCCGCGGTGACGGCGAACGTGGTCAGAACTGGACGGCTCGTGTACAGCAACTCCCTGCTGTGCCAAATACACTGCCAACGCCGCTATCCGCTGTATTCCAAGGCGAACTCTACTGGATATTGAATGGCCATATTCAGTCGCAGAACCCCGCCTCTGGTGCGCGAGGTGCTGTTGCTGGGGCTATGGCTCAAGCATCGCCTGCGCGACAAACTCGTGAGCGGATCGGGCTGTTTATCTGGGACTGGCCAGAGGGGCCTACTGAGATGCATGCAAGGCTTGGCCAGCTGACCGCATTAGGTTTTGATACCGCCGCTTACACCCATCCTATTAATGCCCAGCATGACGCCGCCAACTGGCGCGATACATGGTTTAACGGCCCATTGCCGTTCGCCACCGATGGGGTGGTCTTGAAACAGTCCGAGCGCCCTGGGGTTCAACGCTGGACATCAACGCCGCCGGAGTGGGCTGTTGCGTGGAAATATCCCGCTCAGCAGGCGTTAGCTCAGGTTCGTGGCGTCGAGTTTCGTGTTGGTCGAACAGGGCGCGTGACGCCACTGTTGTGGCTCTATCCCGTCACGCTAGAAGGACGGCGCATTAGCCGTGTGTCGTTGGGGGCTCTGGAACGCTGGGAGACATGGGACGTGCGCCCTGGGGATCACGTTGCGATAACATTGGCGGGTTTGACTATTCCTCAGGTAACGGAAGTCGTTTGGCAAACCCAGGAGCGAGTGGCCCTTGGGGTTCCCTCGCCAGAGCGTTATCACCTGTTAAGTTGCTTTACGCTTACCACGGAGTGTGACGCGCAGTTGCTGGCGCGGCTTAGCTTCTTAAGTGACCAGTTAAACATGCAAGGCGTGGGAGAAGGGACTTGGCAAGCGCTGATGGAGGCGGGTGTCGTGACTGAACTGCTGGGCTGGCTGGCAGCAACGCCGGAACAGCTTCAGCGAGCACATGGCGTGGGAAGCGTTCGTTCTGCAGCGCTTGTCGCTCAGTTCCAGGCCGCACAGGCGGCCTCCTATTCTCAATGGTTAATGGCGTTAGGGATGCCGCCAGGTGGCAATGCTCAGCTAGGCGACTGGGATACGTTAGCAAGTTACACACCTACAGATTGGCAAGCCGAACCCGGCGTTGGCCCCGTACGTGCTGACGCATTGGTGGCATTTTTCAGCCACCCAGACGTGCAGCGGATGGCCGCCCAGCTAAAACTAACAGGGGTTGAAGGCTTTTAAGTTAATCAGAGGCTCCCTAGCCCGGTAAGGCGCAGCATTAGGTGGAGATAGAGAGGAATGAGTAATGGCGCTAATAGCGTGGTGGTAAGCACCGCTAATGCTCCCTTTTGCGGTTGAATCCCTAGCTCCATAGCGACCACCACCACGTTAGAGGCCATGGGGACGACGCCTAGCAACAGCAATGCCATACCGAGTTCTGGCGTCAGTGACCCAAGGGTTTGAAGTAATAAAACAGCGCTTAGCATCACCAGCGGCCAAAGCAAATAACGTAAACCCACGCAGGTGGCAACAAAGCGGGAGTCCCAAGCATCAAGCGTCACCTGGCTAAGGGTCATGCCGATGATCATCATGCCTAGCAGGGTGTAGGTGGCGGGGAAGACGTCCAGCGAGTTCATCAAGGCGCTGGGCAGTGTCACGTTGAGTGCACTCAGCAGCAGCGCAGACAAAAACGCGTAGACCAAGGGGAGTCGAGCAATTTTGATCAGACTTTGGCGTATGGAAAAGTGGCCACGGGCACTTAAGTAAAAGCCCACCGTAAACTCGTATAGATTAATCCCTAACATGCAGAAGAGATAAAGCGTGACACCTTCTGGCGGCAGTAAAATTAGCGCCACGGGCAGGCCAAAATAACCGGTATTGCCAGTGCCAGAAGAGAACGCTAACAGCGCCCCTTCCTGTGGCCCAAAGCGGTGCTGGGTAAACCAGCGTACAGCCAGCGCCATGGTACTTACCAAAATGAATAGCGCCAGCGTTAATAGCAGATACTCCGCCGTGGGGCCGCCGTTCATCAGTGCACGGAAAATGGTCAGTGGTGCGATCAGATAAACCAGTAAGGTGGCGATGGGGCGAGGGTCGATTTTTAAGCGCTGTGCGGCAATCCACCCCAAGCCTACAAACCCCAATAACATCAGCAGTGGCCCCATTAGGGCGCTTGGTGCTAAATCCATTTCTGCATCCTAGTCGCTAGGTGACGACATCGTTGTGTGAATAGCTAAGTAGTTACGTAAATAGCTAACATGAGCCGAATTAAAGGCCGACCGTGGAATCTTTCATTAGCTCCAGCGCGGCGGAAAGAGGAGAATAACCTAAATTATCACGATGTTAACGCTTTACGAGGAAGTCCCATGAGCAGTCAAGAACACCCGCTAGGTATTAGCTTTGAATTCTTTCCGCCCAGTACCGATGCAGGAAGAGAGAAGTTAATGCACGTGCGCGATGAACTGGCCGCTCGACAACCGCGCTTTTTCTCGGTCACTTATGGTGCTGGTGGTTCCACCCAAGCACGCACACGCGATATTGTGCGCACCGTTAGCCAGAGCGGCATTACGACCGCGCCACACCTTTCCTGCATTGGCAGTGAAAAAGCGCAACTGCGCGACCTGCTAGCGCAGTATCGTGAAGAGGGCGTCGACAGTTTAGTGGCGTTACGTGGTGACATGCCATCGGGCATGGGAAGCATTGGTGAGTTGCGCTACGCCAACGAACTGGTTGAGTTTATTCGCGAGGAAACCGGTGACCATTTTGATATTGCGGTGGCTGCCTATCCTGAATCTCATCCACAGGCACCCAACCTCGACAAGGATGTGGAAAACTTTGCCCGTAAAATGAAGGCTGGCGCCAACATGGCCATCACCCAGTACTTTTTTACCGCGGATGCCTACTTTCATTTTGTTGAAAAAGCCCGGGCATTAGGTGTCGAACAGCCGATTATTCCTGGCATTATGCCGATTACTAACTACACCAAATTAGCGCGTTTTTCAGACGCCTGTGGCGCAGAAATTCCCCGCTGGATTCGTAAGCAGCTGGAAGCTTATGGTGATGATAGTGACGCTATTGCCGCTTTTGGCACCGATGTGGTTAGTCGTTTGTGTGAGCGCTTACTCGATGGTGGTGCGCCTGGTCTACACTTCTACACGCTTAATCAGGCGGCACCAGTACTGAAAATTGTTGATAACCTGAGAGGCTAGAGCGCTCTTCCAAGGCCTAGCTTAGTGATCAAGAAGAACGCCCGTTCGAGAGTACTCGAACGGGCGTTTTCGTTGGGCTGCTAACGGCTAGTGGTTAAGTGAGTAGCCGGTTGTATCGTTATGTGGTGCTGGGTGTCGCCTTATTGCCATGCTGCTTACGCTGCATAATGAACAGCGCTGCGCCAATCGCAAGGCCAGCAATATCGCTGTAAATGCCGCCGTAAATCATAAACAGCGCACCGACCAGCATAATCACACGCTGTAAGGTATTTACCGGCCCAAAGAACCATGCTTGCACCATGCCTGAAAGCAAGACGATCCCCAGTGTGGCGGTCACCCCGACGCGAAGTATCTGCATCGCGGAGCCTTCCATCAGCATCGCTGGGCTGTAGAAGAACATAAATGGCACGATAAACGCAGCAAGACCAATTTTGAACGAAGCGACCGATGTGCCCATGGGGTTATCCCCAGAAATACCGGCGGCGGCATAAGACGCTAACGCCACTGGCGGGGTAATGGCCGACACAACCGCGAAGTAGAACACGAAGAAGTGTGCGACAAGCGGTTCGATACCAATATTGATCAGGCCAGGTGCCACCACTGAAGCTGCTACCGCGTAGGCTGCTGTGGTCGGCATGCCCATGCCGAGCAGGATACTGATCAGCATGGCAAATACCAACGCCAATAGCTGGCTAACTCCGGCAAGGCCTAACAGCAGTGATGAGAAGCGCGCGCCGACGCCCGTCAGTGATATAACGCCAACAATAAGACCCGCGCAAGCACACACTGCGATGATCTGAATCGACATGACGCCCGCTAGTTGGAGGGCTCTTAAAATAGCCCGAATACCCATTTTATTGGGTGAGATCCAACTAACAACTGCCGCTGATGCGGTGGCTAGTGTACCGGCACGAATGACGGAGTAGCCCATAAAGAGAGCGACAATAAGAATGATGATTGGCGCGAATAGATAGACTTGTTTAACCAGCTTAGAGAACAGCGGGATTTCATCTTTACGCATACCACGCATGCCTTTACGCGCCGCTTCAAAATCCACCATAAAGTAGATAGAGGCGAAGTAAAGAATGGCTGGAATGACCGCTGCAATCGCAATTTCTGTATAAGGAATACCGGTGACTTCCGCCATGATAAAGGCGCCCGCCCCCATGATGGGCGGCATGATCTGTCCACCCGTAGACGCCGCTGCTTCAATGGCACCCGCACTGCGCGCCGGATAGCCGACTTTTTTCATCAGTGGGATGGTAAGCGAGCCAGTCGATACCACGTTACCCGCTGATGTGCCGTTGATCATACCCATTAGGCCTGAAGCAAAAATAGATACTTTCGCCGGGCCGCCACGGGCACGGCCAGCGGCTGCGAATGCGAAGTTGACGAAGTAGTCACCTACTTTCGAGGCCTGTAAAAACGCCGCGAAAATAATAAACAAAATGATATAAGTCGATGATACCGCCGTCGTTGGGCCAAGAATGCCCGCGTCGGTATAGACCTGACTGAAGAAGCGCTGCACAGACAAGCCTGGGTAGCCTAGGAAGCCGGGCAGGTGCTGGCCAGCAAAGACATAGACCAAGAAAACCGCTGAAATAACCACCAGTGCTAAACCCGCTACGCGACGAGTAAGCTCTAGAATCAGCAGTGAGCCCGCAATGGCCGCCCAGGAGATGCCGGGAGGAGCAAATGAGGTGCCTGTCGACATGCGCATATTGGTATTAAAGGCCATCAGCAAGTAAGCAGCGCTGGCGATGGCGCATACCATCAGAACGAGATCGGCGGGGTTAAAGCGATGGCGTGCTTGGCGATAGAACCACGAGAGAGCAATCGCTGCAGCCGTGGTGGCTATCAGTGGATAGCCGTAATGCAGTGTCTCAATACTGGGGTCGATGCGCATAGCACCGCCATTGAGTGTTTGCTGCATTAAACCGACTTGTACAAGTGCATAGATCGCAGGCGCTAGGAGCGCATAGCTGGCCCACTTGAGCCATGCCGGGGAGGCTTGCTGATCATCTTCTGCAAAACGAGCACCGGCAAACAGCCCATACCCTAAAATTAGCGCACCAGCGATATGTACAATGCGAAACGACCAGGTTTCCATTGGGTACACATTGAGCGAAAACAGATGGAAGCTTGAATAGCCAATCGCCAGTGCGGCAAACAAAAAGAACTGCCAACCAACAAACACGCGGCGATTGGACTCGACAACCTCTTCATCGACACCCTCAGCGATTGACTCGGGTATCGATGAAGCAGTTTGGGCATCATCCTTGAGGCCGTTGGGGTTTTGATCGGTATTGTGACTCATCAGAGGTCACCCTCACAGCAAAAGCAAAAAAGAGGCGGTAGCGAACGCTGCCCCGTCCGGCCAGCGGAAAACAGGGCAGCGTGAAGAGGGGCTTGGCTTAGTTGATCATGTCATCAGCAATGTCGTAGCCATTCTCTTCGTACCAGCGTGCGGCGCCCGGATGGAAGGGCAGCACATTGTTGTGGACGATGTTTTCTGGAATGGTGGTTTCAGCGCTGCGGTGTACTGAGCGCATACGCTCATTGTTTTCCATCGTGGCTTTGGTGACTTCATAGATAAAGTCTTCCGGCAGATCACAGCCCGCAATGGCGAAGTTCCACATAGAAACAGCGCGTGCGTCTTCTTCCAGTGTGGTGTAAGTGCTCGCTGGGATAGTGAATTCGGCAACCGGGAAGGCATCCAGAACGGTGGCCATCTCTTCTTCGGTAAACTCAATGATGTTTACATCGGTCTGCACTTCGAGCTGGCTAACGGCCGGAATCGGAATACCCGCTGCAAACGCGATCACATCCAGCAGGCCATCCTGCAGTTGACCGCCTAAGTCAGACCAGCCGCCATTACGACGATCAAACTCAACGCCCAGCGTTTCGAGGATAGCGGGGAAGTAAGTGTCTGATGTAGAAGCGGCTGGGCCGAAGCCGATGCGCGCGCCATCAGGAATATCTGAGATGGATTCAATGCCTGAGCTTGAAAGTGCGGCAATAGAGAAGGGTGTTTCATACATCGGGAACAGCGCGCATACGTTGTCCATTGCCAAGCCAGGCGCTAGTGGGCTTTCACCTTTAACCGCGTCTGATGCTGGGCCCATCGTCGTCAGGCCAAAGGCCATATCGCCGCTGTGTACGAGTGCTAGGTTTTGAGTCGGGCCGCCGGTGACTTCACCACCCCCTGAAACATCCAGCTCATCAGCAATAAAGTTAGCCCAGCCTGAGCCATAAACGAAGTAGGTGCCGCCCTGACTCGCGGTACCGACAGTAAAGTTATCGGGCCATTCTGAGCGGTCTGCTTGGGCAGTGCCTGCTGCTAGAAGGGCACTACTGGCAAGAAGGGCGACGGTTTTAGGCATCATATTGCGCATGGCGAGATTTCCTAAGCTGTTATTGGGATTATCGTCTGGCGTGCTGGCACGGCCAGTGGCTTGAACGTTAAGCAATTTATATACAGCGATAGTCATGCCAATAGGCGGGGTAATTATTAAAATCAGCTACTTAAAGTTTTCTTATTCAACTTTGGTTGAAACTAAAAAAGCGTTGAGTGTCTGGGGTTTCGCACACCAAAGGCTGGTGGGTGTGTGGTTTTCCGCACACTTTTGGAAGTGAGTAGTGAGTAGTGAGTAGTGAGTAGTGAGTAGTGAGGAGTGAGGAGTGAGTAGTGAGGAGTGAGGAGTGAGGAGTGAGTGGTGAGTGGTGAGTAGTGAGGAGTGAGGAGTGAGGAGTGAGGAGTGAGGAGCGAGGTAGCCTCCAGCGCGGTGGAGGCTTAAATTAAACGCGGTAGCATAACGGCTGGGGAAAGATGGTTAACGCTTAGGTTTACCGGGGTCGAGAATGCGTACTGGCTGTACATCCTGCGTTTTTTGCTCTTCGCGTACTTGGTTAACGCGAGTCGTTAGCTCTGGTGTCGCCTCATCTTCAATCGGCAACTGTTCGAAAAAATCGCAGTTAACGCATTCCCGGTAGCGAATGTTGTTTTGCTCCCAGGCGCGAATCCGATCCATGGCCGCGCAGCGTGGGCAGGTTACCCCAGCAATAAAGCGTTTCACGCTCGACATAACAGGCTCCAAGGGTGCGCTAACAAGGCTGATAGCGCACCCGGTGATAGTGAAAATAAATCTCAGGCTGCGCGAATACCGCTATGGCGTAATAAGGGCTCTACGCTTGGTTCGCGGCCTCGGAAAGCACGAAATAGCTCGGCGGCATCCCTCGCACCGCCGGGTTCCAAAATTTCCTGGCGGAAGCGTTGGCCCGTGTTAGGGTCAAAAATCCCTGCTTCTTCAAACGCGCTCCAAGCATCGGCAGAGAGCACTTCTGCCCACTTGTAGCTGTAATAGCCCGCCGCATAGCCGCCCGCAAAAATATGGCTAAAGCTGTTCTGGAAGCGGTTAAAGTCAACCGTCGGCACGACGGATGTGTGGCTACGGACGTCGTCCAGTAGTGTTTGAACGTCGCTGGCGCTAGGCGCTTCCAGCTCATGGTGTAGGCGCAAGTCGAATAATGAAAACTCTATTTGGCGCACCATCCCCATTGCAGACTGAAAGTTCTTGGCAGCCTGTAAACGTGCTAGCAGGTCAGCGGGCAGTGGTTCACCAGTATCGACGTGCTTGGCGATCAGGTCTAACCCTTCGCGTTCCCAGCAGTAGTTCTCCATGAATTGGCTAGGTAGTTCGACCGCATCCCAAGCAACACCGTTAATGCCAGAGATGTCGGCGATGTCCTGTTTGGTCAGCATGTGGTGCAAGCCGTGGCCGAACTCATGAAATAGCGTGGTGACTTCATCATGGGTTAGCAGAGCGGGCTTATCACCCACTGGGGCGGTGAAATTACAGGTTAGAAATGCCACTGGCAGCTGTAGGCCGTTTTCGGTTTGCCGACGTACTCGGCAATCGGCCATCCACGCGCCGCCACGCTTGTTTTCGCGAGCGTATAAATCCAAATAGAAGCCGGCGATCGGTTTACCGTGTTCGGTAATACGGAAGTATTGAACATCGTTGTGATAGCTGGGCGCATCAGGGCCTGCTTCTACGCAAACACCGTAAAGATGCTCGACTACCTGGAACAGCCCATCTATCACCTGTGGCGCAGGAAAGTAAGGACGAAGCTGCTCTTGTGAGATGGCGTGGCGGGCTTCGCGCAGCTTTTCGCTGGCATAGGCCACATCCCACGGCTCAAGCGTTTCAATCCCTAATGTTTCACGGGCATAGTCGCTGAGCTCCGCGACTTCTTCCTTGGCCTGGGGAACGGCGCGGCGAGCTAGATCATTCAAAAACTCAAGCACCTGTTCGGGGGAGTCGGCCATCTTAGTGGCGAGCGAGTAATCGGCGTAGGTCTTAAAGCCAAGCAGGTGGGCAAGCTCTTGACGGAGCGCCAAAATCTCTTCAAGAACGGGCGCGTTATCGAACTGACCTGTGTCTGGACCTTGATCTGAAGCACGCGTGACAAACGCGGTGTATACCTCGCGTCGTAATTCTCGGTTATCGGCATAGCTGATAATGGGGAAAAAGCTCGGAAAATCGAGAGTGATGCGGTACCCCTCGACGCCTTTTGCCTGGGCAGTGGCTTTTAGCGTATCAAGCGCGCTTTCCGGTACCCCGGCAAGTTCATCAAGGTGGCCAATATCTTTATGCCAAGCTTGGGTAGCATCGAGCACATTGTTTGAAAACTGATTGGATAGGCCGGAGAGGCGCGCTTGAATCTCGCCATAACGAGCCTTTTTGTCAGCAGGTAAATCGACGCCAGCTAAGCGGAAATCACGTAAAGCGTTTTCTACTGTGCGCTGCTGAGCAGGCGTTAGCGTTGCCCATTCATCACCCTGCTTAAGCGCTTGCCAGCCTGTAAAGAGACCTTCGTGTTGTCCCATCCAAGTGCTAAACGCCGAGAGCTTTTCCAAACATGCTTGATAGGCTTCCCGCAGCTCGGCTGTGTTCATCGTGCCGTTGAGATGCGAGATGGGCGACCACGCCTGGGTAAGCCGGTCATTAACAGCCTCTAGCGGCGCGGCAAAGTTATCCCAACGCGGTGGCGCTGTAGCGGCCTGTTGAGCGAGTCGCTCGATGACTTCTCGGCTTTCATTCAGCAATGTTTCTACCGCAGGCACGACGTGTTCGGCGCGAATGTCAGCGAAAGGGGGAAGCTCATGCGGCTCTAGCAACGGATTGCGGGACATAGGCACCTCGTAGCCATTAATTTTTTAACTCGCAACGTTTTTAATACGTTAGGGGCGTATAAAAACGCAATAATAATGACACAGTGCGGGCGGTGGGGCCGTGTTTCAATGTTTGGGCTTAATACGGTGGCTTGAACCAGGGTTTGGCCTGAGCGTAAGCGCCTGCTAGTCTTGCCGCTTTTTAGTGTCGCCAACTAGTGCCACCAATGGCAGGAGCAAGTGATGAGTGAAACGCTGGAGCGCTGGGGGTCAAAGCGAGCCTTTATCTTAGCGGTAACGGGAGCTGCAGTTGGGCTGGGTAATATTTGGCGTTTCCCGTACGTTGCAGGCGAGAACGGTGGCGCGGCATTTTTATTAATCTATGTAGCGTTTGTACTGCTGTTAGGTATCCCGGTAATGATGGCCGAGATTTTAATTGGTCGGGCAGGGCGCCGTGGGCCAATGCAAGCGCTAAGTAAGCTAGCCGTTGATGCAGGCGCTTCTCGACACTGGCGCTGGCTAGGGCTGTTTGGTGCATTCACTGTCTTCTGTATTTTATCGTTCTACTCGGTAGTGTCAGGTTGGTCGATTGAGTTTTTAGTCGCTTCCATCAACGGGGATTTCGATGGCGCAAGCGCAGCAGAAATAGGCGCGGGTTTCGAGGCGTTTCTGGCCAACCCTGGCCTGTTGATTTTTAACCACTCGTTGTTCCTATTTATGACCATGACGGTGGTGGCAGCAGGCGTTGCTAAAGGCCTAGAGAGGTTGAACAACCTATTAATGCCGCTGCTGTACGGTTTACTGTTGCTACTGGCTGGTTATGCCACAACCACTGACGGATTTGGCACAGCCCTTTCATGGCTGTTTTTACCGTCGTTTGGCGATGTAACGGCCTCAGTGGTGTTGCATGCTATGGGGCATGCATTTTTTACCCTGGCAGTAGGGGCCTGTGCGCTCATGGCTTATGGGGCTTATATGCCTGATGAGCAGAGCCTGCCAAAAGCTGCGTTTGCAGTTGCCATGCTCGATATCAGCGTTGCCTTGTTAGCAGGGATTGCGATCTTTTCGGTGGTATTTGCCCAAGGTATGGACCCTGCCGACGGTCCAGGGTTGATGTTTGTGACGCTGCCTATTGCTTTTTCTGAGCTGCCTTGGGGAGCGTTTTGGTTAAGTGTGTTCTTTTTATTGCTCTTATTGGCTACCTGGACCTCTGCGATTAACCTCGCTGAACCCATGGTGGCGACGTTGCAAGGGCTTGGGTGGCGGCGCAGTGTGTCAACGGCCGTCGTAGCGCTGAGTGTATGGTTGTTGGGGCTGCTTTCGGCGTTTTCGTTTTCTACTCTCGCCGACGTCAGGCCGTTGTTTGGACGCAATGTTTTTGAGCTAGTCAGTAGTATTCCGCCTGATATCTTCCTGCCTTTGGGTGGATTGTTAATTGCGGTCTTTGCTGCTTGGGTAATGCCCCGCGAGCAGGTTGTACAAGCATTGGGTGTTGGGGAGAGTGGCTATGTACTCTGGCGTAATATTGTACGCTGGGTGTCGATTCCGCTGACGTTTATTGTTTTGCTCGGCGGGTTGCTATAGTCCATGAATATTTGAATCCAATAGCGTTAAGCAGGAGTGTGCAATGAGCAATGCCCTACGACCCTTTCAAGGTATTTCGCCTCGCCTTGGCGAGCGGGTTTATATCGACCCCGCTAGCGTGGTGATTGGTGATGTAGAGCTGGGCGATGACTGTTCGGTGTGGCCGATGACGGTGATTCGGGGTGATATGCATCGGATCCGCATCGGCGCTCGTACTAGCGTGCAGGATGGCAGCGTGCTGCATATTACCCATGCCAGCGATTTCAATCCTGATGGCTTTCCACTGACGATTGGTGATGATGTCACCATTGGCCATAAAGCGATTTTGCATGGCTGTACGCTGGGTAGCCGAATTTTGGTGGGGATGGGGGCAATTGTGATGGATGGGGCGATTGTCGAAGATGAGGTGATTATTGCTGCTGGTGCGGTAGTAACCCCGGGGAAACGCCTGGAAAGTGGCCATGTATATGCTGGAAACCCGGCGAAAGCATTACGCCCGCTGAAAGATAAAGAGCGCGCTTTCTTTCCTTACACGGCAGGTAACTACGTTAAGTTAAAAGATCAGTTTCTTGCTCAGTAAGTTTCCTAATGTAGGTGCTAAGCAGTTGGCCTAACACTCTTTTTTCTTAAATAGTCATGTTGCGGCAGCCAAAAATCTGGTAATTTATCCAGTTTTCTAGGAATGCCGCGCTATGGCGAATTTTCGCACGCACATTACGGTAGCAGCAGCAGGCGGCGTGCTAATGGCTTATGTTGGCTGGCAGGCTGAGTGGTGGCCAGTGACTCAGGCGCTATTAATTATTGCCCTGGTAGCCTTTGGCGGTATTTTGCCTGACATAGATGCAGACCGATCTCGCTCTATTCGATTGATTTTTAATCTTTTATCGGTGCCTTCGCTGGTGATTGGTGTGTTGTTGTTGCAGCCCTGGTTAACACCCGGTTTGTTGCTGGTGGCGTGTGGCGGCATTTACGTTAGCGTACGTTATTTGGCGGCAGTGGTGTTTGCACGGCTAACGGTTCATCGGGGTATTTGGCACTCATTGATGGCGGCTGTGCTGTGCGCGCTGGTGACAGCAGCGTTTAGTTTTCATTTACTGGCACAGCCGGCTTGGCTGGCCTGGTGTCATAGTGCAGCGGTAATGCTGGGGTTTATCATTCATTTGAGCCTGGACGAGCTTTTCAGCGTGGACCTAGAGGGGGCGCGGTTAAAGCGCTCTTTTGGTACCGCGCTAAAGCTGGGCGATGGTCGTCGCCCACTTTCGAATGTTTTTATGCTGATTGCGCTATTTACCCTGGTTCCCTGGGTGCCGCCGTGGGACGTGTTGGTTGAGTTATTTCATCAAGGATCGCTGCTATGGCGATAATCGTCTGCGCTTAAGCTGTGTTTTTTGAGCTTGTCGTAGAAAGTTTTGCGGGGTATGCCCAGATGACGGCACACGTCGGTGACACGCCCATGATGGCGGGACAGTGATTGGCTAATCAGGCTCTTTTCAAATAGCTCTACTTGGCGCGGCAACGTTGGCTCTTCGGTGTCGGCGTTGGCCCCTTCCAGTAATGCATCCAAGCGATAGTCAAAGGCTGCTCCCAGTAATACATAACGCTCTGCGAGGTTACGTAGTTCGCGAACATTACCAGGCCAGTCGTGAGCCAGTAGTGCGGCTATCGAATGGCTGTCCAAGGTGGGGGCTTCTAAGCCGCTACGGTTGGCAGCGACCACGGCGAAATGCTGGAACAGCAGTGGAATGTCCTCACGCCGTTCGCGTAGCGCGGGCAGTGGCAGGGTAACCACGTTGAGTCGATAGTAGAGATCTTCGCGAAAGCTACCCTCTTCAGCAGCGACTTTGAGATCCACTTTGGTGGCGGCAATCACTCGTATATTGAGTGGTACTGTCTCGTTGGCGCCAAGGCGTTCGATGCTGCGCTCCTGCAATACGCGCAACAGCTTAACCTGAAGTGCCAATGGCATTGATTCGATCTCATCCAGGAACACGGTGCCACCATTGGCATGTTCAAACTTACCAATTCGCCGTTCTACAGCGCCGGTAAAGGCGCCTTTCTCATGGCCAAATAGTTCCGACTCTATGGTGTTTTCTGGCACTGCGCCGCAGTTGATCGCCATAAACGGGCTATTGCGCCGGGCGCTACGTTCATGAATGGCACGGGCGACAAGGTCCTTTCCGGTGCCGGTTTCGCCAAATAGCAGTACATCAGCCTCTACTTGACTAATGCGCTGAATCATTGCCGCCAGACGAGAAATCACCGGTGTGCGGCCCACAAGGCGTGGGCCAAGGGCCGCTTGCTGGACCTCAAGTTCGGCTTTTAAGCGTAAGTTTTCCAGGCTTAGCTGGCGCTTTTCGATCCCTCGTCTCACGACATCGAGTAGCTGATCCCCAGCAAAAGGCTTTTCCAGAAAATCCCAAGCACCTGCGCGCATCGCCTCGACCGCGGTTGAGATGTCACCGTGGCCAGTGATTAAGATAATCGGCAGTGTGGCATCACGGCTGTGTAATTCATGCAGTAGTGCCATACCGTCCATGCCAGGCATACGAATATCACTGACGATTACACCGGGAAAATTTGCTGGTAGTGCCTCAAGCGCTTGTTCTGCAGACTCAAAACAGTGAGGCGTGTAGCCTGCGAGTTCGAGTGTTTGGCTGGCGGTGATACGCAGATGTGGTTCGTCGTCGATCACCATGACCGGCAGCGTCGACGGCTCATGCATGGTTGTTATTCTCCTTGACTGAGTAGGGCGGCAGTACGTTAGGTGTTGTTGAGCAGGGTAGCGTAATGATGAAGCGCGCTCCGCCAGTGGGCTGATTTGCTACCAGCAGTTTGCCGCCCAGATCCTCCATAATACGTGAGGAAATCGAAAGTCCTAGCCCTAATCCGCTACCGGGTGCTTTGGTGGTGAAGAAGGGTTCAAAAATCTGACCCAAGTGGTTTTCCGAGACACCAGGGCCATTATCGGCAACGCTGATCATCACTTGCTGTTGTGCGATTTCGACACTTAGCGTCAGCATGGGCGACGCTACCTCTTTCATTGCCTGTAACGCGTTACTGATCAGGTTCACCAGTACTTGCTCTAAGCGGACTAAATCACCCTCAACCCAAAGCGTTTCCTCGGGCCATTGTTGGACCACCTTGATGTCATCATCGCGTAAGCGGCTGTGAAATAAACGCAAGGCGTACTCAATACAAGCTTGCACAGAGATTGTTTCCTGGCGCTCACTGCTTTTACGAGAAAACTGGCGCAACTGAGCGCTAATATCGGCCATGCGCTGGGTAAGCTCGACAATTTGCGCTAGGTTAGCGTCTGCTTTATCTACCTGCGCCAGTTCAATAAACCGTCGGCCATTTTCAGCGTAGGCGCGAATAGCCGCTAAGGGCTGATTTAGCTCGTGATTAATACCGGCAGCCAATTGGCCCAGTACCGCAAGCTTTGCCGCTTGGATCAGCTCATCTTGGGTTTGGCGTAAACTCGCTTCTGCGCGCCGTCGCTCCTCTATTTCATCAGAGAGCCGCTGATTACTGGCGACTAAATCACGTGTTCTTCGTTCTACGCTAACCTCTAGCTCATCGCGTACCCTGGCTAGGGTTTGCCGTTCGCGTTCTGCAAATGCTTCGCGCTCTCGGCGTAAACGCAAGCGTTGCCAACCAATGCCTCCGCCCAGGGCCACCACGCCATATAAGCCTCCCGCCATCAATGCCGCAATCCACTGGGCATTCACCACGGGGGTGAGTGGTTTTAAAATATGCATTTGCCAGCCAAACTCTGGAATGGGGCGCGTAAGGCTTAAATAGTGCCCACCGATTAGTGGGCCGCTAGTGAAGCTAACGAGATAGCTATCTGACCCGTAAGGGGCTTCAAGCTCAATGCCGGAAGGCGTTAAAGGTTCCATCGCATAGCGCCGGGTTGCCCGGAGGGTGTCACGTTGGTCGTCAGTGAGAGGATGGAGGGCATTCATGCGTAGCTCAGGGTGGCTGGCCATGAAGATAATATTGTCGCTATCGGTGACAAACAGCTCAGCATCCTGTTCCGCCCAGCCCTCTTCAACATCGTCGAGCAGCACTTTAACGACGATAACGCCGTCGGGCTTTGCATCGGGCGAGGTGTCGTCAAGCCACACCGGCGCAGAAAAGTAGTAACCACGCTCAAGCGACTGTACGCCTAAACCAAAGAAACGCCCCTGCCCCCCAGTAATAGCGTCGGTGTAATAGCTGCGAAACGCGTAGTTTTGACCAATAAATGTATTGGGGCGGTGCCAGTTGCTGGCAGCGATGGTATCGGCGTCACGGTTAAGCAAATAGACATCAGAGACCCCAGAAGTAAAGCGAAAACGATCAAGCAGTAAGTTGAGCGGCATGGGGTCTTGGCTGTCAGGGGAGTCTAAAAAACGTTGTACGCCTTCCCTGGTCGCCAGCATTTGTGGCAAATAATCATAACGCAGCAGGTAACCGTTTAAGTTGGCGGCAGAAAGTCGTAGCTCGTTTTCGGCATCGTCTTGTAAGTTTGATAGCGCTTGCTCGCGGGCGAGTTGAGCGGCTTGCCACATGCATAGTATTAGTCCTAGCGGAATCGCGATCAGCCAGATTAGCCGCCAGCGATAGGCTGAAAGGCGAGATAAGCGACTCATGCGGGTGTGCTACTGGTACCTTGGGCACGACGCAATGCTCGCTGGGCGCGGGTTTCCGCTCTGGCCATCTCGAGAAGACCTTCCTCAACGTACACTAGGTGTTCGTGCGCTCGGCTGCGAGCATCTTCAGCACGGCCTTCTAAAATCGCATCTAACAGGGCGCGGTGTTGCTTCATTAACTGCGAGCGCGAGTCGGGCTTTGCAAAAAGATGGGCGAGGTTATCAACGATACTCTGCTCTAATAGATGAAAAATTCCTCGAATAGTATGTAGTAACAGTACGTTATGAGCAGCTTCTGCAATAGCGAGGTGGAAGGCAGCATCTAGCTTTGCCTCCTGGGCGGGGTTGGCACCCACAAATCCACCGTCAAGTTCTTCAAAGCGCTGGATTAATACCGCTTTGTCCGCCGGTGTGGAGCGTAACGCGGCGTAATAAGCCGAAATGCCTTCCATCGCATCGCGAAATTCAAGCAAATCCAAATGAAACTCTTTGTGTCGGGAAAGCATTTCCAATAAAGGATCGGTATAGCCGCTGTTTAGCGTTTCATTCACGAAGGTACCACCCCCTTGGCGGCTATTAAGCAGGCCCCGTGCGGCAAGCTTTTGAATAGCCTCACGAAGAGAAGGGCGCGACACGCCAAACTGTTCAGCAAGCTCTCTTTCCGGGGGCAAGCGCTGGCCAGGCTTGAGGCTACCTTCAAGAATCATGGCCTCAAGGCGCTCGGTAATCACATCAGCCAAGCGCTGCTGACGGAGCGGTGGATAAGTCATTAGCGCAGATCCTCATAATTGGTAAGACCAATGATAGGGGCTTTAATGGTTTGCCTCAATAGCAAAAGCTTAGCAAATGGTTGGCTGTTCACACTGTTTATTTGGTTTTTAACTAAAGTATATGGCTAAAACACGTCATAGTGCGCGATGCGTGTTTGACACGCTCTCTGTGCCTCATTACTGTTGATACTCATTGTTTGTAAATTGGTAAAACCAATTTTTCTGGGGCGCTTAATACTGACGCTTCGATGACCGTTTATAGATAGTACTTATAAGTAGTGCATCTATTTATTGCATAGGGCCTGCCATGATCATTTCATCACCGACGGACTACCGCCAAGCTGCCAAGCGTCGCATCCCCCCGTTTCTGTTTCACTATGCTGATGGCGGGGCATACGCAGAGCATACGTTGCGGCGCAATGTTGAAGACTTGGCGGGTGTCGCGTTGCGGCAGCGTGTGTTGAAAGATATGTCGTCGCTATCGCTAGAAACTGAGCTGTTCGGTGAAAAGATGGCAATGCCTCTTGCCTTGGCGCCGGTGGGGTTGGCAGGCATGTACGCTAGGCGCGGCGAAGTTCAGGCGGCACGCGCAGCGACCAAGAAGGGCATACCGTTTACGTTATCGACGGTATCCGTATGCTCTATTGCTGAAGTGGCAGCAGTAGTTGAGCGACCCATCTGGTTTCAGCTTTATGTATTGAAGGATAGGGGGTTTATGAAGCACGTGCTTGAGCGTGCTAAGGCGGCAGGGGTTAAAACATTAGTCTTCACCGTTGATATGCCTGTACCTGGAGCGCGTTATCGCGATGCCCATTCAGGCATGAGCGGTAAAAGCGGACCTATGAGGCGTATGCTTCAAGCTGCGTTGCACCCCCTTTGGGCTTGGGATGTCGGTGTGCATGGTCGCCCGCATGATCTAGGTAACGTGTCTGATTATCGTGGTCAGCCGACGGAGCTTGAGGATTATATTGCTTGGCTTGGCGATAACTTTGATCCCTCTATTTCCTGGAAAGATTTGGATTGGATTCGTGAGCAGTGGGACGGCCCAATGGTTATTAAGGGCATACTGGATGCTGAAGACGCCCGTGATGCAGTCCGCTTTGGGGCTGACGGTATTGTAGTTTCAAATCACGGTGGCCGTCAGTTGGATGGCGTGCCTTCTAGCGCACGTGCCCTGCCCGCTATTGCCGATGCAGTTAAGGGTGACCTGGCCATCCTGGCGGATTCTGGTGTGCGTAATGGGTTGGATGTAGTGAGGATGATTGCCATGGGCGCAGATACGGCATTGATTGGTCGCGCCTTTATCTATGCGCTTGCAGCAGCAGGTGAAGCGGGAGTTGCTAACCTGCTTGAGCTTTTTGAAAAAGAGATGAAAGTGGCGATGACGCTCACTGGGGCGCGAACCATTGCCGATCTCAGCACCGAATCATTAGTGCCTGACGCAATTCCTACGCTTGCTTAAATAGAGAGGGTGGTGCTGCGGTATATGGGGTAATAGACGAATGTTGGCGTTTTTTTTCAAAAGTCCTTGCCAAGACGGCAGCGAATCCGTAAAGTACGCATCCGCTGCCGGGGACGCACAGCGTTACCAGCGGTGATTGAAGGTGAAAACCTTCGGTTTGTCAGAGAGTTAGAAGAACTCAGTAGTAATATGCTTCGATGTCTTCCAGCGCTTTTTGAAACGAGCCACGCCAGAAAGCATTGTTATCTTGCTTTCTTCGCTCACTCGCTTCACTCACTTAAAACAGTGATTGACAAACACTAGGAAATGCGTAGAATACGCCTTCCTCGCTGAGGCGAGCCAGTTCATCGGTTAGCCAGTGACTTCTTCGGAAGTTCAGCAGCGAAAACAGCTCTTTAACAATTTGATCAGGTAATTCATGTGGGCGCTTGCCGATGAGGGTGATAAATCACCAAATATCAAGGCAAGCGGTCATGAGAACGAAAGTTTGAATGAATTCGTTTGAACCTTGAGCCAAGTTTGATGCGCTTTTGTTGTCTTCGGGTAACGAGTAAGCATCACAATGATTTTAAACTGAAGAGTTTGATCATGGCTCAGATTGAACGCTGGCGGCAGGCCTAACACATGCAAGTCGAGCGGTAACAGGGGTAGCTTGCTACCCGCTGACGAGCGGCGGACGGGTGAGTAATGCGTAGGAATCTGCCCGATAGTGGGGGATAACCTGGGGAAACCCAGGCTAATACCGCATACGTCCTACGGGAGAAAGGGGGCTCCGGCTCCCGCTATTGGATGAGCCTATGTCGGATTAGCTAGTTGGTGAGGTAAAGGCTCACCAAGGCGACGATCCGTAGCTGGTCTGAGAGGATGATCAGCCACATCGGGACTGAGACACGGCCCGAACTCCTACGGGAGGCAGCAGTGGGGAATATTGGACAATGGGCGAAAGCCTGATCCAGCCATGCCGCGTGTGTGAAGAAGGCCCTCGGGTTGTAAAGCACTTTCAGCGAGGAAGAACGCCTAGTGGTTAATACCCATTAGGAAAGACATCACTCGCAGAAGAAGCACCGGCTAACTCCGTGCCAGCAGCCGCGGTAATACGGAGGGTGCAAGCGTTAATCGGAATTACTGGGCGTAAAGCGCGCGTAGGTGGCTTGATAAGCCGGTTGTGAAAGCCCCGGGCTCAACCTGGGAACGGCATCCGGAACTGTCAAGCTAGAGTGCAGGAGAGGAAGGTAGAATTCCCGGTGTAGCGGTGAAATGCGTAGAGATCGGGAGGAATACCAGTGGCGAAGGCGGCCTTCTGGACTGACACTGACACTGAGGTGCGAAAGCGTGGGTAGCAAACAGGATTAGATACCCTGGTAGTCCACGCCGTAAACGATGTCGACCAGCCGTTGGGTGCCTAGCGCACTTTGTGGCGAAGTTAACGCGATAAGTCGACCGCCTGGGGAGTACGGCCGCAAGGTTAAAACTCAAATGAATTGACGGGGGCCCGCACAAGCGGTGGAGCATGTGGTTTAATTCGATGCAACGCGAAGAACCTTACCTACTCTTGACATCCTGCGAACTTGTGAGAGATCACTTGGTGCCTTCGGGAACGCAGAGACAGGTGCTGCATGGCTGTCGTCAGCTCGTGTTGTGAAATGTTGGGTTAAGTCCCGTAACGAGCGCAACCCTTGTCCTTATTTGCCAGCGCGTAATGGCGGGAACTCTAAGGAGACTGCCGGTGACAAACCGGAGGAAGGTGGGGACGACGTCAAGTCATCATGGCCCTTACGAGTAGGGCTACACACGTGCTACAATGGCCGGTACAAAGGGTTGCGAGCTCGCGAGAGTCAGCTAATCCCGAAAAGCCGGTCTCAGTCCGGATCGGAGTCTGCAACTCGACTCCGTGAAGTCGGAATCGCTAGTAATCGTGAATCAGAATGTCACGGTGAATACGTTCCCGGGCCTTGTACACACCGCCCGTCACACCATGGGAGTGGACTGCACCAGAAGTGGTTAGCTTAACCTTCGGGAAAGCGATCACCACGGTGTGGTTCATGACTGGGGTGAAGTCGTAACAAGGTAGCCGTAGGGGAACCTGCGGCTGGATCACCTCCTTAAACGATGCATCATCCCTCGCGGTAAGCGCTCACAATGAATTACCTGATCAGAATGCTGTTGATACGCAGTGATAAGCGTTTTCTTTATGTTGAAAGAAGAAAAAAAGGTCTTTCTTTTTCTTTTAATGTGAAAAAAGCACTCGCTTATCACTGCGCATAGCAGTCGCTCTTTAACAATGTATATCATGCTGACATAAACGTTTTAAAACGTTTATACGTAATTGTTTTGTGATACGTCTCAAGCGTATCCGGCAATCGTTATCATTGCGAGACACCAGACTCCTTCGGGTTATAGGGTCAAGCAATGAAGCGCACACGGTGGATGCCTAGGCAGCCAGAGGCGATGAAAGACGTGGAAGCCTGCGATAAGGCTCGGCGAGGTGGCAAACAACCTGTGACCCGGGCATCTCTGAATGGGGAAACCCACTCATCATAAGATGAGTATCTTGCGCTGAATATATAGGCGTAAGAGGCGAACCAGGGGAACTGAAACATCTAAGTACCCTGAGGAAAAGAAATCAACCGAGATTCCCCTAGTAGCGGCGAGCGAACGGGGACCAGCCCTTAAGCATGTGACTGATTAGACGAATGCGCTGGGAAGCGCGGCCGTAGTGGGTGATAGCCCCGTAGTCGAAAATCTGATCATGTGAAATCGAGTAGGTCGGGGCACGAGAAACCTTGACTGAAGACGGGGGGACCATCCTCCAAGGCTAAATACTCCTGGCTGACCGATAGTGAACCAGTACCGTGAGGGAAAGGCGAAAAGAACCCCGGAGAGGGGAGTGAAATAGACCCTGAAACCGTGTGCGTACAAGCAGTAGGAGCAGACTTGTTCTGTGACTGCGTACCTTTTGTATAATGGGTCAGCGACTTATATTCAGTGGCGAGGTTAACCGTTTAGGGGAGCCGTAGGGAAACCGAGTCTTAACTGGGCGACACAGTCGCTGGATATAGACCCGAAACCGAGCGATCTATCCATGAGCAGGGTGAAGGTTGAGTAACATCAACTGGAGGCCCGAACCAGGATCTGTTGAAAAAGATTTGGATGACTTGTGGATCGGAGTGAAAGGCTAATCAAGCTCGGAGATAGCTGGTTCTCCTCGAAAGCTATTTAGGTAGCGCCTCACGTATCACCGCCGGGGGTAGAGCACTGTTTCGGCTAGGGGGTCATCCCGACTTACCAACCCGAGGCAAACTCCGAATACCGGTGAGTGCAAGCGTGGGAGACACACGGCGGGTGCTAACGTCCGTCGTGAAAAGGGAAACAACCCAGACCGTCAGCTAAGGTCCCGAAATCCTGGTTAAGTGGGAAACGATGTGGGAAGGCTCAGACAGCTAGGAGGTTGGCTTAGAAGCAGCCATCCTTTAAAGAAAGCGTAATAGCTCACTAGTCGAGTCGGCCTGCGCGGAAGATGTAACGGGGCTAAACCAGGTACCGAAGCTACGGGTTCACACTATGTGTGAGCGGTAGAGGAGCGTCGTGTAAGCCGATGAAGGTGAATTGAGAAGTTCGCTGGAGGTATCACGAGTGCGAATGCTGACATGAGTAACGATAAGGGGAGTGAAAAACTCCCCCGCCGGAAGACCAAGGGTTTCTGTTCGACGCTAATCGGAGCAGAGTGAGTCGGCCCCTAAGGCGAGGCCGAAAGGCGTAGTCGATGGGAAACGGGTCAATATTCCCGTACCGGACATGATTGCGATGGGGGGACGGAGAAGGCTAGGTGAGCCAGGCGTTGGTTGTCCTGGTGAAAGTGAGTAGGCTTGGGTCTTAGGTAAATCCGGGACCCTTCAAGGCCGAGACACGAAACGAACTGACTACGGTCAGGAAGTCATTGATGCCACGCTTCCAGGAAAAGCCTCTAAGCTTCAGATCATGTGCGACCGTACCCCAAACCGACACAGGTGGTCAGGGTGAGAATCCCAAGGCGCTTGAGAGAACTCGGGTGAAGGAACTAGGCAAAATGGTGCCGTAACTTCGGGAGAAGGCACGCCGGCGTAGGGTGATGAGACTTGCTCTCTAAGCCCGAACCGGTCGAAGATACCAGGTGGCTGCAACTGTTTAGTAAAAACACAGCACTCTGCTAACGCGCAAGCGGACGTATAGGGTGTGACGCCTGCCCGGTGCCGGAAGGTTAAATGATGGTGTTAGGATTCGTCCGAAGCTCTTGATTGAAGCCCCGGTAAACGGCGGCCGTAACTATAACGGTCCTAAGGTAGCGAAATTCCTTGTCGGGTAAGTTCCGACCTGCACGAATGGCGTAATGATGGCCACGCTGTCTCCACCCGAGACTCAGTGAAATTGAAATCGCCGTGAAGATGCGGTGTACCCGCGGCTAGACGGAAAGACCCCGTGAACCTTTACTATAGCTTCACACTGGACGCTGATGTTGCCTGTGTAGGATAGCTGGGAGGCTTTGAATCTCGGACGCCAGTTCGAGGGGAGCCAACCTTGAAATACCAGCCTGGCATCATTGGCGTTCTCACTCAGGTCCGTTATCCGGATCGAGGACAGTGTGTGGTGGGTAGTTTGACTGGGGCGGTCTCCTCCCAAAGAGTAACGGAGGAGCACGAAGGTACCCTCAGCACGGTCGGACATCGTGCAATGAGTGCAAGAGCATAAGGGTGCTTGACTGCGAGACAGACACGTCGAGCAGGTGCGAAAGCAGGTTCTAGTGATCCGGTGGTTCTGTATGGAAGGGCCATCGCTCAACGGATAAAAGGTACTCCGGGGATAACAGGCTGATACCGCCCAAGAGTTCACATCGACGGCGGTGTTTGGCACCTCGATGTCGGCTCATCACATCCTGGGGCTGAAGTCGGTCCCAAGGGTATGGCTGTTCGCCATTTAAAGTGGTACGCGAGCTGGGTTTAGAACGTCGTGAGACAGTTCGGTCCCTATCTGCCGTGGGCGTTGGATGTTTGAGAAGGGCTGCTCCTAGTACGAGAGGACCGGAGTGGACGCACCTCTGGTGTTCCGGTTGTCACGCCAGTGGCATTGCCGGGTAGCTATGTGCGGACGGGATAACCGCTGAAAGCATCTAAGCGGGAAGCCCCCTTCAAGATGAGACATCCCTGAGGCCTAGAGCCTCCTGAAGGGCCCAGCGAGACCAGCTGGTTGATAGGCACGGTGTGGAAGCGCTGCAAGGCGTTGAGCTAACGTGTACTAATGGCCCGTGAGGCTTGACCCTATAACACCCAAGGGGTCTGGTCGCAGTGATAACGAAAACCGGATACGCGCTTCCTGCCGATGACAGGAAACGAGAGACGCCACAAAACACATCAGCATGATATGCATTACAAGTTACGCCTGACGACCATAGCACGCGTGAACCACCTGATCCCATGCCGAACTCAGAAGTGAAACCGCTTAGCGCCGATGGTAGTGTGGGGTCTCCCCATGCGAGAGTAGGTCATCGTCAGGCACTTATTGAACAAAGAACCCAGCCAACCGGCTGGGTTTTTTGTTTGCGCGGAAGAAAAAAGCACTCCCTAGCCCCTGTCACAAAGCGGCCACACCGCACGTCATCCCCGAGCCACCACACCGTCATTCCCGAGTGGGGTGATCGGGAATCCACCTTGTCCTGCAACAGCCCGAAACCCCAGCCCAACATGGATTCCTGCTAAGGGCCTGCGGGAATTACAAGGGGCAGGGCCTAAGAGAATAAATAACAAGGGCGGCTCGCAGGGCTAGGAGGGTGTATCGTTAGCCACTTATTCATAAAAATCTCCCAGGGCTGGTGCCCTGGGGGATTTTTTTGTCTGATACTTACCATTCGATAGGCTTGCCAGCCCAATCCCAGAAGCTGCCAGTATCTTCGGGGGTGCGTTTAGATATTACTTTTAATAGCTGTTCAGCGACAAAATCTGCCGTAAATAGCTTTTCGCTGGGAACACGGGCTTGGAAAGGTTTCGAAAGCGATGTATCTGTAGTGCCCGGGTGTAGGCACAGCACAATAGACTGTTTGTTAAGTCGCGTTAGTTCGATGGAGAGTGTCTTCATCAGCATGTTGTGCGCTGCTTTACTAGCCCGATAGCTGTACCAGCCCCCATGCCGATTGTCGCCAATGGATCCCACGCGTGCCGACAAACTGGCGACGATGGCCGGATGTTTGCCTTGCAACAATGGCTTCAGTGCGGCAATCAGTAGGGCGGGCGTAGTGGCATTAACATGCATAACATGGGCGAATGATGCTTCATCTAACTGCTCTAAGCGTTTCTCGGGCTGTACATCACGTGAGTCATCATGCAGCGTGCCAATAGCATTAAATAGTAGGTGTATGGGACGTCCGTTTAGCTGTTGGCGAAGAGCTTCACGCCCTAATTGTGTCGTGATATCGGCGTTTACCATCTCAACGGATGCGTCCTGAAAAGATGGATCTTGAGAGACAAGGGGTGAGCGGCTTACGGCAATGACACTCCCCACATGAGTGTCGGTAAGCAGCTGCTTAATAGTAGCGTTACCTATGCCGCCATTGGCACCGGTGACGACAGCGGTAAAGCTGTCTGGAAGATGGGCAAGCATCCGTTAGGCTCCAATTATGAACATTAATATTCACATTAAAGCTGCTTGTACAGTTTTTGTCTATGTTTGTATAGAAGTGCTGGTCAAGAAGGACTGGTCAAGAATTGCTAGGCAGACGCGTTAAAGCGACCGGGTTGGGCATTATTGCGCCCATTTGGCTTGTAGAGAGTTTTTTCAGCAATTTGGCGGATGTAATCCAGCATTTCCTGATTGTGCTTCACTCTAAGCGATAGCATTTGCCCGGTTAATTCGTTCATGCGTGATACACGCTCGCTTTTTTCGAGCAAGCTTTCCCAGGTGGTCAAGCAGTCCGCATCGTTAGCAGCTTGTTTGGCGCCAAGCGCACCGTCTGCATAGCCAAGCTTTGCCTGAACGTTTCGGCGCAATTGTTCGATGCGTTCCAGCTCAACTAACAGCGCCTGTTTTTGCAGGGCTATAGCGGAGAGCGCATCTCCGTCAATGCTGCCTTTAGTCAGCTGTGTTTGTTCATCTGAGAGCAGCTGTGCTAATTCATCAAGGCGTTGTAACTGATCTGAGAGCAGTCGTGAGAGACCCATAATCGTTCGCTTATCAATCTTTTAAGTTAGCAATTAAGCCGTCAGCAATGCGATCCGCGCGAATTTCTAGCTTTCCTTCACGAATAGCTTCACGAATTTCCTCAACTTTTGCCATATCGATATCGTGTGAGCTATCTGTATGCGTTTGGCTAAGTTGCGTTGCTGATCGTGTTGCGTTGTCTGCTTCGGCTGGCTTATTGCCAGCTATTTTCTGTGCTTCATCACGCTGCTGCGCCTGGTTAGAACGTAGCAGCGGATTAATATTATCGATTTTCACGTTGTTTGCCTCATCGTCAACGTTGGGGCGTCATGCGCTGTATTACTTATTACTATCGGCCTGGGTAGTATGGACTTTAGCCATTAGATTAAAAATCTATTACCAAGGTTCCTTGGCCAATAATGCGTGCGGTGACTAATTCTCGCGTATCGAAGCGCACACGAATACGCTCGCCTTGTGCACCATCAGACAAGGCCTCACCTTCGCGTGATACTCGGAAACCAGCGCCCTCTGCTATGACAGTGACGCGTTGCCCTCGTTTCACCACTTGAGGCGCTTGCAGGTAATGGGACTGGAAAGTACCGCCGCTTCGAATAGGCCGCTGCGCGACCATACCGATAATATCGTCTTGGTCGATAAGTGCTTGGGCGGCTAGATCCCCAAGATTGCCTTCGCGTGATGTCAGCATATCGCTCGTGATGAGCGTGCCCCTATCAATATCCTGCCCAGCCACGGCGTAACTACCAATGATATCAATTTGCGCCTGGATATACCGCACTTGACGACGATTTTCGCCACAGCGTACGCCGACCGAAACGCGCCCGATAGGGGATTGGTTAGCATTCGGAAAAAAGGGTTCGGGGGCAATGCACTCAGGTAAATGTGCAGAAGGCGGTGAGATATCAATCATCACTTCCTGGCCAAGCGATTGAGATTCTTGATAGAGGAACTGTTGAACGGTATCCATCAACTGTTGGCTATTGGCATGCGCGTGAAATGAAAGGCCAAGGCTGAGCAGTGATAGACAAGCTAGTTGCTTAAGGGTCGCCAGATAGTATCGCGTTGGGCGCAGTGGGTGTGGCATGGGAGAGTCGCTCAATCGAAGGGAGGCAGATGATAATCATCAACCGTGCAGTGTAGTGCAAAAGTACCCTGTGCATCATATGAAATGCTGGTGTAAACGGCAGCTGTTCCATGCTTTAGGCTGACGATGCGAAGCCTATTATTCATCATCAATAATATCCGTTTTAATTTGCTTCTCAGCGAACGAGGGTTGGCATGATTGACCAGCTTGAATCTGCCTTTAACTATCACCAGCAGGCACTGGGCTTACGCCAAGCGCGTCACGACGTGCTAGCAGCCAATATTGCCAATGCCGATACGCCTAACTATAAAGCGCGCGATCTCGACTTTGCCAGTGAACTTAAGAAAGCGGTTGCGGGCAGTCAGTCACAGCAGCAGCAAAATGGCGCGCTGCCGCTGGCTCGAACGTCAGAGCGTCATCTGCAAGGTGAAGGCCCAGCATGGCGGGGTGTGGGCGGTGCAGAGCTGCTTTATCGCATTCCCGATCAGCCCAGCTTGGATGGCAACACGGTCGATATGGATCGTGAGCGGACACAGTTTGCAGACAATGCTGTGCGTTACCAAGCCGCACTAACCATTATGAATCGCCGCATTCAGGGCCTGAAAAACGCGATGCAGCCGGAATAACCGAGCGGTAGGAGAAAGTAATTTATGTCGATGTTTTCAGCCTTTGATATTGCTAGTTCTGCTATGAGCGCCCAGGCGCAGCGTATGAATGTTACCGCTAGCAATATGGCCAATGCCGACAGCATTGCAGGCCCTGATGGCGAGACCTATCGGGCCAAACAAGTGATGTTTGAAACCCAAGCACACAATAATCGATATGGCGTCGGTGGCGTACGTGTCACAGAGGTAGTGGAAGACGATGCTCCGCTACGTCTGCAATACATGCCAAACCATCCTGCTGCGGATGAAGAAGGCTATGTCGCCAAGCCCAATGTTGAACCTGTACATGAAATGGTCAACATGATTTCGGCGTCGCGCTCCTATCAGGCCAACGTAGAAGTGTTCAACACAACGAAGCAGATGATGGTGCAGACGCTATCACTGGGTGAGGGGTAATGATGAACACAATCGACCCGGCAACACTTTCGGCGATTAACGGTGGCGGCAGTGGCTCCCAGTTAAAGCAGAACGCATCAGACGAGTTGCGCAGTAGCTTTCTGACGTTGTTGATTACTCAGCTACAGAATCAAGACCCGCTGAATCCAATGGAAAATGCGGAAATGACCTCCCAGATTGCACAGATTAATACGGTAAGTGGGATTGAGCAGCTGAACACCACTTTGCAAAGCATCACGAGCCAAATGGATGCCAACCAAGCACTGCAAGCAAGTGGCCTGATTGGCCAAGGCGTGATGGTGCCTGGCAACAAGGTCATGCTAGAGCAAGATAGTGAAGGAAAACTCTATACGACACCCTTTGGTATTGAGCTTGCTAAACCTGCCGATCAGCTTACCGCGGTAATTGTTGGCCAAGGTGGCGAAGTGATCAGGCGCTATAACTTGGGTGCGGTAGAAGCCGGTGTGCAGTCTTTCCAGTGGGACGGTAAAAACGAGCAGGGTGAAGCCGCTGCTAGTGGTCGTTATACGGTTCAGCTAGAGGCTAAAGATGCTGAGGGTGAAACACTAGATTCAACCGCATTGAACTATGCGGTTGTTAATAGTGTGACCCCTAATGATGGTAGCGGGAAGATTAAACTGGATTTAGGGGCTGTTTACGGACAGGTTCAGTTGGATCAAGTCAAACAGATTCTTTGATTTAGACGCCTAAATCACTCTCTAGGAGAATGTAATGAGCTTTTCTCAAGCTTTAAGTGGTTTAAATGCACAGTCTGAAAACTTAAAAATTATAGGCAACAATATTGCCAACTCACAGACTGTGGGCTTTAAAAGTTCGGGTGCTATTTTTGCCGATGTTTTTGCTGGAGCGAACAGCCAAGTAGGCCTTGGTGTTAAAGTGGCTAATGTTCGTCAAGATTTTACTTCTGGTGATTTAGAGGCGACTGGGCGTACGCTGGACCTTGCTGTGGCGGGTGGTGGCTTCTATCGCGTTGAGCAGTCAAGTGGCGAAGCCGCCTACACACGTAACGGCCAGTTTAGTCAAGATAATCAAGGCTTTTTGGTTAATGCTGCGGGCCAACGCCTCACCGGTTATGGGCTTTCTGATATCAATGACCCGTTTTCCGAAGTCATTGCTGGCGGCGCGCCTCAGGCATTGCGTATTCCCGCAGATGATATTGCCGCCAAAGAAACTGGTCGTAGCACGGCTACTTATAATTTAGACGCTAGTGTTGTTGCCGGTGAAAATCTGCAAACGGCAGTGCTTTATAACCAGTTTGGTACTACTGATCCTGCCAATGAAGTAGAAGTGGACTACCACTTCTCTAATAGTTTTACGGTTTACGACTCTCTGGGTAATGCTCGTAATATCTCTACGTATTACACCAAAACCGGGGATAACACCTGGAATGTTCAAGTCGCTAGGGATGGTGTTAAGTTAGATAATAGCAATGACTTTGAATTAACATTTGACGCTAACGGCTCTCTTGAAAGAGATGCCGATAACAATATTATCGGCGTTGGTGGCGGTGAGGAAGTTAACTTCACTTTCCCTGCCGGCGATCTGGGCGGAGCTGAAGAGCTAGATTTTACGTTCAATTTAGTGGGCACTACTCAGTTTAACAACACGTCGATCCAGAACACATTGACGCAAGATGGTTACTCTTCGGGTAGCTTGGCGGGCTTAGAAATTACTCGCGATGGCAAAGTTATCCGTATCTTTACGAACGAGCAGCGTCGTGAAGCTGGTCAAGTAGTGTTGGCCAACTTTGCGAACGAAGAAGGTCTTCAGCCGATTGGTGATAATGCTTGGCGTGAAACCAATGCTTCTGGCGTTGGCATCATTGGAACAGCGGGCACTGGCGTTTTTGGCACCATTGAATCGGGCGTGCTTGAAAACTCTAATGCTGACCTAGCAAAGCAACTGGTTGACACCATTGTTTCCCAAAGAGCTTACCAAGCGAACTCAACCTCTATCAGCACCCAGGACGAGCTCCTGCAGACCATTATTAACCTGTAATCAGCTGTGATAATGGCGTGATGCTGAGCTAAGGAGTCAGTTGTGGATCGTATGCTATACACCGCCATGAGCGGCGCCAAACACACGATGGACCAGCAGACAGTGGTTAGCAATAACCTGTCGAATGTGTCTACTGCAGGCTTTCGCGCGCAGTTGCAAGCAGCGCGTTCAGTCCCGGTAGAGGGCGCTGGGCTACTCGACACACGGGTCTCGACGGTGACGACCACCCCTGGCACCGATTTTTCGCAGGGCCCTATTGAGCGCACGGGTCGAACCCTCGATATCGCTATGCAGGATGATGCCTGGATGGCGGTGCTCGGCGAGGACGGCACTGAGGCGTATACCCGGCGAGGCGATCTGCAACTGGACAGTGATGGTGTACTGCTTAGTGTTGGGCGTCCGGTCATGGGAGAGGGTGGCCCTATTGCCTTGCCGCAAGGTGCGCAGATATCCATTGGTGCGGACGGTACCATCAGCGCGATCCCCCAAGGTGAGGGGCCTGCAGCGCTGGTCGATGTCGGCCGCATCAAGCTAGTCACGCCCGATGAGCAGGCATTAATGCGCGGTGACGACGGGCTGTTTCGTGGACCATTGAATGAGGAAGGCGTTGCCGCTGTGCTTCCAGGTGATGAGGATGCCCGAATTGTCAGTGGTGCCCTAGAGGGCAGTAACGTCAGCGCTGTAGATGCCATGGTGTCGATGATTGATGTTGCCCGCCGTTACGACATGCAAATGAAAATGCTCAGCACGGCGGACGAAAACGCTCAGCGCGCTAACAGCATTTTATCTATTCAGGGCTGATAGCAGCCACTCAGCCAAGAGAGCACGCTTATGATTAAGTCGTTGTGGACAGCCAAGACGGGGCTAGAGTCTCAGCAAACCAAGCTAGATGTGATTTCCAATAACCTAGCGAACGTAAGCACAAACGGGTTTAAACGTTCCCGCCCTGTGTTTGAAGATCTGCTTTATCAAAATATGCGCCAGCCTGGTGCGCAAAATAATATTCAGGATCGCCTGCCTTCTGGGATGCAAATAGGTACCGGTGTGCGTGCGGTGGCGACTGAGCGCCTGCATACCCAAGGTGGCCTCGAAGAAACCAGTAACTCCCGCGATCTGGCGATCAATGGAGAAGGCTTTTTTCAAGTGTTACTGCCTGATGGCACCGTTGGTTACACCCGCGACGGCAGTTTTCAGCTCAATGAAAATGGTCAAATGGTGACTGCTAATGGTTATCCATTAGAGCCGGCTATTTTTATTCCTGCTAACGCCTTGTCGGTCACGATTGGTGAAGACGGTACGGTCAGTGTGCGCCAACCAGGTATCGCCCAAGATGCTGATATTGGCCAGATCAACGTAGCGTCGTTTATTAATCCAGCAGGCCTGGAGAGCGTTGGCGGCAATTTGTACTTGGAAACAGGTGCTTCTGGTGCGCCTAACCAAAATGTTCCCGGCAATAATGGGGCTGGCAGGTTATTCCAAGGCTATGTAGAAACCTCGAACGTCAATGTGGTTGAGGAAATGGTCAATATGATCCAAACCCAGCGCGCCTACGAAATTAATAGTAAGGCGGTATCGACCAGCGACGAAATGTTAGCGCGTTTGAGCCAGCTCTAACGGTATTGATGACTAGGGCTTACTAAACAGGGCTTACTAACAGGTCGCATTATGTTGGATTTACACGCTGCTTCACGTCGTTTTTTGTTAGTTGGCCTTGCGCTGTTTCTGTTGTTTGCGGCGGGTTGCGCGCAAATTCCGCGAGCCTCGGTGGTCGGTGAGCAAGAGCAAATTACCATTGTGGATCGGCCGCCGCCGATCGCTAATGGCTCCATTTACCAAGCGCGTCGGGGTTATCAGCCGCTGTTTGAAGATCGCCGTCCGCGCTCTATTGGCGATATTTTGACCATTGTGCTCGATGAAGAGGTAAGTGCTAGCAAAAATGCCCGTTCCAATGCGGATCGTTCGGGGAGTGCCAGCCTAGAGCTTGCGCAGCTGCCTGATGTGCTGGATACATTGGCCGAGTACGGTTTTGATATATCGGGGGCGAGTGACTTTGCGGGTGGCGGCGGCTCTCAAGCTAATAATACCTTCACGGGCACTATCACCGTATCGGTATTAGAGGTGATGAATAACGGTAACTTGCGGGTACGCGGCGAAAAGCAGATCGCGATTAACCAGGGAACAGAATTCATTCGCTTCTCTGGGGTGGTTAACCCTCGCACAATTACCGCGCAAAATACCGTGCCTTCAACCCAAGTGGCAGACGCAAGAATTGAATATGTCGGTGATGGCTATATCAATGAGGCGCAGCACATGGGCTGGTTACAGCGCTTTTTCTTAAATGTATCGCCGTTTTAAGCCAGTTACTCGGCCCGCTAACAGAGACCTATCATGGCTATGCAGTTAAACCGTTATCGTGGTGTTAAGCACAGGCTACGTAGTGTCGTTATGTTGACGGCACTCTTTGCCGTTAGTTGTGTACTAGCGATGCCAGCCGCAGCGGAACGGGTGCGTGAACTATCAAGCTTTGCCGGGGTGCGTGATAATCAGTTGGTTGGCTATGGTTTGGTCGTGGGGCTGGATAGCACCGGTGACCAAACTACCCAGGCGCCGTTTACCAGCCAAAGCTTGACGAACATGCTCTCTCAGCTAGGCGTAACGGTGCCAGCAGGTACTAACTTACAGCTGCGCAACGTTGCTGCGGTCATGGTCACCGCTGACTTACCGCCGTTCTCACGCCCAGGTCAGCGTTTGGATATCGTGGTGTCTTCGATTGCTAACGCCCGCAGCTTACGTGGCGGAACGCTGTTAATGACGCCACTGAAAGGTGCTGATGGTGATACCTACGCCATTGCCCAGGGCAATATGCTTGTGGGTGGCGCAGGCGCTCAATCAGGCGGCAGCAGTGTTCAGATCAATCAACAGGCATCAGGACGCATTCCTAATGGGGCATTGGTTGAGCGGGAAGTGCCGCTAAATCTTGGCGGTAACGGCGGACGATTAGAGTTACAGCTTAATGAGTCAGATTTTGGCACGGTACAGCGCATGGTAACGGCCATTAATAACGAATTTGGCCAGTCGGTAGCGTATGCGCGTAATGGGCGGGTGATTGCACTTGATGGCCCGGTGGATGAAAACGCTCGGGTTAACTTCATGGCACGTGTAGAAAATGTGCAGGTGACACCTATGGAGGCGCCCGCACGGGTCGTACTTAATGCGCGAACGGGGTCCGTCGTTATGAATAGTGCTGTCACCCTGCGCCAAGCAGCCGTTGCCCACGGCAACCTCTCTATCATGATTGATACCCAGTTTGGGGTTAGCCAGCCGGCTCCCTTTGGTGAGGGTGAAACGGTGGTTGTGCCCAATACGGATATTGAAATTGAGCAGCAGGAAGCGTTTTTGCAAATCGTAGAAGGTGCCCAATTGAATGAAGTGGTCAATGCACTCAACGCATTGGGAGCCACACCCCAAGACTTAATGTCGATTCTTGAAGCGCTGAAGGCCGCTGGATCGCTTCGCGCAGAGCTTGAGGTTATTTAAATGAGCATTGGCGATATGACCAGCCAATTCGCGCTGGACATGAACGGCTTTCAGCGCCTGCAGCACAACGCCCGAGTGGATCCTGATGCCGGTGTACACGGCGCTGCTCAGCAGTTTGAAGCCCTATTTGTGCAGATGATGATGAAAAGCATGCGCGATGCTATTCCTTCTTCTGGTCTGTTGAGCAGTTCGACAACGGATACTTACCAGCAGATGTTAGATCAGCAGTGGTCGCAAGTAGTCTCGTCTAAAGGCATGGGATTGGCGGATATGCTGGTGGAGCAGCTGCAGCGCCAAGGGCTGGTCAATCACAAGCCAGGTAGCGCTGACCAAGAACTGCAAGCGCTGATCGCGGGTATACCACGCGGTACCCCGAGGGTGTTGGATGAGCCACTGCAGCCGAATCGCGGTGGTTATGCGCCAGCATCGAGTGGTGGGCGGTTCTTGGCTGAACTAGACGCGATTAGCCAACGCTCAGCCGCTGAGACCAGCAATACCAACACGGCATCGGCCGTTGCCTCAACGGCTACGCCCACTTCCGCCGTGACACCAGGCAGTTTCAGTCATGCACCCGATCATGTTCAGCGCTTCTTAACGACATTGGCCGCTCCAGCCCAGGCTGCCAGTGATGCCACCGGGGTGCCCGCCGAGCTTATTCTGGCACAAGCAGCGCTGGAAACAGGCTGGGGCCGCCATGAAATTGCCACGCAACACGGCGGCAATAGCCACAACTTGTTTGGTATTAAGGCGGGCAGTCATTGGCAGGGTAAGACGACCGATATTGTCACCCACGAGTATGTTAACGGCCGTCGAGTCCAGATTGTGGACTCTTTCCGCGTCTATGACTCGTTTGAGCATGCGTTTACCGACTATGCCAATTTGATCGGCAACAACCCACGCTACGCGGGCGTAGTGCAGGCCGCTGATGCGCATCAAGCCGCTCATGAATTACAGCGAGGCGGTTATGCGACGGACCCCCACTATGCCAATAAACTCGTCGCCGTCATGAACACCATGGGGCCGATAGCAACGGGGCGCGAGTTTCTCGCAGATTCCCGCTAACGTGTGATTCAAGTTTTGCTGCGCACTGCCGATAGACAACTTATCGGCCTAAGGAATTGACCATGAGCATGTTTTCAATCGGCTTAAGCGGCCTTAATGCGGCGCAGAATGCCCTCAATACCACCAGCAACAATATTAGTAACGTTTATACGCCAGGCTATAATCGTGAGCTGGCTCAGTTTGGCCAAGGGGCTGTAGGCGGTGGCGTTAAGGTCAACAGTATCGAACGCCAGTTTAATACGTATGTCTCGAGCCAGCTTAACAGCGCTAAAACCCAATCAAGCGCACTGGCGGCTTATCACAACCAAATCACCCAAATTGATAACTTGCTTGCGGATCGAGAAGCGGGCTTATCGCCATTAATGCAGTCGTTTTTCTCCTCTTTGGAAGATTTGGCCAGTGCACCAGCGGATCCTGCTGCCCGCCAAGGCGTCGTTGGCTCAGCCAATACTCTCAGCGCCCAATTCCGCTCCTTTGATGGTTATCTGCAAGATATGCAGAGCAACATCAATAGCCAAATCAAAGATGAAGTTTTTCAGATAAATAACACGACCGAACAAATTGCCGGCCTAAATCGTGAAATTGCGCTGGCCCGTGCGCGTAGCGGTGAAGCGCCCAATAGCCTGTTGAACCAGCGCGATCATTTGGTTTCTGAGCTCAATGAACGCATGGATATACACTTAAATATCCAAGATGGAAAAAGCTATAACCTCAGTTTGCCGAATGGTCAGCCGTTAGTGACGGGTACCAGCGCGTTTAAGCTTGAAGCTGTGCAATCAGAAGTTGATCCACAGCGTACAGTGGTGGCTTATCGTGATGGTGAAGGTAGTGTGGCTCAGTTAGAAGAGTCAGCGATTAAAGGCGGCGCGCTGGGTGGTCTGATGATATTCCGTTCAGAAACCCTGGATAAAACTCAGAACCAAATTGGCCAACTGGCGGTTTCTCTTGCAGTGGCGTTTAACGAGCAGCACAAGCAGGGTGTCGACCTGGATGGTGAGCAAGGTGGCGATTTTTTTGCCGTGTACTCGCCCCAAGCGTTTAGTCATGCGAATAACAGAGGCACCGCCGTCGTTGAATCTGCCGAATTTGATAGCGACACGATTGACCAGCTTCGCGCGACGGACTACACCGTTCGCTTTGAGGGTGGTGCGCCTACCGTTACGCGTAACGATAACGGAGCAACAGTAGATGATATTGACTGGAACGCGGGAACCGGTGCGCTGACGTTTGGTGGCGTAGCGCTTACGATTAGCGGCACGCCTAACGATGGTGACCGTTTTGAAGTGCAGCCGGTGCGACGTGGCGCAAGCGGTATAGATGTCACCATCAATGAGCTAGACCGTATCGCTGCTGGCAAGCCAGCCAATCCTGAAGACGACCCTGCCGATTGGGTAGCGACGGGCGCGGGCGATAACCGCAATGCCTTGGCGTTACAGGATCTACAGCAAAAAGCCATCGTGGGTGGTAGCGCATCGGTGAGCGGCGCGTATGGCGTCATTGTTAGCGATGTGGGTAACCGTGCCAATATTGTCCAGGTGAATTTAGATGCTCGACAAGGGCTAACCGATCAACTGGAAGCGGTTCAGCAATCAGAGTCGGGTGTTAATCTTGATGAAGAAGCGGCTAACCTGATTCGCTATCAGCGATATTACCAAGCGAATGCGCGCGTGATTGATACCGCAGGTGCCATTCTGGATACCATCTTGAATCTACGGAACTAATAAGGAGCTTAGGCGATGCGTATTAGTACGGTCACTATGTTTGAGCAGAGCACGGCTTCTATTAACCGGCAGCAAAGCGATTTCTTGAAAGTTAGCCAGCAAATTGCCAGTGGCCGTCGCGTGGTGAATCCTTCCGATGATCCGCAGGCAGCATCACGTGCTGTCGGCGTTGATCAATCCAGGGCGATGAATCAGCAGTTTTCAGACGCTCGGGTTTCGGCACGCAATTCACTGTCGCAAACTGAGAGCATTCTTAACAGTGTCAGTGATGCAGTGACTAGTGCTAAAGCACTGCTGATTCAAGCCTCTAGCGATACGCTGAGCGATGTGGACCGTGAATCCATTGCCAGTGATCTAAAAGGCATTTACGAAACGATGCTGGGCCAGGCGAATGCCACCGATGGCAATGGTCGCTACTTATTCGGCGGTTATAAAGATAATGCTCCGCCGTTTGTTAAATCGGCAGACGGCAACGTGGAATATAACGGTGATAACAATTCACGCCAGCAGCGTGTCGATTCTTCGCGTTTGATGCCTGTTGCTGAAAATGGTGCCTCGATTTTTCAGGGCGTCCCCAGCGGTGCTGGCTATATCGCTGAAGCTAGTACAGAAAACCTCGGGGGCGTTACCTTCAAGGGGCCTCAGCTGACCGATGTTAACGCTCCAGGCTATGGCGACAGCTATCGTGTTGTGTTCAGTGAAGATGCAGCGCTGGGTAGCGGCATCAGCTATCAAGTGCAACGTTTTAGCGACGGTGCCTGGCAGGAAGACGCCGCTGATTTAGTGGCCAGTGGTGAATATGTTGGCGACGGCCAGCAGCTTAGTTTTGCTGGGCTTAATATCACACTTACCGGCAGCGCCGAGCCCGATGATGAAATCTTAATTGCCCGGGCGGGTAGTGAGCAGCGTGGTGCGGACCTGTTTCGCACTATGGAAGCAGCGATTAGCGTGCTAGAAATGCCTGCCCAAAGCACCACGGAAAAAGCTGCGTTACGTAATACGCTTAATACGTCGATGCGTGATCTTGATAATGCGCTCGATAACGTGCTTTCCGTTCGTGCTTCTGCGGGTGCTCGGCTGAATGAGCTGGAAGTGATTGATGCGGTAGGCAGCAACCGAAAGCTTAACTATGAGCAAACCCTGTCTGACTTGGTCGATTTGAATTACGTCGAAGCGATTTCTGAATATAGCTTACGCCAAGTGGGTCTTCAGGCTGCTCAGAAAGCATTCGTCGATATTAAAGGCATGTCGTTGTTCGACTATATGTAAATCGGCCACGCTTTAGTCGTGCATGATGTTGCATTAAAAAAGGCCCCAACCGCTATGAACTGCACCCCGAAAGTTGGACACCCAACCCAACCGTCGGGGTGTTTTTATGAGCAGTCGATACAATGAGGACTTCAAGCTGCGGGTGGTGCAGCAGTGTCTGCACGATAACACCAGCTTGAGGGAGGTGGCTCGCCAGCATGGCCTGGATCATTCTCTGGTACGGACGTGGCGCGAGAGATACCGTCAGCACGGCGTAGCAGGTCTGCGCAAGCAGTATAAGCACTACAGCGCGGCTTTTAAGCGGAAGGTGCTTGAGACGATGTGGCGAGATGGCTTGTCACAGCGTCAGGCGCAGGCCTTCTTCAATATCCGCGAGATGGGCGCTATTGGCAGATGGGCGCGTCAGTACCATAGTAGTGGTCTGACTGCACTAGAGCCAAAACCCAAAGGACGCCGCCCGATGACTAAGAAGCCATCCTCCACACCAATCCCGCCTGATGGTGAGCGCTCCCAAGAGGACCTGCTCGAAGAGTTGGCTTACTTGCGCGCCGAGAATGCCTACTTAAAAAAGCTCGATGCCTTGATCCGGGAAAAAGAGGAAGCGACGCGGGGCAAAAAGCCCGGAGCGTCCAAGGGTTGAGGCATGAACATTCGCTGGCTCTGCTGCTGCGTGCCGCTGAGCTGCCTCGCAGCACGTTTTACTACCAGATACAGGCCTTGGGCACTGTCGATCGGTATGCCTCTCTGAAGGAGCATATCCAGGCGATCTACGACCGCCACCAAGGGCGCTATGGCTACCGGCGTATCACCGCTGTTCTGCGGCAGGCAGGAGAGACGATCAACCACAAGACCGTTCAGCGGCTGATGGGACAGCTGGGCTTGAAGTCCCTGGTTCGCCCCAAGCGCTATCGTGCCTACCGGGGAGCGGAGGGCCACGCGGCTCCTAACACCTTGCGGCGCCGGTTCCAGGCTCAGCACCCCCATCAGCGATGGGTGACGGACATTACCGAGTTCAAGGTCAATGACCAGAAGCTCTACCTGTCACCGGTCATGGACCTGTATAACGGAGAGATCATTGCCTTCCAGACAGGGCGACGCCCGGTATTCGATCTAGTGAAGGGGATGTTGAAGAAAGCCTTTGACAGGCTGATGCCAGGGGATCGGCCGCTGCTCCATTCGGATCAAGGTTGGCATTATCGACATCCTAGCTATCGCCACTTGGTGGTGGAGCAGCGGGTACTTCGTAGCATGTCGCGCAAGGGTAACTGCTTGGATAATGCGGCGATGGAGAGCTTCTTCGGCACTCTGAAGGCTGAGTATTTTCACCTGAATCGGTTCGATACCGTTGAGCAGTTGCAGCGCGGTATTGCTGACTACATCTACTATTACAACCATCACCGGATCAAGCTAAAACTAAAAGGCCTGAGCCCTGTGCAGTACAGGACTCAGGCCTTGGGCGCCGGCTAAATGAACCGTCCAACTATTGGGGGTCAGTTCAGCTAGCGGTTGGGGCCTTTTTCAGATGCGCTTTGCACACTAGCCTAGCGGTGCCATGGTCTCGATCAGGCTCTGCATAAAGGCCAGCCCCTGGCTGAAGAGCTGCTGTAAAAAGCGGCCGATGTCTGTCATTAATACCATCAGCAGGATAAGCCCAACGGTTAATGAGGCGGGAAAACCGATATTGAATACCGTCAACTGCGGCGCTGAGCGGTTGAGAATGCCGAGTGCTAAGTTAATGATCAACAGTGAACCGACCAGCGGTAGCGCAAGCAGCATTCCGGAAGCAAAAATAGTACCTGCATAACGCGCCAGCAGCTCAAACGCATTCGGATTTAAGGCACCAATGCCAATGGGGAGTGTTTCAAAGCTCATGATCAACGTTTCTAACACCATCAGGTGGCCATTCATAGCCAGAAACATCAACAGCGTAATCATATAAAGAATACGCGATAGCACCATGATATTGGTGCCACTCGACATATCGAAAAAGCTGGCAAACGCCAAACCCATCTGCAAGCCGATAAACTCACCAGCTGCCTGCACTACGGCGAAAACAATATGCATGACTAAGCCAATCGCAACGCCTATCAGCAGTTGCTCAACCAGGATACCTACGCTTGCCCACGACACGATGGGAATATCAGGCATGGCAGGCAATATCGGAGCAATCACAATGGCAATGATCGCGGCTAACGCCACCTTGGCCTGATTCGGAACGCTGGAATGGCCCCAGAGAGGCGAAGCCGCCATAAAGGCAGTAATACGTGCAAATGGCCAAAAGAAAGCCACTAACCACGCCTGGAGCTGGGCGAACGTCACCTCCACCATGGCGTTACATCACCATACTGGGAATATTGCTGAAGAGGCGATGGGTGAAATCGGTGATCAAACCGAGGAGCCAAGGCCCTGCAAGTACCAATACGGCAAAGACGGCTAATATTTTGGGAATGAAGGTCAGCGTCATTTCATTTATTTGGGTTGCTGCCTGGAACAAGCTAATGATAAGGCCGGTGAAGAGGGCGGCCAGCAGCATAGGGCCTGCAAGAAAAAGCGTTACTCGCATGCCTTGGTAAGCAATGCTCATCACCATTTCCGGGGTCATGGATACTCCTGGCCGCTGAACGCGACGCTCAAATCATGTAAAAGCTTTCTGCTAGCGAGCCAATAATCAACTGCCAGCCATCGACCAATACAAACAGCATGAGCTTAAAGGGCAGTGAAATCGTGATCGGTGGCACCATCATCATACCGAGCGCCATCAGCGTGCTCGCGACCACTAAGTCAATAATCAGAAAAGGAATAAAAATAGTAAAACCAATCTGAAAGGCAGTTTTAAGCTCACTGGTAACAAAGGCAGGCAGTAAGACCCGCATAGGTAGCTCTTCGGGGCCTTGCATGGGGCCTACCTCCGCAAGACGCACAAAAAGTGCTAAATCAGGCTCGCGGGTCTGGGCGAGCATGAATTCACGAAATGGTTGCTGAGCCCGCAGTAAGAACTCTTCAAAATTGATCGTTTCATTAGTAAGCGGCACCCAAGCGATGTCGTACACTTGGTTTAAGACAGGCGACATAATAAAAAACGTCAAGAACAGCGCGATACCTAATAAAACTTGGTTTGGCGGCGTAGCCTGGGTACCCATGGCTGTTCTGAGCAAACTAAGAACAATAATAATGCGCGTAAAGCTGGTCATCATGAGCAGCATGGCTGGCAGAAAAGCCAGAGAGCTTAAAAATAGCAGCGTTTGTAACGACAGCGACCACTGCTGACCACCATTATCTAAAGGTTGAGACACCAGTCCAGGAAGCTGCTGCGCATGAGCAGGTAGAACAAATAAGCAGCAGGCGATCGTGGCAAGTATTAGCCACCAACGCCGCCCATAAGGCCAAGCGAAGTGCATCTCGAATCTCATGGTGTGTGGTTTGAATCGGAAGCGGTGGGGGGCTCGGCATCGCGTTTGCCCTGGCTGGTGGCTAGGGCCTGGGCTAAACGCTGAGAAAACCGCGAAGGCGCCTCGGCGGGTGACGCAGTGGGGCGATCTGTCGGCGCAGGACGTTCGTGCAGTTTGGTGATCCGCCCATTGCTAACGCCGACGACCAGCCACGTATCCTCTATCTCAACCACGACGATACGCTCGCGATTGCCTACCGCGGTATTGCCCACAATTTTTAAGTGAGCACCATGTTGATAGCGGGCGGTTTGCCAGCGTTTGAGTACCGCTGTGCATAGCAGAATAATGGCAATGACCAGAGCGAGTGCCGCGGCCGTTTTGCCGAGTGCTGCCATGCCGATTAAGGCATCACCGCTACCGCTAATGGCATCCAGTGAGGTGCTCGATGAAGAAGAGGAAGCGACGCTCATCGGTTGAGTTTATGAATGCGCTCAGAGGGGGTAATAATCTCTGTGATGCGAATGCCGTATTTATCTTCCACCACAACCACTTCCCCTTGGGCAATTAAATAGCCATTGATCAAAATATCCATGGGCTCACCAGCGAGACCTTCCAACTCAATCACTGACCCCTGGGCAAGTTCAAGTAGTTGTTTGATGGTTAGCTTGGTGCGGCCTAACTCCACCGTAAGCTTGACCGGGATATCCATGATCATTTCCAAGTCGCGAGACTTGGCATGGCCACTTTCAGCACTTAGCGGGCGAAATACTTCATCGCTTGCTGGTTTAGCAACAGGGGCTTCTGGCTCAGGCTTGCTGCTTGAGTCGTCTGCTTCCTCGGCGGCTTCTTGCTCGGCCATGGCCGCTGCCCATGGGTCTTCCTCGCCTGCGGCATCGGCACTCGAACTGGGCTCTTCTTGCTCTGACATGGCGTCCGCCCAATCATCATCAGAGACCTTTTGATCGGGTTTATTTGGATCAGTCATGCTTTGGGTTCCTTGGCTTTCTGTCGCGTTGAACCTTTAATAAAGTCCTTGGACGATAGGTTATTCATAGCGGCATGGTCGATCATACGTAGCACGCGTAATGCGCGTTGCTGCTGTTGGCTCCCGTACTCGCACTCCATCACCGGGACACCGTCGACGCGAGCGGTGATCGTATTGGGAATATCCATGGGCAACACATCGCCCTTTTTAAGCCCCATTACTTGGGCAATACGGCTGGGTATTTGGGCAAATTCAGCGACTAACTCAACTTCTGATTGGCGAAGCTCGTTCGCCATGCGCCGTGACCATGTGCCATCGTGGTCATGGTTGCTGTCATTAATCGGATTGGCGAGCAAATCCCTAAGCGGCTCAATCATGGCGTAGGGCATACAAATCTGAAAGTTGCTCGACAGGTTGCCCACTTCAATATTGAACTTGGTGTTCACCACAATCTCGTTGGGCGAGTTGGTGATGTTGGCAAACTTGGATTGCACTTCGGAACGTAAAAAAAACACCTCTAACGGATAAACAACCTTCCACGCCTCTTGGTAGGCATCAATGGCCAAGTTGAGCAGGCGCTGGATAATACGCTGCTCGGTATTAGTGAATTCGCGGCCATCCGATTTGGTTACGAAACGACCATCGCCACCAAACAGGTTATCCACCACCATAAACACTAGGTTAGGTGGAAAGACCACGAGTGCTGATCCGCGCAGCGGCTTCATTGATACAAGGTTCAAGTTGGTGGGTACTGGAACATTGCGCGAAAAGTCGCTAAAGCTCTGATAACGCACCGACTCAACGGTGATATCGGCACTGCGCCGTATCAAGTTGAATAGACCATTGCGGAAGTAGCGTGCAAAACGCTCATTGATAAAGTCTAACGCGTGTAAGCGCTCACGAATCACTCGATGCTGTGTCGCGGGATCGTAGGGGCGAACGCGCGCTTCCTCTTGGGTGGACGATGACGGAGCCGCAGGCTCATCATCGCCACTGACGCCCTTTAGTAAGGCATCAATTTCTTCCTGGGACAGTAGATCGTCCTGTGACATGAACGGCTCCAGTTCCCGGGTTATTGCACAATGAATTCGGTAAACAGCACTTCCCGTAAGTCTAGTGGAGGCTGGTTTTCGGTAAGCGGGACGTTCAAGCGGTTGATAATTGCTTGGGCCAGCGCTTCTTTCCCCTCAGTGGAGGTTAGTTCATTCGCCTGTTTGCCGGATAATAAAATCAGCAAGCGGCTACGTACCTGGGGCATGTGTTCTTCAATAATCGCCTTACTTTGCTCGTCCCCAACCCGAAGCGTAATGCCGGTATAAAGCAAACGGGAGCCATAGCGATCATCTGCCAGGTTGACAGTAAATGGGTCAATACGTGTAAAGACAGGCGGTACATGCTCAATTTTTTGCAGTGTTTCGTCGTGTTCAGCATTGCCGCCGCGCTGATCCAGCACCAAATAGATAGCTGCCGCTGCACCCGCTGACGAAAGCAGTACCAATACAATCATTATCCAAAGCAGTTTTTTAGACCCGCCGCTTGCTTCTGCCATTTGCTGTTCCCATAAATTTCACCCGTAACACTAGCCAAGCATTATGCCTAACGCTGTTACAGGTGATGAAATGAACAAGCTCATTGGATGAGCCTATCTTTTGGTTTAGTTACCTGATGGCGTGAGTATCAGAGCCGTCACACTCAACGCTAATGTCGGAATTAAGCATTAAGCATAGAGATCGACACGGCCATCTTGGCTACTTTGGTCATCCACCTCGGTAAGTGAAGGGGCACTATCGCTACCTGACTCACCGCCTCGATTACCAGCGGATTTTCCTGGCGTTTGCTGGGCAAAAGCCTGTTCGTTCGGGGTCTGCTGCTCACCTACAGAGGTCTCACCGAGTGAAATGCCCTGTTCAGCAAGTGCTTCACGTAGTTGAGGAATGGCTTGCTCAAGGGCCTGACGAACAGGGGCATGTGACGATAAAAAGTGTGCCTGTGTGCCCTGTTCGGTCACCTTAAGCGTGATCGATAATGGCCCTAGCTCAGCAGGGTGAAGCTGCATTTTAACTTGGTGTTCGCCGCCACGCTGAGCAAACTGAATTAACTGCTGCCCTAACTGGGAAGGCCAAGCGGGGCTGGTCAGCGGCGTATTTAAGGTCGCTGTCGCAGGGCTATTAGGCATGGCTTGGTTTTGTGACGTCAGCGCTGCAGGTAATACCTGCTCACTGCCTTTGCTTGCACTACTGGTGACACTCACCGTCTCTGCCTCAGCGAATAAGCTGGCCACCGCGTCAGCATTCACCGTTGGCGTCAGTGCAGTATTGAGCGGGGACAGCGCATGCATGCCTGGCTGCATGGTCGTAAACGGTTGGGCAGGAATGGTTTCCAGCGATGCCGCAAGTGTCGGGGTGTTAACAGGCGTGGTCGCTGCTTCTACTGGCAACGCCTTAGCACTTGATGCCGTTGGACGCGAGGCGTTGGTGGCGCCAATCGCTTGCTGTGCTGTGGCTGCCAATGCACTGGTTAGCGAGGGGCCAGCTGCAGACTGAGCCAGCTCACCCGTATTGTTGGGTGGAGCAGTGGCTGAACCATTGGTAGGCAGCAGCGCCATTGTTGATGCAGCAGCGTTAGCTGGCGTTTGTGTTGCTATTCGTGGTGTTTCTGCAACCGCTCTTTCGCCGGCTAGCGCTACCTGCCCATCAGGTGGTGCAGCGCTAGCGAGGGCCGTGCTTGCAAGTAAAGCGACGGTGGCAGGAGAAGCGTTGCTGGGCGCAAGGTTACCGGGTGGTGTTTGGACCGTTGCCTGACTTAAGCTTGCTGCTGAGGGCGTCGCAGGGTGTGCACCGGAGCCCGCAGGGTTTGCGGTTGACGGCGTAGAATATGACGCGATGAGGGCTAAACGCGACGCGACTTCTGCGATAGTCATCTGCGTGGTTGTCTCGACCGTCTCAGTGCCTTCAGCAGGCGACGAAGAAGCCTGTTCTGGTGCCCAGGCTGGTTCTCGCGCTGCTGATGCCGTTTCTAGCGTTTGAGCAAGCGCAACGCTATCAGTACCAGAAGAGAGCATGTCGGTAGCCTGCCCCTGAGCGCTTACGGTGGCCACTATGCTCGACAGTGTTTCCTCATCCAGCTCACCATCAAGTGATGCTAATTGTTCAACAATATCGCTCAGTGAAAGTTTGGGGGCGCTTTCTGCCTGGGCGCTAGTGAAGGGGCGGGCCTGCTGGCTGGCAGCCTGCGTAAACGCCTGTAGGAACATGCCTTGCGCTGCACGCGGAGAGCCTGGGGCTGCAGAAGAGCTTGATGACGAGTTAGCTCCCTGGCCCTGCATTGTTAGCAATAGCTCAATAGTCATAAATACAGCTCCTCGGCGTGGCGCTAATGCGCCTTATCATTCGGCTGGCGGGCTAAACGGTTCGTTACAAAGTCATCGCTTGATTTTTGCTCGTAACGTTCTTGGCGGCGATGCTCTTCGGATAAACGTCGTGATGTCAGCGTATCGTAGGAGGAGAGCTTGCGCTGTTCCTGTTGCCAATGCTGTTGGCTTTGCTGTACACGTTTTTGCTGGGCTACAAGCGCCTGCCGTGCCCGGCTGAGGGCGGCATCCAGCGATGCCAGAAACTGCTGATAGTTGTACATGGTGGCGGGGTCGATGCCGTCGCGCATCGCCTTCTGTAAACGCTCGGCATACTCCACGCGATAGCGGCTAAGTGATTGCAGCTGCGCTTCTGTTTGTTGCTGCGTTTGTCGTTCTTCTGCCAATAATTTCCCGGCTTTATCCCGCGCATCACGGGCTAAGCCTGTCAGCATGTCGAGCTGTGAATGACTCATCGCTAACCTCCCACTACCGCGTGCAGTGCTTGGCGTGATGCTTCAAGCGTTGCACACTCATCAATGTTTTGCTGAAGGAACCGTTCCAATGACGGGAAGCGGTTCACCGCCTCGTCCAGTCTTGGGTCGTGCCCTGGGCTATAAGCCCCTACGCTGATCAAGTCACGATTGCGCTGATAGCGTGAAAAAAGCTGTTTAAAGGTGCGGGCTTCTTGAAGCTGTTCAGGAGAGCTAATGGCTGTCATCGCACGACTGATTGAGGCTTCAATATCAATGGCCGGGTAGTGGCCCGCTTCGGCCAGCGTGCGTGAGAGCACGATATGGCCATCAAGAATTGCCCTGGCTGAGTCGGCAATAGGATCCTGTTGATCATCGCCTTCGGTCAGCACCGTATAAAAAGCGGTGATTGAACCGCCGCCGCGCTCAGCGTTTCCAGCACGCTCGACAAGCCCGGGTAGCTTAGCGAATACCGAAGGTGGATAACCTTTGGTGGCGGGCGGTTCACCAATTGCGAGCGCAATCTCACGCTGGGCCATGGCGTAGCGGGTCAGTGAATCCATAATCAGCAGAACGTTACGCCCTTCATCGCGAAAACCTTCGGCCAACCGCGTCGCGTAAGCGGCTCCTTGTAAGCGCTGGAGTGGTGAGGTATCCGCGGGCGCTGCCACGACCACAGCACGCCTGCGTCCCTCAGGCCCCAAGATGTTGTCGATGAAGTCCTGTACCTCACGACCACGTTCGCCGATGAGTCCCACTACGATGACATCCGCCTGGGTATAGCGAGCCATCATGCCGAGCAGTACGGATTTACCTACCCCAGAGCCAGCAAAAAGCCCCATGCGCTGCCCCCGGCCAACGCTCAGTAATGCGTTGATGGCGCGGATGCCAACGTCAATCTGGGCATCAATAGGCGCTCGGGAAAGCGGATTAAGTGGCGTCGCATTAAGGGTTGCGCGAGGCGTATCCTCAACACTTTCACGGTCATCTAACGGGTTGCCATTGCCATCGAGCACCCGCCCCAGCAACTCATCGCCAATTGGAAAGCGTCGGGCGCTGTGGCCACTGCCATCACTAAGTGGAGAGACTCTGGCCCCCGGCATCAGGCCCGAAATTTCTTCTAGCGGCATAAGAAACAGCTTGTCGCCAGCAAAGCCAACCACTTCGGCTTCCGCATGTTTGTCGCTATCGTTCAGCCGCCCATCTGCACCAGGTAATTCAATGCGGCAAGCACTCCCCACCGCTACGCGTAACCCCACTACCTCAATGACCATGCCCGTGGCGCGTATCACACGGCCACTGGTGCGGTAGTTAGGCAACTGACTAACGCGCTGCGTTGTACGGTGCAGTGCTTTGCGCCAGCGGTAGAGGTGCGGACAGGTCGCCTCGCTCATTGGATTACCTGTTTCATCGCATTACCTGTTTCATCAACGTGTGCATTTACCTTTGTGTTACTGGGTAGAGGATGGGGAGTCGCTGTTGTGATGGCGTTTGCGTAACTGGGCAACAGCTGCCTGCCAGCGACTTTCAAACGTCGCGTCCAGCTCTCCTTGAGCGCTGGTGATCCGGCATCCGCCACGTGCGAGCTGATCATCTGGCTGCAGTGACCAACTGGCTGCTTGTAGCTCGCTACCGAGATGCTCTTTAACCAGCGCGTGGTCTTGCGGATTAAGCCAAAGACGTTGCTGGCCTACGAGCGGTGGCTCGGTGTGGAGCAGCTCACGAACGACCTCAAGAATTTGCTCAGGACGCTCTTGTAGCGCATCTGCGGCTAACTGCTTGCCGGTTGCCAGCGCGAGTTCGGCGAGGTCATGTGCCACCGTCTCATCAATACGCTCTAGTGCATCAGAAAACTGTTTTGCCAGTGAGCGTAAGGGCGCCACGGTTTTGCGTATGTGTTGTTCAAGCTCGCTCTCTGCTTGGGCACGCCCTTCGCGAAGGCCTTGTTCAATACCTTCTTGATGGCCTCGGGCTAAACCATCCTGATAGCCCGCTTCCTCAGCTTCTTGGCGAACGCGTTCGTAAAGCGCCTGGCGTTCCTGCTCTTCACGTTGGCGTGCCTGCTCGGCTGCTTTTTTGGCTGCCGCGACTTTGCGTTGCTGGGCGGAAGGCGTTGGTATGCCGTCCGCTTGTGAGTCGCTGGTCTGCTCAGCTAACTCATCCATTTGCCAGCGTCGCCAACTACCGTGACGGTCAAATTCAGGCGTTTTGGCGTTAGACATACTCATCGTCCCCGCCAGCTAAGACGATTTCACCGGAATCCGCTAAGCGGCGCACTACCTGCAAAATAGCTTTCTGCTCGGTTTCTACCTGTGAAACGCGAATAGGGCCTCGGGCTTCCATGTCTTCGCGAACAAGATCGGCAGCTCGCTGGGACATATTGCGTAGGAACTTGTCGACCAACGCCTCCTGAGCACCCTTGAGGGCCACCACCAGAGAGTTGGTTTCGACTTCTTGAAGCACCATCTGAATAGCGCGGTTGTCCAGGTCGAGTAGGTTCTCGAATAGGAACATTTCGTCGATAATTTTTTGCGCCAAGTCTTCGCTGTGAGAGCGCACGGTTTCGATGGCGACTTCTTCTTGAGACGAATTCATTAAGTTGAGAATTTCGGCGGCCGTTCTTACGCCACCCATCTTGCTGCGCTTGAGGTTTTGGCCATCCAGCATGCTGGTCAGCACCTCTGTTAACTCTTGCAGTGCGGCTGGCTGAACGCCGCTGAACGTCGCGATACGCAATACCACATCGTTACGCAACTTCTCTTCAAACAGCTCAAGAATATCGGCCGCCTGGTGGCGGTCCAGATGAACCAGAATAGTGGCGATAATCTGCGGGTGTTCGTCACGAATCAGCTCAGACACCATGGAGGCTTCCATGAGATTCAGTGCATCAATGCCGGAGTTGCCGCCCGTGGTCTCGAGAATATCTTCGATAAGGCTGGTGGCACGTTCGCTCCCCAGCGCTTTGGTAAGTACCGAACGAATATGCTCACTAGAGTTGAGGTTTAGCGCCACAAACTCTTCGCTTTCTTTATGGAAGGCTTCCAGCACTGCTTTCATGTCTTCGTGTGAGACTTGATGCAAGCGAGCCATTTCCAGACTGATGTCTTGTACTTCGCTGGCGCTGAGGTACTTAAAGACCTCCGCCGCGCTATCTTCGTCCAGCGCAAGCAAGAGAATGGCGCTTTTGCGTGCACCGGTCATCTCGGCAATCGGGCTACTCATGAGTGTTCATCCAGCTGCGGATAATCATTGCGACCATACGGGGATCTTCCTGGGCCATTTCACGCAGGTCGTTAAGATTGTGTTCGTACAGCGAGGTTTTGCGCCGCCGTTTGGGCTTATTGCTGTAGGTATCGTCGTCTTCACCAGACGCAGATGCCTCGTTCTCTTGCTCATCTTCTTCGCTTTCGCCTCCAACGCTGGCGCTAAACGTACTGCCAGGCATGGCGGCAGCCATCACCGGTGGCTGGGTATAGCGTTTGATCAGTGGCCGTAGAATCAGCAAATAGAGCAATAGCGTTGCCAGGGCGACAAGCAGATAGCGGCCCAAGGTTGATGCAATCGACAGCGTCTCCGGCTGTTGCCACCAAGCGACGTCAGACGCGCTGTCATCGACACTGACGAACGGCGTGTTGACGACTTCCACCTGATCGCCACGCGCTTGCGAAAAGCCCATGGCCTGTTGAACCAAGCGCTCCAACTGAGCAACCTCTTCTGGGCTTAGGGCGACTTGCTCTGCTTCGCCCTCGTCATTGATAACCTGACGGAAGTTCACGACAACCGCTGCCGATAGGCGCTCTACCTGGCCAAGGCGGTGCTGAATATGTTCAATGCTGCGGTCAACTTCATAGTTCACCACGTCATCTTGACGCAGGTTCTGCAAGGCGTTGTCAGGTACTTCGGCATCCTCTTCATCCGCGTCGGGCTGATTGATTGGTGATGGCGCAACACCGGGCGGGGTATTGCTTAATGCCCCTGGAATACCTGTCGCCAGAGGATCCTCACCATCGTACGACAGGCTAAGCTGACGGCTGCGAATCGCGGACTCATTGGGGGCTTGGTTGGGGGCGTAGCGCTCAGAGGTCTGTTCACGACGAGAAAAGTCGATCTGTGCCGCTACCTGGGCGCGTACGTTGTCATTGCCAAGGATGGGGGTCAGGATATTTTCGATACGGCGCTGATAGGAGCGTTCGACTTCTGCGATGTAGGCCAGCTGAGAGCCGTCCAGGTCGTTGCCTTGTGACGCTGTAGACGAAAGCAGGCGACCATTTTGATCCACAATGGTGACGTCTTCCGGAGCTAGCTCAGGAACACTGCTGGATACCATATGGACAATAGCGCTAACTTGCCCCTCGCCCAGCACACGCCCAGGCAACATCGTTAGTACAACGGACGCTTTGGCTGGCTCACGATCACGAATAAAGACCGACGGCTTGGCCATCGAAAGATGAACGCGAACCTTATCGACGGGGCCTAGTGATTCAATAGAGCGAGACAGCTCGCCTTCAAGGCCGCGCTGAAAGTTAACTTGTTCAGCAAACTGGCTGATACCAAAGGCTTGATTCTCCATCAGCTCAAAGCCCAGGTTACCGCCACGGGGGAGCCCTTGCTCAGCAAGTTGTAACCTTAGCGTGTGCACCTGATCGCTGGGTATTAACAGCGCTTGGCCGCCCTGGCTGAATTGATAGGGAACGCCGCGGCTATCCAGCTCCGCAATGATACGCCCACCATCGGCTTCATTCAGGTTGCTATACAGCACCCGATACTCAGGGCTGCTGGCCCACATGAAAAGCGCAGCAACAATCGCAATAGACGCTGCAGCCGCGATCAGCAGCACAACCAACGGGTTGCCACGTAGCTGTTTTAACGTGCGCTGAGCCGTTGAGAGGCCTTTGGTGTCATTGTCTGCCGTTCCGCTGCGGGGGGCATTTTGTGTCGTACTGTTCTGACGGCCTGCCGTAGCACCAGTTTCGCTCATGCGTGCCCCCACGAGGACAGGCAAAACTGATGACGGCTCAGGCGCATCACCAAAGAAGGCATAGGCTAATATCCGTCAATCGCGATTATCCGCTAAAAAGATGAAGCGGAATTGTGATGGACGCCATTATCCTGGGGCAGGTCGAGCATAAATGAACGAACAGGTTGGCTTTTAATGCGTATTTGTACGTATGAGTGTTGTGCTACCAGTGATAGGCTTTTGGTATTACTCCACTTTCCTCCGGACGAGTCGTACTTATGAGTTCACCTGCCATACAGTCAACGCTACAGCAAATGCAAGGTTTAGCTACCCAGGCAGCCCAGCCGATCAAGGGTGAGCATATTGCCACGGCGGTGGGTCAGGGCAGTTTTGGTAGTGAGTTGCAGGCGTCTATTCAGCGTATCAATCGCTTACAGCAGGCTGCTAACGCAAAAGCGACGGCTTTTCAGGCAGGTGAACCGAATGTTGAACTGAACGACGTGATGGTCGACATGCAGAAAGCGAGCGTTGCTTTTCAGATGGGCCTTCAAGTGCGTAATCGCCTGGTAACGGCCTATCGCGACGTAATGAATATGCAGGTCTAGTTAGCATTTATTCGTTGGCGTCGAAAAAAATGAGCCACAAGCGCTAGTGAGTATAGTGAAGAATTAACTGGCTGGTAGTGTAAGCAAGAGAGATCACTGGCCATGACGAAGTAACCTCTCCTATCGCTCGATCAGGCTTCTAGAGAAATAATTCGTCCTTGTAACTCTCCCAGTCGCTCTGCGACGAGCAACACCTCTTCGGCGGGTATTTGACGAATAACATCACCGGTTTCGCGGTCGATGACTTTCGTAATGACGCGCCCGGATTGCTCGCTTAGCTCAAACTCCAACCCCCGTGGCCGAAAGGCTTCGTTGATCCGCTGTATCGGTGCCGTAAGCGACTCTTTGCTTACGCTGAGGAGTTCGGGCTGTTCTCCGTCAACGCCTACGACGCCAGGCGTCTGCGGTGACGATGTGTTTGGGGTGGCTGATTGGGAAAGTGTTGGTGGGTAGGGAGTTGTTGCTATCGAGATTAGCTCATCAATTAACAAGGGGCCCATAGACGGAATCCTTTAGAAAAAAGCCACGCGGCGTGGTGGCAATAAGGTGGTAAGGCCATCGAATCGTAGCAATAGGCCTCTTCACTGTTATCGGCAAGGAGGCTAAAAACTTTATTGTTGTATAGCGAAGGGGTGTGGTCGTTAAAACGGCAGCCCAAAAGCTGCTGATAGGCTCTGTTGCCTTTTTGTGGGTGTGACGTAATAACAACGTGGTAGCGAGCGAGACGAGAATGTCAGTCCAACAAGATGAATATGAAAGAGTTACCAGTCCAACCGCAGTAAGCTCCCTGTTAAATACCATGATCGAAGGTGGCGGAGTGTCGCTTTGTTTGGCCTCCGCTGATGCGCGCCCAGAACCTATCGTGTTGATGGAGCAGTACGCCGGCAAGACGTTAGTGATGGACTTATCCTCGGTCGATCATTTGCTAGATTGCTTACAGCAAGGTGAGCTTTTTTTCCTGCGCGGCTACTCCCAGGGCAAAGTGGTGCGCACGCCGTTTCTGTCGTTAACCGAAACCCGCCATGTGGGTGGGCGCTTTTTATGTTGTAGCGACTATCCGGCGACTCTGGAGGTGCTCCAGCGTCGCGAATCGTTTCGCGCTGAGCTGCGTTTAGGCATGGTCGTGCCCGCTTCAATATGTGGCGAAGGCGAGGATAGGATTTACGGAGAGCTGCGCGATCTTTCCCAGGATGGCTGCCAGATAGAGCTGCCGCTGACTGCTAGTGGGGTGTTGGCTGATGCTGACCTGCCGCTAACGCTGGCTTTTACGTTTCCAGATGGCACGTATTTTGAAGTGCAGGGCGTTCCGCGCCATCAAAAAACCGATCCTGAGCGGCACCTATTGCGCGTAGGCTTCCGTTTTATGAACTGCGCCTCGGAGCAAGAGCGGCAAATTTGGTATTTTGTCTGTGAAATCGAGCGCGAAGCCGCCCGTTATAAAAAAGAAGTGCAGGATGATCGTCAGCCATCGCCGCTATTCGAGCAGCCTGGCAAACGTACGGCAGGGGGGGAGCATGTTGGGCGGCGTGATATTCGGCGCTATGCAACACCCATGGCGCGGCGCTTGGTGAAAGTAGCGGCTTATTTGGATGCTCAACTGCTGCTTTTGCAGCAAGGCAGCGACATCGATTCTCGCCAACTATCGCGTAATGCCGACCGCCTTTTGCTGCTTCATGAAGAGGACCGTGAAGCACTGCTATTTGCGACACGCTGCATGTCGCCGGAGCCGCTTCTCGTTCGCCATGGGATTGCAGTCGCCGTGCACTTGCTCGATTTAGTGGGTGCCAATATGCCCCGTGATGTGCGCAAAGCGATTGTAGCGAGTGGTTTAGTGCATGATCTTGGTAAAGCCCTCGTTCCGCAAATACTGTTCAAAGCGCCGCAATTCGAAGCCGTTCATCGCCAAGCTATGAGCGAGCATGTGGCGTTGTTGTTAGATCGTCTTCAGCACTGTCAGTGGCTTTCTACTGCCGTTGCCCAAGCGGTGATTGGCGGTATTAACGAACGGCTGGATGGGAGTGGCTACCCTGATGGCTTAACCGGTAGTGATATTAACGAGCTAGCCAAGGCGAGTGCTGTGGTCGATGTGATAGAGGCGATGCGCCGTGATCGAGCTGACCGGCCCGCTAAAACGGTGCAGCAAATTTATCGTCACTTGTTGAGCCATCCTCATCAATTTGATCCCCGCTGGACCAAGCGTTACATCGAGCATTTCAAGCCCCTGCCGGTGGGGGCGCTGGCGCATTTTTCCAGCGAGCAAATGGCTTGGATTGTTCGCCTTGATGCACAGGGGGCGCCGGCTGAAGTCGTGCTGACTCACCAGGCGACGTCACCCATGCGTGAAACGTTGGGCGATACGCTGCGGGGTGACGTTCTAGAAAGGCTGGGTAAGCCAATGCGTGAAGTAGCGGTGTCTACATAGCCATTTACTGCTTGGCAAAGAGAGCGAAACTTTCTGAGCGAAAAGTAAGTTAAACATTAAAGTCTATTAGTCAGGCGCCGATAAGAGTTATAGCCGAGCCAATAAACTCGATTTTGAACGCGAAACAGTTAACGTGGAACAGCGCGCGTCGCTGCTTGTGTGGCTGTTACTCACATTAATAAAGGAGAGCCCGCTTATGACATACTCTCGCGGTGGCGCCGCTTATGGCCGAGGTGCCAATGCCTACGCCCGCGTTGGCGTGGAAAGCGGCGTTATGTCAGCTGATCCTCATCAGCTTATTGTAATGCTGTTTGATGGTGCTCAGGCGGCCATCCGTGCGGCGCGTATTCATATGCAGGCAGGTCACACGGCCGAAAAAGGAAAGTCGATTTCCAAGGCGCTGGATATTATTAACAACGGCTTGGTTGCTGCGCTGGATCAAGAGAAGGGCGGTGATATTGCTGAGCGCTTGGCTTCTCTCTATGACTACATTTCCCGTTTATTGTTAGCCGCAAACCTTCGAAATGATGAAGACAGCCTCAACCAAGCAGAACGTTTGCTTGAAGACATCGCCTCTGCATGGCGTGAAATCGGTCAACAGCAAAGTGCGTGAGGCAAAGCATGTCGGCTTCTGAAACTGCTCGTGAAAATGCCCAGCAAGCGCTTATTGAAGCGTACGCCAAGCTACTCATCTGTGTGACAAAAATGCACGAGCTCGCGAATGCGGAGCAGTGGGCAGAGCTTATCGAACAACGTACTCACTATGTGATGTCCGTTGAAGCGTTGCGTAAACATGATGAAGAGACCGTGCTTGATGATGATGGCCGGAGGCAAAAAACAGAGTTACTGGAAAGCATTCTTGAGCACGATGTTGAAATTCGTCGCCGTTTGGTGGCTAGGCGAGATGAGCTAGGCAAGCTGATAGGTGTTTCTCAACGTCAACGAAGTTTGCATCGTGCTTATGCGCCTCAGCAAGCGAATGCGACGCTTTTCGATAACGATCAGGAAGAGGAAGCTACGTGAGTGGCATTACGCCACTTATTGATACGCTCATGCACCAAGTGCTTGGGCGTAAGGGCGAGCTGTCCCAGCGTCCTCTTAACGCGCCCGTGCAGCCAGTGCCACCGGGTGAGGGGCCGCGCGCACTGCAAGGCGATGCAAGCCTGGATGGGCGCCCGCTATCGTCACCTCTTGATGACCTTAGGCGTCTGCCATCTACGCTTGATGGGCAACGGCTGCCCGCCGCTAAGGGAGAGACAGCCAATCCACTACTAGGCTCAACGCAAACTCACTTTAGCCCAGCGGCGCGCACCATCGCCGATGTCTTGTTGCGTTTTCCTGCGCCACCAGCAATGGTGCGCCCCCAGGCGCCGCTGATGGGATCGGCGGAAGCGCCCTCTGCGACGGCACTGGCGAGTCGGTTAGAAGGCAGCATTCGGGATAGCGGGCTGTTTTACGAGTCGCATTTGAAGCGATGGTTTCAAGGCGAGTTTTCCCGGCAGCAGTTGCTGCGAGAACCGCAGATGCAGACAGGTTCGCGAGTAATGTTGCCTGCCAGTATGGCCTCGTTTGTAATGCCTCCTTTTGCGCCAAGTGCCGCATTAGGGAAAAGTCATACAAACGTTGCCATATTGCCGAATTCGCTGCTGATACCTGTGGCAAGTGAGCAAGCTAATTTGATCCGCCCTGCCGCGCTTATGCCAGGTAATACCCTGCCAACAGGCGCACAGCCTGAGCGTGTGTCTGCCAATGTCTCTGCAAGCGCTGCCGTCAGCATTGATATGGCGATGGAAGAGAGTTCGCTAGCGCGCGGTGGCCGTGAGATTGTGCATGAAAGTTTGCAGAGCTTAGTGCGTCAGCAGCTCGATATGCTTGTGATGCCGGTTCTTCGCTGGGAAGGGGATGTGTGGGCCGGTATTTTCATGGCATTAGTCATTCATATGCCCACTCGGGAAGGGGAGCGCGAAAGCGCCCAGCAAGAGGCGGAGGAGGATGGTGTCTGGCAGTCAGATATGCAGCTCGACGTGCCTAACCTGGGAGCGTTCAGCGCCTCCATCAGGCTTTACCAGTCAGCGTTAAGCATCGATCTAACCACAGATACGGCGTCGACATACCAGTCTTTAGAGCTGGGCAGTGAGCGATTAGAAAAACGTCTGCAGGCGTTAGATTTTCGCAGTGTTCAGGTGCGAGCACATTATGCCGCCTTGGAGGGCCATGATGACGACCTCGGGTGAACATCGTCGCCAAGCTGTCGCGCTAGCCTATCAAGACAGAGATCAGGCACCGAGAGTGATCGCAAAGGGTTACGGCGAGCTGGCGGAGCGGATTATGGCGGAGGCTCAGCGCCAAGGTATTTATGTGCACGATGCACCTGAGCTTGTAGCACTGCTGATGCAGTTAGATCTCGATGCTGAGGTTCCGGCAAATTTATATCAGGTGATTGCAGAGCTTCTTGTATGGGTTTTTGAGTTATCCGAAGAAGGGTTAATTCCTCGTCAAGAGCGCTGGTAGCCAATACAAACGTTGTATGTAACCATGACAGAGGAATGTTAAAAACCTTTAAGGCGTCAGTATAAAGCCATAACGAAACGCCCATGTCGTTCGATGGAACACTATGAGTCAAACAAGCTTTCTCGATGAAATTCAAGAAATTAATTTAGCGTATTTACTTCTCGCGCAGCGTTTGTTGGTCGAAGACCGAGAGGCAGCGATGTTTCGCCTAAAGGTAGACAGCGAGCTTGCCGATCTGCTGGTGTCTCTGAATGCTCGGCAGTTGACGAAACTGGCGCGCAATAACCAGCTGATCTGCCGGCTAAGCCAAACGAGCGTCCATCAACTGCGCAAAATTACTCATAACCCTCGGGATCAAGGTCTTTCAGGGTTACATGCTTCTTTGTTGTCGGCTTGTGAAGAGTTTGAGGTGTTTCCGGTAGGAGAGTCAGAGTGAGTCAGAAAAGCTTGGTTGATGAAATGCACCAAGTGCAACTGGCCATTGAGCTGATTGAATTGGGTGCACGTTTACAAGTACTAGAGACCGAGACAGACCTAAGTCGCACGCGCTTGATTAAGTTGTACAAAGAAGTGCGCGGGATGTCGCCGCCTAAGGGGATGCTGCCTTTTTCAGCGGACTGGTTCGTGACGTGGCTGCCAAACGTGCATTCGTCGCTGTTTTATAACATTTATAACAGTATTCAAAATAATACCTGTTGCGAGCGTATTGATGCCTTTGTCAAAGCCTACCGCCTGTATGAAGAGCAGATAAACCTCGAAAACGTTGAGCCGGTGCTTGGGCTTACTCGGGCGTGGACACTGGTACGGTTTTTTGAAAGTGACTTGTTGCAACTCAACAGGTGCACGCGCTGTGGGGGGCACTTTGTCGCGCATGCGCATAGCCCCACTCATGATTATGTTTGTGGTATTTGTCAGCCTCCCTCGCGAGCCGGCAAAACGCGCAAGGCGCGGCTATGAAAGATTAAAACTGTCTTACCCACAGCGGGTAAGCATATAACCAAAAAAGTGCGTCTTTAACGCATAGATAGCACCAAAAGGGGTGGGTACTTTTTCATTAGAACTGCCTACGCCTGCGTATGCTATGGCTAAGAAACGCGTGGAGCGGGACTTTTCTGTGTCTTCTTTTTGAAACACGGCAATCGCGCTCCTATGAGATAAAACTGATACCGCAAGGACACTGCTTGTGCTGATTCCTCTGGGTTATTTGGTCGTACTGCTATCTGTCTTTGGCGGTTATGTGATGGCAGGCGGTAGCTTGGGCCCCTTGTTCCAACCCCTGGAGCTGCTGATTATTGGCGGTGCAGGCGTTGGCGCTTTTATTGCTGCCAATAACGGCAAAGCGATTAAAGCCACGTTTAAAATACTTCCCCGGCTCAAGCGCACCAAAAAATATAATAAAGCACTGTATATGGAGTTAATGGCGCTGCAATACAAGATCCTCTCTAAAGTGCGTCGTGAGGGGATGTTGGGCATTGAGCGTGACATTGACAACCCCCAGGACAGCCCGCTGTTTCAAGAGCATCCCACGGTGCTTGCAGACCCTCATATTATGGATTTTTTAACCGATTATCTGCGGTTGATGGTGAGTGGTGGCATGGAACCGATGGAAATCGATGAATTAATGCTTCACGAAATCGAAGTATTTGAGCAGGAAGCCCATATTCCCGTTGATGCGATTGCCAAAGTAGGTGATGCAATGCCTGCGTTCGGGATCGTCGCCGCGGTAATGGGGGTTATTAAAGCATTGACCTACGCAGATGCCAGCCCTGAACAAATGGGACAAATGATTGCCATGGCGCTGGTAGGTACCTTCCTGGGGATTTTAATGGGCTATGGGTTTATCAGCCCAATTGCGAGCTATGCCGAGCGGCAAGCCAAAGAAGCAGAAAAAATGCTCCAGTGTATCCGTGTCACGCTACTGGCTAGCCTGCATGGTTATGCTCCCCAGTTAGCTGTCGAATTTGGTCGGAAGGCATTACACAGCACCGAACGTCCCAGCTTCGCAGAGCTTGAAGAGTACGTTCGCGACGCTAAAAAGGGCGGTAATGCATGAGTAAGGGGGGCGATAAGCGTCCGATTGTTATTCGGCGCAAAAAAGTGGTGCATGCCCACCATGGCGGTGCGTGGAAGATCGCCCTTGCTGACTTTATGACAGCTCTGATGGCGCTGTTTTTGGTCATGTGGATTTTAAGTGTTTCCGACGAAGAAACCCGTCGCAGTGTTGCAGAGTACTTCAGTACGCCATTGATCTCGGCAATGACCAGTGGCGATCGGTCAGGAAGCACCCAGGTGATTCCAGGCGGCGGCCCAGACCCGACCCACACCGATGGCGAACGAGCTCGGATTGATATCCTGCAGCATAGCCGTCCCAGTGTTCAGGAGCGGCGTTTCTTTAACGATTTGCAAGAGCGCATTGAGCGGGCCATTGAGCAAGACCCGGAGCTGCGCCACCTACGTAGCCAAATGCGCTTTGATTTAACCCGTGAAGGGCTACGGATTCAGCTGCTCGATACGGAGCAGCGGCCTATGTTCGAGTTAGGCAGTGACCAAGTGGCTCCCTACATGCGCAACCTGCTCCGTACGATGGCACCGCTACTTAACGAATTACCCAATGACTTAAGCATCAGCGGCCACACCGACAGCGTGCCTTATGCAGGTGGCTATCGAGGCTACAGCAACTGGGAGCTGTCCAACGACCGAGCGAATGCCTCTCGGCGTGAATTGGTTGCGGGTGGACTTGATCCCGATCAACTGCTGCGCGTATCGGGCTTTGCCGATCGTGTCAGGCTGCCTGACACTGCGCCGACAGACCCGGTTAATCGTCGCATTGAGCTTGTTGTCTTATTGCCAGAAATCGCTGAAGCGATTCGTAATCCAGGCGTTATGAGTTTTGATTCCTCATTGCCTGAGGAAGATGCGCTTTTAGAAGCGCTGCCACAAAGCGCGTCTCAGAGCGATGAAAGCGAATGAGCAGGGCTTATCACAACACTAAGACGTTTATGTGGAGCGGTGCATGGATATAGCGGATTTTTTTGACACCTTTTTTGAAGAAGCTGAAGAGCTGCTGGCCGATATGGAGCAGCACCTGCTGGAGCTGGATGTCGATGATCCGGATAGCGAGCAGCTAAACGCTATCTTCCGCGCTGCCCACTCAATAAAAGGCGGCGCGGGTACCTTCGGCTTCAGTGTGTTGCAGAAAACGACGCACATCTTTGAGAACTTGTTAGATCACGCACGCAAAGGTGAGCTGACATTGCGAGCCGACCTCGTTGATACTTTTTTAGAGGCAAAAGACATCATGCATGAGCAACTCGATGCCTATCGCAACGAGGAAGAGCCCAACCAAGAAGCCTACGAGCGGATCTGCCAGACACTGCAGCAGATCGCGCTAGAAGAAATTGGCCAGACGTTGGATGCACCAGCGCCCCCCGCGCCAGCGGTTGAAAAAAAACCATCAGCCAGCGCCGTGGCTGCCGAATCCCCCGCGCCAAGCGAGCGCCATCTGTTGGTTGCGCTACTGAATGTTAACGAAAAAGATCGCACGCTGCTGGTAGAAGAGCTTGAGCAACTGGGTGATGTCCAGTCCCACTCGGGTGATGAAAAACGTTATGAAGTCACGCTGACGGGTGACGTCAGTGCGGACGATATTGAAGCGGTGATGTGCTTCATTATCGAGCCTGAGCAGATCGAAATTAGCCAGACAGCGGTTGAAAAAGGCCAAGGTGCCAGCGCTGCGTTAGACGCGCCAGCAGCCGTGTCGACTGATGTTGTTGAGTCTACTGCTAGTGTTGAGCCTCCTAATAGTGTTGAGCCAGCGGCGCCAGCGGTGGCTAAACCTGCTGACAAAACACCCTCGCCAGAAAAGCCAGCCAAATCCGCCCCCAAAAAAGCGGCCGCCGAGTCTGCCTCGATCCGTGTGTCGGTAGATAAAGTCGACCAGATCATCAATTTGGTGGGCGAGCTGATTATTACCCAGTCGATGCTGGACCAAACGGTCAGCGACCTTGGTGATCAATCTGTTGGCAATAGCTCGCTGCAAAATGGCATGAGCCTGCTCCAGCGTAACGCACGCGATCTTCAAGAAGCGGTAATGTCGATCCGCATGATTCCGATGGAATTTGTGTTTAGCCGATTCCCCCGTGTTGTACGTGATACCGCCGGTAAATTGGGCAAAGAAATTGAGCTGATTACCGAAGGCAAGTCCACCGAGCTGGATAAAAGTCTGGTTGAGCGCATTACCGATCCGCTAACGCACTTGGTACGTAATAGTTTGGATCACGGCATCGAAATGCCGGATGAGCGGGAAGCGGTAGGTAAGCCCCGTGTTGGCAAGCTCGTGTTATCAGCACGCCATCAGGGCGGCAATATTCTGATTGAAGTGCGTGACGATGGCGCGGGCATGGATCGTGATCGGTTGTTGGCCAAGGCGCGTGAGAACGGCTTGAGCGTTTCCGACAACATGCCTGACGAAGAAGTCTTCCAGCTGATTTTTGCACCGGGTTTCTCCACCGCAAAAGAAGTCACCGACGTTTCTGGCCGTGGTGTCGGCATGGATGTGGTCAAGCGGAATATTCAAGGCATGGGCGGCCGGGTTGAAATCCAGTCCAAGAAAGGTGAAGGCACCAATACGCGCATCGTGTTGCCGCTGACACTGGCCATTCTTGACGGTATGTCGATCAAGGTAGGTGGTGAAACCTTTATTTTGCCACTCTCCACAGTACTTGAATCGTTGCAGCCTGCCAAAGGCGATATGTATGCCATGGCGGGTGATGATGTGGTGCTTAAAGTGCGCGATGAGTACCTGCCGGTCATTGCGATCCATGAAGTGCTCGATGTGGAAAATGCCATTACCGACCCAACCAAGAGTATTGCCGTGATCGTGCAGGGGGAGGGGCGCCGTTATGCCATGTTGGTCGATGAACTGATTGGCCAGCAACAGGTGGTTGTCAAGAACTTAGAAGATAACTACCGCAAAGTGCCGGGGGTTTCGGCGGCGACCATCCTGGGTGACGGTAGCGTCGCGCTAATTCTCGATATTACAGGTTTACATCGGTTAAGCCGTGCCAAGAAAGAAGCCGGAAAACAGGTGAGTTATCCCCATCTCTCTTATTACCAGGAGGCCGAGCCGTCATGAGCCAGGCAAACAATGGTGCGGTGCTGTCCGCCGCAGAAGCCGATAATCGCGAATTTTTGGTGTTCTCTTTGGGAGAAGAAGAGTATGCCATTGATATTCTTAAGGTTCAGGAAATACGCGGCTATGAAAACGTCACGCGTATTGCCAATGCCCCTGATTTTATTAAAGGGGTGACCAATTTGCGTGGCGTCATTGTGCCCATTGTCGATCTACGCATTAAATTTCACCTAGACAGCGTGGAGTACGGTGGTCAAACCGTTGTGATCGTGGTCAATGTCGCCGATCGCGTGGTTGGTATTGTGGTGGACGGCGTTTCCGATGTCATGACGCTAACACCCGAGCAAATCAAGCCAGCGCCTGAGTTTGGCGTCACGCTCTCCTCTGATTTCTTGAGCGGCTTAGGCAGTCTTGAAGACCGCATGTTGGTGTTGGTTGATATCGATAAGCTGCTGACCAGCGAAGAAATGGCCTTGGTCGATAGCACCAGCAACCGCTAACACCTGTGTGACTGGGCACAGGGAGAGTGCCTTCTTAAGCCAAAAAAACAGCCCTCTCTGGTGCTACGGATAGCATCGGCTACTACGGTTGTGTTTGGAGTAATGCGTGTGACACCGCTACTGCGTCAAATGATGAGCAATATGACCGTGCGTCTCAGTTGGGGGCTGGTATTAGCCACTTTCTCAACCTTGGTGGTGGTGGCCTGTGGTATAGGCCTTTATGCACTCCACCACGGTGCCGCTATTGTGCAGGCATCGAGTGATTTGCAGGCGCAGCAAGCGGCGTTTAGTGAGTTTGCGACGCGCATTCGCTGGGTGCTGATTGGCGTGGTCATTATGACCGGCGTAACGGTCGCGGTGGTGGTATGGGGGGTGACCGTTAATGTGTTGCGCCCCTTGGATCGTCTGGTCGGTTACTTTGAGAAAATGGCCCAGGGCGATCTAAGTCAGCAAATAACCTCACCGGGCAATAATGAAATTGGCAGGCTGTATAGTGCAATGGCGCATATGCAGTCTTCACTGTCTGAAACGGTTGGCGTAGTACGCCAAAGCGGTGCGTCGATTTTTGAGCGCTCTCAACATATCGCCAGTGGCAATAACGACCTCTCCTCACGCACTGAACAGCAGGCCTCTTCGCTAGAAGAGACGGCCTCAAGCATGGAGCAATTGGCCTCTACCGTTGGACACAATGCAGACAATGCACAACAAGCCAGTCAGCTCGCCAATGAAGTAACGCTAACCGCCAGACGCAGTGGCGAAGAAGTTGCCAATATTGTTGAAACCATGCAGGACATTAGCGCCAGCTCCCACCAGGTTGCCGACATTATTACGGTGATCGATAAGATTGCCTTTCAAACCAATATTCTCGCCTTAAATGCCTCGGTAGAAGCCGCCCGTGCGGGTGAGCATGGCAAAGGGTTTGCGGTTGTCGCGCAGGAAGTTCGCAGTCTCGCTAGCCGCAGTGCGAATGCAGCTAAAGAAATTCGCACGCTGATCGATACATCGCTTGGCAAAGTGGATGCGGGTACCCAACGGGTGAACCACGCGGGAAAAACCATGCAGGACCTTGTCGCCGCGGTGCAGCGGGTCAACGACATTATGGATGAGATTGCGGCTGCCTCCGAAGAGCAAAGCAACGGGATCGGGCAAGTGAATCAAGCGGTTGCCCAAATGGATCAGGTTGTTCAACAAAATGCCCAGTTGGTTCAGCAGGCGGCACGCAGCGCCAACGAATTAGAGAGCGAAGCGGCACGTCTTAGGGAAGCGGTTGAGCGCTTCCAGGTGGCGCCTGCCCTGGCAGAGAAAAAGTTTGCCATGCGGCCTCAAACGCTTCAGCCAGTACCTATCGCCCACAGCACAGCGACCAAAAAAACACCTGCGCGCAACACGGCAGTCGATGAGTGGGAAGCGTTTTAGGTCTTGCGGTTTAGGCTCATGACTTCCTCGGCTTCAATACTAAAAATAAGGTAGGCGGATGCGTAATAACCAGCCAGTCACTCAGCGTGAAATTGAACTACAGAGCGATGATTTTCTCGTTTCGCGCACGGATCTTAAAGGGCGCATTACCTATGCCAACCCAGCGTTTATCGAGATCAGTGGTTTTCAGTACGAAGAGCTGATAGGTGCGCCCCATAACCTGATTCGACATCCGGATATGCCGCCAGCAGCATTTGAAAACCTGTGGCAGACCGTGAAAAGCGGTGAAACATGGCGAGGACTGGTTAAAAACCGTTGCAAGAATGGTGACCACTACTGGGTGAGTGCCAGCGTAACGCCGATTATTGAAGACGACCAGGTCGTTGGCTATGCCTCGGTCAGGGTGCAGGCAACCCGAGAGGCGATCGCCCAAGCGGAACAGGCCTACGCTGAAATCCGTGAAGGCCGTAACAAACAGCTCTATTTAGACAAGGGGAAGTTGCGCAAGAAAGGCTTAACTCAAGGTTTAAAGCGGATACGACTGGATACTCTGCGCGCTAAATTGGTTGGCATGATTGTCGTCGCTGGTGCACTGCTGTTGGTGAGTGGAGGCCTTGGGTTGTATGGCCTTAATGTCGCAGGAGAGCGGCTAGCGACGCTAAATCATGATGGCCTGCAAGATGTTATTCGCTTACAGCAAATTGACCAGACCATCGCGCAAACACGCCAGGCCATGATTGAACCAGAGCGCATGGAGCTGATTCAACAGCGCTTCGAGATGGGCGACATGATTGCCAATAGCGCGGCGACGATCGAGTCCGCTTGGCAGCAATACTACTCCCGAGATGTCAATACGACAGCGCTAGCCAGCTCCTTCAATACTCAGCTGCAAAGCTTTTTAGACAATGGCATGTTCCAGGCGGAAACCGTCTTGCAAGCAGAAGACACGTATCAAGTGTTTACCGGTTTGGACGCAGTCATCAGTGTGATGAATAACGAAGGGCGCGAACTCTCAACGATGGTGAACCAGCTCATCGCTGAAAAACAGGTGGCTGCGGAGGTAATGGCTGCTGATGCTGAGCAAGGTCAAACCCGCATGCTAAGCGCTCAGGCCGCTGTACTAGGTGTTGGCGTGCTGGCGCTTATCCTGCTTGGGGGGCTGATGTTACGTTCGATTGTTCGGCCGCTTAAAAGCGCGTCTCGCTTTACCTTGCAAATTGCGGGCGGAAACCTAGCCGCAAAAGTGCCCCCCCACCAGCGGGATGAGGTTGGGATGCTGATGGAGTCGCTGAACACTATGCGGAAAAGTTTGAGCAGCATTATCAGCGATGTAAAAGGCGGTATTAATGTGGTTACCCCAGCCGCTCGAGATATTGCCAGCGGCAATGAGGCGCTATCGTCTCGTACCGAGCAACAGGCCGCGTCGCTCCAGCAAACCGCATCCAGCATGGAAGAAATGACCACGACTGTGCGTCAAAACAGCGATAACGCTCAAGAAGCGCGTCGTCTTGCCGATAATAATGCTAAGCAAGTCACCCAGACTGGGGAGCTAATGTCGCAATTGGTCGAGAATATGCAGCGAATTACCCAAAGCTCGCAAAAAATGACTGACATCATCAATGTAATTGACTCGATTGCTTTCCAAACCAATATTCTGGCGCTCAACGCATCCGTTGAAGCCGCCAGGGCTGGTGAGCATGGGCGTGGGTTTGCGGTGGTTGCGGAAGAAGTGCGCAAGCTAGCCGGCAGAAGCGCAAGCGCCTCTCAAGAGATTCGCGTGTTGATTGATGGTTCTAATCAAGAAGTCAATGTGGGCGCTGGGCTGGTCAAACGAGCCGAAGTAGCAATTAGTGAGGTGGCCGACGCGGCGCGCAATGTTACCCAGATCATGCATGACATTTCGTCAGCGTCAGCAGAACAGAGCCACGGTATCGCTGAAGTGAACCAAGCCGTTGCCGAAATGGATCAAGCGACACAGCAGAATGCCGTTCGTGTTCAGGAAACAGCGCGCGCCGCCGTGGCATTGGAGCAGCAAGCGAGCCTATTGGCCCTGTCGGTTGAAGCGTTTCGTTTGAATCATCAGAACTCGCCAAAAGCAGCGCTTAGCCCAGCACCGACTGCTTCTCGGTCGCCAGCACTGCTCCCAGATAGCCCAACTAAACCGCCTTCATCGCCAACCACGCGGCAGTTGGCCGCAGTAGAGGAGTGGGAAGAATTTTGATCGACCAACGCGAGCGGGGAGTTGACGTCGGCCAGTGGGCATCGGGAGGGCAGATCGAACGTGATCTGGTGCTAACCGATGCTGACTTTGCGCGTATACGAGAATTGATTTACCAGCGCGCCGGAATAGTGCTTGCGGAGCATAAGCGTGAAATGGTCTACAGCCGCTTAGCCAAGCGACTGCGTCACCACGGTATTACGCGTTTTACCGACTATTTATCTCGGTTGGAGCGCCAGCCGGACGCTAGAGAGTGGGAGGCGTTTACCAACGCTTTAACCACCAACCTCACTGCTTTTTTTCGTGAGGCCCACCACTTTCCGCTATTAGCTGAGCACATTAAGAAGCAGCAAAGTCCAGTGACTATTTGGTGCTCAGCGGCGTCCACCGGAGAAGAGCCCTACTCGATTGCCATGACGCTGCTAGAAACCTTGGGGCCAAAAGCCGCCCAGGCCAAAGTCATTGCCACCGATATTGACACCGATGCACTCAGTAAAGCGCGTGCCGGTATCTACCCGCTTGAGCAGGTACGTAAATTAGATGAAGGGCGGGTTAAGCGATTTTTCCAGAAAGGCACCGGTGGTCATGCCGGCTTGGCACGTATAAGGCCGGAAGTATCATCGTTGGTGGAGTTTTTGCCGCTTAATTTGCTGGCGCCCCAATGGCCGGTAAAAGGCCCTTTCGATGCCGTTTTTTGCCGTAATATTATGATTTATTTCGATAAAGATACCCAGGCCAAGATACTAAAACGGTTTGCCCCGCTAATGAAGTCAGACGCCTTACTGTTTGCGGGACACTCGGAAAATTTTTCGTATATCAGCGATGCATTCAAGCTGCGTGGGCAAACGGTTTATACCCTCGCAAAAAAATAAATCGGTTACGTGCGTTGACTCCTTTTGGCAATCGCCTTAGCGGAGTGGGATGGCACACAGGTGGCTACCGTCATAAAGGAGGCGTGCTTTGAGCGCAGCCAAAATCAAAGTGTTGTGCGTTGATGACTCGGCGCTGATTCGTGATTTGTTAACGGAAATAATCAACTCTCAGCCGGATATGGAAGTCGTCGCCGTCGCACCAGACCCGATTGCTGCAAGGGATCTGATCAAACAACACAATCCTGATGTGCTGACATTGGACGTAGAAATGCCGCGGATGGATGGTCTTGATTTTCTGGAACGGTTAATGCGGCTGCGTCCTATGCCGGTACTTATGGTGTCATCGCTGACCCAGAGCGGCTCAGAGATCACTCTGCGTGCATTAGAGTTAGGCGCATTGGATTTTGTGGCCAAGCCCAGCTTGGGTATTCGCAGTGGCATGATGGAGTATGCAACTGAAATTACCGACAAGCTGCGCGCCGCTGCCCGCTCGCGTCCTCGCCAGGCCCGTCATAAAAATGCGCCGCCACCCACACAGCTAAAAGCACCCATGGTGTCGAGTGAGAAGCTGATTATCATTGGCGCTTCTACCGGCGGCACAGAGGCAATTCGCTCAGTGCTCGAGCCACTGCCGGCCAATGCACCGGCCATCTTGATTACTCAGCATATGCCCGGTGGCTTTACCCGCTCTTTCGCCGAGCGGCTAGATCGGTTGTGCCGAATTAGCGTCAAAGAAGCCACCGATGGCGAGCGGGTCTTGCCGGGCCATGCCTATATCGCGCCGGGTGATCAACATCTAGAGCTTGTCCGCAGTGGTGCCAACTATGTTGTGCGCTTAAATGATGGCCCGCCGGTGAATCGTCACCGTCCCTCTGTCGATGTGCTGTTTCACTCTGCTTCCAAACATGCGGGTAAAAACGCCATTGGTGTGATTTTGACCGGCATGGGCAAGGATGGCGCTGCAGGTCTTCTTGAGATGCGTGAAGCCGGGGCAGCCACCATTGCGCAAAATGAGCAAAGCTGTGTGGTGTTTGGTATGCCAAGAGAAGCCATCGCCGTCGGGGGAGCAGTCGAAGTGGTTGCGTTAGATGATATTCCATCGCGGTTAATGGCCTTAATTGCCGCTTCAGGGCGTGCTCAGCGGGTGTAACACCCCGTTACGCATCAATAAGAAAGGGGAACAAAAAAATGACACGCTCATTGCGTCATATCAGTATTCACTCTGCCGTTATTGCCGCGTTGGCTAGCTTTGTCATGCTGATAGTGGTGTTAGCTGGTATTAGCTTTATGGCAGACCGTAATGCCCAGGCTAACCTGGCAACCTATAGCCTCATCAGCAATAGCCAGCTCAACGAGATTAATCGCGCTGACTCGTTGCTTAACCAAGCGATGCTGGCCATGGAAACAGCGTCCAACTTTTTGATGGTCGGCCAAACACGCCAATCCAATGACCAGGTCGACATTGCGCTGGATCGCATTGGCCGTGCCGAACAGCGTTTTGAACGCTTCGCTGCGACGACAAACGACGCATTGGGCGAGGCATTGATAGACGACTTCCGCGCAGTGCTGGCCTTGGTCAAACAGCAGCATGCGACGTTCGAAACCATGGACATTAATGCTTTTAATCGGCTTCGCGGCGAGCTGGTTGAGCCTTTGAGCAATTTAGCCAATAGCGCCACTGCTTTTGTACAGCATGGTTTTCAGCAGGTAGATAGCATTCGTGGCGACGCTGAAGCGCAAGGCGATCTGTTTATGCTAGTCAATGCGATTGCCGTGGCAATTGCGCTATTGGTGACGGTGCTAATTTATATCGCTCTACGCCGTACGGTCATCGCGCCGTTGAATGATGCCGTAAGACGACTGGACAAAATATCTCAGGCTGACTTAACGGAGCCTGTTCCCGCATCAGGCAAAAACGAAGTGGGGCGTCTTTTTGCAGCGATGGGCACGATGCAGCAAAACCTGACGGCGATTGTGACGCGGGTTCGTGAAGGCAGTAGTGAAATTCATTACGGCACGCGAGAGATAGCCAGTGGTAATGCGGATCTGTCATCACGCACTGAGCAGCAGGCTGCCTCGATCGAAGAAACGGCCGCCAGCATGGAACAAATGACGGCCACGGTTAAACAAAATGCCGACAATGCGCGTCAGGCAAGCACGCTGGCAGCAGATGCTTCCACTACTGCCGAGCAGGGAGGCCAGGTGGTTGAGCAGGTAGTGCAGACCATGCACGGTATTTCTACCAGCTCCCAGAAAGTGGCCGATATCACCAGTGTGATCGACTCTATCGCTTTTCAAACCAATATTTTGGCGCTCAATGCCTCAGTCGAAGCGGCACGCGCTGGCGAGCAAGGGCGTGGCTTTGCCGTTGTCGCTGGAGAGGTGCGCAACTTGGCTAGCCGCAGCGCAGATGCGGCAAAAGAGATTAAAACACTGATTGATGCCTCTGTTGCACAAATCAAGCAAGGCTCTACCCTGGTAGAGCAAGCGGGCACCACTATGTCTGATGTGGTGACGGCTGTCCGTCGGGTGACCGATATTATGGATGAGATTTCTGCAGCGTCTCAGGAGCAGAGCGATGGCATTGAACAGGTCAGCCAAGCGGTAGGGCAGATGGATGAAGTGACCCAGCAAAACGCAGCGCTGGTTCAGCAAGCCTCCGCGGCGGCTATGTCGCTCGAAGAGCAAGCAAACAAGTTAGAAGAGGCGGTGGCTGTCTTTGCTTTGTTAACTAGCCAAGAGGGCGTGCAGCGTCAAGCACTGCCAGCGAGTAGCCAAGTAAACGTGCCGACTGCTAGGCCGCAGGCAGCCACTGCGCCCAGCCCTCGCCGGTCCCCAGAGCCTAGCCACCACGAAGAGTGGGAAGCGTTCTAGGCGTTTAAGGGGGTAAGAGCTGTTTTAAACTGTTTTTAAGAGCTGTTTTTAAGAGCTGTTCTAAGGACGGTTTTAAGGACGGTTTTATAAGTATCATTATGTTAGAAATAATTTGATTGAGAGGATAACCAATGGCCGATAAGAACATGAGTTTTCTGGTAGTGGACGATTTTCCCACCATGCGCCGGATCGTTCGCAGCTTGTTGAAAGAGCTTGGTTTTACCAATGTTGATGAGGCAGAAGATGGTCAGGACGCGCTGAATAAGCTGCGTGCGGGTAACTTCGAGTTCGTCGTATCTGATTGGAATATGCCAAACCTGGACGGCTTGGAAATGCTTAAAGAGATCCGCCAGGATGAAGCACTGAAAGAGCTACCCGTATTGATGGTGACCGCGGAAGCCAAAAAAGAGAACATCATCGCGGCCGCCCAAGCGGGCGCTAATGGCTACGTCGTCAAGCCGTTTACAGCAGCCACACTCGAAGAAAAGCTAAATAAGATCTTCGATAAGATGGGTAAATGAAGCGGCTGCGCCTGAATGCTCGGTTAACGAGGAGACAACACGATGAGTCAGCATGAGCAGGATAGCGCTACCCAGCTATCTGAAGAAGCCGCTGAAGACCTGATCTTTCGCATCGGCAAACTGACCCGCATGTTGCGCGACAACATGCGAGAGCTGGGTCTGGACAAAGAGATCGAGAAAGCAGCGGAAGCAATTCCTGACGCGCGTGACCGATTGCATTACGTCGCTACCATGACTGAGCAGGCAGCTGAACGTGCATTAAATGCCATTGATCGCGCTCAGCCATTACAAGACCAACTCTCTGACCGTGCTGAAGCGCTTGATAAGCGCTGGGCTGAGTGGTTTGAAGCACCCCAAGAGTTGGACGATGCCAAGGCTCTGGTAAAAGAGACACGCACCTACCTAAGCGATGTGCCAGCCATTGCGGCCGCGACCAATAAAGAGCTGCTCGATATTATGATGGCTCAGGATTTTCAAGATCTTACTGGCCAAGTCATCAAAAAGATGATGGATGTCATTCGAGAAATTGAGCATCAGTTGGTGCAAGTGCTGATCGATAACGTTCCGGGAGCTCATGCCCGTGAGTCGATGCAGCGTAAGGCAGAAGATCAATGGAAAAATGACAACGCACGCCGTAATGAAGAGCTGTTGAATGGCCCACAGGTGAAGGACAATGCGCCTGATATCGTCACGGGTCAGGATCAGGTCGACGACTTATTGGACGAATTAGGCTTTTAATGCGTTGTTATTAAGACATTGTGAAAGGCAGTATCTGGCACTATAGGCATTTGTTCAGCCGCCCCACGGGGCGGCTGAATTTATGATAAGCCACGCAAGATACCGCCGGATGGCCGCATGGCAGATAACGACAGCGATCAGGAAAAGACGGAAGAGGCCACGCCCCGACGCTTAGAAAAAGCTCGGGAAGAGGGCCAAGTGCCCCGGTCTCGAGAACTGGCGACCTTTTTGCTGCTATTCGGCGGTGTGCTTGGACTGTGGAGCATGGGGCAAATGCTCTATGACCAGTTGGGCATGGTGATGGAGCAAGCCTTCTTGTTCGAGCGCCGTCATGCCATGGAAAGTACCCCGATGCTGGTCAATGCGCTGGATCTGGGGCAGCGTACGCTATTTGCAATGCTGCCGCTGTTCTTACTGTTGACGGTGATCGCACTGGTTGCTCCGGCATTACTTGGGGGATGGTTAGTCTCGGCAAAATCCATGCAGCCCAAACTGTCGAAGCTAAACCCTGTGAAAGGGTTAAAGCGTATTTTTTCGTCCCAGGCGTTGATTGAGTTAACCAAAGCGATTGCCAAATCAATCCTGGTCGGCGGCATTGCAGCGGCGTTTTTGTACGCCAACCTGGGTAAGTTCATGGGGCTAATGAATCAGCCCATTCAACAAGCATTGGCGACCGCATTGAATATGTCGGCGCTAGCCGCTGGCTTGATCGTTTTATCGCTAGTGGTGGTTATTTTAATTGATGTGCCTTTTCAGCTTTGGAGCAACGCCAAAAAGCTGCGTATGAGCAAGGAAGAGGTTAAGCGAGAGCACAAAGAGTCGGAAGGCGACCCCCACGTCAAGGGGCGTATTCGCCAGCAGCAGCAAGCAATGGCCAGAGGGCGGATGATGAGTAAAGTGCCTGACGCCGACGTCATTATCACCAACCCAACCCATTATGCGGTGGCCCTAGCGTACAAGGAAGGTAGTATGGGCGCCCCAAGGCTAGTGGCCAAGGGGGCCGATGCCGTGGCCGCCCGTATCCGCGAAATTGGCCTGGAAGCTGGTGTGCCGAGACTGGAAGCAGCCCCTTTGGCGCGCGCTCTGTATCATCACGTGGATTTAGACGCGGAAGTGCCTGCGGAACTGTATACCGCAGTGGCTGAAGTGATGGCTTGGGCTTTCCGCTTGAAGCAGGTCGCACAACAAGGAGGCGAGGTGCCCCCAACCCCAGACAATTTATCGGTTCCCCCTGAAATGGAACGTTCCAATCGGGATGCCGGTGGCAGCGAGGCGCAACCATGAAAGGCTTAAGCCAGTTGATCAATCAGCGCGATTGGATAGGCGATGTGCGCATGAAGTTGCTCGCAGGGCCGCTGCTGATTCTGATGATCTTGGGCATGATGATTCTGCCCTTGCCGCCCTTCGCGCTCGATTTGCTGTTCACGTTTAATATCGCACTGGCCATCATGGTGCTGCTGGTCAGCATGTTTGCAGAAAAGCCACTCGACTTTGCCGCTTTTCCTGCGGTGCTGTTGTTTACCACGCTATTACGGCTATCGCTCAATGTGGCCTCGACCCGTGTTGTACTGATGGAAGGCCACCAAGGTGGAGATGCGGCCGGTAAAGTCATCGAAGCGTTTGGTACTTTCCTGGTCGGCGGTAATTTTGCCGTTGGCCTGGTGGTCTTTTTGATCCTGGTGATCATCAACTTCATGGTTATTACCAAAGGGGCTGGGCGTATTGCCGAAGTGGGCGCTCGCTTTATGCTGGATGCCATGCCCGGCAAACAGATGGCGATTGATGCGGATCTGAACGCAGGCTTGATTGGTGAAGAGGACGCTAAAAAGCGGCGCGCTGAAGTCGCCCAGGAAGCAGATTTTTATGGCTCGATGGATGGTGCGAGCAAGTTTGTGCGTGGTGATGCCATGGCTGGCTTGGTCATCATGGTGGTCAATATTATCGGTGGGTTATTGATCGGTATGATGCAGCACGATATGGGGTTTGCTGATGCCGCCCGTACGTATACCTTGCTAACTATTGGCGATGGCCTAGTGGCTCAGATTCCTGCGCTGGTGATTTCAACCGCCGCCGGTGTGACTGTATCGCGCGTCAACACTGACCAAGATGTTGGTCAGCAAATGATCAGCCAGCTGTTTATTAACCCTCAGGTCATGATCCTATCTGCGATGGTGATGGGGCTGCTGGGTATGGTGCCCGGTATGCCAAACCTGGTATTTCTGATTTTCACAGCCTTACTGGCGGGTTTAGCGTGGTATTTGATTCGCCAAAAAGAGCAAGCGTTGTTAAAAGAGGAAATTTCCGCAGTACCACTGCCCCAACAAGAGTCACCAGAAGCCAGTTGGGAAGATGTGCAGCTGGTTGATACGCTGGGGCTTGAGGTGGGACATCGACTTATTCCTCTAGTGGACTCCCGCCAGAAAGGGGAGCTGTTGGCCAGAATTAAAAGTGTGCGCAAGAAATTTGCCCAAGAAGTTGGGTTCTTACCTCCTGTGGTGCATATACGCGATAACCTGGAACTGCCGCCGAATACCTACGTACTCTCTATGAAAGGTGCAGAAATAGGCCGTGCGGATGCACAGCCGGGCAAGTGGCTGGCAATCGACCCAGGTCAGGTATCAGGAGAATTACAGGGGACGCCCACCCAAGACCCGGCCTTCGGTTTGCCTGCTATCTGGATCGATGCCAATCAGCGTGAACACGCCCAGGTGTACGGCTATACCGTGGTGGATGCCAGCACGGTCATTGCTACTCACTTGAATCACCTGCTGCATCGCCACTCGCCAGAAATGCTGGGGCGGCAAGAAGTGCAAAAGCTGCTTGATAAGCTGGGTGAGGATCAAAAGTCGCTGGTCGAAGAGGTGGTGCCGAAAGCCATTTCGCTGACTGTACTGCAGCGTATTCTGCAAAATCTGCTGGATGAAGATGTCTCGATACGCGATATGCGCACGGTGTTGGATACCCTGGCAGAGCATGCTGGTCAGCAAAAAGATGCTAATGAATTGACCGCACTGGTGCGCATTGCCTTGGGGCGTGCGATTACCCAGCAGTGGTTTGCTGGCCAGGAAACGCTCAACGTGATGGGGCTTGATGCCCAGTTAGAGCAAGTGCTTATGCAGGCCATGAATGGTAACGGTGCGATGGAGCCAGGGCTGGCTGATACGCTTATGACGCAGGCACAAGAGGCCCTGGAGCGTCATGAAGGTAGCGGTGAAGCACCGGTGCTGGTTGTGCAGCACTCGCTGCGTGCTGTGCTAGCGCGTTTCTTACGTCGGCGCGTGCGTCATCTGGTGGTGATGTCTCAAGCAGAAATACCGGATGACCGTACGTTACGAGTCACTACGGTCGTAGGAGGGCGGGCGTGAGTTTGCTGCAGAACACCCGTTCCAAACCATCAAACAGAGGCGCAGGTAACACATGAGCGTGAGACGATTTGTTGGAGCAAACAGCCGCGATGTGATGCGCCAAGTGCGCGAAACATTAGGCGATGACGCTTTAATTATCGCCAATCGCCGTATCGAGGATGGGGTTGAAATATTGGCGATGGCGGACGAGGCGGTCGATCATTTTGAACCTTCCCCAGCGTCGCCACCTACCCCAGCTGCCCAAGTTGCCTTTTCAGCGCGAGATGCAGATCCGCTGCAGGCAATGAGTGAACGCTTGCTGCGCGAGATGCAAGAAATGCGGGAGCTGCTTGCCCAGCGTCAATCAGCTGACGATGCGCCCGCTTCAGCACTCACTGACGACTCTTTCTCCCGTTTGCGCCAACAGCTGCTTAGCGTTGGGTTCAGCGAAGAGCTCAGCGACGAAGTACTGGCGGCGTTGCCGGCGCCCTTGGCTCAGCCGGATGCCGATAGCGCACTTGCGCTGGAGTGGCTGCGTGGGCAGCTAATGGCACGGTTGCCGGTACTGAAAGAAGAAACCGGATTTTTCGATCAAGCAGGAATTGTCGCGCTGGTGGGGCCTACGGGAGTGGGGAAAACCACCACCACTGCGAAACTAGCAGCACGTTTTGTGATGCGTCACGGTACGCGCCCTGTGGCCCTTGTCACTACCGATAGCTTTCGTATTGGTGCCCATGAGCAGCTAAGAATTTATGCCCGCCTGCTTGATACCCCCATGTATGCCTTAGACGCCGAGCAGCCGATTGATGAGCTAGTCGGACGACTGCAGGGTAAGCAGTGGGTGATTATCGATACCGTCGGTATGAGTCAGCGTGACCAGCGAGTGATTGAGCAGATTGCCCATTTGCAGGGCGGGCAAGCGTCCGTCCGCTTAGTGCTGCTGTTGAATGCAGCCAGCCAGCCTGAAACCTTGGAAGAGGTCGTGTTGCGCTATCGCCAAGCCGCACGGGCGGCTGGCGCTGAGTTAGATGATTGCATTATTACCAAGCAGGACGAAGCTGGCCGGTTAGCCCCCGTGCTAGATATTGTCATACGCCATGGTTTACGCGTGCTGTTTGGTTCGTACGGGCAGCGTGTTCCAGAAGATATGGCGGTTGCGGACCCTACTGCACTGATTGATCAAGCGCTTAATAGCCCATTGGGGAGAGTGCGTGAAGAGCGGCGCTCCGCCGCCGTTTCGCAGCCTCACTCGGTGAGTTTGCCGCGCTGGTCGCGAGACGTGCTGGGGCAAGGGCGCCGTCTCAGCTCTGTACTGACGCGACTACGTGACAGGATTATTGGATTTTCAGCGTTAGAGTCGATATGGGATATCGCCTCCTTACCGGGCGTGCTGCAAGACAAACGCTTGGATGCACTGCTAGCTAGCGAGCCCTGCGCGGATAAGGGGCTGGGCATGGCATGGTCTCCCCGCCGTAATGAGCGAGGCTGTGACTGGTCGATGCCTGATCTTGGGCTAGACGCTGATGGCGGTTGGCTCGCGCTAACCAGCCTACAGCACCGTCAGCCCGCTGGTTGGCAGTCACGGCTGCTGCACCAGGGCGAAGCGATGGGGGCCGCCGTACATCTGCTCCCCGTGTTTCCCGATCCCGCCACGTTAGCGTGGCTAGAAGCCCAACACTTGACCTGGATCACGCAAGTAGCTGCCACTCAGCGGGTATACTGTCAGGGCGAGCGTTATGCCCAGCGCCAGCTGCTCAAAGATAGCCCGCTCACTCATCACACTGATCTGCGTTTTCGTGGCCAAACGGCGCAGCTATGGCACACCCACACTGCTGTGGAGGATGCCGCTGGTACACCGCTGTTGGCATGGGTTGGTGAAGTTCGCGATCCAGAAAATGGCAAACGCATCGCGCGTCGCTACTGGTTAACACCTGCTCGATTAGGTACAGATGTGCGCTCGCTGCTGGTTATCCAGCTGCAAAGCGATGGGGTGTCTAGCCTAACCAAACGCGCTTGGCAGCAGTTGAAAGATGCGGATGATGGCGAAGTAAGCACAGAGGTACGCTTATTGATGGCTAGCGGTGTCGCCGCTGCAGCGGGACACTTAGATAGCGCCACTGATGACGCTGCGATAGCGCTGCGTTCCGATTTGTTAAGGTTGCTGGGCACCACGCGTAAGCGGCGCGATAAGGCGATGCTAGATGCGCTTGTTCACGCGTTTATGGCCCGTGACGCCATTCGCCAGCTCAGCAGCGTTAGCCGTGAGGGACTGGCATGAGTGCCCAGGATCAGGCAGCGGGCCTGCGCAAGTGGGCAGATTTACAGCGCCAGCAGCGCCAAGCAGAGTCAGTTGAGAGTGACCCCACGGGAGACGAACTTGCGGCTGAGCCACTGGCCGCTATGACCGATTCTTTAACGGTGCTGCCAACTGCTGCCCAAGCGCCAACCACCGCACCGCCTTCGGTGCCGCAGAAGCCGCTTATCGTGATCGGTATGCCTAACGGTGGCGATCAGCAGGTGGCAAGAGTAAAAGGACGCCTAGCTCAATGGGCAGTATTGGGGCGACGTTGGGCGGGTGACCCGGATGATTGGGATATTCACATCGTCAATGCGGGTGCCGCTAATCTTGGTCAACTGAAAGAGCGCTTTCCGCGCTGGGCGTTATGGATTAATAGTGATGCCGATGCTTTCGCACAGATGTACCGCTCGTTGCGGCAAGTGCAGGAAAACGGTGGTCCTAGACAGCTGCTGGCACTGCACGAGCCAGATTTGCCGCGCCGAGGTCTACTCGATAACCTGCGCGAAGCAGCCAGCTATTACTTGGATATAGAGCTTTTACTGCTGGCGCGATGACAGCTAGCCTGACGCTATGTAGCCGTGCTTTAACAGCCGCAATCAAGCGCCTCTATAGGGAGTAACAATGTCGATGCTCGCTGACTTCAAGGTCGCTACCTGCAAAGCCGACAGGCTGCTCAAAAGCGTGTTGATGGTGGCGCTAAGCGTCATCGCCATGCGTGTTTACGCCGCGACGGGCAGTTGGAGTAGTGAGGTGCCCAGCGTACTGGTCGCGATGAGTGAACGAGCTGTCAGTAGCCAGCCCATTCAACCACCAGCAGGGGCTCCGGTAGAGAACGCCGCGATAGAGCGTATTCATTGGCGTTTTCAAATGCCGGTCAATGCGCCGGTTAACGCCTGGCTATGCCACCCTGAGCAGTGTGTTTCTTTGACGGCTATGCGGGGGTCAACCACGGCGCTAGCCGGTAAATCGGTTAATGGACCGCTGTACTTGCGTTTTGCGTTGACGCCAGGCCAGCGCCCGGTACGGGTACAGGGACTGCAAGTGATTGTGAATTACCAGTGAACAGAGTTCAGCCGTGAGGCACGAGGATGTATACAGCACAAGGCAGGATTAAACAGGGCGAGTTGTTAAACCAATACATGCCACTGGTAAGACGTCAGGCCTTAACGCTGCAGGTAAGACTACCCGCAAGTATTGAGTTGGATGATCTTATTCAAGCCGGCATGGTGGGCTTATTAGAAGCACTAGGGCGTTTTGATGCGACCCAAGGAGCAACGTTCGCCACGTTTGCAAGCCAGCGTATTCGCGGCGCCATGATGGATGAGCTGCGCACACGTGATTGGTTGCCACGTAGTGTGCGCCGCTCTGCCAGAGCCGTGGATGATGCGGTGCGCCGCCTTGAGCAGCAGCTAGGACGTCCGCCGGAAGAGGGTGAAATCGCGCGTGATCTGGATATGCCGCTTAGCGAGTATCAGCAATTGCTCAATGATACGAACAGTGGCCAGCTGTTGCCCTTTGAAGAATTGGTGGCCGAAGGGGTCGAGTCGGTGAAAGAAGAAGCCACGAATCTGCCCTTCGATCAGTTTCTAGATCAGCAGCAGCGACAGTCGTTAATTGACGCGATTGACGCCTTACCTGAGCGTGAAAAGCTACTGATGGCGCTGTATTACCAAGAAGAGCTGAACCTTAAAGAGGTTGGGGCGGTGCTGGGTGTGACCGAATCCCGTGTCTCCCAGCTTCACAGCCAGGCGATTAGCAGGCTTCGTGCTCGCTTATATGACACCGCCTAACGTCACTATTAATCACGAATAACCGGCGAGGAGCCGTTGATGAACCCATCTACGCTGATCGGTATTTTTGCCAGCATGCTGTTGCTGGTAAGCGTACTGTTTTTTACTGCAGAGTCGCCAGAAAGCTTTATCAATCTGCCGGGGCTAGCCATTGTAGTAACGGGCACCTTGGCGGCCACCTTTATTAGTTATCCGCTGAAAGAAGTGCTACGCGTGGTGCGCCTGGTGGGATTGGTGTTTCGGCGTGAAAACACTTATGTGCGCGATGATATCAACGAACTGGTGTCCATGGCGCGCTTGTGGTTTAAAGGCGATGTCAGGGCGGTTGAAAAGGAGCTAGAGCACACTCGCAACCCCTTTTTGCGCACCGGGATCCAGCTGGTCATTGCGAACACGAAAGAAGACGAAATTTTCGATATGCTGCGCTGGCGCATCGCACGATTAAAAGCACGCGAGCATGCTGAGGCGCAGATATTCCGCACTATGGCCACCTACGCGCCCGCGTTTGGCATGATTGGCACCTTGGTGGGACTGGTCAATATGCTGGAAGTAATGGATGCGGGCGACCTTGACGTTATTGGCCCGCGCATGGCGGTAGCTCTGCTGACAACATTCTACGGTATTCTGCTCGCTAACTTGGTGTTCAAACCGATTGCCGTCAAGCTAGAACGGCGCACGGAAGAGCGCCTTATCACCATGAATATGGTGCTGGAAGGTATTTCGTTAATTACCAAGCGGCGACTGCCTTCTTTTATTGAAGAAACGCTCAACTCCTTCGTGGCTAACTATCATGACGAAATCCGTGACGCCGCTGTAAAACCGCGGCCAACGGTTAGCTCTGCGGCAAAAGGGTAGCGCCATGCTAGATCGTGACTCACGGCACGCGCTGGAATTGCCCACTGTGCCAGGGGAGGGCGATGAGGGGTGGCTAACGAGCTATTTAGACGTATTAACGCTGTTAATCACGCTGTTTGTCTTACTGCTTGCGTTGACGCCGCCGGGGGGAGGGGCTGCTTTTGAACGCGATAGAGTGCATTCTATAAGTGCGATCGCCTCGCTTCCGTTGGCCAGCTTGGCAACTGGTATTCACCCCCGGCACAGCGGGCTAAAGCCGCAAATGGCTGAGCTGAATATCCCAGGAGTTAGTGTCTCTCAGGGTGAAGAAGGTGTTACGCTGCGCATCGACGATAGCTTGCTTTTCCCTAGCGGTGACGCCGTGCTAACGCCCCAGGGGCAAGATGTGTTAGAAAGCCTTCTGGCAGTGCTGGCATCCTTTGAGGGGCAAATTTCAGTCGAAGGGCATACGGATAATGTTCCCATCGCTACCTCTCGCTTTCCCTCAAATTGGGATCTCTCGGTAGGACGCGCCATTGCGGTGGTCCAGTATCTTGAGCGCCAGGGAGTTGCTATTTCACGTATGCGGGCAGTCGGCTATGCCGATACCCAACCCATGGAAAGTAACGCTACACCGGAAGGCAGATCTGCCAACCGGCGCGTCGAACTGCTGCTAAGGCAGCAGGCTGAGGGGTAAAGAGATTTCTTGAGGCCATCTCTGTGTCGAAGCATCACTCGCTACTACAGTCGTTCGGTGCATTACTGGTGCTCGATGCTGACTGTCGGCGCATACAGGCATTTAGTAGCAACTTTGCGGAACTGCTGGGAGTAAGCCTTCCTGAAGGGCGTCTTCCAACGCTTTCCAGCGTTCTAGGCAAGCGCTTAAGCCAGCGCATACGCTACGAGCTACAAGGCCAACAGCGTTTGCCGGGGCCACTCACCTTTAAGTGTCCTACTCGATCAAGCCGTTTCCAGTTACATGCTTACCGTGCCGGTGTGCATGTGCTGGTTGAGATAGAGCCCCTTCATACCCTCGGTAAACAGCGTCTGCTTGGCACGGTGAACGAACGCCTGATGCGCCTAGCGGAAGCGACCCATCAAGAAGAGCTACTTGATTACCTAGTGATGTCGGTACAAGAGTTAACCGGGCATGACCGGGTATCTGTATGCCATCTCGATAGTGATTGGCATGGGGTAATCGTGGCTGAGTCGTTAGCTAAGAGGCGCGCTCAGTCGAGTGTCGAAGTGGCGGCAGATCACTTACCGGCCTTGTTAGGGCAACGCTTTCCTGCCAAAGACTTTCCTATTGCTCTAAGACGCGCTTATGAGCGCCATTCGGTGCGACTGATCCAAGATGTCACAGCACCCGGTGAGCACCTACTGCCTGCGAGTGTAGTAAATGTAAATGTCAGTGATTGTTTCCTGCGTGCGCCGGCTCCTGAGCGGCAGCAGTACTTACAACGACTGGGCGTACGCGGCGCACTCAGCGTGGCCATGCAGGGAGATACCGGTCTTTGGGGGCTGCTATTTTGCCACTCGGCAGCAGCCTACCCTGTAACACCGCCCGTGAGAGATGCGGTACGTACCTTGGTGCAAATGGCTACTCAACGGCTGCTGCTGCTGAGAGCTCGCCAAGAAGCGCGCTATTTGCAGCGCGTACAAGACAGCTTGGTGCTTTCAAGCAATAATCGCTTAAAGCCCCAGGGGCCTTATCAGCTATTTACCGAGCATGCCGACAGATGGAAGTCGCTCTTCCGTGCCAATGGCGTTGCGTTATGGGTAAAAGGTAGCATCTATCAATCAGGCAATACGCCCAAGCCGGAAGCGATTGGCCAACTGGTCACGCGGATTGAAAAATCCCACATCCATAGTGGACCATGGTGTACCCAAGAGGCAGCCAAAGAGCCGCTAACGTGCTCTTTAGACATGCTAGAGCAGAGCGGAGTACTTGCCGTGCCGTTGCCTACCGACCCTGCTCGGCGCGGCTGGCTGATATTTTTTCGTCCTGAGCAAGTGGAAACGCTCTACTGGGCGATGCAGCCCTCTTCGGTATCCCTGCCGCCTATGGCAATGTCGCCTTCTGACGCGTGGTGTGAGGAGGTGACAGGAAAAAGCGAAGCCTGGCAACGCGTCGAACGGCTAGCTGCGATGGACTTGGGGGAAGACTTAACACTGGCGATTTCTGCTTATGAGATCAGCACGCTCAATATGCACCTGGAGCGCGAGCGTAAAGCGCTTGCAGAAGCGAATCAACGATTAGAGCAGTTGGCGCATTTTGACCCGCTCACTCAGGTGTGGAACCGTTACCGCATCGAGCAGGCTATTGATGCCGAACTAGTAGCAGCAAAACGCTACGGAGCGACTTTTGCGCTGCTGTTATTTGATGTCGATCATTTTAAACAGATTAATGACACCCTCGGCCATAGCGTGGGCGATGATGTGCTGATTTCGCTAGCCCGCATGGTGGAAAGCTCACTGCGGGGCTGTGATCATTTGGGGCGCTGGGGAGGGGAGGAGTTTGTGGTATTGGCCACCCACTCCAGTATGGAAGCCGCAGAAGGGCTTGCTGAACGCTTGCGTGGGCTAGTGGCAACACTACAGGTGAAGGGCTTGAGCCAACCGATAACGGTCAGCATTGGTGTTGCAGTATGGCATCCCAATGACAGCTGCAAAACCCTCATCGCCAGGGCCGATGCTGCGATGTACCGAGCTAAACATAATGGGCGTAACCGCGTTGAAATCGCTGAAAAAAGCGTGCAGTGACAGGTGGCATCATGGATTGTCGGCACGACCGCATAAACGCTGCATTCTCGCTATGGCAGCATCAGCGCCATCAAGACTAAAGGTCATGTACCAAGGGTCGCTATCTTGTTGATCGAAACCAATAAACAGCTGCTCTCCCTGGCTCATTTGAGCCATTAATGTTGGTAGCTCGCTTAGGTAGAAGTGCGCATAAAACCCATCATCGCCACGCTCAGTAATAAACTCAGCCATGGTATCAATGATCGGCGTGTCATCCACCCGGAGCCTAGTTGGCACTAAGTTAACCGCGCGGCTTTCGCCTTGCTGTTCCGCCAACGTGACCCGCATTTCCAGCCACGGTAAGTCGCAAACACCCTGAGTTGCGTTCAAGCTCAAGGTGGCATCCGAATAGCTATGGGTTTCCACGGCGCGAAAGTGCCGCTCACTGCCTAACGTTAGCGCCATTGACTGCCAATGCCCGTGGGGCTGTACGTCATCAATATTGAACGTTGTTGCCATGCTAGGCAGTGCAGTGCTGGAAAATATGGCGCTAAAGGTCACTAACGCAAAAGGCTTGAATGTAGGCATAAGGGTGGCATCGCACAAGAAAAACATTAGCCTATCGTGTGTTGCAGATAAGCAAAAGGTAACGCGCTGATTTTTCTATATGTAGTAGTTTTTAACAAGAGAAATGCCGCATATAGTGTAAAGTCAAGTCTATACTTCATGGTCGCAGAACGTATAATCGCTCCGTTTTGAGCGCTAATTTCACCCCGTTGTGAAGGAGTTTCGCGACATGAGCACCGCAGCAAAGGCTATGAAGACTTCGAATGACGTCCCCTTACAGATTCCCTCAAAAGATATCTGGGATGCCAAATATCGGTTAAAAGATCGCCATAGCCAACCTGTTGATCAGGATGTGGGTGCTACCTTTGAGCGTGTCGCGCGAGCGTTGGCGGCGGTTGAAGGTGACAATGCTAACGAATGGCTACCAAAATTCCGCTGGGCGTTAGAAAACGGCGCGATTCCTGCCGGACGAATCCTTTCCAATGCGGGCGCTGAAGCCTACAAACCGGCGGTTAGCCTGATTAACTGCACGGTTTCCCGCACTATTCGCGACTCTATGCGCGATATTCTCGACTCCGTCGTTGATGCCGGTATGACGTTGAAGTCTGGCGCCGGTATTGGCTACGACTTTTCGACGCTGCGCCATAAAGGAGCGTTTGTGTTTGGTGCCGGGGCTGGCACTAACGGGCCGCTGGCGTTTATGGATATCTACGACAAGATGTGTTTCACCGTGGCATCCGCAGGTGGACGCCGAGGGGCTCAGATGGGCACTTTCGACGTTGGCCATCCTGATGTTCGTGAGTTTATTCAAGCTAAGCGAGAAGCCGGTCGTCTGCGCCAGTTTAACCTTAGCTTGTTGATTACCGACGAATTTATGGAAGCAGTGAAGCATAACGCCGACTGGCCGCTGGCGTTTCCATTGCACCCTGGTGAAAAAGACGATGTAAAAGCGGGCGATTTGATTTATCGCGACTGGCCCGTCATTGAAGAGGGCTATACGGTCGATGATGAAGGCCGCGTGGCTTGCCGTGTCGTTGAAGTTATTAAAGCGCGCGAGCTGTGGGACACCATTATGTCCTCGACCTATGACTACGCTGAGCCTGGGTTTATTCTGATTGATCAAGTCAATCGCATGAACAACAACTGGTTCTGCGAGGATATCCGCGCCACCAACCCGTGTGGCGAGCAGCCGCTGCCGCCAGAAGGCGCTTGTCTGCTGGGATCGGTCAACTTGACCAAATTTGTGATTGAGCCGTTTAGTGACAAGCCACGCTTTGATTGGGAACGCTATCGCAAGGTGGTAGCGATCTTTACGCGTATGCTCGATAACGTCGTGGAAATTGCTGGTCTGCCACTGCCGCAGCAACAGCGTGAGATTGAAGCCAAGCGCCGTCACGGCATGGGCTTTTTGGGGCTTGGCTCAACGATGACCATGCTTAAAATTCCCTATGGCTCCCAGGCGTCGTTGGCCTTTACCGAAGAAGTTAGCCGCCACCTCGCACTGGAAGGCTGGAAGCAAGCGCTAGAGCTGTCTAAAGAGAAAGGCATGGCGCCTGTGCTTGAGCAAGAGCATACGATTACCCCGAAGATGATGCGTGAGCGCCCCCAACTCGCTGCTGATGGTTATGAAGTGGGTGATAATGTGCCTGGACGTATTCTGCATGCCCGCTATAGCCAGTATATGGCGAAAGTGGCTGAGCTTGATCCTGAACTGGTCACCCAGTTGGCGGAACATGGGGCACGCTTTACCCACCACAGCTCGATTGCGCCCACCGGCACGATCTCGCTATCCATGGGGAATAATGCCTCCAACGGCATTGAACCCTCGTTCTCGCACCGTTATTTCCGCAATATCATTCAATCGGGTAAGAAAACCAAAGAGCAGGTGGAAGTTGTCTCGTTCGAGTTAGCCGCTTATCGTCACTTTATTGCCGCCGATGCGGTGGAAAGCGATTTACCCGACTACTTTATTACCGCCGACTCCGTGTCGCCTGAGCAGCATGTGGCCGTGCAGGCGGCCGCTCAGCAGTGGATCGACTCGGCAATCTCAAAAACAGTTAACGTGCCGACAGAGTTCCCGTTTGAGAAATTCCAGGATCTCTATCTACAGGCGTATGAGAGCCGCCTCAAAGGCTGCACGACATTCCGCTTCAACCCAGAAGCATTTCAGGGCGTTCTGGTACGTGAAGATGATTTAAAAAACACCACCTACGTGTTTGAGCTGGAAAATGGCGAGACCTTAGAACTGGCCGGCGATGAAACGGTGGTCTACGACGGTGAAGAGCATAACGCCGCCAACCTGTTTGACGCCTTAAAAGAGGGCACCTACGGCAAATGGTAAGGGCGGGCTACGCCTTGCTACGAATATCGCCCGACGTCCTTTGCCCCGGCCCCCTTTGCTAAGTGGAGAACACCATGGCTGTAGAAATTACCTCAAAAATCGTTGGTTACCGTATCAAGCAGCAGGAGCAAACAGCGCCTGCTCCCGAACTTCCGGAAGAAGACCCGCTAACGGTCAGGATTCCTTCGCGTCCAGAGGGTACGTTAGAAGCGGTATCCGAAAAAATCTCTTATGTGGGGGCGGAAGGCCGTAAAAAGGTTTACCTGCTGGTCTCATTTATGCCGGTAGAAGGCGTGGTAGGTGGCCGACGTGTGATCATTGAGCGCCCGGTTGAGTTCTTTTTCCCATCAGGACAGCTTTCCAGCGAGCATCAATGGATTACGGCAACGATGCGTAGCCTTTCCCTTGCTGCGCGCGGCGGATATGTTACTCAGGCAGTGGCTGACCTGCGCAAAGTAGCGTGGGATAAGGGGTTGGTACGCTGTGGTATGAACCGTTGGAACAAGCCAATGTTTCACGATTCCGAAGTGGCGGCGATTGCCTGGTCGATCCAGCAGATTCTTTATCGGCGCGGGTTCTTGGACCAGGATGGTAACCAAGTACCGGTAGAAATGTTGGTAGAGCGTTATGCGCACCGCATGCAGCATGGCCATGCTTGGCAACCTCCGGTCGATGAAGAACCAGACACCAGCCCAGCGGTTGGCGCCGTGGAGCCGATTGGCGGTGCCGCTGAGCAAGAAAAAAACGCCGTAAAAAAGCCTGAAGGCAGTGGCCCGGCAGTCGTGGGTAACTGTCCTGAGTGTCGCGGTGAGCTTATTATGATGGATGGCTGTCCAACCTGCTATGCAGGCTGCGGCTGGTCTAAGTGCGGCTAAGCCAGCCAAACCAGCTCAAACGCTAACGAACAACGCCGCGCGGCTTAGAGAGCCACGCGGCGTTGCTTGTTTTAAGAGCAAAACATTTTAAGGACCAAAATTCAGCCGTTGATTTAGGCGCTAAGGCTCAGACGCTCATCAGTAGCGGCCTGACGTTATCGGTTAAATAGCAGTCGTCGAACTCCCCTTCGCTAGCCAGCGCCTTCAAGTCGGGGATGGTGACGTTATGACGGTCACGGAACACCAAGCCATCTTCACTCAATGCACTAAAGGTTCGGCTCACATGAACCGGACTCAAACCTAGAATGTCGGCTAACTGTTCTTGAGAAAGTGGCAACCGGAACTGTTCACTGATGTCATGGTTCGTTTGGCGTAAACGTAGGTACATTTCATGGAGAAAGTGAGCCATTTTTTGCCGAGCACTGCGCCGCGCTAAGTTGACCAGCCGTTCCGTGAGGAGGGCCTGGTGACGGCTACCAATGGCAAACATCACCGAGGTCAGCGTTAGTGACTGACGAAATAGCTCTAGCATGCGCTTATGAGGAAAGTGACAGACCACGCCGTCGGTTATCATGCGCACGTTTTCCAGCCGCCTGGAAAACGCAAACTCTCGCAAACCGATAATGTCGCCAGGCAAAAATACTTCCAGAATTTGCCGGTCGCCGTTTTCTAAATGTCGATAGGAGTAAGCCCAGCCACTGCGCAAGGTGCAAAACTCATTCGCGGGAGCATCAACTTCCCACAGTAGTGATCCTGCTTTGATCTCGGTAGGGCTCTCTTCCAGTTCTATTAATAGTGCTTTTTCTTCTTCAGTTAGTGAGCAGTAGTGATTGAAGTGGCTAATAATGCAGCTTTTATCCTGATCCACAGCTTCCTTCTCCTAAAAAGGTTAGCAACAATTAACCGGCCGCGTTGTTGATCAATATAAACGTTAATCAATATAAACAGAGCCGTTTTATGTTGCTTGGTCTTTTCTGCTCTCTTGGCGTCCTTGTGGGGGCAGGCATATCGCTGTCATTTTCCAGGGAGGGCAGGCCCGCCCTGGAAGTCGCTCTAGGCGGTTTTTTGGGCGCGATTACCACGCTTTAACAACGGCGCCAGGAAATGCCCTGTATGGGAAACGCTCTGCTTGGCAATCTGTTCCGGTGTTCCTTCGGCAATAATTTGTCCACCGCCAGAGCCACCTTCTGGGCCAAGATCAATAATCCAGTCAGCCGTTTTGATCACATCCAGGTTGTGCTCGATCACCACAATGGTATTGCCGTGATCACGTAACCGGTGGAGTACCGTGAGTAGCTGACGGATATCCTCAAAATGCAGGCCAGTGGTTGGCTCATCCAATATATATAACGTTTTTCCGGTGTCGCGCTTGGCTAGCTCACGGGCCAGTTTGACCCGCTGCGCTTCACCGCCAGAAAGGGTAGTGGCACTTTGCCCTAGGCGGATATAGGAAAGGCCCACATCCAACAAGGTTTGCAAACGACGAGCGATAGCAGGCACTGGACTGAAGAATTCCAAGGCGTCCTCTACCGTCATGGCCAGCACTTCGTGGATCGTTTTGCCTTTATAGTGGATATCCAACGTTTCGCGGTTGTAGCGTTTGCCTTTACACACATCGCAAGGCACATAAATATCCGGTAGGAAGTGCATCTCTACCTTAATCATGCCTTCGCCCTGACACGCTTCGCAGCGGCCGCCTTTAACGTTAAAGCTGAACCGGCCTGGCTTGTAGCCCCGCGAACGTGCTTCCTGAGTGCCCGCGAACAGCTCACGAATCGGTGTGAAAATACCGGTGTAGGTGGCTGGATTGGAGCGGGGTGTCCGTCCGATAGGGCTCTGATCAATATCGATCACTTTATCAAGCTGATCTAACCCTTCGATTTTTTGATAAGGCGCGGGGGTAAGCGTGGTGGCACGGTTAAGCTCGCGGGCTGCAATCGGCATCAGCGTGCCGTTGATCAGCGTCGACTTGCCCGAGCCGGAAACCCCCGTAACGGCAATAAACAGCCCCAGCGGTAGGCTGAGCGTGACGTTTTGCAGGTTATTGCCCGTAGCGCCACGCACCACCAGCTGCTTTTCCGGATTGCCGGGAATACGGTAGGGCGGTACGGCAATTTCTCGGGTGCCGGATAAGTACTGACCCGTCAGCGAATTGGGGTTGTCCATAACGTCTTGCGGCGTGCCTTGGGCGACAATTTCACCACCATGGACTCCGGCACCAGGACCGATGTCGAGGACATGATCCGCAGCGCGAATGGCGTCTTCGTCGTGCTCCACCACGATCACGGTGTTGCCCAGGTCGCGTAGGCGCTCCAGGGTTTTCAACAGACGGTCGTTATCCCGCTGGTGCAGGCCGATGGAGGGCTCGTCCAGAATGTACATCACACCCACCAGCCCCGCGCCAATTTGGCTGGCGAGACGGATACGCTGGGCTTCACCCCCTGATAGCGTGTCAGCGCTGCGCTCCAGGTTCAGGTAGTCGAGCCCTACGTTAACCAAAAACTCTAGCCGAGCATGAATTTCGTTAACGATCTTGTCGGCAATCTCGCCTTTACGGCCCGGTAGGGAAAGTTCGGCAAAGTAGCGCCACGCTTCGCCAATAGGTAAATGCACAATATCGGCAATGTTATGGTCATCGACAAACACATGGCGTGACTCTTGACGCAGCCGCGAACCGCCACAGGTGGCGCAGGGTTGCACGGCGATATACTTGGCCAAGTCGTCACGTACCATATTGGATTCGGTTTCCCGATAGCGACGCTGCATATTGGGTAGTACACCCTCAAAGGCGTGCTCGCGCGTTACCTTGCGGCCACGGTCACCCACATAGACAAAGGGAATTTGTTCGCTGCCACTGCCATTTAAAATAATCTCACGCTCATGGCTGGCCAGCTCAATCCATGGCGTTTCAAGCTCAAACTGGTAATGTTTAGCCAGCGCCTGGAGTTGGGTAAAGTAATAAATATTGCGCCGATCCCAGCCCTTAATCACGCCTTCTGCTAGCGAAAGTTCCGGATGGCTAATCAACTTGTCGGGGTCAAAATATTGCTGAACGCCTAAGCCATCACAGGTGGGGCAAGCCCCCGCTGGGTTGTTGAACGAAAACATCCGCGGCTCAAGTTCAGAAAGCGAATAGCCACATACCGGGCAGGCAAAGCGTGCCGAAAAGGCAAGATCTTGCTGGTCGCCATCCATAAAGTGGATCATCGCCGTGCCGTCGGCGAGATTAATGGCGGTTTCAAACGATTCTGCCAGACGCTGGGCAATATCATCGCGTACTTTAAAACGGTCAACCACTACGCTGATATCGTGTTTCTTGCGCTTGTCGAGCGGGGCAATATCGTCAAGCTCTAGCACTTGGCCATCAATCTGTACCCGAACGAAGCCTTGAGCCCGCAATTCTGCCAGCAGTTGCAGGTGCTCCCCTTTACGGCCTTTCACCACCGGCGCCAGCAGCATTAGCCTGGTGCCTTCGGCCAGGTTCATGACTTGGTCGACCATTTGGGAAATGGTTTGTGCTTCCAGTTCTTCGCCGTGCTCTGGACAGCGTGGTGTGCCTGCCCGGGCGAACAGTAGGCGCAGGTAGTCGTAAATCTCGGTAATTGTGCCGACGGTAGAGCGTGGGTTGTGGGAAGTGGATTTCTGCTCAATAGAGATCGCAGGTGAAAGCCCTTCGATGTGATCTACATCGGGCTTTTCCATCATCGAAAGGAACTGACGCGCATAGGTGGAAAGTGACTCCACATAGCGGCGTTGTCCCTCAGCGTAGAGCGTATCGAACGCCAGCGACGACTTACCTGAGCCAGAAAGGCCGGTAATGACGATAAGTTTGTCGCGGGGCAGCTCCACATCGATCTGCTTGAGGTTGTGGGTGCGTGCACCCCTGACCAGAATGCTGTCCATCAACACCTCGAATCGCGTGGCAAAAGCGTAATTATACGTTTGCTGTCCCCCTTCCGGCAAAGCTCCATATCGATATGCTGTCAGCGCTTGGCGTTTCCAGCGTGGATACAAAGCGCTAGAATGGACGGTTATCTCGGGCTGTTCAGCCTCTTTATTGACCACAAGGGTATTATGCGCAAGGTTTCCGCACTGCTGCTGGCCACTGAACGCCGTGCAATCAGCGGCTTAGCCGGGCTTTATGCGTCTCGTATGCTGGGGCTGTTTATGGTGCTGCCGGTGTTGGCGCTATATGCCGACACCTTAAGTGGCGCTACCCCCCTGCTAATTGGTGTCGCATTAGGTGTCTATGGGCTAACTCAGGCAACGCTACAGATTCCCTTTGGCCTGCTGTCAGACCGCATTGGTCGTAAACGCGTTATTGCCATGGGCTTACTGATCTTCGCCGTAGGAAGCGTGGTCGCTGCGATGGCAGACTCCATTGGCGGGATCATTTTGGGCCGTGCGTTGCAGGGCTGTGGAGCCGTTGCTGCAGCGATTATGGCGCTATTAGCAGACCAAACCCGTGAGCAGGTGCGAACGGCGGCGATGGCCACGATTGGGCTCTCCATTGGCGTATCGTTTGCTATCGCCATGGTTCTTGGCCCCTGGCTGGCGGCCTGGGCGGGTCTGGCGGGTGTTTTTTGGTTTACGGCGCTGTTAACGCTGGTCGGTTTAGTGGTGCTTTGGCGATGGGTGCCCCCCGCCCCCCGCCGTTTGCGCCACCGCGATGTGGGGATGGATCGCCAGCAGTTTAAAAGTGTTATTACGCGCCCCGATTTATGGCGGCTAGATCTGTCGATTTTTTCGCTGCATCTGGTGTTAATGGCGATTTTTGTTGCTGTTCCTTTCCGCCTGTTAAATGCAGGCGTTGCGATTGAGTATCACGGGCTGGCTTACCTGGCGATTATGGCGCTGTCATTTATTGCCATGGTGCCGCTGGTGATCGTGGCAGAGAAATACCAGCGCATGAAATTAATATGCCTGCTGGCAATCGGCGCCATCGTCATTAGCTTGGGCAGCCTGGGGCTGCCATTCTCCCAAGAGAGCTGGCTATTCGCATGGCTATTTGTTTTTTTTACAGGATTTAACTTGCTCGAAGCCACGCTGCCGTCAATGCTCAGTAAGCTGGCTCCCGCGGGTGCTAAAGGCACGGCGATGGGGGTGTACTCGACCAGTCAGTTTTTGGGCGCTTTTTTAGGAGGCACGCTGGGTGGCTTGTTGTCGAACCTATGGGGGCTTGATGCGGTGTTCTTCGGCTGTGCAGGGCTGGCGCTGCTATGGTGGCTGGCAATGTGGCGCATGCCGCCACCACCGCCTCTCTCCAGTGAGGTCGTAGCACTACACGATACGCAGCCTGATGCATTAAATCTGTTGATGGAGCATCTAGCCGATGTCGTGGGTGTGGAAGATGTGATGGTGGTGCCGGAAGAGCGCTTGATGTACCTAAAAGTGAACCGCAAAGAACTCGATCAAGCAGCGCTGAGCAGGTTGCTATCACCACCTAATACGTAACGACCATTTCTGATTATTGGTACAGCAAGCGTTTACACCTCCAGGTTTAAACACATACCGAAGCTTTTACACACATTTGCTGCATGGCATTCAGGCCTGTCAGCCGTATCAGTGATACCCTTGAGGGCACTGGTATTGATATATGACCGATTATTGAAAGGAGCGACCTATGGCGCGCGGTATTAACAAAGTCATTTTGATTGGTAATCTGGGCCAAGACCCTGAAGTACGCTTTACGCCCTCCGGAACGGCGGTAGCAAACCTGAATTTGGCGACGTCTGACACCTGGATGGACCGCCAAAGTGGACAGCGCCAAGAGCGTACCGAGTGGCACCGCATTGTGTTGTTCAATAAGACCGCTGAGATTGCCCAGCAGTACCTGAAAAAGGGCTCTAAGGTCTACATTGAAGGTCGTCTACAAACCCGTAAGTGGCAAGACCAAAACGGTCAAGATCGCTACAGCACGGAAATTGTGGCCAACGACATGCAGATGCTAGATAGTCGTGGCGGCGATTTCCAGGGTGGCGGAGCACCTCAAGGTGGTTACGCACAAAATAACCCTGCACAAGGCGCACCAGCCCAGCAGCAACACGCGCCGCAGCACCCCGCTCCTCAGCATTCGGCCTCTCAGGGGCATCAGGGTGGCGGTATGCCTCAGCAGGGTGGTTACCCTCCCCAGGGCGGTGCTCCTCAAGGTAACTATGGAGGCGCGCCCCAGCCTGCTCGTGGGCCACAACACAGCCAGCCAGCTCCCGCCAATCAAAACAGCAATTATGGGGCTCCGGATCCAGGCAACTTCGATGATTTTGACGACGAAATTCCGTTCTGATCGCCTGAACTGAATAGTTCGCTACATTCCAGGGGTTAGGTGAGGGGGAGGTTCTGTTTTGAAGCTGCTGATACTAGATGCGGGGCACTGCTTAAGTTTGGCATTAGCCCGGGAAGCCAGTCGTCGAACGGATACAGAGCTTGTTATTGAGCAGGGGACCACGATTACCTCTGCTCAACTCCAAGCGATTACACCTGATGCGGTGATTATCCCCCCATTAGCGCACCCGCTCAGTATGGCGCCTGCCGATGTAATGGCACACGCCGATGCCGTTGATGCCTGCGTCGATGCCTGCCAAGCACAAGGCATTGCGCTGGTGTGGTGTGTTTCAGACCAACTTTACGAAGATGGTTTTGAAATTCCCATCGATGAACATGTGGTGCCTGCCCCTCGGGATGAAAGCCTGCGCCGCTTAGTGCAAGCGGGTGACCGTATTCGTGCTGGGTATCACCGGCATCTCATTGTTCGCTTAGGTCCCTTGTTTGCGCTGGAAGGTAGCCATGCGTGGCTAAACGAGATAATCGATAGCTTGATGATTGGCCAGCCTGCTCGCGCCGCTGAAGATGTTATTTTTTGCCCGACGTCTGCCGACGCTGTCGCCATGGCGTTGATCGGCATGCTACAGCAGCAAGTCTGTGGTGCCGATGCTTGGGGGGCTTACCACTTAGCGGGCACCGAGCCGGTTAGTGCGTTTACGTTTACCTCAATGGTTCGCACCCAACTGGCAACCCATCTGGAAGGCCGCGGTGAAAGCGTAGCCCTTGGTGAAGTACAAGCACTTAACCATCACCATGATGCCAAGCTGCGGCGAGTACTCAATTGCCGCCGTGTGCTTGATGTGTTTGGTGTCCATCAAAAGCCATGGCGGCTGGAGGTAGGGCGAATGCTGGATGCGTGGTGTTTGATGCGGGAACAACAGCAGGGTGAAGGGACAGGAGAGTTGGCTTGATCAATCTGGTTCGCAGCTTGGTTTTTTATGTGGGATATTTTTCTGCCATGCTGTTGATTGGCATTCTTTTTTTGCCAATTGCGCCGTTTTTGCCTTTGGCTGCCCGTTATCGTTTGCTAAACCTCTATAACCATTTTTTGATAGCGTGGTTCAAAATTGCGTGTGGCGTGCGCTACGACATTCAGGGGCGAGAAAATATTCCAGCGGGCCCTTGTGTGATCCAGGCCAACCACCAATGCGAGTGGGAAACGGTGTTTCTGCAGGTGATGAAGCCACCCGTTTGCACGGTATTAAAACAGGAGTTGTTGCGACTGCCTATATTTGGTTGGGGGTTACGTTTGTTGCGACCGATTAGTCTGGACCGCTCTAAGCCTGCCCGCGCTATGAAGCAGGTGTTGACCCAGGGCGTCGCGCGACTGGGAACTGGGCTGTCAGTGCTTATTTTTCCAGAGGGAACGCGTGTCGACCCAGGGGTTCGAAAGCGCTACAACAAGAGCGGTAGCGTGGTGGCCTGCCGAGCAGGCGTGCCAGTGCTGCCAGTGGCGCATAATGCTGGTGAACGCTGGCCTGGACGCCATTGGATAAAGCGTCCCGGTGTTCTTCGGGTGCGTATTGGTGCGCCTATCGAGACGGCAGGCCGGACACCCGATGAGGTGCTGATGGATGTTGAAGCCTGGATAGAGGGGCAGCTGCAAGAGATTTCAGAGGTGCCGCGGCCAACGTCTCGTTAAGATCAGCAATCTTTCGATGACTATAAAAAAACGGCGCCTTAAGGCACCGTTTTTTTATAGCGTACTGCACATGCACTGCATGACTAGGAATTAGCCATCAAAGCGCTGAAATACCAAGCAAGCGTTAGTGCCGCCAAACCCAAAGCTGTTGGAAAGCACTCGGTTGATGGTAACGCCATCACGCCGCTCTCTAACGATGTCGAATCCATCTGCCTGCTCATCGAGATGCTCAATATTCGCTGAGGCAGCGACGAAATCATGTTGCATCATGAGCAGCGAATAAATCGCTTCTTGAACACCGGTTGCGCCTAATGAGTGGCCGGTCAGCGACTTGGTTGAGCTCATCGCAGGGGTGGTATTGCCAAACACCTCACGGATTGCTTTCAACTCAGCCACATCGCCTACCGGCGTAGACGTACCGTGGGTGTTAATATAATCAATATCACCCTTAACCGTCGCCATGGCCTGGCGCATGCAACGCGTCGCACCTTCCCCAGAAGGGGCAACCATATCGTGGCCGTCGGAGGTAGCGCCGTAGCCCACCAATTCGCCGTATATCTTGGCACCGCGGGCTTTAGCATGCTCTAACTCTTCCAGCACTAGCATGCCACCGCCACCAGCAATGACAAACCCGTCACGCGCTTGATCATAAGGGCGAGAGGCTTTCTCGGGCGTATCGTTGTAATGAGTGGAAAGGGCACCCATCGCATCAAATAGGCAAGAGAGGGTCCAGTGCTCTTCTTCGCCGCCACCGGCAAACACGATATCCTGCTTACCAAGCTGGATTTGCTCCATCGCACTACCAATGCAGTGAGCAGACGTTGCGCAGGCGGATGAGATAGAAAAATTAACGCCTTTAATCTTAAATGGCGTTGCCAAGCATGCCGACACGGTGCTGCCCATCGTGCGGGTAACACGGTATGGCCCCACACGACGTAGGCCTTTTTCGCGCATGACATCGGCGGCTTCTACCTGATTCGCGCTGGAGGCCCCGCCAGACCCGGCTATAAGCCCCGTCCGTTCGTTGGACACCTGCTCTTCAGAGAGCCCCGAATCTTCAATGGCTTGTGCCATCGATACATAGGCATACGCTGCAGCGTCGCCCATAAACCGGCGAAGCTTGCGGTCAATGAGGGAATCAAGGTCGATGTCGACGCTACCCGCTACATGGCTACGGAAGCCGCGTTCGGCGTACTCTTCCTTAAAACGAATACCGCTGCACCCGTTTTTGAGTGCATCTAAGACCTGTTGCTGGTCGTTGCCTAAGCACGATACGATGCCAAGGCCGGTGACTACCACTCGTCGCATGGGAGCCTCCTGTCAGAAATTCGCAGTGGAGGTGAATAGGCCAACGCGCAGATCATTAGCCTGATATATATCGCGTCCGTCGACAGACACGGTGCCGTCGGCGATGCCTAGAATAAGCCGACGGGTAATTATGCGCTTCACATTAATGTGATATGTCACTTTTTTCGCGTCGGGTAGAATCTGGCCGCTGAATTTGACGTCGCCACAGCCCAGTGCGCGTCCACGGCCCGGATGGCCAAGCCAGCCTAGGTAGAACCCCACGAGCTGCCACATGGCATCTAGCCCCAAACAGCCGGGCATGACAGGGTCGCCGGGGAAGTGGCAATCAAAAAACCACAGGTCCGGGGTGATGTCCAGTTCGGCAATTAGCTCGCCTTTACCATGCACGCCACCTTCTTCGTGAATGTGCATGATGCGGTCAAGCATCAGCATATTGGGAGCCGGAAGCTGTGCGTTGCCTGGGCCAAATAGCTCGCCGCGGGAGCAGGCCAGCAGTTCTTCGCGATCAAAGGAATGTTGCTTGGTCACTGAATCGTTCCGAGTATCAAGATGGTAGTTGGCTCTAGTCTACTTCCCGAAACCTCTGAATGCACGTTGTTGGGCACTTATCGTGTTTTTCTACAGCTTTTTACCTGTCTGCCGATAGCCATTGTTAGTATTTCGCTATTTCAAATACGCGATTCTGCACAATAAACGCCCTATTGACGTAATATGCTGTATCCATGTTTTTTGTTAAGCGGCATGATGCCTGATCTGTAATCCATGCCCTGTTTGGCCCATTTATAGGACACACTAAACCGCCATGTGGCTGCCTGTTTCTCTTAATCGTCCGCTGGTGTGGATGGCGTTAATAGCGCTGCCCGCTTGTGTGTGGGTGCCTGACTCTGCGTTACGTATGGTGGCGGCTAGCTTGGTTGCATTTGGCATTTGGGATGCTTGGAACCAAATACGCCAACAGTTTTTACGGCTACGTCTTTCGCAAGATGCAATAGGCTTGGCGAGCGACGCCATTGTCATCAGCGATGTACATAATCGCGTCTTGTCGGTCAATCCCGCCTTTACTCAAATTACCGGCTTTGAAAGCCAGGAAATGGTTGGGCGTAAGCTAGAGACGTTAGCGGCGCAACGTCACGATAAAGCGTTTTATCAGACGTTTTGGAGCACGTTAAAGGCGACTGGCCGTTGGGAGGGCGAAATGTGGAATCGCCGCAAGCACGGTGATGAGTACCCCGAATGGCTAAAGGTCCGTGCGGTTACCGACAAACGTGGCAAAATTACTCACTTTATCAGCCTTTTTACCGATATTTCCTCTCAAAAAGCCCGCGAGCGTGATTTACGCCGAATTGGTTATGAAGACCCGCTAACAGGATTGCCAAACCGGCGCCGCTTACACGATCTGATGTCTTCTCGGTTGCGCCATTTGCGCGCGGGTGAAAGCTTGGATATGGCATTGATTGATATTGACGGGCTCAAATCGGTGAATGACAGCTTAGGGGTCGAGCAGGGCGACCGTTTGTTAGCGCGCTTTGCCCAACGGTTAACAGGCTATATGGCGGGTAGCGTAGTGGGCAGGCTGGGTGGTGATGAATTTATGGTGATTCGCACGACCACCTTCGACGACCATGATCAGTGGGTAGCGACCTTGCGTGAGCACATGAGCCGGCCATTCGAAATAAAAGATCAATCGTTACGTCTGGGGTTAACGATTGGTAGCTGTCGAGCCCCTGAAGATGGCAGTGATTCAGGCGTACTGTTTCAGCGGCTTGAGTCTGCCTTATATAGCGCCAAGCGCTTAGGGCGTAATCTTAGCCAGCGGTTTCGCCCTGCGCTGGATAAACAAGATAACCCCCAGCTTGCTCTGGTGAGCGACTTGCGGGCGGCGTTGATTTCTGGTGATCAATTAGAGCTGCATTACCAAACGCAGCATCATCCAGGGACGGGCGATTTAGTGGGCATGGAGGCGCTGTTGCGCTGGCGTCACCCTGAGGCTGGCATGATCTCGCCGGGCGATTTTATACCGCTTGCCGAACGTCATGGGCTGATGGCCGAACTCGGTAGTTGGGTGATCGAAAAAGCCTGCGCTCAGCAAGCGCACTGGCAATATAGCGGGATGCCCAAAGTGACGGTATGGGTCAATATTTCTGCGCTGCAGCTTTTTCAGGGCGACCTGGAAACTCAGCTGTCTGGCTGTTTAGAGCGCTATCAGTTAAAAACGTCGCAAATTGGCTTAGAGTTAACGGAATCAGTATTGCTGGACGAGCGTGCCGGGGATATGGGACCTCGCCTGCAGGCGTTGCGTAGTCAAGGCTATGCAATTGCCATCGATGATTTTGGTACCGGGTATTCATCGCTTGGTTACTTGAAGCGTCTGCCGGTGGATAAAATTAAGCTAGATCGCGCGTTTATTCGTGAATTACCTCATGACCAAGCGGATGCCGCTATTGTAACGGCTGTGTTGGCGATGGCAGAAGGGATGGGGCTAGAAGTGGTGGCCGAGGGTGTAGAAACTCAGGAGCAGTGCCAGTTTCTGGTTAACGCTGGCTGTACGTTAGTACAAGGGTTCTATTTTGCTAGGCCCTTACCTGCTGCGGAGCTTGAACAGCGTTGGGCACCGCGAATCCTGGCTGAATCAGTGTCTTCGTGAATGCTAGAAGCCGATGTTAATCAACACTAGAAGCAGCGAGCTTGTGGTTAGAGTAACGGCTAATACACAAACATAGCGCTGCCCAAATAATGGCCTGTGCCGGCAGTAACCAGGGGGCTAAGCTAACGCCAGTGAGCGCTGCACCGCCAACATAAGACAGTGGCCCGCTGACCGCGCCGCAAACCGCCGCAATCATGGGGTATTGCCACAGCCAAGCAAGCGAGTGAAATACCAGCGTTGCAAACAGCGGCCACAGCATCCAAAGCCACAGTGGTAGTAAACCAGCCACTAGGGTGTGCTCACCGAAGTCGAAACCGCCTGCCAAATGAAGGCCTCCGTCCAGCGCTAATCCCAGCAGCGCAAAAACACCAATAAAACGCCACTCCCCGGGTTTGGCACAGCGCCAGAAATGCCAACCTAGCAACGCGCTCCCTATAATGGCTGCCACTCCTGAGCCACCTAGAACGCACAGCAGCCAGCCCGCTTCGAAGCGAAGTGCATTGAACAGCAAGCCGTGCCAGCGAGGGCTAGCCATTTATAGTGCGCCTGTTAACGGTGCGGGTTTAGCGGCTGGTTTGGCTAGCAATAAGTGGCACGTACCAATAGAGCGCTCAATAAAGCCGCCTTCGCAGTAGCATAAATAGTAACGCCACATACGAATAAAGCGTTCGTCGTAGCCTTGCTGCTTTATCTGCTCTAGGCTGCTTTCAAAGCGGTGGCGCCACTCGCGTAAAGTGCGGGCATAGTGCTGGCCAATTTCATCAAGCGCTACCACGTTCAGTGAGGTTTTGCGCATCACGCTGGTTAGCATGGCGTGATGAGACGGTAAAAAACCACCGGGGAAAATATAGCGCTTAATAAAGTCCATATCCCGTTTGGCTTCCTCAAATCGTTGGTCTCGGATAGTGATGGCTTGCAGCATCGCCTGGCCATCGTCGCTCAGCAGGCTGTCGATCTTTTCAAGGTAGGTATTCAAATACTGGTGGCCGACGGCCTCGATCATCTCAACAGAGATCAGTCGGTCGTAGCGACCTGTCAGCTCACGATAATCCTGCTTTAACAGGGTGATTCTATCGTCAAGTCCCTCTTCTTGAATGCGCCGGGCGGTATGGGCGTACTGCTCTTCAGAAATGGTGGTGGTCGTGACATGGCAGCCGCGAGTTTTGGCAGCGTGTATTGCAAGACCACCCCAGCCAGTACCAATTTCTAGCAAATGGTGTTCTGGGCGCACATCTAGCTTTTCGAGCATGACATCGAGCTTGTAGGTAGACGCTTCTTCCAGGCTGGCTTCTGGATAGGGGAAAACAGCGCTCGAGTACATCCAGTGGCGTTGATCAAGAAACGTGGCAAATAGGTCATTGCCAATATCGTAGTGTGCCGAGATATTACGCTTTGAACCGGAAAGGCTATTACGTTGGAAGCGATAGGCCGCGCCAAGCATCCAGCGGGTGAAGCGGGCGCTGCCGTTTTCCATTTTACCGTTTACATGATCCAGATTGGCCGCAAACAAACGCACCAAGGCCACTAAGTCATCAGCATCCCAGTCGCCATCCATATAGGATTCAGCTGCGCCCACTGTGCCGCCGAACGCGAGCCTTTTCCAGGCACGAGAGTGGCGAATCACGACGGTCACCTGAAGCGGTCCGGCTTGACCCAAGTGGTGACACTGGTTGCCTTCAATTAAGGTGATACGGCCACCCTGGAAGGCATCTAATTGAGTCATCAGGCGAGGCTTCAACCAGCGAGTGAAACGATCCTGGTTAACCGGTTGTATATCAGGGGGCGTAGAACGCAGGGTCGTCATTTTGAAGTTTCCTTGCGCTTAGGGTGGTTATAAACGGGGATGCGCTTCAGCCAGAGGCGAAACGCTTCAAAATGAATTCCCGCCACGGTTTTCAGGCTCATCCAAGGCTGGCGTGCAAGCGTTGCTAATAGAACGCCGCGTGTCGCTGGCGCAGCCTCTAACGTAAGCGTGGCGTCGAAATGGCGCTGCCCGCTTTGCCAGTTTTCCATGTGAAGATAGAGCTGGTCGCCGGGTGCGTTGAGCTTCCAGCGGTAGGTCATTTCCATAGGATTAAATGGCGATACATGCATCGCTTTATCAAAGCTTGCATGATGGCTATGACGATCAGGAGCGATCCGGCAGGCATAGCAGGTACGCTCTTTCCAGGGCATATTAGTGACTTCACCAACCACCGCTGCCAGCCTGCCAAGATGGTCGTAGGCGTAGTACATCGAAATAGGATTGAAGACAGTGCCAAAGGTGCGTAATTGAGTCAGAACGTAAATCTTGCCGCTGGGGGCACTACCCAGCTGACGAATTAGCTCTTCGCGTACCGCTGTGCGTAAGGGCTTATCCGTTGGGGCGAGATAATCTTCACGACGAAAGCGCGCTAGTGCCGGCCTTCGGGCGCTAAAGCCAGGCACATTGTCAAACAGGGTCGGCAACTCATCCAAGTCGAGCCAAGCCATCCAAACGCGGTAACTGAAAGCGTGCTCTTTAGGTATGAAGCGGCGATGGCGTAAGGTGCCGCGGTAAATACGCGAGCGAGGCGCGGCCATCATCCGAGCCCCTCCCCAACGCTGTTAGTGGGCATTAGGTCATGAGCAGGGAGTGCCGTGGGCGTTGTTGGGGGCGCGGCGGCTTCATCACAACCTAGTGCTTGGGCAACCCGCAGCGCGCTCCATACCCCATCTTCGTGAAAGCCATTGCGCCAGTAAGCGCCGCAGAAGTGAGTGCGCCTAGCAACCGAAGATATCTCGTCATGGCGCATCTGCGCTGCTTGTCCCGCCAGTGTGAATTGGGGATGGGCATAGGTATAGCGTCCGAGCACTTTCGCAGGGTCAATGCTGTTTGAGTCGTTAAGCGTGACGCAAAAAGTCGTCTCGGCTTCTTTCAATCGCTGCAGAATATTCATGTTGTAGGTAACAGACACCCGCTCATCTGCTCCCCGACCATCTAAGCGATAGTTCCAGCTAGCCCAGGCTCGCTGACGCCGGGGCAGCAGCGAGGTATCGGTATGCAGCACTACCTCATTATCTTGATAAGGCATAGCGGCAAGAATGTTTTGTTCAGCGGGTGTCGAGTCGCCCAGCATCGCGAGCGCCTGATCGGCATGGCAAGCCAACACCACATGATCAAAGCGTTGCGTGCCTTGTGCGGTGGTGACCAATACGCCGGTGGCATTTCGCTCAATACGTGTCACAGGTGTATTCAGGTGAATACGTGCTGCGTATGGCGCTGTCATGCTGGGAATGTAGCGTTTCGAGCCGCCAACTAAGGTATGCCATTGCGGGCGGTGGTTAACCGACAGCAAGCCGTGATTGCGGAAAAAACGCACGAAGAACGCCAGCGGAAAGGCGCGTAGATCGCCAATGCTCGCAGACCAAATAGCGGCCCCCATGGGCAGCAGATAACGGCGCTGAAAAGCGTCACTGTAGCCATGTTGGTCAAGGTATTGGCCTAGCGTTCTGTCGCTGGGAAGCCGCTTGGCCTCTAAGTCAGCCGTTGCTTGTTTGTTAAAGCGCAAGATATCGCGTAACAGGCGATAAAAAGCGGGGCTAAGTAAGTTGCGCCGCTGGGCAAACAGCGAGCCTAGCGTATGGCCGTTATATTCAAAATCAACATTGGTTTCATGCACCGAAAAACTCATTTCGGTGGCTTGGCTAGGCACTTCGAGTGTTTCTAGCAAGCGTTGGAAATGGGGATAGGTCCAATCATTGAAAACAATAAAGCCCGTGTCGATAGCGTAGGACTTCCCCCCGACCTCCACGTCCATCGTGGCCGTGTGCCCGCCAAGACGCCCGTTTGCTTCAAACAGAGTGACTTCATGTTGGGAGGATAAGTACCAACCCGCTGCCATGCCGCTAATACCGCTGCCGATAATGGCGATACGCTGTGAAGCCATGGTGCTCATTGTTGCTCCTCTTGACGTCTTGTCATGCGTAGGCCGATATGACGACGCAGCGCAGGCGGTAAAATTCCTAAACATTTCACCAGATAGGTGAAACGACGCGGAAAGTGAATATCCAGTCTTCCTTTGACAAGTCCGGCAATGATGGCATCGGCCGCTTGGTCTGCAGTGACTTGCATGGGCATTGGAAAATCATTGCGATCGGTCAGCGGGGTTTTAACAAAACCTGGGTGAATGACGCTGACATCAATGCCTTCTTGATTGAGGTCGAGACGTAATGATTCCAAAAAGTAACTGATAGCTGCTTTTGAGGCGCCGTAGGCTTCGGCTCTGGGCAGCGGTAAATAGGCAGAAGCACTAGAAGTGGCGGCTAGGCGAGCAGGCTTGCCCTCTTTGCGGGCAGCTCTTAATAATGGCAGGGCTGCTTCCACGCCATACAGGGTGCCAAACAGGTTTGGGGTGAAGACCCGCTCAATCAGCGCCATATCAAAACGCTGCGCATCTAGATATTCGCAGGTGCCTGCATTGAATAAGGCAATATCCAGTGCGCCCAACCATGTGCTGATCTGTTCACCCGCTGCCAATACGGCTTGGTGGTCGCTGACATCAACGGGGAGCGAATATGCATTGGGGTGACCGTCACATAAATCATCGAGCGCCTCTTGGTTGCGAGCACTAAGCACAACATGATGACCTTGGGCGATGAGCTTGGTAGCAAGCGCTTCACCAATGCCTGACGTGGCTCCTGTGAGCCAAATGCGTTGGGGCGTTTTCCATGTGCTCATCATGCTCTCCTATAACGGCCTGTTAGCATGCAACCTGTACGCAATTAAATGGCATAAATCAGCTAATGCGCCGTTTTAACCAACGTATGACACGGCCCAGGATTGGTAAGTGTTCATACAACATGGCGCCTGCATCGAAATAGTCGCGATGTTTTGAAACTCGACCATCCTCGGCAAATGTTAGGGCACTGCAACCCGCGACACTGATCGGATTTCCCTGGGCTAGTCGGGGATGAACGAACTCCATTGTCCACGTTACAAATGCTTGATTAGCCACCTGCTGCTGCGTGTGGTAGGTAAATTGGCAACGTTCAACGTTTTCATACATGGCGGCGAAATAACGTTCTAACGCCGACCGCCCAGCAATGTGATGTAGCGGATCGTTGAAGATAACTTCCTCAGTATATACCTCGTATAGTTTTTCTGTACAGGTGTTGTCTAGTTTATTAAAAAAGGCGCAAAAATTCGCCAAAGCTTGGTCGTTAGGCATCACGCAGTCCTGTGGTGGTTAAGAAAAATAAGCAAACGATAATGCGAGGGGAGAGCAGCCGAGCGATTTGCATCACCTCAGCAGGTGATGCAAAAAAGAGGGAGTTATTTCGAGAGCGCTTTAAAGGCATCCAGGGCACGCTGGCGCGCTGCTTTATGATCAACGATGGGAGCTGGGTAGTCCGTTGGGTTTAGCATGTCCTGGGGCGGCGCATGGCGAGCTTTTTTAGGCAGCGATTTTAACTCGGGCAGCCAATGGGCGATAAATTCACCCTCTGGATCAAAGCGCGTTGACTGGGTAGTGGGGTTAAAAATACGAAAATAGGGCGCTGCATCCGTCCCCGTTGATGCCGCCCACTGCCAGCCGCCGTTATTGGCGCAAAACTCACCGTCGATTAAATGGCGCATAAAAAATGCCTCGCCGCGCCGCCAGTCAATCAGCAAGTGTTTACTTAAAAACATCGCGGTGACCATGCGCAGGCGGTTGTGCATCCAGCCTGTAGTCACTAGCTGGCGCATGGCCGCGTCGACAATCGGGTAGCCGGTACGGCCTTCGCACCACGCTTGAAAGCCTTTGTCGTCGTCACGCCAGCGGAGCTGTTTGGTGTGCTCTTGAAAAGGTTGGTGACGGCAAACCTGGGGAAAGCCTACCGCGACATGCTGATAAAATTCACGCCAAATAAGCTCATTCACCCAGCTGGTCAGCCCTGCATCACCATCAGCCAGGTGGCCACTATTTTCACTCATTACTGCCTGAAGGCATTGGCGATAGGAGATCATGCCCAGCGCTAGGTAGGGCGAAAGTTCGCTAGTGCCGCGAACGTTTGGAAAGTCTCGCTGCTGCTTATAGTGCCGTCCACGAAAGCGTAAAAAACGTTCGAGATTGTCGCTGGCCGCCTCTTCTCCAGCAGGCCATAGGCGTTTATCAACAGGGTCATTATCTAGCGATGGAGGCGCGGGCAGTGGGTCGCTATCGATCGCTAACGGAGGTTGCACGCCGGGGGTATCACGTAAGGCAAGCTGCTGTGCAGTCACCTGCTTGTGCCAAGCTTTCGAAAACGGTGTAAATACGCCGTAATAATCGCCTTTTCCGGTCAACAAACTGCCAGGGGCGAAGGCTACGGCGTCATGGTGACCCTGAACGGTGATCCCTGCTTGTTGAAAAGCATCGAGTACCGACTGATCGCGACGTTGCTCGTTCAGCGCATATTCATAATTAAAGTGAAGCTGGGTAATCTGGTGCTCGCGGGCGATATCAAGCAATACCTGAGCCGCTTCATCATAGTGGTCGATATCGCGATGCAAAAGTGGAATATTTAGCCCGTTAAGCGACGCTTTGAGCGCCGCAACACTGCGTGCCCAGAAGTCGATTTTAGTCGCCCCATGGCCATGTGTTTGCCATTGCGCCACGCTGCGTAGGAAAACGGCCACCACGGGGCCTTTGGCCGCCGCAGCAGCAAGCGCAGAGTTATCATGAATGCGTAAGTCGCTACGCAGCCAAACGAGCTGCAGGTTCATGCGATGTCCTTATCATCGGTAAGCTTAAATAGCACCTGATATTTCAGAGAATTCCCGATTCGCGCAACAATGGGCGAAGTCGTGAAATGGCTTGCGGAAGATCGTTGCCTAACATCTGCACCGGACCGTCACGCAGCTCATTTTCTCTTAAGCGTGCCACTTCTCCACACACTCCAATCGGAACACTCAACGCTTCTGCTGCCTGAGGTAGTGCGCGACCGATGTAGTCGTCGCTTTCTCGCTGGCCGCTAGAAAGCAGTACCATCGATGAGTGCAGTCGGGATACGGCTTGAGGAAGATCCTCCAGCGCTAATGAACGGTCAAAAAGTTGTACGCGGTAGCCCTGTTCGCTGGCCATTAGCGCACACATTAACACCCATAGCGGACCAGGGTCGTCAGGCATCGCGCTGAGCAGGATTAGCGGCCCACGCGTTGCCTGATTGGCATAGTGCAGACGAATGCCTACCTGGCTGCGTAAAAAGGCCTCAAAGGTGCGGCGTACAAGATCATCAGGCTGGTTAGCCCATTTGGCTTCCAGGGTAAGAATAACGGGCTGCCAGAGTTCATTAATCGCGACGCTTAATGGGTATAGCGCCAGACTCTGGTGGTACAGCGCTTCCAGCTTGGGAAGGTCAACGGCTTCAATAATGGACTGCAACAACTGCCGTTGACTGGCCCAGTCGCCAGTGTTCGGCGAAGGTGCTTCTACAGCCTCAGGCTGGTCAAGTAAATCAACAACTTGGCTCACCGGAACGCCGCGGTTTAGCCACTGCAAAATACGCTCAATACGAGTGATATCATCTTGTGCGTATAGACGATGGCCCTTGGGGGTGCGTTGTGGACGAATTAAACCGTAGCGACGCTCCCAGGCACGAAGAGTGACCGAGTTCACACCCGTCAAGCGGGAAACTTCCCTAATCGGATAAAGCGGGGTATCGGGTGGGTGGGTCGCCTTGATGCTCATGGGCGCCATTGCCTCTTGGTTGCCTGCAAATAAGCGTGCAGGGATCTGTCAATAATTGTCGTGGCGATGTTTCAGCGCCTGGCCGGCGGTTTTGCCACATAATCGAGTCTTTATTAATCGTATAGATAGCTGAACGCTATTATAGCCACCTTTGTACAACTTGTGGCTTCTGGGTACAACCTTTCCTATGGGGGCGGAAAAGTTAAGTTTAATTTCTAATTTCAGACCGACCGGCCTAATAGAGCCTTTCCCAGCTCATCGCCTGATAACCAAGCATCTTCGACACGACTACCCTTAAAGCTATCGCCACAGAGTGCTAAGCCACTTGTACTGTATAAGTATGCCTGATGACCTGCCTGCGCTGGCTGAGCATAGCGCCAACGATGCGCACCCAGGTCAAGGACGTTCGGTAGCTCTGCATCATCGGGCAACAGCGATACAAATGCGGCTAGCAGCTGTTGGGCAACACTGTCGCTGTCACTCTCAATATGTGCATCGCTCCAATCCAGCTGAGCAAGCAAGCTAATACTTTCCGGCTGATGTTCACGGCCAGGTTTAGTGTGATTGCGTGATGCTAGACGAAGCGCTGGATGCTGTGTGTGAACGGTGTGCCAAGCGTCGTCTACCTTGGCCATGTGGGGTAATGGCTTCTCGAAAATAACCCAGCCTGCCCAGCACCCACGCTGAGGCTTTGCCTCACAGGCCGCCGCTAGTGTTGGCTCCCACGCGGCTAACAATGCCTTGGCTTGAGGCGGCGGAGCACTGATAACCACCATGTCAAAAGGTCCATGACTTGAGCCGCGGGTATCGTGAAGCTGCCAGCCCGCAGCCGTCTTATCAAGCGTTGCAATATGGGTTTGAAACGTTATGAAGGCATTCGGTAGTGCGTTAAGTGTATCGGCTAGATGACGGGTGAGTGCACTCATACGGGGCGTGCCGGTATAACGTAGCTGAGCGTCACTGTGTGTTTGCCAGCCAGATGCACTAGCCTGATAACAAGATGTGGGCCAACGGGCGACACAACCAGCAGCTTGCCATTCAGCGACTTTATTGGCGAAGCGTGGATCGCGCACAGTGAACGCTTGAGCACCTAGGTCCAGTGTCGCTGAGGGACGTCGCTTGCTGGACATACGGCCACCCGGGCCGCGCGCTTTATCAAATAACGCCACCTTTACTCCCTGGTTGGCAAGTTGCTGCCCACAGGCAAGGCCCGACAGACCTGCACCGATGACGGCCACTGAGTGGGCGCCGGAGAGTGGTAATGACTCAGGCAATGGTTCAAGCATAGGCACTCGCGATGGTTAAGCAGCTGTGTGGTGGTCAATGCGTAGCATTTTTGTATAGATATCGTACAATAAATTCTATGCAACGGCCATTTAACTGACTGCTGTTCCCGGCTCTGCAGTTCGGCGTCGACGCGGGCATACGCTAGCCACCTTAATAAACCATAGGAGTGACACCATGCGGGTATTAATCACTGGAGGTAGCGGTTTTGTTGGTCAGCGGCTCTGCCAACAGCTTCTCACCCAAGGGCATGATGTGCAGGTGGTTTCCCGGGCTCCGCATCAGGTGCGTGGTAGGTTGCCAAAAGCCTGCGATATTCGTGATAGCGCTCAGGCGTTTGTGGACACTCCTCCGGATGTGCTGGTGAACCTTGCCGGTGAGTCGATTGCTGCCAAGCGCTGGAGCACCCGTCAAAAAGAGACTCTCATTCGCTCTCGTATCGACAGTACGCAGCAACTGATAACGCTTTGTGAGCAGCTCGAAGCTAATGGACAGGCGTTACCCAGCGTAATGATTAGCGGCTCTGCGATGGGCTATTACGGCGATCAAGGCGATAAGGTGGTGGATGAAACAACGTCGCCCAACGACGAGTTCGCTCATCAGCTTTGTGCGCAGTGGGAAGCGGCGGCAAAACCGATCGAAGCGATGGGCGTTCGCTTAGCGATACTACGGATTGGTTTAGTGCTTGAAACGGGCGGCGGTACGCTGCAGAAGATGCTGCCACCCTTTAAGCTTGGCCTTGGGGGGCGTTTTGGCAGCGGCGCGCAGTTTATGCCCTGGATTCATCGTGATGATCTTGTGGCAGCGATCATATTTTTGATGAACGAATCAACGCTTTCAGGGGCGTTTAATGGCAGTGCCCCGCATCCGGTGACGAATGCTGAGTTCACGAAAACGTTGGCTAGACAGCTACACCGGCCGGCGATTTTTCCGGTGCCCGCTTTTGTACTAAAAGCGGGCTTCGGAGAAATGTCCCAGCTATTGCTGACCGGGGCCGATATGCGCCCTGCACGCCTGACCGAGGCGGGATTTACCTTTCAATACCCGACGCTTGATAAGGCGTTAAAGGCGATTCTTTAGTTTTGTCAGGTTAGGCGTTGGGGTCGACAGTGATTATCACCCGCACGGAATCAAGCCGTAAACGCGTGTTCTCTATCGCGTCGCTGAGCGCTTGGCGCTCTTGCTTCAACGCCTCAAGTTCTTCACTACGCACCGCGGGATTGTGCTCTGCCAGGGCGGTCAAGCGGGCGAGTTCTGCATCTAGCTGAGCTCGCATGCGTGTTTCAGCGCTTTCTACGATGCTGGGCAGTTCACGTTCGGCCTCACCTTCCCCTTGAATGAGGAGCGTACGCAGCTGGTCATGGCGACTTTTGATTAAATCTCGTGCCAGTGATTTATTGACCTTCTGCAGATTCTTGCCAAGACCCGTGAAGGAGATCTTGCTGGTGAGATTTGCGCCTGACTCATCAAGTAGAACGCGTACTGCCGTGGGGGGCAAGAAGCGGTTGAGGTGCAGCGATTTAGGCGCAGGGCAGTGGGTACGAAACACCAACTCAGCCATTAAACGGCCGCTGGGAATGGCTGGGTGGCGTAATAGCGCCAACGCGGTGTTGCCCATCGTGCCATCTAGAATGCGCTCCATCATTTCGCGCAGCAGCGGGTGTTCCCATGAGAGTCGTTGAATATCGTCTCGTGCAAGTGCCAGCGAACGGCTGTAAGTGGCCGAAAAGCCCTCTTCACCTTTCACCAGCCCGGGGAGTCCATCCAGCATATGCTGGCTAGGCTGCAAATAGAGCAAGCCATTGCCAATTTCTTGGCTGTCTACACCAAAAATATCCAGGGCGCGCTCGACAAAACGTGGCAGCGCTGGGTCTTCATCCAACTCACGCACTGCATCAATTACCTGCTGAGCACGGGCAGGGCGGCAGGCGTTTAGCTCTAGCAGTCGGTTACGGCCAGCGTCCCGCTCAGCCAGTTTGGCGGTGAACATTTCACGGGTTTCATCGATGATTTCACTGAGCATTTCATCGTCGAGCAACGCATCAGCCAGGGCATCGCCAAACGCATCAAAGAGATCGTTGCCAATGCCATGCGGGGCGCTAAAAGCGTCCATGCCTTCGTGGTACCAGCGCAGCAGGCGCTCGCCTGGGCTGCCCGTGAAGATGGGGACATGGAGTTCAATTGCGTGGCGCTGTCCTATCCGGTCGAGGCGGCCGATACGCTGCTCCAACTGGTCAGGATGCTGGGGCATATCAAACATTACCAAATGGCGGCAGAACTGAAAGTTGCGGCCTTCTGAGCCGATTTCAGAGCACACCAGCACTTGGCAACCGTCTTCTTCATCGGCAAATGCTGCTGCGGCCCGGTCACGCTCCACCAGCGATAGCCCTTCGTGGAACACGGGTGCGTGATAGCCGCCTAGCACACGTAGTCCTTCGGCAAGCCCTTCAGCGGTTTCTCTGTGGTGAGCAATAATCAGTACTTTGTCATTGGCAAAGCCGCTATCGCTATCGTCGCTAAGTTTTTCCAGCAGCCAGTTTACCCGTGGGTCGATATGCCACCAGGATTCGGTGTTAAGTGGGTCGTTGCTGAGCTCGCGATACATCGTGTCTGGGTAGATCAACACGTCTGGGTGATCCATGCCCGTTTCAATCAGCAGCTCATCCAGGTAGTCATCGTCGCGTTCTAAGCGACGTAGCACGCGGCGATAGGCCGAGGGGAGTTCCAATTGGGCGAGATGCAGGCGACGTTCTGGGAACCCTCCCACATGACGGCGACTGTTGCGGAACATGACGCGTCCGGTACCGTGACGATCCAGTAGCGCTTCGCGTAGCTGAGCGCGAGCAGCATCCTGCTGTTCGGTACTTGCTTCAGGGTTACAGAGCGTTGCTAACAGCGCCTGACTGTCGCGGTCGTCCGCGACACTATCGACCTGCTCACGTGCCTCGACGGTATTGGGTAGCTCATCCAGGGCATCAATAGCTTGAGCGACAGCGATATAATGATGCTCTTCGTCTTTAAAGCGTTCGATGTCGTGGTAACGCTCGGCATCTAGCAAGCGCAGGCGAGCAAAATGGCTCTCCACCCCCATCTGCTCTGGTGTCGCCGTTAACAGCAATAAGCCAGGAATATCAGCGGCAAGCTGTTCAACGCACTGATAGCCTGGGCCGCTACTATCAGGGCTCCAGTCGAGGTGATGGGCTTCATCGACAATAAGCAAGTCAAAGTGGCTCGCCAAAGCCTGTTCTTGACGGTGTGTATTGGCAAATAGCCAACCTTGACTAGCTAGGACTATTTGGGCGCTTTCAAATGGGTTAGCGCTACCGTGGGCGAGACTTTGCTGCTCATCTAGTAAGCTTACCTTGAGAGAGAAACGGCGTAACAGCTCTACTAGCCATTGGTGGGTAAGGCTGTCAGGCACCAAAATTAATGCGCGTTCTACGCGACCAGCCAGTAGTAGGCGGTGCAGAACCAACCCAGCCTCGATCGTTTTACCCAGACCAACTTCGTCCGCTAGCAACACACGTGGCGCATGGCGGCCTGCCACTTCGTCAGCGATATAAAGCTGGTGGGGGATCAGGTCGATACGCGGACCAGCAAAACCCAGAGCACTGTGCTGTTCGATGCGCTGATAGTGGTGCAACGTGCGAAAGCGCAGATCAAACCAATCATTGCGATCAACTTGGCCAGTCAACAGCCGATCGCGCGCCTGATCAAACTGCATGGTATCGGCGAGCTTTGCCTCGGATAACTCACGAGGATTACCGTCGCTATCTTCGCCAATGTAAGTGATTAAGCCGCGGGTCTCTTTGCTATCGTCTACGATCATCTGCCAACCATCAGCAGAAATCACACGGTCGCCACCGCCGAACATGACGCGGGTTAAGGGGGCTTGGCGGGTGTTGTAGGTACGGGTTTCCTGGCTGGCACTGAACAAAATGGTAACGCTACGGGCGTCGCAGTTAAGCACGGTGCCGAGTCCAAGCTCAGCCTCGCCGTCGCTAATCCAACGCTGGCCGGGAGAAAAATCGCTCATGATGCCTCGAGGAAGTCTACAGAAACAGGTTGTACGCCACCGGGGCAGGTTTCCGGTGGCAACAGGGCGGGGGATTCTAACGCAAAGCGGCGGGGGGATTAAGGTCTATCGTGGTCAATCTTTTAACCAGCCTTCCAGCTGGGCACGGGTTAGCTCGCCAACGTGGACATCCAGCGTGTTGCCTTGGCGATCAAATAGGACAGTGGTGGGCAGTCCAGGTGCTTGAAATTGCGCCATTAGCGTTTGGCTCGGGTCTCGCAGCGCGTAGCGAAAATCCAGCCCCTGCTCATCTAAATAGCGCACTATCGGCAGTAAGTCCTCGCCTTGGTTCGCGATTACCACACTGACATCGTCACGCTTGGCTGCCTCTTCAAGCAGCGGCATCTCCCGCAGACAGGGCGGGCACCAAGTAGCCCATAGGTTAACGATAATAAGGTCACCGCTCTCAGCCAGCGAAGGTAGGTGCACTGCGTTGCCGTCAACATCGTCTAAAGTAATCTCCGGCAACGCGTCAATAGCAAATTCATTGCCTAAAGGGGCGAGCGTTACCAAGACCAACCACAGGCTTGTCGTGCCAATCAACATGGCAAGGCCGCCGATAAGCGACAGCAGCCGTTTGCGCAGTGCCCAGGCTGTCCAAATTAACCCCGCGATCAGACCTCCCAGCGCGTTGTAACCAGGCTGCCACAGCTTGAGCGCCTCGAACGGCTCTGCGCTGTAGCTTTCCCAGTTAAGCACGACAAAAACAGTGCGGGCCGCGAGCAGCCAGATCACCAATAGCCCGTTGAACCAGCGCCCATGCTGAGAAGACGTTAATCCCAATAGATAGCGGCTAGCCAGCAACAGGAGTAGCGCGCAGCCTAGCGCATATAGCCTAGGGGTGGAGATCAGCAGTGGTCCAATGGCAATCGCATTCATGATTTTTCCGTTAAGCAGGTACACTGGTGAACCATACCACGCACGTTAAACATTACGGAGATGTCTATGCCACAACCCGCTTTCGACATGCTGCGGGCGCTGGCCATTGGGTCGCAGGCGCTGGGTTTGATGCTGATTATTACGTTGGAAACCGTCATGGGCGATGCTGCGCGCCCCTGGCAAGGATGTGTGCTGGTTATTATGGTCGCGTCGGCGCTTACGATTGCGCTAGTTCGACTGTACCAAAATAAGCGTTACCAAAAACAGATGGCTGAGCGTCGCCAAAATGCGGATGAAGAAGAGGAGCGTTAGAAAGCGTTGCTTGTGTTTTTGGCGTTACGGTTCCAGATTAAGAGAAGTCCCGCGCTGGACAGTCGGGGCACTTAATATACTGGGAGCGACCAATAATATGATTAATAAGCGCGCATTAGCCACCGCCGTTGCAGCCTCATCACTCGCGTTAGCTGGTATGGCCCAGGCGGAGGTCAAAGTTGGCTTCTTGGGCGGTTTTACCGGGGGAATTGAAAGCCTGACGCCACCCATTTTTGCAGGTGCTCAGCTTGCCGTTGCGCAGATAAATGAGCAGGGCGGTATCTTGGGTGGGCAAACACTGGAGATGCCTTCCGGGGATACCACCTGTTCGGATGCATCGGCTGCGTCTAACGCCGCTGATCGGATGGTGAACTCTGAACAAGTCACCGCGATTGTCGGCGCTTTATGTACTGGGGCGACGGTTGCCGCCGCTAATAACGCTGCGGTTCCCGGTGGTGTGTTGATGGTCTCACCTGCGTCAACGGCGCCCGCTGTTTCTGGGTTAGACGACAACGACTTAGTTTTCCGTACCGTGCCATCGGATGCTTTCCAGGGCGAAATGCTTGCTAAGTTACTGCTTGATAAAGGTATCGACTTTGTTGCCGTGACCTACGTTAACAACGACTATGGCCGTGGCTTATCGGATGCCTTCAGTGGCGCCTTTGAAGCGGGCGGTGGCGAAATAGCCGAAAACCTCGCACACGAAGATAACCGTGCTGACTACCGCTCTGAGCTTGGCTCGCTTTCTTCGAGTGGCGCAGACACGTTGGTCGTGCTGGCCTATGCCGATACCTCGGGCCAGACGGTGCTACGCCAAGCTTACGAAAGCGGCATGTTCACCCAGTATGTGGGTGCCGATGGCATGGTGGGGGATAGCTTAATAGAAGCGATTGGCGCAGATGTGCTAGACGGCATGATCGCCACACGGCCTGGTAGCCCTGATCTCCCCGGCACGGACATCTTTAATGAAGCGGCTACCGCGGCAGACATTGATCCTAGCGCCGTGTTTGCTGCCCAGGCTTATGACGCGGCCTTCCTAGTGGCGTTGGCTATTGAGCAAAATGGCAGTGCCGAGCGTGAAGGGCTTTCTGAAGCGCTACGCAGTGTTTCCAGTGCGCCTGGCGAAGTGATACTGCCGGGTGAGTGGGAAAAAGCGCTTGAGTTGATTGCAGCGGGTACCGAAATCAACTACGAAGGTGCCTCTGGCTCTCATGAATTTGATGAAAACGGCGACGTGCCTGGGGTTGTTGTGGAAATGGTGGTAGAAGACGGCTCGTTCACCGGCAAGGGCTTGGTTGACCTCTAGTCAAAATGACGCTGTTGAAGCAATAACCGAAACGCCCCAGGCTCGCCTGGGGCGTTTTTTTAGCACGGTAAGTTTTTAACACAGTAAGTTTTTAGCACTGTGAGGACGTTAACCAAGGGTTTTAATTTTCTCTGGCAACAGACCTTTCGGAGCAAAGCGCAGCACCAAGGTAATCAACATACCGATTACTAGAACCCGCGCCTGCAGCGCCCGGCTATCCATATTGCTAGGCGCTTCCCAACCGAAGGCGTTTTCCCCCAGTGTTACCGCTAGTTGCATTAAAAATAACGCCAGCGGTTCTGACATAATCCAAATGATATAAACCGCGACCGCCCCAAAAATGGTGCCAAGGTTATTACCGGGACCGCCTAAAATCACCATAACCAGCACTAGGAAGGTGTGATTTAGAGGCAAGTAGCCCTGAGGGTCAAACAGGCTGTTAAAGGTGCCCAGCATGCCACCACCAAGGCCCATTAAAATGCAGCCTAATACGAAAATCTCCAAGCGCCGCTTATTGATATCTTTACCCATGGCCGCTGACGAGACTTCGTTATCGCGAATCGCCCGAATCATTCTGCCCCAGGGAGCGTGGTAAGCCCGGTGGAGTAAAAAGAAAATGACTGCGATCACGACAGCCGTGACTGAAAGATAGATCGCTCGGGAAAGCGTAAAGCCGAGCTCGGCCGGGCCGGGGGTCGGCCAGGGGAGAGGTGATACTGTGGCCGTGCCGCGCGTTAGCCAGTCGGAATTTTTCAAAAAAGCTTTGATGATTTCGGCGATACCCAGGGTGGCAATGGCGAGGTAGTCACTGCGTAGGCCAAGGCAAACGTGGCCAATAAAGTAGCCAACGCCGCCCGCCAGCGCGCCACCCACAATCCAGCCTACCCAGGCCGGTAAGTCAAAACCGCCAATAAAGCCCGCTTGAGACTGTATTTGGCTGGTCACTTCGCGCAGCAGGCTGATAACTATCAAGTAGAGTACGATCCCGATCACGATGGCGAGCACGGTGCGTAGTCTTTTCGGCACACCGAATCGATCAAGCTTTGTCACACCGACGACGATCAAGGTTGCCGCCATGCCATACAACAGAACTTGGCCGAGTTCTCCCGGTAGTTCAGTACCCCAGAATGCGTCATTCACCGGGACGCTAAACAGCATGGCACAGAAACCGCCGAGCGCGACAAAGCCCATAACGCCAGCGTTAAACTGACCGGCATAGCCCCATTGAATCGTTAGGCCTAGGGCAAGAATGGCATAACAAGCAGCTTCTACCAGCATGCGGGTGCTGTACGCTGCGCCCATGATGGCGTAGACCGCTAGCACGGCAGCTAATAGAGCGCCAAATAGCACCAGCTCGCGCAACGGAAAGCGTTGTTCAGGAGTGGCATCTTTAGGTGTGTAAGCAGGGTTACGGTTTTTTGTGGAATGGCTCATTAGATCACCTTGCCTTTGAACAGGCCGGTAGGACGCCACACTAAGATGGCCACCAAAATAAAGAACGGCACCACAATTTTGTACTCAGTGCCTACAAAGGCGAGGTTGGAGGGGAGTTCTAGCCAGGTAGGTAGGCTGTCGCGGAAAGGACGTAAGAGAACATTCCAGTTAAATACGGCCAGGGTTTCCGCAAAGCCGACGACAAATCCTCCAGCAATGGCACCGTAGGGGTGACCTACGCCTCCGACAATAGCCGCCGCGAAAATAGGCAGTAGTAGGAAGAAACTAAGGTCGGGTTTAAATGTGACGTCTAGTGACAACAGGGTACCCGCAATTGCCGCCAGTGCGCCTGCAATCACCCAAGTAACGGCCACGATGGTGTTGGTATTAATACCCGATGCCTGAGCAAGTTCGGGGTTGTCTGACATGGCGCGCATGGCTTTGCCAAGTCGTGAGCGATTGAGGAATAGGTGCAGGGCGACCACTGCCACAAGCGTAATCACAAACAGATAGATCTGGGGCTCGGTAATCACGATGGGGGCCCGAACTCCCTCGAAAGGTAACGCGATGCGGAAAATTTCTTTGCGGTCATCGACGTACAAGCTTTGGCCGCCGGTCCCGGAAAATAGCCGGATAAGCCCTTGGAGCATAAGTGTCACACCCAGCGAGCCAATCACCATCACGATAGGCTTGACGCCATGGGCGCGTAGCGGCTTATAAAACGCTTTATCAATGCCCACGGCCAGCGCTGCAGTAAGCAGCATCGCTAACGGCAGCATGATGAGCGCTGTAGGTATTCCGATACTGGCGCCTACCGCTGGGAAGGCGGTAGTCAGGAGCAGCACCATGAAGGCACCAAACGTCATTATGTCGGCATGGGCAAAGTGGGCAAAGCGCATAATGCTAAAAATGAGCGTGACGCCAATGGCGCCAATGGCATAGATAGAGCCAGTAACGCTACCGGCAATCACTACGTTGTTGATAAAAAAGACCAGTTCGTTCACGCGTTTCTCCCCCGGGCTAGCCGCCCAAAAAGCTTTTGGCGACGTCAGGGTCAGCCAGTAACGCAGCCCCCGTGTCGGTAAAACGGTTTTGTCCCGCCGCCAGCACAAAGCCTTTATCGGCAATGGCTAAGGCCTGTTTGGCGTTCTGTTCCACCATCAAAATGCCCACGCCGGCAGCGTTAATTTTTTTGACCCGGTCAAAAATTTCGTTCATGTAAAGGGGCGACAAGCCAGCGGTTGGCTCATCCAGCAGCAGCAGACTGGGTTCAGCCATTAGCGCACGACCCATGGCGACCATTTGGCGCTGACCACCGGAAAGTTCCCCCGCGGGCTGGTGACGCTTCTCCACGAGAGGGGGGAAGAAGTCGTAAACTTGCTCCAGCATGCGCTTTACGTTTTGCGGTTTTAGATAGGCACCCATTTCCAGGTTTTCTTTCACCGTCAGGCTGGGGAAAACGTTTTTCTCCTGGGGGACAAACCCCATGCCACGCTCAACCAACTGATTCGGCGCCAAGTTATGGATTGGCTGGCCGTTAAGCAAAATCTCGCCTTGGTTAACGTTCAGCAGCCCAAATACTGCTTTTAGCATAGTGGATTTGCCAGCTCCGTTAGGGCCAACAATGACACCGACTTCATCGGCGTACAGGGTCATATTGACCCCGTTAAGGATATTCATACTGCCATAGCCGCCGTGCACATCGCGTGCTTCGAGCAGTGGCTGTGGGGATGACGGTGTGGATGGCATAAACGCGTCTCAGCTGGGCCGCACTGCGGTGAACAATGGCGGCCATGTTGTTGTGGCTATTGTTTAGGTGACAAACTCAGCGCTATCAAGCGGCATCAGTACCGAAATAGGCCTCTATAACCGCCGGATTGTTTTGTATTTCTTCAATTGAGCCCTCAACCATAACGCTGCCTTGCGCCAGGACAATCACTGGATCGCAGAGCCGCGAAATCATATCCATATCGTGCTCAATCACCAGAAAGGTATAACCCATTTCGCGATTTAAACGTTCGATGTTGCCCATTAAGTCGCCGAGTAGTGTGCGGTTTACGCCGGCGGCGATTTCGTCTAGCAGCACGACTTTGGCATCGGTCATCATCGTGCGGCCAAGCTCTAGCAATTTTTTCTGACCACCCGATAAGTTGCCCGCAAGCTCGTTGCGTACATGATGCAAACCAACAAACTCAATGACTTCCAGTGCGCGGCTGCGCACCTCTGCCTCCTGGCTGCGGACCAGAGCAGGCTTGAACCAGGTGTTAAATAGACGCTCCCCTGCTTGGTTGGGTGGCACCATCATCAAGTTTTCCAGCGCGCTCATTTGGCTGAACTCATGGGCGATTTGGAAGGTGCGCAGTAACCCTTTGTGAAAACGTTGATCGGCACTTAGCGACGTAATGTCTTCACCGTCTAACAGAATGCGGCCACTATCTGGCGTCAGTGCGCCCGCAATTAAATTGAAAAGCGTCGACTTACCTGCCCCATTGGGGCCGATCATGCCGGTAATCGAACCCTTTTCAACCTTAATTGAGCAGTCATTGATAACGTGCAGCCCGCCGAAGGCTTTGTTGACGTGTTGTACCTCAATAAGGGGAGTCATCGTTGTCCTCGCGCCGCAGGCGACTTTTATCCACCCGCGTTATTAGAATTATATTAAGCAGACTTACGTAGCCGCTGACTCAAGGCAAATACACCCACAATGAGCAGTGCGCCGAGGGTTGGGACAACGTAGCCTTCCACCTGTGGAATAGTGCGTAAAAATACAAACGACACTGCGGCAGGGCCAACAAAGCGCACCAGTAACCGCCAAGTTTTAAACCAAGTGATGTTGGTACCAAGCTCTTTCATGACTTCGCTTTGCGTCAGCGCCCAGCCAGCGAATAGAGCGATCATTAGCCCGCCCAGCGGCATAAAGATATTGGTCAACAGCTCAATGAATTCAAAAGCACTGCGTTCAAAGAGTGCGTGGAAAATCGTTCCTTCGGCCCATACATTGAAGCTCACCACTGTCAGTAAGCCCATTGCCCAAGCTGCGACGACCATGATGGTGACTGCTTGAGGGCGGGTCATATCAAAGCGCTCAACCAGAAAGGCGGCGACTGGCTCTATCAATGAAATAGACGAGCTGATTGCGGCCCCAAGCACCAGAATAAAAAAGACCCCGCCTACCAAAGCACCAAACGGCATATCAGCGAATGCTAGCGGCAGAGTAACAAACATCAGCCCCGGGCCTTGGTCGGTTTCGAGCCCCGCACCAAATACCAGCGAGAAAATTGCGAGCCCTGCCACCATGGCAATTGCAGTATCTACAAATGCCACGGCGATAGCGGTACGGGTTAGAGAGGCTTCGCTGGACATATAAGCGCCGTAGGCCATGATGGCGCCCATTCCAAGGCTCAGAGTGAAGAAGGATTGCCCCATCGCTTGTAACCAGCCTTCTAAGCTGAGATCGGCAATGTTGAACGTAAAGAGGAAATTGGCTGCTGCTCCAACGTCGCCATTGATGACGCCGTAGATAAGCACCACGATGAGAATAGCAAACAGCGCGGGCATCATGATGCGCAGCCCTGACTCTATCCCTTTATGAATCCCCAAGCCGACAATTAATGCCGAGAAGGCGATAAACAGCGTGTGATAAAGCGTCATCAGGCCCGGAGATGCCAGCAACGCAACAAAGCCAGCACTAATTGTGGTTGCATCGGCACCGACCAATGAGCCGGTTAGCATCAGCCAGGTATAGTGCAGTGCCCAGCCAGCAATGACGGAATAGAAACTCAAAATTAAAAAAGCGGCAGCCGCACCTAACCAGCCAATGGATTCCCAGGCTCGGGAGGTCTTGTGTGTTTTAGTTAAGTGGCGCATCCCCATAATTGGGCTTTGGCGACTGGTACGTCCAAGCATTGTTTCGGCAATGAAAATGGGGATGCCGACAGCAAAAATGGTCAGTGCATAAATTAAAATAAACGCGCCGCCACCATTTTCCCCGGTGAGATAGGGGAAGCGCCAAAGATTGCCCAAACCGACGGCTGACCCTACCGCTGCCAGTAAAAAGGTACCTTTGTGGGTCCAGACGTTATGACCGCTCATATGGAGGGGTGTCCGTATGGTAGTGGAAGGATGAGGGTAACTGTCCAAACACTTGTATGAATTGTAGATTGTCAGTGGTCCAGGGACACACTGATAGTAGCGTTACTTTGCGATAGAACGCCTGCGCTTACCAGTCTGCTAGCGTTAAGGCTGCGTTTATGAAGCCACTTGGCGCAGGAGGCAGGGCGTGTGGGGTGATACAGAGACGGGAAATAAGCGAGGGGGTCGTTAACTGAAACTAGAAAGAAGCCCGCACATGGCGGGCTTTGGGATACTGACTATCGGGCATTGACTGGCGCAAGCTTACTTCTTGCTAGCACGCTTGCGCTCGTTTTCTGTCAGGTGCTTCTTGCGTAGACGAATATGGCTGGGAGTAACTTCAACCAGTTCATCGGAATCCAGGAACTCGATAGCCTGTTCAAGAGTAAATCTGATCGGCGGCGTCAGAACGATGTTTTCATCGTTACCCGTTGAGCGCATGTTGTCGAGTTTTTTACCTTTGGTCGGGTTAACGACCATATCATTGGCACGATTATTAATACCAATCAGCATACCTTCGTATACTTCAGTGGCGTGATCAATAATCAGCTTGCCACGCTCTTGCAGAGCGTAGAGTGCATAAGCTAGGGCTTTGCCGCCAACCATTGAGACCAATACGCCATTGCGACGCTCGATGGAAGCATCGGGCTTCAGCGGGCCGTAGTGATCAAAGCGGCTGGTCAGGATACCGGTGCCGGAGGTCAAGGTTAAGAATTGACCACGGAAACCAATCAAGCCGCGCGCCGGGATGATAAAGTCGAGACGTACACGACCCTTACCATCGGGGTTCATATTGGTCATTTCACCCTTGCGATAGCCAAGCTCTTCCATGATCGAGCCTTGGTGCTGCTCTTCACAGTCGATGATGACTTCTTCGTAGGGCTCTTGCTTAACGCCGTCGATCTCTTTAATGATGACTTCAGGGCGGCCAACTGCCAATTCGAAGCCTTCACGACGCATGGTTTCAATCAACACTGATAAGTGAAGCTCACCACGGCCAGAAACTTTGAACTTCTCGGGGGTATCGCCCTGTTCAACGCGTAGCGCCACGTTGTGGATAAGCTCTTGTTCCAGGCGGTCTTTAATATTCCGGCTGGTGACGAACTTGCCTTCTTTGCCCGCGAACGGTGAGTCATTGACCTGGAACGTCATCGAAACAGTCGGTTCGTCAACAGACAGCGGCGGTAGCGCTTCAACGGCGCTTGGATCGCACAGCGTGTCAGAAATTGATAAATCTTCAATGCCTGTAACGCAGACGATGTCGCCAGCTGTCGCTTCTGTCGTTTGGACACGCTCAAGACCCATATGGGTCATGACCTGGCCGATCTTACCCTTGCGGGTAGAGCCATCAACGCTGATGACCGAGATTTGCTGGTTAGGCTTCACCGAGCCACGCTTGATACGGCCAAGGCCGATAACGCCGACGTAGCTGTTGTAATCCAGTGCGGAGATTTGCATCTGGAAGGGGCCATCGATCTCAACCGCAGGCGGCTCAACGATATCGACGATTGCCTGGAACATGGGGTCCATGTTGTCGGCCAGCTCTTCAGGGTCCATGCCGGCAATGCCGTTTAGCGCCGAGCAGTAGATGATCGGGAAATCGAGTTGGTCATCAGACGCCCCCAGGTTGTCAAACAGATCAAAGATCTGATCGATAACCCAGTCTGGGCGTGCGCCAGGGCGGTCAATTTTATTGACGACGACAATCGGCTTCAGGCCCTGGGCAAATGCTTTCTGGGTAACGAAGCGAGTCTGTGGCATTGGACCGTCAACGGCATCTACTAGCAGCAGTACCGAGTCCACCATGGACATAACCCGCTCAACTTCGCCACCAAAGTCGGCGTGTCCAGGGGTGTCCACGATGTTGATGTGGTAATCCTTACCATTGCCATCTTGCCACTGAATAGCAGTGTTTTTAGCCAGGATGGTAATACCGCGCTCTTTTTCCTGGTCATTGGAGTCCATGATGCGCTCTTGGCCTTCGGCCTTGCGGTCGAGCGTTCCGGACTGGCTTAACAGCTTGTCTACCAAGGTAGTTTTACCATGGTCAACGTGGGCTATGATGGCAATGTTGCGAAGATTCTCGATCACGACGCGATCCTGCTAGAAAAATAGGGCGGCATTATAGGGTCTGGGCGCGGTCCACTACTAGTGCTGTCTTAAATAAAGGTGCAAGTCAATAACCTAAACATGGCAGTTTTCGCTCCAGCGGTGCTTCCGTTAAGATAGGCGTTTTCCCAGTTGGGGCAAGCACATGACCATCGGTAACCTGATGCGTTTGTTGAGCGATGGCGAAGTTCATTCCGGTGAACAATTAGGTGAAGCGCTGGGCGTTTCCCGAGCCGCCGTATGGAAACAACTAAAAAAATTAGACGCACTGGGCGTTGAACTGGTGGCTGTGAAAGGTCGAGGGTATCGACTTGCCTATCCGCTAGAACCGCTCGATGGGGCAAAAATTGTAGAGCGTTTGCCCGCTAGTGCTCGCCATCTCTTAACCAGGCTATTCATCGAAGATCAGCTGCCATCAAGCAATCAATATGTGCGCGAGCGCTTTACGCAGGGAGCTGGGCACGGTGAGGTATGCTTCGCTGAGCTGCAAACCGCAGGTCGTGGCCGTCGCGGGCGCGTATGGTCTACGCCTTGGGGGCAAAGTTTGATGCTCTCGCTTGGCTGGCGCTTTGAGTCAGGAGTTAACGTCCTGGAAGGGTTGAGTCTTGCGGTTGGCGTGGTGGTTGCTCAAGTGCTGGAGCGGTACGGAGTTTCACCAAAATTAAAGTGGCCTAACGATATATTGCTGGCAGAGAAAGATGGGGAGCTTGGCAAGCTGGCTGGTATTTTGATTGAGGTCACCGGAGATGCAGCGGGCCCCTGTGAAGTGGTCATTGGAATTGGTATGAATCTGTCGCTACCCGATAGCCTGCGTGCCACTATTGATCAGCCTGTGGCGGCACTGTTTGATGCAAAAGCGGGTATTTCGCGCAATCAGCTAGCTGCGGATATGCTGTCTGGGTTATTGGATATGCTGGCAGGCTTCGAAAGCGAAGGGTTTACCCCTTGGCAAGATGAGTGGAATAGTCGCCATGCCTATGCAGGGTTGCCGATCCGTATTATTCAGGGTGAGCGCTCAAGCGATGCAGTGGCTAGAGAGGTAGATGAGAGTGGTAATCTTTGGGTTACCGAAAATGATCACTCGCGACGCCTGTCGGGCGGTGAGATCAGTGTACGCAGGCGCCTATGATTTTGGATTTGGATATCGGCAATACGCTATCGAAATGGCGTTTAAAAGATGCCGAAAGTAGTGAGATTCGTTCACGAGGTGCTGTGTGGACTCGGGAAGAGTGGCGGCCAGGGGCAGATATTCCGAATCTTGATGTAGTAGAGGCGGTGCGTATTTCCAGTGTTGCTAGAGCGGCCGTGCTGGAAGAGACCGTTGCTTTGCTGCGTCGCCAAGTGCGCCAAGTGTATGTTGCGCGCTCAACCCCTGAAGCCCTGGGCGTTGTCAACGGGTATGAGGAGCCTGGGCGACTGGGCGTAGATCGCTGGCTAGGAGCGCTGGCAGGCTACCAACTGGCTGGCGGTTGCTGTGCAGTCGATTGTGGTAGTGCGATCACCATTGATTTTGTATTGCCAGGGGGTGTCCATCTCGGAGGCTTTATCGTACCTGGGTTGCGATTAATGAAAGAGAGTCTCAAATTGGGCACCCGCAATGTGGCAATTGATCCAGAAAGTGAGGCTGATGCGTTATTGGAGCCGGGGAGACGCACGGTAGATGCTGTCAACCACGGTATCTATATGGCGGCAGTCAGTGCGATTAACAGAATTTACAGTGAGGTGTGCGATCAACAGGGGGTTGCATTGCCAGTGCTATTGACGGGTGGCGATGCCAGAGTGATTTCACGCGGTGTTCAAGTGCCCCATGCGGTATGGCCGGATATGGTTTATGGGGGCTTGGAAGCCAGTTTTCCGCTGACCTTTGCAGAGCGTGCTGGAAAAATGTCGGGCGCACCTGGAGTGCCTGAACCTGTTTCGCTAGAAAAAATTCGCGCAGGTCTTGCATTCTCGATGCTGCTTTGACAGAATGCAGCGCGTTCCAAGGCACAAGCACACGTTAGTTATCAATGTGCAAGTGCTGGTAAGTTCACAAGCTTTGATAAATAAAGAGTTTGTAAGCTTGACATAGTCTTGGAGGTTGGCATAATGTGCCGCCACAGCTGGAGAGGTTCCCGAGTGGCCAAAGGGAGCAGACTGTAAATCTGCCGCGAAAGCTTCGAAGGTTCGAATCCTTCCCTCTCCACCAAGTTTTATCAAGCAATGGCTAGGTCGTTGCTTGGGAATGAAAGGCCGGTAAGCGGGCTTAGCTACTGTATCTCGTGCAACGGGTTGTCATTCCATAGGCAAGTTCGGCGGGCGTAGTTCAATGGTAGAACCTCAGCCTTCCAAGCTGATGGTGCGGGTTCGATTCCCGCCGCCCGCTCCAGTTTTGGATGTATTTAGCTCATGTAGCTCAGGGGTAGAGCACACCCTTGGTAAGGGTGAGGTCGACGGTTCAATTCCGTCCATGAGCTCCATATTGCATAAAGGCGAGCTAAGCTCGCTTTTTTTGTTTTCACTTGTCAGTTTGATGAGTGTTGAGGGTTGTCAGGCGGAAAGTTATCCGCTAATATGGCGCCCGCTGTTGCGTAGGCAGTTTGTTTGCGCACGTGATGATACAGGCCAGTAGCTCAATTGGCAGAGCAGCGGTCTCCAAAACCGCAGGTTGGGGGTTCGATTCCCTCCTGGCCTGCCAGCCTTCCCCAGGTTGGTATGTCTTTTTCTAGAATTCCTTTGTCGCTCGCTGCACCCTTGGGAGTCTCGTTTTTATGAAGCCTAGTTCCGTAAAACATGGCGAAGAGGTGCAACAGTCGCGCCATGACGGGCTCAAGTGGGCGGCGGTTGTGGCGCTGCTTGTTGTTGCAGTTGTTGGTAATACCTATTTCGCTGATATTGGCCTGCTCTACCGCGTATTAGGTGTGGTGGTGTTGTGTGTGATTGCGGGTTTGATCGCGCTGACCACCGCTAAAGGTCGCGATTTAGTAGAGCTTGCCGTCAGCGCCAAGAAAGAGATACAGCGCGTTGTATGGCCGACTCGCCCCGAAACTATTCAGACCACGGCCATTGTGCTGGCGGCTGTTGTGGTGGTGGGTTTGATGCTGTGGTTGATTGATACTCTTCTTGGCTGGGCGATGTCCGGCGTCATTGGTTAGGAGCTTTCATGTCCAAACGTTGGTATGTCGTCCACGCTTATTCCGGCTTTGAAAAGCATGTCATGCGCTCGCTTATCGAGCGCGTGAAAATGTATGGCATGGAAGATCGCTTTGGCGAAATTCTCGTGCCGACGGAAGAAGTCGTTGAAGTACGTGACGGAAAGCGTCGTAAGAGTGAGCGCAAGTTCTACCCCGGCTACGTGCTGGTCGAGATGGAAATGGCCGACGAAACCTGGCATCTCGTCAATGAAACCCCACGTGTAATGGGGTTTATTGGCGGCACAAAAGAGAAGCCAGCGCCTATTACCTCGCGCGAGGCAGATGCTATCTTGCGTCGTGTGAAAGACGGTACTGATAAGCCGCGTCCCAAAACTATGTTTGAGCCGGGTCAGTCAGTTCGTGTTATTGACGGTCCGTTTGCTGACTTCAACGGTGTTGTTGAAGAAGTGAACTACGAGAAAAGCCGTTTGCAGGTTAGCGTGCTGATTTTCGGGCGGGCCACGCCTGTGGAACTTGAGTTCTCTCAGGTAGAAAAAGAGTAAGTTAGATTAATTGGCGGGGTGGTGTGCATTGCACGCCATCCCTGCATTGTGTGAAGCAGCTATGTGCTGCTTTATATGTACCGGGGAGCCGTAAGGCGCTATCACCCAACTGGAGTATTTAGCATGGCCAAGAAAGTACAGGCTTATATCAAACTGCAGGTTGCTGCAGGTAAAGCCAATCCTAGTCCGCCCGTCGGCCCCGCGCTGGGTCAGCACGGTGTGAACATCATGGAATTCTGTAAGGCGTTCAACGCAGCGACTCAAGAAATTGAGCCTGGTCTGCCGACGCCTGTCGTGATCACAGTTTACTCTGACCGTAGCTTCACGTTCGTTACCAAGACGCCGCCTGCTGCCGTGTTGCTGAAAAAAGCAGCGGGTATCAAGTCCGGTTCTGGTGAGCCGAACAAGAAGAAGGTTGGTACCGTTACGCGTGAGCAGCTTGAAGAGATCGCTAAAACGAAAGAGCCAGATATGACGGCTTCTGATCTCGATGCCGCGGTGCGCACCATTGCTGGCAGCGCTCGTAGCATGGGCCTAAACGTGGAGGGTCTCTGATCATGGCTAAGCTAACTAAGCGTGCGAAAATTATTCGCGAGAAAGTAGACTCGAACAAAACCTACTCTCTTGAAGAAGCGGTTGCGCTGCTCGCTGAGCTGTCCACCGTTAAATTCAAGGAGTCCTTGGATGTAGCGATTAACCTGGGTGTTGATCCGCGTAAATCTGACCAAGTGGTACGTGGCGCTACTGTCATGCCTAACGGTACTGGCAAAGACGTGCGCGTAGCGGTCTTCACCCAGGGTGCTAACGCCGATGCTGCTAAAGAAGCAGGCGCTGATATCGTGGGTATGGACGATTTGGCTGAGCAAGTCAAAAAGGGCGTCATGGATTTTGACGTCGTGATTGCCTCTCCCGATGCTATGCGCGTTGTCGGTCAGCTGGGTCAGATTCTTGGTCCGCGTGGCCTGATGCCTAACCCGAAAGTTGGTACCGTTACTCCTGACGTTGCCACTGCGGTTAAAAATGCTAAGGCAGGCCAGGTGCGTTTCCGTACCGACAAAAACGGCATTATCCACACAACGCTGGGTAAAGCTGATTTTGAAGCATCCGCTGTTCTGGGTAACCTGGAAGCGCTGGTTGCTGACCTTAAGAGGCTCAAGCCGAGCTCTTCTAAAGGTATCTACTTTAAGAAAGTCACCCTGTCCACTACTATGGGCCCAGGTCTGACTATCGACCACTCTGCATTGGTATAAGCAGGTAGTCGTACGTTTTACGTAAGAACCGAGCAAGAACTTTGCGGTCCCCTGTTAATGCGTCAGTTAGGCAGGGCATCGTCAAAGACCGCAGGTGCCGCATCTTTTAAGGGTGCGGCTTAATCGCCTTAACAGCGCCTGCGCAGATGGTGTGGCCGCCAGTTGGTTGAGGTTTTTAGCCAAACCGCTTTCTGGTGAGCACCATCCCCCAAGGCTTCCAGCGTTATTTATTTATCGTCTGGGAGAGATGGTAACCACCGGAGCCTGTTGTGGGTTCCGGCACGAAGGAGTGATCACTGTGCCACTAGCACTTGAAGGCAAGAAAGCGATTGTTGCCGAGGTCAGTGAAGCGGCCAAGGGCGCACTCTCCGTCGTAGTTGCCGATTCTCGCGGTGTTACGGTCGGTAAAATGACCGACTTGCGCAAGCAAGCACGTGAGAATGGCGTCCAGCTGCGTGTTGTTCGCAACACCCTGGCACGCCGCGCCCTCGAAGGCACCCAATGGGAGTGTCTGAACGAGAGCTTTGTTGGTCCTACTCTGCTGGCTTTCTCTACCGAGCACCCGGGCGCTGCCGCTCGTTTGTTCAAAGAGTTCGCAAAGCAAGATCAGAACTTCGAAGTGAAGGCGTTGGCCTATGATGGTGAGCTGATTCCGGCTGCTGACATCGATCGTCTGGCAAGCCTACCGACTTACGACGAAGCAATTGCCAAGTTGATGTCGGTAATGAAAGAAGCCTCCGCTGGCAAGCTGGTTCGTACCCTGGCCGCCCTGCGCGACCAGAAGCAAGAAGAAGCTGCATAAGCAGGTCTTTTTGCAAGCAGACCGCGCTGCATAAGCAGGGCACTGCTTGAACCATGCAATGAATCCTGAGCACTCGGTAGACCGAGGCTCCCGCAAAGTTAGGAATGAGACAATGGCACTGACCAAAGACGATATCATCAATGCTGTAGCCGACATGTCCGTAATGGAAGTTGTCGAGCTGATCGAAGCAATGGAAGAGAAATTCGGCGTTTCTGCAGCAGCAGCCGTAATGGCTGGCCCCGCTGCAGGCGGCGAAGCAGCTGCTGAAGAGCAGACTGAATTTGACCTGGTACTGACCTCTGCTGGTGACAAGAAAGTTAACGTCATCAAAGCAGTTCGTGAAATCACTGGTCTTGGCCTGAAAGAAGCCAAAGGTGCAGTTGATGGCGCGCCGGCTACCATCAAAGAAGCAATGTCTAAAGAAGACGCTGAAGCAGCTAAGACCAAGCTGGAAGAAGCGGGCGCAAGCGTCGAGCTCAAGTAATTCTTGTGCTGACGGCTTTACGCGCTGCGTAAGCTTCCACGGCTGGCGGCGGGCTTATCCCGCTGCCGGCCTTTTTCTGTTGTATCATGTTGCTTGGCAGCATTACAGCAGGAAAGCTGCGGTAAGAAGCAGCAAAACAGTAAGACCGTTGTTGTGAAGCGTAAGTTGTGAAGCGTAAGTTGTGAAGCGCGAGTGATAACGAAGCGCTAGCAGCACTACTGTAACACTGTTATCTATCAAGATTTTTGACGGCGAGCTACCGATTTAGGAGCTTGCTGTCTGCGTCTGAAACGCCCGCGGGGCAGATGACCACGCATCGGTCACCCATGGTGAACAAGCTGGGGAATACAGATGGCTTACTCATATACTGAGAAAAAACGCATCCGCAAGGATTTCGGCAAACTGCCCCAAGTGATGGATGTGCCTTACTTGCTGGCCATCCAGCTTGATTCCTACTACGACTTTCTCCAGCAGGATCGTTCGCCCGACGAGCGCCACGAGATTGGTCTGCACGCGGCGTTTAAGTCCGTGTTTCCGATTGAAAGCTTCTCTGGGAATGCGGCGCTGGAGTATGTCAGCTACCGTTTCGGCACGCCGGCGTTCGATGTTAAGGAGTGTCAGCTGCGTGGCGTGACCTATTCCGCCCCGCTGCGCGTCAAGGTTCGCTTGATCATCTATGATCGCGACTCCTCGAACAAGGCAATCAAGGATATTAAAGAGCAGGAAGTCTACATGGGGGAAATCCCCCTGATGACCGAGAATGGTACTTTTGTTATCAATGGTACTGAGCGGGTTATCGTTTCTCAGCTCCACCGTTCGCCCGGTGTGTTCTTCGATCATGATAAAGGCAAGAGCCACTCCTCTGGCAAGCTGCTCTATTCTGCCCGAGTGATTCCTTATCGTGGTTCCTGGTTGGACTTCGAGTTCGATCCTAAAGACAACGTCTTCGTACGTATTGACCGTCGCAGGAAACTGCCAGCGTCAGTGTTGATGCGTGCGCTGGGAATGAGCACCGAAGAGATCCTTGAAGAGTTTTTCGAAACCAGCAAGTTTAGCATTGAAAAAACTGGCTTCTTCGTAGAGCTGGTACCGTCACGCCTGCGCGGTGAAACCGCGACCTTCGATATTAAAGATGGCGAAGGCAACGTCATTGTTGAAGAGGGACGTCGTATTACCCAGAAGCACATCCGTCAGCTTGAAAAAGCCGGTTTGTCGCGTCTGGAAGTACCGATGGAGTACCTGTTTGGTAAAACGTTGGCCAAAGATCAGATCGACACTAAAACTGGTGAGCTGATCTGCCCGTGTAACAGCGAAATTACGCCAGAAGTGCTTGAGCGTATGGCGCAGGGTGGCATTACCCAGATCGAAACGCTCTACACTAACGATCTCGACTGTGGTTCGTTTATTTCCGATACGCTTAAGTTGGATGCCACCGGCTCCGCGCTTGAGGCGTTGGTCGAAATTTATCGCATGATGCGCCCTGGCGAACCGCCGACCAAAGAAGCTGCTGAGACGCTGTTTAATAACTTGTTCTTCAGCGAAGATCGCTACGACCTTTCCGGCGTCGGTCGCATGAAGTTCAACCGTCGTCTGCGTCGTGATACCGACACGGGCTCTGGTGTGCTGGATCGCAAAGACATCCTCGATGTTCTGCGCGAGCTGATCAATATCCGTAACGGCTTTGGCGACGTTGACGATATCGATCACCTGGGTAACCGCCGTATTCGCTGTGTTGGCGAAATGGCTGAAAACCAGTTCCGCGTCGGCTTAGTGCGCGTAGAGCGCGCAGTGAAAGAGCGTCTTTCCATGGCGGAGAGCGAAGGCCTGATGCCGCAAGATCTAATCAACGCTAAGCCGGTAGCGGCAGCGGTGAAAGAGTTCTTCGGTTCTAGCCAGCTGTCCCAGTTTATGGATCAGAACAACCCGCTTTCTGAGGTTACCCACAAGCGTCGTGTGTCGGCACTCGGCCCAGGTGGTTTGACCCGTGAGCGTGCTGGTTTCGAAGTGCGCGACGTACATGCTACGCACTATGGCCGCTTGTGCCCGATCGAAACGCCGGAAGGTCCGAACATCGGTCTGATCAACTCGTTGGCGACGTACAGTCACACCAACAGCTACGGCTTCCTTGAAACGCCATACCGTAAGGTCAATGCCTGCCAAGTGACCGACGACATCGTTCACCTGTCGGCGATCGAAGAGGGTGATTTCGTTATTGCCCAGGCGTCTGCTGCTGTGGATGAGTCCAACAGGCTGAGTGACGACTTGGTTCAGGTACGTCATCGTGGTGAAACCACGTTTATGCGTCCTGAGCAAGTCACGCTAATGGACGTTTCACCACGCCAGGTTGTTTCGGTCGCGGCCGCGCTGATTCCGTTCCTGGAGCACGATGATGCTAACCGCGCCTTGATGGGGGCGAACATGCAGCGTCAGGCGGTACCGACTTTGCGTGCTGACAAGCCGCTAGTAGGTACTGGTATGGAGCGCTTCGTTGCGCGTGACTCCGGTGTTTGTGCCGTGGCGCGTCGTGGCGGTGTAATCGACTCCGTTGACGCACGTCGTGTCGTGGTACGGGTACACGAAGATGAGATCATCGGTGGTGAAGCTGGTGTTGATATCTACAACCTGACCAAATACACCCGTTCAAACCAGAACACCTGTATGAACCAGCGCCCTATCGTGCGTCCTGGTGACAGCGTAGCCCGTGGCGATATCCTGGCCGACGGCCCGTCTGTTGATATGGGTGATTTGGCGCTAGGCCAGAACATGCGCATCGCGTTCATGCCCTGGAATGGTTACAACTTCGAGGACTCTATCCTGCTGTCTGAGCGGGTGGTTCAAGAAGACCGCTTTACCACGATTCATATTCAGGAACTGACCTGTGTATCTCGCGATACCAAGTTAGGGCCGGAAGAGATCACTGCCGATATTCCCAACGTGGGCGAGTCCGCGCTGGGTAAGTTGGACGAAGCTGGTGTTGTTTACATTGGTGCTGAAGTTGGCCCTGGCGACATCCTGGTCGGTAAGGTAACGCCGAAGGGTGAAACCCAGCTGACGCCGGAAGAGAAGCTGCTACGCGCTATTTTCGGTGAGAAAGCATCTGACGTTAAAGATACCTCGCTGCGTGCGCCGACCGGCATGAAGGGTACTGTCATCGACGTTCAGGTATTTACCCGTGACGGCGTTGAAAAAGACTCTCGTGCGCTTGCTATCGAACAGATGCAGCTGGACGAAGTGCGTAAAGATCTTCAGGAAACCTACCGTATCGCTGAAGACGCTACCTTTGAGCGCCTGAAGCGCACGCTGGAAGGTCAGGCTGTTAATGGCGGTCCGAACCTGAAGAAAGGCGATGTGCTTGACGAGGATTACCTCGACGAGCTGCCGCGTCAGCAGTGGTTCAAGCTGCGTATGCAGGATGAAGCCTACAACGAGCTGTTGGCCCAGGCCGATGAGCAGCTCGAAAATCGTCGTAAAGAGATGGACGAGCGCTTTGAAGACAAGAAGCGCAAGCTGACCCAGGGTGATGACCTCGCGCCGGGCGTGCTTAAAATCGTCAAGGTTTACATGGCGGTTAAGCGTCGCATTCAGCCTGGCGACAAGATGGCCGGTCGTCACGGTAACAAAGGTGTTATCTCGGCGATCATGCCCATCGAAGATATGCCGTTCGACGAGAAGGGCGAGCCGGTTGATGTGGTGTTGAACCCGCTGGGTGTACCGTCGCGGATGAACGTTGGTCAGATCCTCGAAACGCACTTGGGTATGGCTGCCCGTGGTTTGGGTGTCAAGATTGACGCGCTGTTACGTGATGCTCGTGGTCAGCAAGTTGCTGAAATTCGTGACTTCCTGGGCCAGATATATAACACGCCGGGAACCCGTGTTGAGGATATCGATTCGTTAAGCGATGAAGAAATCATTGCGCTAGCGAAAAACCTCAAAGGCGGTGTACCTATGGCAACGCCGGTGTTCGATGGTGCTAAAGAGCACGAGATCAAACATCTGCTGAAGCTTGCTGACATTCCTGAGTCTGGCCAGATGACGCTGTACGATGGCCGTACTGGCGATGCGTTTGACCGCTCGGTGACCGTTGGCTACATGTATATGCTCAAGCTGAACCACTTGGTAGACGACAAGATGCACGCGCGCTCTACCGGTTCTTACTCGCTAGTGACTCAGCAGCCGCTGGGTGGTAAGGCGCAGTTCGGTGGTCAGCGCTTTGGTGAGATGGAAGTATGGGCGCTGGAAGCTTACGGTGCCGCGTATACGCTGCAAGAGATGCTCACCGTCAAGTCGGACGACGTCGAAGGCCGCACCAAGATGTATAAAAACATCGTGGATGGCGACCACACCATGCAGGCAGGCATGCCGGAATCCTTCAACGTACTCGTGAAGGAAATCCGCTCGCTGGGCATCGATATCGAGTTAGAGAGCTAGGAGCCGTCCCATGAAAGATTTGGTGAAAGTACTCAAATCGCAATCTCAGTCCGAAGAGTTTGACGCGATCAAGATTACCCTGGCGTCGCCGGACATGATTCGCTCCTGGTCGTTTGGCGAGGTGAAGAAGCCCGAGACCATCAACTACCGTACCTTTAAACCGGAACGGGATGGTCTGTTCTGCGCCAAGATTTTCGGCCCAGTCAAAGACTACGAGTGTTTGTGCGGTAAGTATAAGCGCATGAAGCACCGCGGCATCATTTGTGAGAAGTGTGGCGTTGAAGTCACCAAGGCTGCCGTGCGCCGTGAGCGCATGGGCCACATCGAACTGGCATCGCCAGTGGCTCACATTTGGTTTTTGAAGTCACTGCCGTCGCGTATCGGCATGTTCCTCGATATGACCCTGCGTGATATCGAGCGCGTGCTGTACTTCGAAAGCTTTGTCGTCATTGATCCGGGTATGACCACGCTGGAGCGTGGTCAGTTACTCAACGATGAACAGTACTTTGAAGCGCTAGAAGAGTTCGGTGATGACTTCGACGCCCGTATGGGTGCCGAAGCTGTCCAAGAGCTGCTGAAAGATATTGATCTGGAAGAAGAGATTAATCACCTGCGTGAAGAAATTCCGCAGACTAACTCTGAAACTAAGATTAAGAAGCTTTCAAAGCGCTTGAAGCTGCTTGAAGCGTTCTACCACTCCGGCAACGCGCCGGCGTGGATGGTCATGGAAGTGCTGCCCGTGCTGCCGCCGGATCTTCGTCCGTTGGTACCGCTGGACGGCGGCCGCTTCGCGACCTCAGATCTGAACGACCTTTATCGTCGCGTTATCAACCGTAACAACCGCCTGAAGCGTCTGCTTGACCTCAATGCGCCGGATATTATCGTGCGTAACGAGAAGCGTATGCTGCAAGAAGCGGTTGATGCGTTGTTGGATAACGGCCGTCGCGGTCGCGCCATTACGGGCTCTAACAAGCGTCCGCTGAAATCCCTTGCCGATATGATCAAAGGTAAGCAGGGGCGTTTCCGTCAGAACTTGCTAGGTAAGCGCGTCGATTACTCTGGCCGTTCGGTAATCACGGTTGGTCCGACACTGCGTTTGCACCAGTGTGGTCTGCCTAAGAAAATGGCGCTTGAGCTGTTCAAACCGTTTATCTACTCCAAGCTGCAGTCGCTGGGCTACGCCTCAACGATCAAAGCTGCCAAGAAGATGGTTGAGCGCGAACTGCCCGAGGTGTGGGACATCCTTGCCGATGTTATCCGTGAGCACCCGGTACTGCTTAACCGCGCACCGACGCTACACCGTCTGGGTATCCAAGCGTTTGAGCCGCTGTTGATCGAAGGTAAAGCGATCCAGCTGCACCCGCTGGTATGTGCCGCCTACAACGCCGACTTTGACGGTGACCAGATGGCGGTACACGTACCGCTGACCCTGGAAGCTCAGCTTGAAGCGCGTGCGCTGATGATGGCCACCAATAACGTGCTGTCGCCCGCCAACGGTGAACCGATTATCGTACCGTCGCAAGACGTTGTTCTGGGTCTGTATTACATGACCCGCGAAAAGATCAATGCCAAAGGCGAAGGTATGGTGTTCTCTGACCTCCATGAGGTCGAGCGCGCCTTCGGAACGCAGTCGGTATCGCTGCATGCTCGCGTGAAAGTGCGCCTGGACGAAGTCGACGTCGAAGAAGAGACCGGCGAGCGTAGTTTCCATCGCCGCATCTACGACACGACGGTGGGTCGTGCACTACTGTTCCGCATTTTGCCGGAAGGTGTGCCGTTCTCCTTGATCGACCAGCCAATGAAGAAAAAGGCGATTTCTAGCTTGATCAATGAGGTGTACCGTCGTGCTGGCTTGAAGCCTACGGTTATCTTTGCTGACCAGCTGATGTACACCGGCTTCCGTTTGGCAACATGGTCGGGCGCTTCAATCGGTGTTAACGACTTCGTTATTCCTGATGCGAAAACCGAGATTGTCGACGCTGCAGAAGCAGAAGTTAAAGAGATCGAAGATCAGTTCTCTTCTGGCTTGGTAACTGCTGGCGAGAAGTACAACAAGGTTATCGATATCTGGTCGAAAGCCAACGATAAAGTCGCTAAGGCGATGATGGTTGGTATCTCCAAAGAGACCGTCATCGATCGTGAAGGCAACGAAGTTGAGCAAGACTCGTTCAACAGCGTCTTCATCATGGCTGACTCTGGTGCGCGTGGTTCTGCCGCCCAGATTCGCCAGCTGGCGGGTATGCGTGGCTTGATGGCTAAGCCGGATGGCTCGATCATCGAAACGCCGATCGTTGCCAACTTCCGTGAGGGTCTGAACGTACTTCAGTACTTCATCTCGACCCACGGTGCACGTAAAGGTCTTGCGGATACGGCTCTGAAAACGGCTAACTCCGGTTACCTGACCCGTCGTCTGGTTGACGTTGCCCAGGACTTGGTTATCACTGAGACCGATTGTGGCACTGAAAATGGCCTGACGCTGCACCCGATCATTGAAGGTGGCGACATCATCGTACCGCTGTCTCAGCGCGTCCTTGGTCGTGTCGTTGCGATTGATGTTATTGATCCAAGTAATGATGAAGTGCTTATTCCGCGCGGCACATTGCTTGACGAAAAGTGGTGTGCGTCGCTAGACACCATGGGTGTCGACGAGATTATCGTTCGTTCTACCATTACATGTGACACTGCTCACGGTGTCTGTGCCTCCTGTTACGGACGTGACTTGGCGCGCGGCCATCAGGTCAACATTGGTGAGTCTGTCGGCGTTATCGCTGCACAGTCCATCGGTGAGCCGGGTACCCAGCTGACCATGCGTACGTTCCACATCGGTGGTGCGGCATCGCGCTCATCGGCAGTGGATAGCGTTCAGGTCAAGCACGGCGGTAAAGTACGTCTGCACAACATCAAGCATGTAGAGCGTGCCGACGGCAAGCTGGTGGTTGTCTCTCGCTCCAGCGCACTTGCTGTTGCTGATGACCATGGCCGTGAGCGTGAGTACTACAAGCTGCCTTACGGTGCCGAGCTGTCTGTACGTGACGGTGACGTGGTTGATGGCGGTGCGATTGTCGCCAAGTGGGATCCGCACACGCATCCGATCATTGCCGAAGTAGAAGGTAAGGCGCAGTTTGTCGACCTTGACGAAGGTGTCACCATGCACCGCAGCGTCGACGAAATGACCGGTCTGTCCTCTATTGAGGTTATCGAGTCGGCAGCCCGCCCGATGGCAGGTCGCGATAAGCGCCCGATGGTGATGCTGAAAGATGCTGCTGGCGAGTATGTGTCGGTGTCAGGATCGAATACGCCGGTACAGTATCTGCTGCCAGGCAACTCGATTATCTCCGTTGATGATGGCTCTACCATTGGTGTCGGTGAAGTCGTTGCACGTATCCCGGTAGAAGCGTCTGGTAACAAAGATATTACCGGTGGTCTGCCACGTGTTGCCGACTTGTTTGAGGCACGTAAGCCGAAAGAGTCGTCAATCTTGGCTGAAATCAGTGGTGTGGTCAGCTTCGGTAAAGAGACCAAGGGTAAGCGTCGTTTGACGATTACGCCGGAATCTGGCGACCCGTTTGAAGCGCTGATCCCGAAATGGCGTCAAATCGCTGTCTTCGAAGGTGAAAGCGTCGAGAAGGGTGAAGTGATTTCGGATGGTCCGAGCAACCCTCACGATATCCTGCGCTTACTGGGCGTGGCAGAGCTGGCCAAGTACATCACTGCCGAAGTACAAGATGTTTACCGTCTGCAGGGTGTAGGCATCAACGATAAGCATATCGAAGTCATTGTTCGCCAGATGCTGCGTAAGGTAGAGATCTCCGATTCAGGTGACTCTGACTTTATTACTGGCGATCAAGCTGAACTGGTACGCGTACTAGAGCAAAATGCGCGTCTTGAGAAAGAAGGTAAATTCCCGGCCAAGTATCAACGCTTGCTGTTGGGTATCACTAAGGCCAGCTTGGCCACTGAGTCGTTCATTTCTGCGGCGTCGTTCCAGGAAACGACACGTGTATTGACCGAAGCAGCGGTAACCGGCAAGCGCGATTATCTACGCGGCCTGAAAGAAAACGTGGTGGTTGGACGTCTGATTCCGGCAGGTACCGGTCTGACTCACCACGCAGAGCGTCGTCGCAAACGCGAAGACGTTGAGCGTCTGTTCAACCCCTCGGCTACCGAAGTTGAGCAGGAGCTTGGTGCTCAGTTAACCGCCCTTGATTCAGACGACGAGCTGTAATCGACGGTAAGGAAAACGAGTAACAACGAGTCGCTGGCCCTTATGGTGCAGTCTTGCTGGTTAAACCGCCAGCAAGACTTGACGCCACCTAGGGTCAGCCTTTAGAATGCGCAGCCTTTAACAGTGGGGTGGGTGCGCCCGCACCTACTGCTAGTATTTGTTGAAAGGCCAGGCAACCATTGGAGTCAGCTAAACACCATGGCAACGATTAATCAGCTAGTGCGCAAGCCGCGTAAGCGCCCCGTCGCTAAGAGTGACGTACCTGCGCTACAGGCATGCCCGCAGAAACGTGGCGTTTGTACGCGCGTTTACACTACTACCCCTAAGAAGCCGAACTCGGCCCTGCGTAAGGTTTGCCGTGTGCGCCTTACCAACGGTTTCGAAGTGTCTTCTTATATCGGTGGTGAAGGTCACAACCTGCAAGAGCACTCTGTTGTTCTGATTCGCGGCGGTCGTGTAAAGGATTTGCCAGGTGTGCGTTATCACACCGTTCGTGGCGCCCTTGACACCTCTGGCGTACAGAACCGTAAGCAGGGTCGTTCTAAGTACGGTACCAAGCGTCCGAAGTCCTAAGACGTCTTGTTGCAGCGTCTTAAGACGCTGGCGTTGTTACCTTAATACGAATATGACGGTCTGATAAGAGTAAGGTCGGGCGGCGCTATTAGCGCAATTAGTTCCGGGTTTACCTGAAGGATCCTTAATTGAGGGCTTATCATGCCTAGAAGAAGAGTTGTAGCTAAACGCGAAATCCTGCCGGATCCTAAGTTCGGAAGTGAGCGTCTGGCGAAGTTCATGAACCACCTGATGGTCAGCGGCAAGAAGTCCATAGCTGAGCGCATCGTATACGGTGCGTTGGACAAGGTTGCCGAGCGTAGTAATGAAGAGCCGCTGGAAATCTTCGACAAAGCGCTGGAAACCATCCAGCCGATGGTCGAAGTAAAGTCGCGCCGTGTTGGTGGTGCGACCTATCAGGTGCCAGTCGAAGTTCGTCCTTCGCGTCGCCAAGCCCTAGCAATGCGCTGGTTGGTAGACGCAGCGCGTCGCCGCGGTGAGAAAACGATGGTTCAGCGCCTGGCAGGTGAAATGCTGGATGCCGCTGAAGGCAAAGGCTCGGCTGTTAAGAAGCGTGAAGATGTGCACCGTATGGCAGAAGCCAACAAGGCCTTCTCTCACTATCGTTTCTAAACTCGGCGTTTCTGAGTTTGTGTTTGATTTTGCTGGTTGTGCTGCGCTAAAGAGTTTTTTCGCCATGCTGCAACACACTGCCGCTATCTTTGTGGGTGGCGGCGGTGGGATACGCAAAACGAACACTGCTGAATTAACGAGCATTGCCAACTAACGGGAGCTTCACCGTGGCACGCAAAACACCGCTTAATCGCTATCGCAACTTGGGTATTGTTGCCCACGTTGATGCAGGTAAGACAACCACGACAGAACGTGTTTTGTTTTACACTGGCGTAAACCACAAGCTGGGCGAAACCCATGAAGGTGCTTCGACTACTGACTGGATGGAGCAAGAGCAGGAGCGTGGTATTACTATCACCTCGGCTGCTGTTACTACCTTCTGGAAAGGTATGAATCACCAGTTTGATGAGCACCGCATTAATATCATCGACACCCCTGGGCACGTTGACTTCACTATCGAAGTTGAGCGTTCTTTGCGTGTTCTTGATGGTGCTGTTGTTGTACTGTGCGGTTCTTCCGGCGTTCAGCCGCAGACCGAAACCGTATGGCGCCAGGCCAATAAGTATGAAGTTCCGCGTATGGTCTTCGTCAATAAGATGGACCGTACAGGTGCAGACTTCTTCATGGTTGTTGACCAGTTGAAGGAACGCTTAGGTGCTAACGCTGTGCCAATCCAGATTAACTGGGGTACAGAGGAAGACTTTAAAGGCGTTATCGACCTGATCGAGATGAAGGCTATCCTCTGGAATGAGGCAGACTTAGGCACTTCGTATGAGCTTGTCGATATTCCTGCTGAGCTACAAGAGACTGCCGAAAAATATCGCGAGCAAATGGTCGAAGCCGCAGCTGAAGGCTCTGATGAATTGATGGACAAGTACCTCGAAGGTGGGGAACTGACCATTGAAGAAATCAAAGCAGGTCTTCGTGCGCGCACGCTGGCTAGCGAGATCGTTCTAGTGACCTGTGGTTCTGCCTTTAAGAATAAGGGTGTTCAAGCAGTCCTGGATGCGGTTGTTGAGTACCTGCCCTCACCGACAGAAGTTAAAGCAATCGAAGGTGAGCTGGACGACAAAGATGGTACCGTAGCGACCCGCGAAGCGGACGACAGTGCTCCGTTTGCGGCGTTGGCGTTTAAGATCGCTACCGACCCCTTCGTTGGTACCTTGACCTTTATTCGCGTTTACTCAGGCGTTCTTAAGTCTGGTGACGGTGTTTATAACTCCGTTAAGCAGAAGAAAGAGCGTGTTGGTCGTATCGTTCAGATGCACGCCAATACTCGTGAAGAGATTAAAGAAGTACTAGCGGGCGATATTGCAGCGTGTATTGGTCTGAAAGATGTGACTACAGGTGACACCCTGTGTGATATCGATCACAAGATCGTACTCGAGCGCATGGAGTTCCCGGATCCGGTTATCTCTGTTGCCGTAGAGCCTAAGTCGAAAGCTGACCAGGAAAAAATGGGTGTTGCACTGGGTAAATTGGCCCAGGAAGATCCTTCCTTCCAGGTGAAGACTGACGAAGAAACCGGCCAGACTATTATTTCTGGTATGGGTGAGCTGCACCTGGATATTCTTGTCGACCGTATGCGTCGCGAGTTTAAGGTTGAAGCCAATATCGGTAAGCCGCAGGTTGCTTACCGCGAAACCATCCGTGGCAGCATTGAGCAAGAAGGCAAGTTTGTGCGCCAGTCGGGTGGTCGTGGACAGTACGGCCACGTGCATCTGCGCATTGAGCCGCTGACTGCTGAAGAGAAGGGCGAAGGTGATGAAGAAATCTTCTTCAAATTCGTCAACGAAATTGTTGGTGGTGTGGTTCCTAAGGAATACATCCCTGCAGTAGAAAAAGGTGCCTACGAACAGCTGAAGAACGGTGTCATCGCGGGTTACCCGATGATCGACGTTAAAGTCACGCTGTACGATGGTTCTTACCATGACGTGGACTCTAACGAGACTGCGTTTAAGATTGCTTCTTCCATGGCGGTTAAAGAAGGTGCCAGGAAGGCCAAGGCCGTGCTGCTGGAACCGGTGATGAAGGTCGAGGTCGTGACCCCCGAAGATTTCATGGGTGACGTCATGGGTGACCTGAACCGTCGTCGCGGTCTGGTGCAGGGCATGGATGACTCCAGCTCCGGCAAAGTCATCCGCGCAACGGTGCCGCTGGGTGAGATGTTCGGTTACGCAACCGATCTGCGCTCTCAGACCCAGGGCCGTGCGAGCTACTCTATGGAGTTCGCGAAGTACGACGAGGCGCCCTCCAGCGTCGTAGAAGCCGTCATCAACCAAAACGGTTAACCGTTAGCTAACGTAAAGAGGTTATAGCAGTGGCTAAGGAAAAATTTGAACGTTCCAAACCGCACGTCAACGTCGGCACCATCGGTCACGTCGACCACGGTAAAACGACCCTGACAGCGGCTCTGACTCGTGTGTCTGCTGAAGTTTTCGGCGGCGACTGGCGTGAGTTTGATACCATCGATAACGCTCCTGAAGAGCGCGAGCGCGGTATCACCATCGCTACGTCTCACGTTGAATATCAGTCTGAAGAGCGCCACTACGCGCACGTTGACTGCCCAGGACACGCTGACTACGTCAAGAACATGATCACCGGTGCTGCGCAGATGGACGGCGCAATCCTGGTATGTTCTGCTGCTGACGGCCCGATGCCGCAGACGCGTGAGCACATCCTGCTGTCTCGTCAGGTTGGCGTTCCGTTCATCGTTGTGTTCCTGAACAAAGCGGACATGGTCGATGACGAAGAGCTGCTTGAGCTGGTTGAGATGGAAGTTCGCGAACTCCTCGACGAGTACGACTTCCCGGGTGACGACACTCCGATCATCACTGGTTCTGCGCTGATGGCTCTGAACGGTGAAGATGAGAACGGCATGGGTACAACTGCTGTTGCGAATCTGATCAAAGCTCTGGATGAGTACATCCCTGAGCCGGAGCGTGCTATCGACCAGCCGTTCCTGATGCCGATCGAAGACGTGTTCTCTATCTCTGGTCGCGGTACTGTTGTTACCGGTCGTGTAGAGCGCGGTATCGTTAAAGCAGGCGAAGAAGTGGAAATCGTGGGTATCCGCGACACCACCAAAACCATCGTTACCGGTGTTGAAATGTTCCGTAAGCTGCTCGACGAAGGTCGTGCAGGTGAGAACGTTGGCGCCCTGCTGCGTGGTACTAAGCGTGATGACGTCGAGCGTGGCCAGGTTCTGGCTAAGCCGGGCACCATCAACCCGCACACTACCTTCGAAGCAGAAGTTTACGTACTGTCCAAAGAAGAGGGTGGTCGTCACACGCCTTTCTTCAAGGGCTACCGTCCCCAGTTCTACTTCCGTACCACTGACGTAACAGGTACTTGTGAACTGCCGGAAGGTGTTGAAATGGTAATGCCGGGCGACAACGTTAAGATGGTTGTTACCCTGATTGCTCCAATCGCTATGGACGAAGGTCTGCGCTTCGCAATCCGCGAAGGCGGTCGTACCGTTGGTGCTGGCGTTGTTGCAAAAATCGTCAAGTAAGCTTGCTTGATGATTGATCAAGGGGGCTCTTGCGAGCCCCCTTTTCTGCGCACCAATAGCAAATGTTTGACATGGGCTTTTGGCGTGCCTATAATGCGCATCCTTTGAATGCGTGGGTAGACGGCTCGCGCCGTCGACATCCATTGGAGTTTAGGGCAAATGCAGAACCAAAAGATTCGCATTCGGTTGAAAGCGTTCGACCATCGCCTGATTGACCAGTCCACAGCGGAAATCGTTGAAACCGCTAAGCGTACTGGTGCTCAGGTTCGTGGTCCGATCCCGCTACCGACCAACCGCGAGCGTTACACCATCCTGATTTCACCGCACGTAAACAAAGATGCGCGTGACCAGTATGAGATTCGTACGCACAAGCGTGTGCTCGATATTGTTGAGCCAACCGAGAAAACTGTTGATGCATTGATGAAGCTCGATCTCGCCGCTGGCGTAGACGTGCAAATCAAGCTCGACTAATTACACTAGACACTCGCGGCCCAGCGCTCATTAATTTTTTAGAATGAGCAGCAGCCGCCGCGCCGTGAGGCGCCACACAATGTGCTAGTGGAATGCTCTGGAAAGGGCAGCCATAGCGGGTGATAGCCCCGTACACTATAGGAGACTGAGTATGACTATCGGTTTAGTCGGTAAAAAGGCCGGGATGACCCGTGTCTTTACCGAAGATGGCGCTTCCGTGCCCGTGACCGTTATTGAAGTTGATCCTAACCGTGTAACGCGCGTTAAGACTCTCGAGTCTGACGGTTACGCAGCGGTTCAGGTCACCACAGGTTCTCGCAAAGCCAAGCACCTCACCAAAGCGCAAGCTGGTCAGTTTGCCAAGGCGGGTGTTGAGGCTGGTCGTTCACTGATGGAGTTTCGTCTTGCAGAAGGCGAAGAGTCTCCGGAAGTGGGTGGCGAACTCACCGTATCCCTCTTCGAAGCTGGTCAAATGATTGACGTGACCGGCACCTCTAAGGGTAAAGGCTTCCAGGGTGCTGTTAAGCGCTGGAATTTCCGTACCCAAGACAACACGCATGGTAACTCCCTGTCGCACCGCGCGCCGGGTTCTATCGGCATGTGTCAGACTCCGGGTCGCGTATTTAAAGGCAAGAAAATGGCCGGTCAGATGGGCAATGCCCGTTGCACCGTGCAGAGCCTTGAAATCGTCCGTGTCGACGCCGAGCGTAACCTGCTGCTGATCAAAGGTGCTGTTCCGGGCGCGACCGGTAGCGATGTTATCGTTCGCAGCGCCGTGAAAGCTCGCTGAAGGGGATAATTACCAATGAATCTGAATCTTGCTGCAGGCACGGGTACCGTTGAAGTAGCCGATGCCACTTTTGGCAAAGAATTCAACGAAGCGCTGGTTCACCAGGTGGTAACCGCCTATTTGGCTGGTGGCCGTCAAGGTACCCGCGCTCAAAAGAACCGTTCCGACGTACGTGGTGGTGGTAAGAAGCCTTGGCGTCAGAAGGGTACCGGTCGTGCACGTGCCGGTACAATCCGCTCTCCGCTATGGCGCAGCGGCGGTGTGACTTTTGCGGCGCGTCCTCAGGACCATAGCCAGAAAGTAAACCGCAAAATGTACCGTGCGGCGATGCGTTCCATCCTGTCTGAACTAGTCCGTCAAGAGCGTCTTGTCGCTGTTGAAGAGTTCAGCGTTGAAGCGCCGAAGACCAAGCAGGTAGCTGCCAAGCTGAAAGAGCTCAACCTTGAGAAAGTGTTGATCGTCACCGAAGAGATTGACGAGAAGCTCTATCTGGCCGCACGCAACCTTCCCCACGTTGACGTGGTGGATGTCGCTGCAGCTGATCCGGTGAGCCTAGTAGCCTTTGATAAGGTTCTGGTCACCGTCTCCGCCCTGCGTAAATTCGAGGAGAAGCTGGCATGAACCAGGAGCGCGTATTTAAGGTTCTGCTTGGACCGCACGTGACCGAAAAGGCCGCGATGGCAGCCGAGCGCAACCAGTACGTTTTCAAGGTGGCATCTGATGCTACCAAACCCGAGATCAAGAAAGCCGTTGAAGCACTGTTCGGCAAGAAGGTCGGTAGCGTTCAAGTACTGAACGTGAAGGGGAAAACTAAGCGTACTGCTCACGGCGTTGGCCTGCGTAAGGGTTACCGCAAAGCGTATGTGACCCTGGCTGCGGGTGAAACGCTCGAAGACTTCTCTGGCGCCGAATAAGGGCAGGAGTACGGATAATGGCAATCGTCAAGACCAAACCCACATCCGCCGGTCGTCGCCACGTCGTTAAGATCGTTGGTGAGGAACTGTACAAAGGCCGTGCTTATGCACCGCTTTTGGAAAAGCAGTCCAAGTCCGGTGGCCGTAACAACTACGGTCGCATCACCACCCGCCACGTGGGCGGTGGTCACCGTCAACACTACCGGTTGATCGACTTCAAACGCACCAAAGATGGCATTCCAGCCACCGTTGAGCGTCTTGAGCACGATCCGAACCGTAGTGCGCATATTGCACTACTGAAATATGCAGATGGTGAGCGTCGTTACATCATTGCACCGAAAGGTGTCAGCGCGGGTGACGTGCTGGAATCTGGTGTTAACGCGCCCATCAAAAAAGGCAACGCTTTGCCGCTGCGCAATATCCCGCTTGGTTCTACCGTTCACGGTATCGAACTGAAGCCGGGTAAAGGCGCGCAGATTGCTCGCAGTGCCGGTACTAGCGCTCAGCTGGTTGCTCGTGAAGGTAACTACGCCACCTTACGTCTTCGCTCTGGCGAAATGCGTAAAGTGTTGGCTGAGTGCCGCGCAACTCTGGGCGAAGTGAGCAACTCCGAGCACAGCCTGCGTCAACTTGGCAAGGCCGGTGCGAAGCGCTGGAGAGGCGTGCGTCCGACTGTTCGCGGTGTCGCGATGAACCCGGTGGATCACCCACACGGTGGTGGTGAAGGCCGCACCAGTGGTGGTCGTCACCCGGTATCCCCATGGGGTGTGCCGACTAAGGGTCACAAGACGCGTAAGAACAAGCGCACCGACAAGCTGATTATCCGTCGTCGTAACAAGACGCGTTAATCGAAATTGCCAAGAACTTAAGAGGTAACGGCTGTGCCACGTTCACTAAAGAAAGGTCCCTTCATTGACCTTCATCTTTTGAAGAAGGTAGAGGCTGCAGTGGAGAAGAACGATCGCAAACCAATCAAGACTTGGTCGCGTCGTTCGATGATCCTGCCCAACATGGTAGGTCTGACTATTGCGGTCCATAACGGACGCCAGCATGTCCCGGTGCACGTCTCCGAGGAAATGGTGGGTCATAAACTTGGCGAATTCGCTGCTACTCGCACATATCGCGGGCATGCTGCGGACAAGAAAGCCAAACGGTAAGCCAGAGAGGATTAAGAGATGGAAGTCACAGCTAAGCTGAGTGGCGCTGCTTTATCCGCACAGAAGGCCCGTTTGGTGGCTGACCAGGTGCGCGGTAAACCGGTCGCCGAAGCTCTTGACCTGCTGACCTTCTCACCGAAGAAGGCTGCCAAACTGGTCAAGAAAGTGCTTCAGTCCGCCATCGCGAATGCGGAAGAAAATAACGGCATGGACATCGACGAGCTGCGTGTCTCGACCATCTGCGTCGATGAGGGCATGACGCTCAAGCGTATCAAGCCGCGCGCCAAAGGCCGCGCGGATCGTATCTTGAAGCGCACCTGCCACATCACCGTCAAGGTAGCCGAGAAGTAGGAGTCGACCAGATGGGTCAGAAAGTCAATCCAACAGGCATTCGACTGGGCATCGTCAAAGACCATGCTTCTGTCTGGTATGCCGAGCGCGGCGCCTATGCCGATAAGCTCAATAATGATCTCGAAGTGCGCAGCTTCCTGGATCAGCGTTTGAAGAACGCTTCCGTAAGCCGCATTCACATCGAGCGTCCGGCTAACAATGCCCGCATCACCATTCACACTGCCCGTCCGGGTATCGTGATTGGCAAAAAAGGTGAAGATGTCGACCGTTTACGTCGCGATCTAACCGAGATGATGGGTGTTCCGGTTCATGTGAACATCGAAGAAGTTCGCAAGCCGGAGCTGGATGCCAAGCTAGTCGCTGCTAACGTAGCGGGTCAGCTTGAGCGTCGCGTAATGTTCCGTCGTGCTATGAAGCGCGCGGTACAGAACGCAATGCGTCTTGGCGCTGGCGGCATTAAGATTCAGCTGTCAGGTCGTCTGGGTGGTGCCGAAATCGCACGTACCGAATGGTACCGCGAAGGTCGCGTTCCGTTGCACACGTTGCGTGCGGATATCGACTACGCCACTTACGAAGCTCACACCACCTACGGCGTCATCGGCGTCAAAGTGTGGATCTTCAAGGGTGAAATCCTCGGTGGTATTGAGGAAGTACGTGCCAAGGCTAAGCAACAGCAGCCTGCCGGCAACGCGCCCAAGAAGAAAGGTTCCAGGTAAGGGGAGAGCGAGTCGATGTTACAGCCCAAGCGTATGAAATTCCGTAAGATGATGAAAGGCCGCAACCGTGGCCTGGCGCATCGCGGAAGCAAAATCAGCTTCGGGGAGTACGGTCTCAAAGCAACCGGTCGTGGCCGCATCACTGCGCGCCAGATCGAAGCAGGCCGTCGTGCGATCACACGTCACGTTAAACGTGGCGGTAAGATTTGGATCCGCGTCTTCCCTGATAAGCCGATCTCCAAGAAGCCGCTCGAAGTTCGTATGGGTAAAGGTAAAGGTTCCGTTGAGTACTGGGTAGCCCAGATCCAACCGGGTCGGGTCCTGTACGAAATTGAAGGTGTATCCGAAGAGCTGGCCCGTGAAGCATTTGAATTGGCCGCACAGAAGATGCCCTTGTCCACCACCTTTGCTAAACGGACGGTGATGTGATGAAAGCCCAGGAAATTCGTGAAAAGTCCGCAGGAGAGCTGCAAGAGCAACTCCTCGAGCTACTCCGCGAGCAGTTTAACCTGCGCATGCAGAAGGCCACTGGCCAACTGAGCCAGACTCATCTGCTCAAGCAGGTCCGCCGGGATATCGCCCGTGTGAAGACTTTGCTCAACGAGAAGGCAGGTGAATAAGATGGCCGAAGAGAAAAAAACACGTACGCTCACCGGCAAGGTGGTGAGCGATAAGATGGATAAATCCATCGTCGTTATGATCGAGCGTCGTGAGCGTCACCCGATCTACGGAAAATACGTCAAGCGCTCCACCAAGCTGCACGCCCATGATGAGGCGAACCAGGCTAAGGCAGGCGATACGGTTTCCATTCAGGAGTGCCGTCCGCTTTCCAAGAAGAAAGCTTGGACGCTGGTCGAGGTGGTTGAGCAGGCTAAGGGGTAATACCTAAAGTCTGCCGATCAGTGCAGTCAGATTAGGTTTGGAGAAAACCGATGATTCAGACTCAGACAATGCTGGATGTCGCCGACAACAGCGGAGCGCGCCGGGTGCAATGCATCAAGGTGTTGGGCGGTTCACACCGTCGCTACGCTCGCGTTGGTGACGTCATTAAGGTAACGGTGAAGGAAGCGATTCCGCGCGGTAAGGTCAAAAAAGGCCAAGTGCTGAAAGCGGTAGTCGTTCGCACCCGTAGTGGCGTCCGTCGTAGTGACGGTTCGCTGATCCGTTTCGATGGAAATGCGGCGGTTTTGTTGAATAACACCAACGAACAGCCGATCGGCACGCGTATCTTCGGGCCGGTAACTCGTGAGCTTCGTAATGAGAAGTTCATGAAGATCATTTCCCTAGCGCCTGAAGTGCTGTAAGGAGCGAGGCGGATATGCAAAAGATCAAACGTGACGATGAAGTCATCGTCATCGCCGGGAAGGATAAAGGCAAACGTGGCACTGTTAAGCGGGTACTAGAAAACCGCTTCGTGGTGTCCGGTGTGAATATGATTAAACGTCACACCAAGCCTAATCCCATGGCGGGAAATCAGGGCGGTATCGTCGAGCGTGAGGCTCCGATTCACGCGTCCAACGTAGCCATCTTCAATTCGGAGACCGGTAAGGCGGATCGCGTCGGCTTCCAAGTTAAGGAAGACGGTACCAAGGTACGTATCTACAAGTCGACGCAGACGCAGATCGACGCCTAACGCGAGTCGGGTAGCAAAATGGCGAACTTGAAAGAACGTTATCAAAACGAGGTTGTAGCCCAGCTCAAAGAGCAGTTCAGCTACGCCAACGTAATGCAGGTACCCCGGATCACGAAAGTGACTCTGAACATGGGTATCGGCGAAGCGGTCAGTGATAAAAAACTGATCGACAATGCCATCGGTGACCTGGAGAAACTCTCTGGTCAAAAGCCGTTGGTGACCAAGGCACGCAAGTCCATCGCGGGCTTCAAGGTGCGCGAAGGTTGGCCGATCGGTGTCAAAGTTACACTACGCTCAGCGCGTATGTGGGACTTCCTGGACCGCCTGGTGAACATTGCGATTCCCCGCGTGCGTGACTTCCGTGGTCTCAATCCGAAGTCTTTTGACGGTCGCGGCAATTACTCAATGGGTGTGCGTGAGCAGATCATCTTCCCAGAGATCGAGTATGATAAGATCGATCGCATCCGGGGGCTGGACGTCACTATCACTACTACCGCCAACACCGACGAGGAAGGTCGTGCGCTATTAGCAGCACTGAACTTCCCGTTTAAGAAATAAGGGTTGGATCATGGCTAAGAAAAGTATGGTAGAGCGCGAGCTCAAGCGTACTCAGCTAGTCGAGAAGTTTGCGGCTAAGCGCGCAGAGCTCAAGAAAATCATCTCGGACGTGAACGCTTCTGAAGAAGAACGTTTCGAGGCGACGCTGAAGCTGCAGCAACTGCCGCGCGACTCAAGCCCGGTGCGTCAGCGTAACCGCTGCCGCGTGACTGGCCGTCCGCACGGTTTTTACAACAAGTTCGGCCTTGGCCGTAACAAGCTGCGTGAAGCCGCCATGCGTGGCGACGTCCCTGGCCTGAAAAAGTCCAGCTGGTAACGTCACGTCGAATCATCAGGAGCGCACATTAAATGAGCATGCAAGACACTCTAGCGGATATGTTTACCCGTATCCGCAATGCGCAGATGGCCACCAAGGAGACGGCTACCATGCCGTCCTCCAAGCTGAAAGTGGAAGTGGCCCGCGTGTTAAAGGAAGAAGGCTACATTACCGACTTTGCGGTGGCTGAAGGCGTTAAACCCGAGCTGACCGTTACTCTCAAGTACTTTGAGGGTAAGCCGGTTATTGAGCACATTCAGCGGGTTTCCAAGCCGTCTCTGCGCCAGTACAAGGGCAAGGACAACCTGCCCAAGGTCGCCGATGGTCTGGGTATCGCGATTGTCACCACCTCTAATGGTGTCATGACCGATCGTGCCGCGCGCCAAGCAGGCGTCGGTGGCGAAGTCATCTGCACCGTATTCTAGGAGGCTGGAATGTCCCGCATAGCGAAATATCCGGTTAAAGTGCCTGCTGGTGTCGAGATTAAAATCGACGCTGGCCAGCTGACCGCTAAAGGCGGCCAGGGCACGCTATCTATGCCCATTCACCAAGACGTGGTGATTGGTCAAGAAGATGGCCAGCTGACCTTCGCCCCGAGTGAGTCTGCCAAGAGCTGGGCAATGGCCGGTACTACCCGCGCCTTGGTTCAGAACCTGGTAACGGGCGTATCCGAGGGTTTCACAAAAACTCTCGAAATTGTAGGCGTCGGTTATCGTGCCCAAGCTAAGGGCCAGACGCTCAATCTTTCACTGGGCTTCTCGCACCCGGTCGACTATGAACTGCCTAAGGGTGTCTCAGCGGAAACGCCGAAGAACACCGTGATCGTGCTGAAGAGCGCGGACAAGCAGATGCTCGGCCAGTGCGCCGCGGAAATCCGCGCCTTCCGTCCCCCTGAGCCGTATAAAGGCAAGGGTGTTCGGTACGCCGACGAGCAGGTGCGTCGCAAAGAAGCCAAGAAGAAGTAAGGCAGGGTTATGAACGCGAAGAAAGAATCTCGTCTCCGTCGTGCCCGCCGCGCTCGCGCAAAGATCCGCGAGCTGGGCGTGTATCGCCTGTGCGTCAACCGTACCCCGCGTCACATCTATGCGCAGATTATCTCGCCGGATGGTGGCAAAGTGCTAGCCAGTGCTTCTACGCTGGACAAAGCACTGCGCGAGGGTGCGACTGGCAACGCAGAAGCCGCCTCTAAGGTTGGCGCTCTGATTGCTGAACGCGCTAAAGAAGCAGGCATCACCCAGGTGGCCTTCGATCGTGCTGGCTTTAAGTATCACGGTCGCGTTAAGGCTCTGGCCGACGCCGCTCGTGAAGGCGGCCTGGAATTCTAAAGGGTTTTACGATGGCGAAGAACGAACAGCAAAGCGGTGATCTGCAAGAGAAGTTAGTGCAGGTCAACCGCGTCGCCAAGGTGGTCAAAGGTGGTCGTATTTTCGGCTTCACCGCACTGACCGTCGTTGGTGATGGTAAAGGTCGTGTCGGTTTTGGTCGTGGCAAGGCACGTGAAGTGCCTGTTGCGATTCAGAAAGCGATGGATCAAGCTCGTCGCAACATGGTCAAGGTTAACCTTGCAGGCCATACGCTTCAGTACCCGATAAAAGCCCGTCACGGTGCTTCTAAGGTGTACATGCAGCCGGCTTCTGAAGGTACCGGTATCATCGCTGGCGGTGCCATGCGCTCTGTACTAGAGCTCGCTGGTGTCCATGATGTACTGGCCAAGTGCTACGGTTCCACCAACCCGGTTAACGTGGTACGAGCGACTGTTAAAGGTCTCTCTGCCATGCAAGCACCGGAAGACATCGCCGCTAAACGCGGTCTGTCTGTCGAAGCGATCACGGGGTAAGGCACCATGGCAGCAACGATCAAGGTTACCCAGATCCGCAGCACCATCGGCGTTTTGCCCAAGCACAAGGCTACTATGAAGGGCCTGGGTCTGCGTCGCATCGGTCATACGGTTGAGCTGGAAGACACCCCTGCCGTACGCGGCATGATCCACAAGGTTAACTACCTTGTGCGCGTTGAGGGAGAGTAATCCATGAAACTCAATACCCTGAGCCCGGCACCGGGCTCCAAACACGCTGAAAAGCGCGTTGGTCGTGGTATCGGCTCCGGTCTTGGTAAGACCGGCGGCCGCGGCCACAAAGGTCAGAAATCTCGCAGTGGCGGCAGCGTCAAGCCTGGTTTCGAAGGCGGTCAGATGCCATTACAGCGTCGTTTGCCGAAGTTTGGCTTTACGTCTGCTAAGTCATTGGTATCTGAAGAAGTACGTCTGGCTGAACTTGCTAAGGTTGCCGGTGACGAAGTCACTATGGAAACTCTGAAGCAAGCCAACGTGCTAAAGGATGCAACGCTTCATGCGAAGATCATCCTTTCTGGCGAACTGAACAAGGCGGTTACCGTTCGTGGTATCAAGGTCACCAAAGGTGCCCGTGAAGCGATCGAAGCCGCTGGCGGCAAGGTAGAGGACTAAATGGCCAAGTCAGGAAATATGCCGGCGATGGGCAGCGGTCTGAGTGAACTGTGGGCGCGTTTGCGCTTCGTGCTCCTCGCCATCGTGGTGTACCGTATTGGTGCCCACATTCCCGTTCCCGGTATCAATCCTGACCAGCTTGCTGCCTTGTTTAGGGAGCAACAGGGCACCATCCTAGGCATGTTTAACATGTTCTCGGGTGGCGCCCTGGAGCGTATGAGCGTCCTCGCCTTGGGCATCATGCCCTACATTTCGGCGTCGATTATCATGCAGCTCATGACTGCGGTCTCCCCTCATCTTGAACAACTCAAGAAAGAGGGTGAGGCTGGCCGCCGCAAGATTAGCCAGTACACGCGCTACGGCACTGTGATACTGGCTTTCGTCCAGGCTACCGGTATGTCCGTTGGTCTGGCTAGCCAAGGCATCGCATACAGCGCTGACTTCAGCTTCTTTTTCACCGCCGTGATTACATTTGTATCAGGTGCGGTGTTTATGATGTGGCTAGGTGAGCAGATCACCGAGAAGGGCATCGGCAACGGTATTTCGCTGCTGATCTTCGCGGGGATTGTCGCTGGGCTGCCCAGTGCCGTTGGGCAAGCATTTGAGCTTGCTCGTAATGAAGGTGCCTGGAATGTTCTTCCGCTGTTAGCGCTGTCAGTGCTAGGTATTGCTACCGTTGCGTTTGTGGTATTCATTGAGCGCGGCCAACGCCGCTTGAAAGTGAACTACCCCAGGCGCCAGGTTGGCAATAAGATGTATGCAGGCCAAAGCAGCTACCTGCCTTTAAAAGTGAATATGGCTGGTGTTATTCCAGCAATCTTCGCTTCCAGTATTTTGCTCTTCCCGGCCTCTATTGGTCAGTGGGTGGGTGCTGGTGAAGGAATGGAGTGGTTGCAGCGTGCATCACAAGCGTTAGGCCCCGGCCAACCGCTTTACATCTTGCTTTTCGCGGCGGCAGTGGTATTCTTCTGCTTCTTTTACACAGCGCTGGTCTTCAACCCCAAGGATGTGGCTGACAATCTTAAAAAGTCAGGCGCCTTCCTGCCGGGCATTCGCCCCGGCGAGCAGACCGCTCGCTATATCGATAAAGTAATGACTCGTCTTACTTTGTTCGGTGCCTTGTATATCACTGCGGTTTCCTTGATGCCCCAGTTCTTGATCGTTGCGTGGAACGTACCGTTTTTCTTCGGTGGCACTTCGCTTCTGATCGTGGTTGTGGTCATCATGGACTTCATGGCCCAGGTGCAGTCGCATCTCATGTCGCATCAATATGACTCGGTGATGAAGAAGTCCAACCTGAAAGGCTACGGTAGCGGCGGCATTATGCGCTGAGGCGCGCCGTTGCGATTTGGAGAGAACGATGAAAGTTCGAGCTTCCGTAAAGAAGATGTGCCGTAATTGTAAGATCATTCGACGCAATGGCGCTGTTCGCGTCATTTGTATCGAACCGCGGCACAAACAGCGCCAGGGTTAATACCTGGGTTGTTTTTAAGCGGGTGCCGGCATACCCCTTGCCATAAGGCTTATAAAGGGGTATGCTGTTGCGCCTTTTGTAGATGAATAAACGAGCAAGCCGCTCAAATTTCGGAGTAAGCTGATGGCCCGTATTGCAGGCGTCAATATCCCGGACAACAAGCATGCGGCGATCTCGCTGACCTATATCTTCGGGATTGGCCGTACCCGCGCTCAGCACGTTTGTGCTGCTGCCGGTATCGCGCCTACTACCAAGATCCAGGATCTGTCTAGCGATGAGCTGGATACCCTGCGTTCTGAAGTTGGTAAGTACACCGTAGAAGGCGACCTTCGTCGTGATGTAACGCTTAACATTAAGCGTCTCATGGACTTAGGCTGCTACCGTGGTCTGCGTCATCGTCGTAGTCTTCCGCTGCGTGGTCAGCGGACTAAGACTAACGCGCGTACCCGTAAGGGCCCGCGTAAGCCGATCCGCAAATAACACGCAGGCTCTTTAATAGAGAGCTGACGTTAAGACAGGAATAGACATCAACATGGCTAACCCGCGTAGTAACCGTAAAAAGGTTAAAAAGCAGGTAGTGGACGCCGTAGCGCATATCCACGCCTCTTTTAACAACACGATCGTGACGATCACAGACCGCCAGGGCAACGCTCTTTCTTGGGCGACAGCCGGTGGTTCGGGTTTTCGTGGTTCTCGCAAGAGCACCCCGTTCGCTGCTCAAGTAGCAAGTGAGCGTGCAGCAACTGTTGCAGCCGAGTATGGTGTGAAAAACGTAGACGTGCTGGTCAAAGGCCCCGGTCCCGGCCGTGAATCCGCTGTGCGCGCTCTCAATGCCGCCGGCTTCCGCGTGCAAAGCATCACTGACGCGACGCCCATTCCCCATAATGGCTGCCGTCCGCCTAAGAAACGCCGCGTTTAAGGAGACAGATTCATGGCTCGTTATATTGGACCGAAGTGCAAACTGTCTCGTCGTGAAGGCACCGACCTCTTTTTAAAGAGCGGTGTTACTCCCTTCGAGAAAAAGTGTAAATCCGAGCAGATCCCGGGTGTACACGGCCAGCGTCGTCAGCGTCTTTCCGACTACGGCTTGCAGCTTCGTGAGAAGCAGAAAGTACGCCGTATGTATGGCGTACTCGAAAAGCAGTTCCGCAACTACTACAAAGAAGCCGCTCGCCTGAAAGGTGCGACTGGTGAAGTATTGTTGCAGTTGCTTGAATCCCGACTGGATAACGTCGTCTACCGCATGGGCTTTGGCTCGACTCGCTCTGAAGCGCGTCAGCTGGTCAGCCACAAGGCGATTTCCGTGAACGGCCGCACTGTTAACGTTGCTTCCTACCAAGTGAAGCCCGGTGACGTTGTTGCTGTTCGCGAAAAGGCGAAGAACCAAGCTCGTATTCAACACTCGTTGACCATTGCGGCCAACCGTGGCGATATCGCTTGGATCGAAATCGACGCCAAGAAGATGGAAGGCACTTTCAAGGCTCTGCCTGAACGCGGTGACCTGACTGCCGACATCAACGAAAACCTGATCGTCGAGCTGTACTCCAAGTAAGCAGTTTGATTTACATTTCTGCTTCTTGAGACCTGGGCGGGGTAGCAAAGCTAACCGCCCAGATGCTCTTGAGTAGTGTGCTCTAGAGTACTCAGTATCCGTTTGGCAGCCTGAAAGGTGTTCATATGCAGCGTTCAGTGACAGAGTTTCTTCGTCCTCGTGACATCAAGGTCGAAGAAATCAGCGCACATCATGCCAAAATCGTTCTCGAACCGTTCGAGCGCGGCTTTGGCCACACCCTGGGGAATGCACTTCGTCGCATTCTGCTTTCGTCCATGCCCGGCGCTGCCGTGGTAGAGGCTGAAATTGCCGGTGTAGAGCACGAATACAGTGCGCTCGAAGGGGTGCAGGAAGATGTCATCGAAATCCTCCTGAACTTGAAAGATGTTGCGATCAAGATGCACAGCCGCGATGAGGCGGTGCTCTCGCTGAACAAGCAGGGCCCAGCTGTCGTCACCGCTGGCGACATTGCGCTTGATCATAGCGTCGAAATCGTCAACCCGGATCACGTCATTGCTCATGTCAATGAAGGTGCCGAGCTGAAAATTCAGCTTAAGGTAGCGCTGGGTCGTGGTTACGAACCGGCTGACGCTCGTGGCTCTGATGAAGAGACACGTGCAATTGGCCGCCTGCAGCTGGATGCCACCTTCAGCCCTGTTCGCCGTGTTTCCTATTCGGTTGAGGCCGCTCGTGTTGAGCAGCGCACCGACCTCGATAAGTTAATTATCGATCTGGAAACCGACGGTACACTGGATCCGGAAGAGGCTATCCGTCGCAGTGCGACCATTCTGCAAGAGCAGCTGGCCGCCTTCGTCGACCTGGAAGCTGATAAAGAGCAGGAAGTCGAAGAGGAAGAGGATCTTGTTGATCCTATCCTATTGCGCCCCGTAGACGATCTTGAGTTGACAGTTCGCAGCGCTAACTGCCTAAAAGCCGAGAATATTTACTACATTGGTGATCTTATTCAGCGCACTGAAGTTGAGCTGCTGAAGACACCGAATCTTGGTAAAAAGTCTTTGAATGAAATCAAAGACGTATTGGCAGCGCGCGGCTTGTCCCTCGGTATGCGGTTGGAAAATTGGCCACCCGCTAGCCTGAAGGACGACAAGGCCTCCGCGTGAGTGTCGACTTGAGTCCCAGTTTGGTAAGGAATTACAACCATGCGTCATCGTAAGAGTGGTCGTCATCTGAATCGTACCAGCTCGCATCGTCAGGCCATGTTCAAGAACATGTCTGTCTCGCTGGTCGAACATGAAGTCATCAAGACAACCCTGCCTAAGGCCAAGGAATTGCGTCGCGTTATCGAGCCGCTAATTACCCTAGCTAAGCAGGACAGCGTTGCAAACCGTCGTTTGGCGTTTTCCCGCACGCGCTCCAAAGAAGCCGTCGGTAAACTGTTTAACGAGCTAGGTCCGCGTTATGCCGAGCGTCCGGGTGGTTACATCCGCATCCTCAAGTGCGGTTACCGCACAGGCGACAACGCGCCTATGGCGTTCGTTGAGCTAGTTGACCGTCCGGTTGTTGAAGAAGCAGCTGCAGAAGAGTAAGTCTCTGCGTTGTTGTTCAACAAAATGAAAGCCGACCCCTTAGGGTCGGTTTTTTTTGTTCTATTCATTGCGTTTTCAACTTTTATACTGCTTTCTTAATTTACTTGAAGAGTTACCGTGCTAGTCTTAGATTTCTTAGTGTGGCAAGTAGATTAATAGTTGGTAGTGTGACATTACAGCAAAACAAGAAAGGGGCATGTATGGCAACAAGGGGAATATGCGCAACGATAGTCGCGCGTTGGTGGCTTCCACTGTCGTTAATGGTATTGCTGCTAAGCGCCATATCGAGTGCTCATGCAAATCCGCGTTATGCTGGGATTGTGGTGGATTTAGAAAACGGAGAGGTACTGTACGCCGAGAATGCCGATGAGCGTCGCTACCCCGCATCGTTAACCAAAATGATGACGTTGTACCTTACATTTGAAGCATTGGAGAGTGGTCGGCTCAGTCTTAATCAGCCGCTTCCTGTGTCTGCTCAAGCTGCCGCTATGCCTGCTGTAAAACTATGGCTGTCTGCGGGCAGCACTATCCCCGTTGATTCTGCGATTCGTGCGTTAGCAGTGCGCTCTGCTAATGATGTTGCCGTCGTGGTGGCTGAAGCGTTAGGCGGTAGTGAGCAGCGTTTTGCCCAGTTGATGACCGCAAAAGCTCGCGAGCTTGGCATGAATGCCACCACATTCCGCAATGCTTCGGGCCTGCCTGATGACCAACAGGTCACCACGGCACGGGATATGGTGACGCTCTCTGTGCGCGTGATGCAGGACTTCCCACAGTACTACCACTACTTTGGACTCCAAGAGTTCACCTATCGTGGTACCCGGCACACCAGCCATAATCGCTTAGTGAAAAACTACCCCGGTGCAGATGGCCTTAAAACCGGCTTTATTCGTGCATCCGGTTTCAATGTCGCGACAACAGCCGTCCACGGAGATCGGCGCATGGTGGGCGTTGTCATGGGTGGCTTTAGTGGGGCATCTCGTGATTCTCATATGGCGAACTTGTTAGATCGCAGTTTTGCTCGTGCAGCGTTGCGTGACCAGCAAACATGGCTGGCAAATACGACTTTCTCTAGTGAGTTTATGGCTTTCTCTGGCTCTGGCACTCCTAGCCAACGCCCGATGTCGGTACCGCCAGTCTCGAATCGCCCTGTTATGGCTAGTAATGTAACGATTTCGAATAATTCAGCGCCCGCGAATAATTTGGCAGCGACAACACTGTCTCCTTCGCCAGCGTCTACACCTATTGTTGAAATTGAAGATCGTCTCGCACGCTCCATGGAAACACCGGCAGAAAGACCTGCCGCCCATACACCCGATCCGGTGAATACGTTTATTGAACGTGAACGCGAGTTGGCTACTACGCCCCAACGGTCTGTGACTGCGGGTAATTGGGGGATTCAGGTAGGTGCATTTAGCCAAGTAGCACGAGCAGAGCAGTTGGCACGTCAAGCTGCTCAGCGCCTGCCTCATGAAGTAGGAGGGCGGGTGGCTATTGACACCCTAGCTGGTCAAACGCCGGTATTCCGCGCCCGTGTTGTCGCGTTGGACGAAGCGCGCGCTAGACGCGCCTGTAGAACGCTTCAGGCGCAGGGAATGGAGTGCATGGTGGTTAACGCAAGTTTGTAAAACCACGCTAGCTCCACAACCCCGCCAGTGACACATTGGCGGGGTTTTTTATTAGTTGTTTAATGCCGATTGATAAAGTGTCCTTAGGGTAAAAGGAGAGCGTCGTGACAACGTCGTTAAAGGGTATCCTGTGCATGTGCTTAGGGGTTCTGTTCTTGGCCCTTGGTGACGCGGTATCGAAGTGGCTAGGCGAAGTGCATTCACCGCTGCAGATTATTTTCTTTCGTACGCTGGTGTCACTGCCGCTCATTGCCCTGTTGGCCCATTTTGCCGGAGGGTTGCGCAAGTTACACACCAGGCGCCCACGTATCCACCTTCTGAGAGGATTGATTTATACCGCTACGATGGTGTGCTTTGTCTGGGGGCTAACCCTGTTACCTCTCGCAGAGGCCACGGCAATCGCCTTTGTGGCGCCTTTGTTTGTCACCTTGCTATCAGTGCCATTGCTTGGCGAGCGGATCGATCCACCCGTATTCATGGCGTCGTTAGTTGGCTTTGCTGGCGTGCTGATTGTGGTTCGCCCCGGTGGTGATGCATTCCAGCTTGGCACGCTAATCCTCTTGGCCGCGGCTTTCTTTTATGCTCTGATGATGATTACTGCGCGGCGCTATGGCGCTAGAGAGCACCTGTGGGCAATGGTGTTCTATATGACGTTAGTGCCCTTTATTGTCACTGCTCTAAGTTTGCCTTGGGTTTGGCAAACCCCAGAGCCCTGGCACTGGCTTGGCTTTTTGGTCTCGGGTGTTTTTGGTATTGGTGCGACGGCCTTTATTACCCTGGCGTTCCGCTTTGCCCCTGCTGCGATTGCCGCCCCATTTGATTACACAGCGATGCTGTGGGCGGTACTACTTGGTTGGTGGTTCTGGGGAGAGCTGCCGGATCTGTGGGTATGGGTAGGCAGTGTGCTGATTATGGGCAGCGGGCTGGCTATTGCCTACTATGACCGCCGCACCACGTTGAAACCCCGGCCAACAGCTTAAGCGAACTGATAGATATCCATCGCCAGTACGCCATGTTCAACGCTGTGGTGTAACTGAGTTGCATCACCGCCCGCGCCCATGGCCACCAGCAAGGGCTGGAAGTGTTCAGGAGTTGGGTGGTTTTCCAGCGCTTTTGGAGCACGCTCCCAGTGGCGTAATGCCTGGCGATCATTGGCTGCAATGTGCTTGCTGACCCACTGGGCAAACTCATCCACCCAGACGGGAGCAGGGCTGCCCTGGGGCAGAGTTTCATATAAGTTATGAGTCAGGCTGCCTGAGCCAATAATCAGAACCCCTTCTTTTCGCAATGCTGATAGGCGTTCGCCTAGCGTGATTAGCGCGTCATTTTCCCAGCGCACAGGTAGCGACAGGGAAACGACCGGTACATTGGCCTCTGGAAACATCAGTGAAAGTGGTACCCAAGCGCCGTGGTCAAGGCCGCGCTCTACGCGTTCGGCAGCCAATAACAGCGCAATTTGTTCAGCCAGTTCAGGGTGGCCAGGCGCTGGATACTGGCACTCGAAAAGAGCTTGTGGAAACCCACCAAAATCATGGATTGTTTCTGGTTGTGCGCTAGTGCTGACCTTGAGTGTAAGGCTCTCCCAGTGGGCTGATACGACGACCACCGCACGCGGGGAAAAGCGCTCCCCCAGTTCACGAAGATAAGCGTGGGCCGGCGTTTTATTCAGTGCCAGCATGGGGGAACCATGGGAAATAAACAGGCTGGGTAGCATTTTAGTACCTCCGTTAGCCTATAGAAGGCTAATAATGCCCGCACAAGCCGAAGCCAATGCGGGCAGAGTGGTTAGGCGAATTTACGGCTGACAACAGCGCTACCGCCACCTAGGCCTGCCTGTACCACCAGGGCAATCGTCCAAAAAATAGGGAATTCCCAGCCACCACCCGGGTTCGAGAACAGCCAGCCATTACCCAAGTGTACCGAAGCCGCCCCTAGCAGCACGGGGACGAGAGCAAGGCTTACCCAGCGAGTATAAAGGCCTAGTAGCAGTGCTAGGCCACCACCTACTTCGGCAGCAATGGTTAAGTAAGCAAGAGCACCCGGCAAGCCCAGGGATTCAAAGTAGCTGACAGTGCCTGGCAGGGTGAAGACAAACACCTTAAGCAAGCCGTGAGCTAAGACCATCACGCCCAAGCTGATACGTAGCAAGGCGGTGGCATGGAGGGCGAGTGGTGAAGTATTGGTAGTGGTCATAGCGGTCTCTCTTAGTCGCGAGCATCACCTTGGATGCGATAGTGCCACTTTACAGATGATAGCTAGGGAGATAATCCACTGTTCCTGCACTTCACTGTTGCGATAAAGGCGATAATCCTAGCTCGACTTCCCAGATTGGCGGGTCGCCCCATGCTGCCGCCAATAACTCAATAAAGCGCTCTACTTTGGCAGGTAAATAGCGTCGGGCTGGGTAAAGCGCATGGATGTCTAGCAACGTCGGCGGTAAGTTCTGCAAAATCGGTACTAAACGTCCGCTCGCAATGCTGTCAGTGACTAAAAAGCTGGGCTGCTGCGCTATTCCTAAGCCCGCTTCAGCTGCATGCGTCAGCATATCGCCATTGTTGCTCTCTAAGGGGCCAGAAACACTAAGTAGTTGCCGACCAATCCGCCAATCGCCACTGTTTTGGCCGCTTCGGTAGCGAAGGCAACGGTGAGATGCCAAATCTTCACTCTTTAGAGGCGTACCGTGCTGGGCGAGGTAATCAGGTGATGCGCAAAACAGCATCCGGCACTGAGTGAGCCGTCGCGCCACTAAGCTAGAGTCGGGCAGGGTGCCAATGCGAATGGCGATATCGTAACCTTCCTCCAGCAAATCAACGCGGCGGTCGTTTAAATCCAAACGCACCTCAAGCCCCGGGTGCGTTTGCATAAACTGTGCAACCAGCGGCGAAAGATAACGTGTGCCGAAGCTCATCGGGCCATTGATACGCAGCCGCCCGTTCACCGTGCTGGTGCCACTGCCGATTTCTGCTGCTGCCTCGTCCAAAGCGATCAAAATGCTTTGCGCACGAACGAGATAGCGTTCGCCTGCTTCCGTGAGGTGCAGCCGCCGCGTGGTGCGCTGAATAAGCCGAGCACCCAATGCCGCTTCAAGTGCCATCACTTGGCGGGACACCCGCGTGCGGGAAAGGTCTAGCGCCTCGGCTGCGCGGGTATAACTGCCCAGCTCAGCGACCTTTACAAACGCCGCGATATGCTCGAGCTGGGTCATTGCGCGTTGAACGCCTGGGCCGCCAGTCGAGGGTCTGGTTGGCCACAAATAGCAGAAATAACCGCAACACCGTTTGCCCCTGCGGCTTTCACTTGAGCAACGTGTTCAGCTTTTAGCCCGCCAATCGCGACGCTGGGCAGTTGGCAAGCACTGGCAAGCCGAGCCAGCCCATCAAAGCCAATTGGCTGAGCGTGATCTTGTTTACTACCGGTTGCAAACACCGGCCCTAAACCGACGTAATTAAGCAGTTCGACGGGAGCCGCCAGAAGTTGGTCAAACGTGTTAATTGAAAGCCCGATAATGGCGTGCTGGCCAAGTGTGTTGCGCGCTTCCTGAACAGCCGTGTCGCTCTGCCCAACATGTAAGCCATCCGCTTGGCTGGCGAGCGCCACCTTAAGGCGATCATTAATGATCAGAGGGACGCCACTACCAGCCAACATCGCCTTGAGACGTTTGGCCTGGGTGATCATGTGTTCGTCACTAGCGTGCTTATCGCGCAATTGCACCATGGTAACGCCGCCCTGCACAGCAGCTTCAACCGTTTTTTCCAGACCCATGCCAGCACAAAGACCCGCATCGGTGACTAAATAGAGTGAAAGATCAAACGGCATGCACCGCCTCCAATTGAGCAAGAGTCGAAAGGTCGTCAGGGGATAACTGATACAGCGCGTCCAATAGCGCTACCTGAAAGCTGCCCGGACCTTGAGCGTGCTCTCCTGCACGGCTTCCAGCGATGCTAAAACACGCCAAAGCCGCTAGGCTGGCCTCCAACGGCTGCTCGCGGTTTGCGGCCACAAAGCTTGCCACCAGTGCACTCAAGCCGCAGCCCAAGGTCGTCACACGGGGCATCAGCGCATGCCCGCCTGTAAGACGATAATGGTCAGTGCCATCGGTAATGAAATCGCTCTCGCCAGTCACCGCCACCACACAGCGATGTTGCTGTGCCAGCGCAATGGCAGCAGTTGCCGCTTCTTGGGTGCTAGCCGTCGCATCAACCCCACGCCCCTGGTTGGCTAATCCGTTAAGTGCTTGTATTTCTGAGGCATTGCCACGAATAACGTTAGGCTGATAAGCCAGCAACGTCTCGCAAACACGCTGGCGAAATGTGGTCGCACCAACAGCCACAGGATCAAGCACCCACGGGATGTGATTTTCATGAGCAGCGCGCGCGGCCATGACCATGGCGTCAGCCCAAGGGGAAGAGAGGGTGCCAATATTAATCGATAGCGCGCCAGCAATCGCTGTGAACTCTGCCACTTCTTCTTGAGCATGCAGCATGGCGGGGGAAGCGCCTGTCGCCAATAACAAATTAGCGGTGCTATTCATCGCCACATAGTTAGTCATGCAATGTACCAGCGGTGTGGTAGCGCGCAGGTCGCGGAGATAATCGCCGAGTGGGCGTGAAGGCATAATATCCTCCCGGCTGGGAGGTGATGCAATTGCACCACGACTCCCTACGCCGGTGTTATCCGGTTCAGGTTCAAAGGGTGCTTCTCAGCCCGTTAAGCAAGGGCGCCCCTGTCGTGATGGTACTATCCTTGGCTTAGATCAATCTGTAAAGCCTGAGCAACCGAAGCGCGTATATCAACGAAACGAGATGCGGGTTCCGTAGGTGAGCATCTCATCAGGCGTTATCGCTTTACCCTCAACACCAATCATTTCATCGCCACACTGGTCGGCAAACGTAAGCACCCCATGCGTAAGACCCAGCTGGCCAAGGGTGTCGCGAATTTCACCAGTACCCAAAAAAGTACTGACATGGCCATCGGCATTGGTTAAATCGGAGACGCCGTTAGCGTGATGGAAGCGAACCTTATAAATACCATCCATCGACTCGACTTCCACAATCGGTGAAAAGCCATTGTGTATGGCGCGGGCTAACTGCTTCAGGGTTAGGTGGGCGCCGAGGGTCATATCAATCGCGGTCATGGAAAACTCCTATGGACGTCTCAACGGTGAGGCATCGCTTATGTTGCAGAGCCTGCTTTTTTGTAAAGCTTATGAATAATAAGTGTAGGATTTTTGTTTAGCATTGCCAGTGCGCTGACTGCGACACTGCGCTAGCGAATCCTACATGCTTGTAAGGGCTGGTATTATGGCGCTAAAGCCCTCATGGTAAGCGGTAAGTGAGGCTCAATGGATTCAATGATCAGTATTAGCAACAGGAGAGCAAAATGAGTTTTCAAGGCGAACAACATCCCGGTATTGCGCCCGTCGCGCCACAAACTCAAGGGTTTCGCTTAAATCACACAATGTTGCGGGTGAAAGATCCCGAACGCGCGCTAGCGTTCTACTCCAAGGTATTTGGAATGCAGGTACTGCGCCGGTTGGATTTCGAAGAGATGCAGTTTTCGCTCTACTTCCTCGCCAATCTCGAAAGCAGTGATAGCGTGCCAGAAGATGCTCAAGCACGTACTGCCTGGACCTTCAGTCAGAAAGGCTTGCTGGAGTTGACACATAACTGGGGCACCGAAGATCAGCAGGATTTTGCCTATCACGACGGTAACGCTGAGCCCCAAGGCTTCGGTCATATCTGCTTTAGTGTGCCTGATTTAGAAGCTGCTCAAGCTTGGTTTGATGAGCATGAAGTAACGTTTATCAAGCGCGCGGACCAAGGCAATATGAAAGACGTTATCTTTGTCAAAGATGCAGATGGCTACTGGATCGAAGTGATTCAGGCAGACCGTATGGCAGCCGTGGGCGACTAATATGGCCCACTTGCTGTTTCGGCTACGCCACGTGACTGATGAAGAAGCGTTGGAAGTACGCCAGTTGCTCGATGAGCAGGGCTTTGATGTGTATGAAACCCAGGCGGGCTTTTTTCGCCTGGGGGTCGATGCCATTTGGCTGCGTAACACCGCTCAGCGTGAGGCCGCTGAAGCAGCATTGGCGGCGTATCAGCAAAAGCGCCAAGCAAACGCACGCCGAGAGCACGCAGAAGCAGTTGCCAGTGGCAGTGCGCCAACACTATGGCGACGCTTCCTTGCCCACCCCGTGCAAGTCGTATTGGTAATGGCCGCGGTGGTGCTAATCGCCCTATTAACGTTGCTGCCGTTTATTGGCCTAGTGGGCTAAATTGGCAGATTAATTTGGTAGATTGACGGCAGCTAAATGCCCGCGTTTTAGGTAAAACTGCACGCCTTCATTACCTGCGCGTAACTGAGGCGCCGCACCTACTGGGTAGCGGCACCAGCTACCGGTAGCGTATTCCTGCCCATCACAGAGCAGAGAGCCTTCCAGTACAAACAGCTCTAAACCACCGGCAAGCGGTGGATAAGACACCAGTGTATCGGCTTCCCAACGCTCTAGGCTGACCCGCTCTGGGCCATACTGTTCTGAACTGTAGGTGTGCAGCATTTTGTAAGTAATGCCTGGCCGTCGGTCGGGCTGCCAGGGAAGCCGATGGGCAGGCACGGCCAGTTGCAAAATATCGTTTTCATCAAACTGGTGTAACTTCACCAGAATAAGTGCGCCTTCTTCGCCTATTTGTGGGGTATGGCCAGTGCCAATCGGATTGCGTAAGTAGCTGCCTGCCGGGTAGCGACCATGCTCATCGGCAAAGACACCTTCCAGCACTAAAATTTCTTCACCACCACCATGAGTATGGCGATTGAACTGGCTGTTGGGCGCGTAGCGTACCAAGCTGGTGGCTCTGGCGACTTCGTCGCCAATGCGGTCTAGCATCATGCGCTTTACACCAGCGCTGGGGGAGTCCACCCAACGGTACTGATCCGGCGTGACACTGGCAAAGTGGCTAAAATCGGCGTTCAGGCGCATGGTGTTGGCTCTTTGCAAGGGTGAAAATTTGCAGCAGTAGTGCAAGTCTCCCCATCCCTGGGACAAAATGCAACGCAAAAAAATACCGCCCGGCGGCGGTATTCAATAGTTAACTTTTGGGCTTAATGATCATGACCATGATGGTCGTGGTCGTGGTCGTGGTCGTGGTCGTGGTCGTGGTCGTGGTCGTGGTTGTCATGACCCGGTTCAGCTAATGCTGAGTGCAGCACGTTCGCGTTATGACGCATCATGCCTAAGTAAGTGTTGGCTTCACCCTCACTCGCCAGCGCATCGGCATACAGTGTGCCAGCAATCGGCAGGCCAGTTTCTTCGGCCAGCTGATTAATGATTGCTTGGTTGGTCATGTTCTCGTGGAACAGTGCCTGCACGTTTTCCTGTTCGATGACATCCACCAGCGCGGCCATGCTGGCGCCGCTGGGGTCAGCTTCGGTAGACAGGCCGACAGGGGAAAGAAAGTTCACCCCATAAGCATGTGAGAAATAACCAAACGAATCGTGGCCGGTAATCACGCTGGCGGAAGCGGGAATATCGCTCAGCAAATCACGAATCTCACGATCAGCCTCGTCTATTGCTGCTAAATAGCGCTCGGCATTCGCTTGATAACTTTCAGCATTGGCGCTGTCTGCTTCGATTAAGCCATCGCGAATATTGGTAACGTAGACCTTTGCCTGCTGTAGATCCTGCCAAGCGTGAGGGTCGTCATCACCATGGTCATGTTCACTGTGATCGTGCTCGTCATGTCCGTGGTCATGATCGTCGTGGCCATGGTCGTCGTGGCCATGGTCGTCGTGGCCATGATCGTCATGACTGTGTTCTTGATGATCGTGTTTGGCAAAAGCACGGGGTTGAATGCCGTTGGTTGCGGTGACCAGGGCACCGGTATAGTCGCTCGACTCAATCAAACGCTCCATCCAGCCCTCAAACAGCAGTCCGTTAAAGACCACCATATCTGCGCTGGCCAGCGCGCGGGCATCGCCAGGGCTTGGCGAATAAACATGGGCATCGCCATCAGGGCCGACAAGCGACGTCACGTCAACATGCTCGCCGCCGACGTTTTCGACCATGTCGGCCAAGATAGAGAAGCTGGTAACCACCTGAACACGGTCGTCAGCCATTGCCGCAGGCAACGCCAGCATGGCCGAAACACCCACCCACCAGCGCGATGAAGAGAAAAGCGACATACAGCGCTCCTTCAAAAATAACAAAGAGTTATGACGACTGTTCAAGCGCCAGCGGCGTTGTCTTACGCCGCAGCTTAGCGGCTAAGCTGTGATAGCGGCCGAACAGTGCCGACAGTAGATAGCCCACCCCAGCCAGCAAAATAATGCTCGGCCCTGACGGGGTATCAAGATGAAATGAAATCAACAGCCCGCCGGTACTGGCGATCATGGCCAATACCACGGCAATACCTATCAAGCCTTCCAGCCGCTTACTCCAAAACCGTGCTGCTGTGGCAGGCAGCATCATTAAGCCCACCGCCATTAACGTGCCCAAGGTTTGGAAGCCCGCGGTTAAATTCAGCACTAATAGCCCTAAAAAAACGCTATGTACCCAGCTGCTACGGCGGCTTTGCCCGCGTAAAAACAGCGGATCTAAACACTCCACGACCAACGCGCGGAAAATGATCGCCAGAATAACCACAATCAGCGTGCTGATAGAGGCAATGAGCAGAAGTGCTGTGGAATTAATCGCCAAAATTGAGCCGAACAGCACATGGGTTAAGTCCACGCTGCTGCCACCCATAGAAATGAGCAATACCCCGGCTGCCAGCGAGATAATAAAAAAACTCGCCATGGCGGCATCTTCCCGCTGGCCGCCCATTTTCGACACGGCACCGGCAAGTAACGCCACCATTACGCCGAACAAAACGCCACCGGCACTCATCACCGGCAGAGAGAACCCGGCGAGTAAAAAGCCCAGCGCCACTCCAGGCAAAATAGCGTGAGCCATCGCATCGCCAATCAGGCTCATGCCCCGTAGCACCAAAAACACGCCCAGCGGAGGAGCAGCAAGCGAAAGTGCCAAGCCACCCACGACCGCACGCCGCATAAAGCCATAATCGAAAGGCGCAACAAACCATGCATCAAGCAGTGCCAGCATGACGACCTCCCAAAGCAAACGGCACGACCTTGGCCGATGCATGTTGGTGGTTAAGCGCGCTAGGCGCTATCCAGCGACCATGGCCACCATTTAGCATCAATACCTCATCAGCTAGGCAGCTCAGGTGATCCATGTCGTGCAGCACAATAATGATGGTCACGCCTTCATCGGCCATTTGGCGCAAGATGCGAATCAAAATATCCACCGTATCGCTGTCCACGTTGGCAAACGGCTCATCCAGTAACAAAAGCTCCGCTTCCTGCATCAACGTACGGCCAATCAACGCCCGCTGGCGCTGGCCACCGGAAAGCTCACCCAAAGGGCGGTGGGCCAAATGAGAAATGCCCAAGCGCGCCATGATGTCGCGTCCCTTGCGATAATGCGCCGCACAGTAGCCTTTCAGCGCCCCATGGCTTGGCCAACTGCCGGTCATCACCAACTCTTCCACGCTCATCGGAAAGGTAAGATCCAGCGCCAGTTGTTGTGGTAACCATGCGCGGCGTGCTTTATCAACGGTGCAAATCACTTTGCCGCTAATAGGCCGCAGTTCACCCATAATCGCCTGGATCAACGTACTTTTACCCGCCCCATTAGCGCCGATGAGCGCGGTAATGGCGCCGGGTTTTATATCGCCATCGATATGCTCAAGTACCGTGCGACCGCCTTGGGCAAGGTGCAAGTCATGTAGTTGCAGGCGTGAAAGTGAACGCTCACTCATAGCGGCCACCCGCTTGCCCACAAGACTAAACCCCATAATCCCAGCAGCGGCAGCGCCACTAGACCCAACCGCTTCGCGGCAGATAACGACATCAGCGAAAAATGACAAGGACCTTCCTTGTTGTGGCGATGCATATGCTCACTCATTGAGTGTCCTCGCTACCAATAAATAAGTTATAACATAACAGCTGATGAAACCAATAAAGAGGCCAATATTTTACGCGCTCCTTGCGTGCTGACAAACCTATTGCACTGACAATATTAAATCGCGCCGCTTTAATACAACCGTGGCATACAGCGACTACGACACAGCTAATAGCGTCAAGCAGCAATAACTTGCTGGGATGAGACAAGCTGGGCGTACTCACCGTTCAAAGTAACAAGCTCAACCGCGAAACGAGCAGCTTGAAAACAGCAAATCGCGTTAGAAGCTGGTTGGGTTGCATCCCAATCTTCAGTTCATCGTAAGCCGCCCAGCCAGCAGACGGTAGACCTGGGTTTGCGTAGACAGCATGAGCAACACCAGCTCAGGAGCCGCCAACACAAGCAACAAGCGAATCGCCCCAAATACAAAAAGTAACGCGAAGCGTAGCACGCTGCGCCTAAGGCGTTGGCGTGGAATCGGTGTGGGCTAAGTATGACTAAGGTCAATAGCGAGGTTGGGTAAAGAGTGGTTAGATGGGGTTCTTTTTCAATTAGACGGCCAAGTACACGTTAAGCGTCTTCAGCATTTACCTGGAAACCGAATTAGAGTTATATCTGACAATACGCTGTATCCCAGCTACGAAATGGACGAAACAAATAGCTTCCAAATTTGAGCTCTTTTTTAGGGCGTTGGGCATTTGGGAGGATGTAGCAAACCAACTAAAAAGGCAGGGAACATGGAGATAGCACAAAAAATCGCAACACTGGCGAGCCGTGCCAAAGAGCAGCTTGACCACATTGTCAATGAAGAAGCGACGAAAAATGCGATGGTTATGCCATTTATACAAAGCTTAGGGTATGACGTTTTCAATCCGACCGAGGTACTGCCTGAATTTACGGCTGACGTTGGCTTGAAGAAAGGCGAGAAGGTCGACTACGCCATCAAAAATGATGGCGTGCTTTCAATCCTCATCGAATGTAAGCCCCGTACGACAGACCTTGCAGATGCACAATTCAGCCAGCTCTACCGCTATTTCAATTGCACGGAAGCAAAGTTTGCGATTTTAACCAATGGTATTGAGTACCGCTTTTACTCAGACCTTGATGACACAAACAAGCTAGATAACAGACCATTTTTCACCTTTCGTCTGACGGACTATAACGAAAGAGATATCGAAGAACTGAAGAAATTTGCTAAGCCTGTTTTTAACGTCGATACCATTCTTAGTACCGCAAATCGGCTGAAATACACCAATCTTGCGATGGCATCATTTAGCAAGATGCTTAAAGAACCGCCCCGCGAATTCATCAAATTCATCGCTCAAGATTTCTTTGATGGACGGATGACTCAGCAAGTTCTTGATGAATTCACACCGATTATTCGCGATGCAATGGCTCAACATATCAAAGAGCAGGTTTCTCTAAGGCTTAAACAGGCATTAGCTACGACAAGTGGCGATGAGTCAGGTGCTGTTAACTTACAGTCCATTCAGATGGACTCCGAAGAACCTTCTCAAAATACAGATGATGAGATAGTCACGACTCAGGAGGAGATCGATGGTTACAACATGGTTCGGGCTATAGTTGCCAGCGAAGTAGCTCCTGAAAGGGTTTTTATGCGAGATGCAAAGTCGTATTGCGCCGTGCTGCTTGATGACAACAATCGTAAGCCGATCTGTCGCCTTCATTTCAATTCCAAATTCTTTAAAAGAATTGAAATTCGTCAAGATAATGAATCAGTTAAGCACGATCTAAACGCACTGACGGATATCTTCAATCACAGAGACGCTCTGATAGCCGTTGTAAAAAGCTACGAATGATCCCTAAAGCCGGCCTTGTGCCGGCTTGTTTTCGCCTGGCAAAGTAAATAAAGCTTACAAATTGGCTCATAAGGTAAGCATATTTACCTTGTGTTTTGCGACGTCTGCAAACGTCAGCTGTAACCACTTCAGACTGGGGTCAACAAATGCAAACCAATGTCCTGTCGGGTGTACATGCATCCGACCGCTGAAAATAGCCACATCGCCAGCCCGCATCTCGGCTCGCCTGAGTGGTACAAATTCTGCACTACCTACCTGCTTATTCCTTAAGAAACGGTTCACTATCGCCGCCAAGGCAGTGTGGCATGAACACCATCGCCTAACTCCCCCGTCGTAAGCACACCGTGATTCCATGGCCTACATTAAGATCAGGCTGATCACGATCAGCCTGCACAACACTTATGCCGTAATCACAGAACAATCTGGCCAGGTTCATTACAGTGTCCATGTCCTACTGTTTTGCGAGATTGAGCAGCGCAACTTCAAAGCGCTTACCGCCAATATACACCTGCCAAGTTCCTTTCGCGGGTGCGCTAACGCTTACGCCGCGCTACTCGAAATGTGCATTACCTTCATTAATTAGTAGGTTAGGTGTTGCCGCCCAGGCAGTTCAGTGTTTAGTCGGTGTGAATGCTCTCTCAGTTTCGGCGTCATCAACACAATGGTGCTTTAATTGTTAAATATGGTGAGGAAGAGAGTGTTCAAAAATAAAACTGCTTTAACATAATGATTGGGGTGTGTTTCGGTAACTGCCATCTAGAGGATATTACGTCGTGGAAAACTTTCTTGAGCAATTTGGAGCTTACGTTCCTTTGATTATCAATGCCGTGAAAGCATTGTTGGTGTTGATTGTGGGCTGGATGGCTGCTGGGATCGTCAGCAGCTTAGTGCGTAAGCGGGTGAATGCGATACCGCGTATCGACCCTACTCTGGGTAATTTCCTTGCAGCCTTGGTGAAGTGGGGCATTCTACTGGTTGTATTTATTACGGTACTGGGTCTGTTTGGTATTCAGGCTACTTCGCTAGTTGCTGTGTTGGGCGCAGCCACGCTGGCTATTGGCCTGGCGTTGCAGGGCACGCTGAGTGATTTAGCGGCGGGGTTTATGCTGATTGTGTTTCGTCCTTACAAACTGGGTCAGTTTGTGGATATTGGGGGCACGTCCGGTACGGTAAAAGATCTCAACCTGTTTGTGACGGAATTAGTGACGCCTGACAACGTGCAAATTATTGTGCCTAATGGGCAGGCTTGGGGGGCTATCATCACTAACTTCTCTCATCACTCGACACGCCGTGTCGATCTGGTGTTCGGGATTGGCTATGACGATGATGCTGATCTGGCCATGGCGATCATCAGCGGCTTGGCGGAGGCTGACAGCCGTATCCATGGTGATCCTGCACCTTGGGTAAAAGTCACTAACCTGGGAGCCAGTAGTGTGGATCTTAGTGTGCGGCTTTGGGTCGATGCCGGGGACTATTGGGATGTGAAATTTGATATGACGAAAGCCGTCAAAGAAGCCTTTGATAAGCAAGGTGTTTCGATACCTTATCCGCATTCGGTGGAAATTCAGAAAGCGGGGTAAATGTTTCCGTTGATTCGGTTTGGCAAGGCGCGCCCCTTTAAAGGCGCGCCCCTTTAAAGGGGCGCGCCTTGCTTTTGTCGTTTTTGATGACGGTTACTCTTAATCGTCCTCGTCCCAGTGTTCCATCGCGCGTTTGTCATCGGGAAGCCGGACGATGTCGCCTACGTTAAGTTCGTGGTGGGAATCGTGGTGGTGCCCGTGACGGTCAAGAATAGCGGCAACGGTGCCGATGCTGACGGCATCTTCATCACGATAGGCTTCTACTTTTACCCGCACAATGCGGCCTAGATAACGGGCGGAGAGCATGGCGCCTGGGTAGGGCGGATTGTGGTCGGGGTCATTTTTAAAAAACTCTACAACGCTTGCACTGCCAGGTTCATCCCATTCGATATGCTGGTGCATTGTCAGTGTCCTTTTGTTGAGCGGTATTAGGTAGCGTGATGTTTAAGTGTAGTGTGCGTTGGTGCGATAGAGCCAATGACTGCTGAGGCATTAAGGTGTTTAGGCCCGTTGTACGCGCATTCGCTGGTTGATTAGTCTGGTGTTCCGAAGAACTTGTCCTTAAAAGAGCTTGTGTTTAAAAGCAGTCTAGGTAGTGCCTTTCTTTGTGCTGTTTATAGCTTGGTTAGTGCATTAACCGATTCTTGCCAATGGTATTGGCTTATTCGTGGTGAATAATATGGTTAACACTATGACAGCGATGGGAGTGCTCATTGGTAAACATTTGAGCGTCTATCCAGCAGGAAGTCCTAAGCTATAAGTGATGTTAAGTATCCGTATGCGAGCTGGGAGGAGGTCGGTAGGGTTTGTTACTCCTTGATAGCGAGCCGCGTGTAACCCCTGATGCGTCTATGCTGAAGGTTTGTAAACGGGTAGGGCATGCATAAAGGCGCTGAAGTAAATCAGCTAGCGCTGCTTCATCTAACTCTGGGTCTAAGCCTCCCAAGCGCTCGAACCACGTGCGCCTGATGGCTATGTAGGGAGGAATAGCGACGCTTGCGCCTAAAAAGCATTGGAGTAAGCGTTCGGATAAGCGGGGTGGCTCGCTGCCAATCAAAAAAGCATCCAGCGTGTACGTGTCTAGCTGGGGGTAAAGTAAACACCATAATTTGGCTACCGGCGTCTGTTGTTGCATTGCAATTAGCAACCAGTCCGCTTGGCTGAGATACGCTGCATGATTGATCCTTGCGCCTAATGGCTGGGAAGGGGTGACAAGGAAGTGAGCATGGTAACGTTGCTCAATGTCCTGCATGCGTGGGTCGGGAGTGGCGCTGGTCACGATAATGGGAAGTGTGTGGTCTGCAAAGCCTGTTTGGCGAATAGTGCGCAGGTGACGTGGTAAAAGGGCACCTGTGACCGACGCATCAACAATAAAGCAGACCGTGCCCATGCGAGTGGCTTCCTGTGTTGTGAAAACCATTTGTTATTAAATCTATCTGTTTGTAATCAATTGTAGGCGTGAGTTTCTTTTGGTATCAAGCTAAAGTTTAAAGTGATGAGGAAAATAGTCGATGTTTGGCGTGCACCACATTGGTGCCTTCCAGTCTCTGTTTGTTCTTTATTGGTGCGTTTTTCTGAGTTAAATGACTATTTTAGGCCGAGCTCGTTATTGTAGGCAGTGTTATGCTACATGAAGAAGCACGATGCCTTATTTTTTAGTCTTTTAAAAATAAGACCTTAGGGTTAATGTATGCTATGTTGGTGCAGGGTTGGCATGCTCTGTGCTTAGTGTTAGCCAGCGGCTAGCGGGTCGTAGGCAGATGCCTCTCGGCGTGCTACAACGATAGCCGGTTTGTTTAATAACTCTTTAATCGGTAGCTTACTGTCACAAGCTTAAGCCACGTTCCTACCGGAGGACACTATGTCAGCCAAGACTCTCGCGCTAATCGAAGAGCATGATGTTAAATGGGTAGATCTGCGTTTCACCGACACGCGCGGTAAAGAGCAGCACGTCACCGTACCGGCACGGGACGTGGACGAAGAGTTTTTCGAAAATGGTCAGATGTTCGATGGTTCCTCTATCGAGGGCTGGAAAGGCATCAACGAATCCGACATGATTCTTCGCCCTGAAGATGGTACTGGTTTCCTCGACCCCTTCACCGAAGACGCTACCCTGATCCTGCGTTGCGATATCATTGAGCCTGCCACTATGCAGGGCTATGACCGTGACCCGCGTTCTATTGCCAAGCGCGCAGAAGCTTACCTGCAGTCCACCGGCCTGGGCGACACCGCCTTCTTTGGCCCTGAGCCTGAGTTCTTCATTTTCGACGAAGTTCATTGGAAATCCGATATTCAGGGTTCCATGTACAAAATTACCTCTGATGAAGGCGCTTGGGCGACCAGTAATCAGGTGGAAGGCGGTAACTTAGGGCACCGTCCGCGCGTTAAAGGCGGCTACTTCCCGGTTCCCCCGGTTGATAGTTTCCATGACATCCGTGGTGCAATGTGTAACACCCTGGAAGCGATTGGCCAGACCGTTGAGGTTCACCACCACGAGGTTGCTAACGCGGGTCAGAACGAAATCGGCGTTAAATTCAACACGCTGGTGAAGAAAGCTGACGAAGTTCAGGAAATGAAATACGTGATCCACAACGTGGCCCACGCTTACGGCAAAACCGCGACGTTCATGCCGAAGCCGCTTGTTGGTGACAACGGGTCTGGTATGCACGTACACCAGTCGTTCTGGAAAGATGGTCAGAATCAGTTCGCGGGTGATGAGTACGCTGGGCTTTCCGAAATGGCGCTTTACTACATTGGCGGTGTGATCAAGCACGCCCGTGCTCTGAACGCCTTCACGAACGCCTCTACTAACTCGTACAAGCGTTTGGTGCCTGGCTTTGAAGCGCCGGTGATGTTGGCTTACAGCGCTCGCAACCGTTCTGCGTCTATCCGTATCCCATACACCGCTAGCCCGAAAGGTAAGCGTGTTGAAACACGTTTCCCTGACCCGACCGCCAACCCCTACCTGTCGTTCGCGGCGCTGCTGATGGCGGGTATCGACGGTATTAAGAACAAGATCCATCCTGGCGATGCCATGGATAAAAACTTGTACGACCTGCCGCCAGAAGAAGGTAAGTCAGTACCGACCGTTGCTAACAGCCTGGACCAAGCATTGGAAGCGCTCGACGCAGACCGTGCGTTCTTGACCGAAGGCGGCGTGTTTACTGATGACATGATCGATGCATACATCGACCTCAAGATGGAAGAAGTGGAGCGCATTCGCATGACCACTCACCCGATTGAGTTCGATATGTACTACAGCTGTTAAGAGCGATAGCTAAACGTATCTGCTAGTACCACCCCAGGGTGTGATTGGCCTAAAACCCCGCTTCGGCGGGGTTTTTTTATACCACAGGTTTTTTTATACCACAGGTTTTTTTATACCACAGAATAGTGAGTCGAAGAGGCCTGTTGGCGGGGAAAGTGTTGTCTGCAGTGCCGCACTGATGGGGTGATTATTTTTATTGTTGATGGGTCGCGTGCACTATAATGGTGCAATAGGTAGGCGGCTGACAGCACGGGCTGTGCCATAACAGCTCGCTACGCCCCTGTCTCCTGCTCATTAGCCGTGCAAACGGTCAATTGGCGCGCTTTTTGCAGTTTCTCTTTTATACGCTCGATTAACGCTATTTTTTACAGCGACGCTTCAGGATACGCCATGTACCAGCGCTTACTTGAACACCTCACCACTGCAGTCTTACTGCTAGATGGTGAACTCCGTGTTCGTTGGATGAACCCGGCAGCGGAAGCGTTGCTAGCGGTGAGTTTTAGCCGTGTGCAGGGCATTAGTTTAGACACGCTGTTAGGGGGCGATGAGAGTATTGATGATGTCCTCGCTAAAGCGCGAGATGCCTTTCATCCCTATACCCAACGCGAAGCACGTATTACGCCGCAAAACAGCGAGCCATTAACGGTGGACTACACCGTGACCCCGCTTTCAGCCGATGAATTGTTACTTGAAGTAGAGCCCCGTGATCGGCTGATGCAGATTTCCCGGGAAGAAGCGCTGACCACTCGGCAAGAGACAATCAAAGTGTTGGCGCGGGGCTTGGCTCATGAAGTTAAAAACCCCTTAGGCGGGATTCGCGGTGCTGCCCAGTTATTGGAGCGCGATCTGGACGATCCTGCACTACGTGAATTCACCCATATTATTGTGGAAGAGGTGGACCGGCTGCGAGATTTGGTCGACTCCATGTTGGGCCCCAATCGCATCGTCAAACATGAGCCGGTCAATATCCATAAAGTGTTAGAGCGGGTGCGAGCCCTGCTGATTGCCGAGCATCCGCATGTTGAAATCCGTCGTGATTATGACCCGAGTTTACCGGATCTTTCTGGTGATGAGTCTCAGATGATCCAAGCGGTGCTGAATGTGGCACGTAACGCGGTACAGGCCATGAGTGATGCAGCAACGCCCTCACCGGAGCTTACGTTGCGCACCCGCGCCCGGCGCCAATTTACGCTGGGCGCTGAACGCCATCGTTTAGTTAGTGAAGTGGGGGTTATTGATAATGGCCCCGGCATACCTGAAACGTTACGTGAAACGCTTTTCTATCCCATGGTTTCTGGGCGCGCAGAAGGTAGCGGCCTTGGGCTATCAATTGCTCAATCGATTTTGCACCAACATCAAGGATTGATCGAATGCGACTCACGCCCTGGACATACCGAATTTCGTTTACTGATTCCATTGGTTGTTAATTTCACCGGAGAAGCGTCATGACTGAGGCGACACAAACCGATGTGGCACGAGTGGTTATTGTCGATGATGACCGCGCCATCCGTTGGGTATTAGAGCGGGCCTTAGCGCAGCCAGATCTGGATATCGAGTGTATTGAACGCGCCGATACCGCGTTGGAGCGATTGTTAGAAAATCCACCGGATGTGCTGGTAACTGACATTCGAATGCCCGGCATTGATGGGCTGGATTTAATGTCCCGGGTGCGTGACGCACACCCTGACCTGCCGGTGATTGTGATGACCGCGCATTCGGACCTCGACAGTGCCGTGGCATCTTACCAAGGGGGCGCCTTTGAGTATCTGCCTAAACCCTTTGATGTGGACGAAGCGCTGGCGCTGGTGCGCCGTGCGGTCGCTCATGCAAGAGAGCGCCAACGCCCGGTCAGCGTGCCGGAAGGGTTAAGTGCTGAGATTATTGGTGAAGCGCCTGCTATGCAGGAAGTGTTTCGCGCCATTGGGCGGCTTTCCCACTCCCACATCACGGTGTTAATTAACGGTGAGTCTGGCACCGGTAAAGAGCGTGTTGCTCAGGCGCTGCACCAACATAGCCCACGCGCAGGCAAGCCGTTTATTGCGCTGAACATGGCGGCAATTCCCCGCGACTTGATTGAGTCTGAACTATTCGGCCATGAGAAGGGCGCGTTTACCGGGGCAGCGCAACAGCGCCAAGGCCGCTTTGAACAGGCTAACGGTGGAACGCTGTTTCTCGATGAAATTGGTGACATGCCCGCTGAAACTCAAACGCGCTTGCTGCGTGTGTTAGCCGATGGTGAATTCTATCGCGTGGGCGGCCATACGCCTGTAAAAGTCGATGTGCGTATTATTGCCGCTACCCATCAGAATCTGGAATCGTTAGTTGACGATGGGCGGTTTCGGGAAGACTTGTTCCACCGCTTAAACGTGATTCGCGTTCATCTGCCGCGGCTTGCCGAACGTCGGGAAGATATTCCGCGTTTAACCCGCCATTTCTTAGCGGAAGCAGCCAAAGAGCTGGCCACCGATATCAAGGTGTTAACGCCCGAAGCGGAAGCGCATCTTACCCGCTTGCCGTGGCCGGGCAATGTGCGTCAATTAGAAAATATTTGTCGTTGGCTAACGGTAATGGCCTCTGGCCGCGAAATTCTCATTGAGGACTTGCCCCCAGAATTGCGCTCGCTCAGCGCTTCGGAAGGCAGTGTTTATGGCGATTGGCGTTCCGCGTTCAGGGACTGGGCTGACCACGCGTTGGCGGAAGGCCACACCCACCTGTTGGAAGAAGCCGTGCCGGATTTTGAGCGCATTCTGATTGAAACGGCGCTAAAACATACCGGCGGGCGCAAAGGAGAAGCCGCCGAATTACTCGGCTGGGGGCGCAATACACTGACCCGTAAATTAAAAACGCTGCTGCCTGCGCTGGCAGATGATGCCTAACCGCCCCTTCATTTAACAAACAGCCTGTTAGTGGCCAATCTATTCGCAACCAATCTATTCTCAACCAACCTATTCGCAACCAACCTGTCAGCGGTTACTCTGCCGCTGGCAGTACAAATACAGCGTCTGCTAATGCAGGATCGGGTGGCTCACAGGTTTCTGTTGACCAGGGGAGTAAGCTGAAGGTGTGATCTACCCCCAGCCCATCAAGTTGGTGGGGCACACCATCTTGGTAAATTACATGGCCTAAACCCATTAAGCCAACGGCCAATTTACCCTCTAAGGCGGCGTCAGCCAGCCCTTCGGCCATCGCGACATCCCAGCTAAGTTGGGCCTGTAAAAAGCGCTTCATCATCGCGGGGTCGTCGTCACCCATTGCATGCTGGTCAAATACGTCTTTTAAGCGCATTTCATAGCCAGCGCTTGGCGGTAACGGTGCAGGTATATAGTGTCGCTGGTCGATAGGCACACTGCTGAAGCCGTCACGAGCTAAGCGCTGACGCAGTTCGGGCGTAATGTTTAGGGCGACCAAGGGAATCCGTTGAACACGCGCGAAATGGAGAATGGGTAAGTAAAGGTCAGCATCGAACCCCCAGTGCTCCCCCCAGCGGGACTGCTCCAGCAGCTCTTCTTCGGATAACAAGCCCGCAACCCAGTTATCAAGCACGGGTTGCGCTTCCCGGGGCAGCATTTCTAGCCCAATGACCATATCGTCACGCAGCGCGTAAAGCCCCGCGAGGGTATGTAACTGCCAGCGGTGGTGGTCAATGGCATCATGCTGCTCGCCCAATAGGACGACCTGATGCTGTACCGCTTGGGCTAAAATAGCGCTATTAGCAACAACATGTTGCGATTGCCACCACTGGCCAGGAAGAGGGCAACTACTAGCATGAGCCGCTAAAGGTAGCCAGCTTAGAGCCATGGCAGCAATGAAAGGATGGCGCATGAGCATAGAGTCCTAGCGTGCTTCTGCTTTAAGGCGATTGATCTCAGTCAGAATAGCTTCTGCTTCTTCCGTCAATGTGGCGTTAGCTCTCATGTCACCATTACGCGAAGCTTGCATTGCGGCCTGTAATTTACGCTCGTAATCTTGCTGGAGTTTTTTCTTAGGATCGCGTTTGAATAGACCAAACATGAGCATTCCTCTGTAGTTTGTACATTACTTGTATAGCTTTGTTTGGCGTATGTCGACTATTTGTTGTAACACTTCGTTAGCCAAAGTACGTTTGCGCTCCATGTTGAGCTAAATAGCGCGGCTTTAAGAGCGTTATTTTCAAAGGCATGGTTTTTAAAGAGATAGTTTTTAAAGAAATCGCTATTGAAGACACAGCGCTAAAAACCGCTCGAAATCGGCAAGTATGGTATCGAGACTGTTCTGCAGGCGATGGTCATCGTCAATCATGCGTAGTGAAAGTCGCTGACAGCGGGCATGCTCAATGACGGGGCCTGGCGGTACGACATCGTCTCGCCAGCCATGAATGATATGCGTGTGCTGTGCTTGCAGTGTGAGTGAGGTTTGCGGGTAGTCTGGCAAACCAAGCGCGGGGGCTAATAAAAAGCAACCGAGCACGGGTTCCTGGGCACTCACCGCTGCACTTAACCACCCGCCGAGACTGGAACCCGCTAAAACACAGTTAGCCAGCGTGTCGTTTCGCTGATCAATCACGCTAAGTAAATGCTCTAAACGCTTCTGCGGCTCTTTTAAGCCACGGTAGTCCATGACGACCGGTTCGCAGTTCTCAAATTTCTCAGCAACCCCTTTTAGCGCTTGTACTTTCAGGGCACCAGGCCCGCTTTCCAGGCCGTGTGAAAGGTAAATCGTCACCATGGTCATTAGCTACCTGCGGAGCGCTGAATAGCTTCGCCGCCTCGTTCAATATCTTCGCCTGCGCCGCGAATGGTGTTGCAGCCACTAATCAGTAGAAGTGTCACCATCATCAATACACTGATCGCTATTGCACGCTTCATCGAAAGAATCCTCATTAGCTGAGTGCTTGTAGAGCGGTTTTAGGTACGCTGTTATTAAAAATAATCGCTGCGGGCAGCTGATGCCATCAATTTCCCGTCGTTTGCGTGCTGGCTGGCCGTGCGATTTTGTCGCATGTGTCAGTTTTAACCATAAAATCGCTGCGTTTCGTGCTAGGTTAGGTGCTGGTAAAATATTTCAAGTGTTTGTTATTTATATGTTTTTTTGTTTAAAATGGCATTTGGCCTATTGTCTGCAACAACCTGACTACAGTCGTAAGCTTGTTACTCAAACTTTTAGCTGAGGACTAACCGCCAAAAGCGCTTCGCAGTAGCGTCAGCCACCATTGATAGTTAGCCATTATGGGTAAAAAAAGCGTGAGCAGGCTAATAGGTAATTAGGGAAGGCATGGAGCCATATTAGCAAAAGGACGTGAAAGGACATTTAGCCTGCTCACCCTTATCAGCGTAAGGAAACGCTGATCATCACTGCCAGGGAATAGCATCGATGCAAAATCACCATCTCGTGAGAGCGAGGTGGTTTTTTTGCGTTATTTAATTTTTTTTAACACTTTGATTCTTCTGGATATTTAACTTGTAAAGACTTTTTGAACAACTTTTGTATCAATAAGTGTGACATTTTGGTCTATCCTCTGGTGTAAACCAAAATTTAGCGGTTAGAAGACGTCAACGTAGCAGCCGCACACTTCCAGGGACAAGCGCTATGGCGATGGTATTGATGGTATGCATGTTTGTGCTGTTTCTAGGGTTTTCGGGAGTCGGTCTTTACATGATGTTCAAAACATCATTTATGACCACAATAGAGGACCGTGACGATATGCCTCCCGATATGTAGATAATTAAAACGATAGGCCATTAATTGATCACACCAAAAGCCACCTGCGTCTACGTTGGTGGCTTTTTGCTTTTATTGATACGCCGTTGAGTAACCGGTGACCGAGTTACCCCATCCAGTAAAGGCTCAGTAGCGCAAAACCATAGCCCATGGCTGCGCCGGCAATGACATCACTGACATAGTGCAGCCCAAGCCCCACCCGCGAAATGGCAATCAGTAAACTAAGGGGGATCACAATAGGTAGCAACCAGGGGGTATGGGCGGCCACCAATACGCTGAACATCACCGCATGCATGGTGTGGCCGCTGGGGAAGCTGTATTTGTCTCGGGCAGGTTCGCCGCAGTGGACGCCACCTAGGTAAGTGATAAACGGGCGTTCGCGACAGAGCCGCGTTTTTACCAGCTTATAAATAGCGACTGCGAACAGTGCGATGACGCTGTACTGCATGATTCGCCAAACGCCGTTAGGCTGTAACCAGGGCTGTGCTGCAATTAATAAGACCCAGACAGGCCAGTCTCCCAGCTTGCTTGCCGTCTGCAGCGTTAGCCGCCAGGGGCGATAAAGCGTTAGCTGTGTTACCCGTTGGCAAAGCTGCCATTCAAAGACATCAAGACGATCGAATACGACAAGCGGACGCGGACGCATGGTGAGTCTCCTGGGCATTTTGTAAATAGCGTAAGAACTGCTCTGCGATTCCCGGCCAGCTTTGCTCTAGTGCACGTAGGCGTGCGGTTCTACCTAGGCGGGCGTAGTCGGCAGGGTGCTGGCATAACGCGACGGCAGCCTGTTGAAAGGCAAGCGTATCGCCAGGGGGCACGGTGATGCCGTTGTGCCTGCTTTGAATCAGCTCAGCGCTGGCAGCGTGATGATAGGCCACGACGGCCAGCCCGCTAGCCATGGCCTCAGTCACCACATTTCCCCATGTTTCTGACTGAGAAGGGAAAATAAAAATATCGGCACTGGCATAGTGGCGTGCTAGTGCCTGTTTATTTATAAAACCGGTGAAGTGAGCATCAGGTAGCGCTTTCTGTAACTGAGCGCGGCCTGGACCATCGCCAACAATGACGTGTGCCATATCGGGGCGCACGTCACTCATGGCCTGCAACGTTTCTTGCAGCAATGCGAGGTTTTTTTCCGGGGCTAAGCGGCCCACATGCAGCGCGACAGGTTGATGTTCGCTGACTCCCCACTGTGCGCGTAGGGTGTTGTCGCGGTGGGCTGGGGAAAATATATCGCCATCAATGCCGCGTGAGAGCACCTTTACACCGCGGATATCCTGAGCGCGCAGAGCATCCGCCTGTTGCTGCGTAGGCACAAGGGTAAGGTCGCAGCCGTTATGGAAGTAGCGTAAATATCGACGCGTGGCGGCCGCTAGCCACGGCACCCCATAGTCATGGCAGTAGTGATCGAAATTCGTATGCCAGCCAGCCACTAGAGGTATGTTCAGTTGGCGTGCAGCCTGCCGAGCTGCCCAGCCGAGAGGGCCTTGGGTTGCTAGATAAATAGAGTCGGGGCGCTGCTTCTGCCAGAAACGGCGCAGTGTGGACGGTCTGGCAAGGCCAATCTGCACAGCGTTATACCCAGGCAGCGCTAATCGCCGAACCTGAAGCTCTTGGGATGGTTTTTGATATGGTTCTTGATACGGCTCCTGAGAAAGCCCTTGAGCAGCATTGACGGCACTGGCAGCCATGCTTGGTTTAGGGCGAATAACATCCACTGTTACCCCCAACCGAGTGAGTTCACGACATAGCCTATTTAAGGTATGCGCAACACCATTTATTTCTGGTGACCATGTTTCGCTAACGATACAGAGTCGCATGGGCGATCCATCCCTTTATCACGTTTTTACTCACTATTGTATGCACTGTTTCATTGACTATGCGTAGTGACAGTGACACTGCCAAGACAGCCTAGTGAACATAGGATGACAGGCCGCCATTTTTAATGGTGAAGCTCTCTAGTGAATGGTGAAGCCCCCTAGTGAATAGTGATGCCTTAGCAGATCAAGATGTCGGTCAGGTTGCACTTTTATGGTTGTCAAAAAAACGCTAAAAAAATAAAACTTTAAGAAGAATGACATATATCGGTTTTAAGGTGACTGACGACGAGGTAAACATATCCTCGATTGTGCCTTCGCAATGCACAATTAAAAGCTCAGTAGACAGCTTAAACATAATTTTTCGATTTTTATGATGACCCTTTTCTGACGCGTTTTGGGTTAAGTAGAAATTAAGTTAGAAGACTTCAGTGTCTGAATTTTCTTGCAACTAAAAGTGCTGGTAACAAGCGCTAACTACTTTAATGGGATCAATCATGTTTAAAAAGGCGACACTTGCTCTAGCTATTAGTGGTTTGTTGGGTGCCTCTGCGGCTCAAGCGGCAGTGGTTTATGACCAAGACGGCACGACGCTAGATATCTACGGCCGCATCGCCATGGGTTTTGAAGGCGGTGGCGAAAAAAATGGCGTTGATAATGGAGAAGAGTTCCGTAATTTCGGTTCTCGTTTGCGCTTTACGGCAGGCCATCAAATCAACGCAGACCTGCGCGCGTTTGCACGGGTAGAGTGGCGTTTTACTGGGGATGAACGCAGCCGCCCGGGCTTTGACGAGGTGCGTAATAGCTATCTGGGTCTTGAAAGCAAGCAGTACGGTACCTTCATGGCGGGTAACTATAACAGTTACTACGATAACTACGTGATGACACCGTTCGATGTTTATGTAGAGCGTGGCTATGAATTTGCCGGCGGTGGTCTTCAGGCGCGTGGCGACTCTCTGGGCTATAAAACGCCTGAAATCAATGGTTTCCAGGCTGTTTTCTCCGCAAAACATTTTTCTGAGCGTGGTCTCACAGAAGCGCAGCAGTCTAACGAAGGTAGCGTTATCGCCACCCAGGGTGGTGTCGTTTACTCGACTGGCCCCTTACGTTTCGCGCTTGGCTATGTAGAAGATTCCGTACGTGGCGGTGGCAATGGTGAAACACGTTTTGGTACCACGGCCGAGTACGAGATCAATGACGCTTTCTCTGCGCGTTTAGGTTATGAAACCCGTGGTGATAACGATAAGCGTGGAGGCGGTTTCGACACAGTAGGCCTAGGTGGTAGCTTTGCTACCGGCGCTTGGACCTTCTATCTCGATTATTACAACATTGACCTAGAGAATGCTGATAAGGATCGTGACGCTTGGGCAGCTGCGGCGCATTACGATGTTTCTAACAATTTTGATGTGTTTGTTGAGCTAAATGACGCTAATAAAGATGCCAATGATAACTTCGAAGATGATCTTTATTATGCAGTGGGTGCCCGCTACCACTTCTAAATGATAAATAGCTTCCTTAGCGCTTTAGTCACTTATTAAGATCGTTTTGCCGATGTGCTAAAAGCACATCGGCTTTTTGCGTTATGCGTTTTATTAAAATAACCAACATTCCTGGTAAGGCATACGCCTTGGTAATGTGTGGTTAGTCTAAGGGCTTCTTTGTCGCTGGCGTTTGGCGCTTTTTCTCGCGGCGGCGCTGCTTGGCTAATGCGTTGCCGTTAGCCAGCTCCTCTAAGTAGGCGATTTCTTCGTCGCTGAGTGGTTTGCGCGGTTGGTTTGTCATTGATATCACCACATTGTCAGGCCTTTCTAGCACGCTAACGATGAACGATGACATCAATATGAAAGGAGCCATTAAGATACGCTTTAGTCACTATGGGGGTGCGCTAGGGGAAGTCACTAACCAAGCGGAAGGGCTTGCGAGCCGTTTCTATGGATTGAAACGGCTCGGCGTACTCACATAGCCATGATGCTTTCAAAGCCTCCATAAATAAGGCGCTTGCCGTCAAATGGCATGGGGTTAACGTCGCTTTGTAAGCGTGGATCTTCCATGACTTTTGGCATAGCGACATCGCGTATCGCTTTGGAAGGCCACTCTATCCATGAAAAAACCATACTTTCGCCATCTTTTCGCTTAACCGCCAGGGAGAACGAGGTGACTTCGCCTTCAGGAACATCGTCTTCCCAGCACTCGACCACCCGTAGTGCGCCAAACTCTTTGAACACTTCTGCGGCGGCACGGGCGTGCTCAATATACTGAGATTTATTCGCGGTCGGCACCGCAGCGATGAAGCCATCGACATAGGGTGTGGCGTTAGTCTTCATGCGGTATCTCCTGGGGTTGCTTTGGGTGGCAGTTCTCGGGCGGGGCGTACTTCAATGCTGCCAAGCCGAGCTGGCGGGATGCGGCTCGCCAATTGCAGCGCCTCATTCAAATCGTGAGCTTCTAGTAGGTAGAAACCAGCCAGTTGCTCTTTGGTTTCGGCAAAGGGGCCATCGGAGATCAGTGTCTCGCCATCACGCACGCGCACAGTGGTTGCGGTTTCCGTTGGCTGTAACGGCTGCCCGGCGAGGTAGTTGCCGCTGGCGCTCAGGCGCTCGACCCCTGCAATACACTCCTGGTTGAGATCGTGCCACTCCTGTTCGCTCATGGCATTGATGATTTGCTCTTGGTAATACACTAGCGCAACGTACTTCATGGAGCGTCTCCTTCGGTGGCCAAGGGGCAGTTTTCTGACGAAACGTTAACCATCCAGCCGACGCCAAAGCGGTCGGTTACCATACCGAACCCAGGCGACCAGAAGGTGGCTTCGAAAGGCATGACAATCTTTCCGCCCTCCGCTAGCTGAGCAAAAGTGTGTGCGGCCTGCTCGATATCCCGATACTCCAGTTGAACCTCTACCCCTTGTGGCGGTGTATAACAGTCAGCCGCCATATCGGCACCCATCAAGCGGCGCCCACGTAGGTTCAGCGAGGCATGGATGATGCGGTCGTGAAGGGCGGGGGGCATGTGTTCAGCGGCGGGTGTTTCAGCGTAAGTCAGAAGGCATTCCAACTGGCCACCAGTGACATCGGCATAGAACTGCATGGCTTCACGGCAGGTGCCGGGAAAAGCGACATGCACGTTCATGGCATCCGGCACACGAGCAAGGTTACGGTGCTGCTCAATGCCGGCACCGGGCTCAAAATCCTCCAGCGAGAAGTAGCGCCGCAGCTCAAGTGTCACGTTGCCATCGGCATCTTGGGTGGGCCACTGCTGAGCCCAATGAATGGCCTCTTCCAGCGTTGGCGCTTCTAGTACGCTGTAGCCAGCAATGCGCTCACTGGGGGGCGAAAAAGGTCCTGGGATAACGCTGGGAGTACCCTTATCGAAGCGGATCAGGCAGCCATCGCTGGTTGGACGTAAGCCATCACCGCCTAAAAATACACCAGCCTCAGTTAAACGCTGGTTATAAGCGGCCATGTCGGCAAGCAGTTCTTGGGAGGGCATAACGCCGTTTTCGGTATTGGTATCGGCACGGCGAATTAGCATGAATTTCATTGAGAGTCTCCTGGATGATCCGAGGGGGTACTCTTACTAATCGTTTGGGGCGAGCGGAAATCGACATGGTCGGACTATTTTTTTATCACGTTTTTTATCAATGCTGTTTTAGCTCAGACAGCCGCCTGCGCAAAAAGCGCTTCTCTGGATCAAGCGTCGCCAGCACGAGCGCCTGCTGATAGGCACTGCGCGCTGCATCATATTGGCCTTGGCGGCGCAGTAAATCCGCTTGTGCCGCGTATAATAAGTGGTAGCGGCTCATTTGTGGGTGATGGACTAACTCATCGAGAAGCTGCAAGCCGGTTGCCAGCGCGCCATTCATGGCGATGGCCACTGCACGATTGAGTGCCAGAATGGGCGAGGCATTGTGGCGGCATAGCGCATTGTAGAGCCGCACGATTCTTCCCCAGTCGGTCTGTTCGGCGCTGCTAGCCTGTGAGTGTTCCGCGGCAATTGATGCCTGTAGGGTGTAGTAGCCGGTTGGAGTGAGCGCTAGTGCCTGCTCAAGCCATTCGATACCACTATTAATATCCTCTTGGTGCCACAAATCTCTGTTTTGTTCGTCCAGGGTGACTAAGTCACCCGCGCTGTCTTGGCGTGCATCGCGACGAGCATCATTAAGCCGCATCAGTGCCATCAACCCGAACACCTCGCCACTGGGTAGCAGCCTTGCTAACGCCTCACCGAGGCGCATGGCTACCTTCGTCAAGCTAACATCAACGACCTGGCTGCCCATGCTGCGTGAGTAGCCTTCGTTGAACACTAAATAGATCACCTGGAGTACATCCGGCAAGCGTTCGGGAAGTGCTTCGCTGTCAGGTACTGCGTAGGGGATGCGGGCATCGCGAATTTTGCGTTTAGCGCGTACGATGCGTTGCGCCAGCGTAGTGGGTTTCATAAGTAACGCACTCGCCACCTGTTCGGTAGTGAGGCCGCACATTTCCCGCAGGGTTAATGCCACGCGGGCTTCCATGCTCAGGCTTGGGTGACAACAGGTGAACAACAGGCGCAGTGCATCGTCTTGAATCGTCGCTGGTTCTAGATCCAGTGTCTCTTCGGCGGGTAACAGCAAATGAGCTCGGCGGCGTGCCGTGCTGCGTTGGCGAATTTGATTAACCCCACAGTGGTAGCCGGTACGAATTAACCAGGCTTGAGGGTTGTCGGGTGAACCGTTAATTGGCCATTGCTGAACCGCTGCCACAAACGCATCCTGCATTGCTTCTTCGGCAAGCTCAAAATCCCCTAGCAAGCGAATCAGAGTCGCCTGTACGCGCCGGGAATGATCGCGGTATAAGCTGTCGAGGTCATTACATTCTGTCTTCATAGACCAGTATTCATCATAGAGATCCATACGCTACTACCGGCAAAAATAGCTGAGCAGCGAGTTATTGTTATTAGCTCAAACGTAGCGCATGAAGTCTCCGATGATGTGCTTTTCTTATGCAAATTTTTCTTAAGTCGCGCTGTCAACCATCGGTGCGCTTTTGAGTGGTGCTGTTAAAAGGATGAAGAGCATCGCGGGGCACGTAGAAACGTAGTGCTTCACCTTCACGAACGGCTGGCTGGCCCGCGGTGCGAATCACCGTGGGTTGCTCGCTGTCGGCGAGATTAACGTACAGATGGCTTTCCGCACCTGCCGCCTCAAAGAGCATGAGTGTTGCGTCGATGGCTAGGTGTGGCGCATCGGGCGCGGTGAGGTGCATGTCATCTGGGCGAATGCCGAGGGTATCGGTGCCTTCGGGGAGGTGTTCCAGCATGCTGCTGTTTTGAGTACGCAGATAATCCAGCGGCAACATGTTCATTGCCGGAGAGCCAATAAATTCCGCAACGAACATGGTGGCCGGGCGGGCGTAGATCTCCATCGGGGTGCCAACCTGCTCAATTTGCCCGGCATTTAGCACGACCAAACGGTCGCCCAGGGTCATGGCTTCCAGCTGATCGTGGGTGACATACAGGCTGGTGGTTTTTAGGCGACGCTGTAGCTGTTTAATCTCCACCCGCATTTGCACGCGCAGCTTGGCATCCAGGTTGGAAAGCGGTTCATCAAACAAGAAGGCTGAAGGCTCGCGCACCAGCGCTCGGCCCATGGCTACCCGCTGGCGCTGGCCGCCGGAAAGCTTGCGCGGTTTGCGCTCCAGGAAGTCTTCAATCTCCAGCATCTTGGCCGCTAAGCGCACGCGTTTATCGATGTCATCTTTTTTGAAACCGCGGTTCTTTAAGCCATAAGCGAGGTTGTTGTAGACGGTCATGTGCGGATAAAGCGCGTAGTTTTGGAACACCATGGCGATATCGCGCTCAGCGGGCTCTAACTTATTGACTACCCGGTCGCCGATTTTGAGCGTGCCTTCGGTAATGGTTTCAAGCCCCGCGACCATGCGTAGCAGGGTCGATTTGCCACAACCGGATGGCCCGACGAGTACTACAAATTCGCCATCTTCAATCTGTAAGTCGATGCCTTTGACGGCGTGAACATCGCCGGTATAGGTTTTCTTCAGCCCTTCCAAGGTAATACTGGCCATCTTATTTCTCCGTCTCGGTCAGGCCTTTCACAAATAGGCGTTGCATAAACAGAATCACCAGTACCGGCGGCAGGGCGGCCATTACCACGGCAGCCATGACCAGTTGCCACTGGGGATTCTCTTCCGAAGTCATGCGCTGGATACCCATCACAATGGTGTAGTAGTCAGGGTCGGTGGTGATTAGTAGCGGCCAGAGATACTGGTTCCAACCGTAGATAAACATGATCACAAACAGCGCAGCGATATTGGTCACTGACAGCGGCATCAAGATGTCTTTAAAAAACTTCAGTGGCCCGGCGCCGTCGACGCGAGCGGCTTCGAGCATTTCTTCGGGAATGGTCATAAAGAACTGGCGGAACAGGAACGTTGCGGTAGCCGAGGCAATCAGCGGAATCGACAGCCCGGCAAAGCTATTGAGCATGTTGAGATCCGCAACGACTTGAAACGTCGGAATAATGCGTACCTCCACTGGGAGCATCAAGGTGACAAAGATCACCCAGAAAAAGAACATCCGAAAGCGGAAGCGGAAGTAGACGATGGCAAAGGCGGAAAGCAGCGAAATAGACAGCTTACCTACCGTGATCGCTATGGCCATTACAAAACTGTTCCAGAGCATCAGAGCGGCGGGCGGCGCACCGGCATTAGAGACGCCCGACTGCCACATCCGCGTATAGTTTTCGATTCCGTGACCGCCGGGCAGCAGCGGCAACGTGCCCTGTAGCAAACCCGACAGGGAGTGGGTAGAGGCAACAATAGCGACATACACCGGAAAAACCACCAGCGCGACACCAGAGATCAAAATAACGTGGGCAATTAGGTTTGCCCAAGGGCGGTTTTCAACCATTAACGTTCTCCCAAAGGCTTAGTAGTTGACTCGGCGCTCAATAAAGCGGAACTGGATCATCGTTAATGCCACCACAATAACCATCAGAATCACCGACTGAGCTGCCGAGGAACCCAGGTTGAGTCCCACAAATCCGTCGGCATACACTTTGTAAACCAAGATATTGGTCGACTGGGCCGGACCGCCCGCGGTGGTGGCATGAATAATCGCGAAGGTATCGAACATGGCGTACACCACGTTAACCACCATCAAGAAGAAGGTGGTTGGCGTGAGTAGCGGAAAAATAATCGTCCAGAAGCGCTTAGTCGGGCTGGCGCCATCAATGGAGGCGGCTTCAATCAGCGATTGTGGGATTGACTGTAGGCCCGCTAGAAAAAATAGAAAGTTATAGGAGATCTGCTTCCAGGCGGCGGCAAAAATCACCAGCAGCATGGCGTCACTTCCCGAGTTGCGGTGGTTCCACTGATAACCCACCATTTCTAGCATATAGGGAACAATGCCGATGGAGGGGTTGAAGATAAACCACCACAAAACGCCCGCAAGGGCGGGAGCAATCGCGTAGGGCCACACCAGCAGTGTGGTGTAGGTACTACGTGAGCGAATCATCCGGTTGACGGTGCTGGCCAATAATAGAGCCACCGTCATTGAAAGGAGTGTGGTACCGACGGCAAATACCGCTGTCACGGAGAGCGAGTTAAGATAAGCGCCATCGCGAAACAGGCGAGCGAAGTTTTCCAAGCCCACAAACGTCGAGCGCAGCCCAAAGGCGTCTTCGCGCAATAGCGACTGATACAACGCTTGGCCAGCAGGCCAGATAAAGAAAATCAGCGTCACAATCACCTGGGGTGCCAGCAGCGCGTAGGGCAAAAAACGACCAGGGTAGGTCATGCGTTTAGTTTGCATGGGCAGCTCTGCAAATGGTTAGTAAATATAAGCATCGACAAACGAAATCGCCGCCTACCCAGCAGGGTAAGCGGCGAAGTGAGTACTTATTTACTGGTTGGCGGCTTCAAAGTCACGGAGTAAATCATTGCCACGTGCCACTGCGTCGTCAGCTGCTTCCTGGCCCGATTTGCCACCGGTCATCACGGCTTCCATCTCTTCGGAGATAATGTCGCGAATCTGTACAAAGTTACCAAACCGCAGGCCCTTCGAGTTCTCGGTCGGTTCGTTTAGCGTCATCTGCTTCAGTGAAATATCGGCGCCAGGGTTCTCATCGTAGTAGCCCTGCTCTTTGCTCAAGTCCCACGCTGCTTGAGTGATGGGCAGGTAACCGGTTTGCTGGTGCCACTCGGCTTGTACCTCAGGCTGTGAGAGGTACTCAAAGAAGGCGGCAACGGCTTCATACTCGTCATCGGTGTGGCCTTGTAGTGCCCACAGGGTGGCACCGCCAATGATGGAGTTCTGTGGCGCGCCATCTACGTCGTCATAGTAGGGCTGCATACCGAAACCGACTTCAAAGTCAGAGTTAGCAGCGACATCCGCACGGGAAGCAGAAGAGCCGAAGAAAATTGCGCAGTCTTGTGAATAGAACAGCGGCTCTGAGTCAGGGCCAGAACCGGGGCCGCCCCACTTAAAGACATCCGCATCCTGCCAGGCCTTCAAGTTGTCCCAGTGTCGGGCAACCAGTTCGTTGTTGAAATTAAGCTCGGTTTCCAGGCCGCCAAAGCCGTTCTCTAATGTTCCTAGCGGCGAGTTATGCATAGCAGAGAAGTTTTCCAGCATCACCCAACTTGGCCATGAGGTAGTGAAACCACAGTTGGCCGCCCCAGAATCGACGATTTGGCGTGAAAAATCGGCCACTTCAGACCAGGTTTGTGGCGGCTGATCAGGGTCTAGGCCCGCTTCCTCAAACATGTCGCGGTTGTAGTACATAATCGGCGTAGAAGAGTTGAACGGGAACGACAGCATGTTGCCGTTGGTGTCGGTGTAATAACCAACCACGGCGGGCAGGAAGGCTTCGCGATCAAACGCGCGGCCATGCTCTTCCATCAACTCGTACACTGGGTAGATGGCGCCTTTGGCGTTCATCATGGTGCCGGTGCCGACTTCAAAAACCTGCAGAATATGCGGCTGCTCGCCCGCACGGAACGCCGCAATGGCGCCGGTCATCGTTTCGGTATAATTGCCGCGGTAGCTGGGTGTGACGTGGTAGTCGTCCTGAGAAGCGTTAAACTCCTCCGTCATTTCTTCAAGGATTTCACCAAGCTGGCCTCCCATGGCGTGCCACCAAGTCACTTCGGTCGCAGAATGGGCAGAAAGGCTAAACGTGGCCGTAGCCACCCCTAGGGCAAGCGCGTGCAATGTGAAACGAGACATAACGGCTCCTTGTGGGTCGTTCGCAGTACGTTTATTAAGTTTTTGGGTGCACTGAACAGTAGAAAGTGTAGATGACGTTTTCATGAATGCACGATGAACTCGACGTGACAGTCAACGTTTGGCTGTGCGTCGGCCTGCTTAGTAGGCAAAGGAGAGAGGCGGTGATAGGGTGATGTGAAGAGCCTAACTGACGAGAGCAGTATGACTGACGCGACCACATTACTGGCGAAGCTAGTATCGTTCGATACCACTTCCAGTGAATCTAATTTGGCCCTAATTGAATTCGTTGAGCACTATCTAGCCGATTATGGTGTGGCTTCAGAGCGGGTGATGAGCCCGTGTGGCAGCAAAGCCAACCTGATTGCCCGCGTAGGCCCTGACGCCCCTGGCGGAGTGATGCTTTCTGGGCATACCGACGTCGTACCGGTGGCCGGTCAACCATGGTCGAGTGATCCGTTTACCCTGCGTGATGGTGGCGATGGGCGCCTGTATGGGCGTGGTACCTGTGATATGAAAGGCTTTATTGCCTGTGCGTTAGCCATGGTGCCTACCTGGGTCAATGCGCCGCTGAAGCAGCCCATCTATTTCGGATTTTCTTACGACGAAGAAATTGGCTGTGTGGGCGCGCCGAGTCTTATTAAACGCTTTTACGAGCACTACTCCAGCACCGCCCACGTCATTGTTGGTGAGCCTACCAGCATGCAGCCGGTGGTCGCGCAAAAAGGCGCAACTAATCTGCGCACTAGCGTGATTGGCCAGGAGGCCCACAGTAGCCAAGTGAATCAAGGCACCTCAGCTATCCATGTTGCGGCAAGGCTCGTCACGTTCATTGAAGACACCATGGCGGCATTGGTGGAAGAGGGCCGCGTTGATGAGGCCTTTAATGTGCCTCATACCAGCCTGCACGTTGGCAAAATAAAAGGCGGCACGGCAATCAATATTATGGCGCGGGAGTGTCAGTTTGAGTGGGAAATTCGCCATCTGCCCACGGACACCTTCGATGAAATATACGCGCGCTTTGATGCCTATTGCGCCCAGCTAAGCGCTGAGCTGCAGGCTAAAGGCAAGCACGTTGAAATCACCACCGAGCCGCTAAACGTGACAGTGCCGGGCTTGGCCGACCGCGCAAACGACCAGGTACTTCGTTTAGCCAAAGATCATCTGCCACACGCCTGCTGTAATCATGCGGTCGCTTATGCCACCGAGGCCGGGCAGTTCCAAGGCCAGGGCTTGCAGACAATCATTCTTGGCCCTGGCAGCATCGCCCAAGCGCATCAACCCGATGAGTATATTGAGACGGCGCAGTTGCATGAGTGTACGGCGTTTATGCAGCGATTAGGGCAGGCGCTAGAAACACCCCATTCGGGATGATGGTTGCTAATTAGCCCGCAATATAAATAGCCCACAATAAAAAACACCCGCCAATATAAACTAGGCGGGTGTTTTCTTGAGACGCTTACGGACTGGCTGTTAGTGCTGATGCTGCTCTTCGTAAAGCTCTGCTTTCGCATGGCGCATCACATCTTCGCAGGCCTGCTGGCGGGCAAGTTGGGTCAGCAGCCGCTGAGTCACCTCAAACCCTTTTCCCAAACAGGTATCAACTTCGTCTCGGCTAACGTGGGGAGAGACGTTATAGTCGATTTTTACCGTACGGCCACTGCCTTCTAGTCGATCGGCGATTTGTCTAAGCCGCCAGGCGATTCGCTCTTTCCAGGTTGCTGATTCTACCGCGCCTTCGTTTACGCTAAACGTGCACTGCCACTCGGGTTTGTAAACCTTCATAGGAGAACCTCCACTGGGTTTGGAAAGAATGCTTGGTCGTGTGTCGTACTCCGTCTGTCTAATAATGTAGCTCTGGTACTATATCTAACTCTGTACCAATACCGAAACAAAACGTATACCTAATCTATAGCCCAAACAATACTGAGCCTTTAATATGACGCTTTCAACGCCTGTCATTTGCCCATGTGGCAGTGGTGCTGCATTTGCGGAGTGTTGCCAGCCTTATCACCAAGGTGCAACGCCACCTACGCCGGAAATACTAATGCGTTCGCGTTATACGGCATTCGCGTTGAATAGCTGTGATTACCTACTCGCCACTTGGCACGTATCAACGCGGCCAATACAGCTACTGCCCGACCCAGACACCCAGTGGAAAGCGCTTACGATTGTGACGGCACCGCCCTCAAATGAGAGGCAGGGCAGCGTACATTTTTTAGCCTATTTCCGTGAACAAAACCGCTGGCATGTGCTGGAGGAAAACTCACGGTTTGTGTTTGAAGACGGGCGCTGGTGGTATGTGGATGGCATGCCGACCATTGAACGCCTCAAACCCCGGCGAAACGAGCGCTGTCTATGTGGTAGTGGTCGAAAAATAAAGAGTTGTTGCTGTGAGTAGTATCAATACCGATGCCCAATGGTTCCTCTACTTACTTGAGTGCAAACGCGGCACCTACGTGGGGATTACCAATAACCTAGCGAAACGTTACCAAGCACACTGCGACGGTAAAGGCGCCCGCTATACCCGAGCGAATCCACCGATAGCACTGCTCGGCGCGCAACCTTTTGCAGATCGCGCCGAGGCCAGCCGCGCTGAATATGCGCTGAAGCGCCAAACGCCAAGCCGAAAACGTCAATGGGCCACTCAGTGGCCGGTTAGCGATTTTTCCGGCTCGGCGTTGGATAGGTAACTTGCGCCGCTGATCGAATGACCGGTCTACCGAACCACCGTCACGGTACACGCTGCCTGGCGTACAACATTGAGGGCGGTGGAGCCCATAAAGTGGTCGGGAAAGCCGGGGCGATTCGAGGAAATAATGATGCAATCGACGCCGTTGCGTTTGGCAAACTTGACCACCTGATGGGCGGCATTGCCTTCCACAATATGAATCTCGTAGTGCTCGTCGCCAATTTTCTTACGAATACCGTCCTTAATGCGTTGCGCGGTGGTTTCGCGGTAATCACTGGGCAGTGATGGTGCGATATAAGGGGGAATACGCTCCATTACCGAAATGATCTGTATGGTGCTGTCGTTGTCTGCCAGCTTACGTGCCACTTCGATTTTTTGCAGGATATTGGAGTTATTGTCTGCCGCCGTTGTGATTAGAATATTCTTATACATAAGAAGTGCCCTCAGGTTGATAGGCGGTGGTGCGAGGCGACAACTCGGCCGCCTCTAACCACGTGTTGGTCTGATAGTTGGCGATCTACTTGGCTAGCTCGGCTTGCGGCAGATTTTCGCTGGGTGTCTGGTTATAGGTGTTGACGTCGTTACGCTCGCCTTCACGCCAAATGCAGATATTGAATAGGCCGTACACAATGGCAATCACGGGGGTGATAATGGCGAGGAAGGTCCAACCCATGTAGTCCCACGCAGAGACATCCAGCACGCCCATGTAGTAAGCACCGCCTAGTCCCCAAGGAACGAGCGGCGAAGTAACCGTGGCCGAGTCCTCACAGGTGCGCGAACATACCGATGGCAGAATGTTGAGTTTGCGGTAGGCGGGTACGAACATGCGGCCCGGAATAATAATGGCAATATACTGGCTAGCCGAGAACAGGTTGGTGGCTAATGACGAGAACACATGGGTCACGATGAGCCCGCGTGAATTACTGACCAGTTTGCCTATCTTTTCCAATAACACTTCGAGCATGCGGGTCTTCTCCAGCAGGCCACCCAGGCTAAGTCCGATAAAGCCCAGCGAGATGGTCCACATCATGCCTTGCAAACCGCCACGGCTAAGTAAGCTATCAACGGCTTCAACACCAGTTTCCGAGACATAGCCGTAGTTCATGTAATTCATCATGCTGCCCAGCCCGACCCCTTGAGTGGCGACGGCAAGCCCCGCTCCCAATAGGCTGCCAATAACCATGACAGCCAGGGCATTGATGCGCCGATAGGCCAAAACAACCACCACTAATGGGGGCAGGAAGGCGAGCAGACCCACTGAGAAATTATCGCTAATGCCTGACAGTAGTTCGGCAGTGCGGGAAATATCAGCGCCTTCGCCGTCAAACTGCATGCCGATAAAGAAGAACAGAATAATGGTAATGATCAGTGCTGGGCCGGTGGTATAGAACATCGAACGGATATGGTCGAACAGGTTGGCCTCGGCAACCCCGGCAGCGAGGTTGGTGGAGTCTGATACTGGTGAAATCTTGTCACCGAAGATGGCGCCGGAAATAACCGCGCCCGCGGTCATCGCCGGAGAAATATCCAGACCGCTGCCGATGCCGATAAAAGCTACGCCGAAGGTGGCGGCGGTGGTCCATGAGCTGCCGGTGACCAGTGATGCAACGGCACACACGATGACGGCCGTGACCAGGAAATAGGAGGGGTTTATCAGTTGAAGACCATAATAGATCAGCGAGGGAATTGTGCCGGAGGCAATCCAGCTGGCGACTAACACACCGACCATCATTAAAATCAGCATCGGCAGCATGGCAATTTCGCAGCCATACAAAATGCCTTTCTGAACATCCTGCCAACTGAAGCCCGAATACAGCGCGATGATGGCGCAGACCACAATGGCAAAGATCAGCGAGATATGGGTGACCCAGTCTTCACCCAGTAAAAAGATCTGCGCAAACATCATAAAGCATAAGAAACCGATGCCAATGATGGCGCCCCAAAACGAGGGCCGCTTGTTTTCGTCGTTGGTTATTGTTGACGTTGTTGTCGACATTATTGTTCTCCTTATAAGGAGTTAGTGTTATTTGCCGCTTGGTTAAACGGCTTCTCGTTGCTTTAGCGCTCTAAAATGATGGCAATGCCTTGCCCACCGCCGATGCAGGCCGCCGCGCAGCCATAGCGTTGCTGGCGGGAGTGAAGAAGTCGGCTAAGCGTGCCAGCGAGGCGGATGCCGGTCGCGCCTAACGGATGCCCCAGCGCCATGGCGCCACCCCAGATATTGACGCTCTCAGGGTCAATCGAAAGCTCTCCCATGGCATGCAGCGGCACCGCGGCGAAGGCTTCGTTGATTTCCCATACGCCGATATCCTGCGGTGTCAGCTGGGCCTGTTTCAGCGCACGACGAATGGCGGCGGCGGCACCGGCGCCCATCTCCTCCGGCTTGACGCCGCAGTCGGCGATGGCCACAACGCGTGCCAAGGGGTTAATGCCGTGCTGGCGCAGGGCAGATTCAGACATCAGCAGCGTGGCAGCGGCACCAGAGGTCAGCGGTGAGCTGTTGCCCGCAGTCACTACGCCGCCTTGCATAAACACCGGGTCCAGCCCCGCTAGGCGCTCCGCGCTGGTATCCGCGCGGATGTTGCTGTCCGCGCTGACCGGTTCGCCTGCCGCGTTGTTCAGGGTTAAGCGCTCAGCGTCAAAGTGACCTGCTGCGTTGGCCTTGGCGGCGCGCTGGTGGGAACTGAGGGCGAGTGCGTCCATCGCCTCCCGCGAAATACCGGCAGCCTTGGCCAATCGTTCGGCGGTCAGCCCCATGTTGAGCACCACGTCGAGTGCCAGCCAGTCGGCTGTTTGCAGCGTTTGAGGGCTGGTCAGCACGCCTTCTTTGAACAGTGCCGGGCCCATGGGTACACGGGTCATGTTTTCCACGCCGCCGGCCATGCCAACCTCAACCGCGCCCGCCTGAATCTCCCGTGCGGTGCTGCGCAGCGCGGCAAGTCCCGAGCCACATTGCTGATCGATCTGGCGAGTAGCGCAGCTCTGGCCATGTGCTCCCAGTCGCTCGGCAAGCCACAGCGGGTAGCGCCCACCAAAGCTCCACTGCTCTTTTACTGGCAAGGCGCAGCCAATGCTTAGATCTTCCACCACCGCGCCGTCAACGCCGCTACGTGCTAATAAGCCATCGAGCACGCTGGCCAGCAGGGCATCGCTGCGGGTATCGGCCCAGACATCGACCTCGGGTTTGCGGGGATGCGCGCGGCTGAAGGCGCTGCGCGCATAGTCGGCGAGATACACGTCTCTCATGAGGGAGTCTCCTGATTGTCTGCCATGCGCGCCCAACGATGGATGAACAGCGCATAGGTGGTTAGCACGTGGCGGATCGAGTCGATGTTGACGCACTCGTCTACGCCGTGAATGCGCTGAGCAACCGGGCCGTAGCAGGTGCCGTTGATCTCGCCGGAAACGTGAAAGGCCCTCAGGTCAGTGGTGCAGGTGGACAGGTAGTGGGCAGGTGGTTCGCCGAGCAGCGCTTCGTGGCACTCCGAGAGAAGACGGATGCCTGGGGTATCGAGATCGACCACATGCCCTTCGGAACGAAAGCCATGGAAGCTGACCTTGGGGGGTGGTGTGGCGTCGTCAAGCTCGGCATGGCGGGTCATCAGGGTGTTGCGGACCCGCTGCATGGCCTCCTCGGGTGACATGCCCGGCGGAAAGCCAACACGCCCTTCCAGAATAGCGTGGGCCGGTACGCTGGAAGCCCAGTTGCCCGCATCTACGCGGCCAACGCTAAGGTTGAACGGATGAGGGTGGTCGACGTACAGCGCAGGCCGTGGCAGCTCATTCATTTCCGCTTCCAGGGCTTTCAGTGCGGGTAGGTAGTCCTGTAGGGCTTCAATCGCATTGCGCCCGGCGCTTGGGTCAAGCACATGGGCGGGCACGCCATCCAGGCGCATTCGAAACCAAAGTACCCCCACTTGGCCAGCGTAGATCTGAGCGCCGAAAGGTTCCGGTATCAGTACGAAATCGCCGCTAAAGCCTTGATGCAGGCAGGCCAGTGCGCCGTTGCCGGTGCACTCTTCTTCAATGACGGTTTGCAGGGTGAGCGGGAAGTTGATCTCTACCCCTGCCTGGCGTATGGCCTCAACCGCCATCACCATGGCGGCAATCCCCGCCTTCATATCACCCGCGCCACGGCCATACAGCCAACCATCTTTTTGCCATGGCTCCCAGGGTGGGCGGGTCCACATATCGATGGGTTCGGCAGGTACCACATCGAGATGACCGTTGAACACTAAATGTGGCCCTGGAGCGCCGGGGTTAAGGTCTGAAATAACATTGTAACGGCCGGTGCTGGGCCATTCGGTGGGGGCACGATGGGGGTGCTCCTCAAAGCCGGGGGCATCCAGGGGGACGCGGGTGACCGGCAGACCCAGGCGTTCCAGATGGCGCTCCATGGTATCCAGTGCACCCTGTTCCTGGCCAAGGACGCTATAGCCCCGCACCAGATCACTGGTCAGTTCCAGGGTGTCGTCCATCAAGGCATTGCAGCAGGCAATGATGCGTTGTTCGGTGGCGTCGAGCATCAGAATCTCCCTAAACGTGATTCATCAATCAGCAGAGGGGCGTCGGTAGCTTCGCGCAGCGCTTCAACGCTCAGCCCTTCGGCGATTTCTACTACCTCAAGTCCTTCCGGAGTCACATCCATCACGGCTTTCTCGGTGATAATGCGGGAAATACAGCGACTGGCGGTCAGCGGTAACTGGCAGCGGGTGAGGATCTTGGGGTTGCCGTGCTTATCGTTGTGGGAGCACAGCACCACCAGTCGGGCGACTTTCTGGGCCAGCTCCATAGCACCGCCAATGCCCGGCGAGAATTTGCCGGGGATCTTCCAGTTGGCTAGGTTGCCTTCCTGATCCACCTCGAAGGCGCCCATAAAAGTAACGTCCACACGACTGCGGCGGATCATTGCAAAGGACGTGGCGCTATCGAACACGCTAGCCCCCGCGCGGGTGGTGATATACGCGCCGCCGGAGTCAATCATGTCGATATCGGGCGCTTCACCTTCTTGGCGGGGGCGGCAGCCCAGCACGCCGTTTTCGGAATGCACCAGGACATTCATGTCATCGGGCAGGTAGTGGAACAGCCGTGTCGGCAGCCCGATCCCCAGGTTGACGATCTGGCCGTCGATGACTTCACGGGCGGCGCGGGTCAACATACGCTGCTGATCAGAGAGCATGGGGGCGAACTCCTTGCTGGCTGGAGGCACGGGCAACCTGCACCACATGACTGACAAAGGCGCAAGGCGTATGAATGGTGTCGATAGGCAGGTCGCCGGGTTGGTCGATACGGTAGGTTTGGGCAATCACTCGCTCGGCGGCCATGGCCATTAAGGAGTTGAAATTGCTGGCTGTGGCGCGATAGATCAGGTTGCCGTAGCGGTCGGCTCGCTCGGCATGAATTAGCGCAACATCAGCCTGTAAGGCTGGCTCAATCGCCCAGGTGCAACCTTCCACACTGATTTCCTGACGGCCTTGGGCAATTTCCGTACCGATGCCGATATCGGTAAGAAAGCCGCCATGGCCAACGCCTGCACAGCGAATTTTTTCAGCCAGCAGCCCCTGCGGATGAAAAATGACCTCCATCTCGCCAGCATTCATAGCGTCAATGGCTGTTCGATTGAGGCCTAAGTGAGAGGTAATCAAGCGCTTTACACGGCCTGCCTCAATGAGCTTGCCGATACCGATCCCAGGTTCATTGGCATCGTTTTTAATCAGCGTCAGGTTGCGTTGTCCGCTGGCGAGCAGGGCGTCGAGCAACGCAAAGGGCGTGCCCGGCGAGCCAAAGCCGCCGACCATGATGGTCGCACCATCAGCAATCTCGGCGATAGCCGCGTCAATATCACAGCATTTTTGGTTTAGCAGCGTCATGGTGTTTAGCGCTCCCGGGAGAGTTGTGGGTGCAAATCAGCGGCGCTAAGCGCTTGATCAAAACGCGCCATGGCACGCGCTAAGCGTTCCAGCAGAGTGTCGACTTCCTCGGGCTGAATAGTCAGCGGCGGGCAGACCAGGAAATGATCACCGGCCACGCCATCCAAAGTGCGGCGAGGGTAGATCAGCAGGCCCTCCTGCTTGGCTAGTGCGGTGATCTGGGCGAAGCGGTTTTGCTCGGCCGGGAAAGGCTGACGCGATTCGCCATCAGCAACCAGTTCGACGCCCCATAACAGGCCCGCGCCGCGCACATGACCGACCCAGTCGTAGCGCTCGGCAAGCTTGCGCAACCCAGCTTCCAGCTGCGCGCCACGTTGGCGGGTATTTTCCAGCAAATCTTCGCGCACAATGGCCTCAAGCACGGCTAGGCCGGTGGCGCAGGCCAGTGGGTTGCCTGCATAGGTGTGGCCGTGCTGGAAGCCGCCGCTGGCCATAACCGTTTCGACGATAGCGCTGCGGGCGAGCAGCGCGCCAATGGGGTAGTAACCCGCGCCCAGCCCCTTAGCGGTGACCAGGATGTCCGGCACCACATCGTAATGCTGGCAGGCAAACCAAGTGCCAGTTCGACCCACGCCGGTGAGTACTTCATCGGCAATCAGCAAGCAGCCGAATTCATCGCATAAGGCACGAATGCCTTGCAGGTAGCGTTTGCCTAACAGCCGTGCACCGGTACTGGCACCGCCGATGGGTTCGATGACAAAGCCTATTAGTGATTCAGGGCCAGCGGCTTCCATGGCGGCGCGGGTCTCTGCCAGGATGTGGTCAACGTGGGTGTCATCATCACACGCCTGATGACGATAGAAATCCGGCCCCGGCACCTTGATGGACGCATGGGTCATGCTGGTGAAGGGCGCTTCCAGTGGCTGATAGCCGGTCATGCCCAGTGCCCCCATGGTGCTGCCATGATAAGAGGGGCGCAGCGATACAAAGCGCTGGCGCTGAGGCTGGCCAAGGGCGAAAAAGTACTGCCTCGCCAGCTTGAGGGCCGACTCCACTGCCTCGGAACCGCTGGAAATGAAAAACACCTTGCCAAGTTCACCTTCAAATAGCTCGACCAGCCGATGACCAAGCGCAACGGCGGGGGCGCTTTCAAACTGGGTGCGATAGGTGAAGGCCACCTTATCCATCTGGGCAAGCATGGCGTCACGAATATCCTGTCGACCATGACCAAGGTTGCAGGAAATAGCCCCGGAGCAGCCATCCAGATAATCCTTGCCCTGGGTATCCCAGAGCATAACGCCATCAGCGTGGCTGACTTCCGGCAGGGCAGGACCTGCCTGGTAGAACAGCGGGGAGTCGGTCATCACGTTTTCCGTTTTTTTATGGTGTGGTGAAAAATCTCCCTTGCAGTCTAGGTAGGCTTGTTAATATATTTCAATATATGATCGTTTTTCGAATATCAATGAGTAAAAGTCATGCCTGAAGTTACCATTAACTCGTTGAAAGCATTAGCAACTTTTAAGACGCTGTATGAAGTGGGTAGCGCTTCAGGGACGGCACGCCTGCTTGGCATGACGCAGTCGGGGGTCAGTCGTTCGCTGGCGCAGCTTGAAGAGAACCTGGGGATTCAGCTCTTTCTACGTGAAAAAAACCGCTTGCTCGCAACGCCTGAGGCACGCGAGCTGTACGATGAGATTCTCAGGCTGATGGGCAATATTGAAGAGCTACGCCATAGCGTGTTGGCGCTTAAGGAGTTCGGCACATCACGCTTGAGAATTGCCGCTATTCCCGGGCTATGTTTTGGCTTTGTGCCCCAGGTCGTCGCTGCGCTACTAGCTGAAAATAGCCGGATAAGTATTAGTTTGGACATGATGTCGAGCCACGATGTACAAACAGCGGTGGAATCAAGCCATGCGGATATTGGCTTTATCACATTGCCAGCGACGTCTCCCCAACTCTTAACAGAAACACTGCTGGTGACAGAAGCCGTGGCGCTGGTGCCTGACAAGCTTGAATTAGCCACGCGTGAGGTGGTTGAAGTCAGTGATTTGCGTGGTCAACATTTAGTGATCAGTAACCAGCCAAGTGTCAGCACGAATCCACTACTGGAACTTGTCGCCGAGCACGGTGTTAAAATCTCAGGTAAAACGGAAGCTAATATCGGCACGATTAGCGCCTTGGTAGCTAATGAGGTCGGTGTCACGGTAATGAACCCGATTACTGCACAAGATCAGCTCTCGCGCCACGACCATGTCAAGGTGCTGCCTTTTAGGCCAGCGTTGTCGTTTGGTTTTGGCATTGTTTATCGCCCGGAGTGGCATGAGTCTAAAGTGCTGGCGTCGCTTAAGCGCAAAGCGAAAGAGACACTAATGAATTACTAACGTTTAAAAATCATTTTGTTCGATTAGCAGGTATAGTACAGATATAGAGCGTTACGTCTTGGCTTCGGCCATGCCTGAGGGCCAGGAATAGGCCGAAGGTGACAGTTGCACTAGAATCGGGCAATCTAACGCCCTTTTTCGCCAGTGCTAATGGGCCAAGCTCATTAAATTTCAATCATCATTCAGCATGGAGTGCAGTGTGGCAGTTTACGGCGGTATTCAGGCACATGAATTGGAACGTTGGTTAAATGCATTAACCAACGCGGCCTATGATCGACGCTGCCCGCTTTCCAAAGTGCACGGCGGCAACGCCCGTGCCCGCACTGCTCGCCAGGACTTGCTGCATCTCGCCCAGGTTTTCCGTAGTGGTGAACGAATTCGCGATGATGTGGCCGCTAGCTTAAGCCGCTGGTGCCAGCATTATCTGACCGAAGCGGAATGGTATGTGCTGGTGGGGAGCCGCCAGCCCGTTGCCCAGTCGGAGGCGTCATCCTCTGCTACTGATGACGATGCGCTGGATGCACTTTATCAGCATCGGGTGGGTTAACCTGCTTCATCAAGCACTGTTACAATGGATAAATGAACAGTGCTCCTATCGCATCAGCGACCGCCTCTTTAGATGACCCTTTCTACTATCTGACGAACTTTCGTTACGTGTTGGCGTGGGTAGAAGCCCGCCACTACGATCTATTAAGTGCTGCTGAGCGCGACGCTATTAGTCATTTTGAAATGTTACCCCAGGCTTCCCAAGCACTATTGGTGCGCATGGTGATGCGTAAAGGGGAATTATTTCGTCTGGATAAACTGAGCTATGCGGAAATCGGTGACGCCAAGCAGGCCTTGGCGCCGTTGGTGGTGCTTGGCTGGGTAGACAATGCCCCACTGTTAAGCAGCCGTGAGCTATTTCGCCTGTTGCGACTGAGTGAACTGCGCCAAGCATTGGCTGGCGAGATGGCCAGCGCAGGTTTGCCCCGCAACAGCACAAAAGCTGCGCTTCAAGCAGCACTTGCAGAGTTGCTAGAAGCGTCTGCCCCCCTTCAGCAGTGGTGGCCAACGGCAACGACGCAGATTGTGCGGCTAACGGTGATGGCGCTTTGTGATCGACTTCGGCTGATGTTTTTCGGCAATTTGCGCCAGGACTGGGCAGAGTTCGTGCTAACGGAGCTGGGTCTGCAGCGCTTTGAGCAAGTACCGTTTAGCGCGGAATCACGCGCCTTCCAAAGCCGCGATGACGTAACTACTTACTTAACGCTGCACCGCTTGCGCGAACGCTTGGACGACGGCGAGCTGCCGCAAGCACTTTCCATCGAAGTGCCTCCAGCTTCTAGCAACCGTTGGTTAGCCTCTCGGCGGGCGCGGTTGCTGCTTGCCATGGGGCGCGAGGCCGAGCGCGGCGGTGACGCAGAGTTAGCGTTAACACTTTACGCTGACGCCAATAACAGTGATGCGCGTATTCGCAGATTGCGCGTGTTAGAGCGTCTGGGTCGTTATTCAGACGCTTATGAACTCACGATCAGCGCGCTGGACGCGCAACCAAACGAGGCCGAAAGCCAAGCGCTTATGCGGCTGCTGCCGCGTTTAGCACGCAAATTACCCCAGCAGGTTGAGCGCTCGACTGGGTCTGATCAACAAGCGGTCCAGGCGCCTACCTATGTGCTTCATTTACCTGGTCCTCAGCCAGTTGAGCGTGCCGTTGCTGACGACATGGCGACCCCTAACGCGCCGGTGTATTACGTTGAAAATAGCCTGCTGACGGGGCTATTTGGCTTGCTGCTCTGGCCGGCCATTTTTAAACCCCTACCAGGGGCGTTTTTTCACCCGTTTCACAGCGGACCTGCGGATTTATACCGCGAGGATTTTGTCGCTCAGCGGCAAGTCGAAATCACCGCCTGCCTGGCCCAGTTGGATGACGGCCGCTATCAGGACACGATACTGCGCACTTGGCACGCCAAGCAGGGCATCGCCTCGCCCTTTGTTCACTGGGGAGTTGTCAGTGAAGAGCTGTTAACGCTTGCGCTTAAGTGCTTGCCGCCTGACCATTTGCGGGCCTGTTTTATGCGGCTATTAGACGACCTTAAACATAACCGTGCAGGCCTACCTGACCTGATTCAGTTGATGCCGGACGCACCGCCCGGCGAACCACGCTACAAAATGATAGAAGTGAAAGGGCCGGGGGATCGTCTACAAGATAACCAACGCCGCTGGATCGGCTTCTTTTGCCGCCACGGCATGCCCGTTGAAGTATGTCATGTGCGCTGGCAACCAGCATCTGAAGCAGACGGGGGTGAACGAGAAGGACCTGAGCGAGAAAAGTCTGAGCGAGAAGATACCGAATGAGCCGTTACCGGGTAGCGGTGCGCACGCTATGTGATTTCACCGCACGGGAAGGCGACCTTGATCACCGCTTTACGCCAGCACCCAGCGCTCAGGAAGGTATCGAAGGGCATAGGTTAGTGGCTAGCCACCGAGGCGAGGATTACCTAGCCGAATTGCCGCTTTCCGGTGAGTATCAGGGGCTTCGCGTGGCAGGTCGCGCTGACGGTTTTGATCCCAGCGCTAAGCGTTTGGAAGAGGTCAAAACCTATCGTGGCAATCTAGATCGCATGGCAGCTAATCAGCGTGCGTTGCATTGGGCCCAGGTGAAAATATACGGTGCGCTGCTGTGTGCTGAGCGCGGCCTTGAGCGGGTCACGCTGGCGTTAGTGTATCTGGAGATTAGCAGCGGTCAGGAAACGTTGCTGGCCCACGAAGCCAGTGCCACTGATCTGCAGGCGTTTTTTACCGCTCAATGCCAACGCTTTTTGGCCTGGGCAGAGCAGGAGTCTGCCCATCGCCAACGCCGCGATGAGTGGCTGGCGACGCTGGCGTTTCCCTATCCTGATTTTCGCCCTGGGCAGCGGGCGTTGGCGGAAGATGTCTATAAAGCAGCCAGCACCGGTCGCTGCCTACTGGCCCAAGCCACTACCGGTATTGGCAAAACCCTTGGCACGCTGTTTCCGATGCTGACTGCAATGCCCCGTCAGCAGCTGGATAGGCTGGCCTTTCTGACCATGAAAACCCCGGGCCGCCGTGTAGCGCTGGATGCGCTGGCGCGTCTTGCTACCCCCAGCTCATCACATCCTGCTTCATCACCCTCTACTTTATCTTCCTCCACAGCGTCTGCACTCGCATCGCCGCTGCGGGTGTTGGAACTGGTGGCTAGGCAAAAAGCCTGCGAATACCCAGGTACCGCTTGCCAAGGCGATGCCTGCCCGTTAGCAGCGGGTTTTTATGACCGCTTGCCTGCCGCTCGCCAAGCCGCGGTGGCACGTCGCTGGCTAGATCGTGTCGGATTGCGTGAGGTGGCCCTTTCCCACAGTGTGTGCCCGTATTATTTAGGCCAAGAGCTAGCCCGCTGGGCAGACGTCGTCGTGGGCGATGTGAATCACTGGTTTGATAGCCATGCGCTGCTGCATGGTTTAGCCCAAGCCAACGACTGGCGGGTAGGCCTGTTGATAGATGAAGCGCACAACTTAGTTGAGCGCGCGCGGGGCATGTACAGCGCCGAGCTTTCCCAACAGCGCTTGAGCCGTCTGCGTCGCCGCTCTCCTCCCGCGCTTGCTAAACCGCTGGCTCGTGTCGGCAGGCAGTGGCAGGCACTAACGAAGGCCGTGAACCCCGATGCAGCGGCGTCACAGCGTTACCATTTACTTGAGGCGCTGCCCAACAAGCTGGTGGCCGCAATGCAAACCTTGGCTGGCGCGATCACCGATTATTTGGTTGAGCACCCCGACGCCTCAAGCATTGAACTTCAAGAGCTGCTGTTTGACGCATTGGCCTTCTGCCGTTTGGCGGAGCAGTTTGGTGACCACTCACTTTGCGACCTTGCCAGTTATGGCCGAGGCGACGCAGTGCTAGGGCTGCGCAATGTCATTCCTGGGGATTTTCTAGCGGCACGCTTCAAGGCTGCCAGCAGCGCTGTGTTGTTTTCGGCCACATTGACCCCGTTTCACTACTACCGCGATTTACTCGGATTGCCGCACAACAGTGTGTGGCGGGAAGTGGCCTCACCGTTTGCCGCCCGCCAGTTAGACGTACGTATTCGCGCCGATATTTCCACTCGCTATCATCACCGTGAGGCCTCTGTGGCGCCTATTGTGGAAGTCCTGGCCGACCAGTATCAGCGTCAACCTGGCCACTATCTGGCGTTTTTTAGTAGCTTTGCTTATCTGGAGCAGGTGATGGCGCATTTTCAGCACGCACATCCTAGCGTGCCAATGTTTGCCCAAACCCGTGGAATGCAGGAAGCTGAGCGCGACGCCTTTCTGGCGCGCTTTACCCCGGGGGGGCAGGGCATCGGCTTTGCCGTGCTAGGCGGTGCTTTCGGCGAAGGCATCGACCTGCCTGGCGAGCGCCTAATCGGCGCATTTATTGCCACCTTAGGCCTGCCACCGTTTAACGACTTTAACGAAGCGCTGAAAGCGCGCCTGAACACCCGCTTCGGCCAGGGCGACGATTACACCTACCGCATACCCGGCATGATCAAAGTGGTGCAAGCCGCTGGAAGGGTGATTCGCAGCCCCGAAGATGAAGGGGTTGTGATATTAATGGACGACCGTTTTGCCCAGGCTAAAGTGCGCGCTTTGCTGCCACGCTGGTGGGGGCTAGACAACCACTCATCTTCTTAGAGGCCATGCACGCGCAATGACAGATTTACTCTGGTACCAGTACCTTCTCATCGGGCTTATTTTTGCCTGGAGTGGCTTTGTTCGCACCAGCCTTGGTTTTGGTGGAGCCGTGCTGGCGCTGCCTTTTCTGCTGCTGGTGGTCAACGAACCGCTGGTCTTCCTACCGATTGTGGCCATTCATCTGCTGATTTTTTCCAGTTGGATTGCCTGGAACGGCCATCGTCAAGTGCAGAAAGCGGGTGTGGGAGGTACGTCGCCGGAAAGTAATATCGACTGGGGCTATTTAACCAAAGCCCTGAAAATCATGATCGTGCCTAAGTTGGTCGGGGTGGTGGGGCTGTTGACGCTGCCTTCTCAGATCATGACCAACATTATTTTCGGCATTGTGATCATTTATGCCATTGGCTATGTGCTGAACAAACCGTTTAGAAGTAACAACAAATACGTCGATATCGTGCTGCTTGCTCTCGGCGGCTATGTCAGCGGCACCTCGTTGATTGGCGCGCCGCTGATTGTCGCGGTGTTCGCCACCCACGTCGCCAAAGAGCAACTGCGCGACACCATGTTTGTGCTGTGGTTTATTCTGGTGATGATCAAAATGGCGTCGTTTATCATCGCCGGCGTCGACCTCCAGCTAATTCATCAACTATGGCTGCTGCCCTGCGCATTTATCGGCCATTTGCTAGGCGAAAAAGCCCACCGCTACATGCTAAAAGCAGACACCGGGCTGTTCTTCCGCGTGCTGGGAGCCGTGCTGATCTTGGTCAGCGTGATAGGGCTGATTCACCCACCAGGGTAGGGGGAGAAGCAAACAACAAAAACGGCCACTTGCTGTGTTAGCTAAGTGGCCGTTTTTTATGGTGTTCTTGGTCGGAATAGCAGGATTCGAACCTACAACCTCTGGAACCTATTTGGAACCTAGAAAAAGGTGACCTCAATGGCTAAAACGACTGCCAGCCTAACTACCCGTACCTTAGGTCGACTGGTAAAGAAGTCAAAGGAAAGAAGCACAGCCCAAACCCCACGCCTTTGGTACCGTTAGTACCCCCGACTTTTCGGACAAAACCTAGATTTTACTCCACCAGAGCGGATCAGGCAGCTGCGGCAGGATTTATGCCGTGTTTTCCTTATGCCCTGAACCCGTTGGCAGTTTTTGAGCAAGAGTACTAAAGTAAATAAGTGGTATATTAGAAATCTCATTAGAAGGTTTCTAAAACAATAAGTTAGGCTAGGGTGAGTAGCCTTCAAGATATCTTCCCATATTGGATAGGGTAGTGGACAAAGGCCCCGGACCCGTTAAAGGAATAATGATTATGGAGCTTCAGGATAGCGGTAAAATAGTACAATCAATCTACTTTTCTCTACTTGGTCGTGCGGCAGACCCGGAGGGGTTTGGTTTCTGGCAGGAGCGGCTGGAAAGCGATGGACTTCAGGCCGTATTGTCTGAAATTGCGAGCTCGAAGGAAGCTCAGACGTACATGCAAGAGGCATCTGATAGCGAATATGTTGCTGACCTCTATGAGCAGCTGTTTGCTAGAGCGGCGGACACGGAAGGCCATGACTTCTGGGCTGGCAAGTTAGAAGCCGGTGAGCTAAGTCGTGCAGAACTCCGCGGGGCTGTGATACAGGCCGCGGCAGACACTGATACAGAGGCTTTGAATGCCAAGCTGGCGGTTGCCGACTATTATAGCCAGAACGTATCAGCAGAGAATTACAGTGCCGAGCAGTCTCTGGTCATGGAGAGCCTTCACAGTAATGAACAGCTATATGCTGAATTGCAGCGCCTGGATACTGAGTACCAATCCATGGACCTTTCTCAGGTTGGAGAGTCCGTGGAAGGTAACCCGCTTTACAAAGCGGTAGTCGGTAGTGGACCCAAGACGCTGATGATTGCTACTCAGCAGCATGGGGACGAGCCGCTGGGAACCGAGGCGGCTTTGTACCTGCTGGAATATCTGGCAGGAGATAGTGTCGAAGCTAAAGCATTGCGAGAAGAGGTAACCGTAGTGGTCATGCCTCGAGTCAACCCGGACGGCTTTGCCCGCTGGGAGCAGCAGGTTGCAGGAGCTGAAGATGTGCTCGACCCGCGTCGTAACTCGAATGACATCGATCTCAATCGTACTTATGACCCCAACGAGGAGCAGAATCCTGAGCAGGCTCCGGAGTCGGCGGCGGTAAGAGAAGTCGTCAAGGAGTATCGGCCCGACTTATACCTCGATTACCATCACCAGAACAACTACCGGTCTGAGGATGAGACGCTGGATAGCATGTCGGTGCTCTGGGCGACCAGCGATGAAGTGGAGCCTGCCTTGATGGAATCGGGGCAGCGCGCTGTGGTTGCCATCAAGGAAGCCTTGGAAGACTTCGAGCATGACAGCCTGACCCTGTTCCCTGGTAGTGATAACCCGGCTATCAGCCGCAACGGCTTTGCACTTGATGGTACGCCCACGTTGTTGATCGAGCAGCGTGGACTCCAGGAGATGGATCAGCTTGCTCAAGGTCTTGACCTAGATTATAGCGCATTAGCTGCAGCTCTGACTCTGGAAGGGTGGCTCAGCATGATAGGTGTGATCGAGTTCATGGCATCGGGGGAGTTCGACTCTCTGGACCCGGCTATTGCACAGCAGATAGCTGAACGCTCTGAATATGTCGACTTTGCTGACCTGTATAGTGACGATGCGGCTGTCGCGAATATTGCTGAAGAGGCAGGAGGCTTTGAGGAGGCCTTTCTGGCTGGAGTGTCGCAAGGTCTGGAGGATGGTCTAGTTGGGTAAACCCACTAGGTTGTTCACGGAAAGGCCTAGCAGTCATTAGCAAAAACGGCCACTTAGCTCTCAGAGCTAAGTGGCCGTTTTTCATAGTGTTCTTGGTCGGAATAGCAGGATTCGAACCTACGACCTCTGCCTCCCGAAGGCAGCGCTCTACCAAGCTGAGCTATATTCCGAATATTGTCGCAGCAGCGCTCAACAACGGAGCGAATCATACGCAGGCGAAGGTTTTTTTTCAAGTCCCTTTTTACGCGCTGTGTTGCTTTGTTGCGCAGACTTTATGCTTTGCGATCAACCGCTAACCGAGCGATGTTAGCCATGCTATCTCGATAAGGGCTGGGTGGCAGAGCATCAAGTTCGGCTAGGGCTTTATCGGCCATCTCAACGGCTCGTGCGCGGGTATATTCCAGTGCGCCGGTGGCATTGATGATCTCAAGCACCTCGTCGAGCTGTTCTAGTCCGCCTTTGCGAATCACTTGGCGGATTAGCTTTGCCTGTTCCGGTGTGCCGCGTTCCATGGCATGAATTAGCGGTAGGGTCGGTTTACCTTCTGCTAGGTCGTCGCCGACATTTTTGCCCATGGCTTCGGCATCGCCTTGGTAATCCAGCAAGTCGTCGATGAGCTGGAAAGCCAGGCCTAAATAGCGGCCGTAGTACTGCAGTGCACGCTCTTGCTCCGGTGTGGCGTCGGCAAGCACAGCACCGCTGTGTGAGGCGGCTTCAAACAGCATTGCTGTTTTACCTTGAATGGTTTCAAAGTAATCCGCTTCAGAAATGCTGGGGTTACCGATATTGGTGAGCTGTAGGACTTCGCCTTCGGCAATCACGCAGGTCGCGCCGGAAAGAATTGCCATAATGCGCATCGACCCTACGTCCACCATCATTTGAAACGAACGCGAATAGAGAAAGTCACCCACCAGTACAGATGGCGCATTGCCCCAGGCATCGTTGGCGGTTTTTTTGCCACGCCGCATATGCGATTCATCGACCACGTCATCGTGCAGCAACGTGGAGGTGTGCATAAATTCGATTAGCGTGGCTAGGGTGATGTGCTTGTCGCCCTCATAGTCTAGCGCCCGGGCAGCTAGCAGCACGAGTAAGGGACGCAGGCGTTTGCCGCCGCTTTCAATAATATATTGGCCGATGGTTTCGACCAGCGGCACCTTGGAATTCAGCTGCGCGACAATGGTCCGGTTTACGGCGTCAAAGTCATCGGCCACCACGGCGTGCAGCGGTGAAGGCGTTGGGCTGGCAAGCGGGGGTTGAGAGACGTTGGCTGTCATGGGTTCCGTTCATCGCGGGGGTGGGATAGTTGGAGCCATGCTATGGGGCTGTCTGTGAGGCGTCAAGGTAGCGTTAGACGTTCGTGGTGCGGTGTATGATTGACAATGCCCGGTGGTCTTGTGGTAAACCGCGATAATCGCTATAATTCGCGACCCACTCATCATGCTCCCTGTCAGATGGCTGCCAAAAGGGGCGCCACTCGCAGCAGGTCGATAAGAGCGGAAGGCGATGAGCGTTGGTTACGCGAGGCGTAACCGGCATTAACGACAAGTCCGGAGAGCGACATGTACGCAGTTATTAAAAGCGGTGGCAAACAGTACCGCGTTCAAGAAGGTCAAACCCTCAAGCTCGAAAAAATCGAAGTCGCTACCGGCGAAACGATTGAGTTTGATGAAGTGCTGTTGGTTGCAGACGGCGATGATGTCAACGTTGGCGCGCCTTTAGTAAGCGGCGCCAAAGTATCCGCTGAAATCGTTTCCCACGGCCGTGGCGATAAAGTAACGATCATCAAGTTCCGTCGCCGGAAGCATCACATGAAGCGTCAGGGCCACCGTCAGTGGTTCACTGAAGTCAAAATTACCGGAATTTCTGCGTAAGCAGTCGATTCCCTTTAGGAGGATTTTGCAATGGCACATAAAAAGGCAGCCGGCTCCACGCGTAACGGTCGCGATTCCGAGTCCAAACGCTTAGGTGTGAAACTCTTCGGTGGCCAAGCAGCCAGCGCGGGTAGCATCATCGTTCGTCAGCGTGGCACTCGTTTCCACGCAGGCACTGGCGTTGGCCTGGGCCGTGATCACACGCTGTTCGCTTTGAACGACGGCTTCGTGAAGTTCGAGACCAAAGGTCCGAACAACCGTAAATTCGTTAGCATCGTTTCTGCCTAAGCAACAGCTGTTGCGCAGAACGAAGATGACGAAATAAAAGCCCCGCCATGGCGGGGCTTTTTTGTCTTTTCGATCCCTTTTGCCTGTTAGTAATGGGCGGGATATTGCAGTTAGGGCGGCGGAAGCGGCCGGGAGAATCCAATGCAGTTCGTCGATGAAGCCTCGATTATTGTTGAGGCAGGTAAAGGCGGCAATGGCTGTCTGAGCTTTCGCCGCGAAAAATATGTGCCCAAAGGTGGCCCTGATGGTGGCGATGGTGGCCATGGTGGCAGTGTCTACCTGATTGGTGACGATTCACTGAATACCTTGATTGATTTCAAGTTTCAGCGTTTTTACAAAGCGGAAAACGGTCAGGGTGGCATGGGCCGCCAGATGAGCGGTAAAGCCGGTGAAGACCTGCATGTGAAAGTGCCGGTGGGCACCACGGTGATCGATGAGGACACCCTTGAGGTGATCGCCGATGTCACGGATATCGGCCAGGTGGTACTGGTGGCCGAAGGTGGTCGCCGTGGGTTGGGCAATATTCACTTTAAATCTTCGACCAACCGTGCGCCACGTCGCACCACGCCGGGCACCGAAGGCGACCGCCGTAACCTGCGCCTGGAAATGAAGGTAATGGCCGACGTCGGCCTGCTGGGCATGCCGAATGCGGGTAAGTCCACGCTGATCCGTTCGGTATCCGCGGCTAAACCCAAAGTGGCGAACTATCCGTTCACTACCCTGGTGCCTAACCTGGGTGTTGTGAAGCTGGGTATGCACGAGCACTTTGTGATGGCCGATGTACCAGGTCTGATTGAGGGTGCCTCTGATGGCGCGGGCTTGGGTCTGCGTTTCTTGAAGCACCTGACCCGTACACGTCTGCTGTTCCATGTGGTGGATGTGGCGCCGTTTGACGACTCCGATCCGGTGGAGGCGGCGCAGGCGATTATTCACGAGCTAGGCCAGTTCTCGCCGGCGCTTTCTGAGCGGCCGCGTTGGTTAGTGCTGAACAAGTTTGATCTGCTGCCAGAAGATGAGCGCGAAGCCCGTGCCGAGGCAATTATCCAAGCACTGAACTGGGATGGCCCGGTATTCCGTATCTCGGCAATCAGCAGCGATGGCACTGATAAGCTAGTACAGGCGGCGTATCGCTGGCTGACTGAGCAGCAGCGCCTGGAAAATGAAGATGAAGAAGCCCATGCCCGCGAGCAGGAAATGCGCCGCCGCATGGAAGAAGAATCAGTGGCCCGTACGGAAGCGCGTCTTGGCCGTCGCCGTAAGCGTGATGACGACGATGAAGATGACGACGACTTTGACGATGATGATTACGATGTCGAGGTAGAGTACGCCCCATAACCGATCCGTCGGTTGAATGGGTGACGTCAGCAGGGTTAGCGGAATCAAACGCGTGAGCGGAATGGCTTGGGAGAGTCGCGACGTGGAAAGCAATGAGCAGTTGCCCGGCCGTGAGGCGTTAAGCAGCGCCCGCCGGGTGGTGGTTAAAATTGGTAGCGCGCTGCTCACCAACGATGGCCGAGGCTTGGATGAGCCGGCTATTGGCGGCTGGGTCGACCAGATTGCCACGCTGCATCAGCAGGGCAAAGAGGTTGTGCTGGTATCCTCCGGGGCAGTAGCGGCGGGCATGGTGCGCTTGGGGTGGCAGGCGCGCCCCAGTGCCGTTCATGAGCTGCAGGCGGCCGCTGCGGTAGGCCAAAACGGCCTCACCCAGTGCTACGAGCAGCATTTTGCTCGCCACGGTATGTTAACGGCTCAGATTCTGCTCACCCACGATGACCTTTCCAACCGCAAGCGCTATCTCAATGCGTTGTCAGCGCTGCGTACCTTGGTTGAGATGCGTGTGGTGCCGGTGATCAACGAAAACGATACCGTGGTCACCGACGAGATTCGCTTTGGCGATAACGATACGCTTGGTGCGCTGGTGGCCAACCTGTTAGAAGCGGATGCACTGTTGCTGCTCACCGATCAGGAGGGGCTGTTTGACGCTGACCCTCGCCATGACCCCAATGCTCAGATGATTGCTGAAGGCCGTGCCGACGACCCGCGCTTAGCCGCTGTTGCTGGTAGTGGAGGCGCCTTGGGGCGTGGTGGTATGAGTACTAAGGTTCGCGCTGCACAATTGGCTGCCCGTTCCGGCGCGGTCACCGTGATTGCGAGTGGCCGCCAGCCGGACGTTATTGCCCGCATCATGGCAGGCGAGGCACTGGGTACTCTGTTGCGCCCAGCTCAAGCACCAATCGCTGCGCGCAAGCGCTGGCTGGCAGGTCAGTTGCAGGTGCGTGGTACCTTGGTACTGGATGCTGGGGCTGTCAATGTGCTGCGTGGCAAAGGCTCTAGCCTGTTGGCGGTGGGCGTACGTGAAGTGCAGGGCAGCTTTAAGCGCGGTGATATGGTGCTGTGCGTGGATGAACAGGGCGCTCGCGTGGCTAAAGGATTGGTGAACTACGGCGCTGATGAAGCCCGTCAGTTAGCGGGCCAGCCAAGCCACCAGATTGAAGCAATTCTGGGTTACGTGGAGGCTCACGAGCTGATCCATCGCGATAACTTGGTGGTTGTTTAACGAGCTGGTTGTTTAACGAGCTGATTGTTTAATCGCGAGTACGGGGTGGTAGCGGTATTTGGCGTGGCCAGTCATCAGGCACGATGACTAGCCGCTCCAGCGGCTTTTCCCCAGTTAATGCTTTTGCCTGCGGGTCGTATAGCACTACTTGCTGCGGCCCGTAGCGATGGATAAGTGGTGTCACGTCTGCCATATGTTTCTTGGCAGAGGAGAACTCAGCCAATGGCGGCGGTGCTAGCCAGTGAGGCTTCTCTAGCCAAGCCATTTTCAGTGTCTCGCCTCGCTGGGCTGCGAATTGCGGCCAATCCCTTAAATAACACCACTTACCACGTCGATGATCGACCGTTGCACCGCTGGGCGGCGGTAACGTTGCGTGCCAGGGATAAAACAGTACGCCGGGCATCGCAAGGCGCTGCGTCAGTGGATGGTGGAGTGGTGGAGCGGGGCCTATATCTCTGGGTGCTAGCCAGTGGGCGATGATCGCTTGCGCGGTGGCAGTGCGCGAAATTGGCAACTGATGATGGCGAAGGTGGCTACATTTCAGCGCTAGGCTATCCAGCCCGCCGGGGCCAATCCAACGGCTTTGGCAGGTGGCATCGCCAGGCCCTTCTGGTAGGCCAAGATAGAACTTTATCGCCACTTCCAAATGGATGGGGGTGGGGTTGTCCCGTGTTCGATAGAGCATATCCAGTTCGCCCAGGGTGTTGCGCCGCTGGGTAATACGCAGGTTTTTGGCGAGCAGCCGTGTGTTGGGCGCGTTATCTAACATCAGGTGCCACAGCCGCTCATGGTAGTGCCCCATGCGCGTCGCCAGTTGGCCATCTAGCGCACTCACTAGTGACGAAAGGTTCGCCAACCAGTCATCAATTGAATCTACTAAGCCAAGCTCCTGGCGTGTTGGCCTACCTGGGTAAGTAGGCGGCTCCGTTAGCTCAATCAAGTCAGGCGTGACGAGTAACCACGCAAGATCACGCAATACCGAATGCGCTAGGCGGTCGCTTACGCCTTCTGCGGTGGCGGGTAGCGTCAAAGGCATCTCCTAGAAGTGCGCAGTCAATGACTATTGGTGATGCGTACCACATTACAACGCGTGGCTAGTAATGTCCCACTGGCTAATTAAAAAAGTAACTGACGGCACTTATTTAGCGTATCAAACATTATGAACTAGCAACAAAAGCGGGCCTAAGTGGCCCGCATAATAGTTTGCGTGAGTTAATGTGGGGTTGTGCTATCCCGTTAGTCGCGGTCAACGTTGCTCACTTGGAAGGAGTCTTGGCGTAGACTGACTTCTATTTCACGACCATTTTCATCGCGGCCTTCCACATCAATCATGCCGCCTTTATCAATGTCGATATCTTCAAATTCGATCATGCCCTCTTGGCTTGCTACCTCGAGTGCTTGGCGAATATCATCTTCACTCATGCCCCAGGCACTGGTGATTAGGCGCTCTCGCTCTTCTTGCAGTGTTTCGCCGCTATCGATTGAAAACTCAATGTCAGCGTACCATTCGTCATCAAGCCAGCCTTCAACCTCGGCACGGCCACGGCTCTTAATGCTGACCTCTTCATAATGGGTGAACCCATAATCAGTGGCATGGGTTAGCACACTGTCAATCTGATCAACCGGCAATGTATCAGCTTGCACGCTACCTGCAGCCGCAGTTAACAGCAGTGCAGAGGTCGGGATCAGCAACATTTTCTTCATAGCGTTCATATCAAATTCCTTCTTGGTTTGTTAAATGACGTCATCTGTTGAATGAGACAGCATTCGTCATAAGGCAAAACAGTTATAACAGCGCGGTTCTTTCCGTAAGCTGACAAAGCCATTCATCTAACGTTCATGTTGCTTTTGGCATGCTAGTACGATGAACAAGATGCCCCTCACGCTAACCATTTCACGCTATTGGCAGCGCCTGACACGCATGCGCTTGCGCAAAGCGATGTCTGTTAACGTCGTTGTCGCGGTGTTTGCTAGTGCACTGGCTGGTAGTGCCATTGGTGATCAGCCCTGGGAAGCGTTGCACAGTGAAGTGCAGCGAGGCGATGTCGTGCCCTTAGAGTCCATTTTGGACTGGCTGGAGGCTAATTATATCGGCGAGGTAATAGAAGTAGAGATCGAGCGTGAGGATGGTCATGTAGAGTATGAGATCAAACTACTGGGCGCTCAGAATCAAGTGGTTGAGTTTGAGTTTGATGGCCATAGTGGACAGTTAATGAAAATAGAAGGTGTGCGTATTAACGAGATGCGCCGCCAATAAGGTAGCTATTCATGAAGTGTTTACTGGTAGAGGACGACCAGGCGCTCGCCCGTGAGCTTATTCAAGCGTTGCGGGAGGGAGATTGGCTGGTAGAGCATGCGGAAAATGGCCAGGAAGCCGATTTTCTAGTGCGCACGGAAGCCTATGACACGGTCATCCTTGATGTGGGACTGCCCGATGGTGAAGGCACACGCTGGCTCTCTGCGTGGCGTGAAGACGGTATTGATCTGCCAGTGCTGATTCTAACGGCTCGCGAGCGCTGGGCTGATAAAGCGGCGGGCTTTACCGCAGGGGCCGATGACTATGTAACAAAACCCTTTGAACCTGCCGAGGTTATGTTTCGGCTGCGTGCCCTGGTGCGCCGTAGTCATGGTCATGCTCATCCCGTTTTAAAAGTGGGTGAGTTACGCTTGGATACCCATACCCAGCATGTCACGCTGGCGGGCAGGCCGGTTAGCATAACCGCTCAGGAAACACGCCTGCTCAGTTACTTAATGCATGCTGCCCCTCGGGTGGTTAGCCGCAGCGAGCTGTCAGAGCATGTCTATGACCGTGATCATGAACCCGATTCCAACGTAATTGATGTTCAAGTGAGCCGGTTGCGGCGTAAATTAGGCGCATGGCGGATTGCCACGCTACGTGGTCAGGGGTATCGCTTACTCGCTGAAGAGCCTTCCGACGCATGAAGCCAGCTATTACCCGTTGGGCTCAGCGGTGGTCGACCCGTTCGATTACGTTGCGTCTTCTACTCGCGGCACTGTTAATGGTGTTGCTAGCGTTGCCAGTGGCGGGTTGGCTGCTTACTCACCATTATCGTACCTCAGCAATTCATGCTTTTGATGAACGCTTGGAGACAACGCTGAACGTGATCATTGCGGGGGTGACCTTTGATCCGGTCGCCCAGCAGATCAGTTACGATCGATCGCTGGGTGACCCGCGTTTTGAACAGGTTTACTCCGGCTGGTATTGGCAAATTACCGATCGTGACCACCTTTCGGCAACGTCGCGCTCACTGTGGGATCAGCGTCTTCCGGTTATCGATAATAAAAACCTAGCGGCTCGCACACTGGGCGGCCCGCGAGGTCAGCAGTTGCGAGTTGTCGAGCGAGATATTTACCTTGCCCCGTTGGAAACCCCGCTGCATGTTAGTGTTGCCGCCCGCGATGATGCGTTGCGAGAAGATATTCAACAGTTTCAACAAGCTTTATGGCTGGGGCTGGTGGGCCTGGGGGCGCTGCTATTAGGTGTCCTGGCGCTGCAGGTGCGCTGGGGGTTGGCACCCTTACGACGCATGAATGCCAATCTCCGGGACGTTGAGCAAGGGCAGGCTGAACAGCTCGACACCCACCTGCCCGGTGAGCTGGCTATACTAGCGGCGTCAATGAATGCCGTACTTATTCGCGACCAGCGTTTAATTGAGCGAAGCCGCCACACCGCAGGTAACCTTGCCCATGCGCTAAAAACCCCGCTAAGCGTCATGCGCTTACTGGTTAAGCAATTGCCTAGTGAAAGCCGCGCTCATTGGGACGTTGAGCTTTCGCGCATCGACAATGCGGTGCGTCACCACTTAGCGCGGGCATCTGCTGTTGGCGAGGGCGCGCGTTTTGCTCCAATTGCCGTACAGGATACGTTAGCAGCGTTGATCACTGGGCTGACACGTTTGGCGCGGCGCCGCCATATTCAACTGCAGCAACACATAGACAGCAGCGTGCGCGTCCATATGGATGGGCAGGATCTTCAGGAAATCGTCGGTAACCTGTTGGACAACGCACTTCGCTGGGCGACCAGCGAGGTGAGCATTCGTCTGCAAACCGATGGCCAACGACTGTCGCTGCGAGTGAGCGATGATGGCCCAGGTATGTCCGCCCAGGAGTGCCAAGCTGCTGTGCAGCGCGGGAAACGTCTTGATGAACAACGTTCTGGTAGTGGACTGGGGCTGGCCATCGTGACCGACCTTGTCGCGCTGTATCAAGGGCAAATGCACCTGCAACGTGCCCAGGCGGGTGGATTAGAGGTGGTTATTGAGTTACCTGTGGTGGCTCGGTAGTTACTATGCATGACCTAAACCAAGAGACAATGACATGACGCAAATCGCCAAGACATTGCCGGACGTACTGGTGGGGCCACTGTTGCGTCGCCTTTCGCCTTCGCGGCTAGTGCTGTGGCTAGTTGCTTCGCGCCCACTAACCATGCAGCTGGTGCTTTGCCCTGAGCAAAAGGGTGCCCAGACGCACTCATTGGATAAGTCGCATCAATGCCTGGCGATTGGCCAGCACGCCTATATTCATTTTATTGACCTGAGCTTGCCGGCCGCACTGCCCACCGATGAGCGGATTGACTACGATCTGCAGGTACAGGACACCCAAGGTAACTGGCAACGCCTGCCGGACTGGGCGCCCTGGTTATGTCATGAGGGCCAAGCGTATCCAGGCTTTGTGCTGGCCTCTCGGCATCACCGATTGATGCACGGTTCGTGCCGTAAACCCCATCATAACAGCGCCGACGGCTTGGTACGGGCTGATACTTGGTTAGCTGAACGTCAGTCAGACCCGCACGAGTGGCCAGCTTGGCTGCTGATGACCGGTGACCAAGTCTATGTTGATGATGTTGCTGGCCCGATGCTGCGTGCGGTACACGCACTCATTGAGCGTTTGGGATTGGTAGACGAGCAGTTGGAGGGAGCCACGGTAGATGACAGTCAAGCGCTTTACGCGGCCCCCGAAAGCTATTATCACCGTGAAGCGCTGTTGCCGGATGTGACCAGTAACGCTGCACTGCGTGAGCGTTTCTTTGGTGGTGTTAAAAAGCCCGTGTTTACCTCTGCAAATGCGCAAAACCACTTAGTGACACTGGCAGAAATGCTTGCCATGTACTGCTTGGTATGGTCCCCAACACCCTGGCAGCTCATTGCCGTTAAACCGCCAGAGTTGGGCGATAAAGAAACTGACGCTTACCAGCAAGAGCAGGCGGTGATTGACGACTTTGTGGCTGGGCTGCCCCGGTGCGCGCGGCTAATGGCCCACGTTCCCAGCCTGATGATCTTTGATGATCACGATGTCACCGATGACTGGAACCTGACGGCTGACTGGGAGCGTTGTGCCTACGGCCATCCGTTTTCCAAGCGTATTATCGGCAATGCGTTAGTGGCTTATTTAGTGTGCCAGGGATGGGGCAATGCACCGGATAAGCTTAATCCGCTGTTGCTTCAAGCCTCAACGTTATTTGAAGAAGGTGGCTCGCTTAACGCGAGTATCCAGGATAATTTCATCGAGCGGTTGCTGCGCTTTCAGGGCTGGGAGTACCAGGTGCCTGGCACGCCTGCTCTTATCGTGCTGGATACGCGTACTCGCCGCTGGCGCAGCGAAAGAAATCCCAACCGTCCCTCGGGTTTAATGGACTGGGAGGCGCTGATGGAAATGCAGCAGGCGTTACTGGGGACTAAAAGCGCTGTTATCGTCTCGCCAGCTCCGATGTTCGGGGTCAAGCTCATCGAGATCATTCAAAAGCTGTTTACCTTGGTGGGCAAGCCGTTAGTGGTGGACGCTGAAAACTGGATGGCGCATCGCGGGGCTGCCAATGTGCTACTGCATATTTGGCGACACTCTAAAACGCCGGGTAACTACGTGATTTTATCTGGCGACGTCCACTACTCATTTGCCTACGATATTGTTGTACGTCGGCAAAAGCAGGCGCCGCATCTTTGGCAAATCACCTCTAGTGGGATCAAAAATACGTTTCCCCAACAGCTGTTGAACACGTTTGACCGCTTGAACCGTTGGCTCTATGCGCCGTTTTCACCGCTCAACTGGTTCACCAAGCGCCGCAAGTTGAGTATTCATCCCCGCGATCCAGACCGGGCCAGCGCTGGAGAGCGGCTATGGAATGCCAGCGGGATTGGGCTGGTCAGTCTGGATGAGCAGGGCCACCCAACGGATATTCGCCAGCTAGATGTCGATGGCGGTGATGTGGTGTTTCCTCCGTCTGAGCTCCCGCGTTCTTAGTCTGCGGCCTGTCATACAAACGACATGGAAATGTCGCACGATTGCTATCCGAATGCTTTCCTGATGGCGCTTTAGAATCAGCTGGAGCTAGAGTCAAAGGAACGGGCGACGTTTGATAGGGCCGCAGGTATATGACCGCACAAGAAGCACAGTGGTTGAATCAGATTATTGCAACAGAAGATCTGCAGGTGTTGTTTCAACCCATTGTGAATGCCAATCAGCAAGCTATTTATGGCTATGAAGCGCTTATTCGTGGCCCGCAAACATCACCACTTCACTCACCGTTACGCCTGTTTGAGGTGGCGACTCAGGCAGGCTTGTTAGTCGATTTGGATTTACTGTGTCGACAGCTAGCGATTTACCGTTTTGCAGAACTTGAACTGCCCGGACTGCTGTTTCTGAACGTGATGCCGCTGACGATTGTTGAGCGTGACTTCCGTGAAGGCTTAACGCTGAGCTTCATCCAAGATAGTGGCCTGCCGCCAGAGCGGGTAGTCATTGAGCTTACTGAACATGTGCCTATTCATGATTACGAGCTGATGCGTCAAGCAGTGGCCCACTATCGCGACATGGGCTTTCAAGTGGCGTTAGATGACTTAGGCGCTGGCCATTCCAGTTTGCGCCATTGGTCTGAGCTACGTCCTGATTTCGTCAAACTAGATCGCCACTTTATTTCTGGTATTGATCAAGAGCCGGCCAAACGTGAGTTCTTACGCTCGATTCTCGATGTAGCGCGCAGCTTAGACTGCCAGCTAATTGCTGAGGGGATTGAGACTGCCGCCGAGCACCTCTGTCTGTGGGAGCTAGACCGAGGGTTGACGTTGCTTCAAGGGTTTTACTTTGCACGACCAAGCCTTCACCCGCCCTTGCAGCTACACATACTGCTACCGGCCACGACACAGTTAACCGGTCCGGCGGGACGAACCGCTCACTCTATTTTACGTTCGATAAGCGCTGTGTCGCCAGCCTGCTCCGTGCCAGAGCTTGCTGAGCGCTTTCGTGATGTGACAAGCCTACGCTGCGTGGCGGTGGTAGAAGATGGCGTGCCGATAGCCGTGGTGCGTCGTAATGCGTTTTTAACGCTATTTACCAACCCCTATAGCCACGCGTTGTACGCAAAGCGCCGGGTGCTAGAGATTGCCGATCCTAAAATGCTAGTGGCCGACGCCGATTTGTCTCTTGAGGCGCTTAGCCAGCAGCTAACCGATAGCCGCGATATTGAGCAGGAAGATTTCGTGATTGTAGATAGTCGCGGTTGCTATTTGGGAATGGGGACGATAGTGGACCTATTGCGCGAAATTACCGCCATTCAGGTGCGTCAGGCTCGCCATGCCAACCCGCTTACCGGGTTGCCGGGTAATATTCTGATAAACGAAACGCTGGTTACTTATCTCGACCAGCACGAAGGGTTTGCGGCCGCCTATGTTGATTTAGATAATTTCAAAGCCTTTAACGATGCTTATGGCTATGCCCGTGGCGATCACGTAATTATTTCCTTATCGCGTTTACTTCAGGCGCAAGTAGAGAGCGCTGGCGGATTTATCGGCCATATTGGCGGTGACGATTTTATGATGCTGCTTCCCCTAGAGCAGTGGGAGGGCGTTTGCCAGCAAATATTGCACTCTTTTGAAGTGATGGCCCCAGGGTTTTATGAGGATGCAGACCGCCAGCAAGGGGGAGTTCATATAGAAAACCGCCAAGGAGCGGTGGCGTTTATTCCTTTTGTAAGTGTTTCTATTGCTGTTAAACCGGTCACTGATACCACTCGCTGCAAGGCGTTAGACATTGCTGCCCAACTTTCTGAGTTAAAGCACCAAGCAAAAAAAATAGTGGGTAACAGTTTATTCGTAGAGCGTCGAGGATGCTGTGTGGCGCCAACGTGGAGTAGGTAACAGTGAGTTTTACCCACTGAACTGTCGCTGAGCGGTCATGCGTTTGTCATTTTAGTGTCTCTTCGCTGTCATGGTTGGCCACCACCATAGCGGCATTGCTAAATAACCCGCTCAGGTGATGCCGCGATTAATTGGCCTTTCAACGTATCGACTGGCCTATCAATCTACGTGATTCGTCAGTGATTAGCATTACCGGCAATGATGGTATTGGCTTGTAGCTCAGTGCCTCAATTAACAGCCTCACCTGTAATCCAGTTAGCGTTATCTATGTGATGATTTTTGCCACGGTGCTGATGCCCGAGTGGCTCTATGCCTGTGCGCGCTACGCGATCATCGAGTCAGCTTGTTGAGGAACAGAAACCATGCGTTTTCCAAATGCAGACATCACCACCATCGATATTATGCGCCATGGGGAGCCAGTCGGCGGGCGCATGTTACGTGGCAGTACCGACCACCCGCTGAGTGAAAAGGGCTGGAAGCAAGTGAGTGATGCCGTTATGCGCCACACGGTAGACGGCAGGCCACCTTATGATGCGATTGTCAGTTCGCCACTACTACGTTGCCGCGAATTTGCGCTGTGGCTGGGCGAGGAGTTTGATGTGCCTGTACAAGTTGATGACGACTTGGCTGAACTTCACTTGGGGCGCTGGGAAGGCAAAACGCATGCCCAGGTATTTGCCGATGAGGGCAGTGAGCCAATGAGCGCGTTTTGGTTTAACCCCTGCCAAGTCGCGCCCCCAGAAGGAGAAACATTGGCAGCGCTGGATGCTCGGGTTAGTGAATCCTGGCAGCGACTGTTGGCTAATCCGCCCGGTAAGCACGTGTTGGTGATTGCACATCTATTTGTCTGCAATGCGCTGCTGCGCCAAGTGCTGGGACAGCCGCTTGGTAACGGGTTAGTGATGGATTTACCTTATGCTGCAATGAGCCGCTTGCGCCACGAGCGCCATGCGCTGGGCGAAAGCACATTTGTTGAGTGGATAGGGCGTTAGTCACAGGGTGTTAGTCATAGTGCGTTATTCATAGTGTATTAGTAATAACAGCCTACGAATCAGTAGCGGGTAAGCTGCGTATAGGCCATGATATAAGTATTGCTAACATGCTGAGTCGGAGCGATGTATGCCGTTTATCCGTCTGTCCTCACTGTTAACGCTATTCACGCTGTTGTTATTAGCAGGATGTGCCAGCAAGGAGATCACGACTGCCCCCGGCGCCGGTGATCAAGCGGGTATGTCGATGGAGCGTGCGCTGATTCTCTCTCATGCCCAGCAAGCGATTGGCACACCGTACCGCTTTGGCGGTAACACGCCGGAGGGGCTGGATTGTTCGGGACTTGTGGAAATGACTTATCGCGCCGCAGGCATCCGCGTGCCCCGCACTGCTGACGACCAGTTCCGCGCGCTGCCGCAGGTAGATACGCCGCGCCCTGGTGATTTACTGTTCTTTGGGGACGGCGCCAAAGCCACGCACGTTGGCATTTATGGCGGGAATCGGCAGATGATACATGCCCCTGGTAGCGGTCGAAGCGTGGTCAGCGTGCCACTGGATATCGATTACTGGAATCAGCGCTTTTTAGGCGCTGCTTCGCCAGCACCCTAGGCGACATTAATAGGGGGAGCAATTGCAATCCAATGTAGGAAAGCCAACCGATCAGGCTGCCTGCTCATCAGCTGTTGTGGTCACTTCTTCTGTATCTGTAGTAGCCTCCCCAGCACTTCGCGCAGCATTCATTTCGCTCTGCTCGCGAGCGGCTTCCAGTTTGGCTTCCAATAAATACTGTCTTGCCTGAGCGGCTACCTGTATATCTTTAGAAGATGGTTCTGCCGGCGCCAACGCTGCCGCGATGACCGTTTGCATCTTGTCAATAGTCGCCGTGGGGTTACCTGGTACGGGGCCGTAGTCAATGGGAACTTCGCCTGCCACTGCATAGCGTTTGCCATCTGGCCCAACTTCGTACTCATAGCTGGCACCGCCGGTGTAGGGGCCACCTACTGTCTGGTGGGCCATTTCATGCTGGCGAACTTCCCGGTCAGTTTGCTTAAGTTGTTCTAAAAGCTGGACCTCTTCCGGTGCTAGCGGCGTACCGTCTGGGCGCGTAGGACCGGTCGTTTCGCGACTGGCGGATGAGTCCGTCTCTTCACTTGCTGGTGTAGTTTCAGAGGCGCGGGCTTTCTGTTCTTCCGACGGCATTCGCTCAGCCTGTGGGTCGCTTACCTTAGGCTGCGGTAACGCATATGAAGAAACAAAGGGGGTTAGGGTAGAAAGATCCATAAGCAATTACCGAAGGATAAGCTGTTTGCGTTAGCATAGAGCATCTATGTAGAAATCGCAGCACGTAATCGTTGTGCCTAAAACGACCGCTTAGCTATTGTTTGGTTAATCATTCACATGCCAATCATTGATGTTGTTATTCATCTATCGAAAAGTGAGTGCCTAGCACATTACGAAGGACGCTACTCGAACGTACGAACGCGTAGTGTCGATGGTCGCTGGGTCATTTTTCCTGCTGAAGCGCTGCGCCGCATAGTAGGACAAGAGGGGATTCATGGCGTTTATCGATTGGAGTTTTCTGACCAGGGGCGTTTTATCAACATTCAGCCTCTCTCAACGAGTTGACTTGGCATATGCACCATAGCGATGCAAATCTAACGCTCCATGAACTCATTTATGCCGTTATACCCAATCTAAATAGAGCCGAAAAATTAGTGCTCAATACCCTGGAGAGCCTAATCGAAGTGGCAGAAAATCCATTGGATGTCGTTAAGCGTAACGAACAAAGACATGCTTTCTCGCTAGAAGTGCATCGTGTGCGTATCAACATAGAACACCTTTTGGAACGCTATCGTGCTGATGTGGATAGGGTTTTGCGCTCAGGAGGGGAGGTGAAAGGGCCTATCGTGGTACCTGATGCCCTAGAGGCCGATGCAATTCGCAGCGCCATTGATATTTACTTACACGTTAGGTCTTTTCAGCGTGGCGAACGTCGTCAGCCACTACCTGGCTAGTAGTTACCCCCCTGTCACCACTCCAATATCACCACATGGCATCATCTTTGCCTGTATAATGCGAGCACTGTTTTTGGGATTACCCACCTGAAGACAAACAGCTTGCCTACCCGGCAATTCGCTGTGATCACATTAGGAGATATATCATGTCTGCCTCACCTGTCACGTTAATGGTAGCCCGTCGAGTGGCGAGCGGCCGTTACCATGATTTTAACCGTTGGTTGAACGAAGGCCGCGACTTGGCGGCTGACTTTCCCGGTTATTTGGGGTCCGGTGTTTTGGCACCACCCAATAGCGATGACGAATATCAAATTATCTTCCGCTTTAGTAGCAGTGACACGTTAACAGCCTGGGAGCACTCGGCTTCGCGGAATGCATGGCTACAGCGAGGTAAGGGGTTGTATGACGCTCCGCATGAGCACCGTGCCACCGGTTTAGATGCTTGGTTTCAGTCCAGTTCGGGTACGACGCCTCCGCGTTGGAAACAAGCCATCGCCGTATGGTTAGCTTTTTTCCCCATTTCACTGCTGTTTAACTGGGTATTTGGCAGTATCTTAGCGGACTGGCCCATGGTGCCTCGTGTTCTGGTCAGTACGATGATGTTGACGCCTGTCATGGTGTTTTTATTTATTCCACTTTCTACGCGCTTACTGGCACCTTGGCTGGAAGGGAAATGGTCGCCATTAGATATATTGTCTCGTTGGCGTCATGAGCATAGAACGTAGTGCAGAATGGGTGAGAGTGTGCCTGTATATTAAAATGAGTTAAAACATGGGCTTAATTTTATCTAATAACATCTTAAGCCATGCTCTTTGGGTTTCTTTAACAACGTGAATAATTGCTAAACTTCATGGGGTTCAACGCTGCAATAGTGCTAAGCTAAATACGCTTGCAGTAAAAGAGTAACTGACGTTGGTGCACTAGCGTACCAAGTCGCCCCATGGAGTCGTTATGATCCGCGTTCACCATCTCGAAAAATCCCGCTCGCACCGTATTTTATGGCTTCTGGAAACACTTGGCCTTGATTACGATATTGAGGTTTATCAGCGCGATCCTAAAACTCAGCTAGCCCCTGAATCACTTAAAAAAATTCACCCGCTGGGTAAGTCGCCGGTGATTACCGACGGTGAGCTGACCATAGCAGAGTCTGGGGCAATTATTGATTATCTCGTCAACAGCTACGGTAATACCAAAGGTCAGCTCTTTGAAGAAGACCGTAATGAGTGGGTAAATTATCGTTACTGGCTCCACTATGCTGAAGGTTCATTAATGCCGCTGCTTGTGATGGGGCTGGTCTTTAGCCAATTGCCTAAGCAGTCTCCGTGGCTGATTAAACCGTTAGCAAAAGGAATTAGTTCAACGGTGCAGCAGCGGTTTATTCAACCCCAACTAAAACAACATCTAAGCATAATTGAGTCTCACCTAGGCAAACGAAGTAATTTTGCGGGTGACTGGCCGAGCGGGGCCGATATACAAATGAGCTTTCCGTTACAGGCCATCGCCGCGACACAATCGTTGGCAAAGTATCCGGCTATTGCTGCGTTTGTGGCACGTATTGAAAGTGATCCTGCCTGGCAACGTGTAGTTGAGCGCGCTGGCCCCCTTACCATGCCGGGTGCGTAGGTTTATCTATGTTCCAGACGTTGAGCTGTTGCGGACCTCGCTCCTCTGCTACTCAAAAGGGGGCATTGTGCGTGCTAGCCCACGTTATGTCGGGAACATTACTGCTAGCTGGATGTTTAGCAACAACTCGCGTATCGGCTGAGACACTGACCGTTGGTGTGTACCATAATCCGCCAAAACTCTTCGCTGACGATGAAGGTCGCCTACGAGGCGTGCTAGGCGACCTTTTGCAAGCGATTGCCGAAGAAGAGCAATGGCAGCTTGAAAGCCTTCAATGTGACTTTCAGCAGTGTCTTGCGCTATTAGAGCAAGGGGACATTGACTTACTCCCTGATGTTGCCTGGAGTGAGGAGCGTGCCCAGCGTATCGCGTTTCATGAAGAGCCGGTGATGCATAGTTGGTCGCAGCTTTATCAGCACGAAGGGGCCAAGATCGGCGCTATTTTTGATCTTGAGCAGCAGCGTGTAGCTGTAGTATCAGGCTCCGTTCAGCAACGCTATTTGGAGACGGTAACCGAGCGTTTTGATATCAACGTCACTTGGCTGCCCGTAAGTAGTTTCTCTGAAGGGTTTCAGGCAGTGGCGGATGGAGATGCAAACCTTGTGGCCGCCGACCATCTATTTGGCGGCTGGCGGGCTCACGATTATGGGTTGAGTGACACACCTGTTATTTTTCAGCCAGCAAGGCTGTTCTATGCTGCATCCCCACAACTTCCTGATGAGGTATTGAGTCGTATTGATGATGTTCTACGTCGATGGAAGCAGGATAAAGGCTCTGCTTATTATGAAACGCTAAGTGCATGGCGGGCTACGCCAGGACCATCCCAGCTAATTCCCGCCTGGGCATGGTGTGGTATTAGCTTGCTAGTGTTACTGCTTGTTGTAGCGCTTTTAGGCAATATAATGCTTAAACGCCGTATGAAGATTAATCGAGAACAGTTAAATACCCATGAGGCACTATTGACGACGATTTTAGATAGTGTAGATGCATATATCTATATAAAGTCTTCCTCGCTAAAGTATCGTTACGTCAATCGTCGAATAAGTGAACTTTTTAAGCGGCCAATAGAGGATATTGTTGGAAAGTATGATGATGATTTTTTTAGTGCCAAAAGCGCTGAGGAAATAAAAGAAATTGATAAAAATATTTTAGAATCAGGAAGGAAAGTAACGATTGAAGAGCGTCATATGCTACAAGGTGAGGAGCATGTGCGTACTTTTCTATCAATTAAGATGCCATTGACAATGGCGCCAGGTGAAGCGCCTTGCTTATGCGGTATCTCCACTGAATTAACTGAGTATCTGGAGATGCAATCTAAAACCCACCATTTGGCGTTTTATGATGCATTGACTGGCCTTCCGAACCGTCGTCGCCTTATGGAATTATTAGCCGATGTCACGGATAAAAATAATTGCACAAAAAACTTCAGCGCAATCTTTATTGTTGATTTAGATAGTTTCAGATTGGTGAATGATATCCAGGGCCACGAGAGTGGCGATCAATTACTGATTAATGTCGCCCAAAGTTTGCAAATACATTTGCCTCAGGAGGCAACCGTTGCCCGCTTTAGTAGCGATGAGTTTGTCGTACTGTTAAATACATTAGGTGAACAGCAAGGTAAAGCAACACACAATGCTGAGCGCCTTGCAAGGCAGCTCTTAGAGGCGGTTGCTAAGCTGCGTAACGACAGGGCTATGCCGATTACCGCCAGCATTGGTATTTCACTGTTTAAGTGTTTGGATTTGAGTGTGAACAGTGTTTTACAACAAGCCGATATGGCACTACAGCAAGCCAAAGCGGCTGGCGGAAATTCGTTACGCTTTTTTAATATGGAGATGCAAACCAGCGTGCTGGAGAGGGCTAAGCTAGAGGGGGATCTGCATCAAGCCTTAGAGCACAATGAGCTGTCGCTACATTACCAAGTGCAGGTTAATCATCAAGGCGTTACTACTGGCGTTGAGGCCTTATTACGCTGGTATCACCCACAGCGGGGCTGGGTATCACCAGCCACCTTTATTCCCCTTGCGGAAGAAAACGGGCTGATTCTGCCTATTGGGCACTGGGTGTTGAAATCAGCCTGTGAGCAGTTAGCAAAATGGGCGCAGCAGCCTGCTTATGAGGCGCTCACTATCTCAGTTAACGTGAGTTCGGTGCAGTTCCAGCAGCCTGGGTTTGTACGAGATGTAGAAAGCTTGTTAGCACAAACCCAGGCACCGCCTAGTCGTTTAGTGTTGGAAGTGACTGAGAGTCTATTGATGAGCGAACCCACGCGAGTACGCAGCACCATGTTAAAGCTTCGCTCCCAAGGTATTCGCTTCGCGCTGGATGATTTTGGCACGGGCTACTCGTCGCTGAGCTATCTGAAACGCTTACCATTGGATGAGCTAAAGATTGATCAGTCGTTTATTCGTGAATTGTTGACGGACAAAACCGATGCCGCGATTGTGGACACCACGATTCTTTTAGCGGTCAGCCTCGGTTTAAACGTAGTGGCTGAAGGCGTCGAGAAAAAAGAGCAGTTTGATTGGCTTAAAGGGCATGGCTGTTATCGCTATCAGGGCTATTTATTTGGTCGCCCGACGCCAATTGAGTATTTATTTGAGGCGTACTAAAAAGCCCGCGTAGCGCTTGTTAGCGCGTGACGCGGGCTTGAACTGCTGTTAACAGCTCGTTAACCAAAGACGGCGAAGCTATTGGCGTTAAGCCACATATGCACAATGATACTGGCGACGTAGCCTAGAAAAATAGCCGGTGCCCAGCGTAGGTGGCCCATAAAGGTATAAGCGCCACGCGCTTGCCCCATCACGGCAACCCCAGCTGCGGAGCCAATGGAGAGCAAGCTTCCCCCTACACCGGCCGTCAACGTAATCAGTAGCCAGTGCCCGTGGGACATTTCCGGTTCCATGGTTAGAACTGCGAACATTACCGGAATGTTATCGACTACCGCTGACACAACCCCCAAGATAATATTGGCCCAGGTGGCGTTCCAGCCGGTGTAAAGCGCTTCGGAAAGCAGTCCAAGGTAGCCCATAAAGCCAAGGCCCCCTACGCACATAACCACCCCGTAGAAGAACAGCAGTGTGTCCCACTCGGCGCGGGCGACACGATTGAAAACATCAAACGGCACCACGCCACCCAACTGCTCAAGCTTTTTATTATCGCCTTGGCGGCTGTAGCGTTCACGTTTGCGTTCCAACGAGCGAGGCAGGCTGCGACGTAGGTAATAGCCGAAGAACTGTAGGTAGCCAAGCCCGGTCATCATGCCGAGTACAGGCGGCAAGTGCAGCAGCGTATGGCACAGTACAGCAGTGGCAATAGTAATCAAAAACAGCGCAATGATTCGCCGTGCGCCGCGTTTGAGCCATACATCTTCATACACGCTGCTGGGCTTCTGATCCTTAATAAATATACTCATGATGACAGCAGGAATCAGGAAATTGACCAAGGCAGGTAGGAAGAGGATGAAAAACTCCTGGAACTGGATAATACCTGCTTGCCAGACCATCAGCGTGGTGATGTCGCCAAAGGGGCTAAAGGCACCGCCGGCATTGGCGGCTACAACAACGTTGATACAGGCAAGATTAATGAAGCGTTTATCCCCTTCAGCAACCTTGGTGATAACGGCACACATTAGTAGCGCTGTGGTTAAGTTATCGGCAATGGGAGATAGTACAAAGGCAAGGCCGCCCGTTAGCCAGAACAGCTGGCGGTAGCTAAAGCCTTTGCGCAGCATCCACGAGCGCAGAGCATCAAATACACGGCGCTCCTCCATGGCGTTGATATACGTCATGGCAACCAGCAGGAACAGCATTAGCTCGGTGAACTCCAAAAGTGTCACACGAAACGCATGCTCTGACGTATCGGACATGCCGTTTTGGACGTACACCCAGCCAATGAGTCCCCAAATAATACCGGCAGCAACCAGCACCGGTTTAGACTTACGCATGTGGATCTTTTCTTCTGCCATTACTAAGGCATAGGCAAGCACGAAGATTGCTACGGCAAAAAATCCGACGCTTGATGAGGTTAAGTCGATATCTCCAGTCACTGCAAAAGCGGAAGGACTCATGCATAATAATAAGGCTGCTAACAAAAAAGGCCAGCAACGAGAAACTCGAAGCTGGCCTGGGTCATTATGTAACGTCGGCATGGCGTGTTTATCCTTATATTGGTTAAAAGGTAGGGGGAATAAGCGCCGTTAGTTTAACAAGTTATATTGCATTGCAATACGGAATTAAACCGAATGAAATGCTTTGATAAGCAAGTAATTACGTCTTTTTTTTGGAAATTATCCGTTTAGCTAATAGTAATATGGCAAAATAAATGTAAAGAGTTTAATCATAAATCAGATAAACATAATAGAGTGACGATATTTATTGGTCTCCGTTGCTTTGTAAGTCTATTGGCTGCCTGTAGGTCGCTCTTCAGGCTGTAATAAAATTGAGCAACATGCGCGACCATATTGATGGCTGCGTTGGTATGGTTGATCATTATGCTGCGTCTAAAGGCTTGCAATTTAGCTTTTGTCGTCACTTTTAGTCAATAAAAACGAGGCCACACAGCTGGCCGTTGGACACGTTAAGGAACTTATATGCACCACTCACTCCGCTCCCTTTATCGCACGTTAGGCGTCTCGGCCGCCACGCTTGCCCTGGCCGCTGCTGCCATGACAGCACAAGCAGAAACACGGGTTACCTATAAATCAGCATCGGCGGGCACCGCCTATTACCAGATGGGTGTTGAACTCTCTGAGGCAGTGCGCCAAGGCACTGACGATGCCATTATCCTGACGTTAGAAGAAAGCCAGGGTTCGGTGCAGAATGTGATGGAGGTGATGGCTCGGCAAGGAAACTATGTCTTCACTACGCCGCCAGCCTTAGTTGAACAGGCTATGGCTGGGGAAGGGGCGTTTGCCGAACGTCAGCACCCTCGTTTCCAAGAAATTCGCGGCCTGTTTCCGATTCCCTCTATCACCATGCATTTTGTGATCGCAGGCGATGGCGGTGTGACCGATATGGCTGCGCTTGAAGATAAGCACATCTTAATCGGCCGAGGAACTTTTGGCGCTCGGGAAGCTACTCGGTATTTAGAGCTGTTTGGGCTGGAAGAGAAAGTGCGTGTTGCTGACGCTTCTATTGGAAGTGGGCCAGATGCGTTAAAAAATGGTCAGATTGATGCCTTTGTGACGGCCAGCTCCTTCCCAACCCCGAATGTTATTGAAACGGCTGCCAGCATGCCAATCACTCTGGTTAGCTTTAGCGATGAGCAGATAGCGCAAACAGGCGCTGCTCGTCAGACGATTCCTGGTGGCACGTACCCAGGCGTGGACGAGGATGTGCAAACCACGTCACTACCGGTTATCGCTTACACGACCACACAAATGGATGACGATACCGCGTATGCCCTGACAAAAACCTTCTGGGAACGTCGCGATGCCATGGCTGAAGAAACGGCTTGGTGGAGCAGTATCTCGCCCGATATGCTGAGTAATATGGCCGGTACGCTGCACCCCGGTGCGCTGCGTTATTATGAAGAAGCGGGAGTCGATGTGCCTGACGCTCTTCGATAGAGGCTGTCTTAGCAGCATTTTTTTGCACTGATAATACGCAACGGTCTGTAGGCCGTTGCGTTGTTTTATAGGGATAGGCAACTCGGCATGCATGCTCTTTTTTCGTCTCAGACGGCTGATAACGCCACACCGAATGCGGTGGCGTCCCCTGGTTGGATTGCGCTAGGTGTCATTAGCGTTGGGTTTCACTTAGGACTTATTTTTTATGGTTTAACGCCCGCCCTGGTGAGCAGGCCATTGCATATGGCGTTACTGCTGCCTTGGGTGTTGATCTATATGGCGAAAACCCCTTTTCAGCGCATTAGTGGGTGGGGGCTGACGCTATTGGGGGTAGCCGCTTGCGGCTACATCGCGCTTAATGAAGCCTCACTGGCGAATCAGTATGGCTTTATTGATACCCATCTGCAGATGGCGATTGGGCTTTTCTTAATTGTACTGGCCCTGGAGGCCGCTAGGCGTGCGATTGGTTGGCCGCTGCCGTTGGTGGCGTTAATGGCACTACTTTACGGCGCTTTTGGCCAGTATGTGCCTGGCGCATTTGGCCACCCGGGGTTGCCGCTGCAAAGCATGGTGGGGTCATTGACGATTGCAGAAGGGGGGCTATGGGGCTCGCTAACAGGGGTTAGTGTTGGTGTCGTAGCTATCTTTGTGATCTTTGGTGCGGTACTGAATGCTGGCGAAGCTGGCCAAGGTTTCATGAATTTAGCGAGTGCCGTTGCTGGGCGCTTAACCGGTGGTGCAGCCAAAGTATCGGTAATTTCATCGGCGTTGATGGGATCCATTTCAGGCTCAGCCTCAGCGAACGTTGCTTCTACTGGGGCGATTACGATTCCCTCTATGGTACGTTTGCGCTATCCGCGTTCGTTTGCGGGCGCGGTAGAAGCGGTAGCGTCTTCAGGCGGGCAAATAATGCCACCGCTGATGGGGGCGGGAGCATTCGTCATGGTAGAGCTAACCGGCACGCCCTATACACAAATCATGGCCGCAGCAACGCTACCCGCTGTGCTCTATTTTCTGACGGTATGGATGGGCATTAATGCCTACGCAACGCGCCATGACTTGCAGCCGATTGATGCCAGCGAGCAGCCAGCCGCCAAAGAAGTGCTGATCACGTCACTCTTTTTTGCGGTGCCGTTTGTACTATTGTTAGAGCGTATTTTTAACGGCGGGTACACACCTCAATATGCCGCCAGTATTGCGATATTTGCCGGTGCAGCGCTGCTGCTGGTTGATGTTACGCTGCGCTTCTCAATTGCTGGGTTTGCAAATCGCTTAGCGGATGCGGTGGTGACCGCGGGGCGTCAAATTGCCACTATTGGCGCGATTATTTTGTGCGCCTCTCTAGTGATTGGTGTGCTCTCGTTGACAGGTCTTGGCGTAAAGATTACGTCGGGTATCTTATCGCTCTCAAATGACCTGCTATGGCCTGCGCTATTGTTAACCGCACTGGCCTGCCTGATCTTGGGGATGGAGGTGCCAACAACAGCAGCCTATGTCATTTGTGTGTCGGTGGCTGGACCCGCGCTTATATCGCTCGGATTAGAGCCGTTGTTGGCGCACCTGTTTGTATTTTGGTATGCGCTGCTTTCGACGATTACGCCGCCTGTCTGTGGAGGAGTGTTTATCGCGGCGGGAATGGTAGGTGAAAACTGGCTGAAAGTAGCGCTTAAGGCCATGGCTTTGGGCATAGGGCTGTACATCATTCCATTAGCGATGGTCGCGAACCCTGACGTTATTCAGCTTGCTTTTAATCCAGCGGGTGCTTTGCTCGATGGTTTAAAAATAGCCGCTGGTTTAACGGCTATTTCGTTTGGTGTCATCGCCCGTAAAGCCATTTGGCTGCGGATAATGCTCGTGGTGGCGGGCGCGGCTGTTATCTTTATCGTTTAAGGGTATTTGCTTAATAGCAAACAGCACTTGGTTAAAAGGTCGCTAGCTTAAAAGCAGCGGTGACGTGGACGGTAACGGGGTGGTGGCATACACCACCCAGGTATCTAGTGCAGGCCCCAGCGACGCCACCAGCTTAAGTTGCTCAGGCGCTTGACTCATGACCTCTTCAGCGCAAATCCCGGCCTCAAAGGTACCCGCTAGCAAGCCTTCAGCCACGGCAATCGTCGTGGGTGCTTCGATAATATCGCCAAAGCTGCTTAAATCTGTGTAATGGCGGGTAGCTGGCTGAATAGCCACATGGCGAGGGGTGGCAATGCCGCGTTGAGCAACTAATGCTAAAGGCTTGCTGCCTGCAATAAAGGCATCGACCGGATAGGCGCGGTGCATATAGCGGCCTACACAATCGCTGTGGGCAAAGTGAGCAGTGCACTGGAGCAGGTGGCTTACTCGCCCCTCAATCAGCGCTTCAAACGCCTCTTCAAACTGTTCGAAAAGATGCAGGTTGGTGGATGGCTGAGCATGCTTTGCTAAATAGCGCAGAGCAATTAATTCATGATTGTTGCCGCTAGGGCCGAGGGTGGCAATTTGCACAGCGAATTCCTTCGAAAATAGTTATGTTGACCGCAAGGTAGTAGGGAGCCACTCAGCAACGCATTGTGAGAAACGTCATCTAACTTTTAAGCATTAACGGGCGTTGTTGCGTCTGCAAGTTAATTAATCGAAGCCCTAGCCACGCAAGGGAAACGTCGGGTAGGCATTCAGCAGGGTGTCTAGTTCATTGCATACAAAGCGCGGTTCAATCCACAGTGTCAGGTGCTCGTGAGCGTAGTGAAGAAAGCGTTGTGCTGACTGCGGAAGGCGCTGATCATTACGCACGATAAATTGCCAGTGGCTCTCAATAGGTAGCCCCTGAACGGGTAACACCACGAGGTCAGGATGCTCATTAGGCAACACGTGTTCAGATAACACTGCAACGCCCATATTGGCGGCCACGCTTACTCGTATGGCCTCGTTGCTGGCCATCTGTAATGTTTTTTGCATGGTCAGTCCGTGCTCTTGCAGCCAGCTGTCTAATAGCATACGTGTGGCAGAGCCTGGCTCACGTAGCAGTAAGCGCTCACTTAGTAGCTGCTCCATCGTCACGGTTTCCTGTTGAGCCAGGGAGTGGTCGGCGGCGGCAATGGCAACTAAGGGGTTGCGCATAAAGCGTGACGCGACCGCGTGAGCAAGCGCAGGTGGATGGCTAAAGACGTAAAGATCATCTTCCTGACGCTCAAAACGCGCCAATACCTGTCGACGATTACCGATATGCACAGTGACATCGACATCAGGGAACGCCTGGCTAAAAGGTCCTAAGAGGCGTGGTAAAACGTACTGTGCAGTATTCACGAGCGCAATACTAAATCGCCCCTTGCTGCCATACTGTAAGTCACTGAGCTGATCTGCGAAGTCGTCAAAGCGCCCCAACACATCCCGACTTGCCTGATAAAGGGCTTGCCCTGTGGCGGTCATCGTCAGCTGTTGGGCATGCTGTTCTAACAACGGGCTGCCTACCGCTTCTCGGAGGCGTTTCAACTGCTGTGAGACGGTTGGCTGGGTAAGGTGAAGCTGTCTTGCGGCTTCGCTGATGGAGCCACATCTAACGACGGTTACGTATACCTGGAGCAACCTAAAGGTCAGATGGCGAATATTCATAGCAACCGAAACTCCTGGGGCGTCTCTTAATGCATCATTATTGGGTCGTGGTGTCGATCAGCTTTATCAACGAATACCCAGCAAGCCATTATGGAAAAGCTAGCTATTCTTTCCCGTTAATGGACAGGTGAAGACAAAAGAGTTTAAACCACATTACACTAAGGTGGCGCACGTTGGGTTGCTCTCAAGGCTAAGAACATGGCTTTGAATAGCGTTGCAGAAAAGTATGCTGTTATATTTGAAATGTTTTTAAGCTAATAACTATAAGGAATTCCACCTATGATGATTCCCTTTTTAACTTCGCGTCCGCTTAAAACGCTGACGGCCAGTTTATGCATCGGCGGGTTGTTAGTCTCTCCACAGGCATTCTCTCAGCAAGCGATCTTGGAAGGTGAGCGCTTTCATCCCCAAGAGAGTAGCCATGGCATGGTTGCTACCAGCCACTTTCTCGCCTCAGAGGTTGCCCGTGATGTGCTTGCTGAAGGAGGCAATGCCGTTGATGCTGCCGTAGTGGCCGGCTTTGCGCTAGCGGTGACCCAGCCCCGTTCCGGTAATATCGGTGGCGGTGGTTTTATGCTGATCTCGGATGAAACAAGCGATGAAGTCATTGCCATCGACTACCGCGAGATGGCCCCTGCCGCTGCCTTTGAAGCTATGTTCCAAGATGAAAATGGCGATGCAGTGACCGAGCGATCCCGCTTTACTCACTTAGCCGCGGGTGTTCCCGGCACCGTTGCGGGGCTAGCTCTGGCCCTGGAAGAGTACGGTACGTTAAGTCTTGCTGAAGCGCTGGAACCCGCTATTCGTCTTGCTGAAGATGGCTTCGCCGTACCTCCACGCTTTGTTCAAGGGCTACAAGAGACCAGAGAACGTTTTGAACCCTGGGATGCGAGCATGGCCAAGTTCTTCAAGGAGGACGGTAGCGCCTACGAAGTTGGCGATATTTTCAAGCAACCAGATCTAGCCGCGACACTCAGGCGCATTGCTGAACAAGGGGCGCGCGAGTTTTATGAAGGAGAAACGGCGGAGCTGATTGTTGCCGAAATGGAGCGTCACGATGGGCTGATTACCATGGAAGACATGGCTAGTTACGCTCCCATCATCCGTGAGCCCAGTCACGGTACTTATCGCGGCTACGATATTTACGCCATGAGTCCTCCTTCTTCCGGTGGTGCTCATATTGTGCAGATGCTGAATATTCTCGAAGAATACCCCATTGGTGAACTTGGCTTTGGCTCTGCTGAAAGCATGCACCTAATGGCTGAAGCCATGAAGCGTGCTTACGCTGACCGCTCGGAGTTCCTGGGCGATACTGACTTTGTCGATGTGCCTTTGGCCGGCATCACCTCAAAGGAGTATGCAGCCGAATTGCGTAGCCAGATTGGCGACCAAGCGACCCCTAGTGCAGACATTGCGCCTGGTAATCCGAACGACTACGAATCCAATGAAACCACTCACTTTTCCATCGTAGATGACGGTGGTCTGGCAGTTTCAAACACGTACACCATCAACTTCAGCTATGGTTCTGGCATCGTCGTGGATGGCGCGGGCTTCTTGCTCAACAACGAAATGGATGATTTTTCAGCCAAGCCCGGTGTGCCCAACGCCTATGGGTTGATTGGCGGCGAAGCCAATAAGGTCGAACCTGGCAAACGAATGCTTTCGTCTATGACGCCCACTATCGTCAAGCAAGACGGCAAAAACTTCCTGGTGACTGGCAGCCCCGGCGGTTCACGTATTATCACCACAACGCTACAGGTGTTAATGAACGTGATTGATCATGATATGAATATCCAATCAGCGGTTAGCGCACCACGCATGCACCACCAGTGGCTGCCTGATGAGATTCGCGTTGAGGCAGGCTTTAGCCCAGATACGCTTAACTTGCTGGAAGAGCGTGGTCACACGATCAGTCAGCAGTCCGCCATGGGGGCTGCTCAGTCAATCATGATCAAAGACGGGATGTTCTTTGGTGGCGCCGATCCTCGCCGTTCCACCTCATCTGCTATTGGCCTATAAGGTTACGTTAAACGTTGAGCACTCCGCCCTGAATTCTCAGGGCGGGGTCTTTCCGGCATCGTGCCTAGCGGCTCTGTTAGGTCCTTAGTTAAATTATCACCACTAGCTATTAGCTATCACCACTGCTTATTAATGAGTAGCGATGAGGTAATGTTAGATGTATAGATGATTATCTATGTATTTCTTTTAATATATTATTAGTTATCTAGTGCCATCGCTCGCAGAATGCAGTCTCTTTTGATCCTGAGGAGCAGTGGTGATGCCAGATATTGTGGTGATGTTTTTTTTATTGGGGCTAGTCGCCGGAGCAGTAAAGTCGGATCTTCAGGTACCTAAAGCGACTTACGACACCTTAAGCCTGTTATTAATGCTCACCATTGGCTTAAAAGGGGGAATGGCGCTGCATGGCAATATCCATTGGGGATTGATGCCAGAACTTACCGGCGTAGCGCTGTTGTCAGCGTTTATACCGCTTATGCTGATGCCGGTGTTGCGCCGCTGGGTGCGTCTTTCCGCCGCCGACAGCGCTAGCATTGCTGCTCACTATGGCTCGGTCAGTGCTGGTACGTTTGCGGTCGCTCTGGCGTATGTAGAGGCACGTCAGTTAGCGGTGGGTAGTGAAGTAACGCTCTATTTAGTTGCTATGGAGCTGCCCGCGATTATGGTGGCGATAGCTCTATTTAGGCGCTATCAAGGCGCCGCTGTTAAAGAGAGTACCAGCAAATTATGGCATGAAACTTTAACCAATAGGGGCGTTATCTTATTAGCTGGTGGGGTTGCAATCGGCACGCTATATGGGCCATTACAAGGAGAAGAAGTCACTGCACTGTTTACTGGGGCTTTTAAAGGCGTACTGGCGTTATTTCTGCTAGAAATGGGGTTGACCGCCGCGCAGACGCTACGCCCAATGCCCTGGTATCATTGGCGCTTAGTGACCTTTGCGCTGGTCACACCACTGCTGTTGTCACTGCTGGGGATTCTGGTAGGTACGCTAGTTGGTTTGCCAGTGGGGTCAGTGGTGATTCTTGCCGCATTGGCTGCCAGTGCTTCCTATATAGCGGCGCCGGCCGCAATGCGTGCAGCTATCCCGCAAGCAAACATTGGCCTTGCGATGTTAGCGTCACTCGGCATTACTTTTCCTCTCAACGTAATGCTTGGGATTCCACTTTACCATAGACTACTGGAGTACTTAGTTAACTAACTAATAGGTTGGGCTATCGCCTCAATTTGACTCCCCTGTTATTGGAATAACTTATTGTTTAATTGAATTTTTACGCCAGTTTCTTGCTGATGAGGCTGGCGTTTTTTAGTTTATTTTTCGTTTCTGATAGGTCTTATAGATAAATTTTAATAGTTTCTTAACGCAGCTAGCTCAGAAGCATTATTGGCCGAACCATGGGGATTTCCCCTGGAAGCAGCACGAAAAGCCGAGGAATAGACACGTTAAGTCATCGTTACCCTCGTATTCTTTTGTAACAGTGATGTGATCGCAATGCTGTTGAAGTGTTGAAAGTGCGATGACGCATTGTGATTAATTAGCTGGTATAGATGAAAGGGTGGTGTACTTCTAGAAAGTATTTCTATTGCCAACGCCTTAGATGATAAATCTAAAAAACTCCTGCTGAACGAACAACATCGCTGCTGATAAACCTATTAAAAACTCAATAATAACGAGGTCTATAAGATGGAAGATAAACCAAAAAGGGTTCGTCAAAAACCCAGTCTCGGGCTTGCGCTTGTGCCCGTTGTGCTGACACTGGTCGCCATCGGGGTGCAAATTTTCTATTTTGGTGACTTCACTCCACATATCCCGCTGGCCATTGGTCTAGCCATTACCTCGCTGGTTGGAGTCAAACTTGGCTTCCGCTGGAAGCGCATAGAAGACGGTGTATTTCACGTTATCAACGTATCCTTACCATCGGTTTCGGTGTTGATCTTAGTGGGCATGATTATTGGCGTCTGGATTGCTAGCGGCACCGTGCCCAGTCTGATCTATTACGGTCTACTGCTGTTGTCTCCTGCTTTCTTCCTTGCCGCGGCGATGCTGATCTGTGCGGTGGTATCGGTTTCTTTGGGAACCTCATGGGGCACCGTGGGGACGGTGGGTCTAGCCCTTGTTGGTATTGGTGCCGGGTTTGAAATTCCGCTTTACTGGACCGCTGGCGCGGTTGTTTCCGGCGCCTTCTTTGGCGACAAGATTTCGCCACTGTCAGATACCACTAATCTGGCCTCTGCGGTGACCGGCAATGATGTGTTCTCGCATATCAAAAACATGATGCCGACGACGATTCCAGCCATGCTGATTGCGTTAGTTATTTATCTGGTGGTGGGGTTCACCATGATTGATGATCAGGTGGCATCGTTTGAGCGTATCGACGCTATTACTGCATCATTAGATGAGCACTTTACTATTTCTGTCTGGCTACTGTTGCCAGCGCTGTTGGTTATCGGGTTGGCTGTTAAGAAAATGCCGCCGATTCCTTCCCTGTTTGCTGGCGTAGTGGCCGGTGCGATAACTGCCATGCTAGTTCAAGGTGTTGGTCTCCACGACATCGTCACTTATGCCAACTATGGTTACTCCATCGAAACGGGGGTGGAAGCCATGGATAGCCTGCTGAACCGCGGTGGTATCCAATCGATGATGTGGACCATTTCGTTGATCCTAATCGCTTTGGGTTTTGGCGGGGCGTTGGAAAAAACGGGCTGCCTGGAGACTATCATCAAGGCCATTATGTCCAAGGTGCGCTCGTTCAAAGGTGTTCAAACCTCGGCAATTGCTACTTCCTTTGCAACTAACCTAGTGGCAGGCGACCCCTACCTATCTGTTGCGTTACCGGGACGCATGTACGCGCCGACTTATCGTGGCCTGGGCTACTCGACCCTGAACCTGTCACGGGGGGTTGAGGAAGGTGGAACATTGATGTCGCCACTTATTCCTTGGAATGCTGGTGGCGCTTTTGTCATTAGTGTATTAGGGCTAGGCATTGGCGAAGGTAGCGTTGAGAACCTGCTCTATATACCGTTGGCCTTTGCCTGCTGGTTATCGCCCTTAATCGGTATTCTATACGCACAGATGGGCTGGTTCTCGCCCAAGGCAACCGATGCAGAGCGTGCCATGTGGGAAAAACAGGGAGAAGCGATTGCCTCTTCCGAAGCATTGGGAGCTGCTGCTGACGCAGCCGTTACTAGCCCGACGCCAGCTCCAAGCTCGAGTTGATCGTCACTAGTCGTTACGTATTTTACCGATAAGACAGCACCCCGGCTTGCCAAAGGCGGGGTGTTTGTCTTTTGAAATAAGCATTGTTTGCCGACAACTGAATTGCTGCAACTTGGGCTTGCTTGCACGCACGCACGCCTGAATGAAACCAGGAGGAGAGTAATGACTACAACGCATTCAACCGTGGTCATTGGTGGTGGCATCGTGGGTATTTGCTGCGCGTTATATCTGCAAAAAGAGGGGCTCGATGTAACGCTCGTAGAGCCCGCTATGCCTGGCGATAGTACCGCTAAGTGGAGCTGCGGGCAGATTGCGGTAAGTGAAATTATTCCTCAGTCCAAGCCTGGTATTATCAAAAAAGTGCCTGGGTGGCTGTTGGATCAAACAGGACCGCTGGCGCTGCGGCCATCAGCATTACCAGGGCTATTACCCTGGATGCTGCGTTTTATCACCCATGCGCGGCGTTCGCGCATTGATGCTATTGCTCATGAGCTAGCGACCTTAACGCGCTGTGCTTTCCAGGATTATGAACCCCTGCTTGCGCAGTGCCGTCGTGACGATCTGATTGGTCACCAACCAACCCTTGAACTATTTGACGATGCGGCTGGGTTGGCCCATGAGCAAACTTATGCAGAGCTGCGTCGCGCGCAAGGGTTTGCTTCCGAAACGCTGAATGCAGAACAGATTGCTGCGATGGAGCCAGCGCTTGCGGGGCGTTTTTCTTACGGCCTGTTATTGTCGGATTGGCGCACAGTGTGCGATACCGAAACCTTTCTAACCGAGCTCGCTGACAGTTTTGTAGAGCAGGGCGGCAAGCTTGTTCAGGATAGTGTGTCGCGTATTGAAAGCCAGAGAGGGCGTGCCGTTGGTGTAACTCTGGCTAGCGGTGAGAGGCTGCCAGCCGAGCAACTGGTGGTCGCCGCAGGCAATGGCAGTTCGGTGTTTTTCGAAACATTAGGCATTAAGGTGCCGTTGATTAAGGTCGGTGGCTATCAGGTATTGCTACCCAACCCTGGTGTCGACTTAACCCACGCCACTTTTTATGCTGACGGCGGGTTTGGTCTGATTCCTATGGAGCGAGGGCTACAGATCGGTGGCACGATTGAGTTTGCTGGCAAGCATGCTAAACCGAACTTCAAGCGTGCGGAGATAATTCTAGAAAAAGCCAAAACGATACTGCCATCATTGAATACGGCTGGTATGGAGTTTGGCGCTGGCTGGCGGCCTTTGTTGCCCGACACCAAGCCGGTGATTGATAAATCACCACTGCTTGAAAACGTGGCGATGGCTTTTGGCCATGGCCAACTGGGGCTGACTCTAGGTGCCACGACGGGGCGGTTGGTAGCTGACATGCTACAAGGGCGTGAGAGTCAGGTGGATCTCAGTCCTTTCAATGCAACACGTTTTACCATGACTGGTGGCTGATTTCCGACACGGGGGCAAGCAAAGGGGAGGGCCCGTCTCTTGGCTAGGAGACGGGCTGTTTATCTGCACTATCTACGATTTAGCGCACTTAGTGATTATGTCCTGCATGACTGCCAAACGTTGCGTTGAACTGAACCATTCCGACCCACTGCTCATCATGCCCTGCAAAGTCTTCGCGGGTCAGTTGCGTGCGCACGAACATGTTATCGCGCACATGCCAAGTAAGCTGTGCGCTTTGCCGCCAGGACGTGTCTTCTGAAACGATCGTGGTAGGGTGGGTTCCCATCACTTTATTGGTTAACCCTAAGGCTTCTGCCCGCAGACCAACTTCCCAGCGTGGCGCGATACCGTAAATAGCGTCGATGTAAGCACCATCTTGTTGCTCAGTGTAGTGATCGTGTGCATGAAAGTGATCATGGTGTTGCACATGTTCTTGCAAGTCACGTTCGCTATAGAAGTATTCCGCACCTAATTGCCAGTTGCCTTGGTAACCGGGCTTTTCCGCATCGTAGTTAAACCGCGCATCTAAGCCTGCGAACCAGTTATCGCCTTCAGCGGTATGGGCATGGTGGCCATGGTCATCGACACGCACATACTGGCTGTTCATACCTGCAGACGTTCCCAGCGTTAGCTGCTTATTCGCACCGATGTTTGGGCGGTATTTAGCGAAAATTGTGCCCACGCGAGGGCCGCTGGCACGATCCTCATAGCCCCCTTCATCAAAGCGGCTGAAGCCTTCTCCCTCACCTTGAAACAGCTCGCTACCCAGCGTCCAGGTGCTGTTTGGAGACCAGGTTAGCTGTAGACCGGTATCCAGAAGGCCGTGCTCTCCAAACAAATACTCATTGACCAGTGGGCGCTCAACAAAATCCCAAGCGTGAGGATGTCGGCTGTTGATATAGCCTATATCGGAAAGAAATTTACCGGCTTGTAAGCGCAGCCCGTTAGGCAGCGTACGCGTCGCAATAAAAGCCTCTTCCAGCGTGATATCGTCTTCTGTTAGCGAAACAACGGCTTTGCCTTCAAAGTGGGCGGTTTGTCCTTCGATGGCTACTTCAGAGTGTCCCAGGTTAAATCCATTGTCGAGATCATGGCTATGGCCACTGTGGTCATGCCCTCCTTCATGATCGTGACCGCCTTCGTGCCCATGGCTGAAGCCAGCAGGCGAGTTCTCATCTCCTGAAAAGCGATTGTGGTAAATGCCTTCCACAACTAAGGAAACGTTGATGCTATTTTCAGTGTCGTCATGCTCATGATCATGGCCAGTATGATCATGGCTATGGCTAGTATGATCATGGGCGTGGTCGTGCCCATGATGGTGATCATCTGCATAGGCAGAGGAGCTAATAAGCAGAGCAGCGGCAAGCGGTGTAAGCAGAAATAAAGAGCGTGACACAGATGTATTCCCTTAAACGTTAGAATTAAGCGCATAAAAGGATATGTTATATTGTATCAATAATGCAATTGTGCTGAATTCTGCCGCTGTACATGATTAGTTTCGAAGGAGCTGGGCGTTTAAGAAAAGCTGACCGAAATGTTGCCCCCGCGATGTCTAAACAGACCCTTTTCAGACCGCGGGCACAAAAAAAGCACCCGTAGGTGCTTGATTTGTAGGGGTGTCTGGTGGAGGCGGCGGGAATTGAACCCGCGACCTTTGTTTAAATATCATAAGGTTATGTGTATTTGTTGGCTAAATAATGACTAGAAGCCGCAACAAGATCGTTAGAGTGATAACCTAAGTAATCGTGAGAGTTCTGTTGATATTTCTCATGACCAGCTGCCATATCCCTGGGCTTTTAAAGAAAGGGTGCCATTGTCTTGGGGCTCGAAAGCCAACCTGACTGCCAGTGTTCCAAATTAAGACAACATTCCCTTTTAGACCAGCGTCGCTAGCCGCGTACTGTAAAGAGTTATGGATGTCATCCTGATCAGAAGCGGATTTTCTAGTAAAAGCGGCATCGACGGGAATTATGACCATATCCTGTCCCTGTTCGCGAATATGTGCAACATCATACTTAGCCATGGAAGATATCCTTAGTTATTATCCTTCCTAACCATAATTTATAATTTGTAAGCGCGCAAATAAGTGTATGCCTAGCGGCTTGAGAACTGTTGGTCAGCCAACATACCTGCCTGGCTGTTTGTCGTCGGTATCCATCCCGCGTAGATCCTGGCGGTAGTCACTACGCTGGTATGCCCCATCTGTTTTGATACCCAGGCCAGCGGCTCGCCCGCGCTGACCATCATTGATGCGTAGGTGTGGCGGGTTTGGTAAGGGCGGCGGTATCGAACGCCGGCGCGTTTCAGTGCGTGTGCCCATAGTGTTTTGCGTATTGCTTGATCGCCAGTCCATGGCTCGCCGTTGCGCGGGTTAAGGAATATCCGACCGCTGAGGTGCAGGTAACTCATGGCTTTTTGTGCTTTGAGGGCTTCCAGCGCCCGGGGTAGCAGGTCGATCGTTCGTGTCCCTGCGGTTGTTTTCGTCGTTTCTGCCTCTCCCTTTGATGCCTGGGTGATAGCTCGAGTAATCCTGCAGCGCTTTTGCCGCCAGTCGATATCGCCCCATTCAAGCGCTACCAGCTCTGATGTGCGTAGTCCGCTCCAGAGTGCGAACTGAATCAGTGGCACACCCTCTTTTGGAAGTGCCGCAAGGATCGCGGCTTGTTCTTCCGCTGTGAACGGATCAATGTCATCGACTTCTTTGGGTGGCTCAATCTTTCGATAGTGCCAGCCTGCCAACGGGTTATGCTGAATCAGTTCGTCGTGCATGGCATCATCCAGCGCAGCGCGTAGCGGGCTGATGATGTTGGCAATTCGCTTGTTTGAGCAGGTGAGAGTGGCCGCCCAGTCACGCACGTGGCCACGTTTGATTTCTTGAAGCATCAGGTGGCCAAATTGGGGTATCAACTGGCCTTCAATCGTTTTTCGGTAATCCTTATAGGTGCTGGCTTTTATGGTTGGCTTTTTGGCTTTGAGCCAATTGCGCAGGTAGTTATCCAGCCGATCCTTGCGGAGAAATTTTCTTGCGTTCTTGCTGCGCGGGAAAGTCACTTGATAATCGAATGTGCCCGCGTCGATCGCTGACATGATAGCGGCGCGATGCTGCGCCGCTTTCTTTAAGTTAGCGGGGGTGGGCTTGAGCTTGAGCCGTTCGCGGCAACGGACGGCTTTATAGATGAAGTCGATGTTGATGCTACTCGCAGACCCGACCCTGACCCCTTCGTAGTGACTCCCTTGGTTACCCACCGCGCGTACCCCTCCAATGACATTAAAATTCGCCCATCAGGGGCTTTGAAAAACTGCTCGCCTTGTCTCCAGTCGCTCCGCTTTATCTTCGATCGAATGGCAAACTCGCTGTAGCCTGTGAGCTCGCTGAATCTTTCGATGGTGACGTGATCAATCGGGAGCATTGCCGCCTCCTACCAATAGTGTGCATTCAACGGGTGAGCTTTGGCTTGGCATCGTTTCGGGCTTAATGCCAACTCCTAGTGTCTTCATGCCACGCCCTCCATGTGATTGAGCTCTACTACTTGGTGATCATTGGCGGCGGCGAGTGCTGCCATGGGCAGGGGGCTGACGCTGTTGCCGCACATGCGGGTTTGCGCGGTGATGGTGAACGGTTTGCCATCGTGGCCGCGATCGATGATGTAGGTGTCAGGGAAACCCTGGGCGCGGTAGAGCTCGCGGGGTTTGAGCATGCGCAGGCAAATATCCACGATGACGTAGGGCGTGCCTTTGATGTAGACGGTCACCAACGCTAGCCGGTCTTTGGTGGTGATGGTGGTCATCGGCTCTTGCAGGTCTGCCCATTGGCCGCCGGTGCTGTGATAGCGCATTAGGAACGCGGACACACGCAGGGCGCTTTCTTCTACTTGCTGCGAGAGCGTGCAATGCACTAGGCCGTGGTGGTTGGCCCCAGCAGTGATGGTGTGCAGCGGTTCGGTTACGTCGGCGCCGTGCTGGTTGCGGCGTTGAACCATCAGGTGGGCGGTGACGATCTGTTGTTGGGTACCGCGACCGGTGATGGTGCTTAGTGGGTCATCGGCGGATCTGCCAGCGCCTTCATAAAAGCCGCCATTCATCTGTGCCATGAACGCGGTGGCCACCGCCATTCCACTGCTGGCGGTAATGGTGTTCATCGGCTCTTCAATGTCGCGGCTGCCGATTCCCCAGCGTTGTACGCCACCAGGTTTACCCTGGCCGTGGGCTAGCTGGACTAAGCAGGGTGAAGCCACCGCAAAGCTGCCGCCTTTAGGCCATGCGGTGATAGTGCGTAGTGGCTCATTGATAGGTTGAACAACTTCACCGGTACCGTAGTTGGCGATGGGCACAATGAAGGGCGCGGCGGCATTGATCACGAACTTATCAATGCCCTTTGCGATGCGCTTCAGCGTGTTCTCTGCGAGTGGGCGTGGGCGGTTAAAAATGCTTTTGCCGAGATCCGACCAGTCAATGCACGATGCCGCCGATGCATAGCGCTTTTGACCCTTGGTGGGTTTGCGGGCGTGAGTCGGTGTCGGCCAGACGATGGGCTGGCCATCGCGGCGGGCGATCAGATATAAGCGCTTGCGTGTTGTGGGGGCGCCAAAGTCGCATGCAGCAATGGCGCGCCACTCGACAGCATAACCTAGGGTGCGAAGGCCGCTAATAAAGTGCCGCCAGTTTTGGCTGCATCGCTTTTTGCAGGGCACCAGGAACTGCTCACTGATCGGCGTTCGTTCACCGGGAGCGGCTACGCTGCCGTCGATTTTCATAACACGGCCAGTATCTTTGCAGCGTTTGGCGATGAGTGGGCCCCACTGCAATATCTGCTCGACGTTCTCCAGCGAGATAACGCGGGGGCGCACTAGGCCGGCCCATTTGTGGACTACCCAGCTCAGTGATCTGATGGCACGTTTGCGCGGCTGACCGCCCCGGGCTTGGCTGTGATGGGTGCAGTCGGGGCTAGCGTGCAGCCAGCCGACAGGCTGCCCGCGTGTGGCGACGATGGGGTCAACTTCGTACACGTCGCTTTGGTAGTGTACCGCGCCAGGGTGGTTGGCGGTGTGCATGCTAATGGCGTCGGGATCGTGGTTGATGGCGACGTGCACGGGGCGCTTTAGACCCATCTCTAAACCTGTGCTAGCACCGCCACCGCCGGCGAAGAGATCGACGTTGATTTCGCCTTCGTAGTCGAGGGCGTACTGGGTGCGCCAGTGGGGAGGCTGTCGTTTCATTGGGGCTCCCCTTCGACTTGGCTACGCTCGTTGTAGAACTGTGTTGCTTCTTCAGCAGTTAACCTCCCTTTGCCATCGCAGATACAGCACTCAACACCAAAAACAGCACCATCTCCATCGCATTCTGAGCATAGTGTTGATTCTTGGTGCGCTTCTTCATCCTGGTGTTCTTCATCCAGCTCAAGGTGCTCAACTTCCAGATCGCTCATGTCTGTGAAGTCGGGATCGGTGGATGAATAGATGCAGTTCAATACATTGCTATGCTGGATAACAGCGTTCAACGCCTCGGCTAGCTCTTCCTTGCTATACCGCTCATCGTTAATTACGTTTTTGATGATAAAGCGGAGCTCTTGAACATCCCCGCTAAACTGGCGGCGGAAGCCATTCATTGAGAATTTCATTGGGCGCCCTCCATCATGGCGAGCACCATTGAGGTGAGGTGCCAGCCGCCAGCAATGACGGCAACGCTGATCAGGCCTATAAATGCCCCAATGCCTGCAGTGACAAGTCGGTCGTGCAGTATCGGGCTGCGCTCATCTACAATCAGTGACGTAATATAGGCACCGCCGATGATGCCGATCGCAGCTATAAGCACGGCATTCATTGGTCTGCCTCCGGTTGCGCTTGGTATTGATCATCGCAGGCGGTGGAGCTGGGGCCGCTGGCCATATTGCTGGCTGTCTTGGCAACCATTTCATGGTTCCACTGCTCCGCTGCCAGGGCTCGGCATTTCCATTTCTCGCGGCGTTGTTTCAGCTTCTCAATTGCGGCCAACGCCTGGACGGTACCGCCTGTGAGCTGGTCTTCTTTGCGGATGCCAGCGGCTTCAGTTAGCTCAACAACGCTATTGATCGCCATGGTAAACATTCGCTCCCAGCGCTGAGCTTCTTCATAGGCCGCTTTAGCGGCCTCCTCGCTGTTTTGAAAAGTGATACGCCAGGCTTCATAACTCATAACAGACGCTCCTTGGGTGGGTTTTCGCCAAGGGTTTCTAACCGATCTAGAGTGGCGTTGAACGCTTTCGCCAGCCGCTTACGGCGCCCGCCGGTTATGTGATCCGCTAGGCGGTGGCCGCACCCGAGGTGGTCGTGTGCTCCCACATAGGCGATATAGAGGCGGCGAGCTCGGTTCTTGAGCTGTTGAATCCGAGCGGCTTTGATGAGTGCTTTCATCCACGGCCTCCTTGGCCGTAGGCCTTTAGGGCTTCGGTGAGCGCTTCATGCTCTCCAAACTGGCGGATGTTGCCGTGCAGATCGCCAGCAGACATCCAGATCCAATCTACATCACCCTCGCTATAGATGATCTCGATACGTGCGCACTCAGCGCCGCGCATTTGGCGGCGCTTGTTGAACTCGACGAAGCGGAATTGGGGGTACTGTGGGCATGCCTGGGGCTGTGGAGCGCTCATGCTGCGTCCTCCCCGGCTTTCGCATAGGCGGCGGCGCGGTCTAAGCGTTCGAGTTCTGCGAGGATTAGCGCGGCTGCTTTGATCAGGTCGCGGCGGGGAGTGGTGGGTTTCCACCAGGTGCGCTCAAACGGCCAATCGGTTGTTAGCATGTTGCTCGTATCGGATGCATCTCGTTCAATGGCGTTGCCTGCAATCGAGGCGTAAGCGCCTGCTGCTCTGGCCAGCTCCCCTTTCATGTGATGGCCGTCATGCTCACTGCTAAAACCTTCGTTGGAGATTTGCCGCATCCGTTCTTGGTAAACCTCGGTATAAGAGGCGTAGGAGCCTGTATAGGGGCCTCTGTAGAGAGGATCGGCGCCTAACAAGTACATGGCGAAAAGTGTTTTGGGGAGAACGGAAACGATAAGAATCCCATCTTCGTTTTCGAAGAGGGCAATCTCTTTGTAGCCACTGGGAGCGGTGTTCTCCAGCTGGTCGATATAGGCACTAGGATCGGTTGAGTAGAGTGAGCAATCTTCGTCTGTATCGAGTGCATCAATGGGTAGTTCGTGGGTGTTGAGGTAAACATCAAATCCAAACGGCTCCAGAATGTCTTTAACCGGCCGTTCTTCAAAATACGGGTGCTCAAAAATCTGATGTGCGTGCATTGGTTTGCTCTCCGGTGGTGGAACCCCGCCGCCCGTGGTGGGTGGCGGCGGGGTGGTCGTGCGGTTGGTGGTTACTTGCTGAATGAGCCCAGTAATAAGGTGGCGTTTTCTTCAAGTTCGTTCTGCAGCACTTCCTTGAACTCTTTCGCCATTTCCTCTTGCGCGGTTTCCAGCCCGATTATTCGCAGCTTCAGCTTGGGCTTGATGTCGTCGGTCAGGATAGAAACGCGCATCTCAAACGTGCGGTAGGTCAACCCTTCATAAGGCAGGCAGTGGAAGCGGATGATGTCCGGCGTGGCGGTTCCAGCGGTGGCGTCTAATGCGTCCATGCCTGAGCGCTTGGTGTTCCAGTCGCCTTCTTCATGGCTGCGTTCTTGCGTGGCTTTGATCTCGATTTTGCGCACGGCGTTGGCGAGCTGCTTAGCGGTTAGGTCTTCGCCGTTGCTGTCGATCCCGGTGATGCAGTGGTGCCAGTCCTCGATCCAGTGAGCTAGCTCTTTTTGAGCGAAGCTTGAGCCGCTTGCTTGCAGGCAGGCTTCATATGCGCCGGTTTTCTCTAAACGTAGGCTGGCGGTGTGGTCGCCGTGGCCTGGTGTTGCTGGGTTGCCTAGATCAAAAAAGGCCTTGGCGCGCATGGCGTCGATGTCAACGAATACACGGGCTTCATCTTCGGCGTTTACGTAGTTCGCGTAGTCTTCAATCGAGCTTGTTGCAAAGGCGCCACGGAAGCGGGTAGGCGCATCCATGAACGGCTCTAGGGATTGCAGTTTGTAGCCTTCAGGCACTAGCAGGGTGGGTTCAAACGTGCCTGGGTTGCCGATAGTCGCGGCGTGAACAAGAGCTTCAATCTTTTCGATGGCTTGGTGGTCCATTGTGTTGTTCCTTAGTGCATTGGTTTGCGTTGGTGGGTGTTAGCGCTGGTTAGGCGCGCTGGGTGCTGCTTTGGCCTTCCGGCTGGAAGTCGAACTTGCCCTGGTTCTCAGGGAATAGCGTGAGCTTGCCGCCCCGGCCGACATGGAGCGGGGTAGAGGTGGTGTTTATCTCTGTTCTCTTACCCTTGGCGGTGGGTTCGATCTTACTGACCTCGTGGCTCATGCTGACTTGGCGAGCATCGTCAATCTGTTTCATGGTGAAAGTGACGGTGACCTTACCTTGCTTACCGGTGGCGATAATGCCAGCCGCCACCTCGCTTAATGTGCGGCCAAGCTTTTCGCGGAAGATGCCCGCGTCTAGGTCGTCTAGCAGTGCGTTGATGTCTGTTGAGGTAGGTTCGTTAGCCATGATTGGTTTCCTCTATCTACGTGGTGGTGGCCGTTAGGCCGTAGTTTTCGGTGTTGCTTCTGCAACATCGCGAAACTGGGTAATGGGTACCGCGTCGATCATGCTTTGGCGTAGCTGTGCTTCGCTGTGCGAGGTGGTGAATATCACGCGTCGCTGGCGGGCAGATGCCACGGCGCGATGCTCGATCAGCGCGGCAAGCTGGTAAATGCAGATGTAGGGTGTGGCCTTTTCGGAGTCATCCAGCGTGACCACCGGCAGCGGTACCCGATAGCTGCGCAATGCCCGCTTAAAGGATTCAGCATTCAAATTGCGAAAGTAGGCCTTGCGCACGTCATCAAGTGGGATCAGCACGTTGCCGAACTGCTCATATAGCAGCCCCACGGTACTGGTGTCTGGCAGCGCTTCACCCCATTCCGGCATCGGCTCACTCATCATTGGCTGCCTCGCGCTGGATTTTGATATTCAGACGATTGGCGATGTAGAGCAGTCCGCGTTCCGTCACTAAGGTTTTGCCGTAGGGGCGTTCAGTGCCTAAGCCGCTATGCTCAAACGTTTTAAGCTCAACGCACAGGCGGCCCGCGCTGGTGTGTGGGCGGGTGCCAAGGTTGTGAGCATCCAGCATGCCGATCGCGCGTAGCTGCTTGCATAGGGTGATGTGGCCGGTGCCGAGTAATGCGGCGGTTTCCTTGAGCGTGTAGCGCTTGCCAAGCACGCGGGCGGGCTGTGGGTGTTGGGGGGCGTTCATGCGGCGGTTCCTCCAGTGGGTGGGATGAGGAGCGCTTCTAGCTCGCGGGCAATAGCTTGTAGCTCTTCAAGGGCGTTATTGGTTGCGAAGCGGGTGTGACTAGGCATTTGTATTCGCATGGATACATCCGCTTTAAATCGCCCTTCAGCGATTTCGCTGAACCGGAGCACGCAAACGCTGAATTGATGGATCTGGCCGCAGTACTCTGCGTTAACGGCATGTACGCCGCGCTGGCTGATCGTGATGGCTAGATTTTGGATGTAGGCCATCGCGTCGCGGTGGGCCTGGGGCAACAGACCAGCTGACTGGATGGGAGTAACGTTGCTCATGCTGCACCACCTTGCGTTGCGCGCTGGTAGCGGGCTGCTTCTTGTGGGGTGAGCAGATAGATAGTGCGGGATTGTTTGCCAGCCAAGCGGGCGGCAACGCGTCCTGTGACGTGTTGCATTGCCGCGATGGCGATGTGACTGTTACCTGCGGCCGGGTGCATGATCACCCGGCATGGTTGGGCATTGGTTTGCATTGTTGATGACTCCAGAGCTGTGGTGGTTACAGCTGACGTTTGCAGACGTCGTTATCTGAAGGTAAATGTATTTACCTTTCGAGTCAACTAGTGAGGTTTATTTACTATTGCTGGTAAAATTAAGCCGGCACGCAGCCGGCTTCAGTTAACAGGTATGTCTACATTCTTCCAAAGGCCCAGCGTCCTAGAAAACGAGCACATATTTGAAAATTATCTGTCTCATCCATTTCGTAGCTGGGGTATAAAGGATTATCCGATATGACTCTAATTCGGTTCCCGGGTAAATGTTGGAGACGTTTTACATGAACTTGGCCATCTAGTTGAAAGATATATACACCGTCGTCCTGCATTTCGCGAATGGAAACATCAATGATGGCAAAGTCGCCGTGGCTAAGGGTGCCAAGCATTGAATCACCCCTAGTGCTTATAATCCTTAGATGAGGCGAAGGCTCAATTCCAATGGCTCTAAGCACAGCCCTGGGGACTTCCATATAAGCCGTAGTTTCCTCAGAAAGAACTACAGCTCCATGGCCAGCACTGGCTGTGACAGCGAGTATTGGGATGCGATAATCAGCTGTACTGCTACCTTTCTCGGCATGGTAGTTGAGTAGCGGCTCCATTAGAGTCGACTCCATGTTTTTGTTGTGCATTGGTACGACATTGCTTCCAGGGGTTACCTTTTCACGCTTTCCAGTCAGTATCCATGCTGTAGTCGTCTGTAATACTTTTGCCAAGCGCTCTAAGTTATGAGAGCCAAGCTGTTGGTTTGAGTTTTTTTCCCATTGTGAGATTGATTCGCGTGTAACACCTACGCGCGTAGCTACCTCACGCTGTGTCAGCCTGAGTTGGGTACGTCGGGATTTAATTCTTTCTGCTTGATCGCTCATGTAAATAATCTTACCCCTTGTGGCGGTAATATGTTTCCGCTAAAGTGGGTAAATGCATTTACTAGGTAAGCGATATGCGTAAATCAGATGTGATTGAATATTTTGGAAGCGTTAAGGCAGTTGCAAACGCACTGGAGCTGACATCACAAGCCGTAAGCATGTGGCCTGAGACTGTTCCTAGGAACCGTCAGTGGCAAATTGATGTGCTGACGGAGGGGAAGTTGAAGGCACAAAGAGAGCGGCCTACGAAAGTGTCAGCGTAAATATTTTTTTGAGATGCCGGACGGGACTGCAATCCCGTCCGGCGGGTGCCAATGAGGGTCTGCCCACCACAGACGAGCCCTCGCTGGACTTTTTGCAACGCAAGAGAGCAAACCAATAAAGCCCCTTGCGCTACAGTTCCCATCATACACCACTGGGGAGCTGTTGCGCATGGCATGCGAACGGGAGTAATGCCATGTCTAAACGCTGGCCTACATCAAAAGACCGCGCTGAGCGCGAAATCCTGCCCCTTAATCTCTCCCTCTATCATGCGGCGCGTGATTACCCCGGCGGTGGCAAGGCGATTGCCGCTATTTATGGGGTGCCTGCTACGACCCTTCAGCATAGCCTGAACCCCAACGCAGAGGCGCATAAGCTGTCGCTTGACGATCTGGAGTATGTGCTTGAGGCGACCCGCGATCCTCGTATTCTTGATTCGTTATTGGCGCTAGTGCCGGGCGCCCACTGGTTTGAGTATCAGGAAGCGACGAACGACTGCAGCGAACAGCAGCTGTTGAACTCGGTGGCGAACCTCTCCAGCCAGGTGTCTGAGCTGCTGACGCGCATTAGCGAGCATCGGCGCGATGGTGTTTATCGCGACCATGAGCGAGCTGAGTTGGAAAAGCTGAAAGGACAGTTGTTTGGTGCAGTACAGGCGCTGCTAGTGAGCGCCCAGCGGTTTGATGGGGAGATGAGCCATGGATAAGGCCGATATTGCTAACGACTATATGGAATGGCGGTTAGAGCAGGTGCTGAAGGCTCGCCAACAAGCAGTCCAGCCGTTAGGCGGTACTGAGGTAACTGAGTGTGAGGACTGCGGCGAGGAGATCCCCGCTGCTCGGCGTGAGCGCTTGCCAGGGGTTGCTACGTGTGTGCCGTGCCAGACCAGAAGGGAGAAGCGGTGATGGATTTACTCTCTATTGATGAGCTGCGCTTGGCATTGACTCATATCCCCGCCGATGACCGTGATACCTGGGTGAACATCGGCAACGCCGTCAAAACCGAATACGGTGATGACGGCTTTTTTGCCTGGGATGAATGGAGCCAAGGCGGCGAGACCTACAACGCCAAAGATGCACAAAGCGTGTGGCGTAGCTTGAAGGTTGGTCATGTGCGGCTGGGCACCATCATCAAGTTAGCAACTGACAATGGCTGGAAGCGTGAACGTAAGGAAATGACTGCTGAAGATCGTAAGCGCATGAAGGCCGAGCAGGAAGAACGGCGCCTGAAGGCGGCGGCGCAAGTGGAAACTGACCAAGCGAAGTTGGCCCGCATGCAACAAGCAGTATCGCGGGCTTGCCAGCAGGTGGTGGAACGCCATTTAACGGTGGAAGGTTCCGCAGCGTACCTGGAAACCAAAGGCGTGGGTGCTCATGGTGTGCTGTTCGTGAAGCGGGCGGTGCTGGTGAGCATTGATGCCAACGTGGAAGCGGCTAGCGTGTGGGCTGGCAGTGAAGTGAAGGATTTCTTTGATCAACTGCCTAGCCCGCGCCCAGACCATTTGCATTTGTTTCAGCTACGCGTAGGCGACGTGGTATTGCCGCTGTACGATGGCGGCGGTGTGCTGTGGTCGCTGCAAGTGATCAACGGGAAGGGTACGAAGCTGTTTCCAAAGTTTGGTCGTAAGAGTGGTTGCTGGCACAGGATGGCTTGGCAAGAGCAGCCTGCTGTGATTGGAGTGGTGGAGGGGTACGCTACGGGGGCCAGCGTTCATGAGGCGATGAGTTGGCCAATGGCTGTTGCCCTGGATGCAGGAAACCTGGCACGGGTGGTGCCTCAACTGCGGGACCTTTATCCGCACGCTGAGTTAGTAATCTGCGGTGATGATGACGTGGATACGGAAGGTAATCCTGGCAGAACTAAGGCTGAGGCACTGGCGTTTGAATACGGTTGCCGTGCGGTATTCGCTGAGCTTGGCGAGGTGGCCTGATGCCTGATTGGAATGATCTTCACGTTGCACGTGGCCTTTCGGCTGTGCGTGAGCAAATTAACGCGCAATTAGCCGACGCGGCGAATGACGCGGAACTCCCCCCGGCCCCCTCCGAATGGCAGCCCCCGGCACCGCCGATGGCTGCTGCACCTTCGGGGGGCGTGGGGGAGGGCCAAGAATGGACAGAAGAAAGTGTGCATCGGCGTTTTGCGCTGCTGGAGGGTGAAAAGCAAGTCTTTGATTTAGTAAAGAGGCGACTGATTAAATGGGGGGCATTTGAGGCCTTTGTCTCCAAACCTTTAGCTAAGGCGTGGGTAGATCGACACGATAAGAAATTGATTGATCCTGATCAGGCGCGGCAGCATGTTGCAGAAGCTAAGCTGGCAGGGAAGCAAAAAGCAGGGCAAGGGAAGCTGGGCATGGCCCCCACTGACCGTTACGTGTATTTAGACGGTACCCAGGAGATATGGGATCGCCAGTTAAAACAGCGATTGCCTGCCCGTGCTGTGCAATTAGCGCTTGGCGATGCTTGGTCGCTTTGGATCAACTCGACTGAGCGGCGGCAGATTCCCCATGACTGTTTGATATTCGACCCGCGTATGACCCAAAGCCCTGGTGAGTACATCAATACGTTTGAGGGCCTGCCCCTTGAGCCGGTGGATGCGCCTGAGCGGTGTAAATCTATTCAGTATTTAATCCAATGGTTATGCAGTAATGATGAGGCTGCCACACATTGGTTAACTTGCTGGCTGGCGTATCCGCTGCAGAACTTGGGCGCGAAACTGGATACTGCAGTATTGGCGCACTCAACGATCGAAGGCTCGGGTAAGTCTTTATTGCTTTCGGATGTAATGGGAGCGATCTATGGCATTTACTCAGCTACGGTTGGCCAAGCCCAGTTGGAGATGAATTGGAACCAGTGGCAAGAAAGTAAGCTTTACGGTGTGTTTGAAGAAGTGGTAAGCCGCGACCAGCGATATAACCAGGTGGGCAAAATCAAACACATGGTGACTGGAAAGACGATGCGTGTTGAAGCTAAGTTCATGAACGGCTGGGAACAGGCAAACTATATGAACGCGGCGTTTCTATCTAATGAGATTATGCCATGGCCGATCAGTGAACATGACCGACGTATGCTGGTGATATGGCCGGAGAAGACGCTGCCGCCAAATGCTAGCAAGGCGATAGGAAAAGAACTGGTAAATGGTGGTGTTGAGGCGTTTTATCACTACCTGCTCAGCTATGACACCGGAAGCTTTGACGAACGCACGCGGCCGCCGAAAACCCCTGCACGTGAGCGGCTGGTGGCACTGAGCCGTGCAAGTTGGGAAAACTTCCTAGTGGCATGGCGTGAGGGTATCTTAGGCGTGCCCTTTACAGTGGCCAGAACGCAAGACGTGCACGATCTGTATCTGGAGTGGTGCAGCAAGAACCGTGAACACACCATGAGTGAGACGAAGTTCTCTTTGTTCGTTAGCACTCAGGTGCCTAAGACGGATAAGCAGTTTTGGTGGTACGACATGGATAACAACCGCAAGCGATCCATCTTCTTCCTCCCCAACCCTCCTGATGGGGTAGACCTGGGCGATGGTAGGAAGCTGGGTGCACTGGTTAAGGCGTTTAGGGACCAGGCATTAGAGGCAGGCTGGAACCCGGCGAGCTGGGACAAGTGCCAGGGTTGGATCAAGCCTTATGGGGGCTCTCCTCTTGATGATGTCTAGGGTTGCTAGGGTGTATCTAGGGTATCTATTGACAAGGGTAGACAATGAAAACCAATAAAAAACAAATGGTTATTCATGCCTGTCTAGGGTGTCTAGGGTTTTACGCGCCCGCGCGCGCACACGTGCGCGACTATATGAGCAGTTATCCACAACACCTTTTAAATTTATCCCTATAAAGGAAACACCCTAGACACCCTAGACACCCTAGACAGTATTAAATAAATAGCTGTTATTAATAAGATTTTAAGTGTCTATGGTATGTCTAGGGTTTGGGCGATTTGATCTAGGGTTGAGAAGTGCCACCACCACGGAGCAAACCAATGATTAAAGCGATGGATGAATTATTGAAACATTGGGCCGATCAATGGAAGTGCCGTGCCATGCGCCAGTGCAGCCCGCTGGGCAAGCTGATAGAGCTCAAGGGCGTGGTGCCTGACGGCGGCCCCAAGGGCAGTCGCGACCCGCTTGGGCATGGCGTGATCGATGATCTGGCCTGGGAAGTGTATGAGGGCATTGGCTGCCTGAGTAATGAACTGCAGGTGCTGGCTTGGGAGCACTACCACTGGGAAGGCTACAACGAACATAAAGCGCAGCGCCTGGGGCTGACTGAGCGTACTTACTATAACCGCCTCGATCGGTTGCATATCGAGCTTAGAGAGGTGCTGAGGGGGCGTAGCAAGCAAATACGTAGAGCATGAAGCCCACTTATGTCGGTATGACGCCGGGGTGAACCCGTTACATTGCGGGATTGGCATTACCGACCCCTTGATGCCATTGCAGTCGAGGTTCAAGATTCAGCTACCGTCTAGTAATTGCGCCACCTAGAAGCCCCAGTCACCGTGCTGGGGCTTTTTGTTGGGCGCTAGACAACCAGTGCTCCCGTCCGTGGTGGGCGGTGCCTCGTTCCGGTTTTCCGGTTCGGGGCATTTTATTTTAGGAGGTAGGCCAATGGGCATGCGGTGGATTGATCACGTTGGCGCGGTGCCCCAACGGCCACCTCAACGCAACACAGTGATGCTTTCAGCAGGGCATAGCGACACGGTGCCGGGGATCGTGGCGAACGGCTATAAAGAGGCCGATATCGTTCAGCTGTTCCGTGATGACGTTAGCGTGCGGTTAGCCAGCCTGGGTATACGCCATGTGTTAGACGGCGAGCCGGGGGAGAACCTGCCGCTGCGTGATGCAGTGCCGATCGCTAACGCGGCTGACATTGCGATTGAGTTTCACACCAACGGTGGCGGCCCTGGTGCCACTGGTGTGGAGACGTTATCCCGTGCCCATAACAAGCCGCTAGGCGCTGAGCTCTGCCGTGTGACCGCTGACCTGTTGGGCATTGCTAACCGTGGTGCTAAGCCTGAGAACGCTGGGTATCACGAGCGCTTGGCGTTTGTGAGTGATGGTGGTGGCATCATCCATGAGTTGTTCTTCTTATCTAACGCTAACGATCTGTACCAGTTCAAACAGCATTACGACGCGCTGGTTGATGCGGTGGCAGGCGTGATCGCGGACGCGGCGCGGGCGGCGTGACATTCATTCAATAAAGAGTCTTCTCATGCCGGGACGTGACCCCAATCTATGGCAGCAAGTGCTGACGTACATCGCTCTGGTTTGGCCTCAGTTGTATGCCGCTGGATTGGCATTTGTGGTGGCATTAGTACGGGGATTCCATGCGGGCAATAAAGCGCGTCAGTCGTGGCTTGAAGCCATTCTTTGTAGTTGCTTAACGTTTGCTTTGTTTCCGGTCTTACATTACGCCGGGCTACCAGGGGCCATTGCTGCGTCACTGGGTGCCGGTATTGCCTTCAAAGGCACAGAGTGGTTTGGCAAGCGCATAGACGAACTCTACGAAAAGCTTCTTGGCAGGTGGCTGAAATGATCAAGCGCATTCTGGGGAATCTATCTGGCTGGATGATTGCCGCGCTGTTGGGCATCACCATCTTTGCGGGCATGCAGGCGCGGCAGTATGCGTTGCAACTGTCGGCAACCGAGAACGAGCTGGCTCGATCTCGCGATCAGGTGGCGATCCTGCAGGAACACCAGCGCTGGCAGCGTGAGCAGATTGACACACTGAGCGCGGTGCTATCAGCACGTGATGAGCAGCTGCAGCGTGACACTGAGCTAGTAGACATGATGCGCAAGACGGCCCAGCAACTGGAGAGAGACGATGCAACGACTAGTGATTGGGCTGGGCAGCCTCTGCCTTCTGCTGTTGGCAAGTGGGTGCGTGACCTCCCCAACGAAGGCAGTGACGGTGCCGGTGATAGTAACGCCGGAAGTGCCACGGCATCTGGTAACGCCACTGAGTGAACCTCAGCGCCGTATATCGCACAACCGCGATCTGCTACAGCTGTTGGCTGACTATGAATCGCTGCGCAGACGCGCCAATGCTGATCGTGCATCTGTCTATCAACTGTTGCTAAAGCCTGGGTCGGCGGGTGATCAGTGAGTAACTATGACAAGCAGCGCGGTTCTTCTACTCAGCGTGGGTATGGCTACAAGTGGCAGAAGGCGCGTGAAGAGTATCTGCGTGAACATCCGTTGTGCGTGTTCTGTCAGCGGCGCGGGCGGGTAACGGCGGCAACGGTTGTCGACCACATCAAACCGCATAGAGGTGACCTGAAGCTGTTCTGGCGACGGTCGAACTGGCAAGGCCTTTGTAAGCCGTGCCACGACATCGACAAGCAACGGTTAGAGAAGGGCGGCGCGTTACCGGGCTGCGATGCAGACGGTCAGCCCCTCGACCCGCACCATCACTGGGCTTAAAGCCTATTTTTGGCCTGAATTGATCGAAATGATAGCTTTTCTCATTTCTAGGAAGGGGCGGGTCAAAAGTTCAGGGCTTTTCGGCTCTAGACCGATACGCCCCCTTTTCTTGTGCAAGCGGGAAAAATGGGAGGGGGGTATATCGGTGTGGGGGTATCTGAAGCCTAGCATTTCATCGGTTTAATGCCGACAAATTTCAAATTCTGGAGGTTCCCATGGCTGGCAATAAGAACTCCGGACGCCGCCCGCTGCCTGGGAACGTCCACATGTTACGCGGCAACCCAAGTAAGAAGGGGGCGCATGATCTGCAAGATGCTGGCAACGCGCCCCAGTTGAAAGTTGAGGCACCGCCATGCCCCGCGTTTTTGACCAAAGACGCCAAGGCAGAGTGGCGGCGGATCGTAAAAGACCTCGAAATCCTGGGGCTAATCACGAAGGTCGACCGCGCTGAACTGGCTGTTTACTGCCAAGCATGGGGTGATTGGAAAGTAGCACGCGAGAAAATCACAGAGATGGAAGACCGGGGAATGGTTGAAACCACCCCAAGTGGCTACAAGCAGATGAGCGCCTGGATGCAACTAGCCAACCGCGCTGAAGAACGCATGCGAAAAGCGGGCGATTCGTTCGGCTTGAACCCCAGCGCACGCGCCAAACTTGGCCCCGGCACCGTAGGACAAGGAGAGCTGTTCCCCAATGAGCAAAAAGAAACCGCCGCAAAGTACGGTCTGTGATGACCGGGCGACGGCGTTTGCTCAGGCGGTAGCGGATAGTGAACTGATTGCGGGACCCCAAGTGCGCGATGCCTGCGCACGCCATCTGCGGGATCTGGAAGAAGGCGAAGCCCGCGGGCTGTATTGGGATCTCGAAGCGGCCAACCATGCGATCGGATTCTTCGAAGACGTTCTGCGATTAAACGGGGGACGATTTGAGGGCGAACCGTTTCATCTTTTGCCGTGGCAGGCGTTCATTGTTGGCTGCCTATATGGCTGGAAGTCAGAGGACGGCTGGCGGCGCTTTCGCGTGGCTTACGTCGAAACGGCAAAGGGCTCAGGAAAGTCACCACTCGCTGCAGGCGTTGGGCTGTATGGCTTAGTAGCTGACGGCGAAGAACGCGCTGAAGTCTACGCGGCAGCGACGAAGAAAGACCAGGCGCAAATCCTGTTCCGTGACGCGGTGGCCATGGTCGATCAGTCGCCGCTGCTCGCTACGCGCATCGTCAAGTCAGGCGCGGTGGGCAAGGAGTACAACCTAGCCTTCCACAAAACGAGCAGTTTCTTTCGCACGGTGGCGGCTGACGATGGGCAATCAGGCCCACGGCCACACGTCGCGCTGCTGGATGAGATTCACGAACACAAAACGCCGCTGGTCGTCGAGATGATGCGGGCAGGCACCAAGAGCCGCGAGCAAGCGTTGATCTTCATGATCACCAACTCCGGTACCGATCGGCTGTCGGTGTGCTGGGACTATCACGACTACGCGTTGAAGGTGGCCAGCGGCGCACTGGAAGATGACAGCTTCTTTGGTTTCGTCTGCTGCCTGGATGAAACCGACGATCCGTTTGAAAGCGAAGAGTGCTGGTACAAGGCCAACCCATCGTTGGCGTATGGCATCCCCGGCTTGAAGTACCTACGTGAGCAGGTGACCCAGGCGCGGGGCATGCCGAGTAAAGAAGCCACGGTGAAGCGCCTCAATTTTTGCCTGTGGGTGCAGGCCGACAACCCTGCAATCAGCCGCGATGCCTGGTTAGCCACGCAAGACAAAGAGTTTGATCACGATAGCCTACTAGGCCGCCGCTGTTACGCGGGCCTAGACCTATCTAGCACCCAGGATTTAACCGCCTTGGTACTGCTGTTTGAGCCGGTACCGGATGACCCGGTATGGCGAATGATCCCTTACTTCTGGCTGCCGGAAGAAGGCTTGGCGCGTAAGGCCGAAAAAGACCGCGTGCCCTATACGCTCTGGAAGGAGCGCGGCCACCTGCTGACCACACCGGGCAAAGCGATCAACAAACGGCATGTGCTGCATCAGCTCTCCGAGATCGCCGCCATGTACGACCTGCAGTGTATTGGCTACGACCAGTGGCGTATAGAAGATCTCATAGCGTTGATTGATGACGAAGCCGTCACGCTGCCACCGATTGAACCTGTTCGCCAAGGGTTCCAAACAATGGCCCCCGCAGTGGATGAATTTGAAACGCGATTAATCAACGGCACGATGTGGCACACCGGCCACCCAGTGTTGACCTGGTGCGCTGCAAACGCGATTTATAACGAAGACCCTGCGGGCAATCGCAAGATTGATAAGAAGAAATCCACTGGCCGTGTGGACGGCATTGTTGCGGCCGTGATGGCCACGTCACTAACGCTCGGCGTGCTCGAAGACGACGGTGGCGACCCTGACTTTATTTTGCTGTGACTGGAGATGCCGTGCGCAACTTACTGAACCGACTAACAGGCAACAATGGCGGGCCTGCGGTGCGCGAAGAGCCAACCGTCACGCCTCAACTAAACAATGCCACAGGGGGAGAATCTGCGGTTAGCAGTTCCGACTACAACGGCATGATGGAACTGTTCCAAGTTAACCCCAGCTTTGCAGGCCCGGTGGTCACGCCTGAAACCGCCATGCGAGTGACGGCGGTTTACGCCAGTGTGCGCATTCTGGCCGGTTCCGTGGGCACGATGCCGGTGCATATCTATGAGCGCACATCCACCGGCAAGCGCCGTGTTGATCATGATATCTGGTGGCTGCTGAACCAGGAGGCCAGCCCCGGCTTTACCGCCGCGTCCATGTGGGAGTTTCTGATCGCCTCCATGCTGCTACGTGGCGATGGCCTGGGCTGGTTCAAGCGCAACCGCCTTGGCGAAGTGATCGAGATTGAGCCACTGGCCCGCAACCAGACCATCATTGAGAAAAAAGATGGCCGCCTGCGCTACCACGCCCAGCTGGATAGCACCTCCTCCGCAGGGCCGGGTTACAAGGGGCTGGATCAGGATGACGTATTTCATCTGCCCAACGTCGGGTTTAACGGTATCTGCAGCCCGTCGGTCATCGGTCTGGCCGCCAAGCAGGGCATTGGATTAGCGCTGGCAGCCGAAGAATACAGTGCTCGGTTCTTCTCAAACGGTGCACGGCCAGACCACGTTATTACGATGGACAAGACACCTACCCAAGAGCAGATCGACCGCATCCGCGATAACTGGCTGAAGCGCCACACCGGCACAGCCAACGCGCATTTGCCGGGTATGTTGGTAGGAGGCGCCCAAGTGCATCAAATCACTATGAGTTCTGAAGATGCACAACTGATGGAAGCTCGACAGTTTCAGGTGACCGATATCGCCCGCGCCTTTGGTTTACCTGGGTGGATGATCAACGCCAATGAGAAATCCACCAGTTGGGGTAGCGGGCTGGAACAGATGGGCCTTGGATTCATCATCTACACCATGCAGCCCATCCTGACGCGGGCGGTGCAGGAACTCAACCGCAAGCTGTTCCGTGATCGTCGCTACTTCGCAGAATTCAACGTGTCAGCGCTGTTACGTGGCGATGCCAAGACGCGCTCCGACTACTACAAGGCGGCGTTAGGGGGTACGCAAAACCCCGGCTTCATGACCCCGAACGAAGTGCGGGCCAAAGAAAACCTGCCACCCATCGACGGTGGCGAAAAGCTCTACAAACCCGAGGGGAAATCCAATGCCGATGCCCAAGCTGCTCCAGCTGTTTATAGATAACGTTAATCGCCCGCGCGACTTCAAAGTGGCTGTGGATGGCGATGAAGCCGAGATCTATCTCTATGACGCCATAGGCGATTGGTACGGCGTAAGCGCTGCCGAGTTCGTGCAAGAGCTTCGCGGGCTAGATGTCAGCACTATTCACCTTCGGATGAACTGCCCCGGCGGGGATGTCTTTGAAGGTCGCGCCATGGCCACCGCGTTAGCCCAGGTAAAAGCTAAAACCATTTGCCATATCGAAGGTTTGGCGGCATCCGCTGCCACTTATGTGGCCGGTGCCTGCGATGAAGTGGAGATCACGCCTGGTGGTTTCTTCATGGTTCACGAAGCCTGGACGCTCACTATGGGCAACAAAGGCGATCACCAAAAGCAAATTGATCTGCTCGCCAAGGTCGATGACAGCATTCTGGCGGATTACGAAAAACGCACCGGGGCAAGCCGTGAGCAGCTAATTGCCTGGATGGAAGCGGAAACCTGGTTCACTGCTGAGGAAGCGAAAGAGAACGGCTTCGTTGATTCCATTACAGAGACTGACCGCAAATCGAACCGCGCCGCATGGAACCTAGCGGCCTATGCCAACGCGCCGGCAGCGCTGACCAAGCCACCGGCAGTTGAAGATCACTATAACCGTGAGCAGGCGGAGCGCCGCCTAGCACTGTTAGAACGGCAATAGCGGGCTCCCGCTAGCCAATTCACCAAGCCGCCTAAGGGCGGTATTTTTTTGCCTAGGAGAAACACCATGCCCAAGAGCATTCAAGATCTGCGGGAGCAGCGCACCAAAGCGGCTAAAGCGTGCCGAGAGCTGCTGGATAAGCACCCCGGTGATAAGTGGGGTGACGACCAGCAGAAAGAGTACGACAACCTGGTTGGCAACATCGACAACTACGATGCTGAGATCAAGCGCCACGAAACCTTGTTGGATCGTGAAGCGGAAGATAAGCACCGCATTGAAGATCGGGCCAACCGTGACGGCATCTCAATCGACGAAGCTAACCACGTAAAGCAGAAAGAGCAGAAAATCTTTCGTAACTGGATGCGCAATGGCTTGGACGGCTTGGATCAAGAAGAGCGTCAACACGTGCACCAGCTGCGTCAGCAGATGATGCAGAACTCCATGAGTACCGGTACGGGTAGCGAAGGTGGTTACCTTGCGCCCGATCAGTTTAGTGGCGAGCTACTGCAGGCGCTGAAAGCGTTTGGTGGTATGCGTGAAGTGTCTAAGGTCATCCAGACAGCTAGTGGTGTGGGGATCAACTGGCCTACCACCGATGCCACCACGGAAGAAGGTGAAATCGTTGGTGAGAACCAGCAGGTGACCGGTGCTGATCCAAGCTTCGGCACGCTGCCGCATAACACCTACAAGTTCAGCTCCAAGTCGATCGCCATACCGTTTGAGTTACTGCAGGACAGCGAGATCGACATTGAGGCCTACATCCGCGATTTGCTGAACCAGCGCCTAGGTCGCATCACGAACCGCATGTTTACTGTGGGTACCGGCGTCGGCCAGCCTCACGGGATTCTTACCGGTTCACAAAGCGGCAAGATTGCGCCAACGGGCCAAACATCGGCCATCACCTATGACGACTTGGTGGACACTGAACACAGCGTAGACCCGGCTTACCGCATGTCTACTTGCCGCTGGATGTTCCACGACCACACGCTTCGCGACTTGAAGAAGCTTAAAGACGCGGATGACCGCCCGATCTGGGTGCCCGGTGTGGCCACTAAAGAGCCAGACACGTTGGCGGGTTATGGCTATGCCATCAACCAGCACATGCCTAAGTTGGGTGCTGAAAATAAGCCAGTTCTGTTCGGTGACTTCCAGAAGTACATCATTCGCGACGTGATGCAAGTGCAGCTGTTCCGCATGACGGACTCCAAGTACACCGAAAAAGGCCAGGTCGGTTTCCTCGCCTTTATGCGTGCTGGTGGCCGTTTAATGGATATTGGTGGAGCGGTTAAGCACTTCCAGTGCGCTGCCTCCTAAACCCATCGCGGGGCCCCGTGCCCCGCTGACCTGTCACTGCTAGGAGCACATCATGTCTACGAAGAAAACTACTCAGCCTGAGGAGTTAAAGACCCATGCTGATGAAGCAACCAAAGATGAAGGGGCCGCCCCCGAGTCAACCAGCGCCGGTGCCGAAACCGCAACAGCGGCCGATACCGGTACCACCCCAGCAACGCCCGAACCACCGCCACCTGCCGATGATGAGCATGAGCAGCCGTTGCCCGAGCTAACGGTGCTCATACTTCGGGATGAAACCATTGGCGGCAAAGACTACCGCCCCGGCGATACCCCAAAGCTACCGGGTGCTGAGGTTGAAGCGCTGGTGGCTCGCAAGGCAGGCGACATCAACCATAAAGCCATCGCCGCCGCCCGTAAGGCGCGCAACAGTGGGGCTAATGAAGAAACGGTGATCGAATGATGCGCTCCACACTGGTTGAGCCGCCAGCGGTCGAGCCGGTCAGTGTGGCTGAGGCCAAGGTGCAGTCCATCATCGAACACGATGAGCATGACGAGATGGTAGCTTTGCTTATCATGGCCGCCCGGGAAGAGGCTGAACAGAAAACCGGACGGGCTTTTATTACTCAGACCTGGCGTCAGCGGGGTCACTCTAACGGCGGTGGTTTTGAGCTACGCCGCTGGCCAGTGCTGGAGGTGCTCAGCGTTAGTGATGATCGGGGTGAGCTGCCTGAAAGTGACTGGACAGCACAGGTCGGGGATTTCCCTATCGTTGAGCCTGTAGGTCGTTTTCAAGGCGTGGTTACCGTGTTGTATAAGGCGGGCTACGGTGTTGAAGGCGAGGCGGTACCAGCACCGATACGCCAATGGATACTGGTAACTGCAGCCAGTTTATATGAACACCGTGAGCTCGCAGTGACTGGGACGATTACATCAAAGCATGACTTCCTGGACGGATTGCTGGATTACTACATGGTGCCGCCAACATGAGAGCCGGACGCTTAAGAGACCGCCTAACCCTGCAGGGCTATGGCGAAGTGAAAGACGCCATCGGCGGTACCCGAAAGGAATGGTTCGATGTGGATGGTGTGTGGGCTGAAGTGAGTGGCCTGAGCGGCCGCGCCTTTCTCTCGGCCAGTGCCGAACAAACAGAGATAACGTGCGAGATTCTCATGCGCTATAGGCCCGATGTAAAAGCCCGTATGCGTCTGGTGCGAGGTGATGAGGTCTACACCATTGTCACGCCGTTACCCGACCCGAAGCGCCGTCAACTGCTCTGCATGTGCAGTGAAGGGGTGAAGCGATAATGCATACCAAACTCGATTTTTCAGGCCTCGCCAGTATTGAAGAAGATCTCAAGTTGCTGACCCGCGCCGAAAACGACCGTGTACGCCGTCAGGGAGCAAGGGCAGGGGCTGGCGTGGTTCGCGATGAAGCCCGTCGCCGTGCCCCAAAGCGCAGCGGCAAGCTGTCTAAAAACATCGTGGCGGTAACGGCTCGCGTCACTGAGAACAGCCGCGCCACGGCGGGCGTTCGTGTGCGCGAGCGGGGCAAGGCTAGCGATCCAAGCAATGCGTTTTATTGGAAGTTTGTTGAGCTGGGTACTTCCAAGCTGCCGCCTGCGCCGTTTATCCGCCCAGCGTTCGATGCCACCGAGCAGCAAGCGGGTGATGCAGCGATCGCCAAGGTGCTGGAAGCGCTCGATAAGGTGCTGATGAAATGATCCAAACTGAAATCTACCAAGCCATTGAAGCGCTGGCAGAAGGGCGAGTTCACGCCCTGGTGGCACCACAAGGCACCGCAGTACCGTACCTGGTGCACTCGCTGCCCAGCCGCACCAGTGATGACGCGATGGCTGGCATGGGGGCTATTCGCTGCCGCGTGCAGCTAGATGCCTACGCAGATTCACAGCTTGAAGCAGATCAACTGCTGGAGGGCGCGATCGACGTATTAGATCCGCTAAACCCTGGGGATCTTATGCAACTGCAGGATTACGAAAAGGAAACGGGACTCTACCGAGCTACGGCAGAGTTAACGATCTGGCATTAAGCCTAACCCTAGTCACACTCTCCCCGCCGCCGGCGGGTTTTTTATGCCCAGGAGGCCACCATGGCACGTAAAGCGAAATACCAATTAACCGCCGGCACCATAGTGCGCGTTAGTGCTGAAGCCGTTAATTCGATCGATGCAACGATTGCCGAGGACGGCTGGAAGAAAATCTCCACCACGGCCAAAGAAATCAGCTACACCGGCGGGCAAAAGTCAGACCTCGATATGACCGTGTTGGAAAGCGATGAGCAGGAGATGGAGAACGGCCTGCGCGGTATGGGCGAGCTCACGATTAGTGGGAACTGGAAGCCCGAAGACGAAGGGCAGGATAGTTTGCGGGCAGCGGATGCAGATGACTCACTGCGCTTGCTTGAAATCGAATTCAAGACCGGCAACAAAGTGCGGCTTTTAAACCAGGTTCGCCAAGATAGCTGGAGCATCGCGCAAAACGGCGTGGCCAGCGGTACGTTTAATCTGCGCGTAATTGGCAAGCCCGTTTACGAACCTGCGCAAACAGGGGGTTAATCCATGGCCGCTAAAAAACAACCCGCCGCCCTAGACCCTCGTGAGGCTCTACTACAGCCCCTCGCGGGGTACCGCCATAAAGTCATGCCCATCCCTACCAGCACTAAGAAAGTGATTGTGCGTGAGCCTAGTGGGGATGACTGGCTAATATGGCAAGCCCAGCTGCAGGAAGTTGCAGGCGAAGAGGTCAGCGAAGAGAACGCCGATGAAGTTGCGGTACGCATTAATGAAACCAACGATCACACACCTGAAGCCACGCTACTAGTGCGCGTGCTGTTGAACGCTGACACTTATGAGCGAGTGTTCGAAGATGACGATGTAGGCATGGTGGCCACCAGTTGGGGCCCTGTTTACGGACGTTACCTCAATGCCGCGTTTGAGCTAGCAGGCATCGACGTTGCCAAGCCCGCAGAGGAAGCAAAAAAAAACTAACTGACCAGCCAGGTTTGATGTTCCAGATGACCCTGGCGCTTCGGTTGGGTAAGACGTTAGCTGAGCTGGCAGGCCACCATGCGCCGATGACGGCGCGAGAATTAATCCAGTGGATGGCGTTTGATCAGCTATCACCCATCAGTGACCGCCGAAGCGACGTGCACGCCGCCCAGATCGCCACGGCGGTCTATCAGTCACAAGGCGCGAAGGTCGATTTTGAAGACGTACTGATCGACTGGGGAGGCAGCGACACCACCGAAGGCGTTGAAGATGACGATGCCCTGGAGACGCTGTTTGCGGCGTTGGCGGGGAGCTAGTCAAACTTAGCGGAGTGCGGTAAGTTCTTCCTGGGAATCTGACAGGGAACTAAAGAATGAAAAAAATATTATTAATGGCGGGCCTGATGATCGGTTTGTCTGGTTGTGCTCAACAGGAAGTAATGCAGCATACCCAATCAGGATTTGCAGAAAAGACCATTCAAGCTAAAAGTCAATCAGAAGTTAGTCAGGAAATTATTAATGCATGTATTAACAGAGGTCATACGATAAGGGAGTCAAGTGACTCAAAAGTGGTATGTACTACTACTATGGAAGGGGGGAGCGCAGTACTAACCCAAATGTTGATTGGAAACTCTTACTCAACCACTCCTGAGGTCGTAGTTGCATTCATTATTGCCACTATGGGAGAAAATGTAAGGGTTGTTGCGCAGCCTCACGTAGAGACACAAATGGCGATGGGGCAGAATCAGATCCAATCCATGCGTGATAACAATGCTCTCAGGAACGACCTTCAAAAATTTCTTAACACTCTCTAGTAATATACTGGATTAGAAACCCGCTTCGGCGGGTTTTTTTACGCCTGGAGAAAAGTATGGCCGCCGCATCCCTTCGTGAATTGATTGTGCGTATTAGCGCTGACTCCAGCGTTTATCAGCGCGAAATGGCTCGCGCTTCGCGTATGGGTACTGACTACTACCGCACCATGGAAGGCGGCGCTCGGCGGCAAGAGGCTGCAGCGATGCGGCAAAGCGAATCGCTAAAAGCAATGAACCAACAGATGTTGGTGATCCGTAATACCGCCTTGCGTTTAACCGGTGTGCTCGCGGGAGTGTTCGCTGCCCAAAGCCTGCGGGCGCAGATCAACTACGCCAATAATCTAGCGGATATGAGTACCCAGATTGGCGCCAGTGTTGAGGCGTTAAGCCAATATAATTATGTAGGGGCGCTATCAGGTGTGCAGATTGATCAACTTGGTACCGCGTGGCAACGGCAAACCCGCCGTATTGCCGAAGCTGCAAACGGAACAGGCGAAGCCAGTGCGGCAATAAAGACCTTGGGCCTGGATGCACGGCAGTTAGCACAGCTTCGCCCTGAAGACCAATTCGAAGCAATTGCAGAAGCCATGCAAGGTGTTGCCAACCAGGGGCAGCGCGTGGCACTCGCCCAAAAGATTTGGGATAGCGAAGGCGTTAAGCTGCTACGTATCGTTAACCAAGGCACTGAAGCTATCGCGACGCAACGGGCAGAAGCTGACCGCTACGGTCTGACGATTAGCCAAGGGACTGCATCAGCAATGGCGGGCTTTAATGCTGAAATGGCGCGATTTGGTTTTATGGCCAAGGGGGTTAGCCAGGCATTTTTGACTGAACTGGTGCCCTCGCTAACAGAGGGCTTGCAATCCGCTACTCGTTGGGTGGATGAGATGGGCGGTGCTGGTGTGGTCTTAGATCGTGTAACAGCAGTTGCAGGTGTGTTTGTGGCGGCGGGCGTCAGTCGCTATATCGCTCAGCTTAGTGCAGATACTAAGAAGTGGGCGGTGGATACTTGGCAGACACATACAGCTCAAGTGTCGTTGGCGAAAGCTCAAGTAGATGCAGCGAAGGCCAGTGGTGTTCAGTTAGCGGCGAACCGGGCCAATGCGCAAGCCGCGCAACGCTCGTTGGTTTCTCAATTGAAGCTGGCGACTACGGAAAGCGAAAGGGTGCGAATTCGTCGGCAGCTATCTGCAAATAGCCGTGTTCTGGCGGAGGCTGTCAAACTTGAAACGGCAAATACGAATGCACTGGCGGCTGCAAATTCACGGTTATCAGCGGCAACGAACTTAGCGCGGCGCGCCGGTGCAGGTGTGTTGGGATTATTAGGTGGCCCTGCTGGCCTTGTAGCGCTAGCTGGCGGGGCGGCTGCAAGCCTTTATTTGTTCCGCGATAGTGCGGATGACGTTAAGTCGTCGCTATCCGACCTGAGCCAACCTTTAGATAAGGTGATTGAAGATTTCAAAAAGCTGTCTGGCATTGAGCGTGAGCGGGAGCTGACTCGTTTATCTGAGCAGATAGACCAAGAAAGAGAAGCGGCTGTCGCGGCGGCGATTAAGATGCGTGATGACGTTTCCCAGGCGCTTTACGGTGCACGTGGAAACCGCACAACTAGCCCTGAACTGAATAGTTTATTTGCGGATATTAACCGAGCTGCCAGTGAAGCGGCTCAAGGCATGGATGTAGATTGGCTGGCGGTTAATGAGCGCATTCAAGAGACCGAGGGAGTAACGGAAAGCCTGCGCCGCCGTATGTTAGATGCAATGGCAGATGTGGCGAGCCGTAACCGAGGTGTTGGTGAGCTTACAACGCGCTTTGAAGAGTTGATCCCTGTAGCAAATGACGCTGCAGGTGCGGTTGAGTCTGCGGGTAACGCTGCAAACAACAACGCCCCCAGTTCAGCAACCCTGCAAGCGTGGCAGCGGTACAACGACCAACTGCGCGATCAGATCGCTAATCATCGAGATCCATCGGCACTAGGGCAAACCAACCGTCGTCTGGATGCTATGGGGCCGGGGGTTAGCGATGTGATGCGTGGCTATACGCTATGGCTTTCTGCCACTGCCGAGCAAGAACAAGCCAGCGCCGTCGCCCGCAAAAAAGCCGCCGATGAAGCCCGTTCCGCAGCCCGTTCAGCCGCGCAGGAAGGGCGTCGCAATGCTGAGAGGATTAGGCAGGCCTACGAACAACAGGCCGCTTCACTCCAACGCCAGATCGCCCTGCATGGCGATAACAGCCGAGCTGCTGCACTAGCATACGACCTTGAGCACGGGAGTCTTCGTGAAATTAGCCAGGCTCACGCTAAGCACTTACAGCAACTTGAGCAGGAGCTAACGACTCGCGAAGAGCTGGCTAAGCAAGCCGTTGAAGCCCAAGAGCTGATGCGCTTTGAGATGGCCGAGCGCGCCCGCTTAGCAGCTCGTGCGCAGGATATGGAGATAGACATTATCGCCGTGGGCCGTAGTGATCAGGCCATCGAAGTGATGCGCGAGATCGCCACCGTTCGCCAGCGCTACGCCGATGAAATGCGTGAGCTCCACCAGCGTCAGGAAGACGACAGCACGCGAATTAGCGAAGCGGCTTATGAGGAGCGGCGGGCACTGCTGCAGCAGCTCATGGATGAAGAAGTTGGCCTAGTCGAATCAGCCGCTGCCCGCAAGCGGGCGGCTGAGGAGAGCTGGCACAACGGTGCTAATCGTGGCCTAGAAAGCTATATGAACCAAGCGCGTGATGTTGCCACGCAATCAGAGCAGGCAATGAGCAATGCTTTGCAACGCACTGAAGATGCGCTGACGGAGTTCGCGAAAACGGGAAAGCTGAGCTTTCGTGATCTGGCGGATAGTGTGATTAACGACATGATTCGCATAGCAATCCGGCAGCAGGCGTTAGGGCTGTTTGGCATGCTTGGTGGTGGTGGTAGTGCCATTGCGGGCGGCTTTATGTCTCAAATAGGCTTTTCTGGCGGTGGCTACACAGGCCCCGGTGGTAAGTACGAACCGGCTGGCATCGTGCACCGAGGCGAAGTGGTGTGGAGTCAAGAGGACGTAGCGCGGGCGGGCGGTTTGAGCGTGGTCGAATCGCTGCGTAAGAACTTTACCGGGTACGCCAATGGCGGTGCTGTGGGGCAGCGTGTAGTGCCGGCGCTGCCTAGCCGTCAGGAGAGTGGCGCTATTCCCAGGGCGGGCAATACGTACCATATCACTGGGCAAGTGGATAACGATGTGATCCGCCGTATCGAGCAAGCTGAGGAAAACGCCTATCGTCGCGTGCTGAATGATGCGCTGCGTAACGGAAAAATCAGAAGGGCGTTAAGCGTATGAGCATAGTTGATTGGCCCAGCGAGCTGCAGCCCGCCACCATGGAGTGGGGGCGAGTGTTCAATTCCTACGCGTTCACCAGCCCGTTCACACAGTCTCAGCAGATCCGTACCCATCCGGGCGCTTACTGGAAATGCTCGCTCACGTTTCGCAACTTGAAGCGGCCGAAAGAGCGGGTGTTGAGTACGTTCATCGGCTCACTGCATGGCATGGCGGGCACGTTTCGCCTACGCCCTTGGACGCGCCCGCCGGGGCCGTTCGTGGGTAATGCCGTGGTGGATGGTGGAGGGCAGGCCGGTGCCCAGGTGGTGACGCGCAACTGGAACGCGAATACCGTGGTGCTTCGTCGTGGCGACTACATCACCATCTCAGACCAACTGCTGGAAGTGCTGGACGATGTGACCAGCAACGCGCAGGGCATTGCCGTGGTGCCAGTCTCCCCTTGGCTGCGAGTGCCTCCGGCGAACGGTTCGGCGGTCAACTATCGCTCGCCTTACGCCATCATGCGCTTAGCGCGTGATGATGTTTCGTTGTCTGTTCAAGCTCTTATCGCTGGCGGCACACTGGAATGTAGAGAGGCGTTCTAATGCAGGTATTCCCGTTTAGTGACTCAGTTGTTGAAATGCTGGGGAAGCCCACGGTGCGCATGGTGTATGCCGCCGAGCTGGATTTCAGAGATGGTGTAGCGCGTGCCCATACGGGCACTGGGCCGCTTGTCATCGCAGGCCATACCTATGAAGGCATTGGTGCGTTTGGTGGTGTCAGTGGCGCTCAGGAGCAATTGAACAGCGCGTCGCCTATGTCGGTGACGCTTTCTCTATCAGGGTTAGATGCGCCCCTAGTGGCGTCTACCCTTCAGGATCGGTGCAGAGGGCGAGAGGGCAAATTGATGTTGGTGGCCTACGATGACGCCGGAAACTACGCCGCCGATATTCTATTTAGCGGCAAGATGGACGCTGCCGCCATGAGCTACGGCGGCAGCGAAGACGACAACGCCATTAGCGTCACGATTACTGACAGAATGATCGATTGGCAGCGCGGCGGTACTGAACGTTGGACCGATGAAAACCACCGCGCTCGCCATCAAGATGATCGCTTCTTCTTTGCTGTTGCGCAGTTATCTGACTGGCCCATCTATTGGGGTGCCAAGCGTGATGCGCCCAGTTTTAGTTATCGATGACAGGGCCTTTATTAATTGCGTCAGTGATATGTGCTGACCTTCCAGCTAAATCATTGATCTTTGGCCTAGCCATTTGTTTTGCTGAGTGTTTACTTTCAGCTTGGACATGTACTGAGCCCTTTTTACGTTCGCCTATATAAAAAACTTCATATTCGTTCATGGAAACTCCGTGCTGGATGGAATAGAGAACTTACCACATGCGCTACAGAGACTGGACTACCCGATTACAGCAAACCATTAAGGCCGCTTCCGAGCGGCCTTTTTTGTGGGGCGAGTTTGACTGCTGCTTGTTCGCTGCTGATTGCTGTATCGCCATTTGCGGCGTTGATCCAGCAGCTAAATACCGGGGCCGATACCACACAGAACTGGGGGCTAAACGCGTGCTTCGCACCACCCACGGCAGCCTGGAAGCTGCCTGGGATGCAGCATTTAAGCGCGTACCGGTAACCATGCGACAGCGTGGTGATGTGGTGTTGTTCGATAGTGATTTTGGCCGCTGTGTTGGAATTGTTTGGGCGAGCGCTATTTGGGCAGTAACTGAAACAGGCGTGCACCGAGTGCAGGCAGAACCGCTGATATGTTGGAGAGTAGGCCATGAGTAAGGCGGTTAAAGCGGTCGGTGCTATTGCGATTGGTGTCGCCGTTGGTTTCGTGGCTGGCCCTTGGGCGGGTGTAGCGGTTGCTGGCAGCTTATTGTCACGCCAGCTCGCGAAGCCTCCTAGCATTGGCACACCAACGCAGTCCGAACTTAAGCAAGTCATCCGCTCATCAAAAGAGCCTGCTCGCTACGTGTTTGGCCGTGCCGGTACCGGCGCATTGCTCGCGTGGGCGCAGGAGGAACCGGGCGTTCAAGCGGACGAAAATGAAGAAGGGGAGGGCGAGAAAGGCGAAAAGCTGCACCTGGTGTATGTGCTGACAGAGGGAGCCATTGCCGGGCTTGATGAGATCTATGTAGACCAAGAGTCGATTAACTCGCAAGCCGCCGCTGAGCTGATCGACTATGAACTACATAGTGATGCGACGGCACCCAGTGCTTACCTGCTGGAGCACTCGCCGGACTGGCGGGATAGCCAAATCGGCCGTGGCGTCACATGGGTGCGCGTGACGCTCAAATATGACCCTGAGTATTTCGCCAGCGGCATCCCGGATATGCTGTTTGAATACCGTGGGCGTAACGATATTTACGACCCTCGTACTGAAACCAGTGGTTACAGTGATAACGCCGCGTTAGTGATTCTCTGGTACATCCGGAATCGCTTGCATGTGCCTGATGATGAAATCCTATGGGATACGTTCATCGATGCCGCCAACGTGTGCGATGAAATCATCACAACGCCTACAGGCAGCACCGAGCGCCGTTATACCGTGTCCGGAGGTTTTAAAGCGGATGAGCGCAAAGACCGTGTATTAGCAGACCTAGAAGCTGCCTGTGCGGGTTCGCTGATTCGTGTGGGCGGCAAGTTCGGCCTTCAGGTGGGGGCCTACTACGGCCCTTGCGAATTAACGATCGATGAAGACATGGTGATCGGTACCGTTACCGGGCAAACCGAGGTGTCACGCGCGGATGCCGTCAACACCATGCGCGGTAAATTCGTCTCTCCGGAACAGCGCTGGACAGAAACTGACTACCCAGCAGTGAGCGTCGCAGAGTGGATCGTCGAAGACGGTGAAGAGATCGAAGACACGCTCGACCTGCGCTTTGTCAGCAGCCCGTACCAAGCGCAGCGCCTTGCTAACATCGCCCTACGTCGCAAGCGTGCGGGAGGAGTGCTTGAGCTACCGCTAAATTTTCGTGGGTATGCCTGTCGCCCCGGTCGCGTCGTACGGGTCAATCTGCCCACGCTCAACATTGACGGCGAGTTCAGAGTCGTTGACTGGGATTTCAGCGGCGAGAACGGCTGTAAAGTCACGCTGCAGCAAGAGCAGCCGGAGATCTACGACGATGCAGTAGGCCAGCCGTTCGACCCGTTCGGCTTTATCCAGCTACCCACCGGCGGCATCGGCTCGCCAACAGGGCTGCAGTACGTGCTGGTTAATATCGGGGAAGTAGTTCAGGGGCGCTTGATATGGAACCCGGTAGACGCCGCGCTGCATTACAACGTTGTGATCAAACGAGACGGCGTTGCAGTGCAGTCTGCCCAAGTGCCTGCAGGCATTGAACGATGCGATGTAGGTGGGCTGGAATCCGGCGACTACACTGCCGAAGTGCGCGCGCGTGGCCGACTCGGACTGTCTGGCCCCGCTACGATTACATTCGGCATCAACGCACCGCCGATGCCTGAGCGCGTGAGTCTTCAGATCGGCAACCGCGAAATTACGCTGATCCCGCATATCGCGCCGGGGGCGTCGCTCAATGGCGGCCACTACCGCTACTTTTTTACGACCGAGCCGAGCTATACGCAGGCTCAGAGCGAGCTGCTGGGAGAAGGCCTGACGTTCACACATACCGGCCTGGCACCGCTACAGACGTATTACTACTACGTTCAGTCTGTGAATGCCTATGGATCTAGCCCGTTCCTACGCGTCGAAGTAGAAACCACGCTTGATTTCGACGAGGAGTTCGCGTGGATTGACGAGCAGCTACGCAAGCCCGGTGGCATCGTTGATCAGTTTGAGAACGAGGTCAATCAGCTCAGCGAGACAGTCGATAGCGTATCAAACGCAGTCGATAGCGCTCAGCAAGCCGCAAATACAGCATTGCAAGAAGCCCAGGCTGCCGTCGAAGCTGCCAGCAACGCTGAAGGTGGCGCGGCCACTGCGCTGGCAGAAGCTCAAGAGGCGCTGGACACCGCCAGAAATGCCGAAGCGGGGATTACTGACGCCAAAGAAACGGCAGACGATGCGCGTCAGCGTGCATCCGATGCGCAACAGTCCGCTAGCGATGCAATCGCACGCGCTCAAAAGGCGCTGACTAACATCGATCTTGTTTCTCTGCAGCAGCAGATCGACACGTCGACGTTGCAAGCTCAGATTGCACTTGCAAATGCGGTCATGGATGTCGAGCACAGCGTTCGCGTGGGCGCTGAGTTCGCGTTGTCTGAACGCATCGTTAGCATGCGCGCCGAGTTCGATACCGCTGCTGCCTCGCTGTCTGAGCGCATCACGCTACTGGCGAGCACGACGCAATCCATTGCCGATTCAGTTGCTATCCTGCGTACGGAGTTTGACGATACCAGCGCTGAGTTTGAGCAGCAGGTAACGTTACTATCAGATACTGTTCAGTCAGTTGGCGAGAGCGTCACTAGCCTGCGGACGGATTTCGATAGCTCGATTGCATCTATTAACCAGACGTTAGCGACACTCAGCAACGAAACTCAGGCACTGGCGACGGCTAATCAAGAGTTGCGTACCGAGTTTGAGGGCAACGCCGCCTCGGTTAGCAATGAGTTAACGGCACTGTCGGATGGCCAGCAAGCGCTTGCGGAGACAACCGAGGGGTTGCGTTCTGGCGTAGATGGAAATACGGCGGGGATTGAAACGAACCGCCAAACCTTAGCGCTAAGCGAGATCGCTCAAGCCATCTACAACGCCACGATGCACGTTAAAAACGCGCTCGGCAACTCGATCTTGGACGTCGAAAACGTGGTTCGCGTCGACGCCGAGCAGTCGCTTTCTCAGCGAATCATAGAACTGACCGCAACGTTTAACGACAACAGCGCGACAGTTCAGCAACGACTAACAGCGCTGACTGATGCCAACCAAGCGCTTTCTGAGTCGCTCACATTATTGCGTACAGAGTACGACGACAGCACTAGTGAGTTTGCTCAAAACATCACGGTGCTGAGTAATCAAACGCAGGCAATCGGCGAGTCCCTAACGGCGCTATCGACGGCGTTTGATACCTCCACTGCTGATTTCGAGCAGCGCATTACGCTGCTGTCTGATGAAACGCAAGCGCTGGCCACGACAACCTCGACTCTTCAGTCGTCACTCGATGATGCCAATGCACGGATAACAGCAGAAGAAACGACGCGGGCAACAGAAACGCAAGCGCTGGCGACGGCTAACCAAGAGTTGCGCACGGATTTTGACGACAACTCAGCTAGTGTGAATAACGATTTAGCCGCACTGTCGGATGGCCAGCAGGCAATCGTCACTGACGTTAATGAGTACAAAACGGAGGCTAATGGACGGCTAGCGAGCGCTGAGAACAGCATCACGGTACTTTCTAGTGAGACCCAGGCTTTGGCGGGCACGGCATCGCAGTTGGAGTCTGCGCTCGATAATGCCAACGCTCGGATAACAACGGAAGAAACGACGCGGGCAACAGAGACCGATGCGTTAGCGACAGCGAATCAGGCGCTGCGTACTGAGTTCGAGGACAACGCGGCGAGCGTGGGATCGTCACTTGCCGCACTGACTGACGAGCAACAGTCGATTGCTCAAAATGTCTCTTCACTCGAAACAGAGTTCGAAGACAATAAATCGAGCGTTAATACAACCCTGCTATCACTGAGCAATGCACAGTCGGCCACTGCTGGGCGACTAGACGACTACGAAGTCGAGGTTAATGGCGAACTGGCATCCGTGCGCCAAGAGGTGTCTGCCGTTTATGACCCCAATACCGGCGCAGTCGCGCAAGCTGTAACAACTGTGAATGTTAACGGCGTGCGCGGCGTTATCGGCATACAAGTACAGGGCGAGCAAGCACAGATCATTGGCATCGCGAATCAATTCGCAATACTTAACCCCGTCAATGACGAGCTGGTTACCGCGTTTGTGGTATCTGATGGGCGCGTAGTTATCCCAGATGCGCTTGTTCGGAATGCGTCGATCACAAACGCCAAGATTGCTAACGGCGCTATCAACAACGCTAAGATAGAGAATGCCTCTGTCAATACAGCTAAGATAGAGAATGCTGCGATCACTACCGCCAAGATTGGTGTGGCTGAAGTAGATACTCTGAGGATTGCGGGGGAGGCGGTATCTGCGACGTTTGTAGCTAATACAGCAGGTCAGTTCCAACGGCAAATACTGTTTGGTGACGACAGCCCTTGGTACACCGTTCAAGAGCTGGACGTTGACAGCTCAGGCAGCCCCCACGATTTACTGTTTAGTGTCAGAGTGAGAACTGATTCCACCAACAATGATGGTACGGCCACGGGCGCTCCTCAAGTCCGCTTGTTAAGGAATGGGAGTGCGTTTTTTACACTAACCACCTTAACCCCATCACCAGATGCCAACACGAACTTATGGGATCTACCCGTAGTTGTTCCATCGACTATAAACATGGGCGCAGGAACTCACACCCTCACACTCCAAGTAAGGGCTTCTGCAAACATGGCTTGGTCGGGTAACGGACTTACCCCGCGAGTGTTGTTAACTGCGGGGTCACGTTACATTAGATCATTGGAGCTTAAACGATGAGTAGAGTTTACGCAGTCCACACGACTGACGGCGCAATTGTGCGCACACTCACGACGCCCCATGGGTACATCGAGTGCGACGACACTGTGAGCGACGCCACGCATTACGTTGATGTCGACACGCTAGAAGTTAAGCAAAAGCGATCGCTGGAACCACAGCTAAGCGTAGACAGCTTAGTCGTCACGCTAACAGACTTGCCCGCCGAGCTAACAGTGACTACCAACGACGTTGAAACTATTACAGACGGCGAACCACTCACTATCAATTACGACGTCCCCGGCACGTACGAAATACGCCTCTGTGGGCTCATCGAATACCTGGACGAGAATTTGGAGGTGACCGTTGGTGATCCTTAGCGCAAACACATTCAGAACCCGTGACACCGCAGAGGCCCATTATTTGGGCCTTTGTGATTTATGGGCATCGGAAACGCGGCAAATCGATCCGGCGCAAGAGGCCATCTATCGGCGCAAAGCGCAGGAAGCTAACGCAGGCGGCGGCCCTTTGCTGAATGCCGAAGCCGAAGCGCTACGCATTGAAAAATCAGATCTGTGTGAGCGCGTGAAAACGGCCCAGGCTGCAACAGAGCAGGCGTGGGCTGACGTAGAAGTTAAGCGCGTGAAAGCTAAGGCCGACATACGCGCATCTCAGACAGCGGCGCAGATGCACGCAATCGTTAAAATGCTGAGGGCCGGATAATGGCAGCACCAACGAACTATGATCAAACAAACGAATGGCTCGCCGAAGTCGACCGCCGCGTACAAGATCTTATCAATATTCTGAAAGGCGGTATCGACGTTGGGCAAAGCGGCACGCTAGGCAATCTCGCGCTGATCGACACGCTGAGTGAATCCCCCATTGGTAATTTATCTGCACTACAGCAATCGCTGCAGGTTGATGCAGTGGCAGGGCGTGGGGTTATTGGCGGTGCTGGTGATTTGTTGGCCAATGGGGCTTATGGCCTGGGCGGACAGGGATATATGTTATCCAATTTTGACGCCCCCCCAGAGCGCAACGAATTTTACATTGGCGCGGGCTCTTCTGCGACGGGTGACCACGGAGGGGCAGCATATTGGCCTGGCATTGACCTCTATCGAGCCTCTAGTGATCGGGGAGCTAGGCTGATGTTCAGCAATGAGTACATGAGGTTTCGGGGGTGGGAAGGGACAGACACAGTTACCGATTTCCTCGTGTACCACGATAAAAACATACTCGGCACAGTCTCACAATCTGAGGGCATTCCTACAGGGGCGATTATTGAGCGAGGAAGTAACGCAAACGGTAGCTACGTTAAGTTCGCTGACGGGACATTGGAATGTACGCGAATAGTCAATCTGGAAGTACAGGCTACAGAGGCGTCAGATTCTTTATTTCGTAGTGTAGGAGTCTCCTTTGACTTTCCTGCCACGTTTGTCAACGGAATCGCAGAGTATGCTTCAGCGAGTTTACTAGGCTCTCAGTCTATTCAAATAAGGGCTTCTGGGTTACTCGTAAAAACTAGGCGAGGAAGTGGTGTTTTAAATAGACCCGATTGGTCATCGACGTGTGTTGTTGCTACAGCCCCTGCAACCTCTGCCCCAGGTGAATTAACAACAATTGCCCTTTATGCAGCCGGGCGTTGGTATTAGGAGTAAGTATGAAGCTAAAGATTAATCTATCGCCTTGTTCGGGCTTAGCCGAAACTTCAGCCAGCATTGCTGGCACAGTGCTAACAGTTAACGGCACGGACTACGACTTGTCCGAACTACCTGACGGGGCTATTGCACAACACTCAGAGTTAGGGGAAGTGACCCGCAACGGCGATGAGTACGAATGCACGATTCGCTTGGGCCATGGGCCGAACGCGCAAGAAGCAACGCGGTTCCCGCAGCCGATTATATTGGAAAACCATAACGGCGATATTGAGCTGCCTGTTTACGACATTGTTGAAGAGGAGCCTGTCGATGAGCTGGTTAAATGATGCAGAAGTAACGCTACCTAAATCTCGATCAGAGCTATTAGCAGACGCACAAGCAAAGCGGATCGCTGAGATCAACGCGGCTTACACTGCCCAGGCTGAACCACTAATTAAAGATTACCCAGAGGTCGAGCAATCGACGTGGCCAAGCCAGAACTACGAAGCGCGGGCTTACCTGGCATGGCTAGAAGATCTGCAGGGTGAGCAGCCATCAACGCCTGTACTAGACGCTATTCTATTAGGCCGTAACGGTGAAGATGGAACGGAGACACTGACTGAGCTTTGCGCAGCTGTTATTGGGAATGCGGAAATGTTCACCCAGTTTCAGAAACTCACCGGGCGTAGGCAGCGGCTAGTTAAAGCTGTGCGTGCTGCGACGGTGGTAGACGATGTGAACGCTATCAGCTGGTAGGGCTTAAAAAAGTAACAGACCAACGGCCGCGAAAGCGGTTTTTTTGTGCCTAAAAAAGAGGATTCCCTAATGTCTGAATTTCCCAACATCGACAAGCTGAACGATGCCGCCCGCACTGCGCGTGAAAAAATGGACGCCGCGTTACAGAAAGAACTGCCGCCGGGGGCTGAGGTGGCTATTAAATCAGGCCCGGAGTTTGTGGGGCGTTACGAAGTGCAGGAGTATCCGAAGTATTCAAGCGGCCAGGTGCTGGTTAAGAACGTTGAGTCTGGAGTTGAGCGGCGAGTGGGGTATGGGCAGGTTAAGCTGATTAAGTAGAGCGTTCGACCGGCACAAGTCATCCGCTTAGTTGCGGTTTTTTGTGTCTGTCGTAAGTGATCTCTTACAAAAACTGTCGTCGATTTCCTACATTCAACAGCAGCTTTAACCGCTACTGTGAAAGTGTGACGCCGAGGGATCGCCGCTTATAGCATGCCGGATGCGTTGCACAGGGACGAGGGGCGTGGTTTAAAAAGGACGGTAGACCACGCCCCATTCTGCGCTTTGATCGTTAGCCCGCCGCCACACGCCCTCTGTCATCAGGTCCCGCCGCGTTATTAAATGTGCTGCCGTGCCGGGTGTTAACGCATCCATTGGGTCAAAACTCTTTCCATGCCAACGCCCGCTATAAAGCTTGCCGTGCTGAATGATGTGAAACTCAATCACACAGCGCGGCAAGCTGATAGATGAAATACGCCTCCAGCCTTTCCGCTCCATTGCCTTGCGCCAGAGCGTCGCGCGGTAACGTGCATTCATGACATTACATCGCTTCGGCAGGGTTCCACCGAATTTGCACAAGCTCTGCCGTGTCATCAAGAGGGGTTAGCGTTACATTTTCAACAGTACCCAGCTCGTCAAGCATGCGTGCCCAATCCTCTGCACTATCCTCTGGCTGACGCTGCAGCTCAGTACAATGCTCAGACTGTGCACGGGGGCTGTTGATCTTTCGCTGCACTCGCTGGACTAACTGCTCGTATGATTTTGACATAAGCGCCTTCTTTTTATCTGAATATATATACAGTATTTTAGTGCGAGTATAGCCAGTGAAGTTATCGAAAGCTAGGGAGTATTTGTGGAAGGTAGGGGCAATAAATGTTGACTCAAATGTTGACATAACTATGCCTAAACAGGCCCTTTTCAGCCCACAGGTACAAAAAAAGCACCCGTAGGTGCTTGATTTGTAGGGGTGTCTGGTGGAGGCGGCGGGAATTGAACCCGCGTCCGCCAGCACGCGCCTATTGGCTCTACATGCTTAGATTTCGTCATTTGCTTTAACGCAACTGACTCCGACGATCAGGATTCAGTCACGCGAGCCTTCTAAGTTTAACGATTGATGAGAAGACACCACCAACCGCGGTCCTATCAGCTTTAGCTCGTATCCCATCAGTGATGAATAGGCACATCACCTTTGGGCCAGACAAGAAGCTAACAGTGTTTAGGCTGCTAGCGCGCCTTGAGCGTAGTTTTCGTCATTTGCGACTATTTTTCGTGATGTGGGATTTACGAGATACATCACGCTCTCGGCATGCACCGCAAGGGTTGTCACCGGCGTCGAAACCATGTCGCCCCCTGATCACAGATGAGCATTCTAACGTGCTCACACCGAATTGACCAGTTATGCCTTGTTATGTTCCCGCATTATCCGACCTTTCTGACGGCTCCAGTCGCGATCTTTCTCGGTGGCACGCTTGTCATGCAGCTGTTTGCCGGTCACCAATGCCAGCTCACACTTCACCTTGTTGCGTTTCCAATAGAGCTTGAGCGGTACGCACGTGTGGCCTTTGTCCTGGGTCACCGAGAAAATTTTGGCAATTTCCTTGCGGTGCAGAAGCAACTTGCGCGTGCGCGTCGGATCAGCAATCTCGTGGGTGCTTGCTGTATTAAGCGGCATGATATGGCTGCCTAGTAAAAAAGCCTCGCCATTACGAACCAAAATATAGGTGTCGGTAAGCTGTGCTTTACCAGCGCGCAGGCTTTTAACTTCCCAGCCCGCGAGTACCAAACCTGCTTCTAAGGTTTCGTTGATATGGTACTCAAACCGAGCCTTCTTGTTTTGGGCAATAACGCTGCTGCTAGGGCCCTTACTGTTACCTTTCTTAGTGGCCATGGAACCTCATCGTTGATCTGTCAGTAGCACCCCCTTCGTTATGACGGGAGGCGTGATACCATTTAAGGTCTACAAAAATGTTTCCCATGATACGCTTTGGGCACTGTGAAGTCAGCGGAGAGGTCAATGCCAACCGTTAATCGTACCGCCTTGGTGCGGCACACCCCCCAACAAATGTTCGATCTGGTTAATGACTTCGAACGCTATCCCGAGTTCCTGCCGGGGTGTCGCCGTGCGCGCCTGCTAGAGCGTGACGAGGCACATTTGATTGGCGAGATGACCCTTGGTCGTGCGGGTGTGGAGCAAACAATCACGACTCGAAATGATTTATATGCCCCCGAGCGGATTGAACTGTCGTTAGTAAAAGGGCCATTCAAGCAGCTTAAAGGGCGTTGGCTATTTATCCCGATGGGAGACGACGCCTGCAAGGTGAGCTTGGAAATGGAGTTTGTATTTGCCAATCGCTTGCTTAGCATGGCGTTTGGGAAACTATTTCAGCAAATTGCGGGGCAGCTTGTCGATGCCTTCACAAAACGTGCTGACGAGCGCTATGGCCGTTGATACGTTCGCGGTAGAGGTTGCCTTTGCCTTGCCGCGCAAACAGCGCCTAGTGGCCTTACAGGTGCGTAAGGGCACGACTGCACGCCAAGCGGTAATGATGGCAGATCTACCCAGCCTGTTTCCCGAGATTCCCAGTGACACCTTTGAACAGGCACCGCTGGGAATTTTTGGCAAAGCGCTGCGCCAGCCCGAACAAGAGGCGCTGCGTCCAGGCGACCGCGTTGAGGTGTATCGTCCATTAGAGATAGACCCCAAAGCTGCCCGCCTGGAACGGGCAAAGCGTCAAGCCAGAGGCGGGTAATTTACGCGTAAGGCATCATTGGCTATGGCGCTGTGGCTTCTGACGAAGGCACGCGTTGAATAGGCGTGTTGATACCGGTGATTGGATCTGTTGTTTCTGTTGCAGGGCCTACGCCGGTATCTGCACTGATCGGTAGATCATTAGAGAAATCACCTTGCTGCTCAATGTTCACCAAACGCCCCATATTATCGAATGTGAGGGTGACACGCCGTTGCTCAACACCTGCGTACGCCTTATCAATCCGATAAACGTAATCCCACTCCCGCGTGTCAAACGGCGCTTCCAGCAACGGGCGACCCATCACATAAGTGACTTGTTCACGCGTCATTCCTGGCTGTAGTTGGCTGACCATTTCTTCGGTCACCAAGTTGCCCTGAGGGATGTCGCGCTTGTAAACGCCAACGTAGCTGCAGCCGCTAACAACGGTTAGGGCCACTGAAAGAGTAATGATACGAGTCAATTTTTGCATTTGAGCCTATTCTTCACTATCGTGGTTTCGGTCGATCATACCCGACCTAACCTGTTACTGCGAAGAGCAACCATGGCCGATCAGAACCATGAACTACGCAAAGCCGGGCTGAAAGTGACCCTGCCGCGCGTCAAGATCCTGCAGATTCTCGAAAATGCTTCGGGTCAACACCACCTTAGCGCAGAAGAAGTGTACAAAACACTGATTGATGCGGGCGAGGATGTTGGCTTGGCTACCGTTTACCGCGTGCTGACTCAGTTTGAATCAGCAGGCTTGGTGATTCGTCATAATTTTGACGGTGGCCACGCGGTGTTCGAGATGACTCAAGAAGACCACCACGACCATATGGTGTGTTTAGAAAGTGGTGAAATCATTGAGTTTGTCGATGAAATCATCGAGCGTCGTCAGCAAGAGATCGCCGAAGAGCACGGCTATGAACTTGTGGACCATGCCCTGGTGCTTTACGTACGCCCCCGTGGGTCGGACGTAACACGACAGGACAGCGGCCCCACAAATAAAAAATAGTCGCGCTAAATAAAACGCCCCCAGGGTGCGAGTGATGACTCATTCGCGCCCTGGGGGCGTTTTTTTATGGTTTGTGGCGTTTGCTAGCGCGTTGCCGCTTGAAAAAAGTGCTTAGTAAAAAGTGCTTAGTGCGGTGGTCGTTGGCTAGCGTGCAGCATTTCGCGGGCGTGGGCGAGTGTTTGGTCAGATAGCGTTACACCGCCCAGCATGCGGGCGAGCTCGCTGATGCGCCCCTGTTCGTCCAGTAGCGCCATATGGGTCAGCGTGCTATCTCGTTTGGCGCGTTTTTCAATATGTAGGTGCTGATGCGCCTGGGCGGCGACCTGAGGCAGGTGAGTGACGGTCATTACTTGGCCGTTTTCACCGAGCTTGCGTAGTAGTTGACCGACAATTTCGGCTGTCGCTCCTGAGATACCCACGTCCACTTCATCGAAGACCAAACTGGGAATAGTGGAGTGGGAGGCGGCCACCACTTGAATGGCAAGGCTGATACGCGATAGTTCGCCGCCCGAGGCCACTTTGGTTAACGGCCTAGCGGGCTGGCCCGGGTTCGCGCTAATCAGGAATTGGACGTGATCCAGGCCTTCCGGCGTAGGCGTTTCACGCGGGGTAACGTCCACCTCAAAGCGTGCTTTACCCATGGCCAAAAAACCTAGCTGTTGTTGCACTTCTTTGCCTAAGCGAACGGCGGCTTTTTGTCGCGCCTCGCTTAATTGTTTGGCATCGCTGCGATAGCGCTCGCGGTATTCTGAAACTTGGTTGCTTAACGACTCCAGATCGTCGTCGCTGGCTTCTAGTAGTTCGACTTCCTGGCTGAGCTGTGAGTGCAGTGCGCAAATCTCTTCCGGGGCAACGTGGTGTTTACGGGCAATACGGTGGATATCGCCAAGCCGTTCTTCTACCCAGGCTAAGCGCTCCGGGTCTAGTTCGGTAGTGCTGGCAAGGCGATTGAGTTCGCTTGACGCTTCCTCGACTTGAATGCGCGCATCGCTAAGCATAGCCAAAGTGTTGGCCAGCGTGCCTTTATCACTGCCGGGTAGCGCGCTTAAATGGGCATAGGCTTGATTTAACAGCGATAGAGCACCGCCCTCGTCGCTTGCGCAGCAGTCGGCGGCAAACTGGGTTTCACGTAGTGTCTCTTCCGCATGGGCGAGGGTGTGTTGCTCCTCTTCTAGCGTTTGCAGCTCACCCTCTGCCAGTGCCAGTTGATCTAATTCTTCTACTTGGTAGCGCAGCAGTTGCCGCTTTGCCTCAACTTCACTGCCTTCTTCGCTGAGTTTTTTTAATCGCCGCCGGGCACTGCGCCACTCGCGGAAGGTTTCAGCCAGCTGCTGACTGCGTTCACGCAGCCCGGCATAATCATCCAGCAGGGCGAGGTGGGTTTCTTCACGCATGAGTGCTTGATGAGCATGCTGTCCATGGATTTGAATCAACTGTTCGCCCAGCGATTTTAGGTCGGCGATGGTGGCAGGGTGGCCATTGATCCACGCTTTGGAGCGACCGCTGGCGGTAACCACACGGCGCAGTAAGCACTCTTCAGCAGGCAGCTCACGAGCAGTCAACCACTGTGTGGCAGCGGGTAGATGTTGAATATCAAAACGCGCGGAAAGGTCGGTGCGTTCACGCCCATGGCGGACGCTGCCGGCATCGGCACGCTCACCCAAACATAGGCCAAGGGCGCCGAGTAAAATCGATTTGCCTGCCCCGGTTTCCCCGGTAATCGCCGTCATACCACGGGTTAGATCGAGTTCAAGGCGGTCAACAATAGCGTAATCTTGGATTGCTAGCTGCGTGAGCATAAGGCCTCCTGAGGCGGTGCGGCACAGAAGCTGGATACTTATCCAATAATTGTTGTTTTATACAGTAGTCTGTAACTCACTTCAATGCCACTCTTGAGATGGCTTTTATAACCCCCATATAGCGTCCATACGTGGTTAATACTCGTGACTTAACCGAGGTGGCCGTTAATGCCACCGCTGCATACTTTTCAGGAGCTAGGCATGGCAAAAGAACCGCAAACCCCATTAGAAGATGAGCTGGCCCGCCAAGAGCAAGAGGCGGAAGTCACCGAGCAAGCGGCTGAAGAGCGCCTGGTCGAGGGTGAGCTGGAAGGCTTAATCGAGGACGACGCTGTGTTAGAGGACGGCGTGGGAAACCCGGAAGCCGATATGCTAGCCGCTCAGGTGGAAGAGCTTGAGCAGAGCTTGGCGGAAGCTAAAGACCAAGCGCTACGGGCCGCTGCTGAAGCTCAAAACGTGCGTCGCCGAGCTGAGCAAGAAGCTGAAAAAGCACGCAAGTTCGCTTTAGAAAAATTTGTTAAAGAGCTATTGCCCGTTGTTGATAGTCTGGAAAAAGCCCTAGAGAGCATGGAAGACGGGGCCTCTGACGTACATCGTGAGGGCGTTTCCATGACCCTCAAAATGCAGTTAGGCGTATTGAATAAATTTGGCGTGGAAAGCGTTGAACCCCAGGGTGAACCCTTTGACCCCCAAGTTCACGAAGCGATGGCGATGGTGCCGAATCCCGAGCTTGAACCCAATACCGTCATGGACGTGATGCAGAAGGGTTATTTGCTTAACGGCCGCCTAGTTCGCCCCGCGATGGTGGTGGTTAGCCAAAAAGCCAATTAAGCATTGGCTGACGCAAAGCAAAAAAAGCCCCTTGAAATGCTGCAAGCGGCCCCCAAATAAAGGGCAACCCGCGGGAAAACCCGCAAACGCTTTAAATTTCAAAAAGCAGATTTTTGACATCAGCTTTCAAACATCAGTTTTGTAACAACCGAATTCGAGGTTTTTGCTATGGGACGCATTATTGGTATCGACCTGGGCACCACCAACTCTTGTGTGGCAGTGCTCGATGGTGACAGCGCTAAAGTCATTGAAAACGCCGAAGGCGGCCGCACTACGCCTTCCATCATTGCTTACACCGACGATGGTGAGACGCTGGTAGGCCAAGCGGCAAAACGTCAGGCCGTCACCAACCCTGAGAACACCCTTTACGCGATCAAGCGCCTGATTGGCCGTCGCTTTAAAGATGATGTCGTACAAAAAGACATCAAAATGGTGCCTTACAAAATCGCCGAAGCTGACAACGGTGATGCTTGGGTTGAAGTAAAAGGCAAAAAAATGGCGCCGCCGCAGGTAAGTGCGGAAGTGCTGAAGAAAATGAAGAAAACCGCCGAAGACTACCTCGGTGAAGCGGTAACTGAAGCGGTCATCACCGTACCGGCGTACTTTAACGACAGCCAGCGCCAGGCCACGAAAGATGCGGGCCGTATCGCCGGTCTTGATGTTAAACGCATCATTAACGAGCCGACCGCTGCTGCACTGGCCTACGGTATGGACAAATCCCGTGGTGATAAAACCATCGCGGTATATGACCTGGGCGGCGGTACTTTCGATATCTCTATTATCGAAGTAGCTGACGTTGACGGCGAAACCCAGTTTGAAGTGTTAGCCACCAACGGCGACACCTTCCTGGGCGGCGAAGACTTCGACTTGGCGCTGATCAACTACTTAGTTGACCAGTTCAAAGCGGACAGCGGTATGGATCTGTCTGGCGACAACCTCGCTATGCAGCGCCTGAAAGAAGCGGCTGAGAAGGCTAAAATTGAGCTTTCAAGTGCCCAGCAGACAGACGTTAATCTGCCGTACATCACCGCTGACAACACTGGCCCGAAACACCTTAACGTGAAGGTGACACGTGCCAAGCTGGAGTCGCTGGTTGAAGATCTGGTACAGCGTTCGCTCGATCCGTGCAAAATGGCGCTGAAAGATGCTGGTTTGTCTGCCTCTGAAATCGACGAAGTGATTCTGGTCGGTGGCCAGACGCGTATGCCGATGGTGCAGAAGAAAGCCGCTGATTTCTTCGGCAAAGAAGCGCGTAAAGACGTCAACCCAGATGAAGCGGTTGCTGTGGGCGCGGCGATTCAGGGCGGTGTTCTTGGCGGCGACGTAAAAGACGTACTGCTGCTGGACGTGACGCCGTTGACCCTGGGTATTGAAACCCTGGGTGGCGTAATGACGCCGCTGATCGACAAAAACACCACCATCCCCACGAAGAAGACGCAAACCTTCTCCACGGCGGATGACAACCAAACGGCTGTGACGATTCACGTCGTTCAGGGTGAGCGTAAGCAGGTCTCGCAGAATAAATCGCTGGGTCGTTTTGATCTTGCCGACATTCCGCCCGCACCGCGTGGTGTGCCGCAGATTGAAGTGGCCTTCGACCTGGATGCCAACGGCATTCTGAACGTATCGGCCAAAGATAAGGCGACCAATAAAGAGCAGTCTATCGTCATTAAAGCGTCCAGCGGTCTCACCGATGAAGAGATCGAGCAAATGGTACGCGATGCGGAAGCTCACGCCGACGAAGACAAAAAGTTCGAAGCGCTAGTGCAGCTGCGTAACCAAGCAGATGGCATGATTCACGCCACTCGTAAAACCGTGCAGGAAGCCGGTGATAAAGCGAGCGATGACGAGAAGCAAGCCATCGAGACCGCGATCAGCGAGCTTGAAGAAGCCGTGAAGACTGACGATCAGGACAACATCCAGCAGAAGCTGGACGCGCTGACCGAAGTGTCTGGCCAATTGGCGCAGAAGATGTACGCCGAGCAGGCGGAAGCTGCTCAGCAGGCGGACGGTGAAGGTGCTGAAAATGCCAGCGCCAAGCCAGAGGATGACGTAGTTGACGCCGAGTACGAAGAAGTCAACGACGACAAAAAGAAACAGTAAATCACCTCTATCTGCTAAGGAATGCGGTGGCGCGGGAGACAACTCCCGCGTTGCTGTTTCCGAAGCAGACGCCTAATTAAGTGCGTAGCTAACCAGGAGGCGTAGGACCCATGTCCAAACGCGATTATTATGAAGTCCTGGGTGTCGAAAAAGGGGCTGATCAGAAAGAGATCAAAAAGGCCTACCGCCGCTTGGCGCAGAAATTCCACCCTGATCGAAACCCGGACGATAACACTGCAGCGGAAAAATTTCGTGAAGTGTCAGAAGCATACGAAGTCTTAAGCGATGGCGAAAAGCGCGCGGCGTATGACCAATTTGGCCATGCCGGTGTTGATGGCCAAGGCGGTGGTGGGTTCGGTGGTGGTGGCGCTGGCGACTTTAGCGACATCTTCGGTGATGTGTTTGGCGATATCTTCGGTGGCGGTGGTGGCCGTCGTCGTGGACCTAACGCCCCCGCGCGTGGCAGTGATCTGCGCTACAACTTAGAGCTGGATCTGGAGAATGCCGTTTCCGGCACGACCGTTGATATCCGCGTGCCACGCCATATCGAATGTGACCGCTGCGATGGTGAAGGTGCTGAGCCTGGTTCTAGCAAAGAAACCTGCCCCACGTGCCATGGCCACGGCCAAGTGCGTATGCAGCAAGGCTTCTTCGCGGTTCAGCAAACCTGTCCGACCTGTCACGGCAGTGGCCAGCACATTAAAGTGCCGTGCCACAAATGTAACGGTGAAGGCCGCGTACGGGAAACGCGCACGCTGTCGGTGAAGATTCCGCCGGGAGTGGATACGGGTGACCGCATTCGCCTGAATGGCGAAGGTGAAAGTGGTATTAACGGTGGCCCGCCCGGTGACCTGTATGTTCAGGTATCGATTAAGCCACACCACATCTTCCAGCGCGATGGCAAACACCTGCAGTGTGACGTGCCAATTAACTTTGTTGACGCTGCATTGGGTGGGGAGCTGGAAGTGCCCACGCTGGATGGCCGTGTGAAGCTGAAGATTCCACCGGAAACTCAAACCGGTAAGCTCTTCAGACTGCGCGGTAAAGGCGTGAAGCCGGTACGTGGCGGCGCACCTGGCGACTTGCTTTGTAAAGTGGTCCTGGAGACGCCGGTCAATCTCAATGACGAGCAGAAAGACCTGCTTCGTCAGTTGCAAGAGAGCTTTGACGGCAGCAATAGCCACAGCCACTCGCCGAAGAAAACTGGTTTCTTCGACAGTGTGAAGAAGTTTTTTGAAGAGATGAAGCCGTAACGGCGATTCACTTCACCGCACATCAGCGCCCCGGCACTTTCAAGTATCGGGGCGTTTTTTTGTTAACTAGTTATTGCTAATTCATTGTGTTGCATAGTGTAAAATAGTGGGTCTGATGGGCTTATCGCTTAATCGCTAACCGATACCCTTTAAAGCGTGGATTATTTGCACATAACTTATTTGCACATAAGGACGAGGGCAAATGCTAGCGGATGAAGAGTCTCGCCCTGGGTTGGGCATTGGACTGCGAGTGCTTTCCGGCGTGCTGTTCACCGGCATGTTGGTGTGTATTAAAGCGGTGAGTGACGAGGTTCCGGTAGGGCAGTCGGTGTTTTTCCGCTCGTTATTTGCGCTGTTGCCGATTGTTGTGTTTTTGATGCTACGTCGCGAATTTCCGCAGGGATTGGCGACGCGTCGTCCACTGGGGCATGCGTTGCGCTCGGGGCTTGGGGCAGCGGCAATGTTCGCGTCGTTCGCGGCGGTGGCCTTGTTGCCTGTCGCGGAAACTACGTTGTTAGCCCAGCTGACGCCCGTGTTTATGGCATTGGGTGGTGTCTTGCTGCTGGGGGAGCGCTTCTCGCTTTATCGGGCGGGCGCTATTGCGTTGGCGTTAGCCGGGGTGGCGGTGCTGGTGCTGCCAGGGCTTGAGGCCAGTCGCGAGCAAGGGCAGCTGGCTGGCTATGCACTAGGCGCGCTGAGCGCACTGTTAACTGCTGGAGCGCTGCTAACCGTACGGCGTATTTCACGTACCGAAACAGCCGGTTCCATTGCCTTCTACTTTATTCTGGTCTCTGCACTGGCGGGGTTGGCAACGCTGCCCTTGGGCTGGGCACCACTTAAGGGGGACGTGGTGTGGTTGTTAGTGCTGTCTGGCTTGTTTGGCGGCTCGGCCCATATTGCGATGACACTGGCGCTGCGTTACGCCGAAGCGTCACGCCTAGCGCCTTTTGAATACATTGCGTTGGTGTGGCCTGTGTTGGCAGATTGGCTGCTGTTTGGCCTGCCGGTTTCCAGCGGCTTTTTGCTGGCACTGCCGTTGCTACTTAGCGGGGTCGGGCTGGCCACACTAGAAGGCCGCCGGATTAAACGGCTTCTTCGACAATAAGCTGAGGGCGGCCCTTTGAGCATGGCTCAATACGCGCCGTCACTTTGTAAACTTGGCGCAGTAACTCAGGTGAGATTACCTCCTCGGTTGAACCGCAGGCGATTAAACGGCCGTTCTCTAACACCATGGCTGCATCAGTGAAGCGCAACGCATGCCCGAGGTCGTGAAGGGCAACCAGAATGAGCATGTTGCGCTCATCGGCAAGGCGCCGCAGTACGCTTAGCAGGTTGATTTGGCGGTTAAGGTCAAGCGCTGAGGTAGGCTCATCCAGCATTAAAATTTCAGGCTCTTGAACCAGCGCCTGGGCGGCACTCACCAATTGGCGCTGCCCGCCGCTCAGATCACCGATATCGCGTTCGCCAAGTGCGCTGATATTGAGTTCTTCAAGCGCTCGGTCGACCTGGGTAAGGTCTTCAGGCTGCACTTTTAGGCTGCGCCCTTGCATACGTGCCAGCAGCACTGATTCGTACACCGTTAGCACTGCTTTTGCCCCCGTATCTTGAGGCATATACGCCACTGGGCGTTCGGCACTGGTGCCACTGACAATCACCTCACCATCCCCTTTTAGCAGGCCTAGAATACGGCGAAACAGGGTTGATTTACCCGCAGCGTTAGGGCCAAGCAGGGCGACAACCTGGCCACCCTGAAAGCGCGGCGTGGTTATGTCCTGAATAATCGGACGACGCCCATAGCGAGCAGAAACGTGATTGAGTTGTAGGGTTACCATGATGCCTTCTTATGGTTGAGTACCAAAAATAGGAAGAAGGGAATGCCCACGAGTGATGTGATAATGCCAATGGGAATAATGGTGCCAGGGATAATGATTTTGGAAATCACTGAGCCAACCGAAAGGATCAGCGCGCCGCATAAAGCAGAGCCGGGCAGGAAGAAGCGCTGATCCTCACCCAGCAGAATGCGTGCAATGTGTGGCCCTACTAGGCCGATAAAACCAATGGTGCCGACAAAAGCGACGGCAATCGCTGCCAGCAGCGACACCAGCACTAAAACTTCTAAGCGCAGTGCGCGTGGGTTGACACCCATGCTTTCGGCCTTGGTATCCCCTAGGCGCATAGCGGTTAGCGCCCAGCCGTGGCGCGCCAGTAACGGCATAACGGCTGCCAGTACACCGAGTGCAATCCAAAACTTTGGCCAGGTTGCCTTGGTTAGACTGCCCATGGTCCAGAAGACAACAGCGGCGACAGCCTGTTGGCTGGCAAAAAACTGAATCAATGCCATTAATGAGTTGAAAATAAACACCATCGCAATGCCTAGCAGTACGATCGTTTCCACGGTGACGCCGCGCTTAAGGCTGAGTGCGTGGATTAAAAAAGCGGTCACCATTGCCATCAGGAATGCATTGATAGGAACGACATACTCAATGGCCGCAGGAATGATCGCAACGCCAAAAGCCAAGCCCAGGGCGGCGCCAAAGCTAGCGCCGGCCGAAATGCCTAACGTAAACGGGCTGGCCAGCGGATTGCTTAGGATCGTTTGCATCTGCGCCCCTGCCACCGAGAGGCTGGCACCCACCACTAACGCCATCAGCGCTACGGGCATGCGAATTTCCCACAAAATGACACGTGCCTGCTGGCTAACAGCCTCTGGGGTAAACAGGGCCGCAACGACTTCGCCAAGACTGTAACGTGCAGGGCCGAGTGCAAGGTCAATACACAGGCTTAAGAACAGTGCTATGACCAGCGCCGCCAAGATCATTTGGCGGCGAAATACCTGGGTGCGGTAGAAGGCGCGCCCGTGGGAAACGCTATTCATTGCAGTGCTGTCAGTCGTCATTTAACGATATCCAATAACCGGGTGCATAATCGATAGGCAAAAAGCGATCGTGCAGCTCGCGCATTGTTGCTTCAGGGTCGAGATCGACAAACAGTTCGGGGTGCAGCCATTTCGCCAGTTGCTGAACAGCAACAAAATAGTAAGGGCTGTTATAGAACTGATGCCAAATGGCGTGGAAGTTGCCAGTGTCGACCGCTTCAATACCGGTCATGGCAGTGCGCTCGGTGAGGGCTTCGAGTTTCTCGCGAGCGTGATCCATGTTTGCGCCTGGTCCTACGCCCACCCAGGCGCCACCGGGAACGTAAGCATCCCAATTACCGCCGGTGACAACGACGTGTTCGGGGTTGGCGGCAATAATTTGTTCAGGATTCAAATTGCCGAAGCTGTTAGGAATAATGCCTTCGGCAATGTTACTACCGCCAGCCAGGGTGACATACTCGCCAAAGTTACCAGGGCCAAAGCTCATGCAGCATTCATCTGAATACCCGCCTGCCCGGTCAATAAACACGCTAGGGCGCTCTGGGTTGGCGTCCTCAATAACATCAGTAACCCGCGCCATCTGTTCTTCAGCAAAAGCGATAAATTCCTCGGCAGCGGCTTCATCTCCCATCAACTGGCCAATAATCCGCATCGAGGGAATGGTGTGTGCGATGGGGTCTTCACGGAAATCCACATAGACAATAGGGATATCCAGCTCGGCTAACTTATCGTCATAGGCGGCGTCTTCAGTGGCTGCTTTCGCCTCAATATTCATCAGGATGACGTCAGGGTTAAGCGCCGCTGCCTGCTCAACATCAAAGGTGCCATCTTTGAAGCCACCAAAGGTGGGGATTGCTTCAATGTCGGGGAAGCGTTCCAGATAGCGAGCGTAATTGTCGGGATCCGCCTGAGAAAAGTCTTCCCGCCAGCCAACTACATGGGTAAAAGGCGTTTCTGGCTCTAGTAGGCCAAGCAGATAAATTTGCCTTCCTTCGCCTAAGATAACTCGCTCGGCAGGCGCATCTAAGGAGACTTGACGGCCTGCAACATCGGTGACGGTGATGCTATCTGCATTGGCTGCGGTGAACGTTAAGGCGGTTAGTGCGCTAAGTAGCGCCCGGAAAGCGTGGGAAGACATAACTATATTGATCACCAGTTGGTAAGTGAAACTAACCGAGGGTCGCCAGCGCGACGATTGAGAGGTAACGCTAAGGGGAAATTGATTATGCGTGTAATTCGTATTCACTGAGCTGGGCATTATTACGAAAACAGGCTTGTTTGTCGAGGTACGCTGCTAAGGAGGCGCCTTTGGAACGTGTTGTTGCAAGGCATTATTATTCGCCGCTTGGCGCTTTTCGTTGTGGGCATTACGCTAGTAGGAGTTCACTCGCTATCTTTGGAGAAAACAGCATGCCTTTATCCCGTGCCGAAATCGTAACGCCTTCTGGTGAGCGCTTGATAAACCGCTTATGCAAGCACTGGGCACATAAGCTTGAGGTTGAGCAGAATGACCAGACGGCCAAAATCACATTTGCCAATGGCACCTGCCTGATGCATGTCGAAGCGGATCGCTTGATTGTGTCCCTCGAAACCTTGGAAGAGGAGCATCTGGATCAGTTGGAGGGCGTGGTGGAAAGTCATCTCATACGCATGGCAAAAGACGAGCCGCTGGAAATTGTTTGGGAGAATTAATTCGTTCGAGGCAGCGTGCGCGCTGCCCTAAGCAAGCACCGCATCATTGGCAGGGGTCTGTTATAATTTCGGCCACTTTTTTATCCTTGTTTTTCTTATACTAAGCTTGGTGCCGAACGGCGCATGCGCAGGAGTTCTCATGACCCGAATTGCCATTGTAGGCGTCGCTGGCCGTATGGGCCGCACGTTAGTAAATGCGGTAGAGCAGCAGGCAGGTGCCTCACTTGCAGGTGGTATCGTTGAGCCAGGTAGTTCCTTGGCGGGGGCGGATATTGGCGAGCTGGCAGGTGTTGGCAAACGCGGTGTGGTGGCCGTCGATTCTCTCGCTGCAATTGCGGACGACTTCGATGTTCTAATCGACTTCACTGCGCCGCAAGTCACCTTGGCAAATTTGGCATTCTGCGCTGAGCACGGTAAGCGCATTGTGATTGGCACCACCGGCATGAGCGATGACGAACTGGCCGAACTGGATAGCTACCGCGATAAAGTGGCCATGGTGTTTGCGCCTAATATGAGTGTCGGCGTTAACCTAACCCTCAAGTTGCTTGAGACCGCTGCAAAAGCCCTCGGTGACGAAGGCTACGATATTGAAGTCATTGAAGCGCATCATCGTCATAAAGTGGATGCGCCTTCTGGCACGGCGATTAAGATGGGAGAAGTGGTTGCGGAGAGTATCGGCCGCACGTTAAAAGAGCACGGGGTCTATGAGCGGGTAGGCCAGTGTGGTCCGCGCACCGACAAAGAGATTGGTTTTGCCACCGTACGCGCTGGCGACATTGTTGGCGAGCACACGGTGATGTTTGCCACTGAAGGTGAGCGTATCGAAATTACCCATAAAGCCTCCAGCCGTATGACCTTTGCTAAAGGTGCGGTTCGCGCTGCTCGCTGGGTCGCTGATAAAGCGCATGGCCGTTACGATATGCAGGATGTATTAGGTTTAGAGTAATGTTTTAGCTCAACAGGTCGCGTCTCGGTATGCACTTTGTTGGCTGCTGAGCATGGCTTTTTTGATGGCCTCCGAACCTGCTAACAGGGTGAGGGGGCTTTGTTGCTTTTGGCCCCCTCCTAATCGATTTTCTGCTTAATTTTGACGTCGGTGCTGTAGGCGTCCCCCGGCCCAGGTTTCGAAGATAGCGCGGTCGTCGCCTAGCATCATGAGAGTGAACAACTCCTCTGCCAGGCTTTCGCACCGTGCCATACGGCGTGCCATCAGCGGTGAGGCTGACAGGTCGATAACGACGAAGTCGGCATCCATGCCGGGTGCGAAACGGCCGATGCGGTCATCTAGCGATAGGGATACGGCATTGCCTCTGGTCAGGGCGTGAAAGCCTGCCCAAGCCGTCAGCGGCTGGCCGAGCAGTTGTCCTACTTGATAGCCCGCCTTGAGAGTCGCTAACCCGGAAAGATCGGTGCCAGCGCCAATATCGCTGGCCAGGGTGAGATTTAACCCATTTTCATGAGCGGCGTGGCGGTCGAACAAGCCGCTACCAAGGAAGAGGTTAGAGCTGGGGCAAAAAGCGATATTGGCACTGCGATCAGCAAGCCGCTTGCGCATACCATTGTCCAGATGAATGCCATGGGCAAAGGTGCTGCGTGGTCCAACCAAACCAGACTGCTCGTAAACCTCAAGATAGTCACGGCTTTCTGGAAATAGCTCGGCTACCCAGTCCAGCTCGCCGAGGTTTTCCGATAAGTGAGTCTGTAGCCAGAGGCTTTCATCGTTGCGCAGCAGGCCGCCAGCGGCATCAAGCTGGGTGCGTGTGGACGTGGGAGCAAAGCGCGGCGTAACGCTATAGCCAAGGCGATCGGTGCCATGCCAGTCGCTGATTAAGCGCTCGGTATCACGAATGCCGCCGAGGGTCTTATCAGTCAGTGTTTCAGGGGCGTGGCGATCCATTAGTACCTTGCCCGCAAGCATACATAGGCCGCGGCGTTGGGCAGCACTGAAGAAGGCATCTACCGAATTGGGATGGCTTGAGCAGAACACTTGGGCGGTGGTGGTCCCGACTCGCATCAACTCTTTGAGAAAAGCGTCGGCCATGTTGTCGGCATGTGCACGCTGGGCGAAACGGCACTCTTCAGGAAAGGTGTAGTCATTCAACCAGTCCAGCAGTTGGCGGCCATAAGAGGCCATGATATCGAGCTGAACATAGTGGACATGACTGTCAATAAAGCCTGGCATGACCAGCTTGTCGCGCTGGTCGATGACGCTGATATCGGCGGGTAGCTGAGGGGCCAGAGTGCGATAGTCGCCGACGCCCTGAATGCGACCGTCGGCCCACCATAGAGCACCGTCTTGGTGGTAGACAACGCTACCCTCTCGGGGCGTGTCACCATCGCCGGGGTCGGCATCGAAACTCAAGACCCGTGCACGTATTAACCAGGCTTGCCCCTGCTCTTGTTTCAGGCATGGTCCTTGCTCTTCATTCATACTGTTGCTCCTGAAGATAGTTAGAGAGGGAAGGCTTAATGGCCATTGCTGTGCCGTTTGTCAGCGTCAGGGGCAAGTTTGGCGCGTGCGGCTTCGGCTGCCGCCATGACTCGCTCCGGTGTGGCTGGGGTGTCCAGAGGTATCGCCTGAGTGTATCCGTTTAGGCTGGCCAAGCCGTCACGCAGTGCCGCCCATACCGACATACCAAGCATGAACGGGGGTTCACCCACGGCCTTGGAACGATAGATGCTGGCCATGGAGTTGGGGTGGCCTTCCATTAAGGAGGTATTGAAAGTGGCGGGTAGGTCGCCGTAAGTGGGAATCTTGTAGGTCGCGGGGCCATTGGAAATCAGTTGGCCTTTATTATTCCATTTCAGTTCTTCACTGGTTAACCAGCCCATCCCCTGAATAAAACCACCTTCGACCTGGCCGATATCGATAGTCGGATTCAGTGAGTCACCCACGTCGTGGAGAATATCGACACGATCTACCAGGTACTCGCCGCTCAAGGTATCGATTGAGACTTCGGCCACCGCCGCACCAAAGGCATAGTAGTAAAAAGGGCGTCCATTGCCGGTGGCGCGGTCATAATGGATCAATGGGGTAGCGTAAAAGCCTTTTTCCGAGAGTGAGATGCGCGATAGATAAGCGGCTTGAACCAGCTCTCCCCAAGCGATGCGGCGTTCACTTTCGCCAAAGCCGGCTATTAAATAACCCTCTTTAATGTGGATGGTTTCTCGATCGAGATGGTAGTGCTCGGCGGCAAAGTCATAAAGTCGTGTTTTTAGTTTGAGTGCCGCATCGCGCGCCGCCTGGCCATTGAGATCGGCACCGCTGGAGGCGGCGGTGGGAGAGGTGTTGGGCACCTTGTCGGTACGCGTGGCGGTGATGCGCACGCTATCAAGATCCAGCCCCAGCTCACGCGCAACTACTTGGCAAATCTTGGTGTGCAGCCCCTGGCCCATCTCGGTGCCGCCATGGTTGATCATGACGCTGCCGTCGGTATAGACGTGAAGAAGCGCGCCCGCTTGGTTGAGGTGCTGGGCGGTGAAGGAAATGCCGAATTTTACCGGGGTCAACGCTAAGCCTTTGCGAATGACGGGGCTCTTGGCGTTGAACTCTCGGATCGCTCGGCGCCGCTGCCAGTAGTCGCTAGAGGTTTCGAGTTGCTCAACCAGCTCATGCAGTAGAACGGTCTGATCTACCGTCTGGCCGTAATGCGTCGTGTTGCGGCCGTCGCGGTAAAAGTTGCGCTTGCGTATCGTCAACGGATCTTCGCCCAGACGGCGAGCGATATCCTCCATTGCCGCCTCGATAACCATCATACCTTGGGGGCCGCCGAAGCCGCGGAAAGCTGTGTTAGAGGCCGTATGGGTGCGCGCTCGATATCCTGTAACGCGGACGTCACCCAGCGAATAGGCGTTATCCGAGTGGAACATAGCGCGATCAACAATGGCGTCGGAAAGGTCGGGTGAATAGCCACAGTCGCCGATTACATTGATATCGCCACCCAGAATCACGCCCTGAGCATCGACGCCAAGACGGTAGTCGTTATGAAAAGGGTGGCGCTTTCCGGTGACGCGCATGTCATCGACTCGCGGTAAGCGGAAACGGCAACTGCGCCCGGTTCGCCGGGCGATTAAGGCGGCCAGGCAAGCCCAGGGAGAAGCCTGTGTTTCCTTGCCGCCGAATCCGCCCCCCATGCGGCGAGTCTCGACGGTAACGGCATGGAAGGGAATGCCGAGCACCTCGGCAACCAGTTTCTGCGTCTCGCTAGGATGCTGGTTGGAGGTATGAATCATAACGCCTTCGTCTTCGCTGGGATGAGCGACGCAGGCTTGCCCTTCCAAGTAGAAGTGTTCCTGGCCACCGACAAACTGTTTGCCAGCAACGACAATGGCAGCGTCGGCAAAGGCTTTTTCCCAGTCTCCACTGATCTGTTGATGAGTAGGGCGTACCAGATCGCCCGCGTTGGCGGCAGCAACGGGGTCGAGGCTTGCAGGGCGCTCCTCGATCTCGATAATTGCCTTTTCGACTGCTTGACGAGCCGCACGGTGGCTGTCGGCCGCCACGGCGAATAGCACCTGGCCCGCGTAGAGCACTTCGCCGTCGGCCATGATGGGATCCCCTGGGAAAACGGGGCCAATATCGGTATGGCCTGGCACGTCTGCCACGCTAATAACATCGACCACGCCCGGCGCCGACCTGACTGCTTCCAGGTCCATGCGGGTAATGCGGCCGTGGGCGACAGATGACAGGCCTGCGGCTAGGTGGAGGGCATTGGCCGGAAGGGCTAGGTCATCAATATAAGCCGCACGCCCAGTGACATGCTTGATGGCACTTTCGTGATTGGCCGAGGTGCCAGAAAAAAAACGGCCGGTATGTTGTGCTGGCTGAAATGCTTTCTGCTCAGGCTGTGGTGCTGGCAGATCAGTGAGCGTACGCATGGAGCATCACCTCCTGAGTGTGTGGTTGAGCGTGGTTAGACGATTCGATGACCAGGCGCAGGCGTTCAAGTAGCGCACTCGCTGAGCGCGTACGGTAGTCGGCGCTACCCCGGACATCGCTCATCGGTGAAAAGTCATTCGCGAGCGCTTGGCGTGCAGCCTCGAAGACGCTTGGTGAGGGGGGATTTCCTTCGAGAGCCGCTTCGGCCCCGCGGGCTCGGGCAGGTATGCCGGCCATGCCACCGAAGGCCAGGCGTACATCGCGTAAACACCCATCCTCCAGATGCCAGGCAAAGGCACCCAGCACGGCAGAAATGTCATCTTCGCGCCGCTTCGAGAGTTTCCATACTTTCAACTGATGGCCTGCTTGTGGGGCCGGGATGAAAACCGCGCTTAACACCTCATTGTCAGCCAGGTCGGTTTTTTTGTAGTCGATGAAGAAGTTGCTAGCGGCAATCTCGCGGGAGCCGTTAGGGCCTACAAGGCGAAGCTGTGCATCAAGAGCCAGCAGCACCGGCGGGGTATCGCCGATGGGGGATGCATTGGCAACGTTGCCGCCCAAGGTGCCACGGTTGCGTACTTGTGCCGAGCCTAGGCGGTGCAGAAGATGGGCAAAGGTTGGATATTGACTCTCGAGTAGAGGCTCCAGGCGTGCATAGGTGACGGCTGCTCCGATCCACCAACCGGGGCGCCCGCTCGCATCCTGGCCCTGTTCAATTTGCTGCAGCTCACTTACGCGAGTGGTATCGATAAGTCGTGGTAAGTCCTTCAGTTGTTGGGTGACTTCAAGCCAAAGGTCAGTGGCGCCCGCAACCAAGCGTGCTTCTGGATGGGCTGCGCGTAAGCGTACTAGGTCATTCAACTGACGAGGTTGATGGAAACGGCTGTTGGTTTCGTCCGGGTTGGCCTCGTGCTGATTATCTTGCGCATCATTCAGTGTGGCATCTAACCAGATAGGGCGATGACCATCGATACTGTTCATGGCTAATGCCGCATCGCGAATGGGGCGATAGCCAGTGCAGCGACACAGGTTGCCGCCAAGTGCGGCTTCAAGGCGCTCAGGGCTAAAGGGCGTGGCAAGCGGATTAGTGTGTTGCTCTTCGTGCAGTGTGAACAGTGACATCACAATGCCCGGCGTGCAAAAGCCGCATTGGCTGCCATGGCATTCAACCATGGCTGCTTGGGCGGGATGCAGGTATTGCTGGTCGTCAGCGAGACCTTCGACGGTGACTAAGTGGCGGCCTTGGAGCTGATGAGCGGGCATGATGCAGGCATTGGCGCTGTGGTAGCGTAGCTCGCCATTGGCGTCGGGTGCTCCGATGGCTACCGTGCAAGCGCCACAATCACCCGATGCGCAACCTTCCTTGGTGCCGGTCAGGTGTAGTTGTTCTCTTAGCAGTTCCAGAACACTAAGGTGAACATCCGCTGTAACGCGATGCGGTTGCCCATTGAGGTGAAATGTAATCATAGTCCTACCCGTTATGTTGTTATTGGTTGCTTAGTTGCTGTCCGATCGGTCAAGTGGTGCGTGAGAAACGGGGTATTTCTTGATGACTCAACATGAGAGGAGTCGTCTATTGTGCTGTCAGCAGCATCACCACCGCTAACAGGGCGGAGACCCACATAGCAGGCTTAATCTCATTCAGTTTGCCGGTAGCAAGCCGGATGAGTACAAAGCTGATAAAGCCGAAGGCGATACCCAGGGTGATGGAGTAGGTCAGCGGCATTAAAATGATGGCCAGAAATGCGGGGAAAGCTTCATCGAGACGGTTCCAGCCAATTTTTCCAATCGGTGCCATCATGAACAGCCCCACCAAAACAAGAGCTGGAGCAGTTGCGATGCTGGGAACTAGGGACAGCAACGGCGAGAGAAACAGAAAAGGCAAAAATAACACGCCAATAACGACTGCCGTGAGTCCTGTGCGGCCGCCCTGGGCAACGCCAGCACCGGATTCGATAAAGGTTTGCGCCGCACTGGTGCCGAGGGGAGCCGCGATCATCGATGCGAAAGCATCCACCGTCATGGAGCGCTTGAGGTTGCGTGGATTACCGTTAGCATCCTTAAGGTCAGCAGACTCGGATAGCGCCATAAAGCAAGACAGTGAGTCGAAGAAGTTCGTAAATAGCATCACGAAAATGAACGGCAGGTAAGCGACCTTGAGGGCGCCTAGAATATCGACCTTCATTACTGCCGAGAAATCCGGCCAGGCGGCTAGGCCTTGCCAAGCGACCAATACGTCGTCACTCCACAGCCGCCCCATAGGGGCTGCCAGCAGAGTGGTTAGGGCGATGCCTAGGATCAAAGCGCCATTGAAGCCGCGAATGACCAATATCGCAGTTACTATTAGGCCAATAAAGAAGGTTATTAGGCTTGCGTTTAGATCACCAAGGCTAACAAGGGTCGCTGGGTTGGCTACGATGAACCCGGCATTTTTGAGCCCAATAAACGTAATGAATAGGCCTATTCCGCAAGTAATGGCATAGCGCAATGAGGCTGGAATGGCCTCGATGATGGCTTCGCGAACGTTAAACAGAGCCAAAACAGCGAACAGTACTCCTGACCAGAATACGCAGCCTAGAGCAACTTCCCACGATAACCCTGCACCAAGCACCAGGGTGTAGGTAAACAACGCATTCATGCCCATTCCGGGAGCAACCAAAATTGGATTGCGGGCATACAAGCCCATGGCCAAGCTACTCAAAAAGCTGATGACCACGGTGGCAGAGAGCGCAGCAGAGAAGGGAATGCCCGCATCAGATAAGATGGCTGGGTTGACCACGATGATATACATCCCAGCTAGAAACGTCGCGATGCCTGCAAGCACTTCGGTCTTCACCGAGGAGCCGCGGCGGCTGACATTAAAGTAATTATCCAGGGTGCTCGTTGGCTGGACGGGTGGGGAACCGGAATACGGCGTAGGACTTTGTGGCATGACGATATTCTCTTTGTATTTGTTGGGTGAGCTATCGAAAAGCGAGTTTGACCATTTGGTCAAGCTTGGGAAAGAGTAGACAAAAAAACATCCGAAAGGCAACCAAATATATTAATTACGTACACAAAAAAAATTGGGCGACTTCTATCTTCCTCATTTACCGATAGCCCTAAGGCTGTGGCATATTGATTGCATGATTAAAACTGGGCATGTAAAGTTATTGGTAGTTTTAGGGCTAGCCTAAGGTCGATAAATCCTGTAACATTCCAAAAATTTTGGCCCAGTGGCTGCAAAAAGCAGCAAAATATCTGCAGCGAACGAATTTCTGCAGGGTAAGCACCGCGCTTGTTGCACTGGCCTTAGGTTAAAAACAGTCAGCTAATGCTGCGCCATGGCCATTCGCCACGGAAGAGAACAACAAGCGGGATGAAACCGATTTTTTTTACTATCGGCTTCGTCCCGCTTTTTTACGACCCGACGTTTGCACGCAAACGCCGACAAACCGGATCGCCGAGCCTGCGCCCACAGGCTCCCACCAGCATGGGAGAACTTGTCTTGAATAACCCCGCATTGAGCAAACCCGCGATATTAGCCCTGGAAGATGGCAGCGTGTTTCATGGAATTGCCATTGGCGCAGATGGCGTCACAAGCGGTGAGGTGGTGTTCAATACAGCCATGACCGGCTACCAGGAAATCCTCACTGACCCTTCTTACACCCGCCAAATCGTCACGCTAACCTATCCACATATCGGCAATACCGGCATTAATTCGGAAGATGTGGAATCTGCATCGATTGCCGCAGCGGGCCTGGTAATTCGTGATTTACCTCTGCTAGCCAGCAGTTTCCGTTCAGAGCAAAGTCTGTCTGACTATCTAAAAAGCCAAAATGTGCTGGGCATTGCGGATATCGATACTCGCCGTTTAACGCGCATTCTGCGTGATAAAGGCGCGCAAAACGGTGCGATTCTGGCGGGTGCAGAAGCAGAGGGCGATGATGCGGTAGAGCGGGCGCTGGCGGCAGCGAAGGCATTTCCTGGGTTGAAGGGCATGGATCTGGCCAAGGAAGTCTCGTGCAAAGAGGCTTACGAATGGACACAAGGCGAGTGGGCGTTGGGCGAGGGCTACGCTGATACTACCAAAGGTGAGCGTCCTTACCATGTGGTGGCGTATGACTTCGGTGTGAAATTTAACATCCTGCGTATGTTGGCCGAGCGCGGCTGCCGGTTGACGGTCGTGCCGGCACAGACACCTGCTGCTGACGTGTTGGCGATGAATCCGGATGGGATCTTTTTGGCTAACGGCCCTGGTGATCCCGAGCCTTGTGATTACGCCATCAAGGCGATTCAGGACGTATTGGAAACCAATACGCCGGTATTTGGCATTTGCCTTGGCCACCAGTTGCTGGCGCTGGCCTCGGGTGCCAAAACCATCAAGATGGGCCACGGCCACCACGGTGCTAACCATCCGGTGCAGGATTTAGACACCGGCACGGTAATGATTACCAGCCAAAACCACGGCTTTGCTGCCGATGAAGCGACCCTTCCAGCCAACGTGCGTGCCACGCACCGTTCGCTGTTCGATGGCACGCTGCAAGGAATCGAGCGCACTGACCGCCCGGCGTTTAGCTTCCAAGGTCACCCGGAAGCCAGCCCCGGCCCGCGTGATGTGGCGCCGCTGTTTGATCGCTTTATTGCCATGATGCAGGCGCGTCGCTAACGCTGCCCTTGATCGCCGCCATGTAACGCCGTTTTTTTGTCGCTCATCGTCACCTATTTTGCGGGAACCGTTATGCCTAAGCGTACCGATATCAACAGCATTCTTATCATTGGCGCTGGCCCGATTGTCATCGGCCAGGCCTGCGAATTCGACTACTCTGGCGCCCAGGCGTGTAAAGCGCTGCGTGAAGAGGGGTTCCGGGTTATTTTGGTTAACTCCAACCCGGCCACCATCATGACTGACCCGGCCATGGCCGATGCTACCTACATCGAGCCGATTACCTGGCAAGCGGTTGAAAAAATTATTGAGGCCGAGCGCCCGGACGCGATCCTACCCACCATGGGTGGTCAGACAGCGCTCAACTGTGCCCTTGACTTGGAAAAGCATGGCGTACTAGAGAAGTACAGCGTCGAGATGATTGGTGCCAATGCCGATGCGATTAATATGGCTGAAGATCGTGATCTGTTCGATCAAGCCATGAAGCGCATCGGTTTGGAGTGCCCGAAAGCGAAAGTGGCGCACACCATGGACGAGGCCTGGGAAATTCAGGCGGAGCTTGGTTTCCCGACCATTATTCGTCCTTCTTACACCATGGGCGGCTCCGGCGGCGGTGTGGCGTATAACAAAGAAGAGTTCGAAGAGATCTGTACCCGCGGTTTCGAGCTTTCCAATAACCACGAGCTATTGATCGACGAATCGCTGCTGGGTTGGAAAGAGTACGAAATGGAAGTGGTGCGGGATAAGAATGACAACTGCATCATTGTCTGTGCGATTGAGAACTTCGATCCGATGGGGGTTCACACCGGCGACTCGATTACTGTTGCGCCAGCGCAAACGCTGACCGACAAAGAGTACCAAATCATGCGTGACGCCAGCCTCGCAGTACTGCGCGAGATTGGTGTGGAAACCGGCGGTTCCAACGTGCAGTTTGGCATGGACCCGAAAACCGGCCGCCTGGTGGTTATCGAGATGAACCCACGGGTATCGCGTTCATCGGCGCTGGCATCTAAGGCCACAGGTTTCCCGATTGCCAAAATCGCCGCAAAACTGGCGGTGGGTTACACCTTAGATGAGCTGCAAAACGACATTACCGGTGGCCGCACTCCTGCATCGTTCGAGCCATCAATTGACTATGTCGTCACTAAGATTCCGCGTTTTACCTTCGAGAAATTCCCGCAGGCAAACGACCGCCTGACCACCCAGATGAAGTCGGTGGGCGAGGTGATGGCGATTGGTCGTACGTTCCAAGAGTCGCTGCAGAAAGCGCTGCGCGGCCTGGAAACCGGTAACGATGGCCTTGATCCGATTATCACTGATTTCACGCCAGACAATATGGCGATTATTCAGGGCGAGCTGCAGGCTGCCGGTGCCGAGCGTATTTTTTATGTGGCTGACGCCATGCGCTCTGGAATGAGCATTGATGACGTCTTTGCGCTTACCAACATCGACCCTTGGTTCCTGGTTCAGTTGGAAGATCTAGTGTTGACGGAAAATGCCGTCGCCAAGCGCGCTCTGGCCGATTTTTCTGCTCGCGAGCTTTATCAGCTTAAGCGCAAAGGCTTTGGTGATGCACGTTTAGCCAAGCTGTTGGGTGTATCTGAAAAAGAGTTTCGTAAAACGCGCCAGGCAGCGGGTATTCGTCCGGTTTATAAGCGTGTCGACACCTGTGCTGCGGAATTTGCTTCAGACACTGCTTATATGTACTCCACCTATGAAGAGGAGTGTGAGGCAGATGTCTCGGATCGCCAGAAAATTATGGTGCTTGGTGGTGGTCCGAACCGCATTGGTCAAGGCATCGAGTTCGATTACTGCTGTGTTCATGCCGCCTTCGCCATGCGTGATGATGGCTATGAAACGATCATGGTCAACTGTAACCCAGAAACGGTTTCTACCGACTACGACACCTCTGATCGCCTCTATTTCGAGCCGGTAACGCTGGAAGATGTGTTGGAAATTGCCGACAAAGAGAAGCCGGTGGGCGTGATTGTCCAGTTCGGTGGTCAAACCCCGCTGAAGCTTGCCCGTGAGCTAGAGGCAGCAGGCGTGCCGATTATCGGTACCACGCCGGACGCTATTGATCGCGCTGAAGACCGCGAGCGCTTCCAGGTGATGATCGACAAGCTAGGTCTGAAGCAGCCGCCCAATGCCACTGCCCGCAGCTTTGAAGAGGCGTTTTCCAAGGCGGAGGCCATTGGCTACCCGTTAGTGGTGCGTCCTAGTTACGTGCTAGGTGGGCGGGCGATGGAGATCGTTTATGATGCCTCCGAACTTGAAAACTACATGACCAATGCAGTGAAGGTGTCTAACGACTCACCTGTTCTGCTTGACCACTTCTTGAGTGCTGCGATCGAGATTGATATCGACGCTGTATCGGACGGTCAGCAGGTGGTGATCGGCGGTATTATGCAGCACGTTGAGCAAGCGGGCGTTCACTCTGGTGATTCCGCCTGTGCGCTGCCGCCTTACTCGCTGCCTGCCGACGTGCAGGATGAAATGCGCGAGCAGGTCAAGAAAATGGCCGTTGAGCTGGGCGTTAAAGGCCTGATGAACGTGCAGCTGGCATGGCAGGATGGCGAGATTTATGTCATTGAGGTTAATCCTCGTGCGTCGCGTACCGTGCCGTTTGTGTCTAAATGCATCGGCACTTCGTTGGCGCAGATCGCTGCGCGCTGCATGGCGGGTAAAACTCTGGCCGAGCAGGGCTTTGAGCGCGAAATTATCCCGCACTTCTATAGCGTGAAAGAGGCGGTCTTCCCGTTCAACAAGTTCCAGGGTGTTGACCCGATTCTGTCGCCCGAGATGAAGTCGACAGGCGAGGTAATGGGCTCTGGCGAGACCTTTGCAGAAGCGTTCTTTAAAGCGCAGTTGGGCGCTGGCGAAGCCATTCCAGCATTGGATGGCGACCGTAAAGCATTCCTCTCGGTGCGCGAGCCTGACAAGCAGGGGATTATCGAAGTGGCACGTTCTCTGCTAACATTAGGCTTCACACTATGTGCAACGCGCGGTACAGCAGCGGCGCTTGAAGCAGCTGGACTGGACGTGGAGCACGTCAATAAAGTCTACGAAGGCCGTCCCCATATCGTCGATCTGCTGAAGAACGACGAAATCGCCTACATCGTTAACACGACTGAAGGTCGTCAGGCTATTAACGACTCTTCAATAATTCGCCGTACTGCTCTCGCGCGCAAGGTGCCCTATGCGACCACCTTGGCGGGCGCTAATGCTGTTTGCATGGCGCTTGAGTACGGTAGGGAGATTACGGTGCGGCGCCTTCAGGATCTGCATGCAGGAGCAAGTCAATGAACAAGGTCCCGATGACGGTAGCGGGAGAAAAAAGTCTTCGCGAAGAGCTGAATCACTTGAAGGGCGAAGCCCGCCCTCAAGTTATTGCTGCTATTGCTGAAGCGCGTGAGCATGGCGATCTCAAGGAGAACGCTGAGTATCACGCCGCTCGTGAGCAGCAAGGATTTATTGAAGGTCGTATCCAGGAAATTGAAAGCAAGCTCTCAGGCGCGCAGGTAATCGACGTAACTAAACTGCCAAAAACTGGCAAGGTGATTTTTGGGGTTACCGTATCGTTGCTGAACCTGGATAGCGACGCCAACGTTACCTACCGCATTGTTGGTGAAGACGAGGCCAATATTAAAGAGGGACGCATTTCTGTGACCTCGCCTATCGCCCGAGCGTTGATCGGCAAAGAAGAGGGCGATGTAGTGGTGGTGAAAACACCTGGCGGCGATGTTGAGTACGAAATTGAGAGTGTTGAGCATCTCTGATTTACCGCTGTGACGCGGGGCAGGCGTCTTAATGGCGCCTGTCATCCAGGCACACAAAAAAAAGGCCCGTGACGGTGGCGTCGCGGGCCTTTTTACATCTCACGTTGTTTAACGAACCACGTGGGGATTAATGCCGTCCGTGGTGGTTTTCAAACCGCGTGATGTTGGAAAGTTTGGGGTTTACCTTCGGGTTGCGGCGATAGAGTAGCGCCATTTTGCCAATGGTTTGTACTAGCTCGGCGTTACTGTCGGCGACTAGCTCATTGAGCGCCGCGACGCGGTCTTCCCGCTCTGGAATAGCGAGCTTCACTTTGATGAGCTCGTGATCGTTGAGCGCGCGGCTGAGTTCTGCGAGCAAATTTTCGGAGACGCCGTTCTCAGAAACGGTGACCACTGGATTGAGGTGGTGGCCAATGCTACGAAATGCTTTCTTTTGTGCCTGTGACAAGCTCATGGTATCTTGCGGTATCCCGGTTAGCGCTTAACGCTCCATCTTACGGTGAAATGCCGTTAAGTGAAAGCAATCGCTTGAATGCGCCCATCTCTTATTCCAGCGTTAGATTCCCACATGCAGCAAAAGCCCCCAAGCCGTAAACACTCAGTAAGCAAGACCAGCAACAACTGGAAGAAAGAACATTTCGACGATCAGTATGTAAAGCAGCGCTGGCAAGATGGCTACCGCTCCCGTGCTAGCTATAAGCTGCTTGAACTTGATGAAAAGGATAAACTGTTTCGCCCAGGCATGACGGTTATTGATCTTGGCGCCGCCCCAGGGGGGTGGAGTCAAATTGCCGCAGAAAAGGTAGGGCCTGAGGGTGTCGTGATAGCGTCAGACATATTAGAGATGGATGCCCTAGCTGGCGTTGATTTCATCCAGGGCGATTTTACTGAAGAGAGCGTGCTTAACGCGATTCTTGAGCGCCTAGGAAATCGTCAGGTAGACCTTGTGATGTCTGATATGGCCCCCAATATGAGTGGTATGGCGGCTATTGATCAGCCACAGGCAATGTACCTCGTTGAACTCGCTTTGGAGCTTGCGCGAGAAACACTACCGCCTGGCGGTCGTTTTCTGGCTAAGGTATTTCAAGGCGAAGGATTTGATATCTATTTGAAAGAGCTCCGAAGTAGCTTTGATCGTGTTGTGACTCGCAAGCCGGATGCTTCGAGGGCGCGCTCGCGGGAAGTCTATTTTTTAGCGGAAGGATTTCGAGGCTAGCGAGACGTGGCCCTGTGCTCGTTGGTAAGTGCGAGCGTGTAGAAGCTGTGAGTAATAGCAAAGATTTATCACCACGATTGCCAGACAGGCAGGCGTAAATTGTGTCACATTATGCACATTGGACGAGCGTGACACAGATGGCCCAAAGCAAAATGTGCTTTGGCAATGGTTGAACGTTAAGCTCTAGTGTAAGGTCTGAGTATTGACGGTTAACTGACGGATTCTTGTAATGAGGGTAGCCCCTTGAACGATATGGCGAAGAACCTGATTCTGTGGTTGGTCATCGCGGCCGTTCTACTGACAGTGTTCAACAATTTCAGTACGGAAAGCGCACCGCAAACCACCAACTACTCTCAGTTTGTGCAGCAGGTGCAAAATCAGCAGGTACGTAGTGTCACGATTGATGGCTATACCATCATTGGTGAGCGTACGGACGGTTCCCAGTTCCAGACCATCCGCCCATCGGCGGAAGATCCTAAGCTGATGGATGATCTGCTCAGCAACAACGTGACTGTTGTGGGTAAAGAGCCGGAGCAACAAAGCATCTGGACGCGCTTGCTGATTGCGAGTTTCCCGATTCTGCTCATTCTGGCCATCTTTATGTTCTTTATGCGCCAGATGCAGGGTGGGGCCGGTGGCGGTAAAGGCGGCCCAATGAGCTTTGGTAAGTCGAAAGCCAAACTGCTTTCCCAAGATCAGATCAAGACAACATTTGCTGATGTTGCTGGCTGCGATGAAGCGAAAGAAGAAGTTGAAGAGCTTGTAGACTTCTTGCGTGATCCTACTAAATTCCAGCGCTTGGGTGGCACAATCCCGCGCGGTGTATTGATGGTGGGGCCGCCGGGAACTGGTAAAACGCTGCTGGCCAAATCCATCGCCGGCGAAGCCAAAGTACCGTTTTTCTCTATCTCCGGTTCAGACTTTGTTGAAATGTTTGTCGGCGTTGGTGCCTCACGCGTTCGTGACATGTTTGAGCAAGCCAAGAAGCAAGCGCCCTGCATTATCTTTATTGATGAAATCGATGCCGTTGGCCGTTCGCGCGGTGCTGGCATGGGTGGCGGCAATGATGAGCGTGAGCAGACACTCAACCAGTTACTGGTAGAGATGGATGGCTTTGAAGCTAATGAAGGTGTCATCGTTATTGCGGCCACTAACCGCCCTGACGTTCTTGACCCTGCGCTGCTGCGTCCGGGGCGTTTCGACCGCCAAGTGACGGTTGGGCTGCCGGATATTCGTGGCCGTGAACACATTCTGGGTGTTCACTTGCGTAAAGTACCGCTGGCTGATGACGTCAAGCCGCAGCTGATTGCACGTGGTACGCCAGGCTTCTCTGGTGCGGACCTTGCGAACTTGGTGAATGAGGCTGCGCTGTTTGCAGCCCGCCGTAACAAGCGCTTGGTTTCCATGGAAGAGTTGGAGCTTGCTAAAGACAAAATCATGATGGGCGCTGAGCGCAAATCGATGGTTATGACCGATAAAGAGAAGCTCAATACGGCCTATCACGAATCAGGTCACGCTATTATTGGCTTGATCGCGCCTGAGCATGATCCTGTTTATAAAGTGACAATCATCCCGCGTGGCCGTGCGCTAGGTGTTACGATGTTCTTGCCGGAAGAGGATCGCTACAGCCTGTCTCGCCAGCAGATTCTCAGTCAGATTTGCTCGCTGTTTGGTGGACGTATTGCCGAAGAGATGACGCTGGGGGCTAACGGTGTGACAACGGGTGCCTCAAACGATATCAAACGTGCCACCGAGCTTGCCCATAACATGGTCGCTAAGTGGGGGCTGTCGAATGAAATGGGCCCGATCATGTACGACGAGGATGAGTCTCACCAGTTCCTTGGTGGCCCTGGTCAGGGGGGCGGTAAGCTAAAATCTGGCGAAACAACGTCTCGTCTCGATAAAGAAGTACGCAAGATTATTGACGAGTGTTACGAGCAGGCGCGTCAGATTCTGGAAGATAATCGCGACAAGCTAGACGCGATGGCCGAAGCGCTGATGAAGTACGAAACCATCGATTCTGATCAGCTTAAAGATATTATGGAGGGGCGTGATCCGCGTCCGCCCGAAGGCTGGAACGACGGTGACTCATCTGGCGGCGGCACGCGTGTAAGTGACGACAAGCCCGAAGAGAAGGCTGGGGAAAAGACTGACGATGTGTCTGGCGACGATGGTGAAGAAGATGACGACGAGCCGCGCCGTCGCCCTTCTGATCCGTTAGGCGGCCCCGCAGGTCCTTAACGTGTTCGAGTGTTAGCGATGTTAGCAAAGGCGCCCCATAACGGGGCGCCTTTTTGTTATGCTGTGACGCAATTGCAAACACGTTTTTTCTTTTAGTAGGCCGCAGCATGAAACCGATAGTTGACTCTTCATCGCCTTTACGGGCAGCGGATAGCGCATATCACCTGCGCTGTGGACGCCATGCATTAGATCTTTCGTTTCCCCGAATAATGGGGATTTTGAATGTTACGCCGGACTCCTTCTCTGATGGCGGGCAACACATTGGCCTAGATAGCGCGCTGCACCGTGCTGAACAAATGTTGGCGGAAGGTGCTGCGATGATTGACGTGGGCGGGGAGTCGACAAGGCCAGGGGCTAGCCCCGTATCAGAGCAAGAAGAGTTAGACCGAGTAGCACCTGTGGTTGAAGCATTAGTGCACGAGCTAGATGCGCTGGTGTCAGTGGATACCAGTAGCCCTGCCGTTATGCGAGAAGTAAGTGCGCTTGGTGCCGGTATGATTAACGATGTGCGAGCGCTAGAGCGTGAGGGTGCGTTGGGCGCTGCAGCAAGCACGGGCTTGCCAGTGTGTTTAATGCATCGCCAGGGCGAGCCTCAGGATATGCAGCAGTCGCCATATTACGGTCAGCCAGTTGAGCGAGTGGTTGCCGACTATCTGGCTGAGCGGATAGCCGCGTGTGAAGCCGCTGGAATTCGCCGAAGCCGTCTGTTGGTCGATCCGGGTTTTGGTTTTGGCAAAACCATTGAACATAACCTGCGCTTGCTGAAGTATATGGATGAGCTTCAGGCGCTGGAGTTGCCGCTGCTAGTCGGGATGTCGCGGAAAAGCATGATTGGTAAAGTGCTGGGTCGCCCGGTGGAGGAGCGTTTGGCCGGCGGCTTGGCGTTAGCAGCCATGGCGGTTGAGCGGGGCGCCAATATTTTGCGTGTGCATGATGTAGGGCCCACGGTAGATGCCGTTAATATGGCATGGGCGGTACTCCAGGAGGGTTGCGAGTTGCCGCTAAATAAGGAGATGACGCCATGACGCGACGTTATTTTGGTACCGATGGAATTCGCGGCACGGTCGGGCAAGCGCCTATTACTGCCGATTTTATGCTCAAGTTAGGCTGGGCGGTGGGGCAGGTGCTGCGCCGTGAAAAAGGCCGTACTCGCGTATTAATTGGCAAAGATACGCGCATCTCTGGCTATATGTTTGAATCAGCCCTGGAAGCGGGGCTATCTGCCGCAGGTGTCGATGTTGCGTTGCTGGGGCCAATGCCTACGCCGGGGATCGCTTATCTAACTCGTACCTTCCGCGCTGACGCTGGGATTGTGATTTCCGCGTCTCATAACCCGTTTGACGATAACGGCATTAAGTTTTTCTCTGCCGAAGGTAAAAAGCTGCCCGACGAGATTGAAGATCGTATTGAGACGATGCTTGATGCGCCTCTGACAACGGCGAGCGCGGCTCAGTTGGGTAAAGCGACGCGTATTGACGATGCTGCGGGGCGCTATATCGAATTCTGTAAATCGACGCTACCTGATCGTCTCAGCTTGCATGGTCTAAAAGTGGTACTGGATTGTGCTCATGGGGCGACCTACCACATTGCACCAAACGTGTTTCGTGAGCTAGGCGCTGATGTGAGTGTGATTGGCTCCTCCCCTGATGGGTTGAATATTAATCACCACGTGGGGTCTACCCATCCCGCAGCGCTGCGTGCGGCGGTGATCCAGCAAGGCGCTGATTTAGGCATTGCCTTTGATGGTGATGGAGATCGAGTACTGCTGGTAGATGCCGATGGCCGTGAGGTGGATGGCGACGATATTCTTTATCTAATTGCCCGAGACCGTCACGAGCGGGGGCTTCTTGAGGGCGGCGTAGTAGGCACCCTGATGAGTAACTTTGGGCTTGCTATGGCGCTGGAGCGGCTGGGAATTCCTTTTCAGCGCGCAAAAGTGGGTGATCGCTTTGTCATGGAAGTGATGGCTGCCAACGGCTGGGAGCTGGGTGGCGAATCATCAGGTCATATTGTATGTGGCCATGTTCAAACCACAGGCGATGGGATTGTTTCAGCGTTGCAAGTGTTAGCGTTGATGGTGCGAGAACAAAAGCCGCTGCTGTCTCTCTTGAAGGGGTTGGAAAAGGTGCCTCAGTCGCTGGTTAACGTCAGGCTGCCTGGGGACACCAACGCAAAAGATGTCATGACGGCAAAGCCGCTACTTGAAGCGGTGGCTGCCCTTGAGGCTGAGCTGGGTGACCAAGGTAGAGTGTTGCTGCGGCCGTCGGGCACTGAGCCGCTAATCCGAGTGATGGTGGAAGGGCGGGCTCACCTGGACGTTGACCGTCTAGCGCATAAACTTGCCGATCAGGTCCTGGCGTTGCTCGGCTAGCTTGGTCAATGTGTTTGATAGACGAGCATGCTTGCCACCCCCTCAACTAACTAACCTGTATAACAGCGGTTGTCTTGACAAGGCCGCTCCTATACCATTTCGCTCCACCTTGAGTGAGGATAATCGATGCGTACGCCATTAATTGCCGGTAACTGGAAAATGAACGGCTCCACGGCGTTGGTTCAAGCGTTTGGAGACGCCTTCACCGCGTCCAAACTGCCTAATGATATCGACGTTGTAGTTATTCCGCCGTTTCCTTATTTGGAAGCGGCGCGAAGTGCTTTCCAAAATACGCCGTTACAGTTAGGGGCGCAGACGCTCAATCCACAGCACTCAGGTGCGCATACGGGTGAGATTAGCGGGCGTATGCTTAAAGAGTTTGATGTGGCCTATGTGTTGGTTGGTCACTCTGAGCGTCGCCAGCTATACAAAGAAGGTGATGAGCAGGTGTTTGACCGTTTGGTAGCTGCACTTGATGTCGGCATCACGCCGATTCTTTGTGTTGGTGAAACCCTGGAAGAGCGCGACTCCGGTAGCACGATGGATGTTGTATTGCGCCAAGTTGGCTATGCAATGGCGCGTTTAGAGCCGGCACAGCGCCTTAAGGTTGTGATTGCCTATGAGCCCGTCTGGGCAATTGGGACAGGCCGCACAGCAACGCCGGAACAGGCTCAGGAAGTAATGGCCGGTATTCGTGCTTACCAGGCCGGGTTTGATAAAACGCTAGCTGAGCAGCTTAAGCTGCTTTACGGCGGTAGCATGAATGCAAGCAATGCGGCTGAGCTGCTCGCTCAGCCGGATATCGACGGCGGTTTAGTGGGGGGTGCTTCGCTCAAAACCGACGATTTCTACGCCATTTGTCAGTCAGCAGGATAATCCCATGCAAGTTGCAATTCTTATGGTTCACGTGGTGATTGCGATCGCCTTGGTTGTGCTCATCCTGCTTCAGCAGGGTAAAGGTGCCGAAGCGGGTGCCTCCTTTGGTGGAGGGGCATCGCAAACTGTGTTTGGTTCACGGGGTAGCGGTAACTTTTTGTCTCGTGCAACGGGGCTTTTAGCGGCCGGTTTTTTCGTTACCTCAATGGCATTGGCTTACTTTGCGACCCAGGCAGGGCAAGCGCCTGAAGCCGGCATTCCCGACTCTCGGCTAATTGAACAGCAGCGCAACATCCCAACGCTTGACGATAGCCCTGCAAGTATGGATAATACCGCGCCAGTGCTAGAGGAAAGCAGCGAGTAACGTATTGATACTGCTTTTTTTAGCCTCCCCTGTTGCCGAAGTGGTGGAATTGGTAGACACGCTATCTTGAGGGGGTAGTGACCGTATGGTCGTGCGGGTTCAAGTCCCGCCTTCGGCACCATCTGTTTTGCTGGTTTACCAGCTTCCCAGAGTTATTTTGTCAAATAGGCTTGATTAGAAAGCTATTGTCAAAAGAGTAGGGATTGGCACCTAAGACGAAAAATGCACTTGAAAAGAAAGGTTGACGAAAGTGGTTCAAGTGTCTATTATCGTCGACCTAGATTGATGCGGGGTGGAGCAGTCTGGTAGCTCGTCGGGCTCATAACCCGAAGGTCATCGGTTCAAATCCGGTCCCCGCTACCATTTACTAGTAACATGTTAATTGCCTGAAAAATCTTGATGTTAGTTAGTCTTGATGCTGGTTGGGTAAGGGCAAAAGCCAAGTCATGTTATTAGATGGTATTACAGGTTTCTTTCGAAAAGCCCCTTCCTGTGAAGGGGCTTTTTGTTAGTAGCTTTTCGAGAGCCAAGAGTGTCTCCACAGCGGATGTCTTCCGAATTGCCAGAGACACATTTCCGGGTAACGCCAATCAGCCACCTAGCTTTTCATTCAACTCCTGGCCAGGTGCCTGATGCAACGGCTATAGGAGCTTTGTCTGTGGCCACAAAACACGCTGCGCTTCACGCGCTGATCGAACCTGTCGTAGCCGCCATGGGTTTTGAGCTATGGGGTATCGACCATCTTTCCCAGGGCAAGCATTCGCGGCTGGTGATTTATATCGAACGCGAAAGTGGCGTCAGCGTGGAAGACTGCGCTGATATTAGTCGCCAAGTCAGTGCCGTTATGGATGTGGAAGATCCCATTCCTGGCGAATACCGCTTGGAAGTCTCGTCGCCTGGTATGGCACGTCCCTTATATACCCTGGATCAATTTATTCGTTATCAAGGCCACCACGTTGCGCTCAAGTTGCGCGTGGCTTTTGATGGACGGCGTAAATATCAAGGCCTTCTCGCTGGTGTCGAAGGCGACGAGGTTCTGCTACAGCTGGATGGCGAAGAGTACTGTTTTCCAATCGAAAGCATCGATTCTGCGCACGTCGTCCCGCAATTCGACGAATAAACGGGTGGCGGCTTCCGGCAGGCTGCCGGGATGATGCACAAAAGGACAGGTTTTCTGGCGAGGCAAACGCATGAGTAAAGAAATTTTAATGGTCGTGGACGCGATCTCTAACGAAAAAGGCGTCCCCCGCGATGTTATTTTTGAGGCGGTTGAGGCCGCGCTAGCTAGCGCGTCACGCAAGCGTTTTGATCAGGAAGAAGCCAATGTGCGCGTTCATATCGACCGCCGCACGGGCGACTACGATACGTTCCGCTACTGGACCGTTGTCGAAGATGACGAATTTGAAACACCTGATTATGAAATTAAACAGACCATCGCTGAGCAGCGTGATCCGCCGCTTAAACTAGGCGATGTAGTTGAGACAAAGATTGAAAATGCCGTGTTTGGGCGTATCGCTGCGCAAACTGCCAAGCAGGTTATCGTGCAGAAGGTACGTGAAGCCGAACGCGCTGAAGTGGTTCGTCAGTACGCTGACCGCGAAGGCGAGTTGGTGGCAGGCATTGTCAAGAAAACCACGCGTGATGGATTGATTATCGACCTGGGTGAAAACGCTGAAGCGTTCTTACCGCGTAACGAAATGATCCACGGTGAGCGCTACCGCATGAATGAGCGGGTACGCGCCTTGCTAGTAAAAGTTGATCCAGACGCACGTGGGGCGCAGCTACAGCTGTCGCGCACCTGTCCTGAGTTCATCATTGAGCTGTTTAAAATTGAAGTGCCGGAAATTGCTGAGCAGCTGATTGAAATCAAAGGTGCGGCGCGCGACCCTGGCTCGCGGGCCAAAATTGCCGTTAAAACCAACGACCGCCGTATTGATCCTGTTGGGGCGTGCGTTGGTATGCGTGGTTCTCGTGTACAGGCAGTGTCGTCAGAGCTGCAAAATGAGCGTGTCGATATTGTGCTGTGGGACGACAACCCTGCGCAGCTGGTGATAAATGCCATGGCACCTGCTGATGTGGCATCTATCCTGGTTGACGAAGATGCTCACGCCATGGATGTGGCCGTTGCCCAAGACAATCTGGCTCAGGCCATTGGTCGTAGCGGCCAGAACGTGCGTTTAGCTTCTGAGCTAACCGGCTGGCGTATTAACGTGATGACCGAAGATGAAGCTGAGTCAAAACGTGAGCAGGAAATTGATAGCCTGGTGGACTCCTTTGTTCAGCATCTGGAAGTGGACGAAGACGTTGCCCGCCTATTAGTGGAAGAAGGGTTTACCACCCTGGAAGAAGTTGCCTACGTGCCGCTTGAAGAAATGCTCGAAATCGAAGAGTTCGATGAAGATTTGGTGGAAGAGCTGCGCGCACGAGCGAAAGACGAGCTGCTGACGATGGCCATTGCCTCGGAAGAAGCGCTAGACGGTGCCCAACCGGCAGATGATCTGCTGGGAATGGACGGCATGGAGCGCCACCTGGCCTTCATTCTGGCTAGCCGAGGCATCGTCACCATGGAAGATCTCGCCGAGCAGTCTGTCGACGATCTGGTCGATATCGAGGAGTTGGACGAAGCGCGCGCAGCGGCACTGATCATGACTGCCCGTGCGCCCTGGTTTGAAGACGATGGCGTATCGGATTCGAACACACAGTAAAAGGTCACGGGCTGAGGAGGGTCACTATGTCGGATATGACAGTTAAAGATTTTGCAGTAAAGGTGGGCCGTGATGTGCCCCGCCTATTGGAACAAATGAAAGAAGCCGGTTTAAAACATGCGTCAGAAAGCGACGCCGTGTCTGAAGACGATAAGCAAACGCTGCTCAGCTTTTTGAAAAAAAGCCATGGCGGCGGTGACAGCGATGCTAGCAAAAACCGCATTACGTTGACGCGTAAAACCCGTAGCCGTATTAAAACGGGTGAGCGTGGCAAAACGATTGAAGTGCAGGTGCGTAAGAAAAAAACGTACGTTAAGAGCGCCGAAGAAGATAAGCCGAAAGCGCCTGAGCCTAAGCATTCTGGCCCGCGTCAGTTGGTAGGTGATATGGCGGAAGCGGAAGCCGAGCGTAAAGCTCGCGATATCCGTGAAGCTGAAGAAAAGGCTGCAGCGGCTAAAGCGAAAGCTGCAGAAGATGCTGCACGTAAAGCCGAGGAAGAGAAAGCCAAGGCAAAAGCAGCTGAAGTACCCGAAATCGCTGTGCCTGAGCTGCAAATCGACGATACCCCGGCATCTGATGATTTGCCGCCTGCGCCGCCGAAAGAAGGCCGCACGGATCGTCGTACAGCACCGCCTAAAAAGGCAGCGGCGAAGAAAAAAGGCCGTAATGATGATGAGGATCGTGGCGACCGCGAAGAGCGTAAGCGCGGTGGTGGCGGTAAGAAAGTAAAACGTGCCGAGCGTCGCGGCGGTCGTCGTGGTGGTGCCAGCCAGAGTGGCAACGGCAAGCATGCTTTCCAAAAGCCGACTCAGCCGATCGTTCGTGAAGTCTCGATTCCTGAGTCGATCAGCGTTGCTGAGTTGGCCGACAAAATGTCGATCAAAGCCAATGAAGTGATCAAGGCCATGTTCAACATGGGCGCGGCCGTGACCATCAACCAAACGATTGACCAAGATACAGCGGCTATCGTTGTGGAAGAGATGGGCCACAAAGTCAAGCTGGTGAAGGACGATGCGCTGGAAACGGAAATGCTGGAAGGCATCTCCTATGAAGGCGAAGAGATCACTCGTTCACCGGTGGTCACTGTTATGGGCCACGTTGACCACGGTAAAACATCGCTGTTGGATTATATCCGTCGCGCGAAAGTCGCCACTGGCGAAGCAGGCGGTATTACCCAGCACATCGGTGCTTACCACGTGGAAGACAATCACGGCGGGGTTACCTTCCTGGATACTCCTGGCCACGCGGCATTTACCGCGATGCGTGCCCGTGGTGCCAAAGCGACTGACGTCGTTATCCTGGTTGTTGCTGCTGACGATGGCGTGATGCCTCAGACGATTGAAGCGATCGAACACTCCAAAGCTGCTGAAGTACCCATGGTGGTAGCGGTGAACAAGATCGATAAGCAGGGCATCGATCTGGATCGCATCCGTAATGAGCTCGCGCAGCATGGCGTGATTTCAGAGGAATGGGGTGGTGACACCCAGTTTGTTCACGTTTCTGCGAAGACTGGCGATGGCATCGAAGAGCTGTTGGAAGCCATTCAGCTTGTGTCAGAAGTGCTTGAATTGACGGCTGTACCTTCCGCACCTGGTAAAGGCGTTGTGGTTGAATCGCGCCTTGATAAAGGTCGCGGTCCGGTAGCCACCGTTCTGGTGCAAAACGGCACGCTGAAGAAAGGCGATATCGTTCTTGCCGGTCTGCATTACGGCCGCGTTCGTGCGCTTACCAATGAGCTAGGCAAGCAAGTGGACACCGCTGGTCCTGCTATGCCGGTCGAAATCCAAGGGTTGGATGGCACGCCGGATGCTGGTGATGACTTCATGGTCGTTGCCGATGAGAAGAAAGCCCGTGAAGTGGCCAACTTCCGTCAAGGCAAATACCGCGAAGTGCGCCTAGCACGTCAGCAGAAGGCCAAGCTGGAGAACATGTTCAGCCAGATGGGCCAAGACGAAGTGGCCAAGGTCAATATCGTTCTGAAAGCCGACGTTCAAGGCTCGCTGGAAGCTATCAAAGGTGCCCTGGAAGAGCTTTCCACCGGTGAAGTTGAAGTTGCCGTGGTCTCCTCGGGTGTTGGCGGTATCACCGGTACCGATGCCAACTTGGCGCTTGCTTCTGAGGCTATCGTCGTCGGTTTCAACGTCCGTGCTGATGCGGCTGCTCGTGAAATCATCGAACGTGAAGGTCTGGATCTGCGCTACTACAGCGTTATTTACCAGCTGATCGATGAGGTTAAGCAGGCGATGAGCGGTATGCTTGCCCCCGAGTGGAAAGAAGAGATCGTGGGTGTGGCCGAAGTACGCGATGTGTTCCGCGCACCAAAAATTGGTGCAGTGGCTGGCTGTATGGTTGTCGAAGGCACCGTATCGCGCAGCAAGCGTATCCGTGTACTGCGTGACAACGTTGTGATTTACGAAGGCGAACTCGAGTCGCTGCGCCGCTTCAAAGATGACGTTCAGGAAGTGCGTAATGGCATGGAATGCGGCATCGGCGTGAAGAACTACAACGATGTTCAGGTCAACGATAAGATCGAAGTCTTTGACCAAGTGAAGGTCGAGCGCAGCCTGTAAGGCCGCGAGGAGCAATCATGCGCGAATTTAAGCGTACCGACCGAGTCGCTGACCAGCTCCAAAAGGAGCTGGCAGTACTGATCCAGCGCGAAGTGAAAGACCCGCGTTTGGGCATGGTGACGGTCAGTGGTGTTACCGTTAGCCGTGATCTTGGCTACGCCGATATCTATGTCACCTTATTGGGTGAGCAAGATCCCGCGCGTATCAAAGAAAACCTACAGGTGCTCAAGCGCGCTGGAGGCTTTCTAAGAAGCCAAATTGCCAAACGCATTAAGCTACGTCATGTACCTGAGCTGCGCTTTCATTACGATGAAAGCGTGGTGCGCGGCCAGCACCTCTCATCGCTGATCGACGAAGCGGTTTCAACTGACCGCGCACGTCAACAGGATGATGAAGAGGGTAGCGATAATGACAGTGGTGAGGAGACGCGCTAATGGCACGTCGCCGTCGCGGATTGCCGGTTAATGGCGTATTGCTGCTGGATAAGCCTAAGGGCATTTCCAGCAACCATGCGCTGCAGCGTGTGCGTCGTCTATTTGAGGCGCAAAAAGCCGGTCATACCGGTACGCTGGACCCTATGGCAACGGGGTTGTTACCGATTTGCCTTGGGGAGGCTACTAAGTTTTCCGCGCACCTGTTAGAAGCCGACAAGATGTACCGCACCCGGGTAGAGCTGGGCGTGATTACAGACACCGGTGATGCTGAAGGCACGGCCATTGAGCGGCGCGAGATTCCCTGTTTAGCGGCTGAGGATGTCGAGTCAGCCCTAGCTCGCTTTCACGGCGAGATTGACCAAGTGCCGCCAATGTATTCGGCATTAAAGCATCAAGGCAAAAAGCTTTATGAGCTTGCTCGTGAGGGTAAGCACGTTGAGCGTGCAGCGCGGCGAGTAAGCGTGTATGATGCGCGGCTGCTTGCTTTTGAGGGCACCGCCTTTGAAATGGAAGTCAGCTGCAGCAAAGGCACGTATATTCGCACCTTGGCTGAAGATATTGGTCATGCGTTGGGCTGTGGTGCCCACATAAGCCAGCTGAGAAGGCTCAAAACAGGGCCCTTTGCCAGCGATGCAATGTGGACACTGGAAGACCTTGAAGCGCTGGCAGATCAAGCCGCCCGCGAGGCCGAACTAATGCCTGCGGATGTGCTGGTTGATCATTTGCCGTCACTGACGGTAGATGAAGCAGCGTATGGGCGTCTTGCACACGGTCAATCGGCGAGCTTAGCCGTGGGTGTGCTTGAGCCTGACGCGCTGGCAAGACTTTATTACGCTGAGACGTTTATCGGCCTTGGCGTTGTAAAAGGGGCGCAGGAAGTAGCTCCCAAGCGACTGTTAAGTACCGTCGCTATCTCGTAAAGCGTTGCAAGGACGTAGCGATTTGCGCGAAAATTGTACGTGAAGATAGTTGCATGAGACTGCAAATATGCGTGGTCTCACCCATTCAATTTTAGGCATATTGCTTACTGGAGAGACAGATGGCATTAACCGCTGAGAAGAAGGCCGAGATCGTCAACGAATACGGCCGCGGCGATAACGATACCGGTTCCCCTGAAGTTCAGGTTGCACTGCTGAGCGCCAACATTAATGGCCTGCAGGACCACTTCAAAACCAACAAGCAGGATCACCACTCTCGTCGTGGTCTGATCCGCATGGTAAACCAGCGTCGTAAGCTGTTGGATTACCTGAAGCGTAAAGATTTTGAACGCTATCAGTCTCTGATTCAGCGTTTAGGTCTGCGTCGTTAAGCGTTAACGGCAACGATCAAAAACGGGCAGCCCCCTTGTGGGCTGCCCGTTTTTTTGTTTCTGGTAGCCGTATGGCGCCACAGCGCCTAGAATGGTGGCGAGTCAAAACGACCCAAGCGAAAAGACAAGTAGATATTAATGTTAAAGGAAGTCGCCGTGAATCCGGTAAAAAAAACGTTTCAATACGGTCGTAGCACCGTCACCCTAGAAACTGGGCGTATTGCTCGCCAAGCCACTGGCGCCGTTATGGTGACCATGGATGAAACCGTCGTACTGTGTACGGTGGTGGCCAAAAAAGAAGCGAACCCCAGCCAGTCTTTCTTCCCACTCTCGGTACACTATCAAGAGAAAACCTACGCAGTGGGCAAGATCCCCGGCGGCTTCTTTAAGCGCGAAGGGCGTCCTACCGAGAAAGAAACCCTTACCTCTCGTCTGATTGATCGTCCGATTCGTCCGCTATTTCCGAAAGGGTTTATGAACGAAGTGCAGGTTATCTGTACTGTTCTATCGACTGATCGTAATCATGACCCCGATATCGCAGCCCTGCTGGGCACCTCAGCAGCGCTGGGTATTGCCGGTGTGCCATTCAATGGCCCGATTGGCGCGGCACGTGTGGGCTTTAATGAAGAGCAGGGCTACTTCCTAAACCCAACCGTCGAAGAGCTGGCTACCTCAGAACTAGACATGGTTGTTGCCGGTACCGAAAACGCCGTATTGATGGTGGAGTCGGAAGCTCAGGAACTGCTTGAAGATGAAATGCTTGGTGCCGTGCTGTTCGGTCACCAGGAAATGCAGGTAGCTGTCAGCGCGATTAAAGAGCTGGTCGCTGACGCTGGCAAACCGCGTTGGGATTGGCAGCCCGCTCAAGAGAATATCGCACTGAAAACAGCCATGGCCGATGCTTTTGAAGCCAAGGTAGGTGATGCTTATCGCATTACGGACAAAATGGCTCGCCAAGATGCGCTGTCAGCGCTGAAAGAGGAAGCGGTTGCCCAGTTGGCTGCTGCTGAAGGCGAAGAAGTAGAAGGTAAATTCAGCCAAGATGACGTGAAAGGTGCGTTTGCGGGCCTTGAGAAGCGCGTTGTACGCTCTCGTGTGGTAAAAGGCGAGCCGCGTATTGATGGGCGCGACAATGCCACTGTACGTCCTCTAGCGATTGAGGTGGGTGTCCTGCCTAAGACACACGGTTCGGCGGTGTTTACCCGTGGCGAGACCCAGGCTATTGCCGTTGCGACCCTGGGCACCCTGCGCGACTCACAGCTGATCGAATCCCTGGAAGGCGAGCGTAAAGACCGCTTTATGCTGCACTACAACTTCCCTCCTTACTGTGTCGGCGAAGCAGGTTTTATGGGCGGGCCGAAGCGTCGTGAAATCGGTCATGGCCGTTTAGCACGCCGTGGCGTTCAAGCGATGCTGCCGTCAGAAGACGTGTTCCCCTATACCATCCGTGTAGTATCGGAAATCACTGAATCTAACGGTTCTAGCTCCATGGCGTCAGTGTGTGGCTCCTCGCTCGCACTGATGGATGCCGGTGTACCATTAAAAGCCCCGGTGGCAGGCATTGCCATGGGCTTAGTGAAAGATGAAGACGGCTATGCGGTATTGACTGATATCCTGGGTGACGAAGACCACCTGGGCGATATGGACTTCAAAGTTGCCGGTTCTGAAGAGGGCGTTACTGCTCTGCAGATGGACATTAAGATTGAGGGCATCAATGAAGAGATCATGGAGAAAGCGCTGCAGCAAGCCCATGATGCTCGCCTTAGTATCCTCGCTCAGATGAACGACGTGATCAGTCAAAGTCGTACGGATGTATCGGAAAATGCGCCGTCCATGGCGACGATTAAAATCGATCCGGACAAGATCCGTGATGTGATTGGTAAAGGTGGCGCAACGATTCGTAAAATTTGCGAAGACACCGGTGCCTCTATTGATCTGGATGATGATGGCACCGTGCGTATCTACGCCGAAGATAAAGCAGCCGCCAAAAAAGCTATTGATACCGTGCTGGCAATTACCGCAGAAGCGGAAATTGGTAAGCTGTATAACGGTAAAGTAGTTCGCATTGCTGACTTTGGTGCTTTCGTTAATATCATGCCGGGTACCGACGGCTTGGTGCATATCTCACAAATTGTTGCCGAGCGCGTTAACAACGTGCGCGACTTCTTAAATGAAGGCGATGATGTGATTGTGAAGGTATTGGATATCGACAACCGCAATCGTGTGAAGCTCTCAATCAAAGAGATCACTGAGGAAGAGAAAGCAGCTTTTGCCGCTGCCGAAGCGGACGTCGCTAACTAAAGCGATGTAGACGTAACGGCCGCCCCCGCAGCTTTCAGTTGCGGGGGCGGTGTCGTTTTATAGGCAGTAAAGGAAAAGAGAACATGGAGAAGGAGCAAGCGCCGCGTTGGCGGGCGGTAGTGGCCGTGATGATCGGCATTTTTTTATTGGTGACAGCAGAGCAGCTGCCTATAGGGTTATTATCCCAGGTGGCGTCGTCAATGGGGGTCACGCCAGGCTTGGCGGGGCTTATGGTGACTGTGCCGGGAGTGGTTGCCGCTTTCTCTGCGCCGCTGTTGCCAGTAGCGGTAGGCCGTCTAGATCGACGTATCATGCTCACGGTGATGATGATTGTGATGGTGATTGGCAGCGCGCTTTCAGCAGTGGCCAGCAACTTTGGCTTACTACTGGCAGCCCGGGTGTTGGTGGGCATTAGTATCGGCGGGTTTTGGGCCATTGCGGGCAGTATTGCTCCAAGGCTGGTGCCCAGCGATCAGGTTGCCAAGGCCATGACGATTATTTTCAGTGGTGTGGCTGCTGCGTCGGTATTGGGGGTGCCGTTGGGCACGCTGCTTGGCGACTTGAGCAACTGGCGGGTGGCATTTGGCGCGCTAGGCGGACTGAGTCTATTAACCGCCGTTGCACTATGGTGTTGGCTACCGCCACTGCCGCCAAGAGAGCCGGTGCGATTACGTATGTTAGTGCAGCAGTTTAGCAGTCGTGGTGTGCGTGTCGCGGTGTTAACTACTGGCTTTGTCGTTATTGGACACTTTGCTGCTTATACCTTCATTAGCCCCATTCTTCAGGAGATTAGTGGCGTGGCTCAGCGCCATGTTGGCAGCTTGCTGTTGCTATATGGGGCGGCCGGGATTATGGGTAATATCGCGGCAGGTATCTTTGCTGGGCGTCACCCTTATCGAGCGGTGCTGGCCATTCCTAGCCTGTTACTGTTAGTAGTGGCTATTTTCCCGCTGCTTGGGGTTCAGCCTATCAGCGGCGTACTGCTGCTAATGGTATGGGGGGCTGTTTTTGGCAGCGTGTCAGTGAGTATTCAAACCTGGATTATACGTACTGCGCCTAATACCGAGGCAGCCACCGCGCTGATGGCATTTACCTTTAATATGTCGATTGGCTTAGGGGCTATGTTTGGCGGACGTATCGTCGATGCCACTAGCCTGCCGATTGCGATGTGGGCGGCATCGGGACTATTCTTGCTGGGGGCGTTGTTAGTATGGCGAACACCTTCAAGTATTGTGGGAGAGAAACGCCGCTAGGACGTTGCAACATAAACCATGAAGAATAAGCCATTAAAAAAATGCCCCCGCTTTTTGAACTGCACCCCGAAAGTTGGACACCCAACCCAACCGTCGGGGTGTTTTTATGAGCAGTCGATACAATGAGGACTTCAAGCTGCGGGTGGTGCAGCAGTGTCTGCACGATAACACCAGCTTGAGGGAGGTGGCTCGCCAGCATGGCCTGGATCATTCTCTGGTACGGACGTGGCGCGAGAGATACCGTCAGCACGGCGTAGCAGGTCTGCGCAAGCAGTATAAGCACTACAGCGCGGCTTTTAAGCGGAAGGTGCTTGAGACGATGTGGCGAGATGGCTTGTCACAGCGTCAGGCGCAGGCCTTCTTCAATATCCGCGAGATGGGCGCTATTGGCAGATGGGCGCGTCAGTACCATAGTAGTGGTCTGACTGCACTAGAGCCAAAACCCAAAGGACGCCGCCCGATGACTAAGAAGCCATCCTCCACACCAATCCCGCCTGATGGTGAGCGCTCCCAAGAGGACCTGCTCGAAGAGTTGGCTTACTTGCGCGCCGAGAATGCCTACTTAAAAAAGCTCGATGCCTTGATCCGGGAAAAAGAGGAAGCGACGCGGGGCAAAAAGCCCGGAGCGTCCAAGGGTTGAGGCATGAACATTCGCTGGCTCTGCTGCTGCGTGCCGCTGAGCTGCCTCGCAGCACGTTTTACTACCAGATACAGGCCTTGGGCACTGTCGATCGGTATGCCTCTCTGAAGGAGCATATCCAGGCGATCTACGACCGCCACCAAGGGCGCTATGGCTACCGGCGTATCACCGCTGTTCTGCGGCAGGCAGGAGAGACGATCAACCACAAGACCGTTCAGCGGCTGATGGGACAGCTGGGCTTGAAGTCCCTGGTTCGCCCCAAGCGCTATCGTGCCTACCGGGGAGCGGAGGGCCACGCGGCTCCTAACACCTTGCGGCGCCGGTTCCAGGCTCAGCACCCCCATCAGCGATGGGTGACGGACATTACCGAGTTCAAGGTCAATGACCAGAAGCTCTACCTGTCACCGGTCATGGACCTGTATAACGGAGAGATCATTGCCTTCCAGACAGGGCGACGCCCGGTATTCGATCTAGTGAAGGGGATGTTGAAGAAAGCCTTTGACAGGCTGATGCCAGGGGATCGGCCGCTGCTCCATTCGGATCAAGGTTGGCATTATCGACATCCTAGCTATCGCCACTTGGTGGTGGAGCAGCGGGTACTTCGTAGCATGTCGCGCAAGGGTAACTGCTTGGATAATGCGGCGATGGAGAGCTTCTTCGGCACTCTGAAGGCTGAGTATTTTCACCTGAATCGGTTCGATACCGTTGAGCAGTTGCAGCGCGGTATTGCTGACTACATCTACTATTACAACCATCACCGGATCAAGCTAAAACTAAAAGGCCTGAGCCCTGTGCAGTACAGGACTCAGGCCTTGGGCGCCGGCTAAATGAACCGTCCAACTATTGGGGGTCAGTTCATTTAGCGGGGGCATGGCGTTTAAGCGTATTGAAGAGTAGTTAAGGGCGCTCAATCGCCAGTGCAACGCCTTGGCCGCCGCCGATACACAGCGTGGCTAAGCCTTTCTTCGCATCACGCGCAATCATTTCATGCAGCAAGCTAACCAAAATACGACAGCCAGAAGCGCCGATCGGATGGCCTAGGGCAATCGCACCGCCATTAACGTTCACTTTGCTGACATCCCAGCCCAGCTCTTTGTTGACTGAAAGTGCTTGAGCAGCGAATGCTTCGTTAGCTTCTACAAGGTCAAGGTCGTCCAGGCTCCAGCCCGCTTTTTCGAGGCAGCGGCGGGTGGCCGGGGCTGGGCCAATGCCCATAATGGCAGGGTCAACGCCAGCGTTAGAGTAAGCGGCAATACGCGCCAGTGGCTCTAAGCCAAGTTCTTTGGCTTTTTCTGCTGAGCAAAGCATCACCACGGCGGCGCCATCGTTTAAGGATGAGGCGTTACCGGCGGTAACGGTGCCGTCTTTCTTGAACGCAGGACGCATACCCGCTAGCTTCTCAGCGGTAACTTCTCGTGGGTTTTCATCTGTATCAAATACCACTGGATCGCCTTTACGCTGTGGAATTTCCACGGGCACGATCTGGCCTTTGAACTTGCCATCTTTGATGGCTTGTGCGGCTTTTTGCTGAGAGGCTGCCGCGAATTCATCCATCGCTTCGCGAGTGATACTGTATTTTTCTGCCAGGTTTTCTGCAGTAATACCCATGTGATAGTTGTTGAATGCATCCCACAGGCCATCGTGAACCATGGAATCAATCGCTTTCCAGTCGCCCATGCGCTGGCCGTTACGCGAGTTAGGCAGGATGTGGGGGGATGCCGACATGTTTTCCTGTCCACCGGCCAGAACAACGCTGGCGTCACCGCAACGGATGGCTTGGGTCGCCAGGTGCAAGGCCTTGAGGCCTGAGCCGCATACCTTGTTGATCGTCATGGCTGGAACAGCATCAGGCAGACCAGCTTTGATAGCTGCCTGGCGCGCAGGGTTTTGGCCTACACCGGCTGTCAGCACTTGGCCTAGCAACACTTCATCAATTTGCTCTGGGGCAACGCCGGTAGAGGCGAGGATGTCTTTAATAACCAATGCACCTAAATCGCTAGCAGGAATGCCAGCGAGTGATCCACCAAAGCTTCCTACGGCGGTGCGGCGAGCGGCGACAATAACCACGTCTTGCATATGATGACTCCTTGGGTAAGTAACGCAACGTTCTGAGTGAGGACAGCGACTTCAGGGGAAGCGGACTCTCCATTGTTGTTAGCATGTTGTGTCGAACTTACCTATCAGCATAGGGGAAGGTTGTGCATTGCGGCAATACGCTTTTTTAGGCAAATAAAAACGGGCCGTAAAACGGCCCGTTAAATAGCTGATTACTCACTTGCTTGGCTTACGCTAATTGGACAGGAATCGCATTGCTGGTGTGGCTAACGTGATTGCCTTCTTGCAGATAGACAAGCGCAGGCTGATGGCTTTCAAGCTCTGCTTCGGAGTAGTGCGCGTAACTACAAATAATGATCCGGTGTCCCGGTGAGGCTAAATGCGCGGCTGCACCATTGATAGAAATTAGCCGAGAGCCTTCTTCTCCACGAATCGCGTAGGTGGTGAAACGCTCGCCGTTTTCCACGTTATAGATCTGGATTTGCTCGTTTTCACGAATACCGGCCATATCCAGCAATTCCCCGTCGATAGCGCAGGAACCTTCATAATTGAGTACCGCGTGGGTAACGCGAGCCATATGCAGCTTGGCTTTAAGCATAATCGTGTGCATAGAAACTCCTAAATAGCGAAACTAGCTACGAGCTAGTGTCAGTGGCAGCGTCTGGGAGCTGCACGCTGATGTTGTCAATAAGCCGAGCGGGCCCTAGCTTAGCGGCTGCTAGTAGCACGGCACTGCGTGTCGAGCTGCTCACAGGAGCAAGCTTTGCGTCACGTAGCTCAAGGTAGTCAGGCGTAAAGCCAGCATCATACAGTGCTGTTTTACCCTGTTGTAGTACCTCTTCGATGGAGGTGCCGCGCTCTAATGCATCGCGTAGCTCGCATAGAGTGCGATATAGCATAGGGGCTGTTGCGCGCTCAAGCTCACTTAAATAACCATTCCGAGAGGAGAGCGCTAGGCCATCATCGGCGCGCACAATCGGCACGCCGATAATCTCGATAGGCATGTGAAGATCACGCACCAGCTTACGAATGACCGCAAGTTGCTGATAATCCTTTTCACCGAAGCAAGCTACATCCGGCTGCACCAGATTAAATAGCATGCTGACCACGGTCGAAACGCCATCAAAGTGCCCAGGGCGCGAGCCTCCGCACAATCCTTCGCCTACGATGGGGACATGCACGAGGGTCTGGGCCGTCAGGCCATTGGGATAAAGCGCACTGACGGTGGGGGCGAAGAGAATATCGCAGCCAGCATCGGTCAGCTTCGCTTGGTCGGCCTCGAACGTGCGTGGGTAGGCGTCCAGGTCTTCACCGGGGCCGAACTGCATGGGGTTCACGAACAGGCTTGAAATAACGACGTCAGCGTGCTGGCGAGCGTTGGCCACAAGCGCCAAGTGGCCTTGATGCAGATTTCCCATCGTAGGCACTAAGGCAATGCGTTGGCCGCGCTGACGGTATTCACGGAGCGTGCTGCGTAATTCGTTGATATCTCGTAAAGTGCGCATAAAGGGGTCGTCGTCGTTCCAGGTGGCGCTTAAAAACAGTGCTCAGCGGCTGGGAAAGTACGGGTTTTAACCGCTTCATGGTAGTTTGCAAATGCGCTTTGAATGCTTTCCGCGTCAGCCATGAAGTTTTTGACGAAGCGCGGTGTGCGGCCATGAGTGACGCCTAATACGTCGTGCATGACTAAAATTTGGCCATCGGTATCAGGGCCTGCGCCGATGCCAATCACTGGGACGTCTAAGGCTTCAGTGACCGCTTTACCCAGGCTTGCTGGCACACACTCCAGCAAGATCACGGAAGCACCTGCCTCAACGAGCACTTTGGCATCATGGATAATTTGTTCGGCCTGGGCGGCTCCGCGGCCTTGCACTTTATAACCACCTAACTGGTAGACCGTTTGCGGTGTTAACCCGAGGTGAGCGCATACCGGGACGCCACGGCGGGTCATCTCACGGATACCGTCGGCCATCCATGCTTCGCCTTCGACTTTTACCAGTTCGGCGCCAGCACGCATCAATGCGGCGGCATCCTCTAACATGCGTTCCGTGGTGGCGTTGCTCATAAACGGTAAGTCCACCATCAACAGGCTATGGCCTTTGCCACGGGCTGTGCAGCGTGTGTGGTAGCAAATATCTTCAATAGTCACGGGAAGCGTACTAGTGTGCCCTTGTAAGACCATGCCTAGGGAGTCGCCGACTAGCAGAACATCAACGCCTGCAGCGCTGGCAGCATGGGCAAAAGAGGCATCGTAAGCGGTCAGGCAACTGAACGTTTCGCCGGCGCGCTTATACGCCTGCAGAGTGCTCAGGGTGACGGTTTTCATGGCGTGCTCTCGTAGTTTCTAAGTGGGCCGATGCAACGTGGGCAGCCGACCATTATTAACGTTGCATCCTTGCAAGCGTGAAGTGGCGTAACTGGCAATTGTTACCTGAATGGGGGCTTGGTGTCGAGATTTGTGTCAGACGGTAGCAGTCACGGTAGCATTTAGGTTGTCTAACCGTTGTATTCCGCTTTGCTCAAGCTGCTTCAGCCACTCTGCAAGCGGCTGTTGATAAAGCACTATTGGCTCTGATTGAGCGGCAGACACCAGTTCTTCAAGAGGCGCTAGGACAAAGGCGCGTTTATGCATATGGGGATGAGGCACCTGAAGCCTAGGGCGCACGATCGTGTCTTGATCATAAAGCAGCAGATCTAAATCCAGCGTGCGTGGCCCCCAGTGACGCAGTCGCCGGCGGCGGTGGCGTTGTTCCAGCCCTTGAAGCTGATCTAGCAGTGCCAACGGTGAAAACGTAGTTTCAAGGGCAGCTACGGCGTTAATGAAGTCTGGCTGATCTTGTGGCCCTATTGGTCGTGTAGCGTATAAGGACGACTGAGCCACAAGTTGGCAAAGAGGCAGCTTGTCCAGTTCTCGTAGGGCTTGGCGAATATGGCTGACAGGATCATCCAGATTGCTACCTAGACCAATATAAGCAAGTGGCATTGTGTTCTCACTGCTCTGTTTTACGCGGTTTGCGCCGTTTTTTACGTCGCCGATCCCCTTGGCTTGCCGGATCACTTCCCACTTTCTGTAACAGCCGAAGCTGCTCGTGTTCATCACCTTGCTGGAAGGCACTCCACCAATCGCCTAAGCCACGCGGTATTTCACCTGCTTGTTCACGCAACAGCAGCAAATCGTAGGCGGCTCGGAAACGTGGATGTTCGCGAGTTTGAAATGCCCGCTTGCCGCGGCGTAGGGGAAGGCGCGCCTGTAGCTCCCAAATATCGCGCATGGGCATGCCAAAGCGCTTGGGGATCGAAATATGCTGTAACTGACGAGTGACTACCTGCTGTGCGGCAGTTTGCAGCGCTGGAATTGCGGGCATGCCCTCACGCTCAAGCTCGGCTTGGCGATGTGCTACGGGCGCCCACAAAAAGGCGGCTAACAGGAAAGCTGGCGTGACTGGTCGACCTTCTGCAATGCGCTTATCGGTGTTAGTGAGCGCTTGCTCAATCAGCTCTTCGGCCCAGGCGGCATCCGCCATCGCTTCTTCCGCTTCGGGGAATAGCATGCCAAACAAGTTGTAATGGCTCAGTAAGCGGAAAGTAATTAAGCCATGCCCTGACATGAATAGCTTGAGGACTTCATCAAATAAACGGGCGGGAGGGATTTGCAGCAGCAGCGGCGCCAGATCGTACATCGGCTCTTCAGTGGCTGGCTCGATGGTGAAATCAAGCTTGGCCGCAAAGCGCACCGCCCGCAGCATGCGCACGGGGTCTTCCCTATAGCGGGTAGCGGGGTCGCCAATCAGTCGCAGCGTACGCGACTCAATATCACGTGCGCCATCGGCAAAGTCATGAATCGTGAAGTCAGCAATATTGTAGTAAAGCGCATTCACGGTGAAGTCGCGCCGTAGAGCATCTTCTTCGATGTTGCCCCACACATTATCTCGCAATAGCAGGCCATCGTCAGACTGCTGGGCAATATGGTCGCCGTGCTCGTCCTGAGGCTTGCCGCGGAAAGTGGTAACTTCAATGACTTCGCGGCCAAAGCGCACATGCACAATGCGAAAACGCCGACCAATCAGCCGCGAGTTGCGAAACAGATCGCGCACCTGCTCCGGCGTTGCATTCGTGGCAACGTCGAAATCTTTCGGCACCTTGCCTAGCAATGCATCACGAATGCAGCCGCCAACCAGATAGGCATCAAAACCTGCGCCATTGAGGCGATAGAGTACCTTTAACGCAGCCTCACTGATTTGCTGACGAGAAACAGGGTGCTCGGAGCGTGGAATAATACGGGGACTGAGCGCGTCTGCGGCGCTCTCTGGGGAATCGAGCAGGGATTTCAAGTGCTCTCCCGGGCTATGTAATAAACGGGTAAATCCTTTAAACATGCGGCGATATCGACTCGCAGGGTATCGAAAACAGTATTATCGAAAACGGTATCGAGAACGTAGCGATAAAATGACCGCAAGGTTAGCGGTAAGTTGCTGAGTGTAGCCGACCCCTTGAGGCTTGCAAAGCACTCGAGCAGGGTTTGTAAAAGATGACTGCCCTTAAACGCGGAAAGGGGAGGCTATAAAAGCCTCCCCTGTAAAGCAGACAATCAGCGTCCATGCTGCTGTTTTTCTTCATGATGGCACATCGCTCTGAATACGCACCGCAGTCGGTAGGCGTGAGAACCAGTCTGATTCCGACCGCCTCGTATTCAAAACAATAATCCAACTGCGAACTTTTTCTCCCGGCGTGTTGTTATTGTTTCCGGGGTGTACACACATGCTGCTGTTGTTTTTGTTTGGAAGCAGATTCTTTGTGTACGTCGCGTCCTTTTTTGGGCACTTGCTAACTGTTGTTATTGTTCGCTGCGCCTATTCTGCTTAGCGCTAGCAAGTCGTGAGACTCAAGCCTGTTGTTCTTGTTAGTACTGTGATCTCTGCCTGGCCCTGTTGTTTTTGTTTTGGCTCAGGTCGGGGCGGTGTCATGTTGTTTTTGTTAGCGACGTCCGCGCTGCCCATTTTGTTCTTCTTGCCCAGTAATATTGCACTTGCTGTGCCACCCATTTTTTATTCTTTTATTTTCAGTAGCTTGTAATTTATTGGCTATGCCAGGGAACTAATCGCAGCGCATAGTGTTACCCGTTTTTAAGAGATTTTGAGAGCGTGTTGTGTGGGAAGGTAACAGTAACGTATGGGTGGGTTTTGGATATTTCTTATGGAAATCAATCTATTAGACGTTAGTCTTAGAGGGTGTATATGAGTGGTTGAGTATAAGTACTGCCGCGCCTAATTGGGGCGGCGTGCGGTTTTTTTACGTGGAATGCCTAAGCGCTGGCGCCGCTCCCATAAATTTTTACGGCTAATTCCCAATTTTTGGGCTAACTCGGTTTCACTCATTTGATCCTGATGTTCCAGCACAAAATGCTGAAAATAGTCCTCAAGGGAGAGGTCATCGTCATCCCCACTCGGCGCTGAGGAGTCATTGGTTAATGAGGAGCTGTTACCTGAAGATGAAATAGGGCGGTTGGTAACAGGGCCAAGGCCTAGGTCGTCAGGGTGAATTAAATGCCCCTCCGCGAGAATTACGCCCCTCTCCAGGGCATTTTCGAGCTCGCGTACGTTACCAGGCCAAGGGTAGTCGCGTAGCACCTGACGGGAAGCCCGTGATAAACGAAGCCCTTGGCGATCATGACGTTGGCAGGCTTTGTCTAACAGGATATCGGCTATTTTCAATACGTCTTCTTCACGGTCACGCAGCGGTGGCAGTTCAATCTGCATAACGTTGAGACGGTAGTAGAGATCTAGTCGGAATTCGCCGCTTTTTGACAGAGCGCGCAAGTCCCTATGGGTGGCGGCGATCAGGCGAACGTCCACATGGCGTGTTTCGACGGAACCAATCTTGCGGATTTCACCTTCCTGCAGCACGCGTAACAGTCGCGCTTGGGCATCCAGCGGCAACTCGCCGATTTCATCCAGGAATAGAGTGCCGCCGTCGGCGGCTTCCACTAACCCGGTTCGGGAAGCGCTAGCGCCGGTAAATGCACCTTTCTCATGTCCAAAAAGCTCTGACTCGATCAGCGTCTCCGGTATTGCCGCGCAGTTCACACAAATTAGCGATGCATTAGCGCGTTTGCTTTGTTGATGAATGGCCCGAGCAACGAGCTCTTTGCCTGTACCAGATTCTCCTTGAATCAGCACGGTAACGTCTGCTGGGGCTGTCTTACGGATACGCGTATAAACCTGTTGCATGGCCGTGCAATTGCCGATCATGGTTTGGCGACTACCACCTTCATCGGTGATATCTGGAGGCGTGCCTTGCTGCATCGACTGTTTATGCAGAATGCGTTCGACGGTTTCTAAAAGCTCGGTGTGATCAAATGGTTTAGCAACATAGTCCACAGCCCCTTGTTTTAGCGCGTCAACTGCTGAACGCATGCTCGCATAGCTGGTCATTATTAATACCGGCGCAGGTGCTGCGGCCTCAATGAGGGCGGTACCAGGGTCACCTGGCAGTCGCAGATCACTAATCACTAGATCAAACTCGCTAGGAGCCAAATCGCGTGCTTCTTCTGCGCTGCCCGCTTCGCTGACGGTATAGCTATGACGTTCGAGTAAACGCTTTAAAGCGCTGCGAATAATCGCTTCATCTTCAACAATCAGTATCCTGGGCATGAGGTAGGTGATCATCCTGTTGGTAAAGCGGTAGCCAAAGCGTGATGGCAGTGCCGCGAGGCTTTCCTGGAGGCGGTGACGCAACCTCTATTTTGCCTTGGTGCTCATTGATAATTTGGTAGGCCAGCGAGAGCCCGAGTCCAGTGCCTTGGCCGGCAGGCTTGGTCGTGGTGAACGGCTCGAAAAGGCGATGCTTCACGCTTGGGTCAATGCCGTGGCCATCATCGGTGACTCGCCACCAAGCATGGCTTGCCTGTTTGCCCGCTTCAATATGAACCGTGCCCTGAGCGTCGCAAGCATCTTTGGCATTGCTCAGTAAGTTGACCATGACCTGGGTTAATCGCTGAGCATCGCCACGCACTACGATGTCATCCGGACAGTCATTGGTAAAGCTTACATCCTCCCCCGAGCGCACTAAATGAATCAAGTGCAACGCGTCTTCGCTAACGCTAAAGAGTGAAGCAGGAGATGTCGGCAGTGGCAGAGTCTGACGGCCACCGTGAGCAAAACCGACCAGCGAGTTCACAATCTTGGTGACTCGCTGGGTTAACTGTTGAATTTGATCAGCTGTTTCCAGTAGCGCAGGATCATCGGTGTCGTAGCGCAAGTTTTGAGCCAGTGATGAAATGCCCGTGATAGGGTTGCCTATTTCATGTGCCACGCCTGCTGCAAGTTGCCCTATGGATGCCAAGCGTGCAGCGTGGACAAGCTCTTCTTCTAGCCACTTCATTTCAGTATGGTCTTCTACCAAAATCACGCTGCCGCCACGGCTGTCGTGTCCGCTTAACACCGCTTTGTGAAGGGTGAGGAAGTAATCCTTGCCATGGAGCGATACTGCTTGTTTATACAGCGGTGTATGGCTGGCGTTGAGTACGCTACCGAGCAAATTGGGCCAGGGTGGGGGCAGGCTATCGCGGCGTGAGCCAATCACGCTATCACCGCTAATCCCGGACAGTGATGAAAGCGCCTCATTCCACATTAACAGCTCATCATCGTCGCCTAACACGCACAAGCCTACCGGCAAGTAGGCTAGCGTTTGTCGATGATGACGGCGCAAGCCATCCAGTTCCCGAGCCAGGCCAGTGAGCCTAGAGCGGTAAGCTTCAAGGCGGCTTTCAACAAAATGAATATCGTCAGTAACCGGTGCGTCGTCGTGGCGGTAGGGCAGGTAACGGTCAACAATATCTCGCGCAACGGAAGGCCCCATTAAACCGGATAGGTTAGCCTGGATTCGGTCGCGCAGGCGGCGCAGTGCATAGGGGCGGCGCTCCTGAGGCGTCAGGTTTAGCGCTGCCAGTGCGCGGTCCACTTCACGGCTGGCAGCTTCATCGCCCAACGCTTGGGCAAGATAAGTGGGAAAGTCTCCCGCCGTAGCGGCTTCCAGTGGTAAACGTTTTGAACGAATGACCGCATCTACGGAACATGCTTCGGCTGCCGAGCGTTCTCCTTCTGAGATGCGGGTAAATAGCGACACTATAAGCAGCAGTAGAATATTAACCGCTAAGGAAACAAGCGTAACGTTATACCAAATGGGGGCATCGGCAGACATCAAGGGGATGAAAGGCAGCGAGAGCATAGGGAGATCAAGCAAAAGCGGCAACCATAGGCCCCACAGCCAAATAATAATGCCGCTCATTAGCCCGGCGATCATGCCCTTACGGTTCGCGCCGGGCCAGTACAATAGCGCCAGCATGCCAGGCAGGCACTGTGCCATGCCTACAAATGCAGCGAGCCCTAAGTTTGTTAGCGAATGGTAGCGACCAACGCTTTCAGCAAATAGCCACCCGCCAGCAATCGCAGCGACGACTAAGCCGCGGCGTAGCCAGAGCAGCCAGCCGTATAAATCGCTACGCGCCTCGGGCGGGCGAGCTACTAGCACTACGTGGTTTAGCACCATGCCTGATAGAGCCAGTGCAATCATCATCATCGTACCGCTGGCGGCGGCAAGGCCGCCGATAAAAGCTAGCGCGCCTACCCACCAGTGTTCTGACATCAAGAAGGCGGCGTAGGCAGCGACGGGAACCGTCTCGTTTGTTGATTGTGCCGCCCACCAGATTAAAGGCACTGGAAGTGCCATCAGCAGCAAAAATAGCGGTAATGTCCAACTGGCTTGAAGCAGGGTATGGCGGGAAAGACTTTCGGCGAAGGTAATCTGAAACAGGTGCGGCATCATAAAAGCGGCCGCAAAGAACAGCAGTAGCAGGGTGCGCCATTGTGGGGCTTCAAGTTGTGGTGTTGCGGCTTGGGCCGCGGCTCCTGGCCCTTCTAGCCACTGCTGTAATCCGTGAGCCCCATCAAATACCCACCACAGTGCAATGGCTCCTAGCCCAAGCATCGCCAGTAGCTTAATGATCGATTCAAAAGCAATCACGCTGAGTAGCGTATCGTGCCGATGTCGGTGGCTGTGGCGTGCGCCAAACAATACCGCGCAGCCTGCGATCACTCCACAAAATAGCAGGGTAGCCGCTGCGCTATAGCGGCTGCCAGTGAGCAGGTAGACGGCATCGCTTAAGGTTTGCACCTGGATACCCAGCAGTGGCATCACGGCTAGCAGGCTGATCAGTGTTACCAGGGTACCCGCCCAACGGGACCGATAGCGAAACGCAAATAGATCCGCCAGTGAAGAGAGCTGGTAGGTGCGGGTAATGCGTTGTATGGGCACAAGCAGTACGGGAGCCAGCAGAAAGGCCCCGGCTGCACCGAGGTAATATGCCAAGTAGCCAAAGCCTGCTTGCGCCGCAAGTTCCACGCTGCCATAGATTGCCCAGGCGCTGGCGTATACGCCCAGCGCCAGGGTATACACAATCGGGTGGCGCGTAATGCGCACTGGTACCCAGCCCCGCTCTACGGCCATGCCGCAGGCAAACAGTAAGGCAAGATAGCCTAAGCCCAGCAGCACTACTCCAAAAAGCTCAACGCTCATCTAACTTCCTTTTTTGCTCAAGCCATAGCGTTAGCGCGATCAGACCGCCCCAAATAGCAAATGGGCGATACCAGGCAACGCTTGGATCTCCCCAGCCGTCCATTAGTAACGGCGAAAGCAAATAGCCGCCAAACACCAAGAACAGCAGTATGCGATAAACGTACATATTAAAACTCTGATTGATAGCGGCGGTGGGTGGTAGCAACAAGCTTTTCAACAGACCAATGTGCTATTGCCCAGTTTAGTTGCGTTTCGGGTGGCTCTTGAACCAGTGTGCGTGGTGGGGCCTGATCGAGTAACTGCAGTGCCTGAAACAGCTGTTGGCGAATGCCGTCGGCGTTTTTGGCTAGTGCAGGGGCCAGGTTTTGCTTAGAGAGCTTTTGACCATCTTGAGTAACGACGAGCGGTAAATGCAGATAGCGGGGAGTTGATAAGCCTAGCGCTTGCTGCAATTGGCCTTGCCAGGGCGTGTTATCCAGCAGGTCGTAACCGCGCACAATATCGGTAATGCCTTGGTCCGCATCATCGACTACAACGGCAAGCTGATAAGCCCAAAGCTGATCTTTGCGTTTAAGCACAACATCGCCCAAAACGTCAGGGTCGAACTGTTGAAAACCAAAAAGCCGATCTTGCCAAGTAATAGGGCGCTTTGCTAGGTCGCTGCGCAGCCGCCAGGCAACCGGCTTTGTAGTATCACGAACGCTTTTGCGGCACCAGCCGGGATAGATTGAAAACGCTTGCCACTGCTTTCTCGAACAGCTACACGGATACGCCAAGCCTTGGTCTGCTAGTTGATCGAGCGCCTGCTGATAAGCCGTATGGCGGTGATGTTGCCAGCGCACCGTTTCATCCCAATGAAGCCCGAAGGCGTCAAGCTGACGCAGAATGGTATCAGCTGCGCCTTCAGGGCAGCGGGGCGGGTCGATATCTTCAATGCGTACCAGCCACTGCCCGCCAACAGCGCGGGCGTCTAAGTAGCTGCCTAGGGCGGCCACTAGCGAGCCAAGGTGCAGTGGCCCTGACGGTGTGGGAGCGAAACGTCCCCGGTAATGCGTGGTATGGGTCATGACAGCCCGAATCAATTGTCCAAATAGCGCCACAAGATGACAAACAAAAACGGGCACCTCAAGGGTGCCCGTTGGACGCTTTAGCTTGTAACAAACTAGCAGCTTATAGCGTATTCGCGCCGATGGTTAGCCACCGAGCTGTTTCTCTTTAAGCTCTGCCAGCGTTTTACAGTCTACGCACAGCGTTGCCGTGGGGCGGGCTTCAAGGCGACGAATGCCGATTTCAACGCCGCAGGCTTCACAGAAGCCGTAGTCGTCTTCATCGATTTTCTCGATGGTTTCGTTGATCTTTTTCAGCAACTTGCGTTCGCGATCTCGAGTGCGCAGTTCCAAGCTGAAGCCCTCTTCTTGAGTAGCGCGGTCAGCGGGGTCAGCGTAGTTATTAGCGTCTTCCTGCAGGTGGCGTACGGTACGATCCACCTCTTCCATGAGATCTTGTTTCCAGTCTAGAAGGAGCTGGCGGAAGTGCGCGAGCTGCTTCTCGTTCATATACTCTTCGCCCGGTGCTGGCTCATACGGGGTGAAGGACTTGGACGCTTCCGGTTTCTTTTCCGCTACTGGCATGGGAGTGCCCCTTACGTATGTGACTGCTGATCGACCATGAGTGTATGTCACGATCTCACGCCAAAGGGATGCTTGTTTAGCTGAAAAATGCGCGCTATGCAAGCATAATAGCGCATTTTCGACCATGGTCTTGCCTCTTCAACGACCTGCGTCATGATTTCTCAACCATTTAGTGAAGGAACCGTTATGGCTTGGAATTCACGTGTAAATCACGTTGCACCTTTTCGCGTGATGCATCTATTGGAAATGGCCCAGGCTCGAGAGGCCGACGGCCACGATGTGATTCACCTAGAAGTCGGTGAGCCTGACTTCGCGACGCCGGCACCGATTGTAGCAGCAGGCCAGCAAGCGCTGGCGACAGGAAAAACGCGCTATACACCTGCGGCAGGCCTAGCATCGCTGCGGGAAGCCATTTCCAGAAATTACGCTGAGCATTTTAATGCCACCGTTGACCCTTCACGTATTTTGGTGACTCCAGGAGCCTCTGGAGCACTGTTGCTGGCTAGCCAATTACTGGTCGAAACAGGTGACCGTGTGTTGATGGCCGATCCCAATTATCCGTGTAACCGTCACTTTATGGCCCTAGCTGGCGCAGAAATTGATGCCATTCCCGTGGGTCGCCAAAGCGGTTGGCAGTTAACGGCACCGCTGATTGAGCAACACTGGCAAGCTAAAACGAGTTTAGCCATGCTAGCTTCCCCGTCTAACCCTACAGGACATACGTTAGGCGCTGAGGCGCTAACTGCAGTCATCAACACCGTAGCTGCGAAAGGCGGTGACGTGATTGTCGATGAGATTTACCAAGGCTTGAATTATGACGATGCACCGCTATCGGCGACATCGCTTTCCGACCAGGCCTTCGTGGTCAATAGCTTCTCTAAATATTTCGGTATGACAGGCTGGCGCTTGGGCTGGTTGGTGGCGCCTGAACACGCCGTCGAGCCGCTTACTAGGCTGGCGCAAAATGTCTTCCTTGCCGCGCCGACCCCTTCCCAGCATGCGGCGTTGGCCGCCTTCACTCCAGAGTGTCGCGACATTTTGGAAGCGCGTAGGTCGACGCTCAAACAGCGACGCCAAGTGTTGCTGGACGGGCTGGCGCAGTTGGGGCTTGCCCCAGACTTGCCACCTCAAGGGGCGTTTTATCTATGGTTGGATATTTCCCATTACAGCCGAGATAGCCAGGCATTCTGTGAGCGGTTGCTGGTCGAGGAGAACGTAGCAATTACTCCGGGCATTGATTTTGCGCTCGAGGGTGGCGAACACCATGTACGCATCGCCTTTACTAACAGCGTTGAACGGTTACAGGAGGCCGTAGAACGCATTGGCCGTTTCGTGGGGCGACTATGACGACCTATGCTGAGTTGGTGCCTGGGGTGTTGCTGCGTCGTTATAAACGCTTTTTAGCCGATGTAAGGTTGGAGAGTGGCGAGGAAGTCGTCGCCCATTGCCCCAACACGGGCTCGATGAAGGCGGTGAATGTGCCCGGTTGTCGCGTATGGCTGTCACGGAGTGATAATCCCAAGCGCAAGCTGGCCTGGACGTGGGAATGGATTGAGTTGCCGGAGCCAGATGGTGCCTGCGCGCTGGCTTCTGTCCACACTGGCCGTGCCAACCGCATCGTGGAGGAGGCCATTTTAGCCGGTGATATTGGTCCATTGGCAGGTTATCAAACACTCAAACGGGAAGCGAAAGTCAGTGACGCAAGGCTCGATTTTCGGTTGAGTGATCCTGATAAGGGCGACGTTTTTGTTGAAGTTAAGCAGGTCACCCTTAAAGAAGCCGATGGGCATGGTTACTTTCCTGATTCGGTCAGCACGAGGGGCACCAAGCATTTGCAGACCTTAACCACGCTTGTTGAACAGGGCGAAAGGGCCGTGCTGTTGTTTTGTGTCGCCCATGAAGGTATTCACGATGTAGCCCCGGCGGCCCATATCGATCCTATCTATGCGGCGGCGTTAGCCGCAGCGGTAGAGGCTGGGGTTGAGGTGTTAGCTTACGGTATTACGCTAGATTGGCAGGCAGGAGCGCCGGTAGCGGTGCGATTAACACGACCGCTACCGGTGCGAATTTAACGTTCGATATAAAAACGCTGAATAAAGCTGACCCGCTCCGGACTGGCATTGCGGTCGTAGCGAACGTCCAAGTTAAAACGTGTGGGCTCGTCGTGGCGCAAGGCAAAGGTGGCCAAGTGATAAGTGGCATCACCATCGTGCACAGTGCGGAAGTTTAGCGTTTCTTGTGCATCGGTGAGCCCCGTTACGTGGCCTTGTACGCTGGCGTTAACAGCACGGGTGCTGCCGTCCTCTTGGCGTTCGCGTACGCTCACATTAACCAGTCCGTGACCTGCGCTGCGCTGAATGCCGTGCGCTTGGGCAACTTCTGGGGTGAGGAAGCTGGTGGCCACGGCACTGTAATGAATCTCATAGTCGCCTATCCGTACTAGCTGCTCAGCTACCGCTTGTGTGGCGAGGAGCAGTGAGCAAAGCAGCGTAGTAAGCAGGGTCGTTCTGCGTAACGCTCGATAAACCATGGTTGGTCTCCTCTTATGGGGCGATATGGCGAGTTAACATAAAATTAATTAGCGACGGCGCACTCTGAAAATAGCAATTTCACCGAATAAGTTGGGCCACCACTTTGATGTCCAGTGTCCTTTGTGGTCGCCAACCCCTACCGCGCGATCAACAATCACCAACCCTTTTTCACGACACAGGTGCTCGAAGTCGTTAAAGGTCGAAAGGTGGATGTTGGGTGTGTCATACCAGGCATGAGGTAGCGATTTAGAGACCGGCATATAGCCACGTAGGCCAAGATGAATTCGGTGCCGCCAATAAGCAAAGTTAGGAAAAGTGATAATGCCTTCCTCGGCGACGCGTAACATTTCATCAAGCATTTTATCCGGACGGCGTAGTGCCTGAAGCGCTTGAGTCATAATGACTTGATCATAGCTGTTGTCGCTGAAACTACCCAAGCCATCATCCAGGTTGTGCTCAATAACGTTCACGCCCCTGAAAACGCACTGGGTAATCCCGTCGGGGTCGATCTCTAAACCATAGCCGGTAACATTTTTCTCCTGTGCTAGGCGCTCAAGTAGAGCACCATCACCGCAGGCTAAATCCAGCACGTGAGCCCCCTGGGGCACCCAGTCGTAAATCAGTTCAAGGTCCGCACGCATTACAGGGTCTCCTCCCTGGCTGTTTCTTCGATATTCAGCTCTCGGGCGATGCGCGTCATAAATGCGCTGAACAGAGCGTGGTAGCGTGGCTCGGGCAGTAAGAAGGCATCATGCCCGTGAGGAGAGTCAATATTGGCATAGCTAACCGATTTGCCTGCGCGGATGAGTGCGTCGACGAGTTCTCGAGAGCGAGAAGGTGGGAAGCGCCAGTCAGTCGTAAAACTAACGACCAGAAAAGGGCACTTGGCTGGTGCTAGAGCGCTGGCTAGGTCGCCTGCTTGATTGGCTGCTGGGTCGAAGTAGTCAAGAGCCTTGGTCATTAACAGGTAGGTGTTAGCGTCAAAGGCGGTGGAGAATGTATCGCCCTGATAGCGTAGATAAGACTCAACCTGGAACTCGACATCAAACCCAAAGTTCAAATCGTTGCTGCGCAGGTCGCGGCCAAATTTACTGCCCATTGCATCTTCGGAAAGGTAGGTGATATGGCCCACCATGCGTGCCAGTTTCAAGCCCCGTTTGGGGACCGTATCGTGCTCTGCATACCAGCCGCCGAAAAACTCAGGGTCAGAACGGATCGCCTGACGAGCCACTTCGTTAAAGGCAATATTCTGGGCGGAAAGCCGAGGGGTGGCAGCAATCACTACCGCATTGGCGACACGTTCAGGGTAAGTCATTGTCCACTGAAGCACCTGCATACCACCCAGGCTTCCGCCCACTGCTGCAGCCCAACGCTCAATGCCTAGTTGGTCGGCCAGGCGCGCTTGGCTGGCTACCCAGTCACTGACAGTGACCATGGGGAAATCAGGGCCCCACTGGCGGCCGGTTTCAGGGTTGTGGCTAACAGGGCCTGTGCTGCCATGGCAGCCGCCCAGATTGTTTAGCGATACCACAAAAAAACGGTTGGTATCGATAGATTTTCCAGGGCCGATATGAGCATCCCACCAGCCAGGTTTACGGTCTTCGTCGCCGTGATAGCCCGCTGCATGGTGGTGTCCTGATAGCGCATGGCAGATTAGCACAGCATTACTACGCTCAGCATTTAGCGTGCCGTAGGTTTCGTAGATAAGCTCGTACTCAGGCAGCACCTTGCCACAAGCAAGCGGGAGTGGCGTGTCAAATTTCGCTACATTAGGGGTGACAAGGCCAACGGAGTCCGCCGGCCGGTCAACGAAAGTGAGAGTGTCTGAATCAGGCATCGAAAGCGCTAGTCCTGCAAAAAATAAATCCTGCTAAAAAGAGGCCCTGGGGAATATTGCGCAGTTACAGCCCAACCAGTGCGCCAGAGATACCCGCAGCGCGAATCAAGGACCCCACTACTAAGCCATCCACCAAATTAATCGCAATAAACACCACGATGGGTGATAAATCGATCATGCCCAGCGGCGGAATGACTTTCCGAACAGGAGCCATAATGGGCTCGACTAGCTGCATCACCAACAGCGCGCCTGGGTGGCTAGCATTAGGGGCGACCCAGCTCAGGATAATCATCACAATCATGGCAAAGAAATAGATCTTTAATATGGCGTTAGCCAGTGCCGCAATGCCAGCAATCAGTAGTCCTGGGATGGGCGGCATACCAACGCCAATCACCATGAAAATGGCCACCATGCTAACCACTTTCAACACAAAACCCGCGGCCAACGTGGCAAGGTCAAAGCGCCCAGCGACGGGGCCTAAGAAGCCCTGAAATAGCCCGACAACAGGCTGAGTGATTTTAACTACTGATTGGCTAAGCGGGTTGTAATAATCCGCCCGCGATGCTTGCAGCAAAAAGCGCAACATCAGTAAGAATAAATAAATATTGATTAACGAGTTAACGAGCATTAACCCGGCACTGCCCACTTGACTACCCATTGCGGCCTCTCCGTTGCAAAGTTGTGTATTTAGTTAGCGCTAAGTTCCTTGGACATTGCTTCTGCGCGCTGGGCACAGGCCTGCATGGCGTCGGCGATGGTGGCGCGTAGTTGCGCATCTTCCATGTGCTGAATAGCACGTTCTGTCGTGCCGCCTGGCGACATAACATTTTGTTTAAGTGTGGCCGGGTCTTTGTCACTGCGCTGGGCCATAGTGGCGGCGCCTAGCGCTGTTTGAATAGCCAAGCGTCGCGCTGTGGCGGCAGGCAAGCCAAGTTTGACAGCGGCCTCTTCCATCGCCTCAAACATCAGAAAGAAGTAAGCTGGCGCACTGCCTGATACCGCGGTTACCGCATCAAGCAGGCTCTCTTCTGCAACCCACTCCACAATGCCAACCGCTTCCATAAGCTGCGTTGCTAGCGTGCGTTGCTCCTCACTCACCGCGCTATTGGCATATAAGCCGCTGGCACCGATGCCGACCAATGCAGGCGTGTTGGGCATGCAACGAACCAGCGCATTATTACCGCCTAGCCATTGGTCAATGGTGGCTGCGTCCAGACCTGCTGCAATAGAAATGATCAGCGGTGATTGCTGTTGTACGTTATCCCGCATCGCTTCACATACGCTGCGCATAATCTGGGGCTTTACGGCGAGTACGACCACGTCGGCGTCTTCTACGGCGGCGTTATTATCGGTGTTTGTGTTAATTCCTAAGCGCGCTGCTAAAGGCGTTAACTCGCTTTCATTAGGTGCGGTGGCAGTGATGTCGCTAGGAGACACACCACTATCGATGAGGCCGCCGATAATGGCGCTGGCCATATTGCCTGCGCCAATGAAGGTAATCTTGCTCGCCATGTGGGTATCCTTATTGGGTAAAAAAGCTGCATTGGGCAGCATGGAGGTCAGTCGTCTTTACGCTCTTCGATTAGCAGTGCTACTGAGCCGCGTGTTGAGTGGTGCGTGCGCCAAAAATCGCCGTTCCTAAACGTACCAGCGTTGCGCCCTCTAAAACAGCGGCTTCTAAATCGTCGCTCATCCCCATCGATAGCGTATCCAGAGGAGCATCCGGAAGCGCTGTCTGAAGGGTTTCCAAAAGTTGTCGCAAGGCCGCAAACGGCGCCCGCTGTTCTGCAAGGTTGTTAGCCGGGGCCGGAATCGCCATGAGCCCACGTAGACTTAGACGTGGCAAAGCGGCCACTTCTTTCGCTAGTGCCACCACTTCATTGGGCATGACGCCCGACTTCGAAACTTCGTGGCTAATATTGACCTGCAAACAAATGTTGAGTGGCGGTAAGTGTTCCGGGCGTTGTTCGCTAAGCCGTCTGGCTATTTTTAAGCGGTCAACGCTATGTACCCAAGCGAAGCTTTCTGCCACTGCGCGGGTTTTGTTGGACTGTAGTGGGCCAATAAAATGCCACACAATACCGTCTAGGTCGGCCAGTTCGACTTGTTTTTCCAGTGCTTCTTGCAGATAGTTTTCGCCGAATTCACGCTGTCCATGCTGCCAGGCTTGGCGAATCATGGAAGCGGGTTTTGTTTTACTAACGGCTAGCAGCGTTGCGCTATCGAGTGGGCGTTCAGCCTTTTTTAATGCGTTACTCAGGCGTTCGCTGGCCTGGGCGAGTGACTCGGGAAGCGCGATGTCTGTCATACTCAAGCACCTTACCGCTGCTGGGAAAAGAGAAATGGATATTACCGAACTGCTGGCATTCTCGGCAAAGCAGAACGCATCTGATCGTCACTTTTTTGCCAAGCATCCACCTATGATACGTGTTACTGGTGCTAACCGTTGACTTAATCTAGCTGCCATGGGGGGCGCTGATGTCAATCAGCAGGCGTAAATGCCACCCAGAACTCTCCAGCCGCTAGCACCGGTGACGGAAGGTAAGTTGCCGGGCAGACCATGTAAACGTTGGTGGGCGAGCCAAGCAAAAGCGCCTGCTTCAATCCAGTCTTCTGGCCAGCCCAAGTCTGCGGGAGACTTAAAGGTCGCATGGGGCAAATGCGCCGCGAGTCTTGCCATTAAATAACTGTTATGTGCTCCGCCGCCGCATGCAATTAACGTCATGCTGTTGTGGGTCGCGGACAGTTGCTGAATGCCCTGTGCAACGCTTATTGCGGTCAGTTCCGCTAATGTGGTTTGCACATCGCAAGCCGTTTCATTGCCCGTTAGCTTGTTTTCTAGCCAAGCCAAGTGAAAGAGTTCGCGTCCGGTGCTGCGCGGCGGCGGCTGGTGAAAAAACGGCTCGCTTAGCAGGCGTTTTAATAGCGCTTGATCGACTTGCCCGCGAGAGGCCCAGGTGCCATTTTGATCAAAGCGACCGTCGTGATGCTTAGAGAACCAGGCATCTAACAACACATTAGCGGGTCCTGTATCAAAGCCAATGGCGGGAATGCTGGTATCGCTGGGTAGCCACGTCAGATTCGCAAAGCCTCCTAGGTTTAAAACAAGCTGCTCGCTTGTCTGGCGACCAAACAGGGCTTGATGAAATGCTGGTGCAAGCGGCGCGGCTTGACCACCAGCGGCTAAGTCGCGTCGGCGAAAATCAGCCACCACCGTGCAGCCGGTTAATTCGGCCAACAGGCTGGGGTTATCAAGTTGCAGTGTATAGGCAGGGCCGCCGTGATGACCGCTGGGAGCGTGCTCGATTGTTTGTCCATGGCTACCAATAGCATTAATTTGCGCTGCTGAGATCTGCTGCTGAGTCAGCAGTGCTTTCACGGCGTTTGCCTGTAGCTGGCAAAATTCGGTTTCGGCCGCTGCCAGCTCAGCAAAGCTCACTTGCTCGGCATGACACAAGTTCAGCAGCAGGTTATGAAGCGACTGAGGCATGGGCGACGCATGCGTAGCAATGAGCTCCGGTGGCGAGTGCGGCGTTATAGCGACCAACGCCGCATCGATGCCGTCCAGGCTGGTGCCCGACATTAAGCCAACATAATACGACGGTAAGGTAGGGTGGGGCGTTTTCATAAAGCAGCTCATCCAAAACGTAGTGAAGGCTCAACCAAGGCGAGAGGGCATGGTAACATCGCCGGTTATTCAATATCTGACGCCTATATATGGCACATATTACATGGAGAGAGGCAATGAGTGAGGTGGATCAGGCGTTAGCGCTACTGTCGCGAGGCACGCATGAAATCCTGGTAGAGGATGAGCTAAAGAAAAAGCTGGCGTCTGGCCGTAAGCTGCGTATTAAAGCAGGGTTTGATCCGACAGCACCTGATTTGCACCTTGGGCATAGTGTGCTGCTGACGAAAATGCGCCAGTTCCAGGATCTCGGGCATACCGTTATTTTCTTGATCGGGGATTTCACTGGTCGTATCGGTGACCCCACTGGCAAAAACGTTACTCGTAAACCGCTCACCGAGGCCGACGTAAAAGCCAACGCTGAAACCTATAAAGAGCAGGTGTTTAAAATCCTCGACCCCGAAAAGACCGAGGTGCGCTTTAACGCCGAATGGTTTGGTGAATTAAGCGCCGCTAAAATGATTGAGTTGGCAGCGCAAAGCACGGTCGCGCGGATGCTTGAGCGTGATGATTTTGAAAAGCGTTATAAAGCTAACCAATCTATCGCGATCCACGAGTTTCTCTACCCCCTTGTCCAGGGTTACGACTCAGTCGCGCTTGAGGCGGATGTTGAGTTAGGCGGGACCGATCAGAAATTTAACCTGCTGATGGGCCGAGAAATTCAAAAGCACTTCGGCCAAGAGCCTCAGGTCGTGATCACCATGCCACTGCTCGAAGGGCTGGACGGCGTGCAGAAAATGTCCAAGTCATTGGGTAACTATGTTGGTGTCGATGAAGCGCCGGGCTCTATGTTCAATAAGCTCGTCTCTATGCCCGATAGCTTAATGTGGCGTTACTTTGAGCTGCTCTCTTTGAAATCCAACGAAGAGATCGATGCGCTTAAGCAGAGCGTAGAGGCGGGGGCTAACCCGCGTGACGTGAAAATGGAGCTAGCCCGTGAGCTGATTGCCCGTTACCACGGCGATGAAGCGGCCGCTAATGCGCACAAGTCGGCGGGTAATCAACTCGCGGAAGGTGAGTTACCGGAAGACCTGCCTGAAGTAGCAGTAGATTTCGAAGGTAATGAGCAGGCGCCTATCGCAGCAGTACTCAATCGCTCTGGCCTGACCAAGAACAGTGCGCAAGCCAAAGACATGTTGAAAAACGGCAGTGTGAAAGTCGATGGAAATGTTGTTGCCCAAGACACGATGCTGGCTACGGGGAGTGCCTACGTTATCCAGGCGGGTAAGAAGCGTTATGCTCGTGTGACACTTAGCTAACGTTTTTGATAATTTTCTCAAAAAACTACTTGCCAAGACGGCAGCGAATCCGTAAAGTACGCATCCGCTGCCGGGGACGCACAGCGTTACCAGCGGTGATTGAAGGTGAAAACCTTCGGTTTGTCAGAGAGTTAGAAGAACTCAGCAGTAATATGCTTCGATGTCTTCCGGCGCTTTTTGAAACGAGCCACGCCAGAAAGCATCGTTATCTCGCTTTCTTCGCTCACTCGCTTCACTCACTTAAAACAGTGATTGACAAACACTAGGAAATGCGTAGAATACGCCTTCCTCGCTGAGGCAAGCCAGTTCATCGGTTAGCCAGTGACTTCTTCGGAAGTTCAGCAGCGAAAACAGCTCTTTAACAATTTGATCAGGTAATTCATGTGGGCGCTTGCCGATGAGGGTGATAAATCACCAAATATCAAGGCAAGCGGTCATGAGAACGAAAGTTTGAATGAATTCGTTTGAACCTTGAGCCAAGTTTGATGCGCTTTTGTTGTCTTCGGGTAACGAGTAAGCATCACAATGATTTTAAACTGAAGAGTTTGATCATGGCTCAGATTGAACGCTGGCGGCAGGCCTAACACATGCAAGTCGAGCGGTAACAGGGGTAGCTTGCTACCCGCTGACGAGCGGCGGACGGGTGAGTAATGCGTAGGAATCTGCCCGATAGTGGGGGATAACCTGGGGAAACCCAGGCTAATACCGCATACGTCCTACGGGAGAAAGGGGGCTCCGGCTCCCGCTATTGGATGAGCCTATGTCGGATTAGCTAGTTGGTGAGGTAAAGGCTCACCAAGGCGACGATCCGTAGCTGGTCTGAGAGGATGATCAGCCACATCGGGACTGAGACACGGCCCGAACTCCTACGGGAGGCAGCAGTGGGGAATATTGGACAATGGGCGAAAGCCTGATCCAGCCATGCCGCGTGTGTGAAGAAGGCCCTCGGGTTGTAAAGCACTTTCAGCGAGGAAGAACGCCTAGTGGTTAATACCCATTAGGAAAGACATCACTCGCAGAAGAAGCACCGGCTAACTCCGTGCCAGCAGCCGCGGTAATACGGAGGGTGCAAGCGTTAATCGGAATTACTGGGCGTAAAGCGCGCGTAGGTGGCTTGATAAGCCGGTTGTGAAAGCCCCGGGCTCAACCTGGGAACGGCATCCGGAACTGTCAAGCTAGAGTGCAGGAGAGGAAGGTAGAATTCCCGGTGTAGCGGTGAAATGCGTAGAGATCGGGAGGAATACCAGTGGCGAAGGCGGCCTTCTGGACTGACACTGACACTGAGGTGCGAAAGCGTGGGTAGCAAACAGGATTAGATACCCTGGTAGTCCACGCCGTAAACGATGTCGACCAGCCGTTGGGTGCCTAGCGCACTTTGTGGCGAAGTTAACGCGATAAGTCGACCGCCTGGGGAGTACGGCCGCAAGGTTAAAACTCAAATGAATTGACGGGGGCCCGCACAAGCGGTGGAGCATGTGGTTTAATTCGATGCAACGCGAAGAACCTTACCTACTCTTGACATCCTGCGAACTTGTGAGAGATCACTTGGTGCCTTCGGGAACGCAGAGACAGGTGCTGCATGGCTGTCGTCAGCTCGTGTTGTGAAATGTTGGGTTAAGTCCCGTAACGAGCGCAACCCTTGTCCTTATTTGCCAGCGCGTAATGGCGGGAACTCTAAGGAGACTGCCGGTGACAAACCGGAGGAAGGTGGGGACGACGTCAAGTCATCATGGCCCTTACGAGTAGGGCTACACACGTGCTACAATGGCCGGTACAAAGGGTTGCGAGCTCGCGAGAGTCAGCTAATCCCGAAAAGCCGGTCTCAGTCCGGATCGGAGTCTGCAACTCGACTCCGTGAAGTCGGAATCGCTAGTAATCGTGAATCAGAATGTCACGGTGAATACGTTCCCGGGCCTTGTACACACCGCCCGTCACACCATGGGAGTGGACTGCACCAGAAGTGGTTAGCTTAACCTTCGGGAAAGCGATCACCACGGTGTGGTTCATGACTGGGGTGAAGTCGTAACAAGGTAGCCGTAGGGGAACCTGCGGCTGGATCACCTCCTTAAACGATGCATCATCCCTCGCGGTAAGCGCTCACAATGAATTACCTGATCAGATAATAGAGCAAACGGTTTAAGCACGATCCCCTCTTGGGTCTGTAGCTCAGTTGGTTAGAGCGCACCCCTGATAAGGGTGAGGTCGGCAGTTCAAGTCTGCCCAGACCCACCAAATTCCTGTGATGCTACGTTACAATGCTCCTCGTATAGCAGTCTATACGTCGTTGCATTTTGCCTTGTCTCACAGAAATTAATGGCAAGAGGTTAGGTCAGCAAAAACAATGGGGCCATAGCTCAGCTGGGAGAGCGCCTGCCTTGCACGCAGGAGGTCAGCGGTTCGATCCCGCTTGGCTCCACCATTAAGTTGTACGTTACCAACCGTTTGTTGATGTTTTGTGACCACTGATAAGTTAAACGCTAAGACTGCGTTGCCTTATCACTGTTCATCGAACAGTCGCTCTTTAACAATGTATATCATGCTGACATAAACGTTTTAAAACGTTTATACGTAATTGTTTTGTGATACGTCTCAAGCGTATCCGGCAATCGTTATCATTGCGAGACACCAGACTCCTTCGGGTTATAGGGTCAAGCAATGAAGCGCACACGGTGGATGCCTAGGCAGCCAGAGGCGATGAAAGACGTGGAAGCCTGCGATAAGGCTCGGCGAGGTGGCAAACAACCTGTGACCCGGGCATCTCTGAATGGGGAAACCCACTCATCATAAGATGAGTATCTTGCGCTGAATATATAGGCGTAAGAGGCGAACCAGGGGAACTGAAACATCTAAGTACCCTGAGGAAAAGAAATCAACCGAGATTCCCCTAGTAGCGGCGAGCGAACGGGGACCAGCCCTTAAGCATGTGACTGATTAGACGAATGCGCTGGGAAGCGCGGCCGTAGTGGGTGATAGCCCCGTAGTCGAAAATCTGATCATGTGAAATCGAGTAGGTCGGGGCACGAGAAACCTTGACTGAAGACGGGGGGACCATCCTCCAAGGCTAAATACTCCTGGCTGACCGATAGTGAACCAGTACCGTGAGGGAAAGGCGAAAAGAACCCCGGAGAGGGGAGTGAAATAGACCCTGAAACCGTGTGCGTACAAGCAGTAGGAGCAGACTTGTTCTGTGACTGCGTACCTTTTGTATAATGGGTCAGCGACTTATATTCAGTGGCGAGGTTAACCGTTTAGGGGAGCCGTAGGGAAACCGAGTCTTAACTGGGCGACACAGTCGCTGGATATAGACCCGAAACCGAGCGATCTATCCATGAGCAGGGTGAAGGTTGAGTAACATCAACTGGAGGCCCGAACCAGGATCTGTTGAAAAAGATTTGGATGACTTGTGGATCGGAGTGAAAGGCTAATCAAGCTCGGAGATAGCTGGTTCTCCTCGAAAGCTATTTAGGTAGCGCCTCACGTATCACCGCCGGGGGTAGAGCACTGTTTCGGCTAGGGGGTCATCCCGACTTACCAACCCGAGGCAAACTCCGAATACCGGTGAGTGCAAGCGTGGGAGACACACGGCGGGTGCTAACGTCCGTCGTGAAAAGGGAAACAACCCAGACCGTCAGCTAAGGTCCCGAAATCCTGGTTAAGTGGGAAACGATGTGGGAAGGCTCAGACAGCTAGGAGGTTGGCTTAGAAGCAGCCATCCTTTAAAGAAAGCGTAATAGCTCACTAGTCGAGTCGGCCTGCGCGGAAGATGTAACGGGGCTAAACCAGGTACCGAAGCTACGGGTTCACACTATGTGTGAGCGGTAGAGGAGCGTCGTGTAAGCCGATGAAGGTGAATTGAGAAGTTCGCTGGAGGTATCACGAGTGCGAATGCTGACATGAGTAACGATAAGGGGAGTGAAAAACTCCCCCGCCGGAAGACCAAGGGTTTCTGTTCGACGCTAATCGGAGCAGAGTGAGTCGGCCCCTAAGGCGAGGCCGAAAGGCGTAGTCGATGGGAAACGGGTCAATATTCCCGTACCGGACATGATTGCGATGGGGGGACGGAGAAGGCTAGGTGAGCCAGGCGTTGGTTGTCCTGGTGAAAGTGAGTAGGCTTGGGTCTTAGGTAAATCCGGGACCCTTCAAGGCCGAGACACGAAACGAACTGACTACGGTCAGGAAGTCATTGATGCCACGCTTCCAGGAAAAGCCTCTAAGCTTCAGATCATGTGCGACCGTACCCCAAACCGACACAGGTGGTCAGGGTGAGAATCCCAAGGCGCTTGAGAGAACTCGGGTGAAGGAACTAGGCAAAATGGTGCCGTAACTTCGGGAGAAGGCACGCCGGCGTAGGGTGATGAGACTTGCTCTCTAAGCCCGAACCGGTCGAAGATACCAGGTGGCTGCAACTGTTTAGTAAAAACACAGCACTCTGCTAACGCGCAAGCGGACGTATAGGGTGTGACGCCTGCCCGGTGCCGGAAGGTTAAATGATGGTGTTAGGATTCGTCCGAAGCTCTTGATTGAAGCCCCGGTAAACGGCGGCCGTAACTATAACGGTCCTAAGGTAGCGAAATTCCTTGTCGGGTAAGTTCCGACCTGCACGAATGGCGTAATGATGGCCACGCTGTCTCCACCCGAGACTCAGTGAAATTGAAATCGCCGTGAAGATGCGGTGTACCCGCGGCTAGACGGAAAGACCCCGTGAACCTTTACTATAGCTTCACACTGGACGCTGATGTTGCCTGTGTAGGATAGCTGGGAGGCTTTGAATCTCGGACGCCAGTTCGAGGGGAGCCAACCTTGAAATACCAGCCTGGCATCATTGGCGTTCTCACTCAGGTCCGTTATCCGGATCGAGGACAGTGTGTGGTGGGTAGTTTGACTGGGGCGGTCTCCTCCCAAAGAGTAACGGAGGAGCACGAAGGTACCCTCAGCACGGTCGGACATCGTGCAATGAGTGCAAGAGCATAAGGGTGCTTGACTGCGAGACAGACACGTCGAGCAGGTGCGAAAGCAGGTTCTAGTGATCCGGTGGTTCTGTATGGAAGGGCCATCGCTCAACGGATAAAAGGTACTCCGGGGATAACAGGCTGATACCGCCCAAGAGTTCACATCGACGGCGGTGTTTGGCACCTCGATGTCGGCTCATCACATCCTGGGGCTGAAGTCGGTCCCAAGGGTATGGCTGTTCGCCATTTAAAGTGGTACGCGAGCTGGGTTTAGAACGTCGTGAGACAGTTCGGTCCCTATCTGCCGTGGGCGTTGGATGTTTGAGAAGGGCTGCTCCTAGTACGAGAGGACCGGAGTGGACGCACCTCTGGTGTTCCGGTTGTCACGCCAGTGGCATTGCCGGGTAGCTATGTGCGGACGGGATAACCGCTGAAAGCATCTAAGCGGGAAGCCCCCTTCAAGATGAGACATCCCTGAGGCCTAGAGCCTCCTGAAGGGCCCAGCGAGACCAGCTGGTTGATAGGCACGGTGTGGAAGCGCTGCAAGGCGTTGAGCTAACGTGTACTAATGGCCCGTGAGGCTTGACCCTATAACACCCAAGGGGTCTGGTCGCAGTGATAACGAAAACCGGATACGCGCTTCCTGTCGGTGACAGGAAACGAGAGACGCCACAAAACACCTCAGCATGATATGCATTACAAGTTACGCCTGACGACCATAGCACGCGTGAACCACCTGATCCCATGCCGAACTCAGAAGTGAAACCGCTTAGCGCCGATGGTAGTGTGGGGTCTCCCCATGCGAGAGTAGGTCATCGTCAGGCACTTATTTAACAAAGAACCCAGCCAACCGGCTGGGTTTTTTGTTTGCGCGGAAGAAAATCGTTCCCAAGCCTCCGCACCGTCATTCCCGAGTGGGGTGATCGGGAATCCACCTTGTCCTTGTCCTGCAGCAGCCCGAAACCCCAGCCCAACATGGATTCCCGCTAAGGGCCTGCGGGAATGACAAGGGCGGCGCGGAGAAGTGCATAGAACTTCCTTAAAGCAACCGTTTTAATAAATTAAATAACAAGGAGTTACTGGTCCGTGGTGGCGTAAGTGCTACCTAGCAACTAGTATGAGCAAGTACCTATCATTCAAGCAGCATCTCAGGAGGAGAAGCGATATGAGTACCCCGTTGATGAAGAAGCTTGCAGTTGCGCTACTGATGGCCATGATGATGGGTGGCCTAGCTGCCTGTGATAATCAGGGGCCTGCTGAAGAAGCTGGTGAAAACATTGATGAGAGCATGGAAGATGCGGGCGAAAGCCTAGAAGAGATGGGCGAGAATATTGAAGAGTCTGCTGAGGAGTAAACGAGCGCCTCTCCACCGCGTATCGGTAGCGTATCGTTACGTTACCGATACAAAAACAGCCGCTAAAAAGCGGCTGTTTTGCGTTCTAAGGCAGTTATGCTACTTATCAGATGCGTACATACTGGCTGCCTTTAATGGCTATGAGCTTGGGTTTTGCTCAATACCTTGTAGGTACCAGGGCGCTTGGTCGCGCAGACTACGCGTTAGGTGCCATGTTTCGTTGAACTCAGTTTGCTCACTGTTCTCTTCCAAAATACCGTGGAAAATAACGCTGACTTCGGCATGGGCATCGTACTCTTTGATATCACCTAGTTCAGCAAACAGGCGCACCACCTCGGTACGGTTGTTGGCAGGCTGCTCAGCACGCTCCTGGCGCAGTAGATTATAGAGTTCCGGCGTGACGTACTCTTGGATTTGGCTAAAGTCGTTATTATCCCAAGCGCGCTGGAGCTTCATGAAGTGCTCTTTGGCACTGCCCAAAAAACGCTCTTTATCGAACCAGGCCGGCGTGCTTTGTAAGCTGCTCGCCAAACTGCCAGGTGCTGCGGTAAAGCTGCTCGGTGTGTGCTGAGTCTCCTGGCGTTCACGTTGATAGCCTGCCGCCGTGGCTGATGCTGGCCGTCGCTGTTGCATAAAGGCGCGGAAAGCGAAGATTGCTAAGGCAACAATTCCAGCCATTAGCAGTATGTCCATAAGGCGCAGCTCATCAAACGCGCCGCCGAAGAAGAGGGCGGCCAGCAAGCCACCGGCGAGTAAGCCTCCCATCATTCCGCCCATGCCGCCACGACGAGGAGTGGTCGCCGCGCCTGCGCTCTGTTGCTGGGTGCCCTGTGTCTGCTGTTGTGTTGGAGTGCTGGCGGGCTTATCCGCCGAGCGAGAAACACTACCCATACTGCTACCGCCGCCTAAGCGTCGCGCTTCGGCATAGTCAACGGCGGCACTTATGCCCATCACGCTGACCAGGAACATGGCAAACAACTGTCGTAACATTTTTATTCTCCATGAGAGATGCAGAAAGTAAGGTGATCCACCTCGGGAGAGGCGTATCGGGAATAAGCAGTGATAAGTTTACCGTGTAAGTGGGGAAACGGGTTAAGGTGTTGTTGTGTATAAAGACAAAAAGAGGTTAAGAAAGTGCGCTTACATCAAGCTCAAAGTTTGTTACTCATTGTCGACTTTCAAGCGGGGCTCTTGCCCGTGATTGATGGAGGCCAATCAGCGATTGAAGAAGCTGCTTGGTTGGCTGGTGTTGCTAATGCAGTAAACGTCCCTGTTTGGCTAACTGAGCAGTATCCAGAGAGGCTCGGTGGTACTGCTCCAGCGTTATTAAATGCACTCGGCGATCATCGCATTTGGCAAAAGCATCATTTCAGCGCAATGGAAGAGGCTGCGTTTGCTGAAGCACTTGCCGAACATGGGGCCAAACAAGTGATTCTTTGCGGCACGGAAGCTCATATCTGCGTTTTGCAAAGTGCGCTTGGCTTGTTAGAAGCGGGGTATCAAGTGTTTTGGCTGAGCGAAGCGACGGCGAGCCGTCGCAGTGATGAGGCCCGCCTTGCTCGGGAGCGCGCTTGTGCTAACGGAGCGGTGGCGGTGACAGCAGACATGGTGGCCTATGAATGGCTATATCGCTGTGATACGCCACTGTTCAAAGATGTCCATCAACGCTTTCTAAAACCGCGCTCGGCGCGCGCTGTGACTTTCTTCTAATGAGTGCGTTTATTGACGAGCATTTTCGTTACGGGTGAACACTAAGGTGTCACCTTGAGAGGCCGCAGGATCAAACCGATACCCAGCCACGTCAAAAGCAGTGAGTTGCTCGGGATCGTTGATTTGTTGTTGGATAATCCATGCGCTCATCAAGCCGCGGGCTTTTTTTGCATAAAAACTAATGATTTTGAACGAGCCGTTTTTCTCATCTTTGAAAACGGGGGTGATGATCCGAGCGGCTAGCTTTTTCGTATCGATCGCCTTGAAGTATTCGTTAGAGGCAAGGTTGACCAGTACGTTTGAGCCACTTTCTGCAATGGCGTTATTAAGCGCTTGCGTTAACGTTGGCTTCCAGTAAGCGTAAAGGTCCTTGCCAGCGTCGTTGGGCAGTTTGGTGCCCATCTCCAGCCGATAGGCCTGGATTAGGTCCAGTGGACGCAGCAAGCCGTATAGCCCCGATAGAATGCGTAGGTGTTGCTGAGCAAAAAGGTTGTCGTCATCGCTAAAGGTGTTGGCTTCTAACCCTGTGTAGACATCTCCTTGGAAAGCCTGAACCGCTGGCTTGGCATTATCCAAGGTAAACGGCGGTTGCCAGTCAGCGAAGCGTGCAGCGTTAAGGCCCGCCAATTTATCGCTGATGCCCATTAAATCGCTGAGTTGTTGTGGTGAATAATCGCGCAGAATCTCAATTAATGGTTGGCTATGGTCGAGAAAGTCGGGCTGGGTGACCTTATCGGTTGTTGAGGGTGTTTCAAAGTCTAGCGTTTTGGCGGGGGAAATAACGCTCAGCATGGCGTGCTCCTTATGCCGTGACAGAAAAGAGGAAGAAGTGACTGATGCGATTATACCAAGCCTCGGCGATGGCCGAGGCTATCGGTTTGATAGTGAAAACGTGATTAGGGGCAGGGGTTAGGCATCCGACGATGGATGTCGTCGATCGCGGTGAGCACTTCTTCATCCAGCTTAAGGCTCTCGCTGTCGAGGTTGCTTTCAAGCTGATCCATCGTGGTGGCGCCAATAATATTGCTGGTCAGGAAATGGCGAGAGTTTACAAATGCCAGCGCCATTTGGGCAGGATCCAAGTCATGCGCCCTGGCCAGTTGAACGTAGGCCCGCGTTGCCGCTTCTGCTTCTGGCGAGGTATAGCGTTTAAACCGCTCATAAAGCGTCAAGCGCCCTTTCGGCGGCTGCGCACCATCGAGGTACTTACCCGACAGCACACCAAAGCCCAGTGGCGAGTAAGCAAGTAAGCCCACGTCTTCACGGTGAGCGATCTCAGCGAGGCCGACTTCAAACGAGCGGTTAAGCAAGTTATAGGGGTTTTGAATAGATGCGACCCGTGGCAGCCCCAACTGCTCAGATAACTGCAGCATGCGCATAACTCCCCATGGCGTTTCATTAGAAAGGCCAATGGCGCGCACTTTTCCAGCATCAACAAGTTCTTTTAGTGCTGACAGTGTTTCTTCTAGCGGCGTTGCGTCTTCTTGCTCTTCATGGGTATAACCCAGCTGGCCAAAAAAGTTGGTTTTTCGGTCTGGCCAGTGCAATTGGTAGAGATCGATATAGTCAGTGTTGAGACGTGCAAGGCTGGTTTCAACAGCTTGATGTAGATGGTCGCGAGTCATTCTTGGACCACCACGAATATGGTCTAAGCCAGGGCCAGCGGCTTTGGTAGCAATAATGACATCGTCTCTGGCACTGCGGGCTTTCAGCCAACTGCCAATATAAGACTCTGTAAGCCCTTGCGTTTCAGCCTTTGGTGGAACCGGGTACATTTCAGCGGTATCAATAAAATTGATGCCAAAAGCGACAGCGCGATCAAGCTGCTCGTGGGCTTCTGATTCACTATTTTGTTCGCCGAAGGTCATGGTGCCTAAGCAAAGTCGGCTGACCTCCATCCCGGTTCTACCCAGTGGGCGCGTTTGCATTATCGTCTCCTCAATGAAGCGAAATTGCCTCAGGATATTCGGTGATAAACGCCGTAAATAACGGCGCGTGACAGGCATGTTAGCGAGGCGCTACAAAAGCAGCAAATCAATAGGGTTGAGTAAGCGCAAAGGCAGGCGTATGCTTGCCAGCCCATCGACCAGCCTAGCGCTGGTTAATCGTATGGTTAGCGGTCAGATCGTAGCAGTGATGGCTAGCCGAGGATCTCAACAGATAGGCAGGGTGGTTTGCCATGCCGCAGGCATCAACTTTGTTTACCCGGTTAGAGTTTCGCCTAGCCGAACAGCTGTTTCATACTCGCTGGTTATTGCCGCGTTCACCGCGCACCCAGCGGCTGACGATGCGCTTGTTTAAACGCTGTGCAGAAGCGGGGCATCCGGACGCGCAGTCGATCTACGGCCACATGCTGTTTCATCGCAGCTTGTCGCCGCAGGATAAGGCGCGTGGCGCACGTTATGTGCTAGAAGCGGCTCAGGCTGGCGATATAAGATCACAGTATCAAGCAGCGCAAATTCATGAGCATGGGTGTGTTCAGTATCCGCGGCGCGAGGATTACGCGGTAACGTGGTATGCCCGAGCTGCTCAGTCAGGCCATTATTTGGCCGCAGAGCGATTAGCGCGCGCCTATCGGCTAGGTGAGCTAGGCTTGGCTGTAGACGGCGAGCAAGCGGCCTACTGGCAACGCTTGGCTGATCGTCAGTCAACGACGGAAATGGCGGCCGCCTAGAAGAAAGTCAGTGGTTTGGCCGCTGAGATCAGTGAATGAGGAAATCAGTGTCCGAGACGCTACCGACAGTGCTAGATATTGAAGCGTCCGGATTTGGGCGCGGCAGCTATCCTATTGAAGTTGGCATTGCGCGTGCTGACGGAAGCTGCTGCGCGTTTCTCATTCAGCCGTTGGCGGAGTGGACGCATTGGGACTCCAAAGCTGAACTTTTACACGGAATCTCCCGAGCTCGGTTACAGCGAGAAGGCTACCCTGTACGTCAAGTGGCGCAGTGGCTAAACGACGAACTGCGTGAGATAGGCAAGGCTTATAGTGATAGCTGGGGATACGATAACACCTGGTTGTCGCTGCTGTTTCACCATGCGGGAATGCTGCCGCGTTTCCGTTTAGAAGCATTGCGGATTTTGCTCAGCGAAGAGCAGCAAGCTCTGTGGAGCAACACAAAGGAAGCTGTTATCGCCGAGCGTGGTATACACCGTCACCGCGCGGGCGAGGATGCTCGTCTGTTACAGCTCACTTATCAGCGTACCTATCTACTAGCTGAAGGCACTAAACGCTGATACCGGGAGTGTTCTTAGGACGGGCCATCAGTGCTGGTTGTAAACGCTACTCTTAATGACTGCCCTTAATCACTGCCCTTAATCACTCTATCTCTTTAACACTATCGGCTTACGCTGAGCCAAGCTGTGTTTCTAATGCAGCCAGTAGTTGGTTGGGCGTAGGCGCATCCATCAACATATCGCGTGTTGTTTGGGCTAAAAAACCGTGGCTGACGGTACTATCCAAAAAGGTAAGCAGTGGGGCATAAAAGCCATCGGTATCGAGTAGACCCATGGGCTTTTCGTGAAGTCCTAAATAGCCCCAGGTCCAGATTTCAAACAGCTCTTCAAAGGTGCCTATGCCGCCAGGTAGGGCAATAAAGGCATCAGCATTGGCGGCCATGGTCGCTTTGCGCTCATGCATATTTGGCACGCGTATCAGCTCAGTCAAGCCAAAGTGTGCCTGCTCGCGATCAACAAGGTGATCGGGCATCACGCCGATCACTTTACCGCCTGCCTCTAGCGCCGCATTGGCGAGCGCCCCCATCAAACCAATACGTGCACCGCCATAAACTAGCGTGTGCCCGTGGTCGGCAATGGCGGTGCCAAGTGCGTTGGCGGCCTGGCGAAAAGCGGGGGTGTTCCCTTCACGCGAGCCGAGATATACACAAATTCGTGCCATGGTAAGCGTCCTTATGACAGGTCAGCTGCTGATAAATGGGTGGTGAGTTATCAAGCCATGAATGTGCCCGTTAGCGTAGGCAGCGCTGAACGTTGTAGTGCTCATCCATCCATTGCCCGATCACGTTATTACCGCATAAATGGTGGGCATACTGAGTGTGCAAGCAGCGTACCTGTTGCCAGTTGCTAATGCCGCCCACACCTCGTTCGGTGAGAACATCGCTATAGCCAAGCTTAGCGACTTCATCGCGTTGGGCATCGCTCATATACGCCCAACGTGCCTTAACGTAATCGTGATGGCTTTGTTGGTAAGCATCCAGAAACTCAGGCTCTTCCTGAAGGCGCTGCTCCAGCGACTTAATGACACCTACGGCTTCAATTCGTGAGATCTCAATTTTGAGTAGGTCGGAGCATAGCCAGTAAAGGGTGGGAAACGGTTTGCCATCGACAATTGGCGCCATACGCAGCACCAGCGGAGTGCCGTGGGCATCGGTAGCCGCAACGGCTTCAATACCGCGAGGAGCACGCCCGAGCTGTTGCGTGATAATAGCTAGCTGGCGCTCATCGGGCGCTTGGTCGGTACGGATTACCATTGCGTTGATGTCTCACTTTCGGTCATCTTGAATAAACTTATTTGAGCGACCAACGGCGCGGAAAAAACAGCGATTAAGCTGTTCAGGTGTGGCGACATAGCACCACTTCTCTTCGCAATATTCTGCGGCTCGCGCCATTAATACATCGTAAAGTCGATTGAACGGGGCATCATAATCGTAAGGGTCTGCGCCGAACAAGCGGATATGCGGGTAGTCAGCAAAGCGCTCCATAAAATAGCGCTCAAGGTCGGCTTCAACGGCGCGATGCTGCGCCGTATTATCCGGATCGATCCAAAGATTATAACGGATTGCCATGGGAATTTCCCTGGGCCCCACCGAGCGGAGGGGAGTGAATTAAGCTGGCGTTGGCGCGCTGTGTAAGTGTGCGGATAGCGCATCACGCAAGTCACCTTCAATAGGTACCGCACGTTTTTCTTGATGGTCGTATTGCACCAGTACGGTATGCCCCACATTAGTCAGCGTGCCATCTTGGCGCGCCTCCTGAGTCACTGTAAACGAGCTGGTACCTAAACGTGTCAAATAGGTACGTAATTCGATGTCGTGGCCGTAGAACAGTTCAGCACGGTAATCAACTTCCATTCGCGCCATAATCAAACGCCACTGTTTAGGGTTGAGGTCTGGCGTAAACAGCCTGAATAAATCGTTACGTGCTAGCTCAAACCAAGCTGGCAGACGGGTATTATTAATATGGCCTAGTGCATCGGTATCGTAAAAAGCTGGCTCAATCATACGGGTGAACATCAGGAGATCCTTATTAGTTGTCAGCAATTCAGGCTAACCAGAATTACCCCTAGCGAGCGCTTGGTCAAGTGGCGCGACGTTGATACCAGGCGGTGAACTGCATCCAGCCAAGTAGCCACAGTGTGGCGGTTGCAAACCCCGCTAATGTTCCCCAGAAAAGGCCTAACGTGCTGTAAGTTAAAGAAACGCATAGCGTATAGCTCAGCAATGAGCCAAGCCCCATGGGGTAGTGTTTGATCACGGTTGCTGCTGGCGCGAACCCATAGTTTAAATGCAGGATGAGCAGAAAAGGCAGCATGGTGACTGGAAAAGCCGCTAGCGTACCCGCCCAGGCGGGGGGCAACCAATGAGCAAGCCAGGTAATCACAAAAACGATGGCGGTAGCCAAGCATGCTCGCGCGGCAAGTGCGGTAAGTGAAAAGGCACGACTGGCGGGGCTTTTTACATCAGGAATACTGCGAAATAATAGGCTAAATACAACGATAGCGCCGAGTGTGAGCAGCGTACCGCTAAGTCGCGTAAAGTTGAACTGGGCAAGCACAGTGCTAACCGCGAACCATGCAATAAAGCCGCCTGCTAAGCCACCTGCAATGCCTTTGAATCCTGGCTGACGACCTGCCACTACATAGCCTGCGACGAAAGCCATTGTGGCGGTGAAGCCTGCCAGTGTATGTACCGCGCTTTGAGTTGCAAAAAGCGGGGAGATTTCTAAACCAATAAAAAACAGCGCTAACGCGGTGCCTAGTGGGTAACCCGCCAGTAGCCCCGCTATACGGGGGCTGGCACGCACCGCAACGGCGCCAAGCCCGAGCACCATGCCAATTGAGAGGCCTAGTTTTGCCAGTTGCCAAGTGAGAGGAACCTCTATCATGCGGTGTTTTCCTTGTTGTTATCAAATCATAAAGTCGCGGGTGCGCAAACGCCGTTAGTTACACACCTCGTTAGTAGAAATGTTCGCTAGCTATACCAGACGGAGGCCCTGTTGATCGCGCCAAGCGGCCTCTAAGGCATTTTCGAGCGGCACTTTTAAGTGGGGCGGCAATGCATCATGAGCGGCTTGCAGCGAATCAAATGATCGGTTGCGCAGCCAGCAGTAAGCCCAGGCGCAGGCCTCCGCATCACTTTGTGGAGTGGGACGGGCGGGCATTTGGTTGAGTAAAAATACCGCGGTGCGAGGGGCCCAGAGTGGTATTTCACCATGTTCTTCATGGCTCCACTGCTCAAGTGTGGCGCCACTTGGCGTCTCATCGGGTGTGCCCAGTTTTGCAACTCGCGCTGTTTCAGCCAAAATGAGTGCCAGTTGATCTGTATCGGCTTGGCCAAGTGAACGCCACTGCCGCAACAACGCCGATAGTCCCGCGCGCATCTTGGTATAAAAGTCATCTTGCGGCATGCTCAATAGTTACTCCCAAGAACATAAGTGAGATTAATTATGGCGTTTGATTTTGTCACGCCCGTCGAACGACGCTCTCCCGAAGGGAGGTACGCCTCACAAAAATGGCATCGCTATGATGCAAACGTACTGCCGTTGTGGGTGGCAGATATGGATTTTTGCTCACCGCCCGCCGTGATTGAGGCGCTACGTGCCCGGGTGGAGCACGGTGTCTATGGCTATGGCGAGGTGCCCGATACGTTAACCGAAGCCCTCTGCCAGTGGAGCGCCCATCATTACGATTGGTCGATTCAGCCTGATTGGCAGCAGTGGTTGCCTGGGGTTGTGCCCGCGTTGCATTTTGCGGCGATGGCGCTCACCAAGCCTGGTGACGGGGTGCTTACAATTGCCCCTATTTATCCACCTTTCCTGGCCGTTGCAGAGCGCACAGGACGGCTGGCCCAGCAAGCGATGTTAGCTGAGCCAGAGTCCCCTGGCGAGCCTTGGCAGTTGGATATTGACGCGCTAGAAGCCGCGATAACACCGCAAACCCGCCTACTGCTGTGGTGCCACCCGCACAATCCAACAGGGCGTGTATGGAGTGACCAGGAGCTTACCAAGTTGGCCGCCGTCGTTGAGCGGCATGATTTATGGGTGGTCTCTGATGAGTTGCACTGTGATCTACTGCTAGACGAGGGGGCACAACATCGCCCCTTGGCTGCTATGATCCCGGCACTGGCTAAACGCACGATCACGCTATGGGCGCCGTCAAAAACGTTCAACCTTGCGGGGCTGACCAGTGCCTGTGCCATTATCCCTGATGCTGCGCTGCGAAAGCGTTTTGCTGAGGCCACAAAAGGCTTTTTACCTGATGGCAATGTGCTGGGGCTGGTTGCTGCTGAAGCGGCTTATCGCGAAGGTGAACCCTGGCGCCAAGCGCTGTTAGCGGTACTGCGTGATCACCGCGCTACGCTGCAGGCTCGGGTAGCGTTATGGCCGGGAGTGACCATGAGCGAGCCGGAGTCCACTTATCTTGCGTGGCTGGATATGCGCGAGGCGGGGTTAGGCGATTCGCCCGCCAAGGCATTACTGGAAAGGGCGGGCGTAGCGCTGTCTGATGGGGCTGCGTTTGGCTGCCCTGGGTTTGTGCGGCTTAATTTTGGTACTACCGCTTCGCAATTGGAAGCGGCGTTAGCAAGAATGGATGAATTGCTGAAAGCCTGATCAGAACTAATTAATACAACAGAGCAAATAGTTTGCGCCGATAGGTAACGGTTAGCGGGTGGTCGGCACCCAAAGCGTCGAATACTTGCAATAAGGTTTTGCGGGCCGCGTCGTCGTTATAGGCGCGGTCATCTTTCATTAAACCAAGCAGCCCCTCAAGGCCTGTTTCGTATTGGCCATCGGCAACATGGCGCAGTGCACGCTGGTAGCGCGCTTCACTGTCGTTGCGATCACCCAGCGCGGCGACGTCTTCGACAGAAAGAGCCTGCTCGCTAAATTCGATACTGGCTCGCACGCCGCGGGCAGGTGCGGCATCGCGCTCTTCGGGGGGTAAGTTGTCGAGCACACTGCGAGCTTCATCTCCACGCTTTTCAGCCACCAGTGCCCTTGCAAGGCTGATTTGGTAGGCGTAGTGCTCTGGATACTGGCTAATCAGGGTTTGATAAATTTCGCGTGCGCCTGCTGCATCGCCCGCTGCTAATGCCTCTTCGGCTTGATCTTCTGGACTGGGCGGTGCATCGCCTGGGGCTGGGAAGTAGCGGTTTAGCCACTCGCGCACTTCCTTCTCAGGTAGTACGCCTTGGAAACTATCGACCAAGCCTCCTTGGCTAACGAGCTTAACATCGGGGGTCGAGCGAACACCTAACTGGCTAGCGATTTCTGGGTTAGCTTCAACATCCAGCTTGCCAAGCAGGAAGGCGCCCGCGTACTCAACGGCTAACTTTTCTAATACCGATAGCAGAGCGTTGCCGCTGGCGTTGGAAGGTGAATGACAGCCCAGTAGCACTGGCACCTGCATCGATGCTTCAAGTACTTGCTGAATATTGCCAGCGTCAAGCTCAATAATAACTTCTTCAGCTGTCACGGAAGGACGAGCTGTGCCCGCTTCTTCGTTGTTGATATTAGCAGGTTCCGCGGTCAACGGATTGCCGGTACGGGGATCAATAATGGACATGGCTAGGCTCTGCATCGCTTGAAGTGGATTACGTTATGATATGCAGGCAATCGGGGACGGATTCAAGGAAACAGCGGTAAATAAAGTACCTATCACAAAAAGGGCTGCTCAAGAATCGAAATCAGAGTGACTTGTCAGGCGTTTTAAGAACGACCTCTACTGTTGCATTTGCGACGTACCACTTGGTTTGTAAGATGGTTTTGTCGCTATTCGGCGTATTCGTGCCAAAATGCGACTCATGAGTAATGCCACCCCGGCACGAGTGAGTGTTCACTGCAGTAATGGGAAACTAAGAAACGCCAGCGCCACCTATACTAATAAAAAGAAAAACTGATGATCTAAGGTGACGGAGGGTAAATCGATGACATCAGACAAAGCAAAAGACCAGACAGCAAATCTCCATCGTGCGGGTGAACCGCAAACCCTTGGTTTTCTCCTGCTGGATAATTTCACGTTAATTTCCCTAGCTTCAGCCATTGAGCCTTTGCGGATGGCTAATCAATTATCTGGCCGCGAACTATACCGCTGGTACACCCTAACCCAAGACGGTTTGCCGGTGCGTGCCAGTGATGGGTTGCAGGTAACGCCGGATGCTTCTATGCACGCCCCCTTATCGCTAGAGTGGGTCGTTGTGTGCGGAGGAGTGGGGCCTCAGCATAGTGTTACTCGTGAGCATGTGCGTTGGCTTCAGTCGCAGTCGCGTCAACTCAAACGTTTAGGTTCGGTATGTACGGGAAGCTGGGCGCTAGGCCAAGCAGGGCTGCTTGATCACTATGAGACCAGCATCCATTGGGAGTGTTTGGCTTCTATGCAGGAAGCTTTCCCGAATGTCATTCTGACGACCTTTCTGTTTTCGATTGACCGGGATCGATTCACCGCGTCTGGCGGCACAGCACCGCTCGATATGATGCTTAACCTGATTGCTCATGACCATGGACGTGAGCTGTCGGCAGGCATCTCCGAGATGTTTATCTATGAGCGTGTGCGTAACGAGCAGGACCAGCAGCGCGTGCCGCTTAAACATGTGCTGGGCACTACCCAGCCCAAGCTGTTGGAGATCGTCGCTTTGATGGAATCCAACCTTGAGGAACCGATCGAACTCGACGAACTCGCTCGTTATGTCAATGTTTCGCGTCGCCAGTTAGAGCGCCTATTCCAACGCTATCTGCTCTGCTCGCCATCGCGTTATTATCTCAAGCTGCGCTTAGTGCGTGCTAGACAATTGCTTAAGCAAACGCCTTTATCGATTATCGAGATTGCTTCCGTTTGTGGCTTCGTTTCTACGCCCCATTTTTCTAAGTGCTACCGTGAATACTTTGGCGTACCGCCAAGAAATGAGCGCCTCGGGGTGCATGATCGACAAGCAAATAATCACGCCAAGTCGCCACCGCTGATCAAACGGTGGGGGAGCGAGCCCAATGCCAATGAGCCTTTCTCAAGCGCTCAGCAAGCACTTGCATGTGCTCAGGGAGAGCCTACGTTTGCCAGCGTGACGCTGCTGAGCTGATATTGCCTACGCAGCCAACGATGAGAACGTGCTACCCAGCGTCGGGTAGCACGTTTTTTTATATTGCTACCACGCTGCTGCAAATATCAAAAGATCCCAAGTAGCTGTCGTGTTCACGACACAATGACGTTTTTGGAATTTCCGTCGTCGTTTCCAAGAGCAGCCCAAGCCAACGTCAGCGCTATGCTCGCTACATAAATCAATGTTGGAGCTTAGCTATGACACCCTCAGAACTGCACGATGACGCTATCGTCATCGATGGCTTGATTATCGCCAAATGGAATCGTGAGCTGCTTGAGGACATGCGTCGCGGTGGTTTGACGGCGGCTAACTGCACTGTTTCGGTGTGGGAAGGGTTTCAGGCCACGGTCGATAATATCGTCAAGTCAAACCAGCTGATGGCCGAGTGTAGTGACCTGGTACGCCCGGTACGCACCACCGCTGATATCACGCGTGCGAAAGAAGAGGGCAAAACTGGAATCATCTTTGGTTTCCAGAATGCGCATGCGTTTGAGGATCAGATTGGCTATGTAGAGATCTTCAAGCAGCTGGGCGTGGGCATTGTACAGATGTGCTACAACACCCAGAATCTAGTGGGAACCGGCTGCTACGAGCGTGACGGCGGCCTGTCTGGCTTTGGGCGTGAAATCGTCGCTGAAATGAACCGTGTCGGCATTATGTGTGACCTCTCTCATGTCGGTGCGAAAACCTCTGAAGAGGTGATTCTCGAATCCAAAAAGCCGGTTTGCTACTCCCACTGCCTGCCCTCCGGGCTCAAAGAGCACCCGCGCAACAAATCCGATCAAGAGCTCAAGTTCATTGCTGATCACGGCGGTTTCGTCGGTGTCACCATGTTCGCACCTTTCCTCAAAAAGGGCATCGACTCCACCATCGAAGACTACTGTGAAGCGATCGAGTACGTCATGAATATCGTTGGTGAAGATGCTATCGGCATCGGTACTGATTTCACCCAAGGACACGGTCAAGAGTTCTTCGAGTGGCTGACTCATGACAAGGGCTATGCCCGTCGTTTGACAGACTTTGGCAAGATCATTAATCCCAAAGGCATTCGCACCATCGGAGAGTTCCCTAATCTCACCGAGGCGCTCCTTAAGCGCGGCTTTAGTGAAACTCAGGTCAGGAAGGTCATGGGTGAGAACTGGGTACGCGTCCTCAAGGATGTCTGGGGCGCCTAAACGCTTGCTCCATAAGATTGATAGGAGCGATGGGATAAGCCTGCTCCTTAGCCAAGAATAATGATGTAGAGGATGATACCCGTGACCAAACTGGCCCCCGCACTGCCTATCGAAGTCGATAGTGAAACCGGCGTCTGGACGACTGATGCGCTGCCGATGCTCTATGTACCACGGCACTTTTTTATCAACAACCATGTGGCCGTTGAAGAGGCGCTAGGTGCTGAAAAGTACGCTGAAATCCTCTATCACGCTGGCTATAAGAGTGCCTGGCACTGGTGTGAGAAAGAAGCCGAGTGCCATGGCCTCGAAGGTGAGGCCGTTTTTGAGCACTACATGCTGCGTCTCTCTCAGCGTGGCTGGGGCCACTTCATCACTGAACAGATTGATCTTGACGCTGGCACGGCTCAGGTGCGGCTAGAACATAGCGCCTTCGTTTACCAACTGGGTAAGGTTGGGCGCAAGGTCGAGTACATGTTCACTGGCTGGTTTGCTGGGGCCATGAATCAAATTCTCGCTGCACGGGGTAGTTCGCTGCGCACCGTTGCTGAGCAGACGCAGAGCGCTGCCGAACCCGGCTGTGATGTCGGCGTCTTCGCTGTCAAACCGCTGCCCGATGCTGCCCACTAACCCTGGGTGTGAGGAGAGATAACCATGGCATTTGACGCAATCTTTGAGCCCATCGAGATCGGCAAGCTGACCATTCGCAACCGTGTGGTCAGTACCGCCCATGCCGAGGTGCATGCCACTGACGGTGGTATGACGACTGAGCGCTACGTCAGGTACTACGAAGAAAAATCCAAGGGTGGCTGTGGCCTGTGTATCTGCGGTGGCTCATCAGTGGTGTCCATTGATAGCCCTCAGGGCTGGTGGAGCTCGGTGAACCTTTCTACCGACCGCATCATTCCACACTTTCAGAACCTGGCGGACGCCGTGCACAAGCATGGTGGCAAGATCATGATCCAGATTACCCATATGGGTCGCCGCTCACGCTGGGATGGCTTCGATTGGTCGACGCTGGTATCCCCCTCTGGCATTCGCGAACCGGTACACCGCTCCACTTGCAAGACTATCGAGGTGGAAGAGATTTGGCGGATTATCGGTGACTTCGCCCAGGCCGCGCGACGGGCCAAAGAGGGCGGGCTCGACGGTGTCGAACTGTCCGCCGTGCACCAGCACCTGATCGACCAGTTCTGGAGCCCTAGGGTCAACAAGCGTACCGACGAGTGGGGCGGTAGTTTCGAAAATCGCATGCGCTTCGGCATGGAAGTACTCAAAGCGGTACGTGCCGAAGTGGGCGATGACTTTGTGGTAGGGATGCGCATTTGTGGTGACGAATTCCACCCGGATGGCCTTTCGCATGAAGACATGAAACAGATCGCCGCTTATTACGATGCCACTAAAATGGTCGACTTTTTCGGCGTCATTGGCTCTGGCTGCGACACCCACAACACACTGGCCAACGTTATTCCCAATATGTCTTTTCCACCGGAGCCTTTTCTACATCTGGCGGCGGGGATCAAGGAAGTGGTGAATGTGCCGGTGATCCACGCCCAGAATATTAAAGACCCCAATCAGGCCCAGCGTATTCTCGAAGGGGGCTACGTGGATCTGGTAGGCATGACCCGGGCGCATATTGCTGATCCTCACCTGATTGCCAAGATCAAGATGGGACAGATCGATCAGATTAAGCAGTGCGTAGGGGCAAACTACTGCATCGACCGCCAATACCAGGGCCTGGACGTACTGTGTATTCAAAACGCTGCCACATCGCGGGAATACATGGGTCTGCCGCATATCATTGAAAAGACCGAGGGCGCCAAGCGCAAAGTCGTGGTAGTAGGCGGTGGTCCCGGCGGTATGGAGGCGGCTCGGGTTGCCGCTGAGCGTGGTCATGATGTCACTCTGTTTGAGGCCGCTGATGCCCTGGGTGGACAGATCACTATCGCTGCTCAGGCGCCGCAGCGCGACCAAATCGCCGGTATCACTCGTTGGTATCAGTTGGAGCTGGCACGCCTAAAAGTCGATCTGCGACTAGCGACTCGTGCTGATGAGGCAACCTTGCTTGATCTGCGTCCCGATATCGTGGTGCTCGCCACCGGTGGCCAACCCTTCCTTAGCCAGCACCCGGAATGGGGCTATTCGGAGAATGCTGAGGAGAGTCTGGTGGTCAGCACTTGGGATATTCTCTCAGGCAAGGTGGCACCCGGTAAAAACGTGCTGATTTACGACGCCATCTGCGAATTCTCTGGCGTCTCGGCGGCCGACTATCTGGCGGATAAGGGCGCCAAGGTCGAGATCGTTACTGACGATATCAAACCTGGTGCAGCGGTGGGGGGCACCACTTTTCCCACTTATTACCGCAGCCTATACGAGAAAGAAGTGATCATGTCCTCTGACTTGATGCTGCATAAGGTCTACCGCGAGGGCGACGGCCTAGTAGCAGTACTCGAAAATGAGTATACCGGTGCCTTGGAAGAGCGCGTGGTTGATCAGGTGGTCGTAGAAAATGGCGTGCGCCCTGACGAAGCGCTTTATTACGCCCTTAAAGAGCAGTCCCGCAACAAAGGGCAGGTGGATCTTGAAGCGCTCTATGCGATTCAGCCGCAGCCCTGTCTGAGCGAAGAGGGAGATGGCTTCCTGCTATTCCGTCTGGGCGACTGTACAGCTCCGCGTAACACCCACGCGGCCATCTACGACGCCCTGCGAATCTGCAAGGACTTTTGACCTGAGCGAGAGCCGGGACGCCGGTGGAAGACCGTAGTGAGGGTCATTTGCCATGGCCGTAAAACAGCTCCATACGTTTACGGCATTTCCGCCATCCGTGGCGGCTAGATGGCAAAGGTAGCGCCCAGGAATAGGGTTGCAGCGCCCTTGCAGCGGTCTGCCGCCGGAGCAGTCCCGCCGCGACAGATGAGGTGAGTACCATGCTCGATACGCTCTTGCCGATACTGATTTTTACTGCCCTGGCGCTGGCAGTCATCGGTGCTGTACGCCGCATACGCCTGTGGCGTCAGGGTCGCCCCTCACAGGTGAACCTGTTCAAGGGGTTAATGGCTCTGCCGCGCCGCTACTTGGTGGATCTGCACCATGTCGTGGGGCGCGACAAAATGATCTCCAATACCCACGTGGCCACCGCCGGGGGATTCGTTGCTGCCGCCGTGCTGATGATTGTGGTGCATGGTCTTGGTATCGCCAATCCATTGCTAGGCGGGTTGCTGTTACTGGCTAGTGCATCCATGTTCGTCGGTAGCCTGTTCGTAGCGCGTCGGCGGCTTAACCCACCTGCACGGCTCTCTAAAGGCCCTTGGATGCGCCTGCCAAAGAGCCTGATGGCGTTTTCGATAGGCGTCTTCCTGATCACACTGCCCACGGTGGGGCTATTGCCCGAAGGCGTAGTCGCAGGTAGCAGTAGCTGGCTTCTGGCGCTGGTATTAGCGGGCGTCGTGGTTTGGGGGCTGGGCGAAATGTTCTTTGGTATGACCTGGGGAGGCCCAATGAAGCACGCCTTCGCTGGCGCCTTACATCTCGCCTTTCACCGTCGTGCGGAGCGCTTTGGTGGTGGCCGGTCAACGGGGCTCAAAGCGCTGAACCTGGAGGATGAGACAGCGCCTCTGGGCGTAGAAAAGCCTGCTGACTTTACCTGGAATCAACTGCTGGGCTTCGATGCCTGCGTGCAGTGCGGCCGCTGCGAGGCGGTTTGCCCTGCGTTTGCCGCCGGCCAACCGCTCAATCCTAAAAAGCTGATTCAAGACATGGTAGTGGGATTTGCCGGCGGTAGCGATGCTAGCTATGCAGGTTCTCCTTATCCTGGTAAGCCAGTGGGAGAACACCAGGGCGCTCCCCATTCGCCTATCGTCGCGCCGGTTGTCATGAAAGAGGGCAAGGCGTTGGTTGACGCTGAAACCCTCTGGTCGTGCACCACCTGCCGCGCTTGTGTCGAAGAGTGCCCAATGATGATTGAGCATGTGGATGCGATTGTCGATATGCGTCGCCACCTTACCTTGGAGCGAGGCAAGACGCCCAATAAAGGAGCTGAGGTACTCGACAACCTGATTGCCACCGACAATCCTGGCGGCTTCGACCCAGGCTCACGGCTTAACTGGGCGGCAGATCTAAACCTACCGTTAATGGCCGACCTACAGCAGGTTGATGTGCTGTTGTGGTTAGGGGATGGCGCCTTTGATATGCGTAACCAGCGAACCCTACGTGCCCTGGTGAAAGTGCTGCGTGCTGCTGAAGTAGACTTCGCCGTGTTAGGGAATGAAGAGCGCGACAGCGGCGACGTAGCACGGCGCCTGGGCGATGAAGCGACGTTCCAATCCTTGGCTAAGCGCAATATTGCCACCCTGGCCAAGTATCGCTTCCAGCAGATTGTCACCTGTGATCCGCATAGTTTTCATGTGCTGAGCAATGAGTACGGCGACTTTCTTCAAGAAGGGCAAAATGGCAGCGATTCAAAGGCCAACTACGAGGTGCGCCACCACAGTACCTTTATTGCTGAATTGTATGACGCCGGGCGGCTGAACTTCGCTCCCTGGAAAGGTGGCAGCGTTACTTATCATGACCCATGTTACTTGGGGCGCTATAACGGTGAATACGAAGCCCCTCGGCGAGTGCTTAAAGCGCTGGGTATCCAAGTTGCCGAGATGGAGCGCTCAGGGTTCCGTTCGCGCTGCTGTGGCGGTGGTGGAGGGGCGCCAATCACGGATATTCCTGGTGAGCGCCGTATTCCTGATATGCGCATGAATGACGTTAAAGAGAGCGGCGCCGAGCTGGTGGCGGTGGGTTGCCCACAGTGCACTGCCATGTTGGAAGGCGTGGTGGATGCTAGCGCCGAAGTGCGTGATATCGCTGAGCTGGTAGCTGATGCTCTGGTAGAGCGTCCTGCTGGCGATGTGTCTGGTGTATCCCGTCGAAACACTGCAGTGACAACTGCTGAAGAGGTGGCCTTATGAGTGAGATTATTCGCCGCGATCCGCGCCGCGAGTGGATCGCCCGGAACCGTCTTCATCCAGACCACGCCAGTGTGCTCGCCGCTCTTGGTGTCAACAGTGAGGGCGGCGGTGCAGCTAGTGAGTGGCTGGGCCCCAACGGCGTGGTGCGTAAAAATCCTCGCGCCATTGGCTTTATCGGCCCCAATGGCGTCAAACGGATTGATCGTAGCGGCCTCCAGCAAGGAGGGCAGGCCTCCGCGACCACCACGGCGGCTCGTGATAGCCGCCGCAGGGTGACCATTGATCAGCCTGCCTTTATGGTCGCCGTGGTACCCGACCTGACCGGTGGGCGCCTTTCAAGCCATGACAAGGATCTGTTGGGACTAGCCCGACGTGTGGCAGATGCTGATGCCGAACAGCCTGGCGCTGTGGTAGCGATCTTATTCGGCGAGCATAAGGAGGAGGCGCTTGGCGAAGCCGGAATCGATCGCATCGTGCATCTTGATGATGAGCTTTACGCTGGGTTTGCTCCTGAGGCACGGCTAGCGGTGCTAGGTGCCGTCGAACGTGAAATGGCACCGCGCTTCTGGCTGTTGCCGGACTCGCCTCTAGGCGGGGCTGATCTGGGGCGGCGGCTTGCCTTGCGGCTGGGGGAGCGGGCTGCCACAGGGGTATGGCAGGTGGAAGCTGATAATGAGGCCTCTTTGGGGTGGCGCTGTACTGCCCGTGGTGCCGCTGGGAGCCTGGATATCCAGCGTCCTCTGCCGCGAGTTGCCCTGGCACTGGCCGAGTGCGCCGAGCCAGTGGACGAAACGCGCCACGCGGCGGAGCCTGTGAGCCTGGCGGCGTCGATTCCCACCACGCTATCGCGGATCGAGGATCTGGGCCAGGTGGCGGTGGATCCGGCGGGCGTGGCGCTGGCTGAGGCGGAGTTCATTCTCTCTGGTGGCAACGGTGTCAAACAGTGGGATACTTTCCACCACGCCGCCAAAGTGCTCGGTGCTACCGAAGGCGCGTCCCGGGTGGCGGTGGACGATGGCTTTATGGCCCGCGACCGTCAGGTGGGGGCGACCGGTACCTGGGTCACGGCCCGGGTGTACATGGCCGTCGGTATCTCAGGCGCGATCCAGCACCTGCAGGGCATTCAGCGCTGCGATAAGGTGGTGGCGATCAACGTCGATCCGGGCTGCGATATGATCAAGCGGGCCGACCTGGCAGTGATAGGCGACAGCACGCAAATTCTTGCTGCGTTAGTGGCGATGGTAGAGCAGCAGCGAGGAGGGCAGCGCGATGCGGCCTGAACAACAGCAAACACAACAAAAAACAGGTATCAACGTAGCGGTGCTGGTCTCCATCGGTCGTCACCCCACCACCGGTCGTGCTAGGCGCGCCGAGCAGGATGCCCGCGGTCTGGAACTTGCGCTAGCCGTAGCAGCAGAGCTGCCGGGTAGCCAGATTGACCTGCTGCACGCGGGTTCTAAGGATGTCGACAGCGAGGCCGCTCTACGCGGTTACTTAGGGATGGCCACGGGCGTTGGCATGGGGCTTGAGTCCATGACCTTGCTGGAACAGCCTGAAGGCAGCGATGCTATTTTGCCTCTGGTGGAACATTTGGCCGCTACCTCACCTCAGCTAGTGATCACCGGTGCCCGAGCTGAGCGCGGGGAAGGCTCTGGGCTTTTGCCCTATGCATTGGCAGAACACCTCGGTTGGCCGTTAGTAAATAGCTTAGCGTCCATAGAAACGGTGGAAAATGGCGTGGTAACGCTGCTTCAAGCGTTGCCGCGGGGCCAGCGCCGTCGTCTCAAGGTGCGCCTACCCGCTATCATCAGCGTGGATGAAGCAGCGCCGGCGGCGCGTCAGAGCGCTTTCGGCCCAGCTCGTCGAGCCACCTTCTCGCTAGTACCCACTAGCTCTGAAGCCGACGGTGAGTTGGCCCAGTGGCACTTGGGACCCGCACGAAAACGGCCTAAGCGTCTGAAAATCATCAAAGCCGCCTCAGCAAGAGACCGCTTTAAAGCGGCGGCTTCCAAAGCCGAGGGCAAAGGCGGGCAAGTGCTTACCGATGTTAGCCCCGAGCAAGGTGCAGAGGCGATTTACAAGCTGCTCAAGGAAGAGGACGTGCTACGCTGAAGCCTTTTGATCACGGCATGTTCGTAATCTTAAAGCCCGCCCTTTGTGGCGGGTTTCTTATTAGCTATTTTTTAATCGCTGAGTCTTTGTTTTATAAATCGTCTTGGTGTCATAAATCTTAATCTGCTAAGGCTTTACGTTCTCTGTCGTTATCTTCTGCAATGCTGTTATGACCTATTTGTCAGCAAAGCCAGGATAAAGCCGCAGGCGCTGCCTTTCTCGCTGTAATCCCATCCAGGCGTGTAGCACTAGCACCGTGATGACGATGGCCCCGCCCAGTAGTGTTGATGCCGTTGGCGTCTCGCCTAATAGCCACCAAACCCATAGTGTGCCCAGTGCGGTTTCCACTAGGTAAAACAGTGCCACCTCGGTAGACGGCAGGTAGCGGGTGGCGCTATTGATCAGTACCGTGGCCAGGGGCATTTGCACCAGTCCCATCAAGGCCAATACGCCGTAGCGCTGGGCATCCAGGGTCAGGGGCGTGGCCATAGAGATGGCCACCATGGCTGATAGCACCCCACCTCCGGCGACCACCGTCATGGTATCCACGCCTGGGAAGCGGCGCAGTAGCGTTAGGTTGCCACCGATAGCCGCGGAGGCTGCCAGGGCGTATAGGTTCCCCAACAGCATGCCGTGGGCACCGTGGCCCATGAAGACCAGGCTCATGCCCAGCATGCAGGCCACGATAGCCACCAGCGTACGCCGGGCGACCTTTTCCCCCAGAAAAATCCGCGAGAACACGGCGGCGAACAGCGGCGAGGTGCTCAGAATCACCACCACGTTGGCGACGCTCGCATTCATCACCGCCAGCACGAACAGGCTGGAGATCAGCGCCAGTAGCACGGTCGAGACCAGTGAGGCAATGGGGTGCCGTTTCAAGGCCGTCAGCCGCTGGCCGACACAGCAAATTAACCCCAGCACGCAGAACATAAAGAGGCCGCGCCAAAAGATGACGGTCCAGCCGTCGGTAGCGGCCAGCCGGATCAGCAGGCCGTCGAAGCTGAGAAAAACGACACCGAGCACCACAATGAGCAAGCCGCGTTGATAAGTACTGAGTTGCATAATCCTATCTCCTTTGTTGTTGTAAAAATCGTTATCAAGACCGTTATAAAAATCGCTATAAAACGCGCCGCCCGCCGAGCAGGCGGGCGATGCAGGTCATTCAGGCCGCTGGTCGCCGGCCATGTCTTGGTGTCTTAGGTACGACGGCTGCTGGCCATAGAACGCGCAGTCGTTGTGGTTTTCTCGTAGTGGGGACGCACCATCCAGTAACCCACAGCACCGGCAATCAGCAGCATACTGCCGCACCCGATCGCCAGTAGATAAGCGCCCTGAACCGCACCGGCGGGGAGCGCGAAGCGCTCGGCGAATCCCGCCAGTGTTGTCGCATACTGCTGCCACAGGAATAGACCGATGGCAGCCCCAGAGAGCATCGTGCACAGGGCGATCCAGCGGGTGCCGGATACCCAGCCGCTCACCGCGCTGGCATCGAACTCATGCAGAAAGGCCCGGTACGCCGACTCGGCCGGGCTCACCTGGGTCACTCGTGAGGCCAGCGTAATGGCCACCAGCGCCAACAGCGTGCTGAGCAGCACCGGATGCAGGTAGACGGGCAGGCTAAGCCACTCGGCCTGCACCATCAACGAGAGGGCAACGTTACCGGCAAAACCCACGACGAGCCCCCAGCTTGCCCCCGCCGCGGTGATCTTGCGACTCCAGATGCTCATCAGCGCCACCGGCCCCCAGGAGGAGGCAAACAGGGTCGCTGCAAACCAGACCACCGACATGACGGCGGGAGGCTGAAACAGGGCCAGCAGCAGCGCGATCAACCCGGCCGCCAGCACCGCGATGCGGCTCTTACGCATCGCCGATCGCTCATCCGTGGAGGCGGGCAGGATGTCGTTGGAGAGGCTGAAGCCAATGATCGACAGAAAGGTCGAGCAGGAGGAGAGCCCGGCCGCGAATACCCCGGTCAGAATGACCACCCCCAGCCAGGTCGGCAGCACGTTGAGCGCCACCCAGACCATCGAACGCTCTGGGTCGAGCGTCGCGTCGTAAAGGTTGATCGCGGCGCCGGTCATCATCATCAGCGCGTAGAAAACGGCCAGCGCCACCGCGGTGAGCATGGCCGAACGCATCACCACATGTTCGTTGCGGGCCATCAGGTAGCGGCTGGATTGCCAGGGGCTTGCCGCCAGCACTGCGGCCCACACGAGCCCCAGGGTGAGGCCCCACACCAGCGCTTCGGTTGGCGACGAGAAACTGGCCGTGGGCCCTTCGATCACCCCATGCCACAGGGCGATGCCGGGTTTGTCAGTCTGCATCAACAGCCCTTCGACGACGCCGCTCCAGCCCCCGAGGTCGTGGATCACGTAGAGCGACCCGCCCACGGCGGCCAGCGAGAAGATCACGAACATGATGGTGTCGGTGAGCATCACCCCCGGTGAGCCGGAGTAGAGAATGAAGCCGGTGTAGGTCGCCCACACCAGTACCAGGCCTACCCAGTAGGGCATGCCGGTCAATTCTGCAAACATGATGCCCGCCCCCTGCATCACGCCCAGCAGGTAAGCCCCCAGACCGATGATCGTGGTTAGCCCGGCAATGGCCTGCACGCGATGTGAGGCAAAGCGCTTGCCGAAGAACTCCGGCACGGTACGCGCACCGCTGCGGCGCAGGTAGCGGCCGAACACCAGCGCCCCCAGCAGGCAGCCCGAGGTGCTTACCGCGGCAAAGATCAGCATGACGAAGGGGTAGCCCTGGTAGGCAAATCCCGTTTCGCCCAGAAAGGCGCTGGTGCTCAGGTAGCTGGCCACTAGGGTGCCGAGGATAAAGAAGGTGGGCGCATTGCGGCCAGCGACCAGGTAGTCGTCCAGCCCCTTGACGCGCCGTCCGGCCAGATGGCCGATCACGAAATAGCCTACCAGACTCAGTAGTATTGCGATGGTGTAGATCATTGAAATAGCCGTTAGTGTTGTTGATGTTATATTAGCTATAGTGCACGTTTTGTCCGGTTTCTCATTGCCATTAGCGGCACACAGTGCTGGAATCACGACACGATATCCACTAACCAAAACACGATATCTACTAACCAAAAAAAGGGGGCGCCATGGCATTGGCGCCCCCGAAAACAACGGATGCTTGAGTTGTTTAGCTAGCGATTTTGGGCATTGCGTTGATCTGCTGCCACTCCTTGTGAAGCCCTTTATAGAGACTGAAACACATCAGCAGGAGCACGATAGTGAAGGGCAGCCCGGTGGCTACTGCGCCGGCCTGAAGCGCACTGAGCGCGGTGCTACCGCCGCCATACAGCAGTACTCCAGCAATCACACCTTCAAGTGCGGCCCAGAAAACACGCTGGCCCTTAGGTGCATCGGTTTTGCCACCGGCCGTGATGTTATCGATTACCAACGAGCCGGAGTCTGATGAAGTGATGAAGAAAACCAGCACCAGAACAATGGCTAGTGTTGACGTTATGCTGGTGAGAGGCAACTGTTCCAGCATATGGAACATGGCAAGCGAGACATCACCAATGCCGTTGGCCAGTTCGCCTATGCCGTTAGTTGCTTGAAAAAGCGCTGTACCGCCGAAGGCACTCATCCAAACCAGCGTGACTAGCGTTGGTACCAGCAGTACGGCAATGAGAAACTCCCGAACGGTGCGTCCACGTGATACGCGAGCGATAAACATGCCGACAAACGGAGACCAGGAGATCCACCACGCCCAGTAAAAGATGGTCCAGCCGTGATACCAAGTGTCATCGTCGCGGCCAATCCAGTTCGACAGCGGCAAAAGGTGGCTTATATAGTCTAATGTTGTGGTGCCAATCCCGGCCAATATCATCAGCGTCGGACCTGCTATCACAACGAATAGCAGCAGTATCGCCGCGATGATCATATTAATGTTTGAGAATAGCTTTACCCCACCGTCGATACCCCGCCATACCGAGAATAGTGCAATCACCGTGACCACTAGGATAATCGCCAACTGAGTACCGATGGTGTTGGGAATACCGAACAGGTAGGCGAGTCCACCGGCTGCTTGGGTAGCACCAAAGCCAAGCGAGGTAGCTAGGCCGAAAATGGTGGCGAGTACGGCAAGAATATCGATGATATGACCTGCCCAGCCGCGGGTACGCTCACCTAGCAGTGGATAAAAGGCGGAGCGAAGCGTGAGTGGCAAGCCCTTATTGTAGGCAAAGAACGCCAGCGAGAGTGCGACGACTGCGTAGATTGCCCAGGGGTGTAGCCCCCAATGAAACATGGTCGCCCCCATGGCGGCGCTGGCGCCTTCCGGTGTGCCTGCGGGGGCGTTGAGGGGCGTACCATACCAGTCGGTGTAATAGGCCACGGGCTCAGCAACGCTCCAGAACATTAGGCCGATACCCATACCCGCCGCAAATAGCATGGCGAACCAGGAAGTACGCGAGTACTCCGGCTTGGCATCACTGCCGCCCAAACGAATTCGCCCGAGCGGCAAGCAGATCAGTACAAGGCAGAACACCACAAAGGTATTGCCTGCAATCATAAACAGCCAGTCAAAGTGTTCAATTGACCAGTTCTTGGCAAGCCCTAGGTGCGTATTAGCGGCATCTGGGTAAACCAGTGCGTAAAGAATGAATAGCAGAATGGCGAGAGCAGAGAGTGGGAAGACGGGGTTATGAAAATCTAACCCCATTATCTGAGTGTTGTCCTGTCCGGGCGACAGAACCGGGTCGTCATTGTTCTTCATTGGCTTTCCTTGGTGGTTCTTGTTAGGTGTCGGATATGCGTCACGATCGCCGACGCTAGGAATTGTTGGGTCTGTTTTGGAGAAGGAGTGTCGTGAAAACGACCTTCATCTATTCATCTTGGCTGGCATGTCTTGAATAGATATGTGAGTGCCTTTGTGGGGTAAGTCCTTAGGCACGGAGGGGATAGGGTGGGAAAGCGCAATCCACCATCAAGCGCATAACAATGAACAACAGGAGCTAGCCATGAATGCAGCCAACCGCGGAGTGGTCTATAAAGGGCCGGGTGAAGTCGCCGTCGAATCTATTGCCTACCCTGAGCTCGCCATCGGTAATCGCAAGTGCGATCACGGCGTGATTCTTAAAGTCGTCACCACCAATATCTGTGGTAGCGACCAGCATATGGTGCGCGGCCGCACCACTGCGCCATCCGGTTTGGTGCTGGGTCACGAAATTACGGGTTTGGTGGTCGAGTGTGGTCGCGACGTCGAGTTTATCCGGCCCGGCGATCTCGTCTCTGTGCCGTTCAATATTGCCTGCGGTCGCTGCCGTAACTGTAAAGAAGGCCGTACCGGCATCTGCCTGAATGTGAATCCCTCTCGTCCAGGGGCTGCTTATGGCTATGTCGATATGGGCGGCTGGGTGGGTGGCCAGACCGAATATGTCATGGTGCCCTACGCAGACTTTAATCTGCTGAAGTTCCCGGATGCCGATCAAGCGATGGAGAAGATCAAGGATTTAACGCTACTTTCCGATATCTTCCCCACCGGCTTCCACGGCTGCGTTACGGCTGGAGTTGGCCCTGGCAGTACGGTTTATATTGCTGGTGCTGGCCCTGTGGGCCTGGCAGCGGCAGTTTCTGCTCAACTGCTTGGCGCGGCTTGTGTGATTGTTGGCGATATGGTCGAAGACCGTTTAGCCCAGGCGCGTAGCTTTGGCTGTGAGACCATTGACCTGACTCAAGACGGCGACATGGCCGACAAGATTGAGGTGATTCTCGGTGAGCGTGAAGTCGATGCCTTTGTCGACTGTGTTGGTTTCGAGGCCCACGCCTGCGGCTGCAACCATGGTAAAGAAGCACCTGCGACCGTGCTGAACTCGGCGATGTCGCTAACTCGCGCGGGCGGCCAAATCGGTATTCCTGGTCTGTATGTGACCGAAGACCCCGGTGCCGCTGACGATGCCGCCAAGCAAGGTGCTTTGAGCATGCGCTTTGGCCTCGGTTGGGCCAAATCCCACAGTTTTCATACCGGACAGTGCCCGGTAATGAAGTACCACCGCCCGCTGATGCAGGCGATTCTATTCGGTAAAGTTAAGATCGCCGATGCGGTAAATGTACAGATGATCACCTTAGATCAGGCGCCGCAGGGATATGCCGACTTTGATGGCGGAGCCGCAAAGAAATTTGTCATTGACCCCCACGGCAGCGTGCCTGCATAAGCTGGAAGTACCTGCCCACTCGCAGGGGAGACAGATAGATAGCCCGAAATAGATAGTCAGAAATAGATAATTCGATATAGATAGTTTGGTATAGATGGTCCAGGATAGATAGCAAGACCCTAGACGGCACCCCGCGGGGTGCCGTCTTCGTTTTTCGGCATCACGCCAATCAAAATAATAATGAGTGACCCATGACCGTCCAGACCGTGACCCCCAAGCGCCGCTTTCGCGGCAAGCCCCGCGGCCGTGAGCTCGATCCCGTCTGTCTTGAGGGATTGCGTGACCTGCTGGGCGATGAACGCAACGACGCCGCATTGCGCCGACGCGATTTATTGATCGAACACCTGCATGCTCTTCAGGATACCCGAGGGCATTTATTGCTGGCAGATCTGCGTGCCCTGGCAACGTATATGAACCTGCCTATGGCAGCGGTCTATGAGACAGCGACCTTTTATGCCCACTTCGATGTTATCCATGATGACCAGGAAGTGCCCCCGGCATTGACCATCCGCGTTTGCGACTCTCTGGCTTGCCAGTTAGCTGGCGCTGAGGCGCTTAAAGCGCAGTTGGAGGCAAATGTCGATATCGAGCAGGTGCGGGTGTTGCGTGCGCCATGCATGGGGCGCTGCGACACTGCGCCCGTTGTGGAGGTCGGCCATCGCCACTTGGGTCGAGCCGACGCGGCTCAAGTTCAGGCAGCTATCGATGGCGACGACACTCACCCCGAACCTATCGATTGGCAACGACTTGATAGCTATCGCAGCAAGGGTGGTTTTGCACTGCTCCAGGCCTGCCGCAATGGGGAAGTAACGGTCGAAGCACTGATGGAAGCGATGCAGCAGGCCAACCTGCGCGGTTTAGGGGGCGCGGGTTTTCCTACTTTTAAGAAATGGCAGTTTGTGCGTCAGGAGGTTGGTCCCCGCTACTGTGCCATTAATGCCGACGAGGGCGAACCCGGCACCTTTAAAGATCGTTATTATCTGGAGCGTTCGCCGCACCAGTTTCTTGAAGGAGCCTTGGTCAGTGCTTGGGCGGTCGACGCCGAGGCGCTGTATATCTACCTACGCGATGAGTATCCAGCGTTACATGTCGTGCTGCGCGAGGCGATTGGCGAGCTTGAGGCCGCTGGCCTAGTGGCGCCGGGATATATCGTGCTACGCCGCGGGGCGGGTGCTTACATCTGCGGCGAAGAGTCGGCGATGATTGAGTCCCTGGAAGGCAAGCCGGGGAAGCCCCGCCATCGTCCTCCGTTTGTGGCTCAGAAAGGGCTCTTTGACCGCCCAACGCTGGTCAATAACGTCGAGACCGTCTACTGGATTCCGATGATCTGGCAGCGTGGCGCTGAGGCTTTTTCCAGTCAGGGTCGCCATGGCCGCTTGGGGCTGCGCAGTTTCTCGGTGTCGGGGCGAGTTAAGCAGCCTGGCGTTTATCTGGCGCCTGCTGGCATCACGCTAAGCGAGTTAATTGACGAGTATTGTGGCGGCATGGCGGAAGGTCACCGTTTGGCGGCTTATCTGCCTGGTGGCGCCTCTGGCGGCATTCTGCCCGCCACTAAAGCCAATATTCCTCTCGACTTCGACACCCTCCAGGAGCACGGTTGTTTTATCGGCTCGGCCGCAGTGATCGTGCTTTCTGATCAGGATGATTTACGCCGTGTTGCGACCAACTTGCTGGCTTTCTTTGCCGATGAGTCTTGTGGCCAATGCACGCCGTGTCGGGTGGGAACCGAAAAAATGCTCACCCTGCTTGAGCGTAATGAATGGGATGCTGGGCTTATGACGCAACTCTCCCAAGTGATGATAGATGCCTCTATTTGCGGGCTGGGACAGGCGGCTCCTAACCCAGTATTGGGCTTGCTCAAGGATTTTCGCAGTGAACTGGCTGCCCAGAACGTTATCGTCAAGGGATAAGGGAGATCAGCATGAGTGAACAGAGCTTAAACCAAAGCTTTACCCTGACCCTGGACGGCGTTGACGTCAGCGCTTACCCCGGTGAAACCCTCTGGCAAGTCGCCAAGCGTGCAGGCGAGACCATTCCGCATCTGTGTTTCAAGGATGCCAGCGGCTATCGCGCCGACGGCAACTGCCGTGCTTGTATGGTGGAAATCGAGGGCGAACGCACCTTGGCCGCAAGCTGTCTGCGCGAAGCGGCGCCCGGTATGGTGGTTAATAGTGCCAGCTCTGAACGCGCACACACGGCCCGCAAGATGGTCATGGAAATGCTGCTGGTCGACCAGCCTGAGCGCGAAGAGAGCCCCGACCGCTCAAGCCATTTCTGGGCCATGGCTGACCAGTTAGCCATTGATGCCACGGCAGTGCGCCGCAAGCTGCCCAAGCGCGAAGAGCGTAAGACGGCTACCGTGCATCATGTGGCGCCTAGGACGGGTAGCCTGGAGCAAGACAGCAGCCATTCAGCCATGCGCGTTAATCTAGATGCCTGCATTGAGTGCAATCTATGTGTGCGCGCCTGTCGTGAAGTGCAGGTCAACGATGTTATCGGTCTGGCGCATCGAGGTGCGGCAGCCAAGATCGTATTTGATTTCGACGACCCCATGGGAGACAGCACCTGTGTTGCTTGTGGCGAGTGTGTTCAAGCCTGCCCCACGGGAGCTTTAATGCCAGCCACCCTGGTGGATGAGCAAGGGCACGGAGACTCTGCTGTGGCTGAGCGTAAGGTTGACTCAGTGTGTCCCTACTGCGGGGTTGGCTGCCAGCTGACCTACCATATCAAGGACGATAGGATCCTCTATGTGGAGGGCCGCGACGGCCCCTCTAACGAGAACCGACTCTGTGTTAAAGGTCGCTTCGGCTATGACTATCCGCGCCATCCATCTCGGCTTGTTACTCCGCTGATTCGACGCGCGGGTGTCGCAAAGGGAATCGACCCAGATTTCGACCCTGCCAAGCCACTAACGCACTTCCGCGAGGCGAGCTGGGACGAAGCCCTTGAGGTGGCTGCCAGCGGGCTTGTGAACCTTAAACTGAATCACGGCCCTGATGCCTTGGCGGGGTTTGGCAGTGCCAAGTGCTCCAACGAAGAAGCGTGGTTATTCCAGAAGCTGGTGCGTACCGGCTTTGGCTCCAACCATGTGGATCACTGTACCCGCTTGTGTCACGCCAGCTCGGTGGCAGCGCTAATGGAGTGTATTGGCTCAGGTTCAGTGACGGCTTCTTTTATGCAGGCCAGTCAAGCCGATGTAGTAATTCTTACCGGCTGTAATCCCGCGGTAAATCACCCGGTGGCGGCCACCTTCTTTAAACAGGCTGCCAAGCGCGGTACCAAAATAGTGATACTCGACCCCCGTGGTCAGGCGTTAGATGCCTACGCTTATCGCAGTGTTCGCTTTTCACTGGGTGCTGATGTGGCGCTGTTTAACGCCATGCTCAATGTGATTATTAGCGAAGAGCTTTATGACACGGCCTATATCGCCGAGCATACCGAGGGCTTTGAAGCACTGAAAACGCATACGGTGGATATGACCCCCGAAGCGATGAGCGGCCTGTGCGGTGTTGAACCAGAGACCATTCGCGAAGTGGCCAGGCTGTATGCGAACGCCGAGCGGGCAATGATTTTCTGGGGTATGGGTATTTCCCAGCATACTCATGGGACCGACAACGCCCGCTGTTTGATCTCGCTGGCGCTGGCTTGCGGCCAGACCGGTCGCCCTGGAACTGGTCTGCATCCCCTGCGTGGACAAAACAACGTTCAAGGGGCATCTGATGCTGGCCTGATTCCCATGGTAATGCCGGACTACCAGCCGGTCAGCGATGCCCAGGTACGCAGTGCTTTCGAAGAGCTGTGGAATACCAAGCTGGATCCCGCGCCGGGGCTCACCGTGGTGGAAATTATGGACGCTATCGCTGCGGGCACCATTCGCGGTATGTATATTCTGGGGGAAAACCCGGCGATGTCCGACCCGGATCTGGCCCATGCCCGGGCGGCGTTGGCCAAGCTGGAACACCTAGTGGTACAGGATCTTTTTGTCACTGAGACCGCCCAGTTCGCCGATGTTATCTTGCCGGCCTCTGCCTGGCCTGAGAAAGATGGCACCGTCACCAACACCAATCGACAAGTACAGATGGGGCGTGCGGCCTTGCCGCTGCCGGGCCAGACCAAGCCGGACTGGTGGATTATCCAGGAAATGGCCAGACGCTTCGGCTTGAACTGGAATTATCAGCATCCGCAGGATGTTTTCGCCGAGATGAAACAAGGTATGGCCTCTCTCGACCATATTTCCTGGGAGCGTTTGGAGCGCGAGCAGTCGGTAACCTACCCTTGTCCAGCGGAGGATGTACCGGGACAAGACGTAGTCTTCAGCGAGGCCTTCCCAACCGTCAGTGGTCGGGCGAAGTTCGCGCCTACGCGCCCGCTGCCACCGGATGAGCCAGTCGATAACGACTACCCGACGGTGTTGACCACTGGCCGCCAGTTAGAACACTGGCATACCGGATCAATGACCCGCCGTGCCAAAGTGCTCGATGACTTGGAGCCGGAAGCCGTGGCGAGCTTGGCGCCCGCTGAGCTTATCCGGCTGGGATTGGCGCCAGGCGATGACCTGACAATCACCACCCGGCGAGGGGCCATCACCCTCAAGGTCAGGACGGATCCGGGCATGCCCGAGGGAATGGTTTTCGTGCCTTTCTGTTATGAAGAAGCGGCAGCGAATCTACTTACCAATCCGGCGCTGGATCCGTATGGAAAAATTCCAGAGTTCAAGTACGCCGCTTGCCGTTTGAGCCGCTCGGAACCCCATATAAAGCGAGTTAGTTAGTCAGCATTTACTGGAGGAAGTAGCGATTGATCAGGCGCGCACTCAAGATCGCCTATCAACCAGCGACCCGAAATGATCGGTTGGGCCAGGTTGTAGCGTTGTTTGCCTCGCAATTTTAGAGCCAGTAAAGATCTACGAGCGCTTAAATATGGTGTGAAAAGCCATTGTTATGACGGTTAGATCAGCTTCAATAGTGGAAAGGGAGGCCGTCTTAGTTGACGGTCTCTTTTTATAATATCGTCATAGTTAGTATGTCAGAAGGGGGGGAGATAAACTGTCTGGAGTATCAACGTCATAGCATACGCCAGGATCATTGAGTGAGATTTTTACAATATGATCACTATACCGCTGGAGAATAGCCGATGCGCCGCTGGGATGACGTAAATCAGCGATATGTTTCCAAAATTGTCTACCAAAAATAACCGGGTGGCCAGGAACCTGTAGGTGTGTTGGTTGAACGATATTTTCTGCGCTAGACATGTCTGCTAATAACTTACACGTTTCTTGAGTCACCCAGGGGAGATCGGCAAGCCAAACCGCCGCGGATCGGTAATGATTAAATTTTTCGTCTGAACATAGATATTTGAAAGCATCGCTAATGCTGTATCCAAGCCCTAAATGACTGCGCTGGCTAACCAACGTTGGCGTGATTGGAGAAAGACCGAGTGATTGAGCCTTATCACCTTCTTTAAGCACAACGGTAATGTTTGGAAAGTGTTGCTGAATGGTTAACAACGTGGAGGTCAGTAGTGTCTTTCCATTGCTTAATTGAGCAATTCTTTTATCGCTACCAAAACGACGAGACTGGCCGGCTGCCATGACAATCACGATGATATCACTACAGCTCATGACGTGTTTTTCCACGATAAATACGATGAATATCGGCCATGACGGCTAACGCAATTTCAGCCGGTGTTTTGCTGCCTAAATTAAGCCCAATGGGCATGTGAATGCGTGCTACTTGGGCACTTGTTAAGCCGCCAGAACGCAGCAGCCGCTCTGCGCGCTGCTGTGAGGTTTGCTGGGAGCCCATAACGCCAATATAAAAGGCTTCCGTTCGGACAGCTTCGATCATTGCTAAATCATCGATACGTGGGTCGTGGGTCAAGGCCACAACGGCGGTATTGGCATGACAGCCACCTGATGAAATAAACACCGAGGGTAGAACTGCCTGTACTTCCACTCCCGCGACCGCAAAATTTCGCCTAGCCTCGTCTCTGGGGTCACAGACAATCACCTCAAACCCCAGCGTTTGGGCAAACAGCGCACAGGGTGAAGAGATTGAAGAGATTCCCGCGATAATCAGCCGTAGCGCAGGGCCTATGCGAATATTGACGCTAGCGGTATCAACAATAACGGTGGGCTCGGTGTTTTTCGAGGGGTTAAAGCGCTTGCCGCTGCCATCCAGTTTGATACAGCGGGTTAGCGGTTGGCGACCCAGTAGCGTGGCATGTACCACTTCTAAGTGAGTAAGGTTTGCGGTGTTGGGCGCTAGCCGTTCAATCAGCACTTCAAGGCTACCACCGCAGGGTAAACGAATATTCGCTGAACCAGCGTCACCGTCACCGTCACCGTCACCGTCACCGTCACCGCCACCGCCACCGCCACCGCCATAATGAACCCGTTGAACCGGCTCGTTAAACTCTCCCGCCTGAAGCCTGGCGATAAAGTCTTCTTCGACACAGCCGCCCGACAGTGATCCCAGATAGTCGCCTGTCGAACATGCTACTAGCATGGCACCTGGCTCTCGGGGGGCCGAGCCAAAGGTTTTTAGCACCGTACACAACCAAATAGTTCGCCCCTGGTTGGCCCATTTCAGCGCGCGTTCGATAACCTGTAGATCAAGGTGTTGCATTAACTAGCCGCCTCCATGGGGAGTCGATGGGTGGCCTTCAGTGAGTCGCGAATGGTGTCAGGGGTAAAAGGGGGATGGGTAAAGCGTACCCCCGTGGCATCAAAAAGCGCGTTGGCAATTGCAGGAGCGCCGGGTAGTGAGGCGGACTCTCCAACGCCGAGTGGGGGCAAGTCAGGGCGATCAAGCAGCATGACGTTGATGGGAGGAAGCTCCGAGAAACGCAGAATAGGGTAGCCGCCCCACTCTTTGCTGGTTGGTAAACCATCCTCAAAGGTCACCCGCTCCTTTAACGTGCGGCTGAGCATCTGGATCACATTGCCATGCACCTGATGGCGAACGCCAGCGGGGTTGACCATTAAGCCCGCATCCTGACCTACATATAAATTCTCGACGACAATCCGTCCACTCTTCACATTGACTTTAAGCTCAATTACCCAGGCGGCGAGCGCGGCGCCAAAGCCGGGAAATTTGCTATGCACGTACTGGGCGTAAGCGAAGCCTCTGCCGTAGCGCCACTCACCCTCGCTTGTTGGGTTGGTGTTAGCGACGCAAGGCTTCCAGTTCGCACGTTCGGCTAATGCTTCGACAAGTTCGCAAGCGCGATTATCGGCTAAATAGCGCAACCGGTAGGTGACCGGATCTTCATTTGCCAAATAGGCAAGCTCATCAATATAGCTTTCATGGGCAAAGGTGCTGGGCAGCGCCGAGACACCACGCAGCCAGGAGGCGCGAACCAGAGTCGGCACGTCGTCGCAGACTATTTGGCGATGAGGGTAGCGGTAGGGCGGCACCGACGTTCGATCTCCCATCTCAAAGGGGATATCAATTGGTGAGGCAGCACCGGTTAGCAGTAGTGCCAGGGTAGGCGCACTGTTAGAGGGGTAGCGCGTATTAAAGCGATAGCCTGCCGGGCTGCCATCTGCATTTAAGCCGCCCTGGATCGCCATATACTGAGCAGCCCCTTTAGGCTCCCAGGTATGCTCCTGCTCGCGGGTGAGTTGCACACGGACGGGGCGGCCTACCGCCTGGGAAAGCAGCACCGCATCCGCGCCAACGTCGTCGGCGCAATTGCGACCATAGCAACCCGAGGTTTCCATGCGGGTAATGGTGATTGCGCCTTCATCCAAACCGGTAAGGCGGGCGAGATCGGCGCGCAGGCTATGTGGATTTTGGGTGCCCGACCATACGTGAAGACCACTTTCATTGGCATCGGCAACGGAGCACGAAGGGCCAATGGAGCCGTGCAGCTGGAAAGGCCACACATAGTGACGATTGAGCGGATATTGCGCGGCGGTTAGCGCATTGTCGAGGCCGCCTTCATCGAGGAGTATGCGCTGCTTGCTGGGTAGGTCGAGCAGTGCTTGCTCTATGTTGTCCAACTGAGGTAAGCCTTCGATGGGTCGCCACTGGACCTTTAGCTGTCTGGCTGCGGCAGCAGCCTGCTCTTCACGCTCGGCCACCACACCAACAAAGTCACCGACCACCACGACGCTTACTATGCCCGGCAAATGTGCCACAGAGCTTTCATCAACCGCGATTAAACTGTTACCAATAAAGTCGCCGTTATCATGGCCTACATAAGGCGGGCGAATCACTCGCCCATGCAGCATATCGGGCAGGCGTAGGTCGTGGATAAAGGTCAATTGCCCGGTGGCCTTGGCGGGTATATCCACGCGAGAGGTCGATTGGCCGACCAGGGTATAGTGGCTGACCGGCTTAAGCGGTACCTCATCGGCAAGCTTTAATGCATGACGGGTGCCCCGCAGCAACGCTCCAAAGCTCACGGATGAGTGGTTATCATCACTGGGCATAATAGCGCCGTTTTGGCAGCTAAGTAGTGAGCGCTCAGTGTCAAAGTGCTTTGCTGCCAGTGTTAATAGATACTCCCGCGCTTGAGCCGCCGCACGGCGTAGAGGTTCGGCAGTGATTTGAATCGACGCACTGGCAATGGTGGGGCCTTGGTTGGGAGCTTCAACAGAGTTGCCCAGCACCATGGTGACGCTGTCGAACGCGACGCTAAGCTCTTCCGCAACAATTTGAGCGAGCGCCGTGCGTATCCCTGTGCCCAAGTCTACGTGGCCGTTGAAAGCCACGATGCGGCTATCGCTCAGCACGGCAATGAATATCTCAGGCTCATGGGGAGTGAAGTTTGAGTGTGTACCTGGCTGTCCGGGCGCGGGCTTAGGGGGTGTAACTGGGTCGCGATAGATCACCAGAACATCAGACCCATACAGCAGTGACTCTCTTGTATAGTCTGATTTATCGGCCATGCTTGCCTCCCACGCTAGCGTTTTAAGTAATCAATGCAGATGAATTTGAGGTGATCAACGAGCAATAATTAAGGTAAAATTATAGCGTGTACGCCATAAAAGCATGGTGAATTGATCCAGCGCAAGCAGTATTTAATACGTTGATGCATCATTTTGTTAACCAGTGCCATACTCGATACACGTCGTCGCTAATGATTAAGGAGATGGAATGACAACGGATAGTGCGCTCAAACACTCGTCTTCCGGCGAGCACCCCACGCCTTCAGAGCAGGGGTATGATTTTTCTGAGCAAGTAGGCCATCTACTGCGTAAAGCCTACCAGCGGCACACGGCTATTTTTCAGCGTTACAGCAGCGATAAACAGCTTACGGCCATTCAGTTTGTCACGCTGTGCACGGTGATGGAGCGAGGTCCCAGTTCGTTAACTGATATCGTTAACGTCACGGCGATTGATCCAGCCACCATCCGTGGTGTTATTAAACGCCTTAAAGCACGTGAGTGGATCTCGCTTACCACCGATCCTAATGATCAGCGTAAAGTTATGGTGGTGATCACTGAGTCTGGTGCGGCATTGGTTGAGGGCATGGTGCCCAGTGCCAAGCAGATCAGTGATCAGACCATGAAAAATCTCAACCCGGCAGAGCGGATCGCTTTGATGCATCTGCTGAAAAAAATGAACGCGGACGAATGACACACCAGTGGTGCCCATTTCAGCTGCGTTTTTGGGCACTCTTAGCGTTTCATTAAGTACCCCAGTGCTTCGTCCAGTCCAATCACATCCCCATATTTGCTATTGATATCAAACAGGTTAGCTTCATGGGGCGCGGGGTGGCGGTCGCCCACGCAGTCACGTACTACCATCACCCGAAAACCGTGCTGTAGGCCATCCACTGCGGTAGCGCGAATGCAGCCGCTGGTGGAACAGCCGGTAATGATCAGCGTATCGACGCCCATGGCGACCAGCGTGGAAGCAAGCGAAGTGCCAAAGAAGGCGCTGGCATACTGCTTGGTCATCACCAGTTCATCGTCGTTAGGCGTCACCTCAGGACAGAACTCGGCGTAAGGGTTGCCCGCCACCATGGCTCGCATTACCGGCGCTTTCTTAACCCAAATGCCACCATCGATTTGATCCGGGGCGTGATAAAGGATGTTGGTGTGGATAACGGGTGTGCCCGTACGCCGCGCGGTATTGAGCAGTGGTGGCATATTGGCCACCGCATCCACCACGCCCTGGGCAAATAGCGGCGAGCCTGGGGTGGTGTAGCCTTGCATAAAATCAACCACCAGCAGTGCGGGCCTTTTGCCAAAGCCAATGCGTCCATCCCACACGCCCTTGTAGTTGTCCGAGGCCGTATTATCAGTATTGTGCTGCGACATGCTTGTCTCCTTAATCAGCACTCTAAATCGTTAATCAGCACCTGATCTCGTTAGTAAGCCCCTGACAAGAGAGCACCCGCGCCCGGTACGATGGGTTCTAGGTCGAGTGCCTTGAGCATGGCGTAGGTGGTCGCGATAGCTGCGGTCACCACCGGCTTACCGGTCAGGGCTTCAACCTTGGCGACGGCCGGTAGCGAGGGCATTTGCACACAGGCTGATAAGATGATCGCGTCCACGTTACTTAAATCGAGGCTGGCGACGATTTCGGGGAGATTGGCGGGATCGTGGCGAGCGACATCCAGGTTGTTGGGGATCTCAAGTGCCCGGTAGTCGAGCACCTCAATGCCTTCCTGGCGGATGTAGTCGACCACCATTTCGGTTAGCGGCTTCATGTAAGGCGCCACTACCACTACACGTTTGGCTTTCATCACACCCAGGGCATCGACCAGCGCGCCGGCGCTGGTGACCACCGGCGTGTCGCAGCCATTCTCTTCGGTGCGGCTGCGCAAACGCTTTTGCGAGGCTCGGTGGTAGCCGGGTCCCATCGCCATAATGGCAACCAGGCAGGCATACCCCATCACATCTACTGCTGCATCGGAGAGTTCCAAGGCACAGCGGTCAGACTCCGCATCCATCGCGGCCAGCTCGTCCTTGCTGACGGTTTTCATGCGCATGCGGCTGGAGTGAAAAGTAAAGCGTTCCGGACGAATCAACTGCCGTGCAGTAAGCATGGCAGGTATCTCAGTCTCCATGGTGATATTGGAGCTGGGGACGATCTGGCCGATACGGTATGTCTTGGTCATGGAGTTGTTAGACATGGTGCTGTGCGTCATGGTCATTGGCCTTGGTTAGAGTTGTGTGCCCAGGAAGTCTTCAAACGCGGCGAAAAAACCGTCGAAGTCATCCCAAGGAATCATATGGCCCGCCTGTGCTGCGGTTGTGATGCGAATGGTCGGCAGCTGGTCGAGAATCTCAGCGCGATCTTCATCCTGGATAACCCCGCCCTTGCCTGCACACATCAGCAGCGTGGGCACTTTGATAGCGGGGAAATCCTGGTGGATATCGACGCTGTGGAACTCTTCAAATGCCTGAACAATGGCGGGCTCAAAGCAAGTGTGTAACCACTCGGCGCGTAACCGCAGCTGCTCGTCACTCCAGGTGGGGCAGTAGTGGCGCATGGTGTCGATGTCTGCGCCCCGGGTGCAGTCACGAATCGAGTCCACGTACCAGGGCAACTTGCTGGGGTACTCACGGCGCCCTGGTCCTGAAACCGGCGGGTCGATAAGTACCAGTTTATCGATGTCCTTGGCGCCGCGACTCATGGCGCGCAGCGCAAAGCGCGCGCCCATGGAATGGCCAGCCAGAATGACATTGCTTAGACCGAGCGCATCGATAAAAGCGATCACGTCGTCGGCGCAGGTGTCGGTGTCATAGGCGAGGTCGGGGCCGGAGGACGACAAACCGCGCCCTCGGACATCCAGCACATAGGTGTCGAAGTGCTTGCCTAGCCGCTCGGCCACAAAGCTCCAGGTGATCGCCGGGCTGGTGATGCCGGGGATTAGCACCAGCGGTTGGCGTGCTGTCTCGACGCTGTCACCAAAGCGTAGGTAGTGCTGACGAATGCCATTGGCGTGCACATTGGCGCCATAGAGATAGGTGCTGCTCATGCCGGGCTCCCTTGGCTGGTGGGTTGCTTGAGCGGTACTTCAAAAGGGTCGTAGGCGAATACCCAGGCCGGGTCTTCGTCTTCACGTAACCAGGTATTGTCGTGAGAGACCTTCTGAACCCGCGAAGCGCGTTCAAAACGGTTGGTGCGGTAAAGCTCGAAGGCCTGTTGGTAGTGCTCGGCGCCTACTTCTTCCAGGCAGCGTACCAGCATGGCTGCGTCTTCGATGGCCATGGCAGCACCCTGGGCCATATGGGGCTTCATCGGATGGCAGGCATCGCCCAGCAGCACCAGTCGATTTTCATGCCACAGTGGCAGCGGGTTGCGCTCCAGCAAGGGCCATTTGGTGACGGTTTCGGTACAGTCAATCAGTGCTTGTACGGTGGGGTGGTAACCTTCGAATGCTTTGCGCATCTCTTCCCGGGAGCTGTCGACGAAGGACGTGCCGTGGTTCCAATCGGGCTCCGGCACACCGGTCACGTAGTAATACTCTTTCTCGTCGCCGGTCACGAAGTACACCATCATGTGTCGGTCTTCTGACCACCACTTCACGCAGGCTTCGAAATCCAGGTCGTATGCCTTGAGTTTTTCGGCAGAGATGATGGCTCGGTGAGCGACCCAGCCGCTATAGATCGGCGCCTCTGGGCCCAGCAGCTTCTCGCGCAGCCGCGAATTGACCCCGTCGGCGCCGATCACTAAGTCGGCCTCTTCCGTGGTACCGTCAGCGAAGGTCATGACGACCTTGTCGCCGCTATCGTCGACATCGACCAGGCGCTTATCGAAGTAGAGGTTGTCCTGGTCGAGCGTGCTGACCATCAACTCGTGCAGATCGCCACGATGTACGGTGATATAGGCTGCGCCATAGTTTTCGCGCGCAAACTCGCCTAGCGGGATACGAGACTGGTACTCGCCGGTCATGCCGTTGCGGCTGAACCAGTAATCGGGGTGTGAGCCCATGGTATTGAGCTGCTCTTCAATACCAATGCGGCGCATTACTTTCATCACGTTGGGGCCAAGGTGAATGCCTGCCCCAAGGCGCGCAAACGCGGGTGCCTGTTCGTACACCTTGGTGGGGTAGCCCGCTTTCTGTAGTAGCGCGCCTGCAGCGGCGCCGCCAAGACCCGCGCCAATAACGGCTATGGTGGGTTTATTGTTCATATTCTGGTTTCCTCGCTGTTTTATTCGCCTATCACTCGTTTCTTCACCCAACACCTGTTTTCACGCAACGCCTCAGAGGGCTGACATGGTTGACTTCCTTGGAAGGTGTTTTTGAATGCTATAAAACAACGTATACACCATTTATTTTTTGGTCAAGAATTAGTTTTGAAATTATTTTTCAACGAAAATAAGGTGATGTTTTTGTTTAAGGGTATGAATTTAATGTGTTAATGGCTGTTTTTTTGATTTTTTATCAAAACTTGAAAAGCGCATGCATTGAGTGCTATACGTTTATTAGGCTTGTTTTTGTGGTGTATGCACCTTTAATGCTCGATGGGTGTTCGCTCTGCATTCGGTTGGTGCAAGTCGATTGGCCGTATGTGAATGGGAGCTGAAAATAGGCTGGTTGAAGACGCTACGAAGCGTGTTTGGCAGGCAGTATTTATTAGTAGTATCTAAGTCATACCCAAGCCCTATTCAGAGCAAGAGGGCGGGCTTAACAATAACGATGATGACCCCCTATGACGCTAAAGCTAACTATCAATGGGCACGAACACGAGTTGGCCGTGCCGCCACAGACACCATTGCTCAATGTGTTGCGTAACGACTTGGCGCTCAATGGACCTAAGTATGGCTGTGGTTTGGGTGAGTGTGGGGCATGCAGTGTATTGATTGATGGCATGGCCGCACGCACCTGCGTGCTGCCCGTGTCTGCTGCTGTTGGTCATGAGGTAACCACCCTTGATGGTCTTTCCCATGGCGAAGAGCTTGACCCTGTTCAGCAAGCCTTTATCGATGCTCAGGCAGCCCAGTGTGGCTACTGTTTGAACGGCATGATCATCACTATTCGAGCGTTGCTAAATCATAATGCCCAACCCTCTGCACATCAGATTCGCACCGCTTTAGAGCATAACCTCTGCCGATGTGGCACCCATGTTGAAATTCTCCAGGCAGCGGAGCGTGCCGTAGTTATTAATGCGGCCGCGTTGCAGGAGGCTTCTCATGAGTGAAGGGGCGATGCGCCATGGCCAGCAAAAGCAGGCTGACATCCCCGCGCTGCTAGCGAAGGCACGTTTTGGTGTCGTGGTGCGTCCACCTTACTATCGGTGGAATGGCGAGCGTTTTGAGAGTGATCGCTTAGTTGGCGTCGATCACAATAGCATTGCCTCACTCTCTGGCTCTATTGAAGTCGTGGTGGATGGGAATTTTGTGGCGGTGGTTGCCGATAGTTTGGCCTTGGCGACCGATGCCGCGAAACAGCTGAAGATTGAGTGGCAGGCCGTTCAACAAGCATCCGAAAAAGTGCCTGAAAGAGGTCAAGAGCCCTCTGAGTCGCCTGTTGTAAAGCCTAGCCAGTCGAACATGCATTCGAACCATGAGTATGGCTGGCCGAGTCGCATGCGCTGGGGCAATCACCCCAGTTGGGTAATTGCCGATTGTCGCGACCAACAATTGAGTGTGTGGGGGCAAACCGTCACCCCAGCGGCGCTTAAACAGGACCTAAGCCGGTTAACCGCGCTGGATATTAGCCAGATTGAGCTTTACAGCGCTGATGATAAGCACGCATCAAACCAGGTCTCAGGGCTGGGCCGCCATTGCGGTGACGATGCCGCCGTGGATGCGGCGTTGATGTCGCGCACGGTGGGTGGCCCGGTAGCCGTTTGGCTCGATGCCCACTACGCCAAGGATGCTCAGGCATTAGGCCAAGCGCAGCGAATTAGCCTAAACGCAGACATTGCCAGTAGTGGTGAGATAGCCCGTTATCACTATCAGCAGGCCAACCTCACGGGTGAGGTGGCTGGCATAGGGTTGCTGTTAAGCGGTAGGGCCGCGATAGCCACCGCTAGCGCTGAGGCCACCACCGGTGAGCAAGACACAACGCCATTTTCGCCCTATATATTTCGCGATCAATACCTTGCTGCACGCTCCCAGCCAGCTTCGCTCTCCACCAATTCCACCTTGATGGGGATACAGCAGACGTTTGCGCGGGAATCCTTTTTAGATGAGGTTGCCCGCGAGAGCGGCCAAGACCCTATCGCGCTGCGACTTCGCCATCTTGACGATGCACGTGGCATAGAGCTGATTGAGTCCGTGGCTAAACGGGCCGATTGGCACAGGGCGTCCAATCCATCAGCGGACGCTTTACCCCAGGATCTACTGCGCGGGCGGGGCTTTGCCTATTCTCAGCTGCCCGATCGGAATCAGCGCGTGGAATCGGGAGTGCGCTCGGCCTGGATTGCCGACGTGGAGGTCAATCTTGTCACCGGCGATGTTCAGCTTACCCGTTTGGTGGTGGGGCAGGATGCTGGCCCTGACGTGGATACTGATCGCCTGCAGCAAACGCTACAGGCCCGAGTACTGGGCGAAGCGCGTCCCCTTTTGGGGCAAGCGCCCAGTTTCGACGAGTGGGGTGACGGCAGTCGTACGCTAGCGAAAAGTGACTATTCAGCGGGCTTACCAGCCAGTGCTTCTTCGCTAAGCCCTGCTGAGGAGGGTGTTAATCATAGCGTCAGCGAAGATGTGTTAAGCGGTGCGGAGCTATCGCCAGGTGTTGCGGTAATCGCCAATGCACTTTTTGATGCCACCGGCCTACGTTTTCGCCAACCACCGTTTACCGCCAAACGCGTTCGTCAGGCACTTGAAGCCTCTTCTGCAGAAGAAACTAGACTCCCAATTAAAAAATTTAAACAGTCGCGATCCCCGAAGCGTCGATGGTTAGCCGCGGCAGCGTTCACCACTATTGCGGGCACTGCAGCCGTGGCCTGGCCGTGGAAAGGCGCCATTGCGCCTGTTTCTCGGCCAGCCGCCAATCTCTATTCCGCCGAGACCATTGAGCGCGGGCGGCTCGTCGCAGCGGCAGGCGACTGCGCCGCATGTCATACCACCGGAGGTGGCGTGACCAATGCCGGTGGACGCGAATTTGAAACTCCTTTCGGGACGCTCTACAGCACTAACATTACCCCGGATGAGGCGACGGGGATTGGTCAGTGGTCTTACGCAGCCTTTGAACGCGCTATGCGCCATGGCATTAGCCGTGATGGCAGCCACCTGTATCCCGCGTTCCCCTATACGGCATTTGCCAAGACCAGTGATGCCGATTTACAGGCGCTTTACGCCTACTTAATGGCTCAGCCTCCTGTCGCGACTGAAAAAAACGCCAATGCGCTCGCGTTCCCCTTCAGCGTGCGTAGCTTAATGGCAGGCTGGAATACGCTTTATCACGATGCCACTCCTTTCCAGCCTGATCCCATGCAAAGCGAGCTGTATAACCGGGGAGCCTATCTCGCCGAAGGGTTGGGCCACTGCAGCGCCTGTCATAGCCCCCGCAATGCCATGGGGGCTGAGAAAAACGGCGAGGCGTATTTTGCCGGTGCCTTTGTAGATGGTTGGGAAGCGCCACCGCTTAATAGGCTGTCGCGTGCGCCCATCCCGTGGAGTGAAACATCGCTTTACGACTATCTGCGCCACGGTGAATCTGAGCTTCACGGCGTTGCCTCTGGCCCTATGGCCCCGGTGGTAGCGGGGCTGGCGGAGCTACCTGAATACGATGTGCGGGCGATTGCTCACTATGTGGCCGCCCAAATGCAGGCACCAAGCGGGAATAGCGATGCAGCGGTGGCGGATGCTACGCAGCGCGTGACCAGTGCAGCCGTTAGCTCAACAGGGCTGGAGGCAGGGGAGCGGCTTTTCGAGGGCGCTTGTGCGGCGTGCCATGTCGATTCTGGCGTTCCTAGCTTTTCGAGGGCGAGCACTAATCTGGCGCTGAATACCAATTTGCACAGCGACCATCCCGATAACGTTATTCAGTCAATTTTGGGCGGTGTTCATGCCGAACACGTTCCCGGTATCGGTAGCATGCCAGGCTTTGCCGACAGCTTTAGTAATACCCAGGTCGCTGATTTGACGACCTATCTCCGAGCGCGCTTTGCCCCAGAGAAAGCACCTTGGCAACAAGTAAAACAACGTATCACAGAGTTACGCCAGCCTCACTACAACAACACTCACTCTACTCCCTGACGTAATAAAACGAGGTGGATTATGAAACGCAGTAAATGGATATGGCTAGTATGGGCAGTCGTCCTGCTTAGCTACCTAGTGCCTTACACCCTCTTGAGCGGGGTCGCGTTCTGGTACGGCAGCTTCCTGTTTTGGATGTTGGCAGGGCTGATCATCATTGCGCTGAATGTGTTTATCACTAAAGATTTTGAGGAGCACAGCAATGACTGAGTCACTCATCTGGTGGTCGATTGCCATCTACTTATTGATCGCTATTGGCATTGCGATTATGTCTCGCCAAGGTCCTTCCGAAAGTATGTCGGGATACTTCCTGGGTAACCGACAAATGAACGGCTTTGTCTCGGCGCTGAGTTACAGTGCCACTACCTACAGTGCTTTTATGATGGTGGGCTTGGCAGGTCTTACCTATGCCGGCGGCGTGGGAGCGCTCGGTTTTGAAATTATCTATTTCGCCGGTGTGTCGCTTGTGGCTATCTTCGGGCCAAAATTCTGGGCGGTGGGCAAGAAGTTTGGTTTTGTAACCCCCAGCGAGATGTTGGGCCACCGCTACAACAGCAAACATGTGGCCATGGCTGTCTCGATTGCCAGTTGTATCTTCCTGATTCCCTATTCAGCCGTTCAGCTCGCAGGTGTCGGTTACCTGTTACAGGGGATTACTGATGGCGCGATTACTTTTACGACTGGGGTGGTGCTGGCCACTGCCATTGCCATCTTCTTCTCCTATATCGCGGGTATTCGTTCGGTGATGTGGACCGACTCGCTCCAGGCCATCATGATGATTGTTGCCTCAACCCTGGTGGCCTTCTTGGTGATCCAAGGCCTGGGTGGTTTCGGCGCACTATTCGATACGCTGGCAACGGAACACCCACAGTCGCTGACGGTGCCCGGCCCTGGCTTGTTCAGCTTTGTCACTTTCCTGGGGCTAACTATTCCCTGGTTCTTCTTTAGTATTTCCAACCCGCAGGTCAGTCAACGCCTGTTTATGCCTTCCTCGCTGCGCTCCATGCGCCACATGCTGATTGGCTTCCTGGTATTTGGTTTTATCTACACCATGGTCTCTGTGCTTTGGGGCTTCTCTGCTTTAGCCGCTTTCCCAAGTCTTGCAAGTGCAGATTTAGCTACGCCCACGCTGCTGGCCTCGGAGTTTGTGCCGCCAGTACTTGGCGTCATCGTCATGATCGGCATCATGGCCGCCGCCGTCTCCACCATCGATTCGATCATGCTGACGCTGGCATCTATGGTCTCCCGCGACGTCTATGCGAACGTTAAACCGAACGTCAGTGAAAAGCGCCAACTGCTGGTAGGTAAGTTCGTGGTGCCGGTAATCGCACTGATGGCGCTGGCCTTTGCCGAGCTCCAGCTTGACCTGATTGCAGTGCTGTCGGTAGCTGCTTCCTCCGGTCTGGTAGCCATGGTCCCGGCACTTATCGGTGCCTTCTATTGGAAGCGCGGTACTGGCGTCGGTGCGCTGGTAAGCGTAGTGGGCACCAGCGCCTTTGTGCTGTTGATGTATGCCACTGGCAATTCGCTGTTGGGTCTGCCCGCGGGCGTTTGGGGAATTGTGGTCGCTAGTGTGCTGTTTGTTGGCGTTAGCCTTATGACTAAGCCTCATCAAGCCTCTTCGGACGCTTTCTTTACCGCCATCGCGGAAGAGCTGGGTAAAAAGCGCCGTACTACCACCGATCAAGCGACGAAAGAAGCGGCTGCCTAATTGACGTTCAGCTTTGAACCGATAACACCATAGAGCGCTTGGTGTGCCCAAAGGTGAGCACGAGCGCTCTCAGTTAACACTTCCCGGTACACAGCATAGCGGTGCTTCCGTTTGGGGAGTTAGGAGACTTTATGGATCACTCAAGCTTTGTCGAAATTTGCCTTCATCAGCTAAAAATGTCCGGCGTACATGAAGGCGAAAAACTCGTTGTACTGACCCAAGGAAGCGAACGCCTTAATTATGCGGATGCCTTTATGGCGGCGGGGCAGCGTTTAGGTGCCAATATGTACCACATGCGGTTACCCGCGCCGTTACCTACAGGGGGCTGGGCTGTGGGAGCGACGGGGCTTGCTGGTATGCCCGATGCGGTAGAAGCGCTTAAGAACTGCGACATGTTGATCGACTGTATTTTCCTGCTGTTCTCTCCCGAGCAAATGGCGATCCAAGCTGCGGGTACGCGCATATTGACGGCGGTTGAACCGCCTGAACTACTGGCCAGAATGCTGCCTACTAAGGAGCTAAGGGAAAAGGTTGAGCTAGCCGCCGCGCTGCTGGAAAAAGCCAAAGTGATGCGCATCACCTCGCACCATGGCACTGATGTCACCTACCAACTGAATACTTATGAGACGGTTGCTGAGTATGCCTGTACCGACGAACCGGGGCGTTGGGATCACTGGCCCTCTGGCTTTGTGTTTACCGGAGGGGATGACGATGGCGTTGATGGCACTATTGTGGTGGCGCCGGGCGATATTTTGCTACCTCAGAACATGTATGTCAGAGAGCCGATTACCTACACCATTGAAAAGGGCTGGATTACCGATATACGCGGTGGGCTCGATGCGGAGCTAGTGAAATCCTACATGGATAGCTTTAACGACCCGCGCGGCATGGGCATGAGTCATGTGGGCTGGGGCATGAACCCTAATGCCAAGTGGCACCGCATGGTGCCGGGGGAGTTCCCGGGTGGCATGGGGATGGAACCGCGCAGTTTTTATGGCAACGTGATGTTCTCCACCGGCCCGAACAGCGAGCTAGGTGGCACAAATGATACCGCCTGCCACTTGGATATCCCGATGCGTAATTGCTCACTGTTTCTTGATGATAACCCTATCGTGATTGATGGTGATATTGTCGTAAAAGAGCTACAGATGGACAGAAACTGACAGGCAAGCAATACATAGTGCAAAGAATAGGCAAAGAATAGTGCGAAGATGAATGCAACGATGTCATTGTGTGTTTAAGTATGCCGCTTGCCGCTCGAATATGACCTAACCGATAGCGCCGCTCCTGTCCATGGGGGAATCCTCCATGGGCATTGCCGTGTCTCGATGCTAGAAAACATCTCCCCCCGTAGTTGACTTTGCTATGCCTGTGATAGGTTGATTTTCAACGCTAATTATCCCCCCAGAAATTGTAATGCGCCACAGACTCACCTTATGGTCATTAATAAGTATTAGGAAAAAATATAAACCAATAGGGAGCCTGGGGATGTGTGGAGGCATGTGTTGAATCATGCACTTACCTTTGCGCAACAGAGCTTTTAACGGGGGATGTGCATGAATGAGACCCTTGCAGATGCTGGGGGGACGACGGCGGCAGAAGTGCCGTCGAGTTTTGCTCGCTTCGTCAATGTCCAAAAGAGCTATGACGGTGTTGAACTGGTCGTCAAGGACTTCAATCTTGATATCCGCAAGGGCGAATTCGTCACTCTGCTGGGCCCTTCGGGCTCTGGAAAGACCACCTGTCTGATGATGATGGCAGGCTTCGAAACCCCCACCCATGGTGAGATTCTGCTGAACGACAAGCCAATTAGCGGCTTGCCGCCGCACAAACGTGGCATTGGCATGGTCTTTCAGAACTATGCGTTATTCCCGCACATGACGGTGGCCGAGAATCTAGCTTTTCCGCTTGAGGTTCGTCATCTCAGCAAAGCGGAGATTAAGCAGAAAGTGGCTAAAGCACTGGCCATGGTACGCCTGGAAGAGTTTGGTGATCGCCGCCCGGCGCAGCTCTCTGGCGGCCAGCAGCAACGAGTAGCATTGGCCCGCGCGCTGGTCTTTGAGCCTGATCTGGTGCTGATGGACGAACCGCTGGGCGCGCTGGACAAGAATCTTCGCGAAGAGATGCAGTACGAGATCAAGCGCATTCACGCCCGTCTTGGGGTAACCATGATCTACGTCACCCACGACCAGACCGAAGCACTGACTATGTCTGACCGCATTGCCGTCTTCAACGATGGCATTGTGCAGCAGTTAGCCTCTCCGGACGAACTCTACGAACGGCCGGAAAATGCCTTTGTGGCGTATTTCATCGGCGAGAACAACCGCTTGGTGGGTGACGTTATCGAGCACCTCGGTAGTGACTGCAAGGTGCGCCTGGATAGCGGCGATATGGTAATTGCCAAAGCGGTGGCGGTGGGCGACGTAGGCTCGCGTACAACGCTGTCCCTGAGGCCCGAGCGGGTCAGCATCCTGCCGGATGATACCGACGGCGCGCAGTTCGACAACCAGTTCAGCGCAACGGTGCAGGAGGTTATCTACCTTGGCGACCATCTACGCACGCGGGTGTCGGTGTGCGGTAATGATGACTTTATTTTGAAAACGCCCAATGCCCAAGGGGGTGGGGTGATGCGCCCCGGCCAACACATTCAGGTTGGCTGGTCGAGTGCCGATTGCCGCGCGTTAGATGCATGAGCCGGACGGCAGTCAAGTGCGCCGTTTCTCGGTATCCGATGGTGCCGGCGGCGATGACAACAGCAAACGGAGAGTCTCTATGAAAATCAGCAATCGCGTTGCTAAGACAAGTATCGCTGCCGTGGGGATATCGGCACTTGCCGTGGCGGTTAGTGCCCATGCCCAGCAGACGCTGAATATTGTTTCTTGGGGCGGTGCTTACAGCATGAGCCAGCACGAGGCTTACGATAAGCCGTGGATAGAGAAGACTGGCGACGAGATTGTCAATATCGACCGCAGTGGTAACGCTTTGGCGGGGCTGCGCGCTCAATCTCAGGCTGGCAACGTGACCTGGGATTTAGTCGACATGCTGCCCGCCGATGCCATGATTGCTTGCGACGAAGGGCTTATCGAGCCTCTCGACCACGATGAACTGCTGGCCGACGCCCCGGATGGTACACCGCCAAGCGAGGATTTCGTCGAAGGGGGCTTGGGTGACTGCTTTGTGGCGTCCATCGTCTACTCCAATATTGTCGCCTTCAATAGCGAGATGTTCCCAGAGGACGCTCAGCCCAGCACCATTGAGGATGTCTTCGACCTGGAAAACTACCCCGGCAAGCGAGCTCTGCTGCGCAAGCCGATTAACAATATGGAATGGGCCTTGATCGCCGATGGTGTCGATCGTGATGACGTCTACGCCATGCTTGAGACTGAAGAGGGCGTGCAGCGAGCCTTCGACAAGCTAGATACCATCAAAGATGAGGTTATCTGGTGGGAAGAGGGCGCCCAGCCACCTCAGCTGTTGGCCGATCAGGAAGTCGCCTTTGCCTCCGCCTACAATGGTCGGATCTTTAATGCCATGGTCACTGAAGACCAACCTTTCGAAATTATTTGGGATGCGCAGGTGTTCGAACTGGATGGCTGGGTGGTGCCCACCGGCAAGCTCGACAAGGTGAAGGATTATCTCTACTTCGCTACCGACACCCAGCGACTCGCCGATCAGGCTCAGTACATTTCCTATGGCCCAGCACGCCTTTCTTCTTCTGAGCTGGTGTCCACCCACGCCGAAACTGGCATCGATATGACGCCGCACATGCCAACCCACGAGCCGAACTTTGCAACGGCACTGCAAAAAGATGATCTGTTTTGGGCGGACTACAACGATGAGCTGACTCAGCGCTTCAATGCCTGGCTAGCCCAGTAAGGCATTGCCGCCGTCCGTTGACAGTCGGGCGGCGGCATGTCGATAGCTGATCGTTGCTGATCACTTCTTTTGCCTGATGGAGAGATCTACGTGTCCGAACCGTCTGCAGCTCCTCTGACAACGGCCGATGGCGTGCCCCTCAAGGTTAGCCTGCGTCGCACCGTGCGACGCTCTAAAATCAAGGCGCTGTTGCTGGTTGCGCCGCTACTGGCATTTCTGTTGATCGCCTTTCTGATGCCCTTGTTCGAAATGCTGTGGCGTAGTGTCGATAACCCTGAAGTGTCCACCCATCTGTCACGAACCGTTGCGGCGCTGGAAGACTGGAATGGGCAGTCATTACCCGATGAAGTCGCCTTTGCCGCCTTGGCTGAGGACCTTCGCGTCGGTCAGCAGGAACGCAACCTGGGGCTGTTGTCCAGTCGGCTGAACTATGAAAAGTCGGGCATGCGTTCGACCATTAGCCGAACGGCACGCCGCGTTGGTGGATTGGAGCCGCCGTATCGCGAGTCGCTGATCGAGGTTAACGATACCTGGGGAGAGCTTGATACCTGGAAGTTGATCCAGCGCGAAGCGTCTCCTTATACGATGTCGTATTATCTGGCGGCGGTAGATCGCCAGTTGAGCCCCGACGGCGACATCGTCAAAGTGCCGGAACATATGCAGATCCATGCCACTCTGTTTTGGCGAACGCTATGGATGAGCGCTGTCATCACGGGGCTGACGCTAGCGCTCGGTTTTCCGGTGGCCTTTTTGCTGGCGAATCTGCCGATGCGTCACTCTAACCTGCTGATGATCCTGGTACTGCTGCCGTTCTGGACCTCGTTGCTGGTACGCACCACCACTTGGATTGCCATCCTGCAGTCACAGGGGGTGCTCAATGATGTGATGGTGGCCCTCGGCGTGATCGCCGATGAGGCGCGGTGGCAGATGATCCACAACAAGATGGGCACGATCATCGCCATGACGCATATCCTGCTGCCTTTTATGATTCTCCCGCTTTACTCGGTGATGAAAACCATTCCACCCAGCTATATGCGCGCCGCGCGCTCGTTGGGAGGCAAGCCATTTCTCAGTTTTCGTCGGGTCTATTTCCCGTTGACGATCCCAGGCATCGCCGCCGGTGGCATCTTGGTATTCATACTATCGATTGGCTACTACATTACACCGGCGTTGGTGGGTGGGCAGTCGGGTCGCTTTATCACTAATTACATCGCCTACCACATGCAGACCTCGCTCAACTGGGGACTGGCGGCTGCGATTGCCTCCATTCTACTGTTCGTAGTGATTGTCTGTTATCTGGTATTCAATCGTCTGATCGGCGTCGACAAGGTCAAGCTGGGGTAAACGATGGCTATTCCTTCCTATGCCACCCGTGGCGAGCGCATTTGGCATTACATCTTTCTGGCTATATGTGGACTGGTGTTCCTGTTTCTGATCGGACCGCTATTGGTGATCATACCGTTGTCATTCAATGCGCAACCTTACTTCACCTTCAGCAAGGAAATGCTGACGCTCGACCCGGCCGGTTATTCGTTGCGCTGGTATCAGGATTTTTTCACATCGAGCGAGTGGCTCAATGCCATCAAAAACAGCTTTATCATCGGTATTGCCTCCACGCTGCTAGCCACAGTGCTAGGGACGGTAGCGGCGCTAGGGTTATCGAGTCGGCATATGCCTGCGCGTGGCGCGATCATGGCGCTGTTGATCTCGCCGATGATCGTGCCGTTGCTCATCTCTGCGGCGGCGATGTTCTTCTTCTTTTCCAAGGTCAATCTCGCCCAGACCTACGTTGGCGTCATCCTCGCGCATACGGCGCTCGGCATTCCCTTTGTGGTCATCACCGTGACCGCTACGCTATCGAGCTTCGATACTACGCTGATCCGCGCGGCGCATAGTCTCGGTGCTAACCCGACACGAACCTTCTTTAAGGTGGTACTGCCTCTGGTGACACCGGGAGTGGTATCAGGAGCGCTGTTTGCTTTCATTACGTCCTTCGACGAGGTGGTGGTGGTGCTATTCATTGCTGGACCCGAGCAACGTACCATGCCGATTCAAATGTGGTCGGGCATTCGCGAGCAGATTAGCCCGACAATCCTTGCGGTTGCGACCCTGCTGGTGCTGCTCTCGATGCTGCTGCTTACCACGCTTGAGCTGCTACGTCGGCGTAGTGAGCGTCTACGGGGACTCTCTCCCGACTGAGTCCAAGCAGAGCTGATGCTGTGTCGGTTCTCATCGGGAACGGTGAGGATCAGCACTTTATATGGCAGATTTTTGGCTAACCTGAGTGCGTCATAGAGGGTTGCTTGGGTGTTACGCGACTCGACGGCATCGGCTTACTATTCTGCTACATACCCATGGCGGGCATGGAAGCGTTGCAGTTCCCTGACGCCAGGAGGCTGGCCGGTGAATATTTCGACATAGGCGGGGATGCGCTGCATGCGCACTTTGAGCGGCTCTTGAGTCTTCATCGAGATATAACCGATCTGGGTTAGGTAGATCGTGCGGCCACGGACGTTAGCCGCCAATGAATCATAACCGTAGCGCTGGAACATGCGTGTAAGGGCTTCGATGCGTGTGGCATCGGCAGCCTCGATTTCACTTACCACCGGCGCCGATTGTAGCGCCCAACTGCGCATGGCGAACTCTAGCGGAGAGTCGAATAAGTCAGGGTTCAACCAGCAGTCAAAGACATTAAGCATCGCCTCGACGATGTTCTCGGCATAAGCTTCCGTCTGATGCACCAGCCCTTGGGTGTTCTTTTCACGCCAGCGCGCGATCAGTGCTTCGAGCAGTGACTCACGGTCTTTAAAGAACCAGTAGAAACTGGTTCGAGAAAGCTTTAGACGCTTGGCCAGGGGCTGAATACGTACGCTATCGATGCCTGATTCTAGTAGCGTCTCAAACGCCGCATCAAGCCAGACGTCTTGGGAGCCTTTGGTGGTGGACGTATGAGAGGAGGGCATTGGGCTAACCTTTAGGAGAGTTGCGATATAGTGTACACATGTGTCTTTTGCCTGTACACATGGTTAGCGCTTATGGCTGGATCCTAGTGACGGTTGATGATCAATGTTCCTATGCGTGCCGCACAAACAAGCCTGGCCCGCATCAGCGGGCCAGTGAATTGTATGTCTTGTGTTGAATGACGTCGCTAGCCTTGGGCTAGCTGTAACGTGGGAGCCTCGTGGCCTAGATTCTCAAGCATGCGAGCAGCGTACCAATTGACAAAATCGATAACACCGAACTCATAGGTTTCAGAATAAGGTCCAGGCTGATAAGCCTTTGAGTTGATGCCGCGCTGGTTCTCTTCGGCGAGCTGGCGATCCTGGTCGTTGGTGGCATCCCATACTCGGCGAAGCTGTTCTGGGTCGTAGTCGACTCCCTCCACGGCATCCTTGTGGACAAGCCACTTAGTGGTTACCACGGTTTGCTGCGGACCAATTGGCAATACGCGAAATACCACCGCGTGATCGCCCATGAAATGGTTCCATGAGTTGGGCAGATGAAGGATGCGTAGTGAGCCCATATCGGGGCTTGATAAACGTCCCATCAGTTTCTTGCTGCCGGGCTTACCATCCATTGTCATGGAGACAATGCCATCCAGTAGCGGCGTACGCGTCAGGCGATTGCGTTTACCAAACCGTTTCAATTGGTAAGGTACCTGCTCTGCGTCCCAGTCTGCTTGTTTACGTGCCACCAGCGCTTTGTAGGCGGGTGTTGCGCGGGGGTCGTCGGTATCATCAAACTCTTGCAACGAATTAAGCAGTTCAGGGTGCGCGCCGTTACAGTGGTAGCACTCGCGATTATTTTCGATCACAAGCTTCCAGTTGGCTTGCTCAACGATGCTGGATTCGGTGGCAACCTTGACGTTATCCATCTGGTATGGCTCAAGATAATGCTCAAGCGTTGTCAGAAAATCGTCAATTGCAGGTGGCTCTTCGCTCAGGTTGATAAAGATGAAGCCGCCAGCGGTTTGGGCGTTGACTGGCTTGAGGCCAAACTGGTTGAGGTCGAAGTCAGTGCCCATGTCGCTACCGGCAAACAGCAAGCGGCCATCAAGCTCGTACGTCCACTGGTGATACGGGCAGACGAGTTTCGCTACTTTGCCCTTATCTTTTACGCACAGACGCGAACCACGGTGGCGGCACACATTGTGAAACGCATGAATAACGCCTTCACTACCGCGCACAATAACGATGGGGTTGTCACCAATATCCAAGGTGATGAAGTTACCCTTGGTGGGGATCTCGCAGGTCATGCCTGCGAATAACCACTCTTTTTCAAAAATCTCTTGCATATCAATAGCAAACAGACGGGCATCGTTATAAAACGGCTGCGGAAGTGAAAAGGTACGTGCCCTTTCTTGCAGCATCTGGGCCGTTGATTCACGAGCCGCAGCGAGTGGGTCGTCCATCCAATTAGAAACGCTTTTTTCCATACCAGTATCCTCGTAAACCTCCGCTTTCCCCTCAAGGGCTGCGTGGCGGCCGTTGGTCAAGATTGCTTATCTTGTTGTTCTGTTGCGTAACCTGGCGTTGTAGTCGAGTGGAGCCTGATGACATTGTCTGATTGTGTTTCAGGCTAACGCCTACCAATTATCTGCCCGCGACATCAGGTGGCGTAACGGCGACTAAAGAAGAGGTTTCTAAGCAATTAAGAGTGGCACGAGGTAAGTGCGCGTCGTTGTCAGGTAAGTCGGCTAAGAGGAGCGTCCCCAAAATGCATACCAACGGTGCTGGGCTATAGCCAATATAGTTCGGTAATGCATAGCGATGAAGGCTGGTCAGGCAGAGGCGATAATGACAACTAATTTCTTTAACCCGGTCACGACCCAAACCTGGACTAACGGCCGCCACCAAGTACGTTGCGTTAAGGTGATCCAAGAAACCCAGGATGTACGCACGTTCTGTTTTATGGCGGAGCAACCGGTACTGTTCTTCTTCAAGCCTGGCCAGTTTGTGACCCTAGAGCTTGAGATCGATAATCAGCCGATCATGCGATCCTATACAATCTCTAGTTCACCCTCTATTCCTTACAGTTTTTCGATTACTGTTAAGCAGGTGCCGGGGGGCGTTGTGTCCAATTGGCTGCATGCCAATTTAAAGGTGGGCGATGAGCTGGTGGTACATGGGCCGGTCGGGAACTTTAACTCGATCGACTTTCCTGCCGAGAAAGTGCTGTTTCTTTCTGGCGGCGTTGGTATTACCCCTTTAATGTCTATGACACGCTGGCTTTTTGATACTAATGCCGCTGTTGATGTTGAATTTATACATAGCGCTCGAGCACCCCGCGATGTCATTTATCATCGTGAATTGGTGCATATGTTTTCGCGTATCCCCGAATTCAAACTGCACATTATCTGTGAGAGCAAGGAAGATATTGGTGAGGCATGGGCTGGCTACCGTGGTTATCTCACCGAGCCGCTGTTTGAGTTAATGGTGCCGGACTTTATGGAGAGAGAAATCTTTTGTTGCGGCCCTACTCCCTATATGAACGCCATTAAACGTATTTTGCGGCACCATAACTTTGATATGAGCCATTATCACGAAGAGTCGTTTGGTGCCACGCCTGTCGACGTTCGTGATGATGTACGTGAGCTGGCCGAGCAAGCAGAAGTCGAAGCTGAAAATATTGATAGCAAGGACTTGCACAGCATCGAGTTCGCCTCAACTGGCAAAAGTGTGCGCATTCAGCCTGGCGAAACGGTGCATGCAGCAGCGGCGAAGTTGGGTCTGCATATCCCCAAAGCATGCGGTATGGGCATATGCGGAACTTGCCGCGTAGAGCTCAAGTCGGGGGAGGTGGATATGGAGCATAACGGGGGCATTACGGATGAGGATGTCGCAGATGGCTACATTCTATCTTGCTGCAGTCGCCCTAAAGGGGATCTCGTCGTCGATTTTTAACCCCTTTGTTTAATACTTTCAGTAAAGCGCCCCTTAAGGTTTTCTGCCGTTTGGGGCGCTTTTTTATGGGTAATCAATGATCGTCTATCTGCGCAGCTAGGCTAATTTATGTCGATGTCGCAAATGCATCGAGTGGTGACGTCAACAAGTATCTTGGGCCAGGAAACCAACGATAGTATCGCGGTAAGAAAGCGTTGGCAGGAATTTTGGTTGATAACAACTCTGGTTGATAGAAGCCTTGGTTTGCCAGCGTTAAAGAGAGCGTCCAGCACTTAATAAAAAAGTCACTCATCAGGAGGCGACAATGCTTCAAAGTAATTTTTCCCCCAAAGCACGTTTGGCCAGTTACGACAGTTTGCTTGCAGAAGCAATTGCTGAAGAAACGGTACGCCAAGAAGCGCATATTGAGCTAATCGCCTCCGAAAATTACACCAGCCAGCTTGTCATGGAAGCGCAGGGCACCCAACTGACTAACAAGTATGCGGAAGGCTATCCAGGTCGTCGCTACTACGGCGGTTGTGAGTTCGTCGACAAGGTTGAGGCCTTAGCCATTGAGCGTGCTTGTAACTTATTTAGTGCCAATTATGCCAATGTGCAGCCGCATTCCGGTGCTCAGGCCAATGCCGCAGTGTTTATGGCGCTGGTCAAACCTGGCGATACGATTCTAGGTATGAGCCTTGCCCACGGCGGCCATTTAACCCACGGTGCCGCCCCTAACTTCTCGGGCAAGCACTACAACGCCGTTCAGTACGGTCTCAAGCCGGAAACGGGTGAGATCGATTACGAAGAAGTTGAGCGTTTGGCTCGCGAGCATCAGCCAAAAATGATCATTGCCGGTTTCTCTGCCTACTCTCGCGTGGTGGATTGGCGCCGTTTCCGCACGATCGCTGATGAAGTGGGTGCTTACTTAATGGTCGACATGGCTCACGTTGCAGGCTTGGTGGCAGCTAACCTTTATCCGAGCCCGTTGCCTCATGCCCACGTCGTCACCACGACTACCCACAAAACATTGCGTGGCCCCCGCGGCGGCCTGATTCTGTCTGCGGATGGCGACGAGGCGCTTTATAAAAAGCTTAATGGTGCAGTCTTCCCAGGCCAGCAAGGTGGCCCATTAATGCATGTTATCGCGGCGAAGGCGGTGGCGTTCAAGGAAGCCATGAGCCAGGAGTTTGTGCGTTACCAGCAGCAGGTGATCGATAACGCCCAAGCCATGGCCAGCGTCTTCATGGAGCGCGGCTATGATGTCGTGTCGGGTGGTACCGAAGATCATCTTTTCTTGGTCTCGCTTATCCAGCAGGGCGTCACGGGTAAGGATGCGGATGCTGCACTGGGCCGCGCGCACATTACTGTTAACAAGAACACGGTGCCCAACGACCCCCAGAGCCCCTTTGTGACATCGGGCCTACGTATTGGTACCCCAGCGGTCACCACGCGCGGCTTCAATGCCCAAGAGTGTGGCGAATTGGCTGGCTGGATTTGTGACATCCTCGATGTATTAGCTGCTGGACGTGACACCGCTGCCATTGAGGCCGAGGTGCTGGCTAAAGTGAGTGACGTGTGTGCCCGGCACCCTGTCTATGCTGAAGCTGTCGCTGAAGCCGTCGAATCTATTGCTTGAATCGGCTTGCCGGCAAGGCCCGGCGCGGCTGAACTAAGGAGACCACTATGCAACGCTATTCCGGCTTCGGCCTGGTCAAGCACGCGCTGAGCCACCATGAAAACTGGGAGCGCCAATGGCGCAATCCCACGCCTAAAAAGCAGTACGATGTGATCATCGTCGGTGGTGGTGGCCACGGTTTGGCCACGGCTTACTACTTGGCCAAAGAGTTCGGTGTCAAGAATGTCGCGGTGATCGAGAAGGGCTGGTTGGGCGGTGGTAATACCGCCCGTAATACGACCATCGTGCGTTCGAACTACTTATGGGACGAGTCGGCTGCCCTTTACGAACATGCTATGAAGCTGTGGGAAGGGCTTTCCCAAGATCTTAACTACAACGTCATGTTCTCCCAGCGTGGGGTGCTCAATCTGGGGCATACCCTGCAGGATATGCGCGATATTCAGCGTCGGGTCAACGCGAACCGCCTAAACGGCATTGATGGCGAAGTGCTCGACACCAAGGGTGTGCAGGCGCTGGTGCCGATCATGGACTGCTCTAAGAACGCTCGCTACCCGGTGATGGGCGCTTCCTGGCAGCCGCGCGCTGGAGTAGCGCGGCACGACGCTGTGGCCTGGGGCTATGCGCGCGGTGCTGATGCTCACGGGGTGGATATCCTCCAGCAGACCGAAGTTACCGGCTTCAAGATCCGAGACGGCAGGATCTACGGTGTGCACACCAACCGTGGCGATATCGAGGCCAAGACAGTGGGCTGTGTCACCGCTGGTAATTCTGGCGTGTTGGCTAACATGGGCGGCTTTAAGTTGCCCCTAGAGTCCCATCCGCTACAGGCCCTGGTCTCTGAGCCGATCAAACCGATTCTCGATACCGTGGTGATGTCTAATCACGTGCATGGCTATATCAGCCAGTCTGATAAAGGTGACCTCGTCATTGGCGCCGGCATTGATGGCTATAACGGCTATGGCCAGCGCGGTAGCTATCCCACTGTAGAGCATACCCTTCAGGCGATCGTCGAGATGTTCCCGATCTTCTCCCGGGTGCGTATGAATCGTCAGTGGGGCGGTATTGTCGATACCTGTCCGGATGCCTGTCCGATTATCTCTAAAACACCGGTGAAGGGGTTGTTCTTCAACTGTGGTTGGGGCACAGGTGGCTTTAAAGCTACTCCTGGATCGGGCCATGTGTTTGCCGCTAGCTTGGCTAAGGGTGAGATGCACCCCATTGCTGAGCCGTTCTCCATGTTCCGCTTCCATAGCGGTGCGCTGATTGATGAGCACGGCGCCGCCGGCGTGGCCCACTAGGGTTCATACGAGAGGAGTATCCGACATGTTTTATATCTATTGCCCCTACTGCGGCGAGCACCGTGAGGAAGAGGAGTTCCACCCCAAGGGCCAGGCGCATATTGAGCGACCCAAAGAGCCCGAGGCGTGTAGCGATGAAGAGTGGGGTGACTACCTTTTCTTCCGCAATAACCCCAGAGGGGTGCATCACGAAATGTGGGTGCATGCGGTAGGTTGCCGCAAGTTCTTCAACGTGACCCGCCACACGGTGAGCTACGAGATTCTCGAAACCTACAAAATGGGCGAGCAGCCGACGATAACTGCCGACAGCCAAAAGCAGCCACGCGAAGCGGCAGCGGTAAGCCATCCAGAAGGAGTGCGGGCATGAGCCAGTCTAAGCAACAAGTGTTCCGCCTAACGACTGGCGGCCGAATCGATCGCTCTCGTACGTTGAGCTTTACCTTTAACGGTCAGCGTTACCAAGGGCACCCTGGAGATACCCTGGCTTCGGCGCTGCTGGCTAACGGTGTGGATATCGTTAACCGCAGCTTTAAGTACTCGCGCCCCAGAGGCATCGTCGCCGCAGGCGCGGAAGAGCCCAATGCCATTGTGCAATTAGGCAGTACCGAAGCAGCACAGGTGCCCAATGTTCGTGCTACCCAGCAAGCACTGTTTGATGGATTAGCCGCCTGTAGCACCAACGGTTGGCCTAATGTACAGCGCGACTTGATGGGCTTGGTAGGCAAGTTAGGTGGGCAATTTATGCCGCCGGGCTTCTACTACAAGACGTTTATGGCACCGGCATCGATGTGGCTGACCTACGAAAAGTACATTCGTAAGGCGGCAGGCTTGGGCCGCAGCCCGATGGAAGCCGATCCAGACAGCTATGACCACCTTCATCAACACTGCGATGTGTTGGTCGTTGGCGCTGGCGCTGCCGGCTTGTCTGCAGCATTGGCTGCTGCCCGTGGTGGTGCGCGGGTGATCGTTGCCGATGAGCAAGAGGAAATGGGCGGTTCACTGTTGGGTAGCCGCGAAACGCTGGATGGCAAGCCAGCAGACCAGTGGGTTGCTCGAGTGCTTGAAGAGCTAGCTGAATGTGACAACGTCACATTGCTATCGCGCACCACGGCTAACGGTTATCACGACCACAATTTTGTGACGCTGCACGAACGGCGTACCGAGCATCTGGGCGAAACAGCGCCTGTCGTCAATGGCCATCGCCTGGTACGTTCCCGTATGCATCGAGTTCGTGCTGGCCAGGTGATCCTAGCCACAGGCGCTCACGAACGGCCATTGGTGTATGCGGGAAATGATGTTCCAGGCAACCTCCTGGCAAGTGCTGTTTCTACCTACATTCGACGCTATGGTGTCGTACCGGGCCGCCAACTGGTGCTTTCCACCAGTAACGATGATGGCTATCGCGCCGCCTTAGACTGGAAGGAAGCAGGCTGCGAGGTGGTGGCGGTTGTTGATGCCCGCGAAGCACCTGCAGGGGACTGGGTCGATGCCGCCCGTGCCCAAGGTATCAAAATCATCACCGGCAGTGCCGTTATCGAAGCGAAAGGCGGCAATCGAGTCACTGCCGCACGGGTGGCCAAGATCGATATTGGTGCTTACCGAGTGAGCGGTCCGGTTCAGGAATTGGTCTGCGACACTATTGCTAGTTCGGGGGGCTATAGTCCGGTCATTCACTTGGCTTCCCATACCGGCTCGCGGCCTACTTGGCGTGACGATATTCTTGGTTTTGTGCCAGGGCTTGTGAAGGGCGTTCATGCCTGCGGCGGCGCTAATGGCACTTATGCGTTGGGAGACGTACTTGCTGAGGGTATTGAAGCGGGTATTAAAGCAGCCGCTGCCACCGGCCACGCAGCTCAGCCGGTTAATCTGCCTAGCGTTGAACGCCTTCAGCAGGGACCAGCAGTGGCACTTTTTCAGGTTCCCCATGAGAAATCCACGCTGCGCGGACCTAAGCAATTCGTCGACCTGCAGAACGACGTCACCGCAGCGGGTATCGAACTGGCGACCCGGGAAGGCTTTGAGTCTATCGAGCATATTAAGCGCTATACCGCGATGGGATTCGGCACCGACCAAGGCAAGCTGGGTAACATTAATGGTATGGCCATTGCCGCTCGTTGCCTGAATCGCTCCATCCCTGAGGTGGGCACCACGGTATTTCGGCCTAATTATACGCCGGTGACTTTTGGCGCTATCGTGGGTCGCCACTGCCGTGATCTGTTCGATCCCGAGCGTTATACCGCCCTTCATCAGTGGCACGTTGAGCGCGGCGCCGAGTTTGAGGATGTCGGTCAGTGGAAGCGTCCTTGGTACTACCCACAGAAAGTGAATGGCAAGACCGAGACTATGCACGAAGCGGTCGCTCGGGAATGCTCAGCGGTGCGCGAGAAAGTGGGGATTCTCGATGCTTCGACGCTTGGCAAAATCGACATTCAAGGGCCGGATGCGCGTGAATTCCTGGCGCGTGTTTATACCAACAAGTGGGAGAAGCTAGCGGTTGGTAAGTGCCGCTACGGCCTGATGTGTAAAGATGATGGCATGGTCACCGATGACGGCGTGACCAGTTGTCTGGCTGAAAATCACTTTTTGATGACCACCACCACCGGTGGTGCAGCAGCGATATTGGAATGGTTGGAGTTATGGCATCAGACCGAGTGGCCAGAACTGGATGTCTACTTCTCTTCAGTAACGGACCACTGGGCCACCATGACGGTTACCGGTCCCGAAGCCCGCAAGCTGCTGGCTGAGATGACGGATATCGATCTCGACCGTGATAGCTTCAAGTTTATGGAGTGGCGTGCTGGCAAAGTGGCTGGGGTGCCTGCACGTGTCTATCGCATCTCCTTTACCGGTGAGTTGACCTTTGAGATTAACGTTCAAGCCAACTACGCCATGCACGTGTGGCAGACCCTGTTCAAGCATGGTGAGAAGTATGGCTTGACGCCCTATGGCACAGAGACCATGCACGTCCTGCGTGCTGAAAAAGGCTTTATTATCGTTGGCCAGGAAACTGACGGTTCCGTGACGCCGGAAGACCTGGGCATGCAGTGGTGTGTGGGTTACGACAAGCCTTTCTCATGGATTGGTAAGCGAGCCCTGACGCGAGAAGATACCAAGCGCGAAAACCGCAAACAGCTAGTAGGGCTAAAACCAAAGGATCCAACGGTAGTGCTAGAGGAGGGCGCGCAGATTGTGTTTGATCCCAAGCATGCGATCCCGATGCCTATGGCAGGGCATGTGACCTCCAGCTACTACAGCCCAACTCTGGACTCTGGATTTGCCTTAGCGGTAGTTAAGGGCGGTCTCAAGAAAATGGGCGAAACCGTCTATTTGCCTATGGCAGACGGCCAAGTTCACGAAGCTGAAATCGTCAGCACCGTTTTTTATGACCCCAAGGGAGAGCGCCAAAATGTCTAATGCGGCCACTTTCGATACCCGTACTGATACCGCTATCCCGGTAGAGTCCCCGTTAGCCTTTAGCTACCGCCATAGTGGTGCTCCTCGTGCTGGTAGTTCAAGTCGAGTTCAGCTACGCGAGCGGGCAATGCTAGGGCATCTGATCTTACGAGGCGGTGCTATCGTTCTCGATGAAGCGGTGCGCGACGTGCTGGGGATTAGCTTGCCTGGTAAGCCCCAAGCGCTGGTGCAGGATGCTAGCGGCGAACGCTCTATTCAGTGGCTTTCCCCTGACGAGTGGCTGGTGATTGTGCCTGGCGGTGAGGAGTTCCCTCTAGAGATGCAATTGCGGGAGCGTTTAGGAGATTCCCATTATGCCATCAGCGATGTCAGTGGTGGGCAAACGGTGTTAGAGATTACCGGAGAAGCGGCCCGCGAGCTGTTGATGAAAGCGGTGGTCTACGATGTTCACCCCCGCCACTTTCCAGTGGGCAAAGGCGTTACTACCGTTTTCGCCAAGGCCACGACCATCCTTCGTCGGCCCAGTGAGGAGCGTTGGGAGTTAGTCGTGCGGCGCAGTTTTGCCGACTACTGCTACCGCTGGCTACTGGATTCAGCAGCAGAGTATGGCGTGAACGTAAAACAATAATCAGGCTGGCCGAAGCGTTGCTTCGGCCGCTATCTTCTGCCGCTAACAGAGATACATGCGCTATGAGCCGAATGAGTGATACCTGGATACTTGCCGCCCAATGTCCAAGCCGTTTGGGAACGGTAGACGTCGTCACGCGCTTTTTAAAAGAGCAGCAGTGCTATATCACTGAACTTAACTCTTTCGATGACCGGCTGGGCGGGCGCTTTTTTATTCGTGCCGAGTTTCGTCCAGAGCGAGACGACTTCCATGACGAGCGCTTCCACGCCGATTTTGCCGCACGGGCAGGCGAATTCGATATGCAGTTTGAGCTGACGGCGCCGGGTAAACGCACAGGCACCGTGATTATGGTTTCCAAGGCCGATCACTGCTTGAATGATCTGCTCTACCGTTATCGGACGGGCCAGCTTCCGTTAGATATCAAAGCGGTGATTTCCAACCATCCTGATCTGGAGCCGTTGGCAGCATGGCACGGCCTGCCGTATCACTACCTACCCATTAGCCCTGAGACTAAACTGGAGCAGGAAGCGCAGGTACGCAAAATCATCGCGGATACTGACGCTGAGCTAGTAGTGCTGGCAAGATATATGCAGGTGCTTTCGCCCTCAATGTGTGAATTATTAGCCGGACGAGCCATCAATATCCATCACTCACTACTGCCCGGTTTTAAAGGCGCTAAGCCTTATCACCAGGCGTACGAAAAAGGCGTTAAGTTGGTGGGTGCAACGGCGCATTATATTAATAATGATCTTGATGAAGGGCCAATTATTGCTCAAGGGGTCGAGCCAGTGGATCACACCCACTACCCAGAGGATCTGGTTGCCAAGGGAAGGGATATCGAGTGCCTGACGCTGGCTAGAGCGATTAGCTATCATTTAGAGCGTCGTGTGTTCTTTTATTCTGGGCGTACAGTGGTGTTTGGTAACTAAGGTTTTTGGCTTATCGCTATTAGCGACAAACACACACAGTTCGAGCGCGCTTTTTATAACTGGGCTACTGTCAGCGCTAAGCGTTTTTTAGTTCGCTAGGTAGCCCTTGGTTATGTATAAAATGAAAATGCGTGCTTAAGTATTTCGGTTTATAAAAATAAAAATTTATCTATAAAAGATAGTTTGGTTTTGTTTTTAATTACATCAATAAATTATTAAAACTTTCAGGCGCCGCCTGAGTTTCCCCTGTTTATACGTCAAGAGGTGCTCCAATGCCTATCAGTGTTTTCGACCTTTTTAAGATTGGAGTAGGCCCCTCCAGTTCTCATACCGTCGGGCCCATGCAGGCCGCTTTTAAGTATGTTACATCACTACGCGAAGCCGATCTTCTTGATCAAGTGGCCCATCTAGACGTTCATCTTTATGGTTCATTGTCCGCGACGGGGGTAGGGCACGCAACGGATCACGCAATTATTATGGGGCTGATGGGTGAGCGCCCCGACACGATTGATCCTTTGATTATTGGGCCGTCTATTGCGTCGCTTAAAGAGAGTCAGTTATTAGAGCTTGGATGCCAAAAAACAATCGCTTTTGACTGGAATCGCGATATTTATTTCCATGAGGAGAGTTTGCCTCATCACCCTAATGCCATGCGGCTTGCTGCCTTTACACATCAAGGCGAATTACTGTATGAAAATATCTACTATTCGGTGGGGGGCGGTTTTGTTGTTGAACAAGCCCAGATGGATATGCCGTTAGAGGACTTTGATGAGGCAACTATTCCCTATAACTTCGATACGGCTGAAGAGCTGCTAGCATTATGTAAAAAAGAGCAGCTAAGTATTAGCCGTTTAATGCTAGAGAATGAGAAAGTATGGCGGACAGAAGACGAGGTCAGAAATGAGTTGTGGCGAATCTGGCAAGTCATGTGTGAGTGCATCGACAATGGGTTAACCCATGAAGGAGTATTGCCGGGCGGGTTAAACGTTAAACGCAGGGCTAAGCTGTTGCATCAGCGGCTTTTAGCCGCTGAGCAGAATGATTGCCTAATCGCATCGACGTTTTCCGCGATGGAGTGGGTCAATATTTTTGCGCTCGCGGTTAATGAAGAGAATGCCGCAGGAGGACGCATGGTAACGGCGCCCACCAACGGCGCTGCAGGCATTATTCCCGCCGTGCTGCACTACTATATGAAATTTCAGCCCAACGCCTGCGAGAAAAACGTCGTGGATTTCCTGCTAGCGGCAGGTGCCATTGGCATTCTCTGCAAGAAGAACGCGTCGATATCGGGGGCGGAAGTAGGCTGCCAAGGGGAAGTCGGCTCGGCGTGCGCCATGGCGGCAGCTGGCTTAGCGGATGTGATGGGCGGAACGCCTGAGCAAGTTGAGCATGCGGCCGAAATCGGCCTGGAACACAATTTAGGGTTAACCTGCGACCCGGTGGGAGGTCTGGTTCAGGTGCCTTGTATCGAACGCAATGCGATTGCCACCGTAAAAGCCATTAATGCAGCGCAAATGGCGTTGCACGGTGATGGTACTCACTTTATATCGCTGGATAAGGTAATCCGCACTATGCGCGATACGGGGAGAGATATGCTTGATAAATATAAGGAAACTTCCAAAGGCGGATTGGCCGTTAATGCTATTGAATGTTAATCGCTAATGTATCTGGCAGGGTCGTTAAATCAACTGTTGTTTGAGTGCGTTGTTTTAACGCTACTTGCGATATCCAAGGCATCTGAGTATATCCCCAGAACACCTGCACTGGTGCCCAATAGACGAGCCGTTTTCGGGGGAGGGGATTCAGTTGGTTTGACTACCTTTCACCATCTGGCAGTGGCCTGCCGTAAGTTCGTTCCTCAGGGGAAGTACTAACGCATCAGGCCTCTCGTGTTCTCGTTGGGCTCACGCCACTCGGAGCGGTAGGGGTTACTGGTAAATACCCGCAAGTGCAGTTTGCGTTTGGCCATCAACATCTAGGGGTGACTCAGGCGGCGATTACCGCCGAACTGATCGCCGATCAACTGGCTGGGCGTCCTTCCGATATTAATTTGGCGCCTTTCCGAGTAGACCGTTTCGAGTAATCTTAAACCTGGTCTGACACTATATTAATATTAGTGTCAGATCAGATTTCCTTTTTGATAGCCTCTCTCCTTTCCTAAATCTTTTAAGCCGCGTTGTCACCTTCAGTGCAATCTTCAGCACATAATGTATATCGAAACATGGCGTGTACTACCGATGCGTCCGGCTCTGGGGTTTTCTCCCGATAAAGCAGTGCCGATGAGCTCCCAGTAAGTAGAGAGCTTAGCTCGACTGATAGTTTCCAAGAAGAGCGTGTTTGATAGGAGCAAAACCAATCAGAACGCCAACGCGTTAACCGGATAATAAAGTTAACGTGCATACCTTAATGCTGCTCTCGAATACTTTTTAGATAAATTATTATTAGGGTGTTTATGGCCAATTATCGAGCGTATCTCCATCTTGAGCAATGCGCACTTTGAGTGGTAGATCCACAGGTTTCAGCAGGCGCTCAGCGTCAAGCTCATGGCTGATATGAGTGAGGTAGGCCCGAGGTGGATTTAGCCGAGTGATAATATCTAGCGCTTGAGTAATTGTGTTGTGATTTCGAGGTGTCGCGTAGGAAGCTGGGTGGCAGGCATCCAGTATTACCACGTCAGGTTGCCAGCTGTTTAGAAAGCGCTCCGTTTCTACCGGTAGGCCGAAAGTGTCGGTGAGATACGCAAGCCTTGTACCGCCATCATCAAGACAATAGCCCAGTGTTGGCTTGGAGTGTTTGAGCGGCACAGGCGTCACTGTCAGGCTATCGAACTTGATCGTTCTGAATGGTTTGAGCCCAGGCTGAAAGTCCAGTATCCCAGAATTTCGATGCAAATCGGCGCAGCCTTGGGCGTCTTTGGGTCCATAAACCGGAATCGGCTCTCCGCAACCCCAGCGCAAATGAAAAAGGCCTTGAACATGGTCGGCATGATAATGCGTGATTAAGAATGCCGCAGGTCGTTCCATCTCGCAGCTAAGTGCCAGATCCATACGTCCGGCGTCAAGCAAGTAACGCTTGCCGTCGACCCTGACCTCCGCCGAGCAGGGGCTGCGCTGTAAGCTGGTAAACACCCTGGCTCGGTTACAGGCCACACAGTTGCATCCAAAGCGTGGTACCTGAGCGCTGTCGCCGGTACCATTAAATCGAAACTCCATCGATAGTTCCCCTGCTATAGCTTCCCTGGATTCTATAACTTGGACGAAAAGCGTCCCTCGATCACCGCTGTCAGTGCCGCGAGGCTATCTGAAAGCTTTCCGCCATTGTCGACTCGGGCGATCTCAGGAAAAGACTCGGCCAGTTCGCGCTCCATTGCGTGGTGGCGTCTGAGCCGGTGTTCGACTTCGCAGGGCGATTCTCGTCCACGTTCAATTAGCCGACGACGCAGCACTTCGGCAGGCGCAGTGATCACTACTGGAAGCAGCGCCTCACCGAAACGATCGTACGCCTTCGGTAAGGCTCGGCGGCTACCGTTAAGTAGCACGATGGCATTTTTGGCAAGCCACGACTCAACCTCCACGCCAACGCCATAATTTAAGTTGTGAGCATGCCAGTCGAGGCACAGTAGGCCAGATTCGCGACGCACCGCGAATTCGGCATTGCTGAGTGACACGCAGTCTTCATCCATGCCACTTTCCCGAGTGAGATAGCGGTGGGCAACGACCCACTCGGGGTGAGCGCGGCGTGCGGCCTGTAGCAAGCTGTCCTTGCCCACGCCGCTAGCACCGATCAAATAGACCAGTCGTCCCATTAGTGCACCTGTTTTCCAGCGCACCATACCCGCTGTACCAGCGGATGGCCGTCTACTTCTCGCACCCGAATCAAGTCCGCACGCAGCCCCTCACTGATGCGGCCACGGTCATCAAACCCGACCGCTTTGGCAGGATTACGCGAAGCGCAGGCCACAGCACGGGGTAGGTCATAGCCTCCCTCCATAGCGGCAATCTGGAAGACTGCGTCTAGAAGCGCAGCCGGGTAGTAGTCCGAAGAAAGAATATCAAGCACGCCATGGCGCACTAGCTCACTGGCGGCAATATTGCCGGAATGGGAGCCCCCACGTACCACATTAGGCGCACCCATCATCACTGCCATACCGTTCTTATGTGAGGCTTTGGCAGCTTCCAGGGTAGTCGGAAATTCCGCTACTTTAGTGCCGTACTCAAGGCTTTCGGCCACATGCTCTACAGTGGCATCGTCGTGGCTGGCAAGCGCTAGACCACGCTCATGGCAGGCTTGAGAAATTGCTTTACGGTAGGCGCTTGAATATTGAGTGCTAAAGCCCTGTTGACGCTCGATGAACGCATCGAGGCTGGCATCATCGAAGCCGTGCTTGCCCTTGTAGTACACTCGGTAGGCGTCGAAGCTGGCAAACTGACGTTGCCCTGGCGAGTGATCCATCAAAGATACCAAGCCAAGCTCAGGAGTGTCCGCAAGGGACTGAAAGCGTGCCAGCGTATCTGGGTGGCAAACCTCGCAGCGTAGATGTAAACGGTGGTCTACGCGGGCCATGCCGTTGCGGTTGATCTCGGTCAGGGCCTCAACCATCTGATGCAACGCATTCTGACGCATGCTGTGGTCATCCACGTCACCAATGGACACCGCATCAAATACCGTGGTGATCCCGCTCGCTGCCATCTGTGCATCGTGGGCCAAGGCCGCTGATCGCGGTGGCCACGATACTTTAGGCCGTGGCTGAAAGTATTTTTCCATATTATCAGTGTGCAGCTCGATCAACCCGGGGATCAGCAGGTCGCCTGCGCAATCGATAGCACCTGGCAGTGTACTAAGCCCACGTTCAACGGCCATGATCATCCCGTCCTTGATGACAAGGCTGCCATGGACTATGTCATCTTCGAGTACTAGGCGAGCGTTGGTCAGAATCTGGTTATTGGCACCCATCACAGCGCCTCCTTGGTATCACTTTTCCCTGCCAGCGATGTAGCAAAGGCGCTAGCTGATGCTTGACCCGAGTCAGCGTCTGAGAACAGAGTGTCACTTGAACGCAACATATGGTTTTCCAATGGCAGCAGACGGTCGGCGACGCGATCGCGAACATCTTCGTCGTGAAAGATACCCAGCATTGCACTGCCGCGAGCTTTGGCTTCCAGAATCAGCTCGACCACGACATCGCGATTAGCGCTATCCAGAGAGGCGGTAGGCTCGTCCAACAGCAGCAGCGGATGCTCTGCGATAAAGCCTCGGGCAATGTTGACGCGTTGTTGCTCGCCCCCTGAAAAGGTCCCAGGAGCCAGGCTCCACAGTCGCTCAGGGAGGTTGAGCCGGGCTAGTAGCGCTTCGGCACGACTGCGCGCTTCGTTTACCTCACAGCCTCTAGACAGTAGAGGCTCCATGACTACTTCTCGCGCAGAGACCCGTGGCACTACACGCAGAAACTGGCTTACATAGCCAATCACATCGCGACGCAAGACATGCCACGCATGCGCAGGCAGGTCTGAAAGTTCCAGTTCACTGTCATCGAAGTGCAGCGTCAATCGGCCACCGGAGACGCGATAATTGCCATTAACCATTTTCAGCAAGGTACTTTTTCCGATACCGCTACGTCCGGCTAGCACAAGACATTCGCCTGGTACTAGGCTTAGTTCAAGGCCGCGCATCACGGTAAGTTGCTGGCCACCCTGAGCATGTAGTATGAAAGACTTGTCGAGCGACGATGCGCTCAGAAAGGCTTGTTTGTTCGCCATCATAGCGGGCTCCTCAACGTAAAATCCTGAGAGTGGGCACGGTTCATGGTGTCAGCACCGATGACACGAGTAGCTGGGTGTAATCGTGCTGTGGGTCGTCTAGGATCTGGTCGGTTAGCCCAGCTTCCACTACTCGTCCACGGCGCATCACCATCAGTCTGTGGGCCAGCAGTCGTGCAACCGCTAGGTCATGAGTAACCAGAATCACTGAGAGACCAAGCTCCCGGGTCAAGGTGCGTAGCATGTCGAGAAGGCGTGCTTGGACTGAGACATCGAGGCCACCGGTGGGCTCATCCATAAACACGAGGCGGGGTTCGGTCACCAGCGTGCGGGCAATCTGCAGGCGTTGTTGCATGCCTCCCGAGAACGTTTGTGGCGCATCATCGATGCGGCGTGGGTCTAATTCTACTCGCCCCATCCAGTCCTGGCTGGCGTCCCGCAGGTTACCGTAATGGCGTTGCCCCAGTGCCATCAGGCGCTCGCTAATGTTGGCCCCAGCGGATACTCCTAGGCGCAAGCCATCACGAGGGTTCTGGTGCACAAGGCCCCACTCGAGACGCAACAGTGCCCGACGCCGAGCCTCACTAATGGCGTAAAGATCAAACTCATCTTTTGCCTCAACAGCTGCAGTGCCGAATGGCTCCGGGCGGTGGTAAATCACTTGACCGTTATCGGGCTTTTCAAGCCCTGATAACACCCTCAGTAGGGTCGACTTACCAGAGCCTGATTCACCGACGATGCCGAGTACTTCACCTTGGTGCAGGGTGAAATCGATGTCCTGGCAACCCTGGTTGGGGCCGTATAAACGCGTAATGTCGCGCGCTTCAAGAAGGGCAGGGCGAGTAAGCTGTGGGCGCTTCATGCCACCTCCTCGTGGCGATCTTGGCAGTAGTCCGTATCCGAGCAGACGAACATCCGTCCTCCCTGATCGTCGGTGATAACTTCGTCAAGGTAGCTATCGGTAGCCCCGCACAAAGCGCACGGTTCCCCCCAGGTCTGGACCTCAAACGGATGATCTTCGAAATCTAAGCTCTTAACCCGTGTGTACGGCGGAATGACATACAGGCGCTTTTCGCGGCCCGCGCCGAACAGCATTAGCGCTTCGCTCATGTTGAGCTTGGGGTTATCAAATTTGGGAATCGGTGAGGGGTCCATAACATAGCGATCAGCGACCTTGACCGGATAGGCATAAGTTGTCGCGATATGTCCATGACGGGCAATGTCTTCGTAGAGTTTGACGTGCATCACGCCATACTCTTCAAGGCCATGCATTATTCGGGTTTCCTCTTCGCTTGGCTCAATAAATCGCAGCGGTTCTGGGATGGGCACCTGGAATACTAGAATTTGGCCTTTCGTCAAGGCTTGTTCGGGGATTCTGTGGCGGGTCTGGATCACACTGGCCTCCCCGGTTCGGGTCGTCGTCTCGACCCCAGCCACACGCTCGAAAAAAGTACGAATACTGACGGCGTTGGTGGTGTCGTCGGCGCCTTGGTCAATCACTTTAAGCACATCATCAGCGCCAAGGATGCTAGCGGTAAGCTGCATGCCCCCCGTACCCCATCCGTAAGGCATTGGCATTTCTCGGCCGCCGAAAGGGACCTGATAGCCGGGAATCGCGACTGCCTTGAGCAGCGCGCGGCGGATCATGCGTTTAGTTTGCTCGTCGAGATAGGCGAAGTTGTAGCCGCTATAAACATTGTCGGCTTTGTCATTACTGGCGTTCATTTCGGACGCTCCTGCTGGGAAGGCGAGAGTCTGCAGATTCTTGAGTGGTGTGTTCACGACGCAGGCGACGCAGCAGCTCTAACTCCGACTGGAAATCGACGTAATGCGGCAGTTTCAAGTGAGAAACAAAGCCGGAGGCTTCAACATTGTCGGCGTGAGCTAGTACGAACTCTGCCTGCTGGGCAGGGCCTTGAATCGGCTCACCCAGTTCTTCCGCGCGCAACGCGCGATCGACCAGCGCCATGGCCATGGTTTTGCGCTCGTTACGGCCAAAGGCCAAACCATAGCCGCGAGTAAACTGAGGCGTCTTTTCACGGCTGCCGCCAAACTGATTGATCATCTGGCATTCGCTAACGACGATCTCCCCGATACAGACGGGGCCATCAAAGCCTTCCACCTCAATTTCCACTTCGACGGTGCCTTGACGAATCTCTCCAGCGAAAGGATGGTTGCGGCCGTAGCCACGTTGGGTCGAATAGCCCAGTGCTAGTAGATATCCTTCGTCGCCGCGCGCCAGCATTTGCAGGCGAGTAGCCCGATCAACTGGGAAGTCGGGTGGATCCTGAGTGATGTCGTAAGGCACGGCACCATCATCAACCTCTTGTTCAATCAACCCTTCGGCATCAAGGGCATCGAGTATTTGCGGGCAGGCTTCTAGCCCAGCCTCGGCGCGCGCTGGGTCGGGGATCTCGCCCTCTGCCAGCAGCATGAAGTCAAGTAGACGGTGGGTGTAGTCGTAGGTAGGCCCAAGAACTTGGCCTCCGGGGACATCCTTAAAAGCGGCACTGATACGGCGCTCTACCTGCATGTCACTTGTCTTGAGTGGGGTGCTATCGGCCAGCCTTGGTAAGGTAGTGCGATAGGCGCGCAGCAGAAAGACTGCTTCCGTCAGATCACCGCTGGCTTGCTTTAATGCCAAAGCAGCGAGTTCAGGGTCATGCAGTGAAGCCTCAGCCATGACGCGATCCACGGCGAGTCCGAGCTGACGACAAACCTGGTCAACGCTAAGCTCGGGCTGTGTTCGGTCGCCTCGACGGCGGTCTGCCATCCACTGATGGGCGTTGGCGATGGCCTGTTCGCCACCTTTTACAGCAACGTACATTAGGCGTTCTCCTCTGCACAGACGGCGGCTTGATCCATTGAAGCCATGCCGGCTAGAGGCTCTATACGAGTGCTACGCGGAATCGCAACTAGGCGCTCTGAGCAGGTCAAAATAGTGTCTAGTCCGCGGGGAAAGCTGCCGCTATTAGCCTTCAAACGTGTCATTAACACCTCGGCAGAAGCATCTAGCTCGAGCATTCGCGTATCGGCAATACCAGGGCCGCTCAGGCGCCAGCAGCCAGTGTTATTGCTGGGTTGTCCTTTGGCGTTGGCCAATGTCTGCAATACCACCAACAGGGTTGTGCTGCGGTCCGGGTGAGTGTCGCTGCCTTCGGCGAAGCTTGGCAGGTCCTGACAACTCTGCGGTGTTAGTAGGGCGAAGTCGGCCTGGTCGGCCTGGGTCACAATGCGTGCCCCTGTGTGGAAAGCGATAGCCTCTGCCATGCCATCACGATCCAGCTCGTTGGAGATCCATATCCGCGAGTCCAGGTCGCACAGTGCTAGGAGTACTCCCCAGGCAGCGCGTGACAAGCCAACGCCTTCAGGTAGGGGCGAGAGACTAACTTCCTCAATGGTGCCGGGTTCAGCCATAGCGCTTAGCAGTTGGCGGAATAAGCGTTGGCCATGGTGAACAGCGTCATCAAGGGCTGGCCAGTCATGCGGCCTTAGATCATGCGATCGCTGATCGTGAGGCTCGGCACTTGTTAAAATATGCTGCATGGCTACTCCCCGCGTACCATTGTAAAAAAGTCAACTCGAGTTGCGGCGGCGGTCTGAGAACGCTCGATACGCTCATCAGCCAGCGACTGGGAAAGTGGTTCGATCAGCTCTTCATCAATGCGATGAGCCCAGTGTTGTTGTCGAGCACAGGCATCGATCAGAGCGATCAGCTCGGCGTGTTCATGGCTACGCCCAGCAACCCATCCATGGCCTAATCCACCGCCACCGGGAGTATCGTCATCCAGGGCCACGCTGGCGCGTGTCACGGTCATTTCCCCAAGGTTGAAAGCGTTGCCTGAACCGCCCATGCGACCACGCACCATCACCATGCCGGTTTCCGGGCCTCGAACGCAGCGGTATCGCACTTGGATGCCGAGCACAGCCCAGCTCTCACAAAGGCGTTTGGTGGGCGTCAGCGCAAGAATGCGGTGACGTTGTTCAGGAGTCATCATGATTCCTCATCGTTGTCAGTTTGGTGTAGACCAGATATTTGTCAGTGTTAACGTTCATTTAAAAAATCAAAGTGATAAGAAACGCGGTCAGCCCTGGCGCAGCTTACGGAGACTTCTACAAGGCGCCGGGACTCATCGACATTGTCACTGGTAAGTACAAGAAGTGGCGCGAGCTGGGGGCACTGGAGTAAGCGGCTATCGTCACGATTGGCTTGGCTCGCTTCCAGGCGCACTGAGGCACGGGAAAGACGCAAACCGTAATGCTGGTCAAGCAGTGCACGGGTGGATCCTCCACGGTAGCGCTCACACCAGTCAGGCACGCGCGTGGCATCAAACCAATGGCGTAAACGCGTTAATGGCATGCCATCCACTAGCCTCAGCGTATCAACGCAGATCAAACATTCACCATCAGCCAAACCGAAGCGTTGGCTGATTGCTTCGGGCGGACGTGACAGGCCTTGAGATAAACAGCGTGTCTCTGTGTTGATACCCATCTCTGCAAGGTTATGGGTGACCTTACTTTCGGCGTTCACCATGTAATCCAGTCGCCGATCTACGACTTGGGTGCCCCAGCCCTGATGACGAGTCACCATACCTGCGGCTACCAGTTCATCTAGTGCGCGACGAACGGTATGGCGGTTTACCTCAAAGCGCTTGGCTAGCGCCAGCTCGCTTGATAACTGGTCGCCCGCGCTATGCTGAGTTCGAATCTCATGGGCGAGAATTCTGGCTAGCTGGCGATAGCGTGGTTCTCTGGTTTCCTGATGGCTGTGGTGCGCTAGTTGTCTAGACATTTTTACTCCTGCTATAACCCCTTTGCCGAGGGGCTGCGTGTCATTTTTCGTCCTGTCTAAAGGAGGTTTTGTTGTTATTAGACGTTCGCCTGGACTAATCAGAATGGAATTTTTCCAGACTATATGAAGTGCTTACGCAGGCGTTGGGAGGCTATATCGAGAACGGTCACAGCGACGATAATAACCAGCATAATGGTGGCGGTTTCGGCGTACTGAAAACCACGCATGGTTTCCCACAAGGCGACCCCAATACCACCCCCACCAACCATTCCAAGTACTGTGGCAGAGCGAATATTCGACTCGAACCGGTAAAGGCTTACCGAAATCCATAGCGGTAGTACCTGAGGAATCAGCCCGAAGGTAATCTCCTCAACACGCCCTGCACCAGTTACACGGATACCTTCCATCGGACCTGCGTCACTGGCTTCCACAGCCTCAGAAAACAGCTTCGCTAGCACGCCCGTGGTGTGTACAAACAACGCCAATGTGCCTGCAAAGGGGCCAAGTCCTACGGCCACTACGAATAGCATGGCAAACACCAGCTCATTGATGGCCCGGCAAGCATCCATCAGTCGGCGCATTGGTTGGTAAACCCACCAAGGCACCAGGTTCTCGGAGGAGAGCAGGCTGCAGGGTACCGCCACGATGATCGCCAGTAGCGTCCCCCAAATAGCAATTTGGATGGTCACCAGCATCTGGTTGATGTAGTGGCCAAGGTTGCCGAAAGTGGGCGGAAAGAAATCGCCAGCTAAGGTAGCCATGTTGTCGGCATTGCTAACCAGTATGCTTGGACGTATCTCTGCTCCTTGCCAGGACCAAGCCAGTACGCTGAGCAGCACAAACCAACCAATCAGTGATAACCAGCTACGCCGACGCAACAGCGATGTCGTCATTTGAGATGTATGGGTGTTCATGGTCTCTCCGAGCGGGGAAAGCGGTCTACGCTCACCCCGCTATGGATGATCTGGGTTTGTCGCCTGAAAATTAATCAGTGGTAGCAACAGTGTTGGCGTTTGCTTCAGCACCTTGCAGGTCCTGAAGACGTTGGTTAAGTGCCTCAAGCTGAGCATCTAATTCAGCTAGCTGCTGCTCACGATCAGCGTCTGATAGGCTCTCGTTGTTGGCCACATCAGCACGTTGCTTGAATAGCTCAAGCTGGCGAATCGGCAGCAGACCATCGTTGTTAGAGGCCTTAAAGTGGCTCCACTGCAGTGGCTCTAAAATTGCCTGTTCTTCGTCGCTATCGCCGTAATTGAAGAAGAATTCACGCAGTCCATCCTTGGTCTCTTCGGACAGGTTGGTGCGCCATACTAGCGGGTCAGATGGAATCAGCGGGGACGTCCAAACTACGCGAAGCTGCTCAGCTTTCTCAGGTGCGCTGATCTCCAGACGCTCCATGCTCTCGGTATTAAAGGTGGCAACATCAACTTGGCGATTGGCCACTGATAAAGCGTTGGTTTCGTGGCTGGAGTTCAGAGTGCGCTTAAAAGCAGTAGCAACATCGACGTCGTTTTGGGCAAACACATAGTAACCTGGCACCAAATACCCAGACGTCGAATTTGGATCGCCGTTACCAAACACGAGGTCACTGGAGTTCTCTAAGACGTCTTCGACGCTGTGCAGATCGCTGTCCTGATGCACAATCATCAAACTCCAGTATCCCGGTTGACCATTCGCAGGGATCGTCTGAGCGAAAACCTCGCCACCTGCACGATCCACGGCTTCTATGGCCGATTTGTTGCCGTACCAAGCTAAGTCGATCTGATCAAAACGCATCGCCTGAATCACTGCGGCATAGTCAGTGGCAAAGAAGGGCTCAACCTCCATGCCTAGCTCCTCCGACATATCATCAAGGAACGGTTGCCACATTGGCCGCTGGTTCTGGCTGGATTCAGTGGAAATAATGCCGAACTTAAGTGTATCGGCGGCCAACAGCTGAGTGCTTGCAGCAAAGCTAATCCCCGCAACCAGCGGTAGAAGTAGACGGCGATAAGAAGTAAACGTCATGAGTGTGTCTCCGGGATAATAGTGTGTTCGATTGCGAGTGATGTATCGGTGAAGAGCGGCCCGTTCTGCTGTTAGCTAGGCATTGGCGTTGCTACTGCGTGATGAGCAGAAATAGTTTGGCGGTTTTCAGGGGATGCTTGGTCGCTTGACAGCTCGCTTGTGCGTAGCTCATCAAGATCAGCATTTTCGTAAAGTGCCTGCAGGCGCGCGTCAGTGAGCTCACTAATAGGGCCATCGAAGTACAAACGGCCATCTTTAAGGGCGACGGCACGCTGACAATAGCGGCGAGCAACATCGACTTGATGCAGTGTGACGACCACGGTGCGGCCATCTTCGGCGTGAATACGACTGAGGATTTCCATAACCTCGCGAGCGCTGCGCGGGTCTAGTGAAGCAATTGGTTCATCAGCCAGAATTAATTCGGCGTCTTGCATCAGTACCCTGGCAATTGCCACGCGCTGCATTTGCCCACCAGAAAGGGTGTTAGCGCGCTGATCCATCAGTTCTTCAAGCCCCACCCGAGCCAAGCAAGCTCGTGCACGCTCACGTTCCTGATCGGTGAAACGGCCAAAGAGAGCGCGTAACTTGGACATACGACCCAGCCGCCCGACCAATACGTTGGTGAGTACGCTAAGGCGCCCTACTAGGTTGAATTGCTGAAAAATGTAGCCAGTTCGACAACGTTCAATGCGAGCTGCGCGGTGTAGACGACCGTTCATCTGTACGTCACGCCCCATAAGAGACACGTGACCGCCATTTTTTCGATTTCCGCAGGTTAGGCCAACGAGGTGGCGCAGCAGTGTGGACTTACCGGAGCCTGACGGGCCAATCAGCGCGACCATTTCACCAGGTGCGACGCAAAAGCTCACGTCATCAAGCACCTGACGATGCCCAAACGTCTTATTTAAGCCTTTAGCGTGAATAATAGAAGTAGACATGTTGCTCCCCCATTTGGAATAACAACATTCTGGTCGAGCCAGATGAACACCAGTTGTCTAGACAATGTCAGTTTGATGATATTTTTAACGATTCGTGACTAACTTTGCGTCATAATTAATATTTAAATTATATATTTATCAATAGCTTATAATTAATTGACATATTTTTGCCACTCTTATGTCACCGGGGTGTCATCTTGTTTTCGGTGCGCTAATGAGAAGGGGGGGCGTATGTGATATTTCAGATAGCAAAAATATTTGAAAGCGATTCTTTACCATTTGGAATGACAGCAAGCTATCCAGAGTGATTTTTGATGGCTCGTGGTCATCCCGCACGCTTGGGTGGGCGAGCACGAAATGAAGGTCGTTTTGATATGGCGCGTGAAACGGGGTTGAACCGCAATGCCATCACGCTGCTTTACAGATCAACAGCTCAGCGTGTTGAGCTGGATGTAGCGGATAAGCTATGCAAATTATTCAGCTGTGGGGTAGGGGATTTGTTCAAGTTTGACGACGATCAGGGAAGATAGAAAAAGCACGAAGAGAGGGAGGAAAGGTGCTTGCAGGCCGTAGAGGAAAATGTCTAAGGAAGAGGAGAAAGCCAAAGTGTCACATATACGTCACAGGCAGTTAGTCAATAAACAAGCACAAAAAAGGCAGATCAGTAAATAACTGATCTGCCTTTAGAAATATTGGTAGCGGGGACCGGATTTGAACCGATGACCTTCGGGTTATGAGCCCGACGAGCTACCAGACTGCTCCACCCCGCATCAACGTGTGGCGTATTCTACGCATTTTTAGTGCGAAGTCAACCCCCTGCATAAAACGCTTATATTGTTAGGCACGACCTTCATCGTGCTGCAACATTGGAAGAGTAAAGCTATGCTTCCAATAGGGATAACAAAAGGCTTACTGTCAGTGTGTCGTCCAACTAACAATACGACGTGCTGTGAATGCTGAAGCGCTACGGCGCTTATTAAGAATGGCTTGTGACATCATCATAATGCTTAGCGTCCAAGCCGTTTGTCATATCAGGGAGGTAGTCAATGGCCAATCAAGCCCCCGTCGCCTGGGTAACTGGTGGAACTGGTGGAATCGGAACGTCAATTTGTCATTCATTGGCGGATGCAGGTTATTTGGTAGTTGCGGGATATCATAATCCTGAGAAAGCCAAAACCTGGCTGGAAACCCAGCAAGCCGCCGGTTATGACAACATCGCGTTATCGGGTGTTGACCTTTCCGACCACAATGCCTGCCTAGAAGGTGCTCGCGAAATCCAAGAAAAATACGGGCCTATCAGCGTGTTAGTTAACTGTGCTGGCATCACTCGCGATGGCACCATGAAGAAGATGTCCTATGAGCAGTGGTATCAAGTGATCGATACCAATCTTAATAGCGTTTTCAACACGTGCCGCAGCGTTATTGAAATGATGCTGGAGCAGGGCTACGGTCGCATCATCAATATTTCATCTATCAATGGCCGTAAAGGCCAGTTTGGGCAAGTAAACTATGCGGCTGCCAAAGCAGGTATGCATGGGTTGACCATGTCGCTGGCGCAGGAAACGGCAACCAAAGGGATTACGGTGAATACCGTGTCGCCTGGCTACATTGCCACCGATATGATCATGAAAATCCCCGAGCAGGTGCGTGAAGCCATTCGCGAAACCATTCCAGTGAAGCGTTACGGTACACCGGAGGAGATCGGTCGCTTGGTAACGTTCTTGGCGGATAAAGAGTCAGGCTTTATCACTGGCGCCAATATTGATATTAACGGCGGTCAGTTTATGGGCTAATCGCCCAGCGTGAGAAGTCGATTTATTTAATAACGGCAAAGCGTAAACGGGAGGCTATTCGCCTCCCGTTGCTATTGCTGGGGATAAAATACCTATATAGAGGCTAGGGATGCGGTACCCGCGCTAGGCGGCTAAAAAGATTATCAAACTCTGCTACTTCCTTGCGCCATAATTGGTTGGGCATAGGGCCAAGCGCCATGAGAGCCACTAATATGTCGATAATCTCATCTGGCCGGCTACGCTCGTTATTGATTCCTTCATTTAGCCGCTCTACTTGAATCGCCAATCGGAGAGGTTCATCACGCTGTTTGACGCTACCTAACGCTAGCAAAGACAAATGTACCCTCAGGCGAGCCAGCCCATCTTCTAGCTCAGCAAGTTTTTCGGCTGAGAGGGGAGTGGGAGTGGTGAGTCGCGCATGATTGCGTTGCTGGTGAGCCTCCGTAAAAATAGCAGGCAGCCCCTCGCTTAATACTTCTTTCGCATCAATTGCTTGTGGCTCTTCGCCTGCTAGCGCTAGTTGGTCTGCGGCGATATGCGCATTGACCAGCGGTAAGACGTTGTGCCACTGCTGCACTGTATGAAGAATTTCCAGGCGGCTTAAGCGCTCACGTTTAGCTCTTACAATGCCGCTAAGGCGTTTCTGCATGCCATCACTGCGTCGATTGCGCGGCAACGGCTCAAGCTGGCTAATGCTTTCAAGATAAGCGTCAAGGGTGGCAGATTCGTCGGCTTGCGTCGGCTGCCAGCTATCCATTTCGTCAATTAATGTTTGCAGCTGATCGAGCTTCTGTTGTTGGCGAGTTGCCTGCTCATGCTTATGGGCGTCACGCTGAGCAAAGAGCTGATCGCAGCTATGACGAAAAGCCTTCCATAGGGCTTGTTCTTCGCCTTTTGGCGCACGACCCAGCGCGCGCCACTGTTGCTGTAGCTGCTTGGCGCTGGTGATACGGGCGGCTAAGGGTAGCTCGGTGTCATTTTGTAAGTTTTGAGCTTGCTCGATTAGCATGCGTTTTTGGCTGGCGATCTGTTCTGCTCGCTGGTCAATAAGTGCCTGTAGGCGGTGGCGGATAGCGCCGAAGCGACGGCCAACGGCTTCTGATTGGTCGCGAGGAACCGGAGAGTAATGGCGCCACTGGTGGCGTGCCTTATCACGGATCTCGCGCAATACATCGGGGTCAGCATCCTCTGCTGGCTGATTAAGCAATGTTTCAAGCTGTTCGCAGAGTGCTTCACGGCCTTTCAGGTTGGCATCACGCTCTTGATTAAGCTGTTCTCGCCAGGGAGCTAAACGCTCGTGGACGCGATCAGAAGCCGCGCGAAAGCGTGCTGACTGTTCGCGGTTAGCAGCGGCATCGCCGAGCGATTTCCACTCTTTTACCAGTTGGCGGTGATGACGATCTAAAGCAACGTCTGCCATGTGTTGATCGTTAGCCAGTGCTTCTATGCTAGCGCAGAGTTGCTCACGTTTAGGGCCTGCCACAAAACCGCGCCAATCGCGTAGTTCTGCTAAGCGTGCGCCTAGCTGCTTTACGCGTGCTTTTAGCGGCTTGGCTTCTTCCCCTATCAGTTCATCGATGGAGGGCTTGAGGCGTTGATAGAGACGACTGGCACTTTTAAAGGCACCACGCTCTAACAAGTGTTCGAAGTTATCCACGTCGGCGCTAAGTGCGTTAAGTGACGCGGTAGAGGTGGGTTTGGTAGAAACATCAGCATCTTTTAACGCTTGTGCATGTTTGAGTAGCTCTGGAGGCGTCATGTGCTTAGGCCAAGCGCACTGCTTAACGTACTTGGCAATGGCCGCGTTATCTTGGTTGGCAATGGCCGTTTCCAGGTCTGCACTGATGGCTTGCCAGCGCTGCCATGCTTCCATGCATACTTCATAGCGTTTCAATGCTTGGCTATAGCGTTGTTGAGCGCTCTCACCGGGGGGGTGTTGATCTGACAGGGATTGCCAACGCTGGCCGAGTAGTTGGCGTTGTGCCCGTAGGCTATCAATATCTTGGACGGTTAGCTGCTCTGCATGTGTTAGGCCCTCTAGCGTTTCCTCAAGGCCTTCAAGCAGTTGCTCACGAGTTCGTTCAATTTCTTCGCGATGAGCAATGCTCTGCTGACGTGCTTGTTCTTGCGTCTCATGATGATGCAGTGTTTTGCGACAGCTAAGCGCTGCTTGATGAAAACGCTGTTCTTGCGTCACGCTAGGTGGGTGGGAAAGGCTTTGCCACTCCCGTTCCAAATGACGGAAACGACCACCATACAGCGGCTCCCAGGGGGCCCTGGCGTGCTGTTCTAGTTGTGTGAGTAAATGCTCACGCTGGGCCTGCTGATCTGCTAGCCACTCAGCATCATTACGCAGTTGGGTGAGTTTTTCTCGTGCCAAACGAATGACCTGGCGATCACGACGCGCTTCTTTTAAAAGTTTTTTGAGGCTCTCTTCACTTTCAATTCGTTGAGCTGCTTGATGGCGAACTGCTGCCACGCCGTTATGGCAAGCTTGGTGAACAAGATCGCTTTCATCGGTTAATTGCTCTAACGCAGTGAGCCTCAGGTTAAGATTGTCTCCCTGAAGTGCAATGGCGTTGATCAACCGAGGCTCCGATAGCTCTGCCACGATAGCCTGCCGTTTTTGCAGGTCGGTATGGCCCTGTGAGCCACATAAGCGCTGGCAAGCCGCGTTAAACCAAGCTTCGTCTTGACGGTGCTCTGGAAGCGCATTGACAAGCCCCGCTAAGTCATCAAGAGCCAGTAGGGCAGCAAGCTGGATGTTGCTTTCGGTATCCTGTGCTAATTGCTTTAGCGCTTGTTGCTGTTCTGGTTGTTGAGGGTCAAGCTGGTCGAGTGCCTTAAGACGCACCTCGGGATCAGGGTGCTGCCACCGAGGAGCGAACAGGCGTCTTAACAGTCCGTGCATGGATCATCCTGCAGAGAGGTGCGTAGCGTGAAAAAAAATCAACTGCCGATGACTGATAGTTGCAGTCAACGGCGCTGTCGCTTAGCGTTGCTGTAGGCGCTGTGATGATTAATACTTCTTCACAACACCCAGCGCGAGATTGCGCTACCTTTATCTTACCTGAACATGACATGGAGTTCGGCCATGAGCCTCAACGCCAATAGTGCCGACATTGCCTTCACCTTTAAAGGTGGCATGCTGCCAATGACCGTCATGGAATTGAGCAGTGCTGACCCGGAACATATCCGAAGTCAGCTGGCTGGCAAGTTGTCGCAATCCCCCGCGTTCTTTCAGCATACACCGGTTGTGCTGAGCGTGGAAAAACTCGATGAACCTCACTTGGCGCTTGAGCGCATTTGCGCGGTATGTCGCGATCATAAATTGCTGCCGGTAGCCGTACGCGGCGGAGCTGAGCCGGTGCGTCAATCCGCCTGGGCTCTAGGACTGGGCTGGTTCGCCCCTGTTGAAGAAGGGCGGTCTAAGCTATTAGAGAGCGTTAGCGCTACTGCTGGCTCTGATGACGCCATAGAAGAGGTAGAATCTGCCGACCAGGAAGAAGTGGTTGCAGTAGCAACACGTTTATTTCGCGGTACGGTGCGCTCTGGCCAGCAGGTAAGCGCATCAGAAGGTGATTTAGTGGTGATTGGGGCTGTCAATGCAGGCGCTGAGGTACTGGCGGCTGGTAGTATTCATGTCTACGGAGCGCTTCGTGGACGTGCCTTGGCGGGTATTCATGGCAATACCCAGGCGGGTATTTACTGTCGAGAATTAGAAGCAGAGCTTCTTTCTGTGGCAGGTAATTACAAACGGTTAGAAGACATTGATTCACAGTTGCTTGGCCGTGCTACCGAGGTGCATTTTGCTAAAGAGCAGCTGGAAATTAAGCCGCTGGGTTAATTCAAACGCATGAGCGTGTGTTGGTGCTTAATGCCTAGCGACGTTGCAAGCGCTATACGTTACAGTATGTCATGTTGTTGACATTGATGTTCCCGTTATGCGCAGTGCGACCCTTTAAACGCGCTCGCGATGAACGACTTCAAGAAGGAAGTAACTCTTGGCCAAAATTATTGTAGTGACCTCCGGTAAAGGGGGGGTTGGTAAGACCACCAGCGCTGCCGCTATTTCAACAGGACTTGCCCTGCGCGGTAAAAAAACAGTCGTCATTGATTTCGATGTTGGTCTACGTAACCTCGACCTGATCATGGGCTGCGAGCGCCGCGTTGTTTATGACTTGGTAAACGTTATCCAAGGTGAAGCAGGGCTTAATCAGGCGCTGATTCGCGATAAACGCGTTGAAAACTTATTTATTCTTCCAGCCTCTCAAACCCGCGATAAAGATGCGCTGACGCAGGATGGCGTAGAGCGAATACTTGAGCAGCTCAAACAGGACTTTGATTTTATCTTGTGTGACTCCCCCGCAGGCATCGAGAGGGGGGCGCAACTGGCTATGTACTTCGCGGATGAGGCGATTGTTGTCACGAATCCTGAAGTTTCCTCAGTGCGTGACTCTGACCGCATTTTGGGATTACTCGGCTCCAAGACGCGGCGCGCGGAACAAAGTTTAGATCCTGTTAAAGAGCATCTGCTGATTACGCGCTATAACCCCTCTCGGGTAACGTCTGGGGATATGCTGACCCTTGATGACATTCGTGAAATCTTGTCTATTGATCTGCTTGGCTTAATCCCAGAATCCGAAGCGGTATTGCGCGCATCGAACCAGGGGGTTCCCGTCACTCATGATGCGGCGAGCGATGCAGGCCAGGCGTATTCTGATACGGTATCGCGCCTATTAGGTGAAGATATGCCTCTGCGCTTTCATGAAGTACAGCGTAAGGGATTGTTGAATCGTATGTTCGGGGGTGGTCGGCGATGAAATTGCTGGAGTTCTTGAAGCGTGAGCGCAAGAAATCCGCCTCGGTGGCTAAGGAGCGTTTGCAAATTATCGTGGCGCATCAGCGCGGCCAGCGCGGTCAGCCAGATTATATGCCGCTGCTCGAGCGCGAGCTGTTGGAAGTCATTCGTCGTTATGTACAGGTCGATGATGATGCCATCCAAATTTCGCTGGATAGCGAAGACAATTGTTCGGTATTGGAGCTAAACGTTACGCTGCCGAAAGGTTGACGTTTCCATATGGAAGCAGCATAGCCAGTCGTTAAGCATGGCTATTCGCCAAGAGGGGCGGCGATAGGTGGTGCGGTTATGCTAGGCTTGGGCTTTTGTGCTCGCTTAGGCAAGTGGTTGGCTTGCGAGCGGGAAGCTACGCTCAAGGAGATTTCATCAATGGCGCCACCTAATGCTGCCCCTGCCAGTTTTCTCTGGCATGACTATGAGACATTTGGTGCTGATCCGCGTCGCGATCGGCCAGCTCAGTTTGCGGCATTACGCACTGACGCCGAGCTTAATGAAATCGGTGAGCCGATAGAGCTCTACTGCAAACCTGCTGATGACTACCTGCCTCATCCTGCTGCTTGTCTGATTACCGGTATTACACCGCAAAAGGCGCAGCGGAAAGGCTTGCCTGAAGGAGAGTTTGCCCGTCAAGTTCAAGGCTTTATGAGCGAGCCAGGCACCTGCGTGGTGGGCTATAACAGTCTTCGTTTTGATGATGAAATCTCCCGTCACTTGTTTTATCGCAACCTGCTTGACCCTTATTCCCGTGAATGGCAAAACGGCAATTCCCGTTGGGACTTGATTGATGTTGTGCGTGCGTTTTACGCCTTGCGCCCCGACGGCATTGAGTGGCCGCAGCGGGAAGATGGTGCGCCTAGCTTCAAACTTGAGCACTTAACCGCGGCCAACAATATTGCCCACGAAGGCGCTCATGATGCGGTAGCTGATGTCCGTGCCACCATTGCATTAGCGCGTTTGCTCAAAGCCCGGAACCCAAAATTATTCGACTATTTACTGGGCATGCGCGGCAAGCGTGCAGTGGCCAAGCAGTTAGACTTGCCCAGCGCTAAACCGCTTTTGCACATCTCTCGCCGTTATCCTGCCAGCCGTGGCTGTAGTGCATTAGTCATGCCACTGGCTGAGCATCCGACGAATCCTAATGGCGTTATTGTTTACGATTTAAGCGTTGATCCTAGTGATTTGCTAACCATGAGTGCCGAGCAAATCAGGGAGCGTGTGTTCGTTAGTCAGCAGGATCTTTCTGAGGGAGAGGTGCGTATACCGCTGAAAGTGATCCACATTAATCGCTGTCCAGTCATCTTTCCTGCGACGGTGTTAAAGGATGTCGACGGCCCCCACAAAGGTGAATACGGCGCGATCATTGAACGGTTAACGATTGATATTGATGCCTGTCGCGGCCATTGGAAAACGCTGCGCGAGGCCAGTGGCGTGGCGCAAAAAGTAGCTGAGGTATTTAACGCAGCCTACGAAGATGTGCCTCAAGACCCTGATTTAATGCTCTATTCCGGCAGCTTTTTCTCTGCGGCGGATCGCCAGCAAATGGAGCGAGCATTGGCAATGGATCCCTGGGATTTAGTCGGCCAGCGCTTTGCCTTTCAAGATCCTCGCCTCGAAGAAATGCTGTTTCGCTACCGTGCGCGTAGTTATCCAGACACGCTTGAGGGCGAAGAGCGGGAGCAGTGGGATGCGTTTCGTTGGATGCGCATTAATGATCCAGCCTTGGCGGGTTTTACGCTGAAAGCATTTGCGCGAGAAATAGAGCGTTACAACCAGCAGGCCCTGTCGGATCGCGAACGCCAAGTGTTGGAGGAGTTGGTGATGTACGTTGAGTCAATGATGCCAGCTCAGGCGTTTGATGCCTGAGCTGGTGGGCCTAGCTAAATCAATACTTAGTTAAGCGAATTTGTGTCGTTAGTGAGCACTTAGTGTGCATCGCTAAACGGCACGCGCGCTTCCCGGTAGGAGGCGATATCACTGGGTGAGTCGCCAGGGTTGTAGCGAATATCTAACTGGTGCGACTGAAGTGTAGGCCACAGGGCCTGAAGTTCTTGTACGCTAACATCCAGCGCTAATGCGGCGAGTTGTTCACGGCGATCAAAGTGCACGTCCTCCAGTGCTGTGGCTTGCCAGTAGCGGTTTGCCATGCCCTGTAGGCTTGTGTCTCGCTGGGTTAAACGAGAATGAACGGCTTGACGATGCGCTGCTAACGCCTCCTCGGTTAATGTGTCCAGACGCTCGCCTGCTGACGCCATAAAAGCGTCCATGCGCTCGGCGATCATGCTGCTCTCAACATCCGGCGACTGAACCACTAAAGCAATCCCCGGCGCTTCTAACAGCGGGGAGTAACCTGCATTAACAATATAGCCAAGCTGCTCCTCGGTACGTAGTTGCTGATAAAAGGGCGTATCCAGCCATTGAGCCAGTACGCTGAGGCGAGCCTGCTCTTCAGCTGACGTGTCGCGACCCTGTAAATAACGCAGCACAAGGGACTCTTCGCGGCTGCTGTGTGGGTGAAGCACCTCAGGTTGATTGCTCACCTGTAGCGCTTCAAACGCAGGGATATCCTCACGAGTGAGACGTGGCGATAACGCGCCGCGTATTATATTGGCCTGCTCTCGAGCCAGCTCTTTATCCAAATTGCCAACGGCCATGGCATCGATGTACAGCGCGTCTAAAAACCGTTTGCGGAAGTTTTCTAAGTGGTGGCGCTCTAACCGCTGGCTGGCATCAAGTAATTCAGTTGCTGACCATTGAGGGGTCAGTAGCGCTTCGCCTAGTGCGCGGCTTGCCTGCCCATGAAGCGATGCTTGGGGAGCGTTGCGCCACTCGCGCTGGAGCTGATAGCGCACACGTTCAAAAGCACTGGAAGAAATATCGGCGCGCTTAAGTTGTTCAATTGCCTGTTCTATCAGTGGCGTTTGTCCATCGCGCCAGCCTGAAAACGATAGCGTCATGCCACGCCCGTGAGCATAAGCGCTAAACGACTGACCAGCTAACCAGGCTGGGTATAACGACTCGTTAAGGCTGTCATTAAGCCAGCTCGCTAAGAGGCGTGTGAGCACCGCTTCTTCAGCTGAATAGCTGGCGCTGGGGTGCTGGAGACTTACCCGCCACTCAACGCTTGGCGTATTGAAGCGGCTATCTTGCATGTGCCATGCGGTAAACGACGGTGCATCAATCAACACTTCAGGGCGCTCATCTTGCCCCGTCTTGAGAGTAAGGTCATTGGCGATAAAGGGGTTGGGTTCCGGTAACGCTAGGCCTCCTAGCGCCTGTCCTGGCTGAGTGGGTGGCTGCTCTTTCCACTGGGTGTTGAACCAAGGTGAAACGGTATCGCTTTCGACATCTGGCGCAGAGTAGAAACGCAGCATGTTGTCTGGAGTCAGTGCATCGAGATACAGCTGCTGACGCTCACTATCCATGCCATCCATCCGGTAAGGTGCATACTGCACATCATCCACCGGATAACGAGAAAGGCTCATGGCTAAGCGGGTGGCTTCCTGCTGTGGTGCGCCATGCTGCTGAAAACGGAACGCTTGTTCATTCAGCTTTTTTTGTTCCTCGTAGCGCCATTCGGCTAATCCTTCCTCGCGTATCTGCTCAATGGCAGCAAATAGTGTGGCCTCAATATCGTCCAGTCGCTGTGCCCCGGCTGGCGTTAAGCTAATCGAGATCGTAAAGAGCGCCTCATTGCCGTCACCTCGTCCCACGCCCGCCGAAAGTGCATCTGCAAGGCCCTCTTTGCGTAGCGCTGCCAGTAAGCTGCCGTCGCCTTCATCGCCCAGTAGGTGAGAAATTAGCTGAGTCGGCTTGGTACGGTATTCATCGGTAGGATCAGGAATTGGAAAATAGAAACGTAGTTGGCGGCGATCCTGTAGCGACTGACGCTCAATGTAGCGGGGCAGCGTGTCGGGATCGACCAGCGACGTTTCAATGGTGGGAACGCTGAGGTCATTATCGGGAAGGCTTGCAAAGCGCTCGACAACTAATGCCTCAAGAGTATCGAGTGACTGAGGAGCAACAATGGCCAAGTTCATGACGTTGGCATCGTAGTAGCGATGATAAAAATCAATCACTCGCTCGCGGAGAGTGGCTTCACCCTCGGCTGGGTTGGCGAGGGTGTCACGGCTGCCTACTGCAAAGCCCGTCGTGGGATTGCTAGGATTTAGTAGCTGATTCAATACATCGTTTTCACGGCGGGACTCATCACGAATGCGCGCCATGTACTCAGAGTGGACAATATTCCGCTCGCTTTCTAAATGGTCGGCGTTAAATAGCGGCGAAAGGAAAAACTCGCTAAAGCGATCCAGCGCGCCTGGGAGAGCCGAAGGCTCAACATCAAAAAAATAGTTGGTGTCTTGCTGGGCGGTAAACGCGTTGTGGGAGCCTGCGTTATCAGAAATATAGCGCTGATAGGCATCGGACTGAGGGTAGGGTTCGGTGCCTAAAAACAGCATATGCTCTAAAAAGTGGGCCAGCCCCTGCAGGTCGTCAGGGTCTTGGGCGCTGCCTACGCGAACGTTCATTGAGGCGGCGGCTTTATCGGCCTCTGGGTCGCTAACAAGCAACGCTTGAAGGCCATTTTCCAGTGTCAGTATGCGGTAATCGCGATCGTCAAAGGAGCTGATGATCGGCGTGATGGCGTCCTTTACGGGGGTGCCTTGAGCGAAGGCGAAAAAAGGCGTGCACCAAGTGACGCCAATCACGACGCCGATGACGGCCTGCCGTACAGCGTAACGGTTAGGCAGAGATTCATTAGATCGTAACATTATGCTTCCTATGGCACAGCCCAGCGCAGCATCGGCCCCACCGGGTGGGCGCAGGATGATGACTGATAGGCAGGATTATTAACATGTTTTGATACCGGAAAAGCGCCCAACAGTTCCAATGGCGCAGGCATTAATAGCGCATTGAGTGTTTCAAGGTCGGTCGTCGGGTCCAGCCAGCGCATTAACGTTTCTGGAGGGATGACGACAGGTAATCGGTCCGTCAGTGAAGAAAGGCAGGCGTTGGCGGGTACGCTGATCAGCGCCGTCGAGTCAGTAAATGCGCTGAGCGTTGTGTGGTAACGGCACCATAACGCGCCTAGCAGTAGTGGCCCTCGGTTAACGTGAGTCACTAAATAGGGTTGCTTGCTGTGCGCTTGTATTTTCCAGACATAAAAACCGCTGACCGGAATAACACAGCGGCGAGCGCCAAACGCCTCGCTAAACATGGCGCGTTGATTAAGCGTTTCTGCTCTAGCGCAATGGGGCGCGTGGTCGAGTACTTTCAACCACGGAGGCGTGAGCCCCCAAAATAATCGCTGGAGCCGCAAGCGTCCCTGCTCGAGTCGTATTGCCGATACAGGCTGGCGGGGCGCTAAGTTGGGCGACTCGATAAGTGGTTCAGTATCCGTCAGCGAGGGCACAAGGCGTGATAGCGTGAGGCGCTGCACGTGAAGGCGTCCCGTCATGCCTGTCTCCTTATGCGAAATTGGGGGGAGTGTGAGGGTGCAAAATGGCGGGGTAACACATCAATCGGTCAAATGTCGTGTTTTAGTGTCGAAAACAGTGTTCGATGTAAGGTATCCTAGCGTATCCCTTGCTCACGCTAAAGCGCGATGAGGCATTCTTCCTGTTTGCCGTTGACCTTAAGAGATCGCCATGGCCCGTCCTAGACAGCATGCGCCCGATGCCCTCCATGCGCAGGTCATGCACGCTTGTGATGAGTGGTTGGCTAAGCAGCCAGTCCATGGTTTGTCACTGCGTGCCCTGGCCAGAGAGGTGGGCTGCGCGCCAAGTACGCTGCTTAAATTATATGGCAGCTTTAATAACTTATTGCAGCACGTCAACGTTGAAACGTTGGCACGTTTACAGCAAACCATTACTAGCCTGGCAGAAGATGATCCTGAGCCATGGCTACGCTCGCTAGCGCTTGCTTATTGGCGCTTTGCTGAGCAAGGCTGCTATCGCTGGCAACTGCTATTTGATTATCCACTGGCCCAAGAGGGCGAGCTGGATCAGCGCCAGAGTGATCTTATTGAAGCGCTGTTTACTCAGGTGGAAACGTCGTTGAAGCGGTATCAGCCAGCACTGGATGATCTTGAAGCGCGACGTCTTGGGCGCACCCTTTGGGGGAGCGTGCACGGCTTGGTGCAACTTGGATTAAACGAGCGCTTAGGCTATTGGCAAGGTCAGCAGTTGAAGGTGGATGAGCTGCTGGAGCAGCTAATGAGTACGGTGCTAGCTGGCCTGCGTCACCGGGAGACGGCGACGTGACGTGGTGGTTGAGAATGGTTCGCTGCGCGCTGCGGCGCGTTATTTATGTCGTTATGCGTGTGTGTTATCGGTTCTCTGTACACGGCCAAGAAAACGTACCTAAGCGCGGTGCTGCCTTGGTAGTCTGTAATCACGTCAGTTTTATGGATGCGTTGGTGTTAGGCGGCGGTAGCCCCAGGCCACTGCGGTTTGTGATGGACCAGCCCATTTTTGAGTCCCGCTGGCTAAAGTGGTGGTTCCAGCTCGTGGGCGCAATTCCGATTGAGTCTGAGCGGCATAGCCCTGGCGCACTGCGTCGAACCCTGGATGAGGTGAGTCACGCGCTTCGTGAAGGTGATGTTGTTATGGTGTTTCCTGAGGGGCGTATCACCCCAGATGGTGAGATTCACGCCTTTAGACGTGGGCTCGAAACCATTCTTGCCCGCGATGATGTGCCCGTCATTCCGGCTGGTCTAGCAGGGTTATGGGGATCTTGGACATCGCACTACGGGGGCAAGGCACTTAAAAAATGGCCGTCACGTTTTCGTGCACCGGTCAGCTTGCACTTCGGACCGCCGGTATTGGTTCATGAGGTAGAGGGTATTGCGTTGCGCCGCTATTTAGAGGCTCGCGTGAGGGCGCTAAAGGCAGCGGGTGATAGCGAAATCACCCACCGCCAAATTGGTTAGACGGTCAGTCGCTACGTTCGGCGTGCAAGGCGCAGCTTTTGCCAGCAGCGTGCTGAGGTGATCAGGTTGTCGCGGATTTCTAAAATTTCCATCCGCGTATTGCCAATCTGTAAGCAGGCAGGCCCTTCCGGAAACGCCTCCAGGTGCTCAAGGATTAAGCCATTCAGGGTTTTGGGGCCGTCAGTGGGCAGTTGCCAGCCAAGCATTTTGTTAATTTCACGAATATTGGCAGTGCCCTCAATGACATGGCTGCCATCGTCTTGCTGATGAATTTCATCATCTTCTGAGACATCGGTGGTGAACTCCCCGACAATCTCTTCAAGAATATCTTCTAAGGTTACCAAGCCTTCCACGTCGCCGTACTCATCCACCACAATACCAATACGCCGCTTCTGCTTTTGGAAGTTCAGCAGCTGTGTATGTAGCGGTGTGGATTCGGGAATAAAGTACGGCTCCCGTGCTTCTTGAACAATTGCTGCTTTGGTGACTTCGCTACGCGATAAAAAGCGCGCTGCATTACGCAGATGCAGCATGCCAATAATATTGTTGATATCGCCTTTATACACCGGTAAACGGGTATGTTGGCTGGTGCGGATCTGGGTCAGAATATCTTCCAGTGTGTCGTCTAGGTCGATGCCAAGAACTTCGTGTCGGGGCACCATGATGTCGTTAACCGTGACATTCTCAAGATCAAGGATCGACAGCAGCATGGCGCGGTGTCGGTAGGGAATTAGCGTGCCTGCTTCGTGAACGACAGTGCGCAGTTCATCGCGAGTTAAGTTGTCTCCACCATTCTCAACACTTTTAACGCCCATTAAGCGTAGTAGGCCATTTGAGATGACGTTGACTAGCCATACCAGCGGGTAAAGCAGTTTGAGCAGGGGTTCCAGGCCCAGCGACGTAGGATAAGCGATTCGCTCAGGCTTGATGGCTGCGTAGGTTTTCGGTGTGACTTCGGCAAAAATAAGGATGGTAATCGTCAGTAACGCCGTTGAAATAGCGGGGCCTGAGACGTCACCAAAGAAGTGAATGGCAATGATGGTCGCAATCGAGGCGGCTAAGTTATTGACGAAGTTATTGCCAATTAAAATAACGCCAATTAGTCGATCGGGGCGCGTTAATAGCCGCATAACACGTTTTGCGCGGCGATCACCGCTGTTAGCTTGATGGCTTAGTCGATAGCGGTTTATCGACATCATGCCTGTCTCAGAGCTGGAGAAAAAGGCAGACAGCAATATCAAAATAGCTAGCAGGCCGAACAGTAACCCCAGGGGGAAGTCGTCGCTCAAGTCGAAAGTTCCTTTATGGCGTATTAGGCTCGATTTTTAGAAGTATGGAAGTGGCCTGTCAAGACCACTGTTATCAACGCCAAATTAAATCAGTGCTGATAATGCGGTGAGTATATGTTTAGCGATTGAGCAAAACTTCCAGCACAAATTTGCTGCCAAAGTAAGCAAGCAGAAGCAGTATGCACCCACCCAGCGTCCAGCGCACAGCGCGCATGCCACGCCAACCGAAACGATATCGGCCCACTAACAGCGTGGTGAAAATAATCCACGCCCCCAGCGAAAGGACTGTTTTATGTACCAAGTGCTGGGCGAACATATTGTCGAGAAAAATCAGCCCGCTGATGATCGAAAGCGTCAGTAATACAACTCCCGACCATACCAGTTCAAACAGCACTCTTTCCATGGTGGTGAGCGGCGGTAGCGACTGCACGATGCCACGAATATGATGATGGCGCAGTGCTTGGTTCTGTAGGCCGACCAGCACCGCTTGAATCGCGGCAATGGCCAAGACGGCAAACGCCAGCGCAGAGCTGACGGCATGCAGTAAAATGCCGGGCGTTAAGCCGCCTTGGCTCCCCTGGCTCGGTAGCCAAGTGGCAAAAATAAGCGCGATACCCGCGAGAGGGAATAGCACAATGCCAGCGTTGAGCACCGGCTTAAACAGGCTGGCGACGAGCACGACATTTACGGCCACGGCCATCAGAAGCGTTGCGCTGGTAGTGAAGCCGGGCAGTAGCCCTGGGGCTGAGCTAACAAGCTCCACAACTACTGGGATATGCAGTAGCAGCCCAAGCGCGCTAAGTAGGCGCACCATGCCCTGGCGTGGTGGTACGCGACGAAATAGAGCCATGCCCTGCCAAATAGCAGCGGCGACATAGAGTATAAAAGCGATCGTGGCGAAAGGGAGCGCCTGCATGATGCTATCCGTGCGCCTTGCAGCGCGTTGTTGAGTCCAGTGTGATTGAATCAGCGCTGCGAAAGTCAGCGGTGTTAAATCGTTCAAGCTAGAACAGTTCGCCTACTATAACCAATCATGGCGGCGTCGCACAGCCATCGATAACCAATGTTGACGACCATGGAGACTCGCGCGGCTAGCGCGTATAATCGTTCCTACATTCGTCCGGTGTAACCGCCCGGCGACAACGACGGAGGCAGAGGCCCCATGTTTCAGAATCTGAGTGAGCGTCTTTCCCAGACGTTGAAGTCGATCAAAGGCCAAGCGCGGCTAACTGACGACAATATTAAAGATACCCTGCGCGAGGTGCGTAAAGCACTGTTAGAGGCCGATGTCGCCTTGCCGGTGGTGAAGGCATTTATTGAGCGTGTTCGTGAACGTGCTGTTGGCCAGGAAGTCTCGAAGAGCCTCTCGCCAGGTCAGCAATTCGTTAAAATCGTCCAGCAAGAGCTGGAAGCGATTATGGGCGAGGCCAATGAAAGCCTATCCCTAAAAGGCTCACCTGCGGTCGTGTTGATGGCAGGCCTGCAAGGGGCAGGTAAAACCACCTCTGTTGCTAAATTGGCGCGTTACTTACGTGAACGCGAAAAGAAAAAAGTGTTGGTGGTCTCCGCCGACGTCTATCGTCCGGCGGCGATTGATCAGTTAGAAACACTGGCAAAAGAAGTTCAGGTTGACTTCTTTCCGTCTCGTTCCGATCAGAGCCCCGTGGATATTGCCACAGCGGCAATCAAGCACGCCAAAATTCAGTTCCATGATGTCGTATTAGTCGATACCGCCGGACGGCTGGCCATCGATGAGGCGATGATGGCCGAAATTCAGGCGCTGCATAAAGCCGTCTCACCGGAAGAAACGCTGTTTGTGGTCGATGCCATGACCGGCCAGGATGCGGTGAATACGGCGAAAGCATTTCATGATGCGCTGCCGTTGACCGGGGTGATTCTTACCAAGGCCGACGGCGATGCCCGGGGTGGTGCAGCACTTTCGGTACGCCATGTCACGGGTAAGCCCATTAAGTTCATGGGGGTTGGTGAGAAAGTAGACGCCCTAGAGCCTTTCCATCCAGACCGTGTAGCATCGCGAATTCTGGGTATGGGCGACATGCTGTCGCTGATCGAAGAAGCCGAACGTACGGTAGATAAAGATAAAGCCGCCAAGCTGGCCAGTAAGGTCAAGAAGGGTGACGGTTTTGATCTGGAAGATTTTCGTGATCAGCTACAGCAGCTCAAAAAAATGGGCGGCATGGGAGGGCTGCTTGGCAAATTGCCTGGCATGGGGCAAATGGCTGAAATGGCACAAGGCCCTGGTCCGGAAAAAGAGCTTGGCAAGCTCGAAGCATTGATTAACTCAATGACTCCCAAAGAGCGCCGCAAGCCCGATATTATCAATGGGTCGCGCAAACGTCGCATCGCCGCGGGTGCTGGCCTGCAAGTGCCTGACCTGAATCGTCTGCTAAAACAGCATAAGCAGATGCAAAAAATGATGAAAAAAGCCGGCAAAAAAGGCGGAATGCAAAAAATGATGCGCGGCATGTCGGGCATGATGGGCGGTGGCGGGCCAGGTGGCCCCGGCGGCGCGGGTGGCATGGGCGGTATGGGTGGCCCCGGCGGTCTTCCCTGGCGTTAAGCTATTGTTAGCAACCTTGTAACGTACTTGGTAAGGTTGACGGCTTAAGAGTTTTCTGGCTGTCAGGCTTTCCAAGTAGAGCGCATTTGCGTAGAATGCGGCCTCTTCATGCGTGGGTGTTGGCAAAAATGCGCGAGCATCGTCTGACCATCTGCCAGTGAAGAACTTGATGGTACGCAGCAAATCACTGATTTTAGTCTGCAGTGCCGAGAAAATAGTATGACGAGTGCTCTGTTAGCGATTTGCGCTATTGGACACTCTCGTAACCTCAACCGAAGGATAGTTATCGTATGGTTACCATTCGTTTGGCACGTGGTGGCGCCAAAAAGCGTCCCTTTTATCACCTGACTGTTACTGATTCACGCAACGCCCGTGATGGTCGTTTCATCGAGCGTATCGGCTTCTTCAACCCGGTTGCCCGTGGTCAGGAAGAGCGTCTGCGCGTTGATCTTGAGCGTGTTACTCACTGGCAGAGCCAAGGCGCCCAGTTGTCTGGTCGTGTTGCTGAGCTGGTTAAAGAAGCGCGTAAACAGGCTTAAGCCGGTTAATGCGTGACTGTCAGTAAATGATAGTCGGTGATGTTGTCGTTGTAATTTGTTGGAGCGGTCGTCGATGACGCGTTTTGAAACTAGCCATACAGACGACGCACATGTGGTGCTTGGTAAGCTAACTAGCCCTCACGGGATTAAAGGTTGGCTTAAGGTGTACTCCTATACCAACCCCATAGACAGCATCATGGAATACCCAGAATGGTGGGTGCGCCAAGGGGAATCCCTCACGCGTATGACCGTGATTCAGGGACGTCGGCAAGGCAAAGGTCTTGTAGTGCAGCTAAAAGGTGTTGATGACCGAACGGCAGCCGAAGCGCTGGCGCAAGCGGACATCTTGATGCCGAAAGAAGCACTGCCTACGCTTTCCGATGATGAGTATTACTGGCATGAGCTTGAAGGCTTAACTGTCTTCACTCAGTCAGGCGAGCGGCTAGGGCAGGTCAGTTACCTGTTTGAAACCGGCGCGAACGATGTCATGGTGGTGCGCGGTGATAACGACGCAATTGATAAACGCGAGCGGCTGTTACCTTTCTTACCCGATGATGTAATTGTTGAAATCAGGCTCGAAGATGGCCGTATGGTCGTGAATTGGGATCCTGAGTTTTGAAAACAGGTTTGAGTAAGCAGTTGTCGAGCGAGCTCACCGTAACTGACTCAACGGTTACTGCAGCAAACGGTGAAGAAAGCAATTTAACAGATGCTCCCGCGATGTGGATTGGCGTGGTATCGCTGTTTCCTGAAATGTTCGATGCGATTACCCAACAGGGTGTGGTCGGTCGAGCGGTAGAGAAACAGCGAATTGCCCTGGAGTTTTGGAATCCGCGCGACTACGCCACCGACCGCCACCGCAGCGTGGACGATCGCCCATATGGCGGCGGCCCCGGCATGCTAATGAAGGTAGACACCCTGCGGGCTGCTATCTTTGATGCTCGGCAACGAGCTGAGCAAGCGACGGGACAATCGCCGACAGTGATCTATCTCTCGCCCCAAGGGCGTAAGCTGGATCAGCAGGGGGTTCAAGCGCTCGCCTCAGCAGGCCCTCTTGTGGTGGTTGCTGGGCGCTATGAAGGCATTGATGAGCGCGTGGTGGAAAGTGACATTGATGAAGAGTGGTCAATTGGTGACTATGTGCTGAGCGGTGGTGAGTTGCCAGCAATGGTGCTAATTGACGCGGCGGCACGGCTGGTACCCGGTGTATTGGGTCACCAGGATTCCGCTATCGAAGACTCGTTCAATGATGGCTTGTTAGACTGTCCGCACTATACCCGTCCTGACATGATCGACGGGCGACAAGTGCCCGATGTGCTGTTAAGCGGTAATCATGCGGCCATCAAGCGTTGGCGGTTAAAACAGTCGTTAGGCCGTACATGGCAGCGCCGTCCTGATTTATTGGCAGGGCGTACGCTTGATGCCGAGCAGCAGCGGCTGCTAGACGAGTTTATCGAGGAACACGCTCTGTCAACTAAGTGATTGTTTTTCAATTGCATAGAACAGAGCGGCGGTGCAGGGCGAAGAGAGCAATAGTCTATAAGGCCGTTAGCCTACGCACCTGCGTCACCCATAACGACTCCCGTGTAGCTCGCTTCGAGCGCCGGGATCACGGTTTGCCCCTTCCACAACTGCGTGGCAAACCATTACGTTATTTAGGAGTATGAAAATGAGCAGCAAGAACAAGGTGATCCAGGCGATCGAAGCCGAGCAAATGAGCAAAGAGATTCCGGCCTTTGCACCGGGCGACACTATTGTCGTTCAGGTCAAAGTAAAGGAAGGTTCTCGTGAGCGTCTGCAGGCGTTTGAAGGTGTGGTCATCGGTAAGCGTAACCGTGGCCTGAACTCCGCTTTCACCGTACGTAAAATTTCTCACGGTGTTGGTGTTGAGCGTACTTTCCAGACCTACAGCCCGTTGGTTGACTCTATTGAAGTCAAGCGTCGTGGTGACGTTCGTCAAGCCAAACTGTACTACCTGCGCGAGCGCAGCGGCAAGTCGGCGCGTATCAAGGAAAAGCTGGCTTAATCGCCACTTTTTCACGGGCGCACGCTGTTTTTGACATGCGTAGTTTTTGACATGCGTCGCGCTCGGATACCAAGACCCCGTCACCGCTTTGCGGGGCGGGGTTTTTGTTTGTGTGGTACCACCGTCAAGAGACCGTTAGCCTATGAGCGTGATAGATGCCTATCTAGATGCCTTATGGTTAGAGCAAGGGGCAAGCGACCATACGTTAGCGGCCTATCGGCATGATTTAACTGCTTGGCAACAGCAGCTCGAAAGTGCGGGGGAAACACTGTTAACTCCCTCGCCAGAGCGTTTTAGCGAGTGGTTAGAATTACGTCGAGAACAAGGCTATCAACTACGCAGTAATGCACGGCTGTTATCGTCGCTGCGTAGTTTTTACCGTTGGGCACGGCTCTATGGGCATATCACCAGCGACCCACTGGCCAATGTGTCGCTGCCACGGGTGCGCCCCAGCTTGCCGAATACCCTGGAAGAGGAAGAGGTTGAGCGCCTGTTGCTCGCCCCGGATATCGGCACTTCGCTTGGTGTTCGCGACCGCACCATGCTGGAGCTGCTGTATGCTTGTGGGCTGCGCGTGTCGGAGCTGGTTGGCTTGACTGGCGATGCGGTTAATCTTCGCCAAGGAGTTGTCCGTGTCAGAGGCAAGGGCGATAAAGATCGGCTGGTGCCGATGGGGGAAGAAGCCGCCGAGTGGGTAGCGCGTTATATGAAGACCGCTCGGCCTGCGTTGATGCAAGACCCTACACGGCCCGCGCTGTTTCCAGGACGGGCAGATAAAGCCATGACCCGGCAAACGTTTTGGCACCGTATAAAAGCCCACGCGATCACTGCAGGTATTACTCGGCCCTTGTCGCCTCACACGTTACGCCACGCATTTGCGACCCATTTATTGAATCATGGTGCTAATTTGCGGGTCGTACAGCTGTTGTTAGGCCATAGCGACCTATCTACAACGCAAATTTACACGCATGTTGCCCAAGCGCGCCTAGAGCAGCTGCATGCAGAACACCATCCGCGAGGTTGAAGATACAATGCATCAACGTATGTCTTTAGTTGCTAAATCCTATGTTTCTTGGCTGGCGTTGGCAGGGTGCTTACTGCCCGCTGTTGCCAGTGCTGATGCCGTATCCGAACATCTGATGGAGAATTTACAAGTTAATGGCCAGTCAATGCCCGTGGCGCAGGTCAGCGCAACGCCAATGGACGGGGTGTACCACGTCGTCCTAGAAAGTGGGGAGTCTTTCTACTCCAATACTGATGGCAGTCACTTTTTGGTAGGGGACCTCTATCAAAACGCGGATAATGGTTTGGTTAACTTAACCGAGCAGGCACGCAACCAGGAAAGGGCGGCTGCGCTGGCTGCCGTGCCAGCGAGCGAGCGAGTCGTGTTTCAAGGTGTGGGTGAGCCGAAAGCCACGGTCATTGTGTTTACGGACCCTACCTGCCCATACTGCGAGCGCCTACATGAAACGGTGCCTGAGCTTAACGAGCGCGGCATTGCAGTGCACTATATGGCCTTTCCGCGTGCAGGTATGGGCAGTGGTGCTGCGACAACGCTTGAACAAGTATGGTGTTCGGATAATCGTAGCGAGGCCATGACTCAGGCTAAGCAAGGCCAAACGCTGGCGGCATCGGCAAGCTGCGATAACCCCGTTGCCGATCAGTACGAATTAGGTAAAGCTGTGGGCGTGCAAGGTACGCCTGCGATTGTGTTGCCCGACGGGAAAATGGTGCCAGGGTTTGTACCCCCCGACCGGCTCGTTAGCATGTTAGGCTTGGAAGACGAATAACGTCACGTGTAGTGACGAACGATAGCGCTGAGACACTGATTTAAGAGGCGGCACCTATGGGTGCCCATCACGAAAGGGGAAGTATTTTGAAACCGGTAAGAGTAGGCATTTGTGGGTTAGGTACGGTCGGTGGCGGTACATTTAACGTCTTAACACGTAACGCTGATGACATTAGCCGTCGTGCTGGCCGCCCGATTGTGATTGAGCAGGTTGCCCACCGCAGTATTCACCCTGACTGCGATATTACCGGCATTAATGCGACCTCTGACGTGTTTGAGGTGGCTAATAACCCTAACGTGGATGTGCTGGTAGAGCTGATTGGTGGCTACGATCTCGCTCGCGAGCTGGTGCTAACGGCGATTGAAAACGGCAAGCACGTTGTGACGGCCAACAAGGCCTTGATTGCTGTTCACGGTAATGAAATTTTCCGCGCCGCGCATAAGAAAGGCGTCATTGTTGCCTTTGAGGCGGCTGTGGCGGGCGGTATTCCGGTTATCAAATCGCTCCGCGAAGGTCTTGGTGCTAACCGTATCGAGTGGGTGGCGGGCATTATAAACGGCACCGGCAACTACATTCTTACCCATATGCGTGATGAAGGTCGCGCCTTTGAAGACGTGTTGGCTGAAGCTCAAGCGCTAGGTTATGCGGAGTCTGACCCCACTTTCGACGTGGAAGGTATTGATGCCGCCCATAAATTAACCATCCTGGCGTCTATTGCCTATGGCGTGCCGCTACAGTTTGATAAAGCCTTCACCGAAGGTATTTCTCGCATTACTGCAGAAGACGTCGAACAGGCCGATAACCTGGGTTACGTGATTAAACACTTGGGCATCTCTAAACGGACCGATCAAGGGCTAGAGCTCCGGGTTCACCCGACGTTGATTCCTAAAGAGCGCCTGCTGGCCAATGTGCACGGCGTTAAAAATGCGATTGCGGTGATGGGCGATGCGGTTGGCCCAACACTTTACTACGGCGCTGGCGCCGGTGCTGAGCCGACAGCGTCTGCCGTTGTGGCCGACCTGCTGGATGTTGCCCGCGATATCGCCACGGATCACCACTACCGGGTGCCTTACCTCGCGTTTAGTGGCATTGACGATGATGCCAGCCAACTGCCGATTATGCCGATGGAAGATATTACCACCGCGTATTATCTACGTCTGTTGGCGGTGGATAGGCCGGGTGTACTGGCGCGTGTTGCCACCATTCTGGCCGAGCAGGGCATCTCTATTGAAGCGCTGATCCAGAAAGAAGCCACTGAAGGTGAGTTGGTGCCGATCATTTTGCTGACGCATCGCACACAAGAGAAACAGATGAACGATGCTATCCGTGAAATCGAGTCCATGGCGGATATTGCTGGACCGGTTACCCGTATTCGCGTTGAAAGTCTGAGCGAAGGGGAGTAACTCATGCGTTATATCAGTACGCGTGGCCAAGCGCCCGCGCTCTCCTTTGAAGAGGTCGTGTTGACCGGAATGGCCAGCGACGGCGGACTTTATGTGCCGGAAACGCTGCCCGAGTTTTCTAAGCAAGAGCTGGCCAGCATGGCTGGCCTTTCCTACGCTGAGATTGCGTTTCGGGTCATGAAGCCGTTTGTAAATGGTGAAATTGACGACGATACCTTCCGTCGCTTGGTGACAGAAGCTTACGCCACGTTCAATCATGACGCCGTTGTGCCGTTAAAGCAGTTGGATGCCAATCACTTTTTGCTAGAACAGTTCCACGGCCCAACGCTGGCGTTTAAAGATGTCGCGCTGCAGCTGTTAGGGCGGCTGTTGGATCATTTCCTGAAAAAGCGTGGTGAACGTGCCGTTATTATGGGTGCCACCTCAGGGGATACCGGTTCCGCGGCCATTGAAGGCTGTCGCCACTGCGATAACCTCGATATTTTTATTCTCCACCCGCATAACCGCGTGTCTGAAGTGCAGCGCCGTCAGATGACCTCGGTGCTCGCCAACAACGTCTTCAATATTGCTATCGAAGGCAATTTTGATGATGCCCAGGCAATGGTGAAGGCAAGCTTTGCTAATCAAGATTTCCTGAACGGCACGCGCTTGGTAGCGGTGAACTCGATCAACTGGGCGCGCATTATGGCGCAGATCGTTTACTACATCGCTGCTGGCGTTGCATTGGGTGCGCCACAGCGGGAAGTGAGCTTCTGCGTCCCGTCGGCTAACTTCGGTAACGTCTTCGCAGGCTACATGGCGTTTAAGATGGGGCTGCCGGTGAAACAGTTCATTATTGCCACTAATGCTAACGACATTCTGCATCGCACCCTTGCCGCCAATGATTTCTCCAAGAAAGAGTTGGCTGCGACCCTCGCTCCGTCAATGGATATCGTTGTTTCGTCAAACTTTGAGCGTTTGCTGTTTGATGCGTACGACCGTGATGGTGCCGCTGTGGCAGCGCTACTGGAACGCTTCCAGCAAGCGCCTACCGCGCTTGCTGATGCACCGCTGGCCAAGCTGCGCGAAAAATTCGCCAGCCATAGCGTTGATGATGCGACCATTCTGGAAGTCATTCGTGAGGCTCATCACCGTACTGGGGAGATCCTAGACCCCCATACGGCCACTGGCTATCGCGCTGCAGAGCGCGCACGCGTGGATACCACGACGCCGGTGATTACGCTTGCTACCGCGCATCCGGCGAAATTTGCTGAAGCCGTGGTTAAGGCAGGTTTCCAAGGTGTGCCGTTGCCCACTCATATGGATGATTTGCTTGAGCGCGAAGAGCGTTACACGGTGCTGCCCGCTGAGCTGAGTGCCGTGCAGCAGTTTGTCGCTGACAATCGGCGCTGAGGCGTCATGGCCGACGAACCAGCACTCACCCAGCAGAACGCCAATCAGCCACGCTTAGAGCCTCGTCCACTGGACGAGGCTATCTATGTGCGTGCCCAAGCGGAAGGCTTAAGCGAGCTACAGGCGCGGCTATTGGCCTCACGTCTACCGGGCTATAAGGGCGAGCTCGCACCACTGGTGGCGCCGAGCTTGCGCTACTTGGCGCATCCAGAAAAGCTAGCCGATGGCCGCCGTGCCGCTGAACGTATTGCCCAGGCAGTGGCAGAAGGGGAATCCATCGGTATTCTTACCGATTACGATGTGGACGGCATCACCTCCCACGTGGTGATTCGGCGCACCTTAGTGGAGCTGTTTGGCGTACCCGAACACAAGTTACATAGCTTGATTGGCCACCGTATCCACGATGGCTATGGCATTAGCCTGCCGCTGGTGGAGCGCACGCTTGGTTTAAAACCGCTGCCCTCGCTGGTGATTACTGCCGACTGTGGCAGCTCAGATGAGCCGCGAATCGCACGCTTGAAAGCTGCTGGTATTGATGTGGTGGTCAGCGACCACCACGCACTGCCGCTGGAAGGCCCACCGCTTTCTGCCTATGCCTGTGTTAATCCAACACGCAGTGATTGTGATTATCCCGATAAAACGATCGCCGGGTGCATGGTGGCATGGCTTTTGATGTCGCTCGCCCGCGGCGTATTGATTGAGTGGGGGGCACTGCCTGATGCGACACCTAAACTCTCACCGTGGCTTTCTTACGTCGCGCTGGGCACCGTAGCGGACTGTGTTTCGCTGGGTGGTAGTCCGGCTAACCGCGCAGTGGTGAACTACGGATTAACGCTGATCAACCGTATGGACGCTGCCTGTTGGCGTGCCATGGCGGCGCGGCTTGGGGCAGACAGTGTGCCATTTAACGCTGAAACGCTGGCGTTCCAAATGGGTCCACGAATTAACGCTCGCTCACGGCTGGATGACCCCTATGCGGCGTTACACTTTATGCTTGCGGAAAGCGATGGTGTCGCTAATCGTCAGCTAGAAGTGCTTGATCAAGACAACCAATCCCGCAAGGCGATTGAAGCGGACATGGCCGAAGAAGCGCGTGCGCTTGCCGTTTCGTCGCTGGAGGCTAATGAGTCGGCGGTGGTGGTACTGCTGGAAGATGGCCACCCTGGTGTGCAAGGTATTGTCGCTTCGCGGTTAGTGCAGGCCTATGGCCGCCCGGCGTTGGTGCTAACTCGCGCGGCGGCGCCCAATATGTTGACCGGTTCTGGGCGCTCGATTGATGGTCTGCACCTACGGGATGCGCTGCAGCGTACCTTTGAGCTAGCCCCTGAATCGCTACCGCGCTTTGGTGGCCACAGTGGGGCGGCGGGTGTCGGCGTACCAAGAGAGCAGTTAGCGGCCTTTAAAGCGGCATTTTTGCAGGCGGTTGGTGAGCAGTTGGGCGATACACCGCTTTACCCGCGGCTATGGACAGATGGCGAGCTCTCTACGTCGCAGCTATCGCTGTTAACGCTAAGCGAAGTTGAAGCGCTTGGTCCTTATGGGCGTGAGTTTGACCCACCACTGTTTGAAGGGCGCTTTATTGTTGAAGCACTGCGCCCAGTCGGCGCTGAAGGTGCTCACCTGATGATGGAGCTTTCCATGGGCGCGGTGACCAGCAAAGCAATTTGGTTCCGGGCGTTAACGCCAGGGGAGCTCCCCTCCTTTAGCGTGGGCGACACGCTGCACTGCGCCTATAAGCTCAATCGCAACCGCTGGCGAGGACGAGAGTCATTGCAGTTGATGGTAGAGCACGCCAGCCCCGTCTAATCCTCGTTGCTATTCGCGGATTTTAGTCAGTGGACAACATCGTTTGATGGTTGAATAAGACAGGAAACTTGGTATGTCAGACTCGCTTAGTGGTAGCCATGTGGCTGCCAGACCGTCACGTATCCTGTTTTTCCCGCTGGGGTGGGTGCTTGCCCATACAGTACGCTGTATCGAGATAGCCAAGGTGCTGCGCCAACGCGGGCACGAGGTGATTTTCGCAGGTGATGATCCTAACCATCCCAGCTCTCGCTTGAACCTTGTTCAGGAAGCTGGGTTTCCTCTGCTCTATGCTCGGGAGCCGAGTCTTCCTGATATATGGTCACGCTTTCAACGTCTTGGCTGGAAAGCCTCCTTTTGGGATATGGTGCACCTACGCTATTGGGCGCCTCTGACCAAGATTATTGAGTCCCAACTGCAGGCTATCGAACAGGTCAAACCTGATCTGGTGGTGGGTGATGCCACGGTAAGTGCCAGTACCGCTGCGTACATTGCTGGCGTCCCGTGTGCTGGCATCATGAATGGCTATGCCGCGAGACTGCTAACGCCGCCAACACCGACCTACTATGCTGCTAAAGGCTTAGATCGCTATTTGCTGTCTGGTATCCGACGGCGACTTTATCAGAAGTATCAGCGGCCAGACCGAAATGCCTTTGACATGCTCTATCGCATGCCAATGATTTCGCCTGATTTACCAGGGCTCTACAGCTTGCCTAAACGGTTTAGCGATTATCATATGGTAGGGCCGATCTGCCCAGATCTAACGGCCCCGTTACCTGAATGGTTTGATGAACTCCAAGATGGCACGCCCAATATTTATATCACCATGGGGTCGACCGGGTTGTTAGAGCACTTCCTGCGCAGCACGTATCCCACGTTGGGAGCGCTGCCTTACCGTTTTATGGTGACCACCGGTGGTCAGGTAAGCGAAGAGGTGATGGATGCTGCCCCGAGTAATTTCCGTTTTACGCGCTATGCGCCTGGCTCGCAGCTCTTGGCGCATGCCCGAGCAATGCTATATCACGGTGGCAATGGCAGTATGTATCAGTCTTTAGCGGCTGGTGTGCCAATGTTGGCGTTGCCCGCTCACTATGAGCAGCGTCTCAATGCCCAAATTGGCGTGCGCCAAAAATTCGGCTTGCAGATGTCAGCGCGTAGAATTAATCCCAATAAACTGGTGCGTCAGCTAGAGCGGCTCATGCATGAGCCCGTATTTCGTCAATCTGCCCAGCGCTTTTCAAGCGCCGTGCAGAAAGCAAACGGGGCAGCCAATGCTGCCGATATACTAGAGCGAGCTCTGGGGCGTAGATGAAATCAGAGCTATTGAGCGCCAGAACGACGTTTTCCCTGCCCGGCGATTCTCTGTTAGGCCACTGACGTTGCAGAATCTCTTGGAATAAGTGCTTGAATACTTTTACAAAAGGATAGCCTCATGCGGGACGATCTGCCTACAGATCCGCATAAATACTATGAAGATATGATGGCCATGGTGCTTGGCACGCTGTTTGTTGCCTTAGGAGTGGCATTTTATACCCACTCCGTATTGATCACTGGCAGCACCGCTGGGCTGGCATTACTGCTGAATTACGTGACTGGGTGGGGATTTGGCTTCTGGTTTTTCGCCATCAATTTACCCTTTTACTATTTGGCGATTAAGCGCATGGGATGGAGTTTTACGCTGCGTACGTTTGCGGCCATTGGCTTAGTGTCGTTGTTTTCTGAACTCACCCAAGGCTGGGTGCAGTTCGCCAATGTCCCGTCGCTGTACGCTGCGTTGATGGGGGGCGCTTTAATGGGCATAGGCTTGCTGATGTTGTTCCGGCATCGCACCAGCCTTGGAGGAATTAATATTCTGGCGCTCTATTTGCAAGAAAAGCACGGTCTACGGGCAGGCTATGTGCAGTTGGGTATCGATGGGCTAATTTTGCTGGTGGCGCTGACCCAGCTACCGCTGGATCGCGTGGGTTACTCCGTGTTGGGAGCGCTGACGCTGAATTTGATTATTGCCTTGAATCACAAACCAGGGCGGTATATTGGTGTTAGTTAAATAGAACTAATGACTTAGACCGCTAGAGATGGCTTATCAAGCAGGATAGGTAACCGTCGATGCGCCAAGCCGGCTGTTACTGTTAAGGTCGACGTCGTAACATTTAGTTAAAAAGTATGTCCCGCAAATAAGAGTCGGTTTCCAAACATATAAAGTAGGGCAGGGGACAATGCACCACGATAGTGTTTTATGCGAAACGGTAACAACCAACAGTGTTAATGGCCAACAGGGGCTTGCAGAGGCATTGAACCGGGCTAAGGGCTTGGCACCTCCGGTCAATGTAACGCCTGTCTCATCCAGTAAAGGCATCGTGCATCGGCTGCGTTTGGCGCAGCATAATTTGCTTTCGGTCTGGCGGGAGGAAGATTACTCAATTCGTACCTCGCGCATGGTGCTGATGAAGCAAGACTATGTTTTGTGTAATAGCCCCGATACGGTTCGTCGCGTTTTTCTTGAGCAGCACGACAACTATGATCGTAAAAGTCCGCAAATGCGCCGTGCGCTGGAGCCGTTGCTTGATGATGGGTTGTTTGTCAGCGATGGCGATTTGTGGCGCCAGCGCCGACGCCAGTGCGCGCCATCGCTAACCAACGCTCTGTTACCCGGTTTCTGTACCACTATGACCGCCTCGGCGGAGGAGACTGCTAAGCGGTGGAGCCAGCATCCCTCTGATACGCCTATTGATATGCTGACTGAGATGGCTCATTTAACAGCGCGTATCATTGGTCGAACGATTTTTGGGGATGACACCACCGACGAAGAAGCAGAGCAAGTGGTGGCTGGTTTTACCGAATATCAGCGTCATTCTGAGCATTTAGACATGGCCAATATGCTGGGATTGCCATTTTTAAGCTTGCTAGGTAATCCGCTGCGACGATCGCGTACGCGCTATTCAGCAAAGCAAGTGCATGAAATTATTGACCGTATTATTGATCGCCATGAGCACAGGCCAGGACAAGGGCAGCATAGCCTGATTGAGAGCTTTATGACGTCTATGAAAGATGGCGAAGATAGTGGCTGTCCGATGGGCCGAAAAGCGGTGCGTAATGAAGCGATTGTTATGTTTATGGCAGGCCATGAAACGACGGCTAATGCATTAGCGTGGTGCTGGTACCTGCTTGATTATGATCCTCAGGCGATGGCGCGCCTGCAGCATGAACTTGATGACGTGCTCGGTGGTAGAACACCCTGCTATGAAGATGTCGCTAAGCTGCCTTACACGATGGCGGTATTTGAGGAAGCCATGCGGCTATATCCGCCGGTACCCATGCTGAGCCGACAAGCGCGTGGGGAGGATAAGGTGCGCAATCGCGATGTGCGCGAAGGAACCGTGTTACTCGTATCCCCTTGGTTGCTGCATCGGCACCGTAAATTGTGGGAAGCGCCCGATCACTTTGTTCCAGAGCGCTTTCTTCCCGAAGCTCCACGTCCAGATAAATTTGCTTATCTGCCCTTTAGCGTGGGGCCACGTGTTTGTCTCGGCAAACGCTTTGGGCTTTATGAAGGCGTTCTCTGCTTGGCAACATTGGCACAGCATTTCACACCTAAACTAGTGACAGGCCACCAGGTGAGCATTGAGTGTCGACTGACATTACGCCCACAAGGCGGCCTGCCCATGATGCTACAGTCACGCTGAAATGACTTACTTAGGCGCTCAGCCAAAACCACCATACGATAGCGGCGATAAGACCGATTCCTGCCAGGTTGATCAATAGGCTCATAAGGCCTCCTGTTGGGCGGGTTTCCAAAGCCTTAAGCGGTTGGCGTTGCTCACCACGGTGATTGACGATAGTGACATGGCCGCACCGGCAATGATGGGTGACAGCAGCATGCCGGTGAAGGGGTAAAGCACGCCAGCAGCAATCGGGATGCACAGTACGTTATAGCCAAAGGCCCCGACTAGGTTCTGCTTGATGTTGGTGAGCGTTGCCCGGCTTAATTCGATAGCCGTAGCCACACCATGCAGCGAACCGCGCATCAAGGTAATTCCAGCGCTCTCCATCGCGATGTCGGTGCCCTGGCCGATGGCAAAGCCAACGTTGGCACGTGCCAGTGCGGGGGCATCATTAATGCCGTCTCCCACCATGCCAACGACCTCTCCTGCCTGCTGGCGACGCTTAATTTCCGCGTGTTTATCATCTGGCGTCATGCCTGCTTTAAACTCACTAATGCCTACTTCCCGTGCCACGGCGGCCGCAGTGTGTTGATTATCTCCGGTAAGCATGACGACGGTTAAGCCATCTTCTTGTAAGCGTTTCACTGCGGCGGCCGCGTCAGCACGTAACGGGTCACTGATGCCGAATAGGGCGGCTAGCTTGCCATTGGCTGCTAGGTATACCAATGAGCGTGCTTTCGCCTCTAGCTGGCGTACGCTCTCTTCGGCAGGGGTTAGGTCCACTCCAGCCTCTTCTAGTAGGCGAGCATTGCCCAGCAGCAGTGAGTCGCCTGCTTGGGTGCTACCTTTCACGCCGCCACCGGTGACGCTATCAAACGTATCCAGTGTTTCAGCGGGGGCATTATGCGCTTGCGCATAAGCTGTTAATGCATTGGCTAACGGATGTTCCGAACGACTTTCTAGTGCGGCTACCCAGGCGAGCACTTGCGAAGAGTCATTATGTAGCACAGTCGCATCGGTCACTTGAGGCTTGCCCTCAGTCAGCGTGCCGGTCTTGTCCACCACCAAGGTGGTGATTTGGCTGGCGGTCTGTAGCGCTTCACCGCTTCTTACCAGCACGCCGTGCTCGGCGGCTTTACCCACCCCAATCATGGTGGAAATGGGGGTTGCCAGCCCTAAGGCGCAGGGGCAGGCGATAATTAGTACCGTGGTGGCGGCCACCAGCATGTGGATCATCACGGGAGCGGGGCCGATGTTAAACCAGATCAGTGCGGTTAGTATGGCGATGATCATCACGCTGGGAACAAAAATCCCCGATACTTTATCGGCCAGTTCACCAATTGGCGGACGGGAGTTTTGTGCGCTGGCGACCTGTTCGGTGATACGGCCCAGGCGAGTGTCGCTGCCCACGCGAGTGGCGCGATAGACCAAGCTGCCATTGCCGTTAACAGTCCCCGCGCTGACGTCGTCATCCGCGTTTTTATGAACGGGCAGCGGTTCACCGGTCAGCATGGATTCATCGATATAGCTTTGACCATCGAGTACGCTGCCATCCACGGGCAGTCGTTCGCCGGGGCGTACGCGGATATGATCGCCTATCACTACGTCGTCAACAGGCAACTCCTGCTCTTGGCCGTTACGGATCACCCGTGCAGTTTTCTCCTGCAGGTCTAGCAGGCGCTTTAATGCACTGCTAGTGCGCCCACGGGCACGCAGCTCCATGGCGTTGCCGAGCAGGATAAGCCCCACCACCATGGCTGATGCTTCAAAGTAGATGCCTTGAGCGACCTCGGGCAGCCAAGGAGCAAACACCACAACCATCATTGAATACAGCCAAGCGGTACCGGTGCCCATGGCCACGAGCGTGTCCATATTGGCCTGGTGGAGCTTGAACTGCTTCCAAGCGTTGGTAAAAAAGTGCCGCCCTGGAAATGCCAGAATAGCCAGGGTGAGTAGGCCAATGACCAGCCAATAAAGACGCCCCATTCCCATAGGGTGCGGGTGGTAAACAAACATGCTCAGCATGAGCGGAATAGCCAGCGCCAAGGACAGCATGCTACCGCGCAGGCGCTGGCGATAGGTTGCGGCCTCTTGAGACTCACGAATGCGTTCGGCCTCGCGCATGTCGACAATGGGCTCGGCGTGGTAGCCTGCCGCCACCACCGCGTTAATCAGAGCCTCGCGCTCAACGTTGCCAGTTACTTGGGCGGTATGGGTGCCAAAGTTCACCGAGGCGTTGGTAACGCCTGGAGTGTTGGCCAACGCTTTTTCGACGCTATTCACACAGCCTGCGCAGGTCATGCCACTAATCAATAGTCGCTGCTGGGGCGCGCTGGTCAATGCCTCATGTTCAGCCGTCTGCATGTCATTGCCTTTATCGGCAGCTTGCGCCGTATCACTCTTCGCAGATGGGTGAGTCTCGCTGCTGGAGGCCCCCGGCGGATAGCCCGCCTCACTCAATGTGCTATCCAGCACATCGTTTGCTAACGTACTGGTAACTTCCAAGCGTTTTTCTGCGGGAAAGCCTTCTACGTAGGCGTTAGGATCAATCGCTTGAACCGCCTCGCGCATGCGCTTAACGCAGCCCTGGCAGGTCATACCCGGCACAGTACGACTCAGTGTTTGTGGCTGCATGATGCCTCCTCGGGAAAACTCTCAATTAAACGACATAGGCTATGACCGTCTGGTATGCCATTGGGCATGTGTTGCCAGCTCTCTAAAGCCTGTTCCATGCGCTGGGCGAGTGCTTCAAGTTCGGCAATGCGTGCGCGGATTTGTGGCAGTCGGTGGGCAAGTAGGTCACGCACCAATGGACATGGCGAGTCTCCTTGATCGGCGTGAGCCAGGATGTCGCGAATCTCAGCTACACTAAAGCCGAGCTTGCGTGCTCGTTGAATAAAGTGCAGTCGCTCTAAGTCAGTAGTTGAAAATAACTGGTAACCGTTCTCAGGGTGGCGTGTTGGTGCCAGCAACCCCTCACGGGTGTAATGACGAACCGTTTCTGCGGTCACGTTACCGCGTTTGGCAAGTTCGCCGACCTTCATCGTTCCAGGCTGCATAACGTCCTCGGCATGGAAGTTGGGATGTTTTTTTAGTGTAAAACCTATGGGTAACACACAGGTCAAGCGATATTGATGCCTTCAGTCGAAATGACTAAAACACTGATTTAAAACAACCGTTCGACTAATGTATAAGTCAAAACTGGAATAAAACGCTCGTTTGCCCTTGATCCCAAGCGGCCATTGGGCGAAAACTGAGGTGTTAGAACAAAGCAGGTGGATGGAAGTATCCATCGGATCATCGGGAAGAGAGGCCCACTATGCATAATAAATTTAAAAAGCTCACCTTGGCGGCCGCAGTCGCATCAGTCGCATCCGTTGCTTTTGTCGGTCAGGCGCAAGCAGGCGGTTATCAAATTAATGAGCAGAGCGTCAGCGGGCAGGGGTATGGCCATGCAGGGCGTAGCTCAAATGTGCATGATGCAACTATTGTGTACGGTAACCCGGCGGGTATGTCGTTTCTTGATCGCGCCCAAATTACAGTAGGTGGCACGTTCCTAAGCGTGAATAGCGACATTTCTAATGTCCGTGCCTCTCAGAGCAGCCCTGCTTTCTTGCAGGCGACAGGCGGCGCAACAGATACGCTACCCGTGACAGGCTCCAACGACGGCGATATGGTGCCAGGTACATTAGTTCCCTTCGCCTTTTATGCACACCCTGTTAACGAGCAACTAGCATTCGGTTTTGGCGTCTATGCGCCATTTGGTTCTAAAACCGAATACGAAAATGACTTTCAGGGGCGTAACCAGGGTAATTACACTGAAGTGAAAGTGATGACGGCTCAGCCGACGGTTTCTTATCGCTTCAACGAGCAGTGGTCTGTTGGTGCGGGTCTTACCTATAACCGCGTAGAGGGTGAACTGCGCCGTCAGGTGCCAGTGGCAACACCAATGGGTCTTTCTGAAGTGGATTCACGTGTCGAAGGTGATGATGAGGCCTGGGGTTATAACTTGGGTGTCATCTATCAGCCTGTCCCTGAAACTACCTTTGGTTTAACGTACCGTTCAAAAGTAGATTTCAATCTAGAAGGCAGCTTTGCGGCGAACTCACCTGTGTTGGATCAGCTAGGGATCGGCACAGTAACAGATACGGCAGCGTTGGATTTAACAACGCCTGAAACAGTCAATTTCTCGCTGACTCAGCAAATGAGCGACAAGCTGAAGTTGATGTTCGGTGTTTCCTGGGCGCGCTGGAGTCGCTTTGACCAGATTCTGGTTACCGGCACCGAGCGTGGTGTGATTACCAACGAGCAGCAGAACTACTCTAATGCGTGGGCGTTCTCTACCGGTGGTGAGTATCAGTTAACGCCAACGCTAGCACTGCGTGCTGGGGTGGCGCTTGACTTTACACCCACCCAAGATGCCACGCGCAGCGTGCGTATTCCCTCTGACGACCGCCGTATTTTCTCGATTGGTGCAGGCTGGAGCCCGACGCCAGACCTGACTTTGGACGTTGCCTACTCGTACCTGACCGAGCGCAGCACCCATGTTGATCAAAGCAAAACCGATAGCTTCACCGTGGCTGGGCAGCAAACGCCGCCGATTACCTCTAACTACTCGGCCGACTACAAAAACGAAGCCCATGGCTTCGGTGCTCAGCTTACCTATCGCTTCTGATCATAAGCTGACTGTTTGACTCGCTTTACCTATAAGCCCGGCGTAAGCCGGGTTTTTTTGCATGGCGATCGTTTTTCAGGGTGGGTGCGGTAAGCGTTGGCTTTCGTTACAATGCGTCTCAGAATTTCGCCGCTGGGGCGGCTAGCGTTGGCATTTTTAAGCCTAAGCGCTTAGCTGCCCCAGCGGCGCCTGTCTCTTTTGAACCGTGCGATACTGACCAAGGCTAGGCGATCCATGTTGGAAACTAACCCGATTCATAACCAGATCAAGGACCTGTCTGAGCGGACAGACGTTCTTAGGGGGTATCTTTGACTATGCCGAACGCAAAGATCGGCTAGAAGAAGTATCCCGCGAACTTGAAGACCCTAATGTCTGGAACGATCCAGACTATGCCCAGAAGCTGGGTAAAGAGCGCGCATCGCTTGAAGCGATTGTCGCCACCATCGATGAGCTTGATCAGGGCCTGGCTGACAGCCGCGACCTGCTTGAACTTGCTGAGATGGAAGAGGATGAAGGCACCGTTGATGAGGTGCGCAAAGAGCTCGATGGTCTACAAGTGGCACTGGAAAAGCTCGAGTTTCGTCGCATGTTTTCCGGTGAAATGGATGAGAACAACGCCTATCTGGATATCCAGTCGGGGTCGGGCGGTACCGAAGCTCAAGACTGGGCGAATATTCTGCTGCGTATGTACTTACGCTGGGCAGAGAGCCACGGTTTCAAAGCAGAAATTATCGAAATTTCTGCCGGCGAAGTAGCCGGCATTAAATCGGCGTCGCTGCACATTCAAGGTGACTATGCCTTCGGGTGGTTGCGCACCGAAACAGGTGTTCACCGTTTAGTGCGTAAAAGCCCGTTTGATTCAGGCGGCCGCCGTCATACGTCGTTTGCATCGGTATTTCTGTCGCCGGAAATTGACGACAGCTTTGAGGTTGAGATTAACCCCTCTGACCTACGAGTAGACACCTACCGCTCCAGTGGTGCAGGTGGTCAGCACGTTAACACCACCGACTCAGCGGTAAGGATTACCCACGAGCCGAGCGGTATTGTGGTGGCATGTCAGAATCAGCGTAGCCAGCACGCCAACCGTGACTTCGCCATGAAGCAGTTGAAGGCGAAGTTGTGGGAACACGAAATGCAAAAGCGCAATGCGGCCAAGCAGGAAGCGGAAGACTCTAAAGCCGATATCGGCTGGGGTAGCCAAATTCGCTCGTATGTACTGGACGATCAGCGCATTAAAGACCTGCGTACCGGCGTTCAGTCTAGCAACTGCGACAAAGTGCTCGACGGCGATTTAGATCAGTTTATCGTCGCCAGTCTAAAGCAGGGTTTGTAATTTTTTTAGCGTTTGAACATTGAACAGGGTGCCCGATGGCTAACCAAGACGCGTCTTCTCTCGATAACGAAAACCACCTAATCGCTGAGCGCCGTGCCAAGCTCGCGGCTCGCCGTGAGCGCGCCGCTGAGCAAGGTAAAAGCGCTTTCCCGAACGATTTTCGCCGTGACAGCCTCACGGTTGAGCTACACAACCTGCTAGGCGAAAAGGATAAAGCGGAGCTTGAAACGCTTGATCATCAAGCGTCGGTGGCTGGTCGCGTCATGCGTAAGCGTGGCCCGTTTATCGTGATTCAAGATGTGGCTGGCCAAATCCAGCTCTACGTAGATAAAAAGGGCTTGCCTGCTGACGTGCTTGAGGACATCAAAGGGTGGGATATCGGTGATATCGTCGCCGCCCGTGGTCCCGTGCATAAATCGGGTAAGGGCGACCTTTACGTGATGATGGTAGAAGCGCAGCTGTTGACCAAGAGCCTGCGTCCGCTGCCGGATAAGTTTCACGGCCTGACCGATCAGGAGGCGCGCTATCGCCAGCGCTACGTAGATCTGATCATGAACCCGCAGTCGCGTAAGGTATTTGAAACTCGCGCAGCGGTAATCAGCTCCATGCGTCGCTTCTTTGAAGCTCGCGGTTTTATGGAAGTTGAAACGCCGATGCTACAGCCGATTCCTGGCGGTGCGGCAGCACGGCCGTTTGTTACTCACCATAATGCGCTGGACATTGATATGTACCTGCGCATTGCACCAGAACTCTATCTCAAGCGTCTGGTGGTAGGTGGTTTCGAAAAGGTTTTTGAAATCAACCGTAATTTCCGTAACGAAGGGTTATCGACACGACATAACCCTGAGTTCACCATGGTTGAATTCTATTGGGCCTACGCGGATTATCGTGACCTGCTCGATATGACCGAAGCCATGCTGCGCACGGCGGCCCAAGAAGTGCTGGGCACTACGATGATCGAGTACCAAGGCGCTAGCTACGACTTTGGGAAACCGTTTCAGCGCCTAACACTGCGCCAAGCGATTCTTGATCATGGCGATGGCATCACCGATGCGGATTTGGATACGCTGGAAGCCGCACAAGCGGTTGCAGAAAAGCTGGGCATTAAAGTGAAGGAGAGCTGGGGACTGGGTAAAGTTCAGACCGAGATCTTCGAAGAGGTGGCCGAGCACAAGCTGGACCAGCCGACGTTTATTACTGAATACCCCGCAGAAGTTAGCCCGCTGGCGCGTCGTAACGATGCTAATCCTTTCGTTACCGACCGTTTTGAGTTCTTTGTCGGTGGCCGAGAAATTGCCAACGGTTTCTCGGAGCTTAATGACGCCGAAGATCAAGCTGAACGCTTCCGTGAACAAGCCGCCGAGAAAGATGCCGGTGACCTGGAGGCGATGTATTTTGACGCTGACTACGTGCGCGCGTTGGAGTATGGCTTACCGCCAACGGCGGGTGAGGGTATTGGTATTGACCGTTTAGTGATGCTGTTTACCGATAGCCCCTCTATTCGGGACGTACTGCTGTTCCCAGCGATGCGCCCCGAAGCTAGCGAGTAACGGCTTCTCGACATCTGAAAGACGCCTTTAGACAATGGCGTGCGGTACGAAGCAGCTGGAGTCCTTGGTGATTTTGCCAACGTCTTCACGAATACCAATGCCGCACGCCTTGTCACCGACTACCCAACTGCCGATCAGGGCATGCCGCTCACCAAAGCGCGGCAGTGGGTGGTAGGCCTGCAAAATACGCGGGTTGTCGGTATAGGGGCCATCAACGGCTTCGTACTGGCCACTCGTGGTCATCAGCTCAATATTGCTACCTTCCCGAGAGAAAAACGGTTTGCGCACCCAGCCAGGTGTCAGCGACGTGCCATCACTAGTGTCAAAATACGCCGGTAACAGGTTGGGGTGACCTTCATGCCATTGCCATAGCAACGGCAGGATGCCCTTATTGCTGAGAATGGCTTTCCACGGCGGCTCGAACCAGTGGGTCTGCATCATGGGCAGCAGCTCACCAAAAAGGTCATCACTCATCTCTTCCCAGGGATAGAGCTTAAACAGTGCGCGGATGGGCCGGTTTTCCAGATCAACAAAACAGCCGTGGTCGGTGTTGGGTTGATAGCCGATGTCTTCGATATGGATAAAGGGCGCATTCAGCCCCGCTTGTAAGGCACAGTCCTGCAGGTAAGCAACCGTGGCGCGATCCTCTTCATGGGCTTTGATGGAGGCGAAGTGCAGTGCCGGAGAGGCTGGTGGATCGCGCTCAAGGCGCTGCCCGATATGGGCGAGGGCAGCAATCATGCGTTCCTGGATCGAATTGAATTGGTCGGCGTGGGCAGGCAGTAGGCGCTGTTCGATCACCTGCTCAAGCCACAGCCACTGAAAGAAGCCCGCCTCGTAAATGCTGGTGGGGGTATCGTAGTTAAGCTCTAGCAGTTTGGCAGGTCCATTACCGCTATAGGCAAAATCCATACGCCCATAGAGGTGTGGCTGGCCATCGTGCCAGGAGGCACGAATAACGCCCCACATTTGTTCTGGAATATTTAACTGGTGAAGCAGGGCATCAGACTGGCAGACCCGATCAACGGCATCCATACACATCTCGTGCAGCGCCTCGGTGGGGTCCTCGATGTCGTGCTCGATCTGAGCCAGCGTAAACTGGTAATAGGCATCCTCGGTCCAGTAGGGCTCCCCTTCAATAGTATGGAAGTGAAACCCTAGCTGGTGCGCCAGTTCGCGCCATTGAGGGCGTTCAGTAATGGCAACGCGCAACATAAAACGGCTCCTTGCTGGCGCAGGTGAATGCGTCGAAAGATAGTAACCAAACGGTAGTTAGCTTAGGAGCCAAACCCACCCCGCGCGCTGGAGCGCGAACCGAACCCAGAACGTTGGGTTGCCCGTTGGTTGGACTGCATAACCGATGAGCGGAAGGCCTTGTTACGTTGATCCACCCGTGAAGAAGCCGAAGACGACGCAGCGTTCCAGTCGCCGCGATTCTGACGGGTACGGTAGACCGGCTCCTGATACAGGCTTTGTAACCGCGCGCCATTGCGGTTGGCCATCATATTGCCAACCATATAGCCCATCAGTGCGGGACCAAACCAACTGCCACCTTGCCCCTGTTGAGCTGACTGGGGAGGGGGCTCACAGGCACCTTCGCCATGTACCTGCTCGCAAGCTTCTAAGGAGTCAAAGCGCGGAACCGCTTCAACGGCTGCCGTAAACGCTGCTTCACAGGCAGTGCGCGTGTAAATCTCGTCTGCTACGCACTCGTCGACGTTCTGGTAGGCCTTAGGCTCGGAGAAATTAATATCCGATAGCGTGTCCTGCGGCGGAGATGACTGACCACAGCCGGCTAACGCGGCTGTACCGGCCGCGCCCATCAAGGCCAGGGTTAGCCGCGAGCTGCGCTTGCGGCGCGGTGGCTGGTTAGATGATTGCATGAAAGTCTCCCCTTACCAGATCATAGACGCTGCGTTGAGCAGGCCAACCGCAATAGCGATAGTTGCCGCGAAAATGCCGTATGCCACGTGGCCATCGGTAATATGTCCGGAAAGGCTCTGGCCTTTGCTTTTCAACACCAGCTTGATGGCAAAGAAGGTAACGATCTGCACGATAAAAGCGATGATGCCCCAGGCGATAAAATCAATGAAGCTCACGCTGTTCGCCATAGCACTGTAGAGCGGTATGGTAAAACCTAGGGTAGCGCCGCCAAAGGCGGTTGCCGCAGCGGCGTTGCCTTCCTGGATCAGCTTCCATTCATGATGCGGGGTAATCTTACTGTACGCGACCATGAACGCTACCAGCAGAATGGCGGCGGTGATTAAGTAGGCGAAAAATGCTGGCAGGCCTGCCAAGTACATGCCGATATTGCCCATTATCGTTTCCTTTTTTAGTCGTCAAGCGTGAGTGGTGAATCGTTCGTGGTGAGCATAGGCTGGGAGTAACGACCAGCGAGCCTTACAAGTGGTCATCAATGCGCTTCAATAATCACTGCGCTGATATCGATGCCCAAGCTGGTGACTAATTGATAACTGCCTTCCAGTTCATCGGCTTCGGCACTGAGTAGAATATATTCAAAGCGCTCTGAGGCCTGATCTTGGCGCTCATAGAGCATGCAGTGGTGCGTGACTTGGGAAATTCCGCTGCCATTGGCGCGAGTCACTGTTTCCTCAAGCACTACCGGGGCTGACCATGCACTGTTTTTAGCGCCCCATACGCGTTGAAAGCGTTTAAGGTCGTCTGGAGTGTCGTCGCCTGCTTCCAGCGTGAAGTTGCTCTGGCCGAGTGGGTGAGCGGGTGCCTGACTATCCGGCTGATTGATCAGACCATCAAATTCAAGGTTAGAAACATGTTGTGACGACAGAAAGTCGAACAGCTTGTATTCGAACACTTTGCCATTAGCAATGGAGGCTTGAATCCAAGTGTCATTTTCCAGATAAAAGCGCGCGAGCTGTTCACCCTGGCCGAGTTCGACGACGCCAATCGCGGCTATTTCCTGTGCTGCGCCACTCCAGCTGGCATCAAAATTGAGGCTGTCGAACGCTTTTAGCGACAGCATATTGAGCGACACCATACCGCCAAGCCGAAGACCGTTGAAGTCGTCTGGGGTCATGCCGACGGGGAGACCGCTAGAGCGTTGGGCGGTGTCGCTGGCATGTTTTTGCTGCACGCTTTTACTGTTGGCTCGAAACAGCGATTTAAGTGAACCAAGCATGGTGATGAATCTCCATGAAACAGTTGGGTATCATGCCAGCAGCGATGAAAAATGTGCCGACGTCAGGCGTTCATAGGCCATGTAATACAGCACATCGCCATCACTCAGCTCGCGGGTAGAGGGCGGGTTGAGCATCGTCGCTTCGGCGCTAACGGACGTGACGCCGAGTAAGGTGGCATTATGCGCTTCCTTGGCGAGAGCAAATAATTGGCCAAATGTGCTGCCTTTAGGGATATCTTGCAGCTGAGTTTGATATTGAGTAGCGCCATGGTTGACGGCAAGCAGCTCGTTCACGACGCGACTAATGCCTGCATCGGTGGCTGAGCGCACTAGCATTTCTAATGCCATGGCCTCGGTGCATTCGATGCCCGGTAATGTTCGGCGCAACATCGCTGCGGTATTGGGGTTTTCGCAATGGGCAACGATATGGCAGCTAGGGGATTTCAGGCTGTAAGCGGAAAGCGCAACGGTTGCCACACGCTCATCACTGCCATCATAGATAATAATACGGCTGGCGTTTTCAACACCGGCGCGTTTGAGAAGCTCTACATTAGCGAAGCTATCGCCCTTAACGAACTTTAGGTCGCCAGGGCGAGGGTTGTTGATATCTTTAGTGACACACAGCACGATTTCATCGGGGAGTTGCCGATCGGCTTTGAGAATATCAATGATTTTTTCAGTGGTTTCTCCATGCCAGCCCAGCACTACCGTGTGATCAGTTAGATCGCTGTAGTCGCCTTTTCCTTGCATTTGCTGCCTCCAAAAGTTGCTGACCGTGACGGTTGCCTTGCCAATCAGGGCCGCAAATAGCGAAATACCGCCCGGAATCAGGTAGAACACAGCGATCAACTGCCCCGCGGTAGAGCTTGGTGAGAAGTCTCCATAGCCCACAGTGGAAGCCGTAACAACGTAAAAATACAGCCACAGTGGCAGTGAGTTGGCAACCTCTTCGCCGGAGACGCCCATTAATATCCATGAGGTTGCCATATGTGCCAGCGCCAGCAACAGTAAGAATGTCCAACTGACATTAATCGTAGAGGCTTTAAGAACTTTCAGTAACCGTTGTAGCACTGGCATGGCGTCGGTTTTCCTTGCGTTCAGGCGGTAGTATTAACGTTAGTAATCAGTTGCCAGCATTTTGCTTGGCTTTTAGACGAGCCAGAACATCGCTGCCGGACGTTTGCTGTTTACCGATACCCGCTTGGGCAAGCCGTGCTTCCAAATCAGCGCCGGAATCTTGCGCTTGCATGGATTCGCCGATCTTGAGCTTTTCAGCCTGTAGGGCTTGGCGCTCTTTAATGCGTTCAAGGGAGGCAACGGCGCTATTCATGCTGGCGTTTTGACCAGCGTGTTGAGACGCAACAGCAGCCTGTGCTTTTTGCGCGGCCTCAGTGGCCTTGACGTGGGACATCTGCTGTTCAACGCGGCGAATTTCACCTTTCGATTTAGCGATGCTCGATTTCAGGGCGTCGATAGTGCCATCGTACTGGGTGACATTGGCCTGAGCGACTTCACGCTCACCTTCCAGGCGGGCAATTTCCCCAGCGACTTCTTCAGCTAAGCTCTGCTCGCCTTTTTCAAGGGCTGCCATGGCGCTTTTTTCATACTCGGCCATTTTATCCGACAGCGTATCTACTTCCTTGGCCGCAAGGTTGCGCCTAGCCATGATGGTCGTAAGTTCTTCATTGGCCTGGTTCATTGCTGCTTTAGCGTCACGCAGTTCCTGCTCCATGATACGAATCCCCTGACTATCGACAATCGCTTCGCCGGTTTCAGTGGCTTTGCCGCGTAGGGCGGTAAACATTTTGCGTAGTAACATCGGGTAACTCCTTAAATCGAACCAATCCGACGCTTGCGCGTAGGGTTTACAACAGGGTGATCCTTAACAACAGGCAATACTTGGCTGGTGTCTGGAACACGTTAACTCGGATCAACCGATTAAATCGGCAATTTCCAGTGCCGCCTGAGCGCAAGCTTCGACTTCAGCGCTGATGGCCTCAAGCTTGCAGTCTGCAAACAGTTGACCATAAACCACATAGTAATCTTCGCCACCCAAAGTGTGGATGCCAACACTCACTAGCGGTAAGGTCATGCCTAAGCGTAACAAAGCATTGTTAAAGGCATTGATATTCTCAACCGCACTGGTGGGAGCTACTTCGGTCATCACCAACCACTCTTGCTCGCAGTGGGTCAGGGTAACAGGTAAGTCGCCGTAGTCCTTGAGCGTAAACACCAGTGAATCGTTGTCTTGGTCAAGAGTGATGTCAGCTCTAGGCCAGGTTAGCTCATTCTGTTCGACGCTATATTTAACCGCTTCAAGTCGTGTCTGTGTGTTCATTGAGCGTATCCTAATGGTCTATTCGGCATACAACTGTACAGAGGACTGTAACAGTCGTGCCAATGAGTAACGGTGTTGTTAGCTAAAAATTCTTCAGCATTTTACCGAATCAATCGATATTGCGTCTGCACCGATGGCAAACTAATCCGTTAGCACCCATAATGGTCTACGTTTCGACGGCGAGGAGAATCCCATGAAACTGCTAAATCGCTCTGCCCTGAGCGTCAGGCCGACCCAGACCTTCGTGGACTGGATCAATGCGCTCGAACCCACCATGGGAGATGACGACCTGACCCTTGACGACGTCGAACGTGAAAGTACGGTGTACCTTATCCCTGAGATGGATACCCCTGAAGCGCTGGAAACGTTTGTCCGTGAGCGCCATGTAGAAATCCTAGAGACCGAGCTGCGTGCTTGGGAAGAGGATGAGCGCCAATGGCCAGAAAAGCTTGATTGGTCACTGTTTCAAGACTTTTTACGTATTGAGCATAGCTACCTTGCGATTGACCTTGACGACGAAACTGCTCTTGAAATTTCAGAGGTTGATGACGCACTTCTGCTCGATAATGAGCAAGACTAGCGCATTGCCGTCCTAATGTAAGTGTATTGTGGAACCGGCCCAGGCCGGTTTTATTGTTTTTAATGGTGCAGTTTAGGAACGAACCACCATGCGATTGTTTGAAACTCGGGCGGGTGACGATGGTTTGCCGGGCCCCGCGCGTGCGCTTGCCGTACTAGCACTCGTCACCGGCACGCTAATGGCGGTGGTCGATACCACCATGATTAATTTGGCCCTCCCGACGATTGCCGCAGATCTTAATGTGCCTGCCTCCAGAGCGGTATGGATCACCAATTTATTCCAAGTGGTCTGCGCGGCGTTCTTATTGGTGTTCGCAGGCATCAGTGAGTTGATCACCCGTAGGCGGCTGTATTTATTTGGTTTGGCCACCTTCGTTTTCGCGGCATTAGGGGCGGCGCTGTCGCGTAATCTAGAAACGCTCCTGATATTTCGCGCCCTGCAGGGGTTGGGGGCCGCAGCCACGCTGTCTATCGGTCCGTCGCTGTATCGGGCAATTTTTCCGTCCCGTCTATTGGGTAGCGCTTTAGGGCTTAGCGCGTTAGTGGTAGCCGGTGGCTATGCAGCAGGCCCAACGTTGAGCGGCGTCATCCTCTCGTTTGCCGACTGGCCTTGGTTATTTGCACTTAATGTTCCGCTTGGTATGTGTTCACTATGGTTGGCTAGTCGTGCGTTGCCGCGAGATAAACCACGCCGGGGCAGCTTTGATGTGCTGGGTGCGCTGTTGTCTATGTTGATGCTAGCCAGCTTCTTTCTTGCGATGGATGCAGTTGGCCATGCCGCACCATTATGGCAAAGCGGTGGTTGGGCGGTGCTGGCGGTGCTGGCTTGTGGGCTGTTTATTCAACGCCAACGCTATGCGCCTTATCCGCTGTTACCGCTGAATATATTTGCTGAAAAACGCTTTACGTTGGCAGTTTCAGCGTCGGGCTTGGCCTTTATCGGTCAGGGGCTTACGTTCGTGGCGCTGTCGTTTTTTTATCAGGAGCAGATGGATTTCTCGCCGCTGGAGACAGCTTGGTTGTTCACCCCTTGGCCGTTAGCAATTATGGTGGTTGGCCCCTTGGCTGGTCGTTTAGCTGACCGGGTTAATCCAAGTCTTCTTTCAAGCGCAGGCTTGATACTGCTGATTATGGGGTTAGTGGCGCTAGCCCTCGTGGATGAATCTACCGGCGTGGCAGGCAGCCTGTGGCGCACCGCCTTGTGTGGCATCGGCTTTGGTCTGTTTCAGCCTCCTAACAACCGCGAAATGATGGGCAGTCTTCCGCCAGAGCGAAGCGCTAATGTCTCCGGCGTGATGAGCACTACCCGTACCGTTGGGCAATCACTTGGGGTGGCATTGGTAGGGGCGGCCTTGGCGTTGGGTTCACCTGTACAGGTAACCCTATGGCTGGGGGCTGGCACCACGCTGCTAGCGTTGGTGGCGAGCCTTTCCCGGGTAGCATTAGCCCAGCGTGCTCTCATTGAGCGGCGGGCATCGTCTGTTAGTAAGTAAGGGCGTACAATAAATCGGTTGCTGATTGAAGGAGAAAAGTACTCATGGCGATGCAGACACAGATTGAGCAGAAGTTAGCGGCGTTAACGCCCGACGTGCTGCACGTAGAAAATGAAAGCCACATGCACAACGTGCCGGCTAACGCTGAGACCCACTTTAAAGTCACCCTGGTAAGCGATAGCTTCGATGGCATCATGCCGGTGAAACGCCATCAACAGATTTATGCGCTGCTCGCCGATGAACTATCTGGGCCTGTGCATGCACTGGCACTGCATCTGTACACCCCACAAGAGTGGCAGGCACGTGGCGGCGAGCGGCCGAATTCGCCTAACTGTCGGGGCGGCGGCCAGTGACGCCAGACGTTATTCGTCGGCAGTATTTGGAGGCGATGGGTATAACAGCCTGGGCATCCAGATATCAACTGCCTAACGCACGTCCTACTGAGGCGTGCGAATGGGAAGATGCGCCTGCTGTGACTCCACCGCGAGAGCGGCTTCACGCGCTATTGGACGATGCCCCGGCACCTCGCTCGCGTCATCAGTCAGCGGAAGGCGATAGCACTCCCGCTGCCACTGGCTCGGCATTGTCACCCTCTTCAGCCCCGGCGGCGGTGCGTGCGCTGCTGGGCCAGCCTCCTGCTCCTGATAATAAGCCAGCCGACGCCCCCGTGACTGCTGCACAGGAAAGCTCTACGCAGGAAAAATCGCCTGTTAGCAAAGTGGAACCGCTGACGTTCAGCCTTTCCTGTATTTGTGTGGGTGGGCGCTGGTTAAGCCTTCATGAGGGGGAAATAACGCCTATTGAACAGCAATTGCTGGCTAATATGTTACGGGCAGCGGGGGTGTTGAACGGTGAAATGCCCGCGGTGACGTATTTTAAATGGCCGCCAATGGCTAACACATTCACGCCGCAGGAGCCGCTAGAAGAAGCGCAAGATGGGGTAGCTGCCTTTATTGCTGGCGCGGCAGGCAGGCAGGGCTGGCAGTTGGAGCGCCTGTTGTGGTGGGGAGCTGACGAGTTAGCCGATGACTCTCCCTTAGCGCGGGTCATGGCTGTTAGTCAGCAACAGAGCAAAACGCTGTCGTTGCCCGTGTGGCAAGGCCCTGCGTTGAGGACGCTTGCCGAACACGCGAGCGCCAAGCGTAAGCTTTGGCCTGCGCTGGTGTCGCTTGGCCAGCAGTGGCGTGCTGAGGTTGTCACCCAGTGATAAGCCCATTAAGCGTTGCTGACAGTGCTAGGTTACAGGCGTTAGAAGCGCAGGCTAACAGTGGTATCAGTTCGCAGCATCTCGATGATGCGCTAAACGACCCTAATTCACAGGTGCTTGGTTGCTGGCAACCACTCGCGCTGGCTGGCCATGCATCCGTTGGCAACGTGCTGCTTGGTTATGCCATCGTGGTTCGTTTGCCATTTGAGGCAGAGCTTCAAGCGATTGGAGTGCTTCCACAGCAGCAGGGGCAGGGGATCGGTGGCAAGCTACTTGGTGCAGTAGTCGCCTGTGCCAAGCAGTGGCAAAGCGAGCGCTTACTGCTCGAAGTGCGGGCAAGTAACCTACGGGCGATAAAGCTTTATCAGCGCTACGAGTTTAATCAAGATGGTTGGCGCCGAGGCTACTACCCGGCTGCGCAGGGGGCAGCCGGGCGGGAAGATGCGCTACTGATGTCGCGCGTGCTTTAAGACACGCTATTGCTTTCGATATCTTCAAATTTGCTGAGTACGCCCTGTAAGCGACGCTCCCACTCTTCACGATCCTGCTTTAGCTGGGCGTTTTCGCCGCGAAGTTCTTCATTTTCAAGCTTCATCAATTCCAACGCCTCAACGGTGTCGGTAATTTTCTGTTCCAACTGGTTAAATAACTCAAGGCTCATGCCTACCTCCAATAATGTCGACAGGCACACTACCTGTCATAGCGGGGACAAAAATGTAATTCAGTTAGGCGAGCGTAACGCCGCTGCAAGATTGCGGCAAGCGCAGTTTACACGGGTTTACGAAGATAGAGGCGAGCCGCGCTTTCGCCTGCCTGGGTTTCTCGGTACAGCTGCCAGTTAGTGGGCACGTTTGGAGATAGAGACTTTTCAGTTTCCAGATAGATCATGGCATCGTCTGCAAGCCAGTCTCCGGTTTCTAATGCTGAACAGCAGGCATCGGCTAAGCCTTGGTGAAACGGTGGATCAAGGAAGACGATATTCGCAGGTTGCTGGCAGGGTTGGTTGAGAAAAGCGAGCGCATCGGTAGATACCACTCGGCCATTACTGGCGCCAAGGGTGATAATATTTTCACTAATTAGCGCGGCTACTCGGGCGTCGCGCTCGATAAACGTCACGTTACTGGCACCGCGGGAAAGGGCTTCAAAGCCTAGTGCTCCCGTGCCAGCAAAGAGGTCTAGCACTTGCCTGCCAAACAGGTGTTGGCCTAGCCAGTTGAACAGAGTCTCACGCACGCGATCAGGGGTGGGGCGCAGCCCTGGATGGTCGAGTACAGGTAACTGGCGGCGGCGAAAGTCGCCGCCGATAATACGTAGCTTACCTGGTGGTTTGGCAGGCCCGCGCCGCGCTGTCGATGAGCGAGAAGTAGAGGGGCGAGAAGAGCGTTGTCGTTTCATAACGCGGATTGTAGCGGGCTACTTATCCAAAGTCTTGGTCTGCGGTGGTAGGATAATCGCAATGTTCACCTATTTAGTCGGATGACACCTATGTTCGGTTTTTTCAAACGTAAGAAAAAGCACGACTCCCCACAGGAGCAGCAAGATCAGCAGGCGCTGTCTCAAGAGGAGCACAGCGAAGCAGGGGTTGCCCAAGAGCCAGCGCTAGAGCATAAAGCAGAGCAGGCCCCGCCAACGGCGGAAGGGGTTGTGCAAGAAGCGCCCGTGCCTGAAACGATGCCGACGGAACACACGGCATCCGCTGAAGAAACCGCTGAAAAGGTACAAACAAGTGAAGCAGAACTAGAGCTTGAGCCAGCCTCTGTTCCAGAGCCAGAGCCAGAGCCAGAGCCAGAGCCAGAGCCAGAGCCAGAGCCAGAACCAGAGCCAGAACCGGAACCAGAGCCAGAGCCAGAGCCGGAACCAGAGCCAGAACCAGAACCAGAACCAGAACCAGAACCGGAGCCAGAGCCGGCCATGGTGCCTGCATCTAAACCGGCTCTTCAAGAGAAGCCCGTTGCGGAAAAGGGCGAAAAGAGAGGCTGGTTCGCTCGTATTAAATCAGGGCTAGGCAAAACCCGCGCCAATCTAACGGACGGTATTGCCGATCTGTTTTTAGGCAAAAAACAGATCGATGATGAGCTGTTGGAAGACCTTGAGACCCAGCTGCTGATGGCGGATGTGGGCATTGAAGCCACGAGTGAGATTATTGAACGCCTTGAGGCGCGCGTTTCGCGCAAAGAATTGAATAACCCAGAAGCGCTTTATCGCGGGTTGCAAGAAGAGCTGGCATTGATGCTTGCGCCGGTAGCAACACCGCTAAGCTTTGAAAAAGAGAGTGAAGGGCCGTTTGTCATACTCGTGGTAGGTGTTAATGGCGTAGGCAAAACAACGACTATCGGCAAGCTGACCCAGCGTTTTCAGCGTGAAGGTAAAAGCGTCATGCTCGCTGCAGGCGACACCTTCCGTGCAGCGGCGGTTGAGCAGCTTAAAGTATGGGGCGAGCGTAACAACGCGCCGGTGATTGCGCAGCACACGGGGGCTGATAGCGCTTCAGTGATTTACGACGCGGTGGCGGCTGCCAAATCACGTGGCGTGGATGTACTGATTGCCGACACGGCAGGGCGGCTGCATAACAAGAGCCATCTGATGGAAGAGTTGAAAAAAGTTCATCGGGTCATGCAGAAGCTGGATAGCACTGCTCCCCATGAGGTGATGCTGGTGCTGGATGCAGGGACTGGCCAGAACGCTATTTCCCAGGCCAGCACATTTAACGACGCTGTGCCGATCAGTGGCATTACGCTGACGAAGCTGGATGGTACTGCTAAGGGTGGGATTATTTTCGCATTGGCGAAGCAGTTAAAAACACCGATTCGCTTTATCGGCGTGGGCGAAGCGCTGGATGATCTCCGCCCCTTTGAGGCAGATGACTTTGTTAACGCGCTGTTTGATCGGCAAGGGGATGATGGCCGCGCATGATCGCTTTTGAACATGTGGGTAAGCGCTATGGAGGGCGCTTTGAGGCGCTGGCACACCTTAACTTTCGCGTTGCAAGAGGCGAAATGGTGTTCCTGACCGGGCATTCGGGGGCTGGTAAAAGCTCGTTGCTTCGATTGATTATGCGCCTCGAAAAGCCTAGCCGGGGCCGAGTCGTGGTAGCTGGGCACGATATTGCCGAACTCCACGCCAGCCAAGTGCCGTTTTACCGTCGTCAAATTGGCGTGGTGTTTCAAGACCACCAACTGCTGTTTGATCGCAGTGTGTTCCGCAATGTATCTCTACCGCTAGAAATCCAGGGGGTAGAGCCTCGTGAAACGGCGCGGCGCGTTCGTGCGGCACTGGATAAGGTCGGGCTTTTACACCGCGAAAAAGCGCTACCGGTAGAGCTTTCCGGCGGTGAGCAGCAGCGAGTGGGCATTGCCCGCGCAGTGGTTAATAAGCCAGCTCTGCTGCTTGCTGATGAGCCGACTGGTAATCTTGATCCACAGCTTTCTGCCGACATTATGGCGCTGTTTGAAGACTTCAATCGCATTGGCACCACCGTGATGGTTGCCAGTCACGACTTAGCGCTGATTGCGCGACTACGCCATCGTATCTTGCGTTTGCAGGATGGTCGTCTGGTGGCCGATGAGGGGGGCGTATGAAGCGTGCCGTGACACCCCGTCCTATAGGTGCAGCCCCCAAGGGGAAGCGGCAAACGGCTCGAACTCCCAGTGAGCCACCCGCCGAGCGGCGTGGCGCACGTTCACAGCAAACACGCTTTAGCAGCCGCTTACGCGCCTGGGGACGCCATCATCGTGCAATGGCATTAGATAGCCTTTATCGCCTGGTACGCTATCCGGTCGGTAATTTGCTAACCATGCTGGCGATCGCCATTGCGTTAGTCTTGCCAGCGGCGCTTTGGTTAACCTTAGATAGCGCCAAGCTGCTAGATGCAGAGCTGAATGAGAGTGCAACCCTCACCGTTTATTTGGAAACGATCGTAGACGCTGCGCAGTCCGCTCGCATTGAAGAAGCGGTTATTGCGGACGAAGGCGTCGCAACAACGCGTCTCATTAGCGCCGAACAAGGTATGGTTGAGTTTCAGCAGTCGCTGGGGATAGAAGACTCCTTGGCGGGGCTTAAAGATAATCCACTGCCAGCCAGTATTGTAATTTATCCACACAGCGTTGATCCCGCTGCTATGGCACAACTCGCGCAGCGCTTGGAGACGTTCTCTGGGGTGGACGAGGTGCGGGTGGACTTGGCGTGGGTAGAGCGTTTGCGTCATTTGGCGGATCTTGGGCGACGGGTGGCGCTCGCGCTTGGGGTGCTGTTTGGCTGTGGTGTGCTGCTGGTGGTGGGCAACACTATCCGTCTTTCAGTTGAGAGCCGACGACGAGAAATCGAGGTCGTGATGCTTATTGGCGCGACTCATGCCTTTGTCCGTCGACCCTTCCTCTATAGTGGGGCTTGGTACGGCGTAGGCGGCGGTTTGCTGGCGCTGGGGCTATTAGGTTTTGGCAACCACTGGCTGTCGATGCCGGTTGCCGCCCTGGCGGCAAGTTACGGTGCGAACTTCGTATTGCCGCAGTTAGATGTGACAGGCTCTACAATTCTGCTATCTTGCAGTACACTATTGGGCTGGCTGGGAGCTTGGTTGGCTGTCTCGCGCCATCTCTCTAGCATACGTCCGCGTTGATTATGTTTGTTATGCGGTCAGTAGCGGGAATTTCCACCCCGTTTTGTGTCTTATGCAGTGAATGCATCGGTTATTTGAACCTTATGCTTAGGCTAAGGTCTTAGAGTTAACAGAACACTAACCACGATAGGTTTTAAGGGAGACCACCTGCACATGAGCACTAGTCTTCTACCGGTGGGACAGCTTTCTCCAGGTCACGATCTGGGCGGCTATATTCAAGCGGTTAACGGCATCCCCGTACTAAGCGTTGATGAAGAGCGTGAGCTTGCATTCCGCCTCCACGATGAGGGTGACTTGGAAGCCGCACGCCGCTTGGTGCTGTCGCACCTGCGCTTTGTGGTGCATATTGCTCGTAGTTACTCGGGTTATGGTCTGCCTCAAGCTGACCTGATTCAAGAAGGTAACGTTGGTCTAATGAAAGCCGTTAAGCGTTTCGATCCTAATCAGGGTGTCCGCTTGGTGTCATTTGCTGTGCATTGGATCAAAGCAGAAATTCACGAGTTTGTGCTGCGCAATTGGCGTATTGTCAAAATTGCCACCACGAAAGCTCAGCGCAAGCTGTTTTTTAACCTGCGTAGCGCTAAAAAACGCTTAGCCTGGTTAAACAACGATGAAGTTAACGCGATTGCGGAAGACCTCAACGTAAAGCCAGAAGTAGTGCGCGATATGGAAGGGCGTCTGTCGGCTTACGATGCAGGTTTTGATGCGTCGCCTAGCGATGACGAAGAGAGCACCTATCAAGCGCCAGCGTATTTTTTAGATGACGCTTCTGCTGATCCGGCGACGCTGCTGGAGGATAGTAACTTTGAGGAAGACTCAACGCGCCGCTTACAGCTAGCCTTAAAAGGGCTTGATGAGCGCTCGCGGGACATCTTGCAACGTCGTTGGCTAACTGATGATAAAGCGACGCTGCACGATCTAGCCGATGTTTATGGCGTCAGTGCTGAGCGCATTCGTCAGCTCGAAAAGAATGCGATGAAAAAACTGCGCCAAAAAATGGGCGAAGCCATCGCTGCTTAATCGAGCACCTATGTCGGGTAAGTACGTTAGATGAACACCCCGGAGGCACTGCCTTCGGGGTGTTTTTTATTGGCGTGGGTGTTTTGTCAACGCTTCTAAGCCGACTGTACGGCTGCTCGTAGCAGCTGGCTTGATAGCAGCCCCCATTGGTCGTCCCAGTACTCGGTTGGCAAGCGCTTGAAGTCACTGCGTACATACTGAGAAATACGCCCTTCAGCCTGGGCGATCAGCAGGTTGGCTGCTGCTGAAGCGGATATGCTGGTGCGTAGTCCTTCACGCAGCTCAGCTTCCCGCAGTATCTGCTTTAACTGGGTTTCCATACGTTCAAACAGCTGGTGAACGCGCTGGCGCAGGCGGGCCGTTTCGCCAGTTAGTACATCGCCTCCCAGTACCCTGGCAAGCCCAGGATTTTTTTCGGCAAAGCCTAGAAGTAAAGCCAAGATAGTGCCGCATCGAGACGCCGCATCGGGGATATCCTCTAGGATGCGGGTAATGCGCGCAAAGATGGTTTCTTCAATGAAGTCGATCAGCCCCTCAAACATGCGTGCTTTGCTGGGGAAATGTCGGTACAGCGCTGCTTCTGAGACGCCAACCTGGCGGGCAAGCGCAGCGGTAGTAATGCGCTTGCCGCTATCCTCTTCCAACATAACGGCTAACGCTTGCAGGATTTGCTCGCGGCGGCGAGGTTTTTGTTCGTCACTCATGACGTTAGCACTCCGTCGCGGTTAACCTGCGTCAGTAATCAGGGTGCCTACCCCAGCATTGGTAAAGATTTCCAGCAAGACCGCATGGGGAACACGGCCGTCGATAATGTGAGCGCTGTTAACGCCGCCTTTTACCGCATCTAGCGCACAGCGTATTTTGGGCAGCATACCACCGTATATCGTGCCGTCGGCAATTAAGGCGTCAACTTGAGCGGTGGTTAGACCCGTTAACACCTCTCCTTCACTGTTCATCAGGCCCGCGACGTTGGTCAAGAGCATCAGTTTTTCAGCGTTGAGTGCCTCGGCCAGTTTACCTGCTACCAAGTCGGCGTTGATGTTATAGCTGTGCCCCTCACCGTCAACGCCGATCGGTGCAATCACCGGAATGAAATCTCTAGCGGCAAGCATCTCAATAAGATCGGTGGAGATAGACTCCACTTCGCCTACGTGGCCAATATCGATAATTTCCGGAACGGTCATTTCAGGGCTTTGGTGCTCTACTTTCAGCTGCCGAGCACGAATTTGTGCACCATCTTTGCCGGTTAAGCCAATGGCCTTGCCGCCGCTTTGATTGATCAAGTTGACAATGCTTTTATTGACCAGCCCCCCTAGCACCATCTCCACGACGTCCATGGTTTGGGAGTCGGTCACTCGCATGCCGTTCACAAAGCGCGATTCGATATTCAGTTTTTCCAGTAGGCTGCCAATTTGTGGCCCGCCCCCATGGACGACGACTGGGTTAATACCGACCTCTTTCATCAGCACGATGTTGCGCGCGAATGAGTCGATCAAGGTATCTTCAGTCATAGCGTTGCCGCCATATTTAACGACAACCGTTTTGCCCGAAAATTGCTGGATATAGGGGAGGGCTTCTGACAATACCTCTACAACGACCTGGGGGTCGCGGCTAGTTGAACTCATGACGTTGTCCCTTTTGATTTTTTCCGTCGCTACTTTTTTATCACGACCGTTATTACAGCACGAGCATTGGCTTTTTCATGCGGCGTGTTGTTTAACATTCTTATTGTGTCGCGCGTTCTCCTGGCGCGATCATTTTTCTTCTGTTCACCCTGTCGTATTTGCTTACATTATTGTGGTTCAGGGATCGTCAGTGCTGGCGAGATCTCTGCCAGGGCCTTGGCAAACCGGGCTTTTATTCGGCTCAGTGCGGCGACATCGCTACCCTCAAAGCGCAGTACTAACGCAGGTGTGGTGTTGGAGGCTCGGCAAAGCCCCCAGCCATCGGTATAGTCCACGCGAATGCCATCAATCGTGGTTTTGATACCTTCGCCGAAGTCGCCTTCTCTAGCAAGCTTCTTGATAAGCGCGAATTTTTCTTCATCAGCAACCGTGATATTAATCTCTGGCGTGCTGATATCTTGTGGAAATTGATCAAATAATTGGTCAGCACTGCCGTTGTATCGCGCTAGAATCTCAAGCAAGCGGGCCGCGGCGTAAAGGCCGTCGTCAAATCCGTACCAACGCTCCTTGAAGAAAATATGCCCGCTCATCTCACCGCCCAGCTCAGCACCTGTTTCCCGCATGCGTGCTTTGATTAGTGAATGCCCGGTGCGCCACATTTCAGGTTCACCGCCAGCGTCGCTAATAACTCGTGCTAGGTGACCGGTGCACTTGATATCGAAGATCACCTTGGCACCGGGGGTGCGCGACAGCATATCAGCTGCAAATACCATCAGTAGATGGTCAGGGTAAATCATCCGGCCACTTGGTGTGACAACGCCTAAGCGGTCGCCGTCGCCGTCAAAGGCCAAGCCAATATCAGCACCTGTTTCATTAACACTGTGGATCAAGTCGCGCAGATTTTCAGGTTTACCTGGGTCGGGGTGATGATTCGGGAAGTGCCCATCAATGTCGGCAAATAATGGGGTGGTTTTCACCCCCAGGCGCTCGATAAGCTGCGGGCCAAGTTCTCCGGCGACTCCGTTGCCACAATCCACGACAGCGCTCAGCGGGCGCTCCAGATGGATGTCGCTAATAATTCTTTCAAGATACGCCGTGCGTAGGTCGTGCTGGCGAACGCTGCCTTGACCGCTGGTTAGGTCGTTTGCTTGGATACGCTCATAGAGGGCGGTGATCGCATCGCCGGAGAGCGTCTCACCCGCTAAGACGATTTTGAAACCGTTGTAGTCAGGCGGGTTGTGACTGCCGGTTAGCATGACCCCAGAGCAGCTTTCAGGCAGCGTGTGGGTGGCGAAGTAAAGCACGGGTGTGGGTACCATGCCGATATCTATAACGTCTCGTCCTGAGGCTGTTAGGCCACGAATTAGCGCTGCTTGCAGATGTGGTCCGGAAAGCCGTCCATCACGTGCGACAATGACCGTTTGCTCGCCTCGAGCGGCGGCTTCAGAACCAATGGCTCGGCCAATGAGTTCGGTGGTGGTCTCGTTAAGCGTATCGTCCACAATGCCGCGAATGTCGTAAGCACGAAATATCGACGCAGGTACGTTCATTGTCGCTCCTAGATATGCGCTAAAACTATTGGCTGCCTGTGCTGCCAAAACCACCGCTGCCGCGAGTGGAATCTTCAAAGGCATCGACAAGTGTAAGCTCCGCTTGCACGACGGGAACAACAACATACTGAGCGAGACGCTCAAAGGGCGATAACGTAAAGCTGCTTTGGCCACGGTTCCACACGGATACCATCAGCTCGCCTTGGTAATCAGAGTCGATGAGGCCGACGAGGTTGCCTAGCACGATACCGTGCTTATGCCCTAACCCGGAGCGAGGCAAGATCATGCCTGCCAAGCCAGGATCTTCGATGTAAATGGCAAGGCCTGTTCGTACCAGTTGGCAGTCACCAGGAGCAAGCGTCAGCGGTTCGTCTAGCAGTGCTCGCAAATCCATCCCTGCTGAGCCAGTTGTCGCATAGGAAGGGAGGTAGTCGTGCAGGCGTTCATCTAATACTTTGCACTGCAAGCGTGGGCGAGAACCGCTCATGATAATTCTCCGGGGGATTGAGAGGACAATTGAGAAGGTGGTTGAGAAGGTGGTTGAGAAGGTGGTTGAGAAGGTGGTTGAGAAGGTGGTTGAGATAGCAGTTGAGAAGCTGGCTGAGAAGGCAGCAGTGATAGCGCGTGACGAATAATTAGCGCAGCCAGCTGCGTTTTAGGCTGAGGCGGGGCTACCAGTTGCTTGGTTCCTGCCGCAGAGCGCCACAGCAGCAGAGCGGCATTGTTATCGCTGCCAAAACCGAGCCCCTGCTGGGAAACATCATTGGCAACAATCATATCTAGCCCTTTGCGGGTTAATTTGTCTTCCGCATAGCGTGCGACATCCTGAGTCTCGGCGGCGAAGCCCATCACAATAGGGCGTTGGTCAGCAGGCAGCGCGGAGACATCGGCAATAATGTCAGGATTCTTGACTAGCGTAAGCGTTAGCGTATCGCTGTCGTCGGTTTTTTTGATTTTGTGCTCGGCAGCGCTGGCAGCGCGGTAATCAGCGACCGCAGCACAGCCAATAAATAGGCCTGCACGGGGGGCGAGTGCTAACGCTTCGTGATGCATTTGTGCGGCACTTTCTACATCAATGCGCTCAACGCCGTGAGGCGTGGGGAGATTAACCGGGCCACTTATCAGGGTTACTCGGGCTCCCTGGGCGGCAGCTTCAGCGGCCAGTGCGTAACCCATTTTTCCTGAGCTGTGGTTGGATAGATAGCGCACGGGGTCTAGCGCCTCGCGGGTGGGGCCCGCAGTAATCACTATGTGCGGCGCAGAGGTTGGCGTTGGTGGTTTTGCAGCATAAGCAAAATGCTGTGCTAAGCAATCAACAATAACCTCTGGTTCGCTCATTCGCCCTGGGCCGACGTCGCCACACGCCTGATCCCCTGCTGCTGGTCCGATCAACTGCCAGCCATCGTTGGCTAGCTGCGCGACATTGCGCTGGGTTGCAGGATGTCGCCACATGGCCTGATTCATGGCCGGTGCCATCAACTTGGGGGCTTCACAGGCTAGACAGAGAGTGGTCAGCAAGTCATCAGCCATGCCATGTACCAATCGGGCGATCAAATCAGCCGTTGCTGGGGCAATCAATACGGCATCTGCCCAGCGAGCCAGCTCAATATGCCCCATGCCAGCCTCAGCTTCAGGGTCAAGCAACGAGGTGCGTACCGGCTCTCCTGACAGTGCCTGGAGCGTTAATGGCGTGATAAACGCTTGAGCACCCTCGGTCATTACCACGCGAACCTCACAGCCCGCTTGCTTGAGTAACCGAACAATCAGCGCGCTTTTATAAGCCGCAATACCGGCGCTAATGCCAAGCAGCAGGCGCTTGCCAGCAAGCGAGGTTAACGGGGATGGCGTTAATAAGGCCATGATGGGTAGTCCCATGTAGCGTTTGTTAAAGGTGAGTACCATACCATTTGACGGGTTATTTTGGCATGCTCAAGCAGCGGTTGAAAAAGTCAGTTGGGGTGGGCGCAGTTGCAAGCGCAGACAGCGCTATCAGGGTGGGCAGGGAGGCGGCGATGGGAATTAATCACTGGCCGGAAGGTGAGCGGCCACGCGAGAAGTTATTGACCATGGGGGTGCAGGCGCTTTCAGATGCTGAGCTACTGGCCATTTTTTTGCGAGTAGGCGTTCAGGGACGCTCTGCGGTGGATTTGGCAAGGGACCTGTTGACCAGTTTTGGTGGCTTAAGACAACTGCTGGAAGCAGATCAGGATCAGTTTTGTGCGGCTCGAGGGCTTGGTAGTGCAAAATTTGCCCAGCTTCAGGCGACCCTGGAGCTTTCCAGACGCCATATGGCGAGCCAGCTTGCCCGTGGCGATGCGCTCACATCGCCGGCGCTTGTGCGTCATTACTTGAGCTCCCAGCTTCGTCATCTGGGGCATGAAGAGTTTGCGGTGCTTTTTTTAGATACACAGCATCGAATTATTCGCTATGAATCCCTGTTTCGCGGTACCCTAGACAGCGCATCCGTTTACCCCCGCGAAGTAGCCAAGCGTGCGCTTGAATTACACGCTGGTGCTGTCATCCTGGCTCACAACCACCCATCGGGTGTTGCTGAACCTAGCGATGCTGATAGACGTATTACTGAACGTCTAAAAGATGCCCTTGCACTCTTCGATGTGCGAGTGCTTGATCATTTCGTGGTGGGGGACGGTAACGTGGTTTCGTTTGCCGAGCGCGGTTGGTTATAGCAATTAATGAAAATGGTGCGACGACAAAATCTCGTCGTTTACCTAAGTAAATTGTCCAAAAGATGCCTTTTTTGGCATTTTGGGGCGTTTTTGCTTGCTGGTAGCCGGGCGCTCTGGTATAAAGTGCCACCTTTAAACTTGGGTTGAATAACGGATTTGGGTACAGCTAGGCGGTTAACTGCGTCGACTCCCTCCCTGCTCCGGTTTGCCCGACAGTTTTGAACACTCAGGCTTATACCCTGGCCAAGCGGTTGGAGGCTCTCATGTCCAAAGTATGTCAGGTTACCGGCAAGCGTCCGGTAACTGGTAATAACGTTTCTCACTCCCAGCGTAAGACACGTCGTCGTTTCTTGCCGAACCTGCACACCCATCGTTTTTGGGTTGAATCTGAAAACCGCTTCGTCAAGCTGCGCGTTTCCTCTAAAGGAATGCGTATCATCGACAAGAAAGGTATCGAAACGGTTCTGGCTGATATCCGCAAACGCGGCGATGCCATCTAAGCTAGCATTTTGGGAGAGTTAAACCATGCGCGATAAGATCAAGCTGGTGTCTAGTGCCGGTACTGGCCACTTCTACACCACGGATAAGAACAAGCGGAATACACCGGATAAGTTCGAATTCAAGAAATACGACCCGGTCGTCCGTAAGCACGTTATCTACAAGGAAGCTAAGATCAAGTAATCGCGATTACAATGATCGGCTTTCACCGCAGGCGAGCGCCTGTTGAAAAACCCGGCCCTAAGCCGGGTTTTTGCATGCCCGGTATTTAGCCACTTACTGGGTAGGTTAGTGGTACCCGTCCCTACGCTTCGGCACCGCTTAGGCGACAGAGTGGTTGTCACGGTGCTGTCATCATAGACTTTCATCATGCCCGAATTGCCTGAAGTTGAAACGACGCGACGCGGCATTGCCCCCTACTTAGAGGGGCAAGAGATTACCGAGGTGCTGGTGCGACAGCCCCGATTACGCGTGCCGGTACCTGAGGATTTAGCCGAGCGGCTAGTCGGCGCTCGGGTTGGCGTATTAAAGCGCCGCGCTAAATATCTACAAATCCCCGTGGCGACTCTCGAAGGTGAGGCCACGCTGTTGTGGCATCTAGGCATGTCGGGCAGCCTAAGGATTGCAAGCGTCGGCGATTTGCCTAAAAAGCATGACCATGTTGATGTGGTGACGGCCAAGGGGTATGTGCTGCGCTACCATGACCCACGCCGCTTTGGTTTTGTTGACTGGCAGCAGGGCGATGGCAGTTTGGATACGCGCCTTGCGCACCTTGGTCCTGAGCCGTTGGATGACGCGTTTAACGGTCGCTGGCTCTATAACGCATCGCGTAATAAACGCGTTGCGGTAAAGCCTTTTTTAATGGATAACCGCGTGGTGGTCGGGGCGGGGAATATTTACGCCGCTGAAGCGCTATTTATGGCGGGTATTGACCCTCGACGTGCCGCTGGGAAAATTTCTCTGGCCCGCTATCAGCAGTTAGCCGCTGCGGTTAAAGAGGTGCTGGCAGCGGCGATTACCCAAGGCGGCACCACGCTACGGGACTTTGTCAGTGGGCAGGGCGAGCCAGGCTACTTTGCCCAGCAACTGAATGTATATGGGCGTCATGGGCAGCCTTGCCTACGCTGTGGCGTTGAGCTGCGTCGTATCACGCTAGGCCAGCGGGCCAGTGTGTTTTGCCCTGGTTGCCAGCGTTAGCGGCCGCTCTTTGATATTAACTGTTTTGCCGATGCTTGCAGAGCCTGTGTGTTTTGCAAGATTGTTCTTTTGGAGATTGTTGTGACTCAACGCCTGCGCCTGAATAAAAATGCCGATCGCCGCCTGAAAGCGGGCCATCTTTGGATCTACTCCAATGAGGTAGATATCAAAGAGACGCCACTAAAAAACTTTGCTGCTGGTGAGCCTGCGTTGGTTGAGGCTTCCAATGGCAAAACCCTTGGCGTCGCTTACATTAACCCGCACTCGCTGATTTGTGGTCGGGTGATGTCGCGTGATCCAGAGATGCGCCTAGATCGTTCGTTATTCGTACACCGCTTCAACCAAGCGCTAGCGCTGCGTGAGCGCCTGTTCAATAAACCTTTTTACCGTTTGATTCATGGTGAAGGTGACCTGTTACCGGGCTTGGTGATTGACCGCGTCGGCGATGTGCTGGTGGTGCAGTTGAATACTGCGGGTATGCAAGCGTTGGCAGAAGATATTGTTGATGCGCTGGAAAAAGTCGTTAAACCTAATGCCATTGTGTTCCGTAATGATACGGGCGGCCGCCGTCAGGAAGGTCTAGAAGCCCACGTCGAAGTGGTAAAGGGAACGCTTCCTGACGAGGTTTTACTGGAAGAAAATGGCGTTACCTTTGCAGTGCCTGTGCTGAATGGTCAAAAGACAGGATGGTTTTACGACCATCGTGTCAACCGCGCATGGTTGAACAGCCAAGTAGCGGGCAAGCGTGTGCTGGATGTATTCAGTTACGTGGGCGGCTGGGGAGTTCAGGCGGCTGCGAGCGGGGCCTCGGAAGTGCTATGTGTCGATGCTTCTGCCCCGGCGCTGGACCAGGTGGCTCGCAATGCTGAGCTAAATGGTGTACAGGAGCACGTAGCGGTAGCCGAAGGCGATGCCTTTGAAGCGTTAGCGGCACTGAAGGCTGATGGCGAACAGTTTGATGTGATCATTCTTGATCCGCCTGCGTTTATCAAAAAGCGCAAGGATATCCCTAATGGTGAGCGCGCTTACTCTCGTCTGAATCGAGAGGCGATGCGTCTACTGGGCCGTGATGGCTTGCTATTGTCGGCCTCGTGTTCCATGCACCTCGCGTCTGAGCGTTTGGTGGATGTGGTTCGTGGCGCGGTTCGCCACCAAGACCGTCATGGCCAGGTGATTTTTCAGGGGCACCAGGGGCCTGACCACCCCGTTCATCCGGCCATCCCGGAAACCTCGTATCTAAAAGCGCTAGGCGTGCGGGTATTCCGCGACTAAGCCAAAAACGCTGTTTGGCGAACATTGGCAAGGCAAAAAATAGCACCGAGGAGTAACCACAAGGAGCTGTATGATGGAGTGGGCACTGCCAGATCCTTTTGTGATCAATCTTCAAGTGACGCCGGAGGCCATTGATGCCTACCAGCATGTCAATAACAGCGAGTACTTACGCTGGGTTGAGCAGGTAAGTTGGGCCCACTCTGAAGCCTTGGGGCTATCCCTTGCGCGCTATCAGTCTCTTGACCGCGCCATGGTCGTTCAGCGCCATGAGTTGGACTACCTGGCGCCCGCCTTTATCGATGACAAGTTGCAGTTGGCGACTTGGATTGTTGCCTGCGATGGCCGTTTTAGTTTGACCCGCCGATTCCAGCTGAAGCGCGTGGGGAGTGGTAAAACGTTGCTAAATGCACGTACCAAGTTTGCCTGTGTGACGCTTAGCAGTGGTCGGCCCACTCGGCTGCCTGATGAGTATCAGCGCATTTACGGTGGTGCGGTAGTGACTGAGTAGCTAATGCTTAAATGCCGTCGATTTTTTTGCTGATTTTCGTTAAACGTTAGATTTTTCTCTCAAAAAACGCCTTGGTCGGCGTTTTTTTTGTTTTTATGGCTTGGGGTGGTTGTTAGTGCCAGCTGTGCTGTAATTTGCTTAATAGCGCTTATTGATGGCCTGGCTCTAACGGCTAGATGGTAGAGATAGGTAGTACAGATGAGGCTCTGACGATCTAGCCGTTGAGACTTAGCAGTTGAGATTTAGCACTAACAATCAATAGAGAAGGAAAACGCTAATGAAAATCGCCGTCCCCAAAGAGATCAAAAATCACGAGTACCGGGTGGCACTTACTCCGACAGGTGCGCGAGAGCTAGTAGGGCGAGGTCACTCGGTAAGCGTGCAAGCAGCCGCTGGCGAAGGCGCCGGGTTTAGCGACAGCGACTATGAAGCCGCGGGCGCGCGAGTGGAAGCTAATGTAGATGCGCTGTGGCAAAGCGCCGAACTGATTCTCAAAGTAAAAGAACCTCAGGCCGAGGAAGTGGCGCGTCTAACCGCCAACCAAACGCTATTCACTTATTTGCACTTGGCCGCTGAGCAAACATTGACCCAAGGGCTGATGGCCAGCGGTGCGACCTGCATTGCCTATGAAACCATTACCGATGCACGAGGTGGGCTGCCGCTGCTTGCGCCAATGAGCACGGTTGCCGGGCGCATGGCAGTTCAGGCGGGCGCGCATAGCTTGGAGAAAGCCCAGGGCGGCTCTGGGGTGCTATTGCCCGGTGTGCCAGGCGTTGCTCCAGGTAAAGTTACCGTGATTGGCGGTGGTGTGGTCGGCGAAAACGCTGCCCGTATGGCGCTAGGGTTGGGGGCTGAGGTGACCATTCTGGACAAGTCTATTGCTCGCCTAGAGGTGCTAGACGACCGTTACCAGGGGCGCATCAAAACAGTCTATTCAACGGCGGACGCCCTTGATCAGGCGGCTAAAGAGTCTGATATGATCATCGGTGCCGTTCTTATTCCCGGTGCCGCTGCCCCCAAGTTGATTACCCGTACCATGCTGGCCGATATGAAGCCGGGCAGTGTCTTGGTAGACGTAGCCATCGACCAGGGCGGCTGTTTTGAAACCAGCAAGCCGACGACGCATGCTGAGCCGACCTATATTGTGGATGGCATTGTTCATTACTGCGTGGCCAATATGCCTGGCGCGGTAGCGCGGACATCGACTTTGGGTCTTACTAATGCCACCTTGCCGTTTGTTCTGGCGCTGGCTGATAAAGGCTGGCAGCAGGCGCTTAAAGACGATCCGCACTTCCTGCCAGGGCTTAATGTCCATAATGGTCAAGTGACTTATCAGGCTGTTGCCGATGCTTTTGGACTCAACAGCATCGACCCAGCGAGCGTTGTGGCGTGATCATCGCTACGTCAATTAGTAGTAGTTGATACTGCTGATACTGGAGGAGCTGTTAATAGTGAGGGGGGACGTCGTCTTCTGGGCGGCTGTCCCCCTGTGAGTTATCCGCTTGGAGCGCTTGATACTGCTCGCGCAAGCGGTCACGCATCAGCGTACTTAACTGCTCTAGCTTTTCTAGCCGCCGCTCTTGCTGGGCAACCGCTTGGTCAAGGGTGTCTAACCAATGCTCTTGGTAAGCCAGTCGACTCTCCAAAGATTCAAGAAGTTGAGTTAGCTCTGCAGGCGATAATTCGTTTGTCATGATAACATCGTGACCTTGTGTAGTATGCTCGGTACTGTTAGGAATGGGCCTAGTTGGCCGAGTATTGTCCTTCGTCTGTTACCCATACAACAAGAGAGCTTTTACCATCTATGAATCCAAAAGTTGTTTTTCGCTGTTTCTTCATCAGTGTTTTACTTGCCGCCCCCACGCCACTTCTTCTGGCGGGGATTGTTCATTTAACGAATGCACCGCTTGCTGAGCAGTGGCTGGCTGAGCTTGCCATCAGCGGGGTAAGTAGTGTGTACATTGCTGCTGCTCTGGGATGTTTTATTGCGTTATTTATCGGTACGTTAGCCGCTGCTGCTCTGGCGCCGCCGATGGTAGTAAAAGCGGATATTGCTCGAACTAAATCTGCGCCGCGTCAGCCCCAAGCGGTACCTGAAATGGAAGATGATGAAGAGGAAGATATCATCGATCCCAATGATGGTCGCGAAGAGGGCGAAGTAAAGTGGTTTAACACCAATAAAGGTTACGGCTTTATTACCCGAGATAATGGTGAAGATGTGTTTGTTCACTTTCGTGCCATTCGTGGCCGTGGCCCGCGTATGCTTGCTGAGGGTCAGATTGTTCGCTATCACGTGATTAAAAATGACCGTGGTCTTCAAGCGGATGACGTTAGTATTATTGAGTAGCTATTAGTACATCGCTTGTATTGAGTCGCGCTGGCATCGTCAACTGCTGAAGCACAAGACCCCGCTAAGCGGGGTCTTGTGCGTTTAGCGACCTGAGTCAGGCCATTCAATGGCTTTTTCGTGGCCCCCTGGCAGTACCTGCCAGAAGCGGTCAGGGTCATCACCGGGATGCCAGCCACCTAGTGAGCAGCGAACCTCGGTCTGTAAGGCTTCGGCAGCGTGCTGAGCGCACTCTTGATCGGTGTGCCACGGGGTGTGGTGGCTATCAAACCACAAGCTGGCAAAACCATCGGCTGCTTTGTCCACCAATAGTACGGGCACAGCTTCGCCTTGATGGTGGCCGCGAGTCTTCCATTTGCCCTTGCCTGCTGGGCTAAGAGGCGGTGCATCGAGAGCTTCGCTTAGCCATGCATCGAGCTTGTCTATCGCTACGCTGGCAAGGTATACCTCGATATCCGGAAAGCGCTCCATCATACGCTCACCTCGTCGTTCGTTAACAAGGCTTGAAGTGTTGCCTCATAAATGCGGCTTAGTTCGTCCAAGTCACTGGCGCGCACGCGCTCATTCACCTTGTGAATAGTGTCGTTCAGCGGGCCAAGCTCGACCACCTGAGCGCCAAGTGTCGCGATGAAGCGACCATCCGAAGTGCCGCCGCTGGTCGACAGCGCAGGGCGCTCGCCGGTCACTGCTTCTACACCGCGAATGACGGCATCGACTAATTCGCCTTCTGCAGTCAGGAAGGGTTCGCCATTGAGAGCCCAATCGATGTGGTACTCAAGGCCATGCTTATCCAAAATCGACTCAGTGCGGCTTCTTAGCATCTCGTGGGTAACTTCCGTGGAATAACGGAAGTTAAATACAACTTCTACTTCACCTGGAATGACGTTAGTAGCCCCGGTGCCCGCGCGAAAATTAGATATCTGGAAGCTGGTGGCTGGGAAAAAGTCATTACCTGCGTCCCAGTGCTCATTAACCAGTGCATCTAGTGCAGGCATCGCTTGGTGAATAGGGTTGCGTGCAAGGTGTGGGTAGGCCACATGACCTTGAATCCCTTTGAGATGGAGAACGCCGCCCAATGACCCACGGCGTCCGTTTTTAATCATATCGCCCAGACGAGCGGTCGATGAGGGTTCGCCGACAATGCAGTAGTCCAAACGCTCGTTGCGTTCGCGTAAATGCTCAACCACAGCGCTGGTGCCATCGATGGCGGGGCCTTCCTCATCGGATGTGATTAAAAACGCTATTCGGCCGTCGTGCTCTGGATGGGTGGTCACAAAACGCTCAACAGCGGTGAGCATCGCCGCTAGGCTGCCCTTCATGTCTGCTGCGCCTCGCCCACAGAGCATGCCGTGTTCATCAATACACGGCTCAAACGGTGGGAATTCCCAGTTCGTATGGGGCCCGCTGGGCACGACGTCAGTGTGGCCGGCAAAGGCCAATACGGGGCCGTGATGGCCTCTTATTGCCCAGAAGTTTTTGACATCGCCAAACGGCAGTTGCTCGATATGAAAACCGAGCGCCGTTAAGCGCTCGATCATAAGTTCCTGGCAGCCTTCGTCATCCGGCGTTACCGACGCCCGGCTAAGTAGCTCAAACGCGAGCTGTAACGTGGGCGACAGCGTTTCAGGCTCAGTTATGGGCATGCAGTGCCTCGTTCAGCGCAATGGCGCTTTTATTCGTCAGGCACTCAATACGGCCATTTTGTGAGTTGCGACGCAGCAATAAGTCATCTTGGCCTGCTAACTCACGTGCTGCCACGGTGTTAACTTCTTGTTTCTGATCGTCGAGCAGAGTAACTTTCGAACCCGCAGTAATATACAAGCCTGCTTCTACGGTGCAGCGATCACCTAGCGGAATACCGATGCCTGCATTAGCGCCAATCAGGCAGCCTTCGCCTACCTTGATGATGATATTACCACCGCCAGACAGTGTTCCCATGGTGGAACAGCCGCCGCCCAGGTCAGAGCCTTTACCGACCATGACGCCAGCAGAAATGCGCCCTTCGATCATGCCAGGGCCTTCGGTGCCTGCGTTGAAGTTGACGAAGCCTTCATGCATTACCGTGGTGCCTTCCCCTAGGTAAGCGCCCAGGCGCACGCGAGCAGTATCGCCAATGCGGATGCCGGTGGGTACCACGTAGTCGGTCATTTTGGGGAATTTATCGACGCAGTCGACGGATAGCGCGCGACCCGCTAAGCGTGCTTTTAAGCGACGGGCGGGCAGCTCTTCGATATCAATCGCGCCTTCGTTGGTCCAGGCGATGTTGCGCAGCAGGCCAAACATTCCCGTCAGATCCAAGCCGTGGGGCTTCACTAAGCGGTGAGAGAGTAAGTGCAACTTTAAGTAAACTTCAGGGACGGTTTGCGGTGCCTGATCGCTTTCTAAAAACATCGCGACCAGGGGGCGGTGGCTGGCGGCAAATGATTCGGCGAGAGCTGCCTGCTCAGGGTGGCCAGCAGCCTCCAGTGCTTTGGCTAAGCGGGTGCAATCTTCGGGCAGGAAACTGACCGCCGTATTGCCAGCGGGGGCGTCGAGCGCCTCTTTAGCTGCGGCTACCAAGCTGTCTGCAGGATTAAACAGTGGTGCTGGATAGTAGATTTCTAGCCAGTTGCCCTGAGTGTTTTGGGTGCCGATTCCAAGCGCGAAGCTCAGCATAACGCGTCTTCCTTTAAAGTTTTGAATAACAATCAGTTGTTAGGGTTCAGTGGCGTGTTAGCCGCTGAGAGAGTCGTAATCGCCGTCGCGGTAGCCCACTAAAATAGTATCGTCATCAACTTCTAGCAGTGGTCTTTTGAGTAGCGTGGGCTGTTCAAGAAATAGCCGACGGGCAGACGTAGCATCCAGGCTGTCTTTTTCTTCCTGGGGCAAGTCACGCCACGTTTTGCTGCGCTTATTCAGCGCTTCTAATAGCGGTACGCGCTTAAGAATGTGCTCAAGTAAGCTGGCTGAAAGACCATCCTTGCGCAGGTCATGGGTCTTGAAGGGAATACCTTTCTCTTCAAGTGCGTTGCGTGCTTTGCGGCAGGTGTCGCATGTGTTGATGATATAGAGTGTCAGCATATAACCTCCTTAAATAAGTCTGGGGTGTCTAGCCGCGCTCAAGCAGTTGACGAAGTCGCTCAGCTGCTTCAAGGGTGGGCGCAAGCTCCGCCACTAAGGCTAAACGTAGTCGACCCGAGCCGGGGTTATAGCCATTTTTTCCTGGGCGGCCCATGAGGCTGCCAGGTAACACGCTGACATGTTGCTCACTAAATAGCCGCTGAGTAAAGGCGATGTCATCGCCACCGGGCACTGCAGGCCACAGGTAAAAACTCGCTTCCGGCGTAGGGAAGTCCATGACGGGCGCCAGAACGCTGGTGACAGCGCTAAATTTTTCGCGGTAGGCGTCCCGGTTGGCGCGTACATGGGCTTCATCCTGCCATGCGGCGATAGAGGCGTGCTGAAGTGGCAGCGACATTGCACACCCATGATAGGTGCGGTAGCGCTTAAACGGTGCGAGAAGGTTCGCGTCACCCGCGATAAAGCCGGAGCGTAGCCCTGGCAAATTAGAGCGCTTAGATAGCGAATGAAACACTACACAGCGTTGATAATCGTCGCGTCCAAGCTCTGCGCAGGCCTGTAACAGGCCCGGCGGGGGAGTGCTTTCATCCAGATACAGCTCTGAATAACACTCATCGGAGGCGATGATAAAGTCGTGCTCATCGGCTAAGGCGATGAGCTGCTTGAATTCAGAGAGCGGCGTGACGGCCCCTGTGGGGTTGCCAGGTGAGCAGATGAATACCATTTGCACATCGCGCCAGGTTGCCGGGCTCACTGCCGAAAAGTCGGGGCGAAAACCGTTATCTGCCGTGCAATCCAAATAAAGCGGCTCGCCACCTGCCAATAGTGTGGCCCCTTCATAAATTTGATAGAAGGGGTTGGGGACCGCCACCTTGGCGGGGCGCTGGCGATCCAGCGCGGCCTGTACAAAGGCAAAAATTGCTTCGCGGGTGCCGTTAACGGGGAGTACTTGCTGTTCGGCATCTAACCCGGCAAGCGAAAAACGTTGGGTTGCCCAGCGGGCGATTGTGTCGCGTAGGGCGGGCAGCCCGTTGGTTGCTGGGTAGCGAGCCATCTCTAATTGATGAGCCACTAGCGCCTCTAACGCCCCTGCGTAAGGAGCGTGTTGAGGCTCCCCGATGGTAAGGGGAATATGCTCAAGCCCCGCCGGCGGCACAAGCGCTGCCTTTAGGGTGGCTAGCTTTTCAAACGGATAGGGGTGCAGAAGATTTAGATCAGGATTCATGGCATGTCCGTTGATAGCCTAAAGGCGGTGCTGGATGTCTGTGGGAACGGCCAACTAAGCCGCCGATTATAGGCAACCCCTGGTGCCACCTCAAACTTAACCACCAAGGCGTCGCTCATTTAAGTGCTTACACGCCTAACACTTCGATAAGCCGCTCGCGAAGCTGCTGTTGCCGCTCTGGATCGGTAAGCGGCTCACCGGCTTTCGTGGTGATAAAGAAAACGTCTTCAACTCGCTCCCCTAGCGTGGCAATTTTCGCAGCCGATAAGGCGATATCCTGTTCCATAAAAATACGCCCGACACGAGCCAGTAGGCCAGGGCGGTCTGGGGCTGTTAGCTCAAGTAGCGTACGTTCGTTGGCTGGGTCCTGCTCAATCACTACCTCGGTGGGTACTTTAAAGTGCTTAAGCTGACGCGGTGTGTGGCGCGTGACGATCTCTGGATAGTCATCCGGGTCGTCCAGTTCTTCGACGAGGTGTCGACGCATCTCTTCAATATGCTCAGGATCACGGATAGGTTGGCCGTAATGATCTAGCACAATAAACGTATTTAGTGTCCAGTTGTTGTGCGAGGTGGCGATGCGGGCATCATGGATAGATAGACCTAGCTGCTCCATGGCGGCGGCGGTCGCGGCAAACAGATCGTCTACCGAACGGGTGTGGATAAAGACCTTGGTGCCGCCTTCGGCCATATCGGCGGTAGGTGCGCTAATTAAAACCAGCGGCAAAACAGATGGCTGGTGGGCAAGGATGCCTTGGGTCTGCCAGACAATTTCACTGGGTGCATACTGAAGGAAATAGTCTTCACCAAGAGATTCCCACAGTTGGTCAATCTGAGCGCTGTCTACGCCGACTGTTTGCAGTAACGAACGGGCCTCAGTACGGGTTTCGCGCACCCAGTCGTCTCGGTCAGGCGGGTTTTTTAGCCCTCTTCTCAGTGCTCGCTTGGTTTCAGCATGTAGCTGGCGCAATAGTGATGCACGCCAACCGTTCCACAGGGTGGGGTTGGTCGCATTGATGTCGGCAACGGTGAGCACGTAGAGATAGTCTAAGCGGGTCTCGTCGCGTACCGTTAGAGCGAAGTCGCGAATCACGTCGGGATCACTAATGTCGCGCTTCTGGGCGGTCATCGACATCAACAGGTGATGCTCCACCAGCCAGCGCAGTAAATTGGTATCGTGTTGGGAGACGTGGTGACGGTGGCAGAATTGCTCAACATCGCGTGCACCAATCTCAGAATGATCACCGCCGCGGCCTTTGCCGACATCATGAAACAGCCCGGCAATCCATAGTAAATCCATCTTAGGTAATTGATGAATCAGCGTGGCGGCGACGGGAAAGTCGTCTTTGGCATCCGGTTTGCGAAAGCCGTGTAAGAACTTCAGCAAGCGCAGGGTGTGAGCGTCTACCGTGTAAATGTGGAACAAGTCGTGCTGCATCAACCCGACCGCGCGACCAAACTCTGGAAGATACTTGCCCAAGATGCCGTAGCGGTTCATGCGCCTTAATTGGCGAGGGACATTGCCGGGGGCCCGTAAAATGGACATGAACAGCCGCTGATGGCAAGGATCCTCGCGGTAGTGATCATCAATTTGATGGCGATGATCGCGGATCAGGCGAATGGTGTCGGCGCGTACTCCTTCTATTTCTGGATGCTTTGCCATTAGCAAAAACAGTTCCAGCATGGCAGCGGGGCGCTCCCGAAACAGGTTGCGTGAGCGCGCTTGGATGTAGCCGCCTTTAGTTTCGAAGCGCTCGTTCAGTTTAACGGTTTCCAAGGCCTCTTTGCCGCGCAGGATAACCTCATCAAAGTGCTGTAACAGCATGTCGTTAAGCCCGGCTAGGGCGGTTACATGCCGGTAGTAGCGCTTCATGAACTGCTCAACCGCTAAGCGTTCAGGGGTATCCCGAAAGCCGAACATTTCGGCAATGGTGCGTTGGTGATCAAATAGTAACCGGTCTTCGGCGCGGTCTGTCAGCATGTGCAGGGCATAGCGCACCTGCCACAAAAAGGCTTGGCCCTGGCTTAGAATGCGCAGTTCGGCATCGTTCATAAAGCCATTTGCGACGATGTCGGCATAGTGCTCAGTGTCGAAATGGCGTTTAGCTACCCAGCCAATCATTTGAATATCGCGTAGGCCGCCTGGGGAGCTTTTCAGGTTTGGCTCTAGGTGGTATTCCGAGTTGTTGTAGCGATAGTGGCGGGCAATTTGTTCCTGCCACTTGGCTTCGAAAAAACGGTCAGCAGGCCAAATATGCTCGGCGCTAAGGCGTTCACGCATCTTTTGACGAAGCTGCTCGGGGCCAGCAATGAGTCGTGATTCCAAGAGGTTGGTCATCACGGTGACATCAGCTTCAGCTTCCCGCTCACAGTCATTAAGCGAGCGCACGCTATGGCCGATCTCAAGACCGATATCCCATAAAAAGGTAATGAAAGCGCTTAGCGACTCGCGATAAGGGGTGTCATCATCCTGCTCTAGTAACAGTAACAGGTCGATGTCTGAGTGCGGGTGTAGCTCGCCCCGGCCGTAACCACCCACTGCCACCAGGGCAACGCCATCGTCAGGCCAATCGTGCTGCGCCCAGGCGATGGCGAGCAGCTGATCCAGATACCACGCTCGCCCGCGGACTAGGTCGCGTATGTCCGCTCCGCAGCGAAACTGCTCATCCAACTTGGCTTGTAGTTCCCGAAGCGCCGCTTTAAACGGCGCAATGGGGGAGCGTGATCCAGCGAGTTCGGTGCGAAACATGGCAAGATCATACAGCGTGGTGTCCGGCTCGAACCGGTAATGATGAAGAAGCATCAGCGATTTAGAAAACTGAAGTCTTCGTCGCTGCGTGCAGTCAGCACGTCAACGCCGGTTTCTGTGACCAGTAGCGTATGCTCCCACTGGGCAGACAAGCTTCGATCCTTAGTGACCGCTGTCCAACCGTCGCGTAGCACCTTGGTTTTATAGCCGCCTACGTTAATCATTGGTTCGATAGTGAAACACATGCCAGCTTTCAGTGGGATGTCAGCGTCTGGTGCATAGCCATCATAGTGGAGAAACTGAGGGTCTTCGTGGAAATCAGCGCCAATGCCATGGCCGCAGAAGTCGCGTACCACGGAGTAACCGTGTGCTTCTGCATGCCGTTGAATAACGCGGGCAAGCTCCGAAAGATGTACGCCAGGCTTAACTAGCTCAATGCTTTTGTACAGACACTCCTGAGTGATACGGCATAAGCGCTCGCCCTGGATCGTATCGCCGATGACAAACATCACGCTGGAATCACCGTGGTAGCCATCGGTCGTTCTGACGGTGATGTCGAGATTCATGATGTCGCCGTTCTTCAGCTTTTTGGCATCATCAGGAATGCCATGACAGACCACGTGATTAATTGATGTACAGGTTGCTTTCGGAAAGCCGTGGTAGTTCAACGGGGCCGGTAAAGAGCCTAAATTATTAACAATAAAATCGTGGCACAGGCGATCAATTTCACCCGTGGATATCCCCGCTGTGATGTGGGGGGTGATCATTTCAATGACGCTGGCGGCTTGGCGTCCGGCTTCACGCATTTTCTCGATTTCAGAAGGCGTCTTGATAGGAACGTTCATGAATTCTCGATGTGGATTCTAAAGTAAGTGGTGAACGGCAATGGTGAGCGGTAAATTACGACCGTTACATGCGCTGTGACTTCATCTTGGTAATGATCTATGGTATAAAGCCGCGCGCTTTCCTGCAATCGCCATCCAATGCTTCTTTGTCGGTTGGTCATCTGCAGAAAGGCTATTTAAACGTAATGCAGAAATCTGTGTTGCTAAACAGCAAGCCTTGAAAACACACATGCACCGGCACATGGTCCCGGGTGCCGCTGGCAGCGTCTGACGATGCCACTGGTCGGATCCATGGGGTGCGTGGAGGCCTAACCCGAGTTTCAGGAGTTTTATCATGTCTCACGTTAATATGCGTGACCTGCTGAAAGCAGGTGCTCACTTCGGTCACCAAACCAAGTACTGGAATCCGAAGATGGGTAAATTCATCTTCGGCGCGCGCAACAAGATTCATATCATCAACCTCGAGCACACCTTGCCGGCGCTGAACGAAGCGATCGACGTGGTTGAGAAGATGGCGGCATCCAACAACAAAATTTTGTTTGTTGGCACCAAGCGCAGCGCTAGCAAGATCATCAAAGAAGAAGCAAACCGCGTAAACCAGCCTTTCGTCAACCATCGCTGGTTGGGCGGCATGCTGACTAACTTCAAGACCATTCGCCAGTCCATCAAGCGTCTGCGTGATCTTGAAACCATGCGCGAAGACGGCACGTTCGAGAAGCTGACCAAGAAAGAAGTCTTGATGGCAACTCGCGAGCAAGAGAAGCTTGAGCGTTCTATCGGTGGTATCAAGAACATGGGCGGCCTGCCGGACGCGCTGTTCGTTATCGATGTTGACCACGAGCGCATCGCGATCAACGAAGCCAACAAACTGGGCATCCCGGTTATTGGCGTGGTTGATACCAACTCTAACCCTGATGGCGTTGATTACGTTATTCCGGGTAACGATGACTCTATTCGCGCTATCCAGATCTACGTGAAAGCTATTGCAGACGCGTGTGGTCGTGCAAAAGAAGGTCGTCCGGATGAGTTTGTCGAAGTGACTGAAGAAGCCGCTTCTGCCGACACTGACGCTGCTGCCGAGTAACGGTTGCAGTGGTGCGGCGGCTAGATAAGCCGCATCATGTTTAAGAGGGGGCCTTATGCCCCCTTTTTCCCGCTTTGAGTTCGCTCTAGCGGGCCGATTATGCCGGACACTTAAGGCCGGCGAATGCTCTGCATAGTGATACGCAACGGTCATCTACCGAGCCTATACTCTGTAGCGCGTTTATCTTTCAGCTAGAACCATTTCCGAGGTGAAAACTCATGGCAGCTATCAGCGCCTCTCAGGTTAAGGAACTGCGCGAACGTACCGGTTTGGGCATGATGGAGTGTAAAAAAGCACTTACTGAAGCCGACGGTGATATCGAAGTTGCAATCGAGAACCTGCGTAAAAGCTCTGGCCTTAAAGCCGCGAAAAAAGCGGGTCGTACCGCTGCAGAAGGTGCCGTTGTTACTCGCGTAGCAGAAGACGGTAGCTACGGTGTGATGGTCGAGATTAACTCTGAAACCGACTTCGTTGCCCGCGACGACAACTTCATCGCTTTCACCAACAAGATCGCTGATGCGTTCTTTGCGGCGAAAAATGAAGACGTTGCAGCGGTAATGGCTGGCGACCTCGAGTCTACTCGTGAGCAGCTGGTGCAGAAAATCGGCGAGAATATCGGTGTACGTCGTGCCGTTGTTGTGAACGCTGTTGAAGGCGGTCTTGTCGGTGAATACGTTCACGGTGGCCGTATCGGCGTCTTGACCGTTCTGAAAGGTGGTAACACGGAAGCTGCTAAAGACGTTGCTATGCACGTTGCGGCGATCAATCCGTCAGTTGCGCACCCAGAAGATATGCCGCAGGAAGAGCTGGATAAAGAAAAAGCGATTATTTTGGCCCAGCCGGACATGGCCGGTAAGCCGGAGCAGATCGCTGAGAAAATGGTTCAAGGTCGTCTGAAAAAGTACTTGGCCGAGAACAGCTTGACCGAACAGCCGTTCGTTAAAGATCCGAACCAATCCGTTGCCGAGTTCGTGAAAGCGGCGGGTGGCGAAGTGGTTAGCTTCACTCGCTTTGAAGTTGGCGAAGGCATCGAGAAAGAAGAAGTCGACTTTGCTAAAGAAGTTATGGAACAGGCTGGCCGTCGCTAAGGTCAGAAGTTTCAGAAAGAAGATGGCGTGCGCGCGAGCGCACGCTTTTGTGTATCCGGCCCCTGTGAAAAACTGGGGTCGTCTCGCCCGCCTGTGTTCAGGTCTGCCTCAGGAGAGATGCCATGTCACGTGAAGTTCAAGAGTCCGCCCCCGCAGCTGCTGCCAGCAAGGCTGAAAAGTCGAAATCAAAATACAAACGTATTTTGCTGAAGTTGTCTGGCGAAGCGCTAATGGGGGAGCACGATTTTGGTATTGATCCGAAAGTGCTGGATCGTATGGCGCTAGAGATCGGCCAATTGGTTGGTATTGGCGTTCAGGTGGGTATCGTGATTGGTGGTGGAAACCTCTTTCGTGGCGCGGCGCTTAATGAAGCCGGCATGGATCGGGTGACGGGTGACCACATGGGAATGCTGGCAACCGTAATGAATGCGCTCGCTATGCGAGATGCGCTTGAGCGCTCCAATATTCGCTCGCGAGTAATGTCAGCGATTCCCATGAGTGGTGTGGTGGAGCATTACGATCGCCGCACCGCCATCCGCTACTTAACGTCGGGAGACGTGGTGCTATTTTCAGCTGGAACAGGTAATCCGTTCTTTACGACTGACTCTGCAGCCTGCTTACGTGGTATTGAAGTAGATGTTGACGTGGTGATCAAGGCCACCAAAGTGGATGGCGTGTACAATAAAGATCCGGTTAAACATCCCGATGCCGTGAAGTACGACCAGCTCTCCTATGACGATGCCCTAGACCAAAAATTGGGCGTTATGGATTTGACCGCAATCTGCCTGGTACGTGACCATAATATGCCGGTGCGGGTATTTGATATGAATAAGCCTGGTGCCCTGCTGAACTTGGTAGTAGGGGGCAAGGAAGGCACGCTGATAGACAGAGGGTAATATCGTGATCAATGACATCAAGAAAGATGCAGAATCTCGCATGAAGAAAAGCGTTGAAGCGCTGCACAGCAACTTCAACAAGATCCGTACGGGGCGTGCTCATCCCAGTATTCTCGACGCTGTTACCGTTGATTATTACGGTGGTCAGGTACCGCTAAATCAAGTGGCTTCTGTTAACGTAGAAGATGCGCGTACATTGACAGTGGCACCTTGGGAGCAGGGCATGGTGCCCAAGGTTGAAAAGGCAATTATGACCTCTGACCTGGGGCTTAATCCGTCCAGCGCCGGTAATATCATTCGTGTACCGATGCCGATGTTGACCGAAGAAACGCGCAAGGGCTATATCAAACAGGCGCGTAGCGAAGCTGAGCAGGCGCGCGTGGCGGTACGTAACGTACGTCGTGATGCCAACGGTGATTTTAAGTCTTTGTTGAAAGATAAAGAAATTACCGAAGACGATCAGCGCCAGGGTGAAGACGAAATCCAGAAGCTGACGGATAAGTATATTGCTGAGGTTGATAAAGCGCTTGCCGCAAAAGAACAAGACCTCATGCAGGTATAGTTATTAGCCTAAAAATAGCTACCTGCTTTCAATCAACCACGGGGAGCTTGGCTGCCCGTGGGACATCGCTTGGCTTTACTATGACTGATCTTTGGTGCGAGAACCCATGACGTCTCCGCAGCTTCCCCAAGCGCAGCAGGATGGTACGCCGCCTTCTCGACCCGAGGAGGCATCGCCATCCCATGTTGCTATTATTATGGATGGTAATAACCGCTGGGCGCGGGCACGTGGGCTTTCCGGAGTGCGCGGTCACCGAGCCGGAGTCGAAGCCGTTCGGGCGGTTATTGAACGCGCTGCGCAGCGCGGCGTTCAGACACTGAGTCTTTTTGCTTTTTCTAGTGAAAATTGGAAGCGTCCCGCGGCAGAGGTGAATGCGTTAATGGAGCTTTTTTTGATGGCGCTTAAGCGCGAAGTCAAAAAGCTCAATGAGCGTAATATTCGCCTGTCAATTATTGGCGAGCAGCGTGGCTTTTCCCATGCAATCCAGAAGCATATTCAGCGTGCCGAGTCGTTAACCGCAGAGAACACGGGCATGCACCTGGTGATTGCGGCCAACTATGGTGGCCAATGGGACCTTGCTCGAGCGGCTAGACAGTTGGCGGAGCAGGTCGCTGCAGGTGAGCTAGCGGCGTCTGATATCAATGAGGCGCGCCTTGATGAGGCGATGAATACGCACAATGTACCGCCGGTAGATTTATGCATTCGCACCAGCGGAGAGCAGCGGCTGTCCAACTTTATGTTATGGCAGTTGGCTTACGCAGAGCTGCATTTTTCGCCACTGCTCTGGCCAGATTTTAATGGGGCGGCACTGGATGAGGCGCTGGACGATTTTTGTCTACGTCGCCGTCGTTTTGGTATGACCGACGCACAAGTAGAGGCGCAAGGTGCTTAAACAGCGGATGATTACAGCAGCTTGGTTAGCGCCTCTGACGCTGATTGGCTTGTTCGGATTACAAGGTGGTGCCTTTGCACTGTTTACGGCGCTAATTGTGCTGCTAGGTGCTTGGGAGTGGACCAACTTGGCCGGTGTGGCCCGCCAGAGCGCGCGAATTGCCCTGGTCGCGGTTATGGCAGTGTTAATGCTGGCGATGTGGCTAGGAGGGGCTGCACTAGCCGCTTGGCCGCTTTGGCTGGCAGCTATAGGGTGGGTGGTTAATCTTTATTGGGTGACCCACTACCCTAATACAGCCAGCCAATGGCAAGCCACTTCTCGGCGGTTGCTCATGGGAGTGTGGGTGCTACTACCGTGCTGGGTAGGATTCAACGTGCTCCGCGATAGTGGTGCTGTCTGGCTGCTGTTTGTGCTATTGCTGGTCTGGACCGCAGATATTGGTGCTTACTTTGCTGGTAGGCGTTGGGGGAAAAACAAGCTTGCGCCAAAAGTAAGTCCAGGTAAGTCCTGGGAAGGTGTTTATGGCGGCCTTGCAGCCACACTGTTGTTAGCGATTGTATTCGCTGCTTGGCAGCCTTTTAACCTTATGGGCGGTGTCGCACTCGTAGTGATTACCGGTTTAGTGACGTTGGTGTCTGTGCTTGGCGATCTGCTCGAAAGTATGCTTAAGCGCTATCGGGACATTAAAGATTCAAGTCAGCTCTTGCCAGGCCATGGGGGCGTACTGGATCGTATCGATAGCCTGACGGCAGCAGTGCCTATTTTTGCGCTGTTCTATCTGCAAGTTATCCATCTTCAGGTGAGCGCCCTATGAGTTCACCCGCTGTCCAGCGTATTGCTGTCCAGAGTATTACAGTGCTTGGTTCAACAGGCTCAATTGGTAAAAGCACCCTTGATGTCATTGCTCAATATCCAGACCGCTATCGCGTTTATGCCTTAACGGCTCATACCTCAAAAGAAGCGCTCTTAGCGCAGTGTCGTGTTCATCACCCCGTTGTGGCTGTGCTAGATGATCCTGAGGATGCAGCCTGGCTGCAGCAAGCACTTTTAACGTCAGGGCTCTCCACCAAGGTGCTTTCGGGAACTATGGCGCTTTGCCAGGTGGCGCGAGAAAGGCAGGTAGATACCGTGATGGCCGCTATTGTGGGCGCAGCAGGTCTGCTACCTGCGCTAGCAGCTGCCGAGTCAGGTAAACGCGTGTTGTTAGCCAATAAAGAAGCCCTAGTGATGAGTGGCGCGCTGTTTATGGACGCTATTGCTCGCTCAGGTGCAACGTTATTGCCGATTGATTCCGAACATAATGCTATTTACCAATGTCTACCTACCGAGCATAGAGGTGGGTTGCGTCAGCACGGTGTTCGCCAGCTGCTGCTCACCGCCTCTGGCGGCCCTTTTCGCGGTTGGCAAGCAGAAGATATTGCCAAGGTAACTCCGGAGCAGGCTTGCCATCATCCTAATTGGTCAATGGGGCGAAAAATCTCCGTCGACAGTGCGACGTTGATGAATAAAGGCTTAGAGCTTATCGAAGCGTGCTGGCTATTTGATGCAACGCCTGATCAGATACAGGTTGTGGTTCATCCGCAAAGCGTTATTCATTCTATGGTTGCCTATGATGATGGTTCGGTAATCGCGCAGTTGGGTAATCCTGATATGCGTACGCCGATTGCTTATGGTTTGGCATGGCCGGAACGAATTGATGCAGGTGTTGAGGCACTGGATCTTTTTCAGGTAGCGCGCCTGGATTTCGAGGCCCCTAACGAGACGCTCTTTCCCTGCTTGGCACTCTCCCGCGAGGCCATGTGCAAGGGCGGCGCTGCACCGGCGATTTTAAACGCGGCGAATGAGGTCGCCGTGGAGGCTTTTCTGGAAGGGCGGCTTGGCTTCAGCGCGATTGCTGAGGTAGTGGCAAACGTGATGGCTCTACCGTTTGAAGGGCGTGCCGATACGCTTGAGCAGATATTATTTGCAGATCAGTGGGCACGGGAACAGGCAGCGCTAATAGTATGTCAGTAGTTCGCTTAGTATCAGCCATCGTTGATCGGCGAGTCGTGTAAAGGAGCGAAGAGTGGGCCTGATACAGAACATATTAGCGGTGATCGTGGTATTGGGGTTATTGGTAACCTTTCACGAGTTTGGCCATTTTTGGGTGGCGCGGCGCTGTGGTGTCAAGGTGCTGCGTTTTTCAGTTGGCTTTGGTAAACCGCTATGGTCGACCGTTGATCGTCACGGTACAGAGTTTGCGGTGGCTGCTATACCGCTAGGCGGCTACGTAAAGATGCTCGACGAGCGCGAAGCGCCTGTACCTGAAGATCAATTAGCTCAAGCATTTAACCGTAAGAATGTGTGGCAGCGGATCGCTATTGTTGCTGCTGGTCCGATTGCAAATTTTTTACTCGCGATAGTGGCCTACTGGGCACTGTTTGTTGCTGGCACCACAACCGTTGCGCCAATCGTCGGCGATGTTGCCGCTAGCTCTCCGGCAGCAGAGGCTGGGCTTTCTCACGGAGCCGAGATTACCTCAATCCAGGGCGATACTATGCGCTCCTGGGAAGAGATTAATTTAAAGTTAGTCTCCATGATCGGCTTTAATGGCGACTTGATGCTTGAGGCGCTGCCGGAAGGCTCCAATGCCGCTCGGGTTTATCGGCTTCCCGTGGCCGACTACATGGTTCGCCAAGACCCACCCCAGCCAATGCAGAGCTTGGGCATTACCCCTTGGCGTCCGAATGTACCCGCAGTGCTGGGTCAAGTGATTGATGGTCAGGCGGCTGCACAATCCGGCCTACGAGCGGGCGATCGTATTGTGTCACTGGATGGCGAGCCAATTGACGACTGGATGCAGTTTGTCTCGGTTATCCGGGAGCACGCGGGGCAAACTCTAGCGGTGGTTTATCAGCGCGGTGATGATAGAGGCAGCCTCTCTTTAACGCCGGGCCGTAATACGCTGGAGAGTGGCGATGAGGTTGGGTACATTGGTGCTGGGGCACAGCAAGTCTCATGGCCTGAAGAGTTTCAACGTGAAATTCGTTATGGACCGATAGAGGCTGTCGGTCAAGCATTATCACGTACAGGTGAGATGACGCTACTGACGGTAGATGCTATCCGCAAGATGTTGGTGGGGCTGATTTCACCGTCTAATCTTTCGGGGCCGATTACGATCGCACAGATATCAGGCGACTCGGCTCGCGCAGGGATGGAAGCATTCGTAGGCTTTCTAGCGTATCTTTCCATCAGCCTTGGCGTGCTTAATCTATTGCCAATACCCGTGCTCGATGGTGGGCATTTACTTTATTATTTTATAGAGGTCGTGCGTGGGCGGCCGGTCTCTGAGCAAACGCAAGCAGTAGGGTTGCGTATTGGGCTTGCCATGGTAGGCACCCTAATGTTGATGGCTCTCTATTTTGATCTGATGCGCCTGTGGTAATGACGCGTGTAGGGCGCTGGATGCCTTGTCATCTGCCTGCACAAATGTATATGGTGCCTATCTGGAATGATGGGCAGACCAACGCGAGCGAACTGACTGCATGAAAATCAAGACCCTTGGAATGGCGGCATTGTTGCTGGTAGGTACCAGCACTGCCCAAGCACAATCCTTTGATGTTTCCGACATTCGTGTGGAAGGACTGCAGCGGGTATCTGCCGCCTCGGTCTTTAATGCGTTTCCCGTCAATGCCAATGATCGTGTTAGCGAACAGCAGCTTGCCGCCGCTGCGCGAGATTTGTTTGCCACAGGCTTGTTTGAAGATGTTTCCCTCGCGCGCGAAGGAGATGTGTTGATTATCCAAGTGGTTGAGCGGCCGACGATCGCGCGCTTGAACATCGAAGGGAATCAGCAGATTTCTGATGAGGATCTGCGCAACGGTCTGCGCGAATCAGGCCTTTCTGAGGGGCAAGTGCTCCAACTGTCCACGTTGGAAGAGATTCAGCGTGAGCTTGAAGGGGTTTATCAGGCTCAGGGGCGCTATAGCGCTGGTATTGACGTTGAAGTTGACGAAATTGATGAAGGCCGTGTTCAGGTTAATATCAATGTTAATGAAGGCGAAGTCGCTAAAATCCGCCAGATCAACATTGTGGGCAATGAAGCGTTCGACGATGACACACTACGCAGCGTATTTGAGCTAAATGATCGGCCAGGGCGTGTTTTTGGTTGGTTCTCTAAAGATGAGTATTCCCGCGAAGCGTTGGCAGGAGATATTGAGCGGCTACGCTCCTTTTACTTGGATCGGGGTTACGTCAATTTTGATGTCACTTCAACACAGGTGTCCATTGGTCCTGATAAGTCAGAGATCTTCATCACGTTAAATATTGATGAGGGCAACCAGTTCCAAGTAGGCGATATTCGTTTTGCAGGTGATCTGCAGATCAGTGAAAACGAAGCGAACGAATTACTGACCATTAACCGTGGTGATACGTTCTCGCGTGGAGATCTTAACGCGTCTACTGAGGCGCTCCGTCAGCGTCTTGGGGCGGAAGGCTTTGCGTTTGCTGAAGTTCAAGGCATCCCTGAAATGGCCGGTGATGGTGAAACGGTTGATTTAGTGATTGCAGTCAACCCAGGTCAGCGAACTTACGTGCGTCGTATTGAGTTTTACGGCAATACCACAACGCAAGACGAAGTATTGCGTCGAGAAATGATTCAGTTAGAAGGTGCGCCTGCTTCAACCGAGTCGATTACTCAGTCGCGTCAACGCTTGGAGCGTCTTGGCTTCTTTAGCCAAGTAGAGGTTGATACGCAACCGGTTCCGGGGCAGCCCGACTTGCTAGACGTAACTTATAACGTCGAAGAGCAGCCTTCTGGCTCAGTATCTGCCAGTGTCGGCTTCTCGCAAAGCGCAGGGGTGATCTATGGCGTTGGTTTGGCGCAAAATAACTTTCTAGGTACCGGTAACCGCGTCAACATAGGCGCGCAACGTAGTGATACGTTTACCAGTGTTAACTTTGCATTTACTGATCCCTACTGGACAATGGACGGTATTTCGCGCGGTTATAACCTCTTTTATCGGGAAACTGATTACGGCGACTCTGATATTTCGACGTTCTCCACCGATGCTTACGGTGCCGGTATTAACTTCGGTTACCCCATCAGCGAGCTTTCCCGTCTGAACTTTGGCGCCAGTCTCGAGGAACTTACGGTTAAAACCTACTCCGATACAGCTTCGGAGATCCTTCGTTACGTTGAAGATCAAGGCGATAATGCACAAAGCCTGAAGCTGACTGCGAGCTGGACACGTAATAACTTGAACCGTGGCATTATGCCAACTGCGGGTAACTACCAGCGTATATCGCTAGAAACAAGCGCTCCTGGTAGTGATGCGGAATACTACAAGCTGCGTGCTCGTGCCCAGCAGCTATTCCCGATCAACGATGACCAGACCTGGGCGTTGAAGTTTACCGGCAATCTCGGCTATGCCGACACGCTGGGTAGCAATGATCCTTATCCGTTCTATGAGAACTTTTATGCTGGCGGCTTAGGTTCAGTGCGTGGTTTTACTTCGAACACCCTGGGGCAACGTACCACTGCGACTCGAGATGGTGGTCGTGACCGCACATTGGGCGGCAACATCCTGGTAGAAGGGTCAGCAGAAGTGCTTTTCCCAATGCCCTTTGTGGAAGATCAGCGTGCGATTCAGCCGTCGCTCTTCCTCGACGCGGGTAATACCTTCCTGAGTTCTTGCTATGATGTGCTGGAAGCAGATGTTGGGCGCCAGCAATGCAGCTCTGGAGTCGACTTGGGTGAGTTGCGTTACAGCGTTGGTATCGGCCTTTCGTGGCTAACGCCGGTAGGCCCCTTGACCTTCAGCTTGGCAGAGCCGTTAAGCGATAAAAGCGGTGACGATACTCAGTTCTTCCAGTTCTCGCTGGGCCAAACGTTCTAACATGGTGGGATACGTTGTACCTACCGAATAAAAAGGAGTTAACACGATGCGTAAACTGACAGCAGCTGTGTGCCTATTCGGCGCCATGACGCTTCCCGCTTATGCCGTTGCCGCTGAAGTGGCAGTGCTTGATTGGCGTGCTGCGTTAATGAATACACAGTCGGCTCAGTCATCGTTGAGCCAACTGGAAGGCCAAATTGGTAACCAGCAGCGCGAGGCTCAAGCGTTGGGAGAAGAGCTTCAGCGCCTGCAAGAGCGTTTGCAGCGTGAGGGTGAGACGATGTCTCAGTCGCAGCGCGATCCACTCATTGCAGAGCTTCAGCAAAAGGGTAGCCGCTTTGAGCAGCTGCGCCGTGAAGTGCTTCAAGCGCAGCAAGCATCTGAGCAGCGGTTCCTCGAAGGCGCTGAGCCCAAGCTGGAACAAGCGGTAGAGCAGGTACTCGAGCGCCACAACATTGATGTTCTGGTAGAGCCTCAAGGGGTGTTGCACTCATCAACTGACCTGCCTAATGTGACTAATGAAGTCACACAGATTTTCGATTCGCTAAACTAATTTTAGAACTGTTGGTGCGGCTAGTCCGCACCCATGTTTCTCTGGGCTCCCATGACGCACGCTCCTCATCACCTTACTCTTGCGGATATTGCACGTCACTTGGACGTCGATTTTGAAGGCGACGCCGAACAGCCGATTCGGGGTCTTGCAACGCTTAAAGAGGCAGCGTCTGATCAAGTCGCATTTCTCGCTAATCGTGCGTATTTAAAAGATCTCGCAACCACAAAAGCAGCGGCGGTGCTGCTTCATCCTGAGCACGGCAAAAACTGTCCTGTCCCGCGCTTAGAGATGGCGAATCCTTACTTAGGTTACGCAAAACTTTCCCAGCTATTTGATCCGCTACCAGCTCGGGATGTTGCAGGTATTCATCCCACCGCGGTTGTGGCGGATAGCGCTATGCTGGGCAACGGTGTTTGTGTTCAAGCGCATGCAGTAATTGAAGCAGGCGTTGTGTTAGGTGAGCGGGTGGTTGTCGGTGCTGGCAGTGTGATTGGTGCCGATAGTGTGATTGGCGATGATACGCGGTTACACGCCAATGTTACTGTTTGCCACGGTGTCGTTGTGGGCAAACGAGTGATTTTGCAGAGCGGCTGTGTCATCGGTGGTGATGGTTTCGGCTTTGCCCATGATGGAGCCGGATGGCACAAAATCGCTCAGTTAGGCGGGGTTGTGCTAGGCGATGATGTTGAGGTCGGTAGTTGTTCAAGCATTGACCGTGGCGCGTTAGGAGACACCGTTATTGGCAACGATGTAAAAATCGACAGCCAGGTGCAGATTGCACATAACGTGACCATCGGTGATCACAGCGCCTTAGCGGGATGTGTTGGCATTGCTGGCTCCACGACAGTGGGTAAGCACTGCATGCTCGGCGGGGGCGTTGGGCTGTCCGGACACCTTGCTATTTGTGACGGTGTGCAGGTGACGGGTATGAGTCTAGTGACCAATTCGATTCATGAGCCAGGTGTCTACTCATCGGGTACTGGCGCCATGAATAATACCCAATGGCGCAAGAATGCGGTGCGATTTAAACAGCTAGATGAAATAGCTAAGCGTTTATCTCGATTAGAGAAAAGCCATCGCAGCAAGTAGAATTTTGCCAGCAATATAGATACAGCTAGTTTGAGGCTGCATAGCGGCAGGTTATAATTCACTGCTTTTTAGCCAGCAAATTTGTTGGCGCGTGCCTGATTTAATTCAGGCCTTTTGTCATTTTAGAGGTCGTTACGATGGTTATGGATATTAACGAAATTCGCGAATACTTGCCTCATCGCTACCCGTTTTTGCTGGTGGATCGAGTAACGCAATTAACCGTAGGTGAATCCATCGTTGCGTACAAAAATGTCAGTATTAATGAGCCGTTTTTTAATGGCCACTTCCCGCATCATCCCATTATGCCCGGCGTTTTAGTCTTAGAAGCGCTGGCTCAGGTATGCGGTATTTTAGGGTTTAAAACGGTCAATAAACTGCCTGCTGACGGCTATGTGTACTATTTAGTAGGAAGCGATAATGTGCGCTTCAAACGCCCTGTAATGCCGGGTGACCAGCTAGTCTTGGAAGCCAATGTCATCCGTGGGAAGCGTGGTATTTGGAAGTTTGCCTGTCGCGCCTCGGTTAATGGTGAATTAGCCTGCGAGGCGGAAATTATTTGTGCTGAGAGGAAGGTCGCTTGATACATCCTACTGCACTGGTTGATCCCAAAGCGCAGCTTGCTGACGACGTTGAGGTTGGCCCGTTTAGTGTTATTGGGCCAGATGTCACGATTGGCGCTGGCTCTGTGATAGGCCCCCACGTGGTGATTAAAGGGCCTACCGTTCTAGGTGAACGTACGCGAATTTTTCAGTTTGCTTCGGTAGGAGAAGACTGCCAAGACAAAAAATACGCCGGCGAGCCAACGCGATTGGTGATGGGAGATGATAACGTTATTCGTGAAGGCGTTACTCTCCACCGTGGTACCGTGCAGGATCGCGGCGAAACCACTATCGGCTCGCGTAACCTATTTATGGCGTATGTTCATGTCGGTCATGACTGTGTGATTGGCAACGACTGCATCCTAGCTAACCAAGTCACGTTGGCAGGTCATGTTGTTCTCGGTGATCACGCTATTCTGGGTGGCCTTGCGGCTGTTCACCAGTTTTGTCACTTTGGTGAACATGCGATGGCCGGAGGCGGGTCGATTATTACCAAAGACACGCCCGCCTATGTGATGATCAATGGCAACCCTGCTGAAGCGCGAGGCCTTAATCTTGTTGGCTTGAAGCGCCGCGGCTTTAGTCGAGATGCGATCAATGCATTAAGCAGTGCCTACAAACTGGTATACCGCCAGGGCTTAACTGTCGAGCAGGCGGTTAGCGAAATGCGCAGCCGATTCGACCTGCCCGAAGTCACCACGTTTGCCGACTCTATTGAGCGGTCAACGCGCGGTATCGTCCGCTAATGACATTGATGTCTAGCTGACATCAACGATGGATTCAAATGCCACTACTTCTCCCGTCATCATGACACTTCAGCGCGTCTATATTGTTGCAGGCGAACTCTCCGGCGATATCCTCGGGGCAGGGTTGATGCACGAGCTGAAGCTGCGTCACCCAAACATTGAGTTTCGTGGGCTGGGTGGTCCTCGCATGGAAGCGCATGGCCTGACGAGTCGCTTTCCCCTTGAAACATTATCGGTGATGGGGCTTGTTGAAGTCATCAAGCACCTGCCAGAGCTGATCCGCGTGCGTCGCACGCTGCGCGAAGAAGCGCTCGCTTGGCAGCCGGATATTATGATTGGCATTGACGCGCCTGACTTCAATATTGGCCTTGAAAAACAGCTACGTGCGGCCGGGTTAAAGACCGCCCATTATGTCAGCCCTTCGGTATGGGCTTGGCGGCAAGGGCGGGTGAAAAAGATCGCCAAGGCGGTTGATGGCATGTTGACGCTACTGCCGTTTGAGGCTGACTTTTACCATCGGCACCAGGTGCCGGTTGCTTTTGTTGGTCATCCATTAGCGGATGAATTACCGCTTGAAAATGATCGCCAAGCGGCTCGCCAAACACTCGCACTGCCTGCTCAAACTCCTGTTCTGGCAATATTGCCTGGTTCGCGGGGTAATGAAATACGCTTTCTTGGTGATACATTTTTACGCGCTGCTGAACTGCTCTGTCAGCGTAATGGGGCGTTACGTGTGGTCATTCCCGCAGCGACCGATCAGCGTTATCAAGAAATCACCCAGCTTTTGGCAAACTACCCGACGCTAAGCGAACGTATCATGCTCTTGGAAGGTCAGGCTCGTGAGGCGATGGTGGCCAGCGATGCTGTGTTGCTGGCCTCGGGCACCGCCGCACTAGAAGCCATGCTATGTCATCGGTCAATGTTGGTGGCTTATAAAATGGCGTCGATAACTCATTGGCTGGCAAAGCGCTTGGTGAAAACACAATGGATTTCACTGCCCAATTTGATTGCTCAAGAGGGCGTTGTGCCTGAGTTGATTCAGGACGCCGCTTCACCAGCAACGATCGCTGATCGGCTCGACGAAATGCTTAATAATGCCCAGGAACGTAACGCTCTAGAGGCACGCTTTGCCGATATGCACTGTGCGTTACAGCGCAATGCCAGCCAACGGGCGGCACAAGCAATTACCTCTCTGGTAGCGGGCCAGCCATTGGATAGCGACGCAATAGCTTGCCATAACGGGGGGGACCATGGCCGTTAAGCCGACTGACTATCCCCCCTTAGTGATCGACTATCGTGGTGACTTCTTAGCGGGCGTTGACGAAGTTGGCCGTGGGCCTCTGATTGGCAGTGTTGTGGCATCGGCGGTGATTCTTGATCCTAGTCGCCCTATTGAGGGGCTGACGGACTCAAAAAAGCTCACCGCTAAAAAGCGCGAAGCGTTGGATGCGCTGATTCGCGAACGTGTGCTAGCGTTTGCTGTGGCCGAGGCCAGTGCTGCTGAGGTTGATCAGCTAAATATCTACCATGCCACTCATCTTGCTATGCGGCGTGCCATTGATGCTTTAACACCCGCGGCTGAATATTTATTGGTCGATGGTAATCGGTTGCCTGGGCACGTGCTTCCTGGGCAAGCGGTGGTTAAAGGCGATGCCCGCCATCCTGCGATCGCCGCTGCGTCAATTTTAGCCAAGGTGGCCAGAGATGCTCAGATGACTGAGCTTGATCTGCGCTATCCTGATTATGGCTTTGCCCGCCATAAAGGTTATCCAACGAAAGAACATTTAGCGGCACTGGCTGCCTACGGGCCGCTTGCCGAACACCGCCGGAGCTTTGCGCCGGTTCAGCGTCAGTTAGCGCTGCTGTAAGCATTTTCTATTTATCTAGCTTTGTTGCTGAGAGTCCCATGACGGTTCCGTTTGTTCATCTACGTTTGCACAGTGAATACTCCCTGGTTGATGGCTTGGTAAAACTCAAGTCATTGGTCAGTACCACCGCTGAGCGCGGGATGCCGGCTCTGGCGTTAACCGATGAAGCTAACTTGTTTGGTTTGGTTAAGTTCTACAAAGCGGCGCAGGGCGCTGGCCTTAAGCCCATCATCGGTAGCGACTTATGGTTATATAACCCCCATGATGAGGCCCACCCATATCGTATTACGCTGCTAGCGATGAACGATGTTGGTTACCGCAATCTCACTGAATTGATTTCTAAAGGGTGGACCGATGGCCAGCGCCAAGGGCGCGCTATTCTGGATAAACAGTGGGTGCTAGCGCAAAGCGAAGGACTGATTGCGCTATCAGGCGGACGTGACGGCGAGATAGGTCGCCACTTACTGTCTGATCATGAGCGCGAAGCCCGAGAGCTGTTAGAGGAGTGGCAGCAGGCCTTTCCAGACCGTTTTTACTTGGAGTTAATTCGCACCGGGCGGCCACTTGAAGAAGATTGCGTTCACGCGAGTGTGAAGTTGGCGATTGAGTCGAATATCCCCGTGGTCGCGACCAATGACGTGCGCTTTTTAGAGCGCGAGGACTTTTGGGCGCACGAAACCCGCGTTGCTATCGGTGAAGGTAAGGCCTTGGATGATCCGCGCCGTGAGCGACGCTACACCGAAGAGCAGTATCTAAAAAGTCCTGAAGAGATGGCAGCACTGTTTGCGGACATTCCTGAGGCGCTTGAGAACAGCGTTATGATCGCCGAGCGGTGTAGCGTTGATGTACGCTTGGGCGAAATTTTCCTACCTGAGTTCGAAATTCCCGAAGGGATGACTCAGGATGAGTTTTTCCGCAAAGTCTCCCATGACGGCCTCACTGAACGGTTAGATTTCCTATTTCCTGTTGAACAGTACCCGCGCGATAGCGATGCCTACCGAGAAATTGATCAACGCTACCGTGACAGGCTTGAGTTTGAACTCAACGTTATTATCCAAATGGGCTTTCCTGGTTACTTCCTGATCGTGATGGACTTTATCCAGTGGGCCAAGGATAACAACGTGCCAGTCGGCCCAGGGCGTGGTTCCGGTGCGGGCTCATTAGTGGCTTACGCGCAAAAAATTACCGATCTTGATCCTATTGGCTACGATCTGCTGTTCGAACGCTTTCTTAACCCCGAGCGTGTCTCCATGCCCGACTTTGACGTCGACTTTTGCATGGAAAAGCGCGACAAAGTGATTGAGTACGTCGCGAACCGCTATGGCCGCAATGCGGTATCTCAGATTGTCACCTTTGGCACCATGGCTGCAAAAGCGGTGGTGCGCGATGTGGCGCGCGCCCAAGGGCGGCCTTACTCTTTGGGCGATAAACTCTCTAAGCTGATCCCCTTTGAAGTGGGTATGACACTGGCTAAAGCGATAGAGCAAGAGCCGGCACTGAAAGAGTTTATCGGCAACGACGAAGAAGCCGAAGAGATCTGGGAAATGGCCCTCAAGCTAGAGGGCACCACCCGGGGGACCGGTAAGCACGCGGGGGGCGTTGTTATCGCGCCCACCAAGCTGACCGATTTCTCGCCGCTGTTGTGCGATGAAGATGGCTCCGGTCTTGTGGTGCAGTTCGATAAAAACGACATCGAAGACGCGGGGCTAGTAAAGTTCGACTTTTTGGGCTTGCGGACGCTGACGATTATCGACTGGGCACTGGAAATGGTCGATAAAGTGCGAGGGGTAAACGGTCAAGCGCCACTTAACATTGACGCTATCCCGCTGGACGACAACAAAACCTTTGAGATGCTTAAACGCGCGGAAACCACCGCCGTTTTCCAGTTGGAATCTCGTGGTATGAAGGAGCTGATTAAGCGCCTGCTGCCAGACTCCCTCGACGATATGATCGCCCTGGTGGCGCTATTCCGCCCAGGTCCGCTACAGTCCGGCATGGTTGATGACTTTATCAATCGTAAGCATGGCCGCTCCGAAGTTTCTTACCCACACCCAGATTATCAGCATGACCTGTTAAAACCGGTACTCAGCCCGACATACGGCATTATTTTGTACCAAGAGCAGGTCATGCAGATTGCTCAGGTAATGGCTGGCTATTCACTGGGGCAGGCAGACATGCTGCGCCGCGCCATGGGTAAGAAAAAGCCCGAAGAGATGGCCAAGCAGCGTTCAGGCTTTATGGAAGGCTGTGCCGCCAACGGTATTGATAAAGATCTTGCTGGCAATATCTTTGATCTTGTTGAGAAATTCGCCGGTTATGGTTTTAACAAATCGCACTCTGCCGCCTACGCCTTGGTGTCTTATCAAACCGCCTGGCTGAAAGCGCACTATCCTGGCCCGTTTATGGCCGCCGTTATGTCAACGGAAATGGATAACCTAGACAAAGTGGTGCCGCTAATTGAGGAGTGCCGCCACCTCAAGCTTACCGTCACACCGCCGGATGTTAATGTTGGTGGCTACAAGTTCACCGTTGATACGGAAGGGCGCGTCGTTTATGGCCTGGGTGCCATTCGCGGTGTCGGTGAAGGCCCGATTGGTGCGATTGTTGAAGCCCGTCGCACCGATGGCCCATTTAAAGATCTTTTCGATTTTTGTCGCCGCATTGATCCAAAGCGGATGAACAAGCGCACGCTGGAAGCGCTGATACGCTCTGGCGCACTGGATAATCTTGGCCCTAATCGGGCGGTGCTCGCCGCCGCGATGGAAGATGCCTTGAAAGCTGCTGCTCAAAACCATGCCAACCAAAATCTGGGTATGCTAGATATGTTTGGCGATGCGTTTACTGCGGAAGAGGATGAAACGGATCCTTATGCTGAGTATCGAAGCGCCCGTGAATGGACAGATCGTGAGCGGCTTTCAGGTGAAAAAGATACGCTGGGCCTCTATCTGACCGGCCATCCCATTGATGAATATGAGCGAGAGCTAAAGCGCTTTGTCTCTACTCGCATTAGTGATTTGAAGGCCTCTCGTGAGCCGCAGCGGGTGGCTGGCTTAGTGGTAGCCATGCGCACCATGAAGTCCAAGCGTGGCGATACCATGGCGTTTATCACGCTGGACGATCGCACTGGGCGTATCGAAGCCTCTCTGTTTGGCGAACTATTTGAGCAACTGCGGGGCCAAATCGAATCTGACCAAGTGATTATCGTTGAAGGTGAGGTATCCAACGATGACTTCTCCGGCGGTTTGCGCTTGCGGGGCAAAGACGTTACGCCGATGGTGACCGCACGGATTCGCTATGGCGAAGCAGTAGAGCTTGCATTAGATGCTGAACAGATCAACGGTCGTTTGGTCGATAGCCTACGCGAGAGTTTGACGCCATACCGCGATACCGACGGATTGCCGGTGCGGCTGCAGTATCGCCACTCAGCAGCGGTTGGCTGGCTGGCACTGGCCGAAGAATGGAAAGTAGCTCCCAGCGATGACTTATTGTTGGCCCTACGTGATGTGCAGGGGCAGGTTGGCGTTCAGCTACGCTATCGTTAACAAATGCTATAAACATGCGCGTGCCACCGTCAAACTGAGTGCTAAATGGCGGTGCAGCACGCTAATTGAAAGAGTACTGCCTTGCGTGGCAGGTTAAGGGTGCGATAATGCCCACCATACATGCCCGTTTCGACAAGGCTTCTTTTTTTATAGGCAGCTTACAGGCAGAGCCGATGAATCCTAACTATCTCGATTTTGAACAGCCCATTGCCGAGCTTCAGGCAAAAATTGAGGAGCTGCGTTTGGTCAGCTCCGATAGCCAGGTTAATCTCTCCGATGAGATATCTCGGCTGGAAGAGAAAAGCCGTAAGTTAACCGAATCGATCTTCAAGGATTTAACCCCCTGGCAGGTGTCCCAGATATCTCGCCATCCGCAGCGCCCTTATACGCTGGATTATCTTGAGCATATTTTTACTGACTTTGATGAGCTTCACGGCGACCGTAACTTTGCCGATGATGCCGCCCTTGTCGGAGGCGTTGCTCGTTTGAATGATCAGCCGGTGATGGTCATTGGGCATCAAAAAGGACGCGATGTTAAAGAGAAAGTACGTCGCAACTTTGGCATGCCGCGCCCAGAAGGCTACCGTAAAGCCTGTCGCTTAATGGAAATGGCCGAACGCTTTAAAATGCCCATTCTAACGTTTATCGATACGCCTGGGGCTTACCCAGGGATCGATGCGGAAGAGCGCGGTCAGTCGGAAGCCATTGCGTATAATTTGGCGGTGATGTCACGCCTGAAAACACCGATTATCTCCACCGTAGTGGGGGAGGGTGGTTCTGGTGGCGCGCTGGCGATTGGTGTGTGTGACGAGCTGCATATGCTGCAGTACTCCACCTATTCGGTTATCTCTCCGGAAGGCTGTGCGTCTATTCTTTGGAAGAGCGCTGAAAAAGCATCTGATGCCGCCCAAGCCATGGGGATCACTGCTGAGCGCCTTAAAGAGCTTGGCTTTGTTGATGAGCTAATTAAAGAGCCGTTGGGTGGTGCTCATCGCCATCCGCTGACGACGGCTGAGCGCGTTAAAGAGGCTTTAGCTAATAGTCTGGAGCGTCTGCAAAGCTTTGACAGCGATGCGCTACTAGAGCGCCGCTATAAACGGTTAATGAGCTATGGCGCCCCAGCCGCCTAAGTCGCTGTTACGTTTACTGAATGACGCCCTGGCGGAGACCCCGCCAGGGCGTACTATTTGGATAGCGCTGTCCGGTGGGTTGGACTCTTCGTTGCTGCTAACGTTGGCCGCTCAGGTTTGTCGAGATGCGCGTCGCCCTATGCGGGCGATTCATATCAATCATGGCTTACAGGTCGCAGCCCAAGCCTTTGAAGCGCATTGTCAAACGCTGTGCGATACGCTTGGTGTATCGCTAGTAACGGCAAACGTGGCTGTGGACGTTCAGGGCGAGGGCATAGAGGGCGCAGCGCGGCGTGCGCGCTACCAAGCGTTTATGGCGCATATTCCCGTTGGCGATACGCTATGGCTGGCCCAGCACCAAGATGACCAAGCCGAGACATTACTGCTGGCCGCGTTGCGCGGTAGTGGCGTGCGTGGCTTGGCGGGCATGCCTTTTCGTCGTGAATGGCAGGGACTCACTCTGCTGCGGCCCTGGTTGAGTGTCAGCAGACAGACGTTGGCTGATGCAGCGCATGGATTATCAATCAGTTGGTGCGAAGATCCGACAAACCGAGACATCGCGTTTGATCGCAATCGCTTACGTCATCAGGTGATGCCAGCATTACAGCTTCGTTGGCCTGGCGCTGCGCGGGCCCTTGCCAACAGCGCCCAGCATGCCGGTGAGGCAGACCAGCTATTGGCAGCCTATGCCGCGGAAGAGCTAGCAACGCTGATGCGCGGAGAGCACTGCATGGATGCCACCCTGCTTAGCCAACGCTCTTTACCGCGCCAACGACTGCTCATTCGTACGCTTTGTCAACAGCTAGCGCTCCCAACCCCTCCGCAAAAACGTCTCGACAGCCTGCTAGCGCAGTTAGCTGCGGCGAAAGACGCCCAGGTGAAGGTTGTATGGCCGGGGTGCAACGCGCGGCTATGGCGGCGCCGTCTCTATCTCATGGCACCGCTTAAGCCGTTGCCTAAGTGGGAAGTTGAGTGGGAAGGCGTGCCAGGGCAGTTAACCCCGTTGGGCAGGTTGGAAGTATCGCTGGCGCCGCCGCGCCGCGTAACATTGCGTTGGCGACGCGGTGGTGAAGTGATTACGTTAAAGGAGCGTGGACGGCGTGACGTTAAACGCTTGCTCCAAGAGCAGGGAGTGCCGCCCTGGGAGCGCGAGCGTTTGATTGTGGTGATGCAAGATGAGTTGTGCTTGGGCGTGATTCAACCGCCTGCCAACGTATTGTGGCAGGCTGAAGGCGTTGTGCTTGCCCCTACATCTACGCAACCGAAAACGTAAATCCAGCCGCTGTCATATAGGCCTGTTCCTGCTCCATATCGGTACTTAACAGCGTCGGTTCATCGCTGGAGGGTAGCGTCATCAGCAGTGCTTCACCCTCTGCGCTGATCTCTGGTAGCGGCGGAGGATTTTCAGATCGCGAGTGATTAATAAGCACGGCAAGGCGCAGTAGGCGAGCAAGTTTGGCACAACCTTCCTGGTGTGAGGCAGGCAGTGCCTGCCACTCTTTAGTCGGAAACTTACGTCGATGGGCGCGCACTAAAAACGCCAGTAGACGCTGCTCAGGGCGTGAAAAACCAGCTAGATCGGAGTGTTCTAGCAAATAGGCGCCGTGGCGATGGAATTGACTATGCGAAATAGCCAGGCCAATTTCATGCACATGGCTTGCCCAGACAAGATAGTGGCCTTGCTCTTTTGTTAATCCCCAGGATTTTTTTACTCTATTGAATAGGCGAAGAGCCGTGTCGGCGACATTTTCTGCCTGCCGAGAATCAACATCATAAATCCGCTTCAATGCATCTAGGCTTTTAGAACGGGTATCTTCCGCGCTATTTCGTCCTGCCATGTCATAAAGCACTCCTTCGCGCAGGGCGCCGTCTGCAAAGCGCATTTGGGAAAGATTAAAGGCTTCAAAAATAGCGTTTAAAATGGCGATACCTGCCGGAAAGACTTTTGCTCGGTCAGGTTTTAGACCCTCTAGCTCAACTTTCTCCAGCTGTTTGCATTTTAGTAGGCGTTCACGCAGCTTTTTCAACCCACTCCGGGTGATAACACCTTCTTGGGGCGAATCGCCGTAAGCATATAGCACGCTTGCAGCGGCCTTTATCGTTCCGCTAGAGCCCACGGGATCATCCCAGCCAAGGCGTAGGTAGGGACGCTGGATATTGGCCAGTTCAGACAACGCAGACAGCTCAGCACGACGCATACGCTTTTCGCTAAGTTCGCCATCAGGGAAAAAGCGGCTGCTGAAGGTGACGCAGCCCATGCGTAAGCTCTCAAGTGCTTTGGGCTCGAAGGCTTCGCCAATGATAAATTCCGTCGATCCGCCGCCGATATCGACAATCAAACGGCGGCCATTTTCGGCTAGCGCGTGGGCAGCGCCTAAATAAATAAGTCGGGCCTCTTCGCGGCCAGCAATAATTTCGATAGCGTGGCCAAGCTGTGCTTCGGCACGCTCGATAAACGCTTGGCTGTTATGGGCATCGCGCAGCGCATTTGTACCGACAATGCGCAAATTGGCATTCTCAATATCGTTGAGAAATGGTGCAAAACGGCCCAGGCAATCCAGCGCGCGCTGCATGGCTGCCTCGTTTAAATAGCCGTCCTCGTCTAGCCCAGCGGCTAACTGAACCTTTTCACCCATCCTGGCGACGACTTGAAGGCGCTCGTTTTGATAGTTAGCGACCAGCAGGTGGAAGCTGTTAGAACCCAGGTCGATGGCGGCTAAGCGCTGCGGTTCAGTGTTATCCAGTTCAGCCGACGGCGCGGTGAGAGGGAGCGAAATTTCCTTGGGCATGGGCTTTCCTTCCTAGTGGCTATGCCAAGGTTGCGGTGCCTCATTGGTATTGTCAATTGTCAAAGACTTGCGTTTATCGCGGGCCTTGACTACCATCGAACTACTGGCTTGATCCGAGCTAACTTGTTTGCCTATTAAACAGGCGTATTACTCGGGTATTCCGAGCAGTACGTATCCAATGGCATCAGCCAGATGCCCAAGTCGTCAGATAACCCGCTGAAACAGCATTTTCTGTGCCGATCAGATTAACTAGTTTTTTAGCACCCTCACGTTAAACAGTCGTTGATGCCGTCACTCCTTTATTGGCATTTGCTTCAAGACTGTCTAGCTTTCAGTATCTGAGCGTGTGCCTAGATAGGGTTCTGAACGCATCACTCGGCGCTTAGCCCAACTTTTGGCCACGCCTCCTGTCTTATTCCCGGCGCTTGTCGCCTAGCTTTCATGAGCAACTTTCTAACACACCGATGAATCTCACTGAACTCAAGCAAAAAACCGTTCCCGAGCTGCTCGATATCGCCCGCGAGATGGGTATCGACAACTTAGCCCGTTCGCGCAAGCAGGACATCATTTTCGCCATCCTCAAAAAGCATGCTAAAAGTGGAGAGGATATTTATGGTGATGGTGTGCTGGAAATCCTTCAGGATGGCTTCGGCTTCTTGCGTAGCGCTGATAGCTCGTACCTCGCTGGACCGGACGATATCTATGTATCGCCGTCTCAGATACGGCGTTTCAATCTGCGCAAAGGCGACTCCATTTCCGGCAAAATTCGCCCGCCTAAAGAGGGTGAGCGCTACTTCGCCCTGCTCAAAGTTAGCCAGATCAACTTTGATCGTCCGGAAAATGCCAAGCATAAGATTCTCTTTGAGAACTTAACGCCGCTGTTCCCGGATGATCGGCTGCGCATGGAGATCGGTAACGGTTCTACCGAAGATCTTACCGCGCGTATCATTGATCTGACTGCGCCGATTGGTAAAGGCCAGCGTGGTCTGTTGGTGTCACCGCCCAAAGCCGGTAAGACACTGATGCTTCAGAATATTGCGACATCCATTACGCGCAATAACCCTGAGTGCCACCTAATTGTCTTGCTGATCGATGAGCGTCCTGAAGAAGTGACCGAAATGTCACGCACTGTGCGTGGCGAAGTGGTTGCCTCTACCTTCGATGAACCTCCTGCCCGCCACGTGCAGGTTGCAGAAATGGTTATCGAAAAAGCTAAGCGCTTAGTAGAGCATAAGAAGGACGTAGTGATTCTACTCGACTCTATCACTCGTCTGGCGCGTGCCTATAACACCGTGGTGCCCAGCTCTGGCAAAGTGCTAACCGGTGGTGTGGATGCCCACGCTCTTGAGAAGCCAAAACGTTTCTTCGGTGCCGCGCGTAATATCGAAGAGGGTGGTAGCCTGACGATTATTGCCACTGCACTGGTTGATACCGGTTCTAAAATGGACGAAGTCATCTTTGAAGAGTTCAAGGGCACCGGCAACATGGAAGCGCACCTTGATCGCAAGCTGGCTGAGAAGCGCGTGTTCCCCGCGATCAACATCCGTCGCAGCGGTACTCGGCGCGAAGATCTACTAGCGTCTGAAGATGAAATGCAGCGCATGTGGATCCTTCGCAAGCTGCTCAACCCGATGGAAGACACGGCTGCTACAGAATTCCTGATTGATCGTCTGAAAGATACCAAGACGAATCTGGAGTTCTTTGAAGCGATGAAGCGCCGCTAGGCGCTGCATTACGGCCAAGCACTAGCGATAAACGTCTGACAGCCCGGGAAGTGCCTTGAGGAGAGTGCCTTGAAGTACCACGACTTGCGCGATTTTATTGCGGCACTTGAAGCGCAGGGTGAGCTTAAGCGAATTAAAGCAGAAGTTGATCCTTATCTGGAAATTACCGAGATTTGCGACCGGACATTACGTGCCGGTGGTCCCGCACTGCTGTTTGAAAATGTGAAGGGGCATGACATGCCGTTGCTGGGCAACCTGTTTGGTACACCAAAACGGGTTGCGCTAGGCATGGGGCAAGACTCGGTAGAGGCGCTGCGCGAAGTGGGTAAGCTACTGGCGTTTCTAAAAGAGCCTGATCCGCCCAAAGGTTTAAAAGACGCCTGGGACAAGCTGCCGATTTTCAAGCAAGTGCTAAGTATGGGGCCAAAAATCGTTAAACGAGCGCCGGTACAAGAGCGATCGTTTGAAGGCGATGAGGTTGACTTAGATCGTTTGCCGATTCAGCACTGCTGGCCGGGCGATGCGGCGCCACTCGTGACTTGGCCATTGGTGATTACCAAAGGTCCGCATAAAAAACGTCAAAATCTCGGTATTTATCGCCAACAGAAAATTGCTAAAAACCGCCTGATTATGCGTTGGCTCTCCCATCGCGGCGGTGCGCTGGATTTTCTTGAGTTTCAAAAAGCACATCCTGGTGAGCCATTTCCCGTGGCGGTGGCTCTGGGGGCTGATCCGGCAACGATTTTGGGCGCCGTCACGCCGGTACCCGACTCTCTCTCCGAGTATGCGTTCGCTGGGCTTCTTCGCGGTTCACGCACAGAGCTTGTCAAATGTGGACATGCTGATCTGGAAGTGCCTGCATCCGCAGAAATCATCCTGGAAGGGTTTATTTACCCCGACGATATGGCAGCGGAAGGGCCATTTGGTGATCACACCGGTTATTACAACGAAGTCGATCACTTCCCCGTTTTTACCGTCACGCGGATGACTATGCGGCGGGACGCGATTTATCACTCCACGTATACCGGCCGCCCACCCGATGAACCAGCTATTCTGGGCGTCGCGCTTAACGAGGTGTTTGTCCCGATCCTGTGTAAGCAGTTCCCGGAAATTGTCGACTTCTACCTGCCGCCGGAAGGGTGCTCCTATCGGATGGCCGTTGTGACCATGAAGAAGCAGTATCCAGGTCACGCCAAGCGCGTCATGATGGGGGTTTGGAGCTTTCTGCGTCAGTTTATGTACACCAAGTTTGTCATTGTGCTGGATGATGACGTCGACGCGCGTAACTGGGAAGACGTGATGTGGGCAATTACCACGCGTATGGATCCTGCACGGGATACCGTGATGGTGGAAAATACCCCCATTGATTACCTTGATTTTGCCTCTCCGGTGTCCGGGTTGGGCTCTAAAATGGGGCTCGATGCCACTAATAAATGGCCAGGCGAAACGGATCGAGAGTGGGGGGTACCCATCGTGATGGACGATTCGATAAAGACTCGCGTTGACGAGCGTTGGGACGAGTTGGGCATTGATATCCCGTTACCCACACCTCGCCACGGCTAACCCAGTGGCGCAGGTCGGACGATTCTTCATAAAGAGGCTTTCATGAGCGCAAGCACGCCAACTTGCAAGACGTTAACCTGCCAGGTAACCGCCGTTGAGGATTTAAATCCCGATGTCTTTGGAGTGACCCTGGAAGGGCGGCCAGAAGCTATGCAGCATGCGCCTGGTCAGTATTTAGAGCTGCAACTAGACGATAACACCTGGGTGCCGTTTTCAATTGCCAGCGCTGAACGTGGCGATGGCATCATCGAATTGCATATTCAGCACTGGCCTGAGCGTGACAACTCTGCTCGCCTGCGAGAGCTGTTGCAGGTAGCCAATCAGTTGACCGTACGTTTACCCAGTGGCCAATGTGTGTTGGACATCGAAAGCCAGCGCCCGCTACTGCTGGTCGCAGCAGGCACTGGTTTTGCACAGATGAAAGCCATTGTAGAGGCGGCGCTGCGGCAGCAACCTGCTCGGCCTATTTCGCTATGGTGGGCAAACCGCGAACACCGCGATCTCTATGCTGAAGACTTGGCCTGTGAATGGGCACAACAGTATGCCAACGTTGCTTTTCAAGCCGTGACAGAGTTTCCGCTTACCGAGCCGTTGGCGGTTGGTGAACGAATAGCGCACCATCAAGGACGCATTGACCTCGTGCTGGAAGATGCCCTTGAGAGCCAGCTTGCAAGGGCTCAGTTAACGCCCAGCGATTGTGATATCTTCCTATCAGGCTCGCCGGGGATGGTGTACGCCTGCGTTGATGTGTTCGAGCGAAAAAACATCAGTAGTGAGAGAATGTTCTCGGATGTATTTGCCTACGCTCCTCGCCCTCACTAAAATGATTGGCCGATAACTGACGCACGGTATGTGCTGATAACCGATACCGATAAAAAAGGAGGCTTTCATGGCCCACCATGACGACAACTTCAAAGACGAATCAGGTTTACTTTCTATTGTGCTCGGCGTTGTGGTCCTGGTTAGCATGAGCGCACTGCCGGCAACGATTGGTTGGGTACAAGCGTTTGGCGGCTGAAGGTTGCCATTTTGCTTCTATGCAGGCAGGATTAAACACTTAGATGTCATCGTTTGCGATGAGCAACGTGAATTAGACTTATAAATTAGGATGTAGCTATGCACACAGCACAATGCACTTGCCACACACAAGCAATGCCGGTATCGGCGGCTAGTGCTTGGGCGTGCGTTGCTGCGTTCTTTTACGCTGCCTATTGGTTTAGCCACGGTGTGCCCCTGGCCGACCAGTAGCGTCGCGCCATCAGGCACACCGACTAGGTTGCCTGCCGCATGCAAAGAAGCCTCGGTTGGTAGCCCAACCGAGGCTTCTTTCGTTTTAACGGTTTATTTGGTTTAACTATTTGGGTTTCACAGACATTTCATCAAGGAGCTGCATCATGATGTACCGCGCACACTCTCTCGCTAATCTGCTCGCCAATACTGCCAACTATATCGGTTATGGCTATGGCTGGCGATTTAGCGACGCGCGGTCGGTGCAAGCTGCCACCTCCGACCGTGCAAGCCAAGGTGGCAAGTTGTTGTTATCACGATGTCACACGCTTCCGGAGAGTTAAGTTATGAATGCCCATGTCCGCCCTGCTTGCACAACCTTGTCAAACCTAACGTCGTTAACGAACGGCCCCTCAAGCTCATCGCAGCCATTGCCTTTGCCGGCAGAGCTACGCCGCAGTGTCGCTATCAATAGCCAACTGGGTGAGCAAATTGCCAGCCAGCGCCAAGCGGTTCAACGTATCCTGAATGGTCAAGATAAGCGCTTATTAGTCGTTGTTGGCCCCTGTTCCGTCCACGATCCAGAAGCCGCATTAGAGTATGCCGATCGGTTGGCTGCGCTAAGCGAAGAAGTGAGTGAGCAACTATTACCGGTCATGCGGGTTTACGTAGAAAAGCCGCGTACCACCGTCGGTTGGAAGGGGTTGGCATACGATCCTGGGCTAGATGGCAGTGGTGATATGGCAAAAGGCATCACCCTCTCCCGTGAGCTTATGCACGCGGTTGCCTCGCGGGGACTGCCGGTGGCCACAGAGCTATTACAGCCAATGTTAGCCCCCTACTTAGATGACCTGCTGAGCTGGGTTGCCATTGGTGCGCGTACCACTGAGTCGCAGTTACACCGCGAGCTGGCAAGCGACCTTGCGGCAGCCGTAGGGTTCAAAAATGCGACCAGCGGCGACGTTCAGGTTGCCATTGATGCTATGCAGGCAGCGGCTCATTCCCATCAGCGTTTCGCCATGGATAATGAAGGACGCCCGATCATGCAGGAAACGGCTGGTAACCCCAATACGCATGTGGTGTTACGAGGTGGTCATGGCGAGCCTAACTACCAGGCGCATCATGTGCGTGCAGCGGTGAATACCCTACGAGACGCCGGGCAGAACCCTCGCTTAATGGTGGACTGCAGTCACGCTAATGCACGAAAAGATCACCGACGCCAAAGTGAAGTGCTGCTCGACGTGTTGGCACAGCGCAAGGCAGGCGATGCCAACTTGGTGGCGCTAATGCTCGAAAGCCACCTGTTTGAAGGTAAGCAAGCGCTGTCGCCTAACGCGATGCGCTACGGTGTCTCGGTGACCGATGCCTGTGTAAGTTGGGAAACCACAGAACGATTGCTTAAAACCGCTGCCGAGCGAATGAGTTAACCCAGTAATCTCCCTGCAGCTTGATAATCTCTTGTTTGCCCTGGCCAGCCCCGTATCATAAGAGGCAACTTTTTATGATGAGGTTGGCCATGGTTTTCACCCTTGAGCAGCATAATCCCAGTAGTTACCAGCGCAAGGCGCGAATGATCAGTATTGCCATGGCAGGGCAATTAATTGTCTTTGGGTTACTGTTCTCAATGCTGCTAACTTCCGCTTTTGGCAGTACCTTATGGCTCAATGGATTGGGGGTCTTCCTTGGTTTGTTGGCCACCAGCGCATTGTTTGCGGTGCTCAAAGATCGCCCATGGATGGCTGAAATGCGCTACGTATGGCAGCTCAAAAACCACCTTTCTCAGATTAGTGGCTACCTGCAACCACTGCGCCGCGGCGTGGAGGAAGATAATCGTATAGCGTTGGATATTGTGACGTTTTACCATCAAGGCATGACGCAGCTCGCGGAACTTAACGGTCGTACTACCGATGATGATTCTGAACGCCTAGCTGAGAAAATGCAGATAAAGTTAAAGCGTGAAGAGCTGGGGTTGCCAGCCCAGGTTGACAGTTTTGACCCGCAGGACCTGAAAGCATTTAAGCGCCGCTAGCAGAGCGACGCCGAACGTTAAGTAGACGCCATTGACAGTGCCTACGATGATAAAAGGCATGAAATCAGTAGCGGTCACAATAGTGATAGCGGTAACAACAGTGATGACAACAGGGAGCAGAATGCATGATTTACTCATCTAATCGGTTAACTGGTTTGATTGCGCTAACGGCCACGGTGGCATTGGCAGGCTGTGCAAATACTGGGACAACGCCTGCTGATTCTGCGACTGGAGTGTCTAAAACAACCGTACACAGTAGTGCACCGCTGCTGCCTGCTGCACTGTTTCCAGGCAGTGCCGCTCATTTTGATGCTTGGGAGTGTCAGCCCGCCAACCAAAACTTGGTCACCGCGGTGAACGACGATAACCTGCGTCTTTGGTCACTACATGGTGCCTGGCGCTTACCGCAAGCGATTGTGGCAAGCGGTGCGCGTTATCAAGATGGTGAGATCAGCTTCTGGAATCGAGGCGATCAAGCGCAGGTTGAAACACCGCGTGGTCAGTTGCAATGCCAACAGGGGCAGCGCCGAGTCGCAGCGACCCGCGCTGACCACCCTGGCGTGATGTTTCTAGGGCGTGGCAATGAGCCGGGCTGGACGATTGAGCTAGCCCATGATGCTCCGGTGATGACTTGGACAACCGGCTATGGCAGCGAGACGCAAACCATGCCCTATATGGTAAGCGTCATGGACAATGAGGCGGGCAGAGTGGTGATTGAGAATGCCAACGCCGAGGAGTTTTTCCGCGTACGCATTGAGTCGGGAGCCTGTTTTGATGATATGAAAGGCCAGCCGTATCCCGCTCGAGTCACGCTGACAATCGGCGGGCAGCAGTACAAAGGCTGTGGTCAGGGCATCGCTCCTTAGTTGGTACGGTCTTTTGAGTCCACTGATGTGTCAGCAACGGTAAAGCGAAGGCTCGGCACGCCATTGAGCTTCAATAAAGTCGCTGGCACACAGTGAGGTATTATCACCCATAGCCCTGGCAGCGAGCCTTGAAAGTATTTCTAGTCCGGGCTCTTGGGAGATGTCTAGTTGCTTGCTTATGTCGCTAGGCTGCCAAGAGCCGCCTTGCCATGTTGCCAGGGTAAAAGTGAACGGATGAAAGCCTGGAAAGCCAAGGCGAATATCGGTGGCGATTAACGTTTCCTGACCATCAATCAACAGCGTGTCATAGCGCAAAAAAGGGCCAGTAAACCAGGTCAGCCGTTGGCCAAGTGGGCTTGCTAGCACGCTTTCCTCTAATGCGACGTTGCGCTTTATAGCTTCAAGCGTTGGCGCATCCTGATCGTCAAATACGCTGATCAGACTCTCAAAATAGCGATCTCCGTCAATAACCGTTGCGCGCCACAGGGCAATATTAAATGGCGTCGCTTGAGTTAGTAGCGGCGCTGACTGTAAACCTGCGTCCGCCAGTACAGGGGCTAAGCGTTGTTCAACGCTCCATTTTGCGCCTGCTGCCAGTAGTAAATACATGCTGGATACGGCTAATCCGATCGTACAGGCCCTAGGTACTTTTTTGGCGGCAATAGCGATGGTTAACGCAATCAACAGCGGTAAGGTATAAAACGGGTCGATAATAAACACGATAGGCCACGCTACGGGAGGCATATCCAGTGGCCAGAACAGCTGAGTGCCGTAAGTGGTAAATGAATCAAGTACCGGGTGGGTTGTCAGACAGAGAACGAAAAAACACCACCACCTACTCAGGCTGATATCACGAACAGGTATGAAGCGGTGGCACAGCAGCGCCACTATCGTGGCTAAGCCAGTCAGCACAAATAGGGAGTGGCTAAAACCGCGGTGCTCGGTCACATTGGCCACGGCATCGCCGTAATCAAGCATCACATCTAGGTCGGGCAGCGTACCGAGCAGGGCACCCATCAGTATGGCTTTGCGACCCAATCGTTTACCTAATATTGCACCACCTATGGCGGCCCCAAGGGCAGCTTGTGTGACTGAATCCACGTATGTCTCCTTGGGGTAGCCCCGTAATCCAAGTAAGCTGGGTATTATTTTATATAGCTATGAAGAGGGTTTTTAAATGTCACGAAATCATCTAATTAAAAGTCTGGTGGGCAGCTTTCTAGCTGCCTATTCGCTAAGTGCTTTGGCAATGCCTACGGTCGATGTGCACAGCGATCCTAACTGTGGCTGCTGTGGTGCATGGGTGAGCCACCTTGAAGACGCTGGGTTTGCTGTGAACCATCACCGTGACGGCGACCTCCGGTCAGTCAAAGTAGCCAATAACGTTCCTGCAGAGCTAGCATCTTGCCACACAGCCATCGTTGATGGTTACGTGATAGAAGGCCATGTACCCGCTGCAGATATTAAGCGGCTGTTAGAAGAGCAGCCAAACGTTATCGGGTTAACAGTGCCAGGTATGCCGCATGGCTCTCCGGGCATGGAAACTGGCCGGGTTGATGATTACGCCGTTCTCAGCTGGACCAGCAACGACAGCATGCCCGCTATCTTTAGCGAATATACCCAGTAATAATGGAGGGAGAGTGACATGCAGTTTTTGCACACTATGGTAAGGGTAAGCGACTTAGATGCATCGCTGAGTTTTTACTGCGACCTTTTAGGGTTGAAAGAAGTGCGTCGCAAAGAAAATGAGAAGGGCCGTTTTACGCTGGTCTTTCTCGCTGCGCCGGAAGATGAAGCGCGCTCAGAGCGGTTAACGGCACCAGAGCTTGAGTTGACCTATAACTGGGATCCAGAAGAAGTGTCAGGCGGGCGAAACTTCGGGCATTTAGCCTATCGCGTTGACGATATTTATGCGCTATGCAAAAAACTTCAAGATAATGGCGTGACCATTAACCGCCCGCCGCGGGATGGGCATATGGCGTTCGTGAAGTCGCCCGACGGCATTTCTGTCGAGCTACTGCAAAAAGGTGATGCGTTGCCCCCTCAGGAGCCATGGGCGTCAATGGAAAACAGTGGAAGCTGGTAATTTGTCAATAAGGAGCATGAGACAGTGACGGTCAAATTTGGAGCAATGCTAGCCGGTGTCGCTAGCGCACTATTAATCAGTGCGTGTAGCAGTACACCAGAGCAAGAGAGTACGACAGCGCCGGAAAACGTGTCGCTGTCAGGCCCGATGGTCGATCAGCGTTGGAATTTACTGCTAGTAGGTACCGATGAGCGGGTATCGTTACCCAATACACCCTTCTTTCAAATTGGACGCGACGGCAGCGTGAGCGGTTCGGATGGTTGTAACCGATTTACCGGCAGTGTAAGTCTGGGAGAAAACCAGCGTATTGAGTTTAGCCAGCTCGCCTCGACACGTATGGCTTGCCCCAATATGGAAGATGCCAAGCGAGTAACCGATATGCTCGATACGGCCTATCGCTACCTCATCGACCATGATCGGCTGGTGTTTTTTGGACCAGATAGCCGCGTATTAGGCGGCTGGCGCGAAGCTAACTAAGCCGTTAGCATCCGATCGCAGTGATCTAGTGCTTAAAAGGCGGGTTGAAGCGGGCAATAAAGCGCGCATCAATCCGCTTTTTCCATTCCCATACCCAGCGGCCGGAGAAGCCGATGGCACCTCGGCTGGCAATCGCATGGCCATCGCCAGTGCCAATTAGAGCCAGTACCCGTTTTGGTGGCTTCCAGTTAATCAGCGGTCCATTGTGGCAGGCGGCGCGCAGGTTCTCCGCCAGCACTGGCCCCTGGCGCACGGCGTAAACTCCGGCCTTGGGTAGTGGAAAAGAGGACCGTGGAGAAGAGTGCAGTGATTGATTGAACGCTGCACAGTCTCCAGCAGCGAACAGTCCTGGCTGGTCGGCTACCTCAAGTGTCTTATTCACCTGGATGAATCCCCGCTTATTCAGCGGCAGAGCGGTGTCTTGCAGCCAAGACTGGCCAACGGCGCCGGTAGCCCACAGCACGATATCCGCGTCAATCAGTTCGCCTTCAGAGGTGTAGACGCCACCCGCTATTAGCGCCTGGCCGCGCACACCGTGTAGCACCGTAACGCCTGCTCGACGCAGAGCGCGTTGGGTTAACCAGCGGGGCAGCCGACCTACGTCGGGTAGCAGTGTTGTTGATGCGCTGACTAGCGTGCCCTGCCAAGTAATGTCTGAACGTTGTTGGCGCAGCTGCGCCAGCACACTCATTAAGGTCTCACAACCTGCCGCGCCACCGCCTACGCTTACTACCCGCTGTGTAGACCCCTGTGGACACTGGTCAACTTTCTCTCTCAGCGCTTGCCAGCGGTGGTGCAGTGAACTGAGCGGTCGCATCGCCAACAAATAGGGGGTTTGTTTGCCATGTTTTTCGAGAAACGGTTGTTCAGGCAATCTTAACGTGGAGCCCACGTTAAATGAGGCTACATCGAAATGGATCGCCTCACCGTTCGCTAGCGCTAGCTGGCGCTTAGTGGGGTCGAGAGCCACTGCAGGCGAAGTGATTAAGCGAGCACCTGCCCTGTGAGAGAGCGCCGCTACATCAATTTGTGTTTCGCGTAGCGTGCATTCTCCTGCTAGCCACGCTGGCACGCTGCCAGAATAGGCTGATAGCGCACTGTCGCTAACCACGGTGATAGCGATTGACGGATCTGGGTGCTGAGCAAAGGCTTCCAGCACGAAGGCATGGGCATGGCCTGCGCCAATCAGCACGAGATTTTTCATGGGGACATCATTATTCCGCACCACGCCGCCAGCGGAAATAACGCTCCAATAGGGTGAGAATACGCTCGGGCTTGTGGGCTTTTTTCCACACGCCAGCGGTGGCCTTGGCAGCTTCGCCAAGCGTGGGGTAGGGATGAATGGTGCCCAATAGCTTGTTAAGCCCCAGGCCATACTTCATGGCGATGGTGAACTCTCCTAACCATTCTCCGGCGTTTTCAGCCACGATGGTCGCGCCAAGGATTTTGTCTTTACCGGGCACAGTAAGCACTTTGATAAACCCGTCGGTAGCGCCTTCGGCAATAGCGCGGTCGCTTTCACTCATGGCATAGCGGGTAACTTCAAACGCCACGCCCTTAGCGATGGCCTCTTTTTCGTTGAGCCCGACTCGCGCTACTTCGGGCTGAATATAGGTGACCGCAGGCATAAAGCGATAGTCTACAGCGAAGCTTTTTAACTCACCAAACAATGCATTGACGGCTGCGTGCCACGCCTGATGGGCAGCGGCATGCGTGAGTTGGTAGGGGCCTGCTAGGTCGCCGCAGGCCCAAATGTTGGGCAGCCGAGTTTGCAGACGCTCGTTGAGTTCCAGCGTGCCAGTGTTGGTGGTAGTGATTCCCAGCGCTTCCAGCCCCAACCCTTCAACATTGGCTTGGCGGCCAACGCTGACGAGCAAATAATCAAATTCGATAGTGATGCGCTGACCATTGTGCTCAACCGCGAGTTGATATGCTGAGCCATCTTGGCGGACTTCCAAGGCGTTGGCGCTGGTCATTACATTAACGCCTTCCTGGATGAGCGTGCGCTCCACGTGTTCGCCTACGTCTTGGTCTTCTCGGCCTAGCAGCTGCGGAATACCTTCCACCAAGGTGACCTGACTGCCTAGGCGGGCAAAGCTTTGGCTGAGCTCGCAGCCAATTGCCCCGCCGCCGAGTATGACTAGGCGTTTAGGCAGTTCCGTGAGTGACCACAGGTTTTCTGAGGTGAGCAGTGGGGCATGCTCGATGCCGGGAAGCGAAGGCACACGGGGACGTGCGCCAGTGGCCAGCACAATATGGCGGGCGGTCAGGGTTTTATCACCGATCTTAACTTCCCAAGGAGATGTCAGGGTGGCATGTTCCTGATACACCTCAACGCCCAGTTTGGTGTAACGCTCGACACTATCGTGGGGTTCAATGTCCGTAATAGCTTGGTGTACGTGCCCCATCACCTTGGCAAAATCAATATCCGGCTCGCCAGCGTTAACGCCAAAGCGGTGTGCTGTACGCATGTCGTGAGCAGCACGGGCGGCACGAATTAGCGCCTTTGAAGGGACGCAACCGGTATTCAGGCAGTCGCCGCCCATTTTGTGCTTTTCTACCAACGCTACTTTAGCTTTGACAGCGCTACCGATGTAGCTAGTGACCAGACCTGCTGAGCCGCCGCCGATGACCACAATGTCGTAATCAAAGCGGGATGGGCGCTTAAAACCACGATAGGCATTGCGCTTTTGCACCAGTAGCGCAAGACGGCGGGCTATCCAAGGGAATACTGCCAGTAGCGCAAACGAGGCCAAAAGCCCTGGGGAAATAATTCCGCCCAGGCTTTCAAGTTCACCCAGCTGGCCGCCTGCATTCACGTAAACCACCGTGCCGGGCAGCATGCCCAGCTGACTTACCCAATAAAAGGTGACTGTTTTAAGCCGCGTTAGGCCCATCACCAAATTGATCATAAAGAAAGGGAATATCGGTACTAAGCGAAGGGTGAAAAGATAAAAAGCGCCGTCTTTATCAACGCCACGATTGAGCGTATTGAACTGGCGAGGAAAACGCTTTTCAATCGGCTGTCGAAACAGGAACCGCGAGAGTAAAAAGGCCAGCGTTGCGCCGATGGTGCTGGCAAAGGAGATAATTAACAGCCCCCAGCCGAGGCCAAACAGCGCGCCACCCAGCAGTGTGAGGAGTGTCGCGCCGGGTAGCGATAGTGTCGTCATGACCACATACAGCGCAAAGAAAATGCCCGCAACTTGCCAAGGGGATTGCTGGAAGGCGGCTTGGAAGTCGCTGCGATAGGTTTGCAGGGTTTCCAGGGTGAAAAACGTATGGGCACCGCTCACATAAAAGCCAAGCACGGCCAGTAGCAGCAGGGTGATAATCATCAGGCGCTGACGGTTCATGGCAGGCTCCGTTGGGGCGAGGTAGTGTTAGCAGCAGAACATTCGTTTAGTAACAGTGACGCAATGAGCGTAATCCTTACAGACTGTTTGCGCGCTCCAGCGTTTGTTGCCAGCGCTGCCAGTCTTCTGGGCGGTCAATATCCCACATGGTATCGGGAAATATGGCCTCTAACGTCAGTGCAGCAAGCCGCTGACGAGTGACCTGAAGCACTTGCTCGGTACCCCAAGGAATGTCCTCAAATAGGCTAGGGTGATCGTCATGAGTGCCGATCAACCCATAGCCGCCGTCTTCGGCAGGTAAAATCACCACTGGCACGTTTTGAAGTGCTGCACTGCACTGCTTAAGCATGGCAACGGTGATGCTAGGGCAATCAGTCCCCATCACCATCGACGGACCTTGCGTGCTATTCAGTGCGTGCCGGACGCGCATTCCTACATCGCCCTGCCGTTGGGTGGCGAGCGATATGCCGTAGTGAGACTGCAGCTCTACAAACAACGGGTGCTGATGCTCCAAGGAGGTCCATAGCGTGACGTATTGCGATCCCAGTGCTTGGCAGGCAGTGGCGACGCAGTGGCGAACCATGGTGGCATGAGCTTGCGCGGCACCTTCTGGTCCCAGGCAAGGAATTAAGCGCGTTTTCGCCTGCCCAGCCAGTGGCGCTTTGGCCAGCAGATGTAAATGGGGTTGCACAGGTGACTTAACGGGCATTGCGATACTCCTTGGCCAGTTGAGTGGCGCTGACGCCGCGCCAGTAGCGGTAACGTAGCCGCCACATCAGGCAAATCGTTTTCCAGGCACCGAACTGATCCCAGCGCCTGCCTGAACTTATCACTTTGCTACGTAGGCAGGTGGGGCGAGAAACTGCCTTCAGCCGCTTACTTAACTCGATATCTTCCATTAGCGGTTGTGCAGGAAAGCCGCCGACCGCTTCAAAAGTAGCGCGGCGAAGGAACATGCCTTGGTCGCCAGTGGCGACGCCGCTCAGCCGTGAGCGTAGATTCATCAGCAAGCTAACGAGCGGCAACCAGCGGCTTTTTCCCTCAAGGTGAATATCAAACCGCCCCCAGCAATTCGTGTTCAGCGCTTGGCAGATCAGCTTGTTTGCCTCTTCGGGAAGCCGAGTGTCAGCATGTAAAAATAGCAGCGCTGCTGAGCGCGCGTGTTCTGCGCCCAGGTTCATCTGCTGTGCCCGACCAGGGGCACTCGTCAGTAGCGTATCCGCTAGCGGAGAGGCTAACGCCACGCTGTCATCGGTACTGCCTCCATCGACCACAATGATTTCTGTGCCGGTCTCTCGCAGTGGCTGAAGCGCAGCTAGCGCCTCTGTAATCCCTGCAGACTCATTCAGCACTGGTATCACAATGCTAAGCATAGGCGATTCCACGCCAGGGTTAACCAAGGGCAATGATTGGCCCTCCGGCGGCATTGGCATCCGCTTCATCATGAGTAACCAGCAGGGTGGGTAAGCCAGCTTCGCGAAGCTGGGCGAACACTAGCGCACGCATTTCCTGACGAAGCGTGGTGTCCAGCTTGGAGAACGGCTCATCCAGCAGCACCGCGCGAGGCCGTGAAAGCAGCAAGCGCATCAGCGCCACCCGAGCTTGCTGGCCGCCGGAAAGGGTTGCCGGGTCGCGATTTTCAAAACCTGCCAACCCCACCTGTTCCAGCGCTTGGGCGACCTGTTGGCGTTTGTTGTTGGCATGGTGTGGCAGGCCAAAGCGCAAATTCCCCGCCACGCTTAAATGGGGAAACAACATCGGGTCCTGAAACAGCAGACCAATGCCACGCTGTTCGGCGGGCAGGGTGTCTAAGCGTTTCTCGCCCAGATAGAGTGCACCTTGAGCCTGAAAGGCCGGCGACAAGAAGCCTGCCAGATAGGCCAGTAACGTAGACTTTCCAGAGCCTGACGGGCCCATGACAGTTACTACTTCGCCTGGCGCTATGTCACAGTGCATTGCCAGCAGTGCCTCGCCTGCTAGCGTGATAGTCACCTGTTTGATGTGCAAGGTTTGACGGTTGGGTGTCATGCAGCTCCTCGCATTTGGCGGCGTTTTGCCCACACAAGGCGGGGGATCATAAGTGCCAGACTAAAGCCAATAAAGGGCAGCAGCGTCTGCAGTAGTGCCAATACCGCCACTAGCCTGCGATTGCCACCAGATGCCATGGCAACGGCTTCGGTAGTGATGGTGGAGATGCGACCACCTCCCAGCAGCAGTGTTGGCAAATACTGGCCGATACTGACGGCTAAGCTGACTGCGCAAGCAGTGAATAATGGGGCCAGTAACAGTGGCAGACGTACTTGCCAAAAAGCACGCCAGGGCGGTACTCCTAGTGACAGTGCCACTTGTGCCCAGCGTGGGTCCAGCCGCCGGTAGGCTTCTGACAACGATAAATAGAGATACGGCACCACAAACAGCAGATGGCCGGCTACCACTAACGCGTGCTGAGGCCGTATGGCAACGCTTTCAGCGGCCACTACTAAGCCGAACAAAAAGGCCACTTGCGGCACAATGAGCGGTAAATAAAGTAGCCATTGAGCACGCCATGCAGGCAGCTGATAACGCGCAGCATGCTCCAATGTGGCCACGACCAGTACCGCGGCGATAAGCGTCGCGGCCAGCCCCACACTCAAGGTATTGATCAACGGTGTTGCCACGCTGGGTAGAATACGCAGCCAATGATCCAGCGTGAACGTACCCGGCAGCGCATCCGGAAAACGCCAAAAGCCCGCCACCGAAAACAGTGCCAAACCGGCCAGCGCACTGATCGCTAGCAAAGTGACTGATAGCAGCAACGCACGGCCGCCAAACGCAATCGCCGTTGCCCCAGATGTCCGCGAACCGTTGGCTAACCAACGTTGGCAGAGACGTTTGACCCCTTGTTCACCAAGCCACCAAGTCAGTAGTGCCGCCAGGGTAACGCCTAACTGCAGTACGGCACCGGCAGACGCCATAAAGCGACGGTTTAAATCGGGGTCATTAAACCAAGTGAGCACCGAAACGCTCAACGTTGGTGGCAGGGTGGGGCCAAGAATCAACGCCATATCCACCACCGAAGTGGCGTAGGCAATCACGGCATAAACCGGCAAGCGAATCAGTGGGTAAAGTGCAGGGAAAACGCATTTCAGCCAAGCAATGCTAGGTGCGTAGCCCAGCGAGCGTGCAGCAGTGACACGTTGTTCAGGACGCAGCTGAGGTAGCGCAGCTAGACTCATCAATAGCAAAAAGGGCACTTCTTTGAGTATCAACCCCGCCATTAGCGCCAGCCCTAGCGGGTCGTTGACGATCAGCAGGTCAGGCGGGCGCTCCCACCCAGTAAGCCCAGGGGAGGCCCAGCGCACCAGCAACCCAGAGGGCGCAATCAGAAAGGCTAAGCCAAAGGCCACGGCTGCATGGGGAATGGCCAGTAGCGGTGAGACCATGCGCCGAATGGCTCGGTCAAGCAAAGTGCCTTGGCTAGCCGCCAGAAACAGCACCACGATGAACAGGGCCACCAAGGCGGTGATCAGACCGCTAAAGTAGCTCAGCAGTACGGAACGCTGGAGGCCAGCGTGCGCCCATAAGGTTTGCCAAGCTTCCAGGTGAAACGTGTTTCCCCCGAGCACCGGTAAATAGCCAAAGGCTGGCAACAACACCATGCCAAGCCCTGCACTTACTGGAATAACCAAAAGCGCAATAAGCAGTATAGGGGCTAGCCGCAGGATCAATTAATTAACGCCATAACGCTGAAGCCACGCATCCTGTAGCGCCGTCATCCAACTGGGATGAGGTTCGGCCAGGGTATTGGAAAGTGCATCGGCAGGCAGCGCAGATGGATGACTTTCCCCTTGTTCGAAGAGCGCCTTGGCGTTTTCATCTAACCGACTGATTGCCAATACGGTACGATCGCCCCACATACTAAGCAACTGCTTTTGGGCTTGGGCTTCAGGTGAGAGCAGGAAGTTGGCCAGCGCCATCGCGCCTGCTTTATGGGGAGAGTTAAAGGGAATAGCGACAAAGTGAACGTTTCCTAGGGTGCCGTCTTCCAGCACATAGCTGCGCACACTCTCTGGGAGCTCATACTCCATCACCGCGACGGCGGCATCTGTCGGGTAGAAGGAGAAGGCTAAGCTGAGCTCGCCATCGCTCATCAATGCGCGCAGGTTAGGGCCCGATTCCGGGAAACTGCGGCCGCTGCGCCACAGGTGTGGGTGTAACTCATCCAGATAATCCCACAATGGCGCGGTGATCTCCGCAAACTCCGCTTCAACCACTGGCGCATAAAGGGCGTCATCTTGATTAGATAATTCAATTAACGCCTGTTTTAAAAAGGTGCTACCGGTGAAATCGGGAATACGTGGATAGCTGAATTGGCCAGGATTGTCTTTGGCCCACTCCAGCAAATCCGCAATACTTTGCGGCGGTGTTTCAGTTTGAGCGCTGTCGTAGTAGAAGGTGATTTGTGCTTTTCCCCAAGGAGACTCATAGCCTTCAGTCGGCAGCGTGAAGTCGGTCACCACTTCTGAGTTCTCGTCTGGGTGAATCAAGGCGAAGTTAGGCAGAGATTCGGCAAAGGGGCCAAATAAGAGGTCTTGTTCGCGCATGGCAGCGAAGTTTTCGCCGTTAATCCAGATCAGGTCGATGCGGCCATCATCCACGTTACCAGCCTGCTTTTCACCCAGTACACGAGCAACGGCGCTACCTGTGTCATCTAACTTTACATGCTCTACATCGACGCCATAGGTGGACTGCATTTGTTCGGACACCCAAGCGATATAGCGGTTGGTGCGACTGTCACCGCCCCAGGCGTTCCAGTAAACGGTTTGACCTTCGGCAGCTTGCAGTACGGCATCCCAATTAGTGGGATCTGGAGCAGCCATGGCGGGCAGCGCCAGTGACAACATGGTAGTGGCGACAGCGGTCGTTAGAGTGGTGCGTGGTTTCATCGTACACCTTGTAAAATCAGTTGGTTATAGAGATGCTTTTAGATGGAGAAGTTCATTATGGACATGCTCAATAATCGGCAGTGATAAATAGTGCTCGACCCGGTCGCGGACATGGGCAATGACGTCAGCATCGGTGAGCTCTGCTGACCAGTCCTGGCCGCGGTGCTCGGTATCTTTACGTTGCAAATGCTGGGCGCGCCACTTGGCACACCATGTTAATGACCACAGCCAAGTGGCACGTCGGCAGGCAACCAGCGTTTCCGCGCTGGGTGATTTATCCATACACGTCTGCCAGTGCTGATAAAAGGCTACAACCTCTTCCACAGTAAGCACTGCCTGGCTGTTAACGTCCCAAGTGGTCGAGGTGTAAAGCGAGGTATGGGCTAGATCGATCCCCGGTAGACCGTAGCGGCACTTCTCTAAGTCCACCAGCACAGCGTTCCCCTCTTCAGTTATCAAAAAGTTGCCGGGGTGGGTATCAAAGCTAATCAAACAGCGCTCGGCATCGGGCAGTGCGGTTGGCAGAGCCGCCAGTTCATCACGCACACGGGCAATAACATTAGGCTCTAAGGCGGCTTTTTCCAGCCACTCGGCTTGGCGGCTAACTTCCTCACACATGGCCTGCCAGGAGTCGATAGGCGCTAGAAGTGGTTCGGGATGCTCAGGTAGCGGCAAGCGGTGTAGGCTTGCCAGGGGCTCTGCGATACGTGGTAAATCCTGCGGTAGCTGCGCCAGACGACCCTCAATGGCATCGACCAGCAGCCCGCCACGTGGCAGGGCTTTGCTCACGGGCAAGATGCCATGCAGGCGGGGCACTTGGCCACCCTGGCTGGCGCGCTCGTAGCAGGCGGCTTCATAGGCCAAATTATCGGCAGGAGCCAAATTCATTTGGCTCTGCTTGGGCAGCCGTGCGACCCAATCTCCGCCATCGCGATGCACCCACACATGATCGTGGGCAAGCCCAGTGTCTGCCATCGGCGCAAGCGATTGATAGGCAATCTTCGCCTGTTGCAGCGTGTTTTCCAGTGCCTGCAAACGCGCCGCTAAAGGTGTTGGCATAGCGTCATCCGTGTTGGTGTATGTTTAGCAATGCCTGTTAGTGGCTATTCTTGTACTAACCTTACATGGTTACGCATAAAAAGAGATGAAAGATAAGGAGAAAAGGGGGATAGGGTGAGCATTCCTTATCCCATGGAGCTGGTGGGTAGGAGGTAAGGTGATTGTAAAGCGTATTGTCTCTAACATTGCCGCCACGCATCTTGAAGACGCTGAGAAGTTCTATGCGACTATCTTTGGTCTCACGCTCGTGATGGATCATGGCTGGATAAGAACCTATAGCTCGGGCGAGAAAATGACCGCTCAGTTAAGTGTGGCATCGGAAGGTGGCTCAGCTACGCCAGTGCCAGATCTATCGATAGAGGTTGATAGCTTAGAGACTGCCTTGGCGAGAGTGAAGTCGGCAAAGATTGAGATTGAGTACGGGCCGGTAAGCGAGCCTTGGGGTGTCCGCCGATTTTATGTGCGTGACCCATTTGGAAAGCTTATCAATGTTTTACAACATGAATAACCACACTGGGGCGCCCATTTATTGCCACGACGCTCATTGCTGTGTCGACAGGGTTTTATGAAATAGCGCCTCACGAAACAGCGCTTCGATGCGCTCCTGGGTACGTGCATACCATGTCTCGTCTTTGGCCACTGCACCTTGGGCGTTGATGGGGTGGGTGGGAATATGCAAGCGCATGTCCAGGCCGCTGTCGCGGTGGGTGGTGACCTGCATGGCAGCAGAGCGACGCGCTGGGCCATAGGGGATATAGCGAGCCAGTTCCGCCTGACGTTCGCTGGTGGTGGCAAAGCGGATAAAGTCTCGCGCCGCCTCAGCGTTTGGAGCGCCGCGGGGGATCGCCCAGGTTTCGTGTTCCTGAAACTGGCCATCCCAGAGGATCTCTATGGGCAGGTCGCGCTCTACCATGGCAGCGAAGAAGCGCCCATTGTAGCCGGAGGCCATGACCACCTGACCCTCTTCCAATAGGCGCACTGGAGTATCACCGGCTTCCCACCAGTGGATATTGTCGATGCTTTGCAGCCGGGCGAAGGCTAGATCCAGACCGCGGCGGGTACTCAGCAAGCGATAAAGCGCTTCCTGGGGAACTCGGTAGGAGAGCAGTGCCCATTCTAAGTTCGCCGCAGGGGTGAGCTGAAGGGCTCGGGGCCCAGGGAAGCGCTGTTGATCAAAGAGATCTGCAATGCGAGTGGGGCGACGTCCCGGGAAGGCGTCGCGGCGATAGGCCACGACGGTGGCGAAGATTGAGTGGCTGATAAAGCAGCGGCCCAGGGCGCCGGGCAGGAAGTCTTGGGCTGCGGGAGTACCATCTGGCGCTGGGGCAGCCAGCTCAGGGGGAAGCGGTTCCAGCAAGCCCTCCTCACAGGCTGCCATGGCATCGCTACGGGTCATATCAAGCACATCCCAGGGGACGTTGTTCTCTGCCACGGCTTGACGCAGTGCTGTCAGGCCGCCGTTATAGCGGGCTACTGCCACCGGTACACCATGAGCCTCGGTGAAGGGCGTGAAGAGCGCGCGGCGCTGGGCGTGCTCATAGGCACCGCCCCAGCTCAGTACCGTTAGCGAGGCGGAAGCGTCGGGTTCTTGCGCACTGATGGAGGGGGCCAGGGTGAGTAGCCCAGCCAGAAGTCCGAGGGTCCATCGTTTAGCCAGCACCGTGCTCCTCCCGACGTAAGGCGTCGCTATGGTGTAAGAAAGCCTGAGCAATACTCGACTCATAGGCCACTCCCAAGAAGCGCCGCTGTTCATCCACCACTGCGATGGCCTCGCCGGTGATTTTCTGAAGCTGATGCATTGCCTCCCAAAGGGAGGATTGAGGATCTAGCACTGGGCGAGGAGCTTTAGGGCAGTCGGCCAGGGTTGGGGACTCGCTGCCTTCGCGAAGGGCTTCCAGGCTCGCTAGGGTCACGCAACCGTGGTAAACCCCCTGATTATCCACTAAGTAAGCTTCGCTACGCCCCGCTAGACTAAGGCGTGAGATAGCCGTGGTCAGTGGGGTCTCGGGGAGTAGGGTCACGGCGTCATGGCTAATCAGCTCGGTCAACCGCTCTTCTTGGAGTACCGCGCAACTGCGGCCCGCGGAAAGATCCAAGCCACGGCGGGCTAATTGAATATCGAATAATGAACGGCCGAACAGCTGGGCGGCCAGAGGGCTGGCTAGCGTGACGCTAGCTAGAGCGGCGGTGGTCAAGGCATAGCTACCGGTAAGTTCGAAGACAATCAGCAGCGTGGTGAGAGGGGCACCAAGTACCGGTGCGGTTACTGCCACCATGCCGCACACCGCATAAAAGATGAAGGTCTCTTGGCCGCCGCCAAGCTCTGCCACCAGAGTACCGGCTAGAGCTCCAAAGAGAGTGCCGATCACCAGTGCTGGGCTGAAAGCGCCGCCGGCGAAGCCTAGCCCTAAGCACAACGCGGTAGCGGCCAGCTTGAGTAGCAACACCAACAGCAGCTCGCCGCCGCCGTAGGCCCCAGGCAAGGTGGCGAAGCGTAGGGTTTCCTGGCCCATGCCGAGGATATCGGGTACCCAAAGGGCGGTCAGACCAAGCAGCGCCCCGGCGAGAGCGGGGCGGAGACTGGTGGGCAGCGGTAGTCGCTTGGCCAGCTTCCCCATCGCGAGAATGGCATGTATATAGGCCCCCGCCACCAAGGCACCTAGGCCACCTAAAGCTAGAAAAAGGGCGAACTCCCAGGGCTTTGGGATGGCCGGTTCAGTAATATGAAACAGCGCTCCTTGAGCCAGTAACTGAGAGGCCAGCACATAACCGACGATGGCGGCGGCAGCCACTGGAGCGAAGGCGCGCAGGGCATAGTGGCGTAGTACCACTTCGTGGGCGAAGACAATGCCTGCCAGTGGGGCATTGAAGGCCGCTGCGATGGCGGCAGCTACCCCGCAAGCGATCGTGATATTGTCCTCTGAGCGTCCCAGGCGAAGTAAGCGGGTGATGAGAGAGCCCAGCGTCGCGCCGAGGTGAACCAGGGGCCCGTACTGGCCGACCGAGGCACCCGCACCTAACGACACTAAACCGCTTAATGCTGAGAGAGCACCCGCCTTGGCGGGTAGACAGCCTCTGCGGGTCTGGACGGCAGCGATGACGTCGGCAGGAGTATGAGGGCGGCTCTCGGGTAGGTTGCGATGTAGTTGACCAACGAGCAGTCCCCCGAGGGTTGGCACTAGCAGTGTAGCCAGTGTCACTAGGGTGGTGTTCGCAGCCATCATCTGGCCCCGAGGGGAGATCAACAGTAGGTCGTTAAGCCATACCACCGTATTAACGAAGCCAACGGCGGCCAACGCCGCCACTCCTCCAACGCCGCTTCCCAACACTACCAAACCGAGGAAACGCAACACCGCTAAGGGGTGACGAGTCGAAACGCTGTCAGTGCTGAATGAGTCCATAGTCAAGTTATAGGCGCTACCAGGTCAGCGGGCAAGGAAGCGCCAAACTCGAACAGTCGATTGACGGCTAAAAAAACACCCGCTTTAAGCGGGTGTTTTTGTCTGGTCTAGATGGCTTATAGCGCAGAGATTTTCGTGCGCTGCTCTTCCAGCAACTGCTTGGCAGCTTGGAATTCAGCGAGTTTGCCACGCTCTTTTTCCACCACGGCTTCCGGGGCTTTGGCGATAAAGCCTTCGTTGCCGAGCTTCTTCTCGATGCCGCCGATCAGCTTGTCCTGCTTGTCAATTTCTTTGGCCAAGCGTTTGAGTTCGGCGTCTTTGTCGATTAGATCTGCCATCGGTACCAGCACTTCCATGTCGTCCACTAACTGCGTTGCGCAGAGCGGTGCGTCGTCTGGGTTGGCTAGCCAGGTGGCGCTTTCCAACTTGGCCAGCTTAGCGAGGAAGTGGCGGTTGCTTTCCAAGCGTTCCGCGTCTTCGGGCTTGCCTTTGGTGAGCAGTACATCCAGCGGTTTGCCGGGAGCAATATTCATCTCGGCGCGGATGTTACGCACCGCGATAATCACGCCTTTCAGCCATTCGATATCGCGCGTGGCCTGCTCGTCGATTTTGCTTTCGTCGGCTTCCGGCCAGGCTTGGAGCATGATAGAAGCGCCATCACCGACGAAGGTGCCTGCCAGTGGCGCAACGCGTTGCCAGATCTCTTCTGAGATGTAAGGCATCATCGGGTGAGCGAGGCGTAGAATGGTTTCCAGGACGCGGACCAGCGTACGGCGGGTACCACGTTTGGCTTCCTCACTGGCATTTTCGTCCCACAAGACCGGTTTGGAAAGTTCCAGGTACCAGTCGCAGTACTCGTTCCAGACAAACTCATACAGCGCTTGAGAAGCGTGGTCGAAGCGGTATTCGTCCATCGCTTTGGTAACTTGGGCCTCAGTTTTCTGCAGTTGGGAAATAATCCAGCGGTCGGCCAGTGAAAGCTCAACGTCACCGCCCTCTGTGCCACAATCTTCACCTTCGGCATTCATTAGCACATAGCGCGAAGCGTTCCATAGCTTGTTGCAGAAGTTGCGATAGCCATCCAGACGGTTCATATCAAACTTGATATCGCGCCCGGTGGTTGCCTGGGAAAGGAACGTAAAGCGCAGGGCATCGGTACCGTGGGCTTCAATGCCGTCTTTAAACTCGTCCTTGGTCGCTTTGGCAATGGCCTTGGCCTGTTTCGGCTGCATCAGATTGCCAGTACGCTTTTCCAGCAGCGCATCCAGACTGATACCGTCAATTAGGTCAATGGGATCCAGTACATTGCCCTTGGATTTGGACATTTTCTGACCCTGACCGTCGCGTACCAAACCATGCACGTAGACGGTTTTAAACGGTATTTCGCCAGTGAACTTGAGGGTCATCATGATCATCCGGGCGACCCAGAAGAAGATAATGTCAAAACCGGTTACCAGTACGCTGGAAGGGTGGAAGGTTTCCAGCTCTGGGGTTTTTTCCGGCCAGCCGAGCGTACCAAACGTCCATAGGCCCGAGCTGAACCAAGTGTCGAGGACGTCTTCGTCTTGGGTGAGTGTCACCTCTGCCGCTAAGCCGTGCTTCTCACGGGCTTCCTGTTCGCTGCGGGCAACGTACACATTGCCTTCGGCGTCATACCAAGCAGGAATGCGATGGCCCCACCACAGCTGTCGGGATATACACCAGTCCTGGAGGTTGCGCATCCAGGCGAAGTACATATTTTCGTAGTTTTTTGGCACGAACTGAATGTCGCCGTTTTCCACTGCCTCAATGGCGGGCTTAGCCAGTTCTTCTACCGCTACAAACCACTGGTCGGTAAGGAATGGCTCGATAACGACCCCAGAGCGGTCGCCAAAAGGCTGCATAAGTTTTTTGTTTTCAACAAGCGGGACAGAATTACCGTCGGCATCGGTTGTCATCACGGCTAAGCCTTCAGCCGTGATGGCATCTACCACTTGGCGGCGGGCCTCAAGGCGATCCAGTCCACGTAATTCGTGGGGAACCAGATTAACATCGTCCACGTTACCGATATCTGTTCCCTGAGCAGCCTGTGCAGCTAACCGAGCGCTCTCTTCGTAGGAGAGGCCGTCGCTGCGCATGTGGGCTTTACGATCCATTAGATTATAAAGTGGGATGCCATTGCGTTTTGCCACTTCATAATCGTTAAAGTCATGAGCGCCGGTAATTTTGACCGCGCCCGAACCAAAGTCGGGATCGGGGTATTCGTCGGAGATAATAGGAATCAGGCGCCTATGCTCCTTTGGACCTACCGGGATTTCGCATAATTTGCCGATTAACGAAGCATAGCGTTCATCGGCGGGGTTAACCGCAACAGCACCGTCGCCTAACATCGTTTCTGGTCGGGTGGTGGCGATCGAGATGTAGTCCCGACGTTCGCTGAAGAGGATGTTACCGTCAGCATCTTTTTCGATGTATTCATATGTTTCACCACCCGCCAATGGGTACTTGAAGTGCCACATATGGCCATCGATTTCTTTGTTTTCTACTTCTAGGTCGGAAATCGCTGTCTCGAATTTCGGGTCCCAGTTAACCAGGCGTTTGCCACGGTAGATCAGGTTTTCTTCATGCAAGCGCACGAACACTTCTTGCACGGCTTTATAGAAGCCGTCATCCATAGTGAAGCGCTCGCGGGACCAATCAACGCTGGCGCCCATGCGGCGCAACTGGCGAGTGATGTGACCGCCAGACTCTTCTTTCCACTCCCACACCTTGTCGATAAACGCATCGCGGCCCAGGTCATGGCGGCTCTTGCCTTCTTCCGCGGCAATTTTACGCTCAACCAGCATCTGGGTGGCGATACCGGCGTGGTCGGTGCCTACCTGCCATAGGGTATTGTTGCCCTGCATCCGCTTCCAGCGTGTCAGGGTATCCATAATGGTGTCCTGGAACGCGTGGCCCATGTGCAGGCTGCCGGTCACGTTAGGCGGCGGAATCATGATCGAAAACGGCTGACCACGGCCTGTTGGGGCGAAGCGGTTGTCGGCTTCCCAGCGTTCGTACCAGCGGGTTTCGATCTGTTCGGGTTGGTAGGTCTTTTCCATGGGGAGTCGGCTCACGGCTTGCAAAAAAATGGTAGCAAGTATACCGCGAACGACCCCCTGGCGTCAGGGGTGTGTGGCACGAACATGCAAACCACGCATGGCGATTAATCCAAGCACTGGGCCAGGCAGCAGCCACCAGATTACCCAGGAACCTTGGCTGGCCCACAGGGTAGTGACTAGGGCGATAGAAGGAATCGTTAGGCCAAAACCAATGGCGTTCATCATGGCTAGCGCCGCACCGAGACGCTCAGGCGGGGCAGCAGCTGACGCCAATGCGGAAAACTGCGCGGAATCGGCAATCACGCTAATGCCCCAGATCCCTAATAGAGCTAGCAGTAGCCAGGGTGAGGTGCTGGCTAATAGTGGATAGAGCAAACAAAGTGTGCCGGAGGTCGCCAGCGCCACAAAGGCCACTCGCGCACTGCCCACTCGGCGGCTCCAATGGCCAGCCCATACGCAGCCAGGCAGTCCCAACGCAATCACCGCAAAACTTAGCCATGGCTGAAGGCCCTGCGCGGCGCTTAGGCGCTCCAGCTCTCTAGCAACTAGAAAGGGCACCAGCGCCCACAGAGCGTATAGCTCCCAGCAGTGGCCAAAATAGCCCAGCGCCGCAGCGCGGAAGTGTTTTTGCTTGAAGGCAGCCAATCCCGCCCAGGGGCGTCCGCCGCTGGCTTTGGCGGGCAGATGTGGCCCCACACCGAGTTTAACAATCATTAGTGCGGCAAGCAGTGCCAGAGCAGAGGCCAGCAACAGTGGCCACTGCCATGGCAAGTGCAACGTTAACCCGCGCAGTAGATGCGGAGAAGCAATGCCCAGGGTTAGCATGCCGACCAACCAGCCCAGCGCCGCGCCTGCGTTGTTGGGTGTCCAGCTCACCACCAATTTCATACCGAGCGGATAAATACCGGCAAGACACAGCCCGACCAAAAAGCGTGCTGCTACCGCTAAACTGACGCTCTCGGCGACACCAATAAACGCGGCATTAATCAGCGCGCCTGCTATCGCTGAGATAGCGAACAAGTGGCTGGCTCGTACGCGGTCGGCAAGGCCGGTGGTAGCAATCAACAACGTACCGGTGATAAAGCCTGCTTGCACCGCAATGGTGAGCAGCCCCAAGTCGCTATCACTCAAGCCAACGGCCTGTTGAAGCGCCAGCCCAACGCCGTTAACGCTGAACCACAGTGAAGTGCCAAACAGCTGGGCAATGACAATCACCGCCAACGGGGCACGCGCTAAAAAAGCGCCTGAAGAGTGGGGGATAACAAACCGAGTGGGAAAGCGCATTTGTGACTATTCCGCTGAATGATTGTTATTGGAGGCGCTGTCGTAGGTGGCTATACGTTAATCAAAGATGGCCGGAAGATTACCCCAGCTTATGCGGCACCACTTCATGGCCCAATGCTTTATAGCGCTGCCAGCAGGCGCGTTTGGCGACCAGTACTTGCTGGTGCTGATTGATGATTTCGGCAATGCGGGCGTAGTGTTCCACGCCGTCGGGAATGTCTGGGTGCAAGTTCAGTAGTGCGGTTGCTTGCGTTGGCACGGGGAGTTGCTGCCAACCAAGCGTAATCGGCATCGGCACGCTGGCGGCCATGTCGCTGTCTTCCAGCGCGTGGGGTAGGTAGGCATCTTCACGGAATTGCCAAAGGGCCTCGTCGGCCTGTTCGGCCAGGGCTTTATCTTCGCAGTGCAGATGCAACCGATAGCCTTTGCGGTGGATGGTTTCGGCTAGCTTGCAAGCAAACTGGAGGCGCGCTTCTAGGGTAGTGTCAGGAAGAATATAAAAATCGATACGTGCCATTAAAGGCTCCAGCGGTGTTAACACGCTTAAAAGCTTCGCCTCCGCTGTGCGGCGACGAAGCTCTGGGTCATACCAGCCGATTTACTCCGGCTGTTTTATACCAACCGGGTGAGCCAGCCGTGTTTGTCTTCGCTGTGGCCATACTGTATGTCGAGCAGTTTTTTGCGCAGGCGCATGGCAATGTCGTTGTTGCCATCGCCCTGTAAGCGAATACGCTCGTTTTCAGTAACCAGTTCGCCAATCGGGGTAATAACCGCTGCGGTACCGCAGGCGAATACTTCAGTAATCTCGCCAGACGCTGCGCCTTCGCGCCATTCGTCAATGCTGATGGCGCGCTCTTCCGGTGTTAAGCCAGCCTCTTTTGCCAGGGTAAGCACAGAGTTGCGGGTAACGCCTTCCAAAATGGTATCGGTTAGTCGAGGAGTTACCAGACGCCCATCCTTATAGACAAAGAACAGGTTCATGCCGCCCAGCTCTTCGAGCCACTTGTTTTCGGCAGCATCCAAAAACGCGACCTGGCCGCAACCGTTGGCCGTGGCTTCTTGTTGCGCTGCCAACGATGCCGCGTAGTTACCGCCACACTTGGCAAAGCCGGTACCGCCGGGGGCTGCGCGCTTGTAGTGGGATGAGAGCCAAATGGAAACTGGCTTAAGACCACCTTTGAAGTAGGCCGCGGCAGGGGAGGCAATCACGTAGTAATCCACTTCGTGAGCTGCACGTACGCCTAAAAAAGCTTCCGAAGCAATCATAAACGGACGCAGATAGAGGCTGCATTCGTCGGTATCGCTGGAAGGTGTGGGAACCCAGGCATGGTCTTTAGCCAGAAGCGCTTTCAGCGAACCAATGAAATCTTCATCGGAAAGCTCCGGAAGTGCCAAACGCCGAGCGCTACGGCGGAAACGCTCGGCGTTTTTCTCGGGACGGAACGTCCAGATGGAGCCATCGGCATGGCGATACGCTTTTACGCCTTCGAAAATTTCCTGACCGTAGTGCAACACCGAGGCCGCAGGATCGAGGGTTAGCGGGCCATAGGGACGTACTTGGTGGCCGTGCCAATCGGCGTCGATTGTCCAGCGGATGTGGGCCATATGGTCAGTGAAATGTTTGCCAAAACCAGGGTTTTGCAAAATGCTTTCACGAATCTCATCAGCCATCGGTTGGTTGGACGGCAGTATTTCAAAATGTGATTCAAGTTGGGTGTCTGAAGCTGTGGGCACGGCGTATTCTCTCCGCTATAGCCTGGCCCCGAAGGGCAAGTGTTAGTGTTTATTTGGTCTAGCGCGCGCCCTGAAAGCAGCACGCACGCTAATGCCCTTAGATGTAACGTTTACGTCAACGAATGGCAACCGTTGATCGCTTGATTGTGATGTTAGTCGTCGCTATTTTCTACTTGTGCATCGGCCTCACGATCAAGCAAGTACTGGGTTAGTAGCCCAACCGGGCGGCCGGTAGCGCCTTTCTGCTTGCCAGAGTGCCAGGCGGTGCCAGCGATATCCAAATGCGCCCAGGGGAAGTGATCGGCAAAGCGCGACAGGAAACATGCTGCGGTAATGGTGCCTGCTGGGCGGCCACCAATATTGGCCAAGTCAGCGAAGTTGGAATCTAGCTGCTCCTGGTACTCATCCCATAGCGGTAAATGCCAAGCACGATCCCAAGCCGCTTCGCCAGCGTCCAACAGGTCAAGAGCCAGATCGTCGTCGTTGGAAAGCAGTCCCGTTGCGTGATGGCCAAGGCCGATAATGACAGCGCCAGTGAGGGTGGCAATATCAACCACGCTGGCCGGGGTAAAACGCTCTGCGTAGGTTAGCGCATCGCATAGCACCAAGCGGCCTTCGGCATCAGTGTTGAGTACCTCAACCGTCAAGCCTTTCAGGGTTTTGATAATGTCGCCGGGTTTGGTGGCCGCACCGTCAGGCATATTTTCAGCAGCGGCAACAATAAACACCACATTTAGCTTGGGCTTGATGGTGAGCACTGCTTTTACGGTACCGAATACGCTCGCCGCACCGCCCATATCGAACTTCATTTCGTCCATGCCTTCGCCGGGCTTCAGCGAAATACCACCGGTATCGAAGGTAATGCCTTTGCCCACCAGCACATGGGGCGCTTCTTCAGGGTTTTCCGCACCCTGATATTTCATCACGATCAGGCGTGTCGGCTCTTGACTACCGCGCCCAACAGACAGCAGCGAGCCAGCGCCCAGCGCTTCCAGCGCCTCTTCATCTAAGATGTCAACCTCAAGGGCACCTTGGGAGTCACGGCCTAACTGCTCGGCTTGCTCGGCAAGATAACGAGGTGTGCAGATATTGCCAGGCAAGTTGCCCAAGGTGCGGGTGAGGTTGATACCCTGGCCAATGGCGGTGCCCAGTGCTGCCCCTTGTTTGGCCATGGGGGCTTCGTCGGCATCGCTGACAATCAGGTTCAGGTTGGTCAGGCTGGGAGCTTTTGCAGGTGATGATTTGAACTGGTCAAAGCGATAAATAGCGCGTTCAGCCGCTTCGAGTGTTTTACGAGCTTTCCAAGCAGTATCGCGATCTTCTAGAGGAACGTCTGTAAACGTAGCGCTAGCTTCGTCAATTGGCAGCTTGATCAGCGTTGCCATAGCGGCGTCTAAGGCTTTGATAAACGCTGTTTCCTGGCATTTGGCTCGTTCGCCGAGGCCAACGAGCAATAAGCGTTCGGCGCCCAGACCCGGTGCAAAGGGGACAAGCTGAACGTTGCCCAGCGAGGCATCAAAGTCGCCACGGTCAAGCAACTGGCCAATTAACCGCTCGCTCGCATCATCTAATTTAGCGACGGCGGGCAGTAAGTCGCTACCTTTAAAGACAGGTAAAACGAGGCAAGCCGTTTCGGCTTTGGCTGGGTTCGCGGTCTGAACGGAAAATTCCATGACGTCTCCAACAAGACAAGCATCGAGTGATTCGGGATAATGCCCCGTTACTTAGATTCTTGATAATCGATTTTGATAACAGTTTGATTAGTGTACCCAAGCCACGGGCGCATTGCATTGCAACCTGCGCTACCAGCCGGAGAGTGCGTTGATTTTATTTCGGTACTTAACTCGCGAAGTATTACTGACGATGTCAGCGGTGGCGGGAATCTTGCTACTGGTCATCATGGGCAGCCGTTTTATTCGCTATTTCTCTGATGCGGCAGAGGGTGACATTCCGGTCACTATCTTGGGTAGCCTGATGGTTTTTCACCTGCCTGGATTTATGGAGCTGATTCTTCCGCTATCATTTTTCCTAGGAATATTGCTGGCCTATGGTCAGCTTTATATGAACAGTGAAATTACCGTGATGGTGGCTTGTGGTATGAGCCCTATGCGGCTGTTGCGAGTAACGCTGCTGCCTGCTTCGGTCGTAGCGATACTGGTAGGGCTGTGTAGTTTGTGGCTTACACCTGCGGGCGCGTTACAAACTGAGGCCGCGCTTGAAGAGCAGCGTAGTCGATTGGATGTGTCAGTGCTGGCGCCAGGGCGTTTCCAAGATTTTGGGGGAGGGCGAACCGCTTATATTAGCGATTTCAGCAGCGATGGCACTGAAATGCAGGAGGTGCTGGTTCATGAGCAGCCCGTGGCTGGGGCGGAAAAGACCCATAGCTATGTAACCCGGGCAGGCTCTGGTTATCAAGAAACCAGTATTGAAACCGGCAGTCGTTTTCTAGTGCTTGAAAATGGCGAGCGCTATGGCGTAACGCCAGGCAAACAAACTGCCGAGCGGTTAACGTTTGAGCGCTACACACTGCGCCTGGGCTTGAGCCGGAATCGACAAGAGCTGAATGCCTTAGAGTACGCGACCACGGCAGAGCTATGGAACGACCCCAGTCCTCGTGCCCAAGCGCAATTTCAGTGGCGGGCGGGGTTGCCGTTAATGGTGTTTGTGTTGGCATTGCTAGCCCAGCCACTTTCCAGAGTAAACCCTCGCCAGGGGCGGTTTGCCAAACTATTGCCTGCGGTTTTTCTTTACGTCGCTTATTTAAGCCTGCTGTTGGCCTCGGTGGATGCGGTCGGTAAAGGCGTGCTGGAAGTAGCGCTGGGGGTTTGGCCGGTACACGGGCTGTTTTTGACGCTTGGCTGCCTGCTGCTATGGCATTCGCAACGAAAAGGAATGCGCTAATGAAGAGGCTAACTCATGCTTGCTGATCGTCTTGACCGTTATATTGCCCGTAATGTATTGGCGGCCATCATTGTCGTCCAGTTCGTCTTGCTTGGCTTGGACATCACCATCGCCTATATCGGTGACCTAGGTGACACCCAAGGTAACTACACCGCGTTAGATGTGTTGATTTATCTAGGCATGCGCCTGCCTTGGCGATTTTATCAGTACGCGCCGGTGGCGGTGTTAATTGGCGCGCTGATTGGCATGGGGAGCATGGCATCCAGCAACGAATTAACGGTGATGCGTGCCGCTGGCCGATCGCTTGCGCGGATTGTCTGGGGCGTCATGAAACCAGTGCTGTTAGTGGTCGTGGTGGTACTGCTGGTTGCCGAATTTGTATCTCCCCGTACGGAGCAATTTGCCGAAGCATGGCGTTTAGAGCAGCGCCAGGGGGAAGGGGCGGTGCTAACCAGCCGAAGTGGTTGGCAGTTTGAAGGGGAGAGCGTGTATCGCTTCGGCGCTATTCGTGCGGATAACGTGGTGCTGGATTTAACACGTTATCGTTTTGATGAGCGCCGGCTAATTGAGGCTACCCATGCTAAGCGCGCGCATTGGGAAGAGGGCGCATGGCAGCTGGAATACGTTACCACTACGCGTATTTTTGATGACCATACAGAGTCGGAATATCAGCAACATACAGGTTGGGATACCGCGTTAACACCCACCCAGCTGGAACGTTTGCTGCGTGATATCGAGAGCCAAGCGCCTAGTGAGCTGTGGGCGTACGCTAACTTTTTGCAAAGCCAAAATCTCCAAGCGGATCAACCGTTGCTCTATTTCTGGCAAAAGGTGCTGATGCCGCTAACGATGGGATCACTGGTCTTAATCGCCGCTTCCTTTGTGTTTGGCCCATTGCGGACGGTGGCTGCAGGTACGCGGGTGTTTTATGGCGTGGTGACCGGTCTTATTTTTAAGTATGTACAAGACCTGCTGGCACCTGCATCAACTATTTTTGGTTTTTCACCTGTGTGGGCGGTGTTGGTGCCAACCCTTGCCTGTGCAGCGGTAGGTATTTATTTCTTACACCGCAACGGCTAGTTGCGGCGGCGATACGTGAATAAGGATGAGCATAGTGACGAGCAAGCTGACGCCCCCCCGGCGCTTTACCCAATTAGATAGCGTATGGCCTGCTGGGTTAAGCCGCCGTTTAGGCGCGATGCTGTACGACGGATTTTTGGTGACAGCCATTTGGCTCGCAGTGACAGTCGCTCATCTGGCGTTTTTTCGCTTTATATTGGGGCAGCAGGCTGACGAGATAGGCACAACGCCGTTTGATATCTGGAGCCTTAGGCTGATGTTGCTGTTCTTTGTCACGCTGTTCTTTGTCTATTCATGGCGGCGTGGTGGCATGACGTTAGGGATGCAAGCATGGCGGCTGCGGGTGCAAACCACCGATGGTTATGCGATTTCACTTAAGCAAAGCCTAATTCGCTGTGTGGTAGCTTGGCTTTCCCTGGCCGCTTTTGGCATTGGTTATTGGTGGGTCTTGTTTGATCGGCAGCGTAGAAGTTGGCCAGATATTGCCTCTAATACGCAAACCGTGGTGCTACCGAAAAAATAATTTCACCGTCTGTTTTGCTAAAAATATTGCTATGACAAGACGTTATCATGTGGCTCATTTTTATTAAGACGAATGGCTACCAAAAAGCACCCATTTCTACTTGAAAAGATGTATGCGAATCATTTACATTCATCTCATGATCTTTATGAGGTGTTGCCATGTACGTTTGCGTGTGCAAGGGAGTAACCGACCATCAGATTCGTCAGCACGTTAGCGATGGCGCGCGCAGCTGGCGAGAAGTGCGCGAAGCCACAGGTTGCGGAACCCAGTGCGGAAAGTGTGCTTGTTTTGCTAAATCGCTGACCCGCGAAGCGGTTCAAGAGGCTCGTTGCGAAGCGGATATGAGTCTCGCTTACGCTGTGTGACGCGAATCACTATTGTTAGATTTATCGTTAGCAACTATATGATTCTTTTGAGTTTTTAGTTGTTTCCTATATACTCCCAGCATCGTTGGGAGTAAGCCTGTTTATGGCCTATACTCTCTAGTTAGCGTAATCGCACACTAAGAAAGGTGACGTCATGAAAGGTGATCCTAAGGTTATTCAGCATCTCAATATCGCCCTCGGCAATGAACTGGTAGCCATCAACCAGTATTTCTTGCATGCCAAAATGTACAAAGACTGGGGCTTTAAAGAGCTTGCTAAGTGGGAATATGATGAGTCCATTGAGGAGATGCAGCACGCCGATAAACTTATCGAACGTATTCTGTTCCTTGAAGGCATTCCTAATCTTCAGGATCTAGGCAAACTGCATATCGGTGAGAATGTAAAAGAAATGCTCGAAAGTGATTTGAAAATCGAGCATGACGGTCGCAAGGACTACATCGAAGCAATTACCTACTGTGAAAGCGTTAAGGATTACGTAACCCGCGATCTACTGCGTGACCTGCTTGCCGATGAAGAAAGCCATATTGATCATATCGAAACTCAGCTTGGTCTGATCGATAAAGTAGGTATTCAAAACTACCTCCAAAAACATATGCAGCTGGCAACTGACGAAGAGTAACGCTTGTTAATTGAAGCGACATTAGTTAAGCAAAGCGTCAATCAGCAAAACGGGCAGCCACTTGGCTGCCCGTTTTTTTGGCTGTTTAGGCCTTCTATTTTTGTGCTTGGACACTGCTAGCGAGATAGTTTGCGCAAGCCCACCAGATTTGAAAGTGACACCGCCAGTACCGATAGCAAAATCAGTGCTAATGCGGGAATCAGCACCGCCCAAGGCGCTCGCTCAACATAGGGCATGCCTTCGGCAAGGATTAACCCCCACTCTGGCGAAGGTGGGCGTGGCCCCAGGCCAAGAAAGCCAAGTGCTGCCAAGGCCAGCGCCACGCCAGGTAAGCGCAGCATGGCGTGGCGAAACACTGGGCCAATCACTGCCGGTAAGATGTAGCGGCTCATTAAGCGGAAATGACCCACGCCTAACATTGGCGTAATACGCACGTGGGGCTGGGCTTTTACTTCCGCCACCAGTGCCGCTGTGTGTGCAGCAAGCGGAGCCCAAGCGACGGCTGTTACCGCAATGATCGCGCCGCTAGCGCTTGGCCCTATTAGCCCAGCGACAATCAACCCCGCAATGGTGGGGGGCGTTGCCTTGGTGATTTCAATAGGGCCCGTGGCGAGCTTGGGGGCTAGTCCAATCAGCAACCCTATTATTAGCGAAAAGAATACGACGACGGTTGCCATGCCCATGGTGGACAGCGCTCCGTGAGCTACTCGCGCCAAAATGTCGCGCCCAGTGCCGTCGGCACCTAGTGGTAACGCAAGGCTTGGGGATTCTAAGCGCATGAACGCGGAGCTAAACGGATCACGTCCCATCCCCGCTACGATTAGCACAAAGAGTAGCAACATCGCGATGGCGGGTACGACCCATGCCCTGCGTGGAATATGTTGCTCGCTATGCGCCACGGGCAGTGCCCCTAGCTGAAAGGCACGACCCAGTAACAGTACGCGACCAATATTGGCCAAACTGCCTAATATAATAGCGATAATCAGCAGAATCAGAATGCCGGTTTGTAGCGCAGGCAGGTCCTGGGCCGATGCTGCGCCAAGCGTTGCTCGCCCCAGGCCTGGAATAGAGAATACCTGTTCGACGGCAATGGCTCCTCCCGTCAGACCCACCATCACCATGCCGACCTGAGGCATCAGGCTGGGTAAGGTACGGCGCAGCGCGGCCATGACAATTCGGCTGGGTGAAAAGCCTGCTACGTTCCAGGTAGCGACCCAGCGCTCGCTGAAGGTGGCTGCAAGGCCATCGCTAAACAAGCGGCCCAGCAGGCCGCCTGCCGGAAGGCCTAGCGCAAAGGCGGGCAATACGGCATAGCTAAAACCTCGCCAACCGTAAGGCGGCAGCCAGTTTAGCCATGCCGCAAACACGACTAGCAGTAGTGAGGCGAGTAGAAACTCAGGCAGAGCCGTCAGAGCTGCGCCAATAGCACCTGAAGAGTGGCTGACCTGACCGCGTAAGCCACGCCGTACCACGGGCAGGCAGATAAGCGTCGCGGTAATCACCGCCACCAGCATGCCAAAGGCCATTAGCGTCAGTGATACCTGGGCGCTCTTTAACATGCCCGGTAGTACCGGTGCGCCGGAGACCCAGGAATTGCCTGCATCGCCATGCAGCAGACCCAGCAGCCAGCTTTGTAGCTTTTCGACGGGGCCAAGATCCAGGCCTAACTGAGCACGAATCGCTGCTAAAGCTTCGGGGGTGGCTTCCTGCTCAGCAGAGCGTGCCCGTAAAATGCTCAGCGCTGGGTCGCGGCCGGATAACCACGGCAGTAGGCCGACCAGCACCACCACACTGGCTAGTGTAACCAAACGTGAGAGTAGCGGAATAAAGGGCGTGATACGCACGCTGCGCCATGGGCGCAGCGGTGTTGCGGTTGTCATACGAGGCGCACCTTTAGGAGTCACTGTCGACGTCGATGGCTGTCTGCTCAGTGATCAGCGCACGCTCGCGGGGATCGCGCTCGGCGTTAGAGACCCGTGCCGATTCACCCTGGATAACGCGCTCGTGGAGCATTGGAATAGCCGCATCGGTGCGCAAAATAGCCGCTTCTGCCTCGATAATTGCTTGGCGGCGCTCATCTCCAGTGGGCAGCATGGCGGCATTGGTCAGCGCCTCATCGACGGCGGGGTCACATAGCTGGGCAATGTTGAAAGAGCCCGCACACGCGAAGTCGCTGAACATATAGGCTACAGGGTCGCCTGAATCGAGGACGGTGGCGCGCGAAAGAATAAAGGCGTCAAACTCGCCGGCTAAGGCGTCTGCTTCTATATGCGCATACTCACGCACTTCTTGGTTAACGTTAAAGCCCGCGCGGCTCAGCTGCTGTTCAAGCAGTACAGCCACTTCGGGCAGCTCGGCGCGGTCGGTAAAGGTTGCCAGGGTGATGTTAGTGCCGTTTGGCTCGCTGGGGGCGGTGCGATCTTCAAGTGGGGTGCGGTAGTCGCTTGCCCACGCTAGTGCCGGGCCGAGTAACCCTTCGGCAATATCTGCACGCCCTTCGTAAACGGTATTCACAATAGCGGAGCGGTCTATTGCTTCACGAACGGCTGCGCGAAGGCCGGGGTCGGTCATTGGGCCTGACTCGGTATTCAGGTAAAGCGTATTGGTGCGTGGCATGGGCACTTCGTGGACTAACTCTGGGTCAAGCAGCGCCACCTGGGATACCGGGATCGCTTCAACCACATCGGCTGCACTGGTTCTCAAAGCTGCCGCCCGAGCGGTGCCATCGGGGACATAATCAGCATCAATACCGGCCACTTTGGCGGATTCGCCCCAGTAGTCATCAAAGCGATCCAAGTGGGCGCTGCTCGTACCGTTGATCTCTGTTAATACGAACGGGCCGGTACCTGCTTTGATGGGATTAACCCGGCCATCCTCGCCATAGGCGCTGGCGGCTAAAATCGCTAGTTGGGGGCTGGAAAGGCGATTGGGGATCAGTGGGTCCTCGTTTTCCGTGCGTACAATCACCGCATTATCACCATCGGCTTCGATGGTCATGTTTACGCCATCTAAGATGCGTGGCTTGGGAGCGGCCTGGGTGGCTGCAGTGAGAGCGTTTACGACGTCGCTAACGGTCAATGTCGTGCCATCATGAAAGTTGACCCCATCACGAATCACAAACCGCCATGTATGGCCATCGAGCTGCTCCCACTCGGTGGCTAGAAAGGGCTGTGGGTCGCTGCTGGCATCTAGCCGAACGAGTGTCTCCGCCGTGCTCCAGCGCGATAGCTTAAAAGCATCATCGGAAAGCGGCGTTAATCCCGAGCGAGGTGGCTGCAGCATCGCCAGGCGAATTCGTTCACCGACTTCTGCAGATGTGGTGTCACGCTGTTCATCAAAACAACCGGCCAGCAATAACGGGGCGACAAGGGCAATTGGCAGGGAAAGGCGCAGCGGACTGGGTAACATTGTAAAACTCCAGTTGACGTGACGGACAGGAAAAACGGTTAGAAAAATTAAAAAGTCACAGATACGTTCTTAAAGTGCTGCTAACTCAGCTGCATTGCAGTTTGGATGCGCGCAACTAGGAAGCTGTGTAACGGCATTGATTAACGAGCGCGTAGTCGGATGGTGGGGCGCACGCCATAGCGCTGCCGTTGAACGGTCTTCAACTATGTTGCCGTCATCCATAACCAAGGTGCGTTGGCATAGTTGGGTAACCACCGATAAATCATGGGACACCAGCAGTAGCCCCGTGCCGCTTTCATCGCATAGCTTTTTCAGTACGCTAATTACCTGCGCGCGAACCGGTAGGTCTAGACCGCTCAGCGGCTCATCGGCAAGCAAAAAGCGCGGGCGGGTAGCGATCGCGCGGGCAATGGCGACCCGTTGCGCTTGGCCGCCGGAAAGTTCATGAGGCAAACGGTTCAAAAAACGTGCATCCAAGCCAACTTGCTCCAGCGCTTCTCTGGCACGCTCTTCTGGAGTGCAATCAATGCCTAGTCTTATTAATGGCTCGGTCACTAGCGCTTGAACACACATGCGAGGGTCAAGAGAGGCGCCGGGGTCTTGGGGGATATACTGAACAGCCCGACGGTACCATCTAAGCTTGGCCGTGGCGGCGGGACGTACCGCTTTATGCAAGCAAGTAATCGAACCCGTATCGGGTGCCTCAATCGCCAACAGCGAGCGCAGTAGCGTCGTTTTCCCAGATCCTGACAAGCCGACTAATCCGACACGCTCGCCCGGATAAAGTCTTAAGTTGATGTTATTCATGACTTGTTTGCGTTCACCCGCCCGCCAAAAAACAGTGCGGGGTAAAGAGACGCTTTTATAGAGTCCGTTTGCTGAGAGAAAGGCTTCCTGGCACTTAAAAAGTGGCTGACTCTGCATTTAGGCACTCTTCAAATAGTCAGTTGGGACTACTTCAGGCGTTTGCACATTATGTGCCGCCGCGACTAGCGTTTGGGTGAAGGGGTGTTGCGGCGAGGTGATTAAGCTATCTAATTCGCCACTTTCGATCATTGTCCCTTGCTCAATGATCACCGCCCTTTGGCATAGCTGCGCTGCGGCGTGTAGATCATGGGTGATGAATAACAGTGCAGATGCTGTGCTTTCAGTATGTTGACGTAAGGCGCGTAACACTTGGCATTGAGTGACGACATCGAGCGCAGTGGTAGGCTCATCGGCAACCATTAGCGACGTTTTACATGCCATAGCCAGGGCAATACAGACACGCTGACGCTGCCCGCCAGAAAGCTCTGCTGGGGTGCGCTTGATTAACTGTTTAGGGTCTGGGAGGTCTAGTGACCCAAGAAGTGCCACTGCGGCGTCAGTCGCGGCTGGGTGCGAAAGGCCGTGATGACGTATAAAGGGTTCTCGCAGCTGGGAACCGATTGAAACTAAGGGGTTAAGCGCCGAAAGGGAATCCTGAAATACCATTGATACCCGAGAGTTTTTGGGCCGCTGTGTCGCTGGTGTCGCAATCGCTTCTTGGCCTTGAATGCGTATGCTTCCCTGAACTTGAGCACTCGGAGGCAGCAAGCCGAGCACAGCTTTAGCTGTGAATGATTTCCCCGAACCAGATGCACCCAATAGGCAAACTCGCTCGCCGGGCATAACGTCAAACGAGAGCCCATCGACGACCTGTTGCTGGCCGATTTTAATGCGCAGATCACGCACGGATAACACGGGGTCGCTGCACACTGAAACCATCGCTTGCTGAACCGCTCAATAAGACATTTTGGTTATGATATAACATTGGTTGGATGGGCATCAATCTATGCGTTAATACTGCGTCTAAAAAGCGTGTTTCAGCGGTTAAAACAACGAGTCAAAACAGCGAGTCTAAAAGAGGTCAAAATGAAGCTAAGAGATGCCCATAAAAAAAGCGCTGATTAACTCAGCGCTTTTTTCTTCAGGGTCAGTAAAACAATAACTTACTTAGCAGCAGTCGATAGTGTTTGTCCCTCTTCGCCTGCGCCGAAGGCATCAGCATGCTCATCAACAGCAAAGGTCGCGCGGCTTAAGCGGCGTACGCGCTTCATAAACAGGGCGATACAGACCAGCGTTCCCAACGCCGCGACGATACAGCTTGTTTGCAGTGGCAAACCAAAACCAATCGGTGCGTAGGCTAAATAGGTAAAGGTGGCCATGGTCATAAAGACAGCAGGAATCGAGGTGATCAGGTAAGGCTTACGTGATAGCACGAGATACATGGTGCCGACCCACAGTGCAATCACTGCCGTGGTTTGGTTGGCCCAGGAGAAGTAGCGCCATAGCAGGGTAAAGTCCATGTGAGTCAGCGCGTAAGAAGCAGCAAACAGTGGCAGGGCGATCAAAATACGCTTAATAATCGGCTTCTGCTCAATTTTGAGATAGTCAGCAATAATCATCCGTGCACTGCGGAAGGCGGTATCGCCCGAGGTAATCGGCAGCACAATAACCCCTAGAACAGCCAGTGTTCCGCCAATAGCACCAAGCATGCTAATAGATACTTCGCTGACCACCGCTGCAGGACCACCAGCCGCTAACACTGCGGACAGCGATTGTTCGCCTTGGAATAAACTCATGGCGGCGGCGGCCCAGATCATCGCAATCACGCCTTCGGCAATCATCATGCCGTAAAAGATTTTACGGCCATTGGTTTCGTTTTGCGTCGTACGCGAAATGATGGGGGTTTGTGTGGCATGGAAACCTGAAAGAGCACCACAGGAGATCGTTAAGAACAGCAGAGGGAAAATGGGCGCTCCTTCCGGATGCATATTCTGGAAAGAGAGTTCTGGAATCGGTGCGCCGGTAACAACCAAACCGATGCCAATACCTGCGGCGCTGAACAGCAACAAAGCACCAAAGTAGGGGTAGATACGGCCAATGACTTTATCAATCGGTAGCAGCGTAGCAACCAGATAGTAGGCAAAAATCGCTAAAATAATTAGCGTTAAAGAGAGTGATGTCATATTAGCAAGCAGTGCTGCGGGCGAGGTTACAAAAACCGTGCCCACCAGTAATAACAGCAAAATAGCAAAGCCGTTGACCACATGCTTCATGGTCTTACCGAGAAATTTACCCGCTAACTGAGGCAAATGAGCGCCGTGATTGCGAATCGAGATCATACCGGTGAGGTAGTCATGTACGGCACCTGCAAAGATGCAGCCAACCACAATCCATATAAAAGCCACTGGACCATAAAGCGCCCCTAAAATGGGGCCGAAAATCGGGCCGACACCGGCAATATTAAGCAGTTGAATAAGTGAGTTGCGCGTGGTGTTCATCGGCACATAGTCAATATTGTCACGCATACTAAACGCCGGTGTTTGACGCTTGCGGTCAGTAACAAACACGCGCTCAACAAACTTGCCGTAGGTGAAGTAGCCCACGACTAGAAGCAGTATCGATACAATGAAGGTGATCATTTAGGGCACTCAGTGTTAGGGGAATTAATAGGGTAGTGCATACTAGTGAGTTACTTGTCAGTACACTTATTTAGCCGGGCTGAATGTACCGACTCATCATGAGAATCGCTTTAAGACTTTAGTGGCCTATGGTGCTAACGAGGGCAACCAACAACATAAGGCTTCATTAACGCAAGACATCATCAACACAAAAAAAGGGCAGCGCTGTGCTGCCCGGTATGTCGTTATAGTGATGGGGTTTTAAACGTTACGATTCCACAACGCCGCAGGCCATGCGCGCACCGCCACCGCCTAAGTGGGGATCATCTGAATACGTATCGCCGCCCGCATGGATCATCAGGCTGCGCCCTGGCATATCTTCCATACTCAAGCGTGGTGCCAGCACCGGTAAATTGGCTTCGCCATCTTTATTTACCGTGAGCACCGGGAGGTCACCTAGGTGGCCATCGCCGTAGGGTCCTTGGTGGGTGCCCGTCTCTTCAGGGTCGTAATGACCACCTGCAGACAGCGCTGCGGTCATTTCGCCACTATCGTTTTCAGCAGGCTCGCAGCTGGCATGTTGGTGGACATGAAAACCGTATACGCCGGGTTCTAGGCCTGTTAACGACGGCGTAAGCAACACACCGTGCTCAGTATGCTCAATAGCGACAGTCCCAATAGACTGTTCAATTCCTTCGGCGTTGACCTTGTGCATTTCAACGTCGAGCGCTTCATTGGCCTGAGCGGTAGTTGCCAGCAATAACCCTGCGGCAATACCTGTTAATGGTAGTGAGTAACGCATTGTGCAATTCTCCTTTCCTTATCCATGGAAACTCGTATGACGAGTTGCCATTTCAAGGTAGCTTCCGAGAAGCAGCTCTGCCAATGGATTGGTCATTGGGGCTAGTCGTTTTCCTGATGCCGCTAGTAGCGGATGACATTGAACCGTTAAGCCGCGACAATAGCGCGCTGCTTCAAATCACCGCGATTTGTTATCTCAATTGCCGCTATCGGGGAGTGCCATGTTACCATTGAACATCCTTTATCAGGATGAGCATCTTGTTGCTGTGCATAAGCCATCTGGGTTACTGGTGCACCGCTCGGCGCTGGCGCGTGGAGAAACACAGTTTTTGCTTCAACGCCTGCGTGACCAAATTGGCAAACGAGTGTATCCGGTGCATCGGTTAGATAGACCCACCTCCGGCGTGATGGTATTTGGCTTATCATCTGAAGCGGCAGCCGTGTTGAGTGAAGGCTTTAGCGAACGGCAGGTAGACAAACGCTATCTGGCGGTAGTGAGGGGCAAAGCGCCGGAGCAAGAGCGTCTTGATTACCCACTACGGGAAGAAGATGGCACGCGCCCCAAAGCCGAGATGCCTGCTATGCCCGCGATGACCGATATTCGTCGCCTGGATAGCGTTGAATTGCCTGTGCAGGTAGACCGCTATCCAGTGGCGCGCTATTCGCTAGTGGAAGCGCGGCCTATGACCGGGCGTCGACATCAGATCCGTCGCCATCTTTCTCGACGTGGTTATCCCATTATTGGTGATGCCAAGCACGGCAAAAGTGTCCACAACCGCTTTTTCGCGGATCAGCTGAATGCTCCCCGTTTGCTGCTGGCAGCCAGCTATTTAGCGTTTGATCACCCCTTAACCGATAAGCGCATCCAACTAAGCTGCGCACTCGACGCGACCATGAGAAGCCTATTTGAGCAATTCGGCTGGGCTGGGTATCTGCCGCTAGATAGCGTGCGAACCCCAACCATCTCAACCCCCGCTGCGCTTCAGCGGTAGTCGTGACGAATCGAACCGTGCTGACAAATAGCATGTTGTAAAATAGAGAGCCTGTAATGTCTTCGGATTATGACTTTCGCTTTGGCGGCATTCGCCGCTTGTATGGCCAACGTGCTGCCACGGCGTTTCGCCATGCCCATGTTGTGGTCGTGGGTGTGGGTGGCGTGGGTAGTTGGACGGTAGAAGCGCTGGCGCGTTCTGGCATTGGCAAGCTAACGCTGATTGATTTGGATGACGTCTGTGTGTCCAACGTCAATCGTCAACTCCATGCGTTAGACGGCACTATTGGCCAGCCAAAGGTAGACGTGTTGGCCGAGCGTTGTCGCTTGATTGCCCCGGAGATAAACGTCGTAGCCGACAGTGCTTTTGTCACGCCCACTAACCTTGCCGAGCGTATCCCCGATGATGCCGATCATGTGGTGGACGCGATTGATAGCGTGATCGCCAAGGCAGCGCTAATCGCTTGGTGTAAACGACGTAAACTGCCGATTACCGTGACGGGAGCTGCAGGCGGTCAGACGGATCCTACCCGCATTCAGGTGGCAGATTTAACACGTACTGAACACGATCCACTGCTTTCCAAGGTGCGCTCGCGGCTGCGCCGTGATTATGGTTTTTCGCGTAATCCTAAGCGGCGCTTTTCCGTTGAGTGTGTCTATTCTGATGAACAGCTGGTGTACCCTGGCGCTGACGGCGAAGTCTGTCTGCAAAAGCCCGGTAACGGTGATGCTACCCGTTTAGACTGCGCCTCAGGCTTTGGCGCGGCCACCTTTGTCACTGGTACGTTTGGTTTTGTCGCTGCCTCAAAAGTGCTCGAACGGCTGGCTAAAAAAGCCGCTAAGCCCCTGCCATCAACGACCCATCAAGAGGAAAGTGAATGACTGCGCCTGTTCCCGGTATATATCGCCACTATAAAGGTAGCCTTTACGAAGTGCTGGGCACCGCTCAGCACAGTGAAACTGAAGAGGTGCTAGTCGTTTACCGTGCGCTTTACGGCGACTACGGCTTGTGGGTGCGCCCGCTGACAATGTTCACTGAAAGCGTTAACAGAGATGGTCAGCCACAGCTGCGCTTTGCATTAGAGAAAGCGTTTAATTAATCCGGCGTTTCCTAACGGCGACACCACTCAATAGCGTTACGCTTCTCTCTTCGATATTTATGCGCCACCCGGGTCTTTTCTCAACAAAGTCCCGGGTGTTTTTGTTGTGTGCTATTGCTTATATTCCAAAATGAGCTATGTTTATAACAATTGTTTGTCGGGGTTGTGCCATGCGCTGCTGCTGAGAGCGGCAGCGAGAAACGCTAGGAGAGATGCATGCAAACACAATCGCTAGAGAAGGGCGTTGCTATTACTTCACAGCTCACGGTCGAGGAGCTTGAGCAGGTAAAAGCTCAGGGCTTTAAAACGGTGATCTGTAACTGCAAGCCTGGCGAAAGCGCTGAGTTTTCTGGAGAGGATGCTTACCGCTTTAAAGCAGCAGAACTTGGCCTTCATTGGGTACACATTCCGGTGACCCCCGGCGAGTATAGCCAAGCGGATGTCGCTGCTTTTGCTCAGGCGTTGCAGCAGCTACCTCGGCCTATTTTGGCGTTTTGTCGGTCAGGTAAGCGTGCTACCCATCTTTGGGCTTACGCAAAGCGCCATACCGAAAAATGCGATCTGGCGGAACTATTTTCCGCTGCTAAAGCAGCCGGTTTTGATTTGGAAGCGCACCGCCAAGGGCTTGAAAATCAGACGGCGTAGGCGTGCGGTGTGATTTGCCTTAGTCAGTGCTATTACCAGAGCGAGTACTCCCCATGAACATAGAGCGTTGGGTGCCTGTGGTTGGCTGGCTGCGGCGCTATAACCGGGCTTTGTTATTTAAAGATTCGCTGGCAGCCGTTATCGTCACGCTAATGCTGGTGCCCCAGGCGTTGGCCTATGCCTTACTGGCTGGGTTGCCGCCAGAGATGGGGCTGTATGCCAGTATGCTACCGCTGGTGCTTTACGCCATCTTTGGTACCAGTGTCAGCTTGGCGGTAGGGCCGGTAGCCGTGGCAGCGTTAATGACGGCGTCGGCTTTAAGCAGCTTTGCTACTCCAGGCAGCCCTGAATATATTGGTGCTGCACTGGTGTTGGCGGCGCTTTCAGGAGTGATGTTGATTGCCATGGGCGTGCTGCGGCTGGGCTTTTTGGTCAACTTCTTAAGCCATCCGGTTATTTCTGGGTTTATCACTGCGTCGGGAATTTTGATCGCCATTAGTCAGCTCAAGCATATTCTAGGTGTTGAGGCTGCGGGGCATAATGTCATCGAGCTGCTGGGCGCACTGTTCAGCCAGTGGCAACAGATCAATCTCATCACGCTGATGATTGGCTTAGGGGTGTGGGGCTATTTGCTGGTTTGCCGCAAGCGCTTGAATACCTGGCTGATGGCAATAGGTATCTCGGCGAGTACTTCGGGATTGATAGTCAAAGCCGCGCCGATTTCAGCGGTGATGGTGACTACACTGCTGGCCTGGCACTTTAACTTGGGGCAGTACGGTGTGGACCTGGTCGGCTTTGTGCCTAGCGGCTTGCCTGCCATTGCGCTGCCTAGCCTAGATCAGTCGCTATGGCTTGGCCTGTTGCCTGCCGCTTTATTAATCAGTTTAGTGGGCTTTGTAGAATCGGTATCCGTGGCGCAAACCCTGGCGGCTAAGCGCCGCCAGCGTATCAATCCAAATCAAGAACTCATCGCTCTTGGGATGGCCAATTTGGGTGCTGGCGTCAGCGGTGGTTCGCCGGTTTCAGGTGGGTTTTCACGCTCGGTAGTAAACTTTGAAGCTGGCGCGGCAACACCGTTGGCCGGGGCATTTACCGCCTTGGGTATCGTGCTTGCAACGTTGTTGCTCACTGGTCTGCTGGCATTCCTGCCGACGGCGACATTGGCCGCTACTATTATCGTCGCCGTGGGCACATTGATTGATCTGCCCGCAGTAAAGCGCACTTGGCAATACTCCCGCAGCGACGGCGTGGCAATGGTGGCGACCTTGCTTCTGACCTTGTTGCACAGTGTCGAGGTCGGCATTATCAGCGGTGTGGTGCTGTCACTAGGGCTGCACCTGTATCGCACCAGCCAGCCCCATAGTGCCGTAGTAGGGCGGGTGCCGGGCACCGAACATTTTCGCAATGTGAAGCGCCATGAGGTCGAAACCGATCAACATGTGGCCATGTTGCGCATTGATGAAAGCCTTTACTTTGCTAACGCTCGCTACTTAGAAGATACCGTGATGGCGCTGGCTGCTCGTTCCCCTTCGTTAAAACACATTGTATTGACCTGCCAGGCGGTGAACGTGATTGATGCGTCTGCGCTTGAAAGCTTAGAAGCGATTAACGGACGGCTAAAAGATGCTGGCGCAACGCTGCACTTGGCGGAAGTGAAAGGCCCTGTGATGGATCGATTAATAAATACAGCGCTTTACCGCGAGCTAACAGGGCAGGTGTTTTTTACCACCTTTGAGGCTTGGCAGGCGCTGGCTCTCCCTGCACAGAATGAAAAGCCGCAACCCTGCGCTTAATGGTCACCCGTGATTGGAGAAAATGGCGTGAACGCGTTAGCTTAGCCCTAACGTATTGACGACACTCCAGGGAACGGCCATGACCTCGCTATCACCGCAGCAGACGCTGAAGGCAGTATTCGGATTTGATGATTTTCGCGGCGGCCAGCAGGCGGTGGTGTCCAGAGTGTTGGAGGGGCACTCCACGGCGGCAATTTTTGCTACCGGGGCGGGGAAGTCACTCTGTTATCAGTTGCCTGCACTTCATCTTCCACACCTGACTCTAGTGGTGTCGCCGCTGCTGGCACTGATGCAGGATCAGCTCGCTTTCTTGGCGCGCCATGGTGTTGCAGCGGCCAGTATTGATTCCACCCAAGACCGCGATACGACCCGTGATGTGATGGAGCGCGCTAAAAACGGTGAGCTGAAAATCCTCATGGTGTCGGTGGAGCGGCTTAAGAACGAGCGCTTTCGGCACTTTCTACGTCAGGTGCAAATATCACTGCTAGTGGTTGATGAAGCACACTGTCTCTCTGAGTGGGGACATAACTTCCGCCCTGATTACCTTAAACTGCCTGATTATCAGCGTGATTTTGCTATTCCCCAGGTGTTGCTACTGACAGCCACGGCCACGCCAGCGGTTATCGCTGATATGCGTGAGAAGTTCTCAATCGTACCGGAAAATGTCATTACCACTGGCTTTTATCGCGCTAACTTAGAGCTTCTGGTGGTGCCCGCGATGGAAAATCGTCAGCAACAGCTGATTGATTGGCTTATGCCACAAATGCCGCCTGGCAACGAAGCGCCTACGATTATTTACGTCACCTTGCAGCAAACTGCCGAGCAGCTGGCAAGTGCGCTGGCCGCCCAGGGGATTGCTGCCCAGGCGTACCATGCGGGACTGGACTCAGCCCGCCGCGACGACATTCAGCGCCAGTTTATGAACGGCGAATCGCCCTGCATAGTTGCTACCATTGCCTTCGGTATGGGGATTGATAAAGGCAATATCCGCAACGTTGTGCACTTTGATCTACCTAAATCGATTGAGAATTACAGCCAGGAAATTGGTCGGGCAGGGCGCGATGGGCTGCCTTCCACCTGTTTAACCATTGCCGGACGCGATGGTCTGCGGGTGCTGGAAAACTTCGTTTACGGCGACACGCCTGAGTACGCGGGTATTTTGCGTTTACTAGAGGAAATCTCATCAGCCGGTCAAGCGCCAGATCGCCAGTGGGAAGTGCTGCTCAACACGCTTTCCCGAGATACCAATATCCGCCTGCTGCCACTTAAAACGCTACTGGTGCGGTTGGAAATGCACGGCATAATTGCGCCGCGCTTTGCGTTCTTAGCCGAGTATCGGTTGCGCTACCATATTGAGCCTACTGCCTTGGTGGGGCGCTTTGAAGGAGAGCGCGCGGCCTTTGTACGCTTGTTGATCGACAATATTGCTATTGCTCGCACCTGGGGAACGGTAGATTTTGAGCGGCTGCATCAGGCTGGGCAGGCACAGCAAATCGATGCTTCCCGTGCCCGTGTCATTACCGCGCTTGAATACTTCCAGGATAAAGGTTGGTTGACCTTGGAAGGTAAGCGCATGACCGATGTGTATGAAATTTGTCAGCCGGAATTTTCGGTCGCGGCGATGGCAAGCCAGTTATTTAATGAGTGTCTAGATCGGGAGCGAATCGAGATTGAACGGCTGCACTCCATGCTGGCACTGTTTGAGTCGCAAAGCTGCCTGACTCGGCGGTTAGCTGAGCATTTCGGGGATACCACCTTCGATGGACCACTTGATACCGAGCAGCGCCGCTGTGGCCACTGCTCGGTATGCTACGGCAGCCCGGTTAGGCTACCGGATACGACGCCATTACCCACGCTGTCTGAGAATGATTTTATCCGCTATGCCACACCGCTGATTGAGCGCCATACCGAACAGTTCGGCCAGCCGCCCAGCGCTCAGCGGTTGGCGCACTTCTTATGTGGTTTAACCATGCCGATTTTTACCCCACTCAAAGCCCGCGGCCTTAACGGCTTCGCGGTCTTTGAGCAGCGTGCCTACCCTGAAGTACGACAGTGGGCAGAGCGCTGTTTGGCTAGCGCTGGCAGTTAAAGCATTACTCCCAAGCGGGGAACGGATCGGGTAGCTGCTTCCAGGCTTCCATGCCTTGTAATAGCTCAGCTTCGCTTAGCAGGCAGGCGTCTAGTGCGTCACGCATCTTGGCTTGGTCCAAGTTCTGGCCGATAAACACTAGCTCCTGGCGCATATCGCCAAATGGCTCCTGCCACTTTTCCATAATGAACTGGCGAGTTTCAGGATCTTCCGGCCAGTTAGCTTCGGGGATAGCTTTCCAGAACACGCCCGCTAGGCCGTGATGAGCAATACCACCTGCTTGGCTCCATTGGCCTGCGAAGCGTGGCCGAGTAGCAAGCCAGAAAAAGCCTTTCGAACGTAGCAGCCCTTTACCAAACCACTGTTCATTGAGTAAATCGTGAAATTTCTGTGGGTTGAAAGGGCGGCGAGCATGATAGGCAAAGCTACCGATACCGTACTCTTCGGTTTCTGGCACATGCTCGCCACGCATTTCTTTTAGCCAACCAGGCGCTTGCTGAGCGCGCTCAAAATTGAACTTGCCAGTATCAAGCACCTTCTCTAGCGGCACGCCACCTTGAGTGATGGGCACCAGCTCTGCATCAGGGTTGAGTGAGCGTAGAATCGCCGTTAGCGCATCAAGCTCTTTTTTATTGATCAGATCCGTTTTGCTGATCAGTAATACATCACAAAACTCGATCTGGTCGACCAGCAGGTCTGCAACGTTACGCTCGTCGTCTTCACCCAAGCTTTCACCCGCTTCAGCGAGGCTTTGCGCTTCGCGGTACTGCTCAAGAAAGTTGGCACCATCGACGACAGTGACCAGCGTATCAAGGCGTGCAACGTGGGAAAGGCTCTGGCCGCTTTCATCCTCAAAGGTGAAAGTTTCCGCCACCGGTAGCGGTTCGGAAATCCCCGTGGACTCAATCACCAAGTAATCAAATTTACCTTCTCTGGCCAGTTGGCTAACTTCTTCTAGCAGGTCTTCACGCAGCGTGCAGCAAATGCAGCCGTTGCTCATTTCTACTAACCGCTCTTCAGAACGGTTCAGCGCTACCTCGCCATCTAACGTGGACTCGCCAGGGCCGCCACGCACTAATGCACCGTCGATATTGACCTCGCTCATATCGTTAACGATCACCGCTACCCGGCGGCCCTCGCGATTGGCAAGAATATGATTAAGTACGGTGGTTTTACCGGCACCTAGAAAGCCCGACAGCACGGTGACGGGCAGGGGAGAAAACACGGTCATTGTGAATGTACCTCTAAGCGGGTTTTGATAAGCGGCATCATGTTATGTGATAATATAACATTAAATAGACGGTTAAAAAGACCCTTTAGAAGATGGCATCCTCTGATTTTTCGTAGCAAATGATGATTAACGCTTATATTGCGTTGGGCAGTAGCCGCGTAAAATATCCGGCGATCGCAAAGCTGTGTGTTTAGTTGCGCGACCTGTAACGCGTTTACGCCACAGTCGAAACGAGGCCGGCTTAAGCTGGTGGCGCATTACCTCTATGACGTCCGGCTCGCCTAGGCCAAACAGAGTGTCGATCGCTTCAAACGGGGTGCGATCTTCCCAGGCCATTTCAATCACGCGGGACTGCTCTTCTGCGGGTAAACGACGGAAGCGTTTCACAGCTGCTTTAGGCATTGGTCACCTTACATGTTGATGAAGCGTGCAAGTAACGGGTTGCTATTGATTGTACCAGTATTGGACGCTGTTGTTTTGTTTGTACTGGTATATTGAAGAGATGTGCAGTTGTGAGGGCAGTTTACTTTACTGCTAAAAGCGCGCGAAAAAGGCCATTCATCAATACGGGCTCGTCGCGGAGAATGTTAAAGCCTGCTTGTTGAAGCAGTGGCGTTGCCTGACGGGTGATGTCGGTCGCGATCAATGAAGTGAGGGCGTTCAGTGCTCGCCGACTTGGACCGGCAGTGTGGGTGTCGGGTTGGAATTTATCCATAACACATAGCTGCCCGTCGTTTTTCAGTACCCGGTGCGCTTCGACTAGCCCTTGTTCAGGATTGGGCATTACCGCCAAAATAAGATGCATCACAACGACGTCAAAATGCGCATCTGGATAGTCCAGTGCTTCAGCATCCATCACACGACATACCACGTCACGTTGCGCATGTTCTGCTCGTTCACGGGCTCGCGTCACCATTGCGGGGGTCAGGTCGGTTAAATGGATTTCTAATTCGCGCGGTAAATAAGGTAGGTCTAACCCGGTGCCTGCTCCCACCAGCAGCACTCGCATGCCGGGTTCCCAGTCAACTTGGCTAAGCGCATTTCTGCGGGGTTTACGAAACGCTTTAGTTGCCACCAGATCATAGACTGGTGCGTAAATGCTATAGCGCAAGCGGTTCCAGGCGGTGGTATTTACCATAGGGTCTCTACCTCGATATAGGATCTTTGTCTCGACATAAGATCTTTGCCTCGACATGAGATCTTGGCCTCGAAAAGGGCGCTGCGCGTTCAATGAATCGCGTTTAACGTTTGCGAAGGGCTTTCGCCAAACTGTTGCTTATAGTCATGAGCAAATTGTCCCAAATGCCAAAAGCCCCAGTAAGTGGCAATTTCAGTCACTGTTTGGTGAGGCTCTGCGCTGCGCAGAGCACGACGTACTCTATTCAGCCGTGTTAAACGTAAAAACTGCAGCGGACTAATACCAAGGATAGACGTAAAACTGTATTGCAGCGTGCGCCTGCTGACATGAGTTAGCTCGCATAGCGTTTCCATGGTGACGGGACCTTCCAGGTGTTCATCAACATAGCGCTTCACTCGGTCAACCACTGCTTTCCGATGAGGATAGCTGGGAGGCAATTCATGGCTTGTTTGGTTGGCTTTTAATACCTCCATTAGGCCTGTTAGCAAAATATCTTGATGAACGTTTTCAGCGATGGGGCCTTGCTGATTTGAGAGTAAGCGTTCAAGTAGAAAAGACACCGCATGCAGCGTTTCAGGCGCTACCCGACGGCGGGGTGAATCTTGCCACTCATGATCAAGTATCACCCCCTGCCGCTGGGCAGCAGCCTGTAATAACGGCATACGTATCACTAGTCCGTAGATATCAAATGCCTCGGGAGTTACCAGCTCAAAATCACGACCGCCGGGGTGGCACATTACCTCATGTTCTTCCAGCGCCTGCCCATTAATTCGTGACCCTAGTGCTTGAAGGGGGATGCCCAGCCAGAGAGAGTTAGGCCACACTCGGCAGTCTTGTCGCAGTGCTTGCCCGGTATGTTCTTTAAACACCTGCATGGCGGGTAACTCAATTTCATCTAGTCGCCCATAAAAGCGGCCAGGACTTAACTGATCATATTGCTGCTGCCAGCGGGTCAGATTTTGGGCATGTTCGTCGGCATCAAACGCCTCTTGAATGCATTTTTTTGGTGCAATGTCTTGGCTCGTTAGCGTCATGAAAAACTCCTGTGAACATGATTAAAGCGCCATCACGTTGCGTGCTTTGCTCTAAATTATTGTATTTAATTTGTTTTTTTATAAGCATGACAGGTTTGCCAAAACTCGATACTCCCCATTAAGTGATAGCGCTACTGTGGAAACAAGCAAATTATGTTCCTCGACGCGCATTCGGCACCACTGTTTTAGATAGCTCTGTTTTAGAAAACACGGTTTTGAGAACATAGTTTTTGAGAACATGGTTTTGGAGATAGCTGTTTTAGATAGAACTGTTTTAAATAGCCTCGTTTTGAGGAGCATTGTTTAAACGAATATTGATTTAGAAATAAATGTTTTAGAAATATACGTTTTCCTAAATCATCGCTTTTAAATATAAAAAAGGAAGGTCCCATGGCGCAGACCTATCACACAACTGTTGGAAGCCGCCGCTATCGCTTTAATGGCTTGGCGGAATTGATGGCCAAGGCCACGCCGCCACGCTCCGGTGACCGCTTGGCAGGTGTCATTGCAGAATCAGCAGAAGAGCGGGTAGTGGCGCAAATGGTGCTGGCAGAGCTACCACTTACCACGTTTTTGAACGATGTGCTGATCCCCTATGAGCAAGACGAAATTACCCGTTTAATCATCGATGAGCATGATGCTGCTGCGTTTGCGCCGCTGAAGCATTTAACCGTGGGTGACTTGCGTAACTGGCTGCTGTCTGACTATGCCACCAGCGATGTGTTAGCCGCGGCTCGCCCTGGCATTACCCCTGAAATGGCCGCCGCTGTTAGCAAGTTGATGCGCAATCAAGACTTGATGCTGGTCGCCAAGAAGTGCCATGTGACGACCGCATTTCGTAATACGATTGGTTTGCCGGGGCGGTTATCCACGCGTTTGCAGCCCAACCATCCTACCGATGACGTGACCGGAATTGCCGCCAGTATTCTGGATGGCTTGCTGTATGGCAGTGGCGACGCGGTCATTGGGATCAATCCTGCTACTGATAATGTTGCCCAAAGCATCAAGCTAATGCGCCTGATGGATGATGTCATTCAGAAATATGAAATCCCCACCCAATCCTGCGTGCTCACGCATGTGACCAATACGCTCGAAGCGATTGAGCAGGGCGCACCGGTAGATCTTGTTTTTCAATCCATTGGCGGTACCGAAGCCACCAACCGCAGCTTTGGCTTTGATTTGAGCACGCTGGCAGAAGCCGAGGCGGCCGCTCAGACGCTGAACCGCGGTACGGTTGGTCGCAATGTGATGTATTTCGAAACCGGGCAAGGCAGCTCGCTTTCCGCTGATGCTCATCATGGTTTGGACCAGCAAACCTGTGAAGCCCGCGCCTATGCGGTGGCACGCAAGTTTAATCCGCTGCTGGTGAATACGGTGGTGGGATTTATCGGCCCTGAGTATTTGTACGATGGCAAAGAGATCACCCGAGCGGGGCTGGAAGACCACTTCTGCGCCAAGTTGCTAGGCGTGCCCATGGGCTGTGATGTTTGCTACACCAATCACGCTGAAGCCGATCAAAATGATATGGACAACCTACTGACGCTGTTAGGCGTGGCGGGCTGTAGCTTTGTGATGGGTATCCCTGGCTCCGACGACATCATGCTCAACTATCAAACCACGTCCTTTCACGATGCCCTTTACGCACGGCGCGTGCTTGGGTTGAAGGCCGCTCCGGAGTTTGAGCAGTGGCTGGCGAAGATGCAAATCTTCCAAGACGTTTCTTCCTATCGGTTAAATGATCAACTCCCGGCCGCTTTCGCGAATAGCCTGCGCCACCTACCAAAGGAGGCTGCTCGCGATGTCTGATAATGAAGCGAAAAAAGCCCCACCGATGGTGATCGCTAACCCATGGGAGCGGCTGAGGGCATTTACCGATGCTCGCATTGGGCTTGGGCGGGCGGGCATTAGTCTGCCCACCCATCAGCTATTGGCGTTTCAACTGGCTCATGCCCAAGCCCAGGATGCCGTTCACTGCCCCCTTGAGTGTCAAGCGCTGGCCGATGAGTTAACGACAGCGCTGAGCCTGAACCAGACACCGATTCATGTACATAGCCACGCAGTGGATCGGGCCATGTATCTGCAGCGTCCGGATTATGGCCGTCGTCTTGACGACGCTTCGCGAGAGCAACTGCAACAAGCGGCGCAACGTGGCCAGCGCTTTGATTTAGCGGTGGTGATTGTCGATGGACTTTCCGCACTGGCGGTACAGCAGAACAGTGCGCCGTTTCTTACTGCGCTGTATCGCGCCTTTGAGAGTGATCAGCGAGAGTGGCAGCTCGCGCCACTAACCATCGTAGAGCAGGGCCGCGTGGCGATTGGTGACGAGGTTGGCGCGCTGCTTAATGCCGATGCCGTGCTGGTGATGATTGGTGAGCGCCCAGGCTTAAGCTCCCCCGATAGCCTCGGGCTGTATATGACCTGGGAACCAGAAGTGGGCTTAAAAGATGATCGCCGCAACTGCATTTCAAACGTGCGTCCAGCAGGGCTTAAACCGGAAGAAGCCGCGCGGCGCTTGTTGTTGCTATTAACCGAAGCCCGTCAGCGGAAACTGTCTGGCGTGCAACTGAAAGATCGTAGCGAGGACAACGTATTAGACGGTGCAACAGGGGGGACAACTCAAAACTTTCTGGTGGCCGATTAGTGTGTGCTTGCGCGCTAAACGCAACCCATTAACGACATATCAATAACAACACTTATAAAAACGCTCCTAACAACACTCCTAACAACAATATGGAACCAACACCCCGACTCAGCACGCCGCTGACAACGATTGCGTTCCACACTGAAAAGGGCATGACAATGACACAACCTTCTGTCGATCAAGCGTATTTGGCCAAGCGCCAACTGCGCAAAGGCACCGCGGGCTGGCTATTACTAGCAGGGCTTGGGGTTTCTTATGTTATTTCCGGTGATTTTGCCGGTTGGAACTTCGGTATTGCCGAAGCGGGTTGGGGTGGCTTTGCCATTGCCGCCTGCTTAATGGCGATGATGTATCTTGCACTCGTATTAGCATTGGCGGAAATGTCCGCAGCGATTCCAGCCGCTGGCGGCGGCTATAGCTTTGCCCGCCAAGCGATGGGGCCAGCGGGTGGCTATTTAACCGGGCTTGCGGTGTTGATTGAGTACGCTCTTGCGCCTGCTGCGATCGTGATTTTCATTGGCTCGGCAGTCGAATCGCTGCTGGGCATTAATGGGCCGCTGGTTTACCTGCTGTTTTACGCAGTGTTTATCGGTATTCACCTAGCAGGCGTGGGTGAAGCGCTAAAAGTAATGATGGTGATTAGCGGCCTAGCGGTATTTGCGATTTTGGCCACGGCAGTGGCGTTGATTGGCAATTTCGATGCAGCGAATCTGTTTGATATTGCGCCCACTGATGCAGCCGGTGCGAGCACCTTTATGCCCTATGGTTGGTACGGTATATGGGCAGCGCTGCCGTTTGGGATGTGGCTGTTTTTAGCGGTTGAGGGCGTGCCACTAGCGGCAGAGGAAGCCAAAGACCCCGCGCGGGATATGCCTAAAGGGATTATTGCCGCGATGCTATTCCTGCTGTTTACCGCCTTATTGGTCGTGGTGTTGCTGGCAGGCGCGGCGGGAGCCGAAATGATTGGTCAAAGTGGGGTGCCGCTGGTCGATGCGCTTAACGTTGCGGGCAACCCAACACTTGCCACACTGGTGAATGTGTTGGGTCTTGCGGGGCTGGTGGCGTCATTTTTCTCGATTATCTATGGCTACAGCCGTTTGGTGTTTGCGCTTTCTCGTGCGGGCTATTTACCAAAGCCGCTGTCACTGACCAGCGAGCGTAAAGTGCCTTATCTGGCGCTGATTGTGCCTGGTGTATTTGGCTTTTTGGTCTCGCTTAGCGGCGAGGGTGATCTGATTCTAGGAATGGCCGTTGTCGGCGCGACGCTCTCTTATGCATTGATGGCGCTCAGCCACATTCTACTGCGAGTGAAACAGCCTGACTTACCACGCCCTTATAAAACACCCGGTGGTGTGGTGACCTCTGGCGTTGCGTTAGTGCTTTCCCTCGTCGCGCTTACCGGAGTCTATGCTTTCGACCCCCGCGCGTTTAATTACACCATCGTTCTGTTCATTGCTGGTGCAGCGTACTACTTCCTTTACAGCAAGAATAAGCTGGTGGCGAAAACTGCTGAAGAGGAGTTTGCGCTGGTGACTGCTGCCCCGGAAGAGTTAGACATTGATGAGCCGGCGCCAGCTGCTGCCAAGCTGTAATGTTTGATCTTAATCGCCTAGGCTGACTAGGCAGTTTAAGCCTCTGTGCCCAATGGCCCAGAGGCTTTTTATGATAAGTACTAAAACAGCCAGCTGCTTTTTTAAATATACGGATTACCCACCAAGGTCTTCTCGCATGTAGTGCTCCGTTACGCGAAGCTGGGGGAAATCCTCAGGAGCACCGCCATGAAGCACTCTCCCGCGTATCGTTTAGCGGCCACTATTTTGCATGGATTTGATGGCTACCGAGCACGCTTCAAGCAAATTACCTTTGACGCCAGTCGGCGTTTTCGTGATGCGGCCTGGCGTGATGCCCAGCAAGCCTCAGCGGCGCGGATTAACCTTTATGGGGAGAAAGTGGGCGATACGCTGGCACGTTTGCAGCGTACCTTTGATCATGAGGTGCTTACGTACTGCGAGACATGGCGGGAGGCGCGTGAGCACTATGCGCAGCTGATTAGCCAGCGGCTGGATTACGAGTTGGCCGAGACGTTTTTTAACTCACTATTCTGCTCGATTTTCCACCACCGCCATATTCGCAATGACTGGATGTTTGTGTACAGCTCCCGAGAAGATGCTGCTCACCATTCTGGAATTGAGCTTTGTCGACAGTATTCCGTCAATGGTGATTGGGCCCAGGCGCTTGCCTGGGCGCTTGAAGAGGCACCGTTTGATAACGCCTTTGCTGATCTGGAGCGCGATATTGAACTAGCTGTTGGCCTATTAGAAACCCTGCTTCCCGCCACTATTTTGCAATCAGAAGACGCTAAGTTAGAGCTATTGAAAAGCGTTTTTTACCGCAATAAAGGAGCCTACTTAGTCGGCCGCATTTTGGGGGGCGGTGAGCAGGTGCCACTGGTGTTGCCGATTCTGCATGGTGAAGGGTTTGGCGAGCAGCAGGGCGGCGACCCCTGCCTGCACCTGGATACCGTGCTAACCGAGACCGATGAAGTCTCGATTATTTTTTCGTTTACCCGTGCCTACTTCCAAGTCGATGTGCCGGTGCCTGGGGAGTTTGTTCACTACTTAAAACAGCTCATGCCCCATAAGCCTGAAGGCGAACTGTATGCCGCGATTGGCTTTTTTAAGCATGGCAAAACCGAATTTTTCCGTGCCTTAAACCTGCAAGTGGCCAAGCGTGAGGATCAGTTCGTCATTGCGCCTGGGGTGCGTGGCATGGTGATGGCGGTGTTTGTACTGCCCAGTTTTCGTACCGTGTTTAAGATCATTAAAGATAAATTCGATCCGGCCAAAGAGGTCACCCACGCCATAGTGCGCGAGAAATACCGCTTGGTGAAACGCCACGACCGTGTGGGACGTATGGCTGATACCCAGGAGTTCTCGAATTTTATCGTGCGTCAGGATCACTTTGCGCCGGAGTGTCTAGAGCACTTGTTAGAAGTGGCACCGTCGACTGTGTCATTAAAAGATGACAAGGTGATTATTAAGCACTGCTATACCGAACGCATGATGACGCCGTTGAATATCTATCTGGAGCAGTGCAACACGGACGAGCGCGTAATGGTGCTTAAAGACTATGGTAACGCCATTAAACAGATGGCAGCGGCGAACATCTTCCCTGGCGATATGCTGTTAAAAAACTTTGGTGTTACCCGCCATGGTCGAGTAATTTTTTACGATTACGACGAGGTGTGCTATCTCACGGAGTGTCGCTTTAGGCACATGCCTAAAGCGTATGGCAATGACTTTCAAGGAGGGGGCGGGGAGAGTTTTTACGTTGGTCCCAACGATATCTTCCCCGAAGAGTTCGGCCCGTTTATGTTTGCCAACCCGGAGCTGCGCGCTATTTTTATGCAACAGCATCCGGAGCTATTTGATCCCGATTACTGGTTGGAGCTACAGCAGGCTATTGTCGATGGTCGGGTGATTGATGTTTATCCATATCGTAATAAGCAGCGCTTCGCGGGGACCATAGGGCAACTGGTATATTAGGAAACAGTAAGCAGTGATTTAGTCGAGGAAAACATGACAGCACCACCGCACCTAGTGGTTTTTACCGGTTCAGGGATTAGCGCCGAAAGCGGTATTAAAACGTTCCGTGCCAGCGATGGCCTGTGGGAAGACCACCCCATCGAAGAGGTCGCTACGCCTGCAGGCTGGCGGCGAGATCCTCAGCGGGTGCTGGAGTTTTATAATCTACGTCGGGAGCAAATTCGTAAGGCCAAGCCCAACGCTGCCCATAAAGCCTTGGCGGCGCTTGAAAAAGATGGCTTTAAAGTCAGCGTAGTTACGCAGAATATTGATGATCTGCATGAGCGTGCAGGGTCGCGAGATGTGTTGCATCTGCATGGTGAGATTTTGAAGGCGCGCTCTTCAGTGGATGCGCGGCTGCATTATCCACTGCTGAAAGGCGGTATTGCGCTAGGCGATGTATGCGATAAGGGCAGCCAGCTGCGTCCGGACGTGGTGTGGTTCGGTGAATCGGTACCGCTGTTTGAAGACGCCTGCGAACTTGTTAGCCAAGCAGATTTTTTGCTGGTGGTGGGCACGTCTCTGGCGGTAATGCCCGCAGCATCGCTGCTATCGTATATTGACCTGGATACCCCGTGTGCGCTGGTCGACCCCGACGCGGATGCCTTAACACCGCCGGGCGTGCTGGCGATTAACACCACGGCAGGTGAAGGCGTTACTGCCTTGGTCAACCAGTGGCGCAAACAGGGTAATTTGATGCTGCCTTAAATTACCTATCGCTCCAGAGCTATCTCTTGAAGAACCATGCTTTCATTACATCGGTAATCTGAGTGATGTCGGCGTCGGTAGCGATATAAGCGGGCATGGTGTAAAGCCAGCGGCCGATTGGGCGCAGCCACACACCACGCTCGCGGGCGAACTGCCCGACACCTTTCAGCGTTTCGGCGGAGTGTGCTTCAATCACCGCAGTGGCACCCAGCACTCGCACATCGGCCACCGCTGGGTGGGCGTTCAGTGCGGAGTCGTCAACTAGCGCTCGGCTAAGCTGTTGGCTGAGAGCTGCAATCTTATCCAGGTAGCACTCTTCTTCAAACACGCGCAGGCTTTCCAGCGCGACGCGGCAGGCTAGTGGGTTGCCCATAAAGGTAGGGCCATGCATAAAGGCATGGTTGGCGCTGTCGCCAACAAACGCATCGTGAACGCGGTCGTTGGCCAGGGTTGCTGCATGGCCCAGGTAGCCGCCGGTTAGTCCTTTAGAGAGCACCATAATATCCGGTGTTACGTCAGCATGATTGGCGGCAAACAGCTTACCCGTGCGGCCAAAACCGGTAGCCACTTCATCAAAAATCAGCAACACGCCAAACTCGTCGCATAGCGCACGCGCTCCGCGCAGGTAGCCAGGCGAGGTCATATTCAGCCCGCCTGCCGCCTGGAGTAACGGCTCCATTAGTAGGGCGGCAATCTCATGATGATGCTTCTCCAACACGTCGCGCAGCGCCGCTAAATCGTCGGCGACCTGTTCCGGCGTGGCGTTAAACGGTGCGCTGGGTGCGGGGGCGAAATGGTGTTGGGGCAGCAGGCTGGCGAACAGGCTGTGCATGCCCTCTTCAGGGTCGCATACCGCCATACAGCCAGTGGTATCGCCATGGTAGGCCTTCATTAGCGAAAGCATCTTGCACTTTTCCGGGTGGCCGATGAGCACCTGGTACTGCAGGGCCATTTTCATCGCCACTTCCATCCCGACTGAACCGCTGTCGGAGTAGAACACGTGATTAAGGCCGTCAGGGGTGATGCGCACTAGCTCTCGAGCAAGCTGGTCGGCGGGGTCATGGGTGAGGCCACCGAGCATGACATGGCATAGCTCGCCTGCCTGTTCACGAATGGCGGCGACTAAACGCGGGTGGCTGTAACCATGAATCATGCACCACCAGGAGCAGGTCGCGTCGAGCAGGCGCTCGCCGTTTTCCAGCGTAAAGTGACTACCGCTGCCGCCGACCACTTTAGGTGCTGGCGCTTGGGTTTTGAGATGGGCATAAGGGTGCCAAACGGGAGAACTCATAAAGTGGCTTCCTGATTCAAAACTGAGGTGTTGAGCAGCGCGGTTAGTGAAAGCGCACGGCATGCATGAACGGCATCGGCGGTGGCTAAATGAGGAATAATGCCCAGACATGGCGCGTTAAGGGTGTTTTTAAGCAGGTCGATGTTAGCGTCAAAGCGTGCTGTATCAGCGGCGAATTCAGGGTCCACTACGCTGCCGACCCAGCCCGCAAGGGTTAGGCCATCGGCAGCGATCGCTTCTGCGGTAAGCCGAGCATGATTAAGACAGCCGAGCTTTAGTCCCACGACCAGAATGACGGGCAGCTGCATTATCCGCGGTATATCGGAAAAGTCGTCGTGCTCATTAAGAGGCACACGCCAGCCGCCAGCGCCTTCGATAAGAGTTAAGTCGCGCGGCATGTCGTTTAGCGTGGCGCTAAGCGAGGCCACTACGCTATCGACGTTAAGCGCGCGCCCCGCCTCGCTGGCGGCCAGATGGGGCGCAATCGCGGGCGCAAATGCCCACGGGTTAACGGTGGTGTAATCGACGGGGGGAGCGCTCTGTTGTTGTAGCGCCAAGGCGTCGCTATTGCGCAGCCCATCCGCCGAGATGTGGCTACCAGAAGCAATCGGCTTAAGCCCCAGCGTGCTGAGCTGCTGCTGTTTGGCAGCGCACAGCAGCGCGCTGGTGGCCAGGGTTTTACCCGCATCGGTATCGGTGCCGGTCACGAAATAGACGGTCATGGTGATTTTTCCAAGTGCAGGGTGATGCAGTGGTAGCTAACGGGGAGCCCCTGGGGTTCTCGTAGCGTGTCAAAACGCTGGCGGGCGGCGACTAGGTCTCGTCGGGTAAGACGTGCCTTGGGACGCGCCACCTGGGCGCCTACCCCCTTGATTGAGTCCATGACGGCAGTGAGATCGGGGTAGTAAAACCGTCGCCATTCGGTGATGCGATCAACCAGCGTTAAGCCGCTTGAGGCAACGGCGTGTTCAAGTGCCTGGGCATTTGGCGTTTGCAGTAATGCCTCCGGGCGCTGCCAAGCAGAGGCGACTTCTGCCAGCGTGCCGGGTAAGAGCGTCGTAAGATGCACTTGGCCGCCAGCGGTAAGCACTCGTTGAAGCTCGCGCATAACCGCATCGATATCGCGGCACCACTGAATGGCGAGGTTGGAAAATATCAGGTCAAAGGTGGCGCGCTCAAAAGGCAGCGCAGCGGCATCGCCTTGCTGCCAACGAATATGATGGCCATAGCGCGCTTGGGCGTGAGCGAGCATGCCTGGGGCAATATCCAGCCCAGTGACGTTGGCATGGGGAAATTGAGTGGCTAGTCGTTGCGTCCAGACGCCGGTACCACAGCCAAGGTCGAGTATGTTGTCGGCACTAGGCGGAAGCGATGACCAGAGCGTTTCCCCTATCTGGCGCTGAGCGCTGGCCAGCGCATCGTAGCGGGGGGCCGCGCGAGAAAAAGCGTGGGCGACTTTTGCCTGCCAATTTGGCGCTGGCGTTGCCGTTAGGTACATAAGTGCTCCTTGGCGACCAGGGCAGCCTGGGAAGCGATGGTCGCGACCAACTGGGCTGGTTGGGAAAGCATCGGGCAGTGCCCCGCATGGGCAAGGTTGATTGCCTGAGTGCGGGTGCTGGAAGCCACTAGCGGATCGTGCTCGCCCACTAGTTGAATGACCGGACAGGGCGTCTCTTGCAAACGCTGAGTGTTATTCAGGGTGGCAAGCCAGTGGAGCCCTTGGGACAGCGTGCTAGTCGTAGCGCTGGGGGTGTCACCCAAGATGGCCCGTAGCTGTTGGTGGGCGTGGCGCGCGTTAGGTTCGCCCTGGGTTTGCCAGCGTAAGAAATGTCGCCAGGTAGCAACGGGATCACGGAGGAAAGCGCGCTGAAAGCTGGCAAGCTCGGCTTTGCTAACTCCGTCATCGCTACAAAATTGCCCGCCTGTGCCGATCAGCACCAGGCCACGTGGCGCAGGCAGCTTATCGAGCAGCGCGCTGGCTAACAGCCCGCCCAACGACCAGCCGACCCACACAGCGTCGCTGGGTAGTTGGTCGGCCATAGCGCTGGCAAGGGTATCCAGGGTGGTTGGGTCAGCTAGGGCGGGGGTATCGCCATAGCCCGGCCAATCCACCGTGTACACCTCAGTATGGGCGGGCCAGTGGTGTTCCAATGGCTGCCAGATGCGCTGATCGATCCCCCAGCCCGATAGCAGCACAAGACGTTGAGGGGCGTCTAGGCGAGACATACTGCTTCCTCACGCTGACAGGCGCTCAGCCCTTCAATAAGCCGATCAATATCGCTTAGAGAGTGGCGGGCACTCAACGTAATGCGCAGCCGTGCGGCACCATTGGGCACCGTGGGTGGACGAATCGCCCCGACGTGAATACCCCGTTGGGCGAGCTTAGCCGCCCAAGCCATAGTGCGTGGCTCGTTGCCAAGTAGCAGCGGTTGAATAGGCGTATGGGAGTCGGCAAGGGGCAGCCCTAGCGCCTGGGCCTGCTGGCGGAAATAGTCAATATGGCACTGGAGCCGCTGGCGATGTTCGGGTTCGCGTTGCACGATGGTCAGCGCTTCCAGAGTCGCTGCGGCAATGCTGGGGGGCTGGGCCGTGGTATAGATATAGCTGCGAGCAAACTGAGTGAGGTGGTCGATCAGCGCAGCGTCACCGGCCACAAACGCGCCAGCGGTGCCCAGTGCCTTGCCCAGGGTGCCGACCAAAATAGGCACCGCTTGGCTGTCGAAGCCTGCCACACAGCCGCTGCCATCAGCGCCTAACACGCCCAGTCCGTGCGCGTCATCAATCATTAGCCAGGCGTTGTGTTGCTGGCTGGCGTGGGCAAGGGTAGCAATATCGGCAACGTCGCCATCCATGCTGAACACGCCGTCGCTGACCACCAGCTTATGGGCGGCGGAGCTGCGCGCTAACAGGCGTTCAAGATCAGCGCTATCGCGGTGATGAAAGCGTCGCGAGCGGGCACCGCTTAGCGTTGCACCATCGAGCAGCGAGGCATGATTTAAACGGTCTTGAAAAACGGCGGTGTTTGAGTCGGCGAGTGCTTGCAACACGCCAAGGTTAGCCATATAGCCGGTGGAAAAAAGCAGTGCACGCTGCCGTCCTGTCCACTGAGCCAGGGCGTCTTCCAGTGCGTCGTGGACTGCCAAGTGGCCGCTGACCAAGTGCGACGCGCCCGCGCCTGCGCCAAAGCGGCGCGCCCCCTCTGCCTGGGCAGTTTGCACACGTGGGTCACGCGCCAGCCCGAGATAGTCATTGCCAGCAAAGTCCAGCGTGCCAAGGGTGGTCACCCGCCGATGCCGCCAGCGCTGTTGATCAACACGCTGCTGGCGGGCGCTGGCTAGCCGCTGCCGCCACGCGTCAGACACTGGCATCTACCGCCAGTGCGGCTGCCCGTTCTGCTTGGGCGCGCTGCTGAGCTTGTTGAGTGAGTCGTTCGGTATGAGCGACTTCATCTTCGCAGGTATCACGACGCTCTGGGTGCAGGCCTAATTTTGCAAATAGCGCGCGGTCGCGGTCTGCCTGTGGATTGCCGGTGGTGAGTAGTTTGTCGCCGTAGAAGATCGAGTTGGCCCCCGCCAAAAAGGCCAGTGCTTGCGTCGACTCGCTCATCTGCTCGCGGCCAGCGGAAAGCCGCACATGGCTTTGCGGCATCATAATCCGCGCCACCGCGACGGCGCGGATAAACTCAAGCGGGTCTAGATCTTCGACGTTCTCGAGCGGTGTGCCCGGTACTTTAACCAGCATATTGATGGGCACGGATTCTGGGTGCGGTGATAACTTGGCCAACTGCTGTAACAGCGCGCTGCGGTCTTGCGCGCCTTCGCCCATGCCTAAAATGCCGCCGGAGCATACTTTCATGCCCGCTTCACGCACAGTGGCCAGGGTGTCTAGGCGGTCGCTGAAAGTGCGGGTGGTGATGATTTCAGGGTAAAAGTCGGGGGAGGTATCCAGGTTATGGTTGTAGTAATCCAACCCGGCAGCCGCCAAACGGCTGGCTTGATCACCGTCGACCATGCCTAACGTCATACAGGTTTCCAGCCCCAGGGCTTTTACTTGGCGAACCATCTCTTCGACCAGTAGTAAATCTTTGTCCCGCGGGCTGCGCCATGCCGCGCCCATACAGAAACGGCTAGCGCCGGCTTCTTTGGCCGCCTTGGCCTGGGCAACGACTTTTTCGATTTCCAGCAGCTTCTCTTTTTCGAGCTGAGTATTGTAGTGACCGGACTGCGGGCAATATTTGCAGTCTTCCGGGCAAGCACCCGTTTTAATCGACAGCAGAGTCGAGACCTGCACCGCGTTAGCATCAAAGTGGGCGCGGTGAACTTGCTGAGCTTTGAATAGCAGGTCGTTAAAGGGCAGCGCGAACAGCGTATTAATCTCTTCCAGCGTCCAGTCGTGGCGCGGGGCGGCGGCATTGAAAGCGGTAGCGGTCACGGGTAAACCTTTTTTCTTTTGAAAGTTGACGAGACTCTAGCGGCGTTACGCTTTTGGTGTCAACTATTAGAGTTTTGTTGGTTTACTACGCTTGATTTTAGACAGCGAGGGTTCGTCATGGTGGTCGGGCTGCTTTATACTCGGCGCCCTTTGTTAACCGTCTTTTGTTAATCGCCCTTTATTAATCGCCCTTTATAAATTGGAGCGCGGATGTCTGACGCTACGTCACAGCCCCCTGAGTCTGCTTCATTGACTGACTACGACCCCGCTACGGGGCATCCGCGCCCACCTCGGCGTGAATTTAAAGCACGGGGTAGTTTTGTCACACGCTGTGAAGGGTGCAATCTTCCTGAACTCAACTGCCTGTGCCCTTACCAGGTGAAGGCCGACAGCACCGCTCAGGTGTGGCTGTTGACCCACTCTATAGAACACTTTAAGCCGACCAATACCGGACGGTTAATTGGTGATGTGCTGACACAAACCCGAGTGTTTACCTGGTATCGCACTGCGCCGGACGAAGAGTTAGCCGCGCTGCTTGAAGATCCACGCTACGCGCCTTTTGTGATCTTCCCGGATGACCAGCCCGACTACGCGGACCGTGTGGTGGACATTAAAGCGGTGCACGCTGTGAAGCAGCAGGGGCGTATTCCGGTCTTTGTGATTTTAGATGGCACTTGGCGCCAAGCGCGACGAATGTTCCGCAAGAGCCCTTATCTGGATGCACTGCCGGTACTGCCGCTGCGCACGGAGCGGGAAACACGCTATCGGCTACGCAAACCTGCCTCAAAAGCGCACCTGTGTACGGCAGAGGTTGCCATTGAGCTGCTGCGCCAAAGTGGTGATGAAAATGCTGCTGATGTGCTAGACGATTACTTTGATGTATTTAACGATAGCTACGCCGAAAGCCGCTTTTATCGCAAAATTGCTGAACCAACCGCTGCCATGCAGCGGCTATTAGAGCGAAAGGGTTAGCGCTGAGCACCAGGTAGCCAGCGAAGCATCACTTTGCGTACCCAGTACCAGCGGTTAATCAATAGGGCGGTAAAAATCAGGCTACAGCCAAGCAGCTGTAGCAGGGTCATGGTTTCGCCAAACCACCAAGCGGCGAATAGGGCAGTCCACACCGCTTCAAGCATTAAGATAACCGCCGCGTGGCTAGGTGTAGTCATGCCCTGGGCTTTGATTTGCAGGAAGAAGCGCAGCGAGCTTGCCAGCAGCACGCTGGCTATAAACCAGCCCAGAATTGAGGGGCTAAGCGCGAGCGGCTGATCCTCGACGACCAAGGATAGGCCGGTCAGTACGCTGCCCACCGAGAGCAACTGTAGTGTGGTGAGCGGTAGCGCTGGCACGTTGCGCACCACGCGAGTATTGACGTTGATCAGTAGCGCGAAGCAGAGCGCCGCGCAGACCATTAGCAATTGACTAGCTTCTACTTTGAACCCTGCGTTTAGCGACAAAAGGGCAAAGCCCAGTAGCGCTACCGGGAGGGCGATCCAGGTAGAGCGTGGCGGACGGTCGCCAAACAGCAAGCGTGCTACGACGGGTACCAGCAAAATCCCCAAGCTGTTGATAAACGCGCTTTCACCCAGGTGATCAGAGTAACTTAACCCCAGAATCCAGAAGGCTATCGCGACGCTGAACAAAAAGCCTACCAGTACGCCGCGCCTTATCCTGCGCGCGGGTAAGCGTCTTAGAGCAGGCCAGGCGAAGAGTAGAAGTATTAGTCCTGCCAGCAAAAAGCGCGTGCCAATAAACAGCAACGGCGGCATACCCGCTAACGCTTCTTTAGAAAAAATCCATCCGCTAGCGGCTACCACTGTTACCAGCAATAGCAGCGCATCGGCTTGCCATGGCGCTTGCTTGATCGTGCTCACGCAGTGCCGCTACCGAACAGTGCACCGGCAATCCTAAAGCCTGCTACCCAGGTACCCACCGCAGAGCCTAATGTTGCCAAAATAAACACCAGCAGCGTGCGGGAGACGCGATTTTTCCACCAACCTTTGAGCTCGGTGACATCATGGCGTAGTGTCGAAAAGTCGCGCACCTTCGGTTTGCGCATATAGAGCTCGACCCCTGCAGCGACAAAGCCTGCACCAATGGTGGGGTTAAGCGAAGTCAGTGGGGCGGCAAAGAAGGTGGCAATCACCGTCACAGGGTGCGCAAGAGCTGCTATCGTCGCGCCGCCGGATAAAATACCATTGATTAAAAACCACTCAATGACCAACTGCCAGCCAAGCTCAGTGTTACGCGAAAAGCCGATCACAAAGCCAGTGATAATCAGTGCGGTAATCAACCAAGGGGCTGCTTTCCAGAGTTTAGACGGTGGTGGCGTTGCCTCCAGTGACTCACGCTCAGTGGTAGGATTTTCAGGAAGCGGTGCTTCCAGGTGTTCACCGGTGCCTTTTAAATGCCCGGCTCCCAGCACCACTAACACGTTTTGGTAGCGCCCAGGCGGCGCTTCTTCAGCTAAACGCAGTGCCATATAGCGGTCGCGTTCGCGAATAAGCGGGGTATAGAGTGCCTCTGATTCGGCAGCAAATTCGCTGAAAGTGGCTTCCAGCATATCGCCTTCTTTGAGCTTTTCGATGTCCTCTTTGGAAACATCCTGGCGCGACATAACGCTGCCAATGAGTCCCGAAAATAGCGAGAAGCGTTGCCACCAGGGGACATTACGGTAAATGCGTTTTAATGTAATGCCAACGTCACGATCGACCAACATTAAAGGCAGCTTGCGGGTACGGCACTCTTCTACTGCCGCACGCATTTCAGCGCCAGGCTGAATACCTGACTGTTCGGCGATCCGCTGCTGAAACGCACCCAGCGCCAGGCTGGCCGCGACCATGCCTGCTTTGCCTTGTTTAAATACTTGAAAAAGATCTTGTTCCCCCATGGCATCGGGGTTGTCCATGCTGTGATGACGTGCGTCACATAGCTCAATGGCAACAGCATCGTAAGTGCCACTGTCGATTAACTGGCGAACGTCATCGGCACTTTCGGCAGAGACGTGAGCGGTGCCAAGCAGGGTATAACGGGTGCCGCCAACGGTGACGGTTTTTAACGGGCCGCTGGTCTTAGGCTGCGCGTTGGGTTCTTGCGCCAGCGGTGTTGCATCGTCATGGATCATTAATGTGTCTCAATTTGAATAGAAAGCATTGATACGTGTTTAACGACGCCAGAAGGCGGGTGTAAATAGCACAAGTACCGTGAAAATTTCCAAGCGGCCCAGCAGCATCGCGAGCACCAAAATCCACTTGGCTAGGCTGGGCAAGTCGCCGTAATGGCTGCTAGCTTCGCCTAGTGCCGGGCCTAAATTATTTAATGCAGAGCCAACGGTTGACCAAGCGGTAACTTGATCAACACCTGTTGCCATAACGCCCACCAGCATCAAGAAAAATAACATGACGTAGGCTGAGAAAAAGCCCCATACCGCTTGGGCAATGCTGTCGGGAACACTAACTTTACCCACTTTAACGGCAATCACTGCGTTGGGGTGAATAAGGCGCATGACTTCACGCATACCCTGCTTCAAGATCAGAATAATGCGGATTACTTTCATGCCGCCCGCCGTCGATCCGGAACAACCACCTACAAAGGCGGCGACAAACAACAAAAACGGTAACGCACCCGGCCAACCTGAAAAGTCGGCAACTGCAAAGCCCGCAGTGGTGGCGACAGAGACGACTTCAAAGAGCGCATGTCTCAGACCTTCAACATCGTCGTAGGTGTCCGTGAGCCACAAAGTAATCACGGTGATCGTGGTTAACCCAGCAAGAAAGATCATTAAAAAGCGTGCTTCAGGATCCTGAAAGTAGTGCAGCAGACGCTTTTCACGCCAAGCAATAAAGTGCAGGCTAAAGCTGAACGCTGAGATCAGCATAAAGCCAACGCAAATCAGCTCAATGGCGGCACTGTCAAAATAGCCGATGCTGGCATCATAGGTCGAAAATCCGCCAATCGCGACGGTCGAGAAGCTGTGTCCCAAGGCATCGAACCAGCTCATTCCCGCTAACATGTAAGCGACCATACAGGCCAGTGTTAGCGTTGCGTAGATGTACCACAGTGCTTTGGCGGTTTCGGTAATTCGCGGTGTTAGCTTTGAATCCTTTAACGGCCCAGGAATTTCAGTACGGTACAGGGCCATTCCACCAACACCCAAGGTGGGCAAAATGGCCACCGCTAACACCACAATTCCCATGCCGCCTAACCACTGCAACTGCTGGCGATAGTAAAGGATGGATTCTGGCAGAAAATCGATGCCAGTAATGACGGTTGCACCGGTCGTGGTTAGCCCAGAAAACGATTCAAACACCGCATCGGTGACACCGAGCGAGCCTTCACCAAACAGCATCAGTGGTAGCGAGCCGAAGAGTGCCAGTACGGTCCAAAACATGGCCGCAATAATAAAACCGTCGCGAATCCGTAGCTCTTTATGGGCGCGGCGATTGGGTAGGAAAAGCAGTAAGCCCGTAATCACTGAAATGGCGATACCGCTCATAAAAGCGTGCCAAACACCGTCGCGAAACCAAAGCGATATCAGCATGGGTGGCAACATGGTGAGGCTGAATAGCATCAACAGTAGCCCTAAAATGCGTAGTATGACCCGCAAACTCATAGCAGTGGTTGCCTCATAGCGGTGGCCTGTTTTCTTGAAGAGCGTTGCCTAGAAGGCCATTGCCTAGAAGAACGTTAATCCCACTTGGAACAGCCGCTCCACGTCACGAATGCGCCGCTTATCAATCACGAACAGAATGACGTGGTCGCCGCTCTCTACCATCACATCGCCATGGCCAATGATGACCTCTTTGCCTCGCACAATGGCACCTATGGTGGTGCCTTCAGGCAGGCTGATCTCAGCAATGGTACGGCCCACCACCTTAGACGACTGCTTATCACCGTGGGCGATTGCCTCGATGGCTTCCGCAGCGCCACGGCGCAGTGAGTGCACGTTGACAATATCGCCCCGGCGGACGTGGGTAAGCAGGCTGCCGATGGTCGCTTGCTGGGGGGAAATGGCGATATCGATTTCGCCCCCCTGAACCAAGTCCACGTAGGCCGCGTTGTTAATCAGCGTCAGGACTTTCTTGGCGCCCAAGCGTTTGGCCAGCAGCGACGACATAATATTGACCTCGTCGTCGTTGGTCAGGGCACAAAAGATATCGCAGTCTTCGATGTTCTCCTCTTCCAGCAGCCGCTTGCTGGTGGCGCTGCCGTGAAGTACCACCGTTCGGTCAAGCCGCTCGGAAAGCGCAGTACAGCGCTCTATGCTGTGCTCGATAATCTTAACTTGGTGGCTGTGCTCCAGATGCTCGGCCAAGCGTTCACCGATATTGCCGCCACCGGCAATCACCACCCGCCGGAAATCCCGTTCAACGCGGCGTAGTTCGCTCATTACCGCGCGAATATCACGCCGTGCGGCCAGGAAAAACACCTCGTCGTCGGCTTCAATCACCGTATCGCCACGGGGAATAATTGGTCGGTTGCGGCGGTAAATGGCTGCCACGCGTGTTTCCACATTAGGCATGTGTTTGGCGAGAAAGGCTAAATCCTGCCCCACCAGTGGGCCACCGTAGAACGCTTTGACCGCCACCAACTGCACCAAACCACCGGCAAACTCCAACACCTGTAACGCACCGGGGTGCTCAATCAGGCGGCGCACATGATCCGTCACCACTTGTTCAGGGCTGATCAGTACATCAATAGGAATCGCTTCGTGGGCAAACAGCCCCTTACGGGTGAGGTAGGCGGTTGAGCGTACGCGGGCAATTTTGGTAGGCGTGCGGAACAGGGTATGGGCGACTTGGCAGGCGATCATGTTGATTTCATCGGTGTTGGTCACCGCAATCAACATATCGGCATCTTCACAGCCTGCCTGACGCAGCACAATCGGATACGAAGCCGCCCCCGTCACGGTGCGAATATCCAGCTTGGTGTGCAGTTCGCGTAGTTTCGCGCCGTCGGTATCGACGACGGTAATATCGTTTTCCTCGCGGGCGAGGTGCTCCGCTAAGGTGCCGCCGACCTGGCCGGCGCCGAGAATGATGATTTTCATTGCTAAGCATCGGTTCCGTTGTAAGCGCCAGCGCGTTCTCGGCAAGAGATATATGCGCTGCAATAAAGACGGCGGCCAGTGTAAACCAGCCGCCGCTGAAAAGCAGGTCGTGATTACTCGAGTGTGAAGCCGACTTTTATCGTAACCTGCCAGTGAGCGATACGGCCGTCCTCGATATGGCCACGGGTGTCGGTGACTTCGAACCAGCGCAAGTTATCAATGGTTTCTGATGCTTTGGCGAGAGCATTTTGCACAGCTTCTTCAATTCCCTTTTCAGAAGAACCGGTTAGCTCGATATGCTTATAAGTGTGAGTACTCATAGTGTCTCCATCCTTGTCATCGGTTCACCGCCCTGCCAGGGGGCGGTATGTTAAGCAGTACGCTTCTCTAGTCTGGCATAAAAAAAGCCATCATGGCTGCTTTGCGCGGGAAACAGTTGACGCCCTTGGCCACTTGGTTCGCCCCAGGCGACGTCATTTGGCGTGGTGACTTTTGCATCGGGCGTGCGGTCAAGAAATGCAGTGATTTGTTCAGCGTTTTCCTCGGGCAGCACTGAACAAGTGGCGTATAGCAAGGTGCCGCCTGGGCGAAGTAGTGGCCAGAGGTTATCCAACAGTTGGCCCTGTAGCTTCGCGAGCTGGCGAATATCTTCTTTACGGCGCAGTTTTTTAATGTCGGGATGACGACGAATAACGCCCGTGCCAGAACAGGGCGCATCAAGCAAAATCGCGTCGAAAGGCACGCCATTCCACCAGTCTTGCTGGGTAGCATCAGCGTGCTGCAGTTCTGCCGTTAAGCCTAAGCGGTTCAGTGTATCGTCTACACGGCTTAGGCGCTGGTTGTCGCTATCAATGGCCGTCAGAGCAATATCAAACTGCTCTAATAGGTGGGCAGTTTTACCGCCAGGCGCACAGCAAGCATCGAGGACGTGGGCGCCTGGGCGTGGGGCCAATACAGGTCCTAACAGTGCCGCGGAGAGCTGAGCCGCTTCGTCTTGGACGCTGACATGACCTTCTTCAAAGCCGGGGAGTATGGTGACATCGCTGGGTGCATCCAAGGTAATGCCATCCGGCGCGTGTAGGCATAGGTGACCACTTAACCCCTGCTCAGTCAGCAGTTGTAAATAGGCCTCACGATCGTTGTGACGTTGGTTAACTCTCAGCGTCATGGGGCCCGGTTCATTGTTCGCTGCGGCAATGGCGCGCCACTGGTCAGGCCAAGCGCTGCGCAACGCATTAAGTAGCCAGGGCGGGTGCTCTAGGGCAACGTTCTCATCTAGGTCAACAGCGGCTTGCAGCTCGTCAGATTCACGCTGGAGACGACGCAGGCAACCGTTTAGCACTCGGGTGGCCCACTCTTTACCTAGCAGGCGAGCGGCGCCAGCGGTTTCGCCAACCGCTGCGTGGGCCGGAATACGCATATAAAGCAGCTGGTAGATTCCCACCAGTAACAAGGCGTGAACATCGCTATCGCGCTTTTTAAAAGGCTGCTTGAGCAGTGTTCTGGCCAACGCTTCCAGGCGCGGCAAGCGTCGGCAGGTACCGTAACATAGCTCTTTTAATAGGCTGCGATCGCGGGCAATCACACTGTGCTCATCTAGCCCGGCCAGTGAGCCTTGGTCAGTCAAAACAGGGACTAGCGCGCGGGCAGCCGCGGCGCGAACTTCCTGGCCGCTGCCGCCTTTGGGTGGGCGATTCTGGCTCATTCACTAACTCCTTGATGAGCGGCGGCGTGCCCAAGGCGTGCGCCGACAGTAAGCGGGGTTTGGCGGGCGTTAAGCAGGTCGCGCACGGCCATCGCTTTACCGCCAGGTAACTGGGCGTGGCTAACGCACAGTACTTCTTGACCTTGCTCGCCACAAGCAATGCGCAGGTGATCCTCGCCATGTTCGAGTAGTGTGCCGGGCGCACTGGGAGGCTGTTCGCCAGGCTCAACACTGGCCATCAACAAACGTAAGCGATCATTGCCTAACGTGCACCAAGCCACTGGCCACGGATTAAACGCACGTATTTTGCGTGCCAGCTGTTCAGCGGGTTGATGAAAGTCCAGCTCGGCTTCCGCTTTGCTGAGCTTGGCGGCATAGGTGACGCCCTCGTCAGGCTGCGGTGTTGGCTCTAAGCCGTTGCTGTCCAGCGCATCCAGAACGTTAATCAGCGCATTCGCTCCTTGAATGGCCAGCCGATCATGTAAGTCACCACCCGTGGTGCGCGAGGTGATTGGTGTACGAACTTCATACAGCATCTCACCAGTATCCAGGCCCGCATCCATCTGCATAATGGTGACGCCTGATGCGCTATCACCCGCTTCAATCGCGCGTTGAATAGGGGCGGCACCTCGCCAGCGGGGTAGCAGAGAAGCGTGCACGTTGATACAGCCTAAGCGGGGAATGTCGAGCACGGCCTGTGGCAGAAGTAGCCCGTAAGCAACGACAACCATTACGTCGGCGTTCAATGCCGCCAGCTCTGCTTGGGCATCAGTGCCTTTTAAACTGGCAGGCTGGTAGACAGGTAGCCCATGCTCAACAGCGAGCTGCTTGACGGGGCTGGGAGTGAGCTTGCGCCCGCGGCCTGCTGGGCGGTCAGGTTGAGTATAGACCGCTACCACTTGATGCTGACTTTCGAGCACGGCAGCAAGGCTTGAAGCGGCGAAATCAGGTGTGCCAGCAAAAACAACGCGCAACTGTGACATGATGATGACTACCTAGCATTAAAGGGGGAAAGTAATCGTGTGCCGTGGGGGAAACAAATAAAGGCCGAGAAGCAACGCTACAACGCACCAGCAATAACATTCTGTGCGCTTGCAGCGTGTCAGCTCGGCCAGCAGTAACACGGCGTAGGTTGGTTTATGCGTCGTTTAATAGCTTGTGGCGTTTCTGCATCTTTTTCATCACTCGGTCACGCTTTAGGGGTGATAAATAGTCAACAAAAAGCACGCCTTCTAAATGGTCATACTCATGCTGAATGCAGTGGGCTAATAGGCCATCGGCTTCTAGCTCGTAGGGCTCACCACTGCGGTCTAGCGCGTTCAGCTTTACTTTTAAATAGCGCGGGACTTCAGCGTAGTATTCGGGAATCGATAGACAGCCTTCAGAAAGCGGCTCTTTTTCGTCACCAATCGGCTCGTAGCGCGGATTAATAAGTACGAGCGGCTGCGAGTTATCGTCGCTGACATCCATTACTACGACACGTCGATGAACATCGATTTGTGTCGCTGCAAGGCCGATGCCGCGCGCGTCGTACATAGTCTCCAACATATCGTCGACGAGCTGGCGGACCTCATCGTCAACGGTTTCCACCGGTGCAGCCTTGGTGCGCAGGCGCTCGTCGGGGAATTCGAGAATAGGAAGTTTGGCCATGGCGTTACAATCACCGTTATGCTGAGTCTTTAATATGAGCAGGCTTTGCCATCTGTGTTGGCAGGCCTAAGTGCTTTACTATCGGCCACTATATCATGCTGTAAGCGTTCCTGGGCACGTACAACGCCATGCAGCTTCCCACAACGGCGTCACCAATAACTGACAAGAGAGCACAGGATGGTGGTGAAAAGGGTAGCGGTGAAAAGGGCAGTGGCGAAAAGGTTTCTTTATTATAGCGTGTCGTTGGCATGTTTGACGCTTATGACGACCGCCGCATTGGCATGGGAATCTCCGCAGCAGGTGGTAAGGCTTTCTCCCCAGATGCGTGCCATTCCTCAGCAACAGGCAATGGCGCCGCTGCCGATGGAAACGATTCAGGCGTTTTTGCGAGAGCATCGCGTCGTAGAACCAGGCGAGCTTATACGGGAGCTGGCCTACGTCGTGGGCGGCGAGAATCAACGCTTGATGAGTGGCGCGGGCGATACGCTGTACGCCCGCGGCGTGCTACCGCCCAGAGCGCGTTTAGGTATTTATCGCCCGGGCGAGCGTTATGTTTCCGCTGAGGGTACTCCGTTAGGGACGGAGTTAATCAATATTGGCGAAGCGCGCCAGCTCAGCAGAGAGGGAGAGATTGCCCGCCTAGAAGTACTTAGCGCCTACCAGGAGGTGCGTAATAACGATATTTTGCTGCCGCTTGACGCCCCGCTGTTTGCATCTCAGTCGTCAGAAAATAGTTTTCAGCCTCGTTTACCGTTGAACGATGTTGCAGGCCAGATTATTGCGGTACCTGGCGGAGTGCGCTTTATTGGACGCTTACAAATAGTGGCACTGGATATTGGAACTCAGGATGGCTTGCAGCCTGGCCATGTATTACATGTTGGCCAGCAGGGGGAACTTGTTAATGACCCGCGTAGCCAAGAGCTTCTGCAACTGCCCGCCACTGAAGCGGGAAGGGTCATGGTGGTAAAGCCATATAGTCTGATGAGCTATGCGTTGGTGATGCAGGCATCGAACGTTTTAGCGGTTGGAGACCGGGTACACACGCCGATACGCTAAACACCATACAACTAACAGGGGATAGGTATGGATGCCAAGGAGTGGCTTGTGGTGAATGAGCTACCGGGTATGGGAGCGCTTCGCACCGCAGCGCTGGCTGAGAAGCAGCTGCAATGGCCCCATGGCTGGCTTGCTGGGTTGCCCAGCAACGCTGCGAGCGCACTGCGGCTTTGGCTAGCGCAGCCAGAGCGAAGCCCGTTGCAGCAGGCAATCGATCATACCTTCGCATGGCTAGAGGCCGCGCCTAATCGCCATTTGCTCCATCGCAATCATCCCGCGTGGCCTGAGTTGCTCGACCAATTGCCAGATCCCCCCGTGGTGCTGTGGGCACAAGGCGATCTTAGCGCACTAGATGGCCCAAAACTGGCTATGGTGGGCACTCGGCGTCCCACCTCTGAAGGAAGTGGTAATGCCCAGGCGTTTGCCAGAGAGCTTGTTAATCGTGGCTGGTGTATCGTCAGCGGCATGGCACTCGGTGTTGATGGGGTGGCACAGCGCGCCGCGTTAGCAGCAGGTGGGCAGTCGATTGCGGTGCTTGGCTGTGGCGTTGATGTCATTTATCCGCCCCGTCACCGTGATTTACATGAGCAGCTAAGTAGCGTGCCAGGAGGCTTGTTATTATCTGAGCATCCGCCGGGAACCGTTGCTCGGCCAGCCTTCTTTCCTCGACGTAACCGAATTGTGACCGGCCTTTCATTAGGTACGTTAGTGGTCGAAGCGACTGAGAAAAGCGGTTCCTTGGTCAGCGCACGATTAGCCCTTGAGCAAGACCGTGAGTTGTTTGCACTGCCCGGGTCGCTACATAACGTGCAGGCTCGCGGTTGCCTGCAGTTATTACGTAGTGGGGCCACGCTGGTGCGTCATGTGGACGATATTTTAGAAGAGTTGCAGCACTGGGCTGAACGCTATATGCCAACCGGTTCACGTACTATCGCTGACAACGCAAGCCTTGATTTGCCTATTGAAAGCGATGAGTCCAAGGACAATCTGCTAAGCGCACTGGGCGCAACGCCAACGCCAATTGATGTACTGGTTCAGAGCGCGGGCCTTACGGTTAGTGAATGCCAACAACGTTTATTGATGCTGGAGCTTGATGGCAAAGTGGCGCAACAAGCGGGTGGCTGGGTGCGTTTAACGCGGCCATGGTAGGATGTAAGTAACCGTTTTTCATCTACTGAAGATGTAATAATCTCAGGTGATGAGGGGCCGCGTTTGTAACGAGGAGCATCTATGAAATCGGCTGTTGAGGTTAAAGAAGCGGTACGAGCATTGAAAGAGGGGGGCGTTATCGCTTGCCCTACCGAAGCAGTCTGGGGGCTGAGCTGTGACCCAGATAACGATGAAGCGTTAGCGCATTTGATGCGTATGAAAGAGCGTGACCCTGCCAAAGGGGTGATTCTAGTTGCTGCGAATATTCAGCAATTTCAGCCTTGGCTAAACCAACTGCCAGTTGCACTGCATGCGCCCTTAGCAGCCAGTTGGCCTGGCCCCAATACTTGGCTAGTGCCTGACAATGGCCGTAGTCATGGTTTGGTACGCGGTGCCCATCAGAGTGTGGCTCTGCGGGTGACCGACCATCCGCTAATGAAAGCGCTCTGTGAGGCCTTTGGTGGCCCACTCGTCTCGACCTCCGCTAATCGCGCGGGCGATCCCCCCGCCATGAGCGCTGATGAAGTCGCGACCATTTTCGGTGAGGAGGTCGCCGCGATTGTTGCGGGTGAGCTTGGGGGTAACGCAAAGCCCAGCACCATCAGAGACCTGGTGTCGGGCAAAGTCATGCGTTCATAGCGAAGCGCCTTGAGCTGTCTCTGTCGTTGACTACTTACCAATCACACTTATCCTCAACCTCTTTGGAGTTACTGTGGCTCACGAGCACCTAGACGACGTTAAACATTACCTTCTGGATCTGCAGGAGCGGTTGTGCGCAGGGCTTGCCGCTGCTGATGGAAAAGCAACATTTAAAGAAGATAGCTGGCAGCGTGAAGAAGGCGGCGGCGGACGTTCAAGGGTCATCGAAGAAGGCGCTGTTTTCGAGAAGGGGGGGGTTAATTTTTCGCATGTTTACGGTGCTCAGTTGCCCCCCTCAGCGACGGCGGCACGACCGGAACTAGCCGGGCGCAGCTTTCATGCGGTGGGTGTTTCCTGGGTGCTCCATCCTGAAAATCCTAATGTGCCAACAAGTCATGGAAACGTGCGCTTCTTTATCGCTGAAAAACAGGGGGAAGCGCCGGTATGGTGGTTTGGCGGTGGCTTTGATCTAACGCCTTACTACCCGGTGTTTGAAGATGTTGTGCACTGGCACCGGGTTGCCCAGGCTGCCTGCGTGCCATTTGGCGAAGAGGTGTACCCGCGCTACAAAGCGTGGTGCGATGAATACTTCTATCTTAAGCATCGCGATGAGACACGCGGTGTTGGCGGGCTGTTTTTCGATGATTTAAATGAAGGCAGTTTCGACGACTGTTTTGCTTTTCAGCGTGCAGTGGGCGATAGCTTTCTGGATGCCTACGTACCGATTGTAGAGCGCCGTAAGGGGGATGCATGGGGTGAAAAAGAGCGTGATTTTCAGCTTTATCGCCGCGGCCGCTATGTAGAATTTAACTTAGTGTGGGATAGGGGCACTCTGTTTGGCTTGCAAAGTGGTGGGCGCACCGAATCCATCTTGATGTCGATGCCGCCGCTAGCCCGTTGGGAGTACGCATTTACACCACCCGTGGGCAGTCGAGAGGCTAAATTGCATGAGTACTTGGTGCCACGCGATTGGCTAGCCGAAGCCACCCAGCTGGGTAAAGTGTAAGGAGCCTGTATGACCGACCGTTACTGTGTGTTTGGAAACCCGATTAAGCACTCTAAGTCGCCATTAATTCACGGAGAGTTTGCTAACCAGACTCAGCAACCGATGACCTATACCGCCGAACTTGCGCCGGTAGAAGGTTTTGCCACTGCCTGGCGAGAATTTGTGGCAGCGGGTGGTCGAGGGGCGAATGTGACTGTCCCGTTCAAAGGCGATGCTTTTGCGCTGTGCGACACCCTGAGCCACCGCGCCAAGCGCGCTCAGGCGGTGAATACGTTGATTGTCGGCGGCAATGGCCGCACTTATGGCGACACCACTGATGGCGTTGGGCTGGTGCGTGACCTTGGATACCACCACGTACCCATCAAGGATAAACGCGTGCTGGTGATCGGTGCCGGTGGTGCAGTGCGTGGCATACTTGAACCGCTACTTGCCGAACAACCCAGTGACGTTGTTATCGTCAATCGAACGGCGGCAAAAGCCGCCCAATTAGCCGATGCCTTTGCTGACTTAGGCACCCTTCATGGCGGTGGGTTCGAGACGTTAGAAGGCCAGTTTGATCTGGTGATCAATGGCACCAGCGCTAGCCTTACGGGTGATTTGCCGCCGTTACCGGATAGCCTATTTAACCAGGGGGCTTGGGCCTACGACATGATGTATGGCTCAGAACCCACGGTGTTTTTGCAGTGGGCAGGGCCTCGCGGCGCCAAGTTGCTTGATGGCTTGGGTATGCTGGTTGAGCAAGCTGCTGAATCTTTCTTTTTATGGCGTAACCTGCGACCCGCAACAGCCCCGGTGCGCACGCTGTTAAGGCAATCGTTGAACGTCGCCAGTGACTAGCTAGCTTGCGAGTGTTCAACAAACAAAAGGCAGCCATTGCGGCTGCCTTTATTGGTTAATGCTGGTTGTTCTCGCATGTTTAGCGAGATTTGGTGTAAAAGCCAATCATGCACATAACGAGACCAGCCACAGAGACCAGCATACCGCCGTTAACCAGCAGCGGTGAGCGCTCAAGCCACGATACAAAGGGCTGCGGCGTGTCACGGCACACATTTGCCAGGTAGTCCCAATGCCCACCGTCGAGCTGACAAGCGCGTACGTCACCAAGCTCCCAGAAATAGACGCCGAGCAACACTAAAATCGGCAAGACAAGCAGCAATAAACCAAGTCGAATCATTCAAACCTCAATATTAAGGTGCCTAGGGGCGAGGGCAGTTGGGGGTGCGGCCGCTATTGCGCGCCTGCTCGTAGCTTGCCAACGCGTTATTCATGTTGGCTTGAAGCCCTTCAATACGCTGGCCTTCACTTGGGTGCGTCGACATCCAGGCGGGTGGAGCACCACCGCCAGAGGCTGCCTGCATGTTTTCCCAAACGGTAACGCTTTCCCGTGGATCAAAACCGGCTTGGGCCATTAACTGAAGGCCGATAACATCGGCTTCACTTTCATGACTACGGGAGAACGGCAACGCAATACCGTATTCCGCTCCCATCCCCAGTACCCCCATTAGCTGTTGGCCACCCGGGGTTTGCATGCCGGAGGTGCTAGCAAGTACCGATAAACCAAGTGACGTTGCGCTTTTCGTTGAGGCACGCTCGTTGGCATGATTCGCAATGACGTGGCCAATTTCGTGGCCGACGACCGAGGCTAGCTGGTTTTGATTGGTAGCGATATTGAGCATGCCCGTATTCACGCCCATGTAGCCACCGGGCAGCGCAAAGGCGTTGGGCTGTTCAGATTCAAAGACACGAATTTGCCAATCAAGATTACGCTGTTCGGCTGGCAATACTTCTACAATGGCATCGGTAATGCACTGAACATAGCGATGGCTTGCCTGACCTGCGGTGGGAATATCTCGTTGATATTGTGCAAAGGCTTGCCGACCCATTTGATTGAGCTGATCATCTGAAAGCAGCAGTAACTGAGAACGACCGGTAGGTGAGGTGGAGCATGCTGCGACAGCAGCACACAGCGCAGTAACAGCCAAGGGACGAAGCCAGCGCATAGGCAGTTTCCTTATAGACGAGTAGGGATCTTTGCACACAAGATAACCACTGTCAGTGGTAAATCAACTCATATCATAACGCACTCTGAGGACAATCATGGATGCTGAATTGAGCCACCGCTTAACGCGGTTGCTGGACCACGTAGAACATTGGTTGCCGCCTGCGCCGACCCAAGTGGATTGGGATAAGCATGTGGCGGCTATTTGGCAGCGCCATCCGTTAGGTGGTCGCTTGGTACCCGTGCCACCGCGCGACACGATGACACTGGATGACCTGCTCGGCATCGAGCGTCAAAAATTAGCTTTAGTCGATAACACTCGTGCGTTTTTGCAGGGGCTACCTGCTAACCATGGCTTACTGTGGGGATCACGTGGCAGCGGGAAGTCATCGGTAGTCCGCGCGCTGCTTAACTCACTGGCGGATGACGGGCTGCGCTTGATTCAAGTGGACCGCCACGATTTGGGTAGTCTGCCGATATTGGTAGAGCAGCTGCGCGATACGCCACATCGTTTCGTGGTGTATTGCGACGATCTTTCGTTTGAAGGTAATGATGATGCTTACAAGGCGCTAAAAAGCGTCTTAGACGGCGCTTTAACGGGGCCGCCGGAAAACGTTTTGTTGTATGCCACTTCTAACCGCCGCCATTTATTGCCGGAATCCATGGATGACAATAGCGGTACGCGTCTTGTCGGTGAAGAGCTGCATCACGGTGACGCTGTTGAGGAAAAAATCTCGTTGTCGGATCGCTTCGGCTTATGGTTAGGTTTTCATCCTTTCAGCCAGGCGACTTACTTAGAGGTCTGTGAGCACTGGGTAACTCGTATTGGTGATAAGCAGGATTGGAGTGATGCTGCACGCGCAGAAGCGGTTCGTTTTGCCACGCTAAGAGGAGGGCGTAGTGGCCGAACGGCTTGGCAGTTTGCAGCCCAGTGGGTGGGTCGCAAACGGCTTCATGGAGGAAGTCGTCAGGCTTAACGCACAGGTGTTAACTGGCCGTCGGCGCCTACGTTCAGGCGAATGGTCGGCGTTAAAAGCCCTGCAGGTAATGTCATACCCAGTCCACGCAGGTCTCCTGGCGTGATAGCAAGCTCACTGCCAGGCGGTAGTGAGCCCTGGGTGGCTAACTGACTGGCGAGTTCTAGCATTGGCATCATACGCTGGGTGTCGGTAGCCAGGATGTCAAACGATACCGGTAGACGTAACGTTGAGTCTTCCCCTGAGGTTAGTGTTACATTCTCTTGATATTGGCCTTGCACTGGGTCGACCCCCGGCATATCGAGCATCCAACGGAAACCTGACATCTCAACAGCGGGCATACCGGTAGGTAAGCCAAGGCCCATCGCTAAGGTGGCCTGAACAGGCAAGCTGCCAGCGCCAAGGCTAGACGCAAGCAAACTTGTCAGATCGCTAGTATCAAGCCCTGCTTGCACGTTATAAGGGCCAATACGCACCTCTTCAATGCCCAGCGATGTTACTGCCAAGCGAAAGGCAAATAAGCCTGTTTGGGGCAGGGCAAGGCAACCTGCTAGCAAGCTTGCCATTAGCAGCAAGAGCAAGCCGCGCCCGCGTTTAATTGCGTAGTGCATTAATATCCCTCCTAAGAAGGGCAATAGGTATGAGTGGCGATTGCCGAAAAACGCGGCTATTTGAGGGCTAGTGCGGATAGCCGTCAAGCAAATTTACTCGATAATGGGGGCTATCAACCAAAACGCCTGCTGATCAGAGTCAGCAGGCGTTTGATAGATCAATGAGTTAGCTTCAGCGGCGGCTTTTACGTGCTTCTTTAGTACGGTTGAGCTCGCGTTTTTTGGCTTTCTCTTTATCGCTTGCCCCGGCCATGTGGTCAAACGGGTTGCTACCCGAGCGGAACTCAAAGCGCATTGGTGTGCCGCGAACCTTCAACACTTTACGGAAGGTGTTGGTTAGATAGCGGCGATAGGCTTCCGGCAATGATTCAGTCTGGTTGCCATGCACGACGATGATAGGCGGATTGCTACCACCTTGGTGTGCCATGCGCAGTTTGATGCGCCGGCCGTTAACCATGGGCGGCGGGTGCTGGCTGACCGCATCTTGGAGCAGCGTGGTCAATCGGTTAGTCGACCAGTGAGCGTTCGCAGCATTGAAGGCTCGTTCGATCGAAGGATAAAGATCACCCACAGCGGTGCCGTGTAGGGCGGAGATAAAATGCATCTCGGCATACTCGGCAAAGCCCAAGCGGCGCTTAATTTCTGCGCGCATTTTCTCTTTCGCTTCGCTTTCCAGTCCGTCCCACTTATTGACGGCCAGTACTAACGCGCGGCCAGTGGTTAGCACGTAATCTAGCAGGTGGAGATCTTGCTCAACTAAACCGCTGCGCGCATCCAGTACCATGACCGCGACGTGACACTCTTTGATTGCATCAAGGGTTTTGATAATGGAAAACTTTTCAGCAATCTCGCGCACGTTTTTGCGTCGCCGAATGCCTGCAGTATCAACCAATACGTAAGGCTTGCCACGACGCTCGAACGGGATTTCAATCGCATCGCGGGTCGTGCCTGCCTCATCAAATACCACAACGCGCTCTTCACCCAACAGCCGATTAACCAGTGTGGATTTGCCCACATTGGGACGGCCAATAACGCCAATGCGAATGCCTTTGGTGCCCGTATCCCCAGGAATGCTAGGATCGCGTTCGGGAAACGGCTCCAGCACTGTGTCAATAAGCAGTGAGACATTGCGGCCATGGGCGGCAGCAATAGGCCATGGGTCGCCAAGCCCTAAGGTCCAGAAGTCGGCCATGGCCGAATGCTCTTCCAGCCCATCGGTCTTGTTGACCACCAGCCAGGTTTTTTTCTGATTAACGCGCAGGTGATTCGCAATGGCTTCATCTGCCACGTTAAGCCCCGCGCGAGCATCTACTAAGAACAGTACAATATCGGCTTCATCAATGGCGGCCAGGGACTGCTCGGCCATTGCCGCATCAATCCCTTCTTCATCACCGCTGATACCGCCGGTATCAATCACCGTATACGCTTTGCCGCCGAGCATTCCGTTTCCGTATTTACGGTCGCGGGTAAGGCCAGGAAAGTCCGCTACGAGCGCATCGCGTGAGCGGGTTAGGCGGTTAAACAACGTCGATTTGCCCACATTGGGCCGACCGACTAAAGCAATGACGGGTGTCATGGAGTTACTTCCAGGGTTTCCAGGCGACCATTATTGGCCTGGACATGAATGGTGCTGCCTTCAGTGGCAGGACGCACGCTAATGCCAGATTTATGCACGCGCGTACGGCCTACTATGGTGCCTTCGCGGGCATCAAGTAGATGAACGTAGCCTTCGAAGTCACCGACCACCACGCGGCCATTTGCAAACGCAGGGGCGGTTAAACGACGGTCTTCCAGATCATCGTTACGCCACACTTCCTGTCCATTGTCGGCATTCAGGCCTACGACGTGGCTATCATCAGTGACGACTAGCAGAATATTACCTACCAAAATAGGCGTATGGCGGCTAGATATGTTGCTTTCCCATAGAACGCCACCGCGGGTTGCTTCCAAAGCGACAACGCTACCGTTATAGCTAGTAACGAAGAGTCGACCGTCGGGAGTTACTACCGGCTGGCCGGCAAGATCAACCAACCTGTCGACGTCGCTACGTCCGCGGGGAGTCGCAATTTGTAATTCCCACAGTGGCTGACCATTGCGGTTATCTAATGTTGCTAGTCGTCCGTTAGCAAAGCCAACAAAGCTTACAGGATCAATGACCATTGGCGTGCCGGTACCCCGAAGGGTGAGCGCCGGTTGGGGGCTAGCGTATACCCAACGCTCTTCGCCAGTGACGCGATCGAGCGCGGTAATTTGGCCGTCAACGCTCTGCACCAGTAGTAGCTGCTGATTCGCTTGAGGTGCTGCCAGCACTTCACTGGAAACCCGTGAGCGCCAATTGACACTGCCGTCGCGCTGATCCAGGGAAATAACCTCGCCGTTACGAGTGCCTAAATAAACCTGACCTGCAATAGCGTTAAGCGCGCTTGAGATAGGCGTATCCAGCTCGATTTCCCACTCACGGTTGCCGTTATTGGCGTTAAAGGCGGCGACCAATCCATTGGCATCCGCAGCAAATACGCTGTCGCCTTCGCGAGCCGGAGCAATGGGGTAGCGGGCACGACCAAGACCATCGCCTACGTCTCTGTCCCATACCTCATCAAGCGTTGAGGTTGCTGTAAAACTACGCAGCTCTTTAGGCGAGTCAGCCGGTTCGCCTTTACTGGCACAGCCTGCTAGCAAGGCGAGTGCAACAGCGCCAACGGTAATGCGCACAGACGGCTTTGAAAGTAGCGATTTGGGAAGACTGGTCATGATCATTGTGTCACCTCTTCGACGCCGAGATCGTCAAGCTTGAGCTGTACGCCGTAAAGCGCCTGATTCTGGGTTTGGGCCAGTTCAAGCGCAGTTTGCCAAGCATCTCGCGCTTGTTTTGTTTGGTCTAGCGCCGCGTAAGCATCGCCGCGAACATTGGCCCGCTGAGCTGCCAGGGCATCGCTAATCGACTCATCTAACAAGCTCAAGGCGGCTTGTGGATCACCGTTGGCAATTTCAATACGCGCTAATCTCAACCATGCGAGACTTTTCACATAGCGCCGAGAGGAGTCGCCAGCCACGTTCTCAAGGGCACTTTTCGCGGCTTCAAGATCACCTTGTTGAACGGCTAAACGTGCTCCTAGCAGCTGTGCTAGCTCAGCGTAGAGGGTATCGCCATGGTCACTGGTGATGTCAACAATGAGCTCACGGGCATTGGCTAACTGATCATCCGCCAACGTGTTACCCGCGGTCATATTGACGAGTTGCTGATAACGCACGGAGGCGGCTTCTGCCTGGCCTTCTTGATAGTTTTGCCATGCATTCCAGCCAAACACACCCGCCGCAGCAAGAACAGCCCCTGCTATGAGAGAGGTTCCGTTCTCTTTCCACCAGCGTTTAATTACCTCTAGCTGTTCTTCTTCGCTTCTCAGCTCCGCCACGGGCGGCCTCCTGTTCTTTAGCCCAGCCGCAGGGGCGGCTGGCGAGTGTTCGTCTGCCAGAGAGTAGGCAGTTAAGTTAGTGGGGCACTAGGTTTTGCAGTGTCGCGCTGAGCTCAGCCTGAGACACGCGCAACTGTTCGCGATCATCACGCAGGAACTTAAGCGTTACGGCTTGCTCTGCTAGCTCATCTTCGCCCAATAAGACGGCAATCGGTGCGTTGCTTTTGTCCGCTTTTTTCATACGGCTTTTAAAACTGCCGCCACCACAGTGTAACTGCAACCTAAGGGTTGGCAGCTCACTACGTAGTTTTTCAGCCAGGGTGAGGGCGACAATAGTAGCGTTGTCATCCATGGGTAGCAGATAAACATCGCAGCCACCTAGCGCTTCTTCTGGAATCAGCTCTAATGTTTCCAGCAGCAATATTAAGCGCTCGATACCCATGGCAAAACCGACCGCTGGCGTGGGCTTTCCGCCTAGCTGTTCAACTAGGCCATCGTAGCGACCGCCTGCACATACCGTGCCTTGGCTGCCTAGGGCCGTGGTTGTCCACTCAAATACCGTACGGCAGTAGTAATCAAGACCGCGTACCAAACGTGGGTTAACAACGTAATTAATGCCTGCTGCATCCAGCATTGCTTTGAGTTGTTCAAAATGTGTCCGCGACTCATCGTCCAAATGATCCATCAACTGCGGCGCACCGTTGAGCATTTCCGCCATCGCTGGATTCTTGGAGTCCAATATGCGCAGTGGGTTGCTGGTGAGGCGACGCTTGGAGTCATCATCAAGGACGTCGTGATGCTGGTCAAAATAAGCGACGAGTTTATCGCGATAGGCCGCGCGCGCCTCTGCGGAGCCTAGGGAGTTAAGCTCTAGCGTTACATGTTCCAGTAAGCCTAGCTCTTGCCATAGGCGCGCTGAAAGCAGAATGACTTCCGCGTCGATATCCGGTCCATCAAAGCCGTACGTTTCTACGCCTACCTGATGAAATTGGCGATAGCGGCCTTTTTGCGGACGTTCGTGGCGGAACATCGGGCCTTGATACCATAACCGTTGCGTTTGGTTATGCAGCAGGCCATGTTCCATCGCTGCCCGTACACAGCTAGCCGTACCTTCGGGCCTCAGCGTGAGGCTGTCACCGTTGCGGTCATCGAAGGTGTACATCTCTTTTTCGACAATGTCGGTGACTTCACCAATAGAGCGAGCAAATAGCGCCGTCTGTTCAACAATGGGCGTACGGATTTCATCAAAGCCATAGCGATGCATCAGCTGACGCACTTTGGCTTCAAAAAATTGCCAGCGGGGGCTTTCGCTGGGCAATAAGTCATTCATACCACGGATAGCTTGAATTTTTTTTGCGGCGGACTTGCTCAATGAAAACTCCTTGTATGGGAGACAACGCTGAGGCGGGAGAAGAAAGCTTATGCCCGCCCAGATTGGGTATCACTTGCTCGGCTTTTTAAATGCTACGAGCAATCATGTCGTCTTCTTGCTGCTGTTTTTGGCGAACTTTCTCGCGGATTAGCTTTTCCAGGTCATCCACCAGGTGGTCGTTACGCAGCTTGCTAGCGGGCTTGCCATCGATGTAAACCAAATTGGCAGGAGAGCCACCGGTTAGGCCAATATCGGTTTCTTTTGCTTCACCCGGGCCATTAACGACGCATCCAATCACCGACACGTCCAGTGGGGTCATGACGTCTTCAAGCCGCTCTTCTAGCTGGTTCATGGTGCTGATAACATCAAAATTTTGCCGTGAGCAACTGGGGCAGGCAATAAAATTAATGCCTTTGGCTCGCAGTCTTAGGCTTTTAAGCATGTCAAAGCCGACTTTGATTTCTTCTACCGGGTCGGCGGCGAGCGATACGCGAATCGTGTCACCAATGCCATCCATTAGCAGCATGCCAAGGCCAATCGACGACTTCACCGTACCCGAACGCAGGCCGCCAGCTTCGGTAATGCCTAGATGGAGTGGCTGCTCGATACGGGTAGCCAGATCGCGGTACGCTGCTACCGCCATAAACACATCTGAGGCTTTGACGCTGACTTTAAATTCTTGAAAATCAAGCCGGTCCAGGTAATCAATATGGCGCATGGCCGACTCCACTAACGCTGCGGGAGTGGGCTCGCCATACTTTTTCTGAAGATCTTTCTCTAGCGACCCGGCATTGACACCAATACGAATCGGTATGCCGTTATCGCGGGCAGCATTAACAACCGCACGTACGCGATCTTCGCGGCCAATGTTACCTGGGTTAATACGCAAGCAGTCGACACCTAATTCGGCGACGCGCAGGGCAATTTTGTAGTCAAAATGAATGTCTGCCACCAGTGGGACATCGACCCGCTGCTTAATTTTGCCAAAACTTTCAGCGGCGTCCATATCGGGTACTGAAACGCGGACGATATCGGCTCCCGCGGTTTCTAACTGCTGAATTTGTGCCACGGTGGCATCAACGTCCAGCGTATTGGTGTTGGTCATACTCTGAACAGCAATAGGTGCATTACCACCTACGGCCACATTGCCAACGTGAATTTGACGCGAGAAGCGGCGTTTAATCGGAGAAGGGGCGTGCATAAGACGGGTCACTCTCCCAATGTAAAGCGGGCAACGTTATTGGCACCGGCGCGCTGGACAAGGTTAACGTCCTCGCCTTCATAGCGCAGCTCTACGCCGGTGGCATTGCCGATAGTTAAACGAAAAGGCGGTTCGCCCTCAACACTTGCTGTGGTGCCAGGCGTTTGCAGACCAACGAACACCCGTTGGTTATTGGCATCAAAGATTTCAGTCCACGACTGCTCGTTAAACGTAAGTTCAAGCAGGTTCGGGTTTGTGGCTGGCGCTGTTTCGGTCGTGGTGTCTTCACTATCAGCGGCGGTATCTGTTTGTTCAGCGGTATCGGTAGAGGTTAGCTCAGCAGCTTGTGTCTCTTCGGCAGATGTAGGCGACTCAGAGGCTGACTCAATGGCAGCCGTTGCGGCGTTAGCCGCTCCCTCATCGACTCCCTCGGCTGTGCCGGTTTGTTGTGCGGGGGCACTGTTAGATAGCTGAGGTGTGGCAACCAGCGCTTGTTCCGTCGCTGGTGTTGCATTGTCGGCTGGCATGTCGCTGGAACCACCTTCTTCTAGAGAAGGGTTGCTCCCCATGCTGGGGGGCTCACTGCCGCCACGGCTTTGCCACCACATTACCGTGACGGCAATTAAGGCAACAATGACGAGTAGGGTGACTAGCTTAAATAACCATGCGCCAATACGCGATGGTGGCCGAGTGACTGAAACAGGGGTCACTCGGCGATCTGTCTCTGTATTCCCATGGCTAGCTTGGTAGGCCTCAAGCACTAAACGATCATCCATGCCTAGGTACTTGGCGTAAGCACGTAAATAGCCCCGGCGATAAGCGGCAACAGGGATTTCTTCGTAGTTATCTTGTTCTAAACCGTCGACAACCGCCGGGCGTAAATTAAGCGCCCGTGCGGCATCGGTAAGCGGTACGCCGAGTGCTTCGCGTTGACGTGAGAGAAGCTCGCCGGGTGAGGCAGTTGGGCTAGAGGTCGTAACATTATCGTATGATTGTGTATCGCTCATAGCTGAGCATCCTTCAATAATTAGGTGGCCAGGGCACCGTTAGTCAATATTCAATAAGCGTTGGTAGTTCGCAGCCGCAGCGTGATCACCACGGGCGTGGGCGATGTCGATCGCCATTTCCAACGCGACTGGATCTTGCCCGGCCAGCTGCAAGTAACGCTGCAGCGGCTCCCAGGCTTGACCATCATTGCCCTGTGAAACTTCAAGTTCGGCTAATAATAAATATCCACGCGGGCTACGTGGATCAATGCTCACGGCACGCAATAGGCGTTTGCGTGCTTCATCAATATTGTCGGCTGCCAAATAACACTGCCCTAAATTAGTAAATAGCTGGGCACGATTGGCATATTGGGCATCATGAGATGCTATTTCTAACTGTTCGCAAGCGGCGTTGAACTGCCCCTGCTGATATAAAAACGCTGCGTAATTATTACGCGCACGTGTTAAAGAGGGAGCTATGTTAATCGCTTGCTGAAAATAGCGATTTGCAAGCTCATTTTCACTCTGCTGTTGATAGACCAGCGCAAGCGCCTGAAGTGCCTCGGCGTTGCGTGGATTAATTTCAAGCGCACGATCAAGCGCGCTGAGCGCGCGGGTTAAGTTGTCGCGTTCTAAGTAAGCAACGCCTAGCTGGGTGTAAGCGTCTGCAGCGCCATCGCCTGCCTGCGAAGACGTGCTATCTGAAGTGGCACAGCCAGCTAACAACATGCTGCTTACTAGCACACACAGCATGTGACCCCGGGATGGGTAAAGCCGCCAGCGGTGACCGATCATGTACACCCTCTTGTAGTAATCGTCTTCAAAGAACCGTCTTCAAAGAGCCATCTTCCACGAACCGTCTTCAAAGTACTATCTTCCAAGAGCCATCTTGCAGTGACCATTAGACGCGTCGTTAGCCGACAAACTTGGGCGCTTGTGGCCGTTTGAAAACGTGTCCATCAAAGCGCCGCACTCGACGGAAGTCAAGATAGCGGTGGTTTAGTCCGCATCAAGCTGTACAGACTGAATATAGCGCGCACTTCGCTTAGTGCGGTCTTTCACCTTTCCTACCAGCTGGCCGCAAGCAGCGTCGATATCGTCGCCCCGGGTAATGCGTACAGTGGCGTTATAGCCCAGGTCGTATAACCACTGCTGAAAGCGCATCACTTGGTTGCGTGAGGGCTTTTCGTAGCCTGAGTTAGGAAACGGGTTGAACGGTATTAGGTTGATTTTGCAGGGCAGTTCTTTTAACAGCGCCGCCAGTTGCTCGGCATGCTCCTGCTGATCATTGACATCTCTAATGAGCGTATATTCGATGGTAACCTGACGGTTATCCGGGCATTTGGATAGGTAACGGTGACAGGCATCCAGCAGCGCGCGAATATTATATTTACGGTTGATCGGTACCAGCTCGTTGCGTAGTTCATCAGTAGAAGCGTGCAACGAAATGGCTAAGCTTACGTCGATCTCATCGCCAAGCTTATCTATCATCGGCACAACGCCAGACGTGGAAAGCGTGACGCGGCGTTTGGAAAGTCCGTAGCCGTTGTCGTCGAGCATCAGCTTCATCGCTGGCACGACGTTATCAAAGTTAAGCAGTGGCTCACCCATCCCCATCATGACTACGTTAGTCACCGGGCGATTAGCAGTATCGCGACGCGGGCCTACGCTACGCTGGGCGACCCAAACTTGGCCGATAATTTCGGCAGCGGTTAGGTTGCGCTGAAAGCCTTGTTTGCCCGTTGAGCAAAAGCTGCAGTCTAATGAACAGCCTACCTGGGAAGAGACGCATAGCGTCCGGCGTTTACCGTTTTCCGCCGGAATCAGCACCGTTTCCACGTAGCTGCCATCTTCTACTTCCAGAACCCACTTGCGTGTGCCGTCGTTGGACGTGCCTTCATAGACAACGCTAGGACCACGAATCTCCGCTAGCCGAGCCAGTTTTTCACGCAGCGGTTTGGATAGATTCGTCATGGCAGCAAAATCATCGCTACCTTCCTGGTGAATCCACTTCATTAGCTGAGCAGCGCGAAACTTCTTTTCGCCAATCGACAAAAAGAAGTCTTCCATCTGCTCGCGAGACATGCCCAGCAGGTTCTGGCGCTCTGGCGCATTAGTGGCGGCAGGTTCGCTTTCGGTCGAGGAAAAAGAGGCAGGCGTATGTTGAGCTACGGTAGTGGTCATGGCGGTCAGCGTTCAGAGAAAAGGCGGGGGCATAGCCCCCGCGAAAATGGCCGGCAACGGATGTTGAATCGGCGGCACGCTTGGTTTAGCGCGGGCAAATTTCGTCGTTACCGAAGAAGTAGCTAATTTCGCGCTCAGCGCTTTCCGGAGAATCAGAACCATGGACAGCGTTGGCGTCGATTGTTTCCGCAAAGTCAGCGCGGATAGTGCCAGGTGCCGCTTCTTTCGGGTTAGTAGCTCCCATCAGATCGCGGTTTTTAGCAATAGCGCCTTCGCCTTCCAGTACCTGAACAACAACCGGGCCAGAGGTCATGAAGCCAACCAGGTCTTTAAAGAAAGGACGCTCTTTATGCTCGGCGTAGAAACCGCCTGCTTTTTCTTCAGAAAGATGAACCATCTTCGCAGCAACAACTTTCAAGCCTGCTTTTTCAAAGCGAGAAATGATGTCGCCAATCGCATTTTTAGCAACGGCATCAGGCTTGATGATAGAAAGAGTACGTTCAATTGCCATGGTGGAATCTCCTTAAGAGGCATAAAGCAGAAGTGCCGCCCCGGAAAGCCGAGGCGGCGCAGGAAAAAAGAGTCGGCAGGGCTGTGGTGCATTACCGATTGCCGAGTGGCCGCGATTATAGCGCCTCAAGGGGGTGATGAATACCGGTGATGCAGCGCTAAACGCTTAGACCGTGAAGCTTTCGCCACAGCCGCACTCATCTTTAACGTTAGGATTGTTGAAACGGAAAAAGCGATTCAGCCCTTCGCTTACGTAGTCAACTTCACTACCGTTGAGTATTTCTAGCGCGTCTGGAGCGATATACACGCTAGCGCCGTGCTCCTCAACGTGAATTTCGTCATCGCTTACCTCATCGGCAAAGTCGAGTACGTAGCTATAGCCTGAGCAGCCACTAGGCTTTACAGAAACGCGCAGCCCAAGCCCTTGGCCACGCTCATCGAGAACGTGACGGATTTGCTGAGCAGCAGCGGGGGTGATGTTGAGAGTTGCCATCGGGCGTCCTCCTTCAAAAAGTCGGTAGGTTGATTGCCAAGTGTGGCATCAGCCGTTTAACGCGTTGAGCGGAGTCCGCTTAACGCGTGGCGCAGTAGTGTCAGCGCATGATCAATGTCGTCGTCAGTGGTGAAACGCCCAAAGCTAAAGCGTAGCGATGAGAGTGCCAGGGCGCGCGATGTGCCGATTGCCAATAAAACGTAAGAAGGGTCGACGCTAGCAGAGTTGCAGGCAGATCCGGTTGACACAGCAACGTCGCGCAGCGCCATCAATAGAGATTCACCGTCTACCCCTTTAAATGCCAGGTTGATAATATTGGGAACGGCATTTTCCAGCGGCGAGTTGGCAACCACACCCTCAATATCTTCTAGCCCTTTTAGGAAGCGCGCGTGTAGCTGGGCAATGTGAGCTCGATCTTCCTGGTGATGGCTTTGCATTAGCGCAAACGCTTCACCCATACCGGCAATTTGATGAGTCGGAAGCGTGCCAGAGCGCATGCCTCGTTCGTGGCCGCCGCCATGGATTAGTGCTTCTATGCGTATATCTGGATGGCGTTTAACGTAAAGCGCGCCAATGCCCTTGGGGCCATAAGCTTTATGTCCAGATAGCGACATTAAATCAATTTGTTGCGCCACCACATCTAATGGAATGCGTCCCACTGCTTGGGCTGCATCAGTATGAAAAACAGCCCCAAATTCATGGGCAACCTCTGCCAGCGCCGCTATATCATTAATGCTACCCAGTTCGTTATTGACCGCCATTAATGACACGAGTGCCGTGTCGTCTCGCATAGCGGCACGCAACTGTTCTGGCGAGGTACGCCCGTCCTGCCCAGGCGTCAGCCAGGTCACTTCAAAACCTTCGCTTTCCAGGGCGTTGGCGGTATCCACGATTGCTTTATGCTCAATGGTAGACGTCACCAGATGCATGCCGCGCTCACGATTGGCGCGCATATAGCCAATTAGCGCTAGATTGTTGGCCTCAGTGGCACCGCTGGTCCAAACCACTTCACGTGGGTCCGCGCCAATGGTGTCGGCGACTTGACGGCGAGCTTGCTCTACCACTTGTTCCGCCTGCCAGCCTAACATGTGGCTGCGCGAGGCAGGGTTGGCAAACAGCTGATCAGCGGTTAAATAGCGCTGCATGACGTCGGCCACACAGGGATCTACCGGTGTGGTTGCGGCATAATCCAAATAAATCGGCAGCGAAGGGGAGGAAGTCATCGTCATAGAGTCCAACGTGCGGTGAAAGCCGTTAAGGGGATGAGGCGAGAATGCCTGCTTCAACGCGTTGCTTTTGCCGGGAGGCAATGCGTATAACATCGGGGCGCTGCATCAGTTGTGCAAGGCTGGTGTCATCAAGGAAGTTACGAATCTGCCCTGATAGGTCACACCACAGGTGATGGGTTAGGCAGGTGTCGCCTTGTTGGCAGTCTGAAAGCCCCTGGCAACGTGTTGCATCCACGGTCTCATTAACGGCATCAATCACTTGAGAAACGCTGATGTCTTCGGCTGGTTTAGCCAGTAGATAGCCACCACCAGGACCGCGTACGCTGCTAACGAGGCCCGCTCGGCGCAGGCGCGCAAATAGTTGCTCAAGATATGAGAGCGAAATTTCCTGACGCTGAGAAATATCCCCCAAGCTGGTCGGGCCTTGAGGGGTATTTATCGCCAAATCAAGCATGGCGGTAACGGCGTAACGGCCTTTAGTGGTCAAGCGCATGACAGGCACCTCGACGCTGAACCTCAGCGCACTTACGGCAAATGTAGCGCCATTATGGAAATCCTGAGTGCTTTGGTCAACTATTGCGCGATGTCGTTGAATCAGAGGTTGAGTCAGCTGCTGCGTCAGATGGTGATTTAGCCGTTGAATCAGGAGCGGTTTGCTGCGTACTGGCGGCGGCTGTCTCGGTCGCCTCGGCGTTGGCTTTTGGCTCGGAACTGTGTTTGCCAACCCCTGGGCAGCCTGTGTCGTTTTCATCAAGAATGTCGGCGAAATCTTCATCACGCAGGGCCGGGAGTTGGCCGTCGCGATAGCTGGCATCTAATTTACGCAGTGTCGAGCACATACGTTCAATGCGCTCATCCACGGCGTGCATGTGATCAAGCATCGCCTGCATCGAGCGTGCCACAGGGTCGGGCATGTCCTGACTAACACCGTAAGCATCGAAGCCAAATTTTTGGCAAATCGCTTCGCGGCGAGCCGGGTCAACATCTAACGCTTCCTCCACATCGGGGTCGGCGCGCTTAACGATCTTACCGGGAATACCCACCACCGTTGCGCCGGAAGGTACTTCTTTGGTGACCACCGCATTAGAGCCAATTTTAGCTCCCGCGCCTACGGTGAACGGGCCAAGGATCTTAGCGCCAGCACCAACAATCACACCATCTTCGAGCGTAGGATGACGTTTACCCTTATTCCAACTGGTGCCGCCTAAGGTAACGCCTTGATAAAGGGTCACGTTATCGCCGACTAACGCTGTTTCGCCAATCACTACGCCCATGCCGTGATCAATAAAGAAGCGGCGGCCAATAGTGGCGCCAGGGTGGATCTCAATGCCGGTCAGCCAGCGGGAAAACGTCGATAGCGTTCGCGCCAACCATTTAAAATTTTTCTTCCACAGCCAGTGGCCACAGCGGTGAAGCAGAAGGGCGTGCAGGCCGGGATAGTTGGTCAGCACCTCAAGAAAGTTACGTGCCGCTGGGTCGCGGTCGAATACGCTGTTAATGTCTTCACGCAGGCGTTGAAACATGGGTGATCCTTGGGCGTTAAAGGGCGGCAGTTATAAGCTCTTGGAATATGGGGCTGGGAATATGGTACTTAAAATATAGTTAGTTCAATGCAGCGCGGCGCCAAAAAAATGATGTTGGGGCGCGTCGATGCGACTTCAAGCTTCGGTTGCCCAAGCCGCAGCGGTGGTCAGCGCTATGGACGATGTTTGTCGGTCGCTTTTTCGGTTGCCGAAAGAATGCCACGCAGAATATTCATCTCCATTTTTTCAGGGCGAGCGCGTAGGTATAGACGACGCAATCTTGCCATCAGTTGGCGCGGCTGTGCAGGGTCATGAAATTCAATGGCTATCAGCGTGCGCTCCAAATGCTCAAAGTAGCGCTCTAGTTCGGCATGGGTGGCTAGCGCATCATCCGGTTCTTCAGCGGCGCTAACGCTATCCTGTTGGCTTAGCCATGCCATGCGGCACTCATAGGCAATCACCTGAACGGCGGCGGCCAGGTTTAGTGAACTGAAATCCGCATTGGTGGGAATATGCACATGGGCATGGCAACGCTGCAGCTCGGCATTGGTTAAGCCACTGTCCTCGCGGCCAAATACCAGAGCGACACGTGCATTGTCGGGCTGGCACTCGCTGGGCAGGCGCTCGGCCAGCGCGCGTGGGGAAATCATTGGCCAGGGTAGCGTGCGCGAACGGGCGCTAGCGCCCACGGCGAGCGTGCAGTCAGCAACGGCGTCTTCAAGAGAGGTATGAACGTTTGCCTGATGAAGCAGATGGTCGGCTCCCGACGCGCGTGAAATGCTGTCTTGGGTAATCACCTCACAGCGCGGCGCCACTAGGGCTAAATCGGCTAAGCCCATGTTGTGCATGGCGCGGGCGACGCCGCCAATATTACCAGGATGGCTAGTGCCAATAAGAACAATACGGATGCGCTCAAGCATAATGGGCTCGGTAATCAAGTGCGGAAAACGCGCAGTTTAGCATGAGTCGATAGCATGCCCGAGAGGGCTCTGTTAGAATTGCCCGCCAAAGCAGTCCTGCCACTGCCTCCGTTCTTTAACATCACTGTGACAAGGCCCGATCATGAATCCTATGGTCCAATTTACGCTGCGCGCTGCGCGTGGCGCTGTTGAACACTTTTTACGTGTTCGTGAACGTATTGAAAATGCTCACGATGAATTTAACCTCGACCGCTTGCTAGAAGACACCGCTCGCAAAGCAGAGGCCACCATTGTTCAACAGCTGCAGCGTGGGTATCCCCTGCACGGCTTCAGTGGTCGCTATACGCCCCATAAAGCGGGTGAAGGCGAAGGCGCTGATATCGTCTGGAAAATTGAACCAATGCACGGCTATTCCAATTTAGCAGTGGCAGGTAAGGGCTTTGCTCTCTCAGTGGTGTGTCTCGTTAAAGATCGCCCCGAACACGCGGTAATTATCTGTCCGTTTTCTGACGATGAGTATATCGCCAGCCGTGGTCGCGGTGCCCAGCACAACGATAAACGCATGCGTGTTAGTAAGCCTACTGCCATTAGCGGTACGCGGATAGCGATGAGCCTGCCCGAAACCTGGCTGCGCCCCAGCCATTTGCCAGCTTACCTGACTATTACTCAGCAGTTAGCCCCCCAAGTAGACGCCATGTTGGCATCTGGTAGCGGCCTGCTGGATATTTGTGAGCTTGCCTGTGGGCGTGTGGACAGCGTCTTTGTTCTGGGACTTGAAGAGCAAGATATGCAGGTGGGAACGCTATTGCTGAAAGAAGCCGGTGCATTGATGGGTACGCCTGACGGCAAGCCGACGGTGGCCGCTGAAGGTCAACTGATGGCTGCTGGGCCGCGTCTGTACAAGGCGCTCATCAAGCAGTTGGCGCCACACTTCTGATCGAGCCTTGCTGCGTTTGATACGAACAACGCTCTGCCGAGACCCGGGTAGGGCGTTGTCGTAGAAAACTGGTTAGGCGTCAGCCTGCGGTTCGTCACGGGTGGTTTTGAAGCGGGCTCGGTAGGCGGTGGGAGTTAGCGTGTAGCGCCGGGAAAACACCTTGCGCATGCGCTCGCTGGAGCTGAACCCCGTGCGCCAGGCGATGCTTTTCATCGGCAGCTCGGTGTCGAGTAGCAGCGCCTTGGCCCTTTCGCAGCGAGCGTTCTCCAGCCAGGTGGTAGGGGTCATGCCGAGTTCCGCCATGAAGGTGCGACTGAAATGGCGTGGGCTCATCCCCGCTTTGTTGGCCATGTCGGCCAGCGTGAGCGGCTGGTCGAGCCGCTCACCGATCCAGTGCTGCAGCGCGCGCATGCTGGGAGAGCCGGTCATTTGGCTGGTCAGGGCCGCGCTGAACTGCGATTGACCGCCGGGACGCTTGAGATACACCACGAGGTCCCTGGCCACGTCCAGCGCGAGGTCACGGCCGAGATCCTGCTCGACAAAGGCAAGCGCTAGATCGATGGCGGCGGTGACTCCCGCCGAGGTCCAGAAGTGGCCGTCCTGCACGAAAATGGCATCGGCATCCACCTTTAGGGTGGGGTAGCGCGCTTGAAGCAGCGGTGCAAAGCGCCAGTGGGTGGCCGTCTGACGTTGGTCGAGCAACCCCGCCTCGGCGAGGAAGAACGAGCCTGTGCACAGCGCGGCAAAACGCTGGGCATCGCCGCTGCGCTGCCGACACCAGGCGACCAGGGAGCGCTCATGCTCCAGCGCGCGTTCGATATTGACTGCACCGACCACCACCACCGTCTCTAGCGCTTCCGTTTCGGGCAGCGTGCCTTCGGCCTCCAGGCAGATATGGATGTCCGAGGCCACTGGACCTGGCCGTGGCGCGACCAGCGATACGTGGTAATGAAACGTCTCACCGCGGGCAGCGAGGCGCTCGTTGGCGTAGCTGAAGACGCTCAGCGCGCCGGCCGCCTCCATGAATTTGAACCCCGGATAAACGATCAGGTGTACGCGGTGGACGTTGTCGCTCGCCACGTCTAAACACTCGTTTGTCTCGCTGTTTTTCATACGGCCTCCCAATATCTCCTCCCAATATCTCCTCCCAATACCTCCTCCCAATACCTCCTCCCAATACCACCTCATGCCTTCCCAGCTGGACGTTCGATGGCTCGATCCAGGGGTACGTTGTCCTGATTCGGCCGATACTCAGTCAACGACTTTTTTAGTGATGTTATATCATATCTATCACGTTCACCCGAGGAGAGACGAGATGAAAACACGTGCAGCGATTGCCTGGGAGCCCAACCGCCCACTGGAGATCGAAGAGATCGATTTGGAGGGGCCCAAGCAGGGCGAAGTGCTGGTGCGCATTGTCACCACTAGCCTCTGCCACACCGATATGTTCACGCTGTCGGGCCGCGATCCGGAAGGGCTGTTTCCTGCCGTACTGGGCCACGAAGGGGTAGGCATCGTTGAAGAAGTCGGCCGCGGTGTCACCTCGGTGAAGCCCGGGGATCATGTGATTCCGCTGTACACCCCGGAGGACCCCAACTGCCCCTATATCCAGTCGGGCAAGACCAACCTGTGCCAGACCATTCGCGAAACCCAAGGCCGTGGCGTCATGCCGGACGGCACCTCGCGCTTCTCCTATAAAGGGAAGATGATCCATCACTACATGGGAACCAGCACCTTTAGCGAGTATACGGTACTGCCCGAGATTGCCGTGGCCAAAATTGCCAAAGAGGCGCCTCTGGCCAAGGCGAGCGTCATGGGGTGCGCTGTGCCGACCGGTATGGGCGCCGTGCGCAATACCGCCAAGGTGACGCCGGGGGCGACGGTGGCGGTGTTCGGTTTGGGAGCGGTGGGCATGGCGGTGATCCAGGGTGCCAAGATGGTGGGCGCCGGACGTATCATCGGCATCGACACCAATCCCAACAAGTTTGCCCTGGCGCGGGACATGGGGGTGACGGAGTGTGTTAACCCCGCGGATTTCAATCAGCCCATCCAGGAAGTGATCGTCGAGATGACCAACGGCGGAGTGGATTTCTCCTTCGAGTGCATCGGCAACGTCAACGTCATGCGTGCTGCGCTCGAGTGCTGTCACAAAGGGTGGGGGGAGTGTACGGTGATCGGTGTAGCCGGTGCCGGGGAGGAGATTGCAACGCGTCCCTTCCAGCTGGTCACCGGGCGCGTGTGGCGGGGGTCAGCGTTCGGTGGCGTGTTGGGACGTAGCCAGTTGCCGGGCATGGTCGATGAGTGGTTGCGGGGAGATTTCGATGTCGATCCTTACATCACGCACAACATGACCCACGATCAGATCAACACGGCCTTCGACCTGCTCCATGCGGGTGAGTCGATCCGTTCGGTGATTCACTTCCAGCCCAAGGAGACCATGCAACCTAGTGGCTTGGCGGGCAAAATCGTACCTATTAGCTAGGCGCGTAAAATGATGAAAGAAAAGGCCCTGCCGGGTGACCGGCAGGGCCTTTTCGTTGGCGGCAACCCCGCGATTAGGGCAGCTCTTCTTCCTCTTCATCCGTCTCTTTCTTGGTGGGAATAAGGTCTTCCCGTGAAAGCTTGAGCGGAATCAGTAACGCACCTGAGATATAAATTGATGAGAACGTACCCACCACGATGCCAATTAACAGCGCAATAGCGAAGTTCTCGATCATGTCGCCGCCTAATAGCAGCAGCGCCAGCAACACCAGTACCGTAGTACCAGAAGTGGCGAGCGTGCGGGACAGGGTGGCATTGATCGCTTCGTTGAAGATTTGCGGCATATCATCAATACGCGATGTTCGAATAGTCTCGCGAATACGGTCATAAACAACGATCGTATCGTTTAGCGAGTAGCCGATAACGGCCAAAATCGCTGCCAGAACCGTTAGATCGAACTCAAGCTTGAACAGCGCGAAGACGCCTACAACAATGATGACATCGTGCAGCAAGGCTAGCAGGGCACCAATAGCGAACTTGTATTGAAAGCGAAAGGCAACGTAAAGCATCACCACGCCTAATGCCACTAGAAGGCCTAAGCCGCTTTGGTCGCGAAGTTGGTCGCCTACCTGCGCACCGACAAACTCGGCCCGCACAAGATTAACGCTATCGCCATTGGCACGTAGCAGACTGACAACATCGTTACCGACATCCGCATCGAACGCTTGCTGAATGCGGATAAGTATTTCTGTTGATGCGCCAAATGTTTGCACCGACACGTCTTGGAAACCACTGTCTTCGAGCAATTGGCGAATCGCGTCTAAGGAAGGGACTGCGCCGTAGCGCACTTCCACCAGGGTGCCGCCGGTGAAGTCCAGTCCGAGATTTAGCTGCTGAAAAATAATCGCGCCAATCGAGATGATTAGCATCAAGGCAGAGACGATAAACGCAAGGTTGCGCCGCCCCATAAAGTCGATTCGCAGTTGTGATAGGGGTTTCATTACCACCTCTTAAATTCTGGGCTAAGCACGTGGTTCAGATCCATGCTTTTCAAATCTATGCCATTGAGATCCATGTGTTTAAATCCACAGCTTTTTGACGGGTTTGCCGCCGTAGGTCAGGTTGACCATGGCGCGCGTTACCAGTAGTGCCGTGAACATGGATGTCAAAATGCCAATGGAGAGCGTAACGGCAAACCCTTTCACTGGGCCGGTGCCGATCGAGAACAGAATCACCGCTACCAGCAGCGTGGTGATGTTGGCATCCACGATAGAGGTGAAAGCGCGCTCGTAGCCCGCATAGATTGCTTGCTGAATTGACATGCCGTTGCGCAATTCTTCGCGTATGCGCTCGAATATCAGCACGTTGGCATCAACTGCCATGCCTAGCGTCAGCACAATCCCGGCGATGCCTGGTAGTGTTAACGTAGCGCCTAGCATCGACATAACCGCGACGAGCAGCGTTAGGTTTAGCGCTAGGGCAATGTTGGCAAATACCCCGAACACTTTGTAGCGCACCAGCATAAACAGCACGACCAGTAATAGGCCGATTTGTACCGACAGCAGGCCACGCTCAATGTTTTCGGCACCTAAGCTTGGCCCAATAGTGCGTTCTTGGACAAAGTAGATAGGAGCGGCCAGTGAACCAGAGCGGAGCAGAAGGGCAAGCTCAGCAGCTTCCGTTGGTGAGTCTAAACCGGTAATGCGGAAGCTATTGCCCAGAGCACTTTGGATGGTGGCAAGGCTGATTAAGCCGCGTTCGACGTAGGGCTCTCGAATAATCGTTTCTTCGCCCGTTTCAGGGTCGATTTCTACGCGATCTTCGCTTTTATGTTCAATGAACAATACCGCCATATTGCGACCGATGTTGGTTCGCGTGGCGCGGTTCATTAACGTGCCGCCGGTGCCGTCCAAGTTAATGTTGACCTGGGGGCGACCATTTTCATCAAAGCTATTGCTGGCACTGGATACGCTATCACCGGTAATGATGACATCGCGCATCAGCTCTGCCGAGCGTGTTGGGTCGTTACGGAACTCTAGACGTTCGGTTTCCGTGTCAGGCGTATCGTTGCGAGCTTCCAGGCGAAACTCTAGGTTTGCCGTTGCACCCACAATACGCTTTGCAGCCACGGTATCTTGAACGCCGGGCAGTTCAACCACGATTTGACTAGGACCTTGGCGTTGAACCATCGGCTCAGCGACGCCCAGCTCGTTAACGCGGTTACGCAGCGTGGTTAAGTTTTGATTGATCGCATAGTCCTGAATCTCGTTAACCGTTTGGTCGCTGAGCGTCATGACTAGGTTGGAAGCACGACCATCGCCTTCATTGCTGTACTCAAAATTAGGGAAGTCGCGGCTAATCAAGCGCCGAGCAGTATCGCGGTCTTCAGCGCTACCAAAGCTGATTGACAGCGAACGCTCGTCGATGGTGGTGTTGCGATAGCGAATGCGCTCTCCGCGTAGCAGTTCACGCATGGCGCTGGCATTCACTTCCAAGCGCTGGGTAAGGGCGGCATCCATGTCTACTTCGAGTAAGAAGTGCACGCCTCCACGTAAATCGAGGCCCAGTGTCATGGGAGATGCGGAAAAGGCTTGCAGCCAACCAGGGGTGGCGTCAGCGAGGTTGAGTGCGACAGTCGCGTCACTACCCAATACATCTGCGGCAATATCGCGGGCGTCTAGCTGATCATCATCACTCTGAAGGCGAATCAACCATTGGCCATTCGTTTCTTCAATGGCCTTAATGCTGATATCGCTATCAATGAGCGCTTCTTCAACGCGGGATATTTGCCGTTCATCCAGCGAATCGCCCTGGGCATCGCTAACCTGGATGGCGGGATCTGCGGGGAATAAATTGGGAAGCGAATAGATAAGGCCAACCACCAGGACGACCAGTATCAGCAGATACTTCCACAGGGGGTAACGGTTGAGCATGCAAGCCCTGCCTTCAATTACAAACGGAATTGCTGTGCACGGACAGACCGCGCACAGCAAAGTTCACCATCGTGGCTACCATGTCACCCCTGCCGGGGTGGCTGGCACTGGGTCGGCAGGGGGGAGATGCAGGCGTTAGATGGACTTAATAGTGCCTTTAGGCAGTACGGCAGCAACGGCATTTTTCTGCACGTTAACTTCGGTGCCTTCAGAAACTTCCAGCGTTAGGAACTCATCACTAACTTTGGTAACACGACCAACAAGACCGCCACCGATGACGACCTCATCGCCTTTGGCCAAGCCAGTTACCAGCTGTTTGTGCTGCTTAGCGCGCTTTGCCTGGGGGCGCCACAGCAGGAAGTAAAAAATCAGCACAAAACCAACCAGCATGACAATTTGCGCGATGCCACCGCCGGCAGCGGCTTCTTGGGCATGGGCTGGTGAGATGAAGAAATCCAGCATTGCAGAGAACTCCTGGGTTAGAAAACTCAATGGGTGAACCGATTAAACCACCCGCCAATGGCGGATGGCGATTAATTCGCTAGGGGAGGCACTGGCAGGCCGCGCTGGGCATAAAAGCCTTCCACAAAGGTCGTCAATGTACCCGCTTCGATTGCCGCGCGCAAATCAGCCATTACCCGCTGATAGTAGCGTAAGTTATGGATGGTATTGAGCATGGAGCCGAGCATTTCGTTACAACGATCCAGGTGGTGCAAGTAGCCTCGTGAGAAATTTTTGCAGGTATAGCAGTCACACTCAGCATCAAGCGGTTGGGTATCAAAGCGGTGCTTAGCGTTACGGATCTTGACCGTACCCTCGGAGGTGAACAGGTGGCCGTTGCGCGCATTACGAGTAGGCATTACGCAATCGAACATGTCGACGCCGCGACGCACACCCTCTACCAAGTCTTCTGGTTTGCCAACGCCCATCAGGTAGCGCGGGGTGTCGTCAGGCATCCACGTCGGTAGATAATCGAGTACCTTGATCATCTCTTCTTTGGGTTCGCCTACCGACAAGCCACCAATGGCTAAGCCATCAAAGCCAATCTCAAGTAGCCCTTTTAATGAGCGTTCGCGAAGTTCAGGGTGCATGCCGCCTTGAATAATGCCGAACAGCGCCGAAGGCGAATCACCATGAGCCTCGCGTGAGCGTTTCGCCCAGCGTAGCGAAAGCTCCATGGATTTTTCGGCTTCTTCAAAAGTGGCTGGGTACGGCGTGCACTCGTCGAAAATCATCACTACGTCAGAGCCCAACGAGCGCTGCACGGCCATGGATTCTTCTGGCCCCATAAATACCTTGCTGCCATCGACCGGTGAGCGGAAGTGAACGCCTTGCTCGGTAATTTTGCGCATTTCGCCTAAGGAAAAAACCTGAAAACCGCCGGAATCGGTCAGGATAGGTTTGTCCCATTGGGCAAAATCATGCAAGTCGCCATGGGCTTCAATCACGTCGGTGCCTGGGCGCAGCCATAGGTGAAAGGTGTTGCCGAGAATGATTTCTGCGCCAATCTCTTTCACGGAGTCAGGTGTCATGCCCTTCACCGTGCCGTAGGTGCCCACCGGCATAAAGGCCGGGGTTTCGACGGTACCGCGGGGGAAGTGCAAGCGCCCCCGGCGTGCACGGCCATCGTCGGCTAGGCGCTCAAAGCGCATAAAACATTCGTTTCGCATCTAAATAACTCGTCAATAATCGGTTAAGGCGCTGGACGTATCGTGTTTAGCGGGTCAGCAGCATGGCATCGCCATAACTAAAGAACGCGTAGCGCTCGTCAACTGCCGTGCGGTATGCCCGCATCATGTGGTCATAGCCGGCAAATGCAGAGACCAGCATCAGCAGGGTCGACTCGGGCAGGTGGAAATTAGTTATCAGAGCATCTACACAGCGCCATTCGTAGCCAGGGTAGATAAAGATATCGGTGTCGCCGCTGTAGGGGGCAATCTGGCCGTCGCTACTTTTCAGGCAAGCGCTTTCTAAGCAGCGCACGCTGGTAGTGCCGACGGCAATGATCCGTTTCCCCGCAGCCTGAGTGTCACGCACTTGTTGACAGGCGGTCTCAGACACCTCAATCCACTCGCTATGCATATGGTGTTCAAGGATGTTGTCGACGCGCACTGGCTGAAAGGTGCCAGCGCCGACGTGCAAGGTCACAAAGGCACTGTTAACGCCTTTCTCGGCCAGGGCATCCAACAACGGTTGATCAAAGTGAAGCCCCGCGGTAGGCGCTGCTACTGCACCGTCGCGGCGGGCATACACCGTTTGATAGCGTTCCCGATCACTCAGCTCATCGTCACGGGTGATATAGGGCGGCAGTGGCATATGGCCATGCTTTTCAAGCAGCGTAATCATTGGCGTGTCGCCTAAAAAGCGCAGCTCAAACAGTGCATCGCGGCGGCCTTCAACCACCGCATGAATGTCGCCTTCAAAGATCAGCTCGGTGCCAGGCTTAGGTGATTTACTCGAACGGATATGTGCCAAACCGCGGTGGCTATCCAGCGGGCGCTCCAGCAGCATTTCTACTTTACCGCCGCTAGCCTTGTGACCGTGCAAGCGTGCTGGAATGACGCGCGTATCATTGAATACCAGCAAGTCGCCGGGTTCGAGTAGTTCAAGTAAATCAGCAAACTGGCGATGCTCAAGCGCGCCGCTTTGGCCATCCACGCATAGCAAACGGCAGTCGCTGCGCTGCTCAGAAGGGTAGCGAGCAATTAGCTCGTCGGGTAGCTCGAAATGAAAATCCGCGCGCTGCATGGAAATGGCTCTTATCAGTGGTCAAACAGGCGGCATAGGATAGCGCTTTAGATAGATAAAGTCAGTCAATGTGATTGACCTGTGAGGTTATCTACGTATAATGCGCAGCCATTGCCGGTGTGGCGGAATTGGTAGACGCAGCGGATTCAAAATCCGCCGCCTTTACGGGTGTGCCAGTTCGAGTCTGGCCACCGGCACCAAATTCAAGGGCTTAGCGATTTATCGCTAAGCCCTTTTTTTGTGGTGCGCCAAGCTTGCTACACCATCAAAAGATACCCCACTTGGTTAGTCTGGGTATTTTTCTTTGCAGCATTAAAAATATCTTCGATATGGCGATGCTGGATAAGAGAGAGTTAATCCAATTGGCTCGCCAACACCGATAAGGTATTAGGCGCAAGAAGTTGTGAAAGAACTTCAGGCTCGGTTGCGCCTGGTGCGTACCATAAGTAGAGAGGTACCCCTGAACGGCCGTGCTGCTCCAAGAAAGTGGTAATGGCGGGGTCTCCATTAGTCCAATCGCCCTTCATTGTGATCACTTCCGCCTGTTCGAATGCTTGCTGCGTGCGGGGTGTGTTGATGGCCCGCTGTTCGTTGATCTTGCAAGTGACGCACCAGTCTGCCGAGAAGTAGACCAAAATGGCGTGACCTTGTTGGCGAAGTTCGGTCAATCGGTTCGCATTGAAGTCGAGTGAGCGTGTGTCGGCTGAACTTGGGAGCGGATTGGGGTCTACCGCTTGCGGGATAAAGGCGCCAGGAACGAGCACGCTTCCAGTCAGCGCCAGCCCGGCAGCGAGTCCTGCCGGTAGCCAGCTTAACCGCTTGGCGCTTCGTTGACGTAGTCCGGTGAACCAAAGCCCTATCGCCAGCAACATGATCAGAGCGAGGCTCGCAATCATGCCGTTGTTGCTGAGCTGGCGGCCAAGCACCCAAGCCAAGGCTAAAGCGGTTAGGAACATGGGGATGGCCATGATATGCCGGAAGTTGGCAAGCCAAGGACCAGGGCGGGGAAGTAGGCGGCGCAGTACCGGCACGAAACCAAGCAGCAAAAATGGCAGGGCAATGCCCAGGCCCAAACCAGCGAATACTGTCAGTGCGGCAAACGTGGGGAGCACCAAGGCTGCGCCAAGAGCCGTGGCCATAAAGGGACCGGAGCAAGGCGTTGCGACGAAGGCGGCCAGTACGCCTGTCCAGAAGGCACCGGCTACACCGTCCTGGCTTGCTAGTTTGCCACCGGCATTGATGGATCCCAGCTCAAAAAGGCCGGCCAGATTAAAACCGATGGCCGCGGTCAACAGGGTCAGCACCAGGATGACTCGCGGGTCTTGCAGTTGGAAGGCCCAGCCAACCTGAGTACCCACTGCACGTAAAGCGATAATCGTCGCGCCAAGTATTAAGCAAACGATAACCACGCCAGCGGTGTAGGCTAACGCCTCGCGCCGGGCTTCGCGTTGACCTCCGGTTAAACGCGCAAGGCTAAGCACCTTGAGGCTGAGGATCGGGAAAACGCAGGGCATGATATTGAGCAGAACACCGCCCAATAGGGCGCCGAAGAATGCTGTCAGCAGCAGAGTAGGGCTGCCTTGTTCACCGGTGGTACTGGCGTTGGTGGTACTAGCGATGGTGGTACTACTGTAGGTGGAGGCACTCTGATATCCGTTGGTGCTCGCCGTTGGCGCCTCAGTGCTATGGCTAACCAGTGTTAAGCCGGTCCCGGTACCCAGTGACAGCAGCGCCTCGAACGCAGCGGGCGGGCTGTTTGCCGACCAGGAGTTAGCCCGCTGAGTTTCAACAATCAAGACATCGCCTTCACGGCTGAAGATTTGTTCAGCCGCGGGATCCACGATGTTATCGGTGTCGACAAATAAGTGTGGATCATTCAGCGTTACGCTAGCGGGCAAGGGGATGCTGACTCGTAGCCGCGCATCGTTGATCGTCACAAAGCTGGCTTGCGAGCCCAGTGGCCTGGGTAACTCACGCCGCCACTCATCGAAGCGCGCTTTGCGCTCTTGCGTAATACGGCCATCGCCTGCGGTGAGGGTAATGGCTAGCGTCGATTGTTCGGGAACGCAGGCATCCGCACGGCAAGCGAGATAGTTCAAACCGACGGTGATTGGCAGAGGCGTTCCCGGCGCGACCGAACCATCTATCTCAACGGGGATTAGTAGCGCGTAAGGATGCTCAAAGACATGATTCATCAAGTCGCCGGTCATCAGCGTATGTGGCACTGGAAAGCTGGCATCGCCCACGCTGACACCATCCGGTAATTGCCAGTCGAACTGCGGTGCTAGGCCAATGCTGCCCGGCTGTTTCCAATACCCATGCCAACCTGATTGCGGCTCCATGAAAACGGCTAACGTGCTGGAGGTGCCGGCTGCGGGTTGGTTCGTTTCCGCTATCAAGCTGCTTTTGATGAGTATCTCGCCCGAAGTGCCGGGAAACTCTTGAGCAGCCCCGATCTGGGGGAGCAGCATTAACGCCAGATAAAAGAGGACACAATAGCGGTAAATGGATCGGGGCATTGGTTATCAGCCCGCTTGAGACGGGCTGCTCCATTGAAAAGTATATCGCGCCGTGGCTGGCGCGAAATGGCAGTAGGTTATTGGCTGATGCGTTCGATGGCTTCGGCGAGTTCGGTATCTTGTGGCCCAAGCTTGTCGGCTACCTTGCCATCGGCATCAATAAGCACAACGGTTGGTATCTGTTGAATGCCGAAGCGGCGGTGTATGTCACCATCGGCATCAAGTAGCACGGGAAACGCTGTCTCGGTGGTATCTAAATAGCTTTCGACATCGGACTCTTTGGTCCAAAGTCCAGAAATAATGCCTACCCATTGAGTCTCCGAGTCTTTACTCAATTGGTTGACGGTTTCGCGAACGCGGCGACAAGCAGAGGCGGTGGCCGGCTGGCTCTCGGCAAGGTAGGACTCACACCATGAAGCAAAGAACACCATGCCTAGGGGCTTATCTGTCGCTGTGCGGGACAGGTCGATGGCGTCGCCGTCACGCGTGGTGATATTCATCTGGCTAACCGTCTCGCCTACCGCTAGCGCATTGGCGTCGATACCCTCGGCTGGGGCGTCGTGAGTGGCTGTTGATGAGTCGGGCTCAGTGGGTGTTAGTGCTGCTTGTAATGCCTCTTTTAGGGCTTGATCGTCACGATAGCCAATGTGAGTGATGTGACCACTGCGATCAATCACGACATGCTGCGGGGTAACGCGCAGGTTAAGGGCTTCAGCCAGCGTGCCGTCATCTACCGTGATAGGCATCGTCAGGCCCATTTCTTCGCGATACGCACGCGCAGATGCTGCGCTGTCTGCGTAGCCGGTGTTAACGGCGATGACCTGAATGTCGTCACCATGTGTTTCCTGGATGGCCTGAAAGCCTGGCATCTGCTGGCGGCAGGGTACGCACCAGGTTGCCCAAAACTTTATATATACCGGTTTGACGCCATACAGGGTGCTGAGATCGATGGTGTCACCCTCCAGCGTGGTAATGCTTAACTCGGGGCCGGGTTGACCAATCAGCGACTCGCCAGCCGCTTTGGCGCGCTGTTCGCCATCGGCGTCGGCATCATAGGCCTGGTCAGATTCCGATTGTTCAGATTCCTGTTGTTCAGTGGTCTCGGTCGCTAGTGAAGGGCCAACATAGCCGAGCAACATAGCGAGCAGTATCGCCGTTGAAAGCCTGGTGCTGTTTATTCGCATAGGGGAGATCCTCTGGGTAAATGGTTCGGGCCTTGCGCAATCGCTTTGGGCTAGCTCAAAGAACGAGAACAAGGTTTCAGACCGATAAAAGTAGTGTGGAGCGTGAGCAGGATTGTGAATGGCATCATGGTCTAAAAAAAGAACCAAGAATGACTGGTTTTTATGTACCATTACGTTATGAACAAACTTCGCTTTTCGCTTGATCGCCAGGGCAAGCAGTCTCTTTCCGAACAAATACGCTTCAGCATTGCGGATGCTATTCGGCAAGGGCATTTGTATGAGGGCGCGCGGCTGCCTTCATGGCGTGATCTTGGCGCGCAGCTGGGTGTTTCGCGGGGCACCATAAAAACGGCTTATGACCGGCTCAGCGACGACCAGCTAGTTGTTTCCAAGGGGGCTGCAGGTACCTTCGTTAGCTCCGTGCTACCCGCAGTGCCAGAGATGGCCGCGGTGGCCTCTCGCCTGCCACTGCCTGACCTGTATCAGGATCTGGATAGTGTTCCCAAGCTTTTTCAAGTAGGCGTGCCAGCTCAGGACGCATTTCCCTTTAAGCAGTGGTCGCGCATCATGCTGCGCTGTACGCGAAAGGCAGTGGCTGAGTCGCTGCGTTATCCAGATCCTCGGGGCGAGTCTCAGCTGCGCAAGGAAATTGCTGCCTATCTAGCGGTATCTCGGGGACTACTCTGCTCTGCCGAGCAGATCATTATCACCAATGGCTATGCGGGCGCGCTGGGTTTGGCATTGCACTTGCTACGCCTGGATTCACGGCGGGTGTGGGTTGAGAACCCTGGCTATCCGCTAACTCGGCATGCCTTGTCACTGGCAGGATATACATCAGTTCCCGTTCCGGTGGATGATCAGGGAATATGTGTGGAGCAAGGCATAGCGCTGGCCGCGGATGCTCGCTTAGCGGTTGTAACGCCAAGCCAGCAAGCCCCCTTGGGGATGCAGTTGTCGCTGAATCGGCGCCAAGCACTACTGATATGGGCTCGAGAAAATGCGGGTTGGATCATCGAAGATGATTATCTAAGCGAACTGCAGCTAAGCGGACAAGCAACACCGGCGCTGGCCTCGCTGGATCGTGAAGGAAGGGTGATTCACATCGGCACTTTCAGTAAGACCATCAGCCCACGCTTGCGGCTCGGTTTTATGGTCGTACCGGCCAAGCTGTCAGAGCGCGCTGGCGATACGGCTGCCGCCTTATCACCCGCGTCTGGACTGCCGAGCCAGCTAGCCGTGGCGGAGTTTCTGCGCGATGGTCATTACTTGCGTCATATTCGGCGTATGAAACGCTTGTATAGACAGCGACGAGATGGGCTGCTGGCACTCATGAATGGATCGGTCTCACTGAGCGATATGGCAGGTCTGTCACTGATGCTCGCCTTGGAGGAGGGCATGGACGACGTTGCTATTGCCGAGGCTGCCCAGGCTTTTAACTTGGCCCCGATGCCGCTGTCTCCCTGGTATGCCACCCAAGCTGGGGCGCGAAAAGGGTTACTGCTAGGCGTAACCAATCTATCCAGCCCTGCCTGCGAAGAAGGCTATCAGCAGTTGGCAGCGCTTATTGATCGACATCACCGATAGTGGCTGGGCTTTAAATCGATGACACGTCATTAGTCAGTACGCCAGCTTCGATTAGCGTGGTCTGCGCCTGTTGCCACGCTTTGGCGATCGCGGTTTCGCCGAACACTAAGCCCTGCAGATATACGAAGTGGACATCCCGAATGCCGATGGTGTTGAGAATAAGGGTGAGGTAGGGAGTGAGAAAATCGGGTTGTGGGTTATCGCCTTGTAACATGCCGCCCGCGCTCACCAGAACGGTGGTGGGGCGATCGTGCAATAACCCTTGTTTTCCCTCTGAGACGATAAATGTGCGGTTAATACGCACCACGTGGTCTATCCAGAGTTTCAGCGCTGCCGGTACGCTGAAGTTGTGCATAGGCAGCGCGATTAATAAGCGGTTGCTCTGCTCCAACTCACGAATCAGTTGCTCGGACTCTGACAGGGCGGTGTTAACACGATCGCCGATGTTGTGGCTGAGTAGCGCCGAGGAGTAATGATGGGTTAGTGGCGACAGCGGAGCGGCAACTAAATCGCGTTCTATCAACCCCACGTTTGAGTTTCTGGCTGTCTCCTCAGCTAGGATCTTTTGAGCCAAGCGATAGCCCAGCGCATGCTTGCCATGCGGGCTAGCGTGAACAAATAAGGTGTTGTGCATAGACCTCTCTTTTTAAAACCCTCTTCTTAAAACGACAGTGACCTTCTCCTGATTGTCTTGAAGGAGTTCAGCCGATCAATCAGGTGACAGGACGATCCTGGCTTGCGGTCAACTTTTGTTCCTGTACTTGCCTATCTGACGCTGGAAGGCCGTCAGAACCTATTCCTAATATCATACCGCGATAAAAGGCTTTTATTCCCTTCCGTCCTGCGAGCAAGGTCAGTGCAAGTAGCCCGCTGAATCCCAGTGCTAAGCCGATTATGGGGCCAATGATGTAACAGAACAGCACAAGAAATGGCATGCCAACCAGGTAGTCGATGGATTTCACAATTATATGTCGCATGAGGTTTCTCTTTTTTTTTGAGCATGCTCAATTTTTAATTGAGCGCGCTCAAAAAGTCAAGCAATTTTGCCCTGGTCGGCCTTCGAGATGAGACCTGGAATACGGTGGGGAAGGTCTTAATTGGTGGGTAAGATAACCGTGAGCTCGGCTCGAAAGTCGTTGATGGCAGCCTCTCGGCAAGGCTGATCGTGGCTAAGATGGCGGACAAGTGTCATGAGGTAGCTGTTTTCGATCAGGCGCATACGAGTGGCGTCATGCAAAGTCGTTGCGCTTAAGATACAAGGCAGCAGTGAATCGTCGACGTTGCGTAAATAATCAAGGTCCCAGAGTGCCTCTTTCAGCAGGCTACGGCTCAAGGCAATATGATCGAAGTAATAGCGATAGAAGTGGGAGGCCAGCTCAACTAATGCTTCATGCTCGCTGCCGCCCGCCCAACTCGCCAGGAAGGTCTTAGCGATGTGGCTGATCTGCTCTTCCATACCCTCCCGCAAGATATCAATCTTGTTGGGATAGTGGCTGAACACAGTGCCGTCGGCAACACTAGCACGACGAGCGATCTCACGAGTGGTAGTAGAGGAAAAGGAGCGTTCAGAGAACAGCGCCCAGGCAGCCTCACGAATACGCTTGCGGGTGACTTCCTTCTTGCTCATCCTCTCACTCTCCGAGATGTCCATTGGCTGACTGATGATACCTGCCCACGGCTTAGGCTCAAAGGCTGGTGCCTAATGCAAAAAAACCGGATTTGTTGGCGAGAGGTATCATCATGTCATCGAAAGTAGGAATATCTCGAATAGTGATCAATCGTTTGTCGTGCATGGACAAATAATAGCGACAGGTCAGACGTCAGCGCGATAATTGACGGGCACCCAATCAAACATCGTGCTGTCTTCGACCACGTACCCGATGCCTGGGAATGCGATATGGCAACCAGCCACCATGTATTTCTCTGCTACCGCATCGGCAAAGGCCGCTTCACGAGTGATGACCGCCTGGTTCGGGTCAACATCAAAGGCAATCGCCACGCCTGGTTCGTCGAATTGAATGACATCGCCGTGCGTGATGTCACCCCAATAGACGAATTTTTCGCCTTTGCTTTCAAACCATAAGGCACTGTGACCAGGGGTATGGCCTGGACGGTGGGTTGAATTAATTACGCCTGGAATGGCTGGCATATCCGTGTCGTAGGTTTTAAGCGTGTCGCTGTCGATATAGGGCTTGGTTGACGAGACCGCCTGATCAAAGAACGGCTTAGCGTCTTCTGGGGCCTTGTCACGATTTTCGGCACTAAGCCAATACTCCGCATCCAGTTTCGGCACATGGACTATCGCGTTGGCAAACACCTTTTCACCGTTTAGAACGAGCCCGCCGACATGATCGGAATGAATGTGGGTAATTACCACATCATCGATCTGGTCGGGGTGATAGCCCGATGCGATGATATTGTTTGTCAGTTTACCCAAGGCTGAGCCCATCAGATCACCGGTCCCTGCATCCAGAAGAATCAGCCGATCACCGAAATTCAGCAAATAGGCATTAACTGACAGGTGGGTTGGCGTGCCTTGAAACGCATTGGCAAGTGCGGTGCGAGCCTGTTCGGGAGTGATATTCAGGTAAAGGTCGGCGATCGGAAATAGGCCCGTACCATCCGAAAGCGCAGTGACTTCGACATCACCCACCATCAAACGGTAATAGCCCGGCGCTTGTGTACCAACTAGCGGTGCACTGGCTGCAGCGTGTAATGGGATGAAAACGCTGCTGGCGGCTGCACCAACGGCCATAGCAGCCAGCGAACCTTTAAGCATATCTCTGCGTGACAGCATAAAAACACCCTCTCTCAATCAATCAACAGGCCAGAATTCAACCGGCGGTTTGTATCGCGATGAGGAAAAGGTATATTCCCATTGGTCAGTAATCAAATCGATGCCAATCATGGATAATATTGATCATTTCAATTTACGCTCCTTCGACCTCAATCTTATGGTCGCGTTTGACGCAATGATGCAAGAGCTGAGTGTCACCAAGTCTGCCGAGAAGCTCCGAATTGGTCAGTCGGCAATGAGCCATAATTTATCAACACTACGGATGTTATTGCAGGACGATCTTTTCGTTCGTGTTGGGCAGAAAATGCAGCCAACGGCCAAAGCTCGAGCGCTGGCTGGACCAGTGCGAGTAGCGTTGACGCAGGCGCAAAATGCGCTTCAGTCATCGGATAGTTTTGAGCCGCAAACGGCAGACCGGATTTTTCGGGTGGGTATTGCCGGTGAAATGGAGATGGTTCTGCTACCTGCCTTGGTGGATCGACTGCAATCAACGGCACCAGGGGTTCGACTGCTGAGTCGCGCGATTACGGTCGAAACAGTAGATATGATGATGGATTCGGGCGAAATTGATCTGGCCATTGGCTGTAAACAGTCTCGTCATCTAGGAGAAGTTCTGTTCGAATCCAATGTGGCATGCTGCTTTAATGCCGATCTGTGTCGATTAGTTCCGCCATTATCGCGTGATGATTACCTTGGCGCACGGCACGCTGTTCTTTCCCAGACGGCAAATGTCGCGGGCTGTGTTGGTGATGCCTTGGAAGCATTGGGAATAGAGCTCAATGTCATTTTAGCGGCGCCTGACTTTATGCCGCTGCTTGCTGCAGCACGCAATGCACCCGTTGTGGCAACAGTGCCTAAAAGGATTGCCGTGCAGTATGCACCGTTATTCGGGCTGGCATTTTGTGAAATGCCTATTCCGCTTAATTTCCCACCGGTAACTATGAATTGGGCAATATGGTCGGATAAGGATGTCGGACTGAGCTGGTTGCGAGACCAAATCAGGTTAGTGATTGACGATATCTCGCGGAGTTAATGGGAGCTTGCTCGCTTTTCAACTGTCAGACGTTTTATAGTGCAAGCGTCAACGTAGAACCAAACGGTATGTTCATGGTCCAGTTTGAGCTGCATAACCGTAATTTAGCCCCTGAACAGGTATCCCACTCACACGACTTTCACCAGTTAATTCTGGCAACGTGCGGCGTGACTGAGCTTGCGATGGAAGGGCAGAGCGAGCGCGTCACGGCCCGCCGCGGCTGCTTGATCCCATCGTCTCGGCATCATGAGTACCAAGGCGATGGCGGTAACCGCACGCTGGTATTGGACATTCCTGTTAAGCACTTAGCAGTGTTAGAAAAAGGCAGTGAAATCGAGCGGCTATTCGACAAACCCCGTTTTTTTACCGTACCTCCAGCGCTTAATCAGCTTACCCATGCCTTAACGAACCAGCTGGAGCAGTGCCCAGCGCTGCAAAATGAAATTGCCGTGCTGCTGCTTCGAGCGCTGTATATGTACCTTCAAGATGAGCCGAAGCAAGTTGCTGATCAGATTGGTGTTCGCTGTATCAGTGAACGGCTTGACCTGGAAAGACTGGATGCATGGCTGGATCAGCACTTGGCGGACGATATCCGGGTTGAGCAATTAGCCGCATTATGTGCACTAAGCCCTGGGCATTTCCATGCCTGCTTTCGTGATCTAACCGGTGTGACGCCCTTAGCATATGTGCAGCGCAGACGGCTTGAACACGCCCGTACGCTGGTTCGGCACAGTGCACTAAGTCTGGGTCATATAGCTATGCTCGTCGGCTTTCGTGATCAAGGAAGCTTTTCTCGCGCCTATCGGCGTTACTTTGAGATCGCCCCCTCCTCAGACCGTTAGCTTGGCAAACAGTGATCATTGCTCGATGAGTTACAACACTTACGGGCAAATTTGCCAGAGTTTCGGGCAAGCACGCCGCTTATCATCATCGTAGTCTCAAAAGGAACCTCATTTTCCTTGGAGAGACACCATGAGCGTTACCTATCAAGACAGCAATGCCCGCATGAGCCAAGTCGCGATTCACAACGGCACCGTTTATCTCGCTGGCCAAGTGCCCAGTGACGCAACGGCTGACATGCGTGGCCAGACCGAGCAAGTGCTCGCGCGTATTGACCAACTGTTAGCCCAGGCAGGCACCTCGAAAGAGCAACTGGTTTCGGCGCAAATTTGGGTCACCAGCATGGCTGAGTTTGACCAGATGAATGCTGCTTGGGACGCCTGGGTAGTGCCTGGCCGCCCACCCGTACGTGCAGCGGTTGAAGCCAAGCTTGCTAAGCCGGAATGGAAAGTAGAAATCATGGTTGTTGCTGCGCTGCCGGAGGCCTGATATGCGGGTTGTGTCTGCGGCGGAAGTGGAACGCTATCTAACCTGGAAAGGTTTGATTAAGCGGCTACATACCACCTTTGTGAACGGCGTTGAATCTCCGCCACGCCATCATCACGCAATGCATCGTCCCGACGGTGAAGCCACCATGCTGTTGATGCCTGCCTGGGAGCCAGCAGGCTATATCGGCGTCAAAATGGTCAACGTCTTTCCTCAGAACGCCCAGCACAATATTCCTGCTATTTCAGGACTGTATTTGCTTAGTGAAGGTAAGCACGGTCAACCACTGGCGTGCATTGATGGCAGTGAACTAACGCGCCGGCGTACAGCGGCTGCTTCTGCCTTGGCGGCACAAGCACTAGCCAACGAGACAGCGGAGACGCTACTGGTGGTGGGGACTGGTAAGTTGGCCCCTATGGTCATTGAAGCCCATGCCAGCATTCGACCAATCAAACGCGTATTGGTATGGGGCAGAAATCCAGAAAAGGCTTCTGCTATCGCCGAGGCCTATGCCGATCGGTTTGACACCCAGGTTGTTAGTGATCTGCAAGACGCGGTTGTACAGGCTGATATTGTCAGCTGCGTCACGCTCTCCACAGAGCCTTTAATTAAAGGTGAGTGGTTAACACCGGGCACGCACGTTGATCTTATCGGCGCTTTCCGTCCCCAAATGCGCGAAACCGATGCTGAGTGCCTGCGTCGAGCTGACGTGTTTGTGGACACCTACGCCGGGGCTAAGGGCGAAGCCGGCGATATTCTTCAGGCAATCGATGAAGGCGCGTTCCGTTTTGAAGATATCAAGGCAGAGCTTGCTGAGGTGCTTGCGGGAACCAAGCCGGGTCGGCGCTCTGCTGAGACCATCACGCTGTTTAAGTCAGTTGGCGCATCGCTTGAAGACTTAGCAGCGGCCATTGAAGTGTGGGAGGCCATTAACCAGTAACCAGTAACTGACAGCCAGTAGCTAACAGCTAGTAACTAACAGAGAGCCGAGTAACTTACAGGGAATCGTCACATTTGCCGTCTACGGCATGGATAATAACGATAATAAAACAATCGCTTACGAGTGGAAACGTCAGTCATAACGCAAACCAGCTAATAACCAAAACGAGGTAAGTTATGAAACCTACACAATCTTTTTTATTCGCTGCTATGGCAGCTTTGCCACTGGCTATTGCCAGTGCCACTGCCCAAGCACAGTCCTATGAAATGGTCATCGCCACCCAGCTTCCAGAGGATATGAAGAATAACGAAATCTATCCTGCCCTGGTGCATTTCAAAAACCTTGTGGAAGCGCGCACCGATGGCGATCTTGAGGTCTCTATTTTTGGTGGCGGTCAGTTAGGTTCAGAAGTCGAAAATGGCTCAGAAGTGCAGGGTGGTCGTACCCTGCAGTCGACCATTATGTCAGCGGGTGCAATGTCGTCGTTTTATGGCGACTACCAAGCGGTAACGGCTCCTTTCTTGTTTACCAGCTGGCGCCAAGCGTGGAGCTTCTTTGACAGCGAATGGTTTGCTGACTTCATGTCTGGCACCGTTGAAGACGCCAATATGCGCTACTTAGGAACGTTCGATGATGGCGGTGGTTTTGTAGCCTTCACTAACAACGTACGTTTGATTGAGACCATGGAAGACCTCGAAGGGCTCAATATCCGTACTGAAGAGAACCCCGCTCACGTCGCTATTATGCGCTCTCTTGGTGCTTCTGCCACGCCGCTACCTTGGGGCGAACTGATTACTGCCCTTGAAACGGGGTTGGCGGATGGCCAGTTTAACGCTCCCGTGCTGAATACCACGTTCAACTTTGATGCGGTAACGGACTACACCACCCTGACAGGGCATGTGTACAACAGCGCCCCTTGGGTCGTCAGTGAATCCTGGTATCAGTCGCTGCCGGAAACGCATCAACAGGCATTAATCAGCTCTGCCCGCGAAGCGATTCAACTGAGCCACGGTATGTCGGGTGCGCTTGCCACTGCCAGCTGGGTAGAGTCCTGCGAACGTTTCGAAGCGTGCTACCTGATGCCCGATGCCGAGCGGGAACGCATGGCAGAGGTTGCCCGACCCGCTTGGAAAGAGTGGATTGTCGATGACTTCGGTATGGATGAAGCCCGCGTGCAGGGGCTGCTTGACGAAGTTGAACGGGTTGGCCAGCAATTGGCAGATGATGATCTGCGCATTTACGGCCAGTAAGGTTTAGCGACGGACAAACGCTGGGGTAGCAAGGTTGCCCCAGCGTGAGGAATCACGATGAGCGTTTTACCCCCGTTACGCCGCCTAAGCGATCACATCAATCAGGCGGCGATTGTGTTATGCATAGGCTGTATTTTATCGATGCTGGGCATTTCTTTTACCGCCTTTCTCTACAAGCTGTTTACCGGCAGCACGCTGAGCTGGACTTATTCGCTGGCCCGGCTTTTTTTGCCATGGATAGGCTTTCTCTCAATGACTATTTCACTGCGCTATGGCGAGCATGTGGCGATGACGCTGCTAGTGCGTAGCCTGCCTAAAATCATGGTGAAAATAGCGGCGGTGATGTGTCTGGCTATCCTCGGCTTATTTGCACTCATGCTTACGTGGTATGGCTGGGGCTACTTCTCCAACGCGACGCAAGTCTACATGGTGTCGGATCAAATCCGTATTCCTAGCAAAGTGACGGCCATTGTTGTTCCTATCAGCGGCCTGATTATGTTGCTGCATCTCGTTCACGGCTTTGCACTGCTTGAGCACTTTACAAGCGAGCATGAGGTGATCGATGACCTTCTTGAGAGCTCTGAAGAGGAGGCTCGACCATGACGCCTACGATTATTGTATTTGTGCTGTTGCTGTTTATAGGAGCCCCCGTGGCGGTCGTCATGGCTATGTCCGGGCTGGCTGGTGGTTTCTCCCTGGGTGGAGAGCGCATGCTCGGCATCATTGCTGACCGCATGTTTTCAGGGGTTTCAGGGTTTCTGTTGATTGCGGTGCCTTATTTTATTTTTACCGCTGAGCTAATGAATCAGGGCGGGCTAACCCACAAACTAATTGCGTTTAATAACTCGTTGTTTGGCCGTGTTCGTGGTGCACTTTCCCACGTCAATATTTCGGTATCGGTGTTTTTTGCCGGGTTAACCGGTGCCGCTGTCACTGACACTGTGGCAATCGGCAAAATCATGATTCCCGAAATGAAAAAGCAGGGCTACGACGCTGAGTACGCGGCCGCCGTTACGGCATGTTCATCGATTATTGGGCCGATTATTCCGCCCAGTGTGGTGATGGTGGTGTACGCCACGCTGTTGCGTGATATTTCGGTGATTGACCTTTTCGCAGGCGGCATCGTTCCTGGGCTGTTGATGGCGTTGGCGCTGCTCGGCGTGAGCTTTTTCCTCGCCTGGAAACGGGGTTATCCCAAACAGGCGCCCACGCCGTTTAAAGTCGCGCTGATGTCGTTTGTGGTTGCGCTGCCCGCCCTGGTGGTGCCGCTGATTATTTTGGGTGGCATTCTGTCGGGCTTAACCACCATCACTGAAGCCTCTGGGTTTGCGGCGGTGTATGCCATCGTGATTGGCGTCGTGTTTTATCGGAATCTCACTTGGCGAAAAATTTGGGATGCGCTGGTCGTGACGGTACGTTTCTCTGGGGTGGTGTTTTTCTTGCTGGCTACCTCGGCGGTACTGGGCTGGTTTGTAACGCGCTCAGGGATTGCCAGAGATGCTGCCGGACTTATTACCACCTTCAGTGACGCTGCATTCCTGCAGTTAATGCTGGTGTGCTTACTACTGTTGGTGATTGGCACGGTAATGGACGTGTTACCGGCACTTGTAGTGGTTGCGCCAGTGCTTGTGCCAGCCATGATTCAGCTGGGTTTTGACCCGCTGCATTTCGCCATATTGATGATTGTGGTGCTTAACGTTTCTAATGTGACGCCCCCAGTAGGGATGACATTAATGACGGCTGCCCGAATAGCCGAAGTGCCTTATGAGCGGGCCATTGTGGCATCACTACCGTTTTATGTAGCGTTCATTGGCGTTATTGTTTTGTTAGCGGCATTTCCAGCGCTTTCAACCTGGATTCCCTCACTACTTTAAAAGGCGGATGTGCAACACATGAAGTGCTTTTACCACCCTGACCAGGATTACCATGCACCGTCGACCTTTCTGCTGCGTGGACAGCCTGCGCCATCACCAGAAGGGCCGGTGCGTGCTGAGCTGCTAAGCAATGGGCTGGCCGCGGCTGGTTTGAGCCTGACGGCACCTAGTGAAACTGACTCGCCGATGTTGCGTAAACGTCTTGAGCAGATTCATACGCCGCGCTATTTGCGCTTTTTGGAAATGATTTATGAGCGTTGGCAAGCACTGCCTAATGCGGCAGCGCTGGTGGCGCCGAACGTTCATCCCTGTGGTGGTGCTAGCCACTACCCGAGCCATCCCGTTGGCCAGGCGGGCTGGCATTTGCACGATATGGCATGTCCAATCAGCGAAACAAGCTTTCAAGGAGCATTAGCTTCGGCTGCGACAGCCGTGGCTGCCACTGAGGAAGTGATGAATGGCGCATCGCTTGCCTATCCTCCTCGCGCTTACGCCTTGTGTCGGCCTCCGGGTCATCATGCAGGGCCGGATAATGCGGGTGGCTTCTGTTTATTGAATAACGCTGCCTTGGCTGCCAGCGTACTGCGTGAGAAATTTGCCAAAGTAGCGATCATTGACGTGGATCTGCACCATGGCAACGGTACTCAGGATATTTTCTACTCCCGCGGGGATGTTTGGACTGGCTCTGTACACGTCGACCCAAGTGTTTTTTATCCCTTCTTCTGGGGTGGCGTGGACGAGATAGGGTGCGAAGAGGGTGAAGGTGCCAATGTCAACTTGCCTTTGCCATTGGGCAGCGATGGTGAGACCTACCTTAACGCGGTGGCCGCGCTGATTGAGCAACTCAAACGTTACCAGCCAGAGGCGGTCGTGGTGTCTTTGGGATTGGATGTCCACAAGGATGATCCGCTTGCCGGGTTAAGCGTGGAAACCGAAGCCTTTGTCGCATTGGGTAAGCAGCTGAGCGATTTGCCGTACCCCACCGTAGTGATTCAGGAAGGTGGCTATCCGACTGAACATCTTAGCGCTAACCTTGCCGCCTTTATGCGTGGTTATCAGAGAAGTTGAGAGAAGCTCAATGAGTAAGACAGGGTTTTACTGGCACGAACGCTGCTTTTGGCACGACCAGGGGGCAATTGGCGTTTTCTCTGCTCCCGGTGAGTTTCTGCAGCCTCAGCCTGCTTCAGAAAGCCCCGAAAGCAAGCGACGACTGAAGAATATCCTTGAAGTCAGCGGCCTGATAGATGAACTGAGAGTGGTCAAACCACCCGTTGTCGCGCAGCAAGACCTGCTGCGCTTTCACACCCCACGTTACCTGCAAATGCTGGCGGACGCCGATGCAAGTGGCGGTGGCAATGGCGGCGACTGCGCCCCCTTTACTCCTGGCAGCTGGGCCGCCGCAAGGCACTCCGCGGGGCTTGCCGTCGCAGCGGTAGAGGACGTGGCGCTTGGGCATGTTGATAACGCTTATGCGCTTTGTCGCCCGCCGGGGCATCACGCCGAGGCGGATCAGGGGCGAGGTTTCTGTTTGCTGGGTAATATCCCGGTAGCGGTGATGCGTGCCCGAGCCCTGGGACAAGTGAAACGGGTAGCGATTCTTGATTGGGACGTGCACCACGGTAATAGCCAGCAGTCGGCGTTTTATGCCGAGCCTGAGGTGTTTACCGTTTCCGTTCACCAAGCCGCGAACTATCCGCTTGATAGCGGTAGTTTTGACGAGCAAGGCGAAGGCGAAGGGCTAGGGGCAAACCTTAACCTACCGCTGCCGCCGGGCTGTGGTTTGGGCGCTTATCGCTATGCGATGGAGTCGCTGGTGTTGCCAGCCCTGGAAGCTTTTAACCCAGACTTAATCGTGGTGGCCTGTGGCTATGATGCCTGTGCCAAAGATCCGCTAGGCAAGATGCTGCTCAACAGTGCCGCGTTTGCCGAAATGACCGCACAGCTAAAAGCACTTGCTGCCCGCTGCTGTCAGGGGAAGCTGGTCTTCGTCCATGAAGGTGGTTACTCGGAAGGCTATGTACCGCTATGCGGACATAGCGTTATTCAAACGCTGGCAGGTAGCACCATTAGTGTCCCCGACCCGCAAAACGATGAAATTGCTGCCTGGGGGTATCAAGCCTTACAACCGCACCAGCAAGCGCTAATCGACGACTGGCGCCAACAGTGGGAGCAAGTTACGCAATGACACCGCTTTATGATCGTGATGGCTGGATTTGGCAGGATGGTGAATGGCTGGCTTGGCGAGAGGCCAAGGTTCATGTGTTTACCCATACGCTGCACTATGGAATGGGCTGCTTTGAAGGTGTGCGCGCCTATGAAGGAGAGCAGGGAGCAGCACTGTTTCGGGTTGCTGAGCATACCCGCCGCTTAGCAGAGAGCGCCCACTCCTTAGATATTCCGATCGCTTTTAGCGAAGAAACGCTGATCGAGGCTCAGCAGGCGTGCTTGCGCAAAAATCAGCTGACTAACGCTTATCTGAAGCCAACGGTGTTTCTTGGCGGGGAAGGCCTTGGCCTACGGGCCAAAGGGTTAAGCACCCATGTGATGATTGCTGCTTGGGACCTTGGGCCGTATCTGTCGCCGCAGGCAACTCGCTGCGGGTTACGTGCGCTGACGTCTTCTTGGGCGCGCCACCACGTCAATATCAGTCTGTGCCGCGCCAAGACCAGCGGTCATTATGTGAATTCAATGCTGGCGCTGAATACCGCCGTGAAAGCAGGGTTTGATGAAACCATCATGCTCGATCCGGAAGGCTATGTAGCCGAAGCGTCCGCCGCTAATGTTTTCTTATTGCGCGATGGTGTGCTGCATACGCCTGAAGTGACCTCCTGCTTGCAGGGTATCACCCGCGATAGTGTGATTCAGTTGGCCCGCGAGGCGCTAGGCATTGAAGTGCGCGAGCGTCGCATCACTCGCGATGAGCTATATACCGCCGATGAAGCGTTTTTAACCGGTACTGCTGCGGAAATTCTTCCTCTGCGTGAACTGGATGGCCGCCGCATCGGGGTAAGGGCGGGCGCGCCAGCTGTCGACGCGCCGATTGCTGACGACAGCGTGACCGCGCGTTTGCAGCGCCTGTATCGCCAAGCCGTGCGTGGCGAGCTGGCCGCGTTCAAGCACTGGTTAACGCCCGCTTAGATTCATTGCCCGCTATTAGCGAGCGCTTTGCATTTAATTAGCGGGGGCAGTTTGCCACGAGGGCGCTGTAAACCCATCCATGGGCGCTACTTTCGCCATCTGACCGCCATGGATGGAGGAAATGCCGGAAATGTCAGGAACATTTTCCGGCCATGGAGAAAGACCCTCGTTTCAATCTGCCCCCGCACACCAACACCACTGGCAGATTTTCTAACTGAGTCAGGCATTCTCTTTAATGGCCTGCTCAAGAATCGCCAACTGCCCTGGCTCCAAAGCATCCGCGACGGCGGTAATGCGTAAGACATGACCAAGTGCCGGGTGAGTGGGGCGGGCGATTAATCTGCCTGCTTCCAGTAGCTCGCGGTTTACCCGCTCGGCCAGTTCGGCAGTTGGTAAGCGAATGCCGATAAAGTTGGTCGCGCTCGGCAGTACGTCGGCACCCAGTGCTTGGAAATGGGCCGTTAGCTGTTCTCGCCGTGCTTTTACTTCCGCAATATGGTGCTGGACTTCGGCTGGGTGATCGAGCACGACTTCTGCAGCGGCCTGGGTAAAGGTGGATACCGCGTAGTGAATGCGCACCTTCATCATTAAAGCGAGCACGTCAGGGTCAGCAATCGCATAGCCAATGCGTAAGCCCGCTAAGCCGTGGGCTTTTGACAGCGTGCGTAGGCGAATGACACCCGGCAGTGCCTGGGCGGCGAAGTCACTGTTGGCATCATCACGAAAATCGCCATACGCCTCATCCAGCAGCAGCCAGCAGGTGTCCGGCAGCGCGTCGCGCAGCTTGAGAATGGCACTGTCGCTATGCAGGTGGCCACTAGGGTTATCGGGGTTAGCTAAATAAACTAACTGAGCGTTTTCCTGGTGTGCTGCCGCCGCTAGCGCTTCTAAGTCAGGAGCAAGTAGCCCTGGGGCTTCAACATAACTAGGCTCTACTAAGTGGCAACCCTGGCCTTTGGCAAAGTAACCAAAGGTTGGGTAAGTACCTGCCGTGCTAACCACGGTGTCGCCCGGTGTGCAGGTGGTGCGTAGCGCTAACGCGATTAGGCTATCGGCACCGGCATCTACCAGCAGATGATCGAGCGGTATGCCCTGCTGGGCGCTAAGTCGCTGGCGAACGCCGAGAGCTTCCGCATCGCCGTAACAATACACATGCTCGGCGACAGCATCGCCAAAATGTTCACGTAGCGCACGATGGGGCATATCTAAGCCTTCATTAGATCCCAAGCGATGAGGGATCTCGCGACCAATGCGGCGCTCCAGAACTTTAATCCCAGGAAACGGATTAAGGGGACCTTCACCCGTAAGATGATGGGGGTAGGAGGGCATATCGATATCCTAATAGTGAAAATTTTTAGCTCAAAATTTTACCGCGATTAAGCAACTGATGTGGGTCAAACGCCCGCTTCAGTGTGTGCATTAATTCGATTTCCGCCTGAGAGCGGCAGGTGCTAAGCCAGGGGCGCTTTTCTAACCCAATGCCATGCTCTGCTGAAACAGAGCCTCCCAGTGCTTTAAGTGGCTCGTAAACCAGTGTTTCTACCGCGTGGCGCTCTTCTGGCGCATCGCTGCCAACGCTAACAGAAATATGCAGGTTGCCGTCGCCAAGATGGCCAAACACCACTAGGCGTCCATCTGGCCAGCGTTGTACCAGCTGCTGCTCTAATGCATCGGTATAGCGCTGCATATCGGCAATGGGGAGGCTGACATCAAAAGTCAGGACGGGGGCCAGCCCCTTGACTAGCCCTTCAATATCTTCTCGTATCGCCCAGAGGCCATCGCGTTGCGTGCTTGATTGGGCAATCACCGCATCGACAATTAAGTCGTGTTCAAATGCCTGTTCAAGCGCTTCGCGAAACTGTTCTGCATGGTGAGTTTCAGCGTTGCCGAGCGCCTCGATAATCACATAAAAGGGGTGCTCTGGTGGAATCGGAGGTGTGTGCCTCGCCAGCGTTTCAGTGAGCAGGCGATAGTGGTTTTGCCACATTACCTCAAACGCCCCCAGGCCACCTCCAAGCGCTTTGCCCATATGGCTTAATAGCCCGGTTAACGCGTCAAATGAGTGGCAAGCCACCAGTGCCGTTTGCTCGCTAGGCGTAGGCGGCTGAAGCCGCAACACGGCGCGGGTAACAATCCCCAGGGTGCCTTCACTGCCAATAAATAACTGCTTTAAATCAAACCCTGCATTATTTTTTAGCATGCGATTCATGGAACTGACGACACGCCCGTCGGCCATTACTGCTTCAAGCCCCAGTACTTGCTGGCGCATCATGCCGTAGCGAATCACCCTGACACCGCCAGCATTGGTGGCGATATTGCCGCCAATCGTACAGCTTCCACGTGCGCCTAAATCCAGCGGGAACTGCAAACCAACCTCGTTAGCGGCTTCTTGTACCCGCTGAAGGGGGGCTCCAGCTTGTACCGTGATCGTGCCGCCGACCTGATCAATCTCTTCGATAGCGGTCATGCGCTCCAGGGAAATGACCAACTCTTCTGGGCTCGCCTCTGCGCCATGGACTAAACCGGTTAAGCCGCCGTGGGTCACGACGGGCTGTTTAAGCGCATGGCATGCCTGCATGACAGCCGCTAACTGTTCGGTGTCTGCCGGACGCACGATGGCACCTGCTTGGCAGGGCGCGCCGGTCATCCAGTCAACACGGCGACTAGTGACATCATTGCCCGTGAGCACATGGGCAGAACCAACAAGCGCGCGCAGCGCCTCCAGGGTTATCTGCATGGGTGTTCCTTGATAAAGAGGTTAACAATTCAGCGATTAGGCGGTAGCAGCCACTGGCGCTTGGCGACCAGGAATTGCGTCAAGCAGTGACTGGGTATAGGCCTCTTTCGGCTGAAGGAATATTTGCTCTGCGCTGCCTTGCTCAACAATGCGGCCATGCTGCATCACCACGATGCGATCGCAAATTTGCGCGGCGACGCGTAAATCGTGGGTAATAAACAGCAGTGAAAGCGCCAGCCGTTGCTTCAGTTCTTCAAGCAGTTCAAGCACCTGGGCTTGAATAGACACATCCAGTGCCGAGACCGCTTCATCTGCCACAATAAGCTCTGGGTTTAGTGCTAATGCACGGGCAATGCCAATGCGCTGACGCTGTCCGCCGGAAAACTCATGTGGGTAGCGCTCTACGGCGCTTGCACCAAGGCCCACTAGCTCAAGTAGCTCACCTGCCTGCTTGAGCGCCACATCCTTAGATGTACCATTAGCCATCGGCCCTTGTGCAATTGCCATGCCGACCCGAGTGCGTGGATTAAGTGAGGCGTAGGGGTCCTGAAAAATCATCTGCACGCGGTGGCGTTCACGACGCAGCGCGTCGCCTTTTAGCTGTGAAAGATTAACGCCATCCAGTAACAGTTCACCGCTGTCCGGATGTTCAAGGCGCACCACACAGCGGCCAAGAGTGGATTTTCCCGATCCCGATTCACCCACAATCCCCATGGTTTCGCCGCGTGCCAGAGTTAGTGAGATATCATCCAGTGCCCGGACTTCTCGGGCAGGCTTAAGCCAGCCTCCACGCGATCGAAAGACTTTATTAAGCTGTTTGATCTCTAACAGCGGAGCCACCTGGCTATTCTCCCGGTGGGGCGGCACTGCATTGCTGGGAATGGCGGCAATCAGTGCTTTTGTATAAGCGTTCTGCGGATTTTCCAGCACCTCTTTGGCTGCGCCGATTTCGACAATTTGACCATGGCGCATGACACAGACGCGGTTGGCGATTTCAGCCACGACGCCGAAGTCATGAGTGATAAACATCACCGCCATACCACGACGGCGCTGTAAATCACGAATAAGCTCAAGAATCTGTGCCTGGGTAGTCACATCCAGCGCGGTGGTGGGCTCGTCGGCGATCAACAGCACTGGCTCAAGGGCTAATGCCATGGCGATCATGACGCGCTGTCGCTGGCCACCGGATAGCTCAAAAGGGTAGGCACTGATGGCTTTTTCCGGCTGTGGGATACCCACTTCAATCAACAGCTCTAAGGCGCGTTCCTGACGCTGCTTCGGGGTCAGTTGGCCGTGCGCCTCAAACACCTCGGCAATTTGGGCGCCCACCCGCATTAACGGATTAAGTGCGGTCATGGGTTCCTGAAAAATCATGCCGATTTTAAGGCCGCGCAGGGCACGATGCTGTTTCTCGGTTAGGGTGATGACGTCCTGGCCGAGAAAGTTGACCTCACCTTGAACGGGGCGCACGCCTTTAGGGAGCAAGCCCATCACGGTGTTGGCGGCCATTGATTTCCCCGAGCCGGATTCCCCAACTACGCACATGATTTCGCCGCGATTAACGTCGTAGCTAACGTTTTCCACCGCCAAGGCACGGTCGGCCCCTTTGGGGAGCGCCACGCTTAAGTCACGAATGCTAAGCACTGTTTCAGCTGATGGGTGCTGTTTTTTAGAATCGATAGTGACCGTCATGAAGGGCTCCTAGCGCTCGCGGGAAAGTTTGGGGTTAAGCGCATCGTCTAGCCCTTCACCGACTAAGTTCAACGCCAGAACGGTGAGTAGAATCGCCACACCAGGGAAGAAACTCAGCCACCACGCTTGGCGAATAACCGTACGTGCCGCGCCAATCATGTAGCCCCAGGACATCACATTGGGGTCACCCAAGCCTAAAAACGACAGCGCCGATTCCAGCAAAATAGCGGTGGCGACCATTAATGAGGCCAGCACAATAATCGGTGACAGCGTGTTAGGCAGAATCTGACGCAGGATAATGGTGCTGTTGGTTTGGCCGACTAAGCGAGCCGCTTCAACGTATTCACGATGCCGTAACGACATAAACTCTGCCCTTACCAAACGGGCGACAGGGGGCCAACTGACCAGCGCAATCGCCAGCACAATGGAGGTGATGCTGGGCTGCATAATCGCCACCAGCACAATTGCCAGGGCAAAGTTGGGGATGGTTTGAAAGAACTCGGTAAAGCGCATGAGTACGTCGTCAATCAGGCCTCCGTAGTATCCCGCTATCGCCCCCAGTGGCACGCCAATCAACAGGGCAACGCTAGTGGATACCAAACCAATCAGCAGCGACACCCAGGCGCCATGCATTAAGCCTGCGGCGACGTTGCGACCCATGGTATCGGTGCCGAGCAGAAAGCCATCCTGGGAAAGCGGCGGCAAAAAGGGCCGCTGAACCATGCGCCAGGGAGACTCGGGAAATAGCAGCGGCGCCAGAATCGCCATGACGATAATGAGCAGCAGAATAATCAGCCCTACCAGGGCGCCACGGTTTTGCGCAAAGCGTGCGAAAAAGCTCATGAGGCCCCCTTGATGCGCGGATCAGCCAAGCGGTAAACCAAGTCGGTAATAATATTGAAGACAATCACTAATGCCGCCGAGAAGAAGAAAATCCCCAGCAGCAGGTTGTAGTCACGCTGCTGTAGCGCTTCAAACATCAGCCGCCCAATACCCGGCCAGGCAAACACGGTTTCCGTCAAAATAGCGCCACCAACCATCTGCCCAGCCTGCAAGCCTGCTAGGGTGATGATTGGTAGTAAGGCATTGCGAAGAATGTGGCGGCGCTGAATAACGCTAGGTTTTAGCCCTTTCGCGCGGGCGGTTTTAACGAAGTCCTGCTGGGCTGCATCGAGCATCGAGGTGCGCGTCATGCGGGTATAAATCGCCATAAAAAATAGCGCCAGCGTGGTAGCAGGCAGTATTAAATGGGTGGCGACATCCAGCACAAGCGCAAAGCCTGTGAGGTCTGCGCCAACGGTGTAAAGACCGTAAGCAGGCAGCCAGCCGAGGTAGACGGAAAACACCACTACCGACATCAGCGCTACCCAAAACAGTGGTGTGGCATAAAACACCAAGGCCAGCGCCATTATCAGGGAGCCCGAGGGCTTTTTAACCCGCGCCGCCGCCATGGAGCCTGCCACAATGCCGAGTGCCAGCGAGAGCACAAACGCCGTGCCGGTTAGTAGCAGCGTGGCGGGCAAACGATCCATAATCAGATCAAAGACGGGCACACCAAGCCGATAGGAGTAGCCAAAGTCGAGCATGGCAATGCCTGATACGTAGCGCCATAGTTGCACATACATTGGCTGATCAAGACCAAACCGTTCGCGCAACTGATTGAGGAACTCCTGGTCAGCCGCGCCCGCCTCGCCGGCTAAAATCGCCGCAGGGTCACCAGGGGCCATCTGAATCAGCAGGAAGTTAAAAATAACGATTAAAAACAGCACAATCACGGCTTTAAACAGCCGCATCAGAATGAGACGCGCGTAAACCATAAGTTGTTTCCTGGCTAATACCTTCAAGACATAGCTAAAAAACCCAGGTAGCTCTCGCTACCTGGGTGGCTTGGATTTAGCGATCTAGCCAAGCATCTTTAAAGCCGTCGTTGACACCCACGCCGGAGGTGACGAGGTTCTGCACATCACAGCGGTACAGGGTTGGGAAGCCCAGTTCCATCAGCCAGCCAACGGGCACGTCTTCGTGCAGGATTTCCTGAACTTCACTGTAAAGCGCTTCGCGCTCTTCGTCGGGGAAGGCCGTGGCCGCGGCGTTAAACAGCTCGTCGACACGCTCGTTTTCGTAGCCTTCCACGTTATTCCAGGGCGAGCCTTTGGCAATATTGTCGGAAAGGTAGGTGCGTGAAATACCCAGTGCTGGGTCGCCGTACTGATATAGGTAGGTAAAGGCGAGATCGTAATCCCAGTCGCCGAGGCGCTGGTTCCAGCCGCCCACGTCGGTGGCTTGGGTGCTTACATTAATGCCCACTTCACGCAGGTTCTGTTGTACGGCCTCAGCCCAGCGGGTCCACGTTTCACCGTAAGGAAGCGGCAGAATAGTTATCTCTTCGCCGTCGTAACCCATTTCGGCCAACAGTTCACGGGCACGCTCTGGATTGTGATCGTAGGGCTCTAAATCGTCATGTTGGAAGCGCGCGTTGGAACCAAAAGCCGAGAGCGGCACTTTGCCTAACCCATTCCACAGCACGTCTTTGGCAAACTCACGATCCATGGCATACATCACCGCTTGGCGGAAGCGTTTGTCGGCGGTGGGGCCTTCTCGGTTGTTCATCCATAGCATTGCGAAGGGGCTGAAATATTCATGGCCTTCTTCCGTCATACAGACGTTATCCATCGCGGATAAACGCGGGATATCAAAGTTCTCAACGGTACCGCTGGGTAGTACATCAATAGTGCCGTTCTCGAAGGCAACGGCACGGGAGCCGCCATCGGGAATGATGTGCCAGTTGACGCCATCCAGATAGGGAAGCCCATCTTCGTAGTAGTCATCGTTTTTAACCAGCTCGATCACGGTGCCGCGTTCCCAATTAGCAAACTTGAAAGGGCCTGTGCCAATCGGATGATCGTTGTGTTCGTTGTTGCGGAAGTCGGTGCCCGCATACAGGTGTTCAGGCACCATGGTGAAGGTGCCTGCCTCAAAGGAGATCAGGAATGGGCCGAAGGGGTCGGTTAAGGTAAATACCACCGTGTGGTCATCCGTTGCTTCGATGCTTTCCACATGTTGTAAAACGGCCCGCGCACTGGGGTTCAGTTCGCGGTGGAAAACATCGGCAGAAAATACAACGTCGTCAGCGGTGAAGGGTTCGCCGTCGTGCCAGGTAACATCTTCCCTAAGGTGGAAAGTATAGGTGCGGCCATCGTCGCTGATGTCCCATGATTCAGCCAACTGTGGCATGGGTTCCAGATCCGTGGTGTAGCGCAGCAGCCCTTCATAGATATTGCCTGCCACGGTGCGCGTAGGCGCGTTTTGCACCATTCCCAGCACTAAGCCTGGCGGTTCTGGTTGAATAATAGTGTTAACCGTCCCCCCTTGTTTCGGGTCGTCTGCTAGGGCGGCCGACGAAAAAGCGAGTGCTGCAGCGGAAATTGCCAAAGCCAAAGGTGTTCTCATTTTGTTTCTGCTCCTCGGTTACTAGGCTAAAGCCTGTCACGTAATGGATTTACGTTATTGTTAGGCGAGCGAGGCGTGATACAAAACAGCCCAGTTGTTGTTATGGATTTTGGTTATAGATCGTTATATGAGGCCTTTTTGAACATAGCATTGGTTTGTATAACTGTCGACAGTCGTCAATCGGCCGTCGACAGAATGTATTTTTGCGTCATACTAAAAGTACGTAATATCTAATAAGAGTAAACTCTATGGCCTCTTCACCAGTGGCTCCCGGCGGCTTTATTCAACAGCAAAACCTTGTTGAACAAGTGGCAGACTATTTGACGCAAGCGATTATCCAGCAACACTTTTTACCCGGTGAGCGGCTTTCAGAAGTGCAGCTTTCCCGGGATTTAGGCGTCAGCCGCGCGCCAGTTCGCGAGGCCGCCCGCTTATTGGAAAGTCGTGGGCTTTTAATCTCAAAGCCAAGACGCGGCTTTTTTGTTAGGGCGTTGAATGCCGTTGAATTAGAGGATGTTTTTGATCTGAGGCTATGCCTGGAACGCCATGCTATCCAACGCTTATCTGAGCGCTATAGCAGCGATGCAGAGCGCGCGCTAAAACAGCAGGTAGAGATCTTGTGCGCCGCGGCAGCCAGCAATGATGGAACACGCCGCATTGAGGAGGATCTGCAGTTTCATCGCTTAATGATTCATCTTGCGGGCAATGAGCGGCTGCTGCGGGCATTTGATGGCTTAACCCACGAACTTCGCCTGTGTATTACGCTGATTACCAAAACCCACGAAGCCCCCGATACCATTGCCACCAGTCATTTTAAGCTGCTAGATGCATTGGGAAGCGGCAGTTCCGAGGCTTGCCGTGAGGCCATTGATTACCACATAGGCGTTGCTAGGGATTTTGTAGTGAGCGGCGTGGGAGAGTAGCTGAAATAGTAACTGAGATAGTAACTGCGATAGTGACTAAGACAGTGACTAAGACAGTGACTAAGACAGTGACTAAGACAGTGACTAAAAGGGCGAATGAAAGAGAGCTAGGACGAAATGCAGATGGGCCAGCAGCCGATCTAAATGTGCATTGCCAATAGATAAATCAATAGTTCACACCTGAACAGATGTCGCCTTGCTCCAGGTCTGGCAAGATAGCGTTTTCGGACGTTTGACGACCAAGGACACGGCATGGCGCATTTGCTACGCATCATTATGATTCACGGCCACTTGTCGGGGGTGGTTGAACTCAATGTGGATGGCCACACTAATATCTGCGGCACCAACGCGTCAGGCAAAACCACGCTTCAGCGGTTAGTGCCGGTGTTTTATGGCGAGCTGCCCAATAAGGTGGTGCCGAAAACCCGCATGAAGTTTGATGCCTTCTACTTGCCCACTCGTCAAAGCTATCTTGTCTACGAATACCGCCGCGAAGCAGGCAATGTTTGCCAAGTCGTGCTGACGCGCAAGCAAGAAGGTGGCGTGGAGTACCGATTTGTCGGTGCCCCTTACCGGCCAGAAGACTATCTGATCGAAACTGAAAAAGGCCCCTTGGCGCTGGAGTACCCACAGTGGTCTAGCGGACTGCGCCGCAGCGGGATTGCTGTCTCTTCCAAGTTGGGGGCCACCTCCGAGTTTCGCTCGGTGATTCAAAACGATTTTACCCAGCTGCACGGTAATAGCCGCGATGGATTAAAGCTGCGCCAAATCGCGGCGCAGTTTAGCCTGGTTAACCCTGAACGACGTATCCGTCATATCGAAAAACTGGTCTCTGCTGTGCATGCAAAAGAGGGCAAGATGGACACCCTCAAAACCATGCTGGCGGCAATTTTCGAAGAGGATGGCGTCGAGCTGCCAGTTACCCGTATTCGCAGTGCCAAGGCGCGGGAGTGGATTGCCCAGATGCGCCAGTCCATGCGCCTGGAGCCGCTGCAGGCTGCGCTGACCAAGCTTGGCGGCATCGACCGCGAATTGGCTCAGTTAGAGACCACGCTGTGGCAGTTGAAACCCCAGCTAAGCGCCGACTATCAGCAGGCAGAGAAGTGTATTGCGAACCTGGATGGTGAGTTAAACCGCCACCAGCGCGAATTCCAACAGCGTGAAAATGCCTACACCCAGCAGCGCGATGAGCTGAACGACCGCCACAGTGAAGTCGCAAGCGATTTGCAGCACACTCAGCGCCGCCTGAATGATCTGCAAACCCAGTTTGAGCACTACGCCGATGCCGATATGACCGGCCTGGAGCGAGACATCAACGCCTTGCCCCAGTGGCGTGAGCAGCGTGATCAGCTTCAGCAGCATCTGCAAGTCATGCAAGATGCGGTAAAAGAGAGCCAGGCGCGCTTAGATGGCCGGTTGCGCGAGCTTTCCGAAGCACTTGCCCGTCAAACTCAAGAAAACCAGGAATTGATAGATGCCCTGGTCGAGGAAAAAGCGCAGCGTCGCGAGCAGCAGTGGCAAGCCGAACAGCAGCATAACGAGCGCTATCAGCAAGCGCGCCAGCGGCTAGAGGGTGAGTATCAAGCGCAGTTAGAGCTGGGTGTTGAGCAGCTAGCCGAATTAAAAGCGCAGCTGGCAATGCCCACCCAAACTACTGAAGAAGCCCAAGAAGCTGAGCTTGCCCAAGCGCGTTTAGACCAAACACAGCAGGAACGCAGCGCCGCTTCTGCAACCTTGGAAGCGCTGCGCCGTGAGCTTGAAAGCCACAAACGTGAACGCGATGCCGCCGAGCAGCAGTTAGTGCAGTGTCGTCAGCAGCGTGAGCGGGCCGAACAGCACTGCTATGCACTCTATCAACAGCGCGACCCCGAGCAGGGTAGCCTGCGCCACTTCTTGCGTTACCACCGCCCCGGTTGGGAGCAGCAGCTTGGCAAGGTCATTGCGCCAGAGCTGCTTGAACGCCGCGACCTCGCCCCGCAGCTTGCTGAAGGCGCCAGCGATGACCTATTCGGGCTAGCGCTGGACCTAAGTGCCATTGCACTGCCGGATTATGCCCAGGACGAAGCCAGTTTGCTGGCGGCGATTGAAGAGGCGGATAGCGCCAAAAAGCATGCCCAAGCCGAGTGTGCCGCTGCCGAAAAAGCCCTAAAGCAGCACAACGAACGGGTTCAGCAGGCCGACGAAGCGCAAGATCAGGCGCGTATGGGGTATCAGCGGGCCGAACAGGAAGTGGAGTATGCCCTTGAGGCTCGCCGTCAGCAGCAAGAGCGCCATACCAAGCGCCAGCAGGCACGCCGAGCGGAGCACCAAGCGGCGTTGACTCGCCAAGAGCAGGCTCAGGCCGAACTGCGCGAAGAGAAACGCCAGTCGCTTGCCGAGCTTGCTGAGACACATCAAGGCCAGTTGCTGGAGTTAAAAGCCGACGCGCAAAGCCAACTGGATAGTCTTGATGCGCAGCTACGCCAGTACAAACAGCAGCTCAACGATGCCAACGCCGAACACAAGCGCCAGTGCAGTGAGCTGGAAGCCGCCTTTAGCCAGGAGCTTGCCGAGCAGGGTGTGGACCCCGCGCAGCTGCAGGAAACGAAGAAACGCCTAGAGCAGCAGAGTGAACGTATTCGTAAAATCGCCGCTCGCCAGGAAGAACTCACCGAGTATCAACGTTTTATGCGTGTGGAGTGGGGCCAGCACAAGCCTCAGCTGGTGGCCCAGGAAGCCGAGCTTGTTCAGCTTGATCAACAGTTGAAGCGCGAAAAAGCGCGCCTCAAAAATGACTTCCATAGCGCACGTGAAGCGCATCAGGCAGCGGTTAATAAACTAAAAATTCAGCGCGCAAATGCCCACGGCAGTGTAGAAGCCCTAAAGCCTTTACTGACCCAGTTGGAAAGTTTGGACATCGTTTCAGAGGGTGCACCCTTAGCGGAGGCCGTGGGTGATATGGAGGAGCGCATTGAGCGTGCGCGCCAAGCGTTAACCAGCCGCCATCAGCAGCTTGAGCAGCTGCGCCGGGGCTGCCTGGAGGTAGAAAGCCAACTGATTAAAGATGCCAGCAGCGGCTTTGCCGATGCACTGCAAAGTGAACGAGAGAAGCTGCCAAACGACAGTCCACGACTGATGTTGCCGCTGCTGCGTGACATGCTCAAACTATTGGAAGATCAACAGCAGCAGTTGATTCAGGAAGGGCGCAATTTAAGCGATGACCTGGATAAATTCTTTATTGTCTTCCGTGACTTAAACCGCCGTATTAGTGCGCAAAGTCGTCGGCTTTCCGACGAAGTGGCGGATGACCTGCGTTTAGAAGGCATCAGCAAAGCGGAAGTGCGCATTCAATCGACGATTGATGAACTGGGCTTCTGGGAGCCTTTAAAGCTGTTTGCCCAGCGCTATAAAGCGTGGCGGGAATCCGGCCAGATGCTGCCTAGCGACGATTATCTAAACGCACTGGCCGATGTGGTCGATTTGCTGCGCAGCGACCAGCAGTACAGCTTTGAAAGCCTGCTGCGCCTTGAGCTGCACCTAAACGAAGGTGGCACTGATCTGGTAATCAAAAACGACCGCCAGCTGTTGGAGTCTTCCAGCCATGGCATGGCCTACCTGATTTTATGTAAGTTTCTGCTGGCGTTTACGCGGCTGCTGCGGGGGGATGCACAAATCGCTATCCACTGGCCGATTGATGAAATTGGCACGTTGGCCTATCACAATGTCGAAAAGTTGTTCGACGCTTGTGACAGCAACCGTATCCATATTGTCGGTGCTTTCCCCAACCCCGAATCGGATGTGCTGCTGCTATTTGCTAATCGCTATCTGATTGAGCGGGACTCTAACCAGCCCAGCCAGCGCCTGCTAAAACGTATTGAGCCGCGCCTTAGCCCGCTTGCACAGCGGATCAAGGAGCGTCAGCAAGAGGTGACCGCATGATCGAACATGGCCCGCTATTGGAACGCTTACTGGCTGGTGAGTTTGTCTGCGCGATCAGTGACGACAATGCCTTTCGCCACCTGGCAAATGAAGAGACCCGCGACGCGATTGATGATTATCTGCGCCCGCTCAACCGCAGGCTGGCGAGCAATGATGAAGGCAGTGTCTACTTTTTAGCCTGGCGACAGCTTAATGAAGCCGCTCGGGAGCAGCTATCGCGCCAACTGAGTGACACGGTCAACAGCCTGTTACCGCTGCTGGAATGGCTGCAGCTGGTTCAAGAGGCGCTAGGCCGCGACACCTTGGCAGCCCCTGGCGATGTGCTTAAGCCCGCCGAGTTCAGCGCTAAGTGCGAAGACAACCAAAGCCTGCGTGAGCGCCTGGAAAGGCTGGCCACGGACAGCTTCTTTGGTTCCCAGAGCGACCAGTTGGATGCCCAGGTAAAGCAGCTATTTAAGCGCTTGAAAGAGCATGGCTATTTGCTTCAGCCCCATGCTGAGCGTCAGGTGTTTATAGTCACCGGTAAAATTGATTATCTGATCGAGGTGGTGCGCTTTATCCGCGATGAGGAAAACTTGCCCATCGATGCGGAGCGGGAAGAGGGTGCCCAGGAGGCGCTGCTGTGAGCGAACTGGAAAGCCGCCTGCTAAAAACTGGCGCTGAACGGCTGGCGCTATTGGGCAAGCATGCCGAACGACTGATGCAGGGCTACACTCGTGATGACGTGCCGTTAGACGGACTCAACGACAGTGCGCTGCGTAAGCTGTTGGCCGCTCGGGTGCTATGGCGGCCCGACGAGCAGAGCGGCGTAAAGCTCGCCCCCAAGGTGCGCGAACTGATCGCTGAAATGCTTGCCGACGAGACCCGCCGTCATGTAAATGCCGATGTCGCGGAAACCCTTGAGCTGGTGCGTTCGTTGGTGCACAGCTACCGGGAAGCCCGCAGCCGCGGCGAACATTGGCGACAGGAGCAGCAACTGCTGCGCCTGCGTCAGGAAGTTGATGATCTAGACGGCCGCTTTGCTGATGCCATTGATAGTCTCTGGCAGCGACTCAACAGCGATTTCGGCTTTGTTAGCCAGTTGAGCGATAAGATCCGCGAAAACGATCGCGCCCAGAAGCAGATTGTTAGATTGTTGGATGGCTTGGCACTGATCGACTTCGACGAGCTGATTGCGTTAGTAGGCAGCGATGGCAGCCTGCGTAAACTACTGATCAGCCAGCTACAACAGCGCTTAAGTCACCATTACACCAGCCTGCGGGAAGTGCAGCGGCGGTTAATTGAGCTAATGGCACGCTTTCGCAAACAGCAGGCACGCAGCCGCCTGATCAGCGGCATGGTCGCGTTTATGCGCGAACACCCAGGCTTTGTGCCGAGTAATTACGCCAAACGCAGCGATGTACCAGCGTTGTTCAACCACGCTGCGCCGTTACATGCCGCCGCTGCACCAGCGCTAGATCGCGCGCTAGAAAGTCGCGTGCTGGCCGAACTGCTGCATGAATTGCCAACCCCACGCCATGCCACGCAAACTCTTGAGTCGGCAGTGCCTTCGCTCACGCCGGAAGATACCCTTGCCGCTGCGCGCCAACAGGCGCTTAAACAAGATGTCGAACGCTTTTATCTTGCGGTGTTAGATCAGCCCCCCGCTAAGCCAATCAGCGCTCTCGCTTATCTGTATGACAGTCACCTCGACTGGCCGGATGAAATTTGGCTGTTTCAGGTGATCTCCGAATACCAGGGCTTACCACGTAGTGAGCAGCAGGCGTTTCGCTTACACCAAGACGAGTCACCGGCCAGCCCATTTAATGATCTGCGCCTGATTCATGACGTTGCACTGGCGGTGGCGGTATGAACGAAGTACTTCCCGCATCTGTCTATAAATTCTTACAAAAAATAGTCGTTGATCTGCGCACAAAGCCCAGCGTTGTTCGTAAACCGACCACGACGTTAATCAAGCTGCTGGACTGGTGCGATGCCCATGATGTTCCGCTTAGCTACGTGCGGCGCGGCGACGCACACCTCTTCAATGCACAGCAAATCAATGCAATCGACCTCACTCTGCAAGAGCTGGGGCAAACCCGAATAGGCAATTACCAAAGTGGCGCAAGCAGCATCCAGCAGGCCCAGAGTGGATACAATGAAGATAAAAACATCCGCGAAAAGCCCCGCGCTTCGCGAGTGTTAGTCAATCTGCCTGCAATCGCAGTCCCCACTTGGCTAACCACCCAACCACGTGCTATCCAGGATATTGACTGGCGCGACATCCACCTCAATGCGTGCGATGTTCTGATTCAGGTCGAAAACCTGGACAGCTTTTATGAATTTTCGCCGGATATTTCAGCATTAAGCGGCTACGATAACCCGCTGGTGGTCTACCTTGGCGATAGCTATTATGGCGGTGGTTCTTCCTTACTGGCCGAGGCTTGGTATAAAAACCATCGGCCACATATCTACGCCGGTGATTTCGATCCCAAAGGGATAAGCCAAGCAATGGATAGCAGAGCTACCCATATGCTCCTGCCCGCCATCGAGTGGCTCAGCCAAAATGCTACGCCGTTACACGTGCCCTCCAAACAGTTCACCAGTCAACGCAGGCTGCGCGAACATCTCGCTGTGCTACATCCAGCCCATCCGCTGCGTGACTACCTAACACTGATGCTAGAAAAACAGCGCGGGTTAAAACAGCAATGGTTTGGAGGGAGGCTAGTATGTATATCGCTCAGTTAAAAGCAGTCTTAGTGCTGTTGCTCAACTCCGCTATTTTAAGCTTTCCCCTAGTTGGCCGTTAACGGGGTTGCCGAAACGTGACGTTTGGGTAGTTTGCCAACAGTGGCTGTGCCCTAAAGGGGATGAATGGAGGAGGGGCAGGTGAGATGGCGACAACAATCGGTTTCGAGCCTAAGCGTGCATCTGTTAGTGCATCTTCATCGATCCTGTTAGTTAGCCATGTGCGCTTTTCTGATAAGGCCTAAGCTATAAAGACGTTTTCATGTTCCGTAGAGTAACCAATGAACAATAACAGCTATAGGATTAGGGCGATGAATCGCGAAGAGTTGGAGCTCGCGATGGAGTGGGCCGCAAAGGAAGGCTGGAATCCGGGGTTCCATGATGCCGACTGCTATTTTTCCACCGACCCTAAGGGTTTCCTCGTCGGCCTGCTTGACGACGAGCCTATCGCTACCATCTCGGTGATCAAATACGATGACGCCTTTGGTTTTCTTGGCTTCTATATCGTCAAGCCGGAATACCGGGGACAAGGGTATGGGCTTCAACTGTGGCAGGCCGGGATGAGCTATCTTCAAGGCCTGCACATCGGGCTCGATGGTGTCGTTGATCAGCAGGAAAATTACCGGAAATCCGGTTTTACGCTGGCCTATCGCAACATTCGCTACGAGGGAGTGGGTGGCGGAAAGGCGCCCCAGCACGCTGGGGTCGTCGATCTATCCAGCCTGCCTTTTGAGACCATTGACGCCTATGACCGGCCCTTTTTTCCTGCCAACAGGGAACAGTTCACCCGTGCCTGGATCAGCCAGCCCGATGCTCATGCGCTGGGCGTTATGCAGCATGGCGTGCTGTCTGGCTATGGGGTCATCCGAAAATGCCGTAACGGTTACAAGATCGGTCCCCTGTTAGCGGACAGCCCGGCATTGGCCGAGTCGCTTCTTCTCGCCTTGAGGGCCCGCACGACGCCATCGGACCCGATTTTCCTTGATGTGCCAGCCATCAACCCAGCGGCGGTGTCATTGGCCGAGCAGCATGGCATGAGGGCGTCATTTGAAACTGCCCGAATGTACCGGGGTGAGGCGCCAACTCTGCCGTTAGCTCGCCTATTTGGCGTGGCGTCTTTTGAAATCGGATGAGCGGGTGATGGGGTAAGCCGACTTCTACTAAGCAGTGGAGACAGCTCGAACTCAGATTTTCTACAGCCTCATTAGGAGTGAGATGAACCATCGATTCGTAGTCACCGGCGGCCCTGGTGGTGGAAAAACGACCATTCTGAGTGCTCTAGCGGAGCGTGGATATAGCTTCGCACCGGAGTCCGCTAGGAAAATAATCAAAGAGCGGTTAGCAGCGGGGTTATCGCCTCGACCGGATCCTGTCTCTTTTGCCCAAGAGATACTTAGTGCGGATATCGAAAAGTATCAGAATGCAGCCTCCTGCGACCGTGTCATGTTGTTTGATCGCGGAGTACTGGATGCTCTGTATATGCTCGATGCGGAGAGCGCATTAACGCGAGATGAAATAGCGCAATACGTTCAAAAATTTCCCTATAACAGCGTTGTCTTTCTTCTGCCGCCATGGAAAGAAATTTACGATACTGATTCAGAGCGTGATCAAACGTTTGAGGAGTCCGTAGCGGTGTTTGAGGGTATGAAAAGGTGGTATTCGCAATGGGGGTACGAAACACTAGAAGTCCCACGAGGCAATATTAATGAGCGTGTTGCGTTCATTTTGCAGTGTATACATACCCTCTAACAATTCACTGTTGGCGGAAAATTTTGCCACCGCTTAGCGGCTCAAAATTTTCCGCAGAGTGCGGCGTTATGAGTCATCTAGCCATTTTCCCAACCTCTGGACTGAGGAAGGGGGAGAGTGCTAACCATATCCAACTTAGAGGTAAAGTTCAGTGGACAGTACATCAAGTAAGGTTAAAGGCCATTGCCGTTGCGGACAGGTAGAATTTGAGGTTAGCGCTAAGCCAATGATCACCATGGCATGTCACTGCACAGGATGTCAGCAAATGACATCTAGCGCGTTTAGCTTGAGTTCGCTTTATCCGAGCGAGGCATTCTCAATTAAATCCGGAGAGCCTGTTATCGGTGGGCTGCATGGGAACACTCGCCACTATTTCTGCGGGCATTGTATGAGCTGGCTGTTCACTCGACCCGAAGGCATGGATAACTTTGTCAATGTTCGCTCAACGTTGCTAGAGGATTCTCGAACCTACAAACCATTTATTGAAACTTACACAGATGAAAAACTGGAGTGGGCGATCACTGGCGCAGAGCATAGTTTTTGTAAGTTTCCACCGCAGGAAAAGTTCCCCGAATTGCTTCAAGAATATGCGCAAAAACAAGGATAAACACAGCAGCGATGAATAGGGTGTGACACTAAACAATCAGCTACAGTGGAACAATTTACACTTCGCCTCCATCGTCCGCTGAGTTGGGCGTTATACCTGAGAGGAACCTCGGATGGGCCTTAAAGATCACTTTGCAATGCTGGCTTCCTACAATCAGTGGATGAACTCAAAGGTTTATGAGGCTGCAGGCCACCTCTCTGCCACTGATTTAGCCAAAGACCGTGGGGCATTCTTCGGTTCCATCTTAGGAACCCTGAATCATATCCTCGTGGCTGACACTATCTGGCTTAAACGGTTTGCTACACATCCCTCCTGTGTGGTCTCTTTGCGCGAGGTTGCTGATTTTCCAAAGCCGACTACGTTGGATCAGATTGTCTTTGACGATGTTGGTCGTCTGTCTGAACACCGACGCTGGTTGGATCAGAGGATTATCGATTGGGTAGCCGAACTATCCGACGGTGACCTGGATGTCATTCTCAGCTATCGCAATAGCAAGGGGGTTCCTGCAAATAAACGATACTCGAGCCTGGTTCTTCATTTCTTTAATCATCAAACTCACCATCGTGGGCAAGTTTCTACTTTGCTATCTCAGGCGGGTGTGGATATCGGGGTTACTGACCTTATGGTTCAGATTCCAGAGGAGCCTGAAGTATAACCAAGTTCGCCACGGCGATGCCCATTTAACTGTGGCTTCCCCTTTACTACAAAACTGTGCGTGTTGGCGGCATTAGCTGTCATGGCTGACATGTTCGTTATATTGTACATGTTGAGGTGTGGAGCTATACTTGTTCTGTAAAGCGTACATGTGGAGGCTCTATGAAAATTGTGTCTTTTACAGAAGCAAGAAATAGTTTGAAAACGGTATTAGATTCCGTTGTTAATGACGCGGATACAGCGGTGATTACTCGCCGTGATTCGGAAGATGCTGTTGTTATGTCGCTAGACTACTACAACAGTCTGATGGAAACGGTGCACTTACTGCGCTCACCAGCGAATGCTGAGCATTTGAATCGTTCAATAGAACAATTCAAAGCAGGTAAGGTAACCCACAGAGACTTGATTGATGAGTAGTCGTTTACTGTCATGGACTGACGAATCCTGGAGCGATTACCTGTATTGGCAAACCCAGGACAAAAAAACGCTGAAACGAATAAACAAGCTTATAAACGACGCTAGGCGTTCACCCTTTGAAGGTATTGGTAAACCAGAGCCGTTAAAGGAAAACTTAGCTGGTTTTTGGTCGCGACGTATAGATGATACGGATCGATTAGTCTACGCCGTTGATGATAATGCGATTACGATCATTTCGTGTCGTTATCACTATTAGATTCGGCCCTTCCACAGACCACCTCAAAGACCATTCAAAATAAGCGATGAACCTACTCTTCCTCGGCACCTCCGCTGGTGTGCCCACTAAACAAAGAAATGTCTCTGGGATCGCTTTGCGTGAAAGCAAAGGGAAGGGCTGGTACCTGGTTGATTGTGGTGAGGGCACCCAGCATCAGGTCTTGCGTACCAAGCTGTCGTTCCATTCGTTGAAGGCTATCTTGATTACTCATGTGCACGGCGACCACTGCTACGGGCTGCCGGGCATTTTGGCGAGTGCCGCCATGGGTGGCCGGAAAGCGCCACTGACCATTGTTGCCCCCGCGGATATCAAAACTTGGTTGGCGGCAACCTGTGAGGTGACGCAGCTATGCTTACCTTTCGCTTTGGAATTTATCGACTCGGACGACCTGCCTAGCGTTGAGTTTGAGAACATCGCCGTTGAGACATTCAGTCTTTCGCATCGGGTGGCGTCTTATGCTTATGCGTTTACGGAGCGCAAGGTTGATGCTGCCCTGGACGTGGCTAAGCTAGCGCAAAAGGGGATTCCAAGAGGGCCGCTGTGGGGACAGTTGAAGCAAGGGATTGATATTGAGTTTGCAGGTGAGCCGTTAAGAAGCCAGGACTACTTAATCTTCAAGAACACGCCTAGGAAAGTGGTGATCGCTGGGGATAATGATCAACCTGACTTATTGAGCGAGGCGTGTGCTGAAGCGCAGGTGTTGGTGCATGAAGCTACCTATACCGAAGAGATGGCCGAGAAGGCCGGCGATGTGGGGCATAGCTACGCCAAACTTGTTGCTGCTTTTGCCGAATCGATAAAGCTACCTAATTTGGTGCTGACGCACTTCAGCCCTCGCTATCAGCTCAGCCCCCATGCGTCGCCGTCTATCGAGGACATCTGCCAAGAAGCTGAGGGCGCCTATTCCGGCTCGCTTTTCTTGGCGCGGGATTTTAGCGAATACACCTTGGAAAAAACGGGCCACTTTTCTGAGGTGGTGGGCGAGTAGTTTTCCGCGCGTTTATCAGTAGTGATACCGAAGCTGGACGATCAGCAGCGCTTCGTAGTCTTCAAGCACTGGCTTCTAAGGAAGCCAGTGCTCACTTCGTTATCCCACAGGTTTTTCCAAAAGCTGTCTTAAATGCTGTCTCAAAACCTATTTCAAACGCTGTCTCAAGAACACTATTTCAAAAACTCCCGCAAGGTATCGCTGGCTTGGTCGATAGAGACAACGCCATCTAAATGGCCGCGGTTGCCTTCCAGGGTTTCAAGCGTTACTTCGGTGCCGTCGGCTTCTATCAGCTCGGCAGTGCGACGCACGCCTTCGGGGGCGAAAACGAGATCGTTTTCGCTGTAGAGCATTAGCGTCGGGGCGTCGATGGCGGCCAGTCCTTCTTCTAACGAATCACCGTGGCCAGTCATAAAGAGCTGGTTGGCACGAACCAAATACAGCAGATGGTTGGCATCGGAAAGTTCGGCGCGGGCGGCGGCGACGTCATCTAGCGTTTGCTCAATGGCGTAGCGGGCGTTGATATCTTGAGCGGGGTCGCGCTCTTCATCGGCCCAATCGCGGTTGAAGGTTTCGTTGGCCCACTGCCAGTGATTGGCGTTAAGTGTGACGATCTTGAGCGCTTCTTTTAGGCCATCGGTGGGTGGCTCGCCATCGTAGTAGTCGCCTTCATTCCAGTTGGCATCTAAGCGGATGGGCGCTGCCCAAGCGCTAAGCGTTGCCAGCAACCAGGGGTCGGCAACGCCGCCACCGATAACGGGAATCAACCTATCCACTTTGTCAGGGTAAGCACTGGCCCATTCAAACGCTTGCAGCGACCCCATGGAGGCGCCCATGACTGCATGTAGCGACTCAATGCCCAGGCTCTCTAACAGCGCACGCTGTACTTCGACAAAATCGCGAATCGTTACCACAGGAAAGTCCATTCCCCACGGTTTGCCGGTGTCTGGATTGATAGAGGCGGGACCAGTGGTGATGACATTGGGGTCGTGGGCGTTGAGGTTCACCAGCGTATCGGACGCAATAATGTAGTACTCGTCGGTATCCAGTGGCTTACCGGGGCCGATGATGGCATCCCAATAGCCGGTTGGCTCGCCATCTGGGTCATAACGACCTGCTGCGTTGCTGGTGCCAGAAAAGAAATGGGTAATTAAAATGGCATTGTCACGGGCGTCGTTTAATTCACCGTAGGCTTCCCAGCCCACCGCAAGTTCGGGAATCATCTCGCCGCCTTGGGTGGTGAAGTCCTGCATCTCAAAGACTTGTTTTTCGACGACGCCATCCCAGGCTAGTAGTGGTGATGCTGCGAGTAATCCGAGGCTGGTAACTGTCACCACGGTCCATAAAGAGTGTCGTTGCGTGAGAACCATTCGCCTTCCTTAAATGAGGGGTTGTTATGATTGTTGTTGGCAATGCTGCGTTGCCACCCCCTAGTTTAGTCGGCTTTAGCGCATTTTAAATGGGTTTAGCCCGTTAGCTTGTTGCATCATCATGCGTTTGGCGAGCGGTACGCGTTCGGCTAAGTGCAGGCTGAGGTCGCCCAACTGGCGTAGCGGTTTTGCACCGGTAAACAAGTGATGGAAGCTATCGGTGGCGGCAATCATTGCTTGGTTGGCCAAGCGGCGCTGGCATTCGAAGCGGTGCAGGTTGATAGAGTCACCTGGGTCTCGGCCTTTGATGATCAGTTCTGCCAGGGTATCGGCATCGTGCAGACCAATATTCAGCCCTTGTCCGGCCAGCGGATGCACCACATGGGCGGCATCGCCGATCAATGCTAAGCGCTTGCCGATATAGCGTTTGGCGTGCTGACGTCTAATTGGAAAGCTCGCCTTTGCGACCACTCGCGTTAGCTTGCCTAGCCGCTTGGGAAAGGCTGTTTCAATGGTCGTTTTTAGGGCGTCGTTGGAGAGCTGTTCACGAGCTTTGGTGGCTTCGTCGCTGTCATACCACACCAGCGATGCACGATGGCCTGGTAAGGGAAGCATGGCAACCGGGCCGGTTGGGGTGAAGCACTGCCAGCTAATATCCTGTTGGGGTAGCTCGGTTTCTACATTAATAATCATCGCCCGCTGATGGTAGTCGTAGCTACTAACGGCAATGCCCGCAAGTTCTCGTAATGTTGAATGCGCGCCATCTGCGCCAACAATCAAACGGGCACTTAAGGTTTTGCCGTTATCTAGCTCTAGCATGCGGCCGGTGCTGGCCGCCATGGTGCTGAGCGGTGCGCACTGGGTGTAGCAGGTCACGCTGGGAAGATTCTCTAAACGTTGCCACAACGCATATTGCAGGGTGCGGTTTTCGATAAAAATGCCGAAGTCGTCCATACCGCTGTCTTGGGCAGAAAACAGCGAGTGGCCGGAGCCATCCTGGTTGGCGACATCAATATGACGAAACGGGCAGCAGCGCTCTTCGGAAAGCACGGTGCCGCTCGCTTTTACAAACGCCAATGAACGGGCATTGAGTGAGGAGATACGCAGGTCATAATCGCCGCTGAGCGGGGTGGGGGCGCTGCCGCGTTCTACCAGCCCAACCGACATGCCGGTATGGCCTAAACGAGCCGCTAGAGCGGCACCCACCATGCCACCGCCGACAATGATAATCTCGTGATCCCACTGCATGAGACACTCCTTACGTTGAATAACGAGGGCATATTGCATGACCCTTTATTGTCATACAGTATCGGTTACTTGTCGCAGTGTTGCATAGGGTGATCCATTGACGCAGGCCGTGGAAATGACAAATAGCATCGTGCAGGCGGGGGAGGCGCTGGCAGGGTTTATCGAGCGCCACCCCAAACTGTGGGTGATTACTGGTGCGGGAGTAAGCACCGATAGCGGCATTCCTGATTACCGCGATGCCGACGGGCAGTGGAAGCGACCGCCGCCGGTACAGCATGGCGATTTTATGGCCTCACTTGCCGTGCGCCAGCGTTATTGGGCGCGTGCATTGATCGGCTTCAAAGCTATGCGAGAAGCCCAAGTGAGCGGTGCGCATAAGGCGTTAGCGGCGCTTGAAAGCATGGGCTACGTGGAACTGCTGGTAACACAGAACGTGGATCGTCTGCATCAGCGGGCTGGTTCCAGCAAGGTCATTGATCTGCATGGGCGAGCAGACGTGGTGGCGTGCATGGCATGCGGTTATCAACTTATGCGCCACGCCGTGCACAGCGAAATGGCCAGGATGAACCCAAGTTTTGCAGCGCTAGATGCTCACTATGCGCCCGACGGCGATGCGGATTTAGAGACTGATTTTTCGACATTTAGGGTGCTGGATTGCCCGCGCTGCCAAGGCATCTTAAAGCCCCAGGTTGTTTATTACGGTGATGTGGTGCCGCCAGCACGGCGATTGGCTGCCCAAGCGGGGCTACAAAACGCTGATGCCGTGCTGGCTGTGGGCACCTCGTTGATGGTGTATTCCGGCTACCGCTTGTGCCGCGATGCCCACGCCATGGGCTTACCGGTGGCCTCGCTGTCGTTGGGCGTCACGCGGGCTGATGCGCTATTAACCCATCAGTGGCGTGCGCCGTTAACGCCAGTGTTAGAGCACGCTGTCAGCTGTTTGCGGCAGCGTTTACTTGACTAAAGTGCTAGGGTACTAAGTAACGATTGTCACCAACAGCGGAGTCACCCGTGCTGTCATTTGAACACCAGTTTGCAACGCTTCCCGAGCCACTGTGGGTTGCCTGCCAGCCAACGCCAGTGAGCCAGCCCACGCTGATTGTATTTAATCAGCGCCTGGCAGAAACGCTGGGGATTGAGTCAGAGCTGAAGAATAAGCCTGATGATGCCACCCTTGCCCAATGGTTTAGTGGTAACCAATTGCCACCGGGCGCAGAACCACGGGCGCTTGGTTACGCTGGGCATCAGTTTGGTAATTTTGTACCGCAGTTGGGCGATGGTCGCGCACTGTTGCTGGGCGAGGTCGTCGATAAGGCTGGGATACGGCGCGACGTGCAGCTCAAGGGTAGCGGCCGCACACCATTTTCCCGTAGCGGTGATGGCCGTTCTCCATTAGGCCCAGTGCTACGGGAGTATCTGGTCAGTGAGTTTATGGCTGCAATGGGCGTACCCACCACCCGCGCGTTAGCCGCCGTTTTGACCGGTGAGCGAGTCGTGCGCCAACTGCCTGAGCCAGGCGCAGTCTTTACCCGCGTGGCAAGCAGTCATATTCGTGTAGGCACTTTTCAATTTGCAGCGGTACGTAGAGACGAAGCTGCCCTGAAAGCGTTGGCTGATCATGTGATTGAGCGCCACTATCCCGAAGCCGCTAGTGCAGACGATCCTTATTTAGCCTTGTTAGAAGCGGTGGTTGCTCGCCAAGCAGCGCTAGTGGCGCGGTGGATGAGCCTTGGGTTTATTCATGGCGTGATGAATACCGATAACTGCAGCATTGCTGGAGAGACCATTGATTACGGCCCGTGTGCCTTTATGGAGCAGTTTGACCCGCAAAAAGTCTACAGCTCGATTGATCAAGGCAAGCGCTATGCCTTTGATAACCAGCCCGCCATTGCTCAATGGAACCTAGCCCGCTTTGCCGAAACGCTGCTGCCGCTGATGCGCGAAGAGGGCGATACCGTCGTTGAGCAGGCCACTGATATCATCCGCCGCTTTGGGTCACTGTTTGATGCCGAGCAACGCCGCCTGCATGCGGATAAGCTTGGCCTTGCAGCGGACAGTGACCAAGAGGTAACGCTAATGGCGGCGCTGGAAAGTCAGATGCACCAGGGGCAGATGGATATGACCGCTACCTTTGATGCGCTGACGCATTACGCCAGCACTGCAAGTGAAACGCACAAGGAAGCACTGCTGGCGCTGACGACTCAGCCCAATGAGTTGGCGGCATGGCTAGATAAGTGGCAAGCCGTACAGGTTGCCAGCCAAGACAGCGAGCGCTTAGCTGCTATGCGGCGTGCTAATCCGGTTGTTATTCCCCGCAATCACCGCATTCAGGAAGTTATTGATGCGGCTTATGAAGGCGATTTTACGCCGTTTCACAGCTTACTTGCGGTGGTCACCCAGCCCTTTGATGAATCCGCAGAAGCACGCCGCCTTGCAGCCCCCGCAACGGAAAACGAGCAGGTACTAAGAACATTTTGCGGTACTTGATTTACCCAAGCTGAAAAGTAAGCCATCACGGCGGTAATAGCTCATAGCGGGGGTCTTTCGCCATGGCCGGAAAACAGTTCCCGACTTTTCCGGCATTCCCGCCATCCTTGGCGGTCAGATGGCGAAAGTAGCGCCCACGGACGGGTTCACAGCGCCCCCGCGAAGAGCTGTTCCGCCTAGCACATCAGTGATGTCATTGCTCACATCACTCTTGTGGTAAACTGTGATTATTTACAGGTAAGGGCGGAGGCAAGGGCAACCTGTGCGCAAAATTATTCATTGCGACTGTGACTGCTTCTACGCAGCGGTTGAAATGCGCGACAACCCAGCGCTTAACGATGTGCCTATTGCGATAGGTGGCAGCGTTGAGCAGCGCGGGGTTGTCGCTACTTGTAACTACCCCGCCCGCGAATTTGGCATCCATTCGGCCATGCCCATGGCGCAGGCACTCAAACGCTGCCCACATTTGACCGTGATCCGCGGTGATATGGCCAAATACAAAGCGGTGGCGCGTCAAGTGTTTGCGATTTATCGCGATGTGACCGAACTGATTGAACCGCTCTCGCTAGATGAAGCCTTTTTAGACGTTACTGATGTTTCCCTGTGCAACGGCAGCGCCACCCGCATGGCCGAAGCGATTCGCCAACGGGTTAAGCAGGAAGTAGGCATTACCGTCTCGGCAGGCGTCGCGCCCAACAAGTTTCTTGCCAAAATTGCCAGCGACTGGCGTAAACCCGATGGTCTGTTTGTGATCACGCCGAACGATATCGATGGCTTTGTGCAGCAACTGCCGGTCAAGAAAATCCACGGGGTAGGGCCGCGCACGGCTGAAAAATTGGCGGGGTTGGATATTCAAACCTGTGCGGATTTGCGGGCTCGCCCGCTCACCGAGCTGGTCGAACAGTTTGGCCGCTTCGGGCATCGGCTGTTCGAGCTTAGCTTTGGGCGCGACGAGCGGCCGGTGAAAACCCATCGTGAGCGTAAATCGATCAGCACCGAGCAAACCTACTCCCAGGACTTACCTACCCTGGAAACCTGTCGCCAACAGATACCGGATCTGCTCAACGACTTAGAGCAGCGCTATGCCAGACTAGACCCCGCGCCCGCCGTGCGCGGGTTAATGGTAAAGATAAAATTCAATGACTTTACCCAAACGACAGTGGAGCACGCCGACCCCGCACCCAACCAGGAGCAATTCGAATCCCTGCTGACTATTGGTTGGGCGCGAGGGGAGAAGCCAGTTCGGCTACTAGGTGTGGGCTACCGCTTGGCAGAAGAAGCCGCCGTTCAGCAACTCTCGCTGTTTTAATTAGCCTGTTAATACTTATGTCGATTGACGCTCATACAAAGGCGCGTTAAAACAGACGTATGATAGTTTTTGTGCTTACTAGCTAGCGTGGCGTGCCCCACGTAGCATTTCTGTCTTCTTATCCTGCGAGCTAACCATGTCTGCCCATGCCACCCAACGCCCTCGTTTAGTGTTTGCCCATGCGAATGGCTTTCCTGGCTTAAGCTATCGCACGCTGCTGGAACCACTGGCAGAGTCGTTTGACCTCCATCCGCTAGATCGATTGGGTCATCACCCAGACTACCCGGTGAACCATAACTGGGGCAATTTAGTCGATGAGCTGTTGAGCTATTTACCGGTTACAGACGCACCGCTATTAGGTGTTGGTCACTCGTTAGGCGGTACGCTGATGGCCATGGCGGCAGATAAGCAGCCAGAACGCTTCTGCGGCGTCATTATGCTTGACCCGCCGTTGATGCTGGGGCCGGATGCCTGGGTGATGAAAGCGGCGAAGCGATTTGGTTTTATGGATCGCATCACCCCTGCTGGTAAAACCCAGGGGCGGCGCAGTGTGTGGCCTAGCCGAGAAGCCATGGCTGACTCGCTGCGACGCCGAGGGCTATTTCGCCGCTTTACCCCAGAGGCATTGAACGACTACATTGAAGCAGGTACGCGCTTACTGGATGACGGTAGCGCTGAGCTAACCTTTGACCCAGGTATTGAGGTAGAGATTTTTCGCCACCTACCGGATCACCTGTCGGGATTGCCACGGCGAGTCGGTGTGCCGGTCCACTTGGTAGTAGGGCAGGAGTCGCACTTACTCACCCCTACACGGGTCAAGCGGCTTCAGCGTCGTGGGTTAGTTACTAGCGAAGTTCCCGGCACCCACATGTTCCCTATGGAGCATCCTGATGAGACACGGGCGGCTATATTGGCGGCCTGGCAGAGCTTTTCACAAGGAGCCAGTAAGCGCGCATAAAGCGCATAAGGAGGCAGGATGTATCTTTCCGTACAGCTAAGCTATTACCCCCTGGCCGATGATTTTAAGCCAGTGGTGAAAGACGTGGTAAAACGTTTGGAAGCCACGGGATTAGAAGTTCACCCTAATCGAATGAGTACCCAAGTGTTCGGGGAATTCGATGCGGTGATGACCGCTTTAAGCGATGTGATGAAGTGGTCGTTCGAGACTCACGGTAAAGCGGTCTTTACAGCTAACTTCCTCGAAGGCGACCGACGCCCGCGTTAAAGCAACGCCGCCCGATTGGACCGGGCGGCATTTTTTTGATGGCTACCTGCGCTTAACCGGCCATGACTCTGGGCAACCATAGAGCTATTTGTGGCCAGATACTGACCAGCAGTGCAGCTACACACATGAGCAGGAAAAATGGTAGCGAAGCCCAGGCTACGCGGCTGATACTTTCACCTGTCAGGCTTTGCAGTACAAAGAGATTGAAACCGACGGGTGGGGTAATTTGTCCAAGCTCGATCATAATAATCAGAAAGATACCGAACCAAATGGGGTCAAACCCCGCTAGCAAGACAATCGGCAGCGTAATTGGCAAGCTCATCACGGTAATTGAAATGCCATCTAGGAACAGCCCCAGCACGATATAGAAAATGGCCAGGGCAAACAGTAGTACCATGGGGCTAAAGCCCTGCTCGGCAATCCATCCAGCCAACTCGCGCGGAAGATGCAGATACCCCATTGCCGTGGACAAAAGCGTGGCCGCGATGAGAAGGCTACATACCATGATCGACGTTATGAGCGTTCCACGAAATGCATCAATAAACAGCCTGATGTTTAGCTGTCTTTCAAACCCTAATAGCAGCAAAGTGGCCCCAACACCCACCGCTGCCGCTTCTGAAGGCGTTGCAATACCGCTATAGATTGATCCAATCACGATGGAGATCAGCACCAATATGGGCAGCAGTAATATGAAGGACTGCCAGATCGTCTGATCAGATATCACACTCTTGGGTGCCAAAGCTGGCGCCATCCATGATCTCAAGCCGATATAGCAGCTGTATAGAAAGGCTATCAACAGTCCGGGCACCACGCCCGCCATAAATAGCTGACTGATGGAGACTTCGGCCTGAACACCATAGACGATCATTACAATCGATGGCGGTATCAATAGACCCAGACTACCGGCACCCGCTAATGAGCCAATGGATAGGTTTCTGTCGTAGTCTCTCTGTTTCAGCTCTTGCGTGGTAATTTTACCAATCGTAGCGGTTGTCGCCGCACTTGATCCGCTTACTGCCGCAAACAGGGTGCAGCCCAAAACGTTGGTATGCAGGATTCCGCCAGGCAAGTGGCTGGTAATCGGCACCAGACCCTTAAACAGGCGCTCAGAGATATTAGAGCGAAATATTAATTCTCCCATGAGAATAAACAAGGGAATGGCTGATAACTCCCAGCTATTGCTAGCTCGGTATAAAATTCGCGATAAAATCAGGCCAATGCGATCTGCACTGAAATCTCCAAACAGCCAGAGAGAACCTATGGAAACTGCCAGCATGGCGGCAAAAATCCAAGTCCCCATGGTCAGTAAGAAAAGCAGCAGAAGCGCAACGCCTATAGCCGTCCAAAAAATATCCATGAGTCACTTCCCATCAGTTAAATCTTATTCAGTTACAGGCAAGTACTGAGAGCGCAGCATCAGTATTTTCAAGGCTCTGACAAGAAGCGAAAAGGAGATCAGCCACATGCCAATCAGTATGGCGCCTTCAGGTATCCAAATCGGCGTTTCCGCGAGTGTTTCACTGACCACACCGCGGCTAAAGCTTCGCTGAACATTCTGAAACCAGAACGTAGATATCCATAAAAAGCAGCTGGCAGTTAATAGGCTACTGAAAAACTCAAGCGGCCACCGCCTATTCGCAGGGATACGCTCAAGTAGCAGGGAAACTCTGATAAGCCCCCCTTTTTCAAGTACATAAGGGAGGCCCAGAAAAGACATCGTGGCGACTGCATAGCCAATATACTCATCCAGGATATAGGTGGAGTGGCCAAAAAACCTCAGTGCTATCTCCAACAGAATATGCCCAAGCATATAAACTATCAGCATGATGGCAATCACTGCGCCGGCTCTATTAAGTAGCATGGAGATGCGCTCCATGCTCTTTAGCATGATCATTGCTCGCCCCTGAACTCAGTCAAAATTGACCGACCCATATCACCGGTGTTTTCAAGCCAGCTCTCAACAACGCTGGTTGATGCTTCAGAGAGGGCATTCAGCAAATCAGCTGAGACGGGATCACTGATGGCTACGTCGTGCTCGCTAAGCGTCTGGTAGTTTTCTTCGGTACGTACCTCAACCGCCGCCCAATTATGCTGGTCGGTCAGATTGGCTGCTTCAAGAAGGGCCTGCTGCTGTTCAGCGTTCAATGAATCAAATACTGCCTTGTTCATATGAACCATATTAAGCGGAATGGCATATTGAACCGCTGAAAAATGATCTTGATGCTCCCAGAAGCTGCCGTTGGCACCGGCTTCTGCCGAGGTTAATACCGCGCTGATGCCGCCGGTCGCCAACTGCGGCACCACATCGCCCCACGACAGACTTACGGGGGAGGCGCCCACGTTGCGAAAGGTCTCCGTTCCATTGCGGTCAAAGGTACGGATTTTCAAGTTTTCAAGATCGCTCTGATTGGCTATTGCTGTTTTTGACCAGATACCGCTGGGTGGCCAGGGAGATGCATAGAGTAATATTTGATCATTATCTTCAAATACATTTTCATAGTAAGGTTTGGCTATTTCATATAGGCGTCGTGCATCTTCAATATCTTCCACAATAAACGGTAAGGAAGAGAGTAAAAAAATGGAATCAATCCCGCTCATAGTGCCCGAGAGCGTATCAGCTATATCAACGGCGCCATCAGCGACAGCATAAAAGTGGTCACCTGAGTTAAACCCTAATGCTCCCCCTGTATGCAGCGTAATACCTATATCGCCACCTGTTAGCTCTTTTACTTTATCAATAAAGTAAGCATCTCCCTGAGCATGTATTGACGTAGCGTTATACTCATTGGAAAAATCCATACTGATTGATTGCGCATAGGAATAGCCGCTAACCAGCAACATGCCTAACGCCATGGACGCTTTACTGAGCGGTTTAAAACTGCTGTTTTTCATAGTAGTTTTAGAAATCATGCAATCTTCCCCACTGTTTATTATTGAAGATTTCTTAAACTACAGTCATTGACCAGCCAACTATTTCTAATAGCGACGTGAAGGGACCGGATGGCGACACGGTTGTTAAAATCGATCTGGGAGGGGACGTTTTGGTCTTGTGCTGGTTCTTGCACGTAGTTCTTGTACTGCGTATACAGGAACTGTGTGTACAGGAAATAGCCAGACGCCGCCCGATTGGGCGGCGTCTATGTTAGTGCTAATAGTTTTTAAATCAGCGACTCCAAACAGGATTCAATAATATCCAGCCCTTCGTTGAGCACGCTGTCTTCAATGGTGACGGGCATCAAAAAGCGAATCGTATTGCCGTACATGCCGCAGGAAAGTAGGATCAACCCTTCTTCACGGGCTTTCTTACACAGCGCTGCGGCCAGTTCCGGATTGGGCGTACGGTCCGTTTTGTTCGAGACCAGTTCAAATGCCGCCATCGCGCCCATGTTGCGCACATTATCAATGCAGTCGAACTTGGTTTGCCACTCGCCAAAACGCGCCGCTAATTTTTCACCCAGCGCTCGGCTTTTCTCAAGAATGTTTTCTTCCTCGAATACTTCCATTACCGCCAGTGCCGCGGCGCAGGCAGTAGGGCTGCCGGTATAGGTGCCACCCAGAGAATTAGGGCCTGAGGCGTCCATAACCTTATCGGTGCCGACAACCGCAGAGATTGGCATGCCGTCAGCCATACTTTTCGCCATGGTCATGATGTCCGGCTCAACGCCGCTGTGCTCAATGGCAAACATTTTGCCGGTGCGGCCAAAGCCAGACTGCACTTCGTCGATGATCATTAGCATGCCATGTTCATCACAAATTTCGCGGATCTTCTCCAGGAAGCTTTTAGATGCAGGATAGAAACCGCCTTCGCCAAGCACCGGCTCCAAGACAATCGCGGCGGTATCTTTTGGGTTGGCGTCGGTTTTCAGGGTCATTTTCAGGCCGCGGATAGCTTCGTCTTCGCTGACGCCGTGGTAGGGCACCGGATAAGGCGCGCGGAATACCGTGCCCGGCATCGGGCCAAAATCGCTTTGATAGGGAGCTACTTTGCCGTTCATTGCCATGGTGTAGAACGTTCGGCCGTGATAACCACCGTCAAAACAAATGACGTTAGAGCGGCCGGTGGCTGCACGGGCAATTTTAACGGCATTTTCCAACGCCTCGGCACCAGAGTTAGCCAGCATTACTTTGGCGTGGCCGCGAACTGGTACGAGGTGGCTAAGTTTTTCAGCAACTTTTACATAGCCCTCATAGGGCATCACGGTTTGGCAGGTGTGCATGAGCTTATCCAGCTGGGCTTTCACCGCAGCAACCACTTTAGGGTGACGATGCCCTACGTTCAAAACGCCAATCCCCCCCGCGAAATCGATAAAGCGGTTGCCGTCGGCGTCCCAGATCTCAGCATTCTCAGCGCGATCCGCAAAAGCAGTGGCGGGGCTGGCGGCACCCGCGGCGACATACTTCTGTTTCAGTTCGTTTAGCTCGGCGTTGCTCATGGCTCAACTCCTTTGGGTGTTGGATGTTGCCTGTGAGAAATGTGCAGTGTCACTTGCTTATGTGACAGGTTCGATCTTCATTGCTTCAGATTCGTTATATAGACGATAAAACGGAGGTAATGGGTGATAGATGACAGACAGCAGGTGACAGACAGTCGTTAAAAGACGCTGATTAAAAGATAGTAGTTAATGGAGAGTAGTTAAAAGATAATCGGTAATAGGCAGCAGGTAATCGGTTTGCATCAGTAGCTTGATGCTTTTAAGTCTGCACACACCTCTTCTCGTAAGTCTAATAATCGAAAGGTTAGGTCGGGGCCTAAGGAATTAATAGCCGGCTTGGCGTAAAAAAAGCCCTGTTGGCGAACAATGCCCGCCCGCGCTAGCCATAATGCTTCTTCGCGTGTTTCTACCCCTTCAGCAATAAGCGTTATGTTCAACTCTTTCGCCAGCAAAATGATGGAATTGAGCAGCGCTTGGCGACGCGTATCATGATCACAGTTCATCACCAGCTCACGGTCGATTTTGAGCTTATCCGGTGTTAGGTCAGTCAATAAATCTAAGTTGGCATAGCCATTGCCAAAGTCATCAAGGGCTGTTTTAAAGCCCATCTCGCGATAGACTTCGATGATATTGCGCAGGTGCTGGCGGTCACGCACGCGTTCGGTTTCAGTGATTTCAAAAATTAGCCGCTCCATTGGCCATCCAGCGCGTCGAGAAATATCAAGCGTTGCTTGAATGCAGGCTTCCGGTTCGTAAACAGCATTGGGTAAGAAGTTGATTGATAACGCCGTTGGCATATTCAAAGCGCTTGCCATCTCTATCGCTTTAACGCGACAAGCTTGATCAAATCGATACAGTAGACCGTCAGTCACCTGAGAAATAACGCTCCAGGCAGATTCGCCATTAGGCCCTCGGACAAGTGCCTCATGTGTCACCACACGAGCAAGTGACACGTCCACAATCGGTTGAAAAGCCATTGTAAAATTAAAAGGAAGGTCCCCCTCGCATCGCTTACAGCTACCGTCTACCCGTGCGCAGTGACCCATGAAATCCCCCTATAGCAGCGCGCCAAGTTACCTTCTGACCAATTTACGTTAGCCATTGTCGGTCAATTTAAAGTTTTTAACTATCTAATCATAGCGGAAAGGCGTTTAGTCGCTTGCTAACTTTGTATATAGGTTTTGTATAGAAGCTTATGGGAAGGCTGAGACGAAAAAAGCGCCCGAGCGGGCGCTAAGATCAATCGCTAAGTAGATAGTAGATACGCAAAGTGGGAGACGGACGAGTGTTAAATAATGCCCGCTTGTTGCAGAGCGTGACGCTGTTCGCTGGTAATGCCAAGCTCGTCAAGTACCTGTTGCGTGTGCTCGCCCAGTGAAGGGGGGGGAGTCTGGGCGCTGATGGACTCGCCGTTGATACGGATAGGGTTCGCGACTAAGTCGACATGGCCTGCTTGGCTGTGGGGGAGCGTTTGTTTCAAGCCACGTGCTTTAACATGGGGGTCGTCAAAAACGCGATCCAAGGTGTTGATTGGCCCACTAGGAACACCGGAGGCTTCAAAGGCAGCCAGCCATTCATCGGTTTTCTGCGTTAGTAATACGGCTTCCAGTAGAGGAGCCAATACAGTGCGGTGCTGCACTCGTGCGCCGTTGGTGGCGAATCTTGGGTCTAGCGGCAGTGCCGGCTGATCAATTACCTGGCAGAAGCGCTTAAACTGCTCGTCATTACCGACGGCAACAATCATATGGCCATCGGCAGTGGCAAACGCTTGGTAGGGAACGATATTGGGATGTGCATTCCCCAGCCGCTGAGGTATTTGGCCGGAGGTTAAGTAGTTAAGGGCTTGGTTCGCCAGTACGCCCACCTGCACGTCCATCAATGCCATATCAATATGGCATCCAACGTTGCTATCGCGGCGCTGATAAAGCGCTGCCAGCACGGCGTTGGCGGCATATAGGCCGGTAAAAATATCGGTAAAGGCAACGCCGATTTTGACGGGGCCACCACCGGGCTCATGATCAGGCTTGCCGGTTAAGCTCATAATGCCGCCCATTGCCTGAATCATGAAGTCGTAACCGGCGCGGTGTGCGTAAGGGCTTTCCTGGCCAAAGCCGGTGATTGAGCAGTAGATAAGCCGAGGATTCAGTATCTTCAGGCTCTCGTAGTCCAGGCCGTACTTTTTCAAACCGCCCACTTTGAAGTTTTCAAGCAACACATCGGAGGTGGCGACGAGCTGTTTAATCAATGCCTGGCCTTCCGGCTTGGCTATATCGACGGTGACCGAGCGCTTGCCTCGATTGGCGCATAGATAGTAGGCCGACTCTGAACTGCCAGAGAGCCATGGAGGGCCCCAGTGGCGAGTATCATCGCCGCTGACGGGGCGCTCTACCTTGATCACATCAGCCCCCATGTCTGCGAGCATTTGCCCGCACCACGGGCCAGCCAGTACGCGTGAAATGTCGATTACTTTGATGCCTGCTAGTGGCTTGGCTGTTGTGCTCATTAGGTGCCTCACTTGTTGCTCGCCGTTTAGAAAAATGCCTGAATGCCGGTCTGGGCACGGCCCAAGATTAAGGCGTGGACATCGTGAGTACCTTCGTAGGTGTTTACCGATTCTAAGTTCACCATATGGCGAATAACGCCGTACTCATCGGAAACGCCGTTGCCGCCGTGCATGTCGCGAGACTGGCGAGCGATATCCAGCGCTTTACCACAGTTGTTGCGTTTGATGAGTGAGATCATCTCCGGTGCCCAATTGCCACTATCCATCAGGCGTGCTACTTGAAGCGCTGCTTGCAAGCCAAGAGTAATTTCGGTTTGCATATCTGCCAGTTTCTTCTGGATCAACTGATTTGCAGCCAGCGGGCGGCCAAACTGTTTGCGGTCTAAGGTGTATTGGCGTGCGGCATGCCAACAGAACTCAGCGGTGCCCATAACGCCCCAGGCAATGCCAAAACGCGCTTTATTCAAACAACCGAAAGGTCCTTTTAAACCGCTAACGTTAGGCAATAGGTTTTCTTCAGGGACAAAGGCATTGTCGAGTACGATTTCACCGGTGATGGAGGCACGAAGTGACACTTTGCCTTCAATTTTGGGGGTGCTGAAGCCTTCGGTACCGCGCTCAACAATAAAGCCTTTGATTTGATTATCGTGGGCGGCGGACTTTGCCCAAACCACCGCAATATCGGCAATCGGGCTGTTGGTAATCCACATTTTGGCCCCGGTTAAGCGGTAGCCGCCGTCGACTTTTTCTGCCCGCGTGATCATTGAGCCAGGGTCTGAGCCATGGTCAGGTTCGGTTAAGCCAAAACAGCCGACCATTTCTCCGCTGGCGAGCTTAGGTAAGTATTTATGCTTCTGCTCTTCAGAGCCATAGGCTTCAATCGGATACATCACTAATGATGACTGCACGCTCATCGCTGAGCGATAGCCTGAATCAACGCGCTCTACTTCACGGGCAATCAGTCCGTAGGCCACATGGTTCACGCCTGAGCCGCCATATTCAGGAGCGACGGTTGCACCCAGCAGGCCAAGCTCGCCCATCTCGCTCATGATCTCACGATCAAAGCGCTCTTCACGAAAAGCACTCAGCACACGTGGCTGCAGGTTTTCCTGGCAGTAGTCGTGAGCGGCATCACGAATTTGACGCTCTTCATCGGTGAGTTGGTGTTCGAGCAGCAGCGGGTCGTCCCAGTTGAAGCGGGTCATGGCGTGAACTCCTACATAGTCATTTTGATATGATCCAATGTATCGTCGTTTTCTTGAAATATCTACATTTTAAAATAAACAATTTAATTAATCCCACGTTCCTTGAGAACACGGGTAATGATCGGCACGGGCGTCATTAAGTGATCACGCATGAGGTTAGCCGCTTGTTCTGTATCACGAGCCAGGATGACGTCTACCAAGGCGGCATGCTCTTGTCTTTTGATTTCAAGTGCCTGGGGAGACATCACCGTTTCCTGCAGCCACAGGTGGCGGTAGCGTTCTACCTGATCAAACAGTGTGTCGCGCATCTGTAACAGGTGTGGCGAGTTGCAGCCGCTAGCAATAGCGGTATGAAATGCCTTATGGCGCAAATCCCAGCCATCGAGCAGCTCATCAGGGGAGCTTACTTCAGTCACTTTAGCTAGCCGATGAGCAGTGGCGAGGACATTGGCTTCCCAGTCGTCGTCACCGCGCTCAATGGCCAGGCGCAAAATCAGACCTTCTAACTGAGCGCGTGCGTCGTAAATATCATTCAGCTCGGCCAGCGACATGGGGGCAACGCGATAACCACGCTGGCTAATCGCAATCACCAAGCGGTCGGCAACTAGTTGGGAAAGCGCTTCGCGTAGTGGACCGGTACTGGCGCCGTAATACTCCTTTAGGCGGCTCATTAGCAGCTTCTCTTCAGGTGCATAACGGCCGCGAATAATGTCGTGCTTCAGGGCGCGATAGGCACTGATGGCTAGGTTCGGGCGCGGCGCATCGTGCTCCATGGTATCTCCTTAGGCCAACGTTGGACGTGGCGATCTGCATTAACTAATCACTATTATCAATAAATTTTAGACATTTGGCATAGGTAACGATATTTATACAGGGTTTATCAGCGCATAGCGTTGCATTAGCATCTCACGCTAATGCCGTGCTAACGTCATTGCACCGCGTTTGCTTGCCGTTTACGGTAACCAGAGGCAGGGACTTCACAGCGCCTTATCGTCAACCATACTTATAAGTCCAACAGGACGGAGGAACCGCTTATGCGAACTCTCAAATATACAGTGGCAGCATCCATGTTGGCTGTTGCACTGCCAGCCAGTGCGCAACAGCTTTCAATCGCGACCGGCGGTACCGGCGGGGTTTATTACCCGATCGGCGGCGGCTTTGCTGAGATGATTAATAACCATATTGAAGGCGCTCAGGCGACGGCTGAGGTTACCGGTGCCTCCGTCGAAAATATGGGGCTGATCATGCGCGTCGACGCCGATTTGGCGCTAGCGCTGGCTGATACGGTTTATCAGGCTTATAACGGCAGTGGCGATTTTGACGGTCGTCAGATTGAAAACACCCGTGCACTGGCCTCTGTTTACCCGAATGCAGTGCAGTTGGTAACGCTGGCTGAGTCGGATATCGAGACTATCGCTGACTTGGCCGGGAAGCGGGTGTCTGTTGGTGCACCAGGTAGTGGCACTGAGCTAAATGCGCGTGCCTTATTGGAAGCCAATGGCATTAGTTATGAAGATTTTACCCCTCAGCGGCTCAATTTTAACGAAACTGCAGATGCCATTCGTGATGGTGATATCGACGCCGGCTTTTGGAGCGTTGGCCCTCCCACCAGTTCTATTCTTAACCTTGCCGCTACCCGTGATATCCGCTTGATCGGCCTCTCGGATGAAGAGGTTGCCAACGCACAGGAGGCGGAGGCGGTGTTCGCGCCCTACGAGCTGGCAGCGGGTATGTATGACGGTATGGACGAGTCTGTTCAGACTATCGGTATTCCTAACGTCTTGGTGGTGAATTCTGATATGGACGAAGAGCTCGCCTACCAACTGACTCAACTGCTGTTTGAAAACACCGATGAGTTAATTGCTGTTCATCCTGCCGCCAACGACACCACCATTGAGTTCACCATGAACTCTACGCCTGTGCCGTTGCACCCGGGTGCGATTCGCTACTTTGAAGAAGTAGGAGCGGATATTCCTGATCGTCTGCGCCCTTAACGATTAAAGGGTCTTGCCATAAGACATTGCCATAAGGATATTGCCATGCAGTGGCAACAACGACTGATGGCGCTACTTTTTGCATGTCTACCGCTCGCCGAAGTGGGGGCTTCCCCCGCTTCGGCGAATGCGTCTATGCGGTTAGCTGTAGTGACTGAACAAGGCGATGTTCTGGTGGATGAGCTGGTGCCTTCAGAAGGGCGCTGGTGTATCCAGTGGCGGCACTCTGTTGAGCACTTTACGGTACTGGATTGTTATCGCAATGCGGCAGGCGTTATGCAACTTGAACGTAGTCATCAACCAGACTTTGCCGCAGGGCTTGGTCATATATTTGGTCGTGGGGAGCAGGTCTCAGACGGTGAGGGCGGTTATTGGATTAATGCTATTCATGAGCCAGTAGCAAATAACCGTTATGCATTAAGAGTTGGTTCTTCTGCCGTCAATCACCAAGTGGTGTGGCCGAATGGTGAGCATTCACCGGTGAGTTTAAGTGAGTACGCAGCCGGGCAACGTGTGATTATCCAATTATTATCACCTAGCACTGCTCCGCGTGAATAAAAACGATAGTAGTTAACGCTTCCGAGGACGCTCATGAACGAATCCACTCCGCCGCCGGTCGTGATGCCCGGCGCGAATGCGATGCAGCCCCGCATGGTTCTGTGGTGTATCACCGTGGTTGCGGTGGGGCTTTCACTCTTCCAGCTATATTCTGCTGGTATCCAGCCCCTTGGGCTTTTCTATCAGCGCAGTATTCACTTAGCGTTGATTATGTTGCTGGCATTTTTGATGTTTCCTGTGTTTGGGCCAACGCGCAAACGCGGAGTACTGGGGTGGGGCATTGATCTAATTTTCTTTGCTGGGGCTTTAACCACCGGTGGCTATCTGGTGCTCTTTTTAGATGAGATTATCAATCGAGCCGGCTTCTGGAGTGACACCGATATTTTAGTGGCCTGTATTGCGACGGTTACTGTGTTGGAAGCAAGTCGGCGAGCCGTTGGGTTTGGCATGACGGTGATTGGCCTGCTTGCCATTATTTACGCATTTGCAGGGCCTAGGGGCGAACTGCCATGGCTAGGCGAATGGATGCCCGGCATTTTAGAGCATCGTGGCTATACCTTGGAGCGCGTCGCAGGGCAGCTCTATTTAGGACAAGAAGGCATTTTTGGTTTGCCTTTAGGAGTTGCAGCGACCTACATCTTTATATTTGTGCTCTTTGGTGCCTTTTTGGAAAGCACTGGCGCGGGCAAGTTTTTTATTGATATGGCCTATGCGGCCACTGGTCGCCAGCGGGGCGGCCCTGCGAAAGCCGCCGTGCTGGCTTCGGCGGGTATGGGCTCTATTTCGGGTAGTGCGATTGCCAACGTGGTGACCACCGGGGCATTTACCATTCCGCTGATGAAAAAGCTGGGCTATCAGCCAAAGCAGGCGGGAGGAATAGAAGCAGCCGCTTCTACCGGTGGACAAATTATGCCGCCTTTAATGGGGGCAGGGGCGTTTTTAATTGCTGAATATACCAACACGCCCTATTTGGAAATCGTTAAAGTCAGCATTTTGCCGGCGATTATGTACTTTGCAACGGTGTATCTATTTGTCCATATCATTGCATTGAAGCAGGGGATGCAGGGATTGGCGAAAAGCGAGCTGCCGCAAATGCGCCAAGTTATGAAAGATGGCTGGCACTTTCTGCTTCCTCTCGCGGTGCTAGTGTGGCTGCTAGCGATGAGTATGTCGCCAATGCGCGTTGGCTATTACGCCGTAGTCACTATCATCGCTGTGGCGGTGCTTCGTTATGCGCTTTGGTACTTCTTTATTGCTCCCAAGCAAGGCCAGCCGGTCACCATGAGTCGCACCAAAGATGTGGTGTGGGCGGGGCTGGTTAAGCTGGCTCAGGGGCTGGAGTTGGGGGCGCGGAATGCCGTTGCGGTTTCTATGGCTTGTGCCGTGGCCGGGATTATTGTCGGCGTTGTGGGCCTGACAGGGCTAGGATTGAAGTTTTCCTCAATGATGCTGGCTTTTTCTGGCGGCAACCTAGTGTTGGCGTTGGTGATGGTACTGCTGGCAAGCTTGATTTTGGGGATGGGGCTGCCGGTTACCGCGAGCTATATTGTCTTGATTGTACTGGTGGGTCCGGCGTTGACCGCTGAATTTGGGGTGCCGCTACTGATTGCTCACTTAGTGGTGTTCTGGTACTCCCAGGACTCTAACGTGACGCCACCTATCGCCCTGGCCGGTTTTGCAGGGGCAGCAATTGCAGGCAGTAAACCCATGGAGACTGGCTTCCAAGCTTGGAAATTTGCTAAAGGTCTCTATTTAATTCCGCTATTTATGGTGTTTAATCCAGAAATCATTGTCGGTGGCCCCGTGCCAGTGGTGGTTTGGAATGCGCTGATTGCTATTCTGGCACTGTGTGCGTTTGCTGCCGCGCTTGAAGGTTATCTGTTTACCAGAATGTCTTGGCTACCGCGTTTGGCGATTGGCGGCGCTATCGTTGGCGTATTTTATCCGAATCTGCTAACTGAAATGGCTGGGGTAGTGGTGATGATTGCCGCGATTAGTGCTAACTGGTTTGCCAGCAAGCGAGAACGTCTGTCGATGAATGGCTAATCGTAGGACATTAATGTACGCCATAAAAAAGCCCGGAGACCATTAGGTTTCCGGGCTTTTGCTTTGTGCAGGTACGGCTTAGAAAATGGACTCTGCGGTACCAGACCCCTGCGAGCCACTCGCTTCTTCCAGTTCACGACTAATGCGACGTTGCTGGTAGCCGGGAAGATGGTCACGGTGGAAAATCTCCGAAATGCCGCCTGACTGACCATCCGCCAAGCGATATCCGGTGGAGGGGTCTACCCGTGCGCTAACAACAGTATCCGGGCGTTCGGGGATCGCTGAGGGGGTGCCTTCTAGTGCATCGCCCATAAAGTCAACCCAGATAGGCAGTGCTGCGTTAGAGCCATATTCAGCGGTGGACTCGTTGCTATCTTTGCCTACCCATACGGTGGTGACTAAGTCGCTGTTAAAGCCTGCGAACCAAGCATCACGCTGGTTATTGGTGGTGCCCGTTTTGCCGACGATATCGTCGCGGTTCAGGCTAAGAGCACCACGACCGGTGCCAGACGTAATGACGTCACGCAGCATGTCGCGCAGAATATAGACAGCAGCAGGGTCAGCGACCCGAGCAGCTACAGGGTACTCTTTGCCGTCGATTTCAACTGTTTCCTGCCCCTCTGCGCAGCTAGGGCAGGCAACCTGAGGCGTTGCTTCATCAACAAGTTCCTCATCATCGTTACGCGTTACGCGTTCGATAAACCATGGCGCGACCTGAAAACCACCGTTGGCAAGAACGGAATACGCGTTGGTCATTTCCAGTGGCGTTAAACTGGCGCTGCCCAAGGCGAGAGACAGCCCGCGTGGTAGGCGGTCGGGGGAGAAGCCAAATCCTTCTAGATAGCGAATAGTATGATCCAATCCCGTCGCTTGAAGCACACGAATGGTAACCAAGTTACGCGAACGAGCAAGCGCTGTTCTCAAGCGCATCGGGCCTAGGAAATCACGGCTTGAATTGACTGGACGCCATAATGAATTACTACCGTCGTCTAGTACGACGGGGGAATCATTGACCACGCTTGCTGCATTCATACCGCCATCTTCTAAGGCTGCAAGATAGATGAACGGTTTAAAGATGGAACCAGATTGACGTTGGGCCTGGATGGCACGGTTGAACTTACTGGCATTAAAATCAAACCCGCCTTGTAAGGCTAAAATAGCGCCAGTGCGAGGATCTTGTGCAACCAAGGAACCTTCGGCGTCGGGGCGCTGCGACAAGCGTAGCGATCCATCTTCGTTTTCAATCACGCGGACTAAGTCGCCGCGAACCGCAATTTGATCTGCGCTACTTGGTTCGGCACCACGACTGCGTGGGCTCAAATAGGGGCGTGCCCAGTTCAGGCCGCTCCAGGCAATCGTTTGCAGTTCGCCACCGCGCGTAAGTACCTGCATTTCACGGCCACTGCTCTCAACCACAATCGCCGGCTGAAGTAGGCCATAGTTGGGTGTGCGCTCTAATACTTGTAACCAGTTGCTGACGTCGCCATCGACACCCTCAACTTGTGTTTGGCTGCGCTCAGCTGCTTGGCGGGCCGTTTGACGAATTTCCGGTGATTCTGCAAGTTCCTCTTCGAGCCCTTGAGTAGCAGTTTGCTCTTGAGCTTCTACCAAGCTTGCTGCGATATCTTGCTGTTCTGAGCCGCGCCAGCCATGGCGAAGGTCGTAAGCCAGCAGACCATTTGCTAATGCTTGGTGCGCATAGGGCTGTATTTCGCTATCAATCGTGGTGTAAATCCGGTAGCCACCGGTATACGCCTTATCTCCAAATCGTTCGATGGCATATTGGCGAGCCATTTCTGAAACATAAGCCGCGTCGACTTCGGTTTGGGTGTAGTGCCGACGAGCTGTCACCGGTTCCTGTACAGCCGCTAGGTAAGCCTCATTATCGATATGCCCTAGCTCGCGCATGCGGAATAGAATCCAGTTGCGGCGAATCAGCGAGCGTTCAGAATTAGCCAGTGGGTTAAAGGCTGAGGGGGCTTTAGGAAGTCCCGCGATCATTGCCGTTTGAGCCAGCGTTAATTCAGTCAATGGCTTGTCATAATACGTTTCTGATGCGGCTGCGATGCCATAGGCGCGATGACCGAGAAATATCTTATTAACGTAGAGCTCGAAGATTTCGTCTTTATCAAGAATCTGCTCCATTTGCAGGGCTAGCAGAATCTCGCGAATTTTACGCGTGAACGTCTGGTCAAGCGTCAGCATATAGTTACGCGCAACCTGCATGGTAATGGTCGAGCCACCTGACTGAATGGAGCCGCCACTCTGAACCAGTTCAACCGCTGCCCTGGCGATACCCCGAGGATCAACGCCTGCATGATCAAAGTAACTGGCATCTTCCGCTGCGATCAGCGCGTTGATCATATCCTGTGGGATATCAGCAAAGTCGACGGGCATGCGGCGCTCTTCGCCAAATTCACCAATGAGTTTGCCATCATTGGTGAAGATGCGAAGCGGTGTATGTAGCTCGAAATCTTGCAACTGACGGACATCAGGCAGGCCTGGGGAAAAATAGATAGCGGCACCCACCACTGCCAACACGGTGGCGCCAATGAGCGCAACGATTAGCGAAAAAAGTGACAGGATGAGGGTTCGAAAAAACATCATGAACAGAGTGCACCCGTGAAAAGGAGAACAGACACGGTAACTAAACGACCGTATCACGCAATTGGTTGCCATTATAGGAAGGCGAGGCAGCAGTCACCAGTGTTGATATGCCGTAATGTCATTCGCGTGTGACTTCACTAAAAATCATGTAACCTCAAAATTCGCACGATAGGCAGGCGGAGCCGAACTAAACATGCGATTACTCAAGCCTGGTAAAGGGTTGATTGGCGTCGATATCACATCGGCAACCGTCAAGCTGTTAGAGCTCAAACAGTATAACGATAACTACCAAGTAGACAGCTACGCTGTTCAACCGCTGCGCGAAGGTGCCGTTGTTGAGCGCCGCATCCGCGACATTAATGAAGTGGCGAATGTGCTCCGGCGTACGGTCGAGCGCGCAAAGCCCCTTACGCGTAAAACAGCAGTGGCCGTTCCGGCGAGCGCTGCTATTGCGAAAACGCTTATTTTTCCTGCTTCGTTAAGCGAAGAGGAAATCGAAGAGCGCATAATCGCCGAATCTGACCGCTATATTCCCTTTCCGTTCAGTGAGGTGGCGTTTGATTTTCAGTGCCTAGGTCCTGCTCCTTTCGATGAAGGCCAGCAAGAAGTTGTTTTAGTCGCGTGTCGTCAGCAAGACGTGACTCTGTTGACCGAAACGCTAGAGCGTGCGGGACTAGAGCCTGTCGCTGTCGATGTAGAGACGTTCGCTCTAGAGCGCGTATTGGCCGAACTGCGCAGGCAATCAAGTGTGGAAAATGATCCAGCTGCTTGTGTAGGGCTATTCGATATCGGGGCCAATATGAGCGCTTTCCATGTCGTGCGGGGTGGGCACATTGTTTATAGCCGTGATACGGCGTTTGGTGGACGCCAGCTAACAGAGGACATCCGCGACTATTACCACATGAACATCGCTGAGGCCGGAGTTGCTAAAAAGCGTGGCGGTCTTCCAGACGACTACCAAGAGAAAGTGCTCACTCCTTTTCTAGACACGCTGGTACAGCATGGGAGACGCTCGCTGCAGCTTTATTACACTGTCGGTCGTCAGCATGAAGTACAACATACGGTACTCGCGGGTGGTTCAAGTGTCATTCCAGGCCTCGCTGAGCGTATTGCTGATGATAGTGGCATGTCGGTAAGTATTGCTAACCCATTTCAACGTTTGCGCATTAACAAAAGGCTAAGTGAAGAAGCGTTAAATAATGATGCCCCAGCGATGCTAACGGCGGGTGGGTTAGCGATGCGAGTTAGCCAATGAGCATTAATATTAATCTTTTACCCTGGCGCGAGGGGTGGCGAGCGAGACAGACGCGACAGTTTTATAGCGTTATGTTGTTTGTGTTGCTGCTGGGCGTGGCATCTGGTGTTGTGGTGTTGCACTTCTACCAGCAGCAGTTAGCTGCCCAGCAACAGCGTAATGCCCATATCTCTACTCGTATTGAGCAGCTAGGCAATGAAATCGCTGATGTACGACGCTACCAAGGCGATATTGAGCGTTTGGAAGAGCAGCTGACGCTGTTTCACATGCTTAACAACGAACGCATAAGTACAGTAAGGCTGTTTAACGATATTGCCGCTAGCGTCGCGGATGGGGTTGTCTATCAGCGCCTGTCTCGTAGCGGTCAGCGAGTTAGACTTTCAGCAGTTGCCATCAATGAACGCCAGGTCTCTGAGCAACTACGCCAAATTGCAGCTATTCCAGGGTTGGACGTACCGCTATTTTCTGAAGTTGCTAGTGGCCAAGATGGCAGTCTGCGTGTTTTTCAGTTTGAGGTAAGACAACTGTCTCCTGAAGAAGCTGTTTCCATGGAGAAAGCGCCATGACGTCTATTCGTGACAGCATTAAAATTAGCTGGCTGCACTTGCGAAACGTTGAATGGCAGACGTTGGATATCAAAGAAGCGGGTGGGTGGCCCTGGCTGCTTAAAGCCCTAATAGCATTACTTGTTTTTTTAGTTGCTCTACTGGGTATCAACTGGTGGCTGGTGAGTGAGGTTCGCGATTCGCTGGCAGCAGAGCAGCGACAAGAGGAGCGTCTGTTGGGTGAGTATCGACGTAAGGCTTCTGAAGCAGCTTCTCTGTCGGACATTCGCAGCCAGTTGATTAGCCTTGAAGATCAAATGGTGCAAATGCAGGCGATGCTGCCTACCAGCGCAGAAATTCCTTCTTTATTAGATAGTATCAGTGACGCTGCTATCGAGAATCGACTTACCATTGAAACTATCCGTTTGCGGCCTACGGTGATTAACACGCACTATATTGAGCACCCTTTGGATATACAGGTGCGCGGTGATTACCATGCTTTGGCACACTTTGTTGCGGATATCAGCGATTTGGCGCGGATTATTACCCAGCATGATTTAACCCTAGTGCCTGCTGCTCAGGGTAGCAACATGTTACGGATGTCGCTGCTTGCACGCACCTATAGCAACAAGGCTGCGCCATGAAGCGTTTGGTCGTCCTGCTATGTATTGCTGGCCTGGCTGGCTGCAGCGACCCCCAGCTAGGGCGGTTAGATCAAACCCTTGCAGACATACGTCATGCTGCTGATGGGAAAGCGCCCGAGGTGATGGAGACTTTGCCAGCGTATCAGCCGCTTGATTATCGCTTTAGTGATACGCGCAGTCCCTTCTTGGCGCCGCAGGAGGTGCGCGAAAACGTATTAGCAGTGGCGCAGGCAATGAGCGAGCTTGCTCCTGATCAGCCGCGCGCTCAAGAGCCTTTGGAACGTTTCCAACTCCAGTCATTGCGTTTAGTGGGTACGCTGCGTATGGGGGAGCAGCAGGTTGCATTGATCGAGCCTCCCGAGGGGGAGGTGATTAGCGTTCGAGAGGGTGATTATTTAGGCACTAACAACGGTCTTATTAACCAGATTGGCCCCCAGGGAATCACTATTGTTGAACGTGTTTTTAGCCCTCAGCAAGGGTGGCAACAGCGCCAGATAACGCTCACCCTTGAAGAATAGCTTGTTCACTCGCTATCAGATATGGATATCGCTTATGGCTGCTATATGTTGTCGAACCTTGCTGTTATTAATTATGGTCGTGCCATCGGTCTGCATGGCATCGCTGCTTACTAATGTCGATGTGCGCCAAACCAATAATGGTGACGTAGAGCTAGTGCTGCAGTTCAGTGGCGGCGTTGCCCAGCTAAGCGGCTATCGACTAGATGCACCTCCTCGTTTAGCGCTGGATTTGGCAGAGACACAAAGTGCGATTGCCCAACGCCGTATCGTCGTTAGTAGTGGTATTGTAGAACAAGTGACGGTGTTAGAAGGCAGTGGGCGGACGCGTCTCGTGGTTGATTCGAATGCGCCTCTTGGTTATACGGCACGAGCGATTGGTGAACAGTTAATAGTCACCCTAGCATCAGGTGGTTCTGTATCGTCGACACCTCAAGCGGCTAACGCTATCCAGACTTCCGAGTCTCTCCAGGGGCCGCGTGTTGAAAATCTTGATTTTCGGCGTGGAGGCGATGGTGCCGGACGTCTAGAGGTCACATTTGATCGTGCTGGTGTGGTTACTCATGTGCGTGAAGGCAGTGGGGGGAGCGTTATAGCGGAGCTGCGTAATGTGGTGCTGCCTAATGCGTTTAACCAGGTTTACGATGTCACCGATTTTGCGACGCCGGTTAGCCGTATTACCCCTTATCTTGGGGACCGTGATGTGCGGCTGGAGCTGCACACTAACGGCCCTTTCGCGATGGTTTCATCGCAAAATGGGCGTACGTTAACGATTGAAGTGCAGCCAGTTAGCCAAGTTACACAGCAGCCAGAACAGCAGGGAATATCTTTCACTGGAGAGCGGCTAAGCCTGAATTTTCAAGATATTGAAGTGCGTGCAGTGCTGACTACCCTGGCAGAGTTTACTGGCCTGAACCTAGTAGCCAGTGATAGCGTTTCCGGACGCATTACGCTTAACTTAAACGATGTTCCCTGGGATCAAGCGCTAGCGCTGATCTTGCAAAGCCAAGGGCTGGCAAGCCGAAAGCAGGGTAATGTGATCGTTGTGGCGCCTGCCAGCGAGCTAGCGGCTCTTGAACGACAAGAGATAGAAGCTCGCAACCAGCGCCAAACGCTTGCACCGTTGGTCACTGAGTTTGTTGAAATAAAATATGCTCGCGCCGAAGACCTAGCTCAACTGTTGCGTGGCGGCGATGGCTTTGGGCTGTTAACCGCCCGGGGGCGAGTTAGTATTGATCAGCGTACTAACATGCTACTGGTACAAGATACGGCAGAGCAGGTGCGCGCTATTATCGCTACTTTGAATCGCTTGGATGTCGCCGTCCGTCAGGTGCAAATTGAGGCAAGAATTGTCATTGCCCGGGATACGGCGTCCCAGGAGCTGGGGATTAACTGGGGTGTGTCGAGCACCCGCGGCTTTTTAGAAAACGATGATGGTACGTTTTCTCGACGTAACATTAACCCTAACGGCATTAACCGTGCCCAGGGTGGTCTTGCTGTAGACCTAGGCTCAACGGCGGCCGCCAGCACAGGGGTTAGTTTTGGTTATCTATCGGGAGATGTTCTGCTAGACCTTGAGCTGCGCGCGTTGGAGAGTGAGGGCAAAAGCCAGACGATATCACAGCCCCGAGTGATCACAGCTAACCAACGAACCGCTATTATTCGGCAAGGTGAAGAGCGTGCTTTTCAGAGTGTAGATACAGAGGGAAACCCTGATACAGAGTTCAAGGAGGCCGAGCTTTCCTTGGAGGTGACGCCACAAATTACTCCGGATAACCGCATCATTATGGATTTAGTGATTAAAAACGATAGCTTCCGGGAAAGTGAATTTGGCGGTGAACCGCCGATTGATACCAACCAGATAGAGACCCAAGTACTGGTCGATAATGGGCAAACGGTGGTATTAGGCGGTATTTTGACAACAGAGCAGTTGAGTCAAATAGCGAAAACACCGCTGCTAGGAGATATTCCTTGGCTGGGGCGGCTGTTCCGCTATACCGAAGAGAGCAATGAAAAGGTAGAGTTATTGGTCTTTATTACTCCACGACTACTTGATGATGGTTTGGCGGTTCGCTGATGCAAGAGTTACCCAATATTTTTTTAATTGGCCCCATGGGGGCTGGCAAGAGCACAATAGGCCGCTTACTCGCGGCTGAGTTGTCACGCTCGTTCTTTGATAGCGATCACGCCATACAAGACCGCTGTGGTGCGGATATCCCCTGGATTTTTGACGTTGAAGGTGAACCCGGCTTTCGTCAGCGCGAAAGTCAGATGATTGACGAGCTCACTCAGCTGTCCGGCGTGGTAGTAGCTACCGGCGGTGGCGCGGTGCTGCGCGAAGAGAATCGACGGGCTCTGCGGGAGCGAGGCGCCGTGGTTTATTTACTGACCACCGTTGACCAGCAACTGAAGCGCACTGCTAAAGATCGAAATCGACCGCTATTACAGTGTGATAATCGTGAACAGGTGCTAAACGACATGTTCGCCACACGAGATCCGCTGTATCGAGCGACATCGGATATTACGGTGCGCACGGATCGGCGCAGCCCTCGTGCGGTGGTTAACGAAATTCTGCGTCGTGTCCATCGCATGGTGGACCCTCTGGAAATTGCGCGGGCTCAAAGTAAAAAGGTATCACAATGACTGAAATGACAAGTGCTCAGCGTACGTTAACCGTCGCATTGGGGGAGCGTAGTTACCCGATCCATATTGGTGTTGGGCTGCTAAAGCGCGCCAATATGCTGGAGCCTTATCTCGCGGGTCAGCAGGTGATGGTCGTTACCAATGAGACTATCGCACCGCTTTATTTAGAAACGCTTTGTGCTGGTCTGCCTAGTCATTTAGATATTCGCACGGTAGTGCTGCCTGACGGGGAGCAATATAAAACCATCGAGCAGGTAAGCCGGATCTGGGATGCGCTGTTAGAGGCAGGCTTCAATCGTCGCTGTACGCTGATTGCCTTAGGGGGCGGTGTGATTGGCGATATGGTTGGTTATGCGGCAGCAGCTTATCAACGTGGCGTTGCCTTTATTCAGGTGCCGACTACGTTACTATCCCAGGTAGACTCTTCGGTGGGCGGGAAGACCGGCGTTAATCACCCGCTGGGTAAAAATATGATTGGCGCTTTTTGGCAGCCAAAAGCCGTGATCGTAGATATCGACACCTTGGCCACACTGCCTAGCCGGGAGCTGTCTGCAGGTCTGGCTGAAGTGATCAAGTATGGATTAATCCGTGATGAACGCTTCCTAAGTTGGTTAGAAGAGCATATGCAGGCGCTGCGAAGTGTTGAACCTGCGGTGATTGCTGAAGCGATTGCTCAAAGTTGCCAGATTAAAGCCGACATTGTGGCGGATGATGAGACTGAGCAGGGCGTTCGTGCGCTGCTGAACTTGGGGCACACGTTTGGCCACGCGATTGAAGCTCATCAAGGTTATGGCAATTGGTTGCATGGTGAAGCCGTTGGGGCAGGCATGGCGATGGCAGCAACGCTCTCGCATCAGCTTGGCTGGATTGATAGCAATGCACTCGCGCGTGCTAAAGCGGTTGTCGAAAGTGCTGGACTGCCACTAGCCGCGCCTGCCGGAATGTCGGTAGAGGACTTTTTAGCCCGCATGAAGTTGGACAAGAAAAATATCGATACTCGTCTACGTTTGGTGCTGCTCAATGCCCTGGGTGATGCCTGCGTCAGTGATGCTACGCCGCCTGATGTGCTGCGTGAGCTACTTCACCACTATCCGCGCGGCTAAAACTAAATATCTAAACGTATAGGCCATATAGATAAACAATCGGCAGCCTATATGGCAGCCCGTAAGGATAAGCAGTCTTGAGAGGCCGCATGGCTAAATAGTTTTAACAAACAAAGCTGCACGTAAAACCCACCATCGCGTGGGTTTTTTGTTGTCTGGCGTTAAGTGATGATCATTCCGTATGTAATCAGCATGCCTTATGCGCTATCGGCATGGGTTTTTTTGACAAATCGAGACTAAAGTCTAATTATTAAATTTTATCGTTTAAATATCGTTTAGCTGGTTTGCAAGTGGTTGAAGTTAATATGTTTTTTAATTGTCTTCGAATGCAAATGCACGATTTGACAAGGTTTTTTAAGGGTTGGCGGGTTTTGAGTGATTGCGCTACACGCAGGCAAATCGCTATGCTGAGTGACCTTTTCTTGATGCAGTGAAAGCGGGAAATGCCCTTTTTTTGATGGGCTTTAATGGATAAAAAAATAAGAAAAACCCGCTACCATAACATGAAAAAGCTGCTAAATAAATATACGTTGACTAGGGGCACGCCCATGAATAGAGGTCTTCACCAGCCTGGCGAGTTTCGCGATAACTGTGGCTTTGGCCTTATTGCCCATATGGAAGGGCAGGCCAGTCACGACTTGCTGAAAACTGCTATTGAATCACTTACCTGCATGACCCATCGCGGCGGTATTGCGGCCGACGGTAAAACCGGTGACGGTTGCGGCTTGCTGCTGAAAATGCCGGTGCAATTCATGCGCGCTGCCGCGAAGCAAGCACTTGATAAGGAGCTTGGCGAGCGTTTCGCTGTAGGCGTTATCTTTTTGCCAGATGACGATGCACGTGCCGCTCATGCTAAAGAAACCCTTGAGCGCGAACTAAGCAGCCGTGGCTTAGAGGTATTGGGCTGGCGCGAAGTGCCCACTGATTCGAGCGTATGTGGTCCGATGGCGCTGGACTGTCTACCGCGAATTGAGCAGCTGTTTGTTCAGCCGGCTGGTAGCGGAAATTTAAGCAGTGATCGCTTCGACGTCGATCTGTTTATGGCGCGCCGTTATGCAGAGCAAGCGCTACGTAGCGATGAAGACTTTTATGTTGCTTCGCTCTCATCGGAAGTTGTTTCCTATAAAGGCTTAGTTATGCCGGAAGACTTGCCGGCATTCTATAAAGATTTAAATGACCCAAGTCTGGAAACCGCCATTTGCGTGTTCCACCAGCGTTTCTCTACGAACACTGCGCCGCGCTGGCCGTTGGCTCAGCCATTCCGTCTATTGGCGCATAATGGCGAGATCAATACGATTGAGGCCAACCGCGGCTGGGCAAACTCGCGTAAAGCCAACTTTGTTAATGAGCGCCTGCCTGATATTGCTGAGCTTGAGGAAATTGTTAATACCACCGGGTCAGACTCCTCAAGCATGGATAACATGCTGGAAGTACTGTTGACTGGCGGTATGGAGCTACATCGTGCGGTGCGCATGATGGTGCCGCCTGCTTGGCAAAACGTTGAGACCATGGACGCCGAATTGCGCGCGTTCTATGAATACAACTCCATGCACATGGAACCTTGGGATGGTCCGGCCGGTGTGGTAATGACTGACGGTCGCCAAGCTGTTTGTATGCTGGATCGCAACGGCCTTCGCCCAGCACGCTGGGTGATTACCAAGAATGGCTACATTACGCTAGCGTCTGAGATTGGCACTTATGGTTATCGCCCTGAGGACGTTGTCGCTAAGGGCCGCGTTGGCCCAGGCCAGATGCTGGCGGTAGACACTCAGACCGGTGAAGTGCTGCACACCCAGGATATTGATAATCGCCTGAAGTCGGCTTACCCCTACAAGCGCTGGCTCAAGCAGGAAGCTAATTACCTAGAGTCAGCGCTGACTGAGCTTGCGCGTTTCCAGACAATGGACACTGACGCACTTAATGTTCAGCAGAAAATGTTCCAGGTGAGCTTTGAAGAGCGTGATCAGGTGCTGCGCCCGCTGGCAGAAAGTGGTCAGGAGGCGGTTGGCTCGATGGGTGATGATACCCCCATGGCGGTGCTGTCTAGTCGCCCACGTCTATTAACTGATTTCTTCCGTCAAAAGTTTGCCCAGGTGACCAATCCGCCGATCGACCCTCTTCGTGAAGCGATTGTTATGTCGCTGGAGACCTGCTGTGGTGCGGAGCTGAACGTCTTTAAGGCAACGCCTGAGCATGCCCACCGTTTGATTTTGACAACGCCTGTCCTATCTCCTCGTAAATTTACGGCGCTGGTCAGTCAGGATGACCCTGCCTTCGCTAGCCACACGCTGTCGCTCGGCTACGACCCGGAGCACACTAGTCTGCAGCAGGCAGTGACTTTACTTTGCCGAGAAGCTGAAGCGCAGGTAAAAGCGGGCAAGGTGATTTTGGTGTTGACCGATGCTGACCTTCCAAAAGGGCAGTTGCCCATTCAGGCAGCGTTGGCGGTGGGGGCTGTTCACTCTCATCTTGGTCGTTTGGCGCTGCGGCCGAATGCCAACATTGTGGTGGAAACCGGCTATGCAAGGGATGCCCATCAAATGGCCGTGCTGTTTGGTGTGGGCGCGACGGCAGTGTACCCGTGGCTCGCTTATCAGGTTATGGCCGATATGCATCGCACTGGTGAGCTAACAGGCAACCCTGCCGATGCTCGCGAGAATTACCGCAAAGGTCTGCAGAAAGGGTTGTTCAAAATTCTTTCGAAGATGGGTATCTCAACGTTAGCTTCCTACCGTGGCTCTATGCTGTTCGAAGCGGTGGGGCTATCCGACGAGATTATGGAGACCTGCTTTGTCGGCATGGCATCCCGGATTAAGGGCGCTGGCTTTGCTGAGCTGCAAATGCAGCAGGAGTTACTGGCCAAGGATGCCTGGATTGCCCGCAAAGGCATTTCTCAAGGCGGTATGCTGAAGTATGTGCATGGCTACGAATATCATGCCTACAACCCTGATGTCGTGAAGTCGCTTCAGGCGGCGGTGCAAGAAGGCAGCTACGCAAAGTGGAAAAAATTTGCTCAGTTGGTCAACGAGCGTCCGGTTGCCACTATTCGTGATTTGCTGCAGCTCAAACCTGCTGCAACGCCCATTCCATTAGAGGATGTTGAGCCGGTTGAGGCGTTGATTCCGCGCTTTGATAGCGCAGGGATGTCGCTAGGCGCGCTGTCTCCGGAAGCTCATGAGGCGTTGGCCCAAGCGATGAACGAGGCGGGCGGGCGCTCCAACTCTGGCGAGGGTGGTGAAGACCCTGCCCGCTACGGCACCATCCGTAGTTCGAAAATCAAGCAGATTGCTTCTGGCCGCTTCGGTGTTACTCCGGCCTATTTGGTCAATGCGGAAGTACTGCAGATCAAAGTTGCCCAGGGTGCCAAGCCCGGTGAAGGTGGCCAGTTGCCAGGCGGTAAAGTGAACCAGTTGATTGCCCGGCTGCGCTACGCGGTGCCAGGTGTGACGCTGATTTCACCGCCTCCACACCACGATATTTACTCGATTGAAGACTTGGCGCAGCTGATTTTTGATCTCAAACAAGTCAATCCCGATGCCCAGGTTTCCGTGAAACTGGTCTCTGAGCCAGGCATTGGCACCATTGCCACCGGTGTGGCGAAGGCCTATGCAGATCTGATCACTGTTTCTGGTTACGACGGTGGTACCGCGGCAAGCCCATTGACCTCTATCAAGCACGCGGGCTCTCCTTGGGAGCTTGGGTTACCTGAAGTGCACCAAGCGCTACGTATTAACGGCCTGCGCGATAAGATTCGCCTGCAGACTGATGGTGGTCTCAAAACGGGGCTTGATGTCGTTAAGGCGGCGATTTTGGGGGCTGAAAGCTTTGGCTTTGGTACTGCGCCGATGGTGGCATTGGGCTGTAAGTTCCTGCGTATATGCCACCTGAATAACTGCGCCACCGGCGTAGCAACGCAAGATGACTTCCTGCGTGGTGAGCACTTCCGCGGCACTGTCGATATGGTGAAAAACTACTTCCGCTTTATTGCTGAAGAAGTGCGTGAACTGATGGCGATGTTAGGGGTGCGTCAGCTGACAGATCTGATTGGTCGCACCGATTTGCTTGAAGTGTTGGAAGGCAACACGGCTGCTCAGCGTAAATTGGATCTAGCGCCACTGCTTTCGAATGATTTTGTGCCTGCAGATGCACCGCAGTTTTGTAAGGTGAGTCGTAATGTGCCCCATGACCCGGGTGCTAAGAACCAGGAAGTGTTGGCAGCACTGAAAGAGGCCATTGAAAGCCAGTCTGGAGGTGAGTTTGACTTCACTATTACTAACTGCGACCGCAGCGTAGGTGCATTGAGCTCTGGCGCAATTGCCAAACGCTACGGTGAAGATGGCCTGGAATCCGCTCCGGTCACTGCGCGCTTTACCGGGGTGGCTGGGCAAAGTTTCGGGGTGTGGAACGCCCGCGGCTTAAATCTCTATCTTGAGGGCGATGCCAACGACTACGTGGGCAAAGGCATGAATGGCGGCAGCATTGTGATTGTGCCGCCCAAGGTTAGCCAGTTTGAAAGCCATAAAACCGCCATTATCGGTAACACCTGCCTGTATGGTGCGACAGGCGGCACGCTGTTTGCTGCAGGTACTGCGGGTGAGCGTTTTGCCGTGCGCAACTCTGGCGCGACTGCTGTGATTGAAGGTGCAGGTGATCACTGTTGTGAATACATGACTGGGGGATTGGTCTGCGTATTGGGTGAAACGGGTGTTAACTTTGGCGCGGGCATGACCGGTGGTTTTGCTTACGTATTGGATGAAGACCGTACCTTTGTGGACAAGTACAACCACGAGCTGGTCGAAATTCACCGGGTCAATACCGAAGCGATGGAAGCGTATCGCCGTCATTTGCGTGAAATGATCGAAGCCTACGTTGCGGCGACAGGGTCCGCTAGAGGTGCGGCGATTCTGGAAGACTTTGGCGACTACGCGCGCCACTTCTGGCTAGTTAAGCCAAAAGCGGCAAGTTTGGGTAGTTTGCTGAATCAATCTCGGCGTCAGCCGGAATAACCCGCCAGAGTCTACGCTTCGAGGAGAGAAATCATGGCTAACCGTTTAAATAACGATTTCCAGTTTGTTGATGTGGGTCGCCAAGACCCACAGAAAAAAGCCGCACACACACGGTCAAAAGAGTTCGCTGAAATTTACGAGCCCTTTAAGCCCACCGATGCGGCGAGTCAGGCACACCGTTGCTTGCACTGTGGTAATCCGTATTGCGAGTGGAAGTGCCCGGTACATAACTACATTCCCAACTGGCTTCAGCTAGTGGTGGAAGGCAATATTATTGAAGCAGCCGAGCTTTCGCATAAAACCAACTCATTGCCGGAAGTGTGTGGCCGCGTGTGCCCGCAAGATCGTTTGTGTGAAGGCGACTGTACGCTGAACGATGGCTTTGGTGCGGTGACCATTGGGTCGGTAGAGAAGTACATCACCGACACCGCGTTTGCAATGGGTTGGCGCCCGGATATGTCTAAGGTGGAGTGGACCGATAAGAAGGTCGCCATCGTAGGTGCGGGGCCTGCGGGCCTTGGTTGCGCTGATATTCTGGCACGTAACGGTGTCAAGCCTGTCGTGTTTGATAAATATCCCGAGATTGGCGGTCTGCTCACCTTTGGTATTCCAGAGTTCAAGCTGGAAAAGAACGTCATGGAGCGTCGGCGCGCTGTTTTTGAAGAGATGGGCGTCGAGTTTCGTCTGAATACCGAAATTGGTACCGACATCGAATTCGATACGCTGCTGCAGGAGTACGATGCTGTTTTCCTGGGAATGGGCACTTACAAGTACATGGAAGGTGGCTTCCCTGGCGAAGATTTACCTGGCGTGTATAAAGCGCTCGACTTCCTAATTGCCAACGTGAATCGTCGTTTAGGCTTTGAAAAAGATCCTAACGATTTTATCTCGATGGAAGGTAAACGAGTGGTAGTGCTTGGCGGTGGTGATACGGCGATGGATTGTAATCGCACCTCTATTCGCCAGCGCGCCGACAGCGTGATCTGCGCTTATCGCCGTGATGAAGAAAACATGCCGGGCTCCCGTCGTGAAGTCGCCAATGCGCGTGAAGAGGGCGTTGAATTTCTGTTCAACCGTCAGCCGGTTGCGGTGGTGGGAGAAGAGCAGGTCGAAGGAGTTAAGGTCGTGCGTACCCGTTTGGGTGAGCCCGATGAAAATGGCCGTCGCCGTCCTGAAGTCGTGCCTGGGTCTGAAGAGATTATTGCCGCCGACGCAGTCGTGGTAGCGTTTGGTTTTCAGGCAAGCCCTGCACCGTGGTTCGATAGCGCCAACATTCAGGTCGATGAGCGTGATCGCGTAAAAGCGCCAGAGCATGGTCAGTACGCTTACCAAACCAGCAACGAGAAAATTTTTGCCGGTGGCGATATGGTGCGCGGCTCTGACCTGGTGGTCACCGCGATTTACGAAGGCCGCCAGGCTGCTGAGGGGATTTTGGATTACCTTGGGGTTTAGTTTTGATAGTGAGGGGCGTCTTCGCCCCTCTGCCACCTGCAGTTCAAATTGAGCCTTTAGGCGTACTCTGCTATTCTGTCATCCCATCCTGGTGTGGCTTTCTGTTACGCCTTTTGATCACGTTTCGACAGGTTTTCCATGACACGATATATCTTCGTGACCGGCGGCGTTGTGTCCTCTCTTGGCAAGGGCATCGCGTCGGCCTCGCTGGCGGCGATTCTAGAGGCCCGCGGCCTTAAGGTCACCATGCTCAAGCTCGACCCCTACATCAACGTGGATCCGGGCACCATGAGTCCTTTCCAGCACGGCGAGGTGTTCGTCACCGAAGATGGCGCCGAGACGGACTTGGACTTAGGGCACTATGAGCGTTTTATTCGCACCAAAATGACCCAAGGGAATAACTTCACGACGGGGCGCGTGTACGAGAATGTACTGCGCAAAGAGCGCCGTGGTGATTACTTGGGCGGTACCGTTCAGGTCATCCCGCATATCACCGATGAAATCAAACAGCGCGTCTATGCTGGCGGTGAAGGCTTTGATGTGGCGCTGGTAGAAATCGGTGGCACGGTGGGTGATATTGAATCGCTGCCATTCTTAGAGTCTATTCGCCAGATCCGTAGTGAGCTTGGCGCTAGTCGGGCGATTTACATGCACCTGACGCTGGTGCCGTATATCAAGACGGCAGGCGAGACCAAGACCAAACCGACTCAGCACAGTGTCAAAGAGCTACGCTCGATTGGTATCCAGCCGGATATTTTGATTTGCCGTAGTGAAGTAGAGCTAGAAGAGAGTGAGCGCCGTAAAATCGCCCTGTTCACTAACGTGGAAGAGCGTGCCGTTGTGCCGTTGCAGGATGCCGACACTATTTATCGGATTCCGCTGATGCTGCACGAGCACGGTCTGGACGACATTGTTTGCGATAAGCTGCGTCTTGAAGCAGAGCCTGCCGACCTTTCCGAATGGGTCAAAGTGCTGGATTCCAAATTGAATCCGCTGAAGTCGGTAAGCATTGCCATGGTCGGTAAATACATGGAGCTGCTGGACGCCTATAAGTCGCTTAACGAAGCGCTTATTCACGCAGGCATTCAAGGGCGTATTAAGGTCAATGTCGACTATATCGACTCCGAAGATATCGAGCGTCACGGTACCGAGCGGTTAGCTGGCAAAGATGCCATCCTGGTTCCTGGCGGCTTTGGCGAGCGCGGTGTGGAAGGCAAAATTCTTACCGCTCAGTTCGCGCGTGAAAACAACATTCCCTACCTGGGTATTTGTTTGGGTATGCAGGTAGCCGTCATCGAATTTGCCCGCAACGTGGCTGGTTGGAAAGACGCTAACTCAACAGAATTCACCCACGACACCAAGCACCCGGTGGTGGGCCTGATTACCGAGTGGATTAATGCTGAAGGTAAGATCGAGCTGCGTGACGCCGCGTCTGACTTAGGCGGCACTATGCGTCTAGGCGGTCAGGTCTGTCACTTGAAATCCGGCAGCAAAGCTCGCGAAGCCTACGGTGCTGATGAGATTGTCGAGCGTCATCGCCACCGCTTTGAAGTCAATAACCAGTTTGTTGATGAGTTAGAGCAGGCAGGCCTGGTCATTTCAGGCAAGAGCGTCGATCAGTCCTTGGTAGAAGTCGTCGAGTTGGCTGACCACCCTTGGTACGTAGCGTGTCAATTCCATCCGGAATTCACCTCGACACCACGTGACGGGCACCCGCTGTTCTCTGGGTTTGTTAATGCTGCCTTAGAGCATAAAACGGCACGTACGCGCGCTCATACAACGACTCAGGAATAAGAGGGAGAGCGAATAACATGGCTTCGACTTCTCAAACATCCTTTCCAGAGCGTCATATTAACGTTGCCGGCCTAACCGCCGGCAATTCTTTGCCGCTAATGTTATTAGGCGGCATGAATGTGCTGGAGTCGGCGACGCTTGCTGATGAGGTGGCACAGGCCTACGTTAATGTGACGCAAAAGCTCGGGATGCCTTATGTTTTTAAGGCAAGCTTTGATAAAGCAAACCGTAGTTCTATCCACTCTTACCGTGGGCCTGGGCTAGAAAAAGGTTTGCAGATCCTAGCGGATATTAAAGCGCGCTATGGCGTGCCCATCATTACTGACGTTCATGAGCCCTGGCAGGCAGAGCCTGCGGCTGAAGTCGCTGACATTATTCAACTGCCAGCGTTTCTTGCCCGTCAGACCGATCTAGTGGTGGCGATGGCCAATACCGGCGCGGCGATTAATATCAAAAAACCACAGTTTCTAGCACCCCACGAAATGCGTCATATCCTTACCAAGTTTCAGGAAGCTGGTAACGACCGTCTGATGCTATGCGAGCGTGGTACCAGCTTCGGCTACAACAACCTAGTGGTGGATATGCTGGGTGTTGGGGATATGAAACAGACCGGTTACCCGGTGTTCTTCGATGTCACCCACGCCTTACAGCGCCCTGGTGGCCGTGCGGACAGTGCCGATGGTCGTCGTGCTCAAGTGGCAGAGTTGGCTCGTGCGGGGGTGGCCGTTGGTTTGGCGGGGATCTTCTTAGAAGCTCACCCTGATCCAGATAACGCTAAGTGTGATGGACCCTGCGCACTGCCATTAGATCAATTAGAGCCATTTTTGACTCAGCTTTCGCAGTTAGACGCCTTGGTGAAAGGGTTTACGCCTTTGACCATTCGTTAACCGCGCCAGCAAATATGGTATACATTGGACCCACAATCATCCATTAGACTGACAACCAAAGGATACTGTTATGACCAAAATTGTTGAAATCAGCGCACTAGAAGTGCTTGATTCCCGCGGCAACCCGACCGTTCAGGCCATGGTTCGTCTGGAAAGTGGCGCCGTAGGTGAAGCATGTGCGCCAAGCGGTGCTTCTACAGGCTCCCGCGAAGCGCTCGAGCTGCGCGATGGCGACAAGACACGCTACCTTGGCAAAGGCGTTTTAAAAGCCGTTGAGGCCGTGAATGGCAAAATCAGTGGTGCGTTGTTAGGAATGGATGCGCGTGATCAGCGTGGGCTGGACGACGCAATGCTAGCCCTAGATGGCACTGAAAATAAGGCGAATCTGGGGGCGAATGCCATTCTAGCGGTGTCGTTGGCTGCTGCTAAAGCCGCTGCTAACGCTAAAGGTGTGCCGCTATATGCACATATTGCCGAGCTTTATGGCCAGCCGGGTCAGTACAGCATGCCGGTACCGATGATGAACATTCTTAACGGTGGTGAGCACGCCGATAATAACGTTGATATCCAGGAATTCATGGTACAGCCAGTAGGGGCGGCAAACTTCCGCGAAGGCCTGCGAATGGGTGCGGAAATTTTCCACGCGCTGAAAAAAGTACTGTCTGCTAAAGGCCTTTCTACGTCCGTGGGTGACGAAGGCGGTTTTGCCCCCAATCTAGCATCTAACGCAGATGCCCTAGCGGTCATTAAGCAAGCTGTTGCTGATGCCGGTTATGCACTGGGTAAAGACGTTACCTTGGCGCTAGACTGTGCCTCTTCCGAGTTCTATAAAGATGGCCAGTACAACCTTTCCGGCGAAGGCAAAAGCTACGATGCTGAAGGATTTGCCGATTACCTGGCGGGCCTCTGTGCGGACTATCCGATCGTTTCCATCGAAGATGGTATGGATGAATCAGATTGGGTAGGCTGGAAGGCACTGACTGACAAGTTGGGCGATAAAGTACAGCTGGTTGGCGACGATCTGTTTGTTACCAATACCAAGATTCTTAAGCGTGGTATCGACGAGCAAATTGGTAATTCAATTCTAATCAAGTTCAACCAGATTGGTTCGCTATCTGAAACGCTGGATGCGATCAAAATGGCCCAAGACGCTGGTTTTACTGCGGTTATTTCACACCGTAGTGGCGAAACTGAAGATACTACGATTGCCGATTTGGCAGTGGGCACCTGTGCTGGCCAAATTAAAACGGGCTCTCTGTGCCGTTCCGACCGCGTCGCGAAATATAACCGCCTGCTTGTTATCGAAGCGGAATTGGGCGATGTGGCGTACCCCGGCTTGAAAGCCATTAAAGGACAGTAAGCGAAAATGGGTGCCGGCGTGTAAGAGATGTCTCAAGATTTTGTAAGAGATATCTTACAAATGCCGGTGCCAACTGCTCAAATGTCTTCTCTGTTTTTGGTTATGTTTTTGATTTTTATTGGTTTTTTGTTAGCAGGCGAGCCGCAGTGGTTCGCCTGTTGCCGTTTTGGTCTGCTTGAGTTGTAACGGCTTTCTGCCACAATGCATTCAGGACAGGGGAGGCAAGGATGCTTCAGGCAGGATGCAACGGGATGCAGGTCAGATACGCTAGGTGACACAGTGATGTGGGCTCTGGCAAGGATTGTATCTGAGGAGTTTGACACAGGGAGTGGTCAGAGGAAGTGCTTGGAGCGGGCGGCCTACGGGCCGCCTTTTTTTGTGCGCCCAGCTCGTGGCACACAAAAAAAACCAGCGCGAACGCTGGTCCGGAAATGTGCGGCTTATAGGATTAGCGCTCTAGCTTTTCCAGCTTACCTGTTTTGCCATCCCACTCTTCGGCATCGGGCAGCGGGTCTTTTTTCTCAGCAATATTCGGCCATACATCGGCTAATTCGGCATTAATCTCTATAAACTGTTCTTGGCCATCCGGTAGCTCATCTTCTGAGAAGATAGCTTCTGCGGGGCACTCCGGTTCACACAGGGCGCAGTCAATACACTCGTCTGGGTGAATGACCAGGAAGTTGGGGCCTTCGTAGAAGCAGTCGACCGGACAGACTTCAACACAGTCGGTGTATTTGCACTGGATGCAGTTCTCGGTAACGACAAACGTCATCTTGCTATCCCTCTTGCGGGACCGGGAGCTTCCCGGTCGTGGTCAATAGTTAATGGTTATAAATCGGCCGTTTCTTATAATATAAAACAGTATGGGCGACATTCTAGTGGTGCCCTTACGCGGCGGCAAGCGCTCATGGCTTTCCTTTTCATACCATTACAGCAGCTCTCGCCACTGATATAGCAGTGCTAGCGCTTCGCGGGGTGTTAAATCATCTATATCGGCCTTGTCTAACGCTTCCACCACGGGGTGCGGAGCGCTGGCGAACAAATCGTTTTGTTGCGGTGTTGCGGAAACGCCACTTGGGCGCTGTAACTCATCCACATCGCGCTGCTCTAGGGCCATTAGTTTCTCACGGGCTCTACGGATCACATGGCTGGGAACACCTGCCAACTGGGCTACCTGTAAGCCATAGCTCTGGCTCGCAGGACCCGCTTCAATGCGGTGCATGAATACGATGCTGTCGCCGTGCTCGGTGGCTGTTAGGTGAATGTTTGCCACACCTTCGGCCTGTTCCGGTAGTGCGGTCATTTCAAAATAGTGCGTGGCAAACAGGGTGAGTGCCTTTGCGTCGGCTAGGTATTCAGCGCTTGCCCAGGCCAGTGAAAGGCCGTCGAAAGTGCTAGTGCCACGACCAATTTCGTCCATTAATACCAAGCTATGCTCGGTAGCATTGTGCAGAATATTAGCGGTTTCGGTCATTTCTACCATAAATGTAGAGCGCCCCCCCGCTAGATCATCTGACGAGCCTATACGGGTAAAGATACGATCTACAGGGCCTATTTCAGCGCTATCAGCGGGTACGAAGCTGCCGCTATGCGCCAACAGCGCGATGAGCGCGGTCTGGCGCATATAGGTTGATTTACCGCCCATGTTGGGACCGGTGATAATCAACATGTGCTGGTCGGGTGTTAGCGTGACATCGTTGGGTACAAACGGTGTATCGCTGACATGTTCGACCACGGGATGCCGTCCAGCAGTAATTCTAAGGCCAGTGGCATCTTGTAGCTGGGGCCTTACCCAGTTGAGTGCCTCTGCGCGCTCGGCAAAGGCGCAGAGCACGTCAAGTTCAGCCAATGCCCGCGAGGTGCTTTGCAGGGCGTGAAGCACTGCGTTGAGTTCGCCCATCAGGCGCTCGTAGAGCCATTTCTCTCGCGTGAGGGCCCTGGACTTGGCTGAAAGTGCTTTATCTTCAAACTCTTTAAGTTCCGGAATAATAAAGCGTTCAGCATTTTTTAGTGTTTGACGACGGATGTAGTCGGCGGGTGCCTGCTGAGCTTGAGAGCGAGGTAGTTCAATAAAGTAGCCATGAACCCGGTTATAGCCGACTTTCAAATTGGCCAGGCCAGTGCGTTCGCGCTCGCGAAGCTCTAACTGCACTAAGTAGTCACCGGCATTTTCAGCCATGCCGCGGTGTTCATCTAGCTCGGCGTCAAAGCCGTTCGCAATTACGCCGCCATCGCGAATGACTACCGGCGGGTTTTCAACCAGTGCGCGAGTTAAGGTATCGGCTATTTCCGGGTAGGGGCGAATGTGAGGTTTCAGGCCATCGATAGCGCTACCACTATCAATTTCGCTTAGTAATTGCTCAAGTGCAGGTAGCGTTGCCAGGGCGTCGCGCAGGCGCGCCAAATCTCTGGGGCGCGCGCTATAGAGGGCGACGCGGGCCAGGATGCGCTCGACATCGCCTACATCACTCAATGTATCGCGTAGCGGTAGGTAGGCTGCTTCAATAGAGAGCAGCGCTACGCCCGCGTGACGTCCTTCCACAACATTACGTTGGCGCAGTGGGCGGTTAAGCCAGCGCTTTAGTAACCGTGAACCCATTGCGGTGGTACAGGTGTCTAGTACGCTGGCCAGGGTGTTATCGCTGTTGCCGCCGAGGTTAATGTCAATTTCCAGGTTACGTCGACTGGCCGCGTCAATCACTACGGCATCATCACGATTTTCGACACTAATGGCCGTTACGTGGGGAAGTCGTGAACGTTGAGTATCTCGGGCGTAATCAATCAGTACGCCCGCGGCGATAAGGGCGCTGGTTAAGTGCGCACATCCAAAGCCGCGTAAATCCTGGACTTCAAACTGATCGCATAGGCTGCGCGTGGCGCTGTCTAAGTCAAACAGCCACTCTCCTTGGCGTCGTAGGCTGCGCTTTTGTGACCATGCGTCGGGCAGGGTCAAGCTTTCGGGTACTAACAGTTCGGCAGGCGACAGGCGGGTCAGTTCTGCCAGCATCTCGGCTTCACTTTCTACTTCCAGGACATTGAAGCGCCCACTGGAGAGCTCCAGCCATGCAAGGCCCCAGCCGTCTTTGCCAGGCGCAACGGCGACCAGTACGTTATCTCGGCGAGCATCCAGTAAGGCTTCATCGTGAAGCGTGCCTGGGGTGACAATACGCACTACTTGTCGATCAACGGGGCCTTTACTGGTGGCAGGGTCGCCGACTTGCTCGCAAATAGCGACGGATTCACCGGCTGATACCAAACGGGCTAAATAGCCCTCAGCGCTATGGTAGGGCACACCTGCCATAGGAATCGGTTTGCCGCCTGACTGACCGCGCTGGGTAAGGGTGATATCCAACAACATTGCGGCGCGCTTGGCATCATCGAAAAATAACTCGTAAAAATCCCCCATTCGGTAAAACAGAAGTACCTCGGGGTGATCGCGTTTGATCTTAAGATACTGCGCCATCATTGGCGTATGAGCGGGGCTGGCCTGTGACATGGGTGTCCTGGTTGAGCGTTGCGCAAGCAGTTTCAGCTTGCGACATGTTCTTTGGCAGTTACTTTAAACGACTTCTTTGCGCAATTTCTTTGAGCAATTTCTTTGAGAAAGTTAAACACGGTATTCTACGCTGAACTGAGGTCTCACATGAAGGAGTCACCATGGCACCTAGCGTTTCAAGCCTGAAGAATCTTGACCTATCACTGCTTGCTCAACGATTGGGAAGGCTGTGTCAGCAGCTTGGGGTTGAAGTTTCTACTGCGGAGTCTTGTACAGGCGGTGGCATCGCTAGCGCAATTACCTCTGTGGCAGGTAGCTCTGCGTATTTTACAGCGGGTTATATAACCTACTCCAATACGGCTAAAACACGCATGTTGGATGTGCCCGAGGCGCTTATCGAAGCCCATGGCGCGGTCAGCGAACAGGTAGTCAATGCAATGGTCAAAGGTGCTTGTTTAGCAAGTGGGGCTGATTTAGCGGTTGCCGTCAGCGGCGTGGCTGGCCCTGATGGTGGTAGCCAAGAGAAGCCTGTGGGTACCGTATGGCTTTCCTGGGGCAGTGCAGAAAGCCAACAGGCAGCGTGTTTCCACTTTCATGGTGATCGACAAGCGGTACGTGAGCAAGCCGTACGTGAAGCCTTGGCAGGCCTAGTTGCGCGCTTAATGGCTCAGGCCAGCGACAGTGAAAAGAAATAACCATTAAATATGGTGCTGAGGATTTGTTTAGCCGCTAATCTTTGGCATACTACTGTCTAATTATACAGTTTGTGATGAGGAATTTCTGCATGGCTCAGGATGACAACCGCACCAAAGCGCTAAATGCTGCACTTAGCCAGATTGATCGCCAGTTTGGTAAGGGAACCGTTATGCGCCTTGGCGATGCCCCGCGCGTGATAATGCCGTCTGTTTCCACCGGTTCATTGGGGCTTGATATTGCGCTTGGTATCGGCGGGCTGCCGTTTGGGCGCGTATGTGAAATTTATGGCCCCGAGTCATCAGGTAAAACGACGCTGACTCTGTCAGTCATTGCGCAGGCGCAAAAGCAGGGCAAAGTCTGTGCGTTCGTCGATGCAGAGCACGCTCTGGACCCAAGCTATGCAGAAAAGCTCGGAGTTAATCTCGACGACTTGCTGGTTTCCCAGCCCGATACTGGTGAGCAAGCGCTGGAGATTACCGACATGTTGGTAAGGTCCGGCGGGGTAGATGTGATCGTGATCGACTCAGTGGCTGCATTAACGCCGCGTGCTGAAATCGAAGGCGAAATGGGCGACTCCCACGTTGGTCTGCAAGCACGTTTAATGTCTCAGGCATTGCGTAAAATTACCGGTAATATCAAAAACGCTAATTGTTTAGTGATGTTTATCAACCAGATCCGCATGAAGATCGGTGTGATGTTTGGTTCGCCCGAAACCACGACCGGCGGTAACGCGCTTAAATTCTATTCCAGCGTGCGTCTGGATATCCGGCGTACAGGCTCCGTAAAATCGGGTGACGAAGTCACTGGTAACGAAACCCGAGTGAAGGTAGTTAAAAATAAAGTGGCGCCGCCATTCCGTCAGGCTGAGTTCCAAATCCTCTACGGTAAGGGGATCTACCATGCGGGCGAGGTTATTGACCTAGGCGTCCAGTGCAGCTTGGTAGACAAGGCGGGCGCGTGGTATAGCTACAAAGGCAAAAAAATTGGCCAGGGCAAAGCCAATGCAGCTCAGTATTTAGAAGAGCATCCTGAAACCATGGAAGAAATTGAAGCGCAAATCCGAGCGCAACTGCTTGCTCCGCCGGATGCAAAAAAAGAAGAAGCCCCAGAGGTAGATGTCGCCGCTGAGAGTGATGATGATTTGCTGTAAGTCTCTTTATGTTGCTGTTCTCTAAGCTGTTAATTAAACGACATGTTTTCTTTCAGCGGTGAGTTGACGCAACGAGAAGTGGCGATTCAGTTGCTATTTCAGGGCGAATACTCTCGCGCTGAACTAGCGGGCAAGTTGCGGCGAAAACCTTTTCAGCTTGATGAGATTGCTGCCGAGTAGTAGCAAGCTAAGCGTAGCGATGGGCTTAGCCTATATTTTTAGCATGAAAAAAGGGGTGCCTAAAAAGGTGCCCCTTTTGCTTTTCTGAAATGAGAAAAATGGTACTGCAAACTAGACTTTTGATCCGTTCATGTGCTTGACAGAAAAAAACACGTCGCTTATTTTTTAAATGTAAATTTTAATTTCATAAGGTTTCAAAGTGTAACCGAGGCTGGTCGCCGTTGCTGCTATGTTTCTACGGCTGCTATGTTTCTACGGCTGCTACGTTTCTAAGGCGAAACTTTGATTATTGTGGTTAGGGGATATTTATAGAATTATAAAAATAATGAGATAAAACTTTTAATACGATGGATAGCCTGTTGGTTAATTTTAAAGGCTAATATTTGTCGTGCTAAGAAAAAGTTCATCTTTGGGGATAATGTGCTATGCATAAAGTATTCGCGGTAATCCTTACTTATAATCGAAAGGAACTACTGAAGCGATGTCTCGATGCAGTATATTCCCAGTGCCGCTCTTGTGATCGTGTCATCGTCATTGATAATGCAAGCAGTGATGGTACCCAAAAGATGTTGTCCGAAAGTAATTACCCTGGTCTTATGGTGCATGTTCTGAAGGATAATGTTGGCGCCTCTGGGGGATTTAATGCAGGTATGCGCCTCGCCTATCAAGAGGGTGCTGATTTTATTTGGACCATGGATGATGATGTCATACCCGATTCGGATGCACTTCACTTCTTGCTATTAGCTAATGAAACGCTTAAAGATAAAGGAAAAACACCAGCTTTTCTTCTCTCCCAGGCTTTCACTGAAAATGGTTTGGTTACTAATACACCTATTATAAGTCCTTTGAAAAATGTTATTGGTTATCGCGACTGGCATGAGCTGCTTGAACTAGGTGTCGTGGCGGTGCATCGTGCTACTTTCGTTTCAATACTGCTGCCGCGAGCTACCTTGGCAGAGCATGGTTTACCAATTACCGCAATGTTCATATGGGGGGAAGACAGCGAATTTACCTTAAGAGTTACGCAAGATAACCCCGGCTACGTTGTAGGTATGAGTAAGGTGCAGCATTTACGTCAAGAAAATGGTCCTATTAGCATTCTCACTGAAAATAATCCGGCGCGCTTGAAATTATATCGACACTTTATTAGAAATAAAATTTATATCGCCCGTAAATATCGTCACTTTCCACATTATCGATACCTTATGGTTTCGGAGGTTTATCGAGTTTTTCGGTTGTTTTTTATATTGTTGTTTAGAGGCGAAGTCCGTAAGGCCAATATAGTTTTGCATGGAATGTTGGAGAGTTTGTGGTTTTATCCTGCGCCTGAGGCCGCAGATACGCCTATCGAAAAGAAGCAAACTTCCACGTGGCTGTTAGATCAGCTGATTCCAGATAAAGAAAGCTTAAAGAAAAAAACAGGATGAAAGCTTAAAAAGCTTTAAGCAAGGATCGTGGTAATGCTTGGCGCTCTGATGACCTGATGCTAAAAAATAGGTGATCCTTTGAAAATTTTAATCGTAGGCAATATGGGATACGTCGGCTCTGTATTAGTAAGAGAACTAGCCGCACGCTATCCATCTGCCACTCTTGATGGTTACGACAATGCCTATTTCGCGCACTGTCTCACGGGAGCTGATTTCCTTCCTGAGCGTTATCTCGCCCAACAGTTTTTGGGCGACGTTAGGGATATTTCCGCTGACTTTTTTGCGGGCTACACGGCCGTGGTTCAGCTAGCCGCTATCTCCAATGATCCTATGGGAGATCGTTTTTCTGCTGTCACAGCTGACGTCAATCAATACGCTACGGTAGCCATGGCCAAGGCAGCGGCTCAAGCAGGAGTGGAAAACTTCGTGTTTGCATCGAGTTGCAGTATTTATGGCGTTGCTGTTGGTGCGCCGCGTTGTGAAACAGATGCTGTCGCTCCGGTCACCGCCTATGCCTGTTCGAAAATTGCGGCAGAAGAAGCCTTGGCGGGCATCGAAGGGGACATGGTGATTACTAGTTTACGCTTTGCGACCGCCTGTGGAATGTCGGAGCGTCTACGCCTGGATTTAGTGCTCAACGATTTTGTCGCCTGCGCGCTTAGCCAGCAGCATATTACCGTGCTTAGCGATGGGTCGCCCTGGCGGCCCTTGATCGATGTCGCCGATATGGCAAGAGCCATTAGTTGGGCGATACAGCGTAAGCCCGAAAATGGGGGGCGTATCCTCACTATCAATACCGGCTCTAATGAACGTAACCACCAGATACGGGATCTAGCGGCAGCGGTTGCCCAAGCAGTTCCCGGTACCACTCTGAGTATCAATACCCAAGCACCGGCGGACAGCCGTTCCTACCAAGTAGATTTCAGCCTATTCGCTAGGCTAGCGCCTGAACATCAGCCAAAAATGACACTTTTGGATTCGATAATGGGGGTAGTTAACGGACTAAAAGGCATGAAGTTTACTGATGCCCAATTCCGAACTTCACGCTATGTGCGTCTGCATGCGCTACAAGCGCATATCGACGAGGGTCGCCTGTCCGAGAGTCTAAATTGGCAAATTCGTAATGGAGTACCCCACTGATTAGCTTGGCTCTTCCTTAGTTACTTAGATGCCTGCAATGGAGGCTAAATCATGAAAGTTGCAATTTTTGCGGGAGGGTTTGGCACACGTTTGAGTGAAGAAACGACGGTTCGTCCAAAGCCGATGGTGGAGGTAGGGGGGCGGCCAATTCTTTGGCACATCATGAAAATGTATGCCCACCACGGCCTGAAGGACTTCGTCGTGCTGGGGGGCTATAAGGTTGAGTATATTCGCGACTACTTTCTCAATTATCGCGGTAATCGAACCGATTACACCATCGACCTGAAAACAGGCAAAGTAGACTGGCTTCAAAGCGTGAACGATGACTGGAAAGTCACCGTATTGGATACCGGCGCCGATGCCATGACAGGTGGGCGGCTTAAGAAGGCCATGCATTTACTGGCGGATGAGCCTTTCTGCTTGACCTATGGCGATGGGCTGAGCGACCTGAACATTACCGCGCTGATCGATTCTCATCTGGCCTCAAAAAATTGGTGCACCCTGACGGCAGTCACGCAGCCGGGCCGCTATGGTGCACTGCGCTTGCAGGAAGGCAACCATCAGGTGGAGGGCTTTCGCGAAAAGGGAGAAATCGATGGTGGCCTGATCAACGGCGGCTTTTTTGTCTGTGACCCGGAAGTCTTTGAGACGATTAACGATAGTCAGACTGTATGGGAAAACGAGCCTATGCAGCAAATGATTAAAGCGGGCAGATTAGGATACTTCCATCACAACGGATACTGGCAAAGCATGGATACTTTGAGGGACAAAATGGTGCTTGAGGCTGCTTGGTCGGAAGGAGCCCCCTGGAAGCTTTGGAAGGAATGAATCACCGATGATCATTGTTGATACAGCACTTGCCAAGCGAGAGGCTCAAGGCAACCCCATTCGAGTCGGAATGATAGGGGCGGGGTTCCAAGCGAAGGGGATTGGCCTGCAGATTATGACGGCAACAGCAGGGATGCATCTTTGCGCTATTGCCAATCGTCATCTTGATGCAGCGGTCAAGGTCTATCAACAAGTCGATATTGAACCAATCGCCTGCGACACTCAGCAGGAACTTGAGATGGCGATTGCTGCGGGGCGAGCGGCAGTTACTGAGAATGCCGTGGCTCTGGCTCGCGCGGAAGGGTTGGATGCGATCATTGAGGTGACCGGCTCGTTGGAGTTCGCGGCACATGTTGTGCTGGCGGCACTTGAAAGTGGTAAAGACGTCATCCAAATGAACGCGGAACTCGACGGGACGATCGGCCCTATTTTAAAAGCGAAGGCTGATGCGGCAGGCGTTATCTATAGTTTTGCCGATGGCGACCAGCCTGGCGTGCAGATGAATCTCTATCGCTTCGTCGCCGGTCTGGGCATCAAGCCTGTGCTGTGTGGCAACATCAAGGGGCTGCATGACCCTTATCGCAATCCGGCTACCCAGGAAAGTTTTGCTAAACGCTGGGGGCAGAAGGCGGCGATGGTGGCGTCTTTTGCCGATGGCACCAAAATTTCGTTTGAACAGGCGATTGTCGCCAATGGAACCGGTATGCGAGTTGCTCAACGCGGCATGCTCGGTCCTGATTTTTCCGCTGGCGTGCCTGGTGGCCCCTTGGTACCTATCGAGGAGACGATATCGGCGTTTGAATCCTCTCTGGGTCCGGCAGGGCCAGGGCTGGTGGATTACGTTGTTGGGGCACGGCCGGGGCCGGGTGTGTTCGTGCTGGGCGCCATTGATAACCCCCGTCAACGGCATTATCTCGAGCTTTATAAAATGGGCGAGGGGCCGTATTACTGCTTTTCAACGCCTTATCACCTTTGCCATTTTGAAGTGCCCACGTCCGTTGCGCGAGCAGTGTTGTTCCGTGACCCGGTTTTATCTCCTTTAGGTGGCCCAAGGGTGGGGGTGATCGCGATGGCCAAGAAAACCTTGCATGCGGGCGATCAAATTGAGGAGCTTGGAGGCTTCGAAGTCTACGGCGTGGCTGAAAACATAGAGGTGATACGGCGTGAACGGCTACTACCTATCGGTCTAGCGCTGGGGTGTCAGGTGGTTGGCCGTGTCGAAAAGGACGCGGCACTAACCTTCGATGATGTGCTTATTCCACCATTGCGCTTGATCGATCGTCTGTATGCTGAACAAGAAGCCATGTTTGCCTTGGATCCGCTATCTGGCACCGCCGCTACTTCTGTGGAGTAAGCCATGCTATTTCATCAAACGAACTTCAAGGATGCCAAGCTGATAGAGCTTGAGGCTCATGGTGACGAGCGGGGCTTTTTTGCCCGAACGATGTGCCGCGCTGAGTTTGAGCGCCATGGTTTGCTGGGCGATTTTGTACAGCAGAATACCTCGTTCTCAGCCAAAAGAGGTACTCTGCGGGGGCTGCATTACCAGCGAAAGCCGCACGCGGAAGCCAAGCTGGTGCGCTGCCTCCGGGGGAGCATTGTTGACGTTATTGTGGATATTCGTGAAGACTCCGAAACCTACCTGCACCATCAACTGTTCGAGCTGACCGAGACCAATCGGTACCAGCTTTATGTGCCGCCAGGCTTTGCGCACTCCTTTCAGACGCTGAGCGACGCTGTTGAAGTCAGTTATCTGGTGTCGGCGGCCTATCATCCCGAGGCTGAAAGCGGTTTGCGCTATAATGATGAGCGCCTCGCGATCGAGTGGCCTTTGCCGCCCACCGTCGTGTCCGAAAAAGACGCCAATTGGCCATTGATCAGTGAGCGAATAGACGCACTCTTCTAACCGTTGAGAGAACAGTATGTTCCCCCCCAGTAGTGAGTTAACGCCGCGTGAAGTGGCGATTCAAATGCTGTCTCGGCGTGAGTACTCTCGCGCTGAGCTAGCGCGCAAGTTGCAGCAAAAATCATTTCAGCCCGATGAAATTGATGCCTGCCTGGATCGCTTAGAAGAGCAAAATTTACAGTCCGATGAACGTTTTGCCGAAAGCTTTATACGTTCACGGATTCTTCGTGGACAAGGGGGTATTCGTATTAAGGGGGAGCTGCGCCAGCGGGGCGTAGATCAAGAAACGTTAACGACGGCTTTTGCCGCAGTAGAAGAGCGCGAAGCCGTAGATTGGTTTGAGCTAGCTCACGATACCTTGTCTAGGCGCTTTTCCTCGCCAGGTGATACTCCCAAAGAGCGTGCTAAACGCGAGCGCTTTCTCGCCACGCGCGGCTTTAATTTTGAGCAAATCCGCTACGCATTGTCTTGCTTGTAAACCCCCTTATACGAGCCTTCTCCGGGTGTTTTTTCACCCTCTGTTTTAGTTCTGTCGCTAACTGCGGCTTTAGTCGTTTGACAACTGCGTTATAATGCTCCTTTTGCGACCCCAGCGGGTGGCGGCGATAGCGCCCTGGGGCATCATGCTTTCTTGTCACGGATACCCTATGAAAAGCGCAGAGATCAGACAGGCCTTTTTATCTTTTTTTGAAAAGCAGGGGCATACTATTGTGCCCACCAGCTCTCTAGTGCCGGGCAATGACCCGACGCTGCTCTTCACCAATGCAGGCATGGTGCCTTTCAAAGATGTTTTTCTTGGCCGTGACCCGCGACCCTATGTGCGCGCCACGTCAGCCCAGCGCTGCGTGCGTGCTGGCGGTAAGCATAACGATCTAGATAACGTTGGCTACACGGCGCGTCACCACACGTTTTTTGAAATGCTGGGTAACTTTAGCTTTGGTGACTACTTTAAGCGTGATGCCATTCGCTTTGCCTGGACATTTCTGACGGAAACCCTGGGACTGCCCAAAGAGAAGCTCTGGGTAACGGTGCATATCAGTGACGACGAAGCAGAGCGTATCTGGAAAGATGAGATCGGCATTGACCCTGAACGTTTCTCAAAGCTTGATGAAGATAATTTCTGGCAAATGGGGGACACCGGTCCTTGTGGCCCCAGCTCTGAAATCTTTTTTGATCATGGTCCTGAAGTATGGGGCGGCCCGCCTGGCAGCCCTGAAGAGGATGGCGATCGCTACATCGAAATCTGGAACTTGGTGTTCATGCAGTTCGATCGCGATGCCGCAGGAACATTGAATCCGCTGCCTAAGCCTTCCATCGATACGGGAATGGGCTTGGAGCGGGTGGCTGCCGTTATGCAGGGCGTTCACTCCAACTACGAGATCGACCTGTTCCAAAACCTGCTGAAAGCGGCTGCTGAAGCGACAGGTCATGGTGACACTACTACGCCTTCATTGCGCGTGATTGCCGACCATATTCGCTCCTGTGCCTTCTTGATTGCAGACGGCGTTCTGCCTTCCAACGAAGGGCGCGGCTATGTGCTACGTCGGATTATTCGCCGTGCGATTCGCCACGGGCATAAACTGGGAGCTTCCGAGCCGTTTTTCCACAAGCTGGTAACCGCACTAGATACTGAGATGGGCGACGCCTATCCTGAATTGCGTGAAGCGAGTGAACAAATTGCCCGCGTGCTGCTTAAAGAAGAGGAGCAGTTTGCGCGCACGCTGGACCATGGCATGGGGCTGTTGAATGCGGCGCTTGAAGAACTACAAGGCGACGTACTGCCCGGCGAAACCGTCTTTAAGCTTTATGACACCTACGGTTTCCCCTTCGACCTGACGGCGGATGTATGCCGTGAACGCGAAGTCACATTGGATGAAGCCGGCTTCCAGCGCGAGTTAGAAGCGCAGCGTGAACGTGCGCGTGCGGCCAGTCAGTTTGGCGCTGACTACAGCGCTGCTATTGATCTAGAGGGTGAAACCCAGTTTACCGGTTACGACCATCTGGCCGACCAAGCGACGGTTACTGCTATCGTGGATAGCGAAGGTAATGCGTTAGCGGCCCTGGAAGCTGGTCAAAAAGGCACCGTTGTACTAGACCGTACGCCATTCTATGGTGAGTCGGGCGGTCAGGTGGGGGATACCGGCTACTTATACGTTGATGGCGGTCGTTTCCAGGTGACCGACACGCAGAAGCAGAGTGGCCACCACCTTCACCAAGGGATTATGGTCGATGGCTCGCTGAGCGTCGGCGCTAACGTGCGAGGCGAGGTGGATGCCAGTTTGCGTGGTGCCACCATCCGTAATCACTCGGCGACTCACTTGCTGCATAAAGCACTGCGTATGGTGCTGGGTGACCACGTTCAGCAGAAAGGCTCGCTGGTTAATGCAGAGCGCCTGCGCTTTGACTTTAGCCACTTCGAGCCGATGACCGCAGAGCAATTAGCGGAAGTAGAACGGCTGGTAAATGAGCAGATCTTAGCGAATGCGCCGACCAAAACTGAGCAGATGAGTCTCGCAGAGGCAAAGGCAAAAGGGGCGGCCGCGCTATTTGAAGCTAAGTATGCCGATAGCGTACGGGTGCTGACCATTGGTGCTGACGACTTCTCTATCGAGCTGTGTGGTGGTACTCACGTGAACCGCAGTGGCGACATTGGTTGTTGCCATGTGGTGAGCGAAGTGGGTATCGCTTCTGGCGTGCGTCGTATTGAAGCGATTACCGGTGAAAACGCGCTGGCTTACTTCCGTGAGCAGGAAGCTCGTGTTCAGCGACTTGGCGAACGACTAAAAACCAAACCCGAGCAAGTGGAAGCTCGAGTTGATTCGCTGGTTGAGCGTAACCGCGCGCTAGAAAAAGAGCTTGAGCAACTTAAAGCGAAGCTGGCAAGCGCTGCGGGCAGCGACATGCTTAGCCAAGTGCAAGAAATCAACGGCGTTAAGTTACTGGCCACTCAGCTTGAGGGGGTGTCCGGTAAAGAGTTGCGTGGCGTGCTTGACCAATTGAAAAACAAGCTTGGCTCAGGCGTTATCCTGCTGGGAGTTGCGGATACGGCGGCAGGTAAGGTGAGCCTGATTGCTGGGGTTACCCAAGACTTAACTGGCCGCGTAAAAGCGGGTGAATTAGTCAATCATGTCGCTTCGCAAGTGGGCGGCAAAGGTGGTGGTCGCCCGGATATGGCTCAAGCGGGTGGAAGTTTACCCGATGCCTTGCCAGCAGCATTAAGCAGCGTGCCGGCTTGGCTGGAAAATACGCTTAGCTAATTACAAAGGCCGGTGGCACTATTTGCTACCGGCTTTTTGTTAAATAGCAATAACAATACTCACTCTCCATTCCCGAACCTATAGGAAAAAACGGCATATGGCATTATACGTACAGAAGTTCGGCGGTACCTCTGTGGGCTCTGTCGACCGTATCAAGGCCGTGGCGGAAAAGGTTAAAGGCTTTCGCGAACAAGGCCACCAAGTGGTAGTGGTGGTGTCCGCGATGAGCGGAGAGACCAACCGCCTGACGGACATGGCAAACGCAATCAATGATGACCCAGCGCCGCGTGAAATGGATATGCTGCTCTCGACGGGCGAGCAGGTGACCATTTCACTGCTGGCAATGGCACTTCAGCAGATAGGTGTTTCAGCTACTTCTCATACGGGTGCCCAAGTCGGCATTCACACCGATAGCGCCCACACCAAGGCGCGTATTCGGCGTATTGAAACCGATGATCTAAAAGCTGATCTTGATACAGGCAAAGTGGTCGTTGTGGCTGGTTTCCAGGGCGTCGATGAAGACGGCAATATTACGACGCTTGGGCGTGGTGGTTCTGATACAACGGGCGTTGCGCTTGCAGCAGCACTGGGTGCTGATGAGTGTCAGATATACACCGATGTTGATGGTGTTTACACCACAGACCCTCGCGTGTGTTCCAAGGCTCAGCGCCTTGAGACTATTACCGTAGAGGAGATGCTTGAACTCGCAAGCCTGGGCTCCAAAGTGCTACAGATTCGCGCCGTCGAATTTGCGGGTAAGTACAACGTACCACTTCGCGTGCTGTCGAGCTTTGAAGACGGCCCCGGCACCCTAATTGTTGCAGACGCAGACCAAGACGAGGACGCTATGGAAGAACCGCTAATCTCCGGTATCGCTTTTACTAAAAATGAAGCCAAATTAACCCTTTTGAATACGCCTGATGTGCCAGGTGTCGCGTCGCGTATTCTTGGTCCTATTGCCGATGCCAATATCGAAGTCGATATGATTGTGCAAAACGTGGCACCTGCTGGGGATTACACTGACTTCACCTTTACCGTTGCCAAAGGTGATTACAAAGCGACCAAAAGGTTGCTTGAAGAGACGGTAATTCCTGATTTGGGTGGTGGTGAGCTGCGTGGCGATGACAATATTGCCAAAGTATCGCTAGTGGGTGTTGGTATGCGCTCTCACGCCGGTGTTGCCTCTAAAATGTTCCGTGTTTTGGCCGACGAAAACGTCAATATCCGTATGGTTTCCACGTCGGAAATTAAAATTTCCGTCGTTATTGATGAAAAGCATATGGAACTTGCGGTTAATGCCCTACACAAGGCATTCGGTTTAGATAAAGCTGATATCGAATCCGAATAACAATTGCGCACTAAACCTTCTACGCTGAAGGGTACTTGCTGCCGTGTGGTGGTGAGCTTTCTTTCAACGGGAGGTTAAGGTGTCATAGGAGCTTGAGCCATTGGTGGCGGCGGCACCATGCCGCATAATAAAGTGGTGCCGCTTCGAGCGGACACATCCCGTTGTATAAAACGTCTGAGAAGGAGATCAGCCATGCTCATCCTAACCCGCCGTGTCGGCGAAACACTGATGATAGGTGATGAGATCACCGTTACAGTGTTAGGTGTGAAGGGGAATCAAGTACGTATTGGTGTCAACGCGCCAAAAGACGTCGCGGTTCACCGTGAAGAGATTTACCAGCGCATTCAGCGTGAACGCAACAGCGAAAGTGAATCTGAGTAAATGGTTATCCGTGTTGCGTCTACTACTGGGCGTTTAAGCGGTAACTACGGGGCGGTGCGAAAAAAAATCGGCATAGGGCTGGACAGCTACCATCAGAATCGGTAATATTCGCGCCGTGCCGTTAAGGAGAGGTGGCCGAGTGGCTGAAGGCGCTCCCCTGCTAAGGGAGTATAGGGTTTATAGCCCTATCGAGGGTTCGAATCCCTCTCTCTCCGCCAACTGCATAAAGTAACATCAATTTGGATAAGCGCCCGTAGCTCAGCTGGATAGAGTACCTGACTACGAATCAGGGGGTCGGAGGTTCGAATCCTCCCGGGCGCGCCAACTTGAAATGAGTAAGCAATTGATGTTACTATGTTTTTGTTCGCGAAAACGATGTTAAAAACTGTTAAGCGCCCGTAGCTCAGCTGGATAGAGTACCTGACTACGAATCAGGGGGTCGGAGGTTCGAATCCTCCCGGGCGCGCCAAATTCGAAAAACCCGCTTTCTATTGAAAGCGGGTTTTTTATTGCTAGTTTGACCATGATTTGGTCCTGCGATCATTTAAAGCGCCCTTATGTGCAAGCAAAGGGCGCTTTTTTTAATCTAATCTCGAAAGCGACTTTATGCGGGCTCGCAGCAAAGTGCTGCGCTAGGAGCCAGGTTGTTGAGCAGAGTGTCGAGGTCCGTAAGGCGCTTCAGGCGATGAAAGTGTTGATTAGCTTCGCTATTGCCTTGGCGCATTTGTGCTAGCCACTGCTTGACGAGTGATACCACTACTCGGTCTGGTAGTTGTCGCCGCTGTAAGTCGGCGTACCGCTTCAGCACATTGGCACGCATTGTCCAGGTGGTGTCGGGGAGGCGCTCTCCGGTGCGCTGCCAGTGACGTATGCGAGCTGCAAGCCATGGGTCTGAAAGGGCGCTACGGCCAAGCATGACATCCTCGCAGCCAGATAGCGTGCGAGCCTTCCAGTAGTCCTCTAATGTCCAAATATCGCCGTTTGCAACGACAGGGATCGATACTTGATGGCGAACTTTGCCAATCCACTCCCAGTGCGCAGGTGGGCGATAGCCTTCATCTCGTGTGCGGCCATGGACAACCAGTTGTGCAGCGCCGCCAGCTTCTGTGGCCTGGGCGCAAGCGACTGCTAGGCGACGATCAGAAAAGCCAAGGCGAATTTTGGCTGTTACTGGGATTTCGCCGTTCAGGGCTTCGGCGACCGCTTTTACGGCACGATAGACGCGCTCAGGCTGGCGAAGCAGCGATGCGCCACCGTCGTGGCGGTTGACTAGTTTTGCCGGACAGCCAAAGTTAAGATCAACGCTGATGGCGCCCAGAGAGCGTGCCTGTTGCGCATTGCTGGCTAGCGCCAAGGGGTCTGATCCCAAAAGCTGCAAATGCACGGGAACGCCGCTAGGAGTGGCGACGCTGCCTGCTGACAGTTCGGGGCAATGTTTATAGAACACGCGAGGGGGGAGTCGTGTGTCGACCACCCTGACAAACTCAGTCACTGCCCAGTCAAAACCTGCCTGCTGAGTCAGTAAATCACGCGTTAAGGCGTCGATGACACCTTCCATAGGCGCTAGGCCTATCCTGCCTTTATGTAGTAAATTAACAACCATGACTTCCACTATGGCGCGATTGCAATCTATCCTGGATGTGGCAGGTTAGTGTATTAGCCTCACTGCGCCAAGCGCCTTTAGAGGCTATTGGTGTGCCGAGAAGCATTTGAAAGAGGGGGGATGCGGTATGCAAGAGTCAGAGTTGCTCCAAGAGGGGCTTGCCCTTATGGGGTTGGGTATGGGTTTTGTTTTTGTTTTTCTTACGGTTTTGGTAATTAGCGTTACGCTAATGTCGAAATTGATTGGCCGTTTCCAGCCTGCCCCTGTAGCAGCACCGAGCGGTCGAAATAATGCAAAACCATCTGCACCGAAAGGCCAGGATGATGAAGTCAAGGCAGTGATTAGTGCTGCAGTGCACCGTTATCGTTCTTCGCGGCGTAAGTAAGGCCCTATTTTTGTAGTTATCCTACCGCTCGATTACTATTTGTTTTGTTAAATTTACTACAAATCCATAACGTAAAAATTGTGAGCCACGACCATGAATGAAACAAAACGTCCTCTGGGGATCACTGATGTTGTTCTTCGCGATGCCCATCAATCGCTGTTTGCCACCCGTTTGCGTCTTGATGACATGCTACCGATTGCCGAAAAACTCGACAATGTCGGCTATTGGTCATTAGAGACCTGGGGCGGAGCAACGTTTGATTCATGCATTCGTTATTTGGGTGAAGACCCGTGGGAGCGTATTCGGGCACTGAAAGAAGCGATGCCGAATACACCTCAAGCGATGTTGTTACGTGGCCAAAACTTATTAGGTTATCGCCACTACGCCGATGACGTGGTTGATAAGTTTGTCGAGCGCGCCAAGACCAACGGGGTTGATGTGTTCCGCGTGTTTGACGCGATGAATGACCCGCGCAATCTTGAGCGTGCTATCAAGGCGGTTCGCCAAGTAGGTGGACATGCGCAAGGCACCATCTCTTATACGGTTAGCCCGGTACATACCCTGGATAGCTGGGTAGAGCTCGCTAAAACCATTGCCGCAATGGGCGCTGACTCACTGGCTATCAAGGATATGGCGGGGCTTCTGACGCCTTATATTGCCTATGATCTTGTCACGCGGTTGAAAAAAGAGCTATCTATTCCCGTTCACTTGCATTGTCATGCGACTACCGGGTTGTCGACCTCGACAATTTTGAAAGCCGTCGAGGCAGGCGTCGACAATGTCGATACTGCAATCTCTTCCATGTCCATGACTTATGGTCACAGTCCGACTGAATCCGTCGTGGCCATGCTAAAAGATACCGATCGTGATACCGGTCTTGATCTGGAGTTGTTGGAAGACATTGCCAGCTATTTCCGTGAAGTACGTAAAAAGTATGCGGCGTTTGAAGGCTCGTTGCGCGGTATCGACTCACGCATTTTGATTGCTCAGGTGCCTGGTGGCATGCTCACCAACATGGAAGGCCAGCTTAAAGAGCAGGGCGCTGGCGATAAACTTGACGATGTGCTGAATGAAATTCCCCGGGTACGCGAAGACCTTGGCTTTATCCCTCTGGTGACGCCGACCTCCCAGATTGTGGGTACTCAAGCTGTGATGAACGTGATGATGGGCGAGCGTTACAAGTCCATCTCCAAAGAAGTTCAGGCGCTGCTCAAAGGTGAGTACGGCTCCGCGCCCGCGCCGTTTAATGCAGAGCTGCAAAAACGCGTGCTCGAAGGTGGCGAGCCGATCACCTGTCGTCCGGCAGATAACCTGTCGCCAGAAATGGACCGACTTACGACTGAGCTTAACGAAAAAGCGAGTGCTGATGGCATCCGTATTGCCAGCGGCGAGCAGGCAATAGACGACGTGCTGACCTATGCACTATTCCCGCAAATTGGACTGAAATTCCTTAAAAACCGTGACAACCCGGATGCCTTCGAGCCCGCTCCCCAAGCAGCTGAGGCGAAAAGCGCTAACGTGCCGGCAAAAGCCGAAAGCAAAGCGCCAGTGGCTTCTAGTGGCCCGGAAACCTATACCGTTAAGCTCAATGGCAAAGCATTTGTAGTGGAAGTGTCTGAAGGTGGCGAGATAGGGGCGGTGCAAGAGCAGACGGCAGTGAGTGCTAATGCACCTAAAGAGGAAGTGACCGCGCCTAGTGGAGAAAGCATTGATGCGCCGCTGGCTGGCAATATCTTCAAGGTCAATGTGCGCCCGGGCGATCAAGTAGCGGATGGCGATGTAGTGATTATTTTGGAAGCCATGAAAATGGAAACCGAAGTGCGCGCCAGTAGCTCTGGTACCGTTTCGAAAGTTAATGTCAGCGAGGGTGACAGCGTCGCCGTCGGCGATTCGCTGATCGAGCTTTAAGGGCATTTGGCAATGGAAAAACTAATTACCTTATGGGAGGGCTCGGGGCTTTATAACCTTGAGCTTGGTCAGGCGGCCATGATTTTGGTAGGGCTTGGGCTGCTCTATCTTGCCATTCACAAGAAGTTTGAGCCGTTGCTGCTGGTGCCAATTGGGTTTGGCGGTATTCTGGCGAATATCCCGGAAGCAGGCTTGGCAATCTCAGCGCTCGACCAAGCGATCGAGGTAGCAAAACCTGCTGTGCTGCAACAGATCGCTTCCGCACTGGGTGCTACCCTTGATCCATCAAGTGGTGTGGAAGCTTGGCGAGAGTTACTTAAAGCGATTGCCCACGACGCAGCAGCTCCCGATCAATTGCGTGCGGCAAAGGATATTGCGGTTGGCGTGGGCTATAGCGATGGGATGCTCTATAACTTTTATAAAGTAGCGATTGCCTCTGGTATTGCGCCACTGATTATCTTTATGGGCGTAGGAGCCATGACCGACTTTGGCCCGTTACTGGCTAACCCGCGGACGCTCTTTTTAGGCGCGGCTGCTCAGTTTGGCATTTTTGCCACGCTGTTTGGTGCGGTAGTGCTTACCTCGCTGGGGGTGATGGACTTTTCGCTAAATCAAGCAGCCGCCATTGGTATTATTGGCGGCGCTGATGGCCCAACGTCTATTTATGTATCAAGCGTATTGGCTCCTGAGCTGTTGGGCGCTATCGCGGTGGCGGCCTACGCCTACATGGCGCTGGTGCCGCTGATTCAGCCGCCGATTATGCGCTTGCTGACCACTCAGAAAGAGCGTCAAATTAAGATGACGCAGCTGCGTCCGGTATCTAAGCTGGAAAAGATCGTTTTCCCGCTGATGTTGTTGATTGCCGTTGCGCTTTTCCTACCTGATGCAGCGCCGCTGTTAGGAATGTTCTGCTTTGGTAATTTGATGCGTGAGTGTGGTGTCGTTGAGCGCTTATCGGATACTGCGCAAAATGCTCTGATCAATATCGTGACGATTATCTTAGGGCTATCGGTAGGTTCCAAGCTGATGGCAGACAGCTTTCTGGCATTCGAAACGCTGGGTATCCTGGGCTTGGGTATTGTGGCGTTTGGTATTGGCACGGCCGCAGGCGTGTTGATGGCGAAGTTGATGAACTTGGTCAGCAAAATGCCGATTAATCCGCTGATTGGTGCCGCGGGTGTTTCGGCAGTGCCGATGGCTGCGCGAGTGGCTAATAAGGTTGGCTTGGAATCAAATCCGCATAACTTCCTGCTGATGCACGCTATGGGCCCTAATGTAGCCGGTGTTATCGGTTCAGCCGTTGCGGCGGGTGTGATGATTAAATATTTAGGCTAAACCCACTAGTACTGCCATTGCATAGTAAGTCTGGGTAATGGCGGGTATCTTAAACGCGGCTTACCGAGCAACTGCTCGCGTAAGTCGCGTTTTTTATTAGAGATAGTAATGATCTTATGGTGGCGGCACTTTTTGCATATCGAGTGCTGTCTTGAGACGATTTTCAAGCGTAGTAAAATTTAGTGGCTCATCTTTTGGCCAGCCAATCGTGAGGCATACGCCGCTGCCATCGTACTCTGCCTGTTGGATGGGAATTTTCTGCTCATCACACCAGGCGCGCGCGACTGCTTCATGGGCGAAGTTGACACGTAGCAAGTAGCTATCTCGTTCGACGACTTCGCGTGTAGGTAATCTTTCAATCCCGGCATTAACCGCCTGTGCGTAAGCCCGGGCAAGCCCACCAGTGCCCAACTTGGTGCCGCCAAAGTAACGAATCACCACGCAACCTATTTCGCCCATCTGGCTACCGAGCAAGGCTTGATACATGGGCCTACCTGCTGTGCCGCCAGGTTCGCCATCATCAGAGAACCCTATGTGTGTTTGCTCTCCTGGTGGACCAGCAATAAAGGCGGTGCAGTGATGGCTTGCATTGGGATGAGCGGCTTTTGCCGCCTGCAACATCGTATGATAGTCGCCAGTGTTGGGGGCATGGCATATCCAAGTGAGGAAGCGACTTTTTTCAACCTCAATTTCAGCGGTATGCCATGTGGCGGGTGCTAGGTCTGGAACTCGGTAACGCAATCGATGCTCCCTAAAGCGGGTGGCCAATTAGTGGTGCTGAGTGTTGCTAGCGCCATGCCCGACGCCCATCACCATTCCCAGCACTTGAATATCACAATTATGCAGGAAGACGGCAGGCATAGCTGCATCTTCGGGCCATAAGTGAACGCCAAGCCGACTAATTGAAAGTTGTCTTAGGGCAACTTCTCGCTGGTTGATCGTCGCAATAGCGGTTTCTTGATGGCTGCCTTGCTGATAGCGGCGAATAATAATGACATCACCATCGAATAGGTTGCATTCACGCATTCTGTTGCCGCGCACGCGTAGCGCATATGTATTGCGTCGTGTGACACGGGGGGGCGAATAAGCAGGGCGTGCTGTATTCGGCGCTGTTTGAGGTAGCGTATGTTGAGTGATGTTCAGGGGTGTTGGCATTGTCATCGTCATGAGTTTTCTCCAATGCAGCGCCCGCTCCCTAGGCGTGTAATTGAGCAGATTGCTGTGTTTATAATCGGTAGTGTTTTTTCATACAGTGTTTGTAGTATAGACCTGTTTTTGCATACAGTGCTAGTGCTCTGCAGAGTCTATTGTTCTTAAGCGAAGATTGGTTGAAATGTGATGCGACCCCAGACCGCATAGAGCGACTGGCGAGAAAGGGGCTTTCCGTGTAGAGTTCGACGCAAAATCTACGTGCCTGGAGATATTCTTGAGCCTCTGCCTACAAGCCCGACAGCTAGCCTGTGAACGCGATGACCGTTGGCTGTTTGAGGGGTTAGATCTTGATATTCAACGTGGCGAAATAGTGCGCATTGAAGGCCCTAACGGGAGCGGAAAAACGACACTGTTGAAAATTCTCTCAGGCCAATTGAGCGACTACCATGGCGACATTTATTGGAATGGCGACTCGATGCGCGAGGTGCGTGAACATTTTCTCGCCAATCTACTCTATTTAGGGCATGCCCCTGGTATAAAAGCGGGTCTTTCTCCGTTGGAAAACTTGGCGTGGTACCAAGCGCTAAGCGGCGAGAAAGGCGACGATTACCAGCGTGAAGAAGCGCTGGCACAGGTTGGGCTTTGTGGCTTTGAGGATGTGCCCGCAGGCCAGCTTTCCGCAGGGCAGCAGCGGCGAATTGCTCTTGCAAGGCTGACGCTTACTAAACGGGCATTGTGGGTCCTGGATGAACCTTTTACAGCCATTGATCGCCACGGAGTGGCAGCATTAGAAGCGCAGCTTGTTGCACATGCCAACGCGGGCGGCTGTGTATTAGTGACAACACATCATGAATTAACCGCATCATCCGTGCTTAGGCGCGTTCAACTGGGGTAGAAGGAGACAGCGTTGCCAAGCTCACACGCCACGACAGGCATCCCAGAAATGTCGATGCATGCGCCTTCCGGTGGGCTCATGGTTGCCATTAGTGCCACCTTTAAGCGAGATCTAACGCTTTTGCTACGTCGTCGTGGTGAAGTGCTTAATCCATTGGTGTTCTTTGCCTTGGTGATAACGCTCTTTCCGATTGGCATTTCACCTGATCCCCAGTTACTAGCAGAAATAGCGCCAGGGTTGCTGTGGGTGGCGGCATTACTAGCGGCGCTGCTTTCCCTGGATAGCCTGTTCCGGAGTGACTACGACGACGGCAGTTTGGAGCAGCTGCTGTTAGCCCCTCAGCCGTTGGCGGCGCTCAGCCTTGCAAAAGTTGCCGTTCACTGGCTGCTGACAGGTCTGCCTTTAGCACTCATGGCACCAATTTTAGGTATCATGTTGGCTCTTCCTGCCGGTAGCTACATGGTTTTAGCGCTGTCGCTGGCATTGGGAACCGCAAGCCTCAGCTTGATTGGTGCCATTGGCGCCGCGCTGACCGTTGGGTTGGCGCGAGGCGGTGTATTGCTGTCACTGCTGGTGTTGCCGCTCTATATCCCGGTGCTTATTTTTGGTGCCGGCGCTGTGCAGGCTGCTATTTTAGGCGATGGTATCGCGGCGCATCTGGCTATTTTGGGCGCACTTTTAGCGATTTCGTTAATGCTAGCACCTTGGGCTATTGCCGCCTCGCTACGCATCAGCATCAACGGTTAAAGGACAAAAACACCATGTGGGCCTTTATAAATAAACTGAGATCACCCAAGTGGTTCTATGCGATTAGCGCCAAGCTTCAGCCCTGGTTCTGGACAGCGGCGGTGTTACTGTTGCTGCTGGGCAGCGTTTGGGGACTAGCCTTTGCTCCGGCGGATTACCAGCAGGGCAATAGCTTTCGGATTATCTATGTCCACGTTCCTGCCGCTTTCTTGGCGCAATCCATTTTTGTCTCGATGGCTGTTTCAGGCTTGGTATATATGGTCTGGAAAATTAAAGTAGCCGATATGGCGGCCACCGTGATGGCACCATTAGGTGCTGCGATGACCTTTGTAGCGCTTTTTTCAGGCGCAGTATGGGGGGTGCCCACCTGGGGAACCTGGTGGATGTGGGACGCGCGCTTAACGTCCATGCTGATTTTGCTGTTTTTGTATTTAGGGGTCATTGCACTGCGCGGTGCTTTCAGTAGTCGCGATAGTGGATCACGTGCAGCCTCAGTGCTAGCAATGGTGGGCGTGATTAATATTCCGATCATCAAATATTCGGTGGAGTGGTGGTACACCCTGCACCAGCCTGCCTCGTTTACGATTACCGGACGTTCGGCAATGCCTATGGAAATGTGGGCACCGCTGCTCATTATGGTGCTCGGCTTCTACTGCTTTTTTATAGCGTTAACCCTGATGCGTACGCGCAGTGAAATACTGCGCCGTGAAACCAATAAGCGCTGGGTGCAAGAGCTAGTAGAGGAGGTGAGATAATGGCTTTTTCCTCACTTAATGAATTTTTTGCCATGGGTGGCCACGGGCTTTATGTATGGGCTGCTTGGGGCATTACTGCGTTGTTGATGCTGGTGATCGTTTGGCATGCGCGCCTTGAGCGCAGTCAGCTGCTGAAAGGTGTAAAGCGCCGTGTGCGCCGCCAAAACGCCCAGCCCCAGGCTGCGCAAACACCAGTTAACTCTGCTCAAAGGGACGTTCGTAATGACGCCTAAACGTAAACAGAAGCTGTTCGTCATTTTAGGGTTGGTTTCATTAACCGCGATAGCGGTGGGACTGACACTGTATGCGCTGCGCTCCAATATCAATTTATTTTTTAGCCCGGTACAAATTGCTCAGGGCGATGCACCCATGGAGCGCCAGATTCGCGCGGGCGGAATGGTTAAAGAGGGATCGGTATCGCGTGACCCTGCCAGTCTTGATGTTGAGTTTACCGTGACGGATTACGTCGAGGACTTGGAAGTCTACTACAGCGGAATTTTGCCGGATCTGTTCCGTGAGGGGCAGGGGGTGGTCGTGGTAGGAGAGCTTCAGGCAGATGGGCGCTTATATGCTGATAAAGTCTTAGCTCGCCACGATGAAAACTATATGCCGCCTGAAGTGGCGCAAGCATTAGAAGATGCAGGCTACTCCCCGGCAGATTATCAGGCAAAAGCGGCAGAGGTGGGTAAACGTTTGGAACAGGAAGGCACCCCCCAAGCAAGCGATTACTAATGTCTTATCGTGTCAAGCAGACGGTGATACCCACTGCTAATTCGGAGCGCGCATGTTCATCAAGATGATTCCTGAAATCGGCCACTTTGCTCTGGTCATTGCCCTGTTGATGGCTGTGATACAAGCTGTGATGCCGCTGGCAGGCGCGGCCACTCGTCGTCCGTTGTGGATGGCCTATGGTCGACCTATGGCCACGGGGCAGTTCCTGTTTATTGCCATTGCCTATTTGTGCCTAACAGCCAGTTATATGCTGGATGACTTCAGCGTGGCGAACGTTGCTAATAATTCCAACTCGCTGCTGCCTTGGTACTACAAGTTTAGTGCCGTGTGGGGAAACCATGAAGGCTCGGTCTTATTGTGGAGTTTAATGCTGGCTGGCTGGGGGTATGCCGCTTCGGTATTCTCCGGCGACCTACCTCGCGATATGGTAGCGCGGGTGCAAGGCGTGATGGGAATGGTCTGCGTTGGCTTCCTGTTATTTATCTTGATGACCTCCAATCCATTTGAGCGACTGCTGCCAAATATGCCCCAAGACGGGGCTGATCTTAACCCGCTGCTGCAAGATTTTGGGCTAGTTGTGCATCCCCCTATGCTCTACATGGGGTATGTAGGTTTCTCAGTGGTATTTGCATTTGCCATTGCCGCGTTGCTAGGCGGGCGCTTAGACGCTGCCTGGACCCGCTGGGCGCGCCCTTGGACTAATGTGGCCTGGGCATTTCTAACCGTAGGCATCGCGCTAGGTAGTTGGTGGGCTTATTACGAGCTAGGTTGGGGCGGCTGGTGGTTCTGGGATCCGGTTGAAAACGCCTCACTACTGCCCTGGCTAACCGGAACGGCGCTGGTGCACTCGTTGGCGGTCACGGAAAAACGCGGCTCGTTTAAAAGCTGGACAGTGTTGCTGGCTATTTCAACCTTCTCGCTGTCACTAATGGGCACGTTTTTGGTCCGCTCTGGTGTGCTGACCTCTGTGCATGCGTTTGCTAACGATCCCTCTCGCGGCTTCTTTATTCTAATGCTGTTGGCAATTACCGTGACGCTATCGTTGCTGGTATTCGCTGTACGCGCACCCCGAGTGAGCCATAAGGTCGGCTTTAATTGGCTATCCCGAGACTCGTTGTTGTTGGTCAATAATATTCTACTGGTCATTATGACGGTCACCGTACTGTTAGGGACGGTTTATCCGCTGATTTTGGACTCCCTTGGATTAGGTAAAATTAGCGTGGGGCCTCCGTACTTTAATGCACTTTTTGTACCGCTAACGGTGGTGATGTGCATGTTTATGGGGTTGGGGCCGATCGCCCGCTGGAAAAGTATGAGTGCCAGTGAGCTGTGGCGTAAGCTTTGGCTGTCCGGCGCTGCTGCGCTGATCCTGGGCGGTGCTATGCCGTTGCTATATGGCGGCGAGTGGAATCTTTGGGTCTCCTTGGGCATTGTTTCGGCGCTCTGGATCGTACTGCCTATCGTGCGTGACTTGTTCGATAAAGTTCGCCATGCCAACTCTTTTTTTGCGGGGCTGCGTAAGCTGTCGTTAGCGTATTGGGGCATGGTGCTTGGTCATGTGGGCATCGCAGTCACTATCGTTGGCGTGGCAGTTGTTTCCAATTACAACATCGAACGCAACGTGCGGATGTCGCCGGGCACGACTGTCGAAGTGGCAGGCTATCAGTTTACGATGACGGAGCTGACCAATCGCCGGGGCCCGAACTTCCTAGCAGATACCTCTATTATTCAAGTGCAGCGCGGCGACTCCGGAAGCAGTTTTGTGATGCGCCCGGAAAAGCGCCTCTATCTCGCTACCCGAATGCCAATGACCCAAGTGGCGCTTCGTCCCGGGCTTTTCCGTGACCTCTATGTCGCTATGGGCGAAGACCTTGGCGATGGTAGTTACGCGATGCGCGTTCAATACAAACCGTTTGTACGCTGGTTATGGCTCGGTGGGTTGTTGATGGCTTTCGGTGGCATTCTGGCGATAGTTGATAAACGGTATCGTCGTGTCATATCGCGCAAAGCGTCTGCTAGCACGGCTCCTGCAACGTCTGAGTCTGCAACCTCGAAGGAAGCTATGGTATGACACGCCGCCTATTGCTTTTACTCCTGCCGATTGGCTTTCTGGGGATCGCTTTGTTTCTCTATCAAGGGCTAGGGCGCGATCCTTCGCACCGCGACTCGGCACTAATGGCTAGGCAGTTTCCTGCGTTTGAAGCCACAACACTACGTGATGAAAATCGCCAAGTTGATCAAACCCTGTTAACTGGCAGCGTCACCTTGGTGAATGTATGGGGTGAATGGTGCCCCGCTTGTAAGCAGGAAATGCCGCAGCTGCTGGAGCTGGCTGATCACGGAATTCGCATGGTCGGCATTAACTATCGTGATACTCGCGAAAAAGGGCTGGAGTTCTTGAGCGAGTTTGGGGATCCCTTCGAAGTTAATGTATTTGATCCTGATGGTAACTTGGGCTTTGACCTAGGGGTCTACGGTGCGCCGGAAACCTTCCTTGTTGATGCTGACGGTGTCATTCGCTACCACCACAAAGGTTACGTGTCGCCGGAAGACGTTCGTGAACGCATTCTGCCGGAGGTGGAAAAATGGCGCTAATACGCTTAATGCTTACCGTCGCGCTGCTGACACTGGCTAGCGGCGCGTTGGCCGGCGGTATTGAGATACGTGAGTTCGATGACCCTGTGATGGAACAGCGCTACCATGATCTCACCGCTTCGATGCGTTGCCCTTTATGTGAGAACCAGGCTATCAATGATTCTGACGCGCCAATTTCCGCGGATATGCGTGAGCGTGTCTATCAATTGCTACAGGATGGTCAATCGGATATCGAAATTGTTAACCACATGGTGCAGCGGTTTGGAGAGTACATTCTCTATAACCCGCGTTTAGAAAATCGCACTTACCTGCTGTGGGGGTTACCGCTAGGTTTGGTGCTGCTCGGTGTCGTGGTCGTCGTGATGATGGTTCGCGCTCGCCGTAATGCCTCAGCGAAAGCGCTTAGCGCCGAAGAGCGTGCCCGCCTGGATGCCCTGATTAACCGCGAGAGGTCTTCATGACACCGCTGTGGATTGCAATTGCTTTACTATTACTCCCTGCGCTTTGGTTATTAATAGCGCCGATGCGCGGTGCCCATGGGCTACGTGACAAGCTAGATCACTTCGAAGCTAACGATACCGCTAATGAGCAAAATGTGGCGATTTTTAAGCGCCGTTTGGCCTCGTTGGAAGCTGCTCACGAACGTGGTGATATGGATGAGAAACAGTTTAAAGAAGACCGTCTGGAGTTAGAGCGCAGCTTATTGGAAGACACCGCTAGCCGAACTAAACGCCCGTTGAAGGCGGCAACGGCGGGTAGGTTTGCTGTTCCCTTGGTTATGGTTGCTGTAGTGGGGGCGAGTACGTTTTGGTATCAGCAAAACGGCGCGGAAGGCGATTTAACGCTTTATGCTATTCAGCAAGAAGTGCAAAACGACCCCGATGGTTCACTGGCCATGTATCTAGAACGCATGGAAGCAGAGGTCGAGCGTCAGCCGAATAATCCCAATGTATGGAGTTCACTGTTTCCGCTTTACCGTGAAACCGGTCAGTCCGACAAGGCTGCTGATGCGTTAGAGCGGTTGATTGCTATTGAAGGGCGGATTCCTCCCCTGTTGGCACAGCTGGCTCAACTGCGCTTTTTTATGGCGGAACGCGAACTGACTCCCGAAGTGCAGTCGCTAGTGGATGAGACGCTAGCGCAAGACCCACGCCAGCCCACAGTGCTCGGCGTGCTTGGTATTCATGCGTTTGATAATGGCGACTATGAAACAGCGATTGACCGCTGGCGTCGTGCTGTCGCAAACATAGAAGACCCCGAAACGGCATCCTCTTTGCGCGAAGGTATTCGCGTTGCTCAAGAGCGTTTAGGAGTCGAGCCAGAAGCAGAGGCGGTTGGGGCTGGCCAAAGCCAAGGCGTGCGTGTGACGGTCTCATTAGACGAAGCGCTGATGGATAACGTCAGTGACGATACTAGCGTGTTTATTACTGCCCGGGATATGAAAGGCGAACTGCCGCCGCTGGCTGTTATTCGTACTCAGGTGTCAGAGCTTCCCATGACGGTCGTGTTGGATGACAACGCGGCCATGTCACCCCAAGCGCAAATCTCACAAGTGCGTGAAGCACGCTTAGTTGTTCGCGTTTCGCAATCTGGCCAGGCAACCCCTCAGCCTGGTGATCTGTTTGGCGATCTGGAAAGCGTCAGCGTTGGACCTATTAGTGAGGATGATGCGGCAAATGTTGTTATTGACCGCGTTTTTGAATAACGTCCACGCAAACAACCGCAGCTAAGGGTCGCAATGCGCTTAACCTCTATTCGTCTTGTTGGGTTCAAGTCTTTTGTTGATCCAGTAACGGTGCCCTTCGATGGCAATATGACGGCCATCGTTGGGCCAAACGGTTGTGGCAAATCTAATATCATCGATGCGGTGCGTTGGGTAATGGGGGAGTCCTCAGCTAAAACCCTGCGCGGTGAGTCGATGGCCGATGTTATCTTCAATGGCTCCACCGGTCGTAAGCCGATCGGCCAAGCTTCTATCGAGCTCAAATTCGATAATCGCGATGGTGGCATGGGGGGCGCTTACGCGCAGTACTCAGAAATTGCGGTAAAGCGCTTAGTCACCCGTGACGGTCAATCCAATTACTTCTTTAATGGTCAAAAGTGCCGTCGGCGAGATATTGCTGATCTGTTTATGGGTACTGGTTTAGGCCCGCGCTCTTACGCCATTATCGGCCAGGGGATGATTTCACGGCTAATCGAAGCTCGCCCCGATGACCTGCGTGCCACGCTGGAAGAAGCGGCGGGTATTTCAAAATATAAAGAGCGCCGTCGTGAAACTGAAAACCGTATGCGCCGCACCCAGGAGAACCTGGAACGCCTGGATGATATCCGTGAGGAACTGGACAAACAGCTCGAACGCCTTAAACGTCAGGCTGAAGCTGCTAAGCGCTACCAAGAGTTAAAACAGCAGGAGTACCGGCTAAAAGGTGAGCTGGCACTAGTGCGTGGACGCGCATTGCGGGCTGAGCAATCTCACCAAGAAAGCCGAGTGCGCGAGCTGGAGATTGCGGTTGAGAAAGACGTATTTGGCGTACGTCAGTGTGAAACGCGACTGGAACAAGCGCGTGAGCAGCATGATGAACTTGCTGATGTATTAGAACGCCATCAGCAACAGTTCTTTGAAACCACCACCCGAATTGCCCGCCTGGAACAGGATCAAGCGCACCGCCGCAGCCGTGAGGCTCAATTGGCAAGCGATATAGCAACGGCGCGCCGTGACCTTGATGAACAGCGGCGAGTCAGTGAAAGCGATCAAGAGCGACTTGGCGCGATAGAGGCTCGTTTAGAGGACTTGCTTCCAGAGCACGAAGCCCTTGAAGAGCAGCTAGAAACACTTGAGCAAGCCTTAGCGGATGCAACCCCCGCTCTTGAAGCTGCCGAACAGCAGTGGGCCGATGCAGAGAATCACTGGCGCGATGCCAGTCGGGAAGCGGATCGTAGCCAAGACCAATTACGCGATTTAGAGCAACGTATTGCACGCATGCAGGCGGAAAACCAGCGCCGCCGACAGCAGCGCGGCGAACTTGCCGATGTTACTGAACTGCGCAATGAACACGCTGAATGCCAGGCCCTACGGGAAGAGGCTGAACAGCGTGCTGAAGACTTCCAAGCCGAACGTGACCACTGGCAACAGCGCTATAGCGATGCCAAGGCCGCTTATCAGCAGGCCACTCAGGCGCGTGATCAACAGCGTGCTGAACTAAGTCAACATCAAGGCGAACTCGCCTCATTGAAGGCGTTAATTGATGCCGCCCTAGCTGATCACGACCCGGATTTGAGCGACGCATTAGCGGCCTACGGCTTAGCTGATGCGCCACGTCTTGGTGAAGCGATTCGTGTTGCACCTGGCTGGGAGCGAGTGATTTCCTGGCTGCTTGCGCCGTGGTTAAACGCCCGTTTAGTGACTGCAAATCAGTTAAAAGCACTACCTAATGCTCTCGCCACTGATTGGTGCTTAATCGACCAAGCTGAGCAGCCAGCCTCATCTAGGCAGCGCTTAGATTCGTTGGTGTCTGGGGCAGGTGCGTTAGGCGAATGGTTGGCAAGTATTCACTTCGCAGAAAACAACGAAGATGCCGAGAGGCTACTAGGTAATTTGGCGCCTGGAGAAAGTGTTGTCAGCAGAGAAGGGGTGTGGCGTGGGCGCGGCTGGCTGCACCAACAAGCTAACGGTGAAGGTGTTGATGCGCTATTGGTGACGCGTCGTCGATTTGATGAGTTAGACGCCCGTCTTGCCCAGGATGAAGAGGCGTTAGCGCTGCTGGATGAGCAGTGCGAAGCCGCTAGCGAAGCCATCGAAGCGCTAGAGCAAACCCGTGAGCAGCAGGCCGAGCAAGAGCGTGCCCACGCCGCTTCGCTTCAACAGCTTGCGGTGAAAGAACAACGCCTAGCTCAACGCCTAGAGCATTTAGAGAGTCGTGCCACTGAATTGGATGATGAACTCGCCCAACTACAACAGGATGAGGCGGAGTTAACGCTCACTTTAGAAGAGCAGCGCGCTCGCTGGCATGCGGCCATGGAACAGCTTGAAGCCGCTGCCGAAGCTCGCGAAACTAGTGCTGAACAGCGCAGTCGCCAACGTGAGCAGCGTGACCAGTTAAATCAGCAACATGCTCCCATGAAAGCGCGTCAGCAGGCATTGGCGCTAGAGCGAGAGCGGTTAAATGCTGAGCGCGATAGCCTGCGAGCCCAACAAAGTCGTAGTAGCGATAGTGAAGAGCGCCTTGCGCTGCGTATTGCTGAGCTAGAAGAGTCACGGGAAATGCTGGTAGAGCCAGATGAATTGGCTGCCGAAGAGTTAGAGGAGTTGCTACACCAGCGTGAGCAGCAGGAGCGGCGTCTTAATGATACCCGCCAGCAGGCCCAAACATTGGCAGAGCAACTGCGCAACGACGAGCTGGCTCGCCAGCAGCATGAACGCAATTTGGAACAAAGCCGTGAGCAGCTGCAGCAGCGCCGTATGGATGTTCAAGCGCTGGCGCTTAAAGCGGCCACTCAAGATGAGCAATTGGCAGAATTAGGCCATGACCCCGATGCTTTAGCAGAGCACTTGCCTAGCGACGCCAGTGAAACTGCTTGGCAGGAGCGGTTGGAAAACACCACAGATAAGATTCGCCGTTTAGGTGCCATCAACCTTGCGGCGATTGAAGAGTACGATCAGCAAGCCGAGCGGCGTAACTATTTGGAAGCTCAGCATGCTGAGCTTACGGAAGCATTAGAAACGTTAGAGCGGGCGATTAAACGTATCGATCAAGAAACGCGCGTTCGCTTTCGAGAAACATTCGACCAAGTTAATACGGGGCTACAAACGCTATTTCCACGAGTTTTCGGTGGGGGAGCTGCTTGGCTAACCCTTACCGGAGATGATTTGCTGGAAACCGGTGTGGCAATTATGGCGCGGCCGCCAGGTAAGAAAAACAGCACTATTCACCTACTCTCAGGGGGAGAAAAGGCGCTAACAGCACTGTCGCTGGTTTTCGCAATTTTCCAATTGAACCCTGCACCTTTCTGTATGTTGGACGAAGTCGATGCTCCGCTGGATGATGCCAACGTAGGGCGCTATGCCAAACTTGTTAAAGAAATGTCGGAAAGTGTTCAGTTCATCTATATCACCCATAACAAAATAGCGATGGAAGCTGCCGAACGCTTGATGGGGGTCACCATGCAGGAACCTGGTGTGTCTAGGCTTGTGTCAGTTGGGATTGATGAAGCTGCTGCGCTGGTTGATTAAGTGCTTTCTCGGCAGTAATAGTGCTGAATTAAACGAATTTTCACCTCTTAAATGCCTCGGGAAATATGCAAAAACTGTGCTGGAGCAAGCCTGTGACGGTGTGTGCGGACATGAGGGTGAGTCGTGCTGCTTTAGCTTAGCTATCCCATATTAGATTCATTAGTGGCTATTGATAGCGTTTCTTTCTCTATTCTTTTTGATCGTAAAAATTATTTATTATCAGTTGTTTATATTTATTCAAGGCTTCTGGTTAACCACCTTCATCAAAGCGTTGGGGGCTGCTCCTGCTAAAGCGCGGCGTGCCGCTAAGCGTGTTCCTCTAGCGAAAATCGATAAATCTGAAATGTGAACTTTCATTACTCTTGTATAGCGTTAGTTAAGGGTTTAAAACATTTATGCTATGATTTCGTTAGCTATTCAATACTGTTTGTTACCACAGATTTCTTGGTGAGACAGATTTGTAACAGGACAGTGTTGATCGGACAGCAGTTGGTAGGGCAGTTTTGGCAGAGCAGTGGCGTTTCGTTACGTAGGTTTTAGTGTGGGCTTGGGCTTGTCATATTACGGCGTGAAAAGGCGAGCAAGGGAGCAACAATTCTCCCTATAGAAAGCAGACGATGATGTGACGATGTGTCCTGTCGGGATAAGTTAGCGCTAAAATGGCACTTTTCTTAGTTGATATAGTCAGAGATTTGGCCTAAAACCACCTATAGCGGTGTTAAAGCGTGAAAATCTGCAAAAAGTGGCCCTTTTCGTAGCAACCGCGCTATGCTTGATGATATTTAGCTAATTTCGAATATGTTTACGTCATCAGGCATCGCGCCTTTGCAATCGGTATATTGACCCATGGAATGCTCGACATGGAATTAAGAGAGTGGTTAATCATTCTAGGACTGGCACTGGTTTCGCTCATCGTAGTTGACGGTGTGCGAAGGCTTCAGCGCCAACGCCGTGTGCCCCGTCTGGATCAAGCGGGTAAAGACTTGCCAGCCGCTAAATCCGAAGAATTTAATGATGAAGTTAAAGAGGCGGAAATAAACTGGGAACTGCCAAACGGTGGTGCCAGGGTAGTCAAGCCTGCCGACTACAGCAACCTTGGCCAAAAACCAAAGTTGGAACGCCAAGAGCATCCAGGGCCTTCCAAAGTGCTGTCCGATTTTCGTCGTTCTTTTTCCAGCTCTGCCAGTTCGGCCAAGTCAAAAGCCAATGCGCATTTTTCGTGGTCCCGTAAAAATGAGCCTCGAAAACATGAGCAGCCTTCTGCGGTTGGACACCCCACCTCAACGAGCCATGCATCCGTTCAGCCAGATACTGCTTCAGCCGAGCACACGTTAAGCAGGTCTGCAACTCCTGAGTCCGAGCGTCGGGAGCCCAGCATATTTATGGCTGAAGAGAGTCCCGGCAATACTGTTAACAGTGAAGCTCAGCACGCAGACGCTACTCGCCAAACGACAACAAGTAGCGCGCCTGCTTCTTCTTCCGCTGAAGCCCATCATTCTGATAGCCACGATTCACAGTCAGTACCTGAACCAGTCGAGCATTCCGAGCCAAACGTTAGCGGTCAGAAAGTTGGTGCTAAGAATACTGAGAGCGAACAGGCAGCGGTTCAGAACGAAGAAACGGTATCAACTGGCGTTGATGAGCAAGTTGAATCTGTAGAGGCTTCAATTGATAAAGCGTCAGCAGAACCCAGTGCTGCGGCTGAGCCGACTGTAACTGAAGAAGCTGAGGCAGAGCCGACACTAAGAGTTGAACCTGAAGATGCAGCTCAACATGCTGCTGAAACACCCAAGCGTCGTCAACTGCGTGCAGATACTGCTGGCGAAGATAGAGAGCTATATGACGATGAGGTTGATGAATACCGCCTGGTCGACTTCGAAGGCATTGGCCGCTCCTTTAAACGTCGTGTAATTGAGCGCCGTAAAGAGAAAGAGCGTAAGAAAGCAGAGAAGGCGAAACGTGCAGAAGCACTAGCCAAGCAAAAAGCTGAACGTAAGGCGCTTGAAGCCGAGCGCAAAGCGCTTGAAGCGCAGCAGCGCCGTGAAGCAAAAGAGGCAGCCGACGCGGAAAAAGCGCGTATTGCCCAAGAGCAAGCCGAAGCGCGAGAGGCCGCTGCAATGGCCGCAGCCGCGGAGCGCGAGGCTGCGCAATATAATGAGCATAATGAGCCGACGATTTCTGCGCACGATGAGAGTTATCACGATGTTGATGACTACGACGATTATGCGCCTGAAACGAGTCATCGGGATAACGTGGTACGTACGCACCCGACGTTAGAAAAAGCGCTACGTCACGACGTTAATAGTGAGCGTGCCAGAGATGCGCTCACCGACGCTTCTGAAATGGTCGTGATCAGTGTGCTTTCGCGGGAACCTGAAGGTTTTGATGGCGGTAAATTGCTTGAGCTAATCATGGCCTGCGGTCTTCGCTATAGCCGTGAAATGGGCGTCTTTCACCGTTTTGAAACAGAAAGCTTCGATAGCGAACTGCAATTTTCAATGGTGAATGTACTCAAGCCTGGTACGTTCCCCATTGAAGAAATGGATGAGTTTGTGACCCCTGGTATTACGTTCCTGATGCCGCTGCCGGGCGCTGAAGATAGCTCAGCAGCGTTTGAGGCGATGGTCGAAACGGCGATGGTTGTCGTACGCCATATGGGGGGTGAGCTTAAAGATGAAAACCGTAGCGTAATGACGGCGCAAACCATTGAGTTTGCAAGGCAGCGCGTTCATGAGTTTGAACGTCGCCATCGCTTGCAGCGCCAACTGCAAGCGCGTTAAGCGTCGCGTTTCGTTAACACCCGCCTTCCCAAAGAAGGCGGGTGTTTTTGTTACTAAACACCTGTTTTTGCATGCCGGAACATCTGAATGAGTCAGCCTGAGAAACAACTTCTGGAAGAAATTAGCCAACTGCGTGCCGATTTGGATGACGCTAATTACCGCTATTACATCTTAGATGAACCTAAGCTGACCGACGCAGATTACGACCGCAAGCTGCAGCGGTTGAAGCAATTGGAGTCCGAGTACCCCGATTTGGTCTCACCGGATTCGCCTACTCAGCGCGTGGGTGCCGCGCCCGCAGATGGGTTTCCTGAAGTCGCTCATGCGATACCCATGCTTTCTTTAGATAACGCATTTAGCCGTGATGACATTACCGCCTTTGCTGAGCGTGTCGCTGAACGTTTGGAGTGTCAGGCGAATAGCGTTGAGTTTAGCTGTGAGCCAAAGCTCGACGGTGCCGCGGTATCGTTAGTGTACGAGCAGGGCGTACTGGTCAGTGGCGCAACCCGTGGCGATGGCCGTACCGGAGAAGGCATTACATCGAATTTGCGCACCTTGCGGTCTGTTCCGTTAAAGCTAATGGGCGACAACATTCCAGCGTTATTAGAAGTACGCGGCGAAGTTATTATGCGCCATGCGGGCTTTGAAGCGCTTAATGATCGAGCGAGGGAAGAAGGCAGCAAGGTCTTTGCTAACCCGCGTAATGCGGCGGCTGGCAGTCTGCGTCAGCTTGACCCGCGAGTTACCGCAACGCGCCCACTTGAGTTTCATGCTTATCAAGTTGCCCGGCTCGATATGGCAAACCTTGGCGACGGCGCGCTTAGCAGTAGCCCAATGACCACTCATAGCCAGCAAATGGAAAGGCTTAAGGCATGGGGTTTTCGTTCCAGCACGGAGCTCCGCACTGTCAATGGCCCTGAGCTGGTGGCTGATTACTGCGATCAATTGGGCGAAAAGCGAGACCAATTGGGTTACGACATCGATGGCGTCGTGATTAAAGTAAACGATCTGCGCCATCAGCGAGAGCTTGGCTTTGTAGCGCGGGCGCCACGCTGGGCGGTAGCATTTAAATTTCCTGCCCAAGAAGAAGTCACGACCCTTAACGATGTGGAGTTCCAGGTAGGCCGTACCGGTGCGATCACCCCGGTTGCTAGGTTAGAACCGGTCACTGTTGCTGGTGTAACGGTATCGAATGCGACGCTGCATAACGCCGATGAGATCACTCGCTTAGGTGTGATGATTGGTGATACGGTAGCCATCCGTCGGGCGGGCGACGTGATTCCCCAAGTGGTACGCGTCGATATCGACAAGCGTCCTGCCCAGGCGCGTGCGATTACCTTTCCCAATCACTGCCCGGTGTGTGGTTCGGATATTGAACGGTTGGAAAGCGAGGCGGTTGCGCGTTGCTCAGGCGGGCTTTATTGTGCCGCGCAGCGTAAAGAAGCGCTGAAGCATTTCGCCAGCCGTAAAGCGCTAGATGTCGATGGGTTGGGTGAGAAGCTGATTGAACAGTTGGTGGACCTGGACTGGGTGAAAACGCCAGCAGACTTATTTCATCTCACCGCTGAGCAGCTTCAGACGCTACCACGCATGGGTGAAAAATCCTCGACCAACTTGGTAAATGCTCTGGATAAGGCTAAGCACACCACGCTGGCACGTTTTATTTACGCCTTGGGTATTCGTGAAGTAGGCGAAGCCACAGCGGCAAATTTAGCCAGCTATTTCGGGACACTTCAGACCTTGCAAGAAGCTGATCAAGCGGCGCTGGAAGCGGTGAATGATGTTGGTCCGATTGTCGCTGCCCATGTTCATACTTTTTTCCGTCAACCCCATAACCTAACAACGCTGAAAGCACTGCTTGATGCGGGCATCACTTGGCAAGAGAGTGAAGTGACGCAAGGCCCGACACCCTTAGAGGGACAGACCTGGGTGCTCACCGGCACGATGGATACCATGACCCGGGACGAAGGGAAGGCGCGGCTGCAAGCGTTAGGCGCTAAGGTGGCCGGCAGTGTTTCCAAGAAGACTGCCTGCTTGGTAGCGGGCGAGGCCGCAGGCAGTAAATTAACCAAAGCAGAGCAACTGGGCGTTGAAGTGATTGATGAAGCCGCCTTTATTGAGCGTCTAGCTGTCTGGGAGCAGAGTGAATGAGCCGTTTTATTGAAGTGCCAGCACGTATGCTGCCGCCGGAAACGCTGGATGCTTTGCTTGAAGCATTTGTGACACGCCAAGGATACGATACCACTGATACCGGCGCAGGTATGAGCGGCTGGGTAGCCGAGCTTAAACAGCAGCTTGAGCGTCACGAACTGATTATTGCTCACGATCTTGAGTTAGAAATGACCGAGGTGATGACGCTCGCCCAATGGCGTTCCTTTGGGCGAGATCTTGCCGATGATGAGGAAGAAGGCGATTACTGAGCGCGTACTAGCGCACTAATAATCCGTCGCCCAGGATGTAAATGATCCACTAACGATAGCTCTAGCGGCATCGGCTCATCACACATTCGCGAGGCAATGATTTCGGCGCAGAGCGGAGCGCTGGAAAGGCCCCGAGAGCCATGAGCGCTAGATATCCACAGCCCTGAATGGTGCTCTCCTAAGGTATCTGGCACGTTAGAAGCATCTTTTTGCAGCATCGCGTAATCTTGCTGCCATGCGTCAGCATTGGGTACTGGCCCCGCGTAGGGGCTTTTGTCAGGGCTGGCTGCCCTTACCGCCGCACGACCTGCTAGTGTGTCGGGGCTTAGCGTTACGCCTGAGGCCTCAAGGGTGGCGACCCATTCAGGCAGTGTTTGGCGTAGTTCATCAATATTGCGCTGATGGTCTGCTGCCGTAACGTCGCTGGTGGCGTTATTAGGCACAAAGCTGGCCCCGAACGTCAGCACGCCTTCCACTGGCGGCGATACATAGCCACCCGCGCATACCACACGTTGCGGGCCTTGCACGCCTTCGGGCAGTTTCACTTCGCTCACCTGGCCGCGAACTTGCTGTAGCGGTAGCGCTGCGGTTTGTTCAAAGCGGTTAGCCAGAGACGCATTGGCTACCACAACGTGATCAGCGGTCAGCGTCTCGCCGCTGGCCAATACGACCTGCCAAGCTTTGCTATCGGGCTGAAGGATTGTCACTTCTCCCTGGTGCATGGTGATATTCGCGTGCTGTAGTAGCTGTTTGCAGAGCAGTTTGGGGCGCACCCAGCCTGCCTGGGGATAAAACAGTCCGTGAGCCGCTGTGATGGGAACGCCCGCCAGCTCGCCAAGCGTCTCGGTTTGAGCGGATACCACCGCTTCTGGTAGCGGATGGCGTGTCATAAAGCGCTGCTGGCGCACAGCCTCCTTGTCGCTTAACGCCAGTTGTACCACGCCACATGGTTGCCACAGCGGCGCTTCCTGTGGTGTTGCTGAAGCCCACTGGCTAAGCCAGCGCTGGCTGTAGAGAAGGCCTGATAAATAAAACCGGCTCTGGTTATTCGTTTCCGCGGCTAGCTTTACATACAGCGCTCCCTGGCGATTACCGGAGCCACCGGCTCCAGGGGTGTCGCGTTCAATGACCGTTACCTGAACCCCACGCTTGGCCAACGCCGCTGCTACGCTACAACCGGCCATGCCTGCCCCAATGACCGCCACATGGTTCGCTGGCCTTGCCGCAGGCGGCGTGAACCATGGCGTTGACTGGCGGCGAGTGTCTTTGGGTGGTGTGTCGATATAGCCTGCTAACATTTCCCGCTTGCGCCCAAACCCAGGCACCTTTTGCCAGTTAAACCCTGCTGCTTTTAACCCTCGTTTAACGACACCGGCACAGGTAAACGTGGCAAATGTTGCTCCAGGGCGAGAGCGTGCAGCCATGGCCTCAAACAGCTCAGGCTGCCACATTGCTGGGTTTTTAGCAGGAGCAAAGCCATCTAGGAACCAGGCGTCGACTTGACCGTCGAGTAGCTTCAGTCGTTCGGTGGTGTCGCCAAAGTGCAGATCGAGAGTCACTCGCTCGTTGAGATGAAGGCGGTGAATACCGCTGACGGCTTCAGGCCACTGGGCGCATAGCACTTGTGCATAATTTGCTAACGAAGGCCAGGCACTTAGTGCGCGCTCAAGAGACACTCGGTCAAGCGGAAACTTCTCAGTGGATAACAGGTGAAGGCGTGCGCTGCTTGGTGCGTACTGCTCAAAACAGTCCCATGCGCACAGCATATTAAGCCCGGTGCCAAAGCCTGTTTCGCCAATCACAAACGCGCGGCTGTGTCGCCAGTCCGCAAAGCGCTTGGGAAGGTGATTTGCCCCCAGGAAAACGTGCTCGGTTTCAGCCCGGCCATCTTCCCTAGAAAAATACACATCGTCGAAGGCCTGCGAATGAGGAGACGCCTCGTTCCAAGTGAGCAAAGGTGCTGTTAACGCCGCGAGCGGGGGCAGGGCAGTATAGCTAGAGCGTTGAGTCACGCGGGTATCCCCGTACTGATGAAGTTTGTGTTAAAGATAGGTTAAAAAATGATCAACTTGTTGATAAGGGCATCAGCTCTAGCTTTGGGGAAAGCGTCCGCCGAGTTTTCACAGAGTTTTCCACAGGCTCTGTGAAAAAGAAGACGGACTCTTCACACTCGCCTCTATCGGTCAAGGCATTACTTTTTTAAATGGCTTAACAATTACCTTGGCATAGACCCCAGCAATGATGTATGGATCGGCGTCAGCCCAGGCTTGAGCGTCCTCAAGGCTGTCAAATTCGGCAACAACTAAGCTGCCGCTGAAGCCTGCATCGCCTGGGTTATCGGTATCAACAGCGGGGTGGGGGCCAGCCAGAACCAAACGGCCTTCATCACGCAGCTTTTCTAGGCGACCAAGGTGATCCGGGCGTGCCGCGAGACGGCGCTCCAAGCTGTTGGATACATCTTCACTGATAATAGCGTAAAGCATGGGGATAACTCCTTGAATGCTAGGGCGGTTGTTCCGTACTGAATTGACCGCGCCCCTGTAAGCGCGCACCATGGTGAGCGACGGTATACCGTTAAGGGAAAACAGGGTGCCTGTTTTACTCACACCACCCTATTCTGACAAACTCGCCACACGGCGTCATGCTTATGCCCCTACTTCCTGCGAACTATCTTCCTCTAAACCATCTGCCCCGCGTGTTTGATGCCGACCAGCGTTATACGGTGGATTTACACATGCACTCTACCGCGTCAGATGGCTCGCTTACTCCTACCGAGCTGGTAAAGCTGTGCGCTGCACGTGGTCTTACCCACATGTCGCTGACAGACCACGACACCATGGAAGGTATTCAAGAAGCTGGCATCGCGGCGCAGCAAGCAGGGCTTTGCTTGGTGCCCGGCTGTGAGTTATCCACGCGCTGGCAGGGAATTAATATCCACGTAGTGGCGCTTATGCCTGGCGGCTTGCAGGGGCCTCTGATAGAAGGGCTTGCACTGCAGCGCGAAGCGCGGATCAGGCGTGCTGAAGTGATTGCCGAGCGGCTGGAAAAAATGGGCTTACCTGACGCGCTCGAAAAGGCACGCGCCCAGGCAGGCAGCGATCGCCCTTTAGGCAGGCCCGACTTTGCCCGCGCACTGGTTGCTGAAGGCGTGGTAGATGACTGGGCTGGCGCGTTTAAGCGCTATTTAGGCAGTGGTAAAAAAGGCGATGTAAAAGCTCATTGGCCGGAAATCAGTGATGCAGTCGCCTGGGTGGTGGCCTCAGGCGGCGTGGCGGTGCTGGCGCACCCGCTGCGCTATGGGCTTACCCGGCGCAAGCGAGGTTTGCTGATGGATACCTTTCAAGCCGCAGGTGGGCAAAGCGTTGAACTGGTGAGTGGTCAGCAGAATCCAGACAGCACCCGTGATCTTGCTCGGCAATTAGTGGAGCGCGATTTATACGCCTCCATGGGCAGCGATTTTCATTTTCCTGGCAGCCACGCCGCCCCCGGTAGTATGAGCTTAATACCGCGCACTGCTGCGCCGCCGATTTGGCAGCATCCGCGCTTAGTTCATTTGCGCGATGCGCCCAGTGGCATGTTAGGTCCTGGGTCTTAAACCGCATATCGGCTAATCTAGAAACGAAATCGATAACGATATGCCCAAGGGCAGGAGCAAGCGATGAGCCAATATTTTCAGATTCACCCCGAAAATCCGCAGAAACGCTTGATTGATCAAGCAATAGATATTATCCGCAAAGGTGGTGTGGTCGCATATCCAACGGATTCGGGCTATGCACTGGGTTGCCACTTGGGTGAAAAAAAAGCCATTGAGAAGATCAAATGGCTGCGTTCGTTAGACGATAAGCACAATTTCACCCTGATGTGTTCGGATCTTTCCGAGATTGGCACTTACGCTAAAGTGGATAATGCTGTGTTTCGGCTGTTGAAAGCCCACACTCCAGGCCCATACACCTTTATTTTGGATGCCACCACAGAGGTTCCGCGCCTGTTGCTGCATCCGAAGCGTCGCTCCATTGGCGTGCGTGTGCCTGATCACCACATTACCCACGCGCTGCTTGAAGCATTGGGTGAGCCGTTGATGAGCGTCACCTTGATTCCGGTAGGAGAGACCCTGCCAATGAGCGATCCTGAAGAGATCCGCGACCGCTTCGGGGCCCACCTTGATGCCATTATCGATGGCGGTGCTTGCCACCTAGACCCCACCAGTGTGATTGACCTGCGCGAGCTGCCGCCCAAAATTGTACGGGAAGGCCGCGGCGATATTACGCCGTTTACAAGTTAACACCGCTCTCTAGCCTGTATTGGTAGCCCCCTGGTGACAAGTATCGAGGGGGTTGCTGTCTTCCCGCCTGTCTCTTCATCACCCAAAATCCACAAAAATTTTTAAACATGATATGCGTATCAACTTATTCATCTAGCGCGCTATCTTTGTTGTTTGAATGATCAATAAAAATAAATTATGATGATTATGCTTATTATTGATAATTAATAATGATGGATGGTGTGGGGTTCCCCTCTCAGCCTGATAACCATCACTGACAGGAGATTGCTTAATGACGATATCTCGATACCGCAACGCTGCCACTGCCACAGCATTTGCAAGCTTGGCGCTACTTCCTTTATCAGGGGGCGCAGTAGCCGACGACGCTAGCGCTTGTGATCAGGTTGAGTACGCCATGGGGCTTCGTTACCAACAGCAATCCGCAGAAATAACTGCTTTACAGCGCCAAGGCTTTGAACTGGCGACCTATCGCTTGGAAAAACAAATTGAAGCGCATGGTGAAGGGGCCGATTTGGCCATCATTACCGATGTGGATGAGACGCTCATCGATAATAGCGCTTTGCTAGTGCGCGATATGCAGGCCTGCCACGACTTCACTGCTTGGGATACTTGGTTGCATTGGGAGCGCGAGGGCGAGCCACGTTTGATCCCGGGCGCGAAAGACTTTCTCGAATTTGCTGATGAGCAAGGTGTGTCGATCTACTATGTGTCGGATCGCTACCAAGAAAATAAAGCAGATACGCTGGCCACTATGGAAGCATTAGAGCTTCCTCAGGTATCTGACGAGCGCGTCATGCTCCTTGGCCCACCCAAGACCGAGCGTCGCGCTATCGTCGAAGACAATCATACGTTGGTGATGCAGTTGGGCGATACGCTTCATGACTTCTCGGGTGACTTTGTCGACGCAAGTCTTGAAGAGCAACGCGACCTAGTTAACGACCACGCTGAGCGCTTTGGTCAAGACTGGATTGTTTTCCCCAATGCCAGTTACGGAAGCTGGAGAGACGCGGAGCTCAACGCGTGGGAAGCTCCGTTTGAAGACGAATAAAATGTAACCACTTCCATCGTGCCGTTACTATTGAGGAGACGCCCTGGTTAATAGCCAGGGCGTTTTTTTTATTAGCCCCGCAAGTTGTCCCTGTGCCGCTAGTCACTAACATGTCATTCACCTGTCATTGGTTGCCACTAAGTTATCTTGGTGGCTGTGAACATAGCGATATGCCATAACAAATCGAACCTTCCCGGTGTGAGCGCGTTTTAGTAAGACAGCCGTGACGGCGCCACCCCTCATTCGATATTCCTGCCACTAGACTTTTCATAACTTGCCTTGCTCCGGGGCACGCTGGAAATTGTGCCTGTGGAGGCGGCTGAGACGCCAACGGGCGTCAACCTGTATTCGATAAGGAAACCAACCAATGAACCGTCATAAGCTCTTTATGGCATCCTTACTGACGTCCTCCCTGCTGGTGGGCTGCACTGATAATGCTAACGCTGATGATACCAATGCCACCGTGTTCGATAGCTTCCCCGCCGCTGGTGTGTTTCTTCCTCATAGCGTATTACGGGATGATCTAACAGATGGCAAATCTCAGCAGGCTTTTGAGATCCGTAATGGCGGCTTTGGATCGGCAATGACCGCTCATCCCACGGATTCAACGCGTTTCTATGCATTGACTGATCGTGGCCCCAATGCCAATTTTGTTGGCGACTATGGCAAGGGGAAAGTCTTTCCGACACCGGACTATACGCCCCGTATCGGTCTGTTTGAGCTTCAAGCGAACGGTGTGATCGAACAGGTTGCCACCCTTTTGCTTAAGCGCCCTGATGGTAGCGAGATCAGTGGTCTGCCTAACAGCTTGGCACTCGGTGGAACGGGGGAAACCCCTTACCATGCCAATGGTCAGCCGATCTTAGTAGACGATAGCCAGCCCTATAATGAAGCCACTAATCCGATCCGCTTGGATGATTATGGTCTGGATGGCGAAGGGCTGGTGGCGCTATCGGACGGCACCTTCTGGGTTAGCGATGAGTACGGTCCGCACATGGTTCACTTCGATGCCGAGGGTCGTGAAATCGGTCGAATCAACCCTTTTGCTGACGACGACAGGGTCGAGATGAACCTGCCAGCAGAGTTTGCCAACCGACGTGCCAACCGAGGTATGGAAGGGCTGGCTATCACGCCGGATGAGCAAACGCTGGTAGGTATTATGCAGTCCACACTGTACAACCCTGGCAGTGCAGTGAAGGATCTGGATATCACCCGCATCGTTACAGTGGATCTGGACTCGGGGGAGATTGGCCAGTACCTCTACCGCCAAGAGCAAAACCAGAACTCTAACTCGGAGCTTGTTGCGCTGAGCGCCACTGAGTTTTTGGTGCTTGAACGAGATGGCCGTTTTCTGAACGGTGGTCCTGACGGTGCTGAGGCTGCGACACCTGATGCTCAGAAGCAGGTTTACCGCATTGACCTTGCCTCGGGCACCAATCTTGAGGCGGTTTCAGCCAACGGCGATCTGGAACAGGATGCCGAGCTGGGGCTAACCTTGGCAGGTAAAACCCTGGAAGAAGTGGTTCTAGAGCAGGGATGGAGTGCTCTGGCCAGCGCCGGAATCGAGCCAGTGAGCAAGTCTCTAGTGGTAGATATGGTGGCAGAAGTCGGTTATCCCCACGATAAAATGGAAGGTCTGTGGGTGATTGATGACCAACGCTTGGGGGTGCTGAACGACGATGACTTCGCCACTTGGTCCACCGATGGTCAGCTTGAGCAGAAGATGTTGGACGCCAACACTGTGGATGGCGGCCGCTTGTTTATTATCGAGGCCGACCTGAGCGCCGATTGATCAACGTAACGGCCTAGCAATCACATAATCTCCCTAAATGAATTACTGCGCGCCCTGGGCTTGGCTATTTTGGTTAGCTGCCCTGGGGCGTGTTTGTGTCTTCGTCTCCCTCGTGGCTATCTTTTGGGTCTGCTGCTTTCTTGCGCGGGTCTTCGCTCTCTTCATCCAGCCAGGTGCCACAGCGCAGACAGTAACGAGCGCGCTTTTCATGGCGGTCATGGCCACAGCCGGGGCAGGCTTCTTCTGAATAACGGTCTTCGCGAATGGAGCGGATAACCTGGGCGGAAAATACCCCGGTAGGCACGGCAATAATCGAATAGCCCAACAGCATCAGAATCATCGTGATCGCTTTGCCTATCGACGTGGCGGGGACAATATCGCCGTAGCCCACCGTGGTCATGCTCACGATTGCCCAGTACATCGACATTGGAATGCTGGTAAAACCGGCTTCTGGAGACTCGATGGTGTACATCAGCGCAGCAAACAGTATGACGACCATCATGATGCTGCTAAAAAACAGCAGGATTTGACGAATACTGCGTCTAAGCGCATCGAGTAGTAAACGCCCCTCGCCGATAAACTCCATCAACCTCAAAATCCGGAAAATGCGTAGTACCCGCAGTACCCGTACGATGACCAGCCCGTGAGCACCAGGCACCAGCAGTACTAACCAGGCTGGCAAAATCGCGATCACATCGACAATGCCGTAGAAGCTTTTTAGGTAAACCGTTGGGCGCTCTAAGCAGTAAATCCGCACCGCCAGTTCAATGCTGAAAAGTAGCGTAAATAGCCACTCTGCATAGTAAAAAATGTGCCCGTAGCGTTCGGAGTAACTCGCTACGCTGTCCAGCAAGATAACCGTCACGCTGATTAAAATGGCGATAATCAGCGCAATATCAAACCCTTTGGCTCCCGGCGTATCAGACTCGAAGATAATATGGAAAAGCCGTGTGCGCAGTCCTTCTGCACCGGGAGTTAATTGAAAACTCATCGCGACATCCTGAAGTGGGCTGAATGTTTCTAGCGTAGCGTGGTTTGATAGGCGAAGCGATGCGCCAGGGTTAGCGCAGCAGTGCCATAAGCGGACGTTGGATAGCCATTGTCCGTTAGTGACTTGGTCAGCACCTGAGCGTGGCGGTGGGAGCTTTCATCCAACTGCGGATGAGTCGCCAGTGTGGCTAACGCCTGCTGTGCAATGGTTAAGTGTTCTGCAAGGCCACTATCGTGGTAAGCGTCCAGCGCCACTGTGGCTCTGTGTAGCCACTCAGCCGGTGCGTCAGCTTCAGGTAGCGCCCACTGCTGCACGCCTAACGCATTGCCGCGAGCAGCTTTGCTGGTATCCGAAGGTCGCAGCGGTACGCTTTCCGTGAGCGTTAATGCTAGCCCCCAAAGCGCTTCTGGCTCACCCGCTTTTAGTTCTAGTTCGACCTCGCAAATAGCCGCTTGAGCACCACCGCTGACAATCTCTCCTTCGTCCAACACGAGCTCGATATGGCTGCCCTGCCAGTCGATTTGCCAGCTGCGCCGGGTAAAGTCAGTGCGCAGCGCAGGTCGTAGCGCGGAAATAGCGGTGCCTAGTGAGTCTTTGAAGGGCGGAAGGGCAGCTAAGCCATGCTGGTCAAGCTGTGGGTTAGGAACTTGCCACTCCCACTCTTGCCGGGTAGAAAGGCCGCCGCCACCATGACCGGCAGTTTTCACCGTTTGTAGCACCCGATCATCAACTTGGCGTAAACGCACGGCAATCCGTGCATTGGCCATATCGCCCGCAGGGGTATCGAAATAGGTGTTCGACAGATGTTGCCGTTGGGGTGTTTCGGCTAGTGCTGTGTGGCTCAGCAGCGTGTTTAGTTGAGCTGGCGCAAGGGCAAGCTTAAGCTCTATTTCGGTGGGCGCTGAAATAGAGTTAGAAGTAGATGTTGAATTTTCCATGACATTAGCCACCTTTGTATTGTGACATTTCAATTAATTTTTCATGACATTGTGAACTTTTCATGACGGCGGCGAGCGCACTCTTTATACTGGCGCCGCCATTTCCAGGCTCCCCGAAAACAGGCTAAAGGCTATATGGTTACCTCCAACCCTTTTTCCGCGATGTTTGGCCGCTCGCCATTCCAGCCGCTGCTGGCCCACATCGTCAAGGCCAATGAATGTGCCGACCAACTGTTGCCGTTCTTCGAAGCATCGCTTGCCGGTGATTGGGATACCGCAGCTGTACTGCGTGAAAACGTTACTCGCTTAGAGCATGACGCCGACACGTTGAAAACAGAGCTACGGCTTAACCTGCCCAACACGATGTTTCTTCCCGTCTCGCGGTCCGATTTGCTCGACCTTATCAGCGTGCAAGATAAGATCGCCAACAAGGTGCGCGACATTACCGGCATTATGCTGGGACGTAAAATGCGTGTACCCAATGAGCTGGCCGACCCCATGCGCGATTATATGCGTACCAGCGTGGCGTGTGTGGCTCAGGCTCGCCAAGCGCTTGAAGAGCTGAAAGAGCTGCTTGAGTCCGGTTTTGGACGCAATGTTTCCGATGTTATGCAGAATATGATCCGTGAGCTGCACACCCTTGAGCACCAAGCCGACAGCCAGCAGATCGCGATACGTCGCCAGCTGTTTGAGCTTGAAAGCCAGCTTCCTCCTGTTGATGTGATTTTCCTTTACAAAATCATTGAGTGGGTCGGTGAAGTTTCTGATCGCGCTGAACGCGTGGGCAGCCGCCTACAGATTTTGACCGCACGCTAAGGGATTCCTATGCAGATTATTGCCCAGCACGGTGAAATTTTTATCATTCTGGCCTGTTTGTTTGGCTTTTTTATGGCTTGGGGCGTTGGTGCGAACGATGTTGCCAATGCGATGGGAACCTCGGTGGGGTCAAAAGCGATCACCATCAAGCAAGCCATTATTATTGCGGTTGTCTTTGAGTTTTTAGGTGCTTGGCTGGCGGGTGGTGAAGTGACTAACACCATTCGTAAAGGCATTATTGACCCAGAATTGCTCCAGGAAGATCCACAGTTACTAGTGTACGGTATGTTATCAGCGTTGCTAGCAGCGGGTACTTGGTTACTGGCGGCATCGATGAAAGGTTGGCCGGTTTCCACAACGCATTCAATTGTAGGTGCCATTGTGGGCTTTGCCGTAGCAGGATTGGGTGCCTCTACGGTTGATTGGGGCGCTGTTGGCACCATTGCAGCAAGCTGGGTCGTTTCTCCTCTTTTAGCAGGCACTATCGGCTTTGTGCTGTTCAAATCAGTGCACCACCTGATTTTTGAAAATGATAATCCCTTCACAGCTGCCAAACGCTATGTACCGGGCTACGTATTTTTGGTTGGTTTTATTGTGGCGATGGTCACGCTAACCAAAGGCCTGTCTCACGTTGGGCTGGACCTGACCTTTAGTCAAAGCCTGCTGCTGTCTATCTTGTTAGGACTTGTGATCATGGCTGTAGGCCTAGTGATGCAGCGTCGTATCAAGTTTGAGAAAAATGCCAATGATCACTTTGGATACGCCAACGTTGAGCGGGTCTTCGGCGTATTAATGATCTTTACTGCGTGTGCCATGGCGTTTGCTCACGGCTCTAACGACGTTGCGAACGCGGTTGGCCCGCTAGCGGCGGTCATTAGCGTGGTGCAAACTGGCGGCCAAATTGAAGGCTCTGCGCTAGTGCCCTGGTGGGTATTGGTACTGGGCGGTGGTGGTATCGTGGTGGGCCTAGTCACTTACGGCCACAAAGTCATTGCCACCGTGGGAACCGGTATTACTGAACTCACTCCCAGCCGTGGCTTTGCCGCCACGCTGGCAGCCGCGACCACAGTGGTATTAGCTTCAGGCACGGGTCTGCCGATTTCAACCACCCATACATTGGTGGGGGCGATATTAGGCGTAGGTCTTGCCCGGGGTATGGCGGCGCTTAATCTGCGTGTCATTGGCACTATTGCCATGTCCTGGCTGATTACGCTACCTGCCGGGGCTGGTTTGGCTATTCTGTTCTTCTTTATGTTCAAAGGCATGTTTGGTTAACAGGTAGGGATAACCCCGCCCAATACGTGGCTGGTTGGCCAAACGCACAGCGGCATCTTCTTTTACACAAGAAGGTGCCGCTGTTTTTTATGCTCTGTTAAAGTAAACGCTGATACTTTCATTCACCTGCTGCCGGAGAGCGGCCCTTGGACACACGCTTCCCTTTTGTTGATTGGTTTCGTAATGCTTCGCCCTACATTAATGCGCACCGGGGACGAACCTTTGTCATCTTAATTGAGGGCGAAGCCATGGCGTCTGGCCGAGGAGAGCAGCTGATTCAAGATTTAGCGCTGCTACACACCCTGGGGGTGCGGCTAGTTGTGGTGTTTGGTATTCGCCCACAAGTGCATGACGCATTGACGGCTGCCGGTGTCGAGCCAACACGGGTGGATGGCCGATGGGTAGCTGACCGAGCGGTGATGGCTCACGTGGAACAGGTAGCCGCACGCCAGCGCTTATGGCTAGAAGCTCGTCTTTCCCTGGGGCTGCCTAGCACGCCACTACACGGTGTAGAGCTTAGCGTGATTTCCGGCAACTTGGTGACCGCTAAGCCATTAGGGGTGCGTGAAGGCATTGATTTTGATCACAGTGGTGAAGTACGCCGAGTGCGCTCAAGCGCTATTGAAGGGCTGTTGGAAAAAGGCTCGCTGGTGCTGCTGCCGCCGCTGGGTTTCTCCAGCACAGGCGAAGTGTTTGATTTAGATGCCTCGGAAGTGGCGCAACAGGCTGCCGTCGCGCTGAAAGCGGATAAGTTGATTCTATTAGGCGAGTCGGAAGGGCTTGAAGACGAGCATGGTGCGCTATTGCGCCAGCTTTCTCCGGCAGAGGCCGAACCGCGCCTGCAGCAGGCGTTGCCGGGCAGTGAGTTGGCACGCCACTTGAACGCCGCTTGCATCGCCGCTAGGGAAGGAGTGGCGCGCACCCATCTACTTTCCTGGCGTAACCACGATGCGCTGCTAGGGGAGTTATTCACCCGTGACGGCGTTGGCACCATGATCACCCAGCACCGCTATGAGCAACTGCGCCCAGCCAGGCTGAACGACGTTGCTGGCCTGTTAGAGCTGCTGGAGCCGCTGGAGCGACGTGGCATGTTGGTGGCTCGTTCGCGGGAACGACTAGAGCACGAAATCGACGACTACATGGTGATCGAACGTGACGGCATGGTAATTGGCTGTGCCGCGTTGCATGTTTTTCCAGGCACCACGGTGGGGGAGATGGCCTGTGTCGCGGTGCATGGCAACTATCGCGGCGGTGAGCGCGGCGAGCGCCTAGTGGAAGCGTTAGAGCGTCGCGCCCGACAGCGTGGGCTTTGCGAAATATTTGTGTTAACTACCCACACGGCCCATTGGTTTGTCGAACACGGCTTCCGTGCTGCCAGCCTAGATGACCTACCGCCGCTAAAACGCGAAGCTTACAACCACGCCCGAAAATCCAAGGTGTTGGTGAAAAATCTAGCCTAAAAACGCTTACTTAAAGAGAAAGTTCTAGACGAGCCGGGTGTCTTTGCGACACCCGGTTTCGCATGCGTGTAAAAAATAAATGCAAATATTTGGTCATTTTAAGTATATGTGCAATTATATTTGCAGATGGGCTTGTGGTTAAAACCAGCAAAGCCAATTCAAGCCCATCTAAGCCAAATCAATAACAACACCGTTATCTACACGCTACGTCACTCACGCATAACCAATAACATCGACGTCACGAGGATTTCTCCATGAAAACACTAACCACGTTAATGGCTGCTACTGCGTTTTCTCTCACGGCAGCGACTGCCGCCGCGGACAAGCTAGTGGTTGCCACCGATACTGCCTTTGTGCCCTTTGAGTTTGCTCAAGACGGTGAATATGTCGGTTTTGATATCGATATGTGGACAATGATTGCCGAAGAGCTTGAGCTGGAGTTCGAGCTAAGGCCAATGGATTTCAATGGCATTATTCCTGGCCTGCAGACTGGCCAGTTAGATGTTGCCCTAGCGGGGATTACTATCCGTGAAGACCGTGCTGAGGTGATTGATTTTTCAGATGGCTACTACGAAAGCGGCTTCCGCATTATGGTGCCAATTGATAGTGATATCGAAAGTGCTGAAGACTTAGCAGGCAAAATGCTGGCCGTTCGCACCGGCACCTCTGCTGCTGACTATGCACGGGAAAACTTCACCGACACCGAGCTACGCCAGTTCCCCAATATCGACAATGCTTACCTGGAATTACGCACCGGCCGCGTTGATGCCGCAATGCATGATACGCCCAATGTTCTCTACTACATTGCCACCGCTGGTGACGGCCAGGTAAAAGCTGTCGGTGAGCAGATGATGGCGCACGAGTATGGCATTGCGTTTCCCAAGGGGAGCGAGCTGGTCGAGCCAGTTAACCAAGCATTAGCGGCGATGCGGGAAGATGGCCGCTACGACGAAATTTACGCGAAGTGGTTCGGCGAAGCGCCCAGCAAATAATCTCCTGAAGTTTTATTTACTAGCGGAGGGCTTCCTCCGCTGACGTTGCATTGTCAGGAGAGTCTAGATGAATATCGATTGGTCGATTGTTATAGGATTTTTGCCTGCGTTGCTTAATGGCGCAAAAATCACGCTGTATATCACCGTAACGGGGTTGATCGGTGGTATTACGCTGGGGGCTGTTATTGGCCTGATGCGCGCCTACGGCGGCTATATCCTCAATACACTGGCGTTTATCTACGTCGAAATTATTCGAGGCACGCCGATTGTTGTACAGGTGATGTTTCTGTATTTCGCCTTGCCGGTGCTGGTGGATATCCGTATTGACCCGATGACGACAGCAATCCTTGCGATTGTCATTAATGCTGGGGCGTACGTTGCTGAGATTGTGCGTGGCGCAGTGCTATCAATTTCAAAAGGATTAACCGAGGCAGGACGTGCTATCGGTTTGCCGCGCTGGAAAGTGGTGGTCTATATCGTTGGACCGCTCGCCTTTCGCCGCTTGATTCCACCGCTGGGTAACCAGTGCATTGTCAGCCTGAAAGATACCTCCTTGTTTATTGTGATTGGTGTCGGCGAACTGACGCGCACCGGCCAAGAAATCATGGCGGCTAACTTCCGCGCAGTCGAGATATGGACGGCGGTCGCCGTGTTATACCTGATTATGACCGGCACGTTGTCGCTACTGCTGCGTATCATTGAGAAGCGGATGAGGATCTTATGAGCGCCATCATAGAGTTCAAGAATGTGTCCAAGCACTTTGGCCCGCTTAAGGTACTTGATAAGGTGGATTTGGATATCAATCGTGGCGAAGTGGTCGTGCTAATAGGACCATCCGGTTCTGGAAAATCCACCTTGCTGCGCTGTATTAACGGGTTGGAAATGATCACCTCGGGGGATCTTCTCGTTGACGACATGAGCGTTAAGGGAGGCAACAAAACGCTGCGCGAAATTCGTCAGGAAGCGGGCATGGTCTTCCAGCAGTTCAACCTATTTCCACAAATGACAGCGCTGGAAAACGTGGCCTTTGGCCAACGCCATGTGCGCAAAATGGGACGTAAGGCGGCTGATAATAGTGCCCAGGAACTATTGGAAAAAGTCGGCCTGGGGGATAAATCGAAACACTATCCTCATGAGCTTTCTGGTGGGCAGCAGCAGCGGGTCGCTATTGCTCGAGCGTTGGCGATCAAGCCCAAAGTAATGCTGTTTGATGAACCTACCTCCGCGCTTGACCCTGAACTCAAGCAGGAAGTACTGAATGTTATGCAAAAACTGGCAGAAGAACAGATGACCATGGTGGTGGTGACCCATGAGATGTCCTTCGCCAAACAGGTTGGCACGCGCTTGATTTTTATGGAGCACGGTAAAATTGCGGTTGATGCCAACCCTGTCGATGTCATTGATAACCCGCCTAATGACCGGATGAAGGATTTTCTGCGCCATGTCTAAACAAATGAGCTCTATTGGCTGGCAGATTATCAATGGACAGCCACGTGACATTGGCGTTGCTCTTGGGCGCGCAGGGCGTGATGCGGTGCATCGCTTTTTGCTGCCAAGCTCTATCTGGGCTGAAATTAACGACCCGATTTACCGGAACGCTGTTGCTATCATGGCAGCCAATACGCAGCGTGATTTTCCTCAAGTGTGGGAAGAGCTAGAGGGACTTGCGGAAGGTCTTAACCTGCCCATTGAAGCGGTATTCGCCTGGAACTGCCGGGGTGACCTGTTGGCCCATGCACCGGACGGCTGCACGACCTTGGCGATCCCCGGAGAAACGCCGCTGGTGGCGCATAATGAGGATGGTCTGCCATTCTTCCGTGGCCACTGTTTTATGGCTGAAGTGACATCAGCGATGGGCGAGGGGTTTACCGCTTTCTGCTATCCCGGTTCGATACCGGGCCACACGCTGGCGTTTACCCGCCAGGGCTGGGTGCAGGCGGTCAATAATTTGCGCTTGCTCAATGTGACGCCTAAGGTGCCAAGAATGGTGTTAGGACGGTCGGCTTTAAGCCAGCCCAATGTGGCCGGCGTCGTTGCACTACTGCAGCATTATAATGAGTGCGGCGGCTTTCATTTTTCGCTTGCCGAATGTGGGCAGCGAGAGGTGATGAGTATCGAGTTTGGTGGTGGGGAGGCTGCCCAGCTAGCACTCAATGCCCCCAGCGTGCATGCTAATCATGCGCTGTATCACCCCAGTGGTGTGGCATCTCAATGGATTACTGACTCCTCACGAGACCGACAGCAGCGTGGAGATCAGCTGCTAGCGGAAGGAGAGACTGCGCCGTTGGCCATTTTGCATGATCAACAAACCAGTGGCCTGCCCATTCTGCGACTCAGTGCTGACGACCCTGATCACGAGAATACTCTGGTCACGGCGGTCATGCGTCTTGAAGTGGATGGTGTAGCATGGCAACTTTATGATCGCCCTGGAGCGCCACCCGCTTATGACGGAAAACTCTTCTTCGCAAGTTGACTCTTCGCTCTCTAAACACTTGATAGCTGAGCGCCAGCCCCCGGAAACCGTTGATGGTCTGCGTGAACTGGCGCTTAGCATTGCTCGGGGCGAGAGCGAGCTACGTCTTGGCCCCAAGTCGCGGGAAGTGCTGGCACGCCTGCTCGATCTTCAGGGGGATCAGGTGCTGCTGTCTATTTCTTCGGCAGCTCGTCGGTTAGAGGTCAACCCATCGAGTATCTCTCGCTTGGCACGCTCTCTCGGCTATGCCCGTTTCAGCGATCTACAAAGAGTTCTGTTGAGCGCGAACTTTACCTCTTCTGCCTCTTTTTACCGCGACCATGCTGCCAGCGCGTTGGCTGCCGACAAGCGCAGTTTGCATGTCCAGGCGGAGCAGTTATGCGCTGAAAATAAGCACAATATCGACCGCTTTCTGCAAGGGGTAAAGCATGATGATATTGAAACGTTCGCCCAAACAGTGATCAACGCACCCAGGGTTCGGTTGTACGGAGTACGTCAGTTTCATGCACTGTGCAGTTTCTCTGCTTACGGGCTAGGCATGCTGCGCCCTGACGTAGCTCTGCTTAGCGACGCCACTAACGGGGTCGCGGAAGGGCTGGCGTCGTTATCCGAAGGTGACGTGCTGATTGCCGCCAGTTGCCAGCCCTATACGCGCCAAGTGGTGGATGTGTGCCGGATGGCGCAGGCTCATGGCATTCAAACCTTGGCCGTAACCGACTACGCCAGCTCCGCATTGGTTGAGTATGCCCAGGTATCTATTCTGGTGCCCCATGAAAGCAGCTTTATTTCCAACAGCATGGTGGCCTATTTTGCCGCCATGGAGTGCCTGATTAATGCTTGTGCCACCCTGGCAGGAGATGACGCAGGTAAGGCAATTTCGCGGCGAGATCGCTTTATCACTGAGCTGGATATTGAGATGCGCTAAGCGCTACTGCTTGTAGCGCCGTTTTACCTCTACGTTTAGCCGACCTTCACCCAGCCGTAGCGAGAGCTTCTGACCTGGCGCGGTGTCCTCTGCCCGGCGGATAACCTGGCCCTTTTCATCCTGGGCAATGGCATAGCCGCGCCCCAATACCGCCAGTGGGCTGATGGCATTTAGCTCACGGGCGGCGCTACTCAAGCGTGCCTGACGCACTTCCAACGCCCGCTGCATAGCGCTGGCTAAACGGCGCTGGAGCTGACTAACACGCTCTTGCTCTGCGCGGTGCAGGCGCACCATGTCCTGGCTGGCTAAGCGTTTGCTTAACTGGGTGACCCGCGTTTGTTGCTGCTGAACGGTTTGCTGCATGGCGCGCTGCAGCCGTTGGCAAAGGGCGGTAACGTGCTGGCGTTGACGCTCAAGCTGCTCGCCTGGGTGGCGAAGGCGGGCGCGCAGGGTATCCAGCCGCTGGCTATCGCGCTCTAAGCGTGCCTGCATGGCACGCTGTAAGCGGTTTTCTGCCTGGGTTAATTGCTGCTTAAGCGCATGCTGGTCAGGCACTAAACGCTCGGCCGCTGCTGATGGGGTAGGGGCGCGCATATCGGCGGCGAAATCCGCCAGGGTGACATCCACTTCGTGACCCACTGCCGACATCACCGGTAAGCGGGAGTGAAAAATCGCCCGTGCCAGATGCTCGTTATTAAACGCCCACAGGTCTTCTAAGCTACCGCCGCCGCGGGTGATCAGCACCACATCCTGGTCAGGGTCTAAGCGCGCTTGTCGGTTCAGTAACCCCAGCGCCGAAATCATCGCAGGGGCAGCCTCGGCGCCTTGTACTGGCACTGGGATCAGCGTGACATCTGCCAGTGGCCAGCGCGCCGCCAGCACTGCCAGCACATCGCGAATGGCTGCGCCGCTGGCGGAGCTTAAAATCAGAATTTTGCGGGGAGGAAAGGGCAGGGGGCGCGTATTGGCAAACACACCTTCGCCTTCCAACTGCGCTTTTAAGCGCTCAAACGCCGCCAGCAACTCCCCTAAGCCCGCCGCCTGTACGGCGTCAGCAATCAACTGATAGTCGCCGCGCGGTTCGAACAGCGAGACCCGGCCGCGCAGCTTAACCTGATCGCCATCGCGCATCGGTGCTGCCACAAAACGCGCCCGCTGGCGAAACAGCGCACAGCGAATTTGCGCACGCTCATCCTTCAAGGTGAAGTAAATATGCCCAGACGCCGGGCGGGAAACATTGGAAAGCTCGCCCTCTACCCACACTTCGCCCACATCGCGCTCAAGGGTCTGTTTGGCGCGCTGATTCAACTGACTAACAGAAAGCGCTTGTGGTGTATCGGGCATAGAGCAACCTTAAAAAGAGAATGAGCGAGCGGGCGACTTACGTAAGAATCCTAACTTATTAGCCATTGGTCTGGATTGAAAACCTTCTTCACATTGCTGGAAAGGCCCTCAAAACGCTATAATAGGGGATTAACTTTCCACGCCCCACTTCCTCTTCTATCAGGGTGTTGCCGCTATGCTACGTATGGCCCAAGAAGCACTTACGTTCGATGACGTACTCCTCGTTCCCGGCTTCTCCGATATTCTGCCCAAGGATGTCAGCCTCAAAACCCGCCTGACCCGCAATATTTCACTCAATATCCCGCTGCTTTCCGCTGCAATGGATACCGTTACCGAAGCGCGTCTAGCAATTGCGATGGCTCAGGAAGGCGGCATTGGCATTATCCATAAGAGCATGACCATGAGTCAGCAAGCCGCTGAAGTGCGTAAGGTTAAAAAGCACGAAAGCGTGATTGTCAAAGATCCAGTCACCGTTAGCCCTAAGGCGAAGCTGGATGACCTGCTGGCGATGGCGCGTGAGAACGGCTTTTCTGGCTTCCCCGTCGTAGAAGGCGAAACCCTGGTAGGTATTGTGACCGAGCGTGATATGCGCTTCCAGCCCAACCACGGCGACAGCGTGGCGGACATCATGACCCCCCGCGAGCGGTTGGTTACCGTCAAGGAAGGCACCGACCTTGAAACCAGCAAAGCCAAAATGCGCGAACACCGCATTGAGAAAATGCTGATTGTGGATGACGAATTTCATCTGCGCGGTTTGGTAACTTTCCAAGATATCGAAAAAGCCCGCACTTACCCGATGGCTGCCAAAGATAGCGACGGCCGCTTGTTGGTAGGTGCCGCCGTAGGTACTGGCCCGGAAACGCCGGATCGCGTTGCTGCCCTGGCCGAAGCCGGTGTCGATGTGATCATCGTTGATACTGCCCACGGTCACTCTAAAGGCGTTATTGACCGCGTGCGCTGGATCAAAGAGAACTTCCCGAATATTCAAGTGATTGGCGGCAATATTGCCACCGGCGCTGCCGCTAAAGCGCTGGCGGAAGCGGGCGCAGACGCCGTTAAAGTGGGTATTGGCCCCGGCTCTATCTGCACCACACGTATTGTGGCAGGCGTGGGCGTTCCGCAAATCACCGCGGTGTCTAACGTGGCAGAAGCGCTGAAAGAGTTCGATATTCCGCTGATCGCCGACGGCGGCATTCGCTTCTCGGGTGACTTAGCCAAAGCGATCGCCGCTGGCGCAAGCGCCGTGATGGTCGGTGGCCTGCTGGCCGGTACCGAAGAAGCGCCGGGTGAAGTTGAGCTTTACCAAGGCCGTACCTACAAAGCCTACCGCGGCATGGGCTCCATGGGTGCCATGTCTCAGAGCCAGGGCAGCGCCGACCGCTACTTCCAAGATAAGAACGAAGGTGCCGAGAAGCTGGTGCCGGAAGGCATTGAAGGCCGCGTACCCTATAAAGGCATGATGGGCGCTATCGTTCACCAGCTGATGGGTGGCCTGCGCGCCTCTATGGGTTACACCGGCTGCCGTAGTATTGAAGAAATGCGCACCAAGCCGGAATTTGTACAAATTACCAGCGCTGGTTTTAACGAATCCCACGTTCACAACGTGCAGATCACCAAAGAAGCCCCCAACTACCGGGTGAGCTAACCAGCACGTTTAGTTAAATGGCGCGGCGGGCATTGCCCCGCCGCTTGCTTTTTGGCCTTAACAGCGGCACCCACACCGCTTAACCGAGACCCCGCCATGAGTGACATTCACGCCCATAAGATTCTGATTCTCGACTTCGGCTCCCAGTACACCCAGCTGATCGCCCGCCGTGTACGTGAGATCGGTGTATTCTCCGAAATCCGCGCCTTCGACATCACCGAAGAAGAAATTCGCGAATACAACCCGAACGGCATCATCCTGGCCGGTGGCCCGGAATCGGTGACTGAGTTGGATTCCCCGCGAGCACCGGCGTGCGTGTTCGAAATGGGCCTGCCGGTGTTTGGTATCTGCTACGGCATGCAGACCATGGCCGAGCAGCTTGGCGGCAAAGTGGAAGGCTCTAACCAGCGCGAATTTGGCTACGCCCAGATTCAAATCGACGGCGACACCCCGCTGTTCAAAGACATCAAAGACCACATCGATACCGACAGCGGCAAAGGCCTGCTAGACGTATGGATGAGCCACGGCGACAAAGTCTCCCAGGTGCCTGACACCTTCACCGTGACCGCTTCCACGCCGAGCTGCCCGATTGCCGCCATGGCCTGGGAAGAGAAGCAGTTCTACGGCGTACAGTTCCACCCGGAAGTGACCCACACCCTGCAAGGCCAGCGCATTCTTGAGCACTTCGTGCTGGATATTTGCGGCGCTGAAAAACTGTGGACGCCGGCACAAATTATCGAAGACCAAGTACAGCGCGTACGCGAGCAAGTGGGCGACCGCCATGTACTGCTTGGTCTTTCCGGTGGTGTCGACTCCTCGGTTGTAGCAGCGCTGCTGCATAAAGCCATTGGCGACCAGCTGACCTGCGTATTCGTCGATAACGGCCTGCTGCGCAAAAACGAAGGCGACCAAGTGATGGAAACCTTCGCCAAGCACATGGGCGTGAAGGTGATTCGTGTCGACGCTGAAGAACTGTTCCTGGGTAAGCTGCAGGGCGAGAAAGACCCGGAAGCCAAGCGTAAGATTATCGGCAACACCTTTATCGACGTATTCGATGAAGAAGCCAGCAAAATTGAAGGCGTCGACTTCCTGGCCCAGGGCACCATCTACCCGGACGTGATCGAATCCGCCGCTTCTAAAACCGGCAAAGCGCACGTGATCAAATCCCACCACAACGTCGGTGGCTTGCCGGAAACCATGAAGCTCAAGCTGGTGGAACCGCTGCGCGAACTGTTTAAAGACGAAGTGCGCAAACTCGGCCTCGAACTCGGCTTGCCCTACGATATGGTCTACCGCCACCCGTTCCCTGGCCCCGGCCTGGGCGTGCGCATTCTGGGTGAAGTGAAAAAAGAGTACGCCGACATCCTGCGCGATGCCGACGCTATCTACATCGAAGAACTGCGCGCCGCCGGTTGGTACGAAAAAACCAGCCAAGCCTTCGCCGTGTTCCTGCCGGTGAAATCGGTAGGTGTAGTAGGCGACGGCCGCCGCTACGAATGGGTTATCGCGCTGCGCGCGGTCGAAACCATCGACTTCATGACCGCCCGCTGGGCGCACCTTCCTTACGAGCTGCTGGAGAAGGTCTCCAACCGGATTATCAATGAGTTGGAAGGGGTTTCGCGGGTGACTTATGATGTGAGCAGCAAGCCGCCTGCTACTATTGAGTGGGAGTGAATGCGGGGCAGGGCCGTTGAGCGAGCTTTAACTCCAGCGCAACAAACGCTTCCTTCGAAAGCCTGCCGTTACAGGCAGGCTTTTTTGTTGCAAGGCGCTCTCTAGTTGGTGTTAATTTTGATATTCGATTACTGAAAATAGCGCGAGGTTTAACGCGATAAGTCGAGCACTATAACTTCGATCCGACCCGCTTTGACTGATGAGTTCTGTTCAAGCTTATTTTGTAAATCTTCGGCGCTGGTTGGTTTGGCTCCACCTCCGGGAGGTGTAGAAATTTTGTAGCCGGAGCCAAACCAGAATACTAGGAATAGGCCTTGTCCCTCCGCCTGCCAGTGGCCGGTATAGAATGTTTCAAGCTGGCTATCAATTGCTTTCCACAAGTCTCGGTGCTGTTGGCGTTTGGCCTCTAATGGCAACAGCAGAGAGTTATGCTGGAAGACAATATCTGCGCGCTTATCTTGAGGCATATCGGCCTCGTTGGCTGGATAGATCGACAGGGGCGCAAGATGGCCGCGTAGTAGTGCAACGGTTCGGTCGCGACATTCGTTCTCCGAGCGTGGACAGCCGTTATCGGTCCAGTACAAGTTGACCTCATCCTCTGAGCTGCCGCGTAACCGCCTGGCTAGTTCTCGCATTTCGTCAACCACTATCGAGCACAAGTCGGCAACGCTGTTTGGTGAGCTGTCGTCCAGTATCATCTTTATCTGGTCGAGTGTCGGTGGGGCATAGCTTTCGTCAGCTTGCTTCTGCAACTGTTCGGCAGAAACCGTCCGCAGCGCCCATGTATAACTATCCTCGTGTGCGTCTCGTAGTGCTGTGAGCGCCGCTACGGCCTCAGTAGAGACATCGCTTCCTAGTCTAGTAATTAGCGTCCGAATATATTCCGACGCATCCCAATGGTTTACATCGCCTACCATCTCCGAGTTTGGCCAGCTAACCTGTGGCCACTGCCCACGAAAGGTAGCTATCAACCAGGCGAGCTGGTTGATCGATAGGAAGGAGCCGGTTCCATTGTAACGCCCGCCATGTCCAGATCGGTCTCGAAAATGCCAAATCAACTCTGGCTCGATCTCATTGCCTAGCCATGCACGTGCCACATCGAAATCTACGATTAGCGCTATCGCCTGCCAATTCCGACGCCGTTCGTCGTCAATTTCCCGCTTTTGTCGATCGACAATCAAATCCCGCAGCGCGTCACGGCGGTTTGAGCGCAGCAATCGGTCGATCATTTCTGACTCTGCTTCAGCTGACATGTCGGGGTAATGGGTTAACCAGTTTTCGGCGAGATCTGCTCCGAACCCACTATCATCGCTGCGCATGAATGCTCTAAGATGATCCACATGCTGAACCTGCTGTCTCAACTGCGGCTCGGTATAGAGCCGCACCACTTGTTTCCATCGTTCACGACGCTTCAATTCGACTTCGATCTTGGGAGCAAGCTCCTGTAGTCCTGCGTGATCGCAGATGGCCGTATGCCAGCATTCGAAAAGTCCAGCCGCCAGCCGCTCGCTACTCACTCCCTCGAATGGCTCCGACAATGTTCGTGCCCGTTCTGCGAGTGCCGCAACGATAATGTCGCCTGACGGCCAGCACTTACTCTGGGCGTAGCTCAGTGCTATTGTTTTCGCGCTAGGTCGTGGTGGGTAGGTTTGAAGAAACGCCTCGAATCCTATACGCGCTGCAGCTGCGATTTCCTCGCCCAACCACTCCGCAACACGCTTATGTGCTGGCACGTCGTTGCCGATATCCCGAAAACGTTTGAGGTATGCCTGTGCTGGTGCGAGAATCCATCTAAATTGTCCTGATCTGACTCTCTCTATATTGGCGAAGAAGTCGCGGCGGTGCTCATCGAACTTGGCAGCCTGCTTTGCCCTGCGCTGTCGCTTATTTTCTTCTTGCTTTCGCTCCCATTCTGGAATCTTTCGCTCGGCTAAGTTATCAATCCAGGTGAGCAGATCGGATCGGTGATGTGCGAAGAGCTTGGCCGCTTCACGAAGTGCCTTACCCTCCTCACCCCATGTTCGACCAAGCATAATAATTTCTCGCCAGCGTTCGTCGGTGCGATCATTAGAATCTAGAGTTTGTAACAGGCTAATAATTTCATCCTGTGTGGGATACAAGTTGATGAACCCAAGCTGCAGTGGCCAAGCTCTCTGCGATATATTTTTGTTGTCCGCTTTATCAATTAAGACATGCCGTTGGATAGCTCGGCGTACTAACGGATTTTTATTTAGCCATTCTCCAATTTCCCTGCCTTGGTCGCGTTGATAGGAAGCTGGTCTATTGAAAGGTTCGAGCCATTGCCAAAGCCGCAGCGGCTCCACTGCATGGCCATTCTTGAGCCTCCTGAGCAACAAAGCATATTGAAGGTCAATCAAGCTGTTTTCTTCTATATCAGCATATCCAGAAAGGAGCATTTCGGCCTGAGTGGCAAAATGGTCAAGTAGGCCGTCTAGCCTTGCTATAGGAACCTCTCTGGCAAGAGGGTAAAAGAGTCCGAGTACAGTGTTGCGCTCTGCTTCAGACTCAATTGGGCATACAGAAAGCCCATCGTGAGCGAAAACGATTGCTACAATCTGCTCATCGCTTAAGGCCTCCACACCGATATCATCAATCAACTCGTACGCGAGTCGAAGTGCATCCTTCCTTATCTGTTGCCGCAACTTTTCTAGAAGCACAGACCAGTTCTCGCCACCAAGTGCAACCAGTACCTGGGCGCTCTCAAGGCGTATACCGTAGGGTTCGGCCTCACTAAGCATGAGCTCGCGTAGTAACGTGCGTTGGCTCTCAGCCGTCGGTGCACCTTTGAGTTGCTGCAACAAAAATGCCCTTAGTCCGAATTCGGACTCAGTGTTACTAATTACGCGTGCAACTTCACTCATAAGAGGTGGCATTACCAGCGCCGCTGCTCGGTATTCCTGCCAGCCGCTAAATCGAGGATTATGTGTAGAGAGCCGTTCAAGTGCCGTAAATAGCTGCCGTGCCTGCTCGCATGCTAGTTCCTCCGCGTCGCCATATTCGACTACCCCCATTGGATCGGCGTCGATCACCGCCTCTGCTAATTGCCGGTCACGTGCCAGCCAGGCGTGGAGACCGCGCAGCGAAGCGGGCACTAGACCGTTCGACCGGAACAGCCTGAGAAGGCGTTGACGCTTCGTTCGCGTATCAGCGCGCGAAGCTAGCCAGCGTGCGCCTACAAATTCCCCGATGCGGCGATGGGTGTAGGTCAGTCCATCCAGATCGGTTGCGAAAAGTTTTGTGTTTGCCGCTAACTTTACGTGGCCGTGATCAAATGCTTCAACCTCTGCCAGTGGCAGAGCCTTGTCAGCAGGTTCAATCGCACCGCTCGGTTGATCGATGATGCGTGAATTGCTCGTTAGTATCAGAGCTGAAAATGCTGCGCCCGCCGCATCAAGAACTACATCATGTGGTAGCTCAGTTTTCAGACAGTTATGCTCTTTCCTGAGCGTATCGATAGCGCTCTCAAAAAGAGAGCCGCTGGTTGCTGGCAACAGCCGATCTTTAGGCAGAGCTGCTATCAGCTTTAACGTCTGTGGGTTTCCAAGGAAATCGAGACCGAATCGCACGAAATGATCAAGCAGCGTTCGTGCGCGCTTCGCGTCGCCAATTAAAAGTTGGGTGAGCAGCTCGTATTGTTCATCTTTGTCGAGCGGTGTGAGATGCACTTCCAGTGGTGGCACATCGCCATATTGGTCGGCAATCGCCTGTGTTGAGATAGCAGCACGCCAATCCGCTACTCGGCAGCTGATAATGAAAGGGGGGTAGTCGAGTTCACCTAGCTTTCTCAGTACTAGATTGACCGCATCTCCGTCGGATTGGGCGGACACCTCATCGAGCGCGTCGATAACTAGACGTTCATTGTCGCCGAGAAGAGTCTCTGGCCGCGGCTTATTAATCAACTGCTGAGCGCGGCAGAAAGCGTTACCATTTTTCGCGCTTAGCTCCTTAAGTAATATGGTCTTCCCCATGCCTGGCTCACCAAGCACGACGATAGGTTCACGGCGCATCAGTAGGTCGTCTTGCTTCAGATGGTGCTGACCATTTTGGTCGGCAAACCACAGCTTTCTCTGAAAATAGCTCAAGCGCACTCTCTCTTGATCAATTGAACACCACCGCTAATCCCTAGCCTATCATTTGTTATCGTGAGATAGATGAGCGTGACCATAATGTCGCGACGAAATACTTACTATGATCATTGCGAAACTGCCCAGAAAGGCAGTCTCGATATTACGCCTTGGTTGTTGTGGTTTCTGGGTACGCTGAAAGAGGCGCTTGGACAGGTGCTACTAAGAATCGACCGAAAGCCACCTTCTAGCAGCGCCATGCCACTACCGTGCTGAACGAACGGCAAATCAAGGTGCTGAACCGCTTGTTAGATACAGTGGGGGAGGAGTTTGAGCAGGGCATCAATGTTTGTAAGTACCAATCGTTGGCCAAAGTGAGTAAGGCCACCGCAACGCGGGATTTGGCCGAGCTGCTGGAAAAAGGCTGCCTTTCCAAGCTTCCCGGCGGTGGGCGCAGTACGCGCTATACGGTGTTACTTGGGCAAGCTTGTGAAGGCACGCAGTAAAGTAGTGGACTTTGTCAGTGAGGCCATATCGCTTGCAATGAAAATCGACCTATAGCAAGTGAATGCCTTTGCCTCAAAGCACTTTGAAGGCAACTCACCCGCTGTATGACCTGTTATTCACGGAGGAAGCATCCATCGCTATAGGCGGCTTGATAGGATTACTGGATGACATTGCTGCATTGGCGAAGTTGTCCGCAGCATCGCTGACGATGTGAGTGCCGCTGCTGCTGAATTACTTTTTGCCCGCGCTATTGCCGATCATCCTGATGGTGGGCGGCACTTAGCTGGCCTTTGAAGGCGCGGAGAAGGTCTGGCATAAGCTATCCGGTCAGCATGACGACGAGTAACCAGCGGTAGAGAAGGGACCGGAAGCCGATAAAGGGTTGTGAGTGGTGCCTTCCAAAAATCGACTTCAGCATCTATCTTTCCAGCCTACCATCGCCAGACATTTAAGAGTGGTAAATATGATCCAGCGTCGATCAGGCTAAAACTGTGATGGCCACTCAGTAATATCGACGACATATGTTTAGGTTAGTTTTTGAAAGGTAGCCTATCATCTTGAAATGCGGTGAATAGGTGAAAAGGTTTACGCCCATGAGTGTGAACGATCTTGCGGCCAACACTATGTTGTTCTTCGAGAGGCAAGACTTGGATTTGCCTTACTATCGGAGGTTTCCCAACGGCTTCAGCCTGACAGGCTGGGGTATCGTGCTTGCAGCCGTCGCGGTCTCTTTCGTCGTGCTTATTGTCGCCCAGCCATTGTTCCACAGCGGCTTCGGCGGTTTTATCCCTCCGCTGTTGTTCGTCCTCATTCCTTTGGTTGCGGTCGCCGCAGTCGGCGGCGCCAAGGCGCCGTTTGCCCTGTTCCGGCCACTTAGTCTTAGAGACATCGGACTCATCGTACTGTTCTTCTTGCTGAACGTAATCGTGACGATCATTGTCGGCACCCTGATCAACAGTGTGTTCCACACCGCGGCGAATCCGGCGGGGGGCATGTTGACGACGGCATCTGGGCTAGACAAGGTCCTGTTCTTTGGCTGGAGTGCTGTTCAGCTGCTGGGCGAAGAAATCTTTACCGTTCTGATTTTTCTCGGTAGCCTCGCGCTGCTGCATCGAGCCATGCCGCGTAAATCCGCTCTATGTCTCGCTGTGCTGGTTGCGTCGATCATCTTCGGGCTGGTTCACTTGCCGACGTATCAGGGGAATATGGAGCAGGCCGTTGCGCTCATTCCGATCCGAATCGTCCTGCTGTTGCCTTACCTTATCACCCGTAATATCTGGGCCTCGGCCGGCACCCATATTCTAAACGACTGGACGACGTTCGGTATGGTTGTCTATGCCGGGTTGCAGGCGGACTGAACCCCATCAAGAAAAGGAAAACCGATGAATATGCGATCCCTCTCGATCCTCACCTGTTTGGCGCTGGTGCCCGCTATAGGACTGGCGCAAGAGGGGCCCTCCTTCGATTGCGCGCAGGCCGAAAGTTCTGCGGAAAAACTGATCTGCGAAGACACCGAGCTGGCCGCGCTGGATCGGCGTCTGGCCGACCGGTTCGCCGCGGCTGTCACTGCGGCGCAGAGCTTGGACGTGGGAGCCGATGAAACCACCGATACCCTGCGTGCCATGCAGCGCGGTTGGATCTCGGGCCGGGACGAATGCTGGAAGGAGCCCGACCTCAGGGCTTGCGTCAAGAGCGAGTATTTACAGCGCGAGGCTGAGCTGGTAGCTGAACTGATGCTTGAGCCGCCGTCACAAACTCTCGAACTGGTCTGCGGCCAGCGGGCCCTAACTGTGGATACCTTCGCAACCGAGTTTTCCGGTATCCGAGTCGAAGAAGGCGACAGCGTTTACATCGGGGCGCAATTCGCTGCTGATACCCCCGGTACTTACTATCTGCGTAGCGCCGGAGGGCTGGTAATGGGCGACGGGGCACCGCGCGTCAGCGATGTCTACGGCAAGGAAACGACCTGCGAGATTCGCTGATCGGCCTCGCGCCAAACACTTGATGGTTTCAAGAGGCCGTCTGATGACGGCCGGTTCGGTTTGGTCTAAGGAGAACGCTCAGTTCATGCCTTAGAACACAGCAGATTGGAACATTGGTATTAAACCTGTTGGGGGTTAAGCGGTTTTCGCCCCCAGTGCAGGTCCAGGGCATCGCGTAACACTGTGAGCTTCGCCGAGCGCTGGCGTGATGGCGGATACAGCAAATGAAACGGATACGCTTGCGGGCGGAAGTCTGCTAAGACTTCTTTGAGTTCACCTCGTGCCAATTGAGTGCTCACCACGCAGCGCAGTACTTGTACTATGCCTAAGCCTTGAAGGGCGGCGTCAACCAATGGATCGCCATGGTCAAAGCACACGTTGCCAGTCAAATGTTGATACTCAGTACTTTTTCCGTCAATGCGAAAGCGCCATGGAAAGGCGTTTGTCTGACCACGAGGTTTTACATGCAAGCAGTTAAACTGACAAAGTTCATCCGGATGCGAGGGGACACCTTGTTTGGCGAAGTATGTGGGCGAGGCAATGGTCACCCAATCGGCATCTTGTAACGCAAAAGCGACTAAACGATCATCGTCGATGGCGCCAAATCGCAGCGTGGCATCGTATCCTTCATCAAAAACCTGCACTTTCTGATCGGTAAGCGACAGTTCAATCTCTAGCGCGGGATATTGTTCCGTGAGGCTTCTTATTATGGGCATCATCAGCGACTGTCCTAATGCCGAAGGCGCGCTCACTTTTAAGCAACCAGCAGGGGTCGCCTGATTGTGCTTGAGCTCGCTATGCGCTTCTTCAAATCCATAAACAAGTGGCTGAATTCGCGTCATAAACAGCTGCCCATCCTCCGTTACCCGGATTTTCCGAGTGCTGCGATGAATGAGCTTAGCGCCTACCTGAGACTCCAATCGAGTGATCGCTTTAGAAATGCCCGGCTGAGTCAAACCCAAAATATGTGCAGCTTGAGTAAAACTACCCAGCTCGACCACTTTGACAAAACAACGTGCGGCGTTTAAATCCAGATCCATAACTTGAGTTATTAATGTTCTAATTTTCGTTTATTTATCTCACCTTAGTTCATAAGTGATACTGGGACAATCGTTTTATTCCATGAGTGATAACTATGAAAGCTCGACTTCCCAGCAGCACTTATTTACTGAGCGTTGGTATCTTTTTAATGGTCTGTTGTGAGCTGCAAGTTCTTGGCATGACCCAACAATTAACCCGTGACTTGGGTATTTCCGTGGCAAAAGTGGGCTACTTGGTCTCTGGCTTTGCGGCGGCCATGGCGATTGGCGGCCCCGTGCTTACTTTAATCTTCAATAGATTGCCGCCCAAAACGTTTGTGATTCGCCTGTACTGCGTGTTTGTACTAGGTGAAATCTTAGGAGCGCTCACGCACCAATATTGGTTGTTGATGTTATCGCGCTTGATCACCGGCGCTGTTGCCGGTGCGTTCTTTGGTGTTGCGATCAGTATGTGCCAGCAGTTGGTCGACAAATCTCGTCAACTGGATGCTGTCGCCCTGGTTTTGTCCGGCATTATGTTGGGAACCATCATTGGCTTGCCAGTGGCAAAAGTAATGTCAGAAGCGTTTACCTGGTCGATGAGCTTCTACCTGTTGGCATTGCTCGCATTGTTTTGTGCTCTGTTAACCGCGCTAAGGTTACCCAACATTCAACCCGAGGCATCGCTGGCGGTTAGGAGTGAAATTCTCGCACTGAAAAATGCCAAATTAGTTTGGCTGTACGCGACCAGCTTTTTTGTAATCAGTGCCGCATACGCCCCTTTTAGCTACATAGTGCCCATGTTGTCTGAGCATGCTTCATTGTCACAGCATGCGATCACATTACTGCTGCTGGCATATGGTGTTGCTATGCTGGTCGGGAATCAAATCGTCGCCAAGCTTGCCGTTCACCACGCAAAAACGGTGCTCATTTCTGGCCTGTTTTTGGTTGGAGGTGCTCTTACAGTGTTTTATCTGTTTGGCCACAATTCTTATATTGCGGGTGCGGCGACTTTAGTCATTGGTCTGTGTGGTGTCAGTTTAAATCCAGCGCTGGTCGCTCGTATTATGCAGCTTCCTCAAGGCCAGAGGACGTTTACCCATACCGTCCACTCTTCTGTGATTACCCTGGGGATTATGTTTGGTAGCTTTATCGCTGCATTAGGGTTGGACTTTGGGTTTTCTCTGATCTCGCCATTGCTTGTAGGCCTAGGCTTTGCGTTGATCGCGATGCTGATCGTGCTGCTTACCCCGCCGTTATTGGCGACGAACATGGCAGGCCACAATCCATCGGCAATCGAGTGGAAGTGATCGCGCCCGCTTAGGGGACACTTGGCGAGCCTCTTTCAGGCCGCTCGGAATACCGAGTGGCCTTTTGTATGTTGTGGGTATGAGAGTTGGGGGCAGCATGTGCCGGGTAAGAAGTTTGGGACACGGGGAGTTGTCTTCACCAGCACCAACGAGGGCTTACCCATCCGCTATGTGCTTTACTATCTGCACCTGTTATTCACGGAGGAAGTATCCATGGCTATAGGCGGCTTGATAGGGTTGCTGGATGACATTGCCGCATTGGCGAAGTTGACCGCAGCATCACTGGACGATGTGAGTGCTGCTGCGGGGCGTGCGACGGCGAAGGCGGCCGGGGTGGTGGTCGATGATACGGCGGTGACGCCGCAATATTTGCAGGGGGTAACCGCGGAGCGGGAACTGGCGATTGTGAAGCAGATCGCGCTGGGGTCGATCCGCAATAAGCTGATTTTTATCCTGCCGGTGGCGTTGTTGCTGAATTACTTTTTGCCCGCGCTCTTGCCGATCATCCTGATGGTGGGTGGCACCTATTTGGCCTTTGAGGGCGCGGAGAAGGTCTGGCATAAGCTATCCGGTCAGCATGACGACGAAAAACCTGCGGTAGAGAAGGGGCCGGAAGCCGAGAAAAAGATCGTCAGTGGTGCCGTTCGCACCGACCTGATTCTGTCTGCTGAAATCATGGTAATCGCGCTTGCTACTGTCTCCCATCAGGGGTTCTGGTCACAGATGGCGAGCTTGGTGGTGGTGGCGTTTGTTATCACGCTGCTGGTGTATGGCGTGGTGGCGCTGTTGGTCAAGATGGATGATATCGGCCTGAAACTTGCTCAGCGGAGTAATTCGGCAATTCAGGCCCTGGGCCGTAGTCTGGTGACTGCGATGCCCAAGGTGCTAGCAACCATCTCGGTGGTGGGTACCGTCGCCATGCTCTGGGTAGGTGGGCATATTCTGATGGCCAATTTGGGGGTCGATGGCACGGGTTGGTTCAACGCACCCTATGCGTGGGTACATCATGTCGAGCATGGTATTGCCGAGGCAACCGGTGCCTTGGGTGGCTTGCTGGGCTGGAGTTTCAATACGCTGTGTTCTGCGGTGATTGGCTTGTTGGTGGGCTCGCTGGTGGTGGGTGTGCTGCACCTTATGCCGACTAAAAAAGCACACGCCGCGAAGTAAGTATCAGGTATCTAAATGCCCGCCATCATAATCGGCACGCTCGAAGTGACACTCGAAGTGAGGAAGCTAGTGACGGTGATGGTGGGCGAGCTAACGACTCAGGCCATTCATTTTGGAACGAATGGCCTGAAAAGATAAGCAGTGCTTCAGCGAGAATTACCGCAAACCTGCATTGGCGTTAGGGCTGATTGAGTCAACCTACCTCTGCTGTTTATATCGCGCTAGTCCTATAAGCATAGCGAGTGTCATCGCTGCCATGCCGCCGGTATAGGCGATAAGTGGCCAAGCGCTGCTTCCATCAAGTGCTATCACTGCCCCTGTGCCTATCACACCGACGATAAGGCTCTGAATGCAGAAGTGCAGGGCAACGGCAGTGCCTGCCATCTCGCTGAATTCATGAAGCGCACCGTTGGCTGTCACCGATGTTGTGAACACGATACCGATCGCAACCAGCCACATGGGTAACACGAAAGACCCGATGCTGGGTGCCAGGAAGATCTCGCCCATCCCAAGCAAGCCTGCACTAAAAAGCAGCATTAGCATGCCACGAGTCACGCAGCCAGAGATTCCCCAGTGTGCCACGAAGCGCTTGGCGAAGCGCGTTGTGGCAATCATCACGACAGCTACCGTGGCAAAGGCAACGCTAAAACCCATTTCGGATAAGCCAGCTCCTTCGATGAGTACCCGAGGCGCAGTAGAGAAAAACACAAAAAACGAGCCCATCGCCGTGCCAAAAGCTAGCGTATAAACCCAGAAGTAAGGGCTTCTAAGCACTACGCTAAAATCGGCTCTGCTGGAGTGTTCTCTGCTTTGTCGTGTCTCATGCCATTTTGGTAATACGAAGGGGAGCGCTATGAGTGCAGAGAAACAAAGGGCAAGAAATATGCCTTCCCAGCCGAAATAACGCGCAATTAAGGCTCCTGCAATCGGCCCAAACGCGGGAACGAACGCCAACATCGCGTTCATTAAGCTGTAGATGACCGCACTCTCGGGGGTATCCGCATAAACGTCGCGCACCGTTGCGAAAACGGCCACCAGCATCGCGGCTGCCCCAGCAGCCTGTACTAATCGTAGTAACACGAAAAGCCAAGCTGACGTAGTCATCGCGAGTGCCAATGAAGTTACCGCGAATACGAAGACCCCGCTAATCAGAATCGGGCGCCGACCCAAGCGGTCTGAAAGCGGCCCGAAAATAATCTGACCGACACCAAGCATAATCATGTACAGAGTAAGCGTTAGCTGAACTATCTCGGGTGTTGTGCCGAGAATCGCTGGCATAGCGGGCACAATCGGTAGGTAAATATCCATGCCGAGCGACGCTAAAATATTAAAAGGAGCCAGTAAAACCAGCGCTACCGGAAGGCTGTAAGTCCACAGCCGGGGATGTTTAATAGGCACGATAAAGTCTCCGCGCAAATAAGATGATTTGGCGGCGGCCTACATGCAAGGAAGTGGTTTAAGCAGGCGGCCGCAACAACGAAAAAAAGTTGTTGCGGCTTAGCGATCTGTCTTTTTTGAATCCATAAATCGGTGCTTCATGACTGGCTTAACGACATTAACAGCTTAACAGGAATAAGCAGCGCAGGGCTATTTCATCCTTGAGCCGAATAAAAAGCCTATTCGGCTCAATTTATGATCCGAAGATATCATTTTAAGTCGCCGTCCTCTTTTAACGCCGCCTGGACGAAAGCGCTGGGAGATTGGCCGAGCACCTTGCGAAACATGCTGGAGAACGCGGCTGGGCTGTCGTAGCCGAGCTCCAGCGCGGTTTGGGTAACGGAACTGCCGGACAGCAGCCTGGGAATAGCCGCCATTAGGCAGGCCTGTTGGCGCCATACGCCAAAGGAGAGCCCGGTCTGCTGGCGGAATAGGCGATTGAAAGTGCGCTGACTGCAGTGCAGCTGCTGAGCCCATTCATCAGGCAGCGTGTGAATGTTTGGCTGGCCGAGAAACGCTGTGCACAGGTTGGCGAGTGGAAGATCGCGGGGCAGGGGCGCAAATAGCGGCAAGGCCTGAGCTTGTTCCAGTTCGTATAGGAGTAGTTGAGCAAGGGTACCGTCGCGGCCGTTTTCGTCATAGTGCGCGGGGATATGGGCAGACGCCAGCAGTAGGTGGTGTAGGAGAGGCGTCACGACTAGCACTTCGCAGTTGGGCGAAGCGCGTGGCGCGACGTGGGGCTCGATATACAGGCTTCGGGTGCTCACTCCATTCATGCGCACCTGATGGCGCTTACCCGCAGGCAGCCAGACTCCGCTATAAGGCGGCACCATCCAGGTGCCGTCATCCGTATTGACTTCCATCACGCCGCTCATGCCATAGAGAAACTGGGCACGCCGATGGGTATGAAAATCGAGGAGGGTGCCGGGGCGGTAGTCAGTGCCGATGGCCACGACGGGCCGTGCTACATGATCCACATCTGAAAGGGACGTATTGAGCATTAACGTTAACCTGGCTGAAATGCATTGATGGTTGTCCGAATGACGAATGTCGGCCAATCCTCGCCAGCATATAGTGCCTGCTGCTTCGTTTCATCAGGAGAGTGCCGGTGTATAGCGTATTGCTTGTTTGTGGTGGGGTGGCGGGAGTGACCACGGTGTTGTTTGGTTTCGGCGGCGGGTTTGTGGTGGTGCCTTTGCTGTATACCCTGCTGATTGCCGTCCATGGGCCGGATAGTGGCATCGGTCAGGCGGCTATGCATATCGCGGTGGCTACCTCGACGGCGTTGATGGTCTTTGCTGCTTCGCTGTCCACATGGCGCCACCATCAACGGCAGACCGTGCAGTGGCATCTGGTGCGTCCGCTAGTGGGCTATATCGCCATTGGGGCTGTGCTGGGCGCGGCGGCGGCCGTGTCGTTAAGTGGCGAGTGGGTGCGCTGGGCGTTTATCGGCTATTTGGGGCTTACGATTATGGATGCCGTTCTGCGGCCCGGTTTTCTGCACCAGGCGGAGAGCGAGGTGCGCCCTATGGGGCGTGGGGTAACGGCGATGGCGGGGATATTGATTGGTTCGGTGGCCGCCTTGCTGGGCGTGGGTGGCAGTGTGATGAGCGTACCGCTCATGCGCCGGAGAGGCGCAAGTATGACGGCAGCCACCGCGATGGCCAATCCGCTATCGCTGCCCATGGCGGTGAGTGGCACCGCGACGTATGTGTTGCTGTCGTCAAGTCACCCAGCGCTGGGGGAATGGTATGCCGGTTATGTGGATCTGCGCGCCTTGCTGGCACTCGCCGTGGGCTCATGGCTCGGTATTCGACTGGCGTCGACCTGGATCGGGCGCATTCCTGATCGCATTCATGCCAGGGTATACCTGCTACTGCTGACCATGGTGCTGGTGGTGATGGTTTTTGTGCGTTGAAGCGTCTAATTTTTCTTGGCAAAATCATGGCGATATTTTACTGTATAAATGAACAGTTTTTGTGGTAGGGTTTACTTAATCTCTGATTGCGGGCGCGCTTGAATCTCTCTTTTAGTATGGAAAGGTGACTACTGCCGTATTGAGTGCTGCTTGCTTGGGAGGGGCTTGTTTTAAAGACATAAAGCGTTTGATGTAAACCTGGGAGGCAGCACTCATGAATGATCAGCAAATACAGATATTCACCGGTGAAGATGGGCAATCACACCTTGAGGTAACGCTGGAGCAAGAGACCGTTTGGCTAAGTCAGGCGCAGATGGCTGAACTGTTTAACACCAAGCGCCCTGAAATCACCAAACATTTAAGTAATATTTATAAGAGTGGAGAGCTGAGTGAAGACAGCACATGTTCCATTTTGGAACATGTGGCTGAGCATGGGCAGCGATACCGGACTAAACACTACAACCTTGATGCCATTATTTCTGTTGGTTATCGGGTCAGTTCCAAGCGTGCCACCCAGTTTCGTAGATGGGCCACTCAGGTTCTTAAAGACCATTTGGTTCAAGGTTACACCCTCAACCAACGCCGTCTAACCGAGCGTGGCATAGAGTTTGAGCAGGCGGTGAGTTTGCTCAGCCGAACCCTGACCAATCAAGGCTTGGTATCAACCGAAGGTGAAGCGGTTGCCCGTGTGATTAGCGATTACGCCCGCTCCTGGAGTTTGCTACAGGGCTACGATGAGCAGCAGTTGGCGGAAGTGGGCATCAAACAGCCGGGTATGCAGTCTTTAGGATTGGAAGAGGCACTTCAGGCTATCAACAGACCCTGATTGGCAAGGGGGAGGCCACCGAGCTATTCGGTCAGTTACGGGGGGACGGTCTGACGTCCGCTCTGGCCACCATTGAGCAAGGCTTTGGGGATGAGATTTTTTACCCTAACGTCGCCACCCGCGCCGCGCACCTGCTTTATTTTGTGATCAAGAATCACCCTCTGGCCGATGGCAACAAACGCTGCGGCTCGTTTCTATTCTTGTGGTACCTGCGCCGCAACGCCGCGTTGCTGGCAAAGCCAGTAGAGCAACTGATTAATGACAATACCCTAGTGGCCCTGGCCCTATTGGTGGCAGAAAGCCTACCGGATCAGAAAACGCTGATGACCCGGTTGATCGAACATTTCATCTTGTTGCGATAGCTGTCCCCCTCGCCGACGACCGCAGGGGCTTTGCCCATTAAGCCTCTTCTATTCCATCCACCAGAAAAACGCGATAGTCGGCACCTTGGAAACGGTGTTTGCGGGCGTCCTGATAGGCGGGGCTTTCGTACCAGGCGCGGGCGGCGGCCATATCGGGGAAGCGTAGAATCACCGCACCTTCCATGGCGCTTCCTTCTAACACCTCAAAGTCACCGTAAAAGGCGAGCGGTTGTGGGTCGTGGCCTTCGCGGGCGGCTTTGGCCTTGGAAGCGTACTGCTCCATTTCCTTGGCATCGTGAGTGTGCTCACGGGTTAGTACGATGTAGGCGGGCATTCGGCTCTCCTTGTTGGTGTGAAATGCGCTACACAATCATACCCGTTGTTGGTTGGGCGCTGTCCACTTACTCTAATGGCTCTGCTCTCAAGGACTGTTCTCAGAACCTTGCACGAAAATTTTATTAGCAAGCTATCAACCTATTCGATTGCCTTGATAGCAACTGTCGGTATCATATTGTTGATGTTGTCCATCATTACGCCTCTCTACCGTGAGCTTCTATGACCCAATCTAAAACGCCGTTCATTGTGGTGCTGAGCTTGGCATTGACCATGATGCTGGGCCCGTTTTCCATGGATACGTACCTGCCGGCTTTTCCGGTTATTGGCGAATCGCTGGGAGTTTCTCAGCAGGCGGTATCGCTGAGCGTTTCAGTGTATGTCTTCGCAATGGCGTTTGGTCAGTTAATCGGCGGTGCGCTTTCAGACCGCTTCGGGCGGCAGCGGGTGTTGATGAGCGGCCTGGCGATTTTTGCGCTTTCAAGCATTGTCATTGGTATGGCGGATTCCTTGAACACGCTACTCGGCGGGCGAGCCGTTCAGGCCCTTGGCGCTGGCTTTACTCTGGTATCTGTGCCGGCGTTGGTACGCGACCGGGTGGCTGGCCGCGACGCCGCGAAGTTGTTCTCGATGATGGGCTTTATCATGGTGTTGGCGCCTGGCATTGCGCCGAGTGTAGGCAGCGCGATTCTGGCGCTGGGTTCCTGGCACTTTATCTTTTTCGCCTTGGCGGTATACGCGGTGCTGCTGGTGCCGTTGCTGGTGCGGGTGCTTTTTACCGGTACGGGTAAAGTGTCGCGGGCGAAAAGCCCTAAAATGAGCCTGCTGGCGCGCTACAAGCTGGTACTGTCGACAAAGCCAGCTCTGCCGTTCATCGTTTGGCAGGCTGCCTCGTTTTCGACTCTAATGATGTTCATCACCTATGCGTCATTTATCTATCAAGGGCATTTCGGCCAGTCGCCTTCAAGCTTTTCGATGCTGTTTGCGGCGAATATCGTCGCGATGCTTATCTTCAATATTCTCAATCGAGCGTTGCTTTCCAGGCTATCGTCACTGCGTATCCTGCAGCTGGCAACGGGCTGCCAGGGCGTTGGCATACTGTTGTTGGTGATGGCCGCCTTTATGGAGTGGCCGCTGTACGCCTTCTTGCCTGCCATGATGCTGACCATCGGTGCGGTGGGGGCGATTTCGCCAAATATTCAGGCCTGCTTTTTGGAGTACTTTCCGACCAGTGGCGGAACGGCAGCAGCGCTTCTGGGGGCTGCGCAGTTTGGTGTCGCTGGGTTGCTGAGCGCATTGTCTGCCATGTTGCCGCATACGCTTGAAGCGGTCATCCTGGCCATGGCCGCCTGTGGCTCGGTGGCGTATCTGATGCTTGCCCGTTCTATCATTAAAGGGCGCTCCGCCGTCGAGACAGACTGAGCCAAACGGTACGCACTTGCCAAAAGCCTCGTGCTATCCAAAACATAATGACCCATGACGTTAGAAAAGGCTGGCTGTAATGAATATTGATCTTTACCAGGTAGATGCGTTTGCCTCTAAACCGTTTGAAGGTAACCCTGCGGCGGTTTGTCCGTTGGAAGCGTGGTTGGACGATACGTTGTTGCAGGCAATAGCCACGGAGAACAACCTCTCTGAAACCGCCTTCTTTGTGCCGACCGAGTCTGGCTATCACTTGCGCTGGTTTACCCCTTCAGTGGAAGTGGATTTATGTGGTCATGCTACGCTGGCGGCGGCGTGGGTGATCTTTAATGTGCTGGGCGATAGCGCTGAAACACTGGCGTTCGAGACCCGCAGTGGGCAGCTTTTAGTGCAGCGTGACGGCGACGAACTGGCGATGGATTTTCCTGCCAAGGTAGTCGAACCCTTGGCGATGGAAGCTGAGGTAAAGGCGGCGTTAGGGATTAATGAGATCGAAGAGCTGCTGATATCTGACGATATCGTGGTGGTGGTTAACGATGCTCAGTTGATTGAATCGCTAACGCCGGATATGCAGCAATTGAAGCACCTTCCAGGACGCGGCATTGTCGTGACTGCGAAAGGCAGCGATGTAGACTTTGTCTCCCGTTGGTTCGGCCCCAAAGTCGGTGTGGAGGAAGACCCCGTGACTGGCTCGGCGCATACCTCGCTTGCGCCTTTCTGGGCGAAAAAACTGGGTAAACGGCAGCTTACAGCACGCCAGGGGGGAGCCCGAAAAGGTGCGCTGAGTTGTGAGATAGAAGGCGAGCGCGTGATTATCAAAGGTTGCGTTGCACCTTACTTGAAAGGGGTAATTACATTGCCTAATGGATAAGCTGATCCACCACTAAACCGAATAGTGGTGGTCTGTGTGGCCGCGATGCGACGAAGTCATCTAGTTTTAGTAAGTGCTGCCGCTCACTATCAATTTAATGAGCGGCTTCTGAAAAGCGCTGATGCCTCTGAGGCGATCACTTCACATCGTTACCTAAGGCTTTTAGTTGCTCGGGGCTAAGGGCGATGTCATCGTTTTTGTTTACCCCAATACCTTGCTCAATGATAGTTTGCGCAATCTGCTGGGCTTCTTCTAGCGAGTGCATAACAAAGGTGCCGCACTGATACTCATTGAGCTCGGGAATCTCGTCCATTCGCTGAACCGCTAGTACATCGCGCATAGCGGCTAGCCAGGCATTGCCGACACGCTCTTCGCTTGGGCTGCCCAACAGGCTCATATAAAACCCCGTACGGCAGCCCATCGGTGAAATATCAATAATTTCGACGTCTGCACTGTTCAAATGATTGCGCATAAACCCTGCAAACAAGTGCTCAAGAGTGTGGATGCCTTTTTCACCCATCATGTCTTCATTTGGCTTATTAAATCGTAAGTCGAACACGGTGATGGTATCGCCAGAAGGCGAGTTCATGGTTTTGGCAACACGCACGGCTGGGGCATTCATTATGGTGTGGTCAACGGTAAAGCTATCGAGAAGCGGCATGCTGCCTCCTGGCTGAGTCGTCTATAAGGGGACTTCTAGAAATTTGATGGGTTGCCCTTGGGGGCTATCCATCAGCGCTCCATCACGAACGACTGTTTGGCCGCGTATTACGGTCGCTATCGGCCAGCCGGTCACTGGTTTGTCGTGATAAGGCGTCCAGCGACTAACGCTGGCGATCCATTCATTTGTGATGAAGCGCTCGGTTTTAAGGTCGACCAACGTAAGGTCGGCATCATAGCCTAGAGCAATTCGTCCTTTGCCTTCAATACCGAATAGTCGAGCTGGCCCAGCGCTGGTCATGCCGGTGTCTCCACTGCGGGTGTTGGCGCGCGCAGACGCTCCAAGCGGCTGGCTTGTTCGCGGCGCTGGGCATCAATGTCGGGGGCACGGCTATGCTCTGCTAATAGCGTGATCGCCTCATCCACGGGCAGAGTGCCTAGGTCAGTTCCATCACGATGGCGCAGGGTGACTTTACCCTCTGCCGCTTCGCGGCTGCCGACGATTAGCAAAAAAGGAATTCGTTGTAGAGTCTGCTCGCGGATTTTGTAGCCGATCTTTTCATTGCGTACATCGGCCTTGGCACGAATTTCCGCGCCGCACAGCGTTTCAGCCAGGGTGTTGGCATAACCTGCCTGTGGCTCGGTGATCGACATAACGACGGCTTGTTGCGGTGCTAGCCATGCGGGCAACTTGCCAGCATGATGCTCAATAAGGATACCGAGAAAGCGTTCTAATGAACCGAAAAGTGCGCGGTGTAGCATCACGGGGCGTTGGCGTTGGCCTTGCTCATCGACGTAGTCGAGCCCAAAACGCTCTGGTAGGTTCATATCTACCTGCAGGGTGCCGCACTGCCAGTCGCGGCCGATGGCATCGCGCAGCACGAATTCTAGCTTGGGGCCGTAGAAAGCGCCTTCGCCAGGGTTGAGTTGGTAATCTAAACCCATCGTTTCCAGTGATGCGATCAGCGCATTTTCAAGGCGATCCCACACCGCCTCGCTACCCATGCGATTCTCTGGCCGAGTGGAGAGTTTCAGGCGCACATCTTCAAAGCCGAATTCGCGGTAAATATCGAGTACCAGCGCCACCACTTGGCGGCACTCGTCATTCATTTGCTCGGGGGTGCAGTAGATGTGGGCATCATCTTGGGTAAAGTGGCGCACTCGCAGAAGGCCATGTAGCGCACCAGAGGGTTCGTAGCGATGTACCTTGCCAAACTCTCCCATGCGTATCGGCAAGTCACGGTAACTTTTAAGGCCATGGCGAAATAGCAGCACGCTGCCTGGGCAGTTCATGGGTTTGAGCGCCAGTGAGCGGCCATCTTCTGTCTGGGTGGTGAACATGTGCTCTTGGTAGTTCTGCCAGTGGCCGGAGGTCTCCCACAAACCGCGGTCCATCATATCGGGGGTGTTGACCTCGACATAGCCGCTGTTTTGCTGACGGCGGCGCATATAGGCAATCAGTGTCTGTAGCACTCTCCAGCCATCAGGATGCCAAAAAACGGCGCCTGGAGCTTCCTCTTGAAAGTGGAATAACCCTAGCTGGCGACCTAAGCGGCGATGGTCGCGTTTTTCGGCTTCTTCGAGGCGTTTAAGGTGGGACTTAAGCGCTTTCCGGTCGGCCCATGCGGTGCCATAAATGCGTTGCAACTGAGCATTGCGCGCATCGCCTCGCCAGTAGGCGCCGGAAAGTTTGGTCAGCCGGAAATGTTTCAGAAAACGCGTGTTAGGCACGTGGGGGCCACGGCACATATCTACGTACTCCTGATGAAAGTAGAGCCCTAGACTCTGTTCATCAGGCATTTCTTCGATCAGCCGCTGCTTGTAGCTTTCACCCCGCTCGCGGAAGATACCCTGCGCTTCGTCTCTTGGCAGGCGCTGTTTGACGACATCGTATTCCTGATTAATCAGCACTTTCATGCGTGTTTCGATAGCGTCCATATCTTCTGGTGTGAAAGGGCGCTCATAGGCAATGTCGTAATAGAAACCGTCATCAATGACTGGCCCAATCACCATCTCAGCGTTCGGGTAAAGCTGCTTTACGGCATGCCCGACTAAGTGGGCGCAGGAGTGGCGGATGATCTCCAGCCCTTCGTCGTCGTTGGGCGTGATGACCTGTACCCATGCATCAGCGGTGATCAGATCACAGGCATCTACTAACTTACCGTTCACACGGCCAGCCAGTGCCTGACGGGCCAAACCAGGGCCAATAGTGGCGGCAATTTCGGCGATACAAGTGGGAGACGTTAGCGTCAGCTGGCGCTCATCCGGCAGGGTGATCGTAAGAGGCTCTCCGTTAGCGGTAAAGGGCGTGTCGGTCATGGCGTCGTTCTCGTATTGAATGATGTTATGAGCACAGGCAGGGGCATTAGCGGTTGTTTCGATGTGAGGCGGTGTTGCGTGAGCTTGGCTGCCAGCAAGAGCTGTTAGGCGGTTTTGATGTCAATGGCTCAACGGTGCGGTAATAACCTCAACCGTTTCGTTGCGGATGGCGTTGTAGAAACAATTGGGCCGCCCGGTGTGGCAGGCTGGTCCGTGCTGATCAACCCGCAGCAGTATCGCGTCGCCGTCGCAGTCTAGTCGCGACTCGACTAGCCGCTGGCGATGGCCGGAACTTTCGCCCTTGCGCCACAGAGCCTTCCGCGAGCGTGACCAGTAGCACACTTGGCCAGTCGTTAGCGTTTCGAGTAACGCCTCGCGGTTCATCCAGGCCAGCATCAGTACCTCACCGCTGTCGTGCTGCTGCGCGATGGCGGTGATCAAGCCGTCGTCGTTCCAGGGAATGGCATCAATCACCGCTGCTAGCGGTTGGCGCTCGCCGCGCTTGGCATTCTCTAGCTTCATCCAGATGTTCATTACCGCTCTCATTGCATTTAAATTATGTTATAACATAACATAAATAACGCCTTAGATAGCAAGGTTTGCTGGGAGCTCAGCGCGCTAATACGTCATCCAAACGCGGAGATGATGAAAACACGTGCAGCCATTGCCTGGGTACCCAACCGGCCACTAGAAATTGAAGAAATCGCTCTGGAAGGCCCGAAGTGGGGCGAAGTCTTAGTCAGGATTGTTAACACCAGTCTGTGTCATACGGATATGTTTACGCTATCCGGCAAAGACCCAGAGGGTTTGTTTTGTGTTCTGGGGCATGAGGAGGTGGGCATCGCCGAGGAGCTTGGACATGGGATAACTTCGTTAAAACCCGGCGACCAAGTGATTCCACTCTGTTTGGTTTAATCCATCCTTTTAATCCATCCACTGCCAGGGTGGTTCGTCTAACCATCCCTGGCCGAGGATAACGGTTTCGCCAAACTCCTTATTTAGAGCAATAGCGTTGCAGGCAGCCTCTTTTTCCAAAGTGGCTACCAAGCGTGGCGCGTGGGAAACCACCCAAACCTGGGTTTCCCGCGAAGCACGAATAATCAGGCGGCCCAGCGCTGGTAACAAATCCGGATGTAGACTGGTTTCCGGCTCATTTAGCACTAATAGGGAGGGCGGACGAGGGGTGAGTAGCGCTGCTACCAGCAGTAGATAGCGAAGCGTTCCATCGGATAACTCCGACTGGTTTAAAGGGCGTAGCAGTCCATCCTGAATAAATTGTAATAGGAAGCGGTTACCGGCGTCGGCTGCAAAATTGATGGTTGCACCGGGAAAGGCGTCTTCAATCGCCTCGTATAACGCTTCTCTGTCGCCAATCTCGTGGATAGTTCGTAATGCAGCCACTAGGCTATGGCCATCGTGATCCAGCACCGGGGTGCGGGTGCCTATCTGTGGTGTTCGGATCATAGATTGCGGATCGGTGCGAAACTGATCATAGAAGCGCCAACTACGAATGGTTTGTCGAACCGCGTGAACCTCAGGCACGGCGATGGGGTCACTGATTTCGTTCAAAATGCTTTCGTGGCTATGAAGATGGGCGTTGTAAACCTGCCATTTACGGCCAGCACGCACCTTCACCACTGGTCCGACTCGGTCGATCAGGCAGCTGCTGGGGCGGCAGACGTCGCCAGCCCAAATACACTCGCGCTTTATCTCGGGGTCGAACTGAAACATGGAGGGGTCCCCGTAGCCAGCAAACCCCTGTGGCGCGGGCATTCCCAGTGAAATGGCGTAACCAAAGTCTTCACCCACAAAACCCAGCCTAAGGCGGGAATTGTTTCTCTTGGCAGAGCCTTCAATGGGTGCGGTGCCATCTTTCATGCTTTTGGTCAGTTTTTCCGGGCCAGCCCATAAGGTGTAGTCAAGCCCGCCTTCCTGGGCAATTGATGAGATCAGATTGCCTTTAGTTGTCTCTGCCAGTAGCCGCAGCGCTTTATACAGGTTGGATTTTCCACACCCATTGGGTCCGGTCACCACATTGAGATCTGCCAGGGGGGAGACAACGTTTTTCAAACTGCGATAGTTGGATACGGCAAAGGCGGTAATCATAGGCGCTGAGATCTGCGATAAAAAAGTTTATCTGGCTGCTTTTCTGGAGAGGGCAGCATACGCAGACAAGCGTCTGCCACTTGGTGTGCAAAGTATGCACGGTCGTTTGTCTTGGCTGCAATGATATCGGCCGTGGCGCCATGCACTGCTTAGAAAATACGGCCTAGTTTAGGCGAGCGATGGCTTAGAGCACAGGTGATCAATACAGTATAATTTATTGACCGACGGTCGGTCGATTTGTATGCTTGAAAAAAGAGCACGCAATTTTCTATCTCACCGCAAGGAATTGTCATGCAGCCTTCTCGCCGCTACGGCGCATTGTGCGCTGTTTGTCTTGGAAGCTTTATTGCCACACTTGATATCAGCATCGTCAACGTGGCACTCCCTACCATGCAGACGGCATTACGCACCGATATCGTAGGGCTGCAGTGGGTAGTCAACGCTTATGCGATCTGCCTATCTGGGTTCATGTTGTCTGCGGGCCCCATAGCGGATAGGTATGGTCAAAAGCGCGCTTGGCTCAGTGGTGTCATCCTGTTCACGCTGGGCTCTGCATTGTGCGGTTGGGCGCCGTCATTGCCGATGTTGCTGTTGGGTAGGGCCCTCCAGGGAACTGCGGGCGCTTTCCTGATCTGTGGTGCTATGCCTATTCTTACCTCTGCCTTTCCCGATCCAAAGGAGCGTTCGCAGGTAATTGGTGCTTGGTCAGCCTCCAACGCCTTGGCGCTAATCCTGGGGCCGTTATGCGGGGGGCTATTGCTGGATCATTTTGGCTGGCAGAGCATTTTTTTGATTAATCTTCCTCTGGGGATATTGGTCGTTGTGCTAGGCATGTACGGCATTAAAGAACGTAAATATCCCGAACACGCTGCACGTGATCCGTTGGGCCAAGTTCTCAGTGTGGTAGCCCTGGGCGCGTTGTCGTTTGGCATGATTGAGGCAGGCGAAAATATCACAATGGGGGGCATTGCCTTGATGGTCGCCGCGATCAGCTTTGTACTGTTCGCGGTGGTAGAAAGTCGAGTAGAGCGGCCTTTACTGCCGATAGCACTACTGCAGGAGCGCGCTTTCTTAGTGGCGAATTTTGCCTCGTTCATATTGGGATTCTCTTACTACAGCAGCCTGTTCTTTTTCTCGATTTTTCTCCAGCAGATTCAGCATTGGTCGCCTGTTGAGGCTGGCTGGCGCATGATGCCGCAATTTGTCATGACGCTGTGCGTTTCTCTGCTATTCGGAAGATTAAATAAGCTGATTCCTCTACGGCGGTTAACGGCAGTAGGATACGGCTTCGCTGGGCTTGCTTTGCTATTAATGGCAACGGCTACGGCACAAACACCTTACTGGATTGTAGGGGTATGGTTTGCGTTACTCGGTGTCGGGGTGGGGCTGGCAGTTCCTGCCACTAGCATTGCCGTGATGAGCCTGGCATCGGCCGAACTATCGGGAGCCGCCTCTGCAACAATGAATGCACTCCGCCAAGCTGGCATGACAATTGGTATTGCGCTGCTTGGTACATTAATGAGTGAACGGGCAATTCATGTTTTTGCCTCTGCTTCTGCCGTAGTTGAGAGAGGAGTTGAACAAGGAGTGGGTAGTGTGGAGCAGATTGCGCGTGAGGCTATTACTCAGCACGTATTCCCCAACACCTCAATCGCTCTTCAAGACCTTTTTACCCGCGCGATGGAAAGTGGTTTTCATTTGGCAATGTTGTTGGCAGGGCTCGCCTGTTTTGGTGTACTAAGCTTGCTGCTCATGGGTAATCTTCATGCAGGCCAACGATATAGCCCTAGTTCCAGTCCATAGATGACACTGTAACTTCCTCTAGGCGTGTTAATCGCTGTCTCAAGGTAGGAAGCTATTCTGTCAGTCCGTATTGCTACCCGCTAATGGGAATTAGCAGGGTCGTCGGCAGGGATAAAGGTTGCAGGCTCTGCCACTGGAGGTAGCTGCTTGTTTTCCAGAGTTGCCAAGGCAATCTTGTAGCAATCCTCGATATGTCTGTTGCCCATGTACTTCATGGCAGTAAAGCTAATACTGCCTGCCACAGCGCTGCCAATAAAGGGAACAAACTTAGCCACACCTTTAGCGGCGACTTTGACGCCCATCTTGTTCAGCAGCGTTATGATTAACGTCTTGGTGATGTATTTCCCGGCTAACTTGCTTCCCGCATTGGAAATGGCAGTCATCACAAAAAGCTTGGTCTCAGTATCTAAACTTTCGATTTGTTCAGGCGATAAACCAAACTGGGCATTAATTTTGGGAATTATGCGCATCAAGATGGCTACGTCTGAGCTGATATCCAGCCCAGGTATGGGAATAATGGCAGTGCCTGCCGAGACCCCGGCGCTTTTGGTCACCATTGAGTAGCATGACTTTTTAATAGCGTCGAGTTGTTCCCTTGTCTCAATCATGCGGTGTTCCTTTTTTACGATACGGATGTACGTCGTCGACAGTGGCGCGAACGTCGATGTTGCTAGGGCTATCTTTACGCCGTCACTTCTCCGCACCCCCGCTTGGTGCAGGTGGGTTGGTGGTCATACAACGTTTGAATGATCTGGCAGTTAGCCGCCTTGCCGCCTCGGCATTGATGCACCACTTGGCGCAGTTCCCCCGCCAGTGCTTGTAAGGCAGCGATGCGTTCTTCTAAGTGCTCTAAATGACGGCTGGCAATATTATCGGCGGCGGTGCAGTCGGTGTCGGGGTTGTCGGAAAGCGCTAATAACTCCTGGATACTGTGCAGATCTAACCCCAGGCTACGACCATGGCGAATAAAGCCAATGCGTTCTAATGCCGCCTGATCATAAGACCGGTAGCCTTGCTCTCCCCGCTGTGGCGGTGCCAGTAATCCCAGCTTTTCATAATGGCGAATGCTTTCCGGCGAGCATCCGGTTCGGCTGGCAACTTCCCCGATACGATAGTAGCGTTTCATTGGCTTGACCCTGTAACGATTACAGGGTTTAGGCTAGTCGTTATTCTCTTGACTAACAAGTAGGTAACCGACGATGAGTTTGATCAATGAGCTGTTGAGTATTGCGTTAAGTGCCGCGCCTTGGCTGCTGTTGGGCCTGGTGATTGCGGGATTAATTAAGGCCTTAATGCCCGAGCATCTATTACAGCGTTGGATGGGAGGGCGTGGACTGGGCAGCATTTTACGCGCAGCGGTGATTGGTATGCCGTTGCCATTGTGTTCCTGCGGGGCGATTCCCACCGCGCTGGCGCTGCATCGGGGTGGGGCGGGCCGTGGGCCAACCACGTCCTTCCTGATTAGTACACCCGGCGTTGGGGTAGATTCAATGCTCATCACCAGTGTGCTCTTGGGCCCATTAATGGCCCTGGCGCGAGTGTTGGGAGCCTTGGTAACGGCGATAGTGACGGGCATTTTAGTCGGTTTTACTGGCCAAACTGCATTGCCGAAAAGCACCCCTGTTAGCAGCTGCTGTGCATCAAAAGGGGCTGATGATGGCCATGCTCATGCACATGCCTCTGAGTCGACGGGGGTGATCGCAGGATTAAAGTATGCCTTTAGCGATTTATTGGATGACATCAGTAGCTGGATGTTTGCCGGTTTATTGCTGGCGGGGGTGCTGGTTACCTTTGTGCCGCCAGAAACCCTGGTAGGTTTTTCGGGTGGCCTGTTGGCGCTAATCCTAATGGCGGTCATCGGTATTCCTTTGTATATCTGTGCTACTGCAGCTACACCGGTTGCCGCTGGCTTGCTATTAGCGGGTATTTCACCGGGGATGGCGTTAGTTTTCCTACTGGCAGGCCCTGTGACGAGCCTAGCAACGCTGGCTATTCTGCGGCGTGAGTTTGGCAGCCAAGCGTTAGCGGTTTATCTCGTCAGCATTCTGCTGGTGACGGTGCTGATTGGCTGGGTGTTCGATCAAGGACTGGCGATGACTGGGTGGGACCCGGTTCAACAGGCCAACCAAGTTCAGGAGCTGCTACCTGCATCGGTCGAGTGGTTGGCTTTAGGCGCACTGGTACTGTTCTCTATTCGTCCTATGCGTAAGCGGTTGTTGGGGTTTTAGGCCGCTAACCACGAATACGTATTTTTGAAAACTTAATATCAATAGAGTTAGTTCATACCAGTCGTTAACTTTAGAAATGCACTTGTGCTAGCAGGCGTCGACCATAAATAGAGCCATTTGGGTGCCGGTTTTATAGGCATGCAAATGGCTCTTTTGGAAGCGTAGCCAATGCTGCTACTTTCCTCTTTCCTCTTTCCTCTTTCCTCTTTCCTCTTTCCTCTTTCCTCTTTCCTCCGAAAATGTCTCAGTAACCCTTATTTCTCTTGACCTCAAGTTAACTAGAGGTTTTACAGTAAGTGCCGATTCTTATTTAGCAATGGCCGATAAAGGGTGGGCAGTGGGTATGCGCAATAGCAATTCGAGATCAATACCGTTGGTAAGAACGATCCTGCTGATCATTCTGATTGGGCTCAACCTGCGGCCATCCATGGCGGCTATTGGACCGCTGGTTGAGGCAATTCGCCACGATGTAAGTCTTTCATTTACACAGTTATCGCTTTTAACCACGTTGCCGGTACTAGCGATGGGGCTAGGGTGTTTTGTTAGTGCATTGCTCGTAAAACGGGTCGGTTTTAATAGCGTGATTACCCTGGCACTTGCGTCGATTGCTCTGTCGGACGCGTTACACTGGTTTGACTTCGGGTATGCCGGTTTAGGGACAGCCGCACTGGGCGCTGGCATTGGCATAGCGTTTATCCAGGCCGCGCTGCCTGCGGTGATAAAGCAGGCAGCAGGCGAGAAAACTCCCATGGTGATGGGGTTCTACATTGCCTCTATTATGGGAGGCGCAGCTCTCGCCGCTGCCATTACCCCTGTAGTGAGTGACTATATTGGCTGGCAGAGCGCCTTGGCGTTATGGGGGCTTTTAGCACTTGCAGGGCTCATTGGCTGGGTGATGCGCGGGCAAGTACTGCCAGCCCCTAGTCAAAACAGCAGCGTTAGCATTGCTTTTTCAGCGATGGCTCGGCAGCCTCGATTTTGGTCGTTGGCGATTTTCTTTGGTTTAGGCACAGCGGGTTATACCTGCCTTCTGGCTTGGATTCCGCCCACCTTTATCCATTTAGGTTGGTCGGAAACGCAAGCGGGGCTGGCACTTAGTTGGCTCACGGCCATTGAGGTGATAGCTGGCCTAACGTTTCCTATCTTGGCTCAACAAATGAAAGACCGCCGCCCGGTCTTACTGCTGGTACTTCTGTTATCGGTGGCGGGTTTCTTGCTGCTTGGGCTGGTGCCTGAAGCAATGGCTTGGCTAGCAATCACGCTACTGGGGTTGGGAATTGGTGGCCTCTTTCCGTTAAGTTTGATTATCACGATGGATCACTCAGACGAGCCCGTGCTCGCTGGCCAGCTGACCGCTTGGGTACAGGGCATCGGCTATCTCATTGCCTCTTTAGCACCAGTTGCGGCAGGGGTGATAAAAGACCTGCTGGGTAGTTTTGAGCAGGCATGGCTGATGCTTGGGGTGATTTTCATTGGCCTGGTAGTGATGAGCCTCCGTTTTGATCAATCTAAAGCGCCCCAGCAGCTACGCTTTAGTTAGGGCAAGGAGATTCTCGGCAATCTCGCTGGCAAAGTCGAAACGCCCTATAACATTGATTTATTCGCTCACTGTGATGCGGGTGTCGACAAGCGCTGCTTAGCTGAAGGCTTACTATGTGGCCGCTCCGCCATAATGCGCGCAAGACGCTCTAAGGCCAGTTCGAGTCGTTCAACCAAGCCTTTCATGAGCACGAGATGGTCGGCGGGAATGTCGCCGTAGGTCTCAATCGCCGCTTCTAACTGCTGACCGGCTTCGCGAATACCTTGGGGCGGCCGTCCGTTGGCGCTCTCTGCAAAACCGTTGGCCAGCGTCTGCAGTAGGTCTTGGTGCATTCGGCGGATTAACGGGTGCGGCGCATCGTCAAAACGGTCACGCAGGCGCAACATCGCGGTGCCTAAGTCGAGCCCTGTCAGGCCTAAAATAAACAGATGGCGTTGGTCCTCGGGGAGCATATCGTCGTGTTGAGCGAGCTGCAGTAGTCGGTCGGCCATATGGCCGCTGAAGCGGGTTTCAGCATCTCGAATCGAACGTCGGCGTAGTCCATCGATATCCTGGGAAATTGCCTTAATCAGACGCCGCCGCCTAAGTCGTGCACCTGGCCCTGGCAGTAGGCGAAAAGCCATAACGACGCAGGTTAGCCCAATCACCACGGCCACCACCCGGTTGGCGAAGCTGTCGAAAGAGAAATCCATGCCGTTGCCAGGTATGGTCAGCAGAATGTTGAAAATAGCGAAGGCTAAACAGTACCCCATGGTGGCCGGGTTAGTCGCTCCCAGTAAGCCTAAAAATAGTGGCGTGCCAAACAGCATTGCTAGCATCGGGAAACCATTGGCTTGGGAGAGCAGTACATGGCCGAACAGAAAGGCGCTGGGAATCGCCGCCAACATGCCTTCGTAAAACATCATCGTGATAGCTACGGGGTTTTCGCGGCTAGCGAAGAAGGCTGAGAACAACGTGCCCAGCATCATAGCAATCATGGCGCTATTCCAAGCGGTAACAATCCAGAAGGTTGCCAGCAGCGCAAACAGCAATCCCGAGCGTATAGCGTTAATACTGGCGGCTAGGTGGTCACGGTGCCAAGCTAGCGGCGATGAGCGTAGTTTATGGCGCCCCGGTGCAGCAATGGCCTCGCGGGCGTCGAGCATCACCAGCGCATGGCCAATCGACTCGCGAAGCCCCAAGCGAAGGCGCTGGTCGAGTGGGGCGATGCTGCTCTGGTCACTTTCATGAACCTGATGGCGTAGTACCTGGAGTGCTTTTCTTGCTTTAGCGACCCCCTTTACGTGTTCTGCCTCACGAAAGCCCTGAGCGACCTGGCATGCAAGCTCGATACTTTGTGGGTCGAGCCGATCGGCGTGGTCGTACATCAGTTGATGAAGTGCTTGGAGGTTGGCGAAAAAGCGTAGCGTACGCCGCGTTAGCACATGGGTGGCACGCACTCGGCCGGGGCCGACAGGGCCCTCAAAACGGGCCGCTTGGCTATCGGTTTCCAGTAGTGTTAATGGTTCTAGGCTACTCCGCAGGGCTTTCTGCATTGCTGGAATATCGTTGCTGGCTTCCAAGCGCAGGGCGGCATGCTCGAAGGCTTCGTTGATGACGCTATCGGCCTGGGTGGCAAGGTGTGCACCTACATGAGATGGCCAGAGTAGTGAGCTGACCAGCATCGCGCAGACTGCGCCTAGCCCCAGTTCGGAAAGCCGGGCCACGGCGATATCGAAAATACCCGCTGGTGTGCTGCCACTGGAAATCACCACGATCAGCATCGCAGTGACGGCGGCCATCAGGCAGCCGTAAGTGTAGTTGTTACGCCACAGTGAACCGACATATGTGCACAGCATAATCCAAGCCGTCAATACGATAAGTGCGGGTATGCGCGCTTGGACGAACAGCGCCATTATCACGATACCTGCAACGGCACCGATAACAGTGCCGCTAAGCTGGAAAATGCCTTTTTCGATCACCATGCCGCTCATCGGTCGAACCTGGAGAAAAGCAGCCGACATTAGCGCCCAGTAAGGCCTTTCCAGGTCGAGCCAGAGAGCCGCATAGAGTGCCAGCATCATTGCCAAGGTGGTTTTGATAGCGAACTTGACCGCCGTGGCATTGGGCGTCAGGTAGGTATTAACAAACGGCGACATGGATCACTCAGGCTGTTCGGCAGCGTGGACGCGTACCGTTGCTGTCATACCGACGCTAAGCAGCGTGTCGTCAGGGACGTTGTCTAACGAAATGCGTACTGGGATACGCTGTGCCAAGCGCACCCAGTTAAACGTTGGCGCCACCTGCGGTAGCAGTTGCTGGTTAAGGGTCGTGTTGCTATCGGCAATACCTCGGCCAATACCCGCCACCCGGCCGTCCAGATGGGGAGCGCCGTTCATTAGAATGATCTCGACCGGATCGCCTACGTTGATCGACGCCATTTTGGTCTCTTCGAAATAGCCCACCACGTAATAAGAGTTGGCGGCGATCAGTGCCATTACCGAGGTGCCGCGATTTACGTAGTTACCCGCGACAAATTGCACGTTAAGTACATGGCCGCTGACCGGCGCCGTTACTTGTGTTCGTTCTAAATCAAGCTGGGCACTGATGAGATCGGCCTGGGATTGATTGAGATCGGCGGCAGCAATACGTGAGTTGATTTGGGCAACCTGCTGGTCTTCTGCACTAATCGCACGACTGCTACGCAGTTGGTTACGCCGGCTCTCTTCTGCGCGGCTGAGTTCGAGCGTTGCTTGACGGTGTTCAACCGTGGCCTGGGCTCTGTCGACTGCCGTTTGATAGCGTGTGTCATCAATCTCAAACAGTACGTCACCCTGGTTAACGTAATCGGTATCGGTGACATTGAGCGTATCCACCCAACCCGATACATCAGGCGCAATCGTGACGACCTCTGCATGAATGCGAGCGTCGCGGGTCCAGGGAGTATAAAGATAGTAACGCCATAGCCAGGTACCGGCGGCAATCGCAAGTGCGACAATAACCAGAGTGAGTAGCAGTCGGAGCGAATGGCGCATCAAGAACCCCCGAGCAGGATAGTAAATACAAAGGTAATGCCAGCCGTAAGGATGACGAAGAGCGACAGGTCGAACCACGCTGCGTACCACAACGTATGCTGCCCCAACACCCAGTGAAGCAGCGTGCGGGTCACCAACGTGACAATGAAGCCTAAGAGGGCATAGATCAGCAGTGGGCTAAGAAGGATGCCACCGAAAGCGATTTCCTGAAGACTCATAATATCCTTGAATAACTGGAGAAAAATAATAGAAACAATATGACTAAGTTGACTCGCGGAGGGCCAGCAGTTTTGCGACCACTGCTGACGCTGCCAATAACCAGCAGTATAGAAAGCGTAAGCTAATCTTGCTTTATCGCAATACGCGCTGTTTAGGTGTTAAGCATTAGGCCGATCTATGCGCAACCGCCAAGCGGCACTCGTCATGCCACTCTCTTCATGTCACTCTCTTCATACCACTCTCGTCATGCCACTTGGCGTATACGAACTGAGCTAGCGCTTGGTGAGTATGATGACTAGCTGGATTGCCGCACCTAACGCGGCGACAACCCCCGCGCCAATCGCAAGTGTCGAAACGGGAAATTGGAGGGCCAATATAATGCCTCCGCTGGCAGCGCCTATCGCACTGCCTAAATAGAGCGCTGATTCATTAAGTGCAACCGCCAGATTATCGTCGCCGTGGGGTTGGCGCGTACGAATCAACTCGTTGTTTTGTGGCACTTGCAGTGCCCAGCCTACAGCTCCCCAAATGGCAATAGGCAGTAACGTCAGCAGTGGGTGAATCGACGCTGTAACAGGCAGAGCAATGAGCGCTAAAGAGAGCAACAACATAATCGCCAGGGTAATCACAGGGCCGACAAATCTGTCCACCAGAGGCCCAATCAGAAAACTGCCCACGACGCCGCCAATCCCCCATACCCATAAATAACCGGTAATCGACCGAACAGCGCCTGACTCGGTAGCCGTCATAAAAGGGGCGATAAAGGTATACATACCCAAACTGGCAACGGCGCCCAATAAGGAAACCGTCAGAATGGCCATGGCATGCGGGGCTTTCAAAATAGCCAGCTTGCGGGCAAGCGGCAGTGACGGTAAGGAGGGGAGGGTAGGCAGTTTGGCGTGAAGCCCGACATAGGCGACGATGCCGAGTACTGAAATAAGCCACATCGCTGATTCCCAGCCAAAACGTTCCGCCAGCAGCAGGCTGAAAGGCACCCCTAATACCGTGCCACTCGCCATACCGCCCATAATGATAGCAATCGCTTTACCACGGTGGGCTTTAGCTGTGATGGCCGCTGAGGCGGCAATACCCATCGCAAGATAAACCCCTGCGCCAACGCCAGCGACTGCCCGCCATATGGCAAGGGATATGAAGCTGCTGGCCAGGGCGCTGGCGATATTGGCCACAATAAACACGGCTAGCGCCAGTAGTAAGCCTACGCGTTGATAATGACCGGGCAGAAGTGCAACAACGACAGGCGAGCCTAAGCCATAGGCTAAGGTAAATGCCGTGACTAGCTGAGCAGCCGTGGCAGCAGAGACACTAAAGGCATCTTCAATGAGTGGAATGAGCCCTGCCGTTACATAAGAGGCCATCCCAAGCGCAAAAGCACCCAGTGCCACTAGATATACCGATAGACGAGATTGGTCAGCCATCACGCTCTCCATGTTAAGTAAGGGTCGAAAAATCACCGGGCGTTCTGCCAGCGAAGGGTTATTCTGGAGAGGCTTTAAGAGGGGTACAATTTAACCGTTTATGCTATTACTAAAAGTGCTAGGTTATTAAAAGTGCTAGCTTATTAGAAATGATGAGTTCTCAAAGGTAACAAAATGACTGCACCCCGGACGCTGACTCGAGCGCGGCAAGATTTGGCTGAGTTTCTCCGTAAACATCGAGAGAAAATCGCACCGGAAGAGGTAGGTCTGCCTCGTGGCCGCCGAAGGCGTACGCCGGGATTAAGGCGCGAAGAAGTCGCTGCGTTAGCGGGCGTGGGACTGACTTGGTATACTTGGTTAGAGCAGGGACGCGATATTAGCGTATCGGCGACCTTTCTGGACAATCTAGCCAAAGCGCTTAAGTTGGATGCGACTGAGCGACGCCATTTGTTCTTGCTGACTCATCAGCGATTACCCTCTGAGCTAGGCAAAACCTGGTGCAGCGTGCCACCGCTGATCCAAACGTTGATGGACGATTTGCCGACACGGCCTGCGTATATTCTTAACTTACGCTGGGATGTGCTGGCGTGGAATGATGCCGCCGATAAGCTCTTCAGCTTCTCATCCCATGTGCCTGAGCGCCGCAATCTGCTGTGGCTATTATTTACCGACCCTGGTATGCGTCAGCGTTTATCACCTTGGAAAGCGCAGGTCAGCCAAATGCTATCCAGCTTTCGGCGCGACTTTGCCCGTGCGGCTCAAGATCCCACCATTGATGAGCTTATTGAAGAATTAACCAAGGTCTCGCCCGAATTTAAGTTGATGTGGAAAACCCAGGAGGTCAACGCCCCTTGTCAGGGAGTGCGTCATCTTTACCTTGAAGAGCTGGGCGAGGTGGCGTTCGAGCACACGACGCTCACTGTTGATGAAGAGCGCCATCTACGATTGGTTTATTATGCTCACCAAGGTAACTGCGCAGAGGAACAAGCCTTTAATGACTGGATAGTCGCTAGTAAGATTAATAGTTATCGTAAAGAAAATAATAATGATTTGTATTAACTGTTGGCTGTTATTAGAATATCCCTCCGTTTGCTGATCGTTTATCGGAGGGGGAATGCCTGTTTCAGCTGAGAAGACGCCATTGGCCGAGATGTATAATGCACATCATGGCTGGTTGCAGTGTTGGCTGCAGCGCAAAACAGGCTGTAGCTGGCAGGCGGCTGATCTGGCTCAGGATACCTTCCTGCGCATTCTCTCTTCTCCCAATCATTCCTCCCAAATTAGCAAACTTCATGAGCCTCGTAGCTTTCTGACCGCCATCGCCCGCCGGGTATGGGTGGACTTCGTGCGTCGGGATGCGTTGGAAAAAGCCTGGTTAGAAGCTTTGAAGCAGCAACCTGAGCCAGTGGTCGTCTCACCAGAAGAGCAGGCCTTGATTCTGGAAACCCTGCTGCAGATTGATGAAATGTTGGAAGGGTTAGGCCATAAGGTAAGCCAAGCATTCTTGCTCTGTCATTTAGAGGGGCTACGTTATGCCGAGATCGCCAAACGCTTGGGAGTGTCCGTCAGCTCGGTGAAAAAGTACATGGCCAAGGCGACTGAACACTGTTTGCTGTTGATGTGCGAAGAATCGCTATGAGCGATACCCAGGCAGCCCGCAAAGATACCCTCAGAGCGGCTGCCCGCTGGTACGCGTTGCTGTGCTCGGAGGATGTTACTGAGCAGCAAAGACAGGCACATAGTGCTTGGTTGGAAGCAGATCCGGATCATCTTCAGGCTTGGCAGCAGGTGGAAAAACTGCGTCAGCAATTGCAGGCGGTTCCTGGCGCTCTTTCACTCAATACGTTGCAGATCAAGCAGCGCCAGAATCATAGCCGGCGAGCAGTGCTGCGCGGCTTTGCCTTGTTGGCAGTGGGAGGCGCCCTGGGCTCGTTGGCTTGGCAGCAGGCACCAGTGGAAAGCTGGATGGCCAGCCACCGTACCGCGCGGGGCGAGCGTCGCCAATATACGCTAGCGGACGGTACCCAACTGGTGCTCAATACCGCCACCGCACTGGATGTAGTGGAAACCTCGACTTCCCGGTTGATTCGCCTCTATGCCGGTGAAATCTTTATTCGCACGCGTCATGGCGCTGAAAACGCCAGCGCTGCTAAAACGCTTCAAGTGCATACCGAGCAGGGCACTGTGGTGCCGTTAGGCACTGTGTTTACCGTGCGCAAGTTGGATACCTCGACCCAAGTTACCGTATTGGAAGATCAGGTCGAGTTGATCCCACAGTCGGCGGGTGGTGAGACGCAACGCCTTGTTGCCGGACAGCAGGCGCAGATGAGCTCGATTAATGTGGAAGTCGTCACCGCCAATGCTCAGGCGGATAGCTGGACGCGCGGCCTGTTGGTGGCGGTGGACTGGCCATTGAGCCGTTTGGTGGCGGAGTTGGGTCGTTACCGTACAGGCATGCTGCGTTGTGATCCCGCTATTGCCGGGCTGAGGGTATCAGGCGCTTTTCCTATTGATGACACCGATCGGGCACTGCAAGCCATTGCTAATGCACTGCCGGTTAGCATCGTCCGCCTGACCCATTATTGGGTAACGATAAAAGCGATCGGATAAAAAAAGAATTATTTATTGTCCCTTTTTCGATCTCGTTCGACCTAGAGATAAATCTACCGACTCTGGACTTGACGAGATTACGATGACCACACCCTTTAAGCCCAAGCAGACACTTATATCACTTCGATACCACCATGGCGGTCAACCTTCGCGTGCGCTTGGCGGCATCGCCCTGGGTTGTGCCTTGATGAGTTCGATGGTGTTGTTGCCTATTCAGGCAGCACAGGCGCAAACAGCGGGCGGACAGTCGCAGCAGGCTGCTAGCCAACAGACATATAACATTGAACCGGGACCACTCGGCAGTGTATTGAGTCAGTTCGCCAGCCATGCCGGCGTTGTGTTGTCTTTTTCCGCTTATCTCACTGATGAGCTGCACAGTGCTGGATTGAATGGTCGTTATAGCGTGGACGAGGGATTTGCTCAACTGCTGCAGGGCAGTGGTTTGAAAGTGGTCAAGCGGGGACCTGCGGACTATGTCATGGAAAAAGCGGCTAGCGCTGAGAACATGGTGTTGGATACCGTCGAAGTGGTGGGCAGCCGAATCGATAGTGATGGTTATTTGGCTTATAGCACCTCGGCAGGTAGTAAAACCGATGCGCCGCTGATAGAGCTTGCGCAAAGCGTCAGTGTGGTCACCGAAGAGCAGCTTCGTGACCGCCAGCCGTTGTCCGTAGAGCAGGCGGTAGCCTACACGGCTGGGGTTCGAGTGGAAGGATCGGGGATGGATCCGCGCTTTGACTTGATCTCGGTGAGAGGCTTTACGACGGTATATCACGGTGATTTTCTTGATGGTTTGCGCCAACCCAATAGTGGTTGGCTCTCTTACTATTCCACTGTGCCCTATAACCTGGAGCGCATTGAGGTGGTTAAAGGCCCCGATTCGATGCGCTATGGCCAGCTTTCACCCGGTGGGCTGGTAAACCGGGTCAGCAAACGACCGCAGGCAGATGCGACACAGGAAGTGCAGTTGCAGGTCGGCAGTCATGACCATCTGCAAGGCCAGTTCGATGTGGGAGGAGATATAGGCAGCGATGTGCAGTACCGCTTAGTGGGTGTTATGCGCGATGCACAAACAGATATCGAACAGGTGGATAATGACGTCACCCTGATAGCGCCCACTCTCCATTGGCAGATGAGTGACAGTACCGACATTACCTTCATTACGCAGTATCAGGAGCGCCAGACCTCCGCATCACCGCGCCCTTATCAGGATGGTGATAACCTGACCCATTTTTGGGCTGGCGATGAAGACTACGACAAGCTGGACCAACAGCAGTGGGCACTAGGCTATGAATTTAACCACCGTTGGAGTGACCAACTGCAGCTGCAACAAAATGTACGCTACGGTCAGGTAGATGCTACTAACCAATACCTTTCCGCAGGCAGCTTAGACGGTACAACGCTAAGCCGCAGCAGTGTCGGCCTTTACGAAGAGATGGAGTCGCTTAGCACCGATACCCGGCTGATGGCGACCTTAGATCAGGGTGCGGTGGAGCATCAGGTGATGTTAGGTGTCGACTACTCCTATATTGAGAACGATGTTATTTATGCGGGCGGCAGCGCGCCGTCGATCGATATCGACAACCCGGATTATAGTCAGCCTGTTGCTCGGCCGAGTAACGTTTGGACAAATGACAGTGGTAAAAACCATCGTAGAGGCCTTTATTTACAGGATCAGATTAAACTCGATAATTGGCGTTTGACCGCGGGTCTGCGTCGCGATTGGGCGCGCGACGAGACCCACAACAATCTCACCGGCGCTACCAGTGAAAGCCGAGATGAACAGAACACTTGGCGGTTTGGCGCACTTTATGCGTTCGATTCAGGGGTATCTCCGTACTTTAGCTATGCACAGTCGTTTTTGCCGGAGAGCGGCACCGATGCCAGCGGCAATGACTTTGACCCTACCGAGGGTGAGCAGTTTGAGTTGGGGGTGAAATATCAGCCAGCAGGTAGTAACGCAATGCTGACTGCGGCGATCTATCAGATTGATGAAACTAACCGTAAAACCTCCGACCTGGACAACCCGATGTTTCAAATCCAAACCGGAGAAGTGCGCACCCGGGGGGTGGAGCTTGAGGCTGTTGGGAATGTCACCGATAACCTGCGTATGACGGCAAGTTACAACTATAACCGTAGCGAAATCACCGCAGATAATGATGGCAACGAGGGGAGCGACCTGGCGAATACTCCACGCCATCTAGCGTCCCTTTGGGTGGACTATCGCGTTCCTGCGTTGGAACGACTGCATCTTTCCGGTGGCGTGCGCTACACCGGGAGTGAGTATATTGATAACGCCAACAGCAATAAAAACGCTGGATACAGCCTGATTGATATGGCGGCTCACTATGATTTCGCGGGCTCTTTACAGGGAGTTCGTGCCAGCCTCAACGCCACTAACGTAACGGACGAAGAGCATATCTCCTGCGAGGGCATCTATTGCTATCGTGGTGCTGGGCGCAGTCTGATTGGTAGCGTTGCTTACCGGTGGTGATGAAATGACAGTGTCGCGAGGGCAAGTAGTCATGAAGCAGTTCGTGAGTAGCGTTGTATTTTTCTGGTTGGCGTTAGTCGCTACAGCGGGGCAGGCAGCGCAAGTCGATGAGTCAGCCGCAACGGTTGAGCGTCAGGTAACCCTTGATCAGACGCTGGAATGGACGATGCAAAACGATCAGGGCGCCACCTATCGTATCCTGATCAGTAAACCGGAAGGCGAGGTGCCCTACAGTGGTGGCTACCCGGTGATTTATGTGCTGGATGGCAACGCCTATTTCGCCTCTTTACATGAGGCTAAGCGGGCGCAAGAGCAGTTTCGCCAAGCCATCATTGTGGGTATTGGTTATCCAGGAGAAACGCCGCATAACTTTCTGCGGCGCTCCTACGACTTATCTCCGCCGGTGGCAGAAGAGCAGAACGAACCACCTCAAGGAGGACAGGATGAACTGCTCGATTTTATCGAGCATAGCTTAATGCCGGCGGTCGCCGAGCGCTTCCCTGTGGATGCTAATCACCAGAGCCTTTATGGGCACTCGTTCGGCGGCATGTTTGCGATTTATGCCTTATTTACTCGGCCGGATCTGTTTAACCACATTGTCGCGGCCAGCCCTAGTCTCTGGTGGAACAATAGCTACCTATTAAAACATGAGCGTGATTTTAGGCAGCAGGTAGAAGCCGGAGAAGTAAATGCTATCCATCACAGCCTGTCATTGGTCGTCGCTGATAACGATTCCCTGCAGAATCAGCAGGATGCTAGCCAGCTATACCAGCGTATTGAAGCATTGTCGGCATACGGTTTGCGTAGCAGTTTTCACACCGTGGAGGGCGAAGATCATATGTCCGTTCCCTTTGTGCTGGAATCGCGTGTTCTCAAACAGCTTGTGGGCACTCGAGGCGGCTGAATGAGTGATTTAGGCGATCAAGTACTTCCCTGGCAGCTGTTCAGCTAAAAACTCCATAAACAGCCGGGTGCGCTGTGAAAGCGTGGTTTGGCGGTAGTACACGGCATTGACCGCTTGGGTCTGCATTTCTATGCAGCGGGGTAATACATCCACCAGTGTGCCGTTGCGACGGGGAGTGATGGTCATAAAGTCGGCGAGGCAAACAATACCTTCTCCTGCAATGGCCAGCTCTATTAGCGTACTTCCGCTGGAGGCCGCCAGCGTTGGAGTGATATGCAAGGGTTGGCCATCGGCGCGGCACAGAGGCCAGCGGTTGAGATGATCGAGCTGGCTGAAGCCTAGCAAGCTGTGGTCTTGAAGGTCGTCGATGCTTTGCGGCGCGCCGTGACGTTCAATGTAGGCGGGGCTGGCCAGAAGGCGCAGCGGGCTGTAGCCAAGGAGGCGGGCGTGTAGCGACGAGTCTTCTAGCTTGCCAATGCGGATGGCCAAATCAACCCGCTGCTCCAGTAAATCTATAAAGCGGTCATGGGTATCGAGTTCCAGGGTAATACCAGGGTAGCGTGCGCGGAACTCGCCAATAATCGGCACAATCATGAACTGCATAAAGCTGGGAGCGGCGTTGATCCGTAACCTGCCTTGAGGCTGATTGTGGCGATCCAGCATCGCCTCTTCGGCTTCTTCCACGGCGGCGAGAATACGGCGGCAATGGTTTAGAAATGTTTCTCCCTCTTCGGTCAGCTCCAGGCGACGCGTGGTTCTACGAAGTAGGGTAGCGCCGAGTTTTTGCTCCAGGCGGTTGAGCGCACGGCTAACCCCAGAAACGGTCATGCCAAGCCGTTCGGCGGCACCGGTGATTGAGCCGCTATCGACGACTGTCACAAAGGTCTGCTGTTCTTCAAGGGTGCTTTTCATTGAGTGCTGTTCATAGCGTCATCGGTTGCCTTAATGGCGAACACCTTGTTTGTTGATTTTAAATCAAAAGTGTCTTGCTGAAGTGTCGCTATTTTTTCTCATGTTTTGAACTCACAATACCGCTCATTAAACGCCATGCCAAAGAATATAAGCATGGATGTCAGGCTATCATGAGAGGTTTTATTAATGAAAATTCTGCTGATTAATGGCGGTAAAGCGTTTGCACACTCTGGCGGTGAACTCAATAATACGCTGCACGACGTGGCAGTAAGCGCTCTACAGGAAATGGGCTATCAGATACGCGAGACGGTGATTGATCAAGGCTATGACCTGAAGGCCGAGGTGCAGAATTACCTGTGGGCGGACACGATTGTGTATCAAATGCCTGGCTGGTGGATGGGCGCGCCCTGGATTGTGAAGCGCTACATCGATGAGGTATTCACAGAAGGCCACGGCTCGCTTTACGCCAGCGATGGCCGTAGCCGCCAAGACCTGAGCAAACAGTACGGCAGTGGTGGCTTGCTACAGGGGCGTCGCTATATGTTGTCGTTAACCTGGAACGCGCCTTTGGAAGCGTTCGATGAACCGGATAACTTCTTTGAAGGTCGCGGTGTGGATGGTGTCTACTTCCCGTTCCACAAATCTCAGGAATTTATTGGCTTAGAAGCCCTACCGACCTTTATCGCCAACGACGTAATGAAGGCTCCAGATGTAGCACGCGACAAAGCTGCCTATCGCAAGCATCTGCGCTGCGTACTTGGTTAGGTTTCGACAAACCCTAAGTACGACTCAATCGATAGCGCAACTTGGGCAGTGTGCGAGCGACGGGCGGTAGGCGGGTTGCCATAACTAGTGCAGCAATGGCGGCATACATGGCCCACTCTTGCATGTCGGCGCGCACTACCCAGAAGAAGTGCAGTAGCACCAAGCCTAAAATGACATAGGCAAATTTGTGTAGCGGCTTCCAGCGTTTACCTAAGCGGCGCATCGACCATTTGTTAGAGGTCGCCCCTAATACGGCAAGGCCGATCAGTGCGATCATGCCGACAATGATGTAGGGCCGTTTGACCAGCTCGCTACCCAACAGTGCCCAGTTAAGCCCTAGAATAAACAGCGCATAGCTGAGCATATGCAGGGTAGCGTAGGCGAGTGTCCACAGACCAAGCTGACGGCGGATCAATGCAAAACCCTTCCAGCGGGTGAGCTTGGTGAGCGGCGTAAGGCTTAGCGTGAGCAGCAGCATCCATAGCCCGCCAATGCCGATGTTCAGCAGCAGGTAGTTGCCCGGCTCGGGGCCTGCGGCGTTAATCGCTACCTGCCAGCCCCAGAACACCAGCGGCGCGAGCGCCGCCAGGAAAACGCCTACCCGCCACAGTAACCATACCCGTGGCGCAGCCATTAGTAGTGCTTCCTTAAATCCATGCCAGCATATAGTTCGGCGACCTCGTCGGCATAGCCGTTGAACATCTGGGTATCAATGGTATTAGCGTTGAACAGGCTGTTGGGAAGCCGCCGCTCGGTGGCTTGGCTCCAGCGTGGGTGGTCAACTTGTGGGTTAACGTTGGCGTAAAAGCCATACTCATCAGCGGCGATTTTCTGCCAGGAGTTGACCGGCTGCTCTTCCACCAGTGAGATACGCACAATCGATTTAATGCTTTTGAAGCCATACTTCCAGGGCACTACCAGCCGCAAGGGAGCGCCGTTCTGGTTAGGCAGTTCACGGCCATACATGCCCATGGCGAGCAGTGTTAGCGGGTTCATGGCTTCGTCTAGGCGCAAACCTTCTACGTAAGGCCAGTCGATTATCGAGAACGAAGAGCGCTGGCCAGGCATTTGCTCTGGGTCCACCAGGGTTTCAAAGCGCACGTACTTGGCTTTGCTAGTGGGGTCAGCACGTCGAATCACCTCCGCAAGGGGGATGCCAAGCCAGGGTATCACCATCGACCACGCTTCTACGCAGCGCAGGCGGTAAATGCGCTCTTCAAACTGCGCGGGCTTAGCGAAGTCTTCTAGGGCAAAGCGCCCGCCGTTATTTACTTCACCATCGACCACTACGCTCCAGGGTTGGGTTTCCAGGTTGCCTGCATGACGGGCGGGATCACGTTTATCGGTGCCAAACTCAAAAAAGTTGTTGTAGCCGCTGGCATCGTCAAAAGGGGCGATTTTATCTTTATCAGGATCGCTGGGGGTGATAGCTCGCCATTGGGTGTCGCTGATTTTTTCCCTCAGCCAAGCTGGGGCATCGCCTTCTGGCACATCAGCATAATCTTCGCTGGCGCGGACATGGCCGGAGAGGGCAAGCCCCGCGCCTAAACCCGCCATGCCGCCCATAAAGCGCCGCCGGGAGAGGTAAATAGATTCCGGTGTTACATCGGATTCGTGTAAATCACTCGGTTTGGCAATCTTTATAAGCATGTGGTGTCTCCACTCGCTATGGGGAAAGGGTGTGACTACTGTGACCAGTTTGCATGAGAGTTATCACAACCAACTCTCTAGGTTATTACGTATTTATAACGTTGGCGGGCGAGGGGGCGGTGGGTAACCGTATGCAGAACGATGCTCCGCCGCTGGCTAGGTTTTCGACACTGATATCACCGCCCTGAAGCGTCATGATTCTGCGCGCAATCGCTAGCCCTAGCCCAGCATGGCCAGTGCCACTAGAGGTTTCGCCACGATAAAACGGGTCAAAGATATGCGGCAGATCCTGTTCCGCAATGCCTGGGCCGCTATCTTGTATGCAAACCTGTGGTTCTCCATTCGTTTGACTGAGCACAACGTTGATGTGGCCGCCAGCGGGGCTGTAAGCAATGGCGTTGCTGATTAAGTTGTCCAGCACACGTTCGGTCATCGCTAGGTCGGCATACGCGGTTGGCAATGCTGGGTTGCCACTTAACGTTAGCGCCAAGTGGTTGTCGCGTGCAGTCTGGCCGTGCTTCTGCACCACGTCATGGACCAGTTCTGCTAGCGGGAAGGGCTCTGGCACCGGCTGTTTCTCTCTTGCTTCAAGTGCAGCAAGCTCGAAGAGCTCATCCACTAAGCGGCTTAACCGACGGCCTTCTTTGAGGGCAATGTCGAGAAAGCGATCTTGTTCTTGGGGGCTGAGCCGATCACGCCTTAATTTCAGACTTTCGATATAGCCTTGCATGGAGGCTAGCGGGGTGCGCAGGTCGTGGGATACTTGGGCGATCAAACGACGGCGCTGAGCATCTTTTTCGGTCAGCTGTTCGATTTGGCTGGCAATTCGATGGGCCATGTCGTCGAAGGTAACGTCCAGATAGTCGATCTCGTCACGCACCACGGGCTGCTTGTCGTGCCATTTGTTGTCAAGTTGGAGCTGACTCATGTCGCTGTTCTCGAACGCTTCTACTCGCCGTGTTAATGATCTCAAGCGGCGGGTCAGCAGGCGGAAAATAGTCAGCCCTGCAAGCATCGCCACTGCCAGACTGACCAGCAGTGCCCAGGCGCTCATTTCCAGTAGTTTGCCGCCACGGGCCATGGTTTCCGCCGCGTCGTACTCTTCACCCCGTAGTACGACATAAAGGTATCCTTCGGGGTTGCCTGCTGTTGGCACTGGAGTAACGGAAAAAACTTTCTGCCGGTCATGGCTGCGGGGGTCGTCGCCAAGTATCGGATAAAGGCTCATGTCATCCATCAGCCTGTGTATAGGGACCATCGATACTTGCTTGCGTTTAATCTTCGCTGGATCTGCTGAATAAGACAGAATGGTGCCATCTAGCCCTAGCAGGTAGATCTCGATGCTGGGATTAATGGCCATGTAGAGTGCGAACAGTTCTTCTAAGGCGCTACTATCGAGTTGCCCGTTGCTGACTAAATTTCTGTCTGATACTAGGTTTTTGGCCAGGTTCTGGTGTAACGCCTGGTTGACCGAGGCGTTGTACTCACGCAGCGAATAGAGGCTGATGAAGGTATATAGCAGGCCGACGGCGAGCAATAACAGAAACAAGCCTAACGCTAACCGGGTGTAGAGTGTTTTCAGCATAACTTATTCGCGGAAGCGATAGCCCACCCCCCAAACGGTTTGGATAAATATCGGGTCAGCAGGGTCCGCTTCTATCTTGCCCCGTAAGCGGTTGATATGGGTGTTGACGGTATGCTCGTAACCTTCGTGGCTGTAGCCCCACACAGTGTCGAGTAGCTGGGTACGACTGAATACCTGACCTGGGTGGCTGGCAAAGTGCCATAGCAGATCAAACTCCCGCGCGGTGAGTTCGACGGGCTGATCCTTTATAAACACCCGCCGACGCAGCGGATCAATGCGCAGTCCGTCGGTGATTAGTACTTGCTGGCTGGGTTCCGTGACGGTGGCAGATGCCATAGCATCTACGCGTCGAAACAAGGCTTTCACCCTTGCGGATAGTTCAGCCACACTGAAAGGCTTAGTGAGGTAATCATCCGCCCCCATTTCCAGACCTAGCACGCGATCAAGCTCCGTACTTTTGGCGGTTAGCATCAGTACCGGAACGTAACCTGGGCCGGAGCGAATTTCGCGGCAAATCGACAGCCCGTCCAGGCCGGGCAGCATCAAGTCGAGAATTACTAGATCGATACCCCCTTCACGAAAACGTTCAAGCCCGGTATCACCCCGTTCACAAAGAACGGGGTTCATACCAAGCTCGGCCACATGCATGCGGACGAGCTCACCAATACCCGGGTTGTCCTCAATAATCAGTACGTTTCGTGTCATAGCTGTCCCAGCTTTTGAGTGCTCAGATTAATCGTGTGGCAGAAGCTTGTATGTCCTCGTCTTACATGTCCTCGTCTTGCATTTCCATGTCTTTTTCCATTTCCATGCCATCGTCAGACATGCTGTCATCGTGCATATCCCCGTCCATAGAATCGTCCATCGCGTCGGACATATCATCCATCGCCATGTCACTTTTGCCCATAGACTGCGACATGTCACTTTCCACCATGCCCTCTTCGGACATCATGTCATCGGCGTGGCTAGCCGTTGCCATTAGGCTAAATAAGCAGATAGCAGTGACTGTAGTAAGCTTGTTCACAGAGATGTCTCCCCAAGATTTAAGCCTGCCGAACTAGCAGGTTCAAATCCTATCCTAGATGCTCAGCATCACAGCTGGGTCACGGGGTGATATAGAGTGTATCGCGCAAAGTTCACAAATGTGTCACGGGGACGCTAACGATAGGGCGATATCTGTAATAACGCTTCCCCTTATTTCAATCAGTGTGCTTCAGCAAGGAGAGCGCTCATGGCCACTACACGCCGTAAACTCATGTCGTTAATTGAGCAGGGAGTGATACCTCCTGAACAAGTGCCGTTAGCGGTTGAGGTGGCGGGACTGCACCCGTCGCCCCACGCCTGGGCGCTGTTGATTGATCGGCTACTGCTGTGGCTGGGTGGCTTGGCATTGGCTTGCGCGGTGATGTTTTTCGTGGCTTTCAATTGGGCCGATATGGGTCGCCTGCCACGCTTTGCGTTAGTGCAGGCCGCGTTGGTGTTAGCGGCAGGCATAGCGGTGTGGGGTAGTGCGAGCGTGATGCTGTTCCGCGTGGCGTTAGCTGCGGCGTTTCTGTTGATAGGAGTGCTATTGGCGCTGGTTGGTCAGGTTTACCAAACGGGTGCTGACCCATGGCAGTTGTTTTTCGTTTGGTCCCTGCTTAGTTTGCCGTTGGTATGGATCGCTCGTTTTGATGCCCTTTGGGTGGCATGGCTAGGACTTTTGAACCTATCAGTGTGGCTGTATAGCAGCACCTGGGGCGGCATTTTAGGCAGTGTGTTCTTAGCTGATAATGCCGCTTTATGGGGACTGGTACTGATCAACTTAGCGGCTCAAATTGTGTGGGAATGGGGTGTGCAGCGCCGCAACTGGCCGGGGCGTTGGGCGATTTGCTTGTTGGCACTGGGTAGCGGTATACCGCTGACGCTACTGATGATGACGTGGGTGAGTGGGAAAACGTATGCGTTGACAGCGATTGTGGCGGTTTACCCTGTATGGTTGGCAGTGCTGTATGGCGTTTATCGTCAGTGGCGGCTTGAGCTATTTATGTTGGCAGGGGGCTGCGTATCGGTGATTACAGTAATCACACTACTGCTCGCACGCTACGTACTATGGGAAGGCCAGTGGCACGAAGGCGGCTTACTGTTGCTGGCAGGTGCGGTCTTTGCCATGGGGGCGGCAGCGGTGATGTGGCTGAAGCGATTGAATGCCGAGGAGACGTCATGAGCCAGTCTATGAGTACGTTAAAACAGCGATTAGCTCAGGCTGGTATTTCGCTAAATGAGCCTTCATCTATAGCGCCGCTAGACTCACCCTGGTTTGTGCGGGTTGTGCAGGCGTTTTTCGGTTGGTTAGCCGCGCTGTTTCTGTTGGGGTTTATTGCCACGGCAGTTGTGTTTGTACTGAAAAGCTCAGTGGCTTCACTTGTCGTAGGCGGCCTACTGATTGGCGGGGCATTTGCGCTATTACGCGCCGCGCGAAGCGATGTACTGGAGCACATGGCGCTGGCGTTTAGCTTAGCAGGGCAATTATTAGTGGCCTGGCCAGCGGTCGAGAGGTGGGGTTTTTCCGCCAGCCTATGGTGGAGTTTGCTGGCGTTGCAGTGCGTGCTGGCGCTGATCATGCCGAGCCAGGTTCACCGCAGTATGTCGGCGTTTTTAGCAAGTTTAGCCTTAACGATGGCGCTAGCAGCCAATGGACTGGCACCGGTGGCGATTGGCATGGTGGTGCTGGTGCTGACACTGCTTTGGTTGAGTGAATGTCGTTGGCCTGGGCGCATAGGGGCGGTTCAGGCATGGGGGGCTGGCCTGTTAATGGGAGTGTTGGTGCTTCAAGGGCAGGCGTACTCTAACCAGCTTGCTTGGCTTTACGATTCAGACGCTCAGTGGTTTGACCCATGGCTTGCCAGTTGGCTGAGCACTGCTTTGGTGGCGCTGGCCTTAGTGTGCGTCATCCTTCAGGCATTTCGTCAGCACTCTCAGCCTACTATTGCACAACGCTTGGTAATTTATGGCGCAGTCGCGCTAGTGGCGGTGGTATCAGTGTATATGCCGGGGCTTGGCGCTGGAGTTACCGTACTATTGCTCGGATTTACGCTGAGTCATCGGATGCTGATGGGAAGCGGTATTTTGTTACTACTGATGGCGGCTAGTAATTATTACTACTGGCTGGAGGTGACGCTGTTGATGAAGTCTCTCATGCTGCTGGCAATGGGGGCGTTGCTGTTATCCATTCGCTGGGTACTGAAGCGTTGGTGGTTAAATCGATGGTTAACAGTGCATAAGCCCGCGCCGCAAGGAGATGCTAATGAGCCGTAACGTGAAGCGAAACCGCTGGATAGTCATTGCGACCACTGCTGTTGTGCTAGCGGTGGTTAACTGGGCCATTTGGCAGAAAGAGCATCACTTAGCCGAAGGTGAAATTGTCTATTTGGAGCTTGCCCCGGTTGATCCGCGCTCGTTAATGCAGGGTGACTACATGGTGTTAAGTTTTGCCTTGGCCAACCGTATTCGTATGCAGCGTGCAATTGATCGTCACGAAGAGGCGGATGGAAATGTCATGCCAACGGCAGCCAATGGTCGTGTGATCGTTCGTTTGGATGAAGCATCAATCGCCCACTTCCAGCGCTTGGATGATGGCACGCCGCTCGGCGATGACGAAAGACGCCTACGTTATCGGCTACGCAATGGGAACGTGCGCTTTGCTACGGATGCATTTTTCTTTCAGGAAGGGCACGCTGAGCGTTTTGAGCCCGCCCGCTACGGTCAGTTCCGAGCCAATGAGCAGGGTGAGCTGCTGCTAGAGGCGCTATATGATGCATCACTAAACCGTTTGGGAGAGATGGAACGGTGATGTGCTGCATCAGTGTTCAATACCTATGGCGGCATAACGCTCGGCTAATAAATCAAGCAGCGCCCTTACTGAGGGTAGTAAACCGCGGCGAGAGGGGTAAACCGCGTGGATGACTTCCCTGCGCGGTTGCCACTCAGGTAATACTTGCACTAGCTTATTTGAGATCAACGAATCACCTAACATTAAACTTGGAAGTTGTACCACACCAACGCCAGCCAGTGCTGCTCTATAAAGAGCGGTCATATCAGTGGTGATAAACCGTGGCGAATGTTCAATTCGGCACTCTTCAGCGTTGCGTTGAAGGTGCCAAGCGTGGGCTTCCTCTGGCCTTGCTCTGCTTAGGCTAGGCAATGTGCAAAGATCGTTGGGCGTTGATGGCATACCGTGCTGTTCAATCAGTGTTGGGCTTGCTACCAAGCATTGCCCGCGATCTGATAGTACCTTCAGAACAAGCTCGCTATCTTCTAAAGGTAAGGGGCGGGCGCGGATCGAAATATCAAACCCCTCAACAAACGGGTCAACACTGCGGTTAGTTCCTTCCAGGTGTATCTGGACATCTGGGTAGAGCACCATGAAATCCGCCAGGATTGCACTCACGTGAAAGCTCAATAGCCCCGTGGGGCAACTGATACGGATGATACCGCAGGGCACTTGTTGGGTTTCTTCGATGAACTGCTGAGCCGCTTCAGCTTCCACTAACATGGCTTTGCAGTGTTGGTAGTAGCGTTGGCCAATATCCGTGAGTGTTAGGTGGCGAGTCGAACGGTGCATCAAGCGCACGTTAAGCTGACTTTCTAGCTCTCCCACCCGTCTGCTTAATTTTGATTTGGCAATGCCCAGCGCGCGGCCTGCTGGAGAAAAACCTCCATGGTCGACTACATTCACAAAATAATAAAGATCATTCAGATTAGGGGATGTCATGTGTTCTCCCTCTGTTCTCCCTATGCAACGCTGTGTCTTAATTTTCCATCTAATCATCAAGTAAGCGAACGACTAAACTCTGTATGGCATGCGCAAGAGCTGTTGGATCTGTGTTTTCCAAAAGCCCACTCAGGCTAATAGATAAAGGAGTATGTCATGGCTAACCCCTATGTTCGTCTCGATAAAGATAACGCCGCTGTTCTTTTAGTAGATCACCAAACTGGGCTGCTGTCCTTAGTTCGTGATATTGATCCTGATCGGTTCAAAAATAATGTACTGGCGCTTGCTGACTTGGCGAAATACTTTGGTCTGCCAACGATTCTTACCACAAGCTTCGAAGATGGCCCTAATGGACCGCTGGTGCCTGAATTAAAAGAGATGTTTCCAGAGGCGCCTTACATCGCACGCCCTGGACAAATCAATGCCTGGGATAACGAGGACTTTGTAAAAGCGGTTAAGGCGACTGGCAAAAAACAGCTGATTATTGCGGGCGTGGTGACCGAGGTATGTGTGGCTTTCCCGGCGCTTTCCGCACTTGAAGAAGAGTTTGATGTGTTCGTGATCACCGATGCATCGGGTACCTTTAACGAACTTACCCGTGATGCTGCTTGGGACCGTATGTCCAGCGCCGGTGCCCAGCTAATGACCTGGTTTGGTGCTGCCTGCGAACTTCATCGTGATTGGAGAAATGATATTGAAGGGCTAGGGGCGCTCTTCTCTAACCATATCCCCGACTATCGCAACTTAATGAATAGCTACAGTACTTTGACACAATCCTCTGAGAAGAAGTAAACCATGCTTATGACTGGGGGCAGGTAAGTCCCTAGTCATTGTTTGCAAGGATGGTATTAATCAGTTGTCCATCAATTATGGAATACCACCATGCCCCTTGAACATAGTGCAGAGTCCCCCGCAGAGTCTGGTGCGATAACGCTGAAGATATGTCATCGCGTGAAACCTGAAGCTCGGGCTGAGTATGAAGCATGGTTAAAAAAAATTATCCATGTAGCGGGTCATTATCCTGGCCATCTTGGCGTACATATTCTTCGTCCTGCTGAGGGGCACAATGATTATGAAATAGCGCTTAGGTTTGCCTCTAATGCTGAAGCCGGGAGGTGGCTTGAGTCTGCCGAACGAAAGGCGTTGATCAATGATGCGTTACCCGCCTTTCGGGAGGAAGAGGTCATCCAGATTCAAAGCGGTATTGATTACTGGTTCTCGCCACCTAATACACCTGTTAACAAACAGCCTGTGCGCTGGAAACAGTGGCTTGTTACAACCTCGGTTATCTGGCCTCTTACCATGTTGGTTCCGTTTCTTTGGGGGCCGCTTTTCGCATTATTTCCCTGGTTGAATACATGGGGTATTCGCCACGGTGTTGTCGCTGCCAGCGTGGTCGGGCTGGTGGTCTATGTGGTGATGCCCCGTGTAGTGCGTCTGGTCGCGTCATGGATGTTTCGCTGATACCTATTAAGTTATAGCAATAGGCCTTTGGCTGGTTAACGTAAAATACAAGAAGGAGAAGGCGATGTCTGATACACCTGCAAGCCTCTTTACCATTGAACATGAAACCAGCGATACCAAGGGGCGCTACGTTGTCGAGCTCAATGGGGTCGAAGCGGAGATGACTTATTCAAAAGCGGGGAATTCGATGATTATCATCGACAGTACCGCAGTGCCTGATGTCATGCGTGGGCAAAAAGTTGGTGTTACGCTGGTTGCTCAAGCGGTTGAGGATGCACGCTACTCGGGTAAGAAAATCATGCCGTTATGTCCATTTGCAAAGGCGCAGTTTGCACGCCACTCAGAGTGGCGCGATGTGCTCGCTTAACGAGTTTTCGACACTTTCCTGCCTCTCACTTCTGGAGAAACTCCTATGAGCTGGATGCCCGATATTGAGCCTAAATGTCCTTCCGCAGGCAACCTACACGATATTGAGACACTGATCGTACCTCGTGCGCACGACCTGGGTGGCTTTGAAGTACGGCGTGCGCTTCCTGCGCCCAAGCGCCAGATGGTGGGGCCGTTTATTTTTTTCGATCAGATGGGGCCCGCTGAATTTCTTAGAGAGGATGGTATCGATGTTCGTCCTCATCCCCATATTGGACTTGCTACGGTCACTTACTTGTACCAGGGAGAGTTCCAGCATCGTGACAGTCTGGGGACGAATCAGATGATTCATCCTGGGGCGGTTAATTGGATGGTTGCGGGTAATGGCGTGACCCATTCTGAACGTACTAGCCCCGCGACACGTCAAAATAAGCACTCTCTGTTTGGTATTCAGACGTGGGTGGCATTGCCTGAAGCATACGAAGATAAACCCGCCAGCTTTGCGCACCATGGGCAGGAGACATTGCCGCTGCTTAAAGGTGAGGGTAAAGAGGTTCGCTTGATTCTGGGTACGGCATGGGGTGAACAGGCGCCTGTGCAGACTTTTTCGGAGATGTTTTATGCGGATGCAGTTCTCCAGCCAGGCGCTAAGCTTCCTTTGCCAGATGGCCACGAAGATCGTGGACTCTATGTAACGTCGGGTAGCGTTAGCATTGCAGGGGATATCTTTGATGCGGGACAAATGATGGTTTTCCGCCCGGGTGACCCCATTACCGTAACTGCGGGCGAAAGCGGAGCTCGGCTAATGCTGCTCGGTGGCGAAACGCTCAATGGGCCACGCTATATCTCCTGGAACTTCGTTGCGTCTTCCCGGGAAAAGTTAGCGGCTGCTAAGCAGGCGTGGATGGAAGGTGACTTCGAGCATGGGCGATTTAAATTGCCGCCGGGGGACGATGAAGAATTCATTCCTTTTCCAGGCCAGCAGCGTAATTAATTGGTAGCAAAATGGCTGGCTGTTTAAGCCAGCCAGCCTAGTCGCTATTTAAATAGTATCCACTTAACTAGTTTGGCATATGGCCAAAGCGACCGTTGTTAAAGTCTTCTATCGCTTCAATGATGTCACGTTCGCTATTCATCACAAACGGCCCATGACCGACCACTGGCTCATTGAGCGGCTCGCCACTTAGCAGCAACAGAGTTGCGTCGTTGTTGGCTTCAAGCGTCAGCGCATCACCTTCTCTAGAAAGCTCGGCCACTTGTGCTTCACGCAGTACCTCTTCGCCATTGATTTGAACCGTCCCTTTTAGCACGACCAGCAGGGTTGTCCATCCATCCGGCTGCGTCAGCGTGGTTGTCTGACCACCGTTTAGCCGCACATCCCAGACATTCATCGGAGAGAACGTCTGTGCAGGTCCCACGTGGGTATCCTGGTTGCCATCGACATAGTCACCTGCAATTAAGCGAACGCTACCCGCTTGCTCTGGCAATTCCACGACAGGAATCTGGGCATTAAAAATTGCCTGATAGCCTGGTGTAGCCATTTTGTCTTTGGCAGGTAAGTTTACCCACAGCTGCACCATCTCAAGCGTGCCGCCTTGCTCTGTAAACGCGGGCGAATGAAACTCATCGTGTAGGATACCCGCACCCGCCGTCATCCATTGCACGTCACCTGGGCCAATCACACCGCCTTTGCCCGTTGAGTCACGGTGCGCCACTTCGCCTTGGTAGACAATCGTGACGGTTTCAAACCCGCGATGCGGGTGTTGCCCGACACCACGTGGCCGTGTGGTGGGAGTAAAATCGGCAGGCCCGGAATAGTCCAGTAGCAAAAAGGGGCTCAACTGCTCGGAGCGTGGGCCATAGGAGAACAGCGAACGCGCCGGGAAACCGTCACCCACCCAGTGAGGGCGTGGCGCGCTAGTAACAGCTACTAACTTTTTCATCGTTTCTCCTTAAAGAGTACGTTGCTGGTTAAGAAGGGTACGTGTTAAGTGATGCCAGTAATAGATAGTGCGTCTGAGACTCAGTGTTGCAGTGTTGGAACACTAGATGCTTGATTGATTGAAGAACGTCGTCTGTACTTTGCTCAACCACTGGCATGGATGCACTGTATTCAGCGCAGGACTGGCGATTGTGTTGCCAGTTAGTGGTTATTTAGCTCACTTACTTTTAATGACAAGGTTGTTATGAAAAAAAGCAGCTCGTGGCTTATGTGGTTTGTGCTGGTTGTCACTTTGGTGTTTTCCAGCGTTAGCACAGCGCAAACTCAAGGAGATGAGAGTGAAAATGAGCGGTGGTTCGCTATTGATTCGCTTAACGCAGGGCTGGGAGAGGTGCCGGAAGAGGCTAAGCGGATGTCTCCACGAGAAGCGGTCCGTAGCTTTTTAAACTTCACCGAAAGTGGAAATTACGCCTCAGCCGCGCATTTGCTTAATCTAAACGGCATTGATTCAAGCGAACAGCAGGCGAGAGGAGCTGAGCTTGCGAGGCAGTTAGCGGAGGTACTAAAGCGTGGCGAGTGGCTAAATGCTTCGAATCTGCCTGCTCGCCAAGACGCAGCGATTGAAGATACTTCTGGTCAGAACCCCTTAGCGGGGTCGCCACGGCGAAATATAGAGCTGGCAGCATTAAAAGTAGAAGGACAGGCTTATGATGTTCGCATAGGGCGTTATCGAATCAACGAAGAGGATCCTGTTTGGCTAGTAATGCCAGAGAGCGTGTCGTCTATTCCAGCTCTCTATGAAGAGTATGGGCCTTCAATGCTAGAAAGCTATATTCCAGAACGGTTGAAGGCATCGTTTGGCATACTAAAAATTTGGGAATGGTTAGCGATCCCAGTTTTTTTAATCGCCATCGGAACGGTAGGCATGGTGACTTACTACGTTGTTGGGTTAGTGGCACGTATTCTGCCTTCAGGCGTGTCTACTATTTTCGCCGATCAAATTGGCGTGCCCATGGCGATGATTGTTATGTCGCTGGTAACGCAGATGTTGCTGGACTACGTTGTATCGTTTTCCGCCATTGTGACGACGACGTTCCGCGTATTGTTGATCTCAATTATGGCCTGGGGGGCTGGTACCATTGCACTACGCTTGATCGACACGATCATGCTGCGCATGACCCGGCGCTTAGTCGGGGAAATTGACGATACCAAGCCTAAAGACAAGAGACGTCTGTTAACCTCGCTGTATGCTTTGCGTCGCGTGATTATCTTAATCACCGTCATTGGTGTGTCGGTTTATGTGCTGGGGCAGATCCAGCTGTTTGAGTCTTTAGGTTTATCGCTGTTGGCGTCGGCTAGTGTGCTGGCCGTACTGGTAGGTATTGCCGGCCAAGCGGTGTTAGGCAATATCCTCTCTTCTTTTCAGCTGTCGCTTGCCAAGCCTATACGAATTGGTGACTTGGTCATCTTCGAAGGGCAATGGTGCTATGTTGAGGGCATTTTTTATACCTTTATTCGACTGCGCTCCTGGGATGAACGACGTGTCATCGTGCCGGTTACCTACTTTACGTCTAAGCCGTTTGAAAACCTCTCGGTGAAGAGCACTAAAATGTACCGTTTCTTAGAACTGACGCTGCATTTAAGCGCTGATATTTCTCAAGTGAGGGAGATGTTTTTAGCCTATGCCCAGGAAGAAGATAATGTCATTGAGCACCATAAGTTGCTTTGTTACGTGACCAAACAAACGGCCTACGCGCAAACGGTCACTTGCTATTTAATGACATCCGATCCTATGGCGGGCTGGACGGCCGAGATGAACATTCGTGAAAAAATGCTGGCCTTTATCCGTGATAACCATCCTGAGTGGTGGCCAAGAGAAGTCATGGTTATCAGCCATGAAGATATTGCACGCGGAGAAGGGCAAGGCAAGCGTTCGCAGGGAACAGACCATTCTGCGGATAAACCGTCTGAATAGAGGGCAACCAAGCAGCGGCAAGTGCCGCTGCCTGACGTATCAGCTTGTTGGTATTTCATCTTGTTTACGCTGAAATGCCAGCAGGCCATACGTTATGGTAGCGAGACTACCTCTAACGGAATATCTACGCCGAACTGCTGCAACATACGTTGAAAGGTTTCTACGTTATAGGCATCACTTTCTGTCACTAGGCCACGAATTTGTCCCGTGCCTTGTGTGCCGTTGCCTAGCCCAGCGACAATCGCTTCGGCGGGGTCGAGGAAGCGGCAGTTTGGTCTCGCCGATTCGAAGAAAGTACGCAACCAAGGTAGATGGGTACTTGAAAGCGTCAGAGTATCGATATCAGGATGCCGTTGGAAAACGTCGTCTATAAAAGCAGAGACCGCTTGCTGAGTTGTCTCCGGGGCGAATATGAAGGCACCATTTTCGACAAGCTCCACCATGGGGGAAGCATTGATCAGGCTGACGTTACCCGGATTAGGCGTATGGTGAGCGATAAATTGCTTCAGAGGTGAACTTTCGATGAGAGAATGCACACCCATAATGCCAATCTTGCCTGTAACCGATGCGGCAAGCGCTTCTTCGATAGGTGGGTAGACGCCGAACAAGGGGACCAATGTGCTTTGACGAATATCGTCCAGCACCATAATAGAAGGAGCGTTCGAGGCGATGACAATGGCGGATGGCGTGTAGCTCTCTAGAAAGCGCAGCGTGCGATGCATGACTGTGAGTAATTCATCACGCCCTTTGCTGCCATAAGGAAAGCTCGCCCGGTCAGCAAAATATAAAATATCCTGTTTGGGAAGGCGTTTGTGTATCTCCGCAACAATGGCATAGCTACCAATACCCGCGTCGAAAACAGCGATAGGTTGGTGCATAGCAAGATCCTTGGCGTCGGCTGGTAAATCCTAATGATCCATAATGTTTAAACGCTATGGAAGCGTTATTTCCAGCGACTGCTAAAGAAGGAAAAAATCATATTTAAGGCAAACGGAAGGGGTAGCAATAACTATAGAGGCACCCGTTGATCAAACGGCTGAATACTGGTTTCAGCTGACTGCTCGTTTTAACGATCCCGCTAGCGGAAAGAAACACAAGGACGTTAGGAAATGGACATGATGAAATCACAATTACAGGTAGTGCAGCGTTTTCTTCCCGATTGGGGTGTTACCTATGGCCCGGCAGGCGATGGCCCTTTTCCTGCGATCATGTTGCTACATGGCTCTGAAGGCGGGTGGGCAGGCTGGAGTCACCGAGATGCTGTTTTGTTCGCAGCACATGGTTTCTTGGCTTTCCCCTATGGTTATTCAAGCGGCGGTAATATGTGGAATGCAGGGCATATAATCGATTACCCGCTTGAGCGTAGTATGGAGGCGCTAAGGGCGCTCAGAGATTTTCAATACGTCGAAGGGCGCGTTGGGCTTTATGGCGTTTCACGCGGTGCCGAGCATGCGTTGTTGCTTGGCTCACTGATGGCCAGGGATGAGCTAAAAGGCGCGCCTGATGCTATCGCTGTACATAGTGCCCCAGATGTCATTTGCGGTGCCTTTGACGCGCGTGGTTTTCGTGATGCGGGTGATCCCGGTTGGCAAGCCTGGGATGTCAGTAAGCGCGCCTGGACATGGCTTGATAGTCATGAAGGTTTACTGCCGACTACGCCGATTGAAATTGAGCGCTACCCTGGGCCGCTACTGCTTTCCCATGGCACGGAAGACCGCATGTGGTCGGTTGAGATGACTAGGCGATTGGAAAAACGTCTACGCGGGCATGGCCGTAAGCCTGCGGTTTACTACTATGATGGTGAAGATCATATACCCAGCAGCGCTGGGCAGAATATTCACTACCTGTTGTTGCTAGATTTTTTCTCGGGGAATTTGATTAAGTTTTAAAAACTGGCCTGCTAACAGCTTGCTGTTAAAACAGCCGACTACTTTTATGTAATCGACTGTTTTGCTTTCTTTTCGATCCTGTAGGCTACGGTCGAACGGCGGTAACTTCAATTTCTACTAGCCAGCCGGGATTGACCAGTGCATCGACGACCATGGCAGAGCGAACGGGTAGGTTAGGTTGTTCTTCGGTACCGAAGAATTGCGTGTAGCCTGCCATAAAGCCCTGGAAATCAACTGTCTTGCCCTCTGGCGCGACAAGAAACGCCTGCATTTTTACAATATCGCCTACCCCTAAACCTAGGCTTTCTAAGTGCGCTTTAATACGGTTCATTACCGTCACTGTTTGCTCTTCGGTGGTTCCAAACGCTTCGGCACTATTTGGATCGGCATCTTCATTGATCACACTAGGAACGGTGCCACTAAGATAAACCGTCGTACTGCTGGAGGGTATCTCAACCGCTTGTAGGATAGGAAAATCAGAATTGGGAATAGGGTGGCGAATAATGTCTTCCGCTAGTGCATTGCCAGCATAGGCGGAGAGCAACGTTAGCCCGATAATAGCGCTTCTAAAACTCATCATTTAATTCCTTTTGAATTGCTTATGGTTGAGTGAAAAAAAGTTAGCGCATACTCGCAATCTGTTCTGCACTAGCTTGGTTGTCAGTGTAGTTATTGCCAAAATTGGTGCGGATAAAGTTCACTACCGAAGCAACTTGTTCATCTTCCAATAAGCCACCTAAAGCGGGCATAGCTTTATGGCCGTGGATAACCAAGCTGATTGGGTAGGCAGCCGTCATTAAGTTGGGATTGTTAGCAAGCGCTGGGTATTCTCCTGCCCCTTTGGCACCTTGCCCACTGGGCATGTGACAACCAGCACAAACACCTGCATAGATGGATGCTCCGTCAGTTTGTGTCAGCATGGAAGGGTCATCGAACCAGTTGCTCGTATCAATGGAAGTCTCCTGGGCCATGAGTGGCATAGAGAGTAAGAGTGTAGCCATTGAAGTGAATAGTGTTTTCATATCGCGAACTCCTTAAGCCTCTGTAATAGTGGTGTGTAGGCGTTCGACGGCATCTAGAGCGGAGAGTACGGCCCCTTCCATCCAGGCCGGAAGATACGAAATATGCTCGCCTGCCATTAACGTTCGCCCGTCCATTACGGTGGCGTCTTGGTAGTCCGCTTCACGATCTTGCCATAGCCCATAACAGCCCAGTGTCCATGGAACACGATGCCATGCCACTGAAGCGCCGGTTTTGAACTCATCGTAATATTGAGGGTGAATCTGCGATCCGTATTCCATGACCTTGGCGATTCGGTCTTCGGGAGAGAGGGCATTAAATTGATAGGCGTAAGCACCCCATGGGTAAGCAGCTAAAAGCACGCCCGGGCCATCGCTAAACATGTTGTAGGGCGGGTAAGAAATTAGCGTAATAGGCAGATTGGTATAGCTAATACCGCCGTAGATATGCTCATCCTCTTCCCAAAAGCGTCGCTTAAACTCAATGCCCGCTTTGAAGGCTGATGCGTAGGGCATGGAATCAATGATCTTGCTCATACGTGGTGAGAAGTCATGATCAATCTGGCTGAGTACCGAAAAAGGAATGGTGCAGATGCAATAGTCGGCGGTTTCTGTTTGTTCATTACTGCCGCTCTCGGCGGAGACCCAAGAGGCTGTTACGCGATTACCTTCGTGGCTAATTCGGGTAACTTTAGCGTTATAAGTGATTAGCTCGCCAACTTGCTCTTCAAACCCTTTAGCAACCATGTCCATCCCACCCACTGGTTGGAAGATGGTGGACTGCATATGCAAGTTATCGCCTGTCGTTAGATTGCGCCAAAGCGTTGAGTTCAGTATGTCAGAAAGGGCGTTCACTTGAGATGGCTCAGGTTTCCCATCAACGCCGCCACCTTCAGGGTGCGCCCAACCACGGAAAGTGGAAGACTCATTCCCTGTTACATAATCTAAATTGTCGTTTAGTGCCCCATAGCGTTTGAGTGCGGCAATGAGTTTTTCTGCATCTTCAGCACTAACCGCTTCATCTAACCCCTTTTGATCAACTACTTTGGCAAGTAACTCTGCGACGTGTCCTCTGAAATCAGTGGCCACCTCCTTAAAGCGTTGAGGTTTACCATCAAAGGCCTCTGAGTCATGTAGGTAGGCGTTGTAATTTACCTGAATGAAAGGCTCCAGTTTAACCCCGAAGCGCTTGCAGTAATCCAATACAGCAAAATGATCTGACGGGATTCGCCAAGGGCCAGGGTTTAAGTAATTTCCTTCGGCAAAATCGATATGCTGGGTAAATCCACCTAACTCGGTATAGCTGTCGCCTCCGCGCAATGTCCAGCAACGGCCTCCGGCCTTATCGCGATACTCGAGAATTTTTACGTTGTAGCCTGCATTACGCAACTCAAAGGCTGCTGTCATGCCCGCTAACCCAGCGCCTAAAATTAAAATGTTGGTATTGTCAGGGGCTCCCTGTAGGTTTAGTCGACCCCGCCAGTTAGACGGTGAAGCAAAACCCATTGTGCTCATTGCAGAATACATTGCCGCCGCCCCGGCGACTGCGCCCACCATGCCCAAAAAAGACCGACGGGTAACACCTTCTGGGTTGAATGACATTGCTACCTCTCTATGAAGTCATAGGCAGGTAACTAGAGTCCATTCAGCTTTGCAGTTTCATCCTATGCATAGCATTAAGAGCAATGTATTAAGAATAATGTCTTAAGAGCAATGTCTTAAAAACAGTGTTTTGAATTTAAGGATTAATCTGCAGGGCTCTAATTATCTAGCCAATATACGGTACATGCAGACACATGCATGTACCGTGCCAGATTTTATAATCCATTGTTTTTTATTATTTAGTTTAAGTTTGTAAGTGTTTTAAGAATCACAAGCGCAGGTGTAAATTCCAGATTAGTGCACGCCTTTAGGGGTTATCTCTTTTTTGGTGCGAGAAGGGGAGATAGCTTGCGGGTGAGCCGATACCAGACTTTATCCATTGCGAAATGTTATTCTCTCCAATCAGAAAGTCGTCTCGTTAGCTAAAAGCTGTGGCTGCAAGGATGGCCCTTTTAGGCCAACCGCTAATACGTAACTCAGCTAGCCAAGCCTGAATACTAAGCTTGGCTAGCTAAACGCTTTATCCTGTCGGCAGCAATGGCTACCTCGTGTTGGCCAGCGTTTAAGCCCAACGGCCAATTAGGGTTAAAAAGCCATCTTCATCGATAAACCCTTTATCGCCGGTGACAAACCAGCGTTGGCCATCGAGTTCTTTAATGGCGGCGGCTGTGCGCTTCGGGTCGTTTAAGTAGCCCTGCATCACCTGGGGGCCGCTGATCAAAATCATGCCTGCTTCCCCGGTAGGCTGTTCCGCAAAGCTTTCCGGCTCAACGATCTTAAAGCTGGTGCCGGGAAGCGGCATGCCAACGGTACCTGCTTTACTACCTTTCTGTATGGTTTGGTAATGAGCGCCCAGTGAGTCCGGCAGGTTAACCGAGGCCACGGGGGCGGTCTCGGTTGCCCCATAGCCTTTATAAATGGGCTTATGGAATTTTAGGACGAAGTCGCTGCATACCTGCTCATCCAAGTTTTCGGCACTGACAACGACTGCCCGTAGGCTTTCTAGCATGGGTGGGTGCACGTTGGGGCTGTGGTTTAGGTGCTGTAGAAAGTCTGATGTGCCGAACATCAGGGTGGCTTTGTGCTTGGCGACGGCGCAGGCAATGCCAGCAGTGTCGTTGGAGTCCGCGTGGCAGACCAGTGGCAGGCCTTCGATAAGTGGCAGTAGTTGGGTAACGGTGAGCCCAAAGGCATGAAACAGAGGCAGCGAGCCGATCACCACATCGTCATATTGGGTATTAAGCACATCGGAGGTCTGCTTAATATTTGCCATCAGGTTGCGGTGGCTCAACATGACGCCTTTGGACTGTCCTTCGCTTGTGCTTGGAAACACAATGGCAGCGGTGGCATTGGCATCTCTACTGCGGCAGTAAAGGCGCTGAAGCAGCCATGCAGGTAGCAGGCGAACGGCAAGCCAAGTGCTGATGCGTTCATGACGTCGGATATTGGCTTGTAGGTCTTCCAGGTAAATCGTCTGGGTATTTGCCAGCTGTGAGTTAACGCTTAGCCCTTGTTGCTGAAGTTTTTCGACGAAGTGGCGCGAGGTCAGCACTGTATTGATGTCGGCTTGGGTGAGTGCCGCAGACAACACGTCCTCTTTCGCGGTGCCATTGGGTCTGTTGTTAAGATGATAGTTGAGGTTAACCAGCGTTTTTCCAGCCAGAAGTGTTGCCATATTGGCCAGTGCTCCCGCGCTGCTATTGGGTAGCAGTAGGCCCACGTTTTGCTCAGGGGTTAGCGTGTGGATGCGCTTTGCAATAAGCAGACTGGCGGTAAGTGCTTGGCCTGCCGTCAGCGGGCGGCTAAGGGAATCAGTGAGTGCTTGTGCAGCAAGGTTACGCTTCACGCTACGAATCCAGGCGTCGGGCAGCGAGGGCAGTTCATCGATAGCATGTTGCCACGAGTTGGTTGCTTGTTCGAAGATGCGCCGTTTGAGCACGTCGGCCGGGGTGTCTTTAGGCAGCGGCTTGCCAAACGCAACGACGACTGAGCGATGGAGAGGCGCGTTACGCAGCTCTTTGAGTTTGCTGGATGAGCGGGAAAACTGGCTACCCCACAGCCCGCGCAGGTAAAACGGCACAATACGTACCTCTGGGTTCGCCAGCTTACAGGCGCGTTCATAGCCTCGGCGCAGCTCGCCTAGCTGGCCGTTGCGGCTGATCGCGCCTTCAGGGAATAGGCATACCACTTCACCGTTATTCAGCTGTTCGGCAACCGCTGCTAAAGCGTTATCGGCTCCTGCGCCCCGTTCGATAGGAATACAGCCCAGCGCTTTAAAAAACCAGCGTAAATACCAACGCTGATAAATATCCTTCAACATGACAAAACGCACGGGGCGAGGGCAGGCGATTTGCACCATTGCCCAGTCTACCCAGCTGATATGATTGCCAAGCAGCAGCACGCCGCCTTGGGCAGGCAGGTGCTCTAACCCATGAACATCAACACGGTAACGGCGGGTCAGCAGGAAACTGAGTAGAAAGCGTACTAAGCTTTGCGGCAGTTTGAAAATGGTGTAACCACCACCCACCATGGCGACAGTAGCCACGAGTAGCAACAGGTAATGGCTATCCACACCTGCCAGGGCAAATAGTGCGGTAAGCACTAAGAAACCCAGCATAGACAGATTCTGAATCCAGTTGTTAGCAGCTAGCACGGTACCTAGTTCATGGTCTGCCGCATGAAATTGAATCAGTGCATTGAGCGGTACAATGAATACTCCGCCCATCATGCCAATAAATACAAAGTTCAGCGCTTGGCTGATGGGGGTAGTGAACAGTGGCAGGCACCACAGACCCACCGCAACACCAACAGCGCCCAAAGGAATCAAGCCGGTTTCAATGCGATTGCGAGACAGCTTGCTGGCAAGCAATGATCCTAACGCAATCCCAATGCCGCTAGCGGCAAGAATACCTTGCAGGACTAAGGTGTTATCAATGCTGAGTGCATCTTTGGCATAGGCGGGGAACGCAGCGAGCAGCACCTGGCCCACCGACCAGAAAGTGGCAAGACCGATAATCGACAGCCGCAGTATCGGTTGGCGTCCCAAAATGCTCAGGTTGTCTTTAAGTGCACTGCCTTTGATATAGCGCTGCCAAGTGAGCGGGGGTGTGGAAGGCTGAGCGGTATCCAGTTTCAAGCGATAAAGCGCTATCACTTGTATAGCGCTGTTCAATACCAGTAGCCAACCCAGCGGCGCAATGCTGCGCAATAGCTCGCCGGGTGTTTGGGCGCTGGGTAAGATCCAGCTTTCAAACAGCGCAGTAAAGGCCACGGTGCCTGCCAAAATGGCACCAATGGTGACGGCCTGGATAAGCCCGTTAGCTTCAGCCAAGCGAGGTTTGCCAAATAGCCCTTTCACCAAGCCATACTTTGCGGGAGAGTAAAAGGCTGATTGAACTGCCAGTACTAGCGTCATGGCAAATGCCAGCCAAAACCAACCTTGGTAATAAGCGGCGGTGATGCCCAGTGAAATAGCGACAGCGGCCCAGGCTGAAACCCGCAGAATGCGGACTTTGGGATAGCTATCCGCCACATGGCCTGCTGGGCTAAACAGCAAAATAAACGGCAATAGAATAAGCCCATTGACCAATGCCGTCAGTACCACCTGGATTTCGCCGTCGTAGCTTTTAAAAATCGTGTTTTGAATGACGATTTTATGCCCTAAATCCACAAAGGCATTCAAGAAAATGGCAATCAGGTAGGGCCAAACACCCGTGATGCGTAGTAAAGGTTGCATGAAATGACGCCTTATAAACCAGAAGTTAGAGCACTTTCGGTAAATGGGGTTAATGTTGCAACTCTGGTAGTTAAAGTTGAGTTATTTGGGCTTTAAGGTATCGTTATACGCTACTTTATGCGTCTGGAGGTGATGTGTCTCAGACAAGCGCGCTTATTGATACCTTAAAACGCCAGCTGCGCTCCCAAGGGAAAACTTACGCTGATGTGGCGTTATGGCTTGGGTTAAGCGAGGCTTCGGTCAAACGGCTATTCGCTGAGCAGCACATTACCTTAGAGCGGCTAGAGCGTATTTGCGACCAGCTTAACCTGGAATTTGCTGAGTTGGTGCAAGCCATGCAAGAGGAAGAGCACCGTTTGCAAGAGCTGACCCAGGCGCAAGAGCAGAGCATTGTCGATGATCGTGAGCTGTTTTTGGTCGCTGTGTGTGTGATTAACGGCTATCGGTTTGATGAAATTCATCACCAGTACCAGCTCAGCGAGGCGCAATGCACTCAGCAACTGCTGGCGCTAGAACGACTAAAGCTGATTGACCTATTGCCGGGTAATCGAATTCGGCGGCGTGTGGCCGCGAATTTTCGCTGGCGGCCTGGCGGCCCTATTCAGCGCTTTTTCCAGCAATATATTGCCACAGAGTTTTTTCAGTCTCGTTTCGATAGCGACAGTGAAAAGCTCATTGTGCTGAATGGCTTGCTATCTCATGCGGGTAATACTGAGTGGCAACAAACGATGCAGCGGCTAGCAAAAGAGTTTCACGCCCTGTGTGAACGCGAAAGTGGGCTGCCCATTCATCAGCGCTTTGGCACCACCTCGGTACTAGCTGTTCGTCAGTGGCAGTCCACGCTGTTTAAAGATGTCGCCCGCAGGTCGTATAGGCAAAAGAAAAGTTTATAAACCAACGTTTTATAGGAATATGTTTTATGAGTTCACTTTGTTATGAGTAGCGCTCCTTTTCAATTATTAGCCTGTCCGTTAGATGGCGAGCCGCTTCATTTGGCAGGCCGTACCTGGTGCTGCTCTGCGGGGCATAGCTTCGATGTCGCTAAGCAAGGTTATGTTAACCTGCTTCCGGTACAGCAAAAGCGTTCCGCTGACCCTGGTGACAGTAAGCTGATGGTGGCTGCAAGGCAGCGTTTTCTTGAAGCTGGTTACTACCAGCCCATTGCTCAGGCGGTAAGTAAGCATCTGTTAAGCCATGCTGATGCGCAATCCGCCGGCTCACTATTTGGTTGCCTGGATGCTGGCTGCGGTGAAGGCTATTACTTGCGTGAGCTAGCCTGTACTGCATCCAATGCGCAGTCACTTTCACTGCTGGGGTTAGATATTTCCAAGTGGGCAGTCCTGTCGGCGGCTAGACAAGATGATAAAACATTTCCGCTTTGTCGTTGGGTCGTCGGGAGCAATGCGCACTTGCCAGTTCAAGCGGAGACGCTTGACAGTGTACTGTGTATGTTTGGCTTTCCAGTGCATCACGAATTTGCGCGGGTATTAAAGCCAGGTGGCCTATTGGTACAGGTTGAGGCTGGGGTGGGGCACCTGCGTGAGCTGAGGGAGGTGATTTATCCCACGCTTAAGCCAGACACGATAAATGAGCGGGAGGTGCCTGAGGGCTTTACTCTGTTGTACACAGAGTCACTTAACTATCAAATAGCGCTGGAAGAGCAGGCATTAATTGGTGATCTATTAGCCATGACGCCCCATCTTTACCGTGCCAGCCAGGAGGGGCGGGCACGTGCGGCGGCACTTGATGAGCTTACCCTGACGGTAGATGCCAAACTAATGGTGTATGAGCGTAAATAGGGGGCTAATCCGAGCATACTCTCTTTCTGAATCTTTATGCTAACTGCCTTTCATTTTGTCTTTCATGTTCAATACGCAAACGCAACAAGGCCCGCATAAGCGGGCCTTGTTATCCGAACCGGTTAAGGTTCGAGCAAACTCTTAAACCGTTAAGGTTTAGGACGTTTGCTTGATGTTAGAAGCCTGAAGGCCTTTTTTACCCTGGGTAACGTCAAAAGAAACGCTAGCACCTTCTTGAAGGGTTTTGAAACCGTCAGACTGAATTTCAGAGAAGTGAGCAAAAAGGTCGTCGCCGCCGTCAGAAGGAGCGATGAAACCAAAACCTTTAGTGTCGTTAAACCATTTAACTGTGCCAGTTGCCATGATGTAGATCCTTTCGCGCTAATGCGCTGTAATAAAGTTCCTGGTATTACCCAGATGAATAGTAGTGGGTGAAACAAGGAATACAATATCAGGCTGCCGAAATAGATCGTACACTTCTGAAACCATGCTGCTTGCTAACCAACTGACGTTACAGTACATGATTTTTTCTTCGGGTCAAAGCCTTTTTATGAATATTTTCTGGGGGATGGTGCCAGTACGGCGGTTTTTTTCATCCCATTGCTCAGGTGCGTGGGTGCTTTGCGGTGGGTCAGACCTGCAATATTAAAAATGCTATCTTTGGCGAAGCACTTTTGAAATGACAACCCTGTTGGTCAGGCACGTTATCAAATCGAGGAGAATCCAATGATTGCCGAACATGAATTGGCATACCTAAAGCGCGCTGTGGCTTTAGCAGAGGAAGCTTTAAATGCAGGGGATGAGCCATTTGGTAGTGTGCTGGTCAATGCTGAAGGTCAGGTATTAGCCGAGGATCGAAATCGCATTGCCGGTGGAGATTCTACTCAGCATCCAGAGTTTTCGCTGGCTCGCTGGGCAGCGAATCATATGACGCCTGAAGAGCGCTCGAAAGCGACCGTCTATACCTCAGGAGAGCACTGCCCAATGTGTGCAGCAGCTCATGGATGGGTAGGATTAGGCCGTATCGTTTACGTCAGTTCTGCTGAGCAGCTGGGAGCATGGCTGGCTGAATTGGGCGTAGCGCCACCGCCTGTCGCTCCGCTATCGATTAATGAGGTGGTGCCTGGGTTGACTGTTGATGGCCCAGTGCCTGGGCTGGACGAGCAAGTCCATGCTTTGCATCGCCGCTTGCACGCATAACGTCAGGGCCAGGTTTTGAAGGGCTCGGTTTTAATCGACTGGCAAGGCTCGGTAAGCCAGGTATGATCAATAAAGACAAACGCCGCCTTGTGCTCGACAAGGCGGCGTTTGTTAAATCGGTGCATAAAAATGCATCAATGTGCCTAGTGTTTCAATATGACATAGAAGGCGTGAATGATGCCTGGAATAAAGCCAAATAGCGTGAGAATGATATTTAGCCAGAAATGTCCTTTGAAACCGACCTCAAAAAACACCCCTAGTGGGGGTAGAAGAATGGCAAAGATCATCTTGATCGGGTCAGTTGCGGTAAACGCCATGCAGCCTCCTTTGCTTACACAGTTTGTTGGTTAATAACGAACAGGTTAATAGTGTGGGTTTCTAGAAGGTAGATATCAATAACAGTTTTAGCGCTGACTGCTAATGCTGGTCTTTTAGCAACAGTGCGGTTCAGCGACTGAGCGTAACGTAGTCGCAATGACTAGGTTTTGCGAATCAGCGCGACCTAGGTAAGACCTTGTATTTGGGCTATCGTTCACTTGCTTAGGTAGGCGTATTCAAGAACTTAGGTTTTCAAGAGCTTAGGTTTTCAAGAACTTGGATTTTCAATAGCTCAGATTTTCAAAAAATTAGATCTTCGAGAAATTAGGGCTGTGAAAGCCCATCGACTACAGCTGAATAAGGAACGCCATGAGTCACTATCTACCGTCATCTCTGCTGCTCGCGAGCGTTGTTCTGGCCAGCCCTGTGTGGGCACAGGTACCCAGTAGTGGGGAGGCGGTACTGCCTACGGTAGAAGTGAGCGCTCCGCGGCTAGCCCGCGAGCTATATGCTACGCCTGCAGCAGTGTCGACCTTGGCGCACGAAGATCTTGCTCAAGGTCGGCAGCGGGTGAGGTTGGATGAAGCGCTTAATCGAGTACCAGGGGTGTTTTTACAAAACCGCGATAACTTCGCCCAAGGGCAGCGAATCGCTATTCGCGGCTTTGGCGCGCGTGCTCCATTTGGTGTGCGTGGGATTACCGTTATGGTGGATGGCATTCCTTACACACTTCCAGATGGCCAGGCGCAGTTGGACGCCATTGATTTAGATAGTGCCGAGCGTATTGAGGTGATTCGCGGGCCGTCTTCAGTGCTTTACGGTAATGCGGCTGGCGGAGTCATTGATGTGACCACTGCCGATGGGCGTGATAGCCCCGGTACACGGCTGCGGATGGGCGCAGGTAGTGATGGCTATCAAAAAGTGGCGCTGCAAAATGGCGGTGTTCAGGGCGATTGGTCACACCATGTCAGCCTGACGGCGCTTAGCGTTGATGGCTATCGCGAACAAAGCTCAACCGAGAAGTATTTGCTGAATGCGAAGTTACGCCGAGAACTCGGCAGTGAGCGGGCGGTTACCGCGATTATTAATCTGCTGGAGAACCCCCGTTCAGAAGATCCCGGTGCACTCAATGCCCGTGAAGTTGCCGCTGGGCGCGATCAGGCCGCGCCCAATTCGCTGGCGCTAGATGCTGGGCAAAACGTCGACCAGCAGCTGTTGGGTCTGCAATACGAGGACTTAGCGGCGGGTGATGGCGAACTGTATCTTAAAGGCTTTATTGCTCAGCGTGATTTTGAACAGCAGCTACCATTTGTGGGCAGTAGTCGTTTGGGCTATCAGCGTGACTATATGGGCGCAAGCGCTGAATATCATCATGAAGTGGCGTTAGGGAGCTTGCCGCTGAGTTATATCGTTGGGGTGGATGTGGCGCGCCAAGAAGATGAGCGTTTTCGTAACGATGTCGATGCTCAAGGGGCTGTCGGCGAGTCGTTAGCGGATGAAACCCAAACGGCCACGTCCGCGGGGGTGTTTGCCCAAGGGGATTTGGCGCTCTCGGAACAGCTCTCGCTCTCGTTGGGCGCGCGATTTGATCGGGTGGCGCTAGACGTCGACGATAGATTTATTGATGACGGAGATCAAAGCGGAAAGCGTACCTTTAACGAGTGGAGTGGCTCGGCGGGGCTAAGCTATCGCTATCGTCCGCAGCATCAAGCGTATATTAATACCGGCACCGCGTTTGAGACGCCTACGTTTTCTGAATTTGCCAACCCGGCTGGTGGTGGTTTTAATCCCGCGGTTGAACCGCAAAAAGCATGGAATCGCGAGATAGGCCTGCGTGGCTACATTGAGCCGTTGGCGATGGATTACGATCTCGCCCTATTTTCGGTCCGGGTTCGCGATGAACTGGTGCCGTATGATGAGGGTGGGCGTACCTTCTATCAAAATGCAGGCGACACAAATCGCGATGGCCTAGAGCTGGCGCTGGGCTGGCAGCTTTCCGACCAGTGGCGTTTGGATAGCGCTTTAACCCTCGCGCGTTATGAATTCGACAAGTTTGCAACACCTAGCGAACGTTTTGATGGTAACCGGATTCCCGGGTTGCCAGAGCAGACGTGGGTCACTCAATTGACTTGGGAAAACATTGATCAGCGTTTCGCCACGTTGGAAACCGAATACATCGGTGATTTAGTGGCGGATAACGCCAATGCGACGGAGGTGGATAGCTATTGGCTGCTCAACCTCAGGGTAGGCGATGGTTGGCAGTTAAGTGAAGATACGCGACTAAGCGCTTATCTTGGTCTGCGCAATCTGCTTGATGAAAAACACTATGCCAATGTGCGCATAAACGGCACGTTTGGCCGCTTTTATGAGCCAGCCCCAGGACGCAGTGTTTATGGTGGTGTGGAGCTGAGTTTTTAATCAGAGGCACCCTAGCCAAAAAACGGGCGACCCATTGGGTCGCCCGTTCTCGTTTATTACTACGCTAGGTCATGGCTATTCCGGTAAAGCGTAACCAATCACGTAGTCACCCATTTTGGTGCCGAAGGTGCCGTGTCCGCCGGCGGTAACGACCACATATTGGCGGCCATCTGCGCCGGTGTAGGTCATCGGCGTTGCTTGGCCACCAGCAGGCAGTCGAGCTTTATACAGCTCTTCGCCAGTGGTGATGTCGTAGCCACGCAGGTATTGATCCAGCGTGCCGCTTAGGAAGGAAACACCGCCCGCAGTAGTCAGCGGGCCACCTAGCGCAGGGACGCCGACGTTCAGACCAACTGGCAGATCAAAGGGCATGCTGTCGCGGGTGGTACCATTGGGGTGCTTCCACACAACTTCGCTACTTTGCAGGTCGATGCCTGCCACATCCCCCCAAGAGGGCGCTTGGCAGGGAAGGCCGAGTACTGACAGCAGCGGGCCAAGTTCGACTGCGTAGGGGGCGCCCGTGTTGGGCTGCAAACCTTGCTCGCTAGCAGAGCCTTGGCCATCCTCAACTTCATCGCGTGGAATCAACTTGGAAACAAACGCTAAGTACTTGGCGCCGGTAAACAGTGCTTGGCGTTCTGGGTCTACTGCAACACCACCCCAGTTCATCACCCCAACGTTGCCGGGGTAGATAATGCTGCCTTCCAGCGAAGGCGGTGTGTACTGGCCTTCGTAACGCAGCGAGCGGAACTGGATGCGGCACATCATCTGATCAAAGGGTGATGCGCCCCACATATCGCGCTCGGTAAGCGGCGGTGGTAGCAAGTTCAGCGCTGAGCGAGGTTGAGTTTCTGCCGTCCAGTCGCCTTCAATAGCACCTTGAGGAGCGGGCACTTCTTCAATCGGCACAATCGGCTCGCCAGTCTCACGGTTTAATACATACAGGCTGCCTTGTTTAGTAGGCTGGATGACGGCTGGCTGGGTGCCATCTGCTGTCGCTAAGTCAATCAATACGGGTTGTGCAGGTGTGTCCATGTCCCACAAGTCGTGGTGCACAAACTGGTACACCCAGGCCACCTGGCCGTTGTTCAGATTAAGCGCCACTAGCCCGGCACTATAGGTCTCATCATTTTCAGATCGGTTAGCGCCGTACTGGTCCGGCGTAGCGTTACCCATGGGCAGGTAGACGAGGCCAAGCGCTTCATCGACGCTAATCGGCGCCCATACATTGGGTGAGTTACGTGTGTAGGTCTCTCCCTCTGCTAATGGGGCGGTGTCTTCAGGGTTCCCGCTGTCCCAGTTCCACACTAGTTCGCCAGTATGTACGTCGAAGGCGCGTATGACGCCGGAGGGTTCGTCGGTTGAGCTGTTGTCAGTAACGTGGCCACCCAAAATCACTAAGTCTTCAGTGACCGTGGCAGGCGATGTCGAGTAATAACCACCTGGATTGAACTGGCCAATATTATGCGTCAGGTCGATCTCACCGTTTTTGCCAAAGCTTTCACAGCGTTCCCCTGTGTCGGCGTTAAGTGCAATCAGGCGAGCATCGGCGGTGGGTAGGTAAAGCCTGCGTGGGCACATGACATCGGTGGCGCTTAGCAGCTCAGAAGTTGAATCTTCTTGAGAGGTGAGCGAGAAAGATAGGTCGAGTTCAAACTGACTGCCATCGGCATACAGCGTTGGTTTATCGACGGTGGAATCTTCAGCACTGCTGGAATAGTTAGCCGCGTCGTAATACGCCAAGCCACGGCAGGTCATATGCGCCCAGCCGGAAAAGTCCTCTGCGCCCATGGTGCTAATGTTGGGGTCAAATGTCCACAAAGTCTCACCGGTTTCGGGCGATAGTGCCATTGCACGGCTGTGCGATGTACAAATATAAAGGCTATCGTTGACCTTTAACGGTGTGTTTTGGTTGGTGATTTCAGGTGGTGCATTGGGGCCTGGTTCATCACCGGTTTGAATACGCCACACCTCTTCCAGTTCGCCTATATTGTCGGGGGTAATCTGGCTAAGCGAGGAGTAGTGCGTGCCTGCATTAGTGCCGCCGTAGGCAGGCCAGTCATCGCCTGCAGCCTGGGCGGGGTTAACCTCAGGTGTATCATTGGTAGACGCTATCGTGCCTGTCACAGTACCTGGATAGGTGAATTGACTAGCAATTGCCACAATAATCGCTGCAACAATGCTGGCCACTAGCGCTAGGCTGCCGCCGCGTGAATGTAGCGGCTTTCGCCACCAGGGAAGCAGTAAAATGATGCCAATTAAACAGACAATGGCAACCCTGGGGACCAGCTGCCACCAGTCTAGGCCAACTTCCCAGAGTGCCCATAGCAGCGTTGCAAAAAGTACTACTGCATAAAGCCATAAGGCTGCGCCTTTGCGCATTGCCAGCAGTACACCGACAATAAAAATACTGATCCCAGCGATTAAGTAGTAAGCGCTACCACCTAAGCTAAGCAGCTTAGCGCCGCCAATGGTCAGTGCAACACCAGCTACCGCGAGTAGCAGGCCGAGCAGTAGCGCTGGCCATTTGCCGCGGGCACGCGTGTGTCCATCCATGAGAAAACCCCTATTAACAACGAATTGAAGCCGCTTGATAAAATTAGAAAAGCGACAGATCTGCAACGTGCCCTAACCCATTGGCAGTGATGATGGGTTAAAACACACATTGATTATGGGTAATTTTAATAATCAATTCGCTTTTGGTCTAATTATTTGCTTGCTAAGTAATGCTATAAGCCAAAAAACCGCGCCTGTTAACGTAGCGCGGTTTTGCGTTGGGGGCGGGAAGTGAGCGGGGGTTAACTTAGTGCAAGCATGGCTTAGTTAGTGAGCCTCACCAGCATTTTACCGGTATTGCCCCCTTCAAAAAGCGCTAGAAAGGCATCCGGTGTGCTTTCAAGACCCTCTTTGACGGTTTCTTTATAAGCTATATTGCCTTTCGCTACCTGAGGAGAGACTTCGTTAAGGAAATAGCGATAGCTAGACCAGTGATCGGCAACGATAAATCCCTGCATCTTAGCTTTGCGTACCACTAGCTGGGAAAGGTTGCTCGGCCCTGGTGCTGGTACTTCGGCGTTATAGCTGTCAATCATGCCGCATACCGCAATGCGCGCGCCGTCATTGAGTTGACTTAGCGCTGCTTCTAAGCAGACTCCACCAACGTTCTCAAAATACACGTCAATGCCATTAGGGCTAGCAAGCTTAATAGCGTCGCTGAGCTCCTGCGCACTTCGGCCTTGGTAGCTAACCGGTTCTACGCCCAATGACTCAAGCCACGCAAGCTTGTGAGCGGCCCCAGCGATGCCAACCACGTGGCAACCTTTTGCTTTCGCCAGCTGAACAGCAAGCGAGCCAACAGCACCACTGGCAGCGCTTACCAGTACATTGTCGCTAGGTTTGCACTCGGCAATAAGATTCAAACCTGTCCATGCCGTCATGCCTGGCATGCCTAATACACCGAGATAAGCTTGTTCTGGTACGTCACTGTCTGGTAGCGCAGTAACACTGTCGCCTGGCAGCTGCGCGATATCCCGCCAACCACCCATGTGGCTGACCTTGTCGCCTTCCTTAATGGTTGAGTGGTTAGACGCAATGACCTCGCCAATTGCGCCGCCTTCCATCGGCTTGCCCAGCTCAAAAGGGGCGACATAGGTGCGCATGCCTGTCATTCGTCCGCGCATATATGGGTCAACGGACAGCCAGCGATTGCGAATTCTTACTTCACCTTCGTCAAGGTCGGGAAGCTCCTGATTTTGGAGTGAAAATAGTTCGCGTTTAGGTAAGCCGGTGGGATAATCGGTTAAGGTAAAAAAGCGAGATTGCATGGGCGCCTCCTGCATGTGTGATTTAAGCAAATCTCTTTGCAGCATAGAGACCGTTAGCGCGCTTTCAAGTTCGTCGAAGCGTTAATTTGCTGTGCAATAAAAAAAGCGGCCCTGGTGAGCCGCTTTCCATTAATCTTCTTCAACGCTGTTTGTTTAAGGGGTATCACACGCTTGCGAGTGTGTTATCCGTTAATCGACCAGGGTGATCATGACTGGTGCAACGCCACGCCGAATCATACCGAGTTGGCGAGCTGCCCGTTTTGATAGGTCAATAATACGTCCCTTAACAAAGGGGCCGCGGTCATTAATCAGTACTTCGACCTCCTGGCCAGTATCAGGGCGGGTAACGAGCACCTTGGTACCAAAAGGAAGTGTTGGATGGGCAGCCGTAAGCGCTTGCTGGTCAAAAGGTACGCCACTGGCAGTCGGGGAGCCCTGGAAGCGATCGCTGTAGAAGGATGCAATTCCCTCTTGAATTTCGGTGGCAAATGCATGACCAGTGGAAAAGAAAGTGAGTAATGCCGCAGCACAGCTCGTGCGGATGAACCGTTTAGATGCTCCCATTGGAGTGCCTCAGTTTACATTGTGCCGATTCTTTATGTGTCGGAGTATTTACCGATATCTGCCCCCGATAGTAACGTGGTCATTTTAATACGGCAAGCTTTACGAAGATCGATGCAATTGGCTTCTAAATTAAGATTTTTTGCAACTTTCTTCAGTGCCGTTGTGATTCAGCAAGTTAACGAAGTGTGGTCGATGTAACTCGGCAGTGTCATGTGTCTGGTATAAATTTTAGATAAAGGCTCACTTTACTCAGATAGGCATCATATAATTAGCACTCGCTAGGTTTTACATGTTTGCCAATAAACAAGGATGCACCTATGGCTAAGTCTTCTTCTCTAACGCTAGTTTTGGTTGCCGCCGGTGGGGTTGCTGTTGGGTTGTTAGCCGCTCAGACGGCGCCCAGTTTTACATCAAAGGCAATCGCCAATGAACCTACCAGTGCGGAGCAGGGGCAGACTTCCCAAGCACTAGCAGGGCTCGAAAGTATCACGCTGGGTGAGCAAACTAGGGGAGAGATTACCTCGGCAGCGGAGCTGAACGGTAATGATGGTAGCCGCTATGTGCGCTATGTCATCAGCCTGGAAGAGGACTCGTTAGTCGAGTTTTCTCTCAGTGGTGCCTTAAGGGGAGTCGTCGCTCTCTATGACGATGGGCTGCAGCTGCTGGAGAATGCCGAGACCGTTCGTCATCGTATCGAAAAAGATGGTCAATACGTAGTGGCCGTCAGTGGGGCGGATGCAAGCAGCTATGGCCCATTCACCCTTAATAGCCGTACGGTTGAGCTGAGCGATTCTGACACGCTGACCATTGGCGAGCCGATGGATAGCTGGCTGCCGGGCACGCCACGGGAAGTAACGTTAACCGTTGAAGAAGAAGGTATGTATCAAATTGAGATGCGTGCCGATGAGTTTGATGCGTATCTGGAGCTGTCTGGGCCGAACGGCTATAACCGTGAGGATGATGATAGTGCTGGCAACTTGAATGCACGTGTTTCAGATTTCCTTGCTCCTGGTGATTACACCGTCACCGCACGCTCTGCCTTCGGCGAAGGGAGTGGTCTTTTCACCTTGAGTGCGGAACCACGTGAAATGCCTGACGATCTGCGCAATGAAGGGAGCGTTGTACCCAGCGAAACGCTGAGTGGTTGGTTTAGCGGCCAGGATCGAAGCTATCAGCTAGAGATCGAAGAAGCTGGTATGTATCAAATTAATATGCGCTCAAGTGATATCGACTCTTATCTTGTGCTGGAAGGGCCAAATGGCTACTTCCGCGAAGATGACGACAGTGCTGGCAATCTGGATGCCAGTATTGCCGACTTTTTAGCACCGGGTAGTTATCAATTAACAGCACGTACGGCGTATGGCTCCGACAGCGGTTTGTTTACGCTTTCAGTAGAACCGCGTGAATTGCCGGAGGGTGTAGAACTACGTAATGAGGGTGAGTTAACAGCTAATGAAACGCTCACTGGCTGGTATAGTGGTGAGCCGTTGACCTATGAACTCACTTTAGAAGAAAGCTCTTTGGTTAGGCTCAGCATGCGTTCAAGTGACTTTGATACGTATTTAGAGCTAAGTGGCGGCGGCGATTCTTATAGCGATGATGACGGCGGTAGCGGCACTAACTCGCGTTTAGAGCAGGCGCTTTTGCCGGGTACCTACACTGTTGTTGCACGTGGTTTCGCAGTTAGCGGCAGCGGCATGTTTGAGTTGCAAGTCAATACAGAGCCAACAGAGATGCAGCCTGACGCGTAATTTAGCGCACGTTGTATGATGCAACGCCCTTGCTGGTGACAGTAGGGGCGTTTGCTTTTGTATTACATTTTACGTGGCTTGAAGGTGGCGACGTTATTCACAAGGTGGTTTTATGCTGCGCTATTCATTCGGTTTAACGGTGATTGGTTTATTGTTATTAAGTGGTTGTCAGTCGTCGGATAATGCTTCTGAAGAGTCACTTGCGCTTGTTTCAGAAGCGGTTGAAAAAGAGTACATAGCACCTGAGTGTCAAGCTGAACAGTGCTCTACCGTCACCGTGTCTGCGCTTGCGTTTCCGCAGTCTGCAGAGCTAACGGAGCAGCTACAAAAACGGCTGTTAACGCTTGCGATGGGCATTACTGAGCAAGATGCATTACCCGCTGATAGCTGGCAGGCCTATGCACAAAACTTTTTTGAGCTAGCTGAGGAAGATAATCGCACCGCGCCGGGAACAATGACTAGCGAGGCGATATTAGAAGCTGAGGTTTATGGGCAGCACAACGACTTATTGATACTTGAGCTAAGTAGCTACGTTTATCACGCGGGGCAGGCGCATGGTTTGCCAATGACTGAATTTATGGTGATAGACGAGCGTCAGCTGCGTGTGGTTGATCCAGACGATATGCTTTTGGAAGGTCAGCAGAGCGCTTTTCAAGCACTGCTTGATCAGGCCCACCAACGCTGGATAGAGGAGATGGGCCATGATGAGCAGTTTGCCCTCAATTGGCCGCTCAGCGAGAGTCGCAACATAGCCCCGTTGGCAACTGCCTGGGAAGTTAAATATAACGTCTATGAAATTGCCCCTTATGCAGCCGGCCAGCCTGTTCTGACGATCCCCCTTGATGCGCTGGAAGGTATCGCAAAGCCTCGCTATTTAGGTCAATAGTGCTTTAGCGGCTCGCTTTTAAACAGCCTACGACGACCAATAAGGCGGCCGTTGGCAGTCGCCAGTCAAACACGCTGACGCCTGCCAGCACCAGTAGCAGTGCCGCTAGAATGGGTACGCCATAGGCAAGGCTGCCTACCAGGCTGGCTTGGCCAAACCGTAGCGCTTTATCCCAGGCCACCATCGCAATACCGTACGGCCCAAGTCCCAACGCGATGCCCGCCAACAGAGTCTCACCCTGCGGCATTATGAAGGTGCCTTCCATTATCAAGCTGGCGCAGGTTGCAACAGCGCAGGCAATCATTAATAGCCTCGGGAGCAATGGCGTCAGTGGCACAGGAGCTACTTGCCCGAGCCAGGAGTAGAGCGCCCAGCAACAAGCCGCCAGTAGCGCTAACCCGTACCCTGAAGCAGCCCCACCAAAGCTGCCACTTAAGGCTTGCGGTAGTAACAAAATAGCAGCGCCTGAAAAAGCAATTAGCGCGCCTGTCACGCTGGCGATATGCAGACGACCAAACCGGCTCCATTGGCTTAATAACACAAACAGCACTGGCCAGGTGTAGGTGATCAACGCGGCCTCTGCGGCAGGTGCTAGACGCATGCCAATGTAGTAACTGCTAACAGCGCCGACAATCAACAGTGGTAGGCCAAGCCATACGCTAATTTTCCAGCGCGTACGGCAAGTCGCGATGTTAACGCGACGGCTGAGTGGCAATGTTGCCAGTGCACCTGCCAGCAGCGTAAGTGCACTAAGCTGAAGCGGAGAGGTATCTTGTGCCAGTGCAGCTAACAGCGGCGCTATGCTCCATAACATCACCGCCACAAGCGCTGCGCATACGCTGTACCTGGGTGATATGACAACCGGGGAATGAACGGGCTGCATGGCATCTCTCCTTGCGTTTAACCTGAGGCACGCAGCATACTCATTAAACACTCATCACAATATCGATCTTTTATGATCATTATTATCAATAATGGTGATGTATGCGCGCGCCAACGTTTGACTTAACGCTGCTTCGTACGCTGGTTACTATTGCCGATACAGGTAGCGTTACGGCAGCGGCCAAGCGTCTTGCGTACACCCAATCAACAGTGAGCATGCAGTTGCAGCGTTTAGAGATGCAGCTTGATGTGCGTTTGCATGAGCGAGCTGGGCGACAGCTACGTTTTACCCCTGAAGGAGATCGTTTGCTGGCTCACGCGCGCCGCCTCTTGGCACTCAATGATGACGCCTGGAGCGATATGCAGGCGCGCCAGATAACGGGTGATTTAACGCTGGGCATTCCTGAAGACTATGCGTCGCTATTGCCGTCGGTATTTGCGTACTTTCACCAGCTGTATCCTGCGGTGGGACTAACCGTAAAGTGTGGTACCAGTGCTCACTTGGTCGAACAGGTTAAAGCAGCGGAGTTGGACTTGGCGCTAGTGACTCGCCAACGAAACTCACCAGGAGGCGATGTGATTCGCCGTGAGCCGCTAATATGGGCGGTCGGGGTAAATCAGCAGCCTTCGCTAAGTGACCCTATTCCGCTGGCACTTTATTCGCCAGGCGCTGATGTTTTTCGCGAGGTTGCCGAGCAGGCGTTACAGGCGGCTGGGCGTGATTGGCGCGTTGCGTATACTAGCCAGTCAATGGCGGGGCTTGCCCCTATCGTAACAGCGGGGTTAGCCGTTGTTGTGGTAACGCGTAGTATGTTAACCCCATCGTTGCGCCCGCTGGATGACAGCAGTGGCCTTCCTGCCTTGCCAGTGATTGAGCTAGCGCTCCATCGTGCCCCACACCGCCCGTCTGAACCTGCGCGGCGTTTAGGAGAATTGATTCGCGAACAGCTAGCGGCACCTAGTGAAGCGTTATAAGGTGTCGTTTTAATGTGTTCTTTGATAGGAAGTTAAGATGCCTATAGTCACTATCCAGCAATTCCCCCGTGATCTTGCCCAAAAGCGAGAGTTGGCAAAGCGCATTACTGACGCTTTCAGCGATGTGTATGGTAGCGATCCGGCGAGCGTGCAGGTGTTTTTTCAAGAAGTAACCCAGGAAAATTGGTCCAAAGGCGGCCAAATGGGAGTTGACCGCGATACTGCTCAATGAGAGAGCTAATTTAGGATTCTCTGATTAGCGTGATGAGCATAGGCCAGATAAAACAAAATCAATGAAAAAAAGACCGGGCTCGCGTTCGAGTTTGCGAGTCGTAAATGAGCATTATTTTTTCTAATGCAAGCTGACTGAGCTAAGCTAACTACCATGAGGCGCATGAGCCGGGAGTTCTGAATGCACGAGTTAGATCACTACATTTATCCGCATCGAGTATTGCACTGGCTAGTGGCAGTCGCTGTGTTGCTGTCATTGGCAAGTGGCCTAACGCTGGGCTTCCTGGGGTATGAACGCACCGTTGATTTGCTGGGGAATACGCTTACCAACGTACTCTATACCAGCCATAAGACCTTAGGTGTGACGATACTATTGCTAATGACGCTGAGGATTATTACGCGGCTAGCTTTTGTTGTGCCCGACCACGAGCCGCCACTCAATGCTTTCGAGCGAATTATCAGTACTAGCGTGCATCACTTGCTTTATGCGGGATTGGTGGTTATGCCACTGCTGGGTTGGGCAGCCACTGCTACCGGTGGCTTTCCTGTTGAGTTCTTCCAATGGCATTTGCCGGGAATCTTGGGCAAGAACGAAGCGCTTTCGCAAACGCTGTTTGTTTGGCATGAGCGTTTAGGCTGGGCGTTAGTCGTGCTTATTACGCTGCATATTGCGGGTGCTTTATTTCATTGGCGAATCAAGCGCGATAACGTTATGAAACGTATGAGCTTGTTTGACTGATAGCGCTTACTATCCGTTAATATCACGCTGAACCATAACCATAGCAACGGGTGGTTTGGCGTGACTTAACGGCGTACATCTGGCTATCCGCTTCACGAAGCATGCTGGCTAACGTATCGCTATCTGCATGGCTGGTACAAATACCGATGCTGACGCCGACGCTAACTAATGTGCCATCAGGTAGCTTGATAGGCGAGCGAACGGTCTGTTCGATACGGTTACGCATCTCCTCTAACGTCGCCTGATCAGTTATCCCCTCTAGTAAGAGAATAAACTCATCGCCGCCAAAGCGCGCGCAATGATCACTCCCACGTGCCACGTGCACGAGACGCTTGGCAACTTGCTGAAGCACGAAGTCGCCTACCTCATGGCCATACTGGTCGTTAATTGGTTTGAAGCAGTCAAGGTCACACATGACTAGCGCTAAGGGGGTATGCGTTTGTTTGCAATGTTGAAGAGCCGCTTCTGCGCAGCGTGCCAGCCCATTGCGGTTAAGCAAGCCGGTAAGGGTGTCGTGGTTGGCCAGCTTCTCTAGCGCCTGGGTGCGGGCTGCTACTTTTGCTTCTAGAATAGCCTCCTGCTTTTTAAGCATTGCGACGGTTTCTGCCTGGGCGCGCTCTTTTTGCCATTTTAATTTGTTAAAACGTGCGGCCAGTGCGAAAGATAGCAGCAACATCTCAATGGCTGAGCCAATTTGTATTCCGTGAAGAGTGAGGAAGTTGGCGGGCAGAATACTAAGGTTTCGAAGTGCAAAGACGCTAGCCCCTAGTAAAAAGACTGACCAGGCGAGCGCAAAAATACGCGCGCTGGGCACGCAGCGCCAACTGCAATAAATACCGCACACGAGCATTAATAATGAGGTAGCAAATCCCGTTATATCCATTAAGCGCAGGGCGGGTTGAATTGGCAAAAATATCACTGCTACTAGCGCTACATAGCAGTAGCTGCGAAACAGCGTGATGATTTGATGCCAGCGCGGGCAGTAGATGGCTGTGTTAAGAAAGCTTTGAGTAAATAGGGCTCCCATCGCAGAAGCAAACGTAAAACCAATTGCTACCAGGCGTGGAGTGTTGTCGCCTAGGAAACTCCAAAACATCAGCGTACCCAGGCCATTGAACGTCAAAGATGCCGTCGTAAAACCGAAGGCAAATAGAGCGTAGTAGAGAAATACGTGCTCTTTTAGCACAAAAAATAGCAGCAGATTGTAAACGCTTAATGTTAGCAATATGCCGAAGTAAGTCGCCAGCCAGAAGTTATGCTGGTCATTCTGAGCATAAAACGCCTCTGGCGTCATTAAGCTATAGCTCAGGAATTTACTACCAGCAGCTTTTACTTGGGTATAGATCGTCACTGTTTCCCCGCCGTCCAGCATTAGCGGAAAAACGGCTTGTCGGTGGGCGATTGATCGCTCGTCAACTGGAACGGCGATTCCGCTGTACTGAACATCACTAGCGTGTTCCCTCAGCGTATACAGGGTGACATGGTCTAAAAATGGGTATTCGAATTTAACCATCCAAGTAGCCGGGAGGGGCGATGCATTATGAATTTGCGTTGTTAGCCAAACATCGCTTTGTGTGTAGCCGAAATGTAGATCAGAGGCGTGATGGGCCGGCGTAAATGCAGGAGATAATGCTAAAACATCGCGTAGGTTTAGCGATTCTGATGTACTCCAGTAACCGCTTACTTCATTTAAATCGTAACGCGCCTGCTCGGGCGAGGCGACGAGGGTAGCTGCCATGCTTGCTTGTGAATGCCAGCTAATAATAAGCACTAACAAGCCAGCCGGAAGGCGCTTTAACCAACGGTAAGCATCCATAAATATCGCTATTTTGGTTATTTTTACGTTGGGTTTTATCGCTTCTAGGTCTTAGTGCCTAGGTTCCCTTGCCTGCCTTGGGCACGTTTTGCTCCTAGTGAGAGTGTAGACCTCTTTCAACGCGAGAGGTCGACAATGGGTCTAAAGCATGAGGCAGTTCAGACTTTTGGTTAGTTGCTGGATTAGTTGTCCACTATGGCGCCAAAAATGCCAATAGAGTGGCACTGTCAGTGAGTGGCCGGGGGCGATGCTGACTAGTTGGCCTTTTTGCAGTTGGTCTAGTGCCTGCAGTTGTGGAACCATTCCGTAGCCAATGCCTGCGGCGGCGAGACGCACAAACCCTTCTGATGAAGGGCACAGGTGGTAGGGGAAATGGCCGTGATAACCGCACTGGGCAAGGAATTGATGCTGAAGCTGGTCATGAGGGCCGAATACAATCACCGGGGCTTGCTGGAAGGCTTCTGCGGAAAGGCCTTCAGGAAAATAGCGTTGCACGTAGGCGGGTGATGCTAGCGGGAGATAACGCATCTCACCTACTTTAATACACCGTGCACCCGCGATGGGTGTTGGCGTAGAGCAAAGACAGGCTGCGACATCGCCATCCCGCAGACGGTTAAGCCCAACGTCCTGATCCTCAATAACTAAGTCGAGCAATACGCCTTCGGTTTGACAGATATCTGCCACTGCGGCTGCCCACCACGTCACCACGCTGTCAGCGTTGATTGCGATTCTTAGTCGGGTCGTTGCGTTATCTAGCGTAGGTAGTGTCTGCTGTAAGTCACGTTCTAACAACTGTACTTGCTGGTAGTGGGTGAGCAGCCGCTGACCAGCCGGTGTAGGTGAAAGCTTGGGGTGACGCATTAGCACAGGCTGGCCTAGGCGTACTTCCAGTGCTTTTATACGTTGAGAGATGGCTGATTGAGAAAGCCCTAATGTATCGCCTGCTCGTTCAAAACCACCGCACTCCACTACTGTGGCCAGGGCATGGAGAAGTTTGTAATCCAACATGGCCGTCTTCCCAGTTTAAGAAAGTAATGACGTTATGCAAAAGGCGCGTATTTAACAAATAAAAGCGCCATATCCTACTTAGGTGAGATTGAATGTCATAAGTAAATGAATTACATTAATCTGCAGGGAAACGACACTAACCTCTTAATGCCATCGCTTAAAGGACACTGTAATGCCTTTCAACATGCTCCGTCGCCCTCTTGCAGGTATTGTTGCGCTTAGCGCGCTGATGCCTTTTGCCGTTTCCGCTGACGATGCCGTTAGCGCCGATGCTGTGGTCCATCACTATGCTGACTTGGCGCATGCCAATTACGCCGATGCGCTCAATGCCGCCGAGGTGTTGAACGAGCGTATCGACGAATTGCTGGCCAACCCCACTGCTGAGGCCCTGAACGCCGCGAAGCAAGCCTGGTTGCAAGCACGGGTGTCGTATCAGCAAAGCGAAGTTTTTCGTTTTGGCAATGTGGTGGTGGATGACTGGGAAGGGCAGCTGAACGCTTGGCCTCTGGATGAAGGCATGATTGATTATGTCGAAAGCGATGGCTACCAGCATGAGTTGGGTAATGAAGGGGCCACTGCTAATGTCATTGCCAACGAACGTATCACGATAGGGGGGGAAGCCCTGGATGTCAGTGATATTACGCCGGAGCTCTTAGCCGATCTTAACGAAGTAGGTGGCTCAGAAGCCAACGTCGCCAGCGGCTACCACGCTATCGAGTTTCTGCTCTGGGGGCAGGACCTTAATGGTTTCGAAGCAGGCAGTGGTGAACGTCCGGTGAGCGACTTCCAAACTGGCGATGACTGTACCCATGGTAACTGCGATCGCCGCCGAGCGTACCTGGATGCAGTGTCGGACCTGTTAGTCAGCGATCTTGAGTGGATGGTGGCTCAGTGGTCACCGGAAGTTGAAGACAACTACCGTCAGGAACTACTGGCTGAAAGCGATCAAGAAGGCCTGCGCCGTATGCTATTTGGTATGGGGTCGCTATCGTTGGGCGAGCTAGCAGGAGAGCGCTTGAAAGTTGCGCTTGAAGCCAACTCTTTTGAGGATGAGCACGACTGCTTTAGCGATAATACTCATAACTCCCATTACTATAATGGCCAGGGGATTCAGAATATTTACACGGGCAGCTATCAGCGATTGGATGGCAGTATCGTAGAGGGCCCGTCATTGGAAAACTTGTTGTCGCAGCAAAATGAAGCACTTGCTGATAGCCTGAGTGACCAACTTGAGGCAACCATGGCCAAGCTTGATGCTATCAAGCAAGCGGCTGAAGCGGAAAGCTCGCCGATGGCGTTTGATATGATGATTGCACCCGGCAACGAGCAAGGGAGTAAGTTGATCAACGACGCCATTTTCGCCCTGGTAGCGCAAACGGCATCCCTTGAAGAAGCCGCCGGTGAGCTGGGGGTTACCTCTTTACAGCCGGATGATGCAGGCCATCGCTTCTAAATCATTAGTGTGATTTTATGAGCCGTCCGGCAGCTTGGCTGTCGGACGGCTTTTGTCGTTTGTCTCAAGGTATACTTATGTGCCACTTCTCTCGCTTTTTTGCCTTCAGGCGACTCGCTCAGTGCAGCCTTTTCTTAATACTGTTGGCGGCCTCTTTGGTAGTGGCCTCTCTGCAGGCGGCTGAATCTCCCGCCATTCAATCGTCGCCGATGAGTGGTGGCGATGGGGCAGTGGAACAATTTGATCACAACGCTTATTCATTACCGCTACGTAACATGTCGATGACCAAGCGGCTTGACTTCAGCGTCGGCAATAGCTTTTTCCGCAACCCCTGGGTGGTCGCACCTGCCAGCACTGAAGCCCGTGATGGCCTGGGCCCGTTGTTTAATACCAATAGCTGCCAAGGCTGTCATCTCAAGGATGGGCGTGGCCATCCGCCGATGGGAGATGAAACCCCCATTGCGTTGTTCCTGCGTCTTTCGCTGCCTTCCGATCAGGCGGAGCCGGAAACTCTAGAGCAACGGGGCGCGCTGCCGGTACCCAACTACGGCTTGCAGCTACAAACCTCCGCGATTCCTGGCGTGCAACCGGAGGGCAAACTGATCATTGAGTACCGTCCGCGGGAGGTGAGCTTCGCCGACGGCCATCGCGTTACCTTGCAGGAGCCGCTTTACTCAATTGCCGAACCTGCCTACGGTGAGCTACCAAATACGCTGCTGACGTCGCCACGGTTGGCGCCACCAATGATTGGTTTGGGCCTGCTGGAAGCGATTCCTGAAGCAGACCTGATGGCGGCTGCCGACCCCAACGATATCGATGGCGATGGCATTTCTGGGCGCTATAACCAAGTCTGGGATGTGCGCAGTGGCACCACGGTGATGGGGCGCTTTGGTTGGAAAGCGGGTGAGCCCAGCATTGAACAGCAGAGCATGCACGCCTTCGCCGGCGATATGGGGCTAACGTCTCGCTTAGCGCCGCAAACGGATTGCATGGAGAGTCAGGGGTGCGATGCCTTTGCTGATGGTGGAACGCCTGAAGTCAGCGATGAAATTGCAGACTTCATCACCTTCTATGCCTCTAGCCTAGCGGTACCGATGCGCCGCAACATGGATGATCCTGAGGTGATACAGGGGGCCGAGACATTTAACGCACTGGGCTGCGCAAGCTGCCATACCCCCCGCCATCGCACTGCCTCGGATGCACCTCGGGCGGCGTTAGCGAATCAAGAAATATGGCCTTATAGCGATCTGCTGCTCCACGATATGGGCGAAGCTTTGGCCGACCATCGTAGTGAATTCCAAGCGGATGGGCGCGAATGGCGCACCCCACCGTTGTGGGGGATTGGCTTAGCACAAACGGTGAATCCTCGGGCTGGCTTTCTCCACGATGGCCGTGCTCGTACGCTGGAGGAGGCGGTGCTGTGGCATGGTGGCGAAGCAGAAGCGGTCACTGAAGCCTATCGACATCTACCCGCTGACCAGCGCGCGGAACTTATTCGCTTTCTTGAGTCTTTATGAGCTTTGCAACGCTTCTGTTACGGCTGTCGTCTATTCGTAAGGAGTTAATGTGATTTCTTCTCTTCGTCGTTTGGGGGTAGCCGTTGCGTTTTTAGCGGCTCCCTTTTCTGCACTGGGTTCCGCTGATACGGATACCAATACACCACGTGATATCTGGCATGGCGCGATAGCGCAGCAGTATGCCGAACTCAGTCATGCCTCTGAGCGCCTTGAGGCTAGTGCAACGCGTTTTTGCCAAGCTCCCGATGAATCGCTCAAGCAGCGGCTTGAAAGCGACTGGCTGGGGGCTTATCAAGCTTGGCAGGCGGTGCGCTTTGTCCAGTTTGGGCCCATTGAGCAGAATAGCCGTGGCTGGCAACTTCAGTTCTGGCCAGACCGCAAAAACCTCGTAGGTAGCAAGGTAGAAGGATGGTTGAGAGCGGACACCACGCCAACGGCCGAAGATATTGCTAGCGATAGCGTCGCGATTCAGGGATTTCCGGCTATTGAGTACTTGCTATATGACGATGCTATGAGTGACCGGCCACTTGGTGAACCGGCTATGTGCGGCTTGTTGCAGGCTATCTCTACTCATCTCGTAGACACGAGTAGCGCACTGGAGCGCGACTGGCAGGCCTTTGGTATGCACTATCGTGATACCCCGCGTTACACCGAAACCACACTGGCTAACGCCATTCAAGCAATCGAAACCCTAGAGCAGAAACGTCTTGGTGAGCCAATGGGGCTACAAGGGGCGCCTGCTAATCGTTATTTAGCGGAAGCTTGGCGTAGCGGTAACTCCATTCGTTTGGTGGAAAGTACGCTTGAAGGGCTGCGCACAGGTTTTCTTCCAGGGCTCTCGACGTTGCTGCGCGAAGCCGATGCAGTGCCACTCGCCGAGACATTTCGTGATCAATTGGACAAGACGTTAGCCAAGGCGAGTGATCTGCCTTCGGGGCTGACAACGTCACTGGACGATCAAGCCTTTCGTGACCTGCAGTCGCTTTACCTCAATATTGGTCAGTTGAACTATCTGCTAGGAACCGAAATTGCGGCCGAGCTTGGCCTAGTGCGTGGCTTTAATTCTAGCGATGGAGATTGAGCGATGCAGCGACGGCAGGTGCTGAAAGCTGGGCTAGGAAGCGTCTTAATGGCATTAACACCACTGAGCTGGGCGGTGCCGGGGCGCGAAAATGCTGACTGGCTGTTTAGCGCGGTTGATGATCTTGATGGGAAGCACTACATCGCTGGAGTGGCACTGGATGGCAAAAGCCGCTTTATGATTGAAGTGCCCGAGCGCTGTCACGGGGGCTGCCTACGTCCTAGCTCCCACCAGGCAGTACTTTTTGCCCGCCGCCCCGGCACTCGAATGCATGTGATCGATGGGGCTAATCGGCGCTTAGCTCATACCATTTCAGCGGGAGAAGGTTACCATTTCTATGGACATGGGGTTTTCGACCTGAACGGGCGCTATCTGTATGTCACCGCCAATCGTTTGTCGGACAGCGCCGGGCTAGTGCGCGTTTACGATGCTGCCAACGACTACGCTCATGTGCGCGATATGTCGCTGGATGGTATCGGACCCCATGAGCTTCGGCTGATGCCGGATGGCGACACTCTGGTGATTGGTTTGGGCGGAATCCAGACTCATCCAGACTACGGCCGGGTAAAGCTCAATCTGGACACCATGGCCCCGGCGCTGATGCTTATGAATCGCCACAGTGGCGAAGTAGTCGCCCGCCATGCCCCTTCGCACCACCAGCTTAGCTGCCGCCATCTAGACGTGGCAGCGGACGGCACGGTGATCGCCGGATACCAATTTGAAGGCCCTGAGTGGGAATCCTATCCGCTGATTTGTCGTCTGGATGCTGCCGGAGACTTCTCAGAGCTGGCGCTGCCCGATGAGGTCACCACCAGCCTCCGGCACTACACCGCTAGCGTCGCGTTTAGCCGTGTTTCAGCAACTGTTCTGGTGACCGCTCCTCGCGGTAATCGGGTGCTGCTGCTAGATGCTGAACAGGGCCGCTTGAACGCTAACCTGGAGCTACCCGACGCTGCCGGTGCCCGCTGTGATGGGAGTGGCGGCTTTCTGGTCTCCTCCGGCCAGGGCGGACTCTACCGTGTAACCCCTGACACGGCAGTGCCCGAGTTGCTCGCCAGCCAGGAATTCCGCTGGGATAACCATTTGACCTGACAGATACCTAACGCTGGCCTAAATAGCGAAAAGTATTTATCCCTAGAGTTGAAAGCGCGAAAAAGCCAGCGGCCAAGGTAACAATCGTCGGCCCCGTGGGGGTATCAAAATAGTAAGCGGCCCTGAGTCCCAACGTAACCGCCAATGTCGCAATACACATAGCTACTAGTGCCATCATTTCAGGCGTTCTGGAGAAAGGCCTTGCCGTTGCAGCAGGAATAATCAGTAAGGCTGCAATTAGCAATGCACCGACCACCTTGAGTGCTACAGCCACGACCAGGGCAAGAGAAAGAGTTAAGACCAATTGCTCGCGGCGGGGCTGAATGCCATTGGCGTAGGCAAGTTCATCGCTCAGTGTAGCAGTCAGAAGTGCCGACCAACGCCAGAAGAGTAACGCCAATATCAGTAATGCGCCGCCACCGATGATCCACAGGTCATTCTGGCCAACGGCCAGGATATCGCCGAATAAATATGCCGTCAGATCAATCCGGACTCCCGAAATAAATGAAACAGCGACCAGGCCGATCGCCAAGGCCGAGTGAGCCATAACGCCGAGTAGCGTATCCATGGCATAACCGCGCCCGCTGAGTAGCGTTACGCAAGCGGCCATAGTGAGGGCAACGGTTAATACGCCTGCAAAAATAGAGAGATTGAACATTAAAGCCAGCGCAACGCCAAGGATAGCGGCATGAGATGTCGCATCACCAAAGTAAGCCATGCGTCGCCAAACCACAAAGCAGCCAAGCGGTGCCGCAGCAAGGGCAACGAATATCCCAGCAATAGTCGCGCGCCACATGAAGTCATCCAACATGGGCTGCCTCCTCATGGTGATGACGATAAAAAGCAAGCATCTGTGCTGTCTGTTCACCAAATAACGCTTGATAGTCTGGGGAGGACGCAACACGTTCTGGTTTGCCCTCGCAACAGATGTGGCCGTTTAAGCACAGCACATGGTCGGCGGTACGCATGACGACATGAAGGTCATGGCTGACCATTAATACGGCACAGCGGTAGTGCTGGCGAACCTCTTCAATTTTTTTATAAAAATTCGCAATGCCTCGATAATCCAACCCTTGTGTTGCCTCGTCGAGAATTAAGATGTCTGGCTTTGTGATAAGCGCCCGGGCCAGCAGTACCCGTTGGAGTTGGCCGCCTGACAGGTGGCTCATGGCGGAATTCTCCAATGCCTCGACCCCCGCGTTTGCTAATGTTTGCTGCACATCGCGGCGGGCATGGCGGTGAGGAAGGTTAATAAAGCGTGAGACCGTCATCGGTAGCGTTGAGTCTAAATGGAGTCGTTGGGGCACATAACCGATAGACAACTTCTCGTCGATGGCCACATAGCCTGATGTTGGCTTAATAGCCCCAACTAATGTTTTAACTAACGTTGATTTTCCTGAGCCATTTGGGCCAATCAGCGTGACAATCTCTTTACGGTGCAATGTCAGATTAATATCTCTCAAAATATGCTGGCCACTGATCAGAACATTGATTTGTTTGGCGCGCAGGAGAGGGGCATTACCGGGTGTGAATTGAGACATCAGCTTGCAGCCTCTCGGTTAATTGCTATTCTGATTCGAGTTGTTATGTTATATCATATATTAAAAATAAGGACTAATGCTTCTGTGGCTATCAACGCTTTCTAACTAGGTCGTATGGCTTCCTAAATAGAACTTATGAAAGAGGGGGCATTATGGTTTTGATAATTTGGAGAACATCATGAAGTACAGACTTTTACGTTACACCCTGCCGGTATTAGCGAGCTTTCCATTGTCAGCCTTGGCCGCCGTTCCCCGTGTGGCGGTAGACATTCCGCCGGTCCATTCGCTAGTGGCCAAAGTTATGGGGGATCTCGGGACTCCCGACCTTTTCATTCAGCCTGGTGCATCACCCCACGGCTACTCACTGAGGCCTTCGGAAGCCAAAGTGTTAAATGATGCTGATGTGGTCATATGGGTAAGTAATGATCTAACGCCTTGGTTATCGGCTCCGATCGCCAATTTGGCAAACGACGCCGAGCATCTGGAACTAATGGGCGTACCCGGCATTAATACGTTTGCATATCGTGAAGGCGCGACGTTTGATCTGGGTGACCACGACCACGACCACGACCACGACCACGACCACGACCACGACCACGACCACGACCACGACCACGACCACGACCACGACCACGACCACGACCACGACCACGACCACGACCACGACCACGACCACGACCACGACCACGACCACGACCACGACCACGACCACGGCCACGACCATCATCACGATGGGCAAGATCCACATGGTTGGCTGGATCCTGGTAATGCGCGGCGCTGGCTCGATGCCATTGCCCAGCAACTTAGCGAAATCGATCCTGACAATGCCGCCCACTATCGTGCTAATGCGGCACAAGGCCAGCAAGAAATTGAAGCACTTGAGCAAGATTTAAAGGAACGCTTAGCCAATAGCGAGCAGACTCGCTTTATCGTATTTCACGATGCCTATCAGTATTTTGAAAAAGCGTTGGGTGTCACTGCGGCGGGTGCTATTTCTATCGGTGATGCATCCTCACCCAGCCCGAGACGTATTGAAACTATCCAGCAGTTAGTTGATGCAGAAGGCGTTACGTGTGTATTCAGCGAACCGCAATTTAATCCGCAAATCGTTGATACTGTCTTTGGCGATACGGATGTTTATATTGGTGTAATGGACCCTCTAGGCGTTGGCTTAACACTAGGTGCAGGGCTTTACGACGCATTACTTAACCAAATGGCTGATGAAATACAACACTGTACCGACACGATGTGAGTCAGTCTGGAAAGCCGGTATCAAGAAGGAGTAATTAAATAGGCGCGCTAATGTGGACAGTGATCTCGTCTGGCATTAGCGCGTCGGTATGTCTTCACTCATTGGGCTACAGCAATATTGTGCTCCCCATTGGGGTGTTTCATCACCTGCATGGGTAGGCCATAAATCGCTTCTAAGGTGCAGCAACTCATCAAATCATCCGGGCTGCCATGGGCCAGCAAACGACCGCTATGCAGTGCCATCAGTTCATCACAGTAGCGTGATGCCATATTGATATCGTGCAATACAATAATGACGCCAAGGTTCAGCTCATCGCATAGCTTGCGAACCAGCGCTAGCACTTCAATTTGGTGAGCAATATCCAGTGCTGCTAGTGGCTCATCGAGCAGCAAGAAACGACTTCCCTGGGCGAGTAGCATAGCCAACCATACTCGCTGACGCTCGCCGCCGGAGAGTGTATCGACTAAGCGGTCGGCAAAGGCCTCTGTGTGGGTAAGGGCGATGGCGCGATTAATGGCGTCTTTGTCTTTCTGGTTATGGCGACCGAGCAGGCCGTGCCAAGGGTAGCGACCAAAAGCCACCAGCTCGCGCCCAGTCAGGCTTTCAGCACTGGGTAAATGCTGGGGCAGATAAGCTACCTGACGAGCGAACTCGCGATTTCCCCAGTCACGCAGTGGACGCTGGTCAAAGTGAATCTCGCCTTGGCTGGTGGGTTGCTGCTGGGCCATCAGCTTAATCAGCGTCGACTTTCCCGAGCCATTGTGGCCAATCAAGCCGTAAACTTTGCCCTCATGAAAGCTGTGGTCAATGGGATTTAGAATCTGCTTACCATTGATTTCAAAGGTAGCGCCTTTGACCTCGAACATGAATGACTCCTGGCGATAGGGTTAATAATAATGGCTCTATTCTAGTGCTAATGGTTCTCATTTTTAACAAAAAAATTAAAAGATTTCTGTTGTTGGGCTTAGATAAGCCCTACGAGGGCTTGAGTATTGGCGGCTAACGCAGTGCTACGGGGCAAGCGTTGAGTTGTGAGTTAACGGGGGTAGGCTTGCAAGATAGCCTTTACATGTTAATGAGAATCATGTGTAATTGTTATGTTATCTTGTATCTTTTGAGTTGAAGGAGTTGAGTATGAAAAAGGGCATACATCCCGCTTATGGCTACGTAGTGTTCCGCGATACCAGCTGCGGTGCCACGTTTCGGATCCGTTCTACCTGTACCTCAACGCAGACAATTGTCTGGGATGATGGCAATACCTACCCATTGATTGACCTGGATGTCTCTAGCGCTTCTCACCCTTTCTATACCGGCGAGCAGCGCAGAGTTTCTGCTGAAGGTCGGGTGGCGCGTTTTCAGCAGCGCTTCGGTTTGGTTTCGCGCCGCTCTTCTGGCGCTAAGTAGAGGATATATAGAGTGCAAGTACTTAGCTCGCTCAAGTCCGCCAAAAACCGCCATCCTGATTGCCAAGTGGTCAAACGTCGCGGACGGCTGTATGTCATTTGTAAAACGAATCCGCGCTTCAAAGCGCGCCAGGGAGGAAAGCACAAAAAATAAGCAGGGCATACCCCAGGTCCAGTGGCTTATTTTTTATCAACGCACAATACGGCGTTTGAACGCTGAAGGGCGGATATTTTGTTAGCAAGAGCTTAAACATGTTAGCAGTTGGCTATGCTGCTCGGGGTGCGCAGCAATTAGGCTGTTCCATTGAACAGGATTTGCCTCACCAGAGATATCCGTGACGGTGTATCCAGCTTCCCGAGCTATCACAATACCGGCAGCGATATCCCAGAAGTCGAGCGCGGCGCCTTGCGACCAAAAAGCATCAAACCGACCTAGGCTGAGATAAGCGATCTCAAGTGCCGCTGAACCAGGGCTGCGGATACCCGCCACTTGAGGCATTAATGTCGCGAGTTGATTTAGCGCTGTCGTGCAGTCGCCTTTAGCGTGATAGGGCAGACAAGTGCTCACCAGCATCTCGGTTAGCGGGCGAGGGACTGGTCTTGTTAACGGGCGGTCATTGAGAAAGGCGCCCGCGCCTTGGCCTGCCCAAAGCATCTCATCAAGGAGTGGTTGGTAGACAACACCGATAATTAGCGCATCACCTTTGGTGACCGCAATAGACACCGAGAAGTGAGGCACGCCATGCAGAAAATTGCTGGTGCCATCAAGGGGGTCAATAATCACTGTATAGTCGCTATCGGTGGGCGTCAGGCCGCTCTCTTCACCGAGGAAAGCGATATCGGGAAAGGCGCTGCTGATGCAGTCGATAATGATACTCTCGGCGGCCGTATCGTAGTAGCTCACAAAGTCTGACGCCCCCTTTTGTTCGAAGGCAATCCGCCCCTTTTGCGAATACCCCTCGCGCAACAGCACGCCCGCCTCATAGGCTGCTTGTTTAACTGTTTCCAGTAAGCTGTTTTCGCTCTCAAGCATGTCGTTTCTCCTTGGGGCTTATATGGCTGTTATCAAATCAGTTGATAAAGGTAACGAACCATCCATGACGTGGCGATGACAGTAGACAGTCTTGGTTTGGTGGCTTGCTCATGGTGTATGAGTGTCGCCCCTATCAAACCGGGGTAGCCACGAGAGCCGGCGTGTTTATGGGGTCACTGTTTGACACCGTGTTGTTTGCCGTTCCTTTAACCATTGGCCTTGCCCAGTCGCCAGTAGCCCATGCTGGTGACGTACTGTTTGGGGAGGCCACACTCGTTGACCAAGTAGCGGCGCAGCTTCATCGCGACCTTGGTTTCAGCGGCAATCCAGGCATAGAAGGGCGCGCTGTCATCCAGAGTGGCGGATTCCCAGAGAGGTCCGTCCTCATTGTCGCTTTCGACGTTGCTAGTGGCTGCCGTAGGCGTGCCGCCTAGCGCTTGAATTTCCTTGTGCAGATCAATATCGCGCAGCGCCCTCAGCAGCAGCTCACCGTGCTGGCAGCCGGGGTCAGCATCACGGGCCAGCCAGTGCAGCTTAGCGGCTTGGGGCAGCGGCTGAACGTCGTCACTGCGGGGCACTTCGAACAGCGCTTCAACCTTGGGTTTGAGCGGCAGGTCATCAAGGGTTTCCAGAATGCCAGCCGCGGCGGGGAGAGCGGTTTCATCGGCGATGATTAGAATACGGCGCACGCCTTGGGGGGGCTTCCACTCGTAGCCCTGTTTTGGGCCTTCCGCGTTAGCGTCAGGGGCTGTCATGGCTAGCCGGTCACCTGGACGGGCGTGCATTGCCCAGCGTGAGGCAGGGCCATTGTCGCCGTGGAGCACAAACTCTACATCCACCTCAGCCTGCTCTGGGCGCAGGGCGCGGATGGTGTAGGTGCGTGCAGAGGGGCGCTGGGCATCTGGTAGGGCGCGGTAGGCGCTGTACCAGTCGTGCTCTTCCAGCTTGGCAATCTCAAACAGCGGGTCGAGGCTACCACCGCCTTCGGGGAAGAACAGTTTGACGCGTTGATCCGGCGCGTAGGTCGCCATTTGGCTGACGGCTGGGCCAGTAAAGGTGAACTTAACTAACGAAGCGCTGACTTGGGTTCGCCGAGCGAGAGTGATATCGAAAAGCTGATAGGTTTGTTTAGCCGCCATTGTGGCTGTCTCCATTAATAAATCGCTTAATTGTAGTGCTAATTATTATCATTTAGAATCGTTGCGGATAATTCAACCACTAACTCCAGAAAAGAGTAAGGCTAAGAAAATGACTCTGCTGCCTATCAGGCCCTGTGTGGCGATCTGCCCGGCTATGACAAAAGGTTGTTCGCTATGCTAAGCGCTGCGCAAGTTACCCAGCGAATGGGGGGGATGTCGCCTGCAAAAGCTTGCCTGCTGCTTAGCTTGCCGATGGTGGTGCTGTTTTGGCTAGGTCTGCAGGGGCAGGGCGGTTTTATACTGGGGTTGCAGGCGTTAGTGGTGCCCTCCTTTGAGAATGTTGACGAGTTGTTGCTTCACTATGCGTGGTGGCCGCGCCTCTCGATTGCGCTGCTAGCTGGGGGCGGCTTGGGGCTAGCGGGTGTGCTGATGCAGCAAGTGCTGCGCAATCCGCTGGCCTCGCCCACCACCCTAGGGGTGGCGTCGGGCGCCAACCTGGCGTTGATGACTGCTACTTTGCTGGCGCCGGGGCTGCTTGTCGCCGGGCGCGAATGGGTCGCCTTAGTGGGTGGGGCGCTGGCGGTTGGGTTAGTTTTCTTGCTTTCCTGGCGGCGCGGGCTGGCGCCGATCGTGGTGGTGCTGGCGGGCTTGGTGGTTAATCTGTACTTAGGGGCGCTCTCTACGGCACTGCTGCTGTTTAACCACGAAGCGCTCTCAGGGCTGCTGATTTGGGGCGCGGGGTCGCTGGCACAAAACGGTTGGGATGGCGTGGCAGTTCTCTGGCCACGATTGGCAATTAGCTGCGTGGCAGCCTGGTTTCTACTGCGCCCTTTGGCGGTGCTAGAACTGGACGATGCCAGCGCCAAGAGCCTAGGCGTCTCGCTGACCTATCTGCGCTTTGCAGGGATGGGGCTGGCGGTATTTATTACCGGTAGCATTGTCAGCGTGGTCGGTATCATCGGTTTTATCGGCTTGGCTGCGCCTAATATTGTGCGCATGGCCGGTGCGCGCCGCTTAGGGCCACGGCTGCTTTGGTCGACGCTGCTAGGAGCTGTGTTGTTGGCCACCACTGATCTGCTGCTGCAACATTTCGGTGGCATGGTGGCGGCCTTTATACCCACTGGGGCGATTACCGGTGCCCTGGGGGCGCCGCTGTTAATGTGGCTGATTCCACGTTTGAAACTGCGGGGTGATCAACCACCAAAAGGGGCGGGCGTTTTTGCTCATCGCCATCCAGCGCCTTCCCGTTTGGCGACGGGGTTACTCCTCGCGCTACTAGGCGCCACATTACTTGGCTTGCTGGTGGGGCAGGGGGTTGATGGCTGGTATTTACTGTCGCCGGATAACTGGAACGTGATGCAGTGGCGCATGCCGCGGGTAATGGCGGCAGCAGCGAGTGGGCTAATGCTGGCAATTGCCGGCACGATTCTGCAGCGCCTTTCCGCCAATCCCATGGCCAGCCCTGAAGTCTTGGGTATCAGCGGTGGCTGTGCCATTGCACTGATTCTGGGGATTTTCCTATTACCCGCGCCCACCAATATGATGCTGATTGGCGTGGGTACCCTGGGGGCTTTCGCGACGCTGCTGGTGCTGGTGGGCATCAACCGCAAAAGCGGTTATCTCCCCGAGCGCTTGCTGCTTACCGGGGTAGCTGTCAGCGCCCTGTTTGATGCGGTGCGTAGCGTGATGCTGGCGGGCGGTGACCCACGTGGTCAGCAGGTGATCGCTTGGCTAGCGGGCTCGACCTATTACGTGGATATCACCAACGCCGTGGTGGTTGGCGGTATTGCTGCGGTATTGGCGTTGGTCACGCTGCCGTTTACTCGTTGGCTAGATATTTTGCCATTAGGCGCACCGACGGCTAAGGCGCTTGGGGTAACCCTCAACCGTGCCCGCTTGGCGCTGCTGTTGCTGGTGGCGCTACTCACCGCCTGCGCCACCTTGGTGGTGGGGCCGCTGTCATTTATTGGTCTGTTGGCACCGCATATGGCGCGTTTGGTCGGCTTCTCTCGGGCAGGACAGCACCTGCTGGGTGCTGCGTTGATCGGTATGCTATTAATGGTGCTGGCGGATTGGGTGGGGCGTCAGATTATTTTCCCGTACGAGATACCGGCAGGTTTGGTCGCTTCCCTGATTGGCGGTGCCTACTTTATGTGGGGGCTGCGGCGGCTATGAGCGAAGCGGCAAGCGTGCTAGCGGCAGCGACGAATCCAGCAGACGCTTTGTTGGCGCTCTATCGCCAGCCGCCGCTGGATAACTTAAAGGCACCTGCGTTTGGTCAGCCTGATGAGACGACATTGGCGGCTACTGAACTGCTGGATCATGACGTGCTCTTCGCCCAGCTATCGCGTTACTGCCGATACCACGGTGACGATGCTGATTTTCTGGCCGCCGCTTCGATATGGTCGAAATTTCATTTCAGCAGTGTCGCGATTCCGACGCTGGTGGCCAATCTACTGCTGGGCTATGAGCTGCCAGTCGGCGGGGGTGAGCTGCGGCTGGCGTTAGGTGATCACGGTCAGACGACGCGCATTTGGCTGCCGCATGGTGGTGTGCCGTTGACCTCAAAAGCGCTTCAGGCACGCTTTAGCAGCCTATTCGATGACCACTGTGCGCCGCTTATCGAGGCGTTGGCCGAGGTCTCCGGGCTTTCTGCCAAAGTGTTCTGGAGCAATCTTGGTCACTATGTGGAGTTTGTGGGCAAGACCTGCTCGCGGCATCCAGACTTCACTGGCGCGGGTGAGCCGCTGCTGAATTATCTCGATACCAAGACCTTGCCTGACGGGCGGCGCAATCCGCTCTATCAACCGGTGCGCTATCTGGAACTGGGCGGTGAAACCCCGGCTCGAGTGCGGCGTCTATGCTGCATTAAATATCGGTTGCCCGGCGAGCCGCTGTGCGGCGCTTGCCCGTTAAAACCCGAGAATAAGCCAGCCAAACGCCAACGCTAGCTTTTAAATATCGGCTAACTTTTGAAGTGCCAGGAGGCCCTGCACATGGAGCTGTTCAAGATTATATGGCGCGATTATCGCTGGCCATTTTTGGCCGTGGTGCTACTTAGTTTGGCCAGTGCGGGGTTGGGCATCGGTGTTATCGCCTTTATCAATCAGCGGCTGTTGGGCACCTTTACCGATCCATGGCGCATCCTGCCAGAATTCCTGGGCTTAGTGGCGTTGTTGCTGGCGATTACTCTAGCCTCGCAATTAGCCTTGACCACCTTGGGACACCACTTTGTCTATCGGCTGCGGGGGCAGTTGATCAAACGTATCTTGGATACCGATATCGAGCGTATTGAGCAGATTGGCAGCGCACGTTTATTGGCCAGCTTATCCAGCGATGTGCGCTATATCACCGTGGCCTTTGTGCGCTTGCCAGAATTGGTGCAGGGTGGTGTTTTGACGGTGGGTGCCACTGCTTATTTGGTTTGGCTTTCACCAACGATGCTAATGGTGACGGCGCTGTGGGTGATTTTTACTATCCTGGTCGGCATGCGCTTGGTGGCGAAAGTGTATCGGCATATGGCCAAGCTGAGGGATTCAGAAGACCGCCTCTACGCGGACTATCAGTCGGTCATTGAAGGGCGCAAAGAGCTGGCGCTTAACCGTGACCGGGCCGAGTGGTTGTACCGTGACGTTTACACACCTGACGCGGAAGCGTATCGGCACCATATCATTCGTGGTGATACCTACCATCTTAGCGCGGTCAACTGGTTTAATATCATGATGTTGGGGGCCATTGGCGTGGTGTTTTTCCTGGCCAACGGCCTGGGTTGGGCATCAGCGCAAGTGGCCACCACCTTCTCGCTCACGCTTTTATTTCTTCGTGCGCCGCTAATTCAAGCCATTGGCGCCTTTCCACCGCTGATCAACGCCCGAGTAGCCTTCGAGAAAATTAGCGCGCTGGATCTAGCGGAACACCGCGATTCCTTCGATAGCGGCAAGCAGCACCACGACTGGCAAGAGGTAATGCTGGAACAGATCACCTACCGTTATCCCACCGAAGAAGCGCGGTCGGGCTTCGCCATTGGGCCGATTGACCTGACCTTAAAGCGTGGCGAGGTGGTGTTTCTGATCGGCGGCAATGGCAGTGGCAAATCCACCTTGGCGAGGCTGTTGACTGGGCTTTATCAGCCGCAAAGCGGCTGTGTTCGGGTCGATGGCAGGCCGCTGCAGGAGGAAGATTGGAAGACCTATCGCCAGCACTTCTCCGCCATCTATACCGACTTGCATCTATTTGACCGCTTGATGGGGCCTGCGGGGGAATCACCCGACGCGATGCTGATAGAAGAGTGGCTAAAAGCTCTGGGCATGCAAACTAAACTCGACTTCGACGGTGATCGGGTCACCAACGCCAACCTCTCCCAGGGCCAGCGTAAGCGCTTAGCAATGCTGCTGGCCGTTGCGGAGCAGCGCGAACTACTGCTGCTGGACGAGTGGGCCGCCGATCAGGACCCACAGTTCCGGCGGGTGTTTTACCGCGAGCTACTGCCGCAGCTCAGAGCGCTGGGCAAAACGCTGGTAGTAATCAGCCACGACGACCACTACTTCGATCAAGCCGATCGGCTGCTGGAAATGCGCCAGGGACAGTTGGTCGAACTCACCGGTGAGCAACGCGAAGCGGCCAGCCGCGATGCGGTGGCAAGGGTGAGTGGGTAGTTATTGATGTGAGTCGCTTAGCGTTATTAATTTAGTGCGTGGTATCGCTCGGCTAAGCCTCGCCCTGATTATGGTGAAGCTGAAAGAGGTCATAATTGATCTGCATGGATAGCCAGAATTTGGCGCTTCCGGCGTCCAATTTTTCCAGAGCCAATGCCACTTTGTTATTCGAGCATGTTCACCATGCTGGCGTTGTGCATGGCGTCGGTAGTGGTACTGGTGTTGTTGGTGGGAAGTATTTTGCAGGGTGTTATATCTCAAAGTGGGGAGGTTCGTTGAGCACTGTGCATTGACACTGCCTGTGAATTGAAAAAGAATAAGAATCATTTTCGAATAAGTGAGGCACTTTTTATATGGCGGCGGCACCCCGAACAGCCGAGCCTGTGGCTTACCATACCGGCTGTCGAAACTCCCTCGGTCAGTTATATCACCACCATCAGCCTTGGTTGCAGCAGTTGCTCAGCCAGCGGTTGGGATGTAGTGAGTCGGCGGCGGATCTGGCGCAGGATGCGTTTGTGCGGCTGCTGAAAACGCCTCGCCATTTGGATAGTTTCGAAGGCGCCAGAGCCTACCTCAGTCGCATGGCCAAAGGGCTATGCGTGGATCATTGGCGTCGGCAGGATATTGAGCGTGCCTGGCAGCAAGCTCTAGCGGCCAGCGCCGAGACGAATTTGCCCTCTGCCGAACACCAGCAAATCGTCATCGAAACACTGTGCGAAATCGATCGCATGCTGGCGCGGCTACCCGAGAAAGTCGCTAGCGCCTTTTTGGCCTCGCAGCTACACGGTAAACCCTATCGGCAGATTGCTGAGGAGCTGGGAATTTCCGAGCGTATGGTCAAAAAATATATGGCCCAGGCCATGCTGCAGTGCGCGTTGATCGAAGCGGGCTTCGAGGCGAGCCTCTAAATGGCTTCTGCGGTTAGCGCCGATGAAGCCGCCAAACGCCGTGCATTGGCAGAGGCCGCTGAGTGGTTTGCCGAGTGGCAAGCAGGTGAGATGCCGGCAACAGAGCGCCAACGCTGGCAGGCATGGCGAGATGCCAACGACACTCATCGTTGGGCTTGGCAGCAAGTGGAAGGTGTCAGCTGCCGCTTCGCTGACAGCTTGGAAAAGGATGAGCGGCAAGCCGCGAACAGCGTGATTAATTTGGCGCGCCAACGGCGGCGAGGGCGTCGCCACCTGCTGGGAGGGCTAGCAAGCATTGCGCTGGTCTCTGCACTCTCCGCCGCGCTGTGGCAAAGCACGCCGTTGCCACGGCTAGTACAGCAGTGGGGCGCTGATTATCACACCGCCACCGGTGAAATCACTCATATCGTGCTGGAAGATGGCACCCAGGTCTGGCTGAGCAGCGCTTCAGCACTCAATGTTGATTACGATCAAGAGCAGCGCCGCTTGGCGCTGGTGACAGGTGAAGTGCTGATAGCGACTGGCAAAGACACCCAGCGACCATTTTACCTGGATACCCGCAGTGCACGTCTCACGCCCTTGGGCACGCGTTTTAGCGTGGGTGAACAGCCTTCAGGTGAGTTGCTGGCGGTGTTTGATGGCGCTGTGGCTATCCAGACTCAGGGCGATGCTCTGCATGCAAGCCAGCGGCAGGTAGTCAATGCCGGGCAGCAAGCTCACTACACTGAAGGCCGTATCGGGGAACTCACCCATGCTGAAGGCCGTCGGGAAGCCTGGGCCAACGGCGTTCTGTTAGCCGAGAACATGTCGCTTAAGAACTTTGCCGCGGCGCTTAGCCGTCATCACCACGGCCGCCTAGAGGTCGACCCAGAGGTGGCGAACCTCACCCTACTTGGCGCTTTCCCGCTCGATGATTTAGAGCGCACCCTGAACATGGTCGAGACCACACTACCGGTGAAGGTGCGCCAAATCATGCCCTGGTGGATCAAAATAGAGGCAGACGAAACAAGCTCCAGCGAGGAATAAAAAGAGAAAAAATTGGTTTTGCTGGTTCCCCTTTTTCGCACTGGTTCGATTCCCCTTTATAAGCACTTAAAACGTATCTGCAAGGGGAACCAACATGCTCCAACAGCGCACGGCACTTCGACCACTTACTGCCAAGCCCCAACCGACGCTTAACCGCCGCGCCTTGACGCTGGCGGTTCATTTTGCCACCGCTGGGCTATTAGCAGCACCGCTGCTATCGCAGCCCGCCATCGCTCAAGTCACTCAGCAGCAAGCACGCCACTATGATATTGCCAGCGGTCCGGTTAGCACGGCAATTAACCGCTTCGCTGCCCAGGCGGGTGTGTTTATTAGCGGCGCTGGCGAGCTGGGGGAAGGGCGCCAAAGCCCCGGCTTGCAAGGCCAGTACAGCGTTAATGAAGGGCTGGAGCGGTTGTTGGATGGAACGGGTTTAACGGCAGCCCTGCAGAGGGATGGTAGTTACCGGTTGGAAGCGGGAGCCACTAATGAGACGTTACCGGTGCTTCAGGTCGAAGCCAATTGGTTGAGCGCGTCTCCTGTTGGGCCAGATTATGGCTACCGAGCAGAGCGTAGCCTTACGGCTACCAAAGCTGATATCGCCCTTGAGGATACGCCGCGCACGGTGTCGGTCATCACACGTGAGCGTATTGAAGATCAGAACCCGCGCACGCTAAGCAATATTCTTAGCTATGTGCCCGGTATTTCGTCGAGTGATTTTCCTGTGGGTGACGGCTTGGCAGGGGACATTTTCTTTATTCGTGGCATGAACCAGCGAGACTATGGCTACGGTACCTACCGAGATGGCCTGCGGGTTCAGCCTAATGCTTATTCGACTTCCGCCGAGCCCTACGGATTGGAACGCGTCGAGGTATTTAAAGGACCTACGTCGGCGCTTTACGGTGAAAACGTACCGGGTGGGTTGGTCAATCTAGTCAGCAAGCGACCTACTGCTGATCATGAGGGAGAAGTAAACCTCAGTTATGGTAGTCATAGCCGTCGCCAAATCTCGACCGATATTTCAGGCCCGTTGAATACTGACGGGTCGGTAAAGGGGCGTGTTGTATTTCTGCACCGTGAGTCGGATACCCAAATCGATAGCGTAAATGATGATCGTACCTACATAGCCCCTTCGTTGACGTTTGAGTTGAGTGATCAAGACCGTCTGACGGTGTTGGGTATGTACCAGAAAGATGATAGCGAGTTGCAATTAGGCCTTCCTGCGGCAGGTACGCTACTCGATCATCCTTCAGGTACGCTAAGCAGCAGCACCAATCTAGGTCACCCTGAATGGGACACCTTTGAGCGTGAAGTCTGGTCGCTAGGTTACGAGTATGAGCACGCTTTCAATGATAGCTGGCGTTTCCAACAAAACGCGCGCTATTTGCGCTCCCAGGTGAACCGTCAGGAGGTGTGGTGGAGCTACCCAGGCGATGGATATGACAATGTAGTTGGTGCTTACGGACGTGATCGCGATAACGATAGCAAAACGCTGGCAGTTGATAACCGAATAGTGGGCAAATTTGGTAACGATGTTGTTGAGCACACTTGGCTCGCCGGATTTGGATATGACCGAACCTCTTTTTCGCAGACGCAGGACGTGGGGTTCAGCACGCCTCAGTCGATCAACATCTTTAACCCCCAGTGGAATTCGCCGCCACAAACGCTACAGCGTTCTGAGGATGGCGAGGACGTGCAGGCGTTAACCGGTATTTACTCCCAATTGCATAGCCAAATGGGTGGCTTTATTGCCCAAGTGGGTGGGCGCTTTGACTCGGCTAAGACGGAGTATAGTAACTACCTTACACCCGGTGGTGGCTTCACGGTGACTGATGAGGAGTTTAGCTGGCAAGCGGGCTTGATGTATCAGTTCGACTCCGGCTTATCGCCCTATATGAATTATGCCACGACCTTTGTGCCAGCGCGCCAAGTCTCCGTCACCACTAATGAACCGCTAGATCCTATTACCGGACGCCAGTATGAGCTAGGCCTGCGCTACGACATTCCTGACACGGATACCGCGATTACGCTTTCGACCTACGATATCGTGATGAAAAATGACATTAACTATGACAGCGCTATCGGTGGTTACCGCAATGTGGGGCGTACCGATTCCAATGGCGTCGAGTTAGAGTTGGTTAGCGATATTAACGATGCGCTTAGCGTAGCCGTCGCTTACACCTACACCGATGCACGTATTGTTGAGGATGTGGCGTTTCCCCGTTATGAAGATAATCAGGTAGCCGGAGTACCTCGCCATAAAGCATCGCTGTGGGCGAATTACGAGTTCTTGGAAGGTGCTATGCAAGGCGCTGAAGTGGGGCTAGGTGTGCGCTATTTAGGGAGCTCTAATGCTTATCCTGACGCTAGTCTTGCTTACGGCGATGTCTTAAGTACCAAAGCGGTGACCCTCGCTGATATTTCCCTTGGCTACGACTTTAACGACAACTGGCGGGTAGGTCTCAATGTGGAGAATCTATTCGATAAGCAGTATGTGGGAGAGTGCAACAACGCCGCACGCTGCTACTGGGGCACTGACCGTACTGTGCAGGGCACCTTGTTCTTCAGTTATTAACGCAAGTTTTATTGAGCTACACCAAGGTAACTAGGCATGTCGCACCCTATTAAAAAGACTACGAGCGGGTTTTTGTCCGCCATGCTGATGGTGGTTTCCTCGCAGTTGTTGGGGCAGGGCGAGGTACCTTCGAACACGGCAGTAGTTACACTGGACTATGCGATTGCTGAAACATTGCAAGCCCTGGGAGAACCGCCCCAAGCCGTGGGCGGCCTCTCAGGTTATCGCGTATGGTGGCGCGATCCCCAAGTGCTTTCTACTGCTATGGAGTTGGGTAGCCGCCACTTACCTAACCTCGAGTTGATACAAGACATTGCGCCTTCGCATATTCTTATCTCACCGCCTGCTCATGCCAACTTAATCCCCCAACTCAGCCGTTTGGCAACGTTAAAAAAGTGGGTGGTTTATGAGACACCTCCTGCACTACAACAACGGCTAAATAACTTAACGACGCAGTTAGCCGAGTTAACGGGTGATCAAGCACACGCTAACGACTACCTAAGAGGCGTTGAAGCGCAATTTGAGGCGTTGGCAGAACAGCGCAAACATAGTGAGCGAAGCGCTCAATCGGTAGTGTTAGTGAGCCTGATGGATGAGCGCCACGCCAGGGTATATGGCCAAGGCAGCCTGGAAGGGTTAGTGCTGGAACAACTGGGAATCAACAATGCCTGGGAGGGGGACGTCAATCGGTGGGGGTTTGCCACCGTCACCGCCGAGCAGCTATTTGGCCTTGAAGACTATGTGATCATGCTGGAAAGCCCTTACTCCGTTGAAGGAACGCAACAAACCTTGCTGGAGCAGGGCATTTGGCAGCATTGGCCTGCTTTAACTAGCCAAGACACAACTACGTTAGCCGTCGATTATTGGCACTGGGGAGGCTGGCCATCTGCCCTCCGCTTCGCCGAATCCCTCGTTGAGGCTCTGGAGGAGCCTGTCACCCCCTAGCGCCGTTCTGTTATCTGCAGGTGCGTTACATCGCTATATTGTTTGTAATGATAAGTATTATCACTTATTGTTTGCGTCTGGTTTTGCCCCTTTTTGGGGGGCATTTGGCACGGGCAAGCGGTGGCAACGGGCGATGGTATCGATAAAGCAACAGGGCGGAAGCGAGGCACCTTTCGAAGCCCTCTATCATAATCATCACAGCTGGCTTAGGCGCTGGTTAAGCGTCAAGCTGGGCTGTTCCCACACCGCTGCAGATCTTGCTCACGATACTTACCTACGCATATTGGCGCGAGGTACTACGCCAGCGTCGGATCAGTCGCGGCGTTTTCTAACCCAGGTCGCCAAGGGGTTAGTGATCGATCACTACCGTCGTCGACGAATCGAAACTGCCTATTTGGAAACTCTCAGCCTGCTCCCAGAAACACTCGCGCCTTCCCCCGAGGAGCAAGCACTCACTATCGAAGCGTTGGTCGAAATTGATGCGCTGCTCCATGAGCTTCCTGACAAGCCTCGCCGGGCTTTTCTTATGTGTCGTTTGGACGGCTTGAGTTATCAAGACATTGCTGAGGCACTGAGTGTCTCGGTCTCTTCGGTAGAGAAATATATCGCCAGGGCGCTGCTAGCCTGCCACCGCGCGATAAATGAGCCTCAACCCTAAGTGAAAGCCATGCACCACACATTCGCCAACGTCTCCCATGAGCCCATCGATCCTGCCGTGCTGGAGCAGGCCAGTCTGTGGATGGCGCGTCTATGGAGTGACGATATCAGCGAGGCACAGCGCGAGGCTTGCCTAGCCTGGCGACAAGCGTCGCCGGAACATGAGCGCGCTTGGCAGCAGTTGCAGGCGATTGATGGTCAGTTGGCCGCGCTGCCGCGCCACGCTGCCCGTAGCGAGCTGTTTTCGTCTTCCCAGGTCTCCCGGCGGGGGTTGCTGCAGTGGGGTGGCCTGGCCGTACTATTAAGCGGGCTGGGGTTTGGGCTACCGCATACGCCTCAGTGGCAACGCCAGTTCGCTGACTACGCCACCGGTATTGGCGAGATACGAGAGGTGACGCTGAGCGATGGCACTCACCTGGTGTTGGATACCGATACCGCCATCGACATAAGATTTGATGCCCACCAAAGGCGACTCCATCTGCTACGTGGTGGGGTGCTGATTACCACATCAAAAACAGCGGATGCCCGGGAGTTTAGCGTTATGACGAAGGAGGGGCTTTCCTATCCGCTGGGCACTCGCTTCAGTGTCCAGCAGCAATCAGAAAACACCCATGTAGCCGTTTACGAGGGGCGAGTGGCTCTGGTGCGAAAAGGCAGCGACGAACGGACAACGTTGGATGCTGGTCAGCAAGCCGCTATGAATACCAAACGGGTGATGCCACCCGAACCGCTAGATGCTATCGAACAGGCACGCTTTGAGGGGCGGCTGGTGGCGGAGAGCATGCGGGTGATTGAGGTGCTTGATATATTGAAGCGCTATCGCCATGGGGTGATACGTTGCGCACCGGAGGTGGCCAACCGGCGAGTAAGTGGCGTGTTCTCGCTGCAAGACACCGACCGTGCTCTGGCAAGCCTTGCTGATGCCATGTCACTAGAGCTGATTTACCGCACGCCGCTATGGGTGACCCTAACGCCGCGCAGTGAAGGATAGAGATACAGCAGAAAAATGTTATAAAAAATTGAGGGATTCTCGTTCTCGTTCGGAAGAGCTGATGTAAACATAAAAAATGCATCAATCAACGGGGATCTTCATGACGACGCAGCACGCGCACTCACGCTTTATTCTTACGCCTTTGGGCCGCGCCATTCCGCGAGCCATTAAATATGGCCTGCTCGCCGGTTGCTTGTTGGGTCTGCCCGCAACAGCGCTTGCTCAGCAAACAGCGGGGCAGGGCGCATCGGCTCAGCAGCGTTACTCCATTGATGCAGGACGACTCGAGACTGCCCTGAACCGTTTTGCAGTCAGTGCAGGCATCGAGATTGCTTTCGATGCGGCGCTGACCAGCGGCGTACAGACCAACGGCCTGCAGGGCCAGTACAGTATCGATGAGGGGTTACAGCGCTTGCTGGCAGGCACTGGCCTTGCGCCAGTGCGCAGTGCTGAGGGTAGTTATCGGTTGGAGATATTGAATGAGCGAGCTGATCAGAACTTAGAAACTATTTCGGTTTACGGCACTCTACCTGCCCGCTATGAAGGCCGCTACGCCGACTCCTCGATGCGTCTTCCCAAAGACATTATTGATGTACCACGATCCATCGACGTCATTCCTGAACAGTTCCTGCTCGACCAACAGGCGAGAGAAATGGCTGATGCCTTTCGCCTATCGCCCAATGTAGTAGTAGCAGATGGTTATGGCGGCACCCGGGAGCACTCGCTGATTCGAGGCTTCAACCGCAACGATAATTTCTATCGAAATGGCGTCCCATTTAGCCATGAAAGCCGTATTGATCCAGCCACTATTGATAATATTCAGTTAATCAAAGGGCCCGTGGCTGATATCGGTCGGATGTCGCCAGGTGGCATCGTTAATATAGAAACCAAACAGCCACAGTTTCAACGCGAACATTCCATCTCGACAACCTTCGATGAGCATGGACAACGACGTGGAACCATCGATCTCACAGGCCCTGTCGGTGAGAGCCAAAACTTGGCCTACCGGATCACTGGCTCGCTTGAGGATAGTGAGACATTTCGCGACACCTTTGTCGATAGGCAGTTCCTATCCTCTGCCCTGCTCTGGCAAGGGGAGTCAGGAGCAAGCGTAGGGTTCAATCATGAATATTCCCGGGATCGCCGAGAAATAGATAGGGGACTAATTACAGTACCGGTGGGAAGTTCACAGCGTCGACTAGCGGATGTTCCTTTTGATACTCGCTTCTATGGAAATATTCCCAATGAGCGCAACAGTGAATATCACTTGGCTGAGCTTGACGTTGTCATTCCGTTGGCAGATTCAGCCTGGGAAATAGACAATAAGCTCTTTTATTCTAGAGAAACGGGGGAAGATCTTCGTGCTGAAGTGATTTCTGTTGGAGCCGATGTTAGCAGCGAACTTACGAGAGATACGCTAATCCGGCGTGTTGGTGCCAACCAAGACCGCACGCGTATATATAAATTTGCTCGCTCCCAGCTCATCGGTGAAATCGACACGGCTATCCCAATACGTGTAGCAACGGGGGTGGAATATCGAGAGTTCAGCCATGAGTGGCGTTACTTAAGCGGTAATCCTCAGATTGGGGGCACTGTATCCTCGCCTGACTCTCTCACTCTTGTTAATGACCTTGAATCTCCTAGTAGCGAACAATTTTACGATGTTAGCCAAAAATCGCATGGCGTATTCTCGGCTACCGAGTTCTCGCTAACGGATGCAGTGACGTTTGATATTGGGCTTAGATATGAAATATCCGAGAATAGCTATCATAATGACAACTATTTAACTGGCTCTTCGACCGATATTGATTCAGGTAGCAGCAGTAAGCTTACAAAGGGGGTCGGCTTAGTCTGGGAGACCATGCCTGGGTTAAATCTATACTTCAGCTATGCTGACACCTTCGAGCCTCAAAATATATATGTAGGAAGTCAAGACGTTTTCGAACAGGCTCCTAGAGAAGGTCGACAGGTCGAAGCAGGCGTGAAGTGGAGTTCTGCCGATAACCGCTACTTTATTACCGGTGCAGTTTTTGATCTCGAAGAAGATAACGTGGTCGAAACCATCAACGGAGAGCCAGTGCCAACGGGTGGCATCATCTCTAGAGGCGTCGAGGTCTCTATCGCCGCTAACCCTGTCGATGGCTTCAACCTGCGTGGCGCTATTGGCTTGCTTGATGCAGAGATAGTTAGTGATAACGAAGCAACGAACGGCAATCAACCGCGTAACGTACCTGACACGACAGCCAGTCTTTGGGCAAGCTACGAATTCCAGAACCCTGAAAGTGCTCTTCGGGGGCTAGGTATTGGTAGTGGCATTACCTATGCTAGCAACCGCTATGGCGATAATGGCCACGTTAACAATCTTGGTGAGACTCTTCATGGCTTTGAGCTTGGGGACTATACAGTTGTTGATGCTGGCCTCTGGTACTACCTCCCTGTCGGTAACGGCAACCGCCTACGTTTTGACTTGGGTATCAAGAACGTTACCGATGAAGAGTATATTGTTGCCTCAGGCGGCAATACCCGGATAAGCGTGGGGGATCCGAGAACATTCTATAGTGGAGTCCGCTTCGAGTTCTGATTGAACACACGATACGCTCAAAAAGGAAGGGGGGAGCACCCCTTTCTTTTTGTGCTCAAAATTCGCCGCTAGTCCGTTCAAAAGAGATCATCATGCCGGGTTTCACGATTACTCTGAGGGTTTCATTTAATAGAGTAGTGCTTAATAGAGTAATGCTTAATAGAGTAGTGGCGATGCTCATCATTGCGGTTTTAACACTGCCTACTAAAAGCCTTGCGTCTTCTAATAATTCAACAATTGCCGCTCTCGATATCCGTATCGTCGAAACACTGGTCGCGATGGATATAATACCAGCGTCGCTGACGGATCCTGAGGCCCACTCTTTCTCTGACCCTAGGTTGTCAGGTGCTACTAACCTAGGCATAGGCTTCCAGCCTAATTTGGAGCTGCTAAGCCAAGTTTCACCACAGAAAATTTTGATTTCACCGAATTTAGCCCAGATTTCTGCTCAGTTATCTAGTATTTCCCCATTGAAGAGCCTAACGCCGTACGGCAATGAAGCAGGAGCAGATTCCTGGCAGCAGCTGACTTCTTTCACTCGGGAGCTTGGTACATACATTGATGCTGAAAGCTCTGCAGAACGCTTAATACGCGAAGCTGAACAGCATCTCCATGCATTGCGGGAGAGTATCCCAGATAACCAGCCACCCCTTTTAATCATTCGCTTAATGGATAACCGTCACGCTCGGGTATTTGGTAGCAACAGTATGTTTCAAAGTGCTTTGGAGCAGCTGGAACTGACCAACGTCTGGCAAGGGGAAAGCAATCACTGGGGCTTTACGACCGTCAGCATTGACGCATTGATCGATATTGATGCCCGCTTGGTGATATTAGAAAGCCCCTACGCTAATAGTCCCGTTCGTGAGCAATTTTCTGCACAGGGTACTTGGCGGTATATGCGCAGCTTGCGGCGCGGAGATGAGCTCTATTTGCCTGCGACGTTTCATCATTTCGGTGCTCTTCCTTCTACTCTAAGCTTTGCTGACCTCTTGGTCGAAGCCCTCGACGTGCGCAGTGAGCATTGATGACAATATGATCAAATTATTAACGCCCATCTTTCGAGGCGAGTGGGCCCACTTCGGTGAAGGCCTGATCTGTAGGGAGGAGGCGGGGAGCCACGCCTACCTGCTAGCCGACCTACTTAATGAGCCAGAGAATTTTGACGCCATTTTGCTGCGGCGCGCTCGCTTTTACGACGTTGACGACTTGCGGCCAGTGGCATCTATCTGGTTTCTTAAATACGTCACTCTACTAGTTCCGCCTATCGCCGTCGCCGCAACAGTACTGCAACATGGATTCCCCGTCAGACCTCAGGATATATCGGTAGTATTGGATGAAAATGCAGCACCCGTCGCTTTCGTTATTCCTCATCTTGGCGAAAGTATTGCTGGCCTCGATACTCAGCGGCGCTATGCTCCTCTAATAAAAGAACATTTGGAGCCGCTTATTAGCTACCTGTCCTCGCGCACTAGAGTGCCAGCCAAGATATTGTGGGGAAATGTTGCGCGGCGATTAGAGACACTTCTTACCCTTGCACAACAGCGGAACGCCTTTTCTCCCAACGCTGTTCAGCGGGCTGAGAGTGATAAAGCATATCTGCTAGAGCAGCGTGTTTGGCACTGTAACAAACGCAACCCGATGTTTGGCTCAAAACGACAAGCGCTAAGGAATACAGAGGAGGGAGAAGTGCCGGTGCGGCTTCATCGGCACTGCTACCTCGGCTATCTTTTGCCGGGTGGGAGTTATTGTGGACTATGTCCACTGTCACCGGAATTTCGCAAGCGAAAGCAGCGTCTGCTGCCTACGGACAGCTGAAGACTGTCTAGAGCTGGCATTGTATGCCTAAGTGTAGATAACAAATGTATTGGTTATTAAAAAAACTAATGCCCCATTAGCAGGATGATTTTTAGTTATCTAAGTTGCCCGCTATCTTAGTGCCACGATTCTTTAAAGCGACGCTAATTCTGGTACTGGGGACAGCGCAATGTGGGAAAGTTACTTAACGGGCTTGGTCGTATCTGGCGGTATCATCATGGCTATCGGGGCGCAAAATGCCTATGTGCTGGGGTTAGCAGTGCGCCGTGAACATCACTGGTGGTCGGCGGGGCTGTGTATGAGCGCGGATATTATCTTGCTAACCGCTGGTATGTTTGGTGCTAGCGCGTTTTTACTGACAATGCCGAACGCGATGGAAGCCATGCGCTGGGTAGGCGTAGCGTTTTTAAGCTGGTTGGCAGCACAGGCATTACTGAGGGCTGTTAGCGGACGCGAGGGGCTGCAGGCCGGTAGCGTAAAAGCGCGTAGCTTGCGCGGAGTACTGTTGGCGACCTTGGCCGTGACGGTATTGAATCCCCAAGTGTATCTGGACACGCTATTGTTAATTCCTGCTATTGGTGCTCAGCAGGAAAGCGCGGGTGTGTTTGTCGCAGGCGCATCGACTGCCTCTGTTCTTTGGTTCAGCCTGTTGGCGTGGGGCGGGGCAGCGCTTTCGCCTTGGCTTTCCCGCCCAGTAGCATGGCGTACCATTGATGGGCTAATTGGTCTGATGATGGCGGTTATTGCAATACACTTAGCGCTGGGCTCTACGCTACTTTAACAGGCCTCAAGCTGACTAGAGGCGGCTGAAGTAGCTCTGCATAACGGCGATGACTTTATCTATATCGGCATCATCAATATCACGGTGAACAACAAACCGCGTGGCATAAAGTAGTTCAATCAAAATGCCATGCTCTTTCAGCCAAGCAGAGAGCGGCTGTACATGTTCGTCGGGAAAGTGAGCGAACACCATATTAGTTGCTTGAGCAGCAATCTCGACGCCGGGCAGTTTCGCTAAGCCTTCCGCCAAGCGGGCTGCACGGCGATGGTCGTCGGCTAAGTCAGCGATATGGTGCTCCAGAGCATACTGGCAGGCGGCGGCGATAATGCCTGATTGGCGCATGCCACCGCCGACCATTTTACGCCAGCGCCGTGCGCGGTCGATCAAGGCTTGCGAGCCCACTAAGGCAGAGCCGATGGGAGCGCCCAGACCTTTCGAAAAGCACAGCGACACGCTATCAAATGGCAAGCAGAGTTGCTTCAGTGGGGTATCCGTGGCTACTGCGGCATTAAACAGCCGTGCGCCGTCCAGGTGCGTTGCCAACCCGCGCTCACGGGCCAATTCAGTTGCTTTCAGCACATACTCGGCGGGCAGCACTTTGCCGCCGATGGTGTTTTCTAGCGCTAGCAGCTTGGTACGCGCAAAGTGAAAATCGTCGGCTTTGATAGCTGCGCTTATTTTCTCTAATGGCAGGCTACCATCGGCGGCATTTTCAATAGGCTGCGGTTGAATGCTGCCTAACACCGCTGCGCCACCGCCTTCATAGCGATAAGTATGGGCTGATTGCCCCACGATGTACTCATCGCCGCGTTCGCAGTGAGCCATTAACGCTACAAGGTTGCTTTGTGTGCCGCTTGGAAATAGTAGCGCTGCTTCCTTGCCTGTCTGCTCAGCCAGCTTTTCCTGAAACGTATTGACCGTTGGGTCATCGCCCCACACGTCATCGCCCACTGGAGCGGCCATCATGGCATCTTTCATGGCGGGGGAAGGCCGAGTCACTGTGTCACTGCGTAGGTCAATCATGCGAAACTCCTGTGATGACAAAAAACTCTTTTCGAGCATACTGCATGTCTAATCAGCGCGAAAAGCGAAACCTCAATACGTAGAGAAAGGACAGAGTTATGCTCGCCACCGATCTAAAGCTCCGTGCCCTGGAACGCAACGATCTGCGCTTTGTTCACGAGCTAAATAATAACCAGAGCATTATGTCTTACTGGTTTGAAGAGCCTTACGAATCATTTGATGAGCTGGAGGAGCTTTATAATAAGCACATTCATGACAACGCCGAGCGGCGCTTTGTCGCAGAGAACAGCGACGGACATGCCATCGGTTTAGTTGAGCTGATTGAAATTGACTATATTCACCGCAGCGGTGAGTTTCAGATCATCATCACGCCAGATCACCAGGGAAAAGGGTTTGCTCGGTCATTAATCCGTCAAGCATTGCACTACTCGTTCACCATTTTAAACCTACACAAAATATATCTGATTGTGGCGGTGGAGAACGTTAAAGCTATTCATCTCTACGAGGAGAGTGGCTTCATAGAGGAGGGGCATTTGGTTGAAGAGTTCTTTATCAACGGCAAATACCGTGATGTGAAGCGAATGTATATCTTGCAGGACACTTACTTAGCGCAGTTGGCTTGATAAACAAGACGACAACACCTCAGGCCGAAAACTAACCAAAGGCTGAGGCGTTGTTGCTTACTGCTGACTCATATAAGCAGCGATGGCGTCAAAAGCTGCGCGTTGCTGTTGGGCACGATTAGCCCAAACCTGCATCACATCCACTTCTACTGTCTGATCTTGAGCAGCGAAAGATGACATGGCGAGTACTCCTAATTCATTCAGAGGTTAAGGGACGGTTCAGCCATCATGGGCTCTAGTGACCCCAATTTAGTTATATATGGTTTTCTTTGTGCGACGCAGCAAGTTAACTGCGGGCTAAAGTCTATGCGCATTTCAGCCCTTAAATCTAGTCCTAAAGATGTAGGAGAATTGCTATGGTGTGTAAGAAATGGCTTACAAAATCAGTAGCTGCTCACCTACATCATTGAATGGAAAAGATTTTCATAATATTAAAAAGCCGACTGAAAAAGTCGGCTTGTGTGGTTATTTTTTAGTCTATAGGGGAGAGATGGCGCTAAAAAAGCTTCTTTTAGCCGAAGTAGGTCGCTAATGCTTCATTAGCAGCATGCTGCCAGTGGGCTTGGCGGTGCCAAAAAGCGAGTACCTCGTCATCTTGTGTCGATAATCCGAATGTAGACATCATAAGGTGGTCCTCCTGTTGGGACACACTTAAAGTATAGACTATCTTTGTTGCGGTGCAGCATTTTGGCCTCTGATAACCAAAATAATTGGTGCGAAGTCTTATCTACTTAGCGTGGTATGCTGATGACATACCTATAACTAATCAATAAAACAACGAGTTATATTATGGTGCCAACAACTGTCGATTTTGACACTCTGTGCCCTGAACCTATCTTCCAAGACCGTTGGGTAGCAACACCACGTGGTCGCGTGTTTACTCGTACTTGGGAAACGTCTCATTTGCGCTCGGATGTGCCCATTGTGCTGCTCCATGACTCGTTAGGCTGTGTGGATTTGTGGCGTAGCTTTCCAGCGGCGCTATGTGCGGCGACCCAGCGACGAGTGATTGCTTATGACCGTCTAGGGTTTGGGCGCTCCGACGCGTGCCTGACACCGCCACTGCTGAGCTTTATCGACGATGAACCCTCTACCAGCTTTGCAGCCCTTCAGAGTGCGTTTCAGTTAACGCATTTTATTGCGCTGGGACATAGCGTTGGCGGTTGCATGGCGGTGCACTGTGCAGGGCAGTATGTAGAGCAGTGCCAAGGCTTGATTACCATTGCAGCGCAGGCGGTAAATGAACCACGCACACAACAAGGTATTGAAGAGGCGCGGGCCGCCTTTCAAATGCCGGAGCAATTTGCCAAATTAGAAAAATATCACGGTAATAAGGCGCGTTGGGTACTGAACGGCTGGATAGACACGTGGTTACATCCAGCATTTGAACACTGGTCGCTTACGCCCGCTCTTCAGCACGTTCACTGCCCCACGCTGGTGCTTCATGGTGAAAATGATGAGTATGGTTCGCACCGCCAACCTGAAGGCATCGCTCGCCATACCCGAGGTCCTGCACACACTGAAATACTGCCGGGCGTTGGGCATGTGCCCCACCGTGAAGTGGAGGCCGTGGTGGTTCACTATGTTAGCGAGTTTATTGAGCGGCTTACGCCATAAAACGACCGTGACACAAGGAAAAGTGAGGAACGCTATGCGCTTGCGAATTTTATCCGACCTTCATTTGGAGTTTTTTGATGGGGGCCGCGAATTGCCAGAAGTTGAGGCCGATATCGTCATTTTGGCGGGCGATATTCATCAGAAAACGGCAGGGCTTGCTTGGGCCAGACAACAGTTTCCAGCAATGCCTATTTTATATGTGCCGGGCAACCATGAGTTTTACGATACCTGCATGCCGCTACTTCGTGATGAGCTCGCCATTGAAGCCAAGCGCAACAATATTGAGTTGCTGGATAATCGAGCGGTGACTATTGGGGGAGTGCGTTTTTATGGCACCACGTTATGGACTGATTTTGCGCTCTATGCCGATGACCCAACGCACAACCCAGCAGAGACCGACGCTAAAGCGTTGCGCTATATGCCCGATTTTAGCATCGTGACAACAGCTCCAAATCAGGTGTTTACCCCTCAAGCTAGCCAAGCATTACACGTTGAAGCACTTGCTTGGCTTAGCAATGAGCTTGAGCAACCCTTTGATGGGCCACGCGTTGTGATTAGCCATCACGCACCGTTACACAGCTGCATTCCTGAACAGTATTTGGGTGATGCATTGTCCCCAGCCTTTGCCTCCCACCTGCCTCAATTGATGGGCAAGATGGACCTATGGGTGCATGGCCACGTCCATGAGCCCGTCGATACTTTATGTAACGGCACGCGCGTCATCGCTAATCCAGGCGGTTATCCCGATGAGTTTACGCCAGAGCTGTTTGAGCCGAGTTTGGTGGTGGAGGTTGATTGATAGGTCATTGAATTATCCTTCAATAAACCCTTTCGCTCTTGGGTCTTGCATATAAGCCACGTTGAGTCGCCGCCAGGGCGTTGGTTGATGATCGGCAAAGAATAAATGTCCCGGCGACAGGGTAACTTTCCAGTCACCAGCCAGTTCACTCAATCGTTCAGGTGTTATCGCTGCCGGTGGCTTTGCCCACACAAACATCCCACCGGTCGGCTCGGTATAAACATCCCAATTGGCACGTTTGAGCATCGCAAGCGCCATCGACATGTGGTTGGAAAGCCTAGTACTTAACCGTTCCGTCAGCTTTCGGTAACTACCGTTTTGAAGCATGGTGGTAATGACTTGCTCTGCAAAGCGTGAAGAAGAAATGCTGGTTAGCATTTTGATATCGACAATGCGTTGCACCATTGAAGAAGGCGCCGCGATATAACCAACGCGCAGCGAAGAGGAGAGGCTTTTTGAAAAACTGCCCAAGTAAATAACCCGGTTAAGGCCATCTAACGCAGCTAAGCGAGCACTTGGCGTATGTTGAAAGTCTGCGTATATATCATCTTCTATCAGTTTGAAATCGTACTGCTCGGCTAATTGTAATAAGCGATGCGCAATGGTGGGCGTTAGCGTTCCCCCTGTGGGGTTTTGAAAAACGCTGTTGGTATAAAAAAGCGTCGGCCGATGCTCTGCAAGTAATTCTTCTAAGCGTTCAAGATCAGGACCGTCGGCTAAGCGAGGCACGCCGATAACACGAACACGTTGCAGATGGAGTAGGCCAAATAGGTTGTAATAGCCTGGTGATTCGACGAAGACAACGTCTCCGGGTTCGAGAAGCAAGCGCACCAATAAATCTAGCGAATGGCTGCTGCCGCTGGTGGTGACAATTTGCTGATGATTTGCCGTGATCGCTAAAAGCCGAAGTCGCTCTTGTATTAAGTGGCGTAACGCCGTGGGGCCTTGGGGGGTGCTGTATTCAAAAATGTCCGCGCGATTCATACGCGCAACTTGGCGGATCGCATAGGTTAAATCATCGCTCTCCCGCCAATGACTGGGTAACCAGCCACATCCAAGGGGCAGGGCCGTCTCATCGGCACTAAAAAGCCCCCAAAGCCCGTTGGTCACTTCCTGCAGTGGGCTGGAAGCTGTTTGGTGCTCGCTTGGTGGACTATCGGCAACAAAAAAACCTGCCCCTGGTTTTGAGCGCACCAACCCTGCGGCGATTAAACGCTCATAAGCTTCAATAGCCGCATTGCGGCTAACGTGATGTGTCGCAGCTAAATAGCGAATGGAGGGTAGACGGCTGCCATTACCAGGTTTGTTTTGTTTAATCCAAGTGCTGATCGCCTCTTCAAGTTGCTGTGCAATAGGCGTGTTGGCATGCCGATCAACTGTTAACTTCATAGATAGTCCTGCTGGATCAACTGTTCATTAAAAAACCGGAACAGTGCCTCAATAATAGTGGCCCAGTGTATCTTACCCCGCTTGAATAAGCGTGCGAGCTTTATGGTTCTTTTAGCAATCTCTAGTGAGTTAATGCATGAACCAGTACAGCGCAGCCCGCCTAGCTTTCGGGCTATGTATGATCACCACGGCCGTTAATTTGCAGGCACCGCTATATGGTGCGTTGGCAGCGCAAGGCGGGGTTGGTGTTGGTGCCACGACAATTGCGTTTGCCTGTTACGTCGCAGGGGTAATGCCTGTATTGCTGGGGCTTAATGGCTTGGCCGAGCGGATAGGTTACAAAGCAATCATTGTCACTGCGTTACTGCTTAATATGCTGGCCACTTGCCTGATGCTAATAGCGCCTAGCATCGTAATGCTCGGCGTTGCGCGTTTTCTACTTGGGGTGGGGACCGCGCTAGCATCCGCGGTGGCGCCAGCCTATATGCAACAATTATGGCAAGGCGATGATAAACAAGCTTCTACCAGTTACGTCACGATTAGCAGCGCGCTTGGCTTCGGTTTAGGGGCAGCGGGGACCAGCGTTTTTATCGTTACTACGCCTAGCTTAACGCCCCCCAGTTTGTGGTTATATCTATGTATTAGCGCTTTCGCATTAATAGGCGTGTTGACGTTGCGAAAAGGCATGCCTAGTGGGCCGAAAGGCAGCATGCTCCGTTTGCCTAGCTTCCCAAATGGAGCCATTCGGTTTGGCTTTGCGATCCTAATTGCCTGGGCCACGGTGGGGCTGGTGATTGCCATATTGCCTTCCGCTTTAGACCAGCATGGTTTAAGCGTTTGGAGTGGCTTTGCTGTTTTCGGTATTTGCAGCTGTGGCGTGTTATTTCAACCCTGGGCCAGAAAGTTGTCGTCATATCGGTCTACGTTATTGGGACTTGCGATTCTGCCACCGGCTTATGGGCTGATTGCTTGGGGAGCTATCGCGGGGCACTTACCCATATTGCTACTAGGTACGGTCATGGCTAGCAGCGCCTGTTACGGCTTTATTTACCTGGGCGGATTAAGTGGCGTGTTAGCCGTGGCTGGCCCATCTTCTACTCAAGCGAGCGCTGGGTATTTTCTAATGGCCTACATTGGTTTCAGTATTCCAGTGATCACAACGGGAGTGCTTATCGATGCCCTAGGGCATCGCGCGGCATTAACGCTATTTGGAGTTGCCTTACTGGGGGGAGTTGTCGCAACACTCTGGTTAGTTATCCAGAATCAACGAGAGTATCGCCAAGTGCTAATGGATTAGGCTGGCTGCGTGGTTCTTTAAGCAAATAGCTGACGAAACATTTAGTGGCGTTTTATATGCTGAGACTATTTAACAATAGTTGAAAGTTGCTGGCGTAGGGGCTTTGTTAGAGTCGGTGGGGTTAGGGAGTTTAAACCAGCTAAAACCCTGTAGCACAAAGACAGGTGTGGTTATTCCCGAAACAGTTCCGATAACAATACTGATAAAAACAACGCAGCAATGGAGCGCCACTTATGAGTGATACTAAGTTCGCCCAACAGGGTATGTCTTTTCGTGAAAGCGTCGAGCACATGGTGGATCACGCTATCGACATCATGGAGCTGGAAGAGGGTATTGGGAATGCTCTGAAGGTGTGCCAGAGCGTGGTGCAGGTATCGTTTCCGATTGATATCGATGGCAAGATTGAAATGTTTACTGGTTGGCGAGCCACCCACAGTGATCATCGTCTGCCCTCAAAGGGGGGTATTCGTTTTGCGATGATGGTCGACCAGGACGAAGTTGAGGCCCTAGCGGCGCTGATGACTTATAAATGCGCGATTGTCGACGTACCGTTCGGTGGTTCAAAGGGGGGGCTGATCATTGATCCGGGCAAGTACACTCAAAAACAGCTGGAAGCCATTACACGGCGTTTTGCGCGCGAGCTGATCAATAAAGGGTATCTAAGCCCTGCCGCCAACGTGCCCGCCCCCGATATGGGCACTGGGCCGCGTGAAATGGGCTGGATGGTAGATACCTACCGCCAGATGTTTCCTAATGACATCAACTACATGGGCGCGTTAACCGGGAAGCCGGTCGAGCATGGTGGCGTGCGAGGGCGTAATGAGGCGACCGGGCGCGGGGTGCAGTATGCGTTGCGCGAACTTTTCCGTCATCCAGAAGAAATCAAGCGTTGCGGCCTGTCGGGAGGCTTGGCTGGCAAACGAGTCGTGGTGCAGGGGTTAGGCAATGTGGGCTATCACGCCGCCCATTTTCTGCAAACCGAAGATGGCTGCTTGATTACTGCGATCATCGAACGTGATGGCGCCTTGGTTAACGACGATGGTTTAGATGTTAAGGCCGTGCGTGAGTATATTGCTGAGACCGGTGGCGTTAAGGGATACCCGGCGGCTGAATACCAAGAAGATGGCAGCAAAGCATTAGAGCGTGCCTGCGATATTCTTATACCAGCGGCATTGGAAGGTGTTATCAATGCCAAGAATGCACACCATATTCAAGCGCCGCTTATTGCTGAAGCTGCCAATGGTCCGGTTACCTATGAAGCCGATAAAATTCTTCAACAGCGAGGTGTCGAGATTATCCCCGATGCGTACTGCAACGCTGGTGGCGTAGTGGTTTCCTACTTTGAGTGGATTCGTAACCTCAATCACGTTCGCTTTGGCAGGCTCGATAAACGTTTTCATGAAGCACGTGGCCAGCACATTATTCAGGCGATTGAAGAATCAACGGGCCATAAGGTGCCAGAGCATCTGGCTGATGAGCTCGCCCGCGGCGCCGATGAGTTTGATCTAGTCCGTTCGGGGCTGGACGACACTATGCGTTTGGCGCTGCAAGAGATTATTCGCACCCGTAACGAAAACCCGAAAGTTAACGACTACCGCATGGCAGCCTATCTGATCGCCATCGAGAAAGTGGCCCGCCATTACCGGGATATCGGTGTTTAACAGAGGGTTATGTTCTCAAGCGGTTTATAACGGCAGTACTAGCATTTTAAGCGGCCCACAGGCCGCTTTTTAATGTGGCGCAATTAAGCGTATCTCTTCACTAGCTGCCCGCAGGAAGGCGCTGCCCAGCGATCATCCTCGGTGAACACTACATCACAGACGACCGGTGAATAAATACGGCGTACTTCTTCATCAATCTGCTGGCGCAGGGCATCTTGATGGGCAAGCGTAGAGTCATGCAGTGCTTTGGGTAGCACCACGTGGACCATGATATACAGCAGCCGGCCAGGGCGCACCATGCGTACCCGAACTTCCTGGGTGTCGATATCGGCAAGCCCGCGAGCAACCGCCTGACGCACAGGCTCGGCGACTGTTTCGTCGGGCGTTTTATTGAGCAGTTCTCGCAGTGCCTGGGAGGCCATACGCACCGGTACGCCAAGGCATAGCAACACCACGGCCATCACCAGAAGTGAATCGACATAAGGGACAATACCGCGCCAGCCTAGACGCTCAAACAGCATCACCAAGCAGAACGCTGCTAACACGGCAGCCGAGATAACACTGTTCACCAGCCAGTTAAGTTTGTCTGCAGCCACCAGCGGGCTACTAACGTGGCGCTGGCTGCGGTGCATTACCCAAGCGGTGAGCGAGCAAGCGGCGGTGGCAAACAGTGCGTAGATAACCGCAAGCCCTGCTGAGATCTCCCGCCCACCTGTCAGTAACGCAGCGATGGCGTCCACCAACGCAAAGATGGAAACGCCTAATATCAATAAGCCTTTGCATAGATTTACCAGCGACTCGAAGTAGCTGTAGCCAAACGGATAGGACTCGCTATCGGGGCGGCTGGCTAATTTGCTGACTTTGATAGTGACCAGCGCTACGCTGAAGTAGATAAGATTAAATGATCCATCCAGCAAAATAGCCTGGGAGTTAGACGCTAGTGTCGCAGTAATGCCTGCGCACCCAATCAGCAGTGCCATAAAGGCAGAAAACGCCAAGGTACTGGATTCTGTTTTCACGAACGTTTGCTCCGATATTGCCTACCCAAGAGTCTGGCAAGCATAGCAATATCAGTGGTCGCAGTGTCAGTGATTTGTTTATTCTAAGGCTATGGAGATAGTCTTTGATGCACTGATTTAGCACCCAAGGAGAGATGTGCTTATGCGCCATGCTGATGCTTTTTCCTTCAGACAAATTGCTCCGGAAGATGCCGCTGAACTATTGTTGTTCGAAGCCACTGAACGTGACTGGTTTGAGCAGCATATAGAGGCCAGAGCGGAGCACTTCTACACGCCGGAAGGTATTAGCCAGCATATTCATGAGTACTTGGCGTTAAATGCCCAAGGACGCATGAGGCCGCTTATTATCCAGTATCAAGGTGCGATAGTTGGGCGCGCCAACCTACGTGAGATAGAAAATGGTTACGCAAAGGTGGGGTATCGGATAGCGCAACATGCGTGTGGTAATGGGCTGGCGCAAAAGGCGCTGAACCATCTGATTAGCGAAGCTCGTTGCATTGACCAAATTAATACGCTCACGGCGACTGTTTCTTTAGACAATCACGCTTCACAGCGGGTCCTGACAAAGGCTGGGTTCGAAGTAATGGAAAAGCTACCTGAGTATTCGGTAGTAGCAGGTCGGAAGCTTGACTGTGTGATGATGCAAAAAACAGATGTCTAGTGTTTAGAAGCAAATGTATTGTTGTGAGACAGGGCTTTAGCTTTGGTTCGACACTTCGACGATGATTCAACTGATTTACCTGGTTATAGCAAGGGCGGCTACGCCGCCATCGCTCGTTAAAAGCGGCCTCCTAGATGATGAGCCTCGAGTGCCTGAATAAAATTAAGCGGGCACTGATCATGGGCGGCCACTGATTTAATGAGGCCTGAATACTCGCAAATGTATGCATAAGTACTTAATGGTCTGCCCTGGGATAGCTTGAAGCCTGCGCCAGGGACTGGCATGCCTAAGACGTTAATGAAAACAGCGCTGGCATTTTTTGCGCTTCTTGTTGAATGCTGTCGTCGATCGGTGTGTCGTAAGTCTTGAGCAGATAGCCCAATACCGAATAAAACCCCACCATCGCAATTAGGTCGATAACGGCCTTGCGTCCGATAGCCTCTGCGAGTTCTGCTTCTTGCTCGGGTGATAGCATTCGCTGGTCAAACAATGCATCCACAGCGTCGACGATAAGACCATCAACGCCTTCGGGGCGAGTTCTAATGGCATCGATTCGTGCAGGGGAGAATCCTAGAGCGAGCGCTCGGCTGACGTGATGAGCCCACTCGTAACGTGAACCCATGCGCAGGCCCGCGCGTAGAATCACTACCTCGGTTAATTCTGGCCCTAAGGCATTTTCCTTAACAACATGCTGGCGCAAAGGTGCCCAGGCGTTAAGCAAAGCCGGGTGGTGGGCCATGGTGCGATAGACATTAAGCGCGCCAGCAAAGTCTCCGCGTAATTCAGCGATTTCGTTTGGCCAGTCGGCATCTGTAATAGGCGGGCAGGGAGAGGATGACATGGGTGATCTCCATTCAGATAGGGGGACGTGCCGTCACTCGGCGATGGCGGCGTTGATAGCGTCGGCAATACGTTCAATGATTAGGTCGACTTCATCGGCTTCAATAATATAAGGCGGTGCCAGCAAAATATGGTCGCCGTGAATGCCATCAATGGTGCCGCCCATTGGATAGCTGATCAGCCCTCGCGCCATAGCCTGTCGCTTAATCTTGGCGTGAATTTTTCGGCTCGGATCGAAAGGCGTTTTAGTGTCCCGGTCCGCCACCAGTTCGATGCCGCGAAACAGGCCTCTTCCTCGAATGTCGCCAACATGCGGTGATGTACCAAGCATCGCTTCCAAACCGCTGTGTAATCTCGCGCCCATGGCGTTTACATTGGCGAGTGTCTCAGGGCGTGCAATGATTTCAACCACTTTGTTAGCGGTGGCCGCAGCAACAGGGTGGCCGATGTAAGTATGTCCGTGCTGGAACAGGCCAGAACCGTTGGCAAAGCTATCGTAAATTTTGTCGGACAGCATCACCGCACCGATCGGCTGATAACCCCCACCCAAACCTTTGGCTATCGTGACGATATCCGGTATGACGCCGTCTTGCTCGCAGGCGAAGACAGTGCCGGTGCGACCCATACCGCACATCACTTCGTCGAGGATCAGTAGTACGCCATATTTGTCGCAAACCGCACGCACACGTTTAAAGTAATCCGCGACAGAGGCGACGGCACCAAGGGTGGCGCCTACAACGGGCTCGGCAACGAACGCCATGACTTCTTCAGGGCCGAGTTCGAGAATTTTTGCTTCGAGTTCGTCGGCAAGCCGAATAGCGTAAGCCTCTGGCGATTCCTCGGCGCCTTTTTCGCGATAGGCATAGCAGGGGGAGACATGATGAGTTTCTGGCAGGATGGGCTGAAACTGCTTACGCCGCATCGCATTGCCACCGGTTGCCAACGCACCAATCGTGTTGCCGTGGTAACTCTGACGCCTGGCAATGATATGTCTACGCTGGGGGGCGCCAATTTCCACGAAGTACTGCCGTGCCATCTTCAGTGCCGCTTCAACGGCCTCTGACCCACCTGACACGAGATAGACGTAATTCAAGCCTTCAGGTGCCAAATTAACAAGCTTCTCGGCAAGCGCTTCGGCAGCGTCGGTGGTGAAAAAAGACGTATGCGCGTAGCAGAGGTTATCAATTTGAGCGCGCATCGTCGCCAACACTTCCGGATGGGCGTGACCAACGCTGGTGACCGCAGCGCCTCCTGAGGCATCTAGGTATCGGCGCCCAGTGGTGTCTGTTATATAGACGCCTTGAGCCGACGCGGCATGGGGGAGTGTTGGGCCGATACTGCGATGAAGAATACGAGTCATGGAAACGGTTCCTTAGGGTCACTTAGCGATGTGAGCACGCCATAAGGAGAAGATTGGCACAGTTTGGTCAGTCTTTGCAACAATTGAATCATTTTTGTTTTTGTTAAAACATATAGATCATTGTTTTTTGACAACAGTAACGTTTAAATCGGCGGCTGTTTTAACAAGCCGCATAAGAGGCAACACATATGCCGCAGCGCGACCCTTTAAGGGAGCAAATTATTGCCCAGTACGATGCCATGTCGCCGCAGCTCCAGCAGGCGGCTCGCTACGTGCTGGAACACCCTGATGAGGTGGCACTGGTTTCTATGCGCGAACTGGCGCGCCATGCGGCGGTGCAGCCTGCCACTATGACGCGGCTTGCAAAGTTTCTGGGCAAGCAAGGATACGATGATATTCGCGAGCACTATGTGGCAGCACTGCGGCGGGGGAACGATGGTTTTGCCGCCAAGGTTCGCCAGCGAAACGAGGGGGCTAGAGCCTCGGCCAACGGCAATATCGCCGCGCATATGCTGCATGGGCTGAGTGCTCAGATTTCTCAGCTTTGTGAGCCTGGCTCACTGCAACGGTTGGAAGCCATCGCTAATACGCTGAAATCAGCTAGAAAAGTGTATGTGCTAGGGTTGCGTTCATGCCACTCCGTGGCGTGGCATTTCCATTACGTGATGTCACTGTTGGGGGACCGCTCGGTTCACCTGGATGGACCGGCAGGAACCGGCGGCGATGCGCTAATTCGCGCCACGCCCGAAGATGCCTTGCTGGTTGTCTCCGTCAAACCTTACGCAGTAGCGACACTGGAACTGACGCAGTTGGCAAAAGACAAGGGGCTGACGATTCTGTCGATCACCGATAGTGAAGTATCGCCACTGGTCGGGCTGTCAGAGCAGACGATTTTTTGCCCCACGGAAAGCGACAGCTTTTTCCATACGTTAACGCCCGCCTTAGCCATCTCAGAAGTACTGTGCACCTTATTGGCAGAAGCTGATCGATCACAGACACTCGAGGCGCTGCAGCGGGCAGATGAACATTTTTTGAGCTTGAATACCTACGCGAGTGCTATTCCTCGCCGGGAGTAACGTCATCGTAAAGCAGCTGTCAGTTACCTCGCTACCCAGACCTCCTCGCCCCTAAACGCGACTTTCCAGGTACGCAGCTTGATGTTCTCATCCTCTAAGCATTGGCCATCTTCAAGGCGAAAATGCTGCTTATAGAGTGGCGAGGCAACCACTGGATTACCTTTAACATCACCGATAATGCCGCGGGCAATGACGTTAGCGTTAGAAAACGGATCAAAGTGGTCAAGGGCGTAGAGTTCTTTCTCGTGTCCTTGGGGGCGCTGCTTCGGTAAGTAGAAAATGGCCACTTGGGCAGGGCCTTCTGGGGTGTTTAACCAAGCAGCGACGCCGGAAAATGCTACCAAGTCAGCTTTAGTGCAGAGCGGCTGCCAGGTATCGGTACTTACGGTGTGCTTGAGTGCGGTCGCGGTCATCAGTTACCTCGTCAGCGTTATCTGGTTTGCGATTATGTAGTGTTTAAGCAGGGCATTAGTGTCTAAGCGGGACGTAGCTGGCCGCGCTCGGAGGTCATAATGATCGACGGATCCGGGCGGTCGTCGTTGACGAAGCTGCGGAAGCGCTTGAGCTTCTCTGGGTCGCTAATCGCGTCGGCCCATTCGCACTGGTAGCTATCCACTACGCTTTGCATCTGGCGCTCCAGTTCGTCGTTGATGCCTAGGCTATCTTCCAGGATCACCTGTTTGAGGTACTCCAGGCCGCCATCGAGGTTTTCGCGCCACACCGAGGTGCGCTGCAGGCGGTCGGCGGTACGCACGTAAAACATCAAGAAGCGGTCGATGGTGCGGTAGAGCTGCTCGTCATTCAGGTCAGTGGCAAACAGTTCAGCGTGGCGGGGGCGCATGCCTCCGTTTCCGCACACGTAGAGGTTCCAGCCGTTTTCGGTGGCAATAATGCCGATGTCTTTGCTCTGGGCTTCGGCGCACTCGCGGGTGCAGCCGGATACGCCAAACTTGATTTTGTGGGGCGAGCGTAGCCCCTTGTAGCGGTTCTCTAACTGAATCGCCATGCCGACGCTGTCCTGCACGCCGTAGCGGCACCAGGTGCTGCCGACGCAGGATTTAACCGTGCGCAGCGATTTACCGTAGGCGTGTCCGGTCTCGAAGCCTGCGGCAATTAGCTCGCCCCAGATATTCGGCAGGTCTTCCAGACGGGCGCCGAACAAGTCGATACGCTGACCGCCGGTGACCTTGGAGTAGAGGCTGTATTTTTTGGCTACTTCGCCCAGCACGATTAACTTGTCTGGGGTAATCTCGCCACCGGCAACACGCGGCACTACTGAGTAGGTGCCGTTTTTCTGCATGTTGGCCATAAAGGTGTCGTTGGTATCCTGCAGTGGAATATGCGCCGCGTCGGTGATCGGCTCATTGAAGCAGGAGGCCAGAATAGACGCCACGGCGGGTTTGCAGATGTCGCAGCCCAGGCAGAGGGTGTCCTGATTGCCGTGTTTTTCGATCAATTCGCTGAAGGTTTTGATGCCTTCCACGCGCACAATATCGTAAAGCTCCTGGCGGGTATGGGCGAAGTGCTCGCAAATCGATTTATCAACCTCTACGCCGCGGGCTTCTAGCTCATGATCGACCACGCTTTTGAGCAGTGCGGTGCAGCCGCCGCAGCCGGTGCTGGCTTTGGTGGCCGTTTTGACGCCGCTTAGATCCACCGCGCCCGCGTCAATAGTGGCGCAAATATCGCCCTTGGTGACGTTGTGACAAGAGCAAATGGAGGCGGTTTCCGGCAGTGCGCCGGGGCCGAGAGTAGGCGCGGCGCCGCTGCTTTGCGGCAGAATCAATGAGGCGGGCTCGTCGGGCAACTCAATGCCGTTGGCGTAATACTGCAGCAGCGTGTCGTAAACGCTGTTATTGCCCACCAGCATGGCGCCGAGCAGCTTTTTACCGTCGCTGGAGACCACCAGTTTGCGGTACTCCTGTTTGATCGGGTCTAAGTAACGGAACATGCGTGCGCTGGGGTTTTGATTGCCATGGGCGTCACCAATCGAGCCGACATCCACGCCCAGCAGCTTGAGCTTGGTGCTCATATCCGCACCGCCAAACTGGGTATCGCCACCGGTCAGCGTCGAAAACGCTGCTTTGGCCATTTGATAGCCAGGGGCGACCAAGCCGAAAATACTCTGCTTCCATAGCGCCACTTCACCAATCGCCAGAATGGCCGGGTCGCTGGTGAGGCACTGGTTATCCACTACCACGCCGCCGCGCTCACCAATCTCCAGCCCGCAATCCCTGGCCAACTGGTCGCGGGGGCGAATACCTGCCGAGAACACAATCAGGTCGGTTTCCAGTACCTTGTCGTCTTGGAAAACCATGCGATGGCGGCTCGCCTTGCCATCTTCAATACGCTGGGTGGCACGCTCGGTGAGCACCTGTACGCCCAGGGCTGCAATTTTTTCGCGCAGCAGCTCACCACCCTCGTTATCCACCTGCATCGGCATCAGGCGTGCCGCGAACTCTACAACGGCCGTATCCAGGTTCAAACCGCGCAGGGCGTTAGCCGCTTCGAGACCTAGCAGGCCGCCGCCTACGACCACGCCGGTGGTAGCATTTTCGGTGGCCGCCTGGATGGCGTCTAGATCATCCAGGGTGCGATACACTAGGCAGCCATCGCGGTCGTTACCGGGAATCGGCGGTACAAAGGGGAAAGAGCCGGTAGCCAGCACTAGGCGATCGTAAGGGTAACGACCCTGTTCGGTGACCACCTCTTGTGAGTTGCGGTCGATCTCAATGACGGCTTCGCCAGTGCGCAGTTCCACACCGCTGGTGGCGTAGTAATCCGCTTCGCAAAGCGCGAGCGAATCGGCATCGCGGCCGCTGAAGTATTCGGAGAGATGTACACGGTCGTAGGCGCGATGGCGCTCTTCGCCAAACACGGTGACCTGATAGCGCCCAAGGGCAGCATTATCGACGAGCTGCTCGACCAGATGGTGGCCGACCATGCCGTTACCAATAATAATAAGCTGTTCGGGAGTTGCCAGTTTTTGGGTAGACATTATGCCACCTCTGAGGTCGGTAGATGGGAAGGGGCGTTCTGCTGGTCAGTCATGCTCGCCTGGAGCGCATCGACATCAGCGGCACCAAACAACAAGGCTTGGCGGTAAGCGTTGAGGTCGGTACCCGCGAGCGCCTGCTCGAAGTACCAAGGGCCTTGGCTGGTGTCGCCGTAAAGCACCGCGCCTTCAATCTGGCCATTGCGCAGCAGCAGGCGGCGGTAGTCGCCGTGCTCAAGATCGTGATAATTCAGTACTTCATGCTCGGCGCTGGCCTCGGTGGGCCCAAAGGCATAGAGCGCCACACCGCTGATTTTGAGTTTGGTGGCGTTGGGGGCCTCTGCGTAGCCTTGGGAATGCGTGCCGCACAGCGTCGCGGTGAGCACCTCTACCTGTCGCCAGATTGGCTCCACTAAACCGTAGGTAGTGCCATTGAACTGGCAGCATTCGCCCAGCGCCGAGATCGCCGGGTCGCTGGTGGTGAGCCATTCGTCCACCACGATAGCTCGATCCGTGTGCAGACCTGCCTGGCGGCCAAGTTCCGCATTGGCAGTAATACCTGCGGCAATAATCACGCTGGAGGCGTTCAACTGGCGGCCATCGGCAAGATACACCTTGGCGACCCGGCCCTGGGCGTCGCCCTCTAGTCGCACTAGCTGTGCGTCAGTGATGATCTGTAAACCGCGCTGAGTGAGGGTATCTTTAAGTAGGTGAGCAGCGGTCGCATCCAATTGGCGGTTCATCAGCCGCTCGCTGCGTTGGAGCACACTTACGTTGATGTCGCTGCCGCGTTTACGTAACCCCTCAGCCGCTTCAAGGCCCAGCAGGCCGCCGCCAATCACCACTGCATCACCGCCCTGTTGAGCGATGTCGCTAAGTGCATCAGCATCTTGCAAGTCGCGAAAGCCGTGTACGCCGTCAAGCTCAATACCCGGAACATCGGGCAGCGCCGGGCGCGAGCCGGTGGCGATGACCAAGTGATCGTAATCAAGCGATCGGCCGCTATCGGTGGTCAATGTTTGGCTTGCGCGATCAAGCGTCTCGACCTTTTCACCCAGTATTAGCGTAACGCCCTGGTCGGCGTACCACTGGGCATCACGTAGGGTAAGCGCATCCTGCTGCATTTCGCCGGCCAACAGGGGGGAAAGCAGAATACGGTTGTAGGCAGGGGTTGGCTCGGCACCAATCACCGTGATTCGCTGTGGGCGTGTGGGCTGTTTTACCAACGCCTCGATGAGACGATGGCTTGCCATGCCATTGCCAATGATCACCAGATGGTCGTTGGGTGAGCACCGGGAAGTGGTTTCCATGGGTGACTCCTCTATGTCGTTGCGGCTGTGTGAACACCAAACAAAAAAACGCCCCTGACACCGCCTTTCGTTAAGAAAGGTGTGTCAGGGGCGTCGTTGCCCGTTGGCGTTGTTTAAAAAACGCGCGACAACCGCCGTTGGCTGCCAGCTGATTAGAAACCTTACGCTGTCTTAAATAAGGACAGCAAGGAGCTGGCCAATTGGCTATATGGAATATTATTTTCGAATAACTTCAACTGTTTAGATGTGGTTGGTAGAGAGGCGATGACACAGCCCTTCGGACAGACTGCACGGTGATGGTGCGAAAAGGGAGATGGCGTGCACTCTCACACACCGTTTAGCGCGTGCAGAGTATAAAAAAGAACGTTGTGTGATGGTTTTTTATTTTTTAAGTTTTTGTTTTTAAATGATTAAGTTTAATTTTTTAGGTTTCCGGCTTGGCTTTTGCAATTTCCAAGGCAATAAGTACGTTAATAAGCAATAAGCACTCATTGCTAGGCGATGGCAGAGAACAATTCCAAAGCTGTTAGAAAAATAACGAGTCGTTAGAAAATGTGTCGCTGTTAGAAATTTGGCAGATGTAAAAGTCTGTAGTGGTAAAAGCTAGTTTGCACCACTGAAGGTGCGCTGTGGCAACGACGTCCAGCCCTCTTCTCTCAATGCGTTTATAAAGCGCATTAGAGAACGGGACTGGGCGTTTTTTTATGCTCGGCATTTATATACGTATATACGGCGTTCAGGCTCGACCCGAGGAGGTGTTATGCGAGGGGCAAAAGCAGGGCAGCAGTCCACAACGACGCAGCAAGCCAAAACCACATGCCCCTATTGCGGTGTTGGCTGCGGAGTGAAAGCGACGATAGACAGTGGCACCGTCATCGCAGTGGAAGGGGACCGGGGGCACCCTGCTAACTACGGGCGTCTGTGCGTCAAAGGCACTGCGCTACATGAGACCTTGGGACAACAGGGGAGGTTGACCCAGCCTCGCGTCGATGGTGCTGAAGTCTCCTGGGACACTGCCCTAAGCGCGACTGCCGATCGTTTAAATGCCTTAAGGGCAGAACATGGTCAGCACAGCGTGGCAGCATATCTTTCTGGTCAGTTATTAACTGAGGATTACTACGTTGCCAATAAGCTGTTTAAAGGCTTTTTAGGCACGCCCCATGTGGATACCAATTCGCGGCTGTGTATGGCGTCAGCGGTAGCGGGCTACAAGCGCGCTTTTGGCGCTGACGCGGTGCCCTGTCACTATGAAGATATAGAAGAAGCGGAGTTAGTGGTGCTGGTCGGCTCAAATCTGGCCTGGAATCATCCGGTGCTTTATCAGCGCCTGAAAGTTGCCAAAGTGCGCAACCCATTGATGTGTGTGGTAGTCATCGACCCAAGGGTGACCGATAGTTGTGAAATCGCGGATCTTTATCTTGGTATCCAGCCGGGCAGCGATGCTTATCTGTTCAATGGTCTGCTGGCGTGGATGGCGCAGCGTCGCAAGCTCGATACTCTCTATCTTGAGCGCCACACCGAAGGGGCTGAAGATGCCCTGGCGGCGGCCCAGCAAACCGCAGGCTCGGTGGCGGAGGTAGCGGCGACCTGTGATGTCGACCCCGAGCGTCTGGAAACCTTCTACTACTGGTTTGCCAGCCAGTTGCATGTTGTCACGCTCTATTCTCAAGGGGTTAATCAATCCACTAGCGGCACCGATAAGTGCAATGCCATCATTAATTGCCACTTGGCAGGCGGCAAGCTTGGTCTACCGGGGGCTGGGCCGTTTTCAATCACTGGTCAGCCCAATGCGATGGGCGGACGAGAAGTAGGAGGGCTTGCCAATCAGTTGGCGGCGCATATGGACTACCATACCCCCGGCGCACGTGATCTGGTCAGCCGCTTTTGGGCCACTGAACATTTAACTCCCACGCTGCCAGATGCCCCTGGCTATAAAGCGATTGAGCTGTTTGATGCCATTGACCGCGGTGAAATTAAGGCGCTATGGGTAATGGCGACTAACCCGGCCGTTAGCCTGCCGGATAGTGCAAAAATACGCCGTGCGCTGGCATCGTGTCCGCTGGTTATTGTGTCGGAATGCGTTGCTAACACTGACCTGCTGCCCTATGCCGATATTGTGCTACCCGCGTCAGCTTGGTCAGAAAAGGACGGGACAGTGACCAATTCTGAACGACGAATCTCCCGCCAGCGCGGCATGTTGACACCTCCTGGCGAGGCCCAGCACGACTGGTGGATTATCTGCGAAGTTGCTAAACGTTTGGGGTTTGCCGAGGCGTTTAGTTACTCCCATCCATGGGAAATTTTCGACGAGCACGCACGGCTCTCCGGTTTTGAAAACAGTGGCACGAGCAAGCGGTTGTTTGATATTTCGGGACTGGCAGGCAAAGGGCAGGCCGCTTATGATGCGCTCTCGCCGATTCAGTGGCCGGTTAATCAATCTGCGCCCCGGGGCACGTCAAGGCTGTTTGAAGAAGGTGTGTTTGCCACGGCCAATGGGCGAGCCAAATTACTGCCGATTACACCACGGTTGCCAGAACAAACGCTCAGCTCGACCTATCCGCTGCGGCTAAATACTGGGCGTGTGCGCGATCAATGGCACACTATGACCCGCACAGCTAGGGCGCCAAGGCTGATGAATCATCGGGCAGAACCGTTTATTGAGCTGCACCCAGTGGATGCGGCCAACGCCGGTGTTGCTGACCAAGGGCTTGCAATGCTGTCGGCAGCGGAAGGTGAGTACCGTGGGCGAGTACGTATTTCAAATGCGCAGCGGCAGGGGGAAGTGTTTGTGCCCATGCACTGGACCGACTGCTTTACTAAGCATGGCCGAAGCGGCGCGCTGATCACTGGCTATAGCGACCCTGTGTCTGGCCAACCAGAAACCAAGCAAGGTGCAGTGGCGTTAACGAATTTGCCCATCGATTGGCAAGCAACGCTGCTGGTAGCCAATGACCAAACTATTAAGGATTCCCCTGGTTGGTGTAAAAACGCTTATTGGTCACGTATTCCCATGAGCAGCTGTGAGCGCTGGCAGCTCGCAGATACGGCGCCGATCACTGACTGGCTAGCAACAGCGGCATCGTGGCTCAATGTACCTGCGTCGCTGTGGTGCGAAGACAGTGGTAGCGGCAGGCTGCGCGCAGCAGGGATAGTGAATGGGCAGTTACGCTGGTGGCTAATGGTAGGGCCACCGCAAGAGTTACCTGGATTGGTTTGGCTGGAGGCGCGCTTTAACGACACGGCGCTAGATCTGCACCACCGCCAACGGCTTCTGGCAGGTGGCGATGATGGTGCGATGGATGCTGGGCCCGTGGTGTGTAGCTGTCATCAAGTAGGACAAACCACTATCATTAAGGCTATTCGTGGGGGCGATATCAGTGTGGAAGCCCTCGGCGCTCGATTGGCTTGTGGCACTCAGTGCGGCAGTTGTATTCCAGAACTGAAATCATTACTTGAAGAGGAGCGTCCCAATGCGTGCGCTAAGCAAACAACTAACCCAGAAATGGCTTGAGGCCTTTATGCGCCTCAGTCAGCGGGTGTTAGCGCCCTTTGGTCGCGAGTCAGCCGAGCGCTTACGCCTTCCGCTAAGCGGTGAATGCCGTTCTGGAACGGTGTATTTAGTCGGTGCAGGAAGCGGCGATATGGAGCTGCTTACCCTGAAAGCGGCGCGACTGTTAATGCAGGCTGATGCGGTGGTCTATGACCGTTTAGTGGGCGACGATGTGCTGGGGCTGATACCGCCAGGCACCGAACGCTATTACGTGGGGAAAGCGAGCGGGCATCACAGTGTGCCCCAAGATGAGATAGGAGCGCTAATCGTCTCGCTTGCTCAGGCGGGTAAGTCAGTTGTACGTTTGAAAGGGGGAGATCCTGGCGTATTTGGACGTATGGGTGAAGAGCTGGGAGCATTAGCAAATGCCTCAATATCCGCCGAAATAGTGCCAGGCATTACCGCTGCCTCGGCAGCCGCTGCGGGGATGGGTATTCCGCTCACTGATCGTGGCCATGCCCAGCAGCTGCGCTTTATTACGGCGCAACTGTGCCGCGAAGGCGGCACGCCAGACTGGGCAACCCTTGCTCGTCAGGATGAAACCCTAGTGTTCTATATGGGGCTTTCCAAAGTAGATGCTATCTGCCACGGCCTTCGCCAAGCGGGCCTACCCGATACGTGGCCCATTATGTTGGTAGCAAACGCTAGCCAGCCTGAACAGCAATCCTTAGTGGGCACGTTAGCGGATATGCCCGCTCGACTCGCTGCTCAACCGTTACCCTCACCGTGCCTGATCATGGTGGGCAGCGTGGTGAGCATGGTGGCGGAAAGTCCTGCCGCGAGCACGTTAACCACCCGTGTTGATTAAGTGTTGTAAGCAGCTTGGGAACTTGGCCGATCTCATTGGGTCATACAAGCGGCGAAACCAATAGGAATGGCAGGCGGCGGAAGCAAATGCGCCGCCTAATAAATGACTGTTGATGGCTATTTTTTAAAAACTGTTTTTTCAAAAGCTGTTTTTCAAAGGATGAGGAGTACACCGTGAAAAAAGGCAAGATACGCGATAACGCACTGAAAGCGCAGCTGCGCACACCGATGTTCAAAATGCAGCAGCAAACACCGAAAAAAGGTAAGGGGAGTTACTCTCGTAAAGGTAAGGTTGACGGGCGAGGGTATCGCCAAGCCGCTTGAGCAGGCGTTTTGGCGATGCCTTCCCCGGGCATCTTATTGCTCGGCCTTTTTACCGAGCAACTCTCATCAGCTTCGCCGACCTACTGGGTCGGCTTTTTTAATGCAATGTGATGGGTACGCATTCAAACGCCCCGGCCACTTCCTGTGACCGGGGCGTTGGCTATGTCAGGCTGCTCCCGCAGTGTGGACACGTTTCATAGGCAGCACGGGTGTCGGCCTGATGGCGCTGCGTGAGGTTGTGGAGCTCATTAACACCGTGAATAGATACCAGCTGGCCTTGCTCCCAGCGTAAGCCGATATCTTTTAACAGATGCGGATCATGAAAGCGCGGTTCTTCGTAAAAACGCCGTTGGGTACGATAGCGCTTAACCGCGTGGAGTAATTTACGGGTAATTGTGAGTGCTGCCATTGGGTCGGTCTCCTGGGTTAGGAGGCCGGGCAACATCGCGATCAGGGAGTATCAAAGGTAACGATAAAACGCATGGCCGCGACATCTGCCGCGGCCAATTTTCTCACTACATTTCTGGCGCGCGACAACAATAGGCCGATACCGAATTATTAATAACTCGGTGCAGCTTATTCATTCGAGTTGCGGGGATTTGCCAGCGCATGAGAAGGTCTCTGAAAAAGTCTCGTTAGTAAAAATAAAAGCTACTTTTCGAAAGTAGCTTTTATTTTTTAACCGATGCTTATAGGAGCGTCAACTGTTCAGTTAACGATAACCCTTGGCTTGAAGCCGAAACAGTTTTGCATACCGACCATTACAAGTAAGCAGTTCTTCATGAGTGCCGCGTTCAATAATGCTTCCCTGGTCAATCACAATGATTTGGTCTGCGCTGCGCACTGTCGAAAAACGGTGGGAAATTAAAATCGTCATTTTATCGTGGCTATGTTCGCGGAAGCGGGCGAATACTTCGGCTTCCGCTGCGGCATCCATCGCTGCGGTAGGCTCATCCAGCACTAAAATATCGGCATGGTGGCTCATATAAGCGCGTGAAAGCGCTACTTTCTGCCACTGACCACCTGAAAGTTCCTGGCCATTTTTAAACCAACGCCCTAGCTGAGTTTGGTAGCCATGTGGCATGCGGTCGATAAAGCTATCCGCCATGCCATGATGAGCGGCTTGTTGCCAGCGTTGCTGGTCATCAAAGGCTTGGGTATCGCCAACCCCAAGGTTTTCGCCAACAGAGAGCTGGTAGCGCACAAAATCCTGGAAAATAACTCCAACCCGCGTCCGTAATGCCTGGGTGTCCCAGTGTTTGAGGTCGCTACCGTCCAACAAAATGCGCCCTTTGGTCGGGTGGTAGAGCCGCGTTAATAGCTTAATCAACGTGGTTTTGCCCGAGCCGTTTTCACCGACTAAGGCAATACTTTTGCCCGGCGCTAAATGCAGCGAAATATTGTGCAGTACGTCACTGCCACCGGGATAGGCAAAGCTGACGTTTTCGAAGCGTAACCCATCACCAGGCGCTGTCCCCTTGGTAAGGTGGCCTTCCTCGCCTTCAGTGGGTTGCTCGAGATATTCGTAAAGATTGGAAAGATAGAGGTTGTCTTCGTACATACCGCTAATAGCAGTCAAACTTGCCGACAGGGCGCTTTGGCCTTGTTTAAATACCATCAAATACATGGTCATTTGGCCAAGGGTAAGTGCTCCCGCGACAGTTTCAATTACTACCCAGGCGTAGGCAGCGTAAAATGTCAGCGTGCCTAACAGGCCAAGGATAAATCCCCAGCCTTCACGGCGTAACGTTAGGCGGCGGTCTTCGGCAAATAGTTTGGTAAAGATATCCCGGTAACGCTGGAGAAACAGACCTTCTAAGCCGAAGAGCTTTACCTCTTTGATACTGTCTTCCCGAGCAAGCACCGTTTCTAAATAGATCTGCATACGGGTTTGCGGTGAGCGCCAGCGAAATAGCCGAAAGGCATCGCCGGAAAACTTCGCCTCTGAGAGAAATACGGGCAATGCTCCCACCACCAAGATGAGTAACGCCCAGGGGGAGAACTGCACCAGTAGAAACCCGAAGCTAGCCAGTGAAATAGCATTTTGTAGCAATCCAAAGGTTTTATTCACCAGCGCGAGCGGGCGCGTAGACGCTTCCCGCCGTGCCCGAGTGAGCTGGTCGTACAATTCTGAATCTTCAAACTGGCTGAGTGACAGCGTGCCCGCTTTCTCTAGAATCATCACATTAACTTTTTGTCCCAGCAGCGCACGCAGCAGCGATTGCTGGGCCGAAAGGCCACGTTGTGCCAGGGCAATAAACGCAATAATTAGCCCTTCCAAGGCGACTAAGCCTAATACAGGCGTTAGTGTTGCCCAGAGGTTGGGTGAACTCGCTGCCTGGTAGCTGTCCATCGCCGCCACGACGCCATCTACAATCAGTTGGCCGACCCAGGCAGCCACGGCAGGTAGAACCCCTGCCACCAAGGTGCATAACGCTAAGCCCAGCATCATCCAGCGTGAAGTTTCCCACACGAGTGCAAGCGCTCGTCTGCTATAGCGGAACACACTAAAGAAACCGCTCAGCGGTGAAGAAGAGGTAGTGTCGGACGGTATTGGCGGCATAGTGAGACAGGCAAGTACCTAGCAAGAAAGAGTGCCATGATGCGACGCTTTGGCGTTGATAGCCAGCCTACTGCTGTGCGTTAACTGCACAGCAGTAGGTGGATATCGGAGAGTCTTGCAAGGCGGATATTGAAAGGCCGTGGTGAACGTTGGGTAAACGAAAATTTAAAGAGGTAGTACCGCGCCATCAGTGCGCGGCTCGGTACCGCCTTGGAGCACACCGCTGTCAGGGTCGCGTAGAATGATTTGCCCGCGGCCAAAAGTAATCGAGTCGGCGACTTTAACGATGTGATGCCCGCGGCGGGCTAGGGCAAGTGCTAAGTGGTTGGGGAAATCGGCTTCGACTTCAATTGTTTTGCCGTTGGTCCACTTCCAGCGCGGCATATCCAGTGCTGCCTGTGGGTTTAAGTGATCCTCTAGCATCGCTGTTACTACCTGCACATGACCTTGGGGCTGCATGTAGCCACCCATCACGCCAAAGGGCCCAACGGCTTGGTTATCTTTGGTAATAAAGCCGGGGATAATAGTGTGGTAAGTGCGTTTGCCGGGTGCTAACGCGTTGGGATGTTGTGGATCTAGGGAGAATGACCAACCCCGGTTTTGTAGGCTGATACCGGTACCAGGCACCACCATTCCAGAACCAAAGCCTTCAAAATTGCTTTGAATGAATGACACCATATTACCGTCATCATCCGCTGTTGCTAGGTAGACGGTGCCGCCTTTTAGCGGATTGCCATGGGCCGGGTTAATGGCGTCTTGGCCAATAAGGCCTGCGCGTTGCGAGAGGTAATCACTCGATAGCATTTGCTCAACGCTGGGTTGCATTGCGGAGCATTCAGTAATGTAGCGTAAGCCATCTACGTAACCCAGTTTTGTTGCTTCGATACGGCGGTGCAGGGTTTCCACTGGATCTGTCGATTGGTCATCTAGTGACTCAAGTATCCCCAGCGCTTGGAGCACAATTAACCCGCTGCCGTTGGGGGGGATTTCCCAAATATCATGGCCCCGATACCGGACACTGATGGGTTTGACCCACTCCGGCTTGAAGGCTTGTAAATCTTCTTTGCGTAAGAAGCCGCCATGCTGACGTGAAAAGGCGTCCATCGCATCTGCTAGGCTTCCTTGATAAAACGCATCCGCGTGGCTGTTGGCAATTTCACGCAGCGTTTTTGCCATATCAGGAGAGCGCCAAACATCACCCGCTTTGGGGGCGTGCCCGTTGGAGGTAAAGTGCGTAAACCAGGGGGTAAACTCTGCTGCTTGGTATTGACCATAGCGCTTTACGGCGCTTTCCCATAGCTGACTCGCTACTGGAGATACAGCAAACCCTTCTTCAGCTAATTCTATTGCTGGTGCTAACAACTGCTCAAACGGCAGTTTACCAAAACGCTCTGAAAGCGCAGCCCAAGCGCCAGGCGCACCAGGCACGGTGACCGGTACTAATCCATGGGCAGGCATTTCCTCATGGCCTAGGGCCTTAACGGCATCGCATGAAATACTCTTTGGAGCAGGGCCGCTAGCATTGAGGCCATGTAGCTCACCTTTTACCCATACCAGAGCAAAGGCATCGCTACCGATACCGTTCGAGGTAGGCTCAACAACGGTTAACGTAGCTGCTGTCGCAATGGCAGCATCAATGGCATTGCCGCCTTTGCGTAAAATATCAATACCTACCTGTGCCGCAAGCGATTGAGATGTCGCAACCATCCCGCGTTTGCCAAAGGTAACCATGCGACGTGAAGCGGAAGGGTAATAGTGTGGATCAGTGTGCATTAGTATTCCTATTTCGAGGTGGCACCTAAACGTTGAGCCATTAGGCGGCGCTGCTTCATATAGCTATAAATACTGTAAATCACAGAGGCAACCGCTAATGTAAGCAGCAGCGCTGATATAGGCCGAGTGAAAAAGAGTGTCCAATCAGCACTGGTCTGGAAAGCCCGCCTTAAGTTGGTTTCTGCTATTGGGCCCAATACAACGCCCAGTACAAGCGGCGCTAACGGATAATCCAATTTCTTTAGCAGGTAGCCCACGGCACCGATGCAGGCAAGCAGGTAAAGGTCTGATAAGCGGTTATTTAGGGTGTAAGTGCCAATCGCACAACAAGCGAGTACAACGGGAACAACAATATACTTCGGTACATTTAGTAGTCGTAAAAAAGCCTTCATCAAAACAACGCCGATTAACAGCATGAAGACAGAAGCTATCGCCATGGCAATAAACATGCTGTAAACCAAGTCGGGATGGTCAAGGATTAAGCGCGGACCAATGCTGATGCCATGTACCATAATGGCTGCCATGAGAACTGCATCGGCGGGCGATCCCGGAATGCCTAATGCAATCAAGGGAATCATGCTACCGCCAACCGTTGAGGAGTTACCTGATTCAGAAGCAACTACCCCTTGGGGTTCGCCCTTGCCAAATGTCTCTGGGTGCTTAGAAGCACGTTTAGCTTGGTCGTAGGCCAGCAGGTTAGAAATTGAGCTACCAGCACCGGGTACTGCACCAATAAATACGCCGAGTAAGGATGAACGTATAACGTTGATGGGTTTCAGGGTGATGTCTTTTACGGTTTGCCACAGGTGAGGGCGCATATCCCCGCTAATCAGTGCTCCAGAAGAGTGATTATCTCCCCCTTTATTCTCCAGCTCTGACAGCAATTGACTCATGGCATACATGCCAATTAAAACAACCAGGAAGGGGATGCCTGCCGTAAGGATTTCATAACCAAAGGTAAAGCGCTCGCGACCCATCAATGGATCAGGCCCTATTGTTGCAATACCGATACCAATAAGGCCTGCAATCAGCCCTCTAAGCAGGGAATCACCCACTAAACTGGCGATGACGGTTAAGGCAAAAATAATAAGGGCAAAATACTCCCATGGGCCTAACTTAACGGCTAGAAGTGCGAGTGGTGGCGCTGCGACGATCAGCACTGCAATAGAAATAATCGAGCCCACAAATGAAGCAAATAATCCTAATGATAGCGCCTTGCCGGGGTTGCCCTGCCTTGCCATGGGAAAGGCATCAAACGTGGTCGCAACTGACGAAGGCGTTCCTGGAATGCCCAGTAAAGCGGCGCTAAATAAGCCGCCGCTTAAGCCCCCAACGTAGACAGCAAGCATGACCGCGATACCTTGCATTGGCGGCATAGCAAAGGTGAGTGGCAAGGTAAGGACAATTGCCATCGTTATCGTAAAGCCAGGGATTGCCGCGGCAACAATACCTGCAAACGTCGCTACTGCCATGAGTAATAGCGTATAGGGTTCAGTGACACCCCCTAGCGCTACGAGAAAAGCGTCAGTCATAGATCACCTTACCATTGAGCTCGGGGAAGATAGATATTGAAGACCTCAGAAAATAAATAGTAAGGTCCAGTCGAAAAGAGGATGGCAACAAAAATGGCAATCAATACGGTAATAGGTTTTTTGGGCGCTAGATAAAATTGAGCAATAAGTAAATATGCAAAGGTGCTAATAATAAAGCCAGCGACAGGCATGATTGCCACATAAATAATAAATAACACTAGGTTAAATATAACGGCCTTTAGCGCAATTAACCTTTTCCAAGCAATGCTAAAGGATAGGCGTGGTAAGCCGTGCTTGGAAATGTCAGAGATAGCAGCGACACCACATAAAATTGCAATGCTAACGAAAATGATTTGTGGAAAGACCCCTGCACTCATGGGCTCCCAACGAGAGGCCGGCAATGAGCCGGCCTTGAAGGCCATCAATAAAGCACCTAGGGCGATAATGAGATAAGACAGCAGCTGTAAAGCAGAGGTCAGCGCTATTTCAGGGCTTCTGCGTTCCATAATGGCCTCCTCAAGCGTGGTGTTACCTTAATCAAGAAGGTGGGCGTTATTTTCAATGAATGCATCATTGCGCTCTAAATAAGCGGTGTAATCTTCCCGGTTAAGGTAACGAACGGTGCCGCCTACGTTCTCAATATCGGTTTTAAATTCCGTACTGTTAGCGACATTTTTAAGTGCGCTTTCCAGTGTTGTAATCACCGATTCTGGAGTGCCTTTTGGGACAACAACGCCACGGGTGACCAAAAACTCCAGATCATGGCCTAGCTCTTTCAGCGTAGGCGTATCGGGTAGCTCTTCGATGCGTTCAGAGGTCGCGGCTGCCAGTACATTCAAATCGCCATTTTCGACGAAGGCGCGAGCGGAGTAATAATCTTCAATAGCCACTGTGATATGGCCGCCTGCTAGTGCGCGTAACCGCTCTCCAGTCCCCTCATACCCCACATAGCCAAACTGAGTGCCAGTGGATTCTTCAAACTGCACAGCCCATAAGTGTGGAATACCACCCAACGTAACGCCCATTCGGTACTCACCTGGACTTGAAGTGACATCTTCGAGCATGTCATCAAGTGTTTCCCAACCCGTATCGGCATTGACTACGATGACTGAGTTATCGCTGGTCATCATGGAAACGACATCAAAATCGTCCCAGTTGAGATCGGTAACCCCCGAGTGGTGCGCAATCAGCAAACCTTCATGTATTTGCGAAATCGTGTATCCATCACTATCTCGCCGGGAGGCTTCGCGCAGGCCTACCGTGCCACTAGCGCCAGGCATATTAATCACTGGGACAGCCTGCTCCAGCTCTGTTTCAAGGTGCTTGCTAACAAGTCGCATTAGCAGGTCGCTGCCGCCACCTGGCCCCCAGGGAACGATAAATTCAATCGGCTTCTCAGGATAATGGTCTGTGGCTGCCGCAAAGGTAGGCAGAGAGAGTGCTGCAGCTATCGCGGTAGTGGTGAAGAGTGATTTAAAGGTCATTGGATTCCCCATTTATAGTGCTTGAGTTATTGTGAGCTGTGGCGCGTTAAACTTAAGTGCATGGCTATTATTGTTTTAAAACTTCTGCGTCTTCTGCTACGGAATAATGATCCCTCCATAAGCCAAGGCGCCCATAACTACAAAGGCGGGATGCATGTTGAAGCGCAATAAGGCAATAGCGGCCGCTATGCCGATAATCAGCGTGTGGATAGCCCCACTAGTGTTAAGGCTTTCGAGTAGAAAGCCCAAGGTTAACCACGCCATCATGATGGCGATAACCGGACGCACCCACTGGCTCATACGCTTGACGCGGGGAGAGTCACGATGACGGTAAAGCAGCCCCAGCGCCCCGAGCATCAGCAGTAAAGAAGGAATAACCGTGGCAGAAACAGCCACCAATGCACCGCCAATGCCTGCGATGTCATAGCCAACATAGCCCGCCATTTTGGTTGCAATAGGGCTGGGGAGGGCGTTGCCCAAGGCCAGGGTTTCGGCGAACTCTTGAGAGGTCATCCAGCCATAACGGCCAACCACCTCGGCTTCAACAAGAGGAATAATCGCGGGGCCACCGCCATAGCCAATAATGTTAGGAATAAAAAACGCTAAGAAAAGCTCCCAATAAATCATGCTGAGCCCTCGACGCGTTTTTTAGCCGTTGGACGCAGTAAGGCTGTTAATAGGATGGCACCAATGACCCAGCCAGGATGCACACCCAGCCAATAAATTAATCCACCTGCAATAACGGCCATTAGCGCGCTTGCTAGCCAGCCAAGAGCTGCTTGAGATTTGTCGAAAAAATCCCAGGTTAATTGCCCCATCATGATCATAACGACAGGAATAACTGCCTGCCCCATGCCACGTATCCAGGCAACGTCGCGATAGCGACTAAAAATACCGAGCATGACAATCATTGCCACAATCATCGGCACAATCACGGCAATAACCGCCGCAATACAGCCGCTGATGCCGCCAACCCGGTAGCCGATATAGCCAGGCATCTTAGTCGCGATAGGGCCGGGCAGCGTGTTGCCGATGGCAAGTACGTCGGCAAACTCCTCATCGGTTAGCCACTTGTGCCGGGTCACAACTTCAGCACGTACTAGCGGTATCATGGCCGGCCCCCCGCCGAAGCCGAGGAGGCCAACACGCAAGAAAGCCCAAAAGAGTGCCGACTGTTTCATATGCGCTGTGCCATTAGCAGCAGCGTCTCAGTTAAAAGCATCCATTCCGCCTCTTAATCGTTTGTTTTGTTGAAAATCGATTTTTATGAATAAAATAGAATATAGGCTAGGCTATTGTGAGACGTCAACACCTAGCCCTAGAATCTCCGTTAACAGACGCGTTCGCGAAGATGCGCAAAAGGATCACGGAATGAACAAGCACATCCCTCCTGCTGCTGATACAGCCTCCAGCCCTATTTACGATGCGTTGCGCAGAGATTTAGTCGGTGGCCGCTTTGCGGCGGGAGAAAAATTAGCCATTAATGCGCTGAAAGAGCACTACCAGGTAGGGCTAAGCCCGCTGCGTGAAGCATTAAATAAACTGGCGGCGTACGGTTTATTAATCCAAGAAAACCAACGTGGCTTCAGGGTTCCGAAGCTGTCGAGGGAAGAGCTGGATGATATTGCACGCTTGCGCACTGAACTAGAAGGCATGGCGTTTGAGCGTGCCATTGCCCACGGCGATGCGGTCTGGGAAGCCGATCTTTTGGCGGCGGCTCATCGCTTAAAACGTGCGGATGTATCACTCGATAAAGGGGAGGAGTGGGAGCGTTTACATACTCAGTTCCATCGCACTCTGGTGGCGCCTTGTGGGTCGGTGTGGTTACTGCGATTTATAGAACAGCTGCACGACCAGTTTGATCGCTATCGCCGCTTGGGGCCCAAAATGCCCTCTATTCGACAAGAGTTGGACGAACAGCACCATCAATTGGTGGAGCTGGCGTTAAACAGAGATGGAAAAGCGGCTCGGGCCCTAATGGATGATCATATTCATAAGTCTTATGAAGTGGCGTTGGCACGGTTTCAGGAACACGTCTGAAGCATTTACTGGTTCTTGCAGGTACACTCTTTCTTACCGATACACGAGCAGGTTCTAACCGTGGTAACAGCCACTCTAATGTAAGGTAGTAGGCGTGATGCAAGAGGCGGATAATCAGATAGCAGAGCAAACGTTAGCGTGGGTACGCAGCTTTATTGTGGAGCACAATATATGCCCGTTTGCTAAGCGCGAGCTTGATGGCGGTAGCGTTCGGGTCGAGGTGGTACGCTCGAAAAAAGTCGACGTGGCATTGGAAGAACTAATAGCCGAAGTAGAGTGGCTGAACGAGCATCCGGAAACGGAAACCACACTGCTGGTATTTCCTACGCTGTTTAAAAGCTTCGATCACTACCTGGATTATGTCGAGCTTGCCGAAAGCCTGCTGGTCGACCTGGGATATGAAGGTGTCTATCAGCTAGCAACCTTCCATCCTGATTACTGTTTTGCCGATGCTGAGCCTGAAGATGCAGCGAATTACACTAATCGCTCGCCCTACGCGATGGTTCATCTATTGCGCGAGGCCAGCGTCGAAAAAGCGATTGCTTTTTACGGTGATACGGAACAAATCCCAGAACGCAATATTGCTCACTTAACCGAGTTAGGCAGCGCCGCCGCTGAAGAGCTTCTGCAGCGCTGCCTTAAATAACCCGGTGATCTCTCTATGATGTCCTACCAATAAAGCGTGCCTGGTTATTAAGTGGTCACTACAGCGCTTTATACATCACGTAGCTATCGACTAACCCCAGGGATGCGTGCCGATAGGCGTTAGGAATCGTGCCGACAATTGTGAACCCTAGCCGTTGCCACAGGGCGACGGCCACTTGGTTTGTGGCCACCACGGCATTAAATTGCATCGCTTCAAAGCCATGTTGACGTGCTACCTGCTGCGAGTGTTCGCACATCTGGCGGGCGACACCTTTCCCCCTAGCAGCAGGCGTTACCATATAGCCGCAGTTGCAAATGTGTTGGCCAGGGCCTGCAGCGTTGGCTTTTAGATAGTAAGAACCCAGTAACTCGCCTTGACTATCTTTTACCGCAAATGACGCTTTGGGCTGTTGGCACCACAATCTATAAGCTGCTGCAAAGGTAATGTCAGGATCGATAGCGTACGTTTCTTGAGCACTAACGATGGACTGAAAAGTAGGCCAGAAGACCGTGAAGTCCTCTTGCGTCATAGGTGTAAAGCTAAGTGTGGTCATAGTTTTGGCGTTTCATTAATAAGTTATCGAGCGACGTCAGCCACGATTTCATAGCTACGCAAGCGGTCGGCATGATCATAAAAGTCGCTATTGATCATTAACTCGTCAGCGCCAGTACGCGCTTGAAAGGCCTCTAGCTCAGCTTTGACGGTATCGGGCCCGCCAATGATGGCGGCACCTAGGAACTGGCTTACTTGGGAGCGCTCCATCGGCGACCAGTCCATCTGCTCAACCGGGGGCAGCGACTGGGTCGGCTTGCCTCGAATAAGGCTAAGAAATTTCTGCTGGGAGGTCGTTGCTAAGTAATGCGCCATGGCATCATTTTCAGCAGCGATAACGGGTAACCCTACCATGGCATGGGGTTTATCTAAGTGCTCCGACGGCCGGAAGTTATCACGATAAAGCCGCAACGCTTCGAATAAGTATCCCGGCGCAAACTGGGCCGCAAACGCAAAGGGGAGCCCGAGTTTTGCGGCTAGTTGCGCGCTATAGCCACTAGAACCGAGTAGCCAGATAGGTACGTGGGTGCCTTGTCCAGGGACGGCTTTCACACGCTGCTGAGGGTCTGCATCCGTTAAGTAGCTTTGCAGCTCATTTAGCAGCTGCGGAAAATCATCGACGCCCGCCTGTGCATTGCGGCGCATCGCCTGCATGGTGGCGCCATCTGAGCCGGGCGCACGGCCTAGTCCTAGATCAATCCGGCCTGGGTAAAGTGTTTCTAAGGTGCCGAACTGCTCGGCAATCACCAGGGGCGGATGGTTAGGTAGCATAATGCCGCCGCTGCCCACGCGTATCGTGGAGGTTTGCCCAGCAACATGGCCAATTAATACGGCCGTTGCTGCGCTAGCGATGCCGGCAATGTTGTGGTGTTCAGCCAGCCAGTAGCGCGTATAGCCGAGCTGTTCTGTCCGTTGCGCTAGGGACACGCTGTTGCGAAATGTTTCTTCAGCGCTACCACCTTGTCGAATCGGTGCTAAGTCGAGCACGGAAAGGGCGGTATTAGCGAGTTGGCTCATGGGGCACCTGCATTAAAAAGCGTATGGGCGGCTAAATTTACGGCGTGATTTATTAGCACGCTAGGTATTCCAGTGTTATGTGGGCAGGTAAGAAGAAATGCAAGGTGCCATTATTGCCCGTTCGTAGCGTCGCTTAACCAGTGGGTGGCGTTGGCCGAATTAAAATCTCGTTCACATCGACGTGTGGTGGTTGAGAAAGTGCATAAATCACGGCGTTGGCAATATCGCGATCTTCAAGCGCATGCTCTGGTGACTTATCAAAGAAAGGGGTATCCACCATGCCCGGTTCAATCAAGGTGACGCGCATGCCCGTTCCGCGTAGCTCTTCACGCAAGTTATAGCCTATACCTGTCACTGCCCATTTTGTGGCGCTGTACATCGAGCCTGGAATCGTCGTTCGTCCAGCAGCTGAGCCGGTTAATAGTACATGCCCTTTGCTTCGCTTTAGCGCGGGAAGGCATGCCTGAAGCGTTAGCCCTACACCGTAAATATTGGTCAGTATCATCTCACGCCAAGCGTTGTGATCTGCACCGCTAAAACCGCCGGGAGAACCTCCGCGCCCAGCGTTGGCAAAGACTGCATCGATGCGCCCAAATGTTTCAATCGCTTGATCGACCATTGCTTGCTGTTGCGCCATGTCGGTGACATCCAGCGCACACGCCAGCACGTTTTCTGGGCCAAGCTCCTGGGCCAGCGCAGTGAGTTTTTCGGTAGAGCGGGCGGCAAGTATCAGTTTATAACCTTCACGTGAGGCTGCTCGCGCGGTGGCGGCACCAATTCCACTTGAGGCGCCAGTGATCATTAGGACACGGTGCTGCATAGCGTGTGCTCCTAGCTCATTCAGGAAGGGGAGATATTAGAATGGCTAATTGCCCGCAGTGTTGCAAATAGCTGTTTCAGCTTGGGTGCGTGTGTTCGTCTTTGCGTTTGAGCATAGAGGAAAGATCGAGTATTGACTGCGCCATATCGGCCATGCTTTTACTGTGATCCATCGAGGTTTTACGTAAAAAACGGTAAGCCTCTTCTTCGGTCATTTCCTGGTGAGCCATGATGAGGCCTTTGGCGCGTTCGATGAGCTTACGTTCACGCAGGGCTTTGCGGGTATTTTCCAGCTCATCACTGAGCCCTTGAAGGTGGCTCGACTGGGCATGGGCAAGCTCAATTAGTGAACGTCCTAATGGAGAGGTTAAAGCACTAGCTGTCAGCTCACCTAATGGTTGTGTATCGCTTAAGGCAAGAAGCTGTTCACAGGGAGCAAGAGTAGGCTGGTTAAGAGGTGTTTTAGCTTGTTCTAACGTCGCATGCACTTGAGCGATTTTTTGATGACATAACGCCGTTAATTGGTGGTTTAGGGTGTCTTCAACGGCTTTGATGCTATCAATGCGTAATGTGGTTAGGTCGTACCATGTTTCACTAAGCGTTTTGTTTACGCGGCCTTCTTGATGAGAGTGTTGGCAGGCATGTTGGTAAGCAATATTGCGAAGCTGCTGAATCCCATCGAGTGTTCGCGGTGAAAGAGTCTGCAGCCAAATAAGCTCAGCCTCGGATGAGGCAAACTCTTCAAAGGTATCGAAGCAGCGTTGCTGATCGCGTACTAATTGGTGAATCAATTCGCGATGGGCATCGTCGAAATGCCCATGAGTAAAGCCAAAGGCACCACAGGCACGCTCTTGCCCAGCGAGTTCTTTGCCTTGCATAAGGTGGAAAATAGCCACTAGTGCGCGAGTGATATCCGGGTCTACTGAGGTATCTGCTGCTTCAAATACAATGGCGAGGAGTCCACTAATTAAGTGGTTAAAGGCTTGGGTTGCCGCATCGGGAGAGATCGCAAACGAATGTATGGCTTGTCGTAACGCGTTTAGGTCATCCAGGGCAAGCCACACCGCCGCGATCCGCCTGAGTAAGCGTGCTGCTGCCTGTGGTCGTGCTTCTTCGGCAAGTGCTTCTAGCCGCTGGCGCATAACGGTCTCGGCTTCTTGGCTATGTTGTACAAATTCCTTCCGCCGAGAGGCAAACCGTTTACCTTGCGAGACAAGGTAAATCGTCGAAGCACCTCGTTCACGCTGGAGCGCATGGATAAAACCGCTAATGTCGCCAACGATCTCTGAGGTGGTGGCTAAATGGTGCAGGCTATCGATATCGCACCGAAGGGCGGTTAAGAGTAGTTGTTGGGCTGTAGACATAGTGGTTTCCTTTTACTCCCCGCCTGAGATGAATTCCCCTCTGTTGCGATATGTGCCGCGAAAACATGTCGTAAAAAATCATCGCGGATAAAGCATCCAGAGGGGGAAGTGAGTGCTAACGCAGCGAGAGTGCGCCTGCGTTCGTATCGTTGCCAACCGCATCACGATAGGCAGTTGCTTCTTCAGCTTCTGTGGCATCGCTGAAACGTACTACCAGTACACAAGAAGCAAGCACTAATACGGTAATGCCCAGGTAAAAAAGCCCTTGCTGATAACCAAGACTTTCACTCCGGAACAGAAAGGCGGCGGATACGGCACCGACATTTCCACCCGCCCCCACGATACCGGCAACAGCACCGAGTGCTTTTTTATTGATAAAGGGCACCACGCCAAATGTTGCTCCTTCGGCCATTTGAACAAACAGGCTAAAGACCAGCATGATGCCGATTGCGAGGCTTAAGACGTGCATTTGTGAGAAGGCAATGAGCGCTATTCCTTCACATACTAAGGCGATAAACAGCCAGCGGACTCGACCTTTTAAACCGCCTTGTTTGGCGAACAGATCTGAAAAGACGCCGCCAAGGGTACGGGCAAAAATATTCATTAGGCCAAATAAACCAGCGATTAAACCAGCGGTCGCCAGGGTCAGATCAAATTTGTCGAAGAAGTAAATAGCGGCAATATTATTGATGGTTAGTTCGACGCCAAAGCAGAGCCCGTAAACAATAAACAGCGCCCATACGCGAATATCTTTTGCTGCGGTCAGAAAGCTGTGTACAGCGCTATTTTCACCTGTGGCTTCGGGTAGTTCGCCGCGGGCGCGCAGGTCGCTAAAGTTGCCATCGGGAGCATCTTGGGTAAACAGCCAATAGCCAATCCCAGTAAAAAACAGTACGACACTAGGCACCACCATTGCCAAGCGCCACCCTAGCGTTTCACTAACGCCAAGCATTAGTAGACCTGAGAAGATCAACGGCATCAGGATTTGCGTCGTACCGCCGCCCAAATTTCCCCAGCCAGCACTGGTCGCATTGGCGGTGCCAACGACATTCGGAGCAAACATCATCGTGGTGTGATATTGGGTGATCACAAAGGATGCACCGATGGCGCCGATGGCCAGCCGAGCGAGTAAGAAGGTCTCAAAGCTATTGGCAAAACCTATGCCCATAACGGGCACAGCGCCCAGCATTAACAAACCGGTATAGGTTTTACGAGGCCCAATTTTATCGCACAGTACGCCAATGAGCAGGCGGACAATAACGGTAATAGCAACCGAGGCAATAATGGTATTGCCGATTTGCGTTTGGGTGAGTGATAAGTCTTCACGGACCACCGCCATCAGTGGCGCGATGCCAAACCAACCAAAAAAACAGATATGGAACGCGAACCAGGAGAAGTGGAACGCGCGCATTTGAGGGGTAGAGAAGTTTAATAGCCGAATGCGGTTAGCTTTATTGCGAATGTCCATGGATGGCCTCACAGAGCACGATACGAGTGGGTCAAAACATGGCGCTTGGAAAGGCGCTATGTTGTTAACGAGAACATGCCTTCGCCATTGAAGGGCAGGTTCGACGCACTCGTACCCGTTGGGCCTGGTCCACGCCTACCATCATTCAGTAAGAGTTAAGCAAGTAGTTCGCCATAAGATTATTTTAATTTTAAAATCAGTTTCTTATGTTTATTTTTTTGATAGGTGGAGCGTTGCGGCAAGCGGGTAATGCACCAAGGTGGCGCATCTGCAGCAAAGGCGTGCGGCACGTCAGTGCTGATTATTCGTGCAAATAAACAGCGTCAATATCCAGTGTTGAGCGTTCACCTATCGACTCAAAGTGAGTTTCTAGCCAGCGCTCGGCGGCATCGCGCCCTTGCTCAAACAGGTAACATAGGAATGCCCACTCTGAGTTCATTTTGCTCGATACCGAGAGATCCTCTAGCGCCTGTTCGCCACTGATACGGTGGAACAGAGCTTGCTGATAGCAGTTTTCGATACCCTGTTCATCCAGTGTGCGCTTAAGCACTGCAATCATGCGTATTTCTTTAATCAGGGCTGAATTAAAGGTAATTTCGTTTAGTCGATTCATTATGGCTGAGGCAGATGTGGGTATTTCTTCTCTGCTGATGGGGTTAATCTGCACCAATAGAATGTCGCGGGCGCTGCACTCTTCCATTAAAGGGAACAGCGCTGGGTTACCCATATAACCGCCATCCCAGTACGCTTCACCCTCTATCTCAACGGCTTGAAATACAAATGGCAGGCAAGCAGAGGCCATCACCGCATCCACACTCATCTCTTCGCGGCGAAAGACGCGCTGTTTTCCAGTGCGAACGTTAGTGGCGGTCACAAATAGCTTAAGCTGCTCACAACGTCTTACACGTTCGAAATCAATATGCTCGGCAATAATGTCGCGCAGTGGATTAATATTGAGAGGGTTCAGTTGGTAGGGGGACACCAGACGGCTTAAAAGGTCCATGGCCACATAGCCCGGTGAATGATCGAGAGACCAGTTTCCGGTAAGCACATCAAGTGGTGAGCGGCGAATTGGGCTCGCCATCCCTGCTCGACTAACCGCTTTCCAAAACTGGTGTAACGCTTGGCGAGCTGTCTCTTTATTACCGCGGGTGAGGGCATCTGCCATGACCACGCCATTCATTGCGCCAGCGCTTGTGCCACTGATGCCCTCTATGTCGATACGGTCATCTTCAAGTAGGCGATCGATGACTCCCCATGTATAAGCACCGTGGGCTCCACCGCCCTGTAAAGCGAGATCTAGCTTTTTGATCTGCGACATTGCTTTCCCTGCTGAGTGAGTGATTAAAAGCGCAGTAACCCACTCAGCATGGCATAAAAGGGCGTGATATGTGTACGCCTGCTAGGCAGGCGCACAGCACGCTATCAAGGTGAATCTGCTAATGGCGAAGGGCGCCCATTTGAAAGGGGAACCTCATAAACAGCATGTTCCATCAATTTATCAAGCTGGAGCGCTAGCTGGCTGCTGGCTTCTTCCATCATGGCCAGCGCCGCAAGCTGGCCATTGTGATCACCTTGTCGAGCAAACTTAAGAGCTTCTAAACCGCTTTCATGAAAACGCTTATGGGGTGCCGCCAGCGCTTTGTAAGCCTCGGTATGCTTATAGCGATGACCGTCACCCATAAAGTACCAATGCCCAAGCGTGCAGTGCTGGTGATCTTCTAAGCTCTCTTCCAGATGAGCAGAGAGTAGTTGACTATAAAGGCGGCTTTTCCATACCGCATGCTCGAGTTTGGCGGCGTGTAAATAAGCCGTGGTTGTACTGTGGTGTATGACCTTATACATATGGCGTGATTGGTCTATCAACTGCTCAATGACCTGTTCTGCTGCTTGGGCAGCGCTGGTGAGTGCCTTTATTTCCTGCTGCTGATAATCTCGGATCTTTGCGTCTTCATTGACTTGCAATGCAGTGCGCTCGACCCACTGTGCTAGCTGATGTGCTAATTGCCGTGAGTGTTCTGATAACTCCTGCAGGTCCTGCACAATCGCTGGCATGCCTGCCGGTTGTTCATGAAAGTGGGCAACTTCCAAAGCCGCAGTAATCGCTAGCGCTTGTGTATGGCCTGCATTGTGTCCTAATTCGACACTCAACTGGCGTATATCGTGGAAGGCTTGCTCTGTCACTAAAGGGGACGATAAATACGTGTCTGTTTGCTGGCAGCGTTGGCGATGTTGTTGCAATGTTTGTGCGCTTTGCTCGGCTTTATGGAGACGCTCGAAGGTGTCTGTGAGTGTCGATTGCTCGGCAGCAAGGTGCTGAGCATGCACTTCTACGCCCTTGCTCAATGAGCAAAGCATGTCCGCGCCCCTGGCCTGAAGCATGCTGAGTGACTCAACTGGCGTCATCAAGCTGATCGCGCGACAACTGTGACGCTTTTTTTCAGCATCCAGTTGGGCATTCAATGTTGCCACTTCCTGCTCTAGGCGATGGATAGTTTGATACGGGTGCATAAAAGCAAACATGGCCAGTACCTGCAAAATAGTAAATAGTTTTGTGATGTTTTGTCACAAAGTATTGCAGGTAGTTGCTGTGCTTGCCGGAGTTACCTTATATTAATGATAAAAACCAGCCTCTTGTGTTTTATGAGTCTATGTTTCTTAATGTATTTGGATCAGTCTTAAAGACCAGCCTAAAGGCTGGTCTTACACAGTGAGCAGCTTCGCCGCTCGGCAATTTTGCTAGAAAGATGATCAGCGTTGGGCTAGATGGCGAGCATTGTCGTTTGGGCAGCGCAGAAACTGCGATGTTGCTAACCACTCTTCATCCGGATAGTAGGCAAAGACATACTGGTTCTCTTTTAAACTGTCGATAAGCGGATAAGTGATGTCTTCGCGTACGGCAGGGCAGCCGTGGCTACGTCCGAGTCTACCGGTCTGGGCGATAAAGTCGTCGCTAACATAGTCAGCGCCATGAATCACAATTGCTCGCTCAAACGCGAGGTCGTTCACCTCTGGCTCTAAGCCATCCAAACGCAATGAATAGCCATTACGACCATAATAACTATTCATTGTGCGAAAGAGCCCGATGCTGGATTGATGGCTTTCGGGGGTATTGGAGAAGACCTCTGCCAACGCATCGCCTGAACCCTGCCCATGGGAAACCAGCTCTTTGAACAGCAGCTTATGTCGATGTAGGTCAAAGACCCAAAGCCGTGGCTCGGTAGACGGAAGTGAGTAATCAATGACGGCTAAGCGCTCAGCGGTTGGGTCAGCACAGCTAAGTGACTGAGCGGCGAGCCGCAGCGCCTCTGGCGTTGCCGATGGCGCTAGTTGGAGTAATTGATGATGCAAGGGCGAAATGCCGGGTGGCGCGGTAGAAGCGACCTGTGAAAAAAAGCTGGCGGCTTGTAAGGGAAGGCTCAATAACAGCAGTGGAAGCGAAACAATGACGGTAGAAGCACGTAGGTAAAAAAGCATAGAGTGCAATCCTGCAATAGATATCGACGAAGTAGACAGGTAAACGGCTATGATAAATAGATGTAGCGCAATAATGATGAATCGCAATCATAAATAGCGACGATGAATAGTAACGCAAGGAGGAGCGATGAACGAGACAACGTTAATAAGACGATGGGCGATAGGGATGGCCCTGTGTCTGACGCTGGTCCAAGCGCCTCAGTTGGTTACCAGCGCGCAAGCTGATACAGGCGCTCTTGAGCAGGCACTTGCTCAGCGTTTAGCGACTCAATCTAGTGAGTTACTGCCTGTTGAAGACTTTTATCAGCAGCTAAACCAGCGACTCGTCTGGCAAGATAGCAGTCGTGTTGAAGCACTGGTGCAGGCGTTAAATAGCCTTGAAGATGATGGTCTAACGCCTAGTGATTATGACGCAGATATCCTGCTGACTGCATTTCAGGCTAGCCAGCAAGCAGGTGCGTTGGCCCAAGCTGATTTTGATGTTCAGGCAACGACAGCACTTTTGCTTGCACTTGAGCACCTCTCGCGGGGCAAGGTGAACCCAAACGAGGTCGAGCCCAAATGGGATATCCCTAGGCCAGAGCGCCGCTACTCTTTGCTGCGCATTGTCCATGCGGTGGAAAATGGCGATATTCAGGGCGCGCTTGACTATGTAAGGCCCTCGTCAACGGAGTACGCTCAGCTACGTGATGCGCTACGCCAATACCGTACGCTGGCTGAAAAAGGCAGTGTTCCCTATCTGGCAAGTCGCGATGAGGCGTTACGCCCAGGCGATACTAATGAGGATGTACTGGTATTGCGACAGCGTTTGGCCTATTGGGGAGAAACCAACTTGCTGGGGGCGGATAGCAGTGCCTACCCAATGATTGAGGCGCAGTCAGCGGTTAGCAACCAGCGCACTTATGATGCTGAGCTAGAAAGGGCCGTTAAGCAATTTCAACGTCGTCATCAGTTGCAAGAAGATGGTGTTGTGGGCCAGCGCACACGGCTTGCATTGAACACGCCGGTCACGTCGCGTATTGATCAGCTTCGTGTCAACTTAGAGCGGGCGCGTTGGCTCAAGCCTACCCAAACCGATGAGCCGCGTGTGTGGGTCGACATTGCGGGGTATCGACTGCACTACACTCGGCCCAATGGTGAGCACTGGGATGCCAGGGTGGTAGTCGGCACACCGCGGCGCGAAACGCCTATTATTCATTCGGCGATTAGCCACTTAACTATCAACCCGTCATGGACGATTCCACCGACCATTATGCGCGAGGACGTTTTACCTCAGGTTAGACGAGATCCAGGCTATTTGGCCCGGCGCAATATCCAAGTGATAAGTCACTCCGGCGAGCGGTTAGACGCTGGTGCTATTGACTGGCAGCGGCCAGGCGCAGTGATGCTGCGTCAAGTGTCAGGTGGCGGTAACCCGTTAGGCCGCGTGGTGGTACGTTTTCCTAACAATGAGATGATCTATCTTCACGATACACCTGCCAGGGGAGTGTTTCAGCGCGATCAGCGAGCGCTCAGTTCTGGCTGTGTGCGCGTTGAAGGCGTGACGGAATTTGCGCAGTTACTGCTTCAAGATAGTGGCAGTCGCTACCAATTGTCTTCGTTGCTTAACAGTGGTGGAAGTGATCGCAATGTTAATCTGCCGCAGCGTATTCCTGTCGCGCTGCACTACTTAACGGCCTGGCCAAATGCGCAAGGAGAAGTAGAGTTTCGCGATGATATTTATCGCCGCGACGCCGATCTATTGGCTGCATTGTCACGAGCGGTATAACGTGATGGGAGGATTGATGGCTAGATATTTTGTAAGGATGGCTTATCGGCAAGGTTGGTAACGCAGGCTTACTTCAAAGCAATAACGCCGCCCTATAAGGGCGGCGTTACTGTTTGATGCAAAGAGAGTCAGAAAGTTACTGCTCTTCTTCTTGACGCTCGTAGTTAGCAACACTGATAGTGCCTGTCTCACCGCTATCCAGTGCCGCCATCATGGGCTCAGCTTGGCGCTGGAACGCAATCAACGTATCGCCACTAAGGCTGGTGTTTTCAGGCAGCTCTACGTTCATCGCGTTGACAGGCGTGTTGTTGACGATGACCTCATAGTGCAGATGAGGCCCTGTACTCCGTCCGGTGTTGCCTGAAAGTGCAATGCGTTCACCCATTTCGATACGCGCACCTTCGCTGACCAGCGGGCGAGAAAGGTGAAGATAACGGGTTTGATAGCCATTATCATGGCGAACCACAATGTAACGCCCTGCAGCATGATGGTTACCCACTTTTTCCACCCGACCATTGGCGGGAGCAATAACAGGTGTGCCAATAGGCATCGCAAAATCGGTGCCATTATGCGGGCTTATGCGGCCAGTTACCGGATGTTTGCGGCGTGGGTTAAAGTTAGAACTTAGACGGTAATTGCCTTCAAACGGATAGCGCGAGAAAGCAGGATCTAAGCTACTTCCTTCAGGCGTATAAAAGTTACTATCAGTGGCATTACGCAGAAGCGTCAAGTCCATGCGTTCGCCATCGTACTTAACAGCGAGCACGCGAGAGTCAAACGCTTCCCCATCAATCATGTCTGACTCAACTAGCACTTGAAAGCGATCCCCACGACGGCTGTCGCGTCGAAAGTCGAGTTTTTGCTCAAGTAGGTGGGTGAGTTCAGTAACGGCGCTACTGCTTAGACCCGTTGCCTGGGCCGAGCGTGCAAAACTACCGCTTACGCTGCCCGCGTAGAGACGCTGTACTGCTTCACCCTGGCGCTCAATAACCGTGGCGGCAAAGTGTTCTTCATCACGCTCTAGCAAGATACCGTCGCGGGTGTTTTTCATCATACGCAACGACAGCAAACGACCATTTTCATCTAACTTGTAATCAAAACTGTGGCCAGCACGCCAATGCGTAAGCATACGAGGGTCTGGAAGATCCTCTAGCAGCGCCATTACTTCGCTGTAGCCAAGGCCTAGCTTGTTCTGTGCCAGCAACGCGAAGGTCTCACCCGACTCAACAATATGTGTTTTCCATCTGGGAACGTAGGGCTCGTCCGTAGCAAGCTCCAGCTCGAGAAAAGAAATATCACCAAATAGCTCATTGCCATAATCTTCATATGAAGTGGCATCGGCAATTTCTACGGAAGCCGTGTTATCCACATCGCCAGAAGCAGTTTTATCAACTTCGAGCATACCGCTGGAGAGGGTTCCTAGCACCACGGCGATATGGAGCGCGCTGTCATCCAGTTGGGCGCTAATGTGAGGTTGCGTCGTGTCGCTAGCCATTGAGGCTTCGGCGCTAGGAATGACATCCAGATCGACAATTTCTTTAGCAGCAAGGTCGTGCAGCGGAATATTTTCCCGCGTGGCATCAATCGCGCGGGAAGCGCGATCAATGGCTTCAGCAACAGGGGTGCGTTCTTGGCGCAGTGAGGGGACCCCAGGAGCAGAGTCGCTGGGAAGCGGTACAAGCACGCTTTCCAGTGGTGTATGAGCGTGGTTTAAATCGTGGTAGGTCGTAATTAACTTTTGTGTGCCCAGCACAGTGACCATTGTAGCCACGGGTAACAGTAACAATTTATGTGTGCGGGGCAGCGAATGAAGAATTCGCAACATGGGTAAATGGGCCGCCGAGTTCGTGATAAATGAGTAACATGAAAGAAAGTAAACCCAGGAACCATACCCCATGAGGGTAAGAGTGAACAGACTGTATACCTGTACACTAAATGTACTTCATTGAAATACGGAAGTAATAAGCAAGTAAATCTGTTTATGAACGCCGTTCGCTAAAAAAAGTAACTTCTCGATAGCCGTGTTAGGGCTAAGTGGGCAGACTAATTAACCATAGGGAGGTGGCGCTAAGCAATATTTTCCACCAACTTTAAAAGTTAAATTAATTTTACAATGCTTTTGTATTATATTTGTATCATTTTTGTCTAAAAGTTTAGGCGACTTGAAAGCCAACCACTCGTCATCAGGTGGTCTTCAGCAGATTTGTTAAGGGCGCTTAGTAATTGGCGGTGTGAGATGCTGTCTTTTTTGTAAAAAATTGTTTCTTTGTCGTGTTTGGCAATTTTAGTGTCGATTAACCGCGACTTAAGGAAAAAAGAGTCAGCTAGCCCCTCTTGGCGGACTGATACCTAGGAATAATTGTTTGCAAGCAAGTACTCAGCACTTTTTCCTGGCATTCTATATGGGTTTTTCGAAGATCAAGCGGACTATTTCGCTGTTTAGCGTCGAGGGAATCGAAATGTCTCGAGTAACTCTTGCACAGTGGCAGATGCTGGCAGCCGTCGTTGACCATGGTGGGTTTGCGCGGGCGGCCGAGGCTATTCATAAAAGCCCATCTACGCTTAACCATGCCGTGCACAAGTTAGAAGAGCAATTGGGTGTTCAGGTGTTAGAGCCGGTAGGTAGGCAAGTACGCCTAACTGAGGCGGGCGAACTCTTATTGCGCCGAGCTCGCCAGTTAATTGAGAGTGCCGCTTCTTTAGAAGATGTTGCTACCCGTTTGGCTGCTGGCTTGGAAGCTGAAATCGTGGTCGCTATTGATCAGATTTTTCCAGCCGCTGCCCAAGCGAAAGCGCTTGAGCGTTTCTCAGAAATGTATCCTCAGGTCAGAGTACAGTTGCATGAAAGCGTGCTAAATGGTGGTACGGAGATGCTTCACGATGGCCGTGCCGATCTCGTGGTTTCAGGGATTGCGGCTCAGGGGTATTTAGGTGAACCACTGGTGAACGTGCGGTTTATCGCTGTGGCACACCCAAGCCATGAGTTACACCAGCTTAGCCGCTCGCTAGACCTGAGGGATCTAACCCAGCATCGCCAACTGGTCGTACGTGATTCAGCGCTACGCCAGTCGACTAATTCCGGCTGGCTGAAAGCGGAGCAACGATGGACGGTGAGTCACTTAAACACGTCTTTAGATATGTTGAAGCGTGGATTAGGGTTTGCCTGGATGCCAGAAACCCGTATTGCTGATGAGCTTTCAAGTGGGCAACTCAAACCTCTGCCGTTGAGTGCTGGAGGGATACGTATGGTGCCCATGCAGTTGATATTCAGAGACCGAGATCGCGCTGGCCCTGCAGCCCACGCGATGGCACAGGCATTGAAGCAGGGGGTGAGCGAACTCTGTCCTAAGGATTCGATTTCATCGAATGAATCGCCGTAAAACATCCGCTTGAGCATCGGGAAAGCGGGCGTATGCTAAACGCCATCAGCATTATTAATGCGTTTACTACATACGATTATTACAACAGGAGACCGCCCGATGGGACTGCTTGTTAACGGCGAATGGGTTGATCAGTGGTACGACACTAAGAAGCATGGTGGCGAATTTGTCCGTGAGTCTGCTCAGCTGCGCGACTGGGTGGGCGACGATTCCATAAGAGAAGTGCTGTCAGGCGGTGCATCGTCAGGCAAACAGTGGCAAGGGCAGCGCTACCCCGCGCAAGCAGACCGTTATCATCTTTATGTCTCTTTAGCCTGCCCTTGGGCGCATCGAGTTCTGATTATGCGCAAATTAAAAGGGCTGGAATCACTTATTGGTGCCTCTCATGTCAGCCCTTTGATGCAGGATAAGGGTTGGACGTATAACCAAGCTGAGGGCTCCAGCGGGGATCCTGTTAACCACGTCGACTATCATCACCAGCTCTACACGATGAATGACTCTACCTATACGGGACGCGTCACCGTACCGCTGCTTTGGGATAAGCAACGTAGCGCAATAATCAATAATGAGTCAGCTGATTTGATACGCATTTTTAATCACGCGTTTGATAAGTTGACCGGTAACGATTTAGATTTTTACCCTGATGACCTGCGTAGCACCATTAACGACATCAACGACGATGTGTACGAGCATATTAATAACGGTGTCTATAAGTCGGGTTTTGCGACGGATCAGCAGGTGTATGAAAAGCATGTGCAGGCGCTGTTCGATGCCTTAGATCGAATGGAAAAACGTTTGAGCGAGCATCGTTATCTAGCGGGGGAGTGGTTAACAGAGGCGGATATTCGGCTTTTCACTACGCTGATCCGTTTTGATGCTGTCTACTACGGTCATTTTAAGTGCAATTTAAAGCGTATTGAAGATTATCCAAATCTAGCAAATTACGTTCGCGAGCTGTATCAGTGGCCGGGCATTGCAGAGACCGTCAATATGGACCAGATAAAACGCCACTACTACTACAGCCATGACAAGATTAACCCTACACGCATTGTGCCTGCTGGACCGCTATTGGATTTAGATCGCCCTCATGATCGTCAGCGTTTGCCAGGGCAGGGCATCCGTCGTCGGGCTTCATACTAGTTGATAAGCAGAGCGCTGCTCAGAAACTGCCTCTCAAATCTCGTTACTAACAAATGGGCCACCCAGTTGCTGGGTGGCCCATTTGGCTAGTTAAGCGCTAGCTTAAGCGATTTAAGTTACTGGTTGTCATTAACGGCTTCGCGAGTAGTTTGCCAAGCGCTTTGGGCACCTTCTTTGGTCGTTTGCCACGCATCGCGAGCACTGTTTTTAGTCTGCTCCCACCAATCACGATTATAGGTAGGGAAGGATTCGACTTCCTCTTGGGAAGCCTCGAGCATAATACGGTGCTCGGTACCACCATCACTCTCGGTATGGGTTTCCAGGGTAAACTGATCGGTATTAATCACAATTTCACGACCACCCAGACCCAGAACTGCGCCGCTTTCAACGACTAACGCTGAAATGCGCATTTCTTCATCAAAAAGAATATCTTCCACTTCACCTATTTCTTCACCAGAACCACCAACAAAAAACACCTCTGCATCCATGATGTCATCTGCAGAATACATGCCTTGGGGTTCAGTTGAGGCCTGAACACCAAAGGCTAAGCTGCCTAAAAGGGCGGTACTGATAGCGGTGGTAAGCATTGTCTTACGCATAGCATCTCTCCGTGTAGCTATTAATGTGCGGCTTAATTAGACGACAAACGTTAAAGATCGTTCGCCCATTGATCAGCACGGCGTTCGGCTTCTTCCCGCTCTATGCCATATTTCTGCTGTAGCTTGCCAACAAGTTGGTCTTTCTTGCCGCCAATCTGGGTAAGTTCATCGTCAGTTAGTTCTCCCCAGCTTGCACGAGCTTTTCCTTTCATTTCTTTCCAGTTGCCTTCAATTTTATCCCAGTTCATAGCATCACTCCTTGAAGTTAGTGAACATCGTTAGGCACCTCTCAGGTTAGACGAACAGGGAGTATCTGCAAGCCAGACTATTAAAAATGGTTAAAGTAAAAAAGCTGGTCATGATCGGCTGGCGGTGTTAGGATGCGCCCTCCTCGCATGTGTTGACCCCTCCATCACGACGATAAGCGATTTCCTGCGTAGCGTTGACTACGAAGCGAAGTGCTTGCGGGAACATCTTGCCAACTGCAGATGTTCATTGCTGTGAAGATGGCGCGCCTCCAGCATTTCACCAAACGGGTGAAATCGGCGCAGAAGGTCGCCACAGCGGTTAGCCCGCCTATGCGATGTTTGCTAACCGAATGCTAGGTGCGACCGGCGTCTCCGACTCCACTGATGATAATATCCGCCTTGCGGATCCTTGTTCATTAATAGGCATTGTCACGCGTATTAACGAGCAGAGTCAGAGACGCTTACGATGTTTTTTGCCGGAAAAACCGGCCTACCAAGGTGTGATTAATGACCTCGACTTCTGTCGCTTCGCCGAGCTTCGGCGATCTTGCTCTGTTGCCTGCCGTTCTCTCTGCTGTTGAAGCACAAGGCTACGAAATTCCCTCGCCGATCCAGGCGCAGACAATTCCTGCGTTGCTGGAAGGCCGCGATATGCTGGGCCAAGCACAAACCGGCACCGGCAAAACTGCTGCATTTGCATTGCCATTGTTATCGCGTTTAGAACTTACCCGTCGCGAGCCTCAAGTACTGGTTATGGCTCCGACCCGTGAACTTGCCCAGCAGGTTGCTGCGTCGTTCAGTAAATATGGTCAAAACCTCAAGGGCCTTGAAGTCGCTATCCTTTGTGGCGGCCAAGAGTACCGTGAGCAGTTAGGCGCGCTAAAGCGCGGTGCCCAGGTTGTTGTTGGCACCCCTGGCCGTATTATCGATCACCTTGATCGCGGTAGTCTGAAACTCGATGGCCTTTCGGCACTTGTGCTGGATGAAGCTGACGAAATGCTGCGCATGGGCTTTATCGACGACGTAAAACGCGTGGTTGCCGATACCCCTAAAGATGCTCAGCGTGTGTTCTTCTCGGCAACGCTGCCGACTGAAATTGAGCGCATTGTTAACCGCTATCTAGTTAACCCGGTGAAAGTCGCGATTGAGTCGCGTACGACGACCGGTGAAAACATTGAACAGCGCATTGTACGCGTCGATGGTGGCGCTAAGCTTGAAGCGTTGGCACGTATCCTTGAAGTTGAGCCGGTTGATGCCGCTATTGTCTTCGTGCGTACTCGTGCCGCTTGTACCACGCTGGTTGAGCAGCTAACAGCGCGTGGCGTTAATGCCGCAGGCCTGTCTGGCGATCTAGACCAAAGCCTGCGTGAGCGCACCATTACACGTCTCAAGCGTAGCAAGGTTGATGTGCTAATTGCGACCGACGTCGCTGCTCGTGGTCTTGACGTGCCGCGTATTACGCACGTGATCAACTACGATCTGCCACAAGACGCAGAAGCCTATACACACCGTATCGGTCGTACCGGTCGTGCGGGCCGTAGCGGTATCGCAATTACGTTCGCTGGTTTCCGTGAAGGCCGTAAAGTGGGCTGGATGGAGCAGGCTACCGGTCAGAAAATGACGGAAATGCCGCTGCCAGACGAAGCTGCTATTCGTGCTCACCGTGATGACGTGTTCCATCATCGCGTTGTAGCGGCCCTGACCAAAGGTGCTGAAGAGCAGCGTGCACTGGTTGAACGCCTGGTAGAAGAAGGCCATGATGCCATTGAATTAGCCTGTGCTTTTGCTGCGATGGCGCGTGCTGATGAAGCGCCGATTGGTCGCTTGCAAGCCCCGCGTAAAGAGCGTGCCCCGCGTGATGGCGCGCCTGGTGGTAGGTCTGGTGGCCGTCGTGAGCGTTCAAGCGCACCTAGTGAAGGTATGATTCGTTACCGTGTTTCTGTTGGCCATAAGGATGGCGTTAAGCCTGGTCAGCTGGTGGGTGCACTGGCGAACGAAGGTGGCATCGAAGGTGCCCGTATCGGTCGGATCGATATCCGCAACGCTTTCTCGGTAGTTGAGCTACCCAGTGGCCTGCCTTCCACTATTCTGGCGAAAATGGCACGTGCCCGTGTCGCAGGTCGTCCGTTAGAAATTAGTGAAGACAGCGCGCCTGAGCGTGCTCCACGTCGTCGTCGTGATGACGGCGATGCGCCGATTCGTCGCCGCGAACGCGCTTAAGTTATTGTGCTTAAGTTATTGTATAGCGCCATAGATAGATAGTGGTGCTTTAAAACGACGTTTAACGATCGTTCTATCCCCTTACGCCTAGCGGCTTAAGGGGATTTTTTTTGCCTGTTATTGCTGCTGAGAAGTTGAGCTACGTTAGTATGATGATGGTTCAGTAAAAGGAGTCTGCATGGACGCACCGCTACATGACTGGAATTTAGCTCCAAAAGAAGCCGTAGCGCTGCAAAAAGTGCTGGCGAAACGACTTGAAACCACGGATCGTATCGACTCTGTACATCACATTGCTGGGGTCGATATTGGGTTTGAAGCGGACGGTGAGATTACTCGTGCGGCAATTGTTGTCCTGAAATGGCAGCCTGACACCCCACAACATCTAACTATGGTAGAGCAGGTGGTTCATCGTGAGCCAACACGGATGCCTTATATTCCCGGGCTGCTCTCTTTTCGCGAGATCCCAGCCGCCCTGGAGGCATTCGCAAAACTTGCGATCACACCCGAGCTGGTAATGGTCGACGGGCAGGGGATTGCGCATCCTCGGCGGCTGGGTGTCGCTGCTCACCTGGGGCTATGGCTAAATTTACCGACGATCGGCATCGCTAAGTCCCGCTTAACGGGGCAGCATGAAGAGGTGGGAAACACGCAGGGATACTGGGTGCCGCTAACATCAGGTAACGAGGTGATTGGTGCTGTGCTACGCTCGCGGAAAAATGTGAAGCCAGTGTTCGTATCGCCTGGACATCGATTATCCCTTGAAACATCGCTGGACTGGGTGGTGCGTTGTTTAGGGCGCACCAAGTTACCAGAACCCACGCGATTAGCGGACCGACTTGCGTCCAGGCGCGACCAAAAGCGGCTTACGTAAAGCTCAGGAAATGGCGCAGTAGGCTAGAGGCTGCTTGAGTGTCAGTGATGGCGTTAATGGGTTCATCGGGATTGTCGCCTTGGTCGCGCAATGCGGCTTTCTGACGCTCGATATAAGCATGCATCACTGGTTGGGTGAATTCTGGATGAAACTGCACGCTCCATTGGCGGGGGCCATAACGTAATGCTTGATGAGCATCGTGGCAGTTATGCGCCAACACCGTGGCGTTGGGTGGCAGCTGCATGACCGACTGGGCGTGGGTTAGGTGAGCCGAGAAGTGTGAGGGGAGCTTGCTAAACAGAGGGTCTTGATGACCTGCTTGGGTCAGCTGAACTTTGCGGGTTCCTGACTCTCTGCCTGCAGGGTGGTAATCGCTAATACCGCCGAATGCTGAAGCCATCAACTGGTGGCCGTAACACACACCAAGCATCGGGACGTTCTCAGCTAACGCCTGCTCAAGCCAAGGTTTTAGTGCTTCGCTCCATGGCTCCTGTTCGCTCACCATACTGTGGGAACCCGTGAGCATAATGCCGGCGAATGAACTGGGGGTAGGAGGAACGCCTTGTTTGCGCGCATCCCAAACCCTGAGTGACAGGTCGGTCGGTAGTGACGTCGAAAGCTGATTGATAAAGAGTTGCTCGAAATCACCGTATTGATCGACCACTTCAGGGAAAGCATCACCGGTTTTGATAATAACTAAAGAGGCCATGGCGTTCTCGTTATCCTGTCTAAGGGAAGGTTAGGAAGGAAAGGTTAGCCCCGTTAAGGCATTACCCTGTAAGGTGATAGCTCCCACCATACACCGTTTTCACTTTATATTAGGAGCTTAATATGCAACAGATAACCCGTGCTGGCGAGCCGATGGATGTGGCGGGAACGCTACCTGCTCCAGGTCAAACTGCGCCGCTGATGACGCTTACCAATGCTAATTTAGAAGATGTTACCCTTGATACGTATTCGGGCAAGCGCAAAGTACTGAATATTATCCCGAGTGTCGATACGCCCACTTGTGCGGTGTCTACTCGACGGTTTAATGAACTGGCCGCGCAATTGGATAATACCGTGGTACTGGTGGTGTCTGCTGACCTGCCATTTGCGGCCAAGCGCTTTTGTGGCGCAGAAGGGCTGGATAACGTTGAAACCTTGTCTACCTTCCGCCATCGAGAGTTCCAAGAAGCGTGGGGTGTCGCATTGGCGAATAGTGCAATGGAAGGATTGTGCGCCCGTGCCGTGGTAGTGCTCGATGCAGATAATCGCGTGTTGCACAGTGAGCTGGTCAGCGAGCTGAAAAATGAGCCTGATTATGAAGCCGCGCTGGCAGCCTTAAAAGGCTAGTCAGAGGCAGTACGTAGGTTGCTAGTGTGTACCTTGTTTCGCTGCCGCCACCAGTGCACTAATTAAACGTTGCTGGGGGCGGTTGAAAATAAGCCATTCAGGATGCCACTGCACGCCAATTAGAAAATCATGTTTTGTGGACTCAATTCCCTGTACTAGTCCGTCCCGGTCGCGGGCGACAATATTGATGCCGTTACCTGCCTGATTGACCGCCTGGTGGTGCAGGCTATTCACACGACACCATGTGACGCCTAATAGTTGATAAAGCTTACTTCCCCCGACAATATCTACTGTCTTGCGCGGTAGCACCGTGCGCCGTCGTTTCAGGCCTTCGTGGGTAGTATAAATATCAGGGTCGAGGGTACCTCCCAGGTGGACGTTGATGAGCTGAGCTCCTCGGCAAATTCCCAATACCGGAGTGTTTTGTGGAATAAATCGGCCGAGTAGGCTGAGTTCCAATTCATCGCGGGCGGGGTCCAGCCGCACATCCAGCTGTACTTCACCGCCGTAAAGATGCGCTTGAATATCATCGCCACCGCCAATAATTAGCCCGTCAAGATGGGCAGGCAGGGGGCGTGACGGGGACAAGCGAAGCGGTTTGCCACCATGTCGCCATACGGCGAACCAGTCAAACCACCACGCTAGGTGGCTTTTTTGATCAGAGGTTGTAATCCCAATAAGTGGTCGAGACATGCCGGCACGTTCTCACTCAGGCAGTGTGTTTAGGATGACTTAAATAGGCCAAGCAGCTTCGTTTTACAGCGTTTCCACCAAGGTTGACTGTGTTCAGCAATATACTCATCGCAGCGAGCGCGCAGCACCTCACTGTTTGCGGCTAGCTTTTCTACCTCAACCCAGCGATTCCACTCCACAACCGACCCCCAGCCGGGCTGAGAAAGCTGCGCATTGGGTAGCCGGTAATGAAATGTCGGGCGTGGTTTAGTGAGTTGGCTATGCAGCAGCTCATTGGGATGGTCAGGACGCAGGTGCGCAAACAGCGGCAGTAAATCCAGCTCTCGATTGCGTGTTAGGTTATAGTGCAGATAGTCATCGATAAACGTATCTAAATCAGGCTGATAACCAGAATCCAGGACTTTAAGGGCGTACTCTTTATGAAATGGGTTAGCGTGAGGTAGTACTTCACGGGTAATGTCGACTTTGATTTCATCGCGCAGCCAACTGGCGAGAAGCAAGTAGGCTTGCATCATGGCTAGAAGGTAATCAACCTCAAACCGCTCTACTTCAGGGTTGAGATGCAGCCCAAATCCGTAGAGCAAACTGGCATCCGTACCTTTCGCGCCCTTGTCGCGCAGGGCACTAAATAGTTGGTCTAGTTCAGCTAACTGATCCCAGGGGATCGGCGGACAGACAATTTCCGTAGGCACTAAGCCTGTTACCATGTCGCCAATCAGTTCACGGGTTTTTTGATGGAACTCTATTCGCCGATGGTGCTGCTGGCGTGCCCATTCGCTATCGCTTTCATGGTGTTCTTCCAGTAACGTCTTATCGGGGTGAGCATATTGGGTATCCAGCTCAATACCGAACTCGCCCCATCGTGTCGCTTCAACCAGTAGCCGGTGGGGACTTACCACGTTAAGCTCACCCCCAAATAGTTCGCGTACCAGTTCAGCGGTATCATGCGGTGGAAGTCCGGCGAATTCGATTTCCACACCGACACGCCTTGTTTTTCCATCACTGTTTGTACGCTTAGGAGGGGCTTGCAGCGTCATCTCGGTATCCTTGAGGTGAACGTTTAAGCCAACAGCCTATCATAGTCACGCATTAAGGCTGAGAGTATAAAGTTAAGTAAACGCTAACTAATCGGCGTGTTACGCCGGTTTATTTTCGGGAGTCAAGCGTGCGACAGCACTGGACAATCAATATCGTGTTAGGCGTTTTTTTGACGCTACTCATAGGTGTGATGACCTTCGCGCAGGCGCAGAGCGTTTCTCTGCCAAGCCTGGGGGGAGGCAATGATGCATCAGAAGAGCAGAGTGTCAGTAGTGAACGCTTCCAAAGCTCGCTTAGCGATGTGATCGCAATGCTGGAGAATGAAGAACAGCGTAGAGCGCTGCTCGACTCCCTGCGTGAATTGCAGCTTGCCACCGAGGCTGGCGAAGAGGACAAAATCGTTCATCAAGGCCTGCTAGGCGCATTAGCCGATACGCTGACCGATATTGGCGAGCAGGCTCAAGCTGGTGACTCGCCAGTTGATGAATGGTCACGACAATTGGTTCAAGGGGCTGCCGACTTACGCGCATTAAATGATGGTGCTGACCAGGGGGAGGCGCTACGTGCAGTGGCCGAAGGCGCCGTCCTTGGTGTTATTTGGGGGACGCTGCTGGTCGTCATGATTGCGTTTGGGCGTTTGATCGCCACACGACGAGAATGGCCGCTTGATTTGCCTCGAGACCCGAAAGCATGGTTATTGGCAGTGCACTTTTTACGCCGCATGCTGCCTTGGGCACTGTCATTTGCGATTACCCTAGGGATTGGGCAGATATTACCTTACAGCCCAGGCCGAACGGTTGTGTTGGTTCTGGCTTACGTTTGTGTGTGCGGTCGCGCGTTGTCGGTAGTGATTGAAACGGTTATTGCGTTTTTCAGCCGCGGCCATCGTTTTACAGCGGTACAGGTGCTGCAACAAAAAGCCTTGCGGGGTCTGTTTGTCATTGGCGCATTAATCGCCTTAGGCGATGCGGTGAACTCCACTCGCTTGGTCGAGTTGCTGGGTAGTGAGCTTTCCAGCTTAGTGTCGGTGCTTGCGAATATGTTGGCTGCGCTGCTTTCAGCACGCTTTATCTTTAAATTTAAACGACCTGTTCGCCACTTGATCTGCAACCGTCCTTACAAGCAGCGCCGTGATGCCAGTGCCGCCGTTGAGATGATCCGTGCGCTGGGCGGCCTTTGGCATATCCCTGCACTGCTGATGGTCGGTGGCTCATTACTGGCGATCTTTATCACCGTGGGTGATGTGGGTACAGCGCTTGCACGCTCGATTATCTCGGCAAGCTTATTAGTGTTGACGTTAGTGGTAACGGGCTTGCTGAGACGTCAGTCTGAGCGTTTGGGTAAACGCCGTCATCGGCGTCGTTACAGCCAATATCGTAAGCGTTTAGAGCGCTTTGGCTTTGTCCTTGCCCACCTTTGCGCCTGGATGGTGTTCGCTGAACTGTTTATGCAGGTTTGGGGCGGTTCGCTGTTTGGCCTTGGTCAGCAAGCGGTAGCCAGTGCCCGTATTGGCCAAGCCTTGATAAGTCTGGGGGCAACTGTGCTGCTGGCTTGGCTGGTGTGGATCTTTGCTGATACGGCTATTCAGCGGGCGTTAACGTCCTCCGCACGCTCTCGCGGTAGGCGAGTGAATCAAGCTCGGGCGCAAACCATCACGCCGATGATCCGTAATGTTATTTTTGTGACGATTTTGATTATTGCGGTGATTGCCGGGCTAGCAAACCTTGGTGTTAATGTCACACCACTGCTCGCGGGTGCGGGTGTCATCGGTCTGGCGATTGGTTTTGGTGCCCAAACGTTGGTGCAGGATTTAATCACTGGGATCTTTATTCTGATCGAAGACTCCCTGGCGGTTGATGACTTCGTTCAGATTAATGGCCATATGGGAACCGTGGAGGGCTTAACGCTACGTACTGTGAAGCTGCGTGATTTAGATGGTGTTGTCCACATTATTACCTTTAGTCGTATTGAGTCGATTCATAACATGTCGCGTCAGTTCGGTATTGCGCTGATGCGGATTCGTATCCCTTATGCGATGAAAATTGATGATGCAATTACGCTGATGCAAGAGACCGCGCAAGAGTTACGCAAAGACCCCATGATGCGCCACTATATTTGGTCGCCTTTAGAAATGCAGGGTGTGCAGGGCTTTGAAGATGGTTGTCCTATTTTGCGTATGCGTTTTCGTACAGCACCCGAAATGCAGTGGGACGTATCGCGAGCTTTTAACCTGTTACTGAAGCAACGCATGGAAGCGCAGGAAATCGATCTAGGCGTACCGCGTCTCAGTGTCAGCATGGAGGCGCGTTCAGAAGATGGTCGGCAAGATCGTAAGCCCGATGAGACTAGTAGGGAAGAGCCTGCAGGAAAAGAGCGCACCGGCACGGATTTCACGCTCGATGAGCCGGGTGACAAGAGCTGGGCAGGGGATAGTAGCGATGAAAGCGGCGATAGCCCACGTAAACGGCCTGCGCCGCCAAAACCCGCTCCGCGCCCGACAGAAGCAGAACTGCGCCGAGACGAGCGTGAGCGGACAGAGGCGTCATCCCACGCTAAGTCCAAGGCCCAAGGCGAGCCCAAAGGCGAGACCTATGCCAGCACCTATGGCCAACAAGGCGACGAGTAGCCATGGACCCTTGAAACGCCGCCAGCGGTTATAAAGTGATACCGCAAGACTAACGCGATCAATCAGCTCGTCATGGCGCGAAATAGCATGATCGGGTGGCAGGGAAAAGTCGTTGGCCACATCGCCTTGCCAATGAGCGCCGTGGGTGAGCCCAAGTCTTGCCCGCAGTTGTCCTATGTCGCTGACGGTTTTATGGAGCTTGTTATAAGCGTCGCGGTGTTCGGCAACGCCAAGTACGGTTTCAGCGTCCTGGCGCAACGCGCTGTTTGGGCAGCGAGCCACCGCGCTATTGATTTCTTGGTCACTCGCGTCGGGTGTTAGTGTCAGTCGTTGGTACAAATCGCGCATAATGTTCGAGTCGATACTCGCTGTCGGTTGAGGTGCCTGGCTCTTAATCGTTAACAGTAGGCTGATCAGAGGTTTTGCATCAAATAATCGTAGGCGCTTTTGATGCGCTGAAAGCGGGTTGATGCCAGTGCTACTTGATGTTCACTACCCGAATAGAAACGGTCAGGGTGATGCAGCTGCGCCATGCGGCGATAGGCTCGGCGGATATCGGCACGATTAGCCCCGGGTGTTAGCCCTAAGACTGCTAGCGCCCGAGTGTGGCGATCGGCTGGTGAAGAGGGGCGCTCCCGCTGTTGGCGACGGGCTTCTTCCTGGCGCTTCTGCTCTTGTTGCCAGCGCTGACGCTGTTGGGCCTGTTCTTGTCGTTTGCGGCGCTCTTGTTGTTTATCCTGTTCCCGCTTGTTCTGTTCCTGCTTGTTCTGTTCCTGCTTTTTCTGTTCCTGCTTGGCCTGCTGCTGTCTTGCCTTCTCGCGGTGTGCCTCCTCCTGTTGGCGTTGCCTATGCTGCTGCCTTTGTTGCTGTTGCTCTTTATTAGCACGCTGGCGCTCTTCAGCTTCTTTTGCTTGCTGCTCAGCCGCCTGTGCATCACGAGCTTTGCGCGCGTGATATTCTGGATCGTGAACCTGCCAGTAAGCATCTCGACTGGGGTCCTCCGCTGATTGCAGTGGTTTGCCCGTTAACTCATGAAAGAGAGTGCCGAATGTGGCCGGCGTGACATTTAGCAAATCGGCGAGAAAGCCCAGAATGTAATGGTTACTCAAGGATAGCTCGCCATCGTCGGTGGCTAACGTGATCGCTTGGTAAAGTATGCTGAGACTGCGCTCGTTGGAACACTCTTTGCGCACAACCTCGGCCGCTAGCTGAATGGCTTGAAGGTCTTGACTATGAGCAATGCTCATCACTGGCCCAAGTTCGTGACCGTGACGAAATTGCGCGGTAACTTGAGCCAATCGGCGTCGCCGCTGGCCTTCAGACACCTGCTGGCGATGTACAAGCACCCAGGCTAACAGTAGTAGTGTTGCCGTATCCACTTGACTGCGGCTCTTTAGCAGCAACAGCTCAAAGGGTGAAAAACGGGCAATGGACATTCCCTGGCTCCAAGGCAAAGAGGTTAGCCGTAGAAGTGCTTTAACGGCCATCCTGATAATGAATGGCCATGGTATATCATCGCGTTACGCAATGAAGTAGGAGATTCGTTAGGTGATCAATGTTGAGCGTAAAAATAGCTTCCAGCTGAGGCTCACTCGACGGCTCAAGGAAGAAACGTCCCACACGCTCGATGTTTACCTATTTGTACCCAAAGAGCTTGGGCTTAGCACTCATGTCATTTCAGAAGAGGCGTTTTATCACGGCGCGATCAGCGTTTCACGCACTTACTACAGTGACGAGTACCATTTGCCGCTGGTCCATAGCCGTTTAGCGAGCCGTAATCAGTTAGGCAGTGATTCCTATCGGTTGAGTTTAAGTTTGTACGCTTACCAATACGTTGGGGCGTTAGAACGAACGACTCAGGCAATGCTGGTCAGCGCCCGAAAACTACGCCATGCAACTAGCGATCAGCGCCAGGAGAGCGGCGAGCTTCAAGAGCTTGCCGATGCGCTCCGTGATCAACTGTATGAAATGAGCGATTTGAGCGAAGGCATTCTAAAACGCTTACGGCGCAATTCGCCCACCGACGAGCGGCTCTATAAGTATTTTGCCAACATCGATAATTACCTTTCCTGGTTTACCGAACAACAACTGTTGGCATTGGTAGCGCATATGCCACGTGGTGGCGAGTTTAGCGAGATAAAGCGTCGCTTTATCATCGTCTGTCAGCGTGAGAGCGACTATCGAAAAGAGCAGGAGTATAACGCTGAACGGGTGATGGAAGACCCTACTCGGATGTCGAATAAAATGCGCTTGCTAAGGCGGCTTATTGAACACCCAATTACACTCAAACAGCGTGCTCTAGAGCTTGGGAGCGGCGAGCAGAAAGCAGTCAAAGCATTGGCGACTGCAGTGGTAATGACGTTTGTTTCGCTTGGTGTGCTCCACTTACGCAGCGCACTGGGCGATGTTACTGCGTTGTTTGTCTTGGCGTTGGCGCTGCTTTATGCGATGCGGGAGGTGTTTAAAGACGATCTGCGTAACACGTTATGGCGCTGGCTTCGGCGCGGAAGGCCAAAGTGGCGGCGGCAATATATCGACCCCACGCGTAATCAAGCGGTGGGTCGGCAGTTAGAGTGGTTCGACTATAAACGCTATGCCTCACTAGATGCTGATATTCAGCAAATGCGCCGTCGCACGGTCGCTCAGCGTGAAGAAGAAGTACTTCATTATCGTTCCAGCTCGCGTATGTCGCCCACCCGCTTTTTAAGCGGTTATGAGCATACCCGTGAAACGCTGCATATCGATCTTTCCATGCTGACGCGCTTAATGAGCAAAGAGAAGCACTTTATTTACCGTCTGAAGGAAGGTCAGGTCGTTAGAGAAAGCGTCGAGAGACGTCACCTGTTTAACTTGGTCATTCGCGAGGCGGGGAGTGAGGACACAACTTATCTAGCTCGCTGGAAAGTGGTAGTCAGCCGTTCTGGGATTGTCGATGTCGAGAAAGTCGCTGAGGAAAGCGTAGCAAAAGTCAGCAAATAAACTGCGTTGGATCAATAGATGTGCACTGAGGCTAAGCCTGCATAGCAAAATCACCCGGAGCGCACTAGTCTCAAAAGGGAGGCAATATAATTTGCGACTGCGACCCTGTCGCCTGGAGGATATCGTGCAAGCTATTGATATTATGACACCCAACGTGGTGTGTGTAGATCCCGACGCAAATGTGCGCGATATAGCGCAGTTACTACTCGAAAACCGCATCAGTGCCGTACCGGTCGTCGATGATGAGCGTAGGGTGTTAGGTATCGTGAGCGAAGGCGATTTGATGCGTCGAGTGAAAGATGAAGCGGACGATAACCACTCTTGGTGGCTCTCGCTCTTCAGTGGCGGTAAAGACCCGGGGACATATATTAAATCCCATGGGCGTAAGGCGCATGAGGTAATGACACCCAACCCATTAACCGTTGAAGAACATGCACCGCTGCATACCATCGCTCGTTTGCTGGAGAAGCACCACATCAAGCGGGTACCAGTGGTGCGCGACGGTAAGCTCGTTGGTATTGTCAGTCGCGCAAACTTACTTCAAGGGATTGCTAACGCGGTTGTAGCGCCCACCCAGTCGCCACAGGATGATCGCTCTATCCGAGAAGCCATTCTTAAAGAAATCAACAATAACACCGGCGTACGGACCGAAAGCTTTAGTGTGATTGTTGATGGCGGAAACGTAGAAATTTGGGGGTTAGTAGAGTCTGGAGAACAGAAGCAGGCAGTGACCGTAGCGGCTGAAAATACCCAGGGCGTCAAGCGTGTTGAAAATCATCTTGGCATGATGCCGCGTGGAGCAGGCTACTTCTAAAATGGGTTACCCTATGGCGATGTAGCGTATAATTTCCATCACCATTTGCCCGTCGAATATTAATTCGTATATCGACGGGCATGTACATAAAAGCACGCGTTTAAGGTAGTAATCGGTTCACATCAATATGGCACGACTACTCACTTTTCATTTGTCGGCCAATGATACGCATGGTCCCGATGAAGAAATGTAACGAGCGACGAACATCAGGATCATTGAGAGAGCTAAGTAGTTTAAACAAGCTGGGTGGCTTCTCTAAGGCTTCTGTTTGAGCATTTGCCATGCGAACAGAATTTCCAGCTGTCCAACCCAGTGCTAAAATCTCTTCGCCAACTTTCGTGGTTTTTTCCAGTGTGGCTTCATCAAGAAACTCAATGTTATCCGATATCAGTGATAACAGATCGACGATATTATCAAATCGCCCCGCCTGGATTAATGGAGATAATTTTTCGATCAGATGTCTCACACCTTCGATCGTGGCAGGGTCGTTAAGAGCAGTATCCGTCATAAGCTTTTCTTCTATTATGTTTGATTGATGTTCTTCAGACATGGTCAACCCCTTATGATTAAACTAACCCGCGAGCAACTGCCCAATAAATACTGCGATTAAAGGTTTTGCGCATTAAGCCACCTAGTTTTGTCGGTGGTGCAATCTGTACATCACTTTTATAGTCGTACCATAGTGGCATACCTGCTTCTAGGCCCATTTGAGCAATTGCCTGAACCTTTCCATCATATATTGCCGAGGTATATCCGCGACGAATTTCTGATGCGATATTTTCCACAACTACAGGTGATTGGTTGTGTGCCGTTCCTCCTGCCTTGCTAACGGGCAAATCGACAGTGTCTCCCATCACATAAACATTATTTGTGCCGTACATTTTTAAGGTTTCAAAATCTGTTGGTAACCATCCTTCGTTATTTGCAGCTTCGGATCTACCTGAGTTGATTACCGCATCAACAGCACGAATAGGCGGGGTGCTCATGAGAATATCAAATTCTTGAGAGTTGCCCTCTTCAGAGTAGGCAACCTTTCCTTCTGGATCAACTTTATCCAAAGTAAACCCTCGCTGGTATTTAATATCCTTGCTTTCAAAAATATTAGGCAAAACATCACAGGTTGGTTTTTGTAAAAATAAACAGTTGCGTAATAGCTGAGAAACTGTCGGGTAGCTATAAATAATCTCAACCCTGTTGCGTACACCTCGCTTACGTAAATATTCATCAAGCATCAAGGTTGTTTCGATAGGCGCAATGCCACACTGATGAGGAACGTTAGGTGTTTTAGGAAAGTTTACGGTGATAAAAATACGACCTTCTTCAATCGTACGTATTTTTTGACCGAGCTGCTGGGCCGCTTTAGTCTGGTAAAAATGATCTCCTGCTTCTTTTAGCCCTTCTATACGCTCTGGTGACGGAACACAACCAGTAGAAATAACAAGGTATTCATATTCATAACGCTTACCGCTTTCGCATAAAACATGGTTCCTCTCAAAATCAAAGGTTTCCACGCCATCAACATGAAAAATAATCTCGGGGCGTAGCAGTGTTCGTTGCTTACGGACCAGTTCATGCGGATGGTAAGCATTAAAAGCTACATACATATTAGCTGGCTTGTAAACATGATTGGGAGAGTTTGAGAGCATCATTATCTCAACCTCTCCTTTTATTATCTCATGATACATTTTGACGACTAAATTATTTGCCGTCATTGTTCCGCCAATTCCTCCACCTACAATGATAATGCGTTTTTTTGTAATTTTCATAAGTGTCTCTGGTATTTAAGTTAAATTAAGCTACTCCATATGTTTAGTAGCAAACAGCAACCTTGTAAAGTGAGAAAGCGTCAAAAAAATTGGTCTCAAAAACTGAGTGCAGCACTCGATAACCCCGCTTAGATATCTCCTCATACCTAACAACGACGAGAGCGGCGGCGAGTCTCCTGTCGTCCGGTGCGTAAGCTGACGTGCATTTTGATGGTGCTGTAATGAGTACTCATTCAATAGATTACGGCAAGCTCAATCCAATCCAATGATCAGAGTCTGTATTCGCCAAGCATAAAAAAACTGGGCAATTAATTGCCCAGTTTAAATTTGTTTAGTAATAAAGTTGATATTAACGCGGTGGCAATTGCTCGGGGCCGAAGGCATCGGGAAGCAGTGTTTCCATGGTATAGGTTTTTAGCACGTCGCCCTGGTGTGAAAGCACCATAATTTGCGTTTCTGGGGTAGCGAATTCACGAATGCGCTGACGGCAGTCGCCACAGGGGGTACACAGGTGCTCGCCTGGTCCCATCACGTACACCTTGGCAAGCTCGCGCTGACCAGCGGTGATCATGGCGGAAATCGCTGAGGCTTCCGCACACAGCCCTTTGTAGTGCGCCACTTCCACGTTAGCGCCTGCAAACTGCTGGCCATCCGGGCACTCCATTACCGCGGCGACTGGGTGGTTAGAGTAGGGCGCATAAGCGTTGCCCAAAGTGGTCAGCAGCGTGTCAACCAGTGCCTGATCCGCTTGGCTCATGGCATTATCCTCATCAATGGCTATTAGGCCTTGGCAGCGTCGTCACGCAATACGGTGTCTAGCGCAATCGTCATCATGTCGTTGAAGGTGGTCTGACGGTCGGCGCTGGAGAGCGACTCGCCTTTGAGGATATGGTCGGACACCGTACAGATGGTTAGTGCGCGAGCACCAAACTCTGCGGCAACGCCGTAAAGGCCTGCCGCTTCCATTTCCACACCCACGATGCCGTAGCGCTTGAGCAGTTCGGCCATGTCGGTCTGCGGGTTGTAGAACAGATCCGCTGAGAAGATATTGCCGACTTTTACTGGCACGTTCTGCGCCTTGGCGGCAGCTACGGCATGGCTTGTCAGCTCAAAGTCTGCGATGGCCGAGAAGTCGTGGTCATTAAAGCGCATGCGGTTCACTTTGGAATCGGTGCAGGCACCCATACCAATGACCACGTCACGAACGTTGACGTCGTCGCGTACCGCGCCGCAGGAACCGACACGAATAATCGACTTAACGCCGTAGTCGGTAATCAGCTCTTTGGCATAAATAGACACCGACGGAATGCCCATGCCGTGACCCATAACCGAAATTTCGCGGCCCTGGTAAGTGCCGGTGTAGCCGAACATGCTGCGTACATCGTTCACCTGGCGAACATTTTCCAGGTAGGTGTCGGCGATGTACTTGGCGCGCAGCGGGTCGCCGGGCATCAGAACGGTATCCGCGAAATCGCCCATTTCAGCATTGATATGTGGTGTTGCCATAAAACGCTCCTATCTAAAAAATGATTGGCCCGAACAACCCTAGGCGGGGGCGCTGTAAACCCTTCCCTGGGCGCTACTTTCGCCATCCTTGGCGAAAGACCCCCGCTACGGGTTGATACTGGCCTTGCACAATAGTGTGCTAATGATTTGTCATCGGCCTTTAAGCCGCTTTAGGTAAAAAGCTCTTGCCGTCTTCCATCGCTTCAACGGCGAAGAAGGCGGCTAATGTCTGGCCGATATCGGCAAAGGTGCCGCGTTCACCTAGCGGGCCGGGGGCAAACCCTGCGCCATGCACCATCACTGGCACATATTCGCGGGTGTGTTCGGTGCCTTCCCAGCTGGGGTCGCAACCGTGGTCGGCGGTGAGCAGCAGCAAATCATCATCGTTGAGTGCGGCAAGCAGCTCCGGTAGGCGGGCATCGAAATGCTCAAGCGCGGCGGCGTAGCCCGGCACGTCACGGCGGTGGCCGTAAACCGAATCAAAATCAACAAAGTTGGTCATGATCATGGTTGGGCGGTCGCTGGTTTCTTTCGCGGTGCGGGCTACTTCGGCGAGCGTGGCTTCCATCAGGGCGTCGTGGCCGCTGGCTTTGACCTTATGGGTAATGCCGCAATGCGCGTAAATATCCGCGATCTTGCCAATCGAGACCACTTCGCCACCCGCATCGGCCAGTTTCTGCAATACGGTGGGGCTGGGTGGCTCAACGCTGTAGTCGCGGCGGTTGCCGGTGCGGGCAAAACTGGCGCTGTCATCGCCGTTAAACGGGCGGGCAATCACACGGCCAATGTTGTAGGGCTCGAGAAGCTCGCGCACGGTTTCGCATAGGGCGTAGAGGCGCTCTAAGCCAAAGTGCTCCTCGTGGGCGGCGATCTGAAACACGGAATCTGCCGAGGTATACACAATTGGCTTGCCGGTGGCTATGTGCTCTTCACCCAAGCGGGCGATGATCTCGGTGCCAGACGCGTGGCAGTTACCGATTACGCCGGGCAGGTCAGCTTGTTGAACGATTTTTTCCAACAGCTCGGCGGGGAAGCTGTCGGTCTTATCAACAAAATAACCCCAGTCAAAGCGTACCGGTACGCCAGCGATTTCCCAGTGGCCGGAAGGGGTGTCCTTGCCGCTGGAGATCTCTTTGGCGTGGGCGTATGCACCTTTCAATTGAGCTGGCAGGCTAACGCCTTCGGCGATCTTTCCCGTTGCATCGCGGTGGGCGTGGAACAGGCCTAGTGACGCCATATTAGGCAGTTTCAGGGGACCTGAGCGCTCAGTGGTATCGGCGTCACCGCGAGCGCAGGCAGCCGCGATGTGGCCCAGGGTATCAGCACCCTGGTCGCCGAATTTATCAGCATCGGGGGCGCTACCGATCCCAAACGAATCAAGGACTAATACAATCGCACGACGCATTAGGCTTCTCCTCGGAAGGTGTCTTGCAGCAGTGTGTCCGCTGCAGCAGGCTCTTCGCTAAGGGTCATGGCGGCACGCAACTGAGCAGCAGCGCGCTTGGCTGCATCTTCACTGCGGGCGTGAACGATGGCTAACGGGCGCTGGCTATCGACGCGGTCGCCAATTTCGACAATATCGCTAAAGCCGACGCTGTGATCGACGCTAGCGTCGTTGCGCAGGCGGCCACCGCCTAGCTCGACCACGCTCATACCGACGGCGCGGGTGTCGATGCGCTGTACGATGCCACTCTGATCGGGGTACACCGGCTGAATGACCGGGGCGGTGGCCAAGTAGCTATCCGAGCGTTCCATAAAGTCGGCGGGCCCACCCAGCTCGCGCACCATCCGGGCGAAGACTTCGGCTGCTGCCCCCGAGGTTAGCGCTTTTTCCAGCTTAGTTAGGGCTTCTTCACGACTGTTGGCCAGTTTGCCGGCGATTAGCATTTCCACTGCCAGTTCGCGGGTGACCTGCATCACGCGGCTGTTGGCACGTTCGCCGCGCAGTAGGGCCAGGGTCTCAACGATTTCTACCGCATTACCCGCGCAAGGCGCCAACGGCTGGCTCATATCGGTGAGCAGAGCAGTGGTTGGGGTTCCTGCTTGGGTTGCCACGTTGGCGATGCTTTTGGCTAGCTCGCGGGACTTTTCCGGCGTGGGCATAAAGGCGCCGCTGCCAACCTTAACGTCCATCACTAAGGCATCTAAACCAGAGGCCAGTTTTTTACCCAGAATAGAGGCGGTAATTAGCGGAATGGACTCTACGGTGGCGGTCACATCACGCACGCCGTAAATGCGTTTATCGGCGGGGGCAAGGTTACCGGTTTGGCCGATAATCGCTACACCGGTGGATTTCACCACACTGCTAAAGCGTTCCGGCGCGGGGTAGGGATCGTAACCTGGGATCGACTCCAGCTTGTCCAGCGTGCCGCCGGTGTGGCCAAGACCTCGGCCGGAAATCATCGGCACAAACGCGCCACAAGCGGCGACCCAGGGGCCGAGCACCAACGACACCAAATCACCAACGCCGCCGGTAGAGTGTTTATCGACAATCGGGCCAGGCAGGTTGAGGGAGTCCCACTGCATGACATGGCCAGAGTCGCGGGTCGCGGTGGTCAGGGCGACGACTTCTTCACGGCTCATGCCGTTTAAGAACACCGCCATGGTGAAGGCGCCAATCTGGGCGTCGCTGATGCGATCATCGGCAATGCCTTGTACGAAGGCTTTGATCTCTTCTGCGGGTAGCGGCTGATTATCGCGCTTCAGGCGAATCAGTTCCTGGGGCAGGAGAGCGTGATGAGAAGCGGTAGATGACATTTAGTAGCCTCCGTTAGTAGTGGCGAGCGGTGCGGTTTGTGGGGCGCCGTTTAACGTGTTCAATAAATTACCCAGCAGGCTGGAGGCACCAAACCGGAAGTGCTCAGGCGTTACCCACTGTGCGCCCATGATGTTCGTAGCAAGTGCTAGATACTCGGCGGCCTCTTCGGTGGTGCGCACACCACCGGCGGCTTTAAAACCGACATCTTGACCGCTGGCTTTAATCGCGTTGAGCATGATCTCTGCGGCTTCCAGAGTGGCATTTGTTGCCACTTTACCCGTCGATGTTTTAATAAAGTCAGCGCCGCCTTCAATAGCCAGTTCACTGGCACGTTTGATAAGCGCGGGGTCTTTGAGTTCGCCCGATTCAATGATGACTTTTAAGCGTGCTTGACCGGCGCAGGCGGCTTTACACATTTCGACCAGCTCTAGGCCGGTTGCTTCATCGCCTGCCATCAACGCGCGGTAGGGGAAGACCACATCGACTTCATCGGCACCGGAAGCAACGGCGTCGCGGGTTTCACGGGCGGCACCCATGATGTCGTCACCACCATCTGGAAAGTTGGTAACTGTGGCAATTTTAACGTGGTCATTGAGCTTGTGAGCGGTTAGCGCACGCTGCGCGGTAACTACAAATTGCGGATAAACACATACTGCTGCTGGGTTGCCAAAGGGGGTTTTAACTTGCTGGCAGAGCGCCTCAATCGTGCTATCGGTGTCGCTATCGTTCAGGCTCGTTAGGTCCATGAGGGTGAGTGCTTGACGGGCAGCTTGGGTAAGTTGGGCTTGAGTGTGCTGAGAGGAGGCAGTCGCAGTCATGGAATTCTCGCAAATTAATAAAAGACAAAACGGGCCCTGCGTGAAAATGGCAGCGCCCGTTGCATAGTGTCGTGCTCGCTGCGTTAAGCCGTGGCGCTACTCAACGCAATAAAGAAGCCTGCAATTGAGGCCGACATTAGGTTAGAGAGTGTACCGGCCAATACGGCCTTCACGCCAAAACGGGCAATTTCTTTACGGCGTGTAGGGGCAATGCTGCCTAAGCCGCCCAGCAAAATGGCAATCGATGACAGGTTGGCAAAACCACATAACGCAAAGGAAAGAATCGCCATGGTGTGCGGAGTCATCATTTGACCCGTGGCAGCGACCACCTGTTCTCCATCAATGTAGGGAGCCAAGTTGATAAAGGCGACAAACTCATTCACCACCAGTTTTTGACCGATAAACGAACCCGCTAGGGTGGCTTCTTCCCAAGGGACGCCAAGTAAGAAGGCAAGCGGCGCAAACAGCCAGCCGAGAATCAGTTCAAGGCTGAGTGACTCAAAGCCAAACCAACCGCCAACGCCGCCTAGAATCCCGTTAATCAGGGCAATCAGCGCAATAAACGCGAGCAGCATGGCACCGACATTGGCGGCAAGTTTCATGCCTGAGGTAGCACCCGCTGCGGCGGCATCCAATACGTTGGCGGGTTTGTCTTCCTGCTCTTTAAGCTCTTCTTCTACTCTAGAAACGCTGTCGCTATCGGTCGCGTCTTGAGTTTCAGGCATGATTAATTTGGCGAACAGTAGGCCGCCTGGTGCCGCCATAAACGAAGCGGCGACCAAGTATTCCATGGGAATACCCAAGGCGGCGTAACCCGCCAGTACCGAACCAGCCACCGATGCCAGGCCACCGCACATCACTGCAAATAGCTGAGAAGGCGTCATGCGGGCGATAAACGGACGTACCACCAGCGGCGCTTCGGTTTGGCCAACAAAGATATTTGCGGTGGCAGAAAGCGATTCGGTACGTGAAGTGCCGAGCGCTTTTTGCAGCGCGCCACCTAAAATCCGAATGACCCACTGCATAATGCCTATGTAATAAAGCACTGCAATGAGTGACGAGAAAAAGATAATGACTGGCAGTACTTTAATGGCGAACACAAAGCCGACGTTATCGACATCGGCTAAGCCGCCAAACAGAAAACCAATACCGTCATTGGCGTAGACCAATACTTGGCTAACGCCGGATGAAATGGCTTGCAGGACTGCTTGGCCAAAGGGCACATAAAGGACAAATGCACCAATACCCGCCTGAATGGCAAACGCGCCAAGCACGGTGCGCAGCCGAATTGATTTACGGTCGTAAGAGAAGATAAGTGCGATGGTTACCAGCGTAACCATGCCTACCAAGCTCATGATGAGAGTCATGTGGGTACCTTCCGAGCGTGTGAAGTGGAGCGATTACAGTAAGTTTAATTTTACTGAGTAAATCATTGCATTTTGGTAAGCGTTCGGGGTGCCCAGCTTATTGTCTGAGTAGCGATACTGCACGCCAGTGGTAATTAGCTCAGAAGGGTGCCACCACAAGCTAAGTGCGCCGTTGGTACCTACGCTATCTGCTTTATCGCCCACGTAGTTTTGTTCTAAATACTCGTCGTCACGGCCAAAGGTTTGTTCATGCCAGTTGGTGACGCTGAAATTCTGGTTGAGCGCTGAGAAGTCATAACCTGCTACCCAGCCTGCCATAAAGCCGTTCATACCAGTGTAGCCGTCGCTCTGCACACGTGCTGCGCCAATAAACGGTTTAAACCATAAGCCATTGTCGAACGTCGTGCGGTAGCCGAGACCAAGAATTTGATCCTGCTCGCGAGCGTTGAAACCATAATCGCGGAAGTCGTACAGGTGCGCATAGATCGATAGCGGGCTATCGCCTAAATAAATGTGTGAGGTGACTTTTCCAGCGGTACGAAAGTTATCTTTACCACCGCTTGATTCGTCAAACTGGTCGTTGGTTGGGTTCTCGAAATCGAAGAAGCCGTAGAATTCGCCCCAGCTGTAACCTACGCCGCCTTCGATTTCGACAAACGTGAAGTCGCTTTTTGCTGCGTTACTAGCGGTGCGCGCTTCAGTGCCGTTAGACCAATCTAAGTAGTTCACCGAAACGTTGGCAAACGACCAAAGGGGAGCGGTTGGTGACGCGGGGGTGTCGTTGGCTAACGCTGGTGTTGCCAGTGCGGAGCTAACCAGTAAAACGCCAGTGCCAAGCGTGGCGAAAGCAGAGCGAGAAGGTGTTCGAGCAGTCATGGAAGCCTCAACAGGGTTGTTATGAGTCGTGTGGGCTGATGTTGATGTTAAAATTATAACATTTAGTGTTATTTTTTTAACGTTGATTTGCAAGTACTGCCCCATCAACGCTCTGTATATGTGATATAGCTTTCAAATAGTCGCAGAGCAGCGTCTGACAGTGGAAATATAGTGAGGGCTGGCTCAGCATAGACCCTGGATACCCACTAACCGCTGATAACAAATAACGCCTGAACTTGGGATTAAAGGAGAGGTTTGCTATGAATGACCGAAGCGCTCAGCGTTTGGCCAAGTTGCAAGAAGCGCTTGCTAGCGGGGGAACGTTGCATCTGCGCGATGCTGCTGAGCTGTGCGGTGTTTCTGAAATGACGATCCGTCGGGACGTTACTACGCAGCCTTCGGCGATTAGCTTGCTGGGTGGTCGGTTGGTCATGGCAAACTACCCGGGTGTAACACCGGTATATGACTTGACTGAGCAACAGGCGAGCCATTATCAGATTAAGTATCGGCTCTGTCAGCGAGTTGTCAGCTTTATTGAAGACGGCGATACACTGTTTATTGATTGCGGTTCAACGCTAATCCCTTTGCTAAGTCAGTTAAGCCATTTCCGCGAACTTACCGTGGTGACATATGCCCTTAACGTGGCTAACTCAGTGGCCGCGCTGCCTAATGTGCGGTTAGTGCTGCTAGGGGGGCTGTTTTATGCCTCATCACAATCGTTTGGCAGTGACGGTATGCGTGCTGCGATTGAGCGTTTAGGCATTAATAAAGCACTGATCTCTGCCGCAGGAGTGGACTGCGAACGTGGGGTTAGTTGTTTCCATTTTCATGAAGTAGCGCCCAAGCAGGCTGCCATTGCAACGGCTATGCAGCGCCTGTTGATTGTTGATGCCAGTAAATTTGGCTTAGTGCGCCCAGCCTATTTTGCCGCGTTATCCGATTTCGATATTGTCGTGACCGACGATGACAGTGCGCCGAAAGTACAAGATTGTCTTCCTCATGCATCACCCAGTGTGACAGTCGCATAACACACTATTGAGCATTCGGGGTGCGGCAAAGCGTCTCTTTCTGATTGATCCAGATCAATAGAAAATACTTTAGTCGTAGTTGATGCGCGCGTGGCGTGTACTGGCTATGACTCGCTATCAATCCCTTCGGTAGCGCATATTTTTCCCGGAGCAACGCATACGTACTCACTGTTCTGGGAAAAGTATGGGGTGTTAGTTAGCGTGCTATTTAGCTAGCTATTCAGCTGGTCAAATTAGCGCGCTGTTTTGGACAACTCTCTGACGAGATCACACCATGCAACGACATACCCTCTGGCGCAGGCGAGGCACATTCGTGCTCGTCATGTTGTGCCTGTTGTTAACGGGCTGCAGTTCTGCATTGTTGGATCCCAAAGGGCAGATTGGCGTTGAGCAACGTTCGCTAATACTGACCTCATTTGGGCTGATGCTAATTGTAGTTATTCCGGTGATAGTGATGACGCTGCTGTTTGGTTGGCGTTATCGGCGCAGCAATCGCAATGTTGCTAAATACCTACCCGACTGGGCGCATTCGAATGCGATTGAAGTCGCGGTATGGACAGTGCCCTGTCTAATCATCGCCGTCTTAGCGTTTCTTACCTGGAAAACCTCCCATAGTTTGGATCCCCATAAGCCCATCGAAAGCGATACCGCCGCAATGGAAATTCAAGTGGTAGCGCTGGACTGGAAATGGCTGTTCATCTACCCCGAACAAGGCATTGCCAGTGTCAACGAGCTTGCCTTTCCGGTGGATACGCCGGTGCGTTTTCGAGTCAGCTCTGGCTCGGTGATGAATGCGTTCTTTATTCCGCGCTTAGGCAGCCAAATTTATGCCATGGCGGGTATGGATAACGATGTCCATCTCATTGCAGACGACGTCGGTGTTTATCCGGGCCGTTCCACTAATTATAGCGGCGCTGGCTTCTCAGGAATGACCTTCGATGCTCACGTTACCACCCCTGAAGAGTTTGAGGCGTGGGTTGAAAACGTGCGGGCTTCCAATGAAACCCTGACGTATCCCGACCGTTATAGCGATTTAGCCAAACCGAGTGAATACCACCCGGTTGAGTACTTCTCTGAGATATCTCCGGCGCTGTATACGTCGATTCTGACCAGCTTTCATACCGGTGGCAGTGGGCACGGTGGTCATGGCGATCATGCTAGCCACACCGAAGCCGCCAGTGATGCTGACGATAGCCACGGCGAGTCTGGCGAGCTAGAAAGCGCGGGCGCTACCCATCATCAGGCCGCGTTTGGCCACGTTACCAATCAGCATGCGAGTGAGGATCACGCGATGAGCGGCCATCCCACAAGCGTTGAAGCGGGGGGTTAAGCATGTTTGGAAAACTGACGTTAGAGTCGATTCCGTATCACGAACCGATCATTATGATCGTTGCCGCCATGATGGCGATTGGCGGTGCTGCGCTTCTCGGCGCATTAACTTATTACCGAAAGTGGGGCTGGCTGTGGAGCGAGTGGTTTACCTCCGTTGACCACAAAAAGCTCGGTATTATGTATTTTGTGGTTGCCTTGGTGATGCTGCTACGCGGCTTTGCCGATGCCATTATGATGCGTACCCAGTTAGCGATGGCTGCTGGTGGGGCCGCGGGTTATCTCCCCCCTGAACACTATGACCAGATCTTTACCGCCCATGGCGTGATTATGATCTTTTTCGTTGCGATGCCCATGGTCATCGGCCTGATGAATCTGGTGGTGCCGCTGCAAATTGGCGCACGCGACGTTGCTTTCCCTTTCTTGAATAACCTGAGCTTTTGGCTGTTCGCGGTGTCCGCGATTCTAGTTAATATTTCCCTAGTAGTAGGAGAATTCGCCAAAACTGGCTGGCTCGCTTATGCGCCACTTTCGGGGATAGAGTTTAGCCCTGGTGTGGGGGTCGATTACTGGATATGGGCGTTACAAATATCCGGCATAGGGACGACGCTCACCGGGATTAATTTCTTTGTTACGATCCTGAAAATGCGTACTAAAGGCATGACCATGTTCCGCATGCCTATTTTCACCTGGACATCGCTTTGTGCCAACGTCCTGATTATTGCCTCTTTCCCGATTCTTACCGCGACGATCGCGCTGTTAACCCTAGACCGCTACTTCGGCATGCACTTCTTCACCAATGATTTTGGCGGCAACATGATGATGTACGTCAACCTCATCTGGGCCTGGGGCCATCCGGAAGTGTATATCCTGATCCTGCCAGCCTTTGGCGTGTTCTCTGAAGTGATCGCGACTTTCGCGCGTAAGCGTTTGTTTGGTTACACCACCATGGTATGGGCCACAGTGGCGATCACGTTGCTGTCGTTTATCGTCTGGTTGCACCACTTCTTCACCATGGGGGCTGGCGCTAACGTCAATGCCTTCTTCGGTATTATGACGATGATTATTGCCATTCCTACCGGGGTGAAAGTATTCAACTGGCTGTTCACTATCTTCCGCGGCAGCCTGGAACTGACTTCGCCGGTGCTATGGACGTTAGGCTTTATTATTACCTTCACCTTAGGCGGTATGACCGGCGTGATGTTGGCGCTACCTGCTGCCAACTTTGTACTGCATAACAGCCTGTTCGTAATTGCCCACTTCCACAACGTGATTATTGGTGGCGTAGTGTTTGGCATGATGGCGGGCTTAACGTATTGGTTCCCTAAAGCATTCGGCTTCACGCTTAGCGAGAAGTGGGGCAAGCGCTCATTCTGGTGCTGGTTTATCGGCTTCTATGTCGCTTTTATGCCGCTCTATGTGTTGAGTTTCTTTGGTGCGGTGCGCCGTATGCAATCCTACGCCAACCCTGAATGGCAGTCGTGGATGATCCTGGCCTGGGTAGGTGCCGTCATCATCATGATGGGCATTGCCTGCACCATTATTCAGTTCTGGGTGAGCATTCGTGATCGCAAGCTGAACGCCGATGTGACTGGCGACCCATGGGATGGCCGTACATTGGAGTGGTCAACGTCATCACCAGCACCGTTCTATAACTTTGCCCGTTTGCCTGAAGTTGGCGATATCGACAGTTTCTGGTCGCAAAAACAGCGTAGCAACGAGCAGTTGGACGAAGCACCTTATACCGATATCCACATGCCTCGTAATACCGTGGCAGGGCCGGTTATCAGCTTGTTTGCTCTGGTGCTTGGTTTTGCACTGGTATGGCATATCTGGTGGCTAGCCGCGGTGGGTGCGCTTGGCGTAGTCATCAGCTTCTTAGCGCGTGTTTTCAACGATGATATCGACTACTACGTGCCTGCCGCAGAAGTGGCGCGGATTGAGCGTGAACACCAGCAGCGCAAAACCACCCCGACCGCCAGTGACTCAACTGATAGTAAGCAGACAAACTATGCGGAGGCGCGAGCGTAATGGCTACCAATACTCTACACCATGGCGCAACGTCTGAGCCCCATGAACACCATGAGCACCATGATGCCAGTGGCACTAAAGTGTTCGGCTTTTGGGTCTATCTAATGAGCGATCTAGTGATCTTCGGGTCACTGTTTGCTACCTACGCCGTGCTTATGAAGGGCACAGCGGGCGGCCCGACGGCGGCAGATATTTTCGAGCTACCTTTCGTGCTCGTCGAGACCTTCTTACTGCTGTTTAGTAGCTTTACTTTCGGCATGGGCGTGTTGGCCATGAATGCTGAGCGCATTAGTCAGGTAAAGGCGTGGTTAGCGATAACCTTCCTGCTGGGCGCAGCGTTTGTTGGCATGGAAGTCTACGAGTTTCAGCACTTGATTCATCAAGGGCATGGGCCTGACCAGAGTGCGTTTCTCTCGTCGTTTTTCACCCTGGTGGGTACTCACGGGCTGCACGTGACCGTTGGCTTGGTATGGATTCTTGTCATGCTGGTGCAGCTTTCTACCAAGGGGCTAACACCGATGACTCGTCCCAGAATTCTCTGCCTGAGCCTATTCTGGCACTTTCTGGATATCGTCTGGATCTGTGTTTTCTCGTTCGTTTATTTAATGGGAGTGCTGTGAGATGAGCCATTCTTCATCTAATTCAACTTCTTCCCATGGCAGCGTTAAATCGTATGTGACTGGGCTTCTGCTATCTTTAGTGCTAACCGTGATTCCATTCGCGGTCGTGATGAGCGGTGCACTAAGCACCGTCACGACGGTGGTCGTTATCGCAGTAACAGCCGTGCTGCAGATTTTGGTTCAGCTGGTCATGTTTATGCATATGAACACCAAAGCCGACGAAGGGTGGAACGTGATGTCTTTCGTTTTCACGCTGACGATACTTGTCTTGGTGGTAGGGGGCTCTTTATGGATCATGCAGCATCTGCATCTCAACATGATGATCGGTTAACGATAGTGCCTAGCCGTTGGCGTGACCTGCTCGCGCTAACGAAACCAGGCATTATTGGCGGCAATCTCATTGCGACCTTAGGCGGTTATTTTTTAGCCGCCCACGGTACTTTTGATTGGGTCACGTTTAGTACGGTCATGTTGGGTATTGCACTGGTCATTGCGTCTGGCTGCGCCTGTAACAACGTTATTGACCGTGATATTGATGCTTTGATGGCGCGTACGCGCCATCGCCCTCTGGCCAAAGGACGTATCTCTATTACTCAGGCATTGGGCGTTTCGGCGCTGCTTGGGGTAGCGGGCGTGGTGTGTTTGGCGCTGGGTACCAACGGCTTAACCGTGGCATTGGCGGTGATCGGCTGGGGCGTTTATGTTGGGCTGTACAGCCTTTATATGAAGCGGCACTCTGAATACGGCACGTTGGTGGGCAGTCTTTCGGGAGCAATGCCGCCGGTTGTTGGGTATTGTGCGGTGACGGGGCAGTTTGATAGCGGTGCTTTCATGCTACTGGTCATCTTCTGCCTGTGGCAGATGCCGCACTCGTATGCGATTGCGATTTTTCGCTATGCGGATTATCGCCGGGCATCGATTCCGGTGCTGCCGGTGGTGCATGGAATTAAACGGGCAAAACACCACATTCTGGGCTACATCGTCGCGTTTATTCCCGCATCGCTTGCGTTGGTGCTGGCGAGTAAAGCGGGCACTGGGTATCTGTGCGTTGCATTAGCAATGGGCGGGTACTGGCTGTACCTAGCGTTGTGTGGTTTTCGACTGGGTGATGACGTGCGCTGGGCCAAAAAGGTGTTCGGTGTATCGATTCTGACGATTACCGCAATGAGCTTAGTGATGGTGTTGGAAGCCATGGTGCCTATGTGGGCCTGACAGGTAATTCTTACACACGTTAATTCGCTAAATAAAATAGCCCCAGGCACTGCCTGGGGCTATTTTTCTATGTGGAGTCACGGTCAGTAATGACTTAAGACGTGGTGCAATTGTTAATTGATATTGGCCACCCATGAATAACGTCTACCTGCGATTATTGGTATTCTGAGCCGACTAATGACGTGGTATCACGTTCGCCACCTGCCCCTCAGAGAATTGTCATGGATGATAACCGTCTAAGCGCCTTGGATCGTAGCACCAGCATTGGGTTGATTCTTATTGCCCTGTTTCAGGGGGTTGCACTCTACGCGTTGCATCTGACTGTTGAACATACACACTGGCTAGCCACTGACCAACGCTGGCTAAGCGCACTTTATTCCATCACTATCGTGGTACCTGCCTTTTACCTGATTAGCATGGTGCGACTGCGGGATCGTATCAATTTAATACCGCTGTTGTTGACGCCTCTGCTGTTTTGGATGGGGTGGCACCTTGGTTGGGCAACCTCTGTGCCGGAAGCGCCTTACCGGAATACATCACCCCTTATGGCTTCCTTTAGCATGACTGTGGGGGTGGCTATGCTCATCCTTGCTCTGTTCTTTCGAAGCAGTGCTTCCAGTGGCACATGGCCAAAAGCCTATCAACCATTGCTGAATTACTCATGGGAATTCGCCCTGACAATTGCCCAGGTCAGTCTGTTTATAGGGGCTTTTTGGGTAATTTTGGGGCTATGGGGAGCGCTTTTTGCTGCCATCGGCATAGACTTTTTTGAACGGGTTTTCTATAAACCGGTGTTTGTATATCCGGTTACCTGGTTGATGCTCGGTATCGCCGTGGTGATGATTCGCAACCGGTTCCGCTTTCTTGCCAGCGTAAGGCTGATGTGTGAAGCGCTTATCAAGACACTTTTGCCGTTAGTTGCCCTGGTCATCCTGCTATTCTTCGCCGTGCTGATGTGGACAGGGTTAGAACCCATATGGGATACAGGCAAGGCAGCGCAAATCCTTATGGCGCTGATGTTAACCTTACTACTGTTCTTTAACGCTGTATTCCATCAAACCCATAGCAATCCTCCTTACCCTGGTTGGCTACGCAATACGGTTTTGGTGGCGGTCGTACTCCTGCCAATTGGCAGCCTATTGGCGGCTTGGGCACTATGGCTACGTATCGACCAGTATGGGCTCAGTTTGGACCGGTTATGGGCTGGGCTGCTGCAAGCATTGGTGGCGACTTTTACCCTCAGTTACAGCGTGATAATACTTTGGCGCCGAAAAGCAGCGTTACCCGGTATTCACCGCGTCAATAGGTGGCTGGCCCTTCTGGTGGCCAGTGTGCTGATACTGGTTAATACGCCACTGGCTGACATGAGCCACTGGTCTGCCCAGCATCAGGTAAAGCGATTATTGGATGGGCACACAGCAGTGGAAGATTTTGATTTCGACTATGTGCTCTATCGACTTGGGCGGCCCGGCAAGCTAGCTCTGCAAGAGCTGGCCGAGAGCGAGTTTGCCCAGACGCATCCTGAGCTGAAACGTCGTGTCGAGTTTCACATAAAGCAAGCTCAATCCGGTAACATCGAGTCTCTGATGGATACTAACGACCTGGGTGAGCTAGCCCAACAGTTTCGTATAAGGCCTGAGATGGCTACGATGCCCGAGTCTTTGCTGGTGCTGCTGGCTAAACAGAATTTGATGTGCTTGAACCAGCCGGACCCTTGCATAGCGGTTCGTATTGACGATGACCCAAGTATCCAGTGGCTGATTTACGACCAATACACCTTTCAAGCGAAGGCCTACGCCGAGCGCAATCAGGCCTGGCATTGGGTAGGTGATTTAGTTTCGTTGGGTAGCGAGCAGAAACACCATGCCGAAGAGTGTCTACATAGCTACTCGTATAGCAAATTACAGCGTATACCTGAATCTTTGAATATCTATCGAACCGGCTCCTGTTTACACTTTTTACGGCCCTCTCTTGAGTTTGTCAGGCAGCAATTATCAACCGCTGAGAACTAGCTTGATGTGAAGGGGGGATAGCGCCGACCTGGGTAGCTTGGGAAATAGGTTATTAACTTCCTCCCGTTTCGGCATCATGGTTCCCGGCCCTTGAGGGGCACTATCAATCAATGCATCGTTGATAGAAGAGCCACGGTTAATGACCAGCATCGGTGTGTTTATGACAACCTTTGTAAAGTAGTTAGCGTAAAAGAGGCTTAGACCTTGGTATAGTATGCTGTACTGCAATGATATTGGCGCGGTATTTCGTTAGCCTTCGTCATAGAATGTCGTCATCCTACTGTTAATCTACTTATCGTGAGCCGCTTTGTTGCTATGCCTTCTACCTCATTACCAACGCTACTACCTCGCCACCTAGCCATTTTTCTGATGATGTCGGTGGCTACTATGTTTGCAGCCAACCACGTTTCCGCGCGGCTAGCGTTTGATAATGGTGCTGGATTACTTCTTGCGGTATTGATGCGCTCAGGCGTAGCGTGTTTGATTTTACTGACGCTGGTCGTGGTTCAAAAAAAGCGGCTGTGGCTACCGCCCGGCACATGGCCATGGCAGCTGGCAGTAGGGCTTCTGATTGCTATTCAAAGTGTTAGCCTTTATTCAGCGGTTGCACGTTTGCCGGTGGTCATTGCGTTGTTACTGGTTAATACCTTTCCTATTCAATTAGCGCTGTTAAGTTGGGCGTTAGGCGGTCCTCGGCCTTCGCTACGTAGTTGCCTGATTATGGGCACTATTTTGATTGGGCTGCTCGTGGTACTCGATATACCGAGCTGGTTTGGAGATGCCAATGCCATGGGGTCTGAGTGGTTGGTTGGTATAGGATTTGGGTTAAGTGCCGCTTTCGCGTTTGCTTGCGCGCTTTGGGTTACTGAGCATCGCTTGGCAGGGGTTGGCAGCACCTTACGTAGCCTTCTGACCATGCAAACGGTGTTTATTGCCATGATCGTTGGTGGGTTACTGGGTGCAGTTCCTGGGGGAATGAGCTTGCCAGATAACAGCGCAGGCTGGACAGGACTAGCTTTGTTAGCCTTGCTATACGGCAGTGCTTTTTCCCTATTGTTTATTTTTGTGCCACGCCTGGACATGGCGCGTAATGCACCAGTTATGAACTTCGAGCCAGTAGCATCGTTACTGCTTGGCTATATTGTGCTAGGTCAGATGTTAACCCCTAGCCAGTTGGTTGGCGGGGCTGTGGTGGTTGGTGGCATTGTTGTGCTCAGTCTTTCCAAAGGTAGGTAAGTAGGAGGGGAAAAAGGAAACTGTGTGCAAGTTGAGCTGGCAGATTGCGTTCTCCTAAAGTATAAGCCAAAATTAAAAAGTGTAAGGAAACACTGTTTTTTAACTGAGGTTTAACTTATGAAGATGACCGTATTATCACTCACCTCTGCCGCTCTTTTAGTTGGTGCGGGTACGTTCGCGGCATCGGCTCAAGCGCAACAATCCTTTCAGTACCCACAAGGATATGTGGGCGGCGATGCCATGTTTTGGAGCCTGAACCCAGAAAGAGGTTCTTCACGCGATGACGTTGGTTTGCGTCTCCGCGGTGGGGCACAGTTCAATGACTATTTCGCCTTAGAAGGCCATTTGGGAACAGGTGGTTCAGATGGTGGTGCCGAGCTAAATCACGTTGCGGGTGCTTATGCGAAAGGTATCGTACCCATTGCTCCGGAAGTGCGTTTGTATGGCTTAGCGGGCTTCACAGAGGTTGATATTAATAATGACCGTGAAACCGGTTTCTCCTACGGTGCCGGTGCAGAAATGGATATCAGTTCCAATGTATCGGTAGGCGCTGATTACATGCGCTACCTAGATAAATCTGCCTATGATTTTGATGCTGCCAGTGTAGGCCTAAAGTACCGCTTTTAAGGTAATTGCCTAATACTTAATTAACCTACCGAAGAAACAAGGCCCTATTGCTAAGCCAAGCGATAGGGCTTTTTTGTGCTCGGCAAAGGGGCTTTCTAACGAACTAGAGAATGGAAGGAGGCTAGTTCGTATATAAGTCGATGTCTCCAGGGTACGTTATTGGAGTGGCTTGATTGAGCGCTCATTCATAATGAAAATATTGTTAGCTTGCTAATTGTTTGTTAGACTAAAGTATTCCACCTAATAATATCTCCAAGCGGTGACCTAGTCGCTTTGATGCTCGTCAATGAGAAATTCCAATGTCCCCTGATCAACAATTTACCCGATGGGTGAAAATAGCCCTGACCGTATTCCTATTGCTGTTCGTTTACTTCTTAGTGGCCGATAGCTTTATGCCCATGACGCCTGAGGCGCGGGCAATGCGCCCCGTCACCAGCATTGCTCCTGAGCTAAGCGGCCCTGTGCAAGACGTGGTGGTGAGCGATCATCAGTCGGTAACCCAAGGGGATGTGCTGTTTCGCTTAGACCCATCTCCCTTTCAAATCGCCCGCTCCCAAGCCCAGTTAAACCGGGAGCAAGCGGAGCAAGAAAACGCCCGCTTAAATGCAGAGCTAGCAGCTGCTAGGGCATCACTTGCCTCGGCACAGGCTACTTTCGATGAGCGCAGCGGTGAGCGCCGCCGTGCTGAAGCGCTGCTTGGGCGTCAGGGGATTTCCCGCCAGCAGTACGAACAGCAGGTCGCGGCTGAACATACCGCGCAGGCGGCTGTGGCATCTGCCCAGGCGCAGATTGACAGCTTAGAAGTACAGTTGGGAGAAGAGGGCGACGATAACTTACGCCTTCGCCAAGCGAATAATGCCCTGGAGAGAGCCGAGCTGGATTTAGCCCATACGGTAGTAAAAGCGCCTGAGTCCGGTGTGGTCACTAACCTTCAGCTACAGCCTGGCCATTATTTGCAGGCGGGACAGCCTGCGGTGGCGCTGGTCGCGAACACGCTAGAGGTTGTGGCTGATTTTCGTGAAAAGAGCCTGCGCCATGTGGCGCTTGGCGATGAAGCAAAAGTGGTCTTCGATGGCTTGCCGGGACAAATTTTTGAAGGGCATGTCAGTGCCTTTGATGCAGGCACCCGCGCAGGTCAACAGGCGGCGGATGGCCAACTTGTGGATATTCCTGCTTCAGATCGCTGGGTGCGAGATGCGCAGCGCACGCGTATTCATGTGGCGTTAGATACGCCGTTGACTGAACTACCCCCAAGTGGTGTGCGGGCAACGGTGCAGCTAGTGCCGGGCGAGCATGACATGGCTAAGCCGTTTGCATGGCTGCAGGCGCAGCTGATTAGTTGGCTGCACTATGTTTACTAAAGCGGCTATTAAAACGGTTATTAATAAGACACCAGCAGTGGCTGTTAATAAGCCAGCGCTCTCTCAAAACGGCCTGCGCCAGTGCTTACGGGTCGCGGGCGGCGGTTCACTGGGGTTTATTATCAGCCAACTAATGGGCTGGAATTATGGGGTGTTTTTCACCGTCTTCCCGATGTTCTTGTTAGGCATGGTGCCCCTTTTAAATGGCAATATCATTCGCCAGTTTTTGGCCAACGTTAGTTTGAATGCTTTGGAAGTTAGCATGGTGGTGGGGCTGCTAAAGCATATGCCGTTAGTAATGACGCTGGTTGTACTAGGTCTGTTTTTGCTGCGCTTCAATTTAATGGCAAAAGGCCCGTTTTTTCTGTTTGGCGCGAATGGCGTACTGACGCTAAGCATATTGCTGCACTTTGCTAGCTACCCAGGTGTTGATTTAAGCGATCTGTTGGCGAGCAATATTATGGCCAGCTTGCTGGCGGTATTTATTGCCATGTTGATGCATACGCTATTTCCCGATGTTGAACCCCGCCAGCCACCACCGCGTGGTGCAAAGCCTGCTGCTCAAATTCGCCATGAAACATTGATGGGCGGCATTACGGCTACGCTCTCGTTTGTGGTGTTCCAAGTGTTTGACCTCCGTGATTCGCTGTCAGCGCAAATGGCCACCATTCTGATCTTGTTTGCTTTAGGTTATTCCGGCGCGCGAGTATCGGCAGGTAAGCGGGCAATCGGCACGTTACTGGGCTGTAATCTGGCGTTGGCAATGCAGTTATTGCTTTACACCCAAAGCCATCATTTTTTACTGGTGATTTTGTTCTATTGGCTTGGATTAATGCTGTTTGCTAGAGAGCATATCTTGGAAGGTGGCGGCTCAGGCATTGGCTTTGGAGGCCTGACAACGTTGGGTATTCTCTTTGGCCAGTCATTAGGCCCGCAGCAAGACCTTGTTTATAGTGCGCTTTATCGGTTTTCTTCAATGTGCGTTGCGCTCGTGGGCACCTTGTTGGTCATGGCGTGTTTACACTGTTTGCTAAATAGTTGGCAGCCAACGCGCCTGCCTAAAAGTAATTGAGGTAACTTTTCTTACCAAGGCTACGCTAAGGAAGGTGTCGCCATTCGGAGTAAGTATTCACTTAGTGAGCGGCATCATCCCTACTAACGGATTAGAGGTGCTCGTCATGGCAAGCGGCAAAGAAGATAAAGTGAAAAGTAAGGCCAAATAGAAAGCTAAGAAATAGCGTCTATCCAGGGCAGTTCAATGCCAACAGAGGTCAATAACCTCTGTTGGCTTTTAGGCGGTAACTCAGTAGTGGCCAAGCAGCTTCCACCATAAACCACCAACGACTACCCAGATGAGCAGGTTCACCACGCTCATAATGAAACCTGCTTTCCACCACTCTCCCAGCGTCAGGTAGCCTGAGCCAAAGATGACGGGTGAAGTGCCTGTGGCGTAATGGGTTAAGGTCATCATAATCGAAGATGTGGCCGCCATAATCAGCACAAAAGGCATAGGTGGGGCGCCGAGGCTTAAGCCAACGGTGAGAAATGCTGCCATCATCGCGGTGATGTGTGCAGTCGTGCTGGCAAAAAAGTAGTGGGTATAAAGAAAGGTGAGTACCAAGAGTGCAGAAGCTCCCGCCCAACCAATCCCCATCGTAGTAATCCAGCTCTGCATATTCGCTGAAAACCAACTAATTAGGCCTGTTTCGTTAAGCTGGCTAGCCATCATAATAAGAGCACCAAACCACAGCAGCGTATCCCAGGCATTTTTTTCTTTCAGCACATCTTCCCAGGTTAAAACCCCTGTTAGCAGCAGTAGCGATAGGCCAATAAACGCAGACGTTGTGGTGTTAAGTGTGAACGCATCCCCCAGGAATATCGCTGGGATATCCGCCCAAAGCAAAAGCAGCACTAAGAAAACGAACAGCATAATGCCTTCGTTTCGGCTTAGTTTTCCTAGTTCGGCAAGTTTATCTCTCGCCAATTGAGTGGCATTTGGGGTTTCTTTAATTTCCGGTGGGTAAAGCAAGTACAGAATGTACGGCATCGCCAGGATGGCGACCAAGCCCGGCAGCAGCATGGCGACCGCCCAGGTTAACCAGCTCAGCTGTATTTCCGCTCCGGTGGCGGACGAGATAAGTTGAACGGTTAATGGGTTAGGAGCGGTGGCGGTGATAAACATAGCCGAGGTGATGGGGTTGCTGTGGTAATTCACCAGCGCTAGATATTTACCGATTTTACCCGACGTGTTGTCTTCAGGATGCGAGTCAAAGCTGTGAGCGATAGAGCGCATAATGGGGTGGATAATACCGCCACCCCGTGCGGTATTACTGGGTGTGACCGGTGCAATTGAAAGTTCGGAAAAGGCGAGGCCATAGCCGATCCCCAGCGTACGCTTGCCAAAAATCGAGATGAAGTAGTAGCCAATACGCGCACCCAGGCCAGTTTTAATCAACCCGCGTGAAATCATAATCGCAATGGCAATTAACCAGATAAGTGGGTTGGCATAACTGCTTAAGGCGACAGTGATGGCCTTGCCTGGCGTATCGCCGGTAACGCCGCTGGCCGCGACAATAGAAATCGCAATCACAGAGATCGCCCCAATAGGCATGGCTTTGCCGATGATCGCGACAATGGTACCGACAAATATTGCCAGCATAAGCCAAGCGTTTGGCGTCAGCCCTTCTGGCAAAGGAATTACCAGCCAAATCAATAAAGTGGTGGCCACAGCAATTGCGGTCGACCAGGGGTTGAAAGGTAGTGTCGGCATAATGGATACCCATAGATTAAAAAAACAGCAGCCAGCGGTACACTTGGTATAAGTAAGATAGCGCGCTAAATGCTATTTAAGTCTATAGATATCTAATGTATCTCTCATTGTTCCACGTCAATTGCCGTTCCATCATCCAGTGGGCTCAATAGTGATGGGGTATCACTCACTTCAATCATGCCTACCATGATGAAAGCGGCTATTTTTGTTGAGCCTGGGCACATTGAAATTGACGACAAGCCCAATGGCCCCTTTATTAGCGTGGCTGCCGACGAAAAACTCGCTAGCGCCCGCAATGTTAGCTGCGTCCAATAGCGAGTTTTTCGGATTTAAGGGATAGCCAGTGCTTAGTTCAATTCCAGCGAGAAGCTCATTTCAACGCCTGCATCATCCACTCTGAACCAGTACTCCATGTTCTTGTAGATATCGCTGTATTGCCTGAGCAGATCAACATCAAACTCTGCCATTTCATCGGAAGGCATTTGCGCTATGACATCGGCCAGCGAATCGTAGAACTCACCTGTCAGATGGCCATGAACCAGTAGGTCCCGCTCGGAAACAGAGGCTTGCAGTTCTTCCTGTAGTGTTTCGGAATCGCTAATGCCAACGCCCAAGGTAATGGCGTTTTCAGACATCGCCGCGTAGAGCTTTGGTGAGTCTGGTGGCAGCATCATGCTGTCGATTCTTTTGGCTTCTCCGCCGGGTTCGAGTCCTAGTGTCCCTATATCAGGCACGAACGCGCTTGCTGTAGACAGCAGGGCAAGCGGGTTTTGCGAAGCGAGGGTCAAAAGACCGGTACCGGCGGGCTCGCCCTGTTTCATTGTCAGGTTGTTAAGGCGTGCTCTGAAACCAGACAAGGATGGGCCAACCATCATGGCGATGGGATTATTGATCGCTTTGTTGAGGTCATTCCAGCTGCTGTTTAACTCCTGTAGCTCAGCACAGCTAAAGGGGTTTTGACGCACTTCCTGGGCATACTTCTGAACAGTTTGCATCAGCACCGGTAGATTCAGACCTAGCCCGAAGCTAGCCATGCCCTCTGTGCTACCAAGGCCCGGAACTTGGGCGGTCATGGCACGGAGGTCGCTGACAATAGCCTCATCGGTTTCTAGGATGAGATTCATCTCCATACGGTCGAGGTTATACTCACGCATACCCATGACAATACCGGGGAAGCGATTGGTGATGCGGTCAATATCTGCTTGGCAGGCGGAGAGGTCCAAGCGCTCTGCATCAGCCGCGTCCAATAGTGCTTGAGTCGCTAAGTGTGTGGGTGTGCTCAGCTCACTAAGCAGGCGTGATGAGTCGATTTCCCCGGCACCATAGGGCGTGAAGCCATGACGCTGTTCAATTTCCTCTAGGGCGCCGGTATCACCAACGTTGCTGTCAGGTAGGCTGTTACCCAGCACCTGTGATAGCAACTCATCGGTGGCATTTTCAGGCACCACAGACATCAACAGTTGCTTATCGATAATGGCCATGATGGCTTTGATCGGACCATCTTGTGTTAGTACCCAGTACTCATGCCCGTCTGTTGTAGCCGTACTCGGAGTGATCTCTGCATTGGTGAGAATGCGCTGAAGCGTTTCGCGGAAAGCGTCTTCATCCTGCAGTTCTATACGCAAAGTGGGCAAGATGCCCAGTCCGTATAAAGCGACCTGGGGACTCATTTTAAAGCCCAGCGCATGGATATCATCGAGTGTTTCAACCCCGACAAACTCTTCCCCCATCGCGATCAACAGAGATACCAGCGAATGCAATACCTCATCGTCTATCTCGTGCAGCGTGTCGCGCAGTTCATCCAAGTCCGCTTCCAGGTTGCCCTTTGGCTGCATGCGCTGGTAAAGAGCAAAGGCATCTTGTTCAGGCATTGATTCCCGTGTTGCCACAAAATAGGGAGAGTCGGCGGGGATATATTTCAGCAGCGAAGTTGAGAGGGTTTTTGGTGCTTCCTGCTGGGTGTCTGTTGCTGTTGGCGCGCTATCATCGCTGCAGCCACTCAGTACGCCTGCGCTGAGAAGGGCAAGAGAAACAGCCAAGGATAATTTAGTTCTCATCTAACATCAGTCCTTTGAAAAATGGTGACTTTAAAGTGAGCATTTTAAATAACACTCATTGTGAATGATAATCATACACAAATTAATTTAAACTAGCCTCTTCTTGGTTAAGAAAATGGCCCTTGAGGTCGTGTAAGACCCAAGAGCCACTTGTTAGCAGTAAAACTTACAGGCTGCTATTTTAAACTTCCTGGTACAGTTCGCTACCTTCTCGGCGAAACTTCTCGGCTTGCTCCTGCATGCCACGCTTAACGGCCTCAGAATCGCTTTCAGCGGTATTTTCCGGTGTGCGGTCCCGATAGGTATCGCGTACTTCCTGGCTGATCTTCATGGAGCAGAACTTCGGCCCACACATGGAGCAGAAGTGCGCCACTTTAGCGGAGTCCTTCGGCAGGGTTTCATCGTGGAATTCACGGGCGGTGTCCGGGTCTAGCCCCAGGTTGAATTGGTCTTCCCAGCGGAATTCAAAACGTGCTTTGGAAAGCGCGTTATCGCGACGCTGTGCTGCCGGGTGGCCCTTGGCCAAGTCCGCTGCGTGGGCAGCAATCTTGTAGGTGATGATGCCGGTTTTGACATCATCTTTATTCGGCAGACCCAAGTGCTCCTTTGGCGTCACATAGCAGAGCATTGCACAGCCGAACCAGCCGATCATGGCCGCACCGATGCCAGATGTAATGTGGTCGTAGCCGGGGGCGATATCGGTGGTCAATGGGCCGAGGGTATAGAAAGGTGCCTCGTGACATGCCTCAAGCTGCTTATCCATGTTCTCTTTAATCAAGTGCATGGGCACATGGCCAGGGCCTTCGATCATCACCTGGACGTCGTGTTTCCAGGCGATCTTCGTCAACTCACCCAGGGTCTCCAGCTCGGCGAACTGCGCTTCGTCGTTAGCATCGGCGACTGAGCCGGGGCGCAGACCATCGCCCAACGAAAACGCTACGTCGTACTGTTTGCAGATCTCACAGATCTCTTCGAAATGGGTATACAGGAAACTTTCCTGGTGATGATACAGACACCATTTGGCCATAATCGAACCGCCACGGCTGACAATGCCGGTCACCCGGTTGGCGGTCAGTGGCACATAGCGTAGCAGCACACCCGCGTGAATGGTGAAGTAATCCACGCCCTGTTCAGCCTGTTCAATCAAGGTGTCGCGGAACACTTCCCAGGTCAGGTTTTCGGCAATGCCGTTAACCTTCTCAAGCGCTTGATAGATCGGCACTGTGCCAATCGGCACCGGCGAGTTGCGAATAATCCACTCACGGGTCTCGTGAATGTTCTGGCCCGTGGAAAGGTCCATGATGGTGTCCGATCCCCAGCGGATACCCCAGGTCATTTTGTCGACTTCTTCTTCAATCGACGAGGTAACTGCCGAGTTACCCAGGTTGCCGTTAATCTTGACCAGGAAGTTACGGCCAATAATCATCGGCTCGGATTCTGGGTGGTTGATATTATTGGGGATAATCGCACGCCCCCGGGCGACTTCATCGCGCACAAATTCCGGTGTGATCTCTTCCGGCAGTTTTGCACCAAAGCTCTGGCCAGGATGTTGGTGACCAAGAATACGCTCAACTTCAGCGGTGCCTAATGTTTGGCGGCGCTGGTTTTCGCGAATGGCGATAAATTCCATTTCAGGGGTAATAATGCCCTGGCGCGCATAGTGCAGTTGGGTGACATTTTTACCTGGTTTTGCGCGGCGCGGGGTGCGCGTTAAATCAAAACGCAACTGAGCAAGCGTTGGGTCGTTAGCGCGGCGATTGCCGTACTCACTGGTGGGGCCGTCAAGGAACTCGGTATCGTTGCGCTCTTCAATCCAGGCGCGGCGCAGGGCGGGTAAGCCTTTGCGTAAATCGTTGTTGGCGGCTGGGTCGGTGTAAGGGCCAGAGGTGTCGTACACCAGTAGCGGCGGGTTCTCTTCATCAATGCTGCTGGTTTTAGTGGGCGATAGAGTGATTTCCCGAAACGGCACGCGAATATCGGGTCGCGAGCCTTCAACGTACACCTTGCGCGACGCAGGCAGCGGCTGAATGGCAGCGGCATCGACCTGGGCGGTTTCAGCTAAAAAATGACTGGTTTTACTTGTTACGGTCTTAGTTTTTGAGGTCTTAGCTTTTACAGTTTCAGTTTCTAAAGTCTTCGTCATGACGGTCGTCTTCCTTCGTTGTTGATTATGGTTATTGTGTTGGCTTAATGGGTGGGATCTTGGTCTGTTAGATCGCTGTCTATCAGATCCAGACCCATCTGCCAGAAATCGATTTCCAGACGCGTGGCGTCGCGGAAGATCTTGCTTAGCTCGGCAAAGCGGGCAGGGGTAACATCGGCCAGGCGGGCGTTGAGCCATTCAAGCTCAGCCTGCATGGCGGCCTGAAACTCCTGGCTTTCGTACATCGCTATCCAGGCATCAAAGGGGTTTTGGCTGCCACGTAGGGTAGAAGGCTGAGCGTTCAGCCAGTTGGCGATTTCGCCGTAGCCCACTAAGCAAGGAGCCAGCGCTACGTGTAAATCGAGCAGGTCGCCGCGATTGCCGGTATCTAATACGTAGCGGGTATACGCCAGGGTAGCCCTGGCTTCGGGCAGCTCCGCCAACGCTTGCTCGGAAATCCCCCACTCCTGGCAAAAGCCCACGTGCAGACCCAACTCCACATCCACAATGGCTTTTAAGCCTTCATGGGCCTGGCGCAGATCAGCCAGCGTAGGGCTTTTATAGGCGGCCAACGCGTAGGCGCGGGCGAAGTGAATCAAAAACAGGTAGTCCTGCTTCAAATAGTGGCGAAAGGATGCTTCTGGCAGCGTGGCGGTACCCAGCTGGCGGACAAAATCGTGCTCAATATAGGCGCGCCAGTCGTCATGGCAGGCATTAGTAAGATCAGTAAAGCGGTAGCCCATGGTGCCTCCGGTAGTAATGATCCGGAGGGCGAGCGATTGAGATCGAGTGAATGGCGCTGAAGGTGGCGTGCGATCGTGAGGAAGAGCTAGCCAAGGCCATCGCTTGATCCCTACGCCGGTACCCGCGCGCTCGTCATAGGAGCAGCGCATTAGCCGGATCAGGTTCAGCGGGACCAGCGCTTTGGCAGTATCAAGTGGATACGCCCTGCACCATCTCAGCCGGATTCACCGGCACCCCGTCAAGCAGTTAGTGCCAAGCAGTCTAGGAGGACGAGAGAAGAGATGCAAGGGGGATAGTGAGTGAATAGCGGGCTGCTTAAAAACGTGAATGTACTGCATTAACCTAGTGGGCTTCTAACACCCGCAAATCCATTACCTAGCACATGGGTATATATTTGAGTGGTTTCGATGCTTTTATGGCCTAGTAACTCTTGAACCGTGCGAATGTCAGTGCCTTGGCTAAGCAGCTGAGTTGCGAAACTATGTCGTAAAGAGTGGCATGAGCCTGGGCGTGTTAAAGAAGCGGAGCGCATGGCATATTTAACGGCTTTTTGTACAGCAGAAGTATGGATGTGATGTAGCACTACACGTCCCCACTCATCGAAACAGGGCTTGGATGAAGGAAAAAGCCACTGCCATGCGAGGGAAATGCCTGCATTCGGATATTTTCTATCCAGCGCGTAGGGCAGTGATACAGGAATTGCGTTGGTTGCTATACGAGACGCAAGTTGCTGCTCTGTTATCTGAATATGGGCGTTTAATGCTTCCTCACAAGAAGGTGGTAATAACGTAGTGCGGTCTTTATTGCCTTTGCCTGCACGGACAGTGATGACGTGGCGCGCAAAATCGATATCTTTTACGCGTAACCGACAAGCTTCGGAGACTCGTAACCCAGAGCCGTACATCAGCGATGCAATCAGGAGCATGGAGCCGGACAGATGCTCAAATACATCCATAACTTCTTGGTGAGAAAGCACGACAGGTAGGCGCTTAGGGCGCTTAGCCCGGCTAAAATTACCCACCTCACCCAGCGGTTGATCTAGAACGTGGCGATACATAAATACGATGGCATTGAGTGCCTGGTTTTGTGTTGTCCCAGCAACGCGCCTTTCTAACGCGAGATATTCCAAAAATTGCCGCACTTCATTGCCTGCCATATTGGCAGGATGCTGCATTCTGTGAAAACGAATGAAAAAGCGAATCCAGTAGCAATAGGTTTTCTCAGTACGGAGGCTATAGCGCTTGACCCGCAGTGTCGCCTTGACGCGTTCCATTAGTCTCATAAGAGTCACTCTTGGTAGCTGTCTGTTTATACAGTATTATTGGGCAAGGAAAAACACGCAAGCACGCGAATTTTGGATAGGCTGCCAAAATTTGCTTTGCCCCCTTGGGAATCAATGGGGTAGAGTCAAATTGGGTGGCTGCAAAACCCCAATGAATGTGCCGTCGCGTTTATTGGGGTTTTGTGGCGAGGCGTATAATCACTGTTAGGTTTCCATGAGCATTCAATCGGAATTTGAAATGACTTTAAGTAATTTGGATTTAGGCGGCGTCAAAGCTGATGGTCTTAAACGTATTAATGTTCTCTTGGGGCGGAATGGGGCTGGGAAAAGTCGATTTCTACGAGCAATAGATCAAGCGATATTCCGTAACGATTCTTACTATGTCCGCTATATTAGCCCTGAACGAGCAGGTGTTTTTCGGCGTGACGGTAATGTAATGACCAACATGGAAAACAGTCCTGGTTGGCTTGAGGAGGTTAGGAGAAAAAATCAGGCAGAGAATTTTAAGGCAGCGTCGGCTAATCTTCTGCGTGAGGTAGAAACTGCTTACTTAAGAAAAATGCAGGATACGCCTGAAATCAGGCAAGATCAGTCAAAGAACTTCCGTGTTGAAAGGCTTGAAAAGATTAACCGACTACTTGCTAACCTCATTATTTGTCAGGAAGGCTCCGACTTTGTATTTCGGAACAATGAGGGTGAAACGATTCAGCCTGATCAAATTAGTAGCGGAGAATCCGAAGCTGTAGCTCTTGCAGTTGAGATGATGTATTTCTTTGATAATTTGAAAAAGGATAGATTGAATCTTCTCCTTATTGATGAGCCCGATGTGCACTTGCATCCAGACTTGCAGTACAGATTGGCTACATTCTTGGTGAGCTTGGTTAGTGATCTTCATGAATCTATGAGTCCGAAGGTGGCTGTTATCATTGCTACTCATAGCACCCCCTTTATATGTGCTCTTTCGCAAGCTGACGGCGCTACTGTAGGAACAAAAAATTTTGGTGTCGATAAGATAACGTTCCGTGAAGTGAGTAACCAAATCAAGAAAGTAGCACCTTTCTTTGGTCACCCTCTTTCATTAAGCCTAAGCGACGATGTGATGCTGATTTTAGAAGGGGAGGATGACGAGCGGGTTTGGCAGCAAGCATCTCGATCCTCACAAGGTAAGATTAAATTATTTCCGGTGCTTGCAACTTCAGTTGATCAACAGACAGAGCTTGAAAGATTTACCGCAGAATTAATTGATAGTCTTTATGATAATCCTTTAGCTTATTCGCTTAGGGATGGTGATGGGGTTCAGGATGAAATCCCTAATCATGGTTCGGTAGTTCGTTTTCGTCTCCAATGCTATGCCATCGAAAATTTACTTCTTTCAGATCAGGCATTAACTATTCTCGGAAAAACCTGGAATGAATTCCAGATACTTGCAAATGCATGGCTTGAGGACAATGCAACACACAAAGATAGCGGAAAAATTAGTGAGCTTATCAAATATGACGATCGCCTTAGGCATACTAAAATAAAGGAAATACGACAGTTGATCTGCTCAATAGCAGGAAGTAATAAACCTTGGGAGGTTGTAGTTGGGCAAGCAATAGGCTCATTAGATTCAAGTGCTCTACCAAGTGGGCCGCATGATCTGCCCACTCTCATCGGACAAAATGCTACAGCATTATTGCTAGGTACATGTGCCTAAAAAACCTAACAAGCACAGGCACTGGGACAAATTTTCCGCTGCGCTTCAAATTTGCCCGTGCTGTGGGCGTTAGCCTTCAAATGAGAAGTATATTTCAACAAGGAATTAGAAAGTAAATGTTAGATGAAACGGCCATTTTGGAGTTTGTAGACTATGTTTCTACTCTTGCTGGAGATGAAAAAGGCGAGGCACAGTTGTTCTGTGATCGCCTTTTTCGAGCATTTGGCCATGGTGGAATAATTGAGGCTAATGGCAGCCTTGAAACAAGAATAAAATTTTCATCTGGAAAAACGAAGTTCGCTGATTGTTTATGGTCACCTAATGGACGAAGCGGTGTGCTAATAGAGATGAAGAAGAAAAAGTTCAAAAATCTTGAAGATGCTTTTCCGCAGGCTAGAGATTATTGGATTGAAATGAATCCTGAGGTGGCAATTGGTTCTGGAGCACAAAAACCTGAGTACATTGTGTTATGTAACTTCGAAAATTTTCTGATATATAAACAGCTTACGTTAGTTGACGAAGTGAGAGTAAGCGAGCTTCCGGACAGGTTCAGTGCTCTAAATTTTTTACTTGCTGAAGAAAAGGTTCCTATATTCAAAAACAACGTAAAGGCTATTTCAGAGGACGCTGCTAGAACCGTTGGTGAATTATTTAAATATCTAATATTTGATAAACGAGAATCTAGAGAGGATGCTCAAAGGTTTTTACTTCAATGCGTTCTTTCTTTTTTTTCAGAAGACTTCGGTCTTCTTCCACATTATTTTTTCGCAGAAATTATCAGGAAATGCCAAGAAGGTGAAAGTTCATATGACCTTATTGGTGGCCTTTTTAGACAAATGGCAAACCCTAAGCCTGCCAAAGCCGGCATGTTCAAAGACATCAAATATTTTAATGGTGGTTTGTTTGATCATGTCGAGCCCATTGAGCTAGATGACTACGCGCTAGAGCTTTTGTATCAGGCATCAACTTTCAATTGGAAGAATGTTAATCCTGCAATATTTGGCTCACTTTTCGAGGGGACAATGAATGCTGAAGAGCGCCATGCGTTTGGAGCGCATTTCACAAGTGAAGTTGATATTCAAAAAATTGTTTATCCGACAATTATAAAACCATGGAAAGCACGAATTGATAAAACAACAACTCTAAGCGAACTAAAAAAATTACATGAAGCGCTTGGTAATTTTATTGTTCTCGATCCGTCATGCGGCTGCGGTAATTTTTTGTTTGTTTCATTCATTGCACTTAAAGAAATTGAGATGCAAATAATTGAAAAAATGGCATATTCGTTCACTAAATCTTCCTTAGCATCGCTAAATTTGGGCATTTCACGCGTATCTAGCAAGCAATTTTATGGAATTGATGTGCTGCCAATCGCCGTAGAAGTAGCAAAAACTACTATGATGCTCGCTAAAGAATTAGCAGCCGATAAATGGAATTCTAGGATAGGCGGATTAATGGGAACATTAGGGTTAAGTTTTGATGAAGGCTTACCTCTAGATAATTTGGATGAGTGTATATATCAATCAGACGCAATATTGGAGCCATGGCCTAAATTTGATGTTGTTATAGGTAATCCTCCTTATCAATCAAAGAATAAAATGCAAGCAGAAATGGATCCTGTTTATATTGATACTATTAGAGAGGCGTATCCAGATGTCCCCGGTCGAGCTGATTTTTGTGTCTATTGGTTTAGAAAGGCTCATGAGCTAATGTGCGAAGGTCAACGTGCAGGGTTAGTTGGAACTAATACGATCAGACAAAATTTCTCAAGAGAAGGAGGTCTTGACTATGTTGTGCAAAACGGTGGAACTATAACCAACGCAGTTTCAACACAAACTTGGTCAGGCGATGCTGCAGTAGAAGTATCTATTGTTAACTGGATCAAGGGAAGTGAAAAAGGTAAAAAGAAACTCACAATACAAGATGGATACGGAAAGAACTCAAAGTTTAATTATCTAGACGTTCCCGTTATTAGTTCAGCATTAAGTCCAGGTATTGATGTTACTGAAGCGAAAGCATTAGATGCTAATAAGTACTCAAAATTATGCTATCAGGGGCAAACTCATGGACATAAATCTTTTCTTGTTACAAAAGAAGTCGCCCAGAGCTGGATAAAATCAGATTCAAAATATTGCGAAATTACATTTCCCTTCCTAACCACTAATGAATTACTGGGAACACCGGATTCTAGGCCTAAACGATATGTAATCGACTTTCGAAAGCAAGATGCATTTGATATTTCTTCATACGAATTTGCTTATTCTCAAATCAAAGAAACGGTGTTGATTGAGCGAGAAGATAAAGCAGAAGAGGAAGCAAAAAAAAACAAAAAAACATTGGAAGCGAAACCAAATGCACGAGTTAACTGGCATCACAGAAATTTTCTAAATAGCTGGTGGAAAATGTCCTATCCGCGTTATGAACTAATGGATACCTTAGAAGGAATAACACGATATATTGCTTGTGGTAGAGTCACAAAACGTCCTATTTTTGAGTTTATTAGTAGTTCAATTCATCCAAATGATTCAGTAGTAGTATTTCCATGTACGGACGACTACTCTTTCGGAATTTTTCAATCATCATTACATTGGGAGTGGTTTAAGGCTAGATGTTCAACTCATAATGGGAGGCCTAGGTACACTTCTGACACTGTCTTTGATTCTTTTCCTTGGCCACAGTCCCCCACAAAAGCATCCGTCATTAATGTCGCTAATTGTGCTAGGAACCTTAGATCTAAAAGACGAGAAATAATGAATGATAAGGGTTGGAGTTTAAGAGATTTATATAGAGCAATGGAGGAATCACCCAATAATCCTGTAAGTAAAGCCCAAGATGAATTGGACAAGGCTGTTTTATCTGCTTATGGAGCCAAGGGTAAGGTTGATATTTTAAAGTACCTACTTGAATTAAATAATTCCTTATTCGACTTAGAGGAAGATAGAAAACCTATTTTAGGTCCAGGGCTGCCAGAAAAATATATTGGTCTGAATGACTTATATTCATCAGACTGTATTTCAATGTGAAAAGGCTAACAAGCAACAGCATCGGACTGTCAAAACTGTCACTAAAATTGCTGCGCAATTACGTGCCAGCTTTACCAGCCGCTGTGCTGGGCGTTAAATGCGGGAAGAGATATGGCATCCAAGGAAGACGCTTAGAAATTCGTTGAGGAACTGACGGAGAAACTCAAGGAGCCCCAAAGCTTCAGCTTCCTCATACCCGGCTGGGACCCTGTTGATTCGAAACAAGGCCTTTGGTGGGTAACAAGCCAGCTTTGGGAAAGCTTCTATGTCGCCTATCGAATAAACTCAGAATATAAACAGGTATATCTGAAGTCTTGGGAATATGGTGAACAAGAGCCTGCATGGCCGGCCTCGGCCAATGGCATTTAATGTTGGCGTTATATGGCTCAAAATTTAAGGAGCGTTAAATGATTAAAAAGATATTTACGTGCTTGACTGTATGGTTGGGCTTGTCATCCCGTAAAACGGGTGACTCCATAAAACCATCTTTGTCTGGAGGTGAATCATTGATCGAATTTGCCGGAGAAATTAGTGGTCAGGATGCAGATGTGCTCAAACAAATACAGCTATTTGTCAATGATCAAAAGGAGTACTTTTTAAAGTACCAGGATGATCTGTACCAGCGGGGAGTCGAATCAATCGATGAACTCACTCGTGAGATCGTATTAATCGATGCGCTGATGGCGAAAAACAAGATTGTCTATGTTGATCACAATTATGAAGGTGACCTTGCTCTTGACGAGCTTGATCAACTGAGCAATGGAGAGCTCTCCGCTGTTTCTTGTTTTCATGAGCTGAAAGAAAAATACAAAGCTCATGGTGGGCATAATACGATTGGTAATTTCATGCACAGTGACAAACTAGCTCCTATGCCATATGAATGTATTGAGAGCGCAGGTTGTTTTTTAGCCCAAATTAATGAAGATTCTGATTCTTATCCATTGATACTGGTGAAGCAAGACAAACGGAATCAACTCACTGAATTTGCTAAAAATGCAGAAATAAATCTGCAATTTTTTGGGCGTTGATGCCTTGCAGGGTAAGCCATATAACAAGGCAATGAAGTAAGCTGAGTACGGCATAGTGTATTCGTCACATCATTTGACGGCCTTGAGTTCAAAGATGCCAATGCTCAGATGTTCGGGTAAATTGTATAACAAAGGGTGACAACAAAAATTTGTCCGGCGAGCCGAGCGTTAAAATTTCATGGGGATCCAAGGAAAATGGAAGAGATAAATTACTTGCTTATTATTGTTTCCGCAGTCGCTGCAATTGCTAGTCCTGGGCCAGCTACGCTTGCAATAGCTGGAGCCTCCATGAACCATGGTCGTTACTTTGGCTTGTACTTGGCTGCGGGTGTTCTAACAGGTTCTCTATTTTGGTCGACATCCGCGGCTTTCGGTCTAGCCGCGATCCTTCATGGGAATGCATGGCTTTTTGAGGTGTTGAGATACTGTGGGGCATTCTACCTTTTATATTTAGCTTTGAAGTCTCTGCGTTCAGCTTTTAATGCAAGTACATTACACTTGCCTAAAATGCAAGTCACGTCAGTAAGAGGGACTTACTTTCATGGGTTGCTCATCCATCTGACTAACCCTAAACCGGTTTTGTTTTTTGGTTCCCTTTTCTCAATTGGTGTTCCTGCTACTGCGAATCCATCGGAATTATTGTCAGTTATCTTAGTTGTCGGATTGGTCAGTTCATTGGTGTTTTTTGGCTACGCCTTTCTTTTTTCACATGAGAGGGTTAGGCAGATATATTTGAAATCTAAAGTGATTTTTGAAAGTGTGTTTGCACTTTTTTTTGGCGTGGCCAGTATAAAATTGTTGGTTAGTAAAGCTGGAGGCTGAAGCTTTAAAAGCGTTTAAGCCGATTCCTAGCTGTTTGTTGGTTTCGCTTCGCTCAAGATTTTAGCCAGCTTTCGTCACACCTTAACGCGGCATTAGTGTTTTCGATTGTTTATTTTCCTGAGTTGGAAATGATGGTGAAAGCTTAGTATTACTATGTGACGCCGACGAAACGTTTCATGAAGCTCAGGCTGGTCAATGTATTTAAGAGTATTAATCGCCGCGTAACTCACGGGTGCCGAAGCCTTGCTAAACTCACAAGTTTGCGCGTTATAGGAGATGTGGAAAATGTCACAGCTCGGTCCCATTACGTTTGCCCACTGATTAGAGAGTTAGAACACTTTGGAAACCACGGTGAGTAATTTAGACTTGGCTCTGCTAGCTAATCATCCTGAACTACTGCCAGCACTCCAAGAAATGTTTGAGTGTGGATGGCCGGAGCATTACGGTGCGCGGGGCAGGGGAAACGCAGAAGAAGACCTGCTGGCATATTCCAATCACAATAAGCTTCCTATTGGGGTTGTTGCGATGCAGGATGGTTCTGCGCTTGGTATCGCGGTATTGAAGGCTAAATGTGTTTCTACACACGACCACCTCACCCCTTGGATGGGTGGCGGCATGGTACTCCCTCAGTACCGGCGTCGTGGAATTGGCGCAACATTGACGGTTGAGCTTGAAAGCATCGCACGCAAGCTGGGATACAAAAAAATCTACTGCGGCACAAGCACAGCAAACAGCCTTCTGGAGCGAAGTGGCTGGTCGTATATCGAAACCGTGCTTTACGGAGGGGATAACGTATCCATCTATGAAAAAGCGCTCTAACTCAGGCGTTGCGGTTGTAGATAGGGCCAGTGGCAGTTATACCGCCTAGTGCATAACATTGAGACGTTAGCGAGTTATGGTTATTTGGCTAAATACCGATATTAAGATTACTCAGCCAGATGACCGGCTGGGTAAATGAATAAGGACAACAGGCGGTGGAAATGGCTCGAAATCGGGTTTTTCTACAGCCTCGTTAAATAGTAAAAGGAGCTACGGTGGAAAATATCAGGGAAGTCCAAATTCTCGAAGCTGAAGAATTATTGTGTAAGGCAATGCTTGAATCCGACACGGTTACTTTAGATAAGCTCTTGTCATCCGATCTGATTTTTACGAATCATTTAGGTCAGGTTCTTGGCAAAAAAGACGATTTAGAAGCGCATAAATCAGGTTTGTTGGACATATCCAATATCTCTGTAGATGATCAGCAGATCAAATTGCAACAGGATACAGCGATTGTATTTGCCAAGGTAACAATCCTAGGAAATTATGCTGGTAATCCAGCAAATGGAACATTTAGGTTTACTCGAGTTTGGCAAAATACGGAAGGTAACCACTGGGAAGTAATAGCCGCCCATTCGAGTGTAATTACTGTTTAGCAAGTGTAGGCAAGGGACGCTCCTGACGTCGCGCCCTTGCTACAAACGTTAGCGGTCAATAGAGTCGGAGATTCGCTTAAGAACAGACAGTGTTGTCTCAAGTTCTGCCTTGGTGATACCTATTGAGCATTTCATTGCCCATCCCGATTGTTTTTCATCCAACTTCAAAAATACCGTTTTCCCAAATTCCGAGAGGCTTATAAGCTTTGCGCGCTTATGTCCTGGATTGTCCTGGAAAAACAGAAGTTTATCCTCACGCATGGCATCAACAAGTCGTTGTACGGCTTGTCGCGTCAGCCCCATGCTTCTGGCTATTTGAGGTACAGTTTGTGGCTCACCTGCTAGGTAAAGAGCACCCAAAACCTTCCATCGAGCACTCGTAATGCCATATTCCGAACCCATTTGGTCACCTTCACTTACAAGGAGCCCTCCTAGCTTGAATACTTCAAGAACAATCTCGGTGAACACCGGGCCTTTCTGAGCGTCATTCATATGCAATCCTTCCGGCAATTTGACAACATGTTGACAACCATGGTCGTCATTCACATAATGACAACATGTTACCAACTTGCCCTTCCGGAGGAAACCATGACGCTCATACTCCATCGACTTGCAGCATCCGTTGCCGTCTTGTGTATTGCCACGTTTTTCTCGGCAACTATTTTCGTTGAGCTTTTCGGTACGGAGGAATCCATTGCAACCCTGAAAAGTCTCATTGTATGGCCAGGCTTGTTTATCCTTATTCCTTCCATTGCATTAACTGGCGGTAGTGGTTTCGCCTTAGCAAAATCAAGAAGGGGAAAGCTCGTACTACAAAAGAAGAAGAGAATGCCATTTATTGGTGCCAATGGAATATTGGTGCTAATTCCATGTGCAGTATTACTTGATCGTTGGGCATCCGTAGGCGCTTTTGATACTAATTTCTACGTGGTGCAAGGCGTCGAATTGCTTGCTGGTGCCATCAATCTCATCTTGATGGGGATGAATATGAGAGATGGTCTTAGAATGAGTGGTAGATTTAGACGGTTTTCGTGAAAAATCGTTAACTATACCTTCCGGCGGACGCAGTCGCTAACGCGTCTGCTCCGCTGAAGGTTGGCACTAGAACACTTTGGAAACCATGGTGTGTAATTTAGATTTGGCTCTGCTAGCTAATCATTCTGAACTACTGCCAGCACTCCAAGAAATGTTTGAGTGTGGATGGCCGGAGCATTACGGTGCGCGGGGCAGGGGAAACGCTGAAGAAGACCTGCTGGCATACTCCAATCACAATAAACTTTCTATTGGGGTTGTTGCGATTATGGTTATCTAGCTGAATACCGGTATTAAGATGACTCAGTCTGGTTGAGCGTTCGTCCCATCCTTCAAGAAGATAGTTGAGTATACACATGGCCTTTATCGCACCTATCACCCTTACTGCCCATGGCGTAACGCTTGAGCCGCTCTCACTCAATCACGAAGCCGGTTTGCGAGCCGCCGCTGCAGATGGCGAGTTATGGAGTCTGCGCATTACCTCGGTGCCAGCGCCCGATGAGACACGCAACTATATTGATACCGCCTTAAAAAGCCGCGAGGAAGGCCATCGCTTTGCTTTCGCCGTGATTGAAGAGGCGAGTGGTAGGGTGCTTGGCACCACGAGTTACCATGATGTTTTGCCCAACGTAAAACGCGTTGAAATTGGCTACACCTGGTACGCCAAGCGGGTTCAGCGTACGCATGTGAACACCACCTGTAAGCTACTGCTACTGACACACGCTTTCGACACATTGGGCTGTAACGTGGTCGGCTGGCGTACCGACAACTTCAACTTCGCCAGTCAGCGCGCGATTGAGCGTCTAGGCGCAAAGAAAGATGGCGTAATTCGTGGCCATGCGTTGCGCCGCGATGGGACCATTCGCGATACAGTGATGTATAGCCTGAGCAGGGGCGAGTGGCCAGAGGTGTGCTTGCATCTCAACTACTTGATAAGCCGATCCTGCGCCCAGTGAGATTTATGGTGTGAGACTGGAGTGAATCGCTTCTAAGGTTGGCCTGATGCTACCGCTAGGCTAAGCAGCATCGGTTGCTATGTCCGGATGCCCTTTAGTACCAAGCCTCGCAACTTTATCAACACTGCTACGCGATGCGGCCGAAATCGGGGAAGGGGAATGAAAGCTACCAGTGAATTTATCGCGAATCTTAGCGACGTATTTGTACTATTTGGTGACATCCAAACTAAACGTATGTTTGGCGGATATGGCGTTTATCGCGATGGCCTTATGTTTGCGCTAGTCGCCGATGATGTTCTTTACCTTAAAGTAGACGAACGTTCGGTAGGCTCTTTTATCGAGCTGGGAATGGAACAGTTTGAATACGAGAAGAGCGGTAAAAGGGTAAAAATGACTTACTATGCTGCTCCCGAGGAGATATTTGAAGATCCAGAACATGCTAAGGAGTGGGCTGACCGTGCTTATAAGGCGGCACTTCGGCAAAAAGCTCGTTGACGCGACCAGAGCAACGAGGGCAGTCATTTAAGACTGCCCGACGGCCACTCAAAGCAAAGGTTTATGCGTTGCTAGCCAGATCCTCTGCTAGCAATCCGGCATTTTTAAGCGCATTAGCAACTGATCTCTGATGCCTTTCATCTCCAAATTCTTGGTACTCTGACGTTATTTCATAAAATGACTCGACGCCTAAGTATCTGCCCAATGTTTTAATATGCGGCCCGAGATGATTCATATGCTCACGTTCACCTCCTGGCCCAAAGCCAAACTCTCCGCATGAAGAGACTAAAATTAGTGTTTTCCCAGACAAAAGCGGCTCTATCGGATGATCACCACGAGCTAAATCAAAACTAAATGTTTTATTTATACGCATGATCTGATCGAACCACGCCTTAAGAGGGGCTGGCATGCCGTAGTTGTACATAGGTGAAGATATTAAAATAACATCCGCTTGTGCTAACTCATTAAATAACTGATCGGATAACGCTAGTTTTTCACGTTGCTCAGAGCTTTTCCGTTCATCTGGTGTGAAAACGGCACCTATCCAGTCTTGGTCAATAAAAGCAGGTGGGTTCAAGCCAATATCACGATAAATGTAATTATCAGCACTGTTAGCAGATTTCCATTTATCCACAAACTGCATAGCAATACGTTTTGATATTGAGTTGTGGTCAGGATTTGGGTTTGTCGCTTTACGTACGCTAGCGTCTATATGAAGTAATGTGCGCATGATGGCCTCAGCAGATAGCGGTGTGGAGTGGCTATGCTGCCCTTTTGCCAATACTGCGACAAATGAATAAACTGGATCGATAGGTGAGAAAAACTTATCTATTGAGAAGCCGGGTTGAAACCAAAAATAGGAGGCTAGCGGTGAATGCTTCACTACAGGCGATTAAGGTGTTTGAAGCAGCCGCTCGGCTGGGGAGCTTTAAAGATGCTGCCGAGGAGCTGTCGATAACGTCGGCAAATGTGTCGCATCACATCAGCAACCTTGAGAATAGGTTGGGAGTGCGGCTGTTTACCCGAATCAATCGGGGCGTGATTTTAACCTCAGAAGGGCACCAGCTCTCTGAGGCGACAACCGCCGGTCTGCAAAAAATCCAGACTGCTTTAGATAATATAAAGTCAGATGCCTCAAAGCTGAATGTTGATACCACCTCATCTTTTGCTGCACTGGTGCTAATTCCGTTGCTACATGACTTTAATAAAATTCATCAAAATGTTGATATTGAAGTATCAACAGGTGAAGTAGTGGCGTCGAAAGTGAATACCCTTTCTATCCGTTTGGGGGACGTAACCCGAGTTGATGAATCAAATTTATTAAAAAAAGAGCGTTTTAACCTATATGGGAGCTGTCCTTTTATCCGCTCCATCACAGTGGATAAGCCAGCAACGGTCTATCTGACTAAATGGAAGAACAAGAAACTGCCGGACGCGCCTTGGGAAAACTGGTTAATAGAAAATGAAGCGTCACTGCCAAGTTTTGAAATAAAGTATTTTGACCAGGAGCTTTATGGTGTGTATGAAGCTATAGCAGGGAAAGGGCTGGTGTTTTGTTCAGAGACTCTGGTTTCTGACTTTGTGAAAGCCAACGCATTGCAGCCCATTTCGTATCAAAGCGTCGATTCTCTGCTGTGTTACTACATCCCGACCCAACGCTGGCAGCATAGTGCCAAAATGCAGGCTTTTGTCGATTGGCTTAAGTCTCAGATCAAATAGGGTTGCACTGCTTTTTTCCAACATCGGACAGATAACGTTGCTGGTTAAAGTATAGCGACCACTCTTGAGTTGCGGATTAATCGCCACTTTCTACGCCGTACCTAGCGTCATTGACTGACGAATTAGGGCCTCCTTTAACGTTTTGGCAGCTGGCCCGAGGTGTTCGTCTGTACGATGCATCAGCCACATCCGAGCAACGGTTTCGCCCTCAGAGCCGAATTCGGCCGCTGGTATTCGGACGAGTCGTCCTTCCTGTAGATCACGCTCGATCAGCCATAGCGGCAGATTGCCCCAACCAATCCCTGCGCAGATTAGCGCGTGCTTTATTGAGTTATCGCCCACCCGCCACGTACCCGGTGACAGTACATCGTATTCGCGACCGCGAGTGAGAGTGGATGGGTCTTCGGTAACGATTTGAACATAGTCGGCGAGTTCGGCTGCCGTAATGGTCTCCCCGCTGACTGTGCGATTGGCCAACGGATGGCTTGTGGATACCACGGCAGCACGTGGGACAAACACAATAGCTTCTCGCTCGATCTGAGGATCGGGGATGTCAATTCCGCTGATGGCAAGGGTGCAGTGATGCTGCTGAAGTAGCTGAATGGCTTCACCCAGGGGAGCCGGCAGCACGCGTACCGATACAAGTGGGTAGGCGTCCTGCAACTCTTTTAAAGCCCGAGAAGCAACTGTTAGCGGAAATTGTGGATCGAGCGCGATGTCTAGTCCTAGTTCTACACCCTCTCCAAAGCCCCGTGCACGAGCACGCAGTGTGTCAACTTTAAGTAGAATGGCGCGTGCATCTGCCAGCAGCATTCTCCCCTCGGGCGTCAAAACAGGCCGGTAGCCCGAGCGGTCAAAAAGAGTAACACCCAGCTGCGACTCGAGATTGCCAATGGCATAGCTGACCGCTGATTGTGCTCGCCCCAGGCACTCCGCACCACCGCTAAAGCTTCCTGCTTCGCTAACGGCAATGAGCACACGCATTTGGTCAAGTGTCAGTGCATCTAACATGATCGATTAAGTAGATAGTTAAAGACTAAATATTGTCATTTTTTTAGTTAATTGACGAGTGTAGTTTTGCCTAAGGAGGGCGAAGGGAGCATGACCGCATCCTCCTCATTTTGAGACACCTTAGGAGACCTACATATGAGTAACGTACTTGTCCTTTACTATTCCAGTTATGGCCATATCGAGACAATGGCGGACGCTGTTGCAGAAGGCGTTAGGCAAGCGGGTGCTAATGTTGCTATCAAGCGAGTGCCGGAGCTGGTGCCTGAGAATATCGCCAGCCGTTCAGGCTACAAGCTTGATCAGCGAGCGCCAGTTGCTGAAGTCGCAGAACTTGCGGATTTCGATGCCATCATCATTGGTACTCCGACTCGCTTTGGCAACATGGCGAGTCAGATAAAGAATTTTCTCGACCAAGCAGGGGGGCTGTGGTTTGAGGATCGTCTAGTGGGCAAAGTCGGTAGTGTCTTTACTTCAACAGGTAGCCAGCATGGCGGTCAGGAATCGACGATTCTCGCCACGCAGGTGGTGTTGATGCATCTGGGTTTGGTGATCGTCGGCTTGCCTTATACCTTCAAGGGGCAAATGCGTATGGACGAGATTACCGGCTGCTCGCCCTATGGTGCCTCTACGCTGGCTGAAGACGATAAGCAAGGTAGTCGCCAGCCAAGCGCCAATGAACTTGACGGAGCACGCTTTCAAGGCCGACACGTTGCAGAAATCGCCACCGCTCTGGCAAGTGGTCGAAAGCAAAGAGCACAGGTCGTCTCCTGATGAGTGGTGCCCACCCGTCGCAAACGGCTGCGGCCTGGCCCGTAGTCGCACTGATCATCGGGGCTGGCGTCATTTCAGCCTGCCAGGTTGGTAAGGCATCGATGGCTCTCAAGGCCGTGCAAGAGGAATTGCAGTTGGGACTTGGTACGGCTGCTTGGTTGATGTCTGCGTTCGCCGTCATCGGTGCCGTCGCCGGAGCACCTATCGGTTTAGCCGTTGATCGCATTGGCGCAAGGCGAATGGCTCTCTGTAGCTTAGTGGTGATGGGGATAGGCTCTGCGCTAGGAGCGTTTTCAAGCGATGCTAAAATGCTTCTTGCGACACGTGTTTTTGAAGGCCTGGGTTTTCTCGGGCTCACTGTCGCTGCTCCTACACTGATTGCCGCAGCAGCGCCAGCCAGTATTCGCGGTAGAGCAATGGCGCTTTGGGCAGTTTTTATGCCGGTCGGAATGACCGTGGTCTTTCTATCAGCGCCACTGATGAACTGGCTTACATGGCGGGGTTTTTGGCTGTTCAACGCTGGAATCTTAATTGGTTATGCTGCCCTTTTGGGGTGGGCAGTGTCAGCGTCGGAGAGTTTCAGAGCAAATCATAACTCGATACTTGGCGATATAAGTGTAGCTATTACTGCCCCTGGGCCTTGGGTGCTTGGGGGGTTATTTGTCGTCTTCTCTTGCATCTTCTTCGCTCTTTTTAGTTTTCTGCCAACGTTGCTAGCAGAGCGCCTTGGGGTCAGTGATGAGAGTGCGAGTTTGCTAAGTGCCGCTGCCATCGCGTTAAGTGGTGTTGGTAATATCGTCGGTGGGCAACTTTTGACTCGCGGGGTGCAGCCTATCTGTCTCTTGACGGCAGGTTTTGGCGCTATGGTGTTAGGTGGTATCGGAGTATTCAGCGTGCCTACCCCAGAGTGGGGAGTATACGCTTTGTGTGTAATATTTGCCTTTGCTAGCGGGTTTGTGCCGGTGGTGATCTTTAAAAGTGCCCCGGATTACGCGCCTCACAGCTCACTGGTTGGCGCCACACTTGGCTTTGCCATGCAAGGTAACAATATCGGGCTATTGATTGGCCCCGTGGTGGCAGGAGGATTGGCCAGCGCTTTTAGTTGGTCAGCGGTATCGTTGCTGATTAGTGTGAGTGGTTTTTTAGCAGTACTTTTACTTATCGCATTTCAAAAGCTACGCGTGCAGCTTGAAAGTAGGGCATTCCAGCTTTAACGAGAAGTTTACCTGTATGTCAGGAGTGGCTCCTTGCCCAGCATGTTGCGCGGGTAACGATGTCTCAGGCTCGTCAGTGGCTAGTACACGAACATTAGCTGTCGAAATAAACCACCATCTTGAGATGACGGTGTTCATCAACGATGAGCGTCTCATGGGTATAGGTATGATGCTCGCCCTCTGTATCAAGGAGGCTACTGATTCCTCGGTTGTAACCTTCCATGCTTGACGCTTCCCACCAGTGCCGGAAGTCTGGCGATAACTGGCAAAGCTCTTCAATTTGCGTTTGCATGACTGGGTCTTCAGGGGCGACAGCTAAGTCACAACGAAACTGTGCCAGCATATTCGACGCATCCTGTTGCCAGTCAGGGAGTCGTCGACGCAGATCGGGAGCCGTAAATACCATCCTTAATAGATTGCGCTCAGACGCTTCTCGGCTGCTGAACTGTAGTAGTTCATCAGCCTGCGCATTCCAGCCAATAGCATCCCAACGCAGGTTCATCACGTAACTAGGACGAGAGAGGTCATCCATCAGCGACTGGATTCGGGGGGAAGTGCTCTGCTCTTGATACGCTTCTGCAGGCGGCGCTCGGCGGTGCGCTAATAGAAATAGGTGACAGCACTCAGCGTCATCCAGTTTTAGGGCACGGGAGAGGTTGAGCAGGAAGCGTTCGGAGACCTTAATGTCACGGCCCTGCTCAAACCAGGTGTACCACGTCAGGCCTACCCCAGCGAGCGCTGCAACCTCTTCTCGTCTTAAGCCCGGGGTACGCCTTCGTCCGCTGGTGGGAAGCCCGACGTCAGCAGGCGTTAATTTTTGACGATGCCGCAGCATGAATTCAGTGAGATCACTCTGTGTTCGCTCAAGCCGATGATTGGCCATGCTATTACCTCTAGTAATAGGATAATTAGCTATATTGTAACCCCATATTGAGTGTCTGAGAATGCCTGCTTCCTTGATGAAGTCGGAGGCGACATGTCATTCAGCTGTGATGTTCACACCCCTGTTAATACGGACACAGGTAATACGGACACAGGTTATACGGATACCGGCGGAAGGCCCTGCAACAAAGCTGGCATTAAAGAGTGGGCGGGGCTTGCGGTATTAGCTCTGCCCACCATGCTGCTTGGGCTCGATGTCACTATTCTCTACCTCGCGCTTCCTGCTTTGGCGGTAGAGCTGCAGCCTAGCAGTACTCAGGCGCTGTGGATTATGGATGCCTACGGCTTCATGATCGCTGGTTTTCTTATCACGATGGGCACGCTCGGGGATCGGGTTGGCCGACGTCGACTACTAATGATCGGGGCCTTTGCGTTTGCGGTCGCGTCAGTGTTTGCCGCTTATGCGCCTAATGCCGAGTGGCTTATTGTGGCGCGGGCAGCGCTGGGTGTTGCCGGAGCAACGCTGATGCCTTCTACACTGGCCTTGATTAGCAATATGTTTTTTGATCTGCGCCAGCGGGCATTGGCGATTGGGATATGGGCGACCATGTTTGCACTGGGGATGGCCTTGGGGCCAGTGGTCGGTGGGTTGCTGTTAGCCCCATTTTGGTGGGGAGCGGCTTTCCTAATTGCCGTGCCCATCGTCATCGTACTGTTATTAACTGCGCCATTACTGCTGCCGGAGTATCGCAATCCGCAGGCAGGTCGTTTGGATATTTTGAGTGTTCTACTGCTGTTGATAGCAATTCTGCCCAGTATCTATGCCATAAAGGCGTTCTCTAAAGCCGGTGTGACGCCACTGGTATTGGCCACACTTGCGCTGGGAATCGTGGGAACACTGCTCTTTATGCGTCGACAAAAGCAGCTGCTTGATCCTTTGCTTGATCTCAAACTGTTTGCCAGTAAAACCTTCACTGCTGCGCTGGTCATAATGTTGCTAGGGTTGGTAGGAGTGGCAGGAATGATGCTTCTAGTCACTCAATATCTTCAGCTAGTGGCGGGCTACACGCCGCTGATTGCTGGGCTGTGGATGGGGCCGCCAGCGCTGATGATGGTACTTGCCGGTATCCTTGCCCCTATCTTGGCGCGCCGTATTCGGCCTGCGTTTGTTATTGCTGTCGCGCTGATGCTTGCAAGCATCGGTTGTGCTTTTCTGGCTCAAGTAGACCCGCTGTCTGTTCAGGTACTCCAGGTCGTTTTGGGATTTTCATTAGTGTATCTGGGGTTGGGCACCATCGCTGCGCTGGGCACTGATCTAGTGGTAGGCGCGGCTCCTGCGGAAAAAGCTGGGTCCGCGTCGTCGATGTCTGAGATGGTTCAGGAGTTGGGTGTGGCACTGGGCATCGCACTTCTCGGTAGCCTGGCAACCCTGTTGTATCGCGTGCAGATTGCTAGTGCGATTCCGGACGAGGTGCCAGACGATGTCTCCCGTGCTCTGGGAGAAAGTTTGTGGTCCGCAACGTCCGTTGCTGAACGACTTCCCGACGGGATACTTGAGCAAGCACAGTCAGCGTTTACGCAAGGAATGAGTGCTGCGGCTACCGTCAGTGGCATCACTATTTTGGTGCTTGCGTTGCTGTCGGTTGCTAGCCTCCGGCATGTGCAGGCAGTTGGTGAGGGTGAGCACTAAATTTTGACATGCAACTATTTAGTTGCATAATGTCGTTATGACAACTAATCTCAATCTTGTTTTCAAAGCGCTCGCTGATCCCTCGCGGCGCCAGCTGCTGGATAGCCTGTTTGAAAATAATGGGCAGGCACTCAATGAACTGTGCGAACGACTCTCCATGAGTCGACAGGGCGTTACCAGACACTTGGCGCTGCTGGAAGAAGCGGGGCTGGTGGTTACGGCGTGGCGGGGGAGAGAAAAGCTGCATTACCTCAATGCCGAGCCAATTCAGCAGATCCACCAACGCTGGGTCAGTAAGTTCACTCATCAGCGGATTGCGGCGGTGGACAGTCTCAAACAGAAGCTTGAGGACCATCACAATGAGTAAGCCCGATTTTGCCTACGTTATTTACATTAACACGACGCCCGAGAAACTGTGGAAAGCGTTGACGGAAGGGGAGTTTACCCGCCAATACTGGGGTGGCCGGCAGATTACGTCGGAGTGGACAGCGGGAGCTACGGTTGAACTCGTCAAGGCCGATGGATCACTGGATTGGCAAGGCGAGGTGCTGGAGTCAGACCCGCCGCACCGTTTGTCCTATACCTTCATTCCTGAAAACGATGACGAGATGCCAGGATATGAGGGCGAAAAAGTTGATCTGACAAGACCTGAAAAACCGTCTCGGGTGACGTTTGAAATTAGCGAGTATATGGGCCAAGTGCGTCTGACACTGATTCACGATCAATTCGAGGAGGACAGCAAAGTACTACAAGGCATCAGCGTCGGCTGGCCAGTTATTCTTTCCAGCCTCAAAAGCTTGCTGGAAGGCGGCAGCCCTCTGCTAAGGAGTGATACTGATGGTACACATTGAACATATTCAATACATCAATGCCCCTCTTTCACGTGTTTACGAAATGCTGACCACGGCTCGTGGCTTGGCCGAAGTGTGGACCCAGGATTTAACATTCACTGCCCAAATCAATGCGGTCAATGAATTCCGGTTTGGAGATGAGCACCTGACAAAGATGACGATCGTGGAACTGGTGCCCAATACTAAGATGACCTGGCAATGTATCGATTCAGACCCAGAGTGGATTGGGACCAGCGTCAGTTTCGAGTTAGAGCAACGAGGAGGCAAAACGGCTGTCACTCTCAAACATACCGATTGGCGTGAAGTGACCGAGTTCTACCGTTTCTGCAACTATAATTGGGCGATATTCCTGCTGAGCCTTAAGCAATACTGTGAAGAAGGGGCCGGTATTCATTACCAGGCTCGGACGTTTTAGTAGAGCAGCTGTTCAATTGTGACAAGCAATCACGATCAGCCTTCAGAATAATATTTTGCAAATTGTTGTCGATATTTACCTCCCCCACACGACTGTTTGGCATAGAACATAGGATATAGGGCATAGGACGAGGCCATTTCGGCTTTCGGATGAACACACTTATTGATAAAGGAATATTCAGTGAAAACCGATATGATCAAAATGGCACTGGTGCTCGGCCTGCTGAGCTGGATAGGCCCTTTTGCCATTGATATGTATCTGCCTGCTATGCCGGCCATCAGTGAAGACCTGGGGGCGTCAGTGTCGGCCGCGCAATGGACGTTGATGTCGTTCTTCATTGCGTTTGGTATCTGTCAGCTTTTTTACGGACCGGCCTCCGATGTGCTCGGCCGCAAGCCACCGCTCTACTTTGGCCTTGGTATCTTCGGTGTCGCCTCGATTGGTTGTGCATTTGCGCCCACCATCGAATGGCTGATTGCTTTGCGCTTTTTGCAAGGTATGGGGGCGGCTGCGGTCATGTCCATTCCGCGCGCGGTGATCCGTGACCGCTACACTGGCACCGAGGCGACGCGCATGATGTCCACCATCATGTTGGTAATCGCCGTTTCACCGATGCTGGCACCCCTGATGGGCACCTCGATCATCGTGCCCTTCGGCTGGCGTGCTGTCTTTCTGGCAGTCGCCATTGCCACGCTGTTGGGCCTGTTTCTGACCGGCTTCGCTTTGAAGGAAACGTTGGCCCCGGCAGACCGCGCACCTTTTCGCTTCAACGCCATGATGAACGCTTTCGGCGTATTGTTCCGGGACTCGGGATATATGGGCCTGACGTTGATTGGTGGTATGGGCATGGCCAGTTTCTTTGCCTTTCTGGCCACCGCCTCATTTCTCTATACCGACCACTACGGCCTGACTGCACTCCAGTTCAGCCTTGCGTTCGCACTGAACGCCTTGGGGTTCTTTACCACCAGCCAAGTTGCCTCCAATCTCGGTGTCCGTTTCGGCTCCATCACGGTGGTGAAATGGGCGGTGGCCGGTTACGCCGTGTCGGCGTGTCTGATGTTTACGCTGATGGCGCTGGGATACACCAGTTTCCCGCTGCTGGTGGGAATGCTGATTACAACCTTTGCGTTTCTTGGTCTGGTGATCCCCACGTCCATGGTGTTGTCGCTGGAGGAACACGGCCCCATCGCCGGTACAGCGGCGGCCCTGGGCGGCACCCTGCAAATGATGCTGGGCGCTGCCGCCATTGCTGTGGTCAGTGTGGTGTTCGACGGCACTCCGCTGATGCTGACCGCAGCCATTGCACTGTGCTCGTTGGTGGCCGCGGGCTTGTCGCTGTTGACCTTGCGCGGTACGCCACAAGAGGCCGTGGTCTAGGGTTTTTGGATGACGTCAACTTGCAGGCTTGGCCCGCAAGTTGACGTCATCCAGCCCTTGCAGGGTAAGCCCTGTAATTGTTAATGGGCTTCCTGGGTGGTTAACGATCGAATACGAAGGGCTAACCCAGATCATGACACTGGAAGTCGTGGATAGTCGTATTCAGGCACTATACGCTGTGCGTAATCCAGATGAATTACGCCATTTGGCTGACCTGCTAACGAATCTTTAGTCTTTAGTTAAATAACTGGCTTCTTCTTACGCTTTTTATGGTGGCTTGATGTGTAAAGGCTCAATCGCTTAAGAAAGAGTTCCAAGTTTAAAAGGGGATAAGGTTATAGTTGGCTGGTTAAGAATTAAAAAAAGCTGTGTGCTCGGCCAATACTGCTAAGCCAATTCCGATTAGCACAATACCGCCGATAAGTTCGGCCCAGTGACCGACAAAATGGCCAAGTTTATTGCCCAGAAAAGTGCCGATAGAGGCCATTACCGTAGTAGCGAGGCCGATAGCTAGGCTGGTGGCTATGATATTGGCATCGATGAAGGCGAGGCTGGCGCCCACAGCCATGGCATCAATGCTGGTAGCAGTGGCGGTCAACACCAATAACCAGAGCGTCTGTTTGCGATGCTCTATTTTGTCTTCCTTTGTGATCCCAGCATGCATCATATGCAGGCCGATCAGTGCTAGTAGGGTAAAGGCAATCCAATGGTCCCAGGCTTCAACGTACTGTTGAGATGCCTTGCCCGCTATCCAGCCTAGCAAGGGGGTTAACGTTTCAATAATGCCGAAGACGAGACCAATACCAATGGCATGTCGGAATCTGGGTTTTTTTAACTCGGCACCTTTACTTATCGAGGCGGCAAACGCATCGGCCGACATGGAAACGGCTAGAAACAACATGGTGGTCGGTGTCATGGAGTGTGAACTCTCGCCAAAAATTACCGCGTATAAATGCCTTGGGCATCACCTAGAGAGGTATGCCTGAGTAACAAGGTCGGGTATTAAGTTGCGATGAATCCTACCATATTTGATTAAGCAAACAAGCAGCGTAGTTAAAAATAAAGTTTGTAGTTGCGAACTAGTATAGCCTTGGCTAACAGTGTTTATATTGGCTGATTTTCTTAGCTTTTATATATTTTATGATAGTTGATTCAATGTTTTTAAATAGTGTGAGGCTAAAAGTGGATGTTAAAAAGAGTGGTGAGTTTGTTAGCTTAGTTTCATAAGTAATGAGTGTTGAGGAAGAACGCGCGGTAATCAGAGTGGTATTGCCAGCATCGGCTCATCATAGCGACAATACACTCAGAATTAAGCTGGCTGCGAGGCAGCAGCGATGCCGCGTAGTTGGGTAACATCAGCACGTGGCGGTGCGCCAAACATGCGGCTATATTCGCGGCTGAAGTGGGAAGGGCTTTCATAACCCACCCGGTAGCTGGCCGTGGCCGCTTCCAGCCCTTCTGCCAGCATCAGTCGTCGGGCTTCGTGCAGGCGTAGTTTCTTCTGGTATTGCAGCGGCGACATGCGTGTGACTTGTCGGAAGCTATGGTAAAGCGTCGATTCGCTCATGTTGGCGGCGGCGGCCAGCTCGCTGATCTTGAACGGTTGCGTGTAGCGTTCTTTAAGAGCGCAGATGACCTTGGCAATCCGGTTGGCTTGGGAGTCAGAGGCGGCAAATCGGCGCATGTGAGGCCCCATTGCACCCATGAGTGCCCGGTAGATCAGCTCGCGCCTAGCTAGGGGCGAAAGTATCTGAATATCGTCCGGTGTGTCGAGCAGGCTTAATAGTCGATAGAGCGCACCCAGCATTGTTGAGTCCATGGGCGCCGATTTAAGCCCGCAGTCTGTTTCGGGGCAGATAGTATCATTTCCCGCGGGTGGCGCTTTATCACCTAGTTCCAGTATCAGCCCTGCTACCTCCTGTGGATCCACCGAGACTTTAACCGCTAAATAGGGGGTTTCAGGAGTGGCATGATCAATCCTGCCTACTATTGGTAGGTGAACGGCGCTCCCAATGCAGCTAGGCCCGGTGTAGACGATCTCCTTGTCACCCAGTAGCACCGTCTTGCTGCCCTGAATGACAAAGCACAGGCACGGCTCGTATACGGCGCAGTGAAAGGTGGTGGGGGCATCAGTACGTATTAGTTGCACCTCGGGAATCGCCGTATTCTGAAGCTCCTCCAAGGGCGTCCAGCGACGGATAAGCTTGCTTAATTGCTGCGGCAGGCCGTCACTGAAATAGGTGATCTGCTCAGGCACGGTATCGGTCAATGGCTCTCCTCCCTAACAGCCTGCAGTATATGTCTTTGCCGCGTGCATAGGAGGTTTTTGAGTTGTTTTTGCAGAATCGGGCAAGTACTAAGTAGAAATCGGCAATCCGTGCCGCATGTCAGAAAACGGTCATTATGCTAAAAAGCTGAAACAGCGCGATGATCCAACCTCCCCGCCAAGTGAAGCCTTTCACTCCTCACGACAGAAATAGGCAATCTTGCCGCAGGAACCCGATACCTCCATTGCCCTTAAATCCCCTACTGTAGAGAGCTGCTGATTTAGGCGCTAGCAACCTCCTGTCAGCCTCCTTGATAAAAAAATCGACCGTTGACCTATTGACCTCAACTTAACTTGAGGTTGCAAAGTGGATGTCGAATCTGGCGCTGCCCAACCGACTAGTTAAACGCTAACCACCAATGCGGTACGCAATTATATAACCAACGCTGATATCGGTTTCCGATAGCCACTGGAGCAAGTAATCATGGGAAGTTTGGATCAAAGTGCTCTCTCAACAAGTTGCCGGGGACTCATCCCGCTGCTACTGGTCATGGTCTTGCTGACTGGATGCGAGGCTAAGAGCGATGAGGCAGCAGCTTTGCCACCACCGCCGCCAGAGGTAGAAGTGGTGAGTATGGTTGCTCAGCCGGTAGTGCTGAGTGAAACCTTCACCGGGCGAGTAGAAGCGGCGGAAACGGTGGAACTAAGACCCCGCGTCAGCGGCTATATCCAGGAGGTGGCGTTCGAGGAGGGAGAGCTTGTGGAGCAGGGCGATCTACTGTTCCTGATTGATCCGCGCCCATACCAAGCTCGTGTTAGCGCCGCCCAGGCGGATCTAGCCCAGGCCAGGAGCCAGCAGGCTCAAGCGGGCAGTGAAGCTGAGCGTGCTCGGGTCTTGCTGGGGCGTCAGGCGATTTCACAGGAGGTGCACGACCAGCGTCAATCGGCCCTGAGTAGTACCCGTGCCATGGTCGATGCTGCCGAGGCTGCGTTGCAGACCGCCGAGCTTAACCTTGAGTACACCCGCATTACAGCGCCGGTCAGTGGTCGTGCCGGTCGGGCAATGGTGACCCGAGGCAATTTGGCTAACGCTGACCAAAGCCTGTTGACGACTCTCGTGACTATCGACCCGATTCATGTCTACTTCGAAGCGGACGAACAGGCCGCTTTTGCCAGCCAAGCCCTGCTAACTGATGAGGAAAGCAGCCTTAAGATTGAGTTGGGCGGCGATCCGCAGCGTCAATACAGTGGCACGCTGGACTTTATTGATAACCGCTTAAATCCCAGCACGGGAACACTTCAGTTCCGGGCTCGGTTGGCCAACCCTGATAGTCGTATCCGGCCGGGAGAGTTTGCCCGGGTTGAAATGCCGATAGCTCGTTTGGAACAGGCGCTGCTGGTGGAACGTAAGGCAATTTTGACCGACCAAGATCGTCGCTATGTCTATGTCGTTGATGGTGACAATCGGGCAGAGCGTCGCCAAGTAGCTACCGGTCGCCAGATGGGCGAGCAGATGGTGATCACCGAGGGACTTAGCCCCGGTGATCGAATCATCGTCAACGGTGTGCAAAAAGTGTTCTTCCCTGGAATGGAAGTGAGCCCGCAAAGCGCCGTTGCCGCCTCGACTGTCGATGCCCCATCCGCCACCCTTGCTGCCAGGGAAGAGTAAACCGCTATGAATTTCTCCCGTTTCTTTGTCGACCGACCGATCTTTGCGGCGGTGCTGTCGATTATCATCCTGGCGATCGGACTGATCTCCATCCCCAACCTGCCGATCAGCGAGTACCCGGATGTGGTACCACCCTCGGTGGTGGTGCGCACGGTCTATCCGGGTGCCAACCCGAAGGAGATCGCCGAAACCGTGGCGACGCCTTTGGAGGAAGCCATCAATGGTGTCGAGGACTTGATGTACTTCAAGTCCGTCGCAGGCTCTGATGGCGTACTGCAGATGACCGTCACCTTCCGCCCTGGTACTGATGCGGAGGAGGCCGCCGTCAGGGTGCAAAACCGGGTAAGTCAAGCCGAGGCGCGCTTGCCGGAAGCCGTGCGCCGCCAGGGCGTGACCACCCAGAAGCAGTCGCCCACTTTCCTGATGGTTGTTCACCTGACCTCGCCCGGGGGCGAATACGACACTCTCTATCTGCGCAACTACGTGCGGCTGCATGTCAGAGATCGTCTGGCCCGGCTCGAAGGGGTAGGGGACGCCCAGATTTTTGGTGGTGGTGACTACGCCATGCGTGCCTGGCTCGATCCTGAGCGGGTAGCGGCGCGTGGTCTCACCGCTAGCGATGTAGTGGCTGCCATGCGCGAGCAAAATGTTCAGGTATCCGCCGGGCAGTTGGGCGCTGAGCCCATCGGAGAGAGTGATTTTCTAACCCTGATCAACGCCCGTGGGCGCTTGGAGACGGCGGAGGAGTTTGGCGATATCGTGCTGAAACGCGGTGACAGTGGCGATATTCTAAGGTTGTCGGATGTGGCCCGACTGGAAATGGGCGCTGGGGACTATACTCTGCGTTCACAGCTTGATGGTAATGACGCGGTCGCCATTGGTATTTTCCAGGCGCCGGGTGCCAATGCGCTGGCTATCCGCGAACAGGTGGTGGCGACCATGGATGAGTTGGCCACGCAGTTTCCTACCGGCGTTGAGTATGAAGCGGTCTACGACACCACCATCTTTGTTAGCGATTCGATCAAGGCAGTCGTCAAAACCCTGCTGGAAGCCGTGCTGCTGGTGGTACTGGTCGTTACTCTGTTTCTGCAAACCTGGCGCGCCTCCATCATTCCTCTATTGGCGGTGCCAGTATCGGTGATCGGCACCTTTGGGGCGCTCTACCTACTAGGATACTCGATCAATACGCTGACCCTATTTGGGCTGGTGTTGGCTATTGGCATTGTGGTCGACGACGCCATCGTGGTGGTGGAGAACGTCGAGCGCAACATCGGTGAAGGGCTCAATCCCCAGGCCGCAGCCCATCAGGCGATGAAAGAGGTCTCTGGCCCAATCGTTGCTATCGGCTTGGTGCTGTGTGCGGTGTTTATACCGATGGCCTTTCTTTCCGGGGTGACCGGGCAGTTTTACCGCCAGTTTGCGGTAACGATTGCCATCTCTACTGTTATCTCCACGATTAACTCTTTAACCTTATCACCCGCTTTGGCGGCGATGCTGCTCAAACCCCACGACGCGCCTAAGGATCGACTCACTCGACTAATCGATTGGCTATTCGGCTGGATTTTTCGACCCTTCAATCGCTTCTTCAACGCCAGCGCAGAAAAGTACCAGGGCGGCGTGGCGCGCTCCTTAAAACGGAGGGGGGCGGTATTCATGGTTTACGCTCTATTACTCACCGGAACGGGATTGATGTTCAAGGTGGTGCCACCTGGCTTTATTCCGGTGCAGGACAAGCTGTACCTGATTGCTGGCGTTATTTTGCCGGAAGGAGCATCCCTGGAGAGAACCGACCAAATGCTCCAAGAAGTGGTAGATATTGCCATGGAGACCGAAGGTGTTGAGCACGCTATTGCCTTTCCTGGCCTCAACGCGCTGCAGTTCACGAACACTTCCAATACAGGGGTGGTGTTTCTCACTCTTAGCCCCTTTGGCGAGCGTAGCCTCACCGCCGCAGAGATTAACGCCAGGATTAATCAGGGCATAGGGGGCCTGAAAGAGGGCTTTGCGTTTGCGTTTATGCCACCCCCCATTCTGGGGCTTGGCAATGGGTCGGGCTACCAGATGTTCATCGAGGATCGCGGCAACCTGGGTTACGGAGCGCTGCAGGGAGCGGTTAATCAGCTCCAGGGCGCTATCGCCCAAACGCCAGGGATGGGCTTCCCGATTAGCAGCTACCAATCGAATGTGCCGCAGTTAGATGCCGAGGTCGATCGGCTGAGGGCTAAAGCCCAAGGAGTGCCATTAACCGAGCTATTCGACACTCTGCAGATCTATCTGGGGTCTACCTATGTGAATGATTTCAATCGCTTTGGCCGAACTTGGCAGGTGATTGCCCAAGCGGACGCTCCTTACCGGACCAGCGTGGAAGATATTGCCCGCCTGCGTACCCGCAATGACCAGGGCGAAATGGTGCCTATTGGTACCATGGTAAATATCACACAAACCTTCGGTCCAGACCCGGTACTGCGCTACAACGGCTATCCGGCGGCGGACTTAGCCGGGGAGGCTGACCCTAGGTTGCTCTCCTCTGCTCAGGCAATGGATGCGATCAACGCCTTGGCAATGGAGGTGCTGCCGCCGGGCATGGCGTTCGAATGGACCGATCTAAGTTACCAGCAGTCCACCCAGGGAAACGCTGCGCTGGTGGTCTTTCCACTGTCGATTCTGTTGGTATTTTTGGTGCTGGCGGCTCTCTACGAAAGCTGGACGTTACCCTTAGCGGTGATCCTGATTGTCCCCATGTGCATGCTCTCGGCACTCATCGGCGTCTGGTTTGGTGATGGCGACAACAATATTTTCGTACAGGTAGGATTGGTGGTGCTAATTGGCTTAGCGTGTAAGAACGCCATACTGATTGTGGAGTTCGCCCGCGAGCTGGAACTGCAGGGCAAAAGCGTGGTGGACGCGGCCCTAGAAGCCTGCCGACTGCGACTGCGTCCTATTATTATGACCTCGATCACGTTCACCGCCGCCGTGCTACCGTTGGTCATTGCCACCGGAGCGGGCGCCGAGGTGCGGGCAGCGCTGGGTACGGCGGTGTTTGCCGGCATGGTTGGGGTCACCCTGTTTGGGCTTTTCCTAACGCCGGTATTCTATGTGGCGCTGCGTAAACTCTCTGGCTCTCGCCCGCTTGTCAGCCATCACAACGCCACTCTGGTCGTTGAGCCATGATGCCAAAGAAGGGAGGCTAGAAGGAGAGCCCTCCTGAATGACTCGTCGCCATTCTGGTCAAGAGGGTTTAGTGCAGTAGAGTAATCCAACACGCCACTTTTGCTCGGCCAAAGTGGCGTGTTGGAGACGTTTAGCGAGATGATGTCGTGATCTTTACTTTGCTAGTGGGCGTTATGTTTGTGTTGTTGGTACAGCCACCACACATCGAACCCAAATGAGTAGCTGAGTGAGGCTAACGCACTCAGAGCAAGCAGGCCTGCAGCAAGAGGAGAAGTGAGTGGCGTTAACGCCAGCAGCAAGGCAACGACCTGCCACACGCACACTGCTTTACGCCGGAAACTTTCGAATAACGGTGCTTTTAGCCACGCAAATGGCCAGCTAGCGGCGATAAATAAATAACGCATGCCGCCAATCAGTAGTACCCAAGCGCCTAGATGTTCGCTCTGCAATAAGCCGATGCAGAGTATCAGGATTAATACTGCATCCAGCTCCATATCAAAGCGCGCGCCAAACGTGGTGTGAGTTTTAGTGCGCCTGGCAATCCAGCCATCCACACCGTCCAGTAATAACGCGATGACGGCCACCGCTAGCCATAGCCAAATTGCGTTAGTAAAGGCACTCGCTGCCAGTGCCCCTGCCACGATGGCGACGAGTACGCCGCGCCCAAGCGTTACCCGGTTTGCCCAACCGAGCGGGCCATGGGGCCAAAAACTTACCACCAGTACGCCCATCACGACGTAGAAGCCAGCTGCCAACCACCAGTTTGCAGCGCTGGCGACTAATCCCGGCAGCATCGATCCTAAGCCTGCGAGTAATAGGCTGGCCAGGGCTATCTCAGCCAAGGTGTAAATACGCTTGGGCAAAGAGACACTGGAGGTGTTGGAAAGAGAGGGCATGCTGACTCGCAAAGCGGCTGACTGGCCCGCGGTTGAATTAAAGTGTGTAAACATATTTCTTATGTACCATTCTTGTATAAGAAGGTAAGGTTGTCCATGATGTGAATATAGTTGTTTCAAATCATCTTCGCGCTGACAGGGGTTAAGCAGCCAGGGCTTAAGCAGCCGCTTCGCTTTCTAGGCTACGCTGTATGGAGGGATGAAGCGCTTAAACCATAAGGAAATGTCATGTTGCCGCCTGATACCGCTACGGCTTTTTGGGTGACCCACCCTACCCATGGTGAGCTCAAGCAGGAGCCACTAGCATCACCCGACGACAATGAGGTACGGGTTCGTGCCCTTTATAGTGGCGTAAGCCGTGGCACTGAGTCGCTCGTGTTTAACGCACGGGTGCCGCAAAGTGAATATTTGCGCATGCGCGCTCCCTTCCAAGCGGGTGAGTTTCCTACGCCCGTGAAATACGGCTACTGCAACGTTGGTTATGTGGAGCAGGGGCCAGATCATTTATTGAATAAAACCGTTTTTTGCCTTTTTCCGCACCAGGACTACTACGTCGTGTCTGTCGACGCTGTTTTAGCGCTTCCCGATGACGTACCTGCTTACCGTGCTGTGCTAACTGCCAATATGGAAACTGCCATTAACGGCGTGTGGGATGCTAACCCTATGCTTGGCGAGCACGTGTGTGTGGTGGGCGCTGGAGTCGTCGGTGTGCTGGTGGCGTATTTATGTGCGCAAATTCCAGGTGTAGAAGTGCGCCTAATCGACATTAATCCCGAGCGAGAAGCGTTGGCAACGCATTTGGGGATTGCCTTCTGTACACCAGAACAGGTACCCAGCGACCAAGATTGCGTGATCCATGCTAGTGGTCAGCCGGATGGCCTGAAGCTGGCCATGAGCTTGCTGGGCAACGAAGGCCGGGTGATTGAAATGAGCTGGTTTGGCGAAGGCGATGTGTCGCTACCACTCGGTGGTGCTTTTCACTCCCAGCGTTTAACGCTTCGCGCCAGCCAAGTTGGACAACTGCCTGCCCAGTTGCAGCCGCGTTGGAATTATCGCCGCCGTTTAGCGCTCGCTTTACGCTTACTCATCGACCCTAGGTTGGATGAACTGATCAGCGGTGAGAGCGATTTTGCTGATTTTCCAACGCTGGCGCCTGCTCTGTTTGGGCCTGATAGCACAGCGCTTTGCCATCGAATTCGTTATCCATTGCCCGCTTAGGCGATGTGGCTTATTTAACACGACAGGAGTGTCTATGTACCGTTTATGCGTTCGTGACCATTTCATGATTGCCCATAGTTTTAATGGGGAAATATTCGGCCCTGCCCAACGCACCCACGGCGCCACCTATGTCGTGGACGTAGTATTCCAGCGCCCTGAACTTGACCAGGATGGTCTAGTGATTGATATCGGCTTGGCCAGTGAGACGGTTAAAGAGGTGCTGGCGGCTTACAACTATCGCAACCTTGATGAGGTAAGCGAGTTTAGCGGTAAAAACACCACCACGGAATTTATGGCCAAGGTGATTTTTGACCAGCTGGCGGCTGCCATTAAAGCAGGAAAAATGGGCGCCACCGCTCAGGGGCTGACGCATATGGAGATCAAACTGCATGAATCTCATGTGGCTTGGGCAAGCTATGAAGGAGCGCTATGAGTCAGCCATTGACCTTGATAGTGGCTGGCGATCCAGACCAGCGTACCGGCGGGTATATTTACGACGCCCATATTGTCGCTGCGCTGCGCAAGCGTAGGCTGGCTATCAATGTGGTGGGGTTGGCAGGGCGTTTTCCTGATGCCGATGATGAGGCGGCTCAAGCGCTAGCCAGTGCGCTTTCTGCATTACAGGATCGTTCGCGAGTGATTATTGATGGCCTAGCCATGGGGGCATTGCCCGATGTGGTGGCTGACCACGCTGAGCGCCTTGATATCACTGCATTACTGCATCATCCGTTAGGTGACGAGCAGGGCTTGAATGAGCTGGATCAGCAGCGTTTTCACCGTAGTGAATTAAGTGGTCTGGCGCATGTGCATAGAGTGATTGTGACCAGTCGCTTTACTAAACGCCGTGTAACAGCGCTGGCGAATCAGTATGCGCTGCCATTTGGTGCCCCTATCAGCGTGGTGGAACCTGGCGTTGAACGTGCTCCGGTCAGCCCCGCGGCGCAACCCAACGAACCTATCCGCCTGCTATGCGTGGCAACGCTGACCTCGCGTAAAGGGCAGGATATTTTGGTTCAAGCCTTGGCGGGTGTTGAGCGTGGTCACTGGCGATGTGATTGCTTTGGCGGTGCTCGCGATGCCGCATTTACGGAGCGCGTTCAAACACTGATCGACAACCATCAACTTGGTGATTGGATAACGCTTCACGGCGAATGTGATGCTGCGACATTGGAAGCTGCTTATCAAAATGCCCATGCGCTGGTGTTACCTTCTTGGTACGAAGGCTACGGCATGGTGGTAACTGAAGCGCTAGCCCATGGTTTGCCGGTTATCACCACCACTGGCGGTGCGCTGCAGGATACTTTACCCAAAGGGGCTGGCATCAGCGTAGCACCGGGGGATGTTCAGGCGCTGTCGAGGGCGCTGGCGGCTTTCTGCCAGGATGAGACACTACGTACTGAACTACGTGCAGGTGCTACCGCTGCACGCGAACGCTTGGGCGACTGGCAGACTGCAGGAAAAGCGTTTGCCCAGGCGTTGCAGCAACCTTCGACATTGTCGGCGGGAAGCCAATTTAGCGCGGATTGGCTGTCGCTGCGTGAAAGCGTCGATGCCAATTCGCGCAGCCAAGCGTTGGTGGAGGCGTTAGCGAGCTGGTTATCAGAAAGTCAGCAGAGAGCAGAACCTTCGTCGCCAATAACACTGGCGGATTTAGGCTGTGGACGAGGTAGCAATAGCCAGTTTCTTGCACCTCGCTTGCAGCATGCCCAGCGCTGGATGCTGATTGATCATGACCCGGCCTTACTGAATGAAGCCTACTCGCGAACTAGCCAATTGAACACCGGTAAAGGTGAGCCGCTGCAGGTCGAAACCCACTGCGTCTCCTTAAACCAGCTTGATCACCCAGCTCTTACGCACTGTGACGTAGTGACGGCATCTGCGCTGATTGACTTGGTATCTCAAGAGTGGATTGATGCCTTGGCTGCACAGTGTGCTAAACACCGGCAAGCGCTGCTTATCGCTCTAAGCATTACCGGCGAATGGTACTTTACCAATGCCCAGCAGCAACCTCTGAACGACCTTGACGACCGCTGGATCAGTGAGCTGTTCAACGCACACCAGCGTCGCGATAAGGGCTTAGGCGGTGCATTAGGCGGCGCTGCTCACAGCGCGCTAGCTATCGCGATGGCTGGCCACGGTTATCGTGTTAACGAGGCTGAAACACCATGGCGCTTGGCGGCGGGCGAGCCAGCGCAGCACCCCTTGATGGGCGCGTTGATTGAAGGATGGGCGAGCGCTGCTAGCGAACAGGTTCCTGAGGCGGCGTCACGGATTGCTCTCTGGCGTGATCAGCGCCTGGGCCAGGTAGCCAACGGCGAGATCGGTATTTGGGTAGGCCACCGCGACTTGCTGGCGCTGCCAGCGGATGAGGGCTAATCCCATGCGACGCTGGCGCTGGCTGAGAACCCCGTGGGTGCAAAAAGGGCTAGTGAGCTTAGGGCTGCTGGTTGCTGTTGCCCTGTGGGTAGAGCCAGACGCGGTGATGGCCGAAGTGCAGCGTTTTGCGCCGGGTTGGATGGCTCTGGCGCTGTTGATCAGCGTGCTGCAAGTGATGCTGAGCGCGTGGCGCTGGCAGTTGACGGCAGGCTTAATCGACGTGCCGTTGCGCTACCGTTATGCACTGCGGGAGTACTACTTAGCATTATTGGTTAACCAACTCCTACCCGGCGGCGTGTTGGGTGATGCAGGCCGTGCCCATCGCCATGCCCGTCAGTCCTCCTCAAAGGGAAGTGCTTGGCGTGCGGTGGTGATTGAGCGTGCCTCTGGGCAATTGGCGATTGCACTTTACACACTAATCGCCCTGTTCACGTCACCACTCTGGCTAACAACACTGGGTTTCAGTGGCTTGATGGTAGTAGTAGGCGTAGTGGGCAGCGTGATGGTGGCCGGTGTGACGCTGATGATCTGGTTGCGGCGTTCGGCGGTAACGCTACCCGCTTGGTGCGCTGCATTAGGGCAGGATATGCGTCGCGGGCTACTGCAGCGCGACGTATGGCCACGGCAACTGATCTCTTCTCTTGCTATCGTGCTTAGCTATGGCCTGGTAATGGTCTGCGCGGCTCGTGCGATTGGCGTGGAATTAGCGGCACTCGATATTTTGGCGCTGGCACCCGTGTTACTGCTCTCGATGCTGGTGCCCCTTTCGATTGCTGGATGGGGAGTGCGGGAAGGCGCTGCCGCAGGCATTTGGATGTTTGTGGGCTTGCCTTCGGCGCAAGGCGTGGCGATATCACTGGCGTATGGTGTGTTAGTGCTGATGGCTAGCCTGCCAGGCATTTGGGCAGCGTTGGCTTCACGGACACAAGCTACGCCATCCAGTTCTCCGCCGTCCGGTACGCCGTCAGGCAGTGCGCCCACTCAGCACTACGTCGAACAGCGTGTCGTCCCCGCAGCGGAAAGAGCGCATCGTCGGGCGCAACGCACTTTCAAGGGTGTCGATGGGCGTCATCTGCAGCCCGGGTCTGCCCGAACCGATCAGCAGCGGTGCAACCAGCAAATGCAAGCGGTCTACAGCGTTCGCTTCAATGAATTGCGAAACAGTGACGCCGCCGCCTTCTACCAGTACCCGCGTAAGACCACGCTCCGCCAGCAGGGCAATAACGTCGCTAGGGTGGAACTGACCGTTGGTATCCAGCGGCAGCACGCAGTGTTCAGCGGCCGTTGGCGCCACCGTTGCCTCTGGCCCGGTGAGGTGCAGCGTGGGGGCGGTAGACGAACTAAACAGCGCTACATCAACGGGCACGCGTCCTCGTGGGTCAATCACTACTCGGGTAGGGTGCTTCCCCGTTACATGGCGCACGGTGAGTTGAGGGTTATCAGCACTCGCCGTACCCGCGCCAACCACTACGGCATCTGCCAGCGCCCGCAGGCGGTGCAGATGCACCAAACTTTCAACGCCATTGATGTAGTGGGAGTGACCGCTTTCCGTAGCGATGCGCCCATCCAGGCTTTGCCCCAGTTGGGCAACCACCCAGCTCGAATGACGCACCAGTGGCAGCAAACACGTCATCAGCTCCTGCGCGGCGCTTGTGACTGCGCAGGAAGAGTGCCAACCGCTATGGGTATCAAGCGTCATCGTGGCGTCACTTTTGATGCCCTGTTGAGTATCCAGCAACCATGCCCACGCTTGGTCGATATCGATCGTTACGTCATTGGTGCTCGGCATGGTATCTCCACTCAAAAAACAGCAACTCATCATGCGGGGCCATGCTGCCCGACGCAAGCAAACGTTGTCCGCCCCAACCGGCAACTTGGAGGCCTACATGTATCACATTGAACGCGCTATTTTCGATATTCGCCGTGGATTGCCCGTGGTAATTAATACCGGAGAGCAACGTCTGTTGGTACAGGCTCTTGAAGGCAGTGTGTCGGTCGATTCACTGGCGAAACTCTCCGGCTCTCGGCCAGCGTTGGTGTTAACGCGTCATCGCTTGCAGGCAATGGGCATGTCGCTTAAGGCGGATGCGGCCTGCTTACCGCTCACCGAGCAAATCAGTGAGCGTGATTTACATCACCTTGCGGTGTCCAATGAAGCATCGAAGACTCATTCGCTGTTAAGCGGCCTGAAGCCTGCTGGCGTGGGGGAGAGGGGCGCTGTGGCACTAATGCGGCGTGCGTTATTGATACCGGCGGCGCTGTGCGCAGAGGTCAGTGCGGCCTCAGCCGAGCATATTGCTCAGCAGTTATCAAAAGGCGAGTTGTTAGAAGTTAATGCCCGTGATGCAGAGACGTGTTTAGCCGGTGCCCCGGGGATGCTAAAGCGGGTCAGTGAAGCGCGTATTCCTCTTGAAGACGCGCCTGAGAGCCGCTTTGTGCTGTTCCGTGAACCCGATGGTTTACGTGAACACGTGGCCGTGGTGATCGGTGATTTGGAAGCTAATCACGGGGCGATTCCTTTGCGGATGCACTCGGCCTGTCTCACCGGCGATCTGTTCGGCAGCTTGCGCTGTGACTGTGGTGAACAGTTACGTAATGCGGTGGCCGATATTCAAGCGATGGGTGGCGGCGTGCTGCTTTATTTAGCACAAGAGGGACGGGGAATTGGCTTAGCCAATAAGCTGCGCGCCTACACCTTGCAAGATGGCGGTTTAGACACCGTCGATGCCGACCAGGTACTAGGGTTTGGCGACGATGAGCGCCAATACGCCGTCGCGGTGGACATGCTCAATGCGCTAGAGATCGATAAAGTTCAGCTGCTGACCAACAACCCGCTAAAAATGGCAGCGCTGCGTGAAGGGGGTATTGAGGTCGTCTCACGTCAGGCGCTTTACGGCAGTGTGACTGATCACAATCACCGCTATCTAAGCGCCAAAGCTAACCGGGCAGGGCATTTCTTAGACGATGTGCTTGAAGGTCGTGGGCGTTAATCTGGCGTTTTACCAGTGATAAGCGGTGGCAGGTGGGCGGTTTCGGCCACCACCTGCGCCAACTGAGAGGCGTAGTGCCTGACTAGCCGTTCACCCAATGCTTGATGAGCACCTGTTGCATCACCGGCAACGCCGAACCTGCTCAGGTCCTCGGCAAGCCAGGCAAACGCGGCGCTACCTTCTGGGCTGACCAGGGCGTCCCCTTTAGGCATTGCCGGTGGGGTAGGTTGGTAGTTATCGAGCTGCACAAGCTCCGGTGCTAAATGCAGCATGATGGCGGTTTCCAACAATCCGCCATGCAATCCATAGCGCAGCTCATCGGCGTTGATAGCACCTTCCAGCGGTGGCAGCCGCGTGTAGGTGGCTTTCACCACGCGCATTGCAAACTGCCGGCGTAGGGTTAATGCGGCAAGGTCCATCACGGCTTTATTGCCGCCGTGGCTATTAATCAGCACCAGCTTTTTGATCCCCGTACGCGCAATGCTTGCGCCATAGGCTTCTAATGTGGCGATGGCGAGTGGCGCGGGTAGGCTAAGTGTTCCAGCAAAACTGGCGTGTTCGTCGCTCGCACCGACGGCAATTGCTGGCAGACACAGCACGTCGAGTGCTGGGTCAATCATGCCTAACATGGCGGCTTGTAACCCTTCACCAATGATCAGGTCGGTGCCCAGCGGCAGGTGAGTACCGTGCTGCTCAATGGCCCCCAAGGTGATCACTGCGACTGGGTCACCTTCGGCAATCGAGGCGAGTTGGGGAGCGGTGAGGATTTGCCAGTGATAAATCATGTAGGTTCTCTTGTTTTAAAAGCTATGTCTTAAAAGCTGTGTTTTAAAGCCCGTGTTTTAAGAGCCGTGTTTGGAAAGCGTTTGTTGAAGAGTTATGCGGATGCGTTTAACAGCGGATGGTCGGCACGGCAGGCGTAGAGATCCCCGGAGGCTAAGCCGTCAACGCCATCGTTGAGCCACTGGGTAATGTTTTCAGGGGATTGCCAAGTTGCCCAGCGAAAGTGGCGCTGCTCACCGGCAATTGCATTGAAACGGTAGTCGCCAAGACGGGACAGCTGTTCAACGCAGGCATGGCTGACCTCTAACATGCCCGCAACAAACTCTATCGAAAGCGCTGCCACTGGGTGGTTAAGCCCCATCAATACTTCTGCTTCAAACCCTTCAACATCAATTTTTATAAAGCTTGGTTCGCCGTAAGTGGTGATCAGTTGATCCAGTGTAATAACTTCCACGCTTAGCTGTTGCTCCCATTGCACGTGCTGAAAACCGGGGTTTCGTTCGCCCACCTGATGTCGCCATTCGGTCGCTAGGGTAGATAGGGTCGGGTTGCTAACACTGATAGCGATATCCGCATAGCCGGATTGCGGTCCGGCGGCCAGTGGTAATAGCGTGATGTTCGGTCGATTGAGTATCCGTTTAAACCATTTAGCCAGTGCTGGCTGTGGCTCTAAGGCCACTACCTGAGCACCTAGCGCATGGAAGGCGGCGCTACGATCGCCTAAGTGAGCGCCAATATCAAAAGCGATATCGCCCGGTTGAATAAATGGACGATATAACTGCTTTAGCCCCCTTTGCCTTCCTGGCCGCCAGTAAATAAACAGTGAACGCGCCATACCGCTGGCGCTGCGCAGCCGATGAGAAAAAGCAGAAGGCATTAGTAGGGCTCCTTAACGGATGGTGCATGCTCGGTTGCTGTTTGAACGTGACATCGAAATGACTGGCAGGGCATTTCGCCAGGCTGTTCCTGGGGAAGTGCTAGAGCAAGTGTTGGCAACGAGCGAGCTAAGGTGGCACTGGATTGGTGGCTGCGGTTTTCTAACGCGACAAAGTCCTCCAAAAGCGGTGGTTGTTGTGCTGAACTAGGTGTTTGCAGTAAGCCGAACTTGCGGCTAACGAGGCCTCCCCAGGTGGCACTGCTGGAGTATTTCACCAGCGGAGCAGCTCCAATCAGCCCCAGCCATGCGGGGGTTAACCAGCCGAACGCCGAGGGTGAAAAAAGCATCATCGTGCCTGCCCAGGCTATACCGCACAGCGTCATCCACCCGGTGTGGTGCCATGTCTCTCGCCAACTTAGCGAGCGCTCCCCCCGGTGTTGGGTTTGCCAGTCGATAGCTCGGCCAATCAACACGTTGATGATAAATAAGCTATGCCACGCCATCATCAGTGGCGCAATCAAAGCGGCAAACACAATTTCCAATAACGTGCTGGTGACAAGCTTAAGTCGTCCGCCATACGCATGGGGACATTGCCAGAACGTTAGTAATAGCCCCAACAGCTTGGGTGCAATCAGCATACCCAGCGTTACACTTAACAGCCCTAGAGAGAGGGCTTCAGGCAACGGCGGGTTTGAGGTGGTCTCAATGGCTTGATAGCCCACCATCAGGCTAGTGCAGAGTAGAAGCCCAAGCCAAACAAGCGAAGAAAGGTAGGCAAACGCGCCGAATAAAAAGTGTAGCCGACTAATCGGGTGAAATCCTGCGCCGGTGAGTAAGCGTAAGTGCTGCAGGTTGCCCTGTAGCCAACGGCGGTCACGCTTGGCAAAGTCGAGCATGTTGCTCGGCATGGCTTCAAAGCTGTTATGTGATGCGCTAGCGTAAGGGTTATGGCGAGATACGGCAGTGGTCGCAGAGGTATCGAGCAGCACCTGCCAGCCACCTCGTTTCAGGAGAGCCGCTTCGACGAAATCGTGGCTTAATAGCTCTCCTCCCAGCGGAGGCTTACCTGGAAGAATAGGTAACCCTGCATGGGCCATAAAGGCCCGTGTGCGAATAATCGCATTATGGCCCCAGTAATTTGCCGCATCGCCCTGCCAGAAGCTTTGGCCCGCTGCCAACATCGGGCTGTAAAGTGCTGAAGCTAGCTGGGTAAAACGACCAAATAGCGTGCGTTGGCCAACGGGAATAGGCACCGTTTGAATAAGTCCTACGCTGGGTTGGCGCTGCATCCGATGGACTAAATGCAGTAGCGTAGCGCCACTCATTAGGCTGTCGGCATCGAGCACCACTAAATAGTCATAGCGGCGACCCCAGCGGCGACAAAATTCGGCGATGTTGCCTGCTTTGCGGCCGTCATTATTAGAGCGCCGCCGATAATAAACGGTTATTTGTCCGGCAAGGCGCTGTTGCAAGGCAGCCACATGAGCTGCTTCGATGTTTGCCATGGCCATGTCTTGGGTGTCGCTTAACACAAACACTTCAAAGTGTTGGTTGATAGCACTAGGTGTTCCTGCCCCATACGCTTCTGCTTGCTGGAGAAGTGAGCGGCATGTAGCTTCTAGCCCTGCAATGGTCGGGATGGGAGGCTCTGCATAAATAGGCATTACTAGCGCGGTGCGGCTGACTAACAGGCTAGCATTAGGATTTTTAATAGTTTGGCGGCGTAAGCTGAGCGGATCTCGGCGTAGCGCACAAAGCGCAAAGCCACATAGTGCCCCCCAGAAAGCCAGCGCTATCCAAGTAAACGTTAATGCAAATAGGACCAACATGGTGAGCTGCCAGCCAATGGCAAAATTGGCAACGACCTTTGCCATTGCGATACAGCCACCGGTACTAGTGGCTAACACTGTGCAGGCAAGAAGGGCTCGGCGACCGTTAAGCCAAGGCATTGAAGGCCGCAACGCGTGGAGATCAGACATCGGGATACCACACGTAATTCCAGGTTTCAGTAATCGGCTCTCCTTCGACCATCAGCCGTAGCCGGATATCGCTGGGTTCGCTGCTGGGGGGTAATCGGAAAGTGGCCCGTTGGCCGTTGTTGGGCAGTGTTTTGACTTGAGGTAGTAATACCTCGCCATCGAGTACACTGATGTCCAGCTCGATTGGCTCGCTTGATGTCAGATCATCCAGTTTGCCGCCCTGGAAGTCGACGATGAATTGGCGCTGGTCAGCAGACGGGGAGTCGGCCTCGCCTGGAACCGCTGCGCTGCCATGGCGGGTACGCACAACCTTACCCAGTGAGTTAGCCTCGGGCTGTTCGTTGAGCGTAAAGGTTCGATAGTGAAAGTGGCGAGACTCGCCAGCAGTTAGCGGCTCTTCAGCGACCCAATAAGCCACTATATTGTCGTGAGTCTCATCTGGCGTAGGAATTTCGACAAGTTCTACATGCCCTGGTCCCCAGTCAGCAAGGGGTTCGACCCATTGGCTAGGGCGGCGATGGTAGCGGGCTTCAAGGTCTAGGTAGCGGCTAAAATCCCGCTCTCGCTGCATTAGACCAAACCCAGAAGTGGAGTCGTCCATAAACGCTGATACGCGAACCGATGAGGGGTTTTGCAACGGCCGCCAAATCCACTCGTCGGACCCCGTGTGGATTAGCAAACCATCAGAATCATGTACCTGAGGACGAAAGTCATCAGCTCGTTGGGTGCTGGCCTCCCCAAAGGTGAACATGCTGGTGAGCGGCGCAACCCCTAGCTTTGCTATATCAGAACGTGCAAACAGCGTTGCTTCTACATCTGCCTCGGTGCTCTCACCCGGCGTTAACGTAATGCGGTAAGCTCCGCTTAGCGATGGGCTATCCATGAGTGCCAGAAGCGTAACGCTGTCAGCGTTTTCATCCGGCTTATAGAGCCAGAATTCGCGAAATTCGGGAAACTCTTCACCACTGGCTAATGCGGTATCAATGGCTAGACCGCGGGTAGAAAGACCATAGGCTTGATCGCGGCCTACTAGACGGAAGTAGCTTGCGCCAAGAAAAACAGCAAATTCATCGGCATAATCATCACTATTGATAGGATAGTGCAGCCTAAAACCGGCATGACCGCTGCCCGTTAAATCATGCTCTAACAAACGGTTGGCATCACCATCGTACTGAAAGTCATCGGCCGAGAAAGAGAGTGGTTCAACGTCACCATTGTCGATCACATTAATCGTGACGGGTGTTTGAAATATAAATCCGCTATGAAATAGCTGCATACTGAAAGGGCTTTCATCGCGCCAGTAGGCTCGCTCGGGATTGAAACGGATTTGTCGATACAGGTCGTAATCTAACGACGTCAGAGCGCTGGGAAGCGTCTCATGCGGGGGCTGGTAAGGCGCATCGGCTAAAGTTTTAGCACGTTCAATAACGTAGTCAAAAACATCATCATCGTTAGCAGGCGCAGAAAAGGCGATCAGACAGTTAAGTGACAACATCCATTTTGCTGCAGTACGAACACTCATGAGCGAGTTCCTTTCGATTGCATGCCAGCGTGGTAACCATAAAATCAGTATATGAAATATTTCAACAAAAGTTATACCATTTGTATTGTTGGTACATGATATTTATGGCCATGTGCAAGCTTTAAATTCCATTAAGCGGGTAATATCTAGGTGATTACTATGCTGTTGAAGCGCTAATGATTCGTCTTCTACTCACGTGTGTAACGCTCAACCTTCTGCTGGTATTGCCGCTTTGGTGGCGTTTCGGTGAGATTGGCTCTCCTCTAATTGCGTGGGAGGCATGGCTTGTAGCCCCTGCGATGCTGCTTATTCGCCCTGGTAGCTTACGTCGCTGGTTGGCAATTTTGTTGGTAGGCTGGCTGGCGTTAGTATCGGCGGCCAACCTGGGTGATGCCGCGACACACACCGCGTTTGGGCGTTCACTTAACCTCTATCTAGACGTGCCCTTGGTGCGCTCTATCTACCATTTGCTAGTAGGTAATGTAGGTCAACTCGCCGCAACTTGCCTGATGTTGCTGGGCGGTGCGGCTCTGCTAGCGAGTTTATGGGTGATGCTGCGATTGCTGTTGCCCGCTCAAGCGTTATTGGTGAGGAGTATTTCAGGTGCTCTAGCCATCTTCGTGGTGATCACTGCAGCCGGTTTCGCGCTTGCCGAAGCTAACGGCAAGCGCCTGATCGCTAAATCAACGCTGCCTGCTGTTAACACCACGCGTTTCCAGTGGGAACAGGTGGTGGAGACGCACCGGGCGAGAGTGGCGTTTAGCGAACAGCTGCAGGCGTCACCATTAGCGCCTAAACCATTACCTGGTTTGTTAGGGCGCAATGTCTTATTAACGTTTATTGAATCTTATGGTGTATCGGCCATTAATGATGCTCGTTACAGCAGTGTCGTACTGCCTACGCTAGAGGGCATACAGCAACGTTTGGGGCAGCGTGGTCTACACGCTGTTTCGGGGTTGCTAGAATCGCCTATTCGGGGAGGTCAGTCTTGGCTTGCCCATGCCACGGCACTAAGCGGTCGCTGGATTGATAATCAGCTATGGTATCGGCTGATGCTGGAAAGCGATCATTCAACGCTGATTAATGATTTTAGTAGCACTGGGCATCGGACGCTCAGTGTTATGCCAGCCATTACGTTGGCTTGGCCAGAAGGGCTGGCCTACGGGTTTGATGAGATTGCAGCAGCGAAAGATATACCCTATGCCGGGCCTGCGCTGAACTGGGTTACGATGCCCGATCAGTTCACGCTGGATTACACCCAGCGACATTTATTAGGTGAGGTGCCGGTATTCGCGCAACTCGCACTTATCTCCAGCCACGCGCCATGGACACCCATTTTGCCCGTTTTCGAAGACTGGTCGATGATCGGCGATGGGCGTATTTTCGCCCCTTGGGAGGAGGCCGGCGATCCGCCAGAGGTGCTTTGGCAGGATATTGAGAGCATCCGTGACCATTACGCGTGGTCAATAGACTACTCTGTAAAGGTCACAGGGCGCTGGGCCGAGCGAGTGGTTGATGACAATACGCTATTGATTGTACTGGGAGATCATCAAGCGGCACCGCTGATTACCGGCGACAACGCCAGTGCAGCGGTGCCTGTGCATGTGATTAGCGGTGACCCCCGGCTCTTAGCACCTTTTAAGGCACGTGGTTTTATTGATGGCATGCTGCCGTCACTGGAAAGCCCTGAAGGAGCCGCGAAAATGAGCCAGCTGCGTCATTGGTTACAGCAAGACTTCGGCACGCCAGCATTAACCTCTTCTTGGTCAACGACAGGGGCGACACCATGATCCAGCCCGTCATTCTTAGCGGTGGTTGTATAGGGGCTTGCTTAGTTGTTACCAGAGCCAACTGCCAGGACGCGCTGGCGGTTCTCCCTTGCGCACTGCGAGCCAGCCAATAATACAGCGCACACCAAGCCACACGGCTAATAGTGGCCATAGCAATGTGCCTACTAACATCAAGCTAAGGGTAAAGGTGACGAAAAAATAGAGGCAGCCTATCCAAAAAGTCCGGATCAAATAGCGGTAGTGCGCTTGCAGCCACGGCGCGGCCTCTTTGTGATACACGTAAGCGATTATAACGCCAATCAACAGCGTAACATTGGCTGTTACTAGACCCGCTAAATAGAGTGCATAAATGATTTGTGGTGGGCGCGCTTCCTCATTGAGAATATAACGCTGGGTCATAGATTACCTCGTTACCCTTCAATAAAGCCGAAATTCTTTGGCGTTTGCCAGCCCTTGCTGTTGCTCTATTACTTTGCGATAGCGTTTGTATTCCCATTGATACTGCGTTGGATCAAGTGCAATTGACGCTTCTACGCTAGCGTTAACACCGCTGGCTGAGACTACATCATCGGCGCTGTAAACCTGCTCATCGGCGTCAAGGAAATGAATTTCAAATCCCTTGCCAGGCACCCGTAAGGCAACGCCAGTGACGACTCTTGCCTGAGTGCGGGCGACCAGTTTCGGTAGCAACGTTGCCGTATAGGCATCGCGCCCATAAAAAGGGGCGAATACACCGCTGCCCCAGTTAGGTTCTTGATCCGGCAAGATGCCAATAGCTTCGCTACGCTTAAGCGCTTTGAGAAGGGCAGCAACGCCTCTGGCGTTGGTGGGTACCAAGCTGGCTCCCATGCGCTCGCGGCCATGGCGAATAATGGGCTCAAGGTCGGCAATTTTGGGTGGCTCGTACATGGCGGTAAAAGGGAAGTGGCTGGAGAGCCAAAAATTAAGCACCTCCCAGTTACCAAAGTGTGGAGCAAGTACAATGACGCCGCGGCCTTCGGCACGTGCGCTGTCCAGCTTATCTCGGCCATGAACCGACAAAATGCTGGCTGCTACTTTTTCGGGCGCAGCCATCCACGCATGGCCAAGTTCCAGCATTGTCGCCGCCGAGTGGCGCAGGCTTTGTATGGCAAGGGCTTTGCGCTGGCTGGCAGTGGCTTCTGGGTTAACCACTGCCAGATTGATTTCCGTCACCTGGCGCTCTCGTTTGCTAAAGCGATAGACCAGCGGGCCTAACCGCACGGCGATACGCCATAGCGCGCCAAGTGGCCAGCGCGCCAGGAGCTTCCAAAGGGCTATGATGGCACGTGCTTGGAAACGTGATTTTTTAGACGGTGACTGCTCTGTCATAAGTTACAGGAACCAGCTATCAACGTTAGTTGGCGCACGCTTCTCCTGCAGACCCTTAAAGCCTTTCACACAGCGAACAATAAACCATACGGCCAGTGCCAGTAGCATGGGGATGCCAATCAGAATAAACGTTAGCAACGTGGCGATGCTGCCGTAGAGCAGCCCAATCCAAAACGTACGGATCTGGTAACGGTAGTGCTCATCTAGCCATTCAGGGCCTTTACCACGATAGACATAGGCGATAACGATACCGACCAACGAGGTGAACCCTACCAAAAAGCTTGCCAAATAAAGCGCGTAAATCACCATCGCCATGGTGGTATCCGGCTGTTCTGAGGAGGTACTGTCGTTAATTACTTCACCTTCTAAAGGTGCTTTGTTGGCATCGTCGTGCATAACCGATCCTTTTTGCTATTCGCCATGAAACGTCCCTGAAGACGTCGCTTAAGCACGCTATGATAGCGCGGCTGGCGCGGCTTATCATTAGCGGGCAGCAGGTCGGCAAATTTCCAGCAAATTACCGTCTGGGTCGCGTAAGTAAATTGACTCAATTGGACCATTAGCACCTTGGCGAGCAACCGGGCCAAGCTCTACGTCAATCGCCAGCGCATCCAAATGCTGTTTGAACTCATCCAGCGGCAGCTGGCAGCGCAGGCATAAGTCCAGGCTGCCCGGGGTTGGGGTGGCAGAAACAGGCGCAATATCAGTATCGGTTTGATGCAAACGCAGTGCCGTGTCGCCTAGCATAAGATCTACCCGCTGTGCGTCTCGGTAGCGCACGTCTAACCCCAGCACACGAGAATAAAAATCCACGGCGCGACCCATATCAGTCACCGTAACAACAAGATGGTCAAAACCTGAGAGCATGCCACTTTCCTTAAAAAAACGTAAAACATGAGAATACGATGATGCGACGCTGTCCGCTATGCAATACGCCTGAACCGGCGCTTTATAACCAAGACCGTCGCCGCGATTACTACCAGTGTGCCACGTGCGCTTTGGTGTTTGTGCCTGCCGAGCAGCATTTAGATTCGCATCAAGAAAAGGCAGAGTACGACCAGCATCAGAATTCGCCGCATGATACGGGATATCGGCATTTTTTGGGGCGTTTATTTGCCCCGTTAGTGGCGAAGCTACCACAAGATGCCCATGGGCTGGACTTTGGCTGTGGCCCGGGGCCTACGCTGTCAGTGATGTTTGAAGAGGCAGGGTTCGCGATGGCGGTTTACGATATTTTTTACGCCCCAGACGTTGAGGTACTCAACCGCCAGTATGACTTTATTACCGCCACCGAGGTGTTAGAGCACCTTGCGAGGCCCGGCGAAGAGCTTAGTCAACTGGTCGAGAAAATAGTCCCCGGGGGCTATCTTGGGGTCATGACAAAGCGTGTCAGTACCCCAGCAGCATTTGCCCGCTGGCACTATATAAACGACCCGACGCATGTGAGCTTCTTCAGCGAAGCAACGTTTTGTTGGATAGCCGAACGTTGGGGCATGGTGGTGGAGTTTCCCGCAGCGGATGTGGTGTTGCTCCGCCGCAGACCATTACCTTGATGATTCGGTGCCAGAATTCATGACTCATGCCATCTGGCCGATGGCCTTGCGAAAACGCGATAAAGAAAAAGCGAATAGAACGCTACCGATCAACAGCAGCAGTAGAAACTGCGGCCATACTACGTTTATCCCCGCACCTCGATAAAGGATTGCCTGACCCAGTTCAACGAAATGAGTGGTTGGGGCGAGCAGCATGATGTGCTGGACAATTTCCGGCATGCTTTCGCGTGGCGTCGTACCCCCAGATAGCAGTTGCAGGGGCAGTAGTACCAGCACCATTAGCATGCCAAATTGTGGCATGTTGCGTGCAAGGGTGGCGAGAAAGATGCCCATAGAGGTGGTCGCGAAGAGGTGGAGCGCTGCCCCCACAGCGAACAGTGCCACCGAGCCTGCTATGGGTACCTGTAAAGCCCAGCTAACAACTAAATAGAGCGAAAGCAGTGCGGAGACCAGAACCACCAGGCCCATTGACCAGATCTTGGCCAGCATAATTTCCGTCGGGGTGACTGGCATTGCCAGTAGATGCTCAATGGTGCCGTGCTCTCGTTCGCGTATCAATGCCGCGCCAGTGAGAATGATAGAGAGCATGGTAATGTTATCGATGATAGACATCAGCGATCCAAACCAGGCTTTTTCGAGCCCAGGATTGAAGCGCGCTCGCAGCACTAGGTCGACGGGTGGAGCGCTAGAGCTGCGGTAACGTTGAGTAAACGCGTTGATCTCGTCCATAACGATCTGCTGGATATAGCCATTGCCAGTAAATGCTTGGCTCATGCGTGTGGCATCGATATTGAGTTGAATCTGAGGGGCGTGACCAGCCAGTACGTTGCGCTGAAAGTCGGGTGGTATATTGAGGACGAAAGTGTACTGGCCTGCATCTAGCCCAGGGTCAATCTCATGAAGTGAGATCTTGTCTGGGGTAGCGAATTGGGGGGGATAGAACGCCGTGATGATACGAGATGACAGCGGCGAGTTATCTTCATCAACGATGGCGATGGGAGCCATGTGGAGACTTTCGGGCAACGCGGTCGCCTTGGTGTAGACCGAGATACTGCACACGTAGGCGATCAGAATTAGCATAATCGGGTCGCGGATCAGGCTCCATAGTTCCTTGACGCCCAGTCGGTAGATAGTCAGGACACTATGCATCTCAGCGCTCCTGATTTTTTAACAGGAAAATAGACAGTCCCATGATCGTTGGTACCGCGATCAACAGTGGTATGAATAAGGCATAGAGGTCGCTAAGCCCGAGTGCTTTGCTGAATACACCGCGCGTGATGGTTAACATGTGGGAAGTGGGGTAGATGGTGCCAATGAAACGCCCCGCGCCTTCTAGTGAACTGACCGGGTCGATCATTCCTGAGAATTGCACAGCGGGAATCAACGTGCCGATGATGGCGAAGAACATCGCTGCGATTTGGCTGCGCGTCAACGTCGAAGCGAGCAATCCCATGCCCGTTGCGATAATGCTGTAGATCACTACTGCTAACAGCAGCGTCAGGAAACTGCCTTTGATAGGCACATCAAATAGCGTGACCGCGAGTAATGCCATTAGCAGAAAATTGATGATAGCGAGAGCGATATAAGGCAACTGCTTGCCGACTAGGAATTCGCTACGGGTGACGGGTGTGACGTAGAGGTTGATGATCGACCCTAGCTCTTTTTCCCGCACGACGGCCAGCGCGGTCAGCATCGCCGGTAGCATCATTAACAGAAGCGGGATGACTGCGGGCACCATGGCTGGCAGGCTCTGAACATCAGGGTTGTAGCGAAAGCGGGTTTCGACACTGGCTGCGGGGGCCGTGACATTAGTCGTGGCTTGCGCTGCTTGCTCGAGCAGCCACTGTCGATGAATACCCTGCACGTAGCCGCGTGCGGTTTCAGCACGCTGGGGCATGGCACCATCAATCCAGGCGCCGATTTCAACCGGGCTTCCTCGCTTCACATCACGGCCAAAGCCAGGAGGGATTTCAATGGCCAGGGTGAGCTTGCCACTGCGCATGCGCTTGTCCATATCTGCGTAATCAATCAATGGCGGTTGCTCGATAAAGTAGCGGGAGCCGGCAAGATTCATCGCATAGCTATTGCTCAAGGTCGTCTGGTCGCGATCAAGGATGGCATAGCTGAGATCCTCTACGTCCAGGCTGATGCCGTAGCCAATAACTAACATCAGGATGAGTGAGCCAAGTAGGGCAAGAGTGCCGCGCACCGGATCGCGACGAAGCTCCAGCGATTCTCGCCAAGTGTAGCTAAGTAGACGCTGTAGACTAAAAGCGCTGTGTTTTACGTTGTTAGGCACCGTGCTGGGCGATACTTTGGCCACTGGGGGGGGCGTTGGCTCAGGCGCTTCTTGGTTCTGTTCGTCGGCGCCTGCTTCGGTTAAATAGCCGATGAATGCCTCTTCCAGAGTCGCTGCTCCACGTTTTTTCACCAGTGCCGCAGGCGTATCGCTATCGAGCACTTGACCGGCATGCATCATCGACATGCGATCACAGCGCTCGGCTTCATTCATGAAATGGGTAGAAATGAATATGGTCACCCGGTCACGGCGCGCTAGTTCAATCATCAGCCGCCAAAAGTTGTCGCGGGCAACGGGATCAACCCCAGAAGTCGGCTCATCCAGGATCAGCAGTTCGGGCTTGTGGACCATGGCCACCGCCAGCGAAAGACGCTGACGGATGCCGAGTGGCAAACTCTCCGGCAGGCTGCCGCGTACCTCTTGTAGGTCGAAGCGTTTCACCATCTCATCCACGCGGGCGGCTATTTCGGCTTCAGCAACCTGGAAAAGCCGGGCGTGCAAGATAAGATTCTGCTCAACGGTTAGTTCGCCATACAGTGAGAACGCCTGGGACATGTAACCCACACGGCGGCGGGTATCGATATCGCGGGTATCCACCTGTTTGCCGAACAACCAGGCTTGGCCTTCACTGGCGGGCAATAGACCGGTAAGCATCTTCATGGTGGTTGATTTGCCACAACCATTGGAGCCAAGAAAACCGAAAATCTCGCCACGCCGGATCCGGAAGCTGACGTGGTCGACGGCGACAAAATCGCCAAAGCGCATAGTGAGATCCTTAGCCTCAATGGCGACTTCATCGTCATCTTGTGCCAACGGCGGAATATGCACGGGGGCATAGTCGCGTTTTTTCTCTTCCGGTAGCAGGGCGATAAAGGCAGCTTCTAGGGAGTTGCTGGCAGTACGCTCTAGCAATGCCGCTGGCGTTCCGGTAGCCAGAATTTTGCCGTCGTCCATGGCCACTAGCCAGTCGAAGCGTTGGGCTTCATCCATGTAAGCGGTTGCAACCATGACACTCATCTGCGGGCGTTGGCGACGTATACGTGCGATCAACTCCCAGAACTGGGCGCGAGCCAGCGGGTCGACGCCGGTGGTTGGTTCATCGAGAATCAATAAATCGGGGTCATGAATCAGCGCGCAGCATAGCCCCAGCTTCTGCTTCATGCCGCCGGAAAGTTTGCCTGCTGGGCGGTCGAGGAATCTGTGCAGTCCCGTACTACGGGTTAAATCGTCGATTCGGCGGCGTCGTTCGGCATGCTCATGGCCGAAGAGGCGGGCAAAGAACTGTAGGTTTTCCTCTACTGAAAGCGTCGGGTAGAGGTTCTTGCCCAACCCTTGGGGCATATAGGCAATACGCGGGCAGATAGTGTCGCGATGACGCTTGTTGGCCATATTGCCGCCGAGCACTTCCACTTGCCCTTGTTGGATCGCGCGTGCCCCCGCAATAAGCGCTAACAGGCTGGACTTTCCAACGCCATCAGGCCCTATCAGCCCAACCATGCTGCCCGCAGGGATTTCTAGATCGATGCCCGCCAGGGCAATCTGCTTACCATAGTGCAGTTGGATGGCTGATAGTGTTACTACCGCTGGCGTAGGTGATGAGGGCGGTGTTGCTATCATTGTGGTACCCGAACAGCCAACTCAGCAGGCCACTCTGCGTCGGGGTCAAGTTTAACCCAGGCTTCCCCAGGGACACCGGTTTTAACTTGCTCAAGATGGCGTTGTAGAAGGTCTCGATCAATCTGTGCTTTCACTCGGAACATTAATTTTTGTCGTTCCGAAGCGGTCTCTACCGTCTTAGGCGTAAATTGTGCCGTGCTGGCGACAAACGAGATGCGCGCAGGTATGACTAGGTCAGGTGCTGCATCCAGGATGATACGTGCCTCGCTGCCCAGCGCCACACGACCTGCTTGTTCGGCAGGTAAGAAGAACGTCATGTGTACGTCGCTAAGATCGACCAGGTTCAGCACTCGCCCTCCACCTGGAAGTACCTCGCCAGGCTGGGCAATACGGAATTGTACGCGCCCTGCACGAGGCGCAACCAGCTGACTGTCGGTGATGTCTGCATCGATACGCGTGATGGTGGCTTCGGCGGCAGTAACCGCAGAGCGGGCGCCGGTCACTTGGGCGCGAGCCGCTGCGATGGCCGACTGGGCGGCATCCACCTGGGCGTTAGCGGCGGCAACGGCTGCTCGTGCACTATTGACCCGAGCACGATCATCATCAAGTTCTTGTGCCGAAGCGGCTCCTTCCCGCGATAAGGTTTCAGAGCGAGCCAAGCGGCGTTGAGCCGCATCAAGTTCACTTTCACGCTGAGTCACGACGGCCTGAGCGGCAAGATGGTCGCTTTGCCGCAGGGCAACCTGCGCTTCCGCACTGAGTACGGCATTGAGTGCTTGTTGATACTGGGCTCTTGCCTCATCGCGTTGCGCCTCCAGCACCTGGATCTGCATGCGCGCCAGGGGTTGACCAACGGTGACAAACTCGCCTTCATCGACCAAGACTGCGTCAACGCGTCCAGGAAGCTTGGTAGCGATATCGATTTCAGTGGCCTCGATACGTCCATTACCGCTAGCGAAGCCTTCCCCGAGGCCTTCGTCGCGCAATTCAGTCCAGTAGTAATAGCCGCCAGCAGCAATAAGGATTACCCCGGCGGCAAGGATCAGTTTCTTAAGCGAAGAGTGCATATTGCTAGGCCCTAATGTCATTCAGCATGAGGTGGAGTGAGAGCGGAAGTGCTTGTCACAGTAGCTGATCCGCCGCCGAGCGCTGTGTATAAGGCCACTCGGGCTGACAGCAGTTGGCGGCGAACTGCTAGCCGCTGCTGCTCGGCGGAAAGCAAGTCGCGCTGTGCATCCAGAACTTCTAGGTAGGGCACCGCACCGTTTTCATAGCGCAGCATGGCTAAGCGGGCACGCTCGCGCTGTACTGCTAACATGTCATTGGCAGTTTCTACTTGCTCAGCTAGCCAGTGGTTAGCAGCCAAAGCATCGGCAACATCACGGAAGGCTTGCTGGATGACTTGCTCATACTCGACTATGGCTTGTTCGTGGCGTAACTCGGCCAGCGTCAGGTTGGCTTTTCGGCGACCGCTATCAAAAATGGGCAGTGACAGGGTGGGGGAAAAATTCCATGCCTGGCTATCAGTTCCAAGCAGACCGTTCAAGTCAGCACTCGCCGTGCCCAAACTGCCTGTCAGCGCGATACGCGGGAAGAAAGCCGCGCGCGCAGCGCCAATATTAGCGTTAGTCGAGCGCAGTAGGTGCTCGGCGGCGCGAATGTCGGGGCGGCGGGTCATTAGCTCCGATGGCAGCCCCGGCGCGAGAGGGGGCAGAGTATCATCTGCTACTTTATTCCCGTCACTTGTTACCTTTTCGATAGGTGAACCAACTAATAGCGCCAAGGCGTTGGCTTGCTGAGCATGGGCTTGCTCCAACTGGGCACCTAATGCCTTGGCCTGCTGCAGCAACATTTCAACTTGGGTGAGTTCCAGTGGTGACGTTGCGCCGACTTCGACGCGCCGAGTAAATATCCGCAGTGACTCTTGCCGACTGTCGATGGTGCGGCGGGCTAGGTCCAAGCGCGCATCAAGTTCCTGAAGACGAAAATAGCTGTCGGCAACTTGAGCGATTAGGCTGATTTCGGTAGCACGCCGCGCCTCGTCGGTGGCTAGGTACTGCTCGAGGGCAGCCTCATTAAGGCTGCGTATTCTCCCCCAGAAATCTAGTTCCCAGCTGCTAAAGCCGACGCCCGCCTGGAACTGGTTGCCAATCCGCGTACGTCCGCTAGGACTCAGGTCAGAGGGTGTGCGTGAACGCTCACCAGCAGCTTGCACGCCAAGTGTGGGTAGCAACTCTGCATGTTGAATACCATAGGCTGCACGTGCTTGCTCAACGCGCAATAAAGCACTGCGCAAATCATAATTAGTGGTCAGTGCCTGTTCGATCAGCGCTTGTAGCCTGGTGTCGGTGAAGTAGCTGCGCCAAGCAATATCAGCATCAGCAGCCGTTGTTGGCATGCGCTCATCTGGGTAAACATCGGGCAATGTTGCTGCTGGCACCGAGTGAGGGGGGGCCAGCGAGGTGCAGCCAGACAGGCTCAGGACTAGCAGCATGATCGCTAAATATGCCACCTTGTCTTGTTGCTTAGGGGCGAGCCGATATTTCATGCGAATGACCGCAGGTAAGGGAGCGAACGTATTGGGCATCTGATTGGCCATGGCAAATAGAAAGGAGACCTCTCCGTGTCAAATGTGTCGATACAATGCATGTGTCTCAGCCTGGAAGGCGTCAGTATGGCAATGTTTGTTCTAGCATTTGTTGATGTAGGGCAAGGGGGCTAATGACGCAGCCACCGCATTCAATATCGACTGCTTTCTGGTGAGTTGCAAATGCGCTTCTCACTATTGCGGATTACACTGGCAATGGGGAGCGAAAAAAACTGGTGAAACCCACGGAACGAGTGTAGATTCGCCGCCCGATTCTGCGGTTGGAGTTTTCTCCAGCCATGTGTTAGCCCTGAAGGGGGCTTTTATTCTGTGAGGCATGAAGCGATATGTCGCGGCAACTGCTAGCCATGGCGTTAGCGCCCTTATTAGGGCTGTTTATTCTTGGGATTGGCAATGGCTTTCTTGCCACGCTGATCTCTGTGCGGCTAGACGCTGCGGGTGAGTCGGCAACGGTGATAGGTATTGTCTCCTCGGCTTACTTTATTGGCTTAGCGCTTGGCGCGTTATTTAATGACCGACTGTTGCTGCGCATAGGCCACATCCGTGCTTATGGTAGCTTTGCCTCATTGGTCGCTGTCACGGTGCTGTTGCAAGGGCTGTTTTTTGATCCTTGGGCGTGGTTTGTGCTGCGTTTAATTGGCGGCTGGGCCACCGTGGGCGTTTATTTAGTGATTGAGAGTTGGTTGCTGACCTCTGGCGAGCAAAAAGTACGTGGTCGGTTGCTGGCGATGTATATGATCTCGCTGTATGCCGCGGGTGTGATTGGGCAGTTGCTGTTAGGTGTCACCAGTGCCATGGGGGTGACTGCACCCTTTATGGTGATTGGCCTATTGGCATCGTTATCGGTGTTACCCATGGCCATGATTCCGCGGGTGTCGCCTATTATGGAACACGCTGAGCCGCTACCGCCGCACCGCTTGATTACGATGACGCCAACAGGGGTAATGGGGAGTTTAGGGTCTGGCATGGTGGTGGCTGCCGCCTACACCTTGCTGCCATTGTATTTGCAGCGCATTGGTATGAGCGTCAACCAGGTGGGGCAAATGATGGCCGTCGTGATTCTTGGCGCCATGCTGCTTCAGTACCCGATTGGACGCTGGTCTGACCGTCACGACCGGCAAATTGTATTGATCGCCATCAGCGCTTTCTGTGTGGTGATTTCCGCGGCCATGATATGGCTTCCGATGTCGACCCCCTTACTGGCGGCGCTACTGTTTTTGCTCGGCGGCGGTGTTTTTGCGCTTTATCCGGTGGCGGTTAGCCATGCTGCCGACCGTGCTCCGGCGGGGGCGCTGGTACGCATGAGCCAGGGCCTGCTATTGATCAACTCTATTGGGGCTACCATCAGCCCGCTAATGATTTCTCCAGTAATGACCGCGGCGGGCGATGCGGGATTGTTCTGGGCGTTTGGCTCGCTGAGCCTGTTTTTTGTTGTCTTTTTCAGCTGGCGACGCAGTGTGCGGCCTGCGCCAGTTCCTGTGGCTCCCTTTACGCCGACAACGCCGATGACCGCAGCAGGTGCCGAGCTAGTGGTTACTGAGGAGCTGATGCAAGGCGCGCTCGAGCATGAGCACCTGGAAGACCTTTCCGATGTTGTGCCTGACGTGGATGCTGTTGAACCCATCGTTGGCCCACCCTCAGAAGATCAAACCCATATCGTTTATTACGATGATGTGGAAACAGAGGCGCGTCGATAACCCGTGCTGGGAGTGGGTGAAACGTAGTTAAAAACGTAGCTAAAAACGTAGCCAAAAACGCCGCTAGCGGACTGGCGTTAATTCAGCAGGTGAGACCTTGGGCTAATGGTGTGATGAAAGTAGTGAAACTACTATTCGTGATAGTGTTTTTACTAATTGCTATTTATCACCGATTTTCTCTGAGGTTTCGCCATGAATTATTATGCCGCGCCGGTACGCGATTTACGTTTTGTACTCGAAGAGCTACTCGCGCACCGCTCGCTTGCACTGCCGGGCTTCGAAGAAGCCACGCCCGACTTGGTCGAGGCGGTGCTGGAAGAGGCAGCAAAACTTGCCGGCGATGTGTGGGGGCCGCTAAATAGCGTCGGTGACCGACAAGGTGCTAAGCGCCACACCGATGGTAGTGTCACCACCTCAGAGGGTTTCGCAGCGGCCTATCAAGCGTATGTAGAAGGCGGCTGGAACGGCATTGGTGTTTCGGAAGCGTTAGGCGGACAAAACCTACCTGAAGTGGTCGCCAGCGCTGTTCAAGAAATGCTTCACGGTGCCAATATGGCTTTGGGTCTTTGCCCCATGTTGACGGCAGGTGCAATCGAAGCTCTGGCGCATCATGGCAGTGAAACGCTAAAAACAACCTATCTCCCCAAGCTCGTTGAAGGTACCTGGACAGGTACCATGAACCTAACAGAGCCTCAGGCAGGCTCCGACCTGTCTAAAGTACGTACCAAAGCCATCCCCGACGGCGACCATTACCGCATTAGCGGCCAAAAAATCTATATCACCTGGGGCGAGCACGACGCCGCCGAAAATATCATTCACCTTGTGCTGGCGCGAAAACCTGATGCGCCTGAAGGCAACAAGGGCATTTCGCTGTTCCTAGTGCCGAAGTTCCTGGTTAACGCAGATGGCTCGTTAGGCGAGCGCAACGACGTCACCTGCGCCTCTATCGAGCATAAACTGGGCATCCATGGTTCGCCTACCTGCACCTTAAGCTTTGGCGAAAACGACGGCGCTATTGGATATCTGGTGGGTGAAGAGGGACGCGGTCTTAACCACATGTTCACCATGATGAACGAAGCGCGCCACAAAGTGGGTATTCAAGGTATCGGGGTGGCTGAGCGTGCTTGCCAGCATGCGTTTGCTTACGCCCTGGATCGCACTCAGGGGCGAGCGCCTAAATCTCGTGGTGGTAACGAATGTACGATCAGCGATCACTTAGATGTGCGCCGGATGCTGCTCTCAATGCGCGCCCGCACCGATGCCCTTCGTGCTCTGGCGCTTTACTGCGCAGGCCAGCTTGACCTTGCTCGGCACAGTGAAAGCGACAGCGAGCGCCAAACTGCCCAAGCATGCGCCGATGTACTGATCCCTATCGTCAAAAGCTTTTCGACCGACCAAGCCGTGGATATCGCTTCAATGGGTATTCAGGTGCATGGCGGCATGGGGTATGTGGAAGAAACAGGCGCTGCCCAGCTACTTAGAGATGCACGAATCGCGCCTATCTATGAAGGCACTAACGGCATTCAGGCCCTCGATTTGGCGGGACGTAAGCTACAGCGTGATGGTGGTGCCGCGTTATCTGCGTTAATTGATGAAGTGCAAAAAAACGCTGAGATAATGCGTTCAGAGCCTAGCCTTGCGGGGATGGGCAGTGCGCTAGCGGCCGGTGCCGATGACCTGCGTGCCGCCATGCAACTTGTGCTTGAACAAGGCCGTGACCCGGAAACTGGCCCAGATGCAGTGCAGGCTTATGCAACGCCGTTGCTCAACCTAGCGGGCCATGTGCTATGTGCCTGGCAAATGGGCAACGCCGCACTCCACGCGACCAACGCGCTACAAAAAGGCAGCGATGAGCCGTTTTATCGCGTCAAGCTGTCCAGCGCTAACTTTGTTATCACCCAGTGGCTGCCTGCTGGCCGCGCGCAACGCGCGGTTATCGAAGCGGGTATGCAGTGCCTGAGTGATTTCGAATTAACGCCATAAACCACTGTAAGGCCTAAGTGCTTTAACCACTCATTTCCGCCGGCCGTTGGGTCGGCGGCTTACGTTAAGACGCAATGAAACGGTCGTTTTAAAACGTCTCGTTGTGCTTAACCGCGCCAGTGCGCCTATGCGTATTGTTGCGCTGACTCTTTTTCCCGGTTCACAACAACATTAATGACTCAAACCAAGGAGTACTTCATGCAACTTAAGCACCGCCAGCACGGCGAAGAGCAGCCATATTGGCCCTTAGGGCCGTTTAAAGTGCGGCTCCCCTTTGTCCATTATCGCTGGGAAATGGCAGAGATGGTTCAAGGACTCATCATGTTTGTCGTTAGCTTGGCGATGATTCCGCTTTTAGAGCAGTACCTTGGTTTACCTTATGATGTGGCCTTGGCTTATGTGGTGGTGTGCGGCGTCGGCTTTATGCTTCCTGCGCTGTTAGGCGTGCCCATGGTGCCTGGTTGGATTACCCCTGCGGTACCGGTGGTGTTAGCTTTCCTAGGGGATTTTGAGCCAGGTCCAGAAGCTATTCAGGCGCTGTTTGCGCTTCAATTCTTGGTCTTTTTAATCTTCTTAATTTTAGGAGTCACTGGGCTGGGCCGTAAGCTGGTTCACTTGGTGCCTAACTCCCTCCAGGCAGGCATTATTATCGGTGCCGGTATTGCGGCTATTACTGGTGAAATACAGCAGGGCGGGCGCTTAGCAGAGACTCCGATATCATTAATCGCGGGTATGCTAATTGCCATATTTATGCTGTTTTCGGTGGCCTTTAAGCGCTGGGTAGAAGATCACGCGATCATTCGTAAAATTGCCAACTACGGCATGGTGCCAGGCATGATTATTGCGATCCTGGTGGCTTGGGCGATTGGTGAGTACCCGCGTCCTACGATTGAGTGGGGAATTACCCAGCCGAACTTCACCGAAGTGTGGAACTATCTACCCTTTACGGTCGGCTTTCCTGGCGCTGATGTCTTTATGCTGGCCATACCCACCGCGGTGATCGCCTACGTCATCGCATTCGGTGATATTGTCGTCGGGCGTACCTTGATGTCCCGTGTTGACCATATTCGTAGCGATGAAAAAATCGACTACAGCACGGACCGTATCCACCATGTCACCGCTATTCGTAACGGCATGCATGCTTTCTTTGCTCCCTATCCTGGTTTAGCGGGCCCGATCTGGACGGCTGTAACGGCCACCATGGCAGAGCGCTATAAAAATGGCCGCCATGCGATGGAATCGATTTATAGCGGCGGTGGTACTTTCTGGATTACCGGTTTTATTGCGCTGTTCACCTTGCCATTGGTCAGTATGTTTCAGCCGGTGCTGCCCATAGCGCTCTCGCTTACACTGCTGCTGACTGGCTATATTTGCTTAATGGTAGGTATTGAGCAGACTAAAACCACAGCCGAACGTGGCGTTGCAGGCACGATGGCCGTCGTACTGGCGGTATACGGTGCTGGATGGGGGTTAGCGGCAGGGGTTGTGCTGTACGTATTAGTACAAAAAACAAATATGTTCGGGCGTGAGCCTTCGGCTATCCAAAGCGTAGAAGAGCAAGATCAGCGCTAACGATAAAGATGATCAACACCAAAACGATCAACATAAAAGGTGATTTATGAACGCATCCATTTTTGAGCAGGGCATGCCGCCCACAGTTGCTAACCATGTACCACTCTCTCCATTGACGTTTATTGAGCGTACGGCGTCGGTATATCCCGATTACCCAGCGGTAGTGCATGGCACAACACGCCGCACCTGGGCAGAAACCTGGACCCGCTGTCGCCAATTGGCATCGGCGCTTGAAAAACGCGGCCTACAGCCTGGTCAAACGGTGGCGGCGATGTTGCCTAATATTCCGGCGATGTTTGAAGCCCACTTTGGGGTGCCTCTGGCTGGTTGCGTGCTCAATACCTTGAATATTCGCCTGGATGCCGAAGCTATCAGTTATATGCTGGCCCATGGTGAAGCAAAAGCCGTTCTTGTTGATCCTGAATTTGCACCGCTGATCAACGAAGCCGTTGCCTTGTTAGACGATAAGCCGCTGATTATTGATGTTTTTGATCTGGAATTTTTAGGCGAAACTCAAGGCATTGGTGAGGTTGAGTATGAAGCATTGCTCGCCGAAGGTGATGCCGACTATGCCTACAAACTGCCTGAAGATGAGTGGCAAGCTATCTCGCTGAACTACACCTCGGGCACCACGGGCAAGCCTAAAGGGGTGGTTTACCATCACCGTGGCGCCTACTTAAACGCGGTCAGCAATATCTTAGAGTGGGCTATGCCGCACCATCCGGTCTACCTCTGGACCCTGCCGATGTTCCACTGCAACGGCTGGTGTTTCCCGTGGACGATTGCCGCTAACGCCGGTGTTAGCGTGTGTCTGCGCAAAGTAGATCCAAAGCGGATTAACGACCTGATTGTGGATGAAAAGGTAACGCACTTCAGCGGGGCGCCGATTGTACTGAACGGCCTTGTCAACCTGCCTGCTGATCAGAAGCGAGAGTTTGATCATCCCGTTAAAGTGACCACGGCGGGTGCCGCGCCGCCTGCATCAGTGATTGCTGGTGTCGAGAAACTTGGGATTGAAGTGACCCATGTGTACGGGTTAACCGAGGTTTATGGTCCGGTGACGGTGTGCGCTTGGCGTGAGTCGTGGAATGAACTGCCGTTGGAAGCCCGTGCCAAAATCAAGGCGCGCCAAGGGGTGCGTTACCACATGCTTGAAGCGCTTTGCGTCGCCGACCCGTTGACCCTTGAGCCCGTCGCGAAAGATGGCGAGACCATTGGTGAAATTTTGATGCGCGGCAACAACGTAATGAAGGGCTATCTGAAGAATGCCGAAGCTACTGAGGAAGCCTTGGCAGGTGGGTGGTATCACACTGGCGATCTCGCAGTTTGGCACGCGGATGGCTACATCGAAATTAAAGACCGCTCTAAAGACATTATCATTTCTGGCGGTGAGAATATCTCCACTATCGAAGTAGAAGATGCCATTTATAGCCACCCAGCGGTAGAGGAAGCCGCCGTTGTGGCCAAGCCCGATGAAAAGTGGGGCGAGACTCCATGCGCGTTTGTTAAATTAAAAATCGGTTATGGTGAAATTACCGAAGCCGACATTATTGCTCATTGTCGAGAGCACTTAGCGAACTTCAAAGTACCGAAGACCATTATTTTTAGCGAACTGCCAAAAACGTCAACGGGCAAAATTCAAAAATTTGTTTTGCGCGAAGAAGCGAAACAGAAATGATTCAGGGGATACAGAACGATGAGTGAACAACCAATCGGTGTAGTGGGAGCAGGCACCATGGGGCAGGGGATCGCTCAGGTCGTCGCTGCCAGTGGTTTTACGGTTCGTCTCTTTGATGTCGCTGATGAGCAGCTTACCCGTGCTCAGAAAAGTATAGATAAAGGCCTTGGCAAACTGGTTGAGAAACAGAAAATCAGCGAGTCAGCTAAGCAGGAAGCGCTGGCGCGGCTTTCCACGACCACTGACCTAGAAGCGTTGAGTGATTGCGGCATTATTATTGAAGCCGCACCAGAACAACCCGCGCTGAAAGAAAAGTTGTTTCGTGATCTGAGTCATTTAAGCAGCGATGCTATTCTTGCCTCTAATACCTCATCACTCTCGCTAACGCGGCTGGCTGCTGTGTGTGAACGCCCCGAACGGGTAGTGGGTATGCACTTTTTCAACCCAGTGCCGGTGCTCAAGTTAGTGGAAGTGATTCGTGCTGAGCAGACTTCTGATACCACCGTTGAGCGCATCGAAGCGTTGGCAAAAGCGCTGGGTAAAACGGCGGTACCGGTTGGTGATGCGCCAGGCTTTGCGGTTAATCGCTTGTTGGTGCCGATGATTAACGAAGCCGCCTTTATTGTTCAAGAAGGGGCTGCAACACCAGAGGCCATCGACGAAGCGATGAAGCTCGGCGCTGCCCATCCCATGGGACCATTAGCGCTGGCGGACTTGATTGGCCTTGATGTTTGTTTGGCGATTATGAACGTATTGCAGGAAGGCTTTGGCGATCCTAAATATCGCCCCTGTCCGTTGCTGAAGCGTATGGTGGATGCTGGGTATCTAGGACGCAAGAGCGGTCGCGGCTTCCATATATACGAGTGAGCACGCGAAAGCCATCAGGTCAGTCAAGCGCGACAAAAGAAGTGATTGCCTACCAACCAAGCGTTCGCTAGGGTTGGTAGGTGTTCACTTTAAATGCGTAATAACAATTAAGGAGCCTGTATGAGCGATGCAGTGATTGAAAAAGTTGATAACGATGGTGTGGTACGCCTAACGATTAATCGTCCTAAGGCATTGAATGCGCTGAACAGTGATGTGCTTAGCGCCTTAGAAGCTACGCTTGTGGAGCTTGAAGCGCATCCACGGTTACGCGCTGTCATCATTACCGGTGCCGGTGAAAAGTCGTTTGTTGCCGGTGCTGATATCACCGAAATGCGTGCCAAAACGCCAGAAGAAGCGCGTGCTTTCGCTACCCAGGCGCTGCGGACTATCAAGCGCTTAGAAACATTGCCCGTGCCGGTGGTCGCGCTGGTGAACGGGTTTTGCCTTGGCGGCGGCTGCGAATTGGCGTTGGCCTGCGACTGGGCGGTAGCTAGCGACAACGCTATCTTTGGCCAGCCAGAAGTACTGCTAGGTGTGATTCCTGGCTTTGGCGGCACCCAGCGTTTGCCGCGTCGTGTTGGCCCTGCTATGGCGATTGATCTGGTAACCACTGGCCGCAAAATCGATGCTCAGGAAGCGTTACGCATTGGGCTAGTCAACCGTGTTATGCCCCAGGCTGAGCTGGAAAGTTATGTAGAAGAGCTCACCAAGCAGCTTAAAGGCAACGGCCCGCTGTCAGTACGTGGCGCGAAGCAAGCCGTTCACGATGGGCTAGATCAAGACCTTGATAGCGCTTTGGCGCTGGAAACCAGCCTATTTGCGCTCTGTTTTGCTGGCGAAGAGCAGAAAGAGGGCATGGGCGCTTTCGTTGAGAAGCGAAAACCCAACTTCTAAGCGTTCACTTATTCACTTTTACTTCTTTAGGGGGTGGCGCTTGCGCTACCCCCGTTTTATTCTCAGGCTTACTATCTTAGCTTTGTTTGGAGTGACCACAATGCAATGGGCCGCGTTTATCCTCGCCGCGCTTGGTTTTGCTTACCTACCCGGGCCTGCGATGTTGTACACCGCAGCGCAAACCCTGGGGCGAGGCCGACGAGCAGGCTGGTTAGCGGTTATCGGTGTGCATATTGGTTGTTATGTCCACGTAATTGCTGCCGCGTTAGGCTTAGCGCTACTGTTTGCGGCTATTCCGCCAGCTTACATAGCGATGAAGGTCATCGGTGGGCTGTATCTGCTCTGGATGGGGCTGCGTCTCTGGAAGCAGGGCATTCGCTCTCATGGCGACGAAGTTCCACTGGCGACCACTAAGCGCGTACTGCGTGACAGCTTTCTGGTCGAAGTGCTTAACCCTAAGACGGCGCTCTTCTTTGTGGCTTTTCTACCTCAATTTGTCCAGCCTGACAGTGCCATGCCGGTGGCATGGCAGCTGCTTTGGCTGGGTATCGCTACCAATGCGTTGTTCTCTTCGGCAGATGTCATGGTGGTGCTGCTGGCTAGCCCGCTGCGGGAGTGGCTACAAAAGTCCCACGGCTCCTCTCGATTGATTCAACGCATCGGCGGTGGCGTATTAATGGGATTAGGAAGCAATACCCTGGCTCAAGCGGCGCGTTAAGCGCGGCTGCCGATGAATGTCCTGTGCAAGGAGCGCTGCATGTTTGACCTGTATATTGCCAACAAAAATTACTCGTCTTGGTCGCTGCGCCCTTGGGTGCTAATGAAGGCGCTGAATATTCCCTTCAATGAACACGTCATGCCGTTTGAAGGCGGTATTGGTGAGAGCTACGCCACCTTTAGGCGTTTTTCACCTTCAGGCTTGGTGCCCTGTTTGGTAGATCCGGATAACGAGGTGGCGGCATGGGATTCATTAGCTATTGTTGAGTATCTGGCTGAAACGTACCCGGCTGTGTGGCCCGCAGACAAAGCGGCACGCGCCTGGGCGCGTTGTGCCAGTGCTGAAATGCATAGTGGTTTTAGTGCACTGCGCAATGAGTGCTCAATGAATTGTGGCGTGCGTGTTGCGCTAAAAGAGCGTTCAGTAGGCTTAAACAGCAATTTGGCACGACTAGACTCGCTATGGCAGGAAGGTCTTGAACGCTTTGGAGGTCCCTTTTTGGCTGGTGAGCAGCTGTCTGCTGTTGATGCGTTTTACGCCCCCGTTGCGTTTCGGGTGCAGACGTATAGTCTGCCGCTGAGCGAAGCATCACAGGCTTATGTTCAGCATCTGCTTGCCCATCCGGCGATGGAGGAGTGGTACCAAGCCGCATTGGCAGAAACCTGGCGTGAGCCCATGCATGAGCAGGACACGATTAAAAACGCCGCCTTATTAAACGATTACCGAGCGGTATGACGCCCCTGTCGCCCCTGTGTTGCGATAAATCCGCTACACTGGCGCAAATTTTAGATGGATATTTCCAATGGCGTTGAGTGCTACCCCTTACAAAGTTGATGTCAACCTGACCGACCTTGATCGCAATGTCTATGAGACGCTGCGTTTTACCGTGGCTCGACACCCTTCTGAAACCGAAGATCGGATGTGCGCACGGTTAATCGCCTACCTATTGTGGTATAGCGAAGCGCTTGCTTTTGGCCGTGGCCTTTCCGATGTGGACGAACCAGCTTTGTGGGAAAAAAGCTTGGATGGCCGTGTGTTGCACTGGATAGAAGTAGGTTTACCCGATGCCGAGCGTATGACGTGGTGCTCACGCCGTGCTGAGCGGGTGTCTCTATTAGCTTATGGGCGAGTAGACCTGTGGGAAAATAAAGTGCTACCGGCGGTGGCGTCGCTTAAAAATGTACATGTGGCGGGGCTACCGCAAGAGGCACTGGCGACTATCGCAGAGGGTCTGCCACGCTCGATTAACTGGGCAGTGATGATTAGCGATGGCTCGCTGTTCATTACCGATGAGAATGGCCAGCATGAAGTAACGCCCCAATGGCTTCTCAGGGATCGCTAGAGAGTTCAAAACTAGCTAGTGGCCATATATGAAATGGCGGCGCTTTTCACGACAGGATGTTGTGACAGGCATTGAGTTAGCAGGGTAGATAGCAAGAAAGTACGCTTGCTATCTATTCGTGCGATTACATACAATCATTCATGTTTGTTAATAATTGGTTGCTCTTGCTTTCCCCAACACTCAAGGATTGAGCCATGAATAATACCTCTCCTCTAGGCAGGAAGGCGCTGCTGCTTATGTTACCGTTAAGCCTAATGCCCTCCTTGGGCGTGGCTAGCGACAGTTCTCTGTCGGCCAAATTTGAAAATGATGGTTTTGCCAGCAGCGATGACGGCCACTTTACCAGTGGTTTCGAGCTTAACTGGACCTTCTCGCCGCAAGAAACAAGTTGGCTACAGCGCCTTGCGACAGCACTGCCCGATAGCCTTATTGGTCAAGCGGACAGGGCGTCTTATCGTTTGGTTCACCAGATTTATACGCCGAACAATATCGAGCGCCGTGCGTTGATCGACGATGATCGCCCCTACGCAGGTCTTGTCTACGGTGGGCTATCGCTCTATGAAGACGTGGCAATGGGGCACTGGACGCAAGCGACCGATTTACATCTCGATATCGGACTCGTGGGGCCATCCTCCCTTGCTGACAGTATTCAGCGCGAAGTACACCGTGTCACCGATAGCGACCGCCCCCGAGGCTGGAAAAACCAGTTGGGCGATGAGGCGTTAGTGAATGCAACCGTTCGTCGCCAATGGTGGAATGACCTACCGTTTGCAGGTAAACAACTCTCCCACGGCCCCAGCTTAGGCGCAGCGCTAGGCAACTTGTATACCTATGCCAGTGCAGGCTATAGCGTACGTTGGGGGGACGATGCCGAAGGCATTCCTACGCTGACACCCAACCCGGGTAGTCGTCATCTAATGAGTGGTCATCGTGGCTGGCAGTGGTATCTGTTTGCGAATGTAGAAGGCTATTACATGGCGCAGAACCTAACACTTGATGGTAATACATTCAGAGATAGCCACTCTGTTGACCGCGAAGAGTGGGTAGCAGAAGCCTCTGCTGGGCTTGCTATGGCCTGGGAGGACTGGCAAATAACATATGCTGCTGTTCAGCGTACCCGTGAGTTTGATGGACAAGATGAGCAGGACAAATTCGGGGCGGTTACGTTAACGAAACGCTTTTAGTAACACTACATGCGAAGGGGGCGGTATGGCCAATAAGTATCCACACACGCCAGATGGCCGCTATTTTGTAGCAAAAAACCAGCTATGGCGCTGTACCGACCCACGCTTGAGCGATGACGAAAAACGAACCCATATAAAGGCACTGATGAAAGCCCGCCGAGCGGTGCGCAGTGCGCAACAACTTAACGATGAACTAGCGCTGCGCCAAGCACGCGAGGCGGTGCAATCTGCCAAGGAGCTGCTGGGGGAGCGCGGCCCGGTATGGTGGCAAGACGGCACCCCCGATGAAAGTGGTCTTGCCCCTCACAATAGCTCGTATGCAGAGTGGTGGGGTGAGCGCTCCTAAGGCGCGCGCATTCAAACCTGAACGGTGTTAGCGGCTTTTTGCTAAACGATTAAAAATTATAAATTTATAGCCATGGCGGCAATTTGTCATTCACGCTTACACAAGTGGGTGGTAGTCTGCGGCAGTTTGTTTCTTAACACTTAAGGACGCACCGTGAATATTAAGGCGAATCTCTCTATTCTAGATATTATTGGCCACTTGTTGATTTGGGTGGTGCTAACGATTATTACTTTCGGGATTGCACTGTTTTTCTTCCCCTACTCGTTTTCACGCTTTGTGATTAATCGTACTTCAGTGGTGGATACAGCAACAGGCGTAGAACGTAAAATGGTCTGTGATATCAATATTTTTAGCAATATTGGTCATATCGTTTTGTGGATGATTATCTCAGTTTTGACGCTTGGGCTTGGGTATATTTTTTATTTCTATCGTGTTTGGAATTACGCACTGAATAACTCTCGCGTCCAGTAACTAGAAGAAGTGCTGCTTTCAAAGGCTTTTGCCGCTCAGCGGCTCAATCGTTAGGTAGATGAAAGCCTAGTGTCTGCCAGTTCTTGCCTCCGCTAGGATTGCTAGAGCTGGGTTCACAAGGCTTTATTTTGAGCGCTTTGCTGGTGAGTGAAGGTGCCCCTGCAGTGCCGAGTCTGGATGATTGGTGTGAACGGTTAGTATAAACAGTCAGTGTGGATGCTTAATAAGCACCTTAACCAATCGCCGTACAATAGGCGATACTAGGTTAATTACCGGTAGAGCAACTGCAAAAGCAAAGAGCCATGCTTTCAACCAAACAAAGGCAATGCCTTCAATGAAGCCGACATTGTAGAGCGTAATCACCAGCGACATAATGCACGACATAAACAGTGCCATTAAGAAAGAAAATATCAGCTGGGCGTATTTTGGATCAAACATGGACTGCCTCTGTCAGACACGCTATGAATAATGAACTAAAAATCGGTAGTGAAGCATGGTAAGTCGCCATCCTTAGCGATCGTTAGCCAATGCGGCCGCCTTAACGGTTCACAGTTGTCCTGGGTTTAACGTTTATCTTCGGTCTTGTGATCAAAATCACTGGCATCGTGACGTTCGTGGAGCTGCTCGCTAGGTTCTCCCCAGGTGCGGTTAACCATTCGGCCACGTTGAACGGCAGGACGTGCATCAATCTCATCGGTCCAGCGTAAGACGTTCTGATAGGTATGGGCGTCTAAAAACTCAGCCGCTTCGTACACGCGGTTTTTTACCAGCGCGCCGTACCAGGGGTGAATCGCCATATCCGCGATGGTGTACTCATCACCCGCCATAAAGCGATTATCTGCTAAGTGGCGATCCAGTACATCCAACTGACGTTTGACCTCCATGGTATAGCGATCAATCGGGTACTGGTATTTTTCTGGTGCGTAAGCATAAAAGTGGCCAAAACCGCCACCCAGCATAGGCGCACTGCCCATTTGCCAAAATAACCAGGATAGGCACTCGGTTCGCTGCGCCGGATCGTTGGGTAAGAACGCAGCAAATTTCTCAGCTAAATAAAGCAGAATCGCACCTGACTCAAAGACCCGCTGAGGCGGGGTAGTGCTGTAATCCATTAGCGCTGGAATCTTAGAGTTAGGATTTACCTCAACAAAGCCGCTGCCAAACTGATCGCCTTCGCCAATTTGTATCAGGTGAGCATCGTATTCTGCTTGTTTAATACCCTGCTCCAGCAGTTCTTCAAGCATTACAGTGACTTTGACACCGTTAGGGGTTGCAAGAGAGTAAAGCTGCAGCGGATGCTTACCCACGGGTAGTACTTTCTCGTGGGTCGCACCAGCAACGGGGCGATTGATGTTAGCGAATTTTCCGCCGTTACCAGGTTCCCATTTCCAAACCCGCGGTGGCGTATAGGTCGTGTTGTCGCTCATGATGTCCTCGCTATTCCTACAATAAAAAAGGGCGGTGCAGCGACTCACCCGAAATGTTGCGGCTACTAAGGCGTTATGGGGCCTTAAAACGCGGGTACAAGGATAGTGGGTTGTTAGTCTGATAATAAATAGTTATTTACCATGGAGAAATGTTATGCGGACTATTGGCGTATTAGGCGGTATGAGCTGGGAGTCGACACAAAGCTATTATCAGGCGCTAAACCAAGGGGTTAATCAGGCGCTGGGCGGTTTTCACTCAGCGCAGATTGTGATGATAAGTGTTGATTTTGCTGAAATAGAAACCTTGCAGCAGCAGGGCGATTGGCAAACTGCAGGCCAGTTACTCGCCAGTGCAGCCAAACGTATTGAAGCGGCTGGGGCAGAGTGTTTGTTGCTGGCCACCAATACCATGCACAACGTCGCACCTGCGATTGAAGCCGCTATTCAGATTCCTTTTTTGCACATCGCCGATGCTACCGGGGAAAAGTGTCAGAGTGATGGCGTGACTCGGGTTGGGTTGATCGGCACCCGTTTCACGATGGAGCAGGACTTTTACAAGGCGCGCTTAAAAGAGCGCTTTGGGGTTGATGTTGTCATTCCGAATGAGCAAGAGCGTGCCGAGGTGCACCAAGTTATTTTCGACGAACTATGCCATGGCCATATCCACGCTTCATCGCGTGAGCGTTATCTGGATATTATGACGTCGCTACACCAGCAGGGCGCCGAGGCCATCATTCTAGGCTGTACCGAGATAGCGCTGTTGGTTGAGCAGCAACACACCCAGATAGCGCTTTATGACACCACCGCCCTGCACGCAAGCAAAGCGGTGGCCTGGGCGCTAGGTAATTAAACCAGCGTCAGTGTGACATCGATATTTCCGCGGGTAGCGTTGGAGTAGGGGCACACAATATGGGCTTTGTCGACCAGTGCTTGGGCAACGTCTTTTTCCAAACCTGGCAAGCTAATTTTCAGCTCAACTTCAATGCCGAAGCCGGTAGGAATGGCACCAATACCCACACTGCCATCAATCTGAGTGTCGTCGGACAGTTTAATTTTTTCCTGGCTGGCGACGTGCTTAAGTGCGCCTAGAAAGCAAGCAGAGTAACCTGCCGCAAATAGCTGTTCGGGGTTAGTACCTTCACCGCCTGCACCACCTAGTTCCTTGGGTGTGCTGAGCTTAACATCAAGCGCACCGTCAGAAGATTTGGCATGGCCCTCGCGGCCGCCAGTGGCGTTAGCATGTGCGCGGTAAGCAACAGTTTCAATAGACATAGATTATTTCCTAGACCTGATTATTGTGGACGATTGTTGTGGACCGGGTTGTTATGAACCTGGCTGTTATAAACCTGACTGATATAAACCTGACTGATATAAACCTAGCTGTTATGCATCATAACGAGTGCTTTGGAGATTAATTTAGTGCAGCTTTATTTTGTGCGCAAGTAAATAGGTGGGGAAATTTACTATCCAGCCACCGCCTTCAGCAGGTTACTTGACCTTAAGTAGGTTTTCGCGCAGTTGGACTAAATCCTCTTTCAGTTGGTTGAGTGCTTCAACCGACGTTTCGCTGGCGTTGACGACACAGCTGGGAATGTGGCGCGCCTGTTCACGAAGCGAGCGGCCTTTATCGGTCAGGAATAACTCGACGACACGTTCATCTTGCAGGCTACGCTGCCGAATAAGTAGTTGATCACTTTCAAGTCGCTTTAGCAGTGGTGTTAACGAGCCTGGATCGGTAAGCAAGCGCTTGCTTAGAGTACCTACTGTTAGGCCGTCTTCTTGCCACAGTACCAGCATAGCGAGGTATTGCGGGTAAGTGAGCCCCAGCTCTTTGAGCAGAGGTTTATAAACTTTGGTCATCATCAGTGATGTTGAATACAGCGCAAAGCAGAGCTGGTGATCTAGCTCTAATTCGCTACAAGGGTCTAGCGCTGGCATGTCGACTCCAGGACAGGGTGCATAACGCGTAATGTAGCGCGCGGGGAAGGGAGTAGCTATCCCTAGACGTTGGTCGTAAGTGGGACGTTTTGTTTTGACACCGAGTGCTGCGATAGCTAGCCTTCGTTTATCGAATGTTACCGGTAACAATTTGTTGGAGCATAAACTGCAAACCTAGTGCCCGATACGATTCGACTGCCTTTCGGTAAATAGCCAATCAACAACAACGACTATTCTGGAGATAACGTCATGACAACGATTTGGCGCAGCACGCTTACTCTGGTCGGCGCGACCACTCTGACTTTTGGCATGGCACATGCTCAAGGCCCTGAACTTTCTGATCCGCCCGCGATTGAAGGCGACGTAGTGGCTGATCATGGAAGTCACACCCTGAGTATGGGCATCGGTCTGTCCGAAACATCGCCGCAGTTTCTTTCTAGCCAGTACTTCGGTGAAATTCTTGAGCAGCGTACCGATGGTCGTATTACGGTCAATGTGTTCCCCAACAGTCAGTTGGGCGACGATGTCCAAATGATGGAAATGCTGCAAACCGGCACCTTGGATATGACCTATCCTTCCAGTTCGGCAACGACTGGGTATGTGGAGGCACTGTCAGCATTTGATTTGCCGTTCCTACTGCCGAGCCGAGAAGCCGCCGTGGCTGTTATGCAGAGTGACGTAGCTCAGGGAATGCTGGATGCGTTTGAGGGCACAGGCTTAAAAGCGCTGACGTTCTCTGAAAATGGCTACCGCCAGCTGTCTAACAGCGCACGCCCCGTCGAATCACCGGAAGATGTGGCTGGCCTGGACGTTCGCGGCCTGAGCGTACGCACCATGCAAAATCCGGTTCACCTGGCAATTTGGGAAGCATTAGGTGCCAACCCAACCCCCATGGCCTTCGGCGAGCTATTTTCGGCGCTTGAGCAAGGCGTTGTGGACGGCCAGGAAAACCCCTGGAGCACTATCCTTACCTCTAACTTCAATGAAGTGCAGGATTACGGCACCGAAACGCGCCACGTTTATACGCCATTTATCATGATGCTTTCCGAGCGTACCTGGAACCGCATGGCACCCGAGTATCAAGCGCTGGTGCAGGAAGCCGCCCGACAGTCGGCTGAGTACGAAATCCAACTTTCTGCCGAGTATGACGACTGGTCGCGTGAACAGCTAACAGAACGCGGCATGCAAATTACCCGCTTGAATGATGAGCAGTTAGCTGCTTTCCAAGACGCCGTGCAGCCTGTTTATGAACAGTGGGCGCCGCGTATCGGTGAGGAGCTGATTGCTGAAATCCAACAAATCGTGGAAGACAGCAGCCACTAATCTGCTACGTATCGCGCACCCTCGGGCAGGCCCACACGCCTGCCCGATTTGTCAGTGCCCCTCGGAGTTTTTATGACATCCTCTTCTACTCCCCCAAACGCGGTGACTTCTTCAGCAGCAACGTTGGAAGATCCGTCGGTTTACTTGAATGACCCTAATCGCAAACTGCTTGAGATTGATACTGAGACGCGTCAAGGACCTGCGCTGTTCCGCTGGTTAACACTCGCTATGGAGTATTTGATTGGCGCTATTTTGGCGGCGCTAATTGTCGCGGTTTCCAGCAATGTCGTTGGCCGCTCTGTGTTCAATCATTCACTGCCCTGGGTCGATGAGCTGGCGCGCATGCTGTTTATTTGGCTGGTCTTTATCGGCGCCGCGGCGGCGTTTGCACGCTATGAACATATTGCTGTGGATGCGCTGGTGAGGCGTTTGCCGTTACGTGTTGCGCACATGCTCTATTGCTTGCAACACCTGATTATTAGTGGGCTGATGCTCGTGATGATGTGGGGCGGTTATCAAGTGCTCAGCCGCTCAAGCGGACGCTCTGCCATTATGGGGGTACCGCTAAGCTTGGTCAGCCTGTCGTTGGTGTTGTGCGTCATTTTTATCGCGGCGGTATCGCTCTGGCGTATGTGGGTCAGCGTGGGGGTTATCCGTCAACCACATCGCCAGTCGGCTGACTTACCAGGGGAGCGTTAATCATGTTGTGGATTTTTCTAGCCATATTATTGGCATCTATTGTGATTGGTTTGCCGATTGCGTTTGGCCTAGGGGTAGCAGCCTTAGTCATGGCGGTGCTGTCTGATATCCCGCTATCGATTATGATTGAGCAGTCAATTCGTGGCGTAAATAGCTTCCCGCTGTTGGCGATCCCCTTCTTTATTCTCGTCGGCGAAGTGATGAGCAATGGCGGTATTGCACGACGCTTGATGGAGCTTGCTGGTGCGTTAGTAGGCTTTATGCGCGGCGGACTTGGTCAGGTAGCGATTACCGGTTCGATGTTTTTTGGCGGGATCAGCGGCTCGGCAGTTGCGGATACCGCAGCGACCGGCGCGATGATGATCCCCTCGATGAAACAGCAAGGTTACAGCGCCGCAAATGCCACGGCGATAAACACCGTGTCGTCGGTGATCGGCATTATTATTCCACCGTCTATACCGCTTATTTTATATGGCATTGTTACTGAGACGTCGATCAGTCGTCTGTTTATCGCAGGAATTGTGCCTGGCCTGTTAATTGGCGCCGCGTTAATGGTCACCACCTTTATTCTAGCGAGCAAGCAGGGTGGCGGCGTTCGCCAATTTCGCTGGGATCGGTTGTGGAAAGCGTTTAAGGATGCCTGGCTAGCCCTGGTACTGCCTGTGATCGTGATTGGCGGGATTATTGGCGGCGTGTTTACCGCCACAGAAGCCGCCGTTGCTGCGCTGCTCTACTCGTTGGTTATTTCCCTGCTGGTCTACCGTGAATTTAAGCTTAGTGCGTTAGGCGGTATGTTAATTCGAACCGCAAGGCTCACTGGCATGGTGATGATGTTGTTGGCTTTTGCCACCGTTATTGCTTGGTTTTTAACCATTAACATGGTGCCACAAACCTTAGTGCGCCAAGTACAGGCGATTACCCAGGAGCCGTTTTTGCTGCTGCTGATTGTGGCGGGGTTACTGCTGTTGGTGGGCTTCGTAATGGATCTAACACCAGCCATGGTGATTATGGCACCAATGCTTGCGCCGATCGTGACATCGGTAGGCGTCGATGCCGCTTATTTTGGCGTTCTCATGGCCTTTATTTTAGGTATTGGGCTATTAACACCGCCGGTTGGCACCTGCCTGTACGTTGGGTGCAGCGTCGGCAAAGTGTCTATGGAGTCTCTGGTAAAAGCCATGCTGCCTTATTACGCCGCCTTGATCGTTGTTCTGGTGGTGCTGGTTGCGTTCCCTGGCATCGTTACTTGGTTGCCTGACCTCACCGCCGTGCGCGGCAATTGATAGGAGCATCGAGTGAATAAGCCATCACATCGTATTCTTGTCATGGGCGTTTCTGGATCAGGGAAGTCGCATATCGGACAACAGTTAGCAGCAAAGTTGGGCGCAACGTTTATTGACGGTGACGACCATCATTCGCCGGCTAATGTAGCGAAAATGGCCAGCGGTACGCCACTCAATGACAACGATCGTCGTGACTGGCTGGCAACGCTTGCTGAGTTGTTCGCGGCCCATAAAGCGCGTAATACGTCCGTGGTCATCGCTTGTTCCGGCCTTAAAAAACGCTATCGGGATCGCCTACGTGAAGGTGACCCTGCGCTGCATGTTTTATATCTAGAAGGAAGCCACGCGCTTCTGCGAGAACGGTTAGCAACCCGGGCAGGGCACTTCTTCAAAGGTGATAATATGCTGGCAAGCCAGCTCGCCGATTTAGAGCCGCCAAGCAGTGATGAAGCGGTGACCGTCTCCATTGCGCTTTCGCCTAGCGAGATTGTCGAGCGCTTCACGGCAGCGCTAGCGCCCACGCTACGCGTTCATTAGGCTAAAGGGTGGGATAGGCGAGGGGGCATACTATTCGCTATGGTATGGCCCCTGCGCATTTAACAGACGTACGCACTTAACAGAACAGTCAGTGACGCCATTGAAGAAAAAACGCCCAACATTACAAGATATTGCTGATCGCGTTGACGCGACAAAGATGACCGTCAGTCGCTGCTTGCGGGATCCTGATACGGTATCGGAAGGGCTTCGCGAACGTATTTTCAGCGTTGCGGAACAGATTGGCTATATTCCCAACCGGGCACCAGACCTGCTTTCTCGGGCGACCAGTCACTCTATCGGTGTGCTAGTACCATCGCTGACCAACCAGGTATTTGCTGATGTCATTGTCGGTATCGAAGCGTACACCGAGCCTGCCGGTTATCACTTGATGCTGTCTCACTACGGTTACAGTCCTGAACTTGAAGAGCGCAGCCTCGCCTCGCTGCTCTCATATAATGTGGACGGCATCATCTTGTCTGACCGCGATCACACGCCGCGTAGCCTGCGGATGTTGGAGACTGCCGGTATTCCCATTGTTGAAATTATGGATACTCATCGCCCGCCACTGCAACAGGCGGTGGGTTACGATAACGTACAGGCCGCTTACGATATGGTGAGCGAGATGATTCGCCGTGGCAGGCGCCAGGTGATTTATCTGGCTGTGCGTCTGGATGAGCGGACACGCCAGCGTGAGCAAGGCTATTGCCAAGCCATGGAGGAGCAAGGCCTAACGCCGATAACGCTGCAGAGTAGTCAGCGCTCTTCCTACAGCGTCGGAGCGGCGCTTATGCAGGAAATTCAACGAGATTATCCTAGTGCCGATGGTGTTTTCTGCACCAACGACGATGTTGCAGTGGGGGCTTACTTTGAGTGTTTGCGCCATGGCATCAGTGTCCCCGAACAGATGGCGATTGCTGGGTTTCATGGCCACGATGTCGGCCAAGCGATGAGTCCGCGTCTTGCTAGCGTCATTACACCTCGGCAAGCTATTGGGGAAACCGCTGCGAAAACGCTATTGTCGCGCATTCGTGGCGAAGCACCTGAGCACCAAATCATAGATTTGGGGTATCGAATTGAGGCGGGCAAGACACTTTAGCTTCTGGGTAGCTAGCGGCGAGCCAGCAAACTCGATAGGCTTTTAATTAAAGCTTGATCACTAAAAGAATCATTATAGAGAGCATAAGACCGCCGTGAACATTACCCAACTCATTGTCTATCCGGTTAAATCCTTGAAGGGAATTGACGTTACTCAAAGTGAACTCAATGGCCATGGGTTGGCCTGGGATCGCCGCTGGATGCTGGTGGATGCCCAGCAGCGTTTTGTTACTCAGCGCCAGCTACCTCAGCTTGCCACCATTGCGGTCGAACTAACCGATCAGGCATTGGTGCTATCTCATCCGAATGTAGACCCGATCGCGATTCCCCTTGCAGACCCCCAAGGTAATTTGCGTCTGGTAAAAGTGTGGAACGACCACTGCAAAGCAATGCCAGAAAGCGAGGATGTATCGCACTGGCTTGTGGCGGCATTGGGTGAGCAAGCACAAGGCATTAGCTTAGTGCGCTTTGCTAGCGAATTTACGCGTCCCGTTGAAGAAGATTTTCTGGCGGGAGGTGAAGCACATACCTACTTTTCTGATGGCTATCCTTTCCTGATAACCACCACCGGTTCTCTGGATGCCTTGAATAAAGCGCTTGTTGCCAATGGCCAATCCCCTGTGCCGATGAACCGTTTTCGGCCGAATATAGTGGTCGAGTGTGAAAGCGCCTGGGCGGAAGACCAGTGGGCCACACTCGCTGGCCAGAGTGGCTATGAGCTGACGCTTCGCAAACCCTGCCAGCGCTGCAAAATTACCACAGTGGACCAGCAAACCGGCACCGTGCCGCAACAGGCAGAACCACTAAAAACGCTGCTTTCCTTAAACACTCAGCCTCATCTTAAAGGCGCGCATTTTGGCCAAAACGCCACGCTAACTACCGGGCAAGGTAGCACTATTCGTGTGGGGGATGAGGTGGTGCCAGCGCGCCGCGCGACCTAAGCCTTAATAGTCCGGTAGCAATGGCGGTGCCTGCTAGGGTAATGACCATGCCAGCCACCACTTGAAGACTCAGCGTCTCATTAAGTAACAAGTATCCCCATAGCAGTGCGCTGACAGGGACCAAAAAGGTGACAGTTGAGGTGGCCGTGGCCCCTGCACTCGCTAATAGGCCGAAATAAAGCAGGAAGGCTAATGTGGTACTTAGCATCGCCAGCGCCAGGGCGTTACCCCAGGCGAGCACGCTGACCGGCTCGCTAGGCCAGAGCAGCAAACCAGGTACCAGTAATATCAGGGCTGACATCGCGCTACTACCAGCCGCCAACACGCGGCTGGGTAGATGGCTCAAGCGTGTTTTCGAGTAGTTACCAGCAAGTCCGTAACAAAACGTGGCACCGAGTACTGCAACAATAAACCAGCCGTCGCCGCCTAGAGTGAAGTCTAGTCGGTCAGCAGACAGCACATACACACCCAGCAGCGCTAATGCGAGACCAATGTACTGCTGACGTTGAATGGGAGTGGCAAAAAAGGCGGCACCTAATAGAGCTGTAAAGATTGGTGTGGTGGCGTTTATCAGCGAAGTAAACCCTGCTTCTAAGCGCGTTGTTGCTAACGCCAACAATGAGAAAGGCAGCACATGATTCATCACACCCAGCAGTAGTAACGGTCCTTTGTGCTGCCAGATCAGCCGCAGATAGCGCAGGCTCAGGAGCAGCGGCACCAAGAGCAAAGCGCCAACTCCCATCCGGACTAACACTAGCGGAATAGCGCCAAATTCCGGCGCGGCTACACGCATAAAAATAAACGATAGCCCCCATAGGGAGGAGAGCAACACCAAACGCAGCGCATCAGTCGATGACATGATGTGTCCTTAGATTCATTGCGGCGACCATAAGTGAAGTGCGTCCCATAGTACTGCTCAGCTTAACGATAAAGCGTTGGAAAGCGAATAGTGTATAACCGCTAAGCAGTAGTATAGGCATGTTGATCGAGTAAATTCGGCAGCGGCGCTAGAATCAGCTACGCTGATTGGGGTTGGCGGGCGCGATGCGTGTGCCCTAAAACGAGATGACGCTAACTATCAGAGGAAAGGAGAACGCAATGGATAGTAAAGCAAGTGCACGTTGGGAAGGTGGCCTCAAAGATGGTCAAGGCAATGTGGCAACGGAAAGTGGAGCATTGGATGCGAGCTATTCGTTCAAACAGCGCTTTGAAGGAGCACCCGGCACCACCCCGGAAGAGTTAATTGGTGCTGCTCATGCAAGCTGTTTCTCAATGGCGCTTTCGATGATTCTTGGCGAGAAAGGTTTTACCGCTGATGCTATTGATACCAATGCGCGTGTAACGCTTTCACAAAGTGCCGATGGTTTCGATATTTCCAGTATTCATTTGGACGTTGTGGCCAGCGTAAGCGGTGCCGATGACGCAGCCTTTCAAGAAGCCGCCGAAACGGCTAAAGCAAACTGCCCTGTTTCCAAAGTATTAAATGCGGACATAACCATGGAAGCAACTTTAAAGGGGTGATTCGAACGCCAGATAACGCCGAAAAGCGCTGCACATACATGCAGCGCTTTTTTGTGGCATTTTTCTGGGTGCGTAAGAGCCGATTTAAGTATTTATAAAAGGCGTTTATGAAAGATAGATGCTATGCACTGTCTAGCAATGCTAATGAAGCACGAATAGTTAAGATCAAATTAAATGGACATCAGCGTCAAACCAAGACGTGTTAGATTTATTAATAAACGTTAAAATTGCTCTCAATGAAACGCCTCGCTCACGCTGGGCGTTGAGTCTACTGCGACAGTCTGTCGAATTGACCCGCTCAGATCGCTTGTTCATATTCGTACGCAAATTTCCCCCACAGCAGCCTGTTCAACATCAGGTAGCACCTTGGGGCTATATAATAAAGGAGACCCCATGACAGTTGCCGCACGGTATCAAACGCTTCGACAGGTCAAAAAATTGTGGGCTAGCAGTGTCGCTCTGGGAGCTTGGTTGTTTGCATCCAGTGCTGTTGCCAGTGAGAGTGAATTACCCAAAGGCCACTTTTTACTTCCTGATGAGGGGAATATGGTGGGCGAGGTTTATACGGTCACGGCGAAAAAAGAGGATACCCTGCTCGACATCGCTCGCGAGCATAATGTGGGTTACGAAGAGATTCGCATGGCCAACCCGGATACCAGTATTTGGATACCAGGCGAAGGTACTGAGGTGACAATACCTGGCCAATATATTCTGCCAGACGAGCCGCGTATGGGTATTGTGATTAATGTTGCTGAGCTTAGGCTTTACTATTACCCAGAGGTAGAAGAGGGCAAGGCACCGCGGGTCGAAACGTATCCTATTGGAATTGGTCGCGATGCGTTCAATACGCCGCTGGGCATTACTAAGACCACTATGCGCCTTGAGAACCCTGCGTGGTATCCACCTGAATCTATTCGCCGAGAAGCTGCTGAGCGCGGTGATCCTGCGCCCGCAGTTGTTCCACCAGGTGAAGATAACCCGTTAGGGCAATACGCTATTTTGCTGGATATCCCTGGCTACTTAATTCATGGCACTAATCAGCCCGACGGTGTTGGCATGCGCGCTAGCCGGGGCTGTATTCGGATGCACCCAGAAGATATTGAATCGGTATTTTGGCGTATTCCAGTCGGCACGCAGGTAAACATTATCGACAGCCCCGTCAAAGTGGGTTGGGGGAGTAACGAAAATGCCTATGTTCAAGCTTTTACGCCCACGGATGAACAGAGTTTTGGGATGGAAACGCTGTTAGAAGTGGTTAGCCTAATTGAGGCACACGAAGGTGATGAGCACGGCATTGATTACGAACAGGTGCGTAATGTGCTGGAAAAAGCCAATGGTCAGGTTGTGCCACTTAGCTAAGCCGTTTTAGCTAGGCCGTTCGCTATCAATAGGGGAGGCGCTGAGCGAGGAAACGAGCTCCAGCGCCACCGCTTGCCGCACCAGTTCTGCCAAATTTGCAGCGTGCATGGCCTTCATGGCTCTTAACCGATAGACCTCGACGGTTTTTCCGCTAATCTCCATGTGCTCGGCAATTTCACGACTGGTCATTCCTTCTGCTACATGAATCACAATGCGCTGCTCTTTCGGGCGTAGCGATTGGTAACGTGCTCGCAGCATTGCCAATTGCTGCTGAGCGCGCTGCTGTTGATGAGCGCTGCCCAACGCCTGTTGCACGCTGTCAATCAGCTGCTGGTGGTTAAACGGCTTTTCAATAAAATCAAATGCGCCGTTCTTTAGTGCAGCCACTGCCATAGGGACATCGCCATGCCCCGTCATCATAATGACCGGTAGGGTAGCGCCTTGATCAACCAACTGCTGCTGCACTTGCAGTCCACTCATGCCTGGCATGCGCACATCAAGCAGCAGCGCGCCCAGCTTATCGTGCTGGCTCGCTAAGAATTGTTCGCCGTCATGAAACGCTTGGGCGGTTAAGCCGACGGACTCAAGCAGCCAAACCAGCGATTCACGCAATGCTTGATCATCATCAACCACTGCAATGGTGGCGGTAGGCTGTGGTTCAACACTGCTGGTCATTACTGGCCCCTGTTGATGCACTGATTGCGCAATCAGACTGTTTCTGTGCGAAGTATTATGTCAAAGCATGCGCCTTTCGCGCTTTGCTGGGGGCGCAGAGTCAGCGCTCCACCCATGCTTTCGATTAGCGAACGGCTAATTGCCAACCCCATTCCCAATCCTTCATCGCGGGTGGTGAAAAAGGCATCAAAAATGGTGTCTTGATGATCTGGCGCTACACCCAGACCTTGATCTTCAACGCTAAGGGTCAGCTGCCGGTTGCCGCTTTTTTGCGCTGAAACGATGACCTGATCGGCACCAGGAACATCACGGCTAGCGGTTAGCGCATTGAGCAATAGGTTAACGATTACTTGCTCAAGGGCAATAGGGTCCGCATAAATACGTGGCAGCCCGTGGGGCAATTGCTGGGTAAGCTGAACAGAGGCCTGCTTATACTGCCAGTCGCACAGTTGAAAGGCGGCGGCAATGACGTGCTCAAGTACCAGGGGCTTGGCACAGTGGCTGCGCTTACGCACAAAGCTGCGCATATGGCGGAGTCGTTGGGCGAGACGCTGTACTTGCTCATCAATGCGAGCCAGTGGCAGCTGTAGCTCGCTGGCGGGCAAGTTGGGCGTATGCGTTGTTTTCAAAAGGGCGCCACTGGCGTAATTGGCGATGGCACCAAGGGGTTGATTGAGTTCATGGGCAATATTAGACGCAAGCTCTCCGGCGGCGGCTAACCGATTGGCATGGGCAATTTGTTCTTGGTGCCGACGAGCCTGGGCTTCGGCGGCTTTACGCACGCTAATATCGCGATTAATTAAGGCAAAGTGCCCAGGTTCCGCCCCGCGGCTGCGGTGGGTAAGCACGACGCTGAGCACAGGAACCGAGCCGTTTGTGCTGAGCATTTCCAGCTCGCCGCTCCACGAGCCATAGCGTTCTACCGCCGGAAAGACGACCTGTTCCAGCAGCGCCAACGAGTCAGTGTGGTAAAGCGCTGACAGAGCAACTTGCATGGCATCGCGCGGGAGTGAAAAACAGCGCCGAGCTGCTTCATTGGCGCTGAAGATATGGTGGTTAGGCCCTAAAAAAAGTACGTAGTCAGTGGTAGATTCGACCACCTGCGCTAAACGCTCTCTTGTGGCTTCGGCATGGACTCGGCGGCTCACATCCCGAGAGACGCATAAAATATCAATTAGCTCGCCTGTGGCAGCATCTCGGCGGGTTCGGCTGGTGGTTTCAAACCAGATGTAGTGACCTGCCTTAGCCCGAAAGCGATAGGTTTGCTGATAAAAACCGTCGTGATAGTAGACCCGGGGGGATTTGTTCAGCAGATCACTTAGATCGGCAGGATGAAACAGCTGATAGGCCGATACGCCAATCAGCTCTTCGGGTTCATAGCCGAGTAAATCTCGCGCCGCTTGAGAGGCATATAAAAAAGTACCGTCGCGGGCATGGCGAGATATCAAGTCAGTGGTACTTTCAGCCAGCCACTGATAGTGACGCTTCTCTTCTTCCAGCGCTGCATTTTGTGCTTCTAGGGCTTTGATTCTGGCGCTTAATGTGGCTTCGTTACTGGTGTCCATAGTGTTTCAGCGGGCCGGGTCTAGCACGCCACCCAGCGAGGCGTTGCGCCTAAACCAGCCAGCGATGCTGGCGCGCGGGTGCTGGGTTGGCAACACCTCGTGGGGTATGGTTTCGGATAAAAAACAGGCGAACGTACCTGCTTCAGGCACTACGCGGGCAACCTCCTGAGAAGGGGTATCGGGGTGATAAATGACCATCTCTCCGCCGCCATCCAAGGGCCAGTCAGGATTTAAGTAACCAACGGTTGAAATAACCCGGTTAGCTCGTCCTCGAAAACTGTCTAAGTGGCGTTGATAAAATGCACCTGGCGGGTAGTGGGCAAAGTGAGCTTCATACTCAAACAATCCTAGGAAAAGCGCTTGATTGAGCGACAGTTGGAGTTCTGCCATGGCGTCAAGGTAGCGACGCTGGGCTGCGCTTTCTCTATCCAACCAATGAATGGCATCGCCGCGAATATCTTTGCGAAGGTGATGTTCCTTGCCGCGGCCAATGCCGGCCTCATCAAGCACATCGTGTTCGGCCATATGGTTCAGCTCTCGGTGCAGCGCTTGGCAAAGATCAAGGTCTATCACGTTGTTACCCACGTACCAGCCTTGCTCAACGAGCGCATCAACCAGGGCAAGATGGGCAATAGGGTTGATCGCTGGAGGGCTACTGCTATTGGGTAAAGAGTTTGGCGCTGCAGAGGCAATCATTTCATGGTTCTCTTCGTCGGCATGCTAGCTGCTTTTGGTAGGCGACTGCTTCTCTCTGGGTAGTGCCGTAACGCCCCTGGTGGGCGCTGGTAAAGGTCAATTGACATGCCAAACCCTTCTGCCAGTAGTTCTACCAGCATCATGGCAGAAAGCCCCCAGATCACGTGGCCATCGACATGGTAGCTAGGTACGTAGTGAGCAACGCCATCTACCGTTATTACATCGGTGTGGGTGCGCTTGTCGTCTAGAAAGTGACGGAGTGGCACTTCAAAAATGGTGTCTAGTTCTGAGGGATCTGCTACCAACGGCAAATCTGGCGGAATAATGCCGACCCATGGCGTGACGCGGATGCCATGTAGCGAAATAACGTCTGATAACCTTCCCAAGGGTTGTACTAAAGAGGGCGCTAGCGCAATCTCTTCTTGTGCCTCGCGAAGAGCCGTAGCATAGAGGTCAGTATCAGAGGCTTCGCGTTTGCCACCGGGAAAGGCGACCTGGCCACTGTGAGTGCTGAGGTGGCTCGCTCGCCGTGTAAACAGCAGCGTGGGCGATGGACGCTCAACAATAGGCATTAGTACGGCAGCCTCAGGCATGGCAACGTGGTCTAGCCGTTGGGGGGAGTGCTGTTGCAGTTGTTTGCGCAGTTTCTCTAACATAGGGTTTCCATTTACTTTGTTCTCTTTTACCCAGCAGCGGTTATTGACGTCAAGTACGTTAAAGCCTTGCCCCATCAGCCGTAGAGAAAACGCGATGAATTTTTGTAGTCAGTGTGGTGAAAAAGTCCGTTTTGCTGTTCCTGAAGGCGATGACCGCTCGCGCTATTTATGCGATGCCTGCGGCACTATTCATTACCAGAATCCGCGTATTGTGGCGGGTACGCTGCCGGTGATTGACGATAAAATATTGCTGTGTAAACGGGCGATTTCTCCGCGCAAAGGGTATTGGACGCTACCCGCGGGCTATATGGAAAACGCCGAAACCACTCAGCAGGCTGCCGCACGCGAGACCTGGGAGGAGGCCGTTGCAGAGGTCAAGCTGGAGGGGTTATATACGCTCATTGATCTGCCTCATATCAATCAAGTGTATATGATTTTTCGTGCAGAGCTTCTCGGTGGTTTTAGCGCAGGCCCTGAAAGCTTGGAAGTAGCGCTGTTCGAAGAGCATGAAATTCCTTGGGACGAGCTTGCTTTTCCAACGATTGAGCGCACGTTACAGCACTTTTATGAAGACCGTAAAAATGCCCACTACCCGCTGCACATCAGCTCAATTACCCCTGAAGACAGAGAGCGATATTTTGGCAGCGCCTAAGTTTTATTGCTGTTTAGGCGTTGCTCGCCACGTGGTCTTCTAGCGCCTTGTATTGCTGAATTACAGGTCGGCCAATTGCCAAACATCATAGGCCACCTCTTCATAGGGGTGGGCTAACTTCAATGCCGCAATCGCTGCCCGTATATACTCATCGCGGCAAACAAGCTCCACCTTCACTTCTTCGACAGTTTCAAGTGATCCTACGTGTCCAATATGGGGGTGCGCACCCTCTAGCGGGCGGAACTGGCCGGTACCGCGGGTTTGAAAACAGCAGGCTTCATAATCACCAAGTCGGCCAGCGCCTGTCTCAAAGACCGCTTCTTTAACACTCTCGGCATCTTCAACGGGAACAAAAAAAGCAAGCTTGTACATAGTCAACTTTATCCTTATTAATAAACGATGGCGCAAGAGCCCTAGTGAAGGCGTTGTGCGACAATATTTCAAATTATAGGGCAGTGAGTGTGTCAATGGATAAGTTTGAGGTGAAGCTTGATCAGGCGGCCAGAGCCGCTTGGATGTCTTATGTCGGTGGTATGACTCAGGATGAAATTGCCAACCAGTTAGGGGTTTCTCGACCCGGTGTCCAGCGCCTGTTAGCGCTCGCAAGGCAAGAAGGGTTGGTAAAGGTCCATATTGACCATCCTATTTCTACCTGTATGACATTAGGCAGCGTGCTTCGCGATCATTTTGGCTTGGCATATTGCGATGTTGTGCCCGCCGATAGCCAGGCACCTGAAAATGCTGCGTATTATTTAGCTGTTGCAGGTGCTGAGCGGATGGCTCGTTTGGTGGAGCGCAGCGATCCATTAACGCTGTCTTTGGGGACTGGGCGCTCGGTTAGGGCTGCGGTAGAGGCTCTTAGCCGTATTGAGCGGCCCCAACATCGCTTTGTTTCTTTGGTGGGTAATGTTGCCAGGGATGGTTCGGCTAACCGCTACGACGCGGTCATGCTGCTGGCGGATAAAACGGGTGGCGAGCGCTTTTTACTACCTGCACCCGTGGTAGCGGAGTCGTTAGTCGAGAAAGAGGCCATGCTGACACAGCGCCTGTTTAAAGCGATTGCCGATGTGGCGAGAGAATCTGAAGCTGCCTTTATTGGGGTCGGCAGAATCGATCGGCAAGCCACGCTGTTTCAAGACCACTTCATCAGCGAAAGTGAGTTAGATGAGCTATTGAGCCTTAAAGCGGTAGGTGAGTTGCTGGGCTGGCCGCTTAACGATCAGGGCGAGGTGATTGATTGCTCAATAACACGGCGAGTGACCAGCTTGCCTCTAGAGCGGTTCGGTAAGCATCTTATGGTGGCAATAGCGGGTGGGCACGATAAAGCGCCCGCCATACGGGCAGCATTGCGAGGAGGCTGGTTAAAAGGATTGATAACGGATGAAATTGCGGCGAGACAAATCGTTAACACTATTGCTCAATGAATTATAGCGCAGTGCAACATGCAAATAGCTGAATGAATTAGCATAAAGTCTAAAAGAGTAGGCTTTGCTTTTTTTTGGCTTTCGTACGATCATTTGATCGATGATTGATCAATTTGATCAAATTGACTGCGGTGCCAATAGCTACATTGCCAATAATCACAGTCCTTAATAACGACAGCCCTAATAACGACAGTTCCAGTAATCGCTGTGCCGATAAAAACAATACCAATATTTGCCAAGAGGAAAGCTGTATGCGTCTTGCCCGTCATTTACCCGTCACGACCCTAGCGGCCGCTATTGCGGTAGCTGGCCAAGCCCACGCTCAAACAGAAATCACCGTTGCCACGGTAAACAATAACGATATGGTCATCATGCAGAGCCTGACCGATGCCTTTGAGCAAGCGCACCCGGATATCACTCTGGACTGGGTCGTGCTTGAGGAGAATGTGCTGCGTCAGCGTATGACCACGGATATTGCCACCGGTGGCGGGCAGTTCGATGTGATGACTATCGGTACTTATGAAGTGCCCATCTGGGCAGATCGTGGCTGGCTTGAGCCGCTGGAAAACTTGCCCGATGACTACAATGAAGATGATTTACTGGCATCGGTACGCGATGGCCTAAGCCTAGATGGCACGCTGCACGCCCTGCCGTTCTACGCGGAAAGCTCCATGATGTACTACCGCACCGACCTGTTTGAGCAGGCTGGCATCGAGATGCCAGCGCAGCCAACCTGGGAGCAGGTGCGCGACTGGGCCGAGCAGTTACACGGTAGCGAAGAGAACCTGGCAGGTATTTGCTTGCGCGGTAAGCCGGGGTGGGGCGAGAACATGGCCTTTGTCTCGACGCTGGTGAACACGTTTGGCGGCCGCTGGTTTGATGAGCAGTGGAACCCGAAGCTTAACTCTGAGGCCTGGAACAATGCGCTTGCGTTCTATGTTGACCTGCTAAGCAACTACGGTCCGCCCGGTGCCAGCTCCAACGGCTTTAACGAAAACCTAGCGCTCTTTTCTCGTGGGAACTGCGCTATGTGGGTTGATGCCACCTCGGCAGCAGGCAAACTCTACGACGAAAACGAGTCTGACGTAGCAGGTACGCTAGGTTTTGCGCCAGCACCCATCGCCAAAACCCCTAAAGGCTCTCATTGGCTGTGGTCCTGGGCGCTGGCGATTCCCGCTTCCTCTGAGCACAAAGAAGCAGCACAGGAATTCATTACCTGGGCGACTTCACAGGAGTACATCGAGCTTGTTGGTGAAACGAACGGCTGGACCAGCGTGCCGCCGGGGACTCGTGAATCCACCTATGCCAACGAGCAGTACGTTGATGCCGCGCCCTTTGCTGATTTTGTGCTTAACGCCATACAAGAAGCTGATCCTACCGACTCCAGCCTAGAGCCAACCCCCTATGTCGGCGTTCAGTTTGTAGGTATTCCAGAGTTCCAGTCGATTGGTACGCAAGTGGGCCAAACGATTGCCGCCGCCCTGACCGGTGACACCTCAGTAGCTCAGGCGCTTGATAGCGCTCAGCGAGCCACCGAGCGCACCATGCAGCGGGCAGGCTACATCGAACGTTAATGCACTCTTACGTCTGCCCGGTTATGTCGGTTATGTGGGCAGGCGTATTTCAGTGGTTCTAGCAGGTCTGTTTTCTTGTAGGTGTTTCCATGAATAGAACACGTGCTTCTGGCCGAACGGTCGGTGGGCTAAGAACGCTTTCGCTTCAAGCGCCCGCGGTATCGCTGCTGCTGCTCTGGATGATCGTGCCCTTGGGCATGACGATCTGGTTCTCTTTTCAGCGCTATAACTTACTCATGCCAGGGATGACCGGCTTCGCCGGGCTGGAAAACTATGAATACTTGCTGACTGACCCTGCGTTATGGTCGGCGATGGGCACCACCCTATTACTGGTAGGGTCGGTACTGGTGGTTACCGTGGTGGGTGGCACGCTGCTCGCGGTGCTGTTTCAGCAGGAGTTTGCGGGGCGTGGTATCGCCCGCGTGCTGGCGATTTCTCCCTTCTTTGTCATGCCAACGGTGAGTGCGCTGGTATGGAAAAACATGATGATGCACCCCTCTAATGGGGTACTAGCGTGGCTGGCGCAGTCGCTAGGGCTGCCTGCACTGGACTGGTTCTCATCGCTACCACTGCCGTCCATCATCATTATTGTGTCGTGGCAGTGGCTGCCGTTTGCACTATTGATCCTGCTCACCGCCATGCAGTCGCTGGATGAAGACCAGGTGGAAGCAGCGCGCATGGATGGTGCTGGGCCACTGGCGATTTTCTTCTTCATTACGCTGCCGCACCTAAAGCGTGCCATCAGCGTGGTGATCATGATTGAAATGATCTTCTTGCTGACGATTTTTGCCGAGATTTTTGTCACCACCTCCGGCGGGCCGGGACTCGCGACCACTAACTTAGCCTATTTGATCTATATCCAAGCGCTACTGGATTTCGATGTGGGCTTGGCCTCAGCGGGTGGGGTGATCGCCATCATTCTCGCCAATATCGTCGCGATTTTCCTTGTCCGTATGGTCGCTAAGAACTTAGAAGACTAACCCCGGTGACAGGGCGTCTTGGGAGCATTTCAATGACACTTCATCGTAATAGCGTCGCGCCAGCTAACGCTCGCTCGTTGCCCATCAGGCAACTGGTCTTAACTCTAGTGGGCTGGTCGATTGCCCTGATTATCTTTTTTCCCATCTTGTGGATGGTGCTGACCGGATTTAAAACCGAAACGGCAGCGATTGCAGATCCAAGCTTTATCTTTTCCCCCACGCTTGAGAGCTATCAAGCCGTTCAGGCACGCTCGGGCTATGCGCGTTTTGCGCTAAACAGCGTCGTCGTGGCGTTTGGCTCGACTTTTTTAGCACTGCTGATTGCCATTCCATCGGCGTATGCCATGGCCTTTTTGCCGACTAAGCGCACCAAGGGCACGCTGCTCTGGATGCTGTCTACCAAAATGCTGCCACCTGTCGGTGTCTTGGTACCTATCTATTTGATTTTCCGAGATGTGGGGTTGTTGGATACCCGTACCGGGCTAATCATTATTTACACCCTGATGAATCTGCCCATCGTGGTATGGATGCTCTACACCTTCTTCAAGGATATGCCCAAAGACATTCTGGAAGCCGGCAGGATGGACGGCGCGTCCACTCTGCAGGAGGTATTTTTCCTGCTGCTGCCGCTAACGTTGCCGGGCATCGCCTCTACCGGGCTGCTTTCAGTGATTTTGAGCTGGAACGAAGCGTTCTGGAGTCTCAACTTGACCTCGTCGAAAGCGGCACCGCTGACCGCTTATATTGCCTCGTTCTCAAGCCCTGAAGGGCTATTCTGGGCCAAGCTTTCAGCGGCTTCCACCATGGCAATCGCCCCCATCCTGATCCTCGGCTGGATGACCCAAAAACAAATGGTGCGCGGCCTGACCTTTGGCGCCGTCAAGTAAAGGAGTTCCCCATGGCAACCTTACAACTGAAGAACATTATCAAACAGTTTGGCGACACCAAGGTCATCAAAGGCATTGATCTCGAGGTGAACGACCGTGAGTTCGTGGTGTTTGTTGGCCCTTCGGGCTGTGGTAAATCCACGCTGATGCGCATGATCGCGGGCTTGGAGAGTGCAAGCGACGGCGACATTCTGATCGATGGTAAGCGAATAAACGATGTGGGCCCCGCCGACCGAGGCTTGGCCATGGTATTCCAGAGCTATGCGCTGTACCCGCACATGACGGTTGAGGGCAACATGGGCTTCAGCATGCGCCTGGCTGGAGTGCCCAAAGAGGAGCGCCGCGCCAAAGTGCTGGAGGCGGCCAAAATTCTGCAGCTGGAGCCGCTATTAGATCGTAAGCCTAAAGCGCTCTCCGGTGGACAACGCCAGCGGGTAGCGATTGGCCGGGCGATTGTGCGTAACCCTAGTATCTTCCTGTTTGACGAGCCGCTCTCCAACTTGGATGCGGCGTTGCGGGTGCAGATGCGCATTGAGCTGGCACGTCTGCATGAAGAACTAGATGCCACGATGATTTACGTCACCCATGATCAGATAGAAGCCATGACCATGGCCGATAAAATCGTTGTACTACACGATGGCGTGGTGGAGCAGGTGGGCTCGCCAATGGCGCTCTATCACCATCCGCGCAATCGCTTTGTGGCAGGCTTTATTGGCTCACCGAAGATGAATTTTCTACCGGTGACGTTGACCGACGTAACGTCTGAAGGCGTAGCGATTCGTCTGCCCGGCGGCGGTGAGCGCAGCGTGCCGGTCGACGGTGGGCACCTGGATACTAACGCCACTCTTGAGCTGGGTGTTCGCCCAGAACACTTGGTCCTTGATGAGCAGGGGCCGCTGAGTGGGAAGATAAAAGTGCTTGAGCGCCTCGGCGGTCAAACCTCGCTCTACGTTCAAATGGACGATGAGCTGATCACTATTATGGCTGATGGCGATGTGGCCTACCGGGTCAATGATAGCGTGCGTTTTGGTTTTGCCCCCGAGCGCGCCCATCTGTTTGACGCAAGCGGGCTCGCCCTACCTAGCCTGCAGCAGCACCCGCTAGCAAGCCTGACCCGTCAAGATAATCGCGCGGCTACGGAACCTGCCTCTCCAGGGGAGCAGGTATGAAAGCGCTGATTTTTGATTGTGACGGCGTCCTGGTGGATAGCGAAGCACTCGCTGAAGAGACTCTGGAAATCCACCTTGGGCAGTGGCTACCGGATCTGGATATCCCAACACTACTTAGCCAAGCCCTGGGTATGACGACGGCCAATATCCTCCAGCACCTGGAACAGTTAAGCCGTCACTTGTTGCCGCCCGATGCCGCTGAGCTGGTTGATAGCGCCATTGAGGCGCGCTTGGCGAGGGAGTTAACCGCCATTGCAGGGGTGCATGCAGCCGTCAGCGGCATCGACTTACCTAAGGCTGTGGTCTCGAACAGCCGCCGTTGTCGCGTACTGGCATCGCTCGCCACGACCCAACTGGACGGCGCGCTGGGCGATGTGCCGATTTTCACCGCTGAGCAGGTCGAAAACCCCAAACCGGACCCCGCTATTTATCACTTGGCGGCCAGTTCTCTTGGCTGCTCACCCAGCCGCTGTCTGGTGGTAGAAGATAGCGTGGCAGGGGTAACCGCTGCTTATGCTGCAGGCATGCGAGTGATTGGTTTTGTGGGGGCAAGTCATGTTGATGAACAGCAGTCCTCACGGCTACTGGCGGCGGGCGCTTGGCGAATTTTGCCCCATATGCGCGGACTTCACGCTTTAGTAGACGAGTGGCAATCCCATTTGCAAGGACAAGATAACAATGAAACTGCTCAATAAACGCGCCGTCATCACAGGCGGTGCCCGGGGTATCGGTTTAGCCATTGCTCAGCGCTATCTCGCCGAAGGGGCGAAGGTCATTGTGGCCGACATCGATGCCAGCGCCATCGACGATGCACTCGCCACGCTGCAACAAGACGCTAGCGCCGAGCGCGTGATGGGGGTCGTGCTGAACGTGTGCGACCAAGCCTCTATCAACGCCATGGTGGCGAGCGTTACCGAGCGATTTGGCGGGATCGATATTTTAGTCAATAACGCCGCGGTGTTTGATATGGCACCGGTGCTCGAGGTGACAGAGGCTAGCTTTGACAAGCAGTTTGCGGTGAATGCCAAGGGGCTATTTTTTACCCTGCAGACCGTGGCTCGCGCCATGGTGGCACAAGGCCAAGGGGGGAAAATTATTAATATGTCGTCTCAGGCAGGCCGACGGGGAGAGCCACTCGTCAGCGTTTACTGTGCGAGTAAAGCCGCTGTGATTAGCCTGACCCAGTCCTGTGGGCTGGATTTGATCAAGCACCGTATTAACGTGAACGGCATTGCACCGGGGGTAGTGGATACGCCGATGTGGGAAGAAGTCGATGCACTGTTTGCACGCTATGAGAACCGACCGCTGGGCGAGAAAAAGCGTTTGGTGGGCGAGTCTGTACCCTTTGGGCGTATGGGATTGCCGGAAGACCACACGGGGGCCGCCGTGTTTCTTGCTAGTCAGGATAGTGACTATGTCGTTGCCCAGACGCTCAACGTCGATGGTGGCAACTGGATGAGTTGATACGCCTATGACCCCTGATCTTGTTTCGTTAAGCCACCAACTGTTGGATGCCGCTAAAGGCAAAGCACGCTTTATGGTTGCCCTGGCGGGCCCACCTGGAGCAGGAAAGTCTTATCGCAGCGGGCTGTTATGCGATGCCATTAATCAGCAGCGGCCAGGGCAGGCAGCCGTGGTGCCGATGGATGGCTACCACTTCGATAACGCCGTGCTAGGTGATGAGCAGCTGCCAGTGAAAGGCGCGCCGCACACTTTCGATGTTGATGGCTTACACCATGACTTAGTGCGCATTCGTCGCGCCGACCAATCGGTAGCGGTGCCGGTGTTTGACCGGCCGCTGGATCTCGCTCGAGCTGCAGGGCGGTTGATTACTCCAGCGCAGCGCATTGTGATTGTGGAAGGTAATTACCTGCTGTTGGATCAAGAGCCCTGGCGGGCGCTGCACAAGCTGTTCGACTGGACGCTGTTTATCGATGTGGACGATGCCGTACTGGTTGAGCGGTTGGTGAATCGTTGGCTGTGTATGGGCCAAGATCATATCGGCGCCCTTGAGCGCGCTCATCAAAAAGACATGCTTAACGCTGAACTTGTAAAAAACGGCAGCGTGCCCGCTGACCAGCGCTGGCGCTAGGACGCGGCGTGGCTAACAAATGACCCGGAGAGTGACGATGACCCAGCTTAATAATCACAACATGGGTGCCCTCAGCGCGGCGGTTGAGACGCCTACTTATGATCGGCAGGCCGTGACGCCAGGCATTGTGCATATTGGCGTCGGTGGTTTTCATCGTGCCCATCAAGCGATGTACCTGGATGCGCTAATGAATCAGGGTGAGGCGTTTGAATGGGGCATTGTGGGAGTGGGGGTAATGCCCGGCGATAAGCGTATGCAGCAGGCCCTTGCTGCGCAAGACTGCCTCTATACGCTCGTAGTGAAGCACCCCGACGGCGAGTATCAGCCCCGTGTGATCGGCAGTATGGTGGATTACCTATTTGCGCCGGAAGACCCCGAAGCGGTGATCGAAAAAATGGCCGATCCCAGCATCAAGATTGTGTCGCTCACCGTGACGGAAGGTGGCTACAACTTCCATCCAGTGACCGGAGAATTCAATCTGGATTCTCCACAGGTGCGTGATGATCTCGCCCATCCAGAGCAGCCTTCCACCAGCTTCGGCTTAGTGGTGGAAGCTCTGGTTCGCCGCCGGGCGCGAGGCATTGCACCTTTTACGGTGATGTCCTGCGACAATATTCAAGGTAACGGTGACGTGGCCAAACGCATGTTCAGTGCCTACGCTCGTGCTCGCAGCGCAGGGCTTGGCGAGTGGTTAGCTGCCGAAGTGGCGTTTCCCAATGCCATGGTGGATCGTATCACACCAGTGACAGCGCTTACGGATATTGAAGAGCTGGCCCAGCGGTTTGATGTAGAAGATGCCTGGCCAGTGGTATGCGAGCCCTTCAGCCAATGGGTGTTGGAAGATCACTTTCCCCTGGGTCGCCCGGCGCTTGAGAAGGCAGGCGTGCAACTTGTCGATGATGTAGAGCCTTATGAGCTGATGAAACTGCGCCTGCTCAATGCCAGCCATCAGGCGCTTGCTTACTTTGGCTATCTGGCAGGCTACCGTTACGCCCATGAAGTGTGCCAAGACCCGCTGTTTGTCGAGTTTTTGCTGGGCTATATGCGTGAAGAGGGCACGCCTACGCTGGCGCCAGTGCCAGGAGTAGATTTAGAAACCTATCGGCTGACCCTGATTGAACGCTTCGCCAACCCGCAAATTAAAGACACTCTGGCACGACTCTGTGCTGAAAGCTCTGATCGTATTCCCAAATGGCTCGTGCCGGTGATTCGCCAGCAACTTTCTCAGGGGGGGGAGATTGAACGTAGCGCCGCCGTGGTCGCCAGCTGGGCACGTTACGCTGAAGGCGTCGATGAGCAGGGAGAGGCTATTGATATCGTGGACCGTCTGCGTGAGCCATTGATGGCTATTGCCACTAACAACCGCACGAACCCCGCTGCGTTTGTCGAGAACCGCGAGCTGTTTGGCGACTTGGCTGACCAGCCTCGCTTTCTAAACGCTTACCTAAAGTCATTGACGTCGCTGCATGAACGGGGAGCACAGGCTACTCTTGAGGCTCTGGTCGCGTCCAAAGGAACGTTGTGATGTATATCGGGGTAGATTGCGGTACGCAGAGTACCAAAGTCGTGGTGGTAGATGTGGAGCGTGGCGTCATCCTGGGTGAAGGCAGTCGTCCTCATAGCCTAGACGAGGGAGAGCATGGCCGCCGGGAGCAGGCGCCAGCAGAGTGGCTGGCAGCGCTCAAAGGAGCTTTTTTTCAAGCGCTTGAGCGTGCTGGCATTGATGCCAAGCAGGTGCGGGGGATTGGCGTTTCCGGACAGCAGCACGGCATGGTGGCACTGGATGCGGATGGTGTGCCGGTGTATCCCGCCAAACTGTGGTGCGATACCGAAACCAGTACTCAAAACAGCGATTTAGTCGACCGACTTGGCGGTGACGCGGGCTGCCTGGAGAAGCTGGGTCTGGTGTTACAAACTGGTTATACCGCGTCTAAAGTGGCGTGGCTGCGGAAGCATCATCCTGATGCCTACCAGCGTATAGCCACTCTGCTACTGCCCCACGACTACCTCAACTTCTGGCTGACTGGTGAGCGGGTCACTGAGGCGGGTGATGCGTCGGGCACCGGTTATTTCGATACCCGTGCCCAATGCTGGCAGAAAGAGGTATTTGCAGCCATTGCGCCGGAACTTGACCCAGACCGTGTGTTGCCTCGTCTTATCCAGGCGCACGAGCCAGCAGGGCGAGTGCGCCCGCTAGTGGCGAAAGAGTTGGGGCTTCATGATGATGTGGTGGTGTCTTCTGGCGGCGGCGACAACATGCTGGGCGCAATTGGCACCGGTAATATTACTCAGGGGCTGGTAACGCTTAGTTTAGGGACCTCCGGCACGGTGTGCGCTTATTCACCTAATTCGGTGGTGTGCGACAGCGCTATGGTGGCCAACTTCTGTGCCAGTCACGGTGGCTGGCTGCCGTTAATCTGCACTATGAACGTTACCTCTGCGACTACCCGCGTGCGTGAGCTGTTTGGACTGGATTTAGCTACCTTCAGTGAGCAGGTGGCAAGCGCCCCGGTTGGGGCCGAGGGAGTGGTTGTGCTGCCGTTTTTTAACGGCGAACGGGTACCGATGCTGCCCAATGCGACGGGTGATTTTCTTGGTTTGACCAGCCTTAATATGACTCAAGCTAACCTCTGTCGAGGGGTGATGGAAGGTGCTACCTTTGGCCTGCGCTATGGCTTGGAACTGTTAGGTGATCTAGCTACCGACACCAGCCAAATTAGGCTGATAGGCGGCGGCGCCAAGAGCCCGGTTTGGCGGCAAATGGTGGCTGACATTACTAATACCCAGGTAATCTGCCCAGAGATTACCGATGCCGCTGCGTTAGGGGCGGCCATTCAAGCGGCTTGGTGCGATTTACACCAGGAGGGTGTGACCCTGGCATCGCTTTGTGAGCGCTTGGTGCACCTGGATGCTGCTTCCCTTGCCGACCCTGATGCTGGCCGTGTTACTGCTTATGAGGCGATTTATCAGCGTTATCGCGAGGCGCTTGCTCAGCGTCATAGCGTTTAATAATGCGGATTGCCTAGAAAGATATTGCTTTGCCTTGTACCGTTTAAGGAGAGATGCGGAGAGTACATGCACCTTGAGCGGAGGAAGTCATGGATGCCGTTTTGCGCGATCTGCTAGATACGCTGGGATTAACCCCTACTGATAAGCTTCAGCCACTCAGTGGCGGTGATATAGCGGCTGTTTACGCCTTGACTACCCGCCAAGGGCAAGTCGTTATCAAACACGACGATTCCGCGCGATTGCTTGGCGAAGCAGAAGGGCTCCGCGCGCTCAAGGGGGCGGGCACTTCATTAGTGATACCTGAGGTGCTAGGAGAGACGCTGGGGTGGCTGGTGATAGAGTCACTCGATACCCAACCCGCAAACACCCAAAGTAGCGTCGCTTTAGGCGAAGGGCTGCGTGAGCTGCATGGTGTGATAAGTGATGCCCATGGCTGGCATCAGGACAATGCGTGTGGGCGTACGCCCCAACCTAACTCCCCACTGGCAGATGGCCGTGCGTTTCAGCGCGAACGGCGTCTACTGCCTCTTACTCAAACTTGTTATCAGCAGGGCCTGCTGGATGGCACGTTGCGCCGCCGTGTTGAACACCAAGCAGAGCAACTAGAAACATGGCTGCCAGATTCGTCTGCCAGCCTTATTCATGGTGACCTATGGTCGGGCAATGTGCTGACAACCACTAGAGGGCCGGCACTGATCGACCCTGCTGTTTACCGCCATTATCCTGATGTTGATGTGGCTATGCTCACCCTGTTTGGATCGCCTGATGTGCCTTTTTTTGATGCTTACTGGAACGGCGATAAGCCAATCGACTGGCCAAGACGCGAAGCGCTGTTTCAGCTTTATCCATTGCTTAACCATCTACTGTTATTTGGCTCAGGGTATCGCAGTGCCGTTGAACGCTGCGTGGCAGTGTTGGAAGCTTTTGAGAGTTAATGGGGTAGCGTTTTTGACAGAATAATCATAATTATTGTGCTGTTTTTCTCGCTTTATTAGCTATCTGCCTGGATTGCCAATCACTGCCGCATATTGTTGAGAGACTCAAACGCTCCCTTGAGTTAGCACGCCACTACATTAGCTGTAACATGGTTCACTTACGATTCGAGTGGGTAATAGAAGCGTAAAAAGCTGCAAGCTCATGGGGCTTTGGACTAAGGTAATAGAGAGTCTTGTGGAGTGTGGTGATCTATACGTGACGCTGTTCATATATTTAGGTTAAGTTCAAGCCTAGCATACATACATGAATGTAACTATAATGCCACCCTTCAGAATGGCTATCATTATCGTCACCCTACGTTGACACCTAGAGGCAATCCCATGCGACTGGCACACTGGGCAGTCAATGCCCCTTTTCGTCCCCTGCTATTAGCAGTGCTGACATCTTCTTTCGTCCTGCCCGCTCAAGCGGCAGATTTAGTCAATATCACTCGCGATGCGCTTAACAACAACGCTGCCTTGGCCTCTGCACGTGCTGAATTTTCAAGTGTTGAAGCGGCAAGCGATGTGGCAAGTGGCGCGCTGTTGCCTCAGGTAAATGCCTCTGGCAATGTCGTCCATAACCAGCAGTACGAAAGCCAGTCCTCCTCTAGAGCCGGGCAGAGTGCTGGTGCCGGTTCTAATGCGGCGGGTGTCAGCGATGATCGCTACAACACCGCGTCATTAACACTTGAGGCGACCCAGGCACTCTTCAATGCTGTCACACGTGAGGAAGTGAATCAGGCTGAACGTCAGATTGACCAACAAGTGTACTTATTGGCCGCCACTGAGCAGCAGTTGCTGATTGATGTCGCGAGCGCTTATTTCGATATTTTGCGTGCCCACGAAGTGCTCGAGGCGCGTTTAGCTCAAGAGCGTGCGATTGGCCGCCAGCTTGAGCAGGCTCGAGAGCAGTTTGAAGTTGGCCTCATTGCCATCACTGAAGTAGAGGAAGCTCGGGCGAGCTTTGATCAATCCCGCGCTGATCGCATAGCAGCAGAGAGTAATCTTCAGGTGGCATTTGAGGTGCTTGAACAACTGACTGGGCAGCGTTACGCCAGTATCGACGCGCTGGGCGACAGTATGCCGATTGCTCTGCCAACTCCCACGGATCGTAACTATTGGGTAGAACAAGCCATTGAGCGTAACCCGCAGGTATTAGCGCAGCAGGCAGGCATTGAGCTTTCCCGCGTAGGCGTCGAGCTGGCGCGTGCCGGGCGTATGCCGACTGTTCAGGCATTTGCTAACTACCAGTACTCGGATAGCGATAGTGATTTGGTGAGTGGCTACAACACATCAAGTCAAGTGGGTGTCTCGGCGAACTTACCTATTTATACCGGTGGCAGCACCAGCGCCCGTATTCGCCAAGGCACCTTCCAGCTGGAAAGTAGCCAATACAATTACGAGTCCCAACGCCGCACTACTATCCAACAAGTGCGTTCGCTCTATACCCAGGTTAGTAACAACGTCGATACCGTTGAGGCTCGTCAGCAGGCAATCGTCTCTAACCGTAGTGCTTTAGAAGCTACCCGTGCCGGTTATGAAGTAGGCACACGTAATATCGTGGACGTGTTGAATGCTGAACAAAGCCTCTATAACGCTATCGCCAACTATGCTGAAGCACGTTATGACTATGTGGTCAATTTGCTCTCACTGCGTCAGCAGGCAGGCTTGTTAGACGTTGAGGCGATTGAAGAAGTCAATGCGTGGCTAACGGGAGATGAGGTGAACTTCACCCTGCCTGAGGGTGGCGACCCCGACGCCTACCAGCGGGCTATGGATATTGGCGCTCCACCCACGCCGGGTGCGTAAGTTAGCGAGTTGTTAGTTTTTTAGCACATTAACCAACCACACGCTGCGCTGCTATCCGTCAATGTTGCAAAGATTAATGGGAAACCAACGTATGAAGAAAATGATTCACTCAGGTAGAGCGAGTCTAGTGACGCTGATAGCTGCATTGGCGCTAGCCGCATGCGGCCAGGAGCAGCCTCAGCAACAGCAGGCTGGGCAGCAGGAAGCTCCGCCCCATGCAGTAGAAGTAGTTGAAATAGCCCGCCAGGATATTCCTCTGAATAAATCCTACCCATCACTGCTGCGCAGCGACAGTGAAGTCACACTGGTGGCCCGGGTAAACGGGTTTCTTGAAGAGCGTCACTTTGAGCCAGGTCAACTGGTAGAGCAGGGGGATCGGCTCTATACCATCGAGCCAGATCTCTACCAAGCTACCGTTAACCAACGTGAGGCCGACTTGCAAAGTGCGCGTGCTGAACTGGCTCGTGCCCAGCGTGATGCGCAGCGTTTCGAGCAGTTGCTAAGCCAAAACTCGGTCAGTCGCCAGCAGTATGACCAAGCACTAGCTGACCAGCGCGTTGCCCAGGCAAGTGTCGCCCAAGCAGATGCTGCGTTAACCAGTGCTAACCTTGATTTAGGCTATTCTAACGTCACCGCACCGGTATCTGGCATGATCAGTTTAAGCCAGGTCAACGTTGGTAATTTGGTAACACCAGGAACTGAGTTAGCCACTATTACGCCGCTTGACCCTCTTGAAGTGCGTTTTCAACTACCTCAGCGCGATGCTTTTGAGTTACGCCGACAGCTGGGCGAGAGTGGTAACGCATCAGACATTAGCGCGCGTTTGAGTGTGCCAGGACAGTATGGTGACGACAGCGCTGAGCTGGAAGGGCGTTTGAACTTCCTGGGTTCTCGTGTGGATAGCGGCACCAGTACGGTTCAGGCGTCAGCAACGTTCGCAAACCCTGATGGCGCGGTATTGCCTGGTCAGTTTGTACGGGTTCGTGTTGAAGGCTTGAAGCGTTTTGATGTCCTGGCCGTACCAGAGATTGCCGTTACTCAAGGGTTAATGGGGCCGCAAGTCTTTATTGTCGATGATGAAAATAAAGCGCGCGAGCGCACGGTTCAACTCGGCGAAGTGGCTGGTCCATGGCAAATCATTCATGATGGCCTTACTGCTGGCGAGCGTGTCATCGTAGGCGACCCTGCTGGCCTTGAGCCAGGAATGCTAATTGACCCCCAGCCATTTAAAGGTAACGCTGCCGACATCGTCGCAGAAGCTGAGCAGCAAGACGCCCAGCAAGAAGCCGGGCAGGCAGAGGCAATGCAGGATGGGGCGACTGACGCACAGCCCGCTGAAGGGGCAGAGGGCGCGCAATAATGAACTTTTCCAACTTCTTTATCAGCCGACCGATTTTCGCCACCGTTCTGGCGATTATCTTGACGCTGGTAGGTACGATGGCGATGCGAATACTGCCGATAGAGCAGTATCCCAGCGTTGTACCTCCCACCGTGTCCGTTCAGGCTCAGTTCCCTGGGGCGGATGCTGAGACGGTTGCGCAAACCGTCGCGGCACCGCTTGCTGAGGCCATCAATGGTGTTGAGGACATGCTATATATGACCTCAAACAGCGCTGATAATGGTCTTATGAGCCTGAGTGTTGCGTTTAACATTGGCACTGATGGTGATATCAACACCATCAATGTCAATAACCGAGTGCAGGGCGCGCTTTCGCAGTTACCTGAGGCGGTTCAGTCTCAAGGGGTGACGGTTGAGTTACGCTCTGACTCTATTTTGATGCTTGTTGCCTTGACGTCTCCTAGCGGTGACTACAACAAAATCTACATGCAAAACTACGCCACGCTGAATATCTTGGATGAGCTACGCCAAGTGCCAGGCGTCGGCAATGCCGAAGTGTTAGGCGGCGGTGAGTTTGCGATGCGGGTGTGGATGGACCCTGACAAGCTGGCTCAGTATGACCTCACGCCCAGTGAGGTAGCTAGCGCTATTCGCGCGCAGAATACCGAAATTCCCGCAGGTAACTTAGCGGCAACACCGCAAAGCGAACCGCGTGCTTATACCTATACGATTACCGCCGGCGGGCGCTTATCGGGAACCGATGATTTCCGTAATATTTACCTGCGTACGAATCCTGACGGCTCTTCACTGCGCCTTGCGGACGTAGCACGTATTGAGCTAGGCGCTTCGTTCTACGGTGTTGATGCACGCTTAAACGGCGCCACAATGACGCCGATCATCATCAACCAGCAGCCGGGTGCAAACGCACTGGAAACCGCTGAAGCAGTGCGAGCCACGATGGAAGAACTATCGGGGCGTTTTCCACCCGGGCTTGACTATGTAACGCCTTATGACACCACGCTCTTTATCGATGCCTCGGTAGAAACCGTTCTGCATACGTTTATTGAAGCATTCTTGATCGTTATCGTGATTCTGTTCATCTTCTTGCAGAACTGGCGCTTTACGGTCATTGCTATGTCGGTCGTGCCGGTCTCGGTTATCGGTACTTTTGCTGGTTTTTACTTGTTTGGTTTCTCTATTAACCTGTTAACGCTGTTTGCCTTGGTGCTGTCGATAGGCATCGTGGTGGATGATGCGATTCTAGTGGTGGAGAACGTTGAGCGGGTATTGAGCGAAGAAGACGATATTACGGTTCGTGACGCCACTATCCGTGCGATGAAAGAGGTGGGTGGCCCGGTTATTGCCACCTCGCTTATTATGGCGGCGGTGTTTGTGCCCGTGGCGTTCCTGGGCGGTTTTACCGGCCAGATTTATCAGCAGTTTGCGATTACCGTGGCGATATCGGTGGCGCTATCGGCGCTGATGGCACTAACGTTCACCCCCGCGCTGTCGGCCATCTTCATTAAGCATGACCTGCATAAAACGAAACAGTCCGCGTTTAAGCGTGCCATTACCACACCGCTGCGCCTGTTTGACCGTCTCTTTGCTGGCTTTACCGCCGTTTATATGTGGTTTGTGAAAAAACTGGTGCGTTTCTGGGTGTTAGCGCTTGCACTGACTGTGGCGGTGGGGGCCGGTTCTTACTGGCTCTATGCAAATACGCCTTCCACACTGGTGCCGGAAACTGACCAAGGTATCGTGCTGGTTAGCGTTTCATTGCCAGATGCTGCGTCGCTTAGCCGAACCCAAGCCTATATGAATGAGCTTAGCTCACAGATAGAAGCCATCCCGGGCGTTGAGTACTCCTCTGCTGTGGCGGGATACGACATTCTGTCGAGTGCGGTCAATACTGCACGGGGCATTATGTTTATCAACATGAAAACCTGGGCAGAACGCGATTTAACGGCTAATGAGTTGGTTGGTCGTATTATGCAGTTAGGGGCGAGCATTGATGGTGGTTCGGCGATGGCGTTTAACGTACCGCCGATCATGGGGCTTTCAACCACGGGTGGTTTCACCGGGTATTTGCAATCTTTTGAAGGCGCGTCACCTCGTGAGTTGTATCAAGCGTCATTGCAAATTATGCAGGCGGCTAACCAGCATCCTGCATTAAGCCGCGTTTTTACAACGTTTAACGTCAATGTGCCTTCTTACCGTGCGGAAATAGATCAGCAAAAAGCGCTGAGCTATGGTGTCGCCCTTGAGAATATCAACTCGGCGCTAGCTAATACCTTCGGTAATGGTTTTGTTAACTTCTTTAGCTACCAAAACCGTAACTTCCAGGTCTATTTACAGAATGAAGATAAGTTCCGTAAAACACCCGACGATGTAAGTAGCGTTTATGTTCGTAGTGGCAGTGGTGAGCGCATTCCTCTGTCTGAGTTCGTAACGCTCGAACGCCAAACGGGTCCATCTGTGGTTTCTCGCTTCGGTGTTTATGCGGGGGCTCAGTTCCAGGGTAATCCAGCGCCAGGCTACAGCTCTACACAGGCTATCGAAGCGATGGAAGAAGTGGTTCAGGAAACATTGGGCCAAAACTGGGGAATGGGCTGGACGGGGACTGCCTATCAAGAGTCCAACCTTGGCAATACTGCGTTACTTGCCATTGTGTTTGGTATTTTGATGGTGTTCTTGATACTGGCGGCACAGTATGAAAGTTGGTCGCTACCACTAGCGGTACTTACCGCCACGCCGTTTGCCTTTTTGGGGGGCGTGGGTGGTATTGCGTTGCGTGGCCTGGATACCAGTGTCTATGTCCAAATTGGTATGCTGGTGGTGGTTGGCTTGGCCGCTAAGAACGCGATCCTTATCGTTGAGTTTGCCGAGTTGCAGCGTAAAGAGCATGGTAAATCGATTCGTGAAGCAGCGATTACCGCCGCGGAGCTTCGTTTCCGTCCTATCGTTATGACGTCACTGGCCTTTATCTTCGGCACCTTGCCATTGGCACTGGCCTCTGGCGCGAGCGATGTGAGTAGCCACCATATCGGCACCACCGTTGCGGTCGGTATGGCGTCGGTTGCCGTGCTGGGAAGTCTGTTTATTCCAAGCTTCTACGCAATGATTGCCACGGTATCTGATTGGCTCTATCGGAAACGCCACCCTGACCGGGATGGTAACAACGAGACGGCAGCGCTAGGTCACGACCAAGCGTAACGCTGTTTAGCGACTTGCTAGCGGGCACCATGTTTTCATGGTGCCCGTTTTTTTTACAAACTTGATCAAGAGCAATTAGAGAACCGCATAAACGCGTAAGGTGGTCTACGCTAAAAGAGACCCTGTTTTTAGCTTGTGCTAATAAATATAACGTCAAGCGAAAACATCACCAGGCTTTGTCTGGAGGAGAGCACGCCATGATGCAATCACTTGTTTCCGCCGTACTGCAATTTCCAACAATTGTTTTTACCTTCTTGTTGGCTTTGATAGCGCTCTACTGGCTGCTGGTGTTAATCAGACTTGCGCCGCTGGAGCTATTTGAGCGCGATAGTCTGCGCGACGATCATATGGCCAGCACACTGGTGTCTTTAGGCTTTGCAGGTGTACCTGCCACGCTTGCGTTAAGCTTTTTAGTGCTTTTTGCGAGTGTTATTTCGCTGGCTATTGAGCTACTAGCCCTTCGCTGGCTATCGTTGGGGATGTTGAGGGTGCCTGTCGGCGTGCTCGTGCTGTGGATTGCATTTGCAGTTGCATCGCCGATTGCGGCAGCCGTGTGCCATTCATTACAACGCGCGCTTCATCGCTATCAGCCATTCAATCGCCGCTGTTTATTGGGCGCTACGGTCGTTGTCTCAGAGCGCCAGAATGATGAATACGCATCTGCTCAGCTGGAAAATGAGCCCGGTAGCGCCGTTAAATTGCATTGCAAAGCGGGGGACTGCCCGCAAGCTGGCGAGCGCCGGGTGCTTGTGAAATATCTTGCCAGCGAAGGTGCGTACCGCAGTGTGCTTGAGCAACAGTATCTTGATACGCGGGTTCGCGTGAATAAGCTTCGCTTGCGCCGCAAGCATCATTCAAACGGCTATTCCACCTAGTGGCGAGTGTTGTTTAGCCAACGTATTGTTTAGCCAAATAGGCGCCGCCACTGCTTAATAAGCCATTGGCCAATAGGGTGCGAAGTAGTGGTGGCGGTTGTTGGTTTGCTACGGGGGAAGGCGCTTAGTGGGGTGTCGAGAAACTGACGAAGCGGTGTTACTTGCTCAGGATGGTTCAGCATAGGGGCATGGCCACAGCCTGGGGCGGTGAACGTGACTAAGCCGGGTTGCACTGCTTTCATGCGTGGCAGCGTTTCGGCATCCAGTAACGTTGACTCGGCGCCTCGAATTACCATCACAGGGCAGTCAATGTTCGCCCAATCTGCCCATGTATCTCGCGGTGTATCATGGATGAATTGCTCGCCAATACGGGGGTCGAAGTGGTAGGTCCAGCTACCATCAGGTAGTCGCCGTGCGCTTCCCAATGCCAGCGCTCGCCATTCATCATCAGTGGTAATTCCAAAGCTTGCGTAGTGCTGTGTCAGCTCTTTTTGTAGGTCTGCAAAGTTCGTAAAGCGGTGGGTTAGGCTGAAATAACTGGAAAGCGCGATTAGGCCGTCTTTATTCAACTCAGGCCCAACATCGTTCAGGATAAGTCTAGAAATCCGCTGTTGATGTGTTTTGTCAGCAGCCAGCAGCATGCCCAATAGCCCGCCCATGGAAGTGCCCAGCCAGTCGACCTGATTTAATTGGAAATGATCCAGGACGCCTATCGCGATAGTCATGTAGTGGCTGTAGAGATAGTCGTGGGCAGGAAACAGTGACCAGCTGGAAAGGCCGCGACCAGGTGTATCTGGTGCAAGAATACGCCATTCGCTGCCCAGCTGACGGGCTAGGGCTTCAAAATCACCGCCGTGGCGCGCAAGACCATGCCATGCCAGCAGCGTGCGGTGCGCATCGGGATTCCAAATGCGCACAGCGATATCAAGTTCGCGGATACGAACAAATTCAAGAGCATCCATAAAATTATCCTATGCTGACGATTTGCTCAGTATAGGTGTATTGCTGCGTTGCAGCGAGATGGTTAGCGCTTCATCATGGTGATTAATGTATCGATGAGTTCACCGCCCCGTTCGCACAACGAAAAAGACTCTGGATTTCGCAACCAATCATGAAATAAGCCCCCCAGTGCCGCCTGCATAAGCCGCGTTGCCACCTCCGGGGTTAGATCAGCGCGTAGCAATTGCTGCTGTTGGGCCAATTGAAATACCGACAGCATTTCATCAAAACACTCGTCTGCGATCTCGTCTTGCATTTTAATCGGGTTAATATCGCTAAAGAATTCACAGCGGTGCAAAAGAATCGATAAAATTCGCTGATGAGATGGCTGTTCCATGCGGTTTAAGCCGGCATAGCAGGCAAGTTGTATAGCCGTTAGTGGTGAGATGGTCGGGTCGGCGTTATTTACCTCTTCCATTAGTGACTGGAAGGGCATGCGCACACGCTCCACTAGCGCCATAAAAAGGTCGCCTTTATTTTTAAAATGCCAGTAAACAGCACCGCGCGTCAGGTCGGCGTGACGAGCAATTTGCTCCAGCGATGTGCGAGCTACGCCTTTTGCGAAAAACACCTCTTCAGCCGCATCCAACAGCGCTTCGCGAGTCGCAGCAGCCTCCGCTTTGGTTTTTCTTGCCATATAAAAACGTAACCTCAGTAATTGACACGTGATACGCCCATTTTATCTTATGTGCACCACTTTTTACATTCAAAACTGTATGGTTAATTGCTTTAGCTCATAACGTGGATTAACAAATTCGTCATTTGCCAGTAAAAAGCGTATAAGATTTATTTAGAAACGCTGTTTTGAAACGAAAACGTTATTGTACGCTATAGGACTCTCAGCATGGCGCGAGCACCTTTTACCCTGGCTGGGCGCACTGTAATGCCTGGCCAACGCTTACAAATTGATGTACCTGTGGCACGCCTGTATACCCACACGCAGCTGCATATTCCGGTCGAAGTCGTGCATGGGCGCAAAGATGGCCCGGTCATGCTGGTGTGTGGAGGGATTCATGGCGATGAAATTAATGGAGTCGAGATTGTGCGTCGACTGCTGCGTTCCAAAGCAATCAATAGCTTGCGTGGCACGTTAATTGCGGTACCCGTCGTTAATGTTTTCGGTTTTTTACAGCAAACGCGCTACTTGCCAGATCGCCGCGATTTGAACCGTTGCTTTCCGGGTAGCGAAAAGGGCTCGTTAGGCGGGCGTATTGCGGCGCTATTTCGCGATGAAATTGTCGATCACGCCACGCATATTATCGACTTGCATACGGGTGCTATTCATCGCACCAATCTTCCGCAAATTCGTGCTCAGCTAAAGCCAGGCAGTGAAACTGAGCGCATGGCCGATGCGTTTGGTGCCCCTGTGGTACTCAATGCAGAGCTTCGCGAAGGTAGCCTGCGCCACTATGCTCAGAACCGTGGTATTCCGGTGCTTACTTATGAAGCTGGTGAGGCGCTACGTTTTGATGAGTGGGCAATTGCCCCCGGGGTGCGTGGCGTATTACGCGTGATGCGCCGTTTAGGTATGCTGACCGGCGAGCAGCGTCGCCGCTCGCCAATGCCTGCTGAACTTGCCAATGGCTCCAGCTGGGCGAGGGCGCCCATTGATGGCATTTTGCGTCCTAAGGTGCGTCTGGGGGCTCGAGTCGCAAAAGGCGAGGTGCTCGGTAAAGTAGCAGACCCCTTCGGCAATGATGAAGGTGAAGTGCTCTCTATGGCTGACGGTATTGTTATTGGTATGAGCCGCTTGCCACTAGCAAATGAAGGTGAAGCGCTTTATCACATCGCCCGTTTTGATGAAATTGAAGAAGCTGAGACGGCGATTGAAAACTTCCAATCAAGCCTGACTCCTCCGCCTGATGCGATGTATTGATACTCGGCTTTAGTGCTTGGTACCTATTACTTAGTGCTTGGTACGTATTATTTAGTGTTTGGAGTTGGTGACAATCGCTATGTTGAAGCTAATTAACTATCTTGGTGTTGGTTTTGCTCCCATGTCACGCTTGCCGCTAGCCCGCTAGGCGTGCGATTACTAAGCGTAAGGCGCGCTTTTTGGCGCTGAGCCAGCTCCGATACAATCGATAAACCCAATCCGCTACCGGTGGTGCCTTGGCCAGCAGCGCGTCTAAAACGCTCAGTGACTTTATCCAGAAGTGCTTCGGGGAGTCCTGGGCCCGTGTCTCTCACTGTGAGTTGAGGTAGCCCCTCCCAAAGCGCTAATTCTACTTCCACTTGACCGCCTTGCGGGGTATAGCGCAGGGCGTTATCCAGCAGGTTACGAAAGAGAATTCCCACCTCAATTTCGTCGGCGCAAACCTCCAGGTGGGTTAAGCCTATTAGCCTCAAGTGCTGATTGCGCTCTTCAGCGAGTGGCCATAGCTCGGCTACCAATTCGGCAATAATCGGATAGAGGTCGATAGTGGCTGATGAGGTTGTGGTCGCTTGGTCCAATCGAGCCAAAATAAGCAGTTGTTCTACCACCCGCTGAAGCCTTTCAACCCCGACATAAGCCTTTTGTAATGATTGCTCTCCGCCTGCCTGCGCATTATCTAAGTGGATTCTCAACGCTGCTAACGGCGTGCGTAACTCATGGGCTGCATCTGCAGTGAAGCGTCGCTCGCGCTCTAAGGTTTCTTTCAACCGGGCGATAAAGTCGTTTAGTGATTGGCGTAACCCATTAAGCTCTTGAGGAACCGGATTATCAATTTTACGCAGGTCGTGGGCGGAGCGGCCTTGTACTTGGCTGGAAAGCGCTTGGATGGGCGCAATGCCACGTTGGATAATACGACTCATCAGCCAAAGCAGGAGTGGCAGCAACAGCAGCATGGGCAACAAATTGTTCCAGGTAATGCGCTCCACCACTGCATCATGAAACGAGCCTCGCAGCCCCATGCTGATCCAGGTATCGCTGGCAGTATCGAACATGCTGAAAACCCGCCAACGATGGCCATCGTATTTTGCCCAGCGAAAACCCTCTTCTAAAGGCGCGGGGAAAGGGCCTGCATCACTCCATTTGCCTCCTAGCAGCCTGGGTGAGCCATCGGCATTCCAAAAGCCCAGGACTAATTTAAGCTCTTCTTCGTGGTAAAGCTTAGGGCTTGATTCAGAGCGACTCACAGGCACTGCGTTACCGTCGCGATATAGCTGAGCTGGATGTTCAGGAAGGCCCATACGTGAAGCCAGACGAGCATAGTCGTCAAGGGTCGCGTTGGGATCGAGCTGGCCAGCCACAATCCGGCTATGCAGACTGAGCTGTGTATCGAGAATCTCCTCTAGCTCATGATCGGTAATTAAATAAGCCGCGGTAACCGCAACACCCCCGGCGACAACCATGGCAATGGCTAGCGTGCGAAGCAGATAATGCCGTATCGATCTCATTGCGCCTGGCTATCCAGCCGGTAGCCAATCCCACGCACGTTAATAATCAGATGCTTTTCAAGTTTTTTACGCAGATGATGAATGTGAACCTCCACCGTATTGGACTCCACTTCTTCGCCCCAGCCGTAAAGCAAACTTTCTAAACGAGGGCGAGATAGCACCCTGTCCGGGTGTCTAGCTAGCTCTAGCAATAGGGCATACTCGCGTCGGCCCAATTTTACGTCTTTGCCCCGCCAGCTCACTGTATGGCGAGCTTCATCAATGCTCAGTGCACCCAGCGTTAATATTTGCGAGGCACGCCCCTCAGCGCGCCGCATTACGACCCGCAAACGGGCGAGTAGCTCCTGCAAGTTAAACGGCTTGAGCACATAGTCATCCGCTCCCGCATCTAAACCGCCAATGCGGTCTTCCATCGCATCGCGAGCCGTCAAAATCAAAATAGGTAGAGTAGACTGCTGCCGGAGTAAATGCAGTACCTGCATACCGTCCATATCGGGCAGGCCAAGATCCAAAATAATCACACTGAAGGTCTCGCTGTCGATAGCGCTGATTGCCTCGCGGCCAAGCATAAACCAATCGACCGTGTAGCCCTCACGCTCTAGCGCCGTCTTAATGCCATCCCCAAGCAAGGGGTCATCTTCTATTAGCAGTGCGCGCATGCTGATCCCCTCAATCGACAAGCTGCTATCTTCGCTACCAAAACTTAAGCTTTTCTTAAATACGGTAACCTACTTTCCAAATAGCACACTCATCTGAATTCAGCCAGTGAGCCAACCCACACAGTGGGTAATACCACCACTCAGTGATGGGTGTTTATGTTCTAGCGACTGAATTAATGGCATAACTGTTCGTTAAGTTTCGCACTTTATAGTGACGCTACTATTACGTTATCGAGTGTACTGTCTTGCCTATCTCAACTACATCAAAACGCAATGGTGCGGGTTTTAAACGAATCTTTCGCGCCTCTATAAATGCAGTGTCGGGTTTAAAGTCTTGCTGGGTAAATGAATCTGCCTTTAGACAAGAGGTGATGCTCTGTCTCATTCTCTACCCTTTTATATTTTTTGTTAATGCCACTTCTGTAGAAAAAGCGCTGTTGTTTTCTTCACTCACCCTTGTCGTGATAGTGGGACTTATTAACTCCGCCATAGAAAGTACAATTGACCGTATCGGACTAGAAAATAACGAACTTAGCGGGCGTGCTAAAGACATGGGAGCTGCCGCCGTCATGATGACTATTTTTATGATGATGGGTGTATGGCTATGCGTGCTGATCAACTAAATGTTATCAAGCCTGTAGCATCCGTATGGATCTTGTTTTTAATCGCTATGTCGGTTTTTGGTAGTTTAAAAATAGACTTCAAGATAACTGATTTTATCTATCACCTTCAAGGTAATGCTTGGGCATGGAAAGATACCTATCTTACCCAAGCAGTGCTCCATAAAGGCGGTAAATGGCTAAGCTTGGCTATGGGGTTAGCCACACTCCTACTATTGATACTAAGCACCACGGTGACTTGTCTTAAAACATATCGCACGCCGCTATTTTATCTTTTTTCCGCAACGCTTCTTTCAGCGCTACTTGTAGCAACTATTAAACACCTGGTGAGCATGGAATGCCCCTGGGATTTAGTTCGCTATGGTGGAGCGCGTGACTTTATAGGCTTGTTAAGCATGCGGCCTCCCTCAATGCCAGCGTCCGCCTGCTTTCCCGCCGGGCATGCCAGCGCAGGATACACGTGGATAGCCAGCTACTTCTTTTTTGCCGCCATACGGCCCCAGTGGCGATGGGCAGGGCTCGCACTGGGTTTAGGGCTTGGCCTTACGTTTGGAATTGCTCAGCAGTTTCGTGGGGCGCACTTTCTCTCCCATGACCTCTGGACCGTCATGATTTGTTGGACCGTAAGTTTTGTTCTTTCAAGGTTCTTATTACGCCCCAGTGTTCATTAATCTTTTCATACAGAGATTCTTTCGATGCCCTCTTTGCTATCATTGCCTTCAAAAGTTGTTGACACCGTTTGGCATTATCGTCCCACGTTAAGCACGGAGCTGCTTGTCTTATGGAGTGTTGTCATATTCAGTGTTTTTTACAATGTCCCTTTTTGGCAACAGGCCTTTGCTGGCTATGATCCTTTTGCCATCAAGACGTGGCTAACCTTTGCCAATATGTTTTTGGTGATGACCTGCCTTAACTATTTGGTCTTCGTTAGCCTTGCTTTGCGAACGCTCGTAAAACCCTTGTTAACCTTGCTATTTCTAATTGCCGCCTTCGTCAGTTACTTTACCAGTTACTACGGCACCTATTTTGATACCTCCATGCTAGAAAATGTCCTTCAAACGGACACTAACGAAGCACAGGAACTGCTCACAGTTGGTTTGCTGATTCATTTGGCGATCTTTTTTGGTTTGCCTACCGTCATGATTTGGCGAGTTAAAATAACACCTTCAACTTGGCAGAAAGCAATATTGCGTCGCTTGGCTTATTGTCTTGCCAGCACTGCTATATTGCTGTTGGCGATCTTCTTATCTTATCAAGAATTATCGTCACTTATGCGCAACAATAAAGAGCTTCGCTACTTGGTGACCCCAGGTAATTATATTGTTTCGATGGCGCAGGCTCTTTCCAGCCAGCACGCTACCGCGAATATGGTGCGTTCTCCTGTGGGGGAGGACGCCCGTATCAGTTCGCAAGTGGGCGACAAACCTACATTACTCGTCATTGTGGTGGGCGAAACGGTACGGGCGTCGAACTGGGGGTTAAATGGTTATGAACGCCAAACCACACCTAAACTTGCCCAGCAGCCTGACGTTATCAATTTTTCAGATGTTTCCTCATGCGGTACAAGCACAGCAGTCTCATTACCCTGCATGTTTTCACTACCGGGGCGTGCCGATTACACTAAATCTTATGCACAGCAGCATGAATCGTTGCTGGACGTATTAGCCCACGCCGGTTTAGAGGTCACCTGGCTTGATAACCAGTCAGGTTGTAAAGGCGTCTGCGAGGGAGTGACGACAAAAGCGCTTGCGCCAGAGGACTATGCGTCTTTGTGCCAAGATGGGCGATGCTTGGATGAGGCACTGGTTCAAGCTTTAACCACGCAAATTAGTGGTACCTCAACTGATCAGGTGGTCGTGTTGCACCAGCTAGGCAACCATGGCCCCAGCTATTACCAACGCTATCCTGATGGCTACGAACGTTTTGTTCCCGCTTGTACTACCGCTGATTTAGCCAAGTGTTCAAGAGATGCCATTACCAACAGCTACGACAATGCCATTCTATATACCGACACTGTGTTGGATCAGGTGATTGAGACGCTAAAGCATCAGGATGAATACGCAACAGCGATGGTCTATCTCTCTGATCATGGTGAATCACTGGGCGAAAAAGGGCTTTATTTGCACGGTATTCCCTACGCCATTGCCCCCGACGAACAGACGCATGTGCCTATGGTTTGGTGGCTGTCCAGCTCATTTTCACAGCAGCAAGGGCTTGATACGGACTGCCTACGACAAATCTCTGATCAAGCCGCCTCGCACGATAACTTATTTCACAGCGTACTGGGTTTGCTTGACATAACAACGGACGTTTATCAGCAGGCAGAAGATATTAGCCAACTGTGCCAGAGCCGCGTCAATTAATGAATGTTTAACTGATCGTTAAGTATTACATGGCAAGCTGTTTTTCACTCTGCTCAACTATTCTGGTGTGTGCACATGGTTTTATCGCATCTGTTGGACTCTAACCAAGGTTTTTGGGGACGGTTTCTACCTACAAAAATGACAACAGAGGAGGGCTTGATAGGTGGTGTCAATGCATCTATAAGTTCTGCTAAATGGCTTTCCTTTAGAGCCAGTGTTGTTTTAATTACTTTGCTAGCGACTCTGCTGTGGTTAATAGGAATAGAAAAAATAGAGATCATTATTGCCATACTCAGTATAACGTCGAACGGTATTTCAAAGTTGCTTGAACGCTATGGTACTTTCAATGTATTAAAAATGGTTGAAAGTGATTTGATAGATACTCTCGGTGCATTAGGAACAGCTGGGGTTGGAACATTAGTAATTTTATATTTATTGGGTTAGTAAGATTAATGTGTATGATGATGCCAAAAAATACCGCACCCACAGTCCTTTCGATTTAACCAAGGCCTGGTACCACAAAGACTGCCTATCTATCGACGTTGGTAAGCTGTTGTCCGGCCGCAAACACATGGTGGCGTTTTACGCCTAGCGTGCCCAAGCCGCTAGGCGTCGTCTAAACATGCCGCCCACCGTCGAGCTAGGTCGCGGATTGTAGTGCTTCCTGGGCCTCTGTTTGGGGTTCGCGAACTAAGCTAAGCGCCTCATCGAAAAGGCGCAGGCCCGCGTTTTCTTTATGCGCGTGCTCAGACAGGTGACGACGGAAGCGTCTGCCACCGGGACAGCCCTGAAATAACCCCAGCAAATGGCGGGTAATATGATTCAGCTTGGCTCCTTCATCTAACCGCTGCTGAATATACGGTCGAAATGCGTTAGCCGCTTCCAAACGCGTGCGCGCAGGCCCTGCTTCACCAAACAGCTGCTCATCGACCCCGGCGAGTAGCCACGGGTTCTGATACGCCTCGCGACCCACCATCACACTGTCTACGTGCTCAAGCTGTGCTTTGCACTCGGCAAGGGTTTTGATCCCCCCATTAATACCGATATGCAGCTCTGGATGGCTCTGTTTCAGGCGGTGTACCCGGGGGGAGTTTAGTGGCGGTACATCACGGTTCTGCTTAGGCGACAAACCTTGTAGCCACGCCTTGCGCGCGTGAACGGTAAAGACGTTGCAACCAGCATTCGCTACGATCTCAATAAACCGCGCCAAGTCAGCATCTTCATCCTGATCGTCAATCCCGATGCGGCACTTCACCGTGACCGGAATCGACACTGCCGCCTGCATAGCTTCCACTGCCGCCGCCACTTTTTCAGGGTGGCCCATCAAACAAGCGCCAATCATATTGTTCTGCACCCGGTCGCTGGGGCAGCCGACATTCAGATTGACCTCGTCGTAACCCCACGCCTCGGCAATAGCTGCACACTCGGCCAGCTCTCCCGCATCGCTGCCACCCAACTGCAACGCAATCGGATGCTCTATATCGCTATAGCCTAAAAAGCGCTCACGGGGCGACCCGTGCAAAATGGCACCGGTGGTCACCATCTCGGTATACAGCAATGTCCGCCTGGTTAACGTGCGTGCAAACGCGCGGTAGTCGCGGGTTGTCCAGTCCATCATCGGGGCCACAGAAAACAGACGAGCAGCGTCTGCTGGGCTAGCTTTAGTCATATCAATCACTTGCATCATACGATGCGGTATAAGCCTGGGGTAATTGCTTTGCAGCGGGGGAGTCGTTGGCGAGCGATTGTACGCAAAAAGCGGGTTTGAGTACAAAGCAGACGTTGCACAATTGTTAAGGTGGACGTCGGCAAAGGTAGGGGGTAAATATTGCTATTTCAAAGCTCGGTGTTTTGGTGGGTAGCGGGCAGGCAAAAGAACTACTCTTTTGCGGTCTAACTCAATGTGAATAGGGCTGGGCAGTGGTAAGCTGATATTTCGTTGTTGAGGAGTCTCTATGGATAAGACACTAGGTGGTATCCGTTTAGTGTTGGTGAGCGTGCTGCTGCTGGCTGGCTGTGGTAGTCAGGAGGAGGATTTGCCCCCAGAGTCGCCTGAGTCAGTCGTTGAAATGCCTAGCCCACAACAAAGCGCCGAGCCACAGGAGGTGGTTGAACCTCTCGTTGTAGCCATTTCGGCTAGCGCCTCTCTGCGCTCCGATCGTCGCTTAATGGTAGACGGCGAAACCAACCTGCCGGACGGCGCTCTTATTCAGGTAACCATTGAACGAGAGATAAGTCGCGTGCGCTGGCAGGAGCGTACCCGTGTTTTGCACGAGAAATTTAATGCTGGCCCCTTTGGTTCTGGCAGTGGTCTACCGGATGGGCGATATATTGTGACGGTCCAGCTTTCAGAAGCAGCTGTGCAGCCAGAAGAGGTTCAGGCGCGCATTGGCAGTGAAGGAGAGCACTTGGCTGGCGAGCTGGTTAGCCAAACTCGCCATGGATTAGGGCAGGTTGCCACCTACTCGCGCAGTTTCTTAGTGGGCAGTGAACCAAGACGTACGCGCGACCAGGTGGATGTGGTTGAAGAAATGTAGGACGTGGGGGGAGATAAAGATGCTTTAGGCAGGAGACCAGTGTGCTAGCAGTACCGCATGTATGGTGGTGTCACTGGGCGCTTTAGCAAAATGCTCAATAACATAACCTTGCTCTTGCTGGATCAGATAATGACCAGCTTTGTGGAACACATGGGTAGGCCCTAATAGCACTAAGTCGCCTGCTGACACCGGTGAGAAATCCGTTTCTTGGCCGGGGGTTGCCATTATGCAGGGAGCTTTCCAATCAATCTTTAGCGGCAGATGGTGTGGCACTGTCATCATAGTTGCCTGAACCTGTTCCCAGGGGAGGGGACCAGTATGTGTCAGGGTTAACAGAGGAGCAGCGCTGTCACCTTCCAGCAGGGTTGCCAAAGAGCAATCAAGGGCGTCGGCGAGCGCAACGAGGCGTTCGTGGCCGATTTGTTTGATAGCACCGGATTCCCAGTAAGAAATGGTGACATCTGATACGCCTACTTTGCGTGCGAGGGCAGCTTTGTTGAGCTTGGCCCGAAGCCGCAGTTGCTTTATACGTGAGCCTAGCGATTCCATTTCATTTTCCTATCGATGAGCTAAACAAGCTCGTTGAGTGTGCTTCCACCCTATCGGCGGCGCTCAGTGCATACTAAAAATCGCGAGGCGCTTTCGAGTATGAACATGAATCATAGGGGCAGCGCCATACTAAGCGATTGTGCTTTAACGCGCATCTTCCTATCAATGAGCCTCCAACCTCTGATCAGACGCTTTTAAGTCAAACTCGTTCCCTGCAAGGTACTGCTGGTTGCCTTCAGGGTGCGTATAATGCCGAGACGCTCTATTGCCAAAAGGACATTTTGATGACCGTTCGTACTCGTATCGCGCCTTCTCCAACGGGTGATCCGCATGTAGGTACTGCCTATATTGCGCTGTTTAATCTCTGTTTTGCGCGTCAGCATGGTGGCCAGTTCATTCTGCGCATTGAAGACACCGATCGGGTTCGGTCTACCGCTGAATCAGAACAGATGATTTTAGATTCGTTACGTTGGCTTGGGCTGGAGTGGGATGAGGGCCCAGATATTGGCGGTCCTCACGGCCCGTATCGGCAAAGCGAGCGAGGTGATATCTACGCTCAGTACGCCCAGCAGTTGATGGATGCAGGGCATGCTTTCAAGTGTTACCGCACCAGTGAAGAGTTGGATGAACTGCGGGAAGCTCGCAAAGCAGCCGGTATGCATTTGGCCTTGAAGCCCGTTGACTTAGCGTTGAGCGAAGATGAGCAAGCTCGTCGTGAGCAGGAAGGTTGGCCTTATGTCGTTCGCATGAAGGTGCCGAGCACCGGCGTTTGTGTGGTTAACGATATGTTGCGCGGCACAATCGAAGTTGAATGGGCGCAAGTTGATGCTCAAATTCTGCTGAAGTCGGATGGCATGCCTACTTATCATCTGGCCAACGTGGTTGATGATCACCTAATGAACATTACCCATGTGCTGCGCGGTGAAGAGTGGATTAATTCAGCGCCTAAGCATCAGCTACTTTATGAATACTTCGGCTGGGAAATGCCGCAGTTGTGCCATATGCCGTTGCTGCGTAATCCCGATAAGTCCAAGTTGTCCAAGCGCAAAAACCCAACGTCGATTAACTATTATCGGCGCATGGGGTTCTTGCCTCAGGCGGTCACTAATTACTTAGGCCGTATGGGTTGGTCGATGCCTGACGAGCGTGAAAAGTTTAGCCTGTCAGATATGATGGCTGAGTTTGATATTCAGCGAGTATCGTTAGGTGGACCGGTGTTTGATTTGGAAAAATTGACCTGGTTGAACGGCGTTTATATTCGTGAAGACTTAGATGACGATGCGCTACTTCAGGCGCTTCGGGAATGGGCGTTCAATGAGGAGTACGTGAAGCAAATACTTCCTCAGGTGCGCCCTCGTGTGGAAACTCTGTCTCAAGTCATTCCGCTGGCGGGGCACTTCTTTTCTGGGCTGCCTGTGCTAACGGAAAACGACTTCGATAGCGTGAAGCTTGAGAAGGAAGAGTTGGTTAAGCTGCTACAATTCTTGGTATGGCGTTTTGAGGCCGTTCCTGCATGGACAAAGGAAGTGCTCTTGGCGGAAGTTAAGCTGCTTGCTGAGCATTTTGATATTAAGATGAAGGCTTTCCTCGCGCCTGTCTTTATTGCCATTACGGGCAGTGCTTCGAGTACCTCTGTAATGGATGCCATGGCGATCTTAGGTTCCGACGTGACGCGAGCACGACTCCGTAGTGCCATTGAGGTGCTAGGCGGTGTTTCGAAAAAGCAAACCAAACGCTTTGAAAAAGAGTTCCGTGATCTCTAGGTGCTTAGTTGATTTTCGGGCTTTTCACTAGCGAGCTTTCTAAAGGCGCCTGTAATACGAGTATTTGAAAAGAGTATTTGAAAGGCTTGACGAAGACGGGCGTAATCAGTAACATACGCTCCGTCTTCGAGACATGTGGGGCCTTAGCTCAGCTGGGAGAGCGCAACACTGGCAGTGTTGAGGTCAGCGGTTCGATCCCGCTAGGCTCCACCAATATCGAAAACTCTGGTTGTTAATTTCCAATACAAGGTTTTCAATATAGCGTCTCAAGGCCGTATCTATTTAGGTTAATAACGTCCCATTCGTCTAGTGGTCTAGGACACCGCCCTTTCACGGCGGTAACAGGGGTTCGAACCCCCTATGGGACGCCACCTCCTGATTCCTCAGAATTTATTTGCTGACTTATTGTCAGTGAATATTCTTCACAATACGCATTTTAACCAAAGGCAATGAGGTTACTCATCTGTCGCTTTTTGCGTCCCCATTATTCTCGCTGCTGGCTGAAATAATTCCCATTTCGATCGTTTTTTGGCGATTTTGTGCTTGACTTGTCCACTTTTGCAAGTTTGTGAAAGGGGTTGTGCACAACCCTGGGTTGTTGTCTCAAAAAATCAGTGATTTAGAATTATTTCATTTAAATCAATAAGTTATGTTAGGTTAAAAAATGATCAATTTAAGGCTGGGTCACTGTTCATGGCGATTGTGGGACGTTTTGTAGTGGTTGTGAACAGGGTTATCCACAGATAGTGTGGAAAACCCTTTTCAAGATCGAGGCGCTTAAAAGTCAAGCATTATTCTGGCTTTTGTAGGCGCTTCAAAAGCGACGAAGTGTCCCAGCGTCCGCCATCCATGCGCTGCACATCAGCATAAAATTGATCAACCAGGGCGGTGATGGGGAGTGTGGCGCTCAGTCGACGAGCCTGCTCTAAACAGATGCCTAAATCTTTGCGCATCCAGTCTACTGCAAAGCCGTGATTGTACTCATCGGCAATCATCGTTTTGTGGCGGTTTTCCATCTGCCATGAGCCAGCGGCACCCTTGGACACCACATCAATTACCTGTTGTTGATCCAGCCCTGCTTGTTCAGCGAAGTGGAGGCCTTCGGCAAGACCTTGCACTAAGCCAGCAATACAAATTTGGTTGACCATTTTAGTAAGCTGGCCACTGCTAGCACCGCCCATTAGTGTGACGGCACGAGCGTAGTGATTAAGGATGGGGTGAACAGCATCAAAGTGTGCCTGTTCACCGCCACACATAATTGTTAGGGCGCCATTTTCGGCTCCTTGCTGTCCGCCAGAGACAGGGGCATCTAAAAAGGCCACGCCTTGATTGCGACAGGTAATATCGAGCTCCAGGGCAAGGTCTGCGGAGGCAGTGGTGTGATCGATGAGATAGGTGCCGGTTGCCATGCTGCTCAGCACGCCGTCGGTACCGGTGGTCACTTGCCTGACGTCGTCATCATTACCTACGCATATTAAAACCAAGTCAGCGCCGTCAGCGGCTTCTTTGGGGGTGGCATGTGCTGTGCCGCCAAACTCGTTTGCCCAGGCATCTGCTTTACTGCTTGTACGGTTGTAAACACGCGTTGTGAGGCCTTGTTTGGCAAGATGGCCTGCCATAGGGTAGCCCATAACGCCCAGGCCAATAAAAGCAACAGTAGTGATGGTTCGCATAGAGCACCTTGTGGGTGTGTGGTGAGTGTTAGGGGTGTGGAATATTTTGTGTAGAGTAATAAAAAAGAATTTACGATAAGCAAAAGGCCACCCGTGGGTGGCCTTTTATTATCCTAGTGACGCTACGCTGTTAGCGTGGCGTTATTTTTTAGGATAATCGCGCATGTCGTGGCCAATATACAGCTGGCGCGGGCGGCCAATTTTGTAGCTTTCGCTGAGCATTTCATGCCAGTGAGAGATCCAGCCAATGGTGCGGGATACCGCGAAAATAACGGTAAACATATTGGTCGGTATGCCCATGGCTTTGAGAATGATGCCTGAGTAGAAATCGACGTTTGGATACAGCTTACGCTCAATGAAGTACTCATCTTCAAGGGCGATTTGCTCCAGTCGCTTAGCGATTTTGAGCTGCGGGTCGTCAGCTAAGCCAAGCTCAGCAAGAACTTCATCACAAGTCTCTTTCATTACTTTGGCGCGCGGGTCAAAGTTGCGATATACACGGTGGCCAAAGCCCATCAGCTTGAAGGGGTCATCTTTGTCTTTGGCTTTGTCGACAAACCGCTGAATGTTTTCTTCAGAGTCGTCGCCAATTTCATCAAGCATATTCAGTACGGCTTCGTTGGCGCCGCCGTGCGCAGGGCCCCAAAGTGCCGCAATACCGGCGCTGATACAGGCAAAGGGGTTGGCGCCGGTTGAGCCTGCTAAGCGTACCGTGGAGGTCGAAGCGTTTTGCTCATGATCCGCGTGCAACATAAAGATGCGATCCATGGCTTTCGCGTATACCGGATTGATTTTGTACTCTTCGCACGGGTTGCTGAACATCATGTAGAGGAAGTTTTCTGCATAGCTCAGGTCGTTGCGGGGGTAGTTGAACGGCTGGCCAACATTATACTTGTGCGACATTGCGGCCAGGGTCGGCATTTTTGCAATGAGGCGAATAGCGCTGATCACGCGATCTTCTTCTTGGGTGATGTCCATGTGGTCATGGTAGAAAGCAGCTAGGCCGCCAACGACGCCACAAAGAATAGACATTGGGTGCGCATCGCGGCGGAACCCTTTGAAGAAATTGTTGATCTGGTCGTGCACCATGGTGTGGTTACGAATGCGCGACTCGAAATCTGCATACTGTTCATCGTTAGGCAGCTCACCGAACAGTAGGGTGTAGCATACCTCGACAAAGTTAGACTCTTTGGCCAGTTGGTCGATGGGGTAGCCGCGGTGTAGCAGCACGCCCTTGCCACCATCAATATAAGTGATAGCGGACTGGCAGGAAGAGGTGGCCATGAAGCCGGGATCGTAGGTAAACAGGCCTTCAGCACCTAAGCCGCGTACGTCGATGACGTCGGGGCCAAGTGTGCCGGAATACATGGGTAGTTCGATCGATTTTTCTAGACCGTCTACCGTCAATGTCGCTTTCCTGTCAGCCATGCTGGCCTCCTTTCGAATTCGGTTTGGGACGTAATGTCGTTGTTTCGCATACCGCGCCGGCGAAAAGGCTCGCCTACTATAGAAGTGTGCGACATTTTGTCAATTAGCCTAAGCGCTAGGTATCCTTGTACAGCTGTTGTTGTATTGGATGAGCTTTGTATATGATAAGTGTGGAGTTCGTGGTAGAGGCGTCAGGGGGTTGACGACACGTTTACGGACTTATCAAACCATCAATCTCCTGTCACTATAACCATGCTGCAACGCAAAATCGACTCAGGTTGACCTCATTTTTCTTGCACCATAGTCGAGTTAAGCTTGAGTTCGGTTTGTCAGCAGGGGCGAAGGTTCTTATAATCCACGGCGCGCGACCGGCAGGTAGGAGGTCGTGCTCGACTTGGCAACGGCCGAGCCCCTTCCAGCAACCACTGCCCGCTCGGGCCATGCCCGACCTGTCGCAGAGCGGGCCAAGAGAGTGTGTATAACGCCGTGAATAGCAAACGACCCGTAAACTTAGACCTTACTACGATACATTTCCCACTACCGGCGCTAACGTCGATTACACACCGTATTACGGGTGTCATCCTCTTCGTTGGCCTGATCTTCGCTTTTTGGGCGCTGGGTAAATCACTATCGTCTCCGGCTGGCTTTGATGCCGTCAGCAACGCATTGGCCAATAACTTTTTCGCCAAGTTCATTGCCTGGGGATTGTTATCCGCATTGGCATTCCATTTTGTAGCAGGCATTAAACACCTGTTGATGGATGCGGATATCGGCGTGACCCTAGAAGGTGGCGTGAAAAAAGCACAAATCACTGTTGTCGTCAGTGTCGTTCTGATCATCCTGGCAGGAGTTTGGGTATGGTAACCAACATCACAAGTTTTGGCCGTAGCGGATTATCCGATTGGCTAATGCAGCGCGTTTCAGCGGTAATCCTGGCTGTATATACCGTCTTTATCGTCGCCTACCTGCTGCTCAATCCTAATCTGGATTACTACGCTTGGAGTGGACTGTTCGATCAAACTTGGATGCGTATTTTCTCGCTGCTCGCATTTGTTTCCATTGCAGCGCACGCCTGGATCGGTTTGTGGACGGTCACCACCGATTATCTCAAGTCCACTCGCCTGCGCGTGGGTGCCCAGACTCTGATTATTCTGGCCATCTTCGTATATCTGGTGTGGGGCATTCAAATTCTGTGGGGAGCTTGATACATGTCTAACCTTCGTAGCCTGACATTTGACGCCATTATCATCGGTGGCGGTGGCTCTGGCTTGCGTGCTGCTTTAGAGCTTGCCAAATCTGGTAAAAAGACAGCCGTACTGTCCAAAGTGTTCCCGACACGCTCTCACACGGTTTCTGCCCAGGGTGGTATTACTTGTGCCATTGCATCGTCAGATCCGAACGATGACTGGCGCTGGCACATGTACGACACTGTTAAGGGCGGCGACTACATTGCCGACCAGGACGCAGCTGAGTACATGTGTTCAGAAGGCCCGAAAGCGGTGTTTGAACTTGAGCACATGGGGCTGCCGTTCTCGCGCTTTGATAATGGTCGTATTTATCAGCGTCCATTTGGTGGTCAGTCGAAAAACTTCGGCGAAGGCGGTCAGGCGGCACGTACCTGCGCAGCCGCTGACCGTACTGGCCACGCACTGCTTCACACGCTTTACCAAAACAACCTCAAGAACAACACCACGTTCTTGAATGAGTGGTACGCGGTAGATCTGGTGAAAAACAGCAACGGTGATGTGGTTGGCTGTATCGCCATGTGCATCGAAACTGGCGAAGTTGTCCACGTTAAATCGAAAGCGACTGTTCTGGCCACGGGGGGGGCAGGTCGTATCTACGCCTCTACTACTAATGCCTTGATCAATACTGGCGATGGTATTGGCATGGCGTTACGTGCTGGCTTCCCGATGCAGGACATGGAAATGTGGCAGTTCCACCCGACCGGTATTTATGGTGCGGGTACGCTGGTCACTGAAGGTTGCCGTGGTGAAGGTGGTTACCTGATCAATAAAGATGGTGAGCGCTTCATGGAGCGTTATGCGCCGAACGCCAAAGATTTGGCAGGCCGTGACGTTGTTGCTCGCTCAATGGTCATGGAAATTCTGGAAGGTCGTGGTTGTGGTGAGAAGGGCGATCACGTTTTCTTGAAGCTTGATCACTTGGGTGAAGAAGTTCTTGGTAAGCGCCTGCCGGGTATCGTTGAGCTATCGAAAACGTTTGCTCACGTTGACCCTGCTAAAGATCCGATTCCTGTCGTGCCGACTTGCCACTATATGATGGGCGGTATTCCGACCAATATTCATGGTCAGGCAATTACCCAGGACGAAAGCGGCAACGATCATATCGTTAACGGTTTGTTTGCCTGTGGTGAAGCGGCGTGTGTATCGGTTCATGGTGCTAACCGCTTGGGCGGTAACTCGCTGCTGGATCTGGTGGTCTTCGGTCGTGCAGCGGGTATGTTTATTGAAGGCGCGCTGAACGAAGGTGTTGATTACCTGGATGCTTCTGAATCTGATATCGAATCAGCGATGAAACGTATTACGCGCTGGAATGAATCGGAAGGTGGTGAGAGCATTCCTGAGCTTAAAGCTGAGCTTCAAGACATCATGCAGACCTCTTTCGGTGTATTCCGCGAAGAGAAGAATATGCAGGAAGGTGTCAAAAAGCTGGCCGATCTGCGCAGCCGTATTGCTAATGCGCACCTGCCTGACAAGTCCAATGCTTTCAACACGGCGCGTGTTGAAGCTTTAGAGCTTGATAACCTAATGGAAGTGGCAGAAGCAACGGCGATTGCTGCCCTTGAGCGTAAAGAGAGCCGTGGTGCGCACTCGCGCTACGACTATCCTGACCGTGATGATGTCAACTGGCTGAAGCACTCGCTTTACTTCCCGGCCACGAAAGAGCTGAAGAAGCGCGACGTCAACTTCAAGCCGAAAACTGTTGATACATTCGAGCCTAAGGTTCGCACCTACTAATCTCTGCACTGACGAGAGGGAGTCACCATGTCTAACCTTCAGGTATCCGTATACCGCTACAATCCGGAAACCGACTCCGCGCCTTATATGCAGGAGTTCCAGGTCGATACCAAAGGCCGTGATCTGATGGTATTGGATGTTCTGCATCTGATGAAAGAGCAGGATAGTGGTCTTGCGTACCGTCGCAGCTGCCGCGAGGGCGTATGCGGTTCCGATGGCATGAACATGAACGGTAAAAACGGCTTGGCATGTATTACGCCGCTGTCAGATGTCGTTAAAGGCAATAAACTGACCTTGCGCCCGTTGCCGGGTCTGCCGGTTATCCGCGATATGGTTGTGGATATGGGGCTGTTCTATAAGCAGTACGAGCGCATTCAGCCGTACTTGCAGAACGATGAGCCTGCGCCAGCGATTGAGCGTCTGCAGTCACCAGAAGAGCGCGACAAGCTAGATGGCCTGTACGAGTGTATTCTTTGTGCATGCTGCTCTACGTCATGCCCATCGTTCTGGTGGAACCCAGACAAGTTTGTCGGGCCGGCTGGTTTGCTTCAGTCTTATCGCTTTCTTGCGGATACACGTGACACAGCGACTCGCGAGCGCCTTACCAGTCTGGAAGATCCGTTCTCCGTGTTCCGTTGCCGCGGTATTATGAATTGCGTTGCGGTGTGTCCAAAAGGACTAAATCCGACCCGTGCAATTGGTAAAATTCGTGAAATGTTGTTGGCTGATGCGACGTAAACGCCTAATCCTATGAAAAAAATGCGATCGCTACGTAAGTTGCTGCATAAAGCCACTTAAATCGTAGCGCTTCGCTTGTTATCATAGGGGCGTTAGGTGGTGCGGCGACGCGTCGCACCACTTAACCAGTCAAGTTTAAAAGCCGGTGCCGCAAGTACCGGCTTTTGAGCATGAACTGATTGAGCATGACTAGATAAAAGAAGCCTTTGTATTAACGTAGTAAGTAGACGAAGGTATAATAGTGCGCAGTGAGATAGAGCGTACTGAAGTGGTATGCAGTGAAAATGTAGTACTTACAGCTAGTATGAATAGGGCTTCCGACCTCCGGTCGGCGCCGCCGGCATATGTCCCGCCCCGCCGGCAGGGCAATAGCGATGTCGTTGCGCGATTGCAGCGATACCGATACCACCCCATCAGTGCAGGGTGACCGAGAGATGCAACAAGGCATAATGGAGTTGATGTGGCGTTCCTCTCACGTTAGTGGTGGCAATGTCCACTACGTGGAAGCGCTTTATGAGCAGTACCTCGCCGATCCTGATTCTGTCTCAGATGAATGGCGCAGCTATTTTGATCAGTTGCCTCGTTCTGAGGGCAGTGCCTCCCACGATGTTCCACTAAGCCCCACTCGTGATCAGTTCTACCAACTGGGTCGTGAAAGTCGCCCAGGCAGAGTAGCCGCCGCCTCCGATGGCGGTGAGAATAAAAAGCAGGTGAAGGTCCTGCAGCTGATTAACGCCTACCGCTTTCGTGGCCATCAGAAGGCCAATATCGACCCGCTAGGGCTGCGTAATCCCACCCCCGTCCCAGATCTCGATCTGTCATTTCATCAGCTTTCCAAAGCTGATCTTGACACCGAGTTCCAGACCGGTTCGTTTTTTCTAGGTATTGATAAAGCGCCGCTGCGTGACATTGTTGATGCGCTGGAGCAGACCTATTGTCGCTCTATCGGTTGCGAGATCATGCACATTGTCGATACCGAAGAGAAACGTTGGTTGCAACGGCGTTTTGAATCGGTGCGCAGTGCGCCGAAATTCAGCGACGATGTGCGTAAGCATGTGCTTGAGCGCCTCACCGCTGCCGAAGGTTTGGAAAATTATTTAGCGTCTAAATATCCAGGTACCAAACGCTTCGGTCTTGAAGGTGGTGAGTCATTTGTCCCGATGATGGACGAGTTGATTCAGCGCTCCGGCGGCTATGGCACTAAAGAAGTTGTTATTGGCATGGCTCACCGTGGCCGTTTGAACCTGTTGGTTAATATTCTGGGGAAAAACCCCGCTGAATTGATCGACGAGTTCGACGGTAAAAAGGTGATCGAGCGTGGTTCTGGTGATGTGAAGTATCACCAAGGCTTCAGCTCTAACGTCATGTCGCCAGGTGGCGAAGTTCACTTGGCAATGTCGTTTAACCCGTCGCATTTGGAAATTGTCGCGCCAGTAGTAGAAGGCTCAGTACGCGCACGCCAAGATCGCCGCAATGATGAAGAGGGCAGTAAAGTACTGCCAATCAACGTTCATGGTGATGCAGCGTTTGCTGGTCAGGGCGTGGTGATGGAGACATTCCAGATGTCTCAAACCCGTGCCTACAAAACCGGTGGCACAGTACACATCGTGATTAACAACCAAGTGGGCTTTACGACCTCGAACCCCTTGGACGCGCGATCCACCGAATACTGTACTGACATTGCTAAGATGGTTCAGGCGCCGATTTTCCATGTTAACGGCGATGATCCTGATGCGGTTATCCATGCGACTCAAGTGGCATTGGATTACCGTCAACAGTTTAAGAAAGACGTTGTTATTGATCTGGTGTGCTACCGTCGCCGCGGCCACAACGAGGCCGACGAGCCATCGGGTACCCAACCGATGATGTATGCCAAGATTAAAGATCACCCTTCTTCGCGTTCACTCTATGCAAAGCGTCTGGTTGAGCAGGGCGTATTGTCCGAAGAAGACGCTAAGGCAATGGTTGAAACCTACCGCGATGATCTTGTGGCAGGCAATCACGTAGCCAATGCCTTGGTGCAGGAGCCTAATACATCACTATTTGTGGATTGGGCTCCCTATCTGGGGCATGAGTGGACCGGTGATGCAGACACTACCTTCGATATGAAGCGTTTGCAGCAGCTGGCCGCGAGAATGTGCGAGATTCCTGATGGCGTCGCAGTACAGCGCCAAGTCGCTAAAATCTATGAAGACCGTCGCAAAATGCAGGCGGGCGGCATGGGGCTTAACTGGGGCTTCGCTGAAACGCTAGCGTATGCCACGCTGCTTGATCAGGGGCATCCGATTCGTATTACCGGTCAGGATGTTGGTCGTGGAACGTTCTCTCACCGTCATGCGGTTATTCATAACCAGAAAGATGGTTCGACGTACGTTCCGCTGCAGAATATGTCAGACGGTCAACCGCGCTTTACCATTCACGACTCTTTCTTATCGGAAGAGGCTGTGCTGGCTTTTGAGTACGGCTACTCGACGACAGCACCCGGTGACTTAGTCATTTGGGAAGCCCAGTTTGGTGACTTCTTCAACGGTGCCCAAGTCGTGGTTGACCAGTTTATCTCTTCTGGTGAGACCAAATGGGGGCGGCTGTGTGGACTGACCATGCTGTTGCCACATGGCTATGAAGGCCAGGGGCCAGAGCACTCCTCCGCGCGGTTAGAGCGCTTCTTGCAGCTGTGTGCCGAACACAACATGCAGGTATGTGTGCCGACAACCCCCGCACAGATTTACCATCTGCTGCGACGTCAAGTCATTCGTCCGTTACGTAAACCGCTAGTCATCATGTCGCCGAAGTCGCTACTGCGTCATAAAGAAGCGGTATCTAGCCTAGAAGACCTCGCTCACGGCAAGTTCTACATGGTGTTACCGGATCAGGCGAATCTTGAGGCAGAAAAGGTGACTCGCGTTATCATGTGTGCCGGTAAGGTGTACTACGACCTAGCCAACTGGCGTGCTGAAAACGAACGTGATGACACGGCGATTATTCGTCTTGAGCAACTCTACCCCTTCCCGAAAGAAGAACTTTTGGAAGTGCTCCAGGCGTATGCCAATGTGGAAGACATCGTGTGGTGCCAGGAAGAGCCGCTAAACCAGGGCGCTTGGTACTCAAGTCAGCACCACATGCGCGCCGTAGCCGATATGCTGAAAGATGGCCTCGGACGTGATTTGAAATTTGCAGGACGTCCTGCCTCTGCCGCACCGGCAGCGGGCTATATGTCCGTCCACACTGAACAGCAGCGCCAGCTGGTGGAAGACGCTTTTAACCTATAAGCGCCCACCGGGTTTAGAGAACATATAAGGGAAACGACATGGCTACTGATATCAAAGCGCCAACCTTTCCGGAATCCGTTGCCGAAGGCACTGTGGCTGCGTGGCATAAAAAGCCGGGTGACAGCGTCGAACGTGACGAGCTGATTGTTGAGATCGAAACCGACAAAGTGGTGCTAGAAGTCGTCGCGCCGGAAGCGGGTACCCTGACTGACGTGATGGCAGAAGAAGGCGATACCGTTGAGTCAGAGCAGGTGTTAGGCAAAATCGGTGAAGGCAGCGCGTCTAGCGGTAAAGAAGAAAAATCTTCTGACGGTGCTAGCGCTAAAGCGTCTGCAGAGAAAAAAGCCAGCGGCGGTAACGGCGGTGGTAAGCAACATGACGTAAAAGCCCCAAGCTTCCCTGAGTCTATCCAGGAAGGCACCGTGGCAACATGGCACAAGAAAGTAGGTGAAGCGGTTAAGCGCGATGAAGTGTTAGCCGATATCGAAACCGACAAAGTTGTGCTCGAAGTTGTTGCACCTGCCGATGGCGCACTGGCAGAAATTAAGGCCGAAGAAGGCAGCCAGGTTGAGTCCGAAGCGGTGCTGGCCATCTTTACTGAAGGTGCTGGTGGCGCCGGTGAAGAGAGCAGCAGTGCCTCTGCTTCAAGCGCTGCGGGTAGCGATGATGAGGGCGCTGATGAGAAGGTCGGCGATAAGATCCTCGCGCCGGCAGCACGCAAGATGGTTGCTGAGCATGATCTGGATGTCGCCAAGATTGAGGGCACCGGCAAAGGTGGCCGCATCTTGAAAGAAGACGTGCAAAAAGCCGTGAAAGATGGGTCTGCCAAAAAAGCAGCGAAATCTTCAGCGCCGGCGAAAGCAGCTGCCGCCGCACCGGCAGTGGAAGGTGATCGCGTTGAGAAGCGCGTCCCGATGACGCGTCTGCGTCAAACCATTGCTAAGCGTCTGGTTCAGGCACAGCAAACGGCTGCCATGCTGACCACTTATAACGAAGTGGACATGACTGAAATCATGGCGCTTCGTGCGCAGTACAAAGAGACGTTCCAGAAAACCCACGATATTAAACTGGGCTTTATGGGCTTCTTTGTAAAAGCGGCTTCTGAAGCACTCAAGCGCTTCCCGGATGTTAACGCCTCTATCGATGGTACCGATATCGTTTACCACGGTTATCAAGATATCGGCGTTGCGGTATCAACGGATCGTGGCCTGGTTGTACCGGTGCTACGTGATACCGATAGCATGAAAATTGCCGACGTTGAGCGCACCATTGTTGATTTCGGTAAGCGTGGTCGTGACGGTAAGCTGGGCATGGATGACATGATCGGCGGTACTTTCACTATCACTAACGGCGGTACCTTTGGTTCTTTGATGTCGACCCCGATTATCAATCCACCTCAAACCGCTATCCTGGGTATGCATAAAATCCAGGATCGTCCAATGGCTGTGAATGGTAAGGTCGAGATTCGCCCGATGATGTATCTGGCGCTGTCCTACGACCACCGCATGATTGATGGTAAAGATGCGGTACGATTCTTGGTTACTATTAAAGAGCTGCTGGAAGACCCGGCTCGCTTGCTGCTGGACGTATAACGGAGCGCGTTGATCCGCCTCCTCTGCTGTATTAGCGTTCTAATGCAATCGCACCTTGCCTCCTGCTCGTTTTAAGCTCAAACGGGGGGAGGCAACCAAGCTAAAGGAGCCAACATGGCTGACAAGTTTGATGTGATCGTTATCGGTGCAGGCCCTGGTGGCTACGTAGCGGCTATCCGCGCTGCGCAGCTGGGCCTGAAGGCCGCCTGTGTTGAAAAATGGATTGGTAAAGAAGGCAACGTCGTTCACGGCGGTACGTGTTTGAATGTCGGTTGTATCCCGTCTAAAGCGTTGCTTGAAGCCTCGCACAAGTTCGTCGAAGCCAAGCACGATTTCGACGACATGGGTATTAATGCCGGTGACGTCACGATGGACGTCAAAAAAATGATGGCTCGCAAGGACAAGATCGTTAAGAACTTGACCGGCGGCATCTCAGGCTTATTTAAAGCCAATGGTGTTATTGCTATTGAAGGCACCGGTAAAGTGGTTTCCGGTAAGCAAGTCGAAGTTACCGATCTGGACGGCAATACCACCACTTACGACGCTGATAACATCGTCATTGCTGCAGGTTCCGTGCCGGTTGAAATTCCACCGACGCCGCTAACCGAAGGCTTGATTGTTGACTCTACCGGCGCGCTGGAATTCCAGGAAACTCCGAAGCGTTTAGGCGTTATTGGTGCTGGTGTTATCGGCCTAGAGCTGGGTAGCGTTTGGAACCGCTTGGGTTCTGAAGTGACTGTTTTGGAAGCGATGGATAGCTTCTTACCGATGGTCGATACGGCGATCGCTAAAGAAACACAGAAACTGCTCAAAAAGCAGGGGCTGGATATTAAACTGGGCGCCCGTGTGACGGGGTCGGAAACCAATGGCGATGAAGTCATCGTTAAGTACACCGATGCCAATGGCGAACAGGAAATGACCTTCGACAAACTGATTGTTTGCGTTGGTCGTCGTCCGTACACCAAAGGTGTGATTGCCGATGGTGTGAGCGTTGAGCTGGACGAGCGCGGTTTTATCTTTGTTGACGATCAGTGCCGCACTAATGTACCCGGTGTTTATGCCATTGGTGACTGTGTGCGTGGCCCCATGCTGGCGCACAAGGCATCGGAAGAAGGCATTATGGTCGCTGATATCATCGCTGGCCACAAAGCCGAGATGAATTACGACACGATTCCGAACGTGATCTACACGTTCCCGGAAGTCGCTTGGGTCGGTATGACCGAACAAGATGCCAAAGCGAAAGGTATTGAAGTTAAGACTGGTAGCTTCCCGTTCGCGGCAAGTGGTCGTGCGATGGCGAACAACGCCACCGAGGGTAGCGCCAAAATTATCGCCGATGCGGAAACCGACCGTATTCTCGGCATGCATATTGTTGGTCAGCACGCGGGTGAGATGATTGCCCAGGGCGTGATTGCAATGGAATTCGGCTCCAGCGCTGAAGACTTAGCTCTGACCTGCTACGCACACCCGACTATGTCGGAAGCTGTGCATGAAGCAGCGCTTGCGGTAGAAGGCCATGCCATTCATATGGCTAACCGTAAGAAGCGTAAGTAATTCGCTAAGCAACAACCAAGCGCCACCGTCAGGTGGCGCAACACTTTCGGCTCTGTGAGAAATCAGCGGGGACGAAGGTACGGGGATGCCCCGCTCTTTTAAAGCAGCGGGTCATCGTTCGAGTCACATGCAACCAATGGCATGAATCGATGAACCTTCACGAGTATCAAGGCAAACAGCTGTTTGCTGATTATGGTCTACCAGTGTCTAAAGGCTTTGCCGTGGACACTCCCGAAGAAGCTGAAGAAGCGTGCAAAAAGATCGGCGGTGACATGTGGGTGGTTAAAGCCCAGGTTCACGCTGGTGGCCGCGGTAAAGCGGGCGGCGTTAAGCTGATTAAAGATCCGGCTGAAGCGAAAGCTTTCGCCGAGCAGTGGTTAGGTAAGAACCTGGTCACCTTCCAGACTGACGAAAAAGGTCAGCCGGTTGCTAAAATTTTGGTTGAGACTTGCACCGACATCGCTGACGAGCTGTATCTCGGCGCCGTCGTCGATCGCACCACCCGTCGCGTTGTCTTCATGGCCTCTACTGAAGGCGGTGTTGAAATCGAGACCGTTGCAGAAGAAACGCCAGAAAAGATTCTGAAAGCCGAAATCGATCCGCTGGTTGGCGCACAGCCCTACCAAGCGCGTGAGCTAGCATTTGCTCTGGGCCTTAAAGGCGACCAGATCAAGCAGTTCACCAAGATCTTCCTGGGCCTTTCTAAGCTGTTCCATGACAAAGATCTGGCGCTGTTAGAAATTAACCCGCTGGTTATTACCGACGAAGGCAATCTGCACTGCCTCGACGCCAAACTGGGTCTCGACAGCAACGCGCTGTACCGTCATCCGGATCTTCAAGCGATGCGCGATCCTTCCCAGGAAGATCAGCGTGAAGCTGATGCAGCGAAGTGGGAACTTAACTATGTCGCGCTTGATGGCAACATCGGCTGCATGGTTAACGGTGCTGGCCTGGCGATGGGCACCATGGACATCGTCAACCTGAGTGGCGGCAAGCCTGCTAACTTCCTGGACGTTGGTGGCGGCGCGACCAAAGAGCGTGTTGCAGAAGCGTTCAAGATCATCCTTTCTGACGACAACGTTAAAGCGGTTCTGGTGAACATCTTCGGCGGTATCGTTCGTTGCGACATGATTGCTGAAGGCATCATCGGTGCTGTTGAACAAGTTGGTGTTAACGTTCCAGTGGTTGTGCGTCTGGAAGGTAACAACGCTGAATTGGGCGCTGAAAAACTGGCGTCTAGCGGTCTGAACATCATCGCTGCTACCAGTCTGACCGACGCGGCTCAGCAGGTTGTAAAAGCAGCGGAGGGCAAGTAATGAGCATCCTGATCGATAAGAACACCAAGGTCATCTGCCAAGGTTTCACGGGTGGCCAGGGCACGTTCCACTCCGAACAGGCGATTGCCTATGGAACGCAAATGGTCGGTGGTGTTACGCCGGGCAAAGGCGGCCAGACGCACCTGGGTCTGCCCGTTTTCAACACCGTGAAAGAAGCGGTTGAGAAAACCGGCGCGGAAGCCAGCGTAATCTACGTTCCGGCACCGTTCTGTAAAGACTCGATTCTTGAAGCTGCTAACGCTGGCATCAAGCTGATCGTGTGCATCACCGAAGGTATCGCGACGCTAGACATGCTCGAAGCAAAAGTAAAATGTGACGAGCTGGGCGTGCGTCTGATCGGCCCGAACTGCCCAGGTGTTATCACGCCTGGCGAATGTAAAATTGGCATCATGCCGGGCCACATTCACCAGCCGGGTAAAGTCGGTATCGTGTCGCGTTCAGGCACCCTGACTTACGAAGCTGTTAAGCAGACAACTGACCATGGTTTCGGTCAGTCTACCTGTGTAGGCATCGGTGGTGACCCGATTCCGGGTTCTAACTTTATCGACATTCTTGAAATGTTCGAGAATGACCCGAAAACCGAAGCGATCGTAATGATCGGTGAAATCGGTGGTACGGCTGAAGAAGAAGCAGCGGCTTACATCAAGGCCAACGTTTCTAAGCCTGTGGTTTCCTACATTGCCGGTGTCACTGCACCTCCTGGCAAGCGTATGGGCCATGCGGGCGCAATCATCTCTGGCGGTAAAGGTACTGCGGATGAGAAGTTTGCTGCCCTAGAAGATGCCGGTGTTAAAACCGTGCGTTCTCTGGCTGAAATCGGCGATGCACTGAAAGAAGTCACTGGCTGGTAAGCTATCGACCTCTAGTCGCACGCGATAAGGGCGCCCCTCGGGGCGCCCTTATTCGTTGGTGTACGGTTATCTTGCCGGCGTTTTATTATCGGATTTTCTGTTTAGCATTCGGTAGCTGTACAGAATAAATAGTGGCGCCCCCACCACTAAATAGAGGTGGTAGCTCACCAGTCGCCACACTAAGACGGCTGCTGCAGCCTGCTCGCGTTCCATCAAGGGCAGCAATAAACTGCCAACGCCCACTTCAGCGGCACCAGCACCGCCAGGAAGAAAACTAAGCTGGCTGGCCGCCATGGCCAGCATTTGGGTTAAAAACGTCCACATCCAATCGGCATGGCCACCCACGCCCAGCACCGCGACATAGAGCAAGCTATAGCGCATTAACCAGTGTGCGGTGGTGAGCATCATCATCGCAAGCAGCGTTGTAAAAGGCAGTCCGAGTGTGACCTTGAGCGCATATCGGCATCGCAATAAGCGCCTTACTAACCAGCGCCGTCGGTAACGGCTTGGCCACGCCGTTATAACGCCACCTGCACGCAACAGGCTGGGTAAGTAGTACATCGCACCACTGACCAGGGTCGCCATAAATGCTAAACCGACCAGTGACCACTGTACTAATGACTGATGCGGCCACTGGGTATCGCTGACCAGAGAGAAGAGTACTAAGCCGCTCAGCATGGTCAGGAAAAACAGTAAATCACAGCCTTGATCAATCAAAAACACTGCTGCCCCTTTGGCGGGAGGGAAGCCGCGTCGTCCAAGTAGGATTAGTAGAGTGGCTGGCCCTCCACTCCCTCCTGGTGTAGCGCACAGCGCAAACTTTGATGCCAGCTCAATGCCCAGCGCACCACGTTGCCCCAGTTGCCCTGCACGGCCACCTAACATTAACCGCAGTCTTGTGGCGTTCAGGTTCCAACACAGAAACGCTAACATCACCATCAACAGCAATAACTCGAATGGAAAATGTTTAATACGCTGCAGCGCCTCAGCACCGCCCAGCCAAGTGGTAAGTACGAGCGGGGCCAAGAGCGCTCCCGCCAGTAGAAAACCATGCAGTGGGCGAAAACGCAGTAATCCTTGGGGCTTAGTGGTGGTGGGCGAGGGCATTGGGAAGTTCAATGTTGCAAAGGTCGATGTAGTGCTCAAGTAGAGACTGGATGACGCTATCCCAGCTAAATTGGCGTTCGACAAAATGTCGGGCATAGCGCCCGCTGGCAGCGATGTCATTACTGAACAAGGCTGTGCATGCCTCGGCCATGGCCTCCGGGTCGAGTGGCTGACACAGAATGCCTGCGCCTAATGGCACATTTTCGACCAGTGCTCCGGCCCTAGCACCCACGACAGGGATACCGCAGGCCATCGCTTCTTGAGCGATCAAGCCAAAGGTTTCCCGGGTACCCGCATGCAGAAGGGCATCGCTACTGGCGAGTGCTTTGGCTACTTCATGTGCGCCGCAGCAGCGATCCACGACAGTGACATTACTAGGCACCTGATGGGGCATGCCGGGACCCATCAGCAATAAATGGTAATCACTGCCGAGCTGGCGCATCGTCGCCAGCAGCACATCAATATTTTTCTCGCGGGAATTGCGACCCACAAAGATCAGCAGCTTTTTATCGCTGGGGATGCCCATCCCTTGGCGGAAAGCAGGGTCTCGCTGCTGAGGGTGAAAATGGTTTAAGTCGACCCCTAATGGCTGAACGCGAACGTTATCGACTCCCCACTCCCTGAGTCGATTAGCCATAGCGTTACAGGGTGCCAGCACGCTATCAAATTGGCAGTAGAGGTCTTTGACGTAGCGCGTTAAGCGTTTCTCTACGTAGCGGCCAAAGCGATCCCCCATTAAGCGCGGCAGATCTGAGTGATAAAATCCGACCACCGGCACGCCAAGCTTTTGGCCTGCGGCAAGGGCTGCCCATGCCGTTACATAAGGGTCGCCAGCCTCGATAAGATCAGGTTTTAGCTCGATCAGTGCATCGCGCCAGCGTGACCCTCTCAGCGGAAAGCGGTAGCCCTGGCCCAAAGGGAGATGTAGCGCTGGCAAGGTGTGGTGGTCACCAAGGCTGTCGCGCTCAGCGCCCGGCACTAACAGGCTAGTGCGCAGGTTGGCCGTATGCGCAAGCACCCGGTGTTTAGCTTGCAGATAAGTACGAACGCCGCCGCTTGCCGGGGCGTGAAACATGGTCACATCAGCGATGTGCAAGGTAACCTCCGAACTACAAGGGTGTCATCGGATTACCATAAGGAAGAAATAAGTCAGTTCTGCGACAGTTAATGGATGGTGGGAAAATAAAACGCCACGGCAATGCCGTGGCGTGGGCGGTACAAGGTAATGTTATTCAGTGGGTTTGGCGACCAGCGAGCGGGTTTCCTCACGGGCTTCTGTTAGCGCAATGCGCAGGCTATCGCCCAGCTTGTAGCGCTCTTCGCCTTCAATCTGAATGCGACCCTCTTTATCATCAATGACCACTTTATCGCGATCGCTATGCATTAGCGGGGCGGGGACGAAGGCGGTAGCACCATTTTCCAACAGACGTACGCGCATACCTCCACGGTTGATCGCCATGATCTCTGCGTCGAAGGCATCTTGATTTTGAGCCGCTGGCGTTAAGTAACGAACGTAGAGCCAATCTTTTACGTCGCGTTCTGCCATACGGTTCAGGCGCCGCCGTTCGGTGAGTTGCTCGGTGAGCTGCTGGCTGGCTTCTGCTGGAGCCTGTTCACCTTTAAGCACACGCTTGATCAAACGATGGTTGACCATATCGCCGTACTTACGAATTGGCGACGTCCAAGTGGCATAAGCCGGTAACCCCAGGCCGAAGTGTGGGCCGGGTTGAGCTGACATGCTGGTAAAGCCTTGGAAACGGCGCAGGCGCGCGTCCAGCCAAGCATCATCACGGCTTTCCAGGGCGCGCTTCAGCTCTTTGTAGTGAGCCAGTTCTGTCAGCGCTTCCTGGGCGACCTCAATCTCTTGAGTGGCTAAGAACTCTTGAGCAGATTCGGCTTTTTCTGGCTCAAAAGCGCGGTGCACATTAAAGATGCCGTGACCGATATGTTGGGCAAGGAAATCCGCGCAGCAAGCGTTAGCGGCAATCATTGACTCTTCAATCATACGATTGGCAATACGGCGATCTTCGGTGCGAATGCCTAACACGTTGCCCGCGTCGTCCAGGTCGAAAACGTAATCAGGACGATCTTTAAACACCAGCGCGTGTTCGTTGCGCCAAGCAGTGCGCGCCTCAGTCAAATCGCGCAGTGCTTTCAACTGCTCCGCGATATTGTCGGCAGGAGCCCACTCACCTTGTCCTTCAATCCAGTCGGAAACGCTGTCATAGGCCAGTTTGGCGTGGGATTTCACATTGGCCGCAAAGAAACGGTAATCACCTAGGCTGCCGTCGGCATTAATGTCCAGCGTGCAGGCAAGAGCAGGGCGCTCTTGGCCTTCCCACAACGAGCAGAGATCATCTGCCAGCTGTTCAGGCAGCATGGTCACGTTCTGGCCAGGTAAGTAGACCGTAAACGCACGGGTGCGCGCTTCAAGGTCGGCCGCATGGCCCTCTTCGACGTAGGCCGTTGGATCAGCGATCGCGACGCTTAGCCGCCAGCCGCCACTTTCCAGCGCTTCCACGTGTAGCGCATCGTCCATATCGCGAGTTTTTTCGCTATCGATAGTAAAGAAGGGCTGCGCCGTGAGGTCCTCACGGGTTAACCCTTCATTATGCAGTGGCCACTCGGTACCTGCGTCCGGGCACTCTTGCTCCAGCGCATGGCGGGCAAGGGTGACGCGCCACGGAACGGCGGGATCGTCGGCCTTGGCCACTAGCTCATCAATTTGCGTGAAGAAGCCGCGATCGTTCTCTTTCAGCGGGTGGCGTACCAGCCGCGCGACAACCCAGTCGCCATCAGCAATGGTGGCTTCATCCAGGCTGTTCTTTATGCGCGCTTTCAGCACATTGCGAATCGACGGATGGTCGGGCACAACGGCTAAACGGCCTTCGCGCTTCTGAACACGGGCAACAAAGCGGTCAAGCCCAGCTTCGATCAGCTTCTCAGGCTCTACGGACTTTTTGTCGCCGTTTTCATGGATCACTGCCTCGACGCGATCGCCATGGAGTACTTGCTTCATGGCGGGGGGCGGCACGAAATAAGATTCACCGCTGTCGGTTTCAAGAAAACCGAAGCCTTTTTCGGTGGCTTTGATCACCCCTTCAGCGCGTGGAGTGGTGTCACGGATCTGTTGCTTGAGCTGGGCAAGCAATGAGTTGTTTTGCAGCATGTGTTCAATCAGTTGGCGAGAGTAGCCTGCCACTATACGGATTCCCAAAGGCCGCGCCAATCGTGGTTACCCTGAAGTTCGCTTTGGTCCCAAACTATCAATGATCTGCGTTCAATTTTGTGCGTGCTTTATTGCCTTATTGACTAGGTCGGCCGTCACTATTCAACCATAGTTGTATCTAATTGGTATTTGATTGGTATCTTATTGGGTCTATAGTGGTATCTAATTGGTATGGCCGCTACTGGTAGACACTCATGGACCCACGCTTTACTCAGCTTCATCTTGACCCTCAGGGCGCGACACCGCTTTATCAGCAGTTAGCGCGCCAACTAGAACAAGCCATTGAGACGGGCGCCTGGCAAGCTGGCGAAGCGTTGCCTTCGGAGCGCAATTTGGCTGAAAGCTTAGCGGTTTCGCGCATCACTGCGCGGAAGGCATTGGATCGCCTAGCAGAGCTTGGATTGATTCACCGTAACCGTGGCTCGGGCACGTTTATTGCCCCTCGCCTCAATCAGTCCTTGTCGCGGCTCGCCAGTTTTACCGAGCTGCTGACCCAGCGTGGGTTTACGCCGAGTTCTCATTGGTTAGAACGCAAGCTGGCTAACCCCAGTGCAGAAGAGAGCATGCGCCTTGGCCTGGGGGCTGATGCTCAAGTCACGCGCCTCAAGCGTTTGCGTTTGGCCGATGAGGTAGTAATGGCGGTGGAAGAGAGTTGCCTGCCCACCTCAGTGCTGTCTGATCCGCTGACGGTTGAGACATCGCTGTATGCAACCTTGGAAGCCAATGGGAAAGGAATTGCACGCGCTTTGCAGCATGTCACCGCCATTAATGCCAGCGCAGAGCTAGCCATGCTGGCGGAGGTGCCTGAGGGCCAGGCGCTGCTCAAAGTGACGCGTCTCGGCTATCTCGCAGATGGCTCTCCGGCAGAGCTTACCGTTACCTACTGTCGCACTGATTATTACGACTTTATGGTCGAGATGACCCGCTAGGAGGTTTTATGCAGTTTGGCAATATTCTCACCTCTGAGGGCTGGCGCCTGGGCGAGATCCACTGGGAAGACGGGCGTATCCGGCGCATTGACGGCGATCCGGTAGATCCTGATACCAATGACCATCCACGCATTATTCCCGGCTTTATCGATTTGCATGTGCATGGTGGTGGCGGTGCCGACACCATGGAAGGCGGCACAGCGCTTGCCACCTTAGCACGCACCCATGTGCGTTTTGGCACCACCCGCTTGCTTGCGACCACCATGACGGCGCCAGATGAGCGGATCCGTCAGGTGTTAGGCGATATCGCCTGCTATATGGAGGCGCAGGAGCCGGATGCCGCCAAGGTATTGGGCGTTCATCTGGAAGGCCCCTATATCAATCCCGGTAAGCTGGGCGCTCAACCCGCCCATGCGCGTAACGGCGTGATTGAGGAGGTGGATGAGCTGTGTGCTTTGGCCCCTATCCGTTTACTGACACTTGCCCCTGAATTAGCTGGCCACTATGCATTAATTCGCCATCTCAGCGAGCGTGGTGTGCGGGTTCAGATAGGCCATACGCTTGGCAGCTATGAAGAGGGTGTTGAGGCAATGGCGCATGGTGCCTGCGGGTTTACGCATCTGTTCAATGCCATGACCGGACTGCATCACCGCAAGCCAGGAATGGTCGGCGCAGCGCTCGCCCATGCGCAGTACGCCGAGGTGATTCCTGATCTGCTGCATGTACACCCTGGTGCCATCCGTGCCGCCTTACGTTGCATCCCTAATCTCTACGCGGTTACCGACTCCACTGCAGCGGCAGGCATGCCAGACGGTGATTACCGTCTAGGTGAGCAGACCGTCACCAAATGTCTGGGAGGTGTGCGTCTGGCTGACGGCACCTTGGCAGGCAGTACGCTGACCATGGATCAGGCATTACGTAACTTCATTAGCCTCGGTCTTACCCTGGCGGACGCCTCAGATCGCCTGTCACGTTTCCCCGCCGACTTCCTGGGGATCGACGACATTGGCCGCCTGCAAGAGGGCGCATTGGCGGACCTGGTCATCCTTGACCCCCAACTTCAACTCCAGGCGGTCTATGTCGAAGGCCGTCATATCTGTGGAAACGCCCAAGGAGCTTCATAAATGTCTTTGATGCTTGAAGAAACTCGCAACGCCCCTGAACGTGTTCGCGGTCAGTTGCAGCGTAATCACGCGTTGCTTGCTGCACTAGGTGAGCGCTTGCGCCTTGCCGAGCCCACTGCAGCCGTCACCGTGGCTCGGGGCAGTTCCGATCATGCCGCCAGCTACTTCGCCTACCAATGCATGCAGCGTAAAGGCATTCCGGTGGCCTCGCTGCCTCCTTCGCTGACCACTCTGGCGAAGGCACCTTGGCGACTAACTGGGCAATTATCCTTGGCGGTTTCCCAGTCTGGACAAAGCCCTGACCTAGTGGCGATGCAGCAGTCGCTCGCTGCCGCTGGGGCTCGAACGATAGCGCTAGTCAATACGCCACAGTCGCCTCTGGGCGAGGCCAGCGATAGTGAAATTCCGCTCTATGCGGGAGAAGAAAAAAGTGTCGCTGCCACCAAAAGCTACTTGGCCACGCTTTCTGCCATGGCTCAGCTTATCGGCCACTGGCAGGAAGACCGCCTGCTACTCACTGCTCTGGAACAACTGCCAGAACGACTGACCCAGGCCCTGGCGATGGACTGGTCACCGGCCATCGAGGCACTGCTAAATGCCGACAAGATGATGGTGATTGGTCGTGGAGCAGGTCTTGCCGTTGCTCAGGAAGCGGCGCTCAAGTTTAAAGAAACCTGTGCAATTCAAGCGGAACCCTTTAGCGGTGCCGAAGTTCGCCATGGTCCGATGGCGCTAATTGGCCCTGATTATCCGGTGCTGGTATTCGCGCCACCAGGGCCCGAACAGGCAGGCTTGTTGGAGTTAACCGAGTGGCTCAAGAGTGTTGGCGCCCGAGTCGTCCTTGCTGCCGACAAGAGCGTGGTACAGCGCAATTTAACCTTGGCAGATGCTGGACATGAGGCTCTGCAACCACTATCGGTGATTCAGAGCTTTTATCAAATGGTGGCAGGGCTTGCAGAGGCTCGGGGTAGTGATCCAGATCGCCCACGGCACCTCAATAAAGTTACCTGCACCCTGTAACGCATAACAACAATCTTGGGAGTTCTCCCATGTCAGACGCAAACCAATCATTAACGCTGCGGGCCCCCGTGGCGGGGGTTGTGGTACCCCTAACAGCGGTGCCCGATCCAGTTTTCGCCAGCCTAACCCTGGGTGAGGGCATTGCTCTCGATCCACTGGACGAATGCCTGCATGCTCCCTGTGACGGAGAAGTGGTGCAGTGCGCGCGTACCCACCATGCGTTCACTTTAAAAACCGAGGCGGGTGTTGAATTACTGCTTCATCTGGGCCTGGATACGGTTGAGTTAAACGGGGAAGGTATTGAGCCTTTGGTCGTCGTAGGTGATCACGTGCGCGCTGGTGACCCGCTGTGCCGTTTCGATGCCGATGCGTTAGCGCTGGGCGCAAGTGCGCTGATTACTCCATTGGTGATCACCGAAGCGGCTGGTTGGCAATTACTGCCGTCGAAGCATCGCGAAGGGGAACGGGTTTCCCTTGGTGAGCCATTGCTGGTACTCACTCGCACGGCTATTGAGCAATCTGATACAGGTGCTGATGGGCCGTTGGCTGAACGCCGAGTGACCCTAGCTTTGGCATCGGGACTGCATGCACGGCCTGCTGCCCGGCTGCGTGCTATTGCTCGCCAGCATAGCGTTAATCTGACGGTGCAGCATGAAGGTTCAAGCGACAACGCTGCCAGTGCGAGTGCCGCTAGTCTTAGCGCATTAATGAACTTGGGCCTGACCGAAGGCGCAACGTTAAAACTGACGGCCCAGGGAGAGGCTGCTGAGGCCGCACTGGATGACGCCGAGTGCCTGTTGACTACGCCTGAAGCCGACGAACATAGCGCGCCTGCGTCGTCTACATTAGCCTCAGTGACACTTCAAGAGGGCGAACTGGCTGGCTTAGTGGCTAGCCCTGGTTTAGCCATCGGCCCGCTTGTCTCTTATCAATTGCCGCTCCCCACTGTGCCCTTGATGGGCGAGGGCGAAGCTGTTGAGACAGCTCGCTTGAAAAAGGCGCTGTTAAGCGTTGGTGAGGCGCTAGCCAACGCTGAAGCACAAGCGACGCGCCAAGGGCAGAGCGCCGAGGCGGAAATCTTTGCTGCCCATAGTGCCTGGCTAGAAGATCCCGATTTGGCGGCAGCGGCAGGTAAGCACATTAGTGACGGTCGCAGCGCTGGCCAAGCTTGGCGTGAGGCGCTTGATGGTGAAGCTGCAAGGCTTGCGGCGAGTGGAAATACGCTGCTTGCCGCCAGGGTTGCTGATCTGCGCGACTTGCAGCGCCGTGTGATGGTGGAACTCAGCGACGACCAGCAAGCGGCACTTCCTGAGCTGCCGAAGGGAGCCGTCGTCGTTGCTGATGAACTGACACCCTCAGAGCTGGTGGCCGTTGCCGCCCAGCACCCTGCTGGGCTGTGTCTCGCGGGCGGCGGCACTACTTCCCATGTGGCTATTTTGGCGCGCGCCCGAGGGATTCCCTGCCTTGTGGCCATGGGAGGGAGCCTGATTGAGGCTGCTAATAGCGCCACAAACGAGAGCGTCATTCTAGATGCGGAAAATGGGCGCTTGGCGTTGAGTCCCAGCGCGGCTCAACGGGCGGAAGTGGCAGAACGTATTGATGCTCGCCGTTATGAAGCTGAGCAAGCACAAGCGTTAGCCCATGAACCAGCGATGACTCTGGATGGGCGAGAAATTGAAGTATGCGCCAATATCGGTGGCGCCGAAGAGGCCCGTTTAGCGGCAGACTCGGGGGCTGATGGTGTCGGCCTACTGCGCAGTGAGTTCTTGTTTCTTGAGCGAGATAGTGCCCCCAGCGAAGCGACTCAGCGCGAGGAGTATCAGGCTGCGGTGAAGGCCTTAGATGGCAAGCCTGTGATTATTCGCACCCTGGATATTGGTGCCGACAAGCAGCTTCCTTATCTGCGATTGCCGTCAGTACCTAACCCAGCGCTGGGCGTTCGGGGCGCTCGCTTGTGGGCCAGCCAGCCTGAGCTGCTGGAGACCCAGCTACGAGCGCTGCTCGGCGTTACGCCGTTGGCAACGCTGCATATCATGCTGCCGATGGTGACTGAGGTTGGCGAGCTGCGCGAAGTGCGCAAGCGCTTAGAGACGTTGGCCTGCGAGATGGGCCTTGAAGCGCGGCCGCGCCTTGGCGCTATGATCGAGGTGCCTAGTGCTGCCCTATGCGCCAGAAGCCTCGCCGCTGAAGCTGACTTCCTATCAATCGGCACCAATGATCTAACCCAATACGCCCTGGCGATGGACCGCGAGGACCCGGCGCTCACCGCACGAGCGGATGTATTGCATCCCGCGGTGTTGCGGCTAATTCAGGCGACGGTAGACGGCGCGAAAGGGCACTGTCCCGTGGGCGTATGCGGTGCCGCCGCGGGGGATGAGCGGGTCGCGCTTCTACTCGTCGCACTGGGTGTCGATGAACTTTCTGTAGAACCTGCTCGTGTGCCTGCAGTGAAAGCTGCCCTGCGTTGCCTGAATGCTGCCGCACTGGCAGATGAACTTCCCGCACTACTGGCCTTGGACGATGCGACCGCTGTACGCCAGCACTTAAGCGCGTGGCTTGCTCAGGCCAACCAAACCGACATAACAACAACGACCCTTGAGAGGTGCTGAAATGTCTTCTACGACCTTCGGTTCCCGCCTGATGGGCGGGCTACAGCGGCTTGGCCGCTCTCTGATGCTACCCATCGCGGTATTGCCCATTGCAGGTCTATTGCTGCGCCTTGGGCAGCCTGATCTGCTGGATGTTGCCTTTATTGCTGGTGCTGGCCAGGCCATTTTCGCCAACCTGGCGCTGATTTTTGCCATCGGCCTCGCCGTAGGCTTCGCGGATGATAGCAACGGCGCTGCTGGCCTGGCCGGGGTGATTGGCTATCTGGTGCTAGATGCGGTGCTGACCGCGCTTAACCCTGAGATCGATATGGGGGTGCTGGCAGGGATTATTGCCGGCAGCGTGGCAGGCCTACTCTATAATCGTTATAAGTCGATCCAGCTCCCTGATTATCTGGCCTTTTTTGGTGGGCGACGCTTTGTACCTATTGCTACTGGCCTAGCGGCAGTGGCAATGGGGGTGGTTTTTGGGGTGATTTGGCCGCCCATTCAACATGGCATTGATGCTCTTGGTCACTGGCTGATTGGCGCAGGTGAACTGGGGCTTTTCGTCTACGGAACGATTAACCGTTTGTTGATTATGACGGGCCTGCATCACGTGCTGAACAGCCTAGTGTGGTTCGTCTTCGGCAATTTTGAGACAGCCGCTGGGGTAGTCGCCAATGGCGACCTTAATCGTTTCTTTGCCGGTGACCCTGAAGCAGGGCGCTTTATGGCAGGCTTTTTCCCGGTGATGATGTTCGGCCTGCCAGCCGCGGCACTGGCCATGTACCATGCTGCACCAAAAGGGCGCCGTGCCCAGGTGGGTGGCTTGTTACTTTCGCTGGCGTTAACGGCTTTCCTGACCGGTGTCACCGAGCCCATCGAATTCACCTTTATGTTCCTGGCACCGCTGCTTTATGGCATGCACGCAGTGTTAACGGGCATTTCCATGGCGCTGTTGCACTGGCTGGACGTGAAGCTTGGCTTCACCTTCTCCGCTGGAGCCTTTGACTTTGCGCTCTCTTACGGGCTTTCCACCAATGGCTGGCTGATGCTGCCTGTCGGTCTCGTCTATTTTGTTCTGTACTACACGGTATTTCGCTGGGCCATCGTCCGCTTTAACCTACCTACTCCCGGGCGCGAGCCTGAAACTACTTCCTCCGCAGCAGCCTCAGCACCACCTGGTGAGCGTGGCCCGGCGTTTGTCACGGCGTTAGGTGGCGCGAGCAACCTGAAAAGCGTAGGTGCCTGTACGACTCGGTTGCGCTTGGTGCTGGAGAATCCTGAGGCAATTGATGAAGCGACCCTGAAATCATTGGGCTCTCGGGGGATTATGCGTCTTCAGGGCGGTGGTCTGCAGGTAGTGATGGGGCCCATTGCAGATGGTATCGCAGATGAGATTCGACAAGCGCTTGAGCAGAGTGGAACGGCGGTTGATGCTAATACCTCTTCTCATGGCCCTTCTGAACACAGCCCTGCTGAACAGAGCCCTGGCACCCCCGCAACCCCTTCTCAACCAACGGCATTGCCCGCCGAGGTGGCCCAACGCTGGATGGCTGCCTTAGGTGGTAATGCCAACGTACAACGGCTGGACGTTCAAGCCCAGACACGCCTGCGCGTAGAGCTAGTCGATGGCGCTGGGCTAGACAGCGCCGCGCTTGACCAACTGGGATGCAGAGGCATCCAGGCGTTGAACGGCAATACATGGCACCTGATCGTCGGCGATCAAGCCGCTGCTATCGCGCATTCACTAAGAGCCTAACGCTCGTAATTGATACCCGTTACTCGGCAACGGCTGAGTAACGGGTAGCCGTGGCGATTTAGCCAAGACTTCTACGTCATAGACCCATGTTTATAGGGCAGCGCTGCGCTGCCCCACAGACCCCGCGCGTCTTTAAAACGTGCACGTCACTGCAACGCTAATACAAAATCAACAACAATCGGATACGACGCCATGCTGATATCAAGCATACCTACGCCCCAAAAAGGGCAGCCGTTAGGTCGCTTTGGTCAACTAGCCCTGATCGGTACCTTATCGTTGGTTCCTTTGACATCTTCTGCCGACGAGCCCCAGGGCTTTATGGAAGAGGCCAGCCTTGAGACCACCCTGTTTTATATCTATCGCGACCGTGATCGTCGTTCGGGAGGTATGGGGCCGGATGGCGAGGGCACTCCAGGGGCTTACGCTTCCAATCTGCAGCACTCCACCGCCAATCTGGCTGTCGACTTCTCGAGTGGTCATGCGGGGGGCGTTGTGGGGCTGGATCTAGCCGCCTTTGCTGCTTACGACTTTCAGAACCGCCACCAGGGCACGGAATTCAATTTTCGTCCGGCGAGCACTCTGTGGGAAGAGCGCTGGGACGGTAAGGAAACGAATGGTGCAAGCCTCTATCGGGCCGCACTCAAGTTCAAGGTTGGCGATATGTGGGGGCGGTTAGGATATCTGCAGCCCCAAGGCACCAGTGTTATCGCCCCCAACTGGTCCTTCCTGCCAGGCACTTATCGCGGTGGAGAACTCGGCGCCAGGATAGGTGACCTATCGCTGAGCTATTTTCATGCTGATCGTTACAAGGCGCCTTGGTATCAGAGCTTCTACGAGTTCCGCCAAGCTGATGGAGAGACGATCGACTACCTGCACTCGCTGGGAGCACGCTACGACGTCACCGATGAGCTGGCCATCGAGGCAGCTTTTGGGCAAGCCCATGGCTATATGGATCAAGGGTTCGGCAAGGTGTCTTATGCCACCCAGCTGAACGACTCCCCGCTGCGTTTGAGTTACCAAACCTACGCCGCCCGTGACCGCCATGACGATGGCTCAGCCAACGACGTCTATGACGGTACTGCCTGGCAACAGGTGCTTACCGCTCATTATGATCAGGGGGCCTTCGATTGGCGGCTTGAGTTTAGCTGGGTGCATGCACCTGGGTCTCAGGGCTACTTCCTGCCTCGAATGACCACTCCTTATGCATCGTCCAACGGCCGCTTGGATATCTGGTGGGATGCCCGGTCCGACTGGAATCACGATGGTGAAAAGTCCCTCTACGCCGGTGTCACCTATGACCTGGAAGGCTGGGATTTGCCTGGTTGGTCACTGGGCTTGGCTCATGCTTATGGCTGGGATGCTCGTCCCTACTCAGGTTTTGAGGACCCCGGGCGCCGCTTTAGTGAGTCCGCCTGGAACTTTGACGTGCATTACAAAGTTCAGAATGGCTGGGCCGAGGGCACGCGTTTTCAACTTCACTATACCCGCTACGACAACCGCACCGACTACGCCTCCTGGGGAGATGGCGGCTTTAAAAATGCCTTTCAAGATGAGCACGACATCAAGTTCACGGTCGTGGCTCCTTTCTCGATTCTGTAATGCTTGAGGTGAAAACAATGACAACATTGACGAAGGCCCTAACGACACTGGCTATCGGGGTTGCAATCAACTCGGCGGCAGCCCAGGCCAGCGAAACCACTCAGCTTGACGCGTCGTCTGCCCGCGACTTGGCGCAGCGGCTGGACGTGCAGTACACGATAACCGCCAACCAGCCGCAGGCGCATGATATCGACTGCCAGAGACTGGGGGCGGATTATGCCGCCTGTTTCACCGCGACGATTCTTTTGACCAATACCTCTGATAAGGCCATTGAGGCGAGCGATTGGGAGCTCTATTTTTCGAGTATTCGCCGCTTGCTGCAGATGGATCATCCTGAACTGTCGCTGACGCGTATCACTGGGGATCTGCATCGCCTTGAGCCCAATGACTCTTTTACTGGGCTGGGCGCTGGAGAGAGTCTGGAAATTCCCATTGTGGGTGAGTACTGGCAGCTATTCATGACCGATGTGATGCCCAACTGGTACCTAGCCGTGGGCGATGAAACCGCGGTGATCGATAATACCCGTGACGACGTATTGAGCGATTTTGTCCGTGCTCCCTTCGGTGAACAGCTTATGCGTACACCGGACGATAACAACGTGGTGATGACCGCCGAGACACGCTTCGAGCGCAACGCTGCGGCCACTGCAATGCCCGCCGACGCATTGCGGGGAGCTATTTTGCCGACACCGCGCTCATCTCGCCTGGGAGAGGCTACTCTCGATTTGTCTGAAGGGGTCAGCCTCGAGATGCCAATGCTTAGCGAGGCCAGCCTAGCGGTACTGGGAGAGCGCTTCGAACGGCTCGACATCCCCGTCAACGAAGGTGGCGACAGCTTGGTGATCCGAGCCCGCTTGGTCTCTGAGTCAGAAGTTCTCGATGAAGCATTGGCACGGGAAGGAGGATATCGCCTGCAGCTCAATGAGTCCGGTGCCGATATTCTGGCTTTTGACGCTAGCGGGGCTTTTTACGCTGTCCAGTCGCTAATAGCGGCCATGGATGAGGAGGGGCTGGTGCCAGCGATGGACATTGATGATGCTCCACGTTACGACTATCGCGGCGTCATGCTGGATGTTGCACGGAATTTCAAAGATAAGGCCGCCGTGTTGCGCCTGCTGGATCAGATGGCTGCGTACAAGCTCAACCGTTTCCATTTCCATCTCACCGATGATGAGGGCTGGCGGCTGGAAATTCCAGGGTTGGCGGAATTAACCGAAGTAGGCAGCAAGCGCTGTCATGATCTGGCAGAAACGAACTGTCTTTTACCTCAGTTGGGCTCTGGGCCAAAGGACGATACTGCCGGTAGCGGTTTCTACACCCGTGAGGATTACATCGATATTGTTCGCTATGCCGAGGCTCGCCATATTCAGGTGGTGCCTGAAATTGATATGCCAGCTCATGCTCGCGCCGCTGTGGTGGCTATGGAAGCGCGATATCGTCGGCTGATGGAGGAGGGCGATAGTGCGGCAGCCAATGAGTATCGATTAATCGACCCCGAAGATACGTCTAATACGCTGTCGGTTCAGCTCTATGATCGTCGCAGCTACCTCAACCCCTGTCTTGAGTCGACGAACCGCTTTGTCGATAAGGTGATGGGCGAAGTGGTATCGATGCACCAAGAGGCGGGGCAGGCGCTGGACAACTGGCACTTTGGTGGTGATGAAGCCAAGAATATCCTACTGGGTCATGGTTTTCAGGATATCGATGCCGACGAACCGGTCGACTGGCGAGGAACCATCGACCAGAGTGATCAGCATCACCCCTGGGAGGCGTCGCCAATTTGCCAACAGAGCGTTGCCGATGGAGAGGTTGCTTCTGTAGAGGAACTGCCGAGCCGTTTTGCCCTACAGGTCAATCAACTCGCTGATAGCTACGGAATAGCGCGTATGTCAGCCTGGCAAGACGGCCTTAAGCATGTTGAGTCCGCCGCTGAGTTTGCGACGCCACAGGTCGCGGTCAATTTCTGGGATCCGCTGTTTTGGGGCGGTAGTCAGTCGGTGGCCGAGTGGCAGTCGCGGGGTTATGAGGTGATTCTTTCTAGCCCAGATTATCTCTACTTCGACATGCCCTACGAGGTCAATCCACACGAACGAGGCTACTACTGGGCGACACGTTTCACCGATACGCGCAAAGTGTTCTCCTTTGCCCCCGATAATCTGGCGCAAAATGCGGAAACCTCAGTTGATCGAGACGGTAATACCTTTCGTTCCGAGAGCGCTGAGGGATGGCAAGGCGCTCGGGGGATTTCCGCTCAAGCCTGGGGTGAAACGGTACGTAGCGAGACGCAGATGGAGTACATGATCTTCCCGCGTCTGCTAGCGTTGGCCGAGCGAGCCTGGCACCAAGCCGAGTGGGAACTCGACTATCAACCTGGTCAGACGTTTATCGGTGGCGAGACGTCCTTTGTCGACGATGAGTCGTTGACTGAAGATTGGCAGCGTTTTGCCAACCTGCTTGGTCAGCGTGTTCTGCCACGACTGGAGCGCGATGGGATCGCTTATCGTCTGCCGTTGCCAGGAGCCCGGGTTGAAGCGGGCAGGCTAGTCGCCAATGTCGCGTTACCAGGAGTCAGTATTGAGTACTCCTTGGACGACGGGGCGAGCTGGCAGGTCTATCAGGACAGCGCGCGCCCCGAGGTGGAAAACACGGTGCTATTACGCAGTGCTAGTGCCAATGGTCAGCGGCATAGTCGTGTCGTGACGCTAAATTAACCAACGTTAAGATAACGAAGAGCCCTCTTCAGGCAGCGTTGCCTTAGAGGGTTCTGAGTCTCTTTAGGCCGGCTGGGAGCGGCGAGCGTAATCGGATAAGCTGAGAAGTTCTATCATCAGGAGTGCACCATGACATCACGCCTTATCGTTTCCGACCTTGACGGTACGCTGTTAGGCAGCGACCACCGGCTGCACGACAATACGGTTGAGGTGCTTAGAGCGCTTGTAGCGCAAGGCCATCATGTCGCGCTGGCGTCTGGTCGCCACTATAACGATATGCGCGTGTTTCGCGATCAGTTGGATATCCCGGCCTATTTAATCAGTACCAACGGGGCCTATATCCATGCTCCAGACGGCACGCTTTTGAGCGCGACCCATCTTGAACCAGCCTACGTCGAAACGCTTATTCAGTTGCCGCGCCCGCCTCAGGTAAGGCTCAACCTTTACCGTGAAAGCGGCTGGTATATCGATGCCGACGCACCGCATCTGTTGTCATTGCATGCCTCGACGGGCTTTCGTTACGAAGTTGTGCCGCAGGAAGCGATGGATGCTGATGGGGTTGGTAAAGTGCTCTATATAGGCGATCCGGCTGCGTTAGCGCAACTGGAATATCAGGCCCAGGAGGCGCATGGTCACAGCCTACATATCACATACTCAACGATCGACTCTTTAGAAATTATGGCGGGTGGCGTCAATAAAGGCGTGGCCTTAACAGCGCTGCTGAAAAAGCTAAAGCTAACGCCAGTAGAGTGCTTAGCATTTGGCGATAACCTAAACGATACTGAAATGCTTAATCTGGCAGGGGAGGCCCAGATAATGAACAACGCCCACCCTGAGCTTTTTGATCGAGTTTCCAACGCTGAGCGTATCGGCCATCATGGCGAAGCGGCCGTGGCTCGGTGGCTAGCAAAACGCTTCGCGCTGTAACTTGGTCGATGGCCGCTTGCGACAGGATGGCCACTCCACCATCATCTAGCCCCTAAAACGATAATAACGAGTAATAATAACCCAGGGCATATTGCTACCATGACAACCACGCCTGCTACCTTGATGGTCGTTGATGACGACTCGGAAATTCGCGAACTGTTGGCAGACTATTTAGGGCGTCACGGCTATCACGTGTTGACCGCCGACGGCGCGGATTCGCTGTATCAGCAACTGGCTGATCAAGCGCCAGACTTGTTGGTCGTTGACGTTATGATGCCGGGGGATGACGGTTTTACTATCTGCCGGGAACTGCGAAAAACCAGCGATACGCCGATTATTATGCTCACCGCCAGTGCCGATGATACCGACCGCATTTTGGGGCTTGAGTTAGGCGCTGATGACTATATCGCTAAGCCCTTCAACCCTCGTGAGTTGCTGGCGCGGATTAAAGCGGTGTTGCGTCGAGCCCGCCCGGCAGCAACTGGCGCGCCGACCCAAGAGGCTCGCTGGGTGCGCTTTGGCGACTGGCAACTGGACCGCATGACCCGCGAACTGATTGACCAGGCAGGTATTCGCACTGCGCTCTCCGGCGCAGACTTCCAACTACTGCAGGTGTTTCTGGAACGGCCTGCCACCGTCATTACTCGCGACGATCTCTACACCTTGACCCGCGGACGTGAAGCACCACCGCTAGATCGCTCGATTGACGTACATGTATGTCGCTTGCGCCAGCGGCTAGGGGAAGATGCACAGCACTCCCAGCTGATTCGCACTGTGCGTGGGGCTGGCTATGTGTTGACCGCTAGGGTTGAAGCTGCTTCGTGAAGAGCGTAAAGCGCATTCTCGCGAGTTGGTTGCCAAGCAGTCTACGTGGGCGCTTTGTGGTCATTATGATTACAGGGGTGCTGGTTGCTCAAGCGGCTAGCTATGCGCTATGGACTTCTCAGGTGCGAGCCAGCCAGCTTGAACAGTTAGATGAGCTTTCCAGCAACATGGCCTTCAGTATTGCCTCGACCATGCGGTTTTTCCGTTCGCTGCCGGTAGATTATCGGCACATTGTGTTGGATCAACTGCGTAGCATGGGCGGCACGCGTTTTTTTGTCAGCGTGAATGAGCGACGCATTCCAGTCGAAGATATTGGCAGCGGCCCTGAAAAAGAGGTCGTGGTAGACAACGTGCGCTCTATTTTGACCCAGCAGCTCTCCATTGACGATGTGGTGGTGGAGTTTTCCCGCCCGGAAAACTTACGTGTCTTCAATAACGAAGTGCTGCTTTACGATTTACCACCCCGCTGGGGACAGCACAGTCTGTTAATGGAGCCGCTTTCTCCCCCTATCTTAGTGGTGCAACTGGAGTTGGCTCCGGATACCTGGCTTTACGTGGCCACACTACTGGGCGTGCCGGATATTTTTAGCGGCTACCGTTGGCTGTCTGAAGAGCGTTTATTGGTCGGCGTGCTGGTGCTGCTAAGCGTGCTGGCGCTTTCGTTACTCGGTATTACCAGTGTGACTCGGCCGTTGGCGCGGCTTTCCCGAGCAGCACGCCAGTTGGGTGATGATTTGGCTAGCCCGCCACTTAAAGAGAGCGGCCCTAAAGAAGTGGCCGCCACCGCAGCGGCCTTTAATCGCATGCAGCGACGCATTCAAGAGCAGGTTGATGAGCGCGAGCGACTGTTTTCGGCAATTTCTCATGATCTTAAAACGCCCATTACACGCATGCGGCTGCGTGCCGAAATGCTCGATGATGCTGCTCAGCGTGAACGTTTTTGTGCCTCGCTTGACGAGTTGAGTGAGCTGGTCAAAGGCGCACTGGCCTCGGTTAAAGGATTGGATCTGCATGAAGAACCCCAGCCTACAGATCTTAACGCGCTGCTGCTGGAGATTGCCGAAGGGTTACGTCTGTACGGCGGTGAGGTGTCACTTCATGGCGCTGTGTTACCACTAACCGTTAAGCCTCTGGCGCTAAAACGCTGCTTGGCAAACCTACTTGAAAACGCCGTTTTTTATGGCCAGAAAGCAACCGTAACGCTGGAAGAGCAGGCGGGTGTCGTCACGTTGTGCATTCATGATAGTGGGCCAGGTATTCCTGATGCGCAGCTTACCCGAGTCTTTTCACCTTTTGTGCGCCTGGAAGCCTCTCGAAGTCGCTACACCGGTGGAAGCGGCCTGGGACTCGGCATTGCCAGGCATATTGCCCGTGCCCATGGAGGCGATATCGTCTTATCGAATCACTCGGCAGGTGGGTTAGTGGCCACGTTAATGCTACCGCGCCAAACGAGTGTTACTGACTTGTAATAAACCTCTAACACTATTAATAAATTGCCAAGACTATGCAGGAATCGGTAACTCCCGTTGTGTGCCAGGGTGGCGTACTCTGCTGTGAGTCGTTCAGTTGAGCATTATCAGCAACGACATCTCATCAGCACAAAACATCAGCATAAAAACAACAGCACAATAACAACAGCACAATAACAACAGCAGGAGCTATTCATGCCGAGTATCAATATACCCGTATTTAACGTACCTACGTTTAAAAAGTCCGTATTTGCATTAGTCGTGGCGGCTGGCACCAGCATGGCGGCCAGCACCACCCAAGCCAACGAAGTGGAAGTGCTGCACTGGTGGACATCCGGCGGTGAAGCCCGTGCCGCAAACTTCCTCAAAGAGTTAATGGAAGCCGAAGGCTATGGCTGGCAGGATTTCGCTGTTGCAGGGGGTGGTGGTGAAACCGCCATGACGGTACTTAAATCTCGTGCAATGTCTGGCAACCCGCCTTCCGCTGCGCTCATTAATGGCCCCGAAATTCAAGAGTGGGGCAAGCTCGGCCTTCTGGGGAATTTAGACGAGGTCGCTACCGCTGAAGACTGGGATGACTTACTGCCTGAAATAGTTGCCGATATTATGCGTTACGATGGCCATTATGTTGCCGTTCCCGCGAATGTTCACCGCGTTAATTGGCTATGGGCGAACCCTGACGTTCTAGAAGCGGCAGGCGTTGAAATGCCTACCACGCTGGATGAGCTTTTTACCGCCGGTGAAGCCATTCGTGAGGCTGGTTTTGTACCGCTAGCCCATGGTGGCCAAGCGTGGCAAGACGCGACGGTGTTTGAAAGTGTCGTGCTGGGTAGCCAGGGAGCCGAGTTTTATCAGCAGGCGCTGGTGGAACTAGACCCAGAGGCGCTTGGCGGGGAACAGATGATCGCAGCGCTAGAAGACTTTAAGCGTCTACGTGAGCTGATGGATGAGGGCATGTCTGGCCGCGATTGGAACATTGCCACCGCCATGGTCATTGAAGGCACTGCAGGCTTCCAGCTAATGGGTGACTGGGCCAAAGGGGAGTTCACCGCCGCAGGCCTGACTGCTGGTGAAGACTATCTGTGCGCGGCTGCGCCCGGCACTGAAGATGCCTTTACGTTTAATATTGATAGCCTAACGATGTTTCGTATGAGCGACGACGCTGGGCGTGAGGCCCAGCAGACCCTGGCTCGCTTAGTCTTGGAGCCGACTTTCCAGGAAGCTTTTAATCTTGCCAAAGGCTCTATTCCTGCGCGATCTGACCTTGATATAAGTGACTTCGATAGCTGTGCTCAGCAGTCGCTTGCTGACTTCCAACGCACTGCTGATGAAGGCGGTTTAGTCCCCAGCTTGGCTCACGGGATGGCGGTGCGCGCTGATGTCCAGGGAGCGATCTTTGATGTTGTGACCAACTACTTCAATGACACCAATATGCCTGCCGAAGAAGCTGCTGAGCGGTTGGTAAGTGCGGCTGAAACCGCCTCTTTCTAAGCCACTGCGTTCTTTTAATAAGTGACGTAACTAGCGCCGCCGCAACGGCGGGGCTAGTGGCTGACTGGCGAGGAATAATCTTATGAGCGAACCCACGACGCGCACTCTAGTGCGGCCGACGGCGTCTGGCTGGCTACAAGCCTGGCTGCCCCGTTTGGTACTTGCCCCTTCTGTTGCGGTGTCTCTGTTGTTTGTTTACGGCTTTATGTTGTGGACTTTTGTGTTGTCGCTAACCAGCTCGCGCATGCTGCCCAGCTACGATTTTGTTGGCTTTGGCCAATATGCGCGGCTAATGGCCAACGAACGTTGGTGGATAGCCTCTAGCAACCTGGTGCTGTTTGGCGTGCTGTTTATTGTGATTTGTTTGGTGATTGGCGCGCTGTTGGCAATTCTACTGGATCAGAAAATTCGCCAAGAGGGCGCGCTGCGCACGATTTATCTCTACCCCATGGCACTGTCGTTTATTGTTACGGGCGTGGTTTGGAAGTGGCTGCTGAATCCCCAGCTGGGAATTCAGGCGATGGTGCAAAGCTGGGGGTTTGAGTCGTTTCGCTTCGACTGGATCGTTGATCCTGATATGGCGATTTATACCCTGGTGATTGCGGCAGTTTGGCAGGCGTCTGGTTTTGTGATGGCGCTCTTTTTGGCGGGGTTGCGGGGTATTGATGACAGCATCGTCAAAGCTGCTCAGTTAGACGGTGCTAGCCTGCCGCGCATTTACTGGCGGGTGGTGATGCCGTGCCTGCGTCCGGTGGTGTTCAGCGCGGTGATGATTCTGTCCCATATTGCGATTAAAAGCTTTGATTTAGTGGTCGCACTCACTGGCGGTGGGCCTGGTTATGCCACCGATCTGCCCGCCACCTTTATGTACACCCACGCCTTTAATCGGGCTCAGATCGGGCTCGGCTCCGCTAGCGCTATGTTAATGCTCGGTGGTGTTCTGGCGATTTTGATTCCTTACCTCTATTCCGAACTAAGGAGCCGCAAACATGGCTAACGTGATTCGTCGGCAAACGCCTGCCGCACGGCTGTTGCGGGCTGTGCTTTACGGCGTACTGATTGTAGCGGGGCTGTTTTATATCTTGCCGATGGTGGTCATGTTGATGACCTCTATTAAACCGTTGAGCGAAATAAGTGCGGGAACGCTGCTATCGCTGCCGCAAAATCCAACCCTTGAACCCTGGACGAAAGCCTGGGGAGAAGCGTGTACCGGTATGCGCTGTGAAGGTGTCGGCGGTTATTTTTGGAACTCCTTTGCGATGGTGATTCCTGCCGTGCTGATCTCCACCACGGTCGGGGCGCTAAATGGCTATGCGCTGACCAAATGGCGCTTTAAAGGCTCTGAATTGGTCTTTGCGCTGATGCTATTTGGCTGCTTTATCCCGTTTCAGGTAGTGCTGTTACCAATGGCACAAACCTTGGGCTGGTTAGGGCTTTCCAGCTCACGTGCGGGGCTGATTCTGGTGCATGTGGTTTTTGGCATTGCCTTTACCACACTGTTTTTTCGCAACTTCTATGTCGGAATTCCTAACGAGCTGGTCTCTGCAGCGAAGCTGGATGGCGCGGGATTCTTCCGTATTTTCTGGCGTATTTTATTACCGGTTTCCGCGCCGATTATTGTGGTGTCAGTTATCTGGCAATTTACCCAGATTTGGAATGACTTTTTGTTCGGCGTGGCGTTCTCGGCCCACAACACCCAGCCGGTGACGGTGGCGCTCAACAATTTGGTCAATACGTCCACTGGTGTGCGTGAGTACAACGTCGATATGGCCGCCGCGATGATTGCAGCACTGCCAACGCTGGTGGTGTATGTGCTGGCCGGAAAGTATTTCGTGCGCGGGCTGACGGCAGGCTCCGTGAAAGGCTAATAACAATCAGATTGGTGACAACTTTCTAGAGGTTTCTTTAGCAAGGTCAGAATCAACCCGTAGCGGGGGTCTTTCGCCATGGATGGCGAAAGTAGCGTCCAAGGAAGGATTTACAGCGCCCCCGCCAAGGGTTGTTCAGACCGAAATAACAACTTTGTCAGCAGTCTTACAATGGGATTTTCATAATGGCAGCGTTAGAAATTCACAACGTGCGCAAAGAGTTCGGCAGCGAGCGGGTGCTGAAAGATGTCAGTATTTCGATTGATTCTGGTGAATTCCTGATTTTGGTGGGGCCATCTGGCTGTGGTAAATCCACGCTGATGAACGCCATCGCCGGGCTGGAGCCAGTGACTAGCGGCAATATCTATATCGACGGCGAAGACGTCACTTGGCGCACGCCCGCTGAGCGGGATATTGCCATGGTGTTTCAGTCCTACGCGCTCTATCCCAGCATGACCGTAAGGCAAAACATCAGCTTTGGGCTGGAAATGCGCAAGGTGCCCAAAGCCGAGCGTGTCGGTGCCGTAGAGCGCGTGGCCGATCTGCTGCAAATCTCTCACCTGCTTGAGCGTAAGCCTGCCCAGCTATCGGGTGGCCAGCGTCAGCGGGTGGCCATGGGACGGGCGCTGGCACGTGAACCCAAGGTGTATCTATTTGACGAGCCGCTATCAAATCTGGACGCAAAGCTGCGGGTGGATATGCGTACCGAGATTAAAAAGCTCCATCAGCGCTTAGGCACCACAATTGTTTACGTCACCCATGATCAAGTTGAAGCAATGACCCTGGCCGACTGCATCGCGGTGATGCGTGATGGCAATATCCTGCAGCTTGGTAGCCCCGATGAGGTATATAACAACCCGGTCGACATGTTCGTCGCAGGCTTTATGGGATCACCATCGATGAACTTTATTCGCGCGACGCTGGAGACGGCCGGCGATGGCTATGTACTACGTATTGCCACCCCAGATGAAGACGATCTCTTACTACCATGGCCCTCTGAACGCAACGCAGCGGGGCTTGTGGAACAGCTGAATAAGCCAATTATTCTTGGATTGCGACCAGAACACTTCAGCGAGGAGGATGTTCGGCTGAGCGAGCAGGCGGAAGGGACACTAATGGAGGCCAAGGTAAGCATCGTTGAGCCGACCGGTGCCGATATTCTGCTACGCCTGCCGCTGGGAGAGCAGGAAATCACCGCCAGGGTGGGGCCCAAGTGCGCAATTGCACCCGGCGAACGCTTATCGCTACGCGTCGATATGGCCCGCGCCGTGCTATTTGATGCCGAGACTGAACAGCGCTTGGCTTGATGTATTAGCGCCACGTAGTGCTGAATAAGATAATACGGTAAAAGAAAGAGTCTCTGCGGATACCAGCAGAGACTCTTTACTATCGTCCTTATGTCCTCGTTAGCGACGTATATGCTTTAACTCGCCATTCAGCGCTTTAATGATCGAGTAGCACATCAACAGCATAACAATTGAGAATGGAATGGCCGTTGCTGTCACGCCTGCCTGAAGCGCTGATAAGCCGCCACCAATCAGCAGTACGATAGCGATAAGTCCCTCAACAATTGCCCAGAACATGCGCTGTGGGCGGGGAGCGTCAATTTTTCCGCCGGCAGTGATAGTGTCGATCACCAAAGACCCCGAGTCCGACGAGGTAACAAAGAATATCAGTGCTAATACGATGCCTAAGGTAGACATAATGCCTGTTAGAGGCAGCTCATTAAGCATGCCAAATAGCGAAAGTTCAGGTCTGTAGTTGTCGATGACATACTCTTTAACCAGACTGCTAGCGGGGTCTGCGTAGAGCTGATCTAGCGCCGTAGCACCAAAGACGCCCATCCAAATAAAGATGAACAAGCTGGGAACAAGCAGCACACAAAGCACGAACTCTCGCACGGTACGGCCTCGCGACACGCGGGCGATAAACATGCCGACGAAAGGTGCCCAACTGATCCACCACGCCCAGTAGAAAATCGTCCAGGACTGACGATAGGCATCATCGTCACGGCCGAAAGGGGCCGATAGAGGCAGGAAGTCAGCAACATAGGTGACAAGCCCGGACATGAAACCGCTTAGCGCAATCAACGTTGGCCCGGCAAACAAAACAAAGAAGAAGAACAACACGGCCAGGATCATATTGAATTCAGACAGCTTCTTTAAGCCGCCCTCTAATCCACGCCATACTGACACTAGCGCGACTGCCGTTACGAGCACAATGACGATCACCTGGGTGGTGGTGTTTACCTCCATGCCAAAGACGAAGTTCATCCCTGCATTCGCTTGTTGTGCACCCAGCCCAAGGGATGTGGCCAGTCCGAAGAGGGTGGCAAACACTGCCAGAATGTCGATGGCATGACCCCACCAGCCCCAGACGCGTTCGCCCAGAATTGGAAAAAATGCTGAACGTATCGAAAATGGCAGGCCTTTGTTATAGGTAAAAATGCCCAGTGCGAGCGCCATCACAACATACACTGCCCAGCCATGCAGCCCCCAGTGAAGATAGGTACCCGCAAGCCCCATGGCACTAGCATTAGCAATCGCGTCTGGGTTCAGTGTTCCGTCACTTCCGAAGGGCGACGTAATACCTAAAGGCAGCGAAACATTGGCGTGATAAACCGGCTCTAGAACGCCAAAAAACAGTAAGCCGATGCCAATGCCAGCAGTGAACAACATTGCAAACCAAGAAAGATAGCTATGATCCGGGCGAGCGTCAGGCCCCCCTAGCCTGACTGATCCATAAGGCAAGACCACTAGAGCCAAGCAAAACAGAATAAAGAAATCCACCAGGATCATGAAATACCAGTCCAGGGTTCCCGTGGAAAAGGCGACGATCGACTGAAAAATGCTCCCTGCGCGTTCAGGAAATAGTAGGGTGAGGATAATAAACACGACCGAAGAAAGGGCGGATACAGCAAAAACGCGATTATGGATATCAAACCCGATGGGGCCAAAGCTCCCCTCGATATTATCCTGCCCGACCACGTAGTCGGTTTGCATATCACTAGCCATAGGCGGCGACTCAGGGTCGCTTTTAGTGCTCATAATAGAGTTTCCCTTATTATTAATAATGGGCGCATCCGCCGTCTTATCATCTTTATTTTAGGGTGGTAGTGGTTAAATGATGAATCAACGGTTGTTTGTTACGGAGGCGGTGGCTGATAAACGTGCTCGACGCTCTAGGTCGTCCAAGTCGATGTTGTTACGCATATACTGGATACTAGCATCGAAAGTGGGCTGATAATCCCATGGCGTAACTTTGCCTTGCTTAAGGGCCCGTGAAACTAGTTTACGGCGCCGTTGACTGGCAATCACCTCATTATGCATCTGCTCATAGTCCCAGCGACTGGCGACCTCATTGCGAAATTCCTTACATAATTCCTGATAAGCAGGGCTTTCGGCGAGATTATTGAGCTCTAGCGGATCTGCATCGAGATCGAATAGCTGATCTGGATCTGGTGCAGTGTGGACGAATTTGTAACGACCGCGACGAATCATTAGTAGCGGTGCAATAGCCCCTTCGCCAAGATACTCGCCTATTACCTCATCGTGACCACCGTTACCCGTCAGGTGCGGCAAGAGGCTGCGACCATCAATCGGCACGGCATACTCTGGTGCGCTTCCATTGTGGGCTAGTTCGGCAAACGTTGGCAGCAGATCCATGGTCGATACCGATTCACCCACCCTGCCTGGAGTAAAGCGTTGTGGCGCATGGATAATCATCGGCACGCGTGCTGAGCCCTCGAACCAGCTCATCTTGTACCACAGGCCGCGCTCGCCGAGCATATCACCGTGATCACCTGAGAAAACAATGATGGTGTTTTCATCGAGGCCAGTCTCCTTCAACGCTTTAAGCACGTCACCGATTTGATCGTCGACATAGCTTAGCGCCCCATAATAAGCATGTCGCGCGTTGCGGATCTGCTCATCGTTGATGGTGCCCTCATCGCACTGGTAAACATGACGCAGCCGCTTGGAGTGTGGATCCATCAGCTCTCTTGAATAGGGTACCCGTGGCATATCGATGGCGTCGTGCTGGTAGCGGTCCCAGTACTCCTGAGGAATGGTGTAAGGGTCGTGTGGGTGCGTCATTGAAACAGTCAGGCAGAAGGGCCGCTGCTCGCCATTGCGGGCATAATCGTAAAGAAAGCGCTTAGCGCGGAAAGCGACTTCATCGTCGAAGTCGAGCTGGTTGGAGCGCACGCATGGCCCCGCCTGAATCACCGACGACATATTGTGGTAGTAGCTAGGCCGTTCATGAAAATTTTCCCAGTCGACAAACCAGCCATAGTCGGCCGGGTAGATGTCGGTGGTCAGCCGTTCTTCGAAACCATGCAGCTGGTCAGGGCCGCAGAAATGCATCTTACCGGTGAGGGCAGTGTAGTAACCAGCATCGCGTAGATAATGGGCGAAAGTGGGAGTGTCCGCTGGAAAATCAGCGGCATTGTCATAACCTCCAATGCGTGACGGCAATTGACCGGCCATCAACGTAAAACGAGATGGCGCGCATAGCGGGGTGTTGCAGTAGGCTGAGTCGAACACTACCCCTTCATCTGCCAATCGTGAGAGGTGGGGAGTCTTTACGATGGGGTGGCCGTGGAAGGGCATCGCCGAGGCTGCTATCTGGTCGGCCATCAGAAAGAGAATGTTGGGTTGTCGAGCAGTCATGTGCAGAAACTCCAGGTCGTGGCGCGTATCAATTCTTAACCAGTCTCTCTGCTAATCCGTTATGCTGTAAACTGGCTGTTTTTTAATGTTTTCCATTAGGTGAGCTAATGTCAGTGGCGGGTAAAAGGGTGTCGCAGAATGGATTGAGAGTCTTTGAGGCAGCAGCCAGACATCTGAGCTTTACTGCAGCAGCTCGTGAACTGCGTTCGACCCAGTCGGCGGTCAGCCAGCAGGTTCGGGCACTGGAAGAAGAGCTTGGCTTGCGGCTTTTTGACCGGGTATACCGTGGCGTGCTACTGACCGAATCTGGTCATGCGCTGTTTGCCAGTGTTCAAGAGGGGTTTTCGATCATTGAGGAGACGATCGAACGGCTGCAGCATCGCCAGCACAGTCCGCACGTCAATATTTTGACCGATTTTTCGTTGGCTGCTTACTGGTTGATGCCGCGGCTGCCGATGTTTCGGCAGCAGCACCCCAAGATCGACGTGCGCATTTTAACTAGCCAAGAAGTCTTTGATTGGAGAGGGCAAGAGGTCGATGTGGCCATTATGTTCTGTGATGAACGGGGGATGAAAAACGCTTCTCCATTGTTCCAGGAGGAGGTTTTTCCTGTCTGTAGTGCTGGTTTTTTGAAACAGTACGGCCCATTGGAACAGCTCTCATCGCTTGCTGAAGTCCCCCTGCTGACCCTTACCGCTGATCAACGGCAGCACTGGCTGGATTGGCCGACATACTTCAAGCAAATGGGCGGGACGCCTCATGGCCAATCTTCCGAATTGGATTTCAATAACTATACGCTGTTGATTCAAGCGGCGATTGCAGGGCAAGGCGTAGCGCTGGGTTGGAGAGGTCTAGTCGAAGACATGCTTGAACGTGGCATGCTGGTCGGACTGAAGCATCTCAGTCTGGCGACGCCCAATGGTTACGGCATCATTGATGCCAACCCAAATGACAATGGGGTTGGCAAACGCACGTTTCTTGACTGGATCGCATCGAACCCTCCCGTTTAACGATCTTGTGAAACGGGCTCTTTATCGAGCCGTTTGATTTGCCGCCATAGGTCTTGGCGTAGATCGGCCAACTTGGGTTGCTCTTGTTCCGTAAAGGCCACTGGGCGACATAGACGCTGGGCGCGTAGCCCTAAACGGGCGCTCAGTAGGCCTGTGGCCAAACCTTGGCCCGCACGAGCGGAAAGCCTGCCTGCCAAGTCCAGTGAGAGCATATCCATGCTGGCATCCGTGGCGAGCTCACTGGCTCCGGCAAAGGCCATGTTATGCAGCACATTGCGAAATAGCCGTAGACGGCTAGCGTAACCAAGCTCAAGTCCGTAAAGGCGGCAGAGTCTGTCGACCATGGCAAGGCTGCGCCAGGCCACCAGTGCCATGTCTACCAACGTCAGTGGGCTGATGGCCACCATGATGGCCGTCTCACCAGACATACGGGTAATCAGGCGCTGGGCTTCGCGGTCGCGGGGCGCTAGTAGATGGTAGCGCAGCAGTGTTTGTATCTCTTCTCCGCTATGATGGGGCTGGCAGGCACGTTGAAACGCCTGCCAATGAGGATCATCATCGCCCAGTTTTAGCTGGCGCTTGAGCTGCTCTGCCATGGATTGGGCTTGCTTGGTAGAGCGTTGTGGCAGTTCTGCCAGGTCATGGCGTAATCGGTCATGGCGCTTTAAGCGGCGCAGACGGCCAAGCTCTTTCAACAACGACAAGCCGCCTATACCAATCAAGCTAATGCCAAACAGCTGCCAGGCCATGGTCATCCACTGTGACTGGGAAAAGGCGTCCGGAATGCCGGTGGCCAATTCTACGCTGCCCAAGGTAGCACCGCCGACCAGGGCAAACATCAACCCCCAACGGCGTTTTCGGGGTGTGCTCAGGCTCGCTTCCGGAAGTGCTTTGATGTCTGCCTGGGGAGTCAGCGGCTGATGCGATTCAGTCGCGGCAAAACTTTCACGCTGACGCAACTGCTCGGAGTTGGGGGCGGGTGCTTCTTGTGTTTGGAAATCCCGACGCGGCTGAGGATTACTCATATCAATTTATCTCCAATCAGCCAGTCGATAGCGGCGTCCATGCGGATATGTGAAAGCGCTTCGCTGTCGATAGGCATTGGGCGAAAGCTGGGAAAGTCAAAGCCTTGCTGCTGCCAAAAGTCGGGTTTCGGAAGACGGTTTGGCACGTCACCCGGGTAGACCAGCACGTCTTCGCCTTCAAGGGTAGTGCCTTTTAGCGCGGGAGTGCGTTTGCCTTCGTGGAGAACTTCACGGGCTTCAGTGGCGCGTATGGCCGCTAGTGACAGTGCCTTCACCGGAATGTCGGCAAAACGCAGGTCTTTAAGTGGCTCAGCAAGTAACGCTTCCAGCAGTTGCACAACATTACCGTGCTGGTCGGGCGTCACGTGGTCAGCTTTGGTAGCCGCAATGGCCAGACGGTCTATTTTCGGCGCAAATAGACGCGTCAACAGGCTGCGCTTGCCGTAATCGAAGCTTTGCATCAGTTGACGCAGCGCATGGGAAAGGTCTTCAAAGCGTTCCGGCCCGGCATTAAGCGCACCAAGCACATCGACCAGCACAATCTGACGATCGAAACGACGGAAATGGTCACGATAAAAGGGCCGTACCACTTGCTGCTGGTAGTAGCGAAAGCGCGCGGCCAAGGTGGCGTAAATACTAGTATCAGGTAGTGCTTCCAGGGTTTCTTTTGGTGCATTTAATTCAGGTAGCGGAAAAAACTGCAGTACGGGCGCGCCATCTAGCTCGCCGGGGAGCAGAAAGCGTCCAGGCTGAAGATCAGAAAACCCTGCCTGTTTGGCCCGGCGAAGGCCTTGGGCATAGGCATCTGCGAGCGCTGCCAGTTTCGCTTCATCCGCCTCGGCGGCAGGGTCTAGTTGTTCAGCCTCCATTAACCATTCGCTGAACAACACCTTCCGGTGTGGCCCTTCATGCAGTGATTGCGCCTGGCACCAGCTGTAAAAGTCGTGCTGTAGCAGGGGTAAATCCAGCAACCACTCGCCTGGGTAGTCGAACAAGTCGAGGGTTAAGTGGGCAATGTCTGGAGTAAACCAGCCTTGCTGGGCAGGGCGGTAGCGCAGCTGTAAGCGCAGTTCACTGATGCCACGGGTGGGCTCAGGCCAGCGCGGCGGCGTAGCACGTAGCGCCGCCATGCCAGGATCATAGGGGAAACGTGGCACGCCAAGGTCCGGTTGGTTCAACCGCTGCGCACCCAGCAAACGCCCTTCACGGGCGACGGGTAACAAGTCTAGTTGGGCCTCTACCCCAGCGTGGCGCAATTGGTTAACCAGTGACGTTAGAAACGCGGTTTTCCCGGCCTGAGACAGCCCCGTTACCGCCAGCCGTAATTGTCGGTCACGGCCTCGCTCTAACAAATTGCTCAGTTCGCGACTTAACGGCTGGCGCATCCTATCAATTCCTTATTAGTACAACCTGGGAAAGCATGGGTAGGGTGGCGATGATAAACCCAATCACAGCGACGCTATACCCTGGCCAGCGGCGCTGCATTTTTTGCGCAAGTGTTAAGCCAATTAAGCATACCACCATGCCGATTAGGTTAAAGGCAAACGTGGCAGCCTCCAGCCATTGCTGTGGATCCATTCGGTCTCCCTTCAAAATATTAACTAATTTGATGATAACAAAGCATTGATGAACCGAGGATTAACCGCGGCTTAATGTCGTACCTAATAAGTGTTGTGCGCCGGGGACTAGCCATACAGGATCTAGGCGGGTGTTAGCAGCTTCAACGCAAAAAAAGTGACGTGCCGCGTCGGCAGGCGTATCACTGGGCAAGTCGCTATCTGGGTGCCACACCACGGTGGAGTCGCTGGATTGTTTGGCAATACGCAGCGTACGCTGCCCATCGTTCAGCAATACGGCTTCATTGGTGTGATAAATACGGTCGACGGCGCCGCGAATAGCCAGCGTGCCCTGTTGTTGGTCTTCGCCAAAACCGCGCAGTTTGTCTAAATAACGTGCGCCAGCCAACCCTTCCAGACGGCACTGGTGTACATCACTAACAGCTAAGTAAGTATGTAGCGCACCGCTGATCTTGACCGGCGCTTCGCCAATGTTTTCGCTAATTAATTCAACGTTTAAGCGCTGGGCATTCGCTTGAATGACGACGCGAGCGGTTAGCTGACTATGTAGACGCTCGATAGGAGAGAGGTGCACTTCAATACCTTCAGCATGGTCATCAATCGCGTCTAAACGCCATTGAGCGTGACGAGCAAGCCCGTGAAAAGGGCCGTTACGGTCAGGGCTTTCATCGGCATAGCGTTCGTCGCCAAACCAGGGCCAACATAGGGGGATGCCACCACGGATCGCACCTGGAAGCGCCTGCGGTGTGGGGGTAACCCAAAGCCAGCCGGTGTCGTCAGTGGGTTCAAAATGCAGCACTTGTGCGCCCTGTAGGCTAACTGCCATTTCTCCCCAAGCCATCTTGAACAGCGCTATGTCGCGCCCTTGCCAAGTTACCTGCTGGTGGCCGTCTACATCGGACAGTAATTGCTTGAGAGAATCGGGAATCATAAGGTTTCCTTGTAAGGAAGGGGATCAAATGGGCAGGACCGTAGCGCCGTGTGCTATGGTAGGACAAGCAACAGTGATACGTAAAACACTGCGAATAAAACGTTGCAGTTAAGATGTTATAGGTAAAACCCTGACGAAAGTGAACATCAAGGAGGCACTATGGGCGGCTTTATTGCGTGGTTGATTATTGGTGGTTTGGCTGGCTGGATCGCTGGCAACATCATGCGTGGCGGTGGTTTTGGTATTTTGGGCAATATTGGTGTCGGTGTTGTTGGCGCACTGCTTGGCGGGTTTTTATTTAGCCTGTTAGGTTTGCAAGCAGGCGGTTTTATTGGTTCGTTGGTGACCGCAATCGTCGGTGCAGTCGTGTTGTTATGGATAATCAGTAAAGTGAAAAGCGCTTAGCATAGCTAACCTGATGCATTATTTACTGCCCGGCCCTGTGCCGGGCAGTGTTGGTTTAGGCGCTCATTTTTTGCCGCGTTTTAACGTTTCGTCGCTATCGGCCTTCGCGCCACTTTCCGTTACACTATGTCCCCTTAGTAATGCCATTTTGGCGATGTCGTTATAACGATGTCTCTTTTTATTTTAAGCGGCCTTAATTGTATAGGCGGCTCACTCTTTTTTTATTTTCATTAATAGCTTCCTGTTTCTTAGAGGTGTCTTTTGGCCGATGCACTGAATGCCTGGTGGGCTCAACAGCTTGTGCTGTGTGATTGGGCCTTTACGCCGCATCCGCTGACGGTGGATGCGGGAGCGGCCGAGCAACGTCTGCTACAGCTGGGTATTGCGCACCGTGGCGAGTTGGCTGATCAGCTCTTTTTTGCGCTGGATGCCCCGGCCGGTGAAGCTGATCGACTACTGGGGGCGCTAGAGTGGGCAGCGTTAGCAGGCGCGGCAGGTTGGCTGACACAATCTCAGGCGCAAACGTGGGCGCATCATATTACCCGTCGTATTACGTCTGATTACAGCGACCTACGCGCTTGGCTTTCCGACCTGCGCCGAGCACTTGGTGTGAAAGGGTGGGAAACCGGTGCGGATGATCGCTTTATTGACGCTTGTCAGGCATTAGCGGATTTAGAGAGTGAGGGCGAAGGCATCACTTGGCAAGTTCTGGAAGCAGCACTGGCACGATTGCCTGAACCCCAAACGCTATGGTCAGAAGAGCCATCAGCCCAGCCGTGGCGGCTATGTGCGCTGTTTCGCTCGATGCTCAGTTACCCAGCAAGTGCTGCTGACTGGCCAGACGCCCCTGCATGGTTAGCACGTATCTGGCAAATTCATGACCGTGATCAGCTGCTGGAAGTGATGCTGTGGCTAAGCGCCCAGGGGGAGCGGCAGAGCTGGGATATCGAAGCCCGTGAACTGCTCACTATGGACCATGCTCAGCGCCAAGAGTGGCAGCGGGGTGCGGTTGCAGATGCTCCTTATGCACCGGTATTGGCCACATTTGTTAGTCAAGGGGAGCCATTAGAGTGGGCTGCTTGGGACTGGCTACGTCTGGCTGAGCTGGCGTGGGCGGGCGCTTGTTGTGGCTGGTTAAGCCAAACGGAGGCTGATGATTTGGCAGCGCATGCGGCTGACTTGATTAACCGTCGTTACCATGATTGGTACGCGGTGTTGAAAGCCTATATGCGGGGTCAAAGCTTGTTTGAAGGGGTCGATCGGCGTGGTATGACGCCTAGTAAACGCCATAAGCTACTGACGCAGGCGCCCCATAGTCCGTGGCAGTGTCCGCTAAGCTCGCTGCTGGATGAGCTAACGCTGAACGCATCTCGTGAACGCATTAAACAGTGGAGAAATACTTCCCATCACTGGTTGCTGGCCCTGGCCAGCGTGCGAGAACCTGATGTGATGCTGCGTCAGTTGAATCCATCCGCGCCTATTGCAGAACAGCGCCGTGCCGATGCGGCGGTCTATCTTCAGGATTCGTTAGACCTGCATGCTGATGAGGGACACCAAGCGTTAGTGCGCTATTGGCTACCGGCCCAGGCGCATCACCTTAATCAGCTTGCCGCCGACGCCATTCATGGCGTTATGCCGCCATCGCAGACGCCGTTTGGTCAGCCTACACCTGATGAGCTAAAGCAACGTAATGCAGTAAAAGGGGTTAGCCGTCATGCTGCCACTATTCATATGGCAGAGAAGTTCGCGTTCTACTTACATATGGCGCTGGATAGCAGCCTATTTGAGCGTGAACCACTGATGGCCTATGCCAGCGCTTTGCGTAGTTGCCTATGTCGCTTTTATGCCACACCAAAGCGTTTGCTTGAAGCATGGTTTGCCTGGGAAAGCTGCTTACCAGAGCCGGAGCACGACTCGCTGATTAACGAAATTGCCTGGCACTTAGAAGACCCTGGTAGTCTTTTCCATTGGTTGAATTGGCACCCTGATGCGTGGTGCGAACCTGGCGAGCGGCCAACGCTCAGCCATTTTACGGCTATGTCGCTGGTTGGGCCGCTTAATAGCGCCGTGTGGAGTGAGCCTCAACCGGAAAGCCCTAGAGAGTGTGCTGATATCCGTGAATGGGTAGAAAGCCATTATCATCTGACCAGTGCTGATGACATGCAGGAATTTTTAACCTTCATGCTCGAGTCTGGGGATCGTCAGGAGTACCAAATTAACTATGCGCCCTACACACTTAATCCTGATCGCTTGGATGCCGAAATCGCTATTCTCGAGTCAGGGGAGTGTGCCGAGGAGGAACGCCATCATCTGCTGCGCTTGCGCCGGGTGCAAAGTAATGAAGATGGTTGTAACGATGTAGATATGGCTGCCTGGGACATTGCGCAATTAGTCGACCTTGCCATTGCTGCGCGCCAGCTTGGCTGGTTAGACCGACAAGCATTTGCCGACGTGCTAGACCGGGCTTATAAGCTGGCGGCTGAGCACTATTCTGGCTGGCAAGAGTACGCCGCGGGAATGTACGCCGGTTTTTCGTTTTTTATGGGCGAAACACCAGAGCGAGAAAGCTTTCTGGCTGGGTTTCGGCAGGCGTTAGTCGCATGGTTGTGTGGCGCTCCTATACTGGCTGGCCCTTGGGCAAGCCTTGATTTTCCTGGAAATAAACCGCGTCATTTTGCGCCGCTACATATCGATACATTACCGGGCGATCAGCGAATATTACATTGAAGCTCGCCAAGCACAGGGTAATTAGCTTATAGTCCAGGGTATGAAAAAAATGAGTTTTTTCATACCTCATTCCCATTAAATATTTTTATTGTTACGAGGTTAATCGCATGGTTGCGTCGCCACACCCCGCTGTGACCGCTGTCCGTGTTGTAAGTGTTTGTGCTGTTGTCGCTGTTTTAACTGGTTGTGCGGGCGCTGCCTCACGCCAGGGCATGGAGCCTCCCGAGAATTATTTCTCAATGGCGCTGCCGGGATTGGCAGAAGGTGAAAACCTTGCAATGTCCCCGGTCAGTAACGCCACTGGCCAACTGCGTAGCCTTCAGACGCCGCCACCTACGATCATTCGCCAAGCGCTGTTAGAACAACATCAGCGATGGGCTGGGACGCCGTACCGTATTGGCGGTACCTCGGAACAAGGCATTGATTGCTCTGCTCTGGTAAGAAATGTGTTTCGTGACACGTTTAATTTAGAATTGCCACGCTCTACCTATGATCAAGTACATGAGGGACGCCCGATCGACCGCCAAGAGCTACAGGCGGGCGATCTGGTCTTCTTCCGCCCTCCAGGTCGATACAACCATGTGGGCATTTATGTAGGGGATGGCCGTTTTTTACACGCGTCCTCTTCCAAAGGCGTAATGATTTCTCGTTTGGATAACAGCTACTGGAAGCGCTACTATTGGCAGGCTCGGCGCGCGCTAGAACCGACCAACTTAGCCCAGCTAAGTAACCGCTATATGCCGTAAATGTCTGCGATCAGTTTTGCATAGTGTGGACATCACATGATTGAGGCTAGAACGCGCGCCTGGTGGCGCGCGACTGCGGCTCTTTGTCTAGGGTCGTTCCTTGTTTTTATCAATTTATATGTCCCGCAACCGCTGCTACCCGGGCTTAAGGACACCTATGGAGTATCTACCTTAGGTGTTAGTTTTTTGATGTCCGCCTCCACGCTTTCCCTGGCTTTCGCGCTACTCGTATTTGGCCCCCTTTCTGATGCGATTGGCCGTGAGGCTATTATGCGCATTACGTTGCTACTAGCTGGCGGCCTTTCCCTTGCATTGGCGTTTGCACCTACCTTCGAAAGCTTATTATTGCTGCGTTTACTGCAAGGGTTCGTGCTGGGCGGGTTGCCAGCCGTTGCGATTGCATGGATGGGGGATGAGTTTGAGAAGCCTGCTTTGCTCAGTGCGGTTGGTTTGTATATTGGCGCCAATTCACTGGGCGGTATTAGTGGCCGAATTGTAGGCGGTGGCGCGGCGGCCATAGGCGGCCCCACGGCGGCATTTTTAGCGGTAGGAATCATGACGGTCGCCGGGTGCGCGGTTTTTTGGCGACTGCTACCTAATAGTCGAGCCTTTACAGCCAAGCGGTTTAAATTTCGCCAAGCGGCCGGTGATTTGCTCGGGCATCTACGCACGCCGGTGTTGTTGGCCGCTTATTGCCTGGGCGGAATTAACTTCCTTATTTTTATCAATCAGTACAGCTATATCACGTTCCGTTTAGCGGGTGAGCCGTATCAGTTAGCGGCTAGCAGCTTGGGGCTGATTTTCCTGACGTATCTGGGGGGGACGCTGGGTTCTACGCTATCAGGTCGATTAGCCGATCGTTTTTCACCCGCGAGCTGTATGAGCGTGGGTATCTTAATTTTGATGCTAGGCACGGCGGTAACGCTGGCCAACGCTCTGCCGCTGATTATTGTTGGTCTCACCATTAACGCATTTGGGTTTTTCTTAGCACACTCTTTGGCCTCTAGCTGGGTGGGTCGCTATGCACAGGGTGCTAGGGGCAGTGCCTCAGCGCTTTACTTGGTATTTTACTACCTCGGGGCAAGTGTTGGTGGATTCTGGTTAGAGCCATTTTGGCGCTGGGCGCAGTGGCAGGGCATCGCGTTGGGATCTTGGCTGCTGCTTAGCGTTACGCTAATTATTAGCATTGGTTTAAGGCGCTTCGAACGTCGTGAACGGCATTAAGTGTGCCTTGTAAATGGAGGCGGCGAGTGCACAATCGCGCTAGCAGTGCTGCGTCATGACTGATCACTAACACGCCAAGTTGCTGGCGATCAGCCACCTTTCTTATTGCCTGCCATAGCTCCACTTGGGTGATAGGATCGAGCATGGTCGAGATTTCATCAGCGATCAGGTAGCGCACCCCCGGGGCTAACGCTCGCAATACGCATACCCGCTGTAATTCTCCTCCAGACAAGGTGGTTGGAAACCGCGATAGCCAATCAGGTTGGATGCCAAAGTCCTGCATTAATGATGCGGAAGGGCACCATGCTTCGCAGAGTATGTTCTTTACTTGCCAACGTGGGTTGACGGCAAGTTCCGGTGATTGCGGTAGCCACTGTACCGGCCGCAGTCCACGGGAAGGGAGTGGCTTATCATCGGCATAAATCTCCCCCTGTTGTGGCTGCAGTAAGCCAGCCAAGAGTTTTCCCAGCGTAGACTTGCCTGCCCCTGAGTCACCGCTTAGCCCCAGCCATTCTCCCCGCTCAAGTGATAACGAAAGTTGCGTTAATAGTGGTGCTTGAGAACGGAAGCCAAAGGTGATTTTTCGTGCTTCAAGCAAGGGTTGACTCCTTAGCTAGGTCAACGGCATCAGTATGGGGGCCGCGCTCGTTAACAGGCACCTGAGCGCTAAAGGTGTTGTCGGGCAGAGCATTCCATAGCGCGCAGGCATAGGTGCTTTTAAGCTGTTTTCCATTGCCTTGAAAGGCAGTGGCAGGAGTCGCTTCGATACACTTCCCCTGGCGCAGTATCGTTACATGGTCGGCGATGGGCAACGCGTGGCGCAAATCGTGGGTAATTAGCATGACGGCCTTTCCTTCAAGCGCGAGTGCCTTCAGAGAGGCCAATACACGGTCGCGCTGTTGAGGGTCCAAACCTACGCTTGGTTCGTCGGCAATAATTAGGCTGGCGTTGCCGATTTGGGCCATGGCGGCTAAAACACGCCGAGCCATACCGCCTGAAAGCTGGTGGGGGTATGCCCGCTGAGCGTGATGACTGAGCTGATAATGATTGAGTGCCCGCTCTGCGCTGTACCAAGCGACGGTTTTGCCTTGCCCTGCCCGGCGAGCCGCCCAACTAACTTGGCGTTGACTGCTGGCGAGTGGGTCTAGGGCATTAAGTGATTGCGGAATGAGGCCCAGCTGGCGGCCTCTGAGCTGGCGCTGGCGTTCAGCGGTCAATGGCGCATCTTTAAAAAATAGCTGACCACTGGTTTTTGCCCCTTCGGGTAGCAATCCCATAATTGTGTAAGCTAGCAAGCTTTTTCCGGCGCCGGATGCACCAATGACAGCATGTATTTCACCGGGTTGTATGCTTAACGACAGGTTATCAATGCAGGTGGTCCACGCACGTCGCCACCAGTACTGGTAGTAGGGTAATTGCAGCGTCAGATTCTCTATATCCAGCATGCTTGCTTCCTCCCGTTATAGAGCGCGACGCAATTGCACCGCTAAACGATCAATCGATAGCACCATCAGCAGTAATCCCAGGCCTGGGAATACTCCTAACCACCAAAAGCCTCCGGTTAAGTAGCGCATAGCATCGGCGAGTAATACCCCGATAGCGGGTTGGGTTGGGTCTAACCCTACGCCCAGAAAAGTCAGTGCGGCTTCATGCAGAATGGCGTGAGGAAATAGCAATAGCGCGCCAACAATACATTGGGGAATTAAATGGGGGAGTAAGTGGCGTACTAAAATAAAACCACGGCTTTTTCCTAGTGCCTGGGAAATAGCAACGTAGGGGGCATGGCGTAGGGAAAAGAGTTCCGCCCTTAGTATCCTGGCTAAACTTGGCCAATGGGTAAGTGCCACGGCAATAATCACTGCCTGTGTACCACCACCTAAAGCAAAGGCCAATAGGAGTAGTAATATCAGGTGCGGTACGCTTAGCAGCGTGTCAATCAGCAGACTAACGAGAGCATCTAACGTGGTTGAAAGTGTCGCCAGCGTCGCTAGCGTTAACGCAATGAGTGTGCCGAGTAGCGCAGCGCTTAGCCCTACCCAAAAGCTGAGTCTTAACCCAGCCAGTGTTCGCGCCCATAGCTCGCGTCCCAAAGCATCGGTGCCTAGCCAATGGCTGGTGCTCGGTGGCATAAGGCGCGCATCAAACTGCATTGGCGCCGCGCTAGGGCCTGCCCACCATGAGCTACTTATCAGCAAAACCAACACTATGAGTAGAAGGCCAATATAGCCAGCGGCGGCTAAGCGTGGTTGGATCATTCTCATGGCTGTTCCTGTGCCATGCGTGGGTCGATAAGTGGATACAGGCTATCTGCGATCAGATTGCCGACACTGACAAACAGCGCGGTAAACAGCGCTATCCCAAGCAGTAGCGGAACATCACTACGTAGTCCTGCTTCAACAGTGGCTTGTCCAAGGCCGGGGTAGGCAAATACCTGCTCGATTAATATTGAGCCGCCAAACAGCTCTCCCAGCGAAGCAAAAGCGAGTGTTAGTGCCGGGAGACTGGCATGACGTAGGCCATGGCGCCAGGCGATATCTGATCGGCTGGCTCCTTGGGCAAAAGCGTGAAGGGCGATGTCGGAGTTCATCAGCGCTATCATGCGCGCGCGGGTGTGAAGGGTGATGGTGGCGATGCCTAGCAGGGCCAGTGTCGTCATGGGTAGTACTAAGTGGTGCAATCGAGTCAGCATGCTAACGTCTTGGTTGAGTACGCCCACCGGCCCAGCGCAGCAGGTCGGGGTCCAGCCGAGATAAACGGAAAACATTAGTACAGCCAGCATGCCAAGCCAAAAAGCAGGTGTTGAGGCGGTGACATAGGCGTAGCCACTAATCAGCCGGTCGAATGGTGAGCCTTCTTTCGCACCGGCGATGACGCCCAGCGCAAAGCCAACAAGCAACGACATTAGCCAAGCGCTACCCAGCAAGATAAAAGAGCGTTGGAAACGCTGACTGATAACTTCGCTAACCGGTTGATTGTAGATGTGGCTCCAGCCTAACTCGCCACTTAGCAATTGGCTCAGCCAATGACCAAATTGAACGGCAGGCGAGGCATCAAAGCCCCACCTTTCAGCGATCAGAGCACGTTGTTCGGGGCTTACCTGTGCCATTTGAGGGCCAAGATAGGCATCTACAGGGTCAATAGGCGACAGCATGACTAACCCAAACGTCACTATAGCGACGCACAGCAATACCAACGCAAGGCGTATTAAACGGCTTGCCAGTATCTTAATCAATCGCACGTCCAGCGCCATTCAAGCAGGTTGGCGGTAATCGGCCAGCCGTGGCCGTGAGGCGCAATGCCTAATTCCCCAAGGTCCAGGCAGGTGTTGGCTGCATATACATGGGCTAGGTTAACCATCCATGCCCAGCTAGTATCGCCCCTAAAGCCATAGCCCGTGTTGCCATCCCACTGGGCGGCTTGCCAGTGACGGTTAGCTTCTTCTGCCCCTGCCGCCGCTTGAGCGGCTTCTAGGTGGCTATCCACTGTCGCGTTTGAGTAGTAGCCACTGTTATAGAAGCCAAACCCCGCGTGCTGGCTATGAAATAGGTAGTACACTTCTTGTGGGCTGTGGCTGCCAAAACCAAAGACGATGGCGTCTTGGTGCAGTGCTTCGCGCTGTATTTCGTCCCAGTGACGGCCTGTCGGCTGCATCTCAATGCCCAGCGGACGTACCATTTCGGCGCTTACCTGAGCAAGCAGTTGGCGAGTGGTGTCGCTGGCAGGGTAGGTCAAGCGAAAACGAGCGGGCTGGTCGTTTTTATAGCGTAGCCCGTCGGCACGACGCTCCCAGCCTGCTGCATCGAGTAGCGCATTGGCACGGTCGATGTCGGGCGCTGTAAAGGCTTCGTCATCCAGACTCCAGGGTAGCCCATCGGCAGGGCCAAATGCTGGGCGCCCAAAGCCATTAAGGGCGACGTCAACGAGGGTATTTCGATCAAGGGCAAGATTAACCGCCCGGCGTATCGCGCTATCGGCAGTAACATCGTTACCAATAGGCGCGCCAGACGCAGACTGCTCGCCCGTAGCAGGCTGCATAGGAAACAAAATACCTCGATTATCGACGCTTTCCATGACGATGCGCTGCATATCGCTTGGCAAGTTGGTGGCGAGTGCCGGTGGCACAGCGGCAAGGTCGAGCTCCCCTGCATGGGCCGCGCTTAACGTAGCCTCTTCGCCAGTAAATACAAACACCAGTCGCTCAAAGGCCGGTAAAGGGCCATGGAAGTAGGGGTTCCGCTCAACAATTAGTTGCTCGCCCTCTTGCCATTCGACGAGTCGATAAGGGCCTGAGCCCAGCGGCTGTCTACCGTACCCTTCGCGATAACCGTTTTCTCTGTTAGCGTCTGGAACGATACCAAGCGTCATTAACTGATCGATGAAGGTAATCCGCGGCGCGTTTAAAGACAGTTCCACGGTCGTATTATCGATGGCGCGGGCTTTGTTCAGTGCGCTTAAATCGGCTCGGCCACCGGCTTGCTTTGCGGCATTAAAGGTGTAGGCAACATCCTTGGCAGTCAGCGGTGTGCCGTCACTAAAGCGGGCATCATCGCGCAGAGTGAGTATCCAAGTGAGTCGGTCTTCTGACAGTGTCCACGTGGTAGCCAATCCGGCTTCTGGCGTAAGTTCACGTCCGCGGGTTAGCAACGTTGATTGAAAAAGCGGACTACCGTACTGGCCCCAGCCAAGCAATGGATCGAACCCTTGCTCGGGTTCTCCGCCGATTGCCAAAACCAATTGCTCTTTGCTGAAGGCCGGCGTGCTAAACGCGACGCATGTAGCCGCCAGACCCAGTAAGATAGTACGACGCATAAGATATCCCAGAAACCAGCAGTATGATGTTTTTACAATAACATCATACTTTAAGGTCTGGAAGTCATGGCAGCACCGCGCTTGCGGCGTTAGTTTAGGAGAGAATATGCAACGGGTAACGGTAACGCTGGACGAGGAACTGCTGAGCGAGGTCGATGCATTGATGCATGCGCGCGGCTACCAAAACCGCTCAGAGGCGATACGCGATTTAACACGCAGTGGATTAAAGCAGGCTAAAGAGGAGGTCGCGCCTGAGGCGCCATGCATGGGCGCGCTCGTCTATGTGTACGATCATGCGGCGCGAGATTTATCGAAACGCTTAACCCGACACTTCCATGATCATCATGATCTAACGCTATCGACGCTTCATGTGCATATTAATCATGATAGCTGCTTGGAAGTGGCGCTACTAAAAGGGCAGGGTAGTGCCTTGAAGCAGTTCTCTGATGAAGTGACATCGTCACGTAGTGTGCGCTATGGACAGTTAGTGATTATCCCTGAGGAGTAATCTGGTAAGCGTCCATTAAAAAGGGCGGCCCTAGGCCGCCCATAAGCACGCGTTAAGCAACTTAGTGCTCTACGCCGCCTTCGCCGTGCACATGACCGTGCTCGACTTCTTCCTGGCTCGCTTCACGAACGGTGGCAATCTCAACGTCGAAGTTAAGATGCTGGCCAGCCAGCGGGTGGTTGCCGTCAACGACAACAGTATCACCTTCAACTTTCTTGACAGTAACCATCAGCGGGCCACCTTGAGTTTGGGCTTGGAACTGCATGCCCGGCTCAATGCTTTCAACACCTTGGAACGCATCGCGAGGTACTTCTTGCATAAGCTGTTCTTGAACTTCGCCGTAGCCCTCTTCTGGGGTTACTTTTACGTTCAGCTTATCGCCTTCGGTACGGCCTTCGAGTTCTTTTTCCAGACCTGGAATAATGTTGCCAGCGCCGTGTAGATACGTCAGCGGCTCACGGCCTTCGGAACTGTCTAGCACTTCACCTGCATCATTGGTCAGGGTGTAGTGGAACGCGACAACCGAGTTTTGCGCAATTTGCATTTAATAACCTTTCGGTGAGTGCATGTCCCAACATGGTAACGCGTGAAAGCTTGCTTGTCAGGGGGTAAGCAGGCTTTTTCCTCCTCCCACTCCTTTGGCGCTATTGCGCCACGGGGTAACCGGGGATACCCTACGACAACTTCTTTTCCCCCTTTAGACAACATTCACTGGAGCTGGTTATGACAATCTTCTTGATTTGGGTTATCGCCTTTGTGCTAATTGCCTACTTTGCGAACAAACGCTGGGATAGCAGTGTCAGCCAGGGGTTGGATAAAATGCTGCCTGAGGTATTAAAAACACATGGCGACAACCGCTATTTATGGGTGGCAGCATTAGCCGTGTTGGGTGCTACAACGCTGATTCGTCCAGTCGATATCCTTCTGGTCGTTATTCTGCTGACCATTATTGGTTTGGTAATCGCAAAGCTGGCAGGCTGGGCGAGTAATAAAGTAGCTCACTAAGTTATGCTTTGTTAGCCATTAGCGAAGGCGACAAAAATGCCCGACCAAGTTTACTTGGTCGGGCATTTTTCTATTACGGCGCTACCTGTGTTACTGGCTAGGAAGCGTTTGGTAATACGAGCTTAGTACGGAGCTACGCTTAAGTTAGCGCCGCTACCGATCAGGCGAACACGCTGGCCTGCTTGATATTGACGGTCAGCGCTTTGAACCACGATCACATTTGTGCCGTCGTCGCGACGAATTTCCATTTCCAACGCACTGATACGGTTAGCGCGATCTTCCGCGGCGGTACCCGCAATTGCACCACCTAATGCGCCTGCAACGGTTGCTAGTTGACGACCAGAGCCACCGCCAACTTGACTGCCCAGCAGTCCGCCAATGACAGCACCACCGCCGCCGCCCAACAGGTTGCCCGTACGGCTGTCTGCCTGGATTTGTACAGGACGGATCGCCACGATGGTGCCATAGGTCACGCTTTGGCCTGTTTGCGCTTGATTACCACGATACACATCACCTGAGTAAGGTGCAGTATTGGCGCAGCCTGCCAGCGTAAGAATGCTTAATGCTGCAATAGGTAGTAAACGTTTCATTCAAACCTCCAGTGTGTCTTGACCCGCATGGCTGCTAAGCCCAACGGTGGTAATACGTAAGCTAGTTATAGAACAGCGTTCGCTAAAGATAACCTAAGCGGCTAGTTTTGACTAGCCATCAGTAAGAAAGATCACAAATTTAAGTGTAGACAAGTATTAAGAAAGCAATGTGTAAAAGCGTACACAATGTTTGAGCAGCTGGGGAGGTGGGAGTGCAATAAAAAAACAGGGAGCCGAAGCTCCCTGTTGGGTATTGCTAATTAAATGATTAACCGAATTGGTTCATAGTGTTGTCTTTGCCACCCGCTTTAAGTGCCGCGTCACCATGGAAGAACTCTTTATGGTCGTCGCCAATATTAGAGCCAGCCATATCCTGGTGTTTGACAGTAGCAATGCCTTGACGAATCTCCTGGCGCTGTACCCCTGCGACGTAGGCCAGCATGCCTTCATCTCCGAAGTAGCCTTTAGCCAAGTTATCAGTCGACAGTGCCGCTGTGTGGTACGTCGGCAGAGTGATCAGGTGGTGGAAAATACCGGCTTCACGAGCACCATCGCGTTGGAAGTTACGTGTCCACTCATCCGCTAGTTGGCCAAGTTCCGTGTTGTCGTATTCAACACCCATCAGTTTGTCGCGCTGGTAAGCGGAAACATCTTTGCCTTCTTTTTCCCAGGCATCAAATACTTGCTGACGGAAGTTAAGTGTCCAGTTAAATGACGGTGAGTTGTTGTAAACCAGTTTGGCATCGGGCACGACGGCGCGGATACGATTAACCATGCTGGCAATTTGGCCGACGTGTGGCTTCTCGGTCTCAATCCACAGTAGGTCCGCACCGTTTTGCAGGCTGGTGATACAGTCAAGCACAACGCGGTCTTCGCCAGTGCCCGGTTTGAACTGATAGAGGCCTGACGCTAAACGCTTCGGCTTAACCAGCTGACCGTTTTGCTTGATAACCACATCACCATTATTGATGTCGCTAGCATTTTCGATGACATCGCCATCTAAGAAGCTGTTGTACTGGTCGCCGAGATCGCCAGGTTCGTTAGTCACTGCGATTTTCTGGGTTAAGCCTGCGCCTAGCGAGTCAGTACGCGCCACGATAACGCCATCTTCGATGCCGAGTTCAAGGAAGGCATAACGCACTGCATTGATTTTTGCCAGGAAGTCTTCGTGGGGGACGGTAACTTTACCATCCTGGTGGCCGCACTGCTTCTCATCGGAAACTTGGTTTTCAAGCTGGATACAGCAAGCACCCGCTTGGATGAACTTCTTGGCCAGCAGGTAAGTCGCTTCAGCGTTACCGAAACCTGCATCGATATCGGCAATGATCGGTACGATATGCGTCTCGTAGTTATCGATTTTGCTGATCAGCTCTTGCTCTTTAGCGCTGTCGCCTGCTTCTTTAGCATCATCCAGAGCACGGAACAGGTGGTTAAGTTCCCAGGCGTCTGCCTGCTTCAGGAAGGTGTACAGCTCTTCGATCAGATCAGCGACCGATGTTTTTTCATGCATCGACTGATCGGGCAGTGGGCCGAACTCGGAGCGCAAGGCGGCTACCATCCAGCCTGACAGATAGAGGTAACTGCGTTTAGTCGTACCAAAGTGCTTTTTAATGGAAATCAGTTTTTGTTGGCCAATAAAACCGTGCCAGCACCCCAGAGACTGCGTGTACTTAGATGTGTCTGCGTCGTAGGCAGCCATATCGTCACGCATAATTTTTGCAGTGTAGCGCGCAATATCCAAACCGGTATGAAAGCGGTTCTGAGCACGCATGCGTGCAGCGTATTCAGGTTTGATCGCTTCCCATTTGCCGCCTTGAGCTTCGCGCAGTTGGGCCATTGCTTTGATATCGTCGAGCAGTCCTGACATAAGCTGTTTCCTCCGGGGTCATGATAGCTATTTCGCAAGTTAGCTTATTCTTATGCTGCACCTGCGAAGATGTGTTCAGCATTATCGAAATTTAACGCGCTGTCTCTACGCCAATTGTCTCTGAGCAAAACGTCTCTTAGTCAAACGTCGCATCGGAGAGTCATCATTGTGGAGATGCTTATTTAAACGTCGATTACAGCGTTTCCAATTTGGCTACCTTCAATGTTGCGCCATAACGCTGCGGTGCAATAACTATCAACGAGAAAGCCAGCTTCAACAATTGTCACTTGGGGGCAGAAGGGGTTGTAGTTCAACTACAGGAGCGTGCTGAAATGCTCTGTTTGTGTAGTCGTTTTTCGTCAGCTGGGCTGAAAATGGAGCAAAAAAAAGCGCCACATAGCTAGTGGCGCTTTTATCGATTGATTACAAGCGAAGTGAGAACAGCAAAACTACAGCGTTAATAGCATCTCCCGGTGAGGTATTCCGGCATCCATGAAGGTGTCACCATGCGCCACAAATCCCAGGCGCTGGTAAAAAGCGAGGGCGTGCAGTTGAGCGCTCAGCGCTACATGGGCATGGCCTGCTTCTCGGGCCGCCTGGATGGCTGTTTCCATAAGTTGATAGCCAATGCCAGCGCCGCGCGCGCTATCGAGTACCGCGACACGCCCAATATGGCCGTCGGGCAGCAGTCGCGCAGTCCCCACTGGCTGATCCTCAAGGTAGGCAATGAAGTGGCTGCACTCCTCGTCACGGCCATCCCACTCCTCCTCATGAGGCACGCACTGCTCTTCGATAAACACCACGCGGCGGATCTCGGAAGCTATATCCTTTAGCGTACTCCAATCACCGTTAATAATGGTTGCCGTCGACACCGCTAGCTACTCCTCATCATCCTCTTCGCCCATAAAGCCTAGGCTTCCAGTGTTTACTAACTGTGTTATCAGCGCTGCTGCCCCATCAATGGCAAGTACGTCTTCATACATAGGCGATGGGTCGGCAAGCCGCTTGGCTAGCTCGGTTGAGCAGGAGTGTCCGTCGCCATCGACAAAGAGCGTGGTACCGTTGGCATCGCTTCGCCAAGCAACGCGGGAACCGGGCATATGAAACAGTGGTTCACCGTGTTGTAGTTGCGCAACAAGGTCAGCTTCCGTCATGGGCACTTCAAGAGGCGCTACTTGGTCAATATATTTCGGTTGGGTCATGACGCGACCAAACCATTGGGCTATTTGTTCAGGGTTATCCAAAGTGGAAAGTACAAATTGGCGCATACGTTCGACGGCCGCATCATCGAGTTCACCCACTTGGCTTGCAGGAGACATGCCTGCATCGCTGTAGCGGTGGGAGTCAGCAAGCTGCTCTCCGAGATAGTCGGCGTAGGATGTGATGGCTTCATCCGCTGATGGTGCCCTAAACCCTACTGAGATAGTCATGCAGTCGTCGGTTTGGCTAACGCCGTGGTGCGCCCAGCCGGGAGGGAGATACAGCATGTCGCCCGGTGATAACGTCCAGTCAGAGTCGGCTTCAATCTCAAAGGTTTCGAGAATGCGTAGATCGATACCTTGGATAATGGGCGCGTTGTCTGGCTGCTTACCGCCTAGTTGCCAGCGCCGGTGGCCGCTAGCCTGTAACAGGAAAACATCGTATTGGTCGATATGCGGGCCGACACTGCCACCGGGTGGTGCATAGCTGACCATGATGTCGTCCAACCGCCAGCGGGGAAGGAAATCAAACTCATCCATTAATGCAGCGATAGAAGGTACGTAGTGATCGACGGCTTGAACCAGGAGGCTCCAGTTGCCTTCCGGCAACCGCTCAAAGGTTGCGTCGTCAAACGGACCGTGGGAAACCTGCCAGGGACCATCAGGCCCATTTTCTTCTACAAGACGCGCTTCTACACCGGGTTCGCAGGCAAGCCCGGCTAGCTCATCGGGATCGATGGGGCTAACAAAATCGGGGATAGCGCCACGAATCAGCAGCGGCTTCTGCTGCCAGTAATTGGCCAAGAAGTCTTCGGGCGTTAAATCGCCCAGCAATGTGAGTGGCTTATCGTGTTGGCTCATGGCGTTATCCTAGTTCAAATGAGCGCTGCGCCTGACTAAGGGCGCAGTGCGTCGTTTAGAGTGCAGCAAGCCGCTGGTTAAGTGCTTCGGCTTGAGCCTTTGCATTACCAATATAGCTGGCAGGAGAGAGGGCCTTCAGCTCATTTTTAACCGACTCGGGTAGCTCTAGCGTATCAATAAAAGCGGCAAAGCCTGCTTGGTCAATACGTTTGCCGCGGGTTAATTCTTTAAGCTTTTCGTAGGGCTTTTCGATGCCGTAGCGACGCATGACCGTTTGAATTGGCTCAGCCAATACTTCCCAGCTGTTATCCAGGTCTTCAGCGAGACGCTCAGGATTTGCTTCAAGCTTGCTGATACCTTTGAGACTGGCGTGATAGCCAATCAGGCCGTAAGCCAAGCCAACGCCTAAGTTGCGCAACACTGTGGAATCCGTCAGGTCGCGCTGCCAGCGTGAAATCGGTAGTTTCTGGGCCAAGTGATTAAGCACGGCATTGGCCAACCCAAGGTTGCCTTCCGAGTTTTCAAAGTCAATTGGGTTAACTTTATGTGGCATGGTCGATGAGCCAATTTCGCCTTCGACGGTGCGCTGCTTAAAGTAGCCCAGCGAAATATAGCCCCATACGTCACGATCAAAGTCGATCAAAATAGTGTTGAAGCGGCAAACTGCATCGAAAAGCTCGGCAATGTAGTCGTGGGGCTCAATTTGTGTGGTGTAGGGGTTGAAGCTTAGTCCTAAGCCTTCCACAAAGGTGCGTGCGTTGGCTTCCCAGTCAATGTCTGGGTAGGTTGTCAGGTGGGCATTATAGTTACCTACAGCACCGTTAATTTTACCCAGAATCTCAACGCGTTCGATTTGCTTGAGCTGGCGCTTAAGCCGGTAGGCCACGTTGGCCATTTCTTTGCCTAACGTTGTGGGGCTGGCGGTTTGCCCATGAGTGCGCGAAAGCATCGGTTGAGCCGCATGGGCAATGGCCAGTTTGGCAATCTCATCAGCGACTTCATGCAAGGTAGGTAGAGTGGCTTTTAGGCCATCTGCCAGCATAACGCCGTAGGAAAGGTTGTTGATGTCTTCGCTGGTGCAAGCGAAGTGAATAAATTCAGTGACCGCGTTGAGCTCGGGTTGCCCTGCAATCTTCTCTTTTAAGAAATACTCAACCGCTTTGACATCGTGGTTGGTGGTGCGCTCAATTTCTTTAATGCGTTCGGCATCTTCGACAGAAAAGTCACGAATTAACTGTTCAAGAAAAGCCGTCGCTTCCACTGACAGCGGCGGTACTTCGACAATTTGGCTGTGGTCAGCAAGGCGCTGCAGCCAGCGCACTTCCACAATCACGCGTGCACGGATAAGACCGAATTCGCTGAAGTGTTCCCGTAGTGCGGCGGCTTTTGCGCCGTAACGTCCGTCAACGGGGGAGAGGGCGGTCAAAGCAGAGAGTTGCATGGCTTGGTTTCCAAGGTGGTCTGAAGTCAATGGTTCGAACAGCAATATGCCGAAAAGAAATGGCGCGAAGTGCCTAGATGATCTTTGGGCGCGTTAGCCAAGGCTATCAAGCGCGCGCCTCAACGCTTTACGCTGGAAGACAAGCTTCCAGCGACGGCCGCCTTGTTGGTGCCATAGCAGCGCAAAACGTATGCCCGCCATCAAACAGGCGCGCACCCGCTCGGGCATCATGCGAGTCTGCAGTAAAGAGGGATCGCCCTGAACCACGATGCGGGTTTTGAACGTCGAAATGGTTTCTTGGTAGGCATCACCCAGGCTTGCAATCACATTTTCATGAGTGCTGCCAAAGTGCTCTGCCTGCCCCTGTACGTGGGACAGCTTTTGACCAAGTAAATCCATCATATGGCGGTCAGTGCGCAGTTTGTTCATTAACAGTAGTAGCGAAAAACCGTAGCGAAGAACCACAGGGTTGGCTTGTTTGCGGCCAACAAGGGCTTCGAGTGTTTCTAATCCGCGGCGTAAATTGTTGGGGTGGCCGCCATAAATAGCTTCAAAGCTTTCCGGGTTGGTGTCCACGGTTGCATTGATAAGTGTTTCCCAGGCGCGAGGATCTACTTGTCCAGTGCGCGCGAGTTCGTCTACCAAACTAGCGGATTGAAAAACGCCGGCCAGTGCCAGTGCTTGGCGAGCGGCTTGAGACTCCGGCGCGCGACGAATAGGGGTAGCGCTCATGCAGCGGCCTCCGTGGTATTCCAAGTGGCGCGAATAACGCCGCCGCCTAAGCAGATTTCACCATCATAAAGTACTAATGACTGGCCAGGTGTGACCGCCCACTGCGGATCATCAAACACCACCTCAACAGTGCCGTCGGGCAGCGCATGGATTACGCATGGGCAATCACTTTGACGATAGCGGGTTTTGGCCGTGTAACGGCCTTGCGCAGCAGGCGGTTCTCCTGCCACCCAGTCCATGGTTTCAGTGGCCAATGCATTGGTGAACAGCAGGTGGTGATGCTTGCCTTGGACGACAATCAATACATTGCGCTCAAGGTCTTTGGCCGCTACGTACCATGGGTCTTCCGAATAGTTGGCGAGACCACCAATACCTAACCCTTGGCGCTGCCCCAGGGTGTAGTACATCAGCCCCATATGCTTGCCAATGACATCGCCTTCGGGCGTTTCAATATTGCCAGGTTGCGCGGGCAGATATTGCTGCAAAAAATCACGGAAACGGCGCTCGCCGATAAAGCAAATACCCGTCGAGTCTTTTTTCTTGGCGGTAATAAGATCGTGCTGTTCAGCCAGGGCTCTAACGGCAGGCTTTTCCAGCTCTCCAACCGGAAACAGGGTGCGCGCAATCGCTGCTTCAGGCACCGCGTGTAGGAAATAGCTTTGATCTTTATTGTTATCCACACCTTTTAGCAGGCGCGGGCGTCCTCCGCGAACCCCTTGGCGAACATAATGCCCGGTTGCGATTTTATCGGCGCCTAGCATTTCAGCGTAGTCTAGAAAGACCTTAAATTTGATTTCCCTGTTGCACAAGATATCGGGATTGGGCGTTCTACCCGCTTTATATTCGGCTAAAAAATGCTCGAAGACGTTATCCCAATACTCGGAGGCGAAATTGGCCGTATGCAATTTGATACCCAACTTCTCACACACGGCCTCTGCATCGGCGAGGTCTTCTTTTGCCGTGCAGTATTCGGTGCCGTCGTCCTCATCCCAATTCTTCATAAACAGGCCCTCAACCTCATACCCTTGTTGGAGTAGAAGGAGAGCAGAAACCGATGAGTCAACGCCGCCCGACATGCCAACGATTACTTTTTGGGTCTCGGGCGCTTCAGCAATAGACGTGCCATGGGTGGATGTCATTGGCATCCTCAGTTGAAGTGGTGTGCAATTGGATGCTGATTATACACGATGGAGGCTTGGTGCTTCGAGTGCTTCACTCATGAATCACGGCGAGAGGAAAACAGCGGCCCTTAATGGCGTTTTCGATCCGTTTCAGCACCAGGGGGCTGCGCAGCCGGCCAGCATCGCCGAGAGCCTTGATGTCATTTAATGTCAGCCAGTGAGTGGCGGTGATGTCGCTATCAATGGGGGATGAGAGCATGACGTCTGGTGTGGCTATAAAACCATGGCTATGAAAGGTAAGGCCTTCGGGCGTGTGGAAGACATAAAGCCCTAAGTAGTCGGTTAGCGTCACCTGCCAAGCGGTTTCTTCCTGTACTTCGCGCAAGATGGCTGCCATTGGGCCTTCGCCTGGCTCTACATGTCCAGCTGGTTGGTTAAACACGGTTTGTCTGCCGCCGCGGGCTTCTTCCACCATCAAAAAACGATCATTGCGCTGGATCACGCAGGCAACGGTGCTTCTGATGATGGCATTTTTTATCATCTCACTGCTCATTTTGAGTACCTGCGCCGAGGAGCGCTACTGCGCTTAGTCGCTTTAGTGGGGCGGGGGGCGTGTAGTGTTTCTTTGCGCCACTCGCCCGGAGCCAAATCGCCAAGTTGCCAAGTGCCAATCGCCGCGCGTATCAATCTCAACGTAGGAAATCCTACATGGGCAGTCATGCGCCGTACTTGGCGGTTGCGGCCTTCGCTGATTGTTAGTTCCAACCAACTAGTAATTGGGTGGCGCTTAGGGTCAATCCTTGAGTCGCGTTGTGCGATGGCCGGTGGTTCAATACGCCGGGCTTTTGCAGGCTGGGTTGGGCCATCTTTTAAGACGACACCGTTTTTCAGCGCACTCATTGCCTCATCATTAATCCGCCCTTCGAGCTGCACCCAGTAAGTTTTGGGCTGCTTGTGACGTGGGTGGGCGATACGGTGAATGAGACTGCCATCATCACTTAATAACAGCAGACCCTCAGAGTCATAATCAAGTCGCCCTGCGGAGTATACGCCAGGCACATCTATAACATCGGCTAATGTGGCGCGGCCTTGTTTGTCGGTAAACTGAGAGAGCATACGATAGGGTTTATGCAGTAAATATAAAGTGCTCATAATCTCTTTAGAAGGGTGCCCTTGATTTGTCGACAATCTCTCATGCGATTAAAATGCAGCGCTGGTATACTTTGAGGCTAATCTGTCAAAGGCAGTGCTTGAAAAGCTGCCTTTGAATCGCGTTTATGTCGTGCTGGAGTTGTCGTAATTTCCACTGAAATAACCACCGTAAAAACCACCGATTGATAACCGGGAAAGCCAAATTAAATGGCCCCGCCTGCTTCGCGGCATGGTCTCTCGTTGAAGAAGTCGCGTCGCTCAGGATCTCTATAATCACAGCGATAGAAAAAAGAGGTTAACGCAAAATGTCTAAAACGCCGAAGATCATTTACACGCTCACCGACGAAGCGCCTGCGCTCGCGACATACTCTTTGCTACCGATTATTGACGCTTTCACCGACGCTGCGGGTATCGAGGTGGAAACCCGGGATATTTCCCTGGCGGCTCGCGTTCTCTCTTTATTTCCCGACTACTTGACTGAAGAGCAGCGTATCGAGGATCACCTGGCCGAGTTGGGTGCACTGGCCAAGGTGCCTGAAGCCAATATCATCAAATTACCGAATATCAGTGCTTCTATGCCGCAGCTACGGGCGGTGATCAAAGAGCTGCAAGAACAAGGTTACAAGCTGCCCGAGTATCCGGACGACCCCAGCAGCGACGAAGAAAAAGATGTTAAAGCGCGCTACGACAAAGTGAAAGGCAGCGCAGTTAACCCCGTATTGCGTGAAGGTAACTCTGATCGTCGCGCACCAAAGGCGGTAAAAGAGTACGCCCGCAAGTACCCGCATTCTATGGGGGAGTGGAGCCAGGCGTCGCGTACCCATGTTTCGCACATGCATAGTGGCGACTTCTACCACGGCGAGAAGTCGATGACTCTGGATCGCGCCCGCAACGTCAAGATGGAGCTGATCACTGCCAACGGTGAAACCAAGGTGCTCAAGCCCCGGGTCGAGCTGCTGGAAGGCGAAATCATCGACAGCATGTTTATGAGCAAGAAAGCGTTGCTGGAGTTTTACGAGCGTGAAATCGAGGATGCGCGTAAGACCGGTGTGATGTTCTCATTGCACGTAAAAGCGACGATGATGAAGGTCTCGCACCCCATTGTGTTCGGGCACTGCGTCAAAATTTTCTACAAGGACGCCTTTGAGAAGCACGGTGAGCTCTTCAAAGAGCTGGGTGTCGATGTTAACAACGGCATCGCTAATCTTTACGATAAAATTGCGACCTTGCCAGAATCCCAGCGTGATGAAGTCATTAGTGATCTGCATGCGTGCCATGACAAGCGCCCAGAGCTGGCGATGGTTGACTCGGCACGTGGCATCACCAACTTCCACTCACCCAGCGATGTGATTGTCGATGCTTCGATGCCTGCAATGATTCGCGCTGGCGGTAAGATGTACGGTGCTGATGGTCGTCTCAAGGACGTCAAAGCCGTCATGCCCGAGTCGACGTTTGCGCGTATCTATCAGGAAATGATCAACTTCTGTAAGTGGCACGGCGCGTTTGATCCGGCCACAATGGGTACTGTGCCCAATGTTGGTTTGATGGCGCAAAAAGCCGAAGAGTACGGCTCGCACGATAAAACCTTCGAAGTGCCTGCGGATGGTGTTGCCAATATCACCGATCTGGACACAGGTGAAGTACTGCTGTCACAGACTGTGGAGCAGGGCGATATCTGGCGTATGTGCCAGGTTAAAGACGCGCCGATTCGCGACTGGGTGAAGTTGGCGGTTGAGCGCTGCCGTGATTCTGGTATGCCGACGGTGTTCTGGCTTGACCCTTACCGTCCGCACGAGAATGAGCTGATCAAAAAGGTCAAAACGTACCTCAAAGATCACGATACGGATGGCCTCGAAATCCATATCATGTCTCAAGTCCGGGCGATGCGTTACACCCTTGAGCGCGTGATTCGTGGCCTTGATACAATCTCGGTGACGGGCAACATTCTCCGCGACTACCTGACAGACCTATTCCCGATTCTTGAATTGGGCACTAGTGCCAAAATGCTTTCCATCGTGCCGCTGATGGATGGCGGCGGTCTGTTTGAAACGGGGGCTGGTGGTTCCGCACCTAAGCACGTTCAGCAGCTGCTTGAAGAGAACCACTTACGCTGGGACAGCCTTGGCGAGTTCCTGGCGCTGGTTGCTTCTTTGGAGCACCTCGCCAAACGTTTTGGCAATGACCGTGCTAAGTTACTGGCAAAAGCGTTGGATGAAGCTAACGGCAAGTTCCTTGAGAGCAATAAATCACCTTCGCGCAAAGTGGGTGAGCTTGATAACCGAGGAAGCCACTTCTATCTAGCGCTCTATTGGGCAGAAGCACTAGCAGCTCAGGATGAAGACGCTGAACTAAAAACACGCTTTGCCCGTTTGGTAGAAACGCTGAAAGCCAATGAAGCTACGATCATTGACGAACTGAATAGCGTGCAAGGCCAGCCTGTTGACCTTAAAGGCTATTACCACCCGAATGGGGAAGTGGCTAGTCAAGTTATGCGCCCGAGTAAGACGCTTAACGAAGCCCTTGCAATGGTCGCTAACGGTTAAATAAATCACAAGCGCTCTGTGTTGCTGTTCGGCAATACTCATGAAAATGCTGTGATATCCCTCGCCCGCCTTGGTGGGCGAGGGTTTTTTGTCTTATTTAGTATGCTAATTTTGTATTTTCCATGAACCCTTGCTGGTAACGGGCGTCTTACTACAGTGAGTCGAACAACGCTGAATGAGTAATGGCTAGAGTCATTAGAACTAGCGTCATTCAAGCTAGGGCAACGAACGCTAGAATGACTCAAGCGCTGTAAGACACCACCCGCCAGCTAAGAGACGACAAACCTTGCTGCTTATGCCTACTACAGACAGCCTATGCGTTACGGCTATCCTGCACGCAGGAATGACTCGGCCTGATGCGCCTGAATATGATGATGATCTGGCCGTTGAGCCAGCTGAGCCTGAGCTTGCTCGGCCGCCGCTATATAAAGTGGTACTTCATAATGACGATTTCACACCGATGGAGTTCGTCGTTGAGGTATTACAGGAATTTTTTAATATGGATAGTGAGCAAGCGGTCCAGGTCATGCTTGCAGTGCATACCCAAGGTAAAGCGACGTGCGGGATCTTTACACGGGATATTGCAGAAACGAAAAGTTATCAAGTCAATGAATATGCCCGCGAATGCGAGCATCCTTTAATGTGTGATATTGAAGCTGCTGACTGAAAGCGTTGAAAAAAATTAGCGATGGGCCTTGCAAGTGCGCCATTTGTACCCGATGTTGAAAGTGCCGGTCGATTAAACTGATCCGACGCAAGCCCTAGGTGGCGACACGCCCTAGGTAGTAGCGAAAAGGGGACTGCCATGCTGAGCAAAGAACTTGAACTTACCCTGAACACGGCCTTTACCGTGGCTCGCTCAAAGCGCCACGAGTTTATGACCGTTGAGCACCTGCTCCTGGCGTTGTTGGATAATGCGTCAGCAGTTGACGTGCTAAAGGCGTGTGGGGCGAATCTCGATAAGCTGCGGTCCGATCTGCAGGACTTTATTAATTCGACTACGCCATTGATTCCTGAGAGTCAGGCGGATCGCGAAACGCAACCAACCCTTGGATTTCAGCGCGTACTGCAACGTGCTGTATTTCACGTGCAGTCATCTGGAAAGAGTGAAGTGACTGGCGCTAATGTGCTGGTCGCTATTTTCTCTGAGCAAGAAAGCCAAGCCGTTTACTTCCTCAAGCAGCAAAGCGTTGCACGTGTAGACGCTGTTAACTATATCGCTCATGGTATTTCTAAGGTAGCTGGCCATGGGCCTGCTCCATCGCCGTCTTCCCAAGAGAGTGAAGATGCTGAAGAGGGTAGCTCTGAAGGGGCTGCGCATCCATTAACCGGTTACGCTACCAATCTGAACGAGCAGGCGCGTCAAGGCAAAATAGACCCATTGATTGGTCGCGACCATGAGCTTGAGCGCGTGGTGCAAATCCTTGCCCGTCGGCGCAAGAATAATCCGCTATTGGTCGGCGAGGCGGGTGTTGGTAAAACCGCTATCGCGGAAGGTTTGGCAAAGCGCATTGTTGAAGAAGACGTGCCAGATGTGATTGCTGACGCAGTGGTCTACTCACTTGATATGGGGGCGCTATTAGCGGGTACTAAATACCGTGGTGATTTCGAGAAGCGCCTAAAAAGCTTGCTTAGTGAATTACGTAAGCAGCCTAACGCTGTGCTCTTTATTGACGAGATTCATACCGTCATTGGGGCGGGGGCTGCTTCGGGTGGCGTCATGGATGCGTCTAATTTACTGAAGCCCTTACTCTCCTCTGGTGAGCTGCGTTGTATCGGTTCGACAACCTTCCAGGAGTTCCGCGGTATTTTTGAGAAAGATCGCGCTCTGGCTCGCCGGTTCCAAAAAGTGGATGTGCTCGCGCCTTCTGTAGATGACACCATCAAGATCCTGAAAGGGCTGCGTTCGCGCTTTGAAGAACACCATGAGCTTAAGTACACCGATGGCGCGCTAGAGAGTGCCGCGCGTTTGGCTGATCGCTATATCAATGACCGTCACCTACCTGACAAAGCCATCGATGTGATTGATGAAGCAGGCGCGCACCAACGGATGCTGCCGCCGGAAGTGCGGGCTAACACCATTGATGTTGAGCAAGTGGAAGCAGTAGTGGCATCTATTGCGCGGATTCCGCCAAAGAGTGTTTCAAGCTCTGATCGTAAATTGCTTGAAAAGCTTGACCGCGACTTGAAAATGCTGGTGTTCGGACAAGATGAGGCCATCGATACTCTCTCTGCTGCCATTAAGCTTTCCCGTGCCGGTTTGAAATCGCCAGATAAGCCAGTAGGTAGTTTCTTATTTGCTGGCCCAACCGGCGTTGGTAAGACCGAAGTGGCTAAGCAGTTGGCGCATATCATGGGTATCGAGCTAGTACGCTTTGATATGTCGGAGTACATGGAGCGTCATACTGTTTCTCGCTTGATTGGTGCCCCTCCAGGCTATGTTGGCTATGACCAAGGAGGGCTGTTAACTGAAGCCATTACCAAGCAACCGCACTGTGTATTGTTGCTAGATGAAATTGAGAAGGCGCATCCTGAAGTGTTTAACCTGCTTCTGCAGGTGATGGATCACGGTCGTTTGACAGACAATAATGGCCGCGAGGCGGATTTCCGTCATGTTATCCTGATCATGACCTCTAACGCAGGGGCAGAGCAGGCGTCACGGCGCTCTATCGGTTTCCAAAGCCAAGATCACTCAACCGACGCGATGGAAGTGATTCGCCGTACCTTCTCGCCTGAGTTCCGCAACCGCTTGGATGGTATTATCCAGTTCCATGCACTGCCAACCTCCGTTGTGCGTAACGTTGTCGATAAGTTCCTGATCGAGCTACAAGCGCAGCTGGACGAAAAGCGTGTACAGCTTGAAGTGGATGATACAGCACGAGATTGGTTGGCAGAGAAGGGATACGACCCTGATATGGGGGCACGCCCAATGGCCCGCTTGATCCAAGAGAAACTGAAAAAGCCGTTGGCCGAGATGATTTTGTTTGGTGAGTTGGCTGATCAAGGCGGTATTGTGCACGTAAGCCTTGAAGAGGGAGAGCTGCATTTATCAATGGAATCGGAGATGGCAGATGCGCCCTGAAAAGGGCGCTAAGGCCACCTAAGTCCACACTAGGCCTTTATGCTCATGCCTAACTAGCACAGCGCCCTGTCATCCGACGGGGCGTTGTCGTTTCCAGAGAGCGGCGCCGTACTTACGCTATATTTGCACTGTATTTGAAAACAGGATGCGTGCTTGCGCGGACAGTGTTTGCTTGAAGGCATTACCAAGGCTTAGCGCGAGCGATAAACGATACGGCCTTTTGACAGATCGTAGGGCGTCAGCTCTACTTTTACCTTGTCACCTGTCAGGATGCGGATGTAGTTTTTGCGCATCTTGCCTGAAATATGAGCAGTAACGACGTGGCCGTTTTCCAGCTCAACACGGAACATGGTGTTGGGAAGGGTATCAACAATAACGCCTTCCATTTCAATATGATCTTCGCGTGCCATATAGGCAGATCCTCACTTATTTAACGTAATGGTTTGGTCTAATTAGTTACTTCAGTGGGCATCGTCAGATGACGACTGCCCAGCAAGCAGCGCTATATTGTGCCGTAAGCCTGCCATCAAGGCAAAAAAGCTGGCAAGTTTAGCAAATTAAAGGCCGCCAATGACGCCCGTCGAGCACTTCTATTGGCGTGAACGCACGCTTATAGCTCATCTTACGGCACTCCTCAATCCAATATCCAAGATATAAGTGGGGGAGAGACTTTTCACCACACAGTTCAATAAGCTTGAGAATAGCAAACGTTCCCAGGGATCGCTTTTCCAGGGCCTTGTCGACACTAAAAAACGTGTAAATAGCCGATAGCCCATGCTCAAGTTGATCAAATGCCGCGACCGCGACGAGTTTCCCGTCCAGGTGCATTTCTAAAAGATGTGCATAGGGTTCTTCGAGCGTTAAAAAGGTACGATACTGCTCTCGGCTCGGCGGATACATGTCACCATCGGCGTGGCGTATGCGGATATAGTCTGCATAGAGCGTATAATGCTCTGCCTCATAGCGTGCAGGTACTACACGTGTAGTAATATCAGCATTAAGACGCCAGAGTTTGCGTTGGGTGCGGTTAGCGCTGAAGTCGCTGATAGGAATGCGTACTGAGCGACAGGCATTGCAACCTTCGCAGTGAGGGCGGTATAGATGGCGACCGCTGCGACGAAAACCGAGCAATGAGAGTGAATCATAAACGCCAGGAACGGGAGATTCCTGGGGGTCCAGGAACAGAGTGGTTGCTTCCTTGCCAGGAAGATAGCTGCAGGCATGGGGAACGGTTAGGAAGAAGCGCAAATCCCGCACCGGGCGGCGAGGAGCGTTACTACTCACGGCTTGCCTCCTTGCTTAGTTGAACATGGACTAGCTTGAACATGGACTAGTTTGAATACGTCTACCATTCTGGATGATGGCCTGAAGCAATGGCATCAAGCCACGGTGATCCAGGTATAGTAGGCGCTTCATTGGTCATATTCGTTAAGTTAAATGCCTCGTTAGGCAACCACTTTTCAAGATAGTTGATGAACGTCTTACGAGCGACTGTTGTCGCACCAAGGCTCGCCAAGTGAGGTGTGTGCATCTGACAGTCGATCAGTTTACCCTCATGGTGTTGCATGGCATTGGCTAAGTGGGCAAGGGCAATTTTGGAAGCATCGGGCACTTTCGAGAACATTGATTCGCCAAAGAAGATAGGCCCCATGGCTAATCCATAAAGCCCGCCAACCAGTTGTCCATCAAGATGCACTTCAATGCTATGCGCGATGCCTAGCTCATGTAGACGTTGGTAAGCGTGGCGCATATCTTGATTGATCCAGGTGCCCGGTTCCCCAGAACGTGGCGCAGCGCATGCTTTAACAATGTTTTCAAACTGTTGATCCAGAGTGACGATAAAGCCACCATGTCGCAATCGCTTAACAAGGCTACGACGTCGTTTAAACTGTGCTGGTTGCAATACCATGCGTGGGTTGGGGCTCCACCATAAGATAGGTTCATCATCGCTATACCATGGAAAAATACCTTTTCGGTAAGCGTCGATTAACCAGTGGGGGGAGAGTTCTCCGCCCGCGGCAAGAAGGCCGTTCGGTGACTCGAGGGCAAGTTCGGTAGACGGAAAGATGGGCTGTGGCGATGAAAGCCAAGGTAGCATTGTTTGCTCCTGTTACTGAACACTTCGATAGAAGCGCTGTGACGGCGAAAGGATGCTCGGTATGATGCAAACTCGCAAGTGGATTAAAGACGCCATTGAGGTGTAAAGGGAGAATCGCTTGAAAGTAAATAAGGCGGTAGACAAGCGAACGCAACGTAACTCGCGTCAACCATCATCAACAGCCTCAACTGGGCGAGTTAAAGCTGCAAAGGATAAAGCTCGTCGATTTGGTTTGCGCTTGCAGGGCTCGGCGCGCGAAGGTGTGGTCGTCGTGCTGCTTGCGTTGTGCGTATTTTTGTTATTGGCACTGTTTAGTTATGACCCTGCCGACCCAGGTTGGTCTTATCAAGGTCCGGAAACGGATGTTCATAACTGGATGGGAGCTGTTGGTGCCTGGCTTGCAGACGTGCTGTATTCGCTGTCGGGAGCAAGTGCCCTGTGGTGGCCGGGAATGTTTGGTTATGCAGCTTGGTGGCTAATGAGATCGCGCCAAGTACGCTTTGATATCGATCCGGTAGCGATCGCTGTCCATACCGGTGGGTTAGTGCTGCTTATCTTCGGCACGACGATGCTGGGGGCGCTGCATTTTTATCATCCTGACAGCATTTTGCCTTACGCCTCTGGCGGTATATTGGGCGAAGGATTAGTAAGTACCCTAAAACCCCTGGTCAGCAGCGGCGGCGTTGGCCTTATTTCTGCTGCCCTAATCTTGATCGGTTTTCCACTGTTTAGCGGCATGTCGTGGTTACAGGTGGCTGATGAGCTTGGTCGTCGCCTGTGTAAAGTAGGCGGGTGGTTCAGCGCTCGGCGTGCTAAAGGGCGTGAGAAACGCTCCCAGCGTGCTGCTGTGCGTGCTGCCGCGAAAGCGGCGTCTCAAAAAGTAAAAGAGAAACCGCTAGCTGAATTTAAAGCGGCTAAGCCAGAGAGTGACGAGCAGCGTCCAAGTCAAAAAGAAAGTAGTCACCAGCAGGCACCCGCCCAAGAAAGCAGCCGCGTACGTCGTGAGCCTAGTTTTTCTACGACGACTGATACCTCAATTCCATGGGCAGCTGCTGCATTTTCAGGTGCGTTGCCTGAGGAGGGCTTGCCTAAGTCAGCATCCTCAGCTGCGCCTGAGCAGACTATTCCTGAACAGGCTGCCCCTCATGATGCTTCGCCGGTTGAGTCTAATAGCCAGCCGCCTGTCAACACAGTTGAAGAACGGCGTGAAGCTAAAACAGAGCCGAAAACAGAGCCTAAAATAGAGCCTATTGCGAGCAGCGGTGTGGAAAAAGCTGCACAAGATACTGCAGAAAGCGTCGAGGAAAAGTTACCCAGCGCGCCTCGCGAGGATGCTTTTGCGGTGCGCATCAAGGACGAAAGCAGCGAGCCAACACTTTCAGTACCCCTCTCCGCGAGAGAGGCTGAGCCGACGTTCGATCAGCCAGCGCGTGATGAGTCGGCAGGTGAAAAAACGGCTTCTCATTCTGCGCCTAGTTTCCAGTCAGCAGAGACGCAGCCATTTAATTCATCGATGGGTGTATCACGCGATGAAATAGAGCCTCGAGCTACGTCTCAGGCGATGTCTTATGCAGCGCATGAAATAAAACAGCATGACGCAGCTAAACAAGGCGACGACGTTGAGCGCGAGGTGGCGCCTGTTTCTACGCGCATGCCTGAACCCGAGCATACGCCCACGCCCGCAATCACGCCGCGAGATCGAGATGAGGGTGACTCTCGCTCTGTCTATGCGAATCCCCCTGAGCCTCGCTCCGAACGGGTACCTGAAGTCGTACCAGAGCCAGTATGGGATGATGAGGAAGATGACCTTCCTGTTGCACGGTCAGCCGTAACTGCCGTGCGCCAAGAGCCAACGCTTCATGATGCTGAGGTGCCTAGCGTTGAGCCACTCAGAGCGGAGGCGCCTGGGGTTGAAAGTCTCCGAGATGAGCCTTCTGAGGCGTTGGTTCCAAATGACATGCCTGCCGACGTGGCGTCTTCTGAAGAAAAAGAAGACGCCGACAATGGGCCTACTCTATGGACGGTTGAGCATCTGCAGAGCCAGCGTCCGGCGTTTGAAACTTTCGATGAGCCAGAAGGGGATGTGCCTAGTCTCCAATTGCTGACGCCTCCAGAGCCGCATGAGCCTAATTACACCGACGAGCAGCTTGCTGATATGGCCGAGCTCTTGGAAGTGCGGCTGCGTGAGTATGGTGTTAAAGCGGAAGTCGTTGATACATGGCCTGGTCCTGTTATCACTCGGTTTGAAATTAAGCCAGCGGCTGGGGTGAAAGTTTCCAAAATCAGCAACCTTGCTAAAGACCTAGCACGCTCGTTAATGGTCAAGAGTGTACGTGTGGTGGAGGTCATTCCTGGTCGTCCAACGGTTGGCATTGAAATACCTAATCCCCATCGCGCAATGATTCGCCTGCGTGAAGTCATTGACTCTGACCGCTACCAACAGGAGAGCTCGCCACTGACCATGGCGTTGGGTCAGGACATTGGCGGCGGGCCGGTTGTCGCTAATCTAGGCAAGATGCCTCACCTTTTGGTTGCGGGTACGACAGGGTCTGGTAAGTCAGTGGGTGTGAATGCCATGCTGATTTCCATGCTGCTTAAAGCGACTCCAGATGAGCTCAAGCTAATCATGGTTGACCCAAAAATGCTGGAGCTGTCAGTTTACGATGGCATTCCGCACCTTTTGGCTCCCGTGGTCACTGATATGAAGGAGGCTGCAAATAGTCTGCGTTGGTGTGTTGCGGAGATGGAGCGTCGCTACAAATTAATGGCGGCAATGGGGGTGCGTAACATTGCAGGCTTTAATGGGCGTTTAGATGAGGCTGAGAGTGCCGGCGCACAAGTTGCCGACCCGCTTTGGGAGCCGCAGCCTTGGGAAATGCATCAGACGCCGCCAATCCTTGAAAAGCTGCCCTACATCGTGGTGGTGATCGACGAGTTCGCCGACATGTTTATGATCGTCGGTAAGAAAGTTGAAGAACTCATTGCTCGCTTGGCGCAAAAGGCGCGCGCAGCGGGTATCCACCTGATTTTGGCTACTCAGCGCCCCTCTGTTGATGTAGTGACGGGGCTGATTAAGGCGAATATTCCGTCGCGCATGGCCTTCCAGGTATCGTCGCGGATTGATTCACGTACCATTTTGGATCAGGGGGGCGCCGAAAGCCTGCTTGGCCATGGTGATATGCTTTATCTACCTGCAGGTTCGGGGCCGCCTAACCGTATTCATGGTGCTTTTGTAGACGATGACGAAGTGCACCGGGTTGTGGATGATTGGAAGCGACGTGGCACGCCTGAGTACATCGAAGAGATTTTGTCAGGCGGTGTCACTGCCGATGCGTTGACGGGACTTGAGGCTGAGGGTGTCGATGGCGATGATGCTGAGCAGGATGCGCTTTATGATGAGGCGGTTCAGTTCGTTACAGAAACACGCAAAGCTTCTATATCTGCCGTTCAGCGCCGCTTCAAAATCGGCTACAACCGCGCTGCGCGCTTGGTAGAAGCAATGGAAGGTGCCGGTGTGGTGACATCTATGGGGTCTAACGGTGCCCGTGAAGTGTTAGCACCGCCTCCGGTAGGCCACTGACTTATCTGTTAGTGAATACTAGGTGCTTGGTTCAATAATGCAATAAGCGTGAAAATCGCGCCGTAGGTGAAACCCTACGGCGCGTTTTGCGTCTGAGAGGCTACACGGATCGTCTTAACGCTCCTTGCCTTGTCCGCTATCCGGCAATGACTGCCTAGGGAGAAAATAATGCGCGATACACATACTCGACGCTCATCAGCGTTGGCGTTAGCAGCCAGTGCGCTAGGATTAGCCTTTGCATCGCCTATTGCGTGGGCCAACGAGGCCGCAGAGCGCCTGACTGAGCGGCTTGACCCGCTTGAGAACTATCAAGCGACATTTGAACAGCAAATTTTGGACGGTGGTGGCGAGCGTTTACAAAGCGCGCGTGGAGAAATGTGGCTGTCGCGTCCCGGCATGCTACGTTGGGAAGTCGATGCGCCTTATACGCAAGTCGTCGTCTCGGATGGTGATGATGTATATCTCTATGACCCTGATCTTGAGCAAGTCACCATTCAGGCAATGGATGACCGGGTCACTCATACCCCCGCGCTGTTGCTCTCAGGCAGTGCAAGCGATTTAACTGCCAGCTATGACGTATTTCATGAGCAGCAGGACGGTGACGATGTGTTTACGCTGATTCCCATCTCAGCGGATACGTTATTCGAAGAGCTCAGCATGGTCTTTGACGATCAGACCTTAACGCAACTGTGGATGATGGACAGCACTGGTCAACGTACCGCAATTACGTTTAGCGACATTACCCGTAACGGTAATATTGACCGCAGCTTATTCAATTTTGATATTCCTGAAGGCACTGATGTTATCCGCGAAGAGCTGTAAAAAATGGTGTGAGAAGAGCAGTACACGCTCGCATTAATGTCATCCGATGATCCGATCAGGCACCTTAAGGTGCCTGATCTGCTTCTAGATCCTGCTGTTCCCGCCATGCCATTATTTCACCAAAGCGTTTCTCCTGGCCAAAGACGCTCGGTTCATAAAAGCGTGCTTTAGGTAAGTCATCAGGCCAACAGTCATGAGCACTGCCAGCAGGGTAACCATGGGGTTCGTTATGCGCATAGCGATAACCGTGGCCATGTCCTAACTGCTCCATCAACTTGGTAGGAGCGTTACGAAGATAGCTGGGAACTTCCAGCTGTGGTTGCTGCTGTACAAACTGCTGAGCCGCCTTCCAGGCACGGTCGATACGATTACTTTTTGGAGCAACCGCTAAATGAATGGCGGCGTGGGCAATCGCTCGCTGGCCCTCATAATCGCCTAAGCGTAAGTAGGCATCCCAGGCAGCAATGACCAGGGGCAGTGCTCGTGGATCAGCATTGCCGACATCTTCGGAGGCAATCGCCGTTAAGCGGCGCACAATATCAAGCGGGTCGCCGCCGCCCTGTAAAAAGCGTGCCATATACAGCAAGGCTGAATCGGGACGTGATGAGCGAATTGATTTATGAATTGCTGATAATAGATCGTAATAAGCATCACCCTGCTTATCAAAGGCGCTTGATTGATGGCCGACAACATCGGCTAGCACCGCTTTGTGTAGTACCTCTTTATCACCATGTTGTTGAGTAAAGTCGCAGGCCGTTTCCAGTAGTCCCAGCGCGCGACGAGCATCGCCTGCACTAGCATGAGCAAGGGCATCTAATACTCCCTCTTCCATCTCGATGCGGCGCCTCCCCAGCCCATGCTCAGCATCGTTTAATGCCTGAGACAAAACCTGGAGAAGCTCGTCATGGCTTAGCGGTTTAAGTACATACACCCGAGCACGGGAAAGTAGCGCCGAGTTGACCTCAAAAGAGGGGTTTTCTGTTGTTGCGCCGATCAGTGTTAGCAGGCCAGACTCCACATGGGGCAGCAACGCGTCCTGTTGGCTCTTGTTCAGACGGTGGATTTCATCTAAGAACAGCAGGGTGGGTGATGTACGTTGCTGTGCTCGCTCGACGGCTGAGCGAATTTCTTTTACACCGGCCATGACGGCACTTAAATGCTCAAGATAAGCGCCAGACGCGCGTGCTAATAACTCTGCTAGCGTGGTTTTCCCCACGCCTGGCGGCCCCCACAAAATCATTGAGCGCACAATGCCAGACTCTGCCATTCGACGTAGCGGTTTATCAGGCCCCACTAGTGCTTGCTGGCCGACGTAATCGTTAAGGGTTAGTGGGCGCATACGGTAGGCAAGGGGCACGTCTTCGCTCGTGGTAACGGACGCGCGGTCAAAAAGATCCATATAAACGTTCCCTATCAATTTCCAGCGTAAATCTTGCCATTGAACAATCAACGATTAACACGTGTCTGTGGTAAATAATGTAACGTCGGGCTACCTTTGGGCATAACCGACGGATAAGCGCCTACTTGTCTAGGTAATGCCAAAGGCGCATGGTAACGATTAACACTAGTGTAGTTGAACCCTGCTCATGCCATGCGCCTAAGCGCTAGCAGGCAATGGGCGAAAGGTAAGGCACTTACAAAGGAGGCGGCAAGATGTTAAACCAACTGCGTCTAGATCATGCCAACATGGCGCGAATGCTCCATGTGTTGCAGCTGAAACAAAAAACACTCGCGAGCGGTGAACGGCCCGATTTCCAGTTGATGCGCGAGGTGGTGGATTACATTTTGTCTTATATGGATGGTTTCGCTTCTCCGCTGGAAAAGATCTGCGTGGAGCGTCTGCAAAAGCAGGCCCCTGAGCATCTGCCATTGATGGAGCAAATGGCCAGTGACTATCGTAAATTAAAGCCACGTCTGTCTCGTCTATCCAATGATATCGACATGATTCTAATGGATAATGTGCTGCCAATGGACCTCTTTGCAGAGGCGCTGAAAGAGTACCTTGATGCACACCGTGCTTATCTCCGTCATGAGAGAGAGGGCCTGTTCCCGTTGATAGATGAGCATTTCAGCGAAGAAGATATGGAAGAGCTTCGTCAAGCGCTACCTGAGGGGGCTGAACAAGAGCTAGAGCGCCTACAGCAAGCGTACCCCGAACTTTACGCTGAATTGCGTGGTGCCGAAGTGCCGCCAATGTAGCGCATCAGCTGATCACTCAAGGGGGGGCGGGGCGTGTTAGACTAACGCCCCGTTTTTATTGGCGGCTTGAGGAGGGTGGTGTGTACAAAACGTATTGGTTGGTTAAGCGGTGATGTCAGGGCCTGTACTACTGTTTGATTCTGGTGTGGGGGGACTTTCTGTTGCCCATGCGCTTCGCCAGCATTATCCCCACCTGGCAATGTGTTATGCCTGTGATAATGCGTGGTTACCCTATGGTCTACGCGATGATATGACGCTCTCCCAGCGTATTGTCTCGGTATGTAAAGCAGCCGTGGATGCCTGCCAAGCGAGTGTCTTAGTCGTTGCCTGTAATACCGCTAGTACTCTAGCGTTAGAGGGATTGCGTGCAGCGTTAGATATCCCGGTTGTTGGAACGGTGCCTGCTATCAAACCTGCTGCGTTGCGTAGTCAGACACGTCACATTGGCTTGCTCGCTACAGCGGCGACCGTCAATAGACCGTATACGCAGACGTTAATTAATAGTTTCGCGAGCGACTGTGTGATCACCAGGGTGGCAGCAGGTGAACTTGTCACAGAGGCGGAAGCGTGGCTATCCGGCATACCGATTAACCAGCAGCGCATAAACCTAGCGCTAACACCGTTATGGCAGGCTACCCAGGCTAACCCAGCACTTGATACCGTTGTGCTGGGCTGTACCCATTTTCCACTGCTGAAAACTGAGCTAATCCGGCTATCGCCGGTACCTCTGGCGTGGGTAGATTCTGGCGATGCTATTGCTCGTCGGGTAGGACAAGTGGCACCTACCATCGTCAGTAGCACCCAAGATGGACGTTGTTTCACGACAGCATCAGCGTCGCAACTGACTAACGGATTAGCGCGTTTTGGTTTTCACGCGCCACAACAATTGTCGATTCCTAACGCGGTGTAGTCCCTCTGTTAGGTTATTTGTTTTTATTGATGTTATTTACTTAAATGAGGAACTACCTTGGCGATCCCCACTGTAGAACCAGAACGCTACGCCGAACAGCTCGCTGAAAAGCAAGCCTACGTGGAGAAAACCTTTGCAGCGTTCACCACACCCACGCTAGAAGTCTACCCCTCACCGCCAAGCCACTATCGGCAACGCTGCGAATTTCGCATCTGGCATGAAGATGACGACCTCTTCTACGCCATGTTTGAGGTCGATTCGCACAATCCTAAAAATAAGCGGGTTGTGCGTTTGGATCAGTTTCCCGTCGCCAGTGAGCATATCAATGCGCTCATGCCGCGTCTGCGAGAAGCGTTCCTTGCCAGCGATGAACTTCGTCGGCGCTTATTTCAAGTTGAGTTTTTAACCACCTTATCTGGCGAAGCCCTGGTAACGCTGATTTACCACCGCCCGCTTGGCGAGGCCTGGGAAGCCGAAGCGCGTGCGCTGGAGACAACGCTTGGCATCATGATTATTGGCCGTTCGCGCAAACAGCGCTTGGTGCTAACCCGCGATCATGTATGGGAGCGCTTAACAGTTGATGGTCGTGAGCTGGTTTATCAGCAGGTTGAAAACAGCTTTACTCAGCCAAATGCGCATATCTGCCAGACCATGCTTAGCTGGGCTAGAGAGGCCACCGCCGGACGGCAAGAGGAAGACTTGGTGGAGCTTTACTGTGGTAACGGTAACTTTACCATTGCGTTAGCGGATAACTTCCGCCGCGTTTTAGCAACTGAAATTTCGCGCACCTCGGTAGCTAGCGCTAACGTTAACCTGGACGCTAACGGGGTAGCCAATGCTCAGGTCGCAAGAATGTCCGCTGAAGAGTTCGCATTGGCGCTAAAAGGCGACAAAACAGGTCGCCGAGTGACGGAGATGGCGTTGGATGCGTATGAGTTTTCCAGCGTGCTAGTCGACCCCCCAAGAGCGGGTCTGGACGTTGAAAGTTGTCATCAAATCAGCGAATACGCTCAAATCGTCTATATTTCATGCAATCCTGCAACGCTAGCCGAAAACTTAACCATACTGACGCAAACGCACCATATTGAACGGTTCGCGCTTTTTGACCAGTTTCCGTTTACCGAGCATTGTGAATGCGGTGTATTGCTCAAACGAAAGGATGCTGCGCAATAGAAAGCTTATTGATAATGTTTAAGAGCTCTTGTCAATAGTGCTTATGATGCATAAGCGGCATACACCATGAAGAACCTGTCAGATGGTTAGGGGGATAAGTAACGGTAGCGTAAGCTAGTGGATAGTGTGGCCTAAAGGCCTATTGTCCTTCGTTTTTTTGGCCTAATTTGTGGCCCCAGGCAGTCGAGGTGATGGATGCATTACGTTGCGATTGAAGAGAGTCGGCGGGATCTTTTGAAGCAGCTACAAGAGCGATTGGATGCGCGACTGGAGCCGGAGCGAGCGGCAGATGTTGAAGCCTTTGCTCGCCACTTCTACGCCACGGTCCCCGTTGAGGACTTGGTGGATCGGCGTTTAGACGACTTGTACGGGGCCACACTGTCGATTTGGCAGTTTTTACAGCACCACGACCCGCAGCATCCTAAGGTGCGTATCTTCAATCCTGACTTTGAAGAGCATGGCTGGCAGTCAACCCATACCTTCGTTGCCGTTTTGCACGAAGATATGCCATTTTTGGTCGATTCGGTACGGATTGAACTGAATCGTCGCGGGCTGACGGTTCACGCTATTCAGAACGCGGTACTTGCCGTGGCGCGTGACGGCCAGCATCAGCTCAAAGCACTGGCCTCGCCCAGAGATGAAAATGCGCCTGATGCGCGCGAGTCGCTGATGGTCATTGAAGTGGATCGTCACTCGGATCCTGAATCGCTGACCAAAATTGAGAATAAGTTACATGAAGTGCTGCGCGATGTTAGAACCGCCGTCAGCGATTTTGACGAGATGTGCGGCCAAATCACGTCGGCTATTCAAGAGTTAGAAAAGAACTGCCCGCCGCAAATTGATCCTGATGATCATGAAGAGGCCATCGCGTTCCTGGAATGGCTACTCAAAGACAACTTTACCTTCCTGGGTTACGACGAGTACCTGCTGGAAGGTAAAGAGCTGCAGCGCGACCCCAATAGTGTTCTGGGCGTGTTCCGCCTTGATCAGCCGCGTTACCGCGAGCGTATCCGCACTGAAGAGGGGGTTGATGAAAATGGCGACTATGTACTAGTACCCCAGCTACTGTCGTTTGCTAAAAGCGCGCATCATTCCCGGGTGCATCGCCCCACGTACCCAGACTACATTACCGTTGATCGCTATGACGACGACGGCAATGTGATTGGCGAGCGGCGCTTCTTTGGCTTGTTCACGTCTACGGTTTATAACGAATCGCCACGCAATATTCCGCTGCTGCGTCGTAAGTTGAAAGCCGTGATGGATATTGCCGGGTTTAATCCCCAGGGGCATAACGGCAAACAGCTGTTGCAAGTGTTGGAAGTTTACCCGCGTGATGACCTCTTCCAGATCAGCACCGAATCCCTGGCCAGCACAGCTCTGGGTATTCTTAATATCCGCGAACGCCGTCAAGTGCGCTTGTTTATTCGCGCGGACGTCAGCGGTAAGTTCTACTCCTGCTTAGTCTTTGTTCCTCGGGATGTGTTCTCTACCGACCTGCGCCAGCGCATACAAACGATGCTGTGCGATGAACTCGACGCTCATTTTGGCGACTTTAATACCTATTTGTCAGAATCGGTTTTAGCCCGTATTCAGCTTATTTTGCGCTTTAATGGTGAAGGTCCAAGCCAATACGATCTTAAGCGCTTAGAAAATAAAGTGGCACGTTTAGCACGTAGCTGGCGTGATGAGCTTCAAGAAGCAATGATCGAAGGATTTGGTGAAGAGCGCGCCAACCACCAAATGGATCACTTCCATGAGGCATTTTCGGCCAGTTACCGAGAAGATTTCAATGCGCGCACAGCGGTGTTTGATGTTCAGCATCTACTGACCCTGGATAGCGGTGACGATCTCTCATTGTCACTGTATCGCCCCTTGGAAGAGCAAGCGGGTGGTATGAACTTAAAGCTTTTCCATCGTGAAACCCAGATCCCGCTGTCTGATGTGCTACCGATGATGGAAAACCTGGGATTGCGCGTTATCGGTGAGCGCCCTTATGACATTAATGCCCCGCAGCAGCGTTACTGGATTCATGACTTCGAGCTGGAGCATAGTCGCGAAGGCGTAAATTTAAGTGAAATGCGCGACACCTTCAGCGAAGCATTTAAGCGTATATGGGCTGGTGAGGCGGACAACGACGCTTTTAACCGTCTGATTATTGGTGCCGGCCTTGATTGGCGTGAAGTTGCCATGCTGCGCGGTTATGCCCGTTACCTTAAGCAGATTCGCTTTGGTATGTCGCAGGACTACATCGCGGCTACTCTGGCGAACTATCCGGTAATCACTCAGACGCTCGTTGAGCTATTCCGGTTGCGCTTTGATCCCATGCGACAGCCCGCAAGCTTAGATGACTGTATTGCTCGTTTAAATGAGCACCTGGAAAGTGTCGCCAGCCTGAATGATGACCAGCTGCTGCGTCGCTTTATGGAGCTTATTCAAGCGACTCTACGCACTAACTACTACCAGAAAGCGGATGATGGTCGTTTTAAAGACTATATCTCTTACAAACTGGAGCCCTCGAAAGTCACGGGCATGCCCAAACCCCGTCCTGCGTTTGAGATTTTTGTCTGTTCACCCCGCGTAGAAGGCGTTCACCTGCGTGGTGGTAAAGTCGCTCGCGGTGGTTTGCGCTGGTCAGATCGCCACGAAGATTTCCGTACGGAAGTGTTAGGCCTGGTAAAAGCCCAGCAGGTGAAAAATGCGGTTATCGTACCTGTGGGAGCTAAAGGCGGTTTTGTATGCAAGCGCATGCCAGAAAACGCTGACCGTGAAACCCAGCAGAAAGAAGGTATCGCCTGCTACAAAATCTTTATTCGCGCACTGCTGGATGTCACCGACAACCTAGTGGGTGGTGAGGTTGTGCCGCCGCAAAATGTAGTACGCCATGATGGTGACGATAGCTACCTTGTTGTTGCCGCCGATAAAGGGACTGCAACCTTCTCGGATATCGCAAATGAGATATCCATAGAGTACGGCCACTGGCTCGGGGATGCCTTTGCTTCTGGCGGGGCTAACGGTTACGACCATAAGAAAATGGCGATTACCGCGCGTGGTGCCTGGGAATCCGTCAAGCGCCACTTCAAAAACCTTGACGTGAATACCCAGCAAGACTTGTTCACGGTGGTGGGCATTGGTGATATGGCCGGCGACGTGTTCGGCAACGGCATGCTGCTGTCAGATAAAATCCAACTGGTAGGCGCATTCAACCACCTGCATATTTTTGTCGATCCTAACCCCGACGCAGCAGCTGCTTTCATCGAGCGCAAGCGCATGTTCAACCTGCCGCGTTCCAGTTGGGAAGACTATAATGCTGAATTAATTTCACAGGGGGGTGGTGTCTTTAGCCGCAGCGCGAAATCGATCCCGATTACTCCGGAAATGCAGCAGGTGTTTGGTATCGAAGAAACACGCCTTTCACCCAATGACCTTATTCGCGCGATGCTGAAGGCCAAGATTGATCTGTTGTGGAACGGTGGTATCGGTACCTATGTGAAGAGCTCCGATGAAACCGACGCCGACGTGGGTGACAAGGCCAACGACGCGCTGCGTATTAATGGCGCCGAACTGAATTGCCGTGTTGTTGGTGAGGGCGGAAACTTGGGCTTGACCCAGCGTGGCCGGATGGAAGCGGCTGCTAAGGGTGTGCGCGTTTATACGGACTTTATCGATAATGCCGGGGGAGTTAACTGCTCTGACCATGAGGTCAATATTAAGATATTGATTGATGAAGTGGTGAAGCGTGGGGATATGACCGACAAGCAGCGCAACCAGCTGCTATCAGATATGACCGAGGAAGTGGCTAACCTAGTCATTCTCGATAACTATCGCCAAACCCAAGCGCTGGATCTGTCAGAGATTCTGTCTCATCAAGGCATGGGGCCATACCGCCGCTTTATCAGTGAGCTTGAGTCAGCCGGCCAAATCGATCGTGAATTAGAGTTCCTGCCTGCTGATGATGTGCTTAAAGAGCGCGCCAGCCATGACCAGGGCATGCGGTTACCTGAGCTGTCGGTGCTGATTTCTTACGCTAAGAGCACCCTGAAAGGCGACTTGATCAACTCTGATGTGCCGGATGATCCCTACATTCATCGTCATTTAGAGCGCTTGTTCCCTGACGTCTTGACTGAACGCTATCAGACCGAGATGTATGACCATCGTCTGAAGCGCGAAATTGTTGCCACCCAGGTAGCTAACGATCTAGTCGACCACATGGGTATCGTCTTCGTTCGTCGTCTAATGGACTCTACCGGTGCGGGGCGCGCTGATATTGCTCGTGCTTACGTGGTTGCTCGAGACGCGTTTAATCTGACGGCACTGTGGGAGCAGATTGAGGCGCTGGACAACCAAGTGCCGAACCGTGTGCAGTACTCAATGATGCTCGACCTGATGCGCATGGTTCGCCGCGCAACGCGCTGGTTCCTGCGTCAGCATTTGGGATTATCGACCCAAGATACAATTGAGTATTTCGGGCCTCGCCTTGCTCAGCTGCAGGAAGGGATTGGTGAACTGCTCAGCGGAGAAGAGAAGGCGATATGGCGTAAGCGTTGCGATGAACTGTTAGAAGCAGGCGTGCCTGAAGCGCTAGCCTCTACAGTGGCTGCGTCGCCTAGCCTCTATGCAGGTTTGGGTATTATTCACGCCGCGCGGGTCACTAATGAGAAGCCTCAGCGTGTAGCCGAAGTGTTCTACGAAATTGGCAGTCGCCTAGAACTACCCTGGATTATACAGCAGGTGACCCAGTTGGAAGTGCGTGATGCGTGGCAAGCGCAAGCGCGAGAAACCTTCCGCGACGACATTGATCGCCAGCAATTAGCACTAACGACCAGCGTCCTAAAACTGGAAGCGGGTAGTCGTGACACTCAAGAGCGTGTGGCTCAGTGGCTTGAACAGCACGCCGAGCTACATCGCCGCTGGTGCCATTTGATTGACGAAGTGCGCGGAGGCAGTGAAGGTGGTTTTGCACTGTTTGCCGTCGCCGTACGTGAATTGGTTGATCTTGCTGAAAGCGATAGCGAAGCGTAAGCCACAGGTTAGCTATCGACTTGCTCGATAAGTAACACCACCTACCGCGCCCTGAATTAGGGCGCGGTTTTTTTTGTGACGGTTCTTGAGACTGCTCTTGTGATCGTTTTTTTACGGCATCGCCTTTCTCGCCGCTCAGCGCTGCGAAGATAACGTGATTTACGCTATACTCTGCGCGCCGCGCGCTATGTCGTTTATTTGCCTTCATGTAGCGTGTCCGTTCGTCTGCTTTATGCCCACTGCTCTGGAGAGCCTCGCTGATGTATAACTTCGCCCGTTCGCTGTTATTTCGACTCGACCCAGAAGCATCTCATGGGTTAGCGCTGGGTGCGTTAGATACTCTGCATCGGGTTGGCGGTGTGCAGCGGGTGTATGGTGAGCCTGTGAGCGACCCTGTCGAACTGATGGGGCTGCGTTTTAGTAATCGGGTAGGGCTTGCCGCTGGGCTGGATAAAAATGCCGATCACTTGGATGCGCTGGGTGCGCTGGGCTTTGGGTTTGTAGAAGTAGGCACCGTGACGCCCAAAGCGCAGCCAGGTAACCCAAAGCCACGTTTGTTCCGGCTTGCAGGCCATGAGGCGATCATTAACCGTTTTGGGTTCAATAACAAAGGGGTTGAACACCTTGTCGCCCAGGTTAAAAAGCGCCACTACGGAGGCGTTGTAGGCATCAATATAGGTAAAAATTTAACCACCTCGGTAGAAAATGCGCTCGATGATTACCTGCTGTGTTTAGAAGCGGTACACGGCGTTGCTGATTACATTGCGGTCAATATATCCTCGCCTAATACGCCTGGACTGCGGACATTACAGTTCGGCGAGCAGCTGGATGCGTTACTAGGACCTATCCGTTCGCGTAGCCAAGCATTGGACAACGCGCTAGGCCGTAAGGTACCGCTACTGGTCAAAATCGCCCCAGATATGAGCGAAGAAGAGGTTGTATTGGTAGCCGACAGTATTGCTCGAAATGCACTGGATGGTGTTATTGCGACAAATACTACGATCGCTCGCGATGCCGTTAAGAGTGACCCTCAGTCAGAAGAGGCGGGCGGGCTTTCTGGAAAACCCGTTTTTGAAGCATCGAATAGGGTGATTCGTCTGTTACGTGCACAACTGCCAACGCTGCCTATTATAGGTGTGGGTGGGATTGATAGCGGTGAAGCCGCTGTTGCTAAAATTGCCGCTGGCGCGGACTTGGTGCAGCTCTATTCAGGGTTGATCTACCAAGGGCCTGGATTAGTGAAGGCGTGCGCCGAGGCATTGAAGCAGCAATAGTTGAGCGATAAAAAAGCCCGCTTGCCAGCGGGCTCCGTACTCCAAATGTCATGTTTGAAAAGGTAAAAGAAACTAGGTCATCACCATGGGATTTTTATGAATGCCGGAGACGCCGGTCATCCCGTCCCACTGATCGCCGCGACCTTCACGCCAACCACTCATCCAATACTCGCGTAAATTAACATCTTGACTGGGGCAGTCATCTCGGGAGCGACCCATGACGCCTGCTTTATAGCCGTGAACATAAGCCCGTTGGAAGCGATCACGTTTTTGTCGTTTCATTGGCTAACCTCTTTTCACGAAAGCCTTTGATAAGAAAAGCACGCTGGGCAAAAATGCCCTACTTGCATCAGTGCTATTTCGATAAATAACGTTGGCAAGCCGCCACTTAACGCTAGTGCCTAGCACTCACGTGCTGAACGGGCAAAGCGGCAGACTCGACAAATTAGGGGTCTTGAAAGCTAGTTGCTAATAGAACCCTGACAAACAACGCATGCGTTTTTCAGTAGCTACACTCTTATTGTTAGCTCATTATGGGGTCACTTGTCGACCATCAAATTGTCATAAGACGTAAACTCATTTGCCATATATAGGAATATCGCGCTCTTACGCGCGGCGATAAACATGACCGAGTCGAGCCAAACTGCCCCTCTAAACCTCCTTGCTACCTGCCCAAAAGGCATTGAAGGCCTTTTAGCTGATGAGCTTTCAGCGCTGGGCGCCGAGCCAGGTAAAACGACCGTGGCGGGCGTTTATTTTTCCGCCAATCTAGCAACCGCTTATCGCATATGCTTGTGGTCACGGTTAGCTAACCGCATTATTTTGCTGTTGGCTCGGGAGCCAATGATCGATACCGCTGAACAGGTGCGTGACGTCGTTGCCCGGCTCCCCTGGACACAGCATTTAACACCAGGCAAAACGCTGGCGGTCGATTTCCATGGTCGCAGCGACCATATTCGTCATACCCGGTTCGGTGCCCAGACGGTCAAAGATGGGGTTGTGGATTCGCTGCAGCTAGCCGGCCAGGAGCGCCCAAATGTTGATACCAAAACACCGGATCTGCGCATCTACGCCCATCTACATCGCGCTAACTTAAGTCTGGGAGTTGATCTTTCAGGCGAAAGTTTACATCGCCGTGGCTACCGTCGTGACGTTGGCCATGCACCGCTGAAAGAGAACTTGGCAGCGGCATTGCTCGTGCGTGCTGGCTGGCCTGAACGAGCAAAAGCCGGTGAGCCGCTGTTAGACCCGCTATGCGGTGCAGGCACGTTGCTGATTGAAGCGGCGCTAATGGCCGCCGACCAAGCACCCAATCTCAATCGGGAGCGCTTCGGCTTTCAGGGCTGGGCAGGTCATGACGAGCCGCTGTGGAAAGAGTTAAAGCGCGAAGCTGAGGCGCGGGCGTCGATAGGCCGTAAGCGCTGTAAAACGGCGCTGGTCGGCTTTGATCAGAGTCCGGCAGCATTAACAGCAGCTAAAGCTAACGCCATGCGTGCGGGCATTCCTGCGCTAATTACCTTGCATGGGCAGAGCCTAAGTCAGCTAACCAGACCAGAGACTATTACTGCTGAACGTGGGCTATTGATAACTAACCCGCCTTATGGCGAGCGCTTGGGTGAGTTGCCTGAGTTGGTGCGTTTGTATGCCCAGTTGGGAGAGAAGGCGAAAGCACTGTTTCCTGGTTGGACACTGGCGCTGTTTACCGGTAATCCCGATTTAGGGCATCGTCTTGGGCTGCGTGCTCACAAACAGTATGCGCTGAAGAACGGTGCGTTGGATGCGAAGTTGCTGCTCATGGAAATTGCCGCTCACACGGCCAATACGCCAGACAGTGGCAGTGTTGCTGCTGTCTCAGAAAATGGTGAAGTGGCGCAGCAAACAAGCACCAGTGCCAAGCCTGCTGTATCGGAAAATGCCCAAATGTTTGCCAATCGACTGGCGAAAAACCAAAAACGTCTGAAAAAGTGGCTCAAGAAAAGCGCTGAGACTTGCTACCGTGTTTACGATGCTGATATGCCGGAGTATGCGCTGGCAGTCGACCGTTACGGTGACCGAGTGCACGTTCAAGAGTACGCTGCTCCCAGCTCAATCAACCCCGCTCAGGCGCAAAAGCGTCTGTTTGATGCCTTGGAAGTACTGCCCGATGCCCTTGGCGTTGACCCAGGCAAGGTGTATATCAAGCGTCGTGAGCGGCAAACGGGCAGTGCCCAGTACCAGAAGCGGGATGCCAGCGGTGAGCGCTTTGAAGTGCAGGAAGGTGACGCTCGCTTGTGGGTGAACCTGCGTGACTACTTGGATACCGGCTTGTTTCTGGATCATCGGCCAGTGCGCCGTCTGCTTAACGAAATGGCTAACGGGAAGCGTTTCTTAAACCTGTTTTGCTACACTGCCACGGCAACTGTGCAAGCAGCCTTAGGCGGTGCAAGCGACAGCGTCAGTGTCGATATGTCGAATACCTACCTTGAGTGGGCGAGAGACAACTTTGCGCTAAACAACCTGGACCCAAGGCTGCATCGTGTGGTGCGGGATGACTGTTTCCGCTGGCTTGAAACCGCCAACGCCGAATTTGACTTGATCTTTATGGACCCGCCGACATTTTCTAACTCCAAGAAAATGCGCGATACCCTTGATGTTCAGCGTGATCATCCGCGGCTAGTGGAACTGGCCATGGCGCGTCTTGCGCCCGGCGGTACCCTGGTATTCTCGAACAATCAGCGACGCTTCAAACTAGACGAAGCGCTTAGCGAGCGCTACGTAGTGGAAGATATTACATCGCGTACGTTTGATCCGGATTTTCAACGTCGAACCAATCTGCATCATGTGTTTTTGCTTCGGCATACAGCGTAAGGGCGCAAAGAGATCGAATATGATTCATCTGTCGATTTATACAACGTTAGGCTGCCACTTGTGCGCTCAGTTAGAGGCGCTGGTGGTAACCTTGGCGAACCAAGAGGTATCGTTGCATCACATTGAGATCAGCGACGACGCTACGTTAGCGGCGCGTTACGGTGTGCGCATTCCGGTTTTGATGGATGGTAATGGGGAAGAGCTGGATCGAGGACTTGATCTTGATAGGCTGAGCGCTTGGTTACGAGCGCGCGGTTGGCTGGATGAGGCTGCGCTTGTAGCACTTACCACACCGCCCGAAAATGCGCCGCCAGTTGGTGCATATCAGCGCGATGGACGGCGCTATTTAGGTTGAGACAGGCCCTGAAAGAGCCCTTGAGAGCGCTGTTAAAACAGCCTTAAGGTTTGAATTACTGTCGCTAACATGGGACTTGGTGCACCTAAAGTGCATCAAGTAGCGACAACTGCCGCATAGCTTCCTGTCCTTCGGGCGTATGATCGGCTGCTTCCAGCACCTTGCGAAACCCTCGCGAGGTCTGGATGGTAGCCTCATCTTCCATCCACATTTGTGCTTGTTCCAGGGTGTCTGCCAACTGGTGCTTTAGCCCACCAAACTGGGTGCCGATTTGCCCCCAGGCGCGGCTGAAAATCCAGTCGCCAAACATATCCTGGTGAATATGCACCAACACATAGTCATGGTCGGTTTCCCAGCGTACGATCACACCCATCTCCTTAACTGCTTCTTGATCATGCCTGCACAGCAAGCCGTTGCGGGCGTATTGTAAAGCCCGGATACGAAAACGCCTATGAAACTTGTTATCGACGCAAATATCCCTGCCGCAGACCTCTGTTTTGAGTCGTTTGGTACGCTGCATCGCTTGCCAGGGCGTGAGATTCGTCCCTCTGATGTAGCCGATGCCGACGCGCTGATAGTACGCTCGATCACTCAGGTCAACCAGGCGCTTTTGGCACAAAGCCCTGTCCGTTTTGTGGGTACCTGCACTATTGGCACTGACCACATTGATCGCGCGTTATTACGCGAGCGCGGCATTAGTTTTGCTAGTGCGCCTGGCTGTAACGCCGATGCCGTGGTGGATTACGTGCTTAGCAGCTTGCTGCTAATAAGTGAACGGCAAGGTTGGTCGTTGCTGGCACGTAGGGTGGGTATTGTGGGGGCTGGCAACGTTGGTAGCCGCTTGCAGCAGCGTTTGCAAGCACTGGGTGTGGAAACCATGGTGTGTGATCCGCCTCGCGCAGCAAAAGAACAGCCTGGAAAAGGGCCCTCTGCAGTAAAGGAGACAGGCCTGTTTTACTCGCTGGATAGCGTCATCGAACACTGCGACGTCGTGTGCCTGCATACTCCGCTGGTGAAAGAGGGCCCCCATGCCACCTATCAACTGTTTAATGCTGAGCGTATTAATGACCTAGCCCCTGGGACTGTGTTGCTAAACGCCGGACGGGGCAACTGTATTGACGGTCTGGCGCTACGGAGTCGTTTGGCGGGCAAAGGCGATATCACGGCGATTCTTGATGTTTGGGAAGATGAGCCGGAGATCGATGCTGGGTTGCGTGATTTGGTAGCGCTGGCGACACCCCATATTGCCGGGCATAGCCTGGATGGCAAGTTGCGTGGCACGTGGATGATACAGCAGGCGCTGGCTCAGCATATCGAGCGGCCAAGTGGCGTTACGTTTAGCGAACTCTGCCCACGGCCTGCGCTGTCAGCATTAACGCTGCAGCAAGCGATGCCGATAGAAGAAGCGCTCCGACTATGCACGCGCGCGGTTTACGATGTGCGCCGCGACCACGATGCGTTGCAGCGGCATGTGTTTCATCAAGGAGTCAAAAAGGGCTTTGATGACTATCGAGCAAATTACCCGCTGCGCCGAGAGTTTGCCACGCTGCGCGTGTTGCTAGAAAACGATGCAACGGTACTGGAAGCACCACTGCTAGCGGCTGGTTTTCAAGTGCGCTGCGTATAGTTGTGTGGTGACGGTGTGTTGATTGTTAGGTTGTTTAGAAAGCACAAGGCCCGCATTTGCGGGCCTTGTGTGTTATGCAGCTAGCGAACAGGCGTTTACTGACGGTAAGCCGCTTCTTTTAAAGCGCGAATGCGATCGTCCAGCGGTGGGTGGCTGGCGAACAGCTGCTCTAGCAAAGAGCGGGTTTGGCCTTTTGTAATAGCCATCGCGCGCAGGGTATCGGGCATCTGGTCAGGCATTTCAGTTTCTGCTTTGAGACGTGCCAGCGCATTCACCATCGCGCCGGTGCCCGCTAGGCGTGCGCCTGCTTCATCGGCACGGTATTCGCGATAGCGTGAGAACCAAGCAACGATTGCAGAGGCGACAAGGCCAAAGACGATTTCTGCCACGATCACCACGGCAAAATAGCCGATAAAGCCAAGGCCACCTTCGCCATCGCTACGACTTCTTAAGAAGTTGTCGACTAACTGAGCCACGACCCGAGCAAAAAACATAACAAAGGTATTCACAACGCCTTGAATCAGCGCCAGCGTTACCATGTCGCCGTTGGCCACGTGGCCGATTTCGTGGGCCAGTACCGCGCGCACTTCTTCAGGGCGCATGCGGTTTAGTAAGCCCGCTGAAACGGCGACTAATGCATCGTTCTTATTCCAGCCGGTAGCAAATGCATTGGACTGCTGGGCAGGAAAAATACCCACTTCAGGCGTTTTAATACCGGCTTCACGGGAAAGCTCAGCCACTGTATCCAACAGCCACTGCTCAGTTGAATTAGAGGGTGTTTCGATAATCACGGTGCCGGTCGAACGCTTTGCCATCCATTTGGAAATAAACAGCGATACCAGCGAGCCGACCATGCCGAAGATAAAGCAGAAAACCAGCAGGCTAGTAAAGTTGATGCCCTGACTGCTTAGGTAACTTTCCACCCCAAACAGGCGCAGCGTTAAGCTGGCGACCAGCAACACCGCTAAGTTAGTGGCTAAAAACAGCACAATTCGCATCATGGTGCAGGTTCTCCATCAAAGGTCATTAAAAAAGCGTTAGTGGAATGACAGTTTAGATACGTGCTGTTAACGTCAGTTTCAAGTCACCGTTTTTATTGATGACTGCTTTTATTGACGATAGCGAGACAAGAAATTAGCAAAGCGATCAAGCGCATCACCCAGCTGGTCAGCCCAGGGCAGAGTAACAATGCGCACGTGATCTGGCTCCGGCCAGTTGAAGGCGGTGCCTTGCACCAGCAGGATTTTTTCCTGGAGCAGTAAGTCCAGTACCAGCTGTTGATCATCCTGAATGTTAAACACCTTAGGGTCTAAGCGGGGAAAGGCATACAGCGCACCCTTAGGCGTCACGCAAGAGACCCCTGGGATAGCGTTAAGCTTTTCTATCGTAATATCTCGCTGAGCCAATAGTCGGCCGCCCGGCAGAATCAAATCATTGATTGACTGGTAGCCACCCAGTGCGGTTTGGATAGCGTGCTGGGCTGGTACGTTTGCGCACAGGCGCATTGAGGCCAACATGGTCAGGCCCTGAATGAAATCACTGGCACGCTGTTTGGCTAACGTACCGGAAATGGTCATCCAGCCGGAACGAAAGCCCGCGCAGCGGTAGCTTTTCGATAGCCCATTCATGGTAATGACCAGTTGGTCATCATCCGCCAACGCACCGGTGGCGGTATGCTCTACGCCGTCATAAAGAATCTTGTCGTAGATCTCATCGGAAAACACCACCAAATTGTGCTCTTGGGCAATATCCAGCACTTCCCGTACCACTTCAGGCGGGTAAACCGCACCGGTAGGGTTGTTCGGGTTGATAATGACAATGGCTCGGGTACGGCTGGTAACTTTGGCGCGAATGTCTGCTATGTCCGGTGCCCAATCGGCTTGTTCATCGCATAAGTAGTGCACGCCGTGACCGCCAGATAAATTCGCTGCGGCGGTCCATAGCGGGTAGTCAGGGGCGGGGATCAGTACTTCATCACCATCGTTTAACAGTGCCTGCATCGACATCACGATCAGCTCAGAAACGCCGTTGCCGATGTAGATATCTTCAATGCCAACCCCAGGAATTCGTTTACGCTGGCACTCTTGCATAATTGCCTTACGCGCCGAGTAAAGGCCTTTAGAATCACAGTAGCCCTGGGCAGTGGGCAGGTTGCGCATCACGTCTTGAAGAATCTCTTCCGGTGCCTCAAAGCCAAATGGCGCCGGGTTGCCAATGTTAAGCTTTAAAACTCGCTGGCCTTCTTCTTCCAGGCGCTTGGCATGGTCGAGCACTGGGCCGCGAATGTCGTAACAGACGTTATGCAGTTTGTGCGATTTTTTCAGCGTGTGTGATTCTGTAGGCTGCGGGGTGTCCATGGGGTTTATTATCCAAAATGTCCTGTGGCCGAAGATGTTATTGATGACCGATTCATTATGCGTCGGATTGTAGGTGGCTGTCTTCGTCGTTTTGTATCGGTGGTGGTGGAATATCACCTGGGGTTTCTAACGTAAGCCTACCGAGCTTGCCATCGCGTAGCTCGTGAAGCAGCACCTCGGAGCCGCGGTGTATATCGACCTCGCCGCCGGGGCGTAAGCCGCCGCGCTTACTCGCAATTTCTTTCAAAATGGCGTGACCGTCAAAACCGGCAATAGCTAAGAAATCTGGCTTTTGCGGGCCATCAGCATCCACTTCTTGTGCTACGGGCGCTTCATAAGTCGGTAGCGCCTTTAACTTATAGCGGGCGGTCAACTCTGCAGGGTAGCGCTTGGCAAGCTCGGCACTGGTGACGATGGCAACATCGGTATACTCAATCGCAGTATCACGAATTGCACCGCTTGCAGCCAAACGATAGGCGCTAGCCTGGTCTTCGATTTTTGGCCATAGCACCCCAGGGGTGTCGATCAGCGCGACGCGGCCGTCGATACGTACCTTTTGTTGACGCTTGGTGACCGCGGGCTCATTGCCAGTTTTAGCGATTTTTCGACCCGCGAGCCCGTTGATAAGCGTCGATTTTCCGACGTTGGGAATGCCCATTACCATCACGCGGACATCTCTATCCGCACGTACTGCGCCTGCCAGCTCGTGGCATAGCTTAGGGATTTTTTTAAGCTCGCGAATATTGGTAGTGGTAATTGCCAGGGCGCGGGTATCTTCTTGAGCATCGAAAAAAGCCACCCACTCAGCAGTACGCTCAGGGTCGGCAAGATCTGCCCGCGACAAAATCTTCAATACCGGCTTATGGCGAGTCAGCTCGGCCAGCATCGGGTTGGCGCTGGAGTAGGGCAGGCGCGCATCAAGTACTTCAATCACGACATCAATTTCGGGCAGCGCGTCCTTAATCTGGCGGCGGGCCTTATTCATATGTCCGGGGAACCAGCCGAGCATGAGTTTCTCCTAATTAGCGCAAAGCAATACAAGCACGAAAAACGGGCACAAAAAAAGCGGGCTGCCATTCTAGCAGATGGTGCCCGCCTTTCTGAGGTTGAACGAGGATTTAGTGACGATTACTCGTCAGGGTGAAACTCTAGTGACACCGAATTGATGCAGTAGCGTAGCCCTGTCGTGTCTGGCGGGCCATCCGGAAAGACGTGACCCAGATGAGCATCACAGTGGGAGCAAACGACTTCCGTGCGCCGCATGCCGTGGGAGGTGTCGCTATGCTCTTCAATGCAGCGTGTTCCCAGCGGGCGATCAAAGCTTGGCCAGCCGCAACCCGCATCAAACTTATGTTCGTTTTCAAACAGCGGCGCATGGCAGCAAACGCAGTGGTAAATACCTTGGGCATCACTGACCTGATAATCTCCGGTGAAAGGACGTTCAGTGCCTTTCTCACGCGCCACATGGTACTGCTCTGGGGTGAGTTGCTTGCGCCATTCATCAGCGGATTTTTCTATTTTCGCCATGGGGATCTCCTCTCCCTCTGGTTATCGTTAAACAGAGGCTTACTAAGCAGGCTAGCGTATCACTACGCAGAGTGACAGTAGATAGCCTGTTCAGGTTCAGCATGTGTGAAAGGTAAGAAAACTGCCAGTATGGTGTTTACACGCTAGCGACATTATCGTGACGGTATAGTAAGTGTATGAGAAATAAGCGGCTGTTCTTGTATAAAGTGCCGTGGGGGAGTCAGTGCACTCGATTTAGCAGGCGCGACTCGTGGCAGGATAAAACGTTTCGGTTTTAGAGTGCTTGACAGCAGATTAAGGGCTGAGTAATATACGCGCCACCTCGACGAGGCAATGAAACGTCCCATTCGTCTAGTGGTCTAGGACACCGCCCTTTCACGGCGGTAACAGGGGTTCGAACCCCCTATGGGACGCCACTTACTCTTTTAGAGTTAGTGGTATAGAGTATGAAGTCGTCAAGGTATCGGAAGTGCGGGAATAGCTCAGTGGTAGAGCATCGCCTTGCCAAGGCGAGGGTCGAGAGTTCGAATCTCTTTTCCCGCTCCAAGCATTTTTTATGCTTACAGTGTCCCATTCGTCTAGTGGTCTAGGACACCGCCCTTTCACGGCGGTAACAGGGGTTCGAACCCCCTATGGGACGCCAATCCGATTTGCGAGTAATACAGGTTAAGCGGGAATAGCTCAGTGGTAGAGCATCGCCTTGCCAAGGCGAGGGTCGAGAGTTCGAATCTCTTTTCCCGCTCCAAGCATTTTTTATGCTTACAGTGTCCCATTCGTCTAGTGGTCTAGGACACCGCCCTTTCACGGCGGTAACAGGGGTTCGAACCCCCTATGGGACGCCATCTCGCATTTTTCGTAGCACTGTTTGTTGTACGCGGGAATAGCTCAGTGGTAGAGCATCGCCTTGCCAAGGCGAGGGTCGAGAGTTCGAATCTCTTTTCCCGCTCCATACAACGGTTTTACATAGGTGCCAAGGGGCGAGAGCTGGAGCGCCAGTCTGATCGATTTCTTTTCCCGCTCCAAAAAACACTCCTTTTCTTCCTCTTGTTACTTTTTTCCTATGTTTTGAACACTGTATCGCACATCAATTGGCGATATTTTCGCGTGGCCGTCTTTCGAGCGACTTGAAAAAATATACGGATGCCCCGATATCCTCTCGTCTAACTTGTTTTCTTGTGCCCCCCATTTGCTGACAGGACATATTCATGGCCGAACCGGCATTGTCTATTCGTGGCCTCACAAAAGTGTATGGCAACGGCTTTCAAGCGTTAAAAGGTATTGATTTAGACGTCCAGCAGGGCGATTTTTTTGCTTTGTTAGGACCTAACGGCGCGGGTAAGTCGACCACCCTGGGGGTGGTCTGCTCGTTGGTGCAGAAATCCGCCGGTAAAGTATCGATTTTTGGCATCGACATCGATAAAGATTTCGCGAAAGCCAAATACCAGCTTGGCGTGGTACCCCAGGAGTTCAATTTCAACCAGTTTGAAAAGGTCATTGATATCATTTTGGCTCAGGCGGGGTATTACGGAATGACCCGTAATGAGGCGTTGCCCCGTGCTAAGCAGCTGCTCACTGACCTTGGGCTATGGGACAAGCGTAACGGCAGTGCGCGTATGCTTTCGGGCGGTATGAAGCGTCGTTTGATGATTGCCCGTGCGCTGATGCATCGTCCGAAGTTACTGATTCTTGATGAGCCAACGGCAGGGGTCGATATCGAGCTGCGTCGCAGTATGTGGGAATACATGCGGCGTATTAATCGCGATGAAGGCACTACCATTATTCTCACAACACACTATCTCGAAGAAGCCGAAAGCTTGTGTCGCAATATCGCCATTATCAATCAAGGCGAAATCGTGCGTAACACCAGTGTGCGTGAACTGTTGACCGAGCTGAACACTGAAACCTTCCTGCTCGACTTGTCCGCCCCGGTTGAGCAAGCGCCCGTCGTTGAAGGGTTTGAAATTCAGCAAATCGAGCCTTCCCAACTGGCGTTAGTGATTCATCGTGGTCAGCAGCTTAACGACGTGTTCAGTGCCTTAAGCGAACAGGGGCTAAACGTGGTTTCCATGCGCAACCGCGCCAACCGCTTAGAGGAGATGTTTGTTTCCATGGTGGAAAGTAGCCAGCAAGCGATTGATCAACGTAAGCAGCAGGAGGCGCGGATATGAATGCAACGCAGACCCTCATTGCGCTGTGGACCTTAGTGCTTAAAGAGATCAAACGCTTTACGCGGATTTGGCCGCAAACCTTGCTGCCGCCATCAATCACCATGGCGATGTACTTCATCATTTTCGGTAACTTGATTGGTTCGCGCATTGGCGATATGGACGGCTTCAGCTACATGGACTTCATTGTGCCAGGGCTGATTATGATGTCGGTGATCACCAACAGTTACTCCAACGTGGCCTCTAGCTTCTTTTCCAATAAGTTTCAGCGCTCTATCGAAGAGATGATGGTCTCTCCCATGCCCAATTGGGTGATCTTATCCGGCTTTATTTTGGGCGGTATGGCCCGCGGCTTGGGGGTGGGGTTAATTGTTACGTTGGTATCGCTGTTTTTTACCCGTTTAACTGTCGAGCATCCACTGCTCACGGTGCTGGTCGTTGTGCTGACCTCGGCACTGTTTTCCATCGGCGGTTTTATTAACGCGCTGCTGGCCAATAAGTTCGATGATATCTCCATCGTGCCGACGTTTATTTTGACCCCGCTAACGTATTTAGGCGGCGTGTTTTACTCGATTTCGATGCTGCCCGATTTCTGGCAAGGCGTCTCCATGCTCAACCCAATACTGTATATGGTGAACGTCTTCCGCTACGGCTTTTTAGGCGTTTCTGATATTCCAGTCGTCTGGGCGTTGGCCGCTATCTTTGCCTTTATCGTTGTGCTGTTTATGGTGGCGCTTACCATGCTAGAGCGCGGCAAAGGCATTCGCAGTTAGACGTGTGATAACGCCCAGTAGAAAGCGCGATACTAATCAAGCATAACTGGTCAAGAGAGTAACTAGTCATGGCACACCGCCCCGATACCTTAGTACACGCGCCCTTAGGGCGCGATTCCGCCTACCCAGAACAGTATGACGCTGGGCTGTTGTATCCTATTCCCAGGGCTGCGAACCGTGCCCCATTGGGCATTGAAGACAGTAAACTGCCGTTTGTTGGGGAAGATGAGTGGCACGCGTTTGAAGTTTCCTGGTTGAATAACCGAGGTAAGCCCATTGTGGCGGTTGCCCGTTTTCGCCTGCCTGCGGATTCCCCCAGCCTGATCGAGTCTAAATCCTGGAAGCTCTATCTCAATAGCCTAAATCAAACGCGCTTTGAAAGCCGAGAAGCGGTGCAGCGTGTGCTTGTGCGCGACCTGGCCGCCGCGGCAGGTGCTTCTGTGAGCGTGGAGCTATTAGGTGTAGACGACGCTGAGCTTGCCCCCCAACGCTTGCCGGGCGAATGCCTGGATGACTTGGATATCGATATCAGTGACTACACGCCCAGTGCAGCGCATTTGGTCGTCAGCGAAGAGATTGTTGAAGAGACACTGCACTCCCATCTACTTAAATCTAACTGCCCTGTGACTGGCCAGCCTGATTGGGGCAGTGTATTAATTCGCTACAAAGGCCCTAAAATCGACCGTGAAGGGCTGCTACGCTACCTAATCGGTTATCGTCAGCACCAGGACTTTCACGAGCACTGTGTCGAGCATATTTTTACCGACCTGATGCAACTGGCTAAGCCTGAAGAGCTACTAGTGCTGGCCCGTTATGTGCGACGTGGCGGGCTTGATATCAGCCCATGGCGAGCAACTCCTGGGTTAACACCGCCCAGCCCATTGCGCCTAGCAAGGCAGTAACAACGGCGCTAATCTAGCGTTCAACGATCAATAAAAGGGGAGTCATCATGGACGCACTCACGCTGCTTCACGAACGTAGCTCTATGGGGAAGCTCACCGAGCCTGCGCCCAGTGCCGACCAGCTCAGCGCTATCTACCAAGCCGCGCTGCGCGCCCCAGACCATAAAGAGCTGCGTCCCTGGCGGTTTATCGAATTTATCGGCGAAGGGCGCGAGCGCCTGGGTGAGCTGTTTGCAGAAGCGGAATTTCAAGAAGACCCCAGTGCCAGCGATGACACGCTAAATTCCGCGCGTAAAAAACCGCTGCGTGCGCCGATGATCATTGCTGTGATTGCCAAGGTCACCCCAGATATTCCGGGTGTGCCGAAAATGGAGCAGGTGATTTCGGCCGGCTGCGCCGCCCACGGCATTCTGCTGGCTGCCCACGCGCAAGGGTTAGGTGCCATGTGGCGCAGCGGTAAGTACGCCTTTGACCCCGTGGTGCGTAAAGGTCTATCGCTAGACGAAAATGACGAAGTGGTTGCGTTTATCTATCTGGGTAGCTTGGCCGGTCGCCATAAGCCGCTACCTCAGCACAATGTGGACGACTTTGTAGAGCGTTGGGATTAACGGTCATGAGCCAGTCACGTCAACCTGGAGTGCCTTACCCGCGTTTGCCACTCCCTGAAACCCAGGAAGACCTTGCCGCCTTTCAGCAGTGGCTAGGGGAAGCAATTCCCATGGTGGGCGCGCTGGGGATTCAGAGCATGTCCCAAAGCACCGCCCGAGAGGGCGGGGCGTTGATGTGGCAGCTAGCGCTTAGCCCTAACTTAAACGACAAAGGCACAGGCTTTGGCGGCGCGCTAACGGCGCAAACCACGCTGCAGGGCTGGTGTTGGGTAACGCTATGGCTGCGTGCCCAAGGGCGGGCGCAGGATGTGGTAGTGGCCGAAGCCAGTCAGCGCTTTCTTGCGCCAGTCACTAGCAACTACCGCATCATTTGCACTCCCAGCGCCCCCGAAGGCCCTGAGCAGCTAGCGGAAAAGCTTAATGCGCGGGGCAGGGGCAGCATTGCACTCACCCAGCAGCTCTACTGTGGCGACACGCTCTGCCTGGAAGCCAGCGGACGCTATGCCGTGCTGCCTGTTGCTTAAATCTTTAAAAGGCTTGCTATTTTAGGTCTTAGACCATAGAATATGCGCCGTTCTGTTGGGAAAGGCAACGCCTTAACAACCGAGCAAAAAAGTGGAGAGGTGTCCGAGTGGTCGAAGGAGCACGCCTGGAAAGTGTGTAAGTCGAAAGGCTTCGAGGGTTCGAATCCCTCCCTCTCCGCCACAGAATATAGAAAAAGCCCGCTGAGCAATCAGCGGGCTTTTTCGTGCCTGCCATTTAAGTTATCCACATGCGGTTAGCGCTACGTTAGCTCTGTTTTTGCCCATGAAAGGTGACAAAGTTGCTAATAAATATAAATAAAACAATGATTTATTGTTTTTGTGTTTGTTTTTATACGCAATTTTCAAAGGCTGACGATAATGTTTACGCGTATGCGCACTAATAAACTGTTATAGCGTAATTGAAGTACAGCAAGATTCGGGTCGGCAGTAGTCGTTCGGTCTCCTAATATGGCATCTGTTTGGGCATATGCCCTTTTATAGTAAGCAGATCCTAGAGGAATAACGATGACTATGCTTGCCAATAAAGTCGCTATTGTGACCGGTGCCAGCACCGGAATTGGTTACGCAGCCGCGAAGCTTTTTGCGAAAGAAGGAGCTGCCGTCGTGGTGGCCGCAAGGCGACAAAAGGAGCTTGATGACCTTGCGGACGCAATCAACGGGGAAGGCGGGCAGGTACTGGCACTAGCGGGCGACGTTGGCGAGGAAGCTTTTGCCAAAGCGTTGGTAGATAAGGCGGTAAGTCACTTTGGCGGGTTGGATATCGCTTTTAACAATGCGGCTATCCTGGGTGCTATGGGCCCTGTGCCGGAGATGTCGCATACGGACTGGAATCAGGTTATTGCGACCAACTTAACCAGCGCATTTTTGGGTGCCAAGTATCAACTTCCCGCCATGGCTGCCCGAAAAGGAGGTTCATTAATTTTCACCTCTACCTTCGTTGGTTACACCGCAGGTATGCCTGGTATGGCTGCCTACGCAGCCAGCAAGGCGGGCCTTATTGGATTGACTCAAGTGTTGGCGTCAGAGCATGGGCCTCAGAATATCCGGGTCAACGCCCTTCTGCCCGGTGGTACTGATACACCAGCGGGACGTGAATTTGCCAATACGCCGGAAGCATTGGCGTTTGTGCATAACCTGCATGCTCTCAAGCGTATGGCGACCCCCGAGGAAATTGCTCAATCCGCATTGTACTTAGCATCTGATGCCTCCAGTTTCACAACAGGTTCTGCGATGCTGGTAGATGGCGGCGTATCCATAAATCGTGTCTGAGAGGCTGTGCCATGTCAGGCTATGACTGAGTCATTTGGTTGATCGGGCAATTGATCAGCTCAGGCTTGAAGAGATAGCCGCCCTAGTGCATTTTGGTGGCGGTTAGGCATCATCTCCAGCCGTGAGACGCAGCGGCGCTGCGAGGCTAAGATCATGTTTAAAGCCCTTGCCTACCCACCGCTCATTACACTCTCAGCGATGAGGTGTGTGTCACTTCCCCTTAAAAGGGGAGTAGGCCGCTGAAACCTATCCCTGTGACGGCAACGATCACAACAACGATAACCACAATGGTTGTAGTAGAGGGCATTTTTCTCTTCCTTTGAGAAATGAGTGTCATTGAAGCGTAGTCGTCATTGGCGTGTTTCGCACAACTCACGTTTTATGAGCGGCTCTCTTTGCTGAGTGCTTTCCCCAAGCTGGCAAAATAGGCGCTGAATAGCGCGTTGATGCGTTCGCGCTGTTCGCCTTGTGGGTAGAGGCCGCGTTCTGCCTCAGGGGAGGTTTTGGTGCCTTTCACCAGGAAGTGGTTTTTGATGCTGGCGTCTTGCACGAAGGCTTCAAAGGCTCGGGCGCATAGCTCTTCTGGTTTGCTGTAATAGAGCTGGCCGAGTGCTTTGTCCATGGCGGCGGAGTGGTTGAAAAGCGCGCTGGGCTGCTGGCCGTCGGGGTGAAGCAGAATAGCGTGGAAGCAGGTGAGTAGGCGCTGGTTGAGCGGGTGATTAATCGGAACTGCATCTGCTAGCCATGCCGCCGAGGCGAAGGCGCTAGCGGGCACATTGTTAAAACACTTCTGGGCAATGTAGTGATCGAAGGCGTGAAACCATTCGTGGGCAATGCTGCCAGGCCCTGCATTCTTGGCGAGCGAAAAGCTGCGCTGGCTGGGAGCGTAATGGGCAGAAACGCCGGGCCTACCGCCGCAGCCGTACTGTAGAGCTAACGAGCCACGCAGCGAAATCAGTGCTTCATTACCGTGCAGGATCAGCATTAAATCGCACAGCGCATCGTGAAAAAGTTCGGCGGCGCGGTCGCGCTCGGCGGTGGTCACCCAGCGGCCTATTTCAATTGAGCGAAAATCGAACTGGCGACGGATCAGCGCAAAGTTGCTGGCACGCTCTGGGCGGTGCATTGGCCCTTGGCGATAAAACTCTCGCGCTTCAATGCTCACGGCGTGCTCGCTAACCTAAAAAAGAAGTTCACCGCGTTATCTTATCGAAGGTAACGAGTCAGCGCCAAAGGCTGTTCGGCAAGACTGGCTAAGGTGTCTACCCTTATACCTAGGCAGCGAATGATGGGCTGCACTTTGTTGCACAACAGGGAGGAAGCATGGCAACGGCACATATTTATCGCATGAAAACGGATGCGCACCAGTGCCCCTTTGGTTTGAAAACCGTTTCATTGCTGCAGCGTAAGGGCTACGAGGTACATGACCACCCGTTAACATCCCGCGACGAAACCGATGCATTTAAAGCGAAAGAGCAGGTCGGTACGACGCCGCAAACCTATATTGATGATAAGCGCATCGGTGGCTATGAAGAGGTGCGCGATTATTTGGGGTTAAGCGTGCCGAGTGCTCAGGAAACATCCTATCGGCCAGTGATCGCCATTTTTGCCACGGCGTTGTTGATTGGTTTGGCGATTAGCTGGCTGGCCCATGGGGCGCTATTGACGGCGCGATTACCTGAATATGCAGTGGCTAGTGCCATGGTGTTGCTTGGGTTGCAGAAGCTTCAAGACGTGGAAAGCTTCAGTACCATGTTTCTGAATTACGATTTGCTGGCCAAGCGCTATGTGCCCTATGGGTATGTTTACCCCTATGCGGAAACCCTGGCGGGTGTCTTGATGCTGGCGGGGGCATTGATCTGGCTGGCAGCGCCGCTGGCACTGTTCATTGGTACGGTGGGTGCTGTGTCGGTGATTAAGGCGGTGTATATCGATAAGCGAGAACTGAAATGTGCCTGTGCGGGAGGGAATAGCAATGTGCCGCTGGGCTTTATTTCGCTGACGGAAAACCTTGTCATGATTGCCATGGGGTTATGGATGCCGCTGAAGAGTCTGCTGTAACGCAAGTGAGTAGAAAAGGTTATGCGCCTTGCAACCCGGAAAACACGCCCCAAGGTAGGATAAGTAACGCGAGACGCTATCGCACGCTTCACACTTAGGAGTTATTAGATGAGCAAGCGTATTTTAGTGGTGTTGACCTCCCATGATCAGTTAGGAGACACCGGCGAAAAAACTGGCTTTTGGTTAGAAGAGCTAGCAGCGCCTTACTATGTCTTTAAAGATGCTGGTGCAGACGTAACGCTGGCCTCGCCAAACGGAGGGCAGCCGCCACTTGACCCAAAAAGTGACGCAGACGATAGCCAAACCGATGAAACGCGGCGCTTTAAGCAAGATGATGAAGCGAACGCGGCGCTAGCGGCAACGCACCGCCTTAGCGATATGAGTGCTGATGATTTCGATGCTGTGTTCTACCCTGGTGGCCATGGCCCGCTGTGGGACTTGGTTGACGATAAAGACTCTATCCAGCTGATCGAAAACTTTATTGCCCAGGGCAAGCCAGTGGCATCGGTTTGCCATGCACCTATCGTGTTGATTAATGCAAAAAACAGCAGTGGTGAACCACTGGTAAAAGGGCGCCAAGTCACAGGCTTTACCAACGGCGAAGAAGAGGCGGTCGGCCTGACGAATATTGTTCCGCATTTGGTGGAAGATGCGTTGCAACAGAACGGCGCTATTTACAGCAAAGCAGATGATTTTACACCGTATGTGCGTGAAGACGGCCAGCTAATTACCGGTCAAAATCCACCTTCTTCTGCGGCTACTGCTGAAGCACTGATGGCATGGCTGGCGCGTTAAGTAGTTCTTTTTTAGCGTTAGAAAGCATGACGGCGGGCATGATGCCCGCCGTTTCCATATGCAACTATGAAAAGCCATGCTCAAGCAGTCATTTCCAGCAGTGCCGACATCCTGGTCTTGGCCATTGTGATGTGCCTACCATTGGTAATCGTGATTTTGGGATAACTCATCTAAAGCGGTAGTGCTAGGGTTATTTGTTTTTTGGCTTTAGTAGATTTCATTTATCTGGTGTTAGCTTACCCAACGTCTACGAAGGATAGTTTAACAAGGGTAGAAAAAGCCGAGTTTAAAAAGCTTACCAAATGACTTAAGGAAGAGGTTTTATTATGAGTGTTTTTAATGAGCTTAAAGTATCTCTTGGTGAAGCTGTTGAGATGCATCAAGGCAAAATAAGGCGGCGCGCATTACATGCTTTGTAATGCGAAAAAGGAATAAACCTCAAAGAGCCAAAAGGGAGGGGTTAATGGAATGGTTTTGAAGGGGAAGGAGCTTACCCGTGAAAGACATGAGTAGTCGTTGAGTGGTAGGCTCCAAAGGTTAAAACTAGCTATCCAAGAGTTTGCAGCAGCCAGGCAACGCTCGAAGCTGTAAGGTAATCGGTCCGTTGTCGATTAGCCCTGACAAAGTTCACGAAATCGAGCGTAATAAACGGCTGCTTAAGAGCAGCCATTTGGACTGAAAATCATCGTATATCACTATTTCTATCTTCTATTGATTCAGATTGTCCAACATACTTTGAAGCCGCTGTTGCGCTGTCTTGTTTAAAGGAAGAAGCGGTTTTCTTGGGTTACCTGCTTCTTTTCCTTGAAGTGTAAGCCCTGATTTAATTGCTGCTGCTAGGCCGAATGAAACGATAAATTCAAGAAACTCGTATTGCTGGTAAAACAGTGCCTTAGCCTTCTCATTGTCACCGCTCTTGACCGCGTCGAACAGTTGTTTCGGTTTATCGCCTATCAGGCAAGGAGCTGCTGTACACCAACCGCTGGCACCTGCATTGAGAGCCTCTAACGCCATATGGTTACAGCCATTAAAGAAGGGCACTTTGCCATCCGATAATGTGTAGATCTTGTGCATTCGTTGTATGTCGCCAGTGCTTTCCTTGATCATGCATGCATTCTGTATGCTGTCGACCATTTTAAGCATGAATTCGGGACTCATATCCACGCCACAGGTAGCGGGGTTGTTATAAACCATTATGGGCAGCGGGCTTGCGCTTGAGACTGCTTCGTAGTGCTGGAAGATTTCAGCCTCGCTCAATTTATAATACGAAAATGGAGAGAGCATAATGACATCGGCCCCGATGTTATGGGCATGCTGCGCGTATTTAACCGCTTGCTCGGTGGTAAGCTCTGCGATACCAATGACCACAGGTACCCTACCTGCAACATACTTCACAGTGTATTCAGCGACCTGCTTCCACTCCTCTTCACTCAAATAGGCGGCCTCACCGGCACTGCCTAATGCAGCAATAGCATCTACTTTGGCTTCAAGTAGCACATCTATCACGCTACCGAGTTTGTTGAGATCTACCTGTTTATTATTTTGGCTAAAGGGAGTTACCGGATAGCCAATGATGCCTGATAAGTTCATGACTTACCCCTTAAATGCAGTTTTGGTGATTTTTTAGAGCCTGTCTTGCGTAGTAAGCAAAATTCACTTTGTTTCGTTTGTCGGACGATACCCAGTCATGTGCTTCCTGGGCCAGGTCATGAGGTAAGGGCTTAATTTGACCAGCAGACATTGCTAGAAGCTGCAGTTTTGCCGCTCGCTCGATCAGGATGGCCAAGTTACAGGCCTCTTCAATCGTTTTGCCGGTTACAAGTTGTCCGTGGTGGGCAAGAAATACAGCTCGGTTATTACCCAGCGCCTTTGAAATTAATACGCCCTCTTCATTTCCAACAGGGACGCCTGGCCATTCAGCAACGAACGAGCAATCGTTGTACAAAGCGGCAGTGTCCATTTGGGAAATGACCAGTGGTACTTCTAGCATCGACAATGCGGCCACATGGGTAGGGTGGGTATGAATGATGCAATTAACTTCTGGGTGCTCTTTATAGATCCATGTATGGAAACGGTTGGCTGGGTTGGGCATGCCTTTGCCAGCCAATAGCTCGAGGTCATGATCAACGATTAACAAGTTTTCGGCTGTAATTTCATCAAACCCCAAACCCAGTCGTTGAGTTAGAAAAGTATTGGGCTGCTCACTACGGCAGGTAATCTGGCCTGCCAAGCCTGAATCGTGACCTTTATCGAACAGGATTCGGCATGTCAGCGCGAGTTTTTCACGAACAGTCAGCTCTATGTCTTGTATACGCTCTTGCATATTGCTTTCTGCGATCTGCATTAGTTCCTGTTTTGCTTTAGTGGCGGTCTTCATGCTTTTTTCCTCAGGTGGCTTTGATAATGGTTGTACAATATCGCCGTTTTGGACCCTTAATAAGGGCCAGTTTTTTTAATTTAAGTGGTCCAGAGGAGGGGTGACATGTTAAGACCTTGGCAAACTCAGCTGTGGCTGGAAGACAGCTCTGGTAAAACTTTGCATTCAAAGCTGTTGAACACGTTAACGGCGGATATTAAGGAAGGGCGGCTGACGCCCGGCAGCATGTTGCCGGGGTCCCGCGTTTTAGCCGAGCAACTAGGCGTTAATCGGAAAACCGTACAGCAGGTATACGAAGAACTGGAAGCTCAGGGGTGGCTGGTGACACGCTCTAGGTCGGGTACGTTTGTTTCTGAAATCCTTCCCGAGCAAGGACTGTCCACGTCAGACCACTACTTGGTCAACAGTACCGACAGGACAAAATCGGCCTCGGAGCTGGTTGAAATACTCTACCAGGAGGCACGCGGCCCTTATAACAACATACCGATAATGAATGATGGTACTCCGGACTCTCGTCTTATCCCTTATGAGCTGCTCGCGCGAACCTATCGACGGGTGTGTATAGACCTTAGCCGTCAATCAAAGCTGGGTTATGGCGACCCTAAAGGGAGCATTGAATTGCGGAAATCGATCGCGAAAATGCTATCCGGCGACCGTTTTATGAACTGCTCTGCCGAGCAGGTTTGTGTTGTCAGAGGGAGTCAAATGGGGATTTATCTCGCTTCTCGTATTTTGGATCCGGGAAAAGGTGCCATCGTCATGGAGGACCTTTGTTATTTGCCCGCTAGAGCTGCGTTTGAGTCAAATGGCTTTAAAGTCTTGAAATGCAGGCTTGATGATAAAGGGTTAGATATAGAACACTTGAGAGAGATACTGGCTGAACATTCAGTCGCAGCCATTTATGTCACCCCCCATCATCAGTATCCTACAACTGTTTGTATGCACATGAGCAGGCGGCTGGTACTTCTGGAACTCTCCAAAACATACAAGTTTGCGGTTCTGGAAGATGACTATGATCATGAGTTTCACTATGAAACGAACCCAATTCCTCCGCTCGCAAGCCTACCGAACTCTGAGAATGTTGTTCATATAGGTTCAATGTCGAAGGTCTTTGCTCCTGGTCTAAGACTTGGATATATGGCGGCCGATGCTCAGTTTATTGAGCGTGCCGCACAGGAAATCGTATTGATTGACAGGCAGGGTAATGCGGTATCTGAACTTGTGCTTTCAAATCTGATGGAATCAGGCGAAGTCAGGCGTCATATCAGAAAAACGCGCAAGGAGTATGAGGCAAGGCGTAATTTCGCTGCAGAAGAATTCGTCCGTTTTTTTGGTGATAAGGTTTCTTTTAAGCTGCCTACAGGAGGAATGGCTATATGGGTAAATATTTCAAAGCTTGTTAATGGGAAGGTACTGGAACAGCTTCCCGGCAAAGACTCAACTTTAAGCACCGTTTACAACGATGATCAGATTATACCGACCCACCTAAGGTTTGGGTTCGGAGCATTGAGTAAAGCTGAGATTACGCAGTCAGTAGAACAGCTTTCAAAGGCCCTGCTTGTATCAGAATGAGTAGGAGTCAACAGGAGGCAGGTATGAGTGTTTAGTTTCTGCTTTGTTATGTCGACACACCACAGGGCAGAGGAGCTCGGCTACGGGAGGATTCTGTCAACCATCTGAGGGCAGTATCAGGTTGATAGGGCTAAAGTGCCCCATCAACCATTAAATCCGTACGCCCCAAAAGCTAGCCTTATTAAGGCATGGCCAACTGCCTATGTTAAAAACGGTCGATTATAAAAACGACCGATTTTAAAAACGATAGCTTAGCGATACTCCGGTGAGAGCTTGCCAATCGCTACCTAGTTCATCAACGATTGGGCTGTCGGCCGCGCTGCCAGTCAAGTGGGTTGCGCCTACGAAACCGGTAGCAGTCCATTCAGGCGTTAGGAAATAGCTAAGGCTGGCATTCACCCCCATTCGCCAGTAACCGCTGTCTGGGTTATAAGCAGCCACGCCGCTACGTACGCTGTCTTGCATTGATACGCCAAATAGCGACTCGGTCCACTTCTCGTTTGAATAGGTAACGCTGGGCGATAGCGTGAAAAATGTCCGTTCACTCACAGGCATACGCATAACAGCATTGGCGGAAAATTTCGCGCCTTCAACGTCACCGCTTACCGGCGTACTGCCTGCAACGCTATAACGCCAGAACCCTTGCTGATAGCTAATCCGCAAGCCTAACGTGGCTCCGTCATCGACTTTTTCAAACCGGCTGATATCGCCCTTGTTGTCTCGCCCAAAGGTGTAACCAATGAACGGAGATGCGGTCCAGTTTCCGCTACGGATAGCGTGCCACTCAATACCGTCGCGCACATTGATTGAGAGCTGATCGCCGTACGTCAGGTTAAGGACAGGCCACGCTTGTGTTTCATAGTCGTCGCTGCCCAGGTAATCAGGTGAGTAGGTTACGCCTGCGCCTATACTGCCTTCCCAGCTGTCCCCCAAGGCGGGGGCAGCGAATGCGATGCTAATGAAAGCCGCTGCTAACCAGGGGGTGAGGCCCTTATCGTTAGAAGTGCTTTGAGTCGCACGAGAAACGAGAGTCGTCACGGGGTGTCCTTTAAATTGTTTAAACCTGCGAGATTGTATGTTTTTGTTTCAAGCTACTGCAAGCACTCTAGAGACCTGTGTGGCTCATGAGTTGAAACTATTTTCTATTTCATAGCTTAGGTTAGATAACTCAACGGCTATAGGGCTCACTGTGTGCACATGGCGCAGGGATAGCGCTATAGGGAAGTGCAAGCAAGGAGTGCTTGTGGTGCACAAGGATGCATGAACAGGAGGTTCGTGAAGAAAGATCAGGGAGGAACTGATAAAACCCCGGCCAGTGCGATGGTCGGGGTTTTTTTATGGGCAAACGGCACTGCTAGCTAACAAGCGTGATGATAAAACAGTGCGCTGAGTTTGCTTAATGGTGTGGATACTGCCGTTTGGCAATTCATACAGCGTAGTGTCGCGCTGTTTTTGCCAGTGCCCTCAAGGCGAAATCGTTTTAGGTACGACGTTGTCGAGGATTCTGCGTTGCCGCAGTGGCGGCAAATAATATCCACGCCATAGACTGTCGGGCTGATCATGATATGTCTCACGCTGACCTCCTACTGCAAGCGAGTTAATGGGCTCAGTCGTGGTAACGTCCGTGTAGAAATGCATCCGTGACGATGCTTAAAAAGTATAAACAGCAAACGGCTAGTTCGCTATTTATATAAGCTGCTATCTATTGGTGAGCAGGTCGTGAAAAATTTAAAAAACTTATGTTTTGATAGCCCAGGTTAATGTTTTTGACATATATGAGGTTCAAGGTAGGTAGCAACACAAGGAAAAGTGTTAAGGACGAACAAGCAGGATGGCTTGTTTAAACCAGGGATGCACGAACAGGACGTTTGTGAAGAAGGATTATGGAGGAAATACTGCTGCCCCGGCCAGGAATGGCCGGGGCTTTTTTAGGCTAGTGCTTGGCTACACTTGTTCTTCACTAGCTCTTCACTAGCTCTTCACTAACTTTCTTTTCACGGCTTTTTTGCTTTTTTGGGCTTTGACGTTTTTGGGGCTTCATCAGTATCAGGTTTGTCGCTGCCCTGATGGCTAAGCGGGCTGGCTTGGTCGAGCCGTGGATGGTTGTCCAGGAACTCCCGCTGCAGGTCAGGCAGGGCATCCAATGCTTTTAAGGTGTGGGTCAGCGCGTGAATTGCTGCGAGCACATCCTGGGTGTTGCCGGTTTCGGAAATAGTGTGCATGTTGCGGATCGGGAAGCCGATTGAGGTAGCTGCACTATCAATCGAGGCCAGCACGCCTGCCATGCCATCAGTACCCGTATCCACACCGACGATGTCCCGCTGTAGGGGGATATCCTGCTCTTTGGCAGCGCTGGCGATAATGCGGTTGAGCTGTTCGCTGGCAATCGAGCCTACAGACATCGTGAAGCCTTTGCCCATTTCCAGCGTCTGCATGCGTTTATCACCAATACCGGGGGCGGCTACGTAGTCATGGTTAACGTCTACGCCAATCAGTGCGTCTGGCTTTAGTTCACCAGCCAATACGCGGCTGCCGAAACGGCCAATTTCTTCGTAGCTGGCAATGGCAAACAGTACGCGTACGTTTTCGGTGCCGCCAGCTGCTGCGATTAACTTTGCCACTTCTGCGGTAACAAAGCAGCCCAAGCCATTATCCAGGTAAGCGCCGTAGAAGGTATTCGGGCTAAAACCAGGGCGAATGGGGCGGTCAAAAATAATCGAATCACCCGGGCGAACGCCTAAATTCAGTACTTGCTGCTTTTTATTTTCGCCATGGATTTGCAGGTCCAGGTAGATCTGCTCTTTTTTGATACCTTTGCTGCCATCGCGCTGTGCAGGATCAGAAAAGTGAATAGCGCCCAGGGCTTCTACTGTACCGCCTTGGATGCAGCGGTAGCTGCCGGGAGCGTCAGGATCTTCGCTGAATAGCTTCACTTCATGGCCGATAAGTACGGTGGGCAAGAAGGAGTCAGTGTTGATCCAGATCTTGCCGTCTTCGCCAATCGAGCGAACCTGCATGCGAATTTTGTCTGCATGGCCGATGATCATCACTTTGAACATGTCATCGCGATCAGGGTGGGTGTCCAGCACTACGCCAGCATTGCCTTTAAACTGATGCAGATGCCAGCCGCTGGGTGCGAAGCTTTCAAAGTAGGGCTTCAGTACGCCGTAGGTCATGGCGCCTTCCAGGCCTACCGGGCTAGGGGCGGCAAGAATGTCGCGCATGATGTTGAACTGCGCGTCGGGCATGGGTTGCGTCCAGGGTTTGGCGCTGTCGCTCATGTTAAGCACTCTCCGTTGGGTGGTGTTTATCGCTTACTAGTCTGCCAGATTCTTGCTTCAGATGTGCATGGCTGGTTCGCCGAGTGAGACAAGAATTTTGGGCTTTGGTTATAAAATCCTCTAGGATAGGCGCTTTTTTCTGACAAGGTGGAAGGTCATGGCGTCTTCTGGGCAACCTCGCACTCAGTGGCTGGGCCGCTGGGGCTTTATGCTGGCAGCCACCGGTTCGGCGGTGGGGCTGGGCAATATTTGGAAATTCCCCTATATCACCGGGGAGTATGGTGGTGGGGCCTTTGTGCTGGTGTATCTGGCGTGCATTTTAGCCGTTGGCGTTCCAGTGATGATGACCGAAATTGCCTTTGGTCGGCGTGGGCGCGGCAGCCCGATTGATGCGATACGGCGTGTCGTCAATGAGTCTGGCCGCTCTTCTGCCTGGTCGCTGATTGGTTGGATGGCGATGCTTTGCGGCTTTATGATTCTGTCGTTTTATGTTGTGGTCGCAGGTTGGTCGTTCTCCTATTTATGGAAAATGCTCACCGGTGGCCTCGCAGGCAGTAGCGTTGATGACATGGCGGCGGTCTTTGGAGCCAATAATGCCAACCCGTTTATTCTGGGCGGTTGGAGCACCCTGGTGGCAGTGCTGACCATGGTGATTGTGGGCAAAGGCGTTCAGGAAGGTATCGAGAAAAACGTCAGTTGGATGATGCCCGGGCTGGTGCTCATGCTCATTCTGCTTATTATTTTTGGGGTGTTTTCCGGTGGGTTTGGCGAGGCAGTGAGTTTCTTGTTCTCGTTTAACGCGGGAAGCCTCTCCAGTGAAGGCATGCTGGCGGCGTTGGGCCACGCCTTTTTCACCTTGTCGTTGGCATCCGGTGCGATTCTGACCTACGGTAGCTACTTGCCTAAAGGAGCATCCATTGGGCGTACCACGATAAGCGTGGCCATTGCTGATACCGTGGTTGCGCTAATGGCGGGGCTGGCGATCTTCCCGGTTATTTTTGCTAACGGAATGAATCCTGGTGAAGGGCCGGGGCTTATTTTTATGAGCTTGCCGCTGGCCTTCCAGGCGATGCCCATGGGCACCCTATTTGGCATTCTGTTTTTCTTGATGCTCTCGATGGCGGCGCTGACCTCGTCTATTTCGATGGTGGAAGCCACGGTGTCGTGGTTATGCGATAACAAAGGCATGACCCGTAAATCGGCCTCTTGGGCGACGGGCACCGTGCTATGGCTGATCAGCACGCTGGCGATGCTATCGTTTAACCTGGGCGCTGATTGGACACTGGCGGGTAAAAACTTCTTTGACTGGCTGGATTATTTGACCTCGCGCTGGATGATGCCGCTGGGTGGCCTGGGTACGGTCGTGTTGGCGGGATTTGTGCTGAAAAGCGAAACCTTCCGCGACGAACTGGGCCTCGCACCGTTGCCTTATACGCTATGGCTGACCATGGTGCGCTACGTTAGCCCGTTGGGTATTTTGGTTATCTTTGCTGATGCCTTAGGGCTTTACCAAGTTTCGTTCGCGGTGCATTGGCCGTGGCTGCTAGCGATTTTGCTGGTCATGGTCGCAGTGGGGGAGACTCTAAGCCCGCGGCTGCGCCAAGCGCTGCGCTCGCGCTAGCCGCTGTTGTTCACGCTTCGCCCTGGCAGCTGCAATGGCGCCAGGGTGAGTGCCTGCCTCCATGAGTTCGTCCCAGCAGGTGGTGTAACGGTTAGAGCGGTGTGCACAGCGCAACTGCCACGGTGCTTCCGCTTCTGTCATTCCAAAACGAATCGTGCCTTGCCCCATGCGCTGGTTAATCGCGTCAACGGTGTTCATTAAGTGCGGGTGCGCTTTATGTGAAGGCTGCAACAGCGAAAGCTGATACTGCTGTGCATCGACTAAGTCCAATAGCATGACACCGGCTTTGATAAACTGAAAACCCGGCCGATACATCTGTTCCAACCCTTCGCGAACGGCTTCTAAAATGATGCGGGTATCGTTACTTGGCGATGCCAGTGGAATCATCGCGCTAGGTGAAAGCTGAGGCTGGTCTTTACGATGGCGGTTGGTGTTTAGAAACAGTAACACGGCGCGGGTAAGGCTTTTCTGCTGGCGCAGTTTTTCGGCACTACGCTGAGCATGGCGGCGCAGCGCTGCGTGCAACTCCGCTTTTACCCCGGTTGCTTGGCCAAAAGAGCGTGATGTCATAATACGCTGACGCGGCGCTTCTAGTGCGTTCATTTCCAAGCAGGAGGTGCCACGTAGCTCTAACACTGTACGTGCAAGCACCACTGAAAATCGTTTGCGAAGCTGTTTTGGATCGCACTCCCGCAACTGCCACGCCGTGCGAATACCACTCACTGCAAGCCGTTCTGCTAAGCGTCTGCCGACGCCCCATACGTCATTCACCGGCAGCTGTTTAAGCAGCGCCATCGTGGTCGGGCTATTGGCAGTGAGTAGGCAGACGCCTTGGTAGTGAGGTTGCTGTTTGGCAACGTGATTAGCGAGCTTGGCTAGCGTATGGGTAGGTGCCAGCCCTACGCATACGGGCAGCCCTAAATAGCGGCGAACACGGCGGCGGATAACTTCCCCGAGCGCTTGGCATTGAGCGTCGCTGAAGCCATCCAGGTAGATAAACATTTCATCAATAGAGTAAGGCGCGACGTCTGGACAGGCATCCCGCAGTAGCTGGGCGAGCCGTGCGGACATGTCGCCATATAGCTCGTAGTTAGATGACAATAAGTGAATCTCTCTCCGTCGGCGCAAACCTTCCAACTGAAAAGAGGGAGTGCCCATGGGAATTTCCAAGGCCTTCATTTCGGCCGAACGGGCAATCACACAGCCATCGTTATTCGACATCACACCCACGGGTTTGCCTTCAAGCGCGGGGTTAAAAACGCGCTCGCAGGAAACATAAAAATTATTGGCATCAACAAGGCCAATCATGGCAAATACTCATGCACCACAGCGCGTACCACCCCCCATAGCTGGCAGTTTGTCTCTTCTAACGGCAGCGGTGGATAGTGAGGATGTGCCGAGCAGAGGTGTGGCGTGCCTTGATAGAGCGCATAACGCTTTATCAGTACTTCCTCTTCAAACATGGCGACCAGAATATGCCCTAAGCGGGGCGGTATACTGCGATCTACCACCAGCAAATCACCTTCAAATATCCCCCAGCCTTCCATGCTGTCGCCCGCGGCGGTGAGATAAAACGTATGGTTAGGGTGTTTAATCAACCGCTCATTGAGATCCAACGTGCGTGGTTCGTAATCTTGAGCAGGTGAGGGGAAGCCGCTAAACCCAGCACGGCCGTGTAACGTTGGAAATGGCAACGGCTGAGAGGTTAACGGCAGGGCTGTCGCAACCATCGTTGTTGGAAATGTGCTCGTTGTTAACGTACTTGTTGTAAACGTGACTGTTTCTGATGAGGCGGGTTGGGACGGCATCATCGGCATCCTCATGAATAAATAATGTACTTTTATACTGTTTTTATAACCAGTATTTGAGGGCAGTATTTATTCATGGGAGAAAAATTGCAAGCGATGCTCAGCGCTGTGTGTCTGGGGAGTATTGGCTCAAGGGAGCTATTGGATTAGCGAGCAAGCCACAGGCCAACCACCAACGCACTGATCACGGTAATCAAGAACACAAGATTGCGAGCGCGGGTGTCACGACGTGGTTTCATAGTCATTTTCCTGTTGATCATCATCGTTAAGAGCATTTCGAAGTAGTCGCAGCACGCAAGAGTTATCCGCATAAAGCGGCAGATGCGCTGCGCTTAGCATGGTAACGTTTACGTCTTAGAGCGTCATCTGACGTATATAACATTGCTTGGTTATCCGGCTTTTAAGAGATCCTGTTTATGAATGAATCGACCCACGTTGCTACCGCTGCGCAGCCACTTTCCCTGGCAAATGGTCGGCTGGCGGCGCTTAGCTGGGGGCGTAGCACTGCGCCTACTTGGGTGGCGCTGCATGGTTGGCTAGACAACGCGGCGAGCTTCAGCCGGCTGGCGCCGCTGTTGGTGAAAGCACTGGATATTCGCATTGTAGCGATCGACTTCCGTGGTCACGGGCACTCAGCTCATGCGCCTGCAGGAAGCGACTATGCACTATGGGACTATACCCACGACGTGCTGGATACTATGGAGTCATTAGAGATCGAAAAGGCGACGCTACTTGCTCACTCGATGGGGGCCGCCGTGGCTTGCCTAGTCTCGGCAGCGTTGCCTGAGAAGGTGGATAAGCTAATTCTGTTAGATGGCTTAGGCGCATTAAATACACCTGCTGAAGAGACGGCCAGCCAACTACGTAAAGGGCTAGTGGCCTATCGGCGGCCGCTTTCCCGTCCTCCTCGTTATCCCGATGTTGAGAGTGCAGTTGCCGCGCGGGTAGCCGGAGGTGTCACGCCGCTGGACAGCATCACCGCCACGCCACTTGTCGAGCGTAACACCCAGGCCACTGCCGATGGGCATGTGCAAATGCGCACGGATAGCCGTTTACTAAAGCCTTCTTTGGTGCGCTTTACGCCCCAGCAGGTGTTGGCGCTACTGGCGGAGATTCAAGCCCCGGTGCTATTGATAGAGGGGGAGCGAGGTATTTTAGGCGAACGGGGTTGGGCAGCAAAAGCGCGCCAAGCAGTACCACAGTTAACGCGCCATGTACTCGCGGGTGGCCATCATCTGCACCTTGAGCCACAATCGGTGCATCGCGTGGCCAGCACAATCAGTCAGCAAGCGTAGCGGGTACCTGATTGCTCGCGTTAGGAAGATGACGATGAAGAAAAAAGTAGCGCATGTTGTTAAAGCACCTGTGGCAAGCAGCGGCTTGAATGGCGGTAATAAGGTTGCGCTGGTATTAGGGAGTGGAGGGGCCAGGGGCTATGCCCATATCGGTGTTATCGAAGCATTAGAAGCGCGCGGCTTCGAGATAATTTCGATTGCCGGTTGCTCTATGGGCGCGCTAATTGCTGGTATCTATGCCGCTGGAAAGCTGCCTGAATACCGGGAGTGGGTGTGCAACCTGGACTATTTAGACGTGCTCAAACTGGTCGATGTTACCTGGAGCCCGATGGGCGCCATGCGCGCGAATAAGGTCATGAGCAAGTTAGAAGAGCTGGTCGGCAATATGCTGATCGAGGACCTGCCTATTCCGGTAACGACCGTCGCGACGGATCTGATTCGTCAACGTGAAGTATGGTTTCAAAACGGCCCTTTACTCCAGGCAATCCGTGCTTCTATTGCAGTCCCCGGCGTGATTACGCCGGTACATGTGGGGGGCCAGGTACTCGTTGATGGCGGCTTGCTAAACCCACTGCCGATCATGCCGATATTAGCCACCCACGAAGCTGATTTTGTCGTGGCGGTTAACGTGACGGCGCACAGCCCACAACCGATCACCTTAGCAGAGTTGTTACCCAGCGAAGATACAAGCGACAGCCGCACTGCGTTAGAGCGCGATCGTGATGCTAATATTGGCGGTTGGATGGACGATGTGCGTGCCACCACGCGCCGTCTGTGGGATGGGTTGGGGGGTAGCAATGGTGAAGAGAGCGATGTTGATGAAACCGTTGACCTGCGTGGTCGGCGTGAATGGGGCAAGCTCGATATGATTCTAGAGTCGTTTGATATCACCCAGGCGGCGCTGGCGAAATATAAAATCGCAGGCTATCCGCCGGATGTATTGATCGAAATTCCCAAAACTGTTTGCAGCACTTACGAGTTTCACCGCGCTAATGAATTAATTCGGCTGGGTCGGCATCTTGCTGATGAAGCGTTAGAGCGCCGCATGCCTAGCATTGCGTCGGATGCGACCGAGTGACATAGCCGTCTACTGCCCGCGCTTACGCAGTAGAATATACACTGCGCCTGTACCGCCATCGATATCGGTGGCGGAACAGAACGCCAAGACACCGGGCCACTCTCTTAACCACGCATTGGTATGGCTTTTAAGCACCGGAAAGTCTGAGGTGGTGCCCCAGGCCTTACCATGCACGACTAGAACGCAGCGCATGCCTTGTGCAGCGGCGTCGCGCAAAAAACTTTCCAGCTCAATCCTCGCTTCTTCTAGGGTATAACCGTGTAAATCCAACCCCGCTTGCCACGCAGTTTGGCCACGTTTTAACTGGCTAAAGGTGCGCCAAGGTAGGTCGGGCACGCTGAATTCCAGATACTCTGAGGGGCGTACCGCCTCTACTCGACCGTCGGTCGTGCGACCGCTGGTTTGCAGCGTGTTGCTCTCTACTGCCGCTTGTCGACGTGCTTGCAGGGCAGTTTCGTCGTTGCGCTTAGGCTTGCCGGTGTCAGCTTGATTACTGGCAATACGGCGCACGCCTGCTGCCTGCAGCGCTTGGCGAAAGGCACTGATATCGTCGTCGTTGGGCAGGTGTCGCGTCATGGTCGGCTCAAATAGAGAAATGAAGTGTTAACAAATAAGCATAATTGAGAAGCGCACAGTATAGCGAGCTTGTCGTTGCTGTGAACCGTTCACCGTGAACCACGCGCTGTGAACCAGACGGCGTCAAAGGTACAATCCTTCCATGAACTTTTTACACGCCAGGAGCCGCTGTGACCACGCATCTCAATGATGAGACCTCCCATTCAATGCTTTCGTTGCCGGAATCGGCATTGGTGAGCGAGCTTTTTACACTGCGCGATTACTTACGCTGGGTGTCCAGCGAGTTTTATCTGGCGGGGTTGCACTATGGGCATGGTACGGAATCGCCCTGGGACGAAGCCGTTGCGCTTTGCTTAGGCGCACTGCATCTGCCATGGAACGTCGACCCGGCTGTGCTGGATGCACGTTTGCTGCCAGTAGAGCGCGAACGCATTATCCGACTAGCGCGAGAGCGGGTGACGACTCGTCGCCCGCTGCCTTACCTATTAGGCGAGGCTTTTTTTGCAGGATTCCCGTTCAGTGTTGACGAACGCGTGTTAATTCCGCGCTCGCCTATTGCTGAATTGATTGAAGACGGCTTTGCTGCATGGTTCCCGGAAGAACCGCCCACCCGAGTATTGGACTTATGTACCGGGTCTGGCTGTATCGGCATTGCCACGGCATTGGTGTTGCCTACCTGCGAAGTGGCGTTGGCGGATATTAGCCAGGATGCTTTAGCGGTTGCTCGTCAAAACATTACCCGTCACGACGTTGGTGATCGCGTGCGGGCTGTCGAATCCGATGTGTTTGATAGCCTGGAAGGGCAGCGTTTTGACCTGATCGTATCTAACCCACCTTATGTGGATGCGCGTGATCTGGCCACTATGCCTGCCGAGTTCCGCCATGAGCCTGCTCTGGCGTTAGGCGCTGGTAACGACGGGTTGGATATCGTGCGACGCATTCTGCGTGAGGCACGCCAGCACCTAACCGACGAGGGCTGGCTGATTGTTGAAGTTGGCAATTCCGACCGCCATGTGGAGGCTGCTTTCCCTGAAGTACCCTTTATCTGGCTTGAATTCGAGCGTGGCGGCCAGGGTGTTTTTGCCTTGAGCGCCGCTGAACTCGACGCCCATGCGGCGTCTTTTGTGTAAGGAACTAACGCCCATGTCTGGCAATACCTTTGGCAAGCTATTTACCGTTACCACGTTTGGTGAGAGTCACGGCCCTGCTTTAGGCGCTATTGTTGACGGTTGTCCGCCTGGCATACCGATCAGTGAAGCAGACCTGCAGATCGACCTAGACCGCCGCCGTCCAGGTAGCTCTCGACACACCACTCAGCGTAAAGAGCCGGATCAGGTGCGGATCCTTTCTGGCGTGTTTGAAGGCAAAACCACGGGGACGTCGATTGGTTTATTGATCGAGAACACCGATCAGCGCTCCAAAGACTACTCTAAAATCAAAGATCAATTCCGTCCCGCCCACGCTGACTACACCTATCATCATAAGTATGGTCACCGCGACTATCGGGGCGGCGGTCGTTCTAGCGCGCGAGAAACAGCCATGCGTGTTGCTGCTGGCGCTATTGCCAAGCAGGTACTGGCCGCGCAAGGGATTCAGATTCGCGGTTATATGAGCCAGTTGGGGCCCATTAAAATCGAATTCAAAACCTGGGACGCGGTAGCCGAAAATGCCTTTTTCTGCCCTGACCCGGACAAAGTGGCCGAACTTGAAGCCTATATGGATCAGCTGCGTCGGGATCAAGATTCCGTAGGCGCTGAAATAACCGTGATTGCCGACGGTGTGCCGGTCGGGTTAGGCGAGCCGGTCTTCGACCGTTTAGATGCTGATCTGGCGCATGGTTTGATGAGCATCAATGCGGTAAAAGGGATAGAAATCGGCGCTGGATTTGGTTGCATTGCTCAGCGTGGCAGCGAGCACCGCGACGAGATGACGCCCGAAGGGTTTCTATCTAATCACGCGGGCGGGGTGTTGGGCGGAATCTCCAGTGGCCAGCCGATCGTCGCTCGATTAGCGTTGAAGCCAACGTCAAGTATTACCACGCCAGGGCGATCAATTGATGTACATGGTCAGCCAGTTGAGGTAATAACGAAAGGCCGCCATGACCCGTGTGTCGGTATTCGTGCGACGCCTATCGCTGAGGCGATGATGGCGATCACACTGCTAGATCATTGGCTACGTCATCGTGGACAGAATGGAGATGTTAGCGTTGACACGCCACGTTTAGAACAACAATAACAGCACGGTGCGCCTAGCGTAACGCTGCTACACTCTAGGAAGATGGTTAAGGAGTCGCCTATGAAGATCAACGTTGAATTTGACCTGACACCGGATGAGTTTCGCCAATCGCTAGGGCTACCGGATGTTGAGGCGTTTCAGCAAAGCCTGCTGGAAAATATTCAGCGGCAAATGGAGTCAGGGGTGGATGGCTACGACCCTATGAGTCTAATGCGTCCTTTCCTGCAGCAGCCGATGATGCAACAAGGTCTGTCCCAAGGGTTAGCCAACTTCGGCACATATCAACAGATGATGTTGGACATGTTGCGCAAAGCGGGCTCCTCCGGCAGCGGTGCCGAACAGGATGGCGGCATAGGTCAAGGCGAGTCTCAAGAGGCTACCAAGTCAGCAGCGTCAGGTAGAAGCGCATCAAGTGCGAGAAGCTCCAAAGCGAAAGCGACGGCTTCTTCGCGCTCTCGCACTAAAGGGTAGAACTGTCATGTGAAATGTGTAGCGTTGTTGAGCGTACTGCCAAGAATGTTGCAAAGCAGCATTACAGCGTTTACTCTTTTTGCAGTGCAGCAATTTTGCCATGTGATGAGCCACTCCAGGCTCATGCCAAGGAATGAGAGACAGGAGCAGACACTATGCAAGATAAAATGATGGACGCCTTTAGTACCCAAACCCGCCAAATGTTTGAGCCAATGCGTAAGATGAACTCGCTGATGCTCAACAATATGGAAAAAATGACCCAGTATCAGCTGGAAGCAATGAAGCGCTACAGCCAGATGGGCACCGAGCGTATTCGTAGCGCGACGGAAATTGACGATGCAGAGAGCCTGCGTGATTTTGGCACCAAACAAGCCGAAATGATGAACGAGCTTTCTCAGCAGATGCAGGAAGATGCCCGCGTCATGGGTGAGATGAGTTTGCAGTTCAAATCTGAAATGGAAAAGCTGTTCAGCGAAGCTGGGCAGAAAATGAGCGAGCAAGCCACCTCAGCCGCGAAAAGTGAACAACCTGCGAAAGCGACTAGCCAGTCTTCACGCAAAAGCTAAACGCAACTATGTTCGCGGCGCCTTAAAGGCGCCGCGTTCTTTTGGATGATGTGCCTGGGCAAAGAATGCCAAGCAGGTGAGGGGAGAGTGAGTATGCTGTCAGGATGGAAAATGCCGTCTCAAGGTGTTTCTCAAGAAGAGCTTGAAGCATGGAAAGTGCAGCTAAGCAATGTCGGTGAACAGTACAAAGGCCTACTTGAAGATTTACTGTCACGGATAGCCCCCAGTGAAGCTGCTGACTCCGTCTACAGTGATATGCGTGAAAGCTTTGAAGCTGCCGCGCAATCGCTCATGAGTAACCCTAACTTGTTGTGGCAAACCCAGTCGCGCCTTATGCAAGATCAGTGGCTGCTGTGGCAACAGAGCGTGCGCGCTATGTCTGGTGAGCAGGTGACGCCATTGATAACCCCTGCTAAAGGTGATCGCCGCTTTAAAGATGAAGCCTGGACGCAAGAGCCTTACTACTTGGCGATTATGCAGCAGTATCTGCTGTTTTCGCAGATGGTAGAGGAACTCATAGAAGACCTGGAGGGCCTAGACCCGACGCAAAAGCGCAATCTGGCGTTTTATGCTCGGCAGTTGGTAAACGCCATGTCGCCGACTAACTTCGTGTCGACTAACCCGGAAGTGATGCGCTGTACCTTGGAAACTCGCGGGCAGAACTTGGTGGATGGTTTGACGCGTCTGCGAGAAGACCTGGCGAACTCAGCCGAAGGTATCAATGTACGCATGACCGATCGAAGTGCCTTTGGTATTGGCGATAACATTGCGGTTACCCCGGGTGCCGTGGTGTATGAAAATGAGCTAATTCAGCTGATTCAATACACTCCCACCACGGAAAAGACCTTTAAAACGCCACTGCTAATTGTGCCCCCATGGATCAATAAGTATTACATTCTCGACCTGCGAGAAGATAATTCGCTGGTCAAGTGGATGGTGAATCAAGGGCATAGCGTATTCTTAATCTCCTGGCGTAACCCCGGTCCAGAACAGCGTGACATCACCTGGGCTGATTACATGCAAATGGGCCCGGTTAGCGCGATAGAGGCCATTGAGCAAGCCTGTGGCGAGAAGTCAGTCAACCTGTTGAGCTACTGTGTGGGCGGGACACTAACCGCTTCAACGGTCGCTTACCTGACAAGCACGCGGCGTGGTCGCAAGGTGAAGTCTGTTACTTACATGGCGACGCTGCAAGATTTCCGCGATCCTGGTGATATTGGCGTATTCCTTAACGAGCGCGTGGTTGAGGGAATCGAAAGCACGCTAGCAATAAAGGGGTATTTAGATGGCCGCTCAATGGCTTATACCTTTAATTTATTGCGTGAGAATGATCTGTTCTGGTCGTTCTATATTAATAATTATCTGAAGGGCGAAACGCCTGCCGCGTTTGATCTGCTGTATTGGAATACCGATGGCACAAACCTGACAGCAGGTACGCATGCTTGGTATCTGCGCCATATGTATTTAGAAAACCGCTTGGTCGAGCCGGGTGGCATTGAGTTAGACGAGGTGAAGATTGACCTTCGTAAAATATCGGCGCCTTGTTATTTCGTATCAACGAAAGAAGATCACATCGCTAAGTGGAACAGTACGTATTATGGGGCACTGTTGCCCAAAGGGCCGGTGACGTTTGTGTTGGGTGGTTCTGGCCATATTGCGGGCATTGTGAACCCCCCTCATAAGAATAAATACGGCTATTGGACCAACGATGCGCTGCCCGAAACGCATGATGCGTGGCAGGAAGGCTCGACCTTTAATGAAGGTTCCTGGTGGCCGCATTGGCAGGCCTGGGTAACGGAAAATGGCTATGCAGATCCTGATCCGGAAAAAATGGTGGCCGCGCGTCAGCCAGGAGAAGGGGGGTTAAGTGTTATTGAAAGTGCTCCTGGTCGTTATGTGAAAATGACGATTCCCGAGGTGCTAGGCGAACTCCCTACCAAGCAATGACTTGCCTCCACAAAGTGGTGGGCTGATGACAAGCCGTTACGTATACCTGCGTGCGAACGGTAACATTTAGAGTGGTGAAAATGGCGGTGTATGTCTCAATAAGGGTGACTAAATGAGGCATCATCGCCATTTGCGTCTCTACTAAGTATGCTTGGCCTAAAGCAAGTTGCCGCACTCCTTACCGTTAAGCGAGGTTCTCGCCATGCCCCCGACTGCCCGTTCTTTATTTTCGCCAGTGGTAACAGATGTCCACGCCCATCATAGCCACGGGGCATGCTGTTGTGGGTCGCCGATATTGCAACGCTTTCATGAACGGGTGATGGCAGAAATAACCCGTCGCCAAATGCTTGGGGGAACAGCGGCGGTGATGGCACTCTTCGCAGGTTTACATGTGCCGTTTGCCGTTGGCCAACAACCGAAAGCCGATGATGGACCGCTACTGTTAACCAATTTAAGCCTGTTTGATGGCAGTGGTGGCCCGCTGCGTGATGGCGTATCCGTCAGGGTAGAGAATGGCCGTATCGACGCTATTCTGGACGGTAGTGGCGAGGTGGGCGGTATTAATGTCATTGATTGCGGCGGTCGTGTATTGATGCCCGGTTTGATTGATGCCCATTGGCATACCACCTTGGCAGCCATCTCTCAGGTGGAAGCTATGACTGCTGATATTGGCTATGTGCATTTGGTGGCAGCCAGAGAAGCAGAGCGAACCTTAATGCGTGGCGTGACTTCAGTCAGGGATGTTGGGGGGCCATCGTTTGCGTTAAAGCGTGCTATTGATGAAGGGATCGTGAATGGCCCTAGGGTGTTTCCCGCAGGGGCGATGATTTCCCAAACATCGGGGCACGGTGATTTTAGAATGCGCCATGACGTACCTCGTGGCAGCACAACGCCGCTAAGTGAAGCAGAACGTCAAGGCGTTGCAATGATTGCGGATGGTGAGGCTGAAGTGCTCAGGCGCACGCGCGAGCAGCTAATGCTAGGCTCCTCGCAGATCAAGTTGATGGCAGGCGGTGGAGTAGCATCGCTCTACGACCCTTTAGACAGTACTCAGTTTTCAGAACGAGAACTACGCGCAGCGGTTGAGGCTGCCGATGACTGGGGCACCTATGTGATGGTGCATGTATATACGCCCCGCGGCATACAGCGCGCTCTGCGGGCTGGTGTTAAGTCGATTGAGCATGGCCAATTAGCCGATGAAGAATCGGTAAGAATGATGGCTGGAGAGGGCGCATGGTGGAGCCTTCAGCCTTTCCTACAAGATGAAGATGCCAACGTTTATCCTGATGCCGCGCGCCGAGAGTCTCAGCGCCAAGTAGCTGAAGGCACCGTACGCGCTTATGAAATGGCGCAGCGGTTTAATGTGAAAACTGCCTGGGGTACAGACATTCTTTTTAGCCCTAAAAACACCCCGAACCAGCTGCGACATTTGGCAAAATTGACGCGCTTTTACGATCCGCTAACCGTATTGGCAATGGCAACGGGGCATAACGGTGATTTGTTGTCACTTTCCGGTCCTCGTAATCCCTATCCTGGTGTACTTGGACGAATTGAACCGGGTGCACTAGCTGATCTGTTGGTCGTCGATGGCGATCCAAGTCGCGATCTAGACTTTCTAAACGATCCAGAGAGTAAACTTCGAATGATTATGAAAGGTGGGCGAATTTATAAAGAGCAGCTATAACAACTGCTGAATATAATTTTAAAAATTTTCTGTTAAAACGACATTTTATTACTTGTTGACCAGTGCCTGAATAATATTAAGCGGGCACTGATCATAGGTAATCATTGGTTCGATAGTATCTATATTCTTGCAATGTATGCATCAGCACTTGGCACTGCGACGATAATTCAACTGATACGCATGGCTTAGCAAGGGCGGTTACACCGCCCTTGTCCACTGGAAACGGCCTTCTTGGTTTTAACGCTTGCGTATCAAGCCCGGTAACAGTAGTAGGCCAGCGAATAGCCATGCAGGCCAACTACCTGTGCGGGTAAACGGTGTTGCCCCTTTCATGGCGTAAAATTCGCCAATAAGGTAGGTGGTTTCAAATTGTGCGGCGCTATCTACCAGCTCGCCACGGGGATTAATAATCGCGGTAATGCCGTTGCTGGTGGCGCGCACGACGTAACGGCCATTCTCTAGCGCGCGCAGGCGGGCCATTTGCAAGTGTTGGTGTGGGCCAATGGAAGCGCCAAACCAAGTGTCATTAGATATCGTTACAATCACGTCGCTGTCTGCTGCACGGCGTGCCACCAGTTGCGGGTAGATAATCTCATAGCAAATAGCGTTGCCAATGGTCACGCCGGCGGCCTGCATGGGTGTTTGTTCGGAGGCGCCTTTAGAAAAACTCGACATTGGTAGATCAAAGAAGTCGATAGCACCCCGTAACACACTTTCAAGCGGCAAGTATTCGCCAAACGGCACGAGGTGCTCTTTTTGGTAATTGCCCTCTACGTTGCCAACACCAATCACGCTATTGAAATAACGGTTGTCCTCGTCGAGTTGGACAATGCCAGTTAATAGCGCAGTGCTGGGCGGTAAGTTGGCTTGTACGCGTTCTAACACCGGGCGAGCTTGGTTATCGATCATTGGTAGGGCGGTTTCGGGCCACAAAATGAGGTCGGCATCATCCGCGACACGGCGGGTTAAATCGCTATAAGTATTGGCTGCTACGCGCTGGCCTTCGGAGGTCCACTTTAATAGCTGGGGTAGGTTACCCTGAAGTAGCGCAACGCGGGTGGGCTCGCTTGCTGGTGTTGTCCAGAGTGAGGGCAGTGCCAGCGGGATGAACCAAATAGCGGCTAATGGCAGTGCTGCCCACCATTGGCGTCGCAGCAGTTCAGCGCCTAAGGTGCCGGTGAGCACAACCAGTAAGGAAAGCAAGTAAACACCGCCTACTGGTGCCCAGTTGGCCAGCGGTGAATCCACATAGCTGGAGCCAACCAGTAGCCACGGAAAGCCGGTAAACAGATAAGTGCGCAGCACTTCCCCTAGCACCCATGCCCCTGCAAAGCTAGCCAATGCCCAGCGCGGGCTGCAAAAACGTCGATAAAGCCAAAACGTGCCTGCAAAAAAGAGGGCTAATACGGACACAAACAGAGCGGTTAGAAATACCGCCAGGGGAACGCCGGTATAGCCGTAATCGTGAATGGATACGTATACCCAAGAAGTGCCGCTGGCGAAGAGCGCTACGCCGTATAGCCAGCCTTTTAGCGCTGCTTGAGCAGGGCTTAATGTATGCAGGCCAACATAAAGCAGGCCGATGGCGATGGGCCCTAGCCACCATAATTCAAACGGTGAAGCGGTAAGCGTCGTGAAACCGCCGGCCACCAGGGCAGCCAGCAGTTGAAGTGCAAAGGTGGGCGTCAACCCCATGGTGATATCCTATCGGCAGGTTGAAGTGGGCGGTTAGCTAGCCGTTGCTGTGGTCGCCATCGGTAGCATTTTCACTGGTGTCATCGGGATAAGCTTCCAGCAACCGGATGCGCCGATTATCGGCATTAAGAATGACGAACCGCCAGCCGCCCAGGCTCGTATGTTCGCCACGGCCTGGTAAGTGACCAAATTGTTGCATCACAAGGCCACCCACGGTATCGAATTCGTCATCTGAAAATTCGCTGCCAAAGCGTTCGTTGAAGTCTTCAATCGGTGTGAGAGCACGAATGGCGAAGTGGCCATTGTCCAGCGTGCGGATATCGTCCTCTTCATCGGTATCATGCTCATCTTCGATATCCCCAACGATCTGCTCCAGAATATCTTCGATAGTAATAATACCCGCTGTGCCGCCGTACTCATCCACCACAATGGCCATGTGATTGTGGGTATCACGAAACTCTTTCAGCAAGCTGTTTAGGCGTTTGGACTCGGGAATAAACATTGCCGGGCGCAGCACGTCTTCCAGCTTAAAGGCATCACGGCTTTCTTGCGTTTGAGAGAGCAGGGGGAGCAAATCTTTAACCAGTAAAATGCCTTTTACATCGTCAAGATTCTCGCCAATGACCGGATAGCGGGAGTGACCTGTTTCTTGAATTAATGGCAAATAGCCATCGCTGGTTTGATCAAGGGTAATGGCCGACACCTGAGAGCGTGGAATTAATATTTCACGCACTTGCTGATCGCTGATTTCAAGAGCGCCTTCAATAATCATAATAGCGTCTTGATCTAGTTTCAGTTTTCCTGCGGTGTGGCGTAAAAACGTCATTAGCTCATCGCGGGAGCTAGGTTCGTCATTGTCTCCGGAAAGGGCGCCAAAGAGTTTCTCGAGCCAGGATTTTTGATTTGAGTTGCTCGATCGGTCTTCGCTCATTGCGTCTAATCTCTCTATTACGTGCAAATAGTGACTTGCAAATAGTTGTGTGCAAACAGTACGTCAAAGCACTACTAAAAAACAGCTATGAAACCTCTGATTAACTACGCTTGGCCATACTGCGTTAAAAATCGCCTCGAACGTGAGTCCGATTCTTTTTTCGTTAATTTTTGCCTTGTCTGGCCTGCGCTCATCACATTAATCAGAGGCTCCCTATGTGAAGATGGCTACAGGTAAACAGCCTGTCGTTTTATCACTGAGTCGGGGGATACACCACCCTAAAAGTAATTATCGATCAGGTTAACAGCTTACTCGTGATACGGGTCAGGAATATTGAGAGTGGCAAGCAGCTCGCGCTCTAATTGTTCCATTTCTTCCGCTTCTTGCTCTTCAATGTGGTCATAGCCCATTAAGTGCAGTGTACCGTGCACCACCATGTGCGCGTAATGATGCTCAAGAGGCTTCTGTTGTTCTTTGGCTTCATGGGCAACCACAGCATGGCAAATAATCAGGTCGCCAAGTAACGGTAAACAGACGCCGGGAGGATTCTCAAAAGGAAACGAGAGTACGTTGGTTGATTTATCATTACCCCGATAATCTCGATTGAGTGCTTGGCTTTCTGCTTCATCCACAAAGCGAATCGTCAGCTCTAAGCGGTCATCATCGGGGTGGTGTGAGAAGACGCAGCCCACCCAGTGGGTGAGCTGCTCAAGGGTAGGAAGCAACGGCTCATTGATGGCCGCCTGGCGGTCAATCACGATGTTACTCATCGAGGTGCCTCTCCTGTGCGCTCAAGTGCCTGCATGCGGGCTTCGCGCTCCTGTTGGCGAGCTTCACGGCGAGCGCGCTCCTGAACTTCCTGCTGCGACTCAAACTCGTCATAGGCTTCAATGATCCGCTGCACCAGCGGGTGACGTACAACGTCTTTCGCAGCAAAGTGGGTCACGCCGATGCCGGGAGTGTCCTTCAGAACATCCAGCACCTGTGAAAGGCCAGAACGCTGTCCGCGGGGAAGATCTACCTGGGTAATATCACCGGTAATCACCGCCGTTGAGCCAAAGCCAATCCGTGTTAGGAACATCTTCATCTGTTCCGGCGTGGTGTTCTGGCTTTCGTCCAGGATGATGTAGGAGTTATTCAGCGTACGCCCACGCATATAAGCCAGCGGGGCAATTTCGATCACTTGGCGCTCAATTAGCTTAGCGACCTGCTCGAAGCCGATCATCTCGTACAGCGCATCGTAGAGCGGGCGGAGATAAGGATCGATTTTCTGGGCAAGGTCGCCAGGAAGAAAGCCTAGCTTTTCGCCTGCTTCTACCGCTGGGCGGACTAACAGAATGCGGCGCACTTCCTGCTGATTTAGTGCTTCTACTGCCGCGGCAACCGCCAAGTACGTTTTTCCCGTACCGGCAGGCCCAATACCGAAATTGATATCGTGCTCGCGAATGCTTTGTACGTAGCGCTGCTGATTAAGGCCGCGAGGCTTAATCATGGTGCGCGGTGTACGCATGATCACGTCGTCGCTGTTAATGTCGCTATCCTCCTCTTCTTCTAGCGCTTCTAAGCCAGATTCCTGAAGGAAGAGGTGAACTGTATCTGCTTCAAGCTCCTCTGCCGCAGTTTCACGGTAAAGGTGCTCAAGCACGTTTGCAGCGGCTTTAATCCGATTGGCGGCGCCGGCCAGCTGAAACACGTTGCCACGGTTGCGCAACGTCACGTCCAGGCGGCTCTCAATCAGCTTTAGATGCTCGTCCTGTTGGCCGCAGAGACTAGCGAGACGCTGCGGGTCATTGGGTTCAAGGCTTAGGGTGATAATGCGATTGGCCTGAGGTGATGGCTGGCTCAAGAGTAAGAAACCCATTAGTTGATGTATGTGAGACTCAGCTTACTGCCCCGACGATGCCGGGGCAATTACCTAGGATAAGTGAGCAGTTAATAACGCTCTGGAGAGGCGAGATCGCCGCGCAGCGAGTTGGGCAGCGCTTCAGTAATCTCCACGTCTACAAAGTAGCCGATCAGTTCTGTTGGGTTGGCCGCCCGGAAATTAACCACGCGGTTATTCTCGGTGCGCCCAGAGAGTTGGCCCGGGTCTCGCGGTGAAAAACCGGATACCAGAACTCGCTGGGTCGTGCCCACCATGCGTCGACTGATCTGAGCTGCCTGCTGCAGAATTCGCTCCTGCAAAATGGCGAGACGCTGTTTTTTGACACTTTCTGGCGTTTCGTCCGGCAGGCCGGAGGCGGGGGTGCCTGGGCGTGCCGAGTAAACAAAACTAAACGAGTGATCAAAACCGATGCGATGAATCAGGTTCATCGTGGCTTCGAAATCCTCTTCGGTTTCGCCAGGGAAGCCGATGATAAAGTCGGAAGAGAAGCTAATATCCGGGCGGTTGGCGCGGATCCGCTCCATCTTCTCGATGTACTCTTCTGCAGTATGGCCGCGCTTCATCGCACTTAAAATACGGTCAGAACCTGACTGCACCGGTAAATGTAGGTGGCTCACCAGTTCCGGGATATCGGCAAACGCATCGACCAGGCTATCCGTAAATTCCACCGGGTGAGAGGTCGTAAAACGCACGCGATCAATGCCATCCACTGCAGCAACGCAGGCGATTAGCTCGGCAAGGTCGATTTCATCGCCTTCGTCATTTTCACCGCGATAAGCATTCACGTTCTGGCCAAGCAGGTTAATTTCGCGTACCCCTTGGTCGGCTAAGTGAATGACTTCATCAATAACTGATTCAAAGGGGCGCGAGACTTCTTCACCGCGGGTATAAGGCACGACGCAGAATGTGCAGTATTTCGAGCAGCCTTCCATGACAGAAACAAAGGCGGTTGCGCCATCAGATTTTGGCTGTGGCAGGTGATCAAACTTTTCAATTTCTGGAAAAGTGACATCGACCGCGGCAATCTGGTTGCTATTGCGTGCGTCCAGCATTTTTGGCACGCGGTGAAGCGTTTGTGGGCCAAAAATCATATCGACAAAAGGCGCGCGCTTACGCAGTGCCTCGCCTTCTTGGCTTGCCACACAACCACCAACACCAATCACAAGGTCTGGGTTGGCGTCTTTTAGCTTTTTCCAGCGACCCAGTTGATGAAACACCTTGTCCTGCGCTTTTTCGCGAATAGAGCAGGTGTTCAACAAGATAACGTCGGCTTCTTTTTCGTTATCGGTCAATTCCAGCTGGTGAGATTCGCCGAGCAGATCTGCCATCCGCGAGGAGTCGTACTCGTTCATTTGGCAGCCGTGCGTTTTGATAAAGAGCTTCTTCGCCATCGGTACCTGTCATCTATGAGTCGTCGGGGGACGAGGGATGAATGAAAACATGAATGCAATCGTAATGGGCAGTGTAACGTACAGCCATTGAATGGCGGCATTATACGGACACAAGAAACCCGGGGCTAGCCGTTAACCTATAATCGATACTTGACCCGAGCGTTTCTATCAGTATACTACGCACCGTGTTTGAGCAGTTCCTCGATAGCTCAGTTGGTAGAGCAAATGACTGTTAATCATTGGGTCGCAGGTTCGAGTCCTGCTCGAGGAGCCAACATATTGAAGCCTAAAGCAGGTTTTATAGCGCTTTCAGTGGTGGCTTCGCTCTAAACACAACAGCAAAATGTAATGTTCCTCGATAGCTCAGTTGGTAGAGCAAATGACTGTTAATCATTGGGTCGCAGGTTCGAGTCCTGCTCGAGGAGCCAAATTGCTGTTCTGCTTTAATTACCGCCTACGGTAAACGTTCCCCGATAGCTCAGTTGGTAGAGCAAATGACTGTTAATCATTGGGTCGCAGGTTCGAGTCCTGCTCGGGGAGCCATTCTGATTTTTCTTACCCTTTAGTCTTTCCCTTCTCGCAATTTTTCTTGCGTGGTCACTGATCTAAAATGACCGTTCCGCATGGCTGTAATATATTTGTGATAACGCTAAATGCCTTTGCTCAATGCTCTAAGGTGTCTTTTTTGTGCCTGTCGGTTGGGGCGTATAGACTGTTTCGGCTACTCATTTTTGGGAAGATGTCCGTGAGAAAAACTGCCAGCCTGAATGCACTGCAGGTGTTCAAATGTCTAAGTGACGAAACACGATTAATGCTGGTGCTCTTGATCGCCAAAGAGCAATCACTATGCGTGTGTGAAATGACCTGTGCGCTAGAGGAGTCGCAGCCTAAAGTGTCGCGTCATTTGGCCCAGTTGCGTCAGTGTGGATTGCTAATCGATCAGCGGGAAGGGCAGTGGGTTTATTATCGTCTAGCCCCTCAATTACCTGGATGGGCGCAAGATATTATTCGTGCAGCTGCTGAAGGCAGTGCGGTGCAGTTGAGTGCGCACACTCAGCGATTGGCTAAGATGGGCGATCGGCCGACGCGGCGGGCAGCGCTATGCTGACTTGTCAATGCTTTCTCTTTGTGTAGGGCTTTGCGAAATAACGCCGTGCCTCTCAAGTACGCTTTCCAGCCAGAGTAAAAAAACGCGCACTTTGGGTGATAGGTTGCGTCGTTTGGTGAATAAAAAAGAGAGTGGAATTGATGGTGGCGGCGTGTCAGGTAGTATCTCTTTAAGATCGCCTCTTTCAAGAAGATGGCGTACATCATAGGCGGGTACTTGAATTAAGCCCAATCCAGATAAAGCCGCCGCGACATAGGCTTCGGCTCCGTCGACGGTAATAGCGCTGCGCATTTTGATTTCGATCAAGTGCTCGCCCTGCTGGAATTCTAGCGTCGCGGTTGAGGCCGGCAGCCGGGGAGAGTAGTTGATCAGTAAGTGAGAGTCCAGATCGTCAAGCTTCTTTGGTAGCCCGTGGCGAGCCAAGTAGGCGGGGCTGGCGCAGGTCACGAACTCCACTTCGCCAAGAGGGCGGCAAACAAGGTCTGAGTCAAGAAGCACTCCGAGCCGCAGCACGCAGTCGACGCCATCAGCGACTAGATCTACTTTCCTATCGCTTGCGCTTATGTCAATCGTCAGGTAGGGGTGCTGGGTGATAAAGTCTGATAATGCAGGGAGGACGAGCCTGCGAGCGATACGGCTAGGAATGTCGACGCGAAGTCGGCCGCTTAGACACAGGTTGCCAGGTAGGAACATCTGCTCGGAGGTAGTTACGGCATCGACGATATTCTGTGCCGTTTCTAGAAACCGCCTACCATCCTGGGTTGGAACGACCTTGCGAGTGCTGCGGAACAGTAGCTGCGTTTGCAGCCGGTCTTCCAATGCTTGGATTTCCGTTGAGACAGTAGAGCGCGGTATAGCCAGTGCCTCAGCTGCCCGCGTGAAATTTCCACTCTCCATCACTTGGATGAAGATTTGCATTTGCCTGATGCGATCCATTGCTATTGTTCGTATATTCCGACAGGTCTTGTCGATATTCGCATGTTTATCATGATCACACAACGCGTCATCTTATCCGTAAGCCGTTCTGCCGAGCGGTGATGATACTTAACGTGAGGGATGAGCGATGTCTAATAATAGTATTGAAGGTAAAGTAGTTCTGATCGCTGGTGGTGCGAAGAACTTGGGTGGTTTGCTCGCGCAAGAATTTGCAAAAGCGGGGGCCAAGGCTGTAGCAATTCACTACAACAGTGATTCTGCTAAGCAGGCCGCTGAGCAGACCCTGGCTTCGATTCGAGCGGCAGGAGCCGAGGCGGTCGCATTCCAAGCTGATCTAACAAGCGCGGCAGCCATGGAAAAACTCTTCCAGGATACCGTTGCCGCAGTAGGTAGGCCCGATATTGCCATCAATACCGTTGGTATGGTGGTTAAGCGGCCAATGGCAGAGGTGACCGAAGAGGCTTTTGATCAATCGTGTGCGGTCAATGTTAAGGCGGCGTTCTTTTTCCTGAAGGAGGCAGGTAACTACGTTAATGATCATGGCAAGGTTTGTACCCTTGTAACATCACTCCTAGGGGCTTACACGCCATTTTATGCGGCTTATGAAGGGCTTAAGGCACCCGTCGAGCACTTTACTCGGGCGGCATCAAAAGAGCTTGGGGAGCGGGGCATTTCTGTTACTGCGATTGGACCAGGGCCGATGGATACGCCTTTCTTTTACCCTGCGGAAGGAGAGGATGCGGTTGCCTACCATAAGACAGCGGCAGCACTTTCGCCTTTCTCAAAAACTGGTCTGACTGATATTGAAGACATCGCACCTTGGATTCTTTTCATGGTATCTGATGGCTGGTGGATGACGGGTCAGACAATTCTTGTCAACGGTGGCTATACCACCAAATAAATTTATTTGGGGGCTGACGAACATCGCCGCTGGCTACCTTTTTAGATTCAAAGGAAACGTTTCATGCATACGGTTATGATCATCCTCGCTGGATTGGTATTGCTGGCGGTTTTTGTCGTCTTTGCTCGTATTGCTTCAATCCGATTCGCGCGGCTTCTGCCTGTTTATCTCGTAGTCTGGTTAATTTGTACTGCCATCAATATGTGGATTGGTGTCAGTCAAGCGGGCTACAGCGTAATGCAGGAGCTGCCATTCTTGTTAATCGTTTTTACTGTACCTGCGCTGGTTGCTATTTTGTGGTCGCGGAAAAACTGAGGGATGAGTGCCGCGAATTGCTGCTATTGATCATAGAAGGAATGTTTAATGAAAGCAACAATTTTTCACAATCTCGCTCCAAAGGCTGCGTTGCGCAATATAGGTCCGGGTGAAACTCCGCGTGTGACCAATGTTGAGCTGTTCTTCGACTTGGTCTACGTTTTTGCAATTATTCAGCTTTCGCATTTCCTATTAGCGCACAACAATTGGGCGGGCGCGCTGGAGGCGGTTACGCTTTTTGCGGCGGCTTGGTGGGCATGGAACTACACGTCATGGGCAACCAACTGGCTTGACCCGGATCATGCCAGTGGGCGCGTTCTGATGATTGTGCTCATGGCTTGCGCACTGCTGATGGCGATTGCAATCCCGCATGCTTTCTCATCTCGCGCAGGCCTTTTCGTGGGTGCTTATGTTGCCATGGCGCTGATACGCGCGGGCTATATGTCCATCGTTTTTCGTGGCGAACAGATGGGGCGAAACTATGCACAGCTTTGTGCATGGGGTGCGATATCGGGCGTGTTCTGGATTGCTGGCGTTGTGTTTCCAAGCGCTAGGTTAGAGTTGTGGATCATCGCTGTAGTAATCGACTATTCCGGGCCCTATGTTGGTTTTTGGTTGCCTGGAAAAGGAGCCACGCCAATGGATAGCTGGCCTTTGCGCGGCCTGCATCTTTTGGAGCGTAACCAACAAGTCTTCATTATTGCGCTTGGTGAATCCATTCTGCTTTTGGGAGGCTTGCTCGTTAGCCAAACGTTGGGGGCTGGTGTCCTTGCTGCTGCGGCTATCGGCTTTTTATTGATTATTACGCTATGGTGGATCTATTTCGTGCATCTTGCTGAGGCAGGTGAGCACAGTTTCGAACATGCGGCTGATCATACGCGGTTGGCTCGGGCGGGCCTGGCCTATGCTCATGGAGTGATGGTCTGCGGTGCTATTGTGGTGGCCGTTGCTATCGAGCTAATTGTTGCCCATCCGCATGATGCTGTTCATACCCCAACGGCGTTGTTTGCTTTCGCTGGCCCAACGATCTTTTTGGTAGGATCTGCCATGTTTCATCGCACCATGGCCTCAAAACTCCCCGTCTGCTACCTGCTGGCCGGAGTGGCTCTTGCGGCTTGGGCTTGGCTGGTATTAACAATGCACTTAAATGGCCTGTGGTTGGGAGGCGGGGTGTTGGTCGTGATGATCACCCTGGCAGCAACTGCTCATCGAGGAGGAGCGGCAGTATGACCAGTGCTCCTTCTCGGCTTGGTGGTTTGCGGGTGACAATTGGCCTTTTAGTGGCGATTTTGTTGCACAATTTGACCTATCCGTTATCGGGAGCGGAGGGCGTCTGGCCTGCGCTGTTTTATCTTTTTTATGGCTCTATCTTCGTCGTAGCGACCTTCTTACTGTTGGCTGACCGCCGCCTGAGTGCGCTGGCGGTTCTCAGTGGCGCGGCTGTGGTCATAGCTGGATTGGCGAACTCTTATACTCCAGGTGCTTATACCACTCTGGCGGTTTATCTAACCTCCATTGCCTACCATCTTGTCATCGGGGTGGTGCTGGCACTTTATATCTTCCGTTCGACCGAGATGATGTCCGATGTGCTGGTGGCTGCCGCTTCGATCTATCTGGTGATTGGGTCAGGCTTTACTGCAATCTTTTCGCTGATTGAATGGATCGCGCCAGGCTCTTTTGTTGTGTCGTCAGGGGTGCCAATCAACTGGCAACAACTGTTCTACTATAGCTATGTCACGTTAACGACCGTGGGTTACGGCGATATTACCCCACAAGGGTTCTACGCTCAGTCGTTTGCGATCTTTGAGGCAATGATTGGCGTGCTATATACGGTGATCCTGCTATCGCGTCTAGTGGGCTTACAGACGAGTACACCGCCAAAGTAGTGCGCAAAGATATTTGCTAAGAAGTCTTCTCAGGAAGCTTTTTGAAAAGTAACTGCGAATGTACCAGTCCGAAATATGGACTGGTACATTCATTTTTGGGGGAGGGCTTAGTATCTTGCCATGCGCTGGATGCCTTGAAGGTGGGCGTAGTCGAGTAAGATTTCGGCGGCTTCTAGTACCTGAGCGCGATCAACCGGCATGTCTTTATCTTTATCCTCCTCGTTGTCAGCGTCTGCGTCGCTACCTTCGGGTTGCGAGTTATCACTGCGCGCATCCATCCACTCATCTAGCTCTGGCAGATTTAAAGCGCGACGGCGTTGGTTTTCTAGGGAAAGCTGTTCAGCCTCTTGAGCTTCTAACTCTCGTTGGCGCTGTTCGCGATTCAGGCTAACGCTGGTGTGCTGTTCGCGTAGCTGGCGAGCCAGGGTGGACTGACGCTCTAGATAGCGGAAGTTAGGATTCCCATTGGCGCGCTCTTGGTGTTGAGACGTTAGTGCCGCGAGGGCGTTCTCGGGGGCACCATAGCGACGGTATTGAACGTTTTGCACGGTATCCCAAGCAAGAGCATTATCTAGGCTGCTTTCACCAATGCGTTCTGGGTCAATCAGGCTAGGGAATATAATGTCGGGTTCAACACCGCGGTTTTGGGTGCTATCACCCGAAATGCGGTAAAACTTGGCGCGGGTAAGCTTGATTTGACCATGGCTAAGATCATTAAGCGTTTGCACTGTGCCTTTGCCAAAGGTGGGGGTGCCTACCACAATGCCGCGGCCATAATCTTGAATAGCGCCGGCAAAAATCTCCGATGCTGAAGCGGAAAGGCGGTTCACCAGTACAGTGAGTGGCCCGTCGTAAATCGTGCCCGCATCGGTGTCGCCATAGAGCTGAATGCGACCTTGGGCGTCACGAACCTGTACAGTGGGGCCTCGGTCAATAAATAAACCGATCAAAGAATTGGCTTCTTGAAGTGCGCCACCGCCATTATTGCGAAGATCTAGGACAATGCCTTCAATGCCTTCTTTCTTGAGGCTTTCAATTTCTCGAGCGACGTCGCGGGTGGTGCTGCGGTACTCATCTTCACCGGCTTGCCAAGCATCGAAATCGACGTAGAACGTCGGCACGTCAATCACCCCGATGCGATGAGGCTTGCCGTCTCGCTCAATGTTTATCACTTCGCTATGCGCTGCTTGGTCTTCCAGGCTGACAGTGTCGCGAGTAATTTCAACAATTTGAGATCGGGTCATGTCCACTGCTTGGGCGGGCACCACGTCTAGGCGTACAACGGAACCTTTGGGGCCTCGAATCAGGTCAACGACGTTGTCCAGACGCATGCCGACCACATTAACCATGCCGCCTTCTTCTTGGCCCACGGCAATAATGCGGTCGGCAGGCTCAAGTACACCCGCTTGATCGGCAGGGCCACCGGGAACCAGGCTGGCGACCTTGACGTACTCGCCATCGGCTTGAAGTAGTGCGCCGATACCCTCGAGTGAAAGGCTCATTTGAATATCAAACGATTCGCTTTGGCGGGGGGAGAGGTAGCTGGTATGTGGGTCGATAGTGCTGGAGACTGCTGCCATGATTAGCCCAAAGACATCTTCAGACTCCGACTGACGCAAGCGGGATAACTGTCCTTCGTAGCGCTGGCGCAGATTGCTTTCTATCTGCTCGTTATCTTGGTCGGTTAGGGCGAGCGTCAGCGCATCGTTTTTGAGCCGCTTACGCCATAGCTCGTCTAGTTCACTTTCGCGGGTTGCCCATGGGGCGTCTTCGCGATCAACTTCTAAGCGCTCGTCACTATCGAATTCAAATGAAAGCCCTTCATCAAGGCGCTCTAGCAACCACTCTAGGCGGGCGGTGTGGCGTTCGCTGAGGCGATTATAAAGTGCAAATGCATCGTCAAGATTGCCATCGAAAAGTGCTTCAGCCATGTCGCGTTCTAAATGGCGATAAGGCTCTATGTCGCGGCTCAACAGGTAAGAGCGCTGGCCGTCCAGTATGTCTAGATAGCGTTGGAAAGCTTCCGCTGACCACTGCTCGTCGAAGTTAATATCAGCATAATGCCCATAGCGAAGTGAATCCGCTACTTCCTCTGCCGCTTGGCGTTGTTCGTCGGTCGGCTCAAGTTGCGCCAGCGCTGCTGGGCTGGTAATTACCAGCATCATCGCAAGGGCGACCGAGCGCGAAAACGTTGCAAACAAGCTCATCAGTCAAGCTCTCCCGGATTTGTGTACACTTATTCTTTCTAGACCCGCAGATAGCCTATGAGTTGCGTAGGCCGAGGGAGCATTGTAGCAGGTCATTTACCCTGTGATACTCAATCATTACTGTTATGAGGATTTCTATGTCCGAAGCTTTCAATGCGGATCGTGTAGCGAGACTATGTGATTTTCTGCACCAGTCGCCCACGCCATGGCATGCCACGCGCTGTATGGTGGAGCGTTTGGAGCGGGCGGGCTTTGTGCGCCTTGAAGAGACGGCTAACTGGCAGCTTAAGCCAGGCAAGCGCTATTACGTGACGCGCAATGATTCATCAGTGATTGCATTTCAACTGCCTGCTAAGAGGTTAACCAGCCTGCGCATGCTCGGTGCGCATACTGATAGCCCGGGGCTGCGTTTAAAGCCCAACGCCACTCAGTATGCCGCAGGATGGTTGCAGTTAGGGGTGCAAGTCTATGGTGGTGTGTTGTTGGCCCCGTGGTTTGATCGCGACTTGGGATTGGCTGGGCGTGTTCATGTGCGTCACGCTGATGGCCATCTAGAAAGTGTGCTACTTAATGTGGATCGGCCTATTGCCATGGTGCCTAGTTTGGCGATTCATTTAGACCGCGATGTTAACGCTGGGCGTGTTATCAACCCGCAGACGCAAATGTCACCTGTTGTCATGCAGAGTGATGGTGCGCAACTTAGCGACTTACTGGCTGATTGGTTGGAGGAGCAGCATGGTTTGCGTGCTGTGGAAGTTGTTGACTTTGAGCTGGGCTTTTATGACGTACAGCCGCCATCGTTGGTAGGGTTGCATCAGGAGTTGGTCGCCAGTGCACGGTTAGACAACTTATTGTCATGTTTTGTGGGGCTTGAGGCGATGCTCGCGTGTGATGCTAGCCAGGGAGCCTTATTGGTGGCTAATGATCATGAGGAGGTAGGCAGTGCCAGTGCCTGCGGTGCTCAGGGACCTTTCTTAGGTGATGTGCTGAAGCGTTTAAATGCTCAAGTGGGAGGGGCTACTGAAGAGTCGCTGATTCAGCTAATTCAGTCATCGCTTATGATTTCATGCGATAACGCTCATGCTTTACACCCAAATTTCCAAGACAAGCACGATGAACGTCATGGCCCTGCTATCAATGGTGGTCCGGTTATTAAGGTAAATGCCAATCAGCGTTATGCAACTAACAGTGTAACGGGGGCGCTGTTTCGGGATGTGTGCCGTGAGGCAGATGTGCCCGTGCAGGCGTTTGTTACTCGCTCAGATATGGGGTGTGGCAGCACTATTGGACCGATTACTGCTACTGAGGTGGGGGTGCCGACGATTGATGTAGGGCTTCCTCAGTGGGCAATGCACTCAATACGTGAAACAGCAGGCACCCGAGATGTTGATTATTTGACCCGAGCGTTGACGGTGTTTTTGAATCGTCCTGACTTGTACTGAGTATATTGCTGGCCAATAACGAAAAAAGCCCGCTGACTGAGTCAGCGGGCTTTTAATATTCGCGTGGTGGCTACGCCCTGATTTGAACAGGGGACCCCATCATTATGAGTGATGTGCTCTAACCAGCTGAGCTACGTAGCCATTCAACGGGGGCGAATATTACTCAGTGGCCCGCCGTTCGTCAAGTGTTTCTTTTTTGTTTATCAAGCAGCGACAGGTCAGACGTTAAAACGGAAATGAATAACATCGCCATCTTTAACGATGTAATCCTTACCTTCTAAGCGCCATTTGCCAGCATCTTTAGCCCCTTGCTCGCCATTGAGTGCGACAAAGTCTTCGTAAGCAATTACTTCCGCGCGGATAAAGCCTTTCTGGAAATCGGTGTGAATCACGCCAGCGGCTTCTGGGGCGCTGGCGCCTTCTTTTACTGTCCAGGCGCGGACTTCTTTAACGCCGGCGGTGAAGTATGTTTGTAGGCCAAGCAGGGCATAGCCTGCTCGAATGACGCGATCAAGCCCTGGCTCTTCCATACCCATTTCTGATAGGAACATGCTGCGCTCTTCGTCATCCAGCTCGGCAATCTCAGCTTCTAGCTGGTTACATACCGGCACCACTGCGGCGCCTTCTTCTGCCGCAATCTCATTGACGATGTCCAGGTAGGGATTGTTCTCGAAGCCATCCTCGTTAACGTTGGCAATGTACATGGTGGGCTTGAGCGTTAAGAAGCCGAAGCTCTTAATTTGGCGCTTCTCATCTTCATCAAGACCAAAACTACGCAGCGGCATGCCTTCAGCGAGGTGTGGCTGAATGCGGTCAAGAATGGTCTTGGTGGCAGTGGCATCTTTATCACCACCTTTCACTGCACGCACAAGGCGTTGGCTGGCTTTTTCGACGGTATCTAAGTCGGCAAGCGCCAGCTCCAGGTTAATGGTTTCAATATCTGCCCGCGGGTCCACTTGATTGGCAACGTGGATCACGTTGTCGTTATCAAAGCAGCGTACAACATGAGCGATCGCCTGGGTTTCGCGAATATTGGCCAGGAATTTGTTGCCTAAGCCTTCGCCTTTAGACGCTCCAGCGACTAAGCCGGCAATATCGACAAATTCCATTGTTGTCGGCAGCACTTTTTGTGGCTTGACGATTTCCGCTAGTTTATCAAGTCGCGGGTCAGGCATTGGTACGATGCCTACGTTCGGTTCAATGGTGCAGAACGGGAAGTTCTCTGCATCAATACCTGATTTAGTCAGCGCGTTAAAAAGTGTGGATTTGCCTACATTGGGTAGGCCGACGATACCGCAGTTAAAGCCCATAAATTACTTCCTGGCCGCTAGGGCAGCGCAACAAGGGAAGCGTCTGCCAATATTGAAAAAAGGGCGTGCTAGAACGCCTGATTTTAAAGGTGCTTATAAAGTAGGCTGCTATTTTACGCTATGAAGGCGGTTCATGGCTTTAGCCCAGTCGCCAGAGAGTGCAAGTGGTAGCGTCGCCAGGCACTCATCCAAAGCGCTTTCAATAGCTTCCCGTTCGGCTTTGCCGGGCCGGCCTAGCACATAGTTAACGACCTGACGCGCCTCTCCTGGGTGGCCAATGCCAATTCTTACCCGATGAAACTGCTTCTGGTTGCCTAAGGCGCTAATAATGTCACGCAGGCCGTTATGGCCGCCATGGCCACCGCCGGTCTTATAGCGAGCCTGTCCTGGCGGAAGATCTAGCTCATCATGAGCAACCAGTAAGTTGTCAGGCGTTAGTTTGAAAAACTGTGCAAGCGCCGCGACGGCAGCACCGCTACGATTCATAAAAGTAGTGGGGTTGAGAAGGTGCAGTTCATGGTCGCCAACACGTGCTTTTGCGTACAGGCCCAAAAATTTCTTTTCCGGGCGAAGCTCTGTGTGCGCACTGCGTGCAATGGCATCTACCAGCCAAAAGCCCGCATTATGGCGAGTTGCATCGTATTCTGCACCGGGGTTACCCAGGCCAATAATGGCCGTTACCTGGCTCATTGTCCCACCTCATAAAAAATTTCTAGACGAAATTTTCGACGTCATGTCAGGCCGCAAAAAAAAATCAAGCGCCGGAGCGCTTGATTTTATCATTCCTGGGCTATGCAGGCATGGCCCAGGTGGCACTGAAAAGCATTAGCTGGCAGCGCCGAGAGCTAGCGTTTTACTCAGCGCTTGGCTCTTCTTCGTCGTTGCTCTCTTCGTCATCACCGCCACGTACTTTTACTTTGGTGATGCTTAGAACCGCGTTGTCGTGATCTTCGCCGTGGGCCAGATCAACCGACGTGACGCCAGCAGGCAGGTTTAGGTCAGACAGGTGCAATGTAGTGCCTAGCTCAATGGCGCTGATGTCCACTTCCAGGAAGTCAGGAAGGTCTTTCGGCAAGCAGCTGATGGCTACTTCATTGGCCAGAACGTGCAGTTCGCCGCCCTGATCTTTGATGCCAACACACTTCTCTTCGCCAACGACGTGCAGCGGCACGTTGATGGTGATTTCGTGAGTAGCATCAACACGCAGGAAGTCAGCGTGGGTGAGCAGCGGCTTGAACGGGTGGCGCTGTAGGTCACGAACAACCACTTGCTCTTCGGCACCGTCGATGACCAGCTTGATCACTGAGGAGAAGAAGGACTCGTCTTCAATCGCTTTGTAGAAAGCAGTTTTTTCTACAGAGATAGATTGTGCGCCTTTCTCACCGCCGTAAATAACGGCCGGAACTTGTTGGTTCGCACGACGCAGGCGGCGGCTCGCACCTTTCCCCAGGTCGTTACGAACGCTGGCTTTCAGGATAAAATCAGACATGGAATTTGCCTCTTGGTTTAAGTAAGGAAACGCCGCCGACCGCGACCAGACGACGACGCTTCCAGGGCCCCAATAGGGGGCTACTACGTCAGGCGATTAGTGGAACATCGCGCTAACGGATTCTTCGTTGCTGACTCGACGGATGGCTTCCGCGATGAGTCCGGCAACGCTCAGCTGGCGAATTTTTCCGCTGCGACGGGCAGTGTCGGAAAGCGGAATGGTGTCGGTCACGACAACCTCGTCCAGCACCGAGTTGGTGATGTTGTCGACCGCGGGGCCGGACAAAATCGGGTGTGTTGCATAGGCGACAACGCGTGCTGCGCCGTGATCTTTTAACGCTTCGCCGGCTTTGCAGAGCGTGCCAGCGGTATCGATCATGTCATCGACAACCACACAGGTGCGGCCTTCGATTTCACCGATGATGTGCATCACCTGGGCCTGATTGGCCTGGGGGCGACGCTTATCAATAATGGCAAGATCAGCGTTAAGCTGTTTGGCGATAGCGCGAGCGCGCACAACGCCGCCGACATCGGGAGAAACCACAACGAGGTCGTCGTAGTTCTGGCGCTCGATGTCGTCCAGCAAAATGGGCGAGCCGTAAACGTTGTCAACCGGTACGTCGAAGAAACCTTGAATTTGGTCAGCGTGCAGATCCATCGTCATGACGCGATCAACGCCAGCTTTCACCATCATATCAGCCACAACTTTTGCTGAGATAGGAACGCGGGCTGAGCGGACGCGACGATCCTGGCGTGCATAGCCAAAATAGGGAACGACTGCCGTAATACGGGTAGCTGAGGCGCGACGCAGGGCGTCCACCATCAGAATCAGTTCCATTAGGTTGTCGTTCGTGGGGGCACAGGTGGATTGCAGGATAAACACATCCTTACCACGCACGTTCTCATTGATCTCGACCGCGATTTCGCCGTCGCTAAATTGACCGACCGTAGCATTACCCATACGGCTGTCTAAGCTCTCGGCAATCTTTTGAGCGAGTTCGGGATTGGCATTCCCGGTGAAAACCATCAATTTTGACACGCGCAGCCACCTTTGCAGTGTTGGGGATCAGGGGAGAAAACGCAGATCATAATTAGGTTTGGCTGGGGTACCAGGATTCGAACCTGGGAATGCCGATACCAAAAACCGGTGCCTTACCACTTGGCGATACCCCAGCAATAAACCTAATGCGATGACCGGGCGCTTTCAGCGGCCCAGAGCATCTTGTAGGGGAGAGGTGTTGAGTCCGCGCGCTACCCATGAATGCCAGTATTGACCTGCCATATGTGCGACGGCTTGCGCGGCTTGCTGTGAATCGAAAGCCGCAAACAAGCAGGCGCCGGTACCGGTCAACCGACTAGGTGCATGCTGCGTGAGCCAGTCCAATGCTTCCGCAATTGGCGGATAGCGTTTTTTGACGATAGCTTCGCAGTCGTTACGCCACTCCGGCGCTCCCCCCTGCAGTGCGCGCGCCATAGTAATGGGGAGGCTGTCGCGTGTCAATTCCGGGTCTTGAAAGATTGCTGGTGTTGAGACGCTAACACCAGGATGAATGACCACGAACCAGGGGGTATCCAGCGTGACTGAAGTCAGCTTTTCGCCAACGCCTTCCGCCCAAGCGCTGTGACCGTGAACAAATACCGGGACGTCGGCACCTAGCGTCAGCCCCAGTTTTGCTAGCGCTTCGCTACTTAGTCCTAGTTGCCACAGGTGGTTTAACCCGATCAGGGCGGTCGCTGCATTAGAGCTGCCACCGCCAAGGCCACCTCCCATTGGCAGGTTCTTTTCGATGGCGACTGAGACGCCTTGCTGAATACCGCTTGCCTGTTGCAACAAGTGGGCTGCACGGACAATTAAATTGTCGTTATGGGCAACGCCACTAAGGGGGTTGGACAGGGTAATAGCGCTGTCAGTGCGTGGTGTGAAAGTAAGGTAATCACACAAATCGATAAACTGAAAAAGCGTTTGCAACTCGTGATAGCCGTCTTGACGACGGCCTACGATATGCAACATGCGGTTTAGCTTAGCGGGAGCTGGCAGTGTCAACGCCGAGGGTGTTGCAGGCATGTGATCTCTCTACTGGTCTAGGCGTCCGAGTTAGTCGATTGCCACTGATTGACCACCAGGGTGATGCGCAGGTCGCCGTAGTTCATTACTAGTCGACGCGGTAGCCACATGCCCTCTACTTGCTCCCAATCACGGTAGTCGATCTCCCAGCCATCTTGCTGTAAATGGTTAGGGAAGCCTAGTTCGTCCGTTTCCAGCTGATAGCTGGCGTGCTCGCCCGGCAGGCCTCGCACCCAGTCCGGCATGGCGCGAACCGGTAATGACCAGCCAAGCTGCTCTTCCATTAATGCTTCCGGCGTCTCGGCTTCAAAGCGGCCATCGCTAGTGGTGAGTGAAAAACGCCCTTCGCGGCCTTCTAGCACGCTGCGGCCGCCGCCAAAGGGACCACTGATCAGCATTCGGAAATAGTGGGGGTGTTGATTCCAGTCTAGGTTGGCGCTGGTATTTTCTTGGGGGGTGCGAAGTCCTGCTTTGCCCACGAGTGTCCAGGTATCGAAGGCTTCAACGTCGGTTTGCTGGCGTTCCCATTGCCCAGCTTGGCGTCCGCCATCATCTACAGGCGTTTGGGTGGCACACCCAGCCAGCGTTAATAGGGCAATACCGGCCAGTAACAAACGAGTTGAACGACTGCATATTGATAAACGGCTCGCGGGCAGGGAATGGGTCAACATAAACTGGCTCCATGTCAGTATTGCGTAAACTGTCTTTTATAAGGGCATGCTTTTATAAAGGCATACCGTATTAGGGCGTGCTAAGCGGTGTTAGTTCAGGGTGGCGCTCAAGTAGGTCATCAATTTGCGGGTGATAATTTACCCGCTGAAGAGTGCGCTCAATAAGTTGGCGTGCTTCTTCGCTGCGCCCTAGGGCGTGCAGAACTTCGGCTAAATGAGCGGCAATTTCTTGATCAGGCACTTGTGCGTAGGCGCTCTCTAGCCATGCCAGGGCATTGTCAGGCTGGCCAAGCCGAAAATAGACCCAACCCATGCTGTCGAGTATGGCCGGGTTGTTGGGATCTGCTTCATAGGCGCGCTCAATCAAATCGCGAGCTTCTTCAAGGCGACCTTGGATGTTCAGGTCGGCAAGTGTGTAGCCTAATGCGTTTAATGCATCTGCATTGTCAGGTTCGGTACTCAGTATTTGGCGGAGGTCACGCTCCATCGCTTCAAGATCGCCCATTTCCCACGCGCGCATTGCCCTTAAATAAAGCAGGCTGGTGTCATCTGGCGTACGCGTCAGCTCTCTATCAAGTAGTGCCATGGCCTCTTCTTGTAGATTAAACTCATCCAGTAGCTGTATTTCTAGCATTACCAGCTCGCCGAAGTAGTCGTCATGGCGCATTCGCTCAATACGCAGCATAGCGCGAGCATCTAACAGGCGATCATTTTCAATCAGCATTCGTGCAGCGGCGGCTCGGGCCGGAAGAAACTCGTTGCCGTCTTGTATTTGCCGATAATAAAGCAGTGCGTTGTCGACTTCTCCTTGGGATTGGGCGATGGCCCCCAACAAGAAGTAGGCCGTGTTAGGTACGCGTTCCTGGCCAATAAAAGGTTGCAGTAATCGATACGCTGGCTCGCTATGGCCTTCTTCCAAATAGAGTTGAGCGAGAGCAATGCGTAATTCTTCGTTACCACCATGGGTTTCTAGCAAAGAAGTGGTGTGTGCTTCCGCAGCGGTAATGTTATTCAGGCGAATTTCAGCTTGGGCTAACATTAATATGAAACGGACATCGTCGGGTGCTAAATCCAGCCCCCTTTGCGCAGCGCGCTGAGCACCACGATGATCGCCAGTCTCTAAAGCTAGACGCGCCTTAGCAAGCCACAAGGCGGCAGACTCAGGCGACAGCTGCGTTACTTGGTCCAGGTACTGTTGTGCTTGACGCGTTTGCCCCAGTGCGGACTCAATCAGTGCGGCACCAAGTAAAACATCGCTGTGGAATTCATTTTGCTGGGCGCCAGGCTGGGCAAGATAATCGCGCAACGGCTCGATTAATAGGTTCAGTGGCGCTTCTTCGGCCACCGCCGCCTCAGAAAAAGCCGCTATTTCGCCATTGCCTCCTGCTTCAGCGATCGCCAGACGCTGCTCTAGGCTGTCCAGCCAGTCTCCGCGTTGTAATGAGAGAGTTGCCAGCAACCTATTCGGCATTTCTGCTTGAGGTGCTAATTCACGCCAGCGTATCGCGGAGGCTTCCATTAAGGCGACATCATTGCCAAAGCGCGCTGCGAAGGTAGCACGCTCGGCTAACGCGGGGTTGCGATAGCGCCGTGACGCTTCTAGATAGCCTTGGCTGGCGTAGCGATAATCGCCCCGTTGGCCAGCAAGTTCTGCTGCCAGCAACGAACGAAGACCTTCTGCGTCCAAGCCGCGAGTAATCGGCGGTGCTGAATGCATGGGATCGTAGGCATCGCTTTGAACCCCACTCTCAAAGGAAGACGGGGAAAGCTGGCAGCCGCCCAGTAGTAGCGTTGCGGCCAAGGGCAGTAAGGGTAAACCCAGTAACGATAGGGGGTGACCCAGTAGTGTCGCGCGAAGGGGCATGCGTCTCTCGATCAGGTGGCCGAGTGCTCAGCATAGCGGCTTGGTTGCCTGCGGCAAAGTGGTGTGCGCCAGAACATGCTGTGCTGTGATAGAATATTCCACCTTGAAAACGGGGTGGGGGGGTGCAATTCATGGTATCTACTCATAGTATCTACTAATAGTTCATCGTATCTACCCACCCTTTAGACTTGCTATAGCAAGCTCCAGACATTCAGAACGACAAGTGACGTGACGACCGATCCACTAGCGAAGACGCATAACGCATGACGCTTCTTGCCCTGGGAATAAATCATCGTACCGCCAGCGTGGCCGTACGTGAGCAGGTTGCATTTACGCCAACGCAGCTGGAAAGCGCGTTGACGGAACTGCGTAACCTGCCACAAATCAGCGAAGCGGCTGTGCTTTCGACGTGTAACCGTACCGAGCTTTATTGCGTGACGGATGCCGCCGGTGAGCATGCCGTGCTGGATTGGCTTGGGCGCTTTCATAATTTGCGCGTCGAAGACCTTTCCCGCTGTGCTTATCATTATCTTGACAACGATGCTGCGCGTCATCTGATGCGTGTCGCCGTTGGCCTAGACTCCATGGTGCTGGGCGAACCGCAGATACTCGGTCAGTTAAAAGATGCTTATCAGCAGGCGCGACAAGCCAATGGGCTGGGTGGCGAATTAGAGCGACTATTTCAGCACACCTTTGCGGTAGCCAAACAGGTGCGTACGGAAACAGGCATTGGCAAAAATCCAGTGTCGGTGGCGTATGCGGCTGTCAGTATGGCTAGCCGCATCTTTGATGACTTTAGTCGTGCCAGGGCGCTTTTGATCGGGGCGGGAGAAACCATTGAGCTAGTCGCGCGTCATCTTCATGAAGCTGGTGTACGGCATCTAACGGTAGCCAACCGTACTCGGGAGCGCGCTGAACAAGTGTCTGCTTCTTTGGGTGGTTCTGCTATTACGCTGCCAGAAATACCGGAGGCGCTAGAACAGGCTGATATTGTCATCTCCTCCACGGCTTCTCCGCTGCCGATTCTAGGGAAGGGGATGGTAGAGCGTGCGCTGAAAAAGCGCCGTCACCGACCAGTGTTTATGGTGGATATCGCGGTGCCCCGTGATATCGAACCAGAAGTGGGTGAACTTGCCGATGTCTTCCTCTATACCGTTGATGACTTGCAAGAGGTCATTGAAGAGAATCGTCGTCACCGTCAAGTTGCCGCTGATCAGGCGGAATCACTCATCGAGCACGGGGTGGGTAGTTGGCAGCATGAGCGTCGAATCCGCAATGGTGGCGAAATTATTCGCGACTATCGACGCCACGGAGAGGCCATTCGGGACCAATCTCGTGAGCAGGCTCTTGAGCGATTAGCAAAGGGTGAAGATCCTGCCAAGGTGATTGAACGTCTAGCTCACCAATTGGCGAACCGATTAATGCACCAGCCCACGCTTGCCTTGCGCGACGCTGCATCGCAGGAAAATAACCAATTGCTGAATGCCGCGCCCAATATATTACTGCCTGCTAAGCCTGCCTTTGAACAACCCGTGGCTGCGGTAAAACGCCAGAAGGATGATACACCCGCATGAAAGAGACTTTGCGCCAACGTCTAGATAGCTTTTCCGACCGCTTTGAAGAGCTGGCAATGCTGCTGTCTGATCCTGAAGTGATCAATAATCAGCAGCGTTTTCGCGACTACTCCCGTGAGTACGCGGAATTAGAAGAGCTGGTCGCCGCCTGGAAGCGCTACGGTGAGGTAGAAAAAAACATCGAAGACGCCGTGCAGTTAAGCCGTGACAGCGACCCTGATATGCGCGAGCTGGCGGAACTGGAGATCAGTGAGGGGCGAGAGAAACTCGAAGCCCTGGATAGTGAGCTGAAACGCCTGCTGGTGCCTAAAGATCCCGATGATGGCCGCGGTGTGTTCTTGGAAGTGCGTGCCGGTACAGGCGGAGATGAAGCTGCAATCTTTGCTGGTGATCTGTTTCGTATGTACTCTCGGTATGCGGAAAAACGTGGCTGGCGCGTTGAAGTTGTCAGCGCAAGTCACGGTGAGCAGGGCGGTTATAAAGAAGTTATTTCTCGTGTGAAAGGTGATGGTGTCTATGCGCGCTTAAAATTTGAGTCTGGCGCGCACCGCGTACAGCGCGTGCCGGCGACGGAATCGCAAGGCCGGATACACACGTCCGCGTGCACGGTGGCCGTCATGCCTGAGGTGGACGACGTGGGCGATATCGATATTAACCCCGCGGATTTGCGCGTTGATACTTACCGTTCCAGTGGCGCGGGCGGCCAGCACGTCAATACTACAGATTCTGCTATCCGTATTACGCACTTGCCGACAGGCGTCGTGGTGGAGTGCCAGGAAGAGCGTAGCCAGCATAAAAACCGTGCAAAGGCGATGTCGTTGCTGGCAGCCAAGCTCAAACGCAATGCGGTTGACTCGCAGCGCCAAGAGCAAGCAGACGCTCGCCGCTCATTGGTCGGCTCCGGGGATCGTAGTGAACGCATTCGTACTTATAATTTCCCCCAGGGGCGAATTACCGACCACCGTATCAACCTGACACTTTACAAGCTAACGGAAGTCATTACCGGTGAGCAGCTCGACGATGTGATTGAACCGCTCATTCATGAATATCAAGCTGAGCAGCTTTCGGCCCTTCAGGACGCCTAATGAGTTTTGGTGTCGTAACTTTCGATATGCTTTTGCGACGAGCGGCGGCTCGGCTGCAAGCGGTAGGTTCGCCTTCCCCTAGAATTGATGCCGAGGTGCTGCTCAGTCACGCTACGGGGCATGACCGTACTTGGCTGTATACCTGGGGAGATCGTGAGTGCCCCCTCTGGGAGCAAGCACGATTTGATGCGTTGGTGGCTGCGCGTGTCCAGGGAGTGCCAATTGCCTATCTAACCGGCGAACGAGAATTTTGGGGGCTGCGGCTGGCAACATCGCCAGAAACGCTGATTCCCCGCCCTGATACCGAAACCCTGGTTGAGGCTGCCCTGCTGCGTGCCAACGCAAGCGAGGGGAGATTGCTGGATCTTGGCACCGGCACTGGTGCTATTGCACTTGCGTTTGCTAGTGAGAAAGCTAATTGGCAAGTAGTCGGGGCGGACATTCGCCCAGAAGCAGTGGCGCTTGCAACGCGCAATGCGCAAGCGCTGAAGATTGGCAATGCTCAGTTCGTAATTAGCGATTGGTTTAGTGCGTTCGCTCAGCCCCCTCAAGCGGCCGCATTCGATATTATTGTTAGTAACCCGCCCTATATCGCTGCCGACGACCCACACTTGCGCTTGGGTGACGTGCGTTTCGAGCCATTATCAGCTCTGGTGGCTGATGCTGACGGGATGGCAGACTTGCTGCATTTGATTTGCAGCGCTCGTGGCTATCTTGCCGGTGGTGGCTGGCTTGCTTTAGAGCATGGTTATACGCAAGCGGCCAACGTACGCACGGCATTAGTGCGCGCTGGCTTCCAAAACGTTGAAAGTGTACTAGACGTTGGAGGTCATGAACGGGTTACCCTGGGCCACCTTTAATAACCGCCTGATTCATCAGTATTGGATCCTGCCATGAAACCAAAAAATAGAACGCTGGACCGGATCGATCTTAAAATTTTGCGCTGTCTGCAGGAAAATGCGCGAATTTCCTATGTCGACCTTGCCGCTGAAGTGGGCTTATCCACAACCCCTTGTTTAGAGCGTGTTAAGCGTCTTGAGCGTGCGGGCATCATTCGCGGCTATCAAGCCATTCTTGATCCGCAGGCACTGAAGGCTAACTTGTTGGTCTTTGTGGAGATTAGCCTGGAAACTCAGTCTCCTGCTGTGTTTGATGAGTTTCGCCGGGCGGTCGAGAAGCTGCCGCAAATCCAAGAGTGTCATTTGGTGTCTGGTCAGTTTGATTATATTTTAAAATGCCGCATTCCTGAGATGTCCGCCTATCGGCAGCTACTAGGCGATGTCGTACTGACGCTGCCTGGGGTAAAAGAGTCCAAAAGCTATGTGGTAATGGAAGAAGTGAAAGAGAGCTTCAACTTACACATACCCGATTTCGAGGAATTTGAGGATAAGTAACCCCATGATGGATGATCAGGCGCTGCTGCGCTATAGCCGCCAAATTATGCTACCCGAGGTTGATATTGAGGGGCAGGAGCGCCTGAGAAATGCTCATGCTCTGATTGTCGGCGCAGGTGGGTTGGGGTCTCCCGTGGCGCTTTACTTAGCCGCCGCTGGCGTGGGCAAAATCACGATTGCCGACGCTGACACGGTAGAATTGTCAAATCTGCAGCGTCAGATTGCTCATCAGCAGGCAAGTATCGGCATCAATAAGGCGCGTTCAGCCAAAGCGAGCATGCAGGCACTTAACCCTGAGTGCCATGTGATCGCCTTGGAGCAACATGCGGATGGCAAGGCGCTTGAGGCATTGGTCGCGTCGGCAGATGTGGTGCTGGATTGCACCGATCGTTTTTCAAGCCGTTATGCGATTAACGCCGCTGCTCAGCAGGCCGGTGTGCCTCTGGTCTCTGGAGCGGCAATTCGTTTTTCTGGGCAGTTAGCTGTTTTTGATCCTCGTAACCCAGCATGCCCCTGCTATGCGTGCCTTTATCCTCCCGGCGACAGCGAAGATGAAGCCTTGAGCTGTGCAGAAAGTGGTGTCATGGCGCCACTGGTGGGGTTGATTGGCTGTTTTCAAGCGATAGAAGCTTTTAAGCTGTTGAGCGGTGCAGGAAAACCGCATCAAGGGCTTGCCACTTTTGAAGGCTTGAGCGGGCAGTGGCGCCATTTCCAGGTGCCCCGTGACCCTGCCTGCTCCGTGTGCGGTCGCGCTGATTAAACCCTATGAACAAAAAAACGCCCGCAGGGCAGCGGGCGTGACGTCACGGTCTTTTACGTCAAAGGAAACAGCCTAAAGGGCGGCAGGGGATCCGCCCAGCAGGCTAGCTAATGTCGACTTAGGTTAGTGACGAATCAAATAGTCGAACGCACCCAGTGATGCTTTTGCACCCTCACCCATAGCGATAATAATTTGCTTGTATGGCACGGTTGTCACGTCACCTGCGGCAAATACGCCTGGAACCGATGTCATGCCGTGGGCGTCGACAATGATTTCGCCGCGCGGAGTCATTTCAATCGGTGAGCCTTTCAGCCACTCGGTATTAGGCACTAAGCCAATTTGGACAAAGATACCTTCTAATGCGATGGTTTTTAGCTCATCGGTATTGCGGTCTTTGTAGGCTAAACCATTAACACGACTGCCGTCGCCGGTTACTTCCGTGGTTTCAGCGTTTAAAATAATGTCGACGTTAGGCAGGCTCTTAAGCTTTTTCTGTAGCACAGCGTCTGCGCGCATCTCACCCATAAATTCGACTAAGGTGACGTGGCCCACAATCCCCGCCAGGTCGATAGCGGCCTCAACGCCAGAGTTACCTCCGCCAATCACTGCTACGCGCTTGCCTTTAAATAGCGGGCCATCGCAGTGAGGGCAGTAAGCAACGCCTTTATTGCGGTACTGTTGTTCGCCAGGCACATTCATCTCGCGCCACCGCGCACCGGTTGCCAGAACAAGCGTTTTACTCTTCAGCTTGGCGCCCGACTCGAAGACGATTTCGTGTAAATCACCTTCGTTTTCAGCAGCCTTAAACGATGTGGCGCGTTGAAGGTTCATAACGTCAACGTCATACTCTTTAACATGCTCTTCCAGAGCGCTTACCAGTTTAGGGCCTTCGGTATGGCTGACAGAGATAAAGTTTTCAATGCCCATGGTGTCCGCCACCTGGCCACCGAAACGCTCAGCAGCAACACCTGTGTTGATCCCTTTACGGGCAGAGTAGATTGCGGCTGAGGCTCCTGCAGGGCCGCCACCAATCACCAGCGTATCAAAGGCGGCTTTTTCGCCAAGTTTTTTTGCTTCCCGTTCGGCGGCGCCCGTATCAACCTTGGCTAGAATCTGCTCTAAAGTCATGCGCCCTTGATCAAACGGTTTACCATTTAAATAGATGCTGGGAACCGACATGACTTCCCGCGCTTCGACTTCATCCTGAAACAGTGCGCCATCAATGGCCACGTGGCGAATATTTGGATTGAAAATCGCCATCAAGTTAAGCGCTTGAACAACATCTGGGCAGTTCTGGCAGGAGAGCGAATAGTAGGTCTCAAACAGCATTTCGCCATCGAGCGCCTTGATTTGGTTGAGCAGTTCTTCAGACGTTTTTGGGGGATGTCCACCCACCTGTAACAGTGCCAGCACTAGTGAAGTGAACTCGTGCCCCATCGGGATGCCCGCAAATACCACGCCGGTTTCTTCGCCGGGGCGGTTAATCGCAAATGACGGCGTGCGATTATCTTGACCGTCAGTTTGCAGTGTAATCTTGTCGCATAGGCTGCTGATCTCTTCGAGCAAACCTAACAGTTCATGTGACTTTGCACCGTCATCGAGGGACGCAACGATCTCGAACGGTTGAGTCACTTTTTCTAAATAAGCTTTCAGCTGATTTTTTAAATTGGCGTCCAGCATGACAGTGGCTTCCTCGCAGTCAGCAGTAATGGGTTCTCAACCTAACACGCTCGCTGTTGTTGAAAGACCGCAGCATGAGTAACAGAGCAATAGGGAGAACAATGGTTGCGTTAACACGGGTACTCAAAAACGGGTATTCAAAAACCAGTATTCAAAAACGAGTACTCAAAAAAGGACACCCGGGGTATGCCCGGGTGTCGTGCTGCCTTAAGGGGCAACCCTGAACGGCAGCGGTAGGCCGTTTAGATTTTGCCTACGAGGTCCAGAGACGGGGCAAGTGTCTCTTCGCCTTCCTTCCATTTAGCCGGGCATACTTCGTTCGGGTTCTCGCGAACGTACTGGGCAGCCTTCACTTTGCGCAGTAGCTCTTCAGCGTTACGGCCGATGTTGCCAGCGTTGATTTCGACGATTTGAATTTTGCCGTCGGGATCAACCACGAAGGTACCACGCTCTGCAAGACCTGCTTCTTCAATCAATACCTCGAAGTTGCGAGAGATTTGTAGGGTCGGGTCAGCAATCATCGGGTACTGCAGCTTGCCGATGGTCTCAGAGCTGTCGTGCCAAGCTTTGTGAGTAAAGTGGGTGTCAGTCGACACGCTGTAGATTTCAACACCAAGCTTTTGAAATTCAGCGTAGTTGTCAGCCAAGTCGCCTAGCTCTGTCGGGCAAACAAAGGTGAAATCGGCAGGATAAAAGAAGAAAACAGACCACTTACCTTGCAAGTCTGCTTCAGTGACGTCGATAAATTCGCCATTCAGGTAGGCAGTCGCTTTAAAAGGTTTTACTTCAGTATTGATCAAGGACATTCCGAACGTCTCCAAAATAAGTGAGTGGCAGTGAAAAGTTGCTGCTCATGTTAACCAACTACGACCAATAGCTAAAATTGTAAAAATGCATCCGAGAAATAGCATGAGACTATTAGTGCGTGTTTTTGACAGTTGGCTACCCTACAAGTGGGGTCGCATTAAGCCGAATACAAGAATTTTCCACATGGGCTTGCGATAGATGTCGCTGCATCGCAAAATTCGCTTATCTGGCAGAGCAGCCACACAGAGTAGCCACAGCTGTTTTTAATGTTTTAGCGTAAGCTTGACGTTTGAGAATGACTTGGCATTTAACGAAATATTCTTAGCGATATCGGTTTTAAATAAGGAGTAGTGGGATGGGCAATATTCACAAACTTTCAGTGGCCGTTACGGCCCTCTCTCTTGCCGTAGCGGCTGCTAATGCTCAAGCGAATGAAGTGCGAGTTTACAACTGGTCCGATTATATCGCTCCTGAAACACTAGAAAAGTTTACCGAGCGCACCGGTATTGAAGTGACCTATGATGTTTATGACAGTAATGAAATATTAGACGCTGCGCTTTTGTCTGGCCGTTCTGGCTACGATGTTGTGGTTCCTTCTACTTATTATTTTACCCGCCAGGTGAAGGCCGGTGTTTTTCAGCCGCTCAATCATGAGTTGCTGCCTAATTTAGATAACCTCAATCCTGAATTGATGGCTAGCCTGGAAGAGATCGATTCGGGTAGCGAATACTCGGTGCCCTATATGTGGGGTACCAACGGCATTGGTTATAATGTTGACCGTGTGACAGACATTTTAGGCGATGACGCGCCACTGAATAGCTGGGCGCTGCTCTTTGATCCTGAAATTACCGCCGCGTTGAGCGAGGCCGGCTGTGGGCTGTCGATGTTGGATTCTGCCGATGAAATGCTGTCGCCCGCCATGGCCTATCTAGGGTTTGATCCGCGCAGTGAAAATATCGAAGACCTGGAAGCTGCTGGTGAACTGATTGCCAGTGTTCGTGATGACATAACCTATTTCCACTCTTCTCGTTACGTTTCCGACTTAGCGAACGGTGACATTTGTGTAGCCGCAGGCTATTCCGGCGATGTTTTTCAGGCGGCTGATCGTGCCGAAGAAGCTGGCCGTGATTTCAAGATTGGCTACAGCATTCCCAAAGAGGGGGCTGCACTGTGGTTTGATATGATGGCAGTGCCCGCTGATGCGCCGAATTCTGAAAATGCCCACGCCTTCATTAACTTTATTTTGGATCCGGAAATCGCCGCCGAAATTACCGAGTACGTGCGTTATGCCAACCCTAATGCGGCGGCTAATGAGTATCTCTCTGATGAGATTGTCAATGATCCGGCTATTTACCCTGAAGCCGAGGTGATGGAAAACCTCTATTTGCAGGCTGAAAAGCCTCAAGACGTTCTGCGGGCACGTACGCGTATCTGGAATCGCGTCAAATCAGGTCGTTAATTTAGTCATCGCCTAACAGCGAGCCCAGCATTCGCTTGGCTCGCTGTTACTTTTTTAACGCCCGGTTTCCGGGCCTTTTGATGGGAGTGGCGAATGGTCACTACGCCCCTGTCGAACGAGCCGTCATCCTCTCCTGCGGTCACTTCTCCCGCCACTCAGCGCGCTCAGGGAAAAACGCCAAGGTTTGCAGAAGATAGTGTGCTTGAGGTAAAGCGCTTAAGTAAGCGTTTCGACGATGCGCTTGCGGTCGATGATGTTAATTTACAGGTAAAGCGCGGCGAAATTTTCGCCTTGCTAGGTGGGTCAGGATCAGGCAAGTCGACATTGTTGCGGATGTTGGCGGGGTTTGAAACGCCCAGTGAAGGGCGGATTCTGCTAGGCGGCGAAGATATCACCTCGATGCCGCCACATAAGCGTCAAATCAATATGATGTTTCAATCCTACGCGTTATTTCCTCACATGACGGTAGCGCAAAACATCGCTTTTGGGCTCAAGCAGGACAAGCTAGCTAAGGCCGACGTTGATGCCCGTGTCGCACAGATGCTCAAGCTAGTGCATATGGAGCGTTTTGCTAAGCGTAAACCGCATCAGCTTTCTGGCGGCCAGCGCCAACGGGTAGCGCTTGCTCGTTCGCTGGCCAAACGTCCCAAGTTGCTGTTGCTGGATGAGCCGATGGGGGCGTTGGATAAAAAGCTGCGTACGGAGATGCAGCTTGAGGTTGTTGAGATCATTGAGCAGGTGGGGGTGACCTGCATCATGGTGACTCATGATCAAGAAGAAGCCATGACCATGGCCGACCGCGTGGCGATTATGGCCGATGGCTGGATAGAGCAGGTGGGCTCACCGGTCGATATTTATGAAAGTCCGGCCAGCCGAATGGTGGCGGAATTTGTCGGTACGGTGAATCTATTCGAAGGTGAAATCGTCGAAGACGCTGCGGACCACTGTCGCATTGCATCACCGGCACTATCTCGGCCGATCTATATTGATCATGGTATTACGACCCAAGCGGTAGATCGCCGGGTGTGGGCTGCGCTGCGCCCTGAGAAAATCTGGCTAACCCGTGAGCAGCCATCCGCAGAGTACAACTGGGAGGCGGGCAAGGTTGATGATATTGCTTACTTGGGTGGCTACTCGCTTTACTACGTGCGTACTGCCTCCGGGCAAATGATCAAAGTGAGTATGGCCAATACCGAGCGGCGGGGGGATCGCCCAACCTGGGAGGATAGTGTTTATGTCTATTGGGAAGACCATAGCGCTATCGTACTGAATCGCTAATGCCTCAGTGGCTGACAGGAGATCGTCTATCGTGATGCCATCTCGCATTGCAGGCTTCGTAAAGCGGTTGCAGTTAGGTCGTCGTGCAGTTATCGCACTACCGCTTTTGTGGCTTACGCTGTTCTTTTTATTGCCGTTTGCGCTGGTCTTAAAGATCAGCCTTTCGCAAGCAGCAATTGCTATACCACCCTATGGGCCGTTGGTTGAGTATGCTGACCAAACGCTCAATATTTTCTTGAATCTGGGCAACTATTTGTTTTTGCTGTCTGATTCTCTCTATGTGGCGGCCTACTGGGGCTCGATAAAAACCGCGTTTGTAGCGACAGCAGTATGCTTGTTGATTGGCTATCCGATGGCCTATGCGATGGCCCGTGCGCCGGGGCGCTGGCAGCTTATTTTGCTGCTGTTGGTAATGCTGCCGTCGTGGACGTCGTTTTTGATTCGCGTCTATGCATGGATGGGTATTTTAAGTAATAGCGGATTAATCAATAACGTACTGTTGGGAATGGGACTGATCGACTCCCCGCTACGCATGATGAACACCCAGTTTGCTGTCATTATCGGCATTGTTTATGCCTATCTGCCGTTTATGGTGTTGCCGCTTTATGCCCATCTAACGCGGTTGGATAACTCGCTGCTAGAAGCGGCGTCCGATTTGGGTTCGCGCAAGCTTAATACCTTTATCAAAGTCACGCTGCCGCTCTCTATGGGCGGAATCATCGCGGGCTCTATGCTGGTATTTATTCCTGCCGTCGGTGAGTTTGTGATCCCTGAATTGCTCGGGGGGCCGGATACGCTGATGATTGGTAAAGTGTTGTGGGAAGAGTTCTTCTTGAACCGCGACTGGCCTGTGGCTTCGGCGTTAGCCATGGTAATGCTATTGCTGCTGTTAATTCCCATTGTGCTGTTCCATCGCTACCAGTCACGGGAGCTTGAATAATGATGAGACTGGATAGACGCCCACGCTTTACCTCCGTGATGTTAGTGTTGGGGCTGCTGTTTCTTTATTTGCCGATGGTGGTGTTGGTGGTTTACTCCTTCAATGCCTCGCGGTTAGTGACGGTGTGGGCAGGGTTCTCGACACAATGGTACGGCGAACTATTTCGCGATCAACAGATCCTGTCAGCGGTTTGGACCAGTCTGAAAATTGCCTTTTTTGCCGCTAGCATGGCGGTATGCTTAGGTACAGTGGCCGCTTTTGTAATGACGCGTTATGGCCATTTTCGCGGTAAGACGGCATTGTCGAGTATGGTTACCGCGCCGCTGGTAATGCCGGAAGTTATTACGGGGCTGTCGCTACTATTGCTATTCGTGCAGATGGCTCAACTGATTGGTTGGCCGGCTGATCGTGGGATGGCGACTATCTGGATTGCTCATACAACGTTTTGCAGTGCGTATGTTGCGGTGGTTGTGGCAGCCCGCTTGCGTGAAATTGATCGCTCTATCGAAGAAGCTGCCATGGATTTGGGCTCGCCACCGGTGAAGACCTTCTTCTTTATTACGCTGCCTGTTATTTCGCCTGCCTTAGCAGCGGGGTGGTTGCTGGCATTCACGCTGTCACTAGATGACTTGGTTATTGCCAGCTTCGTCTCTGGCCCCGGTGCCAACACCTTGCCAATGGTGGTGTTTTCGTCGGTGCGGATGGGGGTGTCGCCTAAGATCAATGCGCTGGCTACGCTGATTATTCTGGCCGTATCGCTGACGACGCTATTGGCGTGGTTCTTTATGCGTCGGGGTGAAGCAAAACGAAAAGCACTGCTGCGACAAGCCGAGAGTGCTTAGCGACGGGCGCTAAAGCACATCGTCGTCTCGCCCGGTGAGCACAGCTTCTAGCTCACCGGTTATTAGCGAGACCATGATGTGTAATTGAATCGGAGCACAGCACTGGTGGCAATCCTCCCAGGTATCGTGGCTACCTTGGGAGGTGTCGATAAGAAACGTGAGTGGTGTATCGCAGTAGGGGCAGTAAAAGTCATAATTGACTAGCGCGTCATCCTGCATGGCTATTTCCCCCTTAATGTGATCGCTAGCGCCCTTTTATCGGAAAGCTCTGAAAATGAGTAACTGTGACGATAATAGTGTAGCAGTGACCTTGTCCGGTAGGACATGTAAGTAATGAATCAGGTAGGATAATAACGTATTCCTTAAAGCCACCTAGAGATGAGTGCGATGATGATACGACACATGGCAGTAGCGGCCTTTTTGGCCATCCCGATGGTCGCTCAGGCGGAAACCCCTAACGTTACGCCTGGCGAGTGGGAGTTTGTCAGCGTGACCAGCATGAGTGGCGACATGCAAATTCCGGATCAAACCCAGACTGAGCGTCAGTGCATCACCCAAGAGGAGTTGGATAGCGCTGAGTTTGGCTTTATTGAAGAGGAAGAGGGCTGCGAGCTGCTGAGCCAGGATATGAATGCCGATGGCCTTTCCTACAGCATGATTTGCCGTGCCGATGGCGGTGAAGCGACCATTGATGGCGAAATGCGTTTTATGGGTGAGCAAATCGAAGGCAATGTGGATATATTCACTCAATCGCCGATGGGCGAGCTGAACATGAATACGGTCATTGAAGGCGAGCGTATTGGTAACTGCGATTAAGATGACAGTTAGCGTATTTTCATGATCGACAAAAGGCGCCTGTGTGGCGCCTTTTGCATAGTGCGAAGATGGCTTTATGACGTTGCGTAATGGCTCATGTTAGCGCTCTGGGGTATTCAGCGGCGTATGATGAGCAATAGGAGCGCTGGCTATCTCCTTTTCTAATTGACGTTTAACTGCCCCAGGTGAGCCCGAGTAACGCGCAAGCAGGTCGTAGGCTACCGGGACGACAAACAGCGTAAATACAGTCGCAGAGCCAACACCCGCCATAATAACGGTGCCAATAACGAGTCGTGATTCCGCACCCGGGCCGCTTGATAGTATCAGCGGTATTGCACCCGCCATTGTAGTGACCGCAGTCATTAGAATCGGTCGCAGGCGTGTTACCGACGCTTCAATTAAAGCAGAGCGAAACGCTTGGCCCTCATCGCGTAGCTGGTTGGCAAACTCAACAATCAGAATGCCATTCTTAGCGGCAAGACCAATCAGTAGTACTAAGCCTACTTGGCTATAGATATTGAGTGACTGGCCGCTAAGCAGCAAGGCAAGCAGGGCGCCAACCATGGCTAGTGGGACGGTCAGCATGATCACAAACGGGTGAATTAAGCTTTCAAACTGGGCTGCAAGCACTAAATAAACCACCACGGCACCGAGCACTAATAAGAACATGGTAGCGCCACTGGCCTGTTGAAAGTCGCGGGAAGGCCCGGCAAAGTTCGTTTGTACCTCCTCAGGCAATACATTGTCGGCAGCTTGTTGCAAGTATTCCAATGCTTCACCAAGGGGGTAACCATCGGCTAGATTGGCTTCAATCGTAATAGCGCGAACACGGTCAAAACGGTTCAGCGTACTAGCACCAGCGAAGTCAGAGAGCGTTACCAGGCTGGCTAGAGGGATCAGCTCTCCTGAGCGAGCAGAGCGGACTTGAATATTGTTTAGCGCAGCAGGGCTATTTTGACCGCTGCGGTCACCTTCAAGGATGACATCGTACTCTTCCCCGTCATCTACATAGCGGGTGACGTTACGCCCACCAAGCAGCACTTCCAGCGTCCGACCTATCTCTGTAACCGTGACGCCCAACGCTGCAGCGCGCTCATAATTGATATCCACGCGTAACTGGGGTTGGGTCTCATCATAATTACTTTCGATAGCAGTAATACGTGGGTTGTTTTCACGAACATGAGTAATCAACATATCCCGCCAACGTGCTAAATCTTCGTAGGTACCGCCCCCGAGCACGAATTGCACGGGTTTTTGAGTGCGCTGCCCAAAACCTTGCCTCATCACTGGAAAAGCCTGAACACCTGGTAATGTTCGTAGCTGCTGACGAATATCGGCCATGATTTCCCAAGCGCTACGGCGGCTCCCCCAATCAGCCATGTTGACGATAATAAAACCGCTGTTGAAATTTTCGATATTACCAAAGCCACGTGGTGCTCGAACCACGATTCGTTCAAGCTCTCCATTGTCCACCAAAGGCGTTAACCTGGCCTCTATCTCATCCATATAGTCCATCATATAGTCAAACGTTGCGCCTTCTGGGCCGTTGACAAGGACAATGAAATTGCCACGATCTTCTTGCGGGGTGTATTCATTGGGCAGTGCGGTTGCCAGCCAGGCGGTAGCGGCAATCAACAAGAAAAACAGGGCAACGACCAGCCACTTCAATGTGAGTACGATTTCTAATGCGCGCTGGTAATAACGTTGCGTGCCCGTCAGCAGCCACTGAACGGCTTGACCAATTCGGCTATCATGCATGCCCGGCTTAAGAATCTTAGAAGCCATCATCGGGGTGAGGGTAAGGGCTAGTAGGGTTGAGACAACAACCGCTGCCGCCATGGTAAGTGCGAACTCTGAAAATAGCCGACCAATATCCCCCTGCAGCATGCTGAGGGGAACGAAGACTGCTACTAGCACCAGCGTGGTAGCAATCACCGCAAAAGCGATTTGCCGTGTGCCTCGAAATGCTGCGACCAGAGGTGTTTCTCCGTAGTCGTGCATACGCCGATTGATATTTTCAAGCACTACAATCGCGTCATCAACAATTAACCCAATCGCCAACACCAGCGCCAATAGCGTGAGCAGGTTAATCGAAAAATTCATAGCGGCTAGGGCAGTAAATGCCCCAATAACGGCAATCGGCACTGTCACTGCGGGTACTAGTGTGGTGCGCAGATTGCCTAAAAACATAAACATCACCACAATGACTAGCCCCATGGCGATAAACAGCGTCATCACGACTTGTTCGATAGCGCCTGAAACGAATACTGAGGCATCATAGTTAAGGCTGAGTGACATCCCCTCCGGCAGGGTGCCTTGAAGCCGCTCAAGTTCTTGTCGAACGGCTTTCGATAGCTCCACTACGTTAGCTGTTGATTGCATGATCATGCCTAGCCCCACCATCGGGACGCCATTGGCACGAAACACCGTTCGGTCTTCTACTGAGCCTATCTCGACACGTGCTACATCGCCCAGGCGTACTAGATAACCGTTACTGCCTTCAATTAAAGCAATCTGCTTAAAATCATCCGCGGTCGCGAAGCTGCGCGGCAAACGGACAATAAATTGGCGATCTTCGGACTCAATTGAGCCCGCTGGCAACTCAACGTTCTCAGCACGTAGAGCATCCTCAATATCACCGACGGTTAGCCCTCGTGCGGCGAGCGCATTGCGGTCTAGCCAAACGCGCATCGCGTAGTCGCGTCCACCACCCACGCGCACCCTTGCCACGCCGGGTTGTACCGAAAGGCTGTCTACCAGAAAGCGGTTGGCATAATCGGTCAGTTCAGTAATCGAGTAATCTGCCCCCGAGAGGCTTAGCCACACGACAATCGTCTCACTACTGTCGGCTTTAGTGACCTCTGGGTTATCGGCATCATCAGGAAGGTTGCGCAGTGCTCCTGAAATGCGATCGCGGATATCGTTGGCGGCAGCATTGATATCCATAGTGATGGCGAACTCGATTTCAATCCGCGAACGACCATCCTCGCTTTGCGACGTTATTAGCTCAATACCCTCCACGCCGGCGATGCGGTCTTCGAGCACTTGGGTAATGCGGGTCTCTACAACGCTTGCTGATGCGCCAGGATAGCGGGTGTCAATACTAACGATAGGCGGATCAACCGTTGGGTATTCTTGTAGGGGCAGTCGGTTGAGAGCCAGTAAACCAAACGCGATAATCAGTGTGGCGATCACCATCGCCAGCACTGGCCGCTGAACTGAAATGTCGGATAAGCGCATTAACGATCAGCCTCCAGTAGCGTGCGAATATCCGCTTCTTCATCAGCGATACCGAGTAGTCTGACTTGCTGGCCATCTCGAGCGAGTTGTAATCCGTGAATCACGATTAGGTCGCCTGCACTGATACCATCCAGTACCTCTACTTGACCAATCCGTCGTTCGCCAATGGTGACTTCTCGCCGTTCTAATCGATAGCTGCCGTCCTGTTGGTTGATTAACATCACAAAGTGACGGTTGCCACTGGGTTCGATCGCCGCTTCAGGAAGTACAAGCGTATCGCGGATGCGTTGTTGAACCACGACCTCCATTAACATACCTGGCCGCAGACGAAGCCCAGGGTTTACCATTTCGGCGCGAACGTTAACACTGCGGGTGATAGGGTCAATGCGAGTGCCAATGCTAGAGATCTCACCACTGAAGACCTCGTCAGGGAAGGCCGCCGTCGTAGCACTAAGCTTTAGGCCGTTGGACAAACGTCCTAAAAATACTTCAGGTACGGTAAAGTCGAGCTTCATGACATCCAGCTTATCAAGCGTGACAAGCTCCATGCCGGGCGTCACTAGTGCGCCGATGCTGACGTTACGAAAGCCAACCCGTCCGCTAAAAGGGGCATGTAAGCGATAATTTGACAACCTAGCCTCTAACGCTTGTGCGTCGGCTTGTGATTGACGTAAACGTGCCTGAGAATCTTCTACGTCAGCCCGCGGGGCAAGGCTGCGTTGTTGCAGCTGGGTGGCTCGGTCTAGCGCATTACGGCGTTCTTCATTAAGGGCTTGCGCCGCCCTTAACTGAGCCTGTTCTTCAGCATCTTCTAAACGAATTAATAACCTTCCGCGCTCTACTTGTTCGCCATCTTCAAAATTGATCTCGGCAATTGTGTCGGTCACTGTGGCGGAAAGTGTCAAGCTCTCATCAGCACTTAGTGTCCCTAACGCCTCAAGCGGATCAGACCACGCAGTTATGGCCGCGTAGTGCCCAATAACAGGAGGGGGAGACTGTGCCAAAAGGGGGCTCACCCATAATAGGGTCAACAGCCAAAAGAAACAGATACGTTTACAAGCAAGCATTAGCGTCTCAGTGTTATCAAAAAGGCCTAGTAATACCATTTAGGGTAGCGCCGCGTTAGAGGGCGAAAGAGTGAGTAATGGTATTTTGTTAAGTAGGTATACGTAGTTTGTACAATTGCTTTTGAATGTACAGTAATCTTGAGCCGTTTACCTGTTAAAATGCCCCTCATTTTTTCATCCTGGGAGCCTGATTTTATGGTCTACGACGTCGTCGTCATTGGTGCCGGAGCCGCTGGTTTAATGTGCGCGGCTCAAGCGGGTTACGCAGGGCGTCGTGTACTGTTAGTGGACCATGCCAACAAGGCGGGCAAGAAAATATTGATGTCTGGAGGAGGACGCTGCAATTTTACCAATCTTGCAACTACGCCTCAGAACTTTTATTCGGAAAATCCGTATTTTTGCATTTCTGCATTAAAGCGTTACCGTCCTGAGCATTTTGTATCGTTGATAGAGCGGCATGGTGTTGACTATGTGGAGAAAGCCCCAGGCCAGCTCTTTTGTGCGAGCTCCGCTAAAGACATTGTTAATGTCCTACTCACCGAGTGTGAATGGGCCGGCGTCGAGGTATCGCTCAGCACGTCAATTTCTAGGCTGGAGCGAATGGGGGATAGCATGCTCTTAGCCACGTCGTTGGGAAGCATCGACGCGGGTACGGTAGTGATTGCGACGGGAGGACTTTCGATACCCACGATGGGGGCGACAGGGTTTGGTTATGATATTGCCCGTCAGTTTGGCTTAGATGTTCTGCCCACTCGCCCAGGTTTGGTGCCGTTTACCTTAAGCGATAGCTGGAAAGAGCGTACAGCAGCACTTTCTGGGGTCAGTGTGCCATGCGAAGTTAGCTGCAATGGGAAACGCTATATAGAGCCAATGCTATTTACTCATCGTGGCCTATCAGGCCCATCGATGCTGCAAATTTCCAGCGTTTGGCAACCTGGCGACGCGATCACTATTAATTTACTGCCAACTGAAGATGCCGCTGACGTATTACGCTATGCACGGCATGCGACCCCTAAGCGTCTGCTGTCCACTTGGCTGGGAGAGCGTTTTCCAAAGCGCTTTGCCCAAGCGTTGCTAGAGTGGTACCCAGACGCCAATCTTACCAGCCCTATGGCTGAGTACAGCAATGATGCGCTTGATCACTGGGCGCAGCGGCTAAATCAGTGGCAGCTAAAACCGTCAGGTACAGAAGGGTGGCGAACAGCTGAGGTAACCATGGGTGGGGTAAGTACGGAAGCGATTTCATCAAAAACATTTGCCGTGAAAGATTTACCACAGCTTAGGTTTATCGGTGAAGTACTCGATGTGACGGGGGAATTGGGGGGGTACAACTTTCAGTGGGCTTGGGCAAGTGGTGTCGCTTGTGGGCAGGCGTGCTGATAAGTCTCAAGAACTGGGCCATCAATACGTAAAGCATTCAAACTTTGCGTTTATAAAAAATGGCCCAGCGTCGTTCTCAGAAATAACTCGCTAGCTAGCCACTTTCGCTAGCAGCTTCAGTTTTCTTATCAACATGTAGCTAGCCAATGCTTTTCTGCCAACCGCCATTGCGCCACCTGGATGGCGCAAAATACGCAACGCGGCGATGCCACCAACCACATACAAAGGTACTTTAAGGCTGCGCCAGTTCTTGTCTAGCGGAGAGGCTGCCTTGGTAAGTGTATCGCTATCAACCAATATATCGATACGCTGTTGCTCTAGTTCAGCTAACAAGGCAGCTTTGCGCTCCGCACGGCTGGGAGGCTTATTGACGATGTTGGGTTGAGTCATCCTCATTTACCTCCAACAAGGCTCGGTCAGCGGAGAGTTGCTTAAGCGTTTCTTTTAACAGCGTATGCTGCTTGGCTTGGCGGATAGCAATAACGGCGAGCAAAACACTTAAGGTCATAAGAACGCCTGCGCTTACGCCAATCGCAGTCAGCCGGTAGGTGTCCCAAAACATTACTACTACCAGCGCGGTAAGTGTCGCGACGCCCAACAGCAGCAGTAACAGGCTAGCTCCCGCTAACAAAAGCAGGGTTAATAAACGAGCACGCTCCTCTTCTAATTCCAAAACCGCCAAACGAAGCCGGGTCTCACCATTAGCGACTAATGATCTCAGCAGACGTTTGGCGGCAGAGAAAACGCGTTGTGTTGGCCCTAAAGCCATTAGCGGCGACCGAGAAGCATACCCACCACTAGACCTGCTGCGGCACCAATACCAATACTAGTCCAGGGGTTTTCGTGGACGTAGCGGTCACAGCAATCAGCTTGCTGAGAGAGCGTTTCACGAGTGTCTTCGTAAAGTCGTTCGCCGCGAGCTTCTAGGCGTGCTCGAGTGTCTTTCAGGCGCTTTTCGGCACGCTCACGAAGATCACGCATCTCGCCACTTGCATCTTTTGACGTGGCATTCATCAACTCTTCTACGGTTTCACTCAGGTGGCGGAGATCTTCCTTCAACTGGTCAGCACGAGCAGAGGTATCAGTAGTACGTTTAGCCATAATGTCATCCTTTGACGAGTGAATATGAAAAAGTGTCAACTCCAGCATAGCAGCCGTTAACCATAAGACAACCTTAGGCGCTATCGGTTCAGCCCTGACGTACTGAACAAGGGGTTTAAGCTAAAGCCGATGCTGAGACGATGCACGCGATTATTGTAGTCAATCATGCTCTCTCCGTAGCCGTAGTAGTACTGTAGATGAGCACGCACATTGTTAAACGCAGGCCAGCTGTAGTCTATTTGAGTGCCATAGTTTCCCGCGCTGGGGTTGCCACGCAGCTGCCCCGCGACCTCATGGTTGCCATTGAGTTGTTTTGCCAGACGGATATCGCCATAACCGACAAAGCGCTCAATATCTGGGTTGTCATCGTCGCCGTCGGACTCAGGTACTCGCCAGTGGGGCGCGAGAGAAAGTGCCCAGTCACCGCGTTGGAATGTGCTTTCCAAATAAACTCGGTTCCAGCTGCGTGAGAGTGGGTCTGAACGGCCGTTAGACTGATGAATAAAGGACAGGCGATTGCGTGTATTTACCCAGCCTAATGCGCTCCAGGCGTTATCAAAATCAATAAAAACTTCAGGTTCGTAGTTGGTTTCCCGGAAGGGGGAAGAAGCATCGGTATTATAGGCCTGCCACCAGCTACGTTGCGTGTAGGCGAAATAGACATCGCCAATGTCGCCAAACACATTCTCTGCGAGGTTGAATTTAGCGCTAAACTGAAATTTCATCTCGACGTCGTTAGGCGTGGAGTCTGCGGAAATGCTACGAAAGTTTGCGCTGTTCTGGTTGGTGCTATAGCTAATCGGGAAAAGATAATTGGTCCGGTGAGTGGTAATCGCAAACGGATTGCGTGATGACTCCTGCTCAAATTGACGGCGTTCGTTGAGATCCTCAAGCGCGACCTCTTCCGGGAGCAGATTGGGGCGGGTCGTTGATTCGCTTTCTGTAGGATCTTCAACCTGTTGCAGCTGTTGTCGCAACTGATAAAGTTCGCTACTGAGTGCGCGGATGCGGGCCTCGATTTCTTCTCGTGATTCGGCGACGGCACTTTCAGTGCCTAGCAATACAATAAAACTAACTAGCAACAGTTTTCGAATGACCATCAAAATGGCTCGCAAATTAATAAAGGGCAGTTATCAGGTTCTCTTCTATACACGCCCATCGCGTAAGTCAACTCCTCTTGTCCACCAAACGCGTTAGATTGCGTCAGAAGCCGGAACGTCTGACAATGGCGGTCTTCCTGGTTGGAGTTGTATCCATGTCGATGAGGCATACTTAACGTGGTCAAAAATGCACTGAAGGCACTCCCCAAGCTCTTCTTTATTTATCTATTACTTACGACTGCTAGTGCCGTATACGCGCAGGCTGCGTTGCTTGAACAGGTTCCTTCTGAGGAGCAGTTATCTGAGCGATTAGCAGAGCTCGAGTCCCAAGAAAGCGAGCTAACCACCGAGCAAACTCAGGTCAAAGAAGCGTTGACGGCTGCGCTACAAGGCTATGAACGCCTGCATGCGGTTGAAGACCGCATTGAGGCATTAGAGCAACGGGTTGTCCAAGCACCCGAAATATTGCTTCGCCTAGAGCGTGAGCTAAACGAAGCGGAAGAGCAAAGCCGACAGTTCTCGGTGGATAACCTTAGTGATATGCCGCTGAATCAGCTGGAAGCGCAGCAAGCAGAAGCCGTCGTGGAGCTTCAGCGGCTTCAAAGCCAATTAGCGGAAGTTAACTCTCAGCTATTGGCCACGCAGACACTGCCTGAGCGCGCTCAGCAAGCAATTTCAGATGCGTTACAGCGCACTGAAAGTTTACGCCGTCAATCTGATGAGCGAGAAGCCCTATTGGGAGATCGGCAACTATCGGCACGCCACGATGCACAGTTGATTCAGTGGCGCATTGAGCGTGCCCTCGCTGAGCAAGAAGTGAACCTTAATCAGCGTGAACTAAGTGCCAATAGTCGGCTGCGTGAGTTGGCTCAGGAGCGCCGAGAACTCATTGAGCTGCAAATAGACCAGCAGGAGCAGCAGCTTAATTTATTGCAAGGCGTTATTGATCGTCAGCGACGGCTACAATCTGAGCAGGCAATTGCTGACGCCGCCAAGAATGACCCGCTGATCGCTGAAGGGCACCCTGTGGTGCTTAATGCTCAACAAACGAACCAAGCGCTAAGCCTTGAGCTGTTGCGAACCACGGACAGGGCGAATGGCATTATACGTGAGAATATTGAAGCCCAGCGTCAGTTGGATCATGTACGGCAGCTTCAACGTAGCCTGAACGAACAAATTGATGCTATTCGCGGTAGCCAATTACTGTCGCGTATTCTTCGAGAACAGCGCCAGTCGTTACCTTTTGTCGCGCCAAGACGTGATTTACAAGATGAAATTGCCGATTTGCGTCTCAAGCAGTTCGACTTGATTCGACAGCGTGACCAGTTGCGCCAAAGTGACCGCTTGGCGACCCAACGCTTGCAGGAAGCTGGGGTTGAAGTCACGCCTGGGTTGGTGGACTCCCTAACGCGTCTCTTCCAGTCTCGGCGTGAATTGGTAGAGCAGCTTGAACAATCTTACGGTAGCTTGCTGAGTGCCGCTATTGAGCTTCAACTTAATCAACAACAGCTATTTGCGACGACGCGAGATTTACGGGCGACGATTGATGAACAGCTATTCTGGGTAGCTAATAGCCGCCCTCTAGATTTAAATTGGCTACGACAAATTCCCCAAAACCTTCAACTGGAGTGGCGAGAAGGTGAGTGGCGGGCCGTTTTGCCTTCGCAGTGGAAAGGTTTTTCTTGGAAAATGCTGATTGGCACGCCATTTATTTTACTTGGCGTGGTGCTGGTTGGGCTGCGCCGACGAATTAAATCACAGCTTGCGCTTATTCACTCACAAATTGGTCGACTGAAAAGCGACACTCAACTGCATACCTCCAAAGCGGTGCTGTTAAATGCTCTGCTTGCGTTACCAGGACCGTTAGGGTTGGCAGGTATTGGCGTCGGTCTAAGTGAAGCTGAAGGAGCCTTGGCAAACAGCGTTTCGCCAGCGTTGCTGCAACTGGCGCTTAGTTGGGCTGTCGTGGCTTGGGGCCGACGGCTACTCGTTCAAGACGGGGTTGCTGAGCGCCATTTTACCTGGGCACCTGCTTATACAGCGCGGTTGCGTAAGCTGCTGGGTGGTTTCGGCGTGGCATTAGCGCCTGTGGTCGTTATTGCCGCGCTCTCTGGACAAATGGAAACCCCATTGGCGATGCGCCCGGTGGCGATAGGACTTTTTGCCGTAGGCTTAGTGGCCATGAGCTGGTGGCTGGCACTATTAATCCTCGCCCATGTGCCATTTTTCGGTGTGCGGCTCTTTCGGCTGGTATTAGGTCTTGCGATGGCTTCGGTGCCATTAGTACTCCTTGGCCTGGTGGCGTGGGGCTATGAATATACGGCGTTGCGGCTGGTCGCTCGTTTTGCCATCACCCTTTACCTGTTGGGCTTGTGGGTCGTCGTTGAAGCTACTGTCGTACGTAGTTTGGCGGTTGCAGCACGGCGGCTAGCTTACCGACGAGCGCTCGCCAGACGTCGTGCTCAAGTACAAGAAGGCGCAGAAGGTGGGCTAGAAGTCGTTGAAGAGCCACCGCTGGATATGGAGAAAATTAACTCTCAGTCGTTACGCTTATCCAAATTGATTTTGTTGATTGGCTTCAGTGCCTTGTTGTACCTAGTGTGGTCAGACCTGCTGGCGGTACTGAGCTATCTAGATCAAGTGTCAATATGGGATGCGGAAGAGGGTGACTTGGTCGGAGATGCACTATCGATTTCCGATGTATTTACCTCGCTACTTGTAATTGCCATTACGTTTATTATGGCGCGTAACTTGCCTGGTTTATTGGAAGTGATGGTGCTTTCACGCTTGTCGTTAAAGCAGGGCAGTGCTTATGCCATTAGCTCGCTACTTTCTTATACCATTGTTGGTACTGGCGTCGTGATGGCGTTGGCCACGCTGGGCGTTTCCTGGAATAAATTGCAGTGGCTGGTGGCCGCGCTGAGCGTGGGGTTAGGTTTTGGTCTTCAGGAAATATTTGCTAACTTTATTTCTGGCTTGATCATTCTGTTTGAACGCCCAATTCGCATTGGCGACACTATCACGTTAGGTAATCTTCATGGCACGGTTAGCCGGATTCGCATCCGAGCCACCACCGTGACCGATTTTGACCGAAAAGAAATTATCATTCCGAACAAAACCTTTGTAACGGATCAGCTCATCAACTGGTCACTTTCGGATAACGTGACCCGCGTGGTGCTGACATACGGCGTTGCTCATGGGTCTGATCTGCCTTTAGTGCATACATTGCTGCGCCAGGCTGCCGACGAAAATGAGCGGGTATTAGAAGACCCAGAACCACAGGTTTTCTGCCTCAACTATGGGCCGCACAGCCTGAACTTTGAGCTGCGCATTTTCGTTAACGACTTGCTTGATCGCCTGTTTGCTGCTGACGAAGTGAACTGCCGGATTGACGAGCTGTTCCGTGAGGCGGGCGTTAGGGTGGCCTTCGAGCAGATGGACGTGTGGCTGCACCGTGACCGAGGTGAATCAGTTAAAGTACAGTCAGCTAACCGGCTGCCTCCTGCTAACCTAACCTAAGTTTTAAATTAATGGCTGGGTTAGCAGCGGAGGTGAGTGCTTGTGTTTAAGTGCTTATGTTTAAGTACTTATGTTTAAATACTTATGTTTAAATACTTATGTTTAAGTACTGGTTTTTAAACGCTTGGTTGTTCCTGTTTGGTGGCGAACAGTAAAAACTCCCGATTACCGTCACCACCGGTAATCGGGCTTTCCTGCCAGTGGCTAATGACTAAGCCACACTCTGTGCAAGCATCGCGTATCTTTTGTTCTACCTCTGCATAGCGGCTAGCGTTACGCACAATGCCGTGCTTATCCAGTGCGCCTGGGTCTAACTCAAACTGTGGCTTTACCAATGAGAGCAGTTGCCCCCCAGTGGGGAGCAGAGCAGCGATTTCAGCTAAAATCAGGGTTTGCGAGATGAACGAAACGTCCATGACGGCTAGGTCGATAGGGTATTTAGCCACGACGTGTTGAAGGGCTGTCGCTGAGGCCATATGACGAGCATTTAAGCCTTCTAAACACGTGACCCTTGGGTCATTACGTAAGCACTCGGCTAATTGGCTATGGCCGACTTCAACTCCGATAACATGCCGGGCGCCAAATTGAAGCGAGCAATCGGTAAATCCCCCCGTTGACTGACCAACGTCTAACACAACGTACCCTTCCAGGCGCATGTTTAGAGCGTTAAGAACGCCCTCTAATTTTAATCCTGCACGGGAAACGTAACGCTCCTCTGGGTCTTCATCAATCTGAAGCGGAGTATCCAGCGGCCATTTTTCGGATGGTTTTACGAGTGGCGTGCCATCTTGAAGAAACACGCGCCCATTGCGAATTAATCGCTGCGCGCGGGTGCGTGAACTGGCTAGCCCTTGGCTGACCAGCAATTGGTCTAATCGTGTTAGTTGAGTCATTGTCGTCAATATGGCGGTTATTAAACGCTGCTAGCGTGTTTCGCTACGGCGTGTGTGGTCCTTTGTCGGCCTGCAGCTCGGTGGGGGGTAGGCGGCTAGCTCCCCAACTGCGATGCAAGTAGCCTTTTACAGACTCAAGCTCTTCTTGCGTTACTGTGGCCAGCTCGCCCCGCTCCAACGGATCGTAGTGGTAAATATATAACCGAGAGGTGAACTGTGCGAAGGGGAGTGAGGCTTCGCCAAAGCGTTCTCCGTTACCTGAGGTGCTAACTTTCACGCCGTCTCCCCAGTCTTGGCCGCTGTCGTTATTGGGGTTGTAAAAATAGATTCTCATGACATCGTTGGGATCTAGCGAGGCGCGCAAAATGGTAATTGCATGCCAACCAATAAACCGGGCTGCACTGTCAGTGACGGCAATGCCAGCAGGCTGAGGGTGAATCAGCGGCTGGTTGCCATTGTAGTAAGGATGATAGCTGGCGTAGAAGTGACGAATAAAGTTATCTACACCGCTAAGTTGGCCGGAGGCGACATCAACGTTGATGCTAAAGCCACGACCTGACCACCACCCGTGAAACTCTGGATTAACCCAGCGATGGGGATCGCCTTCGCGGCCAATGCAGCGCCTACCCATCTCAGCGTAAATACGGTCAAGATGGGGGACCACGATCAACGAGGCTGGGTCGAGATCCATCGGCAGCTCGGAGGCAACGCCTGAGGCGCTTTCCATTGAAGAGATTGGCTGACCCTCGAAATGCATAATGATTTCATCATCACGCGCAGCCCAGGCCACCATTTGCAGCAGATAGTCAGGGTCGTTATAAGCCCACATGGAAAGTGCTCTCGCTGACTGGCAGGTCGGGTTATTACCTTGTCCTACGCCGAGCGGCAGACCTAACATGCAGAGCACGCCTTCAATTAAACGTGCACGGGGGGATGCATCCTCACCATAGGCCAGATTTAAGCGTGCTTCTGACCACTCTGAAAGCTTTAGATTTAACTGCCGCCACATTGCTGGCGCAACCGGAGGCTGATAGAGAATGCCTCGCTCAAGTAGCAGTGCCAAGCCATACACCGCTTGGGCTGTGGCGGGATAAACACCCCCGCGAATCAGCGCATGGACTAGCTCGCGATAGCAGAGTAGACAGTCACGCCCCGTCGACGAGAGGCCTAGAGCCTCTGATAGAAGGTGGTCGCTCTCTTCGAGTAAATAGCGCATCAGTATCGTGTGATAGGGCGATACCAGCCCTGTGTCATGCATTGCACGAGCGAAGCCAGTGGCTTCAGCTTGCAAAGCCGCGCTATCCATACGCTCCAGTCGTTCACGATACACCGCAATGCCTGGGTCTTCGCGACACGCTTGGGTGGGCCCGAAAAGCGAGCTAACTAGCCTGTCAGCCCCCTGGCCACTTGCTCCCAAATCAATGGCTGGATTAATTTGGCATAACGCAATTTGGGTGATCATCTGTTTAATGGCATCAACTTGAATAGGGCGCTGTTTTAGAATGCGCCATATCTCATCAATTAGCTGATCAATAACATGTTCATAGCCGATGCGGTCGGCTAAGTGTTGGAATAGTTGCCTGGGAATCGTCGCTAATCGGCCCTGGGTTTCCCGTTCGGCTTCGCTAGGTGCGTTAAATAACAGCCACAGATTAATGGCCATTACTTGGGTTAAATAGTGGTGTGCATGCTCTTGGGATACCAGCGCATGCAAGTATTCACCTTTGGCGACTGCTAAAAGTCGCAGCTCACTCAGCGCCTCAATAACGACCACATTGGCGTCAGGGCTTTTCAACGAGAACGTAGTGAGGGTGGGGACTAGGAACTGTGGGGTTTCCCAGTCTGAGCCTGCAAACACGCCGGCGGATTCAAAATCTGCTGCACGCGCTTCGAGGGCAGCGCAGCCTCCCTCCTGCATCAAGAGTCGGCGCGCAGTATCCATTACGCGGGGCAGTTTCGCCGGTTTAGAAAAGGCAGGCGCCTGCGAAAGCAGGCGCACCGCATCATCAAATTTGCTCAGCAGCCCTTTGAGCTTGCCATCTTCTTCAGTTGAAGATGCCTCTTGATCGTTCGTCACATTGACTCCTTATCCCAGCTGTAGCGGGGATTATACATAGAAGTCGAGGTCTTCTTGGCGTTTAAGCAGATCACGGAGCGTGTGTGCGTCTTCGCCTTTAAAATAGACCAAGCCCCAGTGGGTACCAAATGCCGTACGTTTAGTGACGGTTTCTTCAAGCGGTGATGTCAGCTCGTGGGATTCAAAATAGGCGTGATCCTCTGTTTCTTCAGGAATCTCCAAGCGGCTAACAACCCGGCGGCGGGGATAAACGCCGAAGCAGCCCGCGAACCCATCAGCGTCGACCACTTCTTTGGGAAAGAAGGCGGCGACTTCTTCTTTTGTGCTTTTAGGATCGAATACCAGCATTGATGCCTGATAGGCGTTAAATCCATACACCCGCTCAAGAAGTTCGAAGACTTTAAAGCCGGGTGGGCGGTAAGCGACTTCGCCAAAGTACATTTCACCGTCGCTGGTGACAAAGTACTCGGGGTGAATGAGGCCGAATTCAATATCAAACGCTTTGATCAGCTTTTCGATTTGTGCCGTAATTTGTTCGCGGTATTTTTCAAGCTCTGGAGACGCGGGCACAAATACTGAGTAGCCAAGAGTGACGTACTCTGAAATATTCAAGAAAGCGATTTTTCCATCGTGAATCCACGCTTCAACGGCGAATTCCCAGCCGTCTAAGTGAGACTCCATCAGCACAGGAAACTCTTCGTCGGGAATCGTATCGACTTCATCCGGTGTGCGGATAACGCGGTGGCCAAGACAGCCAGCCTTATCGAACGCCTTCAGGTGGATAGGGTCGTTGGGGTCGCCATCCAGCTTGAGTAGTGTCTGATTAACGCGTTTTAGAAAGCGTACTACGTCATCTTTATCGTGGGCTTCTTCGAAAATACCCACGCGAATGCCGCCAAGCTGGGCGCGGCGTTTCATCAATGCTTTGTCGCGAAGCAGCAGCGATTGACCGTAAATACGTGGATTGTCGAGCAGCACTGAGTTAATAGCGCCTGCCCATTCAACGGTTTCCTCGTAAAGCGGGATAGCGACGTCAACGCCTTTTTCTTTCAACGTTTCAGCAATTTCGAGAGAGCGGTCGTTGAGACGCTCAAAATTCCAGGGAACGTAGGGAATATCATGTTTCTGGCAGTACTCCTCGGCCCAGTCGGGTGCAACCACGATATAGCGGCGGTCAAAATTCTCAGCCGCTTCAATCGCATTGAGGCTCCAACCTAACAGGGCGATATAGCCCTTATTGGGATCCTTTTGCATGTCAGTGACTCCTGTGGGTGAGTGAATAAAGTTGCCATACCACTTACTTCACCATACACGATAGGGTCATCCGTCGGCTAATTAGCAGCCACTGAAGGTGGAAATAGCCAAAAATAAGCCCTTTTGAGGATGGCATACTAAAGAGCAAACCCCTGAGTATGTTAGGCTAGGCGCCTTAACATTATGTTCAAGTGGCAAGAGGAATAGGCCAAGATGGCGGCCAAGCCGATCTACCGTGTGGTGGTTCACCAGCAGGGTGAAATATGGGATTTATACGTCAGAGAAATCTTTCAAAGCGAACTCTGGGGCTTTATTGAAGTCGAGGAGTTTGTCTTTGACGATGCGTCGCGGGTTGTTGTTGATCCAGGGGCAGAAAAGCTACAGCGTACCTTTGAAGGTGTTAAGCGCAGTTATCTGCCGCTTAATGCCATTGTGCGTATTGATGAAGTGGAACGTGAAGGCCCTTTGAAAGCAGTTAAAAGCGATGCTCGCGTCGCAGAGTTTCCTCGTCCCTTTCCATTGCCGCCTCGTGGAGAAGGGTAAGCGCCTAGACAAGCGCACCGCTTTGAGCGATACGCGCGACGGCTTCGTCTGCCTCGCGCGTTTTTACAATCAGGACATGACGTTATGCAAGTAAATAAACTTCGTAGTAGTTGTTACGCCGCTGCCGTTGGCGTGTTGTTGAGTATCGGGGGAACCCCAGCATTTGCCCAGTCTGATAACCAAGCTTGGGTAAGTGACGAGTTAAGCACGTATGTGCGCAGTGGTCCCACCGATGGTTATCGCATTGTGGGAACATTAAAGGCAGGTGAGCAGGTCGAGGTGCTGGAAACAAGCGGTGATTATACGCGCGTACGCAGCAATAGCGGCGATACAGTGTGGGTGCTCAGTAGCGAGCTGCAGCAAGACCCGAGTGCCCGCCAACAGTTACCCATACTACAAGCCCAAGTCGATGAACTTACCCAAGAATTGGATGGTATTAACGATACTTGGGAGCAGCGCATTTCTTCCATGACGGAAACACTCGATATCCGTGAAAAGCGGATCGTCGAATTGGAAGCGCGTAACCACGATCTTGATAGTGAAGCAGAGCAGTCTCGCCAGCAGGTGCGTGCATTGCAGGCGCGTCTAGAGACCCAGGAAGAAGATCTGCTGATGCGCTATTTCATGTACGGCGGTGGAGTTGCTGGCGCTGGGTTATTAGTTGGGCTGATTGTTCCTCATTTGCCGCGTCGTCGTAAAAAGAGAGACCGCTGGTTTTAAGCGACGTAAACAAACCAGCGTTACGTGTAAATTTCGAGTACGAGGTGGCCGCAATGGAAAACCCCTGGCGTCAACGTTGGCAAGAGGGACGTATTGGCTTTCATTTGTCCGATACCCACCCAGCGCTTGCCCAGTACTGGCCTACGCTTAATGTGACGCCTGGAGCCAAAGTGCTTGTGCCGCTATGCGGAAAAAGTTTGGATATGCGTTGGCTAGCAGATGAAGGCCATCCGGTATTGGGTATTGAGTTGGCTCCTGAAGCAATAGAGCAGTTCCTGGCTCAGCGCAACGCGAGTGTGTCGCGCTATACCCAGGCAGGCTTTAATGTCGCACGCCAGGGTAGTGTTGAATTGTGGTGCGGCGATTTTTTTCACTTGCACATCAAACAGGCAGCAGAAGTGGGCGCGTTTTATGACCGAGCTTCATTAATTGCACTGCCGCCGGCTACCCGTGAGCGCTATGCCTTCCACCTTGCCCAATTAGTGCCGCCTGGTGCTAAAGGGCTGTTAGTGGGGTTAACCCACGATGACGACAATGCAGGTCCGCCTTACAGTGTGCCCAACAGTGAGATTGAGCATTTGTTTATGCCCAACTTCCGTGTTGAATTGGTTGAGAACAGAGAGGCTGATGAACGGGGCCGCAGCGAAAGCGTTTGGGTGCTGGAGCGCCGAGGCCCGCACGTATAGCTGTCTCTGTTAAAAGCTATGTTTGCTGATAGCTGTGCTTGCTGATAAGCGTGTTTGCTAATAGCTGTGTTTTTATCGCGTTGTCTGTAACGACATCTGCCCGCGAAGCGGGCAGATATTCTCAGAATACGCTATCAGGATAAAACGGTTTAGCGAGCGAGTAAGCGGCCCAGTTCTGGGTCACTAAACGCACGGTTTAAACCATCACTTAACAAATCGTTTAGCATGCGTGCATTGGCATCTTCGCCGGGCTTAATGGCATAGCCTTGGGTGCGTCGCGAGGTGTAAGTGCCGGTATATGTCGTGCCTTTGTTCTGAGCGATCGCTCTGAAAACCCCTTCAATACGCGCTTCGTCGATCAGCGGTTGGCCGCTTCCACCTTTGGCATAGTTAAGACCAGCGAGTTCAAGAGTAATACTCGGGCGGCCCTGGGCTGCATCGCGAGTAGGAGTGAACCCCATATCGCGCACAGCGCGCTCAGCTTCGGCTTGCAACTGCGGAATGAGCTCATGGCTACTTACGGTGATCTGCGCGGTAGACATATTGCCACCTGAGCGTGTTCCAATCACTTCGCTTTCCCTGGCATCAGTCGCTATCACGGTGACTTGCTGACCAGAGCCTGTCTGCGGCACGCTGGCGCTGCGTTCTGGGCTTAGCTGTAGGTACTGAGGGCTAGCGCAGGCCGCTAGCAAAACACTGGTAAGCAGCGCACCAGAGAGGTGTAAAAAATGGCGCCGACGCATGGTCTTCCTCCGCAATGGCTAAAACGTCAGTATAACGCGGGTAGTGTGCTGGCGGTATGTTCTGGTGGTTGGGTTATTCTGTCGCTTTCAACGCCATGTCGTGATGCGATTTCAATCAAATGCGCTCGGCTGTTGCTTGGGAATCAGGGCCAACGATTAACCAGACGGATAGCAAAATGACGGCAGAGCCCGAGAGGAATCCGCTGGAAATTGTTTCATCAAGAACTAAGAAGCCCCATAACACGGCGAATGGCGGCACCAAGAAGGTAACCGTGAGTGATCGTAAAGGCCCGATGTCGGCGATTAATCTAAAATAGAGGATATAAGCGAGGGACGTGCATAAAAAGCCGACGGCTAGCAGACTGATCCACACCTCACCCTGAAGCCAATCAGTACTTGGACCATATGAAATACTCCAGATTAAAAAGGGGCTAAGAAAAGCGGTTGCGCCTATTTGACTGCCAAACGCAACCAGCATTGAATCCAGGCCGCCTTGTTGGGTTATCCACTTGCGGGTAAGAAACCCCGCCAAGCCATAACCAATAGTGGCTATGATGCAAGCGGCCACGCCAATGTATATATTACCGTCGATATTTGAATCACCCACCGTAGTAATGATCGTAATACCGATAATACCTAATAAGACACCTATCCATTTTCTTAACGATAAATGCTCGCTAAAGATAAATAAACCAATCATGGCGCCCGTCAAAGGGGTGGTGGCATTTAAAATAGCGGAGTATCCAGCGGGTAATAATGTTGCTGCTATGCTGTACATCAGAAAAGGAAGGCCTGAATTGATTGCACCCAATATCAAAGTTTTACCTAGTTTACCTTTGAACTCCAGGCTTTTGCGTATGACTAAGATGATCAAAGCTAAACCAATTAGGCCAAAAAAGACTCTAAAAAATGCCGTGTTGATTGGCCCTATTGCAGGGGAGGCGATTCGCATGAAAAGAAAGCTCGCTCCCCATATAGCGGCTAATGACAGTAGTCGTATATAGTCGATTGCTCTCATTTTATACCCCATTTTAAGGTTTGCTATTAATCAGTAGGCTCTAGAGTTAGCCACGTGTGGCTCAGTATTGCCGCCTTTGGGGTATGGGAAAAACCCGTTTCTTGCTGTCTTGGTAGTTAGCATAAAATAGGCATCGCTATGACGTTTACTGACCTGTTTGAAAACGACGACATGAAGTTGATTAACCTGCTTCCACAAGATGGGGCAGTCTACTATCACGGTAAAATCCTAGAGGCGGCTTCTGCTGATATGTATCTAGCTAAGTGTCGGGACGAATTAAACTGGGAGCATGATCGAGCGTTTATTTACGGAAAAGAGATCGTTACCAAGAGGAAAATAGCCTGGTACGCGGATGAGCCAGTCTCTTATACCTACTCTGGATATACCAAGACGGCATCAGTGTGGCCTGGCTTTTTACAAGAGATTAAGCAGGTAGTGGAGAGCAACTGTGGTGATGTGTTCAATTCGTGCTTGTGCAACTTTTATAGCTCTGGCGCGGAAGGAATGAGTTGGCACAGTGATGCTGAAAAAGACCTGGTTGAAAATGGTGTGATTGGCGCGTTGAGCCTAGGTGGCGAAAGGAAATTTTCGTTTAAACATAAACAAACAGGGGAGAGTCTATCGCTTAATCTAGAGCACGGTAGTCTGTTGGTGATGAAAGGTGCCACGCAACGATATTGGCTGCATAGCCTGCCTAAAACCAAGAAAAGTAGTGAGTTGCGGGTTAGCCTAACGTTTAGGCAAATGCGCTAACCAGCTGTTGATACAGGTGGTTAGCTCATCTGTCGTGGCTAAAAATAGAAGGTGGCAGCTCTAAAGCGTCCGCGAACTAAAGCTGCCCTCTACTTGTGCCGTTGTTGGCATGCCCTAAGCGGCGCGGCTTTGCTCCGTTACTTTTGACGCTGCGGCGGGGAAACGATGCCACTGCCGTGGATGAGCGAATAGGCGTTGCCCACGGCGCATCTGAAGCTGCTCAAAATCAGCATGACGCACCGTTGCAAGCCATGGCTTAGCCAGCCAGTCGGCTTCCAGCTCAACACGCACTTCAGCACCAACCGGTGAAATGGCAGTCACTGTCACCGGCAAGTGGCTCTCTGCACTTGGCTGCTGGGCAAGGCGCACTTCATGAGGGCGCAGCAACAGCTCTTCGTCACCGTTAGGCAAGTCAACATTGAGGTGCGCATCGCCACAGGTGAGTACACCTTGGTGTACCTTGCCTTCTAAGTGGTTAACGTCGCCAAGGAACTCAAACACAAAACGATTTTTGGGCGAACGATAGAGCGTTTCAGGCGTATCAATTTGCTCGATGCGTCCGTTACTCATCACCACCACGCGGTCAGACAGCTCCAGCGCTTCTTCTTGATCATGGGTAACAAACACGCTGGTAAAGTTAAGTTCTTCATGCAGACGGCGTAACCAGCGTCGTAGGTCCTGGCGCACCTTGGCATCCAACGCGCCAAATGGCTCATCCAAAAGCAATACGTCAGGTTCAACGGCCAAGGCGCGGGCGAGGGAAACACGTTGCTGCTGACCGCCAGAGAGTTGAGCGGGCAAACGGTTAGCTAAATGCTGCAGCTGAACCATTTCCAGCAGTCTAAAGACTCGCGCGCGAATTTCACCGTTGGATGGGCGTCGCTTCTTGGGCATCACGGTTAGTCCAAAAGCGACATTGTCGTACACGCTCATATGGCGAAACAGGGCGTAGTGCTGGAAAACAAATCCAATGCGGCGATCGCGAACGTGAACGTTGGTGACATCGCGGTCGCCGAACAGTATTTTACCGGGTTGAGGAGAGCGGTCAGCGCTTTCCAAGCCTGCAATAATACGCAGCAGTGTGGTTTTTCCTGAGCCAGACGGGCCAAGCAGACCGACTAGTTCGCCTTCATGAATGTCCAGGTTGATCGGCTCAAGCGCTTGGGTGTTGGCAAAGTGCTTGGCGATATTCTGTAGGCGAATACTCATAAAAATGCCTCCTGGCGCGATGCACGCCATTCCAGGCCTGCCTTGGCCGCAAGGGTTAACAGGGCAATAAGGGCCAGTAGTGCGGCGCTAGAAAACGCGCCCACTGCGTTGTAATCCTGATAAAGCTGCTCTAAATGCAGCGGCAACGTATTTGTCTTGCCGCGAATAGCTCCGGCAACCACCGAAACGGCACCAAATTCCCCCACGGCGCGCGCGTTAGTGAGGATGATCCCGTAGAGCAGTGCCCAGCGAATGTTGGGTAACGTGACACGCCGAAAGGTGGTCCAGCCGCCAGCCCCTAGGGTCACCGCGGCTTCCTCTTCCCGGGAGCCTTGGGCCTGCATGAGCGGAATGAGCTCGCGGGCCACAAACGGGCAGGTCACAAAAATAGTGACCATTAAAATGCCGGGCCAAGCGAACATCAGTTGAATATCGTGGCTGTCTAGCCAGCTGCCAATCCAGCCATTACGGCCATATAGCAACAGGTAGATAAGCCCGGCCACAACGGGGGAAACGGCAAAAGGAATATCGATCAGCGTTTGTAAAATACGCCGACCTGGGAAACTAAAGCGGGTAACCAACCATGCCAAGGCGACACCGAATACTAGACATATCGGTATGGTTAATAACGCAATGACGAGTGTCAGGCCAATCGCATGCAGGGTGAACGTATCGCTAACGTTGGCCCAAAAGACTGTCACGCCCTGGGAGAAGGCCTGGGCAAAAATTGCCACCAACGGTAGCAGCAAAAATAGCCCAGATAGCAGCAGGGCGGCGCCAATGAGTAAACGCCGCACGGCGGGTGCATCACCAATTCGGCGCATTAACCTTTACCTCCATGCAGACGGCGCACAAAGCGGCCTTGCCAAATATTGATCGCCAGCAGCAGGGCCAGTGACACAAACAGCACAACGGAGGCGATTGCAGAGGCACCTGCGTAGTCATACTCCTGCAGTTTGACGAAAATCATCAGCGCAGTGATTTCGGTTTCGTAGGGCATATTCCCCGCGATAAAAATAATCGCCCCGAACTCACCTAGTGAGCGCACAAAGGCTAGCCCGGTGCCGGTAACGAGAGCTGGCCACAGGTGCGGCATAATCACGCGCCGAAACGCCACGCCATCGGTTGCGCCAAGAGACATCGCTGCTTCATCAACTTCTGCGGGTAAATCCTCCAGTACCGGCTGTACGGTGCGTACCACAAATGGAATGCTGGTAAACGCCATGGCCAGTGCAATGCCTACCCAGGTATAGGCTACTTGGAATCCCAGTGACTCCAACAAGCTGCCCATCCAGCCGTTACCCGCATACAGTGTCGCTAGAGTAATACCGGCTACCGCTGTGGGTAGCGCAAAGGGCAGATCCATTAAAGCATCTAGCAGACGTTTGCCGGGAAACTCATAACGCACCAGGACCCAGGCAAGTAGTAAGCCAAATACTGCATTCACCAGCGCCGCGACAGCCGCTGCACCTATGGTGACCATGTAGCTGGCCACCACGCGGCCTTCGGTAATAATGGCCCAGTATTCGGCAAGGCTAAGCCCTGCCAATTGGCCAAATAGCCCGGTGATTGGGAGAAGAAGGACCAGCGAAATAAACAGCACGCTGATCCCCATTGATAGGCCAAAGCCCGGCAGCACGCGAGCGCTGTCGGACCGCCATAATGCTAGCTGGCTCATGGTGTTCCGTTAACGACGTTGCAGTTGATCAAGTAGGGCGCCGCCTTCAAAGTGGTTTTCCATAGCTTCTTCCCAGCTGCCAAACACATCTTCAACTTCAAAAAGTTCGGTATCGGGGAATTGGTCGGCAAATTCGGCTACCACTGTTTCATCGTGAACGCGATAGTTAAAGCCCGCCAGCAAGCGCTGGGTGTCTTCACGGTAGAGATACTCAAGGTAGCTCTGGGCAAGGTCGCTGTTACCATTGCGTTCAGCATTTTCACCTACCACCGCAACGGGGAACTCTGCCAGGATACTGACCGGCGGCACGATAACCTCATAGTCGTCGCTGCCATATTCGCTACGGATGTTGTTTACTTCTGACTCAAAACTGATCAATACGTCGCCAATGCCGCGTTCGATAAAGCTTGTGGTGGCACCGCGGCCGCCGGTATCAAACACCGCAACATTGCGTAGGAAGGTGCGCATGAAGTCTTGAATCTTTTCTTCATCGCCATCGAATTCATTTTCCGCAAAGCCCCAAGCCGCTAGATAGGTATAGCGTCCGTTGCCAGATGTTTTTGGGTTGGGAAAAACGATTTGCACGTCTTCCTTCGCGAGATCATCCCAGCTTTCGATTCCTTTTGGGTTGTCTTTACGCACCAAAAACGCCGTCGTGGAGTAGTAAGGGGAGGCGTTATTATCGAACGCGTCTTGCCAGTCTTCGGCCACTAGGCCGGCATCCGCAAGTACTTGAACATCAGTCACCTGGTTAAAGGTAACGACATCCGCACGCAAGCCTTGCATGATCGCGCGCGCCTGTGCGGATGAGCCGCCGTGAGACTGGCTAATGGCAATCTCTTCACCGTGCTCTTCTTGCCACCATGCTTGGAATTCCGGATTGATCGCTGAAAACAGTTCACGGGCAATATCGTAAGAAGAGTTCAGTAACTCGCGCTCTTGAGCCATTGCCGTGTTTGAAACAGCGGTGACAGCCACCGTAGCGCCAACAGCCGTGGCTATCAGGCTGCGGCGCAGGCCAGTACGGAAAAAAGTAGGTCGCGTCATTACAGGCTCCTTGTATCTGGGGGCGATTTAATCGCAATGAGGATAAGGTTAAACCTGTGATTGTGGAATTACAATTATGTTTTATATTCTATTTGGGAATATGTATTAAAAGATATGCATTTATTGTCGGCTGAGCTTTAACAGCAGGGAGATGGGGCTTCTTAGGTGGCTCTGGTAAGATAGGGGCCTTCCTTTCCCCTGTTAACCTAGGAATGCACTATGAGCGCTGAGCAGGACTTCCTGATTGCCCCTTCGATTCTATCCGCTAATTTCGCGCGTCTTGGTGAAGAAGTCGACAATGTGTTGGCCGCTGGGGCCGACATTGTCCATTTCGATGTCATGGACAATCATTATGTGCCGAACCTGACGATTGGGCCGATGGTCTGCAAAGCCCTGCGCCAGCACGGCGTGACGGCACCCATAGATGTACATTTAATGGTTAAACCCGTGGATCGTATGATCGGCGATTTTAGTGAGGCTGGGGCGAGTTACATTACATTTCACCCGGAAGCTTCTGAGCATGTGGATCGCTCGTTACAGCTAATACGCGATAGTGGCTGTAAAGCAGGGCTGGTATTTAATCCGGCAACACCGCTTTCGTATCTCGATTATGTCATGGACAAAATTGACATGATTCTGCTGATGAGCGTTAACCCGGGCTTTGGCGGTCAGTCATTTATCCCCAGCACGCTGGGTAAATTGCGTGAAGCTCGGGCGCGTATTGATGCTTCAGGCCGCCCTATCCGCTTAGAAATCGATGGCGGCGTTAAGGTAGATAATATTGCCGATATCGCCGCTGCGGGTGCCGACACCTTTGTCGCTGGTTCAGCTATTTTCAATGCTCACCAGTCAAGCGACCCGCACGGTTACGATAGCGTTATCCAGCAAATGCGCGCTGAGTTGGCAAAGGATAACGGCTAAGCAAACAGCTTAGTGCAATTTCATACGGGGCTTTAAGTAGCGGTTTAACTTATCAACCAGCCATGCGAGTCCCGTTTTGGGTGCGCCATGAATAGATAGCTGATGCATTCGATAAAGTGAAGCGTAGGCTTGGCGCGCTAACCAGCCCTCTAAAAATAGCCCACGAGACGCGGAACTGCGCATCAACTTTCCTACCGCATCGTAGCGGGCGAGCGACACCAGCGAACCGTGGTCACGATAAGTAAAGCTTTGCAGTGGTTTGTTATCCAAGCAGTGCACCAAGTTTTTGGCGAGTAATGTTGCCTGTTGATGAGCAGCCTGTGCCCGTGGCGGCACGGAGATGCCTTCGCCCTGAGGGCAGTCGGCGCAGTCACCTATGGCAAAAATATAAGGGTCATCTACGCTCTGCAGCGTTTGGTGGACGTTAATTTGATTTTTCTTATTAGTGGTCAGGTCTAGTTCAGCCAAAAATGGCGGTGCTTTAATGCCTGCTGCCCACACGTTTAGATCCGTTTTGATAACCTCTCCGTCGCCTGTTACTAATTGATATTGCTGAGCTTCTTTAATAGCGGTGCCGACGTGAACGGTGACCCCCATGCTTTCTAGCTCTTGCAGCACTGTTTCGCTAATACGCTCTGACAAGCCGGGTAGTAGGCGGGGAGCCGCTTCGATGAGGTGTACGCTAATCGTTTGGTGGTCAACAGCGGTTACGCCGTAGGCGTTAAGTAAGCGCGAAGCATCTAGAAGCTCGGCAGAAAGCTCTACGCCCGTTGCGCCGCCGCCTACAATGCCAATAGTCAGTTCGGCGTTTTGGCGCAGCGTTGGATCGGTATAACGCAAAAAGGTATTGATCATATCGCGCTGAAACGCTTTGGCTTGCTGAGGCGAATCAATAAAGTGGCAGTGTTCCGCAACACCCGCTGTACCAAAATCATTTGAAATACTGCCGAGCGCTATTACTAAATAATCGTAGGTTAGTTTTCGAGAGGGAAGGATTTCAACGCCGTCTTCATCTTTGATGGGTGCTAGGTGAATGACTTTTTGTGCGCGATCAAGGCCATTTAAAGAGCCGCGCTGGTAACGGTAATGGTGCGCGGAAGAGTGGCCGCGGTAATCCACTTCATCCATGCTAGAGTTCAATACTCCGGTAGCGAGTTCGTGTAACAGCGGTTTCCATACATGGGTGGCATTGCGGTCTAGCAGGACAATCTCGGCGCGCTTTTTTTTGCCCAGCGTGCGTCCTAAGCGTGTTGCTAGAGCAAGTCCGCCAGCGCCACCGCCGACGATCACAATTCGGGGGATGGTCATTACTTTCTCCTCGGATAAGATGATCACAGCATAGAGCTTCCGGGCGTGGTTGGCGACGTGCTAAGTCGGTAGGATAAAAGAACTAGCCGCGATTACGTTTACTAACGGCCATTTTTTGAAAAATATTTTTACCTAGCCTAGGGAGAGAGAGCGTGCATGCCATTTTGCAGGGTAAGCGGTTAATTGCATTTGATTTAGATGGCACTTTGATTGATTCGGTCCCGGATCTAGCGATAGCGGTTCAGCGCTCGCTCAGCGATGTTGGGCTGCCTGCGCCTAGTGAAGAGCATGTGCGCGATTGGGTGGGTAATGGTGCGCAGGTACTTATTGAAAGAGCGCTAACCTGGGCACTCGCTGATGCGCCAGGACAGGCATTGCAAACCACCGCCTATGAGGCTTTTATGCGCCATTACGGTGCTGCCCCCAATGCACTAACCCGGCTCTATCCTGGCGTGAGAACAGCGCTGCATGATTTGCACAAAGCAGGCTATCTACTGGTGCTGATTACTAACAAGCCAGAGCGCTTTATTGCGCCAATTTTAAGCCACTTTGATCTGCTTTCGCTTTTTACCCTCTGCATTGGTGGCGACACGCTTGCCGAGAAAAAACCCAGCCCGTTACCGCTACTGCATGCGACTCAACAGCTGGATATCTCACCTTCGGCAAGTGTCATGGTAGGAGACTCGCGCCACGATATTGCTGCGGGTAAGGCCGCTGGCTTTACTACCGTGGCGTTGCCTTACGGCTATAACCACGGCGAGTCGATTGAGCATAGCCAGCCTGACGTGATTATTAGCTCATTGCTGGCGCTGACGGAGTAAAACTGTCGGTGATACGGCTGTTTTTTCTAGAACTGTTTTTTTCTAGGGCTGCTTTTCTGCCCGTGCGCCGCCTAGGTATTCATGCAGTAATTCAGCATTATGGCGCAACATAGCAGGGTAGTTATAGGCAGGGCCGTCTGTGTCACTTAAGGTGTCTGTGTATAAAGGCCCTGCCAGCGAAAGCTCCGTTGCTCGGGCATGTGCATCCATGTGGATATAGGGAGAGGTGCTTTCATAGAACAGTGCAGGCGGGCGCTGTTGCGAGAGGAGCATGCTCATTTCTTCCATTGCCTGCGCACTGCCAATGGTCTCACTGCCAATCCCCCAAATGGCGGCGTACTCAAAACCATAAGCACGGGCAAAGTAAGCCATGGAGGCTTCGCTGGTAGTGAGCATGCGATTCGTTTGCGGGATGCCTTCCAAGCGTTCCCGGAGTTGATGATCTAGCAGCGCCAGTGCTTCACGAGTTTCAGCGGCACGCGTGGCAAACGCCTCAGCCTGCTCGGGATAGCGTTCGATAAGCGTTTTTTCTATGACATCAACATAAGCGGCTGCCCCTTTGGGGTCCATCCACATATGCGGGTCAGTGTTATCTTGATACTGGCCAACTAGAATCGTTAGCGGTGCATAGTCGGCACTTTCTGCAAGTGCTGTGAGCGTTAGTGAATCGTCTGCCATGGCTTCAATATGCCGTATCCATGGCTCTAGCCCATACCCGTTGTAGAAAACAATGTCAGCTTCTTCGACAGCTAGGGCATTTGGCGGTTGAAGCTCCCAGCGGTGCACATCTTCGCCTGTGGGCACAATAGTGGTAACGCCGATGCTGTCGCCTGCGACACGCTTCACTAAATCTTTAATGACTGAAAACGAAGCGATAACCTTAAACGAGGTGTCTCCCAGCGCGTGACTGCTGCAGACAGTCGTCATCAATACGAGCGTTATTATCCAGGGTGCTCGATTGTCCATGTCACGCTCCTAACGCATTAAAAAGTCGGCAGATGATAAAGACAGTCAAGGCCCGTTGCTAGTTTCGTTATGCTGTCAAGTTGTTTAAACCTAGCAGAAAGGGCTAGCCACTCTCTTTCAGTATTTTTGATTACCTTGAAAAGTCCCTCACTAGTTTACTGATAAACTCAGTGTTTGTTTCTCACTAAAAATTACCAGAGTATTGGGCGTGTGTATGTCCTAGCCGACCCTTGGCTCTGCAAGTGGTGCTTGGGTTGGGGTATCATCCCTACCAAGGGGTTTGATTAATGTGATGGAGTAGCTGCGGCGATGGCGCAAGTGCGGGTAGTGCAACGTGTATTGATGATCGATAACTACGACAGTTTCACGTTCAATATCGTCCAGTACCTGGGTGAGCTGGGTGCCGAGGTAATGACCTATCGTAACGATGAGCTTACCCTTGAACAGATTGACGCCTTAGCGCCTACTCATCTAGTCATTTCACCGGGGCCCTGTACCCCTAATGAAGCGGGCATCTCGCTGGCGGCGATAGCCCACTTTGCGGGTAAACTGCCTATTTTGGGGGTTTGTCTTGGTCACCAGGCGATTGGACAAGTCTACGGTGGTAAAGTGGTGCGAGCGCCCCAGGTGATGCATGGTAAAACATCTGCCGTTGTGCATAGTGGGCAAGGGGTTTTTCGCGGGCTTGAAAACCCGTTAGAAGTGACCCGTTATCATTCACTCGTGGTAGAAAGAACAAGCTTACCGGAGTGTTTTGAAATCACTGCCTGGACCTCAGACGATGACGTTACGCCAGGGCTGATAATGGGCTTTCGTCATCGCAGCCTGGATGTTGAGGGGGTACAGTTTCACCCTGAGTCAATACTCACGCGCCAAGGCCATGCGTTATTGGCTAACTTTTTAAAACGCGGCTGATTGCCAAATTTACACGCTTTAGGGGCTTTTCTGTTCATGCAAATGCGAGATGCAATTAACGCGGTGATGCGCCGCGAAGACCTCTCTTTCAATGCGATGCACGCGCTAATGCGCCAGATCATGACCGGCGAAGCCTCCGATGCGCAAATTGGCGGCCTGCTAGTGGGGCTTGCCATGAAAGGCGAAAGCGCCGAGGAAATTAGTGCGGCGGCTCAGGTTATGCGCGAACTCATGAAGCGCGTTGAACTGCACACTGACAACGTCGTCGATATTGTTGGCACCGGCGGTGATGGTGCGAACCTGTTTAATGTTTCTACGGCGGCTAGCTTTGTGGCTGCTGCTGGCGGCGCCCATGTCGCTAAGCATGGTAACCGCAGTGTCTCGTCATCGTCGGGCAGTGCAGACCTTTTTGATATTGCCGGTATTTACCTAGACCTTAAGCCTGAACAAGTGGCGCGCTGTATCGAACAAGTAGGTGTGGGCTTTATGTTCGCTCCTAATCATCATCCTGCCATGCGCTTTGCAATCGGGCCGCGCCGGGAAATGGGCGTGCGCACGCTGTTTAACATCCTTGGCCCATTGACTAACCCTGCAAGTGCACGTAACCAAGTGCTGGGGGTTTACTCTCCAGAATTAGTGCCATTGATGGCTGAAGTGCTCCGTAAGCTTGGCAGCCACCATGTGTTAGTAGTTTGCTCTGAAGATGGCTTGGATGAAATCTCCTTGGCGGCACCGACGCGGGTGGCTGAACTAAAGGATGGCGAAATTACCGAGTACACCATCACTCCAGAAGAGTTGGGGATTGAGCGACAAAGCTTAGCTACGCTTAAAGCAGCCAGCGCCGAAGACAGCTTACGTCTGGTAAAAGCTGCATTGAGTGGTGAGGGGGCAGCGGCAGATATAGTGGCACTTAATGCGGGCGCTGCGCTTTACTGTTCAGGTGTGGCCGATAGCTTAAAAGAGGGCGTAATGGTGGCTCAGGATGCACAGGCTTCCAAGCTGCCGTTAGAGAAGCTCCGAGAGCTTTCACACTTCACTAGCGTCTTTAAAGGGTAAACTATCAAATGACTGACCAGGCAACGCCAACAATTTTAACGCGTATTTTGGCTCGTAAAGACGAAGAAGTAGCCGAGCGCCGACAGGCGGTTTCTGAAGCAGAACTGCTGGCGTTGGCTGACAAGCAAAGTGCCCCCCGTGGCTTTATTGCTGCACTGAATGCCCGTATTGCCGCTGGTGACGCAGCGGTTATCGCTGAGGTGAAAAAAGCTTCGCCTTCCAAGGGCGTGATACGTGATGACTTTCATCCTGATGATATCGCTAAGCGTTATGCAGAGGGCGGCGCAGCCTGCTTATCAGTATTAACGGATGCCGATTTCTTCCAGGGACATGAAGACTTTCTAATCGCTGCCCGCGATGCCTGTGACCTTCCCGTCATTCGTAAAGATTTTATTACCCATGGCTATCAGGTAACCGAGGCGCGCGCCATCGGGGCAGACTGTATCTTGCTGATTGTCGCTGCCCTCGACGACGCTCAGCTGCGCGATCTGCACCAGCAAGCTAATGCATTAGGCATGGATGTGCTGGTAGAAGTGCATGACGCTGTTGAGTTAGAGCGTGCCCTAGCGCTGGATTTAAAGCTGGTGGGCATCAACAACCGTAATTTGCATACCTTTGAGACCAGCCTGAACACCACATTAGACCTGCTGCCGCGCATTCCTGAGGGCGTCACGGTCATCACGGAGTCTGGTATCCATACCCGTGATGACGTGGAGCTTATGCGCGACCATGAAGTGAACGGTTTCTTAGTTGGTGAAGCCTTTATGCGTGAAGAGGACCCAGGCCAAGCCCTCAAGCAGCTGTTTTTTTAATCGATAGTGTTAAACGCTTATTAACTGGCCCGCTTGAGGCACGTAAGTAGCGCCTGAAGCGGGTGGTGTAATGTTTGCGCTGAGTAGCGTTTCACCTGGCTGCGGCAGGAGTAGCCGGTGGCGAGCAGCTTGCCCGTGTTTTCGTCGGCTTCCACCTGGGGCTGCCAGGACTGGGCATAAATGGTTTTGGAGGTTGCGACATTACGGGTTTCATGTCCGTAAGTGCCTGACATGCCGCAACACCCTGTGGTGGCTAACGCCAGCTCTAAACCAAATGCCGCAAACACCTGCTGCCAGGCCTTTGGGCTGCCGGGGGCGTTGGTCTTTTCGGTACAGTGAGACAGCAGCTTAAAGCCAGGGTCGGTTAGGTTCAGTGGGCGAGGCACTAGCGTGTTCATACGCGTGGCCAGCCACTCTTGCAGCATCAGCACGTTGGGCACTTGCTCGGCCCCTAAGGCTTTGACGTACTCTTGGCGGTAGGTCAGCGTCATCGCTGGGTCGATCCCCACCATGGGGACGTCGAACTCTGCCAGTGCCCGCAGGCGCTTGGCCTGTTTTTCCGCCGTGCGCTCAAAGGCGCCTAAAAAGCCCTGCACTTGCAGCGGTTTGCCGTTGGCAGAAAATGGCATCACAAACACCCGCAGATTCAGTCGCGACAGCAGTTCCACCACGTCCATCACCAGTTTGGCTTCAAAGTGGCTGGTGAAGGCATCCTGGACAATGATCACGCTGTTGGCACGCTGCTGTTCAGTCAGCAGTGCAAGCGAGGTAGGCGTAGCTTCGGCCACGCCCCAGGCGCGCAGCTGCTTTTTCACGCTGGCGCGGGAAAGCTGCGGGGAGTCGCTCACTCCCAGCCCTTTACGCATTAGGCTATCGACCCAGCGCTGGTTGAGTAGGGCGTTATACAGCGGCGCTACCTTGGCAAGCGTAGGCAGCATGAACTCAGTGCCACCGATGATGTAATCGCGCAGCGGGCGTAAATAGCGGCCGTGGTAGACCTCTAAAAACTGCGAACGGAACTGCGGCACGTTGACCTTAATCGGGCACTGGCCGGCACAAGATTTACACGCCAAGCAGCCCGCCATGGCGTCATAAACTTGGTGAGAATAATCGTGGTGCTGTTTGCGGCTGAGCGTATTGGCGATGCGGTGCGGAAAGCTTTTGATAAAGCCCCAGCCGTTTTCGGCTTTCTTTTTGCGCGACTCTTCCACTACATCGATCCCTGCCTGGGACTGCAGACGCAACCACTCACGCATTAAGCTGGCACGGCCTTTAGGCGAATGCACGCGGTCACGGGTAGCCTTCCAGGAAGGGCACATGAGGTCATCAACATCATAGTTGTAGCAAGCACCATTGCCGTTACAGTACACCGCCGCGTCGTAGGCCTGCCATGCCCGCTCATCAATGGTGCGATCCAACTGGCCGCGCAGGGTAACACCATCAATCGTTAATAGCTCAGGGTCACTGTCTTTGGCGATTAATTCGCTGCCTTCGGCGGGCGATGCAATCTTGCCGGGGTTTAGCTGGTTATGCGGGTCAAACGCGGCTTTAACACGCTGTAGGCTGGGATACAGCTCGCCAAAGAATTTGGGGCCGTACTCCGAGCGCACGCCCTTGCCATGCTCACCCCATAACAGCCCGCCGTACTTCTGGGTCAGGTCAGCCACTTGATCAGAAATCTCACGAATCAGTTTTTCCTGTTCGGGATCTTTCATATCCAGCGCCGGGCGCACGTGCAGTACCCCCGCATCGACATGGCCAAACATACCGTAGGAGAGCTTGCGGGCATCCAGTGCGGCGCGAAACTCACTAATAAAGTCAGCCAAGTGCTCTGGCGGTACAGCGGTATCTTCGACAAACGCAAGTGGGCGCTTTTCGCCCTGCACATTGCCCAGCAAGCCCACCGAGCGTTTGCGCATGGCGTAAACTTTTTGGATTTGAGGACGGCCTTCCGCCAGGGTATAGCCTAAACGCTCTACCGTGGGGTCTTGGCTCAAATGGTCCGTGAACGCCCGCACCCGTTCTGCCAAGCGTTCAGGATCATCGTCATTAAACTCGATCAGGTTAATGCCACGAATTGGCGTGCTGCCGGTGGCGGGGAAAAACGTCGCCACGCTGTCCCAGACAAAGTCCTCCATGGCCAGCTGCAGCACGGTGTCGTCGATGGTTTCAATCGAGGTGGGGCGCGCGCTGGTCGTCATCAATGCCTTGGCATCGCGCAGCGCGTCCATAAAGCTGGCATAACGTACATTGACCAAAGTGGCGTGCTTGGGAATCGGCAGCACATTGAGTACCGCTTCATTCAAAAAGCCCAGCGTGCCTTCCGAGCCACACAGCAGGCTGTTCAGGTTCAGCTGGCCTTCTGCTTCCCGCAGATGCGCCAGATCATAGCCGGTTAAGCAGCGGTTGAGCGGCGGAAATTTGGCCTCAATCAGCCCGCGCTGTTGGTCAATAATTTCGGCCGCGGTGGTATGCACCTGGCCGAGTATGCCGGATTGGGCAACGGCCTGCTGCTCCTCGTCAGCGCTAAGCGGGCGGCTATGCAGATGCTGGCCTCCCAGCAGAATCGTATCCAGTTCCAGCACATGGTCACGGGTTTTGCCATACTCGCAGCTGCCCTGACCGCTGGCATCGGTGGAGATCATGCCGCCGATGGTGGCGCGATTCGAGGTCGACAGCTCCGGGGCGAAAAACAGCCCATGGGGCTTCAGCGCCGCGTTGAGCTGATCTTTCACCACGCCTGCCTGAACGCGCACCCGCCGCGCCTCAACATCAATCTCGAGGATCTGGTTCATATGGCGGGAAACGTCCACCACGATGCCATCGGTCAACGACTGGCCGTTGGTACCAGTGCCGCCCCCCCGAGGAGTGAGCACGACATCGCGGTGGGGCAGCTCGGCAGCCAGCTTGGCAAGGCGTTCCAGGTCTTCCGCATGCTTAGGAAACACCGCCGCTTGGGGCAGGCGCTGATAAATCGAGTTATCCGTTGCCAGCACCGTGCGGTTGGCATAGTCAGGGGCTATCTCGCCTTCGAAGCCACGGGCGCGCAAGGCGTCGAGGAAACGCACGTAATGAGTGCTTAGGCGTTTAAGCGGGGCCGTACGAGAATCCAAAGATGCAATCATAGTTGATCAAGCCGTCACTGCTGGGAGCGGATAGGGGATACGCTACTTTACCGCAGCTACCGCGGCTCTGCATCTTGATGGCGCGTCTTATGCGCTGCCAAGCGCTTCTTTCACCAGCGCTGCGCTGGTCGCATTCATGGGCAGTGCCAGAGCAAGTGCATGTGCTTGGGGGGACATCTTGCCCCAAGTTTTTTGCACAATACGCACCATATGATCGTGCTCGACCTTGCGGGAGAAATCTGCAAAGTAATTTTCCAAGAACACTAGGCAAGCGCAATCTTCCAGCGTTTGCACATCGGCATCGCGGCCAAGACCTTTCTTACGGATAAGCGTTGCAGTTCGTTCGGCGTCTGCAGCGCTATAACCAGCGTCACGCATCAGTTGGGCAGTGGTATCGCCCGCGCGCTCACTTTGATCGCGACGCCAGGTTAAATAGCCTATGCGTCCTTCAGGATAGTCGCTGCGCGGCACAAGCCAGCGCTGGAGATGCTGGGCGCGCACTGCCAAGCGTAGCAGCTCGGCAGGGGCAGATTGTAACTGTGCTAACCAATGGCTCATACGCTGGGCGTAGGCAAGCTCTTGGGGCAGGGGTGTGCCATCGGCAGGGGTGGTTTGGCGCGGATCTTGGGCGTGCAGCGCATCAATGGCCGTTAGAGTTTGTTCAAACGCAGAAGGCATAAGAGCTCGCATGGTTAGGGGGGTTAACAACATGCTAGCAGGTTAGCGCCAGGCCATAAAAAAAGCGCCCGCTACACAAAGGCAGCAAGCGCTAAAGTAACATTCATAAAGAAGTCTATGCGCGGTTGTTGTTATACACCTCTTCGTTTAGTTCGCCTTCGCTTTTACCCACTAGTGTCGTGACCATCAAATCACCCGCCACGTTTACGCTGGTGCGAGCCATATCCAGAATACGGTCGATACCGGCAACCACCGCAATCGCTTCCAGAGGCAGGCCAATTTGTGCCATTACAATCGACAGCATTATGAGACCCGCGCCGGGAACGCCTGCGGTACCAATTGAGGCCAGCGTGCCGGTGGCCACAATCATGCCGTAATCCATCATGGTTAGATCGGTGCCGGTCATCTGGGCAATAAACAGCACGACTACGCCTTGGTAAAGCGCTGTGCCGTCCATGTTAATCGTCGCGCCTACGGGAAGCACAAAGCCAGATACGCCCTCTGAAACCCCGAGGTTTTTTTGCGCGCAGCGAATCGATACCGGCAGCGTGCCAGCAGACGAGGCCGAGGAGAACGCCACCACAATGGCATCCAAGCTACCTTGGAGGTAGCGCATAGGGTTCAAACGGCCAAGTAGTGAAATAAACCCAGAGTAAATTACCAACACATGCAGAATGCAGGCGAGATATACCACGCCAATCAGCTTGGCCAGCGGCAGCAGGATTTCTAAGCCGTACTGGCCAGAAACATGGGCGATTAAGCCAAATACGCCGAAGGGCGCAAAGGCCATCACAATCCCCGTTAATTTGTACATCGCCTCGGCAAAGCTATCGAAGACCTTCATAACCGGCTCGCCTTTTTCGCCAATCAGCGTTAGCGAAATACCTAAGCCAATAGCAAATACAATGATCTGCATAATGTTGCCATTCGCCAGGGCATCGAGAGGGTTGCGCGGCACCAAGTTGACCAGAATAGAAATCAACGAGGGGGCTTCGTTGGCAGTTACTTCTGTATCGAAGCTTAAATCGACGCCTACTCCTGGCTGCAACAGGGTAGAAAGCAGTAGGCCAATGCTGATCGCAAAGGCCGTCGTCACCAAATACAAGGTAATAGTGCGCGCACCAATACGGCCCATTTTTTGCGGGTCACGCATTGAGGTAATACCGACCACCAGTGTCGAAAACACTAGCGGTACAATCAGCATCATGATGGCATTAATGAAAATATCGCCGAGCGGCTTAAAGACACTGGCGGTTTCACCCAGTAACGCACCGGCTAATATCCCCAGTGCCAGCCCCGCTAAAATTTTTTTCCACAGCGCGATGCTACTCCACCAAGAAAACTTTCCCTTTTTTGCTGTTTCTTGCACGAGGCTTCTCCTGTTAAACATCCATTATTAGTGATTCGTGCTGCAAATCGGCGGGCACTCTATCACTTTGGGCTAGTGAGCCAAGGTTTTTATGCCGATTGGTAATAGCGTATGCAGGGGAGAGAGAGTTTTGTGCAGTAAACGTTCGGAGGGAATTTTTCTTGGAGGTGTGAACCTCTAATTCTCGTTTTCCAACCTCCTTTTTATAACTTGCTGTAGTAGGTAATAACTCGCTGGCGCTCCCCCATAGCTCCCCGCCGTGCTTTTGCCTACAATAGGCTTCTTTCATCACGGGCGATGTACGCCGTGTTTCACTGATTTCAGGCCAAGGGATAACTCATGCTCGATCCGAAACTGCTGCGCGGTGATCTTGATGCGGCTGCGCAACAACTGGCCCGGCGGGGCTTCGAACTTGATAAAGCGGCACTGCAAGCGCTGGAATCGCGCCGTCGTGAGTTGCAAACCCAGACCGAGCAGCTGCAAAACGAGCGCAACATGCGTTCAAAAGCGATTGGTAAGGCGAAGGCTAGCGGTGAAGATATTCAGCCGTTGCTGGATGAAGTGAGTGATTTAGGCGAGCGCTTGGACAAAGCCAAGAAAGAGCTGGCCGAGGTGCAGGAAGAGTGGGATGACGCTATCAGTGGTATTCCCAACCTTCCGCATGAAAGCGTGCCTGAAGGCAAAAGCGAAGACGACAATGTTGAGCTTCACCGCTGGGGTACGCCGCGTGAGTTTGATTTTGAGGTGCTGGATCACGTGGATCTTGGTAAGAAATCGGGCTATCTCGATTTTGAACTGGCAGCTAAGCTGACCGGCGCTCGCTTTGCGGTAATGCGTGGGCCGATTGCGCGTCTGCATCGGGCGCTAGCGCAATTTATGTTGGATACGCAAACTCAGCAGCACGGTTATGAAGAGTGCTATGTGCCGTACATGGTGAATCGCGATTCGCTGATAGGCACCGGCCAGCTGCCAAAATTTGGCGAAGATCTGTTTAAACTTAATGACGAACGGGAATACCATTTAATTCCGACGTCGGAAGTGCCACTAACGAACTTTGTGCGCGATGAGATTGTCGATCAGGCGACATTGCCAATGAAATTGACGGCTCATACGCCTTGTTTCCGCAGCGAAGCAGGATCTCATGGGCGCGATACCCGCGGTATGATTCGTCAGCATCAGTTCGATAAAGTTGAAATGGTGCAGATTGTTGAGCCAGAAAAGAGTTATGAAGCACTGGAAGAGATGCGTGGCCATGCTGAAGCAATTCTGCAGGCGTTGGAGTTGCCTTACCGCGTAGTCACGTTATGTACCGGTGATATGGGCTTTGGTGCGGCGAAGACCTACGACTTGGAAGTTTGGTTACCTAGCCAAGAAACGTATCGGGAGATTTCTTCAGTCTCTAACTGTGAGGATTTCCAGGCGCGGCGCATGCAAGCTCGCTTCCGCCACCCAGACGCTAAAAAGCCGCAGTTGTTACATACATTGAATGGTTCAGGTTTGGCAGTGGGGCGTTGCCTGCTGGCGGTGCTTGAAAACCACCAGCAGGCGGATGGCTCTATTGCTATTCCTGAGCCTCTCCAGCATTACTTGGGCGGTCTTGAGCGTCTTGCCCTCTAATTGCCCACACGACGTTGACCTCGGCATCGATACGAATGGTGCCGGGGCGATAGTCGCTAGCGGAACCACTGCCCATGGAATCGCTCTCAGCGCGCATGGCCATCATGCGGGGCTGGAAGACGGGAGCTTGGGCTTCTTCAATGCGCTGTACTTGACCAAGGCTTACGCCTAGGGTGCTGGCCATTAGGTCCGCTTTATGGCGGGCTTTCTCTAGTGCTTTGGTCAGCGCTTCATCGGTAGCGGCGTTGCGGTCTTGAAGATCAAACTGAACGCCATCTAGCGTGTTCACGCCAGCACTTATCATGGCGTCAAGCACCTCGCCCAACTGATCTATATCGGTAAGCTCAATACTGAAAGGGCGCTCTAAGCGGGTGCGCATTAACGTTTCACGCTCACCATCATCGTTGCGCGGGCCGGCGACGTGCTCAGGATAAACATTGAGTGACCCTGCATTGATGGCGCGCTGCTCAATGCCAATGTCTTCCATGGCCTTAATTAGCTCACTGGCACGATTTTCCAGTCGTTCGCGTGCGTCGCTCAGTTCGCCGCTGTCGGTATCTTCCAGCGTGGAAACCGCGGGAGTATTTTCCCACAGCCGTGCGGACAGAGTGGCTTTATCGGGCTCTACTTCCACCCATGATTGGGCTTGGACCTGTAAGCTAGGCGGGGTAGTGGGAGCAGCATGAGCCGTAGACGTTGCCAGAAGGGCGAGCAGTGCGCTGCCAAGCACGCCGTAGCGCAAGCGTTTTAGCTGTGGTGTTACTGGATTCATAAGTCACTTCCTTACTGATCGAGCCAATGTTTAATGTTAACTAACTTATACTGTGACGCTGCTTGGAAGGGCAAAGCGCAATAAAGTTCACTGGCTAAGAGTCGATGCAAAGCAATTGCTTAATGTTGTCATGGTTTGTGCAATATTGTGCGAGCGGCCATGATATCTGGATAACACGCTAAGGAAAGGGCAATGTCGAAATTATCGGATGAGGATTATCGTAGCATCCCCTTAAATGCGACCCTGGCGCTTGCTGCACTAGTCGTTATTGTGGCGGGTATGAAGGCCGGGGCGGATCTTTTGGTTCCTCTGCTACTGTCAGTATTTATTGCTGTTGTATGTACGTCGCCTGTGCAGTGGCTGCATCGTTGTGGCCTCAGTAGGGGAGCTTCTGCTTTTTTAACGCTGATGGTGCTATTGGGCTTTATTTCCTTAATTGGTTTGCTGGTGGTCAACAGCTTTAGCACCTTTGTTCAGGTGCTGCCAGATATCGAGTCGCGCTTGTATGAGCACTATTGGGCTTTGCTCAACGCGCTCTCCAGCCGTGGGCTAGCCATTAATCCTGATCAGCTTAGCAATATGCTTGCTATGGAGGACGATGGGTCGTGGGTGGCAACGTTGTTAGGCGAGCTCGGCAATCTCTTTATGCAAGGCAGTATTATTGGGCTGTTAGTTATTTTCATGCTGTTTGAGACGCTTAATTTCCGAGATAAAGTGTCCCGCGCTCTTGAGAACCCAGCGCCAAGCCTAAAGCGGTTTAGCGAGTTTAGTTTAACGCTGAAACGCTATCTAGCAGTGAAGACCGTTATTAGTTTGGCCACCGGGGTACTCGTATGGCTCTCTTGCTTGATAGTGGGAGTGGAGTTTCCGTTGCTGTGGGGGGTATTGGCTTTTGCGCTTAACTTTATCCCTAATATCGGCTCGGCTTTGGCGGCGATTCCTCCCGTACTGCTATTGTTAGTATCTCAAGATGGCGGAGTATTACAGGCGCTGTTACTCGCATCCGCCTATTTGGTGATCAATTTTGTTTTGGGTAACTTGATTGAGCCGCGAGTTATGGGGCAAGCGCTGGGGCTATCTACCTTCGTGGCGTTTCTTTCGTTGGTTGTGTGGGGGTGGATCTTTGGCGCTACGGGGATGTTGTTGTCGGTCGTATTGACGATGACATTAAAAATCGCCTTGGATAGTCATCCTCAGACTCGCTGGATTGCTCATTTGCTAGGGCCGGGAGGTCAGCGTCGAACGCGTCTTGGTGATGCACGTCGTCCGCCTTGGAAGCGTCGAGAATAAAAGGGGCGTTTAGGATGGTAAGTGCAGAGAGTTACCGCTGGCAGTACCAGCGGTAACGTTCGCGCGCGTTAGGCGTTTTGATCGATAAATTGGGTCAGCTGGGATTTAGACTGTGCACCTACTAGCGATGCCACTTTCGTGCCCGACTTAAATAACATCACTGTCGGAACGCCGCGCACACCTTGCTCTGCAGCAATTTCAGGCGCATCGTCAACGTTCACGCTAACCACTTTCAGGTTATCACCACGTTCGGCGGCAACTTCATCAACCACAGGTGCCATTACTTTACAGGGACCGCACCAGGGGGCCCAAAACTTCAGTAGGACTGGCTGTTCGGCGTTGAGGACTTCTTGCTCAAAATTGGCGTTGGTGACATCAACATTGTTAGCCATCTGTTTCTCCCGTTTGCGTTGCTCTTGCTGTTTCGTTGCCTCAAATGGAGCAACGGTCATTACGCGTTTTACTAGCGCACTTCACCGCGCCAAGTTGGCAGATGTTAGCGGGCGAAGAAGGTGCTGGCAAATTTCCTATGACGTTTAGACAACCATTATGAAAAATTTTGAGGTGTTCGTAACGGCTATTTTTTATACTATAAGTGAATTATAAGAGAATTTTTTATTCAAAATTGTATGTATGAGGCGTGTCGCCCCCCGCGTATTGCACCTTTTGGTGCTTCGCGGGTGGTGCAAGTTAGCAGCGGCGCGAGGATGCGCTTCAACGTGCTTCCTGCATAGATAATAAGGTGAGGATATGAAGCTACAGCAACTTCGCTATATCTGGGAAGTCAATCGACACAACCTGAATGTGTCAGCCACTGCGCAGAGTTTGTTTACCTCGCAGCCGGGTATTTCCAAGCAAATACGCTTGCTTGAGGATGAGCTAGGTGTTGAGATTTTTGCACGTAGTGGGAAGCACCTTACCCGCGTAACACCTGCAGGGCTGTCTATCATTGAGCTGGCAGGCCAGGTGCTGAAGCTGACAGAAAATATCAAACAAGTCGCCCAAGAGCACAGCGATGAGCGCCGGGGAAGTTTGTCGATTGCTACCACTCATACTCAGGCGCGCTACGCACTGCCTCCTATCATTAGTGAGTTTACTCTTAAGTACCCTGATGTTGCGCTACATATGCAGCAGGGTACACCGAAGCAAATTGCCCAAATGGTTAGCGAAGGCCAGGCTGATTTTGCAATTGCCACTGAATCGCTAGAACTATTCACCGACTTAGTGTTGCTACCTTGCTACCGCTGGAATCGCTGCGCTTTAGTACCTAAAGACCACCCACTGGCATCAATAGACAAGCCGTTGACGCTTCAAGCGCTGGGTGAACATCCGCTGGTTACTTATGTGTTTGGGTTTACCGGCCGTTCGCAGTTAGATGATGCGTTTAAAGCACAGGGACTGACACCTAATGTGGTGTTAACGGCCGCTGATGCTGATGTAATTAAAACCTATGTGCGACTGGGCATGGGGGTTGGTATTGTCGCCCAAATGGCGTTTGATCCCGTATTAGATGAAGATTTGGTCGCGCTGGACGCCAGTCATCTTTTCGCGAGCTCTACGACTAAGATTGGAATTCGTCGTGGTACTTTTATGCGCGGCTACATGTACGATTTCCTAGCGCGCTTTGCACCTCATCTCACTCGGGACTTGGTAGACGAAGCCTTGTTGGCTGGCCCACGTTTTGAGCATGAGTTATTTGAGGGAGTAGAGCTTCCTGAGCATTAGCAGCATCGAATAGTGGGTGAGGATAGAGGGTGAGATAGAGGGTGAATAGCGCATTAGCGTGGTTGAGCTTGCGCGCTATTCACCGTTTGTCACCTACATTTCATTTTCAGTGCTGTAAATGCAGACCACACTCACGTTTGTCTTCTACCTTGGTGGGGTCGAAGTAGTCAAAGTTGTTGGGCAGGTCGTGTGCCTCAAGATAGTAGTACATATCTTTTGCTGTCCACTGCAGCAGCGGGGCAATTTTTAATAAGCCATCGCTGTTCCGGCTGGCAGGCTGCATTTTAGCCCGCTCTGGGGTGTCCTCTGCCCGCAGGGCGGTGAACCAGACATCCGGCTGCATTGCCCGTAGGGCGCGCTCAAACGGCTCAATCTTTACTTCTTGAGTGAAGGCTGCGTGACGTGGGTCATCAATGCTGGGCATTGCCCCCTCTAGCGCTTCACGGTGAGCGCGGGTTCGCTGCGGAATAAAGCTGACCATGTTTAGGTTCAGCCGCTGGATTAAGGCATCGGCGAATTGGTAAGTGGCCTCAGTGTTATAGCCACTGTCCATCCACACGATGGGGATATCTGGACGTTCCTGAGTGACCATATGCAGAATCACCGCCTCAAACGGCCGGAAATTGGTCGTGCAAATAGGTCGCTCGCCTTGGCCAAGCGCCCACTTGATAAGGTCTTGAGGATTATTGGCGAAGTCACGATTAATGCTGTCAAGCGCTGAAGACATGCTGCCTCCTGTCATAAGGTCGAGTATGACACTAGGCTATCAAAGAGAGGGGGCGTAGCCCCAATACCGTTTGGTTTGGCTTTTATATTCCTTTTTGATTTAAAAATTTTATTATTTATTCCAAAGCGCCAATTAGATGGCGGATTTTGTCCAGCGTTTCTGTGTACTCCTCGTCTGCTTTAGAGTCGGCGACTAATCCTCCGCCGCCCCAAACATGCAGCTTGCCTGCATCTGCTACCATGGTGCGTATCGCAATTGATGTGTCCATGCTGCCCCGTTTATCGATATACCCCAGGCTTCCGCAATAGACGCTGCGCTGGCAAGGTTCCAGTTCGTCAATAATTTGCATGGCGCGTATTTTGGGCGCGCCAGTAATAGAGCCGCCAGGAAACGCTGCTGTCAGCAAAGACAGCGGTGAGCGATGTTTGGCCAGTTGGCCTTGAATCACGCTTACTAGGTGATGCACGTTGGGGTAGCTCTCTAGCTGACATAGCTGCGGTACACGAATAGACCCCGGCGCGCATACTCGCCCCAAGTCGTTGCGCAGCAGGTCAACAATCATGACATTTTCTGCGCGGTCTTTCGTGCTGCTGACTAGCTGCTCGGCTAGGGCGATATCTTCCTCCGGCGTCTTACCTCTTGCTCGCGTGCCTTTGATTGGGCGCGTCTCCACCACTCCGTCTTTACACTGAATAAAGCGCTCTGGGGAAAGCGAAAGTACTGCTTGGTTTTGCCATGCCATGAAGCCTGAGAAGGGCGTGGGCGTTGCCTTGCGAAGGCGTAGGTAAGCCTGCCATTCATCGCCTTCATAGCTTGCTGTAAACCGCTGAGCAAGGTTGATTTGATAGCAGTCGCCGGCGCGAATGTAGTGCTGAACAGTATTAAAACGCTCGGTGTAATCCGCTTGGCTTAGCTGGCCCTGAAAGGGGCTGATTAATTGAAAGTCTTTAGTAACACTGACAGGTGGCTGAGCTAGCCATTGCATGACCTGCTGTTGACGAGTTGCTGATGCAATGAGCCACGCTGCCTGCTTTTCGTGATCAAAGGTAATGCACCAATCATAAAGCCCCAAGCGTGCCAATGGTAGATTAGTAACACTGGGGTGGCGGCTGGGAATCGCAAGGTTATTACGTCCTAGATCATAACTCCAATAACCGATCAGGCCGCCTAAAAAAGGTAGCTCGCTAGGCAGGTCTTTATTGGGCAACTGATCAAGCATCCATTGCTGCTGGGCGTGCATATCTCCAGCCAGTGCCGGAGGAAGCTCAAGCTGCCTTGAAGTGAAGTTAGTTTGTCCATCAGGCATGACTTCTAGCGTGGCTAGCGGATCACTGCTGATAATGTCGTAGCGCCCGTTTGCTGATGGGCGGCCGCTATCAAGTAATACCGCACCATGGCGCTTTCGCAGGTGAGCAAAGATCTCCAGTGGAGTAGGAGAGTAGGGCAGGGCTTTAATGGTCAACGCCGATGTCATGGAGCAAACGCCAGGCCAATGGAAGGCAACGCATTCTAGAGGTCGTTAGTTGATGACACCAGTGCTAACCACTGACGCCTTTCTCACGATAGGTTAAACACGGTTAACGGAGAGGGGGTGATTGTTGACATTAACCCAAGAATAAATAGCTGGGTTACACGAAAGGTGAATAAAATCGACCATTTTGACTAGTTGACGGCGCAAATATGGCGGGCTAAAGTTCTCTTACTTCATAATTGTCGACAATTAGCCATGACCTCACTTGCTACTCTTTCTCGTTCTAAAGCTGATTCGCCCAGTGATCAGGCCTCGCCAGAAGTCCGAACGCTGGCTGAGCGGGTCTTTCATCAGCTTCAAGACGCTATTGTACGTGGAGAGCTGGCGCCGGGCAGCAAAATTACCGAGCCGGGGCTTTCTAAAACGTACGGCATCTCTCGCGGGCCGTTGCGTGAAGCCATGCGGCGTTTAGAAGCGCACCGTTTAATTGAGCGTGTTCCTCATGTTGGTGCTCGCGTTGTCAAGCTTTCTATGAAAGAGCTGCTTGAGTTGTTTGATGTGCGCGAAGCGCTTGAGAGCATGGCAGCACGCTTGGCCGCTGAGCATATGTCTGCCGAAGAGATTAAGGGGTTGCGCGAGGTGTTGGCACTTCACGAAGGCCAGGCAGATCTCAAGCGTGGCGAAGCTTACTATCAGCGCGAAGGCGATCTCGACTTCCACTATCGCATTGTTCAAGGCAGCCATAACAAAATGCTGATGAACCTGCTTTGCGACGACCTCTACTACTTAGTGCGTCTTTACCGTACCCAGTTCAGCGCCAGCGGTAAGCGGCCCCAGCTCGCCTTTGTCGAGCACCACCGCATTGTAGATGCTATTGAAGCCGGAGATGCCGAGCTAGCAGAGTTGCTGATGCGCCGCCACGTTAGCGCTTCCCGAGCCAACGTCGCCGACCGTTACGCAGCTGTTCTTGAACAACAATCAACGCCATCAGCGGATTAGTTTGTTATGCCTATCCGCCAAGCCTTTTAAAGGAGCAATGCCAATGTCCAGTTCATCTACTCTTACGCCAGGTGCTCGCTTTCGTGCTGCGCTAGACGCGAACCGCCCTCTACCGATTCTAGGCACGATTAACGCGTATACCGCGATGATGGCCGAGCGAGTAGGCCACCAAGCGATTTATCTGTCGGGCGGCGGCGTGGCTAACGCGTCTTTTGGCTTGCCGGACTTGGGTATGACCAGCATGAACGACGTGGTGGAAGATGCACATCGTATCTGCGGCGCTACCGACCTGCCGCTGCTGGTAGATATCGATACGGGCTGGGGCGGTGCTTTTAATATTTCACGTACCGTTAAAGAGATGCAGCGCGCAGGCGTTGCTGCCGTTCACCTGGAAGACCAAGTGGCTCAAAAGCGCTGCGGCCACCGCCCGAATAAAGCCATTGTGTCCCAGCAGGAGATGGTTGATCGCATCAAAGCCGCGGCAGATGCCAAGCTTGATCCCGATTTCTATCTGATTGCGCGTACCGATGCGTTCCAGAAAGAGGGCTTAGACGCCGCCATCGAACGTGCTAATGCTTGTGTGGAAGCCGGTGCGGATGCAATCTTCGCCGAAGCCGTGCATACCCTGGATGATTATCGTGCGTTCTGTTCGCGCGTAAATGCGCCAATACTGGCCAACATCACTGAGTTTGGCGCAACGCCGCTGTTCTCTCAGCAGGAGCTGGGCGAGGTGGGCTGTCGCATGGTGCTCTATCCGCTGTCTGCCTTCCGCGCTATGAATGCTGCCGCATTGAAGGTGTATCAGAGCATTTTGGATAACGGTCATCAAAAAGAGGTGGTCGATACCATGCAGACTCGCGATGAGTTGTACGACTTTTTAAATTATCACGATTTTGAGCAAAAGCTCGACGCGCTATTTGCGGAGCAGAAAGACGCTTAATAGCCGTTAATACTATCGATACTAAAACATATAAAAAGAGCTAACAGGAGACACGACATGGCTGATAAACCGCAAAACAGCGCAGGACTCCGTGGTCAAAGCGCCGGTGCTACAGCGCTATGTACGGTGGGTAAAACGGGTTCCGGATTAACCTACCGTGGTTTTGATATTAAAGAACTGGCTGAGAAGGCGAAGTTTGAAGAAGTCGCGTATTTATTACTGAAAGGCAAGCTACCCAATCAAGCCGAGCTTGATAGCTACATTACCAAGCTGAAGGGACTGCGTGGCTTACCTGATGCTTTGAAAACCGTGCTGGAGCAAATTCCTAAAGATGCGCACCCGATGGATGTTATGCGCACCGGTACCTCCATGCTGGGTAACCTGGAGACAGAAGAGAGCTTTGACCAGCAGCAGGATGTCTCTGATCGGCTGTTAGCGGTACTGCCCTCAATTATTTGCTACTGGTACCGTTTTAGCCACGACGGTGTCCGTATTGATACTGAAACCGACGATGCTTCGGTAGGCGGACACTTCTTGCACTTGCTGCGCGGCGAGCCTGCTTCTGAGCTGCATGCGCGGGTTATGAACGTATCGCTGATTCTATACGCCGAGCATGAGTTCAATGCGTCAACGTTCACGGCGCGGGTTTGTGCTTCGACGCTTTCCGATATGCACTCCTGTGTTACCGGTGCGATTGGTTCGTTGCGTGGCCCGCTGCATGGCGGTGCTAACGAAGCGGCCATGGCGATGATCGAGAACTGGGCGTCGCCGGAAGAAGCTGAGCGTGAAATGCTCGGTATGCTGGAGCGCAAAGAGAAAATCATGGGCTTTGGCCATGCCATTTATCGCGAGTCTGACCCGCGTAATGAGATTATCAAAGAGTGGTCTAAGAAGCTTTCTGAAGACGTTGGCGATAGTGTGCTTTACCCCGTTTCTGTGCGCTGTGAAGAAGTCATGTGGCGCGAGAAAAAGCTTTTCTGCAATGCGGACTTCTTCCATGCCAGTGCTTACCACTTCATGGATATTCCTACCAAACTGTTCACGCCAATCTTCGTCATGTCCCGTTTAACGGGGTGGGCAGCGCATGTGTTTGAACAGCGCGCCAATAACCGCATTATTCGCCCCAGCGCCGACTACACTGGTCCTGAGAAGAGCGAGTGGGTGCCCATCGAAGCGCGTGACTAACCCTTAACGGGCCGTGATTAAGTGAGAGGCATTATGAATACGAATTATCGTAAGCCGCTGCCTGGCGTGACGGCAGAGGGGGAGCCGGTAGATTACTTCGACGCGCATCAAGCCGTTGAAGATATCAAGCCCGGCGCCTATGCGACGCTGCCCTACACTTCCAGGGTGTTGGCTGAGCAGTTGGTGCGCCGCTGCGATCCAGCGCTGTTAACCGACGCATTGAAGCAGCTCATCGAGCGCAAGCAAGATTTGGATTTTCCTTGGTACCCAGCACGAGTTGTGTGTCATGACATCCTGGGGCAGACCGCGTTAGTCGACCTTGCTGGTCTAAGGGATGCCATCGCTGAGAAGGGCGGTGACCCGGCTAAAGTGAATCCTGTGGTACCTACGCAGCTGATTGTTGATCACTCCTTGGCCGTTGAGCACGCAGGGTTTGAGAAAGACGCGTTCGAAAAAAACCGCCAGGTGGAAGATCGCCGTAACGATGACCGCTTCCATTTTATTAACTGGACCAAAGTGGCTTTTGAGAATGTCGATGTGATTCCTCCCGGCAACGGCATTATGCACCAGATCAATCTGGAAAAAATGTCGCCGGTGGTGCAGTGCCGTCCTGATGAACAGGGCGTGCCTGTTGCATACCCAGACACCTGTGTGGGTACCGATAGCCACACGCCGATGGTCGATGCGCTGGGTGTTATTTCCGTTGGCGTGGGTGGTCTTGAAGCCGAAAGCGTGATGCTGGGCCGTGCCTCGATGATGCGCCTGCCGGATATCGTTGGTGTAGAGCTCTCTGGCAAACTGCAGCCAGGCATTACCAGCACCGATATGGTGTTAGCGATTACCGAGTTTCTGCGTAAAGAGCGCGTCGTCGGTGCCTACCTGGAGTTTTACGGAGAAGGTGCCGACGCGTTAACCGTAGGTGACCGGGCGACCATTTCCAACATGACGCCAGAGTACGGCGCCACTGCGGCGATGTTCTACATCGACAACCAAACCATTGACTACCTCAAGCTCACGGGGCGTGAGGATGAGCAGGTTGCTCTGGTTGAAGCCTATGCCAAGCACACGGGGCTATGGGCCGATAGCCTAAAAACTGCTGAGTATGAGCGGGTACTGCGCTTTGATCTTTCAAGCGTTAATCGCACCTTGGCTGGGCCTTCCAACCCTCATGCTCATTTGCCTACCTCGGAACTGGCCCAACGCGGGATCGCGATCGACCTGGATAAAGCTAGGGCCGACGAGCAGGCCGGCAGAATGCCAGATGGCGCGGTGATTATCGCCGCGATTACCAGTTGTACGAATACTTCTAACCCGCGCAATATGGTGGCAGCAGGCTTAATTGCTCGCAATGCTAACCGCTTAGGGCTAACCCGCAAACCGTGGGTTAAGTCGTCGCTGGCACCGGGGTCGAAAACCGTCAAGATGTATCTGGAAGAAGCCAAGTTGATGGATGAGCTGGAAACACTTGGCTTTGGTGTTGTGGCGTACGCTTGTACGACCTGTAACGGCATGTCCGGGGCGTTAGATCCAGTCATCCAGAGAGAAATTATCGACCGTGATCTATACGCCACAGCGGTACTTTCCGGTAACCGTAACTTTGACGGGCGCATTCATCCCTATGCAAAGCAGGCATTTTTAGCATCGCCGCCCTTAGTGGTTGCCTACGCCATTGCCGGCACGATTCGCTTTGATATTGAGAAAGACGTGCTGGGCACCGACCATGACGGAAACCCTGTCACGCTAAAAGATATCTGGCCCGACGATAGCGAAATCGATGCGATTGTGAAGGCTGCTGTGAAGCCGGAGCAGTTCCGTCAGACCTATATCCCGATGTTTGACCTCGACAAGAGCGCGCGCGTTCAGGTCAGCCCGCTTTACGAGTGGCGGCCTCAGAGCACCTATATTCGCCGGCCCCCCTACTGGGAAGGCAATATGGCGGCTGAGCGTGGTTTGAAAGGTATGCGTCCGCTGGCGATTTTGCCGGACAATATCACCACCGACCATTTGTCGCCTTCTAACGCGATTATGCTAGACAGCGCAGCAGGTGAGTATCTGCACAAGATGGGCCTGCCTGAGGAGGACTTTAACTCCTACGCGACCCACCGTGGCGATCATTTAACTGCCCAGCGGGCGACGTTGGCGAACCCCAAGCTGTTCAATGAAATGGTCCACGACGAGCAGGGCAATGTGCTGCAGGGGTCGTTGGCACGGGTTGAGCCAGAGGGCACCGTGACGCGGATGTGGGAAGCCATTGAGACGTATATGGCGCGTAAACAGCCGCTGATTATTATTGCCGGTGCGGATTATGGCCAGGGTTCCTCGCGTGACTGGGCGGCGAAAGGTGTTGCGCTAGCGGGTGTTGAAGCCATTGTGGCCGAGGGCTTTGAGCGTATTCACCGTACCAATTTAATTGGTATGGGCGTGATGCCGCTGCAGTTTGAAGAGGGCACCACACGTAAAACCTTAGCGCTGGACGGTACCGAAGTCTTCGACGTAGAGGGCACTCCTCAGCCCCGCACCAAGCTAACGCTGGTTATTCATCGTCAAAATGGTACCACTGAACGTGTGCCGGTGATCTGCCGTATTGATACCGCCGAAGAGGTCACGATTTACTCTGCCGGTGGGGTCTTGCAGCGTTTTGCCCAAGACTTTCTTGAGTCCACCACGGCTTAGCCAAATTGGCGTGTAACACAGCGCCAAGGCGATTAATGAAAGAGCCCGCCGCTAAGCGCCGGGCTCTTTTTTCGGCATGCGTTAGTGAACATAGCCAATGATAGTTGTCATTGAGCATGTTCAGGCATCGTCATTGAAAATGGTTAGGGAGCGTTATTTATGTCTCATGTTGGACAAATTAGTATTCCTGCGACGTATATGCGCGGTGGCACCAGCAAAGGGGTGTTTTTCACCTTGAGCAACTTGCCCGAGGCGGCGAGAGTGCCAGGCGAGGTGCGAGATAAGCTGCTGATGAGGGTGATTGGTAGCCCAGACCCCTATGAAAAGCAGATCGATGGGATGGGAGGGGCAACCTCAAGTACCAGTAAGACGGTGATTCTTTCCAAGAGTGAGTCGCCAGATCACGACGTCGACTACCTGTTTGGCCAGGTTTCAATTGATAAGCCGTTTGTGGATTGGAGCGGCAACTGTGGCAACTTATCGGCAGCCGTAGGTCCTTATGCGATTGCTAATGGGTTAGTTGATCCCACAAAAATACCGCAAAACGGTGTCGCTGAAGTGCGTATTTGGCAGGTCAATATCGGTAAAACCATCGTCTCTCAAGTGCCTATTGTTGATGGACAAGTGCAGGAGACGGGCGATTTTGAGCTAGATGGTGTGACCTTTCCTGCTGCAGAGATCCCTGTGGCCTTTATGGATCCTGCGGATGGTGAGGGAGCAATTTTCCCAACCGGGAACTTGGTCGATGACTTGGACGTGCCTGGGGTTGGCGTTTTAAAAGCGACGTTGATAAATGCGGGTATTCCCACCGTGTTTGTGAATGCTCAGGACATTGGGTATACCGGCTGTGAACTGCAGGAAGCGATTAACAGCGATGCCAATGCACTCTCCATGTTTGAGACCATTCGTGCCCATGCTGCGGTACGTATGGGATTGATTAAGCATGTTGATGAAGCGGCCAGCCGACAGCACACACCGAAGGTGGCTTTCGTTGCCCCGCCTTCCAGCTACACGGCATCCAGTGGCAAAGCGGTGAGTGCGGAAAACATCGATCTTGTGGTAAGGGCGCTGTCCATGGGTAAACTGCACCACGCAATGATGGGTACCGCAGCGGTTGCCATCGGCGCGGCAGCAGCTATTCAAGGCACGTTAGTGAATTTAGCCGCAGGTGGTGAGAAGCGTGAAGCAGTAACCTTTGGACATCCTTCTGGCTCGTTGCGGGTAGGTGCAAAAGCAAGCCTGATTGATGGGCGTTGGCAGATTGATCAAGCTGTCATGAGCCGTAGCGCGCGGGTGTTAATGGAAGGTTGTGTACGCATACCCGCTGATAGCTTTTAATAGTATTCGCGGGTGAATACTAGATGACGCCTTGCCGCCGTTTTGGGAATGCCCTAAACGGCGGCTTCAGCCTAGAGTGGTGTAAGTTTTATACTTATCTTTGCTTTAGCGATTTACTCTTCAATCGCTACTTGATCGCGCATACGATCAACAGTGGCGGGGCCAATGCCGCTAACGCGGGTAAGATCATCTACATTAGCAAACGCGCCATTATTTTCGCGCTCTTCTATAATCGCGGCCGCACGGCTGGGGCCGATGCCAGGTAACTCAGCAAGCAGCTCAGCATCTGCTGTATTCACATTAATAGGCGCGATGTCTTGTGCCAATGTAAGGCCAGAAACCCCTAAGCTTAGGCTCAATAGCAGTGCAGCCAATAGTCCTTTTAGCGTTATTTTCATTGTTAATATCCTCATAGATTTCCCTAAAGCCGCCTTTCCCATCGGTTGTTGTACTTGGAGTGATAGGCTGTGGCGGTTTGCGTATGCAATAAGGTTGACTGTTCCTTCAATACCTTTTGCCTTAATTAAACTAATACGTTTATAGGAGGTAGGCTGTAAGACATTAACGATGGTATTTGTAAGATTTTTGCTCTCTGATAATGGTTAATCACTTACACAGTAGGGCCGAGATGGCTGTTATAATGCTGTCAAATGAAAAATGGAGTTAAGCGCAGTGTCTACTGATACCCCGTTGATTATCGCGTTGGATTATTCCTCTCTGGATGCCGCTTTATGCATGGCAGATCAGCTTGACCCTAAGCGCTGTCGGGTAAAGGTGGGTAAAGAGCTGTTTACGCGCAGTGGCCCTGCGGTACTGGAAGCTTTGCACGGCCGTGGTTTTGAAATTTTTTTAGATTTAAAATTTCATGATATTCCCAACACGGTGGCAGGTGCGGTGCAAGCGGCAGCTGAGCAAGGCGTGTGGATGGTTAATGTGCATGCTTCCGGCGGGCGCAAGATGATGGAAGCGGCCGCTAAGCGTTTAGATGATCATAGGCTGAATACGCATCTTATTGCCGTCACAGTGCTAACCAGCATGCAAGCTGAAGATCTGCATGAGGTAGGTATAGCTGTAACGCCGGAGGAGCATGTATTGCGTTTAGCCGCATTAACTCAGCAGAGCGGGTTGGGTGGTGTTGTCTGTTCAGCCCAAGAGGCAGCGCAAATCAAGGCGCTCTGTGGCAACGACTTTTTGAAGGTAACTCCTGGAATACGCCCAAGCTTTGCAGCGGCTAATGACCAACAGCGCATTATGACACCCAGTGATGCGCTGAATGCTGGTAGTACGCACTTAGTGATTGGGCGGCCGGTAACACAGGCGGCAGAGCCAATGATGGCGCTAGCAGCCATAGAAGCTGAACTGGCTGGCTGACTGACGGTACTACCGCTTACTCGCCATCAACCCCGGTAATGGGCTTAATGGTGCCCCAGCGGCGGCAGCTAGGACATTGCCACGCCAAGCTGTCGCTGGCAAAGCCGCAGCGACGGCAGCGATGGCGGGCTTTGCCCTCTAAAAGGGCATTGGTATGGTGCTTAAGTAACAGCAAGCGCGTGTCAGGCGGGGTTTTACCGCTTAAGCGTTGGCTTTCATGATAAAGATCGATTAAGTAATCGAGCCCCCCCAGGCTGGGTGCCTCCCTTAGCCACTCGCCCGTTTGCTCAATAGCACTATCTACACCATCTCTTTGATGAACGAGCTCTCCGAGGGCGATAATAATGCTGGTGTACGGTGCTTGACCCAGTAGCCGATAAAGATGCGTTTCAAATCCTTGAATATCGTTATTGCGTTCATAGGCATGCTGAAGGGTGGGCAGCATAGTGGGGATATGGGCAATATCCTGCTGGGGAATGTGGTTTAGGTGCTCAATGGCACGTGTGTAATGCCCATTATCCATCTCCAGCTCGGCCAGCATTAGCGTCGCACGGACGCATCGCTCATCCAACTGAAGCGCTTTTTTTAAGTGCTTGCGGGCGATCGCGCGACTTGCTTGATGTATCTCTTCCTGGGCAAGTTCGCATAGCCAGTGAGCAGCAGGTCGCTGCATGCCGGGCTGTTGCTTAAACAGTGATTGGGCCACGTCAAGCGCTTCCTGCCAGTCTTTTTCGCGCTCAAGTAAATCAATCAGTAACCGCTTGGCTTCCTGGCGGTAGAGATCATTGGCTGATTTATCCAGCAGTGCTCTCAGCATTCGCTGGGCGCGGTCGTGCACGCCTAGCGCCATAAAGTCACGTGCTAGCTCAAGCTGTACATGTTCGTTAGTACTGGTGGAAAGGGCGGGGCGAGCAAGTAGGTTTTGATGAATGCTAACGGCTTTATCTGCTTCACCGCGTGCGCGAAACAGCTTGCCGAGCGCTATGTGGGTTTCCACAGTATCGCTATTGACATCCAATGCGTTGACAAACGTATTGATAGCTTCGTCGGGCTGCTCATTGAGCAGGTAATTCAGCCCGACAAAGTACTCTCTCGATAAGCCTGATGGGCGAGAGTCGTGAGTGCGCTGGCGGCGGCGGGAGGCGTGACGAACACCCAGGCCAAAGCCGATGGCAATGGCTGCCAGTAGAACGCCTAGCAGCACGACATCATACATTTAAGCCAGTTCCTTAAGCTCCTGAGTGCGTAGGCGGTCTAGCTCTTTGCGCTGTTGCTTATTGTGTCGTTCACTTCGTGCTAGCTGCGCTTTAAGGCGTACGTAAACACCTAGCATGGCAAGCATGCCTAAAATAACGCCGCAAGTTAATGTGGCAAGCAGCCAAACAGAGAGTGACACAGGCGGCAGTTCTGCCCAAATCAGGTTTAAGGCAATGGTTTGTTGGTTGTTGACGGCAAATAAAATGCCCACCAGTAGAACAACCAGCAATATGACGGCCAGAATCAGCCCTTTGATCCAACGCATGAGAGTTTCCTAGTCAGTGACGTTCATAATGGCTCTATTGTGTATGAGTCGTGGCGCGGCGTCATCCCACATTAAGTCGGATAACAAGATCAAAAGAGCCTTGCTATTGGCAACGCCGGGCTTGTGTAGCCTCGGTTAGCGCATTAATAGCCAAGTGCGCGGCTGGCATCTACCTGTTCGCGCAACTCTTTGCCCGGTTTGAAGTGCGGCACATACTTGCCGTCCAGGTCGACCGGGTCTCCTGTTTTAGGGTTGCGCCCAACACGAGGCTCTCGGTAGTGTAGCGAAAAACTGCCGAAACCTCGGATTTCAACCCGCCCCCCGCTAGCAAGAGCATCGGTCATATCGTCTAAAATAATACGCACCGCCGTTTCTACTTCTTTGGCGGATAGCTCCGGTTGACGCATCGCAATTTGTTCGATTAGTTCAGATTTGGTCATCGGTTGGCTCCCTGCGAACTTTAATGGCCGTGACGCGCTTGCGACCTCGATAACAACAGAGTCAGCATACTGCGCATAACAGGATAAAACAATTCAGATAAAACAAGGTACTAGAATGAATATCAGCATAGGCGAAGTGAGGCGCTGGCGCGACCCTGTGGCTTAGGTATACTGGCGACTCATTTTGTAACTGGAGAGGCTGACGTTGAACGACGATACTTCCCCTGCAGCCATATTGCGTAAACGGCTTTATTGGCACTCTCGCCGTGGCATGTGGGAGCTTGACCTGCTGCTGATACCGTTTCTTGAGCACCGCTTTGATCAGCTGAGTGAAGATGAGCAGTTAGCCTATCAGCGCTTAATTGAGGAAGAGGATCAAGATCTCTTTGGGTGGTTAATGCGTCGTGAATGGCCCGAGGAGCCATCATTAAAGCACATCGTACAGATGATCGTAGCGCATGCAGAAAATACCGATAACTCTGCTTATCGCACGCTCTAAAATTCAGTGCGCTTTCCACGCATCCTTGGCATTTGGGCTGTGTGCGGTGACGGCGTGGCTTATTAGCCCATGGATAGCGTTGCTTGCGGCTGTGATTGCGATACTGATGCTGGGTCGTGAGTATCGCTATCAACCCATGGGCGAGTTAAGAGTTTCGAAAAGCGGCCATCAGTTAAGTGCGCAATGGCTATCGAAAGAGGGTGAGCTTGAAAACGTACAGCCTGTTAACGCTGATTACGTGGGGCCTTGGTTAATTGGGCTGCATGTCGGGCCGCAACGTCTTTGGTTGTGGCCAGATAGCTTGCCAGCACACAGTCAGCGTGCTCTGCGGCGTTTATGCCATCGTCCTGGGCGATAGCTGTTCAAGAGACATTTCGGAAGCTGCTGTGTTTTCTTGGTGCTCAGGCCAGTCCAGAGAGTAGTGCAGCCCTCGTGATTCATGTCGCTGAAGCGCTGCCAATACGGTCAGTTTTGCAAGCCACAGTGCTTGCTGTAAACGCACGCTCTCTGGGTGGCTGTGCTTGCCAGCGGTGCTTTCAAAAGCGTTGTTAGAGCTTTTCTTAGCGCTGTCGGTAACACCGTCAAGACTGTTGTTTAGAATGTCGTTAAGCTGCGTCTCAAGTGCGTTCAGCTTGTGATGAGCGGCCTTTAGCCCCTGATTGCTGCGAACAATCGAAACATGCTGGCTCATTGTTGCCCGTAGTTCGCTACGAATAGTCGCCAAGGCTTCCAAAGTGGAGGGTGACCACTGCTGGTCTGGTAGCGGTATTGCATTTTGAGTATCGCTGGGCGTTTCTTTGGGGACAGTTGGGTGTGTCTGCGCACGTTTTTCCTGCGTGAGTAAGTGCCTTGCGCAGCTTCTGGCGTATACCAGGCACTCCAATAGTGAGTTGCTAGCCATGCGATTTGCGCCATGTAAACCCGTGTAAGCAATCTCGCCGACCGCATAGAGGTTGGTGACGTGAGTGGCGCCGCGCTGGTCTGTAGCCACACCGCCACAGCTGTAGTGAGCCGCAGGCACTACTGGGATGGGTTGGCGGGTTATATCAATTCCCCGAGAGGCGCAGTGTGCCAAAATAGTAGGGAAGTGGTGGCGAATAGCGCTTGCTCCAAGATGGCTGATATCTAGCCACACATGCCCTTGGCTGCTTTGTTGGATTTGTGAGTCGATAGCTCGAGCAACGACGTCCCTGGGAGCTAGCTCGGCACGAGAATCGATATCGGGCATAAATCGATGGCCGGCCTCATTTAGCAGGTGCCCGCCTTCTCCTCGTACGGCTTCGCTAATTAAAAAAGCAGGTCCTTCTGGGTCAAACAGGCAGGTCGGATGAAACTGCTGAAACTCAAGATTCATCAGTTTCGCGCCCAGCTCAGCAGCCATCACCATGCCTTCCCCACTGCTTGGTGATGGGGTGGTGGTGTGTCGATAAAGGCCACTTGCACCGCCTGTTGCTAGTACGATGTGCTTGGCAAGCAGTGTTTGTTGATGCTGCTGTTGATCTACGCCTTCCGCGCCAATGCAGCGGCCTGTGGTATCGCTGATTAAGTGCAGGATGGTCAAGTCACTGCGCTGAGTAATATTGGGGTGAGAAGTGACTTTTTCGTATAGCGTGTCGACTACCGCGCGTCCCGTCGCATCGTCAGCGTGAATAATACGGCGTGCATTGTGGCCGCCTTCCCGTGTTAAATGATAAGGGTAGCGGGCGCTTGGGTCTGGATCCGGCGTAAAAGGGACGCCGTTGTCGATTAGCCACTGAATAGCATCTGGGCCGTGTGTCACGGTAAATCGAACAGCCTGTTCATCACATAGACCATCGCCAGCAATGAGCGTATCACGCACATGGGCGTCCAGATCGTCGTCTGGTGAGAGTACGGCGGCTATTCCACCTTGCGCCCAGCGGCTGGCCCCCTGGTCATCCAGAGCGGGCCTAACCAGGGTTACCGAAAGGTGGTCAGCAACTTCAAGGGCTAAGGTTAGGCCGGCGACGCCGCCGCCGATGACAAGTACGTCGGATGTTGGCGAGCTCATGGGGCCGGATCCTCTTTTACATTCAAACGCGGTAGGTGCTTTTTCGCACGCTGTAGGCAGCAGGGAAGGCATCATAGCGTGACTGTTGCCACTTGGCGATGAGGGGCTGTGAAAAATTGCTTTCAGCGCATAGCGATAGCGGCTAAGCGCTCTAATGCGATGGTCGGGAGAGGACTAACTGTTTAACAACCGGATAAAATAGAAGGGGAAAAGAAAAGGGTGATCAAAAAATTGAAGAGCCTTGTAAGAAGCACAAAAAACGCTTCTCTAGCGCTCTTAAAACAATATGGGAAACGTTTACTGCTGAAGGAAGGGGAGATGCTAATTAGATATGGTGCCCGGAGCCGGACTTGAACCGGCACGGAGTTGCCTCCGAGAGATTTTAAGTCTCTTGCGTCTACCAATTTCGCCATCCGGGCAGTGCATCGCAGGAATATTGCTATTCATCGCCACACTTAAATGGAGGCTGGAGTCGGAATCGAACCGGCGTACACGGAGTTGCAGTCCGCTGCATAACCACTCTGCCATCCAGCCTAACAAGTCATTGGAGCGAGAAAGTAGATTAGATCGGGCTGGCGTTCCAGCTCACGGCCCTCTCTTGCTTTACTGCGCTATCCAAGTTGGAGCGGGAAAGGAGATTCGAACTCCCGACCCTCGCCTTGGCAAGGCGATGCTCTACCACTGAGCTATTCCCGCTTGACTCGAGGGCGAATTATACGCATCGCTACGCGCTTGTCAATTAATGAATTTGTCAGAAGGTTCAATCGTCTAGAGAGTCGTTCACATGGAACGACTTAGGTGAGGCCAAGCGGCTTTAAGGTATTGTGCCATTGACCACAGCGTAAGAATGGCTGCTGCGTAAAGAACAACCACACCTAATAGCGCGAACTCGTGTCCGGGAGGGAAGGCCAGGAGTATGAGCAAGGCAACCATCTGCAGTGTTGTTTTAAGCTTACCAATCCAGGAAACCGCAACCATGCCTCGCTTGCCCATTTCGGCCATCCACTCACGCAGTGCCGAAATGACGATTTCGCGGCCGATAATGACCAGCGCGGGCAGTGTTAATATCAGGGTGTCAAAGCGCTCAATAAGTAACGCCAGTGCAACCGCGACCATCAATTTGTCAGCCACAGGATCAAGAAACGCGCCAAACGGCGTTGATTGATTCCAGCGGCGGGCTAAGTAGCCATCTAGCCAGTCGGTGATGGATGCTAGTGCAAATAAGCCTGCAGCGACTGGCATACTCCAACTGAAAGGTAGGTAAAAAAGCACTACTAACAGTGGAATAAAAACGATTCTTGCCAGAGTAAGTATGTTGGGTATATTCATCGCGGGGCGCGATCCTTGCCGGAGAGTCATGGAAGACGGAGTGTAGTGGGGGATATTCTATCCCCCTTGGTGCTTAGCATCCATGCTAACAGTAGGTTTATCCATTTAGAGCTTGGTAAATTGTCTCAGCGAGCGATGAATTAATGCCAGGTACGCGCGCCAACTCATCGCGGCTAGCCTTTTGAACGCCCTGCAAGCCACCGAAGAAGCGTAATAGTTCGCGGCGTCTTTTGGGGCCAATGCCGGGAATGTCTTGAAGTGTAGAGGTGCGGCGTGCTTTGTCGCGTTGGGCGCGGTGGCCGGCGATAGCAAAACGGTGAGATTCATCGCGTATATGCTGAATTAAATGTAATGCCGGCGAAGCTGGGTCAAGGGGTAATGGGTTATCAGTGGTTTCTAAAAAGAGCGTTTCCAGGCCGGCTTTGCGGGTGGTGCCTTTAGCGACACCGAGTAAAATGATATCGGTAACCGCTAGCTCGTTTAACACACCGCGAGCCATGTTTAGCTGACCTTTGCCGCCATCGACGATCAAAATATCAGGTGCCACTGCCTCGCCACTTTTCACTCGTTTAAGGCGGCGTGTTAGTGCTTGTTGCATGGCCGCATAGTCATCGCCTGCAGCGACGCCTTCAATGCGGAAGTGGCGGTAATCGCTCTTGCGTGGGCCCTGATGATCAAATACGACACAGGAAGCAACGGTTGCTTCTCCGTGGCTGTGGCTGATGTCAAAACACTCAAGGCGCTGGGGTGTTTTGTCCAATGCGAGTGCTTTCTGAAGAGCTTCAAATCGCTGAGTAAGCTGGGTTTTGTTAGCCAACTGCGCATCAAGCTGTTGCTCTGCGTTGGTCATAGCCAGATGCTGCCACTGGGCGCGATGCCCTCGAACTTGGCTGGTGACGCGAACACGTTTACCTGCTTGCTGTGAGAGTGCGTCGGCAATCAGTGGGCTATCTTCAAGTGGGTGACTGGTAATTACTTCACTGGGCACGTTGTGGGGCTGGCCAAAGTAGTACTGGCTAACGACTTCCGTCAACAGCATCTCCGGTGGCAGGTCGAGATCGTTTTTAGGTGTGTGATGACGGGCGCCCAGCAAGCGCCCATCACGAACGCTAAGTATTGATATGCCTAATGCCCCGGGGCGTTGTGCCAGCGCAAAGACGTCGGCATCACCGCTTTCGTTATCGACAAACTGGCGTTGCTGTAACTGGCGCAGCTGCTGTATCTGGTCGCGTAACCTGGCTGCTTCTTCAAAATTTAAGGCGCGGCTGGCCGTTTCCATCTCCTCGCTAAGGAGCTGAGTAACGTGCTCGCTTTTACCTTCAAGGCACATCACTGCATGCTCAACATCGCGTCGGTAATCTGCTTCCGAAATGAAGTCAACGCAAGGCGCGCTACAACGCTGAATTTGGTATTGCAAACACGGCCGAGAGCGGTGGGCAAACACGCTATCTTCACAGTTGCGTATGCGAAAAATCTTTTGCATTAGCGCTAGGCTTTCTTTCACCGCTCCGCTACTTGGATAAGGGCCTAAATAGCGCCCATCCCCTCTACGCTGTCGCGCACGTTTATACTCGAGCGCAGGGTAAGCGTGCTGATCGGTGACAAATACGAAGGGGTAAGACTTATCGTCTCTTAGTAAAATGTTATAGGGCGGGCGCAGTTCTTTTATGAGCGTTTGCTCTAGTAGCAAGGCCTCTGTTTCGCTACGGGTGACGGTGATTTGGATATCTGCAATTCGTGCCACCATTGCCTGGGTTTTGGTATTAAGCTGGCCACGGAAATAACTAGCAAGCCGAGCTTTTAGTCGCTTGGCTTTGCCGACATAGAGAGTGTTGCTGTGTTCGTCCAGCATCCTATAAACACCGGGCGAGGCACTGACAGAGCTTAAAAATTGCTTGGCATCAAAAGTCATGGCTGGATATCGGCGCTTCTGGGCAACGGAAGCTGCGATGGTAGGTCTATCCCAGCATGGCGTCAAAGCCCTCAACCAAACCATGACGTAGTGCCAAGTGGGTAAGCTCTACATCGGTGGCGACCTCTAGTTTGTCAAATAGCCGATAGCGATAGGTGTTCACTGTTTTGGGACTAAGGTGCAAGCGGTCTGAAATATCCTGGACACGCTGACAGTTGACAATCATAAGGGCGATTTGTAGCTCACGGTGCGACAGGTGTCTAAACGGATTGTCTTCGTCAGTAAAGTGGGAAAGCGCCAACCGCTGGGCGATTTCTTGGCTGACGTAGCGCTTTCCGTGAAAGACTTGGCGGATCGCATCGGTCATTTCTGACGTGTCAGCGCCTTTGCTAAGAAAGCCAATTGCGCCTGCTTCCAGCATGAGCCGCAACGCACTATCTTCAATGTGGGCGGTTAATATGAGTACTTTAACGTCTTCCATTGTTCTATGGATACGGCGAGTAGCTTCGAGCCCGCCGATGCCTGGCATACGAATATCCATCACGACAATGTCAGGTTTTAAGCGACGGCATTGAGCCACTGCGCTTTCGCCATCGTCGACCTCGCCTACGACTTTAATGTCGCACTCTTCGTTTAGCAGGTGAGCAATGCTGGTTCTCACTAGGTGATGATCATCGGCGATTAAAACTTTGATCAAGGCGCAGGCTCCTGCATGAAATCATCGTAGTGGTGGGCGTAACCCGTGTTGCATAATATAGAGTGCCACAGCTCTAACCAAAGGAGAATTTAGTTGATAGTTGTTCATGATTAGCTTGACGCTAAGCAAATTACTGGCGTAGTATCTTGCCGCTGCCTAAAGAGTGGTTCAAAAAAGCGGCATGTAAAACTATGTGGGGCCTTAGCTCAGCTGGGAGAGCGCAACACTGGCAGTGTTGAGGTCAGCGGTTCGATCCCGCTAGGCTCCACCATTTTACAGACTCAAAGAATTCAAAAAAATGCCCCGTTATTATCAATAGCGGGGCATTTTTTATGCTTATGATTTTCAATTGATCGTTCGTGGGAGGGGCGCTGTTAGGCGGCCGCGTGGCTGAAAACTTGGGCTTAGAAAGCCTGTGTTAGCAGCGCACTTACCCTCAGGCGCTACTTGTTGTCACTAATTTTGCCAAGCAGCAAGAATTCGATTAGCGCCTTCTGTGCATGTAGGCGATTCCCTGCTTCTTGCCATACGACAGCGCGTGGATCGTCCAATAGAGTAGTGCTGATCTCTTCGCCACGGTGGGCAGGCAGGCAGTGGAGGAAAAGCACATCAGGTTGCGCGCTATCAAGCATTGCCTCAGTGACCTGGAAGCCTGCAAAATCTGCTTCGCGCTTAGCTTGCTCCTCTTCCTGCCCCATAGATGCCCACACATCTGTCGTGATCAGGTCGGCGTCTTTGGCAGCCTCTTGGGGATCGTGAAGCAGCGTTACGCAGTCACCGGCAGCTTCCATAATGTCCGCGCGAGGTTCGTAGCCTTTGGGGCAACACACACGTAATTTAAAACCAAACTGACGGGCGGCATTGATCCAGGAGTGGCACATGTTATTGCCATCACCGATCCAAACCGCCGTGCGTCCTTCCACACTGCCCCGCAGCTCAGTCCAGGTCATCACATCTGCCAGCAGCTGGCAAGGATGGTAGTCGTCACTTAGCGCGTTAATTACGGGTACGCTGCTGGCATTGGCATAGGCTTCTAAGCCTGCGTGTGAAAAGGTGCGAATCATTACAGCATCAACCATTTCGGACAGCACGCGGGCGGTGTCTTCAATCGGCTCTCCACGCCCTAGCTGAGTGTCGCGGGGAGAGAGAAAGAGGGCGTGCCCGCCGAACTGCGCCATACCGGTTTCAAACGAAACGCGGGTGCGAGTCGATGATTTTTCAAAAATCATCGCCAGCGTGCGGTTAGGCAGTGGCGTATAGATGGGGCCGTTAGCCTTGAGCTCGGTTTTGATCTTAATCGCACGCTGAATCAGGTACGCCAGCTCATCTGGGGTTAAATCCAGCAAGGTTAAGAAATGGCGTGTCGCCATGATGGTATCTCTCCGCGCAAAAACACTATCCTAGCGATGCGGCGGGGGATGCGCAACGCGCTCGGCATGCGTAGAATGACGACCCACATAGTAAGGCCGAGTAGTTTGCTCAAGTATTAGACTGTGTAGCAACAAAAGGTAATCTTCGGTTTTAAGGGTTAAAGCGAGTTAACGAATTGCGTAGACTGGCGAGATAACATCACTTGTTTTAGGAGCACATCATGAGTACAACTGCCGAAAATATTCAGCGCCAAATTAGTGAAAACCCCATTCTTATCTACATGAAAGGCACTCCCCAACTGCCGCAGTGTGGTTTTTCTGCACAAACGGTGCAGGCGCTGATGGGCTGCGGCGAGCGTTTTGCCTTTGTTAACGTGCTGGATAATCCAGATATTCGCGCTGAGCTGCCAAAAATTGCTAACTGGCCGACTTTTCCGCAGCTTTGGGTGGAAGGCGAATTGGTTGGCGGCTGCGATATCGTGATCGAGATGCATCAAAGTGGTGAGCTCGAAAAGTTGATCAAAGAAGCTGCCCAGCGTGCTGGCGCTGCTGAAAGCGATAACAACGCTTAACGTTTATTGCCCTATGTCGCTTGGTCTGGTGGGCCGCTGGTCTATTGGGCTGAGCGGTTGGCGGGCTGCAGCGCAGCCGCTAGAATGGTGTCCTTTTAGCATCGACAGTTAGCCCGCCAAAGGAAGTAATGCTCAATGAGCTATCAGGTTCTGGCCCGCAAATGGCGGCCGCGTACATTCCACGAGCTCGTGGGCCAGGCCCATGTTCAGCGCGCCTTGGTCAATGCACTCGACCAAGGCCGCCTTCACCATGCCTACCTATTTACGGGGACTCGCGGGGTGGGCAAGACCACCCTGGCGCGTATCCTGGCTAAATGCCTTAACTGCACCGCAAATGGCCGTGGTGATGAGGGAATCACCTCGACGCCTTGCGGTCAGTGCGACAGCTGTCGCGCGATTGATGAAGGTCGATTTGTTGACTTGATCGAAGTCGATGCTGCCTCGCGGACAAAGGTTGAAGATACCCGAGAACTGCTCGATAACGTGCAATATGCGCCAACGCAAGGGCGCTATAAGGTGTACCTGATTGACGAGGTGCACATGTTGTCGACCAGCAGTTTCAATGCGTTGCTTAAAACGCTGGAAGAGCCGCCGCCCCATGTGAAGTTTTTGCTGGCCACCACCGATCCGCAAAAGCTGCCTGCCACCGTCCTATCCCGCTGTCTTCAGTTCACGCTTAAGCATATGCCCCCTGAGCGGGTGGTAGAGCACCTAACCTATGTGTTGGGAGAGGAAGGGGTCGAGTATGATGAGAGTGCTCTGTGGCTGCTAGGGAAGGCCGCAGAAGGCTCTATGCGCGATGCAATGAGCCTGACCGATCAAGCCATTGCCTTTGGCCAGGGGGCGATTCGCCATGCGGATGTTGCTGCCATGCTGGGCACCTTGGATCATCGTCATGTGTTGGCGCTGGTAGAAGCACTGGCTGATGTTGATGTTCAGCGCCTGTTAGCCGAGGTTGCCCAGTTATCGGAGCAGGGGCCTGATTTTGCAGCAGTATTGGATGAATTAAGTGCAGTTCTGCATCGCTTGGCCGTGGCGCAGATGGTGCCTGATGCCGTTGATAATAGCCACGGTGATCGAGCGCTTATTCAACAATTAGCGAGCCGCTTTACTGCCGAAGATATTCAGCTCTATTACCAGATCGGCATTCAAGGTCGCGGCGACATGGTGCATGCGCCTGATCTACGCAGTGCGCTGGAAATGACGCTGTTGCGAATGCTGGCGTTTCGCCCCCAGGGCGTGCCAAAGCCTGCTGCCACACCACTTCCGCTGCGCCGCGAACCTTCTAGTGACGCTGTTTCCCAAGCAACGGTACCGCATGAGCCTGTTTCTCACGAGCCTGCTGCTCAGGTAGCTGTCTCTGAGGATAGCGACGCACCTGAAACAGTCTCTGCTCATGAGCCAGCGGCAAAAAAGCCTGAGCCTGCGCTGCCGAGCAATCAGGCAACAATGCCTGACTCAGCCGCGGTGCAGGCGAGTGCTGCTTCGGATATAACTGAAGAGTTAAGCGCGTCTGACGCTGTTTCATCAGAGCAAGCACCACCTTGGTCACTTGACGAGGTGGAAAGTGCTGCCATGCTCTCGCCAGAGCCAGAGCCAGAGCCAGAGCCAGAGCCAGAGCCAGAGCCAGAGCCAGAGCCAGAGCCAGAGCCAGAGCCAGAGCCAGAGCCAGAGCCAGAGCCAGAGCCAGAGCCAGAGCCAGAGCCAGAGCCAGAGCCAGAGCCAGAGCCAGAGCCAGAGCCAGAGCCAGAGCCAGTCTCCAATGAGGTGTCTGCCAACAGCCAAGTCGTTTCTGACGGCCGTTTAGACCATGCTGGCTGGCTGGCATGCTTTAGTGCCCTTGGGCTAGGCGGTCTTACCCGTAATTTGGCAGCACATTGTCAGCTTGAAAACGATGATGGCCATACGGTGGTGTTGCGGCTTGACCCTAGTCAATCCGCTATGCAGGCCGATGTTCACAATAGTCGTATTGAACGCGCGCTAAGCAGTTATGGGTTGCCTCGACGTATCGAGTTTACGGTAGCTGATTTAGCACCTGAGCTCGAAACGCCGCGTCAGCAGGAAGAGCGCCAGCAGAAAGAGCGCCACTCGTTGGCTGTTGATCTATTACACCGCGACCCCAATATACAGAAGCTACAGCAGGCATTTGGGGCTACTCTCATTGAGTCAACCGTTAAGCCCACGTCTGACAAGCGCTCATAGCCGCTGACAGTTGACTCGCGATGCTTATTTTTTATTCCTTCAGGAGATAACCGCATGTTTAAAGGTGGAATGGGCAACATAATGAAGCAAGCCCAAGAGATGCAGGAAAAGATGCAGCAGATTCAAGAAGAAGCTGCTAAAGCGGAAGTACATGGCGAAGCGGGCGCCGGTATGGTGAAAATCACCATGAACGGCCGTCACGATGTTACCAATGTCACTATCGATCCCAGCGTTCTTGAAGAAGACAAAGAGCTGTTGGAAGATTTGCTCGCTGCTGCGGTGAATGATGCTGTTCGTAAAGTAGAAGCAAACTCCAAAGCGAAAATGGAAGAAGCGACGGCAGGCTTAAACTTGCCGCCTGGCTTCAAGATGCCGTTCTAAGCATGCGCTTTTCCCCGCTTGTTGAGCAACTGATGGACGCTTTTCGTGTGTTGCCGGGCGTTGGGCCAAAAACGGCTCAACGCATGGCGATGCATTTGCTAGAACGCGAGCGCCCAGGAGGGCAACGGTTGGCAGCGGTAATTCAGCAGGCCATTGAAGAAGTTGGTTATTGCCAGCGCTGCCGAACGTTGACTGAAGCGGATATCTGCGCGCTGTGCGAAAGTCCCCGCCGTGATGATGCGTTGCTGTGTGTCGTTGAGTCGCCTGCTGATCAGCTTGCTATTGAAGAGGCGGGGGGCTTCCAAGGGCGCTATTTTGTCTTACATGGTCATCTTTCGCCGCTGGACGGCATTGGTCCAGATGCCATTGGATTGGATCTATTGGAAAGCCGCGTAGCAGAAGGCAATATTCGCGAAATCGTGCTTGCCACCAATCCCACTGTAGAAGGTGAGGCAACCGCGCACTTCATTGCCGCCCAGCTTGCCCACTACGGTGTCTCTTTTTCGCGACTCGCCTATGGTGTGCCCATGGGCGGAGAGCTTGAGTATGTAGACGGTGGTACGCTAAGCCGCGCCTTTAATGGTCGCCAGCCTTTCGCCAGCGATTGACCCTTATAAAAAACGCAAGCGCTTTTGCGATTGTGCCAACCCGGAAGTTTGCTTTGTCCTCTTTAGCCCCCCAGTTGTATCAATGGATTGATAGTGCCGACGCCTTAGATGCTGCATGCGAGCAGGTCGCTGGTGCCAGTGTGATTGCCCTAGATACTGAGTTTTTCCGTGAAAATACGTTTTTTCCGGTGCCAGCGCTTATTCAGTTCACCGCCGGCGACATGGCGTATTTAGTGGATCCGGTGAGCACGCCTTGCACCGCTGCTTTTGGTGATTTGTTGCAAAATAGTGCTATCAAATTACTGCATGCCTGCAGCGAAGACCTCGAGGTTTTCCAGCACTGGGCTGGCGTATTGCCAGCACCGCTCATCGATACACAAGTTGCTCAGGCTTTTTTGGGGGAAACTCCCGGCATGGGCTATCAAAAATTGGTAGAGCACTGGATGGGGGAAACGCTGCCTAAAGAAGAGACGCGTTCCAACTGGTTAGAGCGCCCCTTGACGCCCTCCCAGTGTGAATATGCGGCGTTAGATGTTATCTATTTGCTGAAGGTCTGGGAGTTTCAAGCAGAGAAACTTGAGCAATTAGGGCGGCGCGAGTGGCTAAACGAGGAGTGTGCCAGTCTTATTGAGCAGGCAGGCCGCAGCGTCGAGAGCGATGGCCAATGGTATACGCGCCAGCGGCAGCTATGGCGTCTTGATCCTCGCCAGCTTGAAGCCTACCGCTTAATGACCATTTGGCGGGAAGGGGAAACCCGCCGTCGGGATTTACCGCGTAATTGGTTGGTTAGCGATAAGCTGTTGTTCGCGGTGGCTGAAAAAATGCCTAAAAATCGTTATGAGCTAGCAGACGTTGAAGGGGTTAAGCTGCCCCTGGTTAAAAAAGAGGGCGATACGCTGTTGTCGCTGGTGAAACAGGCTCAGCATTGCCCCGAAGGTGATTTGCCTGCGCGCTGGCCAGACCCGATGCATCCGGTGTTTAAACGGCGCTTTAAAGCACTTAAAAAGGTAGTGACTGAGAAGGCTGCTGAGCTACAAATAGCGCCCGAAATGTTACTGCGGCGGCGAGATATTGAGGCGCTCGTGATGCAGCGGCTTGCAAATCAGCCATTAACGACACTCGGCGGTTGGCGTCATACCTATTTAGCTCAAGAAATTCATCAGGCGCTTGAGGAGTCAGCGTAATGAGCGAGAAACTGCTTTGTGAGATTTTAAAAAGCTCACGCAAAGACGAAATGTATCTCTACATAGATAAGCAGAAAGGGGTGTCATCCGTACCCGATGCATTAATGGATACCTTCGGTAAGCCAGTGCCGGTGCTGACAATGATACTAACCGCTGATAAAAAGCTGGCTCGGGTAAATGCTGCTGATGTGATGGAGGCAATCCAAGAGCAAGGTTTTTACCTGCAAATGCCGCCGGCGAAAGAAGCCTATTTGCTGGATATTCACCGCGCACAGGCAGCTAGCCGCGAATGAACGTAATGAGCTTCTTGCCATGAGCATTTTGCTATGAGCGTTTTGCCATGAACTTTCTTGCCCATGCTTGGCTTGCCCATCCTGGCAGTGATGAGTTTCTGTACGGAAATTTGATTGCTGACGGTGTGAAGGGGCAAGACTTAACGGCTTGGTCGCCAGATGTTGCTAGCGGCATACGGCATCATCGCCGTGTGGATGCTTGGATTGATCGGCATCCAAACGTTTTAGAGGCCAAGCAGCGCGCGCCACGTGCTCAGCGGCGTTACGCCGGTATCGCGTTAGATATCGTGTGGGATCATTTTCTTGCTCGTCAGCAGGCGGGAGAGCAGCAGCACCAGTTAATCGAGCGCTGCTATCAGCTGTTACAGGCTTGGCCTGCACCGCAACGGTTGTCTACCATGATGCCGCTGCTGGTTAAGCATGATTGGCTACACCGATACGCTGATTTTGACTTTACCTGTCGCGCAGTAGCCGGCGTGGGTCAACGGCTATCAGGGCCGAACCGCTTAGCCGAGTTAGTGCCTTGGCTCTACCAGGACTATGCATGCTTAGCCGCCGACTTTGCCGTGTTATGGCAAGAGTGCCGAGTTACGCTAACCAGCAGCGGTGGAACTGCGGAGGGTGAGGATATTCAGACATGTTGAAAGTAAAGGGAATCAATGATGGTAGCGGCCATGCGTGAACGCTTCTGGGAAAGATATTCGCTAGAAGAATTAACGCCCCAAGAGTGGGAGGCGCTATGCGATGGCTGTGGCCAGTGTTGCTTGTTGAAGCTCCACGACGATGAAACGCAAGAATTGGCGGTGCTTAACGTTGCCTGTCGGTTGCTGGATATTCACAGTTGCCAGTGCAGTGACTATGAAAATCGTTTCGATAGCGTACCCGACTGTACCCAACTGACGCCTGAGCTCGTCAAAGAGTTTACCTGGCTGCCGCACACATGTGGTTATCGGCGTGTTGCTGAAGGGCGCAAGCTAGCAGGATGGCATCCGCTGCTGAGTAATGATGCTGAGCGCGTTCACCGGAAGGGCGTGAGCGTAAGAAGCTTTGCGGTTTCCCAAGATGACGTGCCCGAGCGCCTTTTGGAAGAGCATATTATCGCTGTATTGCCGATGTCCTAAACCTAACTGTTGCCCTCCCTGGCATGCTCATTAACCGCTGGCTAACGGTCATAACGTTAGCTGGCGGTTTTGCTTTTTGTGCTATCCCAAATGGTTGAAAACGCTTCTTTAAGCGGCGAGGGCTGTGGCTTCGCTGTGGTTTCTCGCGTCGCTGTTTGATCGGTTGGCGCTGTTGTCTTTAGCGGGGTATCCCAAATGGTTGGAAACTGTTCCTGGTAGCTCATGGTGTGCTCCTAATTCTGCTGGTTAGACGTTTGTCTATAAAACTAATAGATAGTATGACGTAAAAATAATTTTATGGAAATGCTTTCCATAAAATTATTTTTCACAAAAAAAAAGCAGCGCCTGGGCGCTGCCTGAATGCTATTTTGGAACTTGCACTGTTTGTTGATAAGTAACTATTGCGCTTGCTTTGCCGTATCCATGGGGGCTAGCCCGAGTGCCCACAGAATAAATGCGTCTTGGCGAGCCGTATCTCGCCAAGCTTTGAACCTGCCGGATGCGCCGCCGTGGCCGCTAGTCATGTCGGTGTGAAGCAGTACAGGAGCATTGCCTTGCTGCGCCTCGCTAACGCGGGCATAAAATTTGGCAGGCTCCCAGTAACTAACACGGGTATCAAACCAGTTGCCCTCTATCCATAGCGCTGGGTAGTGCTGGGCGCGTATGTTGTCGATAGGTGAGTAGCCAGCGATACGCTCAGCGACTTCCGGGTCTTCAGGATTGCCCCACTCACTATACTCGGCGGTGGTAAGCGGTAACTCTGGGTTCTGCATGGTACGGAGCACATCCAGAAATGGTACCTCCAATACCGCTGCGCAAAATGCCTCAGGTTTACGGTTGATGCAGGTGCCGACTAGCAAGCCGCCTGCGCTTGCCCCACAAGCCACTATCCGTGCTGGCTGGCTAAGCCCCTCGTTTACTAGCGCCTCTCGGGCAGCTAAGAAGTCGTTAAAGCTATTCTCTTTATAAGCCATTTTGCCCTTTAGATACCACGGTTCGCCTCGCTCACCGCCGCCGCGTACGTGGGCGACTGCAAAGGCTGCGCCACGTTCCAGTAGTTCGAGCCGAGCAATTGAGAACCAGGGATCAAGTGCTTCACCATAGGCACCATATCCATACAGCAGCGTGGGCAGTGGTTGGCCGGCTAAGTCAGCGCGCATGACAATGGATACTGGCACGCGTTCGCCATCAGCGCTGGTTGCCCATATACGTTGGCTGACTAATTGATCTGGCTGCAGTTGGCCATAAATGGGCACTTGCTTAAGTAGCGTACGTTCACCGCTATTCAGGTTTAGCGCATACCAGCTGGGAGGGCGAGTAAACGACTCTTCGCGTAGATGTACGGTATTGGAATCGAAGTGTGGCGAATCTTCTAGCAACTGCGAGCAGGGCGTTTCAGGTAGCTCTATATGCTTATCTAGTGTGAGGCTGTGATCTTTATCTAGCACTAAGCGGCGTAATATAACCTGGGCATCACGATGGCTTCGCTCGGCGATGATTAGCCCCCATGCAAACGCATCGACCCCTTCTAGGGTAGTGTCTTCACGGTGGGCTATCAGCGACTTCCACTCGGCAGTAGGGTTACTGAGCTGAGCAGTGCTTGTGAAGTCGAGTTGAAAATGCGGGCCGGCGAGATTTTGTAAGCGATAAAACGTACCAGGGCGATGATCAATGCTCACTTCAACCCCTGCCTGGCGGGCATGTAGGCACATCGGGGAAGCATGGGGCTGGTCTGCCGGCACGGCATGGATTTCTGTTGTATCTTTCGAACCGCTTTCAATCAAAAGCCATGCTTTCGAGCGCGTTTTGCCAATCCCAATCCAGAACTCCGAATCGTTCTCACGCATTACTAAGCTTGGTTCTGCAAGGCTCTCTGACGTTGAAAACGGTATCCACACACGCCAGATGGAGTCCGGACGCTGAGTATCATCAAAGCGTGTAAATAGCAGCGTTGCGCCGTTGGTTGTCTCATCCTCTGCCCAGCATACGCTAGGGCCAATATCGCTTAGTAGTTGCTGAGGTTTTCCGTCAGGTAGTGCTTTTAACCACAGTGTAAAGCGCTCGTCGCCTTGGGTATCTTCCGTCCAGGCAAGCCACTGCTCATTCGGGGAAAGTGCCATGTCGCCCATGTCATAAAAAGGCTGATCGGCGGCACGCTCACGTACGTCAAGAAAGCACTCGTGAGCATCGGGCTGGTTGTTTGGGTGGCGCCACCAGCAGGGGTAGTCATCTTCGGCGGCAGTCGTGCTCCAGAACGTAAAGTGGTCAAGCGCTGTCTTAAGGCTGGTTATTGCCAATTCACGACGCGCTAAGTGGCTTTGATAAAGTGTTTCAGCAAGCGGCCGTAAAGGAGCAAACCATTCATCATGCTGGTGGTTCGCGGCTGCTAAAAAAAGCGATACGTCAGGCGCATCACGCTCTTCTAACCAGTGCCATTCTGGAGAATTAGCGCGATAATAATGTGTGACAGGCGAGCCTTCGTGCTTATCAGGCTGTGCTTTCATAAATTGATAGGTACCATAACGGGAAATCAACGTCGGGTGTCTCCACCCACATGAGGGGTATTATGCTGTTTGAAGACTCAATGTCACTGCTGTGGTCAAGTTATTACGTTCTTTCACTGGTTGTACTGGTTGCTGTCTACTTTGCGCTAGCTTTCTTGCCTCGCCTACCGCGTTTGGTGATTACTTGGTGTGTGGCGGGGGCGATGTGGATACCTGCAGGATATCAGTTACCGTTAGTAGAAGAGGGTGAGTTTTATACCGGCTGGGCACCGGCTGCCATGGTGTCTGCGGTTGCTTTTCTTGAGAATAGCACCAGTGCACTACGGGGTGGTTTGCTGTGGCTGACTTTAGGCATTGCCTTAGGCGCATGTGTTGGCATTGCCCTGTGGTGGTGGCGTAGGCCAGAACCTTATGACGATGTGTCTCAGCATCAGTCCCAGGAAGAAGATCCTCAGCCAACCCGGCGCCGGGAACCAGTGATTAACTAATGCGAGTACAAGGCGCGATAATGGAGCTAGCCGATGTGTGAATTACTAGGCATGAGCGCCAATGTTCCTACCGATATTTGTTTCAGCTTTTCCGGCTTTTTACACCGCGGTGGGGGCACTGGGCCTCACCGCGATGGGTGGGGCATCGCATTTTACGAGGAGGGTGGATACCGCGAGTTTCGTGACCCTCACCCCTCGGTTAATTCCCCGATAGCTCGCTTAATCTGTGAATATCCTATCAAGTCCAATGTAGTGATTAGCCACATTCGCCAAGCGAATGTAGGCGGCGTACGGCTGGCAAATACCCACCCATTTACCCGTGAAATGTGGGGGCGGCCCTGGTGCTATGCCCATAATGGCCAATTGAGTGATTGGCAGCAGTTACCATTAGGTACGTACACCCCGGTAGGTAATACCGACAGTGAACATGCGTTCTGCTGGTTAATGGGCGAGCTGCGTCGTTGCTTTCCCACGCCGCCTGCGTTTCCTGAATCATTGTGGGAGCGTTTGCATGGGCTATGTGAAGAGTTGCGCGGACTAGGCGTTTTTAACCTACTGTTATCTGATGGCGTTTACTTATATAGCTACTGCTCGACCAAGTTGGCGCATATTACTCGTCGCGCACCTTTTGGTGAGGCGGAGCTGTCCGATGCAGAGTTAACGGTTAACTTTATCGAGCATACGACGCCTAACGATATTGTCTCTGTGATTGCTACAGAGCCGCTTACTCAAAATGAAGCGTGGCAGCGAATGGTTCCTGGTGAATTATTGGTATGGCGCGAGGGAGAGATCAAAGCGAGTTACGGTCGTAGCAAATAGTGTGGTGACACAGCGTGAGCGACAGCAACAGGGCAGTGCTTTAAGCTAAAGTTGAAACGCCAGTTTCAATCGATCGTTTTACAGCGTGCTGCCTGTCGTATATGGTTGGCTCTTTTAGGCTTGCTAGTTAGTCACGCACAATAACAAGGTCGGTCAAATATCGACACGGATAGCGGAGATTGCCCATGAGCGAAAACGCCAATGCCCACGTACTACGTGGCCCAGCGCTTGAAGGCTTGGATCAGTACAACTCAGTCACGGATGTCTTTCATTCAGCGGTTAAACGTTTTGCCAACAAGCCGGCATTTAGCTGCATGGGCAAAACCCTAACGTTTGCCGATCTTGATCGTCTTTCTGCTAACTTTGCCGCTTGGTTGCAGCACGAAACCGACTTGGTTCCTGGCGACCGAATCGCCATTCAGTTACCTAACGTGCTGCAGTTTCCTGTGGCGGTGTTTGGTGCGCTAAGAGCGGGGCTGGTGGTCGTTAATACCAATCCGCTATACACCGAGCGGGAGATGGCGCACCAGTTCAAAGACTCAAATGCCAAAGCCATTGTGATTCTGGCCAATATGGCGGATAAGCTTGAGAAAGTGTTGGATAAAACGGATATCCAACACGTCTTGGTGACCCAGCTTGCCGATATGCACGATGTGCCGAAGCGTTGGCTAATTAACGCCGTTGTTAAGCACGTTAAAAAGATGGTGCCTGCCTACTCGCTACCCAAGGCTGTTGGCTTCCGTGATGCACTGAAAAAAGGCGCGTCGTTACATCACACCGAGGTGCAACGCACCATGGGTGATGTGGCTGCACTGCAATACACCGGCGGCACCACCGGTATGCCTAAAGGCGCGATGCTGACCCACCAGAACCTTGTGGCCAATATGCTTCAGGCGCGTGCCGCTATCGGTGAGCACTTGACCGATGGTGAAGAGCTGGTAATTGCGCCATTGCCGGTCTATCACATCTATACGTTTACCGTTAACTGTCTATTCCTGATGGAAACAGGCAACCACTCGCTATTGATTACGAACCCTCGCGATTTAGCTAGCTTTGTCAAAGAGCTTAAAGGCTTGCCGTTTACCGGGTTTATTGGTCTGAACACGCTGTTTAATGCGCTGTGTAACCGAGATGACTTTAAGCAGCTCGATTTTTCAAAGCTAAAGCTGACCATTTCCGGCGGTATGGCACTGACTAAAGCGGCGGCTCAGCGTTGGGAAGAGACAACGGGGTGCCCGATTGCAGAGGGCTACGGGCTAACCGAAACATCGCCCATTGTTAGCTTTAACCCCACAAACGCTATACAGCTGGGCACCATTGGCAAGCCAGTGGCTGGTACCGCGGTGAAAGTGATAGATGCAGACGGTAATGATGTTCCCATGGGCGAGCCTGGTGAACTTTGCGTGCAAGGGCCTCAAGTGATGAAAGGTTACTGGCAGCGCGAAGATGAAACCCGCAATTCTATTGATGAAAACGGCTGGTTCCATACGGGCGATATTGCCGTGCTGCAAGATGATGGCTACATCAAGATCGTTGATCGTAAAAAAGATATGATTTTAGTATCTGGCTTTAATGTCTACCCCAATGAAATCGAAGATGTCGTGGCAGCGCATCCAGATGTGTTGGAGTCTGCGGCCGTGGGAGTGCCAGATGAAGGTGCTGGAGAGGCCATCAAGCTCTTCGTTGTTTCCAAAAACAGTGAGTTAGACGCTGAGACGCTGCGCAAGTGGTGCAAAAAAGAGCTAACCGGCTACAAAGTTCCGAAGTACGTAGAGTTTCGTGATGAGCTTCCCAAAACCAACGTTGGCAAGGTATTGCGTCGACAGCTCCGCGATCAGGAAACAAGCAACGCTTAAGCACTTAATCAGGTCGCCATTAGGTGGTTGTTAGGCGTCCTGTTATCGAAGGCGTTACAATAGTCGGCCCACTCATGCAGTGGGCCGATTTTATTCTGAGATGGAAACCGAGCCTAACGTGACCACCGACACGCAAACTTCCCATGCTGACGCCCAGAACGCTTATCCACTCACCGTATTAGATGAGGAGATAAGGCACGTTATGCTGCGTGATGCACAGCAGCTAGCGCGTCGTGTGGCAGGCCTTAAGCGGCGTCAACGAGACAGAAAACCGATTGACCGCGGTGTCCAGCAAGTCCAGCGCGACCTGGAAAAAGCTAAGCGCCTGCTGGCTAACCGTGAAGCACTCAAGGTAGCGCTGGAGTATCCTGCCGAGTTGCCTGTAGTCGAACGACGAGAGGATATCCTAAACGCTATCCGCGACCATCAAGTTGTCGTCGTGGCGGGGGAGACAGGGTCGGGCAAAACCACTCAGTTGCCTAAAATATGCCTAGAGCTTGGCCGTGGGCGTAAAGGGGTGATTGGGCATACCCAGCCACGTCGACTGGCAGCACGTAGCGTTGCCGGGCGATTAGCGGAAGAGATGAGCGTGCAGTTGGGTGAGCAGGTGGGCTACCAAGTACGCTTCAATGATCAAAGCTCCCCAAATACGCTCGTAAAGCTGATGACGGACGGTATCTTGCTGGCAGAAACCCAGCACGACCCTTTGCTGCTGCGTTATGACACGCTGATTATTGATGAGGCGCACGAGCGTAGCCTTAACATCGATTTTTTGCTGGGTTATTTAAAGCGCCTGCTGCCTAAACGTCCTGATCTAAAAGTTATTATTACCTCAGCCACCATCGATGTAGATCGTTTTGCTGCCCACTTCGGCAGTGCCACCGCGCCTGCGCCGGTGGTTGAAGTTTCTGGCCGCACGTTTGCTGTCGATGTTCACTATCGCCCGTTGGTGCGTAGCGAAGAGGATGAAGAAGACCGGACACTGCAAGAAGGCATTTTGCATGCTGTGCGCGAAATCGAAACCATCGAGCGTGAGAAGGGCTGGCTGCATGGTCCTCGCGACGTGCTGGTGTTTTTGCCCGGAGAGCGTGAGATTCGTGAGACGGCCGATACCCTGCGGCGGGCTGACCTAACCGGCACCGAGATATTGCCGCTCTATGCTCGGCTTTCCAACGAAGAGCAAAATCGTGTCTTTGCTTCCCATCGAGGGCGGCGAATAGTGCTGGCGACTAACGTTGCGGAAACCTCGCTTACGGTACCGGGAATTCGCTACGTTATTGACCCGGGCTTGGTGCGGATCAGTCGCTACAGCTATCGGGCGAAAATACAGCGACTACCGATTGAGCCGATTAGCCAGGCCAGCGCCAACCAGCGTAAAGGTCGCTGTGGACGGGTGGCAGAAGGGGTATGCATTCGTCTTTATGATGAAGAAGATTTCCTCTCGCGACCAGCGTTTACCGATCCAGAAATTCAGCGCACCAATTTAGCCTCGGTCATTCTTTCCATGCTGGCGCTGAAACTTGGCAGCATTGAGGCATTTCCTTTTGTTGATCCGCCCGATGGTCGGTTCATAAAAGATGGCTTTCGTTTGCTGTTTGAACTGGGGGCGGTAGACGACCAGCAGCGCCTGACCACGCTGGGGCGTAAGCTCGCTAAGCTACCCATCGACCCACGGCTAGCGCGTATGGTCCTGGCAGGCGCCGAACGAGGCAGCCTGCGGGATGTGTTGATTGTGGTATCGGCTCTGGCAATACAAGACCCAAGAGACCGACCAGCCGACAAACGCCAAGCGGCGGATCAAGCGCACCAGCGCTGGCATGATCCCGATTCTGATTTTGTTGCGTTGTTAAACTTATGGCATGGCATCGAAAATGCCCGCGAGGTGCTCTCAGGCAACCAACTACGTCGCTGGTGTCGCGAGCACTATATTAACTATCTGCGCATGCGCGAATGGCATGACACGTTCCGTCAATTGCGTCAGCTGCTGCGCGATATGGACATCGACGTGCCCGCACCGCTGCCTAGAGATGAAGGCGAAAGCGAAGAGCAAGCCAAGCAAGCGCGCCGTAAAACGTCAGGAAAACTGCACCAGGCACTGTTGTCCGGATTGCTGTCTAACCTGGGCACACTGCTGGAAAATCGTGAATATCTCGGTGCGCGTAATCGTAAGTTTATGATTCATCCCGGTTCAGGATTGGCGAAAAAAACGCCGAAGTGGGTAATGGCGTTTGAGCTGATTGAAACCACTAAATTGTTTGCCCGGACAGTGGCAAAAATTGACCCTCAGTGGATTGAGCCTCAAGCGCAGCACCTGATAAAAAGCAGCTACAGCGAGCCTCACTGGGAAATGAAACGTGCCCAGGTAGTGGCGTTTGAGCAAGTAACCCTGTTTGGTTTGCCGATCGTTGCCCGTCGCCGCGTGCATTATGGTCCTATCGCTCCCCAAGAGTCCCGGGAGCTGTTTATTCGTCGTGGGCTAGTGGAAGGCGAATTTCAGACGAAGGGTGAGTTTTTTGCCCATAACCGAGCGCTGATTGAAGAGGTCGAGGCGCTCGAAGATCGTGCACGTCGGCGTGATATTCTGGTCGATGAAGAGACGTTGTTTGCTTTTTATGATGAACGGCTCCCTCACGATATCGTTAATGGCAAGGGGTTTGAGCACTGGCGCAAGCAAGTGGAGCGTGAGTCTCCTGACTTATTAAAATTCGATATTGAGGCACTTAAAGCACGGGATGCCAACGACGTGACTCAGGCGCAGTACCCTGATCATCTGACGTTGGCAGGGGTTGCCTATCCGGTTAGCTATCACTTTGATCCTGATGCAGAAGATGATGGCGTTACGCTAACCGTGCCCGCTGCTATGTTGCCTCAGTTGCCCGTGCATGCCCTTGAGTGGTTAGTGCCTGGATTGCTGCGTGAAAAGTGTATTGCGCTGCTTAAATCCCTGCCGAAAAGCATTCGTCGCCAGGTGGTCCCCATTCCTGACTGGGTCGATGCAGCGCTGGAAATGCTCGTGCCCGACAAGCGCCCACTGACCGAGGCGCTGGGCGAGTTTATTCGGCGGCGAACGGGGACGCGGGTCCACCCTGATGACTGGCGGCTAGATCTGCTAGCACCGCATTTAATTATGAACGTGCGCGTGGTCGATCACGCTGGCAAAACGTTGGGCCAGGGGCGTGACGTGCGTGCCCTGGAGCGGCGCTTTGAGGAAGCCGCCAGCAAGGGAGCTCAGGCATTATCAGAGCAGGCGAGTCAGGCGCCGGCGCTTGAAGGCCTCCCAAATGAGCCGCTCCCTGAGTCCCGGGTGACCACTCAGGCGGGTATCCGTGTTGAAGCTTACCCGGCACTGGTGGCAGAAGAAGCCCGCTTCAAAGTGGCCCTTTTCGATCATCCCGCCAAGGCCGCGGCAGCTCATCAAATGGGCGTGGCGCGTTTGGCGATCTCACAACAGCCGGATCAAGTGAAAGCGATTAAGCGTTTGCCTGGCGTGGAAACATGCGCGTTATTGTTTGCCAAGGTAGGCAACAAGAATGAATTAGTTGATGATCTTTTACTGGCGGTATTTACTCAAGTAGTGGCCACGCATCCGCTGCCACGCTCGGAGCAAGCGCTTAAGCAGCGCTTGCAAGCGACTGAAGGAAGCTTGTTAGCGCATGCACAAACACTGTTAACGCATGTTGAGGCAGCGCTGAAGGGGCACTTGGCGGTAACCAAGATCTTGAAAGGTAAACTCAATTTTGCGTTGGCGCTTGTTTACAGTGATGTCAGTGCCCAGATGAAGCGATTGGTTTACCCCGGTTTCATTCGCGATGCAGGAGAGTGGTTAACGGAGTATCCTCGTTATACAGAGGCTGCGTTAATTCGGCTTGAAAAAGCCGCGCGCGAGCGAGGCCGCGACCAAATGCTGATGCACGATGTCCAAGCACTGGAAACACGTTTTGACGCGCGCCGTAAAAGCGAACGCAGAGGCGACGCGGAAGACCCAGAGTTAGTGGCATTTGGTTGGTGGATTCAGGAGCTTCGGGTGTCTCTGTTTGCCCAGCAGTTGGGGACTAAAATGCCCGTTTCTGTGAAGCGCCTAGAAAAACGTTGGGAAGAGCTTATTAGCGTTTAACGCTTGTCATAAGACGATAATAGGCTTACCTAGTTAAGCCAATGCACCAAGATGACAACATCGATTGACAGCCAGCGACTCTCAGCAAGCCGCTAAAAGGAGAAAGGCATGACACATGTGGTGATTACCGGTACAGGACTTTACACGCCGGAACACGCCATTGATAACGCGTCGTTGGTGACAGCATTTAACGCGTGGGTAGACAGCCAGAATGCTCGGCATGCTGATGCAATCTCACGTGGTGAGCGAGAGCCGTTGTCACACTCCAGTAGCGAGTTTATTGAAAAGGCATCCGGCATTAAAAGTCGTTATGTGTTGGATGCCTCAGGAATTCTTGATCCAGCCCGCATGCGGCCTAAACTGCCCCAGCGTAGTAATGATGAACCGTCTATTCAGTGTGATATGGCTACCCAGGCGGCACAGCAAGCATTGGCAGCCGCTAACGTCGATGCTGCTGATATTGAGCTTGTCATCGTGGCGTGTTCGAATCTAGAGCGCGCCTATCCAGCCGTGGCTGTCGAAGTTCAGCGAGCGTTAGGCACCAGCGGTTACGGTTTCGATATGAATGTAGCCTGTAGTTCAGCCACATTTGCCCTTGAAACAGCGGCCAATGCAATTGCATCTGGTAGTGTAAAGCGAGCTCTGATTGTAAACCCAGAGATCTGCTCGGCACATCTCAACTTTACAGATCGCGATAGCCACTTTATTTTTGGCGATGCTTGTACTGCGATGGTGCTGGAAAGCAGTGACTGCGCCGTGTCTGATGAGCAGTATGAGATACTAGGTACGCGTCTAGTGACGAAATTCTCTAATGCGATTCGTAATAACGCAGGCTTCTTGAATCGCGTCACCGACAGTGACCCGCTGGCGCTGGATAAGTTATTTGTACAAGAAGGGCGGCGGGTATTCCGAGAGGTGTGCCCCATGGTAGCTCAACTGATTGCGAGCCATTTAGCCTCTCTAGAGCTGTCTGGAAGTGATTTGAAACGCATGTGGCTGCATCAGGCTAATCAGCATATGAATGACCTGATTGCGCGGAAAGTGCTAGGTACTGCGCCGAGTGAAACGCAGGCGCCCATTATTCTAGATCGCTACGCTAATACCAGCTCAGCGGGATCGATTATTGCCTTTCACCTGCATCGTGAACAGTTAGTAAGTGGTGATATTGGTGTGATTTGTTCGTTTGGCGCAGGTTACAGCGCCGGCAGTGTTGTTATACGCCGTCGATAACCGTGCTTTGGGTTAATTGTTTTCAGGCGTGAAATGCGTCGAACCGCACGCCACCTATGTTGAAAGAGGAACTACCATGCTTGGGTTGTTAGCAAAGCAAAAAAGCGCGCTTAGTTGGTGCTACAAGGGATTGCCTGTCTTGCTGCTAGCCGTATTAAGCATGAGTGGGTGTGCCAGTTCTGGGGGGAGTGTTGGCGAGCAAGTCCAGCCTGAAGATCCTTGGGAAGGGTTTAACCGTCGCGTGTTTGCCTTTAATGACGTGCTGGACCGTTACACGTTAAAGCCAATCGCTAAAGGGTATCAGACAGTGACCCCCGATCCCGTGCAAACGGGCATAGGTAACTTTTTCGCTAACCTTAGTGACGTGCGCACCGCGTTAAATAGTTTACTCCAAGGCAAGCCAGCTAATGCGGGGCTTGCTACTTCGCGCTTTCTAATTAACTCGACGGTAGGTGTTGGCGGACTGTTGGATTACGCTACGTTGATGGAAATCAATGCCGACAAGGAAGATTTCGGTCAAACGCTGGCGGTGTGGGGATGGGATGACTCGCGCTATTTAGTGTTACCGTTGCTCGGTCCTAGAACACTTAGGGATGCCACTGGACTACCTTTTGACATTGCCGCTCATCCGCTTACTTATCTGGATGACCATGCGCTAAGGGATGGTTTAGCGGCACTGGATATTATTCATATTCGCGCAGGGCTACTTGATCAAGAAGACTTGATTAGTGGCGATCGTTACAGCTTTGTTCGTGATGCCTTCTTACAACGCCGTCAGTTTGAGATTAGTGATGGTGAGCTTGGGGATGACCCATTTGCTATGGACGATTTTGAATTCGACGATACCGATTTTGGTGACGACGATTTCGCCGATTGAGGCTTAATATGGATCATTCCAAGCAGTTGATCGCGGTGATCGATGAGCCAGGGCAAGAGCGTGACGCGCTAGCAGAAGCGATTACGTGCGATGGCTTGTGGGTATTTGCAGCAGATAATATTGACAATTTGCCTGCCGATACAGCGCTTATCGTTGCTCATGCAAGGGCAGTGCCGCGCCAGCAGTGGTCGCAGCTGACACATCGTTTGCCTACCTTAGTTGTCAGTGATTCTCGTCAGGACGCGGACCTGATTAAGGCAGTCGATGTTGGTTTAGTTGACTATATTGTTCATCCGCTACGCCATGCAGAGCTGTTGCGCCGGATGATTCGCAAAGCCATCGAGCTTCACACACTGGCTCAGGAGCGAGACCGAGACCGAGAGCGTCTGGCCGAATTAAACGAAAGCTTGGAAACGCATTTAGCCTTACTGCGTATGGATCAACAGAGCGGTGGTCATATTCAGCGCCGTTTATTGCCTATTCATCCCAAAACCATCAATGGTGTGTACTACGACTACTGGTTTGCACCTTCGCTGTATTTGTCAGGCGACTTCCTTGACTATCAGCGCTATAACGACCGCTATAGCGCGTTCTATTTTGCCGATGTGTCAGGGCATGGAGCGTCTTCTGCGTTTGTGACCGTACTGCTCAAGTATCTATGCAACCGATGGCTGAATGAGTGGGATGGCCAATCGCCAGAACAGTTGGCACCTAATTGGTTGGCGGCATTAAACAGAGAGTTACAAGACACTGATATTGGCAAGCACGCGACCTTGTTTGTTGGCGTGATTGACCACCAGGAGCAGACGCTTCACTATTCGCTCGGCGCACAGCTTCCTATGCCATTGCTAGTGTCTGGTGGTAAGCTAGTGCGTCTTGCGGGAGAGGGGATGCCAGTAGGTCTTTTTCCAGATGTAGAGTATCCTTCGCTCAGCTGTGCTTTACCGGCCGATTTTCATTTGTGGCTGTGTTCAGACGGTGTATTGGAATGCTTGCCGGGTAAGACACTCGACACGCGGCTCAAGGAACTTGAGCAATTAGTAAGTGAAAGTGTCACGCTTGAGCAGTTGCGCGATCGGCTAGCCAACACCAACTCTCTTCTTATCGAAGGTGATGCGGATGATGAGGCGAACCAGGACCGCGATGCTTTACCCGATGACCTGACAATCATGATGGTGAGCGGATTTGGTCATGCTGATTGAAGAGGGCCGCATTAAAGCGGCGTTCGACTCCGGTGTATTTGTTTTAAAATTATGTGGCGACGTGCGTTTGACGTTGTGCGCTACGCTTGATTCTCAGGCTCAGCGTTTAGCTGAAACGCCCGGGCTGACGGCGGTAATGATCGATCTGCGCGAAGCGACGAATGTCGATTCGACGGCGCTGGGTTTTCTTGCCAAAGTTGCTATGGCGGTAAAAGGGCGCTTGGAGCACCCACCTACCATCATCGCTGATAATCCAGATGTACGGAAAATGCTGGATGTGATGGGTTTTTCACGCTTTTTTACGTTAATGGAAGCGCCATTGCAGCAAGCGTCGACGCTAACATCGGCCCTAGAAGACTTGCCTGCTGAGCCCGCTGACGAGGAGGGGCTGCGTGAACGTATTTTAGAGGCCCATCGAATTCTGATGCATATGAATGAGCACAACCGCGAACAGTTCCAACCGCTTGTGGAAATGCTCGAAGCGCAAAACTCGACGGCCCACTAGCAGCGCACTGCATCTGTCGGTAGGTTTCAAGAGCCTACTTGCCAAGGCCCTCCTGGGATAAACATCCAGGAGGGCCTGTTAGCTTTTGCTGCCGCCTATCTCTTTGTTAACGGTGCAGCGGAGTCGGCAATCGAATTAGCTGTCGCGAAGCTTGCTAAGCAATTCTTCGAGCTTGCGCTGGTCAGCCATAAACTTGCGGATACCTTCTGCCAGTTTGTCCGTCGCCATCTCATCTTCATTCATCGCCCAACGGAAATCTGCCTGCGCTAACGCTTCATTCGCTGCGCTGGAAGCTGCTTTGGGAATAAGTTGTTGCGGCAGTTCTCCTTGAAGTTCGTCTAGTTCGTTAAGTAGCGCTGGGGATATCGTCAAACGATCACAGCCAGCGAGCGCCTGAATTTCACCCACGTTTCTGAAGCTTGCGCCCATAACGATGGTGGAGTAGCCATGGCCTTTGTAGTAATCGTAAATGCGCTTAACAGACTGCACGCCAGGGTCGTTGGTGCCGCTAAAATCTGTGTCAGGGGCTTTGGCTTTATGCCAATCGAGAATACGGCCTACGAACGGTGAAATGAGCGTTGCACCAGCATCTGCACAGGCCTGTGCTTGGGCAAAGCCAAATAACAGCGTTAAGTTAGTGCGAATGCCGTCACGTTCAAGTTGGCGAGCGGCTTGGATGCCTTCCCAGGTCGATGCCATCTTGATCAAAATACGCTCTGGGCCCACGCCCTGCTGGGCATATCGCTCAATTAGCGAGTGTGCCTTGGCAATGGTGGCATCACGATCAAACGATAGTCGAGCACTGACTTCCGTCGACACGTAGCCGGGGACCAGTTCGCTGATTTCGCTGCCGATATCAACGGCTACTCGATCTACGGCGTCTTCCAAGTGGGTGCTTTGTTTAGCAATGCTGGCGAGCCGTGCACGTCGTTCTTCCTGCTGAGCAGCTTGCAAAATGAGCGAGGGGTTGGTCGTGGCATCTTGAGGCTGGAAGCGGCGGATCGCCTCAAGGTCGCCGGTGTCAGCGACCACTGTGGTCATCTCTTTTAATTGGGTTAATAGGCTAGCTGCCATGCATCGCTCCTTAGTTGTAGATAGCTGTCGTTGAGATAGTACTTTTGAGATAGCACTCTTTGCGATAGTTGCCGTTGGGGTACTTTAGCAAGGGCATTACGTGGCGAACAGAGACCGACAAATGTAATGAAATCGATTATGATTAGCGGCCTATCTATTCAGCGGCATTCTCTGCTGATTAATGCCAACGCCAAGGATGTTTATGGAACTTAATCCTCGTCGGGTGGCGCTGTTGGTGGCGGCCAACACAGCGCTCGCGCCGTTTGCGATTGATGCTTACTTACCAGCCATGGGGATTCTGGCCGAAAGCATCAATGCGAGTATTCATCATACTGAACTCTCAATCAGTATGTTTTTATTTGGCTTCGCCATTGGTCAGCTATGCTTTGGGCCGCTGTCGGACAGAATGGGACGTAAGCCTGTTTTGCTCAGTGGTTTGGTGGTGTTTATGCTCGCCAGCCTAATGATTGCCACTGTTGATAGTTTGCCCTCTTTGTTGGTATGGCGGTTCATTCAAGCATTGGGTGGCGGCGCTTGCGTGGTGAATTCAGCGGCTATTGTGCGCGACTGCTTCAGTGGACGTGAAGCCGCTAAAGTCATGTCGACGATGGCCATGATCATGATGCTTGCGCCGTTGGTGGCACCAGCCGTGGGTAGTATCTTGCTGCACATTGCGGGGTGGTGGCTGATATTTGTGTTTTTGGCCGCTTACGCAGGATTTTTGCTTTGGCTACTAGGAACTCGTTTACCCGAAACACGGGATATCAACTTGCCTGCGGCTTCACCTCGTCAAGTTGTACTTAACTACGTCAGCGTGCTGCGACACAAAGAGGGGATGGGCTACATTTGTGCTGTTGCAGCGTCATTCGCTGGACTGTTTGCTTTTGTAACCGCCTCTCCGTTTTTATACTTGGACTACTTCTCACTATCACCGAGCGTTTACCCCATGGTGTTTGGTGTCAATGTTTTGGTCATTGCGCTATCTAATCGCGTCAATATTCATTTGTTGCGTAAACGTTCACCACAACAAAATTTACGGCTAGGGCTAACAATTCAGTTAATTGCAGCACTGGGGCTGGCTATTGCGACAGCGCTTAATTTGGCGTCGTTATACGTGGTGGTGCCGCTAGTCATGTTGTTTACCGGCATGATTGGTTTGATCACACCTAATGCGATTTCTGCGTTATTGGATCATTTTGGTCATATCAGTGCCACAGCGACTGCGCTGCTAGGTGGCATCCAGTTTAGCTGTGGCGCAATTGCCGGGGTGCTAGTGGGCTTATTTCAGGTAGAGCACCTATGGCCGATGGTGCTTACTATGCTGGGAGCCGCATTGCTGGGTAATATCGGCGTCCGCAAATTGACAAAAAAGCCCGTTTACGGTGATACGTATTGAAGCTTTATGCTGCTAAATGGTGTTGGTGAGAAAGTATGATGATTGATTCAGATGAATAGCCTGATGTCATGGATAGATATGCCACTTGGCGTGTGGTTAGCCTGTTCAGCCGTATTAATGCTGGGGGCTTTCGTGCAGCGTGCGACAGGGTTCGGTTTGGCAGTGGTCGGGGCGCCGCTATTGTTGATGCTAGAGCCACGTTTGGTGCCAGTGGTTCTCGTGTTGTTTGGGTTCACTGTTTCATTGCTGATGGTACGTCACTACTGGCAAGAAATACGTCTAGACGCGATAGGCATTGCCTTGATTGGCCGCTTGCCGGGAAATGCACTGGGCATTTGGTTATTGTTAGCTGCCCCGTTGGTGGTGCTCGAAAAACTGATCGCCGCTATCGTGCTGTTTGCTGTGGTCGTAACGCTGTTTCGTTTTCATCCCCCGGTAAACCGTGTAACCCTGTTCCTGGCTGGTGTGCTATCAGGTGTTTTTGGCACGGTGGCTGCTATCGGTGGTCCTCCAATCGTCCTGTTAATGCATGGCTTTCCACCTGATCGCATGCGCGGCAATTTAGCTGCTTTCTTTATTCTGACCTCTCTACTAACGCTTATGACACTAGCCCTTGCGGGCCAGGTGTCCGCTTGGCATTTTAAATTGGCGTTGACGTTTCTACCTGCAGTGCTAATCGGTAACGCCCTGGCAGATGTGATTGCTCATCGGTTGGATAGGCGGTTACTACAAGGTGTCTCCCTCGGGCTATGTACGTTGGCAGCGTTGGGGCTGTTAATTTAACACCAGACACAAGTGGGACTGCGGGTAAAAAAAATTAGTGATGTTATGCCGTGTCACAAAGTTGTCATTGAAACGGTGCAGAGTACGTCCTGCGAAGGCCAAAACCTTACATCGACAGGAGTATTTCGCATGAACCGTATTCTTAAAACGACCGTGATAGCGGCTGCCGTAATGAGCGTTGCCGGTGTTGCCCAGGCACGTGACCAGATCCGCATCGTAGGTTCCAGTACCGTTTATCCGTTTGCCAGCTACGTTACTGAAGAGTTCGGTGCCACTACCGGCAACCCTACTCCTGTTATTGAATCAACAGGTTCAGGTGGCGGCTTGCGTCTGTTCTGTAATGGCCTTGGTGAAGGTACACCCGATATAACCAACGCTTCACGTCGTATGAAGCCCTCCGAATTCGAGCGCTGTGAAGAGAACGGCGTTACCGATATTACCGAAGCTAAAATCGGTTCTGATGGTATCGTTCTTGGCCAGTCTGCTGATAACGACGAAGTCAACTTTACCTTGGAGCATATTTTCCTAGCGGTTGCCGCTCAGGTTCCGGTTGATGGTGAGCTGGTTGATAACCCTTACACCAACTGGAGTGAGATCGACGGTTCTCTGCCGGATCGTGAGATTTCTATCTATGGGCCGCCCACGACTTCTGGTACCCGCGATGCTTTTGAAGAGCTGGTGATGGAAGTTGCTTCAGAAGAGCTGGGAGCCTACGGTGACGAAGGTTACACCGAAATTCGTTCAGACGGCGTTTATATCGACGCGGGCGAAAACGATAACCTGATTGTTCAGCGTCTATCAGAAGATACTGGCGCCTTTGGTATCTTTGGCTACTCCTTCCTTGAAGAAAACACTGACACTATTAGTGCAGCAAGCATCAATGGAGTAGAGCCAGAAGTTGAAGCCATTAGTTCAGGCGAATATCCGGTTGCTCGTTCGCTGTGGTTCTATCTCAAGAACCAGCACGCTGATGAAGTAGCACCAATGTATGACTATGCCAACATGTTTATGGAAGAGCTAATGATTGGCAGTGATGGCTACTTGATTGATATTGGCTTGATTCCGCTGCCCGAAGCTGAGCGTGAACAGGCTCGCCAGCGCGTTGCTGACCGTGCCCAGTTAACGCTTGAAGATCTGAAGTAAGGTTAGTACCGCTTGATACAAGAGGCCGGTAGCACAAGCTACCGGCCTTTTAGTTTGAGTTGGCTATATCTTGGTGTATGTCACATTGCTGTCATGTTTTTACGCCAAAGTAGTCGCCAACACGATTTCATTAGGTGATGCGAGAGAAATTCGATGCAAACTAACCAGCTACTTCTACTCTTTTGCACTGTGCTCTTGCTGTTTGGGCTAGTGGCCTACTTTATTGGCCGCGCAAAGGCTTCCCGTGTACGCGCGTCTGGGGCTGCAATGTATGCGCAGCCAGACCAGTATGCATGGTTTGCTGTTCTCTCAACTGCGGGGCCTGCGGTGTTAGTGGGCGCAGTCGGCTCTTTGCTGTTATTGCTGCTAGGAGCGGATATCCCCCCGCTGTATTTATTTGCCGCGAGTCTTGTTGTGGCCGCCGCGGGCTTGGCGGTAGGTGTTGCTCAAATAAAGCCTCAGTTCCACGCCCGCCAAGCCATTGAGCGCGTAATCCGGTGGATTTTAGCAGGCGCGGCACTGATCTCGATTTTTACAACCTTTGGAATACTTTTTTCAATTATTTCAGAGGCTTTGCGCTTTTTTAAAATGCATAGCTTCTGGAATTTTATCACCGGCACCACTTGGAACCCAGGCGCGAGTTTTTTAGCCTCGGCGGGTCGTGGTGACGGCAGTGGTGCCGAGTTTGGCTCAGTGCCGCTATTTGCGGGCACCTTCATGATCACTGCTATTGCGATGCTGGTAGCGGTGCCGGTAGGTTTGCTCTCTGCTATTTATATGTCGGAATACGCGCCAACAAAGGTGCGCACTGTTGCTAAGCCTGTACTTGAGGTGTTGGCAGGTATTCCAACAGTGGTATACGGCTTCTTTGCTGCCATTACCGTTGCTCCAATTATTGTAAACATTGCCGGGTTTTTTGGTTTAGACGCGTCTTATAACAATGCCGTCGCACCCGGTGTGGTAATGGGAATTATGATTATCCCGTTTATTTCATCGCTTTCCGACGATGTCATTAACTCTGTGCCAGACAGTATGCGCCAAGGCTCGCTCGCATTGGGCATGACGAAAGGCGAGACCATTCGTGATGTGGTTATACCTGCTGCTTTACCTGGAATTATTTCTGCGTCATTGCTTGGTATGTCGCGAGCGCTAGGCGAAACAATGATTGTGGTGATGGCTGCAGGAATGCGACCTAATCTAACGGCAAATCCATTAGAAGATATGACGACGGTGACGGTGCGCATTGTGGCGGCGCTGACTGGCGACCAGGAGTTTGAAAGCGCAGAAACACTGTCAGCGTTTGCTCTGGGCTTGGTGCTGTTCGCGGTGACGCTGACGCTCAATCTCGTCTCAGTCTTAATGATTCGCCGCTTCCGTGAAAAATACCGCGTAAATAACCTGTAACGCCGAGGAACTGATTCGATGAGCCATACTTTTGACGAGATCAGCCAGCAGCTAAAGCGGCGTCACCGCAAGTCAGCACGCTTGAAGTGGGTATCCATGGGCGCGCTGGGGTTGGCAGGTCTATTTTTGTTGCTGTTCTTTGCTGACATGTTGAGCAAAGGGTTGCCAGCTTTTCAGCAGGCGTACATCAATACGGAAATTCGTTATTCAGAAGAAGCTAGCCGCGACGGCCGCCAAGCCTTTGATAACGAATTGCTACCACTGATTAGTCGCACCGAGGTGAGGGTAGTTCCGCTGCAACTGCGTAACAACCCTGAACTAATTGGTACGTCAGAGCAACGTTGGTTGTTGGCGAACAGTGAAGTAGATCAATATCTAAAAGGGCATCGAAATCGCCTCAGCGACCAAGAAAAGGCCGAGATTGAGGAGCGCGTAGCTGCTGGCCAAGTTGATCTACGCTTCAATAAAACGTTCTTTGGTTCTGGTGATTCAAAAATTGCTGAGAATGCAGGCATTTTGTCGGCGGTTGTTGGCACAGTGATGACGATGATCGTTACTTTGCTGATCGCATTTCCCATCGGTGTAATGACCGCGATTTATTTAGAAGAGTTTGCGCCAGATAACCGCTTTACCCAAGCAATTGAAATCAATATTAACAATCTAGCTGCTATCCCTTCGATTCTATTCGGTTTACTGGGCTTAGCGATCTTTATTAACTTCTTCGGGGTGCCGCGCTCTTCGCCACTGGCAGGTGGTATGACCTTGGCACTGATGACGCTGCCGGTAATTATTATCTCCACCCGTACGGCGCTGCGAAGTGTACCGGATTCTATTCGCCATGCGGCATTTGGAGTAGGCTGCTCACGCTGGCAGGTCGTGCGTGATCATGTTCTTCCTTTGGCGATGCCGGGCATCATGACTGGTTCTATCATCGGTTTGGCACAGGCGATGGGTGAAACAGCGCCGCTGATTATTGTTGGAATGGTGGCATTTATCCCTGATGTAGGGGCTTCGTTTACTAATGCTGCAACGGTAATGCCCGCTCAAATATTTACTTGGTCAGGTGAGCCAGAGCAGGCGTTTGTAGAAAAAACCGCCGGCGGTATTTTAGTGCTGCTCACCATACTTATCTCACTCAACGCCTTTGCCGTTGTACTACGTAAGAAATTTGAGCGTCGCTGGTAGGCCAGCACGTCATAGAGGACACTACTATGAACAGCCATGTACCTGTCATGAACCAGCAGAATCTGCCCGATGTAGGGCAGCCCTATACGCGTAATGAAAAGGCTTGCCATGATTTAAGTATTCGCGTTCGTGACTTAAATCTGTGGTACGGCAAAACCCAGGCGCTAAAAGGGTTAAATATAGATCTGTTTCAGAAGAATGTAACCGCGTTGATTGGCCCTTCTGGGTGCGGTAAATCGACCTTTTTGCGCTGTCTTAACCGCATGAATGACCTGATTCCTAGCGTGCGCATCGAAGGGGCGGTCGAGATGGATGGGCAGGACGTCAATGCTGCTAAGATGGACGAAGTCGCGTTGCGCCGTCGTGTTGGCATGGTCTTTCAGAAGCCAAATCCTTTTCCTAAATCGATCTACGAAAATATTGCCTACGCACCGCGTATGCATGACTTAGTCAGTCGTAAGGCTGATCAAGACGAGCTTGTTGAGAAGGCGTTGCGTGATGCAGGCCTGTGGAATGAAGTGAAGGATAAACTGCAGGAGCCTGGCACCTCGTTATCCGGCGGCCAGCAACAGCGTTTGTGTATTGCACGCGCGATTGCTGTACAGCCGGATGTGATTTTAATGGATGAACCGACTTCGGCGCTTGACCCGATCTCGACCGCAACCATCGAAGATTTGATGGATAAGCTGAAAGAGCAGTTCACCATTGTTACCGTGACGCATAATATGCAGCAGGCCGCACGGGTAGCTGATTACACGGCGTTTTTCCACCTGGGAGAAATCATTGAGTACAACGATACTAAAGTGATGTTCTCAACCCCAGCACAGAAAAAGACCGAAGACTATATCTCCGGTCGTTACGGCTAACCAAGACTGCCTGCAGGCTAGCCCCAAGCTAACCTGCAGGCATTTTTTTATTTTTTCATATATGTTTTTTCGTATATTGGCATTGCGAATTTTTGCACTATTTATTTATTTAGACGTTCATGAATACGTTTATCTAAATAGGAGGCCCCATGACATTACGTATCGGTATTAACGGCTTTGGTCGTATTGGTCGATTGGCACTGCGAAGCTTATGGGCTGAGGTTGAAGCTGGGGCAGTAGAGCTTGTGCGTATTAACGACCCTGGCGGCGATTCGGCAACGTTTGCTCATCTGCTTGAGTTTGATTCGGTGCATGGCCGCTGGTCTCCAGGTGAGGGGATTGTCGCTTACGACGATGCGATAGTTGTAGATGGTAAAACGGTTGCGTTTAGTGCCAATAAAGCGATTGCCGACAGTGACTGGTCTGCCTGTGACGTGGTCATCGAGTGTTCGGGAAAAATGAAAGAGACCGCCAAGCTCCAAGCGTACCTTGATCAAGGCGTTACGCGCGTAGTGGTGAGTGCACCGATTAAAGAAGAGGGCGTGCTGAACGTGGTGGTAGGTGTCAACGATCATCTTTATGATCCCTCTCGGCACCGGATCGTAACGGCCGCTAGCTGTACCACCAACTGCTTAGCCCCGGTCGTTAAAGTGATTCAGGAAACCTTTGGTATTCGCCATGGTTCGATGACGACGGTACACGACATCACCAATACTCAGACGATCCTAGATGCGCCGCACAAAGACCTACGTCGCGCTCGCGCCTGTGGTATGAGTTTGATTCCAACGACAACGGGCTCTGCAAAAGCAATTACAGCCATCTTTCCCGAACTGAAAGGCAAGCTGAATGGCCATGCCATTCGCGTACCGCTGGCCAATGCATCGCTCACCGATATGGTGTTTGAGCTGGTGCGTGAGGTCACGGTGGAAGAGGTCAATCAAGCGCTGAAAATGGCCGCGGAGGGAGAACTCGCCGGTATTTTGGGATATGAAGAGCGCCCGTTGGTATCGATTGATTACCGCACTGACCCGCGCAGCTCCATTATCGATGCGCTTTCTACCATGGTGGTCAACGGTACTCAGCTTAAGCTATACGCCTGGTATGACAACGAGTGGGGCTACGCCAACCGCACGGCCGAGTTGGCGCTAATGGTAGCTGGTGAGGGGACAGTTAAGGAGCAGATCGTTAGTGAGCAGATGGGCCGTGGCTGATTCGCTAAAGATGTTCGCACGCGTAAAGGCGTTACCTTTCGAGGTGCGCCAATACATGCTGATCACAGGCAACTACTGGGCGTTTACCATTACCGACGGCGCGCTGCGCATGCTGGTGGTGATGTATTTCCACCAGCTAGGCTACTCGCCGCTGCAAATCGCCATGCTGTTTCTGTTTTATGAAGCGTTTGGCGTAGTGACCAACTTGATCGGCGGCTGGCTAGGTGCGCGGCTAGGCTTGAACCGCACGATGAATGTGGGGTTGGGACTGCAAATTGTTGCGCTTGTGATGCTGATGGTGCCTGCAGGGATGCTCACGGTTGTTTGGGTGATGGCGGCGCAGGCGCTGTCTGGCATTGCTAAAGACTTAAATAAAATGAGTGCTAAAAGTGCGGTCAAAGTACTGGTGCCTAAAGAGAGTGCCAATGCCAATAGCGCGCTCTACCGTTGGGTAGCGATGCTGACCGGCTCTAAAAATGCGTTGAAAGGCTTAGGCTTTTTTATTGGGGGAGTACTGCTGACGCTGATTGGTTTCCGTGGTGCGGTGATTGCCATGGCGGTAATGCTTAGCGCGGTATTAATGGTCTCTTTATGGCGCTTAAAGGCAGACTTAGGCCGCCAAAAGGTAAAGCCCAAGTTTTCGGAAATCTTCTCTAAGTCCCGCGCAATTAACGTGCTTTCAGCGGCGCGCTTTTGCCTGTTTGCATCCAGGGATGTTTGGTTCGTAGTGGCATTGCCGGTATTTCTATACGATCAGCATGGTTGGAGTCACTGGACTGTAGGGGGATTACTGGCAGCATGGATTATTGGCTACGGTGGGGTACAAACCCAAGCTCCTAAGCTTACCCGATTGATTAAGGGGGATGCCCGTGCGCTAACCGCAGGGTGGGCAGCCGCTTTAGCGGTACTAGCGATTGTGTTGGCGTTGTTACCGCTGGCGCAGGTGGGGTGGCTGGTGGTCGGGCTTTTGGCGTTTGGCGTGCTATTTGCGATTAACTCTAGCTGGCACAGTTACCTGATCGTTCATTACGCTCGTGCTGATGGCGTCTCGATGGATGTCGGCTTTTATTATATGGCCAACGCCATGGGCCGTTTGGTAGGAACGCTGCTGTCAGGCTGGTTGTATATGGCTTACGGACTGAGCGCCTGTCTTTGGGTATCGGCGGCCTTAGTGGCAGCCAGCTCAGTGATGGCACTGGCGTTACCTAGACAAGCTGCTTAACACCCGTTTCTAGCCTGCTGATAACGCCGCGCCATCCACATAAAGGTGGCGCAATTTCCACCAGCCTTCCACGCCAATGCGCAGTCCTTGGTTAGCAAGGCCGGGATCAATATAGATCGAAACACTCTCTTGAATATGGTGCTGATAGTGCTGGGTATCTTCTGGATAGTGCGCTTCGGCTACCGCTAGATTGGCGAGGCCTCCACAGCAGCCGTGCCGTGGGGAGAGACGGACGGTCACAACGCCGCCTTGTTGTTTGATGAAGTCGACGGCGTTGCTGTCGATATCAATGACATGGCTCATTGCTCACCCCGCACTATTGTCCTGGTATGTGGTTCCTATATTAGCTCGCTGGATAGTAGATAGTTTCGCCATTCTCTTTGGTAAAGTGTGCAACGGGTTGTTCAAGCAGCTCCAATACTCGTTCGGGTGGGCGACACAGGCGCGCGCCTTTTTGGCTAATGACGATAGGACGATTGATCAGAACCGGGTGCGCTAGCATGGCGTCAATCAGCTGATCATCGTTTAGCGAAGAATCACTCAATTTTAGCTCATCAAAAAGCGCGCCCTTTTGGCGCAGCAGTTCTCGTGGTGACATCTTCATTATCGCCAGTAGCGCTACTAGCTGCTCTCGATTGGGCGGTGTTTCCAAGTAGTGGATTACCTCGGGGTCTTCGCCCGACGCCTTGATCATTGCCAGTGTATTGCGCGAATTACTGCAGTTAGGGTTGTGGTAGATGGTGACCATTCAGGGGGAGCCTCTCAGGTTATGCGAATGAATAGGTGAAGGAAAATGCCGGCGCGTGTTGTTGGCAATGCGTACCAGTGCGAGCATAAGCGGTACTTCAACTAAAACACCCACTACTGTGGCTAACGCGGCGCCTGATTGTAAACCAAACAGTGCAATGGCTGCTGCGACCGCCAGTTCAAAAAAGTTGCTGGCACCGATCATAGCGCCTGGGGCAGCGATGTTGTGCGGCACACGCCATGCTTTAGCCCAACCGTAGGCAATAAAAAAGATCAAGAACGTTTGAATAATCAGTGGAATAGCGATCAATACGATATGCAGTGGATTGTTTAGAATAACATCGCCTTGGAAGGCGAATAGAAGCACGAGAGTGATGATTAACCCGATGGGGGTGATGGGGCCTACGCGCTTCATAAACACGTTGTCGTACCATTCAGCTCCGCGCTTGGCGATCAGTGCTTTACGGGTGATATAGCCAGCGGTAAGCGGGATGACGATGTACAGCACGACCGATAAAATAACCGTGTCCCAGGGCACTTGGATGTTTGAGATTCCTAGTAACAGCACCACCAGCGGCGCAAAGGCAAACAGCATAATCAGATCATTCAAAGCTACTTGAACCAGTGTGTAAGCGGCATCACCTCGGGTCAGGTAACTCCATACAAATACCATCGCGGTGCAAGGGGCTGCCCCCAGTAGTATGGCACCTGCTAGATATTGGCTGGCCAGTTCCTCCGCAATAAATGGCTGAAAAACCACCATGAAAAACAGCCAGGCCAAGGCGAACATGGTGAAGGGTTTAATCAGCCAGTTGACCGTGGTGGTAATGGTCAGGCCCTTTGGCTGGCGGCGCACTCCTGCAATCGCACTGAAATCAATCTGCGCCATCATGGGAAAAATCATCGCCCAGATTAATACGGCAATCGGAATGGAGACCTGGGCATACTCAAACCGTGATAACACCTCTGGCACGGCAGGGGCGAACTGCCCAAGTGCAATCCCGGTAACAATGGCAATTGCTACCCATACGGAAAGGTAGCGTTCAAACAGCCCCATGTCGGCACTGCTGGGTGATGAGTTACGCTGGTTTGTCATAAAACCACTCCCTGATCAAATAGCACGTTGGCTGACGCGTTTGGAGACTTCTTCAGCACTCTCTTTGCGCTCAGAATAACGGTCGGTCAGTAAATCGCTGCGCTCACAAACCAGCAGTGTGAACTTCACTAGTTCTTCCATAACATCAACAATGCGGTCATAAAATGGAGAAGGCTTCATGCGACCGTTGTCATCAAACTCCATAAAAGCTTTAGGTACCGATGACTGATTTGGAATTGTCACCATGCGCATCCAGCGCCCTAAAATACGCAATTGATTTACCGTGTTAAACGACTGGGAGCCACCGCACACCTGCATTACTGCAAGTGTTTTGCCCTGAGTGGGGCGAACGCCGCCTAAGGCAAGAGGAATCCAGTCAATTTGTGCTTTCATAATGCCAGTCATTGCACCGTGGCGTTCAGGTGAGCACCACACCATGCCATCGGCCCACTGTGCCAGCGTGCGCAGCTCATCCACTTTAGGATGGCTTGAATCTTCCGCATCCGGCAGGGGCAAGCCACTAGGATCAAAAATCTTTGTATTTGCCCCCATTGCATTGAGTAGCCGAGCGGCTTCTTCAACGGCTAATCGACTGCATGAGCGTTCCCGCAGTGAACCGTAAAGCAGCAGGATTTTGGGGGCAGGCTGGTCACTCGAGGGAAGCCTCAATGTTGCATGATTGGGAGCTTCAAATAGGCTGCTGTCTACGTTGGGTAAATCATCAAGCAATGCCATTGGTAATGCTCCTTTGATGTCGAGGTAGTGGGGGTTGATAGCTATAATATATGTTTTTCCATATGTTTGTGTCAGTAACTAGCAGGCTGCAACAAAGACGTCATCATGGAGGCGTAAATTGCTGTAATTACACCCATCAAGAGGTCACTTACTTATGCCAAAGCGTCGCGTGTTATTCCTCTGTAATGCCAATTCTGCACGGTCTTTGATGGGAGAAGCGCTACTTCGCCAGATGGCCAGTGATCGTTTTGAGGCTTTTAGCGCCGGCGCCGAGCCCGATGAACCCCATGCGCTAACGTTAGAGGCACTGCATAACCAAGGGCTTTCAGCGGAAGGGTTACGGAGTAAGTCGCTGGATGAGTTTGAGGACGACTACTTCGACTTTGTCATTGTACTTTGCGACAAGGCACAACAAGTTTGTAGAGACTGGCAAGGGCGCGCCAGAGAAGTGCTTTTCTGGGATATTCGTGATCCGAGGCTAATTAGTAAATTAGATGCATACGAGCAATCGCTGCTTGAGATTCGTCGGCGTTTGCAGCTATGGCTGTCTCTGCATGCTGATAATCAGCTACGTGGTTGAAATAATTTATGCGTATGGTGAATAGTTTAAGCGTCAAAACGAGCTGGACGCTGGTGTTAGTGATCTTTACTTGTCTGATATTGGCGATTGGTGGGTTGGGGTTATTTGCCAATCACTTTGGCCGTGAGGCGTTTACGTCGCTGCAGCAGCGAGATATGCACCAAGTACGTGAACTTAACGGGGCCTATACTCAGCTGCTGCGTGCTCGTATACAAATGAACCGAGCTGCTGAGCTAATCCGCACTCCCTCTTTTGAGCGGCCAGAACCTTTGCTAGAAGAAGCAGAGAGTTTGTTGGGTACGGCTTCAGCCCGTTTTAACGCCTTCCAGTCGAGCTTTTCTGAGGAGCAGCGTCTTGAGCTTGTGGATCAGTTAGCGAATGATTTCCGCTCGTTGGTTAATAATAACTTAAGGTTGCAAATGATGATGCTGGAAGAGCGTGATGTTCGAGGCTTCCTATCCGGCGAGTCACGCGTAGATGACAGCAGCCAGCAGTTTGTGAGTACGGCGGAAGCTTTCTACGGTTATTCAGTTGCCCGCGGCGCAGGGCTGCTTGATCGCTTTCAAAAAGTATCGTCGCTGCTGTTTGGGGGAGTGCTTGGCGTTATTGTTGTGGCAATGTTGGTCATCGCGCTAGTGGTATGGGGCGTGCGTAACAATGTTTTGCAGCCTCTGCGTGCCATAACGCAGCACTTTAAGCGCATCGCCAAGGGTGATCTATCAACGCCAGTCGACGCCCATTCCGATAATGAAATTGGTTTGTTGTTTAGCGAGTTGGCAAACATGCAGCATTCGCTGATGTCGACGGTGAACCACCTTAACAATAGTAGCCAGCAGGTTTATACCGATAGCCAAGAGATGGCTGCTCAAAGCCAGCAGTTGGCGGGGCAGACTGACTCGCAAGTAGCCGCGCTCGTGCAAATGTCGGCAAGCCTCAAGCAGTTAACCGCAACCGTAAACCAGAATGCACAAAGTGCGGCGCATGTGAGTCAAGCGACGACGGGGGTCGCTCATAAAGCGCAGCAAGGTGATCAGGTGATTGCCCAGTTCATAGCGACTATGCAGGCCATTAACAAGCACTCCGAAGAAATACAAAGCATCATTACCATGATTGAAAGTATTGCCTTCCAAACGAATATTCTGGCTTTGAATGCTTCTGTCGAGGCAGCGCGTGCGGGTGAACACGGGCGTGGCTTTGCGGTGGTGGCCAGCGAAGTGCGGGCGCTAGCAACGCGCAGTGCTGATGCGGCACATGAGATTCGGTCGCGTATTGAAGCATCTCGCCAGAGTGTTGAGCAGGGGAGTGAGTTATCCCAGCAAGCGGGTGAGCACACGCGCGATATTATGCAGTCGGCCACTCAGGTAGAGCAGTTGATGGCCAGAATAGCCTGCGCGTCGGAAGAGCAGCGTCATGGCATTGAGGAAGTGAATAGGGCGGTCACGCAAATGGATCTGACAACCCAGGATGCGCTGAAGCTGGTCAATCACGCAGCCAAAAGTGCTGAAGGACTAACTCAAGAGGCTCTGAAAATGCGTGAGTATGCTGGTCAATTTCGCATGCCTGAGGGGCCGCTTAGCAATAATTCCGAAGATGTCAGTGATGCTACAGAGGAACTCCAGTCATTGGAGTGGCAGACATTCGCCGCTTCAGAAAAGTATAGTGATAGTGAGGATAGGCGCGCCTTGGCATGATCGGCATGGCAAGGCGCGGGTAGGTTGATTATGTTAGTCGATTAGCTCAACGGCCACAGCGGTGGCTTCGCCACCACCAATGCACAGGCTGGCAATACCACGTTTGCCGCCTTTGGTGCGTAGGGCGTGAATAAGCGTCGCAATGATGCGAGAACCTGTTGAGCCAATTGGGTGCCCTTGGGCACACGCGCCGCCAAACACGTTGACTTTCTCGTGTGGCAGTCCCAAGTCATCCATCGCCATGAGCGTTACGACAGCGAACGCTTCGTTAATCTCAAACAGATCAACGTCGTTAAGGCCCCAGCCAAGCTTTTTCATCAGCTTTTCAATAGCACCGACTGGCGCAATGGTGAATTCGCTTGGATGGCGGGAGTGGGTGGTATGGCCAAGCATTTTAGCTAGTGGCTTCACGCCATGGCGCTTAGCGGCTTCATGGCTGGCCAAAATAAGTGCAGATGCGCCGTCGGAAATTGAACTAGCGTTGGCAGCCGTAATGGTACCGTCTTTGGCAAACGCCGGACGCAACTGGCGAATTTTATCTAGCTTGGCTTGAAAGGGCTGTTCATCATGCTCGACCAACGTTTCACCTTGGCGAGAGGTGACTGTTACCGGTGCCATTTCTGCCGTTAAATGCCCCTTATTGGTGGCGTCCATAGCGCGCTCTAGGGATGCAATAGCAAAGTCATCTAGGCGCTCGCGCGTATAGCCACGCTCTGAGGCAACATCCTGAGCGAAAACCCCCATTAATTTACCGGTTTCGGCATCTTCTAAGCCGTCAAGGAACATATGATCTTTTAGTTCGCCATGACCTAGACGGTAACCACCACGCGCTTTAGTGAGTACGTGTGGGGCATTAGACATTGATTCCATGCCACCCGCGAGCAGTACTTCCCCTGTCCCGGCTTTGATCAAATCGTGGGCTAGCATAGTGGCTTTCATGCCAGAACCACACAGTTTATTGATCGTAGTCGCACCATTGGCATCGGGAATGCCGGCCTGACGCATGGCCTGGCGAGCTGGCCCTTGTTTTACGCCGGCGGGTAGTACACAGCCCATGATGCCTTCTTCAATAACGGATGCTTCGATACTCGCTCGCTCTATGGCGGCGCGGATTGCAACGGCCGCAAGTTCGGGGGCCGTCATGCTGGAAAGACTCCCCATCATGCCGCCCATTGGCGTGCGGGTGGCAGATAAAAATACAACCTCGGTGGCATTACTCATTTGTGCGTCTCCTGTCGGATTTCTTGTGATTATCTTGCGGTAAGCTTAGTGATGCGTTGACCCGTTGGCGGGGCTGTGGTCTTCTCCTAAGTAACCAAGCAAGCGCTAGTGTAAATGACATGAATGTAATGAATGCTTCCCCTCGCCGCAAGGAATTGACACGTTTAGCGGCTCAGCTATTCGTCCAAGAAGGCTTTGACCGCACCACGGTGCGCATGCTGGCGCAAGAAATGGGTATCAAGTCTGGCAGCTTGTTCCATCACTTCAAAGATAAGCAGGAAATCTTAGCTGCGGTAATCGAAGAAGGTACCCAGAATGCTCTTGGCATTGCTAAAGCAGCGCTTCAAGAGTGCGACAATGATCCTGAGGCGCGGCTGCATGCCATGGCCCGAGCGCACTTAGAGACGCTGTTCGCTGACCGAAATGCCCATGTGGTGGCGTTATTTGAATGGCGACGGTTAGATCCGGATGCCAGTGCCCATTTAAGCCACCTGCGGGATGCCTACGAAGCACTGTGGGTAGAGGTTATCGACGATGCGCTGGCCGCTGAACTTATTCACGGTGATCGCTTTCTGGTGTCGCGGTTTATTTTGGGCGCACTCAATTGGACGGTTCGCTGGTACGACCCGAGTGGGCCGCGCACACCCGATGATTTAGCCGATGAACTAGTTGCGATGATCATGGCCCGTTAATACCTCTTCTCGACCAACGTCTAATCCGTTTACGACGCTGATTGCTTGCGCTCCCGCGTAAATGCTTTTAGCGTTAGTTTAATTGCAAGGTTTCCGTTAACGTAAACGGACAAAAATAAAACGTAAGATCGAAACCTGGCCTGTCTGTTTGCGTACAACTGCTCACGACTAACAACATAAGAGAGCCATCATGACAGCAACATCAGCGTCACTACCCACATATTCCACCTTCCTAGAAGGCTTTACGGTTGACACCATGATTGCCAGGCTGGACGACCATCAGGATGGTTGCCTTAATGCCTTTGAGGCATGTTGTGGTCGTCATGTGCGCCAGGGGCGAGGCGATGTGCTGGCGCTCGTGCAGGAAGATATCAATGGACAAACCCATACGCTGACGTATGCAGAACTAGACGAGCAGAGTGGTAAGCTTGCTGGTTGGTTTAAGGCCCAAGGGCTTGGTGAAGGGGACCGTATTGCCTGCATGCTGCCGCGTTCAGCGGCGCTGTTAGTGGCGGTTCTTGCCACTTGGCGAATTGGTGCGGTCTATCAGCCGTTATTTACCGCGTTCGGCCCTGACGCGGTGGATTATCGTCTAGGGCGCGCTGACACCAAGCTGGTTATTACCGATCATGCTAATCGCTTCAAGTTTGATGGGCTAAGCCAATGTCCACCTGTTTTGGCCGTCGGTGGGGCCACGAGCGAACACCCTAAAGATCATGATTGGCAGACTGCGTTGACGCATACGTCAATGAGTGAAAAGCCACCTCGTCTTGCCCCTGAAAAACCTTTTCTTCAGATGTTTACGTCGGGCACGGTAGGCAAGCCAAAGGGAGTGGCTGTGCCGCTTTCCGGTATGACAGCGTTTGCTCTCTATATGGAACTGGCAGTCGATCTTCGCGACGATGATCGCTTTTGGAATATGGCTGACCCGGGTTGGGCATATGGGCTTTATTACGCGATTACTGGGCCGCTGCTGCTCGGTGTTACCACGCACTTCTGCGAGGCAGGTTTCAGTGCAGAAGGTGCCTTGGCGTTCATGAAGCGCCATCATATTACTAACTTCGCCGCGGCGCCCACGGCGTATCGCTTAATGAAAGCGTCAGGACTGTTCGATGATGCCCATCAAACGCTAGAGCTTCGCGCGGCAAGCTCTGCAGGTGAGCCTCTAAACACAGAAGTAGTGACCTGGGTGGAGAAGTCGTTAGGTTGTCCGGTTATGGATCACTATGGGCAAACAGAAACCGGCATGACCTGTAATAACCATCACTCCCTTGATCATCCTAAACATGTGGGAGCGATGGGCGTGCCAATGCCGGGCTACCGCTTGGTCATTTTGGATGCCGAATATAACGAACTGCCGCCTGGTGAGCCGGGGGTGCTTGCGGTAGATATCAAAAACTCACCCGCTCACTTCTTCCAAGGGTATACCTGGCAAGAAAAAGATCCCTTTGTGAACGGTTACTACCTAACTGGCGATGTCGTTATCCGCAATGAAGACGGCTCGTTTCAGTTTGCCGGACGCGATGACGACATTATTACCACCGCAGGCTATCGGGTTGGCCCTACGGATGTTGAAAACAGTGTTATGACCCACCCAGCGGTTGCCGAATCGGCCGCGGTTGGCCAGCCAGACGAGATTCGTGGCGAGGTCATTAAATCTTATATCGTACTGCGTGATGGTTATCAGGCGAGTGAGGCGCTTGCCGATGAAATCCGCCAGCAGGTGCGTGAGCGTCTGTCTACTCATGCGTTTCCCAGGGTTATCGAATTCGTCGATGAGCTGCCCAAAACGCCTAGCGGCAAGATTCAGCGCTTCAAACTTCGTGCCCAAGCGACTGAGCAAGCACGCAACGACAAATAATCAAAGGAAAGTTGAAATGCAGGTGAAGGATTGTACGTTTTTAATTACTGGTGCTGCTTCAGGGCTAGGTGCGGCAACAGCAGAGCGCCTAATAGCTGCCGGTGGGAGCGTTGTATTGTGTGACATGAATAATAGCGTGTCGGAGCATGCTAAACGCTTAGGTGATCGTGCAGTGGCCTGCATAGCTGATATCACCTCTGCCGAGCAAATGCAGAAGGCAATTGACGAAGCGATTGCGTTGGGAGGTGGTAGCGGCCTTTCGGGTGTTATTCACTGCGCTGGCGTCGTCAGCGTGGCCAAGCTGGTTGACCGTAATGGCAATCCCGCAGACCTGGAAAGCTATGCAAAAACGATCAACATTAATTTAGTGGGTACGTTTAATGTGATGCGTTTGGCGGCAGCCGCCATGGCCAAAAATACGCCCAATGAGAGCGGTGAGCGGGGCGTAATTATTAATACGGCTTCTATCGCAGCATTCGATGGGCAGGTGGGGCAGTGTGCTTACAGTGCGTCGAAAGCCGGTGTGGTGGGAATGAGTTTGCCTGCTGCTAGAGAGCTATCGCGTCATGCTATTCGCGTTATGGCGATTGCGCCTGGCGTTTTTGAAACGCCCATGATGAGTGAGATTCCTGACGAGGCGGCTCAAGCCCTAGCCGCTGCGGTGCCTTTCCCCAAACGGTTGGGTAAGCCGGATGAATTTGCTCAGTTGGCCGAGCAGATTATCACTAACCCAATGTTGAATGGTGAAGTGGTTCGGCTGGATGGCGGCATTCGAATGCAGTAAATAGGCTGGAAAATTAGTGGCGTCTAATAGCCTGTCAGCACTTTTGCTGGCAGGTTTTTTTGTTTATAGATCAACTTTTTACCGGTTGGTCGACCAAAGTTGTAGCGGTTTTGGGTGTTATATTCAAACGACCGCTTGACTATGATGCGGCTGCGCGCTAGTTTTCAAACATGTGTTTGAAAGCGGTTTTTTTGAAATCCAGGCCGTACTAAACATGTAAGCCGCTTTCAGCCCCCAGCTCAGGAGAAGTGACATGCCCAGCTATCAAGCCCCCTTACGTGATATGCGTTTCGTTATGGACGAAATGTTTGATTATCCCAGCCACTATGCAGCGCTGCCCTGTGGTGATGACGCGTCTCCAGACGTCGTGAATGCGATTCTTGAGGAGGGCGCACGCTTTGCTCGTGATGTGCTACTTCCGCTCAATCAAAGTGGTGATGAAGAGGGGTGTTTGTTAGAAGGTGGCGAAGTTAAAGCGCCGCAAGGTTTTAAAGAGGCCTATCAGCAATATGTTGAAGGCGGCTGGCCAAGTCTAGCGGCGGACCCTGAACAGGGCGGCCAAGGACTTCCGCCCTCATTGGCGATGATGCTGTCTGAAATGATCTGCGCAACTAACTTAGCGTGGGGCATGTATCCAGGGCTTTCCCATGGTGCGGCCGATGCACTTCGGCATCATGGCACTGATGAACAAAAGGAAACTTACCTTACTAAGCTGGTTGAGGGTGTTTGGACAGGCACTATGTGTCTCACCGAGCCGCACTGTGGCACTGACCTCGGATTAATTAAGACGCGTGCGGTGCCTAATGAAAATGGTGCCTATGCTATTACGGGTACTAAGATCTTTATTTCTGCTGGCGACCATAACCTGGCAGAAAACATTGTGCATCTCGTATTGGCCAAGTTGCCTGGCGCTCCTGAAGGCTCTAAGGGTATTTCTCTATTTGTTGTGCCTAAGTTTATGCCAGATGCCCAAGGTAATCCCGGCGATCGTAATGGCGTTTCCTGTGGCTCGCTTGAGCACAAAATGGGGATTCATGGTAATGCGACTTGTGTGATGAACTTTGATGGCGCGACTGGCTATTTAGTTGGAGCGCCTAACAAAGGCTTAGCGTGCATGTTCACTATGATGAATGCTGCACGTCTAGGTGTGGGCATTCAAGGTTTAGGCTTAATTGAAGCCAGTTTCCAAAACTCGCTCAGCTACGCTCGTGACCGGTTACAAATGCGTGCTCTTTCTGGTGCTCAGGCTCCTGAGAAAGTAGCAGATCCGATTATTGTTCATCCGGACGTGCGCCGTATGCTGCTAACCCAGAAGGCGTTCGCCGAGGGTGGTCGCATGCTAGTGCTATATACCGCTCAAATGCTAGATATCGTTGAGCACGGCAAGCCCGGCGAAGAGAGAGAGCAGGCTGAAACTCTGCTTGGTCTATTAACGCCTATCGTGAAAGCGTTTCTCACTGAAGTTGGTTTTGAGTGCACCAATGAAGGGGTGCAGATTTTTGGTGGCCACGGCTTTATTAAAGAGTGGGGAATGGAGCAGCTGGTGCGTGATGCGCGTATTACCCGTCTCTATGAAGGTACTACCGGCATTCAAGCGTTAGACCTGCTTGGCCGAAAGGTGTTGATGAGCCAGGGCGAATCGCTAAAAGTATTCACTAAAGAGATCCATAAGTTCTGTAAGGCAGAAGCTGATAACCCTGCTCTAAAAGAGTTTGTTGAGCCGCTAGCGAAGCTGAATGCTGAGTGGGGCGAGCTAACTATGGGCGTGGGTATGAAAGCCATGCAAAACCGTGAAGAAGTGGGGGCGGCCAGCGTCGATTACCTCATGTACTCCGGCTATGTCACCTTGGCGTACCTTTTTGCCCGCGCAGCTAAGCAGTCGTTGGCGGCATCAGAAGGCGATGATCAGGCATTTTATGTGGCCAAGTTGAATACTGCTCGTTTCTATTATCAGCGCCTGCTGCCGCGTACCAAAGCACATGCTCTGATGATTCAGGCGGGGGCGGGAAGCCTTATGGCGATGTCGAGCGAAGATTTTGGCCTGGGCTTTGAGATTTAAGCTTTTGATAGCTAGCTCAACAGAGGGCGTTATGCTGCAAAAGCACATTCATCTGTAGGTTTAACTGAGCACTCTCTGGTCAGGGGACTGATCGGTGGTTTGCGGCAGGCTTGTTCTTAGAACAACACCTGCCGCTTTTTTATTTCAATTTATTTTCCAATAGCCCTTGCCAAGACGGCAGCGAATCCGTAAAGTACGCATCCGCTGCCGGGGACGCACAGCGTTACCAGCGGTAATTGAAGGTGAAAACCTTCGGTTTGTCAGAGAGTTAGAAGAACTCAGCAGTAATATGCTTCGATGTCTTCCGGCGCTTTTTGAAACGAGCCACGCCAGAAAGCATCGTTATCTCGCTTTCTTCGCTCACTCGCTTCACTCACTTAAAACAGTGATTGACAAACACTAGGAAATGCGTAGAATACGCCTTTCTCGCTGAGGCAAGCCAGTTCATCGGTTAGCCAGTGACTTCTTCGGAAGTTCAGCAGCGAAAACAGCTCTTTAACAATTTGATCAGGTAATTCATGTGGGCGCTTGCCGATGAGGGTGATAAATCACCAAATATCAAGGCAAGCGGTCATGAGAACGAAAGTTTGAATGAATTCGTTTGAACCTTGAGCCAAGTTTGATGCGCTTTTGTTGTCTTCGGGTAACGAGTAAGCATCACAATGATTTTAAACTGAAGAGTTTGATCATGGCTCAGATTGAACGCTGGCGGCAGGCCTAACACATGCAAGTCGAGCGGTAACAGGGGTAGCTTGCTACCCGCTGACGAGCGGCGGACGGGTGAGTAATGCGTAGGAATCTGCCCGATAGTGGGGGATAACCTGGGGAAACCCAGGCTAATACCGCATACGTCCTACGGGAGAAAGGGGGCTCCGGCTCCCGCTATTGGATGAGCCTATGTCGGATTAGCTAGTTGGTGAGGTAAAGGCTCACCAAGGCGACGATCCGTAGCTGGTCTGAGAGGATGATCAGCCACATCGGGACTGAGACACGGCCCGAACTCCTACGGGAGGCAGCAGTGGGGAATATTGGACAATGGGCGAAAGCCTGATCCAGCCATGCCGCGTGTGTGAAGAAGGCCCTCGGGTTGTAAAGCACTTTCAGCGAGGAAGAACGCCTAGTGGTTAATACCCATTAGGAAAGACATCACTCGCAGAAGAAGCACCGGCTAACTCCGTGCCAGCAGCCGCGGTAATACGGAGGGTGCAAGCGTTAATCGGAATTACTGGGCGTAAAGCGCGCGTAGGTGGCTTGATAAGCCGGTTGTGAAAGCCCCGGGCTCAACCTGGGAACGGCATCCGGAACTGTCAAGCTAGAGTGCAGGAGAGGAAGGTAGAATTCCCGGTGTAGCGGTGAAATGCGTAGAGATCGGGAGGAATACCAGTGGCGAAGGCGGCCTTCTGGACTGACACTGACACTGAGGTGCGAAAGCGTGGGTAGCAAACAGGATTAGATACCCTGGTAGTCCACGCCGTAAACGATGTCGACCAGCCGTTGGGTGCCTAGCGCACTTTGTGGCGAAGTTAACGCGATAAGTCGACCGCCTGGGGAGTACGGCCGCAAGGTTAAAACTCAAATGAATTGACGGGGGCCCGCACAAGCGGTGGAGCATGTGGTTTAATTCGATGCAACGCGAAGAACCTTACCTACTCTTGACATCCTGCGAACTTGTGAGAGATCACTTGGTGCCTTCGGGAACGCAGAGACAGGTGCTGCATGGCTGTCGTCAGCTCGTGTTGTGAAATGTTGGGTTAAGTCCCGTAACGAGCGCAACCCTTGTCCTTATTTGCCAGCGCGTAATGGCGGGAACTCTAAGGAGACTGCCGGTGACAAACCGGAGGAAGGTGGGGACGACGTCAAGTCATCATGGCCCTTACGAGTAGGGCTACACACGTGCTACAATGGCCGGTACAAAGGGTTGCGAGCTCGCGAGAGTCAGCTAATCCCGAAAAGCCGGTCTCAGTCCGGATCGGAGTCTGCAACTCGACTCCGTGAAGTCGGAATCGCTAGTAATCGTGAATCAGAATGTCACGGTGAATACGTTCCCGGGCCTTGTACACACCGCCCGTCACACCATGGGAGTGGACTGCACCAGAAGTGGTTAGCTTAACCTTCGGGAAAGCGATCACCACGGTGTGGTTCATGACTGGGGTGAAGTCGTAACAAGGTAGCCGTAGGGGAACCTGCGGCTGGATCACCTCCTTAAACGATGCATCATCCCTCGCGGTAAGCGCTCACAATGAATTACCTGATCAGAATGCTGTTGATACGCAGTGATAAGCGTTTTCTTTATGTTGAAAGAAGAAAAAAAGGTCTTTCTTTTTCTTTTAATGTGAAAAAAGCACTCGCTTATCACTGCGCATAGCAGTCGCTCTTTAACAATGTATATCATGCTGACATAAACGTTTTAAAACGTTTATACGTAATTGTTTTGTGATACGTCTCAAGCGTATCCGGCAATCGTTATCATTGCGAGACACCAGACTCCTTCGGGTTATAGGGTCAAGCAATGAAGCGCACACGGTGGATGCCTAGGCAGCCAGAGGCGATGAAAGACGTGGAAGCCTGCGATAAGGCTCGGCGAGGTGGCAAACAACCTGTGACCCGGGCATCTCTGAATGGGGAAACCCACTCATCATAAGATGAGTATCTTGCGCTGAATATATAGGCGTAAGAGGCGAACCAGGGGAACTGAAACATCTAAGTACCCTGAGGAAAAGAAATCAACCGAGATTCCCCTAGTAGCGGCGAGCGAACGGGGACCAGCCCTTAAGCATGTGACTGATTAGACGAATGCGCTGGGAAGCGCGGCCGTAGTGGGTGATAGCCCCGTAGTCGAAAATCTGATCATGTGAAATCGAGTAGGTCGGGGCACGAGAAACCTTGACTGAAGACGGGGGGACCATCCTCCAAGGCTAAATACTCCTGGCTGACCGATAGTGAACCAGTACCGTGAGGGAAAGGCGAAAAGAACCCCGGAGAGGGGAGTGAAATAGACCCTGAAACCGTGTGCGTACAAGCAGTAGGAGCAGACTTGTTCTGTGACTGCGTACCTTTTGTATAATGGGTCAGCGACTTATATTCAGTGGCGAGGTTAACCGTTTAGGGGAGCCGTAGGGAAACCGAGTCTTAACTGGGCGACACAGTCGCTGGATATAGACCCGAAACCGAGCGATCTATCCATGAGCAGGGTGAAGGTTGAGTAACATCAACTGGAGGCCCGAACCAGGATCTGTTGAAAAAGATTTGGATGACTTGTGGATCGGAGTGAAAGGCTAATCAAGCTCGGAGATAGCTGGTTCTCCTCGAAAGCTATTTAGGTAGCGCCTCACGTATCACCGCCGGGGGTAGAGCACTGTTTCGGCTAGGGGGTCATCCCGACTTACCAACCCGAGGCAAACTCCGAATACCGGTGAGTGCAAGCGTGGGAGACACACGGCGGGTGCTAACGTCCGTCGTGAAAAGGGAAACAACCCAGACCGTCAGCTAAGGTCCCGAAATCCTGGTTAAGTGGGAAACGATGTGGGAAGGCTCAGACAGCTAGGAGGTTGGCTTAGAAGCAGCCATCCTTTAAAGAAAGCGTAATAGCTCACTAGTCGAGTCGGCCTGCGCGGAAGATGTAACGGGGCTAAACCAGGTACCGAAGCTACGGGTTCACACTATGTGTGAGCGGTAGAGGAGCGTCGTGTAAGCCGATGAAGGTGAATTGAGAAGTTCGCTGGAGGTATCACGAGTGCGAATGCTGACATGAGTAACGATAAGGGGAGTGAAAAACTCCCCCGCCGGAAGACCAAGGGTTTCTGTTCGACGCTAATCGGAGCAGAGTGAGTCGGCCCCTAAGGCGAGGCCGAAAGGCGTAGTCGATGGGAAACGGGTCAATATTCCCGTACCGGACATGATTGCGATGGGGGGACGGAGAAGGCTAGGTGAGCCAGGCGTTGGTTGTCCTGGTGAAAGTGAGTAGGCTTGGGTCTTAGGTAAATCCGGGACCCTTCAAGGCCGAGACACGAAACGAACTGACTACGGTCAGGAAGTCATTGATGCCACGCTTCCAGGAAAAGCCTCTAAGCTTCAGATCATGTGCGACCGTACCCCAAACCGACACAGGTGGTCAGGGTGAGAATCCCAAGGCGCTTGAGAGAACTCGGGTGAAGGAACTAGGCAAAATGGTGCCGTAACTTCGGGAGAAGGCACGCCGGCGTAGGGTGATGAGACTTGCTCTCTAAGCCCGAACCGGTCGAAGATACCAGGTGGCTGCAACTGTTTAGTAAAAACACAGCACTCTGCTAACGCGCAAGCGGACGTATAGGGTGTGACGCCTGCCCGGTGCCGGAAGGTTAAATGATGGTGTTAGGATTCGTCCGAAGCTCTTGATTGAAGCCCCGGTAAACGGCGGCCGTAACTATAACGGTCCTAAGGTAGCGAAATTCCTTGTCGGGTAAGTTCCGACCTGCACGAATGGCGTAATGATGGCCACGCTGTCTCCACCCGAGACTCAGTGAAATTGAAATCGCCGTGAAGATGCGGTGTACCCGCGGCTAGACGGAAAGACCCCGTGAACCTTTACTATAGCTTCACACTGGACGCTGATGTTGCCTGTGTAGGATAGCTGGGAGGCTTTGAATCTCGGACGCCAGTTCGAGGGGAGCCAACCTTGAAATACCAGCCTGGCATCATTGGCGTTCTCACTCAGGTCCGTTATCCGGATCGAGGACAGTGTGTGGTGGGTAGTTTGACTGGGGCGGTCTCCTCCCAAAGAGTAACGGAGGAGCACGAAGGTACCCTCAGCACGGTCGGACATCGTGCAATGAGTGCAAGAGCATAAGGGTGCTTGACTGCGAGACAGACACGTCGAGCAGGTGCGAAAGCAGGTTCTAGTGATCCGGTGGTTCTGTATGGAAGGGCCATCGCTCAACGGATAAAAGGTACTCCGGGGATAACAGGCTGATACCGCCCAAGAGTTCACATCGACGGCGGTGTTTGGCACCTCGATGTCGGCTCATCACATCCTGGGGCTGAAGTCGGTCCCAAGGGTATGGCTGTTCGCCATTTAAAGTGGTACGCGAGCTGGGTTTAGAACGTCGTGAGACAGTTCGGTCCCTATCTGCCGTGGGCGTTGGATGTTTGAGAAGGGCTGCTCCTAGTACGAGAGGACCGGAGTGGACGCACCTCTGGTGTTCCGGTTGTCACGCCAGTGGCATTGCCGGGTAGCTATGTGCGGACGGGATAACCGCTGAAAGCATCTAAGCGGGAAGCCCCCTTCAAGATGAGACATCCCTGAGGCCTAGAGCCTCCTGAAGGGCCCAGCGAGACCAGCTGGTTGATAGGCACGGTGTGGAAGCGCTGCAAGGCGTTGAGCTAACGTGTACTAATGGCCCGTGAGGCTTGACCCTATAACACCCAAGGGGTCTGGTCGCAGTGATAACGAAAACCGGATACGCACTTCCTGTCGATGACAGGAAACGAGAGACGCCACAAAACACGCCAGCATGATATGCATTACAAGTTACGCCTGACGACCATAGCACGCGTGAACCACCTGATCCCATGCCGAACTCAGAAGTGAAACCGCTTAGCGCCGATGGTAGTGTGGGGTCTCCCCATGCGAGAGTAGGTCATCGTCAGGCACTTATTTAACAAGAAACCCAGCCAACCGGCTGGGTTTTTTGTTTGCGTGGAAGAAAAAAGCACTCCCTAGCCCCTGTCACAAAGCGGCCACACCGCACGTCATCCCCGAGCCACCACACCGTCATTCTCGAGTGGGGTAATTGAGAATCCACCTTGTCCTGGTCCTGCAGCAGCGCAGCCCGAAACCCCAGCTTCAACTGACGCTGGGGTTTTTTGTTAGGCGCAGATAATGTTTTAAGCGCATCAATCAGATGAATAATCGCTGATTATCTCGCTACTTAGAAAGCATTTACAAGAAAGTGCTATGATGCATCGATTAGCGGGGGCATTTTATTCTGAATAGATGTTCACCTATGACATGAAATTACTTTCGAGGTGAAAGGGTGAGTGAAACAGTACCCACATCGTGGCTTGTCTATTGCCGCCCAGGGTTTGAAAGCGACGCACTAGCTGAAATGCAACACCACGCCAAACAGCACCAGGTGAGTTGCGAGCCTGCACAAGGCGAAGGTTGGGTGAGTTTAACGCGCTTAGATAAAGAGCCGATTAATGATTTGCACCGTAAAGCGGCATTTAAGCAACTTATTTTTGCTCGCCAAAGTCTAGCTGCTCTGCCTGCGCTCACGCTGTCCCGGGACGATAGGCTTACGGCTATTCTTGATCAGATAAAGTCAAGTCGCTGGAGTTTTGAAGAAATTTGGCACGAAACGCCAGATACCAATGATGGCAAAGCATTGGCAGGCTTAATTAAAGCACTAACTAAGCCATTGCAGAGTATGCTAAAAAAACGCGGCGCATTGCGCGGTAAAGCCGGTGCACGTCGTTTACATATTTTCTGGACGGATGGTGATCGTGTTCAGTTGGGCATGAGTTTTCCTGACAATCGAAGTGAGCTGATTAATGGTATACGCCGCTTACGTTTTCCATCTCGTGCACCAAGCCGATCAACGCTGAAGTTAGAAGAGGCATGGCATGAGTTTATTCCACGAGAAGAGTGGAATACACGGCTTGCGGATCATATGCAGGCAGCGGATCTAGGGGCCGCCCCAGGTGGTTGGACTTGGCAGTTAGTCCAGCGTGGTATGTATGTTTATGCCATTGATAATGGGCCAATGGACAAGCAGCTAATGGCGACAGGGCAGATAGATCATCTTAAAGAAGATGGATTTACTTGGGAGCCGCCGCAACGAATGGATTGGCTAGTTTGTGATATTGTCGATAAGCCTGTACGCGTATTAGCGATGGTGGAAAGATGGTTAACTCGCAAATGGTGTCGAGAGGCAATTTTTAATTTAAAACTGCCTATGAAGAAACGCTGGGACGAGGTCAACCGCTGTATTAACACTTTGGAAGAGGCGTTGGAAATGGCTGGGGTGAGCGCTAATATTACATGTCGCCACCTCTACCATGATCGGGAAGAAGTGACGGTTCATGTAAGGCTCGCTCACTAATTTAAAGGTAGGCAGAGTTGCGTAAGGGGCTAATAGCCTGGCTCGTATACGCGGATAGTTTCGTCTTCTGTTAATAGAGGTAGAATGCTCTGCATGGCCACTGTACGTGCTTCACTTGAGTGCCACTCTTTCCAAGCGCGAAGATCGCGCCATTTGGTAATCATCAGGCGGCGATCTGTGTGGCCAAGTTCGACGAGTGTTTCTCCACCGACAAATCCGCGTACGCCAAGCGAAACGCGCATTGCTTCGCGCGCAGCCAGTTCATATTCTTCTTCCAGGCCAGGCATAATGCGCCGTTCAATGATTACTTTGATCATGCTGTCTGTTTCCTAAACGAGATTGTAGATGACTGATAATACGTATGACCCAAGTGCCTTTGATGCATCGTTAGACACAACGGGTTTGTATTGCCCTGAACCTATTATGCTAATGCATAACAAGGTGCGTGATATGACGCCAGGGCAGGTGTTGAAGGTGATAGCGACAGATCCCGCAACGACTCGCGATGTGCCAAAATTTTGTCAATTTTTGGGGCACCAGCTACTGCTGCAAGAAGAGTCTGATGCCCATTATGTGTATCTTATTCGCCTAGCGTAAGGCTTCTGCAGTTACGCGAGGCTAGCCATTAGTATCGGCTTTAGGGTTTGGCTAGCCTCGCGAGTGCTTATGCAAGATCACCCCTCTTTATTTGGAACAACCATCATCGCCAAAGCTTCCAGTGTCGCAGGGTCTTCATCCATTATGCGGTTGGCGATATGGCGTTGAAAAAAGTAAACCGTGCGATGGCGGGAGTGGGCATCGTAAAGGCACTTATCACCCAGTAGAATGGGGGACGTTGTGGCTTGCTGCTCATCGGCAAGAACTGCTTCAACACTCCCATCGCTATACAGACGCCATCCATAGACTTGCTTCATATTCCAGGGGGCGTCGGGATGATTCATGCATAAAGCATGAGTGCCAAGGGTATCCGGAAGCTGTTGAATCAGCGTCACCTCTCCTGAAGCTTCATACTCGAAGTAACTGGCTGAGGCCATTAGCTCGTCGTATTTATGATCAGGAGGAAGGGCGAAAATTTCTTCAGTTTCTGGATCGCGGTAGCCAATAAACTGGCCATTTTCATGGCTGTCGAGTTCATGACAAGCAGCGAGCTTTTCCATCCATGGCACAAGGCCAATGATGTTACCGTTCTCTTGCAGCCCCCAGGCCAAAATAGGTAGGCCGTAATACGTGTCGGGACTCGCAGCGAGCTGGTAGACCATCTCTAACCCATCTAGCTCAGGGGCTAGGCGGATCAAGCATTTTTGCGCCTGCTGACGCTGACGCACGGTTTCCAGGTCGATGACCTGGGCAGAGCGGGGTGACAGGGATGCGCCCATAATGTCCCTCCTTGTGCTGCGTGGTCACGACATCGATAAACAGCGTATGCTGCTTACCACTTAGTTCACCAATAGCACAGGTTGCCAAGAAGGTTAAGGGGGTTTGTGATTTTTAATTATCGGAGCAGCTAGTAAATTGGTCTCGCAGCGCGTGGTGTTGTGCTTTTACTTGTTGGAGCCGCTGCCAGGGAGCCTGAGGATTGGTCAGTGATAACCAAGTGTCCTGATAGTTCTTAACCGCTTCAGGTGGCGTTATTTGCTGGGCATTAATTAGTTGGTTAATTGCTGTAAGCCACTTGAGGGAGATTTGTTCAACTTGATTTAAGCCCGCTAGAAAACCATCTTGCAGGCATTCACTAGTCGTTAAGCGTGCTGACTCAAGTGCTACGTTTGCCTCGGCTAAGCGTTGCTGGGCAAGCAATAATGTGCGTAAAATTTCTGCTGTTAAAGGCCTCTCTTGCAGTGCTTTAAGGTGGTTTTCAAGTGTTGAAGAGTCCTGTTGCCATGTTTGGCTAAATTGGTGTGTCACCATTTGTTCAAGGTAATCAACGGCAGCCAGTTGATTGTCAATATTAGGTAGTTCAGCACTGTTTAGGGGCGCGCTTGCTCGGGAAAAGCTTTTTTCCCACTCTTCAGAATCAAAAATAGCATTCCAACTGACAGCCGGTAGCTGTTCTGTCTTGAGTTCAGTTAGTTCAGCCAATCGCGCTTTATTGTCATCACTTAAGCCGTCAGGAACATCACTATTCCAGCAGGCACTTAGGCGCTGCCAGAGCGTGCGTTCGTAAAGCCAGTGCTGGCTAGGGGGAGCAACACGCCCCAGCTGATTGTTCCGCGCTGCAATGAGCGATGTTATCTGACACTCACGTAACGCATAGATATTGAGCATACCCTCTCGGGTTTCAGGAATAGTGAATAGTCGTTCTCGACGCTCGGGAAACTTACCAATATTAGGTGGAGGGTGACGCTCAATATCGGCAATTGCAAGGTCGCTAGTGAGCTGTTGGTGATACTCTACCCAAGGCTGTTCGGCACCATTGTCTCCGCAGCCCGCTAGTACCAGGCTGACACTGGTCGTCAGCCATAATATAGGTTGAGGGTAGAGCGCCATTGGTTACTCCTGTTGGCTAATCCATTTTAACCGCCAAGCAAGTAATAGTGCGGCTGTGCTGAGTCCTGCAATCAGGCCCATCCAGTAACCATGCACTCCCAGTGGGCCAGACATACCACCTAGACCGTGAGTTCCTAGCCAGTGGCCACCGCCTAAACCGACAATCCAGTAAGAAAGTACGGTAATGACCATCACGATACGGGTGTCTTTATAACCTCGTAATGCACCTGCTAAGTTGACTTGAAGTGAGTCCGATAGCTGGAAAATGACTGCCAGGGATATGATGGTGAGCGCCAAAGCCTGGATGTCGGCATTGGAGGTGTACAACGCAATCACCGGCACTGCTGTAAACCAAAGTAATGTACTGTTGATGACGGCCACAATGACACTGATCACGATACCGTTCCAAGCGACAGTGCGCGCCATAGCAGAGCGTTGTTGGCCCAATGTATTACCAACACGTACGGTAAGTGCCATGCTCAATGACATCGGCAGCATAAAGAGAATAGACGTGAAACTTAGGGCAATTTGGTGAGCCCCGACTGTGACCTCTCCAAAACTGGCAATAAACAAGGCTATCAGGGTAAATAACGTCACTTCCACGAAAATAGCCACACCGATAGGCATACCCACTACGACAAGCTCGCGGATGCCGGATAGTGTTGGTGGGGTTAGCGTTTGCCAAATTGAGACGCTTTGATAGGCGTGTCCTTTACGGGTATAGAGAGCCATTGCAACGGCCATTGTCCACATCGAGAGTGCTGTGGCGATGCCGCAGCCGAATGCGCCTAGTGCCGGTAGTTGTTGCAGAGCGCTGGGTAATCCATCACCTAATAGGTTAACTAGGCCATCGCCGCCATAGATAAGTAAATAGTTACTGGGAATATTAACGATTAGCCCCACTAAACTAATCCATAACGCGGGGCGAGTGTGATTCATGCCATCTGAAAAGGCTCTAAGTGCCTGAAACAAGGCGATCCCGGGCATGCCGAAGGCAACCGCGGAAAGGTAGGCAGCAGACTCTCTTGCAACCGCTGGAGGCACCCTCATAAGTTCGAAGATAGGTGTCACGACTGTCCACAGCAATACAGCGGCAGTGAACCCGAGTACTAATGCGACCCACAGTGCCTGGTGAACCGCAGGGCGAATATCACTGTTTCGCTTGCCACCCAAAAGGTGTGCCACGATAGGCGTAAGGCCCATTAATGTACCGGTCATAAATAGCATCAGTGGCATCCACAGGCTTGAGCCAACCGAAACGGCAGCTAAGTCGGTGGCGTTATGTCTGCCGGTCATCATGACGTCGACCACACTCATACCCGCCTGTGCGAGTTGAGCACCACAGATGGGGAGCGCTAACGCTACCAACGTGCGTGTTTCTGGCCAATAGATGGATTTTATATTGCTAGTAAAGCCGCCCACGGTATGTTTCCTGTTTAGCAAAGTGACCCAACAAAAGCCGGTAGAGTAGCAGGAGTTACTAGGATCACGGTAGCTGTCTAATGATTTGCCATCTCTTTATCATCTGGATAAGGCGCGGGTATACTTTACGAAATGAACGACGACGTAGGTATATAGTGACTCAAGAGCAGGAGCGTTGGACGCTTCACGACATAACGACGCTGTTTGATGGTGTGTTTCTAGCACGTTATCAGACGCGCTTAATCAAAGGTGGCGATGAACCCCTATATCGCCCAGCTACATCTGAAACACCTTATCATCAGGTGATTTTTGCGCGCGGCTTTTTTGCTAGTGCACTGCACGAAATCAGCCACTGGTGCATCGCAGGAGAGAAGCGTCGGCAGCTGGAAGATTACGGGTACTGGTACTTGCCTGATGGGCGCGACGCCCAGCAGCAGCACGCCTTCGAACAAGCGGAGATTGCCCCGCAGGCGTTGGAAAAGCTGTTTACCCATGCCTGCGGACGCACATTCCACGTTAGTGTCGATAATTTAGGTGGGGACGTTGAGGTCGATCGAGCAGCGTTTGCTGACAAAGTAGACGCTAGAGCGGCACGCTATTTAGCAGAGGGGCTGCCATTGCGTGCCAACGCTTTCTTGATCGCATTGACACGCTATTATCAGCATCAAGATACCTTGGTGCAGGCCATTAAACAGGGGCAGCGAGAACTTGACGTGGCGTTGGCCGCGACGGCTTAGTCTTTCTCGGTAAGCTGCTTGTGAAGCGTTAGCATTACTTCAATTTCGTGCTCGGGCCGCATCGGTTCGAGCCCCATGTCGTTAAAAATTTCGCTGCGTAAACGGTGCCAATCTCGCGCGCTAATCGCCTCATAAAGCACCTGTGCAGGCGCTAATTCAACAAAAGGATCCAAACCGTAGGTGTCAAAGAGTCGAGCCAGCGCTGCTTCATCCTCACCGTTATCGCTGGTGTACAGCGTAGCTGAGAAGTGATCGGTCTCTAGTTCACGTATGACATCCAAAGGGCTGACGCCGAGGCTTTCTAGCTCTTCAATGCTATAAGATCCCATCACGTTTGTGTCTTCACTGATCCAGCTATCGTCAGGCTGAATGAGTGTCTGCTTTATACGTCCATCAGGTAGAGACCAAGCAATAGCCAGCGGCAAGCCGTTATCTTCGCCCGTCTCAATGGCAATAAACCCTGGGTAATCAGCCACGCTTTGCTCCTTTTAAGCTTCCGTATCGAGGCGGAAAAAATGCTGGGCAGTGCGGGTTGTTGCGTTCCCCAGCTCGGTTTCGGTCACGTCATGCCATTGGGCAATCTCTCTTACAATCCATGGTAGCAAGGCTGGCTCGTGACGGCGTCCTTTTAGTTTGGCAGGAAGATTACGAGGCAGCAGGTAAGGACAGTCAGTCTCTACCATTAACCTGTCTAACGGAATATCTTTCACTATTGAGCGAAGGTGATGACCTCTGCGCTCATCACAAATCCAGCCAGTTAAACCAATATGAAGGTCTAAATCGAGATAGCCGTGTAACGTATCTCGATCAGCGGTGAAGCAGTGAATAACAGCTTGGCTGATGTCGTCTCGCCAGCTATGCAGCATTTCACGCATTCGTTGTCCTGCGTCGCGTTCGTGCAAAAATAGTGGTAAGCCACTTTCAGCAGCGAGCGCCAACTGAGCTTCAAACGCTAGCTCTTGCTCGTGAGGCGTTGAAAAATTGCGATTAAAGTCCAGTCCACACTCGCCCACGGCAACCACTTCAGGTTTTTGATGAAGCGTTTTTAACTGGCGTGCCACGTCACTGCTCCACCCGCTAGCATCGTGTGGGTGAACCCCGGCAGTGGCATATATGCCTGGGGTCTGTTTAGCCAGTTCTACGGCTTGCTCGGCGTGTTCAATATCAGTACCCGTCACTATTAAGGTAGCTACATTGGCCGCTTTCGCCCGCGCAATGACATCCGCTAAATCACGCTGAAAACTTTCGTGAGTCAGGTTAGCGCCGATATCCACTAAGGGGGCATCAGAACGAAATTGCAGCGCCTCGGGTAAAAAGCTATCCACATCACTTGTCGCCAAGCGTCACACTCCCAGTGTCAGTTAAATATTCGATGGCAGCTAGCAAGCGTTGACTATTTAGCCAGCTGAAAAACGTTATTGTAGCGCTGGAGAGTAACAACGACTAATGGTCTATCCCGAATGGATATCTTATTCGAATGGCACGAATTGCAAAAAAACTGGCTCGATAGGTAAACAGTAAAGCGGTTTTTACTTTTAACATGAGGATGAAGCATGAAATAAATCGGGCTTAAGGCTCTTTTAATAACAACAATAGATAGGTAAAAAGCATGCATCTATCACGTCATTGCGCTATTTCTGCGCTATCGGCTGCCGTCATCACAGCTAGCTATGCTCCCAGCGTGGCCGCCAATGAAGGTATTTCAGATAATGAAATCCGTATTGGTTATCTAGCTGATATGTCAGGTGTTTATCGTGATCCAATAGGCCCGTTAGGACAAGATGCCATTGAGATGGCAATTGAGGATATTGGTGGCAGTGTACACGGTGCCCAAATCGTCGTCTTTAGTGCCGATGATCGTAATAGCCCTGATGTTGGCTCAAGCGTAGTGCGCGAATGGATTGATGAACGCAATGTCGATATGGTCACTGGCCTAGTGGCTTCATCGGTTACATTAGCAGCCGTAGGCTTGTTAGAAGAGGCGGATAAACTTGGCTTAGTGAACGGTGCTGTTTCTTCCAGTGTCACTAACGAGCACTGCTCTCCCAACCATATTCACTGGGTTTACGATACCTGGGCGATGTCTAACGGTACGGCAAAGGCAATTACCCAAGAAGGCTATAAAAACTGGTATTTACTCAGTGCCGACTATTCGTTTGGTCATGCGCTTGAAGCAGATGTAGAGCGGGTGGTCACTGAGAATGGTGGAACGATAGTAGGTAGCGCACGACACCCCTTTCCGAACAGTGACTTTTCCTCTTTTATGCTGCAGGCCCAGGCATCGGGCGCTGATGTAATTGCCCTCAATAATGCTGGTGGTGACACCATTAATGCGGTGCAAACGGCAGGCGAATTTGGCATTACTCAAGTCGGACAGATTCTAGCCGGCATGGTGCTGTTCAGTACTGATATACGCAGCATTGGATTGGAGAGCGCTCAAGGGCTGCAGTTCACTAAAGCATGGTATTACGACCTAACTGATGAAACGCGTGCCTGGGCAGAGCGTTTTCGTGAGCGCACCGGCAGCATGCCGACCATGGTGCACGCAGGGCTCTATTCCAGCACCCGCCACTATTTAGAAGCCATTGAGGCAGCGGGAACAGACGACACGCAAACCGTGCGTCAGCAGATGGCTGATACCCCCATTAACGATATCTTTGCAACGAACGGCTACATTCGTGAAGACGGCCGTATGGTCCATGATATGTACCTCGTTGAAGTGAAAACACCGGAAGAGTCAGCCGATGAGGATGACCTTTTCAGAGTTGTGCGCACGATTCCCGCCGAGGAAGCATTCCGGCCACTTTCTGAAAGCATTTGCCCACTCGTCAGCAATTCGTAAAACGCTGAAGCCCTAACAACACATAACAATAAGGATTTGGCATGCAACAGACACCTTTAATTCACCGTAATACGATTGGCGCTGCGCTAAACCGCAGCGCTCGCAAATATTCTCAGCAGCTCGCATTAACGTTTGGTGAGCGGGTGTGGAACTATCAGTCGCTTAACGATGCCGCTAACAGCGTGGCTAGTGGCTTGTTAGAGGCCGGTCTTTCTCCTGGGGATCGGTTGGCGGTATACGGTAAAAACTCAGATGCCTATGTTATTGCCTGGCTTGCTGCCACTAAGGCAGGCTTAGTACATGTGCCGATTAACTTTGCGCTAAGTAGTGATGAACTGCGCTATATCCTTGAGCAGTCTGGGGCGAAAGGATTGCTAAGCGATATTTCGTTAGCTGACAAAGTGCAGCAGGCAGCCCAAGGGTTAGCATTAACGGTTAATGGAACACTGCATGCTGATCAACAAGATAACCCGTTAGATCGGTTTGATGTCTTGGCTTATGCGCAAACCTCGCTATCAACAAGCGAGCCAACGGTCGCCGTAGAGGGAAGCAGTCTGGCGCAGCTGCTTTATACCTCTGGCACAACCGCAGCGCCTAAAGCGGCAATGATGACCCACCAAGCGCTGATGGCGGAATATATGGCCTGCATGGTGGAGCTGGATATCAAGGGAAGTGACGCCATGTTGGCCGCTCTTCCGCTTTACCACTCCGCACAAATGCATGTTTTTTTGATGCCGGCTTTACTCCTTGGCGCCCCCATTCATTTGCTTGAAGCACCGCTACCGGATAGCTGCTTGGCGGCGATTGCCGAAAAAAATGTCGTATCTTTTTTTGCGCCGCCCACTGTGTGGATCAGCTTACTGCGCCACCCAGACTTTGATCAGTTCGATTTAACCACACTCAAGAAAGCGTACTACGGCGCCTCGATCATGCCGGTGCCTGTGCTGGAAGAGATGCAGCAGCGTTTCTCCGGCGTTGGTTTATATAACTGCTATGGGCAGAGTGAAATTGCCCCTTTGGCAACGGTGTTACGTCCAGAAGAGCACACTGAGCGTCCTGCGTCGGCGGGGCGGCCGATACTTACAGTGGAAACGCGCATTGTGGATTTGGAAATGAACGACGTTGCCCCCGGTGAGCATGGCGAGATTGTCCATCGTTCGCCGCAGTTAATGACGGGCTACTGGGATAAGCCGGAGATGACCGCTGAGTCTTTCCAAGGTGGTTGGTTTCACTCTGGTGATGTGGGCTACTTCGATGAAGCAGGCTACTTATATGTCGTGGACCGGATTAAAGACGTTATCAATACGGGGGGCGTGCTGGTTGCCAGCCGTGAGGTAGAAGAGGCGCTGTTTAAGCACTCGGCCATTTCGGAAGTAGCGGTGGTAGGGCTGCCTGACGAAAAGTGGATTGAAGCGATAACCGCTGTCGTTGTGGTGAAAGAGGGGCAGGTGGTTAACGAGGATGAGCTCATCCAACATGTTAAAAGCTTGATTGCACCCTACAAGGTTCCTAAGCGTGTGGTGTTTGCAGAGGCGCTGCCAAAAAGCACCGCAGGTAAAATTCTTAAACGTCACCTGCGCAAAGACCTAAAGGAGTGAGCATGGACGAGCAAACACAAGCGCTGTTTCATGACATGATCAGCCGCTGCTTAGCGCAGGAAGTGGCGCCTTTCTATGACCAGTGGGAAGCGGATGGTGAAATACCACGCTCTTTATGGCTAGCGCTGGGTGCTGCTGGTCTATTGGGGATTGATCTTGATGAGACCTATGGCGGCTCAGGTGCCGATATTGCTATCACCCAACTAGTACTGGAGGAGATGTCTCGACAAGGATTTGGTGGGCTAGCCAGCGCTTATAATATTCACGCCAATATCGTGATGCCTTACCTGCAAAACTTAGCCACTGATGAACAGCGCGAAACCTGGCTACCCCGCATGGCCAGTGGGGAGTGGTTGGGGGCGATTGCCATGAGTGAGCCACACGCTGGCAGCGATCTGGCTGCGATGAAAACCCGCGCGACCAAAACAGCTGACGGGTGGACGCTTAACGGCAGCAAACTATTTATTACCAATGGCCAAGTGGCCGATCTCGTTATTGTCTGTGCAAAAACAGACCCCAGCGCAGGTGCAAAAGGGGTCTCGCTGTTTTTGGTCGATACGTCACTTGCCGGTTTTTCCCGTGGCAAGCCGATTAAGAAAATTGGCCAGCACGCCAGCGATACGGCAGAACTAGCATTTGACCAACTGCAACTGCCTAACAGTGCCTTATTGGGGGAAGAGGGCGCTGGGTTTCGCTACCTCATGCAAGAGCTGCCCCGGGAGCGCTTAGGCGTAGGCGCGCAAGCGCTTGGCGCGGTAGAGGGCGCGTTGGCATTAACGCTTGATTACGTTACCCAGCGCCACGCGTTTGGTCAGCGCGTGGCCGACTTTCAAAATACCCGCTTTACGCTGGCTGAGATCAAGGCACAGCTGGATGTCGCGCGAGCTTACTTCGATCAGTGCGTAAATAAGTACCGCCACGGCACGATGACCAGTACCGAGGCTGCAATACTCAAATTACAGCTTAGCGAGCTGCAGTGTCGTGCTGTTGATCGATGCCTTCAGCTGTTTGGTGGCTATGGTTACACCCATGAATATCCCATTTCACGCTTCTATTTAGACGCGCGGGTGCAAACTATTTACGCCGGTAGTTCTGAGATTATGAAAGAGGTGGTCGCACGCTCGCTGTTGGGCAAAGTGGCTTAAGTGCTTTTTTTAAGTACTTTTTTTAAGTGCTTTGCTTAAGTCCTTTGCTTAAGCCCTTTTCTTAAGTCCTTTTCCGCTGTGCGTCATTACTAAGGAGAGATTATGCAACTGGATAGCGTTGTTATTGTAAGCGGTGCTCGCACCGCTATTGGCGGGTTTGGTGGGTCACTCTCATCTTTCGCGCCCCATGAGTTAGGCACTATCACTGCCCAGGAAGCACTGCGCCGTGCGGGCATTACTGGTGCCGACATCGATCACTCTGTGTATGGCCATATTATTACCACTGGCCCGGAGGATGCCTACCTTGCCCGCCATATCGCGTTGAGTGCGGGTGTGCCAAAAGAAGCCGGTGCCTTTAATGTTAACCGGTTATGTGGTTCCGGTGTGCAGGCCGTGATATCCGCCGCACAGCAAATCGCTCTGGGCGACAGCCGCTTAGCATTGGCAGGTGGGGCTGAGTCGATGTCGCGAGGTGCTTATCTATTGCCATCTCAAGCACGCAACGGCATACGCCTAGGCGATGCCAATATCCAGGACCTTACCCTCGGCATTCTTAGTGACCCATTTGGCAGCGGACATATGGGAATGACTGCTGAAAATATCGCCAAGCAGTATGGCTTTAGCCGCGAGCAGCTAGATCAGTTTGCATTGGATAGCCATCGCAAGGCGGCAATAGCCATTGCAGAAGGGCGTTTTGACGAGCAAATCGTGCCTGTTGAGGTGACAAAAGGTAAACAGATGGTTTCCTTTGCCCGTGACGAACATGTGCGAGAAGGCGTTGAGTTAAGCGATTTAGCACGGCTTAAACCGGCTTTTAAAAAAGAGGGAGTGGTTACGGCAGGCAATGCCTCTGGGATCAACGATGGCGCGGCGACCTTGGTGCTGGCGCATGCTGATGAAGCGCAACGGCGCAATTTAACGGTTAGGGCGCGGCTGCGTGTGGCAACCACCGCCGGTGTGGAACCTTCGGTAATGGGGTTAGGGCCAATCCCCGCGGTGAAACGCTGTCTCCAGCAGGCAGGGCTGACGATTAATGACATTGATGTGATTGAGTCCAATGAAGCGTTCGCGGCACAAGCGATGGCGGTTGCCGATACGCTGGGCTTCCCAGTGGAGAAACTAAACCCGAATGGCGGTGCAGTGGCGCTCGGCCACCCAGTCGGCGCGACCGGTGCCATCTTGATTCTAAAAGCCTTGCACGAATTGGAACGACGTCAGGGCCGCTATGGTTTGATCACGCTGTGTATCGGCGGTGGGCAGGGCATTGCGCTGTTAATCGAGCGCGAATAACAAACGGTTTTCCAATCACAATCGACAGGTGTGTTTTATGTCTACGATAACGCCAAAAATACTTCCCTCTACGCCGTCTGCGACTAGCTCGCCGCTGTTAATTAGCGACTTACTTGAGTCCGGCGTTCGAATGGCGGGGAACAACCAGATTGTTTATCGAGACCAGAGCCGTCATGACTATCAACGTTTTCGTGAGCGGGTACACCAGCTTGCCCATACGCTAACAGCACAGGGCGTCCAGGCGGGGGATGTGGTGGCGGTGTTAGACTGGGATAGCCATCGCTATTTAGAGTGCTTTTTTGCCATTCCCATGATTGGTGCCGTGCTACACACCGTTAATGTACGTTTGGCGCCCGAGCAAATTCACTACACGATGGAGCACGCTGAAGACGTCTTTGTGCTGGTACATGAGGATTTTGTACCACTACTGGAGCCGCTGGCTGATCAACTACCTAATATACGCGGTTACCTACTTTGCCAAGAAGCGGCGAGTCAAGGAGCACAAAACGCAGTCAGCACGTCGCTGCCATTAGTGGGTGAGTTTGAGGCGTTGTTAAGTGAGCAGCCAACTCATTATGAGTTCCCTATTTTTGATGAAAATGCAGTGGCTACGCTGTTCTACACCACGGGTACCACCGGCAATCCGAAAGGGGTGTTTTTTACCCACCGTCAATTAGTCCTGCACACACTAGGTGAAGCCAGTACCTTCCAAGCACCGGGTTTTGAGCTGCTCAACCGCGACAAGGTATACATGCCCATCACGCCGATGTTCCATGTGCATGCCTGGGGCGTGCCTTACACTGCCACGTTGATGGGAGCGACCCAGGTGTACCCTGGCCGCTATGAGCCGGAAATGTTGGTCAAACTGTTGGTGAACGAAAAGGTCGATTTCTCCCACTGCGTGCCAACGCTGTTAAATATGGTGGTTAGCGCTGACGCTATCGCATCGAAAAAAATTGATTTAACCGGCTGGAAGGTGCTCGTCGGCGGCAGTGCGCTAACCCAAGCCCTGGCTAGCCGTGCTTGGTCACTCGGCATTGATACACGAAGTGCCTACGGCATGTCAGAAACCTGCCCGCTGCTAACCGCTGATATTTTACCTCAGGATGTTGCCGAGGCTGATTTTGAAACGCAGCTTCCCTGGCGGTGTAAAGCTGGTTTACCCGTGCCCCTAGTGAAATTGCAGGTGGTTGATGCCAACGGAGAACCGTTACCCCATGATGGCGTCAGTGTCGGTGAAGTGCGTGCCCAGGCACCCTGGTTAACCCAGGCGTACTACAAAGAAGAGAAACGCAGTGAAGAGCTTTGGCGGGATGGATGGCTGCATACCGGTGATGTTGGCTCGATTGATAAGCATGGTTTCTTAGCCATTAGCGACCGTATTAAAGATGTCATCAAAACCGGTGGCGAGTGGCTCTCTTCACTTGAGCTGGAAAGCTATATCAGCCAATGCCCGGGGGTCGCTGAGGTGGCGGTGATTGGCGTTGTGGATGATAAATGGGGTGAGCGTCCAGCAGCGCTGGTTGTTCCCAGCGATGTCAACAACCCGCCCACGGCAGAAGAAGTACAGGCGTTTATGGAGCAGTTCGTCGAGCAGGGCAGCATCAATCGCTGGGGTATTCCATCGCTGATTCGTTTCGTAGATGAAATTCCTAAAACCAGTGTGGGTAAGCTGGATAAAAAGCGCATTCGTACTGAGATATAAACGTTAGCGTTTTATGCCCGCCGTTTGCGCCTTGCGGTAAGCGGCGGGTGAATTCCCGGTCCACTGTTTAAACGCTCGGCTAAGACAAGCCAAGTCTTCAAATCCTAGTTTTTCTGCAATGGCTGTTAGTGGCTGTGTGCTGCGAGTGAGTGCTTGAATAGCATAGTCGCGACGGTATTCGTCTTTAACCGCCTGGAAATGGGTACCTTCAAGTTTCAGGTGCCTTGAGAGTGTCCGCACGGACATATGTAACGCGTCTGCCACATGCTGAACCGTACACGAGGTGGGTAAGTGGCGGCTAAGATGTTCGCGAACCCGGTGCGTAATCAAACGATCTTCAAAAGAGACGTAGAACCAGTCGGCCGGTGCGCGTTGTAGAAATGCGCCAAGATGTTGTTTCGTTTGGCGTATGGGGTGGTTTAGAAACACCTTATCAAAGTAAACAGCTGTTTGCGGTTGATCAAATTTTAGCTTGCCGGGGTAGAAGTAGAGATAGTCAGCGCTATGAGCGGGCTGGGCGTAGCCGCACTCCATCAGGATAGGTGGAATTTTGCGTGCGATCATCCAGGAGGCGATACCGTGAAACAGTTTCAACATCAATTCATGAATCAATATACGGCTGCCATGCAGCGGTGCGCGCTCTTCAAGCGCCATGCGAGCAAATTCGCCCTCAATAGTGAAGTCGTAGCTGAAATCATCTAATAAAATCCGGAAAAACTGCGTATAGCGATGAAGCGCAACATGCAGCGTAGGTGCATCTAGCAAGCTCAAGCACAGCAGCTTTAGCGTTCCACAGCGTAGCGGCCTGGAGAAAAAGCAGGGTGTTTCATCATCTAGCTCAAGGGCAAGGAGGCGGTAAAGCTCGGCAAACTGTTCAACAGTGACTCGGCCGTTTGGTGCGCTGAGTAGAAAAGGGGAAATTCCAGCAAGCTCCAGATAGCGGACAGGGGAGTGCTCGGTGGCGGGTAAGCCACACAACAGTTCGTTCACAAAGTGCATTGAGACGGTAACGGTCACGATGTCAGCCCTAAACGAGTAGCTTGGTGCTACCTTGTTATTATCACGTGATGGTGGGACGTTAGCACGATGTGTCGTTTGGCTCTATAAGGGCTCTCCTTAAGGCGAGCGCATGCGTTACACTGTGCGGCTCATGATGAAGGAGGACACTGCGTGACCTTGTTACGACTCGAACAGCTGCAACTCGCTTACGGCACCCAAGTACTGCTTAACCGCGCCGACCTAACGGTTGAAAAAGGCGAGCGGCTGGCGCTGGTCGGGCGCAACGGCACCGGTAAATCAACGCTATTAAAACTAGTCGCGGGCGATATTCATGCCGATGACGGTTCGATTTGGCGTGCGCCGGGCTTGAAGATTGGCGTATTGTCCCAGGAACTGCCTGAGTCCTCAGGCATGACGATTTTTGACATGGTTGCTCAGGGGCTGCCGGAAGCGGGGGAGCTGCTTTCTGAATACCAGCATTTGATCAATGATCCCGACCCCGACATGAGCCGCATGGCCAAGCTGCAAACTCGCATAGAGGCTATCGACGGTTGGTCTTTCCATCAGAACATTGACGTTGTACTCACCCGTTTAGGATTACCTCCTGAAGCTGAAATGAGTGCGCTTTCCGGTGGCTGGCGCCGCCGTGTTGCGTTGGCGCGCGCCTTGGTTTCCGAGCCAGATTTACTGCTTCTTGACGAGCCTACCAACCATCTCGACCTAGACACGATTGCTTGGTTGGAAGAGCAACTGCTAGCTTTCAACGGCGCGGTATTACTGATTACCCACGACCGTGCCTTTCTATCTAAGCTGGCCACCTCCATCCTTGAACTAGATCGCGGCAAGCTTGGCCGTTATCCCGGCAACTATGCCGAGTATCAAGAGCGTAAGCAGCACGAGCTAGAAGTCGAAGCGCGAGAAAACGCGCTTTTCGATAAAAAACTAGCCCAAGAAGAAGTCTGGATTCGTCAAGGCGTCAAAGCGCGGCGTACACGCAACGAGGGGCGTGTGCGGGAGCTTGAGCAGATGCGCTTGGAGCGTAGCCAGCGACGTGAGCGTCAGGGGACTGCCAATCTCACTGTCGACAGCGGCGAGCGTACCGGTAAGCGGGTAGTCGAGCTGAAAGGCGTAACACAGCGCTTTGGTAATGATGTCATTCTGCGTGACGTGAATCTTGAAGTGATGCGTGGCGACCGTATAGGTTTCCTTGGTCGCAACGGTGCAGGTAAAACAACGCTGCTGAAAATTTTGCTCGGCGAGCTTACTCCAACAGAAGGTAGCGTTCAGCTGGGGACCAATTTAAAGGTCGCTTACTTCGATCAGTTGCGTGCCGGTTTAGAGCTGGAAAAAACCGTCTACGACAACGTCGCCCAAGGCAGCGATCGGGTAACCGTTGGCGGAAAAGATCGCCACGTAATGAGCTACCTTCAGGACTTTCTATTCACACCTGACCGCGTTCGACAGCCGGTAAAAGCCCTTTCCGGCGGCGAATCCAACCGCCTGTTGCTAGCCAAGTTGTTTACTCAGCCTGCCAACGTATTGGTGTTGGATGAGCCTACCAACGACCTGGATATGGAAACCTTGGAGTTGCTTGAAGAGCTGCTACTGGACTTTGATGGCACGCTGCTCCTGGTCTCCCACGACCGGACATTTATGGACAACGTCGTGACCAGCATGCTGGCCTTTGAGGGCGAGGGGGTTGTGCGTGAATACGTAGGTGGTTACACAGATTGGATTCGCCAAGGCGGCAAATTACCACCTGCTCCGTGGGAGGGCGCTGCCCGTCAGAACACCGAGCCGACCAGCGCTGTCATTGAAAAAGCGCCAGAGAAGCCGGTTGCCGAGCCTGTTAAAAAAACCGTTAAGCTGTCTTACAAAGTGCAGCGGGAGTTAGATGCGTTACCTGCGGAGATTGAGCGTCTTGAGAGTGAAGTAGAGGCATTAGAGCAAGAAATTGGCGACCCCGCTTTCTATCAGCAAGAAGCCAGTACTATCACTGCTAAGCTGCAAACGTTAGAGAACGTACAGCAAGCACTTGAAACGGCCATGGAGCGTTGGATGGAGCTTGAGGCGATGGCCAGCGGTGACTGATATGAGTATTGAATGAGTAAAGGCACCCAGTGGGTGCCTTTCTATACGAATTACTCGTCGCTCTCTTCACCTTTTTTGCCGACCCGAACGGCCAAAACGTCGCACTGTGCACCGTGCAGTACACCGGTAGACGTGGAACCTAGCAGCAGGGCAAAGCCATGGCGCCCATGCGAGCCAACAACGATTAGATCGACGTTGTGCTCTTCTGCAAAGCGATGAATTTCAGTGTCCGGCATGCCGACGACGACATGTTGGTCAGCGGGCTCGACGTGAGGAGCGGCAATTTCAGCCAGCCGCTTCTTCGCATGGTCATCCAACTGGTCTTGAATGCTGGTGAGATCCATCGGAATGTCACCACCGTAAGCGAAGCCCAGTGGCTCAAGGGTGTGCATGATTGAAATCTTAGCGTCGTTGTTGCGAGCAGCAATCGCGACTGCGCGCTCTAAGATTTTATGGGAGTCCTTAGTTAAATCAACGGCTACTAAAATGTGGTGATAGCTCATGGCTTATCTCCTTCGTGATAATTAACAAAGAGAACGCGTTGTTAGATGACCTTTACTTTAGGCTTCAAGTGCCATCTTAACAACGATCTATGTCATGCTTTTTTAAGTTAATTCGCTAGTATGACCAATTTTTAACATCAATGCTGATGGCCAGTATTTGCGACGAGGGGAAGTGATTAGATGGAGTGGCTTATTGTTATTTTTATATCGCTGTTTGTTATCGCGCCGGTAATGTGGCTTAAGCCCAGCCCGCGGCAGAAGCGCCATATGGCGCTGCGTTTGAATGCCGCCAAGAAGCATGGGGTAGTGATCAAGATGGAGAAGCCCCCGTTGCACAACTTTCGAGGCACGATGCCCGCTTATCGGTGGTATTTTCCCCATCACGCGCCAGGGCCTGATTTTGTGTTAGTGCGTGAATCGAACGCAAGTGAAGCGCTGGAGCTTTATCATGCTGGGTGGCGTTGGCGCATTGCACCGTTACGGCCATTGCCTGAAATGGCAAGCGCTACTTTGAAAACCCTGCTAGAGCGCCTTCCACAAGATGCTTTGGTGGTTGAGTCGAACGCGACGGCGTTAACACTATGGTGGTGGGAGTCACAGACTGCGGAGCGTTTTGCTATCTATGGAGAAGATTTTCAGACGCTAAGAAAGGCGCTTAGCGGATTGTCAGACCGCCCTGCTGCAAAGCCGCTAAACGGGGCTGGCGAAACAGCAGGGCAGTAATACATGTCTTACGCCGTGGGACTGTCTTGGTCTCTTAACTGGATCGCCATACCATTGGCTTCTATTAGCGCTAGCCACTTGTCTAATTGATCTAGATCGCTCTCACTGAGGCCAGCCAGCATCTCTTTGCGTGCCTCCTGGACGACACTGTCGATTTGTTCAAGTAGCGGCATTGCCGCTGGCGTCAGATAGAGTCGTTTGCTGCGCCGGTCATTATCGCAGGCTCGCCGCTCAACCAGTCCTTGCTCCTCAAGTTGTCCAAGGGTTCTAACTAATGAGGGCGCTTCTACGCCAATCACCCTTGCTAGATCACACTGAGGGTTGCCTTCACCTAACTTCCATAAATGGTAAAGCGTCACCCAGCGTGTTTGTGTTAACCCCAAGGGCGCTAGCCTTCGATCAAGAATAGAGCGCCACAAGTGGGGCAGACGTGCAATGCGAAAACCAATTGTTGAAGCCATAGTAAACAGCTACCGAAAAATGTAAGTAGGCGAATTGTCATAAGCTGCGCCGCTGAATGCAAGGCGTTATGTTATTCGTCCGTTGGCCGATCGTTGTCAGAATTGGTATTTCCGGGGATAAAGCGCCGCAAATTTAGCGCACTCAAGCCGCTAGGTTGGATTTTGCTATCCGCTATCGTGGCTTTTTCCAAATCTTCCGAAACAGTAAACCGGATCAGTCCCAGCCGTTGTCCGCTAGCGGTCATAATGTCGATACGCCACTCTCCCGACGGTGCTTCTGGGAAATTTTGCTTATGGCTCCAAGCCCGATAGCCCTGTTCCCGTCCACCGTTGATAGCAAGTTCTACTTCATCTAACAATTCGCCGTTGTGGTGCCATGCATGATGAATCGTCTCACTTAATCCACGCGGCGCTCGAATGGCGGTGTAAACGTAAAGGCCTTTAGAGCGAATTGCGTCTGGCGTAAGCGCCATTGTTCCCTGCGGTTCGCGGCTCTGAATATCTAGCGCTGGAGAAAGTGCGCTGTTTGTCATCCATAAGCTGGCGGGAGGCACCCATATTTTGCCGAGCCAAGCCGTATAGGCTAATGCGATAGTGAGCACGAAGAGCCCACACCAGCGCGTTAACGAACGTTTTTTAAGTAAGTGCCAAAAACTGGGCAGTGCTACCAAGATGGTGATCACTAGCGCAAGGATTAAGCTTTGGCCAGTCGTAAGCTGCAGCATGATAGGCAGAATAACCAGTACCACTAAAAAAACACATTGGGCATGAAAGATAAAATAGAGGCTTCGCCAACGCCCTGCGAGCTTGTAATAGAGCGGATCTATGATCGACAGTATTGCCATTGCGATCACTAGCAGCGCAAACAGTGTCTGTCCGCTATTCCACACGGTTGTAACCAGGATAAACGGCAACGTAAAGAAAAGTGTTTCCTGGTGAATCATTTGGGCGATAAAGGTAGTAACGCCGCGGGGTAAGGTGGGGTGGCCGCGCTTAGCAAGCCAGCGCCCGATGAGACTCTCGGAAAGCAGTAGCAGCCATGCAAAAAGAAGCCCCAGCGCTAATACCACTCCTAGCCACTGTTGGCGGTCCACCAGAAAGAAACTACCCAGCCCAGCGCCAAACGCGATGGGTGGCCACAGCCAGCTCCAGGGTTTTAAGCGTTCGACGGTACGTTCAACCCGTGTCTGTAGTGCCGCTATACGGGCGGGAGTAAAGAAACTACCCATGGCGTTGTTGGCTCATAAATGAAAACTGCATGATCGTTGGATTCGTTGGCAAAGTCGATGCGTTCCCTATTGTGTCTATTAAAAGCGCAAAAAATGTGCGCCTGCTGTAAGTTGATTTGTGTAAGTGCACTTGAGAGATAAGCGCATTAGCCAAAAGTCAGGGCTTGACGTTCCTCATTATCTCAACCAAGCTTACGCAATCAAACGACCGTATGAAATGCGTGGCGGGTCCGATTAATGGTGCCAGCCCGAACTTGTGGAGAGAGCGCGGATGATCTATCAAGGCAATGCCATCACGGTGGAGCGTCGTGACACCCAAGGTGGCAATGACATCGCTAAGCTCACTTTCGATCTGAAAGATGAGTCCGTTAATAAGCTGTCTAGCGCTGTTGTGGCAGAGCTGGGTGAGGCAGTTAAAGCGCTTCAAGCTGAAAGCGGCCTGCAGGGGCTGATGATTAGCAGTGGCAAAGATGCGTTTATTGTCGGCGCTGACATCACCGAATTTCACAGCCTTTTTGATAAAGGCGAAGAGTATCTCGTTGAGATGAACCTTAAGGTTCACGACATCTTCAATGCGATTGAAGACCTGCCTTTTCCAACCGTGACGGCCATTAATGGCTTGGCTCTTGGCGGCGGCTGCGAAGTACTGTTGACGACCGACTTCCGAGTAATGAGTGAGAAAGCCAAAATTGGCTTGCCCGAAACCAAGCTAGGCATTCTGCCCGGTTGGGGGGGATGTGTACGTTTACCCCGCCTGATTGGTGCGGATAACGCTATTGAGTGGATTGCTGGCGGCACTGAAAACCGTGCTAACGCAGCGCTTAAAGTTGGCGCGGTCGACGCTGTCGTTACTCACGAGCTACTTGAAGAAGCCGCGCTGGACATTCTGGATCGTGCCAATGCCGGTGATTTAGATTACCAGGCGCGCCGTGAAGAGAAGAAAGCTCCGCTGAAGCTTAATGCCATTGAGCAAATGATGGCGTTTGAAACTGCCAAAGGGTATGTCGCTGGCAAGGCTGGCCCTCACTATCCCGCGCCAGTAGCGTCGATTAAAGTGATTCAGAAAGGCGCTGGCGAGACCCGTGCCCGCGCCCAGGCGATTGAAGCAAAAGCGTTTGCCAAGCTAGCACTCAGTAGCGTTGCCTTTAACTTGGTTGGCTTGTTCCTTAACGATCAAGTTGTGAAGAAAAAAGGTAGCAAATACGAGAAGCAGTCGCAGCCAGTTAAGCAGACCGCTGTGCTGGGTGCTGGCATTATGGGCGGTGGTATCGCCTATCAGAGCGCCAGCAAAGGCACGCCCATCATAATGAAAGATATTAACGATGAGGCGATTGAGCTGGGTCTGAAAGAGGCGCGTAAGCTATTTGCTAAGCAGGTAGAGCGTAAAAAGCTGACGACTGAGCAGATGGCTGAAAAGCTGACCAACATTCGCCCCACGCTTTCTTACGGTGATTTCGGCAATGTTGATCTAGTGGTTGAAGCTGTGGTTGAAAATCCCAAGGTCAAGGACGCCGTGTTGACCGAAGTGGAAGGCATGGTGAGCGAAAACACCATCCTGACTTCTAACACCTCGACGATTTCTATCAATCGCCTGGCCAAAAACCTTAAGCGTCCAGAAAACTTCTGCGGCATGCACTTTTTTAACCCTGTGCACCGTATGCCGCTGGTGGAAGTTATTCGTGGCGAGAAGACGTCAGATGCGGCGGTGGCCGCAACAGTTGCCTACGCTCGTGCAATGGGCAAAACCCCGATTGTTGTGAATGACTGCCCCGGCTTTTTGGTCAACCGCGTACTGTTCCCATATTTTGGTGGCTTTAGCTTCCTGGTAGAGCAGGGCGCTGATTTCCAACGCGTTGACAAAGTGATGGAAAAATTTGGCTGGCCCATGGGACCTGCTTATCTGCTGGACGTAGTAGGGCTTGATACGGCGGTGCACGCTAACGAAGTGATGGCGGAAGGCTTCCCTGATCGCATGGCGCGTGACGGCAAAACCGCGATTCAGGTGATGTACGACAATAAGCGTCTGGGCCAGAAGAACGACAAAGGCTTCTATGCCTATGAAGAAGATAAGAAAGGCAAACCTAAGAAAGTGACCGACGAACAAGCCTACGCGCTGGTGAAAGACGTCGTGAAAGAGCAGAAAGAGTTTTCTGATGAAGACATTATTGCTCGCATGATGGTACCGCTGTGTCTGGAAACTGTTCGTTGCCTTGAAGATGGCATCGTGGAAACTCCCGCTGAAGCCGATATGGCATTAATCTACGGCATCGGTTTCCCTCCCTTCCGCGGTGGCGCACTGCGCTACATTGACGCGATGGGTGTTGCCGAATTCGTCAAGCTGGCCGAAAACCTTGCGGAAGAGTTAGGCCCGCTTTACGCGCCCACTGAGAAGCTGCGTCAGATGGCGCAAAATAACCAGCAATTTTATGCTGGCTCTCAGGCCTAACCACCACGCAAAGGAGATATAAGATGAGTTTGAATCCAAGAGATATCGTGGTGGTTGACGGTGTACGTACCGCCATGGCGAAAGCTAAAAATGGTGCATTCCGCAATGTGCGCGCCGAGAACCTGTCAGCAGCCGTCATGCAGGCGCTGTTTGATCGTAACGCCAATTTAGATCCGTCCGAAGTGGACGATGTGATCTGGGGCTGTGTTAACCAGACGCTTGAGCAATCCATGAATATTGCGCGCAATGCGGCAATCATGACCGGTATTCCGCGCTCGGTGCCTGCGCAAACGGTTAACCGTCTGTGTGGCTCCTCGATGACGGCACTGCATATTGCGGCGGCCAATATTAAAGCAGGCATGGGCGACTTTTACGTGATCGGTGGCGTAGAGCACATGGAACACGTGCCCATGGCTCACGGTGTTGATGTTAACCCTGCTGCCAGTAAGTACGCCGCAAAAGCCGCCATGATGATGGGGTTGACCGCTGAGTTGCTGGGCAAAATGCACGGTATTTCTCGTGAAGACCAAGATAAGTTTGGCGTGCGTTCCCACCAGCGTGCCCAGGCTGCGATGGAAAAAGGCTACTTCGATAACGAAATCATTGGTGTTGAAGGTCACGACCAGCGCGGTTTTAAAATTCTGGTCAAGAACGATGAAGTGATTCGTCCTGAGGCGAGTATCGAGTCAATGGCTAGTCTCAAGCCGGTATTTGATCCTCGTAATGGTACCGTTACTGCAGGCACGTCATCTGCACTGTCGGTAGGGGCTTCGGCAATGGCTGTTATGAGCTACGAGCGCGCTCAGGCGCTGGGGCTTGAGCCGATTGCAAAAGTGCTTTCAACCGGTGTTGCAGGCTGTGATGCCTCTATCATGGGTTACGGCCCAGTGCCTGCGTCTAAAAAAGCGCTGAAAGCCGCTGGCTTGTCGGCAGCCGATATTCAAACGGTTGAGCTTAACGAAGCGTTCGCTGCACAAGGTCTGCCCGTGTTGAAAGATCTAGGCTTCCTGGATGCCATGGATGAAAAAGTAAACCTCAATGGTGGTGCCATCGCACTAGGCCACCCACTAGGCTGCTCGGGTTCGCGTATCTGTACGACGCTACTTAACGTTATGCAGCAGCGTGATACTACCCTCGGCCTTGCCACTATGTGTATCGGCATGGGGCAAGGGGTTGCGACCGTGTTTGAACGACTCAAATAAACACAGCGTTTACCCACACAACGGCACCCATGCGGTGCCGTTTTTGCGTTTATAGCGGCCTTAAAATAAACCGTTATCCAGTCCCGCTGCCATGTAGAGGCCTAGTTCTTCGACTTGGTCGGCAAAAGTGTCCTGCCATTGCCCACGTAACGCGAGTGGTTCCTGAACCCAACGCCAACGTAGCCCTGTCACAATGCTTTCGACTGCCCGCCGGGTGCCGGTGCCGTCGTGCCCTGCGCGAATATAGAGCGCGCATGGAAGCCCTTGTTTCTCTTCCAATATGCTGTAGTAACTGCGATCAAAAAAATCCTTAAGTGCACCGCTCATGTAGCCCAGGTTTTCTGTTGTGCCCAGCAAAATGCCATCGCAGGCGCGAATATCATCAGAGCCAGCCTCGAAAGGCGTTTTTACTATGCAGGCCACCTGCTCAACAACGTTTTGGCTCGCGCCCCGCTGGGCGGCATCACGCAGAGTGCGTGTATTAACGGATGGCGCATGGGCAACGATTAATAGCCTTTTCATTGGAGTGCCCCCGTGAACTGGAAATTTGCGTAGTAAGCGCAAAGTGTCACACTGCTAAGTACGACCACGATGAGAGCCTATATGCCTGACAATGACTCTATCAATGTTTTCTACGATGCCGTTTGCCCTACTTGTCGGAAGGATCGACGTCTGTTTGAAAGTTGGGCAGGTAAGCATGGTAACGGGATTAGCTGGTGTGATGTGACTGAGCATCAGCAGCAATTGCGTGACAAAGGAGTCGCACCAGATGCTGCTTTACGCTCGCTGCATATCGAAAAAGCTGATGGCACGCTTATCGAAGGTATTGATGCCTACCGTTTGCTGATGATGCGTATTCCTCTGCTTGTGCCAATCGCATGGCTTATTGGTCTGCCAGGGATCAAAACAGCGTTACGCTGGTATTATGATCGCTGGGTGAGAAAACGCCTAAAGCAGGAAGGGCGTTGGTATGAATAAGTATGTATATTGATATAGGGAATTTGTCATGAAGCAGTGTCCTCTATGGTTAGTGCCAGCCTTTGCAGTGTTTACTATGTTAGCGGGATGCGCTGGGCAGCCAGCTTCCTCTCAGGCACCGGATGCCGTGGCACAGAAGGTGTCGCCTGACGTGGCGCAGGTATCTTCAGGAGCGGCGCAGCCAGGCTACGTAACTAACCGGCAGGCAACCGACTGGGTGCCGCCGCTGTTAACCAGCCCTGAAGAGAAGGCGGCCTACTATGTCAGCCGGTTGGCAGATAGGCGCTTTGTCTCGCAGTACGGCGGACAAGACAATCCCCGAACTTGGTATATCGCGGCAGAGCGGTTGGGCGAAATTGGCTTGCCCGCCGTACCTTTGCTGTTTGCGCGTCTCAATACAGCCGATGACTATGAGTTGATGTTAGCCCTATATGCGCTTCAGCTTGCCACCCAAGATCCGCTATTAATGGCAAGAACTCGAGGTGACTATATACAGTTACCCACCGTGTTAGATGCGACGGCAAATGCTGAAAATGTGCGCATCGCACGTCACTGGTGGCAGCAGTATTCGGCACAGCTAGGTGGGTAATAACGCTGTATTGATAGCACACAAGTTAACGTGCCCAACTGGAGTATTGTGCTCAAGCCGTGTAGGCTCCATCGCTTTCTAAGTTCTGTGTATGACTAAGTTCTGTGTGTGACTAAGTCCTGTGTATTAGCCTGATGCGTTGGAGCCTATCATGAGTGATCTACCCAATTGTCCTGCCTGTGCCTCTGAATTTACCTACGATGATGGTATTCAGTATGTCTGCCCGGAATGCGGCAACGAATGGTCAAAAGTAGCAGAAGAGGGCACTGAAGCAGCTGGCTCGGGTATTCGTGATGCTAACGGCAATATGCTGGCAGATGGTGACAGCGTTACTGTTATAAAAGACCTCAAGGTCAAAGGCAGTTCGCTGGTGGTTAAGGTAGGCACTAAAGTTAAAAATATCCGTTTAGTCGATGGTGATCACGATATTGATTGTAAAGTCGATGGTATTGGGCCCATGAAGCTTAAGTCCGAGTTCGTCAAAAAAGCATAGTGCTCAAAGGCAGTGGCTCAAAGGTATAGCACCCTCACCACCAAGTAGTGTTCTGTTAAAAGCCTGCGAAATCATCGCAGGTTTTTTTGTTTGGCCCATCGATAGTTTTTTTAAATGATAATGATTGTTGTTTTTGATGCTATCAGAGCCGAACGTGCTGTTATTTTGCACAAATTGATAACGATTTTGCTCTAGGGCTTCACATCAAATTTATACAGGACTAAAATGGTACCCATTAACGGGTAAGCCAACTGTAACTGCGAATAGGAGTCAACATGCTCAAGCTTTCTCGGCTGACAGACTATGCCGCTGTCGTGATGGCGCAAATTGCTCGCCATCCACAGGCGTCGCATGCGGCGGCTGATTTAGCAGATGCAGTACAGTTACCTCATCCAACTGTTAGTAAGACGCTCAAGATGTTGGTGAAAGCCGGTCTTCTGGAGTCACAGCGCGGTGTCCAGGGTGGTTATCGACTGGCGCGACCAGCGTCGCATATTACGGCTGCCGATATTATTGCTGCAATTGAAGGGCCGGTGGCAATGACCGAGTGTAGCCAAGCGGAGGGTGAGTGCGATCTGGCTGCTACCTGCGGTGTCGCTGATAACTGGCAGCGAGTCTCACTGGCGATTCGTACGTTACTGGAAAGCGTTACGCTGGCGCACCTAGCCGATACGACGCCAATCAAGCTACCCGTACAGTTACCGATTCAAAGCATTAGCCTGGCATCTGCTTAGGCAGTGCAACATAGACTAACCCTATTGACGGCGAGCTAGGCTCGCCACCCAACTGCCCGGAGGGTATCACCATGGCAAGCGAAGAAATGGAACAGTTGGTTCGTCGCGAATACAAAGATGGTTTTATAACCGATATTGAAAGCGACACCCTGCCACCTGGCCTTGATGAAAACACCATTGCCTTTATCTCTAATAAGAAAGGCGAGCCGGAATGGATGCTGGAGTGGCGCCTAGATGCTTATCGTCAGTGGTTGAAAATGAAAGAGCCGTCCTGGGCGCATCTTGATTATCCGCCCATTGACTATCAATCGATCTCTTATTTCAGTGCGCCCAAGCGCCCGGAAGATCGTCCTCAGAGCCTGGATGAAGTTGATCCTAAGCTTCTCGAAACATATGAAAAGCTTGGTATTCCTTTGCATGAGCGTGCAGCGCTTGCTGGCGTGGCCGTCGATGCCGTATTCGACTCTGTTTCCGTGGCAACCACGTTTAAAAAACAGCTCGGCGAAGCGGGCGTTATTTTCTGCTCGATTTCTGAAGCTATTCGCGATTACCCAGATCTTATCAAACAGTATCTCGGTACGGTCGTTCCGGTAGCGGATAACTATTTTGCCGCACTGAACTCGGCTGTATTTACCGATGGGTCGTTTGTGTTTGTTCCTGAAGGCGTAACGTGCCCTATGGAACTGTCGACCTACTTCCGGATTAACGCGGCCAATACCGGCCAGTTCGAGCGCACCCTGATTATCTGTGAGAGCCGTGCTCAGGTGTCTTACTTGGAAGGCTGTACGGCGCCAATGCGTGATGAAAACCAGCTTCACGCAGCAGTCGTAGAGCTCGTTGCGCTGGATGATGCTTACATTAAGTATTCCACCGTTCAGAACTGGTATCCCGGTGATGAAGACGGTAAAGGCGGAATTTATAACTTCGTTACCAAACGTGGTGATTGTCGCGGTGAACGTTCGCGCATCAGTTGGACACAGGTCGAAACTGGCTCAGCGATCACCTGGAAATATCCTTCTTGTGTTTTGCGTGGCAAAGACAGTATCGGTGAGTTCTACTCTGTGGCGGTGACTAACGGCCGTCAGCAAGCGGATACTGGCACCAAAATGATTCATATTGGCGAAGGCACCCGCTCCTATATCGTTGCCAAAGGTATTTCGGCAGGTAAGAGCGATCAATCTTATCGTGGCTTAGTCAAAATTGGCCCTCGTGCCAAAGGGGCACGTAATTTCACTCAGTGTGATTCGTTGTTAATTGGCGATAAGTGTGGTGCGCACACATTCCCTTACCAAGAAATTGGTAATAGTACAGCGACGATTGAGCACGAAGCCACCACGTCTAAGATTGGCGAAGATCAGCTGTTCTACTGCCAAAGCCGTGGAATTTCTGAAGAAGATGCGGTCAGCATGATTGTTAACGGCTTCTGTAAAGACGTTTTCCAAGAGCTGCCGATGGAGTTCGCGGTAGAAGCCGAAGCGCTTCTAAGTGTCACGCTTGAAGGTGCAGTGGGTTAACCACTTCGGCCCCGACTTATTTTACCGGAGACGCGCAAGCGTCCCGCAAGAATTTAAAAGGTTATGACTATGTTGCAAGTTAAAGATTTACACGTCACCGTCGACGGCAAAGAAATTTTGAAAGGTTTAACGCTCACCATCAATGCCGGTGAAGTACATGCCATTATGGGCCCGAACGGCGCGGGTAAATCCACCTTGTCGGCAGTTATTGCCGGTAAAGACGGCTACGAAGTGACCCAGGGTAGCATTACCTTTGAGGGGCAGGACGTGCTGGAAATGGAAATTGAAGAGCGTGCTCAAGCGGGCTTGCTATTAGGTTTCCAATACCCAGTGGAAATTCCAGGAGTGAAAAATATCTATCTGCTCAAGTCGGCGCTTAATGCACAGCGTGCCGCACGTGGTGAAGCAGAAATGCCCGCTCCTGAGTTTATGAAGCTCGTCAAAGAGAAGCTGGGCTTTATGAAGATGGATGCCAGTTTCCTACAGCGTGCCGTCAATGAAGGTTTCTCTGGCGGTGAGAAAAAGCGCAACGAAATTCTTCAGATGCTGGTGCTTCAGCCAAAGCTTGCCATGCTTGATGAAATTGACTCTGGTCTCGATATTGACGCGATGAAAGTCGTTGCCGATGGCGTTAACAGTCTGCGGGCTGAAGAACGCGCTATTTTGCTGGTCACTCACTATCAGCGTCTGCTTGACTATATCGTACCGGATAAAGTGCACGTGTTAGTCGACGGTCGTATTGTGAAGAGCGGCGACGCTGAGCTTGCTAAAGAGCTGGAAGCCAACGGCTATGAAGGCATTGAGGAGTCTGTGGCATGAGCGATACGCAAACGTTTTTGGACACGCTGAAAGCGCGTAGCCAACAGCGCGGAGTTGAGCCAACCTGGATCGCGGCTCGCCGCCAAGCGGGAGCTGCCCGCTTTGAAGCCATGGGATTTCCTACTCGTCGCGATGAAGAGTGGAAATATACTGACGTTCGCACGATAGCCCAGGGTAACTTTGCGCTGGCTGAGACTGCTGATTTTTCCCAGGCACAAGCAGCTGCGCTTACCTTGCCGTTAGATGCGTACCGACTGACCTTTGTGGATGGCATTTTCTCAGCCGCATTGTCGGACTTAGAAGCACTGCCGAGTAGCGTTCAGGTAATGCCGCTCTCTAAGGCTCTGGCTGATAACCATGAGGCTGTGGGTGGGCCGCTGGGTCGCTTAACGGGAGTAGACTTCTCTCCGTTCGCAGCGTTGAACACCGCGTTTATGGAAGAGGGTGCGGTGGTACGCATTGCGCCGGGTACCGTGGTGGAAAAGCCCATCTTGCTGCAATTTTTGTCCCGTGCGGGCACGCCAGTAATGAGCCATCCGCGCATTTTGGTTGAAGCAGCAGGGCGCAGTGAAGCAACGTTAATTGAGCACTATATCGGTGAAGCCGATGCGGCCAACTTCACCAACGTGGTTGCAGAGCTGATGCTTGATCGCGGTGCGATTTTGAATCACTACAAATTGCAAGAAGCGCCCTTGGGTGATCTGCATGTTGCCAGTATTCATGTTGAACAGAGCCGAGATAGCCGCTACAGCTCCTACAATCTGAATTTGGGCGGTGCGCTGGTACGCAACGACCTGATTAGTGATTTAAACGGCCAAGGCGCAGAAACCAACTTCTATGGTCTGTTCTTTGGTCAAGGCCGCCAGCACGTGGATAACCACACCAAGGTTAATCACAATGCGCCGCTGACGTTCTCTAACGAGAACTACAAAGGCATTTTGGATGACCGTGCCCACGGCGTGTTTAACGGTAAAGTGTACGTCAAGCGCGATAGCCAGAAGATCGAAGGTTTCCAAAGTAACCAAAACTTATTGCTTTCCGATCGCGCGCAGATTGATGCCAAGCCTGAGCTTGAAATTTATGCTGATGACGTGAAGTGCTCTCATGGCACCACCACGGGGCAGTTGGATGAAGACGCGATCTACGCGTTGCGTACCCGCGGTATCGACAAAGCGACAGCGCGAGGTTTGTTAACGCTTGCATTTGCTGGCGAGGTGCTTGAGCAGGTCGCGCTAGATGTGATTGCTGAACGAGTAGAGTTAGCGGTAGCAGGCAAGCTGCCGGAGCGCTTTAACCTTGCTGGATTGGTAGAAGCAGCGGCTGCGCTCAACGACTAACGCACTCAACGACTAGCCAAGGAGTCATCGATGCCCCATAGCGTGATTGAGAAACCTACCGTGATTGCCCCTGCAGCCTTTGATGTTGAGGCGCTGCGCAACGATTTCCCGATACTAAACCGGGAAGTACATGGCAAGCCGTTGGTATACCTAGATAATGCCGCGACAAGTCAAACGCCCCAGCAGGTCATTGACGTATTTAGCGACTATTACTCGCGCTATAACGCCAATATCCATCGGGGGCTGCACACTTTGTCAGATGAGGCGACAGCAGCGTTTGAAGCCACACGGCATCGTGTTAAGGCGTTTCTCAATGCGGAAGATGCGCGCCAGATTATCTTTACTCGGGGCACGACTGAAGCGCTCAATCTAGTGGTGCAAAGTTGGGGACGCTCCCAGCTTGCTGCAGGTGATGAGGTGCTAATTTCAATGCTGGAGCATCACTCCAACATTGTTCCTTGGCAGCTATTGGCGGCTGAAATTGGCTTTACCATTAAGGTCATTCCCGTTGAGGCGAATGGGGCGCTAGATATGGCAGCGTACCGCGCGCTGCTCAATGAGCGCACTAAACTTGTGGCCGTCAATCATGTCTCTAATGCGTTGGGTACCATTAATCCAGTAAAAGAGATGGCCACGCTTGCTCATCAGCACGGTGCGCTTATTCTGGTGGATGGTGCTCAGGCTACGCCGCATCAGCAGGTTGATGTTCAGGATATTGATGCTGATTTCTATGCGTTTTCTGGGCATAAGATTTATGGCCCTACTGGGGTTGGCGTGCTGTACGGTAAGCAGACCTTATTAGAAGCGATGCCGCCTTGGCAGGGTGGCGGCGAGATGATTAAAACGGTCTCTTTTGACGCCGGCACCACCTTTGCAGAACTCCCGCATAAGTTCGAGGCTGGTACTCCCGCCATTGCGGAGGTGATTGCCTTGGGACGCGCTATTGAGTGGTTAGATGGCGTGGGCGTGGAGGCGATTGGCGCTTGGGAGGCCGTGCTGCTGGAACATGCTACTGCAGCGGTAAATCAAATAGATGGTTTGCGCATTCTTGGCACCGCGCCGCATAAAGCTGGCGTGCTGTCGTTCGTGGTCGAAGGCGCCCACTCCCAGGACATTGGGCTGTTGATTGATCAGCTAGGCGTCGCTATTCGTACCGGGCATCACTGCGCGCAACCATTACTACATCACTTTGGCGTAGATGCCACGTGTCGTGCATCATTTGCGGCGTATAATACGCTTCAAGAGATAGATACGTTTGTTGCAGCGCTAAAGCGTGTGATTGGAATGGTGCGTTAAAAGCCGTCATTTAAGGACCGTTATGGATATTGAGCAAGTGGCCAGCCTTGAACGTGGTCAAAAACTGCCGCTTCAGCGAGATGTTGACGCCATTGCTATTCCGTTTGGCAAAACGGAGACACTGGCTGAGGACAGTGTCGTCAGCGTGATGCAAGCGAAGGGCAGCTCGGTAAGTGTTGGCTTTGAAGGACGGCTTTATCTGATTGAAGGGCGTAATTTGGATGCGTTAGGGCTCGAGCCATTGCCGCGTCCAACACTGCCTGAAAGCGCCAGTGATGAAGAAATTGAGCAGTTTGTCTGGGAGCAGCTGCGCACCTGCTTTGATCCCGAAATACCGGTTAATATTGTTGATCTAGGATTGGTCTATGGCTGCCGTCTTGAGCGTTTGATCAGTGGCGAGCGGATGGTCACTATTCGTATGACGCTTACTGCACCAGGCTGTGGCATGGGCGATGTTATTGCGGCGGACGCACGCAATAAAATCCTAGGCGCACCTCAGATTAACAAGGTACATACTGAAATTGTCTTCAGCCCGCCCTGGAGTCGTGACATGATGAGCGATGAAGCCAAGCTTGAGCTCGGCATGTTTTAACCCCTGGTGGGGAGCTGGATGCACAGCCTGCTATCGCGGTACACAAAACGTTTTTTGATGTCGCTAGGAGCATTTATGCTGCTGGCGACATTGCTGTTTATAGTTGGTAATTTTTGGGTGGTTGCCAGCACGGCACGCTATATTGATGACAGCTTGGCGGAGTGCCGCTCAACCGATGTGGCGATCGTGTTTGGTACTTCTAATTGGACACGCAGCGGCTTTCGAAACCCTCACTTTCAAGCCCGTATGCGAACCTCGGCGCGTCTGATTGCCGATCAGCGGGTAAGTCATTTACTAATCTCTGGGGATAATCGTACCCAAGCCTATAACGAGCCTCGCGCCATGTGGCGTGATCTTTATCGTCGCGGTGTGCCAGCAGACCAGCTCACCATGGATTTTGCTGGGTTCAGTACCTATGACACGCTTGCGCGAGCAAGAGATGTCTTCCAGCTAGATCAGGCACTGTTGGTTACCCAGAGTTGGCATCTTCCCCGTGCGGTTTTTATTGGGCGCGCATTAGGAATGGATGTTACTGGCTGTGTCGCGGAAGAAGAATCTGTTGCTGGGGAGTGGCGGTTGAAAATTCGCGAATGGGTGGCGCGGGTCGCTACCTTAGGTGATCTATATATTTGGGGAAGAGAGCCTCACTTTCTAGGCTCTCCAGAACCTATCGAATTAAGCGCCAGTAGCAACGTCGACGAAGTGTCTCGCCTTCCTGTTGGCCTTGATATTTACCACTACCTTGTGGGGTCGGCGAAGACATCACATGTGCAGGCGGTGAGTGGTCAATAGGTTAGCGATACGTTTTGCGCTTTTGTAAGTTATACAATTCGCGTATTAACTTGCGGCAACCTTGCATGCACTCATCCACTACCGGCTCAATAGGATCGGGCAGGGGGTGGGTGAATAGCGTTGAAAGGGCCTGCATCAGTACACGCTCTTGTTCCAACAGCTCATTGATTAATACCTGACTATCGTTGCCCACAAAGCTTTTTAAACGACTCCATAGCCATAAAAAGTCATCACGCTCAACGTCAGCATCTCGAGGCAGCATTTTTAAGTGCGCACGGGCCAGTTCCTGAAGTTTACGCATCTGATTTAACCGCTCGGTATAGTGCGGCTTCAGTGCATCACGCAGCGTGGGTCTCAGGCGTTCAATATTATCCTGGAAATAATCAATGCTATCGGCCAGCGCTTCCAGCACGCTGTCCATCGCCACTTGGCGATTGTCGAGAAACATGAGCGTCTACCTCCTTCGGTGACGCAGATTGTGGGGGTGGCAGCGCTAATTTGCCACCCCTAATACGGATTATTTTTGCATTCAGCCTTAGCCTTTAGGCTTGGGTGGCGTTTTACGCACTGGCATGGCATTTTTTTCGATGTGTTCGATGATCATGCTGGCGATATCTTTACCTGTTGCATTCTCAATACCCTGTAAGCCAGGTGATGAGTTGACCTCCATAATCACCGGTCCATGGTTAGAGCGCAATAGGTCGACACCTGCAACGCGCAGCCCCATCGCCTTTGCCGCGCGAATAGCCGTTGAGCGCTCTTCGGGGGTAATGCGGATGACGCTGGCGGTGCCCCCACGGTGCAGATTTGAACGGAATTCACCTTCGGCGGCCTGGCGCTTCATCGACGCAACCACTTTATCGCCAATCACCAGACAGCGAATATCGGCACCGCGTGCCTCTTTAATGTACTCCTGCACCATGATGTTGGTTTTCATGCCCATAAACGCTTGAATAACCGACTCGGCTGCTTGGTTCGTTTCAGCAAGTACAACACCGATACCTTGCGTTCCTTCCAGCAGCTTGATGACCAGCGGAGCACCTTTGACCATGGTAATCAGGTCAGGAATGTCATCAGGCGAGTGGGCGAACCCCGTGATGGGAAGGCCCAACCCCTTTCTAGAGAGCAGCTGTAGCGAGCGCAGCTTGTCCCGTGAACGAGTGATGGCAACTGAATCGTTTATAACGTAGGTGCCCATCATTTCAAATTGGCGCAGTACGGCGCAGCCGTAAAAGGTAACCGATGCCCCTATGCGAGGAATAACGGCATCGAAGGGCTCGATTTCAGCGCCTTTATAATGAATCGACGGATGGTGGGAGGCGATGCTCATATAGCAGCGCAGCGTGTCGACCACGCGAGCGGTGTGCCCACGCTGCTCGGCGGCCTCAATAAGGCGGCGAGTAGAATATAGATTGCGATTGCGCGAAAGCAGGGCAATATGCATGCAGGGCTCCGGGGCCAAAAGATATGGCTAATAAGTAAGTTTAAGGCTCGCCGTGCAAAAATGCAGCACCAGGGGCGATAAGCAAGCGTCGCATAGCACGGCGCCCAAGCAGCATGGGATGGCGCATATTGCTACGGTCAGTCAGGGTTAGTTCAACCGGAAAATTTAGTTCACCCAATTGCATCGGGGTGCGAATCACATAGCGCCACTCGCTGTGCCCATTAGAACTGGTAACGCGCCGCCGGTCGTGCAAGTGGAGTTGGTAACGGTGGGCAGGCGTTTGCGGGCCACCGCTATGGGTAATAAAACTTACCCACAGCTGCCCATCCTCGTCTTCATGAGTGTCAATCTCTTCGGCATGCAAAGCAGAGGTGCGCGCGCCAGTATCGGCTTTGCAGCAAAGGTGAAGCCCTAACTCAGGTAACGTCACCATTTCACGGCGGCCGATGACTGCTTTGGCCTGATAGGGTAATTCCTTCACGGCTTACTCCTGGCAAATGAAGGTTTGTCATCAATAAATGCGTCGTTCTAGCGTCTCATAAATAAATAGCTAGCTTCTAGCTTGGTTAATCAACGCACTTAGTCGTCGCTGAATCGCAGAATCAGGCGGCGCGTCGCGTAGTGTCAGCATAACCAATAGGCGAAGTCTAGGTATCAGTGCAAGATCACGTACGACGGCATTAAAGTTAGTGCGTTTGTCTTCTGCTAAACGCTGTAACAGCAACGGTAAACGTTCAGCGTCTTCTAACAATAGCCATCCGCGGCCAGCGATGGCTGCGATAATATCTGGACCGCAGGCAGCGGGGTCATTTAACAGGCTTGAGTACCATTGGCCAACATCTGCTGATGGAGTGCAGCCCACGGCGCGCACGCAGGCGCACAGGGTTTCTACGTCACCATCAATGGCTGCTTGCTCTCCACGCGCCCGTAATGCACTTACCAGCGGCTCTGCAAGAGGCCTATGCTCAAGGCAATAGCACAGCGAGTGAGTGACACTAGTGGGCAACTGGGGAAGGCGCAGCGCAAGCGCTTCTGATGTGGATAAATCGAGGCGTACCACATAATCAGCGATGCCTTGTAGCCCTAGTGCTTGCCAGTCAATGGTCTGCTGACCACTTAGATAGGCCTCGACAGGCTCTAAGTGTTGGCTAGCAGCAAGTTCTAATGCATAAGTGGCCTGAGCATTAAGCATTGCTTGAAAAGTAATATCCGGCGAAAAAGCGAGCGGATTATCCTTCATTAGATGATCCACGTCTGCAGTTTCCGCTTGGCCTAGCGGTTTATTTTCTATCTGCACAGCATTTCGCCCAAGGGTCTCGAGCAAGCGATTAATAAAACCGTCTCGTTGGGCGGGGGAGAGCTTGCCTTGCTCGTCTAGCGGCAGCGCCAAAAACCAGATGGCTGGTTCAGGCATGTCACCCATACGAAATACTACGCCAATACGAGCCTGCTGCTGCCAGGGTTCTGGCCAGGCTATCTCGCCGTTTTCAAATGCTCGCAGCGTTTCTCGTGGGCAGTCTGTTACTCGTCGTCCCATATGGTAGAGAGAAACGTCCGCGCCGCTTCGGGTAAAAAACTCATCAAGTGTCTGGATTGGTTGCATGACATCCTTCCGCATTTCAAGCCTGCACTCTACCTTGCTGATGTGTCACTGTCAGCCGCAAACGCTGATTAATCCGTGCTTTATTATCAACGTGGTTAAAAATTGCACAACTTGGTGTAACCCGCATGAGAGTAACAGTAGCGACATCTTTCCATAGTTTATCCACAGCCTCTTGCAGGTTTTCTGTGAATCTGTGAATAAGGCACAAATTCCTGCCTGACGGTTGGCAACTTACTCACAGTGCTGGGATAATAAAGGTTCATAGATTTAAATGGAAAAGGTGCTTATGAGCGTCCATCAACAGCTTCAAACCGCGCTTCTTGAGCTTGAAGCCACTATGAAGGCCGCTAACTTATGGCGCATGCCAACGCCTGATATTTCGGCATTTAATAGCCAGCAACCCTTCTGTATCGACACGATGTCGCTGCCTCAGTGGATTCGATTTGTTTTTATCGCTCGACTAAATGCACTGATTGATGCCCAGGCTGCCATGCCTGCCAAGTGCGATGTGGCGCCGGCAGTGGCTGCCTACCTGATGCAGGAAAAGGTTCGTGCCAGCGACCAGCTACTGGTTGTTCGAGCTGTTGAAAAGATAGATCGGCTAGTGACTGAAAGCTAGGTCGCGCTAATGCGAGGAGCTGAAGCCTAGTGTGGTGAAGGTGTCAGCAAAGACAATGCCCAGCACCCTAAGAGCGGTACTGGGCATTTTCATGCGACTATGCAACTAGCACGGCGCAACTAGCACAGCTGTTTGCGCCGCCGTAATAGTGTTAGAAGCGGTAACTCAAGCCTGCCATAACCACCAACGGATCAATTTCCACTGTGCCTGCCGCGGCGCCGTTAACGGTCGCGTCAGTATCGATGTCGATATACCACGCTGCTGCGTTAAGTGCCCAGTTCTCATCGATTAGCAAATCGATACCCACTTGAGCAGCGGCACCCCAAGAGTCGTCCAGCTCCAGTTCGCCTATGGCTAGCTCTTCGTCAGAGAAAAAGGTGTAGTTAATACCCGCGCCGACATAAGGCTGTACACGCGCATCCGTTCCACCTAGTGGGTAGTACTGGAGCGTTAGAGTTGGCGGAAGGTGTTTGGTAGAGGCAAGATTATCCCCATTCAGAGCAATGTCATGCTCAAACGGTAGAGCTGCCAGTAGCTCGACGCCCATTTTGTCGTGGAAGCGGTAGCCCAGGGTAAATGCGAAATCGGTTTTGTCCTGAACATCAACCGCGAACGCGCCTCCGGCTAATGAACCGTTGTCGCTTTTGGGCTCCACTTTGGCAACACCCACGCGAGTAAAGAAATCGCCAGCGCCGTAAGCTAAAACTTGGCCGCTTGCCATCAATGTGGCTGCTGCAAGTCCAGTGGTAAGCAGTGTTGAAAGAGAGTTATGGCGCATAGCATCGCTCCTGACCATTGATGTGAGTCTTCGCAGTAGTGGTTAACGTGAACCGTTGTTCGGCGTGATCGCGAACCATGTAAAGAGTGTATCGAGGAGAGGAGGGCAGGTTATTGACCTGGGGCAAAGAGTGGAACTGCGCCGCTAAATAATGGGTTTAAAAAGAGCCTGTCAGAAGTGAAAAAGGCCTTCCCATGGTATGGGAAGGCCTCGATGATCAGCTTAATTGTTTAATTAAGCTGAGCGTGTCATTGACGCTCGTCTAGCGGTCAATATGCTGATATTCACCCGCATCGGCAGTAATGCTGCTAACCACCAAGATGGCAATAAAGGCAGCGATGAAGCCTGGGATGATCTCGTACACGCCGGGGCCACCCATAAATTCTCCGTTCCAGCCTAATGCAATCCAAATCATGACGGTTGCAGCGCCCACTACCATACCGGCAATGGCACCAGCTCCGTTCGTGCGAGACCACATCAGCGACAGAATGATCAGCGGGCCAAATGCTGCGCCAAAGCCAGCCCAGGCGTTACTGACGAGCCCAAGAACTTGGGAGTCCGGATTTGATGCAATTACAGCGGCTACCAAACCAACCAGTACGACACAGATTCGGCCCACTGTTACGCACTCTTTATCGGTGGCTTCTTTTCTTAGGAACAGACGATAGAAGTCCTCGGTCAGTGAAGACGACGATACTAACAACTGGCTGGAAATGGTGCTCATAATCGCAGCAAGCAGTGCCGCATAGAGGAAGCCGGTGACCAGCGGGTGGAAGAGTAGATTCGCCAGAATGATGAAGATCGTTTCGGGGTCTTCGATATCCATGCCATTGCGAATTGCATAGGCCCGGCCAAATAAACCAAGCGAGACTGCGCCAATCAGGGAGATAAGCATCCAGCTCATGCCGATGTTACGGGCAGTAGGAACATCCTTCAGCGTCCGGATGGCCATAAAGCGTACAATGATGTGGGGTTGACCAAAATAGCCTAGCCCCCAGGTTACCGCAGAGAGCCAGCCAATAAAGGTCAGCCCTGACGTCCAGGATAGCAGGGTGGGGTCAACTTCATTGAGCGTCTGTGATGCTTGGGAGAACCCGCCGCCGCCTTCGCCAAATAGCACCACTGCAGGCATGATTACTAGCGCTAGCATCATGATACAGCCTTGCACGAAGTCGGTCATACTCACGGCCAGGAAGCCGCCAACAACGGTGTAGACAAGTACCACGCCAAGTGTAATGAGAATGCCGATCGCGTAGTCGCTCATGCCGCCGATGTTAAAAATACCGGCAAACGCGCTCTCAAACAGTTTGCCCCCAGCGACGAGGCCTGAGGCCGTGTAAACCGCGAAAAAGATGACGATAACGATTGCAGACACCGTGCGCAGTGAAAGCGCACGTGTCGGAAATCGGTTGGCCAAAAAGGCTGGAATGGTAATCGCATTGCCGTAGTGAACGGTCTGTTCACGCAGTCGGGGGGCGACCAGGGTCCAGTTGAAGAACGCACCTACCAAAAGGCCAATGCCGATCCAAGCCGATCCCAAGCCGGACACAAACATGGCGCCGGGCAACCCAAGCAGCAGCCAGCCGCTCATGTCCGAAGCGCCAGCCGACAGCGCGGCTACTTGTGGACTGAGGCCACGTCCCCCCAGCATGTAATCTTCTGATGAAGATGTCGCTTTGCGCATGGCATAGATGCCGATGGCGATCATGAGCGCAAAGTAGGCAAAAAGACTAATCCAAACACCGATAGCCATGAAAGTTCTCCAATTTGTCAGGACGGAGCTAGCTCCGACAGGTTAGCGCGCTTGCCGTGCAGAACCGCTAGTAGCACGCATGTTTAACTCCGCTTCTTATTCGTGTAGCAAGGCGCTACCGCTTAGTCCTCGATATTTCTTGCTAGGGAAGCGCCTGTACTGACGCCTCCCGGCAACACGAGGTTATTGTCGTCTAAGTTTAGTTGAGAAGGTTGACGCCGACAAAGCCAGCGAGCCTATTCGGCCGTTGCCAGCAAGCTGGCGTTGCCACCCGCTGCGGTCGTATCGATGCACAGATGACGTTCCACCACGTAGCGATCTGGTGAAATGGTCTGAGTCTCGAGCGGCACAATGGCACCGTCGCGCTTAGCGAGTGCTATCCGCAGCTCATGCGTCCAATCACTTTTGCCAGCCGCGGCGACGGCGGCAATCCCTTGAACCTCGCTTAGTGTATCTGGCGTGATGCTACCGTCGAGTCCAATCACTGGTGCGCCAGCATCGACCAGCGGCTGGACGGCTTGCACTGCGCCTGGTGCGATCACGACTGCCGTACAGCCCGCGCCAAGCGCCTGTACTGCTTGGGCAGCGGCGATATCCAGCGTTGGTCCAAGGCAGAGCACCGCTCCTTTGGGGTACATCGCCAAGCGGTTGCTTTCCCCTGTTGGTCCTGGAAGCGTCTGCGGTGTCATATCGAGAGCTGCTGTCTCGTTAAGGGCCTTGCGGATCACGCCGCCCTTGCCGGAGAGTGCCTTGCGGAGTACTTCGATCCGATTAGGCCGTACCGCCCAGTTGCGCGCGTCTAACCCATCTAAGGCCGATTGGAGGTCGCTGAGTGAGAGGGTCTTGCCCTCCGGAGTCTCGTGGTGCTCGGCGGTGGCAGTGCGGCGGAAGCGCGTGACATAGAGCGGGCCGCCAGCCTTGGGCCCGGTGCCTGAAAGGCCTTCACCGCCGAATGGTTGGGAGCCGACAATGGCGCCGATTTGGTTGCGGTTAACATAAACGTTGCCGACATGGATGCGCTCGACGATTTGCTGCACACGATCATCGATGCGGGTATGTAGGCCAAAGGTCAATCCGTAGCCTTTGCCATTGATGTCGTCGACCACGTTGTCGATGTCTCGCGCCTTGAAAGTCGCCACGTGTAGAACCGGGCCGAATATCTCGCGTTCGAGATCTGCGATGCCCCCAACCTCAATGACCGCGGGGGTCACGAAGGTGCCGGTCTGCGGTGCGGACAGTTTCTTCAGCACCTTGCCTGTCTTCTCGTGAGCTGCGATGTAATCGCTGATCTCGGCCTGGGCGTCGGCGTCGATCACTGGTGAGACGTCGGTGTCAGTATTCCAAGGGTCACCGATGGTGAGCGAGTCCATGGCGCCATCAAGCATGTTGAGCAACCGGTCGCGCGCCTCTTCCTGGACATACAGCATGCGCAGTGCTGAACAACGCTGCCCTGCCGATTGGAAGGAGGAGATTAAGATATCGCGGACTGCCTGTTCGGTCAGCGCCGTAGAGTCCACGATCATCGAATTGAGGCCGCCGGTTTCGGCAACCAGTATCGCATCGGGTCCTGCGTTCTGCGCTAGGGCTTTGTGGATAATCTGAGCCACTGGGGTCGAACCCGTGAAACAGACACCAGCAATACGCGGATCGCTAGTCAGTGGGCCACCCACCGTGGGTCCATCGCCAGGCAGCAGTTGAAGTGCCGCTTCTGGCAGCCCAGCCTCGCGCATTAATTCGACGGCGCGGGCGGCGATCAACGGTGTTTGCTCGGCGGGCTTGGCAAGCACCGCGTTGCCAGCCACCAAGGCTGCAGCAATCTGCCCGGTGGTAATGGCCAGCGGGAAGTTCCAAGGGCTGATGCAGACGAAGATGCCACGGGCACTGCCGGGTTCTTCTGCTTCTAACCGTTCGCCCTCGTTGGCGTAGTAGCGCAGGAAGTCAACCGCTTCGCGCACTTCAGCGATGCCATCAAACATCATCTTGCCGGCTTCGCGGGTGGTGATGACGGTCAGCTCAGCGATATGTTCTTCATAGAGATCCGCGGTACGACGGAGCACTTCGGCACGCTCGGCCACAGGACGTGCTGACCACTCGCGGAAACCCTGCTCTGCAGCGTCGAGCGCAGTGGCTACCTCTTCTGGGGTGGCCTCATGCACCTTGCCGATAATACGCGACCCGTCGGCGGGAGAAACTGCATCGCGAGCCGGGCCTTGGGGAGCAGGGCTTCCCACTAACATCGGGCCTGCTGTCCAGGTCTTGTCGGCAAAGGTTTCCCGTGCATTAAGCAGCGGCAGGATTGAAGCGGGTTCATTGATACGATAACCCTTGGAGTTCTTGCGATCTGGCGCAAACAGCTCACCGGGCTGGCGGATCAACGGACTTGAGATGGCGTCGCCAAGCTGTTTAAACCCTTCAACTGGATCTCTTGATACCTCGCTGGGGGGAATCGAGCTATCGACTACTTGGTTAACGAACGAGGAGTTCGCGCCATTCTCTAGTAGGCGACGCACCAAGTAGGCCAGCAGGTCGCGGTGAGCACCAACCGGAGCGTAGATGCGGCAGTGCGTGCCCTCTGCCTCCTTGACGATGTGGTGCAGCGATTCGCCCATGCCGTGCAGGCGCTGAAACTCGTAGCTGTCCTTGTCATCGCCTGCCATGGCCACGACGGCGGCGCAGGTATGGGCGTTGTGTGTGGCGAACTGAGGATAGATGCGGTCGCGACGGTCGAGCAGCATCTGGGCGCAGGCCATGTAACTGACATCAGTGTTGACCTTGCGGGTGAAGACCGGAAAGGTTTTAACACCCATTTCTTGGGACAGCTTGATTTCGGTATCCCAGTAGGCACCCTTGACCAAGCGCACCATGATCTTGCGGTTGAACCGCTCGGCAAGTTCGTAAAGTGTTTCTATCACTGGCGCTGCGCGGCGCCCGTAGGCTTGTACAACGACCCCGAAACCATCCCATCCATCTAGGCTGGGATCGGACATCAATGCCTCGATCACATCGAGCGATAGATCCAGTCGATCCTGCTCTTCTGCGTCAATATTGAAACCGATATTGGCTTTGGCCGCTTGTTTGACCAGTTCCAACGCACGGGGTACAAGCTCTGCCATTACCGTGTCACGGTGGGTGTATTCATAACGCGGATGCAGGGCTGATAGTTTTACCGATATACCGGGACTGCCACGGACATCGCCTTTGGCCTGTTCGGCGATTGCGGTGATCGCCTTGGCATAGGCCTGGTGGTAGCGAACGGCATCCTCATCTGTGCGAGCCGCCTCGCCAAGCATGTCGTAGGAATACGTATAGCCCTGTTTCTCAAGCTCGCGGGCATTTTTCATGCCTTCTTCGATGGTCTGGCCGAGTACGAACTGGCGACCGAGAATCTTCATCGACTGACCAACCGCCTTACGCACTACCGGCTCGCCCATGCGGCGTACTAGGCCGCGTAGCGCCCGGGTTGGGCCCTTGGGGTCTTCTTCCAGCACTTTACCAGTTAGCAAAAGTGCCCAGGTCGAGGCATTAACCATCGATGAGGACGATTTTCCCAGGTGTGCGCCCCAGTCGGATGGCTCGATTTTATCGTGGATCAAGTCGTCGATGGTTTCCGCATCAGGCACGCGCAGCAGGGCTTCAGCCAGACACATCAGGCCGACGCCCTCGGTGGTGGAAAGGCCGTACTCAGCGAGGAACGCTTCCATCATCGAGGGCGATCTCTCTTTGCGAACGCGCTGTACGTAGTTGGCTCCGGCGGCGGCAACTTGGCGTCGGTCATCCTCTGACAGCTTGATACGTTCGATCAGCTCATGCAGCACTGCCGCTTCATCGGCGTCATAGTTGCTGCGGATACGTGAGCGTAGATCACTCACGTCGCTATGCGAATTGAAGTTAGCTTTGTTCATGATGGGGTTCTCCTTGCAAGTCGACACATCAGCATTGCTGAGCTGTTCACTTATCGCCAAGCGCCAGAAGCGACGCGTTACCACCCAGCGCGGCAGTGCTGTTGGTGATTATTTATTCAGTCACAAAACGCTTTAGGTAGTGTGGGCCAGTGTTGAGAGCCTTGATTCACTGACAAAGGCATCCTCATCGACAAGATAGTGATCACTGATACGCTCCATAAGCGTATCAAGATCAGTTTGCCAAATGGCAGGGTCACGCATTTTCTTGGCATTGAGCATTGAGGCCCCCATAAGTCTAAACAGAAAGCGAAAAGCTGGATCAAATAACCGAAATAAAGCGATGGTAGGGCACTGTGCCCAAGGTAACGGTCGAATGTAGAGCGAGCTGCCATTAGGTGTATGTCGTTTTCATGGCAAAACGTGTCAAATTCTCGGTAAGAAACGCTTTTTAAGACTTTAGTTTAGTCTCTAAACGGCTGCCAGCACGCAAAAGCACGTGTTATGTGCCCAAGCTAATTGCTTTGCCATCAGCGAGATGAGAGTGCGCTAGTCTTAACGCTTGCCCCTGAAGACGTCGCGGAAGATGCTAATGAGGTTGCACAAGATATTGAGGAAGGCGTTAACTGGTTTGCTGAATCGAGCTGCGTATTGGTTGCGCCTACTCCTTGGCGTAACTGGCGGGGTGATAAACCGTAATTACGCCGAAAAGCATGCGAAAGAGCGCTCTGATTCGCAAAGCCTGTTTGGATAGCTATGTCAGTAAGTGGTAGACGGCTTTGCAATACAAGTTGGCGAGCCGCATGTAGGCGCTGGCGTCGCACATACTGCCAGGGCGACAGGCCTGTCTGGACGCGAAAGCGTTCAGAAAAGTGTGCCTCACTAAGGCAAGCCAATTTTGCTAAATCAGCGACTCTCAGTTCATCGGCTAAGTGACGGCGAATAAATCGATCGATTTGATCGAGATTGAGCCGCCGTTGTGATGCGCTCTCTGGTGCACCCAGGCGAGCTTTTAATGAACCTAACAACGTGGCAGCAAGCCGATCCTGCTGAAAGGACATTGCCAGCGTGTCAAAACCTTGGGCAAGCTCGCTTTCTACGAAAGCAAGGTAATGGCGTAATGGGTTGTCGAGTGCAAAAAAGCGCGGTGCATCAAACAGTGCTACCAGCTCACGATGTTCACCCGTTAAGGCAGGTGCATCTTCAGGCAGGTCCAGTATCAGTTGACGATTATAGCCGCTACCGGAATAGAAGTGCTCGTGATTAGCGGGAACAATGCAGCCTGAAAACGCGTTTATCCGGCCGCCGAGGCCTTCGATTTCAAATTCTGAAGAGCCGCATAACGTAATGACGATTTGGTGAAAATCGTGGGAGTGGTGTTTTGTGGCACTTTCTAAAGGGATTTGACGAATAGTACTCGGCATGGGGTCTCCTCGGCACGGCTGGCCGGTTACTGCTGGCGCAGCGCTGTGTGTGCCGCTAAATGATCACGTAATGCTTTCAGTTCCGCGTAACCCTCTTGGTTAAGTAACGGCTTGCTTCGAGCAATTTGCCAATGGCGACCGTGGATGTCCATTAAATGTGATGCACGGCGGCGGACACTCTCCAGGTACTCATCGTGGCGAATGGGGTAGCCAATGATCGCATTCCACTCTGTTTCGCTGATGCTGCTTTCCAGCGCTTTGTCGAACAAATTGATCAGATCGTTAGGCTCAGTGCGATAGCGTGGCGTACCTACGGTCATTAATATTACCAGTACACCACCTATTACCAGCAAACAGACGCCAAACACTAATAGGTACAGCGCCATACTCCACTCCCTGCAAAATCGGTATCAGCATTCGTTTAACAATCCACAACAGTATACGCCTGCTGCTCGTTAAGACGAAAATTTTGCAGTTTTGCGAACTTTTCCTCAGCAAGGTGTCAGAGTGTGTACAGGCAACATCGCGATAGCAGTCGTTAAGAGTGTTGTTCTGGCTATTGTTTTCGATCCCTTGCTTCCGCTGCTCATCAAGCAGCGGTTTTTTTTGCTTATCAGTCGGCCGTTTTGTGGCTATGAACGATGGTTTGATTGGCTGGAAGTCGCTAGCTTGGCGAATAGGTCGTGCCAGTGAATAGGTCGTGACAGTGAATAGTTAATGTCGGCGAATGGTTAGCAGCGCCATTAAGATGTCACGGCGCGTCACAATCCCGACTAAGCGTTGTTGCTCCACAACGGGATAAACCTTTGGCTTTGCTCCGAGCATTTCCTGCGCTAAGTCGGTGATACTTTTATTGGGCGTTGTGGTGAGCACGTCTTGACGCATTAGCTCACGTACCAGCGGCGCTTCATCATCATGGTAGATGCTGTCCAATACGCGTCCCATCACATCTTGTTCGGATATAAAGCCAATCAACCGATCAGACTCATCTACCACAGGAGCGCCTGGTAGGCGATGCAATGCCAAACCTTGAGCTAAGTTGGTGATCGAGGTTTGGCCAGTGACGCGGTAGCAGTCCCGTGACATGACATCGCGTACGGTATCGGGGGTTCTTTTATTCATCTTGACACTCCTTGACGCAATACGCGCAGTTTCACTCTTAAAGAGAATAGGTCAATAACCGCTTGCGGCATGCAGGCCATGAATCACAAGAGCTGTGAGCCACGAGACCTATAATTCTATTAATGTAGAAGATTTAACTCACCCTGCGTTGTCCTTATTATTGTTACATTCAACGCTTTGCTTCATTCCATAAGCTGCAAGGAGCCATTATGGACGCACGTGAATATCTCAATCGCAAGGGCGTAGGCATAGAGAGGGACCCTGAGCGGCCCAACACATTAGAAGAAAAAGCGTGGGAGAGAGCTCGTGGGTCAGGTAGCCAGCGTCCAAAATCCGGTACACCACATGATTGGGAAGACTGGGAGCGCTATCACGACGATTTGGCAGACGGCGCGGAAACGCTAGAGCAGAAAATTGATAAACAGGCTCACCAAAAAGCACTAGCTAAGGAAAAACAGCAAGCGCAAGCGGCGGTAGAGCACTTTACGCCTACCGCGCCAACCAGCGAGACTGATAGTGCGCTTAAGCATCAAACCCCATCACCCATTGCTTCTGAAGGCGTGCCAGCATCGCCTCAGCCGACATCGGTTCTGTTCGCCTACCGCGCGTTAGCCGTTTTGCTACCGCCTTTGGCCGTTGGGTTAACAGAGGGCGGGGCAAAACGTGTTGCCCTTAGTGTTGTGTTGACGTTGTTGGGCTGGCTTCCTGGCGTAGTGCATGCGTTTATATGGTTAAAAAAGCACTAAGCTAGCGATTCTTCGTCTAGCCCATTGGCAGTTGTTGTGAAGCGCGTATAATTCCAGTCAACTTTTCTTTTGGGTGGGGTTTACTATGGGCTACCTTGTTGGCGTGACGGCGTTGTGGGCGTTCTCATTCTCGTTGATTGGTGTATATCTGGCAGGCCAAGTCGATAGCTACTTTGCGGTGCTTGTACGGGTAACGCTCGCTATGCTGGTGTTCCTGCCATTTTTACGGCCCAGTTTGCTGCGTGGAAAACAGCGTTTAGCGTTAATGGCACTGGGTGCGGTGCAGCTAGGCGTCATGTATACCTTCTTCTACCACTCGTTTTTGCTGCTATCGGTTCCTGAAGTTCTGTTATTCACGATTTTCACGCCAGTTTATATTGCGCTTCTAGATGACCTAATGTTTAAGCGCTTCACGCCTATTTATCTAGTGACTGCACTATTGGCGGTAATCGGGGCCGGCGTGATTCGTTACGATGGTATCGATAGCGGGTTCTGGCTGGGCTTTTTGGTAGTCCAGGGAGCCAATCTCTGTTTTGCGTTAGGTCAGGTTGGCTATCGTCGTCTCGCGGCTGATTTGCCGCCTACCTTGGCGTGGCATAACGTGTTTGGCTGGTTCTTTATTGGCGCAATGCTAGTAGCACTCCCAGCCTTTTTGCTGTTTGGTAATACTGCAGCGCTGCCCAGTACACCGGTGCAGTGGAGTGTATTGGCATGGCTTGGGCTAGTCGCTTCTGGCGTCGGCTATTTCGCTTGGAACCAAGGGGCCACCAAGGTCGATGCAGGAACGCTGGCAGTAATGAACAATGCGCTGGTGCCCGCTGGTTTAGTGGTTAATTTGATGATTTGGAATCGGGATGCAGATATAGGCAAGCTCCTATTAGGCGCCGCTATCATGGCTGCTTCTCTGTGGTTAAATCACTGGTGGTTGCAGCGCCGTCGCGTTATACCGGTCTAACTAGTTCAAGCGATTGTTTTTGCCCAGAGTAGCCAGCGGTTTTGCGTCGCGCTGGGCAATTTGCTCGACACCCTCATACTCTCCATAATGTGGGCTGATGCCAGCGAGAGTTGCCCATGTCTAACACCCCATCGTCAGGTTTAGCACCCTTGAGCCATGCCGAGCGCACGCAGCCTTCAGAAGATGCGCCACTTAAAAAAGCGACTTCCTTTAAAACAATCGGCTTAATCGGTCGTTTAGGCAGCGACAAAGTGGTCGATTCGCTTAAGCGGTTGGTCAGCTATCTAGTTGCCCACGACTATAAAGTTCTGATTGAAGACCGCACAGCAACGGCTCTACCGAACCATGGACTACCTGAAGCTAGCCGACGCATGCTGGGGGAACTGTGCGATTTGGTTATTGTTGTGGGGGGGGATGGTAGCCTTCTTGGGGCTGCTCGTACGCTATGTCTTAGCGGTACATTGATGTTAGGTGTGAACCGGGGGCGGCTAGGCTTTTTAACGGATATTTCCCCTGATGAACTAGAAAGCCGGGTTGGCGAAGTGCTGGCGGGAGAGTTTGAAGTTGAAGAGCGGTTCTTGCTAGATGCCGTGTTGTACCGAAACGGTAAAGCGGTGGGTAGTGGTGCTGCACTCAATGAAGTGGTGGTTCATCCCGGTAAAGCGGTGCGCATGATTGAGTTCGAACTGTTTATTGATGGACAGTTTGTGTATAGCCAACGTAGTGATGGCTTAATTATTGCCACGCCCACCGGTTCAACTGCCTATGCACTTTCTGGCGGCGGGCCAATCATGCACCCCAAGTTGGATGTGGTGACGTTGGTGCCTATGTTCCCCCATACGCTGTCGAGTCGTCCTATTGTGATTGACGCTGCCAGTGAAATCCGTGTCCACATTGGTGAAACCAATCAGACCTATCCCCATATCAGCTGCGACGGACAAACTCGTGCCGTGGCAAAACCTGACGATGTGCTCGTTATCCAACGAAAACCAGAGCGCGTTCAGCTCGTGCATCCTATTGGGCATAACTTCTATGAAGTGTTGCGCAGTAAACTCGGCTGGAGCCATCGGCTAGGGGATTGATATGGAGGGTTACGATTTAATCGGAGATGTACATGGCTGTGGTGCAACACTGGCAGCGTTACTAGAGCGACTTGGCTATCATCAGCGGGGTGGGGTGTATCGTCACCCACGCCGAAAAGTGATTTTTTTAGGCGATTTAATTGATCGTGGCCCGCGTATTCGTCTAGCGGTTACCATCGCTCGCCGGATGGTTGAAGAGGGCGAAGCATATATTGTTATGGGTAACCATGAATACAATGCCCTGGCCTATACGCATCCTGCGCCCCCTGGGAGCAACAAACGCTGGCTGCGCGAACATACGCCGCGCCATAACCGTATTATTGAAGACACGTTGGCCCAGTATCGCGATTATACCAATGAGTGGGAAGACACCTTGGCGTGGTTTAAGACGATTCCGCTATGTCTTGAACTGGATGGGATTCGTGTGGTGCATGCCTGCTGGGATGACGAGTTAATTCGACAGCTTAAACAGCGCGCCCCCAACGCCTGCATGGACAACCACTTTCTGGTTGAGTCCACGGACCCCTCAACACAAGCCTTTCGTATACTTGATCGTCTAACCCGTGGGCCTCATATACCGTTACCCAAGGGCATTGCGATACACTCAGGCGATGGCTTTACTAGGCAGAGTTTTCGTGCGCACTTTTGGTCAGCAAATCCTCAGCAGTGGGGGGACGTGGTATTTCAACCAGATAACCTTCCTGGCGACCTAGAGACCAGAGCGCTGACCGATACTGAACGACAGCGCCTTAGTTATTATGGCCCTGAACAGCCACCTTTATTTATCGGCCATTACTGGTGCGAAGGTATTCCCGCCTTACCAGCACACAATATTGCCTGCTTGGATTATAGTGCGGTGAAATTTGGCCGTTTAGTGGCTTATCGCTGGAGTGGAGAAACACGCCTAAATGCTGATCATTTTGTATGGATACAAGTGCCAAGAGAGGAGCGCGCACTGCCTAAACCGTGGGAAATAGATTTTGATTAATAGCGATATTGTTAATCTTTACACTCGGTTACATATTTTTTTCAAAATAGCTGAACTAACGGTGTTGTCGGTTATCAGAGTAAGTGTTCCCTTGAATGATCCCTTGCTTTTTGATCCGGCGGCCCCCTCCGCCGGATTTTTTTCGTCTATCCGTTGGTGACGCGGCGTGACGTTGCGACGATTCTTATTGGTTGAAAGGAACTGCCATGCATCCAGTAATGCTTTTACCCACGGGCGCGGACACAAAAGAGCTGCGTAAAGCGCTATGGCACTACCGTATTGGTCATCGTATAACCGATGAAGCAGATGGCCAGCTACTATGGGTTGCCGACCCGCGTCAGCATGATGAAATGAGATCGTTGGTTAGCCGCTGGGAGCGAGGCGAGCCGCTAATTACCGAGACTGTTCGACCCCACCACCGAAGCGGGATGAATCGCTTGGTGCCGGTGTTGCGCCAAGTGCCGGTTACAGCGCTAATCATTGGTATTAGCCTATTAGTTTTTGCCCTAACAGGGGTATTTGGCGACTTACTGATTGTAGGGCTGACCATCGTGCCGGTGGGCGTTTCAGGCGGGCAGCTCGTATATGGCAGCCTTAGTGACACTGTTATGTCTGGCCAAGTATGGCGTTTACTGTCGCCTGCGTTTTTACACTTTGGTTGGATGCATTTGATCTTCAACCTGATGTGGGTATGGTACTTCGGGCGTCAAATCGAGCAGCTCCAGGGTAGTCGTATCATGCTGCTACTGCTTGTGGTTGCCGGTATTGGCGCTAACATTGCGCAGTATGTCACTGGCACCGTGCTGTTTGGCGGTATGTCGGGTGTGGTTTACGCCTTGCTGGCCCATGCGTGGCTGATGTCCTATCGTGCCCCGCAAAGCGGATTCTTCGTCCCTCAGATGCTAGTCGTCTTAATGCTGGGCTGGATGGTGTTCACCATGACCGATATTGCCGGTAGCGTGGGGTTTGGCAATATAGCGAATGAAACACACTTGGGCGGGTTGCTCGTGGGGCTGGTTACAGGCTGGTATTATTCATCTAAACGAAGCAAACATTAAAGGTGCCTACGATGAGTGACATGACCTTCGATAAAATGATTAACCAAATGACGCCTGCTATTTACGAAAGCCTTAAGCAGGCAGTTGCGTTGCGCAAATGGCCCGATGGTCGGTATTTAACGCCAGAACAGACCGAGTTGTGCCTGGAGGCGGTAATGCGTTTTGAGGTGGAGAATAACGTTCCTGAAGAGAGCCGTGTTGGCTATCTGGAGCAGCGTACCTGTGGTGCTGGCGCGACCGGTGCCGGTGTTTCCCCAGAAATGGCAGGCCTTGCCCGGGATGCCACGCGTGACTGATGATCTGTTTGCCTCGGTAGCATCGCCGGTGCAAGGGTGTTTGCAGAAAATGGCGGCTGACTTACCAAGCCGCCAAGATGGTCAGGTGGTGTATCACCTTCGTGCGGGCGACCATCGAATGCCACTCAATGAGCGTATTGGTTCACCGATGCGTCTTACCTGGAGCGGCGCGATTGCTTGCACCCACTGCGGGCGGGCAACCAAAAAAAGTTTTGCTCAAGGCTACTGTTATCCCTGCTTTAAGCGCTTAGCCCAGTGTGATACCTGCATCATGAAACCTGAGACTTGCCACTATCATCAGGGCACCTGTCGAGACCCCGAGTGGGGTGAAAAGCACTGCTTCCAGCCACACGTAGTCTACTTAGCCAACTCATCCGGTTTGAAGGTAGGTATCACCCGCAAAACGGAAATGCCGACCCGCTGGCTGGACCAAGGTGCCATACAGGCGCTGCCTATTCTTGAGGTAAACACCCGGCAACAGTCTGGTTTTGTCGAAATGCTCTTTAAAGAGCAGGTGGCAGACCGAACTAATTGGCGCGCCATGCTTAAAGGCGAAGTGAAGCCACTGGATTTGTGCGCAGAGCGTGACCGTCTTTTTCACCTGCTAGCCGATGGGTTAGGGCAGTTACGTGATATGCACGGCGAGGATGCCATTCGCACGCTGGATGAAACGCCATTGAACTTCCATTATCCCGTGGCGACTTTTCCAACTAAAGTCACGTCCCATAACTTTGATAAGCAGCCGCTGATTGAAGGTACTCTTCAAGGTGTAAAAGGGCAGTACCTGATCTTTGATACCGGGGTTATTAACCTGCGTAAATTCACCGGTTACGAAATTGCTGTCTCGTCGTCGCCGCCTAACTAGCCATCATTAATGTTAGTGCTCGCCATGGCAGTAAGCTCGCTCAGTGTGCCGCTTAATGCTGAGTGATTAGGATAGCCCAAACGGCGGACAGTTCTCGTTCAGTGCTTAGGGAAGCCGTAAATGAGTAAACAGGCTTTGCATAGCCGGTGACAGTGATGCTTCATCGCGATAGCACAAGCACAGTTGCCGTTTGGCCCACGGGTCGTTGAGATTTACAACGCTAAGGTCGTAACGCCGTAGCCATTGTTGCGCAATGCCTTTAGGAATAATGGCGATGCCTACTTGGTGGGCTACTAAGTTGCACAGCTCACCAAACCCTTTCATGCGTATCCGTAGGGTTAATGAAGCCCCAAGCTGGCGAGCCTGCTCTTCGATTTGAGTTTGCAAGGCACTTTCCTCGCTCAATCCAACCATTGGCAGCCCGACAACTTCGTGAAAACTAATCCATGATTGGCTAGATAGTGGATGCCCCTTGGCCACCACAACGACTAAATGGTCAGGCGCCAGTCGCGTTTTAAGCCCTCTGCGTTAGCCACATCGGTGATGATTCCTCCCTCAATAATGCCGGCTTGGATTGATTGAATGATCGCTAGACTGGTTCGCTCCTTAACGTCCATATGCAGCGAAGGGTGGGCCTGTAACCAGGGCGCGAGCTTGCCAGGTAAAAACGAGGCAAGTGCAGCCGTATTGGCATGCAGTCTTAGCGTTCCTGACAGCCCCTCAGCAAATGCCTTAAGCTCACCACGCATTTTTTTATGCTGCAGTAACATTTGCCGAGCGTGGTGGGCTAGGGCTTCTCCGGCCTCTGTTGGCATGACACCGCGAGGATGGCGTTCAAGCAGTTTGACTTCAACATCGGCCTCAATACGGCGCAGGCGTTCACTGGCAGAACCCAAGGCTAGGTGAGCATTCATGGCCCCTTGAGTGATGCTACCTGCTTCAACAATGCACAGAAAAAGATGAAGGTCTGATAAATCCAAGCGCATAAAAGCTCCTATTGCACCCTAAGGCTGAGCCGAAGCCTGAGAGGAAAATACCTGATTGTGGCGAGGTTCCCGCCGCGCTTCAATGTAGCCATGACAAACGATATTGCTACGCTAATTTGGTTGTTGGGCGCATTCCTGCTGGCAGGCTTGGTCAAAGGGGTAACCGGAATGGGATTGCCTACCGTTGCTATGGCTCTGCTGGGGGCACTTTACTCACCCGTTGTTGCCGCTGCGTTATTGATAGTTCCTTCATTAATTACCAATGTCTGGCAGTTCTTGAAGGGCGGTTATCGCTGGCACGTGCTAAGCCGCTTTTCCAGCATGATGCTTGGTATTCCCGTGGGGGCCTTTTTGGGGGCGCCGCTATTGAGCCAGCTAGATGCAGACTGGGCAGCGTTTAGTCTGGGGAGCGCCTTAATGCTCTATTCCATATACTCTTTTTGGGCACCTGCGATTAATATTTTGCCCAAACATGAGTCCTGGTTGTCACCCATTATCGGCCTTTTGACCGGATGGATTACAGGCGCAACAGGTGTGTTTGTACTTCCTGCTGTGCCTTATTTGCAAGCGCTTGGGATAGCCAGGAACGAACTGATCCAAGCATTGGGACTCTCGTTTACGGTTTCTACCCTGGCGCTACTCAGCAGCCTAGCGCTGCAACACTCTTTGGAAACCGTGCACCTGGCACTTTCGCTGTACGCGGTACTGCCTGCATTAGCCGGTATGTGGTTGGGGGGCTTGATTAGAAGCCGTATATCGACAGGGCAGTTTCGTGGTTGGTTTTTGCTAACCTTGTCGCTGCTGGCCGTAGACCTGATGTCACGTCCCTTTCGCTAAGTACTTGTGCGTCAGCAATAGCCAAGTTCCACCTTTAGCCGTTCCGCATGAGCAGCAACCCAGCTAGGATCTATCGCCCCCCAGTCACGTATCTGGTAGTGGCCAATATTATGGCGCTCACCTTCGCCTTTCTCGAATACGCACTCGATATCCAGCTCCGCAAGTGAGGCGATAGTATCCTGCGCGGTACGCCGAGGCATACCGGTGGCCTCGATTAACGCTGGTACGCTTGCGACGCCGTGGTCAATTAAATGCGCGACATACAAGCGGCGGTAAAAACTTGATTTGGTCTTGCTCAAAGCAACAGTCATGCATTGTCCTGTGGGAAATCAAAAGTGTTGTAGAATAATGCAAGCAGCATAACGTAACTTTAAGGTTTATAGAGTCATGGTTAACGATAACGTGATGCATCGTAACGTGGCTGCATCTTCGAGTGAGCTTAGCAAAGCCCTTGCTAATGCTATCAGTGCACTGCGCACTACCCAATTTACGTCCGCTTTTATCAAGCTGCTAAATCGGTTAGTTGCCTTCGACTGCGCTGTAATTATCGGTTACCGGCCCGGTAAGCATCCTATTTATTTATTCGATTCTCTGCATCAGCAGCGAGAACTTCTGTTCCAGCGCTACTTAATGGATGCCTACCAGGATGACCCGTTTTTGTTACTGCTTGCTCAGCACCAACAAGAGGGAGTGTTTACACCAAAAGATACTCGCTCATTTAGTGACAAGAATGCCTATTACCAACAAGATTTTTACCAGCAAACAGGCTGGCGAGATGAATTGTGTATAACGTTGCGCCTAAGTGACGCCCGTTGGATTGTCGTATATCTGGGAAAGCTAGAGGATCACGCTGTACAGCAGGCGCGCTTTACTGACGTCGAACTTAATCAGATAGCTGGCTACCTGAGCGTACTTTCTGCGCTTTGCCAGCAGCACTGGAATACTCCTTTCCACTTGGCCAGTTCGACAGTGAATTGTGATATCGCGGCAATGCTGCGCCAATCTGTTGGTAGCTTTGGGAAAACGCTATTAACAGCAAGGGAGCAACAGGTTGCTGCATTGTTGGTACAGGGAATGGATAGCCAGGAGATTGCTGAATACTTAGCTATCGGCCACGGTACGGTTAAGAATCACCGTAAACGCATTTATGCCCAGTTGGGCGTTGTCTCACTGAGTGAGCTATTCAGCCTGTTTCTAAATCATGTTGTAGCGGCGTCGGCTAGGCCCTGATCGCTGCGGGGCAATGCCTTTGTCTCTATTGTCGCTATTTATCCCTATCGGGATATCGTTCTTTACCGAGGTGCGCCTTAGCCTAATGCTATTAATTAACTGCAAAAGGGCAGCATCATGGACGCGACGGCATTATTGCAGGACCTGCAGCAACGTGGGCTGATTGCGCAGTCAACGCATGAACAGCAGGCGCTTAACGAGCTACTCAGTACCCCGCAAACCATCTATTGTGGCTTCGACCCGACAGCGGGCAGTCTACACATTGGGCATCTAGTGCCACTTTTGATGCTTAAGCGCTTTCAAGATGTTGGGCATCATGGTGTTGCCTTGGTTGGCGGTGCGACAGGCATGATTGGTGACCCTAGTTTCAAAGCCACCGAGCGATCGCTCAACTCTGCTGACACTGTTAAAGGCTGGGGGAAGTCGCTAAAAGAGCAGATCTACTGGCTGATGGCTGCGCACTTAGAGGCGCCATTTAAGGTAGTCAATAATGCAGATTGGATGAACGAAATTAATGTGATTGAGTTCTTCCGTGATGTGGGCAAGCACTTCTCTGTAAATGCTATGGTTAATCGGGAATCGGTCAAGCAGCGGCTAGAGCGCCCCGATCAGGGAATGTCGTTCACCGAGTTTAGCTACGCACTACTGCAATCCTACGACTTTGCCTATTTAAACCGCACGTTGCGTTGCACTATACAGATTGGCGGTAACGATCAGTGGGGCAATATTGTCAGCGGTATTGATTTAACCCGCCGTCTTAATGGTGAGCAGGTCATGGGGATGACGCTGCCCCTTATTACCAAGTCAGACGGTACTAAGTTTGGCAAAACCGAAAGTGGCACTGTATGGCTCGATCCAGAGCAAACGTCGCCCTATAACTTCTACCAGTTTTGGCTAAACACGGATGATAGCGATGTCTACCGGTTTTTACGCTACTACACCTTTATTAGCTGCAATGAGATTGACGAGATTGAAGCCAATGATCGAGCCGTGGCAGGTAAGCCCCAGGCACAAAAGGTACTGGCGGAAGCTGTCACGCGTTTCGTGCATGGAAGTGAAGGGCTAAAGACTGCACAGCGTATTTCCCAAGCGCTCTTCAGCGGCAACGTAGCTACGCTAACGCAGCATGAACTTGAACAACTAGCGTTAGATGGTTTGCCATGTATTCAGGTATCGCCAGAAGAGTCGTTAGACAGCGTACTGGTTAAAGGTGGTTTAGTTGGCTCTAAACGCCAAGCCCGTGAGCTGATTGAGCAGGGGGCAGTACGTCTCAACGGCGAACGGGCCGTGCAATCCCGCTTGGAGGAAAGCTTCGCGTTATTTGATACCTATTGGGTCGTACAAAAAGGCAAAAAGCACTTCTGTCTGTTTAAGCGCGCACGCTAATAGAATAAATCTCCTTGCGCCCGTGGTGGTCTAAAGTCGTGGGTGTTCAGGCCCTGTTCGGTGCGTGGCTGCATGTTCCACTGGCGGCTGGCGCGATTAAAGCGTTGGGCAATCAAGTCGGCAAAGACGCCTTCACCACGGAAGCGTTTACCAAATTGTGCGTCATAGTGTTGGCCGCTTCGGCATTGGCGAATCAGGCTCATTACCTTAGTGGCTCGCTCCGGGTAGTGGGCTTGTAGCCATGCTTCAAACATCGGTGCGACTTCATGGGGTAGGCGCAGCAGCATCCACGTTGCTGTGCGCGCGCCTGCACGGCTGGCTGCTTCTAGAATACGTTCAATTTCGTGATCAGTAAGGCCAGGAATAATAGGTGAGACCAGCGTACCCACTGGAATGCCTGCGGTGTTGAGCTCGCGGATCACTTTTAAGCGCGCCTGAGGCGAGGCCGCCCGGGGTTCCAAGGTACGCTTTAGATTGGCATCCAGACTTGTCAGGCTAACAAACACCCGTACTAAGCGATGCTCGGCCATTGCTGCGAGCAGGTCTAAATCCCGCAGTATTAGCGTACTTTTAGTCACCAGGGTGACCGGATGCCTGCATGCTAGTAGCAGCTCTAATAAACGACGAGTTGTTTGGTATTTTGCTTCCAATGGCTGGTAACAGTCGGTGTTGCCGGAAAGGTTGATAGGACGACAGACATAATGGGGATGGCTAAGCTCGTCTGTTAAGTGCTCAACTAAGCCTGTGCGGGCGATTAATTTAGTTTCAAAATCGAGCCCCGGTGACAAATCCCAGTAGGCGTGGGAAGGGCGAGCGTAGCAGTAAATGCAGCCATGCTCGCAGCCGCGAAATGGATTGAGTGAGCGGTCAAAGGGTAAATCTGGTGAACGGTTCCAGGAAAGCGCGCTTTTGCTGGGTTCCTCGCGTACCTCCGTTGCAAGCGAAGTAGAGGCCTCCTCATGCCACCAGTCATCATCCTCTACCACGCTGCAGGTTGGTGCGAAGCGGTTATGCGGATCGTAGGTCGCACCGCGCCCTTTATATACAGTAGTGCTGGAAGGGGAATAAGCCATTAGTTGCCACCTCTGCACGGACTAGAATTGCCATATATGTTTTTATATACAGTATATGGCGTTTGGCTCTAGGTGCAAGGTACAGCTTGGTGAGTTAGCGAAACCAACTGGGCACCTGATTGGCTGTTTGCAGCGCTGGCGTTGAGTTTAAACCTAAGCACAACCTCGGTTAACCGTTCAGCTTCATGCTCTAACTGAGTGGCGGAGGTGCTGGCTTGCTCCACCATGGCGGCATTCTGCTGAGTCGTCTGCTCCATTTCGCTAATAGCACTATTGACTTCGTTGATGCCAACACGTTGCTCCTCGCTAGCGACTGCGATCTCATCCATTAAAGTGGTAACACGCTTAACAGATTCCATAATGGCGACCATTGACTCACTGGCTAAATCCGCGTGTTGAGTACCTGATTCTATCTGGCTTACTGACGTTGCAATCAGTTGACGAATATCCGCTGCGGCATCCGCGCTGCGTGTTGCCAGCAAGCGAACCTCACTGGCGACCACGGCAAACCCTCGACCATGTTCACCTGCTCGGGCTGCTTCAACGGATGCATTGAGCGCCAAAATATTGGTCTGAAAGGCGATTGAGTCAATTAAGCCAATAATGTCGGTAATCTGTTGCGAGCTATGACGTATCTCATGCATTTTACTCACCACATGAGTCACGACATCGCCACCTTGCTGTGCATTATGCGCAGCTTCTTGAGCAACGCGGCTAGCTTGCGCTGCGTTGTCACTGTTACGTTCCATGGTGGCCGTCATTTCTTCAATACTGGAGGCAGTTTGTGTTAATGAAGCGGACTGACGCTCGGTTCGCGAGGCGAGATCTTGGTTGCCCAACGCAATTTCTAGTGCGCCTGCAAAAACCTCTTCACTGCTATGACGCACGGTTGCCACCGTTTCCAACAAATCTTTTTGCATGTTGCGTAGCGAGTTGAAGAGAATGCCGATTTCATTTCGGCCATGCACCTCAATTTCTCTAGAAAGATCACCTTTAGCAATATATTGAAAGTGCTCGTTGATGCGCTGCGTTGGGCGAATTAAGTTGACGCTTACGCCCCAGTAGACAATGGCAGTAATGATTAACGCGATGATGAATACACTGACAATAGCGGAATTAGCTAAGTTGACCACTGAAGAGAAGTTATCCAAACGCTGATTACCTTCGTCTTCTACCGTATGAAAAAAATTAACCGCATCTTGATAAAATGTGTCATAGGCAGCATGGGTGCTATTGCGCAGGCGTTGGTAGTCAGCAGTGTTCCCTTGATAAAGCGAATCAAGTTGAGGAAGTAGCTGGTGACTCATCATGTTATTGAAGCTACTCTCTATTTCACGAACGAAGTGCTCATGAGACGGGTTGAATGGTAAAGCAAGAAATTCAGTGAACACATTGTCTGCGTTTTCAAGCAAATGACGCATTTCATCCGCTCGTTGGCGTCTTTCAACGGCAGTAAGAGAAGGGGGTGCCTCTAGCAGCTCTTCGTACAGACGGCCCATTTGTAAACGTACATTTTGTATCGACGAATTGGTTCTGTTCAGTGTCGATTGTTGATTGACGTTAACGTTGGTAAATTGCTCGATACTTTCCTGGCTATGATTGACCGCGTAGAGGCCAGTGCCACTCAGCAGCAGCAGTAATGTCAGAAAAGCGCATAAAACGAGTGACCAGCTCATTCTCATTGTTAGATTGTTTAAGCGGTGCATGTGTCACTCCAATCGTCTCATTATTATGTTCTGCATAGAGAAATAGAACTGCCGGGCTAACGGCAGTTCTAAAGCGTCGTGCATGTTTTAAATGATGTTTTTAAATGATGGTTTTAAATGATGCTTTTATTGCTAATTAATAAAACATTATTCGGCATGAACGCTACGTTGACTAAGGTTATCGCCTTGGTTATGGGCTTCGTCCTTAGTGTCTTTATCTTCGTTAGCAATTTTTTCTCTCTCTTTAGCCTCATCGGTAAGAGATTTTTTGGGTAGGACGATATTCAGCGTGAAAGCTGTAATAGCGGCTACAACAATGGGGGCACCACCTATCAAGTCTCTTAATACTGCAGGAAACTGCTCAATAGCGGATGGCTCAGCAGCGATACCCAGGCTAAGTGCTAGAGCAAGGCCGACGATGGTCATATTACGTGCGGACATCTCATCTTTAACCAGTAACTGGATGCCAGTCATGGTAATCATGCCAAACACAGTAATTGTTGCACCACCTAAAACGGGGTAAGGAATCGTCGTGATTATTGCGCCGAATTTCGGACTGAGACCCGCCAGAATCATAAAGATACCTGCCAGTGCCAGTACGTATCGGCTAATTACCTTGGTCATGGCTACGATGCCAACATTCTGGCTGAACGTGGAGGTGGGCAGGGCACCGAAGAAAGAGCTGACGGTAGTGGTTAAACCATTGCCGAGCAGGCCACCGGTAAGCTCTTTTGTTTTTAGCTCACGGTTCATACCGCCAACGGTCGTGGCAGATAAATCCCCAATGGTTTGCACGGAGTTGATAACACAAATAACCACCATTGAAGCAATGGCCGCGGTGTGAAACTCCATCTCAAACGGCATTAGTTTAGGAACGGCTACCCAGGATGCATTGGCGACGTTGTCGAAACTAACCAAGCCCAGCGACAGGGAGAGTAAATAGCCCACCACAATACCGACAATAATGGCTGAGAGCTTAATCACTCCTTTACCAAATTGGGCAGCAATTAAGACAGTGAGCAACGTAACGACAGCGACCATCCAATTGATTGGGTCACCAAAATTGGCCGCATTGACGTTTCCACTGCCTGCCATATAACGGATAGCGATGTCATATAGCGATAGACCGATCACCAACACCACGGTTCCTGCCACGACAGGGGGGAACAAGTGGCGAATGTATTGGATGAAATAACCCACCACGACCATAGTCATGCCGCCAATCAACTGAGCGCCGAGTATGCCTTCAATTCCATATTGAGCGCCAACTGCTACAAGCGTTGGTACGTAGGCAAAGCCGACGCCAAAAATGGCAGGTAAGCGCGCTCCGAACTTCCACACGCCATATAGATGAAACACAGTGCAAACACCTGATGCCAGCACAGCAATCTGAATAAGCAGAAGCTTTTCTTCAACGCTCGCGCCGACGACCCCAGCAACGATAATAGGAGGAGTTATCACGCCAGCAATCATGGCGAGTAGGTGCTGAAGAGAAAGTGGCAGTACCTTTAGAAATTTAGGTTTTCCATAAAAATCAAAGAGGGAGGTGCTCTTTCCATCTATTCGCGTTCGCTCTTCAGACGAGGATGTGGCGTCACTCATGAAGGACTCTCCTTTGTTGTTGTATTCAATGATTTGAAATTATTGTTCATTTTTAAAGTTAATACTGTACACAAAAAATCTGCTGAAAATAAATAATTTCGCCCTGTTTATGCTCATCTATTTGGCTAATAGCGCTTCTTGCTGCGACAAATAGCATGATGTTTGCTCAGCGACGCCTATCAATTTTCTTGTTCAAGTTTTTGATTTTTAATTTATTTTTGGGACCTGCCACCAGGGCTAGGCTTGTGCTTAGATGCCCGGTCGTCGCCTAGGCAAGAAAATTTGAACAGCTAGAGTTGCGTCAAAATTGTGGTGCTCGACGAGGTGCATAGCGCTGCCAAATAAAAATGTATACAAAAATACTTTGAAATGTGTCGATTTTTTATATAGAAATGTAGTCATTGGGTTTTGAGCTGTGGTGTGTCTCATCCGCTGTTGAGCTGCTGATGGTTAGCAATACATAGGAAAAAGACATAGTAGTGGCTCTAATTACATTAATAAAATATTGGAGAAACCAATGGGTTACGTAACAACTCATGTTCTGGATACTGCGCAAGGCTGCCCAGGCGAGGGGGTCAAAATTGATCTGTACCGTGTCGTTAACGGTGAGCGCAGCTTCCTCAAAACGGTAACCACCAATGATGATGGCCGCTGTGACCATCCCATATTAGATGGCGACGAGCTACAAGAAGGGGAGTACGAGTTGGCGTTTCATGCAGGTGACTACTTCGCCAGTCAGGCTGGCCGAGTTGCTAATAGTAACGAGCCTGCGTTCTTAAATGTGATACCGCTTCGCTTCGGGGTCAATGACGCCACACAGCACTATCACGTGCCATTGCTGCTATCGCCCTATGCCTACTCAACGTATCGCGGCAGCTAAAGAGGCTTAACCAATCGTCCTACTAAAAATAGCCCTGATAAAAAACATAATGCTGCCGACTAACAATAAACAAATGAGGCGAGGAAGCCGATATGCTGTCCTACTTAATTGATTTTTCTAACTTTATGCTTCGCTGGCTACACGTTATTGCCGCGATTGCCTGGATTGGTGAGTCTATCTACTTTGTTATGCTAGATAATGGCTTGAAATCCCCCAAAGATGAAAATTGCCGTAAAAAAGGTGTATTTGGTGAAATGTGGGCCGTGCATGGCGGCGGCTTCTACCATAACCAGAAATATGCTACCAGCCCGGAAAAGCTGCCTGATGACCTCCACTGGTCTTTCTGGAAGGCTTATACCACTTGGTTGTCTGGCTTCGCTCTATTCATCATTTTGTACATGTTTAATCCTGGCTTTTACTTGGTTAACCCCAATAGTAGCTGGGAGTGGGCTGCCAATATGACCGGCTGGCAGGCCAACGTTTTAGCGCTGACCTTCTTGCTGCTGGGGTGGGTGGTCTATAACGAAATGTGTAAACGCATCAGCCCCAACATGGAGCGCGATGGCCTATTAAGTATTGGTGTTGCAATCATGATGGTGGTCGTCGCGTATCTGAGTACTCACATGTTCTCAGGTCGTGCCGCATTTCTATTGACCGGGGCTGTTATGGCAACGGCGATGTCTGCCAACGTGTTCTTCTGGATCATTCCTGGGCAGCGCCGCATTGTTAAGGCAATGAAAGCTGGCGAAACGCCAAATCCGTTAGACGGCAAACGTGGTAAGCAACGCTCGGTACACAATACGTACTTTACGTTACCCGTTGTCTTATTAATGATCAGTAACCACTACTCCTTTGCATACTCTCACGCTTATGCATGGGTCATCATGGCATTGCTGATTTTTGCGGGTGCCTTAATTCGTCAGTACTTCGTGTTGATGCATGCTGGCAAAATACGGCCTGGTTATCCTGCCGCAGGCGTTGCCTTGATTATGGTGGCGTTTTGGATAGGGATGCCAGCTAACCAGCAAGCTAATGCTAGTGCAGAGAGTGGTCCAGATATTACTGATGTGCAGGCGGTTGTTGAGCAGCGCTGCGTTGCGTGCCATTCCCAAACGCCAACACAACCTGGTTTTTCTGCTCCTCCTGCGGGCTTTGCCTACGATAACCTTGAGCAAATTTTGCATCACAAAGAGAGCATTCAGCAGGTCGTAGCCAGTGGATACATGCCTCTCGGCAACATGACCAGTATGACAGATGAAGAGCGCGCCTTGATTGGAGAGTGGTCTGAGTAACTAGCTCGCTCGTTGTGAGGTCAGTAGCTAGCACTTTCTAGCGCTCTAGCGGTGTTAGCTACTGTATTAGCTGAGTTCCTTAACGCATGCTTTAAATCATGAATGGCAATCGGCCAGTAGTAGGTTTGTGCAGGCGTTGGGGGTTTTACGTTATCTCGATAATACAAATAACGAAGTGAGTTAACCCGCCATGAGTGATAAGGAAAAAAAGCATTTAATTCCCGCGCTTGAAAGAGGGCTGACGATTTTAATGGAACTCAATCGTCATCATCGTGAAATGAGTTTTGCTGAGATCGTCAAACGCGTTGGCTATCCCCAGTCGACGTCATATCGCGCAGTACAGACCTTAGAGCATATGGGGTTTCTGCGCCATCACCCGGTCACTGGGCTGTATTCGCTGGGTGTTAACGTGCTAAAGCTGGGCTTTGAATATGTGGCCTCATTAGATGTTGTTCAGGTAGGCCACCCCGTCATTGAGTCGCTATGCGAGCAAACCGGCTGCTCAAGCCATATTGCGGTTCGCGATGGAAGGGATGCCGTTTATGTGGCACGTGTGGGCGCCACTAACGCCACAATTCGTCGCGTTAGCGTTGGAACAAGAATTCCACTGCACTGCACGTCACTAGGGCGACTACTGCTGACAGACCTATCAAAAGAGGAATTTGAATCGCTCTATCCTGACGATCAACTGCTGAATAAAGAGCTTGGCGCCCCCATTCGGCGGGATGTGCTGTGGGATCTAGTTCAGGAAGACCGTCAGCGTGGTTATGTCATTGCCGACTCTTACTATCACTTTGGAATTTCGTCGATTGCCTACCCGCTCTACAACCATGATGGGGTAGTGGAGGGCGTCGTTAGTATCATGGTGCCGGTACATGAGTTTGCCGAAGATGAGCGAGCCAAGTTGCAAACGCTGGTGCAAGAAGCCGCGAGAACAATCTCCGATATGCTCGGGCACGATCAAGTCCTTGCGAAACGCGATGGCTAGATGTTGCAGATGGCAATAGCGCTCTGCACGCGGGGGTAAATCTACACAATGTCTACCAAGGTATGGACTGGATGCAAAAGCACCGGTCCAGTTGGCATGCCTGTTTTACCACTGCTAGGCGTGTTTCGTTAGTCACTCGTGTGCTCCCATGTGCGTGTTTTTACTTAATTTAATTCATGTTAGGCATTTGATTTTAAATGCTTTTTGTTGATTATTCTGAATTTAGTGGAAATATTTTCCATTAAATATTGACAGTGTGCCGGATGGCGCATACTTTGAATATTGTCTCGTATACAAAATTAAATACAAAAATGAATACTAAATGTATTCACTCTTCGAGGAGAAGTTGTGATGGCTAAAATGACAGCTGCAGAAGCCGCCATTCACGTCCTGAAAAAAGAAGGTGTTGATGTTGCCTTTGGTGTGCCAGGTGCTGCGATCAACCCTTTCTACGCTGCGATGCGTAAAGTAGGGGGCGTAGATCACGTGTTAGCACGCCACGTGGAAGGCGCCTCACACATGGCGGAAGGGTATACCCGCACAACCGCTGGCAACATTGGTGTGTGTATCGGTACTTCTGGCCCCGCAGGCACGGATATGATTACGGGCCTGTATTCAGCCAGTGCTGATTCAATTCCGATTCTATGTATCACTGGCCAAGCACCTCGCTCCAAGATGCATAAAGAAGACTTCCAGGCCGTCGATATTCAGACGATTGCTGGCCCGGTGACCAAGTGGTCCGTTACGGTGATGGAACCTGCACAGGTACCGCGCGCGTTCCAGAAAGCCTTCCAGCTTATGCGTTCTAGCCGTCCAGGGCCGGTACTGATCGATCTTCCCATCGATGTACAGATGAGCGAGATCGAGTTTGACCCAGACACCTATGAATCACTTCCGGCTTATAAACCCTCAGCAACCCGTGCCCAAATTGAAAAGGCACTGACGCTGCTCAACGAAGCCGATAAGCCGCTGATCGTGGCCGGTGGCGGTATCATCAATGCCGATGCTGCTGAGCAATTAGTTGAATTTGCTGAGCTAACCGGCGTGCCGGTGATCCCGACGCTAATGGGCTGGGGAACGATCCCTGATGACCACCCGTTAATGGCAGGTATGGTGGGGCTGCAAACGTCGCACCGATACGGCAATGCGACCATGTTGGCTTCTGACTTTGTCATGGGGATTGGTAATCGTTGGGCAAACCGACACACTGGCAATGTTGAAACGTATACAAAAGATAGAAAGTTTGTTCATGTTGATATCGAGCCTACGCAAATAGGTCGTATTTTTGGACCTGACTACGGCATCGTTTCTGACGCAAAGCTTGCCCTGGACCTGTTTATCGACGTCGCGCGTGAAATGAAGGCCAGCGGACAACTTAAAAACCGTAGTGCCTGGGCCGAAGAGTGTCAGGAGCGTAAGCGCACGCTACTGCGCAAAACGCACTTCGATAATGTGCCGGTGAAACCGCAGCGTGTTTACGAAGAAATGAACAAGGTTTTTGGCAAAAATGCGCGCTATATCAGCACCATCGGTTTGTCGCAGATTGCCGGCGCTCAGTTCCTGCATGTGTACAAGCCTCGTCACTGGATTAACTGTGGTCAAGCTGGGCCACTAGGCTGGACAGTGCCTGCTGCACTGGGTGTTTGCCGTGCCGATCCTGATGCTGAAGTGGTTGCGCTGTCAGGCGATTACGACTTCCAGTTCATGGTCGAAGAGCTGGCGGTTGGGGCACAGTTTAACTTGCCGTATATCCACGTGCTGGTGAACAACTCTTATCTCGGTTTGATTCGCCAGGCCCAGCGTGGCTTCGATATGGATTATTGTGTCCAGCTGTCGTTCAAAAACATCAACTACACCGACGAAGAAGCGGCGCTCGCTGAGTACGGCGTAGATCACGTGTCGGTTGCTGAAGGCCTTGGCTGTAAAGCGCTGCGTGTCACTACACCCGATGAGATTGCGCCTGCGTTAGAAAAAGCGCGTGAGCTAATGCGCCAATACCGTGTGCCGGTCGTAGTGGAAATCATTCTAGAGCGGGTTACCAATATCTCGATGGGCACTGACCTTGATGGGGTTAATGAGTTCGAAGCGTTAGCTGAAAACCTAACCGATGCACCGAGCTCTATCGCCAGCCTGACGTAAGGCACCAAGGTGCTTCCAGGCAAGTCGCTGAAGTCGTTATTAAGACGCTAAAACGTTAGGAGAACACTATGGTTAAGTTTGCCGCGAATCTCAGTATGCTGTTCACTGAAGTCGATTTTCTTGATCGCTTTGAGGCTGCCGCAAAGGCGGGCTTTAAAGGGGTTGAGTACCTTTTTCCCTATGACTATGCGGCAGCTGACATCAAGCAGCGCTTGGATGCGAATGGCCTAACCCAAGTACTGCACAACTTACCTGCGGGAGATTGGGGAGCTGGTGAGCGAGGCATTGCTTGTCACCCCGACCGGGTAGAAGAGTTTCGTGCCGGTGTGGATAAAGCGATCGACTATGCCACTACGCTTGAGTGCAAGCAGGTGAACTGCCTTGCGGGTATTCAGCCTGAGGGCGTTAGTGATGCGGAGGCTCACCGTACTTTGGTTGAAAACCTTCGCTACGCTGCCGAAAAGCTCAAAGCAGCCGGCATTTTGCTGCTTGCAGAGCCTATCAACACCCGTGATATTCCAGGCTTTTTCCTTAATCGCACCGAGCAGGCGTTGGCACTTTTTGACGAAGTCGGCAGCGATAACTTAAAGCTGCAGTATGACATCTACCACATGCAAATCATGGAGGGTGATCTTGCGCCCACTATTGAAAAGCATTTTGCACGTATCGCTCACGTGCAGTTGGCGGACAACCCAGGGCGCCATGAGCCAGGAACGGGTGAGATCAATTATCCCTTCTTATTTAGCCACCTGCAGCAGCTTGGCTATGACGGTTGGATCGGCTGCGAGTACAAGCCTAAGACCACGACGGTAGAAGGTTTAGGTTGGTTAGATAAAACGCGTTAACCCCGTATGACTTAAATCAGGCAAGTGAATGCTTGGTTGTTAAGGGCCGGTCGTTAAGGGCGCTAATTCACGAAATTTAAATCATTTAGAAACAATAGGTTGGTTTCTAAAAGACGCGAATGGAGAACAATTATGAGTAAGATTGGTTTTATTGGCTTAGGCATTATGGGTCGTCCTATGGCGGGGCACCTGCTCGACGCTGGTCACTCGTTGGTGACTGTTAAACGCGGTACTTTGGATGCTGCGCTTGCCGAAAAAGGCATGAGTGAAGTCGCTTCACCCAAAGCGGTGGCTGAGGAATCTGACGTCATTATCACCATGGTGCCCGACACGCCCGATGTCGAAAGCGTGTTATTTGGTGAGGGAGGCGTGGTTGAAGGCCTGAAGCCCGGCACCCTAGTGATTGATATGAGCTCCATTGCTCCAATGCAGACCCAGGCATTTGCCAAGCGCATTACCGATGCGGGCGGAGAGTTTGTCGATGCGCCGGTTTCTGGTGGTGAAGGTGGTGCAATTAACGCTGCACTTACCATCATGGTGGGCGCAACAACGGAAGGGTTTGAGCGCGCCAAGCCATATCTGGACGTTGTTGGGAAGACGATTACCCACATCGGCGGTCATGGTGCAGGTCAGACGTGTAAAGTGGCCAACCAGATTGTGGTTGCGCTAACCATTGAAGCGGTGGCAGAAGGGTTGTTATTTGCCTCTAAAGCAGGTGCTGATGTCGCTAAAGTGCGTGAATCACTGATGGGCGGTTTAGCTCAATCGAAAATCCTTGATGTTCATGGCGAGCGCATGATCAAGCGCACCTTTGAGCCTGGATTCCGCGTTCGTCTGCACCAGAAAGATCTCAACTTGGCGTTAGAAGGTGCCAGGACGTTAAATCTGTCATTGCCAGGCACCGCCAATGCACAGCAGTTGTTCCAAGCATGTGTCGCCAACGGGGGCCAGGATTGGGATCACGCGGGTATTGTGCGCGCTTTAGAGAAGCTGGCAGACCATGAGGTAGGCCAATAACGCGCCTTTGTCAGGCAGGCCAGCGCCTGTTGGCCTGCCATTAAGCTCTTTTTTTAAGCATTAAGTTCTTTTTACTAAGCTTTCCAAGCGCTGTGTTTTTGTTCTTTTCTAAGCTCCTTTCTGAGCCCTTTTCCTGATCCCTGCCCGAGGAGTCTTTTGATGAATTCCCTTGTTCGCCTGGCGCCTTTTACCAGTGAAGAGGCAACCCGCCAGTGGCTGATTCAACTGGCCGAAACGGCCATTGCTGCGGTACATCCTGATAGCTTATTAACTGCCCAGTTGCCTGAAAAACCGCCAGGCCGAACTGTCGTTGTGGGCGCGGGTAAGGCCGCCGCCTCCATGGCGCGTGCATTAGAGTTGGCGTGGGAAAAACGCGCTCGTGAGTCAGGCGAAGAAGTCGACTTAACAGGCGTAGTAGTGACCCGTTATCAGCATGGGGCAGCCTGTCGCTATATCGATGTACTGGAAGCCTCTCATCCAATGCCTGATGCGCTGGGTGAGCAAGCCGCTAAGCGCATGCTTGATGAAGTAAAAGGCCTGGGTGAAGACGATCAAGTGATCGCACTTATCTCCGGCGGCGGCTCCGCGTTAACGACCCTGCCGGCGGACGGCATTTCGTTAGCAGATAAACAGGCTCTGAATAAGGCGCTGCTTCGCTGCGGTGCACCGATCCGCGAAATCAACACCGTAAGACGCCATTTGTCTGCAATTAAAGGCGGGCGGTTGGCCACTGCAGCGCATCCTGCTCAAGTGGTGACACTACTTATTTCGGATGTTCCTGGTGACGTGCCTTCCTTAATTGCCTCAGGCCCGACGCTGCCGGATAACACAACGTCGTTAGATGCATTGGCAATTTTAAACCGCCATGAGATTGAGGTGCCTGAGCATGTGCAGCGCCATTTAATGGCCGATCATCGTGCGCCTCAGACCTGGAACCAAGGATTTGCACGGGACAAATCGACTATCCTAGCCCGCGCGCGCGACGCACTGAAGGCCGCCCAGCTCAGTGCCGAAGAGAGTGGCCTAGAGGTAAGAGTGTTAGGTGATGATCTTGAGGGAGAAGCGAGAGATTTAGGTATTGCCCAGGGACGTATGGTGTGCAAGTTGCAGTCTGAAATTAATCGTCCGCTGCTGGTGCTGTCAGGTGGCGAAACCAGCGTTACCGTGCGTGGTAATGGTCGAGGAGGGCGCAACGTTGAGTACCTGCTGGGGCTTTTTGATACGCTAAAAGGGTGTGATGGCATTTATGCGATTGCGATTGATACCGATGGAATTGATGGCTCTGAAGATAACGCAGGCGCGTTAATTGGGCCTGAATGCTGGCAGCGGGCGAAGGCATTAACGCTTTCTGCACAGGATTATCTTGCTCGTAACGACGCGTACAGTTTCTTTGACGCTTTAGATGACCTTGTGGTGACGGGGCCAACCCGAACCAATGTTAACGATTTCCGGGCGATTCTTATTCTACCCAACCCGTCGTAAGGCTGTGGTTGTGCCCGAATATCGACCCGATTACCCGTTAAGACATTGTTTTGCGTGGTTCTGAGTGGTTGTCTGAGGGGTAAACATGATAAGTTTCGTCGAGGTTCATTAGAGAGTTAAGCCATGACCCTCGGCTGGCACAAGAAAGGTTTTACCAAAACGAAAGAAGGCCGCGTTAGCGATCAAGATATTGTTGAACACATCCGGTCTGCGGTACTGATGCAGCGACTGGCACCGAATACAAAACTGCCTGAAGTCACCATCGGCGATGTATTTGGAGTCAGCCGTTCAGTGGTGCGTAAAGCGTTAACACGGCTTGATGCAGAACATGTTATCGACCAACGACCAAATCAGGTCGCCCGCGTCAGAGCGCCTTCGATTGACGAAACGCGAGAGACGTTTTCCGCGCGCAGGTTAGTGGAAGGTGAGATTGTCTCGCTGTTGGCGGGTAAGCTGGATGTGGTGACTTACAAAGCGTTAGAGAAGCAGGTCGCCCTCGAAAAGCAGGCTTTTGAAAACAGTGACGAACCGTCACGCATTGAGCATTCCCTCAATATTCATCATCTCCTTGCGCAGCATGCCCCTAATCGTATCTTGGGCGCGATGTTGACCGATCTCGTTTTGCGAACGTCAATTGTCATCGCTCTCTATAAGCGTCCAGGATTGTCTTCTTGCTACTTGGAAGGTGACCATGCCAACTTGCTTGGGCACTTGGCGAGTGGTGATGCGCAGGCGGCTAAGCAGGCGATATACACGCACCTTAATAGCTTAGAGTCTTTGCTGATGCTGTCGTCTCAAGAGCCGGAAAACGACGATTTGATGACTATTCTAGGCGGTAAATCCGTTAGGGCGTGATTCGCTAACCCTGGATTTTTGCTAACCCTGAGTTTTCGCTAACAATAGATTTCAATGCCTCAAACTGATGTCTCAAAAAAGCGGCGCCCAATTGGGCGCCGCTGGTGGCTTACGCTGAGACGATTACAGCAGCAATCGACGTATATCCGTCAGCACATCGGCCAGGAAGGCCGTAAAGCGGGAATTTTCGACTATCGTTCCGTGGTAGAACCTTGTGAGTTCTAAAAAGCAAAAAGCTGTGGCGATGTGCCAGCAGCGCTAGGGCGGCCGATGCCGAAAATAACTGACGGTGCCCAAGTTTCATAGCATTGTCCTGATGGTTGTTTGTTGATGTTGTCATGAGCTAAGTGAAACTGACGCTGCTTCCACTCTCAGGGCAAATCTAGAGCATAAGCGATTAAAAACATGCATTGGCTGTCCGGTTGGATTCAACCAGACAGCCAATCGCTATGACCTATGTGTGTCAGCGCGAAATAGCGTTGGCAATCGCCTCGCCTAGGCTTGCTGTGGTGCCTTTTCCACCCACATCGCGGGTAAGTACGGTGGCATCTCCCTCACTTAATACTTCCTCAATGGCGCTTACCAGCGCATCACCGGCTTCTTTGTAGCCGAGGTGCTCCAGCATCATGGCACCTGACCAAATCTGACCGATAGGGTTAGCAATGCCTTTACCGGCGATATCCGGTGCGCTGCCATGTACTGGCTCGAACAAGCTGGGAAAGTTGCCTTCGGGGTTGATGTTGGCTGAAGGAGCGATGCCTATCGTGCCGGAGCAGGCGGGGCCGAGATCAGAAAGAATATCGCCGAACAGATTACTACCCACCACGACATCAAACCAATCCGGGTGAAGAACGAAGTTGGCGGTGAGAATATCGATATGAAATTTATCCACCGCGACTTCAGGGTAGTCCTTTGCCATTTCGGCCACGCGCTCATCCCAGTACGGCATAGTGATTGAGATGCCGTTGGATTTGGTCGCGGAGGTGAGCTTTTGACGCGGGCGAGTTTGGGCCAGTTCAAAAGCGTATTTCAATACGCGGTCTACGCCAGTTCGGGTCATGACCGTTTCTTGGATGACCACCTCCCGGTCCGTTCCTTCAAACATTTTGCCGCCAACGCTTGAGTACTCTCCCTCGGTGTTCTCACGTACCACGTAAAAGTCGATATCGCCGGGTTTGCGGCCTGCTAGCGGGCTTTTAATGCCGGGCATGAGCTTACAGGGGCGCAGGTTGATGTACTGATCAAAGCGGCGTCGGAATTGCAGCAGTGAGCCCCAAAGGGAAATATGGTCGGGTACTTTGTCGGGCCAACCCACCGCGCCATAAAACAGCGCATCGAAGCCTTTTAACCGCTCAAACCAATCATCCGGCAGCATTTTGCCGTGTTCCAGGTAGTAGTCGCAGCTACCAAACTCAAAGGTGGCGAACTCAAGATCAATATTAAAGCGCTTGGCGGTCGCCTCAAGGGCGCGGATGCCTTCTGGCATGACTTCGGTGCCGATGCCGTCACCGGCGATAATGGCAATACGGTGGGTCATAGTGACTCCTAATCTTGTTAGTTCTGATGGATACATATGAGTAATTAATGGAGTGTAGCGACTATTTTTTTGGAGATAATCAGGCTACTGTTCAAGTTATTGTTGCGTAAAAGTGCAGAATAGGTGAGGAGTGAAATGGCACACCTGGATGATTTGGCATTTTTTCAGTACTTAGCGAGGGCGGGGAGTCTGACGGCGACAGCTCGCGAGCTGGGGCTATCGCTCTCGGCGGTAAGCAAGCGGCTAAAGCAGTTGGAGGCGCGTCTGGGGGTAGAACTCGCGGCTCGCACCACGCGGCGGTTGACGCTGACCGCAGAAGGTGAGCGTTATTTGGACCGTGGCGCGCTGATTTTAGATGAGTTGAGTGAGCTGGAAAATTCACTGGGCGAGAGGAGCGATCAAGCACTTAGCGGACGTTTACGGGTGAACGCCACTTTTGGTTTTGGTCGCCGTCATATTGCTCCGCTGCTGTCACGATTTTGTGCCAATCATCCCGAGGTGGAAGGGTGGCTGGAGTTAACCAATTTTCCACTCAACTTGAGCGATCACGGCTTTGACATTGGCATTCGCGTGGGTGAACCACCGGAGTCGCGCTTGGTCGCTCGGCGTATTCTTGCCAATCGGAGAGTTCTCTGTGCGTCGCCTAGTTACATTGCCCAGGCAGCGCCTTTGCAAGTACCGACCGATTTACAGCAGCACGCTTGTTTGGTGATCCGCGAGAACGACAGTGATTTCCCGCTTTGGCGCTTTGAACAAGTCGTTCAGTCTGCGAAAGGGCTATCTGGGCAGACACAGTCGATAAAGGTCAGCGGTCGATTAGCCAGCAACGATGGTGAGGTCATTACCCGTTTGGCCTTGGACGGTCATGGAGTTATGCTGCGCTCCTGGTGGGATGTTAACGAGCACCTTGTCAGTGGCGCATTGGTAGCGCTATTACCAGGCTGGCAGGGGATTCGGGCAGATTTCTATGCGGTGTTTGAGCAACGCCGCCATGTGCCCGCCCGGCTGCGCGCTTTTGTTGACTATGTCCAGAGTGAGATAGCCGGGCGGGTGCCGATATTGCCGGAGTAAGGCCATGTTGACGACGCTGCTTCCTAGCAAGGGCGGTATTAACATGCTCCTTGGCGATGAATTATCGCGATCGGCTAGTTAGTATACCTGACGCTTTCTAGCGTGGTTCTGCACTCAATTCGCTGCCGTTTTCATAGGTAAGGTTGGTTTCCCAGCTTTCGCTGCTAACAGTTATTGCTGCATGAATACCGGCGGTGTCACCTGCTTTGAAGGCAGCGTAGATAGCTTTATGATCCTTCAAGGCGGTTTCTGGTAGTGAGCGCATAGAGGTTTCCAGCGCGGCTTCAATCAGCTGTAGCAAGGTTTCTCCGACGCGGATGGTCATGGGGTTATGGGTGCTGTGCAGAATGGCACGATGGAAGGCAATATCGTGCTTGGAGGTTTGAGCTCCCGTTCGGATGGCTTCTTCCATAGCGTCGATACTCTGCTGAATACGTTGATGATCCTCTGCTGTTGCCCCGTTCATTGCTTGAAGCGTGTAAGCCGGTTCAAACATGCGGCGAAACTCCAGTACATCCCGCGTCATGCCTCGAGCCAGGATCATCCCAAACGCCATCGGGTCGACGAGCGGTGTGCCTGGTTCGCGGCGAATCATGGTGCCTTGACCCCGTTTGACCTCAACAATCCCTATTGCTTGCAACATTTTGATGGCTTCACGCACGCTTGACTTACCAATGCCCAGGGTGTGAGTGAGCTCCGTTTCCGAGGGCAGGTAATCCCCTGGCTTGAGGTCGCCTCGTATAAGAGCGCTTTTAATACGCTCTAGCAGTTGCAGCGCAACGGAACTGCGATCCATTGAATCTCCAAAAGAGGTTGTACTAGTCGAGTTAGTCTCGGGCTGGCGTTTAAAACTCATGTGGGCCTCGCATGGCTCATCGGTGTTTTCTGCATTTTATCAATGTTCTAAGCCTAGTGGCTTAAGACGCTCGATTTCATATATTTAAATGTAATATGCTTATTTCAAATTGTTTTATATGTCTGCCTTGCTAAGGGTTTGTTCTTTAGTCTAGCCTGAAATCAGACATCTGATGTCTGTTGTGTATGGCAAAAAGCATAAAAAATGAGAACCTGAATGACAAAAAAGCACATCGTGATATTGACCACGGGCGGCACTATTGCCAGCAAGCCCAGTGACTCAGGGCGAAGCCAGTCCGGGGCTTTAAGCGGCGAGCAGTTACTGAATCAGGTAGCGTTGCCGCAGGGTGTCGATGTCACGTTAGAGGTGATGTCGATTCTGCAGAAACCCAGTAATGCCGTCACTCTCGCCGATCTTGCTGAACTCCATTGCCAAGGGCGAAAAGCATTGTCGCGAGCGGATGTGGACGGTCTGGTGATCACCCACGGTACCGATACCTTGGAAGAGACCGCTTACTTTCTATCGCTCACGCTGCCAGCGGATAAACCTTGTGTGATCACTGGTTCCCAGCGGGCACCTCACCAGCTAGGTACCGACGCCTTTAAAAATATCTGCGATGCCATTGTGGCGGCGGTAACCCCTCAATTGAGACAGCTTGGCTGTGTAGTGGCATTTAACGAGTCGCTGTTTGCCGCCCGTTATGCTCGCAAGATCAACAGTTATCAGCTAAACGGCTTTGATGCGCCTGGCGCCGGTTCGCTGGGTTATATCGATGGACAGCGGCTCAAGCTTTATCACACGGGAACGGCGATTGCCCCCCCCATTGAAGGCTGGGATGTTCCACTGCCGCGTGTCGACCTACTGCCCGCCTATCTGGATGCCTCGCCAGCACTGCTGAAAGCCTGCGTGGAGAGTGGGGCGAAAGGGTTGGTAATCGATGGCTTAGGCCGGGGCCATGTGCCACCTAGCTGGATGAACGAAATACGAGCATTGATTAGCGCAGGCGTCCCTATAGCAGTCGTGAGTAGTTGCGCTCAAGGGCCGGTGAATACCAGTTATGAGTTTAGTGGCAGCTTGGCCGATTTAGTATCAGCTGGGGTGATCGCGCTCAACGATATCAGCGCACGTAAGGCAAGGCTTGCACTTGCCTTGCTGCTGAGTAGTACCTCACGCGAAGCGTTGGGAGATGCGATGGAGAGCTTGATGGCGTGAGCGGCCGTTTAAATTTGCTCAACTGTAGTAACAAAAACTAAAAAGCAATTCACCATAACTAAATAAGGTACTGGACATGGAACTAACGCTGACAAAAGCCACCCTCTCTGCTGCTATTGCCGTCGCTTCTCTAAGTGCGGCTCAACTCCATGCGGCCGATTATACATTCAGCTTCGCCCACGTGTTGATTGAAGAAACGCCAAACGGCCAAGCGGCGCTGCGCTTTAAAGAGGAGGTAGAGCAGAAATCCAGCGGTCGTATTGAGATTAACGTATTGCCAGCCGCTCAGGTGGGTGGCGACGTTGAAATCATTGAGCAGATTCAGATGGGCCTAGTCGATATCGGTATCCCGCCAACGGCCACCCTGGGCAACTTTGAGCCACGCATGCAGATTTTGGATCTGCCGTTCTTGATTGCCGATTACGACACCATGGTGGAAACCCTGGATGGTGAAGCAGGTCGCGAAATCCTCGATACCCTGAATGGCCATAACATGTACGGCGTCAACTTCTGGGGAGCGGGTTTCCGCCATATCACCAACAATGATCGACCGATCGAAGCACCCGAGGATATGGACAGTATCCGTATGCGCACCATGCAGGCGCCGATCATCATCTCTACCTATGAAAACCTGGGTGCTAACGCCACCGCAATGGCTTTTACCGAGGTATACAACGGCCTGCAGCAGGGAGTGGTGTCGGGGCAGGAAAACCCACTGGCCAACATCTACACCATGCGTTTCCACGAGGTCCAGGATTATCTCTCGCTGACCAATCATGCTTACCACGCCTATGCAGCGGTAATGAACCAGGACTCCTGGGACTCGCTGCCGGCAGATCTGCAGGCTGTCATGCTGGAAGCCTTCGATAACGGCCGAGACACATCCCGTGCGCTAACGCTGCAGGACGAAAAGACCATTATGGAAGAGATCAAAGACGAAATAGCGATCAACGAACTCACCCCAGAGCAGCGCGACGCCTTTATTGAAGCCAGCATGCCGGTGCACGAAGAGTATGAAGATATCGTCACCACGGAGTTGCTGCATAAGGTATATGACGCTGTGGGTATCGAGTATTGATCCAACGGGTCGGCTAAGGCCTAGTTCCTCTCTTCTTACCCCTTTCAGGGTGTGGATATCTCATGTTCGAAGCGCTCAACAAATGTCTTGATCGCTTGGAAAGTGTGGCGATGGTCGTTTTCATGTCGACTGCGACCATCCTCACTACCATCCAAGTCGTGTATCGCTACGGCTTTAGCGGTTCGCTATTTTGGGCTGAAGAAGTCGTTATTTACTCCATTATCTGTATGAGTTTTGTAGGCGCCAGTATGGGTGTGCGCCATGGCACGCATATTTCGGTGGATGTGCTGAATGCCATTGCCTCGCCTGCTGTGAACCGCTGGCTGCATATGATCGCAGCACTAATCGGTATCGTGTTCGCTGGCTTCATGACCTATTACGGCTTTGTTCTCTATTTCAGCACACTGGATCGCGGACAGTTAACCGCTGCACTTCGCTTGCCGATGGCATGGTTCTATCTGCCGATTGGCGTCTCCGGTGTGCTGCTGATTCTGCGTTATCTGTGGGTAATCAATGAAGTCTGGAAAAAGCCTCCGGTAAGTCTCTCCGAAGAGCTTGTGGCTGAGTCGGATAAGCTCATTTAACCCTGGAGGGCGACCATGATTACTGCATTATTACCGATCTTTTTTGCCGTTCTACTGCTTGGGCTACCAATCTTTGCTTCCTTGGCATTGGCGGTGTTTCTTGCCATTGAATTCTTTGGCGCTACCAATCCGGTAATCGTGCCGATGCGCATGTTTACCGGAATGAACAACTTCTCGCTGATGGCGATTCCGTTTTTTATCCTGGCGGCAGAACTAATGCGGATTGGCGGGCTTTCTGACCGGTTGATCAATCTTGCCAAAGCGTTGGTAGGGTGGGTGCCAGGGGGCTTGGCAGCGGCCACGGTGTTGTCATGTCTCTTCTTCGGGGCCATTTCCGGTTCAAGCCCCGCCACGGTGGTGGCGATTGGCTCGATCATGTTCCCGGCACTTGTCGCTGCTGGCTACGATAAGCGCTTTGCGATTGGGTTGATCGCCACCGCCGGTACCTTGGGGCCGATTGTGCCGCCGAGTATTGCGCTGATTATCTACGGCTCAGTGACCGGTACTTCGGTGGGGCGGTTGTTTGCGGCGGGTCTGCTGCCCGCTATTGTGATTGCCTCTATTCTCATCGCCTACTGCATCGTTTTTAGCAGCATCAAAGGCTATGAACGTGCTCCTTTCCCTTCGCTGCGGCAAATTTTAGTCGCCTTTAAAGATGCTGCTTGGGGCCTGGGACTGCCGGTGATTCTGCTAGGTGGTATCTACAGCGGCGTTTTTACCCCGACTGAATCAGCCGCGGTGGCCTGCGTATATGGTTTGTTTGTCGGCATGGTGGTTTACCGCACCATTAACGTAACGGAACTGGCGGGCACGCTAAGAAGTTCTGGGTTGATTTCAGCGACGTTACTGCTGATTACGGCGGGGGCCTCTGCTTTCTCTTGGCTACTCGCCATTACTGGCACGCCTAGTCAGTTGGCAGGCGAGGTGCTGTCTTGGACAGACGATCCGTTTCAGGTCATGGCGCTGTTTAATGTCGTGATGATCATTGCTGGCTTTTTCCTCGATAGCGCCTCGGCCATCATCGTTCTCTCGCCGCTGCTGCAGCCCATTGCGGCCCAGGTGGGCGTAGACCCGGTGCATTTTGGGGTGATCACGCTGATCAACTTCTCGGTGGGGATGATTACGCCGCCAGTAGGGTTGAACCTGTTCGTTGCCATGTCGATCTCCAAAATGTCGCTGCAGGAAGTGTTCAAGGCCTGTTTACCGATGATTGGCTTGATGCTGTTAGCGCTTATCATCATCACCTATATACCGTGGCTGAGTACTTGGCTGCCCTCGTTAATCTATTAACAGCCGGTTTAATGAAGCTAAACAATAAGGACAACGAACCATGAGCAAAACGATTGAACAAGCGGTGGCGGAGCAGGGCCTTACGTTACCGGCGATTCCAAGGCCGCGTGGCATGTTTCTGCCCTGGTCTCAGTTGGGCAGTCAGCTGTTTTTAGCAGGGCAAATTTGCGAGCGTGACGGTGACGTTCTCTATCTCGGTAAGATAGGGGCTGAGTTCGATCTTGAAACTGGCAAGCTGGCGGCCCAGGCGTGTGCCTTGAATCTGCTGGCCTCGCTCAGCGATGCCGTTGATGGCGATTTTTCCCGCGTGGTGCGCTGCGTGCGTATGAATGGCTTCGTTAATGCGGCGCCGGGCTTTCACGATGTGCCGCTGGTGATCAACGGGGCATCCGAGCTATTCGTCGCGCTATTTGGTGGCTCTGGGCGCCACGCTCGAACGGCGATTGGGGTGGCGACACTGCCCGGCAATGCGGCGGTGGAAGTCGAAGCGATTTTTGAAGTGCGCTAAGCACCGATAGGGAGCACCGATGCAGGATTTAGCCATTTTTCTACCTTTACGTGAGCAACGCGCACGCCTACGTGCAGGCACCCTCACCGCTACCGAACTTGCCGAGGCATCTATAGCGGCGTACCAACAACGCGGTAAGCACGATCATGCCTACCTCACCTGGAACGGCGAGCAGGCATTGGCAATGGCAAAAGCTGCCGATGCGGTGCTCGCCCAGGGAGGTGATGCGGGGGCGCTAATGGGCATGGCGGTATCGATCAAGGATATTTATGCAGTCACCGGGCTGCCAACCTATGCGGGCTCTTCCCAACGCCTGCCGAAGCGTTGGGAGCGTCCGGGCCCGGTAGTCAGCGCGTTACTGAAGCATTTACCTTCCGTGATGGGTAAAACCCACTCCGTTGAGTTTGCCTTTGGTGGACTGGGCACCAACGCCCACTGGGGAACGCCGCGCAACCCGTGGGATACTAGCCAGCACCGCACGCCTGGCGGCTCCAGTTCTGGGGCTGGAGTGTCGCTGGTGAGTGGCACGGCGAGCTTGGCGTTTGGCACCGACACTGCTGGCTCGGTGCGTATTCCTGCCTCGATGACCGGAGTCGTAGGGCTAAAAACCACCGCTGGACGCTGGTCCACTGAACAGATCGTTCCCCTATCAAGCACGCTAGATACCCCCGGGCTGCTGGGGCGGCGGGTGGATGATATTGCCTTCGCATTTGATGCGCTGGATCCCGGCCTTAGTGGTAAAGATAACCGAGTCCCGGCGCCGCCCTCCCTTGCGGATTTGACCTTCGGCGTGCCAGCAACATTTTTCTGGGATGACTGCAGCCCGGGCATTGCCGAAACCGTTCGCGCGGCCATTAAACAGCTGGAAGCCGCCGGGGCGCGAATAGTGACGTTGGAACTGCCCGGAATCAACGACGCATATGAACTCTTCAAACTGGGGGGGGTGGCTGCACCGGAATTGGCAGCGTTTCTCAAAACCGAACTACCTGAGATGATTGATTCTCTCGATCCCAACGTTGCCGCCCGAGTCAAAGCAGCTGATGATATGCCCGCTTGGGAGTACGTACGTCGCCGCACAGTACTGGATTCGCTGTATGCTGTGGCCACCACTCGCATGGCAGATGTAGATGCGGTACTGACTCCCACGGTGGCGATTACGCCACCTACTATCGAAAGCCTTGAACCGGAAGACGCCTACCCTAAATCCAATATGCACGCCTTGCGCAATACCGTGATCGCTAATTTTCTTGGCCTATGTGCGCTAACACTGCCGGTTGGAAAAGATGCCGCTGGCATGCCAGTTGGATTGCAAGTGCTAGGTGGGGCCTGGCAAGACGCCAAATTATTGGCCGTTGGTCAGGCAATTGAAAACGAGTTGGGATCAGGCTTGGAGATTCTTGGTCAACCGCCAGCGATATGAGCCCTGAGGCGGCCTAAGTACTCCAGTCGATTTGGAGCGTAAAGCCCACATCGTGCGGCGTCGATTTAGCATCGCCTTATGGTCTTCATAGTGCATGATGGCGCGATAACCCTCTGACCGATCTCGTCTTGCGAACGTCAATTGTCATTGCTCTTTATAAGCGTCCAGGGTTGTCTTCTTGCTACTTGGAAGGCGACCATGCCAACTTGCTTGGGCACTTGGCGAGTGGTGATGCGCAGGCGGCTAAGCAGGCGATATACACGCACCTTAATAGCTTAGAGTCTTTGCTGGTGCTGTCGTCTCAAGAGCCGGAAAACGACGATTTGATGACTATTCTAGGCGGTAAATCCGTTAGGGCGTGATTCGCTAACCCTGGATTTTTGCTAACCCTGAGTTTTCGCTAACAATAGATTTCAATGCCTCAAACTGATGTCTCAAAAAAGCGGCGCCCAATTGGGCGCCGCTGGTGGCTTACGCTGAGACGATTACAGCAGCAATCGACGTATATCCGTCAGCACATCGGCCAGGAAGGCCGTAAAGCGGGCGGCATCCGCACCATTAATCGCCCGGTGATCGTAGGAGAGCGAGAGCGGCATCATTAAGCGCGGCTGGAAGGCGCTGCCATCCCATACCGGCTTCATCTGCGCTTTCGATACTCCCAGGATCGCTACTTCCGGCGCATTAACGATCGGTGTGAACGCGGTTCCACCAATCGAGCCAAGGCTCGAAATGGTGAAGCAGCCACCGGTCATTTCATCACGCTTTAGCTTCTTGGTTTGCGCTTTTTTGCCTAGCTCCGCCATCTCCTTGGCTATCTCAATCAAGGATTTCTTATCGGCGTTGCGCACTACCGGCACCATCAAACCATCCGGGGTATCCACGGCAATCCCGATATGCACGTAGTTTTTCCATACCAGCGTTTCGCCGTCGCCTTTCAGGCTGACGTTGAACTGGGGGAATTTACGCAGTGCAAAGGCACAGGCTTTGACCATAAACGGCAACGGTGTCAGCTTAGCGCCCTGGGCTTCGGCCTCGGCTTTCATGGCTTTACGGAAGCTTTCAAGCTCGGTAATGTCGGCCTCGTCGAACTGTGTCACGTGAGGCACATTGAGCCAGCTGCGATGCAGATTGGTCGCGCCCATCTTGAGCAGGCGCCCCATCGGCTTCTCTTCGACATCGCCAAACTGACTGAAGTCGACTTCTGGTATCGCGGGGATGCCTGCACCACCACTCGCTGCCGGGGCAGCCGCTGTTTGTGCGTTACCTTGGTTGGCAATGGCCTGCTTCACGTAAGCCTGCACATCCTCTTTCAGCACCCGATCTTTCGGGCCACTAGGCTTAACAAGGCCGAGGTCGACGCCGAGCTCACGTGCCAGCATGCGTACTGCTGGGCCTGCGTGTACCAGCTTACTATCCCGCGGTTGGTAAGCAGCGATTTGTGCTTCCGGACTTGGGGTGCCTTCAGGAGAAGGCGCTTGTTTTGCTGGTGCTTTAGCGACAGGGTTTTCAACGGCCGGTTCTTCAGCAGCGGCTTGCGGTGCGTCTTCTTCAGCCGATGTATCACCGCCGTCGCCAGCGATCTCCATCTGGCCGATCACGTCGCCTTCCGAAACGCTATCGCCTTCTTTGACCGTCAGCGCAACGATCTTACCTGCGTGCGGGCTGGGCACGTCCATGGAGGCTTTGTCAGACTCCAGGGTGATCAGGGTATCTTCGGCGTTGACCTCATCACCGGCGCTAACCGCGACTTCGATGATTTCAACGCTGTCGGAACCGCCCAGGTCAGGCACTTTAATATCGACCGTCTGCTTACCGCCGCTGGCTTTCTTCGCTGCCGGTGCGGGGGCGTCTTCCTGCGTCGGTTTGGCTTGTTTCGCTGGCGCGTCGTTGGGCTGGCTGTCAGACGCGGGGGCTGACGTCTCTTCGCCACCGTCTGTACTGCCTTCAACCTCCAGCTCAACGATGTCGTCGCCTTCGGAGACGCTATCGCCTTCTTTGACCAGCACTTTGAGCACCTTGCCGCCTTTTGGGGCCGGGACGTCCATGCTGGCTTTGTCGGATTCCAGGGTGATTAGGGTGTCTTCCGCTTCAATGACGTCGCCTTCTGACACCGCAATCTCGATGATTTCGACATCGGTATCGCCACCGATATCGGGAACTTTGATGATTTCGCTACTCAAGGTCGCGCTCCTTCCAAATCGGATCGAGCCGGCGGGCATCTGCCCGCCGGGCAGCGGTTTAGCTGGTCAGCGGGTTCGGCTTGTTGGCGTCAATGCCATACTTCTTCAGCGCCTCGCCGACGTGCTTGCGATCAAGCTCACCACGGTCTGCCAGCGCGCGTAGCGCCGCGACGGTGACGAAGTAGCGGTCTACTTCAAAGAAGTAGCGCAGCTTCTCGCGGGTGTCGGAACGGCCAAAGCCGTCCGTGCCCAGCACGGTGTACTCAGACGGTACCCAGGCACGCACCTGGTCGGCGTAGAGCTTCATGTAGTCGGTGGAGGCAATCACCGGGCCGTCGCGGCCTTCCAGGCACTTCGTCACGTGGGGCTTGTTAGCCTCAGCGTCCGGGTTCAGGAAGCCTTCACGCTCCAGCAGCAGCGCTTCGCGACGCAGCTCGTTAAAGCTGGTCACGCTCCAGATATCCGCCCCAATGCCCCAGTCGTTGGCCAATAGCTCGGCGGCGGCTTCGACTTCGCGCAGGATGGTGCCGGAGCCCAGCAGTTGTACGCGGCCTTTATCGCCCTGGGTTTCGTTGAGCAGGTACATGCCTTTGACGATATCGTCGGTGGGCACGTTCTCAAGCGCGGGGTGCTCGTAGTTTTCGTTCATCACCGTCAGGTAGTAGAAGCAGTTCTCTTTGTCGGAGAACATGCGCTTCAGACCATCCTGGAGGATGACCGCCACTTCGTGGGCGTAGGTCGGGTCGTAGCTGCGGCAGTTGGGGATGGTGGAGGCTTGAATCAAGCTGTGGCCATCCTGGTGCTGTAGGCCTTCACCGTTGAGCGTGGTACGCCCGGCGGTGCCGCCGACCATAAAGCCGCGGGCTTGCAGGTCACCGGCGGCCCAGGCCAAGTCACCAATGCGCTGGAAGCCGAACATCGAGTAGTAGACGTAGAACGGCAGCAGGGTGACGTTGTTATTGCTGTAGGAGGTCGCGGCGGCAATCCACGCGGACATGGCACCGGCTTCACTAATCCCTTCTTCGAGAATCTGGCCTTTCTGATCCTCGCGGTAGAACATGATCTGGCCTTTATCGACCGGCTCATACTTCTGACCTTCCGAGGTGTAGATGCCAAGCTGACGGAACATGCCTTCCATGCCGAAGGTACGTGCTTCGTCAGGAATAATCGGGACGACATGTTTGCCGAGCTTCTTATCTTTCACCAGCCCGTTCAGCACGCGCACGAACGCCATGGTGGTGGAGACTTCGCGCCCTTTGGAACCGACCATTTGCGAGGCAAAGGTTTTGTCTTCCAGGCTGGGGATCTCCAGCGCCTCAAAGTCGCTGCGGCGGCTCGGCAGGTAGCCGTTTAAGCGCTCCCGCTGCAGGTGCATGTATTTCAGCTCGGGAGAGTCTTCTTCCGGCTTGTAATAGGGCACATCTTTGAGCTGCTCGTCGGTGAGCGGAATACCGAAGCGGTCGCGGAATTTACGCAACGCCTCGTACTCCATGCTCTTGACCTGGTGGGACTCGTTGGCGGCTTCGCCATCGCCGCTGCCCATGCCGTAGCCTTTGACGGTGTGCGCCAGAATGACCGTGGGCTTACCGTTGGTCTGGTTGACCGCTTCGTGGTAGGCCGCGTAGACCTTGAACGGGTCGTGGCCACCGCGGTTGAGCTTCCAGATGTCTTCGTCGGACAGGTCGTTGACCATCGCTTCGGTTTCGGGGTACTTACCGAAGAAGTGCTCGCGGGTGTACGAACCGCCGTTGGCCTTGTAGTTCTGGTACTCACCGTCGACCGCTTCATCCATGCGCTTTTGCAGGATGCCTTTCTTGTCCTTCTCGAACAGCGGATCCCAGTGACGTCCCCAGACCACCTTGATGACGTTCCAACCGGCACCCCGGAATACGCCTTCGAACTCGTCCATGACGCGGGAGTTGCCGCGAACCGGACCGTCCAAGCGCTGCAGGTTGCAGTTGATAACGAAGATCAGGTTATCTAGGTTTTCACGCCCGGCCAGGGAAATGGCGCCCAGTGACTCCGGCTCATCACACTCGCCGTCGCCCATAAAGCACCAGATCTTACGGTCATACATGTCTTTTAGCTCACGGTGATGCAGGTACTTCATCACGTGGGCTTGATAGATGGCCTGAATCGGGCCAAGGCCCATGGACACCGTGGGGAACTGCCAGTAATCCGGCATCAGCCACGGGTGCGGGTAGGACGAGAGGCCATCGCCGTCGACTTCGCGACGGAATTTGTCCATCTGCTCTTCTGACAAACGGCCTTCCAGGTAGGAACGCGCGTAAATCCCCGGGGCAACGTGGCCCTGGATGTAAATCAGGTCGCCTTCAAAGTCGCCTTTGGGGGCGCGGAAGAAGTGGTTAAAGCCAACATCGTACAGCGTGGCCGACGACATAAAGCTGGCAATGTGGCCGCCCAGCCCGGGGTTGGCGCGGTTATTACGGATGACCTGGGCAATGGCGTTGTAACGAATCAACGACCGAATGCGGCGCTCCATAAACAGATCGCCGGGCATCGGGGCTTCGCGATGCACAGGGATGGTGTTCCGGTGCGGGGTTGTCACCGAGAAGGGTACCTTCATCCCGTCCCGGCGCAGGCGATCCGCCAAGCGGGTCATCAGGTAGCGGGCACGATCTTCGCCCTCACGATCCAGTACTGATTCCAGGGATTCCAGCCACTCCGTGGTTTCGAGCGGATCGAGATCTTCTCTTGTCTCCAGACTCATAGAGGTCTCTCCGAATGACGATAAAAGGTAAGCCTCACAGCCTGAAGGGCCGAGCACCACAGGTCAGGCTGAAAGGAAAATAGAAGCGCTAAGCGCGTGAGAATTACGCTGCCTCGGCCGCACGCATGTGCAGGCGAAAGCGCGCTATCTGGATGATTTGCTCAATAGCGGTTTGACGCTCGGTAGCGGCGTCGTTTTCAAGGCGCTTTTCGAACGCGTAAAGGATGGCGTGTCGATCAAGCCCTTTAACAGCAATCACAAAGGGGAAACCGAACTTATCTTGATAGGCCTGATTGAGGCGTTGAAAGCGTTCAAACTCTTCGGCTGAGCATTGATCTAGCCCCGCACCAGCCTGTTCGCGAGTGGAATCCTGGGTTAGCTCGCCCGCGAGAGCTGCTTTCCCGGCAAGGTCTGGGTGAGCGCGGATGACTGCAATTTGCTGATCAATATCAGCACCCTTAAGCACATTGCCCATGCAGTCAGCTAGCACATCTGGGTCATCGTGTTGGTCGGTAAACCCCTGTTTCCAAGCGGTTTCGGCTACCCAGGGTGAATGTTCAAAAACGTCCCCGTAATGCTCAAGAAAGGCGTCTAAGCCTAGGCGGCTGGGGCGAGCTGCTTCTAAAATACGCGACATTGTATCCTCCATTTGTATTTGTTTATCTGTTTTATTGTATACAATAAATATTGCTAAATGTACTCTAAGAAGTGCCGTTTCCGCAAAAAAATCGCTACCGCACCCGCGAAAAGCGGGCATAACGGCGTTAGGAAGGTCCTTATAGAAGGGCGCTTAGAAAGATGTCTAAAAACAAAATTAAACAACAAAGGGTTTTGCATGTTGAAGAGCAATCGAGCAGTGGTAACGTATCTGGCGATAGGCGCTTCTCTTGGCACTATCTCGGCAGGTGCCCAGGCAGCGACATGGAGTGATACGTCCGTGGGGTATCGCTATGGAACGCAGTTTACCGAGCCGAATAACCCAGAGAACATAGAGAAGCATATTCTCCAGTTTACCCATGTTAGTGGTTACTCACTGGGCCAAAACTTTTTAAATCTAGACGTGCTTCAGTCCAGCAGCCAAGACCCCGCCAATAACAGTGATTCAGGGGCAACGGAAGCCTATCTGACATACCGTCATCAACTCCATGGGGGCGGCGTATTCAATGAGCCCATCGCTTTCGGGCCCGTCAAGGACACGGCACTGACATTCGGGTTTGACCTAAACACCAAAAATACTGGCTTTGCACCACGTAAACGCCAATTAGTAGTGGGGCCAACGTTTAAATTTGATGTGCCGAGAGGCTTTGTGGATCTAAGTCTGTTCTATAGCCGTGAGTGGAACCACTGCGGCTTGCCACCTTGTGGACTGCCAGAAAATCAGAACAGTATTTCGTTTGATCCCTATTACCAAATTAACTTGGCCTGGGGGCTGCCGTTTAAAGCGGCGGCGCTGCCGTTAAAATTCCAAGGATTCTATAACTACAATAGCGAAAAAGGAGACGACTACTTTGGCGAAGCGACCGAGCCTGAGCAGTTAATGCGCACCTCGTTGATGCTAGACGTCGGGCAAGTTGCATGGGGTGCGGAAAACTCCTTATGGATGGGCGTCGGTTATGAGTATTGGCGCAACAAATTCGGAAACCACAGCCAACCGGGTGTCGATACCGATGCCATGACCTTTAATCTGGAGTGGCACTTCTAAGGTCACCCACTACTGTTACAGGCTTAACTGATCCCCCTTGGCTCGCAAGTGCCAAGGGGGTTTTTTTAGGTGAGCAGGTACGCGCTGTGTTCAATCAATAGGCACTATCAAACTGTAAAAGCTGATCAGCTTTTGCGGCAAATATCGCATTTATTTCTGATTTTATTGAATCACTACATATCAATCATGCGGTACGTTGACTATCGCTCTCCATGGTATTCTGACGTTGTTACGATTAACAGGGACACATTATGGCGACTCATCACCATGATACGGGCTATAAAGAGCTATTTAGCCACCCCGAGTTCGTTGAGCAACTAATAGAAGGCTTTGCCCCGCCTGAAATTGCCGGGTTAATGAATTTCACGACGCTCAAGAAGCACAGTGGTCATTACATCACACCGCTGTTCGAAGAGAAGATCGAAGACGTGGTGTGGTCGGTGGAAGTCACCTGGCAGGGCATGACGCAGGAGGTATTTTTGTACATCCTCCTAGAGTTCCAGTCAGCGGTTGATCGCAGCATGCCGATTCGGCTGATGCACTATGTCGCCTGCTTTTACAGCGAACTACTCAAACAGAAGGTCATTACGCCCAGCCAAGGCCTGCCACCGGTGTTTCCGGTGGTGCTGTACAACGGTTCAAAGCCCTGGACAGCCCCGCTGGATATCTACGAGATGGTGCAGCCGGAACCGCCGAGTTTTCTGCAGGTCTATCAACCGCGCCTGCGCTATTTTCTGGTCGATGAAGGGCGCTATACTAATGAAGAATTGGGCTTACGCCAGACACCGCTCAGCGGTGTATTCGGTGTGGAAAATGCCGGAGAAAGTTGGGAAGCCCTACAGAACGCCGTGGATCGGGTGGTGGCGATCATCCAGGCTGAGCCCAACAAGGAGCGTATCGACCGGATCATTACCCGCTGGCTCAAGCGACATTTGTATCGGCTGGGCACAGAGGTCAACCTGGATCGGCTTGACAGCTTGATGGAGGATAAAGACATGTTGGCAGAGAATTTAGAGAACCTGGTCAAGAAAGAACGCCTGGAAGGACGGCAAGAAGGACGTTTGACTGAAGCGCGCGAGGTAGTACGCACCCAGCTCACATTCAAGTTTGGTGAGGTGCCTGACTGGGTAGAAGCGCAGCTTGTGCAAGCCGATCATGACCAGTTGAAAGGCTGGATGCGTGATGTACTGTTTGCCAATCGCCTGGATGATATGTTCAAGCGCTAGCATTCTTACAGCCTGTAAGCCATCGACCGGGTAGTAGGCCTGCGCGTCGAACTGAAAAACGAGGCGATGTTGCTGACGTAACCGATATCCCTTGGCCCGAAAGTGCCAAGGGGTATTTTTTATGTTTCAGATGCTCCTTGGCTAAGTGCGCTTGAAGAGAGGTCACTGTTTTAAGTGAAATAGTGGTGATAAATAACTAGGATAATATCGTCAGCCCCCGATATTCATCATGTGGCGTTTATATCGATGTAAATCACAGGGAGTGTGAACATATTCTATGAAAAATTTCTCTATTATCTTGTTACGCATTTTAGCGCTGTATATTGCGCTTAATCCGCTACTTGCCCTAGCGCCGATGCTGTTTGGCCCAGGCTCGACAGAATCATATGACGAGTGGTTAGTCACCCTGATAGCAATGATTGTTATGCCTCTTATTGTCGGCGCTGTACTTTGGCTAGTGGCAGAACCGCTGGCTAATAAAATTCATCCAGCTAATAACGCTGACTCTCAGTTATCACTGCACGAACTAGGCTTAGTCCGTGCAGGTAGTTTTCTGATAGGTGTTTATCTCACTTTGCAACATATTGGCACAGCGATTAGTCAGTGGATCTGGTCAGGTAGTATTGCCTATGGTTCTCTCGTCGTCATTGCTCTTGGTGTGGGCTTGATAGTGGGAGTCAATTTTATCAGTGAGCTATATAAGAAGATAAAGTATGCGGGCAGTGGTTTGTGAGTGCTAATAAATGCACTCAAGAGCACAGCTAAGCATGCCACGAACAAACGGATTAAGATTTTCGCTTACGAACACTCGTTCTGCACTACGATCCTCTTCTACTAAAACCATTGCTTGGGGTACGGTTGCCCTGAAACAAACCGGTGATACACGTATCCGAATCCCACAATTAGAAGGGCTCCAGACGCCACGGGAGTGATCAAAAAATGCCAGTGCTCTCCCGCTAGCATAATCAGTAGGGGATTAGCACCTGCAGGTGGGTGGATGGTGTGGGTAAGCATCATAGCGACTATCGATAAACCGACTGCCAAGCCCAGCGTCCATTCATGAACGCCAAAAAAATGAGCCACCATTAGTCCTAACGCCGCCGTTATTAAGTGACCCGCAATCACGTTGCGTGGTTGGGCTAATGGGCTAGCGGGTAATCCAAACAGTATCACCATGGTGGCGCCAAAGGGGGCCATTAGCCATAACGCGTCACTGTGTGAACTTAGCAAGCTGAGTGCTGTGATGCATCCAGTCGCTCCAATGCCAGCGAGCAGGGCTGCTTTCTGTTGAGCAGGTAAATACAGGGAAATTCTCATAAATGGATCCTTGGGCGAAAGAGTTAAGGCAATGGAGACCGATCTGTCTCCTTTTTTGACTATGGTAGACAGATCGGTCTCTGCGCGTCAATATTATGCTGCTCGTAAAATGAAGGTGAGGTTGTGCTGTGGACAGAAGAGAGCAGTTAGTTTCGGTCGCCTTTGGGCTGTTTTACCGCCACGGGGTGCATGCCATTGGTATTAACCGGATCATCGCTGAATCAGGCGTGGCAAAAAAAACGCTGTACCATCATTTTTCCAGCAAAGAAGCCCTGATCGCTGCAACGGTTGACTATCGTGATCGGCAATTTTTTTCCTGGATTGAAGGGCGCACCCAGGGCGCACCTGATGGACAAAGCGCAATTTTTGCTTTGTTCGATGCGTTGGATGATTGGTTTAATGGGAGAGAAACGCTAATTTATCCTTTCCATGGCTGTTATTTCATCAATGTCAGTGCTGAATTCAGTGACTTAAATCATCCCGTACATCAACAGTGCGCTAGCCATAAAAGAGCCATGCTTGGCTTGATAAGCGGGTATATGTCACAAATATTCGTTGATGAAAAGACGGTGACTATGTTGTCGGAAGCGGTAGCTACTCTAAAAGAAGGGGCGACTGTTCAAGCTCATGTGATGGGGGATTTAACAGCTGCCGTAAAAGCCAAAGCAATTGCTAAAGAGTTGTTGAGGGCAAGGTTAGAACCTTAGTGTTTTGGTTTTTTCAAGGCCGTGAGTAAGTAACTTACTCGTAAATGCTCTATTTCTAGGAGGTCATGTGGCACTTCGCGCAATTTTGCTAGATCACGATGGGACGATCGTCAGTTCTGAACATATCCATTTTCAAATGTGGATACCTATTCTGAGCCAATATGGCGTTGAATTGTCCGAGCAGCAGTACAGAGCCCACTATGCAGGCTTACCAACGCGTGCCAATGCCGTGGATTTGGTGCAGAGGTTTGGGATTGATGTGTCCCCTGATCAACTTATAGAAGCGAAGAACGCTGCGACGCAGGACTACCTTGCTAGTCAGGCATTCCCGCTAATGCCTGGCGTACGAGAGGCGATTGCTTACTTCCACAGTGCGGGTTTGAAGCTGGCAGTGGTGACAGGCGCTAGTGCAAATGGTGTTCAAAGAACGCTGCAGGCCAATGGGTTTGAAGATAAGTTCTTGACGATTGTTTCTAACGATGATGTCCGAAATAGTAAGCCCGCACCTGAATGCTATCTTCTGGCTCTGCAACGACTTGGCGTTGCTGCGGATGAGTGTCTCGCCATTGAAGATACACAACATGGTCTTGAAGCCGCCTTTCGGGCTGGCATAAGCTGCTTGGCATTACCCACGGAAATGTCTCAACAGCAAAACTTTCATTCAGCGACAGCGGTGCTTAGTGGCATGGCTGGAGCCGTTGAGTATATACGCCAAACCTATGGCATAGAGAGCAACTCTGCGCCTGTTTAAATCGAACACTTAAGGTTAGTTAAAGCGCTGTTTGTCAGGAGAGCATAAGTGCATTTTCAAGCCATTCCGATTATACGAATTTTTGATGAAGCTAAAGCCAAGGCGTTCTATCTTGAGTTTTTGGGGATGTCGCTTGATTGGGAGCATCGCTTCGAAGCAGACTTTCCTGTCTATATGCAGGTATCTCGAGGTGATCTGGTTTTTCACCTCAGCGAACACTCTGGGGATTGCTCCCCTGGCGCTAAAACGTTTGTGAATACTGATGATCTTGAAGGCTTATACCGCGAGATTCTATCCCGTGGTTACAAGTTTAGCCGCCCTGAAATAACTACAGCTCCGTGGGGCGATAGGGTGTTTGAAGTGGTCGACCCGTTTTCCAATAGAATATTGTTCAATGAGCCTACCGTGGCCTAGCTCTCGCCAGCATCGCAAGAGCAGCTGCTATGGGGGCTAACGGTAAAGGAGTTTGCCATGAAAGGCACATGTCTTTGCGGTTCCATCGAAGTGTCTGCGCCTAGCCACGAGCAGGTCAGCGTTTGTCATTGCTCACTATGTCGGCGCTGGTCGGGCGGGCCTATGTTCGCCGTGCATTGCGGTGGTCCGGTAGAGTTCTCTGGCGCTGAGCCTGTCGCCTACCGCTCGTCTGATTGGGCGGAGCGGGGCTTCTGTGCAACCTGTGGGACGCATCTGTTCTATCATCTGCTCCCCAGCAATGAGTATATTCTCCCAGCAGGCCTGTTCCAGGAGCAGACGTTCCAACTCACTAGCGAAATATTTATTGATGAGAAGCCCGACTATTACGAGCTTAACAACCAGACTGAGAAAATGACCGGACAGCAGGTCTTCGAGCAATTTGCGCCGGATTAATTTAGGTGGCTCGATGCTTCTGATCGCTTTCAACCAGTGTCGATACTGGCATCAAAGATCAAACCAAAAACGCCTTGGCTGAAAAGCCAAGGCGTTTGTTTATCTAGCGTTTCTCCAATTCTCCGCTTAACGCTTCTTCCTTGCCTGCTTTTTATCAGTACTGGCTGGCGCGCTTTGCTTTGCGCTGCTGTCGCCAGGAAAATGAGCGCGTACCAGCTCCAGTAGACCTTGTGTTGAGGTGTCGAAGTCGGCGGCGTTGGTATCGATGCGCTCGCTGATTTCACCGGCAATGCGTTTGCCAAGCTGCACACCCCACTGATCAAACGAGTTGATGTTCCAGATAACGCCTTGCACAAACACCTTGTGTTCGTAGAGGGCAATCAGCGCGCCCAGATTTTTTGGCGTTAGCTCATCCAGTAGCAGCGTGCTGGAAGGGCGGTTACCGGGGCAGCTGTAGGGATCGTGCTGGCTAAGCTCTTTGCTGTCCCCTTGGCTGCCTTCCATAAAGGCGTTGGCCTGGGCGAGCATATTGGTCAGCAGGGCGAAGTGATGGTCTTCCACGCCGGGTTCGGGTTTCAGCGAGGCAATAAAATCAATCGGCACGTAGCGGGTGCCCTGGTGCAGTAGTTGGAAGAAAGCGTGCTGACCGTTAGAGCCGGTTTGCCCCCAAACAATCGGGCCGGTTTTGTAGTTAACCGGGTGGCCGAAAATATCGACTGACTTGCCGTTAGACTCCATATCCAACTGCTGCAGGAACGAAGGCAGTTGGTTCAAGGCTTGATCGTAGGGCACGATGGCCTGGGTTTCGGCGCCAATAAAGTTGATGTACCAGATACCAATCAAGGCCATCAGAACGGGCATATTCTGCGCGAAGGGCGCTTCTATAAAGTGGCGATCCATCTCATGGGCGCCTTCCAGCAGCTCGATAAAGCCTTCAAAACCAATTGAAAGCGCAATCGGCAGCCCGATAGACGACCACATGGAGTAGCGACCGCCCACCCAGGCCCAAAACTCGAACACGTTCTCTTCACGAATGCCGAATTCCATCGCCGCTTTGCGGTTAGTGGAAGCGGCAATAAAGTGGGCGCCTACGTCGGCATCTTCACCGGCATTTTCCACGAACCAGCGCCGTGCGGTTTTGGCGTTAAGCAGGGTTTCCTGGGTAGAGAAGGTTTTGGTGGAAACGATAAACAGCGTGGTCGCCGGGTCTAGTCGTGAAAGCACCTTCTGAATATGGGTGCCATCGACGTTGGACACGAAGTGGAAGTGCAGTTCCGGGTGGCGGTATTTGAGTAGCGCGCGTACGGCCATATTGGGGCCGAGGTCTGAGCCACCAATGCCAATATTGACCACGTCTTTGATGCGCTGGCCGTTATAGCCTTTCCACTCACCGTTTCTCACCGCTTCTGAGAACTGCTTGATTTGTTCCCGGGTGCGGTTGATTTCCGGCATCACGTCATTGCCGTCTACATGTACCGGTTCATCGCTTAAATTGCGCAGTGCGGTGTGGAGTACCGGGCGATTTTCGGTGACATTGATAATATCGCCAGAGAACATCTGTGCACGACGTTGAACCAGGGCAGAGTGGTCGGCCAACTCAATTAGTTTGGCGAGTACCTCATCAGACACGTGATGTTTGGAGTAATCCAGGAACAGGCCGCCCACCCGTAGGCTCATTTTTTCAAAGCGCTGCGGGTCATTGGTGAAGTAATCACGAATGCGATCGTTGGCGGTTTTGTCGCGCAGGCGTTCAAGTGCCTGCCAAGTAACGCTGCGAGTGAGTTGAAACATAGAAGGCGGTCCTGTTGTTTTAGATCATTATTAAGTGACGAGCGCTCTATTGCAGGCTCGTGCTTTGTACTATTTATGACTTTATTTAGGTAAAAATACTACATAAAACCCCGATTTAAGCAACTGTTAAGCGATTTATGGTTAAAAAATTGGTAATAAACCGTTGCTGGCGTGGGGCTGAGGAGGGAGATGCATCGCCAAAGAGGCGCTGGACAGGCGGCAGCCTGCCCAGCGCTGAGGTTCAAGCGTTTAGCTGGTAACGGCGACGTGAGCGGCGCCGCGTTTGATAAAGGCATAACCTAAACCGGTTACCAGCGAGCCGATGATAATCGCGCCAAGGTAGAGTAGTGCAGGAGTGATGGCGTTGGGAATCAGCAGCACAAAGATACCCCCGTGAGGTGCCATTAGTTTCGCGCCTACCAGCATGGAAAGCGCACCGGTGATCGCACCGCCCACCATGCACGCGGGGATAACCCGCAACGGGTCTTTCGCCGCGAAGGGAATGGCGCCTTCACTAATAAAGCAAAAGCCGAGTACAAACGAAGCTTTGCCTGCCTCCCGTTCTGGTTCGGAAAATTTATTGCGCGCTACGAAACTGGCAATACCCATGCCAATCGCTGGCACCATACCTGCCGCCATAATGGCTGCCATTGGGCCGTAGGTTTCTGAAGCCAACAAGCCCACGCCGAAGGTATAGGCTGCTTTGTTGACGGGGCCGCCCAAATCGAAGCACATCATGGCGCCCAATAGAATGCCCAGCAGCACCGCGTTAGTAGAATCCATCGAGGCCAGGAAGCTGGTCAGCGCATTCAGCAATGCAGCGACAGGCTCGCCAATCACATAGATCATCGTCAGGCCAGTGACCAGGCTGGCCACTAGTGGGATGATCAGAATGGGCTTGAGCGATTCAACGCTGGAGGGCAGCTTAACGTAGCGGGTCACCGCGAGGGCTACGTAGCCTGCCAGGAAGCCTGCCAAAATGCCGCCGATAAACCCGGAGCCAATGTCGGCCGCCAACATACCGCCAATCATACCTGGAGCAATACCGGGGCGGTCGGCGATGGAGTAGGCAATGTAACCTGCCAGCACCGGAATCATTAGCGCGAAGGCGGTACCACCGCCAATTTGCATAAGCGCAGCGGCCAGTGTGCCTTGCTGCTCAAAGGCTTCAATGCCGAACACAAACGACAGCGCAATCAGCAAGCCGCCTGCTACCACCATGGGCAACATGAACGACACGCCAGTGAGTAGGTGCTTATAAACGCCTTTCTCTTTAACACTCTTATTGGCGTTGCCCGAAGCGCTGTTGGCGTTTTCTACGCTAGCATCAACAAGAGCAGCTTCCAGCGTGGGACGGGGCTTTTTTAGCGCATTGCCGGTTGAGGTGCGGTAGATGCGCTTACCTGCAAACCGCGCTGGGTCAACGTCGATATCGCAGGCCAGTACGACCACATCGGCGTCGGCGATCTCTTGCTCGGTTAAATGATCCTGAGCGCCCACTGACCCTTGGGTTTCCACGCGAATGGCATGTCCCATGGCTTTGCCTGCTTCGGCTAGCGCTTCAGCGGCCATAAAGGTATGAGCAACACCGGTGGGGCAGGCAGTAACAGCGACAATCTTCTTGCCACCCGTATTGCTCGCTGGAGTGGCAGCAGTGGTAGGGGTTGCAGGAGCAGTGTAAATCGGTGCTTCACGCTTGGCTTGAGTTAAAAAGGCGCTGGGGTCGGGCAGGGCGCTGGCAATCGGCGCCTGGAAAAGTCGTTTGCCTTCAAAACGTTCTGGGGCAGGAACATGATCGGCAGCGACCACGATCAGATCGGCATGAGCAATTTGTTCGGCGGTGGCTGCCTGCAGCGGCGCAATTTCGCCGTGCATTTCCACATGGGCGCTCCAGCCCATCCGCGTGGCCGCTTGCTCAAGGCGCTTGGCGGCCAGAAAGGTGGTCGCCATGCCGCTGGGGCAGGCGGTAATTAGAATAAGCTTCATCGCGTAGCTCCCTTGGTGATGGTGTCGTCAAGACGCCGTACCAAAGTCTGTTGTTGGAGTAAGTCAAAGTCGTCGGCGTGGGGGGTGCCCACGCCGACGTGGCGAACCGCTTCGGCAGAGAGTGCCGTTGCGAAGCGAAGGGTGTCTTGCGGGGCGAAGTCGCTGAGCAGCCCATGGAGCATGCCAGCCACAAAGGTATCGCCCGCACAAACGGTATTGGTGGCGTTTACGCTAGGCGGCGTGGACTGCCAAGTGCCCTGTGAGCTAACCCATAAAACGCCCTCTGAGCCTGCGGAGATCAGGGCGTGCTCTATGCCGCTGGCGTGCAGTCGCTCGGCGGCGATCTGGCGCTGCTGATTTGAATCTAGCGCGCTGCCAGCCCAGTCGGCGAGTTCCGTTTCGTTAGGTTTCACAGCCGCAGGCTGAGCAGCAATGGCGGTCAGCAGTGCTGGGCCGCTGGTGTCTATCCAAAGTGGTACGCCATAGCTTTTTAGGGTGGTCAGTAGTTCAGCAAACAGCGGTTGATCGATACCCGGTGGAAGGCTACCGGCAACGACGACCGCTTGGGGCGGAGCGAGGCGCTGAAACAAATCGTCTAGGGTCGTTCGTAAGGCATTCAAATGGGCAGCCTCAATCGGCATGCCGGGGCCGTTAATATCAGTGACGCGGCCACTCTGTTCCGCCAGCTTGGCGTTAATGCGCGTGCTGCCGGGTACGCGTACAAAGGCATCTTCCACGCCGTAGAGGGGGAATGCCAAGCTGAACGGTGCGTCGTTGTCCTGGCCGAGAAAGCCGCTAACAATTACTTGATGGCCTAAGCTGGCCAGCACGCGTGCTACGTTAACACCTTTGCCCGCGGCTTCTAACTGGGCGCTGTGGGGGCGGTTTACATGGCCAAGTGTCAGAGTTTCAAGGTTGAACGCTAAATCCAGCGCAGGGTTGAGTGTAATGCATACTACCTGGGCCATTAGCGGGCCTCCAGGGCATCACGCACCTCATCGCTGGTGGCTTTGCTTAGCGCTAGCTGGGCAGTGGCTTTTGCATCGGCAAGATCAAATTCACGCAGGCGAGCTTTGACTAGCGGAATTTGTCGCGCACTGACGGAAAGCTCATCAACGCCTAACCCTACCAGGACTGGCACGGCCATGGCGTCCGAGGCAAGCTCGCCGCATACGCCGACCCATTTGCCGTGGGCATGGGCGGCATCGACGGTCATTTGAATCAAACGCAGCACGGCGGGGTGCAAGCCATCGGCCTGGGCAGAAAGCTCTGGGTGGCCACGGTCGATGGCCAGGGTGTACTGAGTTAAATCGTTAGTGCCGACGGAGAAGAAGTCCACCTCGGCCGCCAGCGTAGGTGCTAGCAGTGCGCTGGAGGGTACTTCGATCATCACGCCCAGTTGCACATCAGTGGCGCGCTGCTGTGGTGGGATTTCGCTAAGCAGGCGGTCATAGATGACGTTGGCGGCGCGGAATTCAGCGACATCTTTAACCATCGGCAGCATGATGCGTAGCGGACGGCCGACAGCTGCCATCAGCAGCGCGCGGATTTGAGTCTCCAGCACCTCAGGTTGCGTCAGCGCCAGGCGAATGCCGCGTAGGCCAAGAAATGGGTTGTCTTCCTGGGGAACCGGCCAGTAGGGCAATGGCTTGTCGCCACCTACATCCAAAGTACGCGCGACCAGCGGACGGCCATCCAAGGCATCGGTGGCTGCGCGGTACTCGGCAATTTGGGTGGCTAGGTCCGGTGCGCTGGAGTAGGCCATAAACAGGAACTCGGTGCGCAGCAGGCCAACGCCTTCGGCACCGCGTTCAACCGCATCGGTGGCGTGGGCGGTGTTACCCAGATTGGCTGCCACTTCTACCCGATGCCCATCGCGGGTTTGGGCTTGCTCAAAGCGTAGTTTCCAGGCATCGGCTTCGCGCTGTTGCTGGTCGAGAAGCTGTTGTTCCGCGCGCTGCAGGCGCTCTTCGGAAGGCTGTGAGGTAACCCGCCCTCGTTCACCGTCCAGAATCATCATGCTGCCGTTATGCAGCGCCATGACGGCTTCACCAGCACCGACAACAGCGGGAATGCCCAGCGCACGAGCCAGAATAGCACTGTGTGCGGTGGCGCCGCCGCGCACGGTAAGCAGGCCGCGTACCCGTGAGGTATCCAGGCGGGCAACGTCGGAAGGGCCGATGTCATCCATCACCAGAATATACGGATGGTCAGGCGGCTCTGGCAGTTGGACATCGCACAATACCCCTAGTACGCGGCGGCCTACGTCGCGCAGGTCAGCGGCGCGCTCGGCCAATAGGCGATCGGCAAGCATTTCCTGGGCGTGAGCGGCGGTTTCAATAGCATTCCACCAACCGGCTTCCGCTGTGCGACCTTCACGAATCGCATCAATCGCAGCGTGATGCAGCTCGGGGTCGTCGAGCATCTCTTCGTGCATCGAGAGAATGTCGGCCACTTCGCCGCCAGGGGCGTTATGCACCAGTGCTTGAAGTTGAGCGGCGCCTTCTTTGAGTGCCGCTTTCAGGCGACTAATTTCATGTTCGGGGTCGCTGGCGTGTTCAGCATAGTCGAACTGCTTCGGGCGAATCACAAACACCGGCGCAATGGCTAAGCCCGGCGAGGCGGCAACGCCGGTGTGGGGCGCATCAACGACTAACGGCTCAACGGGTTTGCTCGTGTTAGTCACCGACTTGGTATCAAAACCGCCGTCGAACGGCGTTACTTTCTCACCTAGACCATCTTCAACGGCGGCGGCCACTGTGCTTAGCGCGGCACTTGCCTGGTCGCCTTCGGCAGAAAGGATCAGCCACTGACCACGCCGTGCTCCCAAGCCAATCACTTTGGTCAGGCTGGCGGCAGAAACCGTGGAAGCACTGCCTTCTTCAAGGCGTACGTTAATCGGCATTGATTGCGCGCGGGCGATCTGTACCAGCTGTTTTGCCGGGCGGGCGTGCAGGCCATGGGGGTTCAAGACGCGCACGCGGCGAGTCTGAGTGTTGGCGGTTTCACCCGCCAGCGTGGCCAGCAGCTGTGCACTGCTTTTGCCCACCAAACTGTCACTTTCGCCGTTCTCCAACATGGCTAGTAGCTGTTCCAGCAGTGGGCGGTGGGCATCGCCACTGGCCGCTAAACAGAACAGTGCGTGGACAGGGTGGCCGCTATGCTCAAGTTTAGGATCGGCTGGCGTGGCAACGCCTAGTGCGGGTTGTGTCACCCCTTGGGTGTGGCTTGCCAACCAAAATCCTTTGCCCAGCCATTGGGGGGAAGCACTGGCGATGGCGCTAATAAAAGCGTTATCAACGCAGCCACTTTGGCGCAGCCGAGCGGCAGCGGCCAGGGCGAGTTCTTGAGGGTCGCGAGCGGGGAAGTTAATGCACAGCGTATCGGCATCCAGGCGCGGCTCAAGCGCCGGCTTGGAAAGTAAGCGCGCTACCTCGACAGCCGAGCTGGCGCTGGCGAGCTGATTGGCGACGCCTTCGCGGTCTAAGACGTGGGTCAGCTGGCGCAGAATATCTAGGTGCTCATCATTTTGCGCGGCTATCGTCACCAAAACATAGACTGTCTGGCCGTCGTGCCACTGAACGCCTTTGGGGAACTGCAGTACTCTCACGCCGGTATATTTTACGTGCTGGCGACTTTCCGGCGTGCCGTGTGGAATGGCAATCGCGTTACCAAGATACGTTGACGACTGCGCTTCACGGGCATGGAGGCCATCACGGTACTCGGCCTCAACTAAACCCGCATCCGTTAGCGCCTTGGCGGCGATGTCGAGTGCAGCTTGCCAGTCGTCCGCATGGCGGTCGAGCAAGATGTCATCTGGGCCGAGAGTTAACATAGGGTTCTCCTGTAAACGCTGTCAGCCTGGGGTAATGTCTGCAGCGTGATCATGCTTAAACGTTGGTCGTAGCGCGTTGAGCTTCGCTGGATGAATCGTGTCATCTGTGGTTAGTTGGCTATGCTGAATCGATTCACTTAAAGACACAAGGGTTGTCTTTCTAGACTTTAGTCTGGGTGGGGAGAAACGGCTGATAAACTACACCGGCAACCAGAGGGAGAATTGCATGACACTTGCCGACATTGCCCGGCTTGCGGGCGTATCGCGCACCACGGCGAGCTATGTAATTAATGGCCAGGCCGAGCAACGGCGTATTAGTAATGCCACCATTGAGAAAGTAATGGCGGTCGTGCGGCAGCATCGCTATCACATTGACCCGCAGGCAGCGGCGCTGCGTCGTGGGGCAAGTCGGCTGATTGGTTTGATCGTGCCTGACCTTGAAAATATCAGCTATGCGCGGCTGGCGAAACGCTTAGAGCGTGGCGCGAGAGAGCAGGGCTATCAGCTATTGGTGGCTAGCTCAGATGACTGTGCCGATAGCGAGCGTGCCTTAGCGCTAGCGCTTCGCGCGCAGCGCTGTGAGGTGCTTATTACCGCCAGCTGCCTGGCCGAAGATGACAGCTTCTATGCTGAGTTGGTGGATGAAGGTTGGTGTGTTGTGGGCATGGACCGTGGGCTTGCGCCGACACGTTTTGCCAGTGTAGTCAGTAACGATCAAGACGCGGCATATGCGCTAACCCGCTCGGTCATTACGGATAGCACACGGCGGGTGGCGTGGTTAGAAGCGATGCCAAGCTTGTCGATCAGTCGCGAGCGGAGAGTGGGGTTTCAGTCAGCGCTAAAAGACAGCTCTATCGAGCCGGTTTTACTTAGCGGTACGCACTACGAGCGTAGCGAAGGCGCCCGTCTTGCCGCTCAACTGCTGGATGGGAAGGGCGGCGCTGATGCGTTGATCACCGCGTCTTATGTGCTGATGGAAGGGGTATTTGACGTGTTTCTGGAGCGCGGCGGGTTACCAGATAGTATGCGGTTGGCCACCTTTGGCGACCACCGTTTGCTGGATTTTCTGCCGCAAGCGGTGAATTCAGCGTTGCAAGATTATGATCGCATTGCTGAACTCACCCTGCGCTGCGCCCTGAATGCCATGAACGGCGACTATCAGTGCGGGCAGCAGGTCGTGGCGCGCCACCTACGTACCCGATAAGCCCCATTGATTCGTTCAGTGCTTGAATTGTTAAGGACTTGAGTTGTTTAGAGCTATACCGTGCGGGCTTGAGCCCAGGCCTGTGCATCCGGAATAGACATATCGTAGCGTTCACTGAGATAGGGCGACGACAGTAAAAAGTCGGCGCTCGCCGCATTGCATGCCACCGGCACGTTCCATAGCGCGGCTAAACGCAGCAGCGCTTTGACATCAGGATCGTGGGGTTGAGGGGCAAACGGATCCCAGAAGAAAATCAGCACGTCTAGCTGTTGTTCGGCAATCCGCGCACCAATTTGCTGATCACCGCCCAGCGGCCCGCTCATCAACCCCTCGACCTCTAGGCCAAGCGTATTTTTGAGCCGCCCAGCGGTAGTCCCCGTACCAATAAGAGTGTGCTGGCTGAGCGTTTCCTGCCAGCGTGTTGCCCACTCCAGCATCTCGGTTTTTTTGCCGTCGTGGGCAATTAGCGCAATGCGTTTACGCGGTTGCAGCGTACGTACGGCTTGGCGGGGTGGACGTGCGTCGCTCATGGCATGGCTCTCCAGTTAACATTCCGGCTATTTCAGGTCGCGGTTAGGTTTACGCTTCTTCGACGGCCAGCACTTTCATGGTGTTAGTGCCGCCGTGGGCGTTCATGTGATCGCCGCGGGTAAGAATGACATGATCGCCAGGGTGTGCCAAACCATGCGCTTGGAGTAGCTTGACGGCTTCTTGATTGAGCTCTTTAGGATCCATATGGGTGGTGTCGAAGGGAATCGACACGACGCCGCGGTAAAGCGCCATACGCCGTTGGGCAATCGGGCTGTGTGCAAGGCCAACAATCGGCAGACCAGAGCGAATGCGTGAAGCAATCAGTGGCGTATAACCTGTCGAGGTCATACAGGCTATGGCGCGTACCCCGGTGAGGTGGTTAGCGGCATACATGGCAGAGAGGGCAATGGTTTCATCAATGCGCTCGAAGCCTTCATGAATACGGTGGCCTGATGACTGAGCAATACGCTCGCGTTCAGCACCGAGGCATACCCGATCCATCGCTTGAATGGTTTCTACTGGATAGTCACCCGCGGCTGTTTCCGCGGAAAGCATGACAGCGTCGGTAGCATCAAGCACTGCGTTAGCCACGTCGAATACTTCCGCGCGGGTGGGCAGTGGCGACTCAATCATCGATTCCATCATTTGTGTGGCAGTAATGACCGCGCGGTTAAGTGTGCGAGCATGCTTGATGATGCGTTTTTGAGTGCCGATCAGTGCGGCATCGCCAATTTCTACGCCTAAGTCGCCTCGCGCGACCATTACGGCTTCAGAGGCTTCGATAATGCCATCCAGTGTCTCATCATCGGCAACCGCTTCGGCGCGCTCAAGCTTGGCAACCAAGCCTATTTCCTTGCCTGCTTCGCCAAGCAGGTCGCGCGCTTCTTGCATATCAGCAGCGCTGCGTGGGAACGATACCGCCAGGTAATCCACCCCGATATCGATCGCGGTTTTTAGGTCTTCTTTATCTTTTTCGGTAAGCGCCGGGGCGGATAATCCACCGCCTTGCTTGTTAATGCCTTTGTTATTGGAAAGCTTGCCACCTACGTGAACGCGCGTGTGCACTTCTTGACCAATAATCGAGGTGACGTCCAGCACGACACGGCCATCATCCAGCAGTAGGCAGTCACCAGGGGCGACATCGTCAATCAGCGACTTGTAATCACAGCCAACCCGCTCGGCCGTGCCGCTATTGGCATCGAGTGCCATGTCGAGCACAAAGGCCTGGCCAATGTCCAAATGAACGGCGCCTTCGGCAAAGCGTGATATACGGATTTTTGGCCCTTGCAGGTCACCCAGGGCGGCTACGCTGCGATTTAGTCGCTGGGCGATCTCGCGTACCTCTTGCAAGCGGCGGCGGTGATCGTCGGCAGCGCCATGGGAGAAATTTAGCCGCACGACATCAACGCCCGCTTTTAGCATGGCTTCCAGCACGCCAGGGCGATCGCTTGCTGGGCCAAGTGTCGCGACAATCTTGGTACGGCGAAGGGGAGTGGGAGAGGTTGGACGAGTCATAAAGGTTACTCCTGCTGATCATCTTGGCGGTGATTAATTATTGGACTACGATAGTCCTTGTATAGTAATTTTACTACATATTGGAGTGTTTCTAGTCTTTTTGGCAGTTTTTGAAAGGCGAAAACTGTCTGTAAGGAAAATAAATACGTATTTTTAGTAATTTTTTACTGAATGCGCCATCGACTACCACTGCTTGATTGAGGTGCCACCATGACAATAAGAGTTGCTATTAACGGGTTTGGGCGGATTGGTCGTAACGTACTGCGTGCGCTGTACGAAAACAGCTATCGGGATCGTATCCAAGTGGTTGCGATTAATGATTTAGGTGATCCTTCCCTAAACTCGCACCTGTTGCGTCACGATACGGTTCACGGCCATTTTCCATTTGCCGTTGAGCATGATGCCGAAAGTATTCGTGTGGGTGGCGACCGTATCGCGATCCTCTCGGAGCGAGACCCTAGCCAGCTTCCTTGGGCATCGATGAACATTGATCTCGTCATGGAGTGCACTGGTTTGTTCACCAAGCGAGAAGCCGCTGCCAAGCATATAGAGGCGGGTGCTAAGCGTGTGCTGATCTCTGCCCCCAGCCCTGATGCTGACGCTACTATCGTATATGGCGTTAATGACGATATTCTGACGGCGGAGCACACGGTGGTCTCCAATGCGTCGTGCACGACTAACTGCTTGGCACCTGTCGCCAAAGCGTTAAACGATGCTGTAGGTATTGAAAATGGCTTGATGACCACGGTGCATGCCTACACCAACGACCAGAACCTATCGGATGTTTATCACTCCGACCCTTACCGCGCGCGTAGCGCGACGCATTCGATGATTCCGACTAAAACAGGCGCAGCAGCGGCCGTTGGTTTGGTCTTGCCGGAGCTGGCAGGTAAGTTTGATGGGTTAGCCGTACGCGTACCGGTTATCAACGTTTCCCTGGTAGATTTAACATTTACGGCAAGCCGCGATACCAGCAAAGAGGAGATCAACGCCATTGTTGAAAAAGCAGCGGCGAACTCGTCTGTGCTAGCGGTTAACGCACAGCCGCTGGTGTCTATTGACTTCAACCATGATGCACATTCGTCTACTTTTGATGCCAATCACACCCGTGTGAATGGCCGCCTGGTGAAAATTATGGCGTGGTACGACAATGAGTGGGGCTTCTCCAACCGGATGCTAGATACCGCTCTTGCCATGCAGAAAACGGCCAAATAACACCTGGCCGACCCTTATGGGCAAGTGTCGCCCAGCAGCAACTCAGTTTTGAGTAGCTGCTGGGTTTTGGGTATCCGCCCCAGAATCATTTTTGCCGCTACGCGGCCTTTGCCCGCACTGTCCTGGCGCACGGTCGTTAAACGCGGCGCCCGGTACTGCCCTTCAGCAATGCCATCAAAGCCGGTAATTCTTAGTTCACTTGGTACGTGAATGCCACGCTGTTCGGCCAGCGTCAGCGCGGTAAGCGCAATACGGTCTGACATGCATAACAGTAGATCCGGGCGCTGCGGGGCAGGCAAGTCAAGGATTTCTGTGATCACGGGTGAGCACACGTCAAACACGTTCTCTTCGATATTCCATAATGGGATCTGTTCAGTATCAAAGCCATGTTCGGTGAGTGCAGCCTGAAATCCGGCCAAGCGTGCACGGCTGATGGTGCTGCTGTCTGGAAGTAGCGTGTGCTGATTGCTTATTCGGCCGTTGCAATACTCTTTTGTCAGACGAAGATTAACCACCGCAGGGCGCTGGGGGCGTGCTTTTAACGCATGTTGAGCAAGGTGGTAGCTCGCATCCTGGTCATCGATATGCACAGTCGGACTGCCATCAATGTCGAAATCCACAGACACCAGTGGGCGTTGCGCAGGCAGCTCGCTTAGAAGCTTGTTATTAGGCATCAGGCCGTAAACGATAAAGCCATCGGCAATGTTTGCAGACCCTGGCGGCTGGGAGGCATGGCCTCTGCCAGGCAGTAGCAGCATGGTATGACCATGAGCATCAAGTACTTCAGCGACACCGGATAAAAACTCACTGGCGACAGCATCATTGAGGCTGTAGGTCAGGCTTTCGGCAAGAATAACCGCAACAATGCTGGAGCGCCCGGTGCGTAGACTGCGGGCCTTGGCGTCTGGACCGTTATACCCAAGGCGTTTGGCCTCGCTTAAAATACGATCGCGCAGCAGCGGTGATAGCTGGTCGGGGCGATTGAAAGCGTTTGATATTGTCGCGGTGGAAACGCCGAGTTCTGTGGCAAGATCCTTGAGAGTCATTCGACGATGGGCAGTCACGGGTTTCCTATCCTGTTTAATTATTTGGGCGTTATTTTACATCGCAGGCTAATGAATTGAATCTGGCGCACAAAAATACGGCCTTGACGTTGTTTCCACTACCGTTGCTATAGAGGTAGCAGCATCAAAGGCCGTTGTTCGCTCAGCAACAGCGCAGTCGATAGTGTTCGTTAAGCCGCAGAGCGTGTCTCAGAAAGCATCAACGCCGCACCATTTTCATCAAATAGATGCACATGCTCAATGTCAGGCACTAGGGATACTTTTTGGCCTTCTTCCCACTGGCTCGGGGCTTCGCTGCGGCGGATAAGCAGTGTATCGCCCTCTTTGGGTTCTAGGTAGACATAGACCTCGTTACCCAGGTACTCGACATTGAAAATTTCAAAGCAGTTATCGCCCTTAGGTGCCTCTAAGCGTAGGTGCTCGGGGCGTATGCCTAAGGTGAGCGAACTGCCGGTACGATAGCTATCTGCGGCTTGGGGCAGTGCGATCTCTCCCAACCCTTTTGCAGTCACCCGACAGCCATCTGTTGAACCGCTGGCAAGCTCCCCAGGCATAAAATTCATCGTCGGTGAACCGATAAAACCTGCGACAAACTGGGTGGCTGGGCGTTGATAAAGTTCATGTGGGCTGCCTACTTGCTCGATATGGCCGCCTTTTAGCACCACGATTTTATCTGCCAGGGTCATTGCTTCGACTTGGTCGTGGGTCACATAAATCATCGTAGAGCCCAGCCGATTGTGCAGCCTCGCGATCTCGTTGCGCATTTGTACTCGCAGCGACGCATCTAGGTTAGAAAGCGGCTCATCAAAAAGCAGAATGCGAGGTTCCCGAGCCATCGCGCGGCCCATTGCAACACGCTGGCGCTGACCGCCTGACAGTGCTTTCGGCTTGCGGTGCAACAGGTCTTCAAGCTGCAAAATTTTAGCGGTACTCATTACCCGTTCATGGACCGTCTCTTTGTCCGTTTTGGCAAGCTTCAAGCCAAAGGCCATGTTGTCATAAACGGTCATGTGCGGGTAAAGCGCATACGACTGGAACACCATGCCCACACCACGTTCTCGTGGAGGAAGGTCATTGACCAGCGTGTCACCAATGTTTAAGTCACCGTCGGTGATCGACTCAAGACCCGCGATAAGGCGCAGTAGCGTAGATTTGCCACAGCCGGATGGGCCAACAAAGACGACAAATTCACCATCGCCAATGGTCAGGTCAACGTCTTTAATAATGTGATCACGACCAAATACTTTGTTGATCTTTTCAAGCGTAACACTTGCCATGGTTAACTCCTTGTCGGCCTCAATGCTGCATTCCTCGTATCGGGCCGACTATCGTTATTGAGTGTTGTTATTGAGTATTGTTATTAAGTATTACCATTGATGTGACTAAGCAACGTGCATGAAGGCGGCTTGATAGGCGGGCAGCGTCAGCACATTATCTTGACGTGTCGTAGCGAAGCCGTGTCCTTTCAGGTCACCGATGACGTCTAAGGGGAGTGCTGCTTGCCGCTCATTCCCCGTCAGGTTAAAGACACACAGCACTTTTTCTTGGTCATTTTGACGAATAAAGCCCAGTAACTCCTCGCCAACCTCAATCAACTCTAAATCACCGTCGAACAGCGCGGAGTGCGCTTGGCGGAAGGTCAGCATCCGGCGCACAGCGTTAAGCGTTGAGTCCGAGTCTGTTTGCTGCCGGCTAACCGCCAATGGCAGATGGCGTTTTTCTACCGGGAGCCATGGCTCAATGGCCGAGAAACCTGCCTGGGGGCCATCGGTCCATGGCATCGGCGTGCGGCACCCGTCTCGGCCTTTAAACTCTGGCCAGAGCACTTTGCCGTAAGGGTCTTGAATGCGCTCGAAGGGCACATCGGCTTCTGGCAGCCCTAGCTCTTCCCCTTGATAAAGGCAGACGCTGCCGCGTAGGGAGAACAGCATGGCGAGCATTACTTTAGGGTAAGCAATGGGATCTTCTTCAGCTCCCCAGCGTGATGCGCTGCGCTCAACATCATGGTTGGATGTTGCCCAGCAGGGCCAGGCATCGCCCGCTAAGCGCTGAAAGCGCTCAATAACATGACGAATATAGCTGGCGGAGCTTGGCTTATTGAGCAAGTCAAAGGTATAAGCCATGTGTAGTTTGTCACCGCCTGCGGTGTACTCAGCCATGCGCTCAAGTGGGTTGTCATCGCCGATTTCACCCACGCTCGTAGTGCCGGGATACTCATCCATCAAGGCGCGTAGGTCTTTTAAGAAATCTACGTTTTCAGGGCGACTAATGTCGTAGACATGACGCTGCCACGTGTAGGGGTTAGTCTCCGGTGCGCCCAAGGTTTTGGATTCGCCTTTGGATACCGGTGGGTTGTCACGCAGCTCGGCGTCGTGGAAGTAGAAGTTGACGGTATCAAGGCGGAAACCGTCAACGCCAAGATCCAGCCAGAAGCGCATGTTATCCAGCTGTGCCTGACGAGCTTCCGGGTTGTGGAAGTTGACATCCGGCTGGCTGGTCAAAAAGTTGTGTAGATAATACTGCTGGCGACGTGAATCAAAGGTCCAAGCAGGGCCGCCAAAAATAGATAGCCAGTTATTAGGGGGTGTGCCATCGGGCTTAGGGTCTGCCCATACAAACCAATCGGCTTTGGGGTTGGTACGATTCTGGCGGCTCTCTTTAAACCAAGCGTGCTGTTCGGAGGTATGGCTGATGACTTGATCAATCATCACTTTCAGCCCAAGTGAATGGGCCTTGTCGAGCAACGCCTTGAAATCATCTAGGGTGCCAAACATTGGATCAACGTCACGGTAGTCGCTGACGTCATAACCGAAATCCAACATGGGAGACGTAAAGAAAGGCGATAGCCAGACACCGTCAACATTCAAAGAAGCGACGTAATCGAGCTTTTCGGTAATGCCTTTCAAGTCACCAATACCGTCGCCACGGCTGTCTAAAAAGCTGCGCGGGTAAATTTGATAGATAACGCCGCCGCGCCACCAGGTCAGGTTGTCTTGCATGAATAAATCCTTAATGAAACGTAAATGACACCCACGCTTAGCCTTTAACTGCGCCCGCAGTTAAGCCTGAAACAATGCGACGTTGGAAAATGATGACCAAGATAACCAGGGGCACGGTGACGACCACCGACGCGGCCATGATTGGCCCCCAAGGCAGCTCGTAGGCGCTACCACCTGACAGCAGGGCAATGGCAACAGGCACGGTGCGCTGGGCATCAGTGAGTGTGAAGGTTAAGGCAAACAGAAACTCATTCCACGCCGCAATAAAGGCGAGCAGGCCAGTGGTTGCCATGGCGGGCCACATTAGCGGTAGGAAGACTTTAGTAATCGTAATCCAGGGCGTAGCGCCATCCATAATGGCGGCTTCTTCCAACTCCATGGGCAGTTCTTTCATGAAAGTGGTAAGTACCCAGACGGTGAAGGGCAGCGTGAAAATGGTGTAGCTCAGAATGAGGCCCGCGGGATTGTTGTAGAGATTTAGTGCGCGAATCACCTCAAACAAGCCTGAGAGCACCGCAACCTGAGGAAACATGGAAACCCCAAGAATGACCAGCATGACGGTCGAGCGACCACGGAAGCGAACCCGGCCAAGCGCGTAAGAGGCGGTGATACCCAGTAGTAGCGCGATGAAAACAACGCTAAATGCTACGACTACCGAGTTAAAAATCGCACGGATAAAGCTCGACTGGCTAAAAATCTGCGCATAGTTGTCCAGGTTCCAATTGGAGGGCCAAAGTTCAACCTGGAAAAGCTCGCTGGAAGGTTTAAGTGAGGTAATGACCGCGTAATAAAATGGGAAAACGGCGTATACCATAATCAGCGCAATTAAGGCCCAAAAGCCGACGCGCTTGGCAATTTTGGCTAACTGACGTTGGTTCATCAGTCACCTCCTAGTTGTATTTTGTTACGGCCTAAATAGAGGTAAGCAACGGTGGCCAGGGCAATAATCAAGAACAACAGGGTAGAGGCCGCACTGCCGTAACCAACATCCTGGAACTCAACCAACTGCTGACGCGCATAGACTGACATCGACATCGTGCTGGTCGAGTTAGAGGTCAGTACGTAGATCACGTCGAACACCCTCAAGGCATCTAGAAGGCGGAAAATCACCGCCACCATCAAAGCAGGCGTAATCAGCGGTAGGGTAACTTTGAAGAACACACGCACGGGGTGAATGCCGTCTACTTCTGCGGCTTCGTAGCAATCTTTTGGCAACATCTGTAGGGCGGCTAACACTAACAGAGCGACAAACGGAATTGTTTTCCAGACATCAACCATGATGACGGCCCACATTGAGTAAGTCGCGCTAGCTGTCCAGGCGATCGGATTGTCGATAATCCCAACCGTCATTAGCAGGTGGTTGATGATGCCGAACTGATCGTTGAGCATCCACGCCCACATTTGGGCGGAAACGATGGTTGGAATTGCCCACGGAATTAGCACTGCCGCGCGAACAATCGTCCGACCCTTAAACTCTGCATTTAGAATCAGCGCCACAATGACACCGAAAATGACTTCTAAAGAGACAGATACCACCGAAAAATAAACCGTATTCCAAACAGATTGCCACCAGACTGGGTCAGCAAGAACCCCGAACCAGCGGCCATTGTCGTAAACCAGATAGTTTTCAAATCCGATTAGATTAGCCGCCCCCAGATCCGATAGTGAGGCATCGGTAAAGCTTAGAAAAAATGTTCGCATTAACGGCCAGCCAGCCACCAACGTTAATGCGATCAACATGGGCGCCAAGAACAGCCAAGCCGCTTTGACCCGCTGACGGCGTACTTTAGTGCCGCGATGCCGACGCGCTGGCGCTGCGGCTGAACGCGCCTCCAGGGGCGCGCTGTTGTTAGAAGAGGTCGACATAGGTATCTCCGCGGTTACCAGTTGCGACGCTTCAGGCGGAGTAGATCGCCTTCGAGGTCAGCGACGGCGTCAGCGCCATTTTTAGTGCCCGAAAGCACATCATGGGAAGTGCTGAAGAAGGCATTGCTAACACGGCCATAGGCATCCCCGGTAGGTGCTGACGGACGGGCAACGGCGTTGGTGAAGGTGTCGTAAAGAGTGCCAAAGAAAGGCACGGCTTCCAGTACCTCTTGATCTTGGTAAAGCGCATCGATGGTGGGGTTATAGGACGCTTGGATGGCACGACGCTTTTGCTCTTCTTCACCGGCTAAGAAGGCGACCAGATCAGCGGCGAGCTCGGGATGTTCGCTATAGCGGGATACTGCTAAGTTCCAACCGCCTAAGCCGGCTGCACTTCGACCGTCTTCTCCACCTGCGGGCAATTGGGTAACGCCGACGCTGCCACGTACATCGCTATCTTCGCTTTGAGCCAGTGACCAGGCGTATGGCCAGTTGCGCATAAATACGGCATTGCCGCCCTGGAAAACACCACGGGCTTCTTCTTCGGTATAATTCAGCACGCCTTCCGGAGAGATATCGCCAATCCATGAGGCTGCTAAATCCAGCGCTTCAGCAGCTTTCTCGTTATTGATGGTGACTTCGCCATCCTGATCTACCACGGTACCGCCACCGAAGCTTGATACCCACTCCAGTGCATTGACGGTAAGTCCTTCATAAGCACGCCCCTGGAAGACAAAACCCTGCATACGCTCATTGCCTTCTGCGCGCTCGGCATCTTTGATATCACGCGCGATGTCGGTCAGTTCTTGCCACGTGGTCGGCACGTCATGGCCATGTTTCTCCAGCAGGTCTGCGCGGTAATACAGAACACCTGCATCGGTAAACCAGGGCATCGCAACTAGGCGGCCATCGATAGTGTTGTTGGTGACAATGGTGTCGAAGTGGCCTGCCGCGGCGTCTTCACCCAGCACTTCGCTTAGATCAAGCAGGTGGTTAGCGAGTAGGCCGGGCCAGACAACATCGATCTGCATGACATCAATGTCGCTAGAGTTGGCGGATAAAATTTGTTGGTAAAGTGACAAACGTTCAGTAGATGAGTTTGGCGTTGAAACCACGTCGACACTGTGGCCGGTCTTCTCTTCCCAGGCGCTCACACCTTCTTGGCAAAGGGTAAGCTCCGCGCCAACAGCGCCACAAGAAATGGTTAACTCAGCCGCTTGGGCAGAGCCTGTGGCGCTAGCGAGACTAGCCAAAGCAATGGCAGAAGTGAGTAGTGTCTTTTTCATAGGGCGTTCCTCGGCATTTGTTGTTATGGGTAATGAGTGTTAAAAGCGCTTGCAGCGCCTACTTAAACGATTAAGTAAGGTGCCAGTTAGCCGTCTCGTCATGACAAGTTCAATAGCGACTTTTGTCTAATGCGGTTGAATTGATTTTTTCTAATCTAAAAAACAGTTTAGACATTAGTCGATAATTAGTGATTTCTTGTTGGTTTACTATCTCTTAATCGATTAAGTTGTTTTTACCGTTAATTGACGGGATAAAACGTAGTTGCTTTGCAACATAATCTGCTGATTTCGGTTCGCAGAACAGCGTTTAGCGCCACTCAGTGGGAGAGTCGTTGGGCGTGTTGATGAGCGTGGGCTATCCGTGCAGTAAAGCGACAGACGGGTGTCTTTGGCTCGAAGAAAGGCTTAAAGCAAAAGCATCAGAAACTTACGTTTTCAACAAAATTTCAAAAATAAAAGATTTAAAGCCAAGTTTTTAAAGCAATTTTTAAAACTCTTTTTTTAAAGCATAGCTTTTAGGAAGGCAGCTCTTAGGAAGGCAGCTCTTAACAATACCGCTTTTAAGAGTATGGGTTTTAAGGATATGGATTTAAAAACAAGGGCTTAATAAATTAGGGTTTAAAACAATGCACAAAATGACATTCAGAACACCTCTTGCCATTGCTATCGCCGCTGCCAGTTTTGGGCTGTGTGGTACTGCTAGCGCCGACACAGCATTGGAAGAGCGGTTTGCTCAGTTAGAAGCAAGAATTGCCGCTGCTGAGCAGCGGGCGGAGGCTGCAGAACGTCGCGCTGAGTTAGCTGAGCGGGGACATGCTGCATCATCGTCAAGTGCGCCCGCCACCAATGCTGATATTGAAGAACGCCTTGCCCGTGTAGAGCGCCAATCCAGCGGTGAAGAGGGGTTCTCCTTTAATGTCTATGCGCGTTCCGGCCTGCTAATTGGTGAAGATGGCAAAAGCGCACCAGCTGGGCCTTATCTAACACCCGCGGGTGGCAATGGCGGTGCCGTTGGTCGTTTGGGCAACGAGCCGGATACATACTCTGAAGCCATTCTTAACTACCGCATGCAGTTTGATAATGGTGCAAAAGCCCGTTACACCACGATGTTGGCTGCCGGTACTAATTCCAGTAACGATTGGGTGGGTGACGATACCAACTTAAACGTGCGTCAGGTGTATGCCGAATTTAGCGACTTGCCAAGCTTTACCGGCGCGTTTGAAAACGCTTCTATTTGGGCCGGTAAACGCTTTGACCGTGATAACTTTGATATCCATTGGCTAGATAGCGATGTCGTCTTTCTCGCCGGTACCGGTGGAGGTATATACGATATGCAGCTAGCCGATAACTGGAAGAGTAACTTGTCAGTTTATGGCCGCAGCTTCAGCGACTATCCGCTCGTCAACCGTGAAAATCCTGGTTTAGATGGAGAAAATAGCGATACGGATAACCTCGTGTTGACCTCTAATAATTACTTCGGTAACTGGCAGGTCATGGTCAACGGCATGTCTGCTGCGGATAACGATGAGCGTAATATTGGCGTAGGCCAAACAGCGGCTGATAGCGGCTGGCATACCATGGTGGCTTACCACGGCGACAGCTTCTTTGGCATGGGCGAAGGTAACTTTAAGGCCGCTGTACTGCACGGCCAAGGCTTAGGCGCCGAAGTTAAAGGCTTGGGTAGCAACGGCGATCTGACAGATGATGCTACCGCAACGCGGCTGGCGTTATACGGAACAACCTATATTGCACCGACGTGGCGTATTGCACCGTCGATACTGGCTGAAACCAGTGAAGATCGCTTCGTTAACGGTGACAGCTATGATTGGGCTACGCTAAACGTGCGCCTGGCCAATGAAATTAATCAGAATTTCGAAATGCAGTACGAAGCTAGCTATCAGTGGATGGATTTAGATCCACAGGGTTACAGTGACCGTAACGCGGTTGATGGTGACTATATGAAGTTCACTATCGCACCGACTTTCAAGCCGGAAGTAGGTGGTTTCTGGAAGCGTCCTGAGATCCGTCTATTCACGACTTACAGCGACTGGGACGAGAGCCTTAATAGCTACGGTGCCAGCTCTCTAGGTAGCGATGGATTCACTGGCGGTGAATTTACCTTTGGCGTACAAAGCGAAGTATGGTTCTAAGCAGAAGTTCTAGACAGAGGTTCTAGGCAGAGGTTCTAGACAGAGGTTCTAAGCGTAAGCCGCTGCTCGCTAGCGAAAACTGTTTCTCCAATGCTGATTGCCCGCGACGTATCGCGGGCTTTTTGTTAGGTAAAAGCACTGATATCGGGAGGCGCTGATGTCGTTACTCCAAGAAAAGCTAAAGGCACCGCCATTGCCGCTTAGTGTAGTGGCCCGGCCACGTCTAAATGATCATTTCGCCTTAAACGAGCGCACCCGCCTGCTGGTGCTGGCAGCGCCCTCGGGTTATGGCAAAACGACACTGCTGGCCGAACGATTGCCCGCGCTGGAGCAGGAGGCCGCTTGGCTACGATTGGATCAACGTGATAACCAGCCAGCACGCTTTCTAACCTACTGGCGGGCAGCGTTGAATAAACTATTCGATGATACCGGTGTGCTTTCATCCATGGCTGACAATGCTGACTGCATTGAGCAGCTTGAGCGCTGGTTGGGAGAGTTACCCGAGCAACGTTCCCCGTGTCGTTTCGTCGTCGATGAATTTGAACAGGTAACCCATCCCGATATTTTGGCGGGTGTCGCTCACTGGCTGCGTCATCAGCCGCCTTGGTTGACTTTGACACTGGTGAGCCGCTCGCGACCCGCGCTTGGTTTGGCGAGTTTGCGATTGAGAGGGGAGCTTGAAGAGATCGACCTTCATGGCTTGGCCTTTGACAGCGAAGAAGCACACACCTTGTGTGCCGAACAGCTAAGTTTTCCGCCCACCCGGGTAAGCCTTGAACGTGCGTTGCGTCGAAGCGGTGGCTGGATTGTAGCGCTTAACTGGCTGGTTGAGCGAACCACCACGCGCGCGGGTTTCGATGCGCTGGTAGAGCGTTTAAGCGGTGCGCATCCTGATTTTGTCGCTTGGTTTGATGAACTGCTCGCTGCCGCGCTGCCTGCCGAAGAGCGCGAGCTGATGCTTCAGTTGGGGGTGTTAGAGCGCTTTTCGCCCGAGCTAATGGCGCGCCTGTTGGAAGGGGAGCGGCTAACTCAGCGCTTGGAAGCGTTTGAGCAAGCGGGGCTATTCATTGAACGCCCCGACCCGCATAGCCAGTGGTTCCGCTTTCAGCGGCTGTTTGGCGAGTATCTTCGCCACCGCCGCCACGAGCTTGATTTAGCCACCCAACGAAGGTTACACCAGCGCGCAAGCCAGGCGTGGTTAGCGCTAAATGATCCGATCATGGCGCTACGTCAGGCAATCTTAGCCGAGGAGGCAGAGGATGTTGCTAGCTTGCTGACCGCGCAGGGCCCTGCATTACTAGCCAGTGGTGCCTATGCGTTATTAGCGCAAGGCTTTACACTGTTGGGCGAACCGCGACTTTCAAAACGTCCGGAGCATGCGCTGCTCTATGGCTGGGTATCCCATGGGCAATTTCAGTTTGATATCACGGCACGAGTGATCGGATGGATAGAGGCGCAGCTGGATGAGCCCGAATGGCAGGCATTGAGCGCCGAATTTGCCACGTTGCGTGCCCAGTTGGCGATCAACCAGGGTGATGCTGAGCGCGCAGCGCCACTGGCTGAGCAAGCGCTCGCGGCGCCTGCTCGCTATCTGGCGTCAACACCACTGACCGCTACCGCTATTCTTAGTGAAGCACGCTTTGTTCTGGGCTATCTGGAAGAGTCGCTTCAGCGCGTTAGCGAAGTAGAGCGCCAAGCTCGTCAGCGCAGCGATCATCAGCTGCTGCTGTGGTCATACTGTCATCAGTCTGAAACCCTGGTGGCTCAGGGACGCTTGCAGGCCGCCTACGATATTCAAGAGCGCGCCTTTGCCCATCTAGAGCGCGCCGAACTTGAACATTTACCGGTTGCGGAGTTTTTGTACCGCATTCGCAGCCAGGTGCTTTGGGAGTGGCATCGCTTAGACGAAGCCGAGCAGGCTGCGTTGAAAGGTATTGCGGTGTTAGACAATCAAGGTGAGCGCTGGACGCTGCAGTGCCATATTCAGCTCGCTAAAATCGCCCAGGGCCGGGGAGATCAAGCGCAGTGTGCCGACCACATTCGTAGGCTGCGTAAAATTCTCTCAGAAGGGGATTACCACATTGATTGGGTAGCCAATGCCCATGCAACGCTGTTGGCGTGGTGGCAATCGACACACGATATGGATGCGGTTGAGCGTTGGCGCCAAGAAGCGCCAGAACCACTTACCGAGCATGCCACCAATCACTTTTCCCAGTGCAACGTACGTAACCATGCCCGTGCATTAACACTATTGGGGCGCTATGAAGAGGCCCGCGAACTACTGGATGCCCTTGAAGATCACACCCAGCGGCTAGGATTAGTGACTGACGCGAATCGCAACCAGCTGTGCTTAGCGGCGGTGGCTTGGCATCAGGGGCAAGCCGCCCAGGCGAGTAGCCATATGCAGCAGGCACTCCGTTTAGCTTCCCGCACTGCATTGGTAGGCAGCTTTTTACGCTTAGGCAAACCACTGGGGGAGCTGCTGACGACGCTATTAGCAAGTAACAGCTTAGCCCCCCTTGAACAGGCTCGCGCGGAACGGTTGTTGACCTTAGCTGGTCGCCAAAAAGATTTTGGCAGCGCCCGGCGCTTGATGCTGGACGAGACAGTCATTGCCAACATTGTGGCACGGCCGGATGTGCCTGAACTTATCCGCACATCGCCACTCACTCGCCGAGAGTGGCAAATCTTGGGGCTGATTCATGCTGGGCTGTCTAATGAGCAGATCGCTGAACAGCTATCGGTGGCGCCGACCACCATCAAAACGCATATCCGCAGCCTTTATCAAAAGCAGAATATTCGGCGGCGTGATGAAGCCATTGCGTTGGCGGGGCAATTATTGGCGCATATTCAAGGAGAATAAGAGGAGAGTAAACAGTGCTTATGAGCGGCGGTGGCGGCTACTCCTAACATCTACTCCTAATACCTACGCCCACTGCTACCTCTAGGGGAGGATTTTATCTTTTGATCAACGCTGCATCATGCCAATCAACAGGTAATGATAAGGACAATATAATGATGCAGGCATCTTCTACTTCCCACTACGTTGGCAGCCAAGGCGCTGACTGGTGGCGCGGCGCAGTGATTTACCAAATTTACCCGCGCAGCTTTATGGATGGCGACGCAAAGGGCGGCCAGCGCGATGGGATTGGGGACTTAAAAGGGGTGATCGATAAGCTTGATTACATTGCCTCGCTAAACGTAGATGCCATTTGGCTGTCGCCGTTTTTTACCTCGCCAATGAAAGACTTCGGCTACGATATTAGCGATTACCGTGGTGTTGACCCGATGTTTGGCATCCTGGAAGATTTCGATCGCCTGGTTGAAGCCGCCCATGCCAGAGGGCTGAAGGTGACGATTGATCAGGTAATGTCACATACCTCTGATCAGCACGCCTGGTTTGAAGAGAGCCGTAAAAGTCGTGATAACCCGAAAGCAGACTGGTATGTCTGGGCCGACCCCAAGCCTGATGGTGCGCCACCGACCAACTGGCAGTCGGTGTTTGGTGGTAGCGCCTGGCAGTGGGATACGCGCCGTTGCCAGTACTATCTGCATAACTTCCTGGCCAGCCAGCCGGATCTCAATTTCCGCACACCCGCTGTGGTGGATGCTATTCTGGAAGAAGCGCGCTTTTGGCTGGAGCGTGGCGTCGACGGCTTCCGTCTTGATGCGGTGAACTTCTGCACCCATGGCGAGCTTAACGATAACCCTCCGCGTGCAGCAGTAACCGAAAGCTTTTTAGGTGTTCGCCCGGACAACCCCTATGGCTACCAGCTGCACCAGCACGATAAAACCCAGCCGGAAAATCTGCTGTTTTTAGAGCGCCTGCGTGGCCTGCTCGATGAGTACCCAGGCTCGACGAGCGTCGGAGAAGTTGGTGACGATGACGCCCTGGGCGTGATGGCGGAATACTCCCAAGGCGGCAATCGCCTGCACATGTGCTACTCCTTTAACCTGCTGACCGACAAAGCCGACCCTGGTTATTTGCATAAAACGCTTACCGAAATGGAGGCGCGGATTGGCGATGGCTGGCCCTGTTGGGCGCTGGGGAATCACGATGTCACCCGCCTTGCCACCCGCTGGCAGGCTGAAGGGCAGTTGGATAAGCTGCGGCTTTTTATGGTGTTTTTGCTTACCCAGCGGGGTAGTGTGTGCCTTTACCAAGGTGAAGAACTTGGCTTGCCAGAAGCCGAACTGGCGTTTGAGCAGTTGGTGGACCCGGCGGGCATCACCTTTTGGCCTGCCTATAAAGGTCGCGATGGTTGCCGAACGCCACACCCTTGGCAAGCCGACGCGCGACACGCTGGCTTTAGTGATGTCACGCCCTGGCTGCCAGTGCCCGATTCGCACGCCAACCTTGCCGTTGATCAGCAAGATAACGATGCCGGTTCGTTGCTCAATGCCTACCGTGAGTTTTTAGCGTTTCGCCGCACCTTGCCAGCGTTAGTCAAAGGCGAGGTGCGCTATCACGCCGTGCATGATGAGGTGCTCTGTTTAGAGCGTAGCTATCAACACTCACGTCTGCTGATTGCGCTGAATTTTAGCGACCAAACCGTCACTCGCGGGGCGCCTAAAAGCGCTGAATCACTGAAGGGTTCGCCTGCTTGGCTAAACGGCGAGTGGCAGGATGGGCAACTACGGCTACCCCCTTACGGCGTGGCGATTGCCTGCTGCCCACCGTCCGAGGAGGATGCACCATGGGACGTTTAACGCTTAGCGGTATTGGTAAATCCTTTGACGGTGTGGAAATCTCCCGGGATATCGATCTTACGATCGAAGATGGCGAGTTTGTGGTCTTCGTTGGCCCCTCTGGCTGTGGAAAATCCACCCTGTTGCGCATGATCGCTGGCTTGGAAGATATCACCGAAGGCGATATGCAGCTTGATGGTCAGCGGATCAATGAGACTCCACCCCAGGAGCGGGATATCGGCATGGTGTTCCAATCCTATGCGCTTTACCCGCACATGAGCGTGGCGGAAAACATGGCCTTTGGCTTAAAGCTGGCACGCACTGATAAAGCCGAGATTCGTCGTCGCGTTCAGCATGCCGCTGACATGTTGCACTTGACTGAACTGCTGGAACGCAAACCTAAAGATCTTTCCGGTGGCCAGCGTCAGCGGGTAGCGATTGGCCGTACCTTGGTAAAAGAGCCCGCGGTTTTTTTGTTCGATGAGCCGCTCTCTAACCTGGATGCCGCACTGCGGGTGGATATGCGGGTGCAAATTGCGGCGCTGCATAAGCGCTTGAACGCCACCATGATCTACGTGACTCACGATCAAGTGGAAGCGATGACGCTGGCTGACCGAATTGTGCTGCTTTCCCGTGGCCGTATTGCCCAGGTCGGCGCGCCGCTTTCGCTCTATCATTTCCCTAAAACCCTTGAAGTGGCCGAGTTCATCGGCTCGCCACGGATTAATACCTTTCCCGTCACGGTGGTAGACCCAGGCGAGCGTCAAACAGTCGTGCGCCTGCATAGCGGCGACACGCTGACAGTAGCAGTCAATGGCAAGCACCTTCAGGCAGGGGATAGCGCAACGCTTGGGCTGCGGGCAGAAGATTTTGTCGCAGCCGAACAGGCAGAAGCCACGCTGAATGCGACCTTAATGGTGGCGGAAAAGCTGGGTTACGAAACGCTGGCGCATTGGCAGGTAGCAGGCATCGATGCCCCACTTACCCAGCGTTTAGACGGTTTGACCCACCTACAAGAGGGACAGGCGGTGCGTTTAGGGCTTGCAGGCCAACATTGCCACCTGTTTGATCAGAATGGCAATGCCTGCCCCCGACAGGTTGTAGTGGATGGTGTTAGCCAATAATTAATTAACTGATTTATATACATAAAAAGCGCCTCAAATTTTTTAGGCGCTTTTTTCTTAATTATTTTCTAAAAAGAGTGCATCCAAAACGTCTTCTCGTGTGTATCCCCTATACAGCCACACTTTGCAGTGGTTGATACAAAACCCAAGGAGACTGAAATGACTATCCAACCTCTTACGCGTGCAGCACTCGCCGCTACCTTGATTGCATCCTTCAGTCACGTTGCGCTGGCCGATATGACGCCTGCTGACGTTCAAGTGCCCGATGGCAATACCGTCGCTCTGGAAACAGTGGGTGTGGGTGCGATTACCTACATGTGCGAAGCCAAAGACGACGGCACTATGGGCTGGGTATTCAAAGGCCCCCACGCGGCGCTGAACGACAGTGATGGTGCTCAAGTTGGCAGCTATTATGGACCGCCTGCTACTTGGGAAGCGTTGGATGGCTCCAAAGTGACCGGCACTCAGTTGGCAACTGCCGCGAATGGTGATGGCAATATCCCGTTGCAGCTCGTTGAAGCCAATCCTGCGGAAGGTGAGGGCGCAATGACTGGCGTTAGCTACATTCAACGCCTGAACACTCAAGGTGGTGTCGCACCCGATGTGGCTTGCGATGATGGCCATGACGGTGCCACCGCAGTCGTCACCTATCAGGCAGATTATATTTTCTGGACAGCTAACTAAGTCCTTTTATTGCTAAGTGGTAAGTAACACTTTTGCTAAGCAATGTTTTGCTCAAGAAACACATCTAAGTAAGGCTAGAGGCTCGTCTCGCGAGTCTCTAGCCGCTATGCTAGCCAAAAGAGCGGCGATAACAGTAGTGGCGATAGTATTTGTGAGTAGTATTTGTGAATAGTATTTGCGAGTAGTATTTGTGAATAGTATCGACGACTGTATCGGCGTGTCACCAGGGAGCTAGCATGTGTCTGATATAGGCGTGTCTACGATAGCTAACGACTTCGATTATGCTGATGCGCTTGCCCGCTGCGCGCGTGGCGAGCAATCAGCGCTACACCAACTTTATCGTCAAGAGGGCGCCAGACTGCTTGGCGTTGTCATGCGTATCGTGAAAGACCGCGGTATGGCTGAGGACATTGTCCACGATGCCTGCCTGAACATCTGGCAGCGTGCCGATAGTTTCGACCCCGAGCGGGGCTCTGCCCGCACCTGGATCTTTAGTATTGCCCGCCACTTAGCCTTAAACGCTATTCGCCAGCGCGAGCGAGAAATCAGGGTGGATATCGACGACCCAGGCGAGCTAGCCGATGATGATACCTACCAACAGTCATTATCGACAACGGCGGAGGTCTTTGACTGGCAGACTGGCCAACAGATGGATGAGTGCCTGCAGCAATTGGAAATCGAGCGCCGCAACTGTGTGCTACATGCCTACGTGGATGGGTTAAGTCATGCCGAGATTGCTGCACACACTGGCGCGCCGCTAGGCACTGTTAAAGCCTGGATTAAGCGAAGTTTACTTCGCCTGCGGGAGTGTATGTCATGACACGTTCAAACGAAAACGATGACCTTTATGCACTTGCAGGGGAGTACGTGCTAGGTTCGTTACCTATCGCTGAGCGAGAAGCCTTTGAGGCACGCTTGGTCAACGATCCAGAATTACAAACCATCGTGGCTGACTGGGAAGAGCAGTTTTTCCCCTATACCGCGATCGTTGATCCTGTTACTCCATCAGATTATTTATGGCCGCGTATAGAGCGCAGCATGCACGCCGCGTCGAAAAGATCAGCGCGTGCTCCAAGAGTGGCACCAACGCCACGCCGCTTGGTGCACAGTCTACCATTTTGGCGCGCCGCTACCGGCCTTGGTTTGGCTGCCGCGGTGACTATGGGGGTGATATTGACCAATGTCTCCACGGCACCAACAACGCCGGAATATATGGTGGTGCTGTTAGCGCCGCAGACTCAATCAGCAGGGTGGGTTGTGCAGGCCGCCAGCCGCCAAGAGATTCAACTGATCCCGTTGGGCGTTTTTGATGTGCCCGAAGGCAAAGCACTGGAGTTCTGGACCAAGGCGGATGATTGGCAAGCGCCGGTTTCACTTGGCCTAGTAGAGCCAGGACAACCGTTGCGCCTGCGTTTAGACCAGTTACCGCCGCTTGAGAATAACCAGCTCTTTGAACTCACCCTAGAAGATGACACCGGTTCACCCACCGGCTTACCAACGGGACCAATTGAGTTTATTGGTCGTGCGGTGGAGATTTAACGCATAGCGTTGTTAACGATGGATGCTAACGACATCACAGGCGAGTTCCGAGTGGCTTAAAAGAACGTTAATCCCACTTGGAATAGCCGCTCTACATCACGAATGCGCCGCTTATCAATCACGAACAGAATGACGTGGTCGCCGCTCTCTACCATCACATCGCCATGGCCAATGATGACCTCTTTGCCTCGCACAATGGCACCTATGGTGGTGCCTTCAGGCAGGCTGATCTCAGCAATGGTGCGGCCGACCACCTTGGACGACTGCTTATCACCGTGGGCGATTGCTTCGATAGCTTCCGCAGCGCCCCGGCGCAGCGAGTGCACGTTGACAATATCGCCCCGACGGACGTGGGTAAGCAGGCTACCGATGGTCGCTTGTTGGGGTGAAATGGCGATATCGATTTCGCCCCCCTGAACCAAGTCCACGTAGGCCGCGTTGTTAATCAGCGTCAGGACTTTCTTGGCGCCCAAGCGTTTGGCCAGCAGCGACGACATAATATTGACCTCGTCGTCGTTGGTCAGAGCACAAAAGATATCGCAGTCTTCGATGTTCTCTTCTTCCAGCAGCCGCTTGCTGGTGGCGCTGCCGTGAAGTACCACTGTTCGGTCAAGCCGCTCGGAAAGCGCAGTACAGCGCTCTATGCTGTGCTCGATAATCTTAACTTGGTGGCTGTGCTCCAGGTGCTCGGCCAAGCGTTCACCGATATTGCCGCCACCGGCAATCACCACCCGCCGGAAATCCCGTTCAACGCGGCGTAGTTCGCTCATTACCGCGCGAATATCACGCCGTGCGGCCAGGAAAAACACCTCGTCGTCGGCTTCAATCACCGTATCGCCACGGGGAATAATTGGTCGGTTGCGGCGGTAAATGGCTGCCACGCGTGTTTCCACATTAGGCATGTGTTTGGCGAGAAAGGCTAAATCCTGCCCCACCAGTGGGCCGCCGTAGAACGCTTTGACCGCCACCAACTGCATCAAACCACCGGCAAACTCCAACACCTGCAGCGCACCGGGGTGTTCAATCAGGCGGCGCACATGATCCGTCACCACTTGTTCAGGGCTGATCAGTACATCAATAGGAATCGCTTCGTGGGCAAACAACCCCTTACGGGTGAGGTAGGCGGTTGAGCGTACGCGGGCAATTTTGGTAGGCGTGCGGAACAGGGTATGGGCGACTTGGCAGGCGATCATGTTGATTTCATCGGTGTTGGTCACCGCAATCAACATATCGGCGTCTTCGCAGCCCGCCTGACGCAGCACAATGGGATATGACGCCGAGCCCGTCACGGTGCGGATATCCAGTTTGGTGTGCAGCTCGCGCAGTTTTGCGCCGTCGGTATCGACAACGGTGATGTCATTTTCTTCGCGGGCAAGGTGCTCCGCCAGGGTGGCACCAACTTGGCCGGCACCCAAAATAATAATCTTCATCGGTGGTTTGATCACTCTGGCGACATGTCACTGAAGATAGTCACCTATCTATAGGGAAGCTGTCGAGTGCAGCAATGACAGACAGCTCTCTTAAGGGGCCAAAAGTTGTTTTTTTTACATCTTTTTGACGGCTAACGCCTTAAACGCCATCGATTTTTTACGCAGGCAATCTCTAAGCTCAAGGTGCCAATCAAAGGAGGCACATCGATGACTATTGCACTGTTGATAATCGCCACCGGCACAGCGGCGTACTTGTTTTACGCGCTATTTTGCCCCGAGCGTTTTTAGGAGATTGCCATGAACGACATGATCGCCATTTATGCCATCGTGGCATTACTTGGTGTGCCATTAGGGATATACATTGCCCGCGCGCTAAGTACCCAGCCAAGCCGAATCGACACGCTATTCAGAGTGATAGAAACGCCTATCTACCGGTTAGCAGGCGTTAATAGTCAAAGCGTAATGACGTGGCAAGTCTATGCGCTAGCTATTGTGAAGCTGCATGTAGGCTTGATACTGCTGGCATGGCTGGTGTTTATGTGTCAGGGCTTATTGCCCCTGAATCCTGACGGCATACCCGGTATGAAGTGGGATACAGCGCTGCATACGGCGGTATCGTTTGCCACCAACACTAACCAGCAGCACTACTCGGGCCAGGCGCAGCTTTCCCACCTAAGCCAAACCTTTGCCATTGTAACGCTGCAGTTTTTAACCCCCGCTACGGGGCTCGCTGTGCTAGTCGCCATAGCGCGTACTTTGCTAGTGGCTCGGCCTGCGGGAACGGTAAAAGGGGTTGGCAATTACTATCATGATATGACCCGCACGGTAGTGCGCGTTATGTTGCCGCTGGCAGCAGTGGTGGCGCTGTTGCTTACGTCCCAAGGAGTACCTTCCAGCTACCAAGCGGCGCATCAGGTGGAGATGCTGGATGCGCAAGTGGAAGAGGTGCAGTCGATCCCCTTAGGGCCGGTTGCATCAATGGTTGCGATCAAACAGCTAGGCACCAATGGTGGTGGCTGGTATGGACCAAACTCCAGCGTTCCGCTTGAAAATCCAACGCCGTTGGCCAACGTGATTGAAACCGCTTCGCTGACGATCATTCCCTTCGCATTACTGATTGCCATCGCACTTATTAGTGGCCGACGCCGATTAATGATCGGTATCGGTGCTGTAATGCTGACGTTTTCGCTGATTTCCACCTCGGTTGTGGTTTCTTCGGAACGTATGCCGAATGCTGCTCTTGTCGAGCTTTCCCAGCCTGGCGCTAATCTGGAAGGTAAAGAACTGCGTTTTGGTACCGATCTTTCCGCTTTGTGGGGCAGTTGGACGACACAAACGTCGAATGGCTCAGTTAACGCCATGCACGACAGCTTCAACCCCATGGGCGGCATGATGGTGTTGATGGATATGTTTGTGAACGTCACCTTTGGCGGCATAGGTGTTGGGCTTATCGGTTTCTTTCTTTATCTGATGTTGGCGGCTTTTGTTGGCTCATTGATGGTCGGTAGAGCGCCTGAGCTGTTTGGCAAACCGCTAGAAACCCGTGAAATGCGCTGGATCTCTCTAGCGATCCTGGTACAGCCGTTAGTCATTCTTGGTCTCTCCGCGCTTACCGTAGCGATGCCTAACGCTGCTGGAACCTCCAACCCTGGTTTCCACGGCCTAACCCAAGTGCTTTACGAATTTGCCTCTGCATTTGCCAATAACGGCTCTGGTTTTGAAGGGCTTGGCGATGATACGCCGTGGTGGAACCTTGCCTGTGTTATCACACTGATGGTTGGTCGATTCTTGCCCATGCTGGTGCCATTAGCGGTGGCCGGATGGCTGGCAGCGAAGCGCACGGCACCCGCGGGACGCGGCACCTTGCCGATGGATAGCCCAGCATTTATGGGATTGACCGCCGGTGTGATTGTGATTGTTAACCTGCTGGGCTTCTTACCGGCGTTAGTGCTTGGCCCGATTGCTGAAGCCGTGACGCAAGGCTTCTAGGAGAAACGAGATGTCACATACTGAGCTTGCTAAACAGCCGCGCCGTCCGCTACCCATTGGCCAGGTTGTCGCTGGAGCGGTGAAAGGACTTGCGCCTCAACAGCTTGCGCGCAATCCCGTGATGGCCGTGGTGGCCATTGGTACCGTCGTGTGCTTTGGGCTGACACCCATTGCTTTTGCCCAGGGAGAAAATGGCGGTTTTGCGTTGGCTATAGCGTTGTTGTTGCTAGCCACCGTTCTGTTCGCCACGGGTGCCGAGTCGTTGGCAGAGTCACGTGGTAAAGCCCATGCTGGGGCGCTGCGTAAAACCAAGGGAGAGCTGAAGGCGGTTAAGCTGAACGCTGATGGTACGACGAGTAATGTAACGGCCGACTCTCTCCGTAAAGGCGATCGTGTGAAGGTGGTTGCAGGGGAGCTGATTCCCGCCGATGGCGATATCGTTGAAGGGGCTGCCTCGATCAATGAGTCGGCTGTCACCGGTGAATCTGCGCCCGTACTGCGTGAAGCGGGCACTGATAACAGCGGTGTCAGTGCCGGTACCAAAGTGCTGTCGGATTATCTGATTATTGAAGTTAGCGCTAATCCTGGCGAATCGTTGTTAGATCGCATGATTGCCTTGGTAGAAGGTGCCAACCGTCAGAAGACACCTTCCGAGCTGGCGCTATCGGTACTCTTGGCAATGCTAACGCTGGTGTTTTTAATCGTGGTCGTCACCTTGGTTCCCATGGCGTCCTTCGTGGGCGTTGAAACCTCCACGGTGATGCTCGTGGCACTGCTGGTGTGTTTAATTCCCACCACTATTGGTGGCCTCTTGCCTGCTATCGGTATTGCGGGTATGGAGCGCGCCATGCGGGCTAACTTGGTGGCTAAATCCGGTAAAGCCGTTGAGATTGCTGGCAGCATCGACACCTTGCTGCTGGATAAAACCGGCACGATAACGCTTGGCGATCGCCGTGCGACGGAGTTTTCTGCTTGCCAACAGATTCCGCGTCAGCGAGTCCGTGACGTGGCGTTTTTAACGTCCCTGGAAGACCCTACGCCAGAAGGGCGTTCAATTGTGGAGCTAGCCACTGAGCTAGGTGTCGATGTCCAGCTTAGACAAGAAGCCGATGGTGCAACCTTTGAAGCGTTCAGTGCTGAAACACGCCTGTCAGGTGTTGACCTGACCAGCGGTAAAAAGCTGCGTAAGGGAGCACCGAATGCGATTGCGGAGTGGGTAAAAGCCCAGGGCGGTGACATACCCAGCGATTACGAGCAGGTCATTGCGCGTATTTCACGGGATGGCGCAACCCCCATTGCGGTGGCTGAAGGCAGTCAGATTTTGGGCGTGGTGGCGCTGTCTGATGTGATTAAAAGCGGTATCGCGGAGAAGTTTGCTGAACTGCGTGCCATGGGTATCAAAACCGTAATGATCACGGGCGACAACCCGATTACGGCGTCGGCTATTGCCGCGACGGCAGGCGTGGATGACTACATTGCCGAAGCCACGCCAGAGCGCAAGTTGGGATTAATTCGCGAAGAACAGGCCAGCGGTCGCTTGGTTGCCATGGTGGGTGACGGTACTAACGATGCTCCTGCTCTTGCTCAAGCTGATCTAGGGTTGGCTATGAACTCTGGCACCCAGGCAGCCCGTGAAGCGGCCAATATGGTGGATCTGGACTCTGACCCTGGCAAGCTGATTAGTGCGGTGGAAATTGGCAAGCAGTTACTGGTTACCCGAGGCGCGCTGACGACGTTCTCGCTGGCGAATGATGTGGCTAAGTACTTTGTTATTTTGCCAGCGCTGTTTGCCGCTAGTTTTCCTGCACTTGGCGTACTCGACGTTATGAATTTGCACTCGCCGACCACGGCGGTGCTAGCAGCTGTGCTATTTAACGCGTTAATCATTCCGGCACTGATCCCCTTTGCCTTGCGCGGTGTGTCTGTGAAAGCGGCATCGGCGACGGAGTTGTTGCGTCGAAATCTGCTGATTTATGGCCTGGGCGGGCTGCTACTGCCATTCCCCGCCATCAAGCTTCTCGACATGCTGATTGCGTTATTTATCTAGGAGAAACGTGATGAATGTAGATATGAAACGCCAGATCGCAGTGAATGACGATGTGCTGCAGGCAAAGGCCTCTTGGGGCAATGCACTTCGCTTTATGGTGGTAATGGCCGTTCTTCTAGGGCTGATTTATCCGCTGGTTACCACAACGCTGGGTGGCTGGTTATTCCCCGAACAGGCGCAAGGCAGTTTGGTTCGAGACGCCTCTGGTCGGGTGGTCGGGTCAAGCCTGGTATCCCAGACGTTTGTCAGCGATGAGTACTTTATTGGTCGTCCATCAGCGGCGGGCAATGACGCAGGTGGCGTCTCAGGTTCTAATCTGGCGTCGAGTAACGTATCGCTGCGCGAGCGTGCCCAGGCAGATGCAAATGCCATTGCCCAACGTGAAAACGTAAGTGTCGATCAAATCCCTGTTGATCTGATTACCGCGTCTGGCTCCGGTATCGACCCGCATATTTCCCCCGAGGCGGCAGAGCTACAGGTTGCTAGAGTAGCGCAAGCACGCGGCATCGACGAAGCTACTGTGACGGCGCTAATTGATCAAGCGCTTGAAAACACAGGCTGGCTGGGCTCGCCGGTGGTGAACGTGTTGCGGCTGAATGTCAGTTTGGATGATCGTTTTCCAGTATCATCAACCACCGCAGCGCCATTAACCCCAGCTCCCGTCACCCCGGTGGCTTCAGACACCATGGAGTAAATCAATGTATTCAGCGGATCAGCGACCCGATCCCAATACATTGCTAAAAGCCGCGCGCCGAGAGGCGCGCGGCTGTTTGCGTGTATTTCTGGGAGCCGCGCCCGGTGTGGGTAAGACATACACCATGCTTCGCACCGCCCGTGAACGGGCAGAGGAAGGTGAAGATATTGTCATTGGCGTGGTGGAGTCGCATGGGCGCGCAGATACCGAAGCCTTGTGTGATGGGGTGGCACGGCTTCCGCTAGCGCCTTTAAAGCACCATGGCAGAACCTTCTATGAATTTGATATTGATGCCGCCTTAGCGCGACGCCCCACTATTTTATTGGTGGACGAGCTTGCCCACCGCAACATCCCCGGCAGTCGGCACTCGCGCCGCTACCAGGATATTGAAGAGCTGCTCGATGCAGGTATTGACGTGTGGACAACCGTTAATGTCCAGCATCTCGAAAGCTTGAATGATGATGTCGCGCGGATTACTGGGATTCGCATGCGCGAAACGGTGCCCGATGCGCTGTTAGAGCGCGCCCGAGATGTATCGCTTGTTGATTTAACGCCCGATGAGCTTCTTGAGCGCTTAAGGCGTGGCAAAGTCTATATACCCGAACAAGCCCGTGCTGCCATGGAAGGTTATTTTAATGAATCCAATCTCAACGCGCTGCGTGAGCTGGCGATTCAAACCATGGCCGAGCGGGTAGATGCGGATGTGAAGGTAGCCATGGATGCGGGTGGTAGGGCAGGCCCCTGTCCGGTAAGACCGCACCTGCTGGTGGTGATTAATGGCAGTGAAGAGGACGTATCGCTGGTTCGCGCGGCTCATCGGATGGCAGAGCGGCGCTTGGCGGTCTGGCGAGCGGTCTATGTTGATAAAGGAATTGTCTCCCCAGAGCAGCAGCTAGCTGTTGAACAAGTTTTTAGCCTGGTTACTCGGCTGGGTGGCGATTCAATACGTTTACAAGGGCATAGTCAGCTAAGCGAAGTGCTCAACTATGCACGTTCAATTAATGCGACCACCATTGTGGTGGGCCGCGAAGCGAAGCGTCGCTGGTGGAAATGGTCACGGCCACTGGCTCAACGTTTGATGGCGCATGCCGAAGCGTTCGATATTGTTGTAGTGGCACAAGGGGCCGTAAAACAGCGCGCCAATAGATGGCGGCATGGCTGGAAACTGCATCCTCCCCAATTACTGGCCACTAGCATGGCGGTGATGGCATCCCTAGGGGTGGCTGTCATGCTAGAGCCCTGGCTTGAACTGGCCAACTTACCCTTAGTGTTTTTAGTGGCCGTACTGTTTAGTGCCGTATGGGCGGGTACCGCGATGGCGATGTTCAGTGCCATCGCGAGCTTTTTAGCATTCAACTTCTTCTTTACCGAGCCACGTCTAACCTTTGCCATGGTGGAGCGTGGTCAACTGCTAACCGCAGTGTTCTTCTTACTCGTCGCCGTGGTGGTTGGGCAGCTTGCGGGCAGGGGACGTCGGCGTTTAATTGCACTGCGTGCTAGCCGCGATCAGACCCAGCTTTTGTTGCGTTATGCCGAACAGCTATCAACCGCGACAGACAGCGCCAGTGCAGCAAAAATTGGCGTTGATACATTGGTGCAGTGCTTTGCGGTGCCCACGGTATTTATTGAAAGCGCCGAAAGTGCAAATGAAGTGAGAGTGGTTCATGCATTGCCGGATTCGGAGCGCTTGGACATGGCTGCTAAGCAAGCGGCGGTGTGGAGTTGGCAGCATCAAAAGCCCAGTGGCCAAGGCACAGACACCCTGAGTCAACAGGCTTGGCGCTTAATACCTCTGGCAGTGCAGGGCGAAAAAGTAGGGATGTTGGCGCTTAAACTGTCGGAAAGTCAAAAATCACTTACCTACGAACATGAGTCGTTAATGGATACACTGGTGCGTCAGCTTAGTATGGCGCTAGAGCGTACTCGGCTAGTGGCAGAGCTGAATACAACCCGTGTCTCCGAAGAGAATGAACGACTGCGCTCTGCGTTACTCTCATCGGTGTCTCATGACCTACGTACACCGCTTTCCTCTATTATTGGCTCAGCCAGTTCGTTGATCGAACTCAAGCCGCAGCTAAGCGATAGCGACCAGCGTGAGCTGCTTGATGGCATTTTGTCAGAAAGCGAGCGACTTAATCGATACATACAAAACTTGTTGGATATGACCCGACTGGGCCACGGCACGTTAAAAATTGAGCGAGACTGGGTAGCGTTTGACGACGTTATTAACTCAGCGCTCAAGCGTTTGGGACAGTCACTTAAGCATGTCGTTGTGCGCAAGTCCTGGCCCCCTTCGTTGCCGTTGCTTTATGTGCACCCTGCACTGGTAGAGCAAGCGTTAGTCAATGTCTTGGATAACGCTCAACGTTTTTCACCACCCGGGGGGGAATTGAGCATTAAGGCGCACTGCGCGGAAGGTGACCCCGCTGCGTTGGTAATTACTGTTGAAGATCAAGGCCCAGGTATTTCCCCCGAGCTGCGTGAGCAGGTATTCGATATGTTTTACAGCGGTGGTGACGGCGATAGAAGTGCCCACGGTAGCGGCCTTGGTTTAGCCATATGTCGCGGCATGATTGGTGCTCATGGCGGCACTATTATGGCCGATAGGGCTGAAAGTGGGCGAGGTACCGCGATTATTATAACGCTGCCACTGTTAGGTGCAGATATTAGGAGGGGTGATGAAGAGTGAAGGCAGCGGTCGCATTCTAATTGTTGATGATGAGCAGCAGATTCGGCGATTTCTGCGTATCAGTTTAGCCTCTCAGGGCTACGCAGTATTGGAAGCAGAGAATGGCGAGCAAGCGTTAGCCATGGTGTACACCCAAGCCCCTGACGTCGTGCTGCTCGATTTAGGCTTGCCGGATATGGATGGCCACGAAGTACTGCAGGGTATACGTGAGCACAGTACCGTGCCGGTCATTGTGGTATCTGTGCGTGATCGGGAAGAAGAGAAAGTCTTTTCGTTGGATAACGGTGCTAACGATTACGTTACTAAGCCCTTTGGCATTCAAGAGTTGCTAGCGCGTATAAGAGCTGTATTGCGCTTGGCCCAGAAAGCTCGGGGAGAGCAAACATCAAGTTACTATGTCAGCCAGGGGTTAGCGATTGATCTGGAACTAAGACGGGTCACACTACAGCAAGACGATGTGCATTTAACGCGCAAAGAGTTTGCTGTGCTAGCGCGCCTGTGCCGCTACGCCGGTCGAGTCGTTACCCAGACCCAGCTGTTAAAAGAGATATGGGGGCCAACGCATGTTGATGATACGCACTATTTGCGCATCGTGATCAGCCGGCTAAGGCAGAAGCTGGGAGATGACCCACAAACACCCACCTTGCTTCAAACAGAAGCAGGCGTCGGATATCGATTGCTGGTAGAAGCCGCGCTGCGCCCTGAAACGTAGCACGGTTCTAATAAGGTTAGCGTCGCCAGAACATCGGTGTGAGCAGTACCACGACCGTTAAAATCTCCAGGCGCCCCATTAACATACCGATGCACAGTAGCCATTTAGCGGCATCGGGTAGAGTTGCAAAGTTACCTGCCGGGCCAATGGTGTCACCGAGACCCGGGCCTACATTCGCCACCGCAGTGGCCGCACCAGAAAGGGCAGTGACTAAGTCCAGTCCCAATGCTGAAAGGCTCAAGGCAAGCACTGCAATGGTAATAAAAAAGAAGAAAGAGAAGGCCACTACGCTGCGGGAAATATCATTGGTCACCGGCTGCTGATTATAGCGCGTTGTGAAAACACCATTCGCGTGAATTAGGTAGCGCAATTGATTACGCAGCATCAGCATAGCGATTTGGAAGCGGAACACTTTCATACCACCGCTGGTAGAGCCGCTACAGCCACCTATAAACGTAAGATAGAAGAACGCCACGATGGGTAATGAACCCCACAGCGTATAGTCGTCGGATGCATAGCCAGTGGTAGTCACAACTGAAATGACGTTAAACGTGACGTGGGTGAGCGAGACAAACCAATCATCGCCTTGTAAAACGCGCCATGTGCTAAGAACTAAAATTGCCGCTAGCAGGAGTTTTAACAAACCACGCACCTGTTGGTCTTTCCACAGGGCGCTGCGGGAGGTACGAATAAAGCGAATATATAAGACAAAGGGTAGCGCACCACTCAGCATAAAAAGGCTACCCATCCATACCAACCACGGTTGCTCCGCGTAGGCACCAAACGAGGCGTCAGAGTTGGCAAAGCCACCGGTCGCCAAGGATGTCATCCCGTGAACCACGGCATCTAGTGGCAGCATTCCACCGACCCAATAACTCAGTATGGCCAGTAGGGTCAGCGCCACGTAGATAGTTAGCGTCGCTTTTGCAATACCCCCCGTACGAGGCATTACTTTATCGGACCAATCCGAAGATTCAGTGTGGAATAGCCGCATGCCGCCTACTTTAAGAAACGGCAGAATAGCGATACCCATGACGATAATGCCGATACCACCCATCCACTGCATTAAGCCTCGCCACAGCTTTAATCCGTCGGATAGCTCTTCAATCCCCGTTAAAATGGTCGAACCGGTAGTGGTAATCGCGGAGACCGACTCAAAGACGGCATTCGTGACGCTCAGTTGGGGCGCACCTAAGATAAGTGGAAGGCTGGCAAAACAGCTAATGCTGGTCCAACTGCCCGCCGTCAATATAAACATTTGCCAAGGCTTCAACTCCAGCGATACTCGGCGGGTTAGCAACCAAGTGATCAGCGTGGCGCTCAGAATAATGAGAAGCGACATTCCGAACGCAGGAGCGTCAGGGTCTTTTTCAAACACCAGAACAATCCAAGGCAGTGTCATAAACATGGCAAGCACTAACCATAACACTGCCATGATTTTAAATATTTGTGCCCAATTGCGGTAAGCATCTCGATAGTAGATCCCGCTGGGAAAGGTGGTCATAGATCCGCTCTTAAATTGCCCTAATGTTTATCGCGATATAACACCATGACAACCACAAAAAGTCCGTAAAATTTCTCTAAAAAATACTCAAGTAAGCAATACAGTGATAAAAAAACCGGCCCTATCAATAGGACCGGTGACGAGCAAGGTGCTCAAGCGAGGAAGCGGGAGTGCTGCATTTATGAGTTAAATCCAGGAATTTAGCCTTTGACGCCCCCAGCGGTTAATCCGCCAATAATCCAGCGCTGGCAGATCAAGAATGCGACGGTAATGGGCAGGCCGGAAAGCACTGCAGCAGCGGCAAAGTTGCCCCAGCGCTGGTTGTGGTCGGCAAGGTATTGTTGGGCACCTACCGCCAGGGTGAGTTTGTGTTCATCCACCAGCAGTACTGAGGCCATGGGATATTCCATGATGCTCATCACAAAAGCCAGAATGAAAACCACCATCAGAATGGGAATCGACAGCGGCAGCAGAATGTAGCGGAACGCCTGCCAGGTGCTGGCGCCATCGACCATCGCCGCTTCTTCCAACGAGCCATCAATCGACTCAAAGTAGCCTTTAATGGTCCAGATATGCAGCGCGACCGCGCCCAGTGAGGCCACTATTAGCGCGCCGTGGGTGTTGATGCCTAACCAGCCAACAAACTGCCCCAGCCGATCAAACAGGGCGTAAAGCGCCACGAGCGACAGCACGGCTGGAAACATCTGAAAAATCAGCATGCCTTTCAAAAGCGGTTCTTTGCCTTTAAAGCGCATGCGTGCGAAAGCGTAAGCGCTCGTCGTCGCTAACATTAGAATCAGCACCGAAGAAACCACCGCCACTTTTATCGAGTTCCACAGCCACAGCAGCACGGGAAAGGGCGGTTGAACAATACTGCCATCCGGACGTTCCCAGGGAATTCCCAGTGCTAACGACCAGTGTTCCAACGAGAAATTCTCGGGAATCAAGCTGCCAGAGGCAAAGTTACCCTCGCGAAATGAGATTGAAATCACCAATAGCAGCGGGAAGACAATCAGTGAAACAAAGCAGATCAGTGCAAGATGTGCGCCCAAGCGGCGCGCACCCACAGAGCGGGGTTGAACCATGGCCATGAGTAACCTCCTAAACCTTAACCTTGGAAAGGCGCAAATTGAGCAACGACATACCCGCGACCAAGAGGAAAATAAGCGTTGCGATGGCGGCTGCCAGCCCAAAATTCTGTCCGGCATCCTGGAAGGCAATACGGTAGGTGTAGCTGACCAAGAGATCGGTGGTGCCTGCTGGTGTGCTGGCGCCCAAAATGTCAGGGTTGCCGCCGGTCAATAGTGCAATTAGCACAAAGTTATTGAAGTTAAATGCAAAGGCAGCAATTAACAGCGGTGTAAGCGGTTTAATAATCAGTGGCAGGGTAATCTTGAACAAGTTGGTAATAGGGCCGCCGCCATCGACTGCCGAGGCTTCGTAGAGATCTTGGGGGATAGCCTGGATTAGCCCCATGCACAGCAGCAACATATAGGGGTAGCCCAACCAGGTATTAACAATCAATAGCATGGAGCGCGCCAGCCACGGGTCGGTAAACCACTCCGGCCGAACACCAAACAGCGTGTCTAGAATCATATTCACTTCACCGAAATGCTGATTAAACATGCCTTTAAAAATCAGGATGGAGATAAAGGCGGGCACGGCGTAGGGCAGGATTAACAGCGTGCGATAAACGGCTTTGCCCTTGAGTTGGTCCCACTGCAACAGTGACGCCAAGACAAAGCCAACGGCCAGGGTGAAGACTACCGTCAGTGCGGCAAACACAAAGGTCCACACAAAGATCTGCATGAAGGGACCACGAATGTCGGGATCGGTGAATATCTTCGTATAGTTGGTAAACCCTACATTAACAGGCCATCCCGGCGTGATGCTTTCGCCGTTATCAGCGACAAAAAATCCGCTAGCGGGGTCGGGGGTAAGAACGCGGTCATCGCGGAGATCATAAAGCGAGCCGTCTTCACGTGCTTCGTAGCGATCTACCATAGGAGCAAACTGGCGTAACCCTGCCATACGCAGCTCCGCGCCATCCGGTGTCAGCAGCCTAAGCCCTTGCAGAGAATCACGTGCCTGAATAATAGCGCGCATCCCCAGTGGCTCTTGGGCAGGCGAAGCGTCTACTGCCTGAATGCCTATTTGGCGGGTTTCATGGTTGGCGAAGTTGAGCGGTGACGAAACGAAACGCTGGGGCGTGTCTGCTTCACTGTTTTCCAGGTATAAGCGGACAAGCTCACCTTCTTGGTAAAGCGTTAGCTCAAACGCGTTGCCTTCCTGTTGATAGGTTTGGCTCATTAGTTGGCCGCGCACGCGCTCTTCCAATAGCAAGTTGCTTGAGCTGTAATTACTAAAGCTAATGCCGATGGTATAAAGCAGCGGGAAAATAACAAATACGCCCAGCCCCGCCACGGCAGGAAAAATATACCGGTGGCTCATTAACGTGCGTTTGGTAAACACCACGCCTAGCGAGGCGCCCAGCACTAGAAAGAGCAGTGCGAACATCCACTGGCCGTTAAGGTGGAAGGCAACTACCAGCCATAACAGCGCGATTACCAAGGTGGCAATGATGCAGCGAAGTGCCCAGCGGGTGTAACGTTCGGTGAGATGGCGAGAGCGATGGCGGGGAAGGCCACGGGAGGCGTTAGTGGTATACATAGTGACATCCTGAAAGCTGCCCGGCGGCATTGGCGACCGGGCAGAAGGGCAGAAAAAGCTCTTACTGGCGCATACGCCGCGCAGCGGCATCCAGCGCTTCTTGGGGCGACTGACGCCCACTGCCGATGTTTTGCAGGGCGGGCTCCATGGCTGCCCAGAAAGCACCCATTTCAGGAATATTTGGCATGGGCATACCGACTTCGGCATTTTCAAGCGTCGCGGCAATATTAGGGTTATCAGCAAGCTCAGCCTGATAATCGATATGCGCAACCGCTCCCAATGAGCCATCGCTGTTGAATGTGTGCATGCCCTCTTCACTAAGCAGGTAGTTTTCTAAAAACTCCACAGCGAGAAAATCATTGGGTGTGGCCGAGTTAATCATTGCCGTCATCACGCCAAACATGGGTTTAGCACGCTCATTGCCCACTTTCGGCAGTAGTGCGACGCCGTAGTCAATTCCGCTACGCTCCAGGTTCGGCCAGGCCCATGGGCCGCTAATCATGGTGGCCACTTCGCCCTGGTTAAAGCGGGTGTCCATCAGGTTGTAATCAGTGCCGCGGGGTAGTACATCGCTTTCGATCAACTCAACCAGCAGTTCTGCCCCTTGTAGGGCACCTTCGTTGTTAACGCCGATATCGCTGACGTCATAGCCGCTGTCGGTCTGCTTGAAAGGGTAGCCGCCGTTGGCCGCTAGCAGGGTCCAGCCGTAATACGGCTCGCTGTAATCAAATAGGATGGCCTTTTTGCCGTCTTGAGAGAGCGCTTCGTCAAGCTCCATCAGTTCGGTAAAGCTTTCTGGCGGTGTTTCTATCAAGGCTTTGTTGTAAATGAGGCCCAGTGACTCTACCGATATCGGGTAGCCGTAGGTTTCACCATTCCACAGCGCAGCTTCCCAGGTAAAGTCGTAAAACGTCTCGCGGAAGCTGTCACTAGGGGCAACTTGTTTCAACAAGCCGCTTTGTGCCCACTCGCCCATGCGGTCGTGAGCCCAGATGACGATGTCCGGCCCCTGGCCACTTCCCGCCGCCTGCTGAAAGCGGTCGGTAAGGTTATCGGGAAATACCACCTCAACTTCGATGCCGGTTTCTTCAAGAAACTGCTCGGCAACTGCGCGAATGCCTGCTTGACCCTTATTATCACCCATCCAGATAGTCAGGCGGTCGTCCTCAAACGCAACGGCGGGAAGGGCGGCACTGGCAGCCAGCGTGGCGGCTAACAGTGGCATCATAATTGGGCGAGACGTTGCCATAATGTAAATACCTCACTGTTGTTGTCGTAGATTGTTGTTGTCGTAGAGGGCTGCGAGCATGTTGATGAGCAGCGCTTTAGTCACTGCCAGCGTCGCCAATTACGCGTAACGTCACCTCATCCTCAAGGGGCGTAGCGATGGCGTATCCAAGGGGCGTAGAGTGGAATGAAAGGTAACAATAAAGCGGTATAACGTTAGATGTCGGCATCGGTACTGCTCAGGGTCGACACTGCTTAAATAGAGACGTAAATAACGTTTAAAGTTGTAATTGGGGAGGCAGTGCTATTTTTTTGTAGTAAAATTACATTTAATGTTGCGTATAATGCCCAATATCAGATAGATTTTAGGTAATCTAACTACATTAGATCATCTAATTATAAATAGGAGCCGAGATGAGCCAGTCACATTCCCCGCTGGGCGATCAGAAACACGCTATTGATTTAGCGCTGTTTGGGGCGCTGGGCGATCTTGCGATGCGCAAGCTGTTTCCTGCGCTTTATCACCTTGACCGTGAAGGCTTAATGCCCGCAAGCACGCGGATTATGGGGCTGGCACGTCAAGCGCATGACACCGCTGCATTCCGCCAATTGGTCAGCGGCGCGTTGCAAAAGCGGCTAAAAAAAGATGAGCAGGATAAAGAGAGTCTCGAGCGTTTTCTAAATCGGCTTGACTATTGTCAGCTGGATTTCAAAAAAGTTGAGGGTTTTGAGCAAATACGTGAATGGCGCGAAGGCTCCGATCGCCCCATGGTGGTTTATTTATCCGTTGGCGCCATGATCTACGGCGATATTTGCCGCAACCTTGAGGCGAGTGGCAGCCTGGATGAGCAAACGCGGGTCATCGTTGAGAAGCCCATCGGCTACGATCTAGTGTCATCAGAAGAAGTTAACGACGCGATTGGGGCCGTTTTTCCTGAGTCGCGTATTTACCGTATTGACCACTATTTAGGTAAAGAAACGGTACAAAACCTGATTGCGCTGCGCTTTGCTAACCCGTTATTCGGGACGCAATGGAATCAGAACCACATTTCCCATGTAGAAATTACCGTTGCAGAAAAGGTCGGCATTGAAGGGCGCTGGGGCTACTTCGATGATGCCGGGCAGCTCCGCGATATGGTGCAAAATCACTTGCTCCAATTGCTATGCTTGATTGCCATGGACCCGCCTTCCAACCTGGATGCCGACGCGATTCGTGATGAGAAAGTAAAAGTGCTTAAAGCCCTAAAGCCGTTTACCGGTGAAGCGCTGGGGCGTGATGTAGTACGTGGGCAATATACCGCGGGCACCAACGATGGTCAGCCGGTACCGGGCTACCTGGAAGAAGAAGGGGCGAATACTCAAAGCCAGACCGAAACCTTTGTGGCAATGAAAACCGAGGTTTCAAATTGGCGCTGGGCGGGTGTGCCGTTCTACCTGCGTACCGGTAAGCGTATGCCTGAAAAACTGTCCCAAATCGTGATCCACTTCCGCCAGCAGCCGCACTATATTTTTGACCCTGACCAGCGGGGGATTGCGTCTAACAAGCTGATTATTCGCCTGCAGCCGGATGAAGGGATCGCGCTTCAAGTGCTCACCAAAGACAGCGGTTTGCATAAAGGCATGCGCCTGCGCCCTGGTCCGTTGCACCTGGACTTTAACAGCGCGTTCCCTAAATCACGTATCCCAGACGCCTATGAGCGCTTGCTGCTGGAAGTGATGAAAGGCCAACAGTATCTGTTCGTGCGCCGTGACGAAGTTGAGCACGCTTGGCGTTGGTGCGACCAGCTCATCGACGGTTGGAAAGCCCGCGAAACCCCGCCGCGCCGTTACCCGGCAGGCTCTTGGGGGCCGGTCGCCTCCATCGCCATGATTACCCAAGATGGCCGCAGCTGGTACGAGGACTATTAATATGAGCGAAGCACGTCAAGCGCTAGCACAGCAGCTGGCAGAAGCGGTCTTCCAGGCATTGGCCGAAGACTTGAATCACCAAGAGCGCGCGCTGCTAGTCGTCTCGGGTGGCTCTACGCCGGTGCCTTTTTTTAAAGCGCTGGCAGCCAAACCGCTGCCTTGGGAGCGCATTGATATCACTTTGGCCGACGAACGCTGGGTGGATGAGGAAAGTAGCGATAGCAATGCCAAGCTGGTGCGCGAAAACCTGCTTCAAGGAGCGGCTGCGAATGCCAACTTCGTAGCGCTAACCTCGGATGCCTCGACGCCGGAGGAAGGGGTTGATGAGGTTGCCAAACGCACGGCATCTCTGCCTTGGCCCGCCAGCGTTGTGATCTTGGGAATGGGCGGCGATGGCCATACGGCGTCGCTGTTCCCCGACAGCCTAGAACTAGGTTTAGCGCTCTCTACCGATGAGCCGCTTGTCGCGGTACGCACGCCTAGTCAGCCGCAGGCGCGTATTACTTTTTCGGCAGATCGCCTACATCAGGCGCATCGACATATTTTACATATTACTGGCGATGATAAGCGCAGCGTACTGGCAAACGCCATGAACGGTGATGATGTCCGTAAGCTGCCTATTCGCGCGTTTTTATCTTGCCCGTTAGCGATCTACTGGGCGCCATAACGCCTGGGCGTTCGCCAATAAAACGTTTGCCAGTAAAACTGCTTGGAGACTCACTAATGACAATCGATAAACAGCTACCCTCAACGCGCACTGCCGAGCTTGACAGCATCTGCTTAAAAGCCGAGGTCATTCCAGTGATTACCGTTGAGCGTCTTGAAGATGCGGTACCGCTAGGTCGTGCCTTGGTGGAAGGTGGTTTAAGCGTGCTGGAAGTTACCTTGCGTTCCGACTGCGCGCTAGAGGCAATTAAGCGTATGAAAGAAGCGCTGCCGGGAGCCAGCATCGGTGTAGGTACCGTGTTAACGCCCGCGCAATACCGCCAAGCTGAACAGGTAGGTGCGGATTTTGTGGTGACACCCGGCGCCACTGAAGCGCTGTATCGCTATGGCGTAGAGAGCCCGGTGCCGATGTTGCCCGGCGTATCAACGATCTCTGAGCTGATGACTGGCTGGCAATACGGCTACCGCCGCTTCAAGTTTTTCCCGGCTGAGTCCAGCGGTGGTGCCAAAGCCATTAAAGCCTTTGGTGCGCCGATTCCCGAGGCGCGTTTTTGCCCAACCGGCGGTATCACAATCGATAACGCTGAAACCTACCTGTCACTCCCCAATGTTATGTGTGTAGGCGGTTCTTGGCTAACGCCGAAAGCCATGGTTGATGCAGAGGATTGGGACGGTATTCGCGAGCTGGCCCGTCAGGCCGCTGAGCGTTTTCACCACTAACGAATACGATGTAAATCGACACGAGCACTCTCGTTACTTGCCTCACTGATATCGGGTCGTGTGGGTAAGTCATTTGCCCGAGCATATTGCCATGCTCGGGCTTTTTTGTGATGTGCTAGGTAGGGAGCTATCGGCGCGACTTTTCCCAACCCGTGGCGAGTAGTGCTGTGATGGCACACAGTAATGCACTCTGGCCCATATTATTTAGCCAACTGCTGGCTCCAAGCCCTACTCCTATTAGCAGGTAGTAGCCCAGGCCGAATAGGGCGCCAGCGCTGCCCAACTGCTGCTGGTAGTTTTTAAGTGCTCGGCTGAGGATGTTGGGAATAGCCACCGCAAACGCTGCTGCTATACCCATCATCGGTAACAGGAATAGCAAGGAAGATTGCAGGGTGTAGACGCCTAGGGCGCTGACCACCGCTAGTTGACAGGCTCGGGCGATAAGTTGATGAGAGCTCCTGCCATTCTTAAGTAGCGTCTTGTTGGCATAGCTGCCAAATATGCTGCCGGTTGCCAGCGCTACTCCGCTGTACCCGAACGCCTGCGCGCTCAGTCCAAGCCTATCAAATAGGAATGGGCCCTGTAGATAATAGCCAAACAGCAGTACGTTAAAGCAGGCTACCAGAATGACATCGCGCCATAGCGCAGCGTCTTTCACCATCTGTTTTCCTAGCGTGACTAGGTCAAAAGGCACCTGTGCCTGGCGGGTTTCTGGCAGTATTTTGGCGGTGATGGCAAGCAACAGGAGTGCCAGCACAAGCAGTGCGCTGAACACTGCCTGATGACCACCAACGCTGACCAACTGCCCGCCAGCAAACAGACCGACCACTGGACTAAGGGCGATACCCATTCCCATGTAAGAGAAAATCTGTGCCAGTTTCGCTCCCTGCCAACGGTCACGCAAGATTGTCTGGCAGACCACCGAGCCGGTCGCCGCGCCAAAGGCGCTTAGCGCTCGGGCTAGCAGTAGCCAATGAAAATCGCGAGCGTAGATAGCAATGCCCGAACCGAGTGCGTAGCAGCCCAGCCCAAGCAGCATTGCCGAACGACGACCTAGCTTGTCTGCCATCATGCCCCAGAACACTACGCCGAAGGCGAACACTAAAAAATAGCAGGAGAGGGTCAGACCTGCGGTGGAGGTTGATACGCCGAAAAAGCTCGCCATCGACGGTAGTGCAGGGCTGTAGATAGTCTCGACCACCTGGGGGAACATCATCAGTGCCAGGATCAAAAAAAGTAGCGGGTTCATTGTAACGATTCCATGTCTCTTGAAACGTGGCGCTAGCTTACTTAGTCTTGTGTTGTTCAAATAACGTTATTCAAACCAAATATGTCGAAAATAAGACAGTGGCACTGATCAACCAGCAGCAGTCTTTTAACCCGGACTTGGTGGCCGGCAATGTGGTGGGAATTGCCGCCGAGGTCGGTCGCCATGATTCAGGTATGCACAGTCACGCCAAAGGACAACTGCTGTATGCCCCCCGTGGGTGTATGCGCATTGTGCTTGATGGTCAGCGATGCGTGCTGCCGCCAACTCGAGCGGCGTGGATTCCCACTGGGGTTCAGCATCAGGTGATGATGACCAATGTGGTGGCATATCGCTCCGTCTACTTCAGCCTCGAAGTGTCTCAGTTACTTGGCCAGGAGGTGAAAGTGGTCGTAGTGAATGAGCTTTTGCGCGCACTGATCGAACGTATGGCCTGGTGGCCTTGGGATATAACGGATGTTAATACGCACAACACGCTGGCGTTGTTTATAGAAGAGATGCAGCAGGCTGAGCGTGAGTCACTGCAACTGACGCTACCGTTACACCCGCGTTTGAAGGCGCTGGTTGAACGCTGGAGCCCTGAGGGGGAGTTGCCGCCGACTCTAATTTCGCTTGCAGGAGAGTTTGGTGCTAGTGCTAAGACGGTCAGCCGGATTTTTTGCCGTGAAACCGGGATGAGCTACCAGGCCTGGCGCCAGCAATGGCGTCTGCTTGCCGCTATTGAACTGTTATCAATGCAACGTCAGGTTAACGATGCGGCCTATCTGTTGGGGTTCTCTTCGGACAGCGCCTTTATTCATTTCTTCCGTCAGCACACAGGGATGACGCCCCTGAAATATATGCACGGTCAGTGGGAGGCGGAGCCTGGCAGGCTCACTGTCGATAGTGCTTGAAGAACCTCGCATAGCAGGGATCTGCCCGGCTAACTCAATAGCTACTCAGCGCCATTGAGAGAGCGTCTGAATAGGTAATGCGATGGTTGATCATAATAGCGCTACGAGTCTATTTAACGAACACGCCTGCCACAGCACGTTTTATACGCGTTATCCGTTGCACGCCTTTTTGTTACCCATATTAGCTATTTCTTAGCGCTTCAATATCACTATGGAGCGGCAGTGCGGCGTAGGCGCCTGGGCGGGTCACTGCGTGAGCACCACAGCGGCAGGCAATATCCACCGCGCGGGTTAGAAAGGCACTATCCTGGTACCAGTTCTCATCAATTCCGTGCTGTGAAAGTTCAGCCAGCAGGCCGCCAATAAACGCATCACCGCCAGCGGTGGTATCAACAGCGGTCACTTGGGGTGGTGTGATGGTGTGGTCAAGGCCTATACCTTTCAGCATCACCTTGTTAGGGCCGTCGGTGATTAAAACTACTTTTACCCCGGCGGCTAGGCGCTGGGATAGCCACGCTTCCTGAGAATGTTCGCCACGAAGATAGTCAAGCTCATCTAATGAGACTTTAACGAGCTCGGCGCTATCCAATAGCTCGGTTACCAGCCAGAGGTCGGCTGATCCTTCGCTCCACAGATTGTGACGGAGGTTGGCATCCACGCTGACTAAACAGCCCGCGCGCTTTGCCATAGCGGCAATCGCTAAAGTGGTATCGGCAATCTCAGGGTCAGTCAAACTGTTGCTGCATAAGTGAACAATCGCCGGTTGTTCAAACACGCCGTGGGGCAGGTGCTCTAGGCGATAAAGCAGGTCGGCCGCCGGCGGTCGATAAAAATCAAACGTGCGCTCGCCGCTGCTATCCCGGGAAACAAACGCTAGCGCGGTGCGTGCTTCTTTGGTCAACACCACACCCTGAGTATCCACACCATGGCTTTTCAGCTCACGAATCAGGAAGTGGCCAAACGTATCGTCGCCCACCATGCCTAAAAACTGACTGGGTACGTTAAGTCGGGCACAGGCAACCGCGACGTTAGCAGGCGCGCCGCCCGCGTAAGGCGTGAAGGTTTCTTGGCCAGTGTCATCGCCTAAGCGGCTGGACAACATATCAACCAAGGCTTCACCGAAAGCAATCACCGGCGTCATAAGTTATTCCTTGTCATTATATTATTAATTGATGATGGGATTACGCGACGCAGTGGCCTCGCGCGGCCTCTAACAGCTCGTACCATGTCTCTCTTGAGAGCGTCTCAGGCCCGTCGAGCATGTCAGTAATACGCTCAGGCTTCACGCTGCCCACAACGGCAATCGGCCGACTAGGCAGTGACCGTAGCCAAGCCAGCGCTAACGCGTTAGGGGTGCCGTTTTGCTCTCGGGCGATGTGGTTAAGAACGTTACCGACGTCGCCTTGCATGAGTGTACCGCCCGCTAGTGGTGACCAGGCCATCGGCGCATGGCCGTCGGCACATAGATCATCAAAGCTGCCATCAAACAGGGGGGCGTTATGGCTAATGGAAAGCTCGATTTGGTTGGCACGTAAAGGGTGGTGCATGGCGTTTTGCAGCCTACGCCACTGACTTGGCAAATGGTTAGAAATGCCCGCAGCGCCAATTTTGCCTGCATTGATAGCGTCATCAAGGGCACGGCCAGTTGCTTCTGCGTTCATTAATAAGTCAGGGCGATGAATTAAAAAGTGATCTAGCCGCTCGACGCCAAGGCGGTTAAGTGCATTGTCAATGGCGCGGCATAGATAGCCCGGGCTGGCGTTATAGTGCTTTATCTTGCCAGAGCCGAGGGCTGGGTTATCGTTGGCGATGCTCGCTTTGGTCACCACCTTAAGCCGTTTTGACAGTCCGGGACGCGTGTTTAGCGCGTGACCAAACAGCGTCTCGCACGCACCGTTCCCGTAAATGTCGGCATGGTCGAACCAGTGCAACCCCTGCTCGATACGGGCTTCGATCCAGTCGGCGAGATAGCTCGCCTGATGCATCTCTGGTGCTTCATGCAGGCGCATCATACCGAGAACAAAAGGCACATCGAAGGGGTGAGCAGGCATGGGCGTTCCTAATAAGTTAAAAGACTTCTTCGTTATGTAGTGCTTCGGCGGCGCCGAGCAGTCCTGTCCACGGGTGAGTCACAACACACACGGGAATGTCGGCGTTATAAGCGCCCATCCGGCCTTTGTTCACAAAGCTATCACGCAGTTCGGATTTGGGTAGCCACTCCAGTAGGCGCGGTAAAATCCCGCCGCATAGATAAACGCCGCCTCTAGCCCCCATCGATAAGGTCGCGTCGCCACATACATCGCCGAGGATTTTTAAAAAGCGCAGCAGGGTGGTGGTGGCGATAGGGTCACCCTGGTTTGCGGCTTGGGTAACCTCGGCTGGTGTCGTGCAGCGAGGTGCTTGCTCGTTCAGAGCACAATGAGCCTGGTACAGCTCCAGTAAGCCTTGGCCGCTTAAAATACGTTCTACGCTGACCCGTTGGTAGCGTTGTAAAAAGATATCCAATAGCGCCCGCTCGGTGCTGTCAGTAGGAGAGAACGTGACGTGGCCGCCCTCGGTGGGAAGTGGTATCCAGGCGTGTTGGCCGGGAAAAACGCCAGCAACGCCTAAGCCTGTACCGGGGCCAATTACCAAGCGGGTAGAGTGAGGCTGAGCCACGCCTGCTTGCACTTCCACTAGGTTGTCGCTGTCCACATGGGGAACGCCCAGCGCCTGTGCGGTAAAGTCATTAATCACTTTGAACAGCGATAGGTTCAGCGTCTGCTGAACATCGCTTTTCATAAAATCCCAGTGATTATTGGTCATCTTGACCCGCTCGGTGTGCACCGGGCAGGCAAACGCTAAGCAGGCTTCCAGCGGTGCATTTTCCCCCGTGGCGCCCACGCGTTCTAGGTAGTCCTGAATCGCATCGATAACCCCTGGGTAGTCAGCGCAGGGAAGATTAATAATATCGTGGGGCGTTATCTCATTTGGCGTGACGAGCGCCAGGCGGGCATTGGTTCCGCCAATATCACCAATTAAGGCCGGTCGCATTAGGCATCCTCTTCAAAAATCTGGCCCTGTTGGCGAGCGAGGTCATCGGCTTCAAAGCCGCCCAGCGAGCCTGCGCCTTCTTCGCCACGCATGGCCAGGTGGCGGAAGCCGCTAAACAGTTCGCGGCCTAGGCCAACGTGGTAGTGGTCCAAATTCGCCACTACGCGCTCACGATCGGCCCAGGTAGCTGCTGCTACTTTGGCTTCCAGCGTACCTGCGTTGGCGTCCAGGCGCACAATATCGCCGTCGCGCAGTTTCGAGAGCGGGCCACCGTCCAGGGCTTCGGGGCTGATATGAATTGCAGCGGGCACTTTACCCGACGCGCCAGACATACGGCCGTCGGTCACCAGGGCCACTTTGAAGCCACGGTCCTGCAGTACGCCCAGGAACGGCGTCAGTTTGTGAAGTTCCGGCATGCCATTGGCTTTTGGCCCCTGGAAGCGCACCACGACGATGACATCGCGATCTAAGTCGCCGGACTCAAACGCAGCCTTCATTTCGTTCTGGTCGGCGAAGATTTTCACTGGTGCTTCTACTACACGATGTTCGTCGGCAACGGCGGATACTTTGATCACGCCGCGTCCCAGGTTGCCTTTCATTACCGTTAGGCCGCCAGTCGCTGCGAAGGGGGTAGCGACTGGGCGTAAAACGTTTTCATCTAAGCTGCTTGCAGGGCCTTCGCGCCAAACCACTTTGCCATTTTCCAGGAAGGGCTCTTGTGTGTAGGCCGTCAGGTCAGTGCCAAACACCGTCGGGATATCGCCGTGCAGCAAGCCAGCGCCCAGCAGTTCGCGGAACAGGTAGCTCATGCCGCCTGCCGCCTGGAAGTGGTTAATGTCTGCTTGGCCGTTAGGGTATACCTGCATCAGGCTGGGCGTGACAGCGGAGAGGTCGGTGAAGTCGTCCCAGTTCAGCGTAATGCCCGCTGCAGCGGCCATGGCAATCAAATGCATCGTATGGTTGGTTGAGCCGCCAGACGCCAACAAACCTACCACTGCGTTGACGATGGCGCGTTCATCGATCTGCTTATAGAAAGGGCGGTAGTCGCCGCCAGGTTCAGTGTTGCGAATAGCCTGTTCGGTTGCGTAACGGGTCAGGGCTTCGCGCATTTCCGTGCCTGGGTTCACAAACGAGGTGCCTGGCAGGTGAAGCCCCATCACTTCCATCATCAGCTGGTTTGAGTTGGCCGTGCCGTAGAAGGTGCAGGTGCCAGGGCTATGGTAGGAGTCCGACTCCGCTTGTAGCAGCTCTTCGCGGCCTACTTTGCCTTCTGCATATAGCTGACGGATGCGTGCTTTCTCTTTGTTCGGCAGACCGCTGGGCATTGGGCCTGCGGGTACGAACATCGCGGGTAGGTGGCCAAAGCGTGCCGCTGCGATAAACAGGCCAGGGATAATCTTGTCGCACACGCCCAGATAAAGGGCAGCGTCAAACATGTTGTGTGAAAGCCCAACCGCTGCAGCCATTGCAATCACGTCGCGGGAAAACAGCGACAGTTCCATGCCCGGTTGCCCCTGGGTAACTCCATCACACATGGCGGGAACACCACCGGCAAACTGGGCGGTTGACCCCATCGCGCTAGCAGCGGCTTTGATGGTTTCCGGAAAGCTTTCAAATGGCTGGTGGGCCGACAGCATATCGTTGTAAGAAGAAATGATCCCCAAGTTGGCGCTGTTCATTAGCTTTAGGGAGTCTTTCTCTTGGGGGCTGCAGGCGGCAAATCCGTGGGCTAGGTTACCACAGGATAGCTCTGCACGGTGCACACCACGCTTGTGCTGGTCCGCCATGCGTTGCTCATAGAGCGCGCGCCGCTCAGCAGAGCGCTCACGAATGCGTTGGGTAACCTCAGCAACGGTAGGATTTAAAGTAGCGGGTGTTGAGCTCGGCATAGAGACCTCTGCATGGTAGAGACGGTGAGTCAGGCTTGTAGTTATTTTACATCTTTTGTGTCGATAAAAGAGACTTTACGGCAATAAAAACCATATTTGTAGTTTTATTACCCATTATTGGTGGCGACTATCGTCGTAAATGATGATGTTTTAATGAACGTTTCTGGTGACAGGACAATTCCTCCCCGGATGGGATTAATTGGCTGTTGAAGCAACTTAAAGCGCAAGTATAGCAGCCGCGCTTTTGCTACCATCTTGCGCAAAATGAATTTGATTGCTGCCCTGGAGCTGTTATGCATCCCATTGTTAACCAAGTCACGCCACTTGATAGCCACACTGGCGCATTGACGCTTCGCTATATTGATACGCTCACCAAGCCGCCGGGCAGCCTAGGCCAGTTAGAGGCATTGGCCGTTACGCTTAGTGAGATCACTGGTGAATGTCAGCCCAGCATCACGCCACCGGCGATCATTGTTTTTGCTGCTGATCACGGGGTTGCTGAAGAGGGCGTATCGGCCTTTCCACAAGAAGTGACTGCGCAAATGGTGGCTAACTTTGCCCATGGCGGGGCGGCGATCAACGTCTTTGCCAGACAAATTGGTGCCCAGGTTGAGGTTGTGGATGTTGGCGTTACGGCACCGCTGGCAATGCCTGGCGTGATTGATGCCAAAGTGCGCGCGGGCACCGCCAATATGGTGCTTGAAGATGCCATGAGCCATGACCAAGCGCAGGCTGCGCTACAGGTAGGTTGCGAAGCCGTTGAACGCGCTGTTCAAGCGGGGGCGAAATGCATTATTGCGGGTGAAATGGGCATTGCTAATACCACGGCAAGCAGCGCCATGCTAGCGGCGCTAACCGGTAAGCCAGTGGCTCAGCTGGTGGGCGCTGGCACCGGTATTAACAGCGCCCAGCAGGCCCATAAAGTAGCGGTGATCGAGCGGGCGCTAAAGGCACGCCAAGCCAATGTCGAAGACCCCATGGAGGTGCTAACCAAGCTCGGCGGGTTAGAGATCGCTGCCATGACAGGAGCTTATTTGGCCACGGCGGCCAACCGACTGCCGGCCATTGTGGATGGCTTTATTGCTACGGTAGCCGCCCTGACGGCCTGCCGTTTATGTCCGGCGGTACGTGGTTATTTGATTTTTGGGCATCGCTCTGAAGAGCCTGGCCATGCCACGGCTCTTGAAGCACTTGATGCGTCGCCGCTGCTAGCCTTGGGAATGCGCCTGGGAGAAGGCAGTGGCGCGGCGTTGGCGTTTCCTTTATTGCAGGCCGCCGCCGCGATGCTTAGTGAAATGGCCACCTTTGCCGATGCGGGTATTCACGATAATAGTGCCCTATGAGTGAGCAACAAACGCTTTCATTTAGTCAGCCGCTAACGTGGTCGCAAAGCGAGCACTGCTTGGTGGTGTCTGCTGCTGAGCCACTGTATACCCTGAGTAGCGCACTCGTGGGTGGCGGGTTTGGATATCGCCAACACTTCGCAAATTTTCACGTTGATAAAGATTACGATGGCCATTACCCGGAAGATGACCTGATTCGCTGGCTGGACAATCAGCGGCTACCGCTATGTGCTGTTGCGATGATGACGGCAGTGCGCCTGCGCAACGCATGTGTCGCCAGTGTGCCGCTAGTTAATACAGCCAATGGTGTACTGGCATTGGTGACAGCAGGTGTTGGCAATGCGGTAGATATTAGCGTTTCAAGCGATTCAGACCCCCGTTTAGTGCTGCGCAGCATATCCAAGGTGGGCACGATTAATACGTTCCTTTTTTTAGATGCCCATTTGACCGATGGTGCGCTGGTTAATGCTTCTCTCTCGGCAACGGAGGCGAAAGTTCAGGCGCTGAGAAAAGTGGGCGTTAAAGATCCATTCAGTGATACGCCTGCAACTGGAACATCAACCGATAGTCTGTCTATCGCTGCTACTCAACGCGGTTGTCAGACCTCTTATGCAGGCTCTGGTACGGCGCTTGGACGGGCGATTGGACAAGCAGTGTATCGAGCAACGCTGGATTCGCTGAGCAAATCGCAGCAGGTTTCACCATGCTAGGGGTAGCTACCGTTGGGTTAGTCGCGATGGCGATTGTCATTGATTTGATCGTGGGTGACCCACGCTCATTGCCGCATCCAGTCGTCATCATTGGGCGTGCCATCAGCGTACTTGAGCAGCGCTGGAACCAAGGCAGTGAAAAACGCCGTCGACTCCTGGGCTTTATACTCACCGCCACCATTGTGCTGGGCACGTATGGTCTCGCTTGGCTGAGTTTGGAGCTACTGACTTGGGTGCACCCTTGGCTTGGGCTAGCTGCCGAGCTTTGGTTGCTGGCGACAACGCTGGCCATAAAAGGCTTGGCGGAAGCGGGGCGCGCTATTGCCGTGCCGCTGGCTAACGGTGATTTAGCATCGGCACGAAAGGCGCTTGCCATGGTGGTGGGGCGTGATACCGAGCAACTGGATGAGGCGGAGATTACCCGCGGTGCGGTAGAAACCATTGCAGAAAATACCGTGGATGGCATCACCTCGCCGCTATTCTTCGCGTTTATCGGCGGTGCGCCGCTGGCGCTGGCTTATAAAGCAATCAACACGCTGGATTCCATGGTGGGCTATCAAAACGAACGCTACAGCGACTTCGGCTATGCCTCGGCGAAGCTTGATGATATCGCTAACTGGCTGCCCGCCAGGCTGACCGCGCTCTGTTTGTGGGTTGCCGGGGGGCTGATCAGTTGGCAATCATCGACGCTCTATTGGCGTCGGGCCATGTTGGCTACCTGCCGCGAAGCGCCCCGCCACCCAAGCCCTAATGCGGGTTGGCCAGAAGCCATGGTCGCGAACTTGTTAGGTGTGCAGTTGGGCGGCACCAATGTTTATCAGGGCGCGGTTTCCTATCGAGCAACCCTTGGCACTCCGCTGGAAACACTGACGTGTTCGCATATCAACGCCACCATTAAATTAATGCACGGTGCTTGGCTGCTGTTTTTCTTGTTAATGGCCGTGTTGATGAGTGTATTAACGGGCGTATTAATGGGCTTAGCAAGCGCAGGGATTTCATGGCTATGAGTCGTCAAACCAACGTTCACGAGGCGGCTGATTGGCCAAGCCATGGTGGCCAGGCCGCAGCGCTGCTGAAGCGTTTTGGGCTACCTGCCGATCATGTGGTTGATGATGTGAGCGCTAACCTTAACCCATTTGGGCCGCCCGAATGGCTGGCAGGCTGGTTCGGAACACGACTTGGTGGTCTTAGTCGCTATCCCTCGCCAGACTACGTTGCGGCCCGGCAGGCCATTGCGGCGCACAACGATGTTCAGCCAGCGCAAGTACTGCTAACCAATGGTGGGGCGGAGGCCATTTTTCTTGCCGCTGCGCTGCATGCCAGTGGGCGTGCCTTATTACTGGCTCCCAGCTTTGGTGAATATGCCAGAGCCTGCTCTGCCCACCGGATTGAAATGACCGAGCATGTATTGCGCGAGCCGCATTTCGCTTGCCAGATGGACGACCTGCTAGAGAGTGCAGCAAACGCCGACGTGGTGTTTCTGTGTCGTCCGAATAATCCGACTGGCACGCTGATAGCCATCGAGGCAGTAGAGGCACTGCTAGCGCACACGCAGGCTACTGGAACCCAAGTGGTGGTCGACGAAGCATTTATCGATCTATCAATAGGCGTCGAGGCGCTGACGCCGCTGCTTAAGCGTTACTGTCACCTAGTGTTGCTACGCTCAATGACCAAGTTTTATACCCTGCCTGGATTGCGCCTAGGCTACGTGCTGGCTGCGGAAAACCTAGTAGACACAATGAGCCGCCATCAACCGCCCTGGAGTGTGAATCATTTTGCCGCCGAACTGGTGGCGCCGCTGTTAGCGGATGGCGAGTTTGCACGGCTCACCCGGCAATGGCTGGCTAGTGAGCAGCCACGTCTGGGCAAGGCGTTGCAGGCGCTAGGGCTTGAGGTGGTGCCCAGTCACAGCTGCTTTTTCCTTGTGCGGCCTAGTGTTTTACAGCGTGAGCGCGGCGTGACCAGCGCAGACCTGTTTGAACGCATGCTTTATAAAGGACTGCTGGCGAGGCACACCCACAGCTTTAAAGGGCTTGAGGGCAGCTGGTTACGTTTGGCACTGCGTGATGAGGCGACAAATAACCGCTTGCTAAAGGTGCTGCATGATTGTCTTTGTTAGTGGGGGCGCTCGTTCAGGAAAAAGCCAAGTAGCTGAGCAGCGTGTGCTCAGTGCAGCGGGGGACGCCAGCTGCTACTACATTGCCACCGCCAATGTTTACGACGCCGAAATGGCCGACCGGGTATCGCGCCACCAGGCACGCCGGGAAGGCCAATGGGTGACGCTAGAGGCGCCCCTGGCAATTGACCAAGCGATTGCCCAAGTACCCGATCACCGCGCGGTGCTACTCGATTGTTTAACTCTCTGGGCAGGACAAGTGTTGTTTGGCGCTGGGCCAAATGAAGAATTCAGTGATGAGCAAGGCCTAGCGCTGCTGGCTCGCTGCCTGGATGATGCACAAGCACGGGGGCTGACATTAGTAATTGTATCGAACGATCTCAACGAAGAGCTGATTGCTGATCACTCCGCTACCTGGCGCTATGTTGAGTTTATCCAGTGCTTACACCGCTGGTTAGCGCGGGAAGCTGACTCAGTGCTTGAAGTCATCGCGGGGTGTGCCATGGAGTGGAAACGATGAAAAATGCGCTGTTCGGCCTAATACTCGCGCTGCAGTTTCTAACCCGAATTCCGCTTCCGATTGCCTGCCCATGGACACCAGCCACCCGTCGCTGGGCAATTCGCGCTTATCCGTTGGTAGGGTTATTAATTGGCAGCGTGCTGGCGTTAAGCGCGCTGCTATTAAGTTTCATAGCGTCACCAGCGCCAATCACTGCGTTGTTACTGCTAAGCCTATGGGTAGCGCTTTCTGGCGGTTTACACCTCGATGGTGTGATGGATCTTGCCGATGCGTTAGGCAGTAACCAACCCCTTGAGCGGCGTTGGGAAATCATGAAGGACGCCCAGATAGGCAGTTTCGGCATCCTGGCATTGCTGTTTTTGCTGGCCTGGAAGGGCGTATTGCTTTGGGCACTGGTGGCTTATCAGGCGCCGCTGTGGTGGCTGGTGGCCGTGCCTGCATTAGGCAGATTGGCTGGTGTCGCGCTGCTGATTTTAACTCCCTGTGCTCACGGCAAGGGGCTCGCATGGAGCTGGCAGCAGTCGCTAAGTGCCCGTGATGTTGGCTATGCCTTGCTACCGTTGGTGCTGCTTGGCGCGCTGTCCCCTGCATGGTTTGCCTGGGGGGTAGTCATCATCGTGTGGGTAGCAGTCGCCAGAAAGGCACTGCTGCGGCTATTTAACGGCATTAACGGCGATATGGTGGGGGCCACCATTGAAGGAGGAGAGCTTTGGTTACTGGTCTTAATGTGGAGTTGGTGGCAGTTCGCCACGGTATCACCGCTTGGAATTTAGAGCGCCGCTACCAAGGGCAGCGCGATATTCCGCTGCTATTTCCGGATGCAGAAGCTGGGCTGTTGGCACTGCGTGATGCATTGGCAGAAGAGCGTTTTGACGCTGTTTATTCAAGCGATTTAAACCGCTGCCAGCAAACCCTTGAGTGGTCGCAGGCGGCAAAGCCGGGTATGCCGCTGTATCTAGAGCCACGATTACGGGAGCTGGATTTCGGTGACTATGAAGGCAAAGTTTACGATGAACTAAAAGACTTACCCCATTATCGCGCCTGGATTGATAGCGTGGGTGAGCTGCAAATTCCCGGCGGCGAATCGTCTGGCCAACTACGTGAGCGTTTAAATGCTTGGCTTGAAGAGGTGGCTAGACACGCCCGCGAACATCATTATCAAAAAGTACTGGTCGTTACCCATGGCGGGGTAATACGCGAGTTGCGGCGTCGTTTCGAAACCATTGGCTTTTGGGAAGGCATCGTTCACCAAGCACAAGGGCGGCGTTGGCAACTGACGTATCTAAAACGTGAAGATGGCAAAGGAGAGTGGCAATGCAGCTGTTCATCGGCGGTGCCAGCGCAGGTAAGCGCGATGTTGTAACAACACGCTTTCCCAGCGCTGTTTGGTGGCAGCTTTCTCCAGGGCAGCGTTTGCACGAAGTAACCCACATTATGCAGCCTAATGTACCGCTCGTTCTGCACGGTGTGTTTGAGTGGTTAGCGGCAGTGCTGCACTCGGATATGAGCAGCGATACGTCGCGGGCTCTGTGGCGGGGAGATCTGGAAAGCTTGGCCGCTGCCGCACAAGCCCGTGGCGTGACGCTGGTGATCATCATGAACGAGTTAGGGCGAGGAATCGTTCCTATGGCGCAAGATCAGCGCCGCCTGCGCGATTTAAGCGGCTGGTTTAGCCAAGACGCCGCCGCCCAATCCGAGCAGGTCTGGCATGTACGACATGGGCTCGTGCAGGCGCTGAAACCCTAATCGGTTCAATTGACCAGCCCCTAACAAGTTGCTAGTTTACGCGCACTCTCAGGTGCTGGTGGCGATTACCGCCATCAGTTAAACGGGAAGTTGGTGAACACTAACGTGAATCCAGCGCTGCCCCCGCAACGGTGATCGAGATAAGAACGGCTAAAGATGCCACTGTGCTAATGCATGGGAAGGTGGTCGTTCGGAAAGGCAGGATGTTGTTATCTGCTTTTCGCTCGTCAGCCCGGAGACCGGCCTAAGAGGCATGGTTCTAAAGAGCCACAACATGCCGAGACGCGGAGGGCGTGCTCAGGGTGATATAGCCAGCTTAGGCTGCCGATCTCCCCATCATCCCTCTGCCCGGTCAAAAAAATACGCTGTGCGGGTGAGCACAGTGAGCAAGGGATCTCCTCATGTCTTACCGTTTTCATTCTACTGCCACGCTGGCGGCATTTGCGATGGCCGCATTGCCCATGGCCGTTCAAGCCCAATCTCACGCGCAGTCTGCTGCGAATGCATTAAACCCCGTTGTTGTTACCGCCGCACTAGCCCCGCGTACTGCTAATGACAGCCTGTCCTCGGTGACTGTACTGGATGAGGCAACGTTACGCCGTCAAGATCCGGTAAGTATTACCGACCTGTTCCGCGGCCAGCCCGGGGTGGATGTTTCCACCAACGGCAGCTTTGGTAAAAACAGCAGCGTGTTTATTCGCGGCAGCGGTAGCGGCCAAAATGTTCTGTTGATCGACGGTATTCGTCTTCGTTCTGCCACTAGTGGTGGGGCTGCTTGGCAGCATCTGGAGCCGCGTATGTTTGATCGCGCCGAAATTGTGCGTGGTCCGCGTGGTAGCCTTTATGGCGCCGACGCGATTGGCGGCGTTATTCAGTTGTTTACCCCCCAAGGCGAAGAACAAGGACCGCAACCGCGTATTTCTGTCGGTGGTGGTTCGTTTAATACCCAGCGCCTGAGCGCCGGTATTAGCGGCAAAGATGGCGGCACCCGCTATAGCTTTGCCGCTAGCCATTTCACCACAGATGGTCAACCGATTCGGCGCGATGGCGACGATAAGGGCTATGACAACACCACGGCGTTAGCGCGGGTTTCTCACACTTTTGCAAGTGGTGCAGAAGCGGGTGTGTTGGCGCTCCGTGCCCGTGGTCATAACGAATACGATGGCGGTGAAAACGACTTCGTTCAGCAGGTGGCGGGTATCTATGGCGAGCTGCCGATAACCGATAACTGGCGCAGCCGCTTAACGCTTAGCGAATCTCGTGATGAAAGCGATAACATCAATAGCTTTGGTGACTCAGTGTTTAACACCAAGGTGAGTACCGCGCGCTGGGAAAATACCTTAACAGCCGGTGCCCATGAGCTGATTGCAGGCGCTGAATACAGCGAAGACCGTGTTAAGAGCACCACGGCCTACGATGAAACTAGCCGTAGCAACGTGGCGGTATTTACCCAAGCCTTGCTCGATTTTGCTCCCTTTACTGTGCAAGCCAGCTTGCGCTTTGATGACAATGAGGCTTACGGCGAAGAAATCACCGGCAGCGTAGGCGTGGGCTATGACCTAGACGTCCACCACACCTTACGTGCCAACTACGGTACAGCCTTTAACGCACCCACTTACAATCAGCTCTACTACCCAGGCTTTGGTAATCCCGATTTGGAATCTGAAACGTCGCAAAGCATCGAGGTCGGTGTGCGCGGCCAGTATGCCCACTGGTTCTGGGATGCGGCACTCTATCAAACCGATATCGACAACTTGATTGCTGGTCAGGGGTTGCTGTTTAACGTACCCGAAACCCGTATTCGTGGAGCTGAGCTGGCTGCAGGCGTCGAACTCGACGATTGGACGCTAGCCGCTGCGCTGACCTACACCGACCCTGAAAACCGCCTGACCGGTAAACGCCTGCAAAACCGTGCCTCACAAAGTTTTCGCTTAGACGTAGACCGCGAACTTGGCGACTGGTCGGTGGGTGGCTCCTGGGTTGCTCAAAACCACCGTTACCGTGATACGCAGAACCAAGATCGCCTCAGCGGTTACGGGCAGGTTAACCTACGTGCAGGTTGGCAGTTTGCCCCGCTATGGAGTGCGCGTGTAACGTTAGAAAACGTGTTGGATCAAGACTACATTACAACGCGTTCGTTTGATGGTGCCGACTATCTTAACGCAGGCCGTGCAGGATTCTTAAGCGTTCACTATGGCCAATAAAACAGCGAATCAGACATTGTTTAAACATCGCGGGGCCACTGGCCCCGCACTGTTATTAAGCCGGCTCATACTAAGCTTATCGATGCTCAGTGGTGTGGTTTCAAACGCCGTATTGGCTGATGACCACAGCCGCTGCGAGATGGATGATCGTAGCCGTAAGGTGTGCCTATATACGCCGGCTCAACGTATTGCCACGCTCTCGCCAGGGGCAACGGAGCTGACCTATGCTGCGGGCGCTGGTGATCAGGTAGTGGCGGTGGTTAGCTACAGTGATTATCCGCCAGAGGCCAAAGAGGTTGTGTCTGTTGGCAGCCATACGCGCATTGATTTAGAAGCTTTGGTCGGGTTAGCGCCAGACCTAGTGATTGGCTGGGTAACTGGGAATCCCGCTGAACAGTTGGAAACCCTTGAAGCGTTGGGTATGCCGGTGTTCTATATTGAGCCTAGGAATTTTGAGGGCGTGGCCAGCGCAATTGAGCGTTTGGCGAGGCTGGCTGGCACTGAAAGCGACGGTCAGGCGGTCGCTGATAATTTCCGGTTGAGGATGGCAGAGCTGGCCGCTCAATATCGTAATCGGGAGCCGGTGCGTACCTTCTATCAGGTGTGGGACGAGCCGTTAATGAGTGTTAATGACGCACATCTTATCGGCCAGGTGATCGAAATCTGTGGCGGTGTAAATGTGTTTGGTGAGCAGGCGCGGCTAGTGCCACGTATCGATGATGAGGCTGTCCTGGCGGCAAACCCTGAAGCGATTGTTGCCGGAGGGATGGGGGAAGAGAATCGCCATTGGTTGACCCACTGGGAGCAGTACTCAAACTTAACGGCGGTTGCCGATGATAATCTCTTTTTTGTACCGCCTTCTTTAATTCAGCGGCCTACTCCACGCTTGATGGAAGGCAGCCAAATTCTCTGCGAGAAGCTTGATATTGCCCGACAAAGACGCGAGCGAGATTAAATGTTAGCACGATTGGGCTTCCCACTAGGTCTGTTGCTGCTGGCGGCACTGGCTTCTCTGATTATCGCCCTTGGTATTGGTAGTGCGCAGCTTTCCCCTGGGCAAGTTTGGCAAGTGGTTCTCGGTCATCTTGGTTATATCGGCCAGGACGAGGGCAATGCGCTGGCGCGTACTATGGTGCTGGAGCTGCGCTTGCCAAGAGCACTTTCGGCTTTTGCTGTCGGTGGATTGTTAGCGGTAGCGGGTGCTCTGATGCAAGTGCTGCTGCGTAATCCTCTAGCAGACCCTTATGTACTCGGACTTTCCGGAGGTGCCTCGATTGGTGCGCTTGCTGCCATGCTGGGGGGGCTGGGCGGATTGGCGATTTCAGGCTCGGCGTTTGGCGGTGCGCTAGTTTCGACGTTATTAGTTTTCGGCTTGGCCCACGGCAGCGGTAGCTGGACCCCTTCGCGGTTACTGCTAACTGGGGTAGTGGTTGCGGCAGGCTGGGGCGCGGTGATCACTTTGATGTTGGCACTGAGCCCTGCTGAGCGGTTACCGGGCATGCTGTATTGGCTAATGGGCGATCTTTCTTACGCGCGCGCACCTTGGTCGCCGCTGCTACTGTTGCTGGCTACCTGCGTGATAGTGATGCCCCTTGGACGCAGCTTAAATGTGCTGGCTCGTGGCCCTCAGCAGGCTGCTGCGCTGGGCGTTGCCGTCCGGCCACTTGAGTGGTGCATTTATATCGTCGCCAGTTTGCTAACCGCCGCGGCTGTTACTACGGCGGGTAGCATTGGCTTTGTCGGCTTGGTAGTGCCGCATATGCTGCGCCTATTGTTGGGTAATGATCAGCGGTTAATCTTACCGGCCTGTGCACTGGCTGGAGGGACTCTACTCATGCTGGCCGATACACTGGCGCGCACAATGATCGCGCCGGAACAGCTGCCGGTAGGAGTGATTACCGCACTATTAGGTGTACCGACGTTCCTCTTTCTGCTTTATCGGAGCCGCTGATGAGCCGTTTGGTTACCCAAGACCTGATCATCAACGTACCGGGAAGAGACGATGGCACGGCGCTGAATATTGCCATCGAACCAGGGCAGGTATGGGGCGTGCTCGGCCCCAACGGAGCGGGTAAAACGACGCTGCTGCACACTTTGGCAGGGCTGAACGCGCCGCGCTCCGGGCAAGTGCTGCTGGGGGAGCAGCCCCTTGAGACGCTGAGCAGACGGCAAGTTGCGCAAACGTTGGGAATTGTCTTCCAGGAGCGCTTGGATGGCTTTCCCGCGACCGTGCTGGAAACCGCACTGATTGGCCGCCACCCCTACCTATCGCTGTGGCAAATGGAGGGGGCAGACGACTACGCCCAAGCCGAGGCAGCGCTTGAACGGTTAGACGTTGCGCACCTGCGCGACCGTTTGGTGAGTACGCTTTCTGGCGGCGAGCGCCAGCGCGTGGCGATGGCCACGGTACTGACTCAGGCTCCCAATATCTGGCTGGCTGACGAACCCACCAACCACCTCGACCTACACCACCAAAGCGCAGTGATGGCGCTGATGGCCCAGCAGGCAGCCCAGGGCAGTGCGGTGATGATGTGCCTGCACGATTTAAATCTAGCCGCCCGCTGGTGTGATCACCTTTTGCTACTCTACCCCAGTGGCGAGGCTTGCTGGGGAGCGCGAGACAGCATGCTAGTGCCCAGTGCATTAGAACGCCTTTACCAGCAGCGACTGGCGGTGGTCGAGGTTGAAGGGGCACCGGTATTTGTGCCCATAAAAGAGTGATGACAAGCTTGGCTAGCTCAACAGTTAGCGCTCGCTGCTACGTTAGCGGGTATCTAACAGGGGGTCTGGTTTTTGCTGTCGCTGGTTTGGTTGACGCTGGCGGGGCATCAGAAACAGGCCTGCGCCCACCAAAACCCCGCCAATCACTTCATGCCATGCTGGGTGTTGTCCGATCAATATAAATGCAACCAGGGCGGCAAACAGGGGGCAGAGAAACAAGAAGCCGCTTGTATGTACGGAGCCGCCAATCTTTAACGCCGCAAACCAAAGCCCGATAGCCCCAGTCGATGCGGGAATTGCCAGCCACATAAACATTCCCCAGTGGTAAGCATCCGTTGGCAGGGAAAAAGGTTGTTTGCTGAATGCAGCTATCACCATAAGCAGCAGGGAGCCAATCAACATCTGCCAGAAAGTGACTATCCAAGGTGAGGGCGTCATGGCAAATTTCTTACTTAACACGGTAGAGCAGGCCCAACAGGTAGATGCCAGCATCACCAATACTTCCCCGTGCCCGATTCCGTGGTAGCCGTCAACGTCGATCCCAATACAAATAACCACTCCAATAAATGCAGAGGCTAAGCCGAATAAGGCAAACGTCGAGGAGCGCTCGCCTAAAATAAACCATGCCAAGACAACCACCAGTAAAGGGTTACTGGCCATAAGAATGGCCGCTATGGAAGGGCTAGTCGCCGTTAGTCCAATGTTGAGTAGCGACATGACACCGGCTGTTTGAAAACTACCAATTATTAGCAGTTTTACCCAAGGAAGCTCTTTAAGAGCTAGTTTATGCCTGCGCATTTGGATAAAAACAAAAGGCGACAAGGATAGTGCTGCGACCAGGAAGCGAGCAGACGCTGCCCATAAAGGCGACATCTGCTCCATAACGAGCTTAGTGCTGACAAAAGAAGACCCTTGCAGGAATGTAGACGCGATGATCAGAACGTAATAGTGGTCAGTGAGTGACGTTAGTGAACGTTTCATATTCCTCTACCGATTATTTCAAGAAGTAGAGAAACAATATCAATCTCACGCGGACTCTATTCTTCCATGCGAGACAACTTTGTTTGAGAACAGGACAGATCGTTTAAATACTCTCGGGGAGATTTACCCGTGACACGTTTGAACATCACGGTAAACGCCCCTTGTGAAGCATATCCTAGATGCTCTGCAACTTGGCTAACGCGTTGCCCGGTGCTTAACTCCGACATGGCACTGACAATGCGTACCTGCTCTCGCCATTGAATAAAAGAAATACCTGTCTCAGTGCGAAATAGTCGGGATAGTGTCCGCGTCGTTGCTCCCACCTCATTCGCCCAATCTGCCAGTGAGCGCACATCCCCCGGATTTTCCAGCAACATATCGCAGATCTTTTTCAAACGCTTATCTCTGCCCATGGGCAGTTTTAATCCACACTCGAAGGCCAGCTTCATTTCTTCTAATGCTAGCCGCAATAAGCGTTCTTCGAAGCTGTCTGGATGATAGGTGATTGAAAAAGAGGAGGCCCTGATCAGCAGTTCGCGTAAAAGTGCAGTGACGCCTATTCCTACTGGATGACTGGGCAAGTTCAAGGTGAACGATTCGACATTGACATATAAAGTCCGCAAACAAACCGGCGTGCTGGCGCTCATTTCATGTTCTACGTAAGGAGGCATCCAGACGCCCCGAAACGGAGGTAATAACCAGTATTCATCGCGGGTGCATAGTCTCATCGTACCTGTGCTGGCATAGATTAACTGTCCACGCTGATGTTGATGGGGAGGGATGTGATGGCCCGCAGGGTACTCTTTAAACATCGACACCACAGGATTTTTAGCATTTTCCCATTTAGCAAGATGCGTATTTGGTGGACGGTCAGTACTCATTTGGGCCCCAATATCTTAACCAAAAAAACGCCTCACTATATCCTGTGGTATCGCTGCCTTTTACTTGGCTTTTACTTCATGTCATTTATCCATGTCATCTACCCCAAGTCATTTATCCCTTGCCAACGTTTCTAAACTGCGTTGCGAAAACGCATGACCTGCTTGCCATCGACAGGGTCATCGATCACGTGGGCATGCACACCAAAGGTCTGCTGTAGCCTACTGGCGGTGAGCACGTCGTGGGGTGGGCCACTATCGATTAGGCGGCCGCTATCCATAACGCCGATGCGGTCGCACTCCATGGCTTGGTTAAGGTCGTGCAGGGAAATAATCACCGTAATCGGCAGCTGCCTGACCAGTTCAAGAATCGACAGCTGGTGGCGAATATCCAGATGGTTGGTGGGTTCATCCAGCAGCAGGATATTAGGCTGTTGGGCCAATGCCCGAGCAATATGCACGCGCTGGCGCTCACCGCCAGAGAGGGTATGCCACAGCCGATCGGCCATATGCGCCATATCAACATCTATCAGCGCTTTAGCCACGATGGCATCATCTTCAATTGACCAGGCGCGTAAGGCGGAAAGAAACGGCGTGCGACCCAGCGCGACCACTTGGCGAACGGTAATCCTATCGGTGGTGTCAGCCTGTTGCTCAACTAAGGCAATAGATTGAGCGATAGTGCGTTGCGTGAGGGCATGCAAAGGCTGGTTATTAATCCGCACTTGTCCTGACTTTGGTTTGTTCAAACCGGCCAACAGACGCAGCAGGGACGTTTTTCCCGAGCCGTTGGGCCCCACCAGACCAAAGGTCTGACCAGGCTCGACAGTCAGGGTGACGTCAATGACCAGTGGCGTGCCATGTACCGCCCAGGTGAGTTGTTCTGCGGATAGTTGCATTAATGCCTCTTGCCACGGACAAGAATTAGCGCAAAAGCGGGTGCGCCGATTAGCGATGTAATCACCCCGATGGGAAGCACCTGACCAGATATCAGCGTGCGCGAGAGAATATCTGAACCGATTAAAAATACCGCGCCAGCAAGCGCCGTGGTGGGTATCAAGCGCGTGTGTTGGCTGCCGACAATAAAGCGCATCGCATGGGGAATCACTAAGCCAACAAAGCCAATCGCTCCTACGATGGAAACCATCACCGCAGTGACCAGTGCCATTGCGATAATCAGCATGCCGCGCACCGGACGCACTGCAATGCCCATCGAAGCGGCGCTGTCGGCCCCGAAGGTAAACGCATCCAGGGAACGGCGGTGCCATAGGCAAACCACTAGCCCTAGCAGCGCGGCAGGCACCGCTAAGGTGGCATCAGCCCAGCGTACCCCGGAGAGATTACCCATCAGCCAAAACATAATGCCTCGCGCCTGTTCAGCACTGGCTGACTTGGTAATGATAAAAGCCGTCAGTGCATTAAATAGCTGCGAGCCAGCAATCCCGGCCAGAATAATTGCCCCTGCTGCCTGAACGCCACGCCCACCGCCGACACCGCTGTTGGCCGCATGGGCGAGCATTACTACGATGCCAAAGGCGAGCAGGGCGCCAACGAAGGCGCCCAAGGAGAGTGACAGCAGGCCCGCGCCTAACCCAACAACCGCCACCGCAACGGCACCTGTAGAGGCTCCAGCAGAAATACCCATTAAATAGGGGTCGGCTAGGGGGTTGCGCAGCAGGGCCTGCAATACTACTCCCGCCAATGCCAAGCTGGTGCCGCAACAAGCGGCAACGACGGCGCGACTGAGGCGGTAGTTCCAGATAATACCCTCGTCGATTCGGTCAACCGGGTAATCGCTGCCAAGTAGCTGGTTGGCAAGTACTTTGAGAATCGTATCAATGGGAATTGATGTCTCGCCGATGGCGGTGCCCGCGATGAGTGCGGCCACCAGCACAAGAGGCGTTACCCAAAGCCAGCGCAGCCCGAAGCGTCTAGCGGTCGGCCGTGTTAGCGCTATGCTCATGTGTTAAAAGCCATCTCAGTTGAAAGACATCGTCGACAGCGCTTCGGCGAGTGACTCAAGGCCGTAAATGCTGCGCATGGTGGCACTCATCGCATGGGCGTCCATCTCAACGATGCGGTTATTTCGAACCGCCGTCATTTCGCGGGTAACCGGGTCGTTGTGCAGAAACTCACGCTTTGCTTCGATGTCGTCAGCAGGAAAACGGCGACGATCCATGGCGGCGATAACAATCACATCGGGGTCAGCCTGGGCGATGCTTTCCCAGCCAATGGTGGGCCACTCTTCATCGGACTCAATGACATTACGAATGCCTAGTTTGTCCATCATATAGCCCGGTGCGCCCAGTTGACCGGCAACGAAAGGGCTGACTCCCAGGTCCGTTGATGAAAACCAAAAGACTGCCGACAGGTCCTCTGGCAAATCAAGGCTGCTTGCCAGGTTGATAGCGTGTTCTTCACGAGCGTTTAGGTCTGTCACCAGGGCATCACCAGCGTCTTGAACATCGTAAATTTCGGCTAGCTCGGTGATCCCTTTATAGATCGATTGCGTCGAGAAAGCGGCGGTGCGGGTGCCATCGCCACCGGTAGAGTTATCCTTAGTATCGCAATCGGCGGGCATGATGTAGGTGGCGATACCTAGTTCATGAAACTGGTCTCGACTGGCCACACTCCCGGTAGGCCCCACGTGCCACTCGTATTGCACCGCAACTAAGTCAGGGCGCTTGTTGACTACGGCTTCGAAGCTGGGGTCGTCGTTGGCGATCCGCTCGATCTGTTCATTGACCTCAGTAAATTGCGGCAATACCGGATTAAACCAGACTGAGGTGCCAACTACGCTGTCAGCAAGCCCTAGTGAGTAAAGAATCTCTGTGGCTGATTGACCCACCGTTACCGTTTGCTCGGGGGCCGACTCTACACTTATCTCTACGCCGCAGTTGGTGAGTGTGAGAGGGTAATCGGTAGCGGCGTAAGCCGCTTGGCCAAGGCTTACAACACTGGCGGCTACCGCCGTGGTCAATCTCAACATCATGTACACTCCCGTGCATGATGAGCGATGCGTCCAGCCAGAAAAAATCTGGCCGAACCATCTCGCTCGATTAATTAACATGGTCGGCAGGTCTCCTGACTGACGGGTCATGGCTAGCTCGCCTTCCCAGACAATACGTCCAGTGGCTCATTGAGCATCGCTAACCGCCTACAGTTGCGGGGGCAGTTCCGTTTCGCGGCTAAGCCGCAGCGGATTCTCTATTAAGTTCCGTGAGGAACACCGACGGCGGTTATTCTAGGTGGCGGGTAGAGGTAGAACAACAAAAAGCCCGATCTTTCGGCTAAGTTTGACACTAAAGCCTTTTTTTTCATTACGATAAGACAAACCAAAGCCTCTGTGGCTGTGCATTCTTAAATGTCATTTCAATTTGGCCTAGTGTCGACATTAGGCCTGTCTTACCGTGTAAAAATAGGCCCTGTCTTCCAGGAGGGACTGGGCGCTAAGCTGGCTTCGCAGCCGCGCCTTCCTCTATACTGCGAGACTTTATTTCATCGCTTCCTTATGAATGGTTTTATCATTACTTACCAAATCATCATGAATAAAGTTCAAGCTTCGGGCATGCTCTGCATGGGAGGTTCGCTTGAGTGACTTTCCCTTTGTGGGGGTTGTCGGCCAGGAAGCGCTGAAAACCGCCTTGCTGCTGAATGCGATTAATCCGCGCATTGGCGGTGTCTTGATCAGCGGTCCTCGGGGCAGTGCGAAATCCACTTTGGCGCGAGCGCTGGCGGCGGTTTTGCCTAACGACACCAATGGCAAAAAGCCACCCTTTGTCACCTTACCCCTCGGTGCCAGTGAAGACCGGCTAGTGGGAAGTCTAGATTTGCAAAAGGTGCTAGCCGAGCAGCAAGCCACTTTTCATCAAGGGCTCCTCGCCAAAGCCGACGGCGGGGTGATGTATGTCGATGAAGTTAATCTGCTGCCGGATACCTTGGTTGACCTGCTGCTCGACGTGGCCGCCAGCGGGGTTAATATCGTTGAGCGTGATGGTATCAGTCACTCACACTCGGCGCGTTTTAGTTTGATTGGCACCATGAACCCTGATGAGGGCGAGCTGCGCCCGCAGCTGCTCGACCGTTTTGGCTTCTGTATTGAACAGGCTGATCGCGTCAGTGTTAAACAGCGCATTGCGATTGTTCAGCAGCGCGAAGCCTTTGACCGCGACCCAGAGGCATACATACAACAGTTTGCGATAGAGCAGGCAGCGCTGACTCAGCAGCTTGACCATGCCCAGCAGGCACTAGCGTCGGTGACTAGTGAAGGCTGGGTGTACGAGACCATTGCGGCACGCTGCGAAGCCGCCGGCGTTGAAGGGCTGCGGGCAGACGTTACCTGGCATCGAGCCGCCCAGGCTCATGCCGCCTGGCGTGGCGTGGCGAGCGTTGAACAGCAAGATATCGACACCGTTGAGCCCTGGGTGCTGGCACATCGGCGAACCCAGCCGCCAGAGCAACTTCCGCCGTCCTCCCCGCCTAATCAAACGCCTTCGAATGGGGAGGGCGGTTCGTCGTCAGCTAATAACGCGCCCACCGCCGGGCCATCCCATCACAATGGTGAGCAGGGCCAATGGGGCGCTATGCCGCCTGTAGCACAGGCGTCCATTCACCAGTCAGCGGTTAACCTACCCGAAAGCGATAGCTTTTCCCCACGTGCGCAACGCGCCGATACAGCGGCTAGCACAGGTAAGGGAGGTGTCTCCGGTCGCGGGCGCTCTCAGGCGGAAACTCCGCGGCTAGACGGGTTCGCGACGCTAATCGCTAATCGTGGCCAATGGCCTTGGCAGCAATTGAAAATGCGCAAGTCTCGCGCAGGGCAGGCGATAGCGCACCTGGTGCTACTAGATACCTCTGGCTCCACCTTGGGGCAGCGCCTGTTAGGCCAAGCCAAAGGGCTGGTGGAGTCGCTGGTCGCCCAAGCTTATGCTGCGCGGGAGCAAGTCGCGGTGCTAGGGTTTGGTAATGGTGGCGTGGTGTCGCTAATGTCACGTCGCCGTGCTCCCAAAAACGCCCGGGGCACGCTTGATCATGCCAAGGGCGGCGGTGGCACGCCGCTGCGGGAAGCGATTATTGAAGCCAAACGGCTAATTCAACAGTGGCAGCGCCGCGAGCCTGGCTTACAGGTACGTACTTATTTGATTACCGATGGCCGCACGCGGGAATCGGTTGACGATCTCGCTCCGCTAGGTGATTGCCTGCTGATCGATACCGAGCAATCGAGAGTTAAGCGCGGCCAGGGCGTACGCATCGCCCAGCAATTGGGCGCCCGTTATTGGCCCGCCTCGTTTGGTAAACCATCTTTGGCACAATCTGTTTTCGCACATTCTGTTTTTGCACATCAACCTGGGGAAAGCCCATGAGTGACGCTAGCCATTTAAACCGCATGCAGCGCAAAAAAGACGTGGTCGATGAGCGTATTAGCCGCGCCACCGAAGAACGTGGCGTGCTGATTCTGCTTAAAGGCAACGGCAAGGGTAAAAGCAGCTCGGCCTTTGGCACTATGGCGCGCTCACTGGGGCACGGTCAGCAGTGCGCGGTCATTCAGTTTATTAAAGGCCGCCGCGAAACCGGCGAATACCTGTTCTTTCGTGATCATCCCAAGCTTGATTGGCACATCATGGGCCATGGCTTTACCTGGGAAACCCAGAACCGCGAGCGGGATATCGAAGCTGCCCAAGCCGCCTGGGCGGTCGCCAAAGGGCTGCTGGAGAACCCTGCCTATCATATGATCGTGCTGGATGAGATGAGCTACATGTTCAAGTACGGCTATCTCGACCCCGAACCAGTAGTGGAAGCACTCAAACGCCGTCCGGCGCACCAGAACGTGATTATCACCGGGCGCACTATGGCCACGCCGCTGCAGGAAATCGCCGATACCATCAGCGTTGTTCAGGATGAGCGCCACGCGTTTCGCGGCGGCGTCAAAGCCCAGGCGGGGATCGAGTATTAATGAGTACGCCAACCGCTCGCTGCCCCGCGCTGTTTATCGCTGCCCCGGCTTCTGGCCAGGGTAAAACTACCGTCACGGCGGGCTTGGCGCGGCTGCTGCGTAATCAGGGCAAGGTGGTGCGGGTGTTTAAAACCGGCCCTGATTATTTGGACCCGCAGATATTGGCTCAGGCGTCAGGTCAACCGGTAGATCAGTTAGATTTATGGATGGCAGGCGAAGCCTACTGCCGCCAGCGTTTCTATGACGCCGCCTGTGAAGCGGATTTGATTCTGGTCGAAGGAGCCATGGGGCTGTTTGACGGCGAGCCTTCTAGTGCTGACTTGGCGGCTTTGTTCGCCATTCCCATGGCAATTGTCATGGATGTAAAAGGTATGGCGCAGACCGCCGCCGCGCTGGTATCAGGGCTTGCCAGCTTTCGGGATGATATCCATATCGCTGGATTAGTCGCCAACGCCTGCGGCTCGCAGCGCCATCGTGAGCTAATCGAATCAGCGCTGCCAGCGACGATTCCCCTGCTGGCCGCTGTGCCACGAGACCCTGATTTAGCGCTCCCCGAGCGCCATCTTGGGCTGGTGCAAGCTGCGGAGATTCGCGAGGATTTAGAGGCACGTTTTGAAGCGGGTGCCCGAGCGCTGGAAGCGGCTGGGCTGCTGGAAGCACTTGCAGCACTGCCAGCGGTAACTTTTGCCGCTCCGCAAGAGCCGCTTGCGGCCGTGAAGCCGGTACTTAAAGGTCGCACCATTGGCGTAGCTCGTGATGCCGCCTTTAGCTTTATCTACCAGGCCAATCTGGATCTGCTGGAGCAGATGGGCGCAACGCTGCGCTTCTTCTCGCCGCTGACGGATCGCCGCTTGCCGGAATGCGATGCGCTGTGGCTGCCGGGAGGCTACCCGGAACTTCATGCCCAGCAACTGGCCGGTAACAGCGCCATGCGTTCGGCCATTGAGGCTTTCTATCGCGCCGGCAAGCCCATTCTGGCTGAGTGCGGCGGCCTGCTGTACTGCCTGGAAACCCTGACCGACTACGACGATATCCTCCATCCCATGCTCGGCTTGCTGCCAGGGCAGGGGGCGATGCGCGGTCGGCGTGGCTGCCAGGGGATGCAAACCGCAGAGCTGCCGGAAGGCCCGGTTCGCGGCCATGCGCACCACCGCTCTATGGCAGAAGGTACCCCTGAGCCGATTGCTCATGGCCGTCGCCAGCGCCACCCCGCGCCGGGAGAAGCGATTTACCGTCAACGGCGCTTAACGGCGACCTACTTACATCTGTTTTTCCCCAACAATCCTGACGCTGTGGCGAGGCTTTTTTCCGCCAGCCCGGCGCACTGCGAACTGCAGCACAGCGAGGCATTTATCCATGCAACCCAGTAATGTGAAATTAAACAAGATTCCTGCCACGGTCGTCACCGGTTTTCTCGGCAGCGGCAAAACCACGCTGCTGGCCAATATTTTGCGCCAAGTGACCGGCAAGCGGATCGCCGTGATTGTTAATGAGTTCGGCGAGCAGGATATCGACTCTAGCCTCTTGCGCAGCTGTGCGCTGGGGTGTGAAGAGGGTAGCGAAGGCGGGCAGTTAGACGGGGAAGATGGCAGCATCTATGAGCTGGCCAATGGCTGTATCTGCTGCACGGTGGAAGAAGAGTTTCTGCCGGTGATGAAAAAGCTGGTTGCCCGCCGCAATGATATCGACCACATTCTGATCGAAACCAGCGGCTTGGCACTGCCCAAGCCGCTGGTGCAGGCGTTTAACTGGCCGGAGGTGCGCCAGCACTGCACCGTCGATGCGATTATTACCGTGATTGATGGCCCCGCGGTAGCCGCCGGTCGTTATGCCAGCGATGTGGATAAGGTTGAAGCTCAGCGTCGTGCGGATGAAAGCCTGGATCACGACCCCAGCCTGCGCGAGCTGCTTGATGACCAGCTAAGCGCGGCGGATTTGGTGCTGGTCAGCAAGGCGGACTTACTCAGCACTGAAGAGCGCACCCAGGTTGAAGCGGTTGTTCAGTCACGGGTGAGCGAGTCTGTCAAAACGCTGTTTATCGATCAGACCCAGACCACCGACACTGCCCAGTTGGAAGCACTGATGGGCATTGGTGCGGCCAGCGAAGAGCATATCGACAGCATCACCAATCACCACGATAAGCACCACGCTGAAGGCGCGCACCACGACCACGCCCACGATAACTTTGATTCCTGCGTGATTACCCTGGGTGAAGTGGATGGCGACGCTTTGGCCAGCAAGCTGCAGCAACTGCTGAAAAGCCACGAAATTTACCGCGCCAAAGGCTTTGCGGCAATTCCGGGCAAACCCATGCGCCGGGTTGTTCAGGCGGTTGGCGAACGTTTGGAAGGTTACTTCGATCGGCTCTGGAGCCAAGACGAGACGCGCCAGACCCAGCTAGTCATTATTGGCAAATCGCTGGATAGCGCCGCGCTGCGTGAAGCGCTAACTGAGGCAGAGGTTCAGACGGCCAGCTAATGCACTTATTTGCCGCTAAGCCCGGGGGCTTTGTCGATGATGAAGGCATTATCGACCTGCAACAAAGCCCCGCCGAGGTCGTGATACTCTCCGCTGCCGACAGCAATCTATCGGCGCTTGCCCAGGCGGTTGACCGCCTGGGTGAGGCTTATCCCTCGGTACGGCTAGCCAACTGGATGAATTTGGTAAAACCGGCGGCCTATGATCTCTATGAAGATCGGGTGCTGGAAAACGCCCAACTGGTCATCGTTTCACTGCTGGGCGGTAAAGCCTACTGGCAGTATGGCCATGAGCGCCTGCTGGCCTGGGCGGCAGCCAAACCCGAACGCCAGCTGATTTTAGTACCGGGTTGCGACGCACCGGATGATGCCCTGTTAGAAGATTCCACCATCGCCTTTGATGGCGCTTACCGGGTGTGGCGCTATTTAAGAGAAGGCGGTGTAGAGAACGCCGAGCAACTGCTGCGCTTTATCGCCAGCGAATGTTTATCGCTTTCTCTAGCCTGGCAGGAGCCGAAAGTTATTCCGGCCGCGGTGATTTATGCGTCGCAAGGCCAGCAGGCGCTCAGCCTTAGCGAGTGGCGCGACCGTCAGATATCCGGGCGGCCGGTGTGCCTGCTGCTGTTTTATCGCAGCCACTTGCAGGGGGCGAATACTGCTGTTCCCGACGGATTGCTGGCCGCGCTGAGAGAAAAAGGCCTAGAGCCGCTAGCGGTAGCCGTGGCCTCCTTGAAAGAGGGGCCATGCATTGATTTTATCAACCACCTGATTGAACAAACCGGCGCCATGCTGGTGATTAATACCACCAGCTTTGCGGTCAATCGCAACGCCGACGGGCTGGATGCTCTGGGTGAAAAGCTACCCGACAGCCTGTTTGTTGGGCGACCCGTGGTACTTCAGGCGATTCTTGCCAGTAGCACCTCGGAAGACTGGCAGGACATGGCCGCCGGACTGCATAGCCGCGATGTGGCGATGCAGGTGGTGCTCCCCGAGATGGATGGTCGCATTATCACCCGGGCGGTGGGGTTTAAAGCCGAAGCCCACTATAACCAGCGCTGCCAATTGGCAGTTACCCACCACGTAATTCATCCAGAACGGGCCGCCTTTGTCGCCGAGCTGGCGCGGCGCATCTGTTCGCTACGGCTAACCCCCAATGGGCAGAAGCGTATCGCGCTGATCATGGCTAACTACCCCAATCGCGATGGACGGATCGGTAACGGGGTCGGGCTGGATACCCCAGCGTCGACGCTGCAGATTCTCAGCGCCCTGAAAGAGGCAGGTTACCCGTTAAGCGAATTGCCGGAAAATGGCGACGGGTTGATCCGCCTGCTTCAGGATTCGGTGACCAACGATCACGGCAGCCTCGACCAGCGCGCCTGCTGGCAGAGTATCAGCGTTGATGACTACCTAGCTTGGTTTAAAACTTTGCCCAGCGAGCTGCAAGAAACTGTGTGGACGCGCTGGGGGACGCCTCACGAAGACCCCAAATGCCGCCAGGGACGTTTGATGATCGCCGGTATCCGCTTAGGTGAAACCTTTGTGGGGATCCAGCCGGAGCGCGACTTTATCGACGATCTCACCCAGTCCTATCACGATATGGAGCTGGCACCGCCCCACAGCTACCTGGCGTTTTACTACTGGCTGCGCGAGCACTATCAAGTCGACGCGGTTATTCACGTGGGCAAGCACGGCAACTTAGAGTGGCTGCCGGGTAAAAGCATCGCCTTGAGCGCTGACTGCTGGCCGGATATTGCCCTGGGGCCGCTGCCGCACTTTTATCCGTTTATTGTGAATGACCCAGGCGAGGGGGCTCAGGCCAAGCGCCGCAGCCAGGCGGTGATTATCGACCACTTGATGCCACCGCTAGCGCGAGCCGAACTCTACGGCGCTATGGCCGAGCTTGAAGCGCTATGTGATGAGTATTATCAAGCGCTGGATATGGACCCGCGGCGGGAAGCGCTGATTCGCAGCCAGATTCTCGCTCACCTGCGTGATACCGGCATCGACCAGGAGTTGGCGCACGCCGTCGACGGTTGTGAAAACAGTGCTGATGATGCCGACATCCTCAACGAGCTGGATACCTTTCTATGCGATATCAAAGAGTCGCAGATTCGCCATGGCCTGCACATACTCGGCACGCTGCCCCCGCAAGAGAAGCGGGCGGGGACATTGGTAGCGCTGCTACGGCTCCCCCGTGGTGAAGCGGTGGCCAGCCGCGGCCTGTTGCATAACCTGGCGAGCGATTTAGGATTGGGTTTTGATCCGCTGGCCGCTGGCAACGAGCCTTGGCAGGCGCCTAAACCCGTTGTTCTAAGGGGGCTACTCGATACCCCTTGGCGCACCGGCGCGGATACCCGCGAGCGCCTTGAACTGCTGGCCGAGCGCTGGGTGGCCGACTACGTATTAGCCCCTGGTTGCCTGGAAGAGCTGGCTCACGATTACCCCCATACGGCGGAGCAGCTGCGCTATGCCCGCGACCAGCTATGGGTTGCCATGCAGCGTGGCGTGAAAATGGAGATTCAGTCGCTACTCGACGGCCTTGAGGGCATTTTTGTGCCTGCCGGGCCTAGTGGCGCGCCCAGCCGAGGACGGCTGGATACGCTGCCCACCGGGCGCAACTTTTTCAGCGTCGACAACCGTTCAATTCCATCGCCTGCTGCCTGGACGCTGGGCGAAAAATCCGCCCAGGCGTTTGTCGAGCGCTACCTGCAGGATAACGGCGATTATCCGCGCCGATTGGGGCTTTCGATTTGGGGCACCGCCACCATGCGCACTGGTGGCGATGACATCGCCCAGGCCTTCGCGCTGATGGGCGTGCGCCCTAAATGGTCGCTGGGCTCCCAGCGGGTGACTGATTTTGAAGTAATCCCTTCGATGCTGCTCAATCGGCCAAGGGTTGATGTCACGCTGCGGGTCTCCGGGTTCTTCCGCGATGCTTTCCCCAATGTGATCCGTCTGTTTGACGCTGCCGTGCAAGCGGTGGCCAGTTATGAAGAGCCGGGTAACAGCAACACCATCCGCGAGGCAGTGCTTGCTCGCCAGCAAGCACTGGAAGACCAAGGGCTAAGCCCAGAGATGGCCGCCCAAGAGGCAAGCTACCGTATTTTTGGCAGCAAACCCGGCGAGTATGGTGTGGGCTTAAACCGGCTGATTGAAAACCGCTCTTGGGACAGCGCCGACGATTTAGCTGAAGCCTACCTGGATACAGGTGGCTACGCCTACGGCCAGTTTAAGGCCTCCGGCACTGCCGCGCGGTCGGCGTTTGAGCAGCAGCTCCAGGGGCTGGATGCGGTGATGCAGAACCAGGATAACCGCGAGCACGATATTCTTGATTCCAACAGCTATTACGCTTTTCAGGGTGGCATGGCTAACGCCACGCGCTCGCTAAGTGGAAAAGCACCGACCATTTATCACGCCGACCACGCCAATCCCGCGGTGCCCAAGATTCGTACCTTGAAAGAGGAGCTAGCACGGGTGATTCGCTCACGCGTGCTGAATCCTAAGTGGATCAATGCCATGCGCGAGCACGGCTATAAAGGCGCCTTTGAAATGGCGGCCACGGTGGACTACCTGTTTGCTTACGATGCCACCACCGATCTAGTCGCCGACTACCAGTACGCCCAGGTGAGTGACGCCCTGGTGCTCGATGCTGCTAATCAGCAGTTCCTGCGTGAGCACAACCCCGCAGCCTTAGAAGAGATGGCAGAACGCTTACTCGAAGCCGCCCAGCGAGGCATGTGGCAAGCCCCCGGCGAACATGGCCAGGCGCTACAAGACCTGCTGCTGGAAATGGATGAAGCCAAAGAGACGGGGCATTATGACCACCAGCCCGCGCATTAAAGGCTGGTGCCCCGGCGCGTGGCGGCCCATGGCCACCGGCGATGGCCTGCTAGTGCGTGTACGCCCACCGCTGGGCCAGCTTTCACGCCAGCAGGTAGTGGCACTGTGCGAGGCCGCCGAGACCTTTGGTAGCGGTTTAATCGAGCTAACCAGCCGGGCTAATATTCAACTGCGGGGGGTGAGCGAGGCCAGCTGGCCGCCGCTGATGGCGTTTCTGGTTGAGCATCAGTTGGTGAACGACGACCCGCAAGCAGAACGCCAGCCGCAACTGATGCTGGCACCTGCTTGGCAAGAGGGCGACGACACTCATACCATTGCCCACCTGTTGCAAACGCGAGGCAGCGAATTAGCGCCCATGCCTGGCAAGATCGGCATTGCGATTGATGCGGGAAAAGCCCCGGTGCTGTGCGATAGCGCTGGTGATTTTCGTATTGAACGCTCGGTGGATGGCGGTTTGATAGTACGCGCCGATGGCTATCAGTGTGGCACGGCAGTGAACGAGCCCGAAGCCGCCGTTGAGCAGCTAATACGCCTGACCCACTGGTTTGTGGACAGCGGTGGCTGGGACTCCGGGCGCATGCGGCGGCACACAGCGCCGCTGCCCGGTTGGGCGACCGCTAATACTGCCCCCGCATCCCCAGGCGAGAAGCTGGCGCTGGGTAAACATAGCAACGGTATGGTGGTGGGTCTGCCTTTTGGCCGGGTAGCGGCTAATACGCTGCGCGAGGCTGTCTCCCAGACAAGTAGATCCTTAGTAAAGATCAGCGCTGTGCAGGTCACGCCCTGGCGGCGCTTATTGTTGAAGGAGTGCGATACACTACCCGCGGTTGATGGCTTAATCCGTCATAATAGCGACCCGCGGTTAGCGATGGACGCCTGCCCCGGTGCGCCATACTGCGAACAGGCGAGTGTTGCCACCCAGCCACTTGCCGAACGGCTAAGCGGCTGGGTGGCAGCAAGCGTACATATATCTGGGTGCGCCAAAGGCTGCGCCCGCCAACGGCCAGCAGCGCTGTGCTTAACCGGCCGCGAAGGGCGCTTTGACGTGATTATTAACGGTCGCGCCGATAGCGCACCGGTTAAGTCAGGCGTCACTGAGAGTGAGGCGTTGGATGTTATTAAAAAGCTCAGCGAAAGCCGTTAGGTTTATCGAGATTAAAAAAATAGTAGCTTATATGCTGGATAGCTGAGTGCCAGGGCAGGTTGTAGCGAGGGTCTTTCGACATGGATGTCGAAAGTAGCGCCCATGGATGGGTTCACAGCTCCCTCGCGGAAACTTGCCCTAGCACGGATGCCCTGCAGACCAGTAACTGCGAATTAGTTTATTTGGAGAGTTTGGGTGCCTCACGTTTATGAAACACACGGACCGGCGATTTACCGGCAGTCGTTTGCGATTATTCGCAATGAAGCTGAGCTTGATCGCTTTTCAGCGGAAGAAGAAACGGTTGCGGTACGCATGATTCACGCCGCCGGGCTGGTGGAGCTGGCGGCGCATATCCATTTTCAGAATGACGTGGTCAATCGTGCGCGCTCAGCGTTAGAGCAGGGCGCACCGATTCTTTGCGATGCTCGGATGGTCTCCGAAGGCATTACCCGCAAACGGCTGCCTGCTAATAACGACATCATCTGCACCCTTAACGATGAGCGCACTCCAGGCCTTGCCCAGGAAATGGCCAATACCCGTTCAGCGGCAGCGCTGGAACTGTGGCGGCCGCACCTGGAAGGCGCCGTGGTCGCCATTGGCAACGCGCCTACCGCGCTGTTTCATCTGCTTAATATGCTCGAAGACCCAGACTGCCCGCGCCCGGCGGCCATTATTGGCTGCCCGGTCGGCTTTGTTGGCGCGGCGGAATCCAAAGAAGCGCTGTTGGCTAACCCCGCGCTGCCCAGCTGTATCGTGCGTGGCCGCCTGGGTGGTAGCGCCGTCACGGTAGCGGCCATCAACGCTATGGCGGATCGTATCGAATGACCCAAGGAACCATTTACGGAGTGGGCTTAGGACCCGGCAGCCAAGACCTAATGAGCGTGCGTGCCGACCGCTTGATCCGTGGTGCCAGCCATGTGGCCTATTTTCGCAAGCAGGGCCGCAGCGGGCATGCGCGTACCATCGTGGAAGGATTGATCGCCCCCGAGGCAACCGAGCTGCCCATGGAGTATCCGGTTACCACGGAAATTCCGTTTGATGACCCTCGTTACAATGAACTGCTGTCGGCCTTTTACGAACGCAGCGTGGCGCAATTGATCGAGATGGCAGAGGCCGGGTGCGATGTCGTGGTGCTTTGCGAAGGCGACCCGTTCTTCTACGGCTCCTTTATGCACCTCTACACGCGGCTGCTGAATCGCGTGCCGGTCTCGGTAGTGCCGGGGATTACCGGCATGTCAGCGGCCTGGACGGCTACCGCGCAGCCAATTACCTGGGGCGATGACATCATGACGGTGCTGATGGCCACGCTGCCGGAAGAGACGTTGGCCGAGCGCATCGCCCAAACCGATGCACTGGTGGTGATGAAAATTGGCCGCAACCTGGCCAAACTACGCCGAGCGCTGGCGCATGCTGGCCGTGAAGGCGAGGCGTGGTTGATCGAGTACGCCGCCATGACCCAGCAGCGCGTGCTGCCGCTGAGCGAGGTTGGCGAAAGCGTGCCGTACTTCTCGATTGTGCTGATCCATGGCAATGGGAGGCGGCCATGAGCGGTTGGCTGAAAATCGTCGGCCTCGGGCCGGGTGCCGACGCCATGATTACCCCGGAGGTTTCGGCTGCGCTGCTGGAAGCCACTGATGTGGTCGGCTATGTGCCCTACGTTAATCGCGTGGCTCCCAGGGCTGAATTAGCCCGCCACGGCTCAGATAACCGCGAAGAGATTCGCCGGGCGGAGCAGGCGTTACAGCTGGCGCTTGAGGGCCACCGGGTAGTGGTTGTCTCCTCTGGCGACCCTGGCGTATTTGCCATGGCCGCTGCGGTGTTCGAAGCCTTGGAGGCGGGGGATGCCCAGTGGCGCACGCTGGATATTCAGGTACTGCCGGGTATTTCTGCCATGCTGGCCGCCAGCGCAAGCGTCGGCGCACCGCTGGGGCACGACTTTTGCTGCATTAATCTATCCGACAACCTCAAACCCTGGACGCTGATCGAGAAGCGCCTGCGTCTGGCTGCCGAGGCCGACTTCGCCATGGCGTTTTACAACCCGCGTTCCAAGGCACGGCCAGCGGGGTTTGAACGAACGCTAGAGGTACTGCGGGAAGCCTGCGGGCCGGACCGATTGATAATCTTCGCCCGCGCGGTTTCGACCCCGGAAGAAGCAATTCGCGTCACCACATTAGAGCAAGCAACGCCGGACATGGCGGATATGCGCACGCTGGTCATCGTTGGTTCCCAGCAAACCCGCTTGATTGAACGCAGTGGCGTGCCGCTGGTTTATACGCCGCGCTCGGCTGATTAAGCGTTGTGATGATTAATGGTGGTCACTAAGCCAGCTAAATACGTCATCGATACGATGAACTTCGTGGCGTGGCGGCAGGGCTGGTCGCTCGATCATTACAATGGGTAGGCCGAGCATTCTCGCCGCGCTAAGTTTGGACGCCGCACCTTCGCCGCCTGCGTTTTTACACACAATGCGCTGGATGCGCTGATTTTCCAGCAGGGCGAGATCGCCTTCTAGGGTAAACGGGCCTCTATCAATCACACTGCTGATATCCGGCAGTGGCAACGGGCTGGTCGGCGGGTCAACTAAACGCAGCACGTAATGGTGCTGAGGCTGGGCGGCAAAGGCGCTAAGGTGCATTCGCCCAATCGCAAGCAGCACCCGTTGGGGCGGGCCAGCCAAGGCGTTAACGGCCTCATCAATACTTGCCACGCTTTGCCATTGGTCGCCGGTAACAGGCTGCCAGGCAGGCCGGGTAAAAGCGGTGGCCTTTACATCGCACTGCGCCGCCGCGGCTAACACGTTGCGGCTCATCTGTGCGGCAAACGGGTGGGTGGCATCAACAATATGGGTAATGCGCTGCTGGGCTAAAAATGTGACCAGCCCATTAACGCCGCCAAAGCCGCCAATGCGGGTCGGCAGTGGCTGGGGTTTAGGCGTGTTAACGCGCCCTGCATAGCTAAAAATGGCGGGAATGCAACGCTTGGCAACAGCGCTAGCCAGGGCGCTGGCCTCGCTGGTTCCGCCGAGAATTAGGATTTTGATCATGGCTGAGGTTAACAACGCTCCGTGGCTTACCCTTTTAGGCTGGGGAGAGGGTGGCACACAGGGGCTGACAGCGGCAAGCCGACAGGCATTGGAAAGTGCCGAGGTAGTGTTCGGCGCACGCCGCCACTTGCGACTTTTACCGCCGCTAAACGCTGAGGTGGTTGAGTGGCCAGTGCCCTTTGCCGATGGCATTACAAAGCTGCTAAACCAGCGTGGCCGCCGGGTGGTGATGCTGGTCTCCAACGACCCGTTCTGGTTTGGAGCGGGTACTACATTAGCGCAGCATCTCAGCGTAAACGAGTGGCAGGCACTGCCAGCCCCGTCCTCTTTTAGCCTAGCGGCTGCACGTTTGGGCTGGCCATTGGAGCGTTGTGTTTGCCTGGGTTTACACGCCAAACCGCTGACCCGTATTCGGCCCTACCTGCATGCCGGTAGACGTTTGCTGGTGTTGGTAAGAGACGGCGCGGCGGTGACCGAGCTGGTGGCGCTGGTAACTAGCCTTGGCTTTGGCGATACCCAGCTAACGCTGCTGGAATCTTTGGGCGGCGATAACGAGCGTATTCGCCATTGCCGTAGCGACGCCAGCTTGCCCGATGACATTGCCCACCCGGTTGCGGTAGCGCTGGAAGTTGCTGGTAACGGCCCCGCCTTGCCGCTGACGCCCGGCCTGCCGGATCATTTTTTTGACCACGACGGCCAGATTACCAAACAGACCATTCGCGCCATCAGCCTAGCGGCACTGGCCCCCATGCCCGGCGAGCGGCTGTGGGATATCGGCACCGGCTCAGGCTCCATCGCCATTGAGTGGCTGCTCGCCCATACGGATAATCAGGCAGTGGGCTTCGAGCAAAACGCTGAACGAGCGGCGCGAGCGCGCAGCAATGCAGAGGACCTGGGTGTTGACTGGCTAGAAGTAAAACAGGGCCGCGCGCCTGAGATACTCAACGATACGCCGCTGCCTGATGCGGTATTTATCGGCGGCGGGTTATCCCAGGCGCTGCTAGACGACTTATGGCAGCGCCTGCCCAAGGGCGTGCGTATCGTCGCCAATGCCGTCACTCTGGAATCCGAAGCGCTGCTGGCGCACTGGCACCAGCAAGTAGGCGGCGAACTGCTACGGCTAGAACTTGCCAGCGCCGCCCCCATCGGCACACGGCGGGGCTGGAAAGCCAGCTATCCGATTGTTCAGTGGCGGGGCGTTCGATGAAGCCATCGACGTTGAGAATCGCAGGGTTTGGTTTTCGCAGTGAAGCCACGCTTGAATCGCTCGGCCAAGCGCTGGATCAACTGATCGACCAGTACGGTGTTATCGATAAGCTGGCGGCGGCTCACTCCATGCTGCCGTTGGTAGAAGAGCTAGGCCGACTGCGTAATATCAAAGTCATTGCCGTAGCGGATGCCGAGCTATCAACAGTGGCAACGCTTACCCATTCAACACACAGTTTGCAGGCGCGCGGCACAGGCAGCGTTGCCGAGGCCGTAGCGCTGCTAGCCGCAGGCCCGAATGCGAGCTTAGTGGGGCCACGGATAATTTCAGTAGATCGACGAGCCACTACCGCCCTGGCGTTGTTAGAAGTACCAGAAGGAGCCACCGAATGACCGTACACTTCATTGGCGCAGGCCCCGGCGCGCCGGATCTGCTTACTCTACGCGGGCGGGATTTAATCGCCGCTTGCCCGGTGTGCTTGTATGCAGGCTCTTTAGTGCCGGAGCAGATTCTGGAACACTGCCCGGCGGGGGCCAGAGTGATTAATACCGCGCCGCTCTCGCTGGATGAGATTATGCAGGAGATCAGCCGCGCCCACGCCGAAGGCCAGGATGTGGCCAGACTGCATTCGGGGGATCTCTCGGTATGGTCGGCCATGGGCGAGCAACTGCGCCGCCTGCGCGAGCTGAATATCCCCTACAGCATTACTCCTGGCGTGCCATCCTTTGCGGCCGCGGCGGCAACCTTAGGTCAGGAGCTGACGCTGCCCGGCGTGGCTCAGTCGGTGGTGCTCACCCGTACACCGGGTCGTGCCAGTGCCATGCCCAGTCACGAGACGCTTGCCAATTTCGCCCGCACTGGGGCAACGCTGGCCATCCATCTCTCCATCCATAATCTTTCCCAGGTAGTCGAAAGCCTGACGCCTTACTACGGGGCGCAGTGTCCGGTGGCGATTGTGTGGCGGGCAAGCTGGCCCGATGAGCGAGTGGTGCGGGGGCGGTTGGATACTATAGAAGAGCTGATTGATGATTCCATGCAGCGCACCGCATTGATCCTGGTGGGGCCAGTGCTTGAAAGCGATGACTTCCAGGAGAGCAGCCTCTACGCGGTAGGCTACGACCGCCGTTTTCGCCCTCAATCGGCGGATTCGCCTTTTGCCACGGCAAGCCAAGACCAAGAGAGCGACCCATGATCACGCTATCACTAATAGGCATCGGCACCGGCAACCTTGATCACGTCACCCTGGCCGCCGTGCGCGCCCTCAATAACGCCGACCTGATCCTGCTGCCCCGTAAAGGCGAGGCCAAGTCGGATTTGATCGACCTACGCCGCTTACTCTGCGAGCGCCTGTTAGAAGAACCGGTGACCACCAAGATCGTCGAGTTCGATCTTCCCAGTCGCGATGATCATAATGATTACCTTAGTGCGGTAGACGACTGGCACGCTGCGATTGCCAGCGTTTGGGCGCAGCTGATGGATAAACATCTGCCCAATGGCGGGCGGGTCGGCATGCTGGTGTGGGGCGACCCCTCGCTTTACGACAGCAGCCTGCGTATTAGCCAGCGGCTAAACGCTGCGGGTAAGCAGGTGGATGTCGAGGTCGTGCCTGGCATCACCAGCCTGCAGGTGCTTACCGCTGAACATAAAATTCCCCTCAACGCGCTCGCCGAGCCAGTACAAATCACCACCGGCCGCCGCCTGCGCGAGCGCGGCTGGCCGAACGATGCCGCCACGGTAGCCGTAATGCTGGATAGCGGCGGGGCGTTTGCCACGCTGCCATTTGACGACACCTACATCTGGTGGGGCGCCTACCTAGGCATGGATAAACAGTGCTTAATCAAAGGCTGGCTAAGCGAGGTCAGCGACCAAATCATCCAACGCCGCGCGGAACTACGCGACACCTACGGCTGGATTATGGATATTTACCTGCTCGCCAAAAAGCCGGAAATGTGATCTAGCTATTAATATGGAATGTTTTTCCATAAACTAGTTCTAGACTATGGCACTAGGCATGCTTAAAAAGTCAGCGAGCGAAGGCCAGGCTAGGCAAAAATCAACGAAAAGGCGGAGTTTACGGGTTGTAAATGAGTACTTTGAGGTGATTTTTAACAACGCATGGCCGAGCGCAGCTAGTTTTTAATAAGGAGAGCATTATGAGCTTTTACGTTTACTTATCTGGCGAAATCCACACCGATTGGCGCGAAGAGATTCAGCGCGGCGCTGATGCAGCAGGACTGGATATCGTCTTCACCGCCCCGGTCACCGACCACGACGCCAGTGACGCCGCAGGCGATCACCTGGGCAAGCCGGAAAATGGCTTCTGGCGTGACCACCAGTCCTCCAAGGTCAACGCCATCCGAACTCGTACCATGATCGAGCAAGCGGATCTGGTAGTTGTCCGCTTTGGCGACAAGTACAAACAGTGGAACGCCGCCTTTGATGCAGGCTACTGCGCCGCACTCGCCAAGCCCTACATCACCCTGCACAGCGAAGACATCGTCCACCCGCTGAAAGAAGTCGACGCCCAAGCCCAGGCTTGGTGCACCACCACCGATCAAGTGGTTGAAACCCTACGTTATGTCCTCAAAGCCTAAACTTTAACGCCTCCTGCAACACCGCCACTGCATTAGTGGTGTTGTGGGAGGGCGCTTTAGCGCGCAACCATCCCGCCCCATAAACAACCCCACCACTGAATCGAGATTCTGCCCACGGTTTGTAGGAGGGCGCTTCAGCGCGCGATGATCACCCCACATAAGCAATCTAGCCACCCCGTAGCGCGGTGTAACGCTTGGCGAGGAACGAGCCAAAAGGCACCCGCGAAGACAGTTGCCCAAAGCCTGCTCCAGCTCAAGTTCTCTTCAAAACCACGTGACCTAAGCCAAATTTATCAATAAAGTATGATTAGATCAGAAATGCGAGCCGGCACGCGAATTTTGGATATGTTGCCATGTGAGATAAATAAATTTATAAAAAAAACAGTGGTTTATGATTTTTTTGAGCGACTATGTAACACGAATAACGTGCTGACATGTTCAAGGGGGTTATACAGCAGGCGATATAACCACTGTTATGTTTTCAGAGATAGACATGAGAATCCCAAATAACTACATAGAATCATTTGAGAAATTTGTTCTAGGAGAAAATGAATATCTTCTCAATTTATTGCAGGGTAATGATAACTTTGATTATCCGTTCGGGTATCTTTTCGGAAAACTCTCGGAGAGAGAGCCTGATCTTCTAGGTTTGATCGAGGATATAGAACAAAACAAATTTCATGAAGATGAATTTAAGAAATTTATTTCAAGCTTAGAGCGAGCAAATAACATAAAAGAGGCGGAATCGCTTGCCATCAAAATCAAAGAGTATGAGAAAATTGAAAAAAGAGACTATATATCGCTAAAAAAACTAGAATTCATAACGGCGCACCTCAAAGATCTTGATTTTGAGAAAACTGTAAAATACTACAGTTCAATATACAGATCTTTATCTGAAGAGAGTAATCTATTCAACTGTACAGTCGATGAGTATGTCGCATTTAATGCTGTTAAGTTAATGTATCAATACTATTGCCAGTCTAAAAAAAGGTTCGTCGTTCCAGAAAACAATAAACTAGAACAGACTTATCTATCTAAAGGTATTTCCTTAAAGAAAATTGATTCACAGTACAGCAAGCATAAACTTTTGACAATTGATGAAAACTTCACTTTAAGTGACAGCAATAATATCCCTAAGGTCTATGACAGAAGAATTGAAGAGTACGTTCTAATAAATGAAATTTCATCTGAGCTAATGGACTTTTTTAGGAGTTTAATGAAGCAAGACCTTATAGGGTCCATCGCCCTTCGGCCTGAGTACTCGTTATCTGGTGTTGGAATATCTGACTTATCAATTACCCTTGAAGAACTTGAGCGTGGAGAGGTATTCTCTTTTGAGAATCTAGGGGAACCATCGGTAACAAAATTGTACTCGAAAGATTATGATACCCTCTGGATTGCAATTGATGAGCGAAATATAACTTTCGAAGAAATCCTTCAGAATTTCGATGTATATGACGATAGTATTGTGACGCAGGTTGTTCATTTAGAATATGAAAAATCTGAAAATTCAGAGCATGTAATTGCTCATATAGATCATGAGTATATCTTTTATACCGAAGATGAGTTTTTGGAGCGTCAGGGAAGTTACAAGCAAAAGGGTAACGCCAGAAAAAGGTATAAAACATTCAAAATTGACGGCTCGAAAATACCTTTCTTAGTGGGTGATGTGTGCGTTCTTTACTACATTATTGGAAAGTTTTTCAAAGAGCAAGAACTTCTTGAAGAGTACTTTGAAGAGGTTCTTAAAACATAACAAGTTGCTGCACGCGGATAAATTACTCGCTGCGCTCCTAATTTACCGGTGAGCAAAGCGTTAGCTCTAGGAGAGTGCATGGGCTTCAAAGTTGTCATAGATACACTTGCTTCGTTGGCTGCACTTGTAGCGATCCTGTCAGTTTTGGTTGGTTGGTATAGCAGTGCGCGGAAGCCTCTTAGTATTTCTAGGGTAGTAGTACATAAAAAGGATGACGGTTTAACCTATATCATTGTGACGAAGAATAGAAAATCGTATCCAGTTGAAACAAAAAGAATTGATTGCTTTTCACGGAAAACTTTCGAGATAGAGCAGCGGGTAGGAGAAAAGCCAGAATACGTTGAGAAACTATCCAGCCGATACGCTGTGTTTTCGTCAAAAGCTTCATTCGAGGTGCCAGCCAAAGGAAATATCGATATCCGTATTGAAGTGGACGGACAGACCGACATCTCTGATCAACTTATATTTTCGATTGATACTACTCACGGATACCATGAGATTTCCTGTAACGATATCACCGTCGTCGAAATAGGAAAGACCGTGGTTTACTCGGTCGAATTTAAGAAGGAATATGGTTCCAAGAGTCGCGCGAAGATGGTGTACTTTTGGAGGCGAATTGTGGAGCTAACCAAGCGCTGCAGCCGACGGCTTCGCCGCGCCTGAGCTCAGTGTTAGCATCATCACAGACATATGGAGTTTCAACTAATGAATGACATAGTTGAAGTTATTGAAAATGAAAATTCAGGGATGGTTCGGCATGACGATGCTCAGATTGATCTTTTTTTTAAAATGCACCAAAAGGTCAATGCGAAAAATGAAGAGATATCGAAATCATACAATAACAATATTTTAGTAAAGTTTTCAGATGTACAAGAGTTGCACTTTAAAACAACTCAATCCATAAATTCGCTAAAGCCAGTAAAAAGCAATATAAATGTCAGAATTGCAGTTTCACATAATGAGGGGGAGTCTGAAAAATTTAACTCATTTGAAGAGTTTGAAAAAAGGAATTTAACTAATCCAAACCCTACGTCTGACGTATTGCTTGTGTATTCTTTTTCTATTTATGACAAAGAAACAGATAACTTTGAAAACTATAAAGTTATGGCTCATGTACGATCAAGAGTGGCGGAGCTGAAGCAAATTGAAAGAGAGGCGCCCCCATTTATATCATCGGCGTTAGTGAGCAGTATGGTAACTACTACCGCAAAAATCACAGTTCATTATTCAGACTACGTTAAAGCGCGTCACTTTGCCGCGATGTTTGATGAATGGGTTAGAGGTTGTGATGAGTCAAAGAATATCGGGCTAATAAACAAGCTTAAAAAGATATCTCACCTCATATCAAGATTTGGAAAGCTAGCCATTTACTCCGTACTTGGTTTTTTTACTGTAACTGCAATTGACAGTGCTGCGCTAAGTTCTAACGAAATTTTAAAATTTCTTGTTGCCTATGCCTCAATATTTGTCATTGTGGGTGGAATCTCGGAAGCAATCCTTAGAAAACTTGAGATATCTATTGATAGCTATTTGGCTTTGTCATATTTAAATATCAACAAAGGGGATGCCAAGCTAATTTCTGAGTTCTCAGGGAGAAATAGGTCATCAATTATTTGGTCGGTATTAGGAGTTCTAGGAACGATAGGTGTTGGCATTGCTACAAGCGCATCTTACGATTTTATAAAGTGGCTAATTTCTTAAAATGCTAACAAGCGCAGTCAATCGGACAAATTTTACGCTGCGCTTCAAATTTGCCGTTGCTGCGAGCGTTAGGACAAGGAGAGAAAATTGCCGAAGTACGACGAAGCTTCTTATTTAAATGACCAGAATGAATGGGAGCTTGTATCCTATTTAGAGCTGACTAGCGAAGAGCGAAGAGCGGATTTGCGTGAAAGGGATCTCAGGGAAAAGCCCCAAGGTTTCTTCCAGCTTGGGATCAGAAATCACCCCAAAACGCCACACTTCTTTGAGAAACAACCTATCAGGACTGATTTGCAGCCAGGTGTCAAGGAGAGCGAAGAGCATCATAAGCAGCAAAAAATGATATGCGCTTTTCTTAACAAATATGAAAAGCATAATCTTGGGTACTATGAGCGTCCATGGGATAAGCAAGACAAGGGTTATGAATCACTGGTAAAGATCAAGCATTATACATGGGATAAAGAGGTAAAATTCGGACTAATATACGGAAAATATGTTGTTTTTGATATATTTGGAAGAGATGAGAAAAGTGTGGTTCTAACAGATAAGTCGCCTTTCATCGCAATAGAGGTCGTTGATACGCACTTCCATTCTCAGAAGGCATTCAATGTTCTGCTGAAAACAAGCAAAAACCTACCTTTGATCGTAGGCTATATGTTTTTGCCTGTTACACCTCATTTCAACTCAGTAAAAAAGCCAGTCAGATCCAACTCATTTTCAACCGTAAGGTTTCAGTGCTATATCTCTGATGGCTCATTTTGGTATCGGAATGAGCGACTCGAAGATCTTTATGAAGTTTCACCTGCGGCGCCGGAAGTGTATTATAATTTGGTCAGGGAAAAGCTATATGAAGATGGCTATATAAGAGCGAAACCTTAATCTAAAAGTCCTAACAAACGCAGTCACGGCAACGGCTTTTACGTTGAGGCTTCGCCTCCACTACAAAACCGCGGGTGCTACGGGCGTTAGGAACAAGGAAAGACGGCTTTTCGTTGAATCAGCCCGGCATTGCCAGAGGAGGTCTCGCACCCAGAGACTTTGCGATCCCTCAGTGTGGCCTTATGGCCTCTCTGCTGCAGGTGCTAGGCAACGGATACTCCGACCATGCCAGCACCCAGAACCAGAATCTCACGTGCCATAAATCCATTAACTTCTTATTGGACTCGTGCAGTTTGTGCTTTGTGACTGTGCTTCATGCGTTGGCGCACCCAGGCAACGGTTATTGCGGTAATCAGGATGAACCCGATGTAGCCGAACACGGGATACACCATACCGACCAGACTGACAAATCCAAACATGCTGCAGGCATAGGCAATGATGCCCGCAATTAAGGATCCAGCGCGGAAAGACGTGGTATCGGCTTGCAAGAATCGGGATGAAAAAGAGTAGAGGCAGCCCACTGCGGTATTGAAAATCATCAGCAGAATGACGATCGACACCAGCGAGGAAAGCGCAGGGGAAACCTCTAGTGCTAAAGTCAGCATCGGCATAGGCGTATCGACTAGGCTGTCCAGGCGCGACAGCATAGCCAGACTGATTGTCATCATCAGCGCACCCAGGGTAATGCCGCCAATAATACCGCCCCAGGTTGCTTTGCGGCGGTCTTTTGCAGCACCGCTGGAGATGGCAAGAATCGCGACGCAGCCGAAGATGTTATACGAAACGTACAGCATGGCGCCCAGTGCCCAATGGCTGGTGGCTGCGTTTTGGTCGAGTGCCAACTGGTTCAGTGTCGTCAGGTCGGTTTCTCGGGTTGCCAGTGCGTAGATGGCGATACCCAGTGCCACCAGAATCAGCAGAGGAGTGATGCTGCTGATCAGCGTGAGCACTTTTTTCAGTTTGAGACAGGTGGCTGCAATTACCAGCAGAGTCACCAGCGCGCTGCCCCAGGCTGCAGGCAGGCCCAGTTTTTGTTCCAGCAGTGCACCGGCACCGGCCAGCATCACTACGGCGATGGCAAACATGAAAAATGTCATCAGCAAATCGATGGGCTTGCTAAGCCAGGGGCCACAGATAGCCTTCACAACTTCCTTGTGAGAAGTCGCTTGAAGCTCGCTACCCAGATTCGCCAGTGTCATGCCCAGGAATATAAAAGCGGCAGTACTCAGCGCGATACCTGCCAGCCCCCAAACGCCGAAGCTAACGAAGAATTGAAGCAGCTCTTGGCCTGAAGCAAAGCCTGCTCCAACCAGAAATCCGACAAAAGCGCCTGCGATTTTCAATATATCTTTCATGATGCCAAACCCTCAGTTTCTTATTTTTCTGTGCCAGTTAGCTGGCTGAATCAGGCTTCACCGACCCAGGCTTGCACTTCTACTTCGACATCAACGCCCAGTGCTAGGCCTGCTGTCACGGTGGAGCGAACCGGCAGACCTGCTTCGAAATAGCGTTTGTAGACTTCGTTGAAGCCCGCAAAGTGCTTCATGTCCGATAGCCAGACGGTCGCTTTAACGACCTGCGCAAAGCTTGCGCCACAGTGTTCAAGGGACTCGCCGATACGGGTCATGACCGCTTCGGTTTGCTCTTCGATACTGCCTTTGACGACTTCGCCTTCAGCAGTCATGGGAATCTGGCCTGAAAGCATCAGGAAACCTCCCACGCGAACGGCACGGGAGAATGGGAAGGGCAAGTCGCTGGGGATACGTTCGATTGAATTGGACATGGGGTTATATCTCGTTGATGGCTATTGAGTGACCGAGCCGCACGCGCAGCACGATAGAATCACAATTTCTCTTAAATGATAATTCTCATAAAAGGGAATATCAAATGAGAGAACCTTAAAGTCAAGCTGTTTTCGGGATACACTAGGACTTCGTATTCATAGCCAGGTCGAGCCGCGAAGCTTTCATGCCAACAGACTCACAATCCCAGCCGTCCGATACACTGATCGACCGAGTACTGGTCGGCTCTCGCCTAAGGGCTCACCGTAAACAGCAGAAATTCACCCTGAAACAGGTGTCTGAGAAAAGTGGTGTTGCGCTTTCGACACTGTCGAAAATGGAGTTGGGGCAGGCAACTGTCAGCTATGACAAGCTTGCTGCTGCCGCACGTGTTCTGAATGTCAGCCTGCCCCAGCTGTTCAACCCTGAATCGGGTGCAGGCAGGTCAGATCAGCCAACGGTGGTCACCAGCAAAATTTCTGAGGCGACTGGGTATGCTACTGGCAGCTATGAATATCATCCTATTGCGGGTGAGTTTCCCGGTCGGAGTATGATGCCGGTTTATGCTCGGATTCAGGCGCGTGATCTGGGTGAGTTTGAAGACTTCATCCGCCACCCCGGAGAGGAGTTTGCCATGGTGCTATCGGGGCGCGTCTGCATTCACTTTGAAAATGGTGAAAGCATCAGCCTGGGTGAACGAGAAACGGCTTACTTCAACAGTTCCATCGGGCATATTTATCTGGCCGAGGGTGATGAAGATGCAGAAGTAATCGCTGTGATGTCGGAACCCAAAGAGGGCGATCTCCAAGGCTGAACCAGCTATCCGGCTTCGCCAATTTCGTGAAAACACAGAGTGTAAAGGGGTAGCCCCTGATAGGCTCTTCCTCTTGTTTGTTGAAGATCATCCTGCTTGCCTACTCCAAAGGTATCACCTCCAGCCGCGGGATACAGTGGTGCTGCTGACCATTCCCCACCTCACCACACTGGCCAGCTTCGTCAGTCGGCATGTCGATGAAATTGAAGCACTATCTGAACAAGTGCTGCTGGTGTGCTAATACAGAGCGGAATAAGTTACTTTATTAGGGCTAACACAGTTTTCAACTCACTTGAGCTAAGCGCTCAAGTGGCTGAATGTCGATATTAAGATGATTCAGCCGGATGACCGGCTGAGTAAATGAATAAGGAAAACAGGCGGCGGAAACGGCTCGAAATCGGGCTTTTCTTCAGCCTCGTGATAGGTACTCATGACACTACACATTGAAACTCCTCTGATCGAATTCCGCACAATGAGCGTTACCACTGGACGTTCGGTCTGGATTAAGCTTGATGCACTGCAGCCGCCCGGTTCATTCAAGATACGGGGCATTGGCCATGCGTGCGAAACCTATCTGGCTCGAGGTGCTCGAAGGTTCATTTCTTCATCTGGAGGAAATGCTGGCTTGGCTGTCGCCTACGCCGGTCGTCGGCTAGGTGTACCGGTTACGGTTGTAGTGCCGGAAACCACCACTGAAAGGGCAAAAGAACTGCTGCGGTTGGAGAAAGCGGAGGTCATCGTGCATGGTGCCTCCTGGCAAGAAGCCAACGCCTTTGCACAATCGTTGATCGGCGCATCGGATGCATTTCTCCACCCCTTTGATGATCCGCTGCTTTGGCAGGGCCACGCCACAATGATTGATGAAGTTTTTCGTTCCGGTCTTAAGCCCGACGCTGTCGTGCTTTCCGTTGGCGGAGGTGGTCTGCTTTCAGGTGTGGTAGAAGGGCTTCATCGTAACGGGTGGAGTGATATCCCCGTTTTCGCCGTAGAAACTACGGGGGCCGCCTCATTTCATGCAGCCGTAAACGCCGGTCATACGGTCGAGTTGGAAAAGGTAACAAGCATCGCCACCTCACTTGGTGCCAAGCGTGTTTGCGAGAATGCTTTCCAATGGTCAAAAACTCACCCAATCCACAGCGTCGTGGTATCAGACCAAAGTGCACTGACTGCCTGCGAACGTTTCCTTGACGATCATCGCATCGTGGTAGAGCCTGCCTGCGGTGCGAGCCTGGCAATGGCATATGAGGGTGCATCAGAACTCGAAAGTTTCAGCAATATATTGGTCGTAGTATGTGGCGGCGCTACGTCCACGATTGATCAAATCAGGGATTGGAATAGCGACAAACACGCCCTATAACAAGGCCAAGCAACTAAGATCAGTAACTGCCCGCCGCTAACGCTGGGCGTTCAATGTTGCCTGACAAGGCGACGGGAATGACTGCTTCTCTCCAGTTGTCCTTCCCGCATGCCTTTAGCGGGAATCCATTTCGATTTAAGTACCCTAGCTTCGGCTCAAAAGGTCAACTTGGATTCCCGATAACCCCGCTCGGGAATGACGGGGCTGTGGTAGTTCTGGAATGACGGGGTTGAGATGGCACTGGAATGACAGGGCTGAGTAGATTGGTTCATGCTCCTCTGCATTCGCGAAGCCCTACATCACCCGCTGAAATAAGTCGATGCCCAAGCCCAAACACCTCCCGCAATGCAATCCGTTACTACATTAATGATGTTGTAGGAGGGCGCTTTAGCGCGCGATGATCACACCACATAAGCAATCTAGCCACCCCGTAGCGCGGCGTAACGCTTGGCGAGGAACGAGCCAAAAGGCACCCGCGATAGCTGCCCAAATCCTGCTCCAGCTCAGTTTTTCTTCAAAGCCACGTGACCTAAGCAAAATTTATCAATAAAGTATGATTAGATGGTAAGAGCGAGCCAGCACGCGAATTTTGGATATGTTGCCATGCTGGGTAAATAAGATTATAAAACAGTGGTTTAAGTTTTTTTGGGTGGCTAGATAACACCAATAACGTGCTGACATATTCAAGGGTGTTATGCAGCAGGCTATATAATCGCTGTTAAGTGTTTCCCTAGAAAATGGAGTTTCTGATGAAAATTAGCCACCTCGATCATTTTGTTCTGACTGTCGCAGACATTCCAACAACAACGAACTTTTATGAAAAAGTGTTGGGCATGAAAGCTGTTAGTTTTGGCGCTGGTCGGATTGCTCTAGAGTTTGGCCAACAGAAAATCAATCTTCATCAACTCGGCAATGAGTTTGAGCCTAAGGCCCAAAATGTCAGAACTGGGAGCGCAGATTTGTGCTTTATTACCGACATAGATTTGTCTGACGCAATGAAGCATGTGGAAAATCAAGGTGTGGTTATCATGGAAGGGCCTGTAAAACGTACAGGCGTGCAAGGTGCAATCAAATCATTCTATTTCAGAGACCCTGATGGGAACCTTATTGAAGTATCCACGTATTCAAACACATAACAAACGCCTCAAGAGGGACTGTCAACGCGTAGCGTTTCCAGTCCCAATGAGCCGTGGCGGTTACGGTTGTTGTGTTTGAGTTCAGTGGTAATGCGTTGCCAGCCCCTTAGGCGGGCGTTAACTTCTTAGCAAACACAGGAGGAGAAAGGTATGAAAATTAATCCGCAAGATTTTGTAGCGATGAAGGGCTGCAAGCCCATCCCGATGTTGACCGCATATACCTGTCCGGTTGCCAGAAGTGTTGAGGAAGCAAAGGTTCCTGTGATTCTTGTTGGTGACACAGTTGGAATGGTTGAAATGGGATTTGATAGTACCCGTGATGTCACCATAGAACACATGGAATATCACATAGGTGCTGTGCGCCGTGGTGCGAAGAAAACCCACATAATAGGTGACCTACCTTACGGCACAGATGTCGACCCGGAAACAGCATTCATCAACGCTCAGCGGCTGATGCAGGCGGGCGCAGACAGCGTGAAACTGGAGGGTCCCAATATAGAGGTCATCGAACACTTGGTGAAGCGCAGTATTCCTGTGGTAGGCCATACTGGCTTACTTCCCCAGACAGCCAAAAACTTCAAGCAAGTCGGTCGGTCCGGCGAAGAAGCGAAGAGAATCATGGAAGAAGCTCAATCAATTGAGAATGCGGGTGCATTCATGGTGGTGCTTGAACATATCCCTTATTCGCTAGCAGGCGAAATCACCGAGGCTTTGTTTATTCCTACTATCGGTATTGGTGCTGGCCCAGATTGCGACGGGCAAGTATTGGTCATTAACGATGCGCTGGGGCTCGGTGATTACTGGCCTCCGTTTTCGAAGCAGTACGCTTACGTCAGTAAGACCGTTCTAAAAGTGGCGAATGAGTTTTCCGCGGAAGTGGAGTCTATGAAGTTTCCGAGCAACATCATTCAGTTCACTGGCACCAACAGAAGTTAACAAGGCCAGCCCCGGCGACGCCCACTACATTGCGCCTTCGGCTCCATTCCGTGTGCGCGCATGCTGCAAGCGTTATATGTAAGGAGAGTATCGTGGTGCCACCAATCGTAAAATCAGGTGAATGGCGTACAGCAAACACCCATTGAGGCTCTCTAACGTGGTAATTCACCACTGCCAAACCGAGTTGCTCCTTGCAGGTGGGGCTGGGCACTAGACATTCCTCGGTTAACCAGCCTCTGTACTATTCAAACAGCGGGTTACTTTACAGTCCCAGTTAGTTTCAGGTTCAGCGCCGGTGTAAGCTCACTCGATCAGGGTATTGGTGCGCGTCGGTAGGATGGGTAATTAAAACGATGGCTTCTAGCTGGGTGTAGAAGCCGGGCTTCAGATCTCAATGTCAGTCAGCAGATGCCCAATTTCGCATTAATATTGCGCTAAGTTGTTGGATTATTAAGAGTTCTACTAAGTTGTTTTCTGATGCTGAAACTCTTCAAATTAACCTTGTTGGGTAGCAGGTTGTACTGACTCGCTATGTTGACAATATGGGCTTTGAGATCAGTACCGTGGCGAACTAGCCCCGTTCGGTAGTAAAGCAGGTTTCGGGTAGCTCGCATGCTGCGAGGGTAGACATACGCGATCCAGTACCAGCACGCATGCATTCGACGCCGATCACTAGATCATCCAGGTAGGTGTCGATTAGCCGAAGTAGAGGTTCTGGGCTAGTGGGAATCTCTTTATGCCACAGCAGTGACGATGAGTTCTGTTGTAAAAGTTCACCGAGCCTTCTCCTGTTAGGTTTGGTCGCCTTTTCGCTTAGCCAAAGGGGTTGAGCTGGGGGAAGACTCAAAAAGTATCAAGTTAAAACACTCGAACATCGCTACGCGCCGCCAGTGTTTGAGATGTTAGCCACTTTTATGGTGTTGGTGTCGGGGGAATGGTCAAGGCCGATACGGCAATTGCTGACTCATCCGGTTCTTTTTCCCCATCTTCTTGAAGCATCTCAATGATCGCCTGCTTCAGCCAGTTGTGCCCGGCATCGCTCTCCCGCCGTGAGTGCCACACCATGCTGAACTCAAAAGGATCAATGGGGTAAGGCGGCGTGAAGAGCTGCAGTGGTGAGTCCTTCAGAAATAGATCAAAGCTGCGCCGGGCGGCCGTTAAGATCAAATCCGTATTTGGCACCACATGGCTGGCTACTCCCCAGTGGGGTAGAGTCATCGCAACCCGACGGCTGACGCCTTCTCTATGCAATGCGTTTTCTATCTCATTGCTTTCACTACTTTGCATGGCGACTAGGACATGCGGTCGCGAGAGCCACTGTGTTTTATCAAGATCGCCCGTTTTGGGCAGCGTGTTTTTATCCGCAGCACAAACGAAATGCTCAATGAATAGCTTATGGGTACGTAACTCATCTGAAAGAGGTGGCTGAAACACGCCAAAAGCTATATCGACCTCCCCATCATGGACACCTGCCAGCATCGCGGCGCGGCTGCCTTGAGAAACTTGCAGATCAACCCCTGGAGCTTCTGAACGCAATCGCCGAACCAAACCAGGAAGCACTACGCGAGCTCCATAGTCTGACATGGCAAGCCGAAACACTCGTTTTTCATGGGCGGAGTCAAAGGCGGGTTGTTCAATCAGCGCGCCGAGCTGATGTAGTGCTTCTGTTAATTTCGGTAGCAATTCATTGGCACGTGAGGTGAGCTCCAGCTTGCCTGCTCGTCTCACCAGCAGCGGGTCGTCAAAGATGGCTCGCAGATTGGCGAGAGCATGGCTGACGGCCGGTTGGCTTCTATGTAAGCGTCGTGCCGCACGTGACACGTGCTTTTCCACTAATAGCGCGTGCAGGGTAACCAGCAAGTTGAGATCGATGCGTCTTAAATTATTCATGAGGCGAATACAGTAAAATAAAAAATTGAATTTCAATTCATAGGGTGAATCATAAAAGATAAAAGACCTTTTGCAATGTCTCAGGAGTCTTGTCATGAATTCACCTTTCACTTTAGTGGCGCTTGCGGCTGTGGCGGTTATCGCGGGTGCCTTGGTGCCTTTTCAAGCTGGCAGCAACGCTGAATTGGGCCGAGCGCTAGGCCACCCCCTTTGGGCGACACTGGTCTCTCTGGTTGTCAGCATGCTTGTCGTAATACCCATAATGATTGTCATGCAAGTGTCTCCTCCTGCTCTGGGGACCATCAGGCACATACCGGCTTGGGCTTGGCTGGGCGGTGTAGCAGGAGTCATCTATATTTCGTCAGCATTGGTTCTAGTACCACGCGTCGGGGCGACCAACTTCATTGTGTGTGTTATTGCAGGGCAACTGATTACTTCACTGTTGTTGGATTATCATGGCTGGCTGAATCTGCCCGTGAGGGAGGTCAGCATTGGGCGTTTGGCAGGTGTCACGCTGGTGCTGGTAGGTATGGTGACTGTGCAGTGGTTTTCGCCGACCATTGCATCGCCTCATCAGAGCTCTACACAGGTAGCAACTGAAGTCTCTGGAGCCGCTGAGTCCAAGGGATGACACTTCCGAACACCTGTAGAGATGAGTGCCCTGTTTGTAACTGCCCGCTGTTAACACTGGGCTTTTAACGTTGACTGATGAGGCACGGTGCCTAATAAGGCGACGGGAATGACTGCTTCTCTCTAGCTGTCATTCCCGCATGCTTTTAGCGGGAATCTATTTTGATTTAAGTACCTTGGCTTAGGCTGAAAAGGTCAACTTGGATTCCCGATAACCCCGCTCGGGAATGACGGGGCTGAGGTGATTCTGGAATGACGGGGTTGAGGAGATTAATTCATACTCCTCTGCATTCGCCAAGCCCTACATCACCCGCTGAAAGAAGTCGATGCCCAAGCCCAAATACCTCCCGCAATGCAAGCCGTTGCTACATTAGTGATGTTGTGGGAGGGCGCTTCAGCGCGCGATGATCACGCCACATAAGCAATCTAGCCACCCCGTAGCGCGGACGTAACGCTTGGCGAGGAACGAGCCAAAAGGCACCCGCAGCGGCGGCCCGGCGCGAAGGCAGCGTCAACTGCCCAAAGCCTGCTCCAGCTCAATTTCTCTTCAAAACCACGTGACCTAAGTAAGATTTATCAATAAAGTATGATTAAATCGTAAAAACGAGCCAGCACGCAAATTTTGGATATGTTGCCATGCTGGGTAAATAAAGTTATAAAAACAGTGGTTTATGATTTTTTGGGTGGCTGGATAACACCAATAAACGTGCTGGCATGCTCAAGGGTGTTATGCAGCAGGCTATATAATCGCTGTTAGAGCTACCAAGTACATGAGGATCGCATCATGGGTATTTTAGAAACCGTAATTGCAGGTTTGATCGTTGCTGCAATAAGTGGCGGTACTGGCTACGGCATAAAAGCGATTAGGGCCAAGAAGAAAATCCGTGGTGCACCAAGAAAGTACGTGGAACGTATTGGGGAAATGATTGATAGAGCCTATGAGGAGGGTCCAGGCAATGTTGTTGTTCATGCTAAGGCAATCGTTGCAACTCGAGATTCATTAAGAGGTTCACTTCAGCAAGCTTCAAGTAAACTTAACTCGCAAATAGATGCCTTGGCTGAAAGCGTAGGCTTGCCCTTTCAGCGAAGCGAGAGTTGGGAAGTATCTCAGGAAAAAGGTGAAGTGAACTCAGAAAAAGCGTGGGAAATGATTCAAGTGCTAAAGAAATACTGGCCAGCAAAGGGTATGGAAATTGAGTATGAAATCAAGAAGATATTGGCCGAGCTTGATCTCGACTAGGCCTTGCTCTAACAAAGCCATCAAATTCGCTCCCTATGGTCGCCGGACGCTCGCAACTCGCGCCGTTTATGGCGGCGTTAGGCCATAAGGAGATAACGATGTTTGGGTGGTTGAAGAAAAACAATAAGGGTCCAGATTACTCTGGCGTTGATTCAAGAGAGAAAGCTGAGGTGCTATTCCAGAAAGGAGAGCTTCAGAAGCTACTGCTTCTGCCTTCCGAATTCGGTGGCGAAGATGTTCCGCCGAACGTCGTGTATGTGCCAGCTTTCGCAGTTGAACTTAAAGCGAGTACCGATCAAAACGTCATTTTGCCTCTTGCCCAAGAGGGCAAGGTAAGTCGTTACAACGCAGCTCCAGAGTACGAGGGTAAAAGCTTTATCCCTGCGGCAATCAACATCGAGGCTAGCGACCCCGGCTCCTTTACGTACAGAGTAGCAATTTGGGGCAAGGCGCTGAGTGAGTCCAATGCAAAGACCTAACCAAACGGTCAACTGGGCGCCAAAAGCGTGGAGCTTTTGGTTCCCTCCGCTGGCGCTCCGGCGCCGGTTACCTCAGCGTTAGGGCTGGTCGTAATGCCCTCCGATAGCAAAAACGTAAATGGATTTGTCGTCGAATCGGTATATGAGTCTGTCTTTCTGTGAGATGCGCCGTGACCACAAGCCTGATAAATTGTGCTTAAGTGGTTCAGGTTTGCCGATCCCTGTTGATGGATCGTCAGAGCGGAGCATTTCTTTCAGCAATCTGCAGAGAGCTTTGTGGAGTTTCTTGTCTTTCTCTCGCATCTTTTCATAGGCTTCCCAGGTGCTGCCCTCAAATACCAGTGATCTCATTCATCTGCTCGTCATTAGGTATGTATCCCTGGCCACGGTTGTGAGTATCGAGGGAGGCCGCAATCTGCTGCATCAGGTCTCGGTTCTGAAGAACATGCAGGGTTTCTTGTTCCCTTTCCCAGTCTTCAGCACTCATAATCACGAAAGCCTCTCCGGCGCGGCGCGTCACCTTAAGGGGCTCATGTTTGCTAATAACCTGTTCTACAAGGCTTTTCAGGTTATCTCTAAATTTGTTGACACTGACGATATCCATAACTCCACCATTGCGTACGGAAACTCCGTACAACTATATCGCAATAGCCCTAACAAGGCTAGCCCCCGGCGACGCCTCCATTCCGTAGCCGCGCGTGCTGAGCGGCGTTATATGCAAGGAGAGTATCGTGGTATCACCAATCGTAAAATCGGGTGAATGGCTTACAGCAAATACCCATTGAGGCTCTCTAACGTGGTAATTCACCACTGGTAAACCGAGTTGCTCCTTGCAGATTGGTCTGGGCACTAGACATTCATCGGTTAACCAGCCTCTGTCCTATTCAAACAGCGGGTTACTTTACGGTCCCAGTTAGTTTCAGGTTCAGCGCCGGTGTAAGCTCACTCGATCAGGGTATTGGTGCGCGTCAGTAGGATGGATAATTAAAGCGATGGCTTCGAGTTGGGTGTAGAAGTCGGGCTTCAGATCTCAAGGTCAGTCAGCAGATGCCCAATTTCAGCATCGATATTGCGCTAAGTTGTCGGATTGTGAGGGGGCTCAGTTGTTCTCTGGTGCTGAAATTCTTCAAATTAACCTTGTTGGGTGGCAGGTTGTACTGACTCGCTATGTTGACAATATGGGCTTTGAGATCAGTACCGTGACGAACTAGCTCCGTTCGGTAGAAAAGCAGGTTTCGGGTAGCTCGCATACTGCGAAGGTAGACATACGCGATCCAGTACCTCGCCTCACCACAGCTCTACACAGGTAGCAACTGAAGTCTCTGGAGCCGCTGAGTCCAATGGATGACACTTCTGAACACCTGTAGAGATGAGTGCCCTGTTTGTAACTGCCCGCTGCTAACACTGGGCTTTCAACGTTGCATGATGAGGCACGGTGCCTAATAAGGCGAAGGAAATGACTGCTTCTCCCCAGCTGTCATTCCCGCATGCTTTTAGCGGGAATCTATTTTGATTTAAGTACCTTGGCTTCGGCTGAAAAGGTCAACTTGGATTCCCGATAACCCCACTCTGGAATTGCGGGGCTGAGGTGGGGCAGAAATAATAGGGATGAGGGGAGCCGGTTCAAACTTCTCGAAGCGAGCGTTTGAGCGCGAAAATCTCTCAAAAGCAGATAGAAATGCGTTTTCCAAGGCAGCGCCAGCTGCCCAAAGCCTGCTCCAGCTCAATTTTTCTTCAAAGCCACGTGACCTAAGCCAAATTTATCAATAAAGTATGATTAAATCGTAAAAACGAGCCGGCACGCGAATTTTGGATATGTTGCCATGCGAGATAAATAAAGCTATAAAAACAGTGGTTTATGATTTTTTTGGGTGGCTAGATAACACCAACAAACGTGCTGGCATGTTCAAGGGTGTTATGTAGCAGGCTATATAATTACTGTTAAAAACCTAGGGAAGTCCGAAATGAGTCGAAAGTTTATTTCTCAAAAGAAACAGACAAAAGAAGAGCTTTTTGACTCCCTAGTCAAGAATGCAATAGACTTTTTGGATTCATCGCTTGATGATTTGGAAAAGAGGCCTAAGAACTCTATTGTTGATTTTTATACCTCAATTGAGTTGTTTCTTAAGGCTCGTTTGATGGATGAGCATTGGACTCTTATTCTTAGTAAACCCGAAACTGCAAGTATTGACAGTTTTAGAGTTGGGGACTTTCATTCCGTTTTCCTAGGGGACGCAATCAAAAGACTTAAGTCCATCGTCAGTGAACATCTTGATCAGACCACAATTGATAACTTCAAAGCGTTAGGTGAGCACCGTAATCAAATAGTTCATTTTGCTCATTCTGATTACGCTGATTTGTCCGCAACGAAGGCCGGTGTGGTAGTGGAGCAGTGGGCATCTTGGCATCACCTGCACACCTTGTTAACAGAAAAATGGAAAGATGTTTTTCAGTTGTATCAAAAAGAGTTTAATCGCATCCACAGACGAATGATGGGGCAAAAAGACTTTATCTTAGCTAGATACAACGAACTAAAACCAAAAATAGAAATAGAAGTAAAATCAGGAAAAAAGGTTATTGATTGTCAGCATTGCGGAATGTTGGCGGCCGTTGTCAAAGAGGAACATAAGTGGGGTTCTGATTGTAGCTGTATTGTTTGTGGGGTTTCAGACACCGCAGTAGTATCAACAAGAGAAAGTATCGAGTGTCCAAACTGCCATAAAGATTTCGAGTTTTTTAATAAAAACTTAGATGCCTGCCCACACTGTGAAACAGCTATTACGACGGAGCAGCTCATTGATTTATGTGAAGCCAAGTACACTGAGGGAGATGACTGGTGGGAAAAGGGACAACCACATATAGCAGGATGCCATAGGTGCCAACACGAAAGACCCTCTGTATTTTTTATTGACGGACTGTGGAGTTGCGTATCTTGTTTTGATAGAGGATGGCAGGCAATATCTTGTCCCCATTGCGACGAATTCGTAACTGGCGGCATGGAAACAATTCAGTATTTCGCTTGTTATAAATGCGAAGATGAAGCTAGAGAACGATTCAAAGCAGACGGTTTTTAACAATGCATTGCAGCGGACAAGCCGCTGAATGCGGCGTTAACCATTGATCGGACAAGAAAATAGGACTATGCAACTAGCAAGTTGGCAACAAAACTTTGTTGATCAGTATCTATCATCTGATGCAAAGAAATCCCTGCTGGTTTCTATGCCAGGGACTGGGAAAACAATTACTGCTCTAACGGCGGCTCGGAGCAAGATTGAACGTGGTGATGCTTCACGTGTTGTTATCGTATCCGACGGGAAAATACTGCAATATCAATGGGCGGAGGTTGCCAAGCAAATAGGTCTTGAAATCTATCTTGACTCAATATCTGCGCCCAGTAATTTGTCAGTGACCTATCAGGCGATAGGCAGGAATAAGAAAGAATTTGATGAAATGGTAAGCGCCGAGAACGCCATTTTTATCTTTGATGGCGTAGCTAACCTTGGAAGAAAAACCGAGGATTTAGGCGAGAACATTCTGTTAAAAAGCCCAAATAGTAAGCTTCTGTACTTAAGTTCAACTCCGGTTCAGGGGGGGCAGTTTGATTGGACTCACGAAATGGGACGTGAGTTCATCTATCAACCGGAAATTATAGGGCTCCCTGAAACAAAAATAGAAATTGCGCAATATTCACCCAGTATCAGACTTGTTGAACAGTTAAAATCCCCGGATTTTTCTCTTGAAAGTATGTCTTGGCGACAGTTTGAAGTTTTCATTTCTAGGTTGCTGGAGTCAGATGGATATGAAATTGAATTGATGGATGGAATGAAGGATGGTGGCGTAGATATTGTTGCCGTAAAGAATATGAAGGAGGCTGGCCTATATAAAACTTTATGGCAGGCAAAAAAGTATAAGAAATCTAATAAAGTAGGTATTCCGGCTATTCGAGAGTTAGCTGATGTTCGAAACGAGTTTGGAGCTAGCAAAGGTATTTTAGTTACAACTAGCTTTCTTACACGTGGTGCTCTAGAAAGGGTATATCGTGATAATTTCATACTTGGAAAAGTGGATAAGAAAGATCTTAGTGAATGGATAAATCGGAAGCTTTTCGAGTAAACGGTTAACAAGGCGCGTAAGGCGGACAGCTTTCAGCCGCCGCTTCGATCAGCGTTATGTGTTTCTTCAATCTACCGTTAGTTTCATCAAATTAATAGGTATTGAAATCAGTATAATACGCTCTGTTCTTATTATTAAGTCTAGGAAAATTAAGTGGATAAAAAGAAAAATGAAGCGCTTACTCTTGTTGAACAAAGCCTAAATGAGCTTGAGTCTTCAAAAGGCACGTTAATTGCGGCGGTGCAGAAGCTGCAGCGGGCAGCTAGCTTAGTTGACGATGAAGAGATTGTCATCTGGTGTAAAGTCCAACAAGGTGACCCCTGTTATACAGATAAGCTAAAGGGGCTTATCGAGTTGTTGATTGAAGTTAATACGTCACCCACAGATGAACTTAGACAACAAGTAAATGAATGTTATGCAGACCTAGAATCTATAGGGTTAAAAGCTGATCTTCATTGCAGTATCGAAGAATTAAACGTAAAAAATGATGATAGCGGTGGTGGTTATTCAAATATTGGTTTTATACAAGAGAAATATCTTGATTTAGTGAAACTAAAAAAGGGAAATGACAAAACTTACTATAAAAATCATCTACAAAAACATATCGCTTATGTAAAAAGAAAAGCGCACGATCTTGCATCAGACCTATATTCAAAGATCAAGTTCTCAGGGACGGTCTCTAGCTGTTTCGATGTACTCAAATCAGAAGTTGATGATCAGATATTGGATTTAAATCCTGAACTCGCGGAGCAATTGATGCTTGCGTTCAAGAGTGTGTCGTCAAACAACCCTGAAGAATGGTCTCATGCATTAACTACTTGTAGACGCCTTCTCGAAGGCTTAGCAGATGAACTTTTCCCTGTAACAACAGAGTCAGTAAACGGTAGGGCTTTGAAGCAAGGTCAATATGTTAATAGACTTTGGGCATTTATGGATAAATCTATAGAGTCTGCTAGCAATAGAGAGCTTGCAAAAACTCATGTTGATTTTCTTGGTTCTTGGTTAGAGAAAGTAAATAAACTAACTAATAAGGGAGTTCATGCTGAGCTTGAGCAAATAGAAGCTGTTAAAGCTGTATTCCATACATACATGGTTATCGCTGATCTGTTGGGCTATTTAGCCAAGAAGCCTACTGGTCAATCATCCAAAATAAACATTAATGAAGCATCGATTGATCAGCTGGAAGCTCTTTTAGGCGTTGGGCGAAACACCGCAAAAGAGATATTCAAATACCGAATCAAAGAAGGTTACATCAATAAAGTCTCTCTAAGGACTATACCTGGTGTTGGTGAAAAGACACTGCAAAAAGCAGAGTTGGAGTTTGAAATAGACTGAAACACATAACAAAGCATTTAAGAGTGATTCGCAACGCTTGGCGTTTTCGCTTCGCTCAAGTATAGCCAAGCGTCGCTCACACCTTAATGCGGCGTTGTAGCTGTACTAAAAGCCGCTGATGCCTAGTTTTGGCATAGTCGGAAAACAGACAGAAAATAGTCATTAATCGGCGGCTACAACCTACATCCTGATGTAAGTATCGCGCCTACCGCACATACTTAGCTGCTGAGAGGAATCATGGAAGATTTAATAGGCAACGAGCAGATAGGATCAGTAACAGCCCGCTGCTAACACCGGGCATTCAACGTTGCCTGATTAGGCACGGTGCCTAATAAGGCGAAGGAAATGACTGCTTCTCCCCAGCTGTCATTCCCGCATGCTTTTAGCGGGAATCTATTTTGATTTAAGTACCTTGGCTTCGGCTGAAAAGGTCAACTTGGATTCCCGATAACCCCACTCGGGAATGACGGGGCTAAGGCGATTAGGGAATGATGGGATTGAGGTGGCTCTGGAATGACGGGGCTGAGAGGTTCTGGAATTGCGGGGCTGAGGTGGGGCGGAAATAATAGGGATGAGGGGAACCGGTTCATACTTCTCGGAACGAGCGTTCGAGCGCGAAAATCTCTCAAAAGTAGATTGAAATGCGATTTCCAAGTTGGTCAATCTGCTTGTTAATGCCGCATTGGAGAAGCATCATGGCTCGTTCCTAGGAAGTATTGCTCAGGTTTTGCAAGAAGCCATCGACCTTAATGCGGCTAAAGCGCATCGGCCGGAGCCGGTTGATGTCGCTGCTTTGCGTAAGAAATTGGGCATGACCCATATGGGGTTTGCAGCTAAATTTTGTATTAGCGGCGCGCATTGGACACGCGGTGATGATGTCGTCGCCAAAGAGCTACAAGCCGTCTAAGAGCCTTATCGTAACCCACCACCCAATGCGCCATTCAGTGAAGAAGCGCTCAGATGCAATTATTCTATTAATCCAGGCTATTCAAGGCGATCCATCAATATTATGGCGAGAAAAACACTCAGTCTGAAAACGAAAAGGCAGCTAGATGCCAAGCCCGCTGATGAAGTTGAAAGTCCATTTCCTGATGATCCCGAAAAGCGTTTTTTAAATGGCGTGGCGATTCATCCTAGCCCTCGCATTGTTTTAGAGCTTGGCTCTTCGCAGCGTAGTGTGCGGGCGATGGATTTGATTACGCCCATTGGGATGGGGCAGCGCGGGTTGATTGTTGCGCCGCCGGGCTCTGGCAAAACGACGCTGTTAAAACATATCTGTCAGGCAGTGGCAGCAGCCCATCCTGACATAAAGTTGTATGCCTTGCTGATTGATGAACGCCCTGAAGAAGTGACCGATTTTAGGCGCAGTGTATCGGCAGAAGTCCATGCCTCATCTTCAGACGAAAGCTACTCACACCATATGCGTTTGGCCGATAAGCTTCTTGAGACGGCGCGTAAGCAGGCAGGCGAGGGGCATGATGTGATGATTGTGATCGATTCGCTTACCAGGCTCTCGCGGGTGCATAATGCCGAGCAGCGCGGCAATGGTCGTACTATGTCGGGTGGGCTGGATAGCCGTGCGATGGAAATACCACGCAAACTGTTTGGCGCTGCGAGAAAGATCGAAAACGGTGGGTCGCTCACCATTCTGGCCACCGTACTGGTGGATACCGGAAGCCGTATGGATCAGGTGATTTTCGAGGAGTTTAAGGGCACGGGCAATATGGAAATTGTGCTATCACGGGAAGTGGCGAATCAACGGATTTTCCCGGCGATAGATATTGCCAAAAGCAGTACCCGCCGAGAAGAGCTATTGATTGATGCGAAAGATATTGAAAAAGTACGCGCATTGCGTCGAGCGTTGACACATCTTAAGCCAGTAGAAGGCGCGCAGAAACTGCTGGCGTTATTGGATAAATATCCAACCAATGCCGAGCTATTAGATGCGTTTTTACCCGCCTCGTAAATGTAGGCGATCAAGAAGCTCACTTTTGTAAGAGGTGAGCTTCTTTGCTAGTTCTTAGCGATTACTTCTTTTGGCATGGTTCAAGTTAGAAACGGGGACGGCTTTTTTAACCGGGAAGCCCCCAACTTCTTTGCGCTCAATAATGTTGTTTAAGCGCTTTTCAATCGCACAAAGGTTCTTAAAGTCACTGATGTCGACAAGAGAGATGGCTTCACCTGAGGCACCCGCGCGGCCGGTGCGGCCAATGCGGTGGATGTACTCTTCTGGCTGGAAAGGTAAATCGTAATTCACCACGCGGCTCAGCTCACCAATATCCAACCCCCGAGCGGCGACGCCCGTGGCCACTAGGTACTTCAGTTCGCCTGTTTTGAACTGCGCCAGAATCTTTTCGCGCATGGCCTGGCTTCTGCCACCATGAATGGAATCCGCTTGAATACCGCGCTTTTCCAGTTGAGCAACCAGCTTGGCTGCACTGTGTTTTTTCTCGACAAAAATCAGCGCCTGATCCCACGCTTGCTCGTTGATCAAGTGGCTCAACAGGGCAGACTTGGTGTCTTTGTCTACCGTGATTAGCCACTGTTTGATAGTCGCAGCGGCGCGAATGCTGGGAGAGATGGAGATATCAGCCGCTAGGTCGGTCATCTTACTATCTGAAAAACCGTAGGCCAGGGCGCGAACGTCGCCGGTCATGGTGGCTGAAAACAGTAGGTTCTGACGGTTTTCAGGCAGGCGTACTAAGATTTTGTGGATGTCATCGACAAAACCCATGTCGACCATTCTGTCCGCTTCGTCCAGCACCATAACTTCAAGTTCATCAAAGTGCAGCGCACGCTGATGCGCCAAATCAAGCAACCTGCCTGGCGTGGCGACCAGAATATCCACTCCTTCGATTAGCCGCTCTTTTTGTGGCGCGGTATCCACACCACCATACACGGCCATAGAGGTTAACTGCGTGTGTTTAGCGTATTGAGCCACATTGGCTTCGACCTGAACCGCTAACTCACGGGTCGGCACTAGAATCAGCGCGCGTATGCGTTTGCCGCGTAATGCTTCCGCTTGGCTGAATCGTTCTAGCAGTGGCAGAACAAAGGCCGCGGTTTTGCCTGTGCCTGTTTGTGCGGTGGCGATTAAGTCTTTGCCCGAAAGAATGGCTGGAATCGCTTGTTCCTGGATGGGCGTTGGCGTTTTGTAACCGAGCTCGGTAATCGCTTGAACAAGAGGACGGGATAAGCCTAGTTTTGAAAATGGCATGAGGTGCTCAGACAGATGGTCGTCAGGTGTGTCGAAAATAAAAGATGACGCAGTATAGCGTAAAAGCAGCCATTCATTACTCGAATAGAATAATTAGCGTAATTGTGTGGAATGGCGCAGTTTATGACCAAAGGGAAGAGATTAACTGAATGAATAGTAAGTGATTTTTTATGGTGCGTTTTGATTTTTATGATCTTTTAAAATTCCGAACACGGTGCGTTTGAATTATTATTAGTGCTTATTAAGTAGATTAGCTTTTACTAAGCAGCCGACCATGGCAGTGGAGTCGCTTTAAGCCACGCGTATTTTCGAGCCACAATTGCGGGTGCGCTGCGCTTACCACGCACTACAAAATCAAACGATGGCACGTTTGTGTGCGGCGTAACGCTTAGCGAGAAACGAGCCATAAGGCGCCCACGATGGCGGCGCAGCGCATTCAATTAATATCTGGCCGTGTGGTCTATTCACTGTGAAGGTTGAAGGAGCGTATATGAAAAAGGAGGAGACGTGCATCATTTAGCAGCTCAATGGATTGTGGAGTTACTGAGAGAAAGGAGTATTCCTTTTTTGATCTGCGGGGGACTCGCAGCAAAGGGGTATGGTTCAGAGCGTGAGCTTAATGACATCGACTTGTTTGTCCCCGGCGAGTACTTTGCGTCAGTGGTTCAGGCCGGTCAGCGGTTTGTATCCAAAGCTGCCGCTCACCGCCAGGAGGAAGGCTGGGATCTAACCTACGTCCAGTTCAAGTATGAAGGTATTAAAGTGGAGGTGGGTAACGCTGACGACTCACAAATTTTCGATGCAAGTAGCGAAACCTGGGTGCCGCTCAACATAGATTTTTCTCGTTATTTGACGGTGCATTTATTGGGTCTTGAGCTTCCTCTTATGCTTAAGGATGATCTGGTGCGGTATAAATCTATACTCGCACGGCCGGTGGATATCGAAGATGTCTGCGCTATCCGTGAGAACGAGGAGCCAGGTAATTCACCCAGTGACAGGTGAGGAGGTTCGAGGAGAAAGAGTGATGAAAATAGTCACTAGAGAAGTGCGTCTGCGCATGAGTTTCAGTCAACTGTAGAGAAGTACGATGATCGTAGAAAATGTGCTCCCTGAAAATTATGCAGAGATGCTTAATGTTTGGGAAGAGTCAGTCCGAGCAACTCATGACTTTATAACGGAAGAAGATATTGAGTTTTTTAAACCAATTATCATTGAGCAGGCGTTTCCCGCTGTTACATTGAGGTGCGTTAAAGATGAACGTGGTTCAATCCTAGGTTTTTTGGGTGCCCAAAACTCAAAGATTGAAATGCTATTCATCCTGAATGAAGCGCGAGGGCAAGGCATAGGTAAGGCACTACTGCAATATGCGATTGAGCAGTTAGGTGCAACCAACGTGGACGTCAATGAACAAAACCCACAGGCTGTTGGATTTTACGAGCATATGGGGTTCAAGGTAGTTTCACGCTCACCCATTGATGATATGGGAAAACCCTTTCCAATTCTGCATATGACACTTTAAGGTTCGGTTTGTGGTAACCAAATTTGCTAGAAGAAACGCCCGAGGCTAATAACCTTGGGCGTTTCCGTATGGGTAAGAAAACCTCAGAACAGCGTGTTCGAGGTAGATTCGCAACGCTTGGCATTTAAGGTTTGAGTTGGCTTAAGTGGTTACGGCACAATGATCTAGCGAAATAGTGGCGTTGTTCACACCGTAACGTGGCTCTAGCTGTTTAAAAGTAGAGCCGCTTGAAAAAAGGAGAGTGCTAATGAAAAAAAGCGTTGAACATACGGAGCAGTTGGCCGCTGTAAATCAGAAAGTCGTTAGCGGTGGGGAAGTTCTTCCTTCGGTTCATCTCAAAGATGGCAGTAAGGTTCAGACGGGAACGGTTGCCACGATGCTCTATAACATTAATCTTTATAACGCTGGCGAGCGAGGCCAAGTAGAAAAAGAGCTTGAACTTGCCGTTCCAACGCTTGTGAAGGTTGGTCTGTTTGACCTTTTTCCTATTGAGGACTGGATCGCGGGTGATAATCCCGGCCGATGCTTTGTAGGTGAATGCGCAAAAACGTATTTGGCTCGTGTCGGCAGCTAAATATGGGCGTTAGCCGTAGGCTACAGGTTTGAGGGGCTTTTGCCGTCCGCTGGCTAGCTCTTAATGAATACGATTCTTCATGAATACGCTGAGTGGCTTGGCTATCTTGTTGAGCAACGCTCTTAGCCACCACGAAGCGCATTTTGCAGGTCAAGCTAACTGCGAAATATCGACCGCAATTCGTTGGTCCACTTTGTCCTCTCGCCATTGATCCAGATCGAGCAACCACAGACTATGTGGACGCATTTCATAGAATCGTCTTCGTCCTCCTGTGAGGAAATCTGTGAGTGGCAGTTCCCAGGATTTCCTTAACTCTGGATCGGGAAAGTTCAAGCGATAGTACAAGGTATGGATAGCGGCTGCTTCTTCATCGGGCACGGCGCGGCCATCTCCAAAGAGCTGCAAACCATCTAAGCCAGCGGGAGGTGATAACTCGCCGAGATCGGTGCGAAAGATTGAACCCGACAGCATGGGTTGTCGGTCGATGTTAATCGAATGTTGAGCCTGGGTCATGGAGTACCAGATAAGGCGCAGTGGAGAGCGAAGCACTACATAGTTGACGGTGGATGCCCAGGGCGTTCCAGTATCGTTGCAGGTGGCCAATGTGATGAAAGAAGCTGTATCCAGAAGTCGGTTCGCACGTGTGTGTAGTGTTGTTGTTGTTGTTGTTGTTGTTGTTGTCGTATGCTCCGTCATGCTTAACTCTCCAGTTGAATATCGTTCATGAGTCGGGAGTCAATGATTTCCCACCATTTTTCCTGTTCGATCCGCCTTGCCTCCCACTCTGGATCTTTGCAGCGCTGTGAAACTGCCTTGCGGTAGGCACCCCAGGCCGCTTCGTCTTCGAAAGCTACCGAGTGCTCCAGGCAGTGCACATTATTACCGATAACGTAGTTGAACCAACGTGGCTCATGAACCATGTCCAAGCCATCGTAGAACCATGATTGACGTGAGCGTATCCACTCCCAGAACTCTTTTGTGTGGGTTCGTGCATGCTCGGTAGGCTGAAGAATATAGACTAGATGAAGCATGAATCTCTCCTATTATCAGATGATTCCATCGTTGAACCATTCCGAGGCCAGATGTTTGCGGAACCTGTTCTGGTGACTGTCAACGACTGCGAAGTTGTGCTTCTTCACAAGGTCATCCGCTAATTTTTCTTTTCTAAAAATTGCGACGGTGGCGAGTGGCTCGATGCATCCTCCACGTTTTGCTTTCGCATCCAAGGCTGAAACTGAGAGGTGGGATGTCTTTAGGCCATGCTTGGGTGCGTATCTTAAAGGTGCGTAGTAACTGAGAACGAAGTAACGGAAGTCGTCCTTCTCCTCTGTGTAGTCGAAACCGAAATATCGTGCGTGAAGCGAATTTCCGAAACGATAAAAGATGGTGGCAGCATTTATCTTCCCCTTGTTTCGGGAAAGGGCGACGATCGAGTGATCAATGACGTTGGACTGGTGCTGACTCATGAAAACCTTGCGCATCCATGCTGCTCCAGTGGTCGCGCCGTGTTTGGATCGGTTCATGGCAACAAGGTTGACCAGTATTTCCTCTAGTACTGGCGTAATAGGTGACCACTCTATTTGGTTTCCTTGATCGTGGAAGGCATTTATTTCGGCTCGTGTGCGTGTTCGATAGTGTTTCTTCCAGGACGAGATAGTGTCGTCTAAACCTCCTGGTGAGATGTGCTGGGAAGCTTCGGCATCATGAAGCAGCACTTGTGCATCAGGGTGGTGTGAGGCGACATACAAAGCTCTTTTCAACGGCATATAGGGCAGTAGAACGCCAGCCAACCCATCATGATTGGCTTTGTTTTGGAGCTCATGAAGCAGCAGTGCCAGCGCTTCTTGATGACGAGCCCCATGCCCGCAGATCAGCTCATTATGCGTAGAGCGGTATGCTCCCACCCACAGAAATTTTTCCTTCCATGGCCCTGGCAACTCTGTAAACCAGTGTGAGGGGGCAAACAGAGGGTCATCAGGCTGTCCTTCCCATATTGGGCAGCCTGCCAAAAGCCCTCCAGGGCCGAAAGCCGCCAGTACAGAGCGTGGTCGACTGAAGTATTCAAGAGACTGTAACCATCTGTAGCTATTAAAAAAATTGCTGTCTTCGACCAGTGAGTCCCACTCGTGATGGTCAAGAGAACTGATCGAATTGAACCAGCGAGCCCAGACGGCTCCGAAGGGAGGCAGGGAGGTGGTGGTGGACACGGGAGGTGTCAACACGTTCACACTCCTTTGCGTCCTGAGAGAATGATTGAGTGTGGGCATGTTTGATAAGCCTCCCAAAAACTACTCTTGTGAACTTCGTTGCCCTCATCGGTTACATGAAAGTTTTGCCATTCAATATTTTTCACCCCGGCGTGTTCCAAGGCGTTAGTTAATGCCTCACTCGACCAGTAGTAAGCCGTTACAAAGTCATCATAGGGGGGCTGGCACAAGTGAAGTTTCAGCGGTGTTTCGTTAGTTCTAGGAGTAGTAGTGCTGCTAATGAGGTCGAAACCGTAGGGGCGGTAGTAAGATGTTTGTAGCGCGTAGTCAGGGTGAAGAGGAAGTGTTACGAGACGACCGCCTGGTATTATGGGGCGCACCATATCACCGCACAATTCCATAAGGCCCGCTAGGTTTTTCGCGTAGGGTAAAGTATATACAGAAAGAACAATATCAAAATGATTCTCTGGGATACTGTCTTTATTATCAAGATATGAGATGCCATGTTGCTCTTTCTCTTCGCGACGACGCGCGTAACTTATCATCCCTGAAGATATATCGTAGCCGACGACTTCCTTGGCGCCATGCTTTTTTAACAGCCGAGTATAGAAGCCACTACCACAGCCGAAATCAAGAATAGAGAGCCCGCTAATATCTCCTAGAGCTTCAATAGTGGAGGGTATCTCGCAGTACTTTCGAAATGGCCACTCGGCCATTTTTTCATATAAGGCGGCAAGCTCGTCAAATTGTTGTGACATTTATCTACTCCCTACGCATGGACACCTGAAGGTTCACTTTATTTAACATAGCAACAACCTTAAAATTTGATGTTTTTTTTCTTTGCGTATTGTAATTTTTTAATTCGATTGTCTAACAATTATTAAGTAAGACTCTTAACTTACTAATAGTTGTTTGGGTCAACCGCGACGTCGACTCGTAGTGGCACTTATCAGTTTAGGTTTTAATTCGTACTATGAAGGGGTTAGCTTGGCTAGAGACAACTGTAGGGAGTTCTTGCGCTGTTCTCTGGCTAAGCTAGAAAAGCCGATGAGGGTTAGCAGTGCAGTGTTATGAGTCAACTCATATCGAGTGTATAGACAAGATCGAGTGCGCAGCGAGGAAATAGAATTAAAAACTAATTATTCTGGAAATGTGCGCAAAATTTACCATAAACTGTATTGCCAATGGTCGATAAGAACTGGCTTGGGAGGCAGTGTCGCGCGTTGTTCAGCTTAGAGAAAGTATGTGCAGTGCAGAGTCTAACGGAACATGGGGCTAGGGTGTAAAGGCAGTAGTCATGAACAATGGAGACATATTTTGTGAGTTTTGAACTATTAATCGTTGCTGGCTCATTGAGCTTTTTAGCAGCGGCGCTGCATGTCGGTGTCGTCATTGGTGGCCCAGACTGGTATCGTTTTTTTGGTGCAGGGGAAGCAATGGCACTAATGGCTGAGAAGCGCTCTTTGCGGCCAACAGTGATAACACTTGGGATTGCCTCAGTTTTAATTATTTGGGGCTGTTATGCATGGTCTGGCGCGGGACTGTTACCTAGCATGCCTTTTTTAAAATTAACCTTGTGCGCAATAACAACTATTTATTTACTTCGAGGCTTAGGCGGCTTAATTGCTCCATTTATCACTAATCACCCTCAGATAAAGCAAAATAGCACCGCTTTTTGGCTATGGAGCTCGGTTATTTGCTTAGTTTTTGGTTCAATTCACTTAGTTGGCGTGGTTTTAAAATGGTCAATCTTGTAAAAATACATAACCAGCGGATGCATCGGGTATTAGCAAAAAGAAAGAAGTATTTTACGGCTACATGTGTCGTAGGTTGTTTCTTCTTCGGGCTTACAAGTGCTGTGGCAAATGAAAACGATGCTGTCTCATCACTCAAAAGAGCGGATGGCAGCGTCATTGACTATTACCTAGAAGTTGCATCCGATAACCTTTCATCAGATACGCTTCTAGTATCTTTCCAAGGGTCTGACTGTAATAGTGTCAAGCATAACAATCTTATCAGAGAGCTATCTCACGCTGCTTGGCCATCGGCGGATTTATTGCTGATTGAAAAGCCGGGAATCACAGCTGATTTGCCTCGCGATACAAATGTAGAGAGACCCGATTGTCCCGCTTATTACCTAGAGAACGATAGGCCAGAGCAACGAGTTCAGGATGCCAATACGGTAGTATCTGACATGGTAAGCGATGGCAGCTACAAGAATGTCATTGCTCTGGGAGGAAGCGAAGGAGCCGTGGTTGCCGCTTTGTATGCAGCCGAGTACGACACGGCAGACGCGGTCATTATGATTAATGGGGGCGGTCGATGGTTTATTGATGATGTGAACCATAACATTAAGTTGACCGAGCCAGAAAGCGCGGTGGCATCCGCAATAGAGGGGTTCAACGGGTTTGCAGAGCATATCCTAAGCAGCAACGAAAGGTTGGATATAGACGTCAGTAACCATGGATACGCATGGTGGCGAAGCATGCTTTCGATTGATCAAGAATCTGTTTTGAGCCGTGTAGAGATACCCGCCTTAATTGTGCAGGGCGGGAGCGATGAGTCTGTTTCACCTGAGGCAGTCGCTGAGTTAGTCGAAAATCTTCACGACTTAGGTAAATTCAATATCGAGCTGATGGCCTACCCCGAGATGGATCATGGTTTATCTGACCAAGATGGCCGACCCATGACCCAAGACGTCGCTGAGTCCATACGTGGATGGCTGATCAATACATCTGACCGCTGGCGCGACTGATGATTCGTAGGCAATGCATAAAATTGGAAATCACAAATGTGTATCTATAGCCGGAGCTGACAAAGTTCATCAATAGTGAGGCACCGAAGGATTGGCTAAGAAAAATTCCTTGGCTGATAGAGCGGTGATCTGAGTTAATCGCAGAGAGCCGCTTTGCTTTAGTTCGATACCAAACTAGGCCCACGCTGGAATAATTGCTGTTATCTACTTAATGGAGATGCCGTTTGAACATTACAGATTTACCTTTTGGGGTCACAGATTGGTCTGAAGTTAAGCCGACGGAGCATTCCGGAGAAAGTGGCGTTGCTTATTGGAAGACCCAAAATTTTGGGGATATTCGGGTGCGTATGGTTGAATATAGCCCTGGCTATCTGGCGGATCATTGGTGTGCTAAAGGCCACATATTGCTCTGCCTTGAAGGTGAACTTCATACTGAGCTCGACGATGGACGCTGCTTTGTTCTCACGCCTGGATCGAGCTACCAGGTTGCCGATAATGCCGAACTTCATCGCTCATCGACAAAGCAAGGAGCTAAATTGTTTGTCGTTGACTAGTAGCATAGGCCTGAGGAAGCACGGCGATGGTTACTTCATTGGGTAGAGTACTACCGACTTTGCTAAATCCATTAAGTACAGAAGCTTTCACGCCAGCCGCTGACAAGATTCTTCCATACTTTCTTCTGTCTCTGCGGGATGTCTTCAATTCAGGCAGTCAGGGCCTTCTCGGCGTCACGCCGAGTGGAGCAGTCCCGAATGTGGGGTAGAACCGCTCCTTAGTGTGTAGGCTTCCAGGCTCCGGGGAGCCCCCTGTCCAGATTTTCATGAAGAGCTGCTCACGGCTTGAAGCGTCGTGAGCCCGCCTCAATAGGATCTTCCGGTCATCCTTGAGGAGCCCCGTCGCTGGTTGGCCGTACGCATAATATAGAACCTATCGACCATCCCTTGCTATGTCGTCAACTTACTATCTTTGCCGGTGCCCAGGAGCCAGCGGAAGTGTGGTATGCGGGCCGGAGTCCGTCCCGCAAAAGGCTAGGCCGAGGAGGGCTCAAGCGAGAGTTGTGCCCGGTTTTGCTCGACCGCTTATTTCCTCGGATTTAAGTACATGTGGGGTATCGTAGGCGGCTTGATCGAGTTCACCTTCGCTGCGCGCGACCAAGCAGGTTACCGCGCAGTCGCCTACTACGTTCATTGACGTGCGCGCCATATCAAGGATTCGATCGATGTCCGCGATGATTGCGATGCCCTCGAGCGGAAGGCCGACTGAAGTCAGTACCAGTGATAGCATTATCAACCCGGCGCCGGGCACTCCGGCTGTACCGATGGAGGCCAGCGTCGCGGTCAGCACAATGGTCAGATATTGACTGGTGCTAAGCTCGACGCCATAGGCCTGCGCTATGAATACAGCACATACGCCTTGGTAAATTGCTGTGCCATCCATGTTGATGGTGGCGCCTAACGGCAGGACGAAGCTCGAGATGCGGCGTGACACGCCTAAATTACGCTCGGTCGCCATCATCGTGACAGGTAGCGTTCCTGAACTGGATGTGTTGGTAAAGGCGACCATCATCGGTTCGATGCTGCCCTGGAAGAAGCGTACGGGGTTAAGCCGAGCGACGAACTTGATCAACCCCCCGTAAACCACAAGTGCATGGATGGCACAACCGAGATAGACCATGCCGATGACCTTGGCCAGCGGGGCCAGCATATCGAGACCATAGGTTCCAGCCACCCAGGCCATCAGCGCAAACACACCATAGGGGGCAAAGGAGATGATGATCGATGTCAGCCGATACATCACTTCAGCGGCTGAATCGAAGAAGTTTTTCACTGGCTTGGCGACGTCGCCAGCGAGAACAATCGCGATACCTAACAAGACGGCAAAAACGATAATCTGCAATACGTTACCGGTCGCGAACGCTTCAATAGGGTTGGTCGGAACAAGGCCCAGAACGGTGTCGATAATGGTCGGTGCTTCGCTGGCATCAGCGTTTACGTTGCTGGTCTTGGACGTGCCTATATCGACGCCGACACCGGGTTTGAAGATGATCGATAAGGCGAGACCGATCGAAATCGCCACTGCTGTTAAAGCCAGGTACAGAGCAAATGTTTTTGCTCCGAGCCGCCCCATGGTTGCGAGATCCTGAAGTGAGGCGATGCCAGCGACCAGCGAAACGAAAATCAGCGGAACGATCAACATCTTGATCGCGCGGATAAAGAGATCGCCGATCGGCTTGATGCTGGTAGCAATATCTGCATTACCTGTTTGATTGAGCGCTATACCCAAAACCAGCCCCAGCGTTAGCGCGATGAATATTTTCTTCCAAAGTGGCATACCCCTCCATAATGCGAAGGGGCCACGACGAATGGGCGGATGAGAGACATGCTTTGTCATTGTTTTTCTCCTAGTTCTCCGACATTTCTTTGTTTCAAGTTTGACGCCATCACCTCTGCGTGTCTGGCGAGCACAGGAACGCGAGAGTCCGAATTTTTTGGTGCTTTTTGGGGTAAGGCCTCAATACACCATGCCCGGTGCAAGCATGGCGCACGGCCGGACAGCACTTGAAGAATGCTCTAGTAGACGGGCTTGCCCGCTGTGGCTTAAAAGATCTCCTCGTGGGAGCCGGTAGCGGGCTGGAGCAATGCGATGGCTTCAATTTCCACCGCAGTACCGAAGTGAAGTTCTTTGACTCCTGCAACAGATCGGGCAGGGCGATGATCACCAAGCCAGCTTGCATAAATTTCGTTGAACAGCGGCCAGTTGCTGATATCGGTGACGTAGATACGTACCTGTGTCAGCCTTGTCTTATCAAGGCCTACGCATGCAAGGCAGGCATCAACATTTTCAAGCACTTGACGGGCCTGTTCCTCGAATGAGCTATCGCTTAGAGGCGTGCCATCTTGTTGGATCGGGAGCTGGCCGGAAATGAAGACCTGACCTGCCGTTATGCAGACGTGGGAATAGTGGCCAGCAGGAGAAGAGAGCTCCAAACTGTTCGTGCAATAAATATCGGAGCGTTGGATGGCTTGATTCATGGTGAGCATTTCTCTGATTGTTGGACAAAGGAGTCCCTTACCCTCGATCGGAAGAGACCGGCGGCTGGGGGTGGAACGAAAATTGAAGCCCTAGTGTCTGGTTGGCGCGACGCTACGAAGACAGCAAACTGGTAAATCGCGCCATATCGACGTTGCCTCCGCTGACGAGCACACCGATGCGTTTGCCTTGCAGTTCGGCTTTCATCTGTCGAGCTGTGGCGAAGCCAAGGCAACCAGCGTGCCGGCCTCCTCGAACAGCTCCTGCAGCACGAGCTCAGTCATGTCGAATGCGGCTCAAGAGCCTCACGCATTACCAGTGTGGCTGCGCCTGTACTCCAAAAGCTCAAGATGCGGCTGTCACTTCGCATAGCTGTACACCGATGCGCGGGAGACTCCCAAGTGCGCGGCAATGATTTCCATCGCGCGACGTAACTCCAGCAAGCCCTCCGCCTTCAACTCCTTAACCAAAATACGACGGTCTTCCGCCTTGAGGGCTCGTGGCGTGGTGGCTAGGCGTGCCGCGAACTCATCAATACGGGCACGAATGGCGTCTGCGCCCGTAGGGTCCAGCGACTCTTTGGCGGGGGCATCTACCTGAATATCGACGAACTGATTCAACATGCCCTGAAAGCCCTGAAACACGGTGAGGTCAATATTCATGCAGAGTGCTGCAATGTATCGTCCTTCTGAATCCTTGATGCCGATCGAAGTACTCTTGATCTGGCGGCCATCAGAGAAGCTATTGGGATAGTTAGCGATGACCTGCTCGAACTCGGCGTCCATGATGCGGGCAAGTCCGAGCTCGGTGGCTGGATGGCCGACTTCGCGGCCAGAAAGGTTGTTGTGGATCGCGAGCACGGCGTGTGAGGGGTCCAGCAAGTCGTGCACCACGACCTCGCAGAAGGGCGCGAACGTCTTGGCGAGCCCCTCTGCTACCTGTTTGAGTTGTTCGAGCAGCAATCGCTGCTCCTGAGTACGTTGTGTCATGACAAGGGCCGGTGTTGTTGATGTTTTGACAGTTTGTATAATTCTAGACAATCTGTCAATATGCAGCTTCACCATGTTTACTGAGCGAGCTCCACCCATGACTATCATGCAAGAACTTGGTACGCCCACCGCCCTCGTCGACACTCAGCGCATGCAGCGCAATATCGAGCGCATGCAGGAGCGCATGAACGCCCTCGGGGTGCGCTTCCGCCCACACGTCAAGACGAGCAAATGTCCGTCCGTCGCGAGGTCGCAGATTGCAGCCGGGGCTCAGGGCATCACCGTCTCGACACTGAAGGAGGCCGAGCAGTTTTTCGACGCGGGGATTACCGACATCCTGTATGCCGTTGGCATGGTACCGAGCAAGCTCCCGAAAGTGCTCGCACTTCGTCAACGTGGCTGCGATCTGAAGATCCTCGTGGACAATGTCGCGGCGGGCCGGGAAATCGGCAGCTTCGGTAAAGCGCATGGGGAAGTGTTTGAGGTATGGATAGAGATTGACACCGACGGTCACCGCTCGGGCATCAAGCCGGAAGAAGATGCCCTACTGGAGGTGGCGAGTGTGCTTCGTGATGCTGGCATGTGCCTGGGTGGCATCATGACCCATGCGGGATCCAGCTACGACTATGATAACCCCGCAGCCTTGCTGGCCATCGCTGAACAAGAACGGGCAGGCGCCGTGCGTGCGGCGCAGAGACTGTATGATGTTGGCTTGTCGTGCCCTGTTGTTAGCGTCGGATCGACTCCGACCGCTTTGTCGGCTGAACACCTCGATGGTGTGACAGAGGTGCGTGCCGGCGTCTACGTGTTTTTCGACTTAGTGATGCACAATGTAGGTGTGTGCACAGTAGACGACATCGCCCTAAGTGTCCTCACGACCGTCATTGGCCACCAAGAAGAGAAGGGGTGGGCCATTGTCGATGCCGGTTGGATGGCGATGAGCCGTGACCGAGGAACACAAAAACAGACACAAGACTTCGGCTACGGTCAAGTATGCACCGAAGATGGAAAGGTGGTGGAGGGATATATCTTGAGCGCTGCCAATCAGGAGCATGGGGTACTGTCCCGTACCGGAGAGCCGGACCTAAGTATTGCGGAACGTTTCCCTATCGGCACGCGGTTGCGCATTCTGCCCAATCACGCTTGTGCTACCGGTACACAACATCCTGAGTACCAAGCTGTGCTGCCCGATGGCAATATCGAGGCTTGGCCTCGCTTCTACGGCTGGTAAGCACGGAGTAATGCTATGAAAAACGAATAGCTGGCGGTTCCCGTCGCATCTCAGCCGTCCAAACCCGTTGTGCTTACCTGCGCGAAGCGCACCGCGACCTCGTCAATGCCTGATCGGCCGCAAAATTTGTGCAACGCAGCCGCCGTGGCACATCGGCACTGTTGCTACGGCGCTGGCGTGATCTACCTGAAGCAGCGTCAAACGGGTGAATAGGTCAATCATAAGTGCGTAGAGTGTCTCTACGATTAAAACACGATACAGTAACTTCAGACACTAAACTCGGACGCTACTGAGAATGGGGTGACGTCGGATGGACGCTGCTTTGTTCTCACGCCTGGATCGAGCTATCAGCTTGCCGATAATACTGAACTTCATCGCTCATCGACAAAGCAAGGAGCTAAATTGTTTGTCGTTGATTAGTAGCATAGGCCTGAGGAAGCACGGCGATGGCGGCTTAGATGAATGTCCAGGCTAATACTCTCGTAATCTTGTTTCCCTGCTTCATCTCTATTTCTCGTATATCAACGGCACCGAGCTTACTAATCAACTTCTTGGCAGGCTTAACATGGTCAGCTTTTGAAATCAGGCTAGTAAACCAGCGGCATTGCGTTGAATACACCTTGCTTTCTCTTATGAGCTTTTTAAGAAACAGCTGTTCGCCCCCCTTACACCAAAGCTCAGCTTCCAACCCGCCAAAATTCAAAGTGGGGGATTTGGTTTTTACCTTTTGCTCACCGCGACTACGAGCGAGGTTATTGAGTTTAAGCCGGCTACCTTTAAGAGCTTCATCAAGTGAAGCATGGAAAGGTGGGTTGCATACGCTGACGTCAAAGAATTCCCCGGCTTGAATGATCCCCTCAAAAATGTGGTTTTTATCGTGCTGCGTGCGCAGCGTGAAGCGTTCTTTGAGTGTGGGGTTGTTGGCGATAATCGTGGCTATGTTCTCAAGCGACTGAGGGTTAATGTCGCTACCGACACACTGCCAGCGGTAAATTTGGCAGGCTAGTATTGGGTAGATTCCATTTGCTCCCGTGCCGATATCGAGCAGCTTAATACTGCGCTGTTCTAGCCCAGGCCCAATTTCCAGCAAGTCAGCCATGTAATGGATATAGTCAGCTCTGCCTGGGATTGGCGGACAAAGCGCGCCCTCTGGAATATCCCAGTCGACAATATTGTAGTGCCGGTTTAATAACGCGGCGTTGAGAGTTTTGACTGCCAATGGATCTGCGAAATCGATGGAAAGGTCGCCATGCACGTTCGGTTTTACATGGGAGGCTAGCGCTGGGTGGCTTGTTACGAGAGCCGGGAAGTCATAGCCTTGGTTATGTTGGTTTCTCGGGTGTAGACCTTTGCGAACAGGTCTAGCTTGGCTTTTTTCACTTCGATGGGAGATGCTCACAGTAATACGCCCGAGGCTTAGAGTTCGATAGTAGGGTGGGTCTGGCTTAGCCAGTGATTATAATCTTAATGGCTGTGACGTGCATGCTCAGCAGTTCGAGGGTAGCGACTATCCGCTAGTTTTCCCCCGTACCACTTCATATAGTTCTTTACTAACTGGAAGACTCCATGAACCCTGTTGTTCAAGAAGAAATATCCGGCTGTGGAATTGCTGCATGCGCCGCGCTTGCGGGCATTACTTATGCGCAGGCCAAAGCGACAGCCAATGCTTTGGGTATTTATGCCGAAGACACCGCGCTTTGGTCAGATACCGAATATGTCCGTAAGTTGTTGTGTACTTTGGGGATCACGGCTGCGCCAACAGAGACGCCATTCGAGGCTTGGGCGACGCTTCCAGATAAGGCGTTGTTGGCGATCAAGTGGCGCACGGAGCAGGGCCGGCCTTTCTGGCACTGGGTGGTGTTTGTTAGAACTGAACGGGATACTGTCGTTCTGGATTCCAAGAAAGCCTTGAAAACCAATATCCGTCGAGACTTTGGGCGTATCAAACCCAAATGGTTCATTGGTGTAGATTAAGACGTAAGGGCTGCTATTGAGGGCTATTTTAAGAACTATTTTAAGGGCTATGAACCAGCGTTTGGCTCTTGCTGGGTTCTGGCATTCTGCTCTGCCTGATCGAGCAGCACAGGGCCGCTACCTGAGTTAGCCAGTTTGTCGTCGGGGTTATAGAGCGGGCAGCTAGTCATGCTGAGGCAGCCACAGCCGATACACCCCGCTAGGTTATCGCGCAGTTTTTGCAGGTAAGCAATTCGTCCATCCAGCATCTGCTGCCAGTTTTTTGAAAGCTGCTGCCAGTCTTCAACCGTTGGCGTGCGGTTATTCGGTAATGATTCAAAGGCCTGCTTTATTTCCTCCAGGCTGACGCCAACTCTCTGCGCTGCTTTTATCACCGAAATTCGCCTTAGCACTTCTGGTTTATAACGCCGCTGATTGCCTGCATTACGCCAGCTGTGGATCAGCCCTTGCTGCTCGTAAAAGTGCAGGGTGCTTACTTTAATGCCGCAGCGCTTGGCAACCTTACCAACACTCCAAACTGCTTCTGCCATTACTCACCTCATATTTTTGCCATTTTTTTTCCACAAACCACTTTACCTCAACTTAAGTTGAGGTTTTACCCTGGCATTTCACATAGCGCAAGGAGTCTCTCATGTACTTAGAGCACGTTAATCTGGTAGTTACTGATATGGATGCCATGCTGGATTTTTACCGGGCAGTTTTTCCACATTGGCGGGTGCGGGACGAAGGTCATGGCGAGTGGTATGGCAAACCGCGTAAATGGGTGCACTTTGGTGACGATGAAAATTACTTGGCGTTAAGCGATCACGGCGAAGGGGAGAACCGCGATTTGAAAGGTCACTCCGTTGGGCTGGCTCATTTTGCATATGTGGTCGATAACCTTGATGCCGTTGTCGCTAGGCTCAATAAAGAGGGCTACGCCATCGCCAAACCTGGCGCTATAGAGCCGTTTCGGAAAAATGTCTATTTTGTCGATCCGGCGGGTTTTGAAGTGGAGTTTGTCGAGTACCTAAGCGATATCCCTGCCGAGCGTAATCTAAACCGCGATGCTCAGCAATCAGTGGAGCGGCAACAGAACGGGGGCGTGTGATGAAGGTTGCCGTTGTATTTCATTCTGCTTTGGGCAGTACTAAGCAACTAGCCCAGGCTGTCGCTGCTGGAGCGGCAGCCCAGCCTGAAGTTAATGCTATTCAAATAGAAATCGTTGGCGCAGATATCGTAGAAGGGCGTTTTTGTAACACCGAGCTGCTGCAGCAATTAGGAAAGGCCGATGCCTTAGTCTTTGGCTCTCCGACTTATATGGGCTGCGTGTCAGCCCAGTTTAAAGCCTTTAGTGACGCCACGAGTGAACTCTGGACCAAACAGTTATGGGCAGACAAGATTGCCGCTGGTTTTACTATTGGGGCTAACTTAAGCGGTGATCAGTTGAATACCCTTCAGTACATGCAAGTGTTTGCGCACCAGCATGGCATGCTATGGGTAGGTCTGGATATCCCAGGCAACTACGATCCAGGTATGCGTAACCGGCTGGGAGCACAATCTGGGCTTATTGCTCATTCAACAGACGGCGTGCTAGATGAAACAGACTTACTAGCCGCACGTTATTTAGGACAGCGGGTGGCGCAAGTCAGCAAGAAGTTTGCGGCATAAAGATTGTTAACTTGGGGGTGCAGCAGGTGTTATTGCGACAGAACGCCCTTGCGGATGAGTTACGCTTACCACGCAATAAAACACTGGCTAATTCAATCAATGGCTAAATCGAAGCGCGGGGTAGCGCAGGAGGAGGAGTGAGTTATAAATAGCCCAAGAATAGCGAATAAAAACAAGCTATTGTATGCTCATCTGACCATCAATAAGGAACGTTTAGATGATTCGCAAATACCGAGAAACGGATATTGACCAGATTTTGGAGATCTGGCTTTCAGCATCGATTAAAGCGCACGCTTTTGTTGAAGCGGATTTTTGGGCGTCAAAGGTTACCGAAATGCGCGATGTTTATATCCCTGCCTCGGAAACTTTTGTGTTTGAATCTGAGAACCAGATAGCTGGCTTCTACAGTTTATACGGAAATACACTGGCTGCCGTTTTTGTGTCGCCAAGCTTGCAGGGGCGAGGTGTGGGAGCCGCTATGCTTGATGATGCCAAGAGCCGAAGGGAGTGCTTGCAACTAACGGTTTACCGGGAAAATACTCCCAGTATCAACTTTTATAAAAAGCAGGGATTTATTTCATTAGGTGAGCAAGTTGATGAACAAACTGGCCACCCAGAGTTAGTCATGGAATATTATTGCTAGCGCGGTGGCGTCGGTCTGGGCCGCTGGATGCAGAGTATTATAGGAGTGTTGAATGAAAGGTGAGTGTCTCTGCGGAGAGGTTAAGTTCAGCGTTAAAGGAGAACTACCAAATTTTTATCAATGCCACTGCTCTTTGTGTCGGAAAACGACTGGTTCTTCAGCGAATGCCGCTACGTTTGTCAGCGAGGAGTGCTTCGAGTGGATTTCTGGACAAGCCAATATTCGCTCTTTTCAAAAGCCAACGGGTTATCGGAATGACTTTTGCGCCGCCTGTGGCAGCTCAGTGCCCAATAAACTAAGAGACACTGAGCTTGTCTGGATTCCCGCTGGACTGCTCGATGACGAGACGGGATCATGCGTCGCAGTGCATCTACATGTGAACTCATCGGCGACATGGGAATTAGCGTCATGCAGCAGTGTTCGGTTAGGTGAGGGCCCTGATAGCTTAAAGTCGCTTCACGCAGCATTACAGCGCATAAGCTGATGAATACACAGTTTTATTTCCGGTAATTAGAATAAAACGCCATGATAAGGGGTTGCGATGGATCATGAAGCGCTGATCAAGCAATGGATAATGAGTGATCCTGATCGCATGGCGGCGCTGACTACCGCAGCTGCGCAGAAGCTGCCGGGTTGGTGTCTCGCTGCTGGGTTCGTTAGAAACTTGGTGTGGGACAAGCTGCATGGCTTTGTAACGAGTACGCCATTGAACGACATTGATTTAATTTACTTCGACTCGGACGATGTGGGTGATTCTCGTGATCGTGAGATTGAGCGAAGGTTAATGGGCGTTTCAACCTTACCCTGGTCAGTAAAGAACCAAGCAAGAATGCACGCGCGCAATGGCGATTATCCGTATACGTCAACCGAAGATGCCATGAGTTTCTGGATAGAAGTAGAAACTGCTGTAGGCGCTGCGTTGGATGATCGCGGAGAGCTAATAATTATGGCTCCTTTTGGCGTTAAGCCTCTGTTTAACTATACCATTACATTAAATCCAAAACGGCCAAAGCGAACAGACTTTGACGCTCGGGTATACAATAAGCGGTGGCTTCAAACGTGGCCAAAGTTGGTAGTAAGTGTTTAACACCAGCTAATTTAATGAGTGTTGAACTGTGCGCGGTGTAACGCATGGCGAGGAGTAGTGGCTTTATTGTTAACTGCTGGCAAATAGCAGGCTTAGATTCTAAGGACGTCCTCAAATGAACATTGGCATCTATATCTATGACCAAGCAGAAGTACTCGACTTCTCGGGTCCCTTTGAAGTTTTTACTACGGCCAGTCGCGTTAGTGATGAAGACGAGCCGTTTTCAGTATTTTTAATTGCTGAAAAAGACGGCCCAGTAACTGCCCGGGCGGGCTACCAGGTGCTGCCAAATGCCACCATCGATAATCACCCGCCCATTGATGTATTGATTGTTGTCGGTGGTGTGCACACGGGGGAGATGGCAAACGAAAAGGTAAAGGCCTGGATTGCACATCAAGCAGCCATAGTGCAGCAGGTAGCCACAGTGTGTACCGGCATCTTCTTAGTTGCTAATGCACAGCCTAGCCTGAAAGGCAGAGTAACTACTCACTGGGATGACCAAGGTGATTTAAAAGCTCAGTTTCCGCAGCTTGATGTGGTGGAGGACGTGCGCTGGGTAGACGATGGCGGTGTCATTAGTTCAGGTGGCATCTCTGCGGGAATCGATATGTGCTTACACTTGGTCGCCAAGTTACGCAGCACCGAGCTTGCGGAGAAAACAGCGCGACAAATGGAATATCGCTGGAATCGTTAGGATTATGCTTTCTGCAGCCAGGTCACAGTGATTGCCACCAGGATATTATTGCAACTTGTGGTGGTGCTATTTTTTGCTCAATCCCGTGCTAGTTAGAGCATGGAAAAAGCTTGTAACCGATTTAGGAATGACTGTAATGGACTCTTTTCAAGAGGGAACCGGTGACTACTTAGTACTGGTTCATGGGGCGCTCACCGATGGCGCTATGTGGCTTCCTCATATTGAATACCTGAAAGCTGACTATGAGGTGATTTCTGTTACTTTGAGGCACTTTGGCGAGCCTTGTTCAGGTGGTTTTGGTCTAAATACGCATGCCTATGATTTAGCTGAACTGCTGTCGAACTTGCCTAAAGATAAACCCATTAATATTGTTGGTTGGTCTTACGGGGCGGATGTCATCATTAATATGTTGGTGACACATGATTTAGCGTTGTCCAACGTGCTCCTGTACGAGCCTGGTTATCCAGGCTGTTTACAAGGAGAGCAAATGGAGGTTTGGCAGTCGGATGCCAGCGCCATGTTTAGTCCGGTTTTTGAAAATTTTCATGCTGGAAATATGCAATTAGCGGTTGAGCGCTTAATTGACGGTTCAGGCAATAGAGAAGGGTATTTTTCTACTCAGGACGAAAGTATCCAAGCGCTGCAGATATCTAAAGCGTACACGTTAACCCATCAACTGAATCAACAAGAGCAGCCAGCCATAAACGCTGAGTTGGTCTCCAAAATCAGTGCTTCAGTCGTTATAGGTTATGGGGCGGAAACGCGTGATATGTTTAGACTTATTGCTCAACAAACCGCTCATTTGTTAGCCAACTCTGTGATTAACGAAGTTGCTGGCGAGGGGCATATGTTACCCCAAGAAAGTCCCGAAAAGTTCTCGACGCACATTAAGTTGGCACTTGGTCATGGTTTGTAAATTACGGAGATGTTGATGAAGTGTTCTGTTTATATAGCAACAAGTGCTGACGGATATATTGCGACCGCAGACGGTGGCGTTGACTGGCTTCATACCGCTGGCAACTTAGAGGCAGATATGCGTGAGAACCCTGATATGGGCTTTCAGAGCTTTATTGACTCCGTTGATTGTATGGTGATGGGGCGTAAGTGCATGGACGTTATCTCTGGGATGAATTTAGCGCCTGACCAATGGCCCTATGGTGACCTTCATATTGTCGTGCTTAGTCATTCAGTCAGCGAACCTCCTGAGAACTTGCAAGGCAAAGTGGAAATGTACGCTGGTGAGATTCAAGACTTAATGGCTGAGCTGGCAAGTAAAGGATTTAAACATGCCTATATAGATGGCGGTTCAACCATAACTTCGTTTCTCAATCTTGGGCTAATTGATGAAATGACCATCACAAAAGCACCTATTCTTTTAGGTGGCGGTATCGCTCTGTTTGGAAGCCTTAACCAACAGATTAGGCTTGAAGAGGCCGAAGCGATCGCATTCCCAAACAATTTTATTCAAACGAAGTACAGGGTAAGCTGATTTTCAACGCTGCCTAAGCAGTACCGCAGCAACAGCGGCTTTGGGCATCGTGCACAAGGAGAAAATGGTGCAAATTTGTGAAACGCAGCGTCTGGTTATACGAACGCTGTCCTTAAACGATGTTCCCGAATTGACCAAGATCCTCAGTGATCCTGACGTCATGAAGCACTCGATCCGAGGCGTTTGTGATGAAGCCGCAACGCGGCGATTTATCGATTGGTGTTTGGAGCGTTATTTATCTCACCGTATTGGGCCGTGGGCTGTGATTGAGAAGGGAACCGATAAGCTTATTGGCTTTTGCGGTGTTAGCCCCGAAGAGGTTAATGGTGTAGAAGAAATTGGGCTAGGTTATCGGCTGGCTAAACAATACTGGGGCATGGGCTTGGCGACTGAAGCAGTGCAAGCGGTACTCAGTGTGGCATTCAGTCAAAAGCAACTTGCTTCCGTGGTAGCTGTTATTGAGCCTGATAATGGTGCATCACTCAAAGTCGCAGAGAAGGCAGGGTTTAGTCAGTTTGATACGATCGAATTCTACGCTCGCCCAGTGAGGTTGTACCGACTAACGCTGCAGCAGTGGTGCTCGTTACACTGCACTATTGCGAACTCGCCAAGTGCTTGATGGCTCTACTGGATGCTGAAAGCGAATGCGCTAGCGACATTGATATTGCGTAGAGGGCGTTGCCTTCTAGAGCCGCTAGGTAGTTGACAACCCAGCGGCTACATCAAGCTTAGCTGTTGGCTCAACTAGACGTGCTTTTTACCCATATTTCTAATACTCATTGCGTAAATAATAAACATGATGAGTGAGCCCATCACAAAACACCATACGCCTACGGTTGCATAAATAGCGCCTGACGGTAGGAATAAAAGACTGCCAAAGAAAAAACATAGACTGGATAAGAGACCCAGAAAGTTGGGAAGTCGTTGACGCTGTTTCGTCACACTGTTCATTCCATTCACCCATCTCAAGTTTTATTGTCAGGTATCTAAGATGGCTTAGATACGAATGTCCGGGGCAAACTGAAAGCCCACCGATATCCGATTCCAGCTGTTGATTTGCACAATAATCGCAGTTAGATCAACTAGCCCCTGCTCACCAAAGGCAGTTAATGCGTTTTGATAGGTGTCGTCGCTGATGGAGGGCTGTTGGCTGATGAGTGTGAGTGCTTCAGCCCAGGCGAGTGCGGCACGTTCTTGTGTGCTAAAGCAGGAGGCTTCCCACCAGGCCGGTAACACGTCTAGGCGAACTTGATGCTCGCCGTCGTCTCTGGCCTCTTGAGAATGCATGTGCTGGCAAAAGCAGCAGTGGTTTATTTGCGAAACACGCAGGTTGACTAAGTGAACGATGGTGCGATTAAGCGTTGAATCTTCCGCAACGTTGCCTAATGCAATCAGGTTTTTAGCTAGGCGTGGGACAAGGCGATACACAGACTGCTGAGAGAGACGAGTCGACATATGGATGACCTCAATGCGTAAGTTGAGGGCTCAGCTTAACGTCGAGGCTTTTTTACGCCTTGTAAATTTGCGACAGTTTACGCTTGCGATAGGCGGCGGGCGTTTCATAGGCGAGTGATTGAAAGGCATGAGTGAAGTGAGCTTGGTCATAGTAGCCGCATTGCAGCGCTATTTCCGCTAGGGGCAGCGTGGTTTCAAGTAGCCTATGACGGGCGCGGTCTAGTCGGGCATAGGCGACTAATTGGCCTGGCGTAACGCCCACCTCGCGCTTTAATTTGCGTTCCAGGGTTCGCCTAGTCACCCCGAGTGTGGCACCTAACTGTTGAGGGGGATGCTTTAGTTCCCCAATCGCTTGAACAATCCTGAGGGTGCGGCTATTAACCAGTGACTGGCTCTTTAGCCGGTGTAACAACCATGTTTCTAACAGGCGTAAACCCTGCTGTGCGTCCAGGTGGTAGAGGTGCTCCGCCACGGGCATTAACCCTTGTAACGCCGGTGTTTCAAGCTCGTTATCTAAGCGCTGCGGTTTATCTGCAAATGCTTCGGGTAGCAAGCCTAACAGGCAGTGAACGCCTGTTGCTTTAAAGCGAATCCCCAGACAGGGAGTTTGGGCGTCGAGTGTTTCTACTAGCGTTCGCCTGTTAAAACAGAGCGTAATGATGGGGTGAGAGCTAGCTAGCTTGATACTGAGACTAGCGCCAGCATCGGGATAAAATTTTTCGGTTCTGGGGTCAGTAACATCCCCTGAGCCACCCATTGACCAAAGACACTGTACCCACGGGGCTAAACGCTTATCAGGTAGGCGATGCCGAAAATTGAGGTAGTTAGCGTGGCTTGGCAGGATAAGATCGGTCATGGGGTCAACCCGCAATATGTTTTCCTAATGGTAGCTCGTATTGGCTTAATCCAGCAGCTTTTGAGAACTGGCGCGTCGCCATACACTCGGTGGTACTTTCTCATGGCGAGCCCAGATACGCCTTAGCTGCCGTTCATCACCGAAACCGGATGCTTCGGCCACCCTTGCCAGCGTCCATGGCGTCTCGGTCATTAACGTTTTAGCGCGTTGCAGGCGCAACCCGATAATGTAGTCTCCCACCAGCATGCCGGTGAGACTTTTGAATCGGCGCCGGAAATGGCGCTCACTCATAGCTGCTTGAGTCGCTAATGTTTCAATACGCCAGGTTTGCGAGGGGGCGGCACATATTGCGTCTTGAACGCGATGCAGCCGTTCATCCACATGATTGCGGCCCTCAAGCCAAGCTCCCAGCTGAGGCTCCTGGCCGCTGCGGCGAAGGTATAGCACCATCTCTCGCGCTACCGCTAGCGCCAATGAATGACCGCAAGCGCGGGTAAGCCAGTACAGCATGGTATCTATACCGGTTGAAATCCCAGCGCTGGTTAAATAGCGGCCATCTTCAATAAAAATACAATCGCTTTGCACCTTGGCCTTAGGCGCTTTGGCCTGTAACTGCTCGATTAATGTGTGATGCGTCGTGCAGCGTCGCCCCTCCAGCAAGCCTGCGTCAGCCAGTAATAGCGTGCCGGAGCAAACCGTCATCAGTGTGTCCGCATAGCATGCGTTTGCCTTAAGCCAACTAACACACTCTTGCTGCGCCAATGGCTCAACGCTATTGCGATACTGTCCTGGAATTAGCAGTAGCTGTTGAGGCAGCAGCTGTTCGGGTAACGGGTCAATGCCACTAAGCGTCAGCGGCCCTAACCACGGCATAGCGGTTTTTGGGCCGACATAGCAAACCTCAACATCGATTGATAGCCGGTCGGCACATTGTAAGACTTGAAGAGGCCCGACCAAGTCAAGCGGCACTTGGCCAGGCATCATCAATACCGCAATCCGCAGGGTGTTGGCTCTTTGGGAGAGCGGTTGACTGTTTTGTTGCTCTTTACTCACGCGTGTTTTGCCACTCATTGATCAAGTCTTGTGTACTGATAATACGCGCAAAACGGTCTTCAAGTACCAGTTCGGTACGTGCCTTAATATCATCGGCTGACCATGTAATGCCGTTACGCGTCATAGGGAACGTCAGCGTTGCATCGCTGACAAAATCAACGCTAAAACCTAAATCTGACGCTATTCGGGTGGTTGTCTCGCAGCACTGTTCTGTACGAATACCGCTAATCGCAAGTTGCGTAATGCCGCGTTCGCGTAACCAATTTTCAAGCTCAGTATCGCTGAATGCATTATGAACACGTTTATGGAAGGTCACCGCCGCTTCATCGTCAAAACCATCAAGCGGGCGAATTAGGCCATTAGCGGGGTCAAAAGCGCCTTGGCTACCAGGCTCTTCATGAAAAACGCGCACAACAGGTATGTTATTTGACTGTGCCGCATCTAGCATCGCCCGCTGCTTGGGGCGCCATGCTTGCGCTAGTGATTCTACCCAATAGTCGCGGGCGGGAAAGGACGCTTGAACGTCAATTAATAGCAGTGCGGTTTTAGGCTGAGTCATAGCTAATCTCATCGTGTTGAAGTGAGGCTACAGATTAGCTATTCCCATCTCAGCTAACGATACCTTGCGCGGTCTAAAAGCGGTCAATTTCGGCCACATAGCATTCATGGGCGACGGCAAACTAAGGCGGTGAAGCGACGATTATGCGCACGGCTAAAAAACGGCAGTCTTAATGTAATATTAAGGCATTTCCATTTAAGCTAATTATTCTTTTTCCGCGTAGTCGGCCGCCATGAAAATATTAATCATTGAAGATGACCGGGACTTGGCACTGGCTATTTCCGAGTACCTGGAATTGCACCGTGTCGAATGCGACTTTGCCTATACTGGGGCCAGCGGTATTACTCTGGCATCCCAGCAGCATTATGACGGTTTGGTCCTGGATAACATGCTGCCGAAGGTGCAGGGCATCGATGTTTGTCGGCAATTGAGGGCTAATGGTGTTGATACGCCGATACTAATGCTGACCGCTTGCGATATGGAAGGCGATCAAATGGAGGGGTTTAATGCCGGTGTCGATGACTATGTCATCAAGCCTTGCACGATGCCGCTACTCTTGGCTCGACTGAATGCGCTGTACCGCCGTCGCCACCCCGAGCGTGAATGTATACGGATTGCTGATCTCAGGATCTATCCAAAAGAGCACCGGGCCATTCGTGCTGATCAGGAGCTGAAACTGACGCCGACCAGCTGGAAAATTCTGTTATTGCTTGCCCGTCGATCGCCCGCTGTGGTTTCGAGAAACGAAATTGTGGAGCATGTCTGGCCAGGTGAGGAGGTGGAGGAGGGAACCGTCAACGTGCACTTACACCAACTGCGTAAAGTGGTTGATAAACCTTTTGAACAGCTCCTCATTCATACCCATGTCGGGGTTGGGCTGTCGCTGTTTGTGGAGACGCGCTGATGTCTTCCAATCCGGTTCGTAGTTTAGCCGCCCAGTCTCGACAGCACTTGCTGTATTTGGCCATTGCCATCTTTATTGGGCAGATTGCGCTGGTCACTATTTTCAGCTTTTATCAGGTGGGTCAGGCGGCTAAGTATTATATGCATCTTGATGCGATTAAGCTGCAGCAGGCGGCCAATAATAACCCCGACTTTGTACTGCCGCAGCGAGGTGACGTGAGTGCCTACCGGGAGTGGGATGATATTCCCCTAGAGATTCGGCAGCTATTTTCTAGCAGTAAAACTCAACCCCTGGAGCCGCTGGAAATAGAGCGGGTTAATGACCAGGGTATTCGTGAATACGGTTATTTGCTCTATTCGCAGGTTCAGTCACAAGGGCGGTCTCAAGAGCCGTCTCAAGAGCGTTCTCAAGAGCAGTCTCAAGAGCGTTCCCAAGAACAGTCTCAAGAACAGCAGGCCGGTGGCCTTTACCTGTTGGAGTTTGAAGAGGCCGACAAAATTGATGCCTTGGCCGAAGCTATTTTCAAGCAGGCATTGATCGAGGCTAGCCTGGTGACTGGAGTATTTAGCCTGGTGCTATTTTTGGTTATCTCCTGGCTATTTAAGAGCGCCGTGAAGCCTCTAGCGCTACTCGTGGAGTGGTCAAGTCGGGTCAAGCAGCATCCAGGCAGTGAAATTGATGTTCAGTTCTCAATCAGTGAGCTCAACCAAATTGCCAATCAACTGCTGTCGACACTACAACAGGTAAGAGAATACAACGAACGTGAGCAGCAGTTTTTGCGCCATGCTAGCCACGAGTTGAGAACCCCCCTCGCGATTATTCAGGCCTCCCTGGATACGTTAGGAGTGAGAACGGCCCCTGAGGATCCTAATTTCCCTTCTCTGTTGCGGGCTAGTCGCGCCTGCGCCAATATGATTTTGTTGTCGGAAGCCCTTTTGTGGCTGGCACGCCCATCCTCCAGACCTATTGGAAAGTCCATCGTCTGGCCAGGCGCATTGTGTAGCGAACTGTTGGTGGATATGCAGTACTTAGTTGAGAATAAAAATATTCAGGTGTCGCTTAACGATCAGGCCAGCAGTATCAACATTGAACATGATCTGTTTCGCATTGTACTAGCCAACTTGATCCGTAATGCTTTCCAGCACACCAGTAGTGGGACGATTACCCTAGTGATTACAGATAACTCGTTGGTTATTTCAAACCCCGTAGATGCTGCTGGCAAATCTGAAACGGTCAGCTTCGGATTAGGCCTGCAGTTGGTTGAGCGTATAGCCAACCGGCTTGATTGGCAGTTTGAGTTCGTACTTGACTACCCGAGGGCTTGCGTAACCCTACGCTGGTAATTATCGCCATTACCACCTAACTATCTTAAGACCCGCTTAATACCCTCTGTCTGACAATCGACTCCGCAAACATCAGCCTCTCACTTCACCTTGAGTTACTGATTCAAAACGGAGTCAATCCAATGAAGATTCGTTCTCTCATTCCCCTGGCGACGGCTATTCTGGCCACCTATTCACCCTGGTCCTTCAGCCAGGAACAAGAAAGCGCCGACACCTTTGCTATCGGGCTTATTGCCTACACGGAACCGTCCCTTTACATGGGCGGTAAGGACAATGCAGGTCTGCTGCCCTATATCGAGTGGGAGTCGGACAACTGGTTCTTTCGTGACTATTCACTGGGTAGCTATCTAGCGGGAGGAGACAATTGGGCCTTGTCCGCGGCGATTAGTTATGACGCCTTCGGCGATGTTGAGCGGGGTAACAGTCCTGAGCTCAAGGATATGAAGAAACTCGACGACATCTACACTGCCGCAGTGAGTGTCGACTGGTTTGGTTCACTGGGTTACCTGACATTAGGCTACCGGCAGGATATCTCCGGCAACCATAAGGGAGGCTCGGCCGTAGTTGGCTACGGTTATCCCCTTGAGTTTCAGCAATGGCGTATTGAGCCGCATGTTTCACTGACCTACGCGGGCAGTCAGGTAGCACGCTACTACGTTGGGGTTGATGCTGATGATGCGAAGGTAGGGCGTCCTGCATATCGTCCTGAAGGTGCCTATCAATATCAGGCCGGTATTAGCCTATCCCGTTCGTTTGGCAAATCTCACCGGCTGTTGATTGACTTTAGCCAGCGCCGTTTTTCCGACGAGGTTCACGATAGTCCTATCGTCGATAATGACCATCTGTGGTCTATCAGCGCAGGCTATCTCTATGCGTTTTAGAAGGCTGCTCAACAGCCGCGTTCTGGCCTTGTTTCTGGCAATAGGCATCCTGTTAGCTGTCACTGGGCTGCTTGCGGAAGTTGAGAGCCCTAGTGGGGTTGAGCAACGCAACCAGGCACCGCTTCCGCCTCTCGTCAGCGTAGAGCAAGTCAGCCGTGGTGAGCAGCCTGTGCAGATTGAAGCCTATGCCGAGGTGACGTCACGTTGGACAGTCGAACTGAAAGCGCAAGTCAGTGGTGCTGTTGTTAGGGTGCATGACCGCGCCTTGGCTGGCAGTCGCGTTAGTGAGGGAGAGCCACTGGTGGTCATTGACGATACCCGCTATCAGGCTGAACGGGCTGATGCCGAGCGCTTGCTCCGTGAGGCGCAGCTGGAGCAGGAGCGGGCGGGATACGCTACCCAGGTGGCTAGGCGGCAGTTTGCAAGCGCCAGAGAACAACCGCCCAATGATTTGGCTCTGCACCTTCCTCAACGCCATATTGCCGATGCTGCGGTTGAAGCTGCCAGAGCCCGTGTTGATATGGCGCAGCGGGAACTCGACCAAACGGTGGTACGAGCGCCCTATAGCGGCTTTATTGTCGAGCGCTATGTCAGCCCCGGGCAAATGCTAATGGCAGGTGATCCGGTCGCTCGGCTGATAGGTGATGCTCACTATGAGCTGGCTGCCAGTATCAGTAAGAGCGACTGGCAACGGCTTGATCATCCTATCCAGGGACAAAAAGTAGTGCTCTACAACGACCTGGGCCAGCCCATTGGCGAGGCAGACATACGTGAGGGCGGTGGCTATCTTGATGCTACAACACGCCACTATATCGTGCATCTCGATCTCCAAAGTGCCGAGATTGCTGTTCTGGCAGGCGACTTCGTTAAAGCTAGCTTTCAAGGCCGCATAGAGGAAAACACCCTCAGCATCCCTGCATCGGCACTGACGGTCGATGGCTCGATCTGGTGGGTTGAAGAGGGCAGCAGTACCCTGGCTCGTAGCGTGGTCGATGTGTTGTCCCACCGCGATGACCGCGTGCTGGTAAGAGCGCCGTCCGATAACGATCAATGGCAAATCGTTGCTGTCCCGCTGTCCTCCTATCTACCGGGGCAGCGTGTACGGACAACCATCGGTGAGGCTTGGTGATGCACGTACTGACCGCTTGGTTTATCCGTAATCCGGTTGCCGCTAATCTACTGATGGCCTTTATCCTGATAGTGGGCCTAGTCACACTGAACAACATGCGTATAGAGGGCTTTCCCCGCGTCGAGCCGGATAGCATTACTATTACTACCGTGTTTCCTGGCGCACCTCCCAACAAGGTCGATGCCCTGGTCAGCCAGAAAATTGAAACGGCTTTAGAGGGCTTGGAAGGGGTTCGCAGCCTTTCAGCGGTCTCCAGCGATGGCCTTTCTACAATTACGCTTAGACGAGCCAGCGGGCAAAGCCTTGATAGGCTGCTGGATAAGGTGCGGTTGCGAATGGATAGCGGGATCGAGTTACCCGCCAGGGCCGAAAGGCCGCAAATCGACGCCAGCGCCTTTGACTATCCGGCGCTCTATATCAACGTTTACGGTGATGCTGAGCAGGCTACCCTACATGAGCTTGCCAAGCGGTTAAGGTGGGCGCTCCTGGCCCAGCCTGAACTATCCAGATTGAATGTCTGGGGACTGCATAAACAGGAGCTGCGCATTGAAGTCGACAGCCGGAAGTTACGCCAGCTAAACCTGACCGTGCCCGACGTGATGGAACGTATTCGTGCCAGTTCGCTCGAATTTCAGGCTGGTTCCCTGAGAACTAGCGCGGGTCGAATCTATATCAGAACCGATGGTGACGCTGAGTATGCGCCCGAATTCGGGGCCATTCCCATCGTCAAGGAGCATAACGGCGATCAAGTATTACTACGGGACATCGCCGCTATCCAGGATACAACAGTCGAGGGTGACTATCGGTTTCGGTTTAATGGTCAGCCCACTTCGGGCATGGAAATATTAGTGGGTCAGCGTGAAAATCTGCTGCGTATTTCCGACGTTACTCATGATGTGCTGCATGACTTTCGCCGCCAATTGCCCCAGGGAGTTGAGGTGGTTGCGTGGGGGGATAGCGCTGACTACATCGCCGACCGTCTGGCCCTGTTAACCAAAAATGGTCTGCAAGGTTTAGTGCTGGTTGTGCTAATCCTAGCGCTGTTTCTTGATGTGAAACTCGCCTTTTGGGTGGCCATGGGCATTCCTGTCTCGGTATTGGGTGCTATCGCCGTGTCTGGTACTGGTTGGATGGATTACTCGCTGAATGATATCACCACGTTCGGTTTCATTCTGGCGTTGGGTATCCTGGTTGATGACGCCGTGGTCGTCGGGGAAAGCGTATTCGAGCAACGCCGTCTCAATAATAATCCCATCGCCGCTACTGAGGCTGGAGTGGCCAGGGTGTCGGTGGCCACCGTTTTCGGCGTGCTAACCACCATTGCCGCTTTTTTCCCGCTGCTTATCCTCGATAATCCTTTAGGTAAAGTGCTAGCGAGTTTTTCGGGGGTGGTCATTCTCGCGCTGCTGTTTTCACTGTTGGAAAGTAAGTTCATTTTACCTGTTCATCTTGCCGGCATTGATATGGGCAAGCCCCCACGGTGGATACTGGCTCGTCTCTGGCTGCCGGTGCAACTGGGCGCCCAAACTGTGTTGTTTTTCCTGCGCGACCGCTGCTACGTGCCTCTGCTCACGTTGGCTGTCCGCCACCGCTATGCCGTGCTCATCCTTTTTATCAGCGTCGCGGTATTCGTCTTGGGACTAACCATGAAAGGGTTGGTGAAAAGTGTGTTCTTTCCAGAGGTGCCCGGCCAGGTTGTCAGCATAACGCTGGAGATGGACCCTGGTGCGCCGTTTGAGCTGACTCGCGCCAATGTTGAGCGTGTCCGCCGCGAGGGGGACGCTGTCAATGCGCTATTGCAACAGCAATATGGTCTGGATCAAGCCCCTGTGCGAACTATCTTTGAAGCGATTAGCAGTGCTGAATCCGCCAGTATTTATGCGGAGCTAACGCCGGTGGCTGAGCGTCCAGGGATCGATATCCAAGATGTTATTCAACGCTGGCGCGAGCAGGTTGGACTGCTTGAAGGAAGCCTTGAATTACACTTTACGGGCTCTGAAGAGGTGGGTGGCGGTTTTCAGATTAAATTGACCAGTGGCGACCAGGCGACGTTGGTTGCGGCTGGCAGCGTGCTCAAGGATTACCTGGGTAGTATTGATGGGGTGCATAACCCTCGTGACTCGATGGCTGGGGCACAGAGCGAGCTTATGGTCACGCTTAAACCCACCGCCGAGAGCCTGGGATTTGATCAACAGACCCTCGCGATGCAGGTGGGGTCTGCTTTCGGCGGCGCTGAGGTGCAGAAAGTTCAGCGTGATAACACTGAGTTAACGGTCCTGGTGCAATATGTTATCGAGCAACGCAATACAATGGATGACCTATTGCAATCCCACGTCCGCAACCACCAGGGCCAGTGGTTTTTGCTCGCTGACATTGCCGACGTTGAGCGGGTTCTCAAGCCCAAGGCGCTCTACAGAGAAAACAACAACTGGGTCAATCTGGTTTCGGCAACCATCGATCGTAACGTGGTTGCCCCTGAGGAGGTGGCACGGGCCGTGTTGAGCCAACTTGTGCCACAGCTCCAGCAGCAGTACCCGGACTTGGCGGTTCGTCCTGGCGGCGAGCTGGAAGAAATGGGTGAACTGCAGGGTGGTCTAAAGAAAGCGCTATTAATCGCTATGGTACTGATCTACGTGCTCATGGCGGTGCCGCTAAAGTCCTACTGGCAACCCTTTATTATCCTGGCAATTATCCCGTTCGGTTTTGTTGGCGCCATTCTCGGCCACCTGTATCTCGACCTAGCCCTGTCGTTGCTATCGATGTTCGGCATGTTAGCCCTGGCCGGCGTGGTCGTGAACGATAGTCTGGTGATGCTGAGCCGCCACAACGAGCTTGTGGCCGACGGCATGGCTCCCTATGACGCTATTCAGGCTGCGGCCACGAGCCGGTTTCGGGCGATTTTTCTCACCACAACCACTACGGTGATTGGTTTGCTGCCGCTGCTCTCAGAAAGCTCTGAACAAGCCCAATACCTGAAGCCTGCTGCGGCCTCGCTAGCCTTTGGCGAGCTATTTTCCACCGTTCTAATGCTGTTTCTGGTGCCTGTGCTAATGGCTATTACCCAGGATCTGAAACGAACCCGCCAGGTCGCTCCGTCAAACAAACCGCCCAAGGACCCCCAATGCCACTCTTCTCAGTAAGCACTAACAACACAAGCACTAAGAACACAAGTGCTAAGAACACAAGTGCCAGGCGAGCACGTACTAGGCGTGTTGCTGTTGTCTTGCTACTGCTATGCCTGGGCTTAGGGGCAATTTTTATTATCGCTGATGATGATCCCTTGGTGCGTAGGGAGATCAGCTTCGTTCACGCTGGTCATACTCTGAAAGGCGTATTGGTACTGCCAAGCTCGACGGCTATGCCTGATTCATGCGTAGTTTTTGTTCACGGCTCTGGTGATATGCCGCGCGATGCTTATGGCTACTACGAACCCCTGTGGCGTCTGTTTGCGGAGCAAGGGTGGTGCTCGCTGTCCTGGGACAAACCCGGGGTGGGTGAGTCCGAAGGCGATTGGAGACTGCAGTCAATGGCAGATCGGGCCGATGAAGTTGCAGAGGCTATTGAGTTTCTGCATACAAACGTTGGCCTGGGGGAGAGGCAAACTGGCTTGATTGGGTTTAGTCAGGCAGGCTGGGTGCTGCCCAAGGTTGCTAACTTGCGCGATGATATTACCTTCCTGATCTCGGTGTCGGGTGCGGTCAATTGGCTGGATCAATCGCGTTATTCTGGACGTCAACGTATGATCGCTGAAGGCCTGACAGAGCAGGAGATCAAGGCGGAAGAGTATGCCGCTGAACAGGTCAACGCATTAATACAGCGCAATGCACCCTATACAACTTATCTGGAGCATATCGAAGGTGAGGTAGACGTTGAGCCAATGAGCGAAGCTTTCTGGGGCTTCGCGAAACGCAACTGGCAAGCCGATGTGCGTAGCGACCTGGAGGCTATCAAGGTACCTATGTTGGCACTCTTTGGTTCCCATGATGCCTATGTCGACCCGGTTTCCAGCGCGACTGCCTATCGCCAACTGCTGGAGCGTTCAGCCACACCGTTCTTCGAAGTTCACCGCGTCGACGACGCTGACCACAGCCTGATGAAGTCAGATCAGCTGAAACCTGACCATCAAGGCATGGATGCTTGGCTGAAACTATTCAAAATCTGGTTTCTTGGCGACGCTATTTTTGCCGACGGTGTGCTCGACAGCCTAGCCAACTGGCTGAATAGGTTCCCCAAGGCGGGCACCCAGCCCACATCCGAAGGTAGCTAGCCGAATGCAGCCGCAGGGTATCGTAAAATGCTGGCGTGGTGTGTATCTCTTGGAAAACGTCACAAGGCAGTAAAAAGCCACCTTGCTGATATCGAAAACGGCAAAATGATCACCCGATGATGCGCTATCAAAGGCTATAATAGCGTGATTATGGTGGAATACCGCTACCGTGACTTTTAACTATCGAGCTGGCATCCATAGTTTTTTATCGAAGATACCTAGATAGGTCGGCTTGTTGGTTGATTTTGATGTTTTTTAATGAAAAAAAGGTGGCTGGTAATGATTAACACCAAAATATATAAAGCGGTTTATGAGCTAGCTGAGCGGCTAATGAAAGCCGCGGCTAAAGATGACAGAGCGGCATTTGATTCGCTCTATGCTGAGTTGCAGGCGATTTGTACCGACAACGAAAACACCGATAAAGATCACCCGGAGCAGTGGGAAACCTTGGCTGACTTTACCGAAGAGTTAGAGGATGCACTGCCGATTTACCAAAAAGCGCTTGAGAAAGCCATGGCTAAGAACTCGAAAGACCATATGGCCTCTATCGGTTTTTCCATGGCAACGTTGCAAGTACAGTTAGGTCAAACGGATGACGCTATCGAAAGATTGCAACATGCCAAAGCCAGCGCCGATGGCATTGAAGATGACGAACTGAAAACAGAAATTGATCAGCTGCTTGAAACGCTAACGACCCACTAGGAAGCCTATTTTGACCAATAATGATATTTTTCGCCGCATCCGCTACACCTTTGATTTAAAAGACGGCACCATCGTGAATATCTTCTCACTGGCTGACGTCAGTGTGAGTCAGGCGCAGGTGACGGCGTGGCTGAAAAAAGACGAAGATGATGCTTTTGTCACGATGAAAAATAGAGAGTTGGCGGCGTTTCTGAATGGCTTTATCAGCTTTAAACGTGGCAAGCGTGAAGGCCCGCAGCCGGTGCCTGAAGCACAACTAAACAATAATATGGTATTCCAGAAGCTGCGCATTGCACTGAATTTAAAAGCAGACGATATCTTGGCAGTGTTTGAGCAGGTGGGCTTACCGCTGAGCCAGCATGAACTCAGCGCCTTTTTCCGTAAGCCAAGCCATAAAAATTACCGTGAGTGTAAAGATCAAATGCTGCGTAATTTCTTACTCGGTATTCAGCGCCAGCTACGGCCTGACTCGAACGACGCAGGTTCTGAGTCTTAAGTACAGTGCTTTACACCACGCTTTATGCCACACGGTAACGGTAGGAGGGGTAGCAAAAGGCCTCTCTGCCTTATCGGTGCTAACGCTTCACGCAGACGAAAATCGCATTGCCTGAAAGATTATCCCAAGGGGTAATGGTCTGGTAGTTGTGCTCGAATACATGCACCTCGAAATAAGGCGCCAGTAGGGCGGTTAATTCCGCAAAGCTGACCGCTACCATCGGATGTTCGTCGTTCCAGACCTGCGTGGCGCCTGCGCTGGTTTTTTCAATACTCAGCCTAAGCGATTGCTTTTCGCCGTGCCCGCCGTAGTGCCAACCCGAGCGGAAGGTGAAGACATTATCATCTTGTCTGGCGCTGTGTTTAACGCCTAAGTCGTTATTGATTTTGTTTTTATCGACCACGTTAAAATAGAAAACACCGCCCTGTGTTAGTGCGCGATGGGCGCTGGAAATGCACCCTTTTAGCTTTGCAATTCCATCGTTGTAGTGGATCGAGTACAAAAAGCAGGTGATCAAATCGAGTGCGTCGCCGGCTTCGAACGCACTCATATCTTGCCGTGAAAAAAGCGCTTCTGGGCAACGCTTGGCGGCGATATCCAGCATGGGTTGGTTAATATCAAGACCACTGCTGAGATAACCAAAATCAATAAAATGGCGGACATGGGGCCCCGTGCCACAGGCTAAATCAAGATGCGTATGCCCGCCGTTGCCGAAAATCTGATGGAGTCGACGAATGGCATTGCTTTGCGCTTGGTAGTCGATATCGACGCACATCAAATCGTAGTAACCAGATAGGTCGGTATAGAGTGCGTTGGCGGACAGATTGGCGGACATAGTAGCCTAATGGTGGGCGCTAAAATATTGGGGTGGCGCATAGTAAACGAGCGTGCAAGGTTTTAGAAGCGAGGACAAGGCGACACCCGCTTTTTTTCAAAAAGCGGGAGAAAATACGGGTTAATTGGGTTTATTTAACAGGGTTTACTGTCGCCATTTTGCTCAGCTAGCTGCTTAGCTTGCGTGTACCCTGTTAGCGCTAGATAGTCACGATTGCTATCGATAGCGCCGTCATTACCAGCTTTAAAGAAAGTTTTTTCCAGCATTGCCTCTCTGGCTTCCATAAGTGTTTGCGCCATCTGCATGTGTTCGCTGACAATCTTGCAGCCGAGCTCAATGTCTCCCTTACGCAACGCTTCTAGTAACTGGCGTTGATAATCATAGCCTTGGCGGCGTAACTCAGGGTTGGGCTGGGCATAGATTCGCTGACAGACGGTCATATTCATCAGCAGGCGTACTGGAAAGCGGCACATCAAGGCCAACAGAGGATTAGGGCAATAATCAATCAGAACTAAATGGAACTCCAACTCCTTCAATCGCTGCTCGCGCTCTTCTTCTAGCGATGTTGGCTGATGGTCATAAAAGGTCATTACTGATGCCAGCCGGTCAAAAGCATCCGTATCGAGCACACCTTCAAGACTCTTTACCAGGGCTGGCCAGAGCGCTTTACGCGCTTCATAGATGTCGTGAATAGTGGGTGAGTGAAAGAAAAAATAGTTACCCAGCAACGTCATTGCTCGATCATCGCTGACTTCGCTAATAAAGGCACCGCCACCTGGGCCTGTACGCGTTTGAACCAGCCCTTGGGCTTCAAGCCCCTTGAGAGCTTCACGCACCGTGCCTTTGGATGCATCTAGCGCCTGGATCAGTTCTTGTTCCTGCGGAAGTCGATCGCCGGGCTTTAATTGATGTTGCGCAATGTATTCCTTTATCGCCTCACTGATTACGTCGGTACGCTTAGGTTTAGCAGGTTGGCGTGCTTGCTTCATGGTTGTCTCAGCTAACATTGAAAGAGGCTGTTTTAGTGAGAATCATCCCCTTGAAGTGGCGTGATGTCTAGCAAATGTCGCCTCGTATAGAGCTGCGTTAAGCCGCTAGAAGAGCAGCGAGAATAATTTATAATGATAAATTTTAGGCTTCTTAAATTTGCTAATTGAGTAACCCACCATGACCTACAGTTTGATCGCACTGGATAAACAATCTGACACTTTCGGTATCGCATGTGCCACGGGCGGCCCCGCACTGGGCGGTTTTGTTCCCCATTTGCTACCGGGTATTGGTGCCGCTATTACCCAGGGCTTTAGCACCAATGTATTCAGTGCGGAGCAAGGGCTGTATCGCTTAGCCAACGGCGAAAAGGTGGCGGATATTATCAGCAGCCTGCAACAGCAGGACAAAGGCGCTGCGTGGCGACAGGTGGCATTAATGGATCGGCACGGTGTTGCCGCAGGCTGGACAGGCGATGAAAACGTCCCGGTTGCTGAGATGCGCATCAGCGATGGGTTGTTGATTGCAGGCAATATGTTGGCCAATCGAGAGGTTATTCCCGCCATGGAGGCGGCCTATCTTGATACTCGTCGGCGTAAAGACATGGCCAGCGCTTTGATAGCCGCACTGAGTGCTGCTCAGCAGCAGGGCGGGGATCATCGTGGCACGCTCTCAGCGGCTCTAAAAGTACGCGCCCCAGGCGGCTTGCCCTACGACTTGCGTATCGATTATGCCCCCAACGCGATTACGGCACTGAGCGAACTCCATTTACGTATCGAGCAGCATGGCGATTTTCAGTCATTTCTTGCTCGTCTGCCCACCGCTGACAATCCGCATCGTTATTAATCATCACCACGTGATTTAGACATAAGTCTAAAATCCGAGAATCTCTAAAAATTTAACCTTTTATTCTAACTGAGTTTTTTATTTTCCCAGTTGGAATGCTTTCTCGTCCACCTCCTTAAGGGTTTGACAGCATGTTTGACGCTCTCATAGGCTATTTATCATGATAAATAGCCGTGCTGAGCAGCTAACCAAACAATAACCCCTTGAGGCAACCATGACGCTTTCTTTAACCCAGGCCGGAGAACAGGCGTGGAAGTGGCTCGAAGATGCCGCTAAGTTCAGTGAAACCGACAATATTGAACGCGATGGCGTTACCCGCCGCTGCGCCACTCCTGAACACCGCGCTGTGCTCGATGAACTTGCAACGTGGATGAAAAGCGCGGGTATGTCTGTGCGCATGGATAACGCCGCGAACCTGATTGGTCGTTATGCCAGTCCACAAGCCGGTGCCCGTACGCTGTTGCTCGGCTCGCATCAGGACACAGTTCCTAATGGAGGCAAGTACGATGGCATGATGGGCGTTATTTTGCCGCTTGCCTTGGTTAGCTACTTGTATGAAAACGCGATCGAAATGCCCTTTCACATTGATGTGGTGGCGTTTAGCGACGAAGAGGGGACACGCTTCAGTTCTACTTTGCTTGGCTCTAAAGTGCTGGCAGGCACCTTTAAACCAGAGATGCTTAAAGCCCGCGATAGTCAGGACATAACCCTTGGGCAGGCGCTGGCTGACTTCGGTTGTGACACTCAACGAATCGATGCAGATCGCTATCTACCGGAAGACGTGATTGCTTTTATCGAAGCACATATCGAGCAGGGGCCTCAGCTTGAGCAGGCTGATGTGCCGCTGGGAGTAGTAAGTGCAATTACTGGGATCGAACGCCACGAGATAACGATCAAGGGCATGGCAGGTCACGCCGGAACTGTGCCTATGCACATGCGCCAGGATGCACTGGTGGGGGCTGCCCATGTTATCCAGCTGGTCGATACGCTATGCAAAAGCACCGATGAACTCGTCGGTGTCGTGGGTAAGATTGAGAACGCACCTAACGGCGTCAATGTTATCCCTCAGACCACCACCTTGAGCATTGAATTGCGCTCGCCGGATGATGCACTTCGCCGCCAAGCAAGAACTCAGCTGTTAAGCCAAATTGACGCGTCTCTTAAGGCCTTGAATCTTGGCGTTGAGCATCGTCATACCTATGAACAACCTGCGGTTCAATGTGCTCCGCACCTTATCGACACCATGCGCAGTGCGCTTAAGGATGCGCGAATTGAGCCACGGGTACTGTTCAGTGGTGCCGGCCATGATGGGTTGGCCATGGCCGACCTGTGCGACATCGGCATGCTGTTTGTTCGTTGTCGCGGCGGTATTAGCCACCACCCTAGCGAAGCTATTAAGCCCGAGGATCTCGGCGTTGCCATTGAGGTTCTCTTAAACACCTGTCAGCGACTCGCCCAACAGCAATAGCTGGCAGCCTTGTATCGCAACGTTTGTCCAACTAGCTCAACATAAAGCCACAAAAATCATAAGGGTTGATTATGAGCCAACAACAGCAAATTTCAGACACAAAAGCCCCTGCATCAGGTAAGTGGTACAAACAAATACCGGACCCGATGGTGCTAATTTTCTTCATTTTGGTTGCCGCCTACCTAATGACGTTTATTGTGCCCGCAGGAGAGTTTGAGCGTCAGACTGTCGATGGTCGTACGACAGTTATTCCTGAATCTTTCATGTACTTGTCAGATGTTGCAAATCTGCATTTTTTCAAGATTTTCGTCGCCATACCGCAAGGTCTGATTAATGCGTCGCAATATCTGTTTATCGTGTTTATTGCTGGCGGCCTATTTCATATTCTGCAGAAGACAGGTGCGCTGGAAAACGCCATTGGTGTCGCCGTTCATCGCGTCGGCGCTGAAAATAGCATTAAAAGCCGCAACCTAATTATTGCTGCTGGTACCTTTATCTATGGCTTCTTTGGCGTTGCGGTTGGTTTCGAAAATAATATTGCGCTCGTACCCATTGGTGTACTGATAGCTTCTGCCATTGGCTGCTCTCGTTTAGTCGGTGTTGTGATGGCCGTGGGTGGCATCGGCATTGGCTTCGCTTTGTCGCCGATCAATCCATACACCGTTGGCGTTGCGCAGGGTATTGGTGAATTACCTACGTTTTCAGGCTGGTGGTTACGCACGTTGATGGTGGTTGCGTGTCTGGCTACCTTGACGCTTTTTATTTGTCGTTACGTTGTCAAAATGGACTACCACGATGACAACCCGGCCGAACTAACCAAGCGTCTCGAAGACTATACGTTGACCCGCCAGAACATCATTACATTAGCTATTTTTATTGCTGGTCTGATTATCATGCTAATCGGTGTGTTTACCCGCGGTTGGTACATCAATGAGATTGCCGCCATGTTCTTGCTGATGGCGATTGTTATTGGACTCGCTAACGGCCTGGGAGCTAATGCACTGGTAAGACAGATGATGGAAGGCGCCTCATCGGTAACCGCTGGTGCCTTAGTGATTGGCGTTGCAGCCTCTATTCAGGTCATCCTTAAAGATGCCCAGATTATCGATACGATTGTTAACTCGCTTAGCTCTCTGGTGGGGGATATGCCTACCGCCGTGGCGGCTGTTGCTTCAAGTGTGATTCAAGGCGTGATCAACCTGTTTATTCCGGGCGGGTCGGGTCAAGCATTGGTTACCATGCCGATTTTGATTCCTTTGGCGGACCTAATTGGTATGAGCCGTCAGTTAATGATCACGTCCTTCCAGGTGGGAGATGGTTTAACTAACCTGATTGTTCCAACGTCTGGCGGCACCCTTGCCATGCTGGCGCTAGGTAGGGTCTCCTACGCACAGTGGCTGCGTGTTATTACTCCTTTGTTAGTGCTGGTTTACGTTATGTGCTGGGCAGCGCTGGTATTAGGCTATTACGTGGGTTATTAAGTACTGTCGTTAGGCGGCTAACTGACGCTCGACGCAGTAGTGACTGGGGGAGAATCCAGAAGGATTTTCCCCCTTCGTTTTGCTGTTATGTGGTTCGGTGCTAAAGAAATTCAGTCATTGTCCGATAATTACTTAACAGGCCACAGTCACCAAGCCCCATACGAGTTAGCCATGCCAAAATCACCTACTTTCTTTCTTGCTGCGATCCTGCTTGGCCTAGTCACGTATACCCAGGCGTCTGCTAATACGGCAGAATCTGCGGCGCTCGCTTGGTTAGAGTCAATTGATAATGGTGAGGTTGAACAAGCCTGGGAGAGCTCATCGCCGTTACTAAAAACGCCGCTATCGCCTAGCATGCTTAGACGCATTATTGAGTTAGCACGTAATGAATTTGGGCCGGTAGAATCACGTCGGCAAGTGCAAGCCTCTCACTATCGATCTATGCCGGGTGCGCCAGATGGTGACTATATGGTTTTTATCTTCCATACTCGATTTGAAAATAAAGCGAGAGGAGTAGAGACCGTAACGCCTCATCTTGAAAATGGTGAGTGGCGAGTTAGTGGTTATTATGTGCAATAGTTCTTTAAAATAGCTCTTTGTAATAGCTCTTTGTAATAGCGCTTTATAATAGCTCTTTGTAATAGGTATGTGTAAATGACCGATGCCCCACCCAGCACGTATCAAAATAGCGATGTTATACCTACTATTGCTAACACCCCCGAGCCGCCTTACTACGCGGTTATTTTTACCTCGCAACGCACCGAGATTGATAACGGCTATGACGCAATGGCGGCCAGAATGGTTGAACTTGCAGCACAGCAGCCGGGATTCTTGGGGGTAGAGTCTGCCCGAAATGAAGTGGGTGTGACGGTGTCATACTGGGCTGATTTGGCCTCAATCAAAGCGTGGAAGGCCCACGCTGAGCATCTGGAAGCCCAGCGTCTAGGCCATCAGCAGTGGTACCGGCATTTTAAGACGCGCATTGCCAAAGTCGAACGAGATTATGGTATTTAAACTATCAACGCAGCATAGGCAGGCTTTTTGCTGCTTAAATTTAAGAGGCTAACTTCAGGGCAAAGCCAATAATTAGCGTTCCAAATACCCAACGTTGTAGTGTTTGCCTTGTTTGATGACTTTCAAACCAGCGTTGCATCTGCGCTCCCAAGCAGGCATATAGCGCATCGTAGAGAAGTCCGACGCCCACTAGCACAGCCCCCAATAGCGTAAACTGGAGCGCAACGTCACCCTGTTGGGTGTGGACGAACTGGGGTAATAACACCGAACAAAACAGCAGCGATTTTGGGTTCAGCAGGTTCGTTAACAGACCCCGTCTCCAGGCTAAGTAATAGCTACCGGTGAGCGATGCTTGCGGCTGGTTAGTATCAGTGCTCCGTTTGCTACGAATCAGCTGTAAGCCCACCCAAATCAAGTAGGCCGCACCGAGATAACGAACAGCATCAAAAAGCCACGGAGCGGCGACAAATAGGGCGGCCAAGCCCAAGCCGGCTAACGCCACATGCAGTCCTCGGGCGATGGCTAACCCTAGCGCGGTGGCTAGCCCATGCCCGCGGCCCAGCGTACTACTGGTATGCAGCACCAATAGCATATCCGGGCCCGGAATCAGGTAAACAATGGCTAATGCGCTAATAAAAAGACCGATTTCCATGGCCGCTCCCTCAAGATTGCACGTAGTGACTTCACAAAGGGCATGGTACCGTTAAAGTGATGAGTGATTTCTTGCCATTTACGCTCATGTAGCATTGGTTATTGATATTTTGTGCCAATTAAGAGTAAGGAAATGCTTGTTTATGCCAAATGATCAATTAGATGCTACCGACCGACGCATTCTTGCGTTGTTACAGGGGGATGCTCGCTTAACCAATGTGGAACTCGCAGAGAAAGTAAACTTGTCGCCGTCTCCCTGTTTACGCCGAGTGCGGCGCTTGGAAGCAAGCGGCATTATTCGTGGCTACCACGCAGAGCTTGATCGTCGAAGTGTCGGGCTGGAGCTAACGGTGTTTGTGGGCATTAAGGTAGAACGACATCATGAAGAGCAAGCCAATGCTTTCCGAGAAGCCGTGGTTAAACTGCCGGAAGTAGTCACTGCGCATTTGGTGTCTGGTGAATCGGATTTTCTGCTACAGGTGGTAGTGCCTAGCTTGGCAGCTTACGAGGCGTTTTTAACGGGAACGTTGCTGCGCTTACCAGGAGTGAGCGATATTCGCAGCAACTTTGCTATTCAGCCAGTGAAAGAGTATGGCACATTGCCATTAGATAATAGCGTTTAACGCTACATTACTAACCCAGCCAGCGACTGTAATCCGACGACCACCGCCAGAACCACAATGCCTAACGCTAGGCTGGTTTTAAGCGCGTGACGTTTCCACATAAGTTCTACGCGGTTGCCAAAGCGGTGTACCAGCCAAGCAAGGCCGAAATAGCGAAGCCCACGGGCTATCAGGGCAGCCAGCACAAATAACATAATCGGATAGCCGGAAAGCCCGGCGGTAATCATCGCCACCTGAAACGGGATCGGCAGTATGCCTATGGCTAAAATTGCGGCAAAACCGTACTGGCCAAAGAAGGTTTGGAAAGATTGATAGCTTTGTTCAATACCCATAAATTCGATAAACCACGTACCTATGGATTGATAAAGCACCATGCCAACGGCGTAGCCGACAATCGAAGCTATCAGGCAGCCGAGAGTTGTCGCGATGGCGATCGCCCAAATACGCTGCTTGTTAATCGCCATGAGCGGGATCAATACCAGCTCTATGGGAATTGGCAAAATAATGGTTTCTAAAAAAGACAGAGTGCCGAGTAGCCACAGCATGTTTTTCGAGCTATTAATACGCTCAAACCACTGTTTAGTCCGTGTTGTTGAAGGCATCTTATGTCTCTACATTTCAGTATTAATGTGACGATAGACGGCCGCTAAAAGGCTGTAGAGACCAAACGCAAAGAGCCCAAGTGCGACAAAGGCAAGCAACCACTGACCGAAAGGTTGGCTGCGTAGCGTACTGAATACTTCTCCCATACCACCTGCTTGATTAGGGTTAATTTGGTAGGCTGCGATGATAAAAAAACTGCCCACGATCACGAAGACGAGACCGCGAATCACTAAGCCGAATCGACAGATGGGATAGGCCCATTGTTGAGTTTTTGGTGGCATCGCAAAGTGTTTATCGAATTTTGCTTTGTAGCCTTTGATTGCATGGGCAATACCAACACCCATCAAAATTAAACCAACCCCGCCAACTAACCATCGCCCGAATGGCTGCTGCATCAGCCAATCTGCTACGCCTTGCGAGCCGCCTCTGGAATCCCCAGAAGAGCCTGCAAATTGGAAGATGAGCGTTGCAGCAAAAAATGCCAGAAGAATATGCGTAATGGCACTCGCTAATAAACTCGTGCGAATAGTTAAGCCTTTAGTACTATTACCATGATGATCGGTGTCTTTGACAGCTTGGATCGTGCGCCACAGAGCGTAGCCGACCAAACCAACAGCAATAAGACCTAGCATGATGTTACCAAAGGGGGCCGTTAGCACTCTTTCTAGAGCACCGCGGCTGCCTTCCGTTTGGCCACCTTGTCCAAAGGCTGCCAGGGTGGCTAGGCCTCCCACTAATACATAAACGATGCCGCGAGAAGCGTAGCCCATTCGGGCGAAAAGGGTGATCGCATCACGATGATCTGGGTTATTCATTCGATTGGCCATGGTGTCCTCCTGACGTTTATGGCATTGCGAATTCCTACGCAATCTGGCTTATGTAGAGCTTGTCTGGCGGCCCATACTGTGCCCGTGCTGTGCTATTGTCTAGCGTAAGCTAGGTTATCAGGCTATTCGCTATTTTTTGATGATGCGAGCAGAAGATGAGTTATAAGTCTCCAGGTGCTGAGTCTTTAAGTGCTGAGTCTTTAAGTACTAAGTCTCCAAGTGCTAAGTCTTTAGATACTAAGTCTCGAAGCGCTAAGTCTCTACAGGCTGGGCCGCCGCCTGTTTTTTGGCGCGACTCGCGGCTGCCTTATGTCGAACTGCGTAAAATCAGTGATGCGAGGCAAGTGTGCTATGCTCCTCATAGCCATGTTCACTGGTCGGTCGGGGCTATTACGTCAGGCAGCAGTACGTTTTTCTATCGGGAATCGACTTACCCCATTAATGCCGGTGACTTGGTTATGATGAACCCCGACTGGGTGCATGCCTGCAACCCCATTGAGAACGAACCCTGGGCATATTTGATGCTCTATGTGGATGCGCAATGGCTAGCGGATTTGCGCTATCAAATAGGCACGCTTGGCTCCCCGGACTGGAGTGATATCGATACGGCGGTGGTTTCACAGCCAGCGCTGTATGCTCACTATTGCGAAATGGCGGCTTGTTTATTGGATAAGCAATGCACTCTCTCTATGAAGCACGCGTCGGTTACCGGGTTTCTTACTGCATTGATGCTGGCATTAGCACACGAGACAACCGTCTCAAGACCGCAGCCGCCGGATGGTTTGCAGGCTGCGGCTGCCTATTGTGACGTGAATGCGGCTTTCGATGTGTCATTGGAAACGCTATGTCAGTTAACCGGCTATAGCGCTGGCCATCTTATCCGTGCGTTTAAGCAGCACTATGGGCTGACTCCCCATGCTTATCTGATTAATCGCCGTGTTCAGCTTGGTCAGCGGGCGCTTAGGCAGGGGGAGTCAATCGTTAATGCGGCTTTATTAGCCGGTTTTAACGACCAACCCCACTTCCAGAGAACATTTAAGCGGTTAGTGGCGGCAACACCCAATCAGTATCGCTATCCGCTACTCAAACAGCAGGAAAATAGCGCTGGCAGCTAGGCCGGCAGCCAGCGTGCGGTTAATGGTAAGTAGAATGAGCGGGCGGTGAATATAGCGTCTAAGAAAGGCACCTGCATAAACCCAGCTGGCCAATGACAACCAACAAATGGGTAGGTAGAGAGCAGCGAACAGCCATAACTGGTAGGGATCATTACTGCTGGTGTAAGCCCCAATGCCGGCGGCAGACGCCAGCCACGCCTTGGGGTTTAGCCACTGCATCATCGCGCCGGTCATAAAGCCCGGTGGCTTATCTGTACTCTGACCACGAACAGCGCCATCATGTTGGAAAAGCTGATAGCTTAAGTAGAGTAAGAAAAGTAGCCCTGCCCAGCGTAATATTTCCTCTAGTAGTGGCACTACGTTTAGCAGTGAGTAAAGCCCCGCGCCAATCGCCAGGAAAAGCACTAGAAACCCCAGGGTCGCCCCCGTGACAAAAATAAGCCCTTTGGCAATAGGATAGTGGGTGCCGCTACTCAGGCAAACAAGGTTGACGGGACCTGGAGAAATAGACGCGGCAAGGGCAAATGCTGACATCGGTAACAGTAGTGAAACGCTCATTGTTGTCCTCCTAAACAGAATCAAGAGCTTGCAAGGGCGCGAGCAAAGAGTATTGAACAAAATTGAGATGCCACGATATTGCGCAAGATTCGGGTAGGCCGGATGACACTGTCTGGTTAAGCTTGTTCTATGTTCAGAGAGCGCTGTGCTTTCCTCGTTTAGCTCCGGTGAGAACGTCTTTATGAATGACTATGCCCGTATCGAAAAAGCGATGTCCTACATGGTGGCCAATGCCGCTAGCCAGCCAAGTTTGGAAACGGTGGCGGCTCAGGTGCATTTAAGTGCTTACCATTTTCAGCGGCTGTTTTGTCGTTATGCGGGTATTAGCCCTAAGCGCTTTTTGCAGGCGTTGACCTTGGAACGTGGCAAACAACTGATCGCATCATCGGAAAGTCTTACCAACACCGTGCATGCGCTAGGACTAAGTGGTGGCTCGCGGCTTTATGACCACTTTGTGCAGCTAGAAGCGGTCACGCCGGGTGAGTTTAAACGCCAAGGGGAGGGGGTTGAGATTGGCTATGGTGTGCACCCCACACCTTTTGGCGAAATATTAGTGGCGATAACGCCGAGAGGAATTTGTCGGATGGCCTTTGTGGCGTCTACCAGCCAGGAAGCGTTACTGGCAGAACTCGTAAAGCAGTGGCCACGCAGCACGCTATGCCATCGCCCTGATGCCACCCGTTATGCGGTAGAGGCACTGTTTACAACGTCTGCAGAAACGACCACAAAAGCGACACCTGCCACGCTATCGCTCCACGTGAGTGGTACTAATTTCCAGATTGCGGTATGGCGCGCGCTGCTCACTATTCCTGAAGGACAGTTGGCGAGCTACTCGCAAATTGCCCAGGCACTTGGCATGCCGAAATCATCTCGAGCCGTCGGCAATGCGGTGGGTGCTAACCCTATTGCACTGTTGATTCCTTGCCATCGAGTGATTCAGCAAAGTGGTGCGCTAGGCGGTTATCGCTGGGGGATTGAAACCAAACAACAGGTCCAGGCTTGGGAAGCGGCGCAGCATTCCCCTCAGCTTGAGCCGCATTAGTCCTGATTTAGTGTCCAAAGACCGACCAACCGGTTTGTTGGGCAAACATTTCCAGGGCACGAGTGCCCAGTAGGCTATTGCCGTATTTATCCAACCCCGGTGACCAGACGGCAAGCGAACCGCGCCCAGGTGCAATAGCCAAAATTCCACCGCCAACGCCACTTTTTCCGGGCAGGCCAACGCGGAACGCAAACTCCCCCGACGCATCGTAGTGGCCGCACATCATCATCAATGAATTAATCCGTCGCGCTCGTTGGGGCGATACCACACGTAAATCACTTGGCCGGTTGACACCGTCCGATGCCAAAAACAGTCCGGCGTGAGCCAGCTGTTCGCAGCTCATGGCAATCGCGCACTGGTGAAAGTAGGTGCCAAGCACTTTGTCGACATCGTGGCGTAGGCGACCAAAGGCTTTCATAAAATGCGCCAGAGAAGCATTGCGGTCTTTGTGCTGCATTTCCGAAGCTGCTACCTGATGGTCAAAGCAGATACTGTTATCGTCGGCGATATAGCGCACAAAGCTCAGAATTTCCGCCAGTGTCTCTTTAGGCTCGTGCCCCATCATGATGGCATCAACAATCGCAATCGCCCCCGCATTAATAAACGGATTGCGCGGTTTACCGCTTTCATGCTCAAGCTGCACGATAGAGTTGAACGGGTCGCCAGAAGGCTCACGCCCCACCCGCGACCACAGCCCATCACCCCATTTTCCTAGCGCAATGGTTAGCGTAAAAACTTTAGAAATGCTCTGGATTGAGAACGGTGTGGTGGCGCAGCCTGCAGAGAAGCGTTGGCCGTCTACCGTAGCTAAACTGATGGCAAATTGGCTGGGGTCCACATGGGCAAGCTGAGGAATATAGTCAGCAACTTTGCCTCGCTCGGTTTCAAGGGTCAGCTCGGCGGCAATCTTATTGAGTAACTCTTGCATGTCATACGAGTTCGTTTGGCAGCGTGGGGCGCTACCCTAGCGGAAATTAGCAGGCTTGTCTGCTAACGGTCGATACCGAAATGCCATGGCCTATGCACGTTTTTGAAAAGTCTTGTTCGTTGCTAACTATCTGTTCGGCGGCTAAAGTTTGGCTACTTTCAGCAAGGGCCGACGGGCATGACCACATTAATGATTCAGGGAACTACCTCGGATGCAGGCAAAAGCACGGTGGTTGCTGGGCTTTGTCGCGTGTTAAAGCGCCGTGGTATTTCAGTCGCGCCATTTAAGCCTCAGAACATGGCACTGAATAGCGCCGTGACCAGTGATGGCGGTGAGATTGGCCGCTCCACTGCGTTACAGGCCCAGGCGGCAGGTGTGGCTCCCCATAGCGATATGAACCCGGTGCTATTAAAGCCGGAGACGGATCGCGGAGCCCAAGTAATTTTACGCGGTAAAGTGCATGGTCATATGGATGCACTGGATTACCACGCGTTTAAGCGCACAGCGAAAGAGAGCGTTATGGCGGCGTGGCAGGCCTTGGAAAGCCGCTTTGATGTGATCATTGCCGAAGGCGCGGGCAGTCCGGCGGAAATCAATCTGCGTAAAGGCGATATCGCTAATATGGGCTTTGCTGAAGCTGCCGACTGTCCGGTTTTGTTAGTAGGCGATATTGACCGCGGCGGTGTGTTTGCCCAGCTAGTAGGAACGCTGGCGCTATTAAGCGACAGCGAGCAGGCACGTACGAAAGGCTTTATTATTAACCGTTTTCGGGGCGATATTGCGCTGCTGGAACCAGGGCTTGAGTGGTTAGAGACCTATACTGGCAAGCCAGTTCTTGGCACCTTGCCCTACTTGCAGGGCCTACTGCTGGATGCTGAAGATAGCATTGGTCGGGTTCACGCTGAGAAAGCCAATCACACTCTTAAAGTGATTGTTCCCGCGCTGCCGCGTATCAGCAATCATACGGATTTTGATCCGCTGCGTTTACATCCCCAGGTATCGCTTACCTTTGTAGGGCCAGACCAACCGATTCCACCTGCTGATGTAATGATACTGCCGGGGAGCAAAAGCACCGCCAGCGATTTAGCCTGGTTAACGCGCCAAGGCTGGAGAGACGCGATTGCTCGCCATTTGCGCTACGGCGGAAAAGTGCTGGGGATTTGTGGTGGTTTTCAAATGTTAGGTGAGTGGATAGATGACCCGGACGGCTTGGAAGGCGCGCCTGGGAAGGTAGCAGGCTTGGGGCTGCTGCAGGTATCCACGAAAATGGTCGCGGGCAAGCAGTTGCGCAATGTTAGCGGCGTTATGGTCGGGCAAGAAGCGGCAGTGACGGGCTACGAAATTCACAATGGTGTGAGCAACGGAGCTGCACTCAATCGGCCGCTGTTTGATCTAGGTAGCCACGTGGATGGCGCTATCAGTATCGATGGCCAAGTGATGGGCACTTACTTGCATGGCTTGTTTGACCATCCTGAAGCCTGCCAAGCGTTGCTGACTGCGTTAGGGCTAGAAAGTGCGGCACCCGTCGATTATCGCGCCCACCGCGAGCAAGCGCTGGAGCGACTGGCTGATACGCTGGAAGCGCACTTGGATATTGATGCGGTGTTGGCGATGGTAAGGGCGCATTAAGCGCCCAGAATGCAGAGTGTTTATTCTTGCGGCGGGCGCTTTGCCATCAAAGTGATTTCGACGGTGCTGCCCCCGCAAATATTTGGTGACTCGGTGCAGGTGCGGGCTGGGTAGCGGCCTGGTTCAAAAAACTCCGCGTAGATACTGTCTAATGCATTGATCTGCTTTATGTCAGCGAGATGAATGTCAACTCTAACAATATCCGCTAGACTGCCACCCTCTTGTTTTAGCATGCGTTCAAGCTCGCGCATGACAAGTCTGGTTTCTTCTTTGACATCTCCACGGGTGGCTTTGCCGTTAGAGAGGTCCGTAACCGTCAGCCCTGAAATAAACACATAATGGTCATCGATAACCATGTGACTACCAGGGAAACTTGGTTTGGGTAACGTGGGATCGTCGATATACTGTGGCATTGGCTTTCCTTAGCGACAAATAAGCGGGTGGTGATGGGTGCGACTCTACCACTAGCGTGTAGTTCCTTTGGAAGCAGAGGTGGTGCTATCGAGAGCGTTGCTCTAGGCTGGCCAACTTTTAAGGTTTCCCCGTTGTTGTGATTTTAAATTCTCATGAGAGAGCGTAATGAAGGTAGTTCATATTAGCCAGAGCGCCCCGCGTGATGCGTGTTTGGCAACCTTGTGTGCCAAGGTCTACGGTCAGCAAGCTGGGTTAACGCCGCTGGTGGTTTTTACCGGCACGAAAAACGTACTGTTTGACCAAGAGGCAGCCCGTCTGTTGGCGGGTGTCGATGGCGATGGTAAACCCCTGGCACTAGTCTTACTGGTGCTGGATGAGGCTGGCGAGGGGATGACGGTAACCCACGCTTGCGAATTTGTTGATGGTGCTAAAGCACGTTTAATCAGCGAGTTAAGCCTCAAAGCCCCGCTGCGCGTTGAGGTCAGTGATGCCACCCAAGAAGCGTTCTATCAGCAGTGCGGGTTTAAGCGCTGGTTTGATGGTGCGCAGGGGCAACGAAAGGGGCAACGCATTGGTTTAGGCGCTCGCCACCCTGCTAAGCAGAGTAGTGACCTGACAGCGACCTTGAGCCTTGATGAAGCGCTAATACTGCGTCGATTTAAGCATGACCCCGCTGCATTTACTGAGGCCAAAGAGGCTTTTTTGTCAGGTTTAAACAACTTTCCGACCACGCTGTAGGCTAAAAACAACGCAGCGTTCCATTTTATGCAACAAACTTGCACGCTGGTGTCATGATGTTGTCTGTTTTCCTGGGTAAAATAGCGGCATGTTTGATCTTTACTTAAAGGGAAAAGCGTATGGCGCTAGCAATGATGGATACTAATAAACGCTATGGAATAGTCAGCCGCCTGCTTCACTGGGGGATGGCACTATTATTTGTATGGCAATTCAGCAGTGCTGCAGCGCGGCTGTTTTTCGAAGACACTCCGCTTGAGTCTTTTTTATGGGGGACTCATAGCCAAGTGGGCGTTACGCTCTTGGTGCTTGTTGTCGTGCGAGGCACCTGGGCGCTAATTAACGCTTCGCGTCGCCCGGCGTCAGTTAGTGTAATGGCAAAATTGGGGCACTTGGCACTGTATGGTTTGATGATTGCGGTGCCCACGATTGCGCTGATTCGTCAGTATGGTTCAGGTCGTGCGCTGGATGTATTTGGGGTCAACCTAATGCCAGGTTTTGATGGTGAAAAAATTGCCTGGATGACAGAGCTTGGCGGTTTGCTGCATGGCGAACTTGGTTGGGCACTGCTGGCGCTGAGTGTGGGGCATGTGGTGATGGCAATTTTGCACCGTAAATTGACCAACCATGATGTGCTTTCACGCATGGCTTAGTGAGATAAGCTAGTCGATTAGGTGTGCAAAAGCGGCGCGTTCCACCGAACGCGCCGCTTTTTTGATTACCATTTCAGATGCAATGGTAATGCCGTTCCTTGCGATGAATTACTACTTAGCTAACTCGCGCATCGCTGTCTCCAGGCCCTCCATGGTCATGGGGTACATGCGGTCATCGATTACGTCACGAATTAACTGGGTCGAGTAGGTGTACTCCCAGGCACGGGGTGGCATGGGGTTTAACCATGCCAAGCGTGGAAACGTGTCAGCCAAACGTTTTAGCCACACGCCTCCGGGTTCATCATTGAAGTGTTCTACGCTGCCGCCCGAATGAGTGACTTCGTAAGGCGACATGGCGGCATCACCGACAATCACTACCTGATAGTCTGCCCCGTAGGTGTGCAACACATCCATGGTTGGAATGCGCTCGTTCCTCCGACGCATATTATTACGCCAAACCCCTTCATAGAGGCAGTTGTGGAAGTAGTAATGTTCCAAGTGTTTGAATTCGGAGCGTGCCGCTGAGAACAACTCTTCGCAGACGCGAATATGATCATCCATCGACCCGCCGACGTCCAAAAACAGCAGCACCTTAACCGCATTATGGCGTTCGGGGCGCATTTGGATATTGAGTAGCCCCGCATCCCGTGCAGTTTCGCGGATGGTGCTGTCAACATCAAACTCGTCCAGCGCTCCTTGACGGGCGAACTTGCGTAGCCGCCGTAAGGCCATTTTGATATTGCGGGTGCCCAGCTCAAGCGAGTCATCGTAATCGCGAAAACGCCGCTCGTCCCAAACCTTGGTTGCGCGACGGTGGCGCGAACCATCCTGGCCAATACGTATCCCTTCAGGGTTGTAACCATATGCCCCAAAAGGGCTGGTGCCACCCGTGCCAATCCACTTGTTGCCACCCGCGTGGCGCTCTTTTTGCTCTTCCAGGCGCTTTTTAAAGGTCTCGATCAGCTCTTCAAGACCACCCAGTGATTCAATTTTAGCTTTCTCTTCGTCGCTGAGCTGTTTTTCAAATTCGCGCCGTAGCCACTCATCGGGAATGAGCGCCTCAATTGCCGAATCCATGTCTTCAAGGCCTTTAAACCAGGCGGCAAAGGCGCGGTCAAAGCGGTCAAAGTAGCGCTCATCTTTGACCATGACAGTACGCGCCACTTGATAAAACGCTTCCATATCGGCAAACACGACGCCGCGTTCGACCACGGCGTGAAGATCAAGTAATTCGCGCAGAGAAACGGGCACACCGGCACGTTTGAGGGCATCAAACAGACCAATAAACATGGCTTAGCGCCCCGTACTCTTTTGGCGACGCATCATAAACGCCAGGCGTTCTAGTAGGTGAGTGTCCTGCTCGTTTTTAACCAGCGCGCCGGCCATCGGCGGCAGAGCTTTGGCGGGGTCGCGGTGATAGAGCGCTTCCTGGGCCAGTTCGTCGGCCATTAGCAGCTTGAGCCAATCCACCAGCTCTGAGGTAGAGGGTTTTTTCTTGAGCCCTGGGGCGTTGCGCAGATCGAAAAACACTTCCAAGGCTTCGCCGACCAGCCTGGGGGCGATATCTGGGAAGTGGACATCCACAATCGCCTGCATAGTTTCGCGGTCGGGGAATTCGATGTAATGGAAAAAGCAGCGACGCAGGAAAGCGTCGGGCAGCTCTTTTTCATTATTCGAAGTGATCACGATAATTGGGCGTTGTTCGGCGCGAATGGTCTCACCGGTTTCATAAACATGAAACTCCATACGATCCAGCTCTTGCAGCAGGTCGTTGGGAAACTCGATATCCGCTTTGTCGATTTCATCAATCAGCAGCACCACGCGCTCGCCCGCGGTGAAGGCTTCCCACAGCTTGCCAGGTTTGATGTAGTTACCGACATTTTCCACCCCTTCAACGCCCAGCTGGGAATCGCGTAGGCGGCTGACGGCATCATACTCATAAAGTCCCTGGGCGGCTTTGGTGCTGGACTTGATATGCCAGGTGATCAGCTTGGTGCCCAGGGATTCAGCAAGCTCTTCGGCCAGCAGTGTTTTACCGGTACCGGGTTCGCCTTTGATCAGCAGTGGGCGCTGCAGCACAACGGCAGCATTGACTGCCTGTTTGAGCGCATCAGTGGCAATGTAAGAGGAGGTTGAGTCAAACGCCATGGGAGAGCCTCGGCTTGTCGAAACGAGTTTATAAAAATAGATTCAAACAAGTGTACGTGAGGGTAAACCCCAAGGCCAACTCGTCGATAGCGCGTTGGGCTTTCAGTCCTGCCTGTTGGGGGGCACAATCCCCTGGCGCTGCATTTGCCGGTATACCGTGGGACGCGAAACGCCTAGCTCACGGGCAACCGCGCTGATATTCCAGTGATGCTGCTTGAGTCGGTGGATAAGCGAATTTGAAAGTGACTCATTGGCGTTTGTGTCAAGTTGAGCTGTTGCGTTGTGAGTAATACGTTGACTAAGGCACTGCTCTGGCAGGTCGTGAACGGTTAATTCGTCACTTTCTGAGGTGGCGAGGGCAAAGGCGAGGGCATTTTTGAGCTGACGAATATTGCCGGGCCATGAGTACGCGAGTAGCGCACTGATGGCATCCGCGCGCAGGCGCGGCGATATTTGCGTGGCGCGCTCGGCGGCGACGTCTTCAAACACGCGGCGAATAACAAACAGTTTATCGGCGCGTTCGCGTAGCGCGGGCAGTCGCAGCTGAGCACCGTTGAGCCGGTAATAGAGGTCTTCGCGGAATTCCCCTTGCTGGATCATTTCTTCGATATGGCGATGGGTGGCTGTAATAACGCGAATATCGATTTTAACTGGCGTGTTAGCCCCCAGCGGCATGACTTCCCGTTCGGCCAGCACGCGCAACAGTCGGGTTTGCAGCGCTAACGGCATATCACCGATTTCGTCTAAAAACAGCGTGCCTCCATGGGCCTGTGGAATAAGCCCGCGCATCCCTTTTGAACGGCCACCGGTGAAGGCGCCTGGTTCGTAACCAAACAGTTCGCTTTCAATCAGTGACTCGGGAATGGCTGCACAGTTGACGGCAATAAACGGTTGTTTGGCGCGGTTGCCGCTTTCGTGAAGTGCCCGTGCAACGACCTCTTTGCCGGTGCCGGTTTCGCCGCTAATCAGTACGTTCACGTTAGCTTCATTGCGCAAGCGGTCGGCTAGCTTTTGCACTTTGCGCATCGCAGGGTCGTCGGCACCCAGCCGGGCTAAGGGGGCCGGCAGCTCAGAAGAAAGCGGTGTTGCCCGTTGCGCCATGCGGGGGCGGCGGGGTTCCAGCAAGCTTATAAAGTGGATGGTGTTGCTGGCGCGAGCGCGGAAGGCACGCAATTGATCATCAGTACCGCTATTAATACTGAGTATATCGGCGATCTCACACTCGAATAGCTCACCCAGCATAGGAGTGTGATTTGCCGACCAAGGGGGCCAGCGATGCTGGTGTTCGGCGATTAGCTCGCGGCCTACGGCGTTAGCAGCGATGACCTGTCCATTCTCTTCAATAGCGATCAAACCACGCCCGTTGACGTGGACAAATTCCCGCGAGGTATCTAAACGCACCATCAGGCAGTCGCGGTAGCGCTGCAGAAAATAGGCATCCTCAATCATGCGCGCATAAAGCGTTACCAGCGATAGGCTGAAATTCTGGCTTTCGTGCTGGGTAGGCGACTGCAGCGCGGAAATGTCTAACACAGCCATCACATTACCCTGAGGGTCTGCAATAGGAGCAGCGGTGCAGGTCAGCGAGATATGGGATGCATCGAAGTGTTCTTGGCGGTGGCAGATGATGGCTTGACGATCATGCAAACAGGTGCCAACAGCACAGGTGCCAGCAAAGCGTTCATCCCAGTCTGCCCCTAGGTAGAGGCCTGCTTTGCGTAATTGCTGGTCCTGGTTGGGGTCGCCACGAAACTCAACGGTAATGCCGCGGTGGTCGGTGACGAGTAGTACGTAGCCAAGCTGTGCTATTTGGCCGTAAAGCTGATCGACCCCGGCGCGGGCGACATGCAGTAACTCATCAACAGACTCGCGGTGCTCAATCAATGTTTGCTGCGGCACGACCCGTGCAGGGCGTGGATGAGTGGGGTCTAGCTGATACTCGTTCAGGCAGCGCAGCCAGGAGCGACGAATGGGGGCCTGCGCAGGCAAGCTGGGTGTATCGAGTCCTTCACCGAGCTGAAAAATATGCTCGATATGTTGACGTTGTTCAGATTGAAGCCGTGTAGGTGCAAACGTGGAGTGCAGCATGGCGTTACTCGTTGGGCGCTGTCGTTATTGTTCTTTCAGCCTATGCGCTTTACCCCCAGAGTCAACGTGGTCTGCTTACGCCGTTAGTCGTGCGTTACACCTGTAACGTTTAGCTGTAAACAGCGTGACAGGTGTACATGACTCCCTATTGGTTACTCAGTACGTGAAAAGGCTAGGCGAGGGCGCTACTTTTGCCACCCATGGCAAAAGACCCTCGCTACGCCTTATCACTGCCTTGTACCTCATTAAGGCTGTATTTTTTGTTTATTTTTCAGCTTGTTGATGTGCTTTTCGGGCTGTTTGGCACGGTAGCTGCTTAGGGTTGGGTGCATCACAGTTAACTCAACAATAACAAATGCACATGGAGTACCCGCTATGTCAAAGATAACGGCACAAGTCCAGCAAACCCCCACGGAGACTGTTCAAGCGTGGCTGCAGGATTTCGATACTGCCCTTCAAACCCAGGATATTGAGCGAGTACTGTCGCTGTTTGGAGACGAGTGCTACTGGCGTGACTTTCTTACGTTTACCTGGAATTTAAAAACCTGTGAAGGCAAAGATGAAATTCAGGCCATGCTCAATGCCACGCTCAATAACGCACAGCCTACGGACTGGCAGTTAGAAGGCGAGGCCACTGAAAACGGCGATATCTACGATGCGTGGTTTAATTTCAATACAGCGGTTGCCCGCGGTAAAGGCTATTTGCGCCTTAAAGAAGGCAAGTGCTGGACGTTGTTAACTACCATGCAAGCACTGAACGACTACCCTGAGCAGTGCAATCACCATCGTCCCAAAGGAGCTGAGCACGGTGCCAATAAGCAGCGTGAAACGTGGTTGGAGTCACGGGAGCGTGAAGAAGCAGAGCTAGGCTATACCCAGCAGCCTTACTGCGTGATTATTGGCGGTGGCCAGGGTGGTATTGGTTTAGGCGCACGGCTCAGGCAACTGGGTGTGCCAACGATCATCATTGAGCGCAACGAGCGCGCGGGAGACTCTTGGCGTAAGCGCTATAAGTCACTCTGCTTGCACGATCCAGTGTGGTACGACCACCTTCCCTATATCCCTTTCCCAGATAACTGGCCGGTATTCGCCCCGAAAGACAAAGTGGGTGATTGGCTGGAAATGTACACAAAAGTGATGGAGCTCAATTATTGGAGTTCCACCGAGTGTCAGAATGCTAGCTACGACGAAGCCGCAGGTGAGTGGGTAGTTAAGGTTAAGCGCAACGGCGAAGAGATCACGCTACGGCCCAAGCAACTGGTAATGGCTACCGGTATGTCTGGAATGCCCAATGTGCCTAAATTCCCAGGAGCGGAAAATTTTGCAGGCGAACAGCAGCACTCTAGCCAGCATCCGGGGCCGGATGCCTACAAAGGTAAGAAGTGCGTCATCGTAGGCTCTAATAACTCGGCTCATGACATTGCCGCCGCGTTATGGGAGCACGATGCTGATGTCACTATGCTGCAGCGCTCATCTACTCATATTGTGAAGTCGGATTCATTGATGGAGGAGGTGCTGGGACCGCTTTATTCGGAAGAGGCTGTGGCGAATGGATTAACCCATGAGAAAGCCGATTTAGTGTTTGCCTCGATTCCGTACAAAGTATTACCGGATTTTCAGCGCCCTGCTTTTGAAGCGATTAAAAAGCGTGACGCCGAGTTTTACCAAAAGCTTGAGAGCGCAGGCTTTATGCTCGATTTCGGTGACGATGAATCCGGGCTGTTTTTGAAATATTTGCGCCGCGGTTCAGGCTATTACATCGATGTGGGAGCCTGTGACCTAGTGGCCAGTGGCGACATCAAGCTGCGCAGCGGCGTGGGCATTGAACGAATTAACCCGCACTCCATCACGCTTACCGATGGCAGCGAGCTTGATGCTGACTTGATCGTTTATGCCACCGGCTATGGCTCGATGAATGGCTGGGCGGCGCGGCTTATTTCTCAAGAAGTGGCCGATAAAGTCGGCAAGTGCTGGGGGCTAGGTTCCGACACCACCAAAGACCCGGGTCCATGGGAAGGAGAGCTGCGCAATATGTGGAAGCCCACTCAGCAAGAGGCACTGTGGTTCCATGGCGGCAACCTACACCAGTCGCGGCACTACTCACGTTATTTAGCGCTGCAGTTAAAAGCACGCATGGAAGGGCTAGATACCCCTGTCTATGGCCTGCAGCCAGTTCATCACTTGGGCTGAGCGTTTATGCGAGTCGGTATACCGACTCGGTTCAATTAATTAAAGAGGAGAGACGCTCATGCAATTGAATGGAAAGACAGCATTAGTCACTGGCGGAGGGCGTGGCATAGGTCAGGGTATTGCGATGGCACTGGCAAAAGCTGGTGCGGATGTGGCCGTCGCCGACTTGGATATTAAAATTGCAGAAGAAACGACTGCTAAGGTCGAAGCGCTTGGCCGTCGTAGTATTGCGCTACAGGTCGATGTTTCGTCCTCCGAGTCGGTGAATATGCTGATACAGGCGGTGCAAGAATATTTCGGGCAACTAGATATTGCTGTCAATAACGCAGGAATTATCAGCATTCATTCGGTTGAGGAGCTGTCTGCGCAGGAGTGGGACCGTGTTATGGCGGTCAATGCTAAAGGTACATTTCTGTGTACACAGGCTGAGTTAGAAGTCATGCGGCCACGCCGATATGGGCGGATAGTCAACGTCTCTTCCATCGCTGGCAAGGTTGGGTTTCCTAATCTTTCCCATTATTCCGCTTCTAAGTTTGCGGTCATTGGCTTTACCAATGCTGTCGCTAAGGAAGTCGCATCCGATGGCGTGACAGTCAATGCGCTATGCCCAGGGGTTGTCGGCACTGGTATGTGGCGGGGAGAAGATGGTCTTGCTGGGAGATGGCGTGAAGAGGGGGAAACTGAGCAGGCCTCCTGGGAGAGGCATCAAAAAACCTTACTGCCTCAGGGCGAAGCGCAAACGCCTGAGGACATGGGGCAGCTGGTGGTCTATCTGGCTTGCGCCGAACACGTAACTGGGCAAGCAATTGCCGTAGATGGGGGATTCTCTCTGTGACCTATAGCAACGACGAAAAGAGCACTATGCAGGCAGCGGTTTGGTATGCGGCGAAAGATCTCCGTGTAGAGCAAATGCCGATACCGACGATTAACGGCCCTCATGAGGTAAAAGTTAAGGTGGCGGCGTGTGGTATTTGTGGTAGCGATTTGCATGAATACGCCGCTGGGCCGATTTTTATTCCGGTCGATAAGCCTCACCCCATTAGCGGTGAGCAAGCACCGATTATCATGGGGCACGAATTCGCTGGTGAAGTGGTTGAGGTGGGCGACAAAGTAACCCGAGTGAAAGTGGGAGATCGCGTCGCCATAGAACCGATTCTTTCACCTAACCAGAACGGTGCTTATCAGATGGAGCGCTACAACCTCACGCCGCTATTGGGTTTCCATGGCCTTTCTGGTGGCGGCGGTGGCTTCTCGGAGTTCACCGTGATGGGGGAGCATATGGTGCATAAGCTGCCGGATGACCTCAGCTTCGAGCAAGGGGCACTGGTAGAGCCAGCGGCGGTTGCTTTGCATGCCGTTCGTCAAAGTAGTTTGAAGGCAGGTGATAGCGCAGCAGTATTTGGCGCGGGCCCGATTGGCTTAATGACCATCGAGGCACTAAAAGCGGCAGGCGCCGCGCAAATTTACGCCGTCGAGGTAGCGCCTTCACGTAAAGCGAAAGCCGAAGCGCTTGGCGCTATCGTGGTCGATCCGCAGCAAGAAGATGCAGTGGCTAAGCTACACATATTGAGCAACGGTGGTGTTGACGTAGCGTTTGAAGTGACCGGGATTCCCGCCGTATTGAATCAGTCGGTGCACAGTACTCACGAAGGCGGAGAAGTGATCGTGGTCAGTATTTGGGAAGGGGAGGCCAGTTTCCATCCCAACGATCTGGTCATTAAAGAGCGTACCATGAAAGGCATTATTGCCTATCGCCATGTTTACCCTGCGGTCATGGCACTCATGCAGCGAGGCTACTTCCGTGCTGAAGATATGGTAACCCAGCGTATTCCGCTAGCAGATATTGTTGAAGAGGGATTCGAGGCGCTGTTAAGTGATAAGGCGCAGGTGAAAATAATCGTCACGCCCTAGCGGTGCTGCGAGTAACGACCCAAGGCCATCTGATGATGGCCTTTTTTGATTGTAAATTAACATTAGCTGCTGACGCGGCAGTCTACGTTTTTAGTTTAACAATGATTTTCTTATAACTTATTGATAATAAAAAGATATTTTTTATGGGGCATGGAGTGTGATTGTAAAAAAAGCTAAACCAGCGACAAAAGCTGAATTAATGCATACATTTTACTAATAAAAATGATTTAAGCAGCATTGCTGCATGAATGACGCTATCCATTACCTAAGAAGAGGGTGTTGCCATGGTAAAGGGTGAGCAGGCAAGGCTACGGGAATTGCGCCAACTGGCGCTTTTGGATACCCCTCCTGAAGAGCGTTTCGATAGAATTGCTCGACTGGCGATCCAGTTTTTTGGTGTGGAGGCTGCGCTGGTAACGTTAGTCGATGAAGATCGCCAATGGTTTAAATCCCGACAAGGGATCGCGCTTACCCAAACGTGTCGAACAGAGTCGTTTTGTGCCCATGCCATTCAGGAAGAAGGAATTTTTGAGATTGAAGATGCCAGCCAAGACAGCCGTTTTAAAGACTTTGTTCTGGTAAAAGCGCATCGAGGGATACGTTTCTATGCGGGCGTACCGATGACAACGACGAATGGCTTCAAGGTAGGCACGTTTTGTCTTATTGACTCCGTGCCACGACGTTTAAGTGAGCAGCAGCGTCAGGTGTTAAGAGATTTAGCGGCATGTGCTGAAGATGAGATCAACCGATCACACTCGAAGCACTGCTCTAGACAATGCTAAATATAATTTATCATAGAGCGATTCGTTATGAGGCAAAACCAGCCTGCCATGCTCATAGATGGTGCGCTTTGGCATTGATAACAATGCATTACGACAAGTATTTAGTTTTAATGTTTAATAAGCTATTGTTTTTGATTGATAAAATTTAAATTGGCACGCGGTTCGCTATGTATTAGGTAAGAAGCAAATGAACAGAGTTCCTGCGTTAAACGGGTGTCTCTTCCTTCTTTGCTACATCGCCCCAACAGAGATTGGTAAGCGATACACCGAGTGAGCTGGCGTGCTCCACCTGGGTCCCCTTCGGGGGACTTTTTTTGTCTGTGCTTTGTACCTGACGCTTATAACCGACTCAGCTTGACGGCAGCCCTTTAGTTGTAAAACTTATATTAAAATAACACAACAAGTTTGGAAACGCTGTTCGATTGGTATATATTGTATAAGTAGCTGGAGTTACCGGCACCAATCCCAAGCAAGATGTAAGAGGATGACCCTGATGAGTAAATTAAAATTAGTATCTGCTGCTGTCCTTTCCGCTAGCGCATTGATCGCCAGCCAAGCAGCGCTCGCTTACGAAGCAGGTGACGTTTTCGTACGTGGTGGTGTCGCCCAAACGGATACGGGTTCTGGAAATGGCAATGTTGGCGCGGCAGATTTAAACGTTCAAAGCGCGCGAGGATTTACGTTTGGCGCGGGTTACCTGTTCACCGATAAGCTTGGCGCTGAACTGAACAGCTCCGAGAAGTTTGAACACGACCTCAACACACGTCCTGGTGGCAGCGCAGGCAGCGTAGATCGCCTACCGATTAATCTGTTGGTTAACTACTATCCGATGGGTGGTTTGGACTCTAAGGTTCAGCCTTATGTAGGCGTTGGCTTGAACTATACTCGCTTCTCCGGCGAGCCCACTGGCTTAAGCGTTGATGAAAGCTATGGCGCGATTGGTCAGGCGGGGGTTGATTTAGCGGTTACTGATAACATCATGTTAAACGGTTATGTTAGCTATGCAGACGTGAATGCCGACATCAATGCAGCTGGTAACAAGGTCGGTAAAGTAAACATGGAACCCGTTACTATCGGTGGTGGCGTTACTTACCGCTTCTAACGAGAAGTGTGCAGGGTGATCTTGCCCTCAATCTGAAAGTCGCCCGGCCTGGGGAGTTAATCCTTGGGTCGGGCGTTTTTTGGTTAAGGCGTTAAGTTTTGGAAGCCACTTTCTGTGACAACGACGTTATCTTCAATACGGATGCCGCCACAGTTGGCTAACGAGTCAACGACTTTCCAGTTAATCGGTAGTGCTTTGTCGCGCAATGGGGCTAGCAACATAGGAATATAGTAGAACCCAGGCTCTATCGTTACTACCATGCCAGGGCGCAGCGTACGGGTTAAACGTAGCGCTGGGTGCTGCTCAGGAGCGGGTGAGGGCGTTCCATCTGGATGGCGAATCCCTGCCACATCATGAACCTGCAGCCCCAGCGAATGGCCTAAACCGTGCGGGCAAAAAGCTCGCGTGATTCCTTCATCAATTGCCTGTTCTGCGCTGCCCTGAAAAAGGTCATTGGCAATAAGAATATCTGCCAACAAACCATGCATTTGCTCATGTAGGGCAATGAAATCGACGCCTGGAGCAACGCTTTCCACCAGCGTGTCTTTTAACTGGTGGATACTATCAATTAAGTCACGATAGATGCTCGGCGCGTCAGGGCCTGCATAAGTGCGTGTAATATCAGCGCAGTAACCGCGAAAACGGCGACCAGCATCAACCAATAGGCTATGTCGTTGCGTAGGGCTATTTAGATCATAGTGTTGGTAGTGTAATACGCCCGCATGATCATTTAGCCCAATAATATTCTGATAGGGGACATCAGATTCCCGCTGCCTGCTGGCAGCCAGATAGGCCAGTTGAATATCTAGCTCAGCTGATGCGCCAATAAAAGCAGCCTGGGCGGCTTGATGCCCTGCGATGGCAAGCCGGTTGGCTTCGCTTAAACAGGCTATTTCATAAGCAGTCTTAAACATGCGCAGTTCATCAAGGGCTCTAACCAGTGGTTCGGGCTGATACTGCGCGTCTAGTGCTAGGCGTGTGGTGGCCTCGATATCACCGATCACTGCGGCGCGACCCGCTAACGCTGGTGTGGCCTTTTCGCTACATAGATGGATATCAAACTCAGTTACCCATGGCTCTTCAGGCAGGCAAGTAGGCAAATGCCAGAAATCTGCCGGCGCATACAAATACAGCTGCGGGCGCTTGCCGGGTTGAATCACCAGCCAACTATGCTGAATATCGGCCATGCCTACCCAGTGCATAAAATGGCCGTACGTTTGGAAGGTTGGCGTTTGGTCGTCGCCAAAGTGTGCACTGGCGTGGCCGCTATAGATGGCTAAGCTATCGAGACCGTGTCTTGTTAACAGGTCTGCATAGGCTTGCTGTAAATGCGCAAGGTGTTCGCGCTGCAGGTTAAATAATGAAGCTGACATTCAAGTAGTGTCCTTTTTTCAGTACGGCTCGGCCATAAACCCTGATGATGGTAACAAGTCGGCTAATAACCTTAACGACTGGCTTAATTGCGCGGTGGAGCGAGCTCACTCCACAGGCTATCCAGCTCTGCGTGATGCTGATTTTGATGCCGGTATAGTCGCAGCTCCATCGGGACATCCCAACGGCTATCGCCAGCTCTGATTAATGTGCCATTGGATAGCTCAGCGGCAATGTTGCGTTCGGGTAACCAACTCATGCCGTAGCCTAGAAGCACCAGCTCTTTAATACCCGCCGCATAGAGGTTTTCACTTTGCGCCGTGAGATAGGTGCTTTGCGGTAAGCGGGCGAGGTGCGCTTTTACCGCTGAGCCCAATAAGCCGCGCTTTGGATAAGCTAGGCAGGGTGTGGGGTGTTGGCGTGAGCCGGGGAGTAACGCGCAAGGTGTGCCATTCGCATCCAGGCCTGTGACAGGAATCAAGCGCTCGTGGCCAATCACCCGATACGTGCAGGCACTGGTATCAATGTCTAAATCGCAACGTCCGATTGGCCAATAGCAGATAGCAAGATCGCACTCTGCTCGGCCAAGCGCTTGAAAATAGTCGCTAGCCGCCCACCCGGTTGCTCGCAAATAGGGCTGTATGCGCTCCTGCCAACCCGTAGCAGCAAGCCATTCTGGCAAAAACTGCGGGAGTAGGCTCTGTGGAGCAGCCACCATGATACGGCGCTGCTGTCCGGCGCTGATTTCTCGCACGCGGTCACGGGTTAAGCGCACACGATCAGTTACCTGTTCGCACAGTGTCAGAAACTCCTCTCCCGCCGGGGTTAGCGAAAGTGGCAACGTCTGTCGGTTGATCAGCGTCACGCCCATCTCTTCCTCTAGCAATTTAATGCGCCGGGAAAAGGTGGGCTGCGTGACGTGCTGTTCATCCGCTGCGCGAGAGAAGTGTCGCGTTCTGGCCAGGGCGATAAAGTCTTCTAGCCAGCGAATTTCCATGCCTTACCTCGTCGTCCTGCCAAACGTGATGCTGTCGTTAAAATTGGCGTCATAGCCGGCCTTCTTCAACAGCGTGGCACGCAACGCGAGTGCCGTCACCCTGTGTTTGCAGGGTCGGGATTTCCTGATGGCAGCGGGCGTTGGCATGGGGGCAACGGCCATGGAAGACACAACCGCTCGGTAAGTTGACCGGCGTGGGCACTTCTCCGGTAAGACGAATATGCTGGGGGCGGTCATCTTTTAAGCGGGGAATCGCGGATAGTAGCGCTTGGGTATAGGGATGGCGCGGTTTAGCAAATAGCGTTGCCGTTGTGGCCACTTCACACACCGTGCCTAAGTACATCACTGCTACGCGGGTGCCAAAGTGCTCGACCACTGCCAAATCGTGAGTGATAAATAGATAGGTCAGGTTACGCGCTTGTTGCGCTTCCATCAGCAGGTTGAGTACTTGTGCCTGAATGGAGACATCCAGTGCCGATATGGGCTCGTCGGCAACAATAAACTCAGGGTCAACGGCTAGGGCGCGTGCTATGGCGATACGCTGGCGCTGACCACCGGAAAACTCATGCCCAAAGCGCTTGCCCCAGTCGGGATCTATCCCCACTGAACCCATAACGTCCTTGACCTTGTCGAGTATCTTGTCACGGTTCCAGTCTGGGTGGTGCAAGCGTAGCGGCTCTTCCAGCGTTTGCTGAATCGTCATACGTGGATTAAGCGAGGCATAAGGATTTTGGAAAATCATCTGCATGCGCTTACGGTAAGGTAGCAGCTGGCGAGAGCTCAAATTATCAATGCGTTGCCCGTCATAGCGAATCTCACCCTCTGTGGGGGTGAGTAAGCCCATTACCGTGCGTGCTACGGTGGACTTACCGCAGCCAGATTCACCCACCACGCACAGCGCTTCGCCGCGTTTAATATCAAGGTTAACACCATTAATGGCATGAACATGCTCTTGGTGACGCACTAGTCTGCCGCCTTTAAAGCGCAGCTGCTCCAAAAAATCCCCTGATAATGAAAAGCGCTTCTTAAGGCCACGAATTTGTAGCAACGATTCGCTGCTCTCTTCATTTTGCGTGGGCGCAGCGTTGCGAGTTTCGACCTGAGCACTCATGACGTTTCCTCCTTCAGGCGACGATCTTCAAGCATTTCAGCCACCATATGGCAGGCGACACGGCAATTGCCGGATTCGACGAATTCAGGCACTTGCTGGGTGCAGGCAGGGCGTGGTTGTCCATCTGCCCTATTGATGAAGTCGCAGCGAGGGTGAAACGCGCAGCCGCCAGGTAAGTTGGAGAGTGATGGCATGCTGCCACGGATCTGGTTGAGCTTTTCACCTGGGGTCGCCATTTGCGGTAACGCGTTGATCAGCCCTTGGGTATAGGGGTGCTGAGGATCGTTGATGATTTCCCGTGTGAGGCCTTGCTCAATAACGCGACCGGCGTACATAACCAGCATGCGCTGGGTGACCTGACTCACTACCCCCAGGTCGTGGGTGATGAGAATCAGACCCACGTTGTGCTGTTCGCATAGCTCAAGCAACAGCGCCATGATTTCCGCTTGGATGGTCACGTCCAGGGCGGTAGTCGGTTCATCGGCAATGATAATATCGGGGTCGAGCAGTAGGGCGATGGCGATAATAATACGCTGACGCATACCGCCGGAAAGCTCATGAGGGTACTGATCCAAGCGTGTTTCTGGCGAGGGGATTTGTACCTGCTGCAGCTTATCCAGGGCAATCGCTCGGGCTTCTTTGGTGGAGATGCGTCGGTGGGCTTTTAAGCACTCGACCATCTGCTCACCAATCGAGAGCACGGGATTTAGTGTCATCATCGGATCTTGGAAGATCATCGAGATGCGGTTACCGCGTATTTTGCGCAGGCCGCGCTCAGACATGGCGTTAAGCGTCTGACCTTCAAACGTTATGCTGCCACCCGCTATAAAGCCGGGTTTGGCGATTAGGTTAAGTAGCGAGAAGGCGGCCACAGATTTACCCGCGCCAGATTCGCCTACGATGCCTAAGCGCTCGCCGCGCTCCAGGGTGAAATTGACATCGCGTAGAGCGCGCACTTCACCTTGGCGAAGGGCAAAACGTACATCGAGTTGAGAGACTTCAAGTAGTGCCATGGTGTCCTCAGCCTTTATAGAGTCGTGGGTTCATGACATCACGTAGCCAATCGCCCAATAGATTGATAGACAGCACCAGCACAATGAGTACTGCTCCAGGAATCAGGGTGATCCACCAAGACCCTGATTGGATATAATCAAAGCCCGATTTAATGAGTGAACCAAGCGACGGGTGGGTTTCGGGCATTCCCAAGCCTAAAAATGACAGTGCAGCCTCTGAGATAATCGCGTTGGCAATTTGCACCGTTGAGATAACAAAAATCGGTGACATGGTATTAGGTAGCACATGGCGGAACATGATGCGTTTGCTACGTAGACCCATGACGCGTGCGGCATCAACATACTCTTTGTTTTTCTCAGCCAGTACTGAAGCGCGCACCGTGCGTGCATACTGCGGCCATTCGGCTAACCCGATAATCAAAATAAGCATGAGCACGGCATATTGGCTGTAAAACGCGCTGCCCATGGTGGCTTTCACTAGAGCGCCCACCACGATAGCGACCATCAGGGTAGAAAATGACAGCTGGATATCGGCCAAGCGCATTAACAACGCATCGACGCGGCCGCCTAGATAGCCTGCCATTAGGCCGAACGTTACACCGAGCAGCGCTTGAAGAATGACCGCGCCAAAGCCAATTAGTAGCGATACGCGAGTGCCGTAGAGAATAATCGACCATAAATCGCGCCCTTGAGCGTCGGTGCCTAAGCTATAACGCTCATCGGCACCCTCAATCCAAAAGGGAGGCAGCTCGGACGACATAATGTCGATTTGAGCCAGATCATAAGGGTCGGTAGGGGCTAGCAATGGCGCTGAAAACGCTGCAATAACTAGGCAAATAAACATCGCGAGGCACAGTTGAGCCGTGCGGTCGCGTTTAAAGCTGTACCATAAGTAGGAGTCGCGCAGGCGTTCCCAGCGGCTAGGTGCAGTCGTTGTTGTGGGCGTTGTCATGCGGGCTTACCTGTCAGTTTTACGGTGGGGTTAACGAAGCCGTAGATCAAATCCACAATGGTGTTCGTCACCACGAAAATGACGCCGACAATCATCAGGTAGGTAACAATCAGCGGTATATCGGCACGATTAATGGCATCAAGAAACATTAGTCCCATGCCCGGCCACTGGAAAACGGTTTCGGTCAAAATGGTGTAAGCCACCATGGTGCCTATCTGTACGCCACCAACGGTGATAACCGGCAGCATGGTGTTTTTGAGCGCGTGTACAAAGTAAACGCGTCGCATTGAAATACCTTTGGCGCGGGCGTATTTCACGTACTCTGATTGCAGCACTTCCATCATTTCCGCACGAATCAGGCGGATAAACAGCGGTAACATAATTGATGCCAATGAAATCGCGGGCAATGCTAGGTGCTGTAAACCACTCCAGGTGGCTAAGTTAGTGTCCCAGTGGCCTACCACATGCACTAAATCATAGCCGCGACCAAACGACGGCATATTGCCCTCTGTCGATAGCAGACCATTGAGCCAGGCTCCCCAGCTGGTACTTTCAGGAAACGGCGTGATAGTGATGCCAATCGCAAAAATCTGAATCAATAAGATGGCGGTCAAAAACACCGGTATCGAAATGCCGATGATCGAAGCCCCCATAAAAAAACGTGATATAGGTGAGCGAGGTTTTATCGCGCTATAAACGCCAATCGGTACTGAGAAAAGCACAATAATCAGCGTGGCTGCGAACACCAGCTCAAGGGTTGCGGGCAAATGCCGGGCAATAACCTCTAACGCAGGTTCACGATAAAAATATGAGTCACCAAAATCGCCTTGAACGGCGTTTTTCGCAAAGCGTACATACTGAACTAAAAATGGATCATTTAAGCCCAAGCGCTCGCGAATGGCTTCACGCTCGCTTTCGGGAACCGACTGACCGACCATCTGTTGTACAGGGTCACCCAGGTTATCCTGGATGGCGAAGGCCAGTACACTGATGACAAACATCACCAATATCGCGTGCATCAGGCGCTTGATTAAAAAAGCAATCATGGCGTACGCCACCTATGTAATAGGTTTAATAGAGCGTTAATTGCAAGTTAGGGCGAAGCCTATGATGAGGCTATTAACCACATACAACGCTTCGTCCCCCAAGGCGTTGGGGAACGAAGCATCCTTGCAGGTGTGAAAGTAAGCGTGGTAATTAGCGGCTAATTACCAGGTCACCTAGATAGGGGAAGTCTAGGGCGTTAACAACTGGCTCGATATCAACGCCGTTAGCTGCACCATAGGCAAGGTTCTGCCAATGCAGCGTGATGTAGCCCACGTCTTCATAAAGCATGGCTTCGGCTTCACGTAGCATTTCATTGCGTTTTTCGAGATCGGTTTCGCTATCTGCCGCAGTCACAAGTGCGTCGATTTCTTCGTTGCAGTAGCTGCCGTAGTTGTACTGGCCAGCGCCAGTCTCTTCATCAATACAGAAAGAGAGGTACTGGAAGAAGTTGGCGGTGTCTTCGGTATCAGCGTGCCAGCCAATCATCGCCATGTCGGAAGCGCGCTCATCATACTCAGGCCAGTATTGAGCGAGGGGCATGGTGCGCAGATTAACGTTAATGTTAATTTGTGCCAGCATATTTGCCACTGCTTGAGCGATCTGGGCATCGTTCACATAGCGGTTATTGGGCGCGATCATGTCAACGCTGAACCCTTCCTCGTAGCCCGCTTCTGCCATCAGCTCTTTGGCACGTTCAATGTCATAACGAGGCACTAAGTCAGGGTTGTGGCCTGAATAGCCTTCGGGAGAGAACTGGCTTGCAGGCGTGGCGAAACCGCGCATTAAGCGGTCGGCAATACCCTCTTGGTTAATCGCCAGGTCAACGGCCTGACGCACACGAGCATCCTGGAAGGCTTCAACGCGCTCTTCGTTCATTTGGAAGCCGATGATGCGCGTACCATCCACTTCTACTAGGTTGGCGTTATCGGCTTCGCGAACACGGTCCAGATCGTTGGGCGGTACGGCATCAATAAAGTCAACGCCGCCTGACAGCAGTGCCGCCACGCGTGAGGCATTCTCAGCAATAGGCGTCAGCACAATTTTAGAAACGTTGCCTTCGCTTTCGGTATCCCAGTAATCTTCAAAGCGTTCAAAATCAACGCGGACACCTTGGCGGCGTTCAGTGATAATAAATGGGCCTGTGCCCGATGCATTACGCGATGCGAATGAGTTGCCCGCTTTTACGATTTCTGCTTTTGCATTGCCGTTTTCCGTTTCCCCCGAGTAGAACTCGCTATCCATAGGGAAAATGTAGGTAGCAAGGTTGAGCAGTAGTGGGTAGGGCTCAGTGGTGGTAATTTCGACAGTGTAATCGTCAACTGCTTCGGCGCCTGCGATAGGCTCGAAAATAGCGCGATAATCGGGGCTCTCTTTGAGACGCTCAATGGTCCATACCACGTCTTTGGCGGTGAACGCGTTACCAGAGTGGAACTTGACGCCTTCACGCAGCGTCATGCGTGTTGTGGTTTCGTCTACCTGTTCCCACTCGGTCGCCAGACGCGGCTCAAACTGAAAATCCTTTGTCCAACGTACCAGTGGGTCAAACGCTAAGTGTGAAAGGCGCAACATGCCACCAGATAACTGCTCGTGGATATCGAGAGTTTCTGGATCGGCAGAGTAACCAATGCGCAGGGTTTCTGCGCTTGCGGTCATGGGTAGCATCGTCGTGCCTGCAACCACAGCACCAATAACAGAAGCCAGTAGCGTTTTCTTGAACGTCATAATGTTTCCCTTTGTATTGTTTGTTGTTCACTTTGCTGGTTAACGCCAGGGTGTTTTAAAACGGAGTGTTTTAAAACTGGTTGCGTTTGCAAGCCAGCAAAACAGACACGGTCAGCTTGTAAGCTGTTCTAACGATATTGTGTTCTCTGTAAACATAGAGAGAGGGAGGCACGTCATACAATCGAAATAATGAGAGGTATCATTCATCTGCTGAATGACAGGGCTGGGCACGGCATTAAGAGGAAAGGAGATTAGACGAAGGTGTAGGGGGGTGAGCCGCTATTAAGGCGCTTCTGCTCAATAGCGGCATCTGTATAAAGGTATTTTTAAGCGAAATGTTGGTGCAACCAGCGGTTAATGGCATCTGACTCGTAGAGCCACTCTTCACGGCCGTCTTCATGGTTGATTTTTAAACAAGGAACTTTCACCTTGCCACCGCCTTCTTGAAGGGCTTTTTTATGAGCTGGATCTAGCTGGGCATCGCGCAGTTCAATCTTAAGTCCCAGGCGGGCGATCTCTTTGCGTACTTTGATGCAGAAAGGGCACGTCCGAAACTGGTAGAGGGCTAAGTGTTCACAGGCAGCATCGACCTTGGCTTGCTCTTCCTCGGTACGCTCTACCGCTTTTGGGGTTGAAAGCTTCTCAGAGATCAACATGACGGGGGCTAGAATAAGGCGAACACCTCTGAAGAAATAGCGAATTAAAACGCGCATCGTAAGCTCCCTCGTTAGCACTGACACTGGTCAGCGATAGGATATGTATGAATGATCGTGTCTAACAGATCATGAGCAAAAAGGTAGCCGCATCCTGCATCAAACTGGGCGTTTTGTCACTTCTGAACGAGCCTTGGCGCTAGTTTTAAAGCCCAGACCTGCCTTGAACTAGATGAGCCAGTTAACGTTGCATGCTAGTCTCAGCAGCTTAGTTAACTGGTTAAGTAAGGAGCGCTTCACCTATGCGTCTGCATATTATGGGTATCTGCGGCACTTTTATGGGCAGCCTGGCTTTGCTGGCGCGGGAGTTAGGGCATCAGGTGAGCGGCTCAGATACGAATGTGTATCCTCCCATGAGTACCCAGTTGGAAGAGGCCGGGATCACCTTGATGGAAGGGTATCGCGCTGAAAACCTTGCTGAGCAACCTGACCTTATCATTGTCGGTAATGCGCTATCGCGGGGTAATCCCGAAGTCGAGGCGTTGCTAAATAGCGGTTTGCCCTATACTTCTGGCGCTCAGTGGTTGGCTGAACATGTACTGCCTGGCAGGCAAGTCATTGCCGTTGCAGGTACTCACGGTAAGACCACCACTGCCAGCCTTTTGGCATGGCTATTGGAAAGCGCTGGCTTAACGCCTGGATTTTTGATTGGCGGCGTGCCGCGTAATTTTGGCGTGTCAGCACGCTTAGGCCATCACGACAGTCCCTTTATTGTCGAGGCTGACGAGTACGATACGGCGTTCTTTGACAAGCGCTCTAAGTTTGTTCACTACCGCCCCCAAATTGCGGTGATGAATAACTTGGAGTTTGACCATGCCGATATATTCCCTGACCTTGCGGCGATTGAACGCCAGTTTCACCATTTGGTGCGAACTGTGCCGAGCCAAGGCTGCTTGCTGGTTGCTGATCAACAGCCAGCGCTGGAGCGTGTTCTGGAAATGGGGGCGTGGTCGTCGGTCGAGCATTTCGGCACTTTAGCCAGCAGCGAGTGGCAGCTGCGTTTGGAGCGTGAAGATGGTAGTCGCTTTCAGGTACTCCACATTGGGGAAAACAGCGAAGAGGACGGCGTGGTCGAGTGGTCGTTAACCGGTGAGCACAACGCGCGCAATGCACTTGCGGCACTTGCTGCAGCGAGCCGTTGCGGTGTGAATCTCGCTCGCGCTTGTGCGGCTCTGGCGCGTTTTAAGACGCCCCGTCGACGTCAGGAAATCATTGGTGAAGTGGACGGTGTGCAAGTCATCGATGATTTTGCTCATCATCCAACTGCGATTGCAGCGACCTTAAAAGGGCTGCGAGCTGCCACCACAAAAGGGCGGCTGCTCGCAGTGATTGAGCCGCGCTCCAACACCATGCGTTTAGGCGCTCTACGTGCTCGACTAAACGAGAGCGTTGCCGAAGCGGATGCAGTGTTCTGGTTTCAACCAGCAGGGCTTGACTGGTCCATGGAGACGTTAGTGGCTGAGCAAGGCGAACACGCCGAGTTATATAGCGATATTAATGCACTTGTTAATGCGGTTGTGGCTCAAGCGACTCCGCTCGACCATATTGTTGTAATGTCCAATGGCGGTTTCGAGGGCGTTCACCAGCGTCTATTGAGTGCGCTGTCTGCCAAGGAGCAAGCTAAGTGACAGACTTTAAACCTCCGGTGACAGTGGCGCTGACAGGTGCTTCGGGGGCGCAATATGGCCTGCGCTTGATCGATGTATTGGTGGCCTCTGGGCATGAAGTATGGGTGATGATTTCAAAAGCGGCGCACATGGTCATTGCCACTGAGACGGATGTGTCGTTACCTGCCCAGCCAAAGCGCTTAGTCGAGGCGCTTACTGAGCAGAGTGGTGCCAAGCCCGGTCAAATCCGCTGTTTTGGTCGTGAAGACTGGATGGCGCCCGTTGCATCGGGGTCTGGGGCTCCCTCTGCGATGGTGATTTGTCCCTGCTCTACCGGTACGTTGTCTGCCGTTGCAACAGGCGCGAGCAACAACTTAATTGAGCGTGCCGCTGACGTTGCTATAAAAGAGCGGCGGACACTAGTCATGGTGCCGCGTGAGAGTCCATTTTCGCCCATTCACTTAGAGCACATGCTGGCGCTAAGCCGCTTGGGGGTCGTGATTTTACCTGCGGCTCCAGGTTTTTATCATCGCCCAGAACGGATAGAAGATTTGATCGACTTTGTGGTCGCCCGAATACTCAATCAGCTAGGTATCACCCACCGTCTGGTACCGCGTTGGGGAGAGGGCTATGAAGCTATCTCACGCGATACAGATAACGACGTAAACAACACGGAAGAGCAATGATGATGTCATGGGCGACGCTGTCAGTGTTTGTACCCACTTTTTTATTCGTTTCACTAACGCCGGGGATGTGTATGACGCTGGCCATGGTGCTGGGGATGACTCAGGGAGTGAAGCGAACACTGTGGATGATGGTAGGGGAGTTAGTTGGTGTAGGTATTGTGGCAGCCGCTGCCGGCGCTGGTGTGGCCGCGTTAATGCTACGTCAGCCCGAGCTGTTCATTGCGTTTAAATGGGTAGGCGGCGCTTACCTAGCTTATTTGGGCGTTATGATGTGGCGCTCTAGAGGGCGCATGGCTATTCCTGCCGAGCTTAATGCCGGACCTGCTGCAGGACGAGTGCAGTTGGCCGCTCAGGGGTTAGTCACGGCAGTGGCCAACCCTAAAGGCTGGGCCTTTTTCATGGTGCTGTTGCCGCCGTTTTTAGATAGTAGCCGAGCCCTTGCGCCTCAGTTAAGCCTGCTGATTGCAGTTATTTTAGTAATCGAGTTTGCCAGTATGCTGGTGTATGCCACTGGAGGAAAAACGTTGCGCAAAGTGCTGGGCAAAAGCGGCAATGTAAGGTTACTTAATCGAATTGCCGGGACATTAATGATTGGAGTGGGAATCTGGCTGGCCCTGGGATAACCGCGAATGGCTAGACAGGTGGCATCAGCATAATCCGCAAAACTAGCAGCGCGGTGGTGGAAGCCACGAGTTTGCCCCATGGGCAAGGAGGTAGCGGAGCTCTAACGCGCCGCTGCCAATTCAGCCGAGTGAGGGCGCATATCAGTAAACCTAAGAGCGCACCGCCGATGAGGTCACTTAGCCAATGAACGCCTAATATCAAGCGCGATAACGCCATGGGAGTTGCTAAGACAATAGCCAGCCAATAAATCCAAACGCGTTGTTTGCGGTGCAATTCTGCTGCAATGAAAGCCGCAGCTAGCCCCACAATAACAACCGTCGTGGAAGTGTGTGCACTTGGATATGAAAATGAGCCAATTAAGTGCTCTGGTGTTGCTGGCCGAGTACGTTCAAAAACCATTTTTCCGACCGTATTAAGTAGCGCAACGCCACCGATAGCAAAGACCCAATGGCAGAGAACATCCATGCGTTTATGGTGTATAAGCCAAACTGCCAAAGGCAGAAGCAGTGCGCTAACCCCAAGTGCATCCCCTATTTTAGCCAAAACTAGGCTGGTTAACTGAAGTGGTTCATTGGTTAACCAGCTAAACAGCCGCTGTGCTTGTAGGTCTAGCGCTAGTGGGCCTTGATGGTGGATGACTAGCAGGGTCCAGGCTGAGACACCTGCCAGTGTGATCAAAAACAGCAGTAACGAGGCTAGCGGCACTTCATCGTTAAGGCTCATTGAGAGCCACGACCGACGCATAAAGGGGGTACGGCGAATAAGGCGTGCTGTCGCTAAGTAAATGAATCCGTGGCGTCCAACCTGGGCTCTTCCCCAGGAAAAAATCACTGCCAGCACGACGATGCTGGCGCTTAATGTAATGATTGCTGTTTCTATATTTTGGGGGAGATTGAGGTGCTGTTGCCAGGTTCTTCCTAATAAGTAGCCAGGCAACACATAAGCGGGAGCCCACAGGACTGCGGAGGTGACGTTGGCCCACAAAAAAGTGCGCTTTGGCATCCGCATCATACCTGCAATAAGCGGAATAATTGGGCGGACTGGGCCTACGAATCGGCCAATAAAGACGGAATGGACACCATAACGGTTAAAAAAACGTGCGCCGCGTTCCAGCCATTCTGGATGCATGGATAAAGGCCAGCGATTAGTGACCTGCTCACGATGGTGGTAGCCGAGCAGGTAGCTAATGCTATCCCCCAAAATGGCGCCTATTAACGCAGCGCCGATTAGCCATGGCAGGTCAATGGCTTCATGCCCCGCTACGGACGAAGCAGCGGTAATCAACACAACACCAGGGACCAGTAAGCCAACGAGCGCAAGGGATTCAAACAGTGAAATTAGTGCCACCAACAGTAATAACATGGCTGGCGAAAGTGACAGGGCAAAAAGTGTATCAGCCATGAAAAATACTGCTCCATTGGATCCGCATTAGGCTATAGATAATGCGTTGGCACGAGCTTCCAAGCGACTGATATAGCGTTCAAAGCTCTCATTTCGGCATGGCAGGCAAACAGCAATACGGGTTTCTAGCTGCCCAGTTTCCACTAGAACACGTTGGGATAATGCGCGTTGAAGCCGCTCGCGCACCAACATGGCACCGCTCTCACTTGTGTCAGGCAGCACTAGCCAGAACGTAGCGTTATCTGCTCGGCCTAACAGGTCGTGGTCGCGACAACGGCTATTTACTTCATTACAAAGAGCCCCTAGCAGCGCTGTCTTTGCACGTGAACCAAACTGTTCTTCCGCCATATCAAGCTGGGGTAAATGCATCACTAAGACCGCCAAGCGTTTGTTAAGCATTGCGGCGCGCAGGAACTCATTGTGTAGTCGCTCTTTAAGCGTATCAATATGGTAGGCATTGCAATCATTGTCGTTGGGGTCTGTTGCCCTCAACAATGCTCTCTGGCGTGCGTGCTCCCATGGCGGTAGGGCCATCAGCAGGGTGAGCGCGATATAAGCAATCACTGTCTCTGAGGCTGCATCGCTGTGACGGGTTAGTAGCCACCACAGGGGGCTGGACAATACCGTTAGTAATAAAGCGCTCGATAGCGGTAGTAAAAAAAAGGCAGCGGCTGTGGGCAGTCCGATCCAAATCGTCGAGGTGCTAGGGTTATGGTAGAAAGCGGCCAGGGTAATCACATAACTGCTGCCTAACAAAATAGCGCGGGGAACAACAGGGTTTAACGCTTGGCTGTGGTGCATTAACAACGCAGTAAGTAGCAGCAGTGTCACAAACATGGGCACTAAGAGGTCATGATAATTTCCCATGCTATAAAGCCAGAATGTGTACCCTGCTACTAGAACCACACTGACGGTGTAAGCAAACGTCATCAGGTGTCTTTGCCGCGGTTGATCAATCATCGTTAGCTTTCCGTTGTTGAAGCGGGAGCTGAACTAACGCCTCGACGGATAGGCGTGATAGCTCTATATCCATGAGTGGTAGGTGGTGGGAGTGCTGTGTTTCTGGGAGGCCTGCACAGAGAAGCTTGCGGCGATGGGCGGCTTCTTTGGCATTATGTGACAACATCAAAGCGGCAAGCGTCTGATTATTTAAGCGATAAACGTGTTCGAAGCTGTATATGAGGTTGCATAATTTTTGCGCCGTCGACCAAAGCTGATGGCGTTTCACTTGAATAATTAATAACTCTGCATAGATGGCTTCACGTTCAGAGCGGGTCTGTTCACGGCTCAGGTCTCTCAGCAGCTGTCCGCTTGGCCATAGATTTAGCCCGGGGATTAGCCTAAGGCGTTTGCGAATGGAGCCGTTAATATCGATTAACTGGCACGCTTTGGCACTGGATAGTACGCCTAGCGTGATCAATGTCGCCAACAGTAGTAGCGCTTCGGGTAAGCTAAGAAGAGGGGCAATTAATGACCAGCTAATCAACGCAGCGAAGGTATTGAATACGGCCACCCAGCGTTGCTGAGGCAGCATGAACATTGCCGCCCAAGCCCATATTAAAAAACTATGGCGTTCTGGAGCCACGGCAATCAGCCCCAACAGTAGCGCCCCGGTGATTACTTGCCAAGGTAGGGCTTTAGAACGACGATGGCTAAAATCGAGCAATAGCGCAGTAACAAAAAGCCAGCCTACAGACAACCAGAGTACTAGCGCGGCCACTGGCTGCGCCATATATGTCCAGTACGCTAATGCTAACGCCGCTGCGAACAAGTTAGCTCTCAGTAGGCGTATTTTGTACTTGCTTTGCATGGTGGCTTACTATTCACCTTTAATTCAGGGTTGCCCATGCAACACTTTGACTAGGCGTGGGCATCGAAATGTAATCATTAACAGCATCAGTATAACGCTCTAATGGCGTAACATACTGCCAAACACCTAGTACCACTACCATAGAATGCAATTTGCCTTGCATAGGCGATAAGACAGGGAGAAAGTATGAGCGGTTCAAACGCACGCCAAAACGTAGCCCTACAGCAATTAGCTGCGGGGGATGTGCCCGCTTATATCCAGGTGCTTGGTCAAGGCGCTAGGGCGGCTGCTCGAGAGTTGCGCCGCGCTGATACGGGATTAAAAAACCGTGCGCTTGAAGCAATGGCATCACGCCTGACGGCATCTAGGCAATTAATACTAGAAGCGAACGCGCTTGATTTGCAGCGTGGCAAAGAAAGCGGCTTAGACACTGCCTTGCTTGATCGTCTGGCGCTTAATGATGGGCGAATTGATGCCATGGTTGAAGGCCTTCTCCAAGTGGCTGCATTGCCAGACCCCGTTGGCGAAATTGACGATATGCGCTACCGCCCAAGCGGCATTCAAGTTGGCAAAATGCGCGTGCCGCTTGGGGTTATTGGCATTATTTATGAATCTCGTCCCAACGTTACCCTTGAGGCAGCAAGCCTGTGCTTAAAATCGGGTAATGCTTGCTTACTACGCGGCGGTTCTGAGGCCAGTGCGTCAAATGCGGCGATTAGCAGTTGTATTCAGGAGGGGCTAGCTGAGGTTGGCTTGCCAGCTGAATCCGTTCAGGTTGTTGCCACCACTGATCGCGCTGCAGTGGGTGCGATGATTAGCATGCCCGAGTACGTCGACGTCATAATTCCAAGAGGTGGAAAGTCGCTAATAGAGCGCATCTCCCGGGAAGCAACGGTGCCGGTCATTAAACACCTCGATGGGGTTTGTCACGTTTACATCGACACTACGGCCGATCCCGCTAAAGCGTTGGCCATCGCTGTGAACGCCAAAACGCATCGCTATGGCACCTGCAATACGATGGAGACGCTGCTAGTGGATGCGCCGATTGCTGACATCGTGCTGCCAGAGTTGGCTCGTGCCTACGCCGAGCACCATGTTGAGCTACGCGGTTGCGAGCGTACACAAGCTTTGCTGCCCCAAGCGGCGTTGGCTACCGAAGAAGACTGGGGCGCTGAGTACCTTGCGCCTATTCTAGCGATTAAGGTCGTTGATGGCATGGATGAGGCGATTCAGCATATCGAGCAATATGGCTCCCACCATACTGACGCCATCGTGACTCAAGACATCAGTCTAGCGAGACGCTTTATGGCTGAGGTCGACTCAAGCTCAGTCATCGTAAATGCCTCAACGCGCTTTGCTGATGGCTTTGAGTATGGACTGGGCGCTGAAATTGGTATCTCAACCGATAAGTTACATGCTCGAGGGCCGGTTGGGTTAGAAGGGCTTACAACGCAAAAATATGTCGTCTTTGGTGATGGGCAAATCAGGCAATGAGTTCAACACCCATGCGAATAGGCATGCTGGGGGGCACCTTTGATCCTGTGCATCTGGGGCATTTGCGAAGTGCCGTTGAGGTTCGTGAAGCCCTTGAGCTGGATCGTTTGCACATGATTCCCGCGCCTCAGCCGCCGCTGCGCGATACGCCTCAGGTATCACCGGAGCAGCGTTTTGAGTTGTTAAGGCTAGGTATTGGCGACACGCCTAGTGTGATGGCTGATGACCGGGAGCTACGCCGCGAAGGGCCTTCTTACAGTGTGGATACGCTTGCCGAGCTGCGGCAAGCGTATGGCGATAGTGCGCGTCTCGTCATGATTATCGGGTTCGATGCTTTTCTGCGGTTAGCCAAATGGTACAAAGTTAATCAGATATTCTCCTTAGCACACCTCGTTGTAATCGCTCGACCTGGCTATAACGAATGCTGGCCTGAAGCATTAAGGGAACTGGTGGGTGATCGTGAAGTCGATAGTGTAGATGAACTGATGCGAAGTCCTAATGGTAATGTTCTGACGCTGGCTTTGCCCTCCATGATGGCGATTTCGGCTACTTATATTAGAGAGCGTTTAGAAAAGGGCGAAAGCGTTCGTTATCTACTGCCTGAGGCCGTTGAGGAAGCCATTCTGCGGCATGGCCTCTATCATTCTGGCGAATAGCACTGGCAGTCAGGAAAGAAGCCGTTACAATGGCCGGCTGATTGACTGACTATCACCGAGCTTGCTTTTGCTGAGCTTGCGACAACAAGGGGTTGCCTTTAGGAGCCATGCACATCGATACACTTAAAAATCTAGCGGTTGATGCCCTAGAAGAACTTAAAGCACGAGATATTACGCAGTTAGATGTTTCCAAGCTGACTGAAGTCACTGACTTGATGCTGATCGCCAGTGGTACGTCTACTCGCCACGTGGCTGCTTTAGCGCAAAATGTTGTTGAAAAGGCTAAAGCGTCAGGGCTTTCGCCTCGTGGGGTTGAAGGTGGCGATAATGCTGACTGGGTATTGGTCGACTTAGGCGATGTAGTTGTCCATATTATGTTGCCTGAAGCTCGAGCCCTCTATGATCTTGAGCGCTTATGGGCAGACCTGCCTAATGACGCTGGGGCTATTAGTGAGTCGCTGAAGCGGTTTGAAGAGCGAGCCACAATGTCATGAAGATCCGGCTGTTAGCGGTGGGCACCAAAATGCCTGGCTGGGTTGAGGAGGGCATTGAAACCTACCGCAAACGGCTGCCTAGAGACTTTTCGCTTGAAATTGAAGAGATTCCACTGGGTCAGCGCGGCAAAAATGCCGATATAGCCAAAGCGCGTGCGCAAGAAGCTCAGCGTATACGTGACAAACTGCGTGGCGATGAGTATGTCGTGGCACTTGAGGTTAAGGGTAAAACCTGGAGTACCGAGCAACTTGCTGACGAAGCCGACGCTTGGCGCATGTTGGGCAAAGATATCGTGCTGTTGGTGGGAGGGCCTGATGGCTTAGAGCCATCCCTTTCAGCAATGGCTGATAAAGCGTGGTCTTTATCGCCCCTCACATTACCGCACCCTCTGGTACGCATCATGCTGGCTGAGCAACTTTACCGGGCGTGGACCCTGCTAGTAGGTCATCCCTATCATCGATAACTGCTTTTTGTCTGATTTGAGAGTCATCTTTACCCATGCCTAAGCGCCATGACACGCTTAAAAACCCTGAGCAAGAATTGCGCATTTTTCGTGTCAGGGCGCTACTTGCCGTCTTAGTGGTGGTCGTTTTGACGGGGCTGCTGACGGGGCGTCTGGCTTACTTACAGATCGTTCAGCACGACTTATACAGTACTCGCTCTGAAAAAAACCGTGTCCGTGTTGAACCGCTGCCCCCCAACCGGGGATTGATTTACGACCGCAACGGCGTCCTTCTTGCCGAAAATCGCCCTACTTATAACCTCACATTGGTGCGCGAGCGGGTTGATGATTTAGATGAAACGCTGGCGTTGTTAGTTGAGCTTCTAGATCTACCCGAAGAAGATATTGAAGCGTTTAATGTCCGTTCCCGGCAGCGCCAGCGCCCGTTCCAGCCAGCGCTTTTAATGAGCGATTTGAGTGAAGATCAAATCGCCCGGCTAGCGGTGAATCGACATCGTCTACCAGGGGTCGAAGTAGAGGCACAACTGCTTCGCTACTATCCTGATGCCGAAATGATGGCTCATTCGCTGGGTTATGTCGGACGTATCAACGCAGAAGAGATGCAAACCCTAGATGCTGGGCGATATGCGGGAACGCACTTTATTGGTAAAACGGGGATTGAGCGATTTTACGAGACAGAGCTGCACGGGCAGGCTGGGCTGCGTAAAGTTGAAACGAACGCACGTGGGCGTGTACTCAGAGAGCTGGGCCGTACTGATCCGGTACCTGGGGCGAATCTTACATTAACGCTTGATAAGTCAATGCAAATGCTCGCTTACGAGCTGTTAGATGATCGGCGTGGATCTATCGTTGCTATCGTTCCTGGGACAGGTGAAATCCTGGCCATGGTATCGACGCCTGGTTTTGATAGTAATCAGTTTGTAACGGGAATTGATGTCGCTTCTTATCGTGGCTTACAGGAAAATATCGACCTCCCGTTATTTAATCGAGCAATTCGTGGCCATTATCCACCAGGCTCAACCATTAAGCCCTTTTTGGCACTTGCGGGGCTCGTAGAGGGGGTTGTCACTCCCGATAGCACGATTAATGATCCTGGTTTTTATCAGTTGCCCAACGACTCTCGCCGCTATCGTAATTGGCTACGCTGGGGGCACGGCCGGGTAGATATGGAGCGGTCTCTTGCCGTTTCAAACAACACTTATTACTACACTCTAGCCCATGACCTTGGGATCGATAACCTGCATGAACAAATGACCAACTTTGGTTTTGGCCAACGTGTTGCTCATGATGTGCAGGGCGAAAGTACCGGCTTGATGCCGTCTCGTGACTGGAAGCGGGCGCGTTTTAATCAGCCTTGGTATCCCGGTGAAACACTCTCGGTGGGGATTGGGCAAGGTTATTGGCAGGTAACTCCGTTACAGCTAGCGAGTGCAACGGCGACATTGGCTAATCGCGGTCATTGGGTAAAACCACGCCTTGCGCTAGCAATAGGCGACGAGCCCTTAGCGCTGGATTTGCCAGATACGCTGCCCGATATTCAGTTGGATAATGACAATTGGTGGGACCGTGTTTTCAGCGGCATGGAAAAAGTGCTCAGCGGGAGAGAAGGCACGGCACGCCGCACCGGGGTGGGGCTAGAGTACCGTATGGGGGGGAAATCAGGCACGGCTCAGGTATTCTCGCTTGGCCAAGATCAGCGTTACAACGCCGCAGAACTTGAGGAGCGCCTGCGCGATCACGCTCTTTTTATGGCGTTTGCGCCCATCGATGATCCGCAAATTGCGGTCTCAGTTATTGTTGAAAATGCTGGTGGTGGCAGTACGCATGCCGCCCATTTGGCGCGTGCGATGACCGATGCATGGATACTAAGAGACGATGCGCCAGACGCTGAGGAAGTTAAAGAAGCGCTAGTAGAAGATACCGCCAGAGTGGAGGGCAATTAATGAGCTCATGGCAAACCCTCTCTCGCCCACTACGTCGTTATCCCGTACGCCCGCCAGATAGCGGTATTGCTAGGCGCAAAAGCATCTGGGAGCGGATTCACCTGGACCCGTGGTTGCTAGGGTTGCTGTTGTTGCTGATGGGGGGCGGTTTGTTAGTGCTTTATAGCGCTTCCGGGCAGCGTATTGATACGGTAATTGCGCAAGCGATACGTTTCGGTGTTGCCATTGTGGTTATGGTGGTTATTGCTCAATTGTCGCCTTCCACGTTTCTGCGCTGGGCTCCCTTTGCTTACGGTCTGGGCTTAGCTATGTTGTTGGCAGTGGAGATAGCTGGCGATGTGGGAATGGGGGCAAAGCGGTGGCTGGAAATACCGGGCGTTATTCGATTTCAACCATCTGAGATGATGAAGCTAGCGGTGCCACTGATGGTGGCCGCCTATCTGAATCGTTGCCAATTACCGCCACGCTTCAAGCATATTTTTGTTTGTGCGGTGATCATCGGCTTGCCGGTGGTACTTACGGCTATTCAGCCGGACCTTGGAACGTCGCTTTTAGTGGCCAGTGCGGCGGTGATTGTTGTGCTTCTGGCAGGTTTGTCCTGGCGCTTGATTGGTTTGATTGGCGCCTTAATTGCAGCGGGGCTTCCTGTGTTATGGATGAATATGCACAACTACCAACGTCAACGGGTTTTAACGTTCCTGGATCCGGACAGTGACCCCTTAGGAGCGGGTTGGAATATTATTCAATCAACAACAGCAATAGGTAGCGGTGGCTTATGGGGGAAGGGCTGGCTTGAGGGTACTCAGTCTCAATTAGAATTCCTGCCTGAGCGCCATACAGATTTTATTATTGCCGTGCTAGGTGAAGAGTTTGGCCTAGTGGGAATGCTAGTTCTGCTATCTCTGTATGTCATGATTGTGGGACGTGGACTGTGGCTAGCAGCGTCTGCCCAGGACACTTTTGGGCGACTTTTTGCAGGCAGTATTATCCTGACATTTTTTATATATGTATTTGTCAATGTCGGCATGGTGAGTGGTATTTTGCCCGTTGTTGGCGTGCCGCTGCCGCTAGTGAGCTATGGTGGGACTTCCAGCGTGACCTTGCTGGCGGGGTTCGGTATTCTCATGTCAATACATGCCCATCGGCGGTTGTTGCCGCGCTAGTATCGAATAGATAAGTAGCGGTGCTTTTTCACAGGAGTTGTAAGTTAATGAAATGGGCCCGAAGTAAAGCAAGTGGCTGCGTGGCAGCTGTGTTATTGGCGTGCTCCTACACGGTTGCATGGGCTGATGACGCGTCGCCCTTTGATCCGCAGCAGCACGAAGGTAGTCAACAGTTGGTTGACGAGTTAACAGCACAAGGAATTCCTCGACAATGGCTAACTGATGCCCTGAATCAGGCCAACTTTAGCCAATCTGTTTTGGATGCGATGGAAGGCGCGGCTGAACGTCGCTTACGTTGGTATGAGTATCGGGATATATTTTTAACCCAGCAACGTATTGAGGAGGGAGCCGAGTTCATCAGTGAGTATGAGGATGCGTTTATCCGGGCTGAGGACGAGTATGGTGTCCCGCCAGAGATCATTGCTGCCATTATTGGTGTTGAAACCTATTACGGTAAGCATAAAGGCAGCCACCTCGTATTAGACTCGTTAGCAACATTAGCCTTCAATCATCCTGTTCGCGGTAGCTTTTTTCGCGGCGAACTGGCGGCTTTTTTGAAAATCGCTCATGAGCAAGGCGTTGAGGTTGACGAGCTGTATGGTTCGTATGCCGGCGCAATGGGGTATCCCCAGTTTATTCCCACAAGTTATCAAGCCTATGCGGTCGATTTTGACGGTGATGGTAAACGAGATTTATGGGAGAATCCGGTCGATGCTATTGGCAGTGTGGCGAACTACTTTGCGGTACATGGTTGGCAGCGTGATGGGGCAATTTATCATGAGGCCGATGGCCCTGATTCAGCGCCTGAGACGCTTCCTATTAACCAAACCAGTAAGCCTGAAGTGACTGTGTCTGAAGCGATTGAAGCTGGCATTGAACCACAGAATGCGCTGGATTCAGAGCTGCTTGTGGTGCCTTTAAGGCTCGAGCTTGCCGATGATAGTATTCAATATCGCTTGGGGGAGTATAACTTTTACGTTATTACCCGTTACAACCACAGCCACCTCTATGCAATGGCAGTGACTGAGCTGTCAGAGGCGATTGCACGGCAGGTTGAGGGCTAACTATGAGAACAGTGCTGTCTGAGGCTCGTGGCATAGGTGGTGCGGTGATCATCATAGCGTTGGTTAGCGGCTGTGCCAGCCATGAAGCTCAACAAAATAGCGCTAGTAAGCCTGCTGAGAGTACGAGCGGTGCGCCCAGCAGTGGAGCAAGTAGTGGTGGTGCATCATCGGGAGAGCGCTATGCAATGACGGGCGATGCCTATCCGTTAGAGCCGCCGGATGTGAGCAAGGTGCCAAACGCTGAGCCGCGCATAGAACCGCTATCGCGCTCCGGCAATCGCTCCAGTTATGAAGTGTGGGGTGAAACCTATCATGTGTTGCCGGATGCAACGGGCTATGTGAAGCAAGGCACGGCCTCCTGGTACGGTGAAAAATTCCATGGCTATGCCACATCAAACGGTGAGATTTATGACATGTATAAAATGTCTGCGGCTCACCGCTCACTGCCATTGCCAACCTTTGCTCGTGTCACCAGTTTAGACAGCGGTCAATCTGTTATTGTCCGCGTCAACGACAGGGGGCCGTTTCATAGCGACCGTGAAATAGATCTTTCCTATGCAGCGGCTGCACGGCTAGGCTTTTTAGATAATGGTACGGGAGCCGTTCGGGTCGAGGCGATCGAGCCTGAGCAATGGCTGGCTCAGCAAGGTAGAAGTCGCCAGCCAGTTGATGGGGGGCCTTCGCCATCTTCTACTGTGAATGAACGGCCTGTTCGAGATGCGGCTGATCAGCGGTCAGTGGCAGCAGATGACGCTATTTATCTACAAATTGCGGCATTGGGCAGTGAAGAGGGAGCCCAGCAGCTACAGCAACGTTTGGTCAGTGAGCTGCCGCATAGCGTACGGGTGATGAGTGATGCAGACGTGCATCGTGTGCAGGTTGGGCCAGTGAGTCCTAAGCAGGAAACCCAAGCACGTGAAGAACTCCGTCGGGCGGGCTTCCCACAAGTGTTTATCGTGAGATAGCTCTCCCCAATTATTAGCTAAATTAAACGTGCTTCGTTGTCGTTTTTTCTTTGTTGTGAGAAGTAAGAAATGAATGTATTGATGTCTATTCGCCGTACCGCAGGGCTTTGCTTGTTTGCGGTTTTTGCTGTGGTGTCTTCACCGGCCGTGGCCCAGGTGATACCACAGCCGCAAACGATTATTCCTTCCGCTCCTCAGCTGGCGGCGAGCTCATGGATTCTGATGGATGCCAACAGCGGTCGCATTCTTGCTGAACATAATTCTGATGAACGCTTACCACCAGCCAGCCTGACTAAACTCATGACCGCCTATCTGGTCGAGCGTGAGTTAGATCGCGGTACAATTAGCTTGACGGATATGGTTAATATCAGTGAGAAAGCTTGGCGTACTGGCGGCTCCAAGATGTTCATCGAGGTAGGCGACCAGGTCTCGGTCGATAATCTGCTGCATGGCATTATTATTGTATCGGGTAACGATGCTAGCGTGGCGATGGCTGAGCACCTAGCGGGTGGTGAGGCACCATTTGCCGATTTGATGAATCAGCATGCTACGCGCTTAGGGATGCACAATACGAATTTCCAAAACCCGACAGGTCTTCCTGGCGAGAATCACTACTCCACTGCTCGTGATATGGCACTGTTGTCACAGCATATTATTAATGATTACCCCGAGCACTATACGATTTACTCTCAGCGCAACTTCGCGTTTGGTGGTATCGATCAGACAAACCGCAACCGCTTGCTGTGGCGTGACCCGAGTGTCGATGGTCTGAAAACCGGTTGGACAACGGAGGCGGGTTACTGTCTTGTCTCTTCGGCCGAGCGTGATGGCATGCGGCTAATTTCAGTCGTGATGGGCACTAATTCAGAGGAGGCAAGAGCTCAGGAGACGCAAAAGCTCCTTAGTTACGGTTTCCGCTTCTATGAAACGATGAAGCTCTATGAGCGTGGTGCAGTGCTTGCAACGCCGCGTGTGTGGGGGGGAGATATCAATGAACTGCGTGTTGGCGTTGACGGCGAAGTATTTATGACGCTTCCGCGCAACCGCAACGAAGAGTTGCGTGCTCGCTTGAACCTGGATGAGGATCTTCAAGCACCGATTGCCGTAGGTGATGATGTCGGTACGCTAGAAGTATATTTAGGCGAAGAAATGGTCGGCGAGCGCCAGCTAGTGGCACTAGAAAGTGTTGAAGAGGGTGGCTTGTTTAAGCGCCTATTTGACCAAGTAAGGCGTTTCTTCAGTGGTTTGTTGAGTAGCTTTACTGATTAGTAGCTTTACCGATTAGTAGCTGCGAGCTTAAGCGCAGGATTTCTAATTTTTTGCGCTTAAGCTACTAATCTTATAAGGCTTTACTGTATTCGTACCCTGAGCAAAAATATCACTATATTGCGTGTAAAGGTGAGCTATGAAAAAAGGCGCGAAAAATGGGCTAAGAGATTTACGTCAGCCTCAAGTCAATGAGCCACCTAAAATCACTTTTCCCTGCGATTACTCATTGAAAGTTGTTGGCGACGCCGCTGAGGATTTTCCAGCCTGTGTGTGTCAGGTGATTGTTAAACATTCTCCGGAATTTGATGAGACGTCACTTCAGGTCGTCGACAGCCGTAACGGACGTTTTCAATCTGTGCGTGTCACTATTGTGGCCACTGGCGAGCATCAGCTGCAACAGCTGTTCGATGACTTGAAGGCGACAGGTCGCGTACACATGGTGGTGTAACCTTGGCTAGTCAACTTATTGAGCTGCACCAGCTTGGCCATCGTGCCTATTTGCCGGTGTGGAGCGCGATGCGCGAACTCACTGATACGCGGGACGAGACAACGCCTGATCAATTCTGGCTAGTTGAGCATGATCCCGTTTTTACTCAAGGTCAGGCAGGCAAACCAGAGCATGTGTTAATGCCTGGTGATATCCCTGTGGTGAAAGCGGATCGTGGAGGGCAGGTAACCTACCATGGTCCAGGTCAAGTTGTGTTATATCCATTGCTGGACGTTCGCCGTGGCAAGATCGGGGTTCGTCAGCTAGTAACTGCGCTCGAAAATTCAGTGATTGACGTACTTGCGCTTTATGGCGTTTCTGCCTGGGCGAAGCCAGATGCACCTGGCGTCTATGTTGATACGCTGCAAGGTGAAGCGAAGATCGCCTCGCTTGGGTTACGAATTCGGCGGGGGGCAAGTTATCACGGGGTTGCACTAAACGTAGATGGCGACTTATCTCCCTTCGGGCGTATCAATCCCTGTGGCTATGCGGGTATGCAGGTAACGCGATTGGCTGATTTAGTGGCGCTGCCTGCCGTTCACCAGGTCGGTGATCAACTAGCGTCTGCACTAGCCCGGCGGTTGGATCGTCAGTTGGTAGCGGTATCGCCTATCAAATCATGAGCTATCTGCACGCAAGGCACTGTGGTAACTGAATTAGCCGTGCCAATTGCGTGCAGATAGTGAATGAATAGAGCTAGCCAAAATAGTCAATAAAAGGCCGCTAGCCTAGACGCTTTATCCAACATTAAACGCAGGAATACGGTTAGCATCAGGCTCATGGCCTGGAACCGCAGCAGGCGACGCGAGGCCAAGGTTGTTTTTCTCAAAAACACGGTCAGCGCGATAGCTAGAGCGTACTAGCGGCCCAGACGGCACCTCCATAAAGCCTTTTTCGAGGCCAAGCACGCGATAGCGATCAAACTCTTCTGGGGTGACCCAGCGCTCTACGGCTAGATGGTTTTTGGTTGGGCGCAAATATTGCCCAAGCGTCACGATATCAACGCCAATCTCTCTCAGGTCATCAAAGGTCTTAAGAATCTCTTCGTCCGTCTCGCCTAATCCAAGCATCAAGCTTGTTTTGGTAATTATATCGGGACGATACTGCTTGGCATGCGCTAAGACATTTAGCGTTTTGCGATAACCTGCACGTGGGTCGCGCACTTTACTGGTTAGCCGCTCTACCGTCTCTACATTCTGTGCAAACACTTCCAATCCGGAATCAACTACCCGCTCAATGGCAGCTGTATCAGCGTCAAAATCGGGTGTTAAAGCCTCTACAACCACTTCTGGCGTGCGAGATTTAATAGCCTTAATGCAGTTGGCGTAGTGCGTGGCGCCGCCGTCGTCCAAATCGTCTCGATCAACGGAGGTCAATACGATGTAGCGCAGCCCCATCAGCTCGACTGATTTTGCGGTGTTTTCCGGTTCTTCTAGATCCAGCCAGCCTTTTGGGTTGCCTGTGTCCACTGCGCAGAAACGGCAGGCACGTGTGCACACAGACCCCATTAACATAATAGTGGCGGTGCCATTGCTCCAGCATTCGCCCATATTGGGGCAGTGCGACTCTGCACAGACAGTGCTAAGACGGTGCGTAGAGACATTCTTTTTGACGGCTTCGAAGCGTTCGCCCCCAGGAATCTGTGCGCGCAGCCATTTAGGTTTGCGGTCAAGGCTGGGAGACGCTTCGTCTGGCGACGCTTTACGCTGTTTCATGCCGTCTTTAATGACCGACATGCCATGCTCATTGCGGAATTTTTCGCCGCTAGGGACGCGCGTTGTTGGGTTATTGCTCATAGGAAAGAGCCTCTCTACTGTGCGGCAGGCAATGCCCAAACGTCGTGGCGTCTAACCATATGCTGTTGCGATGGCGTTTATATGCCATGGCGTTGACAGTTGGATCGCCTGCGCGAATACATGCCAAATCCTGAAGATTCTGAATGATACGTAGGTAGTAGACTAATGTAACATATCTGTTGGTTAACAAGACACTAAGCCTCCTTCATCGAACCGCTAAACAGGCAGCCTAGCTAGCCGATGACCCGCTATATCGATAGTAAAGGTAGGCAGGAAACGCCGTGGCTGGGCAGTGGGCTAGAGGGAGCTTGAAAATGCCGACCAAAATCTGGCAGGTGTTCCCGGGTGAAGCGTAAAAAAAGATCCGCGACTGGTGTCGGAAAATGATCGCGACGATACACCGTGCACCACGAGCGCCGAATGGGAAAGTTGGGCAAAGGGAGTGCTGATAATAGCCCTTGCTCTAGTTCTAGCTGAACCGCTAAACGGGGCAAAACGGCAACGCCTAGGTGGGCCATAACGCCTTGCTTGATGGCTTCATTAGTGCCTAATTCAATGCGGTGGGGAAGACCGATTTCTTGATCAACAGCCAGTTGCTCAAAGGCGATGCGCACCCCGGAGCCTGGCTCACGCATCAAGACATAATGGCGCGCAAAGTCGGCTAGTGTGGGGGCTTTCATGTGAAGCAGTGGGTGGTCTGGCCATACGAGAGCGATAAGTTCATTTTCAAGAATGGGCATGACTACTAAATCGTCGTCTTCAGGCACCATGGCCATAATCACGACATCATCTTTTTGTTCTGCCAGTCTTTCAAGCGCTTGACTGCGGTTGCATACCTTTAGACGAATACGAACGTCGGGATAGCGTGCTCGAAACCGCGCTAATAAATAAGGCACCACATATTGGGCGGAGGAGACTGCCGCGATGTTTAGCTCACCGCTAATGCTGCCATTAATCTCTGAGAGGTTCATTTGCAGTCTAGAGAGCTGTCCGAAAATTTCACGTGTTGAGAGCGCTAGGGTATCCGCGGCAGGTAGCACGTGAAGCGTTTTACCGGCATATTTAAACAGTGGTTGACCAAGGGCGAGTTCTAGCTGGCGTATTTGTGCGCTAACGGCAGGTTGTGTAAGCCCTAGCTGCTCGGCTGCGCGCGAGTAGGAGCGCTGGCGGTGGACTGCCTGGAATACCTGTAATTGTCGGAAGGTCAAACGATTGAGTAGTGTAAGGGATGACATAACAACCTCTAGGTATACACCCTCCGAAGAATAGAAAGTGCCACAAAACAAAATCTCAACATTATGTTGGAAATGCTACCACCGATGATGTGCGGCGTCTTTATGACAACAATGATGAATTTGCAAAGGTAAGCATCGACGTTATGCAGCGAGTGGCCTAAACTATATTGCATTGCAGCAACAACGTTTCGGGACGGATGCTTTGCATCGGCCCAATGGGAGAATTTATGAACTTTCTCGCTCATCCTTTGCTGCCGGGCAGCCCGCTGAAAAACCTGTGGCCAGGAGCGTCTGATCAAATAGCTCCATTCCCGGTCGGCGAGGCCTTTACTAGCATGGTAGATCCGTTCGGATTCGGACGGGCTGCAGCTGGCTATTGGCGTGACAGTATTGAGCGTAGCGTCCTGTATTGGGATGTTATGCGCGAACGCGGAAATCAGTATCTTGAGCATATGGAGCAAACTAAGCCGAACGTGCTTGGGTTTGATACAGAGGTGCTTATTGATGGACGCACGCTTCCACATCCAACCAATTATGAGCTGCTGAGAGTTCTTCCTCCCAGCCATATTCAAATCGATCCTGCAAAACGACCGTTTGTTGTCGTAGACCCCAGGGCAGGTCATGGCCCTGGTATTGGCGGATTCAAGCCTGATAGTGAGCTTGGTGTTGCTCTAAAGGCTGGTCACCCCTGCTATTTTATTGGTTTTTTGCCTTTTCCCGAGCCGGGTCAAACCGTTGAGGATGTGGTAGAAGCGGAAATCGCGTTTTTGCGTCATGTTATCGCTCTACATCCGGAAACAGCTGAAAAACCAATGGTAGTGGGTAACTGCCAGGCGGGTTGGCAAATAATGATGGCCGCGGCACTTGAGCCGGATGTGTTCGGTCCGATTCTTATTGCCGGTGCGCCACTGTCTTACTGGGCCGGGGAGCACGGTAAAGCGCCCATGCGCTACACCGGTGGCATGACCGGAGGAAGCTGGATTACTGCTTTAACTAGCGACATTGGTAACGGCCTGTTTGATGGTGCTTGGTTAGTACAGAACTTCGAACGCCTCAACCCAGCTAATACCTACTGGAAAAAGCAGTACCACCTGTATGACAACATCGATACCGAGTCCAAGCGCTATTTAGAGTTCGAGCGCTGGTGGGGTGGTCACGTTGTGTTAGGTGGCCAAGAGATTCAATATATTGTCGATAACCTATTTGTTGGTAATCGCCTCTCGACGGCTCAGCTAGTGACCCGCGATGGTCGCCGTATTGATCTGCGCAATGTGCGCTCACCTGTTGTTGTGTTCTGTTCGCGTGGTGACGATATAACTCCGCCGCCTCAGGCGCTGGGTTGGATTCGTGATTTATATGAAGGCGAAGAAGATATCATCGCCAACGAACAGACGATCGTGTACTGCATGCACGATACAACAGGGCACTTAGGGATTTTTGTTTCCGGTAGCGTGTCGCGCAAGGAGCATGCTGAGTTCACGGCTAACATGGATTATATCGACGTTATGCCGCCTGGGCTGTATGAGACAACAGTCTCGCATGCCAGCGAGCGAGATGATGCGGAGTTGCTTGAGCGTGATTATTTGCTTGAGTTTACATCGCGTAATTTCGAAGAGCTGGATCAGGATGTAATGCATATCCCAGAGGATGATCGCCGGTTTGCAACGGTTGCACGTATTTCTGAGATCAATCTTGGTTTCTATCGGTTGTACGTTCAACCCTGGGTGCAGGCTGTGATGACGCCAGAGGCCGCACGCTGGATTCGTCGTATGCATCCTATCCGGTTAGGCTACAAGCTTCTATCTGATCGTAATCCGCTAACGGTTCCGTTGCCGGTGATGGCTGAAGCAGTGCGCAGTCATCGTCAGCAAGTGGGGCAAGATAATGTTTTCAAAGCATTAGAAACGATGTGCTCTGATCAAATCGTCGCCAACCTAAATGCCGTGCGGGATTTGCGCGATAGCACGATAGAGCGGCTGTTTATGGACATATACGGGCAGCCTCTATTACAAGCAGCGGTAGGTTTGTATGGCGATGCCCATGTGCATCGTCGTCGTCCTGGAGCTGAGCCAGAGCACCAACGTTTTGTTGAAAACCGCAAAAATGAGCTGCGCAATAACATAGCTAAGGGTGGCCCCCACGAGGCGGTCATGCGGTCGGTTATCTATGTGTTAGGCGGAACGCCAGCGACCGATGAGCGCAATTTTAAACGGTTACGTGCTTCCCGTGCTGAGCTAGAGCCTGGTTCAACCTTGAGTGAATTTAAGCGTTTGGTGCGTGACCAGTTCTTTATCTTGAAATTAGATCGTGAGCGAGCGCTATCCTCATTGCCCGAGCTATTAAAAGGGCAAAGCAGCAGTGACATCGATGGTCATATTGAACACCTTGAGCATGTGTTCGCCGCAAGCGGTGAGTTGTCCGAGCACGCAGCAGAGCGTTTTGAACAGGTGAAGACGCTGTTTGATCAGGCGAGGCCGCAGCAAGCTACTCAACCAAAAGCTACTCAACAAAAAGCCTTGAGCGCACCAGCTACTGACACTAAGCAAGCAGGTGACCAGAAGGTGGCTGTTGATACGCAAACCGCTGCAAGCGCTCCAGCTGAAAGCGTAGTGGCAGAAGCTGAAAGCGTGTCGACAGAGAAAGTATCGACGGAAAAGGATACTACCCAGCGTGCTGCTACCGAAACGGTGCCTGCTTCTAATAATGTAGCAGCAGATGCAGCTAAAGCAGCAGGCAAGCCTCAGCCGAGAGCGGCGTCGCGTAGGAAACCACCGCGCAAGCGCTAAGTGTTGTAACGTTTGTCTACGCCCCTGTTTTGATACAGGGGCGTTTTTTTGTTTGCTTATTTTGGGTTGCCGTCTGCGTATTGGCAGTCTAGTGTCTAGCTACTTCATTATGAAAAATAATACGGATAGACACCTCGCGGTTCCGCAATAGTTTGTTACTTATGCGTCGCTTGTTACTGGCGCTTGTTGCGGGCCTGGGGTAGGGTAGGCGCATTTTTCTCATGGTCGTCAAGTGATAACGATAGGCGACAACGTATTCAGAGCATAGGCGATAGCGCCTGAGCATTAGGAAAGTGGAGCACTATGGGCAAGTCACTGGTCATCGTCGAGTCGCCTGCGAAAGCGAAGACGATCAATAAGTATCTCGGCAACGATTTCATCGTCAAGTCGAGCGTGGGTCACATCCGTGACCTGCCGACCAGCGGCTCAGGTAAGGCAGCCTCCGACCCGAAGGAGCGCGCTCGCCAGGCTGCGGCAACACGCAAGATGTCGGCGGAAGAGAAAGCAGAGTATAAAAAACGTAAGGCCCATGATCAGTTAATTCGGCGGATGGGCATCGACCCTGATAACGGCTGGGAAGCGCGCTATGAAGTGCTCCCTGGTAAAGAAAAAGTCGTCTCTGAATTAAAGAAGCTGGCTGAAAAAGCGGATGCTGTTTATCTCGCAACGGATTTGGACCGCGAAGGGGAAGCAATTGCCTGGCATTTGCGCGAAACGATTGGTGGTGATGACAGCCGCTATAAGCGCGTTGTATTTAATGAAATAACCAAAAATGCCATTCAGGATGCGTTTAAGTCGCCAGGGGCGCTAAATATTCCCCGGGTGGAAGCGCAGCAAGCGCGCCGCTTCTTGGACCGTGTTGTTGGTTTTATGCTTTCACCGTTGCTGTGGGCCAAGATTGCCCGGGGCTTATCAGCAGGCCGTGTTCAGTCGGTCGCGGTTCGCCTGATCGTTGAGCGGGAACGAGAAATTCGTGCGTTTATTCCTGAAGAGTTTTGGGATGTCCACGCAGATCTCGCTTCTCCAGAGGGTGAGCTAGTCAGGTTTGCGTTGGTGCGTCAGGATGGCAAACCTTTCCGTCCTACCTCTGAAAAGGACACGCTGGCACGCATTGAGCAACTGCGCAAAGCCAAGCTTGCGATTACCTCCCGTGAAGACAAACCGACAAGCTCCAAACCTACCGCGCCGTTTATTACCTCAACGTTGCAGCAGGCTGCCAGTGGTCGGTTAGGGTTCTCTGTTAAGAAAACCATGACCATGGCCCAGCGCCTCTACGAGGCTGGCTACATTACCTACATGCGTACCGACTCCACCAATCTTTCAAAGGATGCGGTAGAGAGTGTTCGCTCGTTTATTGGTGATGAGTACGGTGCACGCTATTTGCCAGAGTCTGCTAATCGCTACAGCAGTAAAGAGAGCGCCCAGGAAGCCCACGAGGCGATCAGGCCCTCTAGCGTTGAGCGCAAGGCAAGCGATCTCTCTGGTATGGAGCGCGACGCAGAGCGCCTCTACGAGCTGATTTGGCGTCAATTTGTGGCCTGTCAGATGACGCCTGCTGAGTACCTTTCCAGTACGCTGAGCGTTGAGGTTGATGGCTACGACTTGCGCGCCAAAGGACGAGTGCTCAAGTTTGATGGTTACACGCGGGTGATGAAGCCATCGGGTAAAAATGAAGACCAAAGCCTGCCTGATTTACCGAAGGGTACGGCGATGGCGCTTGAAAAGCTTGACCCTCAACAGCACTTTACCAAGCCGGCTCCGCGTTACACGGAAGCCAGCTTAGTAAAAGAGCTCGAAAAGCAGGGCATTGGCCGTCCTTCTACCTATGCTGCCATCATTTCCACGATTCAGGATCGTGGCTATGTAAAGCTTGAAAATCGCCGCTTCTACGCTGAAAAGCTGGGTGATATTGTCACCGAACGACTGAAAGAGTCTTTCCCCGATTTGATGGATTATTCGTTCACGGCTCGAATGGAAGATAGCCTGGATGAAGTTGCGGAAGGTGAGCGTAACTGGCAAGCCTTGCTCGATGCTTTCTATGGTGAATTCAGCCAGGAGCTTAGCAAAGCCGAGAGCGACGAAGGAATGCGCCCTAATCAGCCAGTTCCTACGGATATTGATTGCCCAAGCTGCGGCCGTAAAATGCAGATTCGGACGGCCTCCACCGGTGTGTTCTTGGGTTGCAGTGGTTATAACTTGCCGCCCAAAGAGCGCTGTAAAACCACCATTGATTTAATTCCTGGTGAAGAAGCTGTTGCAGAAGATGCGGGCGAAGAAGCAGAAACCAACGCACTCCGTGCCAAGCGTCGTTGCCAGAAGTGTGGAACTGCCATGGATAACTACCTCATCGATGAGGGGCGTAAACTGCATATTTGCGGCAATAGCCCTGATTGTGATGGTTATGAGGTGGAAGCCGGTAAGTTTAAAATTAAAGGCTACGACGGCCCCATTATCGAATGTGATAAGTGTGGTTCTGAGATGCAGCTTAAGTCAGGCCGATTCGGCAAATATTTCGGCTGCACCAACAGTGAATGTAAAAACACCCGCAAGTTGCTTCGTAGTGGTGAAGTGGCACCGCCCAAAATGGACCCCATTCCCATGCCGGAGCTGGCCTGCCAGAAGGTAGAAGATCACTACGTACTGCGCGATGGTGCCAGCGGCTTGTTCTTAGCGGCTAGCAAGTTCCCTAAAAACCGTGAAACTCGTCCACCGCTGGTAAAAGAGTTAAAAGCCCATGCCGACGAACTGCCGGAAAAGTATCACTTTATCTTGAAGGCGCCCAGCGAAGACCCGGATGGCCGTCCTGCGCAAATTCGCTATTCACGGAAAAATAAAGAGCAGTACGTGATGACCGATGAAGAAGGCAAAGCAACCGGCTGGAAAGCGACGTTTGAGGCGGGTAAGTGGCACGTGGAGGATAAACGCAAGTGAGCCCACGTTCTCGTACCAACCAACTGCTTTATCAGGCTGAGCTTTTGGTTGGTCTTCCAACAGGTGATGACGAACATGCTCAGGCTCGTCAAATGGCGATTGAAGAGAGCGCCTTGGCGCTCTTTGAGCTGGCATTAAATTCGCTGCTCAAAGAAGTGACCGAGCATGCACGTCTTAACGAGCATGGCTGGCAAGTGCTCCTTAATGAGCAAGGCCCCGCCGTTGCTGAACTGCAACGCTTAAGAGATTTGTTGCACCAGCCGGATAGCTGGTTGCACTGGTTGATAGGACTCGTTGAGAAGCTGCACAGTGACGAAGGGGTCAGTAAGCACACCGTACAGAACCCCTCAATGATTGCTGTCGGCAGTCAAGAGAGTGTTGCTGACCAGCTGTTAGTTAACCTTCATGCTGCAAAGCGAGATATTGCAGCGCTACGTGAAACTAGCCAAGAGTGGTAATGCTTGGCGAGCTGTTTGGCATCATGTTTACGTAGAATTATTGCTGGGTGATTGGGCTTTTTTGAAAGCGCTGACATTTGGTGTGAGAATAAGGTATAACAACTTCCACAAATGCTTTGTTGGCTGGTGATGCTGGCCTGTATAGAGAGCGATAATGATGCCTGTAGATCGTCGCCGTTTTTTAGCGTTGGCGCTGGGCTGGCCTGCTGTGGCCAGTGCAGCAGCTTCCGGTACCTTAAATAATTATGAACCCACAGATCTGGTTGAGACGCTTCTTTCGCGTGCGAGTATTCCGCGTCACAGTAATGAACTATGGGTGTTAATTGATGACACAGACGCCACGTTGAGTGTCTACCGTGGTAATGCATTGGTTGAGCACTACGCGCCCATATCCCTTGGGCGAGGCGGGGCGAAAACCCAGCGTGTCCGTGGTGATAACGTGACACCGCTTGGTGAGTTTCGAATTAATCGATTTAATTACGAAAGTCAGTGGCATATCTTTATTGGTATCGACTATCCTACGCCACCTCATGCGCGAATGGCGCTCGAAAAAGGCATTTATTCCCAAGCAGATTACGATGCTTATTTTGATCACTATCAGCGTCACGGCTCACCGCCTCAGAATACGGCGCTGGGCGGCGCCATTGGCATACATGGCATTGGTGAGGGTGATCCAGATATTCATGGCCGTTTCCACTGGACTCAGGGTTGTGTTGCTGTCACCAACGAGCAAATTGAGCGTGTTGCATCGCTGGTAGGTGTTGGCACTCGCGTAGTGATCCGATAGGCTATGTCGCTGAAGGAAGTTAAAGGTTTTAAATACGTGGCTATAGACAAGCGCTGTGGTCTATTATAAAACAGCGTTTGACTTGCGTGCATTGGTGTAATGCCATGGTACAAGTCGCTGTAAAGAACCTGCACCGCAGGTAGACAAAATTGAGCTAACGCTTTAGCCTTAAATTTGTCATACCCTTAACGTTGTACCCAAGGAAGACTCAAGGAGAACATTATGACTCTGAAGACTGCTCTGAAGATGACTGCCGCTGCCGCTTCTCTGGCAATCCTGGCTGGCTGTGCTTCTACCAGCGCCCTGGAAGAAGTTCGCATGACTGCTGAATCTGCACAGGCTGATGCCGCAGAAGCACGCAGCATGGCTTCACAAGCAATGAACACTGCTAACCAAGCTCAGCGCGACGCGCAAGCTGCTCTGCAGATGTCTCAGCAGAACCGTGAAGAAATGAACCGCATGTTCCAGCGTTCCATGCAGAAGTAATTCTGCCTGGACTCTAAGTGTTAAAACTTAGAGTTGCTGTAGATGTAAAAAAACCCCGCCTCGGCGGGGTTTTTTATTTTTACTAAGGTTATGCCTCTTCCTCGGCTTGTGTCGCTGTGGTGAGTTCAATTTCTTCGAATAATCCATCAAGCTCGACAGGCTCTTCAGTAGGCGTTGGCGCTGGTGCCTGGGGGCCATAAAGCGCTATAAGACGACCATCCGGGTTTTCCACCGCAAGTTTTACCTGGGCATAGTCAATTTCTGCTTGGTCTTCAGCAAGTTCGCTTACTCGTTCGATGGCGTTGAGCAGGGGCTCAAAATCGCCAACGTTTTCTTCAAGCTGAGGGTAAGACTGAACGAATAGTGTGCCGTCTGCTGCCCAGCCTGCTTTAAACGGTGCATCCATCAAGTTAACCTGCGTGCCGCTAGGCATGCGCTCATAGAGCGACTCAATATCTTCAGGGTACATGCGAATGCAGCCGCGGCTAACTCGCATGCCCACGCCTTCAGGGCGGTTGGTGCCATGAATCAGGTAGCTAGGCATCGCCAGCAATATAGCGTGACGCCCCAGTGGATTGTTGGGGCCGGCAGGCACAATAGAAGGTGCTGGCTCGCCACGTGCAGCGGCTTCGCGACGCATAGAGGCTGGCGGCGCCCAGGCAGGATCTTTTACCTTCACTGTCGTGCGGGTAATGCCGACCGGTGTGGCAAACTCCTCACGGCCAACACTGACAGGATAGGTTTCAACAATGCCGGGGTTGTCAGCTGGATAATAATAAAGCCGCAGTTCAGACAGGTTTACCACCACGCCTTCGCGGGGGGCGGGGGGTAAAATATAGCGCGCCGGTATAACGATTTCTGTGCCTTCCCCAGGTACCCACATGCTGACGCCTGGATTGGCCATACGAATCTCTTCGTAGCCAATGTTATGGCGTCGTGCGATATCGATGAGGGTGTCTTCAGGGTCTTCTACGACGACGGTGTAGTGTTCTCCAATAATGTCGCCTTCTTCAGGAAGGCGAAAATGGCCGCGGGGGAGTTCTCTTTGCTCTGCGGGTTGGTCAGCGCTGGTCAGCGTCTCTTCTGAAGGAGAGGCAGCGCTTTCAGCCGCGTCAGTTGACTGCTGTGCATAAATGGGGGTGGAGAGACTTGCTGTCAGTAAGACAGCTAAGCTTGTCGGGCCCCAGGCGTTATATAGCTTACGAATATTCATGGTGGTTCCTAATAAATGTATGCGCCACATCACTGCAAACTAGCATTGTCGTGGGCGGCAGTTAAAGGGCCGTGCGTAGGGCTTTCATACAAGTTTGCCCCAAGGTTCACGCCGCCGCTACTTTTTGATTGAGTGTTGTCAGCAAAGCTTCGACTTTGTCAAAACGCTGTTCGCTAGTTTCCATTGGGAATTCAAATCGTAAAGTGTCTGAGCCATCCAATCGGTAGTGCTGTGGCGATTTTTGAATGAGGGTAACAAGCGTTAATGGGTCGACCTGAGTTGTGCTGTTGAAAAGAACTCGTCCACGGTTTTCACCGGCTTCAATACGCGCTACGCCTAGTTGTTCAGCGCGCTGGCGGAGTCTGGTCTGGCGTATCAGGTTCTTCAAGGGCTGAGGAAGGAGTCCAAAGCGATCAATAAGCTCGACTTGTAGTTCCTTAAGCTCAGCGTCGCTCTGGGTATTAGCGATACGCTTATACATCACCAGGCGCTGCTGTACGTCGTGAAGATAGTCATCTGGAATCAACGCTGGCAGGTTGAGGCTAATCTCGACGCCAGTGTTGAAGGGGGCATCAATATTAGGTGTTTTGCCTGCACGGATCGCCTTTACGGCGCGATCTAGCATTTCCATGTAAAGCGAGTAGCCGATAGTTTCCATTTGGCCACTCTGCTCGTCGCCTAACAGCTCGCCTGCGCCACGTATTTCCATGTCGTGGCTTGCTAGAGTGAAACCAGCGCCGAGATCGTCAGAAGCACTAATCGCTTCCAGGCGTTTCACGGCATCCCGTGTCATTGCCTTGGGGGGAGGTGTTAGTAGGTAAGCATATGCTTGATGGTGGCTTCGCCCAACCCGGCCACGCAGCTGGTGTAGCTGGGCTAGGCCAAACTTGTCGGCGCGCTCAATCAGAATCGTGTTGGCGCTGGGCACATCAATGCCAGTTTCGATGATGGTAGAGCACACTAGCACATTGAAGCGGCGATGATAGAAGTCTGACATTACCCGCTCAAGGCTGCGCTCGGGTAATTGGCCGTGAGCAACAGCAACCCGCGCTTCTGGCACCAGTTCGCGGATTTGTTCGGCAGTGTTTTCAATCGTTTTAACTTCGTTATGCAAGAAGTAGACTTGTCCGCCGCGTAATATTTCACGCAGCAGCGCCTCTTTAATGACGCTGTCATCTCGCTGTTGCACAAAGGTTTTGACCGATAAACGCCGCGCAGGCGGGGTGGCAATAATTGAGAGGTCTCGGATGCCGCTCATGGCCATATTCAAGGTGCGCGGAATCGGTGTTGCGGTAAGCGTCAGAATGTCGATTTCGGCGCGCAGCGTTTTGAGTTTCTCTTTCTGCGCGACCCCAAAGCGGTGCTCTTCATCGATAATTAAAAGCCCCATTTTGGGCAGCTCAACGCTTTTAGATAGCAGTTTGTGGGTGCCGATTACGATATCGGTTTGGCCATTTTTGATGCTTTCCAAGGTTTGCGTCATTTCTTTGCCGCTAGTAAAGCGTGAAATAAGGCTAATATTCACAGCAGTGTCGGCAAAGCGGTCGCGGAAGTTTTCAAAGTGCTGGCGAGCTAACAGTGTGGTGGGCACAAGCACCACTACCTGGCGACCGGTCTGAACGGCCAGGAAGGCGGCACGCATGGCGACTTCGGTCTTACCAAAGCCTACATCGCCACACACGACGCGATCCATGGGCTGCGGAGAGACCATGTCGTTTATCACTGCTTCAATGGCTGCCTGCTGGTCAGGGGTTTCTTCAAACGGGAAGCTGGCAGAGAAGCGAACATATTCATCGCCCGGCGTATCATAAACGAACCCTTCCTGGGCCTCTCTCCGAGCATAAATGTCGAGCAGCTCGGCGGCAGTGTCGCGGATTTTCTCAGCCGCTTTACGGCGTGCTTTTTCCCACTGATCTGAGCCTAGTCGGTGCAGCGGGGCGAGTTCGTCATCGGCGCCGCTATAGCGAGAGATAAGATGCAAGCTATCGACTGGAACATAAAGCTTGGCACCGTCGGCATATGAAAGCGCCAGGAATTCGTTAGCTTGACCGCCAGCTTCAAGGGTTTCCAGCCCCAGGTAGCGGCCGACGCCGTGTGCTTGGTGAACAACCGGTGCGCCTTCTCGTAATTCCGATAGATGACGCACGGCCAATTCGTTGTCGTCGGTGGCTTTTTCTCGCCGTCTGCTCTGGCGTACTACATCGCCAAATAATTCAGTCTCGCTGATAACGGCGACGTTCGGCTCGGTAAGCCACAAGCCGCTACCTACCAAGCTCTCAGTGATGGCAATGTTATCAGTACTGCTTAAAAAGCCCTGGAAGCTGTCGATATGGGGCAGGTTTAATTTAAGCGGCGTCAGTACTTCTTCCAACGCTTCTCTGCGTCCCCGTGACTCGGCAACAAACAGTACCCGTGTGGCGTGCTGCTCATCCAGAAAAGTAGCCAGTTCGTTAAGGGGGTTTTTGGCTCGAGCGTTAATAGCCAGCGAGGGGAGTGCTTGGGCTTTTGGCTGCAGGGCATGGCGTTGCGTGTTGTCTTCGGTTAGCTCGATTCGGGGGCGAGCTTTGATCGCTGAAAAACCTTCATTAACGGGGATAAACGCGCGAGCGGGGGGTAATAGAGGGCGTGTTGGATCAACCCTTAAGTTTTCATAGCGTGACTCAATAGACTGCCAGTGCTGTTCAGCGGCTTCGAATACCCCGGGCAGTAGTGCCACACGGGTGTCATCGGTAACATGCTCAAATAAAGAAGCGGTTTCTTCGAAGAACAGTGGCAAGTATTGCTCTAGACCCGGGGAGGGAATTGCTTTCAGTGCATCGTTATAAAGAGGGCACTGGCGTGGATCAACATCAAAAAGCGTCTCAAACTGTTCTCGAAAACAAGCAATGGCGCTGCGGCTGAGTGAGTACTCGTGGGCTGGGAGTAGCTCAATCACATCAACTTTATTGGTAGAGCGTTGATTGCCAGGGTCAAAATGGCGTAGCGTATCGATTTCGTCATCGAACAAGTCAATACGAATTGGCTCATCCATGCCCATGGCGAAAAGGTCGATGATTGCGCCGCGCATGGCGTATTCGCCAGGCTCGTAGACCGTTTCAACGGCACGATAACCCGCCCGCGATAGCGATTCGCGAAATGTTTCCCGATTTAGCGTAGCGCCCGCTTTTAGCGTCATAACGCGCCCAGCAATGTATGATACGGGAGATAGGCGCTGCATCAGCGTATTGATTGGCACCAGCACAATGCCGCGAACGCCATCCTGCAGTAAGCGCAGCGTGCGTAGGCGTGACGAGATGATATCCTGATGTGGGGAGAAGCTGTCATAAGGCAGCGTTTCCCAATCTGGAAAAGGTAGCACGGGAACATTGCTATAGAACGCCAGATCCTGTTCCAGGCGCTGCGCACTGGCAGTGTTCGGCGTAATCACCAATAATGGTGCGCTTAGCGCAACCTGAGCCAGAGCCAGGGCAGTTGCACTGCCCGGCGGCGCTGTCAGGTAAAGCGTATCGCGAATCCCTTTGGGCTGGGGTGGTTCGAGCAGAGAGAAAGAGGACATAGTCACGGTATCGTTTTGTGCTGAAACGGAATCTGGATCATACACGATCAGTACTTTCAGGCAGAGGGCTGTGCAAAGCAACTACTCGTTAAGTGAGTTTTGTGGTTTTGATGCACTATTGTGGTTTGTAGTCAATCCGCTTTTTCTGTAATACCCCTACATGTTGTGCGACTATCCATTCATTGCGGCATGTTGGTAAGCCCAGGATAATGTTCTAAGAAATTTCTTTTCACTACCCAATGAGGCCGCACGTGAGTCAGCAAGCTCTCGAAAACGTTTTTCAGGAATGGCAAAGCAACGAAGCTCTGGCTGAGCAAATGATTCCGCTGGTGGGTCAGCTGTATCGCCAGAACAATGTTGTTGCCACTATGTTCGGTCGCTCCCTGATTAAGCGGTCAGTTATTCGCATCCTCAAAGATCACCGCTTTGTACGCAAAATTGAAGGCACTGAGCTATCTGTTGAAGATACGTTCCCTATCGTAAAAGCGATGAGTGAGCTGAACCTCGGGCCTGCGCATGTTGACGTTGGCAAGCTGGCGGTTAACTTTAAGCGCCAGGGTGGTGGTGATCTTGATGCTTTCCTGCGTAAAGAGCTTGCTGAGATTATTGATGGCTTTCAGCCGAATGGTAGTAAGGGCGAGCCTCAAGACGTGGTACTTTACGGGTTTGGCCGTATTGGCCGTTTGTTGGCACGCGTAATGGTCGAAAAAGCGGGCGGCGGTAATCTGTTGCGATTGCGGGCCATTGTTGTGCGTGGCCGCGGTGATGTGGCAAAAGACCTTGAAAAGCGTGCCAGCTTGCTGCGTCGCGATTCGGTGCATGGGCCGTTCGATGGCACCATTACCGTCGACGTTGAAGCGCGTACACTTATTGTCAATGGTAATGTGATTCAGGTTATTTACGCCGACTCACCGAGTGAAATTGATTACACTGCTTACGGTATCGACAACGCGGTGATTGTTGATAATACCGGTATCTGGCGCGATGAAGCAGGCTTGGGTCAGCACCTTGAGTGCAAGGGGGCGAAGAAAGCTTTATTAACGGCTCCCGGCAAAGGCGATATCAAAAATATCGTATTCGGCATTAATCATGAAACAATTGGCGATAATGACCGTATCGTGTCGGCCGCTTCCTGTACTACCAACGCCATCGTGCCAGTGCTAAAAGCGCTAAATGATGAGTTTGGTGTGGTGACAGGGCACGTAGAAACCGTGCACGCCTACACTAATGACCAAAACCTGATCGATAATTACCACAAAGGCGACCGTCGTGGACGTAGTGCGGCGCTGAATATGGTATTGACCGAAACAGGTGCGGCAAAAGCGGTCGCAAAAGCGCTGCCTGAACTTGAAGGTAAGCTCACAGGTAACGCCATTCGCGTTCCTACGCCCAATGTTTCTATGGCTATTTTGAACTTAACCTTGGAAAAGGGCACTGATGCTGAGGCGTTGAATGATTATCTGCGCCGCGTATCGATTGATTCCTCCTACCAGAAGCAGATTGACTTCGTTGATTCAGCGGAAGTTGTATCGTCTGACTTTGTCGGCAATCGTCATGCGGGTATTGTCGATGCTAAAGCCACCATCGCAAACGGTAATCACGCCGTCGTTTATGTGTGGTATGACAATGAATTTGGTTATAGCTGCCAAGTTATTCGCATTCTTCAGCACATGTCTAATGTGAAGTTTTTGAAGTTGCCGCATTGAGTCGTTTGAGCATTAATGGCCTTTAAGCAGCAGTTAAAGCGCTTTTAACCGCTAAGTCGTACTAAAAGCCACCTCCGGGTGGCTTTTTTTGTGTTCAAAACAAGGCCTGCTAGAGCGTCTATAGCACTTTAGGCGACTGTCACGGATGTGGTCATTGGCCGCGCTTATCTTTATAATACGATGGATTTTTCGGGGTGGTTCAAGCGTGCTTGAGCCTGACTGGTAACAATCTGAACAGACAATAAGAATTTACTGAACAGAAATAAGCATTCGAACCCCTTACCTTCGTATATCCGATCCATCAACTGGGCGAGACTATGATCGAAGTCAAAAAAGGCCTGGATCTCCCCATCACGGGAGCGCCCGAGCAGCGTATTGAAGATGCGCGGCCTGTGCGCCACGTGGCAATCCTGGGCACCGACTACGTTGGCATGAAGCCGACGATGGAAGTTCAGGAAGGGGATAAGGTCAAACTAGGCCAATTACTCTTCACCGATAAGAAAATTGATGGTGTGCGCTTTACCGCGCCCGCCAGCGGTGAAGTCGTGGCTATTAACCGTGGCGAAAAGAGACGTCTGCTGTCTGTCGTTATTAAAGTCGATGAAAATGAAGAAGCGATGACATTTGCTTCTCATGATCGTGACGCTTTAGGGCAGCTTGAACGTCAGTCTGTTGTTGATCAACTGGTTGAGTCAGGGCTTTGGACTGCTTTGCGCACCCGTCCTTTCTCTCGCACGCCAGCTATCGACAGCACACCTACCGATATTTTTGTTACTGCTGTGGATACTCATCCACTTAGCGCTGACCCTGCGGTAGTGATCAACGAAAACCCTCAAGCATTTGAAGACGGCCTCAAGGTGCTAACCCGCCTGACCGAGGGCAACGTTTTTCTGTGCACGGGGGCTAATGCTTCCATTCCTGGTGGTAATGTCAGCGGTGTAAAGACTGAGAGCTTTGCTGGCCCACATCCGGCAGGTTTGGTAGGGACGCATATTCACTATCTTTCACCGGTAGCCTTGCACAAGAAAGTGTGGCACATCGGCTATCAGGATGTGATTGCGTTCGGCAAGCTGTTCGTTGAAGGCAAACTTGATACGAACCGTATCATTGCTGTCGGCGGCCCGCGTGCTGAAAATCCTCGTTTATTGCGCACCCGCATTGGTGCCAGTACGGAGGAGCTCTTAGCAGGTGAGGTCATCAAGCCCGATGACACCCGTGTTATTTCAGGCTCTGTGTTCTCTGGTGTTTCTGCCGAAGGAAGCCTGACTTACTTGGGACGTTTCCATAACCAAGTAAGCTTGCTTGAGGAAGGTAACAAGCGCACCTTCTTTGGATGGATGTCTACGGGCGCTAATCGGCACTCAATCATGGGCATTTACATCTCTAAGATTAAAGGCCTGAGCAACTATGCACCAACCACGTCAACCAATGGCTCTGAACGTGCCATGGTGCCGATCGGTGCATATGAAGCCATTATGCCTCTGGATATTATGCCAACACAGCTGCTGCGCACGCTGATCGTGGGTGACATTGAAGTTGCCATGCAACTTGGGTGTCTTGAGTTAGACGAAGAGGATTTGGCACTGTGTACCTATGTTTGCCCAGGCAAATACGAGTACGGCCCTATCCTGCGTGACAATCTCACCATGATCGAGAAAGAGGCCTGATGATGGGTATTCGACAAACACTCGATAATCTCGAGCCGCACTTCCATAAAGGTGGTAAGTACGAAAAGTTCTACCCGCTCTACGAAGCGGTAGATACTATTTTCTATTCGCCCCCCAGCGTTGCAAAAACCACTGCCCACGTGCGTGACGGTATCGATCTAAAGCGCATCATGATCACCGTTTGGCTGTGTACTTTCCCGGCGATGTTCTTCGGCATGTGGAACGCCGGCTGGCAGGCCAATACCGCTATTGATGCAGGCTATGCATCAATGAACGGTTGGCGTGAAGCGATCATGATGACCCTGGCGGGTGGACATGACCCCAGCAGCTTATGGGCTAACTTTGTCCTCGGTGCGACCTACTTCCTGCCAATCTATCTTGTCACCTTTGCGGTGGGTGGTTTTTGGGAAGTACTGTTCGCTATCAAACGTGGCCATGAGGTTAACGAAGGTTTCTTCGTCACTTCGGTGCTGTTTGCGCTGATTCTGCCGGCGACTATTCCGCTTTGGCAGGTTGCACTGGGTATCACCTTTGGTGTGGTAATCGGTAAAGAGATCTTCGGCGGCACGGGTAAAAACTTCTTGAACCCCGCGCTGACTGGACGTGCGTTCCTTTACTTTGCCTACCCAGCGCAAATCTCAGGGGATGCCGTATGGGTAGCCGCGGATGGCTACACGGGTGCAACTGCGCTCTCCATGGCGTTCCAAGACGGCATGACTGCGCTGACTGATACTATGAGCTGGTGGGACGCCTTCCTTGGCTTTATCCCAGGTTCAGTGGGTGAGGTCTCGACGCTGGCGATCTTTATCGGTGCGGCAGTACTGCTGTGGACGCGTATCGCGTCATGGCGAATCATGCTGGGGGTTCTCCTGGGTATGATCGCCACCAGTACGCTGTTTAATCTGATTGGTTCTGACAGCAACCCCATGTTTGCAATGCCCTGGTATTGGCATTTGGTGATTGGTGGCTTCGCTTTCGGCATGGTGTTTATGGCAACGGACCCGGTGTCTGCTTCCATGACTAACCAGGGGCGCTTGGTGTTTGGCGCGTTGATCGGTGTGATGACCGTGCTGATCCGCGTGGTAAACCCTGCCTTCCCTGAGGGCATCATGCTGGCCATTCTGTTCGCTAACTTATTTGCGCCGCTGATTGACCACATGTTCGTCCAGGCCAATATTAAACGCCGTCTCAAGCGGACTGGCGTAGCGGCCGAGGAGAATGCCTAATGGCTCAAGGTAACAACTCCATCAAAAAGATCCTAACCGTAGCGTTTTCGCTGTGTATCGTGTGCTCGGTAATCGTTTCGACGGCTGCCGTAGCGTTGCGCCCTATGCAGCAGCTCAACCAGGAATTGGATCGTAAAACCAACATTCTAAATGTGGCAGGTCTCTATGAGCCTGGCATGGATGTTGAGGAAGCGTTCAGCACGCAAATCACGGCACGTGTCGTTGAGCTTGATACCGGTGAGTACACCGATCAATTCGACCCAGCGACCTTCGACGGTTTCGAAGCATCTCGTGATCCTGCAACGGGGCGTACGCTTTCCGGTGATCGTGACATTGCAGGCTTGTCTCGTGTTGAGAACTTCGCGACTGTTTATCTTGTCGGCGATGCTGAAAACCCCGAGCAAATTGTTCTGCCCATTCGTGGGCAAGGACTCTGGGGCCGCATGATGGGTTTCCTCGCGGTTGAAGGCGACGGTAATACCATCGTTAGTATCACTTACTACGACCATAGCGAAACGCCGGGTCTTGGTGCTGAGGTAAATAATCCGCGTTGGCAAGCTCAATGGGAAGGTAAGAAGATTTACGATGAAGAGGGCGACCTCTCTCCGGAAATCCACCTGACCAAAGGCGGCGCAAGCAACGAGCACGAGGTTGACGCGCTTTCTGGTGCAACGCTAACCAGTAACGGCGTGACCAACATGCTGCAGTTCTGGTTCAGCGAAGAGGCTTTCGGTCCGTATTTGGCTAACTTCCGCAGTGGTACTGAACCAGAAGATGCCGAAGACACCGATACCGACTTCGACGATGTTGAGGGGGCCTGATCATGGCGGATGTAAATGCAAAAAGTGTTTTAACGGCGCCGATTTTTAAGAACAACCCCATTGCGCTACAAATCCTGGGGATCTGTTCTGCTCTAGCGGTTACGACTAGCATGAGCGTATCGCTGGTAATGGCGCTAGCGGTTACTTTTGTAACGGCCTTTTCGAACTTGTTCGTATCGTTGATCCGGAACCATATTCCGTCTTCGATCCGTATCATTGTTCAAATGACCATTATTGCGTCGCTGGTTATTGTGGTTGACCAGATCCTCAAAGCTTACGCTTACGAAATGTCTAAGCAGCTGTCAGTCTTTGTGGGCCTGATTATCACCAACTGTATCGTAATGGGCCGCGCGGAAGGTTTTGCGATGTCCAATACGCCGAGCATGTCGTTCCTTGACGGGATCGGTAACGGCTTGGGCTACGGTTTTATCCTAATGGTTGTTGGCTTCTTCCGTGAGTTACTGGGTGCTGGCAGTATCTTTGGCTTTACCGTCCTGCCTACAGTGCAAAATGGTGGTTGGTATGTGCCCAATGGTCTATTGCTCCTGCCGCCCTCTGCCTTCTTCATTATCGGTTTGCTGATCTGGGTTTTACGTTCAGTTAATCCTGAGCAGGTAGAAGAGAACGAGTTCAAAATGAAGCACAACACCAAGCCGAAGGAGGCCGTGTAACATGGAACACTATCTAAGCCTTTTCGTTGCTTCGGTTTTTGTTGAAAACTTGGCACTGGCCTTCTTCTTAGGGATGTGTACATTCCTGGCGGTATCTAAGAAGGTTTCCGCTGCATTTGGCCTCGGGATTGCCGTTATTGTCGTACTGACAATCTCGGTTCCAGTCAACAATCTCGTGTTCAACCTGCTGCTGGCTGAAGGCGCTTTGTCTTGGACTGGCATAAGCGGTGCTGAAAACATCGATCTTTCATTCCTGGGTCTTCTGAGCTACATCGGCGTTATTGCCGCGCTGGTTCAAATTCTGGAAATGTTCCTCGATAAATATGTTCCTGCGCTATACAACGCGCTGGGCGTATTCCTGCCGCTGATTACCGTTAACTGCGCCATCTTAGGTGGCGTACTGTTCATGGTTGAGCGTAACTACAACTTCGGTGAGTCCGTAATCTACGGTTTCGGTTCTGGTGTTGGCTGGGCGCTTGCGATTACAGCGTTGGCTGGTATCCGTGAAAAGCTGAAGTATAGCGACGTGCCTGGCGGTCTTCAGGGGCTTGGCATCACGTTTATTACCGTTGGCTTAATGTCGTTGGGCTTTATGTCCTTCTCAGGCATTCAGCTTTAATCGGAGCCGGTTTTCTCGGCAGCTTAGGCTGCCGAGGTACAGAAAACCTTCAGCAATAGGAAACCGACATGGTTGATACATCTGTCATCTTGCTCGGTGTTGTCATGTTCACGATCATCGTTATTAGCTTAACGGCGATCATTCTGGCAGCGCGCAGCAAGCTAGTGAGTAGCGGGGACGTGACGATTGAAGTCAACGGCGACCCCGAGCATACCCTGCAGACTCAGGCTGGTGGTAAGCTTCTTAACACCCTAGCTGCAAACGGAATCTTTCTCTCCTCTGCCTGTGGTGGTGGTGGTTCTTGTGCTCAGTGTAAGTGCCGAGTAGAAGAGGGCGGCGGCTCTATTTTGCCGACGGAAGAGTCTCACTTCACTATGCGTGAGAAGAAAGAAGGCTGGCGCCTCTCTTGTCAGGTTCCTGTGAAGCAGGACATGAAAGTAGAAGTGCCTGAAGAAGTCTTCGGCGTTAAGAAGTGGGAGTGTGAAGTTACCGCGAACCCCAACGTCGCGACCTTCATTAAAGAGTTGAACCTGAAGCTGCCCGAAGGTGAGGAAGTTGCCTTCCGCGCCGGTGGTTATGTACAGCTGGTGGCGCCGCCTTACGATATTAAGTTCTCCGATTTTGACATCGAAGAAGAGTATCGTGGCGATTGGGAAAAATTTGATATGTTCAAAATTTCCCATAAGAATAACGAGGAAGTTATCCGCGCTTACTCCATGGCTAACTACCCGGATGAGAAAGGCCTCCTCAAGTTCAATATTCGTATCGCGACGCCGCCTCCGGGTACAAGCCACCCGCCGGGCCTTATGTCGACCTACGTCTTCAATTTGAAGCCGGGCGACAAAGTGACCGTAATGGGGCCGTTTGGTGAGTTCTTTGCCAAAGACACCGATGCTGAAATGATCTTTGTCGGTGGTGGTGCGGGTATGGCGCCAATGCGTAGCCACATTTTCGATCAGCTCAAACGCTTGAAGTCAGATCGTAAAATTACTTTCTGGTACGGTGCGCGCTCCTGGCGTGAGACTTTCTACAACGAAGAGTATGATCAGCTAGCCGAAGAGTTCCCGAACTTTGAGTGGCACTTGGCGCTTTCTGATCCGCAGCCAGAAGATAATTGGGAAGGGCCGACAGGCTTCATCCACAACGTACTGTACGAAAACTATCTGAAGGACCACCCAGCTCCGGAAGATTGTGAGTACTACATGTGTGGGCCACCCATGATGAACGCGTCTGTTATCAAGCTATTGCTCGATATGGGCGTGGAGCCGGAAAACATCCTGCTGGATGACTTCGGCGGTTAACAATGTGATTGCGTAAGCTGCCTTCGGGCATAAGCGGGGCTGGCCTTTTGGTCAGCCCCGTTTGTATGTAGATGACTGAAAAACGATGCGTTGTCTGATCATTTTGAAGTGGCTGAGGTACAATAGGCAGTAAAATTCTACGGCACTTAACGACATGACCGTTGTCGGCAGGTGAGCAGTTAACGCAATGCTGGGAGGTGAACATGACAATCTGGCTACTGGTATTTGGTTTTATGGCGCTGGTAATGACGGCAATGGCCGTTGGTGTCTTAATGGGCCGCAAGCCCATTGCGGGTTCCTGCGGTGGATTAAATCAGTTAGGCCTAAAAGAAGGCTGCGACATCTGCGGCGGCAAAGATGAGGTTTGCGAAGAAGAAAACCGCAAGCGTGGAAGCGTACGTCGGCGTAGCGATGAAAGCCGTGGAGCTGACCTAGGCTATGACGCAACGCGTCGTTAATCTAGCCATTGGCCATTCAGACGCTCGCTAACCGCGAGCGTTTATGTAACTGCCATTGTTGAGAGCGCTTTTAAGTTAGCAATAAGGAGATCCAAGTCGTATGGCCGTTCACAATTACGATGTTGTGGTGATAGGCACTGGTCCCGCTGGGGAAAGCGCTGCTATTAACGCCGCCAAGCATGGCAAGCGAGTGGCGATTATTGAAAAGCAGGTCCAGGTGGGGGGTAACTGCACCCACTGGGGCACGATCCCTTCAAAAGCGCTGCGCCATCAGGTCAAACAGATCATGGCGTTCAATACCAACCGTATGTTCCGCGATATCGGTGAACCCCGCTGGTTTTCTTTTCCTAAAGTGATGGAGCGCTCGCGTGGCACCATCGATAAACAGGTCGAAATGCGTACGACGTTTTATGCGCGCAACCGCATTGATCTATTTCATGGTGTGGCGCGTTTTAAAGATGAGCATACCGTGGTGGTGCGAGACCGGCAGGAAGGTGTGGAAGAGCTGGTAGCCAAGAAAATTGTTATTTCTACCGGCTCGCGGCCTTATCGTCCGGCGGATATTAACTTTCGTCATCCACGTATCTACTGCTCCGATACGATTCTTAGCCTTTCCCATACTCCGCGGACACTGGTGATCTTTGGGGCTGGTGTAATCGGTTGCGAGTACGCCTCTATCTTTTCGGGTCTTGGGGTTAAGGTTGATTTGATCAACAACCGCGATAGCCTGCTGTCATTTTTGGATGATGAGATCAGTGATGCGCTTTCCTACCATCTGCGTAAACACGGTGTGCTGATTCGCCATAACGAAGACTATAAAAGTGTCGAAGGTGACGACGCCGGGGTAACCGTAAACCTGAAGTCGGGCAAGAAAATCCGCGCCGATGCGTTTCTTTGGGCGAATGGCCGTACCGGTAATACCGATAGCCTTGGACTTGAGAATATTGGCTTAGAGGCAAACAGCCGAGGTCAGCTTAGCGTTGATGAGCACTACCGCACCGCGATTGCGCATATTTACGCTGCAGGCGATGTGATTGGTTGGCCGAGTCTAGCCAGTGCTGCCTACGACCAGGGATTAAACTCGTGTAACGAGCTACTGGAAAAAGAGTATCGCTTCGTTAGTGATGTACCCACTGGGATCTACACCATTCCCGAAATCAGCTCTTTTGGACCCAATGAGCGTGAGCTGACCGAAGCCAAAGTGCCTTACGAAGTGGGTAAGGCGTTCTTTAAAGATACTGCGCGTGCGCAAATTACCGGTGATACGGTGGGCATGCTGAAGATTTTGTTCCACCAAGACACGCTGGAGATTCTGGGTATCCATTGCTTTGGTGACCAGGCGTCGGAAATTCTACACATCGGCCAGGCGATTATGCAGCAGGAAGGTGAGGCGAATACCGTGAAGTACTTCGTTAATACCACTTTCAATTATCCAACGATGGCAGAAGCGTACCGGGTGGCGGCGCAGAATGGCTTAAACCGAGTGTTTTAAAATATTTTAAGCATGGGGGCTATGCCCCCATGCTTACACCTCACAAACCATCCAACAGTTGCTGAGCGCGTAGCTGCCAGTCACCGTCTAAAGCGGCAGCCTGAATGAGTGCTTCCCGCGCGCCCGCGCTATTTTCCTGCTGAAGCCTGAGTATGGCGACATTGAACCATGCTGAGCCCATGGCAGGGTCAAGCTGTGTGGCTGATTCAAAGGCTTCAAGCGCGGCTTGAGGCTGTTGAGCGGCGTATAGCGCATTGCCGAGTGCAAATTGACCTAGCGGATGAGCAGGGAAGCGTTTTGCAAAGGCTTGCCAGCTGGAAAGTGTTGCTATAGGCCCATGCTGTTCCTCGTAAGCGCTAATGGCTTCCAGTGCGTTGTGAGCGGTAACGCCTTCGGGCAGGCTGCCAGGTTCGCTAACCACAAACCCCCAGCGCTCACTGCGCGCCCAGGTAGCATCAAAGCGGCTAAACGACATTGTATGCCGCTCGATTTCGCCACTACGTAGAATCAGCGTTTGATTAGGCAAATCAAAGCCAATGGCTACTGCGTAGTGCCACATCGGGAAAGCTGGTAAGGAGAGGTTCTGCATCACCACTACAGGGTTACCTGCTTCCAGGTGGCTAAGCAATGCATCCATGGTGCCACGAATGGGAATCGCCAACTGTTTATAACGGCGCACAGTGGCTAGCATTTCAGGCTGAACGCTACCCTCTCGCCCAGGCAGAAATACCTGTGGGATTAACTGCTCAAGCTCTGTGTCGACCCCTTGGTGATTGAGTACCATTGCCAGCGTTGCAGGGCCACACTGATACGCCGTTTGGGCGTAAAACGGTACCTCGGTAAGCTCAGTCTGCGGTGCCAGGCTAGCTTTAGTGCTTTCTAGCAGCACTGGGCTTCTGGCGCAGCCGCTAAGCAGAGTGGGGATCAGCAGGGTAAGCAGTAAAACGCCCGCAAAGCGGGCGTTTAAAAGCTGTTTCATCATGGTGGTCAAATCAGCGAGTGAACGGATAAACATCGGTCAGGCCGAGAATGTCAGTCACTAGCAGGATCACAAATACCGCAAACAGGGCGCCAACCACGCCAGCGCCGGCGGGTAGCTGTTCGAGCTGTTCGGCCATTTGCTGCGCTTCTGCATCGCTGAGTGCGGCAACGCGAGCTTCAACGTCATCTAAGTCGACACCCTGTTTGAGTAGCTCTTCTTGCACATCTGCACGGGAGAGAATTTCATTGATACGTTCGCGGTCAGCACCTGCGCGGTCGCCGGCTAATACAGATTGCGTAGAGACTAATTCTGTCGCGGCAGCGTCCATACTCTGCGGGGCCGTGGGCGCAGCGGCAACAGGTAGGCTGGTAACGACTAGCACCGCGATCAGTAAGCTTGAGAGATAAGCACGCACTTTTTTCATTGTCTTCATCCTTAGACGTATCGGGGAGCAAGGGAGCCTCTGGTTAATGCAGTATGGGCAAGTGCAATAGTTAATCAGAGGTTTTTCAAGCTAATATGTAACCTGAAGCAATAGTATAAAAATAAACCGTGGTAGATTTAAGGCGAAAACGAAAAGTGCTAATTATTTGCACTAATGCGGTAGGTCCAAGCGGACTCAGCTAACAGTCCCTTACCACCCGCCATTGTCATAGCTAAGTCATGAAGTCCTGGCCATAAGGGCACCGCAGAAGCCCCTTTCACCGCCAGGTCTAATCGTTGGGCCATCAGCAGGAGCTTGTGTAAACGTTTCATTGATAGGCGACTGATCGCTTTTTGATAAGCAGGGCGACGTTTATCAAAAATCATTGGTTTTTGAGTTTTACATGCGTGCTCAAAGCTTTGCCCTTGATCTAAATGCTGGTGAAGTGATAGCAGGGTACGTAACTCACGACTGAGTGCCCAAAGCACAATGGGGGCTTCAACTCCTTCACTGCGTAGCCCATTAACGATACGCGAGGCACGGCTTAGTTCTCCTTTTAAACAGGCATCCGCAAGGTTGAACACATCAAAGCGAGTGCTGTCTTCTACACCTTGGGCAATGCTTTCAACATTAAGGCGAGTGTTAGGTGGATGAATCAGCGCCAGTTTTTGCAGCTCCTGATCAGCGGCCAACAGGTTACCTTCGGTGCGCTCACCCAATAAGCGAGCCGCTTCTAGGTCAATTTGCAAACCATGTAGCGATGCGCGATCCCGTAGCCAGTAGCCTAACCGCGAAGCATCGACGGGCCATACAGGTACAAATAACCCGTGCTTGTCGAGTGCTTTAAACCAAGCGCTTTTTTGTTGCTTGGCGTCTAGTTTGCCCATGCTAATCAGCAGCAAGTCGTCGCTGCCGTCCATCAATTCAGCATATTGTGCCAGTGCTTTACTGCCATCTTGGCCGAGTTTATGCGTTCCTAGCCTAAGTTCCAGAAGCTTATTAGAGGCGAATAATGATAGATTGCTGGCGGTTTCTAGCAGTCGGCTCCAGGCAAAGTTAGGCTCTACATCAAGCACTTCCCGCTCTTCAACACCCGCTTGCCGCGCGGCTGAGCGCACGGCATCACAGGCGTCACGATGTTGCAGTGGCTCATCACCGGCAACAATCACGACCTTGGGCAGTTTTTTTGCTAAGGCCGCGGGAAGCTGATCCGAAAATACCTTCACTGAATGGCCTCAAGGTTCGCCAGTCTTTCGACAATGCGCTCAGCCAGTTGCCGTGTTAGCGTTTGTTCCGCTTCTTGAAAGAGGGTTTCGCGATTGAGTAGATCATCATCGCTGACCCGAATGCGCGTATCGGTCGTTATCGTTGCATTATTAAGCACATAAGCATTGTCTTCTCGCTGCTGTACGGAGAGAGACGTGCTTAACGTTAGCTCATGCTCTTGGCTGGCACGTCCTTCGCTGCCAATACGGCGTTGGCGAAGCGTCGGTGAGCCCAGCGTGACCCGCCAGGGAGCGCCATCAGAAACCTCACTGCTTCGCTGCAGCAGCCGGATGCGTAGCTGTTGGGCCAAGGCGCTTTTGTCGTCGCCCTCAAGTGATAGGGCAGGCAGGCGTGGCATCGAATCTGAGCCGCGCAAGCGAAACCCGCAGCCACTGAGCAACACCGCCGCTGAGGCGGCGATGCTGGTAGCGAGGAAACGACGGCGCGTAACGTGTTGGGATGGTTTCATCCACTCACCACAATGTTAACCAGCTTGCCGGGTACAACGATGACTTTACGAACCGTTTTACCTTCTAGATGGCGCTGGACGTTTTCGTTCTCCATCGCCAGTTGCTCGATGGCGGCTTTATCTGCGCTGGCCGGGGCTTCTAGGCGCGCGCGCAGCTTTCCGTTCACTTGCACGACGAGTTCGATACTGTCGCGGGTGAGGGCGGCTTCATCTACCTGTGGCCACTGGGCTTCAATGGCAGGCTGGTCATAGCCTAATTGTTGCCACAGTGCGTGGCACAAGTGCGGTGTAATGGGTGCCAACAGCAGCACGCACGCCTCAAGCGCTTCGCGGCTGACCGCTAAGCCGAGCTCCGACGTGTCGTCGAACTTGGCCACTGCGTTAGAGAGTTCCATAACTGCGGCAATGGCGGTATTAAAGGTGGTGCGGCGGCCAATGTCATCACTGGCTTTCTTGATTGTCTCGTGGGTTTTACGACGCAGTGCTTTTTGGTCATCGTTTAACGCATCAACGGCCAATTTGCCCGGCGTACCCGCAGCCAAGTGCTCGGTCACCTGGCGCCAAATCCGTTTCAAGAAGCGATGCGCACCCTCAACGCCAGAATCCGACCACTCCAGCGACTGCTCGGGCGGTGCGGCAAACATCATAAACAGGCGGACGGTATCGGCACCAAACTTGTCGATCATCGACTGAGGATCAACACCGTTATTTTTCGATTTCGACATCTTCTCGATGCCGCCCATCTCTACTGGAAGGCCATCGCTGATCAGAACAGCGCTTAACGGCCGACCTTTCTCATCGCGTTTGACTTCTACGTCGGCGGGGTTGAACCACTCCTTACCACCGTTATCTTTAACGCGGTAGAAGGTTTCCGCAATGACCATGCCCTGGGTGAGCAGTTGCTGGAACGGCTCATCGGAATCCAGCATGCCGAAATCGCGCAGCAGTTTATGGAAGAAGCGGGCGTAGAGTAAATGCAGAATCGCGTGTTCGATACCGCCGATATACAGGTCAACGGGCAGCCAGTAATTGGCGCGCTCGTCCAACATGGCTTCGTGGTTATCCGCGCAGCAGAAGCGGGCAAAGTACCAGGACGATTCCATAAAGGTATCGAAGGTATCGGTTTCGCGCACCCAGCCATCGCCCAGCTCAGAAAACTCGGGCATCTTCTTCAGCGGTGAGCCAGAAGCATCCACGGTGACTTCCATGGGCAGTGCTACCGGCAATTCATCATCGGAGAGCGGCACGGTTTGGCCTTCCGGGCCGTATTTCACAGGAATTGGCGCACCCCAATAACGCTGGCGAGCAATACCCCAGTCACGCAGACGGTAATTGGTTTTTACTTCACCACGGCCAAGCTCAGTAAGCTTTGCGGCAATCGCATCAAACGCCGCTTGGAACTCGAGGCCATCAAATTCGCCAGAGTTAATCAGCGTACCGTGCTCAACATAAGCACCTTCGGAAATATCCGGCTGGTTGCCGTTGGCATCGGCCACCACAGGCTTAAGTTCTACGCCGTACTTGGTGGCAAATTCCCAGTCGCGCTGGTCGTGGGCAGGTACCGCCATCACCGCACCGGTGCCAAATTCCATTAAGACGAAGTTGGCCACAAACACCGGGACTTCATCGCCGGTGAGCGGGTGAATCGCTTTGTGCCCAGTGAGCATGCCCAGCTTTTCTTTTGTGGCCATTTCGGCTTCTGACGTGCCACCCTTGGCGCACTCGTCACAAAACGCCGCGAGTTCGCTGTTTTGCGCGGCAGCCTGCTTAGCCAGCGGGTGACCAGCGGCGACGGCCACGTAGGTGACACCCAGCAGCGTATCCGGGCGGGTGGTATACACCGCCAGCGGCTCGCAGGCGCTGCCGTCTGCCGCCTGAATATCAAAGGTCATCTCAACGCCGCGGGATTTACCAATCCAGTTGCGCTGCATGGTTTTGACCTGTTCAGGCCACTCGACATTATCAAGATCTGCCAACAGCTCATCGGCGTAGTCGGTAATTTTCAAGAACCACAGCGGGATCTCTTTACGCTCTACCGGTGCACCAGAACGCCAGCCGCAGCCATCAATTACCTGCTCGTTAGCCAGTACCGTTTGGTCAACCGGATCCCAGTTCACCGTGGACATTTTCTTATAGACCAAGCCTTTTTCGACCAGCTTGGTAAAGAACCACTGCTCCCAGCGGTAATAGCTGGTGTCGCAGGTAGCGAATTCGCGGCTCCAGTCGTAGGCAAAGCCAAGCGCTTTCAACTGATTACGCATGTAATCAATGTTTTGATAGGTCCACTTCGCGGGCGGCACCTGATTTTGAATCGCGGCATTTTCCGCAGGCATACCGAATGCATCCCAACCCATGGGCTGCATGACATTTTTACCCTGCATGCGCTGGAAACGGGACACAACGTCGCCGATAGTGTAGTTACGCACGTGACCCATATGCAGCTTGCCGCTGGGGTAGGGGAACATGGATAGGCAGTAGAACTTTTCGCGGTTAGCGTCTTCTACTGCTTTGAAGCACTGGTGTTTATCCCAGTACTGCTGAGCGTCACGTTCAATCTCACGGGGGCTGTAATGTGCGTCCATCGGTGTTTTCAATGCCTTGGGGTAATTCGCCCAAAAAGGGCGCAAAGTGAATAATGGATGACGGCTGTCAGATAAGTAACGTCGATTGTATCCTATGCAGGTGTATCCTTGAACGGTTAGGCGATGATAGGCCGCACCTTGGGTCGACAAAAGGAGAGGTACCATGGAACAACATAACGATCACCGTTTGCGAGAAGGCTACGAGCGCCTGCTAGAACGCTTGCAGGACGGGGCCAACGATCTTACCTGGGATAATCTACAAAAGGATTTGGACGACGCCGTTGCTTTTGAAGCGGAGCTGGAAGAGTACACCAAAGACGAGCTCGCGTTGCTGCGTGCCTGGGTAGAGCGTGACCTGAAAGATATGCGTTACTACATGGCGGATACCGGTAAGCAGGTGGCCAGCTGGTTGGGTATTGATATCGATAGCCTTTCACGGCGGGTAGCGGAATCACTGCTTTCAATTGCCGACCGCAGCGTGGTGGAGCGCGAACGCTTCGAAGATGACTTGGAAGCTGCTCGTGCCGACTACTGTGAAGGTGAAGTTGCTGCGCCAGGCCTGATGGCGTGCGTACACTGCGATGCTCAGGTGATGCTAGAAAGCGTCTCACGCCTGGAACCTTGTCACCAGTGTGGCCACCGCTATTTCTACCGCTTTCCCAGTAAAATCGTCGAAACTTAAGAGGTTAGCGCACTCATCACTTAATTGACCCAGATGCTCAGGCCTGCGATCGCACCCAGCGAGAGCAGGCTCAACATCGCGGCATACAGTAAATTATTTTTCATCATGCGGTAGCCGCTAACCCCGTAGCGCCCCTGCAGAGAAAGGTTAATGCCAGATAACGGCCCAACGCTGGTACCTACCGCCCAAGCGCTCAGTGCAACAAAGGCAAACAGCGTTTGTTCACCGTTTGCTAAATTCAAAATAGATGCCAGCACGGAAACGCCAATGATCGGGTGTAATCCCGCCAGCGCGCTCAGCGTAATCGCCGCAAAGCTCACCATGGCTTGCCACATGCCAAACGTAGCAAATAGCGTCCAGTCGTCACCGGCTGCGGCCGCTACCAGAGTAGAAAGCCCCAGCGTTAATAAGCCCGCCGCTAAAAACAGCGAGATTTCCCCGCGCATAGCGGGTAGCCGTGTGGTGGTGTGTTGGCGAATGCGCCGCAGGGTAAAACGCGTGCCTTCACGTAGGTTGCTCAGCACCGCTACCACTGGCAGTAAAAAGGTAATAATACTGACAATGGTGAGCGATGGCGTCAGCCAAAAATGAAACAGCATTACCAGTACTGCCATGCTCGCCGGCATTAACAGGCTGCGTGGCGAAAGCGAAAAGCCGTCGACCTCGGTTAAATCGAACCGACGGCTCAACTCTAAGGTGGTTAATAGCCCGGATAGTAGCGCTAACGGAAACCCAATCAGCGCAATCTGGCCGTACTGAACGTCGGGCGCCAATGCAATCACCACCGCCATAGAGGCAAAAAAGGGCGACCATAGTGCGGCACTGGAAAGTCCACGATTCAAGGCCAATAACTGGGGCATGGTTAGCGGAGAGCGCCTGGCTAAGCGGTCGCCCACCATAAAGATCGTCGAAAGGTTTAGAATGGTGCCGAGAAAGTGTACCCCTAGCCACGTGCGCAGCACGCCATCTGCTCCGGTCACTCGTTTACCCGGCGGGCGCTTATTACCCTGGGTACCAATCAACGAAATAAAGCTAACGCCCACCAGCATCGTGGCCACAAACACATTGCCCTGAAGCATGGCAGGCCAACTTACGTTGGCACCATACATCACCCGTGCCACTATTAGCATCAGCGCTCCAAGGGTAATTAATACCCCCGCCTGTATGCGCGAACGGCGCGGGATATCTCGCCACAGCAGCGCCACCGCCACCCACAACACATAGCTCACCGCCTGTGCCGTCGGTATCACGCCGATAAAGCCAATAATTTGAGCGACCAGCCCAAGCAGAATCAAAACCCCCGCCACCCGCTGCCGCAACGTTGTCTCTTGCATCTCAATCCCTTGCTGGTTGAGTTAGCAGGCTAATCGGCTTTTCAACAATTGGCTAGCAGAAGGCGCAGGAAACTTCGCATAAACGTAACAATAAGTGCATTCATGTAGTGCGGTGCGTGCTGCTGCCCATAGGCCTCGAATTATTGTGGGAGGGCGCTTCAGCGCGCGATGATAATGCCGCCAACACTAGCCGCGCCGTTATAACCAATCAAAGCAACTTGTAGCGCGCGGTAACGAATATCGCGAGGAACGAGTGAATGAGGCACCCGCGAAAGGACTTTGCCATGCCGAAGAAAACTGAGTAATGTAAAAAATAGATAGTTTGCTTAACGTAATATCAAACAAGAAAAGCCCAGACGGTCGCCAGCGGAGCGTTTAATTCAGCCCTGATGTACCGGGGCGGTAGCGTGCTTTTTTGTCACTAGTCGAAAGGTCTACCGTAGCTCGAAACTGTGTCTGAGCAGAATCATCAAGTGCGTATCCCAGGGCTAATGAGCTAGAGCGAGCTGTTACACCCAACGTATGTTAGGTCAGAGTATGTCAATAGAATCTATCGCGGAAACAACTTGGTCTGAGATATTGAAACTGCAAGCAGAAGTCTACCATTTGGTTGAACCAGAGAGCCTAGAAGTGTTGCAGGATAAGTGGCTGAGGTCGCCAAACAGTTGTTTTATTTATAGAGATAATAAACAACTAGTAGGATATGCGTTAGCGCATTCTTGGAACAGTAAGAAGCCACCAAAATTGTTCAACAAGTTACCGAAGGGGACAGAAGGATCAATTTTGTTCCTCCACGATTTAGCTGTATCGAGTAATTCGTTTGGCAAAGGTATTGGTTCAACAATGATGGCGCATTTAGTGAATATTGCTATCGTCTCAGGCTACAGAGAAATTCGGCTAGTGTCTGTTCAGAATTCAATGCAATTTTGGCAAAAACAAGGTTTTACACCATTAGAACAAGAAGTGTGTAAAAGTTATGGTAATAGTGCGCAGCTAATGAAACGAGTACTTGATGATAACGCGCATGCGTCATAGTGAACTGCCATATGCCTAAAGGAGTTCGTCAATGATTAGGAAAGCATTGAAACGTGACTGTTTAGATTTAGCAGCGTTGTCACTTCAAGTTTGGTTGCACACATATGCGGTGAAAGGTGTGCGTTCTCAAATATCAAAATATGCCTTGTCTACTTTCAATGAGGAATATTTTGCTAAGTTACTTGAAAGAGAATGTATTGATGTTAGGGTTTTCGAAGAGGATTCGCACCTTATTGGTTTTATTGTTGCTGATTTGAATTCAGAGCTTGAAGATGGTTTAGGCTACGAAATTGTAACGCTATATGTATCACAACATTTTCATGGCAAAGGTGTTGGTCGCCAACTCCTAAGGGAAATAGAAAATGCTCATGGTTTCCCTTTTTGGTTATCCACTTGGGTTAATAATCATGGCGCAATTGGGTTTTATGATAAATTAGGTTTTAACATCATTGGTGAACTCAATTTCAATCTGGAGGGGGAGTTGCACCGTAACCATGTGTTTGCGTACGTCGGTACATAATAAAGTGTTTGTGAACGATTTCTCAATGCTTATCAGGATCGCTTCGCTTACATTTTGGAAAGCATTTCGTCGCGCCTTAAAATGGCGTTAGCTTCTCCCGTAGCCGAAGGAGAAAGGATGTATGAAGGTGAAACCGCAAGCTTTTATCGAGATGAATGGACTAAAACTCTCCCCATGCTGACAGCATATACCTGCCCAGTTGCCAGGAGTATCGAGGAAGCATGGGTTCTGATAATGCTTGTTGGCGATACTGTTGGTATGGCCGAAATGGAAATCGAAAGCAGCGTGATGTATTTCGAGCGTTGGCCCGCAAAACCAGAAATTAGGTGATTGAATATGAAGCCAAAACTTTCCGGAGGCCTAGTGCATGAATTGCCCGTTGATTTGGCCGTAGCATTAACTGAAAAAGGCCTCATTAATACTTGGGAAGCCTTATCGGCAATTGGTCGTAATGAATTTATTTGTTGGGTTGAAGACGCCAAACAAGAGAAAACTAGAGTAAAACGGATAGCTCGGGCTACTAAAGAGCTTCTAGAAGGGAAAAAAAGACCTTGCTGCTGGGTAGGGTGTATACATCGCACGGACAAAAAACCGAGTAAATGGCAACAGGATGTTTTGATAGATAAAAAGAAAAAGCCAGGAAAAAAATGAAATAAATAACAAATGGCCATATGCGACTCAGTGGCCTACGCTCCTTTGTACTTTTTCTTCTCTCACCGCTGCGCAACACAGCAAGGCGTTTTATATGTTTTTGTATGGAAAGTCAGAGAAATATGGATAAAAATGCTGAAATCTGGCGTCATTACTACGGAAAGGCACTATCTCGCCCTCATTTAAAACGCACCGAGTTTGCTGTTCAGTTCAATGAGTCAAATCTCAAAGTAGCCACTGATTGTGGCTGTGGCACAGGAAGTGATATTCAGTATTTAGAGCAGCAGGGTTTTAAAGTGCATGGCTTTGACATTAATTCTGACTCAGTTGCTATTTGTAGAGATAGGTTTGGGTCAAACTCATTAGTCAAAATTTCAGAGTCTTCGTTTGAGTCCTTCGACTATCCTACATCTGGCGTAGTTTTCGCTAATTCAAGCTTGTTCTTCGCAGACCCAGATCGATTTGAAACGACTTGGAGAAATATTAAGTCATCAATTGAAGTCGGTGGGGTATTTGCAGGCGACTTTATGGGTGTCAAAGACAATTGGGCTAAAAATTATCGTAGTCCAATTACCTATTTATCCGAATCTGAGATAAAGAGGTTGTTCAATGAGTTTGAAATAGTCAGATTCTATGAACGGGACGAAAAAGCTAAAACTGCATTGGGTAGAATGAAGCATTGGCACACCTATTCTGTTGTCGCGGTGAAACGAATATAAAAAGCATTTAAGACAGATTCGCAACGTTCGATATTTTGACTTTAATGTTTACACCACAGCGATTTTGGTAGAATGGCAGCGTTTCTCACTACTTAACGCGGCGTCATGCTATGAAATATCAAAAACTGCATATAATTGGTGGCCCGGGAAGCGGGAAATCATATATTGCTAGGAAGCTTTCAGAGAAATATGGTCTGCCTCAACACGATTTAGATGACATATTTTGGGATCGAAACCATACGGATTACATCAGGTCTGGCGACGAGGCACGGCAAAAAAACTTAGAGTCTATCCTGTCGAACGACACCTGGATAATTGAAGGGGTTTACTATAAGTGGCTAGAGAAGTCCTTTGAAGGAGCCGATAAGATAATTGTTCTCAATACACCAGTATTGCTGAGGCAATGGAGGATACTGCGGCGCTATTTGGGCTACAAGCTTTCACGCAGCCGCAAGAAAAATGAAACGTTGGCAAATCTTATTGAGCTGATGTCTTGGAACCAAAAGTACGACCGAGACAATCTGGTACGATTTTATGCGTTTTCGAAAGCTCAGGCTGATAAAATAGTAGTTTGCAGCAGCTTCTCTGAGGTAGAGCGAGCAGTTAATGGCTGAATGCCAATGTTAGAATGATTCGGGCAGATAACTTGCTGAGTAAATAAATTAGGATGATAGGCGATGTAGACGGTTCGAAATCGGTTTTTCTACCGTCTCGTTAGGCGAAAAAATATACTATATGGGTATAAAATGGATTATTTGAGCATAAATAAAGAGGCGTGGGACAAAAGAACCAAAGTGCATGTTGAATCGTCATTCTACGATGTTGAGTCATTCAGAAATGGTAAATGCTCGTTAAACCCAGTAGAGCTGAAACAGCTTGGAAATGTAGAGGGGAAATCCTTATTACATCTACAGTGTCATTTTGGTCAAGATACTCTGTCTTGGGCTCGTTTAGGTGCAGAGGTCACGGGTGTAGATTTGTCTGCTGATGCAATCGAACAGGCAAACTTACTGAAGCAGTCTTTAGGCTTAAAAGCAAATTTTATCGAAAGTGATGTTGTTCAATTTGGTCGTCAAAATACACAGGAATTCGATGTTGTATTTACTTCATACGGAGTTTTGTGCTGGCTATCTAATTTAGAAGGTTGGGCACAAACAGTCGCTAAATCATTAAAAATTGGTGGTGAATTTCATCTGATTGAGTTTCATGCTTTTAACGACTTGTTATCAGGTTACTCATACTTCTCCAGCGATGCCCCTGATGTTGAAGAGGAAGGTACTTATACCGAAAACTGCGATGGTACTAAATCAACGGTGGTAACTTGGTCCCATTCAATGAGTGAGGTTATAAGCGCTTTAATTGGTGCAGGGTTAGCTATAGAGTCTTTCTCTGAGCATCCCTATAGCCCTTATAATTGCTTTGATGGTTTAGAGTTGGTGCCAGGCTTAGGGTATCAAATGTTATATAAGGGACAACAGGTTCCATTGTTGTACGCAATTAAAGCACGAAGAATCGCCTAACATGCTGCTCGAAAGCTATTACGTGATTTTCTCGGTTTCGTGTGTACCTTGGGCTGGTTCAGGTGAGGCGGAAAAATCCAGCATACTAGAAGTAGAAGAAGACACTGTTTGACGGGCATCATTGATGCTTACGTGACACGTAAGCATCAACCAAGTAATGCTAACCGTTACTCAAATGATTAGGGCGCTCAGTTATTGCCCAGCTTCAGTGCCTCTGCGTCGATTTCCAAGAAAGCCTGCTCGGAAGACGCATGTTGCCCAGTCGACTCAAAAGTCTTCAATAGTGACCACTCATAAAGTGGGGCGCCGGGGTGTTGGCTGGATTGTTGGATACCGTAAACCTCAAACGTAAAAGGCCCAGGACCAAACAAATCCCTATTCTCAGTATGCTTTTTGGCGACCACTAGAAAAACGCCATTATCGGACTCGAAAAGGCGGTTGTCCCGAATCGTGATGGCGCCGGAGAAAATACGATGATCTAGCCAAGTGAATGTATCTCGATTGGCTGCTGGTATAATGCTGAGCTCGCCGTTAGGCAAGCGAATGAAGAAGGTCAGCGAATTATTACTATATGACATGTTTCTGTCATATATCGAGGCAATGACATAACCCTCCATACCGTTTCTGTTGAGATCAATACGGTTTACGCCATCAGTTAACTCAAGCTGAGAAAACGCCATGGCATTAGTGCTAAAAAAGTAAACCAGCAGGAAGAATAGGTGCTTACTCATCGACCGCTCTTATTAACCGGAAACCGATATCGGGCATTCCAAACCCCGGAGAATGTACATCACAACCTGATAGCACGTTAGTGACGGCTTGTTGATAACTGCCGCCACAAAAATAATACATGGGGATTCCCTTAGCGTAATGGTTTCTTTCATCAATCCATTCCGCCGCGTTACCGCTCATATCGTAAAGATCCAAAGCATTGGGAAGCTTAGAGCCTACGGGCAATGTACCCAATATGGTGCCATCTTCAGAGGGGAAGTTGGCGACTGCTTCCGGTTGTGGACTGCCTGAATGAGGGTAGCCATAGGAGCCGTCTGCAATACCTTCATAGCCACCTCTAGCCGCGACTTGCCATGCAACCATATCAGGTAAACGGTATCCCGATGCTTTAGGCTCCCTTCGTATGCCGGAGCTATCATCGATTTCCGGTATGGCTTTAAGCGGCGCCCCTTCGGTGTCTAGGTAGTAGGGAGTCAGCCCTTGGTATTCGCTTAGGGCATTGGCAAACAAAATGGTATCCCACCAGGTGACATTAACGGCAGGGTGCTGACCGCTACTCTGGTTGTCTGACCGACAGCCGTCAATTGTGGCGCCATCACAGGCGTCGCCCAATGAATAACCATGTTGGAAGGCCCAGGACTGCACTTCCTGATAGAGCCGATACGGCACTTCCGTTTTCATGATTAAGAATGAAGGGGTAGAAAGATTGGCATTGCCAGCATAATCTTGGTCGCCAAAAACTGTGCCGACGTAAAAGCTGCCGCCCTCTACTTTAGCTTCGTCTGGCAAATGAAAACTATTCTGCGCAAACACAGGTGTACAAAAAAGAAAACACAAAATCCCGGTGACATTTTTCAAAATCCAAAACCTCAGGTCTACTAGTGACTAATTATTTTTTGGGAAATATAAATTTTTCGATTTTACGTTATGCTTATTGTAGTTAATAATCTGCTTTAAAAGCTATCGCTAATTCATGGCGGAAGCAGACCTTTCGTCGCATTGCGGACTAGTTTTTGGGGAAGCAGAAAAAGGTATCTCTGACCAAGGCCTCGCTACTGAGCAGAACAGCGACCGACCTGACATTATCGATGGCGTTGACAACAATTGATGCGGAGAATGCCGCCGACGCAGCCTATGCAGGCGTTCGCACCGTTACCTTCAAAGTAAAATCGGTCAAGGAAAGTAAGTAGCAAGGCGTTACTTATCTTGGTTGGAACAGTTAAAGATGCAGGAGTAAAGCAGTGGAAACATATAAGCCTATACAGGTTCTCAAACCTGTTGCAAAAGATATTTGGATTGTGGATGGGCCACTCATAAAGTTTAAAGGGGTAAGCTTTCCTACTAGGATGACGATTGTTCGGTTATCTTCTGGGGCATTATTTATACATTCTCCAGTCGAGCTTACTCAGTACTTGAAAGAAGAAGTTGAAAAGCTAGGAGAAGTTAAACATCTTGTGTCTCCCAACAGAATTCACTACTGGTGGATTGGTGAATGGAAAGCACTATATCCAAACGCAATATCATGGGCATCTCCTGGTTCTCGTGACGCCGCGCGAAAAGCTGGTTGGGAATTTGATAAGGATCTTTCAGATGAACCAGAAAACGAATGGCGAGGGGATATAGAGCAGTTGATCGTTAAAGGGAGTAGGATTTTAGAAGAGGTCGTCTTTTACCATAAAGGCTCTAATACGCTTATCCTTGCTGATTTAATCGAGAATTTTGAGGCTCAAATGGAAAAATCACTGATTATAAGGATGTTCATGTGGCTTGCTGGTAATTTGGATCCTGACGGCAAGCTTCCAATTGATTTGCGAATGGCATATTTAGGACGCCATAAGCAATTAAAAAAGGCGATTGATAAAATTCTCGAATGGAGTCCTGATAAGGTAATCATTGCCCATGGCCGTTGGTATGAAACGAATGGCGTTGCCGAATTAAAGCGTGCTTTTCGATGGGTGAAATAATCAATAGCCACAGATGATAAGTCAAGGCTGCCGGAGGCTTCGCGCCGCAGCTTGGGGCATTAGCAGTCAGCGGTAAAAAGGAACTTTCAATAGACTTAAAGTATCGTTCAGCTAAATATGAAGATTTGGAGAGTCTTGTAGCTTTGCTTACAAATGACCTGCTTAGTAGTCAAGAGAAGACTCAGCGATTTCTTTGGGAAGGCGATTCTGATGACTGATCATGTTGGTTCTTGTCTGTGTGGCACCGTGAGATTTAAGGTAGAAGGCGAGTTTGACAGCTTTTACCTGTGTCATTGTCAGCACTGTCAAAAAGATACAGGCTCGGCTCATGCGGCAAATCTATTCTCAAGTTCAGCTAAATTGATCTGGCAGTCAGGTACAGATGCTGTAACTTGCTTTGCGCTTCCAGGCTCTCGTCATAACAAGAGTTTTTGTAAGTTGTGTGGTTCAGCATTACCGAATACTCAGATCGCGGGTTTGCTCGTTGTTCCTGCTGGGTGTTTGGACACTGAAATCACTATGTTGCCAACTGCACACATCTTTTTATCTAGCAAAGCTGCTTGGGATTGGGAGTTGGGGGAGGTGCCAAAGTTTGAGGGGCTGCCAGATTGAGCGACTATTACATAACCAGCGGCTGTTGCGGATGTACCTATGCTGCGTTTTTGCACGCCGCAGAGCCAAGCGTTAAGCCCAGGAATTACTATGAGTTTAGTCGAAATATTAGCTCTGTTTACAGTGATGTCAGCTTTAGCGCTAGTTCCCAGCACTAGTGTCGCCTTGGTCGTTGCTCGCGCTTCTTCTGCCGGATTCTCGAACGGCTGTGCCGTTGCAGCGGGGATTGTAGTCGGTGATCTTATCTTTGTATTGCTAGCTGTTTTAGGAATGACTGCTCTGGCAGAAGTCGTGGGTAGTTTTTTCTTGATACTGAGATATTTGGCAGGCGCGTATTTGATCTGGTTTGGTATATGTCTTATGAGATCGAAAGCGCCATTGCAGGTGGAGCATTCCGGCCGGTCAGCAGCGAAATTATCAGCAAGCTTTTTCTCTGGTCTGCTTCTCACTCTAGGTGATGTAAAAGCTATATTTTTCTACGCGAGCTTATTCCCTACTTTTGTTGATTTGGCCACTATCCGGACATGGGATATCGCAGCAATTGCGATGATAACTATAGTCTCTGTTGGTGGTGTCAAATTAGGCTATGCATATTTCGCGGGGGCCGTTGCGTCATTTGGCACTAACCATAGAGCAGAGCGAGCAGTTAAGGTGACGGCCGGTGGTTTAATGGTTGGAGCCGGATCGTATCTAATAGCAAAGGCTTAAGGAAGGCGCCAGCTGTAAATGGCGTCATACCGTCTTTTGGCCCCATCAAACATGATCAACTTTGTGGGTGATTCAATCTACTTCTACGCGTATCAGAAGTTGAAAAACACATAACAAGCAAAGGCAGGCGGATACTTCGGGCGTTATTATTTGCCCCTTAACCCTTGAGGAGGTAGGGCTATAAACACTTCAAAGTCAGGTATCTCGTTACGACTAGGCTAGTGCCTTCCTGCTTGACATATGCGTTGGTAAGGTCCTAAAGTCTGCGGCTAAAGGTATCGGGCACCTGCCGCCTGCAGACGCAAGTCACGGTGAAGCCCGACGGTACGAACATACTCACTCTCGAAGCATTTCGTAGGTGGGCAATGCAGGCCCCCATCAAGAACGAAATGCCTCATTTGAGGAGTGAATAATGTCGTCCCGACACTCACCTAACAATCGTTTTTTGATTGCCCCCATAGGCCGAACCTTCTTCGCCAATGCATTTCCAATGATGCTCGTCATGACAATGAACGGGCTGCTGAATGTTGTCGACGCCACTTTCTTAGGGCACTTCGTCGGCACCAATGCCTTAGCTGCCGTCAGCATCGTCTTTCCGGCCTTTATGATCACCGTTGCCCTGTCGACTCTTGTCAGCGGTGGTATGTCGAGTCTTCTGGCCCGTCACCTGGGCGCGGACGCAAGAGATCAGGCTACGGCAGTCTTTACTCGAGCACATGGGTTGGCACTCTGTATCTCGCTCACTCTGATCGTGATCTTCCTGGTAGGAGGGCGTGCCGCCGTTGGCTACTTGACGGATGGGCAGAACGGCATCACTGGGATGGCCCACACCTATCTATCGATCATGATTTATGCGACGCCGTTACAGTTCATGCTTGGGCTGCATGCGGATGCATTGCGCAATGAGGGCCGGGCGGGGTTCATTGCGCTAATGTCGGTTGGGGTGACGCTTGCTAATATTGCATTGAACTATGTGCTGATCGTTATTTTTGACCTCGGCGTCGCCGGGTCAGCCTGGGGCACGGTGCTAGCCCAGGGCCTGGGCTTAGGGCTATTAATTGGCCTGCGTGTGCGTGGAGACGGATTACTGCCGCTTTCATCGCTCGGTAGATACCGCTGGTCTGGAGACTGGCGCCCTATACTAGCCCTTGGGGCACCTCTCAGTCTCAGCTTCATCGGTATCGCGCTTGTCTCGGCGACTCTGATCGCAACCCTGCGGCTGACAGCAGAGGCTGGTTATGCCGACACTATCGCGGCCTACGGGATCGTCACTCGGATCTTCAGTTTCAGCTTCTTGCCCTTGATGGCTATCGCGCTCGCAACCCAGAGTATAGTCGGGAACAATGTCGGCGCGGGGCTCTTCCTTCGGTCGGATGCTGTACTGCGACTCGCACTCGGCACAGCACTGTTTTATTGCGTTGCAGTTGAGATCATTCTGCTCGGCAGCAGCCACTATATTGGGGCGGGCTTTGTCAGGGACCCCGTCGTAGTGGCCCAGGTGGGGGCGATCCTGCGTCCGATGATGTATTTTTACTTCGTCGTTGGCCCGCTTCTAGTACTAGCGCTCTATTTTCAAGCGGTGGGACAGCCGGGGAGAGCAGCGATTCTGACGTTAACCAAACCTTTCTTACTGAGTCCGTCACTGATTGTTGCGCTCGCGCTCATCAAAGACGCCGATGCGATTTGGTTCGCGTTCCCAATTGCCGATGGCCTCATGGCTAGTCTTGCAATTGTCATCGTGATTGCCAGCCTGAAACGGCATACCACCGGCTCCGGATTTGGGCTGGCAATACAGGGAGAGCCAACATGACCCTTCAAACACTTGCGGAAGCCAAGGCGCAGGCAAAATCACTGCGTCAAGCGCTTGTCGCCAAAGGAACACAGATTAGCCACGCTCAATCGCTGGAGCTCATCGCCCAGCAAAACGGGGTGCGGGACTGGAACACGCTTTATGCTCGGCTGTCAGGTGCCGAACCAACGCCCTTCAATATCCATGATGAGGTTCGTGGCCAGTACCTGGGGCAAAATTTTAGCGGCCGGATTGTTGCGATATCGAAGGTAGGAAAAAGCTATAGGCTTTCGATACAGCTGGACCAGCCGATCGATACCGTCCAATTTGCGAGCTTCTCCAACATGCGCCGTCGTATTAGGGGCGTCATTGATCAAGAAGGTCGGTCACCACAAAAGACGTCGGATGGCACGCCGCAACTAATCGTCGAGCCCCTAGTGCGCCGCAGGTAAATAGCGCCGGCACTTCAACCAGGGAATGTGGGCGGGAGTTGCGAACCGTCCACACCTCTACCTAGGTATGTTTGAGCGCACGCTACATTACCTGATCGAATACAAGTTAGACTTATCGGTTTTCCATCCGAAGTATCGCAATGATCTTTACTCAAAACTTACCAACATGGAAGGTGGTAGATAGGGCTCGGAAATGGATTTTCTACAGCCTGTTAAGCCTCTATAATGACAGCATTTAGACAGTAAGGAAGTCGAATGAAAAACATGTTTTTAACTTCATCTTTCGCAGATGTTGCCGATCTATTTGTGAAGTTTACCAGCGAAAAATGTGTAGGAAAAACGGTTACGTTCATTCCTACTGCAAGTCTAGTCGAAGATGTCAATTTTTATGTGGCCGCAGGCAGAGAAACACTCGAGAAGTGTGGGCTAATTGTTGATGAGCTTGAGATTTCAACTGCTCCAAGTGAAGAGGTAAACAGCAAGCTTCAAAAAAATGACTATATCTATGTCACTGGTGGAAATACTTTCTTTTTACTTCAAGAGTTGAAAAGAACTGGTGCAGATCAATTCATAAAGGAGCAAATAAGTTCAGGGAAAATGTATATCGGAGAGTCTGCTGGCTCCATTGTTATGTCGCCTTACATTGAGTATGTGAAAGACATGGACGATTTCACGGCGGCACCTAATTTAGACTCTTTTTCATCATTAAATATGGTTGATTTTTATCCAGTGCCACACCATACCAACGTTCCTTTCAAGCAAGTCGTTGAAAAAATTATCACTAGTTATGATGACAAAATAGATCTTTGCCCAATTAGCAATACGCAAGCAATTATCATCAATGGTGATGAGTTTGAAGTTTGGACGGCCGAAACTTAACCAGACACAGCAGTTCGCGGACTATGGTTACGAGGTACTCATTCCCCGCGCCGCTAAGCTTATTATAGAAGAATAAGGAGGTCGTAAATTGCCTGTCCGTAAAGCTAGGGAAGCTGATCTGAAAGCCATTGTCCAGTTATTCAAAGTGGGTGAGTGAGTCATAGCAGAACGAGTTAAGATGGGCCTGTAGTCATTATAAGCCCAAAAGTTTGCATGCGGGTGTTAACCAGAGCTAGAGAGTCATATGAGCACCAAGAAATATCTCGTTGTTAGTTCACATGAAAGTGAGTTTCCTAACCCAATCACTTTCAGAAAAGGTGATCCTCTTGTTGTTGGCGAGGAGTATAAGGGAACTGAAGAGTGGGATAACTGGTTTTTCTGCAGTTCTCCCGGGCAGGAACCAGGTTGGGTGCCTGGGCAAGTTATTGAGCGATTGCAAGGTTCAGAGGGGCGTGCACTTGATGACTACACCGCTAGAGAGCTTAATGTGCTGGCGGGTGAGCGTCTAACTGGCGCAAGAATTTTGAATGGATGGCTATGGTGTGAAAAGTCTACCAGCAAAGAATCAGGGTGGGTTCCATTAGAGAATTTGCAAGAGGTTGAAGAGTAGTCGCAGTGTTGGCAATGCAATCAATTCGCCGCCGGATGCCTGTTCCACGCGCCGTTTGTGATGGCAGCCCAGTCTACGTCACCACCTACATATGTCTTCAGTCTGGCGTTGAGTAACAGGTGGAAGCTGATATGGAGGAGGTAATCACGAGACTTTATTTCCACCTGAATCAAGATCCATAATTGCTAATCTCAGGTATTCCAAAAATACTCTCACTTTCTCCAGTGGGTATTTTTTTCCCGAGTAAAACGCGTATAAGACGAGATCCTCTGGCTGGCAGTTAAGATCAATCTTAATAAGCGATCCATTTTCTATATCTGCTTGGCATGCATGAGTGGGTAAAATAGCAAAGCCAAGTCCTTTCAGCGCGGCAGCTTTAGCCATATAGCCACTATTGACCTTATAGCTGGATTGCACCTGAATGGTCTGGTTATGCTTGAACCGCCAGGGCATGCCTTGTAGGACGGACAGGCTGGTAATGCAGGGCGCTTTGCTCAGTTCATCCAGTGAGTCAGGCACTCGGTGTTGTTTAAGAAGTTGCGGCGCGGCAACTACGCAACTTGGCCAGCGCTGGATTTCTTTAGCGACCCAGCCAGAATCCTCCAATGGCCCTCTACCGAAGCGTAATACTAGATCGAACCCTTCTAACAAGCCCTCCGAAGGGTTTAATTGGGTGTCGCAGCTTAGTTGTATTTGAGGATGCTGGAGGCAAAAATTTGCAGTGATTTCGGCCAGAAAGGGGAGGTCAGGCATGATGATCTTAAGGTGGCCGGATAAAAAGTCACCATGCAGTGAGGCTTCTTCTAGTGCGTCATTCATTGCTCGTGTGAGCGGCGTGATAGCCTGATAAAGTTGCTTGCCTGCGGCGGTTGGAATCATCTTACGAGTGGTACGTTCCAATAGTCGCAAACTAAGTTGTTGCTCCAATAACGCGACATGGCGGCTGACATTGGATGTTGGCAATTGAAGCTGCTCCGCTGCGCGCTTAAAGCTCAGTTGCTGATATACCGCCTGAAAGCTAAGTAACCATTGAAGCTCGATTTTCTCAATCATAGATTATCTCAAAAAATGGGATTAATAACGCAATAATAGCGTGTTTATCCTTCAGGGTGGCTTTGTGACAATCTCTGCCGAATTTAATTATTTAGGTAGGGCCGATGAAGAATACCAATCGTATTGCCATTGTTGGTGCAGGGGTTGCAGGAATAGCGCTGGCGATACTCGTCGCACAACAAGGCTATCAAGTGAACGTGTATGAGCGTGACAGTAAGGTTTCGTCCATTGGTGCTGGCGTGACTTTATGGCCAAATGCAATTTTTGTTCTGCAACAGATGGGGTTGGAAAAAGAGCTAAAACGTCTGGGTGGTACTCCCCGTTTAATGCGTCAGTTTGATCAATTTGGTGTTTGGCAGGGTGAGCTTGATCTTGAGGAAGTGAATCTGCTGAGTGGTTTCCCCAGTATAACAATATTGCGCCGTGATCTTATGAGCATACTGGCCGAGAGGTTGGATGATTTGGGGGGGGAAATACACCTTGGCTGGCCAATGACGACGCAGGATATTGACCGATTAAAGCAAGAGTTTGACGTGGTAGTAGGAGCCGATGGGAGAATGAATTCGGTGGTGCGTCACATGCTATATGCCGAAAAGGTGAGTCCCCGTTATCAAGGATTCATTAATATCATTGGTATCAGTCAGTTGAATGAGGGGGTTTTAGATAACGCCATCCATGATTTTCGTGGCTTGGGTGAGCGGTTTGGAATTGTCCCTGTGAATAATGGGCTATGTTTCTGGGCTGGCGCATGGAATGCTGATATTGATAAACAACGGCCCTTATCTGCTTGGTATGATGAGCTGCATCAGCGTTTTCGGTGCTGGCCTGACCCGGTACGCAACGTGCTGAAATTCTATGATGCAGCATCGCTCAATCGCATTTTTGTTCATGATCTTGACCCTCTGCCTTATTGGCATCAAGACAATGTTGTCATTATTGGAGATGCAGCCCATGCGTCTTTGCCAACATCAGGGCAGGGAGCGTGTCAGGCGCTGGAAGATGCGTGGCATCTTGTCAGGCTTTTGGGAGAGCAAGGTGAGTTGGAAAACGTTCTGACAAGTTTTTATCAGCAGCGAATCGTTAAGGCGTCCTCAGCTCAAACCGTTGGAAGACAGGTAGCCGAGAGGATTTTTGGAACACAACTTGCGTCTCAGCCAGCGACTTTAGGCGTTTCTGCTGAGCAATTAAGCCTGTTATGGATGCAGGGATTAGAAACGCAGTAGGCGTAATTAAAGGAGCAGATAATGAGTTCTTACGGAACGTTGATATTCTTCTGTGGCAAGATGGGCGCTGGAAAAAGCACGCTGTCTGCCAGCATTGCGCGTGAGCGCGGCGCCGTGCTGCTTTCAGAGGATAACTGGTTAGCTGCTCTTTTTCCTGGCGAAATCAACGATTTCAACGACTACATCAGTTACTCGTCGCGCCTTAAACCATTGCTTAGGGAACACGTTGAGCAAATGCTTTTGGCAGGCACCACTGTGGTTCTAGATTTCCCCGGCAACACCAGGAAGCAAAGGGCATGGTTTAAGGATATCTACTCGCCACGCGGGATACCCCACGAACTGTACTATGTGATGGCCGAAGACGAGGTTTGTCTAAAGCAGCTTAAACAGCGCCAAAGGGAGCAGCCTGAGCGGGCGAGCTTCGATACCGAGGAGGTTTTCAGGATGGTAATGGGCTACTTTGAGTCACCCGAAGAATCAGAGGGATTCAATGTCCAGGTTGTCGAGCGGGCGTTGTCATAACTTGCGTACTGTTTATCTAGATGCGTTTGGTGCCACTTTATCTGCCTTCGTGGGCCGACGCCCCCCTTGGTTGAATTAGCTGAATACAATCTGAATATAGTCCAGTTAATTATCTGCCCCAGATTACGCTTTAGCGTAAGAAAGGTAGGCTTAACTTAACAACATGCGTAATGGCATCCACAGACCCATGGCGATCATTACCAGATTTTCGGTTAACGATACAAAGCCCAGCGGTACATTACTGTTTCCGCCTACACAGGCACACTTCAGCTCCCGCTTGTCGATATACACGGCTTTAAACACAGAGACGGCACCTACCGTACCAACAAATAGGGCAAGCGGCGCGGCGAACCAAGTTAATGCCCCGGCCAGCATAAGCAGGCCAGCTAGTGTTTCGGCGTAGGGGTAAACGTAGCTGTAGGGCACATAGCGCTGAGCCAGCAAATCGTAGTTCAAAAACATATTGCTGAAACTTTCGACATCCTGCAGTTTTTGTAGGCCAAGTAGCACCATAGCGGTAGCCACCGCATATTCCGGCATACGCGCTGTGAGAAACGAACCCTGGACGACCCAGCTAATCGATAGACCTATTAGTATAGCGACGGCAAAAATCGCTAGCACGGGTCGATAAGTCTTTTCTTTTGAATTGGAAACGCTCAAACCTAAGTGTTTGCGTAGTTCTTCATAGCCTCCAATGCGGCTATCACCGATGTATACCTGGGGCGTGGTGTCGACGTTTTCTTGAGCCTTGAACGCTTCTATCTGATCACGGGAGGTTAACGTATGATCGTCAACCTCAAAGCCTTTACGCTTGAGTAGATCAACCGTTTTCAAACCGAACGGGCACATATGCTCGGCGGTTTTCATCCGGTAAACCCGTGCAGAGGTAGTGGGTGCTGACCTTGGCATTGTGCCTCCTTTGCTAAAAACGTGATGTTAACTAAAAGTATAGAACCTATGTGCCACACACAGGCAAGTACACCCTACTATTTTATTTTAAAATTCTAGCTACGGTTACAAATAGGATTATGCAACGATAGACATATATGTTAAATAAAAAGGCCAGCATAAAGGCTGGCCCTGCATCTTAAATTAGTGACTATATATTAATAGTTAACATGTAACTCATAGCGGTTATTGTCATTTTCTTTAGTACCTCCCAGTGCATTGCCTTTTACTTCAAGCTGATAGTTGCCAGACTGCAGTTGGCGAACCATTTCAAAATGACCACGTGGGCTGGATGCTTCTGCTACCTGCTGTCCATCTGCATTGTAAAGCACAGCAGAGATACGGTTGCCAGTGCTGGTTGCGCCTGGAAAGTGCTCACTTGCTATCTTCAGCGTAGTCGCTTGTTGAATATTAATATTGAAACGCTTTGATTGGCCTTGGGCCAGCAATTGTGTAGAAGAAATGCCTCTTTCAAGTAGTGGCAGTTCTTGGGTGGTCGTACCAAAGTTAGCCAATGCTGGCGTTGAAAAAATGCTAGCTACAAGCGCCCCAAAGAGAATTGATTTAACGTTCATGATAACTACTCCAGTGGTTGGTTACATGGTTATATTAGCTGCGGTTTTTGAAATGAAGCTGAATTTAAAAATAATAAAAAACGCCACCATTTGGTGACGTTAAAAGTTACCCATTGTCAAATTCGTTAGAACATTAATTTAACACCGGCAACAATTCCCGTATCTTCAGTGTTGTCGCCACTGGCTCGGGAGAGATCTGCAGTGTCGCCGTACTCTTTTTCCCAATAGGCACCGACGTAGGGGGCAAAGCGTCGGGTCACTTCATAGCCTAGCCGTAGGCCAGCACGAACGGAGTTAAGCCCTTCGCCCACGCCAAATTCTTCAACTTCGCTGGCAGCCACAGCAATTTCGGTACGCGGCTGTAGGTAGAGCCGCTGAGTCAGGCGCAGATCGTATTCGCCTTCAAAACTGGCGGCCACGTCGCCATCTTCACTCACTTGTAATGCCACGTCGGTTTCAATGCCGTAGGGCATTACGCCTTGCAGGCCCACCACGCCATAAGTGCGTTCGGCGTGATCATCGGAGAAAACACCGCCTTGATAACCGATCCCCCCCTGTAACTCCCAAAAATCAGCCACTAGACGACTATAGAGTAGTTCCAGAGACTCAAATTCAGCATCTTCACCGTCGCCCTGGACATTTTCGCCTTCTGACTTTAGGTAAATGCGGTTGATATCTCCGCCATACCAGCCTTGAAAGTCCCATACCACGGCTTCTGGGCCTTTATCAGGCACGCTGTATTCGAGCCGATCAAACAGTGCCATGCCCATATTATGTTCCTCAGTGGGCGCTGGCCAACTGTCTGGTGCCGCATAGCCATCTTCGGCTTGAGCAGTCGCGGCGGCGGCCATGCCAAGGGCGGCGCTGGCGAGGGTTAAGTAGCGCTTAATTTTCATACTGCCTCCTTAAGAAACTTGCACAACGCGGAACATGCCAGCATCCATGTGATAGAGAAGGTGGCAGTGGAACGCCCAACTGCCCTCTGCGTCTGCGGTGATCAACGCAGACACGCGTTCACCGGGCTTCACATTTAGGGTGTGTTTGCGTGGTATCAATTCCCCTTGGCCGTTTTCCAGCTCCATCCACATACCGTGGAGGTGGATAGGGTGCTCCATCATGGTGTCGTTAATGAGGATTAGGCGCAGTCGCTCATCTTTCTCAAAATGAATAGGGCCGGTCACTTCGCTAAACTTCTTACCGTCGAACGACCACATATAACGCTCCATGTTGCCGGTCAGGTGCAGCTCAAGCTCACGGCCTGGCTCACGGCGATCAGGCCATGGTGTGAACGCTTTGAGATCCCGGTAAACCAATACGCGTCGTTCATCGGGATCAATGCCGATTCCCGCCTGGTTATAGCGAGAACCCGGCTGAGCTTCACCGGCGAGAAGCAAACCGTTTGCGCCTATTTTGGCCTGCTCGGCTGCCATCCCTCCCATAGTAGAGTGATCCATGCCTTGCATGTTGGACATACCGGAGTGATCCATCCCAGCCATGCTGGAATGATCCATGCCTTCCATATTCGACATGTCAGAGTGATCCATCCCCGCCATGTTGGAGTGATCCATACCGCCCATCCCGTGGGCACCCATAGCTTCCATACCGCGGTCTGCAATTTGACGGCGTTCAGGAATCTCCGCCTGCATACCTTCACGTGGAGCTAGCGTGGCGCGTGCATAGCCGCTCCGATCCATGGCTTCGGCGAAGATGGTGTATGCCCGGTCGTCTTCAGGTGAAACCAGCACATCGTAAGTTTCAGCCACGCCAATACGGAACTCATCAACAGGAACGGGTTGCACCGGCTGTCCATCAGCGGCCACCACGGTCATCTTCAGGCCGGGTATGCGGACATCGAAGAATGACATGGCTGAGCCGTTAATCACGCGTAGTCGTATCCGCTCACCGGCTTTGAACAAGGCATTCCAGTTTTCTTGAGGAGAATGGCCGTTGAGAAGATAGGTATAAGTACTACCGGTGACATCGGCGATATCCCGCGAACTCATGCGCATTTGAGCCCACATGCCACGCATTTCAGCGGTCTGAGCAAAACCATTATTACGAACATCGGCAAAGAAGTCTGCAATCGTGCGCTCTTGGAAGTTGTAATAGCCTTCCATGGTTTTCAAATTACGGAACACCGACATCGGGTCTTCAAAAGTCCAGTCGGTGAGCAGTAACACATGCTCACGGTCGTAACGGATAGGCTCACGCTCGGCAGCGTCTATAATCAATGGCCCTGCATGGCCAAGCTGCTCCTGCATACCGGAATGACTGTGGTACCAGTAGGTACCGTTCTGGCGGACGGGAAAACGGTAGATAAAGGTTTCACCAGGGGCGATACCTGCAAAGCTAACGCCAGGCACACCATCCATTTCCGGCGGTAGAATGAGACCATGCCAGTGGATGGAGGTGGGCTCGTCCAGCAGGTTAGTGACACGTAGTACTGCGTCTTGACCTTCTTTCAGACGAATTAGCGGGCCAGGACTGGTACCGTTGATGGTGATGGGTTGGGCTTCTTGTCCGTTAATAGGCAACGATTCACGGCGGATAGCCAGCGATACCTCGGGCCCGTCTTCGACGCCTTGTGCATAGACATTGGTACGGCCCCAGGGGTTTGCCCAAGCGGGAGTTAATCCCATTGCCGCAGCAGAGCCTAAGCCTAAGGCAGCGCCTCCTTTTAACACTTGCCGACGAGAAAGAGGGTGAGAAATGATACTTGAGCGTGCCATGCGTAACTCCCATCAATAGTGAATAGCACTATCTTGATGGAAGAAGCTGAATCAAAGCTGAATGATGATTAATTAGTCACTTCAACCGCTAGAGGCAATGTAATTGTAACGCGCAGTCCACCCAGTGGACTTCGCTCAAACTGCGAGTGCCCTGAGTAGCGGGCAATTAACTGCGCAAGAATCGAAAGGCCTAAGCCGTAGCCAGGACGGCGCTCATCTAGTCGTGTACCACGCTCTCCCAAGCGCGAAAGTTCCTCTTCTGCAACGCCTTGCCCATCATCATTAATCGTTAGCGTGAGTGCAGTTACAGTGACGGCAACATCGCAATGAACGCGCCTGCTCGACCATTTTCCTGCGTTATCAAGCACGATGCCTAATATTTCTGAAAAGTCGTGAGATTCAATGGAAACTTGTTCTTCCTCACGTGCTGAGTGAGTCAGTTCGAACATACGCTCAGGATAAAGGCTACGGAACATCTCAATCAGCCGTAAGCTATCACGAGTAACGTTGGCCATTCGTCCCGCATTAGGGCCTGCAATACGTGAACGACGCAGCTCTGCATCCAACTGGGCGTTAATGTCTTCAATACGGCTGAGTAGTTTATGGCGTCGGTTGTCATCAATAGGCCGGTTGCCACGCAGTACTTGAGTAACGGCTGCCAGCGGTGTTTTTAATGCATGTGATAGGTTGGCGACCGATTCTCGCGAGCGCTTCAGACGAAGATCAATGTCGTCCATGAACCAGTTCAACTGGTCGACTAAGTCATCTAGCTCCGAAGGGGCTACTAATGACAAGCGATCCCGTTTACCTGATCGCAATGCTTCAAGTTGCTGGCGCAGTTGCCAGAGTGGCGTGAGTCCACGGTTAACCGCTAGCATGTTGAGTATGATGAGCATCCCTAAAAGCACGGCGGCGATCCCACCGACCCACCAGTGTAAAGTTGCAAGCCCTGATTCTACTTGGGAAAAATCTTCACCTACCAATAGCACACCCTGTGTGCCCTGCCACTCAAAGTGGCGGCGATAGACGAGCATGTGCTGTGTTCCGCGATTTACATCTATTAGGGCATCGCCGTTCTCATTTAGCAACGGAGCCAGCTGTTGCTGCCATTGCGGGTCAGAAGCGCTGACCGAGCCATTGAACCGGAGTACGTAGAGATGATGAAAAACTTGATAGCCTTGGCTAACCGAGTCGAGCGCAGTCGGTACAGCCGTTTGGTCTTGCTCTAGCTGCGCGACCGCGTGGTTTGCTTCACGTTGTAAGCGTTCACCTAAAAAATCCCTTGCCAGACTCTGTAAAAAGATCCCGTGCAATAGCCACGTGGTGACTACCACCAGTAGCGCGACGCAGCCTAGCCATGCGAGTAGTCGAATACGTAAACTGCGTCTATCAATGTGAAGCAAAGAAATACCCCTGACCGCGTCGCGTTTGAATGACTGATTTACCGAGGTAACGACGCAGACGAGCGATGTAGACTTCCACCAAGTTAGGTGCGGCAGCGTCCTGCTCCAAGGCGTAGAGCTGCTCTAGTAGCTGATCTTTCGAGTGAATACGGTCTGGATGAAGCATTAAGTAGCGCAATAATCGAAACTCCGTTGCCGTTAGCGAACGCCACGTTTCTCCTTCTAAGCACACGCGTTGACCCGCCTCATCCAACGAGACACCGTTTAGCGTAATCACCTGAGATAACTGACCAGACTGCCTACGCAACAAGGCCTTCAGGCGGGCCATGAGTTCGGCTTCGTGGAAGGGCTTGGTGAGATAGTCATCGGCTCCCGTTTCAAGCCCAATAACTTTATCTTCCCAGGTGTCGCGTGCCGTCAAAATCAAAATAGGCGTACTGCACTTCTGCTTGCGCCAATGGGCGAGAAGATCTAACCCCGACCCATCGGGCAAACCGACATCTAAAATAGCCAGCTCATAATGCTCGGTTGCCATCAGCGACTTGGCCGCTTTCAATGAAGCGGCCAAATCAACCAGGTAACCGTTGTCCTTGAGACTCTCTGCCAAGCTTTCTGCTAACAAATCATCATCTTCGAGTAGCAACAGTTTCATGGGTCTATGTCAGATTAGAGAGAAAAATTACCGTACATGCCGGATTCATAATGACCGGGAATATTACAGGCATACTCTAGTTCGTTAACATTGCCAGGGACACTCCATAATAAAGTCCCGGTTTCACCAGGCGCAATGGAGACACCTGCCATGTTCATGCTGGCCATATCGTGACCGTCGCCATGTGACATATTCGACATATCATGGCCTCCGCCGTTGGCCATGTTTAGCATCATTTGACGATGTTCTTCTTGGGCTTCTTTGCTACCAATCACGAACTCATGTTCTAAATTGCCGGTGTTGGTTATTTCAAATTTGACAATTTCACCCGCCGCCATTTCTAACGTTTCAGGGTCGAACCACATGTCGCCAGCATCAAGAGTGATCGTGCGGTCAACGTCAGCATCGTTCAGGCCACTGCCACCGCCGCTATGGCCGGGTGCAGCCCATGTCGCGCTTGTTGCTAGGCTTAGTGAAAGAGCAAGAAAAGACGTTGTTAAAAAGGTGTTGCGCATGGTCATTTACCTTAAAAGAGTTGTTGTCACTGCTTTCTTATACGGTATTAACCTGAAACGAGCCTGAATCCAGCGGACAGAATATGATCCCTAGTAACTTTTTTTAATTTTTCAATGGGTTACAAGGTGTGATCTTGAGGCAGCGGATGTTCTTCCCAATCCAGCGGTGCAGATAAACAGTGCGCAAGGGTTGAAGCTTTAGTTGCTAGAGGTTTTATAGTACCAAGAACAGATAGTTCTAGAGAGAGTAGCCGATGGGACATTATCATGATCATCCCCACATTGATCCTGCCTCTGGCGACCGGCGCGTCAGCATTTCCATATGGGCCAATGGACTCTTAACCATCGCTCAAATTGTCGGTGGCGTTATGGCGGGAAGCCTATCTCTGATTGCGGATGCATTACATAACTTATCTGACATGGCAGCGCTAGTTATTGCCTTTGCCGCTCGTAAAATCGCCAGGCGGCCCGCCGATGCGCACATGACCTTTGGCTATGGCCGCATCGAGATAGTGGCAGCACTCATCAACTACACCACCCTCATTATTGTCGGCGTCTACCTGATTTACGAAGGCGCTATGCGGATGATCGATCCTCCTGAGATAGAGGGGTGGACGATCGTGATTATTGGCGGCGTCGCGCTTGTCGTTGATGCTCTAACCGCCGTGCTCACTTGGTCAATGCAAAAAGAGAGTGTCAATATCCGCGCTCTTTTTCTGCATAACTTATCGGATGCGTTTGCCTCCATCGCCGTGATTATCGGGGGGTCGCTTATTTTGCTGTATGACATGCGCTGGGTAGACCCCGCGATCACCATAGGAATTGCGCTATATATTCTTTACCTCGCTTTCTCTGAAATTGGTGGTCCTATCCGTACGCTAATGCTGGGTTCTCCCCCGAACATTGACGGGCAGGCTGTCGTTGAAGCGGTGCAAGATATCGACGGAGTCCAGGATATTCACCACGTGCATCTATGGCAGATGCAGGAAAATACAGTAGCCCTTGACTGCCACGTGGTTCTGACAGAAGCCGGTTGGCAGCAGCTTGAATCCGTCAAAGCAGAGATCAAGGAGGAGTTGAAAACGCGCTTCAGCATTGCTCATTCCAGCCTAGAGTTTGAGCATAGCGACCACGCGCATCAAAATGCCAATCTATATGGGCATGAGTGATAGACCGAGGCGGGCTCTGGGCTCAAGTTGGTAGCGGGCGGCCTACTCCCAGCGTAATTAGCTTATTTTTCAACTTGGCTTTCCACCGATTGCTAAAAAAGAGAGAAAAAATGTTCAAGAAAGCGTCTTTTATCTTGGCCAGCACGTTAATGCTGGCCACTGCCATCGTCGCTGTATCGAAACCTGCGCTCTTAGACATACAGGCTCAGGCAGCAAATGAGAGCGGCGACCAGGCCGACAACTCCTTGGTGCGTTCACATTCCCCCATCTTGGGGCGAGAAGATGCCGCCGGTGACGATTGTGGAGTTTTTCGATCCAGCTTGTGAAGCCTGCCGTGCTTTCTATCCCCTGACAAAAAGCATTCTGGAGACCTACCCAGAAAAAGTGCGACTGATCGTGCGCTACACTCCTTTTCATGGCGACGTATCGGACAAGGCCATTCGGGTATTAGAAGCCGCCCGTCGGCAGGGCGTCTTTGAGCCGGTACTGGAGAGACTGCTAGCTCACCAGGACCAATGGGCTTCGCATGGCAGCTTTGATGAATCTGCTATCCTCGATATCGCTAGCCAAGCGGGCCTTGATCGAGCGGCTGCGGAAAAACAATTGACCTCTGCTGAGGTGCAGGCGGTAATTGATCAAGACATGGCGGATGTCAGAGCTAATCAGATTCGCCAAACACCAACCTTTTTTGTCAATGACCAACCTTTAGACCCCTTTGGTATGCAAGAGCTGATTGATGCCGTTGAGAGCGAAGTAGCTGAAAATTCTGAGAAAGAGGGTGGTCAGTGATGCAGCGCTGGTATTTACTAAGCTTGATGGGTTTTTACCCCTTGCTAGTCGAAGCTAATTGGCAAGAGCATCTTTCATTGCCACCGTCTGAACATAGTCTTGTCAGTTTACAAAAGGCTAGCGAGCAAGAAGGTCTTTTACCGCTTGATAGCGTTGATACCCTGACCTTTGGTCGTGATGTGATCATTGATACCACCCTCTACGAGGCTTTAGCAGCAGAAGATGTCCCTACGCGATTCGCCAGTAAATTAGAAATACTGCTCAGCGAGTTTATCGCAGCGCCGCTGGAGCTTTCAGGCAACGAACGTATTCAATTAGTGTGGGAGGAAGATCGACGCCAGGACGGCGCCCGTGTTGGGCCACCACGCCTCAATTATGCTGCTCTTCCTGACCAGGCAGAGCCCCTAGAGGTTATCTGGCCGGAAACCCCAAAGAGTGATGTTGCTCTTTTCAAAAGCAATACCCTACTAGGCACGTTGCGGTTACCCGTGCTAAGTGCTCGCTTAACCTCTCGCTTTGGCAATCGACGACATCCTGTGTATGGAGGAGTCCGCCCTCACAATGGAATTGATTTGGCTGCACCAGCGGGGACGCCAGTTATCGCCATCGCACCTGGGCGCGTATCCTTTATGGGTCGCCAGGGGGGATATGGGCAGGTGGTTGAGGTGGAGCACGACACAGGAGTCGTTAGTCGCTATACACACCTTAGCCGATTCTCCTCCCAGTTAGTGGTTGGGGATTTAATCAACGCGGGAGAGCTGCTTGGAGAGGTAGGTGCCTCTGGGGTCACCACTGGCCCCAACCTGCATTATGAAGTGAGGATCAATAACCAACCTGTTGATCCCCTTGGCCAAGGTCAACGCATCATGCTAGGCGAGCAACTGACTCAAAGTGAATATCAAACATCACTTTACGAGGCAAGAAATCGCTTGGAACAAGCTATCGGTACGGCGTCTATGTATGACTCGATCTCGTATAACTAGTTATAACCATCTGTGCTTAGCAACGTTGCATGGTCTGTAAGTAATGTGAACGTGTGCTTGCTTCGTTTTGGAACCCGAGCCGTGTAATCACTCACCTATTGCAACACAGGTAAGTAGGTGTGGAAGAGGTTTCTCTTGCCACCATGCGGTGTTTGGTAAGCCTTGTGGCAGGCTTGATGACGGCTGTTGGTGTGCTTCACGTCTTGTTTACTTAAGCACCAAATCTTGGTGTTGGCGATTTAGCTTTGGGACCGCCGCTGATGTCATGCTAGCGGCTTATTTCTTCTTGGGCGTGGGACGTAGCGTTAGTTCTAACTCAAGTCGTTAGCACCTCCGTGCGAGTTTTCAGTGATACAGAGCTGATGATCACTGATGACCTCAATGATTCGGCAGCTTTCCACTTTGCCACCGGCACACTGCGTGACCATTCGTTGAAGCTCCTCACGCAGTGCGGACAGTCGCTGAAGGCGGGATTCCACTTTCTTTAGGTGATGTGTGGCGATGGCATCGACTTCTTGGCAAGGCATCTCAGGTTGATCTGACATGGCCAAAAGCTCTCGCACTGATTCCACCGAAAAGCCAAAGTCTCGGGCATGACGAATGAAGGTCAAACGCCGCACCGCGTCGTCTCCATAGCGGCGCTGCCCTCCGTTGGTTCGTGTCGCATCGCGCAGTAGCCCAATGCGCTCGTAATAACGAACTGTTTCAGGTTTGCAATCGGTTCGTCGTGCTAGCTCACCAATGCTGATACTTTGGCCGATCATCGACATGGTAAAACCCCTTATGCAGGGCTGAAGCTATAGTTGCTATAAAGTTTGCACTTCAAAACCATCGCTCATTGGGAGCGGTACCACGATCATGGTGACCCCTCGCAACAGGCCATAGAGGGCACCCCTAGCGAGCTAGGCTATCAAGAGATTTCCCATGATGGCCAAGCACGCGCAGCTGGTTTTTTGTCCCCTTGGCGGCAAACCGCTAAAAAGCGCTTGGTCATTATCACAGGAAATCTACTGAACGTATCGCCGAAAACCCGATTTTTAACAGCGTGGCGGCGTCAGCCAAGAGAAAGCTTAATGAAGTTGAGCTGATACAGTTTTAAGCTTGGCAATTGTCAGCATGGAAACGTTTCTACTCCGCTGTGATCGCAATGTGGTTCGGGTGAGACGCTACCCGATCCAGCCATCGGCAAACATTGGGATAATCCGCCAGTGTGAACCCGCCATCTTCAGCTACATGGGTATAGGCGAAGAGGGCAATATCCGCGATGGTGTAGCGGCCTGCTACGAACCACTCCTGCTTTGCCAAGTGATCGTCCATCACCGCTAGCGCTTCGCGCCCCAATGCTTGTTTACCCGCTAGCTGAGCTTGGCGTTCATCATTCAGGCCAAGGTGAGTTAGCCAGAAGCGCGGTGTGGCGATGTTGGGTTCGTGGCTGTACTGTTCAAAGTTCATCCAGCGCAGGGCCTGGGCTTGGTTCCAGCGATCTTCTGGCCAATAATTACTCCCTTGGGCTAGGTAGTAGAGAATGGCGTTCGACTCGCATAGAAAACGGCCGTCGTCGAGCTCCAGTACTGGAATTTTGCCAGTGGGGTTCTTCTGCAGGAATGCCGGGGTGCGCGTTTCTCTATGCACGATATCGTAATGGCGATAGTCATAGGGTCTATCCAGCAAATTCAGTAATAGGCGTACTTTGTAGCCGTTGCCGGAAGGTCGGTAGTCGTGCAAGATCATCGTCTTCTCCAGTGAATTGAACGCAAGGGTTGCGGGTCTGAATCCACACCCAAGCCACGGAGGACAGTGTTTCGCTTTCCGCGAAGTTCGACAAACGAATAGTACTGATATCAGCCATCAGTGGGGCTGATGGATAGAGGCCTCGTTACATGGATATGGATCTCCTGCGCACCTATATCGCCGTGGTTGATACCGGTAGTCTTACCCGAGCCGCGCGTCAGGTTCACCGAACCCAGGCCGCACTTAGTATGCAAATGAAGCGTCTGGAAGAGCAGGTCGGCTGCAGCTTGTTCTTTAAAGAAGGCCGCAATCTAGAGCTCACCAACGAGGGCAAACGTCTTGTCAGCTACGCTCGCCGCTTACTGGCAATGCATGATGAGGCGCTAGTTCAACTGAGATCGAGCGCCGCTTTACCGACGTTGCGTATTGGCAGCCCAGATGACTACGCCCAGAGCCTGCTACCTTTGTTGGTAGATACCCTTCATGACCAACACCCCAATGTTCAACTACAGCTGATATGCGCGCCTACCATCACGTTGAGAAAGCAGCTGGATGAGGGGGCGCTGGACTTGGCTATCCTGACGCGAGCGGCTAACAGTGATGAAGGTCATGTGCTGATGCTTGATAAGGGAATTTGGATACAGCACCCGGAATTTGACTGGCAGCAGCATGAAACGTTGCCTTTGGCCCTGTATGAAGCCGACTGTAAGTTTCACAGTGCTGCTCTGGATGGCCTAAATAAAACACGCCGCGCTTACCGTATAAAGGCGCTCAGTGCCAATACCGGAGCTTTGATGGGGCTGGTTCGGCAGGGCAAGGCTATCACGGCGGCAGCGACAGCTTCCTTGCCGCGTGGTTTGATCGAAGTCGGCGCTGTTCATGGGATGCCGGCACTGCCTAGTATTGATATTGTGCTGGTCAGCTCTTCCTCTGGGCATCCTTTGGTGTCGGTGAGTTGGGCGGGTGAGTTGGCAAAAGCGTTATCGCTTAGGCTGCACGAGACATAGAATGTCGTTGTGTCGTGCGGGCTGTGCAGCTGCACGGGTTGGCGGCGTCGTGCAAAAAAGGAGTTATGAATGTCAGAAGAGTTGTTTTTCCCAGTGATCGAAACCGAACGGCTAACACTGCAGCCATTAGCAGCCGCTGATTCAGAAAGCCTGCTAGACATATTTTCTTCCCCTGAAGTGATGAAGTATTGGAATACGGCACCTTGGTCAGATATTCAGGACGCTTTGGATTTTGTTGATGTCAGCAACGCTTCGATGCTGCGTGAAGAGTCACTGGTGCTTGGGATATATCTAAAGTCAACAAGTGATCTGGTGGGTAAGTGCATGCTGTTTAGTTATGACAAAGAGTCTAAGCGTGCTGAGGTCGGCTTTGGCTTAGGCCAACGCTATTGGGGCAAAGGCTATATTAATGAGGCGGGTGAAGCCTTGATACAGTATGGCTTTAATGCACTGGGGCTTCGTCGTATTGAAGCTGAAATTGACCCAGATAACCACGCTTCAGCGAAAGCGCTTGAGAAGCTTGGCTTTACTCTAGAAGGGGTGCTTCGGCAGCGATGGGAAGTGAATGGTGTTGTCTCTGATTCCGCGTTGTATGGAAGGCTGATAAGTGACCCGTCGTCAACCTCCCGCGATTAATCTACCTTCCAGGCCCTGTATATGGCGAGCAGCATGCCTCTACCCTTATGATCGATTATATGATGTTTAAAGGATGATAAAAGTGCTTTGTAAACAACAAGTTTCGCGCTGGGTTATGTCGATTTGCTTAATAGCGGTTCCTTCTGTGTTGATGGCCCAGGATGATACGTTGCTTACAGAGGTTGAGCGTATAGAGGAGCAGTTGGATGCACGCGTTGGTTTTGCAGCCTATGACCTGGAAACTGGGCAGCGCTGGGAATACAACGCAGACCAGCTGTTCGCGATGTCCAGCACCTTTAAAACCTTAGCGTGCGCAGCGCTGCTGCAGCGTGTGGATGAAGGAAGTGAGCAACTCGAAAGACGAATAAAAGTATCTGCTTCTGACATTGTCACCTATTCACCCGTTACCGAAGCGTATGCCGATAACCGGGAAATATCGCTGTTTGAACTCTGCGAAGCGACGCTGACAACCAGCGATAACACTGCGGCTAACCTGATCTTACAGGCAATTGGTGGACCGCAGGCCGTGACAGAATTTGTTAGAGCGCTGGGGGATAGTGTCACGCGCTTGGATCGTTGGGAGACGGAGCTAAACGAGGCTACTCCACATGATGAGCGTGACACCTCCACGCCCAATGCAATGGTGAGTAACCTTGAGAAACTGGTAGTGGGAAACGCGCTATCGCCTCAGTCTAAAAACCAACTGCGTGAATGGCTGGTTAATAATGAAGTGGCTGATGGCTTGTTTAGGTCACAAATACCTGATGAATGGGTAATTGGAGATCGGACGGGAGCCGGTGGCTTTGGTTCAAGATCGATTACCGCTGTAATATGGCCGCCCGAGCGCGAGCCTACCATCGTGGCGTTTTATATCACCGAAACGGACGCATCATTTGAAGAACGAAATAGCGCAATAGCTGAATTGGGCAGTGTGATCCGAGAGGTTGTGGAGACGAATAGCGCTTTGTAATTGTTCAGGCATCGCTTCGCGGGTGCTTGATAGGCCCGCGTATCGCTTTCTCGCAACATTGGTGCGTGCCCACAACACTGGTGCGTGCGGCTAGTCGAGAGTGACTTGGCGGGTACTTTCCAGTTCTTCAATCATTTTTTTAGCGGCATTAGAAAGCGTACGACTGGTGTGGACGAGATAGCCCAGCGGGCGCTGGATGGGGGCGGTGTCTACATTGAGCTCAATGAGTTCGCTATCGATCATGTTTTCAGGCAGTAGGCTCCAGCCAAGGCCCACGCTGCACATCATTTTCAGCGTTTCTAAATAGTTTGTTGCCATGCTAACGGGAAGCTGTAGGCCCACTTCGGCAAAACGTTGGCCAATCAAGGTGCGGGTAAAGGTTTTGGCACCTGGCAGCACGCAATTGAATTCACATAATTCAGTCAAGCTGAGTGGGCTGCTGGTGTGGCGGGTACGCTGTGCCAGTGGGTGGTCGGTGGCGCAGACAAAACACAGCCGGTCGCGCCATAGCTCTACCACGTGAAGCTGTTCAACGGGGTGGGGGGCGAGAGTGACTATTGCCATCTCCAGCGTGCCATCGACCACGCCCTGGTAGGCTAGCTCTGAGTCCAGAAAGTGCAAGTCTAACGCCACTTCCGGGTGGCGATGCGTGTATTGCTTTAACAGCGGTGGCAGTCGATGCAGGCCGATGTGGTGACTGGTGGCTAGCATTAGCTTACCGCCTACTTGGCCGGAAAGATTGGCAAGTGCTCGGCGGCTGTCTTCCACGGTAAATAGTATGTGCTGTGCTTTGGGAAGTAATACATTGCCCGCTTCGGTCAGCGCAATACGCCGCCCGATGCGGTCAAATAACCGGGTGCCAAGTTGGTCCTCCAGAGTAGCGATGCGTTTGCTTACTGCAGGCTGCGTTAAATACAGCTGTTCGGCCGCGCGGGAAAAGCTCTGGGTTTCGGCAACGGCCAGAAATGCTTGCAGGCTCTGAGTATCCACTTGCGGCTCCCTGAATTGGTATTCCAGTTTGGAATCTAATCTATGAATAACATGAATTGCTTTTATGCGCGACTCGCGTGACACTGCCTACATAGCCACATAAGCAGCACGTAGAGGCTGCCATACCGAACTAGCAGGGCAATGCCCAGGAGAGCAACATGTCAGGTCAAACGCTTTACGACAAACTCTGGAATCAACATTTGGTGAAACAGCGTGACGACGGCACGGCGTTGATCTATATCGACCGCCAGTTGCTTCACGAAGTCACCTCGCCCCAGGCGTTTGAAGGCCTGCGCTTGGCTAATCGCAAGCCTTGGCGTTTAGATGCTAACTTGGCAACGCCGGACCACAACGTGCCTACGACGGTAAAAGAGCGTGCGGAAGGCAATAGCGGTATTAAAGACCCGGTGTCGTTAATCCAAGTACAAACCTTGGACGATAACTGCCTTGAGTACGGCATTGAAGAGTTCAAAATCAACGACCCGCGCCAGGGTATCGTGCACGTGGTAGGCCCAGAGCAGGGCGCAACGTTACCCGGCATGACCGTGGTGTGCGGCGATTCCCACACTGCGACCCATGGTGCGTTTGGCGCCCTGGCTCATGGTATTGGCACCTCAGAAGTTGAACACGTTATGGCGACCCAGTGCTTGCTGGCGCAAAAAATGAAGAACATGCAAGTGCGTGTGGAAGGCGAACTTGGCCTGGGCGTGACCGCTAAAGACGTGGTGTTGGCGATTATTGGCAAGATTGGCACCGCTGGTGGTACGGGCTATGCCATTGAGTTTGCCGGTAGTGCGATTGAGTCGCTCTCTATGGAAGGCCGCATGACCGTATGCAATATGGCCATTGAAGCTGGCGCCCGTGTGGGCCTGATTGCTGTCGATGATACGACGATTGATTACCTGGCCGAGCGTCCCTTTGCGCCCACCGCAGAGCAGTGGGAAGCCGCGGTCGCTGACTGGCGCAATCTGGTTTCCGATGCTGACGCGCAGTTCGATAAAGTGGTTACACTGCAAGCTGAAGAGATCGAACCGCAGGTCAGTTGGGGGACTAGCCCGGAAATGGTTACCGGTATTTCCGGCCAAGTGCCAGACCCCCAAGCCGCGTTGGATGACACCGTACAGCGCAGCCACGCGCGCGCCCTCGAATATATGGGCTTGCAGGCAAACCAGAAAATTACCGATATTAAGCTCGATAAAGTATTTATCGGCTCCTGTACCAACTCGCGTATTGAAGATTTACGCGAAGCGGCCAAAGTGGCGAAAGGCAATAAAGTCGCGGACTCGATTAAGCTTGCCATGGTGGTGCCGGGGTCTGGTTTGGTGAAGCGCCAAGCGGAAGCAGAAGGCTTGGATAAAATCTTTATTGAAGCAGGCTTTGAATGGCGTGAGCCGGGTTGCTCAATGTGCTTGGCAATGAATGCCGACAAGTTGGGCGCTGGTGAGCACTGTGCATCAACGTCTAACCGCAATTTTGAAGGCCGTCAGGGTTACGGCGGACGCACGCATTTGGTGAGCCCTGCAATGGCGGCGGCGGCAGCGATTGCTGGTCACTTTGTTGATGTACGTTCCTTACCCGCTAACGATACTAGCCACGCGCAGGAGGCCTAAGCCATGAATAAATTTGAACGTTTAGAAGGAATCGTCGCGCCGCTTGACCGTGCTAACGTCGATACCGACCTGATTATTCCGAAGCAGTTTTTGAAGTCGATTAAGCGTACTGGCTTTGGCGTGAACCTGTTTGATGAACTGCGCTACCTGGATGAAGGCCAGCCAGGACAAGACTGCTCGCAGCGCCCGCTGAACCCGGATTTTGTATTGAATCAGCCGCGTTACCAAGGTGCTGAAGTGTTGCTGGCGCGTCGCAACTTTGGCTGTGGTAGTTCCCGCGAGCACGCCCCGTGGGCGCTGGAAGATTTTGGTTTCAAAGCGGTGATTGCGCCAAGCTTTGCCGATATCTTCTACAACAACGCTTTCAAAAACGGCATTCTGCTGATTATCTTGGAAGAAGACGTTATTGACCGCCTGTTTGCTGAAGTGGCAGGCAGCGAAGGCTATCAATTAGACGTAGATTTAGAGAACCAGCGGGTCATCACGCCCAGTGGCGAAATTCTCGAATTTGAGGTGGATGCGTTCCGTAAGCACTGCCTGCTGAACGGCTTGGATGATATTGGTATTACCCTGCAGGACGAAGACGCAATTCGTGCGTTTGAAGAAAAACACCGCCAGCAGCGTCCTTGGTTGTTCCGCCAGCCTGCGTAAGTGTTCATTCACCTTTAACGTTTGAAATGCTAAGGAAATTGCATGACTCATAAGGTATTACTGCTGCCGGGTGATGGTATTGGCCCTGAAATTGCGGCTCAGGCGGCCCGCTTGCTGAAGGCCTGCCAGGAAGCTGGTTTGGATATCGACGTCGAAGAAGGCCTTGTCGGTGGCTCTGCTTACGATGTTCACGGTGAGCCACTGCCTGCTGAAACGCTAGAAAAAGCCAAGGCAGCCAGTGCTATTTTGCTGGGCGCTGTTGGTGGCCCTAAATGGGATACACTCGAAGACCTTTCCAAGCGTCCTGAAAAAGGCCTGTTAGGTCTGCGGAAAAACTTAGGTTTGTTCGGCAACCTGCGTCCGGCCATGCTTTATCCGCAGTTGGCTAGCGCCTCTAGCTTGAAGCCGGAGTTAGTGGCTGGGCTGGATATTATGATTGTCCGCGAGCTTACCGGTGGCATCTATTTCGGCCAGCCACGTGGCATCGAAGAGCGCAACGGCGAGCGGGTGGGTTTTAACACCTACATCTACTCTGAAAGCGAAATTGAGCGTATTGGTCGCGTCGCCTTTGAAATGGCTCAGAAGCGTGGCAAAAAACTCTGCTCGGTGGATAAAGCCAACGTGTTGGAAGTCACTATTCTGTGGCGTGAAGTGATGGAGCGTTTGGCACCGGAGTACCCGGATGTTGAGCTTTCCCATATGTACGTGGATAACGCCGCCATGCAGCTGGTGCGCGCGCCGAAACAGTTTGATGTGGTAGTGACGGGCAACATGTTTGGCGATATTCTTTCCGATGCCGCTGCCATGCTTACCGGCTCTATCGGCATGTTGCCTTCAGCGTCGCTAAACGAGAGTGGCCAGGGCATGTACGAGCCTTGCCACGGTAGCGCGCCGGATATCGCTGGGCAGAATATTGCTAACCCATTAGCAATGATGCTGTCGGTCGCGATGATGTTGCGCTATTCATTGAATGAAACCGCCATGGCTGAGCGCATTGAAGCCGCTGTTGGCAGTGTGTTAGATGATGGCTTGCGTACTGCTGACATCGCCTCTGAAGGGACGCGCCGTGTCTCTACCGATGAGATGGGTGATGCCGTATTGGCGGCCTTTGCAAAAAATTAAATTATGTATAAAGCGTGCTAACTAATTGACGCTGAAAGGTATTAACAGTCGGCCACCCTGGGGGTGGCCGACGTTGTGTCTAATATTTGTGTATAATATCGCTCTCATTCTTAGTTGGAGGACTTCACATGTTGAAAGTCGGTTTCGTGGGATGGCGTGGCATGGTTGGCTCAGTGCTGATGCAGCGCATGCAGGAAGATGGTGATTTTAACGGTATTGAACCGGTATTTTTCACCACCTCCCAAGTTGGTCAGCCTGGCCCCGATATCGGCGTGGACGTGCCTCCACTGAAAGATGCGTTTGATATTGATGCGTTAAAAGCACTGGACGTGGTGATTACCTGTCAAGGTGGCGACTACACCAAGCCGGTTTATAAAGACTTGCGTGAGGCGGGCTGGAAAGGCTACTGGATTGATGCGGCCAGCACCCTGCGCATGGAAGATGAAGCGACCATTATTCTGGACCCGGTCAATCGTAAGGTGATCGATAACCAGTTAGCGAAGGGTGCTAAAACTTTTGTTGGCGGCAACTGCACCGTGAGCCTGATGCTGATGGGCTTGGGTGGTTTGTTCGAAGCAGACATGGTCGAGTGGATGACCTCCATGACGTATCAAGCAGCTTCCGGTTCAGGCGCTAAGCACATGCGCGAGCTGTTGAACCAGATGGGGCAGCTACGCGATAGCGTAGGTGAAGAGCTTAAAGATACCTCTAGCGCGATTCTGGATATCGACCGTAAAGTGACGGCTGCGATGCGCAGTGGTGACTTCCCCACGGATAATTTCGGTGCACCGCTAGCGGGTAGCTTGCTGCCATGGATCGATACCAAGCTTGATAACGGCCAAAGCCGTGAAGAGTGGAAGGGCAGCGTTGAGACTAACAAGATCTTAGGTTTGCAAAATAACCCGATCCCCATTGATGGTCTTTGCGTACGCATCGGTGCAATGCGTTCTCACAGCCAAGCATTCACTATTAAGCTGAAGCAGGATGTACCGCTTGACGAGATCGAAGATCGCATCGCTAAGCACAATGAGTGGGTTCAGCTGATCCCGAACGACAAAGACGCTACGGTTGCTGGCCTAACGCCCGCTGCTGCGACTGGCACGCTGCAAGTACCGGTCGGTCGTCTACGCAAGCTGAATATGGGCGGTGAATACTTATCAGCCTTCAGTGTTGGTGACCAGTTGTTATGGGGTGCTGCCGAGCCGCTCAAGCGTATGCTGAAGATCTTACGCGAGCAGTAGAGCTCGCCACGCTTAAATAAAAGCGTTGATAAAAACGGGAAGCTGTTCGCAGCTTCCCGTTTTTTTATTCTCTGGGTGTGGTAAAAAGGATGCAGAGTGTGATTTTGCTAAGTAAATGTAAGAAAGTGTGGCTTAGCCGCAATCAAATAAAAGGCAGCAGAGGCCTTTATGAGAAAACAATTAACAGGGATGTTGGGACTGTCGCTAAGCGCTATTAGTCCACTGGCAGTGGCGCTGGGGTTGGGGCAGGCAACGGTAAACTCACCATTAGATGCGCCGCTTGAGGCCACGGTGCCGCTTCAGGAAAGCGAGGGTTTCGCGCTGAGTGATTTACGTGTCGAGCTGGCAAACGAATCGGCGTTTAGGGCTCTGGGGTTGGAGTGGACATCCCTTACCGCAAGTATCAGTGTTCAGGTTCAAGAGCAGCCTGCTGGGCACCGGCTTTTGCTGCGCTCTTCCCAAGCAGTTCATGAGCCGTGGTTGGATCTACTGTTAACGATTTCTTCACCAGAAGGGCGACAGACACGCGCTTTAACGCTGCTGTTTGACCCACCCGACTACGCATTAGACAGCCCGGTTGACGCCACCGGATCGGCTGAATCGCCCAGTAGGGAATCTGCTTCTGTGTTATCGGCTGCACGCGATGCTTCACGTGATATAGCCTACGTAGCCAGTGGCGATACTCTTTGGAGCGTTGCCGCAAGGGTGAAGCCAGACGATGTAACCATTCAACAAATGATGACGGCACTCTTAGTCGCTAATCCCGCTGCGTTTCCCACTGGCAATATAGATGAACTCCGTGCGGGCCAGACACTCAATATCCCTACCCGTCAGCAGATTACGTCACGAACGTCCAGCAATGCTGCCCAGGCGATTCAGGCGGTGCGCTCACCCGTAGGCCGCCAGGTTGAGTCTCAAGAAAAGCCAGAAGGCCTTAGTGGTTCGAGCGTAGAGCAGGTGGTCGAGCCAGCTAGGCAAAGTGACGACCAAGGGGCTGCTCTATCTCTGCAAACACCCGGTGTTGTCGCCATCGAAAAAGAGCTCGCTGAACAGTTATTGGAGGGCCAGGATAGGCTTCTTGCGGTGCTTGACGAGCGCGAAGAAATGCATGATCAGCTAGCTGTGCTGCGTCAAGAGGTGGCTTCGCTAACGCAAGCATTAAGCGCCTCTCAGCGCGAGCTTCAGCAAGCTCAAGAGCTATCAGATATGCTGGCGGGGAGTGCCGCGCTGATGGCAAACAGTCGTCCGGCTAACGAGGTGCCTAACCTGAACCGTTCACAGAGTGCGTCAGCCACAATTGTTGAGCGCATGGCCGCCTATCAGTGGCCGCTCGCTAGTAGTGCGTTAGCGCTTTTGTTGGGAGCGCTAGTATGGTCGCGTAGGCGTCGTGAACGGCAGTGGGAAGATGTTGCACCCATTTCCTCGGCTTATAACGCTGACACGATGCCAACTGCTACGCCTTCACCTGCTACGCCTTCACCTGCTACGCCTTCATCTGCTAAGCCTTCAACTACTAAACCTTCACCTACTTCTCCTCCACCTACCACGTTTTCACCTACTACGTTTTCAACTACCACGCCTTCTTCTACTACTGAGGCACCAATGCGGGGTTCACCGACGGTTGATACAGTACCTGCTAACAGTGAGCCAGGGCCGATAGTTGAGGCCGAACGGCAGGAGACGTCTTCACCTCCAGGCGTGGGACGCAACCAATATGGAGGGAAGAGCGTCGAGGAACGCTGGGAAGTCGAAGAGGTGGCATTTGAGCCTCGACGTCGGGATAATGGTGCACCCTAACTATCTTCTATGTGACGTGGCTTCATGACGCTGTTTTACCATTTTGACGAAACAAAGCCCCTAACAGGGCGCCTAGCGATGGGCATTGAATATGATGGTACGCGCTTTTGCGGCTTTCAGCGTTTGAAACACGCAGCTTCTGTTCAACAAGCGGTGGAAGATGCGATAGAGAAAGTGGCCAGCGCGCCAGTGCGTATTCATGCCAGTGGTCGAACCGATTCTGGCGTGCATGCCACCCGACAGATCATCCATTTTGACCCGCCTGTTCAGCGTTCTGAAAAAGCCTGGATTTTTGGCAGCAATACCAACCTTCCTAGAGATGTCGCGGTGCGCTGGGTAAAACCTGTGTCCGATGACTTTCACTCTCGCCTGGGCGCACTTGGGCGTCGCTATCGTTATATTTTGTTGAATCAACTTAGTCGTCCGGTGTTAGAGCGCCACAACGTAACCTGGTGTCGAGATCCGCTAGATGCCGATGCCATGCATCGGGCTGCACAGGCTCTGGTAGGCGAGCATGACTTCAGCAGCTTTCGAGCGGCGGGCTGCCAGTCCAAAACCCCTTGGCGGCAAATGCACTTCGTAGAAGTGAAACGCTATGGGCCAATAGTGGTCATTGATATTCAGGGCAATGCTTTTTTGCACCACATGATTCGCAATATTGCGGGGGCACTGGTTAGCGTAGGGCGCGGTTCGCAGGATGAAGGGCACATTGAGCGCCTGCTGGCACTGAAGAATCGCCGAAAAGGCGATGTCACAGCGCCAGCCTGCGGCCTTCATTTCGTAGACTCGCTTTATGATGAACGATTTGATCTGCCAAAAGAGCCGTTAGGCCCCAACTTGCTCGCATTTACCGGTGAGTGGACTGGTGAGCGTCAGTTGCCAGATAATCCACGCATCGCTGCAAGGCGCAAGCTGACGTTTAACAGCCAAGCGCCCTTAAATCAGCCAGAGCCAGCGCCTTCAGAGCAGCAGGAGACCCCATTATGAACGCGTGTTCTGGTCGTACGCGGATTAAATTTTGTGGCTTAACTCGCCATGAGGATGTCGCGCTGGCAGCATCGCTGGGTGTGGACGCGCTTGGCTTCGTGATGTGGCCTAAGAGCGCCCGCAGCATAACGCCTGCGGTGCTGGAAGAGTTAGCAGTGGCAGTGCCTGCTTTTGTGACACGGGTGGGATTGTTTGTTAATCAGCCTGCTGAATTCATTGAGCAGTGCTTACCTTACTTGGATTTAATTCAGTTTCATGGTGACGAGCCTGCCTCTTTCTGTCAGCAGTTTGGGCGGCCTTGGATAAAAGCACTGCGCATGCATGATGATATCGACCTGCACCAGGCGGCGGCTGACTACTCGCTCGCGCAGGCGCTGCTATTAGATGCTTATCGACCTGGTATCCCAGGGGGAACTGGAGAGACGTTTGATTGGTCTAGAATCCCCGCAACCTTAGAAAAACCTGTTATCCTGGCTGGTGGGTTAACGGTTGATAATGTGGCTTCTGCGGTTAACCAAGTAATGCCTTATGCTATTGATGTTTCTGGTGGTATAGAAATATCTCATGGCATAAAAGATGCCGAGTTAATGGCATCTTTTGTTCAAAATGTGGCGTTAGCTAGCGCCCATTAAGCTCACTGCGTAGCGTGCCCGCGGGGTGTCTACGCCTCTTTGTTCGTTCATTTATTGTTTGCCTGTTCTGGCGATCTTGTGAGGTATGCCTGTGACTGTCTCCGCGACTGAAACCAAGTTCAGCGACCTGACCCGAATGCCGGATGCCCGTGGTCATTTTGGTCCCTACGGCGGCCGGTTTGTGTCGGAAACCCTGAGCTTTGCCCTGGAAGAGTTAGAGCAGACCTATTCGAGTTTGCGTGATGATCCCGATTTCCAGGCTGAGTTTGACCGTGACCTTGCCCATTATGTCGGGCGTCCGTCGCCGCTTTATCATGCAGAGCGTTGGTCTCAGTCGCTAGGTGGCGCGCAAATTTGGTTGAAGCGTGAAGACTTAAATCACACCGGTGCTCATAAGGTTAATAACACTATCGGCCAAGCGCTGTTAGCCAAAAAAACTGGCAAGCCCAGGGTTATAGCTGAAACCGGAGCAGGCCAGCATGGTGTGGCCACGGCGACTGTGGCAGCGCGCTTAGGACTGGAGTGTGACGTTTATATGGGGGCGGCAGACGTTCAACGCCAGAAGCTGAACGTTTATCGTATGCGTCTGTTGGGTGCACGTGTAATTCCGGTTGAATCAGGTACTCGTACGCTTAAAGACGCAATGAATGAAGCCTTGCGTGACTGGGTCACCAACGTTGATAGCACGTTCTACATTATTGGCACCGTGGCGGGGCCGCACCCTTACCCGCAGTTGGTACGTGATTTTAACGCGGTCGTGGGGCGTGAAGCTCGCCAACAGTCGTTAGCGCAAATTGGACGCCTGCCGGACGCGCTGATTGCCTGCGTGGGGGGCGGTTCTAACGCCATGGGCCTATTCTATCCCTTCGTCGAAGATGATGCGGTAGCGATGTATGGTGTCGAAGCCGGTGGTGATGGTATCGAAACAGGCCGACATGCTGCGCCGCTTTCGACCAATGCGCCGCGTGGTGTTTTGCATGGTAATCGAACTTACTTGATGTCTGATGAAGCGGGGCAAGTGTCAGACACGCACTCAATTTCTGCTGGCCTCGACTACCCAGGGGTTGGGCCTGAGCACGCGCTATGGAAAGATGTTGGGCGAGTTAACTACGTAGCCGCAAACGATAAAGAAGTGCTGGAAGCATTCCGTGAACTGACGCATATGGAAGGGATTATGCCCGCATTGGAATCCGCCCATGCGCTTGCTCATGCGAAGGTGCTGGCACCGACCATGCGCCCTGACCAGCATATCGTGGTCAACCTTTCTGGTCGTGGTGATAAAGATATCATGACCGTGGCGAACATTGATGGCATCGAGTTTTAAGGGCTAGCATGAACCGTATTGACCAGCGTTTTTCAGAATTAAAAGAGCAGGGTCGTAAGGCCCTGATTCCTTACATTACCGCCGGCGACCCTGCGCCTCAGTACACCGTGGGCTTTATGCATGCCCTGGTAGAGGCAGGAGCTGATATTATTGAGCTTGGCGTGCCGTTTTCAGACCCAATGGCCGACGGCCCGGTGATTCAAAAGGCCTGTGAGCGCGCGCTTAAGCAGGGTACTCGTTTGGTTGACCTGCTGGATATGGTCGCTGAGTTCCGCCAAGCGGATGCTACAACGCCTATCGTGTTGATGGGGTATCTCAATCCGATAGAGCGGATTGGCTATGAAACGTTTGCAGATAAAGCGGCAAGCGTTGGCGTTGATGGCGTGCTCGTGGTAGATATGCCGCCTGAAGAGGCTGATGAGCTCGGCCCGCTGTTAAAAGCTCGCGATTTAGCAGCGATTTTCTTGGTTGCGCCTACCACTTCCAATGCGCGTGCCGCTACAATATGCGCCCACGGTGAGGGCTATCTCTATTATGTTTCGCTTAAGGGCGTTACCGGTGCTGCTACACTCAATGCTGAGGATGTGGCTGAGCATCTTGCCCCCTTACGCGAAATGACCGATTTGCCATTATGTGTTGGCTTCGGTATCCGCGATGGTGTGACCGCCGCTGAAGTGGCGAAAGTTGCTGATGGTGTGATTGTTGGCAGTGCGCTAGTGAACCGCATTGCAGAGAGCGTTGACGCACCTGAAACCATTGCTGGTCAGCTTAAAAGCGTGTTGGGCGACATGCGCAACGCGATGGATGCCTAAGCGCATTCCCTCATCGTCTACACTGAATTGACTGACGACACTCATCAAGCTTGGCGTTGCTAAGCATGACGTATACGGAAACTTTTTGATATGAGCTGGTTAGACAAGATTGTGCCCTCCATGGGGCGTATCCAGCGTAAAGACCGTCGCGCCAGCGTGCCCGATGGCCTCTGGCGTAAATGTCCCAAGTGCGAAGCGGTTCTCTATCTCCCTGAGCTTGAGAAGCACCACAGCGTCTGCCCCAAGTGCGACCACCATTTACGGTTGACCGCGCGTAAACGTTTGGACTGGTTTTTGGATAAAGAGAATCGCCAAGAGATTGCGGCTGAGATTGAGCCTAATGATCGCTTGAAATTTCGCGACTCTAAAAAATACAAAGACCGCTTAACGGCTGCCCAAAAAGAAACCGGTGAAAAAGATGCGCTGGTTGCTATGCGTGGCGAGCTAGACGGGCTACCGGTTGTTGCTGTTGCGTTTGAATTTACCTTCATGGGCGGTTCAATGGGCGCGGTTGTTGGCGAAAAATTTGTCCGCGCGGCAACCATAGCCCTTGAAGAACAGCTTCCGTTGATCTGCTTTGCCGCTTCTGGTGGGGCTCGGATGCAAGAAGCACTGTTTTCACTCATGCAGATGGCTAAAACCTCGGCAGCGCTTGAAAAGCTTAAGCAGTCGGGTGTGCCCTACATTTCTGTTCTGACAGATCCAGTGTTTGGCGGAGTATCCGCGTCGCTTGCGATGCTGGGCGATCTTAACATCGCCGAGCCCAACGCCTTGATTGGCTTTGCTGGCCCGCGCGTTATTGAGCAAACCGTCCGTGAAACGCTGCCGGAAGGCTTTCAGCGCAGTGAATTTCTACTGGAGCACGGCACTGTTGACATGATTGTGCATCGCCATGATATGCGTGCTCGTGTTGGTGGTGTGCTGCGTAAGCTGACGCATAATATCGCGCTGCCTGCCGAGAGCGATATCAGTGACGATGCATCGATTGACGAGCCGTTGGTTGATGAAGCGCCAATAGCCGATGCTGTAGATGTAGCAGGTGCGGATACGCCTGAAACGCATAGCGAAGCCAGTACTGTTCAGAGCGACGATTCGAACCGCAATGTCTAAGTCTATAGCCCCTGACTCTTTAGCTTCTGACGCTGTAACTCCAGGGTCTTTAGCCGAATGGCTGCACTACCTTGAAACCCTACATCCTGTAGGGATTGATATGGGGCTTGAGCGCGTAGCAGAAGTTGCCAAACGCATGGGGTTGCTAAGCCGACCGATTGCAACACAGGTAATTACGGTGGCTGGTACCAATGGCAAGGGGTCGACCCTTGCCATGATGGATGCTATCGCTCGCAGTCACGGTTTACATGTGGGGACTTATACTTCGCCCCACCTAGTGCGCTATAACGAGCGTGTCACGATCAATGGTAGCTACGCTGACGACCAGCGGCTAATGACGGGCTTCTCTTGCGTAGAGCACGCGAGGCTACAAGCGCCTGAAATTAGCTTGACCTATTTTGAGGCGGGCACGCTCTGTGCCCTCTGGTGTCTAGCACAGGAAGACCTCGATTTAGCGCTGCTCGAAGTTGGTCTGGGTGGGCGATTAGATGCCGTTAATATTATTGACGCAGACGTTGCTATTGTGACCACGATTGCTCAGGATCATGCCAATTTTTTGGGATCTGACATTGCCCAGATCGGCCGCGAAAAGGCCGGCATCTTTCGTGCTGCAAAGCCCGCGGTATTAGGCAGTCGACTGCTTCCCAGTAGTGTCGCAGCGGCTGCCGATGCGATTGCCGCTCCTGTTTACTGCCTTGGTGAGGCTTTTAGTCACTCCATTGATGATAATGCTGCTGATGCCGCAGATAGTCCGTCTGAATGGAGCTGGAGTGGGCTGAGCTGTCAGGGAGATGCTATTTCCATCGCTGACCTTCCTGATCCTGGTTTGCCGATTGACAATGCCGCAACGGCCCTCCAAGCACTGATCCTTAGTGGGTTAGTGGTGAATGCAGACGCATGTCGCCGGGCGTTTCATGAGGTGCAAGTGCCAGGGCGTATGCAGTGGATAGGACAGTGGTGCCTGGATGTTGGGCATAATCCTCATGCAGCCGGTTATGTCGCTAGACGACTCCCATTGGTGCCTGCAGGTGGTCGGCAGTGGGCGCTGATCGGCATGCTAAATGATAAAGACGCTGATGGTGTTATTAGCGCTTTGCTACCCCGCATTACTGACTGGGTATGCGTGACGTTGGAAGGGGAGCGTGGTCGGTCAGCTGACGAACTGGCGGGGCGTATCACATCTCTGGGTGGGCGTGTGCATGGTTGCGCCAGTTCCCCAGAGGCCGGAGTGCAGATAATAGCTGAGCAGCTGACACCCTCCGACCGGGTGTTAGTGACTGGCTCGTTTTTTACAGTTGCGGCCTTGTTGGAAATAACACTGCCGCAAGCTTAATCGGCCTAACCGTTGTGCTCGCTAAGCTTGATGGAGAGGGATATGAAATACGGTAAAACGGAACGCATCAGTGGTATTGTCATCTTGCTCGCGTTGCTGGCGATTTTCGTGCCGTGGTTGATGAGTGATCCTGCTCCCCGAGAAGAGCGCCCTCAGCCTACGTTTGTGATTGAGCGACCTGTTGAGGCAACACAGCAAGATGTTCCGAATCCTGAAATGCCGTCGTCCATCAGCACATCCTCATCTTCAAGTGAAGGTCGATCTGTAGATGGCGCGATCAGTGTGCCAATTGATGCCAATCCAAGGCAGCCACAAACCGGTCAAGCCAGTAGCTCTAATACTCAGAGTGCTGGAGCCGATGATCCAATCGCTGAGTTAATGGCTGCGAATAACCGTAATAACGCGTCTACCAGCTCTTCAAGCACATCATCGAATGCTGCTGGCCCAACATCTTCTTCCCAAGGCGAGTGGGCGGTTCAAGTGGGCAGCTTTGGTGATGCGGGTAACGCAAGGCGACTAAGCGATCAGCTTACTCAGGCGGGGTTTAGCGCCTACTTACGTGAGCGCGATAATAACCTTACCTCTGTTTATGTTGGCCCTTATGCCACGTCTGAAGACGGTGAGTCTGCGATGGCGATTATTAAGCAGCGTGCCAATGTACAGGGCTTGTTAGTGCGAGTGAGAAATTAACTTATGGCACTTACTTGGATAGACGCGCTTTTCCTGGCGGTGTTGGCACTTTCCATGCTGGCCGGCTTTATGCGCGGGTTCGTCAGGGAAGCTCTTGGTCTAGCCGCCTGGGTAGTCGCATTGTTGGTAGCGCGCGTTCTGGCAGAACCGGTGGCGGACTTAATGAGTGGGTTCATCGACAGCTTCGATGCGCGCTTAGTGTTGGCATTTATTTTGGTGATATTTGCGGTCATTTTGCTCTGTGGGATTGTGATCCGCCTTGTTCATGCGGCAGTTGAGTGGGTCGGTATGGGGTTGCTTAACCGCTTTGCCGGTGCTGCTTTTGGGCTTGCGCGTGGCGCTGTTATTTTATTGGTGGCAACCGTGCTGATTACTCTAACGCCCTTAGCTGAGCTACAGGCTTGGCAAGAGGCTGAGCTTCGGCCGACGTTTATTGAGCTGCGCGACTGGGCGGTAAGCCAGTTAGATCAATGGGAACGGGAGCTGCCACAGGCGCCTGACTCGCTTCGCGATATTTCGCTGCCTGACCTCCGCGCTCAGGACGCTCAGGAAGAGCGAGTTCCACAGCCTTTTACGCCAACATCTGAAAATGCTGGCCAGTGAGTGCGCTGTTTAATGATGGCGCGACGTGATGTTTAGTTAGTAATACAGTTAGCTGCTGTCTACCAATGCCCGCTTTTGCGACCGAGAAATAGGCAGTGGCTTACATTCGTTTGATGAACGTACGGGTTTGCTACGGTGAACCATGGCACTAAAGCGAGGTAACTTGAATGTGCGGTATAGTGGGCCTTCTGGCCAAGCAGGCGGTAAATCAGGGAATCTATGATGCTCTGACCGTACTTCAGCATCGGGGTCAGGACGCTGCCGGCATGATGACTTGGAGCGAGGGACGCTTCCTACTGCGCAAGAGTAATGGGCTGGTTCGAGATGTGTTCCATACCCGCCACATGGCTCGCCTAAAAGGTAACCTTGGCATTGGTCACGTGCGTTATCCAACCGCAGGTTCCTCTAGCGAAGCTGAGTCTCAGCCGTTTTATGTCAACTCTCCCTACGGTATTGCGCTGGCTCACAACGGCAACCTGACTAACTCTGATCAGTTAAAGCAAGAACTTTTCTCGACGGACCTTCGTCACATCAATACCAGCTCTGACTCCGAAGTGTTGCTAAACGTATTTGCCCATGAGTTGGGTAAACAGGGTTTGCACCTGGAAGCCGAGGACATTTTTGATGCCGTTCGTAGAGTGCACCGGCGCTGCAAAGGCGGCTACGCGGCGGTCGCGATCATTAACGGTTTTGGTATGGTGGCATTTCGGGATCATCATGGCATTCGTCCTGTAGTGTTTGGTACTCGCCAAAGTGACGAGGGGCAGGAGGTCATGATTGCTTCGGAATCTGTCGCCTTAGATGTCGGCGGCTTTGAGCTGGAGCGTGACCTTTCGCCCGGTGAAGCGATTTTTGTCGACATGCAGGGGCAGATTCATACTCAGGTCTGTGCTGATCGACCTGTGCTGCGTTCCTGTATTTTTGAGCATGTCTATCTTGCGCGCCCCGACTCTATTCTTGATGGTGCCTACGTGTATGGCACTCGTATGCAGATGGGGCGTAAGCTTGGCGACCGCATTCTTAATGAATGGCCTGATCACGATATTGACGTTGTTATCCCAATTCCCGATACGTCGCGCACTTCTGCCCTTGAGATGGCGCAGCACTTAGGGGTGACCTATCGCGAAGGGTTTATGAAGAACCGCTATATTGGCCGCACGTTTATTATGCCTGGCCAAACGCAGCGTAAAAAATCGGTGCGTCAAAAACTGAATGCCATTGATGTCGAATTTAAAGGCAAAAATGTGCTGCTGGTGGATGACTCTATCGTGCGTGGAACCACCTGTAAGCAGATTATTCAGATGGCGCGCGATGCAGGGGCCCGTAAAGTGTATTTCGCCTCAGCTGCTCCGCCCGTTCGCTACCCTAATGTCTATGGCATTGATATGCCTGCGGCAAAAGAACTGATTGCGCATGGCCGCACAGAAGAAGAGGTTGGTCAGCTGATTGGTGCGGATCGAATTTTCTATCAAGATCTGGAAGATTTGAAAGCGGCTTGCCGTGAGGTTAATCCTGAAATGGATGAGTTTGACTGCTCTGTCTTCGACGGTAACTATGTCACTGGTGACATTGATGATGCCTACTTGGCTGTGCTTGAAGCGAGTCGTAATGACGCAGCCAAAGATCAAAGTGCGGGTGACCATGCGCTAGTGGGTATGCACAACCAAGATGATGACGATCTTGACGACTAATACCGCGTATTAATAGCTCGTATTACAACTTTTATTGACGTTTTAAAGGTGCTCAGCCATGCATGATAATAGTCACCAGGATGATTGGTCGCTAGAGACCCTTGCCATTCGTGCGGGCCATCACCGTACGTTTGAGCAAGAGCATGCCGAGCCCATTTTTCCCACTTCAAGCTTTGTTTACGAAAGCGCGGCTGAAGCCGCGCGCAAGTTTGGGGGGCAGGAGCCGGGCAACGTCTATTCTCGCTTTACTAATCCGACGGTCCATACCTTCGAGCGCCGTTTGGCGGCGCTTGAAGGTGGAGAGCGATGCGTGGCAACAAGTTCGGGTATGTCGGCCATTTTATCGACGGCGTTGGCACTGCTAAGTGCCGGCGATGAAATCGTTGCATCGCGCTCGCTGTTTGGTTCTACCGTGAGTTTGTTTGACAAATATCTGGGCAAATTTGGTATCACGACTCGTTATGTAGAGCTATCTAACGTTTCTGCCTGGGAAGAGGCCATCGGCCCAAATACCAAGCTGTTGTTTGCGGAAACACCGTCCAACCCGCTGTCTGAAGTCGCGGATATTCCAGCATTAGCCGAACTTGCTAAGCGTAGTGGTGCATTGTTGGCGATTGATAACTGCTTCTTAACACCGGCACTTCAGCAGCCAATTGCGCTTGGCGCTGACTTAGTTATCCATTCTGCAACGAAGTATCTGGATGGCCAGGGACGTGCTATTGGTGGCGCGGTGGTTGGTAAACACGACGTGTTGGAAGAAGTATTTGGTGTGGTACGTACTTGCGGGCCTTGCCTGAGTCCCTTTAATGCGTGGATTTTCACCAAAGGGCTTGAAACCTTATCGCTGCGCATGAAGGCACATTGCGAGAATGCGCTGACTTTGGCGCTCTGGCTAGATCAACACCCGGCCGTTAATAAAGTGCACTATAGTGGCTTAGAAGCCCATCCTCAGCATGCGCTTGCCAAAAAACAACAGCAAGGGTTTGGTGCCGTATTGGGCTTTGAGGTGAAAGGTGGCCAGGAGGGAGCTTGGCAAGTCATTGATGCTACCAACATGCTGTCTATAACAGGTAACCTCGGAGATGTTAAAACCACCATTACCCACCCGGCGACTACAACGCATGGTCGTCTCTCTGATGTGCAGAAGCAGGCCGCAGGTATCGTGCCTGGGTTGATTCGTATAGCGGTGGGGCTGGAAAGCCAGGCTGATATTCAGCGTGATCTTGCTGTTGGTCTGGATGCTTTGGTGGCTAGCTAAGCGATTCAACTAGCGTTTTGATAAGCCGGTCATTCGTGGCCGGTTTTTTATTGCGGTCATCGCTGACAGCATTTGCCTAACGACGATTTTAAGCATGCTGTTAACAAACGGTTTTTACGAATGGTGTGTTCTGCTTTTTTCAGCAGTGTTTTGATCATTAAGACGGTATGCTTTGTATAGAAGCGTGCGTACAGCAGGCATGAAGTTGCTGTTTATAACGAGGAAAGCAAGGATGTGGCGGAACACGCAGAGTGGATGGGGAGTTATTAGTATTGCGCTTCACTGGCTAAGTGCATTAACAATTGTGGGATTGTTTGTTCTAGGCTGGTGGATGACAGATCTTGGCTATTACGATACATGGTATAACCAAGCGCCGTGGGTGCATCGCTCGATTGGTATCTTGCTGTTAATAGCTACCTTTGCTCGCTTGATATGGCGCTTAATTCAACCAACGCCTCATGCAGAGGGAAGCCGCTTTGAACGTCTAGCTGCCCATGTTGGCCACATAATGTTGTATGTCCTGTTATTGTTAGTGCTTGTTAGTGGCTATTTAATCTCTACCGCCAATGGGCGTGGAATTAGTGTGTTTGATTGGTTTGAAGTGCCAGCGCTGCTTCACGGGCTTCCTGATCAAGCTAGTCTGGCAGGCAATGTGCACTGGTACAGTGCCGTGGTACTTATGGTATTGGCTGCAGGACACGCGCTCGCCGCTCTGAAGCATCATTGGTGGGATCGCCACTCGACACTCGTACGGATGGTGAATCCTGCTCATGGCCGCAAGCAATAATGGAATTTTTTGTCCACTGCGCTGATAGTTTGCTCGTAGTGTTTATTAGGAAAATAAAGGAGATTTCCACGATGTTAAAGAAAACCGCTTTTGCTACTGCAATTGCCGCCGCTTCGCTAGCGACGTTCAGCCAAGCGCAAGCAGCAGAATATCAAATTGATACTGAAGGTCAGCACGCCTTTGTTCAATTCAAAATAAGCCACCTCGGCTTCTCCTATATTCTGGGTACTTTCGAAGAGTTTGATGGTCAGTTTTCTTATGACCCAGAGGATTTAGAAGCCTCTTCTGTAGCAATGGAAGTGCAGGTGGACAGCCTCAACACTAATCATGCAGAGCGTGATCGTCACTTCTTGAGCAGCGATTTTCTTGATGCCAGCGAATTTCCTACGGCAACTTTCACCTCAACCGGTTTTGAATCAACGGGTGAAAATGAAGGCGTCGTAACCGGTGAGTTAACGCTTCATGGTGAGACACAGGAAATTGAAATGCCTGTTACCTTAATGGGTGAAGGTGATGACCCCTGGGGCAATTATCGTGCAGGCTTTGAAGGCAGCACCATGTTAACACTGAGTGATTTCGGTATTGATATGAGCGACTTCCCTGAAGCGATGCATGAGCTGGAACTTTACGTGACGTTTGAAGGCATTCGTCAGTAAACGAGTGTGAGCATAAAGCGCCATCACCCTTGTCTGGGTGATGGCGCTTTTGCGTTGGGAGTTGCAAGAAACAACTTACACCTCGTAGGTTGTTAGAATTGTTAACTAGTTAGCGTTCACCGTTATCTACTCTGTTTTGAGGATTTCTCTTTGGCAGCGGTCATTATGCAGCAACGTGAGCTGGCGATAACCTTATGGCGCCAAACGTGGCCGATGGCCATTGGTGTACTGGCGCTATTGGGTTTCCAGCTTGTAGATAGTGCTTTTATTGCCCGTTTGGGAACAGCGCCCTTGGCCGCCCAGTCGTTTACTTTTCCTTTGTCATTTCTGATTATTGGCATTCAAGTGGGAATGGGGATCGCGATTGCGGCGCTCATTTCGCGCGCCTTAGGCGCTGGAGAAGACGTTCGAGCGAAGCGGTTAAGCAGTCTTGTGCTAATTGCCGGTGGCCTCGTGATTGGCCTGCTCGTTGTAGCGCTTTGGTTTCTTCAAGTGCCTATATTTAGGCTGCTAGGTGCCGATGATAGCGCATTGGTTTATATACACGCTTACTGGGGGCCGCAGCTATTTTCAGCTTGGTTAGGCGCGCTGCTCTATTTTATCTATAGTGTGTTTCGTGCTCATGGCGATACACGGCTGCCAGGTAAGATGATGGTGCTCAGCAGCCTTATTAACCTGGGGTTGGACCCGCTATTCATTTTTGGCATTGGTTCTTGGCAAGGATGGGGGCTAGCGGGTGCGGCCTGGGCAACCGCCATTGCATTTTTTGCTGGGCTGTTATTTAGCAGTATTAAGCTTAAGCATCAAAAGTGGACGACGAATACCGCACTTTGGCAAGAAGCAAGGCGCTCGTGGCGGCCTTTTACCGGTATCGCTGCTCCTGCGATGGTTAGTCAGTTGATGCCGCCACTGGCATCAATGTTGGCGATTGCGGCTGTTGCTAGCCTGGGCGATACCCAAGTGGCAGCCTGGGGGCTTGCCAGCCGCCTAGAAACGGTTTCGCTGATGGTGATATTGGCGATGACGATGTCGCTACCACCATGGCTTGGGCGCTGCTATGGCGCGGGCGACTGGGGGCAGATTCAGCAACTAATGCGCTTGGCCGTGAATGTCGCGTTAATATGGCAGCTTAGCTTGGGGCTTTTACTGGCGCTGGCGTCGCCTTGGGTGGCTATGGTGTTAGCTGGAAACCAAGAGGTGCAAAGTGAGCTTGCGCTGCTCATTCGCTTTTTGTTGCCGAGTTATGCCGCGCTGGGCGTGTGTATGCTGGTGGTGTCGGCAGGTAATGCGCTCGGCTGGCCACTTAGAGCAATGCTGCTTTCAAGCGCACGATTGTTTATTTGCTATCTACCTTGTTTATGGTTGGGTGCGCAGTTGTTTGGATGGGCAGGCTTAGCCGCTGGCGCGGCATTGGGTAACGTGTTGGCAGGTATTGTTGCTTGGATAGTGCTCAAGCGCATTTTATCCCGCCCGCATCGGCAGGCGGGATTCAGCAAGTAATGCCGTTTAGTGCTTCTTAGGGGCTTCCTGGAATGAGAAGTACATAAACAGTAATGCCATGCCCAAGTAACCCATGACAAATTCAGGCGCCGCGTTAAAGGCCAGTTTTGGTGCGTGCATTAGTCCTACAAATGAGAAGCCAGCCGCAATAGCGGCAAATGCCGCTGCACGGCGGAACTGATGGTCGATTACCGACACTGTCATTGCCCCAAGGAAGATAGCCATAAACATCGCACCTTGTCCCATGACAACAATGGCACTGGAGATATCGCTGACGACCTCACCAGCGCCGCGGTTGAAGCGTGTCATTACGTAGTTGGCAAAGTAGGGCAGCATCGCCAGCGCAATGGCCGGATAATAGCGGGTATCGTTCGCTTGAAACGCAGTGGCTATCATCGACATGCCGACAAATACCAAAATAGGGGCCACTACTGAGACCGGAATAATGGCCGCTAAGGCAGCGATCAGACCAAACATAGTGGCGAGGGCATAAACGGCACCGTTTAAAATGCTGTAGCCTCGTCCTGCGCCCATCCACTTCGCGCCCACCGTGGCGATATAAACAGTTGTTGGGAATACGCCGCCAAATAGCGCGCCGATCATCGTGCCTGCTCCATCAACTGCCTGGCACTCACGCACATCGTATTTATCGCCAGCCGCTTCCATCGCTTCAACGTTATTCATGGTTTCAATAGCGTTATAGAGGGTGATGGGCAGCACAACGGTAAGTACGGCCAGCATGCCGCTAAACAGCAAGCCTAGCCCTTCATACCATGCCAAATTAGGCAGCAGGGGGTAAAACCCTAAATGGGTAAAAGCATCGCTAAAGCGTTCGCTGCCCGCATCGCCAATCAAATATGCCATCGCAGTACCGACCACAATGGCAAACAGTGATGTCGGTAGCTTAAACGGCATGCTGACGCGGGCCACAAGACCAACAATGATAATGCCGAGCACCAGCAGTCCAATGATAGGCATTTCCAGCGTTTTAAATAGCATCTCGCCGGCAATAAAGGTGAGTGCGACGCCAGCAACAGCACCCAACATGGCGGCCCGCGGGAGGTGATACTGCACCCAGCGGCCAATGATGCTAATCAAGGCTTCTATTGCGCCACTAATAAAGCAGGCGGCCACGGCAACTTTCCAGGCTAATTCCACGTCACCGGTTAGCTGCTTGGCGGGGAGCAATACGCCGAATAGAAACACAAACATGACCGGTGTGGAGATACCGTAGGAGAGCGCGGTGACGTCGCTGCGGTTTTCTTTTCGTGCGAGCCTAGCGGCACTCCATGCGTAATAAAAATTGCCTGCCATGACTGCCACTGCGGCACCAGGCAACACCTGACCATACACAATGGACGTGGGAAACCCCATGCCCAGCATGGTAATTGCGATAATGACAAAGTTGGCAATATTGTTTTGAAACAGCGCGAAGAACGCGTCGGTGTCTTCTTTTTTGTACCACGGATAGTGAGTGCCGACAGCCGCCATGTTAGGCCTCTTAGTTATGGTGTGTTGTATACAAGGCTATGCTGAGTGTGCCGAAAATTTGACTGATCGGTCAAGCATTGCGTTGTAGCGGACGCCGCACGGGCGCCCCAGGCTCTGGCGGCAAGCACGCAATTGTACATAACAATCGTTTGCCTGTTCAGATAGTTATCTTCAATTCATCGACAAAAACGCCCAGGCAATTTGCCTGGGCGTTTTTGTCGTTGATGCGACGGCGATCAACTAACGGGCGTTATTCGTTAACGGCAGCGATGGCCTTAGCGAGGTAAGGTAAATTCTCGTGTGAGAATCCTGCCACGTTGGCACGACCAGAACGCACCATGTAAATACCGAACTCGTCACGTAGGCGGTCTACTTGTTCCGGAGTTAAACCAGTATAAGAGAACATGCCGCGCTGTTCTGCAACGCATGCATATTTTTCAGCAAGGCCGTAGGGCTTAAGGGCTTCAACGAAGTCGCGACGCAGCGTGTTGATGCGATCACGCATTTCGGTCAGCTCTTCACGCCACATTGCAGACAGCTCAGCATCGTGGAGAATTTCGCTGACGATCGCGCCGCCGTGGGCGGGAGGGTTAGAGTAGTTCTCACGGGCAACAATCGCTGCTTGAGAGCGCACGTTTTCCATCTGCTCGGCGTCTTTTGCAACCAGGATCAAGCAGCCAGTACGCTCGCAGTAAATGCCAAAGTTCTTTGAGCAAGAGCTGGTGATGATAACTTCATCAAGGTTTTCAGCTAGCAGACGAACACCATAGGCATCTTCGTCCAGTCCTTCCCCAAAGCCTTGGTAAGCAAAGTCAACCAATGGCAGTAGTTTGCGCTCGCTCAGTACCGCCATGACTTCATGCCACTGATCTTTAGACAGATCAAAGCCGGTCGGGTTGTGGCAGCAGGCGTGAAGTACCACAACGTCGCCTTCGGGAATTTTTTTCAGTGCTGCTAACATACCCGCGAAATCAAGGCGGTTGTCAGCATCAACGTAGGGGTATTTATGAAGTTCGATACCCGCGGCGGTGAAAATGCCGTGATGGTTTGGCCAAGTAGGATCGCTGACCCAGATTCCTTTTCCAGGCAGCTGATGAGCAATAAAGTCAGCAGCTAAGCGGAGTGCGCCTGTTCCACCAGGAGACTGGGTGGCGCTCGCGCGGTTGGCTTTTAATACGGAAGAATCTGCACCGAGTACCATAGGCAGCACAGCATCACCGTAAGCAGGGGCACCGTGAGAACCAATATAGGTCTTGGTGGTTTCATTCTTGAGCAGGCGAGCTTCTGCTTCCTTGACAGCGCGCATGACTGGCGTATTGCCTTGTGCATCGCGATACACGCCAACCCCTAAATCGACTTTCTGGGGATTGGTGTCTTTTTTGAAAGCTTCGATCAGCCCGAGAATGGCATCTCCTGGGACTCGCTCAATTTGCTCAAACATTTATTCGGCTACCTCGTCGGTTCTGGCGGCAAGAATGAAATCATTAAGATGCAGGCCCTTGATTGCATGGGACCACCATGTCACGGTGGTTTTACCCCACTCAGTAACAATGACAGGGTGATGCCCAGCCTGCTCTGCTATATCGCCAACGCGCTGGGTAAATGCCAGGGCATCGGCAAAGTTGCGAAACGTAAATTGTCTCGTCAGCTTCATGATGCCATCGTGGTCAACAATCTGCCACTCTGAAAGCGCTGCTAGATGGGGTTGGCATGCACTATAAGTGAGCGGTATGGCATTGCCACTGCAAGGTTCGCAGGTGGTTTGAGCAAGCGTTGTCATGGGTTGCCTCCTTTTAAAATTACCCTTATCAGGGTAGAAGGCATACACAGTCGCGACCAACCTCTTTTGCGCTGTATAACGCTTGGTCAGCGCGCGCTATTAAGTTGGCTAAAGGCTCACCACAGCGATATTCCGCTACACCAATGCTCACGGTTACTTGGCCTACCCCGATTCCAAAATCGTAGCTTGCGATGGCATGTCGGAGACGGTCAGCGAGCTTATGGCATTGTTGCAGCGGTGTAAGCGGCAACACGACCATAAACTCTTCACCGCCAAGTCTTGCCACCATATCTTCGCAGCGCAGGAGTTGCTGAGTTTGTAAGGCAAGTTGTTCAAGTACGCTATCGCCCTGTAAGTGCCCCCAGCGATCATTGAGCTGTTTAAAATGATCTATGTCTACCATCATGATAGAAAGAGGTGTCCCGTGCCTGCTGCTTAGTGACACTAGATTCGTTAGGTTCACCATAAGTTTGCGACGGTTGGGCAATCCCGTTAAAGGATCCGTGTCGCAGAGTTTTCTTAGTCGCTGCTCTTCAGCGACTTGATCAGTAATATCCATCATGATGCCGCTCCAGCGAATACCATTGGCTGCTGGGGAGGGATTAGCACTTACCGCAATCCAGTGTGGCTTTCCTTTAGGAAACGGCAGGCGAAAGCGAGTCGTAAGCGGTAGCATCCAGCGTGCAGATCGTTCAATGGATGACATTATTTTGGGATGATCGTGACCGGTTAAGTGTTCAATAAGTTGACCAGCGTCATGCGCTAATTGTTGTCGGTCGATGTGCGCCAGTGCCTCGCCCCCGCCTTCCAGATAGGGAAAGTACATACGGCCGCAATGTGATCGGTAGAATTGAAAAATAACCCCAGGTATCTGGGATATCAGGCTATCAGTACTGTGCGGTACTGGGGCTGTATCATTCACGAGCATGCGTGAAGCTCCAAAGCATATGCCAAATAAAAGTTAATCGTAAAGGTTAGCCCTAAAAACGTTACTAATATGTAAGCTATGACTGACAATACTCGCTTTTTTTGAAATTAATTGCTCTATGCATATTCCTTGAGGGAATTTAAGGGGGTATTACGCATCGCCCTTAGTAATTTGGGCGCGACACGGGATGGTTGATTGCTTTTTAATAGGCGAGATCATTTTTTATTCTCGGGGTGTTTCTTTGAGCGATGTAAAGGCAGCCACTATAAAAACAGGCCACTCGGCTAGCGCTCAAAAAGGTGGCGATGGTTGGGTAAGTTTGGTAGGTGCTGGCCCAGGTGACCCAGAGCTATTGACGTTGAAGGCTTATAAGCGGCTTCAGGTAGCAGAAGTGGTGCTTTACGACCGCCTCGTTAGCGAGGAAGTGATAGCCTTGATTGGGCCTCAGGCTGAGCGGTTTTACGTTGGCAAGGCGAAGGCGTTGCACAGCGTCCCGCAAAACGAAATTAATCAAACATTGGTGGCTTGGGCCAAGCAAGGTAAGCAAGTTGTGCGTCTCAAGGGAGGAGATCCTTTCATTTTTGGCCGAGGCGGGGAAGAGCTTGAAGCGCTAGTGGCTGAAAACGTGGCGGTAGAAGTTATTCCGGGGATTACAGCGGCATCCGGCTGTGCAGCCTATGCAGGTATACCGTTGACGCATCGAGAGCATGCGCAATCGGTGCGTTTTGTTACGGGACATTTGCAACCTGGACAAGGCGTGCTTGACTGGCAAGCGTTAGCCCAGTCTGGCCAGACCCTGGTGTTTTATATGGGGCTGAGTAACTTAGAGGCTATCTGCCAAGCATTAATGGACCATGGACTCACGCCCAGCACGCCTTTGGCGCTAATTGAGCAGGGCACAACACAGCATCAATGTACCCATATTGGTTGTTTACAACAGCTGCCAGAGGCATTTTACCAAGGTGAGGTTACATCGCCTACGTTATTGATTATTGGCAGTGTTGTGTCACTACATAGCTCGCTTTCTTGGTTTGAGCTTGCCGCTGCGGATGCGATAGGCTTTAAGGAGAGTAAGCATGTGGCTAAGCCAACAAGCGGGTAACTGTATAGGCCGTTAGTCACATACGTTGATCGCTGGCTAGATGTTGCTAGATGTGTATGCTAGTAAAAGAGTGTCAGGTGCTAAATGTCTATTAACGCTGCTGATATCGGTAGCCTATAAATGAAGAGAGGGACGCAATATGCCAGAAGCAAACCACTCGGATAATCAAGCGTCAGCGAGTAAGCCGGACATGAAAACGCTTTTTAAGGATAACCGCGTCAAAGGTATTGCTGGTATTGCCGCCATTGCTGTTATTTGGGCAATTATGGCGCAGTCTAATTCAGGCACACGCCAAGAGCGTGTCGAAACGTTAGAAGGTCAGTTAGCTAGCGTCGAGCAAGAGAATAATCAGCTTAGCCAGCGGATTGCGGAAGTTGAGCAAGCTGAAACCGATTTAAGTGCAATGCGCGAGGAGATGGCATCGCTGGAAGAGCAGCAGGCTCAGGCACAAAGCGATTTAGAGTCCGCTCAGCGTGATACAAATGCGGTGCAATCGCGTCTTGAAGAGCTGGTCGCTGAGCGTGATGCACTTCAGCAAGAGGTTGATGCGTTGAACGAGCAGGTCAAGAGCGCTGAAGCCGATTTGCAATCGCTAAAAGAAGAGCGCGATCAAGTGGAAAGCGCACGTGACCAAGCTGAGTCTGCTCGCCAGGAAGTAGAAGAAGCGCGTCAAAGTGCCGAAGAGGCTCGCCAAGAAGCAGAGTCAGCACGCCAGCAAGCTGAACAAGAGCGTCAGGCGGCGGTTGACGAGCTTAATGCCGCTCAAGAGGAGTTGTCGGGCTTAGAAACTAAGATTAGTGAAGCTAGCCAACAACTATCCGGTACTGAGGAAGACGTTGCAGCCGTTCAAAGTGAATTGGATAATTTACAAAGCGAGCGTGACTCGCTTACAAGTGAGCGGGATGAGTTACAAAGCGAGGTTGACGCGTTAACCCAGCTGCGTGAAGAAGAGCAACAGAGCCTCGACCAAGTGCGTAGCGAGATGGATGATCTTATGGTCGCGCTGGATATTGGTCGTGAAGAAGTAGCTAACGTTGAAAGTGATATTGAAGCCCGTGAAGAGCAGCTGGCGCGCCTGGAAACCCAGCTTAGCGATTGGCGTGACGAGCTTTCTTCGTTGGAGGGGCGTTTACATGTCAACGATGCGGCGAATGATGAAGTACCTTCTTTGACAGATGACGAGAGTGACAGCGCTGACTCAAATGATTCTGAGCAAACCGAAGAAGCGAGTGCCGAAGATCAGGGGCAGCAGAGCAGTAATTGATCGACACGTATGAGTATGCGCTGATTGCTAGCGTAAGAAAGCGGATGTAGGCACCCCCTGCATCCGCTTTTTGCATGCTGGTTTAGAAATAGGCCGCCTAGGAGTATCATTCAAACCACGGATCGATTAGTCGCAACAGACAGGAGTGCCATTGATGGAAGGTGTAAAACATATAGTAGCGGTGGCATCGGGAAAAGGTGGGGTCGGAAAATCGACCGTTACTGTTAATTTGGCACTAGCGCTTTCCGGCCAAGGGTATCGTGTTGGCGTACTGGATGCTGATATTTACGGTCCTAGCCAAGCGCAAATGTTGGGTGTTAAAGAGGGCGTACGGCCTCAGGCGACGGAGGACAATAAGTTTCTGCCGCTAGAAGCGCACGGTCTTCAAGCGATGTCGATGGCCTTTATGGTCAACACTCGTGAGGCGATGGTCTGGCGTGGTCCTATGGTGGTCGGTGCGTTTCAGCAAATGTTGACACAAACCCAATGGGATAATTTGGATTTCCTGCTGATTGATATGCCGCCTGGTACCGGCGATATTCAGCTGACGTTGGCGCAAAAAGTGCCTGTTTCTGGCGCTGTGATTGTCACCACACCTCAGGATATTGCGCTTCTTGATGCTCGCAAAGGCATTGAGATGTTCCGTAAGGTCAATGTGCCAGTGCTAGGCGTAGTAGAGAACATGAGCCTTTATCATTGTGAAAATTGCGGCCACGAAGCAGCAATTTTTGGTACTGGTGGTGGTGATCGCATTGCAGAAGAGTACGATACGACCGTTCTTGGGCGGTTGCCGTTAACGCTATCTATCCGTGAGTTAGCTGACTCTGGTCGCCCCAGCGTAATTTCCGAACCCGACAGCTCAGTGAGCCGCACGTTTGCAGACATTGCCCATCAAGTAGCGCAATCAGTAAATGCTAGCCATAGCAGCGGTCCGACTATTTCTTTTAGCGAGTGATGACGTAACAAATGAGTATTAAATCTGATAAGTGGATTCGTCGCATGGCGCAAAGCGATGCCATGATTGAACCATTTGAAGCTGAGCAAGTGCGCTATGTGAATGATCAGCGTGTCATTTCTTATGGCACGTCGAGCTACGGCTACGACGTTCGCTGTGCCGATGAATTTAAAGTGTTTACCAACATACATTCGGCTATTGTTGATCCCAAGGCGTTTGATGACAAAAGCTTTGTCGATGTTAAGGGCGATGTGTGTATTATTCCGCCGAATTCCTTCGCATTAGCACGCACGGTTGAATATTTTCGTATTCCGCGCAGTGTGCTGACGATTTGCCTTGGCAAATCCACTTACGCGCGCTGTGGCATTATTGTCAACGTAACGCCGCTTGAGCCAGAGTGGGAAGGGCATGTGACGCTTGAGTTTTCAAATACTACCAACCTGCCGGCCAAGATTTATGCCCATGAAGGGGTAGCTCAGATGCTGTTCCTTGAGTCGGATGAGATGTGTGAAACATCTTATAAAGATCGCGGTGGTAAATATATGGGGCAACGAGGCGTTACGCTGCCGCGCACTTAATTGCGCACTTTATTGCTCACTTTATTGATAGGCTGAACGAAAAACGCCTTACGCGCTAATAGCGGTAAGGCGTTTTTTATGGTCAGAGCAGTGACGTCTAGGCGTTTTCGTCAAACTCTTCGTCTAGCTCTTCTGCAGCATCTGTGTGGGAGAGCCGCATACCATGGGGAGGCAGAGGATGCCCATCCATGGTGGCGTTTTCAGCGCTATATTGTAGGCGGCCTTGCAGAAACCACTGAACGGCAATTGGGAAGATAAGGTGTTCACGAGCGTGCACCTTCTCCTTAAGCGTCTCAACGGTATCTTCATTTGTCACGTTCAGTTCTGCTTGCAGCACAACAGGCCCACCATCTAGCTCTTCAGTGACAAAATGCACGCTACAGCCATGCTGTTTGGCACCGTCTGCTAACGCCCTGGCATGGGTATTTAACCCTTGATAGGCGGGCAGTAGTGAAGGGTGGATATTGAGCATTTTGCCTAAAAAACGCTGTACAAAGCGCGGCGTCAAAATGCGCATAAAGCCTGCTAAAACAATCAAGTCAGGCTCATGACGTTCGATGACTTTGATGAGCGCTCCGTCGTAAGCATCGCGGCTATCATATTCGCGATGAGGTAGCGCAACGGCTTCAATACCTGCTTCTAAGGCGCGCTTCAAGCCAAACGCATCCGGCTCATTGGAAATAACAGCGACGATCTCGCCGCCAAGTCGATCATGGCTTTGCGCGTCAATCAGCGCCTGTAAATTACTGCCACTGCCAGAAATTAGCACCACGACACGTCGCGCCGCTGTTGGTTCTGGCGCCATATCGTTGATAGTGTCGTTGAACGCGCCACTGTCGAAGTCGGTACTGCTCATGCGCGAAGGTTCTCCAAAACGACGGCTTCCTCCTGGCGCTGAATAATCTGTCCAATTCGATAGACGGTCTCGCCTTGAGCTTGCAGATGTGCCATAGCGTCGTCAGCTTGGGCTTGGGGAACGACAACCACCATGCCGATGCCGCAGTTCAGTACGCGGTGCATTTCAGTTTCACTGACATTGCCTTGGGCTTGTAACCAGTTAAATACTTCTGGGCGCTGCCAGGTAGCAAGATCAACGTGGGCTGCGAGGGTGTCGGGTAGAACACGGGGAATGTTTTCCAGTAAACCACCACCCGTAATATGAGAAAGCGCGTGAACGGGAATATCTGTGCCACGCATCATCGACAGCAACGATTTCACATAAATACGCGTTGGCGCCATCAGCGCGTCGCCAAGCGGCTGCCCATCCACAGTATCACTGAGTGAGGTGTTGCTAACTTCCAGAATTTTGCGAATCAGCGAGTAGCCATTAGAGTGCGGGCCAGAAGAGGCTAGCCCCAGCAATACATCGCCTTCGGCTACCTTGCTGCCGTCTAAAATATCGGCCTTCTCAACAACGCCAACGCAGAAGCCTGCCAAGTCGTAGTCATTGCCTTCGTACATGCCGGGCATTTCGGCAGTTTCGCCGCCGACTAGTGCGCAACCAGCCAATTCACAGCCAGCGCCAATGCCGGTCACGACATCTGCAGCGATATCCACATCCAGCTTGCCCGTGGCATAGTAGTCAAGGAAGAGCAGCGGTTCAGCACCTGCAACGATCAAATCGTTGACACACATTGCGACAAGATCTATGCCAATGGTGTCATGCTTACCAAGGTCCATGGCAAGACGCAGCTTAGTGCCGACACCATCCGTGCCGGAGACCAGGACTGGCTGCTTATAACCAGCGGGAAGCTCACACAGTGCGCCAAACCCGCCAAGGCCACCCAGAACTTCAGGGCGTGTTGTGCGTTTGGCAACGTGTTTGATGCGATCAACTAGCGCGTTGCCGGCATCAATATCGACACCTGCGTCTTTATAGCTGAGTGAAGGAGTGGCCTGAGAAGTGGAGGTATCGGTCATGACAGATCCTGTGAAGCCTATAGCAGTACGGGTAGTGCTGGCGAATTGGCCAGTGCTGGGGCAATAACGGAACGGATTGTAACACCCAGAGACGTAAGTCGCATCGATGTGCGGCGTTAACCGATGTTCAATACGCTACTTTTGTTACTATTCAGTATGCTAAGGGCGCTAACCAGCTTTCCAGGAGGGATATAAAGAGCATGCGACATTCATGGTGGGGCGTTGTGTTTTTGGTGGTGTTGGTGGGCTGCATCTACTTACTAGATGCGGTATTGATGCCATTTATTGCGGGTTTAATTTTGGCCTACCTAGCTGACCCGCTTGCTAATTATTTCCAACGGTTAGGCATGAAGCGGCCCTGGGCAGTTAGTAGCGTCTTTTTTGTCCTGTTGCTGATACTTTCTTTAAGCCTGCTTATTTTGATCCCGCTAGTTGTTCAGCAGACAAAACAGCTGGGAGAAGCGCTGCCGAGTGTTTTCAACTGGATTGAGAATATTTTAGCGCCACAAGTTCAGGAGTGGACGGGGTACGACTTGGGCGCCGAGCTAACGAACGTTCGAGAAACATTGATCAAAAACTGGCGTGATGCGGGTAGTTATGCAGCTCAAGCACTAAGCCAAATAGGCCGTTCTGGAGTGGCTTTCATTTCCTGGGTGACCTACGTTGCGCTTATTCCTGTCGTAACGTTCTATTTACTACTTGATTGGAGCAGATTGATTTCTAGTCTTGCCGATTTGGTTCCTCGTCAATGGAAAAGCGATGTTGACCGGTTGGCTCAGCGCTGCGATGAAGTTCTATCAGCGTTTCTGCGTGGGCAGTTACTGGTCATGCTGTGTTTGGGTATTATTTATGCGGCGGGCCTAACGTTGATGGGGCTGAATTTCGGCCTGCTGATTGGTGTTGTGTCAGGGCTCGTCAGTATTGTGCCGTTCCTTGGGTTTATTGTGGGGTTAGTGGTGGCGCTTATCGTAGCGCTGTTCCAATTTGATACATGGTGGGCTGTGCTGGGTGTGATCGCGGTATTCGGTATCGGTCAGGCAGCAGAAAGTGTCATACTTCAGCCTAAGCTGTTAGGCGATAAAATAGGCCTGCATCCTGTCGCAGTAATCTTTGCGGTACTGGCGGGTGGGGATCTTTTCGGTCTGACGGGCGTACTCTTAGCATTGCCTGTAGCAGCGATTATTATGGTGCTTTTAAGGGAAATTAAAGATCGTTATAAAGGCAGTGCTCTCTATGATGCCGAGCAACGTCCGATAGAACAGCAACATGACAACGATGGACTAGGTCGTCACGACGAAAGGGAGTCACCATGAGCCGTTTGCCGGCACAGCTACCGCTTGGGGTAGGGTTGCGAGACGACGCGACATTTAATAATTACTATGCCTCACAAGCAAACGCTTCATTAATGGAGTATCTGAGTCGGCAGCTTGAGTCTGACGCTGAGCCGTTTTTGTATTTATGGGGCGCACCGGGCAGTGGTCGTAGCCATCTTTTACAGGCGGCGTGTCACGCGGCCTCCGATGCAGATAAGCGGGCACTCTATCTGCCATTGGCAGACCTGGGTCATTTTCCTCCGCTGATGCTGGAGGATATTGAACGCTTGGATCTTGTCGCCATTGATGATCTTGAATATGTGATCGGGCGTAAACGCTGGGAAGAAGCTCTGTTTCACGCTTTTAATCGGCTGCGTGATGCGGGAAAAGCCTTAGTGATTGCCGCCAATACGTCTCCGCGCCAGTTAGATGTTGCATTGCCTGACTTAGCATCTCGACTTACCTGGGGAGTCACGTTTCATCTGCATCCGTTGGATGATAACGAACGCCTGGCAGCGTTAAAGCTTCGCGCCAACGTACGTGGAATGCAGTTGCCTGATGATGTAGGGCGCTACATTTTGCACCGGGGGCCGCGAGAGCTGGGGGATTTGTGTCGTGCACTTGAGACGCTTGATCAAGCATCGCTATCCGCTAAGCGAAAACTGACTATTCCTTTCGTCAAGTCTGCTCTTAATTGGTAAAGCGCAATTGCTAAAACGCCCCTGCCAGATCACTGGCAGGGGCGTTTTAATGGCAGCAAGTCAATAACTAACAGATTAAGCAGTTTTGCTCATTTTGCTAGCAGCAGCTTGCGCTTGCTTAACATTATCTTCTGTCAGTTTTTGGCCTTTCTGCAAGAAGTCTTGCTGAAGAGCAACGACTTTATCTGCATCGCCTTTTACACGCTCAGCGAGTTCTTTAGCCACTTTCTGCTGGCCTTCCATGTAGCTGCGCAGGCCGTTGGCATCTTTTACGCTCATCAGCTGACGCATTTGGGCGATGCCGGTATCTAGGTAAGATTTGTTGGCATCAAACTGTGCGTTAAGCATTTTTTCAGAGTAATCGATGCTTAGCGTCATGTACGCACGCACAGGCGCCATGAACATGTTGTCGAACTGCTGAGTCATTTCGTTGGTGTTAAATGTTTGCATGGTAAACACTCCTGTTCCATTGCCCACTAATCGGCCCATTGATTGACGGTGCCGTTAGTATTGGTTGATCAGCAACGGTTTGGTTAAGCATCCACCGCAGCTGATATCTAGCTATCTTGCGTTGCAGCATAACAGGGGTTTTTGTGCGGTGCAACATTGCAGTGGAGTGAATTTAGAGATCGTGTGAGTGTTGCTATGTGAGTCGGCGATGCGCATGGATTTACCTAACGCGCCGGTAGGGCTAGGCTTAAACGTATAGATAACCGTTATCACTAAAATAATCTTTGGGAAACGTGACGTTAGTGATGTGAGCGACGTTGGCTAAGTCATTTTTAAAAGGAGTGCCAGGATGGATACACGTATTGAACGGGATAGCATGGGTGAGCTTGATGTGCCTGCAAATGCGCTTTATGGCGCTCAAACCCAACGGGCTATCAACAACTTCCCTGTCTCGCATACACCCATGCCCACGGCATTTATTCACGCTGTTGCGCGGATAAAGCTCGCTGCTGCGCGAAGTAACTGTCAGTTGGGTTTGTTAGATAAACCCCGCGCAGAGGCGATTGAGAAAGCGGCTCAGGCAGTGATGAGTGGCAAGCATGATGGGCATTTTCCGATTGATGTTTTCCAGACAGGCTCTGGTACGTCGACCAATATGAATGTCAATGAAGTGCTCGCGACGCTTGCCAGTCGTGAAGGGGTGGAAGTAACGCCAAATGATCACGTTAATATGGGGCAGTCGAGTAACGACGTTATCCCAACGGCCATCCACCTGTCGGCAGCGATAGCCGTTAATGAAACACTGCGTCCCGCACTGGTGACGCTGCAGGCCACGATTGATCGTAGGGCGAGCGAGCTGGCCCATGTTGTTAAAACAGGTCGTACTCATCTGATGGATGCCATGCCGCTGCGTATGGATCAAGAACTAGGCGCGTGGTCGAGCCAAGTGGGGCAGGCCATCGAGCGTTTTGATAGCGTCATGACAAGGCTGTGTCGATTGGCGCAAGGTGGCACGGCGGTGGGCACCGGTATCAATGCGCCTGAGGGGTTTGCCGAGCTAATGGCTAGCGACTTAAGCCAGCAGACCGGCCTACCTTTTGTACCTAATGATAGCTTTTTTGCCAGTTTGGCATCCCAGGATGCTGCCGTGGAGTTATCAGGGCAGTTGAAAGGGTTAGCCTGTGTGGTTATGAAGATCGCTAACGATTTGCGTTGGATGAATTCAGGGCCGTTGGCGGGGCTGGGCGAAATTGAGCTTGAGGCACTACAGCCTGGTAGCTCCATTATGCCGGGTAAGGTAAATCCTGTGATTCCCGAGTCGGCCGCCCAAGCGGCAGCGCAAGTTATCGGCCTGGATGCCGCGGTAACGGTGGCGGGTCAGAGTGGTAACTTCCAGCTCAACGTGATGCTGCCGCTAGTCGCTTCGAATCTTCTTACATCGATTACCTTGATGAGTAACACCGCTACCTTGCTGGGTGAGCGTGCTATCGCCACATTCAAAGTGCGTGACGATAATTTACAGGGGCCGCTTGCACGGAACCCTATCTTAGTCACGGCCCTTAATAGCGTGATTGGCTATAACGCCGCCGCGGCGGTGGCTAAAAAAGCCTATCAAGCTGGGCGACCAATCATCGACGTAGCAGAAGAAGAAACTGATCTAGATCGCTCAACGCTCGAACGTTTGCTAGACCCTGCGGTATTAACGCAAGGAGGTATACCTGAGTAGCCTCTGTTGAGATGTTAAGAGAGTGGGCGGTTAGGTTTCTTGCTTTTCCGTTTTGCCCTTTTGAATGGTGTCGTTCGCCTCTTGACGCTCTTCTGCACTGGCATCGGGCGTTTCGTGTTCATCTTGACGCGAAGGCCGATAGCAAAAAGTGGCCAATATAGGGAAGTGGTCAGATCCGAACGCCCCAAGTCGCTGCATGTTGACGAGGGTGAAGTGCTCGCTTACAAACGCGTGGTCGAGCGGCCAGCGCAATAGGGGGTAATTAGCGTGAAAGGTGCTGTACAAGCCGCGACCACGTCGTGGGTCCAGCATGCCTCCTATGCGACAAAAACGGCGTGTTGTACGTGACCAGGCAACATCATTCAGGTCGCCGGCAACAATAGTGGCCTTTGGGTGTCGATGTATTTCTTTGCCAATCCACAACAGTTCCGCGTCACGCCATAGCGATTTTTCGCTTTCACTGGGGGCTGGTGGTCTTGGGTGAACGGCAAATAAGCGAATGTGCTGGCCGCTTTTAAGCTCTACCTGGGTGTGAATCGAAGGTATGTCATCCTGAATAAGCCACTTAATCTCAGTATCTTTCAGGGCTAGGCGAGAATAGAGGTGCATACCATAAAGGTTGTCTAGGGGAATCTTAACGCTATGCGGCCACTGCTCATCTAATGCCGAGTCAAGTTGCTCTTGCCACCATTGGTCGGATTCCAGCGTGAGAATTATATCTGGCTGGTGGTGGTTAATGATCTCCAGTAACTCTTTTGACTGGCGGTTGGGTGTCAGTACATTGGCGATTAACAGTGTAACCATCTGGTCTTTAGGGGCATTATGGGCGGCTTTTACCTGCACAGGCCAGAGCTTTGTCCATGGCAAGATGTAGCGCAGCTGAAGCGCTAGCGTGACGAGTGAGACCAGTGTTGCGGTAGCCCGCCACGGCCCTGGGGCTAATATCCAAAGGCTTGTTAAACCACATACTGCCGCTAATACGGCGATTTGCAGTCGCGGAAATTCAAAACTGCGCACCCACCACCAGCGCATAGGTACGCGGGCAATCAGTGTGGCGAGTAACAATGAGATAGCGATGCATCCTAGCAAAGGCCCAAGCAAGATTTGCCTCCTGGTTTAACCGTGAATAGTGGTTAATCTATGTTTAGCTTAGCGGTAACCACAGATAAGTGTCGATAAGACATTAAAATTGAGGGGAGTCGTTCATTTGCTTGATTGAACAGTGCTAAAAACTACTTGCAATTCAGCTATGAAGACGTAGAATACGCATCCGTTGCACAGCAGGACCATAGCTCAGTTGGTTAGAGCGCCACGTTGACATCGTGGAGGTCGGCGGTTCAAATCCGCCTGGTCCTACCATATTTCGTGTTGTGTGCAGCTAGTTACTTATAGGACCATAGCTCAGTTGGTTAGAGCGCCACGTTGACATCGTGGAGGTCGGCGGTTCAAATCCGCCTGGTCCTACCAAATACTTAAAAGCCCTATGCTTCAGCATGGGGCTTTTTTTATGGTTAATCGATAAAGCTAGTCGATAAAAAAGCTAGTCGAGAAAGAGAGGGAGGTCAGTCTGGCGAATAAACGTCGCCACCAGTGCCTCAATACCCGCCTGATCTTCTTGACTAAAGCGTGCGTGCTGGGGGCTGTCTAGGTCGAGCACTCCCCAGAGATAGCCGTCGATTACAATGGGGGCAACGAGCTCTGAGCGAGAGTCAGCATCGCAGGCGATGTGATCAGCAATAGCGTGAACGTCATCAACCCGTTGGGTAGTTTGTTGGCGGGCAGCAGCCCCGCAAACGCCTTTGCTGAAGGGGATTGGGTGGCAGGCAGGTTTACCCTGAAATGGCCCAAGGCTGAGCTGGTTGGGCTGGCGCTGTAAATAGAACCCCGCCCAGTTGATGTCGCTCAGGGCATGTTGAATAAAGGCGCAAGTTTGTGCGCTGTTGGTTAGCCAATCACGTGTGTCTAGCAGAGCTTCAAGCTGCCGATTAAGCAACGCATAATCAACACTATGCATACGAATTCCTTATAGGGTTAAACACATCAGGCCAGCCCTAAGGCTGGCCTGATGACATCGATAGAGAATACCGTACTGTTTATTCGATCCAGCCGGGTACAGCTGCGCCCTTAAACAGTTCTTCTGCTTTTTCGATGACCTCATCGCGCTGATAAGCGTCAACAAGTTGACGGATTTCTTCACGATCTTCGTCTCCGCCCCGTACCGCAATCAAGTTGACGTAGGGAGACTCAGGACCTTCCTTGATGATCGCGTCACTCAAGCTCAAGCCAGCCGGTTGGGCGAACGTATTGTTAATGAACGCCATGTCGACGTCTGGGAGTACACGGGGTAGTTGTGCCGCTTCAATTTCGCGGAAGCGGAAGTTGCGTGGGTTTTCAGCGATGTCGATGGGGGTGGCTTCCAGGTTGCTCGGATCATTCAGGGTGATCAGGCCCTGGTTGTGCATCAGAATAAGTGCACGCCCTTCATTAGATGGGTCGTTGGGCAGCGCGATTTGAGCACCATCGGGCAGCGCTTCGATGCTGTCGTACTTTTCAGAATAAGCGCCGATCGGGTAAACGAAGGTGTAGCCCGCAATAGCAAGATCGTATCCACGGTCATTGACCATCGCCTGTAGGTACGGTTCGTGCTGATAGGCGTTCGCGTCTAAGCTGCCATCGGCGAGGGCAGCATTCGGCGTGACATAGTCGGTGAACTCAATAATCTCAACGTCTAGGTCATACTCTTCTTTGGCAATACGAGCCGCCACTTGCATAACTTCGGTTTCCGGACCTGCCACAGTGCCCATTTTGATGGTGCGTGTCTCTGCGTTGGCAACGTTAACCGCAAGTGCTAAGGCAGTCAGGCTGCCGATAAGTAGTTTTTGCATGGTGTCACTCCTGTGGCTCGGTAAAGGTTGGATGTGATTATGCGGCAATAAGAAATAAAATTCTAATGCGTTTTGGTTATATTCGACTATGCCGATAAAAGGTGCAGACTATCGTCACTTGCGATCACTTTTGCGTACCAAATAGTCGCCTAGGCTTTGGAAGCCTTGAACCATCACCACCAGTATAACGACGGTAATTAACATAATGGTGGGGTTGAAGCGGTTATAGCCATAGCGAATGCCTAAGTCGCCCAAGCCACCGCCACCTACGGCGCCCGCCATGGCAGAGTAACTGACCAGTGTCACTAACGTGATCGTCAGCCCCGTAATAATCCCGCCCCTTGCCTCAGGGATCAGTACCTTAGTTATGATCTGCCAAGGTGTTGCGCCCATTGATTGGGCAGATTCAATAAGCCCTGGCGATATCTCGTTAAGCGCACCTTCGATTAGCCGAGCCACAAATGGAATAGCGGCAATAGTTAACGGCACTGAGGCGGCATTAATACCAATAGAGGTGCCGACCAGCATGCGAGTGAACGGGATGATCGCCACCATCAAAATGATGAACGGAATTGAGCGGCCAATATTGGTAACAATACCTAGCACTTGATTGAGTGCAGGCATGGCTAATATCTGATGAGGACGAGTGACGTAGAGCATGACGCCAAGCGGCAAGCCGAGCAGGGTGGCAATCACGCCTGAAATAGCCACCATGTAGAGCGTATCCAGCGTGGCTTGTAAAATAAGATCAAACATTGCGCTGGACATGACCAAGTACCTCTACCTGTAGTTGATGTGCTTCTAAATAAGCCATTGCTTCCTGAGTTTGCGCGGGGCTGCCAAGCAGTTCTGCAATCATCAGCCCTAAGGTACGGTCTTGAATGGACTCGACCTTTGCCTGGAGTATGCTGACATCAACGCTGCACTCCCGGGCTAGGCGTGAGATAAGCGGCGTCGAAACAGCATCACCGGAAAACGTTAGCCGAACAACGGGGTGGGTGTGTTCGCTAGGTGTATCGCTTAAACGTTCGATCAGTTCTTTAGGCGGGCTTAGCTGCAAAAAGTCGTTCAGGAACTCCCTGCCCAACTGTGTGATAGGCGCAGTGAAGAAATCACCAACTTCAGCATCTTCCACTAGCTCACCATTAGAGATCAGGCTTACTCGATGACAAATAGACTTCACAACTTCCATTTCGTGAGTAATCAACAAAATGGTGATACCGAGCTGCTGATTAATTTCTCTCAACAGCTCAAGAATAGAACTGGTGGTCTGGGGGTCTAGCGCTGAAGTGGCTTCATCGCACAGTAAGACGTTGGGTTTGCTGGCCAGTGCGCGGGCGATTGCGACACGCTGTTTCTGGCCGCCAGAAAGCTGGGCTGGATACTGCTTGGCTTTATCGGCCAGGCCCACCAGCTCCAGTAGTGGCAATACGCGCTCTTTTATAGCACTGCGGCTTTCGCCCATTAACTCAAGGGGAAGTGCCACATTATCAAATACCGTACGTGTTGTTAGCAGATTGAAATGCTGGAAAATCATTCCAATACGGTGTCGGGCGCGGTTTAATTCGCCGCGGCTCAGGCGGGTCATTTCCTGGCCATCAACTGATACGCTGCCAGTGCTTGGGCGTTCAAGCAGGTTGACACAGCGAATAAGAGTCGACTTGCCAGCGCCTGAAAGGCCAATAACGCCGTGAATGGTGCCTTTGGGGATCGTTAAATTGACATCTTTTAGGGCATGAACGGCACTATTGCCAGTGCCATAGGTTTTACTAACGTTGCTAATTTCAATCATAGCGTCTGCCTTAACGGTAGGCCGAAGACGGAGTGCGAGGGAGCAAGCGTAGGGCGGGAAATAAAAAAAGGCCACCCTTGCGGGTGGCCATCAACGCTGGACACACCCTTTTAGCTGCACTTCACCAAGCCATTGGCTTAGTGGACGCCCGCAATCTGGGTACAAATCGGCGTCATTACATTTGCGGCGAAAGTCTAAAGAGAAGCGGGTGTCTTGTCAATGAGTGCCATTCTATTTCATGTTTTAATGCAATAATTTAGGTTTATTTTCTGAGGCAATGGCTTTTTTTAGTGATTGGTTCTGACGATTGCTTGAGCAGCTCTTGTTGCCAGAAAAAAAGTCGTTGCAACGTTTGCAGCAAGGCAGCTGGCTGCACACGGGAAGAGTATTTAGTAGTAAGCTTGCACAGAATTTTAGTACCTATTTTGACTTTAATGTGTTGAGAAAGAGGGCGTAGCAATATGTTTACTGGCATCGTGCAAGGCGTGGCTGAGGTTATCGCTGTTAAAGAGCTGGAAGAGTTTCGCACCCACGTAGTCGCATTGCCGGAAGCGTTGCGCCAGGGGCTCACTATTGGTGCATCGGTAGCTCATAATGGTGTTTGCCTGACGGTAACTGCGATAGAGGATGGGAATGTCAGTTTTGACCTGATGCGTGAAACGTTACGTTTGACAAATCTTGGTGCAATTGTACCTGGTCAGTGCGTCAATATAGAGCGTGCGGCGCGTTTTGGTGATGAAATTGGTGGGCACTCCATGTCTGGCCACATTATTTGTATGGCCAATGTGGTGGCAATAGAAGAGGCACCCAACAATCGTCGATTGTGGTTTTCATTACCTGAGAGAGTCGCTAAGTTTGTATTTGAGAAGGGATACATTGGCGTTGATGGTATCAGCTTGACGGTAGGTGACGTACGACCCGCGGGTGATGGTGCTGGGGTTGAGTTTAGTGTCAACCTGATACCGGAGACGCTGGCGCGTACAGTTTTAAAAGATCGCTTGCTAGGCGACCAGGTCAATATCGAGATTGATCCGCAAACCCAGGTGATTGTTGAAACAGTCGAAAGGGTGTTAGCGAGTCGTCTCTAATTGTGTTTTTTGTCTTACCGTTGACCAATCGGTTAGCTCATGGCCTGAAGTTTGCTATTCATATTAGTGGGGGAGAACTTCCCACCAACACTAGCGGCACACGAGGCGCTCGCAACGCGTAGAGCCTTTAGGTAGTATGTGCGGCTTTTCTCGCATCAAGGGACGCATTTAGCGTAAGCGCGAAGGATAAAAACGACATGAAACTTCTGGACAATTACTTCAAGCTCACCGAGCAGAAGACCAATGTAAAGACCGAGTTGATCGCGGGGTTCACCACGTTCCTTACGATGGCTTATATCATTTTCGTCAACCCGAGTATTCTCTCGGAAGCGGGGATGGATTATGGCGCGGTGTTTGTTGCTACCTGTGTCGCTGCCGCCATCGGCTGTTTTGTTATGGGGCTTTGGGCAAACTACCCGATCGCTCAAGCACCAGGAATGGGGCTGAATGCCTTTTTTACCTACGGTGTGGTACTGGGGATGGGTTATACCTGGGAGGCGGCATTGGGGGCTGTCTTCTTCTCCGGTCTAACGTTTTTCATGCTCAGTATTTTTAAAATCCGTGAGTGGATCATTAATTCTATTCCACTCTCATTGCGTTTGGGGATTGCCGCGGGTATTGGCTTGTTCCTGGCGATGATTGCACTTAAAAATGCCGGTATTGTGGTCGCTAATCCAGCCACCTATGTGGCGCTGGGTGACTTGTCCCAGCCACCCGCACTTTATGCCTTGTTGGGCTTTTTCGTTATTACGGCGCTTTCCTATCTGCGTGTAACCGGTGCGGTAATGATCGGTATTTTGGGCATCACTATCCTGGCGACGCTATTCGGCCATAACCAGTATGGCGGTATTATGTCGATGCCGCCTTCGATTGCGCCTACCTTTATGGCAATGGATCTAATGGGCGCACTGGATGTGGCGATGCTAAGCGTCATTTTTGCCTTCTTGTTTGTGGATCTGTTCGATACGTCAGGCACGCTGGTAGGTGTGGCCCACCGCGGCAAACTGCTGGATGAAAATGGCAAGCTGCCACGCATTGGTCGCGCTATGATGGCTGACAGTACCGCGTCTATGGCGGGGGCTGCATTGGGTACTTCGACAACGACTAGCTATATTGAATCAACTGCGGGTATCGCTTCCGGTGGTCGTACGGGGTTAACGGCGGTTGTGGTTGGTGTGCTGTTTTTAATTAGCCTTTTCTTTGCGCCGTTAGCCGGTTCCATTCCGGCCTATGCGACAGCAGGGGCGCTGCTTTATGTGGCCGTTCTGATGGCGGGAAGCTTAGCCCACGCAAATTGGGAAGACCCAACTGACGCGGCACCTGTCCTGATCGCCGCCCTGGCTATGCCACTGACATTCTCAATTGCTGAGGGAATTGCGCTTGGTTTTATTAGCTATGCAGCGATCAAAGCGCTTTCAGGGCGGTTCAGTGATTTGAACCCCGCCGTCATAGCGTTAGCGCTACTGTTTGCGGCAAAATTTCTTTTCCTGGGTTAATTACCCGCTTTATCTTTAATCAATGAGAGACGCGATGAGCATCTACGGCGACTACATTAAGTCCGTTATTCGCACGGTTCCTGACTGGCCAGAGCAGGGCGTAAATTTTCGTGATATCACTCCGCTCCTGCAAAATAGTGCTGCCTTTCGTAAGCTGATTGATAGCTTTGTGCATCGCTACCAGGAAATGAACTTAGATGCCATCGCGGCTATTGATGCCCGTGGCTTCATTATCGGTGCGCCTTTGGCCTACGAATTAGGCTGCAGCTTTGTACCCGTTCGTAAGAAGGGCAAACTGCCGTTTAAGACGGTTAGTGAAACTTACACGCTGGAGTATGGCCACTCTGAGGTTGAGCTTCATTCTGATGCTTTTCAGAAAGATGACCGTATCCTGTTGATGGATGATTTGATTGCCACTGGCGGTACTATGCTGGCAGCAGCGAATCTAATTCAGCGCTCTGGTGGGCACGTGGTGGAAACCGCAGCTATTATTGAGCTGCCTGAACTGGGCGGTTCTCAGAAAATTCGCGATGCTGGCTATAGCGTATTCGCGGTATGTTCATTCACCGAAGACGAGTAACGCCTCTTATGAGTAGCGAACGCTATCATCAGCACTTCACCATTTCCTGGGATCAATTACATCGCGATGTGCGTCAACTTTGCCATCAGCTAGTTGAACGAGATTTCAAAGGTATCGTCGCGATTACCCGTGGCGGATTAATACCTGCGGCGCTTATCGCCCGTGAACTCAATATTCGCTTGATCGATACTGTGTGTATCAAAAGCTATGACCATATGGACCAAGGCGGTTTAGACATCATGAAGGGCGTTGACCATGATGGTGATGGTTGGCTGTTGGTTGATGATCTGGTAGATACCGGTAAAACCGCCCGTGCCGTTCGTGAAATGCTGCCTAAAGCGCATTTCGTGACAATGTATGCTAAACCAGAAGGACGCCCTCTGGTTGATCAATACCTTACCGAAGTGGCTCAGCAGTGTTGGATCCAGTTTCCTTGGGATATGGGCATTGCTTATGTTGAGCCGCTGGCGGATCAACTGAAGAGGTAATATGGCTAACCCGCTACCCGACGATTGGAATCAATGGCTTGGACAAGAATTTCAGGCTGACTATATGTCAGCCCTGAAAACATTTTTGGCTCAAGAAAAGGCCGCCAAGAAAGTTATCTACCCGCACTCGTCGCACTGGTTTCGTGCTTTTGAGTTGACACCTCTAGCCGCTGTGAAAGTGGTTATTCTAGGGCAAGACCCTTATCACGGCCCCAATCAAGCGCATGGATTATGCTTTTCGGTGCAGCCGGGTATTCAAGTGCCGCCCTCTTTGGTCAATATTTACAAAGAATTAGCTGCTGATGTGGGGTTTGCGCCCGTGCGCCATGGCTTTTTGGAGTCTTGGGCAACCCAAGGGGTGTTGCTGCTCAACACGGCATTAACGGTTGAACAAGGTAATGCTGCTTCTCATCGTGGCAAGGGATGGGAGCACTTCACCGACTGCGCGATTGAAACCGTCAGTCGGCATGCTGAACCGTGTGTTTTCTTGTTGTGGGGAAGCCATGCGCGTCAGAAGAAAGCCCTGATTGATCAGTCGCGCCATTTGGTCTTGGAGTCCCCGCATCCTTCGCCACTTTCAGCGCATCGAGGCTTTTTTGGCAATCACCACTTTTCCCGTGCCAATCAGTTTCTAATAGAGCAGGGCCGTTCGCCGATTGAGTGGCAATTGCCGGAAACCCCTTAACCTGCTGGTCAGTTGCGGGTAGAATGGCGCGCAATTTTGTAAGCTTGTCGATGCGACTTAGGTCGCCATCCTGAATCCCATGCAGCGAGGAAGTCCCATGAGTGTCTACGCCATTAATCATCCGCTTGTTCAACATAAGCTGGGACTGCTGCGCGAAGCTGATTTAAGTACCAAGAGCTTCCGAGAGCTAGCTGGTGAAGTGGCTAAGCTGCTGACCTATGAGGCAACAAAGGGGCTAGAGCTCGAGGATCATGAGATTCAAGGCTGGAACAATGAGCCTATCGCGACACGTCGTTTAAAGGGTAAAAAAGTAACGGTTGTGCCAATCCTGCGTGCCGGCTTAGGTATGCTGGAGGGCGTGACTGACCTGATTCCTAGTGCACGCGTTAGTGTAGTGGGTCTTTATCGGGACGAAGAGACTCTTCAGCCGGTGCCTTATTTCGCCAAGTTTGCCAATGATATTGAAGAGCGCATGGCGCTTGTCATCGACCCAATGCTGGCAACTGGTGGCTCAATGGTGGCGACGTTAGATATGTTGCGTGAGCGTGGTTGTGAGCATATGAAAGTTATCGTGCTGGTAGCTGCTCCTGAGGGCATTAAGCGTGTTCAGGATGCCTACCCAGATGTTGAGATTTACACAGCCTCCGTTGATGACCGGCTAGATGAGCACGGTTACATCGTGCCTGGTTTGGGAGATGCAGGCGATAAGATCTTCGGGACGCGCTAATCGCTCCGACTAACAATGCCCCTTACGCTTCGCGTTGGGGGCATTTTTTTGGCTAACCACCGACAACGAAAATATTGGAAACGTTAGATGAGATATTCAGCAAGTCATAAATCTTGGCCCAAGATGCTGCTGACAGGTGCGCAAATGCTATTCGTGGCCTTTGGCGCGTTGGTATTGGTTCCGCTGTTAACCGGTTTAGATCCCAGTGTTGCACTATTTACTGCGGGTGTAGGCACACTGGTGTTCCACGGAATTACCAAGCAGACGGTGCCGGTTTTCCTGGCGTCATCATTTGCGTTCATTGCTCCAATTCAAGGCTCGATCGCAAGCTTTGGCGTATCAGCCACGCTAGGCGGCTTAATGGCAGCGGGAGTGGTGTACGTTGCTATTTCTCAAGTAGTGCGTGTTAAAGGCACGGCTTGGCTGCACAGGCTGTTACCGCCAGTCGTGGTCGGGCCAGTTATTATGGTGATTGGCTTAGCTTTGGCGCCAGTCGCTGTCAGTATGGCAACAGGAGAGACAAGCGATAACATTGGTTATGGTCAAGCAATTTTTCTGTCCATGGCCAGTTTGCTGGTAACGCTTATATTGGCTGTCTTCGGGCGTGGAATTCTTCGCCTAGTGCCGATAATGGGGGGAATAGCAGTGGGGTATGGTTTGGCGCTTGTTATGGGCGTTGTTGACTTCACTGCGGTAAGTGATGCTGCTTGGTTATCATTGCCCAACTTTACTGCGCCGAGTTTCCATTGGGCGGCTATTTTGTTCATGATTCCGGTGGCAATTGCGCCTGCGGTGGAGCATATCGGCGACATGGTGGCGATAGGCTCAGTGACACGCAAAAACTATTTAGAGAAGCCTGGCCTGCACCGCACTTTGTTAGGCGATGGGCTGGCGACAATGGCGGCTGCGCTGTTTGGTGGTCCTCCTAATACAACCTACTCAGAAGTAACGGGGGCCGTGACGCTGACAAGGGCATTCAACCCCATGTACATGATCATCGCCGCAGTGATTGCGATTGTACTGGCCTTTGTGGGCAAGTTGGGTGCGCTACTGCAAACTATTCCGGGCCCTGTGATGGGCGGTATTATGACCTTGCTGTTTGGTTCGATCGCGGTGGTTGGTATGAATACCTTGGTGCGTGCAGGCCAGTCATTAACCGCGGCGCGTAATCTGGTGGTGGTTTCATTAATTTTAGTATTTGGGATAGGTGGTATGCAGTTTGGCGGTGGTCAGTTCACTCTTCAGGGAGTGAGCTTAGCAGCATTAGTTGGCATTGCGCTAAACTGGCTGTTACCTGCTGAAAAAGAGGGTGAATAGCCACTCAATCATACCCACCGGTTGGTTATTGGGAGTTGTTAATGGTAGAGGCAATTGATAGTCCATTTCCTGTGCTAGGCATTGCCGCTTGGAGTGGTACTGGTAAGACGACGTTGTTAGCGCAACTTTTGCCTCGCCTGCGTGAAAAGGGGCTTAGGGTGGGGGTGATAAAGCATGCTCACCACAGCTTTGATGTCGATCAGCCAGGAAAAGATAGCTACAAACTGCGTCAGGCTGGCGCAGCGCCTATGTTGATTGCATCCCGAGAGCGTTTTGCCATGATGCAAGAGACACCTGGCCAAGCAGAGCCGGATCTTAGCTGCCTCTTGTCAATGATGGCTACCCAAGCGCCAGATTTAGTTATCGTGGAAGGCTTCAAGGCGTGGCCAATTCCTAAGCTAGTGCTGTACCGTGCAGGAATTGGCGATGCTTCCATTGTCAGTGGTGACTGGGTGCAGGCGGTCGCGTCACTTGACCCGCTACCCCCGTCAATTCGCCCAACAGCTGAGCGGCTGGACCTTAATAATATTGAAGCGATCACTGAGTGGGTGGTTGAGTGGATGCATGCTCAGCCCAATGCTGTGGCTAACTAAATAAATTAGTAGCTTCCAGAGCAGTATTTTTATAACACCGTGGCTTGATTAAAAAGGTAACGATATGCAGCTAACTCACCTCAATACACACGGCGAAGCCAATATGGTCGATGTCGGAGATAAGCGAGAGACCCGCCGCGAGGCGGTAGCGTCTGGGCGTATCGTTATGCAGCCTAAAACGTTGCAACTGTTGAGCGATGGCGAATTGCCCAAAGGCGATGTGCTGGCGACCGCGCGCATTGCGGGTATTCAGGCAGCAAAGCGCACCCATGAGCTGATCCCGTTGTGCCATTCATTAGCGCTTTCAAAAGTCGCTGTAGATTTCGATGTTGATCACGCTAATGGTTGTGTTCATGTCTCCGCGCTTTGTCGCTTGAATGGGCAGACCGGGGTGGAAATGGAAGCTTTGACAGCCGTGTCAGTAGCTTGTCTGACGCTTTACGATATGTGTAAAGCGGTGGATAAAGAGATGCGCATTGACGCCATTCAATTGGAAAGTAAGCGGGGTGGTGTGCGTGGTGATTATCAACGGGGTGTGCCAGAACCGATTGTGACTGGCGGTGGCGTTGCGGGCGAAGTTCGCTTAGGCGAGCGATGTGCATCCCCTTGCGTGCGGGTTAAGTTTCTTGCTGAGCTGCGTGAGCGGGTGGAAGAGAGTGATCTCGCCATTGGGCTTGATCAACTGCCTAGCCGAGATGTCGCGGGGTTGAAAGCGGCGTTAAGCGAGATGGATGCACGCTTTAATGTGTTGTCAGAGCAGCGCACGCTGTGTGCTATCAATCAAGTGATGGCCAACGACAGTGCGCGCCTTACCGATGAGGATGAAGTAGCCTTCTTTCCTCCAGTGACGGGTGGGTAATCAGATGACGGATATTACAGAGACTGAGTTAGATATTGTCGTCAGGGTTCAAGAAGCAGCGTTTAAAATGGATGATGGCTATGAAAGCGCGCTGCGCGGGCGTACCGATATCGGCGCCATTGTTACCTTCACGGGATTTGTGCGTGACTTTAATGAATCCCCTGATGTTATTGGGCTGACTCTTGAGCACTACCCAGGGATGACCGAGCGCACACTAACGCAGATTGGCGAGCAGGCATATCAACGCTGGGCGTTGCAGGCCGTACGGATTATTCACCGCATTGGTGATTTGACGCCGGGAGACCCTATCGTGCGCGTGCTGGTGGCCAGTGCTCATCGTCGTGATGCTTTCCAGGCCTGTGATTTTATTATGGATTTTTTAAAAACTCAGGCGCCATTTTGGAAAAAAGAGCACTCCCGTCAGGGGGCTTACTGGGTGAAAGAGCGGTCTACTGATCAGCAAGCTGCAGAGCGCTGGTAGACGCTATTGCCAATCGCTTATCAATCGCTGTTCATGGTTTCTGAATAGGGCATTTCGGTTGCCATTATTTGCAAATGTACATCTGGCATATGCTGAAGGTGATTGGCGAGCCAATGAATTAGCCTCGGTTGCAGTGCTTGGCGCAAATCGGCCAATGTCTCCGCTGCTATTTCTTGCAACTGATCATCTAGCCATTCGCTGAAACTATCCTCATCGAGAGGGCTAGTAGCGCTGGCATCCAGCATCAAACGACCAATACGGCACCAGCCAGTGTCAGTAGCTGTCACTGGCAGCGCTAAGAACAGACTGCCGCGTCGCGATGAGTGGGTGCCGGTATCAAGCCCTGGGTGGGGAACGACGCTATTCTGATTAACGATGCAGGGCGGTTGGGGATAGCGTGCTTCACAGCGCAACCCTAGATTGTCGAACATCAACATGTCGCCATTTACCGGTGCGAGCGGGGCGAGAATGCCTAGGCTGGTGGCGATTTCCTGATGGGCTGCCTGATGGCGCGCTTCTCCATGCACCGGCAGCAGTGTTTTCGGTCGCACCCATTGATACAGCTTGCGCAGCTCATCTTCGGCAGGATGCCCGGTAGCGTGTAATTCTGGGTGGTTCATTTCATCGAAAATTGACACCCCAAGCTGCGCTAGGCGTTTTTTCAGTTGTTCAATCGGGCGCTCGTTGCCTGGTATGGCTTTAGCAGAAAAAATGATGCTATCGCCTGGTTCAAGATCCACAAACGGGTGCCTCCGCTGTGCTAAGCGTTGCAGTGCTGCACGTGGTTCACCTTGGCTGCCCGTCGCAATAATCACCACCTCTTCTGGTGGCAGGTAGCCTAAATCATGGGGCGGTACTAGCGGCGGAAAGTCGTCTAGATACCCTAGTCCCTTGGCGACACTCACCATGCGCTCCATTGAGCGGCCCATCAGGCTGACGCGCCGGCCACACTGTTGGGCAGCAACCCCAATCGCTAATACGCGGGCAAGATTACTGGCAAAGCAAGAGACCACCACGCGTCCTGTGCACTGTTTTAAGGTGTGAGCGAGTGCTTTAGCAACATCTCCTTCACTGCCCGAATGACCAGGCATCGGGGCGTTAGTGGAGTCGCCTACGACGAGATCGATAGGCGCGAGCGCACGAAATTGAGCAGCGTTAATGGGCGAACCAATTAACGGGTTGGGGTCTAGTTTCCAGTCTCCGGTGTGCAGCACGCGATAGTCGCCAGCCTGCATTAGGATTGAGCAACTTTCAGGAATTGAATGGGTAACTTGAAGGTAGCGCAACGTGAAGGGGCCGAGCTCCATTGCATCACCTGGCTCTACGACATGTATAGCGGCACTACTCAGTTGATGTTCAGCAAACTTATGGCGCAGCAACCCCGCCGCTAACGGCGTTGCAAAAATAGGGCAATTCCACCTGGGCCAGAGCCACGCCACGGCACCAATATGATCTTCATGGCCATGGGTAATGTAGAGTGCCTTTGGAGTAATATTGAGTGCTGCTAAGGTGTCCGTATTAGGCACTTGCAGTGGGGAATTAGGTAGATCTTGGCGAATCATCATGCCGCAGTCGACGGCGATCCACTCATCATCGTATCCATACAGCGTAAGGTTCATGCCAATTTCACCACACCCACCTAGCGGCAGTAGGCGCAGGGGAGGGCGACGGCGGGGGCGAAGTTGAACGCGTGGTGGGTGCATCAGTAATGAAAAGCCTAAAAAGTAAGACCTTAACTATACGGGAAGGCGGGGGCGGGTAACAATCATCGTGGCATTTGGCTGCGGTGCTTCCTTGATAAGCATAAGGTACACTGTTGCGCCTATTATACCGCTTCCCTACCGCTGGTAGGTGCTTGTCGAACGTGCCATTAAAATATGTCAAGAGTGTTTTTTTATGTCTCATTATTACCGTTTGGTGGTGTCTTGCCCTGATCAAGTGGGCATTGTGGCGCGTGTCTCAAGCTTTATTGCTCAACAAGGTGGTTCTATCACCGAAGCAAGTCAGCATTCTGATCTTGAGACTGGTCGATTTTTCATGCGTTACGAAATTTTGGCAGATTCGTTGGGTATGTCTGCCGAAGCGTTACGTAGTGCGTTTGAACCGGTGGCTCAAGCCTTCAATATGCAGTGGTCGCTGGTTGATACTCAAAAGCGTAGGCGCGTGGTGTTGATGGTGTCACGAGAGTCTCACTGTTTGGTTGATCTACTCTATCGTTGGCAGGCTGGGGAGCTTGATTGCGATATTGTCGGAGTTATTTCAAACCATCAGGATATGCGATCACTCACTGAGTGGTATGGCATTCCTTACCATCATGTGCCCGTAGATCCTGATAACAAGCAGGTTGCTTTCGAGCAGGTGCAGGCTCAGATTGATAGCGCGCGAGCTGACTGCGTTGTGCTAGCACGTTACATGCAGATTTTGCCACCGTCGCTCTGCTCGCGGTATGCGGGACGAGTCATTAATATCCACCATAGTTTTTTACCCTCTTTTGCCGGAGCAAAGCCTTATCATCAGGCTTACCAGCGTGGCGTTAAGCTAATCGGTGCTACCTGTCACTATGTCACCGAAGAACTCGATGCAGGGCCGATTATTGAACAAGATATTCATCGGGTAAGTCATTGTCACACGCCAACGGATCTGGTGCGTTTTGGGCGTGATGTCGAAAAAGCAGTCTTGGCGCGTGGATTACGTTGGCATCTAGAAGACCGCGTACTGATCCATGGCAATAAGACCGTGGTGTTCAGCTAAACGTGTTGTTTAGATAAGTAGAGTTTTCGTCAATTCAAGCTTATAGCTGGCCTCTCGCTAGCTGACAGGTAGATAGGGGCATCCATGTCTTTCGCGCAAAGTGTTTTAGCTCCCTGGGCATTGTTGCTGACGTGGTTGGTATCGTTGAGTATGCTTGCGTGGATGATATGGCTGCGCCCTTGGCGAGTACTGATAGGCGATGTGTCCCTTCAGCATCGGTGGTTAGCAGCGACGCTCGCTGTGGTGTTGATGTGGCAACTGCGTGCCCAGGCAGTCGATTGGTTAACCTTGCACTTAGTCTTCACCGTCTTAATGACGCTGGTATTCAAAATGCCTCTCGCATTAATCAGCAATGTGCTGATTAATGTTGCAATGTCGGCCAGTGGCCGCAACGAATGGGTATTACTCGGCGCCAATGTATTGGTAACCGGCATTGTACCTGCGGTCATTACCGGTCTGGTATGGCGATGGGTAGACCGGCGCCTGCCGGATAACTTGATGATCTTCTTATTCGTATGCGGCTTTTTTGGCGCGGCGCTGGCAACGCTGGCCGGAGGGTTGTCAGCGGTCTTGCTAATCATAGTGGCGGGTACCGACTCTGAAGCTGTGTACTTAGCCCAAGAGTATGCGCGCTTCTTACCCCTGTTAATGCCCTCCGAGGCTTTTATCACCGGGATGTTGCTCAGCATTTTGCTGGTGTATCACCCGAGCTGGGTAGCTACGTTTAATGATCGTCGCTATATAGATTCTCAGTAAGTGTGTAAGGCCGGTAAGGCATCTAACGATTGCCTCACCGGCATTTGCACTGGCTCGCTTATCCCAGTGCTTGGCCGTTCCCGCCACGTATAACGCCAACTCCTACCCCTTCGATATCAAGCTGCTGAGTGCGTAGGTCAATTTCTATGGGCGCAAAGTCGTTGTTTTCGGCAATCAGTGTCACCGTATGGCCCTGCCGTTTGAAGCGCTTTACGGTTACTTCGTCTTCTAACCTTGCTACTACAATTTGCCCATCACGAACCCGGTCGGTGCGATGTACGGCAAGAAGGTCACCTTCCAATATGCCTACATCCTTCATTGACAAGCCTCGCACCCGAAGTAGGTAATCTGCTTTGGGGGTAAAGTATTCAGCGGGGAGAGGGCAATAACGATCAATGTGTTCCGCTGCAAGAATCGGGCTTCCTGCAGCCACTTCTCCAATGACTGGTAGGCCATTGGGTAGTGGTTCTACATTGGCGGCAGATGCGGTTGTCGAGACATCACTGACATCCAGCGGTTCCTGATTCGGCAGCCGAATTCCCCGTGAGGTGTTACGAATAATGCGAATAGCACCTTTGCGCTCAAGTGCTCGTAAATGCTCCTCGGCAGCGTTCGGGGAGCGAAAACCTAGCGCTTTGGCAATTTCTGCGCGGGTCGGTGGATAGCCAAATTCAGCCATCGTTTTAACTATAAAATCAAAAACATGCTGTTGACGGGCAGTAAGTGGACGCGACATAACAAACTCCAAAAAAATGAACAAGACAGTGGCAACATGTCGGCTTAAACAGTATGTGGTTAAGTATACAGTATGTTGCTCTGTCCAGTACATGTTAGAGCGTTTTACAATGACGTCCGTTATGCAATTGGTGCCTAGAATAAGGATAGGAGCGGCAAGTCTGAGAGGCTATGACAGTGGCAACCCCGATAGCGTCTGATAGCTGGTGTTTGAATGGCTGCCTAGGCTGCGTTTTAGCATCGCGGAAAAAGCTAAAGATAAGTGATTGAGCCAAATAGCGTTATGGCATAGTATTTAACGATGTTTTAAACACTCGTTTTCTGGAGGGCGCTATGGCGCAATCTGATACGGTAACACGTATCCTCGATACCGCTGAGGTGCTGTTTGCCGAGCGTGGTTTTGCCGAAACATCGCTACGCAATATCACCAGTAAAGCGCGGGTTAATTTGGCTGCTGTCAATTACCACTTTGGCTCTAAAAAGGCGCTTATCCAGGCTGTGTTTGCACGCTATTTAGATCCCTTCTCGCAACGCTTTCACACGGCGCTTGATGAGCTGGAAGCGCAGTACAACGGTGATGTGATCCCGCTTGAAGTGCTGTTGGAAACAATGGCAAGCACAGTGCTGGCAGTGCCTGCTGAGCGCAATAGTTTGAAGGTGTTTATGCGTCTGCTAGGCTTGGCGTATAGTCAGGCGCAAGGGCATTTGCGCCGTTATATCCAACAGCAGTACGGCGATGTGTTTACCCGCTTTACTGAGTTGGTGCGTCAAGCCACACCCGATTTACCTGATGCTGAGCGTTTTTGGCGACTGCATTTCATGCTGGGCACCGTGATTTTTACGCTGTCGGGTTTAGATGCGCTGCGAGACATTGCCGCGAAAGACTATAATGAGCAAGTCACCGTCAGGGATTTGGTAAGACGTTTACGCCCCGTGGTGGTTGCCGCTATGAATGCTCCGCTACCGCCTGCTGCTGATGAAGGACCTTATGCGAACGCCCACGTTAGTTGAACTACCCCCGCAGAATGGCGGTTGGATAGAGATCAATATCCAGCGGCAGCAGCTATGCTGGTGGCAGGGGCGCACACTGGAGTACCAATGTGCCGTGTCCACCGGTGAGAAGGGCGTAGGGCAACAGGAAGGCAGCGGTCAAACCCCCCTTGGATGGCATTATATCCGTGCATCGATAGGAGGTGGTTTAGCTGAGAACGCTGTTTTTCGGGGGCGGCGGTGGACTGGAGAGGTGTTTACATCGGCGCTGGCGGCTGAATTCCCGGGGCGTGATTGGATATTAACGCGCATTCTGTGGCTCTGTGGTTTAGAGAGAGGGCTGAATCGAGGCGGGGATGTCGACACTCAGCGCCGCTTTATCTATCTTCATGGTACTCCTCCTGATCAACCGATGGGCGTAGCTGCTTCACATGGGTGTATTCGGTTGCGCAATGATGATCTGATGTATCTTTTTGAGCATGCGCCGCCGGGCACACCCGTTTGGCTTCATAATGGCTAAGCTGAATCAACTTATTATTGATTTTTTGACACGAGAGATTGATCAACTAAAATTGACGGCCCTTTTGTTGGATCCATCACAATGACTCAATCTTTAGGCCCGGTCATGCTTGACCTAGAAGGGCCGCGATTAACCAAAGCTGAAAAACATCTTTTGATGGACCCTGCTGTGGGCGGTGTCATTTTATTCGCTAGAAATGTCGAGAATGCTTACCAGGTTAGAAAGCTTTGCAGTGATATTCGCCGTGTTCGCGGCGAGCTGTTACTCGGTATTGATCAAGAAGGCGGTCGCGTTCAGCGCATTAAAGAAGGCGTTACTCGCATGCCAGCCATGGCACGCATTGGTGATCAATTTGCTAAGGATTCGGCATCCGGTCTTGCATTAGCAAAAGATGCGGGTTGGTTGCTGGGGATGGAAATGGCTGCTTGCGGTCTGGATATCAGCTTTGCGCCTGTTTTAGATGTCGAAAGTGGTATCTCTAGCGTGATCGGTGATCGTAGCTTCAGCACCGACCCTGCACACGTCGCTGCGCTGGGTCAGTGTTTTATCAACGGTTTGCATGAAGCGGGTATGGCGGCGGTAGGTAAGCATTTTCCTGGCCATGGTGGCGTTGCCGCTGACTCCCATGTGGCGTTACCTGTGGATGACCGTCCGCTGGCGCTTATTAAACAGCGCGATCTTGTTCCGTTTAGCCAACTTGCTACTCAGCTTGATGGTGTTATGCCTGCCCATGTTATTTATAGTGCGTTTGACTCACGTCCTGCTGGCTTCTCGCCAAGTTGGTTGGGGATGTTAAGAGAGTCATTGGGGTTTAAAGGTTGTATCTTTTCAGATGATTTAAGCATGGCGGGCGCTCACGAGGCGGGTGATCCGAAGGCGCGCGCCAGCGCTGCCCTTGCCGCAGGTTGCGACATGCTATTGGTCTGTAATGACCGCTCTGCAGCGTTAGATGTTGTTGAAGCATGCCAGGGATTACACAGTAAACGACCAATCAAGCTACGCTATGGGCGAGCCCGTCCCGATGTGGATGCGCTAACGGCGCTTGGCCGCTGGCGTCGTACCCATGCCAAATTAGAAGCGTTGGCGAATTAACCCCCTCTTTTCTTAAGTTATTTTCAATTTTAAATCACTGACCAGTTAACCCCTTTCCTGGAGTAACCCGATGTCCAAACTGGATAAAGAAGCGCTTGAGTCGCTCGACTCAATGCGTGAGCTGATGGATAACGCTGACTGCTTAATTTCTCAACAACAAGTTGAGCGTGCACTGGACCGAATGGCCGAGGCGATTAGTAAAGATCTAGGGGATAAGTTACCGGTTTTTTACTGTGTTATGAATGGCGGCTTGATTACTACAGGGCACCTGCTAACTCGATTAGGTTTCCCTCTTGAAGTTGATTATTTGCACGCTACCCGCTATCGCAATGAGCTGCGTGGTGGCGAGCTTTTTTGGCGTGTTTCTCCAGAAATTCCCATGGCAGGTCGCCACGTCGTCATCGTCGATGACATTCTTGATGAGGGCTCTACGCTAGCCGCTATCCTTGCCTACTGCGAGGAAGCCCAGGCGGCGAGCGTTACAACGGCAGTGCTAGTGGATAAACAGCATGACCGCAAAGCTGTTCCTGGCCTAAAAGCCGATTACTGTAGCCTAGAGGTTGCAGATCGCTACGTGTTCGGCTTTGGTATGGATTACAAAGGCTACTGGCGTAATGCCCCTGGAATATTTGCTCCCAAGGGCATGTGATGTTCTGGCCTAGCGGGGCGAAAAGCGCCTAGCTAGGCCTGTCTCCGCAATCATGCGGGTTGAAATCTCTTCAACTGAAAAGCGTGTCGTATCGATAAACGGGATGTGCATCGAGCGATATAGCGACTCAGCCTGTCCAACTTCTTGCAAGCACTGATCCATTGAACTGTAGCGGCTGTTTGGGCGGCGCTCGTTGCGTATTGCTGCTAATCGGCGGGCATCAATTGTTAGGCCAAATAGCTTGTGTCTGTGAGGAGCTAGTGCCTTGGGCAGTTTTAAACTGCCATCTTCATCCAAATCATCTTCAGTCAATGGGTAGTTAGCTGCTCGAATACCAAATTGCAGCGCTAGATAAAGCGAGGTGGGTGTTTTTCCGCAGCGTGAAACGCCAACTAGAATAATGTCGGCTTTATCGTATTGATGCGTTCGTGCGCCATCATCATTGTCTAGCGCAAAATGAACGGAGTGGATGCGATCCATGTAAACATCATCGCTACCAATCGAGTGTGTTCTGCCGACGCTGTAAGAGGAGTGAGTTTCTAACTCTTGCTCCAAGGGTTCTAAAAAGGTGGAGAAGATATCCACCTTGAAGCCTGAAGCCTGTCGAATGACGTTACGGATATCCTGGTCGACAATGGTATCAATGATAATCGGTCTATGGCCGTCTCGTACTGCGGTAGAGTCGATTATTTCCGCTAAAGCTTGAGCCTTGTCCAGAGTATCAATATAGGGCTTTGTCAGCATATCAATTTCCACATCACTAAATTGAGCTAACAGGCTGCGCCCAAGGCTTTCTGCTGTAATGCCGGTACCATCAGAAATAAAAAAGGCTGTTCGCTTCATCGCTAAATCCATCAATAAATAAAGTTGCTATTGTGGGGCGAGGTGTGGGTTAGCACAATCGTCGCCAAGCCATTCACTTTTGCAGTTCGTTTTAAAGCTTAATTTAATTAAAACTATCTCGTTAAGACTACAGAAAAAGCCCTTTATTGAGCTTTGTTGTAAAAATCCTCCACTCCGTTCGCTATTAGACCAATGGCGAATGCGACGGGGCGATGCTAGTGTGACATGGTCAATTAGAGTCGGCCTTTCAGGTCGCAAAGCAGTCTAAAAGCGAGGGGGTTGCGTGGAAGAGTACATTCTATGGTTCGATCAGCTGGGTATGGCAGACGTCGAACGCGTGGGTGGTAAAAACGCTTCGCTTGGCGAAATGATCTCGAATTTGTCAGGTGTCGGTGTGACAGTGCCCGGTGGATTTGCCACGACGGCTCATGCCTATCGTGAGTTTCTCTCTCACGAAGGCTTGAACGATCGCATCAACGCCACTCTTTCTCGCCTTGATGTCGATGACGTGAAGGCGCTGGCAGAGGCAGGCAAGGCTATCCGCCAGTGGATTATTGATACGCCGCTTCCCCCCGCATTTGAGCATGCTTTACGCGCTGCCTATGAGCAGCTTCAGGCTAAGCATCCCAGCTTGAAAGTTGCCGTACGTAGCTCGGCAACGGCAGAGGACCTGCCTGATGCGTCTTTTGCCGGCCAGCAGGAAACGTTCCTTAATATTGAAGGCTTTGACAATATTAAGCAGGCGGTACACGAAGTGTTTGCATCGCTGTTTAATGATCGGGCGATCTCTTACCGCGTACACCGTGGCTACGCCCATGAAAATGTGGCGCTGTCTGCCGGTGTGCAGAAAATGGTTCGTTCTGAGACCGGCGCTTCCGGAGTTATGTTTACGCTGGATACTGAGTCTGGTTACCGCGACGCTGTGTTCGTCACTGCTTCTTGGGGGCTTGGCGAAACTGTCGTCCAGGGAGCAGTCAATCCCGATGAGTTTTATGTCCACAAGCCCACGCTTGAAGCTGGCCGTCCCGCGGTGCTACGCCGGACACTAGGCTCTAAACTGATCAAAATGATTTATGGGCAAGATGCCAGCGCGGGTAAATCAGTTGAAACGGTTGATGTGCCTCTCAAAGATCGTGGTCGCTTCTGTATTAACGATGAACAGATCATGGATCTTGCGCGGCAAGCCATGACCATTGAAAACCATTACCAGCGCCCGATGGATATTGAGTGGGCACTGGATGGTGATGATGGTCAGCTCTACATCGTTCAAGCACGTCCCGAAACCGTTGTTTCACAGCAGGAAGGAGGTAAGTTAGAACGCTTCCATCTGCGTGAAAAGGGACGCACGCTGATTACCGGGCGAGCAATTGGTCAGCGGATCGGGCGTGGCACGGTAAAAACAGTGCTTAGCCCAGAAGAAATGGACAAAGTACAAGAGGGTGACATCCTGGTCACCGACATGACCGACCCGGACTGGGAGCCGATCATGAAGCGTGCATCAGCGATTGTGACTAATCGTGGTGGACGTACCTGTCACGCGGCTATTATTGCCCGGGAGCTGGGTATACCGGCAGTGGTTGGTTGCGGGGATGCAACCACTCAGCTTAAAGAAGGCATTGATGTCACGGTGTCCTGTGCCGAGGGTGACACTGGCCACGTATATGAAGGGTTGCTGGCATTTGACTGTAAGGTTTCAAGTGTCGACGCGATGCCTGCGATCCCCTTCAAGATCATGATGAATGTGGGTAACCCGGACCGTGCATTTGGCTTTGCTGGCTTACCCCACGCAGGGGTTGGTCTTGCTAGGCTGGAGTTCATCATTAACCGTATGATCGGTGTTCACCCTAAAGCGCTGTTGGATTACGACACGCTGCCTGCTGATCTTCAGCAGGTCATCGATTTGCGTACTGCCGGTTACGATGACCCTGTTAGTTTCTATGTTGATAAGCTGGTCGAAGGCATCTCGACTCTGGCCGCTGCTTTCCATCCTCAGCGAGTGATCGTAAGGCTCTCTGATTTTAAATCCAATGAGTACGAAAACCTGATTGGTGGCAAGCTTTATGAGCCTGGTGAAGAGAATCCAATGCTTGGCTTCAGAGGGGCCTCGCGCTATATCTCGGATGCCTTTAGACCCTGTTTCGAGCTTGAGTGCCGAGCGCTGAAGCGGGTTCGTGACGAAATGGGCTTTGATAACGTTGAAATCATGGTGCCCTTTGTTCGTACAACCGATGAGGCGCGTGAGGTCGTAGAATTGCTAGCGGCTAATGGCTTGCCACGGGGCGGCGAGTCTAATCCTGATGGCTTAAAAGTTATCATGATGTGTGAGTTGCCTGCTAACGCACTGCTGGCTGATGAATTCCTCGAGTACTTTGATGGTTTCTCGATTGGTTCTAACGATTTGACTCAGCTGACGCTGGGCCTGGATCGTGACTCAGGCATCGTTGCACACCTGTTTGACGAACGAAATCCTGCAGTGAAAAAGCTACTAGCAATGGCCATCAAAGCCTGCAAAGCGCAAGGTAAGTATGTCGGCATTTGTGGCCAAGGCCCTTCTGACCATCCAGATTTGGCTAAGTGGCTGATGGAGCAGGGAATAGACTCTGTCTCATTAAACCCAGATGCGGTGCTTGAAACTTGGTTTATGCTGGCGGGTGAAACCATCGAATAATACCGTCAGCGCGCAGCACTGATTTGCAACTTCGCCCGGCCATTGCGCCGGGCGATTGAGGCTTATAAAGAGGCCTTAGCTATTGGCGTAGCCAGTTGCGCAGCTTTACAAGCATTAGACCGCCGTCGCTCAGCGCACGGCGGTTTTCTATTAATTCGCTCAAGCGGTCTGGATAGTCAGTGATGATCGCGTCAACCCCCAGGTCAATCAGTGTCGACATACGTGTTTGGTCATTGACTGTCCAGGCATGTATTTCATAGTTATAAAGCGTCGCTAATCGAATCTCTTGTGGCGTGATGCGGTTATGGCGCAGGCCTAAAGCATCAAATTGGCGCCGATCCAGTGTGCCAGCCAAGATCAGTTGGGCGAGTAAGGTAATGCGCAATTCGGGGGCTTGCTGTTTTAAAAAAGTAACCATGCTGGGCGCCATGGTCGCCATGCGCATTTCCAAGAATACATTTGGAAAGCCGCAGTTCGCGTTCGCATTGAGCGCGTTATGCTGAGTTGCCCAGCAGCGATAACGAATGTCGCTTTCTGCTTCAAGGGTTGCTAAAACGGCGCGAGCAAGCCTCTCTTCATCGCCAGGTGAAGGTTTCATGTCAATCATTAGGCTGGCGCGCCCTCGGACTAGCGCCATGGCATCGTCCAAGCCGGCAATTCGCTCGTTTTGGAAGGCATCACCAAACCAACTGCCGACATCAACTTTGCTCAGCTCTGCTCTAGTGAGTGAGTCAAACTCACGCCGATCGCCTGTTAGCCGAGCCAAGCTGCGGTCATGATAAAGAAGCACCTGGTTGTCAGCGCTAAGGCGAACATCTAGCTCTACGGCATCAGCACCGTCTTCAAGCGCTTGTCTTATCGCAGATAGGGTATTCTCCGGTGCGACCATCGAGCTTCCACGGTGGGCGATAACCGCTACGTTGTCGCGTATTTCAAAGCTATTGAGTATCCACCATGCTTGTAGCCCCGCTAGTAGCAGTACGCTTAGTTCAATCGCCCACGCAAGGCGACCAGGATGGGCATTTTCTGATCGTGGAGCAGGGCGAGCCTCTTTAAAAGCCAGCTGCAAGTATAAGCACGCTGACAAAAGGGCATTGGTGGCAATACCTAAAAAGGTAATGGCTAATGTAACCAGTACGTAGCTGGTTAAATATGCCAACATTGCTGGAATCAGCACGGCATTATGTTCGGGTAGCCCCCATAACAGAGGCGTCACGACGCTATCAAATAGCCATGTAGAGATAACTGGTAGACTGATAATAACGATCAGCAGTGTCAAAACCGCCACACCAATCGAGCGATGCCAGCCACGAGTTAAGCGCACGCTACGTTTCAGTGCCTGGAAAGGGGAGCAGTTGTCCAGCGCTACTAACGGTAGCGCTAGTAACCAGCGTAGGTAGAGCCGTGCGGCTAGCCCAAGCCAGATAAACAGTAACGGCAGTGCGCAAGCGATAAAATACCACAGCGAGGCGGGGCGAGTTTGTTGTAAATAGTAGGGATCTATACCGCTTAGCCATACATCGTAAAGCCACGTTAAGCCCATCATAAAAGGGGCTAGGAGGAGCAAGTGGGATCCTACCTGAAGAATGACTAGGCCCGCGAGTGCTGGCAAGCGGCGCGTGCTTAACCAGAGTGCTTCAAAGGCGAGTCGGTAGTGGTTGTCTTTCGGTCTGACGGCAACTAGCAGCATGCCTGCTTGTTGCCAATAAATCAGTAAGAATGCAAAGCCAAGACCCACGAGTAACGCAACTAAGCCTAGTGGGCTAAAAAGTAGTGTAATAAGCGCATCATTGGTGACTACTGTTCGGTTGAGCTGCGCTAGTAAGGCCCGAGAGATCCACGCAATTAATGGCACAATAAGAGCAGAAGCTAACAGCGTGAAGAGCAGGTGATAGGCAATCAGAGGACGAAGATGGTCGCGTAGAGTGTGGAGTAGGGTGTAGCCCAGTTGGTTAAGCGGCTGCATGGTCACAATTTTGTCAGAGTTGAATTACCAGGGTGGCACTAAGTACCACACCTGGCAAGCCCTTGTCTTAGGAGAGCTCAAGCGGTTTTTCGGCGATAATAATGCCGTTGTTATCTGCGTAAAGCCATTGTCCCGTGTGTAGCGTGGCGCCTGCAAAGGTAATGGGAATATCACGCAGTCCTTCGCCGCGCTTTTCGCTTTTACGCGGGTGGCTACCTAATGCTTGGACGCCGAGAGGCAGTGTGGCGAGAATATCGACGTCTCGCACGCAGCCATACATCACCACGCCAGCCCAGCCATTTTTAGCCGCTTGTTCGGCGAGCATATCGCCAAGCATGGCACAGCGGTATGACCCGCCAGCATCCACAACCAGTACGGCACCATCACCTGGCTCGGCAACGGCTTGTTTAACCAATGAGTTGTCTTCAAAACACTTAACGGTACGAATAGGGCCGTAAAAGCTATCGATGCCGCCATAATTAGCAAACATCGGTTCTAGTACGGTCACGTCAGGGTACGCATCACATAAATCTGGAGTGACAATAGGACTCATATTTGTCATTACACGCTCCTATGAAGCATCGGTTTCGAAAGTTAGTCTAGGAAGCCAATTAATCAACATCAGGCGGCAAAAAAACGCCCCAACCTGACAAACAGGCTGAGGCGTTCGGTCATCGGCTCAAGAAGGAGACATTGTCATCCTTCTTGCGATGTTGCGAGCATCGGCGATAAGTTCTCGGTACTGCAAGAGCGTTAAGCTTCTTGAGCAACCGGAATCACGTTCGAGGCGATTTTTTGATACTCCTCGATTTCGTGGAAGTTCATGTAACGATATATTTCTCCAGCGAGTGCGTCAAATTCACCCATGTAGCGCTGGTACTCTTCTACAGTCGGAAGGCGACCTTCCACGGCAGCAACGGCTGCGAGTTCCGCTGAAGCGAGGTATACATTTGCACCATCACCTAAGCGGTTCGGGAAGTTACGTGTAGACGTAGACACAACGGTGCTTTTCGCTGCAACGCGTGCCTGGTTACCCATACACAGTGAACATCCCGGCATTTCCATGCGGGCGCCAGCACGGCCATAAATGCCGTAATAGCCTTCTTCGGTTAGCTGGTGCTGATCCATTTTGGTCGGCGGTGCCAGCCAAAGGCGTGTTTTCAGGCTGCCCGCAGGCTGTTTTTCAAGCAGTTTACCAGCTGCACGGAAATGACCAATGTTGGTCATGCATGAGCCGATAAATACTTCATCAATCTTTTCGCCGGCAACATCTGACAGCAGGCGAGCATCATCAGGATCATTAGGCGCGCAAAGAACGGGCTCTTTAATTTCGCTCAAATCAATTTCGATGATTTCGGCGTAGTCAGCATCTTTGTCAGCACGCATCAAGCTTGGGTTTTCAAGCCATGCTTCCATGCCTTCGATACGACGACTGATCGTGCGTTCATCACCATAACCATTCGCAATCATCCACTTCAGCAGTGTGATGTTGGATTTGAGGTACTCGGTGACGCTTTCTTCAGACAGGGTAATTGTACAGCCTGCTGCGCTACGCTCTGCTGAAGCGTCGGAAAGCTCGAAAGCTTGCTCGACGGTTAGGTCTTCAAGACCTTCAATTTCCAAGACACGACCAGAGAAGGCGTTTTTCTTACCGGATTTCTCAACGGTCAGCAAGCCCTGCTTAATGGCGTAGAGAGGAATAGCATGAACCAGGTCGCGCAGTGTCACGCCTGGTTGGCGTTCACCTTTAAAGCGCACCAGCACGGATTCCGGCATGTCTAGCGGCATGACACCAGTCGCAGCAGCAAATGCTACCAGACCAGAACCTGCCGGGAATGAGATGCCCAGCGGGAAACGGGTATGGGAGTCACCGCCAGTACCCACCGTGTCGGGCAGCAGCATGCGGTTCAGCCAGCTATGGATGATACCGTCGCCGGGGCGAAGGGAAACACCGCCACGGTTCATGATGAAGTCCGGCAGTGTGTGGTGTGTATCCACATCGACAGGCTTTGGATAGGCTGCAGTGTGACAGAATGACTGCATGACCAAGTCAGCTTGGAAGCCAAGACACGCGAGGTCTTTCAGCTCGTCACGGGTCATCGGGCCGGTTGTGTCCTGAGAGCCAACGGTGGTCATCTTGGGTTCGCAGTACATACCTGGGCGTACGCCGTCCATGCCACACGCTTTACCGACCATTTTTTGAGCCAGGGTGAAGCCCTTGCCAGTATCAACCGGCTGGTCTGGCAGGCGGAACACATCAGAAGGTTCAAGACCTAGCGATTCACGCGCTTTACCTGTTAAACCACGACCGATAATCAGCGGAATGCGTCCACCTGCGCGCACTTCGTCAAGGATCAGCTGGGTTTTGAGTTCGAAAGTTGTCAGTACTTCGTCGGTACCGTGCTTACACACTTTACCTTCGTACGGATAGACATCAATGATGTCGCCCATGGCCAGTTTGGTAACATCCATTTCAACCGGCAGTGCGCCAGAATCTTCCATTGTATTGAAGAAGATCGGTGCGATCTTGGCACCAAAACAGAAGCCGCCAGCGCGCTTGTTGGGCACGTAAGGAATGTCGTCGCCGAAGAACCAGAGTACTGAGTTGGTGGCGGACTTACGTGAAGAGCCAGTACCAACGACGTCGCCCACATAGGCAACGGGGAAACCTTTCGCTTTGACTTCTTCAATCTGCTTCAGCGGGCCAGTTGTGCCTTGCACTTCGGGTTCAATACCTTCACGCTCGTTTTTGAGCATGGCATTGGCATGCAGCGGAATGTCCGGGCGCGACCATGCGTCAGGTGCAGGCGAGAGGTCGTCAGTATTGGTTTCACCCGGCACCTTAAAGACGGTTAAGGTGATTTTCTCTTCCAGTGCAGGCTTGGAGAGGAACCACTCTGCATCAGCCCAGGACTGAATAACGTCTTTAGCAACCGCGTTGCCTTTTTTGGCGCGCTCTTCAACATCATGGAACGCATCAAACATGAGAAGGGTATGCTTGAGCTGTTCGCCAGCCTCACGAGCAAGTTCTTCGTTGTCTAATAGTTCAACCATGGAGACAATGTTATAACCGCCTTGCATGGTGCCAAGAAGCTTGACGGCATGGATCTTATCGATCAGCGGAGAGGTGGCTTCACCTTTAGCAATCGCGGTTAAGAAACCTGCTTTGACATAAGCAGCTTCATCAACGCCTGGGGGGACTCGGTTGGTGATTAGGTCAAGAATGAACTCTTCTTCACCGGCCGGCGGATTTTTAAGTAGCTCAATTAAGGCAGCGACTTGTTCGGCGTTCAGAGGCTTGGGCGGTACGCCCTCTGCAGCGCGTTCCTCGACATGTTGGCGGTAAGCTTCAAGCACGTTGGGGCCCTCTCATCTTCTTAATGGTGACGAGCGCATACCCACACGGTATTGAGTATGTGCCCGGACACGTGACATACGCTTGACAAACAGCGTCTGGTGGATGAGGTGGATTCTACGGGAAACTGTCGACAATGTTAAGGCGGCAAGCTCCTGAGTGCCTTGTACTTTATGTTGAGGAGATGGTGTAGGGTTTCTTAATAGCGTGTTTTTTTCTTAATTAATCCAGCGGATGGAAGTTTTTTACCGAACAGGCGTAATTGAGGGTGAGGGCGCGTGTGATTATTGTGAGGCCGCGTTACCATACTGTTTGATTATTTCGTCGTATTATTATCACTACGACAGTTAGATCGCGGGTATTGTGGTGTGGAGCTTCAATATAAGCGTAATTTTATATTAGATATGTGCTATATAAAAAGTACTGTTACGGCTCTCTCAACGGCGAGCGTAATGGCAGGGAACAAACGCTCAGGGCGTTTATATGTTGTACAATAGTGAGATAAGCGCTTGGTAATGGTGTTATGTCGATACAATTAAATAGATTGCAACCTGTAGGTCATGCGCTGCAAGCGGATGATCTGCTGCCAGAATGTCTCCATCAGTTTCTTGCTTGCTCAACGCCTGATGCATGGCTGCAATGGGCATTGGATAATCCAGAGATACTGCTTATAGACCATGCTCAGTGTGAGAAGAAAGCCGCTTCAACGGCCATGAGCTTGCTCTATCGTTACGTTGATCAGCCGTTACTACTAAGCAAGATGTCGCAACTGGCTCGAGAAGAACTGCTGCATTTCGAGCAGGTGGTTGGCTTAATGGAGAAGCGAGGCGTGGCGTATCGTCACCTTACTGCGTCACGCTATGCCGAAGGCTTGCGCAAGCATGTGCGTAGCAATGATCCTGAGCGTTTAATTGATGTGTTAATTATTGGTGCGTTCATTGAGGCACGTAGCTGCGAGCGCTTTGCGCGCTTAATTCCTTATTTAGATGAAGAGCTTGCCAAGTTCTATCGCACGTTGGTGAAGTCAGAAGGCCGTCACTTTGAAGACTATTTGCTGCTTGCAAGACAGCAAACATCGGCATCAATAGATGACAGAATCGCCTTTTTTGTGGCGCGTGAAGCGGAGTTGATTACTTCGCCAGATACGGCTTTTCGTTTTCATAGCGGTGTGCCTGCTTAAGCCACCGCTAGTCTAGGTAGGATATGTATCATGCGCGATGCTCGTGAGACAGACCAACTGACCCTGTTTGGCCATTTCTCTTTGTCACAAGGAGAAGATGTGCTGACGCACTTCAGTTATGACAAAGTAAAAGCGCTGCTCGTTTATTTGTTGCTGCATCGGCAGCCGGTTAATCGAGCCTCCCTCGCCGAATTACTTTGGCCAGACCAGGGGCTGTCATCGGGCAGAACCAACCTACGTCATGCGCTTCACTGTCTGCGCCAGTCGATGGGGGACAACGCCGAGCAAGTGCTGAACGTATCCCGCCAGACTATCGCTTTTCAGTTGCCCGCCCACTGGCGGGTTGACTTGCACGAATTACAGCAATTGTTGGAAGGTCCTCGAGATTTGGCAAACCTCGAAGAGGTGATGTCGTGCTATCAGGGGGATTTGATAGAAGAACTCCAGCTTGCCAACTGCAGCGAATTTCAGCGTTGGTTAGTTCAGGTGCGAAACGAGTGGCGTCAGCGAGTTATTCGTTTCGCGGAACAGGTGCTGGATGCCCACGCAGATGTCCCTGACGATCTATTGGAAGGTTTAGTCAGCCGCTTCTCTGGCTACGGCCCATTTCATGAGCGTCTGGTGCGCCAGTTGGCCGAGAAACACCAGATGGCGGCTGCCCATGAGCAGTACAACAGCTATTTACAGTTGTTAGCGCTTTCCGGTCAGCAGCCCGAACCAAGCTTTTTACAGTTAGCTAATTATTGGTCTGATGGTCCTCACGATCCGCGCGTCATGAGCCCCCAAGGTGCTTTTTCACGTGTATTGGCAGCGGATAGTAAGCCACTTCGTGAAGATGAAATTGAGCTACGCCAGCTATCTGTAATGGCTATCCGGCTTAAGCTACAAGGTGATTGGCAAGATCGCGCAGCTACCCGGAACTGTTTGGCGCTTCAATTAGAGCTACTGCGTTGGCTAGAGCAGCAGTGTCATCACTTAGGTGGCTTCTGGTTGCCGGGCGCAACAGGTGGACTTGGCTTGGCCTGTTTTGGTACCCATGGCCCGGCTCATCAGTTGGCAGAGCTGGTGGCACTTTATGAACACTGCCGTCTGGCGTTGCCATTAGAGTGCCAGCGTCACTGGGTGGGTGACGGTGAGCCTCCCAAATTTGAGCTTGCCGCAGGTCTGAATAGCGGAAGAGTGGTTTATCTGCCTGAACGTCAGCTAGCTGACCCGCTTGGCCAAGTGACTCAAGTATCACTAGAGCTAATGAGCGCTGCTGAAGGCAGTGAGCTGGTGATCTCTCAAGAAGCCAGTCAGCACATGCCGCCTGCACTGGATTTGCAACCGCGGTTGGCCTCTCGTTTAGTGGCTAGCGATGGTCGCGTCCGCTTGAGGGCGTTAGTGCTGGGAGTAAATGAGGGCGGTAGGGATGCGCTACCTCCTAGTTTAGTTGGTCGAGAAACATCTCTGCGCACGCTAAGAGATGCGTTGGCGAGAGCTGGTATTGGTTTGCGCCAGAGCGTGCTAGTACGTGGCGCGTCTGGGATGGGTAAATCGGCGCTAATGGTTGGTTTTCGCCAGTTAGAGCTGAGTCTTGATGCTGCCATTTGTTGGCAGCCAACGACGCGGCTATCGGTGCTAGAGCCTTACGGTGTCGCACGCACTCTGCTCGCTTGGTATGTGGAAGCAACGCCAACCTGCCAAGCTGTTCGCCAGTTGCAAGAAACGCTCGCCTTGGAGCCCCTGGGGGATGAGCGTCAGCAATTGCTTGAAGAAGCGCTCGGTGTGCGTGATGTTCAAGAAGTTGCTCAGTTAACTCAGAATGGTGAGGCTATTGAGCTAGTTGTAAAGCTGTTACACCGCTTAATCGATCATTTGGCCAGTTCACGGACATTGGTACTGATGATTGATGACCTGCAATGGCTTGATGAACCTTCATTCAAGGTGTTAGCAGGGCTGCAAGCTCGGTTGCCGATCAATACAGCCTTCATGCTGGTTGCTAGTCACCATGGCCGAGAGCCGCTGCCGGTCAAACTTCACTGGGATCAGCAAATTACGCTTGGAAGGCTGGATGCGCAACAATCGTCTCGTTTGCTTTCTCAGCTATCCCGCCGGTATCGCATTCATTTAAGCCCCCGGCTACGCAATCAAATCATTGAGCGTTGCGATGGGGTGCCGCTGTATATGCAAGAGATTTGTCGGCGTGTGGATATGGATCGCCGTGAAGGTCGTAGTGTGCAGTTTGATGAGCTGCCCAAAGGGCTGCTAGGGCTGCTAGCGAGTCGAATTGACCAGTTGGAAGGTGATCGAGAAATTGCCCATGTAGCGGCGGTACTCGGCAAACGTTTCCGGCTTGATTTTCTGCAAGAGTGCAGTGGTTGGGAAAAGCCGCGGCTGTGCCAAGCGATCGAACACATGCGCCAGCTGGAAATTGTCGAGCCAGTGGATAAAGATGGGGGAGAGCCTGAGCATCAGTTTAGCCACCAGCTGCTGCAAGAAGCCGCTTACCTTTCGTGCCCTAGGGATGTACGGGTTAAGCTTCATCAACAGGTTGTCACGCTAATTGAAGAGCGTTTTCCTGTATGGATTAGCCGCCACCCTGGCGATTTTGCCACTCATTTACGCCGCAGTGGCCACTATGCCAGGGGCGCTCGTTACTTTGAGCTGGCCGCGCGGGAAGCCCTCAAGGTAAGCGCTAACCGTACGGCGCTGCGCATGGCAGACTTCGGACTTGCTAGCCTGCGCCATGTGGACCATGAAGTTGAGCGTGAAGTAAGCCTGCTGACCGTACGTGGTCAAGCGGCCTTCGCCTTAGAGGGGCATGGTTCACCCACTGCGCATGAGAGTTTCGTGCGTGCGAGGGAGTTACTTCGCCAGTCGGGTGGCGCCGCTACGGAAGATCCTGAAGATCTTGAACAAATATTTTTGGTTAAGTGGGGCTTATGGGTTGGCCGAAGTCAGCGCTATGCCCATGCTGATGCATTTGCACTTGCCTCCACGCTTGCAGATATTGCTGGACGTTTAGAAGATCCGCGCTACCAAAGGCTGGCCGATTATGCGCGGGCGCATTGCGAATACTGGGCTGGTCGCATTCAGCAAGCGCATGATCACCTGGACGAAATTGACCCGCTCAATGCGCAAATGATGATTGAATGGCTGCCATTCTCAGATCACCCACAAGTGACGGCTGCTTCTTTTCAAGGCTGGACGCTCTGCTTACGTGGTGACTACCAACGTGCAGAGCGGCATATCTCTTCAGCCATCCGGTTAGCTGAAAAAATTGGCCATCCAGGCACGCTTGCCATGGCGCTGATGTTTTCCGCCGCTCTTTATCGGCAGCTTGGCCATGTGCACCTAGCGGCACGACACGCTGAGCGCGCTGCTGCAATGACGGGTACGCCCGATTTGCAACTGTGGCAAATTTCTGCTCAAGGGGTTCTTGGCTGGCAGCGAGCGCTTGCGGGCGACCAAGGGGGCTTGGTGCAGGTGCGGGACAGCCTAGACCAGATGGCAGAGCTGAATGGACGTGATCGCTATCAACGCCCGGTTCTATGGTACTCAGATGCGTGTATTGAGCTTGGAGAGCTAAAAGCGGCTGAAGATTATCTGGATCAGTGTCTGGTCATTGCCAAGGAGCGCACAACGCTCTTTTTACCCGAGCTGGCAACGCAGCTAGCTAAAGTGCGCGATTTGCTAGGCCACCCTGCTAATGAAGTGAAAGCGCTGGCTGAAATGGCCATTAACCAGGCTCGCGAGCATGGAAACCGCCATCAGGAGCTTGCCGCACTCGAACTTTGGTTAACGCGTATTGCACCAAACGACCTGCAGGCCAAGGAGGCATTTAGGCGCTTATTGAGTGAAGTGAGCCATAGTGATGCGCCAGTGCTTGTTCGTTGGGTTAGCCTGCTTGATAGGCGGTTGCCCCACGCGGTAAGCGTTGAAAACGAAACCTGAGTTGGCAACTAACGCGTTGTTGATTCCAGCCAGTTAAGTGTGGCGAGCGCCTCTTCTCGGTGCTCGCCACATACATCAGCATCATAGTCGAATCGTTCACACACAGCGGGACGACTAGGATCGCCAAATAACCTGCATAGATTGTCATCACTTAGCTGTACGCATCGAACGCCCGCCGGTTTGCCATTTGGCATGCCGGGTATATAAGAGCTAATCGACGGTGCAATACAGCAAGCACCGCAGCCTGCTCGGCAGGCGGCGGTGTCCGTTGTTGCGAATACGTGACTACTCATGGCGACGCTTCTGCCGTCGCGCCTTTATCAATTCCCTCAAAGGCTTGAACCAGTGTTTTATGGCCGCTGTGCTCTGCAATACGCTTGGCAAGCCATAAAGCAATATTCTCGACGGTTGTCGGCTTGGGCAGTACACAGCAGCGCTGTTGAGGCAGCGTGATTGAAAATGTGCCTTGTGCAGACTGGTAACGGCAAGTCAGCTTTTCATCAATCTGGCTCTCAATATCGGCCTGTTCAAGCAGATATCGATTATCTAGCCATGCTGCCCAGTGCTGCTCAAGCGCTGGCTGACGAGCCTGATGTTGCCAGATTAACAGGCGCGAGCGGTGGCCATGGGCAATCCGCTGGCAGTTGCCAAGATGCCGTTTCAGTCCGTGAGTGTAGCCATAGCCAGCGCCGTCTATAGGCTCGTCACTCAGCGTTAGCGTGACACTGTGAACATTGGCTGGCCGTTGCTCTTGCTTCGTTAGCTGCGAGCTTAAATAGTGGCTGACACGTTCAACAGTGATGGTATCCCAGGGGAGCAAGGTAAACGCTTGGGCTGGCCCGCGAACTTCCATTTCGTAAGGAGTCGCTGTTCTAATGCAGATACCTTCAGCGCAGTCAGTAACCTTAATGCCGGGCGCGTTGATAGGTACGAGTAGGGTATGGTCTAGGCCACTATCGAGGGTGCGTTTGATCCAAGGCTTCACTTCCCCGAAGTCAAAAAGCATACCATCTTCGCCTAGTTCCCCATCCAACTGAGCATCGACTTGCCAGCTACAGCCTACCAACCCTTTTGTAGGGCACCACAGTGAAACATCAATATGGCTGAGACGATTTACAAATAACGCCATTACTCAAATCCTGCAATTTTGTGCGTTTGAAGCGATAGACGCCACTGGGGGTTAGCCATGCAATAGGCGGTGGTTGCCTTAACCGTTGCCTGATTCTTGTGCGCTATGCCCTGGTCCATCGGCTGCAAAAAAAAGTGGTTGAAGTCCAGGTTGGCGAATTGATCGGGTGGCGCCACAGATTGTGGAAAAACCAGCTTTAACTCATCACCACGGGTGACCACCAGTGGATTGGTGCCCTTAGGGCTAACACATAGCCAATCAATTCCTGGTGGTGGTATGACCGTTCCATTCGTTTCAACGGCCACTTCAAATCCATCGCTATGTAATAGCTCGATCAGCGGGGTATCAAGTTGGAGTAATGGCTCGCCGCCAGTGAATACCACATAGGGCGTTGCTCTTCCCGCATGAACTGGCCAAAGGGTTTTAAGGTGATCAGCGAGTTCATGTGGTGTGTTAAAGCGCCCACCGTTAATACCATCCGTACCGATAAAATCGGTGTCGCAAAAAGAGCATTTTGCGCTGGCGCGATCGATTTCACGCCCAGACCACAAGTTGCAGCCGCTAAAGCGGCAAAATACGCTGGCACGACCTGCCTGGGCACCTTCGCCCTGCAAAGTATAAAAAGCTTCTTTGACGTGATACATCAGTCGATAACCTGTGCAGGAGTCGATTCATACGCCAGCGGGTCTGAAACGTTGTTGGCTGCAAACGCCGCCAGACGTTCACGGCAGCTGCCGCACTTGCCGCAAGCTAGTGCGCGTCCTTCATAGCAGGTCCAGGTATCACGGTAGTTCAGGCCCATTGCTAAACCATCGCGCAAAATATCGGCTTTGCTCGATGCTAGATAAGGTGCATGTAGTGTTACCGGTTCAAAATTAGCGATGCCAGCGACCTGATTCATGGCATGAACAAATTCAGGCCGACAGTCAGGGTAGAGAATATGATCACCGCCGTGGGCGCCGTAATCGACACGCCCCGCCCCAATATTAACTGCTTTAGCAATCGCTAACGAAAGCAGAATCATGTTGCGATTAGGGACAACGGTGGTAGAGAGGTTATCAGCAGCATAGTCGCCTTCGGGCATTGATATATCTGGGTTAGTCAGCGCTGAATTATCAATTAAACCGTGGATAGCACGTATATCAACGACTTGATGGGGGATGTTGAGCTGCTTACAAACGGCTTTCGCTATGTCCAGTTCTTTGGAGTGACGTTGGCCATAATCAAAGGAGAGGGCATGAACGTCTAGTCCTTCTTTAATTGCGCGGTGAAGAACGGTGTAGGAGTCCATGCCGCCGGAATAAATCACAACAGTAGATGACGCGTCTGCGCCAGAGGCGGGGGGTAACGACATAATAATTACTCATTGGCCGGAGAATTTATTGAGTGCTTTAGCGTCGCGCTAAATGAGATTCCGGGGTCCGGTCCGGAAGGTCGGCAGTTTACGCAATGCGAGCTTGTCTGGCCAGTAGTAGCCGCAATTGGTAGCATTTTCTGTTCGCTATGTGCATGGCTCAACATGCTAAGCTAATCCTTCTAGTCGTAAGGGATGAATCCATGGTCACCATAGAACATAGCGAAATTATTAATGCTCAGCCTGAAAGAGTGTTCGAACTGCTGAGCCGAGTTGAAGATTTTGCTGACTATTCTGATCTCATTAGATCAATTGATACCTTAGGCGATAATCGTTATCGCTGGCATGTCCATGCGGTGGGAATGGATTGGTCATTTGATGTGGCGGTAACCGAGATCAAGCCACCTTGTGTGCTGGCATGGGAATCCTTGGAAGGCGTTAAAAACCAAGGTCGTTATCAATTGCGTGAAGTGCCAGAGGGGACGGAAGTGTCGCTCACGCTGAGTTATGAAATCCGTAACCGGTTGATGGAAAAAGCGGTGAACCGTGCTGCAAAGCCATTAGTGGGCAAAGTGAGTAGGCAAATTCTTGAGCGCGTTGAAGCTCGCCTTAACAGTTAATAGCTATATTGGCGCCGCTAATCAGCGGCGCGTAGCGGAAAGCAGCCAGAGCAATCAAGCCTGCTTGCGCATTGAGGCATCAAGGTGGTCGACAACTTCAGCCCAGTCGGCATCATCTTCCACGGCTTCCCGCAGAAAATCAGCTTGGCCTTCGTTCCAACAAGGCGCGTCTGCGAGCGGCATTTCTTTGGGGAGAGGGGAGTGGCGTTGAATAAAGTGTTCTATGGATTCTGCATCCGAGCGTAGCCCGAGTTGTTCAAATAGCTCGCTAAAATGGTGTACCGGCCGTTCCATACGCTGCTTTCCTTTTTGGTTGTTATCATCTGTTTAAACATAGCGTGTATAAGTGACTACGCCAGTGCGAATTGATCGATGTGCGCTGTTTAGCGTTCGCCGACAAGTGACGTTAAAAATCGCTGACGTCGATCATCGGTTGGCAAGGGTTGAGCTAAAAGATGAACAAGCTTGGTGAAGGCTGCTTCAGGTGTCATGTTGTCTCCAGACAGTAGGCCCGCCTCTGTTAGGCCATGGCCCGCTGCGTACTCGCCCATATGAATGCTGCCCTGGGGACATTGACTAATTGCGGCGAGCAGTTTTCCTTCGCCACTGGCGTTGGCAATGACATCAATGATTGCTGGGTCGTTGGGTATATTACCTGCTCCCCAAAGCTGTAGTAGTGCCCCTTTTACGCGGGAGTCACCGAGCAGAGCTTCCAATTGCCAAGGCGCTATTCCGGGCCACAATGCGAGTCTAATAACGGCGCCATCGGAGACGACTTGATAGTCTGAAAGCTCAAAACGGGGCGCGCCACGCTGTTGAAATCCTAAACCTCTACTGGGGTAATAGATGAAGTCTTCGCCTACGCGTTCACCGATACAGGGATAGCTTGGTGAGATGAATGCATCTAAGGATTCCGCGTGCTGTTTAATCGCTCGTGAACCTCTCAGAAGGCGATTTGAAAAATAGATTGCCACCTCTTGTAATTCAATATTTGCGGCAAACCTTAATGCTCCATAAAGGTTGCCGATGGCATCGCTATTAGCCGTTTCAAGAGGGTGCATAGAGCCTGTTAATACAACTGGGCGGTCAATTCCCTGTAGTTGATAAGCAAGACTTGATGCGGTCCAGCTTAGGGTGTCTGTGCCATGGATAACGACAAATCCACGGTAGTTGGCTAAGTTGGCAGCAATATCGTTGGCAATCTGTTGCCAAGTTAGCGGTGTCGCTGCACTTGAGTCGATCAATGATGCATAACTAAGCACGTCATAAGCGGGAAGGGCATGTTGGTGCAGTATAGGAAGTTGGCCTAGTGCGTCTGCCATACGATCTTGAAAGCCCCCCCCTGGGGCGAGTCCCTTTACATTTGGCTGCATGCCAATAGTGCCGCCAGTATAGATGACCAGCACACGTTCTTGAGTGGGGGCGGCGCTTGCCAGGAGAGAAGTGGTGCTCATAGCCGTTTCCTGAATTGGGCGAATCTAAAGGGGTGTTTCTCAATCGTAGCGTCTAATTACTTGTGCCTAAGTGGTTATGTCTAAGTTTTTATGTCTGAGTTCTTATGTCTAAGTGTCAGTGGCTCAGTATGATGTTGAAGCAGGTTCGGCAAACTGAGGCAGGTATTGCCAGGTATGACTGCTAGCCACGATGTACTAACAGCTCACCGCTCTGATCGTCTAGTTGGCGGTTACGCCCAGCCAATAGCGCGAACCCGCAACAAATAATAATCAGCAGTATAAGCAACCATGCTATGTGGGCTAGCTCTGCTCCGGCTTGCAGCATCAGACCAACCCCAAAGGGGCCTAGTGCTGCCAATGTGTAGCCGCCACCCTGTACTAAGCCAGAAAGCTGCCCCGCAAGACGCGAGTTAGCCGTTCGTAACACCAGCAGACTGAGCGCTAAGCTAAAGCTGCCGCCTTGTCCAATGCCCAGAAGTACCGCGCCGGGCCACTTCCAGGCTAATGGCGCAATAAGCAACATCCAAAGCCCTAGTGCGGTGCTAAAAAGGACTAGCAGTAAGGCAGGGCGTTGATCGTAGGTTAAGCGGGCTAGCCAAGGTGCGCCCAGCGCTGAAAACAGCTGACACATGATTGAGATGGCCATTGTCCAGCCGGCCGCAGCTTCATCATAGCCTCTATAAACTAATAAGGTGGGCAGCCAACCAAACACTATGTAAGCCATGGAAGACTGGATGCCCATAAACAGCATGACATGCCACGTAAGTGGTTTACGCATTAGTTGGGCAAGCGAAGAAGAAGTTTTTAGACTGCGTGGGGTGTGCTTGTGCTGAGCCGCTGGCATGTTGGTCATCCATAGTGCCAGTGCTACTAATGCCAACAGCGACCAGCTCATAAGACTCAACTGCCAGCTGCCTAGCCATTGCATCAGAGGAACGCTAAGACCTGCGCCTAAAGCACCGCCGAAACATAACGCCATGGTGTATAAGCCAGTCAGAAGATCGGCGCTGTGGGGCAGTTCGCGTTTAACAAGTGCTGGCAGAAGGGTGCCGCTAAGGCCAATCGCGCCGCCTGCCATTGCTGAGCCAATAAAAAGTGCCCCGGGGACTGGCAAGCCTCTTAAGATTAATCCGCAGGTTAGTAAAAGCAGTGCGCTGCTCAGGGCCCGTTCACTGCCTAACTGCTTAGCCAAGAGTGGGGCAAGTGGGGCTAACAAACCTAAAAAAAGCACTGGTAACGTGGTTAAAATGCCTGCTGAAGCAGGGCTTAAGCCAGCAGTTTCTTGCAGCCGGGAAAGCAGGGGCGCAACCGACGACATAGCAGGGCGTAAATTAAGCCCTACTACGAACATCAGCACAATAAAAGTGTATGTGCGACGAGAAGCCATGTTAATTTTACTTTAGGTGAGGGCGTAAGTCGCCGCGTACTGCATCAAGCAGGGTGATGAAATGATAATCTTGTTGCGTATCTAAGCAGTCTACGCGCACCTCGGTACGCATCCCCTTATCAACATTCAGCTTGTCATAGATCTCGAGAGTTAATTTATGTGCAGGTTTTTCGCCCGGCGTAATGATGCCGTCTTCCAACGTAAAGGTTTCAAGTAACGTTACCCGTACTCGCGTGCTGCTCTCTTCGCTAAGTACCCGTCGTACAAATAACCATCCCTCGCAGGGAAGCGATTCGTTATTGTTGCGCTCGCGCAAGAAAAGCGTGCGATAACAGGCGCCCTCCGTGGAGGCTTTTTCAGCCATGCTGCGATAGGCCTGCAGCACTTGCCCAGCCGATGCTCGGGCATCTTCTAGCCGTTGTGAAATACCCTGGTGCTCGCGGCTTAGTTGCTCCTGACGTTGAAAGGTAAGCCACTGGCGGTAATCGTTAATAAGTTGAGACGACGCCATAATCACTCCATGAATAAGTTAAGCTGTGCCAGCGGAATACACGAAGCGATAACCTTCGCATATTCCTAAGCAAAGGGCTAGCGACGGGCGCGACGCCGACGTTCACCGCCTGTATTCGCTTGCCCTTCTGGCTTGCGCTTGGCGCGGGGCTGCTTCTGACCACGGCGGCCATTTTCAATCGGCTCGGGCTTGGCGTTGGGGTCAGGTTCAAAACCGGGTTCGATGCGTTTAGGCAGATTTTGCTTAATTAGGCGCTCAATTCCACTCAGCAAGCCGTGTTCGTCGACACATACGAGTGAAACAGCTTCTCCATTGCTGCCCGCTCGGCCGGTGCGCCCAATACGGTGAACATAATCCTCTGCCACATTGGGTAAGTCGAAATTAACGACATGAGGAAGTTCGTTAATATCTAACCCACGCGCGGCAATATCGGTGGCGACAAGGACCTGCAAGTCACCACTTTTAAAAGCGCCTAGTGCACGTGTTCTAGCCCCTTGGCTCTTATTGCCATGGATGGCCATAGCGGGAATGTCTTGCTTAGAAAGCTGCTCTGCTAAGCGGTTTGCACCATGTTTAGTGCGCGTGAAAACGAGTACCTGAAACCAGCCATGCTGCTGGATTAGGTGGGCTAACAACTCGCGTTTTTTATCACGATCTACTCGGTAAATGGTTTGCTCAATCTTTTCAGCGGTCGTGTTGCGAGGTGCAACTTCTATTAACGCCGGGTTGTTGAGTAACTGTTGTGCCAGTAACTGTATTTCGTTGGAGAATGTTGCCGAGAATAGTAGGTTTTGACGCTGTTTTGGCACTAAACGCAACAGACGCTTAATGTCATGGATGAATCCCATGTCGAGCATACGATCAGCTTCATCGAGCACCAGGATTTCGACGGCTGATAGATCGACATGGCCTTGCTGATGTAAATCTAGCAGCCGGCCTGGCGTGGCAACTAGCACATCAAGCCCCGCTTTGAGTGCATCAACTTGTGGCTGTTGGCCAACGCCGCCGAAAATAATATGCGAGCGTAAAGAGAGGTGCTTGCCGTAAGCGGTTACGCTTTCGCCTACCTGGGCAGCAAGCTCGCGCGTAGGCGTGAGCACCAGCGCGCGTACTTGGCGTTTGCCGGGGCGCTTGCCATTCGCAAGCCGCTGTAACATGGGCAATGTAAAGCCAGCAGTTTTGCCTGTACCAGTTTGTGCACTGGCGAGCATGTCACGACCTTCAAGTACAACGGGGATAGCTTTTTGTTGAATAGGGGTAGGCTGCGTATAGCCCTGCGCGGTAACCGCGCGTAGTAAATCGTCGTGCAGACCAAGTTCAGAAAAGCTCATGCGTTCTCCGCAATCGCTTAGTAAGTGACGCCGTTTAGCGTCGCCGTTACTGAGCGTAATGTTCAAAAAGCGAGGATGGTACACCTTCGCGGCAGCGAAGTTTGCCAGATAAAGCACGCTGCCGCGATGGTCATTTTTTTGCCGATTAAGGCGGTGAATGAGACATTGCCTTGAATCGGGGGTGACGTGGTAATGCTGAAAGATGGCGCTTAGAGTATATCACGGATACTTCATTTCAGCGTTTCACATACAGGTTGGATGCCTAACCGGTATCACATCTAAAAGTATTTTCCTTTGCGGATCTCGTTGGCGATTTGCAGGGCCACCTTATCCCAGCTTTCGCCGAGTGAGCGAACGAGAGCGGGGTAGCCATCCTGTTGAAGCTCGGTCTCTGCAGAAAAACTTTTTAGCGCAAGTAGGTTGTTATCTGCATCGCGTAACTGCCATTGGCCGCTGGTGACCGCTAGCCCGTCGTGCCGTCCCTGAAATTGATCAACTTCCAGTAGCAATGTAAGCGCTTCAGGAGCATTGCCATCAGCATGCACGACCTGAATGGACGCTAGCTCTTTGGAGAGTTGGGCACGCAATGCTCGTTCTAGTTGGCGCCCAATACTTTCAGCCCATTGGTGTTCGCGGGCTTCTTTCAGGGTGATGTCATCAAGCTGCATGACGATACCATCCACATCTAGATAGTGTGCTAAACGTGGCGATCGCACCTGCAGTGTGCCAGTCGGCTGGTTTGGCGAGCTCACTGCATTTTCGCTTGGTAGCATGTAACGAGAGGGTGGCGTGACACTGCTGGCGCAAGCGCTAAGCAGTATGCAAAGGCTCAATAGTGATAAATAGTGGGCTGCCTTATAGCGCATAGTAAGCTCCTTATTGGCGTGGTGCGCGAGGCACGGGATCTTGAGTATCCAGGTTGTCGAATAAGAGCGCTCTTGGATTCTCATTTAATGTGCGAGTAAGTGGCTGTAAGTCGCGCATTAAGCGATCCAGTCGTTGAATAGCCGTGGTTAATTCCTGGTAGGCTGGAGATGACGGTGATACACCTTGCAAAGTGTCACGCAGCTCCTCAAGGGTCGCATTTATGTTTCCGCCGACTGCCTGGGTCTCGGGGTCATTCAGTAGCTGGTTGATGGAGGTGCTTACCTGACGTATTTCGTTGAGCATACTTTCAGATGCTTGTAAGTTGCGGTCTAAACCTGCAAGTAATGGTTCGACTTCAAGCGCGTTTAATTTCTCAAGCAGGCTGGTTAACTGCGCTTGGATCTGTGCAAAGCCGCCAGCGATGGTAGGGAATACCGTCCGCTCCGAGAACGTTTCAGCGACATATTCATCAGCTAAATCGCGTTGAAAATTAAGGTCAACGAAAAGTGCACCGGTTAATAGGCTGCCATTTTTGAGTGATGCACGTAGCCCTAGGCCGAAGAGGCGCTTAAAGCGCGAGTCCCACTCTTCTATATCGATGTCGGCATTCTCAATGCCCAACCGCTGAGGCTCGATTCGAATCAGCACCGGGATGGCAAACTGAGAACGTGAGTCGGGCTGTGGAGCAGTAAAATTCCAGGGCACCGATGCAACCGTACCGATTCTTACCCCGCGAAATTCGACGGGTGCGCCTTTCGATAACCCGCGAACGGTATCATCAACCAATAACACGTACTCTAAATACTGATTGAAGGTGCCTTCCCGGGCAGTGTTTTCATCCGCATAGAGATTAAAGCTTGCATTGGGCTCTACGGGTTGCCCCATTGGTAAGTCTTCTGGCACGCCAAACGTAACGCCGCCTCCCAGTAATGCTTCAAGGGACTCCACGTTGACACGTACACCATCGGCATCTAGTTGTAAATCAACACCGCTCGATGTCCAAAAACGAGTGCTATCCGTTACCAACTGGCCGTAGGGTTCTTCAATAAATACTTGGTGGTGCATGGTGCGAGACTCTGCATCAAACCGAGTGTCTTCGACTCGTCCTACGGTATAGCCCTGGTAAGAAACAGGGTCGCCTATCCGCAGTGAGTTACCCAGTTGACTGACTAAGCTGATTTGCAAACCAGCCTGCCCAGCTGGTGCAACGGGTGGTGTATCACTTACCGTAAACTCGCGTTCAGGTTCATCGGACTGACCGGCCTCTAGCTGAATATAGGCACCCGACAATACCGTACCCAGCCCACTAATTCCCTCACGGCCGATGCGCGGCTTTACCACCCAGAATCGACTATCTTCCCTAAGCATCGCTTCCGCTTCTGGTTGGATGCGAGCGGTCATGACGGCGTGGGAAAGGTCATCAGATAAGCGAACGTTTTGGACTCTGCCTATTTCAACATTGCGGCTGCGAATGAGCGTGCTGCCCGCTTCGATACCTTCCGCGCTGTCCATAGTGAGGGTAACGAGCGTGCCTCGGCTGGCGTAGTTGTCGTAGGCAAGCCACAGCCCAATTACCATCGCAACGATTGGCACAATCCAAATCGGAGAGAGGCGTGTTTGCGGTGATGACTTCGCACGATGTAAGTCGTTGTTTTCGCTGGTTTCGGCGTTCTTTGGTGTTGAATCGTTAGCCATCAACAGTTTCCTTGGTGGCCGAGTTACGGCGTGTAGAGCGAGGGGGCGGAGTGTCCCAAATTAGGCGCGGATCAAACGTCATGGCTGCTAACATTGTGAGCACAACGACGGCAGCAAACGCGAGCGCAGCTGGCCCTGGTGTGATTGACATTAACGACCCAGCGCGAATCAGAGCTACTAATATTGAAACCACAAATACGTCAACCATTGACCATCGGCCTATAAATTCAGTTAGCCGATAAAGTCGAGTTCGGCTTTGTGCGTTGAGTTCGTTGCTATGCTTTATGACCATACACAGCCAAATTAACGCGACCAGTTTACCAACGGGCACAATAACACTTGCCACAAAGATAACCACGGCCACCGGCCAGGAGCCCATTTGGATCAGCTGGATAACTCCGCCGATGATCGTTGAGGGTGATGAGTGCCCTAAGCTTGTAGTGGTCATAATGGGGTATACATTAGCGGGGATATACATTACCGCTGCAGCGAAAAGCAGTGCCCAAGTGCGTTGTAAACTGTGTGGTAGTCGTGGGTGAAGCTTTTCTTGGCAGCGTAGGCAGCGCCCTGTGCCGTGCTCATCAAGGCGATTAATTAGGCCGCAAGTTGGGCAGCCAGTGACACCTTGGCTTGCCGCAGTCGTTCCTGTACGAGTGCCTTCTGGCGCGCGGGGTTCTTTCGCTAAAGAGAACCACATCCAATCTGAATCAATGGATTGTGTCGTTAACAATAAGAGAATGGCAAACACACTGAACGCCCAAAAAGAGATGCCTAACTCTATGTGTGCCATGCCCGCTATTTTTATCAAACTCACCAGTGCCCCAACGATGAAAACATCCGCCATCATCCATGGGCTAAGCCTCGCTAGTGAACGAGCGATGTCCCGACTAAATGGCATGGGGTGGCCACGAAGTAAACCAAATTGAAGCCAGATCACGCCGATTAGATAAATCGCTGGCAGCACAACAATGGTCATAATAACAGCGATAGCGACAATAGGCTGATGAAACGCGATCAGCGTAGTGGCTGTCTGAGACAGTTCTATACGGTTACCAATACCGCTGATGCTAAAGCTAACAAACGGAAATGACACTGCTACAAGTAGCGCTATCAAGGATGAAAGCGCTAGCGCCATGCATCTCTGGGCAGGGTAGCGATGCCGCTTTACCAGCACATGAGAGCAGCGTGGACAGGATGCTTTCTCTCCAGAACCGAGGGGGGGAAGTGCAGACACCCAGTCACACTCATGACAAGCGCGTAAGCGTCTTCGCTGGGCACGTGTTTCAGGAGGGTGACGGTCGACCTGTGGTGATTTCACCTGCAACGAAGGTCGTTTGATAAACTGAAAATGAGGCAACAGCAAATTCTCAATACGTTGAGGGATTCAAATTAGTACGGTGGGCAGATGCTACTGTCAAATCGATATTTATTTTCGTTCTGCCAAAACAGCACTTGACCTCACTAACTAGTTAGACAAGGATGCCTCGGCAATGGTGCCTAATGATAGTGCCTAACATTACGTTATTAAGGAAATGAAATAATGTTGCTCGCTTTTTTGGCGGTAGTTTTTGGGTTGGTGCTTCTTGTGTGGAGCGCCGAGAAATTTATCGATGGTGCTGCAGCTACCTCTAGGTGGCTAGGATTGTCGCCTCTATTAATTGGCATGCTGGTTATTGGTTTTGGTACCTCTGCACCTGAAATGATGGTGTCAGTGTTGGCGGCCATGCAAGGAAATCCTGGTTTAGCGGTAGGTAACGCCTATGGTTCAAATATCGCTAATATTGGTCTTGTTTTAGGTTTTGTCGCGTTGCTAGCCCCTCTGGCGGTGCACTCCGGCGTGATCCGCAAGGAGATGCCATTGTTGGTAGGCGTCATGCTTCTGACGGGGTATATGCTTTATGATGGTTGGATTTCTCGCGGGGAAGCCGTCTTACTGCTAGGCGCATTGGCACTGTTTATTGGGGTTAGTATTGTTCGTTCACGAGGGCAGCAAGACGACCCGCTAGTGGGGGAAGTGTCAGAAGCGCTGGATAGCAAGTCCATGTCTCGTGGCAAGGCGCTTATGTGGACGTTAGTTGGGCTGGTGTTGTTGATTGCTAGCTCGCGCATCTTAGTGTGGGGGGCGGTCGAAATAGCGGTAGCTTTTGGAGTGAGCGACTTAATTATTGGCTTAACCGTCGTAGCAATAGGCACATCCTTACCAGAGCTTGCTTCCTCTATTAGCGCTTTGCGGCGCAAAGAGCATGATATGGTGCTGGGTAATGTTGTAGGTTCTAATCTGTTTAACAGCTTGGCCGTGGTAGGCCTTGCCGGTGTTATTACACCCATTGAAGTGGGGCGCGAGGTGCTAATCCGTGATTGGAGCGTGATGACTTTTATGACCCTAATGATGGTTTTCTTTGCGTTCTCCTGGCGGGGTCGCCCACGGCGTATAAATCGTATCGAGGGGGGGGTGTTGTTCTCTATGTTCATTGCTTACACCGGCTACATGGTTAGCCTTGTAGTGATGTCCTAGCTGCGTCAATGCGACACAGTTTTGCAGCAGGATTAGTAGTGTATAACGTTTGTTATAACGTCAAATTACAACACATTCGAATATCAGGCTTGGTTGCTGTGTCGCTGCATCGTGCCTAGAGCGCATGCCTATTGCTAAAGTGCAGCACCAGTAAGGCTTAACTAAGCTTGTGTGACCCAGCAATGGGATACTTATCCAAGTCTTAGGAGAGTGTGATGGAGCTTGACCCCCGAGTGTTATCACCAGTTAAGTTCGCCTTCGTAGTATCGTTTCGCGCGAGTTTCTCGGTTGTTACCATCGGACTGGCCTCTTATATAGCGCTACTCCATGGACTTTTCTTGAAAACTAAAAAAATAGCTAGTGGCCATCTTGCGCTATTGTGGGCAACGGTGTTTGCGGCTGTTTTTGGCTTGAGTGTCGCTACTATTGGTAAGGTGCGACCAGCAAGTGAGGAGTGCCACTAACTATATGGCTACTTCTAAAACTGATCAGCTAATACCCTTAACTTCACGCGCATGGTTGAAATCACTCGCTCGGCGTGAGCATAAAACACTCACGTTATCCGCAATATGCGGCGTGCTTGCAGGGGGATTGACGGCTTTACTCGTGATAGGGCTTGCGTGGTGCATTGATCAGCTTGTCATTCATGGCCGTTCATCGGTGTCACTGACCATTTTTTTTCTGGGATTGATGGCAGTGGTGCTACTTCGCTCACTCCTTCAAGCAATACAAGAAGCCAGTAGTGCACAGGCAAGTCTTCGTATTCGCCAGCATGCGCGAGAGGCGTTGCTAAATAAAGTGGCGACGCTTGGGCCAGTTTGGCTTACTCGCCAGCAGAGCGGTGCAATAGCGACTCAGGCGGTAGAGCATATTGACGCGTTGGACGGGTATTTCGCACGTTTTTATCCTCAGATGAGGATTGTCGTCGCATTACCGTTACTTATTTTTTGTGTTGTTGGATGGCTGGACTACCTTGTGGCCATCTTTTTATTGCTTTCAGCACCGCTTATCCCGCTTTTTATGGCATTGGTAGGTATGGGCGCCGAGCGTTTGAATCGCGATCAATTCATTGCTGTGTCGCGTTTATCGGCCCATTTTGTTGACCGAGTCAGAGGGATGACGACGCTCCAGCTGTTTGGTCGTACCCAGTCAGCGCAAAGGGACGTTTGGTATGCCACTGATGACTATCGACGATTGAGTATGCGCACGCTACGCCTCGCGTTTTTATCATCAGCAGTACTTGAGTTTTTTGCATCCGTGGCGATTGCGGTTGTAGCCATGTACGTCGGTTTTGGTCTACTTGGTTATATCGACTATGGGCCATCGTCTTCTCTAACTCTCTTCACCGGGCTAGCCGTTTTATTGCTGGCGCCCGAGTTTTTTCAGCCCCTGCGAACGTTATCCCAACACTATCATGATCGTGCAACAGCATTAGGGGCGGCTGAAAGTATCGTTACGATACTTAATGAACGGTCGCTAGTTCCTTCAGCCACATCAGTGCCTCGTTCGGAAAATACCGTTATTGAGCTGCGCGGGGCGGGTGTCGGATATGAGGGGCGTGCCACGGTCTTGTCCGACCTGAACGCCATCATCCGACTTGGTGACGTGGTTGTTATCACCGGTGAATCAGGTAGCGGTAAATCATCCATCCTAGCCTTAATGGCTGGTTTTATGATGCCTAGCAGTGGTGAGTGCCGCTATCGTCACAGTGGTCAGGTCGCGTGGCTGGATCAAACGCCTTGCATTATTCAGGGCAGCCTTGCCGATAACTTGCGCTTAGCCGCTCCTGAAGCCGATCCAGCGTCAATGATGCGAGCATTGCAACGGGCGGGGTTGGGGGAGCTGTTATCCCAGCTACCAAATGGTCTGGAAAGCCTGGTCGGCGAGCGTGGTGTCGGGCTCTCTGGAGGGCAAGCACAGCGTCTGACGCTGGCGCGTGTCTACCTTAGCGAGGCGCAACTGGTTTTGTTAGATGAGCCGACGGCAAGCCTAGACGCCACGACTGAGAAGGTTGTTATTCAAGCGTTGCTAAATTGGGCAGAGGAGGGACGTACGCTGGTAATCGCAACGCATCACCCTGCGGTGGTAGCTGTTGCTAATCGCCATTTTACTTGTGAGGCTGGTCGGCTTATTGAGGCGACGGTATGAAGCAGTTTTATCGTGAGATGAAACCTTGGCTACTCATCATGCTACGCCGCCGTCAGCGCTTTTTTATAGGCGCACTATTAGCGTTGGTGACGCTGCTGGCAGGTCTTGCACTGTTAGGGCTTTCTGGTTGGTTTATTACCGCCTGCGCGTTGGCTGGCATCGCGTTGGCAGCAGGGTTGCCCGTTGCTTTGGATATTTATGTTCCTGGTGGCGGTATTCGTTTTTTTGCACTGTTGCGAACGGTGGCGCGTTACGCGGAGCGTCTTTATAACCACAATACCGTACTGACATTGCTCGCTGATTTGCGCTACCGCGTATTTGGCGATTTAACAAGGTTGGATGATGCAACCCTTAAGCGCCGCCGCGCGAGTGAATGGCTAAGTCGCTTAACGTCGGATATTGATACGCTTGACAACCTGTATCTGCGATTGCTTTTCCCTCCATTAGTTGGGCTGTTGAGCATCCTGATTGTCTCTGGCTTTATCGCTCTTTGGGTGCCAGTGCTGGGTGGTTTGATAGCAGTCGTATTGAGTGGGCTATGGCTTGTGGTGACGCTTGGTTATGCGTGGTTGGGGTTTAGTAATAGTTTCCAGCAAGTTAACGACCAAGAAGAGTTACGCCGTTTAGTGCTTGATCAAGTACAAGCGTCGGCTGAGTTAATGAGTTACCAAACCAACCCTTGGTACCGTGCGCGGATCAAGCAGCACGAAGATCAAGCGCTAAGTAATCAGCGCCAACTTGCATATAAGTCGGCCATTGGTAACGCGTTAGTATTAGCGGTGACCGGCATGTTGTTGGTGGGCGTGTTATGGCTGGGTAGTTTCATTGTAGAGGCTGGCCAAGTGGCGGGGCCGATCATAGTTATGGCGGTTATCGCTGTGCTGGGTATAAATGAAGTATTCACTACGCTACCTAATGCCTTTCTAAAGGTCGGTGCTAGCTATGGTGCTGCTCGGCGACTAAATGCGCTAAGCAGCATAATGACTAAGGCGCCGTCGTTAGCTTTTTCTAATGCTTCTCGTGGGCATCCAGTGGCGTTTAATAATGTTTCCTTCCGTTACCCCGATACAGCCTATTCGGTGCTGTCTGACACTACATTTGCCTTGCCTGCCGGAGAGCGAGCAGTAGTGACAGGTGTCTCAGGAGCAGGCAAGTCAACGTTGGCTAACCTTATTATGGGTAGAGTATCGCCTTCAGAGGGACAGGTTTACGTTGCCAGCTATGCGCCTTCTAATGTGACGGCGGAGAGCCGTGCCGAGCATTTTGCTTTGCTCACGCAGCAGGTTGACCTGTTTGATGGGTCTTTAGCAGCGAATCTGCGTATTGCAAACCCTGAGGCAAGCGATGATCAATTGTGGGAAGCTCTCTCTCAAGTTGCCCTAAAGGATTGGGTAAAGCAGCAGCCAAATCAGCTTATGACCCAAGTCGGCGAAATGGGGCAGCAGCTCTCGGGGGGGCAGGCACGAAGAGTGGCATTGGCTCGTATTTTCTTGCGTGACCCTGCAGTTGTGCTTTTAGATGAACCCTTTGCCGGTGTCGATGCATTCACCGCTATGCATATTGCTAAATCTCTTGACCATTGGCTCATTGATCGCACAGCGATCTTTTTTATTCACCAAGTCGAATGCTCGTCGTTGCTGCCTGGCGTTAACTATCACTGGCGACTTGCTGGGGGAAAACTAAATGCGGATACTCTTGATAATACTGGAAATGATTTTTCCTAATGACAGGAGTTTCGTATGCATGAATTTCTTCTTCAGCTGCCTAAGGTAGAGCTTCATTTGCATATCGAAGGTTCACTAGAGCCTGAGTTAATGTTTGAGCTTGCCACGCGAAATGGTATTGAGCTTCCTTATGCGACGGTTAAAGAAGCAAAAGCAGCTTACGATTTTGATGATCTACAGGGGTTCTTAAATCTTTATTACCAAGGCATGAGCGTGCTGCGCACTGAACAGGACTTTTATGACTTGGCGATGGACTATTTCCAACGTGCTCGTGGTGAAGGGGTGGTGCACATTGATATGCATTTTGACCCCCAGGCCCATCTCCAACGTGGCATTCCCCTTGACGTTGTGATGGCGGGATTGCTTCGCGCCAAAGAAGAAGCAGAGGCAACACTTGATCTGTCTGTTGGCATGATTATGGCCTTTTTGCGCGATCGTCCGGCTGAAGAAGCACTCAGCGTGCTTGAAAATGCTGCTCCGTACTGGAAGTTTCTGGATGCGATTGGTTTAGATAGCGCAGAGCGGGGTAACCCTCCGGCAAAATTCCAGGCGCTCTTTGCGCGAGCAAAACAGCTTGGTTTAGTGCGTGTTGCCCACGCAGGAGAAGAAGGGCCCGCCGAATATATTGCTGAAGCGCTGGATCTCCTCGATGTTCAGCGAATTGACCATGGAGTTCGCTGCCTCGAAAGTGATGCAGTGGTTAAGCGGCTCAGGGAGCGTCAGATCGTTCTAACGGTTTGTCCGCTTTCTAATGTTAGTTTGAAAGTGGTTGATGATCTTCGAGAGCATCCTCTTCCTCAGTTGTTGAAAGAAAACCTTAAGGTAACAATTAGCTCAGACGACCCGGCTTATTTTGGAGGTGGGTTGCTGACAAATCATGTTGCCTGTGCAGAAGCATTTGGCTGGGATGCGGAGGTGTTTCGCATGCTAAATCGTAATGCAATAGAGGAAGCTTTCGTTGATGAATCGCGTCGCCGAGAACTTTTGCAACGCCTTGATCGAGTGTGAAGGGAGCGCGGATCTCGTGTCTGTGGTGATTTGTTTAAACCATTGCCCATTTCACCGTTGCCAACATAGGGATTGTCGCCATCTGTGATGAAGCTCTTACTAGCAGTTAAGCTGTGTTTTTAGGCGGTCGAACATCCTTTTGCTAGATGGCTATTAAACAAGATAAAAAAGTGTTGACGAACAAATAGAAATGGGTAGAATACGCCCCACATCGAACGGCAACGCCCTTCGGTAGCTCTTTAAAAATTTGATCAGGTAATTCATGTGGGCGCTTGCCGATGAGGGTGATAAATCACCAAATATCAAGGCAAGCGGTCATGAGAACGACAGTTTTTAAACGTAAGTTTTTAAACAATAGTTGAATGAATTCGTTTGAACCTTGAGCCAAGTTTGATGCGCTTTTGTTGCCTTCGGGTAACGAGTAAGCATCACAATGATTTTAAACTGAAGAGTTTGATCATGGCTCAGATTGAACGCTGGCGGCAGGCCTAACACATGCAAGTCGAGCGGTAACAGGGGTAGCTTGCTACCCGCTGACGAGCGGCGGACGGGTGAGTAATGCATAGGAATCTGCCCGATAGTGGGGGATAACCTGGGGAAACCCAGGCTAATACCGCATACGTCCTACGGGAGAAAGGGGGCTCCGGCTCCCGCTATTGGATGAGCCTATGTCGGATTAGCTAGTTGGTGAGGTAAAGGCTCACCAAGGCGACGATCCGTAGCTGGTCTGAGAGGATGATCAGCCACATCGGGACTGAGACACGGCCCGAACTCCTACGGGAGGCAGCAGTGGGGAATATTGGACAATGGGCGAAAGCCTGATCCAGCCATGCCGCGTGTGTGAAGAAGGCCCTCGGGTTGTAAAGCACTTTCAGCGAGGAAGAACGCCTAGTGGTTAATACCCATTAGGAAAGACATCACTCGCAGAAGAAGCACCGGCTAACTCCGTGCCAGCAGCCGCGGTAATACGGAGGGTGCAAGCGTTAATCGGAATTACTGGGCGTAAAGCGCGCGTAGGTGGCTTGATAAGCCGGTTGTGAAAGCCCCGGGCTCAACCTGGGAACGGCATCCGGAACTGTCAAGCTAGAGTGCAGGAGAGGAAGGTAGAATTCCCGGTGTAGCGGTGAAATGCGTAGAGATCGGGAGGAATACCAGTGGCGAAGGCGGCCTTCTGGACTGACACTGACACTGAGGTGCGAAAGCGTGGGTAGCAAACAGGATTAGATACCCTGGTAGTCCACGCCGTAAACGATGTCGACCAGCCGTTGGGTGCCTAGCGCACTTTGTGGCGAAGTTAACGCGATAAGTCGACCGCCTGGGGAGTACGGCCGCAAGGTTAAAACTCAAATGAATTGACGGGGGCCCGCACAAGCGGTGGAGCATGTGGTTTAATTCGATGCAACGCGAAGAACCTTACCTACTCTTGACATCCTGCGAACTTGTGAGAGATCACTTGGTGCCTTCGGGAACGCAGAGACAGGTGCTGCATGGCTGTCGTCAGCTCGTGTTGTGAAATGTTGGGTTAAGTCCCGTAACGAGCGCAACCCTTGTCCTTATTTGCCAGCGCGTAATGGCGGGAACTCTAAGGAGACTGCCGGTGACAAACCGGAGGAAGGTGGGGACGACGTCAAGTCATCATGGCCCTTACGAGTAGGGCTACACACGTGCTACAATGGCCGGTACAAAGGGTTGCGAGCTCGCGAGAGTCAGCTAATCCCGAAAAGCCGGTCTCAGTCCGGATCGGAGTCTGCAACTCGACTCCGTGAAGTCGGAATCGCTAGTAATCGTGAATCAGAATGTCACGGTGAATACGTTCCCGGGCCTTGTACACACCGCCCGTCACACCATGGGAGTGGACTGCACCAGAAGTGGTTAGCTTAACCTTCGGGAAAGCGATCACCACGGTGTGGTTCATGACTGGGGTGAAGTCGTAACAAGGTAGCCGTAGGGGAACCTGCGGCTGGATCACCTCCTTAAACGATGCATCATCCCTCGCGGTAAGCGCTCACAATGAATTACCTGATCAGATAATAGAGCAAACGGTAGCTATTTTAGCTGTCATAAGGGTTTGTAGCTTAGTTGGTTAGAACGCACCCCCTGACCTTAAATGGAAAGCAGGGTGAGGTCGGCTAACAGGTTTACGGTGCCCAATGATGGTTGAATGCCCGGGTCTGTAGCTCAGTTGGTTAGAGCGCACCCCTGATAAGGGTGAGGTCGGCAGTTCAAGTCTGCCCAGACCCACCAAATTTGCGTGATACGTTGTTGAAAGACTCCTTGTGTAGCAGGCTACACGTCGTCGTCTTTCGCCTAGTCTCACACAAATTAAATTTTATCCAGTACGACGTTGTTTTATGACTCGCATAGCAGGCTATGCGTCGCCATGAAATGTCTTGTCCTGTATAAAATTGCCCGGAACAAGTAATGCAATGGGGCCATAGCTCAGCTGGGAGAGCGCCTGCCTTGCACGCAGGAGGTCAGCGGTTCGATCCCGCTTGGCTCCACCATTAATATAGATGTAGAACTGACCATGTGTGGTCAGCGGTTCGAGCGAAACGTCGCACCGCCCGCTTGGCTCCACCATTAAGTTGTACGTTACCAACCGTTTGTTGATGTTTTGTGACCACTGATAAGTTAAACGCTGAGACTGCGTTGCCTTATCACTGTTCATCGAACAGTCGCTCTTTAACAATGTATATCATGCTGACATAAACGTTTTAAAACGTTTATACGTAATTGTTTTGTGATACGTCTCAAGCGTATCCGGCAATCGTTATCATTGCGAGATACCAGACTCCTTCGGGTTATAGGGTCAAGCAATGAAGCGCACACGGTGGATGCCTAGGCAGCCAGAGGCGATGAAAGACGTGGAAGCCTGCGATAAGGCTCGGCGAGGTGGCAAACAACCTGTGACCCGGGCATCTCTGAATGGGGAAACCCACTCATCATAAGATGAGTATCTTACGCTGAATATATAGGCGTAAGAGGCGAACCAGGGGAACTGAAACATCTAAGTACCCTGAGGAAAAGAAATCAACCGAGATTCCCCTAGTAGCGGCGAGCGAACGGGGACCAGCCCTTAAGCATGTGACTGATTAGACGAATGCGCTGGGAAGCGCGGCCATAGTGGGTGATAGCCCCGTAGTCGAAAATCTGATCATGTGAAATCGAGTAGGTCGGGGCACGAGAAACCTTGACTGAAGACGGGGGGACCATCCTCCAAGGCTAAATACTCCTGGCTGACCGATAGTGAACCAGTACCGTGAGGGAAAGGCGAAAAGAACCCCGGAGAGGGGAGTGAAATAGACCCTGAAACCGTGTGCGTACAAGCAGTAGGAGCAGACTTGTTCTGTGACTGCGTACCTTTTGTATAATGGGTCAGCGACTTATATTCAGTGGCGAGGTTAACCGTTTAGGGGAGCCGTAGGGAAACCGAGTCTTAACTGGGCGACACAGTCGCTGGATATAGACCCGAAACCGAGCGATCTATCCATGAGCAGGGTGAAGGTTGAGTAACATCAACTGGAGGCCCGAACCAGGATCTGTTGAAAAAGATTTGGATGACTTGTGGATCGGAGTGAAAGGCTAATCAAGCTCGGAGATAGCTGGTTCTCCTCGAAAGCTATTTAGGTAGCGCCTCACGTATCACCGCCGGGGGTAGAGCACTGTTTCGGCTAGGGGGTCATCCCGACTTACCAACCCGAGGCAAACTCCGAATACCGGTGAGTGCAAGCGTGGGAGACACACGGCGGGTGCTAACGTCCGTCGTGAAAAGGGAAACAACCCAGACCGTCAGCTAAGGTCCCGAAATCCTGGTTAAGTGGGAAACGATGTGGGAAGGCTCAGACAGCTAGGAGGTTGGCTTAGAAGCAGCCATCCTTTAAAGAAAGCGTAATAGCTCACTAGTCGAGTCGGCCTGCGCGGAAGATGTAACGGGGCTAAACCAGGTACCGAAGCTACGGGTTCACACTATGTGTGAGCGGTAGAGGAGCGTCGTGTAAGCCGATGAAGGTGAATTGAGAAGTTCGCTGGAGGTATCACGAGTGCGAATGCTGACATGAGTAACGATAAGGGGAGTGAAAAACTCCCCCGCCGGAAGACCAAGGGTTTCTGTTCGACGCTAATCGGAGCAGAGTGAGTCGGCCCCTAAGGCGAGGCCGAAAGGCGTAGTCGATGGGAAACGGGTCAATATTCCCGTACCGGACATGATTGCGATGGGGGGACGGAGAAGGCTAGGTGAGCCAGGCGTTGGTTGTCCTGGTGAAAGTGAGTAGGCTTGGGTCTTAGGTAAATCCGGGACCCTTCAAGGCCGAGACACGAAACGAACTGACTACGGTCAGGAAGTCATTGATGCCACGCTTCCAGGAAAAGCCTCTAAGCTTCAGATCATGTGCGACCGTACCCCAAACCGACACAGGTGGTCAGGGTGAGAATCCCAAGGCGCTTGAGAGAACTCGGGTGAAGGAACTAGGCAAAATGGTGCCGTAACTTCGGGAGAAGGCACGCCGGCGTAGGGTGATGAGACTTGCTCTCTAAGCCCGAACCGGTCGAAGATACCAGGTGGCTGCAACTGTTTAGTAAAAACACAGCACTCTGCTAACGCGCAAGCGGACGTATAGGGTGTGACGCCTGCCCGGTGCCGGAAGGTTAAATGATGGTGTTAGGATTCGTCCGAAGCTCTTGATTGAAGCCCCGGTAAACGGCGGCCGTAACTATAACGGTCCTAAGGTAGCGAAATTCCTTGTCGGGTAAGTTCCGACCTGCACGAATGGCGTAATGATGGCCACGCTGTCTCCACCCGAGACTCAGTGAAATTGAAATCGCCGTGAAGATGCGGTGTACCCGCGGCTAGACGGAAAGACCCCGTGAACCTTTACTATAGCTTCACACTGGACGCTGATGTTGCCTGTGTAGGATAGCTGGGAGGCTTTGAATCTCGGACGCCAGTTCGAGGGGAGCCAACCTTGAAATACCAGCCTGGCATCATTGGCGTTCTCACTCAGGTCCGTTATCCGGATCGAGGACAGTGTGTGGTGGGTAGTTTGACTGGGGCGGTCTCCTCCCAAAGAGTAACGGAGGAGCACGAAGGTACCCTCAGCACGGTCGGACATCGTGCAATGAGTGCAAGAGCATAAGGGTGCTTGACTGCGAGACAGACACGTCGAGCAGGTGCGAAAGCAGGTTCTAGTGATCCGGTGGTTCTGTATGGAAGGGCCATCGCTCAACGGATAAAAGGTACTCCGGGGATAACAGGCTGATACCGCCCAAGAGTTCACATCGACGGCGGTGTTTGGCACCTCGATGTCGGCTCATCACATCCTGGGGCTGAAGTCGGTCCCAAGGGTATGGCTGTTCGCCATTTAAAGTGGTACGCGAGCTGGGTTTAGAACGTCGTGAGACAGTTCGGTCCCTATCTGCCGTGGGCGTTGGATGTTTGAGAAGGGCTGCTCCTAGTACGAGAGGACCGGAGTGGACGCACCTCTGGTGTTCCGGTTGTCACGCCAGTGGCATTGCCGGGTAGCTATGTGCGGACGGGATAACCGCTGAAAGCATCTAAGCGGGAAGCCCCCTTCAAGATGAGACATCCCTGAGGCCTAGAGCCTCCTGAAGGGCCCAGCGAGACCAGCTGGTTGATAGGCACGGTGTGGAAGCGCTGCAAGGCGTTGAGCTAACGTGTACTAATGGCCCGTGAGGCTTGACCCTATAACACCCAAGGGGTCTGGTCGCAGTGATAACGAAAACCGGATACGCGCTTCCTGTCGGTGACAGGAAACGAGAGACGCCACAAAACACCTCAGCATGATATGCATTACAAGTTACGCCTGACGACCATAGCACGCGTGAACCACCTGATCCCATGCCGAACTCAGAAGTGAAACCGCTTAGCGCCGATGGTAGTGTGGGGTCTCCCCATGCGAGAGTAGGTCATCGTCAGGCACTTATTTAACAAAGAACCCAGCCAACCGGCTGGGTTTTTTGTTTGCGCGGAAGAAAAAGCACTCCCTAGCCCCCTGTCACCTAGCCCCCTGTCACAAAGCGGCCACACCGCACGTCATTCCCGAGTGGGGGGATCGGGAATCCAACTTGGCCTGCAGCAGCCCTGAAGCCCTAGCCCAACATGGATTCCTTTGGGAATGACAAGGGCTAGGGCCTGCGGGAATGACGAGTTAACGTTGAAAATTAATCCCGTTGGTGCTGGCATTCGCCAGCGGCCCAAGTTTCATAGATAGCGCGATCATCAGCGAGCATCATCAGCGCAAATAAACGCTCGCCGAGCGTTGTGCTGTGTTGGATACGGCGCTTCAACAGCGATGTCGCATGAGGATCAATCACGACAAAGTCTGCTTCATAAGTGGGAGCGAGTTGACCGATATGGGTATCTAAGGAGAGCGCTTTTGCATTGCCATGGGTTAAACCGTAAAAACCTTGCCATGCGGTGAGAGGCTGTCCTCTTAGTTGGCCCACTTGATAGGCGGCTTTAAGCGTACCAAACCCTGATAAATCGGTGCCTGCGCCGATATCGCTAGCATAGGTAAATGCCATGCCGGTCTGTTTAGCTGCCTCTCGGTCAAATAATCCGCTGCCTAAGAAAAGGTTGGAGCTTGGACAAAAGGCAATATTAGCGCCTCGATCCGCCAAGCGTTGACGCATATCGTTATCCAAATGAATGCCGTGTGCGAAGGTACTGCGGGGGCCGACTAATCCTGCTTCCTCATAAACGGCTAAGTAGTCGCGGCTACCAGGAAATAGTTCGGCTACCCAGTCTAATTCCCCACTGTTTTCGGCCAAATGAGTTTGTAGCCACAAGCTAGAGTCATTGCGTAAGAGGGCGCCGGCAGCATCCATTTGCATTTTGGTGGAGGTGGGCGCAAAACGTGGCGTGACGCTATAACCTAGTCGGCCATTGCCATGCCAGTCTTGAATAAGTCGCTCACTGTCTGCAATCCCTGACATGCCATCCATTAGGGCGTCAGGCGCGTTGCGATCCATTAATACTTTACCAACCAGCATGCGTAGCTGACGTTTTTGGCAGGCGGTGAAGAACGCATCCACTGAACCAGGATGACTTGAGCCAAATACTTGGGCTGTTGTCGTTCCCGCGCGAAGCATTTCATCTAGAAAAGCGTTCGATAGCGCTTCTGCATGCGCATGATTGGCAAAACGGCACTCTTCAGGAAACGTATAGTCATTTAGCCAATCAAGCAGCTGGCGACCGTAGGAAGCCATGATGTCTAGCTGAACATAGTGAACGTGAGTATCGATAAAACCGGGCATAATCAACTTGCCACGATAATCAATAACATGGGCGTCACTTGGCAGTTGATCAGCGAGATCACCATAGTGGCCGACAGCCTGTATGTGACTGCCCTTTAGCCAAAGTAATCCGTCGCCATAATGCTCTAGGCTACCTGGTTGAGGTAGGTCATCATTACCTGGGTCGCGTGCAAAACTGACAATTTCAGCGCGAATGAGCGTATCGATTGAGGAATTCATATTAACTCTGAGTCGTTTTTGTATCGTCAACAAGTGCACGAATTGCATTCGGCTCAAGGCCGCGCATGTCTAGTGAGGCTGGCTTGTCCGTTAGCCAAAGCAGCTCGGTTACCACTGTCAACGCAATCGCATAGGGGGTTTTATTGCTAAGTTTAGTGTTATGAATACAGCCAATGGGGCTGCGTACACGCTCTATTTGCTCAGTGGTATAGCCTTCGCGCTGCAGCCGTCCTCGGAAGCTTGCCCATTTGCTATCAGAGCCGATTAGTCCTATTGAGGCGATGTCCTGGCGCTGTAGTAAAGCGGTAATAAGCGCATAATCTTCATCATGGTTGTGGGTTAATACCAGTGCGTGACACCTGGGTGGTAGGGCTGAAGTTGCCTCCTGTGCACTGCTCAGCTTATGGCAACTGAGTCGCGATTGCTGCTGGTCGTGTTCGTTAAATACATCGGTTCGGCTATCAAACCAGTGTATTTGCCAGGGTAGCGGTTCGCTAAGCGATACGATTTCTCGCCCGACATGACCGGCGCCAAATAAAGCGATACTGATAGCGGCACCAGGAAACATTTCCAGCAGCACATTGACGTAGCCGCCACAGCACTGGCCGCTGCGCCCACCTAGCGAGAATGCCTCTAAGTGAAAGCCCGCGCGGCCTTGCTGTAAAAAGTCCCGCGCAGCGTGGATAGTTTGCCACTCGAAAGTACCGCCACCTAGCGTGTCATAGATCGCCTCTTGAGTGATCACCATACGCGCGCCGGGTTCACGCGGAGTTGAGCCCGCGCTGGTTACCTGAGTAGCCAATACGTGGGGAACACCGCTACGCTGCAAGCGATCGAGTGCCGCGTGCCAAGTTTCTGCTGGGGGCCGTGTCATAGTGCTTTTTCTCTAATTGCGTTTGCAGCGAGCATCACTCTTTCAGGAGTGGCGGGAGTGTCGAGATGGGGAGACTGTTGGTAATCGGTTAAGCTTGAAAGCGCATCACGTAGTGCAGACCAGACACACATACCAAGCATAAACGGCGGCTCACCAACGGCTTTAGAGCGATATAGGCTTGCCATGGAGTTTGGGTGGCCTTCCAATAGTTCAACGTTAAAAATCGCGGGAAGATCGCCAAACGTGGGTATTTTATAGGTTGCAGGTCCGTCGCTAACCAGCGCACCGCTATCGTTCCACTTAAGCTCTTCACTGGTTAGCCAGCCCATTCCCTGGATAAAGCCACCTTCTACTTGGCCAATATCAATGGCAGGGTTTAGCGAATTGCCAACGTCATGTAGTACGTCAACGCGGTTGACTAAATATTCGCCGCTCAGGGTGTCAACACTCACTTCGGCGACAGCTGCTCCAAACGCGTAATAATAAAAAGGGCGGCCTTGGCCCGTTGTACGGTTGTAATGAATCAATGGTGTCGCATAAAAGCCTTTTTCTGAAAGCGAGATACGATTGAGATAAGCTGTTTGGACAAGCTCTCCCCAAGGGATGCGACGCTCGCTTTCTCCAATACCAGCAATCAGCATGCCATTTTCCAGACGCATCCCTTCTCGATCTAAGCCGCCCTCAAAATGCACCGCAGCAAAGTCGAATAACCTTGCGCGCAATTTACTGGCGGCATCTCGCGCAGCCATACCATTGAGGTCGGCACCGCTTGAGGCCGCGGTAGGAGATGTGTTGGGTACTTTATCCGTGCGAGTTGCGCTAATCCGCACGCTATCTAAATCCAAGCCAAGCTCGCGAGCCACAACTTGGCAAATCTTGGTGTGCAGCCCTTGCCCCATTTCGGTGCCGCCGTGATTGATCATGATGCTGCCATCGGTATACACATGCAGCAGCGCACCAGCCTGGTTGAGGTGCTGGGCGGTAAATGAGATACCAAACTTTACTGGCGTTAGCGCGAGCCCTTTTTTAATAATGGGACTGTTGCTATTAAATGCCTTAATAGCCGCACGGCGCCCCCAGTAATCACTACTGGTTTCCAGTGTGTCTACCAGTGTATGGAGTAACTGTTTTTGATCCACTGATTGGCCGTAGTGAGTGACGTCGCGCCCGTCGCGATAGAAGTTGCGTTTGCGTATGGTGAGAGGGTCCTCACCGACTTTGCGCGCGATATCATCCATTGCAGCTTCGATAATCATCATACCCTGAGGGCCGCCGAAACCACGAAAAGCTGTGTTAGAAGCGGTATGGGTCTTAGCGCGATGACCGGTGACGCGGGCATTGCCTAATGAGTAGGCGTTGTCGGCATGGAACATTGCACGATCAATAATGGCGTCCGAAAGGTCAGGTGAATAGCCGCAGTCACCAATAACTGTTATGTCTCCCCCTTGGATGACGCCTTGCCGATTAATGGCTAGTCGGTAGCGATTATGAAATGGGTGTCGCTTACCGGTCGCGCGCATGTCATCACTGCGCGGTAGGCGTATACGTGTGGCTTTGCCAGTTCTGCGGGCAATAATAGCTGCCATACAAGCCCAAGGGGATGCTTGAGTTTCTTTGCCTCCAAAACCACCGCCCATTCGGCGTACTTCAACGGTGACAGCATGAAAAGGAATGCCCAGTACTTCAGCGACAAGCTTTTGGGTCTCACTAGGGTGCTGGTTAGAGGTATGAACAATGACCCCTTCATCTTCAGTGGGCAGAACCAAGCATGCTTGCCCCTCCAGGTAGAAATGTTCCTGCCCGCCGATGAAAAGCTCGCCTTCAATCGTTTGCTCGGCTTGGCGCAGTTCCGTTTGCCAATCACCACGCTCCTGAACATGTGTAGGGCGAACCACATCATTGCGTTCAGCAGCAGCCACCGGGTCGAGGCTCGCCGGTTGTTCGTCGATACTTAACTTGGCCAACGTTACCGCTCGGCGAGCAGCCTGAAGCGAGGTAGCGGCAACGGCGAAAATACACTGGCCTGCGTAGCTAATTTCTTGATCTACAAAAATGGGATCGCCTGGGAAAACCGGACCGATATCCGTATGACCGGGTACGTCGTGAAAAGTGATGACATCGACAACCCCAGGCGCTTGTTTAACTGCTTCAAGATCAAGCGCGGTCAACGTGCCGTGTGCGACAGGAGACAGCCCCAGAGCTACATGCAGGGCATCTGCTGGTGCTTTGAGGTCATCGATGTAAGCGGCCTTGCCGGTAACGTGTTTTTCAGCGCTTTCATGGAAGCTGGCGGTGCCTGCTTGGCGCTGACCATGGCTATCGACAGTATGGCGGGCAAGTGGGCCTGACCCTTGGATGTGGTCATGTAATTCTCGACGAGCACCGCTGCTGTCGCCATCAAGTTTAGTGAGCGTACGCATGGAGCATCACCTCCTGGTTGGGTGACGAAAGCGATAAGTAGAGGCGTTCTAATAGGTTAAGTGCGGCTTGTTCTCGGTAGTATTGGCTGCCCCGTACATCGCTCATTGGCTGAAACTCTTCAGCAAGGGCTTGCTGGGCTGCTTGAAAGCTAGCATTGGAGACGGGCTGGCCCTTTAGCGCAACTTCTGTTTGACTCGCTCGCTTGGGAGTGGCAGCCATACCGCCAAAGGCAATGCGAACATCCTCCATCACACCTTGATTAACACGGTAGCAAAACGCACCTAATACCGCCGTTATGTCATCCTCGCGCCGTTTAGAAAGCTTCCAAACCCTGAGTGTGGCTGATTCAGCCAGTTGAGGTATAAAAATACGACTGATGACTTCATCAGCAGCCAGTGCGGTTTTTTTATAGTCGATAAAAAAATCACTTAGCAACAGCTGGCGAGTACCGACATGGCTGGTAAGTTCTACCCAGGCATTGAGCGCCAGTAGCACAGGTGGCGTATCCCCAATTGGCGAAGCGTTGGCGATGTTGCCGCCGAGCGTTCCCCGGTTACGAACTTGTTGGGAGCCGAGCCTGTGAAGGAGGTGTGCAAACGCAGGAAAGTGACGGTTAAATAACGGCTCAAGCTGCGTGTACGTAACCCCAGCGCCTATCCACCAACCTGGTTGAGCTTGGAATGTCGCCTCTTCAATTTGGCCTAATTCAGCCACACGAGTGATATCGATAAGCTGATTCAACGCGGTGAGGCGCTGAGTGTTTTCCAACCACAGATCTGTTGCGCCAGCCACAAGGCGTGCATCAGGATAGCGATATCGTGCGTCGGTCAACTCAGCCAAGGTAGTTGGTTGTATGAAGCGTGGTTCGCTCTGTTCGGTTGACTCTGACACAGGAAGCGGCTGGCTGGCTGGCTGCGACGCATCGAACCACTGAGGTGCTTCCCAAGAGAAATCTTGCATGCTCAAGGCGGCGTCACGAATAGGACGGTATCCCGTGCAGCGGCATAAATTTCCACCTAGTGCGGCTTCCAGTGTGTCTGGTGTAAGAGGCGAGGGGCGCTGCTGCTGGTTGGTATGCAAGGTGAACAATGACATGACAATCCCAGGTGTGCAAAATCCGCACTGGCTGCCATGGCACTCGATCATTGCGCGTTGAGCTGGGTGAAAGTTGCCCTCAGTCGCGAGCCCTTCGACAGTAATGACATGCCGACCGTGAAGTTGGTGAGCCGGGGTAATGCACGCGTTGACGCTTAAAAAGCGGCTTTGCATATTGCCTGGATTGCTGATTGCGACTGTACAAGCGCCACAATCACCCGATGCGCAGCCCTCTTTTGTGCCAGTGAAGCCCAAATGATCGCGCAACAGCGTTAGAATGCTGGTGTCAGGGGGTACATGACACTGCTTGGGGGTGCCGTTGAGCAGGAACTCAATCGTAGCCATGCCAAACTCCGTTATGATTGTTCTGACCGATCGGTCAATGTTGTTTAGCTTGAGACAAAAAAGCGCACCTTGCAAGAATTTGTTGCTAGCGCCGCTGTCTGCGCACTTGCACGGCAGGCGTCGATAAACCAATTTAATCTGATAGGTCCCATGGGCTGACCATTGGTGCCTATCCAAAGCGCTTATTAAAGGAGCTTAATCAATGACAGCGGATACCGCTAACCATGAAAATGCCAGCAGAGATCGCATTGAACAGACCATCCTGAGCGCTGCTGAGCAGGTGTTTTCTCAACATGGTTATCGTGGTGCCAGCCTTCAGGCAATCGCCGATATAGCAGGTCTTCCTAAAGCGAATATTCTCTATTACATGGGTAGTAAGCAGCTGCTTTATGTTCGACTGCTTAATCGAATGATGAACCGCTGGAATGCGGTACTTGAAGACATTACACCTGAAAGTGACCCAGCTAAGGTGTTAAGCGATTTTATACGTACCAAGATGATGCTGGGCCAGCGCTACCCCGAAGGTTCAAAGTTATTTGCCGCCGAGATTTTGGCGGGTGCGCCTTTCTTGAGTCATTACCTCTCTGGGGAGTTGAAAGAGTGGGTAGCTTCTCGTGCAGAAATTATCCATCAGTGGTCTCAGCTAGGAAAAATGGATGATGTCGATCCGCGCTGGCTTATATTCTTGATTTGGTCGTCCACCCAACACTACACGGAATACAGTGCGCAGGTAACGGGGATTTTAGGGACTGAGGAGCTTGGCGAAACGGATTTCGAGTCTATTTGCCGTTTCCTTGAGCATGTGATTTTGAAAGGATGCGGTATTTCAACGTCGCATTTATCAAACGACTCATCAGTTTAGCTACTATGCCCCTATTGGCGATGTCTACGCTTCCAATTGAGCAGCACCTCAAGCCGATTCAGACGGCTCTCTCTGAACATAACCGACTTATCTTGGTCGCTCAGCCGGGGGCGGGTAAGACAACCCGAGTCCCGCTGACCTTGCTAAACAGTCAATGGGCGCAGGGCCAGAAGATACTGTTGCTAGAGCCTCGACGGGTAGCTGCTCGTTTGGCGGCAAGCTTTATGGCCGCGCAGCTTAATGAGCCTATCGGTAAGACAGTTGGCTATCGTATGCGCGGGGACAGTAAAGTGAGCTCGGATACTCGTTTGGAGGTGCTCACTCAGGGCGTCCTGACGCGTATGCTACAAGATGATCCGTTGCTCGAAGGAGTCGCCGGTATCATCTTCGATGAGTTTCATGAGCGCAGCATAGAAGCAGATCTTGGGCTGGCGCTATCGCTGGACATTCAGCAAAGCGTTCGCGATGACTTACGACTGGTGGTGATGTCTGCGACGCTAGATGTTGCCGCGCTAACAAACGTATTGGGTCGCGATACATGCGTGATTGAAAGCACAGGTCGCGAATTCCCAATCGACACATATCACCGCCCTTTGGGGGGCGATGAGACGCTAGACGCCGCTGCTTACCGAGTGGTAACCGAGGCCTTGGCGAATGTTGATAGCCGCGACGTGCTGGTGATTTTACCAGGGGTAGCAGAGATAACCCGGCTAGTACAAATGCTGGAAAATAGTGCCTTTGATGTTGAGGTGCGCGCATTGCATGGCGGCATGTCCATCGAAGCGCAGCAAGCTGCATTGAGGCTACATGAAGCACGCCAGCGAGTGATTGTCGCGACGGCCATTGCGGAATCCAGCGTGACTGTTGATGGCGTTAATGTGGTCATTGACGCGGGCTTGGAGCGAGTACCGTTGTTTCAGCCGCAAACAGGGCTTACTCGACTAACTACCCGGCGCGTCAATCGTGCCAGCGCTGATCAACGTCGCGGACGTGCAGGGCGGCAACAGCCGGGCACGTGTTATCGGTTGTGGTCTCAAGAGCAGCCAATGGTTGCTTACGGTGAGCCCGAGATAGCCCAAGCTGATTTATCAAGGCTAGCGCTGGAAGTCGCCAGATGGGGAGCACGTTCGCCAGAAGAGTTAGTTTGGATGACGCCACCGCCTAACGGTGCATGGCAAAGTAGTCAGGCTTTGCTCCGTCAGCTTGGCATTCTTGATACAGTGGGATTATTAACACCCTTAGGTAAACAAAGTGCGCGCTGGCCGCTTGAGCCACGTTTAGCGGTCATGCTGTCGAAAGCAGCGTCATTGAATGCAGTACCGCTTGCCTGTGCTTTAGCAACTCTGTTAGAGGGCAGAGAGCGTGTCAGTAGCTCGCTAAGAGATGCGCTGGCTCAGCGGCTCGGCCAACCCAGGCGATTTCCTCAATGGCAACGAGAAACTCAGCGTCTTATGGATATGGCTAGCCTCAAGCTGCCAGATAAGCTACCGCTTGAGCCGCTTAGCTGCCTGCTGGCGATAGCTTACCCGGATCGTGTTGGTCAATTCATCAGTCCAGGTCGGTTCAAGCTTGCCAATGGCAAAACCGCCACGCTCTCCGCTAGCCACCCCCTGGCGAATGAAGCATTTATCGTCGCCGTTAGCGTAGAGAGTGCCAGTAGTGAGGCGGCAATTTACCTGGCAGAACCGATTATGCAGACAGCGCTTATTGACTTTTACCCTGAAACTCAACAGTGGGAGGAGCGTGTTACTTGGTCAGATGCCCAAGGAAAGCTTCTTGGTGAAGCTGTTCAGCGCCATGGTGAACTTGTATTGGCACGTCGGCCCTTAGCGGAGTTATCTAGAGAGGCCGTCCAGCAAGCATTGCTGAGTGCATTGAAACAACGACCTGCGGCGCTTTTTAATGGCAAGGTTAAGCAGTTACGGGGGCGAATGGCGCTAGTGGCGAGCCTTTATTCTGACGTATGGCCTGACTGGTCAGAGAGCGCGCTATTGGACAGTTTGGATGTATGGCTGTCACCTTACATGACGGGTATAACACGCTTCAGCCAGCTAGAAAAAATGCCATTTCATAGCTACTTAATGGCAACGCTTAGTTGGGACGAGCAAAGCCATTTTGAACGTTTAACACCGCCGTCAATAATGGCTCCTAGTGGTAATCAAGCATCGGTTGATTATGAGCCTTGCCTAGCAGGAAGACCGCCAGTGCTTGCTCTGAAGTTACAGGAAGCGTTTGGTTGGCAGGATACTCCCACCGTTGCGGACGGTCATATGCCTGTTGTCATTCATCTGCTTTCACCAGCCAAAAGGCCGCTTCAAGTGACTCAGGATTTACGCAGTTTTTGGGTGAATGGCTACCCAGAGGTGCGTAAAGAGATGCGTGGCCGCTATCCTAAACACCCCTGGCCAGAAGATCCGATGACCGCTCAAGCAACGGCATCGACAAAACGACATAAAGTTTAATGGTGCCGTTTAAAGAGAAGCCTGATCGAAGAAAATCATTCCGTTTGCTCATCAGGTATTTTACCTGGTAAGCGATAGCGTACTCCGTCGGCGCGCTGCTCTTCATAACGCCGGTTTTCTTCTTCTGGGGGCACTCCCAGTACAGTCTCTTGCGACCCATCCGGCCAAGTGTAAGTTGTGCACCCGGTTAACGATACTAAGACCACGGTTATCAACGAGAACAACAAAATAAATCCACGACATTTGGGCATGTTAGGCTCCATCACCAGTCAAAAGCTGCTCTTAGCAAAGCGTGCGTAGTGTGAATGGCACGACAGCAAGTCGCAAGCTTAATCCCAAATTGTTAGATTTGTTAGATTTCTTCCCAAAGGCTACGTCGAAATTCATGGGAAAGCTGAGATACCTTAGCGAAACGCTCAAGGTTAGCATCGGTAAGCGTTTTGACCATCTCTTGGTAATGCTCAGTGAGTTCCTTAGCGCTACAGCTCTCGTTGTCATCAGTCAGGCATAGCGTCAGTTTTTCGCTACTTTTAGCGATAGCTTGGAAAAGCTCGGCCTCCAGTTGCATGGCTTCTGTGACGCTCTCAAGCCATGCAATCTGACAACGTACCATTGGCATGGTGCTCAATAGGCAGTAATGCTGCCACCAAGCCACGATATCTTGGTGAACGTCGTTGGCGGATGAGGGCTGCTTGTTGTGTGTATGGTCCATGGCAGGTTCCTATCGAGTTTTTCAATTTGTGAGGCATTCTTCACAGGTTCTCCTATCTTCAACTATAGCTAAAGCTATGCAGAAGAGCTGCACATTCAGACAGCGCGATACGTGATAGCGAGGAGAGGCTCAATGTGGTCAGTCGTTAAATCAGTACTGTCAGCACTTTTAGGTGTACAAAATGACCTCAAACGGCAACAGGATTTTTCTAGCGGCAACCCCGCTGTCTTTATTGTGACGGGGATTGTAGTCACGCTCATATTTGTTTTGATCTTAGTGGGGATTGCAGTGATTGCATCGCGATGAAGCGTTGATACACCTCACGATAGTTGTTCGTGACGAATGCCACATGTTTTCTATACTGACGTTAATCAGTTAATTCTGACCTAATAAAAGGGTTGGCGAGAACAACAATAATAACGGAGGTCGCTATGCATCTATCGTGGCAATGGCTGCTAACCATTACCAGTGCCTTCAGTATCACTCAAGCTCATGCTCATGATAATGGCTGGAATATGCCTATTGGGGTCACCGATATCAGCCAAGATATTTTTGGGCTGCATATGGCGATTTTTTGGGTATGCGTGGTAATTGGAGTGATTGTGTTTGGGGTGATGTTTTTCTCACTATTCAAATACAGACACTCAAAAGGGGGAAAAGCGGCGAATTTTCATGAGCATACCTCCGTTGAAATTCTTTGGACCGCTATTCCTATTCTGATTTTGATTGGCATGGCCGTGCCCGCAACGGCGACGCTGAAGAATATGTACGATTCTTCAGAAGCTGATCTAGATGTGATGATTACTGGCCAACAATGGCGCTGGCGCTACGAGTACCTTGGTGAAGATGTTGCGTTTACATCCAATATGAGCACACCAACTGCACAAATTCGTGGAGAAGAATCGAGAGATGAACACTATTTGTTAGACGTAGATGAGCCATTGGTACTGCCGATCAATCGTAAAGTGCGCTTTTTAATGACGTCAGATGACGTTATTCACTCTTGGTGGGTGCCTGAGCTAGCCGTTAAGCAGGATACGATTCCTGGGTTCATCAATGAGAACTGGGTGAAAATTAATGAGCCGGGGATCTATCGTGGTCAATGTGCTGAGCTTTGCGGCGTTAACCACGGATTTATGCCAGTGGTTGTGCATGCGATGGAAGAAGAAGAGTTCGAAGCATGGCTGGCAGAACGTAAAGAAGCCGCAGAGCAAGAGGCGATGGGGGTTGACCGAGAGTGGGAAATGGATGATTTGATGGCGCGGGGGGAGACTGTTTATCAGACTATCTGTTCTGCCTGTCACCAAAACGAAGGTCAGGGGGCGCCACCCGCATTTCCTGCACTAGCCAATAATAATCAATTGATTAGCGATTTGGATTGGCATATGGATCGGGTTATTAACGGTGTTTCTGGCGCTGCTATGCCCGCATTCCGCAGCACGTTAAATCCTGTCGAAATAGCTGCTGTTGTTACTTATACCCGCAATGCTTGGGGCAATGAGACAGGTGATGCGGTGCAGCCAGCTGTGGTGGCCGAACGTATTGCACAATAATTTAAGGTACTAACAATAAATCAGGCGGAGATGCTCATGGCGCCCAAACTACCTCCTCAACACTCGCTGCAACATAGCTCCACTGCAGCGGCTGGCGGTCACTCTCATCACGACCATGCAGCTCAGCCCAAAGGGATACTACGCTGGGTTTTGACAACTAATCATAAAGAAATTGGTTCTCTATACCTGATTTTTTCTCTCACTATGTTTTTTGTTGGAGGCATATTTGCCCTAGTAGTGAGAGCCGAGCTATTTCAACCTGGTTTGCAGCTTATAGAGCCGGAATTTTTCAACCAAATGACCACCATGCATGGATTAATAATGGTGTTTGCTGCGGTAATGCCAGCGTTTACTGGGCTAGCCAATTGGATGATTCCACTGCAGATTGGTGCGCCGGATATGGCGCTGCCCAGGCTTAATAACTTTAGTTTCTGGCTGCTTCCGGTGGCGTTTACATTGTTACTTTCTACACTATTTATGCCGGGGGGCGGGCCCAATTTTGGCTGGACATTTTATGCGCCATTATCGACGACTTACGCACCTGCCTCTACAACATTCTTTATTTTAGCCCTGCACATTGCAGGTATTAGCTCGATTCTTGGGTCTATAAATATTATTGCGACCATTCTGAATATGCGCGCACCTGGAATGCGCATGATGGATATGCCGCTGTTCGTATGGACATGGTTAATTACGGCTTTTCTATTGATTGCGGTAATGCCTGTACTAGCGGGCGTTATAACCATGATGCTGATGGATATAAACTTCGGTACCAGTTTCTTTGACGCTGCGGGTGGCGGTGATCCAGTGCTTTTCCAGCACTTATTCTGGTTCTTTGGCCACCCTGAAGTTTACATCATGATTTTGCCGGCTTTTGGTATTGTCTCAGCCATTATTCCTACCTTCGCGCGTAAGCCTTTGTTTGGGTACGCATCTATGGTGTATGCCACGGCAGCTATCGCGCTGTTGTCATTTTTAGTTTGGGCACACCATATGTTTATCGTCGGTCTTCCGCTAACAGCGGAGCTGTTTTTCATGTACTCGACCATGCTGATCGCCGTGCCCACAGGCGTGAAAGTATTTAACTGGGTGACCACGCTGTTTCGTGGCTCGATCAGTTTTGAGCCGCCTATGCTGTTTGCTTTGGCCTTCGTCGTGCTATTCACCATAGGTGGTTTCTCAGGACTCATGTTGGCCATTGCACCTGCGGATTTCCAATACCACGATACCTACTTTGTCGTGGCGCATTTCCATTATGTACTGGTGCCGGGGGCTATTTTTGCCATTATGGCTGGCGTCTACTATTGGCTACCCAAATGGACAGGCCACTATCCTAACGAGCGACTTGCCCAATGCCATTTTTGGTGCTCTATCGTTGGCGTTAATCTAACGTTTTTCCCTATGCATTTCGCAGGCTTGGCGGGCATGCCAAGGCGCATTCCTGACTATGCCTTACAATTTGCGGATTTCAATTTGCTCTCCAGCATTGGTGCCTTCTTTTTTGGTGCGTCACAGCTGATGTTTGTATTGGTTGTAGTGCTGTGCGTGAGAGGAGGTAAAAAAGCACCTGCAAAAGCTTGGGAAGGCGCAGAAGACCTAGAGTGGAGCGTTCCCAGTCCGGCACCATTGCATACTTTTGAGACACCGCCCGTATTTAACCGTACCCATCATCATGACTAATAGGCTATCTATCAGTGGATGGCCTAGGGGGATATATGGCAGTCAACGATACGGTGCAATCAGTTGGGGTTAAGCGGACGGTTATTCGTACGGTGGCGGCGCTCATTGGAATGTTTGCCTTCGCATTCGCACTGGTCCCTCTATATAACGTGTTCTGCAGTGTGACAGGGCTTAATGGCAAGGTGGATACAACGGCCAAAGCCATTATTCATGAAGGAGTTGATCAGTCTCGTTATATTACTGTTCAGTTTATTACTCGAGGTAGTGCGGGATTGCCATGGCGAATGAGCGTCGAAAACCGCCAAATGCGTGTGCACCCAGGCCAAACAGCTGAGGTAGATTTTACGTTTACTAACAACAGTCATGTCGAAATTTGGGGGCGGGCTGTACCTAGCGTTTCTCCTTCAAACGCTACGACGCATTTAAGAAAAGTAAGCTGTTTTTGTTTCCAAGAGCAGCAACTTCAGGGGGATGAGCGTTTGACGATTCCTCTGATATTCCAGCTATCGCGTGACCTTCCCGAGGACATTAATACGATAACGCTGGTGTATACCTTGTACCCGGTTCATCACTTAGTAAAAGACACCTCGAAGAATGACAACAACACGATAGGGGATTCGATATGAGTGGCGGCTACTATGTTCCAACAACGAGTCGATGGCCTATTCTAGGCTCGCTGGCGCTCGGGGCTATGATGGTGGGTACAGGGATTAAGCTTGTGTACGACACGGGTACCCCGTTCATGCTAATCGGTGTGGCTTGTGTAATCACCGTCATGGGGCTTTGGTTCAGAGATGTTATTCACGAGTCAATGAGCGGACTTTACGATGCCCAAATGGATCGCTCGTTTCGGTGGGGGATGGGCTGGTTTATTTTTTCGGAGGTGATGTTTTTTGCAGCTTTCTTTGGTGCGCTGTTCTACGTTAGAACGTTCGCTATACCCTGGTTGGGTGGTGAAGGTGCAAAAGGTGTTTCTGCGTTGCTGTGGCCTGATTTTGTCGCTCAGTGGCCGTTGTTAAACCCGCCTGATTCATCAGTGGCTGGCCCGGATAGTGTCTTAAGTCCATGGCAATTGCCACTCGTCAATACGCTCATTTTGGTAACGTCTAGCATTACATTAACGGTCGCGCATGAGGCTTTAAAATTGGGCGAACGTAAGACGTGCAGAAACTGGCTGTCAGGAACTGTATTGCTAGGCTGCTGTTTTATTATGATTCAGGGCGTCGAATATTATGAAGCCTACAACCATTATGGCATTACGCTTGAGGCAGGTATCTTCGGCGCTACTTTCTTTATTCTGACGGGCTTCCACGGCGTTCACGTCATTATAGGTACATTAATTTTAACCAGCATGCTGATACGTATACATAAAGGACACTTTGCCCAAGATCATCATTTTGGTTTTGAAGCCTCTTGTTGGTATTGGCACTTTGTAGATGTCGTGTGGGTTGGGTTATTTATTTTTGTATACGTTTTTTAATCAATCAGCCTAAATCTCCCGACCAGAAGCCAAATACTAACAAGGCCATGAGTAGGCATGTTAACCCAATGCGCCATTTAAGGGATGCTAGTAGCCGTCGCGAGCTGCTGTCATCCTTTAATAAAAAACCTGCGCCGGCCGCTAAGCTAGCGACTATTCCAATAAAAACTAGGCCAATGAGCAGCTTTAACCACATGAAGAAAACCTCTTTTGGGTCGCAACGTCTATACGTCTGGTGTGTGTTTTGGGGCGTATTAGTTTTACTAGGTATCTTCCTAGGACTATGGCAGTGGGAGCGTGCCGCTGACAAGCGAGTTTTGTTAGCCGCACGGGAGGCTGCGCCTTCGGTTAAATCGCCTCTTACTATGCCAGTAGAGGGATCTGAGTTGCATTTGCAAGGAGAGTACCTCGCTAACCATACGCTTTATCTGGATAACCGCATTGTAGACGGGCATTTGGGCGTGGCTGTGTTAACCCCTTTTCGAGATACTTCTGATCAGTTGTGGCTTATTCAACGAGGTTTTATTGAAACAGGGCCAAGTAGGGCGGTGCCTCAAGCGGATACTCCAGAGGGTGTCGTCAGCGTTTCAGGAGAGTGGCAGGTTGCGCGCTCCGGCGGTCCGCTATATGGCAAAAACAGGGAAGGGCTAAGGCTGCAGCAGATCAGTTTAACCCCATGGGAATCAACATTGCCGGCCTTCACTTACGCTGGCTGGCTGCATGCTGATCAGGGTGAGGGTGTGTTTACGCCCTGGTGGGAAGCAAACGTGATGCCGCCTAGTCGCCATCTTGGCTATGCTTTTCAATGGTGGGGGTTAGCGCTTGCTGCGACAGTGGTCATGGTATTGGGCGGCCGTCGCCTGCGCAAAGATAGCCTTGCAAAAGATAGTCTTACAAAAGATAGCTTTACAGGTTGCTGAGGGGAAAAGCATGCAACAACGCCAGCCAGTTCATTATCCGCGAGTTAAATTGATGCTGATATTTGCAGCATTTGCGGCGCCTATTGTTACTGCGTGGATAATGTTGACATGGCAAATAGGCATACCCAGTGAAGATACTGCCCATGGTCAAGTGCATGTCAGCGTACCAGTACTAGATGACTGGCCTCTGAGCGCTCAACCCGAAAAAAACGATGCTTGGACACTGGTATTTGATTGTACTTCTCTCTGTGATGAGCGCATGGATGAATTGTGGCGTCTGCACCGTGCGTTGGGCCGTGAAGCTCCTCGTTTACAGCGGCTGCGAATAGGTGGGAGTGCACAAGAGCTGCCAGGAGAAACGGTTAATCGTTGGCTGGCAGAACCTGCATGGCGTGAAGAAAATAGTGTATGGCTAATGGATCCTTTCGGCAGGCCAGCGTTGTCATTTAATAAGGCAGTGCCTGCAGCTGATATTCTCGATGATATACGTCACTTGTTTAAGGTTAACCCGCTATAGCGAACACCACATCGTTACTCTGCATGCTCGACCTCGCAGGTCGTAAGGAAGCAACGTGCCATATTCCACTGAGCGACGCTTACAATGGCTGAAACGTTTAACCTTGATCGGTACTACGCTGACAGCGTTAGTGATTCTAGTTGGTGCATGGACGCGCTTGGTTGACGCAGGTTTGGGATGCCCAGATTGGCCAGGTTGTTATGGGCGGTTGTTAGTCCCTGACGCCGAGCATGCTGCCTTGCAGCATCCCGATGTTCCTCTTGTGCCTTTTAAAGCATGGGTAGAGATGGCTCATCGGTATGTAGCAAGTTTGTTAGGACTTATTGTTTTAAGCGTAGTGGCGCTGGGTTTTTCATTACGTAAACGTGCGGGATTTCCATGGAAAGTAAGTATTCTCTTGCTCGTTGTTATTCTACTTCAAGGCGCATTTGGCGCTTTTACAGTGACGCTAAAGCTTTGGCCACAAGTAGTTACTTTGCATTTGTTGGGTGGGCTAAGTGTACTGATGGTGTTTTTTTGGTTGCATTTGCGAACTCGGCATAGCTTGACAAAGCTTGTGTCTACCTCTTCAGGCCATACCTCCTCAGGCCATAATTCTTCACCTACACGCTATATCTCTCCACTTAGGAACGCTAATGTGCTTTGGGTGATAGGCGTGTTGGTATTAGTTTTGCAGCTTGCTTTAGGTGGCTGGGTAACCAGTAACTATGCAGGTATTGCCTGCCAGGGGTTTCCAACCTGCAATACGCAATGGTGGCCGGAAATGGACATAAGCGAAGGCTTTCACCTGACACAAACTGTTGGCCCTAATTATTTACACGGGCAGTTACATGCCGACGCACGGACGGCTATTCACGTTATGCACCGTATTGGAGCGCTTCTGCTTGGCATTGTAGTGTCAGCGCTATGGTGGCGATATCGCCATGCTGTGTCTGTTGGGCGAGCGCTCAGATTGGTGGTAATTGCTTATTTTGCCCAAGTTGCGCTTGGTATTGCTAATGTGTTGCTGTGGCTTCCACTATGGCTGGCTCTGTTACATACCGCTGGAGCGGTTGCGCTGACCTTGAGTATGGGCTGGGCGGTCTGGTGCTGGAAATATCGCTCTAGTCAGCACTTTAGTGAGGTGAATGATCTAAAGTCAACGCAGGTTTTCTTGACGTAAGGTGAGGTTTTGCTTCTTTAAAAACAGTGGGAGGCTGTTTGTTTTTGAGCTGAAACAGAGCTGGAAAATAGTCAAAGTGGTCTCATTGGGGGAATAGGGTGTACAATTATCGTCAAGCTTTCTACCTCTCCGTTGTGAAAGGAGCGTTATGAGTTCCACAGGAGCGCTGTTGTTATTCATCGTTGCAATGATTGTCATTGCAGCTCTTGGTTTTTATGCCTATAAGCTTCGTCAAGAGGTTAAACGTCGAGAAGCATTTCGGCTGGACGAAGAACGTCGTGCCCATCAAAACAGCCTGGAGAATCTGGATTTTGTTGCTAGTGCGCTTGTGCAAGAGCAAGTCGACATTACAGAAGGAGCTTGGCGATGCAAAGTGCTGCTTGAGATCATTGATTCTAGCCTAACAGAGCGTCCAGACTTTCAGGCGTTTGCAGAGGTGTACAATCGTACTCGGCATTTAAAAACTCACTCCGCACGTAAGCAATTGACGCCACGAGAGCGAATGCAAGAAGATAAAGAGCGTATTGCTGTTGAGGACGAAATGCGTCCTGCCGTACTTGAGGCAGCAAAGAAGATCATTGACTGGAGGTCCAAAGGATCTAGGGGTCTTCATTAACCTTGTTTAACGAGCATGGCGGGCTTTGAGTACGGTAGCCTATGTTTTTTGGCGCTTATTGCGTCAACTTTGCTATGCTGAGAATGTCGGTATTGGCAAGAAGTTGATATCTCGGCATTGTTGCCTTCTCGTGATTAAACGTTAATCATTAGAAAACGTTCAGCCTTATGGTGAAAGTACATTGTTGCCATGGTGCTGAGCAGCGAAAAATGGATGCTCTCGCAAATTAGAAGCATTGGGATAGATTTGGTCTTATGACCATGTCAGCATTGGATCAAGAAGGAGTTTTGCATGAAAAAATCAACGACTGGCTTGCTAATCGGTTCTGCACTGGTGGTAGGTTTATCAGGCTGTGCCAGCTCAGCATCACAATCATCTGGCCAAACCAGCGCAAGTAGCGATCGCGATTGGTATCAGCATCCTTTCGTTTGCGGCCTGGCGGGCAGTGTTATCGGCGGCAGTATTGCATACGCAACTAGCGGCAATTCTGACGAAGATGAAAATACCGCTATTGGTGCAACTGCTGGTGCAGCGATCGGTGGTCTGTTGTGCGCTGATCGTACGCCTGAGCCCGTAGCACCACAATGCCCAAGCTATGGTGAAGTACCTGCTGGCGTTGCTGTAGATGCTGAAGGCTGCCCGCTGGACTCCGATGGTGATGGTGTGCCAGATTACCGCGATCAGTGCCCGGGAACTCCTGCTGGTGTAGCTGTTAATGCAAATGGCTGCCCACTCGATTCTGATAATGACGGTGTGCCGGATTACCGCGATCAGTGCCCCAACACTCCTGCAGGTGTTGAAGTTAACTCACTGGGCTGCCCTGAAAGCTTAGTTCTTCGCGATGTTAACTTTGAATTTGACTCCGCACAGTTAACACCGGGTGCGCAAAATGTGCTAAACGGTGTGGCTGAGCGTTTAGTTAATAACCCGAACGTCCGTGTGAGCATCGAAGGCCACACTGATTCTCGTGGGCCGGATCAGTACAACAAAAATCTGTCGCAGCGCCGTGCAGAGTCTGTTGCTGCTTACCTTGCCCAGCGTGGCGTAGGTGCTAACCGTATGCGCGCTATTGGCTACGGCGAAGAGCGTCCGGTTGCTAGCAATGATACCGATGCGGGTCGTGCACAAAACCGTCGTGTAGAAATGGATGAGTGGAACTAAGCCACGCATCGCTACGTTAAAGGGGGAGGCCATTGTGCCAGTGATTAATGCCCTTTAAGCACGAAACGGGAGGCTTATGCCTCCCGTTTTATGTTGTGGCTGGCTAAATTCTGGTAGGCTGGGCAACCCTCAAAAAGCACCTAAACACTCTCGATCATTGATAGCGAAATGTGATCCTTGGTATGGATCACCACTGCGCTCAAGGAATATCTTAATGCCCATAGTAACATTGCCGGATGGCAGTCAAAGAACGTTCGAAGCACCACTTTCTATCATGCAGCTCGCAGAATCCATTGGCCCTGGTTTGGCCAAGGCCTGTGTGGCTGGCAAGATTGACGGTGTATTGGTCGATGCTGCTGACTTGATCGAGCAAGATGCTGAAGTGGCGATAATTACCGCCCGTGATCCTGAAGGGCTTGAGATTATCCGCCATTCCTGTGCTCACTTGATTGGACATGCGGTTAAGCAGCTATACCCTGATGCCAAGATGGCCATCGGGCCAGTGATTGATGATGGTTTTTATTACGATATTGATTTCGGCAAGTCGGTAACGCCTGACGACTTGGAAGCCATCGAAAAACGCATGCAATCACTTATTGAGCGTGATTACGACGTGGTGCGTGAGTACGTTGATCGCGACAAGGCGATGAAAACGTTTATTGAGCGTGGCGAAACGTTCAAGCAGGAAATTGTCCGCGATATACCTGAAGGTGCAACAATACGTTTGTATCACCACGAAGAGTACACGGACATGTGTCGTGGGCCGCATGTGCCGAATACGCGCCACCTGAAAGCATTCAAGCTGACCAAGCTGGCTGGCGCATATTGGCGCGGAGATGCCTCAAACCCAATGCTGACACGTATTTACGGTACAGCATGGGGCGATAAGAAGCAGCTCAAAGCTTATTTGAAGCGCCTAGAAGAGGCTGAAAAGCGAGACCATCGCAAATTGGCGCGCAAAATGGATCTTTTCCATTTGCAAGAAGAAGCCCCAGGCATGGTTTTTTGGCACCCCAATGGCTGGACGATGTACCAGGCGCTAGAAGATTACATGCGCAAAATTCAGCGAGCGCATGGTTATCAAGAGATTAAGACGCCGCAAGTAGTAGATCTTTCGTTGTGGAAGAAATCGGGCCACTGGGGGCACTACAGTGAGCTCATGTTTACTACTGAGTCAGAAAAACGTGAGTATGCGGTTAAGCCAATGAATTGTCCCTGTCATGTACAGGTATTTAATCAGGGGTTGAAAAGCTACCGCGATTTGCCGTTACGTCTCGCAGAGTTTGGTAGCTGCCACCGGAATGAACCATCGGGCTCGTTGCATGGTCTGATGCGCGTTCGTGGCTTTACTCAAGATGATGCGCATATTTTTTGTACCGAGGGTCAAATTCAGGCAGAGGCGGAAGCATTCATTGCGCTTACTCTGCAAGTTTATGAAACGCTTGGTTTCGAGGATGTTGAGCTCAAGCTGTCAACTCGTCCTGAGGACTTTCTTGGCGAAGCAGAGATGTGGGATCGGGCAGAGCAGGGGCTTGAAGCCGCGCTCAATGCGACGGGGCTTGATTGGGAGCTTCAGCCTGGAGAGGGGGCTTTTTATGGCCCGAAAATTGAATTCGCTCTGCGTGATTGCCTGAATCGTGTTTGGCAATGTGGTACTCTACAGTTAGATTTTAATTTACCAGGGCGCTTAGGCGCGCAATACGTTGATGAAGATGGGACACGAAAGACCCCAGTGATGCTTCATCGTGCTATCTTAGGTTCTTTTGAACGGTTCTTGGGAATCCTAATTGAGCACTATGCTGGTGCGATGCCGCTATGGTTGGCGCCTCAGCAAGCTGTGTTGATGACCATTACTGATGCGCAGCGTGATTATGCGCTTGAGTTGGAGCAACGGCTGCAAAAAAATGGCTTACGAGTTAAAGCGGACTTGAGGAACGAGAAGATCGGCTTTAAAATCCGTGAGCATACGTTACAGAAAGTTCCCTATCTCCTTGTGGTGGGAGATAAGGAAGTCGAAGCTGACTCAGTGGCCGTGCGAACTCGCAGCGGCGAAAACCTCGGTACAATGACAGTCGATGAATTCATCGAACGTTGTAATGCAGAGCGAGCAGCCCTGGCGACATCGTCAATTGCCTAAGGAGACGGAGCAATCAAGCGAAGCAATCAGCGCGGGCGTCCACAAGACAAGCGCCCACCAATGAACGAGAGAATTACCGAAGAAGAAGTACGTTTGATCGATGCTGAAGGTGAACAGTTGGGTGTTGTGCCCACCACCGAAGCACTTGAGCGTGCAGAAGCTGCCGGTTTAGATCTCGTACAAATTTCGAATGCCGATCCCATTGTTTGTAAGATTATGGATTACGGCAAATTTGTTTTTGAGACGAAGAAGCAGAAAGCGGCTCAAAAGAAAAAGCAGAAGCAAATTCAGGTCAAGGAAGTCAAATTCCGTCCTGGCACTGACGAAGGCGATTATCAGGTCAAGCTAAAAAACCTGACGCGCTTTCTAGAAGGTGGTGATAAAGGCAAAGTCACATTGCGCTTCCGTGGTCGTGAAATGGCGCACCAGGACATTGGTCGTAAACTAATGGAACGGATTGCGGCAGACCTGGAAGAGATCGGAGCGGTAGAGTCTTTCCCGAAAATGGAAGGGCGCCAGATGATCATGATTATTGCCCCGAAGAAGAAGTGATCCAACGGCGAAGCTAACGGGTCAGCGTGAGAGCGCTGATCGGCCCTGGGTTTTCTAAAAAATATCGAGCGGAGTTTTCTCATGCCGAAAATCAAAAGTAACAGTGGCGCTGCCAAGCGCTTTAAAAAGACCGCTAATGGCTTCAAGCACAAGCAGTCTTTCCGTAGCCACATCTTGACTAAGAAGTCGACCAAGCGTAAGCGTCAGCTACGTGGCATGAAGCAGATCCATGCTTCTGACAAAGCGCTGATTCAGCGCATGCTGCCGAATCTGTAAGGTCGAATTTTCTTATCTGAGTGCATTTAGCCTCAGCCATAAAGTCAGGAGTGTGTTATGACTCGTGTTAAGCGTGGCGTAGTTGCCCGTCGTCGCCATAAAAAAGTATTGAAGCAGGCTAAAGGTTACTACGGAGCCCGTTCGCGTGTTTTCCGTGTTGCCAAACAGGCTGTCATCAAAGCCGGTCAGTATGCTTACCGTGACCGCCGCAACCGCAAGCGTCAATTCCGCGCTCTGTGGATTCAGCGTATTAACGCTGGTGCGCGCATCAATGGCATGTCTTACAGCCGCTTTGTTGGCGGTCTGAAGAAAGCCGGCATTGAAATTGATCGTAAAGTATTGGCCGACCTGGCGGTACACGAGAAAGCTGCATTTGCGGCTATCGTGGAAAAAGCCAAGGCTGCCCAATAAGACGCATTGCACCGAGTTTAATCTCAGTGTGACGTGTTAGAGGTCATTTCAGTGTGACCCATGCAGGGGAAGAGCAGCCGCTCTTCCCCTGTTTTTTTGTCACCTTCAACATGCCAGCCATCTTTAGAGATGGAAAACGCTTAATTCGGAGTGAATCGGATGGACCATCTTCCTACTCTGGTGTCAGAGGCTCGCGATGCTATTCATGCGGCGCAAAGTGTCTCTGCTCTAGATGAGTTGCGCGTACGTTACTTGGGTAAAAAAGGCGAAGTGACGGCCTTGTTGAAAGGCTTAGGCAAGCTATCAGCAGAAGAGCGTCCTGCCGCCGGTGAGCAAATTAATCAGGCGAAGCAGACCCTGGCAGCTGAAATTGATGCAAAACGTCAGCAGCTTGAAAGTGAAGCGCTTAACGCTCGCTTGGCCGCTGAAAAAATTGACGTAACACTGCCTGGTCGCGGCCAAGAGAATGGCGGTCTACATCCCGTCACTCGTACGCTTGAGCGTATTGAAGGTTTGTTTACTAGAATTGGTTACGATGTGGCGGTAGGGCCAGAAATTGAAGATGACTATCATAATTTCGAAGCGCTAAATATACCCGCTCACCACCCCGCGCGTGGGATGGCAGATACTTTCTATTTCGATGCTACGCGCTTGTTACGTACTCACACATCGCCAGTTCAAGTGCGTACTATGAAAAGTAGTGAGCCACCGATCCGTATTGTTTGCCCTGGTCGTGTCTACCGTAGTGATTCAGATCTCACCCACACTCCAATGTTTCATCAAGTGGAAGGTCTGTTGGTTGATGAAGGTGTGAGCTTTGCAGATCTTAAGGGCACTATCGAGGATTTTCTCCAGGCGTTTTTTGAGCGCGATGATCTGTCAGTGCGCTTCCGCCCCTCTTACTTTCCATTCACTGAGCCTTCCGCTGAGGTCGACATTCAGTGCGTGATGTGTAGCGGTGCTGGTTGTCGTGTCTGCTCTCATAGCGGCTGGTTAGAGATTATGGGCTGTGGGATGGTGCATCCCGAGGTGTTTAGGCACTCAGGTATTGATGCTGAGCGCTACACAGGGTTTGCGTTTGGTATGGGTGCCGAGCGGCTTGCGATGCTGCGCTACGGCGTCAATGACCTACGTCTGTTCTTTGAGAACGATCTGCGTTTTCTTCGCCAATTTACCTAAGACCGCTGCCAACGACGGGAATCAATATGAAATTTTCAGAACAGTGGCTGCGTGACTGGGTGGCTCCGCAGCTTGATACACAGGCAATTGCTGATCAAATTACTATGGCAGGCCTTGAAGTCGATGCTATCGAGGCTGTTGCGTCTGCGTTTAGTGGCGTAGTGGTAGCGGAAGTGCTGACTAAAGAGAAGCACCCAGATGCTGATAAGCTCAACGTATGTACCGTCAATGATGGTACCGGCGAGCCTGTTCAGGTTGTTTGTGGTGCTGCCAATGTCGATGTTGGTCAAAAAATTCCGTTTGCTCAGGTGGGAGGTGTTCTGCCGGGCGACTTTAAAATCAAAAAAGCCAAATTGCGTGGTGTTGAGTCACGCGGAATGATTTGCTCGGCTTCAGAGCTAGGCCTTGAGGAAGAGACGTCACCAGGTATTTTTGTGCTGCCTGCCTCTGCGCCGGTAGGTCTATGTTTTCGCGAGTACATGCAGCTCGATGACATGACCATTGAAGTTGATCTCACGCCGAATCGTGGTGATTGCCTGAGTATTAAAGGGCTGGCTCGAGAGGTTGGGGTGCTCAATCGTCTTCCGGTGAGTGGGCCTGAGATTGTAGCCATTGAAGCCAGTATTGACGATACTTTCCCAGTGCGTATTAAAGCGCCGGAGCAGTGCCCGCGCTACCTGGGTCGCATTATTAGAGGGGTGGATGTTGGCGTCGAAACCCCGCTGTGGATGGTAGAGCGCCTCCGGCGTAGCGGTGTTCGTTCCATTGACCCTGTCGTTGATGTGACTAACTACGTGATGTTAGAGCTTGGTCAGCCGTTGCATGCGTTTGATCGTGACAATCTTCACGGCGGTATTACCGTTCGCTTGGCGCGTAATGAAGAGCGGCTGACTTTGTTGGACGGTCAGGAAGTAGCGCTAAGACCTGAGACACTGGTTATTGCTGATGATGAAGGTCCGCTAGCAATGGCGGGCATTATGGGGGGCGAGAACTCAGGGGTAAGTAAGAAGACCGATACGATTTTCTTGGAATCTGCCTATTTTACGCCGCTGGCTATTGCAGGTCAGGCGCGTTCTTACGGTCTTCATACAGATGCATCGCACCGTTTTGAACGCGGCGTTGATCCGGCGCTTGCCAGTGTAGCGATTGAACGTGCCACTCAGCTTCTAATGGAGATATGTGGTGGTCAGGCTGGGCCTGTTACTGAGTCGTCCAGTGGTGAGCACCTACCAGCTCCGCGTAATATTGTATTGCGCGAGGCGCGTTTAGAGAGTGCGCTATCGAAGCGGCTGCCCACTGACGATGTGACTGACATCCTGCAGCGTCTAGGGCTGGCGGTAGAGAAGCAGGCAGATGGCTGGTTAGTCACAGCGCCTAGCTGGCGATTTGACGTGTCGATCGAAGAGGATCTCATAGAAGAGATTGCCAGGGTCCATGGTTACAACAACTTGCCAGTTCGACGCCCAGCGGCGCGTTTGGCACTGCGCCCGGCAAACGAGGCGGTGCTAACTCAAGCTCGGCTGCGTAACCAAATGGTTGCTCGTGGTTTTCAGGAAGCGGTGACTTATAGCTTTGTTGCGCCTGATCTCCAAGCGGTGATGTTGCCAGACGCTATTTCGCCAGTGTTGGCGAATCCGATTTCATCAGATCTATCGGTAATGCGGGCTAGTTTGTTCCCAGGCTTAGTGCGTGCACTTGAGCATAACCTGAACCGTCAGCAAGCCCGGGTCAGGCTGTTTGAAACTGGCTTGGTATTTAATGGTCATTTGGACAACCTTTCACAGGTCCCGATGATGGGGGCGCTAGTGTGCGGAGGTCGTGAGGCTGAAGGTTGGTGCGGGGCTAAAGCCCAAGTCGATTTTTACGACCTAAAAGGCGACTTAGAAAGCTTGCTGGCGCTTGGTGGCGCGCTTGATGCTTGGCGTTTTGAGCCAGGTGAGCATCCTTCGCTCCACCCTGGGCAAACAGCGAAGCTGTTGCATAATGGTCAGCCTGCCGGTTGGATTGGCACCTTGCATCCTCAGGTACGAGCCAAGCTAGGGCTGAAAGTTGATGCCGTTATGTTTGAGGTTCGCTTAGATGCGCTGAGCGAAGGGCTTATCCCGGCCTTTGAGCCGCTGTCACGCTATCCAGAAGTTCGTCGTGACTTGGCTTTCACTGTGAAGACGGAGGTGCCGGTTCAAGCGCTGCTTGACTGTGCAAAAGCGCAAGCTGGCGACTACTTAAAGGATATTAAGCTATTTGATGTCTATGCTGGTAAGGGGGTGGCGGATGGTCACAAGAGTATTGCATTGGGCTTGACGTGGCAGCACGGATCGCGCACGCTAAATGATGATGAAATCAACCTGTTGGTAGATTCCATCGTATCGCAAGTGCGAGCAGAATTAGATGCTGAGCTACGTGGATAGGATTTGTAGGTAGGTGTGAAGGACTGTTACGTGAATAATTAATAATGCCATGACACGACGCTTATCACGTTCTTGGCAATGCGTTTGCTACATGGAGGGGGCCTTATGGGTGCGTTGACCAAAGCAGAGCTAGCAGAACATTTACACACGGAGCTCGCGCTGTCGAAGCGAGAAGCAAAAGCCATGGTTGAGGCTTTTTTTGAAGAAATCCGTGCCTGTTTACGCGAAAACGAGCAGGTTAAGCTATCGGGTTTCGGCAATTTCGATTTGCGTGATAAGCGCGAAAGACCGGGGCGTAACCCCAAGACAGGTGAAGAAATTCCCATTTCTGCACGGCGAGTTGTCACTTTTCGTCCCGGTCAAAAACTCAAGCAACAGGTAGAGCGCTATACAAGTAGCTAACTTACGTGTGGTGGGAGTTAAGGCGCATTGGTTCGGTGACTTAATGTATCGAGCGGTTGCGTTGAACTGATGTGCAGAATGGTAATAAATGAAAAGGAGTACCTTCTGGTGCTCCTTTTTAATTTTGGACTAAAGCCCACGTCCTTCAAGGAGCCAAGTGATCACTACCTTAAGGATATAACCCAGCATGCCAGCACCTAGAACGATAAAAAGCATGATAGTGCCAAACTTTCCTGCGTTGGATTTCTTGGCTAAGTCCCAAATAATAAAGCACATAAACACGATTAAGCCGCCGATCATAACCGGTGTTATCCATGCCTCAAAAAGCTGCTGCATAAGATTTCCTACTGAGTGATTGATAGCGCCTTATGAGAAGGCGTGTGTCGTTTTTGCGAGTCGTGTTAATATTTGACCAAATTCATCGGGTATTTGTCGACTGAACAAAGCGCAGTGCGACACTATTGCAGAGGAGTAGGCCATGCCAACGCTAACGATTCTAGTCGGTACGATGTACGGTGGCGCGCTAGATGTCGCAGAGCAAGTAAAGCCGTTGTTTGAGCAGGCTGGCTACAGCGTTGCTATTTCTGAGCAGCCGACGATAGACGATTTGACCAATAGCCAGGATCTTACGCTGTTTTGTGTATCAACCACGGGCAGTGGAGATTATCCGGGAAATTTTGTTGCTTTTGTGCGCGGGCTACAGGAAAAAAGCCCCTCGCTTACATCGTTGCGTTATGGGTTGATTGCGCTGGGCGATAGCTCCTACGGAGACACGTTCTGTGGGGCGGGAAGAGCGCTCGACGCATTATTAGCAGATCACGGCGCAACGCGCTTAGGTGAGCGGCTAGAGGTGGATGCAATGGAGACCTTTATGGCAGATGACGCCGCTATTCCGTGGGTGGAAGAGTGGATTGAGTCTCAACAGCTGAAGGTTGCTTAATCATGCAGCGAGTCCCTTTTTCTCCAGAACGTATTAGCGTTGCCGTCGGACTTTGCATTGTGATGTTGGCCGCAATACCTCGTTACATGGTAGAAGGGCATGAGACACGCCAGACATTGTTGCTTGTTGCGCTAGTCATTGTGGTAGGGGCTGCTGCTGTACAGTGGAAAATGCTGTCGGTTGAGGCACGAAAAGCGCTGCCGAAATTATGCCAGCGCTTGCTGCTTATGCTGCTAATGGGTGCCTTAGTGATGGGGGCATGGCACGGTCTGTTTACCGACTGGATTAGCTGGCAAGTGTTTATTTCCCACGCAGCAACCTGCGGTTTGCTATTTCATGCTGTTTCTTTGTGGTGGGTAAAGCGCGATTAAAAGCCTCCATTTTAGAAATGATAATCAGGCTACAAGGCTTCGTGTAACGTTTAAAAATAATTTTGACTGCATTATGGTCAAAAAACGACCTAAAATGGTCGTTTTGCTAGTGATTACCCTTGTATTTGTGGGTTATGCCCCCATCTTGCGAGCATGGCGCTTGCCACGATGCGCTAGGGTTCTTAAAATTGCCCCCTTGTACTTATTTTACGCAATCAACATAACGCCCAGCCGCTAGAGGACAATTCATGCAAGTTTCCGTCGAGACGACCTCCCAGATCGAACGCCGTATCACTATTCAGGTGCCGGCCGCCGAAATCGACGAGGCCGTCAGCGCTCGCTTAGTAGACACTGCGAAAAACGTTCGCCTGAATGGTTTTCGCCAAGGCCGAGTGCCGATGGCTGTAGTTCGTCAGCGCTATGGCGACAGCGTGCGCAATGAAGTGGTAGGTGAAGTGATGCGTGAGCGCTACGTGCGTGCCATCACGGAAGAAGGCCTTAATCCTGCTGGTTTTCCCCAGATTGAGCCAAAAGTAAACCAAACTGGCAAAGACCTAGAGTTTGTGGCAGTTATGGAAATCTACCCGCAGGTTGAGCTTGCGTCTATCGAAGGCACTGAGGTTGAGCGTCCAGTAGTGACGGTCAGCGATGCTGATGTCGACGAAATGATCGATACACTGCGTAAGCAAAATGCTGCATGGGAAGAAGTAGACGCCGCCGCTGCTGATGGCGATCAAGTGACTATCGACTTCCAGGGCTTCCTGGGTGATGAGCCGTTTGAAGGTGGAAGTGCTGAGGGCCATGCTTTAGTTATTGGCTCTAACAGCTTCATCCCAGGCTTTGAAGAGCAGTTGATCGGTGCGAAGGCAGGTGATGAGAAAACCATTACTGTTACCTTCCCTGAAGATTACCAAGCCGAGCACCTAGCAGGCCAAGAAGCCACCTTTAAAGTCACTGTCCATAAAGTCAGTAGCCAAACGCTGCCGGCCGTAGACGCTGAGTTTATTGCGCGCTTTGGTGTTGAAGATGGCGATGAAGAAAAATTCCGCGCTGAAATCAAAAAGAACATGACGCGTGAAGCGGCCCAGGCGGTGGATAACCGTGTTAAGCAGCAAGTATTAGACGCGCTGAAAAAAGCGAACGATATTCCTGTGCCAAGCGCGCTTGTTCAGCAAGAAACTGACGGTATGAAGCGTCAGGCAGCACAGCAGTTCGGTCTGGGCGAGGACTTCGATGTCAGCCAGCTACCGAATGAGCTCTTTGAAGCGCAAGCAAAAGGCCGCGTCCAAGTAGGACTGCTGCTTGCCGAGGTTATCAAGGCGAATGAGCTGGACGCTGATGATGATGCAATTAAAGCTAAGGTTGAAGAGCTGGCAGAGCAGTATCAGGATCCTTCCGAAGTAGTTGAATACTACATGGGTAATGAGCAGCTCAAAACCCAGGTGAAGTCTGCCATCCTAGAAGAGAAGGCTGTTGATAAGCTGCTGGAGCAGACGAACGTTAAAGACGTTGAAATGTCATACCAGCAGGCACTGGCCGCGGCTCAGCAACAGGCCGAGCAAGATGAAGATGTTGAAGAAAGCGAGCAAGCTAGCGCCTAACTTCATCGCGTGGCGCACCCGCTGTGGGTGCGCTTTCCCTTACCGGACGCAAGGAATCACGAATGAGTGAGTTTGATATTCAAAACGCCGGCGGTTTAGTGCCCATGGTGGTTGAGCAGAGCGCCAAAGGGGAAAGAGCCTATGACATCTACTCACGCCTGCTAAAAGAGCGTGTTATTTTCCTGGTTGGACCAGTTGAAGATTACATGGCGAATTTAGTGGTAGCACAGCTGCTGTTTCTTGAGTCAGAGAACCCTGATAAAGATATTCACCTTTACATCAATTCGCCAGGTGGATCTGTTACCGCAGGTATGTCTATCTATGACACCATGCAATTTATTAAGCCTGACGTATCGACCGTATGTATTGGTCAAGCGGCTAGCATGGGGGCATTGTTACTGACAGCAGGCGCAGCAGGTAAGCGTTATTGTTTGCCTAATTCCCGTGTGATGATTCACCAGCCGCTGGGTGGCTACCAAGGCCAAGCGTCTGATATCGAGATTCACACCCGTGAGATTTTAGGTATTCGTGAAAAACTGAACCAGATTTTAGCCCATCATACAGGTCAAGAACTTGATACTGTTGCTCGGGATACTGACCGTGACAACTTTATGAGCGCCACTAAAGCCCAAGAGTATGGCTTGATTGACGCAGTGCTGGATAAGCGGCCTACATCCTGATAGCGTGGTAGGATTCTGCTTTTCTAACGAGCTTTTCCGGCGGCGTAAGCCGCCGCAGTGATAGAGGTACGCGAATGGCCGACGGCAAAGGCAAGGACGAAGGTGGCAAGCTTTTATACTGCTCGTTTTGTGGTAAAAATCAAAACGAAGTACGTAAGCTAATTGCAGGCCCGTCCGTATATATCTGCGATGAGTGTGTCGACTTATGTAATGACATCATTCGCGAAGAAGTTCTCGAAGCCGATGCCGAGAGCGATGAGGAGCGTTTACCTACGCCTCGCGAAATACGTCATACGTTAGACGACTATGTCATCGGACAAGATCGCGCCAAAATGGTGCTATCCGTAGCGGTTTATAACCACTACAAGCGTCTTAAGACGGAAGTGCGTGAAGGCGATGTAGAGCTAGGTAAATCAAATATTCTGCTTATTGGTCCTACTGGTAGTGGTAAAACACTGTTGGCGGAAACCATGGCGCGGCTATTGAATGTACCTTTTACCATTGCCGATGCCACTACGCTGACAGAAGCAGGTTATGTGGGTGAAGATGTTGAAAACATCATCCAAAAGCTTCTGCAGAAGTGTGATTACGACGTCGAAAAGGCTGAGCGAGGCATTGTTTATATCGATGAAATCGATAAGATTTCGCGAAAGTCTGATAACCCTTCCATCACGCGCGATGTGTCGGGTGAGGGTGTCCAGCAGGCACTGCTCAAGTTAATTGAAGGCACAACGGCATCCGTGCCGCCGCAGGGTGGTCGTAAACATCCCCAGCAAGAGTTTGTTCAGGTCAATACGGCCAACATGCTGTTTATTGTGGGTGGTGCTTTTGCGGGTCTTGATAAAGTTATCCGTGACCGTGCTGAGAAAGGTGGCATTGGCTTCAATGCCAGCGTGAAGAGCAAAGAGTCTTCGCGCGGTGTCGGTGAATTATTGGCCGACGTAGAACCCGATGATTTAGTGAAATTTGGTTTAATTCCTGAGTTCGTTGGACGTCTGCCCGTGATTGCGACGCTCACTGAGCTAAATGAAGATGCGTTGGTGCAGATCTTAACTGAGCCTAAAAACTCGCTGGTTAAGCAGTACGCCAAGCTCTTTGAAATGGAAGATGTGACGCTTGAGTTTAGAGACGAAGCGTTGCGTGCAGTGGCTAGTAAGGCAATGGAACGTAAAACGGGCGCGCGAGGCCTGCGATCGATCCTTGAGTCTGTGCTGCTAGACACCATGTATGAGATTCCTTCGCTTGAAGGTGTTAGCAAAGTGGTGATTGATAGTTCAGTGATTGCTGGTGAGAGTGAGCCGCTACTGATCTATTCGCAGCAGGAAGATGCTCGTGTTGATGGCACCGACGGTTAGTCCTGACGTGCGCGCCACGGCCTAGCTTTTACCGCTTGCGCCAAACCAAGGGGTCGCCTAGGCGGCCCCTTGTTATTCATAAGTTACTAATGAAATGTTTGCCTAGCTGCTCAGCGCCCTAGCGCCATGCTTTTCATACTGTGAGGTACTTGGCTAAGTACCCTTTCAAGTACTCATCCGATTTTGAGGAACGTCTGCGATGCAGCAGAACGCCGATCAGACACAATGTCTACCCCTGTTGCCTTTGCGGGATGTGGTTGTGTACCCGCAAATGGTTATTCCACTTTTTGTTGGTCGTGAGAAGTCCATCCAAGCGTTGGAAGCGGCGATGGAGGCCGACAAGCGTGTGCTGCTGGTGGCTCAGCGTGAGGCCTCCCAGGATGAGCCCGACAACGCTGATCTTTATGCCATGGGCACCGTGGCCGATATCATGCAGCTGCTAAAATTGCCTGATGGCACTGTAAAAGTGCTGATTGAGGGTAATTTTCGTGCTGATGTTATTGATATTGAAGAGCACGAGACGGGTTACACCCAAGCTCACTTGGTGCCTCGCGAGAGCGAGCCGCTAACCAGTCGTGAACAGGAGGCGCTGGTACGTGTGCTGCTCAATCAATTTGAGCAATACGTCAAGCTGTCCAAAAAGGTGCCCAACGAGGTGCTCAATTCGCTTTCTGGAATTGAGGATCCTAGTCGGTTGGTTGATACCATCTGTGCGCATTTGTCATTAAAAATAGGCGACAAGCAAGAGTTGCTCGAAATGGATCGCGTACGTGATCGCATTGAGCACTTAATGGCGCTGATTGAGTCCGAAATTGATTTGCTGCAGGTTGAGAAGCGCATCCGCTCGCGTGTCAAAGAGCAGATGGAAAAGACCCAGCGTGAGTATTACCTCAATGAGCAGATGAAAGCCATCCAGAAAGAGATGGGTGAGCTGGATAATGTGCCGAACGAGGCTGAAAAATACGAGCAAGCCATCGCATCATCTGGAATGCCTAAAGAAGCGGCTGAAAAAGCGACTCAAGAGCTTAGTAAGCTGAAAATGATGGCCGCTAACTCAGCTGAAGCTACCGTGGTTCGCTCGTACTTAGACTGGCTAATAGCCGTCCCCTGGAAGAAGCGTACCCGTGTCAAGCACGACTTAGTGAAAGCTCAGGAAGTGCTGGACCAAGATCACTACGGTTTAGAAGAAGTTAAGGCGCGCATCCTCGAGTATCTTGCAGTACAAAAGCGCGTACGCAAGATGAAAGGGCCTGTATTATGCTTGGTGGGCCCGCCGGGTGTGGGTAAAACTTCTCTTGGTCAATCTATCGCGCGGGCCACGAATCGTAAATATGTTCGCCTTGCGTTAGGTGGTGTACGTGATGAGTCTGAAATTCGCGGTCATCGCCGCACCTACATTGGTTCGTTGCCGGGTAAACTAATCCAGCGGATGAGCCGTGCTGGCGTTAAGAATCCACTGTTTTTATTGGATGAAGTCGATAAGCTGGGTATGGATCATCGCGGTGACCCTGCATCAGCGCTGCTAGAGGTACTTGATCCTGAGCAAAACAATAGCTTTAGTGATCACTACCTTGAGCTGGACTACGATCTATCGGAAACGCTATTCATCTGTACTGCTAACTCAATGAATATTCCTGGTCCGCTCTTGGATCGTATGGAAATAATTCGCTTGCCGGGTTACACCGAAGATGAAAAATTAGCGATCGCTAGGCGTTATTTGTTGCCGAAGCAACAGGAAGCGAATGGCCTCAAATCCGAAGAGCTAGCCCTCAATGATGATGCTCTGCTAGAACTAGTGCGCTATTACACTCGGGAAGCGGGGGTGCGCGAGCTGGAGCGCCAGATCGCTAAAGTGTGCCGCAAGGTGCTGCGTGAGCGTTTAGAAGCCGAGCAGACAACGGGCGATAAGCAGGGCAGTCATTTACAGGCTCAACAAGAGCTGACAGCTGAAGATATTGAAGCCTATGCCGGTGTGCGCCGTTATAGCTACGGGTTGGCTGAGCAGGAAGATCAAGTAGGTCGGGTGACGGGGCTTGCGTGGACATCGGTTGGCGGCGAATTGCTGAATATCGAGTCGGTTGTGACACCCGGCAAAGGACGCGTTAACAAAACCGGCTCGCTGGGCGATGTTATGAAAGAGTCAGTGAGTGCGGCGCAAACGGTCGTTAAGGCACGTGCAAAAGAGTATGGCATTGATCCTCAACGGTTTGAGAATGAAGACTTGCACATTCACGTTCCGGAGGGCGCTACGCCCAAGGACGGCCCAAGTGCAGGTATCGCCATGGTAACCGCTATTGTCTCTGCCTATACTCAACGCCCTGTGCATTGTGATGTGGCCATGACAGGCGAAGTGAACCTACGTGGCGAAGTGATGCCTATTGGGGGGCTAAAGGAGAAATTGCTGGCAGCCCGTCGCGGTGGTATAAAGACGGTCCTAATTCCTGAGGAAAATCGTCGCGACCTCAAGGAAGTGCCAGAAAATATCAAAGGGGCACTTGATATCCGCCCCGTACAGTGGATAGATGAAGTACTGGCCGTAGCGTTACATAATGATCCAATCGACGAGAGTGTCTCGTTGAAAGGTTCTGATCCGGCTTTTAATTCAACCGTCGTAACGAGTACCCATTAAGCGTTAATGCTCCGCTGAGTTTTAACAGTACTTAATAGTTTTGCCCAAGACCTTGAGTTGCGGGCATTTCTCGGCACTGTCGCTTGACAGGGGTTTCAAGGCATTGCTATAAAACACAGCTATGCTTTGAAGTTGCATCTAACGGTGGCAGTGCCGTTCAGAGCCATTTTTTTGAAACAGTTAAGGGGTGAAGTGTGAATAAGTCCGAGCTGATTGAAGCTATTGCCGCGTCTGCTGATATTCCTAAAGCAGCGGCAACCCGCGCATTGGATGCCATGGTGGAGTCTGTCACCGATAGCCTCAAAAAAGGCGAAAGTGTTTCACTGGTAGGTTTTGGTACTTTCGCAATTAAAGAGCGTGCTGCTCGTACTGGCCGTAACCCGCAGACTGGCCAGCCGATTGAAATTAGCGCTGCAAAAGTCCCCAGCTTCAAAGCCGGTAAAGCGCTGAAAGACGCCGTCAACTAATTGGCTCGCGTTTGCTGTAAGCTAATGGGCGCATCGCATTCGCGATGCGCCCATGTTTTTTTCTGGCCCGATAGTTAGGGCGATAGATAGCTGTGATGATCTGAGGCTAGCATGCTGCAAAGTATTCGAGATGGCTCCAGAAGCTGGGGTGCCAAAATAATTATCGGTGTCATGGTCGCTGCCATGGCGCTTTTTGGCGTGGAGTCGCTATTTAGTATCTTTGGCGATGACCCTAATGAGGTGGCGAGCGTTAACGGCGAACCTATCATGCGTCAGCAGGTTGAGCTTGAAGTACAACGTGCGCTTCGCTCTGGACAAGTGCCACCAGAGCAAGAGCGGGCGCTGCGTAATGACGTTCTTGACCAGCTAATAACTCAGCAACTGCTAACGGGGTATGCTGAAGACGGTGGTGTGTTTGTTTCTGATGCCCAACTAGATCAAATGATTGTTGGTTTGCCAGAGTTTCATGATCAAGATGGTCGGTTCTCAGCTGAAATATTCCGCAATCGCCTTGCCGGTGCCGGATATACTCCTGTGGCGTTTCGTGAAGAGCTGCGTGCTGATATTAAACGTCAGCACTTGCAACAAGGCCTTGCGTTTAGCGACTTTAGTTTGGAAAACGAGCAGGAGCGTTTAGCTGAGCTGCAGCGCCAGCAGCGCAGTTTTCGCTATGTTTTATTAGATACCGATGATGTGACTGTAGAGGCGGATGTTACTGACGCACAAATGCAGGCATATTTCGATGCAAACCAGGCGCGTTTTGAACGTCCTGAGCAGGTACGCGTTGAGTATGTGCTAGTTGATCGTCAAGCCATGGCAGAAAATGTTGAGGTTGATGAGCAGAGCTTGCGCGATGCGTGGCGCGAGCAGAATCGCAATGCCGATCGACGTGTCTCGCACATTATGGTGACGTTTGGTGAAGAGCGCAGCCGTCAAGAAGCAGAAGCACGCGCTAATGAGGCGTTAGATGCTTTGAGTCGTGGCGATTCTTTCGCTGATACTGCTGTGCGTTATTCGGATGATACGGCGAGTGCTGAGGAAGGCGGCGACTTAGGGGTGATTAGTCGTGGTTTCTTTGGTGATGCCTTTGATGAAGCTGCTTTTGCTCTAGATGAGGGTGAAACCTCTCAACTGGTGGAAATGGATGGTGCGTTTCATATCCTTCAGGTAACCGAGCTGGTAGTCCCCGACTTTGAAGAGCAGCGTGAAGCGCTTCGGCAAGATGTTGCTCTGCGTGAAGTTAGTGATGAGTTCAATCAGCAAGTTCAGCGCTTAATTGATGAGAGTTTTGCTGCTGATGATCTACAAAGCGTTGCGGATGACCTCGGTCTAACGCTAAATCAAACTGACTGGCTAGCACGCGGTGAAGGTGAAGGTGTGCTTTCAGAGCCAGGAGTGCTGGATGAGGCCTTTAGTGCTGATGTGCTAGAAGAGGGCTATAACAGCGAAGTGATCGAGCTTGATGATGATCGTCGCTTGGTGCTGCGTGTTGCGGAACACCGCGAAACGACTCAACTCACGTTAGACGATGTGCGTGACGAAGTCGCTAATGCTGTAGTGGCTCAACAGCGCCAAGAAGCGCTGGAGCAAGAAGCGGCTCGTATGATTGAAGCGGTGGAAGCGGGCGAGGCCAGCGATATTGATTGGCGTGAGGCTAACAATATCTCGCGTCAGTCTGACGGTGTGCTTCCCCAGGCAGTAGTGCAACAGGTGTTTCGTATGCCGCGTCCGCAGGAGGGTGATAGCGTTTACCGTTCTGTGTCATTGCCGGAAGGTGTTGCCGTCGTAGCGCTGGATAGCGTATCGGTAGGCGAAGTTGACGAGCAGCTTACCTCCTTTGTTGCACAAATGGCCGAGCAGCTTCGCGCACAGTCTATCATTCAGGGCTTAGTAGACGATCTGCGTAGTGATGCGAAGATTGAGCGGTAATTAGCGCGTTTTTATCAACCTAAAAGCCGGCCAATTAATTTGGCCGGCTTTTTTGATGGTGCAACGCTAGATGTCAGGGTGGGTTGGCTAAGGTGAATTGGCGCAGAATAGGCATCGCGTCATGCTCTGCCGTGCGTTCAACGACGATATCCCAGCCATGGTGAGTATCCCAATCACCGAGAACAAAACGTTTTGCAGGAACGTCCTCAACCGTCAGGTCATGTACCTTTGGCCGATGGGTGTGGCCGTGGATCATGGTGGTGACACCTGAGTGTGCCATTAGTGCCACCACTTCTTCATGGGTCACGTCCATGATCGCTTCCGCTTTGCTCGCATTGGCATCGCCCGACTGCATGCGCAGACTCTTGGCAAGCTCTAATCGCTGATCAAGGGGTAAGGATAGGATTTGCGTTTGCCACTGAGGATCTCTCGATTGTTGGCGGAACGCCATGTAAGCCTCGTCTCTAGTGCAAAGGCTATCGCCATGCAGAATAACGACAGGCACTCCTTGGAGTTCCACCGTTTGACTTTCGGGTAGCAGAGAGGCTTGACTCTCACTGATGAAGCGCTCGCCAATCAGAAAGTCGCGATTGCCGTGCAGGAAATAAATGGCGGTTCCGTTACTGCTTAGTTTGCGTAACCGTCTAATCACTTCCCAGGCGATGTCGCTAAGAGGATGCGGTGTGTCAAGGAGATCATCACCGATCCAGGCGTCAAACAGGTCGCCTAGAATATACAGGGCATCAGCCCCGGTAGCAGTGTGCTCTAAGTAGCGATAAAACCCCTGATTGATTTCAGGGGTGTCACTGCTTAGATGCATATCAGCTATCAGCAGAGTGCGCATAGAACTCCCGTAATTAGTCGGCTTCTTTTACATATGCGCGCTCAATAATGACATCGTCTGCGGGCACATCGGCGTGCATGCCACGGCGTGTGGTGCTGACACCACGGATGGCGTCTACTACGTCCATGCCATCGACAACCTCGCCAAACACGGCGTAGCCCCAGCCTTGAAGACTTTTACCACTATGATTCAAGAAACTATTGTTACCAACGTTGATAAAGAACTGGGCTGTGGCAGAGTGAGGGTCTTGAGTGCGTGCCATCGCCAGTGTGCCAACCGTGTTTTGTAAGCCATTGTCGGCTTCGTTCTCGATCGGATCGCGGGTTGGCTTTTGGTTAAAATCTTGATCGAAGCCACCGCCCTGAACCATAAAGCCATCGATCACACGGTGGAACAAAGTGCCATCATAAAAACCATCGCGGACATATTGCTCAAAGTTGGCGGCGGTTTTCGGCGCTTTTTCATGATTAAGCGCAATAGTGATGTCACCGTGGTTGGTCTGTAATACGATCATAGATAAATTCCTGTTCAATAAAGGCGTTCGCCTTGGCGCTGTGCATCGGCGTCACGTTATAATAGCGGTTTTGCTTGGCACCGCGAAGCGCAAACCCTAATAGCTTAGGCATTGGTTGCCTAGCTCGCCATCCACCATGAGGTTATCAACACCACCATGACCAACGAGACCACCCCAGCGCCGAACTTCATTCGCAACCAAGTACGCGACGAAATAGAGGGCGGCCAGGTCACCAAAATTGTGACGCGCTTTCCTCCTGAACCTAATGGCTTTTTACATATCGGTCATGCAAAGTCGATCTGTTTAAACTTCGGGTTGGCAGAGCAGCTAGGTGGTGAGTGTCATCTGCGCTTTGACGACACCAACCCGGCGAAGGAAGAACAGGCGTATATCGACGCCATTAAAGAGGACGTCAGCTGGTTAGGCTTTAACTGGGCAGGCCCAGTTCGCTTTGCTTCTGATTATTTCGATCAGCTTTATGCGTGGGCACAACATCTTATTCGCGAGAGCAAAGCTTACGTTGATGATCTTTCTCCAGATGAAATTCGCGAATACCGTGGCACACTCACGGCACCGGGTAAGCCAAGTCCTTACCGCGAGCGCAGCGTTGACGAAAACCTAGATTTGCTGGAACGCATGCGTAACGGCGAGTTTGGCGAAGGCGAAAAAGTACTGCGTGCAAAAATTGATATGGCGTCGCCCAATATCAATCTTCGCGACCCGATCCTTTACCGGATTCGCCATGCCAGCCACCATCAAACAGGTGACAAGTGGAAAATCTACCCGTCGTACGATTTTACCCATGGCCAGTCTGACGCCATCGAAGGCATTACCCATTCAATCTGTACGCTGGAGTTTGAAGACCACCGCCCGCTGTACGAGTGGTTTTTGAATAATTTGCCGGTTCCCGCCAAGCCGCGCCAAATCGAGTTTGCTCGACTGAATCTGGATTACACCCTCACTTCCAAGCGCAAGCTGAAACTGCTGGTTGACGAGCAGATTGTCGATGGCTGGGATGACCCGCGTATGCCAACCATTTCAGGCATGCGTCGCCGTGGCTATACGCCAGCCTCCATTCGTAAGTTCTGTGAGATGATTGGTGTTACGCGCGCTGATGGGGGCTTGGTGGATATTGCCATGCTAACCCATGCGATTCGTTCTGATCTTGAGGACAATGCGCCGCGGGCAATGTGTGTATTGAAACCCCTTAAGGTGGTGCTGACCAACGTTTCTGAAGATCATGAAGAAGTTTATGACGTGCCAGGGCACCCTGCACGAGAAGATATGGCGGTGCGCAAGGTGCCGTTTAGTCGCGAGCTGTATATCGATCAAGACGACTTCATGGAAGATGCACCCAAAAAGTTTTTCCGTTTAGCGCCCGGCAAAGAAGTCCGCCTGCGTAACAGTTACGTGATTCGTTGTGATGACATTGTTAAGAACGAAGCCGGTGACGTGACGGAACTGCACTGTTCGGTGGATTTCGATACGCTAGGTAAAAACCCTGAAGGTCGTAAGGTGAAAGGCGTGATTCACTGGGTGAGTGCTGCCCATGGTGTGCCGATGGAAGTGCGCTTGTATGACAATTTATTTACGGTTGAACAGCCGGACCGTGACAAAGATGTCGACTTCCTTGAACACCTGAACCCCGACTCCTTGACGGTATGCCACGCTATTGGCGAGCCCAGCTTGGCGGATGCTGTTCCAGAAGACCGCTTCCAGTTTGAGCGGGTGGGCTATTTCTGCGCTGACCGTCATGCTTCTAAGCCAGGGCAGCTGGTGTTTAATCGTACCGTTGGGTTGAAAGATAGCTGGGCGAAAATCAAACAGAAGGGCTAAGGAATCGTCATATGCACATTTATAATACGCTGACACGCCGCAAAGAACCGTTTACCCCGCTAGTGGCGGGTAAAGTCAGTATGTATGTCTGCGGCATGACGGTGTATGACTACTGTCACCTTGGCCACGCGCGGGTCATGGTAGCCTTCGATGTGATAACCCGCTATCTGCGTTATCGCGGTTATGATGTTACTTATGTCCGTAACATCACCGACATTGACGATAAAATTCTCAAGCGTGCGGAAGAGAATAACGAGTCGATCAGTGCACTCACCGAACGCATGATTCAGGCAATGCATGAAGACGAAGCACGTCTTGGGGTATTGCCCCCAAGCCATGAGCCTCGGGCGACAGGTCATATTGATGACATTGTTGCCATGGTTGAGACGCTGATTAAAAAAGGCTTTGCTTATGCTGCTGCCAATGGTGATGTGTATTATCGGGTACGCAAGTTCGCTGATTACGGCAAGCTAAATAATCGTCAACTTGATGATATGCGTTCTGGTGCCCGGGTCGAGGTTGATGTCCATAAAGAAGACCCGCTTGATTTTGTGCTTTGGAAAGCCGCTAAACCGGGCGAAGCACACTGGCACTCTCCTTGGGGCAATGGCCGTCCTGGGTGGCACATTGAATGCTCAGCAATGTCAACGTGCTGCTTAGGCGATACCTTCGATATTCATGGTGGTGGTCCTGATCTTACGTTTCCTCACCATGAAAACGAAATTGCCCAATCAGAGGCAGCGACTGGTAAAACCTACGTCAACACCTGGATGCATGCCGGGGCTGTGCGGGTTAATCAGGAAAAAATGTCAAAATCGCTGGGTAACTTTTTTACCATCCGTGATGTGTTGGCCGAGCATGATCCGGAAGTTGTGCGTTTCTTGCTAGTGGCTAGCCACTACCGTAGCCCTATTAATTACTCGGTAGACTCTCTCCATGAGGCCCGCAAATCGCTGACGCGTTTTTATACAGCGTTAGAAGGGGTGGAAGTATCGTCTCACGGTGGCGCAGATGAGGAAGGTTATGCCGAGCGTTTCACTATGGCGATGGATGACGACTTTAATTCGCCTGAGGCGTTAGCGGTATTATTCGATCTAGCGCGGGATCTCAATCGCGCTAAGAGCGAGTCGCCAGAAAGAGCGCAGCGGTTAGCCGCGGAATTAACCCGTCTAGCAGGTGTGCTAGGGCTTTTGCAGCAAGATCCTCAGACCTTTTTGAAAGGTAATCAGCAGCAGGTAGCACTGAGCGAGGCTGAGATTGAAGCCAAAATAGCCCAGCGTAAAGACGCTAAAGCGAATAAAGATTTTGCACAGGCAGATGCTATTCGTGATGAACTAGCGAGTTTGGGAATTATCCTAAAGGATTCCCGTGAGGGAACAACCTGGGTGATTGAAGCGCCTTAAGCGTGATCGATGTTGAGGGTGATTAAAGAAGGGCATCGAATAGAAACGTTGTAGATGTCAGGCGTCATTAACATGGCGTCTGGCGTCAACGCCGTTGGCTCTTATACTCAGATGGGACCTTCAAAACGCAAAATAATAGGATGACCACTATGCGCTTTACCCTAAAACCGACCATCGTCGCCTGCTTATCAGCCATTACTTTTTCGACTGCTTACGCCAGTGACCCTGTTGTCATTTCCTCCAAAATCGACACAGAAGGGGCCGTGCTGGGTGAGCTGATTATTCAAGCGCTAGAGCGTGGCGGTGTGCCTACAGAAGATCGCCTACAACTAGGTGGCACCAGCGTTGTGCGTAGTGCGCTTGAAGCGGGAGAGATTGATCTTTATCCCGAATATACCGGTAACGGTGCTTTTTTCTTTGATATGACTGACAGCCCCGTCTGGAATAGTGCAGAGGATGCCTACCAGACCGTTAAACAGCGTGATGCGGAGCGGGGGCTGATATGGCTGAAGCCTGCTAGCGCTAATAACACTTGGGCCATGAGTATTCGTGAAGACGTGGCAACGGCCAACGGCTTAACGACCCTTGATGATCTTGCCGCTTATGTTAACGAAGGCGGCGAGTTTAAGTTCGCAGCGAGTGCAGAATTTGTAGAGTCCGCTCAGGCCTTGCCTGCATTCCAGGATGCTTACGGTTTTGAGCTTAGCGATGATCAGTTGCTGGTGCTGTCCGGTGGTAACACGGCGGCGACTATGCGAGCGGCTGCTCAACAAACAAGCGGTGTTAATGGTGCCATGACCTACGGCACCGATGGCGGTTTAAGTGCGCTTGGGCTGGTTGTTTTAGAAGATATCAAGGGGGTTCAGCCGGTGTATCAGCCATCGCCAGTTGTGCGTGCTGAGGTGCTGGAGGCTTACCCTGAAATCGAGACGCTACTCAACGACGTATTTGTAACGCTTGATCTTGTGACGTTGCAAACGCTGAACGCAGATGTCGCGGTAAATGGTTTCTCTCCCGATCAAGTCGCAAGCGACTATCTTGATAGCCTGGATGACTAATGAATGTCACAGATAGACGCCTCGCCATCGCTACCCCGTCAATATGGGCATTTAAACTCCGTATTGATCTGTTTAAGTGCCGTTATGTTAGGGGCTTCTTGGCTTCTGAGTCTTGTTAGTGTCGCACCTAATAGGATTGTCGCGGGTACCTACTACGGCTTAGTAGCTGCGATCGGGTGGCCCGGTGCGCTGCTTGTTTCTTTGTTGTTTATCGCTATGGGTGGCTTGGCTGTAAGGCCAAGCCGCCTTCATTATTACGCCCAACTGTGTATCGTTACCCTGATCCTGTTATTGATGCCTTTCGGGCTTATGGTGGCCGGACACTGGCTGATTGACCCCTCTCTGCCACAAGCGCGTTTAGGTATTGGTGCTGCCTATTGGGTCGTGCTTTTTTTACTTTTATTGTGCTTAGTGGAAGTGCGTTTACGTTTGCAGCTGTCGCGCTTATGGACAGCTCTATTGCTCAGCAGCGTGGGGGTAGCGTGGCTGCTTTGTGCCGCCTTATGGCTTGAAAATTTAGCCCTTGTTCAGGAGTTTCAAGCGCGCGACCAGCAATTTTATCGTGCCATGCTGCAACATGTGGTGCTGGTCGGCATAGCGGTGAGCGTTAGTATCGTAGTTGGTTTAGTGCTCGCTATGTTAATGCGACGTTACCAACGTCTACAACGAATAGCGTTTGCATGGCTGAATTTCCTGCAAACGATTCCGAGCTTGGCTCTGTTTGGTCTACTGCTGGCTCCGCTTGCTTGGCTCGCTGCTAACGTACCTGTTTTAGCGCAGTTAGGGGTTAGCGGTATTGGCGCCACCCCCGCATTGATGGCGCTCATTGCCTATAGCCTGTTACCCATGGTGCGCAATACTTATATTGCGCTTGATGAAGTTGACCCTGAAACCTTAGATGCTGCTAAGGCGATGGGCATGCGTCCGTATCAGCGCTTCTGGCAGGTAAGATTTCCGTTGGCGCTGCCAATACTATTAGAAGGTGTGCGAATTACCGCTGTTCAAGCGATTGGTTTAACGGCCGTTGCTGCATTGATTGGGGCAGGTGGGCTTGGCACGTTTATTTTTCAGGGGTTGGGCCAAGCGGCTATGGACATGGTGTTGCTTGGCGCGCTACCTATTTTAGTCTTGGCACTTATTGTAGATGCTAGTTTGGGGGCATTAGCCGACGCGCTTCGCCCCGGGGGACATAAATGATAGAGCTTTCCCATGTGTCGAAGCACTTTGGCGAAGACACAGCGGTAGACGACATATCCTTACACGTCGCGAAAGGAAAGTTCTGTGCGCTGGTAGGGTCATCAGGCTGCGGAAAATCGACGACGTTACGTATGATAAATCGTTTGATTGAGCATAGTAGCGGCGACATTATCATCGACGGACAGGCAATAGGCCACTATGACCCGGTTAAGCTTCGCCGCCGCATCGGCTATGCGATCCAGAGTACCGGCCTGTTTCCCCATTGGACGGTAGCGCACAACATTGGGCTGGTACCGCGTTTGTTAAAATGGCCTGCCGCTGATGTTAAAGCACGCGTAGAAGAGTTAATGCGTCTATTAGGCCTTCCCACGGAAGAGTTTGCCCATAAGTATCCTCACCAGCTCTCTGGCGGCCAGGCGCAGCGGGTAGGCGTTGCGCGCGCATTGGCGGCAGATCCTGATATTTTGCTGATGGATGAGCCTTTTGGAGCGCTAGACCCTATTACTCGAGAAAAGCTTCAAGACGAGCTGGCAAAGCTTCAGGCGCGGCTGCATAAAACCGTGGTGTTCGTGACTCACGATATGGATGAAGCGCTCAAGCTGGCGGATCATTTAGTCGTTATGCGCGAAGGACGAATTGTTCAGCAAGGGGCTCCGCTAGCGCTGCTTCAAGCCCCCGCCGATCCATTTGTTGAGTCGCTATTGGGAGGATTGGAGCGTGGTTTAAAGCAAGCTGCTTTAACACGCGTGAAGGATCACATGTCATCGCTTGGGCAGACGCTGCCTGCTCAGTCGCGCATTCCGGGGGATTTTTCACTGCGCCAGGCGCTTTCAATGATGCTGCGTGACCACTGCGACAGGCTGACGGTTGTCGACCAGCATGATATGCCGATGGGCGAGTTATCGCTGCGCAAAGTGGTCAAAGAGGCCCAGTTAGACAAGGTGAGTCACCGTGACGCGTGATCGTAACCGTGGTGAATCATCGATTGCAGTCGGTCCGCGTTGGCTATGGCCTTTTGGTTGGGCGCTTTTGCTGCTGATCGGGGTATTGGGTATCCCGGCGTTAGAGCCCGCATTTCGTTGGCTTGAGCCAGACGCCCGTCAGGTGATTTATTCCCGCGCTGATTTTGCTGCTCTGCTGGCAAGGCACGTGTTTGTTGTTGGCATCGCAGCTGTCATTACGATATGTGTAGGCGTATTGGCCGGCATCGCAGTCACTCGTCAATGGGGGCGAGACTTCTTACCCCTAGCGGGGCAGTTGGCCTCTCTGGGTCAGACATTTCCTCCTGTGGCAGTGCTTGCCCTGGCGGTTCCTGTGTTGGGTTTTGGAACATTGCCGATTATCGTGGCGCTAATGCTCTATGGCTTATTGCCGATTGTGCGAAACACACTTGCCGGGCTGCAAGATGTAGATACGAGTCTTAAACAGGCGGCGTTTGCCATGGGGATGACCCCTTGGCAGGTGTTAACTCGCGTTGAGCTGCCATTGGCCACACCGGTGATTCTGGCCGGTATCCGAACATCGGTAACTATTAATATTGCCACAGCGGCTATAGGGGCAACGGTAGGTGCCAGTAACTTAGGTGACCCGATCATAGCCGGTATCGTGAATGGCAATATGGCGTATGTTTTACAAGGTGCGCTGTTGATCGCGTTACTCGCGTTGACCGTCGATAGTCTATTTAATGCGTTGCAGCAACAGCTGCGCAATCGTCTATCTGCGTCTTAAGTTGTATCCCTAAAAGTAGCAGACTGCGTTACTGTCCTTATGTTGAGTTGATCGAGGTGACACTAACCTCGACAAGATTGACCTATGCTAGATAAATCCACTGGTAAAAACGGTCAACACCAACAACAATGCCCTCAAAAGGGGTAATACAAGGATAATAAGCATGACAAACTACGTACATCAGCCGCGCTTTATGACCGGCGACGAATTCTCAATGGCTACCTTCAGCCTGCTTGACCCTGAGGGCGAGCTTTACGAAGGTGCGCTAGAGCCAGACCTACCGCGTGATCATGCCAGACGGCTCTATCAAGCCATGCTGGCCACCCGTATCCTAGATGAGCGCATGATGGCCGCCCAACGCCAAGGGCGGCTCAGTTTTTATATGCAAAGCACGGGTGAAGAAGCCGCCGTTGTTGGCGCCGCTGCTGCGCTAGACGATGCCGATATGATCATGGCGCAGTACCGCGAGCAAGGCGCCTTAATGTATCGCGGGTTCTCCATTGATGAGTTTATGAATCAGCTATTTGGCAACGAGCTTGACTACGGTAAAGGCCGCCAAATGCCGATTCATTATGGGTCGCGCAAGCTGCACTACATGACCATCTCATCTCCGCTTGCAACGCAAATCCCCCAGGCGACAGGCTATGCATACGGCCAGAAATTAGCCGGTGATGGGCACTGCACCTTAACGTTTTTCGGAGAGGGTGCCGCATCAGAAGGTGATTTTCACGCCGCGCTGAATATGGCCTCAGTTCACCAAGTACCGGTGATTTTTTTCTGCCGCAACAATGGCTATGCCATTTCAACACCATCAACCGAGCAGTTTGCAGCGGATGGCATTGCCCCCAGGGCATTTGGCTATCATATGCATGTGATACGCGTTGACGGAAACGACGCACTGGCGGTTTATGAAGCGACACGTCAAGCGCGTCAGATTGCCATTGAACAGAACAAGCCCGTGCTGATTGAAGCCATGTCTTACCGTCTTGCTGCTCACTCCTCTTCAGACGACCCTTCTGGCTATCGTGCCAAGAGTGAAGAAGAAGCATGGCGGTTAAAAGATCCCATACTGCGCATGCAGAAATGGCTGTTGAAAAAAGGCTGGTGGAGCGAGGAAGAGGAAACCAGCCAACAGGAAACGCTGCGTCGCGAAGTGCTGGATACCATGAAACGGGCAGAAAAGCGTTCGTCCCCACCGCTAGAGTCGCTGATCACTGATGTCTATGCCGATATCACCCCTGAGTTACAGCGTCAATTTGACCAGCTTAAGCGCCATATTCGCCGCTATCCAGAGGCCTACCCGCGTGGAGCGCGGTCGCTAGACCTTGAGGTGAATACGTCCACAGATTCCCAGGGGGAGGCATAACATGCCCACAATGAACATGCTCCAGGCGATCAACAATGCGCTTGATATCGCCATGGCTGAAGATGACAAAGTTATCTGTTTTGGTGAAGATGTTGGCGTTTTTGGTGGTGTATTCCGTGCTACCAGCCATTTACAGGAAAAGTATGGTAAAGCACGCTGCTTTAACACGCCGTTGGTAGAACAAGGCATTGTTGGTTTTGCCAATGGGTTGGCCGCTCAAGGTTCAGTGCCCGTTGCTGAAATACAGTTTGCCGACTACATCTTTCCCGCCTTTGACCAAATCGTTAATGAGTCTGCGAAATTCCGCTACCGCTCAGGGGATTTATTCAATGTGGGAGGGTTAACCATCCGTACGCCCTATGGCGGCGGTATCGCGGGCGGGCTCTATCATTCGCAATCACCAGAGGCTTACTTTACACATACGCCTGGCTTGAAAGTCGTTGTACCGCGCAACCCCTACCAAGCGAAAGGGCTACTGCTCGCTTCCATTCGCGATCCAGATCCAGTGCTTTTTTTAGAACCTAAGCGTCTCTATCGTGCATCGGTGGGTGACGTGCCCCAAGAAGATTACCAGCTTCCGATTGGTGAAGCGGAGGTCATTAAAGAGGGCACTGATATAACGCTGGTGGGCTGGGGCGCACAGATGGAAGTCATCGGCAAAGCCGTTGAACTTGCTGAAGAGCAGGGCATTGCCTGTGAAGTGATTGATTTGCGTACGTTGTTGCCATGGGACGCGGATACTGTCGTTGAGTCTGTCCTAAAAACAGGACGTTTGATCGTCAGCCATGAAGCGCCGTTAACAGGTGGCTTTGCCGGTGAGATCGCCGCAACGATTCAAGAGCGCTGTTTTCTCTATTTGGAATCGCCGATTGCTCGGGTAACGGGGCTAGATACACCTTTCCCACTAGTGCTGGAAAAAGAGTATTTGCCCGACCATCTGAAAATTTTTGAAGCAATTCGCGAAAGCGTTAACTTTTAACGCCAGGGAGAAAAATAATGAGCGATTTCATGCTGCCGGATATCGGCGAAGGCATTGTTGAATGTGAAGTGGTGGAGTGGCGCGTTGCGGAAGGTGACCGGATTGAGGAAGATCAGCCAATTGTCGAGGTGATGACCGATAAAGCGTTAGTGGAAATTACCGCTTCTGAAACAGGCGTTATCACCAAACTTTATGTTGCCCAAGGAAAAATTGCCAAAGTACACGCGCCGCTTTATGCCTACCAAGCAGAAAATGACACGCAAGAAGCCGGTGCGACGGAACAGGCTAACGAACCTCAATCGCCTGCCGCTGATGCTGACAGTGGTTCAGCCAAGGCGGTTGAACCAGCCGCGGTGGCAACCGGTACCAACGCGAGTACAAGCAGCGGCAAAATACCTGCCAGCCCAGCCGTGCGGCGTCTTGTTCGTGAACACCAACTTGAGTTAGCTGCCATTGCTGGCAGTGGTAAAGATGGCCGGGTATTAAAAGAAGACGTGCTGGCGCACCTGAATCAGCCTTCTACTGCACCTAGTCAAGCACCATCAAAAGCAACCCAAGAAGCACAGTTGCCTCGCGTCGAGCCGCTTCGCGGTGTGCGCGCGGTAATGGCAAAAAGAATGGTTGAGGCCGCCAGCTCCATTCCGCATTTTCACTATGGTGAAGAGATCGATGTGACCGATCTGCTGGCGCTGCGCGAGCGACTAAAGCCCCGGGTAGAGGCGCTTGGTGAGCGGCTAACCCTTATGCCCTTTTTCATGAAAGCTATGGCGCTGGCGGTTACTGAGACACCGATCATCAATGCTCAGCTAAACGCGGAAGCCAACGAGTTGCACTACTACGAACAGTGCAATATTGGCATGGCGGTGGATAGCAAAGCCGGTTTGCTGGTGCCCAATGTGAAAGGTGTTGAGCGTTTAACGCTGCTAGACATTGCTCGTGAAGTGGGGCGTTTAACCATTGCGGCCCGAGAAGGGCGTGTTGATCAGGCTGATCTCAAAGGTGGCACCATTAGTATTTCTAACATTGGTGCGTTGGGCGGAACCTATGCCGCGCCGATTATCAATGCGCCAGAAGCGGCAATAGTGGCGATTGGTAAAACCCAATGGTTGCCGCGCTTCGACGAGCAAGGCGACGTTCAGCGGCGAGCCATTATGACCATCACCTGGGCAGGTGATCATCGCTTTATTGATGGCGGTACTATCGCTAGGTTCTGCAATGCCTGGAAAGGCTACTTGGAAGCGCCTGAAACCATGCTGCTGCACTTGGGTTAAGGTTGCTAGGCATTGCATGGCAAGAGGTTAAATAGCCCGAAGTTGGTTGGCAAGGAATGAGAAATGTCTCAGGCACCGCTCCAGCAGTTTTATATACCGGAAGAGCAGTCGGTATATCTACTTAGCCACCATGATGCCCGTAAGCTGAAAGACTGGGTAGCACTGTGTCAGGCACAGCTCGCCCAGTTGGGCTACACGGGGATCGAGCTGGTTGGTAAAGGTGCCTATGGCTTTGTATTTTCGGGCAGCGCGCAACACCAAGAGGTGCCTGCCCACTACGTGTTTAAATTCTCACGTATTACGCTACCGACCCATTTACAAGAACGCCTTGAAGAAGAGGCGTTTATGCTTGATCAGGTGTCCCATCCCCGCATACCAAAGCTGGTGGCTTACCAGCGCTCTCGAGGCCAGTCAATTCTGGTAATGGAGCGTGCGCCTGGTTGGAACCTTGAGCAGGTATCACTGAAAGAAGGCCGTCTCTCTCCACGGCTAGTGGTTCACATTGCCCATCAGTTGGCCGAAATTCTTTCTGCACTGCGCCGTGAAACGGGGCCCAATGCACGCCCCGTTGTGCATGGCGACATCAAGCCGTCAAATTTGGTATTTGATCCAGAGACCGAGTCCATCGCATTGATTGATTGGGGATCGTCCGTGTTTGCCCAGTTAGACGAAAAGCTCCAGTTTGTCGGGGCAAACGTGATGGAATTAATGTCCGATAATCTGCAACAAACTAACGCCCGACTGGGCGATGTCTACTTTATTGGTGAAGAGCAGTTAAATGGAGCGCTATCATCGCCCCGATTCGATGAACAAGGGGCCGCAGGCACGCTATATGCACTAGCCTCTGCGCAATCTTGCCGCTTTGGTCATCGTGCTATTCCCGCTAGCTCGCTGGGGTTACCCTTGGAATTTGCCCGCACCTTAGACGGCATGCTGGATCCCGACCCCCACATCCGCCATAAAGCTGGTGATCACTATTTACAGGCGATGTCCCGCATGGCCAAAGTGGTGATGTTAGATTTACCTACTCCAACACAAACGCCGCTAGTGCCTGTCTGGGGGCGCGCGGCGCACCAGGAGATTGATACGGTCGTTTACAGCTCCCGGAAGGCGTTTCTGCGCGAAGCGAATGCGGAAGAGACACTTAATGATGTTAATGATGTGCAGCTAGATCGCTATTACAAGCAATTTATGCAAGGTATGGGGGAAACCGAAAAGGCGTTTTTGGCCTCGGTAAGCCGATTAGGAAAGTACCCAGTTGTCGGTGGTTTAGCCGTCCGCTGGGAGCGAGAGGGGGTATATATAGACTCCTCGCTTAACCTGCATGATCCCGCATTAAAGCCAGCGTTCATTCAAGCCGTCAACAATATGGTGCACTTGGCGCGAGCCATTCATCGTCAAGGGGTGTTTAAAAGCTGCTTGTTTAATGCACGCCAAACGCTGCATTTGGAGCGCGCCAGTTCAGAAGAGTCCTTTCATTGTGATCCTGGTACCACTATTGACTACGAGCTGAGCGCGGTTCCGGAAATGGAAGATCGCACTCGCCAGCATAGCTATTTTGAAGACGGCCCTGATCCAGAAGAGCTACTGGTCCTGCCTGACACCATTATGCACATACTGCTACGGCTGAATGAGATCCATCACACCGGCATGATTATCTTTGAGGCACTACCAAAACATCTTAAAATCCATAGCTATTATCGGCTTCTAGACCCTAGCCGAGAGGCCGAATTTAGGGCGTTGCTGGCGCAGATGTTGGCGTCTGTTAGCCAGATCGAGGGGTTAGGCGTGTCCGGCTTTATGAAAATGCCCTATAAAGACACGCGATTTTTTACCCATTTAGAGTGCCAACCTGAACATTTTTATCCTAAAGACCCACGTGATTTTTTAAGAAAAACGCCGTCAATCGGTGGCTCTCAGACTGCTTGATTGCGCCGCGATCCATGCTGAAAGTTGCTCAGCTAGCGCATCGCTGGCCGCGCCAAACGCATTGACGACGTCCGGGATCTCTGGACTAGCCGCGCGGGTGCGGATAACAAAACTCGTCACTGCTAGCGGCTTTCGGTGTTGTGTACTCATAAGCTGGACATCTAATTGAAGATGAATGCTAGGTGGGGAAGTGTCGTACTCACTTTGGAAGTGGCGCAGTTCGCTGAGTAGCAACACATCGTGGGGCAGTCGGTCGCTACTTACACCAGTGAATAGTTGGCGTTGCTGCAGGTCAGAAATTAAGCGCGCTTGAAGCATGTCTGGAGCGTCTTCATGCCAGCGCACACCCTCATATACATTGACTACATTGCCTTCCGGGTACACCACAATACGGTTGCTGTTCAGCAAGTGACCTGCCTCTGGGGTAGCAATGCCTAGCGTTGCGGGGAGGGGAATGGCCGTGTGTTCAGCCTGAGTGGCAGGGGGTGGCAGCCGATAGAGCGTTGCGGGATTGCTTTCGGGCAGTATTGAACAGCCGGCGCTTAACACAAGCGCCGCTAGTGGAACGATGCTAAACCTAGAGCGCAAGCTCATGGACGAAACTCCTCTACCTGATCTCGGCCCAGAAAAAAGTCTGCGGGACTCTCTTCAAGCTGGCGAGTAATACGCTCAAGATTAGTTAGTGTAGAACGTAGGGCTGAAAGTGCGGGGGCAATGTCTTGTGCCCCCTGCAGCGTACTGTCGACAGCGGCGGCATTGTCGTTAACGAGCTGTTCAATTCGTTGCGCGGCGCTGGCCACATCACGACTGGCGCTCGCAGCGCTTTGCATCATTTGCTGGCCATCTCGACGCAATAGCTGTGTCGCTTCTTGGCTGAGGGTATCGATGCTCTCAAGAGTCGCTGTGGCTTGGCGTGACACTTCACCGAACAGTGCCATATTTTGATCAAGCGCTGTCTGTTGTGAAGCGATCATCTCTGTGATCTGTGCAATGCTTGTCAAAATGGTGCCTGCTTGTTCACGATTGCCGTCATTAAATAGTTCATTAACGTTTAGCAGAATAGAGTTAATGTTTTGAATCATTGTTTCGCCTTCATCAAATAGCGTAGCGATCGGTGAAGGGTCTGCGGTTATAAAAGGAGCCGTGTCGTCCGTTTGGTTGATCAGTCGTGAACTTTCGGGAGTGCCGCCATACAGTTGTATCGACATGCTGCCGGTAATGCTGGCAAATGATAGTTTGGCTCGAGTGTCTGTTTTAATCGGGGTATCTTCATACACTCGCACACTGGCAATAACTTGACGGGGATCGTCAGGGTTCAGTGTCAGCTCGGTAACATCGCCAACTTCAATGCCGTTATACTGCACTTTACTGCCAATTGATAAACCACTAACACTGCGCTCAAATAGAATGCGGTAGGGCTGATAGTTACGCTCTCCGTCGGCGTAGCTCATCCAGAGTGCAAACAGCAGCGCCGCGACGGCGGTTCCCAGTGTGAACAAACCTATTAAAACGTGATGCGCGCGAGTTTCCATGTGCAGTCACTCCTGGACGTTTGCGTTATTTGAAGAAGCGCTATGAGCACGCTGAGCGGCTCGGCCACGCGGGCCGTGAAAGTAGTCTTTAATCCACTCGTCGTTGGTGTCCGCTACTTTATCGATGGTATCCACGACTAATACGCGTTTTTGTGAGAGAACCGCTACCCGGTCGCAGGCGGCGTAGAGCGTATCCAGGTCGTGGGTTACCAGGAAAACGCTGAAACCCAGTGCATCGCGAAGGGTGACCAGCAACTGATCGAAGGCCGCGGCGCCAATAGGGTCAAGCCCCGCGGTGGGCTCATCCAGAAACAGGATGTCAGGATCAAGTGCTAAGGCACGGGCAAGGGCGGCGCGCTTGACCATGCCCCCAGACAGTGACTCAGGAAACTGCAGCGCAGCCTGTGGTGGAAGCCCGACCAACGATAGCTTGACCCTGGCAAGATGCTCGGCGTCTTCACGGGGTAGTCTGGCGTGTTCAATTAGCGGTAGGGCAATATTCTCTTGCAAGTTCAATGAGCTGAACAGCGCACCGCGCTGAAACAGCACGCCAAAGCGTCGCTCTATTTGACTGCGCTGTGCCTCGTTAAGCTGATTAAGAGTTGTGCCTAGAACTTCAACCGTGCCGTCATTGGGGCGCTTCAAGCCGACGATGCTACGTAACAGCACTGACTTGCCGGTACCAGAACCGCCTACAACGCCGAGGATTTCCCCGCGTTCAAGGGTCAGGTCTAAATTTTCGTGAACCACATGAGTGCCAAAGCGGTTCACCAAGCCTCGAACCTTAATGACCGGTAAGTCGTTTTGTTCAGTCGGTTTATCTGAATTGATCACCAGCCCATCTCCATAAAGAATAGCGCGGCGACGGCATCAATTAGAATCACCATAAAAATCGATTGAACGACGCTTGAAGTGGTATGTTCTCCCACTGACTGCGCGCTACCGCTGACCTTAAAGCCTTCCAGGCAGCCGATCACGGCGATCACGAAGGCAAACACTGGTGCTTTACTAAGTCCGACCAAAAAGTGTGTCACCGATACGTCTTTTTGCAGCGTGGTCATAAACTGGGTAAGTGAGATATCCAGTGCCAGAGAGGTGACCATGGCGCCGCCCGCTAAGCCGCTGAGCATACCTACAAAGGCAAGCATAGGCAGGCTAATTAACATCGCCATTACCCGTGGGAGTACCAAAAGCTCGATAGGATCAAGCCCCTGCGCCTGAAGGGCATCGATCTCTTCATTGGATTTCATGGCGCCAATTTGGGCGGTAAAGGCACTGGCGGTTCGTCCCGCGAGTAGGATCGCAGCAAGCAGAACGCCGAACTCTCGCAAGAATGAGAATGCCACGAGATCGATAGTATAAATTGTGGCGCCAAAATCCTGCAAAACGGTAGCGCCAAGGAAAGCCACCACGGCGCCCACCATAAAGGTGAGTAGCGCAACGATAGGGACGGCATTCAAGCCGCTCTGCTGGATATGTGCCACAGTGGCCGTTAAACGCCAGTGGCGTGGCCGCAATATCAGCTGGAAAAGAGTGGCCACCACCAGGCCAATAAAGGCCAATAGCTGGCGCTGCTGGGACCAAAGCCCCACCACTTGTTGACCCACGCTAGCAAGTGCTTGGCTAATGCGCGAATAGGCAGGCGTATCAACGTCAAGCGGCGCTTCCATCGCTTCGGCAATACGCACTAGCAACGCCTGCTGCTCTTTCGGCAGTTTGGCTGCCCAATCTGCTACCGATTGCGCTTTCTCAACGCCAATCAGCTCCACAATGAGTATGGCACCAGCGGTATCAAGGCGAGTTATTGCTTCTAGTGAAACCGTCGTATCCGTAGGCTTGCCAAGCTCAGTTTGAGTTTCACTGTGCTGAAGCGCCGCTTTGATATGGCGATAATTGGCAAGCGTCCACTCGCCTTTAAGGGCGACTGTTTGATCATCACGCGCTATCCACTCGCTTGGCATCCCTGCTCCTTATTGACATCCACGACAGTGGTAACACTATGATGCATTCAAACAAGCGTTAGTTAAAGGTGTTTGGTAAGCTAAATAAAACATACTTAGGAAAACTCACGCCATGCAGCATAAGTGCTAAGAAAAACGCGCCCGGTCAGGGCCTCTAAAAAATCACTCTTTTTGAGCTGATCCATAACGGGACCCTTCACCTCGGACAGGTGAAGCTTGACTTCGGAATCTTTTAAACGCGCATTGATAGCATCCAGGCTCTCGAGCGCTGACGCATCAATTAAATTAACGGCTGAACAGATAAGCACGACGTGCTCCAGTTCGGGATAGCTGGCAACTAAGTTATAAACGGTATCTTCAAGGTAGCGGGCGTTTGCAAAATAGAGGCTTTCGTCGATTCGCAGTAGCGCCACATTACTAACGGTTTCAACATCGTGGCGTTCAGTATTTCGAAAGTGCTCGGTGTCCGGCACCCGGCCAACCAATGCGCTATGGGGGCGGCTGGTGCGATACAAAAATAACGCGATAGAAAGACTAACCCCACCGATAATGCCAGCTTCGATACCTTCAACTAGGGTGAGCAGAATTGTGACCGCCATCGCGGCGAAATCACTGCGAGAATAGCGCCACGTTTGGCGCAACATGGGAATATCGACCAGGGTTAAAATAGACACGGTGATGGTCGCCGCCAGCGTAGCAATCGGCAGGTAGTAGAGCCAGCCAGTAAACGCCATCGTTATCAACGCTATTCCCAGTGCTGCAAAGGCTCCGGCTGCGGGGGTTTGTGCCCCAGCATCATAGTTGATTACGGTGCGTGAAAGGCCACCGGTGACCGGCATACCATTGGTAAACCCAGCGGCTAGATTAGCGGCACCTAAGCCAATTAGTTCCTGGTTAGGGGAGATACGTTGGCGCCGCTTTGCTGCCAACATTTGCCCCATGGAAACAGACTCCACAAACCCCACCAAACTGATCAGTAACGCTGGGATAAATAGGGCGCGCCATAGTGACGTATCTGCCCAGGGAAAGCTTAGTGCAGGTAGCCCACTGGGAATGGCGCCGACAATGGCAACGCCTTGGTCGGCTAACTGCCAATGCCAAGTAGCCAACGTCGTAATAACCACTGCAAAGACAGGGCCAGCCTTGATGATTAAATCGGCGAGCGTTTTAGGCAACCCAATAGCGCTGAGGCTCCGCTTACCAAAACGCCGCATCATGACGAGGAAAAATAGCGTTCCAGCACCAATTGAAAGCGTATAGGGATTAAAGGCGGCAAGATTGGGTAACAGGGTTATCACACGCTCTACCAGCGTAAAGCCACTGCTGGAAACACCCATTAGGCTACCCAACTGACTAACGGCAATCAGAATGCCCGATGCGGTTAAAAAGCCTGAAATAACGGGATGGCTCAAAAAATTGCTAAAAAAGCCCATTTTAAGGGCCCCCATCGCGACCAATATACCGCCAGAAAGTAATGAAAGTATCAGCGCAGCTTGTAAATACTCAGGGCTGCCGGGCGTTGCAACAGCGGAGAGTGCTGCGCCCGTCATTAACGCAATGATAGCTACCGGGCCAACGGCTAGAGTGCGACTTGTGCCCAAAACGGTATATAGAAGTTGCGGCAAAATACTGGCATATAGGCCCACCACCGCGGGCAAACCTGCAAGTAGGGCATAAGCTAATGACTGCGGAATCACCATCACCGTTACGATGAGTCCGGCTAATATATCGGCACCTAACAGGCGCTTATGGTAGTGAGGCAGCCACGTAAGAATAGGAAAATAGCGCTTGAACATAAGCTCCTGGCGTCAGCTTCATTTTGTAAAACCCAACTCATTGGTGAGTCCGTCAGTTTAGCGCGTTGTGCCGACAATGATGGCCTTTACTTGCCAACAAAAGCATGTACTGACCCGAAAGTGCTACTTCATTCATTAGCATAACCCGTTAAGCTGACTGAAAAGTGGCCCATCGCTCCTTCTTTATTGATCGACTGCTCAATAACGTCAAATATAAAAGAGTATCCCACATGCGACTACTTCGGCTATTAGCGCCCTTGACAGTGCTAAGTGTTTCTATTTGGATGATGACTGAACCGGGTGCTTTTCCCTATATTGCGCTGCTGTTGGCGACGGGGGCTGGTGCAGCTTTAATGCTCGTAACGATGACGTCAGTTTATTCAGCTGATCAACTACGTTTGACGAAACCCATTCACGGTTTCAAGCCCATTCGTGACTATGCTTCGCTTCGTGCAATGGCCTATCGGTTGATGAACCGGGCAAGTAGCACGGCCATCGCCTCTGCAGAAGTTTCTCATTACGCTGATCTTATGGCGCAACGCCTTACTCAGCAGGAGGCCATGGCGAGTGATGCGTCATCAAGCATGAACGCTATTAATGCTGCCATTATGCAAGTGAGTGCCAGTGCTAGCCATGTCGCCGCGCTTGCCGAGAGCGCTCGTCAGGCAAGTCATCACAATCATGATGAGCTGGCTGATATTATTGGCGATATGAGTGATGTTGCCGAACGCTCTGATCAGGCGCTGGAAATGCTATCGGCGCTAAACGATAAAATTGAGCGTGTTCGCAATGTGACGTCGATGATTGAGGGGATAGCAGAACAAACGCACCTGCTATCACTCAATGCTTCTATTGAGGCAGCTCGAGCGGGAGAACATGGGCGAGGGTTTGCGGTTGTTGCGGGCGAAGTGCGTAACTTAGCACTCAAAACGTCAACGGCGACACAAAGCGTCGATGAGCTTGTTAAGGATATGCACCAGAGTGGCCAACGTGTTGTTGGTACCATGGGCGGGCTGATGAATCGTATCCGAGAGCGTTCCCAGGGGATGCAGCAGGTGGGAAGTAGTCTTGCCACCATCACGCAACAGTTCGATCAAGTTGAGCAGGAGATCACCAGTGTCGCAGAGGCAATGGAGAGCACCAAAGTCCATAGTCAAACCGTTGCTGATAGCTTGCGTCAGCTGGAAGACGATGTAGATGAGGGCAATCGCGATATGCGCGATTTAGCCCAGCAAGCCCGGGCATTAATGGACGCTGCAGAAGGCGTTGATGGCGAGCTGGCACAGCAGCGTTTGCAGGGGCGTCATCAGCATGTGTTTAGCGTCGCTCGTCAAGCGGCGAACCGTATTGGTAAATCGTTTGAGAAAGCGATTGCTTCCGGTGAAATATCAGAAACGTCGCTATTCCAACCTGATTACAGGGTCATACCTGAGACACAGCCGCCGCTTTACCACACCGGCTTTGATGCATTCACAGACTTACAGTTACCCAGCTTGCAAGAACCGTTGCTTACTGAGCACGGGGTAAGTTACGCCATTGCATGTGACCGCAACGGCTATGTGCCTACCCATAACGCAGCCGTTAGCCGCGAGCCCACCGGTGATTACGACCACGATCTCAAGTATTGCCGCAGCAAACGTATTTTTGATGATCCGACTGGCAGCCGTTGCGGCGCCCATGAGAAACCGCTGCTGCTACAAACCTATAAGCGTGACACGGGCGAAATCATGCACGATCTTTCGGTTCCCATTTACATTAATGGCAAGCACTGGGGAGGCTTTCGCGTGGGCTACCAGCCTGAAAAGACAAATAACACCAGTGCAGTGAGTATTGAAAAACCAGCGGAAGAATTAGCCTCAGGAAGCCACCTGCTGGCGCGAACGTGATTGCCAAGAAGACCAAGAATATAACGCTAAGCTCGCCCAGATCATCACAAAGGTCGCTAACTGGATGAGCCCTAGAGGCTCGCCAAAGATAATGATTGCAATCAAGAACTGAATGCTGGGATTGATATACATCAGAAAGCCTAGCGTTGCCAGCCGTAAGCGTCGTGCAGCCCCAGCAAAGGCCATTAAGGGCAGGGCAGTTAACACACCGCTAATTATTAGCAGGGCACTCATCGGCACATTATGAATAAAGTGAGACTCCCCCTGCCAACTGAGCCAAGTGAGCGCTATTAATGCTAGTGGGAACAGCAACAGCGTCTCTACAAACAGGCCAGAAAGCCCATCAAGGGGCACTTGCTTACGAAACAATCCGTAGCTACCGAAGCTGAGTGCTAGCAATAGGCTGATCCAGGGCAGCTCGCCTAACATCACAAACTGGATTGCAATCGCTAAACTTGCCAAACCAAGCGCAACCAGCTGGAGGCGAGCCATTACTTCGCGTAGCACCAACACGCCTAAGGCAATATTGACTAGCGGTGTTAGAAAGTAACCTAAACTGGCTTGCAACACCTGTTTGCTTTCAACAGCATAGATATAGAGGCCCCAGTTAAAAGCAATCAGTAACGCGCAGGCGAGTACGCGCCCCAAGCGCTTGGGCTCAATAAGAGCTTTAACCACTGGCGTCCATCGGCGCAGTACGCTGATTAGCACGACCAGAAAAAGGCACGACCACAAAATCCGATGTATCAGGATTTCAAATGCGGGAATGCCATCAAACAGAGCGAAAAATAGTGGGAAGCAGCCCCACATAATGTAGGCCGTTAAGCCAAACATAACGCCTTTGACCGCTTCAGGGTCCCTTGATGCGGGTGGAAACATAGCAGCCTCACTAATTAAAAATGCTAATCTAGCACATAATTGATGAATACACTGATGCAAAGGAGACATGGCATGAGTCAACTGAAAACGAGCTTAGTGCAGTGCGATTTGCGCTGGGAAGACCCTCAAGCCAATCATGCGCATCTCGAGCGGCTATTAGGCGAATTAGATAGCCGCGATACCGACTTAATTGTGTTGCCAGAGATGTTTGCAACAGGGTTTACCATGAATTCACGGGAAATGGCCCAGCCCATGAGCGCCAGCCAGAGCGTTGCTTGGTTACAGACGCAGGCCAAGGCGAGAGGCTGTGTCATGACCGGCAGCGTGGCAATTGTCGATGAAGGGCAATACGTCAACCGTATGGTCTGGGCTACCCCCAGCGGCGACTTACAGTACTACGATAAACGCCATTTATTTCGTATGGCCGGAGAGCATGAACGCTATGCTATGGGCAACAGCCGGAAGATCGTTGAACTGAAAGGCTTCAGGCTGCTATTGAGCGTATGTTACGACCTGAGGTTTCCCGTTTGGATGCGTCAGCAGCCAGCAGAAGGCGAACATTTCGAGTATGATGCCGCGCTGTGTGTGGCGAACTGGCCTGCACCCCGGCGTCATCCATGGCGCACGCTTTTACAAGCGCGTGCAGTTGAAAACCTAGTTTATGTAGTAGGTGTAAACCGCGTCGGTGAAGATGCCAAAGGACTCGCCTATAGCGGCGATTCCATGCTGGTCGATTTCAAAGGGGAACCGCTGATCGACCACCCTGCAAACTCTCCGTTTATTGAAACGGGGACGCTAAATAAAACGGACCTAGATGCTTTTCGAGAAAAATTTCCTGCCTGGCAAGATGCCGACCGCTTTTCGCTTCTGCCAGGAGTGGGTCAATAATGCGCCTTGATCGCTTTTTGAGTGAAACAACCCCGCTAACGCGCAGCTTAGCAAAGCGGGCGTTAAAAAATGGCGAGGTGACCCTGAATGGCGAGCCCATTAAACAGTCGGCGACCCAAGTTGACACTCAGAACGACGAAATAAAACTCAACGGTGAGACGCTAGCACTGGTTGGGTTGCGTTACCTGATGATGCATAAACCGCTGGAAGTAGAGTGCACTGCCCGCCGTGGGCTCTATCCAAGGGTGATTGACCTTATTGATCTACCCAAAGCCGAGCGACTGCAGCCAGTAGGGCGGTTGGATGTAGATACCACCGGCTTGTTACTGCTCACTGATGATGGCCAATGGTCCCATCGTGTCACCTCGCCGCGCCATCGCTGTGCCAAGGTGTATATTGCTGAGTTGGCAGAGCCTATGGAAGGTAGCGCCGCTGAGTGGGCAATTCGCCAAGTAGAGGAAGGGCTTCTACTGGATGGTGAGGAAACGCCAACGCAACCTGCCGTATTGAGGTTTATTACTCCCCAGCAAGCGGAACTGACCATTACAGAAGGGCGCTATCACCAAGTAAAACGCATGTTTGTAGCGCTAGGCAATCACGTCAATGCACTGCATCGCCGTTCGATTGGTGATGTGGTCTTGCCAGATGACCTAGCACCTGGTGAATGGCGTGAGCTAACGCCTGAAGAAATTGCCAGCTTCTAAACACGCTTAGCGTTACGGCTAGTGACTCAAACGTCCCGGTCAGCACCTTCGTGCCAAACCAGGGGCGTTTTTTTATGAGTAATAAATATTTATACCGTTATCTTGCTTCTGTATTTGCACGTAGTTGCACTGAGAAAGTGCCAAGGCACACTTTTTTGTTAATCAGATAGCTAATGCAAGTGGGCGGCTTCTATCAACGCTTTGGTATAGGGGTGCTGGGGGGCGGCGAGTACTTCCAGGCAATCGCCTTGCTCTACCACATCGCCATCCTTTAGCACCATAATGCGGTGGGCCATAGCACGCACCACGGCAAGATCATGGCTGATAAACAGGTAGCTTAGTTGGCGGCGTGCCTGAAGTTCGCGCAGTAGCGTGACCAACTGTTTTTGTACGGTCCGGTCTAATGCTGAGGTGGGCTCGTCCAGTACCAGTAGTTCAGGTTCTAGGATAATTGCCCGCGCCACTGCTATGCGTTGGCGTTGTCCCCCCGAAAACTCATGAGGGTAGCGGGCAGCGCAGCTTTCCGGCAGGCCCACCTCTTGCAGCGTGCGATGCACGCGTTCGGTAACTTCTGCATGGGTTAAGTTAGGGTGATGAAACTGTAGACCCTCACTGACAATATCAAAGACCGGCATGCGTGGGGAAAGCGCACCGTAAGGATCTTGAAACACCATTTGTAGCCGATGGCGCTGGCGTCGCAGCGTATCGCCAGAGAGTTGACTTAGCGTGGTGTCGCCCAGTATCACCTCACCTTGGCTAGCGACTAATCGCATAACCGCTGACGCCAGCGTCGTTTTTCCAGAGCCTGATTCGCCAACAATGCCCAGCGTTTCACCTGGAGCGATGGTTAGATCGGTGGCTTTCAGGGCCTCAAAAGCCGGAGGCTGGCGCTGAAAGAGCCCTGTCCTTGGGCGCGAGAAACTCACGCTAAGCTGGCGTGTGGTCAAAAGCGGTGTGGTATCGGCAGGCTCAGCAGGTCGGCCTTCTGGTTCGGCGGCAATAAGGGCTTTGGTGTAGTCGCTTTGGGGATTATTAAATACATCGGCAACGCTACCGGTTTCCTGAATTTTCCCTTGATACATGACGCATATCCGGTCTGCATGGCGACGTACCAAATTTAAGTCGTGACTGATAAACAGCACACCCATGCCGTGATGATCGCGGAGTTCTTTCAGCAGGGCTAAAATCTCTTGCTGAACGGTCACATCGAGCGCCGTCGTTGGCTCATCCGCAATCAGCAGTGCCGGATTATTGGCAATGGCCATGGCGATCATTACCCGCTGGCGCTGGCCGCCAGAAAGTTGATGTGGCCAGGCGTCAAGCAGTTCGTCAGGACGCGGTAGTTTGACTTGTTCTAACAGTGCCTTGGCCCGTGTACGTGCAGCCTGCCCGCTAAGGCCCTGGTGTAAACGCAGGGTTTCACCTATTTGCTTGCCAATGCGGTGAAGCGGGTTGAGCGACGTCATTGGCTCTTGGAAAATAAACCCCACCTGATTACCGCGAATACCATTCCAATCACGTTTGGCTAGTTGATTAAGGTCGGTTTCTGCTAACCAGCGCTGACCGCTTACGCTAGCATTGTCAGGCAGTAAATTAATCGCACCCAGTGCAGAGACCGACTTGCCCGAGCCAGATTCCCCCACGATAGCGAGCGTTTCGCCCGCATTGACAGTGAGAGAGAGGGAATCGACAACGACGTTGCCATCGAAGGAAACACAAAACTCGCTTAAGCGTAGGAGTGGTTTGGCAGTGTTGGCGTGATTAGGCATGCTTGGCTTCCTGGGCGGGTGACTGATGCTGGTTCACATGTCGTGGGTCGAAGGCATCGCGAAGTCCTTCACCAATAAACACCAGTAGTGAGAGCATAATGGCAAGCGTCATAAACGCGGTGATGCCCAGCCAAGGCGCATGCAGGTTGTTTTTGCCCTGTGCCGCGAGTTCGCCAAGTGACGGCGCGCCAGGTGGTAAACCAAAGCCTAAAAAGTCCAGCGCGGTGAGCGTGCCAATGGCACCAGTGAACAGGAAGGGGATAAACGTTAGTGTGGCTACCATCGCGTTAGGTAGCACGTGGCGCCACATAATCAGCCGAGAGGGTAGCCCCATGGCCTTGGCCGCACGAACGTACTCGAGATTGCGTGCGCGCAAAAACTCGGCGCGCACAATATCAACCAGTCCCAGCCACGAAAACAACAGCATGATGCCCAGTAACCACCAGAAACCGGGCTGTACAAAACTGGCCAATATAATCAGTAGAAATAGCACCGGTAATCCCGACCAGATTTCCGTGATGCGCTGTCCGATGAGGTCTACTTTGCCGCCAAAATAACCCTGCACACCGCCCACTACTACGCCCAGTACTAAAGAGCCAGCGGTGAGCACCAGGGCAAAGGCAACCGATAGTCGAAACCCGTAAATGACGCGTGCTAATACATCACGCCCTTGGTCATCGGTACCCAGCCAATGGCGCCTATCTGGCGGTGCAGGCGAAGGTCGTGTCATCAGCATATCGAGAGTTTGATAGGAGTAGGGAATCATCGGCCATAGCGCCCAACCGTGATCGCTGATTTGCTGTTGGACAAAGGGATCTAGGTAGTCGGTACGGGTGGGTAAGAAGCCACCGAATTCGGTTTCCGGATAATCGACCAGTAGCGGTACATACCACTGCCCGTCATATTTCATTACGAGAGGCTTGTCGTTGGCGATCAGTTCAGCCAATAAGCTGATAATAAACAGAGCGCCAAATAGCCACAGCGATACTCGGGCGCGGCGATTGGCTTTAAATGCTGCTAGGCGACGCAGCGTAATCGGCGAAAGACGCGAGCTGATAAATGTCATGTTTATGACTCCCTCGACGCAAAATCAATGCGTGGATCTACCCACACATAGGTCAAGTCGGATATTAGCTTTAGCAGCAGTCCAATCACCGTATACAGAAATAACGTTCCGAAAATGACCGGGTAGTCTCGCTGCATTACTGCCTCAAAGCCTAATAAGCCGAGGCCATCCAAAGAGAAAATTACCTCGATGAGCAGTGCGCCGGTAAAGAAAATGCCAATCATTGCAGAGGGCAGCCCAGCAATGATGATCAGCATGGCATTGCGGAAAACATGGCCATACAAAATGCGCTGCTCGTCGGCACCTTTGGCCCGGGCTGTCAGCACGTACTGCTTATGAATTTCATCCAAGAAGCTGTTTTTGGTCAGCATGGTGAGGGTGGCAAAACTGCCAATCGCGGCAGCCAGCACTGGTAGGGTGATATGCCAGAAGTAGTCTTTAATTTTGCCCCAAGCGGATAGCTCGGCGAAATCGGGTGATGTTAAGCCGCGTAGAGGAAACCAATCCAGGTAAGTGCCACCCGCAAACACGACAATAAGTAGAATGGCGAACAAAAAGCCCGGAATGGCATAGCCTACGATCACCAGACCTGACGTCCAAACATCAAAGCGAGAGCCGTGTCGTAGCGCTTTGCGGATGCCTAAAGGAATAGAAATGAGATAGACCAGCAGCGTTGTCCATAAGCCTAATGAAATAGACACGGGCAAGCGCTCGATCATCAGTTCAATCACCGGGCGATCACGAAAAAAGCTGGTGCCAAAATCGAAAGTGAGATAATCCACCATCATGCCGATAAACCGTTCATGAGCGGGTTTGTCAAAGCCAAATTGCTGCTCTAATTGCTCGATAAAGCGTGGATCGATTCCACGCGCGCCCCTAGAGTCATCGCTAACTTGTACATCCGCGCCCCCCATATCCAGGCGTGTGCTTGCCATGGCATCGGCCCCCTCAAAGCGGGCCAACATTTGATCAATGGGGCCCCCAGGGGCAGCCTGAACAATCATGAAGTTAAGCAGCATGATGCCGAACAGGGTCGGAATCATTAGTAGCAGTCGGCGTAAGGTATAACGTGCCACAGCGCTCTCCATGAGTAATTGAGGCTAAAAGTTATTGCCGGTAAGTTGTTATAACTATGTTGAATGAATCTAGGTTTGATGAACCTAGGCTGGCGAAATCAGCGACGCTGGTGACGGCGTTGTAGTTCTGCTTCCCGATCGGTGTTTACCCACCAAGCGTCTAAATCCATGGCATAAGCCGGAAACGGTTCTGGGTAGCCAAATTTATCCCACACAGCAATCCGCGTTTCGCCTGAATGATAGTGGGGGATAACATAAAAGCCCCAGCGCAGCACGCGATCAAGCGCTTGGGTAATGGTATCCAGCGTTTCACGGTCATCTGCACGAATCAGTTGCTCCACCAGTGCATCGACAGCCGGGTGGGCAAGGGCCATGCGGTTGCGACTTTGGGGTGCCTCCGCGGCAGCACTGGTCCAAAAATCACGTTGTTCATTGCCTGGATTGTTAGACTGAGGGAAGTGGCTGATGACCATATCGTAATCGTAGCTGCGTACTCGGTTAAGATATTGATTGATATCGACAATGCGCAGCGACGTTTGAACCCCAAGGCGTGCCATATTGCGTAGCATGGGTTGCACAACACGCTCCAGGCCCGAGTCGTAGAGCAGTACTTCCAGGGTAAGTGGTCGGCCAGTCTCAGTGTTGATTAGTACGCCATCTTCTACGCGATAGCCAGCGTCGCGCAGCAGGTCAAGTGCAAGCCGCAGGCGTTCACGCAGCTCTGTGGGGTGTTCGATGGGCAGTGGGTCAGTGAACAGTCGTTCTGAATGATGCGAGTCTATCAACGCTTCACGAAAAGGTTCGAGTAGCGCAAGTTCTTCTTCTGATGGCGTTCCAGTAGCTTCCATTTCAGAATTTTGAAAAAAGCTTTCTGTGCGCCGGTAGGTGCCATAGAAGATATTGGTGTTGAGCCAGGGGAAATCAAACGTGAGGCTCAGGGCTTCTCGAACCTGTGGGTCCTGAAACTTCTCTTTGCGTAAATTGAAGACAAACGCCTGCATCATGGAGGGGTTAACATCGGGCACGGTAATCCGCTTAATTAAGCCATCTTGGTAGGCAGGGAAATTATCATAGCCAATGGCCCAAGTGGCCGCACGTGCATCCGTTCTGAAATCGGTAAGGCCTGCTTTAAAAGCTTCCCAGGCAATGTCGCGGTCACGGTAGTACTCGTAAACAACACGGTCGATGTTGTAGCGACCCACATTGACGGGCAGGTCTTTGCCCCAGTAGTTGTCATCTCGTTGATAGACAATGCGCCGACCAGGATCTACCTCGCTAATACGATAGGGGCCTGAGCCTGGATGTGCATCCAGAGTCGGAGAGCTGAAGTCGCGGGGTTCCCAGTAGTGACGAGGTAAGATAGGTAACTGGGCGACAATCAGTGGCAGCTCGCGTGATTCAGTGTCATTAAATTCAAAGCGCACTTGATGATCATTTAAGGCGACAGCGCGTTCGACACCGGCGTAATAGCTACTGTAGAAGGGGTTGCCTTCTTCACGCAGCAGGTTCAGTGAGAACACCACGTCATAGGCCGTTACCGGCTCCCCGTCTTGAAAGCGAGCTTCTGGGCGCAAATCGAACTCTATCCATCGGCGTTCAGGGTCCAGGCGGACGCCTTCTGCCAGCAGCCCGTACAAACTGAAGGGCTCGCCTGGATTACTGACCATCAACGAGTCATAAATATGTGAAATACCGGTAGCAGGCGTGCCGCGAATAATAAATGGGTTGGTAGAGTCGAAACTGCCTCCCACGGCGGTACGGGTAATCGTTCCGCCCTTAGGGGCGGACGGATTAACATGGGGGAAATAGGCAAAATCAGCAGGTAGCTGTGGGCTATTGTAGAGAGATAGCCCGTGTACGGTCTCGACGGGGGTAGCGGTGTTGATTTCGACGTCGTTTTCAGAAGCTAACAGCGACAGGCTCAACAGCAAGCCGCTGGCTAACAAAAGTACTTTGGTAAACAACACACCGCGTGGCATTAGTAACTTCCTATAGCAACAAAGGCTTAGAAACTGGGCTTAGCACCTGAACTCAGACCCTGGGCTTAGAACCTGGGCTTAGAACCTTAGACACAACTGCTGAGTCACACAGCGGCGCTAATAGTAACTGAGACATGGCCTAGAAAGACTAATAAAGGCTGCGTTTTAAACCTAGTTAACAAAGCTGGGTTAGACTCCCCGCATTACCGACCTGAAAGCGATAGCAGTTGACCTGGCTTCAGTACTTCTGGGCGTTCAAGAGCATTCCACCTGATCAAATCTTGTTGAGTGACATTATAGCGTGACGCAATCACAGATAGGTTATCGCCACTTTCAACGCGGTGAACGTTAGGCGTGCCGGTTGATGCCAGTGCAGTATTGTTTGATTGCGAAAGCTGAGCTAACACCTGAGTGTCGACTTCTTCAGGCACCAGTAACGTCTGTGCGCTGCGTGGGTCAAGGCTGCCATTTAGTAAGCCAGGGTTTAGCTCGGCCAGCGCGGATTGACTAACATCCAGAAGCTGAGAGGCTTGTGCCAGGCTCACTGGCTGCTCCAGCTGAACTTTGGCAAAAGCGGGATCGGGATGAATATCGGGAAGTGAAACCCCGTACTGTTCTGGGTTGTTGATGATTGTCGCAATGGCTTTAAGTTTAGGAACGTACTGCATCGTTTCATGGGGCAGTGATAGTTCCCAGTAGTCGCCTGCAAGACCTTGACTCTGAGCTTGGCGTTGCGCACGGTTAACGGTGCCAGCCCCTGCATTGTAAGCAGCCAGCGACAGCATCAGGTCACCCTCGTACCACTCATCTGCCTGCATTTCCAGATAATCAAGCGCTGCTGCGGTAGACGTCACGACGTCTAAACGTCCATCATAGTTGCCGTTGCGAACCAAGCCTAGGGCATCTCCGGTACCCGGCATAAACTGCCAAAGTCCAGCGGCTCCTCGATGGCTCCGGGCGCTGGGGTCGAAAGAACTCTCAACAAACGGAATTAGCGCGATTTCTCCAGGAAGGCCACGCTCGCTTACTTGCTGGGTGATCCAGGCAAGCCAGGGGGTTGCTCGTTCCGTAATAGCGACAATATTTTGCGGGCTGGAACGGTAGTACTCTATCCACTTGTCGACACGCGCTTGAGCATCGGCAGGGAGATTCTTTTCCTGCCACTGGAAGCTATCCCGCAGTGTGCTCCAGGCATCTTGAGGTTGTAGTTCAAGCGCTTCCCAGAAGTGATGCTGAAAGGCATTAGGGCTAACGTCGGGTGGAATGAGCGCGTCATTGTGTGCGCTGTTAGATTGGTATGCTTCGGTTGTAGAGGCTTGAGAGCTGGCCGCTGCGGCTAAAAATAGGCTCACAATAACAGTGCTTCCAGCGCTTAGTAATAAGCGCTGGCGAATCGTTCGATAAGTCATAGTCGGTTCGTTTTTACTCGATAGCGTTCTTAAAAACGGTTCTTCCACTCACGTAAAGTGGTGAACGTGGCGAGATCATCATCATTGACCCCATGTGTACCTACTGCTTGACGCACACTCTCGGTGCTCACGCGCAAGTAGGGGTTGATCCTCAGCTCGCGTCCTATCGTGCTGGGTAAGGTGGGTCGGTCTAATGCCCGAGCCTTCTCACACTCCTGCAGTGCATATTTAACGTCTTCGTTATCAGGATCTGCAGCACGAGCAAATGTTAGATTCGCTTGCGTATATTCATGCGCTGCAAAGACCAGCGTATCCTCTGGGAGTTCCGCTAAGATTTGCAGAGAGGCAAACATTTGCTCTGGCGATCCTTCAAATAAGCGGCCACACCCACCACAAAACAGGGTGTCGCCGCAGAAAAGTAGCGCAGGAATTCCTGGAGTGAAGTAACTCACGTGATCTAACGTATGTCCTGGCGTGGCCATGACTTCAAAAAGGCGCCCCATAATACGTACTTCATCGCCGTGCCCTACCTGTTCATTAATGCCTTCGATAGTAGGGTTAGCGGGGCCAATCACCCGAGGTGAGAAGCGTTTAATCAACTCTGCAAGGCCACCCGTATGATCATGGTGATGATGAGTGATTAAGATCGTATCCAGCGTTAAGGACTCACGCTCAAGGAACGCGATGACAGGTGCTGCTTCACCGGGATCCACCACGCAAACGCTTTGACTGGTATCCTGTCTTAATAGCCAAATGTAATTATCGCTAAGTGCGGGAATCGGTGTCACGCTCATCATGGGCGAGATCCTTTAGTTCAAAAAATAGACGCGCAACTATACGCTTTCGAAGGCGCTTACGCTGGCGTTCAAAACGTTAAAAAGCATTTACTGTGGAGGGAAGCGCTGTTCATGTCAACTTCGTCAACGGCAACTTGGCTCGCCCAGCAGATGGCGGAAAGCCAAGCGTACTGGCAAACAGAGGCTGGCCGTTCGCTATGGGAAACGCAGCGAGCGTGTTTAGGGCCGCTGGTTGAAGGGCGCAAAGGCGGCCACAGTTTAGAGATGAGCATGGGGCCAACGTTGATGACCATGTCGGCCATTCCTCATACTATTCGCTGGTCACCGACGAGAGCAATGGCGGAGACAGCATCCACGTTAGTCTGTCCGCCAGATCACCTAGCCTTACCAGACCGTAGTATAGAAGCAGTGGTTATTCATCACTGGCTAGAGCATTTGCCAGATGCCCACCACACGTTACAAGAGGCTGCCCGGGTAACTTCCGATAGCGGTGTGTTGGTTCTATTTGGTTTTAACCCGCTAGCACTGAACGGATTAACCCAGCGCTGGCGTAAGCAGCAAGGGCGTTTTCCCTGGAGCGGACAGTGGCGAACGGCTAACCGCTTGCGCGACTGGCTGGCGTTTGTCGATTTTGATGTAGAGCGCGTAGACTACTGCTGTTTTCGGGGGCCAATGAGTGCCACCTGTGGAGGGCGATGGGAAGCGTTAGGGCGCAGGCATAATTTACCATTGGGTGAAAGTTACATGATTCAAGCGCAGCGGCGACAACGCCATGCGCCGGTAGAGCGCCTTAAATTTGGATTGCGTGCACCGATCACTCCCACGTCTCTGGGAGCGACAAGAACCGGTGCTTCTGTGCGATACCATTCAGGTCAACATCGTTTAGAAAAGGATAGTGAAAGTGAGTAAGCAAGCAACCGATGGGTTGCCTCGCGTTACGGTGTATACCGATGGGGCCTGTCGCGGAAATCCGGGCCCAGGCGGCTGGGGGGTGGTGCTGTCCAGTGGGCAGCATGAAAAGACGCTAAAGGGCTTCGAAGCAGATACCACTAACAACCGTATGGAATTAATGGCGGCCATTATGGCGTTGCGAACGCTAAATAAGCCGTGTGATGTGGCTCTCTGGACCGATTCCCAGTATGTGCGCCAGGGAATTACTCAATGGATTCATAATTGGATTAAGCGGGGCTGGAAGACCGCGGCTAAGCAACCGGTTAAAAACGCTGAGCTCTGGAAGACCCTTCACGAGGAAACTCAACGGCATCGCGTCGAGTGGCACTGGGTAAAAGGGCATAGTGGGCACCCTGGTAATGAGCGCGCCGATGCGTTGGCCAACGAAGCCATTGATGAGCATAACAGGAGATCAGCATGCGCCAAGTGATCTTGGATACGGAAACAACCGGCATTGACCCAAAAGATGGTCACCGATTAGTGGAAATTGGTGCCGTTGAAATGATTAACCGGCGGTTGACAGGGCGCTCCTATCATCAATATATCAACCCGGAGCGACATATTGATGCTGAAGTCGTAGCGGTTCACGGTATTGATGATGCCAAGGTAGCCAATGAGCCGGTATTTGCCGCAGTAGCGGATGACTTCTGGGCATTTATAGCAGGAGCCGAACTAGTGATTCATAACGCCCCCTTCGATGTGGGGTTTATTGATCATGAGTTGATGATGCTAAACCAGCGGCGGCGGTCCCCCGCATTAGGCCCTGTTAGCGAACATTGCCGCATTCTTGATACGTTGGTGATGGCTCGCCAGATGCACCCAGGCCAGCGTAATAGTCTCGATGCATTATGCAAGCGTTACGATATTGATAACGGTCATCGCGTGTTGCACGGCGCATTGCTGGATGCCGAGATCCTAGCCGACGTCTATTTGGCGATGACAGGCGGGCAAACGGCGCTGACGCTTGACTCAGAAGCATCGTCAGGTGAACAGCAAAACAATCAAGCCAATGAAGGGCTGTCGGTACAGCGTTTAGCGTTGACGCCAGGGCAGTTGAGGGTCATCCGGCCTAGTGAGGAAGAGCGCGCCGCGCATCAGGCTAAATGTCAGGCGCATCAATTACGTTGGTTTGATGGTGGTTGGTCTGAAGGTAATAGTGCCGATGCTTAGACGTGAAATTCCCCATTATGCGCGAGAAGGTCGTGTTATCTGCGTGTCGCGTAGTCATCTAGCGCCAGCACCGTTGGCGGAAGGCGGTGAGTTGACACCGTTACAGCCGACTCAACCCTGGGACGAGCGGATGCAGCCGCTATGCTATTGGCACGATGAACCAGTGGCGCTCTTAGTAGAAAGTAAGCCGGGTGAGGACTGGATAGATGGGCGGCAGTGGCTCGGTGAGTTACCTGTTTCCTGGTTCAGCCTGCTATCGACGGCACTTCAGGTCGGCGCTTGGTTAGAGAACCATCGTTTTTGCGGGCGTTGTGGCGAAAAGGCAACCAAGTTGGAAGCTGAGTTTGCAATGCACTGTCATGCCTGTGGGCACCGTAACTATCCGCGAATTTCTCCTTGTATTATCACGCTGGTTACCAGTGGGGAGGCGATGCTGTTAGCACGAAGCCCAAGATTCCCCCCGGGACGTTACTCGACACTTGCAGGCTTCATTGAACCTGGAGAGTCTGCTGAAGAAGCGGTACATCGTGAGATATACGAAGAGGTGGGCGTACATGTGGAAAACCTTCGTTACCACCAAAGCCAAGCGTGGCCATTTCCGCATTCACTAATGTTTGGGTTCTTTGCTGAAGCGACGACGCGGCGCATTCATATCGATGGTGTAGAGATTAGTGATGCCGCTTGGTTTTCGCCAAGGCAGCTACCCTCATTGCCACCACCGTACTCAATTTCACGTGAACTTATCGAAACGCATCTCGCCCGCTGGCGTTGAGTGCTCACGGGCGAGAATGGGCGTTATTGGCTGGGAAATAGGCTGGTCAGCTTAGTGGCCAGCATGACATTGCCGGTAGCTTTCAGCTTACCCGTCATGAAAGCCGTCATACCATTGACGTCTCCGCTCATAATGCCTTTTAGCGTATCTGTACTCATGCTTAGGCTCACAGAAGGATCGTCATGCTCACCTTCGTGTACGTCCAGCGTTCCGTCCTGGATAACCATGTGGTGGCTGCCTGCGTCAGAGAAATGAAATTGGAATACTTCATCCATTCCTTTGGCAGCTTCAGGGTTAAAGCGCGACTGAAGTTTATCTAATGTGTTCGATGACATTATAAATTCCCAAAAATTATTTGGTCGTTAACCAAGCAGGTGTAAGGCGTTAGGTGAGTTTCTCACGACGCTATCAATGAGGTTATTTTAAACAAGCGTTTTAATCAAGCTAGATTGTCGAGTAGGAGAGAAGGTATGAGCGAGTGGATGGTAGAGATGGGCACGTTTTTGATTCAAGCCAGCTTGCTGATGGCGATGGCAGGTATCGTGCTGGCGCTAATATTGCGTAATAAGGAGAGTGGGGAAACTAGCCTTAAGCTCAGCGTAGAGTCGCTTAATGACCAGCGACGTTCCCGTGGCCGCAGGCTGCGCGTTACCACGACAGAACAAGGTGCAAGAAAAAAACTGGTCAAAGCGTTTCGCCAAGAAGAGAAAGCAAAGCATAAGGCTGCCAAGCACGGTAAAGGAGAGGCTCAAGGCGCTCAGAAGGTATGGGTGTTGGACTTTCATGGTGATCTCAAGGCGTCACAAACTGAGCAGTTTGCTCAAGAAGTGTCGGCGATTATTGATGTTGCCGCAGCCGAGGATGAAGTTGTCGTGCGGTTAGAGTCGGCGGGTGGGCTTGTGCATGCCTATGGCTTAGCGGCGGCGCAGCTTGACCGCCTTCAAGCAGCAGGTTTAACCACAACGGTATGCATCGACAAAGTGGCTGCTAGCGGCGGCTATATGATGGCGTGTACAGCTAACCATATTAAAGCTGCGCCGTTTGCGGTGATTGGCTCTATTGGCGTTGTCGCTCAGGTGCCTAATATTCATCGCTTGTTAAAGCGCAATGATATTGATGTTGAGCTGCTGACTGCGGGCAAATATAAACGAACCTTGACCGTGTTGGGGGAAAACACCGAAGAGGGGCGTGAAAAGTTTATTGATGATTTAGAAAACACCCATCGGTTGTTTAAAGAGTATGTCTCTCAGCATCGCCCAGACATGGACATTGATGCACTAGCGACGGGCGAAATCTGGTACGGCAGTGAAGCGCTTGAAAGGAAGCTGACCGACAGTATTGGGACCAGCGAGGCGTATTTGGTAGAACGCATGGCGCAGGCTCAAGTGTACAGCGTGAAGCTTGAACCGCCGAAAACTCTTAGCCGTAAGGTAGGCTTGGCAGTGTCGGCGGGCGTTGAACAAGCCATTGTTAAAGGGCTTGGTTTAATCGATGCGGCGGGTTGGCAGCGTCGATAGTTAATCGCTACTGTTTATAGCTGCTGTTGATAGCAACTTGACAGTTAGGCGGCGTAGTGGTGCGCCAGGGTGTCAATAATCGCCTTGGCGCTTTCACTACTCAGTGAGTAGTAAATGGTTTGCGATTCACGGCGAGTGTCGACCAATTGGTCGCGGCGTAAAATTGCCAAGTGTTGGCTTAACGCTGACTGGCTTAGTTCCAACTGCTGGTTGATCTGAGTGACTGAGAGCTCTTTTTCTGCCAGCAGACAGAGTATTTGGAGACGTTTTTCGTTTGCCAATGCTTTAAGTAGATTAGTGCCCGCCTCAATGGCGTGGCAATCATGTTCCAATAAACGGGCAGCGGCGCTAGTAGAAGCAGACATGAGGATCTCCTTGCCTACACAGTTGTGACAGCGTTGTTATAGGTTATTTAGGCATCGTCGCGTCGCGAGGATCAGTTGTTAAATGATCAGTAATTTAGCGGTATTTGTCCAAACGCTGGTTTAACGGTCTATCAATGGTAGTGCTGTAGTGTTTTGTCGACAATGGTGTTGGGCGTGTAGCGCTTTAGTCGCGATTTATCCCATAGTATGAGGGTGAGATAGCGACTTACTTTATAAAGTGTCAACAATCGGCTAGTTTCATTGACACAATAAAGGCAAGTCCCACCATGAGCCTCTATCAGCAAACGTACCAGCACTCTGTTGAAAACCCCGAAGCCTTCTGGGGCGAGCAGGCCAAGCGGTTACCTTGGTTCAAATTTCCTTCCACAATTCTTAGCTATGACGATCAGCAACATGCTCGCTGGTTTGACGATGGCGAGCTGAATATTTGCCACGCGGCGATCGATTACCACGTCGAGCAGGGTAGAGGCGACCAGCCCGCTATCCTTTGGGATTCTCCCGTTACCCAATCAAAGCAAGCCATTACCTATCAAACGTTGCGTGATCGTGTCGCGAAGTTTGCCGGAGGACTTGCGCGCCTTGGTGTGACAAAGGGTGACCGAGTAGTCATTTACATGCCGATGGTGCCTGAAGCGCTCATCGCAATGTATGCATGCGCCCGATTAGGGGCAGTTCACTCGGTTGTGTTTGGAGGTTTCGCACCCCACGAACTGGCGGTGCGCATTGAAGATGCTGAGCCAAAAGTAGTGATTGCGGCTTCCTGTGGCATCGAAGTGGATAAAGTGCTTCCTTACAAGCCTATTGTTGACCAAGCCATAGCGCTCAGCAGTTTTAAACCGGATGCCTGCGTCATTTTTCAACGTGATGCACATCGTGCGGAACTCCATCAAGGCGACCATGACTGGCAAGCACTGGTAGCAGATGCGCCGTTTGCTGACTGTGTTCCAGTAAAAGCGACCGACCCGCTCTATATCCTATATACCTCTGGCACGACAGGTAAGCCCAAAGGGGTCATGCGAGACACAGGTGGTTACGCGGTAGCGTTAGCTTATTCGATGGAAGCAATTTATGCCCTGAATCCTGGCGATGTGATGTTTACCGCATCGGATGTGGGTTGGGTCGTCGGACACTCTTATATTGTGTATGCACCGCTGCTGAGAGGCTGCACCACAATCGTGTATGAGGGGAAACCCGTTAAAACGCCTGATGCAGGCGGCTTTTGGCGGTTGATTGACGAGTACAAGGTCAAAAGCTTTTTCACTGCACCGACTGCCTTCCGGGCAATCAAAAAAGAAGATCCTGATGCCAAGCTGCTAGCTAATTACGATATCAGCAGCCTGGAACACTTATATGTAGCGGGCGAGCGCTTAGACCCACCGACGTTTCATTGGCTTGATGACCTATTGGATGTACCGGTCATCGATCATTGGTGGCAAACTGAAACCGGCTGGCCTATTGCTGCAAACTTGCCTGGTATTGAAACTGCGCCCACCAAAGCGGGTTCGGCAACCTTCCCGGTGCCGGGTTTTAACGTGCAAATTTTGGATCGGGATGGTGAGCAAGCAGACACTATGCAGCAGGGCAGCGTGGTCATTAAGCAACCGCTTCCACCTGGCTGTCTTACCGGTATTTGGCGTGACCCCCAACGTTTTCATAGTGCCTATATGGCAGCCTACCCAGGTTATTACCTGACTGGCGATGGTGGCTACTTTGATGAAGAGGGGTACTTGTTCATCATGGGTAGAACCGATGACGTAATCAACGTAGCTGGGCATCGTCTTTCTACTGGTGAAATGGAAGAAATCGTCGGTGCACATCCTGCGGTGGCTGAGTGTGCCGTTATTGGTATTCACGACGAGCTAAAAGGCCAACTGCCAATCGGGCTGGTAATCACTAAGGATGGTTTCGATGGCGATGAGGCAACGCTTGAGGCAGAGCTAATTAGCCGAGTACGCGAGCACATTGGGCCGATTGCTTGCTTTAAGCAGGTGTTGGTCGTCAATCGCCTGCCCAAGACTCGCTCGGGTAAAATCTTACGCAAGTTACTGCGTAATATTGCCGACGGTAAGTCGTTCGGTATTCCCTCAACCATTGATGATCCGACTAGCTTAGAAGACGTGCATGCGGCGATGCGTGAGCGCTCTGTCGGCGCATCTGAGCAAGCCAAGTCGCTAGACGTTTAGGTTAAAACGTTGCTAATAGCGTGATCAATAGAGCCGCCCGGGCAGGTGGGCGGCTTTAATTACCTAACAGAAGGCGTATAATGCGCGCCCCAGTGGCGTTAACCGCGCTTATTATATGAGGGTTCCCTAACCCCTCGGACTTGCAAAAAAAGGCCAACCTGCATGTTTGCATTAACCGACACCCAGCACCGTCGTTGCCTTCTGGTAATGGTCGCCTTTCATATTGGTATTATTGCCGCCAGTAACTACTTGGTTCAATTGCCATTTACCCTGTTTGGTTTTCATACCACTTGGGGCGCATTCAGTTTCCCCTTTATCTTTTTGGCAACTGACTTAACGGTTCGTTTATTCGGCAAAGGGCCGGCTCGCTCAATTATACTGCGCGTCATGTTTCCGGCGTTGGTGGTCTCTTACGTTGTTTCGGTAATTTTTCCACGGGGAAGCTTTGTCGGTATCGAAGCCTTGGGGGAGTGGAATGTATTTGTTGCCCGTATCGCGTTGGCTAGTTTCCTTGCATACGTGCTAGGCCAGTTACTCGATGTTCAAGTGTTTGATCGTCTTCGTCAGTGGGCGTGGTGGGTAGCTCCCGTTTGCTCTACCGTATTGGGTAATCTAGCGGATACCTTTGCTTTCTTTGCGACTGCATTTTATAACAGCCTAGACCCTTTTATGGCCGAACATTGGATAGAAATAGCCGTGGTCGACTACGCCATTAAGCTTGGCATTAGTCTATTATTCTTCCTGCCTTTATATGGCCTGTTGTTAGCGTGGTTAACGCGTCGGCTAGTCGTGTGGACAGGGCAAGCTGATACATCCCCCCAAACCGCATAACGGTTAAGCTTAACGGCCCAGCCTAAAAACCAAGCGTAACGACTGAGGAGCCCGCATGACTGATGATGCCCGTATTGATCTTTATGTTATCGATTTGCTCGACGAATCAGGTAGCGACGATCAACTACCTATTGTGGTGATCCATGGTTTGTTGGGTAGCGCCGATAACTGGCGTTCGCACTTAAAGGTTTGGCAGCGCAGTAGGCGGGTTATTGCTGTGGATCTTCGCAACCACGGTCGTTCACCTCATGCAGAAGGTATGAGCTATAGCGCTATGAGCCAAGATGTGTTGGCGGCGCTCGATAAGCATGGAGTCGAACGCGCACATGTATTGGGTCACTCAATGGGCGGTAAGGTGGCTATGACGCTGGCGCGTATGAACCCTGAACGCTGTGCGTCACTGATGGTGGCAGATATTGCTCCGGTGGCTTATCAGCACGGTCATGACGATGTGTTTGCTGCGCTCGAACGGGTAAAAGCGGCTAAACCCACTAACCGTCGTGAGGCCGATGCCTTATTGGCTGAGCATGTTGATTCCCGTCCAACTCGGCTGTTTCTTGCCACCAATTTAGTGCGCAATGAGCAGGGTGAGATGGAAGTGCGCGTTGGGTTGGCTGAAATTCAACGTGGTTATGACGCGATTATCGGTAAACCTGATGGTGACCGCGCTTTCGAAGGGCCAACCCTAGTGCTTAAAGGCGCTGATTCGCACTACGTCGCAGATGACATGCTGCCAGCGCTACGCGAAGTACTGCCGCGGGCAAGGGTCGTAACACTTAAAAACGCCGGACATTGGCTTCATGCCGATCAACCAGCAGCATTCCAGCAAGCTGTTGATGCATTTATGGCTGCCCACTCCTAGCCTGAAGGCTAATTTCTAAGCAGAGCTAAAAAGAGCTAGAGCGGCAACACCGTGAGATTATGCCGCTCGGGCTCACGTAAAAAGCGGTTTAGGATGCGATAGGTATCCACATCAAATTTGGCAGCGACTCCCTTCAGCCTCAAGGCACGCTGTTTAGTCGCGGCGCTGCCTAAATAGCACCAGTGATCGACCACATGATGGCTAGTTGGGCCATTTTTACAGCTTTTCTCGCGAATAATAATTCGCCCGGGCCAAGGCCATGTTTTTACTTGAAAAGATGCTAGTGCCTCTTGGGCGCGCTGCGTGTGGCTTTCAAGTGGCTCCTGTCCACAGCAGGCGCCTCGACACTTGCCTAACTGATTAGCAAAACACCGTCCTGTTCCTTTATCTATTCCGAGCACTTGCGGGCAAAGCTGATGTGTTTCGGCAATATTGCGCAGCGCATCTTTCGCTTCTTTGGCACTGCGAAACAGACCAAATAGCTTTCCCGGCTGAGGCTGGCTGATGACTTTGCCGCTGACCAGTGTTGGGCAAGGTTGATTGGTTGGCCAATACCACGTTTTTAAATGCCCCTGACGACGTAACTGTCGATTCATAATCGGCATTAGCTCTTTGACCAGTTGAGCCTCTCTTAACTGGGCGCTTAAATCGCCAGCGGTTTCTTCCCACTCAATGTGCTGTATTTGCTGGGCAAGGCGCATCTCTTTATCGTCCTGGTGGTCGCGTTGGAAATGGCCCAGCACGCGGCTGCGTAAATTAATACTTTTGCCAACGTACAGTGGAAGGCGGTTGTGGCCATAAAACACATAAACCCCTGGCGAAGCAGGAAGCCCGGTTAGTTGCTCACTGGGCAAATGTGCGGGCAGACTACGGTGGCGCTGCTCATCGGCAAGAGCGGCTTGCCAGCTGTCAGCGTCATACTGCTGCTGCCAGGTTTCCCACAATTGCCAAAGCGCAGTGGCATCATCCTCTGCCCGATGCTGGCGGACTTGTGGAATGTTGAAATGCGCCAATAAGGCGCGGAGATTGTGCTTGGGCAGTTCAGGCATTAAGCGGCGGGAAATGCGCAGTGTGCAGAGGAGGTGCGGCTGATAGGTAATGTCGGCACGCTTGAACTCGTTGCGCAGAAAGCTGGCATCAAAGCGTGCATTGTGGGCGACAAGACAGTCTTCACCGAGCCAGTCGCGCAAGCTGCGCGCAATGGCCTGAAAAGAGGGCGCATCAATCAGCATATCATCATAAATGCCGGTGAGCTGGCTGATGTGAGAAGACACGCTGGTGCCGGGATTAATCAGGCTGACCCAGCGATCCGTTATGTGATCATTGACTACCTTTAATGCCGCAATTTCTGTAATGCGGTCACGCGTTGCGCGGGTGCCTGTTGTCTCAACATCAATAAATATCAGTGGCGTGTTACTCATGATGCTTGCGTTATTACCATTCTATTTCAGCGTACAGCGATCAACGTATGAGGATTGACGGCTAAGCGGGAAACCGGCAATGCTGTTTCGATAATACCGGCTTGCTCAAGATAGCGTTCAAATGATGCGTAGCGTCGGGTATCAAGAGCCGCTGGACTAATAGCGATACGGCGTAATAGATCGTCCCAGGCGGCTTCGTTAATCGCATTATCCAGAGCAGGATAGCTACTAATCAGCAATGACCATGCTGCATCCGGATTTTCAATAATCCAATTACTCGCCTCTTCCAAGGCAATAAGAACACGTGACCAGGTAGCTGCTTGTTTTGTGACTGTGTCGCTATGTGCCAGCAGGATCAAACCATCATGACGCGGCACGTCAACATCGTTGTAACGCACGGTATGGGTGACAATGCCATCTGACGCCAGCTGCTGTGGCAGCGTGTGGTAAAAGCCATCGGCGATGGCATCAACACGGCCTTCTCGCAGGGCACCGGCAGCATCAAAGTGGACGCTTTCCGGCGGAGCGAAATCATCGATTTGGCGAAATGAGGTAGGCACCAGTTGATCTGCCAGCACATCACGCCCTTCGCGAGTTGAAAAGCCATAGTGCAAGCCGGCAAGTTGATCGGTAGTTTCGCCTGTTGGAGCGTCTCCCGCCACGATGACTGCATTGAGTGGCGTCTCAATCAGCGTACCAATACGGGTAATGGTGGCGCCATCGTGAGCGTGTAAATGCAACAACGGCTGGCGCGTTAATGCCAGATCAACTTCTCCCGCCGTCAACAGTTTGATCGCGATAGATGGGTCTGCAGGGGTTAACAGCTCAAGCGCAAGCCCTTGGGCAGCAAACAGACCCCGTTGCTTCGCCACAATTAAGGCGGCGTGCTGAGGGCTGACATACCAATCTAGCATTAGACGAAGCTGCTTTAAGGGGGGCGGCTCTAGCGGTGGTGGTGGTGTAAGCGCCATGCTGGGCGCTTCTTGTGGCACGTCTTCTGCTGTGCCACTGCCTATAGAGGGCCATAGCCCAATGGGCAATGAGACCTCGCTCTCAAGCGTCAGCGGCTCACTGGTACTATCTTTTTCGCTGTCTTCATTTGCGTAAGTGGCTGAAATTGAAAATAATAAAAAAATGCTTAATGCACAGAATACAAGTGAACCGACACGCCAAAAAGCGTTCAACATAACCTTAACTCCCGATGGTATGACGCCGGAGTTTAGCTGTGAGGTGAAGGATCTGGCTAGTCCCTGTAAGCGACAAGCCTAACAAGCTCAGTAAATTGTACGGTGGCATGTAATAATAGAACGGCATTGATGGTGAGACGGAGAGACATGGACGCAATTTACACGTTCTTCTTAGTTGGCGGTTCCCTGATGGCGCTCAGCATTTTAGCGAGCCGTCTTTCTTCAATGATGGGAGTGCCGCTGCTACTGATTTTCCTAGGACTTGGCATGCTGGCAGGCGAGGATGGCCTGCTAGGGGTTGAGTTCGATGATTACACCATGGCGTTTACGATTGGCCATCTAGCGCTGGCAATGATCCTGCTGGATGGTGGTCTTCGCACGCGATTAAAAACGTTCCGTGTTGGCTTTAAGCCAGCGCTCTCGTTAGCCACCTTTGGCGTCTTTATCACCAGCGCTATTGTTGGTGTTATTTCTATGTGGGTGTTTGATCTTTCCCTAGTACAAGGGTTACTTGTTGGGGCAATTGTTGGCTCCACCGATGCTGCAGCCGTGTTCTCGATGCTAAGCGGCCGTGGGGTTAACCTCAACGAGCGGGTAGGGGCCACGCTGGAAATTGAATCGGGTACCAACGACCCGATGGCCATTTTCCTCACGCTGATGCTGGTCGAACTGCTGGTTGGCGATATTGGTGGCATTGGCGAAACATTACTGTTCTTCATTTCCCAGTTTGGTATTGGCTTAATTGTGGGCATTGGTGGTGGCTGGCTAAGCGCTAAGCTACTGCGTTGGTTAGATCTAGCCCCGGGTCTTTATGCCATGCTAGCGCTGGCGCTTGGGTTTAGTGTGTTTGGGTTAACCAGTGTACTCGGCGGCAGCGGCTTCCTGGCCATTTATTTAGCAGGGTTGATGATTGGTAATCAGCCTGGGCGGCACCTTAACTTTATTCTTCCGGTACACGATGGGTTGGCTTGGTTGAGCCAGATTGGTTTGTTCCTGGTGCTAGGCTTACTCGTTACGCCAAGCCAGCTCTGGGACGTGGCATTGCCAGCAGGACTGGTTGCGCTAGCACTGATTTTTGTTGCACGGCCCCTGGCGGTGTTGATCACCATTAAGCCATTTTTCAAATTCCGCTGGCGAGAAACCTTCTTTATTGCCTGGGTTGGCCTGCGGGGCGCAGTACCTATCGTGCTGGCCATCTTCCCGTTAATCGGCGGGGTGGAAAACGCCTCGCTGTACTTTAATGTGGCATTTGCGGTGGTACTGATGTCGCTGCTTATTCAGGGCGGTTCGCTAACACTTATGGCGCGATGGCTGAAAGTAGAAGTGCCAGTAGGTACCACGCCGAACCGCCGAGGGCCGCTAGGCATAATGCCGGATAATGATTTTGAGATGTTTGTTTACGTAGTCGAAAACGAAGACTTAGAAGATGTTCCTATCCGGCTACTGCGTTTCCCTTCGGGGGCATTGATTTCGGCGCTATTTCGCAACCACGTGATGCTTCACCCTAAAGGGAGTACGCGGTTAAAGCTTGATGATGTTATTTGTGTCATTGGGCGCACTGAAGACCTCGCCGCGCTCAATCGCCTCTTCAACGGCGATGCAAAGCTCAAACAAGAGCGGGCTTTCTTTGGTACCTTTACCTTGGATGGCGAAGCGCAAATGCAGGATATTGCCCAAGCCTACGGTTTAACCTTAAGCCCCGGCGAGCAGGACATGACACTTGCGGAGTTTATCTCGCTACGCGTCGGCGGCCACCCCGTAGTAGGCGACGATGTCGACTGGCATGGCATTCACTGGGTGGTTAGTGAAATGGAAGGCGGGAACATTACCCGTGTTGGCTTAAGGCTCTACTAATTAATCGGAAAGGCGTTGACTTCCAAGGGAAAGCTGTTATTATACGCACCCATAAGCCGGAGGGATGGCAGAGCGGTTGAATGCACCGGTCTTGAAAACCGGCATAGGTTAATAGCCTATCCAGGGTTCGAATCCCTGTCCCTCCGCCACCTCGATTCTAAAGCCCCGTTTTTACGGGGCTTTTTTCGTTTCTAGGCTCTGCGTTTCCTTCCTAGCATGCCCTCTATTAAATTCACCGGTCTTTCAGTGTGTCCAGATTGTGTCTGGAAATCCTGAGCCACTTCGGCTGGGGTGCTTCCATTCGAGCGCTGGCCCAACTGGTTAACCGCATCGCGTGCGCGGTGGGGTGCCAAGTGGGCATACTTCTCGGTCATCTTCACGGTGGAGTGTCCGAGCACTTCTTTTACGTCCATAAGCGGCACGCCTTCGCTGATCATCCAGCTTGCGCATGTGTGCCTGAGATCGTGGATTCGGAAGTTCGTGATGCGAGCAGTGGTGCACGCACTTTTGAACCCTTGCCGGATGCATCCCAGGCGTTCACCGTTAGCCTTGGCAAATACCCATTCACTGTATGGGCAGTTTTGCGACACCCATACCCAGCGCCTTTTTAATGCTGCCAGCGCTGCATCGTTCAGCGGTACCGAGCGACGCTTGGCGCTTTTCGTGTCTTCACCTTCCAGATGTAGTAAGGCATTATGGAAGTCGACGCGACTCCAGCTCATTTTCAACAGTTCGTTCATCCTGGCGCCTGTGTTCAGAGCCAATAGAATGAAGTCTGCCAGCCGCTCACCGCTTCGCTGCGTTTTGGCTGCTGTTACTAACCGATCTGCCTCATTGTGAGTAATCCACCTCACGCGTCCCTCTGGTTCCTTGAGCTTCCTGCCGCGAACAGGATTGCTCATGGGCCACTCTAATTGCTCAATCGCGTGGTTGATCATCGCGCTGAGAATCGATAGTTCTCGGTTGATGGTCGCTGGCTTCACGCCATCGGCTTGCCGAGCAGAGATAAACTCCCGCACGTCCTTTCCGGCCATTTCTTCCATGACGACGTCTGGCCCAAAGTGGTCATAGAGTCGGCCGACTCGCCGCTGTATATCCCCAAAGGTTCGCTTTTCCTTGCTGGCCACCAGAAACTCTGTCGCAACTTCGGCGAATGAATGCTGGGGCGCTGTACCCCAAGCGTTTTGTTGATAGAGCTCCGATCGCCACTTGGCTTCAAGCGCTTTTGCTTCCCGATAGTCTACCGTCCCAGTAGAGCGTCTAATCGGCGTACCGCCTCCCGGCGGGGTGATTTTGGTCCACCAATACGGTGAACCCTTACGTTTGTGGGGCATGGTGTTTCTCCTTTCACCACGCCGGGCGCTAGTTCAGTTTGCTGCCCAGCGCAGTCGGCGTCCAGTTTTTGCCGCAGCCGCTCTGCGTGAATCATCCGGCGCTTACCCAGCATCACTACGGGCAGAGTGCCGTCATCCATCCAGCGGTACACGGTGGCTACCGACACGCTGAGCGCTTTGGATGCCTCTTTTGGTGTGTAGGTAAGCACCGACATATCAATCTCCTGTATACCGCTGGCCACCGGAACCAAAGCCTTTGCCGTTACGCCATTCTTGTTCCTGCCGCGCCGTGCTGTCGTCTATCGCTTGCTGGCGCTGCTGCTCGATTAGCGCTTTTACGCCTGGGTTGTTCGCAACCTGCCCCAGTTGGTTTAGTTCGGCTTGCTGGCGCTTGATAATGCCGGTTGCTATTGCGGCTAGATCCCATACTCCGCCAGCTGCCTTGCCGCTTTCCATGACCTTTCCTAAACCAAAGCAATGCCCGCAAGGGTTGGCTTTGTTGCCTTTGATATGGTCGGTACCGGTACCCATACACACGGTGCAGTCATCGGGGGCAATTAAGCGCCAGTTCTGCCGCCAGTCCGTTTCGGTCGTAATGCTGCTAATGTCTTTATCGAGATCGTGATAAAACACCAGCAGTTGTCCCTCCAGGGCGCCGCCGCCCAATTGCTCGCCAGTTTGCGTGAAGCGCCCACCGCTAGTGCGGTGGGTGTGGGTAGGCTGGGTCATAGCTCCATACCCTCCTGAATCAAAACTCGTGGCTCTGGCCATTTCACTATGTCGAAGCCAATTTGCTGGTAGCTCACTGAACATCTCCAGCCATTTTGCGTGTGTCACCAATGTGCTTAAACGGTTTTGCTAATGGCGAACATTTCGCTAGCTCGATGTAGCGGTTGCGCTCTTCCAGCTCCAGGCGTTCTCGGACGGAGTCACTAACACTGCCGCGCTTCTGATTCGCTACAAGCTGCATTCCACGCTTGCCTGCCAAGTAGCGGCTATACACGGTTCCTTTCGGTAGCTGGTAACGTTGGGCTAGCCTCACCAGCTGTATTTGCTCACCGGTGTTGGGGTCTGTGGTCATGATGGGTTCATGCATTGCGGTCGCCCTCGCTATTACGCTTGGCTTCGCCGCCCAGCCACTCCATTAGACGTTCAACGTTCTGGCGCAGGCTGCCTGCCATGAGAACGAAGTCGGTTTCCAGGCGGGCTAGGGCGTTGTCGCCATCGTCGGTGGCGTCGGCTTCTTCGATCAGTGCATCACCGAAGCGGATGGATTTAAGCGCGAGATCGTCGTGCAGAACAAACGAGAGCTGGCTTTCGATGCTGAGTGCGAGCTTGCTAGCTTGGCGGCCGCTTTCGAGGAGCTGCTGCATCTCGTCGCTGTCGAGATCCACCTGACGTGCACGCACCACGCCGTCATCGCCTTTGGCTTTTAGCTCGAAGTTGTCGCCTAGCTGCAGGTCAGCGGGTCGGCTAGCTGTATCGCCAAGCCACTCAGTCATCGCGCGGATGGGGAGCGTTTGAGACGTGAGCGGTGTTACCTTCAAGCTACCAAGTGTTTCGCGCAGTATGTCGAGCACGTCTTCAGCGCGTGAGCGGCTGCTAGTATTTACGCCGATCAGCTGGCGCTCTACATCCCACCACAGGTCTATTTTCTGGCTGCGCACGAAAGCGCGGGGCAATAGCTCCTCCGTGACCTGCTCTTTCAGTGCGGCTTTCTCTTTGCGCGTTACCTTGCGTGCCTCGGTGGCTTCAATCTCTGCCACCTTGTCGGCTACTTCTTCGGCAATCACAGAGGAGGGCAGCAAACGCTCTTGGCGTAGTGCGCTGATCAGTCGGTGACTATCGCCCTGCAGGGTGTGCAGCAGTTGCCCGCCACCCATGCGACCCGCTGGCGCTGTCCATCCGATCCGGCGCGCGTCGGCATTGCCTAGCGGCTTGGCAGCATGCTCGGTTAATAGCTCTGCCGTTTGTTCGGGGCTTAACAGCTGGTGGCCGTGTAAGCGGTAGAGGTGTAGGTTTTTGAACCACATGTTATTCGTCTCCCGGCCAGTTGACGTTCTGGGCGCCTGTCGCTGCCTTGTACTCTTCTTCGGAGATACCGAGCGCGGCGAAGAGGTGGAAAATGCTGGGCATCGTGTCGGTATCTTCGTCATAGAAATCATCGGCAACGTCTGACCAGTACGGGTCTTCGCGATCAGTTATGGATTCCAGCAGGGCGATGGCTTGCTGGCGGCTGAGTTGGCCGGGCCACTTAGGTGTTGTGTCGCTCATTGATTAGTGTCTCCCTGCTGGGGCTTGTCGCCGTTAGCTGGCGTTGGCTGTTTGAAAATTCGGTCGAAGGCGGCTTGATCGATCACGTGACGTATTCTTTCCAGTAAGTGGTGTTTACGGTCTTCTTGCCTCGCTGAACCTGGATGGTTTCAGGTCGCCTAATGTGAAGGTTTCGGTACCGTCCGGCTCGCTTGGCTAAATCGATGAACTGTTTTGCGAATTGCGGCGCATCAAAGGCGGCGCTCAGCGGAACCTCTTACCCGCCACCCATGAGCTGTTCGAAACGCTCTTGCACTCGATTCTCGTAATCCTCGATTGACTCTCTGTTTTTGGGCGGCAGGGAACGTGCTAGCTGGCGGGCTTTGCTCTCGGTCATGCCGTATACGCGGAAGGTGGTCATCGTCATCACCTCAAAACTGAACAATTTGAACGGGTGGCTGTGCGTGGTTGGGGTAGCTGTAAACGATGTGTTCGCGACTTTTCACCGCTGGCGCGGCTGGGCGCATGCCTGGGCACTGTTCCGCTACATCGATTGAGTCGTCCCAGTCGTAATGGCCAGTACGGTTTTCAAGCGGCACGCCCCGTGCTTTTTCGGCTTCGAAAACAGCCACGCCCTCGCAATAAACAAGAACGTCACGCTCGGCATCTTCGGCTTCGCCCTCGGCTAGCATTCCCATAGCTGCTACAAGAGCTAGCAGGGCAACTGCCCATTTAGTGTTTGTGCGTTGGTTGCTCATTGGGCACCACCTTGGGTTTCCAGTGTGTCGAGGGCCTTGTCGAGCATCGCGGCGTAGTGGTCGAGCGCGGCCGGTTCGATAGGGATGCTTTTGGTGCGTGCGGCTTCGGCGTCTTCACGCATGGCGCGCGCGGTGCCTTTGATGCGCAGCAGCGCTTGTTTGATCTGGAAGTTCATGCGTACACGCTCCCTACGTCACGGCGTGTTAGCGTGCGGCTGGCGCTAACTTGCTGGCGGCTACGTGTTGGCGAGCGGTGGCGCATCGTGTCGGCGTCTGGGTTGATGCCGCTGATAATGAGTGCGACCAGTAGCGGGGTAATCCAGCCACGGCGCAAAGCTTCGGCAACCGCGCCAGCGGCTTTATAAACGCCTAGCTTGTGATAGCCCTTTTTGAGACTGCTGCGAACGGTTTCAGGGGAGCGCCCGGTAGTGCGCGCTATCTCTTTGCAGGTGTTGCCCGCGGCCAACAACATGAGATCTACCGCCTCAGTGCGGGTAAGCCCTAAGCTCCCGCGTTGTGGGTTGATACGTGCCTGCCAATTGCCTTGTTTGATGTGCATGAATTAGCCCTCACCTATATATTCATAGGTGCAATATAGGTAAACACATATTAAGGGTCAATAGGAAAACCCATATTTAATTTTTAACGTCTAATTCAGATGGCACTACCGCTGGTAAAGCCATTTTTTAAAGTAAAAAGGGCACAGGCTGTCAGCTTGAATAGATGAATTCTAGATTGGTCAGAAGCACTGTCAGCACAGGTCTACTTGCATGTTAATTTTTTCTACCCTACAGTAGGGGTGAGAAAATTAACATGAGGTGCGATCATGCAGTTTCATAAACCCAGGGTTTTTAAAGATGAACCAAGCATAAATCAACGATTGAATCAGCTTGAATTGAGTAGAGAGAAGCTCCTAGAGGTACGCACGCAGGCAATGTCAGCCGCAGCCGATGCAACGCCTTTTCACCCTGCAAACGCTGCTGGCCTGTTCGCCTACCTACAAGGGGTTGCTGCTCTTCGCCGTTTATTCGTAGGTGATGAATGGAGAATTGAGCGTCTAGATAACATGGAGTTTATCCGCAATGACTCACTAAAGATTAGAGTCGGTTTTTCAAACATTAAAATTGCTAGTGAAGATGATTCAAGCCCTAAAGCCCGCTCTCCAAGAGGTGCAGCGGCTGAACGAGCTTGCTCCCACACCTTTGATATGTTTGATCATTTACTGCCGGATGCATCACCGACAAATGACGATATTACGACTTATTTTTTCATGATGGATAGCAGAGGCGCTGCTGAGCTGTCATGCCCTACAGTTGAGTTTGGTAACTATTACGAATGTTATGAGCGTATCTATATTTCAGATGGCTCGGATTTTGATATTGATCCGCTGCTTAACGAAGACGGCGATACTGATAACACCTTTGACCCGGTCGTCGCACGGAGGTAAATGCTCAGGAGAGCAAAATGTTTAACCACAATCGTCTGATTTTGGCTCGGAAACGCAGAAGGCTATCTGCTAAAGCTTTAGCTGAGTTAGCTGGGGTAACTCCCGTGACCGTGTCGAGGATTGAAAAATCAGTCAACCCTCCTGATGAGTCTACAGTTGGAAAGCTCGCAAAGGCTCTAGGTTATCCTTTGGATTTCTTTTATCAGGATGAGCTTGAGCCTATACAAACTGAAGCTGTTAGCTTTAGAAGCTTGACTAAGATGACTGCAAAAGAGAGAGATGCAGCTCTTACGGCAGGCACCCTGGGGCTTCAACTTATTGACTGGGTCGAAGAAAGGTTTAGCTTGCCTGACGCTAATCTACTTGATCTAAGCTATGAAACCTCTCCTGAAGTGGCTGCAATGTCACTGCGACAGCATTGGGGGTTAGGGCTCAAACCAATTTCAAATATTGTACATTTACTAGAATCTCAGGGGGTTAGATTTTTATCGTTGTCCGAATCTACAGCATCCGTAGATGCGTTTTCATTTTGGAGGAACTCAACGCCTTATATTTTCTTGAATAACTTCAAGACAGCAGAGCATAGTATTTTTGATGCTGCTCACGAATTAGGTCACCTTGTACTTCATAAGCACGGTGGCACTGGCGGCTCTCGTGAGGCTGAGAGAGAGGCCAATGCGTTTGCCTCTTCTTTCTTGATGCCTAGAGATGATGTGGTTTCTAGGATGCCAGGATTTATCAGTACTGATGTAGTAATTAAAGCTAAAAGCCGCTGGCGTGTGTCTGCTATGGCAATGGCGTACAGACTGCATTCAGTTAGTATCCTAAGCGACTGGCAGTATAAAAGCATTTGTATTGAGCTTGGTAGAAGAGGGTACCGATCAGGAGAGCCTATTGGGATTGAGCGTGAAAAATCAGCGATATGGCTCAAGGTTTTGTCTCAATTATGGTCTGAGAAAATAACAAAAGCCGAAATAGCTGACCAACTTTCATGGCCTTTAGATGAGATTGAAGGTTTGATTGTAGGTTTGACTGGCCACAGTGCTGGACCTCAGAAGAAAGAAAAACGCAATGCAAAGCTGGAAGTAGTTTAAAGCCCGTAACACAAAAAACCGCCGAAAGGCGGTTTTTTGTGTTACGGGCTTTAAAGTTTTGTTTTAGCCTCAACTGCTACACCAAGTATTCGACAGTTCCCGTTGATAGGTATCAATGGATAAGCGGGGTTAAGCGGTTTTAAGTATTTCTGTCCGCTTTCTACGATGTATTTCTTGAATGTAGCTTCGTTGCTTTCATCCAGCTGAGCTACCACCAGCTTGCCTGGGGTGGCTTCAATGCCGGTATCTACTAGCACTAGCGTCCCTTCGGTAATACTAGGCCTTACGCCCGCTGGCGCGGTCATTGAATCCCCGGAAACTTCCAGCCAAAAGGCCGGGCCTTTGGCGTCATAGTCTGTGCTCTCGTGTTGTTCTTCCATGCCTGAAGGATAAGGCACCACGCATTCAGCGAACTTGCCTGCTTGAACGCTAGAGATCACAGGGTAGCGATAGTAGCGCATTGGTGTAGGCGCCATAGACACGTTGCTGTCGGACACAGAACTTACGGCGCTAGGAACCATTTCGCCTTTACCAGTAGCAAGCCACAGGGCGCTCACGCCTAGTTCATGTGCCATCTGGGTGGAAAAGGACGTTGATTTAGACTTGCCGCGCTCTAAATCCGAGATACTGGTTTGCTGCACGCCAATTTTTTTGGCGAGCTCTGCTTGATTGAGGCCAGCTAACTTCCTGGCTTTTTTAAGGCGGTCTTTGAATTCCATAAGTGGTTTATATAGGCGAACCCATACACTTGCAAACGGGTATGCCTGTATCTATTATATGGGAATGCCTATTATGGAGCGCCCAAAGATGAGCCAAACCTCTACCTTCCAAAGCTTGGTGGGTTTCTTCGGCACGCAGATTAAAGCTGCTGAGCTACTTAATGTGGATCAAGCAACAGTTTCAGGATGGGTTCGAGGCAAGCATGGCATGTCTCCGGCTGTTGCTCTACGTGCTGAAAAATTGACTGGTGGCAAATTTACAGCTGCTCAACTTTGCCCGTCTGTATTTGTTCAGCCTCTTACTGAAAAGGTGGCGTCTCAATGATTCCAGTGTATGCAATCGCGCATAACAGCACAGCCCTCGCCGCTGGTCTGTTTGTGTGTACAGGTATTTGTGAGGTGAGGGTATGAGCAACCAGAGCCAGTTCAGCACGGCAGAGCTTCGGCGCCGCCTTGACTCACTCAAGCAGGGGCTTGGGCACATCGGGCCACCGCTCGAGGAAATGGAACAGTGGGAAGTTGAAAAAGCCTTGGGCGGGTTGATCGAAGGTATCCAGGAGAAATATCACAAGGCGGCTGGCCTGGAATGGAGCGCCAAGGCGCTTAGAGAAGAGGCTGATCAAATGGCCGAAACGCTGGCGCTCTATCGCCAGCGCTTGGGGTTACCGCTTACGCAAGTTCCCAAAAAAGGGGCTAAGCGAGGCGAGCCTCAATATCAAACCACTCAGGAAGATAAGGCGTCCTCATCCGTATCACCTCACGCGCGTCGGGAGGGATAGCCACATGCTCAAACTCTCCGGCCAACAAGATCAGCAAATCGTCGACGTTCATTCCTTGGGTTTCGCTTGGATGCCAATGGTGGACCTCAGCGGCACGCGCTTGGAACAACTCAACACCTTCAAGGGCCAGCCCCAAGCTGCGATAGCGGCGGCTCAAGTGGTGCTCAAGAAATATGATCATGAATTGCTTAAGCACTTCGCGCGTAACCTCCAGTTGATCGTCGACCAAACATTCATTTGGGTCGATATGGCGTCTCTTAAATTCTTCACGCTCATGGGCATCCCAAAGGGCATCGTATTCGTTTTCAGCCACGTCGTTTTCCTTCTATTAGTGAATGGTGTTGCAACTATCACTCTAGCGGGATGCGGTGTGGCTTTCTATTTAGGGGGTACGGTATGAGCAAGTTGCTAACGGATAAGACGCTGGCGCAGCCTATGCCTGCCACGCATTTCTTTCCAGATTCGAAATCGGGCTTTCCAAGCGCTGCCCACCTACTTGATAGCCGTGTGTGGTTTGAGGAAGGCAAAGGGCTGGCGCTAGAGCTTCGCTTTGCCTGCCGCCCACAAACGGTGGAGTACCTGTGTTTTTGCATGGGAAGTGGGTATCTGCTGTTCAAGCAGATTGACGTGATCAAGGGACGATCAGTGTTTTCAGCCATTCAATGGAGCGCGGAGCCGCCTCTAGACCTAGGCGAATCAGTTGGCTGGCTAGACGCTGGTGGCCCTCTTTCGAAAGCGCCTGAAGTTGCTGGCGCAGGAGGTTCTTCTCTTGCCTAGTTGCATCCGTCATTTCGATCTGAGCAGCGACCAGCGCTTGAATCGTTTCGGCTTCAATTCGAACGGTCACAACGCCCAGCTCTGCGGTCAGTCCACCGTCTTCGCTGAGGTAGTCAAAGCCCGCGCTGGTGATAGTGACATCGTGAAAGCTGTCGAGCACACCCATTCTCACACGCCCGGTGGCTTCCACCAGACCATGCTCTTTCAGATAGCTGACCGTCGCAGTGACTATGTCTTTGCCCAGTTCTCGGTTCCAGCTATCAACTTCAAATGGATTGGGGAAGCTGCTAGCTGCGGCCTCAAGTATTTCGTTTTTAAGCTTTTGATCCGGTTTAGCCACGTCGTTTTCCTCCTGTTAGTAGGTGGTGTCTCAACTATCACTTTAGCGGGTGACGGTGGGACATCCTATTTGTGGAGTGCATTATGAGCATGCTTAACCTGCTCGATAGGCCAATCGCCTTCAACCGCACGTTTGTAGACCTGGGGCTTGGTATTACAGGTGCGCTGATGCTTTCTCAATGCGTGTACTGGTCTACCCGAACCAAAGATAGCGACGGCTGGTTCTATAAAACGCAGTCGGAATGGACGGAAGAAACGGGTATGACGCGTCGTGAGCAAGAGACGGCCCGCAAGAAACTGGTCAGCAAGGGTTACGTTGAGGAAGTGCGACGTGGCGTGCCTTGTAAAACCTATTACCGCCTTGACCGTGAGGCGCTTGAAGCTGCCCTTATGCAGGTTGCACAAAAGCGCCATTCCAGTATGGCGGAATCCGCCAATCAAGAATGTACGAACTCGCCACCCAGTATGGCGGAAAGCGCCAAACTAGATTGTACAGATGCGCCAATCAGTGATGGCGGAAAGCGCCAAACTATTACAGAGATTACTACAGAGACTACAGCAGAGAGTACTCAGAAAGGCGCACCGGGGACGAGCCCCGCTGCATCAGAGGGTGATTACCTGGGCGCTGACGAACCTCAATCCTGCTCACGCCAGTCATCGCAAGAAAGCGCTGCTGATCTGCTGGCGCGAATTCCTGCCGACATGCCGGGTACCCGTGATCCAAAAGCCAAGACGTTCAAGCCCTGGGCGAACTACGCCTGCGCTTACCGTGCCCGTTACGGCACCTGGCCGGTCTGGAATCAAAAGGCTGGTGCCAACATGAGCCAACTGGTCGACCGTGTAGGTGTTGAGCGTGCGCCTGCCGTGGCCGCTTACTACCTGAAGCTCAATAGCCAGTTTTACACCGCCCGCATGCACCCAGTGGGCTTACTCCTCCAGGACTGCGAATCCATCGCTACACAGCTTGCCACTGGCCAGCAGGTCACTCAGACCCGCGCCCGCCAAGTCGACAGCACACAAACCAACCTGAACAACGCGGAGGAGGCCAAGCGCATCATGGCCGCCCGCCGCCAACAGCAGGAGTCTTCGTCATGCTAACCGCCCAAGAGTCTGACCAGGTACTCGAACTGGTGTACGCCACGGCCGAGGTATTGGGGCAGGAGATCCGCCCAACTGCCGCAGTATTGATCACCGACGACTTAAGCGGCTACCCGTTTGCCGAAATCCGCCGTGCCTTGGCCCGCTGCCGTACCGAGCTACACGGCAAGCTGACTCTGGCCGCGATTATCGACCGGCTACCGAGTGCCAATGCACACCTGTTGCCGAACGAGGCTTGGGCGTTAGCTCTGCGTAGCTTGGACGAACAGGAAACCGTTGTGTGGACTCCAGAGATTGCCCGGGCGCTAGGTGTGGCCAAGCCGGTGCTGTCCGGAGGTGATCAGATTGGTGGCCGCATGGCGTTCCTGGCGGCGTATGAGCGTGAACTGGAGGCGGCGAAGGCAGAAGGGCGCCAGCCTCAGTGGCAGGTATCGCTTGGGCATGACCAGCAGCGCCGCGAGATCGTACTGAACGAAGCTGTTTCTGCAGGCAAGCTGCCTGCGCCGAAGGTGGCGCACTTGCTGCCGCCGCCGGAAAAGCCCTTGACCCAAGAGGGGCAGCGCCAGCGTAAGCGGATGGTGAGCCAGCTGCGCGAGATCATCAATAAACCGGCGGATGCCCACGCCCAAGCGCGCCGGGAAGCGCGTGAGCAGGAAGAAGCCCGCCGCCGTGAGCTGCTGGCACAAGCAGGCGTGCCGTTGGCCGCGATGGGAGGGCGTTAACCATGTTGAGTCGTGTTTATAACCGCCCTAAATGCCCCCAGTGCCACTACCGCAAAAGCGCCGACGACTTCCGTGCCCCGGGTACTGGTGAGCAGTTACCGGCGTGCAAGCAGTGCATGCGCAAATCACAGCGTGGAGGGCGTCGGCAATGGACGGCATGAGCTGGTTTCTGTTGGGCGTGCTGGTGGGTGTATTCATCGCGGTGGCCTGTGCGGCTGGCGCCTTTTGCAAGAGTGTCGAAGAGTTGAACGATCAAGGGGAGCGTAACGATGGGTGAAGCATTGAAAGGTGGCCAGCAGGCGCGCCGTGCCGCGTTATTGTGCCAAAACGTGCGATTCGGTTTGTACCTCGATTGCCGCCGCCGCCAAGCAAAAGCGCTTGAGTATCGGCAACTGCCCGATGGTACTCATAGCCCGGAGGACTGCGCTGATTTCATCCGTCATTCGTGTGGTATCCAAAGCCGTGCCGAACTTGATCATAACGATACGGCACGGGCGATGCTGGAGCGCATCGTGGCCGATTACCAATGTTGGGAGCGCCAGCAACGAATGCTCGACCAGATCGCTGGGGGGATGGCGTGACGTTACGAATCCAGAAACCCCGCCGCCCGCGTGCACTGACTAAAAGCGACGCCCCCCGGGCAAAGCCTGTTGATTGGGAAGGGCAGGAGCAAGCCGTGCTGATTCGTTGGCTGTATGGCGAGAAGATGCGCGGTACCGAGGTGGGGCCGCTCTTCGACGCGATTTATCACGTTCCCAACGGTGGCCAGCGCAACAAGAAAACCGCCAGCGATCTCAAAAGGCAGGGCGTGAAGGCGGGCGTGTCCGACTTACCCGTGCGCCAAGCCCGCGGCGGCTGGTTTGGCTTGTACCTGGAATTCAAGGCAACGCCCCCGCGTGACGCCGCGCTGGCGCCTAGTCAGTTCGATTGGTTGGAAGGTAGCGAATACGAAGGCTACTGCGCCGTGCTGGCGCGAGGGCTCGATGAGGCGAAAGCGGTGTTGCGGGAATACGCCAGTTGGCCACGTACGCAAATAGTGGGTGATCGGCTGGCGCTGGAAAGTGGTAGTGAATGGAGGAAGGGGTGATGACGCAGCTTAAGGGGAAAGTGATGCAGTTTGATGGTTGGAAGCGGGTAGCAAACCCCTGGCGTGTCGTTGAGGCCGCAAAGAGTGATGAGCGAGCGCGTGATGCAGCGGTGTCCCGTATCATTGACACCATGCTGGAGCTGCAGCTGGATTATCGCCACGATAACCCTGGCTTCCAACCGTTCAGTGTGACGGCTCTGGCGGGAGAGATGCCGGGCGGCGGTGGGCGTAGTGATCAGGCCATGCTGGCCGCACTTCGCTACCACCCTCAAAGCGAGTGGCATAAAGCCTGCGGTGTAATGCTCGATCAACTACCCAAACGCCAAGCCGCGGCGATGCTCTTGCAGGCTGCCCGGGTGCGTCCCGAGAAGATGGGCGCCAGCAAGTGGGTGGTTACGGCGAGGCAGATGGTGGAACGACAGGAGGTATTGCTCAGAGCGCTGGGGATGAATGAGGGCATTAGACATTTTGAGAGTGTTGAGGCGTTGCAGGTGGCGGGTAAGAGGGGGCGTAAGCGGCTGTGGGAATGGCTAGCGCAGGGGGAAGTGCAAGTGCTGTAAGGAATGTAGCGAGTCGTTGACCTGAATAGAAGGTCAACGATACTCATAAAAGCACTCTCGTTTAATCGTTTATTTAGCTGTTAAAAAAGTCTCTAACTGATTTATAACAGTCATGTCGGAAAGGAGAAATTTAACCCGATTTAGTCAGGTTACCTCTGCTTCCTTGATGACTTGCTTGAACATAGCAGGTGACATGGGCCGACCCAGGTAGAATCCCTGGGCTTGATCGCATGAAAGCTCTTCCAGTTTTCCAAATTGGTCCGCGGTCTCGATGCCTTCGGCAGTAACAGTTAAAGAAAGTGCGTGGCCCATGCTGATGATAGCGTTGACTATTGCGTTACTATCCGTTGAAAGATCCAGCCCCATAATAAAACTGCGATCAATCTTAATTCCATCGAAAGGGTAGTTACGCAAATAGCTGAGTGAGGAATAGCCCGTTCCGAAATCATCCATCGACAAGCGCACCCCTAGCGATTTGAGCTGGTTCAGTGTCGTCAGCGCTGAGGCAGCATCATCGAGCATCACGCTTTCAGTGATTTCTAACTCTAGGCGATTGGGTGAGATGCCTGTATGTTCCAATACGGCAGAAATGCGTTCCACCAAATCGTTGCGTTGAAATTCAACTGGAGATAGATTCACTGACACCATCAAACTATCGTTCCAGCTTAGGGCGTTGAGGCAGGCCTCGTGCAGCACCCAGTCACTGAGCTCGAAGATCAGGCCTGTTTCTTCAGCTAGGGGTATGAAGTAAGCGGGGCTGAGCAGATCCCTTATTGGATGCTGCCAACGCACCAGCGCCTCGGCACCGACTATCGTTTGCAAAGCCACATTATAGCGTGGCTGAAAATCAAGGCGAAATTCTTGCAAACGCAATGCATGACGCATATCCATTTCCAACTTACGGCGTTCCATGATGCGTTCATTCATTGCAGGCTCGAAGAAGCAGAACAGGTTGCGTCCGTTAGCTTTTGCCTCATATAGCGCGATGTCCGCGTAACGCAATAAATCCTGGGCATTTAAGCCTTGATAGGGTGCAGCGACTATGCCAATGCTCACGCCAATGTTGAGGTCATTCCCGTTATACGGAATTGGTTGATTGATTTTCTCAATCAGGCGTTGGCACAGGTGTTCTGCATGCTCATAGGTGCGGCAATTATTAGCCACTACGATAAACTCATCCCCGCCCAGTCTTGCCACCAAGTCAGTCTCACGGGTGCATTTACTGATTGCATCAGCAACCTGCCTGAGAACCCAATCCCCAGCAGCGTGACCAAAGATGTCGTTAATGGGCTTGAAGCGGTCGAGATCCAGCGCTAGTAAAAAAAGAGGGCGATCGTCGTTCAGTCCTTTTTTAAGCCGATCGTTGAGGTAATGGTTGAGGCGGTAACGGTTTGCGAGTCCGGTCAGGGAATCATGGTAGCTGATATGCTCGATGTGCGCCTTGGCTTCAATTTCTTGGGTAATATCACAAACAGTCCCTTGATAACCCAGCAATTGATTATCCACTCTTACCGCATGAGCATGCAGCTGGCAGTAGTGAATTATGTCGTTGTTGTCACGCATTTCACAAAGAATTGGCTTGCGTCCACTGGCATTGCCTTGTTCGGCTGCGCATGCCAGCGTATTGGTATCGTAATTTAAAAGTTCTTGCAAAGGCCGTCCAATCCAGTTGTGGCAAGGAAAGCCTGTTAGCTGAGCAAAACGCTCAGATAAATAGGTTAAGATCTGATTCGGGTCTGTCTCCCAGATCCAGTCTGAGGACGCTTCCGATATATTCTTAAAGCGCTGCTCGCTGATTCGTAAATCATGCTGTGCCATCTCAATCATCTCACTTGCGAGGATGATGCGACTGCGAAGACTTTTTACAAGCAAGGCTAACAGCACACCGAGTAAGAGCATCATCGGAAGTAACTTGGTCAACATCGAACGGCCCAGCGCCTTACCTTCCCATTGTAAAGTCACCACCTCGCCGACATCTTCTTGCAAACTGATCTTAGGTCTTTGTGTGGCGTTAGAGACGCCAAAGCTCGCATTAAGACCGCGGAGATCATAGGTTTCTTCTATCTCCTTTAGCTTGGCTTTCGTAAGTACGTCGACATAAACCAAATACGACAGCTCGTCGAATTGTTCATAGGAACTGTCTGGCCGGATTACCGCAACGGACACGATGGCGGGGGTTTCTTTTACAGAAAAATACCCATACGCGATTTCGTCTTCAACGGATCCTCTGCGCGCTTCGGCAAACAGAGCGGACAAGTCTCCGTTTATCCACGCATTTAAGGGAATTTCACTAAGCTCGCCGTCAATGAGGCCGTAACGGGTCGTCGCATCCGGCCCAACGATAAACACGCCATCTAGGCCATAGGTTGGAAAAAGAGAGGGGCCAATGTTGTCACGGTCATAGGCCCATGTCATGTTAACGGAGTTGTATGTGTAATTATAAGCGTCGATCCAGAAGGCATAGTCAGCTAACGCTGTACCGTTTTTGTCTTTTCTACTCTCAATCGCCCTGGCGGCGTCGGTCTCGCTGTGCTCGACATGACTTTCGTCGATCGAAAGGCTTAGATAGACCAGCGTCAGTCCTGCTGTAAGAAACAAGGCGAAGATGACATAAATTAAATAGCGCGAAGCAAGGCGTGTTATGTCAATGTATGGTGCCGCGTCATTAGAGAGGGGCGGAACAGGGGCTCGTGTCATAGGTATTTCGCCGGGCTAGAAAGTGGGCTAAGTTGCAGCTTGCTGCGCTTGCATTGACCTTGTGCAATTACGGCCTAAGCCTGATCAACGGTTTTAAATGAGCGGAGCACCTCGGCTGAACGCTTTTGGTGGAGGTTCTCTACTGGTCATCAACGGCAGCTATGGGCGAAGCTGATCTAGTCCATTTAAGATCGGCAAATTTCTTTTCTCCTTTAACTTCCTGCTATTTTAATTTTTCTTCCGCGCTGCTAATTGTTACATATTTAGGTTGGAGCAAATTTGAATAGCAATGCGTCTCTAAAAAAACATAATTATAATTGCTAAAGTGTCGGGAGGCAGTTCACTTCCGGCGGGGCTTTTTGCTTTCCGCTGTTCCCCTTGCGTGCCGCCTGGTGCGCCTTGCACCCAAGCGCCAAGCCGCCGCCATGTTGATGCAAGTGGCCCATATACGTCCAGAGAAGATGGGCAACAGTATTTGGATGGTGACTGCTAGGCAAATGGTCGAATGGCAGGAGGTGTTGCTTAGGGCGCTGGGGATAAATGAGGGCGTTAGACATTTTGAGAGTGTTGAGGCGTTGCAGGTGGCGGGTAAGCGAGGGCGTAAGCGGTTATGGCAAGTGTTGGTGGTGGGGGAGGTCGGGCAGGAATAGATAGGGTTGCGTTGGCCAAAAATGATGGCCAACGCTCTGACTATCTCTATAGTCTAAACGACTATTAAAAATTTAGGCTTCACCTCCGACACTTCAATTTGATTGCGTCCATTCTTCTTAGCTCGATAGCTGGCCGCATCAGCGCGAGATAGAACATCATCGATAGTCTTATCGCCTTTGTGGAAGTGGCTCACACCTATACTTGCGGTAACTTTCCATTGGCGTCCATTAGCTTCAACTGAGCAAGCGGCAATGCTTGCGCGCAGGGACTCAGCAATCATAGGGGCACGCTCTGGTGTGCAGCCTGGTAGCAGAATGGCAAATTCATCCCCGCCTTGGCGAGCTGTATAATCACTGCTTCGCACTTCGTTTTGTATAACACTAGCGATCTGTTGAAGCATTTGATCGCCGAGGGCGTGACCTCCTTGGTCGTTCACCGGTTTAAAATGATCCAGATCGAAAAGAATAACTGCTGTCGGTTTTTCCGTACTTTGCCATTGATTAAACAACTCTTTTAGGTGCCTCCTAAGCCCACGACGATTAAGCAAGCGGGTCAGAGGGTCATGCTCTGCTTCCCAGTTCTTTTGAGCATAATCATTGTAATGTTGGGTAATATCTCGCACCGTGCCGACGGTCCCTATGAACTTATCGTTTACACGAATAGCGGCTGTATGCACATCTAACCAGTACAACTCTTGATTAGTACCTACGAAGCGAAATTGACGCGCAAAGCTCGATTGTTTTACAAGACTACGCAGCCAAGCCGATCTAACATCTTGGCGATCATCGCAGTGAACCCGGTCGCTCCAGTCATTTAGACTGCTAGGGGCGTCATCTCCCAATAGCTGATGTAAGGAATCATTAATAAACGTCAAGTGACCACGTTGATCCGTAACAAACATGCCCAGCGGCGAAGCGGATAGCGTCCCTCTTAGCATTGCCTCCTGCTCGGCTAGATCATTTAAGCTGACCTGACGAGCAGACTCTGTCGCATTAATTACATCTATGACGCGTCGAAGCTCCATCGCACTGGTCGGAATATTAAGTACAGAGCGGCGCCCATCTTGAAGTTCTTGAACCTGCTGAGCAAGCTGAACTAGGGAGCGTAACGTTATCCATATCACTCCCCATACTAGAGGTAAGATAAGGATGAGCACGCCCCAGGCATAAACAGTGATTTTCTTCATGCCTGCAATAAGGGGGGCTTCGGCTTGGTCTTGTGGTAGATGTACGCCAACGATCCAGTTAGCAGGCCAAATTTGTCGATAGGCTACCAGTTGAGGCTCATCTGATAGCGAGCGGCCCACACTTTCGCCTTCCCATCCATCCAGCGCCTTGTCTAGGACTGGTGAAATAGTATCGGGTAATGTCACGATAGCTTCTTGTTGACCTGGGGAGTAAATACGCAGTCCAGACGCGGTCGTAATTGTGACATAGCCGTTATCGCCCAGACGGATTTGCTCAAAATTTCTGAACAGTCGGCTTTGTTTTATATTGACTAAACCACCTAAAAAGCCTGTGTAGCGTCCCTGGTTGTCATGCATGGGAACCAGCATTAGCACCAGCGGTGTATTTGAAATACGTCCTATAAGAGGTTCGCTGACGTATGGGGTTTTAAATGCGTGCATAAAGCGTGCATATTCTCGATCGGCAAAACTATAGCCTTTGGCACCTCCGTCGGCCGGCCACTCGTCAATAATTTTGCTATTCAGATCGTAGAGTAGCAGTGCCTCAAAGAGTGGCTCCATGGTATAAGCATGCTGTTCAAGAAGAGCACCTTCCCTTGGCTGCGTAATACTCTCCGCCAAACGCTCAAGTTCTCTGACTCGTTCATTCACTTGAAATGTAATAGAGTTGCTGATGAGTTCCGCTTCATACCGCAGATGCTGGTTATTAGTCTCATTAACCAGGAGCCGTCCCGCCTTCCAGCCAAACGTTAAGACAATGAGGCAAAGCAGACTCCACAGCACTATGGCACCAATGACTAGGCGCCCACGAAGCGTAGCGAAGGGAAAAGAAATAAGACGAAAAAATAATCGTTTAACACGATGTCTTTGAGTAGATTTTCCATTTAATGTCAGTGTCATTTACAGCACCTGTCAGGAGAGGGGGTCAACGCAGTAGCGTATCGTCTATTTTTTTATTAATAAAAAGTCCGGCTTATATTAGCAGTTAAAGAAATACTGTATGAAATGTTGCCCCATTCTATACATTACATCAGTTCGTGTTTTGGTGGAGACCATGGTGCACCCGATGAAAGCCATTCGATTATAAAATTTGCTTTAGTGTCGGGTTTGGTGCATCCTAATCCGTAGGCTGCCAAAGCTACGCGCTTAAGCCACCCCACATCGAAGCCCTGCCGGGTAACCGGCAGGGCTTTTGCGTATCTAAGTTCTAAGTTTTACTTTTCCAAGGAAGCTAGGTTGGTTCCGCCCGGGGGTTAAGGCTGCCTATCGGAGTTTTCGCCAGGTCGGCGCTCAGTCGTATTGCGCTGATGTTGCGGTGTCTGTTTCGAAGATTTGCGATCTCTAAACTTGTTCCATGCTGATTTAGCTTTCTGCTGGTTTTCTGGCTTACGCAGCCAATTAGCAGCCGCCATCATAATCCACTTTTTCATGCGATCCTCCAGGTTCCATTTGAGAGGTGTATTTGCGTTTTAAGATTAGGCTATAGCTCAGTCATCCAAGACTGGATAGCCCTTGTAACATTATTCGGCACCGCTTACTCCTCTCTGTTCCCGTTTGTTTAATCCTTTCTGCCTGGTTACTTCACGTCTCCAGTGTCCGAGGCTGTCTATGTCTGCTCATTCTCCTACCCATTGGCTTCAGGAGGCGGAACTGCTGCGCGTTGAGCCAGAACCGCCTAAAGATACGCGCGCGGGCAACGTCTCCGCGTTCCTAGACATGCTGGCCTATGCCGAAGGTACACCGCGTTTCGGTTATGAGGACGGCTACGATGTGATTGTGGGCGGAAAGACGTTCGATTGTTACGACGATCACCCACGTCAGCTTGTATGGCTGCCTGCTTACAGGATTAAGTCTAGCGCTGCTGGGCGGTACCAGTTTTTGACGCGCACTTGGGACGATTTAGCCGAGCGTTTCAATCTCCCTGACTTCACTCCATCAAGCCAAGACATGGGTGCGGTGCATCTCATTCGACAATGTAAAGCGCTTTCATTGATCCATGACGGCCGTATCCGTGACGCCATCCACGCTTGCCGCAAGATTTGGGCGAGCCTTCCCGGCGCTGGCTATGGCCAGCGGGAACTGGCAACTGATGAGCTGCTGAGCGTTTATAAAGCGGCTGGCGGCATTTCCATCGACTAACTGACGAGGCCCGCCCGAGAGGTGCGCCATGAATTCAAGACGAAAAGAGAAACGCGCCATGCCAAATCGTGACCCTAACAACTGGCACTGGCTGCTCGAGTACATGCCAATCGCATTGGTTTCTATCGTGACGTTTGCTATGGCATTTGTGCGTGGAGTGCATGAAGGCGGCAGCTTCAAGCGCTCTCTGCTAGGCGCGGTGATGTGCACGCTGCTGGCTACGCCGCTGTTCCCTGTGTTCCTGTGGGTCGCCGAGTCACAAGGCTGGCCGCCCATCATTGCGTTCCCGCCGTGCGTGTTCTTGGCATTCCTGGGCACTGACTGGATGCGGGAGAAGGCCGATGGCCTCTACGAGATCTTTCTCGGCTTTCTTCGGAAGCTGCTCAAATGATCGGCACGCTCAAGAGTCGGGCGATGGGGGGGGCGCTGGGAGGCTTAGCCCTGGTGAGTGCTTATCTCTACTGGCAGCACGTCACTACCCAGCGGGACGCCTACCAAGCCGAAGCCGAGCGCCAGCGCGAAAGGGCCGAGATTCTGCACGAGCACCAGCAATGGCAGCGCCAGCAGATTGAAACGCTCAACGCTGCCATGTCCGAGCGCGACCAAACGCTAACCATTATTGCTGACGACATGCGCGCCAGCACAGTAGCGCTGGAAAGACTGGGAGAAACCAATGCTGAAGCGCGTGATTGGCTCGATGGCAATAGGCCTACTGTTATCACTGACTGGGTGCGCGAGCTCCAACATTCAGCAGATGGAGATGCAGAGCCACTGCCCGGCGGTACCCGAACACCTAACCAGTGAGCTACCCCCGCCACCGTTGATTCTGCAAGGCAATAAAGGGCTTTTGTTCTTGCTAGCTGAATATGAGGCGCTTAGGCGCCGGTTCAATGCTGATCGGGCGGCGGTTGCTGATATTATCCAGAACAGCGAAGGTGACGATAGCTAGGGGTTATAAGGCGTATGAGCAAAGAACAGTCAGCAGGGTGCTGTATTGCTTGCGGCGTTACCCTTATTCAGCCGTCGAGGGGCCGCAGGCGTGTCTATTGTTCTAAGAAGTGCCGAGACCTTCAGCGACAACAACGAGACAAGCAAAAGACATCTGGCGTCAAAGGCCGAAAAAAGAGGCGCGTCGACTGGTCCTGCCCCGCGTGCGCGAAAACATTCAGCCTCAGGCCGTTTGAAGTTGCGGCAAAGAAGTTCTGTAGCGTTGAGTGCGCCTCGGCTTCCCGCCCTTCGTCTAGGGGTAGAGGCCCATACAGCTGCAAGAATTGTGCGAAGACTTACTACACAAAGCGACCAAGAGGCGAGGGTGAAACCTTTTGTAGCAGGGTGTGCTCGGAAAGCTACACGCCTCTTCGGACTGGTCCGTATACCAGAATTGTGCTCATTGAATGTGTTCAATGCTCGTCTCAATTTGCATCAAGGCGTGGCGTAAAGATCTGCTCCAAGCGATGTCGTCTTGAGGCTGGCAGGGATCGGGCTAAACAGTACGAGGCTGTTAAACACAGTCGTAGAGAGCCGATTAAATGCACGCAATGCGGCTGTGTGTTCTCAAGGCTGTATGGAAGCAAGTCGCGAGTATGCTCTGATAGCTGCGAGCAGGCTGCTGCCCGTGTACTCAAACGAAGAGAAAAGTCAGCACGAAGAGCGGCAGAGAGATCCGGCCGTGCTGCCTATGGCGCGTTTGATCCTTTTGATGTGTTTGAAAGAGATGGTTGGATCTGCAATCAGTGCGGTGTGCTTACCCCGGTTGGGCTGCGTGGAACTACGCACGCCGATGCCCCCGAGCTTGATCATATTCAGCCGTTAAGCAAAGGCGGCATCCACTCAAAAGAGAACGCACAACTTCTGTGCAGAGCCTGCAACATTGATAAGGCAGACAAGTGGGATGGTTGGTAGGTTTGAATAAACCGCTTTTGATCCATTTTGGTGCAAAAAAATGGCGGGTCCTTCCCAGGAGCATTGCCTTGTCCACGGGGGAAAGCAGCCGCGGAATTCGACAAATTTTCGGCAGTTCATGGTCGTCAGCAGCACCTGGCTTTAATCCGCGTGGTTGCCGCATTTAGCGGTGCCGATGCTGCCGAAATCAATAGAGGTACGGTGCCGATAGGATGACAAGCGTGTGGCAGAGATCAATCGCCTTGAAGAGGCCTACAACTGGAACATCACCAGGCTGGCCGACGCGTTTGGTCTGCACCGCGACACGGTGCGTAAACGCCTCAAAGAATCGGGTGTGGTTCCCGCTGGCTCTCGGAACGGTGCGAACGTTTACGCACTAAAGGATGCAGGCCCCGCGCTGTTCAGCGAGTCACGGCCAGGGACTGCTACCGACCCTAATGATTATCACCCCAGCGACCGCAAAGATTGGTATGCATCTGAGATCTCACGCGTAAAGCTTGAGAAGGAAATGCGCCTTTTGGTACCGGTTGAGGAGGCGCACAGGGAAATGTCGCGCCTCGCTAAAGCGGTTGCCAGCGGACTGGATAGTCTCGCCGATATGCTCGAGCGCGATGCAGGCTTGCCACCAGAGGCAATTGAATTGGTGGAACAAACTACAGACGCTCTACGCGAGCAGATGTATCAAGTAATTGTGAGTGACGACGAAGGCAACGATGATGAGTAACCTAGCCAGCGCCGCTGCCATTCGTCGTGATGTTGCTGAGCTGATACGCCCGCCGCGCCGCATTCGCGCAAGCCAAGCCGCTGCTGAGCGCATGAAGGTGGTGGGTGGTGACGGCACGGTTAGGGATTGGTCGGCAGATGCCACGCCTTATATGGTAGAGCCGCTGGACTGCATGGGCTCGCGCCTTTATGACGCCGTTATATTCGCAGGCCCAGCGCGTACAGGTAAAACAAACGCCCTGGTGGATGGCTACGTTGCCTATAAGATCGACTGCGACCCAGGCGACGGGTTGATTGTTCAGATCTCGGAAGAGAAGGCGCGTGAGTTCAGCAAGAAGCGCATCGACAGGATGCTGCAGAACTCGCCAGACCTCGCTAAGCGCCTCAGCCCGCGCGGCCACGATAACAATGTTCACGACAAAACCTTTAGGGCTGGCAATTACCTTGGCATCAAATGGCCGTCTAAAAATGTATTGGCCAGCTCTGATTACCAGTTTGTACTGATTACCGACTTTGACCGCTTGCCTGAAAATATCGACGGCGAAGGTGACGCCTTCACGCTAGGCGCAAAACGTACGCAAACGTTTGGCTCCACCGGAATGACACTGGCGGAGAGCTCGCCAGGACGAGAAGTGGTAGACCTGGACTGGGAGCGACCAGCAGATTGCCCTCACATGGCGCCGCCCACCACCGGCATTTTGGATCTATTCAACCAAGGCGACCGCCGTTTATGGTACTGGCAGTGTCAGGAGCACTCCTGTCAGCAGTGGTTTACACCCACCATGGACAACTTCAACCTAGCGGCGCGCCAAGCATTCTGCCCGCACTGTGGCACGCTGGTGGAGCCTTCGCAAAAGCGAGCGCTCAACCTGACAGGCCGATGGGTTCCCGAAGGTATGGAATTAACGGCCAGCGGCGAACTAATAGGGACACGCCGACAAACCCGCATCGCTTCGTTTTGGATGGAAGGGCCTAGTGCAGCGTTTCAGAGTTGGGTAAGCCTGGCAGAGAAGCTGGCGCGAGCAGAAGAGACCTACGCCCAAACGGATAGCCAAGAAACGCTAAAGACCGTCATCAATACCGACTGGGGCAGGCCGTACCTGTTCAGGCGTAAAACCACCCAGCGCAGCAGTCAACGGCTATTGGACAGAGCAGAAGACACCGTCAAACGCACGGTGCCCCATGGCGTAAGGTTCCTAACCGCCACTATTGATGTGCAGGGCGGCAAAGATCGCCGCTTCGTCGTGCAGGTGCATGGCAACGGCCCGCACCGAGAAACCTGGGTAGTCGACCGCTTCAACATCAAAGACGACCGTGGCCCAGAAAATGACCAAGAGCCACGGGCAATCAGCCCAGCCAGTCACCCCGAAGACTGGGATCTCATTACCCGTGATGTGATCCACCGCACCTACAAGTTGGCCGATGGCTCAGGCCGCAGAATGCCGATTTTAGCCGTGGGTGTTGATACTGGCGGGGAAGGTGAAGGTGAAGAGTCAGTTACTAATCAGGCCTACGAATGGTACCGCCGCTTAGCCAAAGCAGGCGTGCAGAATCGCGTTTACCTGTTAAAGGGGGCCAGTAGCAAAACCCCTAACCGTGTGCGCAAAACATGGCCCGACAACACCGGCCGCAAAAGCCGCAAAAGCTCAGCGAAAGGTGACGTGCCGCTATACCTGCTAGGCACCGACTTACTGAAAGACGCCGTTGCTTCCATGCTGGATCGCAACAATCCCGGAATGGGCTACCTACACACTCCGGCATGGCTTGGCCGCTGGTGGCATGACGAGCTGACCTACGAAGTGCGTGACCCCAAAACAGGCAAGTGGTCAAAGCCAGGCAAAAAAGCTAACGAAGCCTTCGACCTATGTGTTTATAACCTCGCGCTGCTGATCCTCCTTAAAGTTGAAAAGATCAACTGGGAACAGCCGCCCGCGTGGGCCGAAAGCTGGGATACCAACATGCTGGTGATTCAGCCTGACAGCACTGCACCGCAAGCGCAGGCCATCGAAGCTGCAAGCGCAAAACAGCCACGCAAACGACGCGCCCGTGTCGTGAAACCCAGACTTTAGGAGCGAACATGGCCTATACACCCGAACAGCTTGCCGAGGTTCGGCAGGCCATTGTAGATCTCGGGCTGGGCAAACGTGTTGTCTCTGTTACCCACAACGGTCGCACTGTGCAGTTTGCCCAAACCGACATCGACAAGCTCCGTGATTTAGAACGCACGATTGCAGCCACATTGATACCTGCTAACAAGCGACGCACCCGATCCCGTATCGTGATGACCTCGAAGGGCCTCTAACATGACTGCATTCACCAAACCGCGCATCCGTATGACGATGCGCGGCGGTCACCTGGTGCCCGTAAATTCTCAGTACGAAGGGGCAAGCACGAAGCGCCGCATGGCGGGCAAGGGCAATGTTGTTAGCGGCCCCAACACACCGATAGAACGCAGCCTGCCTATTCTGCAGGCCCGTAGCCACAACGCCATTCGCAACAACGCTTATGCCTCCAGCGCCAAGGAAAAGTATGTTTCCAACCTAGTGGGCACCGGCATCAAACCCCAGTGGGGCGACCCCGCCACTCAAGCGTTGTGGGACCGCTGGATAGAAGAGTGCGATGCAGATGGCGTTGACAACTTTTACGGCCTGCAAGCGCTGGCGCTGGGTTCCCAGTTCGAAGCAGGCGAAGCGTTAGGCCGCATCCGATACCGCCGAGCTACAGACGGCCTCAGCGTGCCTATGCAGCTGCAGGTGATTGAAGCCGAACACCTCGACCCAGCTTTTAGCCGCGCTTTCGGGAGCCGCTTGATTCGGATGGGGATTGAGTTTGATGGCATTGGTCAGCGTACCGCCTACCACCTGTGGCGTTACCACCCACACGAACAACTGACGGCGGCCTATAACGAACGCGTACCGGTACCGGCTGATAACGTCATCCACATGTACCGCCGCACCCGGCCAGGACAGCTACGCGGCGTACCAGAGCTGACAAGCGTGATTGTGCGGCTGTATGAAATTGACGAAATGCAGGACGCCACGCTAGCACGGCAAAAGCTCGCCCAACTGTTTGGCGCATTCGTTAAGCGCAAAACCGACCACGATCCCGAAGATGACGGCCCGTTTTTTGGCACCCACGTCACTATGCCCGGGGAAGCTGACGAAGGGCTAACCGAGTTCACGCCCGGCGGTATTCACTATTTAGAAGATGACGAAGAAGTCACGTTCTCCACACCGCCCGATATTCAGAGTCAATATACCGAGTGGCTACGCACAGAACTATTAGCGGTGGCCACCGGTGCTGGCATTACCTACGAGCAGCTGACAGGCGACCTCAAAGGCGTGAACTACAGCTCAATTCGTGCTGGCCTTCTCGAGTTCCGCCGCCGAGCCGAAGCGCTACAAGCCCATCTGATTGTTCACCAGTGGTGCCGTCGTATTGCCGCCAAATGGTTAGACGTTGCTGTCACCAGCGGCCGCCTGCAGGTCGCCAACTACTGGCAGCGGCGCAGTCAGTTGCTCGCTATTGATTGGATCGCGCCTAAGTGGAGTTGGGTAGATCCTCTGAAAGAAGTTACCGCCGATCTGCTTGAAGTGCGTGGCGGTCTAGCCCCACGCAGCGAAAAGGCAGGCGAGCGCGGCTGGTCGCTGGATCTGCTCGATGCCGAGATTGCCAAGGGCAACGCCAGCGCCGACAAGTACGGCCTGGTGCTGGATTCCGACCCACGCATTACAGCCAAAAACGGCGGGCTACAAAAAGCGCTCGAAGCCCTGGCCGCCACCGAAGAAGAGGACCCCACATGAAGGACCAGCACACCAAGATCAGTGGTTACCGCAGCCTGAGCCAAGAAGAAATCGACCTCATGAATCGCATTAAGGCGAAAGGTGCTGAGCTGCTTGATCTTCAGTCTGAGCTTGATGCTCGACTGAAGGAAGATTTAGAAGCCAAGGCCGCTGCAGTAAAGGCCTCCATGTATATGCGTCCTGAATGTGAAGAGCTACGGCGTTTTGAAAACGCTGAGCCGCTTCGGTGGGCTGCTATCGGCAAGACAGACATTCAAACCGGAATCATGGCGCTAGTGCGCGCCGTGGCGCAGCCAACCATCTAGAAGGTAATTGCCATGAAATGGTTCAAAGCACAGGCCATGGCGGATAACCCGCGCAAAGCCATCATCTCGATTGATAAGCCTATCGGCAGCGACTGGGCGCCTGACTGGATCAGTGATTTCACCGGCGAACAACCCGCCCGCGAGTTTATTGCCGCCGTCGATGGGTTAGGCGAACTGGATGAAATCACGCTAGAGATCAACAGCCCGGGTGGCGACGTCGCCAGTGGCGTGCGCATTTACAACTATCTGCGCAACCATACCGCCAAGGTGCATACCCGCGTGACCGGCACTGCCGCGAGCATTGCCACCATCATCATGATGGCCGGGGACACACGCTCGATGGCCATCGGCTCTACCATGATGACGCACCGCGCAAGCGGCTTAATGCTGGGTTTCTACAATGCCCAGGAAATGGAAGAGACAGCCAAGAACCTAAAAACCATCGATGCCGCCATGGTGGACATTTATGCCGCCACCACGGGCAAAGATAAAGACGAGATTGCCGCCTTACTGGATCAAGGCGACACCTTCTTAGGGTCAGACGAAGCCATTGAATGGGGCTTTGCCACTGAGGCAGACGCACAGCTAAAAGCCGTGGCCTGTGCTGATCCCAAGCTCTTCATGAAACAGCTGGAGCAAGCGGGCGAAATTGCCACGCTGAAAGCCAAGCTGGCGGGCGCCGGTAATGAAACGATGACCGCAGCTGATGCGCTGGCGCTTGCGTTTGATATGACGCCGGAAGAAGCCGAAGCACAAGCGGCTGACTTGGGCGATCAAATTATCGCGCTACGCCAGCAGCAACCCGCAGCGCTTGAAAGCCTCGCTGTTACGGCTGAATGGGTTCAGGAAAATGCACCCAGCGTGGCTGACTCACTGATGACGCAAGCCGTCGCAGCAGAACGCACCCGCATTACCGCCATCGTCAAAGCCTGTCAGACAACTGGCCAAGCGCAGCTCATGGAAAAGCTGATTGCCAACGGCATGGATGATAAACAAGCCAGCGAATACATCTACGACGTAGCCGCTGCCCACGGAAACCGCTTCACCATCCACAACAGCCACTCGCCAGAAGGCGGGCACCGCAAGGGCATTGATTACGACAAGATCTATGCCCGCCATCGCCCCAAGCAGGCCTAACCTGCGCCCATTAACTCGATAGAAGAGGCAGTGTCATGCCAACCCAGACATATACCGAAGGCACCCATACCGCCGAGCACTTGTTGGAAGAGGCGAATCCGAAGCGCTCACGTGAGCAAGGCACGCTAGCCAGCGGCAAGCATGTGCCCGGCACGGTGCTGGCGTTAAACGCCGATGGGAATTATGTGCAGCTAGCACCTGCCGCTAGTGACGGCACTGAAACGGCAGTGGCGGTGCTTTACGCCGCCGTGGATGCCAGTACCGAGCCTCAGCCCTGTGTAGTCCATGCCCGTGATTGCACCGTACATGGCGCAATGCTCACCTGGCCTGCTGCAGCAACAGATCCGCAGATTGCCGCTGGCATTGAATCCCTCGCCGCGTTGCACATCATCACTCGCGACTAAGCCACGCTGACTGCCCAGGCAGGGCAGCATCCCCTTATTGATCACCGAAAAGAGAGAGACTGACCATGCCTGGTCCCTTTGATTCCGATATTTTTGAAATGGTGTCGCTCACCGCCGCCATTAACGAAGTTGATTACGCGCCTAACCAGATTGGTTCTCTAGGCTTGTTTGATCCCGAAGGTGTCAGTACCACCAGCGTACTGATTGAGAAAGACGGCGAAAAGCTTGGCTTAGTGGAAAACAAGCCCCGCGGCGCACCCGGTCAAGTGATTGGCGGCGACAAGCGCAAGGGCATCACCTTCACCACTGCACACTTGCCAACAACTGCCACCATCCTTGCCGACGAGGTTCAAAACGTCCGCCAGTTTGGCAGCGAAGATCAAATGCAAGCCGTGCAAACCGTTGTAAACCGCCGCTTGGCGAAGATGGCGCGCTTTATCGACATCACCCACGAATACCACCGCATCGGTGCGATTCAGGGCAAGGTGCTGGATTCCGATGGCACCGGCGTTATCTACGACCTTTACCAAGCGTTTGGTATTCAAGAAAAGTCCGTTGCCATGGCGCTCGGCACCGCAGGCACCGATATTCAAGGCAAGTGCTTAGACATTCATGAGCACATTGAAGCGGCGCTGGGCGGCCTGTCCTTCACTGGCGCGACTGCTATGTGCGGCAAAAGCTTCTGGCGCAAATTTATTAGCCACAGCAAAGTCAAAGAAGCCTACGAGCGCTGGCAGAATGGCGAGCGCCTGCGCGCCGACCCGCGTGATGCTTTCTTCTTTGGTGGCATTTACTGGGAGCGTTATCGTGGTGGTGGCGCGGTTAAGATTCCGGACGACCAAGCGCGCGTAGTGCCGCTGGGTGTAATGGATCTCTTCATTACTCGTTTCGCTCCAGCAGACTACAACGATACCGTTAATACCCTAGGTCTACCGTACTACGCGTCCTCCGAAACGTTACGCCACAACAAGGGCGTGGAACTGGAAGCGCAGTCAAACCCAGCGCACCTATGCACCCGCCCGCAGGCATGCATCAAGCTCACTGAGTAAACGGGTGCCCCATGGACTTCTTTGGCCAGTACGCCAACCGCCTCAATGAGGCGGTTGTTAACAACCTCAGCGATGGCCTTTGCACTTACCAGCCAAAGGGCGGTGCAGCCTTGGTTGAGATACCGTACCAGCTGGATTTAAGCCACGAAGTGTACGACCAAGACCAAGTCGCTATGTGTGTAGCGACGATTCTGGTGCCGGTTGAGCGGGTGCCCGCGTCTGGGCAGGGCGACACGATTGCGCTGGCCAATCGAACGTGGACGGTACAACAAACTCTGGAAGACGACGGCTATTGGCGTCGCCTCTGGGTGTCGTGAGGGAGGGGTGCTATGCCCAACGTACAGTTTGATGTGCGTGACCTGCAGGAATTGAAAAAGCAGTTCGACCCGAAAGACGTAGAAAAGGCGCTGAAATGGGCGGTTAACGCCACAGCTCGCAAAGCGGCCACCCGCATTAGCAAAGAAACCCGTCAACGCTACACCGTGAGCGCTGGCGATATTCGCAAGCGGATGGCCATTGAGCGTTATCGAGACAACATTGACCGAGCGGTGCTGTATACAGGCCGCCGCTTGCCGCTGACTCAGTTTAAGCCACGTGAACGTTGGGTCTCGGTTAACCCGAAACGACGTGTCAAAAGTGGGCCGCGAAAGGGCAGCATGGTCCGCCGCCGTGGCGTTACGGTTCAGGTGCGTAAAGGCGAAGGCCGCAAGCTAGTTCAAGGCGGCTGGTTAGCAAAGAACCACATCTTTCGCCGCAAAACGCGCAGCGACAACCAAAGCACCCCAGAAATGCGCTTTGGCCCCTCAATCCCTGAAATGGTCGACAATCAGCAGGTAATGGACGCCGCGCAAAACCTAGTGCGCGAGGACCTACCCCAGCAGTTTAACGACCGCCTTAACTACATCCTCAATAAGAAGGCAGGGCTGGTATGAATGATCCAGACGTTATCGACGACCTGCTGGCGCTTTTGCGTGATAAATGCCCAGGTATGGCAACGGTAGACCACGCCCCATTTGCTGAACCTATTGATAATTTCGATCAGCAAACGCCCGCAGTATTAGCGTATCTAGCTAAAGATGGGGTCACTGGCGAAGCGCGCACAACACAGCCCGTGCAGCCATTGCGGCTAACGTATGGCATTTGGCTGGTGTGCAAGCGCGGTGAATTTAAAGCCCAGCGGCAAGCGCTACGCGAATCGTTGATGGGGCACGGATTTAGCGACCTTCACAATCCTGTTGAGTACCTCGGCGGTGAAAATCACGACATACGCGGCGAGCTAATCTGGTGGCGCGAATATTGGACAACTGACACCTGGCTGCGCAACTAGCCCTTAACACACCCCCACCCAACCTAAAACTCCCGCCGCGTGCGGGTTTTTTTATGCCTGGAGGAAACCCCCATGCCCAACGCAGGAGGCCGTTACGTCATCCGTGACGGCAAACGCGAGCTAGTGCACCGCACTAAGCCCACACCCACGCACACGAAAGCGCCCGCCAAAAAAGCCGCTGGCGCTCCGGTGAAAACTGAAACGGCAGCACCCAAGCCCGCTAAGGCGGCCAAGCAAGAGGTAAAGGGTAATGAGTGATCCACTATTATGGCGACTGCTGACCGTTGCCGCCATCGTCGAGGATGAATATGGCGTCACGCCTACCGACCTGAGCGCTGCCGTGTTTTTTGACGTCATGACAAAAGAGTCGCCGGGCGTTTACCAGGGTGATACCGCAGAGCGCGAACGCATGAAGCCGGGCTTTGGTGCTAACGAGCAAATCAATGTGGCCCCGTATTCAACCCGCACGATCCGGACGCCCTATGCGGGCTCAGGAACGCCCGGTGTGCCGCCGTCTTTTTGGCCGCTAATGCTTTGCTCAGGTCATAGCGAAACCATCGACACCGCTGTCCCCGGTGAAGAAAAAGTTATTTACGACCCCATCTCTAGCGACGCCACCTCAGTGTCATTGCTCTGGTGGTCTGATAATGACGAACTTCAGGTGTTACCGGGCGTGCGCGGTACCGTTACGCGCACGACCGATGCCAAAGGCCTGCCGTATTTCGAATTTAGCTTAACAGGGCTATACCAACGACCCACCACGCAAGCGCCACCTGCGGGAGCCACCAAAGCGCCCCAAGCAGGTGAAGTGCCGGTGAATAAGCAGAACAGCACGTTTGAACTGTTTGGCTACAAGGCACCGATGCAGTCCTGGTCGTTCGATATGACCGGGCAGGTCGAGCTTCGTAATCTGGTGAACTATGAGGGCGTCCACCTTACCGATCGCAAGTCGACCGGACAGCTGAACATCCAGAAACCGCGCCTTGAAGACCTCAATATTTTTGAGAAGGTCGAATCGCACAACGGCACGGTCGTGGACGAAGTGACATACGGCCAAGGCAAAACGCCGGGCAATATCGTGGACTTTGAAGCTGCGCGCGTGCAGCTCTCCAACTACGGGGAGGTAGAAGTGCAAGGCATTACCCATTGCACCATGGATACGCGTTTGCTTTCCGCCCCTGAAGGCGATGGCGATTACCGCTACGTATTTCGCTAACACCCCAACTCTCAACCACTAACCGCACCGCGCCGCCGCTGGGCGGCGTACTTGTTTGTGCTGATCAAAGGAACACACCATGTCTCTAGTAAAGAAAGACGTCCCCACTTCCACCGTTGATGTGCCTGTCCAAGTGCCGGGCGAAAAGAAGCCATCTACCATTCAGGCTGAATGGAAACTTCACGATTGGCCGGAATACCGCGCAATTGCCGATGCGCTTCAAGCGGGAGAGAAAAGCGACGACGATGTCTTGGAAGATCTAAAAAACATCACAGGCATTAAGGGCGAAGACAAAAAGGATCTTCCCTTTGATGACGAGCTTGTTTCCTGGGCAATGCGTAAGACCTACGTTCGTCGCCCGCTAATCATTAGCTGGTATGCCGCACAGGAAGGGCGAAGCCAGGCCGCCGCAAAAAACTAAGCGGCGCTGGCCAGTGGTGGGCAAGTGGCCCAGCCCCCAAAGATCAGCGAAAAAAAGACGCTGACCGATGGGGGCTAAAGGATGCCGATGTAGATGATGCGTCCCAGCACTTCGAGGTATGGCAAGAGCACTGGCCAGCGCTAGAACTGTTTCTCGCCATGCGTACCCAGTGGCGCGTTGCAGTAGGTATGTCTGGCGGGCAACGGCTGGGGATCGACTACACCTCGCTCTATGGTCACCCCAAATACGCCCGCCTCGATTACGACGAGCAAGACAAGCTGCTAACCCAAATACAGCATATCGAAGCGGGCGCGCTTGCCGCGTTTAATGAGCAAAGCTACATGGCTGAGCAAGAGGCTGAAGAGCGACAACAGGCCACGCAATACATTGAACAATGTGTAGAGCAGCAATACCAGCTAGTGCACCAACAGCGCATTAATGTGCAAGAGCTAATTAACGTGGTGGATCTACCACATAGCTACGGTGATGGGTCGCTTGTGGCGTAGCAAAATTGAATTAAGTGCGCTAAGTTTCTTGTTGTATTGCACAAGAGGCGCGGGCGATGGTTCAGATATTAATATTAGCAGTGCTGGTGATAATTGCGGTGGTGTTAGCGCCGTGGTTGATTGGTGTGGCCGCAGCGCTTGCCGCTCTTTATGGAGTGTATGTCGTCATATTTGGCGGGCTAGTGGCCGTGGTAGTCGCTGTTGCATCATGCCTGTTTTTTATCTCTGCGGCTCGGGACTCGAAGGAAGCCAACAAAAAGGTCGCGCCAATAACAGGCGGCAGGGTCGTATGCAAAAATTGTCAAGCTGAAGTGTCTGACCGTCGCTCAACGTGTGATAACTGTGGAGCACGATTGTAAGTATACCTCGACGTAGAAAACCCGCCGCCGTGCGGGTTTTTTAATGCCCGTTATTTAACAGACCCGCCGCGTGCGGGCCTTTTTTTTTGCCCGCAATATGAGGTTCCAAAATGGCCCAGAACTACAAAACTGGCTTAATTATTACTGGTGACGCCAGCGGCGGCATTCGGGCCATAAAAGCCACCGATGACGAGCTGGGCAAACTTAACCAGGGCTTCGAGCGTGGTTCGCGCAAAAGCAAACAGTTTAACCAAGACGTTAACGCCACCAGCCAAGGGCTGGCTGTTTTACGCCGGGCGGCGGCACCTATTGCGGGGGTTATCGCGGGCATGTTTGCCGCTAACACGCTGCAGGGGCAAATCAATTGGGCTGATCAGCTACAGAAAACCAATCTGCGTATTGGTGCTAGCACGGAAGCGCTCAGCCAATATAACTATGTTGCTAGCCTATCGGGCGTTGAATTTAACCAACTGACCACCGCGTGGCAGCGCCAAACCCGCCGTATTGCAGAAGCGGCAGCGGGCACGGGCGTGGCGGTGGCAGCGCTTGATAAGTTGAACCTTAGCGCGAAAGAGCTAAACCAACTGGCACCGGAAGAACAGTTCGAGCGTATCGCTGCAGCAATGCAGGGCGTGGAAAACAGTAGCGAACGTGTGCGACTAGCCCAGCAGCTTTGGGATAGCGAGGGCGTCAAGCTGGTGCAAATCGTTAATAGCGGCACAGATGCCATCGCCGCGATGCGCGCGGAAGCTGACGCACTTGGCCTAACGATCAGTCAAGACACGGCCAACGGCATGGCCACCTATAACGACGAAGTTGCGCGCCTGCAGTTTGCCGCTCAAGGCTTGTCGCAAACGCTACTTTCTGAGCTAGTGCCGTCACTCACAGAGAGCCTACAAACCGCTAATAGTTGGGTAAAAGAGCTGGGGGGCGCTGAGGTCATCGTTGGTAATCTAACAGATGCTGCGGCCGTTCTGGCCGCGCTGATGGCGGGGCGTTATGCCGGGGCGTTTGCTGCTGCTACCGCTGCTAAAATAGCAGCCACTAGCCAATCTATTCTCTATCAAGCCGCACTTGCACGAATGGCGGGGGTTAGCGGTGTAGCCGCCGCTAGCCAAACGGCATTGGCAATTGCTACGCGTGGCGCTTCGTCAGCCATGCTATTAGTGGGCGGCCCCGTTGGAGCTGCAGTGCTGGCAACGGGCGCACTAGGTGTTCTGGCTAATAGGCTGGATAACACGGCAGAGCGTGCCGCTAATATGGAGTTTCGAGCCAATGAGCTTGCAGAATCACTGCAGCACATGGGCGAAACGTCTATTCGTACCCAGCTTGCCGCCGTGACCCTTGAGATGGCGAAGCTGGAAGGCGCGCAAGAAGCGCTAGAAGTGCAGAGCCGACGTTCATCAAGAACTAATAGCGTCTTGGCGGCTGACTTCAGAAACCTTCAAGAAACAATAGAAGTGACAGCGGCAGCGCAGTCCAACACGTCTGAGGAGAGCGACAAACTTAAAACCCAGCAAATGGCGCTAGAAAAAGCGCTTGAACTGGTGACTGGTGGCGCACGTGGGGCAGCAAACGAAGTAAATGAGTTTGGCGGCGTAACCTCAACCGCAGCCGCCGCCGCCCGCGAAGCGGCAAAAGAAACCACCACCCTAGCCAACAGCTACGAAGATCTACTCGACCGCATCCAGCCTAACCGCCGTGCAGCGCGCCAATACGCTAAAGATGTAGGCGTTTTAAACCTGGCGTTGGCCACTGGCCGCATGACGACTGTGCAGTACATGCAGGCCATGGGCATGCTGCAAGTAAGCTTTCAGGCCGCGCAACGGGAAACCGACAACACCGCTAAAGCATCCGAAGACGCCAGCCAGCGCATTGCCAACAGCTTTATCAGTTGGGAAACCGTCGCTGATAACACCCTGCGCCGTGTTGATGATTCCGGCCAGAGTCTGTGGCTGGGCTTGATCGACGGCTCTGAAAGTGCGCTTGACATCGTGAAGCGAGGGTTCCAGCAAACGCTGGCTGAAATAATCCACATGCTCACTACCCAAAAGCTGACGTTTAGCGTGGCGGGCATGATGGGGCTGGATACCACGGGCATGCCGGACGCGGGCGACTCTCAATCCTTCGGCACCATGCCATCGCTCAGCGGAATGATGGACGGCAGTGGAGCGATCGCTAATGCCTATCGTGCCTTTCAGGGCACTGGCTCCACCTACGCAGGTACCTTCGGCAGCGAGTTAGCGGTTCAAACGGAAGGCGGCCTGCGAGCGGGCTTTGACTCATTTGCGGCCAGTGGGCTGGGTAATGCAGCTCTTGGCATCGGTGGCGGGCTTGCTGGTGGCTACGCCGGCACAGCCATCGGCAGCGCCGTTTTTGGCAAGAATGCTAATTCCAGCTATGGCGCAATGGGCGGCGCTGCGTTGGGCCAAGCGTTGATTCCGATACCTGGTTTAGGCGCCGCTATCGGTGGCGCGCTCGGTGGTCTTGCTGACTCTCTCTTCGGGAGTGGCAAAAAATCTTTCGACTTTGATTTTGTGCAGGGTGCTCAGCCTGGTGTGTTCGGCGACCGCACCTCTGCACTTGGCGACTTTGGCATTGCAAAGTTCAGCGACTACAAGCTGGGCGAGCAGCAGGACGCGCTGCAAGCGCTGATGGACCAGATCGCGAACTTCGATAACACGCTGGCAAATGCAGCGATCGATACGCGTGTCGACGCGATGCGTGCCAGCATTGAAGGGTTCACCCACTCTGGCCCCGAAGATCTATTCGATACCCGTTTGCGCGCATTGATCGACGGTTCCGGCGCGCTGGTTGAGTCCGCTATTGCCCAGATTGTTGACCCGCAGCAGATGGCGGATGCCTTTTTGTCTGTGCTCAATATTGAGCGCGTGATGCAGTCGCTCAACAGTCAAGTTCAGAGTGATGTTGCGGCACACCTGGAAGCCAACACCACCAACATTCAGGGTACGGCGGATAGTCTCACTCAGGCGATTAACTCTACGGTGCTGTTAGGCAACAGTGCCGAGCGTTTGAACTGGCAATTTGATGACGCAGCAGGCGGTGCTATCCACTATGCATGGTCTTTACAAGAGGCCGTTGGCGGTCTGGATGCACTCAGCGGCATGGGGGCTAGCTACTATCAGAACTATTTCACTCAAGCAGAGCGCGAAGCGGAGCTGCGTGAGCAGATCAGCGAGACAATGCGTGAGCTGGGGCTTGAAATGCCCAAGACACGAGACGGTTTCCGCGCTTTGGTTGAGGCACAAAGCCTCAACACCGACGCGGGAACTGCTAACGTCGCCGCGTTACTGCAGCTAGAGAGCGCGTTCGCACAGCTGACACCGGCGATTGAGGGCACTGGAGACGCTGCAAGCAGCACTGGAGAAGCACTGCGCACCCAAGAGCAATTAAGCCGCCAGCTTTTGCAAGCCCAGGGTAATACCGATGCCTTACGTCAGATTGAAATAGACCGCTTGAGCGAGTTGGAAAACGCCGAAATCGATAACCTAACGATGATGCAGAAGCGTCTTTGGGCTATTGAAGATGAAAAAGTTGCCCAACAGGAAGCCGAGCGTGCTCAACAGGCGCGTACTCGGGAAATTGAGCAAGAGGCTCAGGCGTGGTCCCGGGCGCGTGAGCAGCTAGCCAGTTTTGGCGTTGGTATCGACAACTGGATCGACGGCCTGCAAAGCACGGACAAGGGACTGGGTTCGCCGGGTGATAAGCTCGCTGCCGCGTCTGCTGCGTTTGATGAGCAGTACGCAAAGGCTGCGAGCGGCGACCGCGCCGCAATGAGCAGTATTACCCAATACGCTGATCGATTTATTGAAGCCCAAAAGGGGTGGAGTGCAAGCGGTGCGCAAACCGTCGGCACGATTGACCGCGTGACTGGCATGCTCGCTAAACTGCCCGATCAGCTAACGCCTGAGCAGTTTATCGTTGACGGAATTAGGGATGTTGTTACAAACGAGCTCGCTGACGAAATTGAGCGGGCAATCATGGATAGCAAATACACGATCAGCACGCTGATTGATTTTGCTACTAATACTGATCAACTGCCCACTGATCTGCGCACTATTCTGGGTGAGCAGTCGCACCGTCTTGATAGCACGCTCAGCTACCTAGTCGGAGAAAACCAGCTTACTTCAGAACTAGAACGGCTCGCGATTGGCAGCACAAACACGCTGGTTGCCACCGTTAAATACATTACGTTTAGCGAGCTAGCAGACGATAACAAGCGGCTAGCACTCAGCAGTAGCAACACGATGACTGCTGTTGTTGATTATGCAGTTAGATCTGATCTGGATAACGCTAGCCGCCGCTTAGCGCTTGAGTCATCTAATGTTTACAGCGCGATGATTGAGTACGCCATCGAGCGTGACATAAGCGCAGAAGACCGGCACCTGGCGCTTGATAGCATCAATCGGTACACCGCTGTTGTTGAGTACGTGGCGCGATCCGAGCTAACGGCTGGAAACCGCCAGCTTGCACTTGGCTCGCTGAACGAATACGACGCCATCATTGATTATGCGACTCGCAACGACATCGCGGGCGCTGACAGAACGCTGGCTGTTGAGCACGGCAACCGGTATCTGGCCAACGTTGACTACATCGTCGGGAGAAAACTGACGCCTAATAACCGTCGATTGGCGCTGCAGTCAAACCACAACTACGTCAGCGTGATTGATCAGGTTGTGGGCATGGCGCTAAAAGGCAGTGACCGCCGACTGGCGCTTGAGTCTACTAACCGGTATCAGACGATTGTTGATGCTGTGCTGGCTGACGGCATATCGCCAGATGTGCGTAAATTCGCGCTGTCGAAAAGCAACAGTCTGCTAGCTACGGTCGACGGCATTCTTGAATCCGGTCTGTCACATGATGTGCGCACACTAGCGCTTGAGGACAGCAACCACTTCGTTACGACTCTTGAGGCCGCCCTAGCTGACGGCAGGCTATCGCACGATGAGCGCACCCTGCTTGACGCGCAATCAGACACGATCATCAAGCGACTGGAAACCAGTGGCTTACAGTTAACACCGGATGAGTGGGCGGTGATCAACGCCGCTTCAGGCACGCGACGTCTGGATCTGCTTGCTGACGTTGCGTTTAAAGCCTCTGACTTAGAAGAGTTGGGCGCTATTAGAAGAGGGGCTGAGGGAACAAAAGCTAATACCGACGCAGCTAAAGATGCGGCTAAGGGCATGCGCGTCACGTTTGCGGATCATCAATCCCCGACAGCTCTAAAGGGGATTGGTCATTGGTTGACGTTCAAACATAAAGAGGCAGCGGGTGGCATTGGGCATAAGTACGCCGAACAGTTCCACAAGTGGGCCGAAAGAATAGGTCGGAAATACGTTGATGCTGGCGTGGGTGGCGTTAACGGTAGTCATGCAAGCGGCGCGTGGAATATAGGTTTTGATGGCTATTTGGCTGAGCTGCATAAGGGCGAGATGGTTGTGCCTGCTGGGCCTGCTAACGCTCTGCGCGAGCTGGCCACCAGCGGTGCGTCAGTGCCCAAGCTATCAATGTCCTCCCCGCGTGACATGCCCATGCCTAGCGTTCCCTTGCCGCAGTTCCCCACGCTGGGTAATAGCGACGTACTGCAAGTGCTACAGGACGTTAAGCGCGAGCTGATCGATACCCGCAAGCAAAACAAAACCCTACACGCAGAAAATGCCCGCCTGCTCGCTGCTGCCAATGCGCAGCGCGGTAGCGGCTTCCTGCGTGAAATCGATGCGATTAAAGAGGGCAACAAAATGCTGAAACGCATGCAAGACGATATGGCCTTGGAAGGGGTACGGCGATGACCTGGACGTTAACGCTGGAGGCGCTTAACGCCGTGAACGAGCCTGAAACACTGCGCTTTAGCCTGGGGCGTTACGACGCCCCCGACAATGCATTCTTTAACCCAGTTATGTTGCAGCCGGGGTTATATCAAGGGGGCATGTACGCGGGCCAGTTGCTGCGCCAAAGCCGTAGTGGCCATGGCCAGACCACGCTTGAAAATAGCGATGGCGCTCTGGACCACCTCGCCGATTACGCTGTGGATGGTCGGACGATGGTGTTGGCGTTTAATGGTGTGGAACAGGTACGTGGCACCGTAGCGCGGCTGACCTTTAATGATGATGAAGTAGCGGTAGTACTGCGTGACCCGTTGGAGCCGTTGAATACGCCTCACCCCATGGATACCTACGCGGGTACCAACGTGTTGCCCGACGGGCTAGAAGGCACTGAAAACGATATTGCGGGCGAGACAAAGCCTCAAGTGTGGGGCACTGCCGATGAGGCAGTGCCGAAACTGGTTAATAGTGCTCGCCTTATTTATCAAGTGTCATCGCTTGCTGATTGTCAGGTGTCAGCCGTTTATGACCGAGGGTGGCTGCTAAATAACGGCGGTGAGTGTGCCAGCCTGTCAGAGCTGGAAAACATCGAGCCTGGAGAGGGGGCGTATCGAACGTACCAAGGTTTTATCAAGCTCGGTGGTTCACCCCAGGGCAGCGTCACTGTCAGCGCTGAGCAGGCCGACCCACGGTTGGGCGCAGTGGCACAAGCCCTGGCGGCGGAACGCGGCTATACGCTCCACGCTGATGACGTCGCCGCGCTTAACGCCTATGGCAACGTCAAACTGTATCTCAACGCCGAAGCTAACACGTTGGCGCTGCTCGATCAGTTTGCGGAGAGTATCGGCGGCTATCTCAGCATACAGCCCGATGGCGTGTTGCGACTGCGCGAGCTACTTGCGCCCGTGTCCACGGCATCCACGATCAATGATTACAGTATTGCCGAGATCAAGCGCAGCAGTACCGGCGCGGGTGATAACGGGTTGCCAGTGTGGCGCGTCACGCTCGAATACGACCGTATCGAGAGTATGCCAACCGATTTGGCAGGGGATGTGAGCGATGCACGCCGGGCGCGTCTCTCTCAGCAATACCGAAAAGTGGTTGTAGATGATACGGCAGTGCGTGATCGCCACCCCTTGGCGGGAGAGTTAACGATTCGCACGTTACTTGCCAGCGCCCCGAAAGCGCGGGCGGTGGCCACGCGTATTCTGCAACTTATGAGTGTGCGTCGCGACACACTCGAAATTGAGGCGTTGGAGCTGGATGCCCCGGTAATTGGCGAGAGCACCACCGTGATAACGCCTCGTCTGGGCTACGCCGCCGGGCGCTTGGTGCTGGCTACGGGCTACCGGCTGAATGCCGCCGCCGATGAACTGACTATCAACGCTTGGGGGTGATATGCCGCTTGATCCTAATCGTATCGCTCTGGGCTGGCCCAATTACATTGATGAGGGCACGCTAAGCGGTGGCAACTGGCTGCCCACATTGCCGCTTTCGCATCTTCAAAACGATAAATTTGCCGTGATGACAAAAAGCGCCTCGCTGAACCCTGCTGATACGCAGTTTTGGATAACGTTCCCCCGGCGTAGGCGCCTGCATGCCGTCTCTTTTCCGGCACAGAATTTTAGTGCAACGGCCTCATTGCGCGTGCGTGTCTACCGAGACACAGCCGGTACCGACCTGGTGTATGACACCGGGCGAGTAGATGCCTGGCCAGTGGTCTACGACATGCAGGATGTGATGTGGGGTGATGACAATTTTTGGAATCGCCGCTTAAGAGAAGACGACCGCAAAAACCACACGCCGCTGAGCAACGTATTTTTTGATGAGCGGGTGGTGGGGTCGGCCGTGCATGTAGAAATCTTCGATGCAGCGAACCTAGATGGCGCCGTCATGTTGGGCCGTACGTTAGTGATGGATATATGGCAGCCAGAGTACAACGTCAGCCGCGGCATCCAGCACGGCTACGACAGTGGTACCTCGATAAAAGAGGCCGGTGACAGGGCGCGTACACGCTATGCCCGGCGGGTAACCCCCAAACGTACCGCCACATTTGAGCTTGCACACTTGAGTGAAAGCGAGGCGTTCATGCGTCTGCATCGCCTGCAGCGTACAGAAGATATTGTGGGCGAGATCTTGTACGTCTATTCCATTACCCCCTCTGCAGAAAACTATCAGCGCAACATGGTGTGTCATCAGACAGCACTCGATCCCCTGGTTAACTCGTTTCACGCCAATTTTGAAAACGGCATGAGCCTTTTGGAGAAACTGTAATGGCTAATAGCGTAACGTTCCCTGTCGCACTTGGAGGCGATGGGAAAACTTACACAGACGATGCAGACCCTCAGACGGGACTCGACGGGTTAGGATATTTAGATCGATTCGTGCCGTGTTTAAAAGGCGCGGTCGCAATGGCAGGCTACACCGCCCAATATGCCGCAAAAATTGACGCAGCGGCAGCTAATGCGGATCGGGCTGAGGATGCAAAAGGCTATGTTGAGGCGGTAGCGGATGCGTACAAGGTTAACATTCTTGAACAGTTTCGGCGCAAAGCGACGCTTGATTTAGATTTTGAACGCGGCATTTATCGTGTTGATGACGGGGTACTGACAGAGACGACTGATCCAAGTGACGTGCTGACAGTTGCTCGTTCAGAGCCTAAATGGGAGTTTGGTCCTAATGGTAGCCTGCGTGAAGTTCCTATAAATGCTATAGCCCGGCATTGGAATCCCGCAACAGGGAAATGCGAAGGAATGGTTATCGAACCCGATACGACTAACCTTAAGTTATGGAGTGAGGATTTAACAAACGCCTCTTGGAACGTAACTAGTCGGGTTACTTTAAGCAAAGTAGATAGCAACTTGCGGCCAGGGGGTAAGGCTACCGAAGTCATCTCTACAAATGAAGAAGGCCTTCATAGTGCGGGATTTTTTTACAGCTCTTTAGAGGGCGCTTTTACTTTTTTGGTTATTGTTGAGCCTATAGGTTCGCTTGTTGATTCTGTGCGAATCAGTTCTTTTGATTCGGGGGCTGCGACAAACCCTTTCTCGGTCGTTGCTAGCCTTTCAACTGGCGAAATAATGTCACTCGGTGGTGAAACTATATTGTCAGGGGCGGCAAAATTGAGCAGTGGCGCTGTGCTCGTATGGGGATCAGGGGTGTTTACCTCGGCAGGCTCAAACTCTATTGTTATTAGTCTAGTTACTGGCGGTTTATCCTCATTTCAAGGAGACGGCGAGTCGGGTCTGCGTGTGCTTGCGGCTCATTTAAATGAGGGAACGGTGCCGAGTAGTTATATACCTACTACAGACTCTATCGTAACACAATCAAGAGACGCTGTTTGGAGGCTGCTGGGAGGTGAGCTTGACCCGCATGAGGGGACAGTGTTCATCGACACCATCCTTCCAAATGACACCCAATCTTCAAATTATATTTTGCAGTTGTCTGGGTCTGCTTCAACGCTAAGAACCTCTAATTCTCTATTGTTATGGCGAAGCGCTGGTGTAATAAGGCTGTCGGTTTTCGGCGCAGCTGAAGACTCATCAATCTCTAGCAATGTTTCTGGAACTGGGCGCCTTAAAATTGCATTTTCATATAGTGCAAAGAAATGTGTTCTTGCTGTAAACGGTTATTCATACTCGGCTAACGACCTTAATCTACCTGATCCTTCTAGCCTGACAGTATTATCATTTTCGGTTAGTTCAGGGGGAAGTAGATATAGAAAAAACGCAAGTTGTTTTTACGCACCTTATGTCGCCACTGAAGCAGAGCTATCTGCTTTAACTAAATTGTAAAAGGAATCGTTTAAATGATTGATGCCATTTTATATATCAACGATGTAACCGATTTTAGCGATGAAGATACGATTCCAGAAGGCGCGAATTACACTAGTGGCCCTAAAGCGCTAATCTATACGCGCACTAAAATGCCTATTACTGATGAGCGGGTTACAGTTTTAGCCGAAGCACCGTACATCGGCACTGGCACCGCTGACCGCGTTTATGCACAAATCCAAAATGACACCGACGCTTTAGCCCTCTACGAATCGGTCTACGACACAAGCCCTCGTGAAGTTGACGACGGTGAGGGTGGCACACAAACCATCACGCCACCGTTCAAATTCGGCATGCTCGCAGAAAGCGTACTGTCAGTGCCCGAGTCAGTCTCCAGCCGCCAGGGCATGGAACAGCTAATACGCAGCGGATTAGATGAACAAGTAGACGACGCCATCAACGGCATCACCGACCCCGTAGAGCGCAAACTGGTACGTAACTGGCTAGACAAAGCAGGCATTTGGGAGCGCTACAATCCGCAACTGCTAGCGATAGGCAACGCGCTGGCTCTATCAGAACAAGACGTAGACTGCCTGTTTATTCAAGCAGCGAGGTTGTAGGCCAGTAGAAGATGAGTGACCACCCCAACGGCCGCGAAAGCGGTTTTTCATTTGAAAAGAGGGTTGTGGCATAACTTACTAATGGTATACTTACTATTGGTAGGTTTACGGCTGAGCTTTTACCACAAACCACCATATTCTTTTAAAGAACAGGCTTTGCCCTGCCATTTTTTGTTGAATGAGGTGAACGATGAAACCGGTGAGTCTTGAAACGGCCGATGATCTGGCCAAGCCTATTCTGAAAGAGTTCCAGGAGCGCTATGGGATGGTCCCGAACTTCTACGGAGCCTTGGGTATCGATGGGGCGAGCCTTAAAGGCTACCTGGCATTCGAGGCGGCGATTGAGGAACGCTGTCTGTTGAGTGAGCAGCAGCGAGAGTTGATCTCCCTAGCGGTGGCTAACCGAAACGGCTGTCATTACTGTGTCAGTGGGCATACCTTTTCGGCCCGAAAGCTGGGCATGAGTAAGGAGGAGTGCCGTGCTGCCCAGGTAGGTGAGGCCAGTGATGCTTTGGATCAGGCAATGCTCGACCTAGCCCTTGACGTGATGAAACATAATGGAGCTTGCTCCCCTGAGCAGAAAGATCGCTGCAGGGCTCTAGGCATGAGTGATGCTCTGATCGTGCAGATAGTGTCATGGACAGGAATTAACAATTTCAGTAACTGGATCAATAATCTGGTGCAACCAAAGATTGACTTCCCGAAAGTTGAGCTGATTCCGAATCCTAAGTAAGTGAGGCGTTAATGCGAAAAAGGCTTTCCAAGGACGAGCGACGACAGCAACTGCTGGATCTGTCTCTGGTGATTCTTGAGCGAGATGGAGCGGACGCTCTTACTCTGGCCACACTCGCCCATGAAGCGGGCGTGACCAAGCCCGTGGCCTATGATCACTTCCAGAGTCGAGCCAATCTGCTTTATCAGCTATATGCTCGATTTGACCAGCAACTGGTCGATGTGACCCGGCAACAGGTTGCTGGCAAGGCCTTCTCACTGCAGGAGAAGGTGCATCATGTCGTGGCACTTTATTTTGATTGTGTCAGGCTGTGTGGTCCTCAGTACGAAGCTATCGTCTCGGCTTTAATGGCCTATCCCGAATATAAGAATATTCGCACCAACATTCGAAATTCCTTTGTGTATGTCTATAGGGAGCTTTTCTCGGACTATGACACCGATGGGTGCCTTGACTATCGGCTGGTGGCGATATTTGGGGCGATCGAGGAAATGGCGAAAGCCACGATGGAGGATCAGGTTCCCTATGATCAGGCTGTCGTGACCTTGGAGTGTTTGATCGTCTCGGCTCTCCAGCGACACTGACGGGGAAGGGCACGACCAGATTGCTGAATATACCCAGTATGGATCGATAACCTTGCTATAGAGGTGAGTGCACTCATAATCCCATGTGAAGGTGAGAATGTAGCAGCTGAAAACTAACGTGTAACCTGCTGATATTTATAGAGCAAATTGGCTGTATTGGCTGGCACTTAAACGAGTGTGTATCTATTTATAATCAATGGCTTACTTGGATAGCCGCGTGAAAATGGGGTTGCAAAGGTCGAAGGTTCGAATCCTGTCACTCCGACCAAGAATATCTAATAAAAACCGCCGCTTATGGGTAACGCCGAACGGCGGGTTTTTTGTGTTTTTGTAAGCCATCGCTTACAAAAACTGTCCGCGATCTCTTACAACAGCGGTTTTATAACTCTGCTACGATAAGAGCGTGACGCCAGGGAACGCCGCAAAGAAGTCGGAAGCGTCACACATGGAAGATAACGCATGAATGGACTCAAAGTTGCCATGGAAGGCAAATTAATCTCGCATTCTTATTGCTAGCTCTTCTTCTCTGTGCACTCATAATTCTATGCTTCGACCAAAAAACTTTTCGTTATTGGTGAGAAAGAAAGTGGGATTACAAAGGTTGATTGTCACCTAGCAAGCCTCAGTGCTTTTGAAAACTCTTCATCGGCTTGCTTCAGCCGCGCCGCAGCATTCGAGACTTCATCTAGTGTACTAGAGGAAGTGACCAAGTCGTAATAGTGCTGACATGAGACGATGTAGCAAATTCCTTGAATCTCCTTTCGTAGCTGGTAAATAGCCATGTAGGCTTTGGCATTAGGTAGGGATTCTAGGGTAATTGTGGCCAGTGCTTGAGCGCATCGATCAAGTTCATTGGTCGTGATGTTATGGTCATGTATCGAACCTGAGTGCATTTCCGAGATGATAGAAGATACAGCTTGTAAGGCCTCGCTGCTGATGGCTGCGATCGCTTCCATGTATTGCACCTGCTTATTTTTCTCTCTCCTTCGTTCCTGATTCTGGTTATAAAAAGCTAAGCTGATAGCAATTGATAGGGCGAGTAGTGCCCCCCAGGCCTGAAGCCAAGCCGCAGTCATGCCAATGCTTTCTAGCCATTCGTGGAAAGAGCTTGCTGTTAACATCACATAGCTTCCATTTGTTTACTGTGTCCAGATTGTGCCAGAGATCTGCATCCTAATGTGTCTAGCTGCTTAATATTGAGAACTTCGGTAATGTGGTACACACTGCGCCCAGCGTGTTATGTTATTAAAATCAGTTGGTTATGATGGATGATGATTGAAAGGGTAGGTCTTGAAAACCGGCATAGGTTAATAGCCTATCCAGGGTTCGAATCCCTGTCCCTCCGCCAAAACATTAAGGGAATCAGCTACTTAGCTGGTTCCTTTTTTTGTTTCTAGGCATCAAAAAAGGGCGAAAATATAACGAGGGGAACACCTGCCGTTATACTGCTTTCGCTAGACCAGTGCACAATAGACTAATGTCTAGTCTTCTAAGAACTCTTCCGCTCCTAACGTACTTACCGTCAACACTCGTTTAGCACGTAGATAGACCTCGGTAGTTCGCCGATCGCTGTGCTGCAAATTAGTCATGGCGTCATAGCCTTGCTCATCGGCATCGGTCGCATGCTTAGCCCGGATATCATGCTCGGTAAATCGCTCGACGTGGCCTTCATGCATAGCCTTCCGCATTCCGTATTGCCAGCGACTGTGAAACTTATCTTTGTTGTAGGGCATACCGTCCCGCTTGCAGAACAATGTGGGGCCTTGCTTGCCACGGCCTAGATTGTCGGCCTTTATCTCCTGCACTAAACGCCTCAGTTCATCATCCCAGGGAATTACGGCCTGCTTACCTGCCTTACTGCTTCGTAAAACAATACCGTCTGGAGTGAGTTGATCCAGTCGAAGCGTGAGCAGGTCGCGCTGTCGTAATCCGGTTTTGTACTTGAGCAGGGCATAGCGGCGCACCCACGGGGAGGTGAATTTTAGGAAGCGGCTAAATTCTGCGTGTGTGATATAGCGGTCACGCGGCTTGAGCTTGAACTTGGTCACCGGATCGGCGGGGTTGTGTTCGACAATTCCCCAGCGCTGGGCGTACCTATATATGTGCTTGAGCAATGCCAACTCATGGTTGGCCTGCGTTTTAGACTGAACGCCGCGGGCGTCCATATAACGATAAATGTCGTGAACCGTTATATCGCCTGGCTCACAATCGGCAAACACAGCGCGCAGCTTTTTAAGCTCCTGCAGGTTGGAGCGTCTTGTAGCTTCAGCAGGCTTGGCGGGGATGATCTCGGCTTCATAGCGGTCGAATATGCGGCCCATGCCTGCTTTAGGGAATAGTCGCTCTTGCCACTGTTCATACGCGGCTTGGGCTTCCTTAGCTGTTTCTCCCAGGCGTATCCAACTTTTGCCCACCAGTGCTTTCTGGCGGGCGTTACACTTATAGCGCCATGCACCACTTTTCCAATACACCCTGGGAATGCCTGGGTTTTCCTGCGTCATACGTGTAAAGCCTCAAAATTAGGTCGTTTGGTTTCTGGCGCCTGACTGAGATTTTCGCCGCAAAGCACTTGCTCAACATGCCGACGGCCTACAATAAGTGCGCCACTGGCATTAACCTTCCAGCGCACCCCCATGGCATCAAGCGAGGCGCATTGCTCCTTGGTTCGCTTGCGGCCAGTCAGGGTCTCTATCTCGCCTAGTGTTAATAACAGGTCCATGGTGGCGTCTCCTTTGGTGGACAGCGAGGCCCAAGCAGGGCCTGTGAGCGCATAAAGTCGCCTCTTGGGAGGCATGTGGAAAAGGAAGCTCCTATATAGATTCGACTTTAGAGATTAAATAGGGCTAGGATTTGTTTGAGTTACTGGTATAGGGGCGGATGAAGGAGTGAGTGATGGATATAGAAGCAAGAGTGGCGGCGCTGGAACACCTGTTAGCGGCGCTACTGAACGATCCAAGAATAGCTCTAAGCGCGAACTCGGCATTTATAACTGCGAGGCTGAGCCTCATGGACAGCGACAGTCTTGGATGCCCTAAACAAAAATCAGCAGCACGTGGTGCGCTTCAGGACATTAAGTCCATTGCTAGTATAAAGTGAGGTCAATACTAAAAGCCGCCCTAGTGGCGGCTGTGAATTGCTCTTATCTTGAAATGATGATCGATAGATGCCGTAAAGCTGACGTAGTACTGCGGATGGTCGTCTTACTTCGCTATAGCCTTCACGTTTATCCTCTTTGAATAACGCCTTGTGCCATTTGATAAAGCTAAGCGGCTTGCCTGTATTCTTTCGCACCAATACCTCGCAATAAAAAACCGCCAGTTGGCGGCCTACTAATCGGTGGGGAAAATTAACACTGCGTTTCTGGTGGTGCTGACTTAGAAACTATTCGGTCATGAATACGCTTGATGGTGTCCCACTCAATAGGAACGCGTTGCGTGAACTCACCGTGGCCGTAGCATATTTCGCAATCAACATCGGCTTCATCGTCACTCCAGCACTCTGGGCATGTAATCTTTAAAGACTCGCAAAACTCCCCCATGAGGGCGTACTTGTGACCAGACTCAGCCGTTATCTTGGTAGGCACCAAACTGTAGCCTTCGGGGCAAGCGGCTTGCCAGATTGCCCAGGCTCTTTTTGTATCTGTGTCTCTGTAGTCGCCATTAACGTAGGTATGCATGGGCATGCAGAAAGGAAAGCTCCCGCATAAATTTTCGAATCGTTCTCGCTGCGTCATACATCACCTCGATTAATCTCAACGCCTGGAATCTTGCCGTCTCGGATGGCGGCGTAGACTTTTCTCGCTTGATACAGCGTAAGCATCTGGCCACCCGCTGCGCACTGAATAGCGTTCCTTGCACGCTCCTCTGGGGACATCCTCGGCTTAAATTGAACCTGAACATCAAAGACGCGCTCAACTTCTCGCTTAGTGCCAACAGTAGTCGCTACAACGACACGCTCACCGATGAAGTCAACTCGATACTCTTCATCTAAAAACACCCATTCACCATTCCATACCTCAATACGGCACACTGTGCCAATTGGCGGCAATCCCTCGCCATCCCACTGTTTAACCCTGCCAACCTCCATTGCTTGAAATGCCTCCTCTTCCTCAGGCGTGCATACTGCAAACTGGTCATCAAATGCTGTGCTAGTCATGATTCACCTCATTCAAGATTGTTATCACCAGGATCCCAGCAAGAGGCACAAACTCTCTTGTCTGGGCTGGCATTGGCGTCAGCTATACGATCAACTAGCCGCTCTTGGTTTCGCGGCGCGTTTTCCTTGATAGTGCAGCCGCACTTGGTGCACTCGTATTCAAGAAAGGGGCCTCTGACGTGTCCCATAAAACCTCCAGGCAAAAATAAAGCCGCTTAGAGCGGCCATAGTCCTTAAACAGTCGTGTCGATAGTCGCCATTGCGGCGTGTCGGGTATCCGGCTAAGCACCACCAGCGCAGCAATGCGTCGGGCGTTTGGGAGCTGGTCGAGCATCTTGGTACTCCTTACAGCTGACAATGATGCGGTGTTTGCTTTTGCTCAGTATGGGCATGCTGGAGAATGGCAGGTGGTCACAGTCGGCTATGGCGTGGCGGCATGTCATGCACATGATGGGCTTGGGGTAGTAGGTCACATTTGTACCTCTGATTCTCTGATGAGCCTTGCAGTGGGGCATCATGTAGCCGTTGAGCTTCCTTGATATGGGCGATAACGTATCAGAACGCTTGGTTGTAAAAGCGCCGGTTTCTCTTTCGGTAGGTGCTTGTTTCTTCGCAAGTGGTCATACCGTGTATTTTTTTGTTAAATGGATTAAATTAATTAAGGCATCTTAATACCAGCTAGGCAGTTTTATTTATATCTGGAGGTTTTATGTTCTCTACAAAAAGACCGAAATTAGGCACCTCAATGGAAGATGGGTGGATGTACTATCACATTCAGGAATTGTCCAGTTACCTAATAGATGAGTATTTTAGAGTCGGGATATATAAGCGCCTTTTAAATGATTCTCGAATGAATAGAAATGGACGAGATGTTCACGATTTTAAAAAAAGAATGCAGTCCGAGAATTTTCACTCAATTTATGCTCATTCTTTTATAGGACAGTGGTCTGCATTTGAAAGTGGATTAGATAATAATATTGCTGCGATTTTAAAGAACGACGAAGAGGCATCAAGAAATGCTTTGCGTGTTTTCCGTAAGCCTAAATACTCCATTGAACAGTGGCCTTGGGATTCGGATAGCAGAATTCACCTTGCCCAAATGCTAGGTAGATGTGCTAAAAGCAAACCAGAAAATACCTCTTCGCAATCCCAGGTGCTTATAAATTTATATTCTTTTTTGGGAGTCTCATTGGTTCTCGATGAAAATCATAGCTTAAAACTTGATGAAGCTAATAGAGTAAGAAATATTTTATTGCACCGAAGCGGCGAAGTTATGCCAAAGGATGCCCAGGACTTTCCTACATTGAAGGTTTTTGAGGGAGGACTGTATCGCATGACTGATCCTGTATTTAATGATTACCACTCTGCGATAGTTCACTTTTTAACATCTTTAATACGGGCGATAAGTGAGCGAGGCTTTAATGATTTGGCTAGTTAAAGACCTCGTTTCGTGGGGCATATTGCCTTGCCCACGCACCTACTGCGTTGTAGTCGACTCGTCCGGTATATGCCAGCTGTTGCGTGTAGAGCCCAGGGATGGGGTTTTTTTGGCTACACTGGCTTATTGATAAAGGTGGGCACACGCGCTCGACCGAGCCGATGTGCAAGCGGTTAGGCGCGATGTGTGCATTAGGCCTGGCGTTTCTTAAACGCCGTGAAGAACTGCTGAAGCTCCTGCGCCGATACCTTGTAATCGGCCCACTTACTTTTCATGGTAAGAGGGATGGAGATCGTGGTCTTGGCTGTTGCTAGCTCTTTTGGAAGCAGGAAGATGTGCCGTGGTTCATCATCGTTTTCAGGTAGTGCCAGCAACACGAAGTAATCTGCTATGTCTTGTTGCTTGCTAATGCAGTAGCACCATCGAGCTGAAAAAGACTTTCCTTTATTGTTTCGGCCTGCTGGCATTAAACGGGATGTCTTAATATCAACCTTCACTCCGTAAACCGAAAAATCAATTGATGACTGCCACTTTAAGTCGTTGTTATCAATTGCGTCAGGCACAAGGCGCTGGAAAAATTGCTCGCCAAATACAGCCAGACGATCAGTAGCTGAGCCGTAGCGAGCCTTATCTCCTGTGATGGGCACTCCTTCTTTCTTTAAGTGCCAGTAAACCGTTTGCCATTTAATCCCAGTTTCAATCTCCACTAGCTTGAGATTCTTTAGCCTGGAGTAACTTTCTTTAATGATTAATAGCGTTTTTGAGTCCATAAGAGCACCTCATCAGAACGGTATTTCCGAATCATCAAAATTGGCGTACTGGCCAGGATCAGGCGCGCCATATGGCTGCTGCCCTTGTGGTGGTCGATGACCTTGGGGCTGCTGCGCACCGCCATAGCCTGAATTATTCGGAGGCGGCTGTTGGTAGCCACTGCGCTGCTGATTCTGAGGCGGTTGCTGGTACCCGCTTTGTTGTGGGGCTTGCTGCTGCCCGCCGCTATCTAGCATTTGCATATCGTTAGCAACGACTTCCGTGGTGTAGCGGTCTTGCCCGCTTTGGTCTTGCCATTTGCGGGTTTGGAGTCGGCCTTCGATGTAGACCTTGCTGCCTTTCTTCAAATACTGCTGGGCAATCTCTGCCGTTTTCTTGAATAAGATGACGCGGTGCCACTCGGTGCGTTCCTGTCGCTGGCCGCTGTTGCGGTCTAGCCAGCTGTCACTGGTGGCAATGTTGATATTGGCGACGGCTGTGCCGCCTTGAGTGAATCGTACTTCTGGGTCTTGGCCCAGGTTGCCAATCAAGATGACTTTATTAATGCCTCGGGCCATGTGACCTCCAAATAAAAAGGGCCCGAAGGCCCTACGTGATTGTGTGCGGCCGTTAAGGCTGGAACGTGCCCAGCAAGCACTCGCTTTCTGTCAGGCCATCGGTCACCAGCTTGGCGAACTCGGCGGCGATCTCTTCTTTAGCGGCGTCCAGCGCGATAGCGCGAAGCCCAAACGATGGACCGCCCTTAGTTTTGCTGGAAACATGCATTGCCAGCGTGCGCTCTGTCAGCCCCTCGTAAGGGGTAACTGTCCAGTACATCACTGTGGGCAGTCGGTCGGCATTCTTTACGGTGACGCTATTCATCACGCCCACGCGGCTGGAATGCTCCTGTTTGTCGCTTTCGATACTGGTCAAGTCGTCCAATTTGACCTTGCGGAAAGCGTGAAAGACCTTGCTACGCTCCAGCGCTTCGCCTTCGCTGTTTTCAAAAGTCAGCAGATGGCCCCAGTCCTCTACCAGCTCGACCATTTCCTCTTGATCGAAGGTGCTGGCATCGGCCCGTAGATAAGCGGTGAACTCTGGCGTTTTGGGTAGGGTGAGGGTGGCGGAATGGTCACAATGCCCGGGAAGGTCGATGTCGCCGATATCCAGATATGAACTTGCAGCCATGGCGTCGCGGTCGATGAATACCGGCGCGTCTTTCTGGCGACCATTAACGTAGGCGATAAAGTCTTTCAGCCCCTTGGTCTTGAATTGCCCACGAAAGCGGCGGCGCTGGTCTTGGTACTTCTCCATATCCACCAGTTTGAAATTATCACCGACGATCAACGCATGACCTTCGGCGGCTTCGGTGCCAGTTTTGTGGCTTGCTTCAATGTGCTGCAGGGCTTCTTTGGTCAGTGACATTAGTGCTGCTCTCCGTGGTGGGCATCTTTACGATGCGGGTGGCCGATCATGTCGAACTGGTTTTTGGGCTCTAGCGTCATTTCGCCGCCCGTGTTCACGCACATGACCGTTTCGGTGGTGTGTTCTTCCGACTGGGTGCCGTGCTCGGTCGGGATCTTGAAGGCCAGCTTATGAGTTACGCCGACCCGGGCGCCTGATCCGATATTCTCGATAGTGAGATCTATCGAAACCTTGCCTTTCTTCTTTGGGTTGTCCGTTGCAGCCGCTGCTGCATGGCTAAGGACTTTACCCAGGCGTTCAGCCAATACGCCGCCGTCCAGGTCCTCAAGGAACCTGGTCACATCGGTGGGATGAGACATTGCGAGTTACCTCATGGAGGTGGTGAGTGAATGGGGTGTGTGATCAGTCAGAAACATGTACGATCAACTGTTGAAACTACATTTGGTATTATCTTGATCAAAGTGAGGTTAATATGAAGCCTGAGAAAGTAAAACGAAGCATTGAACGATTCCGGGATTATTCATCAGACCTATTGTGCTCTGATAACGCTACTTTTAATGATAGATTAAGAATGCTTGTTAATTTTCTTGAAAATGATGAAGTGCTTTCAAGAATTGATAAGCAACTAGCTGGTTATAAGGCGGATGAGTTTTATGTATGGTATTCTGGCAGAAAAGAAACTTTTACTGGCATGGCTGGAAGTGGTGATCTAGAGTTCCCTACTAATATAAATGATCGTATTGCTTTTATGTATCAAATAATAAAGAAGGTTAATAGTGAAGAGTTGAGTTTGATAAATTTTGTTCGATGCTTTTTTGCTACAGGGCCTCAATATAATAGTATGATTTCAACTTTTAATGATGCGGTAAGCATGCCGCTTTTCAGAGAAATTAATTATAAGCTGGAGGAGATTGTTGATGAGCTGCCCACTGATGATAAACAGGATGTTAATCCTAGTGTTATACAAATAATAGGACAAGCTCATACAGTCGTGCAGCAGAGTGTTGTGGGGGATAATAATAAGCTTGTTGCATCTATTGCTAATAGCCAATTAGATGATGAATTCGACTCCCTTAGAGCCGAAATGAAAAAATATTTATCTGGCAGTGATCTTAACGATTCTTTAGAAGCGGTCGACTCTGCACAGCAACTTATTAAAAGCGATCCACCGAAGAGAAATCCTGCCAAAATTCTTTTAAATACATTACCGCATATTGGGAATATTGGAACAATTGTCGCTAGTATACTAACAATTATTAGTAATATTCCATCTTGAGAATATGGTAAGTGAAGATGGTTTGCATCAGCACTTACCATGATTGATTAAGCAGCCTGTTGAATAATATTCTTATATCCTGGCCATTCACTAACCCCAGCTGCTTCTAGAGCTAGTAATTTAGCCTCTGAATTAAGTAGCCGATTATACTCTTTGAAGCTAATGGTGACCGTCTCCGGTTTCTCTGTTGGCGTAGCCGGTGATTTGTAAGAATCAGCGGCAGCGCTGAGGCGGCTTGTATTAAGCGGTTTATGCTCAGCAGCGGCGGGCAGGGGAGCTGGTTCTGGTTCTGGTTCAGGTTCAGGTTGAGGAGGTGGGTTTCGTTTGGCTTCCTGCTCTGCCTTGAAATGGCGCAGCTCTTCAAGTTCTCGCTGTTCAGCCTCGCGCTTCTCGTTTTCTTCGCGTAAGCGGCGACGCTCTGCTTGTATCTCGGCTTGCTCGGCAGCTAGGCGCTCTTTCTCAAGAGCGCGGCCGTGCATTTCGCTGATGTACTGTAGTACTTCCGCTTTTGCATCCTCGGCCTCTTTGGTCACGTCAAAATAGCCGTCGGTGTCGATGTTCACGGCTGAGTCGTGCAGCTCAGCTAGGCCGGTAGAATCGAGCCCTACCGCTGTATCTCGGTAGCTGAGGATTTCGACCTGGATGCGTTCGCGCAGCTTGGCGATGCGCTGTTGCTTTTCACGCTCGGCGCGCTCGTCCTCGTGCTGCCTTGCGTCTCTCAGCGGCTGCTCAATCTCTTTCAAATCAGCAGTTAGCCGCTTGCCGTAGTTATTAACTTGGTCAATAAAGTCGCGGTGTGGCTTAGTGATTTTTTTGCGACGTTCTTCTGTCTTGGTGCGGTAGCCGGTAAGTTCTTTGATGCCTTTTTTGCAGAGCTCATAACCCTCTTTGGTCTGCACATTGGGCACCGTGCCGTACTTCTTGCGCAGCCCTGCCAGGGCCTGCTCTACGGCATCTAGCTCGATCAGCTCGCCTTTGTAGTCGGTGTTGGGGGCTGCGTTAGTCATGGTTCGCTTCCTCTTTTTGCTGTTTGGCTTTTTCTTGCTCGGCATAGACGCGGGCGATACCTTCATCGCGGGCCTTGATGATTACGTTGCGTCCATCATCCGGCTCCATGCCAGCCATTTTGGCCTTATCTGCAACACGCTGAAGTACGCGCTCAGCCGCCAAAGTGATGCTTTTTGGATGGGGGATTTTGTTGCGTAGCGTATCGGCTTCACGTTTGAGCCAATCGCGGTACTCGTCTTTGTATCGCTCTATCTCAGCGTCTTTATCTTCGGCAACCTGAATAGCGGTTGCCGCCTGCTGGACATCCTTGTAGTCCTTCTTGTCGAACTTGCCGTAATAGACGTCAGCGGCGAATCCAAGAAGGCTTAGGCATTTCTTGATGGCATCGGTAACCGATTTTTTAGCGGGGTCTTCGTCTGTTACCCAGTAGTTGCCTCTTGTGTAATAAACAGCGGGGGTGTGGCCATACTGACTAATTTCGCCTAGTTCCCCTTTCCACTTGTACCAAAGAGCTAATCGAATTGTGTGCGTTAGCTCGTGGCCAAGTAGCATGCCTTTTTTATGGTCGTAAACGGGGGCGCCTTGATCAAAGCGATCTACTTCGATTCGATAGCCCCAGCCGATACCTATTGGGCCAAATTTTTTGGTGGCTAGTTCGATAACGTGCATAGCGTCAAGAGCGGTTAGTTTTTGGCCCTTAACTTCTTTTTCCTTAATAGCTGTGGTCGGTGTCTTATCAACATCACGCCATAGCTCTAAGTGATCGGCGCTATCGACAACGCGATAGCGTCCGGAAGGCACGCGAATGCGTGGCTTCTCATTAATTGAATTCATGGTTTATACTCCCCAATGATCTTCCCAGACGTTGATCGACTTTGCCCCTATCCGTGTTCGCGCACTAAAAGGGGCTTTTTAGTTTTCGCGGCTTGGCTCTTGGTCCTGTGCTCCCGCAAGCAGCTTGCCTAGCTCAACGTGGTCATTGACGTTCAAGCTGGTGCTACCTTTTGTGACGTAGTAAACCGCCACGCCAGTCTCTTCATCCCAGCCCGCTTTGCCTGTGAGTCGCCATTCGCTCATGCGGCCCTCCAGCTTGCTTCCATTTCTGCCTGTTCTTCTTCGAGACTAAACTGTTCATCTTCGGCAACGTCTTTTGCCCATGCGTACAACACGCTTTGACCAACAGTGGACTGGATATAGGCATCGACCATATCCGCCACTGTTGTTGATGCTGTTAGCTCATCGACTGCGCTGGCCAAGTCACCAACCTCATTCAGATATGTGCCGAATCGTGCAATGCCTTCGGCGTCACCGTCATGTATCGACTCACTCAGGGATTCGGCGCGTAGTTGGATTTGTTTGTTGCGGTTCATAAAGCACCTCAGAACTGAACCAGTAATGGGGAAGGGTAGGTGGGGGTGAATGCAGCGGGGCGCATTCCTGGACATACTTCTGCAGCGTTACCGCGATAGTCTGGGTGCCCTGTACGGTCTAGCGGATCAATGCCACGTACATTTTCCGCTTCCCACACCGCGACTTCCTGGCAATATTTCCGATGCATACGCTCTTTATCGGATGCATCCAGCTTGCTGGCCACGTTCATGCTGCCGATGATGGCGGCAAGCGCGATTAGGCTAAGCGTTCTCGTAGGCATGTCGTTTCACCTTGAAGATGAGTGGAATAAGGATGGACGCGGCTCTCACCGCCAAACCTCACGTAACGATTTCTCAAGCCGTATATCAGCTAAGCGCTGATCTAACTCCAAACGCCGTCGGTAGCGGACGGCGGCGTCATCATCTGCTTGGCGCCGTAGCTTTTCTTTGCTGATTGCCTTAGTGGGTAGAGTTGCCATAAAACCTCCTGAATATTGCGCGCCGCCTCTGCAGCTCTCGCAGTGCCAACATTGAAAGAAGGGAAGCGGCGCGGGCATGACGACTCGGCAATAGGCCATGCCGTAAAAAAGCCCGCTGGGCGCGGGCAAGCAGGGAGCTGATGCGGATACATCGATATGCTGCCTGGCGCTTCCCCATAGCCCATGGCAGTCATGAGGCAAGCAGCATACCGATGCCGCCTGTATTCTCAGCCCAGGCGGCAGGCATTAAGTGGCACTATCGCAGCTCCCGCGTCTTAGTTATCCTGAAGTTTCCACACACCAGGAGCTAAAAATGGAACAACCACCAAAACTGCCGCGCGTTGCGGCGTTGACGGATGTTGATTTTGGGCAGCAGCACGAAGAGCTGAGAAAGCACTTAAGCGCGCTATCAACATTGGCTGCCAAAGCTGATCCCTCTGGGGTTGTTGCCGCAGCTCATGCTCAATCATGTATTAACAACTTGTTTGCAAACTTGGATGCTCGTATGCAAGTGCTAGAACAACTTGCTATGTGGGACGGTAAGTACCCCACTAAATACGAGTAATGAACTATTGGTGAAAGGTTGGCTGTCATCGCCTGCGTTGGCAGCCATCTCATTCATAAGCGCCTGCTCAAGCTCCCGCTGCGTCTTGCGAAGTTTGGTTATTTCGCTTTCTTTATGTGTGATGGCCTCATGGTTTTGTTGAGCCGCTAGATAAAGTGCTTTCAATTCTTCGTTCATAACGACCTCTTCTAGAGCCGGTTGAGGGCCACAATGCGTGGCTTTCTGTCGTGCCATTCCTGATAGCCCGTAATGCTATCGATGCCTTCCTTAGCGTCAGTCACCGCCAGACTCAAAATCTTCCTAGCTGGGAAGGGCCGCCAGGAAGGTATTTCAAGAACGCCGTGCCACCAGGCATATGTTCCTCCCTCGGTTCTTCGTGTTGCTGAATAGAAATACCGTCGCTTAATCACATCTTTTCTCCACACCGTTGATCCGAAAACCAATTCAGTGAATTAGCTTTCGGATGCCCCCTGTCATCAGCAAGGGACTCCGTCGAACTCTCGTTCCTTACGCACAACTGGTGTCACTCACCGGCAGCCTGGGGTCGCAATCCAGAGTGCCTACGTCTCCACGTCAGTTAGGAAACGCCCCGCGACGAGTGCATCTTGTATGTGTGCTTTCTCGCCTCCGCATACGGGGTGGCTGTGCGCGTACTACGGCATGTTGTTAAAGAGCGTGGCCTGTGAGGGCCTGAACACGTTGTGGTGTATTCGTGCTAATAAAATTAGCTTGATGCTAAATATTCGTCAATAGCAAAATGCTAAATTTTTTATTTAGCGCATAAAAAAACCGCCTCGATGGGCGGTTATTCATATTCAATTTTTTGCTTATTAGCCGTCACATGCGCAGCCGCAGGGTCTAGTGCAGTTGTAGCTCCGGCTAATGCATGAGTTACCACATGCTTCGCCTTTGCGACATACTGTGTAGCAGCCACTCTGTGCAATGCCTAGCTCTTCATGAGACTCTCCAAGAATCTGCTGACATTCTTCATCTTCAAGCTGTGGGGGACTGGGTGCTGGGTAATGCTTGTGTTTGCGTTTCAGGGGTGGATGCGTTTATGGCGGACCCTGTTGCTGACGCTGGTAGAGTTATGAGCAATGCCATAATGATAATAGCTAGAAATTTGGTCATCAATGTTCCGACAAAACATTTTATGATTTATGGGGCTCGCCGCATTAGGGTGGCTTAGGGCGGTAGGGCAAAAAATTTCGGCATGATACAAAAAAACCCGCCTTAGGCGGGTTCTGAATTTTTGCAGTACACTCAGCTTCAGATTCTAGCCAGAAACTCTTCACCAAGAAATCTGCTTCTACGCTCAGTAGCAGGTTCTTCCGTACTTCTTTTGGCGTTTTCGTAAGAGCGGCGAACAATTTCCTTTGTCTGCTTTGATACGTCAACGCTCACTTGCCGTTGTCCATATTTACGCATCCGGCTCTCCGGTTTCATGTTCATGACTATTGTCGTCCTGGTGTGCATTCATGGTCTGAATGGCTTTGTCTTCTTCAGAGTAGACATCAAATGCATGGTTCAGGTTCAAAACTAATGGAGTATCATTGTTTGAAAGGGCATGCCTATCAATGCCTGAACCTAGTTGTTGAATGAGTACACTCAAACCTTCGCATGGCTTGCTAACGGCTGAGAAGAGAGATTTTTCCGCTTCTTCTCTGTCTATTGCGAACCCATGAGATGGATAACCTGAAGTGAGCTTGCCAATTGCTCCTGCCTTTAGGTTGGCTCCATCCCAATGATTAGTCAAGCGGGATCCATAGTCCTCGGCGATTCTCATAGCTCGAATAAATTCACCGTACTTCATTAAATCGAGCTGGGCTGTGACTGGGCTCATTAGCTGTCCAGTCAAGTTTGTAGCTACCTCAAGAGCCTGTTTCGTGCTTAATCTATAGCCTAGACGGAGCTCTAAAAATTGCTCTCTAAGCATTTCAATTGACTGAAAATTGATTGCTCTCAGTGCTTCAGATGGATTTAAGCCGGATAAGCGCTCACCAAATTCTTCATGGTTCATTACTTGTATATCCAGCGGGCCTAACTGACCACCATCTGTCATGATCAACTCTTGAGCACCGAGTGCCACCAGAGTACCTGAGCTTTTACAGTAGCCAGATACTAAGACCTTGAAATTTTTGTATTTTCGCTGAAATGCGCGGGCAATAGTATACGCACTATCTGGAAGGCCTCCGAGTGTAGACAACCAAAGAACTCCAGTATCCTGTCTGTGTTCTTCGGGTGTTAATTGGAGGACTTCAAATACCTTGTTATCGCTATCAAACGTTATCTGACCGCTATATACTATTAAATCAATGCCTAAGTCAAGCAGTATTTTTTTACGTTGTTCAGCCACCTGGTCCCGTTTAGATTTGGGTTCGGGTTCGGATACGGTTTCGCCCCCACTGTCTTGGTCAGCTTGAAGAGTATTCAAGATGGAAATGGAACTAGTCATTTATCCCCCTATTTTTGGCTGCAATCAAACTTTTTATAATATAAATCGCTAAGTTTTCCCATCTAGTCAAATACTTCCCACCAGAACACTCGTCCGATGATCTTCGGAGCATCGGGACCCATAAGGCTGTGCATTTCTTCCGGGTACTCATCTGAGTTGTCGCTAACAAGACGCACGCGACCTAAAGGCATTTTGTAAAGACGCTTGATACGCAGCATGCCACCGTGATCAAGGGCATAAATTTTGCCATCGATGATATAGCGAGTGCCTTTATCGATAGCGATAGGGGAGCCATCGGCAATCGTTGGTTCCATTGAGGTGCCGGTAGCGGTGGCACATGCCGCGTTTTCTGGAGATACACCGCGCTTGGCCAGCTTTGACAGAGGGAAGCGCATCGTATGCCCATGGTTCTCGATTACCTGAGTGCTGCCATCACCAGCTGCAAACTCCACTTCTCGGAAACAAGGAAGTTCAACCTCGTCATCTCTAAGCGGAGTGTCCTCATCCAGTATTTCCGTGTCGTGAAGCTCTAGTTCATTAGGCCCCCGAGGCTTATGGATAAAGCTCGCACCTGCGTTGTGGCTATCGATATCGGAATCAGCGTGCGTCCTATCCAACCAGCCAACAGGCAAACCTTCCGCGCGTTCTATTTTGCGCGCGAGCGTATCCCCCAAATTCCTCACTGACTTTTTCGAGGTTATCTGGCTGAGCGTAGAGGCTGATGTATCCCATTTGTCAGCACACGCCGCTTTTGTGCGTGTCTGCATGAGTTTCAGCAAGTTTTCTTTGCGAATTTGGTAAGCGTCCATATTTGGATATTCGCAGTATTTAGCAGAATGATAAATATGCAAAATGCTAATCCTTGCTTGATTTTAAATTAGCGCAAAGCTAAATTGTTTAGCATTAAACAGGAGATGCCGTATGTCTCATCAATTACGAATTTGGCTTAGCAAAACATCATCCGATCAACGACAGCTGGTAGCAGAGAGCGCTGAAACGTCAGTGGCTTATCTGTGGCAGCTCTCGGGTGGACATAGGAAAGCATCACTTGAAATGGCCAAGCGGCTTCAAGACGCCACTGATGGTGAGCTGACTATTGAAGGCTTGCGCCCCGATATTTTTGGCGATCCAACAACACAGGTCGCCTAATCCCTGCCGCCTGCCTGTGAAGGCCGCGATCTCAGCAAAAACGAAGAAGGAAGCCTCAATGCTGAACCGTGAACCTCGTATTCCCACTACCCGCAAGGCGGAAGGCGAGCACTTGGATAACCCTGCTCGCGTGCGCTTTAAGGATTCGGAATACCTCGCGCTGGAACAGGTAGCAGAAATGCGCCACGGGGGCGTTATCTCCCACGCAATACGGGAGTGCGCCTTAGTGGGCATGGAGGTCATTAACCTCCGGCAAGACGTGCTGCTAAAGCGATTGGCCGAAGGCCAGAGCATACAAGCCGCACAAGACGACATGGTGGAAGCCCTCATGGCGCACCTCATCGAAAACCGCATCACTGAGCAGATGATGCAGCGCTTACGCGCCTAGCAGAAGGGCCGGATTAGGCCCGAGGAGTGACTGTGAACCGTGCAGCATTAACGCGCACTTATCGGCGCATGACGCCACAGCACCAAGAGGTGGTTGCACAGGAAGCATCGCGGCGCGGGGTGGCAGTAGAAGACGTGATGCTTGATCACGCGATTGCTATCGCGGGGCCGCTGAAGGATCAGCTTTACAGCTTACGGCGTAGGCAAACGTTACGAGCGGTTTAGTGCCAGCGGGCTAACGCCCGCTTTTTAGGGGCGATATGGGGCCCTGTCAGGTCGTCTTGAGATAAGCCATAAACGACAAAGCCCAGCATTAAACGCTGGGGAGCGTGCTGGGCTTTGAAGTAAATCATGTGAGTTAATTATGACTAATACTGCTGAGATTTTCCAGTTTCCACGTCGAGAAGACGTCGATAGGCCGGAGCCTGAGCGCTCTGGCAGGGGGCCACAAGTGGAGGATGGATACACTCGCATAGCCAATGAGTTGTTCGATGAGATTATTGGAGCGCCAGTTACTGATCGTGAACGCCGCGTAGTGCTAACCGTGGTTCGCTTGACGTATGGCTGGAACAAAAAGAGTGATCGCATCTTCGCGGAGGACGTTGCCAAGCTAACCAAGATGCATGAGTCCCGTGTTTCAAAAGTGATAAGTGAGTTAGTTCGTCGCAACGTTATTTTCCGCAAAGGTGGCAGCCGCTCACCGATCACTTTGAATAAGGATGTTCCAAGCTGGGAACCTTCAAACGGCTCAAAACGGAAGGCTCCGACAAAAAGAGCCGAGTCGGCCCAAAATGAGCCGGTTAAACCAGCCCAAAATGAGCCGACCTATAAAGACAGGAAAGACACTAAACCCTCTTCACTACGTTCAGAGGGTGAACCATCCGCATCGTCTGAGCTTGAGCTGACGCCACCGGATACACCCAAACCAAAACCTAGCGCGGCCCCATACCCCGATGACTTCGAGGCGGCATGGTCGGCTTACCCGAAACGTGCTGGCGGAAACCCCAAAAAATCAGCTTTCAAGGCGTGGAGTGCTCGCCGCAAGCAGGGCGTGCCTGCCGAAACTATGCAGGCGGGCGTGGAGCGATACGCCCAGTTCATCCGTGCCAAGGGTGACGAGCGCACCGAGTTTGTCATGCAGGGGCAGCTGTTCTTTGGGCCTAACGCTGAGTACGAGAACGACTGGCTCCCACCTGCGATACGACCAGCCCAGCGCAGCGATGGCCGCATGGGGTTCGCCCAGCCGATGCCTGTGGGCTCCTACGGCACCAACGATCTTGAACTCCCAGCGTGGGCGAGGGATTAACCATGGCTCAATCACTGACAACAACTCCGCAAGTGCGCGGCCAGTTAGCCAGCATGCTCGCCGGTACCGCTGAAAATAAAGCTGACAGCTGCCGTATTCATGGCGAGTTTACCAATACCAAGATGCCTAACGGTCGGTGGGCTGGGTGCCCCCACTGTGCGCTTGAGGATGCCAAAGGCGTTAGCCAGGCCGAGGTGAATCAGACCAGCGAAGCCAGCAGCCGCCGGCGACTTGGGAAGCTGCGCGAAGACTCGCTGATTCCTAGGCGTTTCGTAAACAAAACCCTCAGCGGTTTTGAGGCGCAAAGTCGCGAGCAATCGTATGTATTGAGCGTTTGCCGTGCTTATGTCACCAAGTTTGATGAACGCCTGGAGCAGGGCGGTGGGCTGGTTTTCACCGGCAGCGTAGGCACTGGCAAGAGTCACTTGGCTTACGCGATCGGTAACGCACTGCTAGCCAGCGGGCGTGTGGTCATGGGAATCGATGTTTATGAGCTGATCGACCTGATCAAAGAGCGAGCTTTCAGCAAGGAGAAAGCAGGCAGCGAGCGAGAGGCGATTCGCGCCTTCGTTGGTGGGCTAGACCTGCTGATTCTGGATGAGGTGGGCGCGCAGCTCGGCACCGAGTGGGAGCGCTTGATGCTCTTCAAGATCATCAACGAGCGCTACAAGCAGATGCTGCCGACGATCCTGATTAGCAATCTGGAAGCTGACAAGCTCGAGGAGTACATGGGCAAGCGCATCATCGACCGGATGCAGGAAGGCGGCGGTACCACGCTCAAGCTGGATTGGGGCAGTTACCGGAAGCAGCGAGGTGCGGCATGAACAAGCAAAAGCCATTTGTTAGCCGTGCATCGTCAGTTCAGGAAGCGTTGGCAGCCGTCGCCAAGCTCCCCCGCGTTTTGACAACGGCTATCCAGCAGTGGGGCCAAGTCGAGATCGTTATCCAAAAACATGAACCCAGACGAAGCCTTGATCAAAACGCCCTGCAATGGAAGTGGTGCCAAGAGGCCAGTCAGCAGGGTGACCAGACTGCCGATGAATATCAAGCGTGGTGCAAGTTGCACATTGGCATGGTGATTCTCTGTCGTGATTCTAAGAAGTACGCCGACGCCTGCCGTCAAGTACTCGGTGACCTTACCTATGAGCAAAAGCTGGCGTTGATGCGGCATCCGTTCGACTGGCCAGTGACCCGCGCTATGAACAAAAAGCAAAAGGCCGAGTACCTGGACCGAGTTTGGCAGCACTTTACTGGCCTGGGGATGCGGCTGACTGATCCCAACCTGCGTGGCTTCTGTCCAGACGAATACAAGGAGGTGAAGAATGCTGCCTAACGAGTGCTATTTACCCACCAAACCGCACCGCTGCCGTCAGTGGTTGAGCAACGTGCACGAGATAGATAGCTGCGTGCTTTGCGGTACCTGGGGCATCCAAGCCGCCCATAGCAACCAACACCGTGGGCGCGGGCAGAAAGCTAGCGACGCATTAACAGCTGCGCTTTGCCCAAAGTGCCATGGTGAAATCGATAACGGTCAGCACTTAAGTCGTGAGGAGCGCCGAGCGCGGATGAACGAGGCCATCGTTCTAACACTGGATCAACTAGCTAGGCGACAGCTAGTTAAGGCGGTGAAGTGATGATGCACAACAACAAACGGCTGGCGGCCCTGGGTCGCCTTAAAGCTGGTCAGATGAACAAGACTGAGGCGGCGTACGCTCAGTATCTGGAAATACTCAAGCGTGCCGGTGATATCCAGTGGTACCGCTTCGACGGCATCAAGCTACGCCTGGCTGATAAAACGTTCCTTACCGTGGACTTTGCCGTTATGGCAGGCGATGGCGTTATGGAGCTACATGACACGAAGGGTAGTCCTCGAATATTCACAGATGATGCCCGAGTGAAGATGAAGGTGGCGGCTGAAATGTATCCGTTCCGGTTCAAGGTGGCGTATCCCCTTGCCAAGAAGCGCGGCGGCGGCTGGAAGATAGAGGAGATAGCAGTGTAATGGGACAGCATATAGAAGAGATCCGTGACCTGGCACTTAATGATCCAACAACCCGAAGGGCGCTTGATTCCGTTCGTTACGGAAACCTTGATTACGTGACTGCAATGGAGGTTCTGGCTCTTACGAAGCACCAAGAGGTGGAAATTCTTAGGCAGCGACTCATAAGAGAGATGCATTCGAAGGAGTCCACGCCAATTAAGATGTCGCTAGATTCAGTTTGTAAAAGTATATCCGAGTGCAACACCGGAATGGATAAAAGACGTTTGGAATGAAGTGGTTGCAGAGATAAACGCAACGCAGCAGGCAACAAAACGCAACAGTTGCGCAATAACGCAACGAAAACGCAACGGTAGGGGAAAGTGATGCGGTATATCTCAGCTCGACAGATGATCTTTGACGCGTATCACGAACAGCGTGGAAGCGTTATGGCTTATGCGCAGGAGATAGCGCGCATGGGCGCCCAAGTGCAGACCACTCAGCGCAACAACAATGACTGGCGTATTGTGAATGGACTGGAAGCGGGCGCGGTGATTAGTGCCGTTGAGAAACAGCCAGCGCACTTGGCAGCGCTAGCCCGTTACTGCTTCGGGCCGTTTACCAAGAATGAGTTGGCGGGGGATCGGGAGACCGTCGAGATAGCGCTATACCAGCAAATGCTTCATAAGGGTGTAAAGCTTCCAGGGCAGGGTAAAGGTAAGCCAACTGCTCAGCAGCTTGAGACCCTTCGATATCTATGTATGGCTGCGCTTTACCATCATAGTGAGGTGACGTGGCCGTACTCACGCCAGGGTTTACGCTCGCCTAATGCCGTTCGTAAGTGGTTTAATGAATACTTAGGTGCTGAGCTCAATGTGAGATTTTGGTCTCGCACGGATAGAGCTAGCTGGGGAAATATATGGCAGCATTTGTTGTTAATTCTTGATAGCTGGGAACAGCATTCGCTTCAGCCAGTCGCGGTATTAATAACCTTAGCTGCATAGTTTTTTATGATTAAGGACTTCATAAATGCTCAATCCTGATAAAGGCTTATTTCGACACGGCTGGTTCTGGGCCATGGTACTGGGGCCAGTGCTAATAGCCGTGGGGTTAGCTTGGTTCTATGGCCTTTTCGATCTTCCGTTATCGAAAACACTAGATGGCATAGACACTTTCTATGAGCGCGGTAAATTCTTTCTAGCAATTGCTGCGCTATCTATACCCTTGGGAGCAACTTTTTCTAGGATGTTGGCAACTGAGCAGACAGCTGAGTTGATCAGGACTTCTGAATCAAGAAGAGAAGAGGATAATCAGAATAAATTGCTTGAAAACTATTTAAACCTTTTAGAGGGCTATAATGATAGGCTATTTGGATATAATGGAGACTGGCCCTTTTATTCTGAAACAATAGCTCAGCCTATTAAGAGCTTTCATTATCATCTTTCTTTCCAAAGAAAGATGTTTCATGAGAACTACAATGCACCGACAAATATATGCATAGACTTTGCTTATGAATCACTTATGTCTGAATTTATAAAAAACAAGAGTGGGGACGTTTTAAGACAAAGGCAATCTGCAGCAATGAATTTATTTAAGTGGGCAAAAAATGAAATAAATAATCTTACTATAGGTGTGTCTGATGAGGTAGTCTGTGATGCTGCTAATGATTTTCTAGGTTTTTATTTTACTAATGAAAAATATCAAGGAGAGTCAGCGGAACCGTCACAAGATTTTCAAACAGCCGCGATCCGTAGTTTAGTGAGGTATCTCTGTATAATTTCAGAACACTACTATTACTCTTCCCAGATTTTTTATCTATATGATTTTAAGTTTGCTAAATATTTAGAGGATTTGGCCAATAAGATCACATTCTTAAGTATGTGTTACAGAAGATATTTGAATGCTAGTAATGAGATAGAATATGACTCAATTGATGATGGTCATTTTCTTGAGATATTTGGAGATGTGAAAATAGAGAATCAAGAGGTTCGAAAAATCGCTATTGCTTGGTATCTTTTGAAGACACCTGTTATGTAGGCTCGCTGGATTCAAAGAAGCCTTGTCTTATGCATCAATTTTAGTTATGGTTTCTTCATCATCCGATTCTACGCCCTGGCTTTGCTGGGGCGTTTTGCTATGAGGCCCTGCGAGTGCCGCCGTTGCTGCCAGAGTATCTAAGCCAGCCTGTACAAGTGATCATCCAAGCCCCTACGGTAGATTGGATGACAGTAATTTGTGCAGGGCTATTTACATTAGGTGGTGCAGCCTTAGGTGCTTGGCTCGGCGCTAAAGGTGCGTATGCCGCATCAGTTAAAGCTAGTAATCACCAAGCACACCTTAATAGAATTAAAAGAATTTTACCGATAATCGATAGGCTGAGCCAAAAATTCCGTAGCTTTTCTGCACATGTTGACTATTATTTTTACAATGAGCGGGATAAGTTACAGCCTTATATTGCTGAAAATACACCACTTGTTGATAGTGAATTTAAAGAGTTAATTAGAACAATTAAGCATGAGTTGAAAAGCGAGTTTGATAAGATTGATCAGCTTCATGACATTTTTGTTGAAGCTGAGGTTTCTTGTTTTATTCTGTCTAATCGGCTTTATGATGAATCTGATAAAAAGGCCAAAGTCGATTTGCTACGTAAGCAGACGGTTTTTGCAACCGAGGTTTTCAAACACCTCGATGAGAAAATAAGTTATGAAATAATGAATAAGGGTTCTGTTGATTAATATCGACTGTTTAGTCTAAGCTGTTGAAATATTGGTTTAATAAACAGATTTTGCTTTTTAGTCTCAAGCTTGAATTTTCATTAAGCTCTGCCTTTCATGGTGGGGCTTTTCTATTTCTACTGTCGTGAGACAGCAGGTACCTTCTATGCCCAACAAAATCAGTCCTCACTTCCACCGCACAGAATTTGCGTGCAACTGCGGCTGCGGCTTCGACACCGTAGACGTTGATACCCTTGCGATCCTTGAAGCGGTGCGCACGCACTTCGGCAAACCTGTAGTCATCAATAGCGGCTGCCGCTGTCCTGAATACAATCGCCGTGTAGGAGGCGCGCCCAATAGTCAGCACACGCTAGGCCGCGCTGCTGATATTCGTGTTTCTGGCGTTAAACCTGATGCCGTTTACGACTGGCTTGCCGCCAACTTTCCATCTGCCAGCCTTGGTCGCTACTCGACGTTTACCCACGTTGATACGCGCTCCAATGGCCCGGCACGCTGGTAATGGGAGGCGGCGTAATGCCCCAGGAGCGCGACGTGAAACCTTCAGCTTTCGAGCGGCATATGCAGACAGGCATACAGGTGCTCTTGGTAGCGCTAATTATTTGGGCTGGCTCTGAATTAGTGAAGCTGGGGCAACAGTCAGTCGTTTTAGAAGAGCGACTAACCATGCAGGGCTTAATGCTTCAAGAAATGCGCCAGGAGCTTAAAAGCTGGGGTGATACCTATTACCGCGCTACTGATGCACGCCGTGAGCTTGATGAGATTGAGAGCCGCATCAACAACCTGAACAGCCGCGTGTCGGCGCTGGAGACTATGCAGTGAGCATTGCAGCTAAAGCGTTATCGGTGATTACCGGTCCGCTGTTCAGCGTGATCGACAAGGCAGTCACTGACAAAGACGAAGCAGCGCGCCTCAAGCATGAAATTCAGGCGCAGTTGATTGATGCAGAAAACAGCGCACTTAAAGCTCAGATGCAAGTTGTACTAGCAGAGGCGGCGGGGGAAAGCTGGCTTCAACGCAACTGGCGGCCGATTCTCATGCTTACCATCGTGGCTATCGTTGCTAACAACTATCTGATCGCGCCGTATCTATCAGCCATGTTTGACGTGGGGTTGACCTTGCCATTACCTGACGCGCTCTGGAATCTCATGACGCTAGGTGTTGGTGGCTATATTGCTGGCCAGACTGCTGAGCGAGGCATTTCAACGTGGCAAAGTGGGCAAGTGGCTCGAGAACAAGCTAAAGCGCAAGGTTTATATAGAGAGATTAAGGGGAGATAGCTCCAGAGCCGAGCTTGATAGTAATTGTGATACATACCCCTTGTTAAACCGGGCTGCTACAACAGCCCGGAATGGTATTACTTCTTCTTCTCCTTTCTAACTCCCTTGAACGGTGTCTGGTCACTTGTCTTCTGATCCATGAATCTTCCAGTAGAAGTGTCTCGCTTAACCCAGTTGCCGGAAGGAGTTTGTGTTTGAGATCGACCCTTAACCGCACCGTTACGCTTGCCATCTCCTGAAGGAGGGTTCGTTGCCATGTTGATCACCTCGCTAGTGAAACCATGTTGATCGAATTAATCTTCGACCATTAGTAAGTGTACATCTGCTGGAGTGTTGAAATGTCTATTTCTGAGTTTTCTAGACAAAAGTCTCTAACCCCGTTAGGGGAGGCAGCATCTGAACGTTTCGAAAATAAAATTAGGGATGCAATTGAGGATGCTAAATCCGAGGGGCTTTGCTGGGGAATGATTGTAGCTGTACTCCATCAAGCGGCTCATTGGATGCACCTTAGTATTGATAAAGAGTGAACATTGCCTCTTGAAGGCACTAGATTTCTCGCCGTGAGGCGACAAGGCAACGCTGTGAAGCGCCGCCTAAGGCCATGCCGTGAGGCACTGCCACCAAACGCCCGGCACGTCGTGAGACGCCCGGGCACTTCTAAGCCTATAGGTTGGTTAAAACGCACTGAACAAGCGGTTGAGTGTATGCGTTGCAAACCAGAGCTTGCTCATATACTGGTTGAATAAAGCTTCCAACAATAAGCCCGAAAAGAGCTGTTATCAAAACGATAACCCAAGCTCGCTCTTTGGGTGGTTCATTTTTCCCGACCCAGGCAATTGCGCGACGTGCTTGACGTGTAACGATATAGATAAGCGGCAAAGCCACCGCCAAGAGTATTGGCATCAGGCCGAAAGAGAATTCAAACACACTCATATTCCTTGTTGACAGTTGATAAACCCGTTTCTTAATAGAACTTAGAAGTTAAAGGAAACGCTGTTCTAAAACAATATTTTTTAGGGCGCTGCCAGCAATGGCGGCGTTTTTTTATGGCTAAACGAAACGATTGGGAGCTGATCGAGCGGGAATATCGCACCGGTCGTTTCTCTCTCGCGCAGCTTGAAGCGCGTCATGGCGTGAACCGCTCGACTATTCATCGCCGCGCCAAAAAGTATGACTGGAAGAAGGATTTAACCGAGCGAGTAAGGGAGCGCACGCAAGAGAAGATCACTCGCGCAACGCTTCCGCCAGAGGCACAAGCCGCGCTCGATGACGAGGTGGTAGAGCAAGCTGCGAACGAGAATGCGGCGGTTGTGAAGGGGCACCGAAAAACGCTTGAGCGCTGGCGGGGCATTACTGAGCGATTTGCCGAATTACTTGAAGGGCAGATAGCAGAAGGCAAGATCAGTGTTGAACTTCCCACTGGTGGCGTCGCTGAGATCGACGTGCCGCTTGAGTATGTCGGTAAGTGCATGGGCCACGGCACCCAGGCGTTAGACCGCGTTATCAAGCTGGAACGTCAGAACTACGGGCTTGATATCAACGATAAAGACGACGGCGTGAAGTCGTTTGAAGAGCTCATGGCAGAGGTCGCACCTAATGATCCTGCCACCGAGTGAGCGGGCACGCCAGGTTAAGCGCGCAGAGGCCTACCTGCGAGCCCATGCAAAGGGCAGGCTAACCGATAAAGCTGACTTGCTGGCCGCGCTTAGCCTCAAATGGTTTCGTCTCAATTCGCTCTACAAGATCAAGAATAAGTCAGGTAAGAAAGTGCGCTTCAAGCCTAACAAGGCGCAGCGGGAGCGCTACCTGAATGGCCACTGCCTCGACCTGATCTTGAAGGCTCGCCAGTTGGGCTTTACAACGTTCGAGATGATCGACGCGCTAGATGACTGTCTGTTCAAGGATAACTTCGCCGCGGGCTGTATCTGTCACAAGCTGGAAGACGCTCAAGACATTTTCCGCAATAAGATCACCTTTGCTTACGAGAACATCGACGACGCCTGGCACGCACTGCTGAAAATGCTGGGTACCAAGATACCCAGGCCGATCAGTGACAAGAGTGGTAGCGGCGCTTATGTCTTCGATAACGGCTCAAGCATCAAAGTCAGCACGTCATACCGTGGCGGCACGCTCCAGCGCTTGCACGTATCCGAGTTCGGCAAAATCTGCCGCCAGTTCCCGCACAAAGCCAAGGAAATCGTCACTGGTGCGTTTGAAGCTGTTGGCATCGGCAATCAAATAACACTGGAATCGACAGCCGAAGGGCGCGAAGGCTATTTCTTCGACTACTGCCAAACAGCGCAGCAGCTCAAGGAAATGGGCCGCACGTTGACGGAGATGGACTTTCAGTTCCATTTCTTCCCCTGGTGGCAAGAGCCAACGTACACCATGTCGCCTAAAGGTGTGGTGATACCGCAACGGCTAAACGAATATTTCGAGCAGCTAGAGCACAAACACCGCATCACGACTACGCCAGGTCAACGCGCTTGGTACGCCAAAAAGGCTGAAAAGCTGCAGGATGATATGCAGCGGGAGTACCCCAGCACACCAGAGGAAGCGTTCAACCAGTCAGTAGAAGGCGCTTACTTCGCCACACAAATGCAGTTCCTGCGCAAGAACAAGCGCCTCACGTCTGAGGTGCAGGTTAATCCAAGCCTGCCGGTTTATACCGGTTGGGACTTGGGCATGAACGACACCATGGCGATTTGGTTTGCCCAGGTCGTTGGGCGTGAGGTGCACTTGGTGGACTACCTAGAAGGCGAGGGCGAAGGCATCGAATACTACGCCGACCTGCTCAACAAGAAGGGCTACCGCTATGGTGGCCACTTTGGCCCGCACGATCTGGCCGTTAGGGAGTTGGGTACCGGGCTCAGTCGTTCCGATGTTGCCAAGGGCTTCGGCATCAACTTTGAAACGGTGCCGCGCATTAGCAACCATGCTGAGGGCGTTCAAGCCACGCGCCAGTTCCTGCCGATGTGCTGGATAGACGAGGAGGCCTGCCACCAGGGCGTTCTTTGCCTCGACAATTACCGGAAGGAATGGGACGACAAGCGCGGCGTGTACAAGTCGACGCCTCGCCACGATTGGGCGTCTCACGGTGCCAAGGCGCTTGAAACCCTCGCTCGCTCATCACTGTTTGCAAGGGCGCAACTGCCCGCCACGCCCGCTAACCGCTCGTCACGCGGTGGCTGGAGCGCACACACCTAATCACCCCGCCGGGAGGCGCTATGATTCACACCACCCCGAACGGCTCGCAGCAACAGCGCGCCCGCACGGCAGCATTGCGCTTGTCAGGCCTGCAAAGCCGTGAGATTGAAAAGTTTGCACGCGATGCCGCCATGGGCATGGCGCAAGAATTGATGAAGCACGGCATCCCGATTCCCTCAAAGCGTTTCCGTCCCGACGTTGGCAACGTGCAAATCGATATGATCATTATCGAGGAGAAGGTTACGACGCCAGAGCCAGGTATGCGCCTGCAGTTTGAGGTTGAGGGCAATATGGGCGTGACGTTTAACGTCAAGCTGTTGGAGTTCCTAGACGATCCCGCTGGCTACGTGACCGATCTCTTTAAGCAGCTAGGCCCGATGCGCCGCAACGTGCAACGGATGCGTACCCACAAGCGTGCCGCCGATGCCGCTATTTACCGTGCGATAACGCAGGGTGCTGCTAATGGCTAGTTTGGGTTTGCTGCAATACAAGTCGGCGACTGAAATGCACGCCGAGCAAGCGGCTGAAGTACAGCAAATGCAGGCCGAGGAAGAGCGCCGTCGTCAGCTCATGGAGTCGTCGCTAGGTGCGCACATTCGCCGGTCATGGGAATCCGCCAAGACAGCTAAGCAAGAGGTTGAATATCGACTGCTGGATTGTCTGCGTCGTCGTAAAGGCGAGTACGACCCCAACAAGCTAGCGGCGATTCGCAAGGAAGGTGGTGCAGAAATTTACATGATGTTGACCGCCACCAAGTGCCGCGCTGCTGGGGCTTGGATTCGCGACATTATGATGCCTGCCAATGAGCAGCCGTGGGGTTTGCAACCTACACCAGTGGCAGACGTGCCCGACGAGTACGTTGCCCCTGTATTCCAGCAGATGCAGCAGCAAGCCATGCAGGCTCAGCAGGAAGGTCAGCAAGTCGATATGGCTGCGTTGATCGAGCAAGCGCGCGAGCAAGTGCGGCAAATGGCGCAAGAGAAAGCTGAAGAAGCTGCCGAGCGTCATGAAGACGTGATAGCCGATCAGCTAGCCGAAGGCGGCTGGTCTGAAGCATTTGAACAGTTCGTCGATGACTTCGTTACCTACCCAGGCGCGTTTGTGCGTGCGCCGATCCTACGACGCGTGCCTACACTGGAATGGCTAGAAGGCTGGCAGCCGATCAAGAGCACCACTATCCGGCCTGAGTTCGAGCGGGTATCACCGTTCGATATGTATCCCAGCCCTGACGCCACAAACGTGGATGACGGCGCGTTCATCATTGAGCGAGCTCGCTTTACTCGGATGCAGCTCAACCAGCTGATTGGTGTCCCGTCATTCAATGAAGAATCTATCCGTCGCGTGCTGGAGCAGTACGGCCAAGGCGGCTTGCGTGATTGGCTATGGACCGACGGCGAGCGCGCCGAGTTGGAAGGGCGTGGCCATGATGAGTGGCTAACCCACGGCGAAACTATTGATGGGCTTATCTATTCCGGCGGTGCCCAGGGCGTAACGCTGCTGCAGTGGGGAGTTAACCCCGACGATATTGAAGACCCGCTGGCAGAGTATGAGATTGAGGCCATCTTGATTGGCCAACACGTTATCCGTGTTCGCATTAACCGTGACCCGTTGGAGCGTCGCCCTTATCACAAAGCGAGCTACCAGCCAGTGCCAGGCAGTTTCTGGGGCCAAGCCATCCCTGAACTCATGGCCGATATTCAAGACGTGTGCAACGCCACGGCGCGTAGTCTTGTTAACAACCTCGCTATTTCATCCGGCCCGCAGGTAGAGGTCTACGAAGACCGCCTGCAGCCCCAGGAAGATCCGACCAACATCTACCCCTGGAAAATCTGGCGTACTAAAGACAGCCAAGTCACCGGTAATAACGCCGCCGTTCGCTTTTACCAGCCCAGTAGTAACGCTGCTGAATTGCTCGCTGTTTACGATCAGTTTGAGCGGCGCGCAGACGATGCCACTAACATCCCGCGTTACACCTATGGCAATGAGAATGTTGGTGGTGCTGGTAATACCGCTAGTGGCTTATCAATGCTGATGGAATCAGCAAACAAAGGTATCAAAGACGCCATCCGGCACATTGACCGTGGCGTGATGCGCCGTGTGATTGAAGCTTTATGGCTACACAACATGCAGTACAGCGAAGACCCCAGCATCAAAGGTGATTGCAATGTCGTCGCGCGCGGTAGCTCAGCCATGTTGATACGCGAACAGACGAATATGCTACGCCAGCAGTTCCTGCAGCTCACTCAGAATGAAATGGATATGGGAATTGTAGGTATGGAAGGTCGTCGCAAACTGTTGGATAGCGTGGCCGAGAAGTTGGATATGCCCGGCCTGATCCCCACGCAAGAGCAAATGGAGCAGAACCTAGCCGAGCAACAGAAGGCACAGCAGGCGCAATTAGAAGCCCAGCAGCAGATCGAGCAAGCAAAGGCCCAAGCCGAAGTGGCCGTTAAGCAGGCGCAGGCACAGAAGTACGGCGCCGACGCTGCCGAAATCCAAGCCGACACACAAATAGCCCAGCAAATGGCACCGCTGGATGCTCAGCACCTGCTAGCACAGATTGCCAAGTTGATAGCCGAAACCCAGAGAGGTGCGAATGAACGAGCAGCAGTGGAAAGCCCTATCGCAAATCAACAGCAGCCCAGAGGGGCGGCACCTGCGGGAAATACTCAAGTCCCTGCGCGAGGATTGTCGCAACCACTTGGAGCGATGCCGCGATAACGCAGAAATAGCACGCAAGCAGGGCGAGGCAACCGTGCTTGCAGAACTAATCGAAAAGCTAGAAACCGCGCGCGACGTAATAGATACCCGTTTCAAATAGCCGGAATCGTCCGGCCTCACAAGTAAGCCGCTTCTCCGGAGGCGGCTTTTTTGTGGGCAACGCTCAACACTGCAGGTTGAACCCGTTACCCGAATCGTGAACCCCGGCTAAGTCCGGCTCACAGACACGCCGAGAGGCGTCATAGGAGTTGAAATGTCATTACCCCAGTCCGTACAGGCGCAAGTTGACGCCGCCGCACAGCACTTTGACCGCGAACCAGAGAACCCCGACGCCGATAAGGCCAAGGCTCCTGATAGTGAGCAAAACCCGCCACGCGACGCTGAGAAGCCGGACACTGATAAACCCGATACGCAACCCGCCGAGCCGCCGAAAGACGAGCCTAAGCCCGAACCTAAAGCAGAGACAAAAGACGCTCTGTACTGGGAACACCGCTTTAACGTCATTCGCGGTAAGTACGACACCGAAGTACCAGCGCTGCGTAAAGAGAACGAACAGCTAAAGCAGCAGCTAGCCGACGCCACCAAAGCCCCCGACGCGACTAAGCAGTCGTTACCAGGTGTGAGCGACGAAGAGCTAGCCCGCTACAAAGAAGAATATGGCGACGACCTTGTCTCACTAATGATGCGGTTAAGCGGCTCCCAGCAGCAACAGCCCAACACAGAGATCGCGCAACGCCTTGAGCGTCTTGAGTCCGAGAAGCAAGAGGATGCAGAAGCGCGTTTCTGGATTGGGTTAGAGCAAGCGGTGCCCAACTACCAGCAAATCAATAGCGAACCGGCGTTCCTGCAATTCCTTAGCACGTTCAATCCTCAAACGGGTAAGCAGTACCAACAGGCACTCAGCCAGGCGCAACAGGCGCTAAACGCCAAAGGGGTGGCTGACGTATTCAAACTCTATCTGAGTCAGGCAGCGCCGAAGCCGCAAGAGAAACGCACGGTCCCCGATGAGCAAGTAGAACCGCGCACCACGAAAGCAGCCCCAACGCCGCAAGCACAAGGCGGGCGGCTGTGGACGGGTGCCGACATTACCCAGTTCTATCGTGACAAGACCGCTGGCCGCTACTCCGCTGACGAAGCGCAACGCCTGGAAGCCGACATATTCGCCGCCCAACGTGAAGGCCGGGTTCGATAACCCGGCTGGCGGTTCCGATTCCTCGCCGTGAGGCGATAAGAGGTTACTCCAATGGCAGGTCCAGCACGCGACGCATCACATCCCGACTATTCCAGCACGTCCGCTTCTGGGTTTATCCCACAGGTCTGGTCGGGAAAGATGATTGAAAAGTTGTATACGCGAACGTGTTTCGCTGAAATTTCTAATACGGATTATGAAGGAGAAATTAAGTCGCAAGGCGACACGGTGATGATCCGCACCACACCGTCGATCACGATCAAAGACTACGAGATTGGCGGTGGCCTCAGCTATGAGAAACCGACCAGCGATATGGTCGAACTTCACATTGATAAGGCGAAATACTTTGCCTTTGAAGTGAATAACATCGATGAGTACCAATCAGACATCAAGCTGATGAATAACTGGTCAGATGATGCTGGCCAGCAGATGAAAATTGCCATCGACAAGGTGATTCTTGGCGACGTGTTTGCGGATGCGGCGGCCGAGAACGCAGGAGCTGCTGCCGGTCTTGAATCCAGTGGTTACAACATGGGCGAAGCCGGTGCGCCAGTAGACGTGAACAAAACCAACATTCTCGATGTGTTTGTTGATTGCGGTTCCGTTCTGGATGAACAGAACGTACCGGATGACGGCCGCTGGATCGTCATTCCCGCATGGATGAACGGCATGCTCAAGAAGTCCGACCTGCGTGACGCGAGTGCCATGGGTGACAACACCTCTGTATTCCGTAACGGCAAGGTGGGCATGCTCGACCGCTTCGATGTGTTTGTCAGCAACAACATGTCGAAAGTCACCGATGCCACGACGACTAAGCAGGCCACCAACTGCATCTTCGGTCATAAGAAAGCGCTCACGTTTGCGTCGCAAATGACCAAGATGGAAGACCTGAAAAACCCGAATGACTTCGGTCAGTTGGTGCGCGGTTTGAATGTCTTTGGCTACGAGGTGATCGATCCCAACGCTATGGGGCATCTGTACGCGCAACGCGCCGCCTAATCGCCTACCTAGGCCATCCTTCGGGGTGGCGTTTTACTTTCCGTGAGGAAACACGCATGACCAAGACACTGATTGAGCAGATTGAAGAAGCGGTGACCAAGGATGATTTCGACCCACTGGCCGAGAAGCTAGGTGTTGAGCTCAATAAGCGCCAAGGCGTTGAGACCATCCGCGCCGAGCTGCTTGAAGCCGCTGAAACGCTGGCAGAAAAGGGCGTTACATCGGAGGAGGATCTAAGCCCTAGCGAGACGCCTGCCGAGCCTGAAGAGCCCGAGAAACCAAAGTATCAGGGGCGCATGCTTAAGCATCTGAAAAACGGGCGCACATTCCCGTGGACGGCTGCACTGGCAAAAAACCGTTACATGCAGGAGGTGTAAGCAATGGCCGTCACAACTGTAGGCACCGTCATACGCAATACCAAACTGGTACTGCAGGAAGTGACGGCCGCCGGTACCCGCTGGACCAACGAGGAGCTGATCGGCTGGCTGAACGAATCCTACCAGGCCATCGTTCAGATTAAGCCCGACGCCTCTTCAATCAACGCAGCGGTGCCACTTGTATCAGGAACCCGGCAAGAGATACCTGACGATGGTCTTCGCCTTATTGATGTAGTCCGAAATACTGCAGACCTCAGCGATAAACTAGGTATTTTGGTTACCAGTCGCCGTGCACTGGATACCACGCGCCGCAGCTGGCACGCCGACGAGCCTAGTGTGAACATTGAGCAGTATGTGTTCGATGATCAGGACCCAACCCGATTCTATGTGTACCCACCTGCTGCGGATGGTGCCGAAGTCGAGCTGATCTACTCCTCAACACCCACACCGCACGATGTTGCGTTGGGACTAGATGGCTTGAAAGAAGACCCGATTCGTCTCAACGACAGCTACGCCCCAGTGATTACCGATTACATCTTGTATCGCGCTTACTCGAAAGACGCTGAACACGCTGCGAACCTAAATCGCGCACAAATGCACATGCAGGCGTACATGGGCGCGCTGGGACAGAAGGTGGAAGTAGCGCGCGCTATCTCGCCTAACACGCCTGACAACTCATCCAATCCGCCACGGACGCGGCAGTAATGGATTTGCTGCAAACGGTGGTGCAGGACGTGCCAGAAGCGCCGCTAATGACTGTTCGGGATGCGTTGCGGTGGGCAGAGTTCCGGCTGTGCCAGGACGGCAATGCATGGATCGTTGATGCGCCAGTCACAAGCGAGGGGGCCATTACGGCCCCTGTTGACACTACCTGCGTGCGTGCACTAGCTGTATACCGCAATGGCCGGGCCATGATGCCGGGCGCGGACTATGAGCAGCTAGCGCCTGACATAGTGACCATTCATCGGCAGCGCAATGCCGACATCTACACGGCGTGCATTGCGGTCAAGCCAGCGCCTGACAATGCACTACCCGCCGAGTTACGTGACCAATACTTTGAAACCCTGCGCCATGGCGCCACTCATCGATTGCTGTTGCTGCCTCAACCGTGGCGCAACGTCGAGCAAGCTGCGTATCACGAAACGCAGTTCACTGCTGGCATTAACGACGCCTACCGACTGTCAGTGTATGGGCAGCAGCGGGGCGCGCGGGTTCAACCACGTCGATTTATGTAGGGGGATGCAATGTCATTCGAGCAGGCTGTCGTACAGCTAGAACAAACGAACTCCAAGCTGCAAGAAGAAGTGGTGCGTTTCCGCGATGCAGCTATGGGGCTTAACAACATCTATTCAACGATCACAGAGGGACGCCAGAACACGGCTGATGGTAAATATTTCAGCGTCCCTGGTAACGGTGCTTACATGCGCCTCTATCGTAGACAGGGGTCAAGTGCCGAGTTGATTGCTGAGTTCCCTGACCGCGCTGAACTGAACAGTGTGATTGATCAGTTGGGGCCGCTTCTGGGGAGAGGTGTGACTGGTGGGTTGAACAATCTGGGGAATGGTGGAGAGCTAGTTCGATTGGCCGATGCCCCGTTCGCAAGCAGAGCGCACTTCGGTAATTATCATTCAGGTCAGTCAGCTAATCAAAACATAGACCAAGCTATTTCTGGTGAATGCGCACTATATTCAACCGCCAATATGGGAGTTTTTCCTGAAAATAGTGGTTCGTTTATTTGGGTAGAAACCCAACGTCTATATGGCGGCCACGCACTTGTGCAAAAGGCTGTCAATTACGCAAATACCGCCAACAGTAGTAGCGCAGCTCTTAAAATTAGAAGTTGGAAAAGGCTTTGCTCCAATGCCTTAAACTCCGAAGGAGAGCGCATTTGGGGGGATTGGGTCGAGGATGTTAGCTCCCAGACTATCGTAGGAAATGTCGAACAATCTTCTGTAATGGAGAGCGGTAGCAATGAAGACGGGTACTATGTGAAGTTCGCTGACGGCACTATGATTTGCCGTACAAGAGTACTTTTCAGCTACAACGCCAGTACTTGGCAGTCATTTCCATCTCCAAAACAGTTTGTGGGTACCTTTAGTGTTTCTTGGAGCTTTTCTGCATCTGGCTATGAGCAGTACTCTAAGTGGAAAGCTGTAGCATTTTCTCACTATGGCAGTAACGGGTTTAGGGGAATATACAGGATAGAAGGCACTACGTTAGCTTATGAAGATTTTTCTGAATCGCTCGACATAGTAATTTTTGGGAGATGGAAAGCGTGAAGATTAAATTCATACCAGTGGGAACCTGCGGCGTTATTGATTTAAAAATATCGGAAAGTACCGTGAACGGCTTTGATCTTTCCCCTTTCCCCGAAGGCGCTAAGTTCTTTGCAACCGAGGAAACTTTGGCGGCAGGCATTCGTTGCGTAGACCGTATCGACGGAGAGTTGTACATCACGGTCGGACAGTGCGGACTTGCTTATGAGTGTCAGCCGATGAACGGCTCACATGATTGGTCCGGCACCGACGAATGGATTGATGCCGCTGATTACGATCCCGACCGCTGTTATATCGTCGCAACGTCTGCACCCGAAGGCGCTGAGTACGTGAAGCGCGCTGATGGCTGGACAGTTGTAGTGCCGCAACCAAATGGGGAGCTAACACCATGAGTGAGCCGTGGTTTATTCCAGCAAAAACTTCCGCTGAGCTATTAGCAGACGCCCAGGCAGCAAAGATCGCAGAGATCAACGCGGCGTATGCCGCAGAGGCTGAGCCGCTAATCAGAGAGTATCCGGCGATAGAGCAGCAAACGTGGCTCGCGCAAGAAGCTGAAGCGCGCGCTTTCTTGGCGTGGCATGAAGACACGCAGAGCGAGCAGCCATCAACGCCTGTGCTCAATGCGATACTGCTGGGGCGTAATGGTGAGGACGGCACTGAAACGATGACAGAACTTTGCGCAGCCGTTATTGAGAATGCGGAAATGTTCACCCAGTTTCAGACGCTGACAGGGAAGCGGCAAAGACTGGTGAAAGCTGTGCGGGCTGCTGAAACAGATGAGGCCGCAAACGCTATTAGCTGGTAGGGCGTAAAACTTAGCAGAACAACAGCCGCGCAAGCGGTTTTTTTTGTGCCTGAAAGGTGGACATATTGAAAATCCAACACAGCGCCTTTCGTGGCGAGTTACCAATTTTAGACGCGCGGTTGCTGCCAGAAAACAACGCACAGCGGGCTCGAAATGTTTACCTAAAGCGCGGTACGCTAAAGCCTGAACGCGCACCGCTAACCGTAGAGTCGCTTAGCACTGTGGCGAATCCATCCACGCTTTACCGCTATCCCAGCGGAAACAATGGGCAAGGCTTTTGGCTGACCTGGGGGATGGGGCGTAACGTTCACGTTGTGAAGTCGCCACTAGCGAGCGACGATTTTTCCCGCGTGTACTGGACAGGTGATGGTCCGCCGAAAATGGGCGGTATTAGCGATATTACCAGTGGAACCCCGCCGTATCCTGGTGGTGGCTATCGACTAGGCATACCCGCACCAAGCAGCGGGCCGACAGCATCTGCGCCGAGTAATCGCGCACCCGTTGACGAGCGTCCGCCCACGACATTGGAAACATCCTATGTAGTGACGCTGGTGTCGCGCTTCGGCGAAGAAAGTGCGCCCAGTGTGCCCAGCAATATCATTGAACGCTGGGATATGACGGGCAGTGCGCCTGCAGGCGGTGAAGTGCATTTATCGCTCCCAGGCGTCCCCAGTGGCAGCCATGGCATTGTGGCAAAGCGAATCTACCGTGCTGAGTCGAATGGCATCTATCAGTACGTTGCCAATGTAAACGCATCTGCAAGTGAATATCTTGATAGTTACACCAGTGCCCAGCTTGGCCGTGCATTGCCATCGGTCGAGTGGGATATGCCTGACCCCAGGCTGCAGGGATTGACTGCACTACCTGGTGGTATTCTGGCCGGATATTTTGAAAACACGCTGTGCTTTAGCGAGGCGTACTTGCCTCATGCATGGCCAGTGGCGTATCAGCTGGCTTTCAAAGACAACATCGTTGCCATTGGCGCTACATCGTCGGGCTTGATTGTGGCGACGCAAGGGCAGCCCTACCTTGTCAGTGGTGCCAGTCCCGAGGCTATGTCACCAATGCAGCTAGACGTTGACCAACCTTGTATATCCGAGCGTTCACTGGTCGATATGGGCGAGTACGTTATCTACGCAGGGCACGAAGGCTTGGTCGCAGCAGGTGGCCGTGATGCTCGTGTAGTGACTGCCGAGGTGTTTTCAAAAGACCAGTGGCAATCGCTCAACCCCGAAACGATCCACGCCTACCGCTATGATGGCCGCTATATCGCGTTCTATAGTGGCGGCTGCATGGTTTTTACGCCTGGTGAAGGCGTCGAGTTTCTGGATATTAACGCCAGCGGTGGCTATCACGACATAGCAGCGGGCACACTTTACCTGATTCAGAACAGTGCCATTAAAGCGTGGGGGAAGGGAAACCTCATGAATTATACCTGGCGCTCGCGTCTTCATGAATTCCCTCCTGGTAGCGCTGGATTTACCTGCGGCAAGCTCATTGCATCTAACTACCCTGTGAGGCTCATTATCCGTGCCGATGGAAATACTGTTCTTGATTCCGGGATTACCAGCTCTGATATGTTTCGCCTTCCTGCAGGCTTTACATTGTGCCGAGATTGGGAAGTTGAGATTCAGGGCAACAACGAAGTGCAGTCCATACAAATCGCGACCTCTCCAAGCGAATTGATTTAACCTTTTCAGGCTCACCGTGAGGTGCCCATGAACCGACGCCGTCGGACATTACCGCCAGTGCCGCCGAAGGCACCGAGCGAGTTACGCCCCCTGATCGCTGCCATGACCGAGATACTGGAAACCGGCGAAGGCGTGCGGGGCGACCCCTTAGACCGCAAGGTAACGTTGCGTGACCTGTTGGATAGCGGCATTGGTAAATTAAAGCCAGGCATGCGCCCAGGCCAAGATGGCAACCTAGATTCTGGCGCACTGCCGCCAGCGCCAGATTTAAGCATACCGCCAGCGCCTGCCAACTTTGATGCCCAAGGCGGCTTCTACGGCATGATTAATCTAAGCTGGACCATCCCCGGCCAGCAGTACCGCAACCATGCCTATACCAACATCTTTCGAAGCGAAAAAGACAACTTTGCTAACGCAGAAGTCATTGGCCGTGAAGCGGGTAGTTTTTACACAGACTACGTGCGCGATGATGCGGTTGATCCTGACGATCCGACAAAGCTGAAAGGCTATTACTACTGGATTACATTTACTTCAGTTACCGATATTGAAGGCCCGCCGAACAGCCCGAACGGCACCTACGCTGCGCCGTTGGCAGATCTTGGATATGTCATTGAACTGCTAACTGGAGAGATTGACGAGGGTGTTTTAGCGCAGTCCCTCCGGGAAGAAATTGAGAAAATCCCCGCTATCGAATCTAGCATTGAGCGCATTGGGCCGATAGAGGAGGAGCTGCGGGGGCCTGAGTCGCTTGATGGCACGGTAGCAAATCGCCTGGCTAAAGAGCGAGAGCTGCGTATTGAAGCGCTGGACGATGAGCGTAACGAGCGTATTCAGAGCTTGGCTTTTGAGGCGCAGGCACGCGCGCAGGCGTTCCAGCAGGAAGTAGAAAATCGCACTACCGCGATTAATCAGGCCGTTGAGCAGCTTGAATTAGAAGACAGCCTACTGGCGCTACAGCAAAACGTTATGGCGGCGGCATACGATACTAACTCTGCCTCTATTTACTCAATGGCGCAGATACGCATCAACGATAACGAAGTCTTTGCGTCCCAAATCGATCAGCTGTTTGGCAATGTCAGCAATAACGAAGCGCTAATTCTCGACGAGCAGAAAATTCGCATTGACCAGTTCAGTTCGCTGGCTACTCAAGTCGGCATCCTATCTGCGCGACTTGATGCACGGCCATCGTTTGCAAGCAGCTTTGAACCGGGCAGCGATTTTGATGCGTGGGCGGCAACCGATGGCAGTACCTTAACACCTGAAACCAGCGATATTTATGCAGGGCTGCAAGCCGCACTTGTTACTTCAACACTCTCTAATGCAGAGCCTCGTGAAGACGGTGTGCGTCGTTTAATCAGCGAGGACACATCCAGTCAGTTTAGTGGTAATGAAATTCGCGTTTCTTTATATGCCAAGCAACCTAGCTTAAATGCCAGCGCCGAGTTTGCTATTGCGTACTGCGTTGATGGAGTTCTCGGTGAGTGGGCACGCTTCTCGCCGGATAGCGAGTATACCTTTCACGACATGCTGGTTGATGTGCCAGCGGATACCGAAGGCCATGAACATTCTCTAGTGATATGGGGCGACACTTCAGGAACAGGTAAAGGCGTGTTGATCGATCGCGTGTTAGCGACGTTCTCAGAAAATGAGATTCCTGAAGTCACCGCAGCGATTGAGCAAATTCAGCAAGCATTAGCCGAGCAAGAGCAAGCGGTTGCTAGCCAACTGCAAGGATTCCTGTCACGGCTTAACGACAACACATCCTCAATAGAGCAGGAAACTGAAACCCGCTCAACGCAGTACGATGCGCTGGCACGTGATATAGCTACCATGACAGCGCTCACTGAGCAGAACGTGGCAGATATCGCGGCTGAACGTGAGGCATGGTCATCGGCAGTAGAGGCGGTTTCCAGTGATGTACTTGATATGTCGGCCCGGGTCGACGATGCAGAAGGGCGTATCACGCGTGAGTCGAGCGTTAGAGCGACAGAAGACGACCTATTAGCGGCGGTGCAGCGTGTTATGTCAGCGTCTCGGGGTGCCGCGTCCGCTACGTTTTATAGCTTAGAGGAAGTGCGGACAACTGAAGCCCAGGCGAGCGCTTTACGTATCGACGGCATTGAAGTGCAGCTTGCGAATGCGCGCTCTGCTATTGAGCAAGCTCAGGAGCTTCTCGCGGAAGAAGACCGGACATTAGCTAAGCAAATTGAAACCGTTTCTGCTGCGCTGGGTGATGATCTTTCTAGCATCCAGCAATCTTTTGAATCAGAGGTATCCCGCCTTGATGGCCGAGTTGATGCGCAGTCCCGTGCACTGACGACCGTTCAGTCTCAGCTTGACGCAGAAATTTCTACAGTTCGTCAGGACCTTTCTTCGAACGTCAACCGTATCGATGGGACGCTGAACGCAAATGCTCAAGCGATTCTGGATGTTCAATCGTCAAGCGAGGAGGCGCTTGCCGCTGTTCAGCAGGACTTTAATACTGAGATAGATCGAGTTGATGGGCGCATTAATTCCAACGCCGAAGCAGTACTTGAGGTTCGCTCTGATCTGAAAAGTGATGTTGCGGGAGTGCGTCAGAGCCTAAACACTCAAGTTAGCCGCTTAGATGGCCGAGTGGGCAGTGTTTCTCAAGCGCTTACGACGGTTCAGTCCCAGTTAGAGGGTGATATTTCGACCGTCCAGCAAAATCTTTCGACGAACGTCAGCCGTATCAACGACGAGTTAAGCGCTAACGCTCGGGCAATTACTACAGCGCAATCTGCGCTGGATGATGACATTGCTTCAGTACAACAAAATCTCACGACTAATATCAAGCGCGTCGATGGTGAGTTAGTGGCGATTGGGGCTCGATACACTGCTCAAGTACAAGCGAATGGCTTAATTGGCGGCTTCGGTATCTATAACGACGGCAGCCGCGTGGATGCCGGTTTTGATGTTGATCGCTTCTGGATTGGCCGCACAAATGGGAATAAGAGAAAGCCGTTTATCATTGATGATGACGTTGTCTATATGAACAACGCAATGATTAGAAATGGCTCTATTCAAGAGGGGCATCTTGGTCCCATCACGATCGGAAAATTCTTTCTTGATGACGGTACGCCAGTTACTACTGCAGGCGGCCTAATCCGTGCGGAAGCGATTGACGTCGATAATCTCAGCGTTGCAGAAGCGGCGCGCTTTTACGCTGATGTGCAGTCGGGTAACTACATTGCAGGCCAACGGGGTTGGCGTATCAGACAAAACGGCAATGTCGAGTTCAACGAAGGGCGATTTAATGGCGTTGTTAATATCGGCAACGTACAGGGCGCAGGGGCATTAGCGGGTAAGGACGCGATTGTCTATGAAGATCTAACTGGCTCGACAGCTGGCCTGGTGCTGACGCGCGCTAATAGCGGCGCAGCTGCAAAAAATCGCACCGATGACTGGACGCGTCCTAATTCGACTCGAATTGACGGTAACAAAATTTTCACCGGCGACGCATATGTCGATACCTTACAAGTTAAAGGGCAAGCAATAACCATCCCTTCATCTGCTTATACCGGCGGTACGCTAGTCCTTGGTGCAGTGGGGGGAAGTAATGACGTTGGTGGGTGGACTAACTGGAAGCAAATACAAGCCCTGTATCTACCTGAATCCCCTGGCCCCATTCAAATTACATGCTCATTCAGGGTGCTCGTAGACACCACAGGTAAATTCCCTGTATACGCGAAATTAGAGGAAGACGGTGTCAGTCGATATGCGACGGAAGTGCTTAGAGCGGGGTATTCAAGCACCGCTTTTGATTACACACGGCAAGCAATCTCTTTCACGATAGAGCGTCCAGCAAAAAGTGGTGGGCGGACCTTTAGGCTCTATTTGCGCGGTGCAGGTACTCAGAGCGGTCTACAGTTTCAGGTTTCCCACCGGATGATTAGCACGCTGACGTTAAAGGACAACTAAATGCCTACTTACGTAGTTTCAAAGTTTAACGGCGAAATATCTCAGGTAATCACGGGCGGTGCTCGCTATATAGAAGTACCAGAAGGCTCGGATATATCTGATGACTCTCATTATGTAGATGTGACAACTACACCCAATGAGATTAGAAAGAGGGAAGAAATATCGTTCGGCTTAAAAATAGAAGGGCTAGTCGTTACTTTAACTGGTCTGCCTGTGGGGCTTACGGTATCAACAAACAAGCTAAGCACTGTAACGGATAATGAACCGTTATTAATTGAGTACGATGTTCCTGGAACATACCGAATTGCGTTGTCAGGGCGGGTTAACTGCTTAGACCGTGAACTGGAGGTGACTGTTGGTGACCCTTAAAGCTAGTACTTTCGCGAGTCGAGACGATGCTGAAGAGCACTATTTATCGATGATTGATACGCATGCGGCAAACGCACGGCATATCGATTCTGCTCAAGCTGACGTTTATAAACAGAAGTTAATGGAAGCCAGAGAGGGCTGCGGTGAATTACTGGAGTCAGAGGCTAAAGAATTAGGAATGCCGCTAGATGTTTTAATTAACGCCGTTCTACATAAGCACGAGAAGAGGCAGCTGCGAAGCCATCACATTGAGCTAGATCGAGTAAAGGCAAAAGCAAGAATTCGTAAAGCCGATACTGCCGCCGAGATGTATGAAGCGGTAAAGGAATTTAAGCAACAGCTAACCCTGCTACAATAACCCTTTAAATTGCCCCACCGTGAGGTGCTGCATGCCCCGCCAGAATGAAGCTACGTTTTTACGTGGCGTACTCCGCAATAACGAAGCGGCTGCGCAATTTTGCGAGATGCTGTTCCGTATTTCTCAAACCCTCGACGACCTCGTTGATAAAGATAACCCAGTAGCCGATACCACGCTGATCCGCACGTTTTGGGAAGCGCTGATCGAGTTGCCCGCGAATCCGTTCTATCGAGAACATGAACCCTATCTGCGACCGTTGATGGCCAGCGCCCTACAGGACTGGCGTGATAGCTCATGCCTTGAGCGCTCTGACAGCCGCCATTACAAAACCCTTGCCTTTGTCCTGCGTGACCAGCTTACCGCGGTAGTGACACAGTGCGCCTATCTAATCGGCGGTTATGAGTGGATGAACAAAGTCAGCCTGTCGATTCGTGACCATTTCCATGAAGACGGCCTTGATGACTACTTGACTGGACTCGACCCCACGCAAGACGAAGCGTACCAGCAAGATGTCGATGAATCGCTAAATGGTGATGACCTATGAGCGGTGGTGGTGGCGGTGATACAACAGTTAAAGACACTCCCGAGCAACGCCAGCTTGCCCAAGTAGCCGCCGAAAAGTGGAACTTCGCTCAAGAGAAGCTGGCACCGCTTGAAAACGCTTACATGGAATCGGTGGGCGATATGACCAGCGACGCCAATATGAGCTATATCGCTGGCCGAACGCTTCAAAGTCAGCAGCAAGCGGTGAGCGACGCCAGTCAGCAAGCAGGTTTGCAGTTAAGCCAAGCAGGTATCGACCCGTCTAGCGGTCGGGCGCAGTCTGCTATGAGTGGCATTGCGCTAGGTGGTGCCAGTGCAGGTGGTGAAACCCTTGGGCGCGCTCAGTTTGAGCAGGAAAACCAGCAGGTGCGCGGCCTCCAAAACATTGTCGCCATTGGTCAGGGCCAAGCGGGACAGGCACAGCAAGGATTATCGAGCATTGCTAGTCAGTCTGCGGTCGATGCCCGCCAAACAGCTGCTAATCGCTTTAATCGTCGTAGTGCCAACTTGCAGCTACTCGGACAAGTGGCCGGTGCCGGTACCGCCAACTATCTCAGCCAACCCAGCCAGCCCCAAGGGCTGAATCTTTACGACCAAGTCAGCACAGGCGGGGTGTAGCCATGCAATACCAACCCACGCTAGGGCAGATTAATTACGCGCCCTCCCAGACGGCACAGCAACGCATTGATCCAAACCAAGCCATGCGCGGTGACCAGGGAGCCTCGCAGCTGCTTGGTCAACTCAACCGGGCCCAGTGGGCCGATTGGAAGAATCGCTTTGCGCCGTACGTCGATGAGCTGGCCCGCGTGGCTCAAGACAACAATGCCCCGGGCACTGCCGCTGCTAATGCTAGTAACGCGGTGGGCTTGGCGTTCGACAGTAGCCAGCAAGGGCTTGCCCAGCAGCGCCAAGGTTACGGCATAAGCCAAACGCTTCAGCAACAAGCCGCTGAGGAGCGCCGTACCCAGCTAGAGCGCAGCGCGTCAATGGTGAGCGCAGGCAACGAGGCGCGCATCTCTGCCCAAGATCGACAACAAGCAATTCTCGCTGGTGGCATGGGCCTCTCCAATATTCCTGATCGGGTGATGAACCAATGAGCTACGGGTTACTAGGGCTGCGTCAAAAAATGGAAGGCGAGGCCATGCAAGGGCTGGGTGACCTCGCAGGTCAGCAACGCCAAGCGACGGTGGCAGAAGATCAAATGAAGCAGGCTGAAAAGGCGCAGAAGATGCAGGCCGTAGGCACTGGGGCTGGCATCGGCATGATGGCAGGCATGCAGGCTGGCAGCGTGGGCGGCCCAATGGGCGCTGCTATCGGCGCGGGCATCGGCTTTCTCGCAAGCTCAATCTTCTAGGAGAACACCATGGCAGGACTAGATACACGCGGCTTGGCGGGCGGCTTTGCGCAAGGTTTTGGGCTGATGAACCAGTTTCAGCGCGGCCAACGTGCCGACGAGCGCGCTGACCAGCAGATGGGAATGCAGCAAGAGCGCATGAATATGCAGCGCGAGCAGTTCAGTGCCCAGCAGGAAGAGGTGGAACGGCAGCGTGATATGGAAAATATTCAGTTCACGCTGGGCAAGATTGGCTCCGGCATGGAGGTTGGCGAAGACGAGCTGAAAACACTGCGCAAATATCCCAAGTTCTGGTCGGCGCTCGACCCTGAAACCGACAACTCTATTAATCAGGCGATGGCGGTGATTGATCCCAATACCTCGGTCGATGCTAACGACCCTGAAAGCCTGGCTGCGCTTAATCAAATGTTTGGCGCCGAGATTAACCGCGGCGAAGGCGGGCAAAAACGTGTGGTCGGCATGTACCCGGCACCGGATGGCCAGAGTGTGGCTCTGGAGCTAGAGGTGGTGGGCGAAGACGGCAACACCTATCGCGCACCGATGACGGAAGGACGCGGCACCGCTGAAGATGACCTAGTGAAATATGTGCCGGTGGAAGCGCTTGTGGAACAGGTGCAGGGCATGCGCATGCTGCGTAATACCCTGCGCTCGCCTGAAGCCCAACAGCGTGCCACGCAAGTGCTTGGTCTGCTGCGCGGCGATTCGCAAGAGCGCTGGGAGCAAGTGCAAGGCCCAGGCGGTTCTATCCTGCAGCGCAATACGGTGACTGGTGAGACTAAGCAGGTGCTAGGAAGGGCGCCGCAGTCAGGGGGCAATTACTGGGATAGGCCTACCGCTACGCAAAAAGATATCGAATATCTTTTAAATAATGGCTTAGCACCCAGCCGCGAAGCGGCCTGGCAAATGCTGAATCGTAGCAATGACTCATCTCGTGACGAGCTCAAATATTACACGGGTCGTTTAGAGGATATCGAAAGCATATTGAGTGCGCCTGGCGCAGCTAACGCTATGAATGATGAAGAGCTGGCTCAGTTTCAAAGCGAAAGACAGGCCATTCGGGATATGTTGCCAGAGTTAGAAAGCCGTGCCTTTGGGCGTCAGCCCGCAGGATTAAGCATACCCGCATCAAGACAGTCTTCAGCGGCGGCTAGTACCAGTACTGAGCCGCCGCCACAATCTCAGCGAGAGAGAGGGCTTCAGCCAGGACCAAAGTCTAGTGAACCAGCAGAAAATGATTTGCTTAATTCTATCCTACGCGACCTATAGCACATAGAAGGAGCCGCGTGTGAACGCCGCTGAACAACCCCAGCCCCTACCGTGGAAAGCTGTTTCTGAGCATCCTGCCTTCCAAAGCGCTGACTGGAAAACTCGTCAGAAAATGCGCAATAACTATGTTGACCGTGTGGTTCGTCCTCTCGCTAAGAGCTCGGAAGATTTTGCACGCGTGCGTGATCAGTTCTTTACCCGCACTGAAGCAGATGTGTTTGGTGGGCGTGAAAATCAGCCCAGCGCTGATGGGAGCCAGCCCGCAACACCAAATTTAGCCAGTAACGCATTACGCAACGCTGGTGAGCGCGGTCTTGATCTAGCAGGAAATGCGCTTCAGTTTGTTGGTAACGTGGCAGATCGTGGAGAGCAGGCAATTACTGATGCGCTTGGAGGCATTAACCCTGGCGTGATTGGTGGCAGCGTTGACGAGATGCGCGAGCGTGGGTATGAGCCAGATATTACGTTAGGCGGCTTTGGCCTAGATTTCACCATGCGCGCCAAGCCCGAAGACACCAGCACTGGGCTTATCGATACAGGACAGGCGGTAGAAGATATAAGCCTCGGCTACCAGCCTAACTACACGATTGATCGCGCACTAGACGAGCCGAGCATTAAAACCATTGCAGGCGCTGCTGCCGAGCAAGGGCCCGCTGCGCTGGCTGATATGGCGGGTTTGGTGGTTAACCTACCGGCTTACCTAGCTGCCCGGACACAAGAGATTGGCGAAGGGCGCGTGGAGAATGATAACCGCGAAGGAATGCCGGTGGGGCGCGACTATGCTGTATCCGGTCCGACGGCTGCCGCTTCTGTACTTCTAGACCGCTTTGCTCTTGGCCGTTTACTGCCGGGTGGCAAAAATGCAGTGGCCAGCGCTCGTCAAATACCGGGTGCCGTTGGCCGTGCTGCCGCCACAGAAAGCGTAACTGAAGCGATTCAAGAAGGCGGCATTGAGTACGCTGGGGAGTCTGTTGGTACTGAGACTGGCTGGGATGCTACAACCGCTGAGCGCCGTGCGGCAGGTGGCGTTATTGTAGGTGGCCCCACCGGTGGAGCTGTGCGAGCTGGTACCGCTGCCATGGAGATGCGCGGAAATAATCAGCAGGGAAGCGAGCAACCAGAGCCGAGCGAATCGCCTACTGAACAATCTTCCCCCGCTCCAGAGGAAGCGCCGACTCCAGAAGCCGAAACCGCTAATGCTGAGGCAGTCGGCACTGCTGCCGAACTAATCGCCAAGCCTCGTTTTGAGCTGTCATCCGCCGAGCGCGATGTGCGTGATTCCATCAGCTACGGTGACGCCTTTAAAGCCTTGCGCACTACTGCTGAGGAGCGTGGTGATAACGATGCCGTTGCTGAAATGGACGCCATTAGCAGCGAGATATCCGCCGCACTTGAGGCTGAAACCATCGCGCGGTCCCGCAACGATAGCGATGCTTTAATGCCTGTTCGTGAGCAGCTACAAAGCGTCTCTGAGCGCTTCACTCGCGTAATGGATCGCTTAAATAGCACTGACAACAACAATGGCGCTCAAGAGCAAGTGGCAGGCTTGGATATGGGCGCCCAGCGCCGTTGGGAAGAAGCATGGCGTGAGCAGGCTGCCCAAGACGGCATAGCTGACTACGACCCAAATGCTGACTTGCCCGACAAAACGGTTACCATCAACGGCGAGCAAGTGGCCGATGAGTCACTAGCGCCGCCAGTTGCGCCGGATGCCACGCGCCAAGACGAGCAAGCAGAAGAAGTGGCTCAGGAACCAGAGCAGTCAGAGGAGGCCCAGCCCGAACCAGTACTGCCCCCTAGCCAGCCGTCGCCAAACCCTGATTCTAAAACACCGCGCCGCGTGCCGGTTGAAAGCATCCAGGTAGACCCTCAGGCCTATCAGTTCCGCACCGAGGTTAATGAGCAGGGGGTAGATAGCCGCCTTGAGGGCATTGAGAAATGGGACGATATCCGCGCTGGCAATCTAATTCTCCATGAGCGCAGCGACGGCAGCGTGTACGCCGCTGATGGCCACCACCGCATTAACTTGGCTCGTCAGCTGCAGCAGCCTGACGTGAACGCCATTGTGTTGCGAGAAGCCGATGGCGTTACTGTTGATGATGCTCGCCGCGCGGCCGCCGAGGCGAACATTGCCGCAGGTAGCGCCACAGCGATGGATGCCGCCAAGGTGTTCCGTAATAGCGAAGGCGATATCGATACAGTGATACGCGAGAGCAACCTGCCACGTACTCAGCTTGTGCGCGATGGTGCCAATATTGCCAAACTTGATACTGAGCCCTTTGGTGCGGTGCTTAACAAGGTAATCGCCGAAAAAGACGGCGCAGTTATTGGCCGCTCTTTTACCGACCCTGACCAACAAATGGCTGCCGTCAGTGTCTTCCATCGCGTGAAGCCGACCAACGATAATCAGCGCGAGCTGCTAGCTAATGAAGTACGACAAGCTGGCTTTGCCGACAGTCGGGGCGAGCAAGGCGGCCTATTTGGCGATGATCCAGCAGAGTCGCTCATGGGCGAGCGTGTGAAGGTAATGGATAACCTGCGTCAAACCTTGGTGCGCGATAAGCGTTTATTCGCTACTCTGAACGATAACGCCCAAACGGCTGAACAGGCAGGTAACCGCATCGCGAAGGATCGCAACAGCGCTCTGCAGGAAACCTCGGTAGAAGCCATTGCGCTACTTGAGCGGGCCACAACCACGCCTGAAATTAACCAAAAAATCAATGACGCCGCGCGCCGAGTGAAGGATGGCGAAGCACTCGCAAGCGTGACGCGAGAACTTAAAGAGGCACTACTAAATGGCACAAACAGCCCAGCAACGAGCGAAGGATATACACCAGCACCTAGCAGCGGACAGACTGATCAAGCAGGGCAAAACATTGGACGAAGTAAACCAGTACCTGCGGTCAACGACGCACGAACAACGCGTGCTAGAGAACAACACCTACTTACTGGAGCAGGAACGCAAGCAGAACCAGCGGTAACTCTAAAGACCGACGGCAAGCCCTTCCAAACACGCAAAGCCGTCGAGCTATCTAAGCGCTTCCGTGACACACCGAACGCCCAACCAGTGGAAATAAATGGCGGGTGGGGCTTTTTTGTGCAGAATGCTGCTCAAAAAGCTGCCAACACCGCCACTAATGAGCATAAAGCTGCTCAACCTTTGAAAGATGTCGATAAAGGGCAAAGCCAAACTGTTAATTGGCAGCGTCGAAGTAAGAATAGCAAAGTATGGAATGGTAGTAATGGCATGGTCATTGCTGACCACGGTTTTAGTATAGGCGGTAACCGAACACCTATGTTTATGGTGTTTAAAAACCGAGATGCTTTCGATAAAGGTATACAGCTAGCGACTAAAGACACACTTCGAGAAGCAAAGCAGTTCGCTGTCACTACTGAGCGCCCTACAACACAGCAATCAGATAACCTAACCCTCGGAACCCAAACAGAAGAAAGCTTTGCCCAGCGAGAGCAGGAGGTTCAGCAGGCCGGCACTCAGCAGCGGCAAGGTGACGTGCAACGTGCCCAGGCAGCGGAGTTGCCTGCAGCTGCTAAAAAGCAAAAGCCTACAAAGCTAACGCCACGACAGCAGCTGGCTAGCAATGCCTTTGGTGGTGCAATAGTAGGCGATACGATCAAGCTTGCAACTGATGTGGGCTACGCTAAAGCAGGTTCTTCCTATACCGTCGATTCGCTCAATAAAGACGGCACACTCCAAGCCACCAACGTAGAGCGTGGCAGTTCTGTGCTTATCAGCCAGGGAGAGTGGACGCAGGCCAGCAGACGCACTAAAGCCCCTATTGCTGAAGTGACAAAGGCCGAACAGGAAAGCGGTCAGAGTAACCAAGAGGCAATGTATAGCCTTCGTAGCGTGGTGCGTGGCGATGGCAAAGAACAGGGCGTGAAGCTAGAAGAAGCGCAACGCATCGCTGATGAGTTTATGGCAGACTACAATGGCAATATCCCGCTTGATTTAATGGTGGTGAATCGCCAAGAGGATGCATATGGACCCGCAGCAACCCGAGAAAACGTCGGCGTCATCAAAGGAGCCTACCACTCAGGATCAGGAAAGCTCGTACTTGCAGCTGCCAGCCTTCGTGACGCGAGAGACGGGCGAAAAACATTACGGCACGAGGTGGTTGGACATTATGGACTTAATACCTTCGAGCCTAAAGTCAAAAGGCAGATCCTTGATCGCGTTCTTGAAACGCAAGAAGTCCCGTCGTTAAGGCCTGCGTGGGATCACGTTAATCAGCATTACCCAGCTGATTCCACATCGGCAGATGTTCGCGCAGAAGAAGTATTTGCACATTTAGCTGAACGGGAGAGAGGCCGTTTTGGGGCTGCCTGGGATGGTGTGCTTTCACAGCTTAACCGCGCGATGCGCCAAGCAGGCCTTACTAAGCATCCCCTCAGCCGTGCAGAGCTTCACGATTTAGCATCCACCATAAGTAAAGAAATACGCGAAGACCGACGTCAGCAAAGAACATTTCCTGACTCTGACCAGGATTCCTTTAATCGCGAACAGTCAGCGGCTAATGAAAGCCCTCAGCCTACGAACACGAACGCATCTTCTGAGCGCGCTGAAGCAGAACGCTTATTTAGCCAACAGGGCTATTCGCTCAGCCCTGAGCCTCGTACCCCGAATGCGGTACCTATTCGCTCAGAAATTGAAGCTTCAATTCGCGACATGCCAGAAATGGCGGGTACAAAGGTTATTCAAAGTGCCGCAGAACTCCCGCCTTCAGCTCTTATGGGCATGGTGTTTCGTGGCGTTAACCCAGCGGATGTTCGGGGCATGTTTATCGGGGATGAGCTGTATGTCATTGCGGATAACGTAGACAGTGTTGAAGATGGTATTCGCACCGCGGTACATGAGGCGGTAGGGCACAAAGGTATTCGTGGTGTGCTGGGTGCAGAGTTAGAAACAGTCATGCGCCAAGTCTATAACACGCTGCCACTAGATCCGCGCGGGCGTGAAGCGCTGAAAGAGGTCTTGGAAAGCTACCCGTTTCTTGATCAGTCTAACCCTGAACATCAGATAACCATCGCTGAAGAGATGGTTGCCCACCTTACAGAAAAAGGCTGGCAGCCTAATGTGCTGCGCCGTGCCGTTGCCAGAATCCGCGAGCTTCTGCGTCGCTACTTCCCTAGTATAAACTGGACTGACACGGATGTTATGCAGCTTTCTGAACGCTCCAGGGAATACCTGCGTCGTGAGCAGCAAGCCATCGACTCAGAGTCAGATTCTGCTCTATTCAGTCTGGAGAATCACGGCCCTGAAAGCACCGCATGGCAGCGCGCCGAAGCCAAAGGCTTGGACATGAGCCAGAAAGGCCGGATGCAACGCGCCCGCGATATGGGCTACATTGCCTCTATCGATGAAGCAATCACAGCGGAGATGGGTAATGACGGAAAAGTCGAACGACGAACGACTAATGAAGGCGGATTCACTGGAGGAGATGGCAGCAATCCTGGCGGAAGAGTGGCGCTCACTTTCTACCACGGAACAAGAGGCGATGTTGAAGCGTTCGTTCCCGGGCATCAAGACCGGCTCGACAGCGGATGGCTCGGAAAAGGAGTCTACCTAACAACCGATCAAGGTGTTGCCAAGCATTACGCTGAAAAGAAAGCGCAACGAAATGGTGAAAAAGCTGGTGTGGGCGGCGAGGTGATTATGCCTCTGCATATTCGCCCTAACTCACTTTTGCGTGTGCCACCCAATTTCAAACAGCAATTGTCGACCAAAAGCCCTGAAATTTCAGCCAAGTTCGCAGAGCAAGCCAAAGAGCAGGGTTTTGATGGCGTTGTTACTCAGTATGGTGACGCATACGAAATTGCTTTATTTGATCCTTCTCAAATTCGCTCAACTCAGGCGGCTTTTGATCCCGACGGCGTAGATAGTAACGACTTGCTATTTAGCTTGTCGCCGACGCCTGGCGGCAACTTCGACAACGACAGCACCAACTTCGCGCTGCCCGACGAGTCGCTAAAGCAGACCGCGCTGCGAAAGATGGCTGACAAGATGAACCGTCTCAAGGTAACTCAGGAGGTTATCAAGAAAGCAGGCGGGAATATCAATGAAGACAATGATGTCTACTTAGCCGAAGAGTTGTTTCACGGCAAAACAGAACGCGATCTGAACGAGCTGAGCCGCAACTACGTTGAAAAATTAGCCAAGGGCATGGCAGCGCGCGGCATCCAACAAGAAGAACTAGATGCCTATCTTTATGCCCGTCATGCGCCAGAGCGGAATGCCCGCATTGCTGAGCGTAACCCTGATGATCCGCGCTACGCAGATGGCGGATCAGGTATGACCAACGCTGAAGCGGCTGCCATTATGCAAGAGGCTGAAAGCAGCGGTAAGAAACTGAGACTTGAGCGCTTGGCCGCTATTGTGGATGACATGCTGGCACATCGCCGCGAGATAATCCGCGAAGGTGGACTTGAATCTGATGAAACGCTAGATGCCTGGGATGCCAGTTATGACTACTACGTACCGCTAAAAGGCTGGGCGAATGATGAAGATGTTCCTGTAGGCCAGGATGGAAGCGGCCGGATGCGCTCAGGTCGCGGTTACGAGATAGGCGGGCGAGAAACCAAAACAGCACTTGGTCGCCTATCAAAAGCGGCGTCACCCTCTACGCAAGCGATTGTGGATACCACTGAGTCTATGATTCGCAAGCGCAAGAACGAAGTCGGCAACGCTCTGCTGTCACTAATCACGGATAACCCCAACCCAGATTTGTGGCAGGTGTTCACCAACAACGATCCAGATACTCAGCGCACTCAGGTCGAGCGCACTAATCCGGATGGTACCAAGCGTATCGAAGTAGAAGAGCGCCCGGTAGCTATGGAAATGAACGAGCGTTACTTCAAAACCAAGAAGGCGGGCCGCACGTATTACATCAAGATCAACGACCAGCGCTTGCTGAACGCCATGCGCAATGTAGGGCCTGAGCAGAACAACTTGCTGGTACGTACTGCAGCATCTGGCACGCGTGCTTTATCTGCCATGATGACCAGCTATAACCCTGAGTTCATGCTGACCAACTTTACCCGAGATGTGCAAACGGCGTTGCTCAACGTGGCCGCAGAGCAGACCAGGGACGACGGCAAGATAAAAGGCGAGAAAATTGCTAGGCAGACGGCGAGAGATATTCCCCGCGCAATGAAAGCGGCCTACCGAGGGCTGGCCGATCCTGATGCGCCGCGCAATACCGAGTGGGACCGCTGGTTCGATGAGTTTATTGAGGACGGTGCCAAGACAGGCTACTTCGATATGAAGGATTTGGCTGGCCAGGCCAAAGAGATCAAAAGCATTATTGGCCGTGAGAACGGCGGCACCATGGGCAATATGCTGAAGGCTAAGAAAACCGTAGCCGACTTCGTTGAGAACATGAACGGCTCCGTTGAAAACGCGGTGCGCTTATCCGCCTACGTCAATGCGCGCAGGGCCGGCATTAGCCGTAAAAAGGCCGCCAGCTTGGCCAAAAACCTGACGGTCAACTTTAACCGCCGCGGGGAGGCAGGCACTGCGCTTAATGCTGCGTACATGTTCGCCAACGCATCCATCCAGGGCACCATGAACGTCGCCCGCACTATGGCAACCGTAAAGGATACACCGGTGGGTGGAAATCGGATGAACATCTGGGGCCGCATGAACGCCGCCCAAAAGCTAGCCGTAGGTATGGCCGTAGGCAGTTACGCAATGGCCATGTTTAACCGCATGATGTCAGACGAGGATGATGACGGTGAGCTGTTCTATGACAAGATTCCTGGCCACGTCAAAGAGCGCAACCTGATCATCATGACAGGTGGCAAAGACTATGTGCGCATTCCTTTGCCTTACGGATATAACGTGTTCTCTAACATCGGTACGCACGCTGAATCCGTTATGTCGGGTAAATCATCGCTGACGGAAGCAGGCAAGGATATGACGCTGGCCATTCTTGGAAGCTTTTCTCCCATCGGCTTTCAAGATTCAGAGGATACATCCAATTTGGTGATGAAAAACCTCACTCCTACACTGCTAGGCTCGGTTACTCAGGTGGCAGTCAATGAGGACTTTGCAGGCCGCGTGATCTTCAAAGAGAACTTCCCCTTCGGCACGCCCAAGCCAGATAGCTCACTTGCTTTCAGGTCTACACCATCGGCTTACCAAAGCTTTGCCCAGTTTATAAATGAGCTCACCGGCGGCAGTGAGTACCGATCAGGCGGTGTCGACGTTAGCCCTGATGTACTGCAGCATGTGGTTAACTATTACGGCGGCGGCGCCTGGTCGTTTACTGAGAAAGTGGCCGACAGCATTAAACGCACGGCGACTGGCGAAACCATCGATGCCCACCGCATTCCGTTTGTGGGCCGCTTCAAGTCTGAGGTCAATGAGTACGGGGATATTCAAACGTTCTATGAGCGGCGCACCGAGGTTGGGCAGTTGCATGAGGAGTTTATCAATCTGCCCCGAGAGGAGGCGCGCAGCTTCTATGACGAGCATGGAGGCAAGATAGCACTGTTTGATATGGCGAAAGATCTTGAAAAAACGCTGACGAAGCTACGCAAGGTGCGCGACGCCATTGAAGCCGATGAGCGCCTTACTGCTGAAGAGCGCGATGAGCAGCTCGACGAGATTGAAGACGCGATGGATAGCGAGGTAGATTTCTTTAACCTGCTTTACAACCAAGCAGGGGAGGCTGTTCAGTAACGATGAGGCTAGGGGGCGTCGCCAAGTAATTCTTGTCGCGTCTCCCAGGCTTCCATTATTTCCTGCTGCTTTGATACAGGCAGCATTTGATAAAACCGCTGGGCATATCGCTCAGCTCCTTTTACGTCATTAAGCGCTGATATATACAGCATGATCGTGATTATTAGCGCGATGGCCAGCACTGCTATAACTCCATCTTTATTCATACCCACTCCACTTAGCATCCATTTAAATTGTCGTAGCAAAAGGAATTTGGCGCAGACCGCAAGTGACCGTCTACATAGGTGCCATCATTCTTGATGTAAGGGTTGATATATTGATATTGGGCCGAAGATGCCGAACTTCCGACCATTAAAGCCATGCCTATAGCTTGGTTCAATTGCCTCATCTCACTTCTATGTCTATTTAAATGGTTAGCAGCAATTCTGCGATCCATCATGGCTCCGTGCTGACGCCCTAGCCAGTCAGACGTAGATAGTCCGCCCTTATCGTTAGGAGACTTCATTAAAGCAACTATCTGGATTCCATAGTGACTCGCGCACCCATCCAGCCATTTCTCCAAGTCTGCCATTTCGCGCCTAGCCTTGATGAGGCTGGAAGATGCTTTGGCTGTACTGCTGGTATCAATTGATTGCAATATGTCCTGACGGTATGAGACGAAAGTAGATCCGCAAACTGCTGTGGCTGAATCAAAGTTCTCATGATTAGATGGCGATATTGCTAGATGCTCCAGTCTGTACTGCGACAAACCGTCGATTCGCGCTTGAGCGTCATCTATATCTGCTTGATATTTTTGGGATGCACATCCGGATATGCCAGAAATAGCAACAATCAAAACCGCTATGCTCGTTAGTCTCACAACCCTTTTCTCCTTTTGGGTCCCTAAAATCAGCTGACCCTTTAACGATGCCGCCTTTGTGGCATGCACGCCACCCAATTGTCAGGCCATAAAAAACCACCCGTAGGTGGCTTTGTGTTGATGGCGAGGGCCTGATATTAATCAATATGGTGGTTAAAGCCCCAATAGAGAAGATACTAGCCTCATGTCGGCCCAGAATCTAACTGTGGTGAGCGTTTTACTAAACACAAAAATTTATACCTTAGCGTGCGCTTGTAAAGATCGGTGTACCGTGTCTCGAGTGAATCTTTAAGATCATCGGTGGAGCCGAAAATCTCTAATACCAAGCCAGAGTTATGGCGCTGAGGCTCATACTCAGTAGTTTCGAAGTTTTCAAACGTAATGCTTTGACGTGTTTGCTTTATTTTTTCAAGCACGTCTGGAGAGCCTAGAGCGGTCCCAGAAATATTAGCAGAGATGCTCTGTGTCAGGCTTTTAATCTTGTTTGATAGCAGGGAGTTGGCTTCGCTCTCTACTGTATGGTAGCTCACAGCCATTTCTCTTAGGCTGTCGATGTCGATAATGATTTTATCTAAAGCTGCGCGAAGCTCTTTCCTGTCCTGAAAGGCGCGATTTTGCCGGTACACTACCAACCAGCCAAATACTACAAGCGCCCACGTAATTACATTCGAAAAATCGAAGCTAGCTGTGCATTCTTGCATGTTTGTTCTTATCGATAGCCTTCTCAATGTATTCATTAATTTCTGATACGAGGCTTTGATCCTTTGAATGAAGCCGAAGTTTCTTTTTAACCAAGGTGACATCCGCACCTGCACGTATCAAACCGCCAAACGCTTCTTCTAAAAATGAAGACCCATAGCCACGTGCACCATCTAGCTCGATAGTTACTGTCTCATCCTTTTGTAAAGCAGGAACAAGATGCTCTTCGCGAAATTTCTCACCACTATGTGGACCATCGGTTTTATAACGACCGGCGGGGAAGCGTGAGAATTGCTTGGCAATTGAGATTTTGGCCATTTTAACTGCTCTCATGAAAATTCTTCCTCAGACCTCTCAGCGGGAAGTGGAATTCTCCAGGATATGACCGTTCCCATAATCGACTCTTCAAAGTCGGAATGGATAACTCTTCCCATTTCGGAAGTATAGCATCCTTTGTTGCTGTGCACCTTGACGATTCCTGTATCAAAAGACCTAACTGTATCAACAATTTGCTTTAACCCTTTTCCACGGTGCTCTTCGCCAGTGCGGGTCTGGCTATCCTTGATAGCCTCGGAAATAGCGTTCGAGTCACTGCCAGCGCTACCCATCGTAGCAATTTTTTTCCAAAGTTTTGGCTTTTTTATGGGAAGGGATCTAGGTATGCCAATCCCCAGGTCACAGAAGGCCACGGTTAGGTAGCCATCAAGCTCTTGCGAAAAAAGCCACCAAGGCTTGCGGTCATCTTTATATGACAGCCCATCATTTCTGTCTTCAATGTACGCGTGGTGATGCACGTTAATCATTGCCTCAGTGATCTTCGTGTATAGGTCACCAGTTAGCACCTCTGCAATAACACCCTCATAGGCTGACAGTAGGCCTTCGGACTTCTCGCCATTCACTTCTTCGCCATATGCAGAGTGCCAATTTGCGACATGCTTGTGATTGGCTTCCTTGCTAAATTTGAGCGGCGTCTTTGTTAACCGAAATAGTCCGATCTTCTTCATTGCTTGGGCCGCCATCCAGTTACGCGGAGGGATGGCTCTAAGCTCAATATCATCTAGACAGTGAACAATTCTATGAATTTCTGCGTGAAGCAGAACAGTAGCGTCGGACCCCAGCCTCTTAGTGTGTGAAAAGTCAATTTTCACGTTACAGCCATCCAGACAAGCAGCTCTCACTTTAGATATGAAGCTAACAACTTTGGAGCGCTCTTTCTGCGTGCGTATTGAAAATACTTCGGGGGCATGCACGGGAGTAAAAATGCCTGGACGCTCCCTGTCATCTGATTTTCTTTTCCTGCCAATCTTTTTAGCCTCGCCCCGCCTTCTTATTTCAAACCATTTTGCCTGACTCTCAGTTAGCTTCTTCATTCCCCGCTCCCTTGATTAGCTGGGGTTTATTGCCGAAGTCTTTGATATCTCAACTTCTAATAAACTCGATAGGTGAGGAGGATATAGCGTCAATGTTGCAAGTCGTATGCATATGTTTCCATTTCTTCTACCTGCATATCAAGCTCCGACACGCGATCAAACTCGTCATAGCCAATGCCGTTGATAAACTGGTTGCCTCGTTCAGACATCTCTTCAGAAAGCAGCACTGCCTGCTCGTCATATTCGTTGTTGTAATAATTTAAAAATGTCTCGCACTGTGGTGTCATTTCGCCGGCATTCGCACTCTCCCGGCAAACCTCGCCTAGCTCGTGCGCTCTTTCAACAACTTTTGCATACTGATCAAAGGAAAAGTCTTGAGCATGAGATAGTGATGGGGTCCCAAAAAAAACTGTTGCCGCCAAAAATATAGGGTTAGCCTTCATTACTTATCTCCTTGTTTTCGATTACTTAATAGGCATGTCAGCGAAAAAGAAAAAGTGGTACCAGCGGGCTTACTATTGCTACCAGCACCTTTTCATCCCGTATCCACTGAGTGATAATAACTTTTCAGCCAAGTCTTGCCGGGAGGCAACACCATGACCGATCTACAGCAGCAGCTTCACACTCTCGCCGAACGAATGACAGCCGAGCAGGCTTTGCGCCATTCTGAAACGACGGTATTGCTCCAGCGCGTTGAGCGGCTCGAAACCGCTCAACGGGAGACCGAAGAGCGGTTAGCATCTATAGAAGTTAGTTTAATGCATGTTAATAGACGCTTGGATCACTTAGGATAAAGGCTTTTGGCCTCTTTCATTATCAGTTCTTCGAGCTGGGTTAGCGTAAGGCTACGATAATTTTCAGGCAACTCAGGATTCACGTACAGGGTTGCATCTTTAGGGCCCCTTATTGCAGCCGTAAGCTTATCCCTTTTGCCGATAGACTGTAACTCAATGCGGTCTACCGCCCATTCATTGTTTTGTTCCTGAGTCATGCTACTACCTCCTTAGCTTGTGGTGAGCTTGGAGATTATCAGTATGATTAGGAATTGGGCAGACTGTTCATTCAAACAGGCCAGTAAAAGCCACCACGCTGGGTAGCTTGGTGTTATTAGCTAGATAGTAGGGGCGTGAGCGCCATCTTACGAAGCTTAGTGACGAGCTCTTCATCGGTGAGTCTTCGGGTGAAGTATTCGGCGGGTGTTTACATAGGTGTTTTTTGATCTATTGAAATCAGGATAGCAGGGTAGTGAAGAGGAGGATAAATTGGGTAACTATAAGGCGAGCTTTTGAGGTGGGAACTAGTACAAAACACAAGAGTATAACCGCTAGTCGTTATACTGTTGTGCTTTAAGTGATTGAATTTTAAATTTAAAAAGCTAATTTAACCCTGGTCTTGAAAACCGGCATAGGTTAATAGCCTATCCAGGGTTCGAATCCCTGTCCCTCCGCCAATTATTCCGAAAAGCCCCTGATTCGTCAGGGGCTTTTTTCGTTTCTAAGCTTTCTTTTTCCTCGCCAGTAACACTTCGATATTATCAACCGGTTCTTTAACGTGATGAGAACGTGATTGCCGCTTGGCTACCGCGTCCCTTGCTCGGTGTGGCGCTAAGCGTGCATAGCGCTCTGTCATGTTGACCCAACACCTGCTTTTCATTGGCCCGTGGTACTGCCCTGGTTGAAGCGTACTTTGGGGGGGGGTAGCCCAGGTTGCCAAGCAAAATGACTTTGTTAATGCCTCGGGCCGTGCGACCTCTAAATTCAAAAGGCCACCTAATTAAGTGGCCATTAATCAGTGTCGATTGAACGACCATGCTGCTTTAGCAGTCTTCTTTAATCCAATGTGCTTCCTGGACCATGGTGGCACTTTCGTAGCCGTTTATTTTGGTAACAGTTCGAGTGTGTTCACTACTAAGTATTGTCATTAATACATCCATAGTGACATCTGTTTCATACGATGTATTGACACCTTTTACATTAATAACGTTATCAATCTCGCTATACTGGAAATTATTTATACCCATTTCTGCGAAAGCTGACCGAAAAGTACCTTCAGGGTCGTTAATATCTTCCTGTGGTATGCACTCAACATAATGAGCTTCGCTTTCTAATTCATCAGGAAAAGGGCTTTCTGTCTCTCGGGTTACTTCCCATAGTCCGGCCTTGATATCGAAGCCCCAGGCGGGCATCGAAGCTGCAACCATTAAGATGGTTATAAGGCTTTTCCTTAGCATGATTCTCTCCAGTTGTTGCAAAGGGGGCGGTTAAGAATAACTGAGCTTTCTACTTATATGCGAATCATCTTAATTAATCGGCTTTGGCCTCTTGATCCAGCGGGTACCGATAGACTTCCATGCAAGTTTGGGTGTTGGCAAATTCTTCCTTATTGGCTCATGCATCAGTCTTGGCTACTCACATATAGCGCTTAGCGGGTGAGCAGGGTTTCTGGTGCAGAATGGGGAGGTTAGCTTACTATTCTGTTTTGAAACGGTGTAGCTCCTTAAGCTTTTGCTGTTCAGCTCAATAATTTACTAGAAAGAGCAACATGCTCTTCTTTTACTAGGAGCATGGTTTCACGATGGTTTGTGTTGTATTTACGAGTGATGAAGAGATCAGGCGGTGTGACGCTCCGGCTCAAACGCTCTTGATTCGATCCCAGTCAGGATGGTGAATGATAATGATCTGAAAATGCAGCTTCGTGCTGATCTTGCAAGTTGATCAGCATTATTTTATTTTTGGTTGAGTGTTTTTCTGGCATATAAAAGATTGAATTTATTAAAGTATATGGGGATATATTTGGAGCTTCAGTCAGGGTGCGAAAGCTACGTTATGGCAATTTTGCCGCTCCCCACGATTATTATATTCGTAGTGGAAGATTCATCTGTTGCCATCTCAAGTTTTGAGGTAGGGTGATTGTTCTATAGGTGATCTAGATGGATCACATTTGATCACAAGGGTTTGTTCAATGAAAAAGCTAACAAAGTATCATGCGCTCTCTAAATATGACTAAACATACTGAGCCTGATCAAACACTTATTAAGATGCCATCATTGACAGCGGTCAAGTCTTTCGTAGCTGCCGCGCGCTACCAGAACTTCACTCGAGCTGCTGAATCGTTGTGCGTTACCCAAGCCGCCATTAGCCGCCAAGTCAGAGAGTTGGAGGGCTTTCTTGGAACCGATCTATTCAATCGTGTTGGTCGCTCAATTGAGCTAACACCATCAGGAGCTATTTTTTTTGATGCTGTCCAGCTCTCATTTTTGAACATTGCTCAAGCGACAGACCGTATTCGTAATCATCAGTCGTCACCAACAAGACGCTCCTTGGTTCTCTGTTGTTCGCCAGCCTTCTCGTCACTTTGGCTATCACACCGTTTGCCAGGCTTTTTTAATAGCCATCCTGATATTGATCTCCAACTGGTATCAACCGAAAACTTTTTAACGATGGAGCCGGGTGTTCATCCTGATATATTCATTACTAAAATGCAGAAAATGCGTGAAGGATACCGCAGTATTCCTTTGTTTCATGATGTGATTTATCCGGTGTGTACTCCTACCTACTTAGCAGAAAATCCGACATTAACGACGCTAGAGGGGCTGCGTAACGGAGTACTGCTTAACCTAACCCCTTATGGACGTTCTCAACTAGCTGAGCATGTTAACTGGGAGACTTGGTTGGCTATCCATAAAATGAGTGTAGATCGGCGTTCAGGAGAAGCTATACACACATTTAATGCTAATGATTACAATATGTTGATACAGATGGCTCTTGGCGGCCAAGGTGTTGTACTAGGCTGGAACCATTTGGTTGGGCACCTAGTTGAGAGTGGGCGATTGATTAAGCCCGTCGAAAAGGAGCTGGTTTTAGAGGGAACGCGGCACTATTTGACCTACCGTGAAGACAAGGAGGACGATGAAACTCTGGTGCTTTTCCGTCACTGGTTTATCAGTCAATGTAATATTCTCACTGATAATACATGAATCGCGACTAGCATCAGCACGTTGCCGAATATAACACCTGCCTGCCTGCCTGCCTGCCTGCCTGCCTGCCTGCCTGCCTGCTTGCCCCGACGTTCTCGGCCATAGGTTGGGTCAATGTCTTTGCTTTGGCGGTTAATGAAGACAGTGTCTTGAGTATAAGCCGGTTCTGACCTGTGACTCGGTGGATGGGCTGGTTCAGGTATCCTGCATTGAGCACAATGCCATTGAGTGTTGATGCGGTGACAGAAAAGCGGCGCTGATTAGGCGCCGTTTTGCTTCTATCAGTGTCGGATCAGATGCTGTGATTCAGTCTGATGTAGGAAAAAGCTTCAACAGTCCACTTCTACATTCTCTGTCACGCTCGTACAGCAGCTAAGCACATATCCTTCCTCGATCTCTTCATCACTGATGCCGCCATTGTGATTCATCTCTCCTTGACCCGAGGTAACTTTCACCCGACATGTGCCGCAAATGCCCATGCCGCAAGCCTTGGGAATCGTCAATCCGACGATAGCAGCTGCTTCATGAAGCATGGTGCCTTTGGGAACCTGGATCGACTTGCCTGACTCCTGGAACGTAACCCAATGGCTATCGATATCTACTTCCTCCACCTCGGCCGCTCCTTCGGCCTGTTCCTCGGCGGCGGCGATATCGGACGGCGGAGTCGCGCCAAATGATTCTTCGTGGTAATGGGTAAAGTCAAACCCAGCGTCGGTAAGCAGCTGTTGAATGGCGGCCATGTACGGGGTAGGGCCACAGCAGAAAATTTCGCGCTCTTTGAAATCGGGAGCAATAAGCTGCAACATATCCCGGTTCAACAAACCCCGATAGCCACTCCATACCTGCCCAGTTTCGCTCTGCTCGCAGATTAGGTGCAGCTTGAAATTTTCGATACGCGTTGACATGTAGTCGAGTTCGGCACGATAGATAATATCGCTGGGTGTTCGTGCGCTATGGGCAAACACCATATCGACTTCGGCATTAGTGTTGAAAAACCAGCGTGCCATCGACATTACCGGCGTGATACCAACACCGCCAGAAAGAAAGAGCACTTTCTCGGCAGGATAATCGATACAGTTGAACTGTCCGACAGGTCCATGAACTGGAATCAGATCGCCTTCATTGAGGTTGTCATGAATCCAGTTGGATACAATGCCACCTGGAACTCGCTTGACTGTGATTGAAAAACTGTAAGGAATCGAAGGAGCACTGGAGATCGTGTAGGAGCGCATCAACTGCTCGCCCTCTATCTCTAGTTCCAGCGTTACAAACTGACCTGGTTTGAAGAAGAACAGCACTGGTTGCTGAAGGCTAAAGCAATATGTCCGGACGTCGCGCGTTTCTTGGGTCACTTTCAAACAGCGAACAAGATGGCGCCCATTGGTCCACGTTTGCGTATTAACCGGGTTGAGATAATCAGAGCTGTTAAAGCTGGTCATGTTGTTATTCCTCAGGCGGCCCTGCCGCTTCCAGCCAGTAGAAGCGACAGACAACGACTACTTGGTGCATTGGTTAATAATAATTAAGATAGCTGAATCCAGGTTGTTTTTAACTCGCAATATTGGTCATGGGCGTGGATTGACTTATCGCGCCCTCCAAAGCCAGACTGCTTATACCCGCCAAAGGGCGTGGTAATATCGCCTTCAGAGAAGCAGTTGACCGATACTGTACCGGCACGAATAGCCGACGATAGGCGATAAACTGTATTCAGATTTTCGCTCCAGAGCGATGCTGCCAACCCGTAGCAGGTATCGTTGGCAATACGGATGGCTTCTTCTTCGGTATCGAAAGGGATGATAGCTAATACGGGGCCAAATATTTCATCCTTAGCGATCGAAGCATCAGCCGGCACATCATCAAAAATTGTCGGGGGAATAAAGTAGCCGCCGCTCTCCTGATTGACCCGCTCACCACCGACAATCGCTTTTAGGCCTTCTGCCTTGGCATTCTCTATATGTCCCATCACCTTATCCAGGTGCGCCTGTTCTACCAGGGCGCCTAGCTGTATTGACGGATCCATTGGGTCGCCTAGTGCCCACTCCTTGTCGAGCAGGCTGAGCATTGCTTCAAGCAGCTTGGCCTTTACAGAGCGGTGGACGATCAGGCGCGAACCCGCCGAGCAGTTCTCTCCCATGTTCCAGAAGGCAGCAGCCAAAACATTGCTGGCGATAACGTTAACATCACCGCTGTCTTGCATAACAATCTGTGGGTTCTTACCGCCGCATTCCAACACCACACGCTTTAGGTTGCTGGCGGCTGAGTACTCCAGAAAGCGGCGTCCGGTAGCGGTTGAACCGGTGAATGCCACTAGATCGATATCTGGGTGTAGGCCAATTGCTTTGCCCGCCGTATGGCCAAGCCCCGGCACGACGTTTAGAACGCCGCTGGGAATGCCTGCTTCCTGAGCCAGTTCTGCTATACGTAGCGTACTTAGTGAGGTTAGCTCCGAGGGTTTTAGGATCACACTATTGCCTGTTGCCAATGCCGGGCCAAGTTTCCAGCCCACCATCATGGCTGGGAAGTTCCAAGGCAGCACCGCTGCGACAACACCAATGGCTTCGCGGGTGATAATGGCTAGGTTATCCTTTCCGGTAGGGGCTACTTCGTCGTACAACTTGTCGATGGCTTCAGCGTGCCAACGAATGGTGTTCGCCGTATCCGGAATATCGACGTTATAGCATTCGCTGATCGGCTTGCCTGCTTCAAGTGCCTCTAGTATTGCTAGTTCGAAACAGTGCTCTTCAATCTTTTCGGCAAAACGGATGAGGATCGTCTTACGCTCAGCCGGCGCCAGCCGGGACCACTCACCACTTTCGAATACCCGTCGGGCAACCTTAACTGCAAGGTCTACATCCTTGGCATCACAAGAGGCGATTTGGGTAAGCACTTTGCCGGTAGCAGGGTTTAACGTATCAAACTGCTCTCCCGATTGAGCCGGGACGAACTGGCCATCGATAAACGCTAAACGACGATACTCTAATTGTGCAACCTGCTGCTGAATAGTCTCTTTTGTCAAAACATCGGACATTGTTATTCTCCTCTCTATTAGCGATATTAACGCTCAGTACCGGCTTGCCACTCTTTCCAAGCAAGTGTGGATCGCACCCCAATTCCCAGTATTGGTTCAGGCGGATTTGATTGGGGTTGTGGCTGTAGCAACATATAGTCAAGTAGCTCGCTTTGGACACCAAGCGCGTATTCGGCAATCAGTTTCCCTGAAATGGTTCCCCGGGTTAGTCCCAGACCGTTCTGGCATAGAGCGCTGAATACACCTGGCCTGATCTGACCGAAAGGTGCGCCGCCATTACGAGATACGCACAGAGCACCGCCCCAGGTGTATTCCAGGGTGACCTTTGGCAACATGGGAAAACGCTTTTCAAAGGAGTGCTGATGGGAGGCTAGGGCGCGCTTTAAGCGCTGAGCGCTGGCGCTCACACTGGGATTGTAGGTGAACGAGTTGCGAATACAGATACGACCGTTGCCAAGACGCCTGACCGTGGTTCCCATAGGGTCGGCGGGAATCAGTCCCCAACGCTCTTCTCCGCCCAGTGTGGCCTGCTCTTCAGCACTTAAAGGACGAGTCAAACTGCCGTAGGTATAGACAGGCAGAATGCGCCCCTTAAGACCCAGCTGGCCGAACTGTGCGGCATAAGCGTTATTAGCTAGAATTAGCTTGGGTGTTGTTATCTTCCCCTGATCGGTAGCCAGAGTATGTATAGCTGCTAGTTGGATATTGCGCACCGGACTATCTTCGTACAGTTGAACATTTTCGGGGAGGGTTGCGCCTAAACCTCTAGCCAGCGCTGCTGGCTGAACCAAAACCGCACCAGGAGCGTGAAGCCCGGCTTTGTAAAAGGAAGTGCCGGTAAGTCGCTTCATGGCTTCGCCATCAAGCTGCTCATATGGCTCATTAAGTGCACTCAGTCCTTTAGCGAATGCTTCAAGTGCCTTGATACCGTGGGGTTCTACTGCTCCATGAAGCTTGCCATTTTCTTGCCAGTCACATTCGATGTTGTTGCGCGTGACTATATTGCGCATAAAATCGATGGCGCCCCGGTTAAGGCAAATTTGTCGAAAGTCAGCTTCCCGGGCGCCAGTGTAGCTATGCGATGTTAGATCATGGGGTAAATCAATCATGAAGCCTGAATTACGCCCCGCTGCGCCAAATCCAACGCGGCGTGCCTCTATTAGCGCAATTTGTTTATCTGGCTGCAGCTCGGCCAAGCGACGAGCCGCCGCCAACCCCGCTAGCCCTGCGCCTAATACGACCCAGTCAGCCTTCACATTGCCCTGAAGCGGTATGGCTGGCGCTGGTGCTGGTAGGCTTTCGTACCAACCGCAACGGCCATCATCTTGGGGAATTATATTGCATGGGAGCTGCATAGTGAGTTCTCCACCAACGATGGCTTAGCGGCGGTAAGCTACTAACGTTTCGTATGCGTTCTTGAACGTAGTCTTCTCTTCGTCAGTGAGTGGAAGCAGCGGGCGGCGTGCCGGACCAACCGGGAGGCCTGCGAGTTGACAGCCATACTTGATGTACTGGCAAAACTTGCCTCCCTGCTCAAGCAGGTTCAGCAGCGGCAGGATACGTTCAGCTAGTTCACGACCTGTTACAAAATCCTGCTCGACAACGCACTTCTGGTAAAGAGCGACGTGCTCTGGCGCTAGGAAGTTGGAAGCACCCGCTACCCAGCTGCGCGCCCCCCAGGTGAAGAACTCAAGCACTTGGTCATCCATACCGCAGCTAAGTTGGAGCTGGTCAGTAAATTCGGTTGCCAGGGCATGCATCCGGTCAATGGAACCGGTGCTTTCTTTAATTGCTTGGATGTTAGGGCGATCGTTCAGCGCCTGGATAAACTCCATACTCATAGGCGTTCCCGTACGGTCGGGGAAGTTGTAGAGCATGATGGGCATATCCAGTTCGCCGTCTATGTAGCGGACATGAGCCAGCAATTCATCCTGAGTAGGCTGGCAGTAGTAGGGCGCGGCGACTAAAAGGGCATTGTAGCCAACTGTTTTGGCATGCTGGCCTAGCTCCAGACACTCGTCGGTGGTGGTGGCGTTGATGCCGGCCATGATGGGAAGACGTTTTTGAACGTGTTTGGCTACGTAGCTAAGTGTTTGCTTACGCTCGTTCTTACTCAGTGCGTAATACTCGGCGGTCGTGCCACCAATGATGAGGCCGCTGACTTTCTGGTCAATCAGTGTGTCGATAACGCTTCCCAGCTTGTCGAGATCAACGGAGTTGTCATCAGCAAAGGGAGTAACAACTGGTGTCCAGATACCATCGAAGTTCATAATAATTACCTTATTGTAAGCCGCATTGTTGTAGGAAAAGGGGGAGTATGAAAACGCTTAGAAACGTTTAATAACCACCAGATCGTTGTCAGAGAATAAACACGCCTTCTTAACTTAAAAAGAAACCTTTTTTACTAAGTTTCAATGACTAAAAGTTATGATTATTTGGCTGGAGGAGATAGATGATTAAAGAGTGGCGGGTATCGGTTAATGTAATGGTGTATTGAAAGTTAAATATTAAGTTTTCAAGTGATTAGCCAATAAAATGCCCGCCTATGGGCGGGCATGGGTAACCATTTTAGATAGCAACTATTCGGCGTTCCGCGCCTGATTGATCCACATGTCGAACTGTTCGCGGTGATTCTCTACCCACTGTTGGGCATGGCGGCGAATGTCATCGCTGCTGTTCTCGCCGTTCTGCATTAGCAGGTTCTGCGCGCTTTCGTCATCGGTGGTGATGTTTAAAAGCGAGAGGAACGTACGTGCTGGAGGGTTCTCCTCGGCAAACTCTTTGTTCATCACAGCCTTGACGTTATCAACAGCGAAACCGATATTCTTACCCTCGTGCATGGTGTTGGCGTCATTGCTACCATCGGGTAGGTCGGTGCGGGGCACTTCTAGCCACATAACGTCCTCGCCAGGAACAAGCTCCGCGGAAACCCACTGTGGAACCCAAGTATAGTAGAGAATCGGCTCGCCCTGTTCGTAGCGCGTCATAGTGTCAGCCATCAAGGCAAAGTAGGAACCACGGTTCTGTGTGACGGTATCTTCCAGGTCGTAGGCTTCGAGGTGGTGGTCGATGGTCATTTCACAACCCCAACCTGGGTTGCAGCCCGTTAAATCTGCCTTGCCATCACCGTTGGTATCGAAAAGTGCGGCGATCTCCGGGTTCTTCAGATCCTCAAGCGAGGTAATGTCGTGCTCAAGGGCGGTCTTGATATCAATCAAGTACCCCTGAATGACGTTTTCCATGATATTACCTACCTTCATCATTGTATCGTCGCCGCCCGCTCGCTCGTAGAAGTTGGCGTGGAGGTTGTCCCAAAGGTGTACGGTAAAGTCAGCATCTCTGTAGGAGAGGGCCATCATCATTGTGGGGTAGTCGGTCTCTCTTGCCTGTTCAACCTCGTAGCCCAGCTCGCTTAATCCGATACGAGCGATCTCGCCACGAAAGTGCTCTTCGGCAATGGAGGGGAAGATAGGTGTGACGGTGATGCCTTCGCCAGGTTGATCATCGTTGGCACTGACGATGGAGACGGCCAGCAAGCTGATAGTCGAAATGACTGCAGGGTAAGTCCAGCGTAATTTGCGTTGTGCAGAGATGAGTTTCATCAAATAGCTCCTGTTATTATCGAAGGCGCATGTTCACGCCATTGTTTTACGCTTTCTTAAGCTTCTTGATTTCGGTTTGAGACACAATGGGGCGTATGCCGAATAGCCGTAGAGCGACCCCCAGTGGCCCCTTGTGATACCAGCGGCGCGGATCACCCGCCACTGCACTGCGTTCACCCATGGCCTGGGTCAGGCGATCTAGGAAGACAGCGAGTAGCACAAGACCTGCCCCCCCTACAGTGGCAAGGCCCATATCCAGTCGACCAATACCGCGCAGTACCATTTGTCCTAGGCCACCTACGGAAATCATTGAAGCTATGACCACCATGGAGAGCGACAGCATGAGCGTTTGGTTGAGCCCTGCCATGATGGTGGGTGTAGCCAGAGGTAGCTGGACTCGTTTCAGCATCTGCCACGGGGTGCAGCCAAATGCCCGCGCGGCCTCAATCTTGTCGGCTGGTACCTGGCGAATCCCCAGGTTGGTGAGGCGAACCAATGGCGGCAGTGCGAAGACGATAGTGACCAGCACTCCCGGCACGTTACCGATTCCGAACAGCATGACTACAGGCACTAGATAGACAAAGGCCGGCAGGGTCTGCATGGCATCGAGTACCGGCCGGACAAGCTTTTCTAGCCGGTCATGGCGGGCGCAAACTATGCCCAGTGGAACGCCTAGCAAAGCGCAAAAGAAGACGGCGGTTAGCACCAGTGAAAGTGTGGTCATCGACTCGCTCCAGACACCGATCAGCCCGAGCATGATCAGCGTAATGGCACAGAACACACCCATTCTCCGACCGGCGATCTGCCAGCCCAGCAGTGAGCCAAGCAGGATGCCGATGGTAGGCGGCACGGATTGAAGAATGCTTTCGATACCGTTGAGCACTTGATCGATAGGCCAGCGTACAGCGCGGAACACATCTCGAAAGTTGCTGACAAGGTACTGCAAGCTAGCTTCTACCCACTCCCCAAGGGGGATTTGGAGGATCTGAAACGGATCAAGAAGTAGTTCTGACATAGTGTCTACCTGCCCTGTTATATCGTTGTTTGGTTCAGTGACGGCTGAGCGATTTCAGAATGGTGTCCTTTGAAAGGATGCCCTGCAGTGTGCCATCGGCGGCCACCACGGGAAGTGGGTAAGGCACTGCTGCTGCCAGCCCCAATACTTCATGCAACGGCGTCGTGGATGACACAAAGCAAGAATCACTCAGGGAGATTGTTTGCGGCACGCTTCCCTGGGAAGTGTTGCTGCTGTCAATGAGGCCGACAAAGCGCTGTTGGCTGTCTGTGAGGTAGGCGAAAGGTGCTGGCTGCTCAAGCGATTTTGCAGGTTGCTTCACCACAATATCGGACTGAAAATAGGCCAAGTCGCCCGCGGTCAGAATCCTGGAGGAGTCGACGCTCTTGAAGAAAGCTTCTACATAGGGAGAGGCGGGGTTGTTGAGAATCTCCAGTGGAGTGCCTACCTGAACGACACGGCCTCCTTCCATTATCGCAATTCGGTGGCCTATACGGATCGCTTCATCCAGATCGTGGGAAATAAAAATGATCGTGCGCTGCTGCTCGGCTTGAAGACGGATTAGCTCGTCTTGCATTTCGGTGCGGATAAGTGGGTCAAGGGCTGAAAAGGCTTCATCCATCAGCAGGATGTCAGGGTCGTTAGCGAGAGCTCGGGCTAATCCGACCCTCTGTTGCATACCGCCTGAAAGTTGATGAGGGTAGCTATATTCGTGCCCCGATAGCCCCACCTGACAGAGCGCCTCACATGCTCGTCGGTTACGCTCATTTTCTTCAACATGAGAGACTTCTAGCCCAAAGGCCGCGTTTTCCAGAATAGTCATATGTGGCATTAGGGCAAATGACTGAAACACCATGCTCATGTCTTGTCGTCTAACGGTAAGTAGCTCCTTGTCCGATAAACCGGTAATTTCATTTCCGTTTAGGTAGATACTGCCTGAGGTGGGTTCGATGAGCCGGTTAAACAGCCGCACCATGGTTGATTTTCCCGAGCCGGATAGTCCCATGATGACGAAGATCTCGCCGCGTTTTACCGAGAAGCTTGCATCAAATACCCCGATGACGTGGCCTGTCTTTTCGAAGATCTCATCTTTTTCGGCGCCATTATCCAGCATGGCCATTGCTTCTTCGGGTCTCGGTCCAAACACCTTATAGATGTTTTTGACCGATAAAATTTCATCGTCAGTGTTCATCTTAAACCTCTTATATGTTTATTGGTTAAGCTGATACTGGAAGTTATTTACGAATATAAGTGTTGATTGATGGTTGTTATAAACGTAGTTAACTGGTCAGCAATTTTTTTAAGGCGATCGCTTAACTCGCTATTCTTGTTCAGGCGATAATGGTGGCCTATTTATGCGAACGGTTACTAATGAGGCTAAATAAGCAGGTGAATGAGTAGTCGCATTAGCATCCACCTGCTGGACTGACCTTAAGTAGTCAACTTGCGCTCCATGGTTTCGCAATACCAGTCGTCAAATTGGCAAACGCCATTCTCCGCGACGGATGAGTAGGGGCCTGGTTCATAACTGGGTGATTGAATACCTGCCTGGCTACCTTCCACTAGTGCTCTGTCCTGGTCGTTGGTCGCCAGCCAGACTTTGGTAAGATTTTCAATGTCGTAATCAATACTTTCCTGGGCGTCCTTGTGGACGATCCACTTAGTTGTTACCAGCGTCTCATCTGGTCCTATGGGGAGCACGCGGAAGCTTAGCGCGTGATCGCCTAGAAAGTGGTTCCAGGTCGAGGGATAGTAGAAGTATAAAAGTGCGCCGATATTATCCAGGCCACTTTTGTCGAGTCGCTTGGCGACGGCGGGCTTGCCATCCATTGTGTAGCTCACGGCTCGCTCGGTAAGGGGGATACGCGTCATTCGGAACTGGCCATTAACATCCATCTTCAGGCGGCTGGGTAATCCTGCTGATTCGCAGCGATCCCAAAACGCCAGCAGCTCAGGGTCATCATCACCGGCCACGCCTGCAACTGCTAAGTTTTCCACAAACGAGTTCAAAAGCTCGGGGTGGGAGCCGTCACAGTGATAACACTCGCGATTATTCTCAAACACTAGCTTCCAGTTGCCGCGCTCGATCAGATTAGACTCATAGGCAACCTTGCAGTTGTCGAGCTTATGCGGCTCTATGAACGGCTTTAGTGCCTCCAGGAAGGGCTCGATTGCCGGTGGCTCATCGGCTACACACACGAAGATGTAGCTGTTCATGATGGCGCAGTGTGCTGTCTTCAGCGGCAGGTCCTGAGGATTGAAATCTTCGCCCATATTGCCAGCGTAAAGTAATTTACCATCCAGTCCGAACGTCCACTTATGATAGGGGCAGACAAGCTTGGCTACTTTGCCGCTGGCGCTCTGGCACACTTTCGAGCCGCGATGACGACAAGCGTTATGGAACGCACGTATTTCACCGTCGTTACCGCGAACGATAGCAATCGGATAGTCACCAATCTGGAGGGTAAAGTACTGACCCGCTTTTTCTACCTCGAAGGTATGGCCTGCAAATATCCACTCTTTATGCCATATCTGTGCTAAGTCATCACGGTAAGTGCCATCATCGCGGTATAGCTCACGGGGAAGTGCATGCTGTGGTTTGCGTTGTTGGACGAAGCCAAGCGTTTTATTGTTAGCCAATTTTCCAGCTCCTCATTTACTTTCGCTACGCCTGTTTTAAAGTCAAGCGAAGCCGCTTGTCGATGTCAGCGAAACGGTCTTTTGCTGTCTAACGCTGTTTTAGGTTAGAAATATTTGTTTAACAGCTTTGTGCTTACCTTCGAGTCTAGGTAGGAAGCTCTTCGCGGGGAATCGACTTTTTCTCTGGAAGAACGATAACCTTAAGTTATGAAGAAGCATGGGGCGTGAATTAGCACACTGACTATTTATTAGCGGCTAAATCATCGGGTTTGTCATAATTAGTTGCATCTTAATAAAACGGCCGTTTGATTCATCGGAAATGGTGTCGAAGCCACTTTTAATCTGATGGCCATATTAGGTAAATAGAAAATAACGTGCTGCAGCAGCCAATTAAAATAGTTCTTCATCAGTGAAGGCAATCATTGCCAAAAAGGGCAGTTCATTTGTGCAATGTAGGTTGGGCGACTACTTGGCTGAGCCAACGGCTGTAGGCGTCGTGCGTGGCTTTACTGATTGGGCATAGAGAAGGTCAAACAGTCCTTGGCAGTGGCTGCGAGTGGGCAACTGCGCTATCTCATGTTCGATGGCATACCGCACCGTTTTGGGCAGACTGGGCGCGGAGAGTCGGTGGAACTTTGCGCTCAGCTCGTCAGGCGTCATGGCGGTCGCTGGGTCGCCTTTTGCCGCGGTGGTGGGGCTCTCAAAACGCTCGCCACTGGTCAGCGTGACCGTTACCCGGGAAAGAATCTCCTCAGGGAAACGATCTGAAAGATCGCGTGCTTCCCGAATGATGATACGCCGACTTACGTTAAGAATATCCGCGGCTTGAATCGCCTCCTCGGTGACTTCTGCAGGACCTACCTGACCGCGTGCGATTAGTGCCGCCAGAGGAAAGGCCAACGCATATTGCGCTTCGTCAGGCGTCTGAGGAAAGTGCCCCTGCAAGCGCATTGACTCATGAAACGTCTCAACCTCAATGCTATCGATCCGCTCACCGCGAATCTGCGAATGCTGATCAAGTAATTTGGTCATTGCCGTCAAAGCGGGCTGAGCCCAACGGCAAACCGGCCACGGTTTGAAGTATTGCGCATCGATTTCCCAGCGACTGCCCAGGTCCTCCCAATAATTGGCCGTCAGGCCTGACTCAACTGTCGTAGCAGGCGCACCGGTAATTCCAGCACAGGCCAGCAGGATTGCGTTAATCCCAGCGTAGGCACCGGCGCCGTGGGCATCGCGCAGCATGGTCGGGTGATCAATAAGGCGCATCATTGGACAGCGAGGTGCGAAATATTCGGCTATACCCAAGGCATGGCGAAACGAGGTTTCGTCTAGCTTCAGTAGTCGGGCCGCACCGCAGACCACCCCAATCCCAGAAAACGCTCCCGAGGCATGATACTCCGGGGTTGTCGCCATCAGTGCAGTACCTGCTCGAAGAGCCGCTTCATAGCCAATACACAAGATGGTCAAGAGTTCCAGGCCACTGATAGTGCGCCCCTGCTGTTCGTAAGCGTCTATCAGTGCCAGAAGGGCAGGTACGACTGTGGCGCCAGCATGGCCCTTGGAAGTGAAATGGCCTTCATGAGCATCCAGGCTGTCGATACAGAACCCACCTGCCCAAGCCGCGCCCAGTGGATGGACTGCCCTCCCGTCAAAAAGAATACGGCTACAAAGGTCAGTAGCAGGGTAGTGACTGACGGCGTATTGCTGGATACGTTGGCTTGTCGAATTGCGGAAAGCGCCCGCCGCAACGCCGAGAATGTCTAGCAGGCTAGCCTGCACCAGCTGACGTGTAGAAGCGGGAATACGCTGAATTTCTAGGGTCTGGATAAAGGCATGTAGTGAGATGGTCATGCGTCCTCCTTCAGTCTCTTGCTATATAAGCAAGGGGCGTGTTTTCTATTGGCGGTATAAAAAGCAGGAGGTGGGGCCACATCCTGCTACGCCTATAAAATGAGGGGTTTTCTGGCTGCCTGTCTAACGACTTTTTGTCGCAATTTGATAGACGAGAAAGTGATCAATCAAGCGTCGATTACATATCGCCGTGGGAGTGAAAGCAGTAGACCAACGCGCAGAGCTTCGATACCTTCAGCGGTACTACCGCCAATATGCACCGTGTGGGCATCGCTAGACAGGTTATTCAACCTTGATAGCTGAAACCTAGCCGAGGACGCATCGTGAGGGGAGTGTTTTCTGCAAGTAGAAATAACAATTAATCGAATGGTAATGACAGCTTAGCGGTGCGGCCTCCATCAACTACTAGCACTTGCCCAGTGATAAAGCGAGCCTCGTCAGAGGCTAAAAAGACGACACAAGAGCCAACATCGGTTGGCTCTCCAGTATGACCGACAGGGTGTAGCCGTAAAAGCTCTTTGTGAGCGACTTCAGGGCTTAGCTGAGCCTGTATATAACCACTGCTTAAATCAGAGTTAATCCACCCTGGCGCAACTGCGTTGCAGCGGATACCGTCGCGGCCTAGGTCTACAGCTAATGCTCGTGTGAAGCCATGAATAGCGGCTTTCGAACTGCAATAGGCAATATGCCTGGGGTTCGCGCTTAATCCTTCAACTGATCCGATATTGATAATACTGCCACCTCCACGTTGTCGCATTTGAGGCAGCAATGCTTTGGCTAGAAAAACAGGGGCACGCATATTGACAATCATCATCCGGTCCCACTCTTCCTCGCTCATATCGTCAAGTGACTGTTCAAACATAATACCCGCATTATTGACGAGTATGTCAGCACCTCCAAAGACGTTATTAACGTGTTCAGCAATAGCGTAAGGCGCATTGCGATCGATGAGGTCGCTTTTCAGCCAGCTAACATTGGGATTTGCGTTGAGGTCGTCGCCTAGGGGTTGGCGTTGGGCTATCAAGACTTGAGCATCAGCTTTAAGCAACATTTCGGTGATGCCGCGACCAATGCCTCGTCCGCCGCCCGTAACAACAGCAACTTTATTGCGAAGTTTCAATGGACTCTCCTTAACCAAATGATAGTGAAGCTGAAGGTAGCTCGGTGGGTACAGGCACCACCGATCAGTTATTGCTATATTCGCTCGCCGAAATAGTGAGCCGACATAGGGCCGGCTCACGTTGGCACCTGGAACCTACAGGTCCTTGACGATACGCAGGGCGTCGTAAATCGCTGCGTGGGTATTGCGGTGCGAGATGGCGTCACCGATCCTGAATAGTTGGAACTTCCCATCGGTGGCTGCTGGCTGGGGTGTGCCTACTATTAGATTGTCATAATTGACGGCGCCCTGATTGCTCGACAGTGGCTTTAACTCCTCGTAAAGGTCAGCCATGGGTAAGGTGCCAAAATTGACCACCACCTGATCCACTCGCCGCTCTTTGACGACATTGGTGTAATCACTGCTGACCGAAGCGACTAGTTCCTTGCCATCAAGCTTGATGCTGATTAGGCGGAAGGTGGGGGTGAAGGTGGTATCCAGCATTTGTAACGTGCGCATATAGGGCACTAGGTTCATGGCCATGACTTCCGGTGCCAGGGCGCGGTCGGCTGTCATGTACTCGACCTTACCTCCCGCTTTGGCGATGATTTCAGCCGCCTGCAGTGCGGTATGGTCACCGGCATCGTCGTAAACCAGCACATTATTGCCGGGTTTTACGTGGCCCGAGAGCAGGTCCCAGCCGGTAACGGCCAACTCGTTGCCTTCTGCCAGCGCCTCTTCGTTAGGCTGCCCGCCCGTTGCCACGATGACGACGTCAGGCAATTCGGCCAGCACTTCATCTTGTTCGGCAAAGACATTAAAGTGGAATGTAACGCCCATGGCCTGGCAGCGCTCGAAACGCCAATCAATGATGCCCATCATTTCTCTGCGACGCTCGCTCTGCGCCGTCAAGCGAATCTGACCGCCGGGGGCGTCTGCAGCTTCAAACACGACGACTTCGTGGCCGCGCTCGGCCGCCACCCGGGCCGCCTCCAGTCCGCCTGGACCTGTGCCGATGACTACCACCTTGCGCTTGGTATCGGCGGGGGGAATGGTATGGGGCATGGTGGTTTCGCGGCCGGTGGCAGCGTTGTGAATACAGTACGCAGCGCCGCCCTGGTAAATACGATCCAAACAGTAGTTGGCGCCCACACAAGGGCGGATCTCCTCTTCCCGGCCTTCGATAACTTTCTTCATTAGGTGTGGGTCGGCCATGTGGGCACGGGTCATGCCGATCATGTCGACCTTTCCGGATGCAATTGCATGACGAGCTGTGGCCACATCCTGAATCTTGGCACCATGGAAGGTTGGAAAATCGACTTCGCGCTTAATGTCACCTGCAAAATCTAGGTGCGGCGCGCTGGGCATACCCTGGATAGGAATTACGTCTGTCAGGCCTGGGTCGGTATCGATATGGCCTTTGACAATGTTCAAGAAATCGACCAGCCCGCTGTTTTTCAGGCGGTGGGAAATTTCCATCCCGTCCCGAGCGTCGAGGCCTCCGGCTAAGCACTCATCACCCGTATAGCGGACGCCTAGAAGAAATTTATCGCCGACACGCTTGCGAATGCTCTGAAGTACTTCAAAGGTAAATCGAAGCCTATTTTCCAGGCTGCCGCCGTAAGGCGCATCTAGCTCGTTGGTCAGCGGCGACCAGAACTGGTCCATCAGGTGGCCGTATGCTTGAATTTCCATGCCATCCAGACCAGCAACGTACATGCGCTCGGCTGCGTCGGTGTAATCCTTGATCAGACGCTCGATATCCCACAGCTCGGCTTTTTTCGGGTAAGCGCGGTGGGAAGCTTCCCGGTGGTTGGAAGCAGAAACGGCTGGCAGCCAGTCGCCTTTATCCCAGCGGGTGCGGCGGCCAAGGTGTGTCAGCTGAATCATGACCGCCGTGCCGTGCTCATGGCATGCCTCGGTCAGGTCGCGCATCCACGGCACCACTTCATCCTTGTAAGCCAGAATGTTGTTGAATACCGGCGGGCTATCTCGGGAAACCGCAGCCGACCCTGCTGTCATGGTAAGCGCCACACCTGCTTTTGCCCGTTCAACATGGTACGCCCGATAAAGTTCCTTAGGCATGCCATCTTCAGGGTAGGCCGGTTCATGAGAGGTCAACATTACCCTGTTTTTTAAAGTGAGATGCTTTAGTTGCAGCGGCTGTAGCAAAGGGTCGTTTTTCACGGTCGTCTTCCCTTGTTGTTTTGGTGGTTGACATACGCTAGTCTTCAATGTACATATTTGTCAATATAATTGACATTGGTGTACATGACAATAGAAGACTTACTGGTGTGGCTGACTCATTTCCATCACAAAGAGGGCAATACGTGCAAAACGGACGCGCCACGATTAACTAAACGGGTTGGATTGATGCTGCTTATTGGCTGCTGATGGCCTCGCAGGTCAGTGCCGTCCATGATCACGTAAAGCGAAAAGTAGCCGTCTATATTCACTCGCGGATCTGGAACGCTTAGCGGCATGCCATAAAGCGCGGTTATGCCAGAAGAGATGGCCGCACAACAACAGGAGGTGACAGATGAAACCACCATCGAGGCTCGGCATCATCGGGGGTAATGGTTGGTTAGGCAGTGCGCTGGGGGAGGCCGTATTGCGCAGTGGTTTGATAGCACCCGAGCAGCTGGTGGTAACGGCTAGTCGCCAGCATGACCATTACCAGGACTGGCCAGGCGTAGCCTGTGTCGATAGCGCCGAGGCCTTACTGAAAGTGGTCGATACTGTCGTGGTGTCGGTGCGGCCCGAGCAGTTTTCGCAACTGTCGCTTGCGCTTGAGAACCGACTGATCATTTCGTTGATGGCCAAAGTGCCAATGGCCACGCTGGCCAAGGCAACCGGAAGCGAGCGAGTTGTGCGTGCCATGCCCAACGCGGCAGCAGCTATTGGGCGCTCCTATACCCCCTGGTGCGCAACGACAGGCGTCAGCATGGAAGAGCGCGCCTTCGTTCAGCGCTTGTTTTCTGCCTGCGGTGTAAGCGATGAGGTGGAAGATGAAGCGCAAATTGATTACCTGACTGCGCTTACGGGCAGTGGTCCTGCATTCCCTGCACTATTGGCCGATGCACTGATTCGTCATGCTATTGCTCAAGGGATTTCTCCGGCGATGGCTAAGCGGAGCGTACTCCAAGTGCTGTCAGGCGCGAGTCAACTGATGTTGGAGGAAAGTGCGTCGCCAACAGAAATGGTTAGCCGCTTTCTTAATTACGGTGGTACCACCACTAAAGGTTTGAACGCCATGCTACAGCGTGGCTTTCGTGAAGCAGTGCAGGAGGGAGTGGAAGCCGCTCACGGTGCGGCCAAGTCCTGATCGTATAACGCTACAACAAACACAACGCCTAGCTAACGCCCAGCCATACAACGCTTTCAACGCGCTATAAAAAAAGGAGAGGGTATGTACCTATACAACAGCAGTAATCAACTTCCGGCAGTGGCTCCTTTTTGGGGCCGAGAGGCTGTACGACGGTAGGGCGATGGATATATGCCACTGCGCGGTGACACGGTGGCGCCCCGCTCATGAATATAACAAATCGCAGCGCTATCGCGCACTACTAGACCTGCTTGGTGTTTAAAAGGAGCCAGTTAAATGCTGGATAACAACAGCGCGATCGTGATTATCACGTTCGCCCTTTATTTTGTCGTGATGTTCATTATTGGCATCGTCGCTTGGAAGCGCTCGTCGGACTTTTCGGACTATGCACTGGGAGGACGTACGCTTGGACCCTTCGCAACGGCGATTTCATCCGGTGCCTCGGAAATGTCGGGCTGGCTGATGGTAGCCATGCCGGGGGCTGCCTTCCTGTCAGGGCTATCATCGTTCTGGGTGGCTGGCGGCTTGCTAATGGGGACCATTCTGAACTGGCTGATCGTGGCTCAGCGGCTTCGGGTTTACAGTTTTGTGGCGAATAATTCTCTGACAATTCCTGAGTTTCTTGCGGAACGCTTCCAGCAGCATACCAAGATATTACGTGTTATCGCCTCGTTGTTCATTATTGTGTTCTATCTGTTTTACACCAGCTCCGGACTAGTGGCGGGTGGAAAATTACTGAATACCGTCTTTGGAATGAGCTATTCGCTGGCCGTCATCCTCGGCGTGCTAGCGATCATCTCGTATACCTTCTTCGGTGGTTATCTGGCTGTCTCCTGGACCGATGTACTGCAGGGCATCATGATGATTTTTGCCCTTGTGGCCGTGCCCGTGGCGGCCGTGATGGAGCTAGGCGGCATCAATGCTGCGATGGTGTCCGTCCAGCAGGCGTCGCCCCAAGCCCTGCAGTGGTTGACCGACACGGCCAGCGGTGAAAGCCTGACCTGGATTGCCATTGCAAGCTCGCTCGCCTGGGGGCTAGGCTACTTTGGCCAACCTCACTCCCTGGCTCGCTTTGCCGGTATCAATGATCATCGTAACATTCCCTTTGCCCGGTGCGTGGCGGTCACCTGGACAGCCATCGGACTGGTCTGTGCTCTGCTAATCGGAGTACTCGGTCACGGCTTCTTCCCGGAAGGGCTAGATGATCAGGAGCGCATCTTTATGTTCATGGTTGATGTACTGTTCAACCCGGTCGTATCTGGCGTGCTGCTGACCGCAATTCTGGCAGCCGTCATGTCGACTGCGGATTCACAACTGCTGATCTGCTCCTCGACAATTGCTGACGATATCTACAAGGCGGTCTTCCGTAAAAACGCCACCCAAAAAGAGCTGCTGCGGGTAGGCCGGTTGGCTGTACTTGGCGTTTCTCTTGCCGCGTTGCTACTTGCGCTGGCGCCGGGCTCAGAAGTACTTGGGCTGGTCTCCTACGCGTGGGCGGGGTTTGGCGCATGTTTTGGACCCACTCTGATCCTAAGTCTTTACTGGAGGCGCATGAACCAGTGGGGAGCACTTGCAGGCATCGTTGTCGGCGGCATCACGGTTATCGTCTGGTCGCGGCTATCGGGTGGGTTGTTTGATCTGTACGAAATCGTTCCGGGATTCATTTTATCGCTTGGCGCAATTGTTGGCGTCTCATTGAGTACGGACGCCCCTCAGGCTTCGGTCTCGCGCCAGTTCGATGAGATGCAGGCAGCGCTTTACAATAAACAGCAGGAGATAAATGCATGAAAGTCCTCGTCGCGGTCAAACGCGTCATCGATTACAACGTCAAAATCCGAGTCAAGGCGGATAACTCCGACGTCGATCTTACCAACGTTAAGATGGCCATGAATCCCTTTTGCGAAATTGCCGTGGAAGAGGCCGTCCGCCTTAAGGAAAAGGGCGTGGCGACGGAGGTGGTGGCCGTCTCGATTGGCCACAAAGCATCTCAGGAACAGTTGCGCACCGCTCTTGCCTTGGGGGCCGACCGCGCCATCCATGTACAGACCGATGAGCGTGCAGAATCCCTCGCTGTTGCCAAGCTTTTGGCGAAAGTAGTAGAGGACGAACAGCCAGGCCTAGTGATCCTTGGGAAACAGGCGATCGACACCGACAACAACCAGACCGGGCAGATGCTGGCGGCGTTGACCAACTTGCCTCAGGGAACCTTCGCCTCAGAGGTGACTGTCGACGGCGACGAGATCAGCGTCACCCGGGAGATTGATGGCGGCCTACAGACCGTGGTCCTATCCTTGCCCGCTATCGTCACCACCGATCTGCGTCTGAACGAGCCGCGCTACGCCAAGTTGCCCGATATCATGAAAGCTAAGAAAAAGCCGCTGGATATCAAGACGCCCGCGGATCTGGGCGTGGAGGTCACCTCACGAGTCAGGCTGCTAAAAGTCGAGCCCCCAGCCGAGCGCCAGGGCGGTATCAGGGTGGCCTCGGTCGACGAGCTGGTCGACAAACTGAAAACCGAAGCCAAGGTGCTTTGATAAGACGTTTAAGGAGTGAATCCTATGAGCATTCTGGTACTCGCTGATCTCCATGAAGGTCAGCTAGCGGGCACCACTGCCCACGTCGTGGCCGCTGCCCAAGTTATTGGCGGTAACATTGACGTGCTGGTCGTGGGAGATAACGTTCAAGCCGCGGTCGACGCTGCCGCGCGACTTGAGGGCGTCAATAAGGTGCGTGTGGCGGACAATGCTGTCTACGCGTATCAGCTGGCTGAGCCTATGGGCGCGCTGCTGGTGGCGCTAGCCGATGACTACACCCACGTGCTGGCCAGTTCGTCTACCACGGGCAAGAATGTCCTTCCTCGCTTAGCGGCGCTGAAGGGCGTTAGTCAGCTCTCCGATGTGATTGCCGTCGACAGCGCCGATACGTTTAAGCGGCCTATTTACGCGGGCAACGCCATAGCAACGTTCAAGAGTGACGACGCACTGAAGGTGATCACTGTACGCACTAGCGCCTTTGATGCCATCAGCGAAGGGGGAGGCGCCGTGGTAGAAACAGTCGAGATTGTGGTAAGCAATACCCAGTCGCGTCTTGTCAACGAAGAATTAGCCAAGAGCCATCGCCCAGAGTTAGGAGGAGCACGCGTTGTGGTCTCCGGTGGCCGCGGTATGGGCAATAGCGAAAGCTTCAAACTGCTGGACGGCATTGCCGACACGCTGGGTGCGGCAGTGGGAGCGTCACGGGCAGCGGTCGATGCGGGCTTTGTGCCAAACGATATGCAGGTTGGTCAAACTGGTAAAATCGTAGCGCCCGATCTATATATTGCGGTGGGCATTTCGGGGGCCATTCAGCACTTAGCGGGTATGAAAGACTCCAAGGTGATTGTGGCGATCAATAAAGATGAAGAAGCCCCTATTTTCCAAGTCGCTGATTACGGCTTGGTGGGAGATCTTTTTGAGGTCATTCCAGAGCTAGAGCGTCAATTAAACGCCTAACCGCTTCTATGGCTTAGGGCATAGCCGTTTATGGCTGTGCCTTTTTTAAACGGTTTGACGACAGGTGAATTAACGTTTGGGCTTTCTTTTCTTATAGCCGAGCTATGCAGCTGCGCTACCACTAACAGCGAATTAATGACAATGACACAAACCATATTCTCCGTCCATGAAGCTGTAGCGCTAGCCGAAAACGCTTGTCTTGCAGCAGGTGCTAATCCCGCAATGGCCCGTTCATTAGCGCAAGCCACGGTATCGGCGGCGCGTTATGGCCGTGCCAGTGTTGGCTTTCCTCATCTGTTGGATTATCTCTCAAGCTTGCGTGATGGACGTATTAATACGCAGGCTACTCCCCGTCTTATGTTTCCCCTGCCCGCCATCATTCATGCCGATGCGCAGGGTGGAATTGCTCAGCTTGGCTTTGACCAAGCAATGCCAACGTTCGTTGAAAGAACCCAAACACTGGGTATCGCATTGTTTACGCAGTGTAATAGCTATACTACGGGTGAGCTTGGGTATTATGTGCGTTGTCTTGCGCTAGAAGGGCTGCTTGCTTTTGCAGTATCGAATAGCCCCGCCGTGATGGCTGGTGTGCCCGGTGGGAAAGTCGCGTTTGGCACTAACCCGATGGCGTTTGCCGCACCGCTAAGTGACGTTAATGCTCCGATTGTGATTGATCAAGCTGCTAGCGCTACTGCCTTTGTCAATATCGTTAAGGCTGCCGCAGAGGAGCAAAACATACCTCAAGGCTGGGCAATTGATGAAACAGGTGAGGCAACCACTAGCGCTCAGGAGGCTCTGCGAGGGGCTCTGTTGGCCTTTGGGGGAGCAAAAGGGGCCAATATTGCACTAATGGTTGAGTGCCTTGCCGCTGGTTTATCCAGTGGAGCTTGGTCGTTGGATATGCCGAGCTTCCAAACAGGAAGTAAAGCGCCCAATGCCGGGATGGTCGTGATAGCGATTTCACCTACTGCAGTTGATGAACATTTTTCGGCACGCTTAAGCCAGCAGCTTGAACGACTGGCAGCTAGAGGCGTGTACATACCTGGACGGCGCTCATTGCCATCTCTCCAACAGCCCAATTCAGAAGGGCTCGATCATGAAAAACAAAATCATAAACAATTGACTCATGACGAGCTAAGACTTAAACAAACATGCAGTATTGCAATAGACGACGATACCGTGAGAAAAATTAAAACGTTTACGTACTGAAAATTACAGTGCATGCGTTGAGTTAATACGTTTCGAGCGCTCTTTTATATGCACTTGGAGCTGATGTGCAAGTTGTCTGGTGGCTTCGCTTGGCCGACCGGGTGAACGATGCAAAGCAATTTCTGTGGCAGGTAGCTCGGGTAAACAAGCCGAAGGACCTAGAATCCGCATACCAGAATTGAGCATTGACGGTGTTATAGCCGTTATCGCTAGGCCAGCACGTACCGCCGCTGAGAGACCCGAAAGGCTTGCGCTGGTGTAAGCAATCCGCCATATAATGCCTGCAGTGTCTAACGCAGCGATAGCCCGTTCTCTGAAGATGCAAACACCATCGGTGGACACTGCTAGAGGCAAAGGGGTGCGCTGTTGAGTATCGTAACCAGGCGCGCTTGCCCAGACGGTCGGTTCGCGGCAAAGCACCTCACCTCCGGGGCTTTTGGGCTGACGCGTCGTAATGGCCAAATCAAGCCCGCCGGACTTTACTTTCTGTACAAGATCAACACTAAGACCGCAGTGCACTACCAGCTCAACGCTTGGGAATTTTGCTTCGAATTCTGAAAGAGCCTCCGGAAGATATACTAAATAATCGTCCGGAATACCTAGCCGCACAACGCCGTCCAGGCGTTGTTCATTAACATCCTGCCAAGCTAATGAATTTTGCCGTAGCATTTGCCGCGCATGAGACAGCAGCCTTTCTCCAGCGGGAGTAGGGCTTGGCCGTTGTTGCCCTTGTTGTAAAAGAGGTTGACCGAAGGTTTCCTCTAGGCGCTTGATATGAGCACTAACGGTCGACTGGGCAATGTGTAGGGTTTTGCCAGCAGCCGTAAAGCCGCCTTTATCAATAACATGGATAAAAGTATTTAGCACAACAAGGTCGAGGGGGCGAGCGCTACGAGAGATGGTCATTATAAAACGTGATCCAATTATCAAAAGTCATCGTTTCCATGATGGCTCACTTTTAAGCAAAATGTCGAGCAAGAATACTATTTTGATAGTTGTTTTATGGAGAAGAATGATGGCAAAGGGCCTTATCCTATCTAGGTGGCCTGTGTGTAGCGAGTGTTTCCCATCACACTATCTTAAACAAGGGCGTTGATTTTAACGTCTCAGTTTCTGAATTAATGGGCTGTTAGTTAACACCTTAACACCTTTTCTCTTAATGCATTGCCATGCAAGCAGTTTAGTAAAAACTAACGCTTTCATAATTGGCCATGAATTCATATGGCTTGTTTTTATTCAATACGATAATCAAGAGATTTAACACATCATGGAATCTTCTAAAAGGATGGCTCCCGCATTGATGGCGGGTATTAATAGACCGGTTTTCTTTCCGTCTGCTCTACTAATATGTATCTTTGTGATCTTCGCCATTTCAGCGCCAGAAACGGCAGGTATTATTTTCGGTTCAATGCAAAGCTGGATTATTGATACTTTTGGGTGGTTCTATCTTTTGGCCATGGGGATATATCTTTTACTGGCTTTAATTCTTGCGCTCAGCCGTTATGGAGATTTTAAACTTGGTCCTGACCATAGTGAGCCTGATTTTAGTTATAAATCTTGGTTTGCGATGCTGTTTTCAGCGGGCATGGGGATTGGATTAATTTTTTATGGGGTTGCAGAGCCGGTTTTTCATTTTGCAAATCCTCCCCAAGGAGATCTTAATACGATTGCTGCTGCACGTGATGCGATGCGTTTCACTTTCTTTCACTGGGGCGTTCATGTTTGGGGCGTGTATGCCATCGTAGCGCTTGCTCTGGCTTACTTTAGCTTCCGCCATGGTTTGCCTCTGCGCATTAGCTCGGCGTTATATCCTTTAATTGGTAAGCGCATTTATGGACCGATTGGCCATGCAGTTGATGTATTTGCTGTTTTTGGCACGATGTTTGGTATTGCCACATCCCTGGGGTTAGGTGTTTTGCAGATCAATTCTGGTCTAAATTATCTATTTGATATTCCTTCTAATACGCTGGTTCAACTCATTTTAATTGCTGCGGTTACCGGCATGGCCACGTTATCAGTTGTATTAGGTTTGGATGGAGGTATACGCCGTTTATCAGAGTGGAACCTGCGTCTCGCGGTCATACTACTGGTTTTCGTTTTAGTAGTAGGGCCGACGCTTTTTATCTTTAAATCACTGGGCCAAAATGTGGGGACATATTTATCATCCATTTTTGATATGACCTTTAATATTTATGCCTACTCGGATGATGAAAGTGCCGATAGTTTCTTAGGTTCTTGGACACTCTTTTATTGGGCATGGTTTATCGCGTGGTCACCCTTTGTTGGTATGTTTGTAGCGCGAGTTTCGCGGGGGCGCACCATTCGTGAGTTCGTAATAGGTGTACTGTTTGTGCCTGTTGGTATGACTTTCTTATGGCTAACGGTCTTCGGTGATACCGCGTTACACGGGATCATGAATGATACCATGCCTAATCTCGTCGAACAGGTGTTTGCAGATAGCTCGACTTCTCTCTTTCACTTTTTAGATGCACTACCGTTGTCTAGCATATCTTCAGTGATTGCGACGTTGCTTGTCATTACTTTTTTTGTCACGTCAGCAGACTCAGGCTCAATGGTTATTGCAACATTAACATCTAAAGATGGTGACGAGTCGCCCGTATGGCAGCGTATATTTTGGGCGCTTTCAGAAGGCTTAGTTGCTGCCGCTTTGATTCTGGCAGGAGGTGCTAATGTACTATCAGCTTTACAGGCTGCTTCGCTGGCATCTGCGCTGCCGTTTGCACCAATTTTGATTTTAGTTGGTTTTGGTCTTTTCAAATCATTGCGTATAGAAGCGCTCAAGCGTGATAGTTTGCGCCATAGCGCCTGTGCGCCTAATAACGGTAACCAAATCGGTATAAAAACCGGTGATCACTGGCAAGGACGCTTACAGCAAATTATCTCGTCTCCACGCCGTCAACAGGTTATCGACTTTATTAATAGATCCGTAGAACCTGCTATGAAAGATGTCGCGAATGAATTCGAAAAACAAGATCTTGAAGTGAAAGTAACGCAGGAAGAGGATCGGTGCTACATTCGAGTCAAACATGGTGAGGAAACGGACTTTATTTATGGTGTAAGAGCACGTTCGTACGTTGCACCTTCCTTTACCATGAGTAGCCTTCGCCAGCATACGCAGTCTAACGAACGTAATCACTACCGGGCGGAAGTTTACCTGCGCGAGGGTGGGCAACAGTACAGTATTACTGGACAGAGTAAAGCTCAGGTAATTAGCGATATTCTCGATCAGTACGAGAAACATCTCCACTTCTTGCAATTAGTACGTAACTAGATAATAAATAGCGAATTTTTATAGCTAGTATAATGCGAGAACTCCTTTGCCTAGCGTGAGGCTCGCAGCAATGACCTTACAGTTTTTAGCAAGCCATTCATTCTGAGTGGCTTGCTGTTTTTTCTATTGAACGAATAGGAAGGTCTATTGAAGGCTGAATGTCTATTGGTTAGAAGGCCTTTATCAAGCGCATCAAATGGCGTACTCGTCAGTCGAGATTTATAGCCATGCTGTGTGTTTGAGATGAAATAAGAGCCAATCTGTTTCAGGGCTGGGCTAGGCATCCCAAAAGGCCACCTCAGTGGGTGACCTTTAATAAGCACGAATTAAGCAGTTAAGCGAGGATGACAAGTTAGCAGCCTTCTCTAACCCAATGACCTTCTTGGATTATTGTAAATGGTTCTTGCGAAGTTGCCTCAGTGATGGTTTTAAAGTGTTCATCACTATATCTGGTCATTGTTACATCCATGCTTATATTGGGTGTGGATGTTGTGTTGACTGCTGTTACATTTAACGTGTTTTCACCATGTGAAAATACTAAGTTATGAAATCCTCCATCGGTCATGCTTTCTCGAAAAGTACCCTCAAGATCGTCAATCTCACTTTGAGTCATGCACTCTTCGTATGCGAGTTCTTGTGTTAACTCTGGAGGGAGGTTGCCTTGCATAACGCGCGTCATTTCCCAATGACCTGATTTAATATCAAGACTCCAAGCAGGTAGCGAAGTTGCAACAAGCAGTGTCGCAATCAGGCCTTTTTTTAGCATATTTTTCTCCTGTTATTTAGAAATGGTAAATATCAATGGTAACTTAATTAAGAAATAAATTGTTAGTGCGGTATGGTCAGGTAGCCAGTTGTGCTAGATGGTATCGCTATAGCCAGACTAGCTATTGACGCCCATGGCATTCAGAGCGCGCAGTTTGGTTTGATATTCAAGTTGCTGATTGTAATTGTTTCCGATTTTGGCGCAGGTACCGGTTGCTTGGTGTAGAAGCCCGCGGAGAGCAGGGGTGACAGGTCTCGTCCTTTACGCTAGTGTCACCTTAATAATTGTGTGAAAGTGTGGTGGGTAGGCGTCGTCTCGACACGACATCTCGGAAAAGAGCGACATGCAGGTTCAACAGTGTTATGCAGTCGTCACGATAATGTGTCTAACGCTGCCTATTGTAAAGGGAGTGATAATCACTGTTAGGTAAGAGTAAGTATGTCGACACTTGAAAAAGCAATAGAAATATCTGTGAAAGCACATTCAGGGCAGACGGATAAGTCTGGATCGCCGTATATTCTCCATCCGCTCAAAGTTATGATGAGAGTTGACGGCATTGAAGAAAAAATAGCAGCTGTTCTACATGATATCGTTGAAGATACAGATATAACGCTTTCTGTACTAAATGAGGAGGGTTTTTCAGATGCTATAGTCAATGCAGTTGATGCTCTAACAAAGCGGGTCGGTGAAACTCGGATGGATGCTGCAAAAAGGGCAGCCGAAAACCCAATAGCGCTTATAGTGAAACTGGCAGATAATGCAGAAAATATGGATTTAAGTCGTATCGAAAAACCTACGTCTAGAGATTACGAACGTCAAGAAGAATACAAGGCAGTTCGCAAGTATTTACTATCGCGGTCATATACCTAAAAGGAAGCTCTTGGCCGTTAGCTGCCTTTGCCGGCTCTTGCCCTCATCTAAATAACCCAATAATACCTATTCCCACATAACGTTCCCCCCGAAGCGCTCCCAAGCGCTTTTGGGGTGTGAGATGTGGGGTAATTTTTTGTGACAGGTTTCGCTTCCTAAGCTACTGTCATTTTAAGGATTGCGAGTGATTGCGATGGGCTGATATCGACCTCAAGTTCATGCTGAGTAGCGCTAAAAAAGGGAAGTAAGCATGTTTAAAAAAAGTAATTTATTCTCTATTTCGACCGCTGTGGCGCTTTCTTTACTACTGGCTTCCACTACGCTGGCTGAGGCTAGTGAGGCTAGTGAGGCTAGTGAGGCTAGTGAGGCTAGTGAGGCTAGTGAGGCTAGTGAGGCTAGTGAGGCTAGTGAGGCTAGTGAGGCTAGTGAAGCGAATGGGGTGTATAGCGATACGGCAACAGGGATGGTTGAGGTCGTTGTTCAAGCAATTTGCGATGGCGATATAGAAAGGCATCTGGGTATGCATCAACGGAAAATTGAGCCGGATCCCTATTATGAAGAGAAGTTTTCTCTTTTCAATGAAGCGTGTAACGATGCGGGGATTACCGAGATTGAAGTAACCTCGGATTTCGATGATGACGTCATGCAAGAGCAGAAGCGGCGGTATTTGATTGACGCGACTATTGTGATGGGAGACGGGGCGGTTTACACAACGTCGATTCGAGTGGCGTGGGGTTCAGTCCAGGGAGTAGAGGGTACCGAGCCGGTTGAGACCTGGCGACTAGCTGGGCTGAGTAGGGTACAAGTGCCCATTCTTAATGAAGTACGGTCACGTAATTAGATTGGGGTTGCCTTCTGCTTAATTCAGCGACCCCAGGGTTAAGGGTCGCGTGCTATCCCTGGGGTTACCGTTGGCGCGATAGTGACAGACCTTAGATCTTGATGTCGTAGTCGACGTATTTGTGCATTAGTTCGTCGTAGGTGCCGTCCTGCTTGATTTCGCGCAGTGCCTCATTGAACTGCTCCGCCAGGGCTTCATTACGAGGATGGAAGGCTGCTGCCACGCCATGCCCGAAATAGTGCTTGGGCTCGCGGATAAGTGGCGAGCTGGTAACAATCCCGCTGCCTTCAGCGTTAACTTCAAGCGATGACAGTGCCAGTGGGTAATACATAAAAGCTGCGTCTAAGCGGCCTGTTCTCATATCTACCGCGAGATCTTCGCCTGTTGCATAGCGGCGTACTTCAACGAGGTCGCCATAGGTGTCGGTGATGTACTCATCGCGGATGGTGCCACGCTGAACGCCTACCGATATGCCGTCAAGGGCGTCGCGATCTTCAATATCGATCTCGTTGCCTTCCTGGGTCACCCATACGCTAGGGTTGCTATAGTAGGGTTCTGAGAACAGCACTTGTTCGCTGCGTGCATCGGTGATTGCCATTGAGGACATGATGGCGTCGTACTTGCGTGCTAGTAGGCCGGGAATAATGCCGTCCCAGCCTTGCTCTACCCATTCGCACTCACGCTCGATGCGTCGGCATACTTCTTCACCCAGCTCCACCTCAAAGCCTGTTAGGGTGCCGTCGGGCAAACGGTACTCAAAAGGCTCAAAGGGAACATCAACAGCGAGGCGAAGTGGCTCATCGGAGTAGGCTGGAACGACAAATAGCAGTGAGGTAAGTGCCGTTGCTATTCCTATGTGGCTACGGGCCATAGTACTTTCCTTTTTCGTTTTTATATAAGGTGTTGATTAAGCAATTTTGCATGATTCGCGTAATAGGTAAAGTGCTTTATAAAGGCTTGTTTAACGCCTGTGTACCAATAGGTGTGCTCGGGATTCGTTATAAAAGCCTTTGAGGAGCCAGGACTTTTGTTGTTGCTAGATGCTTGGCTTTCGTGATTTAGCTGTTTGGCTTTATGATTTTTAGCGCAACGGCTACCACGGTGCATACTAGAGCCGGTACAACAATGTCTAGCGCTGAATCTAGCGTCCAGCCACGCCAAACCCCTTCAAATATGCCCACCGGTAATGCTTGCCCCCATTCCCAACCACGTTGAACGGCTAGCCTGTATTCATGTTGTGCAATCTCACGTCCAAGCAGCAGTGCTACCGCGATGGTGCCGGTGATTTTTGCATTTGCAAAGGGAAGTAGAGCCATCTGAATCAGCAATGCGACAAACGCATGCTCTAAATGGGTAGCATTCATATTAGGTTCCCATATGGCGCTCGTGTGGATAATTAAATGTGCAATATGATGCTCATTAATTCTTTGTTGCAGTAATTATGTGCGCTAAACTACTCATAAATGAGTGGTGAAGGAATTTTTTGAGCGCTTTACTGCACATTAATGGCTGGGTCATGAGTGGCTTCGATATTAGCAACTTTCGACATGGGTGATTCGTGAAGTTAACGATACAGGTTCATTTTGAACAAGCGTGGCATGACGCGGCTGAATTGTCGTTGCCCCATCCGGATCAGGGTACTCGCGGAGAGTCTCGGCTGCGCTATGCGACTGACTATGCCGTTGAGTGGCTATTTCAAGATGACTTGCACGCTTGCAGTATGCGGTTGCCTATCGAGTTAATGCTAACTCATGAATCGCCACACTGGTTCGGTTTCTTGGAAGACATCATGCCGGCTGGGGCTAGCCGACGTTTTTGGGTGGATTATCTAGGGCTTCACGACTTGCCGGTCGGGCAGCAGGATGCTGAATTACTGGCACGTGGCACTATCGCGCCGGTCGGCAACTTGAGAATCAAACAATCAGTGCCTGATCTCTCCGTAAAAAAAGCTTTAGAGGAGCGACGTTTTCCACTGCAAAGCGTTATAGAGCGTCAGGTGGACTTTTTAGAGTATGCCCAGCAGATGGGGGCGGCCAGTGGCGGTGCCACTGGGGCAGGTGGTGAAGCGCCAAAATTGCTGCTCAGGCTGACGAACGACGACCAGGTTTGGATTGACACCTGGCAGGATGAGAACCATCGACCTGACCTACCCATGCTGGTGAAATTTCCACGCGGTAGACGTTCAACGGATGATTGCGACATCTTGCGCGCTGAATATCACTACTATCAGGAGCTTGCATCGTTAGGGGTGGCCACGATAGATACCGAGCGGATGCGCTTGGTGGAAGGAGAGCGTTACCCGTCCCTGTGGTTACCCCGTTTCGACATGGAGTATCTCGATGGCACTTGGGTTCGCTATGGCCTTGAGTCGGTCTACTCCTTGGTAGACGCCGCGCCGGGCACCTTTCTGCATCATGGCGACACTATTCGCCGACTGATTAGCTTGCTGGAAGCTCAATACCGCGTGCAAGAGCAAGGCGCCTTTTTCGATGGCGAGCGCTTAGCGTTGGAGTGGATTAAGCGTGATTTGTTGAATATCGCTTTCGGCAATTCTGACAATCATGGCCGAAATACGGCGTTATTGAAGCGCCTCGAAGGCATTGAGCTTGCCCCTGTATATGACTTCGCGCCGATGAAGGCTGACCCCGAGGGGGTGACACGAACAACGCAATGGGGAACGCCCTTGGAAATTGGCGGGGAGTACGACTGGCAAGGAATTGCCGACAGCCTGGCAGACGTTATCGAGCCAGAGCGAGTGATGGAAGAGCTGCGTGCGCTTGCATTGAGACTAGAGGGCGTCGATGAACGCTTGGCTGTCCGTGGGGTGCCAGCCCGAATTCTTGATATGCCTGCAGTCGGCCTACGTACTATCAATACTCGACTCAAGCGTTGGGGGTTGTTATGAAGCGCTATGCGGATGATCGCGAGGAAGCCTTGGTGGCTCTGCTAAAACGTTTCTATGCCGGGGAAATCACCGATGGTGCGTTGTTGCGTGCATTACGCCGCGATGTGCTGGGGTTGAACCAAACACGTTATGCCGCTTTGGTGGGTATCAGTCGACGAACGTTATCGGATCTGGAAGGCGATAAGAACAATGTCACCCTAGAGGTTAAGAATCGTGTATTCCGTCCGCTAGGGTTAGAAGTGAGCTTGCTGCCGCGTAAGCGTGCCCTGTTGGAGCAAATTTTGGCGTTCACCGAGTAACTTGCTTCATTTTAATACGCTGCCATTTCCGCAAATCTCTGCCGGTCATGCTGAAATAGCTTGCTGAGTAAAGAGAGCGGAATAGGACGTTTACTTGTGCAGTATTGAAGAACAATATAAAGGCCGTCTGTTCTGGATGTTAATGGGAATAATATTCATTAAGGATAATTTATGCCGATCTATACCAACATTGAAGACCTTCGTCGCCATTACGCCCGCCGCACGCCAAAAATGTTTTATGACTACGCCGAATCAGGCAGTTGGACAGAGCAAACCTTCCGTGAAAATACCAGCGACTTCCAGCATATTCACTTGAAACAGCGTGTTGCGGTCGATATGTCAGGGCGTTCTACGCGAAGTTCTATGCTGGGCGAAGATGTGGCTATGCCAGTTGCGCTTGCACCCGTAGGGTTAACAGGAATGCAAGCGGCAGATGGCGAAATTAAAGCAGCACGGGCGGCTGAAAAATTTGGTGTGCCGTTTACGCTGTCGACCATGTCGATTTGCTCGATTGAGGACATTGCCGAACACACGACGCAGCCGTTCTGGTTCCAGGTATATACCTTAAAAGATGATGACTTTATGCGCCGCTTGTTTGAGCGTGCTAAGGCGGCTAACTGCTCGACTATTGTGGTCACTGTCGATTTGCAAGTACTGGGGCAGCGCCACAAAGATCTCAAAAACGGACTCTCTGCACCCCCTAAATTGACCGCAAAATCGATTGCTAACATGGCAACGAAAATCCCTTGGGGTTTGGAAATGCTGAAAACCAAACGTCGCTCATTTGGCAATATTGTGGGGCACGCCAAAGGGGTTACTGACCCTTCCTCCTTGTTAGCCTGGACGGCCGAGGCCTTTGATGTATCGCTGGACTGGAAGCGTATTGCGCAGTTTAAAGAGTGGTGGGGCGGTAAGCTGATTATTAAGGGCATTATGACCCCTGAAGATGCGCGCTGCGCCGTAGAGATAGGTGCCGATGCCATTATTGTTTCTAACCATGGTGGTCGTCAGCTTGATGGAGCAATGAGCTCGATCCGGATGCTGACAAGCATTATGGATGAAGTGGGAGGCGAGATAGAAGTCCATCTCGACTCTGGTATCCGTTCGGGTCAGGATGTGCTGAAAGCGTTGGCGTTGGGGGCTAAGGGAACCTACATTGGGCGTGCTTTTACCTATGGTTTAGGGGCTGCCGGTGAAGAGGGCGTCACCAGGGCGCTACAGATTATTCATAAAGAGCTGGATACCACGATGGCGCTATGTGGTGAAACAGACGTTAGCCGCTTAGGTCCGCATAATCTTTATGTGCCGAATGGTTTTGCTGACCCTACCGTCAAGCTGTAGGCCACACTCAGTGAGGCCTGTATCCAAAGCAATAAAAGAAGGGTGCCTAAATGGCACCCTTCTTTTTTGTTACAAGCAATTTGTGATAAGCAATTAACAGATTAAGTAGCAAAGCCTCAATGGTATCCTTCGCCCACTTTTACCTTGCCGCGGAATACCCAGTACGTCCAGGCGGTATAGGCCAACACGATGGGGATAACAAACAGCACGCCAATCAGCAAAAATAATTGCGACTCAGGGGCGGAAGCGGCGTCCCAAATCGTATAGTTGGGCGGTACGATAACCGGCCACTTACTGGCGATGAGACCAAGGTAGGTAAAGACAAACAGCCCCAGTGTTGCAACAAACGGTAGGCCTTCCTGTTGGCGCTTGACGGCACGATAAAGAGCGCCAGCACAGACCATGGCAAAAATGGGGAACAGCCAAATTAGGTGGATCTGGTTCATCCAGCGGTCACGCACTTCTGGGCTAACCAGCGGCGTCCACAGACTGACAATGCCAAACACGACTAGCACTGCTAACAGCAGTTTTGGCGTAATTCGGTAAGCCCACTGCTGGACATGGCCTTCTGACTTCAGAATCAGCCACGTAGAACCAAGCAGTGCGTAGCCAGCCATGAGTCCTAGCCCTGTTAATACAGTAAAGGGTGTCAGCCAATCCAGTGCGCCACCGACATAGCGGAAGTCTTCGACAGCAAATCCTTGGATATAAGCGCCGACGACCGCCCCTTGAGCGAAGGTTGCAATAGCGGACCCCCAGCTAAAGGCACGGTTCCACCAACGGCGGTTTTTCTTAGACTTGAAGCGAAACTCGAACGAGATACCGCGAAAAATCAAGCCAGCCAGCATTAGGAAAACACCGATATAGAGCGCGGGCAAAAACACGGAATAGACCAGAGGGAAAGCGCCGAGCAGCCCAGCGCCACCCAGCACTAGCCAGGTTTCATTGCCATCCCACACGGGAGCAACAGAGTTCATCATCACATCGCGTGACTCTTCATCAGGGGCGAAGGGAAACAAAATTCCCAACCCTAGATCAAAGCCATCCATCAAGACATACATAATGACGCCAAAGCCAATAATGGCAGCCCAGATGAGTGAAAGATCAATACTCATGTGTTGGCTCCTTCCAAATCATCATCAAAGGGGGTGTGTGCTGCGGATAGTGGGCGTTTCGGGCGTTCAATCTCGCCTCCAACTTCGGCCTGTGTTTCTGTCATGCCATTGCGCACAACTCGCGTTAAATAATAAATTCCGGTTAAAAACACCACGCTGTAAACCGCGATATAGCCAATTAAGGTAAACAGCGCCATGCCGCCTGTAAGCGACGGCGTTAAGCCTTCCGCGTGAGTCATAACGCCATACACTAACCAAGGCGCACGTCCTGATTCGGTAACAATCCAGCCACCCAAAACCGCGAGGAAGGGGGATGCAATCATGACGGTCAGTGTTTTTAAGAAAAGCGGGTTTTCATAGACGCGCCCATTGCGACGTAGAAACAACCCAGTCAGCGCAACCGCAATCATTAGCACGCCAATACCTACCATGACGCGGAAAGCCCAGAACACAATGATGACAGGGGGCTGCTCTTCTATCGGTACTGCGTTAAGCCCGGGAACTTCACCATCGATATGGTGCGTTAGGATCAGGCTGGCGAGGTTGGGAATGCCGATTTCAAAATGATTGGTCTGAGATTCTTTATCTGGGATAGCGAAAAGCAGAAGTGGCACATTGGTTTGCGTTTCCCAGTTACCCTCCATGGCGGCTACTTTCGTAGGCTGGTGCTCTAAGGTGTTCAGACCGTGAAAATCGCCAACTACCGCTTGTGCGGGCGCTAAAATCAGCAGTAGCCACAAACACATGGATAGCGCTTTTTTATTAGCTTCAACATCACGCTTGCGCAGTAAGAACCAGGCGCTCACCCCAGCAACGACGAATCCGCCGGTTAGGAAGGAAGCCATGCCCATGTGTACAAAGCGATACCCGAAAGAGGGGTTAAAGAGTGCTTCCATCCAGGAAGTGATATGGAACCGACCGTCGATTAGCTCAAAACCCACTGGGGTTTGCATCCAACTGTTGGCAGAAAGTATCCAAAAAGAAGATATAAACGTGCCCACAGCAACCATGATGGCAGCAAACAGATGCACACCTTCAGGTACCTTATTGCGGCCAAATAACAGTACGCCTAGAAAAGCAGCTTCCAGGAAAAAGGCCGTTACTACCTCATAGCTGAGGACAGGACCTAGAAAGTTAGATGTGGCGTAGGCAAAGTTGCTCCAGTTCGTCCCAAACTGAAACGACATCACAATGCCTGATACAACGCCCATGCCAAACACAACGGCAAACACTTTTGTCCAGAACAGCGCTAAGCGATCCCAAGCGGGATTTTCCGTTTTGTAGAATAGGCCATGCAGTAGTGCGATATAGGACGCTAGACCGATAGTAAACACCGGAAAAATGGCATGAAAAGAGACAACAAAAGCGAACTGTAGCCTGGAAAGCAACAGGGGATCTAATTCCATGGCGACCTCCTAGATCGTGTGGCATGAAAGAGTTAAAAATCAGTCGTTGTCGCAGGAGCTATATTCTTAAAGGCTATGGCTATATTTCTTTAACTATTAATAATAGTAGTTGAAACCACTCTGCGACGTAAGTTGAAAGTGCCCGGCGACGCATGGCGTATTGTCGCATCTATGAGAACAATGCATACCAGGCGTGTTGGCGTTAGGCGAGCCAGTGCTAGTCTAAAGGCGATACTTCTGCCGTAACCAAATCGACTGATAATTTTTGCTAAGCTATCCCGCTATTGTTCTTGCTGGCGCTTTTTCTCCATGTCTTTAATGTCGTCTTCAATGCGGTCTTCAACTATGCCTCCATTTCGATCTTCGCGCTGGCTGTCGGGAGGGCATGTGCAAACACTGTATAGCCCGCTATGGCGGGCATCGCCTCAATTACAGCGTCGGCGGGAGCGAATGACGCTTCAAGATGGTGATTTTATCGATCTGGATTGGTATGGGCCTGAAGGTGAAGCGACGAATTGCGTGTTGCTGCTGCATGGCCTGACGGGAAGTTCTGCTTCACTGTATATACTTGGGCAACAGCAGGCGCTAGCGGCGCGCGGCTGGCAGAGCGCGGCTGTCAATTGGCGTGGCTGTTCTGGTGAGCCAAATCATCGTGCCAGAGGATATCATTCTGGCGTGAGTGAAGACTTGGCGGATGTGGTTAAGCAACTGACGTTACGCTATCCACACAAATTGTTTGCCGCCATTGGTTACTCATTAGGTGGCAATGTGTTGCTCAAGTATTTGGGCGAAAAGGGGAGTAATACGCCGTTGAAGGCGGCGGTAGCCGTATCGGTACCGTTTCGGCTAGACCACTGCGCAGAGCGAATCAATAAGGGCTTTTCAAGAGTTTATCAGGCCCGCTTCCTGCGAGGCCTGCGCCGGTATGTTGAACATAAACGGCAGGCGTTTTTACGCCAAGGGCGCAGGGGGGAGCTAGCGCGTTTAGCAGCGCTTGAAACATTAAAGGGTATGAAAACGTTTTGGGACTTTGATGGCCGCGTTACTGCCCCGCTGCATGGCTTTGAAAGCGCTGATGACTATTACCGCCGTTGCAGTAGTGCTTTTTTCGTGGAGCAGATTCGTATTCCAACGCTCATTGTGCATTCGCTAGATGACCCTTTTATCTATCCCCAAAGCGTTCCCAAGGCTGAAGTCCTGCCAAGCTGTGTCACCTTGGAGCTTCATGCCTCGGGTGGCCATGTGGGCTTTATAGAGGGGCCTCCGTGGCGGCCGCGTTATTATCTTGAACACCGGTTGCCTAATTGGCTGCAGTCGCAGCTTTGCAGCCAGGGCAAAACGCATAACACTAGTGCACTACTATCCAATTAACGTCAATCACTCAGAGGTTGCTATGTCCGCGTTTTTTGACCGATTAAACGGAGTCTCGTCTCCTCGTATTGGCTTGGGATGCATGAATCTTTCCCATGGCTATGGCCAGTATGTGCCAGAAACAGAGGCACTCCGGGTACTGGAAGAAGCCTTTGAGATGGGATACCGCCATTTTGATACGGCGACACTCTATGGTGGAACAGCCAATGAGCGGTTGTTGGGGCTTGCTTTAAAAACAAAAAGGCACCAACTGTTTCTCGCCAGCAAGTGTGGAATGGCGTTGGATGCTGAAACGGGGAAACGCATTATCGATGGTCGCCCCGACACCGTGCGTCGCCAGTGTGAAGAGAGCCTGTCACGACTAAAAACGGATTATTTGGATATTTACTACCTGCACCGTCTAGATCGCAGTGTTCCTATTGAAGAGAGTGTTGGGGCGCTGGGGCGACTAGTGGAAGAGGGTAAAATTGGCGCAGTTGGTTTATCTGAGGTATCGGCTGAAACACTTCGTAAAGGCAATGCGGAATACCCCGTGGCAGCAGTACAGTCAGAATACTCACTTTGGACACGTAATCCCGACATTGCGCTGAGGGATGTATGTGTGGAACTCGGTGCTGCTTTGGTGGCGTTCAGCCCTCTTGGGCGTGGTTTTTTGACGGGAGCCGTGGAAGAAAGTACCCAGTTTTCGACAGGGGATATGCGCGCCGGAATGCCTCGCTTCAGTAAAGACAATTTACCTCACAATATAGCTTTGTTGGATGGCGTTAAAACCATTGCTAGGCGTCTTGAGATCTCACCCGCACAGCTGGCGCTAGCTTGGTTAAACGCCCAGGGCGAGCATATTGTACCTATTCCGGGCTCCTCCTCAGTGACGCATATACGTGAGAACTTACGCGCTGCAACGGTCGTACTGGATGACGCAACAGTGACTCAGCTCAACGGTATGCTGTTGCCGAGCAAAGTTGCTGGCGCTCGTTATAACGACGCGCAACAAGCTGATGTTGATACTGAAGAGTTTGCGGATTGAGAGTCGATTGATCGGGCAACTGGTGGTGTGAAAGCGGGCGTGGCAGCGGCGATAAATTATTTACCAAGCCTAGTTGTTTTCTTTCCGCCTAGGACTATTATTCGCTACCAACGACGATGTTGTTAGCCCTCTAAGTTGTTTGTCCCCCTAAGTTGTTAGCCCCTAAGGAACAGTGCCATGTTAAAAGGTCTGATCATTTGTTTTACCGTGCTGTTCGCACAGCTGGCGGTGCTGAACGTGATTGATGCACGCCTCTACAATGCTCAGGATGCGCGTCAAGCAGCGACAATGCAGCATTTATCTCACAAGGAAGAAGACGACGATAACGTTTCACCGCCAGCAGTGAAGCTGTAAGCGGAAGAGGCGAAGATAATCACGCCAAATGTGGCGCGGTCAGGGGAATTTTATAGCGCATTTCTATGTCCAAAATGGTGTGGAATATTAAGCATAGTCAACGCTGGAGGAGCAAGTGCCTTAAAAAGCAGTTGTTTGCGTGGAAGACAAATACTTGCGTCTGGAACTTGGTAACGGCATCCTTGTCCGTTGTTAGTATTACCATTAGGGAGCATAGATAAATGGCTTTTAACGATTCGAACACGGCGAGAGCGCAAACGCGCGGCGAAGTAAGTAGTGTTGGCGCTAACAAAGTTCTGCGTAATACCTACGCGCTATTGGCCATGACATTGCTATTCTCTGCGGTCACCGCTGGTGCCTCTGTTGCAATGGGCATCCAACAAATGAACATTTTTGTGTTCTTCATCGGTGCTTATGGGCTGATGTTCCTGGTTCACAAAACGGCCAACTCGGCGGCTGGATTGTTAGCTACTTTCGCGTTCACTGGGTTTATGGGCTTTACGCTTGGCCCAATCATTTCTGCTTATCTGACGTTACCTAACGGTGGCGCTTTGATAATGAACGCATTGGCAATGACTGGTCTGACGTTTATCGGCCTCTCTGCGGTTGCATTAACCACCAAGAAAGACTTCAGCTTTTTAGGTAATTTCCTGATGGCTGGCGCCATTGTGTTGATTTTGGCCATGGTTGCTGGGCTGATCTTTAACATCCCAGCGCTTTCATTGATGGTTTCTGCTGGTTTTGTGCTGTTTGCATCCGCTGCGATCCTCTACCAAACCAGTGAGATTGTTCACCGGGCGGGAGAGACCAACTACATCCTCGCAACTATTACGCTTTATGTTTCCATTTATAATCTGTTCATCAGTCTGCTCTCGATTTTAGGCATTATGAGCAACGACTGATCATCCTTGCAGTACTATCGCAACAGGCCCTACTTACTAGGGTCTGTTTTTTTTAGGGCGGACTGTATCGAGATAATCCGATGGAGTATGGCTTATTGGTCATGGGGGCGCCGTATAGTAGTGCCGCCCCGCATTCCGCACTGCGATTTGCCCAAGCAGTGCTAAATGAAGGGCACCACATCAAGGGCATTTTTTTCTATCAAGATGGCGTTCATAATGCTTCCCAGCTTATGTCTCCTCCACAAGATGAACTAAATATGCGTGATGCTTGGGTTGATCTGCATCATCAGCACGGGGTGGCATTAGATGTCTGCATTGCGGCGGCGTTACGCCGTGGCGTGGTGAGTGAGGCAGAGGCCAAGCGGCACGGGCACGTGAATTTCAATCTTGAGCCACCTTTTGAATTAACGGGGCTGGGGCAACTGCTTGAGCTACAGCAGCGCTGTGATCGATTGATTACGTTTGCTTAGTATGGTGAATAGGGCTAAAACCAGGGCGACCAGAGTTTGATAGGTAGGGAGTAAGATGGCTGAAGCAAATGAGCGACTTATCGTTATACGACATGCGCCCTATCGCTCAAATGAGTTGCGGGAAGGGCTGGATGTTGCACTTGTGTCTGCTGCCTTTGGACAAGATGTTGATCTGCTGTTTTTAGGGCAGGGGATATTCGCGTTACTCAAAGAGCAAGGGGCTGGCGCGCCTGGTCAAAAAGCAACGCTACCGACAATTAATATGTTAGAAATGTACGATATAGAAAACATATTAGTCCCTACTGAGACGCTACAAGCCTTTAATATAGCCTCTGATCAGCTGGTTGAGGGAGTTACCCTAGTCCCGGCTTCAGATATGCCCGACCTATTCCAGCGTTATAATTATGTTCTTAATTTTTAATTTTGCGCTCCATTTTTAGCAGAGTAGCCAATAACTATGCTGCATATTCTGAATAAACCTCCCCATAACGATGCTGCTGTGCAAATGCTCAACGCACTCAGCAATGGCGATTCCGTTGTGCTGATAGAAGATGGCGTGCAGGCTGCACTCTATCCTGAGTGGCAAGGCTGGGCAGCAAATACAGCATCGATTTTTTTGCTCGCTGAAGATGCTATGGCGAGAGGAGTTTACTCTGTTGCCACTAGCCATGGGCTACCTTTGCTAGAAATGGACGGCTTTATTAGGTTGACCGAGCAAAATGAAAAGATCATTTCCTGGTATTGAATATGAGCAATCAAAGTTTATACCGTTATCTTGATTCGTCACAAAAAATCCAACTAGATCCTGAGGGGTATCTGGTTAAGCAGGATCAGTGGAGCGATGAGATTGCTCAGTTACTCGCTGAGGACGAAGGCTTAGCGCTCACAGAAAAACACTGGGAAATTATTCACCTGGTGCGTGATTTTTATAGTCAATATGAAATGGCACCCGCCATGCGCCCCCTAGTTAAAGCCACAAAACAGGCGCTAGGTGATGAGAAGGGGAATTCAATTTATTTAATGACTCTGTTTCCGGGGAGTCCACCAAAGCGTATTGCTCGCATCGCTGGCCTTCCTAAGCCTACGAACTGCTTATAGCTCTTTTGTTAGTTTTAGCAGTACGAGATGTGGGCGTTAGGCCGAGTCGCCCCGTGTGCAAACAGAAAGTACGACCGCATCTTCTGGGCTGGTAGAAACAAGAGCGTGCCCCATGTCACTATCAAAATAAATACTATCGCCTTCGGCGAGCACGAGTGGCGCATAAAATTCTGTGTATAACAAAATATCGCCTTCTAAAATCATCAGAAATTCTTCACCGTCGTGTCGAACCCACTGATGATACTCCTCAAAACTGCGTGCTCTAACAATGGTCTTGAAAGGGATCATGCGCTTTTGCGCAAGCTGATGTCCTAGCAGCTCATGCTCATAGGTAGGGGTAGGGTGTACCTGGCCCTTGCCCTTACGGGTAAGATCTCTACGCCCCATGGTATAGCGTTCACGCTTCGGCGGCGTAAATAGCTGGGGCAGGTCGATGTTCAGGCCGGTAATAAGTTTTTGAACCACACTGAACGTAGGCGACACTTGATCATTTTCGATCTTGGAGAGTGTTGAGCGGGCTAAACCTGTGCGCTGGCTGACGTCTTCCAATGTCCACTGGTTGGCAAGGCGAATCTGTTTTAACCGTTCCCCCAAGCGTAAAGGTTCGACAAAGGGCTTTCGCCCAGAAGCTATGCGCAGCGCAGCATGCTCTTCAGAAGTAGCGGTCATAAAAAGCCACGTGAGTAAACGTCAATAAAACCGCATGTTATCACAGACACCCTGTTTCAAGGTCGCACAGTTTTCAAGCAGCTCAGTTTCAAGCAACGCTGCATGGCGCTTTACAATAGCGAGTGGCATACGTCATGGGACATCCGTAAACGGCAAACCCAATAGCGCTTTTAAGTGAGCTTCTGCACCGCTAGCGAGGGTTTTCAGGTTATATCCCCCCTCAAGTACTGAAACTACTCGGTTTTCTGCATAGAGGGCCGCAATCTCCATTGCTAAGTGGGTTACCCAATAAAAGTCCTCATCCTCTAAACAGATGTCTCCCATTGGGTCGTCACGATGAGCATCGAAGCCTGCAGAAAGCATGACTAAGTCGGGTTTGAACGCATGCAGCGCGGGGAGCCACTGCCGTTCGATAATGCGTCTAAACTCTTTACTGTCAGTGCCTACTTCTAGCGGCGTATTGACCACATTTTGCCATTCACTGCGTAAATAGCGCCATGGATAAAACGGATACTGGAAGCTCGTGCACACCAGTACCTCGGGGTCATTTTTGAAGATATCAATAGTGCCGTTGCATTGATGGACATCAAAATCGAGTATTGCGATACGTTTAGCACCATACTTTGCTTTTGCATGGGCCGCACCGACGGCAATGTTGTTATAGAAACAAAACCCCATCGCATCCGCCGCTTCTGCATGATGCCCTGGCGGCCGTACTGCGCAAAATACGTTGTCAGCTTGGCGCTTAAACACTTGATCAACTCCGCGAATGACGGCGCCTGCGGCGACTCTTGCGGCATTGAGGCTATCGGGGTTCATCATTGTGTCGCTATCGAGTGTAACGATGCCTTCTTTCGGCAGGCACTTTGCTAACGCATTAAGGTGCCTTGCTGGGTGCACTCTTGCTAACGCCTCGTCACACGCCGCTTTGGCATCCGCCTGCATGGTTTGTTGAAGAAGGCCTGCTAGCGATAGGCGCGCACGAATCGCTTCAAGCCGTTGGGGGCTTTCAGGGTGTTCAGGCCCCATATGGTGCAATGCGCAGTCTGGGTGAGTAAGGTAGGCAGTAATCATGCAAGCGCTCCGAAGACAATATCGCCACCTTAATCGTCTCAGGGGCTTGCGCGACAGTGTCAATAAGTCGTACACAGTGGTTATTAATTTCAGGGGAGACGCATTCGTGAGCACACGTTTTTTGCATCATTTTTTCGAACCGCGCACAGTGGCCGTGTTCGGTGCCTCTGAAAAGCCAGCTTCGTTGGGCGGTTTAGTACTCAGTAATCTTCAAGAAGGCGGTTTTAGGGGAAAAATATGGGCAGTCAATCTGAAGGGCTATGACACAGTCTTCGGCGTAGATTGCGTCCGCACCGTAAATGAACTGCCTGAAATTCCTGATTTAGCAGTTATTTGCTCGCCAATCGATGGTGTTCCTAGCCTGATCAAAAAACTTGGCCAGTTTGGTGTTAAGGCTGCTTTGGTGCTTTCCGGTGGTGCCTACCTGGATCGAGAGACGGGTAATAAGGGGTCTATCCGGCAGCGTATGTTGCAGTCAGCGATAGAGTCGGGTATCCGGGTGCTGGGGCCTGAATGCATGGGACTGATTGTGCCTGGGAAAAAACTGAATGCCTCTTATGCCAGTCAGCCGGTTCAAGCAGGTAAGGTGGCCTATCTAGGGCAATCGGGCATGTTGGCTAATGCCATGATCGATTGGGCGGCCGGTCGCGATGTAGGCTTTTCACACTTAATCACGGTAGGCGACAGTGTTGATGTTCTACTGCCAGATTTGATTGATTATGTGAATCAGTTTTCTCCAGCGCAAGCGATTCTACTGCACCTTGAGCGCGTGATGGATGCTCAGCATTTTATGACCTCCGTGCGTGATGCATCGCGTAACCGCTTGGTCGTCGCCATCAAGAGTGGGCGAACGCCGCAGTCAGATATTTCGGGTATGGCCCCCACGCCAGGCATTGCTAATCGTGATGTGGTCTTTGACGCGGCCTTCGCCCGAGCTGGCGTTGTTCGCGTTAATGATTATGATGAATTGCTGGATGCGCTGGAAACCTTATCGCGTATGAAACCGCTTCGCGGTGATCGATTGGCTATTGTATCTAATGGCTTAGGGCCCGCCATGCTGGCGATCGATAAACTGATTAGTGCAGGCGGTAAACTGGCTGAGTTTAGCGAAGAGACCCAGCGTGTGCTGCATAAAAGCCAGGTCGATATCAGCAAGCCTGGTGAAAATCCAGTGGATTTAGGCGGCAACGCAACGCCAGAGCGTTTTGTCGAAGCGCTAAAAATTGTCACTGCCGATCCAAATGTGGATGCCGTGCTGGTGGTTCACGCACCCACGCGTTTAGCGCCTTCAATGGCCACCGCTCAGGCGCTGATTGATCATCGAAAAACATTTAAACGTAACTTGCTGACGAGTTGGATGGGGCTAAAAGAAGCTCTGAATGCTAGGCATGTGTGCAATTTGGCGGGGATACCCACCTATACATCGCCGGAAAAGGCGGTAAAAGCATTTATGCATATGGTGGACTACCAGCGTGTTCAAGCGCTGCTGCATGAAATTCCGCCTAGCTTACCTTTTTCCACCAGCGCAGAGATTCGTGCGGAGTGTCGCGCGCTGATTAAAAATGCCAAAGCGGAAGGGCGACAAACATTGACCCATTCCGAAACGGCCCAAGTATTGGAAGCCTATGGCATTCCAGCGGCGCCTAGTGTCTATTTGAGCAAGCCGGAAGATGCCTTAGCAATGGCGGATCATTTTCCAGGCCCTAAGGCGCTAAAAGTCATTCACGAGGGCAATTGTCGTCCTTATCGTTACCGTAAGCATCCCCATAAAATATCCGCGGGTCTACTGCAAGATTTAGAAACGCCTGAACAAGTGGCTGAAGGAATTCGCCAGCTGGGCGATAAGGTACGCGAGAAATTCCCTCAATATGCTATTCGCGAATACTGTTTGCAGCCAATGCAGCGTGGTAAACACTCAATGCAGATCTGTGCCGGGATCACGCGTGACCCTGTGTTCGGTCCGCTGATTGTGTTTGGGATAGGTGGCTATAAAGTAAACGTGCTAGCGGACCGCCAGATTGCGCTACCGCCGCTGAACATGAGCTTGGCCGCTGACGTGGTGGGCAGGACCCATGCGGCTTCATTGATTCGCGAGCATTCGGCCGACCCCGAACGAGATATCCAGCGGCTCTGCCAGCTGTTGGTCAAGCTGTCTCAAATGGCGTCTGACTTAGTCGACTTGAGAGGGCTTGAACTCAATCCTTTGTTGCTAAACCGCGATGGGATGTTAGCCGTAGATTTTGCCATGGACTTAGGGCCGCCTGCGCGTTTTGCCATCATGCCTTACCCTGAAGAGCTACGTGAATGGGTAACGCTGACAAATGGATGGCGGGTAGAGGTTCGCCCCATCCGCGCGGAAGATGCTCCACTGATTACGACGTTCCACCGGCAGTTATCAGAGGAGAGTATTCGTTTTCGTTACTTCCACAATAAATCTAACTTAACCCAGCGTGATCTGTCGATTCTGTCGCATATCAACTACGACCGACAGATGGCCTTTATTGCCGAACATCAGCATGATGACGGGAGTAAAGAGATGTTGGGTGTCGTTCGGGTATGGAATGATCCTGATAATATTCGCACGGAGTTTTCGATTATTATCCGTGACGACTTGCAGGGGCTGGGTATTGGTAGCCTGTTAATGAACAAGATGATTGATTACTGCACCAGCATTGGCACGCTCGAAATGATCGGCAAAATTATGGTTGATAACCATCCCATGCGCGCTTTGATGAAGCACTTAGGCTTTAAGTGTCGCTATAACATGGAAGAGCAGGTGATTGATGCCGTGCTCAGGTTGAACGAGCCTGAAAGTGAATGGCAGCGTCACCGGTTAGAGAGCCCAGCCTGACTAGGCTGCTTCTGACCCAAATGAGCCTGCCTCTTTTGAGGCAGGCTCATTCATGGGATGGGTAAACGCAAGTGACGAAATGTCTAAATTAAGAACCGACTAACTTAATGAATTGCTTGATTAAGGGGCTAAGCGGAAGCGGCTCCAGTCGCCGCCGTCACGTCGTTCAAAACGTAGGCGGTCGTGAAGACGACTGGGTTGCCCCTGCCAGAACTCTATCATTTCAGGATTAACTCGATAGCCACCCCAGTGATTCGGACGTGGGATATCTTGCCCTTCGTAGGCTTGTTCAAAGCGTTTTTGCCGCTCTTCGATCCAATTGCGATCGGGGATCACAACGCTTTGGGTAGCAATCCAGGCACCCAGCTGGCTACCACGTGGACGACTTGAGAAGTACTCATCAGACTCCTCTTGTGCCACTTGCTCTACGGGACCTTCGATGCGCACTTGTCGTGACAGCGAAGGCCACCAAAAGGTGATGGCCGCAAAAGGTACGTTACTCAGCTCGCTACCTTTGTGGCTATGGTAGTTGGTGAAAAACACCATGCCTTGCTCATCAAACCCCTTGAGCAGAACGACACGGGCATGGGGGCGCCCCTGGCTGTCTACCGTAGCAAGGGTCATTGCGTTACCGTCTTGTCCTTCCGTTTCCAGCGCTAGGCTAAACCACTCATCAAACAGCACAAAGGGATTGTCGGGGGCTTGGGCTTCATCAAGGCGGCCACCTTCATAATCGCGCCTAATATCAGCTATATTGCGTGTCATTGAATACTGCTCCCTTTAAATTTTGTTCATGGTCGCTGGTCTTTCGGTAAAGCTCAAGCCCTGTCTCTACGCTTTGTTGACAAGCTCTATTTGGAAGCCCAGCCGAGAGGTTGATGGCGTTACGGGTAATGCAAAGTTGCTTGATTGTATAACGCGTCGCCTGTGCTCTGTAATGCGTTATATCAGAAACATTGAAGAAATGAGAAAATGTATGGATAGAAGATAAAGGGCAACGTAATGCAGAATGAAAGAAAACAGCTGGCCGTTTGGGACGTCTTTGTACGCTTATTCCATTGGTGTCTGCTGGCAGCGGTGGCCATTTCGTTTTACACCGCGAAAACCAATGGCGCACCGTTTTTGTTTCCGATTGAGGCTCATGCCCAAGCAGGCTACCTGATTATTGGTTTATTGATATTTCGCGTGATCTGGGGTGTGTCAGGCCCTATCTATGCCCGCTTTAGTACGTTTGTTTATGGGCCAAAAAATACGGCAATTTATGCAAATGCGCTGCTCAAGCGACGTGCACCTCGCTATGCGAGCCACAACCCCCTGGGGGGATGGATGGTGGTGCTTCTGCTGCTCTCACTGAGTTTTCAGGCAGTGAGTGGGCTGTTTTTGAGTGACGATATCTTCTTTCAGGGCCCGCTTTACGGTTTGTTGGGCCGAGACATAAGTGGCGAGCTAGCCAGCTTGCATTCACTCAATAGCGATGTGCTGCTTATCCTGATAGCAATCCATGTTGCGGGCATCGTTGTGCATGCTCTGCAAGGAGAAAATTTAGTCGCGGCGATGGTGACGGGAATCAAACGTTTCAATAGTGAACCGATTGATATAAAACCTGCCCGCCGAACTAAGCATCGCCTATTTGCGCTAGGTGCTTTTTTAGTTGCGGCGGGCGTTTGTGGCTGGCTGTGGTTTTATCCCTACTGATGTTTTTAGCAAACAGAGGGGAGCTAAGCTTACGCTTGGCGCTGTTGACGGCTGCGAAAACGCGCGTACGCCATGCAGCCAGTAAATAGAGCCAGGGATGCAAGCGCTTCCAGCACACCGCGAACGCCTTGGCCGGGTAGGGTTGCCAGCATAGTGCCCTGCGTGAAGTACAGTAGGCTAACAAAGGCTAACCAGGCATGGCCTCTGGCTCGCTGACCAATGATCGAGGGTAGGAATAGCAAGAGTGGCAGCACAAACGCGACCACTGGACGCCAGTTAAAGGTATCACCCTGAATAAAAAAGCCACGATAGACAACAAGCAGCAGTAAAATGACAAAGCTGACGAGGACTAACTGCCTTGCTTGCTGCGTGAGCTTATCGAGTCCATGGCGAGTCTCAAGACCTTCTAACCACTGCCTCATACTGCGTCCTCCTGGCGCATTGTATGCAGTGCTCGCGCAAGCTTGGCTAACCGCTTGCCTTGAGCAAGACACAGTGCACGCTCATGCTCGTCGACAGAGCGGTCACTACGCGCACCGGCAACATGACTAGCCCCATAGGGCGTGCCACCGGTTTGGGTATTAAGAAGGGTGGTCTCGTTATAGGGGATGCCAGCATAGACCATACCGTGATGCAGTAACGGAATGAGCATGGTGAGCAACGTGCTTTCCTGGCCCCCATGAAGGCTGGAAGTGGAGGTAAATGCACAGGCAGGTTTATCAATCAACGCGCCATTCATCCATAGGCTGCTGGTGGTATCTAGAAAATACTTAAGCGGTGCCGCCATATTGCCAAAACGCGTAGGGCTACCCAATGCCAACGCGCTGCAGTTGCGCAAATCTTCGAGGTCTGCATAGACTGCTCCCTCCGCTGGAATCTCGGGATCAACGGCTTCACAGGTTGTGGAGACAGGGGGAACGGTGCGCAGCCGCGCTTCAATCCCCGTAATGCTTTCGACACCTGCTGCAATTTGCCTTGCCATATCCGCAGTGGCTCCTGAGCGCGAATAGTAAAGAATTAAAACAAACGGCGTGGAATCACTCATGAGGTATCCTAGAAATAACGACGTAAAGAGGGCACTGCGTTGTCTGCTTATGGTACCAGAGCTACCGGTTGTACAGGAGATGCGTTACGCAATTGGCTAAATGCGGGCAGGCGTAGATAAACCCAGGCAATTGAACCATCCGCCAGCGTTTGTTTGACCCGCTCATAGCGAATACCCAAGCGCTCATAACGATCCAAGCGCAATAGCTGATCTGCAGTGACTGTTAACCTTAACCCGTCTACATGGCGATGGGCATCGGGAGTCAAGTCCAGGCCTTGTTTTTTAAAACCTTCAAGACGTGCGGGTTGTGGGTTGCCTGAACTGCCCATCACCACCCAGCGCACCGGGAGATAGCGCAGTGTGCCATAGACGAAGACACTGTGGATTCGTTCTTCGATATTTGGCAAGTGGGAGGGGCGTTCGTAAAACCACGGGCTCAGCATTGTCAGCCAAAGCCACCCTGCAGCACCGATCAGTAGTGCTGTGCTACACGCGATTAAACGTTTTAACCAAACCATGCCCACTCCTTTGATTGTATTGGCTATTAGCGTGGCGTTAGATGTTAATGAAAACAAGTCTTAAGCAATGTCGACGGGTTTGCTAGGATAAGGGTATTAGACCTTGTCAGAGGAGCCTGTTATGAATCAATCACTTCGTGATGAGATGGATTTCAGTGCGTTGGTCGGCGATGTAAAGCCGTTAGCCAAGCATAACCGCGCAGATACAGGCACTCAGCGCCAGCGGCCTACAGAGGCCCAGCTTGCTCGTCGTGAAAGTGCTGAGCAGCGTCTGGAGGAGCGCAATTTCTTATCCGATGATTTTGTCGACTTGTTGCCGCCCTTTGATCCGATTGAATATCGCCGTGAGGGTATTCAGCAAGGTGTGGTCGATAAACTGAAGCATGGCGGGTACAGTGTCCAGGCCCAATTACATCTGCTGCGGCGGCCGCTGGCAGAGTGTCGCAGAATGCTGTTCCCATTTATTCAAGAAGCTTACCTTCACGACCTTCGCTCTGTACTCATTGTGCATGGGAGAGGTCGAGAAATAGATAGTCCTGCAAACGTCCTGCGTTCCTATCTGGCTAAATGGCTCACTCAGTTCGACGAAGTGCAAGCTTATATTTCTGCTCAGCCTGCAGAGGGTGGCCTGGGTGCTACTTGGGTCATGCTACGTAAAAGTGACCGTGCCAAAGCGAATAACCGTGAGCGCCAGCAAAAACGTCGCGGATAGCCTGCCATTATTTATTAGGTAATTGTTTATCAAGCTGTTTATCAAGCAAAAGGGCAGCCTCGCGGCTGCCCTTTCTGTTTCTATCTCTACTTTCTTGCTGCTTCTATCTCGATATCATCTCGATATCGTTTGCGGTTACTGCTTGCTGTCCGCTAGGCGGCGTTCGAACAGTGCTTGGCGCTGCTCAACATCGCTTTGGTAGCGAACGCTAAACATATTCAACGCACGGATAGCGTCGTCTGGATGCTGATCATCTCGCAGAGCCATGGCGGTAAAGCCACAGCGGCGCATGTAATCCAACTGGTCGACCAACACATCACCGACGGCACGTACTTCACCGGTATAGCCGTAGCGTTCGCGAAGCAAACGAGCAAGCGTATAGCCACGTCCATCCGTAAATGCCGGAAAATCGAGAGCAACCGCACGGGTACTGCTTAGCTGCTGGCCAAGCGCCGGCGTCAACTCGGTATCACTTGAAAGCAGTGGTGCCAGCTCGGCATCGTCCTGATTCGCTTGCCAGAGTGGCAGCGGCACAAAGGCGGGACGCTGTTCAGGAAGCGTGTTTGTATCGTAGGACACACACCAAGCATTCTCTGCTGCCAGTTCACCATCAGCGATCAGATGGTCGACATGGACCGGCGTGAGCTCAACCGCGTCAGTCTGAGTGTCATTGCTGGGCATAAACACGCTCCTTAAAGGGTTTTAAGCCAATACGGCGATAGGTGTCGAGAAACCGCTCGTCTTCGTGACGTTCGGCCACATAGACTTGCAGTACCTTATCGACAACGCCCGGCACGTCTTCGCGGAAGAAAGAGGGGCCCAGGATTTTACCTAGCGATGCATCGTCCGTTGAGTTACCGCCAATTGAGATTTGGTAGTACTCTTCGCCTTTTTTGTCGACGCCAAGTATGCCAATGTGACCAACGTGGTGATGCCCACAGGCGTTCATGCAGCCTGAGATGTTGAGATCCAGTGGGCCGAGGTCATAGAGGAAATCCAGGTCTTCAAACCGCTCTTGCAGTGCCTGAGCGATAGGTATGGAGACCGCATTGGCCAAGCCACAGTAGTCGCCGCCAGGGCAACAGATAATATCGTTCAATGTGCCCACTGTGGGGTTGGCCATGCCCAGTGCATCAAGCTCTTTCCAGAGCGCTTCCAACTCGTCGACGGGAACGTCAGACAGCACTAAGTTTTGCTCGTGGGTCACGCGCACTTCACCGAAACTATAGCGATCTGCCAAGTCGGCGACGGCTTCCATTTGATCCGCTGTGACATCACCAGGCGCGTGTTCGCGGCGTTTAAGTGAAAGGGTCACCGCCTTATAACCAGGGACTTTGTGGTCGGTGACGTTATTCGTCACAAAGCGGGCCAAACTACGATTTTCGCTGCGTAACTGTTCGAAATCGGCAATGGCGCTCTCAGCAACTGGACGACGCTCTGGTTCAGGGAAGTGGATCTTGGCCGCATCAACCGCTGCTTGGTTGAGTGTTTGCGGGCCATCTTTAAGGTGCGCCCACTCTTCGTCAACGCGACGGCGAAACTCTTCAATACCGAGCGCTTTGACGAGAATTTTAATACGGGCTTTAAACTTGTTATCGCGGCGACCAAATTGGTTGTACACGCGAACACACGCTTCCAAATACGTTAAGAGGTGCTGCCAGGGAAGGTCTTCGCGCACCACGTCGCCAATCATCGGTGTACGGCCTAGGCCCCCGCCTGCTAGCACTTTGATGCGCACGTCGCCGTTTTCGTTACGCCATAGCCGCAGGCCGATATCATGCACTTGGATGGCGGCGCGGTCTTCGGCGGCACCGCTAACAGCAATTTTAAATTTGCGCGGCAGGTAGGCGAACTCGGGATGTAAGGTCGACCACTGGCGAATTAGCTCACACCAGGGGCGCGGATCTTCCACTTCATCCCCCGCGATACCGGCAAACTGGTCGCTGGTGGTATTGCGGATGCAGTTGCCGCTGGTTTGAATAGCATGCATTTGTACTTTGGCGAGGTCTGCCAAAATATCGGGCACGTCTTCCAATGCTGGCCAGTTCAGCTGCAAGTTTTGCCGAGTCGTGAAGTGGCCATAGCCACGATCATAGCGCCGAGTAATTTCCGCTAACGCGCGAAGCTGCTTACCCGCCAGCATGCCATAAGGGATGGCAATTCGTAGCATCGGCGCATGCTTCTGAATATACAGGCCGTTTTGGAGTCGCAGTGGGCGAAACTCTTCTTCTCCCAAACGTCCGGCGCGGTAGCGGTCCATTTGGTCACGGAACTGAGCGACGCGCTCGTCAACCAACGTTTGGTCGTGAATATCATAACGGTACATGTGGCACGATCCTGCTAAAAGCGAAATGGTCACGTCGAGACGGACGGTAATGTGCCGTCACCTTAACGCGGCTATCATATTCTACAAAAGAATATATAATTATCTTTTTATCGTTAAATGGCATTTAAGGTTTATGAGTCATGGCGCTTGAGCTAGCCAGCGTCGACGCTGCCACACCCACAAGAAGCTGCTGGAGTTGAGCGCACGGTAGAAGAGCTGCACCAGCCATACACCAAGCAGCCCATATTCCAACTCAATGCCTACCCACCAGGCCAGTGGTAGGAAGACTAGCCACTGCATGCTCAAAGTAAGCAGCATCACTGTTCGCTGAGCACCAGCGCCCATTAACGTTTGGGCCAGCACCAGTGCGGCAGCATCCAGGACTATCATTAGGCCAGTAATTTGTAAGGGGAGAATACCTAGCTGAATGAGTGATTGGTCTTCAAAGAAAACAGCCAGAACAGTTGCCGGGAACAACAGCATAGGGAGTGCCAACACTGTCAGCAGCAAGCCAGCGACGCTTAATGCGTCGATTCCCCAGCGGTGTGCAGCCTGTTGATCATCACGCCCTAATGCCTCACCTACCAAGCTCATCGCCGCAACACCTACGCCGACTCCAGGTAAAATAAGCAGCAGTGATAAATTCACGAGAACATGGCCAACGGCAACACTCTGCGTGCCCATCCTACCTAATAGCCAGAACAGCACCACATAACCGGCGGCAAACCACACCTGTTGCATTGAGTGTGGGATAGCCAAAAATAGGGTGGTCTGTAATGAGCGCAAGGTCAGCTTTTGCCGAGTAAGTGCGTGGGCGTTATAGGTCACGCAAGCCCATATCATCAGCCCCAGCAGCAGCGAAAGCGTGGTGCCAATCCCTGCACCATTGGCACCCAGCGCTGGAAGGCCACCAAGGCCATAAATTAACCCCGCACTAGCGACCACATTAAACACATGCACAATGACGATAATACGCAGGTAAAGGTGTGTATGCTGTCGCCCGTTCCAGTAACCGCGAAAGCAAAGCGTCAGGGCAATCGCGGCTAACGATACAACGCGCCAGCGGAAATACTCTACGGCAATGGCCGTCACGTCATCTGCTGGGGTAATTAATTGTATTAATCGGGGAGCCTGCCACCACGCGAGGCAAGATAATGGTATGCCGATAATAACGGCGATCAGCAAGCCAGAGTGAAGTGAGCGAGTCAACGGAAAGTGTTCTGCGCCCAGGTCTTGAGAGGTTTGAGACTGAACGCTGGAAGAGAGGCCAAAAACTAGCGCCGTCATCATAAACATGGCATAGCCGCCTATACCAACACCTGCCAATGCCTCTTGGCCTAAATGGCCCACCAGCGCCGCATCAATAAGGTTGAGCATGCTCTGAGAGAGCATGCCCAGCATGATGGGTAAGGCTAAGCGCATGACCTTGCCTTGGCGGCGACCCACAGGCGACATTAGCTAGGGTCGTAAGAGAGCACTGGCGATAGCCAGCGCTCCATGTCCGCTAATGGCATCTGCTTGCGTTGTGCAATCGCTTCCACTTGATCCCGGGTGATTTTGCCGGTGGAGAAGTATTTGGACTGGGGGTGTGCGAAATACCAGCCGGAGACTGCCGCCGCAGGCCACATGGCAAAATTTTCAGTCAGCGCCAAACCGGTATTTTCTGTCGCATCAAGCAACCGGAATAGCGTAGCTTTTTCGGTATGGTCAGGGCAGGCTGGGTAGCCGGGAGCAGGGCGGATACCCTGGTATTTCTCGGCAATGAGCGCTTCATTATCCAGCGCCTCTTCCGGCACATAGCCCCAGAACTCTTTGCGTACACGCTCGTGTATGCGCTCGGCGAATGCTTCTGCCAAGCGATCGGTTAATGCTTGCACCATGATCGCGTTGTAATCGTCGCCTGCTGCTTCGTAGGCTTTGGAAAGTTCATCAACTCCATGGCCTGTGGTAACGGCAAAGCCACCGATCCAGTCGGCTTTGCCGCTTTCTTTAGGGGCAATAAAGTCCGCAAGACTGTAGCAAATTCCGTCACGCCCTTTAGTAGTTTGCTGGCGAATGTGGTGCAAACGCTCAACGACCTCGCTGCGGCTTTCATCGGCATAGACTTCGATGACATCGTCATCAACGCTGTTAGCCGGCCAAAGGCCAATGACGCCGCGCGCTTGAATGCGCTTTTCGTCGATTAGCTTGCGCAACATTACTTTGGCATCTGCAAACAAACTGCGCGCAGCTTCCCCAACTACTTTATCTTCAAGGATTTTTGGGTACTTGCCAGCAAGCTGCCAGCTCATAAAGAACGGTGTCCAATCAATTCGTTCAATCAGCTCTTCAAGATCGTAGTCATCGAAAGTTTTGAGGCCTAACACCTGAGGTTTAACTGGAGTAAAGCTGTTCCAGTCAGTACGAAAACGGCGTTTACGGGCTTGGGTATAATCCAAGTCTGCGGCTTTAGGGCGGCGTTTGGCGTTACGCTCGCGCACTTTTTCATACTCATCACGAATCTCGGCAACATAGGCGGCTTTAAGATTCGGCGCCAGTAAGCGACCCGCAACGCCAACCGCTCGGGAGGCGTCGGTCACATAAATGACTGGGTGATCGTATTGAGGTTCGATTTTTACAGCCGTATGGGCTTTTGAAGTGGTTGCGCCACCAATGAGCAACGGTAGATTCATGCCTCGGCGCTTCATTTCTTTAGCAACATGTACCATTTCATCAAGCGATGGGGTAATCAGCCCTGAAAGCCCAATGATGTCAGCATTGTGATCTTGAGCCGCTTGCAGAATTTTTTCAGTGGGCACCATCACGCCAAGGTCAATAACTTCATAGTTATTACACTGCAGTACCACGCCAACAATGTTTTTGCCGATGTCGTGAACATCGCCTTTGACCGTGGCCATTACGATCTTACCCTTGGCTTTGGTCTCTTCGCTTTTTTCCGCTTCGATATAGGGAATCAGATAGGCAACCGCCTGCTTCATCACGCGAGCCGACTTAACTACCTGGGGAAGAAACATTTTACCGGCACCAAACAGGTCGCCGACCACGTTCATGCCATCCATTAACGGGCCTTCGATAACCTCAATGGGCCTGGCGGATTCGGCGCGTGCCTGTTCGGTGTCATCTTCTATATATGCCGTTATGCCTTTAACCAACGCATGTTCGATACGCTTATTAACCGGCCAACTGCGCCACTCCAGATCTTCTTTTTTGGCTGCGCCGCTGCCATCGCCCTTGTACTTGTCGGCAATGTCAAGCAGACGCTCGGTACCATCGCTGCGGCGGTTGAGTACAACGTCTTCTACCGCATCACGCAGCTCAGCGGGTAAATCATCATAAACCGCCAATTGGCCAGCATTGACGATGCCCATGCTGAGGCCTGCACGAATGGCGTGGTAAAGGAATACCGAGTGAATGGCTTCACGAACAGGGTTATTGCCTCGGAATGAAAACGAGACGTTCGACACGCCACCGGAAATCATCGCGTGAGGCAGGTGCTCACGGATCCACCGGGTGGCCTCAATAAAATCGACGGCGTAGTTATTGTGCTCATCTATGCCGGTCGCGATAGCAAAGATATTGGGGTCGAAAATGATATCTTCCGCAGGGAAACCAATGTCATCGACGAGTAAGCGGTAGGCGCGTTCACAAATTTCAGTTTTACGCGCAAAGGTATCTGCCTGGCCTTCCTCATCAAACGCCATAACCACAATGGCAGCGCCAAAGCGGCGACACTTGGTGGCTTGTTCACGAAACGCAGCTTCGCCTTCTTTTAGCGAGATTGAGTTGACCACCGCTTTGCCTTGAACGCACTTAAGGCCCGCTTCGATAATGTCCCATTTAGAGGAGTCGATCATAATGGGAACGCGAGCGATATCGGGTTCACCGGCGATTAAATTAAGGAAGCGCACCATCGCTTCCTGGGACTCCAACATGCCTTCATCCATGTTGATGTCGATAATTTGCGCACCGTTCTCGACCTGCTCCAAGGCGACTTCAAGTGCGGTTGTGAAGTCTTCTTCAACGATTAACCGCTTAAAGCGCGCCGAGCCGGTCACGTTAGTACGCTCACCGACATTGACGAACAGCGCGTCGGCTTCAATGTTGAAGGGCTCTAAACCAGACAGTCGGCATGCATAACTACGCTTTGCTATCTTGCGGGGAGGCATCGAACTGACGGCTTCAGCGATGGCTTGAATATGCTCAGGGGTAGAGCCACAGCAACCCCCGATAATATTAACCAAGCCACTTTCCGCGAATTCGCTGACAATGGCTGCCATTTCCTCTGGGGTTTGGTCATACTCACCAAACTCATTGGGCAGGCCCGCATTAGGGTGCGCAGAAACAAAGGTATCGGCTTTAGTGGCAAGCTCTTCGATGTAAGGGCGCAGTTCTTCAGCACCCAGGGCGCAGTTTAAGCCGACCGAGAGCGGCTGGGCGTGACGGACAGAGTTCCAGAAGGCTTCGGTGGTTTGGCCAGAAAGGGTGCGGCCTGACGCATCGGTAATGGTTCCGGAAATCATCACCGGCAGCCGAGTATTCAAGTCATCAAACAGCTCTTCAAGCGCATAAATAGCGGCTTTGGCATTAAGCGTGTCGAAGATAGTCTCGATCATAATAAGATCGGCACCGCCCTCGATTAACGCACTAGCCGCTTCATAGTAGTTCTCGCGAAGCTCGTCGAAGGTGACATTACGTTTAGAAGGGTCGTTGACATCCGGCGACAGCGACGCGGTACGTGACGTTGGCCCAAGCACACCAGCGACATACCGTGGGATATTGGTTTCAGCCGCCACGGCGTCACAGACATTACGTGCCAAACGTGCCGACTCACGATTCAGCTCAGGCACCAAATCTTCCATGCCATAGTCTGATTGGGACAGACGGGTGCTATTAAAGGTATTGGTTTCGATAATATCCGCGCCGGCTTCTAGATAGTCGCGGTGAATGCGCGCCACCAAATCCGGACAGGTAAGTGCTAATAAGTCATTATTACCTTTAAGGTCCGAGGGCCAGTCACGAAAGCGGTCACTACGAAAATCGTCTTCGCTGAGTTCGGCGTTCTGCAACATGGTACCCATGCCGCCGTCCAAAATCAGGATACGTTGGGCAAGGCGTTGGGTAAGGGAAGCGGTCAAATCACTAGCAGCCATGGCAGGGGGAAGTCTCCAGCATCTCAGTCGAAAAGGATATTTTTATAGTCGTCGTCATAGTGTGAGCGGCGCCTATCATAACAAAGGGCACCCCATAGGGCAGCAAGTAAGGGCGTGAAGTTATTGCAGTATCTTAATGAGGCGCGCTCATATGCATAGGCAATAGCCTACTAAAATAGTCAGGATTGTGCTGACGAGCAGTTTTGCTTACCATAGGCGTTAATGAAATAGTTATAAATGACATGTGATGTGGCCACGCCACAACCACGGGAGGATAACATCCCTTATGACCGCGACTATCGAAAATGATACCCAAGGTATTGATATTACTGACAGTGCTCAGGAGTATCTTGCTGAACTGCTGGAAAAGCAGAATGTTGAAGGCATTGCTGTGCGTATTTTCATCACCCAGCCCGGCACGCCTTACGCGGAAACATGTTTAGCCTATTGCCGCCCCGGTGAGGAAGAACCGACAGACGTTAAGCTTGAACTTGAAAAAATTAACGTATTTCTCGATAAAAACAGTTTGGCGTTTTTAGACGAGGCAGTGGTTGATTTTAATGCGGATCGTATGGGCGGCCAGTTAACCATCAAGGCTCCTAACGCGAAAATGCCCAAAGTTAATGCGGACAGCCCATTGGAAGACCGCATCAACTACACGCTTTACAGCGAGATCAATCCTGGGCTGGCGGCCCACGGTGGTGAAATCAAACTGGTAGAGCTGACCGAAGACAAGGTGGCAATTCTTGCTTTCGGTGGTGGTTGCCAAGGTTGTGCCGCGGTTGACCTAACGCTTAAAGATGGCGTTGAGAAAACACTAATGGAGCGAATTCCTGAGCTAGCGGGTATCCGTGACGTGACCGATCACACGGATACAACGAACGCTTACTACCGCTAGCGCGACTTAGCAGTAGCGTTTGTGCTTCAAAAAGCCTGACAAAACGGCGCCCCAAGTGTTGGACACCCTGTCCGGCGTTTGGGGTTTTTTGTTGAAAATTAATACGATGAGGCGTTCAGGCTACTGATTGCGGGTCGCGTTGAATAATGATGGCGTGATTATCAATAAACGTGACGTCAATCTCACCGACCATTCTTTGCAGGGGACGCCAGCATGTTCAAACAGGCATCCGAAACGCTATCGGCAAAGGGCGAGCAGTCTCTTATTTGGGACGCAATAATGTCGTCCGTAGCTCCATGGACACCGGAATAGATTAATAGCGCTACCACTCTTGGGTTTTCAGGTGCCCACAGGCCCGCGGACCGCCCTCCCTCAATGATACTCAATAGCTGATCGAGAATGGCATTCTTAGCCTGATTGGAGCGATCATGGTGATGGTGATTGGTATAGACGATATCGTGTATTCGATAGGTGTCGACGTAGGTTTCGACGTTTGCCCGAATCCAGGCGCGAAGCCGTCCAATCCAGTCGCTTTGGTCGCAGGCCTCAAGCGCTTTCTCCAGATGAGCAAGGAAGTTTTCCGTGTAGCGATTGCCAAGCGCTACCAGGATTTCATTTTTGGAAGAAAAATAATGGTAGAACGTGCCTTTGGCCACGTCGGCGGCTTTGACGATGTCGTTGATCGTGGTTGCTTGAACGCCCTGTTCTAGAAACAGTGCTTCTGCAGCGTTCATTAACTCATTAAGTCGTACATCAGCAGGCTTTGTGCGGGGACGATTGCGCGGGTCGGCTGGTTTCTTGGCGTCAGAGGACTTTTCTTGCATTTCATTTTCTCAAGTATTGATAAAGATATGGAGCGTAAAGACAAGAAGCTTGGGTGTCTTTGGGAGCCTATACTAGCCGCTTGAGCTTGACCATTGATTAGATGGTGTTGTTAGCGGGGCCGGTTTTTAGGCTGAACTCCGCCTCCTTCCATCAAGCCAGAATAGGGAGTTAAGGCTTCTAAATCTGCGTAGCCTACCTATGTAAGTATTTGATACTTTTCATACTTATGGACTGTAGATCACTCGTTAGGTGGATTATCTGTTTTTTCTTGCGAGGAAATCGTCTCCGGCAGGGCTGTTAGCTGTGCCTGAAGGGCTTCCATTCGTTGCCAGAGCTGTTGCTGCCAGTTCTCGTCTTGAAGCGCCGCCTTCTGCTGCTTTTCTAGTGCTTGGTGGGCTTTATCAAGCTCGCTTTGCAGGCTGGAGTGTTGCTCTTTTAGCGATACATTGTTGCGCTCAAGCTCGTCAAGGCGCTGTTGCAAGCTGATGTTGTCTAACTGGTAGCGCTGCAGCGTATCTTTTTTGAGCTGAAGTTCTTTCGCCAAACTGTCTGAGCGCTGCTCCTGCTGGAGTAGGCGCTTTTGTAGTGCTTTTTCTTCCTGGGCGCGCTCTTGCCTAAGCGTGTCTAGTAACGCCATCAGTTTTCCTTCCGCTGCTTCGTTACGCTGCTCTTCCTGAGCAAGGCGCTGTTCCCAAGCGGCTTGGCGTTGTTGCAGCTCTTCAGTGAAGCGCTCTTTCAGTGAAGCGACATCGTGCTCAGACTGGGTAAGCAACTGCTGGTATCGCTTAGCATCTTGGTTGGCTTGCTCTGCCTGTTGCTGCCACTGATGCTCGTTCGCTTGGCTAGCGGCCAGCTCGCGATTAAGTGCTTCCAAGCGCTGTTCTGTATGTCGTAAATGCTCTGCAAGGGCGCTTTCTCGTTGCTGCGCATTGGCTGTTTGCTGAAGTGCTTCGGCAGCTTCCTGCTGGGCGCTCTCTACCTGCCGGTTAGCATCTTCACGATAGTGGGCGAGCGCTTGATTGGCGACCTCTTGCGCCTCGCGCCATAGTTCGGTGGCGACATTAACGATGACTTCTGGGACGCCCTTAGGTGGCGGAACATCGCGATTTTGCTCTCGCTCAATACGCCAATTACGGAAATGCTCACTAATCGTTGTAAAGCTGCCGGTTCCCAATACTTCCCGAATGCGTTGCACGCTAGGAGTGTCGCCGCGGGCGAGCAGAGTATCGATTGCTTGCTGAACATCACTGTATTGAATCCCGCTGCGAGCCATGGTGCTTATCCCTATCAGATTGGTAGCACTATTTTCATAGGGTTTGGTTAAAATTACAATAATTACGTAATACATAAAACGTAAAATTATTTACATTAAGTGTTATAAATTCAAGATTACTGCAATTATCTTGAATTTTAATGCCGATAGCAGCACACTTAACCCATTGAAAAATCAGCCAGTGGCCAGGGAGGGCGTAGCGATGCCCGGAGAAGTTGAACAACAGCGAAAATACGTAGGTAAAAGCCTAGAGAAGGGCAGTTGGCTTGATTTGCTGCCTAACCCTTCCGTACCCGCCACTCCAGGAACTGGCACGCCGTTAATTGATGCTCAAAACGACATAGAAGCTGTTGCTGCGTGGTTAAGGGAGTACCAAGACAGCCCTCAAACATTGAAAAGTTACCGCCGAGAGGCGGAGCGCCTGCTGCTTTGGCTGTCTAGCCACGGCAGCTCGCTATGCGATATGAATCGCGAAATGTTGCGCCAGTACGACGCTTTTTTGGAAGACCCTCAGCCAGCCGAGCGGTGGGTGGGGGCAAGCAAGCCTCGCAATCATGCGCAATGGCGGCCTTTTCGTGGCGGGCTCTCGCCAGCAAGCCGGCGGCAAAGTTTGATTATCCTGCAAGGCTTATTTAGCTGGTTAATAGAGGCGGGCTGGCTAGGCCATAATCCATTTGCGCTTATGCGCGACAAGGCGAGGCGGCTGAATAACCAGACGCAAATCATTGGGCGCTATTTAGAACGAGATCTCTGGATATGGTTTTGGCAGTGGCTGAATGCGCCAGCTGGGCACGCTAGTGAGCGAGAAGCGTATGAGCAAGCGCGGCGACGATTTGTATTCAGCTTCGCTTATCTATTAGCGCCTCGCATTAGTGAAATGGCTAATGCTCGGATGGATGACTTTCAGGAAAGCGAGGGTCGATGGTGGTGGGTGGTGGTGGGTAAGGGGAGTAAACTGGCGCGTATTCCGGTGCCCGATGACATGCTCGAATGCATGTGCGAATGGCGGGAAGCCCTTGGATTAGCAGGCCTGCCTAGCCATTACGAACCCAGCCCGCTGATTCGTGCGCTAGATAAACGTCGCGGAATTAGCGATAACCAGCTTTATCGACTGGTTAAAGGTGTATTTAGCGAAGCGGCTGATGCGTTAGAAGCGCAAAATGGCAAGTCTGCCTATGTGAGTGCACTGCGTCGTGCAACCCCCCACTGGCTAAGGCATACGTCGATTACTCATCAAGCACAAGCGGGAGTAAGCCTGCGCTATTTAGCCGAAAGTGCCCGCCATTCTAAGCTGGATACGACGAGCCGCTACTTGCACGCCGAAGATAATGAGTGGCATCAAGAGCAGCAGCGTCATCGCTTGAAAACGGCCCCAAAAAAGACGCCTAACCCGTTATAATGCCAGTATATTGAGTACACCAACCCCAAAGGTAACGCCATGGCAACTTCAGGCGCTGAACTGGCCCAGCAAGAACTGGTTGAAGAGTTTGAAATATTTGATAACTGGATGGATCGTTATCAATACATTATCGATATGGGGAAGCAGCTGCCTGACTTTCCGGAGGAGCAGCGGACTGAGGAGTATAAGATTCAGGGCTGTCAATCTAACGTGTGGATGTGCCACGCAGAGCAGGGCGACAAGCTGATCTTCAAGGCAACATCGGATGCCGCCATCGTATCAGGATTGATCGCGTTACTGCTAAGAATCTATAGCGATCGTACGCCTGATGAGATTAGCCAAACCGAACCTCACTTCTTGAAAGATTTAGGTTTGGACAAGCATCTATCACCAACCCGCAGTAACGGCTTGCATGCCATGTTGGAGCGTATTTACCAAGTGGCAAAGCAGTCGTAATAGAAAGCAGGCTGCGCATAAATCAGTGTTGATGATCGCATTTATGATTGCATTCAGAGTGTGGCGGCGCTGTTAAGTCGGGGTCTTCACGGCACAATTGCTCGCTTCTGCCGCCGGGCACGGGATCGATACCGCCCGCACTGCCTGGGTGGCAGCGCAGAATGCGCTTTATTGCCATCCAGCCGCCTTTGAAAGGACCATGCACTTGAATGGCCTCAACGGTATAGGACGAGCAGCTTGGCCAGAAGCGACAGCGCGGCCCTAGAAGAGGGCTAATGGTATATTGATAGACCTTGATACAGCCAATCATAGCGATGCCAAGAGCCTTCAAGGCCCAGTGCTTTGCTTGGGATAGCGGCTTTACCACTATTTCTTTTACCACTATTTCTTTTACCACTATTTTTGGCCGTAAAGTGCCGCAGGGTCGATAAGCGGCTCGCTGGTAATTGCCGCCTGCTGTTCGTTTACCGATAAGTAAAAACAGCTGCGTCGACCGGTGTGACAAGCGGGTCCCGTTTGGTCGACTTGCAGTAATAGCGTGTCACCATCGCAGTCGAGAGCCGCAGACTTCAGCTGCTGTTGCTGACCCGAGGTTTCACCTTTACGCCAGAGCTTTTTGCGCGAGCGTGAATAGTAGCAAACACGCTGTGTTGCTAGCGTTTCTTCGAGCGACTCGCGGTTCATCCAGGCCATCATTAGCACTTCGCCCGAATCAAACTGCTGGGCAATGGCTGGCAGCAGGCCTTGTTCGTTAAAGCGAACTGCGTCAAGAAGCGTTTCTGTCCCGGGCAGCGTGTCGGAAGGGCTGGCAGACTCTAGGGCTTTGAATAGGTCGCGCGGGGCTAATTGGTCAAAACGTGACATTACTCATTACTCGCAGATCGGCAATTTTGGCACAGGCCTTGAAGCTCTATCGTTTGGCGCTCGACGTTAAACCCTTGGCGTTTGGCTAATTCGGCCAGTTGAGCGCTTATTTCGTCTAGGTGAAGCTCTTCAACATAGCCACAGTGGCGGCAAATTAACAGCTGAAAGCCATGGGCATGCTCCGGGCAAGCACAGGCAACGTAAGCGTTTTGTGACTCTATCCGATGCACGAGACCTTGCTCGATAAGGAAGTCGAGAGCACGGTAAACCGTGGGCGGTCTTGCTGCGGCATGTTCAGTGGATAGTTGGTCTAACAAGTCATACGCTTTTAGGCCGCCACCATTCTCAGCAATCAACTCTAATACTCGGCGGCGAATAGGTGTAAATCTCACGCCTCGGGTATGACACTGGGATTCCGCTTGTTGTAATAGCGTATTAGCTTCTGTCATTAGGGCACTCGTTTAACGGGATATGCGTAGTCTACGCTGTCGCCGAAGAAGTGTCAGGCGTTTCTACGAGTTCGCTTTGGCGGGCAAAGTGGTGCTGTGCAAACGCTACCCGTTTAGCGACGGGAACACCGTCAGGTTGCTGTTCGATCAGGTCAAGCCGGCGACGAAGTCCTTCCCCGTTGGTCATTTGAATCGCAAGTCCGGGACGTGCATTAAGCTCAAGCAGCATGGGGCCATGCTTTCTATCTAGCACCATGTCGGTACCAAGATAGCCAAGTCCGGTCATCTCGTAGCAGCCTGCTGCCAAGTGGAGTAGGGTATCCCACTGTGGGACAACCAGGCTTGCCAAATCGTGACCTGTATCGGGGTGGCTAAAACACGGGCGATCAAACTGCACTCCACGCAGGGCCGCGCCTGTGGCAATATTTAGCCCGACACCCACGGCCCCCTGATGAAGGTTGGCTTTCCCATCCGACGCGGCGGTAGAAAGCCGCATCATGGCCATTACTGGGTAACCTTTAAACACGATGACTCGGATGTCGGGAACGCCCTCATAGGTATAGGCCATCAGACTCTCATCGAAATTGATCAGTGTTTCGATGACGGCAACATCCGGTGAGCCGCCTAGCGAATAGAGCCCAGAAAGTATGTTCGAAACATGGCGCTCAATATCTTCAATCGACAAGCTGGCACCGCTCGGTTTGATAAAGATACCCTCTTGTACCTTTTCAATAACAAGTATGCCTTTTCCGCCACTGCCTTTAGCAGGCTTGATTACAAAGCCCGAATGGCCACTTAACATCTCGCTGATATGCTTGACCCCAAACTGAGTCGTGACTGTACCAATGAGCTCTGGCGTTGTAATGCCGTAGCGTTGCGCAAGAAGCTTGGTTTTCAACTTGTCGTCAACCAGCGGATATAAACGTCGGGAATTATAGCGGCCGATATAGCGAATATTTCGCCGATTCATGCCGATAATTCCCTTATCTCTAAGTCGTGTCGGCCATGTCCAGTTCTTTAGCCAGCTCATGAGGATTTCTCTTCATCTGTAATCGGCTTAAAGCGGCGTAGTTCTAATAAACGGTAGCCTGTGTAATTACCAAGCAACAAGATGAGCGCCATTAGAATGAACTGAACGCCCAGGAAGTTGAAGGTAATGTGGCGAACCCAGGGGTTGTTCATGGCAAGGAACGCCAATACAGCGGTTAAGAGGCTGCCCCCGCCTTGGATCAATACCTGCTTCGGCCCTTCCTCCTCCCAAAGAATCGACATCCGCTCAATCGTCCACGCCAGAATGATCATCGGGAAAAATGTCACAGTTAACCCAGCATTAAGGCCCATACGATAAGCGATGACGGTAAAAATCGAGATGATTGCTATGACAGTGATGATGACCGCTGAAACCCTCGCTACCAGCAATAGATTGAGGTATGACAGATAATTACGAATGATCAGCCCCATGGCCACAATCAGTAGGAAGCCAATTAAACCTGTTAGCAGAGTGGTTTGAATAAACGCTAATGCAATCAGCACCGGCATAAACGTGCCCGATGTTTTTACCCCAACCAGCACTCGTAAAAACACCACTACCAGCGCGCCAATGGGAATTAGCAGAATCGTTTGGAAAAGTGCCTGTTCTTCCAAAGGAAGGCTATGGATAGAAAAGTTGAGTAGCGTGTCGTCGGAGTAGTGATTGCGAACCGCCGCAGAAGCCGGTTGGTAATGGGTTAACATTGAAAAGGTGACGCGCGAATTGGTGCCGCCCTGAACCTCTAGCACCGCGCGACCACCTGTTTCCCAGAGCAGGAGATTATCGGGCTTTCCTTGCTCGCCGGTGGTGGGGTTAAAGAGTGTCCAGGTTTCTGCAGATTCATCGAACACTTGAATCCAGCTGCTGAGGGTTTGCCGACGACGGCCATCTTCCATCAACAACCCACTGACTTCCCTTGCTTGAACACCTGCTTGATTCAACAAGCGCACAATCAGTGGCGATGGCTGTTCCTGGGTTAAGAGTAGTCGCGCATTTTCGCCTTGGCGCTCGCCGTTAATATCTAAAATCAATTCTCTCGCAAAGGTGGCGTTATTGGCGCTACGAGACCAAGCACGTTCAATTAATTGGTTAGCGGCTGTGTCATACGGGCTTTCCCAGGGGGGAATAGACGATAATTCTGGTGGCGTTTGTACCGGTGAGCGCGCATCTGGCGAAACCAGCATTTGCACCGAATAGTAAAGCTGCTGGCTGCCAGCGGCATTACGAATAGTCCACTCAGCCTGACGACCTAGCTCATCTGCTTTATAGGCAAGCCCATAGCCAGAAGACGCGGTGTTTTCGGTCAAAACCCGGTACCCAGCCTGATGTGAAGGCAGTGCTAGATCAACCTGCACAGGGCCGTCCTGGGCATTAAAGTTGATAACAGCTTCGATTTCCCATACTTGGCGCTGCTCGCCAGGTAGCCAGGGGATTTCGAACTGGACATGTCGATGCACACTGGCGGCAATACCAACTAACAGCAGTAGTCCAACGATTAAATAAAACGGCAACCGTGACATCATGATTCCTTTCAGCGAAAAACGGCGGGGGAGAGCTGTTACTCTTCAGTATCGTCTTGATCTGCTGCTTCATCGTCAGCGGCTTGATCAGCAGGTTCACCGCCTGGGAATTCTGGACGCTCGTAAAGATAGGTCTGAGCAACATCAATGGTGGCAATATCCATCATGAACCGTCGTCCTAACAGCACTGGATAGTCTAGATGGGTGCGATCATTGAGCGTGAACTCAACGTTTTCGCGGATTGGCCCCAGGGTCATTAAAAGCGAGATCACTGGGCGAGACTCTTCACCAGATGCCTGAACAATACGCACCCTGCGTACAATTGGCGCTTCGATCCATTCATCACGCACGCGATCTACGACCACGTCATCGTCATTTAGTGCCAACTTAAAGCGCACCCAATTTTCACCGTCACGTTCAAAGCGGGTAATGTCGGCTGCTGATAGCGATGAAGTGTTGGCTCCCGAATCAACGCGTGCCTTCAAATAAGTGCCAACACTGGGTAAACCAACCCATTCGCTGCGGCCAAGCAGTGTTTTGTTGTCTTGAGCAGCATCAACGTCACACTCTTCACGAATAATAACGGGATCTTCACCGCGAGCTTGTAGGCCAGCCACATCTTGGCGCAAGTAGCGCAAGAGACTGCCGACTTCGCGAACATCAGCTGTCAATGCTTGCTGCTGGTTAAGCTGCTGCTCGTGCAGTCGTGCAGACGTGGATGCACACTGCTGAGCAAGAGAGGTTTCAAGTTCGAGGATGCGGGTGTTAAAAGACGCTTCGCTTAATGGCGGCGGCTCATTCGTTTCTGGCTGTGTCACAGCACAGCCTGCAAACGAAAGCGACAAACCCGCCATTAGACACAATACACCTGGGCGCATAACGTGAGATATCCTTAAACAAGAAGAGCATGAATGATAAGGAGAAGGACATTACATTGTCCAACTTGATCCGCCGGTTTTGAAACCTTTATTTATCTTATTTAACATAATATATATTATGCGAACTTTTGTGGCCATACAGATCAGACATCGATCGGTTGAAAAAATTGAAAACCATACTTAAAGTTAACTTCAATCTTAAGGATGGCTACAATGAAAATTAGCGAACTTGCAGAACTCACAAATTTGGCGCCCTCAAGAATTCGTTTCTACGAACGCATTGGGCTGCTGCAGACTGTCAGCCGCAAGGCCAACGGCTACCGGACTTACCCACCAGAGGCAATTACTACTCTAAAGCTGATAATCACAGCGCAGCAGGCTGGTTTTAGTTTGGATGAGTTACGTACACTGTTGCCCTCTGATCTGGCTAATTGGAACCATAGATCACTGTTGGATGCGCTTCAAAAGAAGGTTCGGGACATTGAGGAAATGCAGAAGCGACTTGCTGTAAGCAAGGCTCAACTTAAGGAAGTGCTAGCCGAAATCGAAGCTAAACCGCAGGATACAGATTGTGCCGCAAACGCCAAGCGTGTTCTGTCGAGGTTTGGCCTGTTACCTCAGGACACAAACACCGGTACGGGCTCCCCCAAATCTAAAAATCACGCTCGGCACCAACCTTAGGTTTCAATTCAAGGTTTTTGAACTCAAGGTAAATTTAGCTTATTCATGACGAAGTATTCCCATTGGTTGGTCGTTTTTGGCTTCGACTTAGCCCGAGTGTCATTGCTAAAGCAACGTTGGCAAACCTGCCGAAGGGCGCGCGGGTCAGACTTGTCACATTCCAGCGACCCTGTACAAACACGCCTTTTGCATGGCTCATTGCACGAAATCCTTCGATACCATGGTAGGCACCCATACCACTTGGCCCTACTCCACCAAATGGCAAATCCTCCTGGGCCACATGCAGAATGGTGTTGTTGATCCCGACGTTGCCCGAGACTGTGCAACGCAGTAATCGCTCGCACTCCGCGTCACGCGCCCCGAAATAATAAAGCGCCAATGGACGTGGCCGGGCATTTACATAATGGATCACTTCATCAAGACTGCGATACGTACGAATAGGTAGAACCGGGCCAAATATTTCTTCTTCCATGATAGCGCTGTTGTCTCTGGCGCCAACAACCAATGTGGGTGCTAATGTCCGCATTCGCAAGGCAGCCGTCTCAGGTTTGACCCCCACCTTGATCACTTTTGCACCCTGGTTTCGCGCATCATCAACCAGACAGGTTAACCGTTGGTAGTGCCTTTCATTCACGATGGAGGTGTAGTCTTGACTGGTTGGCCCCTTGGGATAGAAACGGGATACCGATGCAGAGTACTCAGCAATAAAGCTGTCCAGTTCTTCTTCATGAATCAGCGCATAATCCGGTGCCACACAGGTCTGGCCGCTATTCGACAGCTTGCCGAACACGATATTATCCACGTTTCGCGGATTCACTTGGCCACGGCCAACAATAACCGGGCTCTTACCACCCAGCTCAAGTGTGACTGGCACCAGGTTCTCGCTGGCCGCATTCATCACCTTGCGCCCCACCAGGGTGCTCCCTGTGAAGAACAGGTGATCGAACGGCAGACGACTAAAAGCTGCCCCGACTTGCGGGCCGCCGAGCACCACCGAAACCTCTTCTTCCGGGAAGGTTTCAGCCATCATTCGATGGATCACCTTACTGGTCTCCGGTGTCAACTCGGACGGCTTGAGCATGGCACGGTTGCCGGCGGCCAGAGACGTCGCCAGGGGGATCAATGTCAATGACACCGGGTAATTCCACGGTGCCATTACCCCAACCACGCCTAAGGGCTGGTACTCAACATAGGCGCTGCCGGCGCGATAAAATATTCCCACATGCCGGCGCTCGGATTTCATGAAACGGCGCAGATTTCGGGACAGGTAATCGATTGACTGGATGATCACCATTAGCTCTAGAAAGTCGGTTTCCTGGCGTGAACGGTGCCCGAAGTCAGCATTGACGGCCTCTTCCAGCGCATTTCTATAGGCGAGCACTGTGGCGCGTAGTCTCGTAAGCCGGTCTTTGCGCTGTTTGAGCGTCGGCCAATTCTCATTGAGAAACGCTTTGCGCTGACGGGCCAGCAACTCAGCTGCATATAAGCCCTGGTCAGCGGTTACGGAGATAGTCATCGTTTATTCCTCATCCTATTATTGCATGGCATACGCTGTCGCTGGAGTGCAACGGAGGCTGATTGGCTGTTACTAAGGTTGCAGACTAAGGTTAAACAATGCTTTAAGGTCAAGGCGAGGCGTGAGTTGTTGACTTTGAAGTTAGCTTTAATCTTATAGTTTGCCTATATAACTGGGTTAACGAAGGAGTCGGAAAGCATGCAAACTATATTAGGAGCCAGTGGGCAGATCGGGCGCGAACTGGCCCTGAGCCTGAGACGAGATTTCACCAGCGATATACGTTTGGTGAGCCGCAAGCCTGAGAAAATCAATGACACTGACGAGCTGGTCAGCGCAGATCTAATGGACGCCTCGCAGACCCTGCAAGCGGTGGAAGGATCGGAGATCGTCTATATGACCGCCGGCTTACCCATCGACAGCCAGCTATGGGTCGAGCGCTGGCCAGTCATGATGCGCAATGTACTCGATGCCTGCGAAGCCCACAGCGCCAAGTTGGTGTATTTCGACAATACTTATATGTATCCCCAGACTAGTCAGCCTCAGCTTGAAGATGCGCCTTTCACTCCCAATGGGCCCAAAGGCCAGGCCCGTGCCAAGATAACCCAGATGCTACTGGATGCTATGGCGCAAGATCGTGTCGAGGCGATAATTTGCCGAGCCCCAGAATTTTATGGGCCTGGAAAGACACAAAGCATTACCAATACCACCGTGATTGACAACCTGCTTGCCGGCAAACCAGCAAAGGTCTTTCTGCGTGACGACACTCTGAGAACACTGATTTTCACACCGGACGCCAGTCGTGCTATGGCCCTGCTGGGCAACACGCCGGAAGCCTATGGGCAGACTTGGCATTTACCCTGCGACGACAACCGCCTCACTTATCGGCAGTTCGTTGAACTGGCGGCGGAGATATTCGGCGTGGCTGCGAACTACAAGGTGTTGAAGCGCTGGCAACTCTGGGTTGCCGCACGGATCAGCAAAACTATCCAGGAAACCGAAGAACTGCTGCCTCGCTACAAATCAGACAACCTCTTTCTCTCAGATAAATTTAAGTCTCTGTTTCCGGATTTCAAGGTCACAACCTATCGAGAGGGACTGACTGCAATTCGGGATGGGCAGGCGAGCCATTAACCGCCCTACTCTGTTAGTTTAAGTAGAAAGATGCTGGCTGATTTCTTGAGCCAGCATCCTTCCGAAGCCTTTCGGTCTTTATTCCGTTATCAGTGAAGCAAGAGGCTCAGGCGCGTACAAGGCGCTTTGGAAGTCCGGTACGTAGTCATAACGCACCATTTCCCCCAGATCTAGCGACTTAATGTAGCGGGAGAAGCTACCGTCCCCCAGGGTCAAATTAACGGTTTCATCGCTCATGCTAGACCCATAGCGGAGCTGGCGCGACACGGCATAGCCATAGGTCAACTCGCCTTCCTGGTCGACGTTGGTGAAGCTGTTGGTGACCAAGGATGGTTTGTCGGACACATCATCAAGCTTGGCTGTTTCCAGCACAAAATCCAACTCGCCAGTTTCCTGATCCATAATTTCGAAAGTCAGCGACTCCGCGTTTTCGTGATACTGAATTCCGGTAAGCCATTTGGGTAGATTGTAGCCTACCACGCCCCTGACTCGGGCCAGTTCCGTATCCACCGGCAGCTTGAGAATATAGCCCCAGAAATCCTTCGATAGGTTCTGGCCGATCAGACTGATCGGTCCCAGATTCGAGTCGCCCGGCCTGTTGGTCACAATGGCCAGGGAGATCTCGTTGTAGCTGTCGTTATCGCAGTAGTGATACGAATAGCCGGTCAAGGCAATCAGGCCTCGCCCTGGCCATACCTGAAGAGGCTGTACCTGTTCCAGTATCTCCGCAGGCATCAACTCCCTTAACCGGTCGAGGTCCGCTGTATAGATGACCGTTATTTTGCTGTTCTCGTAATAGAAGTTCGGTGAATAGGACTCAAATCCGATATCCACCCTGGTTTTTTCGAGAGTCCTAAACCAGCTCAGATCGGTATCAGGTGATTCTTCCTCGATTACGGATAAAGGCGGGTTAGAACGAAAGCGGTCATACAGCCCTCCTCTTGCTACAGGCACATCATGGCCAGCGATGTCGATCATTGTGCTGTCCTGTTGCTCCTCAATTGCTGGGTTGACTGCCCACGCCGCTGGTGTTAGTAGACCCAGGATAACACCCGACGTTAGCGCAATGTTTCTCACCTTCATAATGCCTTACCTCTGTGTTGATGGCTTTGAATCGAGTCTGGACACCTTAAGGTTGAATCTAGCTTTAAGGTCAAGCATAAAAAACAGGCTTGACCTTAAAGTTGACTTCAAAGTTAAAGTCGCTTCACTACCACAGAGGTGACTCGCTATGAATGTGTTTACTGAATTGACCCTGCCAAACGGTGCTACCCTTCCTAACCGTATTGCAAAAGCTGCCATGGAAGAGAACATGGCAGATGATAATTTTGCTCCCTCCAGTCAACTGCTGCAGCTATACAAAGCCTGGGCGGAAGGCGGTACTGGCCTGCTGATTACCGGCAACGTTATGGTGGATAGCCACGCCATGACTGGTCCCAGTGGCGTGGTGCTGGAAAACGACAAGTACATTGAACAATTCAAGCGATGGGCCCGCACTGGCCGCGCTCAGAATGGTCACTTCTGGATGCAGATCAACCATCCTGGTCGTCAGATGCCGGGCGATCTTGGCCAGCAAACCTGGGCGCCTTCGTCGGTATCTGTGGATCTAGGTAAATTATCAAAGTACTTTAATCCTCCCCGGGAAATGACCGAGGCGATGATTGAAACAGTAATTCAGCGTTTCATTCGTACGTCACAGCTTGCCGAGAAAGCCGGCTTTACCGGGGTGGAGGTGCATGCTGCCCATGGTTACCTGCTCAGTCAGTTTCTTTCCCCTTTGACCAATAAACGCAAGGATAAGTGGGGTGGCTCACTGAAAAACCGAGCTCGGTTGCTGCTGGAGATTATCAGTGGGATTCGCGCTTCCGTTTCGCCGGACTTTGCAGTTGCGGTAAAGCTTAACTCCGCTGATTTCCAGCGGGGTGGTTTCAATCAGGACGATGCTCGCCAGGTAGTCATCATGCTTAATGAATTGAGCGTTGATCTGGTGGAGCTCTCCGGTGGGAGCTATGAGGCGCCGGCCATGCATGGCCGATCTCGAGATGGTCGTACCCTAGCCCGAGAGGCTTATTTTCTAGAGTTCGCCAAGGATATACAGCAGGTAGCCCGGATGCCGATTATGGTCACAGGGGGTATACGCCGCCTGCCCGTAGCTGAACAGGTCGTGGAAAGTGGTGTGGATATGGTCGGAATCGGTACGGCTCTGGCTATCGACCCCTACCTACCCCGCGCATGGCGGCAGGGAAAGCAGAATACACCCGATATCTCACCAATCACCTGGAAAAACAAACCACTAGCGTCACTGGGCTATATGGCAGTGGTCAAGTATCAATTGTATAAGCACAGCATCAATCAGCGGGCCAAGCCTAACGTATCACCAATTTGGGCGTTGATTCGAAACCAAATCGACAATGCCCGAAGAAGCCGTAAGTATCGTCGGAGAATAGCTGCATCTCAAGCAACACGATCATGAGGAGGAATGGCAACCCTCACAAAAACAGCCTGCTTTTTTAGCAGGCTGTTTTTTCATTGGCCAATCTCTGGCGTTAAGCTTTACTCACCAGTAGGTGCGGCGTATGAGCCATCTTCCTGGTGTACTTCGTTGCCAGTGATAGCGGGAGTAAATACACACGCAACGGTCATGCCTTTTTCTTTACCGCGTAACAGGTGTTCGTCGTGCTGATCCAGCAGATAAATATCGCCTGCTTTGATCGGCCAGATTTTGCCATCGGCCAAGGTTTCTACCTCGCCTTCTCCTTCATAGCAAAACACAGCTTCATAGTGATTTTTGTAATGAATATGCGTCTCAGTGCCTGGGAAAATACGAGTGATATGAAATGAAAAACCCGCATTATCATTGGCTAGAACAAGACGCGTGCTGTCCCAGTTGCCATTCTCGGCGGTGACAAGACGATCTGTTTTACGTGCTTCTTCAAGGTTACGAACGATCATAGAATTGCTCCGTTATGAGGCACTTAGTATTAATCAACGCGGCCCAGTGCTGAATTGATGCTACTGAATTAGCCTAACGCTAAATCACGCTTGGATAACAGCATTGACAGAGGCTTCTAGAATATCCAGCGCTTCTAACAAGTCCTCATCACTGATGGTCAGCGGGCATAGGCATTTGACGACTTCGCCGTCTTGGCCGCTGGTCTCAATAATAAGGCCGTGCTCAAATGCTTTGCTGGTGATCTTGTCAGCAATATCGCCTGAGACAACATCAATTCCGCGCATGAGGCCACGTCCACGCTCAGTGGCAGGCATGCCGTTCTCGCTGAGTAAGGCCGCTAGCTTTTGGAAACGCTCTTCAACAATACGCGCTTTGCGCTGAACATCACGCTCAAAAACATCGTTGGACCAATATTTTTTAAGTGCGGCCGTGGCGGTCACCATCGCCAAGTTGAAGCCACGGAACGTGCCGTTGTACTGACCAGGCTTCCATTTATCAAGTTCTGGACGCATCAATACATGGGCAAATGGCAGTCCGAATCCAGAAAGTGATTTTGAATTCGTCACGATATCAGGCGTGATGCCCGCGTGTTCAAAGCTAAAGAACTTGCCCGTGCGGCCGCAGCCTGCCTGGATGTCGTCGATGATCAACAGAATATCATGGGCGCGACAGATGCTTTCTAGACGCTTGAGCCACTCTAGGCCTGCTACGTTAATACCGCCCTCGCCTTGCACGGTTTCGACAATAACACCCGCGGGTATATCGAGGCCGCCAGATTTATCGTTAAGCAATTTTTCGAAGTAATCCAGCGTATCTGTATGCTCTCCCATATAACCGTCAAAGGGTAAAAAGCTTGCACCCTGAGTGGGAATACCGCCGGTCGCTTCGCGGAATTTGCGGTTACCTGTGGTTGCCAGTGCTCCCATGGTGACGCCGTGGAAGCCGTTGGTAAAGGTCACAATGTTATGGCGACCTTTAGCAACACGGGCCAAACGGATGGCCGCTTCCACTGCGTTAGTTCCGGTCGGGCCCGGCAGGTGTACCTTGTAGTCTAAGCCACGCGGTTTGAAGATAACTTCTTCAAGGGTTTCTAGGTAATCGCGCTTTGCCGCGGTCCACATATCCAGGCCATGAACAATGCCATCTGTTGACAGATAGTCGATCATTGCCTGTTTGAGATGTGGGTTATTGTGACCGTAATTGAGCGTGCCGGCACCGGCTAGGAAATCAATATACTCACGACCATTCTCATCCGTTAAACGAGCATTCTGGGCTTTGGTAAATACAACGGGGAATGAGCGCGAGTAAGTACGTACGTTAGATTCCATGCGTTCAAGCGTTTGGGTCTGCATTAACGACCTCCTTTTAAAATCATTGAGTCAAGCGTGGGACGAACTGGCGGAAACAGCGGTAACCAATTTAAAACGTAACCAGCTTGCAAGAGCCGCGCATTGGGCAAGAGCTGGTTCGTACGGTTACATGCTGTCTGTTTGAAATGGACCTATACGAACTAGGTTTTCAGGATCATGCTCCCCACCGAGTTGTTCGGTAGAGAAATATTCACGGCTGTTTAACGGGGCTTGCCAACGGGCAGCGAGGCGGCGAAATAGACCCCAAGAGGCTTGATTGTCGGGCGTGATCGTCGTTTCCAGGTGATGCACATTATCAAGTTCTGGGCGCGACATAATGGCTTCGACTAAACGGCGTGCCAAGCCAGTACCACGTGCTTTTTCACCAACGGCAACCTGCCATAGAAAGTACGTGTCCGGCGCATTGTCTTTCACATAGCCCGATACAAACCCAACTATCTCGCCCTCTTCATTTGTCGCCACCGCGCAGGTATCACGAAACTGGGTTGCCAGCAGTAGATAAGCATAAGCAGAATTAACATCAAGCGGCGGGCAAGCTTTTATCAACTCGTAGATGCCCCAACCATCATCTGCATTTGGCTTGCGAATGAATAATGGAGTAGACGCATGCCCAACCACAGCATCAGCGACTGTTGGGCGAGCAAGGTCTGCAGAAGGGGTAAAAGGTATTATTGGCGTGCTCATGGTTATGCTTCGCTGTAGCGAATTTGAGCGCCATTATAACAGCTGATTATGAGCAATTCAAAAATCATATTATTCATCCTGTGCTTTTCCATAAATTTAAATTATAAAAGCCGCTCTGCCTGCGAAAATCAGCTGAAAGATCCGCTATATTGAAAGAGTTTAGATCAACCTTGCCTGGCTGCTAGACAAAAAAGGCGAGCCAATGCTCGCCTTAAAAATATGAATTCTATGTAATCAATTGCGCGTGGCTGTTCTCATTGTTACAAACTCTTCGGCACCTGTTGGATGGATGCCAATGGTGCGATCGAAATCTTCTTTTGTAAGCCCGGCTCTGACCGCAATGGCGATCCCTTGTATCAACTCTCCAGCCTCTTCACCGACCATGTGAGCCCCTACGACTACATCGGTAGCATCATCAACGATTAGCTTCATCAAGGTGCGCTCTTGGCTGCCTGATAATGTATGCTTCATTGCTTTAAAGTCCGCGCTATAAACGCGAATTTTGCCAATGTTTTCTCTAGCAGCCTCTTCAGATAGCCCTACTGTTCCAATATTGGGATGACAAAAAACAGCCGTAGGAATCGTGGCGTAGTCTAGCGGTTTAGGTAGTGTTTCATTGAAGTGGATATCGACGAGCTGCATCGCCTCAGCCAGTGCTACGGGCGTCAACTCAGGCCCCTGGGTCAAATCGCCAAGCGCCAAAATTGAAGGAACCGCTGTCTCATAGCGTTCATTCACGGGGATTTTCCCTTTGCTATCAAGGTGAATGCCCAATGCTTCAAGCCCTAGCCCCTGCGTATTGGCGTTACGTCCTGTCGCTGCTAAGACGGCATCTACCTCTTGAACATCACCGTTAGTTAAATACACGTTAAACGCCGAGCCATTGGGTTCAATCCGTTCAATATTGGTATTGAAATGCAGATTGACGCCTTTTTTGCTCATTTCATCGCGGGTAAAAGCTCGAACTTCTTCATCAAAGCCTTTTAGAAACAGCTCTCCACGATAAATCAAATGGGTTTCACTACCGAGGCCGTTGAATATGCTTGCGAACTCAACCGCAATATAGCCGCCCCCCAACACCAGGAACCGATCCGGAAAGGCGTCAAGGTCAAATACCTGATTGGAAGTGACTGTATATTCACTGCCAGGAAAATCAGGAACCCATGGCCAGCCACCTGTCGCTAGCAGTATCTTTTGCGCGGTTACTTGGGTAACGCCCTCTTCAGAAGCCAGTGAAACGCTATGTGCCCCTGTAACGGTTGCTCTAGCATGAAGTAATACGACTCCAGCGCCCTCTAACATCCGCTGATAAATACCGTTTAGCCGTTTTATTTCACTGATTTTATTATCGCGTAGCACTGACCACTCAAAGACAGCAGGCCCAGGTAATTGCCATCCAAAGCCCGCGGCATCATCGAAGCTATCGTGAAAGTGAGCCGCATAGGAGTACAGTTTTTTAGGCACGCAGCCGACATTGACACAAGTGCCGCCCAAGTAACGATCTTCTGCTATGGCCACTCTGGCACCGGTTGCTGCCGCCATTCGCGCGGCGCGAACGCCCCCTGACCCTGCTCCAATTACTAGTAAATCGTATTCATATTCCGCGTTATCCGCCATGTGCTACTCCTATCCTGAACCATTGCATGTACTTATCGGTCATGTGCTTGCTGACAGCGATCGCTAAGCACAAAGATTGACCTTAGATTCCGAGAAGGTTAAAAACCCTCTCTCTGTATCCTAGTTTGCTCTATCTTGAACCTAACAGCTCCCAACCTGTGAAGGAGATTCAATGTCTAACGCTATTGAGACACTGCTTGATAATAATCGCGCTTGGGCAGAGCGTATGTGCGAGGAAGACCCGGACTACTTTAAACGTCTTTCCAATCAGCAAAACCCTGATTACCTCTGGATTGGTTGTTCTGACAGTCGTGTGCCTGCCAACCAGATTATTGCCCTTCCGCCAGGCGAAGTCTTTGTCCATCGTAATGTTGCTAACCTGCTCCACCATACCGATATGAACGCACTGTCAGTTGTGCAGTTTGCGGTGGATGTACTCAAGGTCAGCCATATCATGATTGTGGGGCACTATGGTTGTGGCGGCATTAAAGCGGCTGTAACCGGCGGTGAGTGCGGAGTCGTCGATTACTGGCTGCATTCAGTGCGCGAACAGTATAACCATCACCGTAATTCGCTTGAACATTTACCAATGGAAGAGCAGATTGACCGCATGTGCGAATTGAACGTAAAGGCTCAAGTGAATAGCTTGTGCCGAACCAAAATTCTGCAACGTGCCTGGCAGAGAGGCCAAGATATTTCAGTGCATGGTTGGGTCTATGGGTTGAGCGACGGCCGTGTAAAAGATCTCAAATGCACCATAACTGGCCTGGAGCAGGTTGAGACCCTTTATCGTATCGACCGCATTCAACAAAGCGACTGACACTCTCTGTGCCTATCGCTCTAATGACATCGATTTCGGTTAGTTATAGCGGTAGGCGCGATGACAGCTTTTGCAGCTTAAGCCAACATCAGAAAATGCACGCGTTGCCGCGCGATAATCCTCTTGCTCGGCAGCATCAACCAACGTTGCCACCTTTTGCTCAAGATCGCTAAATCCCGCTGCAAAATCTGCCCACTCTTCCCAGATTTCTGGGCGAGCGTCAGACCCGCGCCCATGAGTACCAGCAATAAATGCAGGCAAAAAATGAGCTTGGGTCGCTTTTTCCTCAAGGATAGCTAAGCGCGGCGCGGCTCCGCGTGCATCTTGATTATTCACTATGTCAAAACGCAGCTGACGCAGCAGCCTTTCTAGCTCTTTCAATTCATCCTGACGCCATATGACGGCTTCTCGCTCACTTGCAAACGGGCTCTCTTCAACCGTTTGCGGCATCGCTGGCACAGCATCTCCAGTCATTTCTTCGGCTATAGCGGGCGTCGCAATTGCAGCTGAGATAACCAAGGCCCAAGCCGAGGGCATGAGCCATGAACATTTTAAAATGTGTAGCATTTTACTGACCTTATGATGGAGTACTTGGCCCTTCTTACTACGACTAACCGATGGGGCAAGTAACGCCAGTCCCTTTAAGCCCACAGTAACCATTAGGGTTCTTATCCAAATACTGCTGATGATACGCCTCTGCGTAGTAAAAAATATTCAGCGGTTTGATCTCGGTAGTAATAGTTTCACGGCCAGCTTCATCGAGCGCCTTTTGATAGGCGTTGGCACTCTTTTCAGCAGCCACCAACTGAGCAGTCGTTGTTGTGAAAATGGCAGAGCGATACTGGCTACCCACATCGTTGCCTTGACGATTGCCTTGAGTAGGGTCGTGCTGTTCCCAGAAAATTTGCAACAGTGTGTCCAAGGATAGTGCACTGGGGTCGTATACCACTCTAACTACTTCGGTATGGCCTGTTTGTCCGGTACAGGTTTCTTTATAAGTGGGGTTTTGTGTTTCTCCCCCGGCATAGCCTGCGGCAGTTACATAAACCCCCGGCACTTGCCAAAACAGACGCTCAACACCCCAAAAGCACCCCATGCCTAACACAATCTCTTCATAGCCCTCTGGAAAAGGAGGATGAAGCGAGTGGCCCGTAACGGTATGCACGCTACTCGTTTCAATCGGTGTCACGCGGCCGAGCGGTGCTGAATTTGCTTTAGAAAATAGCGTCATAACGCCCTCTTATTGCCGTGGATAAATCGTAGGGTCACCTGACCGAGTAAATGTATAGATTAAGTCGACGGCTTGATTTGCACCAGATACTGCCTGCACATATAGGTTGCGCCAAAGTGTGTAGCGAAGGGTCAATTCTGCAATGGGCGAGAAAATCCCAACGCCGTAGCTAATTCGGATATCGTCGGTTAACTGTCCTGTCAGCGCCACTTGGCTATTGTCACCCGCACCAGTGGTATCCAAGGTTAAGTCGCTGATCCCAAACGCTTCCCCAATTGAACCAACGGCTCCGCCTGTCTTGCCGAGAGACATACCAATTAAGGCGGTAGTAAGCGCACTATCGATCCCGCCTCCAGCAGTATCCGGCGCACGCCCTCTCAACAAATATGATAGCGCACGGGTTTCATCCATTGCTGGTTCAGAAAAAATCAGCAAGTTGGGCTCTTCCGCACTGCCACTGACACGAAGACCAGCAATAACTTCATCTTCCGTGATATCAGGGTTACGAATGGCTTCAAAATCGAGGATTGGCAATCCCGGAGGGCCGCTAAATATTAGCTGCCCACGGCGAATCAGCAGATCCTGACTAAAGGCTTTGAAACGACCATTGACAAGGTTGACATCACCAAACAGCTGAAGTGCACCGCTGCCTTGGCGGATTTCCAACGTGCCACCCAACTCAGAATTAAGCCCATATGCTGATATTTGCATATCGCGTCCCAAGGTAAGTGTGATGAGCACATCAATATCCATTCCTGATTGTGAAAGCTCGTCAGCAGCGCTTGGCTCCCCATTCTCAGCTCGTTGCTGGGCTCTCTGCTCGGCTTCGCGATCATCACGTTCGGTGATAATAACTTCATCAGAGCTTGGACTAACGGCTGAGGCAGGGATATTACCAACCTCTAATCGCGCCCATGGTAGGTCAACATTACCACGTACCTGCAAGCGATCCGGCGTTACGCGAATACGAATATCAGGCGCTGCCTCTAAACGCCCAAACTGTGGCAAAACGATTAATAATGGCTCCTGAGTCGCGTTAACATCGACACCAATACGCCAGTCGTCGCCTGTAGGAAAGTAAGCATCCCCAGCGATATTCAAGCGACCACGTTCAGCAGCAACAAAACCATTTATGTCCCCTTGTTCGCCGTCAAACGCAACGATCAGCTCGCCATCTTTGATATCGATAGGAATATCAGGGCCATGAACGCTTAGATTGCGCAGCGCAAGCTGCCCCTGTAAATCGGGCTGACTGGTGGTTCCTGCAATTTGTATACGGCCATTTAAGTTGCCCTCTAAGCGATCCATGCCCACCACCAACGGGCGGTAAGGTGCTAAAGAGAGCGCTTGGGCGCTTAGCTCGCCACTAAGGCCACCACGACCAAGTGGATCACTAATGGTGAGATCGAGTGACAGCTCACCAGCATCTTCAAACGACAGTACAATATTGGCATCAGCTTGAGCCTGGCTGGCATCTAACTGCGTGTTTAAACTAATCACAGGAAGCTGTACGGGCTGGCCGTAATCGTTGACTGCCGTAATCGCCAGCTCACTTAATACCTGAACATCGGCTTGCCATTGAGTCCCGCCTTGGCGCCAAGCTGCAACAATGTCTGCCGTCGTGTCGCCCTCAAAGCTCCACTCTTCTGGCAATAACGGCTCAAGTGCTTCCATCGGCACCTCTCTGATGCTTAGCACTGCGCGCCCTTGGTCTGCTGATGCGCTAAGCTGTTCTTGCGAGCAAACGACCCCTCCTTCTTCGCGACGCACACAGAAAGGTGAGAGCTGTGCTTGGCCATTTGCAAGGTTGTAACGAATATCAAGCGGAGCTTCCAAAGATAGGTTGCCGAACTCAGAGTCGATTTCCAGTGGTGTTAATTGCCCCTGATACTGCTGCGCTTGCTGATCAAAACGCCCATCCAGCGACACAAGCGCACGGCTTAGCATGTTATCGGCTTGGCCATCGACACTGATAGTAAGCGCATGCTGGGATAAGCGACCATCAAGCTCAAGGTCAATACTCGAAAATGCCTGACCACCTGCATTGACCTGCTGCAACCCAATGTCAATGTCTAGCGATGGATCTTCGATTCCCTCGATATTGCTGGTCAGTGATAACGTTTCAATACGGTTTTCGGCAAACCGTAATTCACGGCCGGTTAGTTCGGCTGCTACTTTAGGTTGGCTAATGCTACCTCTGGCAAGAATGTTACCTGTTAATGTCCCTGCTAAGTCTGGGTGTAGCGTTTGTAGCTGTCGCAATGCAATCTCGGTATCTAGCGACATCGCTTGCTCACTAACTTGGCCAGAAGCCGTTAATCGGTTGTCACCCTGGGTGAAAAGCAGTTCTTGGATATCAACTTCAAGCGCACTGTTAGCCTCTAAGGAGGCTTGTAACGCCAAGGGATACTCCTGGAGCTCCCCAGTAATATCGAGGACTGGCAGACTGACTTCCCATAGCTCGCCGGTTTGACGCACACTCGCGGTAATGTCGCCATTGAGATTGCCGTTGAGTTGTTCGACAAACAGCGAAGGATCGAATTGATCCAGTCGGATGGTGGTATCAACGCGTAGTGACGAAGCCCAATTTACTTCCCCTTCACTGCTCAGCGAACTGTCATCAATCGATAGGGTTAGCGGCGTCCAGCGGAACGATGAAAGATCTCCGTTGCCACTGAGTCGAATGTCAGTGGCCGGCACTTGCGGCCCTTGGGCGCTTAAGGAAAGCGTTGTCTGGTAGGCTTCCAAACTGCCGCTAGCAATGATGTCTATATCTTCAACAACATAGGGTTCTGCCGATGATTCATCGCTACTAGGTTGTGTCAGGGGCCACTGCAGGCGCTCGCTCTGCAGTCGAACATTGAAAGGTAGCGTCGGTGCCAGCGCATCGACTTGAGCCTCAAACGTTGCATTAACGACACCGGATGCCCCTAAACTGGCTGTCAGCTCATCTAGGGATCCCGATAGTTCCAAAACAAGTTCTTCACCACTTAGCTCAGGAAATATTTCGGGTAAAAACAGCGTTGTGGTTAAGCGGGCATCTAAGGGGTAGCTGTCTGATAATGTAGCGTTAGCTGTGAGATTTGCCTCGGCATCCGGCGTGATCAACTCTAATGAGCGCAGAGCTATTTGGTTGCCTTCGCCGCTCGCAACAACGGCGAGCCGTTCGACTTGGTAATCAACGGCCCCGCTGACAGTGACATCAGTCACGGTGAAGGATGCTAAGTCGATATCAATGGGCAGCATTATTTCAGGCAGCTCAATGCGCTGCCGTTCTGTTAATGCTTCTACCGCTTGATCAGGTTCTGCTATGACCGGCTGGGTAGCCATAACCGCACCATCAATAGCAGATGCATGTAACGGCGTCTGGATACCTTCTGTTAGTTGAGTGCCTGCTGTGGGAGGCAAGTACACGGTTGGTTGCATGAGCGTAGTGGGCGCGATACTGACAAGATGTTGCTGCGCGGTAATCGTGGTTGAAAACGACTCCCAGCCGACGCGAGTTCCATCAGCTAGCTGCAGTTGAACGTTATTCAACTCAACTGAGCGTAGTTCAATAGGAAAAGGCAGTTGGATGCTAGGCATCCCATCAGTTTCTGGTGTGTCTGGCTCCGCTTCATTACTCTCGCCCAAACGTATATCTGCGCCTTCTACATGCAATTTGTCCAGGCAAAGCTTACCTGACAGCACACAGTCTTCGGCCCAGGCTAACTCAAGGTTGTCGACGTTGACGCGCGTCTCACCAAGCGATAGCTGAAAACCGCGTAAGGCAAACTGGTCTAGCAGTGCGCCTTCCTGATGCTCATACGTAAAGAAGCCCCGTTGCTCCCCTTGCGATAACAGTTGACCTGTTCCCCAAGGAGAGAGCGCAACGCCGAGTAGCAGAGCGACCAGACCAAATAGCCAGAGTGGTAGCACAATGACTAATCGGACAAAACTCCACACAAACAACCCTATACGATGTTTACCTGAGAGCGGTTGACGCTTGATAGATGCCGCTTTTGCAACCTTAGCCAAAATGCTCTCCTAAAATTCCGGTCCGATGGAAAAATGCAGGCGCCAATCGTCTTCATCGTCAAATGGGTGTGCTACATCAAGTCGGATAGGGCCCACAGGGGAAATCCAGCGGATGCCAACCCCGGCGCCCGTTTTTAACTCTTCTGGCCCCCAATTATCGAAGGCATCGCCAGTATCGACAAAAGTTGCTCCCCACCAGTCTCCAGTCACGCGACGCTGGTACTCGAGAGTCGAGGTCAGCATTTGCTGGCCGCCACGTAATAGCCCTTCTTCATTTCGCGGAGATAGGCTTTCGTAGGAGTAACCTCGGACACTTCGGTCACCGCCCGCAAAAAAACGTAATGAAGGAGGCAGTTTGTCGAAATTATCTGTTTCAATAGCGCCGATGCTTAGCCGTGCGGAAAAACGATTATCATCGCCAATGGTGCGAATCCATTCTGTGTCGCCCGTCATACGCGCGAACTTGGCATCGGATCCCCATATCGTGTCTGAATACTCGAGCGATAATTGCTGTCTATCTCCCCACAGCGGAAAGCGCTGAGGACGCGTTCTTGTACGGCTCCACTGAATGCCTGGATAAAACAGTAAGACTTCATCTGAGACTCCGCCTTGGGTGAAGTCTTCATAGGTCGTCCGGAAGTAAAGTGTTTGTACCCAGCGGTTTTCAAACTCCCATCGACGAGCGATCTCCACGGTACCTTCTAACGACTGGGTATCGCCGTCATCCAAGTTACGCACGCCATATTGCAAACGATAACTATCACGTAACGGATCTTCTAACGGGATATTGTAGGTCCCTGTGAAGCGCTGGTCGGGGGCTGAAACATACAGATCATGATCCAGACTATGGCCAAAGCGATTAATCCATGGCTGTTTCCAGGCAAAGCGCATGCGCGGCCCTACGTCAGTTGCAAAGCCAACCCCGACTTCAAATTGATGGCGGTCGGCAGGCTCGACACTTACGTCAATAGGCAGACTGGTGTCCTCCCGCTGAGTAACACTAAGCGCACTGGCAAGCGCTGCGCTGGACACTCTAGGACGTTGAGGCTGCGATGCCGTTGCTTCATTCCACCACGGTGAGCTTCCTGTTGGCGGCGATAGGGCCAGTTCGCGCGCTGTCTCTAAACGTGGTCGCACCGTCACAGAGCTGAACCATTCTGTTTCAGCTAAGCGTTGATTATAACGGGCTATCGATTCCGCTAGATAAGGCTCCCCTGCTTCAAAGGTCTGCATTTGCAGCAAACGCTCAGGCTCGATATGACTGCCTGAAATAGTCGTATTGCCAAATTGATAGCGTGGGCCGCTGTCAAAATCCATATAGAGACGGGCGCTTTCAAGGTATGGCCTTATTTCCATTCGGCGGTCAGTAAACCCCCAGTCGAAATAACCACGCTCAAGTGCCAGGCCTGAAAACTGATTGCGCAGGCGATCCCATGGGGCATGCCGTAATGTGTCGCCTTCCTTCAAGGGAAACGCATCGAGTGCTTCCTGAAATGGAGGGTCATCTCTTGCTTCACCGCTGATATTGACAGAAAGCACGTCGATTTTGACCGGCGAGCCGGGTTCAATGCGAAGTGTGATAGGTGAGCTATCAACATCAACCGTAATCTCAGGCCCGTAATAGCCGAAAACACGCATGGCTTCTTGCGCACGCTTACGTATTTCGCCTTCTAAACGGATATCGGTGTACTGATCTTCGTCAATATTCTGTAAATAGGCATCAATATTGTCCTCTACTTCACTACTGACACCATCGATTGACGCGTTAAGTGCCCATACGGGAGCTGACCACGTTACAAGAAGCGGTAAAACCACCTCACGAGTCGCTTGTTTAACGGTAGGCCATCGCCGTATTCTTTCCATGCTGTTTATCCCTAACCAAATCAGCGACTCGGTGGCTTTATTACCCATTGCTTTATGCAGGTGACAATTTCTAGCGGAGCATCTCCATCTGAGCACTGAATGCCAGCTGGGCTTGCCGTACTTGACGGATATCACTCTCTAAGGTGTTTAACCGTTGCGCCCATTGCTGTTCAAGCGCTTGTAACGCTTCTTGAGTAGCTGAGGTGTCAGTACTGCTTAGCATTTCAAGAGTGGAGTTTACCTCAGTAAAACGCTGATCGACCTCTTCTTGCCATGCGGTAACATTTGTTACCAATTCGCTGTTTTCATTTTCTAACTTAGCAATATCATCGAGTCGGTTGGTAGTCGCCGATAGGCGCTGCGACAGCATTTCTTCTAGGTAAGTTACCTCTTCTGCTAAATTTTGCCGCCCAGACAAGCCCGCTTGCTCAAGCGCATCAAGCGATGAGCGTATAGCGGTGAGCTGTTGGTCACGTAACGCTGCTTGCTCTTCCAGCTGACTAATGCGCTCAGCAATGCTGCTCAGAGCCTCACCATTCACAAGCTCTTCGTTTGACGTCAAAAGACCGTAAAGTTCCTCACGGGTACGTGTCACCGCAACAGCTAATTGCTCCTGTTCTTGGAACAGCGTTGTCATCTGTGCTTGTACAAAGGCTATCGCATCTTGCGTATCTGTGTCACCCGAGTCGAGTCTCGCATGAAGATTAGATACTTCTCCACTAACTCGATGTATCTCGTTTAATAAGCGCTCTCTTTCATACCAGAGGCCTGTAGCAGCGGCGCCTAATGAAATGATAATAAGTATCATCAATAACCACAATGGCCACAGCTTAGGGCCCCTGCGATGACGCAAGTGCTGTGCGGTCAAGCTTTGATCCACATCGGGAACAATGCGAGAAGACGCAGTACTGTTGGGCATGACTTTTCCTCAATACGTTGTGGGATCTGCTCGACGCCCGATTCCTCTATACCGTAAACCACAGCTAGCCACAAAAGCTGGGTCGTAAATGTTTCGTCCATCCAGCACCAACTTAGCGCTCAATAATGAGGCTAAACGATGCCAGTCAGGGTTCCAATAAGTTTTCCACTCAGTCACTAGCATCAGTGCATCGGCTCCCTCACATGCCAAGTATGGGTCACTGGTGAATGTGGTTAGGTCATCTCGGTCACCTACGGCATTGAGCAACGCGGGTGTTGCCGCTGGATCATGAAGATTTACCTTCACGCCTTGCGCCCATAAGGCAGCAAGGAGTGTCAGTACAGGCGCGTGATCGATTCGAGTGGTTCCTGGTTTAAAAGCGGCTCCCCAAATAGCAATCGTTTTGCCGGCTAAATCGCCCTCGAAGAGTGTCCAGAGTTTCCTAAATAACGTCTCTTTTTTCTGCTCATTGATGTCCATTACTTGCTCTAACAATGCCGAGTTACGGCCACTGGCTGACTGAACATCAGCTAAGCGCATTAGATCGCGAGAGAAATTGGGGCCACCAAAGCCGCAGCCAGGGTATAAATATTCATAACCAATTCGGGTATCAGCGCCCATGCCTTGGCGCACGTGCTCGACGTCAACACCAAGTGTATCTGCCAGCCCGGCAATCTCGTTCATGTAGCTGATACGTGTTGCCAGCATGCCGTTAATCGCGAGCTTAGTTAGCTCAGCTGCTCTACATGGCATCCGTTGGAACACGTCATTGCGGCGATTAAAGGCGCGCAAAAGCTCGCGCGCCACCTGTTCACCGGTTGCATCGTCACAGCCGAGCAGCCAGCGCGAAGGACGCGTAAAGGAGAGCCAGGCCCGCCCCTCTTCCAAGGTGTCGGGTAACGCCACGCTACTGTGCTGGGGCCCCATAAGCGCGTGCAACTGTTCTGTTTCGCCTACTGGAAATGTTGAATTATTAATTAATACGGCACCACTATGGTGTTCAAATAAAGGGGCTTCAAGCAGCGTCTTGGCAGCCTGCCGCTGATCGGGTGATAGAGCCAGCCACACCACATCAGGAGAGTGAGCCTGCTGTGGCGCTTCAATGATTCTCAATGTTCCATTGGCTAACGCTTGTTCAATATGCGTCATTAATTCAGGTTCGCTGCGCAGCCAGTCCGCTTTCAAAAGCTGTGGCCATGGCGCGCTTTCATGTAGCAGCCACTCAACTTGATGGCCTACCCAAGCTAATGCTGCGGCGGCGGTAGCGGCACTTAGTTCACTTCCGTGGAGTAACACTCGCATTCATCACGCTCCCTGAGAAAATAAAAGTCGCGAAAATAGGGGGTTAAGATTCATGTCGCGTTCCTTTTCATGCGTTCCTTTCCAGGAGTGGTTAGAATGACATAATACTGAACGACTGGTTGGTTGCCACCTTCATGCCAACTTACCGACAATGGGAGTTAAAACATGCAAGCGATACCTCAGGATAGCACTACTCATCGCAACCACGACAATGTCGACGCAGCGGAAGTTGCGAAATTTGAAGCACTTGCTAGTCGTTGGTGGGACTCAGAGGGCGAATTTAAGCCGCTGCACGCTATCAATCCCCTGCGTCTGGACTTTATTGACGCGCGTGCAGGTCTAGCCGGTAAAAAGGTGCTCGATGTCGGCTGTGGCGGTGGGATTTTAAGCGAATCGATGGCCCATCGTGGTGCTAGTGTTACCGGCATTGATCTTGGGGAAGCGCCCCTTAGCGTTGCCCGGCTACATGCGCTAGAAAGCGGAGCAACGGTGGATTATCGGCTGATAAGCGTTGAAGCGCTGGCAGCAGAGCAGCCAGGGCATTATGACATCGTAACCTGCATGGAAATGCTTGAGCATGTGCCCGACCCCGCCTCGGTCATTCGTGCTTGCAGTCAACTGGTTCGCCCCGGGGGGTATGTTTTCTTCTCTACCCTAAATCGCACTCCAAAATCGTATGCTTTTGCGATTTTAGGCGCTGAATATGTGCTTAATCTATTGCCCCGCGGCACCCATGATTACGCAAAATTTATCCGCCCTTCTGAGATGGCCGCATGGGCAAGAGCTGCAGAGCTTGAAGTTAACGAACAAACGGGGCTGACCTATAACCCGCTGACTCGTCACTACCGTCTGGTTGCAAATGATGTATCGGTCAATTACATGATGTATTGCCGGAAAGCGAGCCAATAAATGTCAACATCAATACCTGAAGCGATACTGTTTGATTTAGACGGAACTCTTGTTGACACTGCCCCTGACCTTGCTCAAGCAACGAATGCATTGCGGCGGCATCATGGGCTGACACCGCTGCCCTACGAGAAAATACGAGGCCAGGTTTCTAACGGAGGCAGTGCTTTAGTAACCTTGGCTATTGGTATCGAAAGTGGTTCTAGTGAACATGATACGGCGCGGCAGTATTTGTTAGATAACTATGAACAAGCCGTTGCTGTTCACAGTCGTCTATTTGCCCCTCTTGACCAATGGTTGGAGCGTTGGCATTCAGCATCACGCTTGTGGGGAATCGTAACGAACAAACCTAGGCGCTATACCCTTCCACTGCTGGATGCCTTGGCGTTAACGCCAGGAGCACTTTTATGCGCGGATGATCTGACGCTAAAAAAACCCGCTCCAGAACCTCTTTGGGAAGCTGCACGCAGGCTTGATGTGGCACCACAAGCCTGTTGGTACGTTGGTGATCATATCCGTGATATTGAGGCCGCCAAAGCGGCGGGAATGACAGCGGTTGCCGTTGGTTACGGGTATATCAGTGAGGAAGACGATTATCAGCAATGGCCAGCTGACTTATGGTTTGAAACGTGTGAAGACTTAGTCGATGCCCTGACTGCTTTTCATTGATAGCGCTAATTTAATGAAAATGCACAGAACATCGACAAGCGGTGCGAAAGAAAGCGCTGGTTTAGGCACGTGGTGGTTGAGCGTCAAACTTCTGGCCACTAGCCCCCGTGCTGTCTGGCCCCATCAGCCATAAGTAGGTGGGCATGATTTCTTCAGGGGTGCGCAGCGTCAATGGATCTTCACCTGGGTAAGCAGTCCGACGCATTTGGGTACGTGTTGCCCCTGGGTTCAACGTATTAACCCGCACTGTAGACTGGTTTTCAAGTTCGTCAGCAAGCACTTCGACAAAGCCTTCAGTGGCGAACTTTGAAACCGAGTATGCCCCCCAGTAAGCCCGACCTTTTCGCCCAACGCTCGATGAGGTGAAGATCACAGAAGCATCAGCAGACTGCTGAAGCAAAGGTAGCAGTGCTTGGGTCATCCAAATAGGCCCATTGATATTGACCTGCATGACTTGTTCCCACAGCTCTGGATTGTACTGCTCAAAAGGCGTAATTCTGCCTAGTAAGCCAGCGTTATGCAGCAATCCATCTAAGCGGCCAAACTCTTTGTCCAGCGTTTCAGCCATATCGTGAAAATCTTTGAGCGTTGCACCCTCAAAGTTGAGCGGGAAAATTGCCGGCTGGGGTCCGCCTGCTGCTTCAATTTCATCATAGACACGCTCAAGCTTAGCGATCGTGCGGCCAAGCAGTATCACAGTTGCCCCATGGCGGGCGTAGGTGAGTGCAGCAGCACGTCCAATTCCATCACCCGCACCGGTTACCAACACGACGCGGTTTTCCAAAAGATTGGGCGCTGGTTGATAGTCGATTTTGCAGCTCATGAGGTTTCCTTGATACAAAAATGTAAACAGACGTTATCCTGCCGACTGACGCAAAAAGTCATTGGCAAGTCCTGCCGCGCTACTCTGCGGGTAATCATCACGTACTTGTTCCAGCAGTTCACGACTGCGTTCAGCCTCGCCCTGCCGCGCTTTTACTAATCCTAGCTTATAAAGCGCATCGGGTACTTTACTGCTGCCGCTGTACTGCTCAATAACACGGCTAAATGACTCATCAGCAGCGCCAAGTTCACCTTCCGCCGCATAAAGTTCGCCCAGCCAGTAATATCCGTTCGCGGTCAGACTGCTGTCGGGGTGATCAGTGACAAACGCTTTAAATGCATTGATTGCATCTTCGAATTGACGTGCTTGGACGTGGGCAAACGCTGCTTGGTAGTCTGCCTGAGCATCTTCACTGACGTTGCGAGACGAGGGTGCGTTGGCAACTTGCTCTGCCGCCTCGGGCTCTACTGCAGGGGTCGATTGCTCAATTTGGCTAGGACCGCTATTCATTAAGCGATCTTCAATATCCAGGTATTGCTGCTGTGATTGCCGACGAAGCTGCTCTAACTGGTGTCGAAGCTCTTCAATCTGACCACGTAACTGCTGAATCTCTCTCTGATGCTCTTGCACTTGGTTAAAGAGTACCAAGTTCCCACCAGATGATTCCTGGCGTTGGGTCTGCTGATAAAAGCCAGAGCCACTTGATAAGTCTTGAACGAGGGGCTGTTGAGCAAAAGTTGTCAAAGGCAATACGGACAGCGGGAGCACTATGGCTCCCGCACCGCACAGCCTCTCAAAATAACGCTTGAGACTGTGATTCATGATGACTCCAATCATTACTTAGTTAGCGTACCCAGCACCAAGTAGCGCGTACTTGATGTTGTACAGCTAGGTACGCCAATGCCATCAGTAGTTAAAGACGACGCGACGGTTTTGAGAATAGGCACTCTCACTTTGGCCGCTAGCAGCCGGGCGCTCTTCACCATAGCTGACGACGCTCATTTGCGAGGGAGACACGCCTTGAATATTTAAGAACCGCTTAACAGCCCCGGCACGACGCTCACCAAGGGCCATGTTGTATTCGCGAGTGCCACGCTCGTCGGTATGGCCATGCAGAACAACTTGCGCGCTGGGGTTAGCACGCAAATAGCGAGCATGAGCCATAACGACTGATTCGTAATCGCCCCTGATGGTGTCGCGGTCGAAGTCAAAATAGATAGTACGGACTTCTGGAATGCGTGAATCGGCTTGTTGACCAGCGCCTGCGCCGGAACCTGATGTAGAGCCATACTGGCCACCAGTGCCAACACCTGAGGTGCTCGCTCCTGTGCCGCTGCCATCCTGGCTTCCATAAGAGTCACCATCCTGGGTTCCGCCGGTGCTGGAACAGCCAGCGATTACTACGATAGATAGCGCTACTGCTAATGAGCGAGCCAACGGTTTAAGTTGCATAATCAGACTCCTTGCCTGAAAACAAAAAATTAAAACTTTTCGTCAATCAATTAAAAAAAGGTGACCACGCGGGATCGCGAACATCACCTTGCGCTGCGGGTAATCTAAATGACGAGCGGCCATCCGCTGAAACGGCACTTAACACCCCATTACTACCCTGTTGGGTAGCGAAGATTACCATGGTCCCGTTCGGCGCAACACTAGGAGATTCATCTCTTGTTGTTTCACTGATTACAACAAGACGCCCCCCGTCACGCTCCTGACGTGCAACTTGATAGCCGCGGTTGGAACGGTGAATTAAAAAGATTTGCTCTCCGTCAGGTGAAAAGCGTGCGCGAGCATTGTAGTTACCGGTAAATGTGACGCGCTTGGCTTCACCGCTACCTAACGAGTATTCATAAATTTGCGGTCCACCACTACGGTCAGAGGTAAACAACAGACTACGTCCATCGGGCGCCCAAGTTGGTTCAGTATCAATGCTGCTGTTTTGAGTTATCCGCTCTACGGAGCGATTACCGATGTCTAGGATATAAATTTCTGGTTGTCCATCTTTGGACAGCGACATGGCGATTTTGCGGCCATCAGGTGACCAAGTAGGAGCACCATTGATACCTTCGAAAGACGTTGCTTGTATTCGTTGTCCAGTTGAAACATCTTGAATATAGATAGCCGGACGCTCTGTTTCAAAGGATACGTACGCCAACTTTCGACCATCAGGAGACCATGCAGGTGACATAATCGGCTGGTCGGAGGTAAGTACTTGTTGACTATTACGTCCATCCGCATCGGCCACATACAGGCCAAATTGCATATTATCGCCCAACCCTTGAGCGGTTACATAAGCAATTTTAGTTGAGAAAGCCCCCCGGATATCGGTAATTTCTTCAAAAATTTGATCGCTAATATAGTGAGCAGCACCACGCAAATCGTTCACATTTGCTGTGACCGTTTCGCCAATCATACGGCGCTGCCCACTGATATCCATTAACTCGAACTGAATCTGATAACCACTATTTGTCTGTTGTGCTCGGCCTACCACCAAATATCGAACATCAAGCGACCGCCAAGTACCAAACTCAACGTCATCCGCCTGGCTTGGTCTATCAAACATGGCACTGCGTTCTAAGGGCGCAAAAAAACCGCTGCGCTCAAGGTCGTCCTGGATGATTTGAGCCACATCTTCAGGTAGGTTATCGCCACCTGCAAAGGGAACGATACCAATCGGTAAGGCTTGGTCGCTCCCGCGTGTTATTTCGATAGTTAGGTTTGCATTTGCAGTTGCATAACTACTAACGAATAGCAGTACGCAAAACAGCCACACTTTGCTTATGGTTTGCATCAGCGAACATCCCCCGGGGTAAATCGCAGATTAAATTGACGTAAGTTGCGCTGCTGCTCTGCGGGCAAATCCCTCAGCTCGCTGAACGGAGCAGCGTGTTCGACAGCCTGCATGGCAGACCGGTCAAAGGCACTATCACCGCTGGATGAGGCGATAGTGGTTAAAAGTACCTCTCCTGATGGGCCAAGCCTTACTTGAATCGTAGCACTCATCGTGTCACTGGCGCCTGCGGGAATTAACCATGCCTGCTCTACCGCACGACGCACAATATTAATAAACCCATTCGCTGCTTGCTGCGCCTGCTGTGCGTTCGCAGCAGCCTGGGCTTCTCCCTCTAGCTGACGCTGCATGGCCGCTTCCGCTTCTCGCTGGCGTTGAGCTTCTGCCTCGGCTTCTCGCTGGCGTTGGGCTTCTGCCTCGGCTTCCCGCTGGCGTTGAGCCTCTGCCTCGGCTTCCCGCTGGCGCTGGGCTTCTGCCTCAGCTTCGCGCTGGCGTTGAGCTTCTGCCTCGGCTTCGCGCTGGCGTTGAGCTTCTGCCTCGGCTTCGCGCTGGCGTTGAGCTTCTGCCTCGGCTTCGCGCTGGCGTTGAGCTTCTGCCTCGGCTTCGCGCTGGCGTTGAGCTTCTGCCTCGGCTTCGCGCTGGCGTTGAGCTTCTGCCTCGGCTTCCTGCTGGCGCTGGGCTTCTGCCTCGGCTTCCCGCTGGCGCTGGGCTTCTGCCTCAGCTTCCCGTTGGCGCTGAGCTTCTGCCTCGGCTGCCCGTTGAGCCTCTTCTCTGGCTTTAGCCGCTTCTTCCTGCTGTTCGGCTAGACGTTGTGCTTCTTCTTCTCGTCGCTGTGCCTCGGCTGCGGCCTGAGCTTGAGCCTCTTGCAGCTCGCGTGCTTGCTCTTCTGCCCGTGCTTGAGCTTGCGCTTCTTCTCTAGCGGCCGCTTCGTCTGCCTGCTGCTGCTGCAGTGCTTCTTGCTCACTTGGGTCAGGTGCTGGCTCAGCTTCCTCTGGGTCGGTTGAGCTATTGAGCGCTGCTTGTTGCTCCGTCGTTTGCTGTGCTTGGTCAGTGAATGTCTCAGTACTGACGAAGGTCGCTTGCACAATCGAGGAGGAGTCTGGCTCTGCCGTTGAACTGGGCAGGCTAACCAAACTAAAAAGCACCACTAATAGATGCACCGCAACCGCCAGAACGGTAGGCCAAGTATAGCCAACATCCTGTGGGTCACGGGGTGGTTTGATTGCTATTTGCGCGCTACGTTTAACCATCTTGTGGCGGCTCAGATAACAGACCGACATTAGCGACACCCGAGCGTTGCAGTGTGCTCATTAATACGACTATTTGTCCGTATGCAACGTTGCGATCGCCACGAACCATAACAGGCGTTTCAGGTCGTCGCTGCAATATCGCCGTGACTCGCTCAGCCATTTGCTCAAGAGAGACAGCTGTTGAATCTTCGCCAAGCGTGATGAAGTAGCCTCCATCCTGGTCGACAGAGATAATAATCGGGTCACTTTCGTCTTGGTTGTCGATGGGCTCTGATGTGACTTGAGGTAGATCTACTTGCACCCCTTGAGTGAGCATTGGTGCGGTGATCATAAAGATCACCAGCAAGACCAGCATGACGTCAATAAAGGGGACTACGTTGATTTCAGCCATCGGCTTTTTATTGCCGCTGCGATTAAACGGGCCTTGCATAGCGTACTCCCTTAGCTAGCGCTGGACTTACTTTCACGGCCTTGCAAATTACGGTGCAAGATAGCGTGAAATTCCTCGGCGAAGTCTTCGTACTTGCCCAATAGACGAGCGGCATCATTCGATAGGCGGTTATAGAAAACGACTGCGGGAATAGCAGCAAATAGGCCCATAGCTGTTGCAATTAGCGCTTCAGCAATCCAAGGCGCAACCGTTGCCAATGTAGCTTGCTGGGTCATAGAAAGGGATTGGAAAGACCCCATAATCCCCCAAACCGTTCCAAACAAGCCGATGTAAGGGCTCGCTGAAGCCACCGTTGCGAGGAAGACAAGATGCTGAGTCAGGCGATCTTCTTCCCGAGACCAGGCGACTCGCATACTCCGCTGCACACCTTCCAAGATTGTGTCGGGGTTACGTGTTTTGGGCATTAAACGATTAAATTCGCGAAAGCCCGCCTGGAAAATATGCTCTGCGCCATAGCGTGGGTCGTCAGCAGGAATCTCTCGGTATAACTCGTTTAAATCGACACCCGACCAAAAGGATTCTTCAAATTGGTTGTACTCCTGTTTTGCCCTGCGCAAGGCAATGCTGCGTTGGAAAATAACCACCCAAGAGAGGATTGACCCCACCACCAGCAGTAACATCACCAGCTGCACAACCGTGCTGGCACTCATTATCAAGTGGGGGATGGACATGGTGTTATCGTTCACAGTTACCCTCATCAAGCTATTAATGTCGGAATTTCCGAACAGTGGTGGTATATAAAGGCCATGAAGTACGCACGCTACATCGTGCTATCTACTCCATAGGTTTATACATGCTATAGGTTTACACATGCCATAGGTTTACACATATCATAGATTTATGCGTGTTCTCGGTGTTCGCCCTAAACGAATCAACCCAGCACCTGCAATGTTTTTGGCCATGCTTTTGGCCGCATCTTATGCGCGCATAAGCAGGCTATCTCGACTGTAGCAGCGCATAAGAGTTCCTCATCTCGCTGCACTTGCTGTAAAAAAGTCATCCGGCATCGACCAACATTCTCAATATTTGTACTGACAATAAGTGAATCATCCAGGCGTGCAGGCTTGCTGTAGTGACAGGCCAAGCGATATACCACTAGCTGGGTGCCATCGTCTAGCAAAGTTTGCTGATTAAGACCTAGCGTACGTAACCATTCGCTGCGAGCGCGCTCCATAAACTTCAAGTAGTTAACGTAGTAGACAATTCCACCGGCGTCAGTATCTTCCATATAGACGCGCACCGGCATCGTGAACCCGTTACTCATGGGCGCCGCTCTCCTTCTGGATCAATGGCATGTTCGTGAGGTGTTTTATTGAAGTGCAGCCACGCCTGCCGTGTTACTACGCGCCCCCGCGGTGTGCGCATCATTAATCCTTGCTGAATTAAGTAAGGTTCAATGACGTCTTCAATGGTACCGCGCTCTTCACTAATAGCGGCTGAGATTGAGTCAATTCCCACAGGACCGCCATCAAATTTATCGATCATTGCCAACAAAAGGCGCCGATCCATATGATCCAGCCCGTGGTGATCGACATTTAGCATGTTGAGTGCCGCATCGGCGAGAGTAACATCAACGATGCCATTGCCCTTTATTTCTGCATAGTCCCGTACGCGGCGCAGCAGCCGATTGGCAATACGCGGGGTGCCTCTGGAGCGCTTGGCAACCTCGACTGCGCCTGCATGACTCGTTTCAACACCTAGCAAGCGGGCTGAGCGAGTGACAATCTCAGTCAGCTCTTCAAGGTTGTAAAACTCCAAGCGTTGCACAATGCCAAAGCGATCACGCAAGGGAGAAGTTAGCAAGCCTGCGCGCGTTGTCGCACCTACTAAGGTAAAGCGAGGCAAATCTAGTTTGATCGAGCGGGCAGCGGGTCCCTCACCGATCATAATATCCAGCTGAAAATCTTCCATTGCCGGATATAGCACCTCTTCTACCACGGGTGACAATCGGTGAATTTCATCAATAAACAGCACGTCGCCTGGTTCTAGGTTCGTCAGCATTGCTGCTAAGTCCCCCGCACGCTCAAGTACAGGGCCAGACGTTGATTTCAGCCCCACTCCCATTTCAGTAGCAATAATATTCGCAAGCGTTGTTTTACCCAGCCCTGGGGGGCCAAATACCAAGGTATGGTCTAGGCTTTCCTGACGTAGCTTTGCGGCTCCAATGAAAATTTCAAGCTGCTCGCGTACCCGCGGTTGCCCAATATAATCCTTTAAATGCTTGGGACGAATCGCATGATCAATACGCCCTTCCCCTTGTTCGGGCTCAGCTGCGATTAATCGGTCATGTTCTAACATAAAGTACGCACTATCAGTCGTTCCATGAAATAACTCACGTTGTTACCCAGTCATGCGTTTTGTCAGCGCGGCTTTAATAATTGCCTCTGTTGACTGCTTGGGATTAATGTCAGCTAACATTTTTGAGGCTTCAGTCAGCTTATAGCCCAAGCTCACTAGGGCCGCTTCCGCATCTGCCAGTGAGTCACGAGGGGCAGGTTCACCATTCGCCGCTTCTAACGCGAGGGGCGCATCCGCCGCGTTCTCCCATTCAGGGAAACGGTCACGCATTTCAATAATTAACCGCTCGGCGGTTTTTTTACCAACGCCTGGCAGCTTCGTCAGTGCTTTACTATCGTCGTCACGGACGCAACGCATAAAGGCAGCTTCGTCCATTCCAGAAAGGATGGCTAATGCCAGTTTTGGCCCTACGCCGTTGACCTTGATTAGGGCACGAAACAGTGCGCGCTCTTGTTCTCGGCCAAAGCCGTAAAGCAAATGGGCATCATCACGAATGGTAAGATGCGTATACATGGATACGCTCTCTCCTACAGCAGGAAGCGCCACTAGGGTATTCATCGAGGCTTCAAGCTCGTAACCGACTCCATGCACATCAACCACAATCCAAGGGGGGTGCTTTTCTAACAAAAAACCATTAATACGACCGATCATGTGTATGCTCGCAATAATAAAAAGCTGCCATTTACTATAAAGACACTCTGTACAAATGACCAGTAAGCAGCTAAAGCCGCCACCGCCCTGTGCTGCGCCGACGACTGCCCTTAGAGGGGGCAGCAAGTAAGCCATGCCCTGCATACGCATGGGTAAGCGCGATAGCCAGCGCATCCGCGGCGTCAGCCTGCGGTGTTGAAGAGAGCTGTAGAATAGCGGTGACCATATGCTGCACCTGGCTTTTCTCCGCGCCTCCTTGGCCCGTAACGGCTTGCTTGATCTGTCTTGCTGCGTACTCTGCAATACTCAGACCGTGATTCGCGATGCAGACGAGAGCCGTGCCCCGTGCTTGTCCAAGCTTCAGAGCTGAGTCGGGATTTTTAGCTATGAAGACTCGCTCAACGGCGACGGCATCGGGCCGATGCAGCCCCACTACTTCGCTTAAACCGGCATAAATTTGCGCCAAGCGCTGCTCTAAAGGGACATCGGTCGTTCTAATGCACCCACTAGCGACATAATGAGGCTTAACACCCATTAAATCGATGACACCATAGCCCGTGATACGCGAACCTGGGTCGATACCCAAGATTCTAATCGCGGGAGCGGGCCGTCTTTCATCCATGGCAGCTGTCCTATTGGTAGCGAGCGGTTCAAACAAAAACACCGACGCCTAAACGTCGGTGTTGGACTACTGGTTGCCGAACTGCTCGTTGCTGACCTAGAAAGCAGAGCTAAGCGATTATTCGCTAGCGGTCTCTGCTTTGGCTTTTTGGCGCAGACGGATGTTTAAGTCTTTCAACTGATCAGAGCTGACTTCACCCGGGGCATCAGTCAGTAAACAGCCGGCGCTTTGGGTTTTCGGGAAGGCAATCACTTCACGAATTGTCTTAGCTCCAGCCATCAGCATCACTAAACGATCTAAACCGAACGCTAAGCCGCCATGGGGAGGCGCGCCGTATTGCAACGCATCCAGTAGGAAGCCAAACTTCTCTTGCGCTTCCTCTTGGCCAATACCCAAGATTTCAAACACAGTGCTTTGCATGGTTTGATCGTGAATACGAATGGAACCACCACCAAGCTCAGTGCCGTTAAGCACCATGTCGTAGGCACGCGACAATGCTTTTGCTGGGTCAGCTTTAAGTGCTTCTGGCGAGCAAGAAGGTGCGGTAAATGGGTGATGTAACGGGCTGAGACGGCCGTTGTCATCCGCTTCAAACATCGGGAAATCGACAACCCATAACGGTGCCCACGCCTGAGTGTAAAGCTCAAGGTCGGCACCTAACTTGACGCGTAATGCACCAATCGCTTCATTGACGATGCGCGTTTTATCCGCACCAAAGAAAATGATGTCGCCATCTTCAGCGCCTACGCGATCAAGCAGCTCTTCAACCACATTCTCCATGAACTTAACAATGGGTGATTGAAGACCTTCAAGCCCTTTGGCCCGCTCATTGACCTTAATCCACGCCAGTCCTTTGGCACCGTAAATACCAACGAACTTAGTATATTCGTCGATCTCTTTACGAGACAATTTGGCTCCACCCGGCACTTTCAATGCCGCTACGCGGCCGTCTTCCGCACTTGCAGGGCCTGAGAAGACCTTAAAATCAACCTGCTGCATCAAGTCATCAACATCGGTCAATTCTAACGGAATGCGTAGATCAGGCTTATCAGAGCCAAAGCGATCCATTGCTTCCTGCCAGGTCATGCGTGGGAACTCAGGCAGCTCGACGCTCAGCACTTCCTGGAAGAGTTGACGAATCATGGCTTCGGTAATGCCCATGATGTCGTCTTCTTCCACAAAAGAGGCTTCGATATCGATTTGCGTGAACTCGGGCTGGCGATCAGCCCGCAGATCTTCATCACGGAAGCATTTAGCGATCTGGTAGTAACGATCAAAACCGGCCACCATTAACAGCTGCTTAAACAACTGTGGTGACTGCGGTAGTGCAAAGAAGCTGCCTGCATGTGTCCGGCTAGGAACGAGGTAGTCGCGGGCACCTTCCGGCGTTGCACGAGTCAATACCGGCGTCTCGATATCCAGGAAGCCTTGGTTTTCCAAGTAAGCGCGGACGTTGTGAGAAATACGCGAACGCAAGCGTAGCTTCTCAATCATATCCGGGCGTCGAAGGTCGATATAGCGATGCTTTAAGCGAACTTCCTCGCCTACTTTGTTGTGCTCATCGAGCTGAAAAGGTGGTGTGGCGGCTGTGTTGAGCACCTCCACCTCTTTAGCTAATACCTCAATCATGCCCGTTGGCATGTTAGGATTTTGCGTTCCTTCAGGGCGCAGCCGGACACGGCCAGTAATACGAAGTACGTACTCACTGCGAGCACGGTCAGCATTAGCAAATGCCTCGGCGGTATCTGGGTCGACAACGAACTGAGCGATGCCATCGCGATCGCGCATATCCAGAAAGATGACCCCACCATGATCACGGCGGCGATGTACCCAACCGCAGACAGTGACCGTTTGTTCCACCAAAGTTTCGTTAAGCTGGCCGCAATAATGGCTGCGCATGTCTAATCCTGTTCTGTTACGTGGCAATGAGATTGTCGTGGGCCGTTCTGACCCTGACAACCGCGGCTAAGCCGCGGCGCCCTTTTTCGTTGATGCGCTACTGGTATCGCTTGTGGTACCAGTGCTAGAAGTAGATTGGCCTTCTGCTGCCAAGTTTTTCTTACTTCCTGTTTTAAAATCGGTTTCATACCAACCGCCGCCAGCAAGGCGGAAACCAGCCGCCGAGACCAAGCGTTCCAGACTGGCTCCCTGGCACGCGGGGCAATCCTTCAGCGGATCCGCGCTGATTTTCTGCAATTTTTCCATGCGATGACCGCAGGCCTTGCACTCGTACTCATAGATGGGCATGTTGATAACTCCTGAAAAGCTCAACTCCGACAGGCTAAGTTTGTATAAACTAGTGGCAAAACCAACGCTTGCCAGACAAAGAATATGTGGCCTGTCGGGATAAATTCCAAGACTGCGGTTGATAGAGCGACACATTATACCCTTTTGTGCCCCCTGCTGAGCAAGGCCAAGTGCCTTTCGGCAGATAATGGAGAAAAGAAAAATGCCCAATGCGGTAATGCTGGATGCCGAGAGCTTAGGCGCGGATATCGATCTAACAGCAATTCGAGACCTTGTTAGTCATTTAGAGGTGTATCAGCAAAGCACTGCCGAACAGGCAAGTGAGCGCTTGGCGGATGCCGACATAGCGATCGTCAACAAGGTTGTACTGAACGCAGAAACACTATCAGCCTTACCTAAACTCAAACTTATATGTGTGCTGGCGACAGGGCTTAATAATATCGATCTCGACACAGCTAAGGCCCACAATATTGCTGTAAAGAATGTCACTGCTTATGGAACAGCTAGCGTTTCTCAGCATACATTACTGCTTATGCTGGCATTGGCTAATCGTTTACCTCGTTATCAAGCTGATATCGCTCGTGGCGAATGGCAGCGCAGCGATTTCTTTTGTTTACAAGCTCACTCGACGCTGCAGCTTTCCAATAAGCACCTAGTGATGGTGGGGCAAGGTGAGCTTGGTTCAGAAGTGGCGCGTTTAGCTGAAGCGTTTGGGATGAAGGTTACATTTGCTGCTCGCCCTGGGAATGAGTTAAACGACAAACGACCCTCTCTCGACGATTTATTACCAACGGCAGATATTATTAGCTTGCATTGCCCGCTTAACGAAACAACCAAGCACCTTATCAATCGCACGCGCCTGGTAAACGCCAAACCGTCACTGCTATTGGTCAATTGCGCCCGGGGCGGCATCATCGATGAAGAAGCGGCACTTGAGGCGCTTCGTGCTGGCAAGATTGGAGGGTTAGCAGTTGATGTGCTCCCCACTGAGCCGCCGAAAGAAGGACACCCTCTCTTAACAGCATTAGCAGAAGGTGAGGCAGTTAATTTGATAGTGACCCCTCACAATGCCTGGATTACGCCCGAGGCTCGCCAGAACATTGTGTCGCTCACTGCTGACAACATTCAGCAATGGCAAACTGAGGCGAACGTCTTAAGCACTGATTAATAGGTCGCAAAATGATCGGGAGCGCGGTGGCCGTCCAACACTTCAATAGTGACATGCGTTACCTGCGCTCCTTCAGGGCCCTGCCATAACCATTCAGTTAGCGTAGATACAGCAGCTGAATTGCCACATAGCACCACCTCAACCCGTCCATCGGGTAAGTTTTTGGCGTATCCTGTTAGTCCTCGTTGAAGTGCTTGTTCCTGTGTTGAACGCCGAAACCATACGCCCTGCACTTTTCCTGTTACATAAGCACGTACACAGCAAGTAGACATAAACGATCCTCTCAGTATTTATACAATAGCGTTTATAGAATTCAGCCCGATAGGACGACAGGCTGAACTCTGCTGATCTGCGCTTGTTATAAATGAGCTCTCTAAGGAGCTCTTTCTACCAACCTTTTTTAAACTAACTCCCGCTTCACCAGCACTGCACTATTACGTGGCACCAATGCCCGCCCGCGACGAAGCAGCAAGGAGCGCGTAAAAGCAGCGCCAAATAGTAGAATTAATGAACTGTAATATACCCATAACAAAATCATCACAACGGAGCCTGCCGCACCATAGGTCGACGCGGTGGCGGTGTATGCCAAATAAATAGCAATAACACTGCGCCCAATAGTAAATAGCACAGCAGTTACTACTGCGCCAATCAGCACATCTTGCCAACGCAGCACCACATCCGGTAATACTTTGAAAATAGTAGCGAATAACAACGTCACCATCGCCAGTGAAATTAATGACTCAAGCGATGTTGTTAATAAACTAGCGTAAGGCAATAAATTACTAGCTCCGTGGAGCATACCCCGCAAGATAACCCCCAACACTAACGATACTAATAGAATGAAGCCAATAGACAACACGACCGTTAAGGAAAGTAAGCGATTTTTGATAAAGATAAGGGCACTATTGGAAGTGGGCTTTGCAGTGACGCCCCAAATGGTATTGAGCGAAAATTGCATCTGCGCAAACACGGTTGTGGCACCCACCAATAAAGCTACAAAGCCAAGCACTGTTGGCAAGATACCTGACTCTTCGATACGTGACTGGGCAACGGCCTGCTCAATCGCTAGTGCTGCATCAGCGCCTAACGTGTCCTGTAGCTGAGCAACTATTTGTCCTTGAGCGGCATCTTCACCCAGTACCACGCCTATCACTGTTACCGCGATAATAACGGTAGGCGCTAAGGAGAAGAGTGTGTAGAACGCTAATGATCCGGCATAGCTGAAGGCATTTCGTTCAAGCCATAACGCCGTAGCATCTTGAACCACGTTCCACCAAAAAGTGATCGTTTTTTTCAGCATATTCATTCCATTAACAAAAGAGTGTCCCTATCAAGCACTAGCGCAAGATACCTCTAACAATCATACCGAACTAAAACGTTGAGCGCAGGCGGAGACGCATTGCGCACCTTAACTGCCCACTTCATAATGGTTCTCTTTTCTTTGTTACTTTCTCACTTACGACCAAGGAAGCGCTATGAATTCGGATGCTGTTAAATCTACTACGGCTTACGACTTTGATTGCTTGGTGTTTATTGGTCGTTTTCAGCCTCCCCATCTTGGCCACCTTGCCATTATCCGAGAGGCGTTAAAACAAGCACGTCAAGTCATCGTATTAGTGGGCTCTGCTTGGCAGGCACGCTCTTTACGCAATCCGTGGACGTTCGATGAGCGACAGGCAATGATTCGTTCTGGGTTTGATGATCAAGACAATCAACGCCTGGAAATCACGCCACTACTCGATGCGCTTTATAACGATGATGTGTGGGTACGTGATGTGCAACGCAAAGTGCGTGATTTGACGTCTCCTGCAAACGCACGCTTACCGCGTATTGGTTTGATTGGTGCGAGTAGAGGACAATCAAGCTATTATTTATCGCTTTTCCCTCAATGGGAGTCCATTAGCGTCCCACTCGTTGAAGGTATCTCAGCGAGTCAAATACGTGAGCGATTATTTCGCTCACCGGGTTCTACCGATGATTACTTGAGTACCGGTGCCTACCACGACTTACCTCCTGAAGTCGTCAAAAGCGTTGACAGGTTTTGCAAAGGTATTGCCTATCACGGCCTACTGGAAGAGCAGCAGCTACTTGATCAATACAAGCAAGCTTGGGCACAGGCCCCCTATCCGCCCATTTTTGTGACTGTTAATGCGGTTGTCGTCCAATCAGGCCATATTTTGTTGGTGAAGCGCATGGCGGCACCGGGTAAAGGACTTCTGGCATTACCCGGAGGCTTTATAAATCCCCATGAGCGCTTATTAGATGCTTGCTTAAGGGAGCTCCGTGAACGGTTAAGACTTAAAGTGCCCGAGCCCGTGTTAAAGGGCTCGTTACGTGGACAACGCTTATTTGATGAGCCTCACCGCAGTTGGCGTGGACGAACGTTAGCTGAAGCCTTCTATTTTGCTCTCAGGCCTGATCAGCAGTTGCCCCGTTTAAAGCCAGTCAAGGGCGGCGACCATGCTCGCTGGGTCGCCCTTGCTGATCTAGAACCTGAAAGCTTGTTTGAAGATCACTTCTTTATTATTCAAAATTTTCTTGGATTACCGGCCGATTTAGGCACATTTTAAAATCTGAGGCTTTTTTCTAGTCGCTCTGTTGGCTAAGCCTGCAGAAAATCGCGTGGCAATTTCATCATTTGACGCCAGAGACGCTCAACGCCGGGTTTATGGACTAACGAACAGCGGTAAAGTCTAATTTCTAGAGGGATATCCCAATTTTCATCGCCAGCTCTTACCAATTTGCCGGTTTTGAGCTCTTCACGAATACAAAAATCAGGAATCCAAGCAACCCCCACTCCTTGCAGCACCATGCCTTTCAATCCTTCCGCCATGGCCGTTTCGTAAACCGTGCGCAGCTTCAGTCGTAATGGGTCGTTTTTGAGCAGCATGCGCACACTTCGTCCCAGAAAAGCCCCCTGCGTATAAGCTAAATAGGGAATCGAGCTGTCATTTTGAATTGAGAAAAGCGGCTTGCCGTCTTCATCTGGGAGTGAAACCGGCAGCATTTTTACTTGGCCAATCGAGAAAGAGGGAAAGACTTCTGCGTCCAGTTGCATAGTGGCAAAGGGGTCATAATATGCCAGCATCAGATCACAGTTACCTTCACGCAGAACATGGATAGCCTCCCCAACGTTCATAGCGACCAATCGTGTAGGCAGTTCACCCAAGCCTTTTTGTAAACGGGAAATCCAAGGCGGGAAAAAGCTTAATGCCAGTGAGTGTGCCGCGACGATATCGAGTGCTTCATTCGCAATAGAAACTCCCCGGAGATGGCTTAATGACTCGTTCAATTGCTCGACTAGATTGCGTGCGGTGATCAAAAACAATTGGCCTTCCGAGGTCAGCCCAATCGGTGTTGTCGAGCGATCGACTAAGGTGACCCCTACCGCTTGCTCTAGCGCACGAATACGGCGGCTGAATGCAGGCTGAGTAACATGGCGCTGCCTGGCAGATGCCGAAAAACTTCGTGTATTGGCTAATGCAACGAAATCCTCGAGCCATTTTGTTTCTAAATTCACCCAAAACTCCTTTTGCCTAATCGTTGTTAGCGGCGTGCAGGGTTATTATTGATTACTGAATAGGTGCGGTTAAATATGCCGCACGAGAAACTACTTTCTTCCACATTGGGCGCTGGCTAATTTCGTCAATTGTAACGCGTCGACACTGAGCAAAATCTTGCTCCAACATGGCATGTACTTTACTAGCAAATGCGGTACTGGGTATGAAGGCCGTTATTTCAAAGTTAAGCCTAAAAGATCGATTATCCAGGTTTATTGTGCCGACGGTCGCTGCATTGCTGTCAATTAGCATGACTTTCTGGTGTAAAAAACCGGGAAGATAACGGTATATTTTTACACCTGCTCTTAACATATCAGGCAAAAATGAAAATGCAGATAGAAACACCAACAGATGATCGGGGCGTTCGGGAATCATAACCCGTACATCTACTCCGCGCATTGCTGCTAGTCTTAGCGCATCCTGCACTCCTTGATCTGGCACGAAGTATGGGCTGGTGACCCAGAGCCTTTCATTGGCACTATGAATTAACTGTTGAATTAAAAGACTAGCCGTGTCCTGTTTATCGGCCGGGCCGGATGGCACAATAACCACATGATGATCATCTTGCGGATGACTGTCGGCATGCCAGTTTAGGGTAATGACCTCCCCTGTTGCCCAGTGCCAATCTTCCCAAAAAGCTTCCTGTAAACCCAGCACACACGGGCCACCGAGGGCTAGATGGGTATCGCGCCAGGGGCCATGCCGTGGGTTTTGTCCAAGATATTCTACACCAACATTAAAGCCACCTACCCAGCCCTTGTTACCATCCACGACCGCTATTTTGCGATGGTTACGAAAATTAAGCTGAAAGCGATGCTTGAAGCCTCGAGAAGAACGAAACGCTTTTACTTCGACACCTGCTTTGATCATCTCATTTAAAAAGCCATCGTCTAGTTTCCGACTACCTACTTCATCATATAGGAAATAAACGCGCACCCCTCGCTGTGCGGCTTTGATTAAATGGTCTTGCAACCGTTTACCTAAAGCATCGTTACGTACAATAAAAAACTGCAGCAGCAAATAACTTTTGGCCTGATCAATACCTTCAAAAAGACTTGTGAAGGTGGCTTCACCATCGATCAACAAGTCGGCGCTATTGCCGTTAGTCAACGGCATCATTGCCAGCTGCTCCACCGCCTGAATATCGGTGCTAGTCGGCGATGAAAGGTGCGGCTTAATGTTATGGCGATAACGTACCAACACTCGACGTAATACGTTATCTCGCTCCCCCCTTGCTGTTACATAGCCATAGAAACGCGGGCGTCCGAAAAACCAATACGCAGGCAGCGCAACATAAGGAAACGTTAATAGTGAAATAATCCAAGCAATAGCCCCCTGGGATGTTCTGCTCGACATAAGCGCCATAACTGCTGACACGATACCCAATAGGTGTATCAACATAATGCTGGTCCCTAGCAACCATGAGGTCATTGCCTGTTCCTCGCTATCAAGTGAGCTGTTGATCAGATTATTGCACTGCTAATGCACAAAAGCCCCGCGAGAGACGGGGCTTATTGTCACTGACTGCGGTTCGACGCCATCAGTATGCTACGCCTTTTGAGCGATGATCTCCTTCCATTTGGCCGGTCCTGTCTGGTGGACAGACGTTCCTAGGCTATCGACAGCGACAGTAACGGGCATATCCTCAACTTCAAATTCGTAGATGGCTTCCATTCCTAGATCTTCAAAACCAACAACCCGTGACTTCTTAATTGCCTGGGCAACAAGGTAGGCAGAGCCGCCAACAGCCATCAAATACACCGCCTGGTTATCGCGAATGGCATCAATAGCGGTTTGGCCTCGTTCCGCTTTACCAACCATGCCTAACAAGCCAGTCTCTTCAAGCATAGTGCGGGTGAATTTATCCATTCGAGTAGCAGTGGTTGGACCTGCGGGGCCAACCACTTCGTCACCGACCGGATCAACTGGCCCTACGTAGTAAATAAAGCGGCCTTTCATATCAACCGGAAGCGGCTCGCCTTTGGCAATCATATCGACCATACGTTTATGTGCTGCATCACGGCCGGTTAATAGCTTACCGTTCAACAGCAACGTATCACCCGGCTGCCACGTTTTGACTTCTTCGGGAGTGACGCTATCTAGGTTGACGCGTTTGACGTTATCGCCTGCTTCACGGGTAATTTCTGGCCAATCTTCAAGTTTAGGGGCAGGAAGTGCCACAGGGCCACTGCCATCAAGCGTGAAGTGCGCATGACGCGTGGCTGCACAGTTGGGAATGATGGCCACAGGCTTATTGGCAGCATGGGTTGGATAGTCTTTAACTTTAATATCCAGCACCGTGGTTAAACCACCTAAGCCCTGAGCGCCGATACCGCTCTTATTCACTTTATCGAACAGTTCTAAACGCAGCTCTTCAGCGCGATTACTAGGTCCTCGCGCCTGCAAATCTTGAATATCGATAGGGTCGAGCAACGCTTCTTTGGCAATCATCATCGCCTTTTCAGCGGTGCCGCCAATACCAATTCCCAACATACCCGGTGGGCACCAGCCTGCGCCCATTTTAGGCAACTGCTCCATCACCCAGTCCACAACACTATCGGATGGGTTTAGCATCGCAAACTTCGATTTAGCTTCGCTACCACCGCCCTTCGCGGCGACGTGGATATCGACCTTATCGCCCGGCACAAGCGAATGGTGAATTATCGCTGGGGTGTTGTCTTTGGTATTGGCTCGCTTACCGTCGGGGTCTGCGAGCACAGAAGCACGCAGCACGTTATCAGGCAGTTGATACGCGCGGCGCACACCTTCGTTAATCATGTCATCGAGACTTAGCTCGGCATCCCAGGTGACGTTCATACCCACGTGAACAAACACCGTCACAATACCGGTATCTTGGCAAATTGGACGATGTCCCGTAGCGCACATGCGTGAGTTAATTAAGATTTGTGCAATCGCGTCTTTCGCCGCGGGGTTCTCTTCACGCTCGTAAGCGGCTGACATTGCATCAATGAAATCTTTAGGATGGTAGTAAGAGATGTACTGTAGAGCATCGGCAACGCTCTGAATGACGTCGTCCTGGCGAATCACGGTCATGGACAAACAGCTCCTCGGTTATCGTCTTGGCTGCGGCCTTTTTAATGGCCGTCTAGATGTACCGGTAAGTATACCGTATTGGCCTTATATGCGGCAGCCACAACCACCGCCAACCTACATTTGATAACTAGGGCATTAGTCTGATTTTTGTCAGCATACGTGAGGTAACGGTATAAATTATAGGGATTGGCACGTTGGGCATAAATATAAACGGCGAGAACCGACCATTGTACGTTCGATTACTGAGCCGCAGCGGTGGCAGGAAAGGCCAGCGCGTTCAAATACACTAAAGCGCCATTGCCGGCGTGGCTCACCGGAGGCAATGGCTTGTTTAATCCATGCCTCACGATTAGTAACACCCGCTTCTAAATACGCCTGTCGGGTCGTTTCCACAATCGTAGTGGCGAGCAGGTCTAGCTGGTTTTCAGTTAAGTCACAGGGGCGCTTTTTAGGGTGCACGTTAGATAAAAAAAGAATTTCAGAGCGCAAGTAATTTCCTAATCCAGCGACAAGCCCTTGATCAAGTAACAATGCACCCAGGCTTCTGCGTATAAACGCTGAACCAGTCAGGCGTTGTTTCACATCATCAGACGATACGTTTTGACTTAATAAATCAGGCCCAAGGCGCGACAAGAAAGGGTGATGGCTCAACTCACTCTCATGCCAGAGCGAAATATCAGAGGCGCTGTAAAGACTAGCCACCCTGCCCTCAGCCACCAGCCGAACTCGTAGTGACCTTTTGGTGCTTGGCGGCTTATTTTCGCTATGTAGCTTCCATACGCCATAAAGCTGGTTGTGTGAGTACAGCACACGATGGTCTGCAAAACGGACGAGCATGGCCTTGCCCCACGTATCAACTGCCTCAACTCGTTGACCAATCAATGAATTGGCTTGCTCGGCGAGTTCCGGAAACGCAAACCACGCATCATCCAGATGTTTGCCACCTATCTGCTGCTCAATTCTATCTGCTGCACGGCGGATTTCAGGGCCTTCAGGCATCGATTACCCCAGCGCCAGCTGTTTTTCTTGCATTTGATGAAGCTGATCACGCAGTCTCGCTGCTTCTTCAAACTCTAGATTTTGTGCAGCTTCAAACATGGCGTCCTCTAGCTTACTGATAGCCTCGAGCAGATCGTGTTTGCTCATCGTGGCCACATCATAGTCAGCAGCACTCTCTGCCACTTTCCGCTCGTTGCCACGGCGACGGCTGCTCTTCTTGCCTGGTGCCTGGGCAGCTTCAAGAATATCCGCCACAGAGCGCGTTACGGTGGTTGGCGTGATGCCATGCTCTTGGTTATGAGCGGTCTGCTTGGCGCGGCGACGTTCGGTTTCATCGATGGCTTTGCGCATTGAATCGGTGATTTTGTCACCGTATAAAATAGCTTTACCATGGGCGTTACGGGCTGCACGGCCAATAGTTTGAATCAGTGAGCGCTCAGCGCGTAAAAAGCCCTCTTTATCGGCATCCAAGATGGCAACAAGCGACACTTCAGGAATATCTAAGCCTTCCCGAAGTAAGTTGATTCCCACTAAAACATCGAACTTACCAAGACGCAGGTCGCGGATGATTTCGACTCGCTCAACGGTATCAATATCCGAATGTAAATAGCGCACACGGATATCGTGCTCATCAAAGTACTCGGTTAGATCTTCCGCCATACGTTTAGTCAGCGTCGTCACCAGAACACGCTCACCTACGGCGGTACGTAAGCCAATTTCTGACAGCAGGTCATCAACCTGGGTACTGGCCGGGCGAACTTCTATTTCCGGATCTAACAAGCCTGTTGGGCGCACCACCTGCTCGACAATTTGACTGGCATGTTCTGCTTCATACTTGCCCGGTGTTGCCGACACAAAGATGGTTTGAGGCGAAATAGATTCCCACTCTTCAAATTTCATTGGCCGGTTATCTAGCGCAGAGGGTAGCCGGAAGCCATATTCAACCAGTGTCTCTTTTCTAGAACGGTCGCCCTTATACATACCGCCAACCTGGGGCACACTGACATGCGACTCATCGATAAACAGTAACGCGTCATCCGGCAGATAGTCGAAGAACGTCGGGGGTGGTTCGCCAGGCGCACGACCTGAAAGATAGCGCGAGTAGTTTTCAATGCCGTTGCAGTAGCCAAGCTCTAGCATCATTTCAATATCGTAAAGGGTTCGCTGCTCTAGGCGCTGTGCTTCAACTAAACGCTCGTGCTTACGCATCCACTCAAGGCGCTCCTTAAGCTCTGCCTTGATTGCATCAATAGCGCCTAAAATAGTTTCTCGCGGAGTGACATAGTGAGATTTAGGATAGATGGTCATACGAGGCACATGAGTTCGCACCTCGCCAGTTAATGGATCAAATAAGCGTATAGAATCAATTTCGTTATCAAACAACTCCACCCGCACCGCTTCCTCGTCAGAGTCCGCGGGGAAAATATCAATCACATCGCCGCGCACCCGATAGGTACCTCGGCGGAAATCCATATCGTTGCGGGTATATTGCAATTCGGCCAAGCGGCGTAAAAAAGCACGCTGGTCAATTAATTCACCACGGGTGAAATGCAACCGCATCTTGAGATACTGATCTGGATCACCAAGACCATAGATCGCCGATACCGAGACAACAATCAGCGCATCTCGACGCTCAAGCAGTGCCTTGGTAGCCGATAAGCGCATTTGCTCGATATGGTCATTTATCGAGGCATCTTTCTCAATAAAGGTATCTGAAGAAGGGACATAGGCTTCCGGCTGGTAATAGTCGTAGTAAGAGACAAAATATTCGACAGCGTTATCCGGAAAAAACGATTTGAACTCACCATATAGCTGGGCAGCCAGCGTTTTATTGGGCGCCATTACAATCGTTGGACGCTGCTGCTGCTGCACAATATTTGCCATCGTGAACGTTTTACCCGAGCCAGTCACCCCTAATAAGGTCTGATGGGCAAGTCCCGACTCAAGCCCACTAACCAGGCTGCGTATCGCGGCGGGCTGATCACCAGCAGGCTTAAATTTGGACTGCAGCCGGAATTCCTTGCTCATCATTACTCCTTAAGGGGGGAAGTGAACTACTCGGTAAACGTGGAAATTTCAATCGTCGCTTGGGTCATCAACCGCTGTATCGGGCAACGATGACTAATATCTTCTAGCTTTGCCCGCTGTTCAGGATCCTCAATGCCGTGGAAAGTCATCGTCACAGCTAACTTATAGACACCTTTTCTTTCCTCGCTATCATCGCGCTGTACTTTGACAGTGATGCCCTCAAGCGGCCACTCTTTGCGCCTGGCATACATTTGCACGGTAATCGCCTTGCAGGTACCTAGGGCAATATCAAAGTAATCATGCGGATCTGGTGCACTGCCGTCTCCCCCGACTGCCGGTGGGACGTCGCCATAGAGATCTTCCAAACCATCGACTTCAATACGTTGACGAAATGTCTGGTTACGCTCACTAATAATCGTGATTGGCTTATGCATTAGGAAACCTTTATACCGAGGTTTAACTTCTCAACAGCTTTTATAAGCGCTTCACGCTTAGCTCGCCCTTCTACTTCTGCTCCGTGGCGCCCTACCTCAGCACTATCGACACCATCCAGCATCATCAGCGCCGTGGTAATCTTATTCACCTGATCGACTGTTGTGACACCTTGGAACGTTAATGATTGATATGCCATTCCTTGCCCTTTTCTACGCTGAATTGAAGTGAGTACGCTATTGAAAGCTATGCAAAACTGATACAGGCAAAGCAGTCTAGCATGCGCCAGGGCCCTTGCAATCTACCTGCAGTGCCCGCACCTTTGATACAAATGCGATTACGTTACGTTTACCCTATCTTCCCATATGGAGTCTATATGGCGACTGTCTCTTCGTTACTCAAGATGAATGGCTGCGTCCGTTTGCCTCACCTCGCCGCCTTAGATGTCAAAGGTGCAGATGCTGAGAAATTCCTGCAAGGGCAAACAAGCGCACAGGTAAGCTTAGCCAATGGCTTTTTTGCCCCTCTTACCTGCTTTTGCACACCAAAGGGAAGAATGCTGGCCAATGCTCAATTACTGAAAATCAGCAACGACCATTATAGGCTACTGTTGAGCACCTCATTGATCGATATGCTCGCCAGCCATTTAGCCAAATTTGCCGCTTTTTATCGCGTCGAATTGCAGCCTCAGTCATCAATGCTAATCGTCGGCGCCAGCGAAAGTGCCAACAAGGTTACTCAAGCGTTTGGTTTAGCGCTTCCTGATCAACCTTATACCCATCACAGCAATACCCAAGCGACGGTCTTATGCCAGCCAGATAGCGGGCGTTGGTTAATCAGCATAGAAGATTCTGCTGAACAGAGCGCTATTGAAATAAATGATGATGAAGATGCGCTTAACACGTGGCAATTAGCAGATATCCGCAGCGGTTTGGCGTGGTTAACAGCCCCGCAGCAAGATCACTTCCTCCCACAAATGTTGAATTGGGAAGCACTTGGGGGAATAAGCTTTAAGAAAGGTTGCTATACAGGGCAAGAAGTCGTCGCCCGGGCGCATTTTCGGGGCCAAGTAAAAAAGCGCTTAGTGCGCGTTACCGCTAGTGTTAGCAGCTTGCCCCAGGTTGGTGACACACTAGTGGATGAGCAGGAGAAAACCGTCGGTGAAGTCGTTAGCAGCGCATTTAGCGACAACCAGCAAATTGAAATGCTCGCCGTTGCAAATACTAAAGCGATTGAAGCGCTCTCACCTCTTTATTGGCAAGGGCATCCGATAACGCTCTGCGACCTGCCCTATACCGTTGAGCGCCTCGACCCTGAACAGCTGGCCAGCAGCCTAATCGTCTAGTAGCAATTGGGATATGGGAGTTGGAATAAGCGAATAGCATTCGCACTACTCAGTGCCGCTATTTTTACAAATGATTGATGGCGAAGTGCTGCCACTAAGCTGGCTACCTTTGCCACTCTGCATGGTTCATTACGTTGCCCCTGATAGCCGCTAAGCGGCATATCGGGGCTGTCAGTTTCTAATACAAAGCCATCGTCAGGTAAGCGCGACACCACATTACGCAGTCGTTGTGCGCGCTCGTAGGTAATCGCCCCGCCCAAACCCAGGGTATAGCCTAGATCGAGAAACTTAGCGGCCTGCTCATAAGAACCAGAGAACGCATGGATAAGCCCACCTCTAGGAAGCGCTAGCTGGCGTAGACGTTTGCTTACCTGATCATTAGCTTTTACGCAGTGCACCACAATAGGTAAAGCGAACTGTTTTGCTAGGCCGAGCTGCGCATCGAAATAGGCCCACTGTTTATCTAATGACTCCCTAAAGCGGCCATCAATACCACACTCACCTATTGCCACAATGCGCTTTTCGGCTTCAACCTTCTGTTCAGCCAAAAGCTGCTCCAAGGCAATCAAATCGTCGTTAGCGTGTTGACCAACAAAGTAAGGGTGAAGGCCAACACAACTACTTACCTCCTTACGCGCGGCAAGCGTCAATACATTAGGCCATAGGGAGCGCGTCGTTGATGGCACAACAAAGTGTTCGACGCCCACCGCCTTGGCATTTTCGATGACCGCATCGCGATCATTGTCAAATGCCTCGAAATCCAGGTGGCAGTGAGCATCAATCAACATAACAGGGAAGTCACTATAGTAAGAAAGGTTCGATCAGTGCTCGCGCGTGGGCTGAAAACGAATATCTGGCCAGCGCTCTTGGGTCATCTGCAGGTTGACCCGCGTCGGCGCGATATACGTCAGGTAGCCGCCGCCATCGATAGCCAGGTTGGAGCTCGCTTTACGCTTAAACTCTTCCAACATTTTGGCGTCTTCGCAATAGACCCAGCGTGCGGTTTGTACATTGACCCCTTCATACAGACAGTCAACTTTGTACTCTTCCTTCAAGCGGTGAGCAACAACGTCAAACTGCAGTGTACCGACAGCACCAAGAATCAGGTCGTTGTTATCCATCGGCATAAAGACCTGCGTAGCGCCCTCTTCGGAGAGCTGCTGGAGCCCTTTCTGAAGCGCTTTCATTTTTAACGGGTCTTTTAAACGAACACGCTTGAACAACTCTGGCGCAAAGTGAGGAATGCCGGTAAAGCGCATATCTTCACCAACAGTGAAGGTATCCCCAATCTGAATCGTGCCGTGATTGTGTAAGCCAATAATATCGCCTGGCCAAGCCTCTTCTACCTGCGAACGATCTGACGCCATAAACGTGAGCGCATCGGCAATTTTTACATCTTTGCCTATCCGCACGTGGCGCATCTTCATATTCTTTTCGTACTTACCGGAACAGACACGTAAAAAGGCAATACGGTCACGATGGTTGGGATCCATATTCGCCTGAATTTTAAATACGAACCCAGTAAAGCGATCATCTTGAGCGGTTACTTCGCGGATGTCTGTCTGGCGTGGCTGGGGCGGCGGCGCGTACTCAACAAACCCATCCATCATTTCGCGTACGCCGAAGTTACCCATTGCGGTACCAAAGTACACCGGCGACAGCTCACCACGACGATAGGCATCAAGATCAAACTCATGGGAAGCACCACGCACTAATTCGACTTCCATGCGCAGCTCTTCGGCCTGCTCTTCACCAAGTACAGCGTCAACTTCCGGGTTATCTAAACCCTCAATTCGCTTGTCATCTGGAATACGGCTGCCTTGTCCCTGGGTATACAGATGAATAACATCGTTATAAAGGTGATACACGCCCTTAAAGTGCCGCCCCATGCCAATCGGCCATGTCATCGGCGCACACTGGATATTCAGTACAGTCTCCACCTCGTCCATGACTTCGATAGGGTCGCGGATATCGCGGTCCATCTTGTTGATGAACGTTAATATAGGAGTGGTGCGCAAACGGCAGACTTCCATCAGCTTAATGGTACGATCCTCAACACCTTTCGCACCATCAATCACCATTAACGCGGAATCCACCGCAGTTAATGTACGGTAAGTATCTTCGGAGAAATCCTCGTGCCCTGGGGTATCCAGCAAGTTCACGATACGCCCACCATAAGGGAACTGCATCACCGACGTCGTGACCGAGATCCCGCGCTCTTGCTCCATCTTCATCCAGTCTGATGTGGCATGGCGATCATTACGCTTGCTCTTAACAGAGCCAGCTAGCTGAATAGCATTTCCGAATAACAGCATTTTTTCGGTGATGGTGGTTTTACCAGCGTCGGGGTGCGAAATGATAGCGAACGTCCTTCTAAGTTCCGCCTCACGAGCCAACTGTGTATCTTTCATCTTACCTCTACAGAGATTTGTACTCAGCTATGCACTTAACCTGAAGGTCACCGACGCTGAGATGTTCAAAATGGGGCAGATTGTAACGTTATGAGGGGTTTGGTGCTATGTTCATTGAGTCAGCGCAGTGGTTATGCCTAGCAAGTGTTTCCCAATTGCTTCAATCATAGCCTTGGTGAGCGGCAAATGGGCTTTTTCTTTCGCCCATACTTCATGGAAGTCAGCTACGGTTTGCTTGGCAGTCTCCAACACCAATTTTTCTGGCAAAGCGACGGCATCCACTAGGAAAGCAGTTAAGGGGAATTAAAAAAGCGCCGAACATGTCGGCGCTTTTTTTCGAACTGATTTTTATTTGGCTAGGCGTAAGTATTGACCTGAGTCCCTACGCTGCCCTCTTGGGCAAGGCTTGGCTGAGCGCCCATATTGGCAGAAGCAAGCACTTCCGACACTTGCTGTGCTTGCATATCAAGCGCCTGCTTAAAAAGCTGCATCTGTGCTTGTTCAGCAGATTGTGCTTGATTCATATAGAGTGCGGTGCTCACTGCGTTGCTTACGGCAACATCCATCATTCACCTCTCGATCTGAATATGTTTTACCAACATAGCAAACATCATGCTTTACTACCAAGCATCCCGCTTATCAGACACTTAGACAACCACTACTTCACAGGTTAGAAACGGTCAGCCTTAAAGGGCGTCATATCAATCTCAGTTGGCTCACCTTCTATCATATCCGCCAACAATTGCCCGGTAGCAGGACCTAAGGTAAATCCTTGATGCCCATGCCCAAAAGCCAACCACAGACCTTGATGCTTGGGAGCCGGCCCTATAACAGGCTTCATGTCAGGCAAACATGGCCGTGCGCCTTTCCAAGCAGAGGCATCGCGACGCTCAGCAAGGGGGAATATCGTGCGGGCAACTTTTTCTGCAGCCGCTAACTGCTGCTCATCTGCTGGCGACTCAAGCCGGTCAAGCTCAGCCCCGGTGGTCAACCGAACGCCTGCATTCATAGGGGCAAGCAAGTAACCCACTTCCGCATCCATTAACCAATAGTGAAGCTTTTTAGAAGGTTGTGTGGCGTAGTGCATATGATAGCCACGCTTAACAAAGGTCGGGAAATGGTAGCCTAAGCCTTTCAACCAGCTACCTGCCCATGGGCCCAGCGCAACAACAACTTGATCAGCTTCTAGGCACTCAGCAGCCGTATCGACTTGCCAGCGCCCACCTTGCTGCTTCAACCCCTTAATATCAGTTTGCAAAATACGCCCGCCTTGTTGCACAAAAGCATCGGCATAAGCGGCCACCAGCCCACCTGGGTCGGCAACTGTCCAAGGGTCAAGCCAGTGAATAGCACCAATAATATCGCTACCTAAATCTGGCTCTTTAGCCTCTAATGCAGCGCGATCCAAGACATCAAACTGAACACCAAAATTATCCCGGGCGTCTTGTGCTTCTTTTACGCGTTTTTCTAGCTCTGCTGGCGTACGATAAATTTCCAGCCAGCCTTCTCGGCGAACCAAGTGTTCAGCATTTGCCGCTTCAATCATAGGACCGTGAGTCTTCAAACAGAGCTGTATCAATGACGCATACTCAGGCACTATTTTTTTATAGTGGCGGCTGGAGGAGTTATGCCAGTAGCTCAACAACGGCGAAGCAGCATTAAGCATGCCTGCAGGTCGATAACGAATATCAACACGCTTATTTGGCAGCACGCTCAGGATGGTTTTCATATCCCGCGGGAAAGCATAAGGGCGAACCGCTTCGCGCTGGATAATGCCGGCATTGCCGAAAGAGGTTTCACGACCAGGTTGGCGGCGATCTACTAGCGTTACTTGATGGCCACGCTGCTGAAGGTGCCATGCAATGCTAACACCAACCATACCTGCCCCTAACACCACCGTTTGACGTGCCATTGTGTTGCACTCCCTAAAAGAAAATACTGACTACAGATCAAATGATTATTTTCAACAAATAACTGACTAAAAAATATCACTAACCAAGCAGCAATAACATAGCTTAAAAAACTGTTTTAAGCCCAAAAAGCAGCAACAAATATCGCATTAAAAAATAATATAGATGACTTCACTACACGTACCGCCAAAGCCATCAAAACGCACCAGCACTGCTTACTAAAGACCTTTTTAAGCGGTTCATCAAGCGCAGACCTACCCGCTCTGCTATGGCGGTATCGCAATAAGAAGCCTAGGAAAATTTCGCAATAATTTCAGGTAGAGAGACATTTTTCGGACACAAAATGAATCAAAGACAAAACCTAGGAAAGGCATTACGTAGCAAATAAGGCGAAAGAGGCTTAAAACACGAAGAGGTTTAAAACATGAGTGACCAAAAACGCAAAATAGCCGAACATAGGTCAGCTTGATTTCAAATAAAATAATTAATAAAGGGGAAAAGCAATGATAACGCGAGAGGAGTTTTCTGAGGATAACAATAAGGTTAATGGGGTGGATGATGGGGATCGAACCCACGACCACCGGAGCCACAATCCGGGGCTCTACCACTGAGCTACATCCACCACAACCTAAAACTGGAGTTGCATACAATTAATATGCGTCATCAAATGGGGTGGATGATGGGGATCGAACCCACGACCACCGGAGCCACAATCCGGGGCTCTACCACTGAGCTACATCCACCATTGATGAAGTACTGACTTACATGTCTTACCGAATGCGTCCATCAAAAGCTTTAATGGCACGCCCAGCAGGACTCGAACCCGCAACCTACGGCTTAGAAGGCCGTTGCTCTATCCGGTTGAGCTATGGGCGCACATAAAGCATTCTAAGAGACTGAATACTGATGAGCACTTGACCACAACCAATGTTCGGAAAAGCAAGTTACCACCTTCCGCGCTAGGTATGTGGTCGGGATGGAGGGATTCGAACCCCCGACATCCTGCTCCCAAAGCAGGCGCGCTACCAGACTGCGCTACATCCCGATTTCTTACCTTAGACGCTGCTGCATGTCCCGTCTCAAGCGAGGCATATATTACTATTTCTGAGATTAAAGTCAACACCTAAAGTGATTGATTCGTTAGAAGCTTTGCCTCGTCGCCCTAGCATGCGAAAATCAGCCCTTATCGAAAGCCCGTGACCTCCTGCGCTCAGCCACGTAATTTCAAGTGCTGAGTGATAGATAGCGGGGTTTAAGTATCGGTGTTCAGGTACACAGGTTCGGGTAAGATGCCCACCCGCCGCCCTTCCCATACTTTAAACGCCACGGCCTAGACATAGTCACCCAGCTTCGTTTCTAACCTTCACAGGGATTCTATTACATGACCGCCCAACTTATCGATGGCAAGGCCATCGCCGCTAATGTCCGCCAGCAAGTTGCCGAGAAAATCAGCGCGCGCCAGCAAGCTGGCGATCGGGCACCTGGACTAGCTGTTGTTGTGGTCGGGGAAGACCCAGCTTCCCATGTTTATGTCAGCAACAAACACCGTGCCTGTGAGCAGGCAGGTATTCTGTCTTTTCAACATGCGCTACCCGCTGATACGCAGCAGCATGAACTGGAAGCGCTGGTCGATCAGTTAAACAACGATGCAACGGTTGATGGCATTCTTGTTCAACTGCCATTGCCAGAGCATTTAGACTCTCGCCCTATTCTAGAGCGGATTCGTCCAGACAAGGACGTCGATGGTTTTCACCCATACAACATTGGTCGTCTGGCGCAGCGTATGCCTTCGCTCAGGCCCTGCACGCCTAAAGGTATTATGACCATGCTCGCCCACAGCGGCATTGCCGTGCGAGGATTAGATGCCACTGTTGTCGGCGCGTCCAACATTGTTGGGCGGCCAATGGCGTTGGAATTGATGCTGGCAGGCTGCACCACAACAGTATGTCACCGCTTCACTCTGCAGCTTGAGTCTCATGTGCGCCGCGCTGACTTGGTTGTTGTCGCTGTTGGCAAACCTGGCATCGTTAAAGGGGAATGGATCAAACCGGGCGCTATCGTGATTGACGTTGGCATTAATCGCCAAGACGACGGCACGCTCACTGGTGACGTTGACTTTAAAGCCGCGGCAGAGCGCGCCAGCTTCATTACTCCCGTGCCTGGCGGCGTTGGGCCGATGACCGTTGCCACGCTGCTTGAAAACACGCTAGAAGCCGCTGAACGGCACGACAAAGGCCTAGACCAGTAGTGATACAAACACCACTGCCGTTAACGATTTCTTAAGGAGTAATCACAAGTGCAACGAATCGGAATCATCGGCGCGATGGCGCAGGAAGTGAATATACTGGCAGAACAGCTAGAAGACGCTGAACGCTACGAGCATGCTGGCTTCGTTTTTTATACGGGCACACGCCACGGCCTGGAAATTATTGTGTTGCAGTCAGGGATAGGTAAGGTCAATGCGGCGGTAGGCACCGCGATTTTACTTGAGCGGCACCAACCTGATGCGATCATTAACACCGGCTCCGCAGGTGGCTTCGCGAGCGATCTTGCTATTGGTGATGTGATTATTTCAGATGAAGTTCGCCACCATGATGTTGATGCCGTGGTCTTTGGCTATGAGATTGGTCAAGTACCTGGTATGCCTGCAGCCTACCAAGCAGATAAGCAACTTCGGGATATTGCCCGTAACGCCATTGCCGAATTAGGTGAAGTTAATGTGCGTGAGGGATTGGTTGCCACAGGGGATGCCTTTATGGCCGACCCTGAGCGTGTCGCTACTACCCGCGCCCAGTTTCCAACCATGCTAGCCGTTGAAATGGAAGGCGCCGCTATTGCACAAACATGTCATCTCTATAACTGCCCATTTGTGGTCATTCGCGCGCTTTCAGATATACCCGGCAGTGGTGACAATCACCTGTCATTCGAGCAATTTTTGGACATCGCGGCTGACCATTCCTCACGGATGGTAGATCAAATGCTGGTCGCGCTTGGTAAGATGAAGCAATAGAGCTCAGAAAAAGTGCCTCAAGCGTTAACAAAACGGAGCCGTTGGCTCCGTTTTTTTTGGCCTGCCATCAAGCGCTACGCTTTCAGCTTCCATGCCAGGCTCTCACCCGCCATTAACGGAATGATATGCTGACCAGCTGTATAGGGATAATGCGCTGGCAGGTTCCATGAACGACGCTCCAACGTCACGCTATCAGCATTAACTGGCAATCCATAAAAGCGCGGTCCGTTTAGACTGGCAAACGCTTCTAGCTTGTCCAAGGCATCCATTTCTTCGAAGGCTGTTGCATAGAGTTCAATGGCAGCAGGCGCTGTGTATGCTCCTGCGCAGCCGCAGCTAGACTCTTTATCGCCTTGGGCATGAGGCGCACTATCGGTCCCCAAAAAGAATTTAGGACTGCCACTGGTCGCTGCTTTTAACAACGCTTGGCGATGCTGCTCACGCTTCAATATCGGCAAGCAGTAATAGTGCGGACGAATACCACCCGCCAGCATTTTGTTGCGGTTAAACAGCAGGTGATGAGCCGTAATCGTAGCGGCAATGTTATCAGGTGCCGCTGCAACAAACTCAGCAGCCTGCTGGGTCGTAATATGCTCAAACACTACCTTAAGCTTAGGGTGTTTAGCCAAAAGCGGTTTCATCACCCGCTCAATAAACACCGCCTCTCGATCAAAAATATCAATCTCATGATCGGTCACCTCACCATGCACTAACAGCGGCATGCCAACGCTGGCTAGCATCGCAATAGTGTCATCGCAGTGTGCAATGTCCGTGACACCTGATGCAGAGTTAGTGGTTGCACCCGCGGGATACAGCTTCACGGCTTTTACGACACCACTTTCAGCAGCACGCTCGATTTCTTCAGGCGGCGTCGTGTCGGTCAAATAGAGCGTCATCAATGGCTCAAACGCACTGCCTTCGGGCAGCGCGGCTAAAATTCTCTGCCGATACGCTATTGCTTGAGCAGTCGTGGTGATCGGCGGCGTTAAATTAGGCATTATAATCGCACGCCCCATTTGGGCGGCGGTATGACCTACCACAGCGCTTAGCGCCTCATCATCACGTAAATGAAGATGCCAATCATCGGGGCGAGTTAACGTAATAGCGTCCACGGCAAGTCCTGTGCAGAAATGAATTTAGTCAAAGAGTCAGGACAGTATACCCAATACGGGTAACGGATAAATCTCCCCTATCCATCCCACAGCCGTTCCCAAGTGTCGTATCATGGCGGCACTTTGTAAGGTCAAGGACTCAGTTTTTTATGCAGAATGTGCGTCGCTATGCGGACATAATCGCTAGTATTGAAGGATTACTATGGCTTGGCCTTGCCTGGTCAATATCCTTTTCGATGTATTATGGGAGTACCGAACCGACACTGGCTGTCTTGTTCGTTGTTGGCGCGCTCGTGTTATTCGGCTGGGCGCACCGTCCAATGCGCTACTTGTTGAAACGCTACCACGTACGTAAGCGCCGCACTGACATGTGGATACATACACTAGCGCTACCACTCTTGCTCGCTATGTTTTTCCATATCATGTTAGAGGCCGTACTGGGCAGTGCCTGGCTACCGCCTAAAATGCTGCTATTCAACCTGCTTGCCTCAGCGGGATGGCTGACGTTCGTTATGACGTTATTTATAAAATATGTGATTCACAACGTGAAAACATCGAGCAAGTAACTCCGCTATGCCTACCGCCCTGCCTCTTCCGCTCTCGACGCCTAACCGTAACCTTGTTCGATTAACGATCGTCAGGGGGATTACCTGGACCGGTTTCTTACTGGCCATTATCGTTGGCATTGAGTTGCTCGCTTTCGACTTGCCAGTGACCGCAGTCGTCAGCGTTGTGATTGCAATGGGGATACTGAATATCGTCACATGGTGGCGCTTAGGCAGACCAAAAGCGGTTAATCATTTTGAATATCTTGCCCATTTACTGGCCGATATTGCAGGCTTAACGCTACTCTTTTATTTTTCAGGCGGTTCAACAAATCCCTTTATTACTTACTACTTAGTGCCAGTCACTATCGCCGCTGCAACCCTTCCCTGGCGGCATGCATGGATCATCGCCGGCTGTTCAATGGCAGGTTACACCTACCTGATGTTCTTTTATCACCCGATACCTCAGCTGGGTCACATCAACAGCGACGGCCCACTAAGTCTTCATGTATTGGGTATGTGGCTTAATTTCGGCTTATCAGCCGGGCTGGTCACGTTCTTCATCTACAAAATGGCTCACGCCCTACGTAATCGCGATAAAGCACTCTCTCGCACGCGAGAGGCGGCGCTGCGCAACGAGCAAGTGTTAGCTGTCGCTACCCAAGCCGCTGGCACGGCTCATGAGCTTGGCACGCCGCTTTCAACCATGGCCGTGCTACTAAATGAAATGCACCAAGATGCGCCTCATGACTCTGTCTTACAACAAGATATAGCCATTCTTCGTCAGCAGGTAGAAGTGTGCAAATCGCGCTTACAACACCTTGTTGCAACGGCTGACCGTCGGCGCATGGCAGAACCCGAGATACTAGATGCTGAACTGTGGCTAGCTGCCGTTGTGCAACGCTGGCTCGTTATCAGGCCAGATGTTAGCCACTTTTTTGATGTTGCCGAAAGACGCGGCCGCCCCTGGTTGGCCGTCGATGCCACATTAGATCAAGCGCTAACCAATTTGCTGAATAACGCCGCCGACGCTAACCCAGAGCAAATTGCTATTCGACTGGATTGGCAAGATGAAAGCGTTGTCATTGATATTCGCGACCATGGACCCGGCATCGCAATGTCGATTGCTGATCAACTAGGCGACACGTTTATTTCCACCAAAAGCAAAGGCATGGGGATCGGGCTGTTTTTAACCCATGCCACCATTAATCGTTTCGGTGGTGGAGTAAGCCTGTACAATCATCCGGAAGGAGGCACGTTAACGGAAGTAACTTTGCCTCTTTGTTCCGCCCCTGATAAGTAACAGCGACGCAGAGCATTCGCCAGAAAATCGAGGACATCATGCAGACGCAAGACCAACGCCTTTTAATCGTCGACGATGATGAAATGTTTTGTCACGTGCTAAGCAGAGCGCTTACGCGTCGTGGTTTTGAGGTGCAAGTTGCCCATGATGCTGATCAAGCAATGACACTGATCACGCAGTTCATGCCCACAATGGCGACACTTGATCTAAAACTTGAGCATAGTTCGGGGCTTAAGTTACTGCCTGACATGCTGGCAAGCGCACCGAATTGCCGCATTGTGGTATTAACGGGGTATTCGAGCATCGCCACAGCAGTAGAAGCCATCAAACTCGGTGCCGTTAACTATCTGTGTAAACCAGCAGATGCTGACGATGTTATTGCAGCTTTTGACCATCAGGATGGCGACCCAAATATTGAGCTAGCCGACAACCCTCCCTCTATCAATCGTATAACGTGGGAGCACATTCAAAAGGTGTTGCAAGAGCACGATGGCAACATTTCAGCCACGGCTAGGGCACTCGGTATGCATCGGCGCACATTACAACGTAAATTACAGAAGCGCCCGGTACGCAGGTAATTCGTCCACTCTTTGCGCAACAACGACGCAAAGAGTGGACATCAACGTACTGTTATTGGGCGGTCCAGCCTAGATCAATGTTCCAACTAGCTCCCGTTACTGCGCCTGCCGCATCGGAAGCTAAATAAGCAACTAACTCAGCAACCTCGGATGGCTCAATCAAGCGCTTAACCGCTGCGTTTTTTAGCATGACTTTTTCAATCACTTCTTGCTCACCCATGCCATGAAGCTTGGCTTGGTCGGCGATCTGATTATCTACCAGTGGTGTTTTTACATAGGCAGGACAGATCGTATTAGCGGTAATCCCCTGCTCACCTCCTTCTAAAGCAGCGGTTTTCGTTAGTCCAATCATGCCATGCTTGGCACTGATATAAGCGGCTTTGCCAGGTGAAGCTACCTGCGCATGCACAGACGCAATATTAATCACACGCCCCCAGCCCTTTTTACGCATATGCGGCCATGCTGCCTGGGTGAGCAAAAACGGAGCCGTCAGCATTAAATCAATGATTTGGCGCCACTTCTCTTCAGGGAACGTTTCAATGGAAGCGACGTGCTGAATACCTGCATTATTAACCAAGATATCGACGCCACCAAAGCGCTTAACCGCCTCAGCAATTGCTCCGCGGCACGCATCGGGGTCGGTTAAGTCCCCTTGGTAAAATGCGGCGCCAGCCGCCTCAGCGACTTCTTTTCCAGCCGGATTAAAGTCCACGGCTAACACTTGAAAGCCTTGTTTGCAGAAATGCTTCACCACCGCTTCACCAATACCGCTACTGGTACCAGTGACCACAGCAACACGGGGTATAACAGCTTTTTCAGAAGACATAAACGTTCCTTTTGCCGAGATTATTCAGAGTAAAAATGTAAAAACAGACAGCCTAGATAGAAGTAGACTTTGCTGCCTAACCACCCTCTGGAGAAGGTCCATCAGACACCATTAGCTGCGTCATCATGCGCTGGGCCAATCGCGCAGCTTCCTGCATACTTGCTAGATCATTTAGATCCTCCAGAATGACGCGTTTATAGAGCTCGCTGCCGTTGGGCAACTGTTCATATGAAAGCGAATAATGGCCAGAAGGCAGGGTGAGACGTAGTACATCCCCCAAGGAATCATGCTGATCCAGACTTGGCACAACCACTAACCACATTGCACAAGGTGTTATTAACGCACCTACCAGTAGCGACGCATGCCCTTCTTCCCAGGGCTGGAAGCACAATGCATCGACACCAAGGCAAGGGTTATAATGACTCGACTGCTTCATTGAACGCAGATACGTATCTCGATAATGCAGCGCCAATTCAGCTAAGCGCGGATATTCTTGGGCAGCTAAGGTTCGCATACGCTCTTCCAATTATTAAACATTCACCCATAACACGGCTTAATGGAGCATGTAGTGTAGCGCTATTAGCCAAACTGCATGCGCTACGCCACAATAGGCAACCCATTTTTATCCTAAAGGAGTTTCTACGATGTTTGTGGTAATTTTTGGCCGCATGTCATGCCCTTTCTGCGTACGCGCAAAACTTCTCGCAGAGCATTTAGAGAGTAACGGAAAGATAGAAGGCTACCGCTACGTTGATATGCCCTCAGAAGGCGTTACCAAGGAAGATATTGCAAAAACAGCTGGCAAGCCTATCCATACCGTTCCTCAGGTGTTTATTGACCAACAACACATAGGTGGTTTTACTGAGTTCGACCAATTTGTCCGTCAACAGCAGCTGCTGGCTTCTTAACCCGGCTTCTGAACCCTGGCGTTAAAACTGACGTTAACACCCGTTGAACAACCAAATCTTCGCTTGCCTATAATGAAGTATCACAGCCATGTGACAACTCATGTGATGTTCGATTAGGCGGCGAGGGTACCCCAATGCAGCGAGAGGAGTTTGTTCAACAGCTTTGGCTGGACTACATGCATACGCACCCAGACCTTGGCGGCCTAAGATTATGGCCACTCAGCACGACAGCCGAGTATTTAACCTTAGTAACACTAAACTATGGTCCCTTTGCTGCTAGCGAGCTCAACCCCAGCCTTGCCCATATGGGCTACCGTTCAGTTGGCCATTACGCTATGGCTGATAAAGGCCTTTTAGTGCATTTACTTGCACCTAATGACAATAGCAGTTGGCTAGTATTAGCAGAGTTGCAGCTGGGAACGCTTTCAAAAGCCCCCCGCGAAGCACTCACGCAGCTCGTACTACAAAGCCATCCGGCCGATTGCCAAGGGCAAAATTTGCTATGCCGAGGACGCCCATGGCCAATGCCCTCTTGGGCACTCTATCAACAGCTGCAACAGGCGCACCCCCTCGCCGCCTGGCTATCGATAATGGGCCCTAGACTGCATCACGCAGGTTTCGACTGCTCAACGATTGGTGAGCCTCTAGACACTTTGCATAGCCAGCTTGAAGCATGCGGTATGCCTAGTTTCGAGGGGCAGCAAAACGGCGTATTTTCCGTGTCATCGCTACTTGAGCATCGATTTTATCCTGCAATGCCACAAAAAACTGTTTTCCACTCAGGTGATGAGCATCGCCTTTGCCTGGGGGGGCTAGCACTCGTGCAAAAACATGTCGGCGACGGTCATGAGCGCACTGCTGAAATCCTACTGCCTTACCACACGCGCTGCGAAATGGCGTGAGCGGGTTAGCTCACGCCTCGCGTAGTCGACTAAGGGTTATTCAACATCAAACGTCATTTCTGGAACATGATCGGGCACAATCAGTTTGCCAGCTGTTTTTTCTATAATTTCTTCAACACTGACCCCCGGTGCGCGCTCTTTGAGAATAAAAGCACCGTCTTTAATTTCCAGATAAGCGAGGTCGGTCAATACGCGGTTAATGCACCCTGCCCCTGTTAAAGGAAGCGTGCACTTTTCCAGCAACTTGGACTCACCGTGTTTCGAAGCGTGCGTCATGGTACAGATAATGTTTTCTGCGCCAGCAACCAAATCCATTGCGCCGCCCATCCCTTTGATGAGCTTACCTGGCACCATCCATGACGCAATATTTCCCTCTTGGTCCACTTCAAAAGCCCCCAGCACGGTCAGGTCTACATGGCCACCACGAATCATGGCAAATGATTCTGCTGAAGAGAAAATAGCAGCCCCGGGGCGAGCGGTGACCGTCTGCTTACCGGCGTTGATCATATCAGCATCAACTTCTTCTTCGGTGGGAAAACGCCCCATGCCCAGCAGTCCATTTTCGGACTGCAACATGACATCAATACCGTCAGGCACATAGTTGGCAACCAACGTAGGTATGCCGATACCTAAATTAACGTAAAAACCATCTTCAAGTTCGCGTGCAACGCGCTGCGCCATTTGCTCACGTGTTAAAGCCATGGTGTATACCTCTTATTGAGTAAAAATGTCTAAACCAGAGAGCGATCAGCTACGTACCGTGCGTTTTTCGATGCGCTTCTCGAATGAGCCTTGAATAATGCGATCCACATAGATACCGGGGGTATGGATCTGGCTTGGCTCCAGCTCGCCTGGTTCAACAATTTCCTCAACTTCTACAACCGTTATCTTGCCTGCGGTGGCTGCCATAGGATTGAAGTTCTGTGCCGTATGTCGATATACGACATTACCGTAGCGATCTGCTTTCCAGCCCTTAACAATCGCAAAGTCACCGGTAATAGCTTCCTCTAAAATATAGTGGCGACCATTAAATTCACGCACCTCTTTACCTTCACCGATAGGCGTTCCGTAACCAGTAGCCGTATAAAATGCGGGAATACCTGCGCCACCGGCGCGCATTTTCTCGGCCAAGGTGCCTTGGGGTGTTAGCACAACTTCAATTTCGTTGTTAAGCATTTGTTGTTCAAACATTGCGTTCTCGCCAACATAAGAAGCGAGAATTTTGCTAATCTGGCGATCTTCGAGCAGCACACCTAGCCCGAAACCATCAACACCGCAATTGTTAGACACTACCGTGAGGTCAGTAACAGCCCGACGTTTAATCTCAGCGATTAAATTTTCAGGAATGCCGCAAAGGCCAAAACCGCCAGCAATAACGGTCATGCCACTTTCGATACCTTCCATCGCTTCCTCATAGGAAGATACACGCTTATCAAATCCTGCCATTGTTATGCCTCGCATTATTATCAGTGGTACGTTGCACGCGTCGGTATGATGCGATTGGATCTGTATAGCCAGTGTTGTACCAGATGATATATTTGTTAAGTTTGTTTTTCTTATCAATTTATATAAAAAACTCATCAAAGGGCCAGTATGACCGTTAAGCAACTTCGCGCTTTCCTTGCGGTAGCCCAAACTCTGAGCTTTACCCAAGCCTGTGAGCGTCTGCATTTGTCTCAGCCAGCGCTCAGCCTGGCCATCAAAGGGCTTGAAGATTCGCTAGGGGGAAAACTGTTGATACGCAGTACCCGTAGCGTCCGACTCACACCTGAGGGTGAAACGCTTATCCCCCTGGCGAAGCATTTACTTGCTCAGTGGGATAATACTGAGGAGCGACTTCGCCAGCGCTTCACTCTCCAGCTTGGCCGTTTAAGCGTAGCAGCCATGCCCTCTTTTGCCTGTAATCTACTGCCTAGCGCTTTGGTTACCTTCCGTCGGCAATATCCAAAAATCAATATCACTGTCCATGATGTTATCAACGAAGAAGTCATCGACATGGTGCGCTCTCGCCAAGTGGAAATAGGCATTGCCTTTTTACCCGAAGGAACCGGCAGTTTAACGTTTACGCCGCTCTTTGAAGATCAATTTATCGCTGTTGTACCACCCCAATCAGGCTTGGCCCAGGCCAACACACTGAGCTGGGCCACACTGCTGCAACAGGATTTTATTACTCTGCAACGCCCATCAATGGTGCGCAGATTGCTAGAGCAGGGGCTTGCCAAACAACGTATTGACTTACCGGTCGCTTTTGAAAGCCATCAGCTCTCAACCGTTGGTAGAATGGTGGCAGATGGCTTAGGTGTAAGTGCCGTACCGTCAATGTGTATTCAGCAAATGCACCAACTCGGTGCCCACTGTGTTCCCTTAACCTCACCAGGCATTGCCTGCCGAGTTGGCATACTGACGCATCATGAACTATCGGTCGCCGCACAAGCACTAAGCAAAGTGCTAATCGAAGGCATCAATACGCCGACACTAACGCCCAAACACGCTCATTAAGCATGCTAAGGTTTCGTAATATACTGGGCAGCGTGGGCGTGATCCTTTAGCATTTACGCGGGGTTGCTATAGATTGGCCACCTATCGCTGGAATTGCACCACTAGTGTCATCATACGTAAAAGGAATCGTGGTATGTCTACTGCCAAAGGAGTCATCAGCCTACTGCTGCTGACGCTAACGACGCTGTTTTGGGGCGTACCACTCATTTTGTTAACGCTGCTAAAGGTCATCACCCCAGGTCGACGTCAAAAACAGAGAATTCTTGATGGCCTGTGCAGCGTGGCGCTCAATTGGATTGGCGCAAACCTGTGGTGGATGCGTCGGTGGATCAAACCTGATGTCACTATCAGCATTCCGGACTCACTCAGCCCACAGCAATGGTGGCTGGTTATTTCAAACCACCGCAGTTGGACAGATATCTTCATTCTGTTTATGGCATTGCATCGCCGCATTCCAATGCCCCGGTTCTTTTTGAAACATCAGTTAATTTGGATTCCTATCGTCGGACTGGCATTTTGGGCGTTAGAATTCCCTTTTATGCGACGCTTCAGTCGTGAGCAACTTGCCAAGAACCCTAAACTCGCCACTATCGACCGTGAATCAACTGAGCGCGTTTGCCGACAAGCTAGAAATGCACCCATTGCAATATTTAACTTTGTCGAGGGAACACGCTTTACCGTGGCAAAACGGGAAAAGCAACAAAGCCCGTATCGCCATTTACTGAGACCCAAGGCTGGCGGTGTCTCACAGGTACTTAGCCTGCTTGGCGACAAACTGGATGGAATTTTGGATGTCACCATCAGCTATGAAAATCCAACGCCCACTTTCTGGGGTTTTCTATGTGGAAAAGAAGCTTGCATTACACTTAACGCAAGGCAACTCGCCATTCCCCAATGGATGAACGAAGCCAACTATCACGAAGAACAGCAGCACAAGGAACGTTTCCACGCATGGATCAATTCACTCTGGCAGGAAAAAGACGCCTTGCTAGCCAAGCAAACCAACCACGATTAGTTCGGTGGCTAGCAGCCTGTGCGCTAGCAACGATGTTAGCGGGATGTGCAGGCTCTCCCTCCTCAAATGATCAAAATAATCCTGTGCCCAGCAGCACTGCCGGTCAAATAAACGGTGAATGGGTAGAGGTACAGCGCGGCGATACGTTGGGAAAACTTGCCAACCGAGCAAACGTTCCACTTGAGCGTCTGGAACGCTTCAATCCAGGAGTCAACGCTCAACGCTTAAACGTTGGACAACGTTTATTAATACCTACCCAGCAAGAGCGAGCGCCCTCTGGTGGACCCTATCGCTACCAGATCCGGCCTGGCGATACTTATTCAAGCATCGCGCGTCATTTTGGCACCACAGCTGGGCGTATACAGAGCGCCAATCCAGGCAGCTCGCCCACAGCGCTCAGGGTTGGCCAAATTGTCAGTGTACCGCTTAGTAGCGGCACTTCTCGCAGCTCCAGCACAAGTCGGCCAGCAGTAGCAGCACCGACGCCAAGCACAAGCCTACCGGCTTCTGCACGTCGCTGGCCTTGGCCCTTAGAGGACTACCGGATTGTGCGCCGCTTTGGTGCCGATAGCCGTGGTACGCTACAGCCTATGCTACTGGCCACCCAGGCAGGAGCCAAAGCCCAAGCAGTTGCGCCAGGTGAAGTGCGTTTTGCCGATGGAATGCGCCAGCTTGGTGATGTTGTCATTATTCACCATGCAGATAACTTGCAGACCGTCTACGCACTGTGTGAGCGTATTTTAGTCCGTGTCGGCCAGCAAGTAAGCGCAGGCGACCCGCTATGCGACGTCGGCCAAAGCAGCACAACGCAGCGCTACGATCTGCTTTTCGACCTGCGCCAAGGTGGTAAGCCGATCGACCCCCGACAAGTATTAAGATGACCTAAAAAAGCCCCTAACATCAGGGGCTTTTTTCATGAACGGTGGCTGTATTAACCGCAGTAATTTAACCGCGATAATAGCCTGGCTTCACAAACGGGGTAGGTGTCACCACCATCGGCAGCTGTTTACCTCTCACCAGCGCATAAACGGTGGTCTCAGGCGCTTCCCATTCACGCCCTACGTACCCCATGGCAATTGGCTTACCAACGCTTGGTCCAAAGCCACCGGAAGTGACAACACCGATTTCATTACCTTGCGCATCAACTAAGAGCGCCCCCTCCCTTACTGGTGCCCGCCCTTCTGCCACTAAGCCTACCCGCTTACGCGTGTGATCTTTCGCGGTTACTTGGTGCAGAATAAGATCCGCTCCAGGGAAACCTGCCGGACGCTCTCCACCGTGTCGGCGAGGCTTACCAATCGCCCAAATAAGCCCAGCTTCTACTGGCGTTGTCGTCATATCCATATCGTGACCGTACAAACACAGCCCTGCTTCTAGGCGCAGCGAGTCACGCGCTCCCAAGCCAATCGCTTCAACTTCGGGTTCAGCTAACAGTTGCTCTGCCAATGCCTGACATGCATCAGCAGCAACTGATATTTCAAAGCCATCTTCACCCGTATAACCACTTCGACTAATCCAGACTTCCTGCCCAGCCATTGTGAAGCGGCCATGCTGCATAAACGTCAGCTCACACGCCTCGGGGCACAGTCGCTTCATAACATCGCGTGCTTGTGGGCCTTGCAGAGCCAGTAGCCCTCGGTCGAGTACCTCAATGTGATGAGTAGCAGCAAGATTGGTGCGCAGATGGGCAATATCCTGCTCTTTACAAGCAGCATTGACGACCAAATAAAAATGATCGCCTGCATTGACGGCCATGAGATCATCGATAATACCGCCATCAGTTCCGGTAAATAGCCCGTAGCGCTGTTCACCTTTGCTTAGTCCCACTAGGTCCGCGGGGATCAGTGACTCAAGCGCCTTAGCAACATTATCCCCAGAAACCGTTATTTGGCCCATGTGAGAAACATCAAACAGCCCACATTGCTGACGTGTGTGCTCATGCTCTTTCTTAACACCTAATGGGTATTGCACCGGCATGTCATAACCCGCAAAGGGAACCATCTTGGCTCCTAGCGAAAGATGCAATTCATGGAGTGGCGTCTGTTTAAGGTCGGTCATGGGATTTCCTCGGTCGAGAAAGAGAAACGGGAAGCCATGACTGGCTTCCCGGCTCTATTACATCTTATCGGCCCGTATTACGTTGAATAGGGGTTACTTATCGTGATCCAACGCTTCACCAGGCAGCACGTCTTTGCCTGCAAAGTAATCACGGGTAAGCTTGAATACCACTGGCGAAAGTAGCGCCAGCGCGATCAAGTTCGGAATGGCCATCATAGCGTTAAAGGTATCCGCCATCAGCCAAATAAAGCCAAGTTGTGCGACAGCGCCCAACGGAATTGCCAGAACGAACAGCACGCGATACAGCATAATTGAACGTGTACCGAACAGGAACTGACAGCACTTCTCGCCGTAGAACGACCAGCCAAGAATCGTAGTAAAGGCAAACACAGCCAGGGCAACCGCAACAATCTGATTACCAAAACCGGGCAAGGCGGCGTCGAACGAAAGCGCCGTTAGCGATGCGCCCGCCTCACCTTCAGTCCATACCGTAGAGGTCAAAATAACCAGTGCCGTAATGGTACAAACGATGATGGTATCAATAAAGGTACCCAGCATGGCGATGAGACCTTGGCGAACTGGGTTTTTGGTTTGCGCGGCTGCGTGTGCAATAGGCGCACTACCTAAACCTGCTTCGTTCGAAAAAATACCGCGCGCCACACCAAACCGGATAGCCGCCATTACCGCTGCACCAGCAAAGCCACCCGCTGCTGCCATCGGATTAAAGGCATAATAGAAAATCAAACCAAATGCTTCACCAATTTGGCTTGCATTGACGATCAATACCAGCAAACCAGCAATCACATAAGCAATCCCCATGATGGGCACTAGTTTACCGGCTACTTTTGCAATGCGCTTAATGCCGCCAAGGATAACAGCCCCCGCCAGCACCATGATCACTACGCCAGTTAGCCAATGCGGAACACCAAAGGTAGATTCCATAGCATCCGCTACAGAGTTTGACTGTACGGTATTACCGATTCCGAAAGCCGCTACCGCACCAAAGAAAGAGAACAGCCCACCCAGCCAGAGCCATTTCTTGCCGAGACCATTCTTTATATAGAACATCGGGCCACCCACGTGGTAGCCAGTGCTATCGGTCTCACGATAGCGTACAGCAAGAACCGCTTCGGAAAATTTAGTGGCCATCCCCACTAATGCAGTGATCCACATCCAGAACACCGCGCCTGGGCCACCCAGCGCAATAGCCGTTGCCACGCCCGCGATATTACCCGTGCCAATCGTCGCAGATAGCGCCGTCATCAGTGCATCAAAAGGTGAAATCTCACCATCTTTGTCAGCAGATGTCTGGTCAGCATCTGCTTTACTAGGCTTAGAGTCGCGGCCCTTCCACATAAGCTTGAAACCCACACCGAGCTTTCTAACCGGCATTAGTTTCAAGCCAATCTGTAAGTAAATCCCTACGCCTAGCAGTAGGACCAACATTATCGGGCCCCAAACGACACCGTTAATTGCCCCTAGGAGGTTAGTTAATATTTCCACGTGTTTCTCCTTACCCTGTTCGTTAGCTCGTTTATTATGGGTACCGGGCAGTCAAGCTGCCTTGTTTTTGCTGCTGAGGTTATCAAACGTTTCCACCATAGCGCGTCTCACGCTTTGAAAAAACGCATAATTTGCATGTTTTACACCATTTTCCTAGTGCGCATCCATTGTCATGTCGCAACTCAGTAGAGAATGCATCTGTTTTCAAAAAAACTAGCAGATATAAAACATCAGGAAACTCGACGCGCTTTTTTTGCCATCATGGGGCGCTGAAGAAATTTGTTTCCGATTGGAAACACGTTAACATAGGGCGCAGATCGCCTGACATAGAACTGGCCAATAGTCGCCAAGGCGAACGACAGGCGTTAGTATGCTCCTGTCCAGACAACTGTTTCATAAAGGGAATCATCATGAGCAATCTTCCTGCCAATCTTCGTTATGCCGAAAGCCACGAATGGGTACTTGACCACCACGACGGTACCGTCACGATCGGCATTACTGATCATGCCCAAGAAGCGTTGGGTGACGTTGTTTTCGTTGAACTGCCAGAAGTTGGTCAGGCACTCAGCAAAGGCCAAGAGTTTGGCGTTATCGAGTCTGTTAAGGCGGCTTCTGACCTTTACTCACCGGTTAACGGTGAAGTTATCGAAGTGAATGAAGCACTGGAAGATTCGCCTGAGACAGTCAATGAAGCACCTTATGAAGGTGGTTGGATCATGAAAGTGCGCCTGACAGACACGGCCTTTGAAGGGTTGTTAGACGCAGATGCATACCAGGCAACACTAAGCTCAGACGATTAATTAGTCGGAAAGCCTGCGTACCGCAGGCTTTCTAGTTTCACCCTGCGCGGTTTTCTCATTACGTTCGGAACCCTCCCATGCCATTTGAAACACGCCGTTTGGCCGAACTGGCCGACCATGATGCTTTTATCAAACGCCACAATGGGCCTAGTCCCGCTGATGTCGACACCATGTTAAAAGCGCTCAATTTGCAGCGCATGGAAGATCTGATTGAGCAAACCGTGCCAAGCGACATTCGCCTTGACCGTGAATTAGCCCTGGATGTCCCACGCAGCGAAGCCGAAGCATTAGACTACCTAAGCCAGCTGGCGCGCCAAAACCGTGTGGCTAAAAGCTACATCGGCCAAGGTTACTACGGTACCCACATGCCAGCGGTCATACAGCGTAATGTGCTGGAAAACCCGGGTTGGTATACCGCTTATACGCCTTATCAGCCTGAGATCTCTCAAGGCCGACTAGAAGGCTTGCTGAACTTCCAGCAGGTCATTATGGATTTAACCGGCATGGAGCTTGCCAATGCTTCATTGCTGGACGAAGCGACTGCCGCTGCGGAAGCGATGGCGCTTTGCAAGCGCAGTAACAAGAAGAGTAAGTCAACGGCTTTCTTTATTGCCGATGATCTATTTCCACAAACAATAGACGTTATTAAAACTCGCGCGGAGTTTTTTGGCTTTGAGCTAATCAGTGGTCCTGCTGAAACGCTGGCGGAACACGATGTATTTGGTGCCCTGGTGCAATACCCTTCCGCCAGTGGCAACATCACGGACCTTTCTCCGCTACTAAGCGCCGCCAAAGAACGCGGCATCATGACGTGCGTCGCCACGGATCTATTGAGCCTCGTGCTGCTTAAAGAACCAGGCGCAATGGGCGCTGATATCGTTGTCGGTAACTCTCAGCGTTTTGGTGTCCCGATGGGCTTTGGTGGACCACACGCTGCCTTCTTTGCTACATCCGACAAGCTGAAACGCTCGATTCCAGGTCGCATTATTGGTGTCTCCAAAGATAGCCGCGGTAACACTGCATTGCGCATGGCCATGCAAACCCGCGAACAGCATATCCGCCGCGAGAAAGCGACCTCGAATATTTGTACTGCCCAGGCACTACTGGCGAATATTGCTGGCTTCTACGCCACCTACCATGGTGCAGAAGGTCTTCGCAAAATTGCAGGCCGCGTACATCGCCTCACTACCTTGCTAGCGGAAGGCCTTAAGCAAGGTGGGGTCACGTTAGCAAACGACAGCTGGTTTGATACGCTCCGTCTGACCCAGGTAGATGCGGGTAAAATTCATGGCCGCGCCATGACGCATGATATCAACCTTCATTACTTCGCCAATGGCGATGTGGGCATTAGCCTGGATGAAACGACAACGGCTCACGACGTCGCGACGCTGTTTGATGTGCTGTTAGGCGATGAGCACGGCTTGTCCGTCGCAGCGCTTGATGGACAGGTCATTAATGACGAGCTCAGCGGCATTCCTGCGCTGTATCGGCGTGAAAGCAGCTTTTTGGAACATCCTACGTTTACCCGTTATCGCAGTGAAACCGAGATGCTGCGTTATTTGAAACGTCTCGAAAATAAAGACCTTTCCTTAGCTCACGCTATGATCCCGCTGGGTTCGTGCACGATGAAGCTAAACGCTACCAGTGAAATGATTCCGATCTCCTGGCCTGCGTTTGCGCACCTCCATCCGTTCGCCCCTCGCGATCAAGTGGCCGGCTATCATCAAATGATTGATGAGCTAGCCGCCTTCTTAGTGGAAGTGACGGGGTATGACCATATCTCTATGCAACCCAACTCGGGTGCCCAGGGTGAATATGCAGGTCTGCTGGCCATTCGTCGCTATCAGGCAGCACAAGGAGAAGCTCATCGTAATGTGTGCTTAATCCCCAGCTCTGCCCACGGCACCAACCCAGCGTCGGCCGCCATGCTTAGCATGGACGTTGTCGTGGTTGAGTGTGACGCCAATGGCAATATTGACCTGGATGACCTAACGCGTAAAGCCGAGCAGCACAGTGATCGGCTATCTGCCGTAATGATCACGTATCCCTCCACTCACGGTGTATTTGAGTCCCATGTTCGCCAGGTTTGCGAGGTAGTACATCAGCATGGCGGCCAGGTGTATGTGGATGGTGCCAATATGAACGCTCAGGTAGGGTTGACGCGGCCTGGTGACTTCGGTGGTGATGTCTCACACCTTAATCTGCACAAAACATTTTGCATACCCCACGGTGGCGGTGGTCCGGGCATGGGCCCTATCGGTGTCAAAGCTCACCTTGCCCCCTTCGTTTCCAATCACGTGGTTACGCCTATTAATGGTGTTAATCCAGAAAATAGTGCGGTTTCCGCTGCAGCATTTGGCAGCGCGTCAATTCTGCCGATCTCTTGGGCATACATTAAGATGATGGGCGCACGTGGGCTTCGTGAAGCCACTGAGCTGGCTATTCTTAATGCCAATTATATTGCCAAGCGATTAGAGAGTGCTTATCCGATTCTCTACCGTGGCCAGAACGGCAATGTCGCCCACGAGTGCATCATCGATATTCGCCCGCTTAAGAGTGCTTCCGGTATCAGTGAAGAAGATATTGCCAAGCGGCTGATGGACTACGGCTTCCATGCGCCGACCATGTCATTCCCTGTGCCAGGCACACTGATGATCGAGCCCACTGAGTCTGAGTCACTCTATGAAATTGATCGCTTCTGTGATGCCATGATCGCGATTCGAGAAGAGATTGCGCGTGTCGAAAAGGGCGAATGGCCGCTGGATAATAACCCGCTGGTGAATGCCCCTCATACCCAAGCAGATTTGATGGATAGCGAGTGGCAGCGCCCTTATGACCGTAAGCTAGGCGCTTTCCCAACAGAGGCGGTTGCTGCGTCAAAATACTGGCCTGCGGTTAACCGCGTTGATAACGTATTCGGCGATCGGCAACTTATCTGTACTTGCCCTAGCATTGACGAATATCGCCGTTAATACTCACCGCATACGCTCTTAAGCCAACACACTTAAACGCCCTTGGCGCCCGTTATTCGGGCACCAGGGGCGTTTTTTCTTGCAGGCGTTGGTGATGAAAGCCCTCCAGCAGCTTTTCATAACGTTTCGGCAAGACTGAATCGCGCCGACGCAGCAGATAGAGCACTTCATTAATCCCTTGAGGCAGCGCCAAGGCTTTTACTTGGCGCTGCCAAGGAGAGGTCTCTAACACCAAACGTGACACCACGGTAAATCCCAACCCTCGAGCGACTGCATCCAGCACCATGCTCACTTCGTTAGTAAATCCCTGATGCCGAAAATGCGTCATTGAACGAAATTCGTCTGGATAATTAGCGCGCAGCAGTGCATTGGCGTGATTAATACCGTCGTAATAATTAAGAAAGCCTATGCCCATCAGGTCGGAAAGCGTGCTACCAGCGAAATCAGCAGGTACGACTAAGCATAATGGCTCTTTGTGCCATACCGTGCAGGTCAGTTCGGTATGGTTGACCTGCTCAGTTACGATGCCAATATCGTAGCGGCCTTCAAGCAGGTCATTAACGATTTCGTGATTAAAAGCAAAACTGTAGTTGACCGTTAAGTTAGGGTGCATCTGCTGCTGGCCAAGAATAAAAGGGTAAAACATCAACCCAACACTGCCAGGAGAAGCAATCCGGCATTCGCCGCTATCCAGTGAGTCGTCATCTAAACCATGGCGAAACTGCTCATGCTCGGCAAATAGCTTCAGCGCATAATCATAAGCCCTTCGTCCAGACTCCGTTAGCGTAAAACTTCTGCCCTTTCTCTCTATCAGCGGTTTATCCAAATAGCTTTCTAACTTGCGGATATGCTGGCTGACGCCAGGCTGCGTCATCTCCAGACGGCGCGCAGTTCGTGTGAAACTCCCTGTTTCCACTAACGTTATAAACGTCCGAAAATACTGGGCATTAAACATAATAAAGCGCCATCTTGACTAGCCACCGTGTGCTCTCAACGAAAGCACAGGGTAGCACAATCCGCCGTTTAACGGACGCTAAGGAGCACACTACCCTTATTGTTTTAATTCAGTTAGTAAAGGCCATGATAGTATGTGGTTTCGTTAACAATATGATTAGGGACAGCCAGACTAATGACGCAACCTCCAGTGCCGCGTGCCACCATTTCCAGCATTATTTCCCCGGAAGGCAGCCTCGAAGTGCTTTCCCAGCATGAGGTTAACCGCTTAAAAAGCACCTCTAAAAGTGGCTTGCATGATCTGCTACGCCGCTGTGCACTTGCGGTGCTTAACTGCGGCAGCCCAACGGATGATAGTTTGGCCATTATGGAAGCCTACAAAGACTTTGATATTGAAGTTTTACAGCAAGACCGAGGCATACGTCTTAAGCTAACCAATGCGCCCGCCGAAGCCTTTGTCGACGGACGAATGATTCGTGGTATACGTGAACACTTATCATCAATTCTTCGCGACATAGTTTATGTTTACAACGAGATCCAACACCACAAGCGGTTTGACTTAACCACGGGCGAAGGCACAACTAACGCCGTGTTTCATATCCTGCGCAAGGCGGGCACGCTAAAGCCCGGACGCGATCCAAGTTTGGTGGTGTGCTGGGGTGGCCACTCGATTTCCAGAGAAGAGTATGAATATACCAAGGACGTTGGTTATCACCTTGGCTTGCGTGATTTAGACATCTGTACCGGCTGCGGCCCTGGCGCCATGAAAGGCCCCATGAAAGGCGCTAACGTTGCCCATGCAAAACAGCGTCGTAAAGATGGCCGCTATTTGGGCATTTCTGAACCAGGCATTATTGCAGCCGAAGCGCCCAACCCTATCGTTAACGAGCTGGTTGTCATGCCAGACATCGAGAAACGGCTCGAAGCATTCGTGCGCTTAGGGCACGGTATTATTGTTTTTCCCGGAGGCGTAGGTACTGCAGAAGAAATTCTTTACCTGCTGGGAATTCTGCTTCATCCAAGCAATCACGATATTCCTTACCCGCTCGTGTTTACCGGCCCTGCCGATTCCGCTGAGTACTTTCAGAAAATCGATGAATTTTTAGTCTATACGCTGGGCGAGGATATCCGCCGCTACTACACGATTATTACCGGCAACCCTGTGGCCGTCGCACGTAAAATGCGTGAAGAGATTGACGCGATTGCCGACTTCCGCCGTAAGCATCAGGATGCTTTTTACTACAACTGGCGCCTTACCATTGCCCGCGACTTTCAGGCCCCCTTCGAACCCACCCATGAAGCTATGCGTGGTCTAGCGCTTCATCGTCAGCAGCCTACCCATGAACTAGCGGCCAACTTACGGCGTGCTTTTTCGGGCATTGTGGCGGGTAACGTTAAAGAACCAGGGATTCGAGCAATTGAAGCCCATGGACCTTTTGAGTTAACCGCGGAACCAGAACTCATGCAGCGCTTAGACGAGCTATTAACCTCATTTGTCGCCCAAGGACGCATGAAACTTGATGGACAAGCATATACACCCTGCTATGTTCTAAAGTAACTAATTTAGCGAATATCGATTTCATCAGGCGCAGCCCAACCGCGCTGCGCCTGATCCCCCAGGAAACTCACCGTGATTATTGCTCTTTTAACGCTGATCGCAGCAGGCATCATCAAAGGTGCTATCGGTTCTGGTGTGCCGGTCATTGTAGTCCCTGTACTCACCATGCTTTACGACGTGAAGCTGGCGATTGCCGTGTTAATTGCCCCCAACTTGTTCAGTAACATGTTACAAGTATGGCAATATCGCCACCATTTGTTACCGCTGCGATTTCTCGCCGCCTTCTCACTATCAGGTGGATTAGGCATTGTGCTGGGCACATGGGGACTAGTTGTGCTATCCCCCACGCTTTTATCGCTCGGGGTGGCGGCATCGATCGTGCTCTATTTAGTGATCAAAATAGCTAGGCGAACGCTCGCTCTTCCCTTCGCTATTGCTAACCGCATCGTACTGCCTGTCGGCTTATTGGCTGGCGTTCTTCAGGGTGCTGCAGGTATGTCTGCCCCCGCCTCTGTGACATTTTTAAACGCCATGCAATTGGAGCGCCGCGTATTCATCGGCTCTATCTCGGTGTTTTTTGTTGCTATCACTTGCGTGCAAATACCGGCGCTGCTGAGTGCGGAAATACTCACACGGGAACGCACGCTTTACAGCTTTATAGCGCTATTCGTCATTCTCGCCGCCATGCCCATTGGCGCACAGCTCGGTAAACGCTTACCGCACCGTTGGTTTGATAATCTCATCATGCTGTTGCTGGCAGGCATTGCAGTGAAAATTATTGTGGATGCTGCACTTTAACCCCTAGCGAGCGGCATACTGGGCAGAAAGGGGGCCAAACCGCTACACTAATGACGCAGTCATAACGCCTTGCCTAAAACCACTAATGGCAAGGTAGGAACCACCACCAAGGAAAGGATAAATAGCATGGAAATGATTGATCAGCTTCGGGATGGAAAAACCAAAGCATTCGCCAAGCACTGCTTTGAACGCTACTCCCCTGAAGAACTCAATGCAGCCTCAGAAGGCGCGCCGGATCTGGATGAAATGGCGCACTGGGAAATTACCGCCGGCCAATGGGAAGAAGCCGTTGCAGCCGCCCTTGCGGATCACCGCTCACAAGGCTAGATAGATTGCCTATGCTAACCTGAGCATGATGAGCGCCACCCGGGGTTTTACCCACTAGTGGCGCTTTCGGCTTTAAACAGAATGACAATTAGCCCATCCTCAGCCTATGTCTATGTCTATTTGCCATCGAGCATTCGCCAACCTGCCTTCTCAGCTTCAATTAACACATATATCATTCCACTGCTGACAACAATAGCTAGCCAATGCGCCATATTTAACCCTTCGCTATCAAAGATAAGCTGCATAAAGGGTAGATAGGTAAACGCCATTTGCAGCAGCATCACCATCACAATAGCGACCCATACCGGGCGACTGCCAAAAATGCCAGCAAACGACAAGGTACTATTAATTAAAAAACGACTGTTAATCAAATAAGCGGCACTGCCAGTAACTAGCATATTGACCGCCCCTGCCCGCGCTAACGCTTCGCTGCCCCCCTGGTTAAGTATCCAAGAGAACATGCCGAAGACGCCAACAAGCAACAGCACAGACACAAAAACCACTCGCCATAATAAAAACAGATCCAGCATCGGTGCTTTAGGATCTCTTGGCTGACGCGTCATTAAGTCTTTCTCCCCACTCTCAAACGCTAATGCCAAGCCTAGCGTAATCGCAACCACCATATTTACCCATAATGCCTGCAACGGTGTTACCGGTAGTACCGAGCCTGATAACACAGCAAGCATAATCGCCAAGCCCTGAGCAACGTTGGTAGGCAGAATAAAAGTGATCGTTTTACGAATGTTATCGTAAACTTTGCGACCTTCTTCAATTGCACTGACAATGGTGGCAAAGTTATCGTCTGCCAACACCACTTCAGAGGCATCTTTCGCCGCCTCAGTCCCCTGTATGCCCATAGCAACGCCGACATCAGCACGCTTTAAGGCTGGCCCATCATTAACGCCATCCCCAGTCATGGAGCAAACTCCGCCCCGTGCCTGCATCGCCTTTACTAAACGCAGCTTATGCTCTGGGGATGCCCGAGCAAAGACATCGATCTCTAGAATGATACTCTCTAATGCTTGGTCGGACATCGCTTCAATTTCTCGCCCGGTAAGCGCTTTCTGGGTTTGCGCAAAACCCAGTTGTTTAGCAATAGCCAGCGCTGTCGAAGCATGATCACCGGTAATCATAACGGGGCGAATACCCGCTTGTTGGCAACGCTTAACCGCCTCGATTGCCTCCTCTCGAGGAGGATCCAGCAAGCCAATAATTCCCAATAAGCGCAAGCCACCTTCAATATGGTGATGGTCAAGCTCATCAATCGTAGCGGCGGATTTATCGGCGATGGCCAGAACGCGTAAACCTCGTGAGGAAAGTTCGTGAATGCGGTTTTCCCACTCCTTACGATCAATAGCGGCGGTGCCTTTTGTAGTAGCAACGCTATCGCACATTTCTATCAAACGATCAGGCGCTCCCTTTACGATGATACGCTGGCCATCGGCTTGTGCATGCAAAGTGGCCATGTACTTATAGTCTGACTCGAAAGGAATCGCATCTACCCGCGGAAACTGCTGGCGCACCTCTGAGGTTTTGATACCTGCTTTTTCGCCAGCAACCACTAACGCGCCCTCTGTCGGGTCGCCGTAAATCTGATACTGCCCTGCCTGCTGTTGCAGCTCAGTGTCATTACACAGTACGCCAGCACATAAAAAGTCGCTTAACGGTTGGGTACTGCCCATATCAACACATTCAGTTTCTTGTTCACCGCTGGCACACAGTCGATAAAAATCCCCCTTAGGCGAGAAACCAATACCTTCGATAAGAAACTGCTCGTCACCCAGCCATACCGCTTGCGCGGTCATTTCATTGCGCGTCAATGTGCCCGTTTTATCCGAAAAAATAGTTGAGATGGAGCCCAACGTTTCAACTGCGGGAAGCCGGCGAATAATAGCATTGCGCTTCGCCATGCTTTGCACGCCAAGCGCAAGCCCAATGGTGACAATAGCGGGCAGACCTTCAGGAATCGCGGCTACCGCGAGACCAACAGCAGCCATAAACATATCCGCAGCGGGCTGGCCATGAAGGAACATGCCTAACAACGCGGTAATAGCCGCTGCACCCAAGATAAAAACTGCCAGCACCCTGCCTGCGCGATCAAGCTGCTGAAGCAGCGGCGTTTTAATTTTTTCCACACGGCGCAGAAGCTCAGAAATTTTGCCTATTTCAGTATAGCGCCCCGTCTCAACGACCAAACCACGGGCATTGCCTTGCACCACAATCGTGCCCGCAAACGCCATACTGCTTCGCTCCGCCAACTCCACATCTGCGCTCACTGGGTGTGCCTGCTTCTCCACAGGAACAGATTCCCCAGTTAAAGCCGCCTCGTCGGTACGAAAACGCCGCGCCTCAATAAGCCGCACGTCCGCAGGTATTCGGTCTCCACTCTCCACTAGCACAATGTCCCCAGGCACTAATTCGTCGGCAGGAATAGTAGTGCGCTTCCCGTCACGTAGAACATTTGCCTGAGGAGAGAGCATGTTGCGGATGCTATCAAGCGCCTGCTCTGCTTTTCCTTCCTGGATAAAACCAATCAGCGCAATCACGACCACCACTCCCACAATGGCCGCCGCATCGATGTTATGCCCAAGTAGGAAGCTGGCAACAGCAGCAAACAGCAGTATAAGAATTAAAATATTATTGAGCTGATCCAATAAACGCCGATACCAAGGCCGCTCTTGAGTTTGCTGAAGACGATTCGGCCCGTAGCGCTCTAAGCGCGCTTGAGCCTCAACGGTGGATAGGCCATCGGCAGTAGTGGCCAGCCGCGTAAGCGCTTGGTCTACCGAGGCACCATGCCACTCTTGAGAAGAATTCGTTGGTGTTTGAGGGTTTTTCATCCATAAGCTCCCTTGTTAACTATACGGTCAGCTTACCGCAACTTGCTGCACCGCAACACCGATAGTGCTTATAAACTAACAAGGAAATGATGCAACGCAAAAAAAGTCTCACAATAAAGACTAAGTGCACCGATAAAACATCACCAGGAATACGTCACATAGCTATAGCTGCCGGCTGTCATAAGCACAAGCCTTTGTTTTTATAATATATTTTTACTACAAATGAAAAATATAATATTAATATCACACTATTCAAATATGCTTGTCATACTTTAAAAATTACAAAAAAAAACAAAAACCATCATGACCATAAAACATGACCCTTATCAAATAAACAGTGATTAATTACAGTCAATCTATTAAGGGTGGCTATACTATTTATATCTGTCTAAGAGGAACCAACACAATGACAACGATACTGTTTCCCAGCCTGACAGCAAAGCCTGCCAGCGACGAACTAATGCTGGTGTTCTGGTATCAGCCTTGGGTGGAAACCACACATTCTGCCACCAAGCTACAACGGATCTGGCTCGAAGCAGCAAATCAAGCGCTTCGCCATGAACTGGATTTCATCTCATCGGTGGCTCCGATCTACAGCAAGCTAACCTACTGCATGCTCGGTTTTGAAGGGCCTCAAACCCTCTCGTCAATGGCAGTTTGCTACCACAACACTGCAGAAGAGATGGCAGAAGCAACGTTTAACCGCATACGCAAGGTATCAGAACTCAGCGAAGACTTACGTGAGCAGATATGGAGTGAGCTCTGAGTCATGGCTAAGCTAACTTGAAGGCGGAGAGCAATTATTCGATGCTGCTTTTAGCCTGGAGAAGTATGAGGCCTCTATATGCCAACCCCAAACCGTGAAAGCCTTCTCAATGATCATCACCCGGATGCAGTGCATAAGCGGCTGGCAGCTCCAGTAAAAGCATCAACGCTACCCGATGCTGTGCTCGGCGCTATCGATGGCTGCGTGACGACTTTTGCGGTCGTATCAGGGGCATTTGGCGCAGGCTTTTCACCACAGGTGGCGCTTGTATTAGGTTTCGCCAACTTAATCGCTGACGGTTTCAGTATGGCAGTAAGCAATTACGAAGCCGGTCAGGCCCAGCTAGCTCAAATCGCCAGCACTGAGCGTATCGAACGACAACATATCGACCTAGTGCCTGAGGGCGAACGCGAAGAGATTCGTCAACTTTTCCACGCCAAAGGTTTTGAAGGAGAACTACTTGAACAAGTAGTAGAAACGATATGCCGTGAACCAGATAGATGGGTGGCTACCATGTTACAAGAAGAGCATGGGCTTTCATCTGCTGGCCTTAACCCTCTGCGGGCAGCGTTAGTTACCTTTAGTGCTTTTTTGCTCGTGGGTGCTCTACCGTTACTTCCGTATACAATACCTAGCATCACTATCACGACACAGTTTCTAGCCAGTCTAGGGCTGGCTTGCGGCATATTCCTTGCTATTGGCATGCTTAAGAGCGCCGTCTACGGCCTACCGGCCTGGCGCTCAGGCATACGCACCCTTTCCATGGGTACCGCCGCGGCAGGACTTGCTTTTGCGACAGGCTCTCTCGCGCAGAGTCTATTAGCAGGCTAAACCTAGCAGAACTGGCGTGCTTAGTTAGCTAAGCATCGTGGGATCAGAAGGCTTCACAACTTATGCTAATGATTGCTAATCCAGAATTAAGCTTAAAAACTAAAAAACGGCCACCGCTGTAGTAGCTAGGTGACCGTTTTATCTGTTTGGTCGGAGTGACAGGATTCGAACCTGCGACCTTTGCAACCCCATTGCAACGCGCTACCAAGCTGCGCCACACTCCGATGCCTTGATTAGCAGCAATCGTTAACCAACATCGTTTGCCTCAAGACGGTGCGTATACTATCGCTTTCTTAACCAAATGAAAAGCTCTTTTTGCGCTTTCTTTTCAATTGCTTGCCGCTAGCAGCTAATCGATACCCTTAAGTAGCGATGCCATGGCATCGTATACCTTGGGCGTTGTGACGAGTAGTTGCTCTGGGTAAAGGTCAGCTGGCACGCCGTCGGGCACCTCCGTTAAGTGGCCCACCTTCGCGCCTGCTTCACGCGCAATAACCCAACCCGCAACAAAGTCCCATGGTGAAACGCTTTCGTAATACGCGTCTAAGCGGCCACAGGCGACATCGCAGAGATCAATTGCAGCAGCGCCATTGCGGCGAACATCCTGACAGTTCACCAACACGGCTTCCAAACGTGGTAGAAGCTGTTTACGAGCCTGCTTATCGTAGGGAAAACCGGTAGCTACCAGGGTACTTTCAAGCGTATCAGCTTCGCTAGGCTTAATTGATTGCTGATTGCAGTATGCACCCAACCCTTGAGCAGCACTGAAGGTGTCACCCAAGAAAGGCGCATGAACAACGCCCACTTTACCGATGCCACTCTCTATCCAACCAATCGACACCGCCACATGGCGCAGGCCTTGGGCAAAATTGATGGTTCCATCGATAGGATCTACCACCCACAGCTGCTCAGCGGGGGCATGCAGCGCCCGCTCAGGGCTCAACTCTTCACTTAGCCTTGCTTCACCAGGAAAATGCTCCTCTAAGCGCTGGCTAATCAGCGAATCAACTGCCACATCAACATCAGTAACTAGCTCAATGCCAGCTTTTAAATGTTGTTTAAAGTCTTGTTGTTCACGGGCGCGGAGAATCATCTGCCCCGCTTCCTCGGCAATACATACCGCCAGCGCCAGCCGCTCTTCTAAAGTGTAGACCGCCATTAACGTTCCTTACTTGTGGTTTCACGTTACCCAAACGTCAGCTCAGCTTAAGCGGTGGCACATGGTATTACCATGACGTCATGCAAAACATTAACGCAACGCATCAACCAGCACATCGACAACGATACGGGTCGCCGCCTCAATTAACACGACATCGGCCCCTACACGCTCCCATTCGTAGCCGGGGTAATGGGGAAGCTGAGATGCCAACGGACCATCGAAGCGTTTTGCAATTCCAGGAGGCAGTGGTTTACCGCGTTCTAAGTTGCGCTGAATACCCGGCGGCAATGGCTGAGCGCGTGGCACATCGTATTGCCGCAAGAGACGCAGCAATTCAACTTCGTTAATACGAGGAAGGTCTACAACGCGTTCATCGCGATGGCGACGCTCATGTCGGCCTATATCCTGGCCGCCACGCTGACGCTCGAAGTGAGGACTGTGGTCTCTAACACCATGGGCAGGTGCGTGTGCTGGCTGCGCGACTGCCGCTACTTGCCAAAGCAAGGTGCAAACTAACAGGCAAGCGCTAATAGGAATTGATTTCATTATCGGCTCCTTGTGACCAGGAGCATTAAGTATAAAGAGCAAATGCGCAGGCAGTGTGAAGATTGAGCAATATTAAAACACGGTCAAAAAACCTGCAGATACAAAAAACCATTAGCTGGCACAACGACCAAAGCTAATGGTTAGATTTTAACGTAATGCACACTATTACTCATTATTCAGAGAAATTATCCCGCCTTCAGACACATACACAGTTTCCTGACGATCCTGAGTTAAAACTTCAATAGCTTCTGATAGTTGGTTATCTGCAGCGCCGGCAAACACATTAAACAGCTCGTCAACATCCGTATTTTCAGCACATGACTGAAAGCTGAATTCAGGCGCGCCCTCTCCGAGAGACGCTTCCGCGATTGAAAGTGTTCGATATGAGTTGAGTTCTCCAACACATGCTGAAGCCTCGGAGCGGTCCAAGTAGCTACCATACTTGGGTACACCAATAGCCGCCAGGATGCCGATAATCGCGATGACTACCATCAGTTCAATGAGAGTAAAACCACTTTGCTTGTGAATTATAGTTATTTTAAAAAATCTTTTTTTCATAACACTTCTCCTTTGTTCGATTAAACTTCCCCTTCAACAATATGAATGCGATAAGTGCATTAAACAAACCCATGCCACAATGTTTAACAATACCAACAGCTTCTCGATGCTATATTGAACTAACAATAGCAATCACATCGTTACATTTCCGTTGACCATTAATAATAATTAATAGTCAACATAAAAAAGCAAAAATAAATATGATTGATCTTAGCCATAAACAATTTATCCCCCATGCCAACGCTGAGCCAGATAGCCATGCATAGCGGTCCGCACGGTATCGCTAAACGGCTGGTTGAAAACGGCGAGCTGACCGATGCTCAGGCGACTGTCGCGGAAAACACAGCAACAGAGCTTGATGTGTCGTTGTTACAGCACCTGGTTGATAGCGGGCTAGTAGAATCAGGCGCAGCAGCGCAGGCCGCTGCCTGGGAGTTTGGCTTGCCGGTCGTTGAGCTAGATGTCATTCGTATAAATGCGCTGCCACCCGCCAACGACTATCCCGTTAACTTATTAGAGCGTCTAGAGGTCCTTCCCCTGGCACGCCATGGGCATCGACTGACGGTAGCTGTACCCTACCCCGCAACGCTAACCCAGCTAGATGAGCTGCAATTCGCTACCGGGCTAAGTATCGATGGAGTACTGGCTCCCGTTGATCAACTTAAAAGCACTCTAACGCAGTATCTAGCGCAAAATGAGCGCAGCATGCTAGATGAATTGGACAACGTAGATGATGCGATCAGCGCGTTGAATATTGTTCAGCAGGACGAAGATGAGGCAACCTTAGACAAGGCAACAAAAGAGAGTGAAGATGCCCCCGTCGTCAAATTCGTCAATAAAATACTCTTAGATGCTATCAACCGCGGCGCTTCCGATATTCACTTTGAGCCTTATGAAACCCTGTACCGGGTGCGCTTTCGTATTGATGGCATGCTGTTTGAAATTGCCCGCCCACCTTTTGCGCTTCGGCACCGCATTGCGGCTCGGGTAAAAATCATGTCTCGGCTGGACATCTCTGAGCGGCGCCTACCCCAGGATGGGGCAATCAAGCTGCAGCTTTCACGCACTCACTCAATTGATTTTCGAGTGAACTCACTGCCCACTGTGTTTGGTGAAAAAATAGTGCTGCGCTTGCTAGATCCTGCCACTGCTCAACTCTCTATCGAACAACTAGGCTTTAGCTCTGAACAACAGGCCGTTTATGAACACGCGCTTAAGAAGCCTCAAGGAATGATTCTGGTTACCGGGCCTACGGGAAGCGGTAAAACAGTGACGCTTTATACAGGCATCAACATTCTTAACCAAATTGAGCGTAATATTTGCACCGCCGAAGACCCAGTAGAAATTAAAGTGTCGGGGGTCAATCAGGTCAACGTTCTTCCTAAAATAGGTCTGAACTTCGCTAGTGCTCTACGTGCCTTTTTACGCCAAGATCCCGATGTCGTCATGGTGGGCGAAATTCGTGACTTGGAAACCGCCGAAATTGCCGTGAAAGCAGCCCAAACGGGACACTTAGTGCTATCTACCGTACACACAAACTCCGCCGCTGAAACACTAACCCGCTTAGCAAATATGGGCATCGCTTCCTATAACATCGCCAGCTCGGTTAGCTTGATCATTGCCCAACGCTTGGCACGCAAGCTATGCAGCCTATGCAAAACCCCCGCACAGATTCCTGACGAAGCACTGCGTCAGGCTGGCTTTAGCCAGCAGGACATTCGCAACGGCACGATTTATTCAGCCGTCGGCTGTAAACACTGCACCCAGGGCTATAAAGGTCGTATTGGTATCTATGAAGTGGTGCCTGTTACTGATGCCATGCGCCAGTTGATTATGCGTGATGTTGACGCGCTGAATATCGATCAGCAAGCACGCCGCGAAGGTTACCCTAGCCTTTATCAACGCTGCTTAAGTCGTGTGCTGGATGGCAGCACTAGCTTGGCAGAAGTTAACCGCATCAGTAAGGAGTAACGCGCCATGGCCAACGCTAAAGCCCTCCGCAAAAAGCCAACGCCGCTGCACCGCTGGAGGTGGGAGGGTAAAGGGCCACAAGACCGAGCCATGCGCGGCGAGCTGATTGGCCGCACCAAACCCGAAATCATTGAGCAACTGGCTAAGCAGCGTATTGTCGCGACAAAAGTCCAGAAACGTAGCAGCTTTGGTGGGCGCAGCAAGGTAACCAACGTCGATATCATGATTTTTGCACGGCAAATGGCCACTATGGTGCGAGCAGGCATCCCTATTCTTCAGGCGTTACAAGCCGTTTCGGAAAGCCTAAAAAAACCCGCGATGGTGGCTCTAACCCAGCACATCATGGAAGACGTCTCTTCGGGCGATAGCCTTTCCAGCGCCATGGCCAAACATCCCAAACAGTTTGACCGCCTGTTTGTTAGCCTGGTAGACGCTGGAGAGCAGGCTGGTGCGCTTGACCAAATGCTGGAACGGATAGCCAGTTATAAAGAGAAAGTCGAATCACTCAAAAGTCGTGTCAAAAAAGCCCTGTGGTACCCCACTGCGGTGATGATCATCGGTGTTGCCGTGACCATGCTGCTACTCATCAAAGTCGTGCCCGAATTTGAGAATATGTTTCAGGGTTTTGGTGCAGAACTACCAGCACTCACTCAATTCACAGTTAACCTATCGAACATGGCCCAAAAGTACTGGTTACAAGCAACTTGTTCCCTAGCCGTCAGTGTCGTGCTGCTGAAAACGGCAGTGCGGCGCTCACCACGCATCGCTTATCGGCTAGACCGCCTGATGCTTCGCCTCCCCCTCATTGGCGATATTTTACACAAATCGGCTGTCTCACGATTTACACGCACTTTAGCGACTACCTTTACGTCTGGGGTGCCACTCATTGAAGGACTCGAAACTGCCGCAGGTGCAGCAGATAATCGAGTATATATAAAAGCGATTCATGACGTACGCCAAGATGTGACCACTGGACAACAGCTGCATTTCGCCATGCGTATGACCAACCGTTTTCCAGCACTGGCAGTTCAAATGGTGAGTATTGGTGAGGAAGCTGGCTCGCTGGATGCTATGCTTAACCGAGTCGCCGATTACTACGAAGAAGAAGTAAATAATAAAGTAGATGCCCTGACCTCGTTAATGGAACCGATTATTATCGTTGTTCTTGGCGCGCTAGTGGGCGGCGTTGTTGTCTCCATGTATTTACCTATTTTTGAAATTGGCACCGCACTATAAATAAACCGCTCATACGCACGTCCCCAACAAGCACTTCCCCAACAATTGGAATACCATGGGTTTACCGTCAAACTGTTACCTCTTTTTTGCTTTACTAATCGGCCTCTGCTTTGGCAGTTTTCTTAACGTTGTCATCACTCGTTTACCCGTTATGCTAATGCGCCGTTGGCGTAATGAAGCACGCGTCTCTCTTGAGCTGGTCGAAGAAACATCCCCCCGCTTTAACCTTGCTACGCCAAGGTCAATGTGTCCACGCTGCGAACAACCCATTGCCTGGCACGATAACCTACCTTTAATAGGCTGGCTAAAAAGAAGGGGAAAATGCGCCCATTGCCAAACCTCCATCAGTGTACAGTACCCCTTCGTTGAGCTGATGGGCGGACTACTTGCAGTAGTCGTTGTGGCCTTGCATGGCCCAACGCTAAACGCAATGTTTATCTATGGCGCTTGTGTCACGCTACTGGCCTTGGCAGTAATCGACTTTCGTACCTATTTACTCCCTGATATGTTAACCCTTCCGCTATTATGGGCTGGCTTAGTTTACCAATTACTCTTTCAGCCACAGCTGCTTTCTGGCGCTGTCATCGGCGCAATGGCGGGCTATCTTGTGCTATGGGCTTTCTACTGGGCTTTTAAGCTCATAACAGGTAAAGAAGGCATGGGGTTCGGTGATTTCAAATTACTCGCTGCCCTTGGCGCTTGGGTAGGTTGGAGCATGTTACCGTTGCTGCTTATTTTATCTGCGGGAATTGGCGCAGCCATAGGATTAGCCGCTCAAGCTCTATTTCCTCAACTGCGCGGCCAACCTCTCCCCTTCGGTCCCTTTCTTGCGCTGGCGGGCTGGATTTGCATACTGGTAGGCAACGAGTTAATGGCGCTCTATACGTCGTTGCTGTATTAAGCCTAACGTCGGTTTTGATTCAATTTTTTGGGGAGCATGCATGATCATTGGACTAACAGGCGGTATAGGCTCGGGAAAGTCTACCGTTGCCCGTGCATTTGAAGAACTGGGGATTGGCTGGATAGATGCCGATGATGTCGCGAGAGAAGTCGTTGCCGTTGGCGAACCCGCGCTAGCCGCTATTACCGAACACTTTGGCAGCGACGTATTGAACCTCGACGGGACACTGAATAGGTCAGCACTGCGTAGCATCATTTTTGAAGATCCTGCGCAACGGCAGTGGTTAGAGTCTGTCACTCATCCCAGAATACGCGAGCGCCTGCTTTTGCATCTAGACCGCCTGCAGGCGCAGTCGCCTTATGTGTTATTAGTGTCTCCTCTGCTTTTTGAGTCTGGCCAAGATAAACTGGTTGATCGTACGTTAATCATTGACGTACCCGAATCGCTGCAATTTGCACGTACGCTTGCCCGCGATGGGGTGAGTGAATCTCAGGTGCGTGCTATCCTCGCCGCCCAACTTCCGCGCGCAGAACGCCTTGCTAAAGGCAATGATGTCATCGATAACAGTGGTGACCATGCGAATATGATGCGCCAGGTCATCCAGCTGGATCGTTATTATCGCGCCGAGTGCACTTAACGACGTGCTAGAGACGCACTTTTGAAACAGGAGTTTGTCATGCCTACGCCAGCGAATGATTCACCGCTTGAGGTTGCTTGCCCGCAATGTGGCAAGAAAGTTATTTGGGGGCCAGAAAGTACTTATCGCCCTTTTTGCAGTAAACGTTGCCAACTGCTTGATTTGGGCGCTTGGGCAGAAGAGTCGCATCGTATTGCAGGTGAATCTGCTATGGATGAGGCGGACTTAGATACCCTGCTTGCTCAAGCAGATAGAGACGCACCTCTTTCTTGAAGGCTCACCCAATATGACTGACGCCACGCTACCTTTATATCATCAACTACATGAGCTTGATGCTCACTTTGATCAATTGGTAGCCAACATTGAGTGGGCTGCAGCGCTATACGAATTTAACCCACCACCTACTTGGCGATTCCACCCAGAAGCGAATGATTCTACTTGGCTGCGGGAAGCACTGCTGGACATGTGGCACCAGCAGGGACAGGATGGACGAGAAACGCGTAACTACATTGCGGTCATCGCTGCTAACGATGACTTATTAGAAGCGTGCCATCAAATTAACCACGCAAAAGTAAATATCAGCGATTTACTCGCACGCATTAAGCAGTCTCATCCAAACGCGTTGAACGATGCCAAGTCTCGCTTACCGAACCGTCACCCGCATATCAACGAAATACTTCGTAAAAGCGGATTCGCACGGCTCCACTTGAAACAGTGCTGGAGGCAGCTCCCCATTGCCCCTGCGCCAGTATCCAGAGTTAGGCTAGCGTGGTACAGCAGCGGTCGCTCAATCAAACGCGTTAGTGTTCAAGAGGCTGAGCAAAAATTATTACAGCTAGACAGCGATGCTCCACATATTCGTATACAGCTACGCAAGCTCGCCAGCATTCCCAGTGGAGAAATATTGGCACAGGTACAAACCCAAGCTCCCTTAATGCGAGCAAATCTATTTTTTGTCGAACCGCTTGCGGATGGACACACGCGACGAGCACTTAATATTGCAATGCCATTAATTGTGCCTGCAAATGAAGGGCGATTACCGCATCTTAAAGCCCCAGCAGAAACGCCTCCAACGGCTCGCACAAGAGCTAAGCGGAGTGACGAAAAATTAGAAGATGAGGTATATTTACCTAGCTTACGCATCTATCGGTATCGCTAGCGAGCCTCCAAACCTCATAAAATCGCATTATTCACGCTGCTGGCACATCGTCAAGCTTCCACTGCTTAGACGCCAGTAGCGCGTGCACGACTTCACTAACATCTTGCTCCGACAAATCGTATTCGCCAATCAGCACTTTTAAGCGCTGCTCAAACAAACGCTCTTGCTCATGAGAGTGTGCCGCTTCGTCTGCTGCTTGGTCGTCAGCCTCCAACGCCGCAATTGAACGTACTGGCGGTCCCGTTGGAATATTGAAATCGCTGTTAGGGTCTTCTAACTGGCGCAGCGCCTGCGCGAAGGCATCATCCAGCTCACGAAACTTACGTAGCTTTTCACGCTCATCTAGCTGTTTTTGAACTTTTTGATATTTCATCGATGTTTCATTTACACCTTACTTGAAATGAATGACAAGTCTGCTGAAACAGACCTTTTTCCGGCAAAACTGTGCCCAAACGCGTAAAGCCTCTGAGCAAACTTGCCTTTGCTCTCTGTTGCCAGCATAAAGGCATCACAGCTTAGTATTAAATAAGCTGCTCACGATATAAAACAGGATGCTCCTACTGGCAGAGCAAAAACGCCCAGTTAAGCAACCTAAGGTGGCGCATATAGCGGCAAATTCATCTAGTAGGCAAGCAGCAATGTTAATCGCCTATTAGATTACTAGCAACGCAAGCACCGGGATGGTGCATTACAGGTGAGATGAGTAACGCGACCTGTACGACTTAAGCATAGGAGGCCAGATAATGTTCAATGCAATGACGCGAGCTGAGATCTGGCTGCAAGACACTCTCGATAAACCGCTTGGAATCGAAGACCTTGCTAACCACTTAGGATACTCAGCATCACAAGTACGCCGACAGTTCCGCCACTGCTTCAACATTTCACCTAGTGCTTACCGTGAAAAAAGGCGCCTTGAGCGAGCCGCTGTCTTACTTTCACTCACCTCACAAAATATAGCGCAAATCGCTATTCGTTGTGGATATACTAATCACTCTTCTTTCTCACGCGCATTCCAACGCCGCTATCGAATGTCACCCCGCGAATACCGCCAAGCGGTAAGCAGTCTGTATCTTCTGAACAGACCTGACAAAAAGCTCACGATCAGCATTGAAAGAAACCGTCCCGCACATGTAGTTTTAATGCGCTTATACCAAGCGCCAGACCACATTCATGGGCTAGGCAACACAAAGTATCACGCCAACCATTTAGGGCACCTACAAACCCTACTAGAAACATCTACCCCAACCATGGTGTTGCCAGACCTTTTAACAGAGAAAGTGACGGCCGCTGTAGAAGAACCTACTCCAAACCACACGAGAACTGATATCGGGCTCTATTTAGAGAATAGAAATACTGCCAAATACCTAGCACTGCCTGTCAACTACCGTCGGGTAGACATTCCTTCACGCTACTATGCGAAAATATATTTCGATAACATTTCACAGTTATCTTATATAATGTCTGAAACCCTAGTGGCATTAATGGATGAAAAAAAACGTTTAAATATCAGCGGTGATGCACCGCAAGTGTTATGGCATCCACACCATATTGAGCTACGAATACCTTTATCTGCCTAGCCGGTTGGGATAATTTTATATCCGCTCTCATCAAACCAAAACCGGCACTTCTGGTTAGAAATGCCGGTTTAAAAAGACTTAGTCTTCCATACGCTCTAGCCAGGATTCGACGGTTTCATCACCATGCTCATCTTTCCAGCTGCGTAGGCCTTTATGATTGCCGCCTCGGGTTTCAATCACTTCACCGGTATGCGGGTTCTTATAAATCTTCAGACGACGCTTACGGCGTGTGGAGGATGCAGCAGCACCTTTTGAACCACGTTGATCCGCGCTAGGATCCAGCAATGCAATAACATCAGAAGGACGCTTACCGAACTCATTCATTAGCGCTTCAAGCTTAGCTTTAAATTCAAGCTCGCTTTTCAAGCGCTGATCACCTTCCAAACGCTGTAAGTCTTCTTGCAGTTGCTTTAGCTGCTGTTCCTTTTGAATATACTCATTTAATAACGACATAGGGATTCCCTTTAGCAGAGGTTTAAACAGCGCGAGTTAATCAATCGATCAACTCCGTACGTACGAGTTCAGGATGCGCGTACATTATTGCTTTAAACGCGCTAGCTGACAATAGTTTAGTTGATTTTAGCTTAAATACTAATCGATTTTTATTGCTTAATTGAAACTATAAAAATTAGATTTATACTCAAGTCAAACATAGGCTAGTGATCTATTCTACATCGTATATATTCATAAAAAAACGCCGCCCATTAGGGCGGCGTTTTTCTAGGCAATCAACTACTTAATTAGTCTTGGCCCATCTGCTGTTTGATCAGATCACCGATAGTGGTCGGGCCACCTACTTCCGGCTCTTGATCACGCAGTTTCTTCAGATTTTGACGAGTATCATCTTGCTCTTTCGCCTTAACCGACAGACTGATCTGACGGCTCTTACGATCAACGCTTACGATACGCGCTTCAATGCTGTCGCCTTCATTCAGCACGTTACGGGCATCTTCAATGCGGTCAGCACTGATTTCAGACGCCTTGAGGATAGCAATAACATCCGTCGCTAGCTCAACGTGTGCTTCTTTGGCATCAACTTCTACGATACGGCCTGTAACGATGCTGCCTTTGTCGTTAACCGACAGATACTCAGCTACTGGATCGGAATCCATTTGCTTAATACCTAAGGAGATACGCTCACGCTCAGGATCGATTGAAAGAATGACGGCTTCAGCTTCGTCACCTTTCTTGAAGTTACGAACAGCTTCTTCGCCAGTTTCTGTCCAAGAAATATCAGACAGGTGAACCAGACCATCAATGCCGCCTTCAAGGCCGATAAAGATACCAAAGTCAGTGATAGACTTGATGGTACCTGAAACACGGTCACCCTTGTTGTATTCAGCGTTGAACGTTTCCCACGGATTAGCAGTACACTGCTTGATACCCAGAGAAATACGACGACGCTCTTCATCGATGTCAAGAACCATAACGTCAACATCGTCGCCCACTTGGACAACTTTAGACGGATGGATATTCTTGTTAGTCCAGTCCATTTCTGAAACGTGAACCAGACCTTCGACGCCCTCTTCCAGCTCAGCAAAGCAGCCGTAGTCAGTCAGATTAGTGACGACTGCGTGTACTTTGGTGCCTTCCGGGTAACGGTCTTTGATATTGACCCAAGGATCTTCACCCAGCTGTTTAAGACCTAGCGATACACGATTACGCTCACGGTCAAACTTCAGCACTTTGACGTTGATTTCGTCGCCAACAGCAACGATTTCAGACGGATGCTTAATGCGCTTCCACGCCATATCAGTGATGTGCAGCAGACCATCAACGCCGCCGAGATCAACGAAGGCACCGTAATCAGTCAGGTTTTTAACGATACCTTTGATTTGCTGACCTTCCTGCAGGGTTGCCAGCAGCGCTTCACGCTCAGCACTGTTTTCAGCTTCCAGCACAGCACGACGCGAAACAACGACGTTGTTACGCTTCGGGTCAAGCTTGATGACTTTGAAGTCTAGCTCTTTGTTTTCCAGGTGCGCAGTGTCACGAACCGGACGAACGTCAACCAGAGAGCCCGGCAAGAAGGCACGGATAGAGTCGACGTCGACTGTGAAGCCGCCTTTGACTTTACCGTTGATCACGCCCTTGACGACTTCGTCTTTCTCGAAGGCTGCTTCCAGAATCTTCCAAGCTTCTGCGCGCTTGGCTTTTTCACGGGACAGACGCGTTTCACCGAAGCCATCTTCTACAGCTTCAAGTGCAACGTGCACGTCGTCACCGATAGCGATGGTCAGTTCACCGTTCTCATCGCGGAATTGTGACGCAGGGATCTGACCTTCAGATTTCAGACCAGCGTTAACGGTAACCCAGTCACCGTCAATGTCGACAACTTGAGCCGCGACAATTGCGCCTGGCTCCATGTTAATGTCGTTAAGGGACTGTTCAAACAGTTCAGCAAAGCTTTCGCTCATGGTTTTCCTACGTGATCAACGTTGTTGAGGCATAAATGCCTTCTCCGTACCACCAGCAAGTACGGGCCTAATGTCATTCAGCCTTTGGAGGTGTTAGCGCTGGTTAGACCTGACCGGGCTCTCGGATATGGAGTTATCGCCCTGCCACGTCGTGACACCTTTCCAAAAACGCCGCAAGGGAGAATCAACTGCCGCTTACTATGCCACGTTGGTCTAGTAATTCGGTCAACTGATCAACCACTTCCGGTATGCTCAGGCATGTGGTATCAAGCGTTATGGCATCATCTGCCGGCTTGAGAGGAGCCACACTGCGCTGCGTATCGCGTGCATCGCGTGCCTGAATCTCCTTTAAAAGACTCGATAGACTAGCATCCACCCCTGCTTCCTGCAACTGTAGATGCCTCCGCCTAGCTCGCTCCTGCGCACTTGCGGTTAGAAAAATTTTCAATGGAGCATTAGGAAAGACGACAGTTCCCATATCACGACCGTCGGCTACTAGGCCTGGCGGTTGTTGAAAATCTCGCTGACGCTGAAGCAGTGCTTCACGAACTTGCGGAAGAGCCGCGACACGGGATGCACGCTCACCAACCTGCTCTGTGCGTATCGCTCGAGAAACGTCTTCACCTTCTAAAAGCGTTTGAGACTGCCCACCTTGTACCGGGAAAGCGACATCAAGCTGCTCAGCAAGCAACGCCAACGACGCCTCATCATCCAACGCTACGTCATGCTTTAAAGCTGCTTGAGCAGTAAGCCGATAAAGCGCCCCACTATCTAATAGGTGCCACCCCAGGCGTTCGGCGACCAACCCACTGATGGTGCCTTTACCTGCACCACCTGGTCCGTCAATCGTTAGCACGGGGGCTTTATTCGGCATTAGCTCCCTCCACACTCACCTGCATACCGATACGCTGCGCCAAGGTCACAAAATCAGGGAAAGAGGTGGCCACATTTGCGCAGTCATCAATAATAATCTCATCGCTTGCACGCAAAGCGGCGATTGCAAACGCCATGGCAATACGGTGATCACCTAAGCTGTCTATACGCCCGCCACCGTAGCTCGCCACAGAATCGTCGGCATTACCAACAATATCAATGCCATCTTCAACAACTGTGTGTTCAACGCCTAGTATTGCCAGCCCATCGGCCATTGCCTGAATCCGATCAGACTCCTTGACCCGCAGCTCTTCAGCACCACGCAAACGTGTTTTGCCTTGCGCGTTAGCGGCGGCGATAAACAGTGCGGGAAACTCATCAATGGCAAGCGGTACTTGATCAACCGGGATATCAATCCCTTTTAAAGGCGCATAGCGAATCCGGATATCCGCCACCGGCTCACCGCCTACCTCGTGCTGATTTTCAAGCGTTAAGTCAGCCCCCATCAAGCTGAGGATGTTAATCACACCAACACGCGTAGGATTGATACCTACGTGCTCAAGGGTAATGTCAGCCCCTGGCGTAATAGCTGCAGCGACGAGGAAGAATGTGGCAGAAGAAATATCAGAAGGAACATCAATTGGGCTTGCCGCCAGCTTACCGCCCCCTTGAAGCCAACAAGTATCGCCCTCGCGCGAGACCTGGTAGCCAAATCCATTAAGCATACGCTCTGTATGATCACGAGTTGGCGCGGGTTCACGCACGCGAGTCTCGCCTTCAGCGTACATGCCGGCTAGCAGCAAGCAGGATTTCACCTGCGCACTGGCCATGGGCATGTCGTAGTAAATGCCCTTCAATGGGGCGCCACCTTTAATTTTAAGTGGCGGACGCCCGCCTTCAGCGGTGTCGATAGTCGCCCCCATCAAACGCAGAGGGTCAGCAACACGCCCCATTGGCCGCTTGGTAAGCGATTCGTCACCGGTTAGCTCACTGTCAAACGCTTGACCTGCCAATAGTCCAGCAAACAGGCGCATGGCAGTACCTGAATTGCCCACATACAGGGGGCCTGCCGGAGCTTTCAAGCCATGCATCCCTACGCCATGAATAGTCACTCGCCCCTGATATGGTCCTTCAATGGCAACCCCCATCTCGCGAAAAGACTGCAGTGTCGCAAGACTGTCTTCACCTTCAAGAAACCCTTTAACCTCAGTGACTCCCTCCGCCAGAGCACCCAGCATAATGGAGCGATGGGACATTGATTTATCGCCCGGCACGCGCAGACGGCCTTGCGCCTGGCCGCCCGGCTGCACGCGATAAGTCACTTTACCGTGTGGTTGCATATGATATTCCGCCTGATAGCTGGTTTTATTCAATAACGTGTCGAAATAATGGCGTGCATGACTGGCACGATCAAACGTTGCAATAAGCGCATCGCTATCGCCGCTTTCTACCGCTTTCCGCAACCGAGCGAGCCCCGCCTCAAAATCATCTAACGATGACAAGACAGCGTCTCGGTTGGCAATAAAGATATCTCGCCACATAACAGGATCGCTGCCCGCGATTCGGGTAAAATCACGAAACCCACCGGCTGCATAGCGAAAGATTTCTAACCGCTCATCTTGACGTGCCAGTGTATCGACCAACGAAAATGCCAGTAAATGCGGTAAATGACTGGTACGTGCCAACACTTGGTCGTGCCGCTCTACACTCATTTGCAGTACGTCTGCGCCAGTGGCACGCCATAATGCTTCAACCCGTGCAAGCGCTCCTGCGTCGACATTCGGCTCCGGCGTTAGTATCACTTTGTGATTGATATAGAGGGTCGAGTCTGCTGCGGCAACACCACTTTTTTCAGAGCCGGCAATAGGATGACCTAGCACTACCGAAGGGGGCACCTCGCCGAAGGCACGCACAACACAGTCACGGATCGTCGCTTTCGTGCTGCCCACATCGGTAATTACCACGTTTTCAGACGCACGGTGAAGCGAACCCGCCAGGGTGGCCATCACACTCTCCATGGCCAATACCGGCACGGCCAAAACCACCATGGAGACGCCATCAAGCAGTTCTGCTAACTGTGAACTGCCATGATCGATCACCCCTAAATCAATCCCCAAGGCAATCTCTGACGCATTGAAGTCACACGCAGAAATATGCCCTTTGAAACCGGAGCGCCGTAGCGCGGCAGCCAGCGACCCTCCGATCAAACCAAGGCCAACAATTAGTAGGTGTGACTCTTGGCAAGATGACCGAACGCCGGCGCTAGATTCCAACGCTTGCACCACACACTCCGTCACAGCACGCCTAGAGGATAGGAGCCAAGCACACGCAGCTCAGAAGCACGTAACCTGACTTCTTCGAGCACTGCTGCTACCTGCGGCTCATCTCGATGCCCTTTGAAATCGATAAAGAACACATAATTCCAAACACCAGTCCGCGAGGGCCGTGTTTCGATCCGCGTTAAATCAATGCGGTGACGATGGAACGGTTCCAGCAGATCATGCAATGCACCGGGTTGGTTTCGCATAGCGACAACAATTGAGGTTTTATCCTCGCCAGATATCGGCACATCTTGATTACCAATAATCAGAAAGCGCGTGGAATTATCAGGGCGATCCTCAATTTTTTCGGCAATGCGCTCTAGACCATACAGCTTGGCCGCCATATCTCCGGCAATTGCTGCACTGTGCCACTCTGTTTTGACCAGCTTGGCAGCTTCTGCGTTAGAGGAAACTGGCACCCGCTCAGCGTGGGGATAGTGAGCATCCAGCCATTTACGGCACTGGCCAAACGACTGCGGATGGGAATAGATGCGTGAGACCTTATCCCGACGCGTGGTTTCGCTAATCAGCAGGTGGTGGTGAATGCGTAGTACTACTTCACCGCAAATCTTGATTGACGAGTCCATAAAGGTGTCGAGCGTGTGATTGACGACCCCTTCGGTGGAGTTCTCTACCGGCACCACTCCATAATGAACAGCACCGGCCTCCACTTCACGAAAGACTTCATCAATCGCTGCCATCGGCATACTGACAGCACTTTCACCAAAGTGCTTAAGCGCCGCCTGCTGAGTAAAGGTACCCTCTGGGCCTAAGTAAGCAACTTTGACAGGCTGTTCCAGCGCAAGGCACGCCGACATAATCTCGCGAAACAGCCTTGCCATCTCTTCTGAGTCTAGCGGGCCTTGATTCAACGACATAATGCGGCGCAGCACCTGCGCCTCCCGCTCAGGACGATAAAATACAGCGTCTTTATCTTGAGCAAGCTTAACGTGTGCCACCTGCTGGGCGCAGTTGGCGCGCTCACTAATCAAGCGCAGAATATCGCCATCCAACTGGTCGATACGTTGACGTAAGTCGTCTAAATTAATCGGCGTATCGGACATGATGGTTAGCCTCTTCGTTGTTCAAAATCCGCCATAAAGGCGATTAGCGCATCAACGGCCTCTTCAGGCACCGCGTTATATAGACTCGCACGCATACCGCCAACACTACGATGGCCCTTTAGGTTAAGAAGTCCCGCCTCGTCAGCTTCTTGCAGGAATACACTGTCTAAATTGCTATCGGCGAGCACAAACGGAACATTCATGCGGGAACGGTTGCGGCTGGCAATCGGATTTGTATAAAAATCACTGGCATCAATAGCAGCGTAAAGCTTCTGCGCTTTGCGCTGGTTAATGCTATCCATCACCTCTAAACCACCGATGTCATCTTTTAACCACTGGAAGACGAGGCCTGCCAAGTACCAAGCAAACGTTGGCGGCGTGTTGACCATAGAGCCCGCATCCGCAAGCATTTGATAATCAAACAGCGACGGAATGGAGCCAGATGCTTTGCCAAGCAAGTCATCACGAATAGCGACCAGGGTTAAGCCAGCCGGGCCAATGTTTTTCTGAGCTCCCGCGTAAATCACCCCAAACTGCACCACATCAATAGGGCCGGACAGGATGTTCGACGACATATCACAAACCAAAGGAACATCTACACCATCTGCACGCTGCACTCTTGGCGTATAGTCAAACTCTAAACCACCAATGGTTTCATTTGAGGTGTAATGCAAATAGGCAGCATCGCGGCTAATCGCCAATGCATTTTCATCCGGCACCGCCGTATGGCCATTGGCTTCGCTACTCGCCGCCACATGACAGTCAAACCCTAGCCGCTGAGCTTCACTAAGCGCCTTTTTCCCCCAAATGCCAGTTTGGATGAAGTTGGCACTCCCGCCTTGTCCAAGCAAGTTCATCGGCAACATCGCAAACTGCATGCTGGCTCCGCCCTGCAAGAAAAGCACTTTGTAATTGCTGGGAATACCCAGCAAATGGCGCAGGTCCGCTTCTGCTCGATCAGCAATAGCGACAAACTCATCACTGCGATGGCTCATCTCCATCACAGACAAGCCACGCCCTTGAAAATCCAGCAGTTCGTTGCGCGCACGTTCAAGCACTGCAACAGGCAGGGCCGCAGGCCCTGCGCAAAAGTTATAATGACGTGTCATCGGTTCCCTGTTCCTGTTCGCCATCGTCAGCGTTATCTGGCTTGCCGGGATCAACAGCATCGCTCTCGACGACATCGGCATCACTCGCACCAGTGTCTAGGGCGTCTGTTTCTGAGCTATCTGGCTCAAGCTCATCTATTTCGACAGGCTCATCCACACGGACAGTTTTCACTAGTTTTTCTTCTTTACCCAGGCGAATCAGCATAACCCCCTGAGTATTGCGCGAGGTCGTTGACACTTCTTCAACCCGAGTACGCACCAAGGTGCCGCGATCAGTGATCAGCATCATTTCATCGCTGTCATAGACTTGCATGGCAGCCACCAGAGCGCCGTTACGCTCGCTGGTTTGCATGGCAATAACGCCCTGCCCACCACGACCACGCAGCGGGAACTCTTCCAGGCGAGTACGCTTGCCGTAACCATTCTCACTGGCCGTGAGGATATAGATCTGACCTTCCGTTTGAGCATTTTCGGCCCCAACAACCTGGGCATCCGCATCGACATCGGCATCATCTTCAGCGTCGATTTGCTGGCTCTTAGGAATGATCAAGCTAATAACTTCAGCATCACCTGCCAAGCGCATACCGCGCACACCCCGGGCGGTACGACCCATGGCACGCACATTGCCTTCTTCGAAGCGGATCGCCTTACCGTTAGAGGAAAGCAGCATAGCGTGATCAGAGCCAGAGGTAATAGCCGCTCCCACCAAACGGTCGCCCTCTTCCAAATCAATGGCAATCAGGCCAACACTACGTGGACGAGAGAATTGCTCAAGACTGGTACGTTTAACGGTACCTTTCGCCGTGGCAAAGAAAATGTAGTGCTCAGGGTCGTAATCACGCACCGGTAAAATGGCGTTGACGGCTTCGCCTTCTTCAAGCGGAAGCATATTGACCAGCGGCTTGCCTCGAGAGCCACGACTAGCATTCGGCATCTCGTACACTTTCAGCCAATACACCTTGCCTCGGTTAGAGAACAGCAGCACAGTGTCATGGGTAGATGCGACCAGCAGGTGTTCAATAACGTCTTCATCTTTCATCGCGGTGGCTGACTTACCTCGTCCACCACGGCGTTGCGCCTGATAGTCAGATAACGGCTGAGTCTTGGCATAGCCGGAGCGGGAAACAGTGACCACCATATCTTCTTCAGCGATGAGATCTTCAATCGATAAATCAAGGTGGCTCGCCTGAATTTCCGTACGGCGGTCATCGCCATACTGCTCACGCACAGCATGCAGCTCTTCTCGGATCACTTCCATTAGGCGATCAGGAGACGCCAGGATGGTCGTAAATTCGGCGATTTTCTCAAGAATCGACAGGTATTCGTCTAACAGCTTCTCGGTTTCAAGACCTGTTAGGCGATGCAGACGAAGCTCTAGGATTGCTTGAGCCTGCGCAGGCGACAGTCGATATTCGGTTGCCGTGGTATTTAGACCAAACCCTTCATCCAGCTCTTCAGGCTTGCATGAGGTTGCGCCAGCGCGTTCCAACATCGCGGTAACCTGACCAGGTTGCCACGTTTTAGCTAATAATTTTTCGCGCGCTTCAGAGGCATTAGGAGATGCCTTAATAAGCTCGATTACTTCATCAATATTGGAGATGGCAACTGCCAGTCCTTCCAACAAATGGCCACGTTCACGGGCTTTTTTCAACTCATACAAGGTACGGCGAGTAACAACTTCACGGCGATGGCGAATAAACGCCTCAAGCATTTCTTTGAGGTTAAGAGTGCGTGGCTGGCCGTTTTCCAGCGCCACCATGTTAATCCCAAACACATTTTGCAGTTGTGTTTGCGCAAACAAGTTGTTGACGACGACATCACCCGATTCGCCGCGTTTGATCTCAATCACCACGCGCAGGCCGTCTTTATCCGACTCATCGCGAAGTTCAGCAATACCCTCGATTTTCTTCTCTTTTACCAGCTCAGCGATTTTTTCGATCAATCGCGCTTTATTCACCTGGTAAGGCAATTCAGTGATAATAATGTGATCGCGACCACTCTTATCATCATGCTCAATCGTGTGGCAGGCACGTACATAGATACGCCCACGCCCAGTGCGGTAGGCGTCTAAAATACCCGCACGACCATTGATAATGCCCCCGGTAGGGAAGTCCGGCCCAGGAATGTACTGCATGAGGTCATCAACGGTGAGCGTGTAATCATCAATTAACGCCAGACAACCATCGATTATTTCCCGCATATTATGAGGCGGGATATTGGTCGCCATGCCCACCGCAATCCCGGATGACCCATTGATTAACAGGTTCGGGACTTTAGTTGGTAGCACGGCAGGAATGCGTTCGGTGCCGTCGTAGTTATCGACCCAATCGACGGTGTCTTTTTCAAGATCAGCTAGCAGCTCGTGGGCAAGGCGCGCCATGCGCACCTCGGTGTAACGCATGGCGGCCGCGTTATCACCATCGATAGAACCAAAGTTACCCTGACCATCCACCAGTACGTGACGCATGGAAAAGTGCTGGGCCATACGAACGATAGTGTCATACACCGCACTATCGCCATGCGGATGGTATTTACCGATGACATCGCCGACGACACGCGCCGACTTCTTGTACGGTTTATTCCAATCGTTGCTCAGCTCATGCATGGCAAAAAGCACGCGCCGGTGAACCGGCTTGAGGCCGTCACGCACATCGGGAAGAGCGCGACCGATAATGACACTCATCGCGTAGTCGAGGTACGACTGTTTAAGCTCGTCTTCAATATTGACGGGCAAGATTTCTCTGGCGATGTCACCCATGAAAGTCAGATCCTTTGCACTGCATTGGCACTGCGAGAGTTGAAAGCGCTTAAAAAAGCCGCCCTTGATACCACAACAAGGCGGCGCGCAGAGTCAGCACCATCATACCACTGCATAAGCACCAAGGGCAGTCAGTGGCAACGGCATTACGTTTTATGCTTAAAAGGCGTCTTTATCGACCACAAGTCCCTCAAACACCGCTCGTACGTCTCCTTCAATGGGAGCGGCCTTATTTGCCTTCACATCAAGCAGAACAAAGGTTAAATCTGCCTGGGCAACTAACACACCGTCTTGACGCACAATTCGATGATGACAAACCGCACTACGATCGCCCACGCCTACTATGCCGGTCATAATCTGCAAATCATCGTTCTGTACAGCGGCCGCTCGATAATCAATATTTAGATTGACCACGACAAATGCTCGACCGGCCTTATGAAGTTGATTTATCAGGCGCGGATGGTCATCAAAAAAAGCCCAACGCCCCTCTTCCATAAATTCAAGATAGCGCGCGTTGTTGACGTGACCGTAGCCGTCTAAATGATAACCACGTACTCGCAGCGCAACGCTGGATATTACTGTAGACATAACACCCCCATCTCTAGACATCTGTTAACCATTCACAAAACCTCTCAAATCAAACACAAGTTTTAAACCAGTGCAATAATAAGGCAATCCCCCTAAGGCGCTGGTAGGAAAGGCTTGGTTTCGCCATAATGTGCCACCTTTTAAATAGGATTGGTGACATGTGGTTTAAGCACCTACATTTATACCGCCTTCACGGCGCCCCTGAGCTTGATAGCGATACACTAGCAAATGCGCTAGACGAGCACGCAGCCAAGCCTCTAGGCAATGCGGATGCGCGTCGCTTAGGCTGGACAGCCCCTGCAGGACGACTGGGGGGTGGTCAGCGGCTGCATGAAATCCAAGGCCACAGACTTCTTTCAGCTCTGCGCCAAGAGCGCCTGCTTCCCGCGTCTGTCGTAAAAGAGGAAGTGGACGATAAAGTCGCTGATATCGAAGCCAGCGAAGGCCGCAAGGTAACGCGCAAAGAAAAAACCGCGCTGAAAGAGCAAGTCACTGAGGAACTAATGCCCCGCGCATTTGTTCGCAGTCAGAAAATCGATTTATGGTGGGATACGCGTCATCAATTAATTGGCGTCAATGCCAGCTCTCGTACACGGGCAGAAGATGTACTGGATCTCCTGCGTGAAACGCTGGGTAGCTTGAAAGTCACACCGCTGACATCACAAACACTGCCTATCCGTGCTATGACGCAATGGCTGGGCGAAGCGGAAAGCCGCCCTGCTGATCTTGTGTTAGGGGATCAGGTTGAGTTAAAAGCCAAAGGCGATGATGGCGTACTGCGTGCTCGCCAAGTTGATCTAGATAGCGACGAGATCCAGCAATTGCTTGAAAGCGGGCGTCAAGCCAGCAAGCTCGCAGTTAGCTTGGAAGGTCGTTTAAGCTTTGTTCTGCATGATGATTTAGCGCTGAAATCATTGCGTTTTGGCGATGCATTAATAGAGGAAGCTGATCACGCAGATGATGGCGATGATGCACTTGCACGCTTAGAAACTGATTTTATTTTGATGGCGCAGGCACTTTCTGACGATATTCCTCGCCTAATCGAGTGGCTGGGTGGGGAAGCTCAGCGCGAAGCTGCTTCCCAGCCAGACGCTTAATTCAGCTGTTAGCCTGCTGATGTAAACTGTTTATTTCTGCCTATATCCAACGGATCGCATGACTCATCACAACAACGCACTTAACGCTGACACCGCCAACGACCCCTGGGCTGATATTCGCCCCTATATGGATCATGAAGTGGCCGATGTTCTTGAGCGCCTATCACATGATAGCGAGCTTTTAAATGCATTGACTCAGTTCAGGCTCCCGCGCATGGCCAAGTGGGCGCCTCCCATTGCCCGCGCTTTAGCAGGCCATGCCATCCGCCGCGAAGTAAAGGGCGTTACATCCGTATATGATTTCCAGATGCGTATCGCCAGCTATATGGAGCGCATGATTCGCACTACTACGGATGCCTTCGAAGTCTCCGGACTTGATAAGCTCGACCACGACAGCGCCTATCTGTTTATAGGCAACCATCGCGATATATCGCTAGACCCCGCATTTGTGAACTACGCGCTTTATCTAGCTAATCGCGATACCGTGCGTATTGCGATCGGCGATAATCTGCTGAAAAAGCCCTACGTCACCGATCTAATGCGGTTAAACAAAAGCTTTATTGTACCGCGCAGTGCCCGAGGCAAGCGGGCGATGCTGGCGGCATATCAGCAGCTATCAGCCTATATCCGCCACTCAATTACTGTTGACCAGCACTCTATTTGGATGGCACAGCGAGAGGGTCGAGCTAAAAATGGCATTGATCGCACCGACCCAGCCATTATCAAAATGCTGACCATGGCCAGACGCAACGCTGACCGGGATATGGTATTTGGTGACGCCATCGCCGAGTTGAAACTAGTGCCGGTATCGATTAGCTACGAATACGATCCTTGCGATCAGCAGAAAGCTCAGGAACTTCACGACATCGCTACCGAAGGAAGCTACGCGAAAAGCGAATTCGAAGATATCCGCTCTATTGTGTTAGGCATCACTGGTCCAAAAGGTCGAGTGCAACTGCGCTTTGGCAGTCCAGTAGGTGCTGATATGGCGACGCCTGATGAAGTGGCAGCGGAAATTGACCGCCAAGTGATCGGCGGTTATCGCTTGTTCCCTAGCCATTATTTAGCTTTGGAAGCGTTAGGCGAATCGCCAGAACTCATTGCCCGTAAAACGATAACGCGTCAAGACAGGGAGCGCTTTAACGCCCGGTTGGCAAGTATTCCTGAAGCGTTGCGGCCTTATTGGTTGGAACAGTACGCCAATCCTGTCAAACACAAAGCTGGGCGCCTGAGCCTTTAAAGCGGCAAAGGTACTGGAGACATACGTACTGGAGACATACGTACTGGAGACATACGTACTGGAGACATACGTACTGGGAACATATGCACGGGAGACACAGGCGCTGAACAAGTGCGCTAGTAAAAACTCAACAGGCTGCACCCAATGCTCCCAGGAACCCATGCTCAGCAGTAAAAAAAGTGCTATGGTCAAAGCATTCATTGGTCTCGCTTGAACATCCCTCAAGCGCGGTCTTAAGGAGAACTCCAATGTCCGCATCAGAAATTCAAAAAACACGTATTATTAATGAACTACGCGACTTTATTCGCAAGCTGCTCCAAGATCCAAAAATCTTAGAACAATCCCTCGCGATTGCACGACTGCAGCTAGCCGAAGGCAATAGCCCTGCCGTGATGGCCAATATTGCCAACGAAATCTCCGACACTACGAGCGTCCATATCCCCGAAGACCCCACCGAGCACTCTGAGGCTGACAAGCTTTTTTTAGAGCTTCTGCGTGAAGTCGTTCAGGAAGAGCAGGCACTCTACTAGTGGAGTAATCGCTGTAAGCAGCATGTTGACGTTACCGGCGAAGCGAACCTCTACTTCGCCGTCTTAATTTGCACTGCCTAACCGGAATTATCATTCACCATGTCAAATACTGCCCCGCGCAACATTTTGGTGACAAGCGCGCTCCCTTATGCCAACGGCGCCATTCATTTGGGTCATCTTCTTGAGTACATCCAAACCGACATTTGGGTGCGTTTTCAAAAAAGTCGTGGACAGCAGTGCTACTACGTTTGCGCCGACGACGCCCACGGCACTGCCATTATGCTGCGGGCTGAGCAGGAAGGCATCACGCCCGAAGCCCTGATTGAGCGCGTTTCTCAGGATCATCAGGAAGATTTCGCCCGCTTTGGCGTGGGATTTGATAACTATCACTCCACCCATTCAGATGAAAACCGTTATTTTAGCGAACTGATCTACACCCGCTTACGTGATAAAGGCCACATTGCCACCCGCGATATTGAGCAAATGTTTGATCCGCAAAAGGGCCTATTCCTAGCGGACCGCTTTATTAAGGGCACGTGTCCAAAATGTGGTGCCGATGATCAATATGGCGATAACTGTGAAAAGTGCGGCGCCACTTACACGCCTGCTGACTTGATCAATCCTGTCTCAGCTATTTCTGGGGCAACACCAGAAGTACGCAGCTCTACGCATTACTTCTTCAAGCTACCAGACTTTGCAGAGTTCCTTCAGCAATGGATTAATGACGGCCATGTACAGCCGCAAATTCGTAACAAGCTGATGGAGTGGTTCGAGTCGGGCTTTAATGAGTGGGACATCTCCCGAGACGCCCCCTACTTTGGCTTTGAAATCCCGGATGCTCCAGGTAAATACTTCTATGTCTGGCTAGATGCCCCCATCGGCTACTTAGCAAGTTTTAAAAACCTATGTGAGCGAAAAGGTATCGACTTCGATACTTTTTGGAGGAAAGATTCCGACGCAGAGGTTTACCACTTCATTGGCAAAGATATTGTCTATTTCCATGCCTTATTCTGGCCTGCCATGCTGCATGGTGCAGACCTCCGTACGCCGACTGCGGTCAACTGTCACGGTTTTTTAACTGTAGACGGCGCCAAGATGTCAAAATCTCGTGGCACTTTCATTAAAGCAGCTACCTACGCTGAATATTTAAATCCAGAGTACTTACGCTACTACTTTGCCGCTAAATTGACATCTAAAGTGGATGACCTAGATCTTAACCTCGACGACTTTTCTGCGCGGGTTAATGCTGACCTGGTAGGCAAAGTAGTCAATATCGCCAGCCGCTGCGCCGGTTTTGTCAAAAAGCTGGGCGGCGGCAAGCTGGCTGAACACTGCGCCGAACCACAAATGGTCGCGCGCTTTATCGCGGCTGGCGACGAGATTGCCGACGATTTTGAGGCGCGTGAATTTAGCCGGGCTATGCGCAAAATCATGGAATTGGCCGACGACGCCAATACGTACATCGCCGACAAGGCCCCCTGGGCGCTAGCCAAGCAGGAAGGCCGTGATACCGAAGTGCTGGAAATCTGCTCAGTTGGCATCAACTTATTCCGCCAGTTGATGGTCTATCTTGCACCAGTGGTGCCAAGCATGGCCGAACAGGCACGTGAATTCCTAGCGATCGAATCACTCGATTGGGACAGCCGCAATAGCGTATTAGTCAATCATTCGATCAACAAATTCAAGCCGTTAATGACGCGGGTTGAGCGGGATAAGATTGACGCTATGATTGAGGCATCCAAGGAGGATTTAGTGGAAGAACAGAAGCTGAAAAACACTCCCAAAGGCCCCTTGGCGGAAGAGCCAATTGCAGCAGAAATCAGCTTTGATGATTTCGCGAAAGTTGATTTACGCATTGCCCGTATTGCCAAAGCTCAGTACGTTGAAGGCGCTGACAAACTGCTCCAGCTTACGCTGGATTTAGGCGGTGAAACACGTAACGTCTTTTCAGGTATTCGTTCGGCTTATTCACCAGAAGCGCTTGAAGGCCGCTTGACGATTATGGTGGCTAACTTAGCTCCTCGTAAAATGCGCTTCGGTTTATCAGAAGGCATGGTATTAGCATCTGCTAACAAAGAAGGTATTTACCTCCTTTCACCCGATGCCGGTGCGGAACCAGGACAGCGTGTAACTTAACGGCTAATAGATTAATCAGTCACTAATAAGGGGCAAGGCCTGCTACAGCCTTAGCCCCTTTTTTTGTCCATCGCTTAGCGACAATAAGCTGCCCAGAAAACAGCTAATACGCGGTCAGCTTGTTACTCCCTCACTGGCTCTCAAGCTGACGAAGCGCGTCGAGGGTGTCAGCATACTCCTGTTCTTCAAGCGGAAGGTATCCGGTAAAATGAATCCAGTCACGAATGCCTTCGACATAGGCCATAGCGAAACGGTGAAGTTCCGGTTTGTCCTCAACACTTTGTCTATTCAGATAAAGATAAAGCGGACGAGATAAGGGGGTGTATTCACCACGCTTGACGGTTTCCAGCGTCGGAAATACGGGTTGATCGCTATTGGCCACCGCAAGGAGCTTTAGCTCATTCCAGTGACGATGATATCCGCCGATACCAAAGAAACCTAAAGCACCTGGTTCAGCAGCGATTTGCGCAGCTAGAAACTCCTCATCTTCGCTGGCAACGTAGTCCATCCGACTACTACGCGTCGTGCCTACAATGGCCGTTGTGAAGTAGTCATAAGTTCCCGAGTCCTGTCCTCGACCAAATAGCTCAATGGGTTCATCTGGCCAACTTGCACGCACATCACGCCACGTCATGACCTCGCCTTCTGACGCCGGAGACCAAAGCCTGTGAAGTTCGTCGACAGTAATATCATTTGCCCAGCGGTTGGATGGATGCACCACGATCGAAATCGCATCCATCGCAATAGGCACTTCCACATACGCTACATCGTTAGATGCGCACACAGCCCGTTCGCTTTCGTCTATTGGCCGCGATGCATTATTAATATCAGTCTCGCCTGCACAAAACTTCTCAAAACCAGCCGTTGTTCCAGTGAACTCGACGGCAATATTGGCATCAGGATTGGCGCGCTCATAGCGACGTGCTGCTTCTCGCGTCAATGGGTAAACGGTACTGGAACCACTGGCAGTTAAATCACCAGAGGCGGCTGCCTGCATTGAGTGGCTATCCTCGCTATAGCCTTGAAGCACAAGGCCCAACAGCATGCCTGACGCTATCAAGGAGTAGGAATATCCGCGTGTAGCATTAGTCATTGCCTCCCCCCAGCTCTTTCTTGAGAGCTTGCCAGAAGGTTTTAAGACCGCTCACTTTGGTATCTACAGCATCAATATACTGATCAAGCTGGTCGATTAGCTCATGCTGCTCATGCTCTTCCCGCTCCTGGGTGGACGCCTCAGCCAACTGTGCTTCCAGTTCATCAATCGATTCACGTAGTTCGCGAATACGTGCTTCTGTCTCAATTCTGCGCTGTGAACTCATACCGATTCCATCCCCTTAGATCAAAACAACTGGCTCGCCCCGATCAGGAGCAATGGCAGCATAAAGAAAACACCTAAAATATAAGCCACCACATAGAGTTTGTTTTTCTGTGCCAGCTCCGCAAGGCCAGTGGCAATGCTAGGTGGAACGCCACGTAAAAAAGGCAGGCCGTATATGACCAGTATCCCCACTAGGTTAAACATCAGATGCACCAAGGCAATCTGCATAGCCAATACCGCCGTTGGGCCACTTATCGCCGTTGCAGCGAGCAGCGCAGTGATACAGGTACCCACATTGGTACCTAAGGTGAACGGATAGACCTGCCTGAGATTAAATACCCCCGTGCCAGCAAGTGGCACAATCAGTGCTGTGGTGGTAGAGGACGACTGCACCAACAGCGTAATGATTGCCCCCGAACACATGCCCGAGACAGGCCCTCTCCCCACGCTTGCGTGCATGATGTCACGCGCCTTACCCACCATGACCTTGCGCAATACTTTACCAATCGCCGTTACCACAAAGAGGATTAGTGCCACCCCAATAACAATCAGCGCAATGCCCATCCAGACCTGATTCGGCAGCCACGATACCGAGGCGCTCAGCAAGTCGGTCGCCGGTGAAATCGCCATTTTCATGAAATTGACGCTTTTCATGTCGACGCTGGCATCGCTAACAAAAAAGCCCGCCAGCAAGGCAGAGGTTTTTTCTAAAAAACCAAACATCATTTCTAAGGGAAGCAATATAGCCACGGCAACGATATTGAACGCATCGTGCACCGTCGCCGCAGAGAAGGCACGGCGAAACTCTTCACCACTACGCACATGGCCTAAACTAACGATAGTACTGGTCAGCGAAGTACCAATGTTGGCACCCATGATAAGCGGAATCGCAATACTGACTGGCAAGCCCCCCGCCACCATCCCCACAATGATAGCGGTTACAGTACTTGAACTCTGAATTAGCGCGGTTGCGACAACCCCGATAACTAATCCAATGATTGGATTAGTGGCAAATGAAAATAGCTCCTTAGCATTGCTTGCGGTAGCAGCCTTGAAACCATCTCCAATAGCCCCGACCGCAGCTAACAACAAATAAACCAGTCCAATGACAATTAACCATGATAGCCATTGCGACGTCCCAGGGCGCTCCCCCTGCGTCGGTAAGACAACTCCTGAAGTCGACATTGTGTTCCCCCTCCCTAGCTGATTTTAATTTGGATGAGAGTATGCCGGGATGATGTCGGTTTGATGACAGATTTGAAGCGCTTTCAAGGTCAAGACCTAAGCTTGCAGCTGGCGGTATTAAGGGAGGGTGGGCATCGGCAGAGCGGTAGCAAGCTCTGCTGACCTAGAGCTTATTTCTGCTCAATAATCAGTCATAGCGCTCCCCCTACTAGCCAGCAACGATTTTTCTGCGCACAATACGCCGCTATGAATGAACTCTTCTTGATTTTGGTCAGCACTGCACTGGTCAACAACTTCGTATTGGTACAGTTTTTAGGGCTCTGCCCGTTTATGGGGGTTTCCAATAAGCTGGAATCCGCGATGGGTATGTCGCTGGCGACGACGTTTGTGCTAACACTAGCATCTGCCGCTAGCTATGTGGTCTATCATGGCTTACTTGTACCCTTAGACGTTACTTATCTTCGCACTATCAGCTTTATCGTTGTTATTGCCGCCGTCGTGCAATTCACCGAAATCATGGTGCGCCAACTCAGTCCACTGTTGCATCAAGTGCTGGGGATCTTTCTACCGCTGATTACGACTAATTGTGCGGTACTTGGCGTTGCCCTGTTATCACTTAACCGCGAGCTTAGTTTCTTTCATACGACTCTCTATGGCTTGGGCGCTGCGCTGGGTTTTTCGATGATTTTGGTGCTGTTCGCAGCGATGCGAGAGCGATTGGCCAGTGCTGATATACCAACCCCGTTTAGAGGTGCCGCCATTGCAATGGTCACCGCCAGTCTTATGTCACTGGCCTTTCTCGGCTTTTCAGGTTTAGTACAGGGGTAACCGCCATGGGAGACATATTTTCTTGGTGGGGCATTCTCAGCGCAGTGGGGGTGTTGACCGGAATTGGCATCACGTTTGGAGCACTACTGGGAATGGCCAGTGTGCGTTTCAAGGGCGAAGAGAACCCGCTGGTAGAGCAGATTGATGCGCTGCTGCCACAAACCCAATGTGGTCAGTGCGGTTACCCAGGCTGTCGGCCATATGCCGAAGCCATCAATCAGGGTGATGCTTTGAATAAGTGCCCGCCAGGCGGCGAAGCGACTATTCACGCATTAGCAGACTTATTAGGCCGAGAGCCTGTGCCACTGGATGGCGAAGCAGCCAGCGAAGATAGCGTTGCATTTATTCGTGAAGCCGAGTGCATTGGCTGCACTAAGTGCATCCAAGCATGCCCAGTGGATGCCATTATTGGCGCTGCAAAGCAAATGCATACGGTGATAGAAGATGAATGCACCGGCTGCGATTTGTGCGTTGCCCCCTGCCCCGTCGACTGTATTGATATGTTGCCCAGAAGCAAGCCTCTCAACCAATGGCAGCCTGTCGTCACCATAGCACCGTTAATCGCCAGCGATCGCCAGCTAACCAGGAGCCAGCATGCCAGCCTATGAATTTCCAGGTGGCATTACTCCGCCCGAACGAAAAGACCGCTCTAACCAATCGCCGCTTCGCAACGCGACGCTACCTACCCGGGTAACACTTCCGCTCAAACAGCATTCAGGTAATCCCGCGACCCCCTGTGTGGCGATCGGAGATGCGGTTCAGGTAGGTAGCCTGATTGCCCAACGAGATGGCATGATATCGGCCAATCTGCACGCCAGCATTAGTGGGACAGTGACTCAGATTAGTGATAGCGCCATCACCATCGATGCCGATGGTTTAGACCGCTGGCAAACGCTGCCCTCGCTTGACTGGCGTAGCGAAGACCACCAAGCGATCATTGCTAGACTAGACAGCTGTGGGCTAGTAGGCCTTGGTGGTGCAGGCTTTCCTGCTTATATCAAAGCCCAAATTGCGGATCATCAGCGCATTGATACGCTCGTCGTCAACGCCGCCGAATGCGAGCCGTATATCACAGCAGACGACTTGGCTCTTCGCCACTATCCAACCGAGATACTGGAAGGCGCGCAAATGGTCGCTAGGCTTTGTGGTGCCCATCAGATTGTGGTGGGTATTGAAGATAATAAGCCCGAAGCGATCCATGCATTAAGAGAGGTGCTCTCTCACTTTCAAAAGTCTGACTGCCAGCATCCAGTGAGCATAACGATGGAGGTCATCGAGACCCGCTATCCCAGCGGTGGTGAGCGCCAACTGATCAAAAAACTGCTCAACCTCGATGTTCCCAGTGGTGGCCTTCCGGCCGATGTCGGTGTTCTCTGCCACAACCCCGGCACACTGCTGGCAGCGCTATATGCAGTACGTGATGGTAAACCTTTGGTCGAGCGAATTGTCACCTTGACGGGAGACGCCATCAGCACACCAGGCAACTACTGGGTGCGCCTTGGCACACCTGTTGAAACGCTGCTTCAGCAGGTAGGATTAAACCAACAGCTTCATCAAGTCATTGTGGGCGGCCCGATGATGGGCTCACCACTCACAACACTTGATGCCTCGGTGACCAAAACGACAAACTGCTTGATTGCAGCTACCCGTGAAGAGCTTCCTCCAGCCCCTTGTGAGTCCCCCTGCATTCGCTGCGGTGCCTGTGAAAGTGTTTGCCCTGTTCAGCTTCTTCCGCAACAGCTGCATTGGTATGCCCGTGCAGAGAACGACGCTACATTGGAAAAACTCCACTTATTTGATTGTATTGAGTGCGGCGCCTGCAGTTATGTTTGCCCTAGTTACATTCCATTAGTACAAGACTATCGTTCGGCAAAGCAGCGTATTCGCATTAAGCGCATTGAGTCCGCCAAAGCCGATCACGCTAAACATCGCTTTGAATTTCGTCAGGCTCGGCTGGCGCGCGAGAATGCCGAGAAGCAAGCTCGTCGCCAAGCGAGGCAGGCACAAAGTCGTCAGACGTCAGATAGCGCAAAGACAACCGACAGCACAACGCCAGTAGTGGATTTACGCAGCTTGCGGATTGCTCAAACCGCCGCTAAAGCGGCAGTGAGAAAAGCTGAAAAAACCCTCGCAAGGGCTGCAGCTGAAGACCCAAATCAGCGCCACGATGATTTAGAAACTCAACTGGCCACCGCCCAAGAAAACCTTAAGGCAGCTGATACCCGGCTGGCTGAAGCTCGCGCCACGATGGCACAACAGGAATCGCCATGAGCATGATGCACGCCTCGCAGCGAACGACTGAATCAGTTAATACGATGCCACCCACCGCCCAGCTAATGCGATGGGTGATCGTCGCCACTGCACCGGGCCTTGGCGCAATGACGTTTTACTTCGGCCTGGGCGTTATTAGTAATGTGCTTTTAGCCGCCCTATTTGCACTCGGCGCAGAAGCGCTGGTGTTAAAACTTCGCCGGCGTCCGTTACAGCCTGCGCTTAGAGATTCAAGTGCGCTATTAACCGGCGTACTGCTAGGTGCATCGCTACCACCTGCTAGCCCCTGTTGGCTCATTGGGATAGGCGTTATTGCGGCCATCGTGGTTGCTAAACACCTGTATGGCGGCCTAGGCCAGAATCCTTTCAATCCCGCTATGGTGGGTTACGCGCTGTTATTAGTGTCGTTCCCCACGTATATGACGTTATGGTCACCTCCGCAGCCATTTATCTCTGAAAACCTATGGCCCCAGATAACTGGTACCTTATCGGCAGCCACGCTTGATGCACTAAGTGGTGCTACGCCGCTAGATGCCTTTAAACATAAAGGCGAAACGCTACTGGCCAGCGAGTTTTGGGCTAGTCAGCCTTTACCTGAAGGAACATTGAACGCTTGGCGCAACGTCGCGCTAGCCTGGTTAGCAGGTGGACTGTTGTTAATTGCCAAACGGATTATCAGTTGGCATATCCCTGTCTCGATGCTTGTTAGCATGGCAGTGCTAGCCACGCTTTTTTATGCCAGCGACCCAAGCCACTTTGCGTCACCGCTGTTTCACCTAACCACGGGTGCAGCAATGTTCGGTGCATTTTTCATTGCCACTGATCCCGTCTCAGCGGCGACCAGCCGCCGAGGAAAACTATTTTTTGGCGCGGGGATTGGCGCCTTGGTGATGATTATTCGCACGTTTGGCGGCTACCCCGATGCAGTGGCATTTGCCGTTTTACTGATGAACTTATGTGTACCGCTATTGGATATCTATACCGTGCCACGCCCTACGGGCCAGCCTAAAGCACAGCAGCATGCCAAGCACGGTGACTCACCATGACCTCCCGCCAAGCCATGCTACGCGGCGCTTTCGCCTTAGGAATGTTCTCGCTGGTCACTGCAGGCAGCGTTGCGTTGACCCGAGCGGTGACTGCCGAGCGTATCGCTGATCATCAGCTAGCCTATCAACACCGCCAACTGCAGGATGTATTGCCTGCCGCATTAGCAGACGTAGCGGTTCAAACGGTTTTAGATGGCGTATTCAAACTTCCTAACCCGGAACAGCTGGGGCACCGCGAACCTCAACAGGGATGGTACGTCCAGCGCGATCATCAGCGGGTCGTCATCCTGCCGGTCGTTACTCGCCAAGGCTATAATGGCGAAATTCGGCTACTGGTGGGCATTGACCAGCAGCAACGTATTACCGGGGTACGCGTTACCCACCACCAAGAAACGCCTGGGCTTGGCGATGACATTGAGCGCCAGCGTAGTGACTGGATAACTAAATTTAACGGTTTGAGTTTAAATAGCCTGCCGCCGGGAGGATGGGCCGTAGGTAAAGATGGCGGCCACTTTGACGCTTTCACAGGCGCCACCATTACGCCACGCGCAGTCGTCAACGCCGTCCAGAGTGCTCTTAGCTATGTCTCCGGACATGTCGCCGAAAACGCTGCCGAAACAGAACTCCCTATCACCTTCGAAGAGTCCAGCCAATGAGTCAGTGGCGCGAACTAGCCCGAAACGGCCTATGGTCGAATAACCCTGCTCTCGTTCAGTTACTGGGGCTATGCCCCTTACTGGCTGTTAGTGGTAGCGTTGTCAATGCACTGGGATTGGCATTCGCTACCCTGCTTGTCATGGTGGGTGCTAGCACGACTATTTCGCTGATTCGCCACCAGGTTCCCAGCGCAGTAAGACTGCCTGCCTTTGTTATGGTGATTGCCGCTTTCGTGACCTGCGCTGAGCTTTTAATGGCTGCATTTGCCTATTCGCTTTACCAAGTATTGGGAATTTTTATTCCATTGATCGTCACTAACTGTGCCATTTTAGGGCGTGCAGATGCGTTCGCCTCCCGCCAGCCAGTCATACCGGCCGCCATTGATGGCTTTATGATGGGGCTGGGGTTTGGTGCCGTATTGATTCTGCTCGGGGCACTACGCGAGCTGCTTGGGCAAGGCACGCTGTTTAGCGATATGGAACTACTATTTGGGCCGATTGCCAGCAACTGGCAACTCACCTTCGTCGATGATTATCAATTTTTGTTTTTCGTACTGCCACCCGGGGCTTTTTTCGTTGCGGGGCTGTTGATTGCGCTAAAGAATGTAATTGATCAACGCCGTAGCGCTCGCGCGCAACCTGTTCAAGCCGTCTCCCGAACCGAACGTCGCGTACGCGTTACTGGCACTATCAAATAACCAAGAGAGCACCCGATGAATGCCCAAAAGCGTCATGAAATTTTTGCTCGCCTGCAGGCGGAGAACCCGCATCCCACGACTGAGCTAAACTGGAGCACGCCCTTTGAACTGCTAGCCGCGGTGCTGCTATCTGCTCAAGCCACGGACGTTGGTGTTAACAAGGCCACTGATAAGCTTTTCCCTGTGGCCAATACGCCCCAAGGGATCATTGACCTGGGTATCGATGGGCTAAAAAGTTACATTAAAACCATTGGGCTGTTTAACACTAAAGCCGAAAACCTGATGAAAACCTGTCACTTGCTGATCAACCAACATGGTGGCGAGGTCCCTGAAACACGCAAAGCGCTGGAAGCCTTACCGGGGGTAGGCAGAAAAACCGCCAATGTGATTTTAAACACCGCGTTTGGCCAGCCTACCATCGCCGTAGACACACACATTTTTCGAGTTTCTAACCGCACGGGCATCGCCAAAGGCAAAGATGTCGTTGAGGTTGAGCAAAAGCTACTACGCCATGTTCCTAAGGCATTTAAACAGGACGCCCACCACTGGCTGATTCTTCATGGGCGCTATACCTGCATTGCCCGTAAGCCCCGCTGCGGCAGCTGCATTATTGAAGACCTGTGCGATTATCAAGACAAAACCGAACTTGCTTAAGTCCGCAGGCTGTTAACCTGAACAAAGCCGGGCTTCGGCCAACAATGCAGTGATCAGTGTCCCATCAAAAGCGCACGATACGCGTGACGCCATTCGGGCCACTGCCACTGCCAGGTGTTCAAAAGCGTTGGCTGGCTAGCAGGGTCGGTTAACCAAGCGTGCAGGCGTTGGTAAAGCCCCTCTCGCGTGCCATCAAAGCGATAGTCGTTCGGGTATAATTCGGGGAAACACAGCCTGTCTGGCACTAGCGGGACCGCGCCGCGCTGGGCCGCCTCCATAATGGCTAACCCCTGGAACTCGTGCCATGTAGTAGAGACCACAATACCACCGCCTGCTAGCAACGCTCGATACTCCGCCTCTGGCTGTGGCCCCCAGCAAATTGTGTGCGCCGCCAAGCGCTCTTCTGCCTCATCAAAAATGGCAGGTACATCGCGAAAGCGCTGCCCAAGCACCGCCAACTCAAAGGGCACCCGCTGCTCACTCAGTTTGAACAGCACTGCAAAGAAATCCTCGGGATTTTTATCGTACTCCCAGCGATGATTCCAGATAATCCGCCGTGGGTGTACGCTTACCTGGGGAATAACCGCTAGCGGCATTATTGGTACAGGTAACACTTTTGCCTGTTGGCGCAAGCGCTCTAACGGCTTAGCTGCTGGCAGGTTTTCAGGCATTTTTTTTAACAACCGCCGCGCACCGTCGAAAAAAGAGTCGCGGTTGTAGGCGCTATTAAACACCAGCGTATCCGCCGCCAACGCTGCGTATAAATTGACCATCTTGGCCTCTACCTGGGAGATCTGATCGCTAGACTCTGGGTAGGCAAACTGGTTTTCATGAAAGTAAACAATCTTTCTGGCACGCCCTAAATGCGGAAATAAGCCAACCAGCGTGGCAATATCGACCATCGAAGTGGCTAACACAACCTCATAGGGTTCACTCAGCGTCTCATACTCTTTTAACCACCAACTCAATGGGTTACCGCGGATTCGCCACGAAAAGTGGCGTGGTGGCAAGCTAAGCAACGTCCAAGAGACATCACTTACTTCGGCCATCAGACTGTGAGCCCAATAGCGGTGACTAACAGCCTCATAAGCAGACAATAATAAAACGCGCATAAACACCTTAATAAAAAGCCCACTAAGCGAAGTAAACAGCAGCCACTTGATGACAGACATGACGAGCATTCGGCCAAGGTCGTCTTGGCCTAACCTGTCGCGCTACATACACTCTAATCAAACACCTAACAACGACCCCTTTAGGGAGGGCATCATGGCCAAAGTACTCGTGGTCGACGACGAGCCCAATATTGTACTGTCTCTGGAATTTTTAATGGAGCAGGCAGGCTTTCAAGTTGTCACCGCCTACGACGGAGAAGCCGCACTCGAACGCATCAACGACTCAGCTCCCGATCTGCTGCTGCTTGATATAAGTCTGCCCGGAATCAGCGGTTTTGATGTACTTGAGCACCTTCGCCGTTCAGAAGCGACCGCTCAGCTGCCGGTCATTATGCTGACCGCCCATGGGCGAGATATCGAACGCGAGAAAGGCTTAGCACTAGGAGCTGATGACTACATTACCAAACCGTTTTCGACCCAGTCGTTAATTGAAAAAGTTAAATCACTGCTCAGTGGTAACCCGCAATGACCCGCAATGGGCTCCCTAAACGTCAGCGGCTCATTGGCCTATGGCTATTGCTAAGTGGTATCAGTTTGCTGGGGGGCGCTATTTTTGCTGCGTGGCTAGATGCTCAGCTTACGCCTACCGGCCTTACCCGTGTCGCGCTCTGGTTGGGTAGTTTTTCCGGCGGCGCGACAATCTTTTTAGTTGGCCTGCTACTAGAACGCATGCTGTTCACCCCTCTCCGTCATTTACAGGTTCAACTGGCTAGGTTAGTGGCAAACCCAGATGCGCGTGATGAACACCCGCCAGAAGGTTGGCTGAAAGGGCTCGGCCCTGATCTGCGAAGAGTGCGTGAGAGTTGGCGCATTGATCGCAATCAATTAGCCACAGCGCATGCCGACGGCGCACGTAGCGCCGCAAAAATACGTCGCGAACTAGAAACGCTACTGCAAGTACTCGAAACTCCCTTATTACTATGTGACCACCACCGCCGCTTGATGCTCTTCAACCAGGCTGCGGAAGATTTCTTTATCGATAATACGGCGCTGGGCTTGGGTAAACGCCTAGAGGCGCTGCTGCCCGTTGCCAGCCTGCAACAAGCGCTTAGCCAACTTCCCGCGGATGGTTCACCCCGCGAGCTGCTTGCCCCCTGTGATAACCGCTGGTTAAAGGTTGTGCTACGCCGAGTTCCTGGCAGTGATGGAGAAACACTACTAACGTTTAGCGATGCAACCGCGTCCTGGTCAAATGAAATGGGGGTTAGAGCAGAACTCGCCTCTAAGCTCCCCTTGTTACGCCAACACACGGCAAGCCTGACCAGCGCAGCGGATGCACTGATACAACTGCGCCATAACGGTGCGGAGAACCCTATGTTACGCCAGCGGTTCGAGCAGGTAATTCAAGAGGAAGGCGCGACCCTTGGCGATAATGTTGGTCAAATCGGACAGTTATTGGATGATTTGCAACATCAAGGTGAGCGTTTAACTCCCATGTGGTCGAATGACTTCTGGCAAGCCCTGGATGAACGCTTAGACCCAGCGCATCGACTCATCACCCCTGTTGGTATGCCTGCCTGGTTTAAAGGCGATGCACCGGCACTAATTGTTCTGTTTGATTCCTTAATCAAGCATCTGAATTCTCACCTGCCGGTTAGCCATTTTGAAGGTGAGATATGCCTTGGCAACAAGCGGGTTTATTTGGACTTAATTTGGCAAGGCAGCCCCTTGCCAGAGCATGAACTAGCGAAATGGCGTCGCCAGCCCCTGCCATCGCTACCGCTTAATCCGCTGGTGTCTGACGTACTGCGTCAGCATGCAAGCGATATTTGGAGTCTTGCTGACGATGATGCTATTCATGCGCGCTTGCGCCTGCCGCTACCGGCAATGGAGCGCGTTGGGGCGCCTCGTGAAACCGCACCTCCGCGACCAGAGTTCCATGATTTCGGCATTGCTGACCTGCCGCCACCCGATGAGGAATTGGCTAACCGCACGCTACGTAGCCTAGAGGTGGTTGCGTTTGATACTGAAACCACCGGCCTTGAGCTGCGCCGAGGAGATACAGTGATTAGCCTGGGGGCTTGTCGGGTGGTCAATGCGCGGCTATTGGCCAGCGAGGTCTTTGATCAAAAAGTCGATCCGAAACGCCCAATCCCCCCTGCCAGTACAGCCATACACGGATTGACAGATGCTGACGTGGCCGGTGCACCGCCCCTTGATATTGTCCTCACGCGCTTTCGAGATTACGTCGGTGAAGCGGTTCTATTAGCGCATAATGCCGCTTTTGATATGCTCGCCATTACTAACAAAGGGGTTGTCTTTGATTTGCCAGTTATCGATACCTTATTAATCTCAAGAGCATTAGACGAAGCCTTAGATGGACATGATTTAGATACCTTGGCACAACGCTACGACCTGACGTTTCCACCAGGCACTCGCCACACGGCGCTTGGGGATGCCCGTGTAACCGCTGAGTTATGGCTAGCGTTGTTACCACGCCTTGAAGCACGTGGCGTGGATACGTTAGAGCAGCTGCTGGCGCTGCAGGCCAACGCGTTTGATCGCCAGGATGCCAGTGCCTCATGAAACATCCAGGCTCACGGCAAATCGAGCGTTTAATAGCCTTATTCGCCCTAGCAATACTGCTCTTCAGCCCCCCGTTGATTATCATGGTTGATCGGCTCACCGGTTTGAGCATGAGCGGGTTACCGCTGTATCTGTTTGTTGCTTGGGGCGTAGTAATTGGCCTCGCCGCTTGGTTAATGGAACAACGCTCGGGGCGCTGATCATGCGAACAGATGCAGTGATTCTAGGAACAGCATTTGGCTATTTGGCGCTACTGTTTATCGTCGCCGCGTGGGGGGATCGCCGTGCCGAGCAAGGTCGATCATTAATTGGCTCGCCCACGGTATATGCGCTATCGATTGCCGTTTACTGCACCGCCTGGACATTCTATGGCAGCGTAGGGCGGGCGGCGGCATATGGCCCTAGCTTCCTACTTATCTATCTTGGTCCCACTCTGGCGATGCTTCTCGCCCCTGTCATCATTCGTAAAATGGTACGCATCGCATCCCGCCAGCGCATCACTTCTATTGCTGACTTCATTAGTGCTCGTTATGGCAAAAGCACGAGTTTAGGCGCACTCGTTGCATTAATGGCTCTCATTTGTATTACGCCCTACATTGCACTGCAGTTAAAAGCGATCACTGTTAGCCATGCCGTACTGGTGAACTATCCCAATACAGCGGATGCCACCCTGGTTGATGAGCGTTTCTGGCTGGACAAATCGCTTTGGGTCGCCTTAGTACTTGCGGTATTTATTATACTTTTCGGCACGCGCCACCTAGATGCCAGTGAGCGTCATGAGGGAATGGTTGCTGCTATTGCCTTGGAATCAGTGGTAAAGCTAATTGCGTTTATGGCCGTCGGTATTTTTGTGGTGTTTGTGTTGTATGAAGGCCCCGGCGCACTATTCGACAGCGTTGCCATGGTGCCTGAAGTGGCGGATAAAATGGGGCTGGCAAGTGTACCAGGCGGTGCCACTGGCTGGGCCGGAATGCTAGTACTCGCCTTTCTGGCCTTTTTAACCCTGCCTCGCCAGTTCCAGGTGCTGGTTGTCGAAAACGTCGATGAACAGCATTTAGCCAGGGCAAGCTGGTTATTTCCGCTTTATATGTTGCTCATCAACCTATTTGTTATTCCTATTGCCCTTGCTGGCCTATTGTTAGGTGCTGGCGCAGGCGACTCCGATAGTTTTGTGCTGACACTGCCCCTCTCTGCAGGGCTTGAAGGGTTACCCTTACTGGTATTTATAGGCGGTCTTTCAGCAGCAACCGGCATGGTGATTGTTGAAACGATTGCACTTTCTACCATGGTAAGCAATCAGCTCATTATGCCTTTGCTGCTAAGAACACAACGCCTTCACCTGAGCACGTCCGGCGAGTTGGCGGGTTGGCTATTGGGTATTCGCCGCATTGCCATCGTTTTGATACTGCTGCTTGGCTATCTATACCACGCGCTGATTGGTGACTCCTACAGCCTTGTCACTATCGGGCTTGTCTCCTTCGCGGGGGTCGCACAATTTGCTCCAGCTCTGTTAATCGGCCTTTACTGGCGCGGTGCGACCCGCCAAGGAGCCACCGCTGGCTTAATCGCAGGCTTTTTAGTCTGGTGCTATACGTTACTGCTGCCAGGTTTTGCCCAATCCGGTTGGTTAGATGCAACATTCCTAACTCAGGGGCCATGGGGCATTGCATGGTTAATGCCTTACCGCTTATTTGGCCTGGAAGATTGGGATATTTATTCCCATGCACTGCTGTGGAGTATGTTGGCAAATGTTGGCTTACTGATTGGCGTGTCACTATTTACCCGCCCGACGCCACTTGAGCAAACCCAAGCCGCCCTGTTTACTGAAGCCTTACACCCCAACTTGCAAACGACCTCTTTATGGAGAGGCCAGACGACTCAAGGCGCCTTAAAAGCGCTGTTGATTCGCTACCTTGGCAATCAAGTCACCCATCGTGTGTTTAACCAAAGCATTAATAAAAGCGACTACCGCTCAGACGAACCGGCAACAGCCGATCTAATTACCCGTTCAGAGCAGGCACTGGCAGGCTCACTTGGCAGTGCATCAGCGCGCGTACTGATCAATTCTGTAGTACGCGGAGAAGCACTGGATCTTGAGTCGATTTTGAGCATTTTAGACACCACGTCACAAACCCTGGAATACAACCGTCGGCTAGAGCAAAAATCTCAAGAATTAGTCGCCGTCAGTGACGAGCTACGCAGCGCCAATGAACAGCTGCGCGAGCTTGACCGCTTGAAGGACGAGTTTGTCGCCATGGTAAGTCATGAGCTGCGAACCCCGCTAACCTCGATACGCGCGTTTGCCGAAATATTACGCGATAGCGATCAACTACCCGATGAAAAACGCCAACACTTTCTTGGTGTTATTGTCCATGAGAGCCAGCGCCTTTCGCGTTTAATCGAGGAAATTCTTGACCTTGCGCGCTTAGAGAGCGGTCGCCTGACGCTTCATCCTGTCACCCTCGACTTAGCTGCCCTAGCGAGACAGAGCATCGATGCGGTTGCCCGCTTACATGAAGATCGAGGTATTACCCTGGATATCAGTTTAGCGGCTGACCCCGCTATGGTGGTCGGTGATCAAGACCGCTTGGAGCAAGTCATTATTAACTTGCTCGATAACGCCAGTAAATTCGCTGACCGCCAGCAGCCTCAAGTGCGGTTGGCACTTTATCGGCATCGTAATCATTTTCGTTTAAGCGTTGAAGATAACGGGCCAGGTATCAGCGCTGACGAGCGTGAGCGCGTATTTGAGAAATTTCATCAAATACAGCAAAGCGGCGAGACACCACGCGGACGCCCCAAAGGTAGCGGCCTTGGCTTACCTATCAGTCGCGGCATAATTGCTCACCTTGGTGGAAGGCTATGGGTAGAAGATGCTAAAACGCTGGGGGGCGCATGCTTAACCCTAGAGCTACCAGCAGCCCCAAAGGAGTCAACTCTAGGTAACTCTTCGCAACTTACGGAGGAATAGCCGTTATAAGCGCTTTACTTGATTAACAAACGCTTTGATTTGCTGTAAATCAAATTTCAGCAACAGCCGCTCATCATCACGAAGGCGTCGCAGGTCCACCCAACCGTCGGCGGTCTGCCCACAAGATTTATTGTAGCGTTGCTGCTCTAAAAGCAAGTGCTGAATACGGCTAAAGGCGGCTAGCAATAAGTTCGACTGCTCCTTCGTCAACGCACGAGTGAAATGGGCAAGTGCCGTTAATCGTTCACGGGTGCCTATCTCACTTCGCTGGTAGCGCACACAGAGTAATCGGGCAGCGCTTATTAACGGCATCAATCCTTGTCGCTTAAGATCGATTGCTTGGTCATAGGGAGCTGCTAGCCCAGGATGTGAAGCAATGCGGCCAAACCGGTCAAGCGCCACCGGCAGCTCATCTAACAACGCCGCCATTTCATTCATGAACAAAGGCGCGCTTGAGAGAGTTGAACGCACCCGTTGGCCTAACGCTTGTGCGAGCTCAGGGTTCCCCGCCACAGGATAAAAATCAAGCCATATATTGGTTTGCTGCACCCGCTTAACCTGGCGATCCGCACTCCAAATTACAAATTGCTGCTGCCATTCGCTCAAGCGTTTGCGCCACATTGGCCAACGCGCCATGACATGGCCACGGCAAAGCGGAATGCCTGCTTCATCTAAGCGCTGTGTAAAACGCTCGCCTAGCGCCTGAAAGTAGCCATCAACTTCAACGTGTCGAGTGTCAGGATAGTCGTCAATAATCAGCGCATTGTCCTGGTCAGGCCCCAGCAAGCTTTCAAAGCGTGCCGCCGAGCCGAGGGTAACAACACAGTAATCCACCGGCGGCTTCCCCCACCCTTGCGCCTGCATCTCATCTAGTGCTGCGGCAATCGATTGACGATAAAGCCAAGCGATGTGGTCGCTAATGAGTTCGCTAATACGCCAAGCAGGCAAGTCATAACGCAGCAACGTCTCAACAAAAGAGAGCTGTGCGGCATAGGCGTCAGATAAGGATGGATTAAAAAGAGAGGTATGCGCGTAAAAATCGCGAAGTGGAGCGCTTAGCGCCGAGATATCCAATGAGCCATGATGACATACCAAGGAGCGCCAAGGGGAAGCACGATAGACCATGTGCATACTCCGCTCCTCAACTAAACGAAAAGCTTGCTAGGTTTCACTAGCATTACGAGGATCAGCGGTAAACATCTCCTCACCCACTTCATCAATAAAGCGCTGCGCTTTAGCGACCATCATCGCATCGCAGGCATCACGGCCTGGCAACATGTCAGAGCGTTCAAAGCGGTGCTCGTGAGTAACGCCCTCGCCATCTAACTTACGGATCCAACCGCTAACGCGAAACTGCCCACTTTGGTTATCAGGCTGAGACACAATCAAATACTCTTTATATTCAACTGGCTCGGCCGCTTTGGTGCTTCCATCCGAGGCACCAGCCCCCGCGCCACCCAACAGGCCAGAAAATAGTTTTTTAAACATTCGCTCTCCTTCACATTAAAAGCGGCCAGACGTCGCCTGGCCGCTTAGCATGCTTAGCTCTGTTGACGACCTTTACCGGCAGCAATCCGCAGACGCAATGCATTCAGCTTAATAAAGCCTTCTGCGTCTTTTTGATCGTATGCGCCCGCATCATCTTCAAACGTTGCAATCGACTCATCAAACAACGACTGCTCAGACTTACGCCCTACAACCGTTGCATTGCCTTTATAGAGCTTCATGCGAACAACGCCCGCAACGTTTTTCTGTGTTTCGTCGATCGCCGCTTGTAGCATACGGCGCTCAGGGCTCCACCAATAACCGTTGTAGATCACTTCAGCATATTTAGGCATTAGTTGATCTTTCAAGTGCGCTTCTTCACGGTCAAGCGTCAGCGACTCAATGGCGCGGTGAGCACGCAGCATAATCGTGCCCCCTGGTGTTTCATAGCAACCACGGGACTTCATACCGACATAGCGGTTTTCAACGATATCCAGGCGACCAATACCATTATCGCCACCTAGTTTATTAAGCTTTTCAAGCACTTCATGAGGCTTAAGCGTTTCACCATCAATAGCGACGATATCGCCATTCTCAAACGTCAGCTCGACATAAGTCGGCTGCTCAGGCGCGGCTTCAGGAGAAACACTCCAACGCCACATGTCCTCTTCTGCTTCGGCCCATGGGTCTTCCAAAATGCCGCCTTCATAAGAAATATGCAGCAGGTTGGCATCCATGGAGTACGGTGATTTTTTCTTTTTATTTGAGAAATCAACCGGGATGCTGTGCTCGTCACAGTAAGCCATCAATTTCTCACGCGACGTGAGATCCCACTCGCGCCAGGGCGCAATAACCTTCACACCAGGTTTAAGCGCGTAACCACCCAGTTCAAAACGAACCTGATCGTTACCTTTCCCCGTTGCACCGTGAGAAATGGCATCAGCGCCCGTCTCATTAGCAATTTCGATTAAGCGCTTAGCAATCAACGGACGAGCGATAGAAGTACCGAGCAGATACTCGCCTTCATAGATAGTGTTCGCCCGGAACATTGGGAATACGTAATCGCGAACAAATTCCTCGCGAAGATCTTCGATATAGATCTCTTTAACACCCAGTGCCTGAGCCTTAGCACGTGCGGGCTCGACTTCTTCACCTTGACCGATGTCGGCTGTAAAGGTCACTACCTCGCAGTTGTAGGTCTCTTGCAACCACTTAACGATAACGGATGTGTCCAGGCCGCCTGAATACGCCAGCACAACCTTTTTGACATCGGACATTCTTTACTCCTTGTTCATGAAAAGTAGTTCACCCAAACGACACCGCGCTGAGCGCGGTGTAATAACATAAACTACGAGTATAGCGCTCTCAATGCTCAGCGAATACCGTCAACGACGCCTAAGGGGTAAAGCTGCTAGAATCATAGCCAACAAAGGGGTTGCTTTAACCACTTATTCTAACTAATTACTCGCTTTACTAAGGAGAGCTGCATGAGCGAGGCATTTGCCCGCGAATTGATGGCCCAACGTTTTCGCAGTTATCTGCCGGTTGTCATTGATTTAGAAACGGGTGGGTTTAACGCCCAAAGTGACGCAGTACTCGAAATTGCCGCCGTGACGCTCACCATGGACCCTGACGGTAATTTATTACCCGACGCCACTTACGCGTATCACATTCATCCGTTTGAAGGCGCGAACGTCGAGCAATCTGCGCTTGATTTCACAGGCATTAATCTAGATGACCCGTTGCGTCGCCAAGTGGCGCTAAGCGAATCTGAAGCGCTAGGTGAAATTTTTCGCCCCATCCGCAAATCAATCAAGGCACATGGGTGCTCACGGGCAATACTGGTTGGTCATAATGCTGCCTTTGATCATGGCTTCCTAAATGCGGCAGCGAACCGCTGCGGCGTGAAACGGAACCCATTCCACCCTTTTTCCAGCTTTGACACAGCAACCCTGGCAGGTTTTGTGTACGGCCAAACAGTGCTTGCTCGTGCATGTCGAGCGGCAGGCATCGAGTTTGATAACAAGTCCGCCCACTCGGCACGCTACGATACCGAGCGTACAGCAGAACTCTTCTGTGCGATGGTCAACCGCTATAAAGACTTAGGCGGATGGCGGCTGGCTCAGCAGGAACAGGAACTGGACGACAGCGAGTGATGAGCCTCCAAGATGCACCCACAGTGGCTTTGCGCTAAACTTCGCGGCTGCATGCCACGTGTTTGCACGATATTTCTACGTAAGCGTGTCATTAGTGGTATGCGTGCCGTTAGTGCGCGCTGCTTAATGCACGATTATGAAAACAAGCAAAGGGGCATTATTTCCTCTTTGCTTGCAGACTGTTTTAACTACCCGTTTTCAGGAGATGAGACGTTTCCATGGCTCAGCATAATGCCTTTTACGCCCAGTCCGGTGGCGTTACCGCCGTCATCAATGCCAGCGCCTGTGGCGTTATCGAAGCTTGCAGGCAAGCGCCCGATCAGATTGGCAAGGTATATGCCGGTCATAACGGCATTATCGGTGCCTTAACGGAAGACCTCATCGATGTGACTCAAGAGAGCGATGAATCGATTGCTGCCTTGCGCCATACACCTGGCGGTGCCTTTGGTTCCTGCCGCTACAAGCTGAAAGATATTGACACCCACCGTGCTCAATATGAACGCTTGATCGAAGTTTTCAAAGCCCACGATATTCGCTACTTCTTCTACAATGGCGGCGGTGATAGCGCAGACACCTGCCTTAAAGTGTCCCAGCTGTCTGAAAAGCTCGGCTATCCGCTAACCGCGATTCATGTGCCGAAAACCGTTGATAACGATCTGCCTATTACTGATAACAGCCCCGGCTTCGGTAGCGTTGCCAAATATATTGCCACCTCTACCCGTGAAGCATCGCTGGATATTGCGTCTATGTGCGCCACATCCACTAAGGTATTCGTCCTTGAAGTGATGGGACGTCATGCTGGCTGGATTGCAGCAGCAGGCGGCTTAGCGGGAGAAGGCGAAGGCGAACCGCCTCACCTGATTATCTTTCCTGAAGTATCGTTTGACCGTAAAGCGGTCATGGCGCGCGTTGAAGAGTGCGTTCAGAAGTACGGCTATTGCGTCATCGTTGTCTCTGAAGGCGCACGCTATGAAGATGGTACTTTCCTTGCCGATGCAGGTAATACCGATGCCTTTGGTCACCGCCAATTAGGTGGCGTAGCACCAACCCTGGCAGGAATGGTGAAGCAAGACCTGGGCTATAAGTACCACTGGGCAGTTGCTGATTATTTACAGCGTGCGGCGCGTCACTTGGCCTCTAAAACCGACGTTGAACAAGCCTATGCAGTGGGCCGCGAGGCGGTAACATTAGCACTTGCAGGTAAAAATGCCATGATGCCTGCCATTCGCCGTATTTCCCAGACTCCCTATCAGTGGGATGTCATCTCGGCGCCGCTGTCACAAGTGGCTAACCAAGAAAAATTCATGCCACGGGATTTTATTAGCGAAAACGGTTTTGCGATTACCCCCGCTTGCCGAGAGTATCTCTCTCCGCTCATCCAGGGCGAGGATTTCCCTCCGTTTGAAAACGGCCTACCTAAAGTGGCTAAGCTGAAGCTGGCAAAAGTCGCGCAAAAACTGCCTAAATTCACGCTGTAAATAGTTAGCGTGTCATAAAAACGGGGCGATGAAATCATTCATCGCCCCGTTTTTTTGTGGTTAGTATTTATTAATTGAACAACGTTACGCTTCTAGCGCAACAACCAGGAAAGCACCAATAAGAGCAGTAGAATTCCCGCCACCCCCTGCCAAAAACGCCGTGACTCTTGGCGAGGCTCCTCACGGCTTGGCACGCGCCCCAACGGGACTCTTAAGGCATGCAGAAATTCGGAAAGCCGTCTAAAACGGAGTGCGCGCTGAGGATCTAGCGCACGGCGCAACGCATCATCAAGCTCCGTCGATATTTCTGGGTTAGTTGTTCGAGCACTACGGTAGCTGAGCTCTTCGAGATCGGTGTGGCTGCGCAGTCGATTAGGCGTCAACGTATAAGGCAATGCCCCTGTCAGCAACCAATAGACCGTTGATGCTAATGAGTACTGGTCGCTACGTCGACCTACGCTATCACCTAGTGCGTACTCAGGGGCCGTGTGTTCGTTAAAACCAATTTGGCGGAGTAGCTCGCCCGAGTGGCGATGGCCATCCACCTCGCGCATGTGACAGGCGCTGAAATCTGCCAATACAAGCTTGCCATGGGGGTCGATCAGCACATTATCCGGGGTAATTTGCTGATGAATGATATCGCGATGATGCAACGCTTGAACCGCTTTACCCAGTTGATTGGCGATATCCAGGCGCTGCACCAAACTCGCTTGCGGGTGCCTTTCTGCCCACTGGCGGAGCGTTTCCCCTTCCACGTGCTGCATTAAGTAATAAAGGTAACGGCGTGGCCGTGACGACTGCATTACTTTAACGACAAAGGGCGAATTTACACGCTCGACCACCCATTGCTGCAGTAAAAAATGCTCCAGATACGCGTTACGCAGTGAGAGCTCTGGGCTGGGTGCCTTCATCACCATTTCACGCTCTGAATGCACATCGCGGACGCGATAAACTCTAGATTGCGCATTACGTGACAGCACCGACAGCACTTCAAGCCCGTCAAATCGCTCTCCTGGCGTTAGCTCGGGGGGAATAGGCAAGTCACCATAAATAAGCCCGGGGTGATCTTCAGACTCTTCCGGCAGTTCATCAATACGCAGTATCTGGAAGCAAAACTGATCGCCGCCATATCCCCTATCTTGGGCACGCTGCTTTGCCTCGCTTGCTAGACACTCACAGGCGGCGTCTAGATCACTGGCATTTTGGCGGATCAGACGAACATAATCAGATGGCATTAAGGTGCCACGGACACCCTGAGTAGTGAAAACAAAAAAGTCGCCCTGTTTAAGCGCTAGATGGGTATAGTCGATATCGACGCTGCCATCCATTCCCAAAGCACGCGAGGGATAACGGTAGCCGCCAATATCGGTTACATGGTCGCGGGTTAACTGTTCGAACTCAGCACCTCGCAAGCGAAAAACTAACGTATCCCCCATATGAAATAGGTGCGCTTCACGCTCGCGAAAGACCATCGCGGATAGCGAAGATACGAAACTTCCTTCTTTAACATGCTTGCTTTGGCTGTAGCACCAACCATTGAGAGCACGCAGTACCCGGGTTGCCGACGTTTTCGTGTCCCAATGATCAGGCGTAGAGTAATAGTCAGCCAAAAAACCACGAACACTTAAATCACCTGCCTGTTTAGCTAAGGTGTTACGAGAAATCGAGTCACTAATAACTGCGCAACCCCCTTTTACTTTCAACAGCTGCGCATCAGGCAACCGCACCGACATAGAGCTACGGTGCAGACGTCTATCAGGGGCTACAAAGGCTTGGCCATAACTAATTAGTAACTGGGCGTGCGCCAACTCATCCTCCTGGGCTTTCGGCTCTTCATGGGAACCACACAGTGGTTATGATACACGCTGATCATGAGAAGCGATGCCCGCCAAACGTCGTGGTGGCGAAAAACGATGCTTATTTTTGGATTCGTTGTCATTGTTAGCGGCACACACCTATGTCGCATTGGTAATCCACTAGCCAACTTCGTATAATTCTCCGCCATTAATGCAATGCATCAACTGCTTAGCCTTCGCACGACATAAGCCAAGCTAAGATAAGCCAAGCCAAGGAATAAACGATGAACTTCGATAACATCCCCGCTGGAAAGGATCTGCCCAACGATATTTACGTGGCGATCGAAATTCCTGCTAATCATGCGCCGATTAAGTATGAAATCGACAAAGATATGGGTGCCCTTCTGGTTGACCGCTTCATGGCAACCCCCATGTTTTATCCGGCTAACTACGGCTTTATTCCCCACACCCTGGCAGACGATGGCGACCCGCTGGACGCCTTAGTCGTTACCCCCCACCCCGTAGCTCCGGGCAGCATCATTCGCGCTCGCCCTGTTGGCATTTTGAATATGACCGACGAAGCCGGCGAAGATGCAAAATTGGTGTGCGTCCCGCATCCCAAACTGAGCACGTTGTATGACGATATTCAAGAAGTGACAGATCTTCCTGAACTGCTGCGTCAGCAAATCGCTCACTTTTTCGAGAACTATAAAGATCTCGAAAAAGGTAAGTGGGTGAAAGTAGAGTCTTGGGAAGGTGTTGAAGCGGCACGCAAAGCGATCGAAAAATCAGTTGCGGCGTACCAAAAAGCTTAACCTATCGGGTTGAGCAATAACGCCAGACCTCGCTTCCTCTTAAAGGCTGCCCATGTGGCAGCCTTTTGTATTTTCTGCCGCTTAATTCCGAGTTCTAAGGTTTAACATTAACGCAGCATGAAGAAGCGCGTCACGTCACCGCAGCATCTACGCTGACTTCACAAGGTAGGATATGCTATTTCAAAATTTCCCTGATACATCTGCGTAAGGATACTTCGTGTTGTCTTTTAAGCGTTTAAGCTTGTTACTGTTACTTTGCTGGCTTCCCCTGCTAGCCCACGCTCAGTGGTTTTCCTCTTCCAGCAATCAAAGCGACTTTTTACCTGTTCTAGAGGCCTTTCAGCCTGCCGCTTGGCATGATGGCAACGCCATTTATATTGGTGTCGATATTGCCGACGACTACTATTTATACCGCCACCAATTTAGCGTTAGCAGCAAAACGGACGCTGTATCCCTTGATGAACCGCTACTTCCGCAAGGAACATTCACAACTGATGAATTCATGGGCGATGTGTATGTTTTTCGCGACCGATTAGTCTTTGAAACCCCATTTACCCCTGCCTATAGCGGCCCGATCAATATTGAACTAACGTTCCAAGGCTGTGCCGACGCAGGTCTCTGCTATCCGCCGGAAACCCTGTCGCTTGACGCTTCAGAGTCATCCCCCCCCTCGGCCTTTGCTGACTGGGACGCTGCAGATCAAGCACAGGCAGGCGCAGATGACAGCAATACCCAGCAAATTAGCCAAACTGCGAACACAAATAGCAGCGCTGAATTCTCAGCCCCACAAAGCGAAGATAGCCGCTTTAATGCCTTGCTCGGCAGCGCCAGCCTCCCTCTTGCCTTAGGGTTATTTTTTATCGCCGGACTGGGGCTTACTTTCACGCCCTGTGTACTACCGATGATACCTATTTTGTCTTCCATTATCGTAGGACAAAAACCAACTCGGCCCCGAGCATTTGTACTCTCAGCCAGCTATGTTTTGGGCATGGCATCCACCTATGCGTTAGTCGGCGTATTAATGGGACTGTTCGGCGCGGGATTAAATCTTCAAGCCCACCTACAATCAGCGCCGGTGCTAGCTACTTTTGCTGTTCTATTTACGCTATTTGCTTTAGCTATGTTCGGAGCGTTTGACTTAAGAGTTTCGCCGCGACTGGCCGCCAAAATTGACGGCTGGCAAGCACGTGCACAGCAAAGCGGTCCTGCGGGCTTAGCCCTAGCAGGCGCTCTATCAGTCTTAGTGGTTTCCCCCTGTGTAACGGCCCCACTTGCCGGTGCGTTGGTGTTTATTTCCTCAACCGGAAACGCAGCCATGGGTGGGGCTGTTTTATTTGCACTAGGTCTAGGCATGGGTGTGCCACTGCTATTAGTGGGCACCTTTGGAGCAACACTACTACCCCGCTCAGGCGCTTGGATGAACGGCGTTAAAATTGCTTTTGGGTTGCTGTTACTGGGCGTTGCCATTTGGATGGTTGAGCGATTAGTAGCGCCTTCGATAGCGCTTTTGCTCTGGGCAGCGCTGGCGATAGGTAGCGCACTCATGTTGGGCGCCTTAAACATGAATCAGCCACAAGGCTGGCCTAAAGCACGACAAACGTTAGGACTGATGTTACTGGCATGGGGCATTGCCCTTGTCATTGGCGCTGCCCAAGGCGGCAGTAACCCATTGCGCCCTTTAACGGTATCCAGCTCCTCATCGGACAGCGGCACACCGCAAGCCACACTGGCTTTTCAGCAAGTTGATGAGCTGAGCGCACTTGAAACAGCACTCTCGGAAGCCGCAAGCGCTCAACAGCCTGCCTTTGTTAATTTCACTGCTGACTGGTGCATCTCCTGCAAACTAATGGAACGCGATGTTTTTCCAGACCCCAATGTGGTCACAGCATTGAACGATTTCCGCCTGATCGAGGTCGATGTCACCGATACAGATGCTCAAAGCCGAGAGCTGCTTAACCGGTTTAACTTATTCGGCCCACCAAGCTTACTTTTTTTTAGCCAGGGAGAAGAAGTGCGAGATGCACGCATTCAAGGCGAAATAACTGCGCCCCAGTTAGTGCAGCACCTGGAAGCGTTACGCCGCTGGCAACAAGGCTGAGCTGGAGCCTAAAGCCACCTTGTGTCGCGAACGTCGTCAAACAGTTGTTTAAATCACCAACAACGAGCTTATGTCGACCTTCACTAGACATGCCGGTACTTTTTCGGCAAACTTCGCAGCCATATCTGCTAAAATCCTCATTTTTTAGGACTTAGCGCCGGGTAACGTTCAACATCGTGCAGCGTTCTGTTCATTTTCAGGCAAGGTTTACTGCGCTGTAACGACACGTAATGCAGCTGGCTGTACCACAGCCAACTGCACTACGATTAACCTTCATCACTTTTGGGGCAACAGGTATGGATATTCGTAAAGTTAAAAAACTGATTGAACTCCTCGAAGAATCAAACATTAGCGAAATTGAAATTCAGGAAGGCGAAGAGTCAGTCCGCATCAGCCGCCATCCTAATGGTGCAACATGGCAGCCTCAGCCAATGCCACAGTATGCTCAAATGGCTCCTATGCAGCAGGCACCCGCTCAATCCAGCGCCCCGGCTGCCGAGGCAGAGTCCCCAAGCGCAAGCTACCAAGGTGAAGCGGTTAATTCACCCATGGTAGGTACGTTCTACCGTAGCCCAGCACCGGGCGCAAAATCGTTCGTGGAAGTTGGCGATACGGTTAAGCAAGGCGATACGGTATGTATCGTTGAAGCAATGAAAATGATGAATCAAATTGAAGCCGATCGCGACGGCGTCGTCGAGGCCATCCTTGTGGAAGACGGTGAGCCGGTGGAATTCGATCAACCTATGATCGTCATCGCTTAATCTTTCACAACAACACGGGTGGATTCTCCCATGCTGGACAAGGTACTTATCGCAAACCGCGGCGAGATTGCCCTTCGTATTCTCCGGGCCTGTAAAGAGCTAGGCATTAAAACCGTTGCGGTTCACTCCAAAGCTGACCGTGAATTGATGCATGTTCGCTTGGCCGACGAAGCGGTATGCATCGGTCCCGCTTCCTCAGCGCAGTCGTACTTGAATATTCCTGCATTAATAAGCGCTGCTGAAGTGACGGATTCAAGCGCCATTCATCCTGGCTATGGCTTTCTCTCGGAAAACGCCAACTTTGCTGAGCAGGTTGAGCGCTCTGGCTTTACCTTTATTGGCCCGCGCGCGGAAACTATCCGCCTAATGGGTGATAAAGTTAGCGCCATTGAAGCAATGAAGGCTGCAGGTGTTCCTACCGTGCCTGGCTCAGACGGCCCGTTAGGTGATGATGATGCTACCAACCTAGCCACAGCACGCCGCATTGGCTATCCGGTAATTATCAAAGCGGCTGCCGGCGGTGGTGGCCGCGGTATGCGGGTGGTACACACCGAAGGCCATCTGCTTTCAGCCATTACTGTCACCCGCACTGAGGCGCACTCGGCGTTTGGCGATGGCACGGTTTACATGGAAAAATTCCTTGAGAAACCCCGCCATGTTGAAGTTCAGGTGCTGGCTGATGGGCAAGGCAATGCTATCCACCTTTATGATCGCGACTGCTCTTTACAGCGTCGACACCAAAAGGTTCTGGAAGAAGCGCCTGCTCCTGGCATCAACCCGGAAGCGCGTGCAAAGGTGCTCGAGGCATGTCGCCAAGCGTGTCTCGAAATTAACTATCGTGGCGCGGGCACCTTCGAGTTCCTATACGAAGACGGTGATTTCTTCTTTATTGAAATGAATACCCGTGTACAGGTAGAGCACCCTGTCACCGAGATGGTCACAGGCGTAGATATCGTTAAGGAACAGTTGCGCATTGCCTCCGGCCTGCCACTTTCGATTCGCCAAGAAGACGTAAAGATCAATGGCCATGCCTTTGAGTGCAGGATTAATGCGGAAGACTCACGTACGTTTATGCCCTCCCCGGGCAAAGTCACTCTGTTCCATGCCCCCGGTGGCCTTGGCGTGCGTATGGACTCTCATCTGTACACTGGCTACACCGTACCGCCTCATTATGATTCACTGATTGGCAAGCTAATCACCTGGGGAGCTGATCGCGAGATTGCCCTAACGCGTATGCGCAACGCCCTAGATGAGCTACTGGTTGAGGGGATCAAGACCAATATTGACCTGCAAAAAGATTTGGTGAGAGATAGTTATTTCCGCCAAGGCGGCGTCAATATTCACTATCTTGAAAAGAAACTCAGTAGCTAATATCTGCAAAAGCGATATAGATAGCTGATAATGCTCAACGGGGTGGCCATAGCCACCCCGTTATTGTTTTACCTTTGCGTGAATGCACGTACGCAGTGGAGATTACTGATGCCCTGGCTCCAACTCAAAGCCCATGTTGCTCCAGAACAAGCCGAACTACTCGAAGATCTGCTGTTAGAGGAAGGCGCAACGGCCATTGGCCTACAAGACGCCCACGATGATCCCGTCTTCGAACCTGAGCGAGGCACTACCCCGCTTTGGCAAGATACAATTCTGACCGGCCTATATGACGACTTAGGTGGCATTGAAGCCATGCTTGAGCGTATTCAGGCCGCTTGGTCTGAGCAAGTCCCCGGCGAACCCTGCCCAACGATTGAGTATGAACTATTAGCCGACAGAGACTGGGAAAGAGAGTGGATGGATGACTTTACGCCGCTGCGAATGGGCCAACGGCTATGGATTGTGCCGAGCTGGCATGAGCCACCAGAAGCCAATGCTGTCAATCTCATTCTTGACCCAGGCCTTGCATTTGGCACTGGCACCCACCCCACGACAGCGCTTTGCCTGGAGTGGTTGGATAGCCTGGCCGTTAGTGGCGAACTGGAAGATAAAACCGTTCTGGATGTGGGCTGCGGCTCCGGCATTCTTGCCATTGCCGCACTAAAGCTCGGTGCTATCCATGCGGACGCCACTGATATAGATCCACAGGCACTTCAGGCAAGCCGAGACAATGCGGCGCGCAATCAGATTAGCGACGCACAATTGTCGCTTTACTATCCAGAACAACTTAACGACGGCCACTACCCCGTCGTCACGGCTAATATTCTAGCGGGACCATTAGTTGAGTTAGCCCCAATGATTGCAGGTCATGTCGCGCCCGGCGGACAAATAGCACTGTCTGGCATTTTAGCTAACCAAGCGGATGAGGTCTTGCAAGCCTACGAAGCCCAGGGCTTGACAATGGAAGAGCCCACAATTCGCGAAGGGTGGGTTCGCCTATCTGGCCACCGCGCTGTTTAATCTAGCCAACGGCCTTCACCCCATCGCCGAGTAGGCGTATCATACGCCCCCTTGAAACGCCTACTCGGCGATTATTATCTGTATCAACAGCGCAGCACAATGACCACACAAAACTTTCAGCCACCAATGATAGGGCCTTACCAGTTACCCAACCAAGTTATCTTGGCGCCGATGGCTGGCGTTACCGACCGCCCGTTTCGCCAACTTTGTAGGCGTTTAGGTGCGGGATGGGTGGTCGGCGAAATGGTGACAGCTGACCCTTCTCTTTGGCATACCCGAAAGTCCAAGCTACGTATGGATCACCAAGGTGAGCCTGACCCACGGGTTGTACAAATTGCCGGAGGGGATGCTGAAATGCTGGCTAATGCTGCGCGCCTTAACGCCGAACTAGGCGCCCAGGTGATTGATATCAACATGGGATGCCCGGCTAAAAAGGTCTGCAATAAGGCGGCTGGCTCTGCCCTAATGCGTGATGAAGCGCTTGTAGCCGAGATTCTGGACGCCGTTGTTAAGGCTGTTGATATTCCAGTTACCTTAAAAATCCGCACAGGCTGGTCTGCTGAAGCTAACAATGGCCTACGCATTGCTAAACTCGCGGAAGCCGCAGGCATCCAAGCCTTAGCAGTACATGGACGTCATCGAGAGCAGCGCTATACTGGATGGGCTGAGTACGACACTATCGCTGAAATTAAGTCGCACCTGACGATACCGGTAATCGCCAATGGGGATATTACCAGCCCTCAAAAGGCCAAAGAGGTCTTGTCATATACAGGTGCAGATGCAGTAATGATTGGCCGCGGAGCGCAAGGTAACCCATGGATATTCGAGCAGATTACCCACTACCTTGCCCATGGTGAGCTGCTAACACCCGCGACTCTTGATGAGCGCCGCGACGTTCTCAATGAACACTTACAAGCTCTGCACACGTTTTACGGCGATACAATGGGTGTTCGTATAGCACGCAAACACCTTGGTTGGTACTTGAATGAAGACCCGCGCTTCAACGACAAACAGTATTATCTGCTGAAGCAGCAATTTAATGCGCTTGCCACCCCAGCATCGCAACTTGATTGGATTAATGATGCCATGACGCAAGACGCTGCAGAGCGTCTGCTAGCTAAAGGAAGCCATGCTGCATGACTGAACGCGACCTGCTTTCGAACGAGCTCTCTCACCGTCTTACAGGCACTCTGGCAGACCCTGCCGCGAGCGCACCGCCTCAACCACTTAGAGAAGCGGTTGAAACGGCGATACGTCGTTACTTCGAGCATCTCGATGGCAGCCAGGCAACTGATCTCTACGCGATGGTGATGGCCGAAGTAGAAGCGCCACTACTTAGCTGCGTAATGGAACATACTGAAGGCAACCAAACCCGCGCCGCGGATGTATTGGGCTTAAACCGTGGCACATTGCGCAAAAAACTTAAGCTCTATGGATTGATTGAAGGTGACGCCCCATAAGGGGCGTTGTTGTTTGTAATTTTCGATGTTAACTCCTTGACTCTGCACACGAGCACTCTAATGGCTGATAGTACTGCTACCCCCGTCCGTCGCGCCCTTTTGAGCGTATCCGATAAAACCGGCATTGTTGAATTCGCCCGCGGCTTAAGCCAGCACGGCGTAGAACTTCTGTCGACTGGCGGGACCTTCCGACTGCTTCAGGAAAACTCAGTTCCTGTTAAAGAAGTCTCTGAGCACACGGGTTTTCCTGAAATCATGGATGGCCGTGTAAAAACACTGCACCCCAAGATCCATGGTGGAATTCTGGCACGCCGCGGTCAGGATGATGCAGTGATGGCAGAAAACGACATTGCCCCCATCGACATGGTGGTTGTTAATCTTTACCCATTTGCCGCCACTGTCGCCAACCCAGACTGCACACTGGAAGACGCCATCGAAAATATCGATATCGGCGGACCGACCATGGTGCGTGCATGCGCCAAAAATCACGCCTTTACCACCATCGTGGTAAATGCTGATGACTATGCTCGGGTACTGGGAGAGCTGGCTGCGCAAGACGGTCAAGTGAGCGCCGCCACCCGCTTTGACCTGGCCGTGAAAGCATTTGAGCACACCGCCGGTTATGATGGCGCCATTGCCAATTACCTAGGCCGTAAAGTGACTAGCGAAAACGCAACGTTTGCTCGCACTTTCAACCTGCAATTAGACAAAAAGCAGGACATGCGATACGGCGAAAACCCACATCAGCAAGCTGCTTTTTATATAGACCCTCAAGCCAGCGAGCCAAGCGTCGCCACTGCAAAAAGCCTACAAGGTAAGCCACTCTCCTTTAACAATGTAGCTGACACAGATGCAGCATTTGAATGCGTTAAAGCGTTTGATGAAACTGCTTGTGTGATTGTCAAACATGCCAACCCTTGCGGTGTAGCTATTGGCGCCACTGCACTTGAAGCATATGACAAAGCCTTCGCTACCGATCCGACCAGTGCTTTTGGTGGCATTATTGCGTTTAACGTAGCGCTAGATGCTGAAACCGCTCGGGCAATTATTGATCGCCAGTTTGTTGAAGTGATTATCGCCCCCGGCGTGAGTGATGAGGCAGCGGCTATCGTGGCAGAGAAGCAGAATGTACGCCTGCTTGATGTCAGCGCCCACTGGCCTGGCGAAACACAGCCCGCTTTTGACTTTAAACGTGTTAACGGCGGACTGTTGGTACAAGAGCGCGACCAGGGTATGGTCACCCGCGAAGAACTGACGGTGGTTAGCGAGCGCGTTCCAACAGAACAAGAACTGCGTGACCTGGGTTTTGCTTGGCGAGTCGCTAAATTCGTTAAATCGAATGCGATTGTATACGCCAAAGAGGGTCAAACAGTCGGTGTTGGCGCCGGCCAAATGAGCCGCGTTTACTCAGCGAAAATTGCGGGCATTAAAGCGGCAGATGAAGGTCTTTCAGTGCCAGGCTCGGTAATGGCGTCAGATGCATTCTTCCCGTTCCGCGATGGCATTGATGCTGCCGCAGCCGCAGGCATTACCGCCGTTATTCAGCCCGGCGGTTCCATGCGTGACCAGGAAGTCATTGATGCCGCTAACGAAGCGGGCATTGCCATGGTATTTACCGGCATGCGCCACTTCCGTCATTAATCGCCTCATCCTGCCATAAAAGCAGGCCCCCAACGGATTGCCGATGGGGGCCTGCTTGCTGATAGCGCTGTTTATTTATAGCGCTGTTTATTTATAGCACTGTTTATTTATAGAGCTTGCGCCTGTGCTTAACCTAGATCAATACACAGATATTTTGTCTCAAGGTACTCTTCCAAACCTTGGTGCCCACCTTCACGCCCAAGACCGGATGCTTTAACGCCACCAAAAGGCGCGGCCGCATTAGAAATAAGGCCGGTGTTAATGCCCACCATGCCATAGTCAAGCGCATCAGCGACGCGCCAAACGCGCCCCAGATCCTGGGAGTAGAAATAGGAGGCTAAACCATACTCAGTATCATTAGCCATCTCGATAGCAGTTTCCTCTTCATCGAAGGGAAAAACCGCCGCCAGAGGGCCAAAGGTTTCTTCGTGAGCCACCTTCATCTTATCTGTTGCAAAGCTAATCAGCGTTGGAGTAAAGAAGTTGCCACCTAGCGGATGCGGATGACCACCTAGCAGCAGCTCTGCCCCATTATCGACTGCATCTTGCACATGCTCACTGACCTTTTTGACTGCGTCACTGTCGATCAAAGGGCCAATGTTAATATTGGGCTCGGTACCATTACCAACGTACAGCTCACTATTCATAGCAACCGCCAACTTCTCACAGAAGGCGTTAATAACGCTAGACTGCACCAAAAACCGGTTAGTGCACACGCATGTTTGACCAGCATTACGAAACTTCGCAGCCATGGCACCTTCTACAGCGGCATCAAGGTCTGCATCTTCAAACACGATAAAGGGCGCATTCCCCCCCAGCTCAAGGGATATTTTTTGCACATGCTCAGCCGCCTGAGCCATAAGCTTGCGGCCAACTTCTGTGGAACCCGTAAAGGTGATTTTGCGCACTTTGGGTGATTGAGTAAGCGCACTGGCAATATCCGCAGCGCTGCCAGGCACCACATTGAACACGCCACGAGGAATGCCTGCTCTCTCTGCCAACAGGGCGAGAGCCGTTGCAGAAAATGGCGTTTGGCTTGCAGGCTTAACGACAATCGTACACCCCGCTGCCAACGCGGCACCGGCTTTACGCGTGATCATAGCAGCCGGAAAATTCCAAGGCGTAATAGCCCCCACAACACCGACAGGCTGTTTTGTCACTACAATACGCTGGTTTGCTTTAGCGGCGGGAATAGTCTCGCCATAAACACGGCGCGCTTCTTCAGCAAACCAACGTAAAAAGCTAGCGGCGTAGGCAATTTCGCCCTCTGCCTCTTTTACTGGTTTGCCTTGCTCGTAGGTCATGAGCAAGGCGAGATCATGTTTATGCTCCAGCATAAGATCATGCCACTTCAGCAACAGATCAGCTCGTTCTTGAGCTGTCAGCGCACGCCAAGCGGGTAACGCGGCATCCGCTGCATCGATAGCGCGCTCTGTCTCAGCTTTACCTAGTCGAGGCATGTCGCCTACGGACTCACCGGTTGCAGGGTTTAAGACATTAATTTGCTCACCGCTGTCGGCGGCTACCCAGCTACCATCGATATAGGCAAACGGGCAATACAGCTGTGTTTCTTTCAGCGCTTCCATGACAGACTCCTGACCAAATATTGGCCTCACGGGCTCATTGACCTGTTCATGCTAAGACGAAACCACGTGTTTAACCAAATCTTTACAATGAAATCTGCCAAAGATTCTTAGCCAGTATTTCAACTGATTAACGTTAAGAATTCCTGCCGCGTGGCTTGATTGCTGCGAAAACTCCCCAGCATCACAGAAGATGTCATACTTGAATTTTGCTTTTCCACACCGCGCATCATCATGCAAAGATGGCGTGCCTCAATCACCACAGCGACACCTCTTGATTGGGTAACTTGCTGCACTGCCTCGGCAATTTCACGCGTCAAGTTTTCTTGGATTTGCATACGCCTAGCGTACATATCAACAATGCGGGCAAACTTTGAAAGCCCGAGTACTTTTCCGCTAGGCAGATAAGCGATATGACATTTGCCAATAAAGGGTAGCAAGTGGTGCTCACACATGGAGTACAGCTCAATGTCTTTTACAAGGACCATTTCATCTGTTTGCGACTCAAATACCGCGCCATTAACAATCTCCTCAAGTGATTGCTGATAGCCAGCAGTTAAGAACTGCATTGCTTTTGCGGCTCTTTTGGGTGTATCGCGCAGCCCTTCACGGTCAGGGTTTTCACCGATTGCGGTGATAATGTGGCGGTAGTGTTGAGCAATGTCGTCGGTCATTTGAAGCCTCATCAAAACTGTACGTGCTAGCCATTGAAAAACGTCTGCTCTACTAGAGCGTTTACTCAACGGCGAAATATTGCTATCTATCAATAGCTGAGAGCCGTGCGCCAATCATGTACAAAAAATATACGCGAAACAACTTTTGCACAATAAGAAACACCACACCCGGTTATTTTAACGCACCTAACCGTGCTGTGGCAGAGTGCCGCGCACCCCCCTTTGAGACTATTTAAGCTGTGCTATCATGGATCGAACTAGCCAGCTTAATTCGTAGCGCTCATCTGAGATTTCCTTATGTCATTCAAATCTGCACCATTTTTCTTAACTGCTCTATTGGGAACTGCATTGGCAACCCCCTTATTAGCCGCTGAACAGACATTAACACTACCTAAAGGTGCTAGTGTCGGTGTCGAGGTGATCGAAGAGTTTGCTTTTAGCGACAGCCAATCGCGTTATGAAGCTATCTTACTTCATCCCACTCAAGCTGGCGGTGCCTCACACCAGCTACCCGAATACTGCGTTTTAGTTGCCAATGCACAGCTCACTAATGGGCGTATTCGTATTACAACGCAAGACGCAACCTGCATTGAAACACACGATGCTGAAAGCGCTATTTTTACAGGTTCATTTAGTGCAGGTGCCTATGCGGCAGATGGACAGTACGGCCTTGCCTGTGATGAGCCGTCTTGTACCCTATCGCCAGGCCAAGCATTCGTGGTAACGCTGGATGAAGATATCGACATCAACGCTCAAGACAACCCTTCAGCGGAAATTAATGCTGCTCGACGGGAGGCTGATGGAGAAGGCGTAGCCAACCCCATCCCTTCAGATCGGCCTGATCCCGATGCAAGCGCTGAAAACCCACGCTCCGTCAATCAACCTGAATAGAACCACGTTACTCATCGTCAATGGGGGCGAGGCTTAATTAACTACCGCTGCAATTGTTATGCTAGCCAAATAGGCTTTTCAAGCTGTAACAGCTGCTGTTCAAGCTGGCGGATATGCTGATCCCAATATCCGCTCTCCGCCAGCCATGGAAAGGCACGAGGAAAGGCCGGGTCATCCCAACGAGAAACAAGCCATGCGGTGTATCGGATAAGGCGATAAGCCCGCAATGGCTCGATCAGCGACAGCTGGTGTTGCGGAAATGCTTGCTCCTCTTCATAGCCTTCAACAATTTCACTTAGCTGCGCTCGCCAACCGGATGGATCATCAACAGGTAACAACATCCATATATCTTGGATAGCGGGCGCCATAAGACAATCGTCAAAATCCACTAAGGTAAATGAGTCATCTCTTCCTAACACATTGCCCAAATGACAATCACCATGCGTTCGAATCATTTGATCGCTGGCAATAGGGTGCTTTTCTAGTTGAGCTAGTATTTTCTGGACAACGTTATGATAAGCGCGCTGCTGATGCTTGCTTAGTCTTTTACTGTCGATAACACGCGCCACCGCATCATCAATACCGTGCTGCCACGCTACGCTTGGACGATACTGAAACGCCTTTCGCGATGACACTGCATGTAGCCGCCCTAATGCATTACCCAATGCAAAAAGATGCGACGGATTGTCTAGCTCAGGCGCTTGACCACTGCACTGCGGATAAAGCGTGAAGCGAAATTGCTGGTAAGTATGGAGTGATTGGCCATGCGGGTCACACCAGGGCGCAACAACGGGCACATTTGCAGCAGCCAACTCTTGAAGAAAATCATGCTCCTCCTGAATAGTCTCATCCGACCAACGACCAGGACGATAGAATTTCACAACCCAGCGCTCACCGTCATCGTCACGAAACATCAGCACTCGATTTTCATAGCTATTAAGTGCAAACGGCTCACCAGCCGGCCAAATCCCAACAGACTCCGCAGCAGACATCACAGTGTCCGGAGAAAGCGTACTAAACGGGTGTGGCATATACCGCTCCTGTGCAATTAAGCCTGCATTCTATCAATTATGCACCAGAGGTGTTCGAGCAACCGCCCAAATATCGACACGTTTAGCACCCGCACGAAGCGCCTCTTCAGCAAGTGCTTGGCAGGTTGCGCCAGTAGTAACAACGTCGTCAATGATAGTGAGATGTGATGGCAGAGGGCCATTAATGTGAAAAGCACCTATCAAATTTTTTGCTCGCTCTTTTCTGCTTAACGTCCGCTGAGACGGCAACTGGTGACTACATTCAGCCGTTACTACGGGCAATTTGACCCGCTTGCCTAATTGACCAGCCAACCAGTGAGACTGATTAAAACCACGCTTCCGCGCTCGGGTGCTATGCATCGGCACCGGCAATAGCCCCTCCCCCAAGCTACTAGGTGGTTTACTCATCATCAGCTCTACCAGCAGCATGCCCGCACGGGGTGACGCATTAAATTTAAAGTCATGAACCAACGCTCTTATAGGTTCTTCAAATAAAAGCTCCGCCGTCGCGGCAGTAAACGCAGGAGGGCTCTCTCTACAGTGCCCACAGACGGGTTGGGCGGATGCCTCGCCCCCAACCGCCAAGGGCTCTTTACACTGCCAGCAGCCATGAGCATTCCAGGGCAACTGTGCAAAGCACTCCTGGCACCAACCACTACTGGTTTGCTGGGGAGATAGGCAAAACGCACAATAACCTGGCAACCCCTTTTTGGCCCAAGCGCTTGCACAATGTACTAACCGCGTCAGGAGCATACTTTCCTCAGACTGATTTAATTAACAATTTTAGTGACACACCGTTGACATTAATACGAATGCTGTTAATATACGTCTCGTCTTCAGCGGATGTGGTGGAATTGGTAGACACGCTAGATTTAGGTTCTAGTGCCGTAAGGTGTGGGAGTTCGAGTCTCCCCATCCGCACCAATTTGATTTACCTTAGTTTCTTGTCTTTCCTAGCATTTTCTCAATACTCACTAGATTGTCTTGTGTGACCGGATTGTGACCTAGCCTGTTTACGGCTTCCCTCACTCTCTGCGGTGCCAAGTGAGCATATCGCTCAGTCATAGTGATGCTCGAATGCCCCAGTAATTCCTTTATTACTTCCAGTGGAACCCCATCGCTCACCAGCCAAGATGCTGCCGTGTGGCGTAAATCGTGTATCCGCAAATCCTCTAGCCTTACCCTTTTTACTGCTTGAGCGAATCCTGCGCGAATACACTTAACACGCTCACCGTTTTCTCTGGCAAATACCCATGGACAGCCTGGGGCACTACTGGATCGCCAGGATAGTCTCCGCCTTATTGCTGCCTGAGCCACACTATTAAGCGGAATATTTCGAGGCTTGCCAGACTTCGTGTGACTGCTGAGTAACGTCAGCGACTCTCTACCTGGGTCCAGACTAACGCGCGACCACTCAAGACCAAGCAATTCACCGCGGCGGCATCCAGTGTGAACGGCTATCTCGATAAAATCGGCCAGCAACTCCCCATGCCTTTGCTGCCTTGCGGCCGTTACCAGTCTGCCAACCTCGCCTCGGGTCAAATACCTCTCCCGATGCCGGGCTTCCCGCGTCAGCCTTCCCTTGACTGGATTGTCTAAACCCCACTCCCATTCCCGATTGCAGTAGTTGATCGCCGACGACAGTGCGGCCAGCTCTCGGTTAATAGTTGCGTTAGCCCTGCCCTCTGATTGGCGATAGCGGATATAGCCTTTAACATCTGCGCCGGTGATAGCCCCGATCTCTACGCCGCCAAAGTAGCGACGCAGATTGCCTATCTGATACTTGATGGTTTCCAAGCTGCGCAAGTGTGCTGACCCGCGCAGATATTCCACCATCACTTCCTCAAAGCTTCGCGGCTGCTTCACGTCCCAGTGCTTGCTCTGGTGCGACTCGGCTCGCCACTTCGCCTCCACCGCCTTTGCTTCATTTAAGTCCGTTGACCCAGTAGAGCGTCTAATTCGCTTGCCGCCTGGGTCGTTGTACGATGCCCACCAGAACGGCGAGCCTTTCCTTTTATGTGGCATACAGATTTTTCCCCTTTCTGCACGCCGGGCGCGCTGTGACTTTCTATCTCTAGCGCGTCGGCGTCAAGCTCTCCAATGCGTCGAATACTGCCCATAGTGACCCGCCGGCCTTTTCCCTCACCGGCTGCCGTTAGCCTTCCCTGCCGAACCATCTGTCGTACCGTCCAGTGCGAGACGCTGAGCATTTCAGCGGCCTCGGCGTATGTGACCAGTGCTTTCATGGCAACACCTCACCAAACTTCGGTTTCAATAAACTCACCGCAATGATGCTCACGTGGCGTAACGATATGCCCCGTATCAATTCGCATAGTGCAGTTATCCCAACCCAACATTGACACTCTATCCATGCCTGCCACTGGCGCCGTCCGAGTGCATTCGCCCACGCTCGCACCCAATGGATCCCAATGATCGCACCCAGCACAGCAAGGTCCGTGCTGCTCATAGAACTGCTTGATGTTCTTACGAACCAAGGCATCCTTCTCTTCATCACTGCGAACGATGCCCATCAAGAAACGGCTGACTGCCACCCGCTCAATATCCATGTTGCCTCCCAGGAAAAACAAAGCCGCCTCTTGGGCGGCTGTTAAGATTCATTGACGATGCGTATCGCTTGCCTGAGCGTATGGTTCTCGGTTCGTAGCTGCATATTTTCCTGCTCATGCTTTGATGCTCGCGCCTCAGCCCTCTCAGCGTCACGCTTAGCGCTTTCCTCGGCAGAGTTGTAAAGCTGCTTTCGGTAATCCTCAATGGCGTCATGCGCCCGCTTGCTGTTCAGGTGCAGCCAATCTGGATCCTCGGACAATCCCCTTACTGCCTCAATGATCAAACCGCCCGCCTTTTCATTCATGCTAGTGACGGTCACCAGCCCTAGTCGGATAGTCAGTATCGGGTAGTTGGCATGACGACCAAACAGCTTGCCCCTCTTGATACTGAGCTTGGTAAAGCCCCATTCAATAACCCACATTACGTGCCTCCATTAAAAAGCCGCCCTGGTGGCGGCTGTTATTGATGCGCTTCTCGCTCAGTACACGGCGGCGGCATTGGGTCGCCTTCGTATCGCTCGACGGTGCTGATCGACAAGCCGCGCAAGTGCCAGTCACCGACCATGTGCTTTCGCTCGTCCAGCGTCTCGCCGTCATTGATCCACGCCATCGCCACGTTGCCGCCGCATACTGGGCAGTTGGCCAGTATCATCTGGCCGAGGTGTTTTCGCTCTGTCATCGTCACTCCATTAGCTCCAATGCCTGATTAACAATCTCCTCAACCCGCCCGCAATAGTCGCGAATCTCATTCCCGCGCCCGTTATCGGTGTGCACCAGTATCTCCCTGGCCGTTTCGCTGATATTGCTATCGACTTCGTGCCAGATATTAAGCACAGCGTTGTATAGCGCCCGCTCCTTAGTCGTGCCATCAAGCTGCATTCGATGGATGTACTCATACAGGCACCGAGTCAGCGCCGCCGTTGTCGTATCGCCGCTGACGCTGATATGGCCTTCCTGAGCATCGGGCATGTGGCAGCGCCAATACGTGCCGTCTTTTCTTAGCCGGGGCTTTTGCATGGATCACTCCGTTAGCAGGTGGATAGCAAAACCTATTGCGCTGGTTAAGCCTACTGCTAAGGCGAATCCACCAAGGGCCGCTGGATGGCCATAATGATCAGCAATAGGCAAATACAAAGCCAAGGAAATCACTGCAAGTATTAGCCACCCGAAACCCTTTTTGAGATTACTTTTCATACATCCTCCGGCTTTCGATGCCACACAAATTCGATTCCGCCATCTTCTGCGAAAACCTCACCTTCTTTACCGCAGTTTTCGCAGGCGACAGGCGACCCATGCATGAATAAGCCTAAGGGTTGCCCTTTTTTGCATAGCACCTTTATCCTGCCGCCGCATCGGTGGTGCCTGCCGCCTGCTATTCGCCATTGCGCTTTTTCTTCTGGCGTGCATATTTCTACGTTGATTCGCATATTCATAAAAACCTCGCATAAAAAACCGCTCACTGGCGGTAGTCTTTGAAAAGTCGTGTCGATAACCGCCAGAGCGGCGTATCAGGTATGCGCCTACGCACTGCCAGCGCGGCGATGCGGCGGGCGTTGGGTAGCTGATCGAGCATGCTCAAACTCCGTGCAGCGCACGATAACGCGGCTTTTGCTTTTGCTTTTGCTCATTGCGGGCATGGTGGAAAACGGCAGGCGGCTGCAGTCGTCGAAAGTGTGGCGGCAGGCCATGCAGAGGCTGCCCTTGGGTTGGTGGGTCATTGGTAGCCTCTCTCATGCTTACTCATCCAAGCAGCAAAAACGCCCTCCAGGTGAATCCTGACTGGCAATATGGATGCATTGTGCGCCTCTGCCTTAAAGCTCGCGGCTCCGATCATCTGTTGCTCAGCATCGCGGCGGGCGAGGCTGGTTTCGGGCGTTTCCACGGCGGCGCGTGCAAATGCACTGTGCATCATTGCGAGCGCCTGACACTCTCCTTCATGTTCTGGCTCGCAATGAGTGGGAAGCCAGAGGTCTTTTATGCGCAAAGCGCCTTCAATTTCGTGCGCCAAGCTTTCCACATGCGCCGCCAGCGCATCCCGCTCACCTTCCATCTTCTGCCGCAACGCTATCTGCGCTTCCTCTGCAGCTTTGTGCATATCCCGCTCGCGCTCCAGCTCGGCAATGCGGGCATCCCGATAAGCCAGCTCGGCTGCAATGTCGCTCTTGCTATGCAAGCCCTCGGCAGTCATAGCATTTGCATGACGCCAGTAATGCCCGCCCTGCTTATCCAGTGCCATGATGTCGCGCTTTGCGTATTGGTCAGCCATCTATGCCGCCCTCATGCTAACAAGCTGCCGCCGCAGCTCTTTGTTATCAGTTTCCAGTGCATCGTTCTCGGCCTGCAGACGTGCGTTATCTGCCTCGGCAGCATCCAGCTTTTCAAGCGCGTCAAGCCGCTCACTGACTAAATCATCATTGCGCTGGCTAAGCTGCTCAATGACAGCCTCTAAATTCTCAATTTTTCGTTCCATGGGTATCTCCGGTGATTATGTAACGGTCGCGGCTCGGCCCTACTAGCGGCTTTTGACCTGGTTCTAAATGCCAATCGAACATGTGCCAGCACTCGTCACACTGCTTCTTGTTGATTGAGCGGAAAAGGCGTAGGCGGGTGCAGCCGCACTTTGGGCATTGCTTGGTGGTGGGTTTCATAATCCAGCTTTCAGATAGGTATGCTCTGCCCGGTGCTTTAGGGCGTTTTTCAGGCATCGCCGATGATTGGCTTCAAGCTTTGCATCGCTTACCCGCCGCGCCTCCCTGATCTGAGCGATGGCAAAGTGGCAATCCTGGTTCCAGAAGCGTCGATTCCTTTTGCGGCAGGCGCTTATTTCTTCGTAGGTCGTCATATCGCCATCGCTTTGCTTTTGCGTCGACGGTGTACGCGCTGACACACCGCCGTCATCCGCATAACCGCGTTTTCTTTTGCTCTTCGTCGTACGTCGATTGGCATGGTTTTTAGCCTTCGGTATAGCGCGCCCATGGCGACAGGCTGGCCAATTCCGGCCATGTAATCGTGCGCTTGCGGTACGGTCATCATTCTGGCTTCGATGCAGTCCATTAGGATTCTGTCTGTCTCTAACCAGTCTTTTCTCATTCGCCAGCCTTGGCGCTCTTTTGACATAAGCCCGATGCGCTGTGCAGCGCCGATTACGCTGTAAATCTCTCTACCCATATCGGCGGCTATATCGGCATACCGCCAACGTTGGTTTATGAGCGTTTCCAGCCGGTCGTACTCATCGCGAGACCAGCGGCGGTATTTGCGAGCCATATAGCCTCCAAAAGAAAAGGCCCTCTTGGGCCCTAGTCGGTTAATTCCATCTTGAATTTTTCCGGCGGCGCGTAAGCATCACCGCCCAACCATTCAACAATGCGGGCAACGCTCTGTCGTAGGCATCCGGCCATCAGCACAAAGTCTGTTTCCAGTCGCGCCAGGGCGTCGTCTCCATCGTCCGTCATATCCGCTTCTTCAATCAGCGCGTCGCCAAAACGTAGTGATTTCAGCGCCAAATCATCGTGCAAGACGAATGAAAGCTGACCCTCGATGCTCAACGCCAGCTTGCTAGCCTGCCGCCCACTCTCTAAGAGCTGCTGCATTTCGTCGCTATCGAGATCGACTTGCCGCCCCTTGACCACGCCGTCATCACCCTTGGCTTTCAGCTCCACGGTATCGCCTAGCTGTAGGTCGGCAGGCCGCGATGATGGGTCACCCAACCACGTCGTCATTGCTCGAATCGGCAACACCTGACTACTCAGAGGCGTCACTTTCAAACTGCCCAGAGTCTCCCGAAGCAGGTCGAGAACATCTTCCGCTCGGCTTCGGCTGCTGGCATTAACGCCGATCAGTTGACGCTCAGTGTCCCACCAGAGGTCTATTTTCTGACTGCGCACGAAGGCGCGGGGCATTAGCTCCTCGGTGACCCTCTCTTTAAGCGCTGTCTTTTCCTTGCGCGTTACCTTGCGGCCTTCGCGGGCTTCGATCTCAGCCACCTGCTCGTCGACTTCCTCTTTCACGACCGATGCAGGCAAAAGCCGCTCTTGGCGCAGTGCGGACAGGAGCCGGTGACCCTGTATTTCGTGAACAAGCTGGCCATTGCCCAATCGGCCAGCGGGCGCCGTCCAACCCAGGCGGCGGGCGTCTGCATCGCCTAGCGGCTTGGCGGCATAGCACGCCATTTGCTCGACTAGCTGCTCAAGGCCTATGGCTTGCTCGGCATGCAGGCGGTAGACGTGAAGGTTTTTGAACCACATTAGCCCTCCTCCTCTTCCGCATCCCAGCCCTTCACGTCAAGCGCAAAGGTTGACCACTTGGCACGCTCCTCTTCGTCCATCTTTTGCCAGCTGGGCGCTATATTCGGCTCCAGGACTTCGCCGTCTTTGAGCTTAAATGTCCCGCAGTTGCTGCCAATATCTTCATCGGCAAACGTGACCTCGATCACGTCATCTGGAAAACGTTTAGAAACTGACTCCAGCACGCCCTCTGGGCATGACCACGCGGTATCAAAACGAGCGATACCTTCATCTGCCTTTACGTCGCTTTCGCAGGCATTCCATTTAGTGCCCCAGACTTTTCGCGCAAACTCCATGCCGTGCAAATAGCCGCAGGCGCGGTAATTCTCGACCATCCCGATAAACTGCTGAAATGATTCATCGGATAGAGTCTTAATATCGAATCGCTGGCGACTTGCAGCTTGTAAGTCTCGCAAAAGCGGGTGTTCGCTCGTTGGAATGCCGCAAATTATCTCTGCCGCTTGCTCGGCGTCGCTAGCAATACCGCTCCAGTCATTGTTAGGCCCTGGAAAAGGGATGGCTAAAGAGAAGTCGACGTTACCCTTTTCGTTCGTCATGGCTTCAATGACGTGTTTCGGCGCTTTTACTACGTTGGTTACCCAATTAGGCATGATTATCTCCAGGTATTAAAAAAGCCCCTGCGTGAGGGGCTAGGCTGCGTTCAGTTGCTTCATGGCTTCGTTGTAGCCTGACCAGTGAGATACCCCTGCATCTTCTAGGGCATGAAGTCGCGCTTGGTCTGCCAGTAGCTGGTCATATTCCTTTCGACTGATCGTCACTTGCTCCGGCGCTTTAACTTGGCTACCACGCTGGAATGAATCGGCAGCGGCATTAATACGGCTGGTATCTATAGGCTTATGCTCGGCAGCGGCAGGCATCGGTTCAGGCTCTGGCTTGCGTTTCTCGGCTTCCTCGGCTTGGCGCTTAGCTTCCGCCTCGGCGGCTTCACGCTGCGCCTTGGCGGCTTCCTCCTGACGAATGCGTTCGCGCTCGGCATCCTGCTTCTTCTGCTCAACCTCTTTATGCTGAGCGATTCGGGCAGCAATCACCGCTTGCAAGTCGTCGCGCTGTTTCTGGATAAGGTCGCGCCAGTCGCTGAACAGGAAAGCGTATTCACCTTGCTCCTTATCGAGCAGCACTTTGTTGCCATTGATCTCGTTCGCCAACTGCTGGCATTCGATCTTGACGCGAGCGACTTCATCATCGGCAGCAGCCTGCAAGGTACTTATCGTCTTCTTGCCCTTTATAGCGCCTGGAATATCAATGCTATGTACTGGCTCAACAGGGCAATCCAGCGACTCAAGGAATTGATTAAAGGCGTAAGTAGCATTGCCGACAATCTCCAACCGCCTGTTTTCCTTCTCAGCCTTCACCATCTTGTTCAGGTGCAGCCGCTTTTGCCGCATGGTTTCGCGCAACTCGTCGATGGTGCTGAACAACTCGGCAATGCTGGCGGTCTGCTCAAGGGCGCGCTGCTTGCTTTCATCAAGCTGCTTTTCGCCTTTCTGCAACCATTTAACCGTGCTTTCAGCGTCGGCAAAGTCCTTGTCGGTGACCAGCTCGGTCTTGATGCCTACGATCATGGCCAGCGCTTTGGCTTTGAAGTCGGGAAGGTTGGATGCTTGCACGCCGCCAGTCATTTGAATGCTGAGCGCGGGCAGCTTGTCCGGCGCCTCGCCTTGCAGTGCTACCGTTTGCGCCTGGGGCTGGTAGGCTTCTAGGTCGGCCTTGAATTGCGCCCAGCCTGCGAACAGCGCCGCGATGCGCTCCGGCGTGGTGGTGTACCAAAAGTAGTTGCAGTCGTCTTCGGTGCCGTCGCTGGCCATAAATAAGCACTTCTCGGCACCGCTGACGGCTAGCTGCTGATCCATCTGCACTTTGTAATGCTCGGCCAACGTATCGGCCGTGGCGGCGCGCAGCTCGTCGTTGATGAGCTTGTGCTCCCAAATAACGTCTTCGAGCATGGTGCAACCGTCAAAGCTGGCTAGCATCCAGTCGTGCTCGTCGTGGGTGGCAGTGCAGGGGTATAGCTCCTCACCAATGATGCGCTCGGCAATCGGGCGTGCGCTGGCTTCGGCGGCATGGCCCTTGTCGAAGATCCGCTGCTGCGCTGGCGTCACCTCCGGCACCTCGCCTGTGTATTTCGTCTTGAGCAGATCAGAGCGCGACTGGTATTTACTGACTCCAGCCATCGCGGGAGCCTCAGACGCTGTGAAGCAAGAGGCGCGCAATGCGTGCCAATCCTGTGAGCCTTGGGCTACCTCATATACGTTCATGCTGCCTCCTGATTCGCTACGTTGCGGATCGCTTTTTTCTGGTCGTCGGTTAGCTCTGCTTTACTGCTAACCATGGAGATAATTTGCTCCGGCGTTTTCTTGCCTGACTCGATCAGGCCTTGCCATTTCGGAAAGTTGCTGTCGAAGGATTCGGCTGGGTAATGCGGCAGTGCCTGGGGCTGCGCTTGCTCCGCTGGCATCGGGTTAATTTCGCGCTCTTCGGGAATGTCGCGGGCTTCTTCGACAGTGATTAATCCGCCCAGCGCGTCGGCAAACTTGTCGCGTAAGGCGTAGCCGCGTGCGCGCCACATCAGCATGCGCTTTGGGTACTGGCTCCACGGCCCTTGCTTGCTCCACAGGCCTGCTTTTTGTGCATCTTCCTGGCTAAACTTCACCGTATGCTTGCTAGCGTCGCTCTTTCGCCACACAGTGCAGGTTGCCGTCATAGTGGCGTCATCAAAGCTCTCTTCATGGCCGCCAAACTTCGGGTGGCTTTGCACCAGGGCTAACAGCGCATCGCCGTAGATGGCGGGCTTGCCGTTGATTACCGCGATGTTCTGTAACGCCTGAATGGGGTTAAGGCCAATCTCTGACCCCATCATCATGGCGACCAAAGTGTCTTGCGGCTTTCCCTGATAGTGCTTCGGCACCATCTGGCTAGCAGACAGCATGTTGGCCATTTCAAACGCTTCATTGAGCGTTGACGGTTGCAGCGCAAAGCCTGCGCTGTTGCTTCGGGTGATGTTGCTCATATAAACTCCGTGTTGATCTTCTCGACGTTGATCTGGCCCGCTACCTGTTTGCCCAGGAGCGGGCTTTTTAGTTGGTGGGAGGGGCTGGTAGTGGCATCCAGTGAGTGATTCCGCGCAAGCGATCATCATGTGGATTGTAAAACTCACCGTCACCGCCAATGGTTCCTAAATACTTACCCACGTATGACCATCGCCCATTCCATAGGGCTAACTCTTTGTGAGACTTCTCTGGCAGTCGCTCATCAACGCTAATCCACCCAGCCAGCAGCGCCTTTAGCTCGTCTTCCTCAGCGGCGTTAAAGCGACTGCCACCTTTAGTGACTGGGTAGACCATGCCGACGCCCTCAAAGAAGCGCGGCGGGCCTGTGATTTTCCAGTTGCTCATTCCCACTCTCCCGCTAACAATTCCTTTTCCCACTGCTTAATGGCCTCGTCTCGGCATCCGTTGCCGTTGCGGTGACAGAAAATGTCGAGAATGTACTGCTCGTTTTCCTCTTGCCGACACCAACGCATGAGCGAGTCGGTCATGTTGTAATCGCCCTCTGCAAACATTTCCGAGGGCGTCGTGTCGGCCTCTGGCGAGAACTGCGGATACCGGATGGCGGTTTGATCGGGTACTGCATAAGCCATGTTCATGTCATGCCTCCTGCTTGACTGCGTCGTACTGCTGGATAGCCCACACGATGGCGTAGCAGCACCAGAGGTAGTGGGTTTTCCACCGCTTGCAGTCGACTTCCCAAAAGTCTTGGAATAGCTCTTCATCGTTGAAACGAAACTCCATGGCTGCATTGATAGCGCGCCATTCGTTGTCCGCCTCGCTCAGCACCTCGCTCTCTACCTCTTCCCACGCTTCGGCTTTGTCTTCTTCACTCCAATCCTCGGTGGCGTCTTCGAACCACTCTTTAATCTCAAGCCGAAACTTGTCTTCGACCCATTCCTTGCTGATCTCGTCCGGCGCGATGCTCGGCCCAGCCTGCAGCTTCTCTGCCCAGTAGCCGGGGTTAATGCCTATCTCGTCATTACGGAAGAACGCGAACATGTCCTCGATGCGTTGGAACACGTAGCAGCCCATGTCACCGCTTATGCACAGGAAGCCCGGCCATGTGGTGATGTTGAAATAACGGTCGCTGCTCTGGGGTCGAGCGCAACGCAGGTGACGATATAGGCCGTCATCGCGAATAACGGTTAGTTGGTGCTCGCCAATAGTCTCCTGAAAGCGCTCAAGTGGCGTTTTTTGAATCGCTGTCATGTCATGCCTCCTAATTGGTTCTAGCTAGCCAGCAAAATCCCGCTACGCCAGCGGCAAACATTGCGGATATTTGAATGAGTAGATCGAGCGGCATCACGGCGCAGGCCGTAGGCCAGGGCACGACTCAGCAGCGATGCCTCTAAAATCTGGATGGCCGGTGCGATCTAGCGGATCAATGCCGCGCGCCTCCTCGGCCTGCCAAACTGCCACTTCCGTGCAGTAGCCCTGGTGCAGGCTCTTTTCGTCAGCCGCATCCAGGCTGGCGGCTAGTACCATGCTGCCGATGATCACCACTAGGACGGTTAAACTAAGCGTTCTCGCGTTCATGTCTCGTCACCTTCTTGATTAACTGGGGTGGGTGGCCGTGGTGTTTTGCTGCCATGCGGGCAGAACGACGGCCATAAAAAAGGCCCTTATGGGCCAGTGGTACGATGCGGCCCTGGTAGGGCTGCTGGATGATGTATCGGACGGTCATGTAACCAGCTCCTTGGGCATCTCTACGGTGTCGCCTAACTTGCTGGTAACAATGGCGCGCATGGCAGCGATTAGCGGCATTAGCGCTTCGCCGACATGGTCGCCTGAATGCGCCCACCAGCCGCCATAATCAGACTGATTCAACGCCGTCACGTACTCCTCAATCAGCGGCCCGCCCTGCTGCCACTCAGTCGAAGGCCGATATAGGCCTACACACCAGTAGCCGCTAGGGAAATCAACTCGATGGCCTTCGCGCACGCCGCCAAGCGCCTTCTCTACCGCTATATCAAGCGCTTCGCCTTCTAGCTTGCTGACCTCTACCTTCACTAGCTCACCCATACCCACTCCTTAGGCTCTCGCTGTAGCGCTAGCTCAGCGCGCTTGTGATCCGCTGCAATACGGCGGCGATAGAGCAACCGCTGCGCCGCCCTGTCTTTGCTGTCGAGCGCTTCTTTGTCGAGTGGGCGGTTAGCCATCGGTATGCTCCAGTTCGGCTAATCGCTGCTCTGCCATTTCCATGCGATAGATAATGTTCAGAACCTTGTTGCACTCAAGCCACTGCTTTTTGACGTGGCCACCCTTCTTGGATGTGTCCAATCTATGATGGCAAGCGGCCTTTACATCTCGAACGACCTCGTCTGATGCTTCCATAAACACCTCTCTAATTAGGCGCGCTGCCTCGCGGCTCTCGCAGTGCCAGTGCAGGTTAATGAGGGAAGCAGCGCGGGAATGGCTACTCATACAGCCATTCCGGTGTAAAAAAGCCTGCTGCTTGCAGGCTGTTGATGCGACATGATTGTCAGAAATGACTAATTCGCTCGCCAAGCACAGCGCTGTACTGAGACATGTGCTTGTACTGGCGGACAAGGCGGTCTTTCTCGCCTTTATCTAGCCCTGAAAAAATATCGCCACCAATAAACCCATCAAGTGCCAATATTTTCTTGTCCAGCTCTTCTTTTTCAGTGACGACGCGTTGCTGATGTGGCTGCATATTTCACCTCTCTGAATTAAAAAAGCCCGCCGGAGCGGGCAATGCCAGTGTGATGCCGCCGGACGATGCCGGTATTAGCATCCAGATACCCCTTGGCGCTTCCCCGAGTCCCGACAGGGCAAGAGGTATTTGGATGCCGCCTGTATTCTCAGCCCAGGCGGCAGGCTTTGGTCCTCACTGCGCAGAGGTTCGCGTATTGCTCTTTGGCTGCAAGACAATCTCATGCGTTTGCGCGCATCTCTTGCAAATAACAATCCAGTCTCCAAGTCCTTGTAACTCTTGGCCGAGAACCATATCCCCGCCGTTGCGGCATGAGATTTCAGCGCCGCCGAACTCGTAATTAAGCTCGGCATCGTAAAAAGTCTTTGCTTCGCATACATCGCAAAGCCTGTAATCCGCTGCTGCCATACCCACCTCCTGTTGATTAGCGGCTAGCCGCCACTCACGGTTAGCTTCATATCTCGCTTAGATACAAACGTCATGAAGTTTTTCAGCGCTGCGAACGGGTTTGCGTAATACCCCGTCGCGTAATTAGGGGTGCTGAATCCAAATCCAAAAACGTATCGTGTCCATGAGAACTTAAATTTGTATTCCCAATCAGGGCCGGTGCTTACTTTCAGCAGCGTAATTTCCATACCGCTCTCCTGTTAATCCGTGAAACATCGGGATGGGCGGCCGGTGCTGATCTCCGGCTTGCCGGCTTCCCAGCCGGTCTCATGGTGCATCGTCAACTTTACGCGGCTCGCCAAGGCCCACTTAAGGACACTTCCGCTACCGTAGCGCATCAGCCTGCGCATTCACCCATCCCGATGCCCGCTCAGTGAACGGGCTATTCGTTTATCCCACGCCACCGCATCGCTTACTGCTTAACGCTCCGGAAAGGCTCCCGCTCATTCGTTTGCGCCCAAATCAGGGGCTAGCACAAGGCATGTCCTGATCGCCCACTAGGGTGTGGCGTGATCGCCCGACAACACTGGGTGCCGGTCGCCCCTGTATACCTGGGGAAGGAATATTCGATTGTTAAAGAGCGGCTGTTACGGTCAGCTTCCGGTTAGGCGATCATCTGAACCTGATCCGCCTTTCGGGCGATGCGAGTCTTGCCACTGCGGCGCATCGCATCGTCTGTGCCTGTGAGCATTGCTACTGCTACTAGGCAGATCAGTCCTTTCCTGATCGAGATAGCCACTAAGTTCGCGATGTTCTTGGCTTCTAGCCGCTCACATGCTTGCTTTACGTGCGTTCTAATCGTCAGAACCGAGCGGTTAAACTCTTTGGCTATGTCTTCGCAGTTAGCGCCGATTGCCAAGCGTTCAACTATTTCAGTCTGGCGGTTAGTAAGGTTCATGGCTTTATCTCGTCAGGTGTTAACCTAACATTAGGGCAATAAAAAAAGATCGTCAAGCTAAACCTGACAATCTTTTTATGCGCGGATATTTTGTAAGGCTAAATCATTCACTTAGGAGGCAATTTTTTTAGCGAAATTTCTTTTCTGAGGTAATCGTATGCCCGCATAAGGCGCTCAGATCGTTCAGATGGCGCGCGGCGCCCCTTACCTATCTGGCTTTTTGCTTCCATTCCCGTCATTGCGCCCCCTTATTTTTAACTGTACATAGATACAGTATATAGAACCTCGTCTAGCAAGCAATAACTAGACATCTGATTAGATTTTACGGGGAATCTTCGCGACTAACATCGCCCCCAAAGGGGCTGTTTAAATAAACAGACAGACACAAAAAACCCGCCTCTAGGGCGGGTTATTGGACAGCAATGAGGCTAGGTTGAAGCCGCTTGGCGATCATCAGCCTCTTTGTGCAGCTTGGTCGTATCAAGAGACATGACTTGGCCGAGCAGCTTTTGCCAGAGCTTAAATGTGATCAGGTGTTCGTGCGCCTCCTTTCCAAGGATGGATAAGGACGCATCGTTATATGCCTGAAGCTCTACAATAGGCAGCTCCGGCGGTTCGTCCATCTCTATAGAGCGTTTCTCAATCTGTAGCTCGTGAGACAGACCGTCTGACTCGAAGCGGCGTTGCAAAGCAACCCAGCGACGACGCAATTCGTTGTGCAGTGATTCTCTGCTCGCCGCTCCGACCACAAGGTCTATCGCTGAAAATATCACCACTACTGCAGCTAGCGCACTAGCGATCTTAGGGCTTCCAGATGCAAAAAAAGAGATTGCTGCCGATGAGCCAAATACAACGCCCACAAATGCAGTCAAGCGATGCCAATACCCAAAAAAAGATGCTCGCCTGGAGTGGTATCTAATATTCCTGACTACATAAAAGCGAAAATCATACTCGGCGTCCTGATCTTCACTTACCTGGCTTGGGCTTCGGTGCTGGTCGGCTCTGCATGATTTCGTTGAGTCCATCTCTGCGGTCGTTGAATTGCTCATTTGAAGGCCTCGGTTGATCTTGCTGAGGACGTGATTTGTCACGCGGCTGTTGCCCTGGTGATTTTTTATCTGACATCAGTATACCCCTGTTTTCAATTATCTGCTTTAAGTTGAAAGTGTTGCACTACCCCACCCTAGGCGCCCTCAGCCTTCTCGCTTCATCTGCCTAACTTCTTCAAACAGAATGCCTCGCGCCTCTACGTCCTCCTTGCCCTCAAGAATAATTTCATGGGCGCGACGCATGACGCTAATGAATTGGGCGCTGCTCCCGTTAGGCAGCAGCTCTTCAATGATCGACTGAGTTATATCGGCAGCGCGAGCAAGCAATTCATCGGGTGGGCCGTACTCTTCATCATTAGACGAGTAGCCAGAAAGCGACTCTGCAGAAACCCTGTATAGACCAGCAAGTCTTCTTAGCGTCGCATCCTCGGGATAGCTCTTTCCGGTTTTCCACTCGCTCACAGAGGCTTTTGAAACGCCCGCATCTCTTGCGATAGCTGTGAGCATTCCGTGCTCCCTATCAGTGTTGTGGTGCTTCATCGCCGCAGCCAAAAGCGCGCTCCACATCCGGCGCTTTATATCGTCGTCAGTCCTCCTGCGAGCCATGCCTTTCTCCAACATGTAAGCCATTCACCTGATTTTAAACGCAATGGGCGTTATCTCAATACTGAAAGTTAGGTATAAACTTGCCTGCGTGCGGTGTTATTGGCTATTATCGTTAGGTGTTAACCTAACCTTTGGAATAAACATGGATAAACAACCAACCCTAAAGGAACTGATAGCCGACTGCGGCGGCGTTCGCGTCGTTTCTGACGAACTGGGGAAAGCTCGCCAGTCAGTCTGGGAGTGGATGACCAAAGGTCGCCTGCCGCTAAGCGAGGTTAAAGGTTCAACGAAATACAGCGAGGTGCTAGCGGGTATGCAGCGCACTGGAAAGCTGACGCCTTCTCAGATTCGCAAGATCGGACTGAACATCTAAACGCAAAAAGCCCGCTTATCGCTGGGGAGCGAGCGGGCTTTTACATACGTCATCCATGGAGAAAGTCTATGGCATCCGCAGAGATATATCAATTCCCTTCAACGCCTCCTGGCGAAGTCAGGGAAAAGCGAGGCCCGCAGGTGGAGGACGGATACACCAGGATCGCGAATGAGCTGCTGGAGCAGGTCATGGCAGCGCCTTTCACGCTGAGAGAGCTTCGTGTGGTGATGGCCGTCATTCGCCTCACCTATGGCTGGAATCGCAAGCAGGCTCGCGTTACAGGCGGCCTGCTGGAAAAGCTGACGGGTATTCATGCGACCACTTGCGCAAAGGTTCTTTCCAGCCTTATCGAGAAAGACGTCATCGTTCGCAAGGGTGGCAGCAGGTCACCTGTATCGTTAAATAAGCATGCTGAAGAATGGAAGGTTGAGCAGCCAAAGCGCGTCATTCCTGAGCCATTAACAAAACGCACTGACTCAGGCCAAAACGACCTATCTGTCTCAGGTCAAAACGACCTGCCTTCTAAAGACATGAAAGACATAACTACTGCTGACGCAGTAGTTAATGCGCAAATTCTGCGTGACGCCTTCGAAGTTTTTTACAACGCTGGACTACCGAAAAAAGACCGCAAACGTGCCGAGGAAAAATTCAAGCGCACTGCCAAACGGCTCAAGCGTGACCCAATGGAGTTTGCCGAATTCCTGGCCAGCGACATTGGTAAGCGCCTCGCTGCCGAACAGCAAGGTTTTGAATTACTCCACCCCACCACGTACCTGAACAACGAGCGCTGGCTTGATGATATCGAGGAGCGGCAGACGCCTGCGGCAAACAGCCCCAACCTCCCCGCCTGCCCCCATGCCGACCTGCTAGCCATTTGGGACGACACTTGCGGCAAGGTGAAAGGAAAAGCGCCCAACCTGCTTGACTGGCAAGGCACGAAGTCTGCTGACGCGCTGGCTGAACGCTGGGCTGAGTTCTACGGCGTTGAGGTCAATGGCCGCGTTCGCTATGACTCGCTAGAAACTGGCTTGAAGTGGTGGCGCATGGCGTTAGAGACCATCGCCGCCAAACAAGACTTCCGCAGCGCTGATGCTGACATTTGGAGCCTGTTCTACAAGGGCCGCTTTGGCCGCGCTGCCAATGGCAACCTCTGCAACCAAGGAGGTGCCACACGATGAGCGAGCTAATCCACTACGAGTCGCTACTAATCGGTGCATGCCTTAGGTCTCCTGAGCTAATCAGTCAAACGAATGTCCGCGCTGATGATTTGGGTGGCGAGTACCACGCTGAAATTTGGCAGACGATGCAGTCACTGGCAGCCAAGGGCGTGACGCCTGACTTGGTGAGCGTGTCCGATAATTGCGCTGCCCCTGCTGGCTTGCTTGCTGAGGCTATGCGCGAGTGCTACAGCACAAACCCTGAACTAGTGCTCGCCTGGGCAAGCGTCATTAGCGGTAAGGCTCGCCGTCGACGCCTAGCTAGCGGTTTGAGTGCGCTGGCTGAATCTGATCACGATGCGGATATGCTGCTGCACTACGCCCGAGAGCTATTGCTAGGCATTGAAGACGACGCACCAAAGGCTGAGCGCACCAACCGCGACATTATCGACGAGCGCATCATGGCGCTGGAAGACCGGATGCTAGGCAAAGCCTCGCACATCGGCCTTACGTTTGGCGTGAAAGACCTAGATAACCTCTGCTACGGCATGCGCCCTGGCGAATTAGTGGTGTTAGCTGCACGGCCCGCAATGGGCAAGAGCGCCCTTGCGCTACAAGCAGCGCGCCTGAATGCCATGCAAGGCAAGCGCGTCGCCGTATTCTCCCTCGAAATGGATGCTGGCGAGCTTTTTGACCGAATGCTTTGCCAGGGCGGGAAGGTATGGGCGGATCGCTACGCAGCACCCAAGAGTGACGATGACGGCCTTTATAAACACCTCGGCCCGACTGTTAAGGCGCTTAAAGAAGCCGACCTTAAATGCTTCGATAACATTTTCGACATTGAGGGTATTGCCTCCAAATGCCGATCACTCCACCAGCAGAAGCCTCTCGACCTAATTGTCGTTGATTACCTACAGCTAGTGGGCTCAAAAGGCAGTCGTAACGCTAATCGCGCTATTGAGGTTGGCGAATATAGCCGCGCCTTGAAGATGCTGGCCATGCAATGCCAGTGCCCCGTACTCCTTCTATCCCAGTTAAACCGCAACGTCGAAACGCGCCCTGATAAACGCCCGCTAATGGCCGACCTCCGAGAGTCAGGCAGCGTTGAGCAGGACGCCAACAAGATCGTGATGCTTTACCGAGACGAAGTTTACAACGAGCAAACACAAGAACAAGGCGTGGCCGAGCTGATCGTCAGGAAACATCGCGGCGGAAGCATCGGCACCGTCCGCGCCTCTGGAAACCTTCGCTGCTTCACGTTTAGCGACCTCGCTTTCAGCTCACAGCAAACGGGGGCTTCGACCTATGACCCTTTCAATTAAACAACGCGCCCAGCTCCGAGCCAAGGGAATCGTTGTCCGCATCGAGTACGGCAACGGCAGCGTGAAGTGCTCAACGCCCGAGGGTGAGCGCTATTACACGGCAAGCGACCTAAAAGCGATGGCCAAGCCTGGGTTTATGGATCGGCTAACTGCATGGATCGGGGGTGTCGCATGAGCTCATTGCCAGCACTAACGGAGGCAATCGTCCAAGACCTCGTGTACGCCAGCTGCAAAGCGTCCAAGCACGAAATCACGGTGCCGAACTGCGGCTCTGTATGGGGCTCGGAAGCTGATGTAGCGTCGATCACCAAGTCACGGCTAGGTCATGCCTACGAGATCAAGGTGAGCCGTGCCGATTGGCTTTCCGAGCTGCGCCAGATTCGAGGCGACAGCCAGACGGCCAAGTGGTGGCGAGCTCATGTGCTGGCCAGCGCCAAACAGCGCGCCGAAGAAACGTCAAGGATGCACGCCGCAGGCTCAAACTGCTGTGGCCTAGTACCGCCGAACTACTTCTGGATGGTGACGGCCCCCGGCATCGTGCAAGACGGCGAGCTGCCGGAGTACGCCGGTCTGCTTGAGGTTGAGCCGTACCGGTTCGGCGAGGTGAAAGCCCACGGCTACATGCTGCGTCAAGTGAAGGCAGCACCGCGCCTGCACAGAGTGAAGCAGCTCGACAATCAGATCATGGCGTTGGCTCGGGGCGTGACCCTGCGCTACTGGCAACAGCGGAGGGCTTCGGCATGAGCTGGCAACTACTCGCCGGAATCGGCATAGGCATGATTATCACCATAGCCGCGCTGTTAGCGCTGTTTTACTGGGCGACTAGCGGGGACGGTGACAAATGAACTACAGAGAAGGACTGATTGCCGCCAAGGCCAATGGAATTGCGTACATCACATACGAGAAACGAGTGAACTCCTATGGCTGGGACATCAAAAAAGCAGCTACAAAACCGGCGCGGAAGCTAGGGCATGTCAAAGCGCTTCTGGAAGAGCACGGCATCACCAAGGCCCAGTTCTACCACTGGCGCAAATCGTTACCAGTTGGCACATCACTGCGAGACATAGCTGAAGTCGCGGCGGCGAGATCAAGGGCGCGGGAGGTGGAGCATGGGTAAGCCAGCGAATAAGCCGTTCGTCAGCCGTGCCGCCACTTTACAAGAGGCTATGGCTGCTATCTCCAAACTACCCCGTGTGCTGACTGACGCTATCCAGCTATGGGGAGACGTGGAGATCATCGTTCAAAAGCGACAGGTAAAGCGGAGCGTTGATCAGAACAAGCTCCAACGCAAATGGCTGCTAGAGGCAGAGGCCCAAGGCGACCAGACCGCCGAGGAGTACCGTGGCTTCTGCAAGCTGCACTTCGCCGTGCCGATCCTGCGCTGGGAGCTTCCCGAATTCAAAGAGAAGTACGACCGCATCGTTAAGCCACTGCCGTATGAGGCCAAGCTGGAGTTGATGCAGGAGCCGTTGGACTTCCCTTGCACGCGGTTAATGACCAAAGAGCAAAAGTCGCGCTACCTCGATGCGATTTACCAACACTTCGCCGGCTTGGGCATGCGCCTGACGGATCCCGCCCTAAAGGGAATCAACCCGCATGATTACAGGGAGGTGGCTTAGATGCTCAAGCAAAAGCCCTACCGCAACCGTAAGTATTTGGACTGGGTAAAGCGTCAGCCCTGCGTCATGTGCCACGCGCCTGCTGACGATCCCCATCACATTATTGGCGTTGGCCGTATGAGCGGGATGGGCACGACTGCGCCTGACTCGATGGCGATACCTGTCTGCCGCCGCCACCACGACGAGATACACCGGACGCCTGAGCTATGGGACCAGCAATGGGAGTGGGTGGCGAGAACGTTGGATACCGCACTACGGGAGGGCGTGCTGTGAATGGATCTACAGGGTTAAATCGAGGTATGAAATTCGACGGCGAGAAACTGCGCGCTGACCTGCTGCTTGATATGCCGCACGCGTTGGATGAAGTGATCGACGTACTCACCCAAGGGGCAGTGAAGTACGCACCCGGTAACTGGGCGCACGTTGACGACGCCGAGCGCCGCTATAAAGCCGCGTCGATGCGCCATGAGCTAGCCCTAGCGCTACATGGGCCGCATGACGACGAAACCGGCTGCCACCACCTAGCGCACAAGATTTGCTGTGACCTGTTTCGGTTGGAGCTGGCACTGAGGGGCGACCAATGAGCATCTGGACCATCCCCGCCCTGCTGGGCATTGGAGCCGTCGTGCTGATCGCGTTCGCGGCGTTCATTTTCAAAGGCCTGGATGAGCAAGGCGAGCCAATGGAGGGTGAGGAATGAACAGAGAAAACCATACGCCGCCAGCCAGAACGGCGCCGCCCGAGTCGATAGAAAAACAGTTCGTGCATTGCAAATGCGGCGACTCCTATCCAGCTAACAGTTACGGCGCGGGGTTTATTGAGGCTAATGGCGGCGTCTGTGAAAACTGCGACATGTATGAGCAGCGCATATCTATCAGCGCGAAGGCCGGTCAGCGGCTGGCCAAAGCAGCGCATCGGCTACAGGTCGCCGAGTACGCAATCAACGAGGCTATTAAAGGCCGCGACGACGAAGAGGTGTCTGCCTGCAATAGAGCCCTGACTGACGCGCGTCATGAATGGCAAGCGAGTGCCGCAGAGGTGAGTCAAGAGTTGATCGCCAACGGCCACCACGAAGCGGAGGGAGATTAATAATGCTGATATTCGTCCCCTACATCGCCAGCAGTACCAACGTAGCCCTGCGAGCCAATAAGCACGCAAACAACCGTGAGGTGAAAGCCGCCGCATGGGCGTGCAAGGCGGCTTGCCAGGGCGTCGAACCGATTACCGGCAAGGTCGATCTGGTGTTCCGTCCACGACTGGGTAAAGGCGAGCGGGTGCGGGATACCAGTAATTATTCGATCAGCATGAAGCACATAGAGGATGGCTTGGTGGCTGCCGGATTGCTGCCCGACGACCGTGGACAGTACGTGCGCCGAGTCATCATGGACCCGCCCGAGATTGATCGGAAGGCCGAAAGCGGGACGTGGGTTGAGCTGATACCCGTTGAGGTGACTGCATGATCGAGCGCCCTACACAGTGGCCGGATGGTCGAAAACTCGGTGGCGAGAACGGCTACCCGCCCGAATGGCATGAATGGGCGCGGCAATGCGAGGTGAAGTTCATCGCACGGCAGATGCTGGCAGCGCCCAAGGGAAACCGGTTAGCCATACACGCACAGTGGGCAAAGAAATTCCCGCACGCAACGCAAGCCGCAGTGAAAGCGGTATGGGATGAGGTGGTCAACGAAAAGCGCAAGGGGGCGGCATGAAAGCGACAGTCAGAACAGAGCGTTTCTACGACATCGAAATCGGCGGCGTGATGAAGGAAGGCTGGCGGGAGGTTTCGAGTTGGAACGGCCTTAAAGAGCTGGAGCGCAAAGGCGAGAAGCTGATCGTGGTTACTGAAGATCACGGCTTAATGTTCGAGATATTCGGCCCCACTGTTGGCGAAAGCAAAGAGTCTGAGCTGAAGGTGGTTTCTGCAAGCCCTTCTCTGCATGAATGGCTGCGTGGCGAGGTGAAGGCATGAAATATCTAGCTAACAATCCGCGCGAGGCTTGGGCAATGGCTTTTGAAAGCGGTATTCGCACCCAGGCAATGGTTGATCTTGAGGAAAGCCAGACTGATCCTGTCATCGTTAAGAGCGGTAAGCGTAAGCGCTACGTGCTCGGTTTCAATGATGATGGAAAGATAGTCACGTACACGCGAGAGCAGATTAGCGCGAGCCAAGACCGCTCTCGCAAGGGCGGCCCAGGAGCCGCGTTTGGCGACAGCTACCATGCCGTATACTCTGCAATTATCAAGCTTGAGCGTGACAACAAAACCCTGGCCAATGTAGGCCACTGGTTGAGCCTGAATGACACAGAGCAAGCCAACCGCTACCACGATGACGTTTTCGACACTGTGCTGATGCGGCTAATCATGAATACCCCGGCATGGGATGAATGGCGCGACAAGCGCAAAGAGCGCGCAAAGGCATTAATCCAGGCGCGCATGATGCAGGATCGGCTCAATGTTGACGGAAGCCGACAGGGGTGGACGCCTCAAGAGGTTTGCGTGTTCGCATCAGAGTATCTCGGCGTAAAGATCATCCGTAACAACTGGTATCAAGATGGATGGGTGGCTGTCTGGGAATTGCTGGGAATTATCATTGACAGCCTCGAAGATTGCGCCATGAAGCCCGTTCGCAATGCTGTTTCCCAAACAAACCGAGAAATTCGCAACTTTCTAAAAAATGCAGCTTGACGAAATAATGCTCGCAAATGTACACTTTTGATATTCTGGCGATAAAAGTCAGACGACGCCAAATACCTTAAAGCCTCGCTAATCGCGGGGCTTTTCTATTTGAGCTATTGCAGAAAATGCATGAGCTCACCGGCCCGCCATTGTGCGGGCTTTTTCGTTTCTCCCTTTTCGATTTTGCCGCCCTCCTTCCCCTGGCGGCTTTTTTTATTTCTGAGGCATCCCATGGCTTTCACCTTCCTGCGAGAAGTGCCCCAGGAGGGTACGGCTACGTATACCCCGCAGCCGTTCATGCTGCCGTGGGGCGCTAAAGTCGATGATGCGTTTATCGACAAGTTATTTGAGATCTGCGAGCGCATGGGCTGGGGCCCTGATTTAGCCGACGAGCTAATGGGATGCATGGCGTTTGAATCTGCCAGGACGTTCTCGCCCAGCATCAAAAACCAAGCGGGCAGCAGCGGTCGAGGCTTGATCCAGTTTATGGAAGCAACTGCCCGCGATCTAGACACCACTACTGACGCCCTAGCTCGCATGACTGCAGTGGAGCAGCTCGAATACGTCTACGCCTACTTCACCAAGTACCGATGGCATGAGCGCGTCCGCTGCCTGGAAGACATGTACATGGCGATTCTCATGCCGAAGTACATTTCCAGCCCGCTCGGCACTGTGCTGTTCAACGATGGCACGCGGGCATATACGCAAAATCGCGGCTTAGACGCTGATCAGGATGGGCGCATAACCAAAGCCGAGGCAGCCGCCAAAGTGCGCGCCGTTTATCTTGAAGGGTACGCCAATGGCAATGCTCGCGAAGTCTTTTACAACGAAACCTAAATAGGGGCCGCCTAATGCCATGGCGAAACACAGGACTAATACAGGAGGTGCTACTGGCGTTAGGCACGTCGGTAGCAGTCGTTATGGGTCTACTCGCTAAAATCGCGCACGAAGTTAAGAGCGGCGAGCGTGAGCGATTCTTTACGCGCCGCTTGTGGCTTGATGCACCTGCGCTGGTCGTCATGATTACGATGGCTGCGGGCGTAAACGTCTATTTCGGCCTAGACGGTTGGCCAGCGGCGGCGATTGCCGGTGTGTGCGGTTGGGCTGGGCCTCGCAGTATCGATCTAATTTTGATGGCCGCTGCTGATCGCGTGAGGGGTGCGAAGAAATGAACCTAATCCCTGAGTGGCGCAAAGCTCCGTCAATGTGGTCTGTACGCCTCGGAGTCATCGCCGCCCTTCTCTGCGGACTACAGCCCGTATTGCCCCACTGGGAGGGCGTTATGCCTGAGTGGGCTTATGCCTTGCTCGCCTCACTGGTAGCCATCGCTGGCGTGATTGCTCGATTAATCCCCCAGCAGCGCGTCACTACAGAGCGAGAGCGGAGAAAGACCCATGTTTAGCAATCTATGGGCAAAAATCGCCGGCTTTTTGGCAATGGTTATTGGCCTGCTCGGTGCTGCGCTGCTGTACACCAGCGGTCAGCGTGATCGAGCAAAAGAAGCCGCAAGCCGTGCCAAGGCTGAGGCTAAGAGCAAGAGCGCTGTGCTTGAAGCCGAGCGCGCTATTGATGATGCCCGCGCCCAGGTGCGCGAGAAATCCAATGAGGTGCAACGTGAAGCCGATAATCGCCCTTCTACTGAGCGCCCCGCTGGCTCTTTTCGTCGCTAGCTGCACAACGGTCGAGTATGTGCCGGTTAATCCGCAATGCACGCCACCTCCTCAGCCCGCGCTACCCGAGATCGACCGCGGCGAGCTGTGGGATGCCGTTGGCGACGCTGAGTACCGGCGTATTGAATCGTACATCAACCAACTGTGGGCATTTAGCGATGAGCAAGGCGCGATGCTGGATTCGTTATGCGAGTAGACGCCTTTCGGCCTGGGTGCGCGTTCGCTGGATTGTGGGCGCTTTCCTCATGTCCGCGTACTGGCATCGTAGGCGAAAGCTGTACAAAAGCGGCGAATAGTTACACAGGCTCGCGAACGGGTGCGCTAAGTCACGGGCAATAATCGACAAGGATTATGCAAATGGCCTGTAAAGCCTGCGAGCGCCGCAGAGAGCGCATTAAAGAGCTAGCTCGGAAGATTCGAGAACGCCTCCCCTTTCGTATCACCAACATGCACGAGTACGTAGAGGCTCGTAAGCAAGCAGAGAGAGATAATGGCTAACGATAACCCTCGCACAAAGCTGACCGCAAAGCAGGAGCGGTTTTGCTTGGCATACCTCAAGCTAGGTAATGCTAGCGAGGCGTATCGCCAGGCTTACAGCACCAAGGGCATGACCCCCAAGACGATCAACGAGAAGGCTTCACGCTTGCTAGCTATGGGCAAGATTAGGGCAAGGCTTGAAGAGCTTAATCAGTCAGCCGTCACGGACGCTGTTATGACTCGACAGGAGGCCTTAGAGCGACTTTCCAATTTCGCCCGCGCCGACCTTGCCGACTTGGTGGAGTTTGGTTCATACGAGCTTGGAGAGGTTGATGGCGAGCCGGTCATTCAGTCGACGTGGAAAATCCGCGACTCTGCCCTGCAAGATGCTAACGCCCTCTCTGCCATTGCCGAGCTGAATGCCAGTAAAGATGGCATAAAGATAAAGACGCACTCCCCGCTTCAGGCTCTTCAGCAGCTTGCCAAGATGCAGGGCTGGGAGTCGGCGCAGAAACACGATCACATATCTAGTGACGGCAGCATGACACCGAAGCCGACGACCATCCAGCTGGTAGCGCCCAATGACGACAGCGACGCTTGAGCTACCGCCGAAGCTAATCCCCGTATTCACTGACAAGCCAGGAGAGCAAGTACGCTACCGTGGCGGCTACGGTGGGCGCGGGTCTGCCAAGACTCGCACATTCGCCCTAATGTCGGCTGTGCGTGCCTACATGTTCGCCGAGGCTGAGCAGTCTGGGGTCATCCTGTGCGGTCGCGAGTACATGAACTCCCTCGAAGACTCGAGTATGGAGGAAGTGAAGCAGGCGATCCGCTCGGTCGACTGGCTGAACGCCTATTTTGACATTGGCGAGAAGTACATCCGCACCAAAAACCGCCGCGTCTGGTACACATTCGCAGGCTTGCGTCACAACCTCGACAGCATCAAGTCAAAGGCCCGCATCCTGCTTGCCTGGGTGGACGAGGCCGAAACGGTCAGCGAGATAGCGTGGCAAAAGCTGCTGCCCACGGTGCGCGAAGAAAATTCCGAAGTATGGATAACGTGGAACCCTGAGAAAGACGGCAGCCCTACCGATACCCGCTTTCGCAAGAACGCGCCGGAAGGCTCCAAGATTGTCGAGATCAACTACACCGACAACCCCTGGTTCCCCGCTGTGCTCGACATGGAGCGGTTAAACGACCGCGAAACCCTCGATGACCAGACGTATGCCTGGATATGGGACGGCGCGTATCGCGAGAACAGTGAGGCGCAAATACTCGCTGGCAAGTACCGCGTTGCAGAGTTCGAGCCGACAGATGAATGGTCGGGTCCCTATTACGGTATCGACTGGGGCTTCTCGCAAGACCCAACGGCTGGCGTCAAGTGCTGGGTGAATGACCGGCGCCTGTATATCGAATATGAAGCGGGCAAAGTCGCACTGGAGAACGACGACATTGCCAAGTACATGATCGAGCGCATACCCGAGATCGAGCGCCATGTGGTGCGCGCTGACTCGGCGCGTCCCGAAACCATTAATCACGTCGCATCAAATAACGGTGGTGCTCGCCAAAACCTGCCGCGCATCGAGGCCGTGGAGAAATGGCCGGGTAGCGTCGAGGACGGCATTGCCCATCTTCGCAGCTATCAAGAGATCGTTATTCATCCTCGCTGCATGGAAACGCTCAAAGAGGCGCGTCTGTACAGCTACAAGGTAGATCGTCTCACTGGCGACGTTCTGACCACAATCGTTGATAAGCACAACCACTGCATCGATGCCATTCGCTACGCACTGCAGCCGATGATCGGCGGCAAAAACTTTAAGAGTCGCTTTGAAGCCCTCGCCAGCTAGGAGACACCATGCCGAGTTACAACGAGGACGGCTATCGCTCGGCATTGACCGGCGGTCGCCGTCGACAGTCTCAGGTTGTCGATTACGCCACCCTGTACGCACGCGGCGGCATCTATTCCCGCGTAGTTGATATTCCCGCCGACCTCTGCATGTCGAGAGGCATTGAGGTCAAGGGCGATGATAAGGGCGTTATCACCAACGAATTCGACCGACTCGATTTAGTCGGCAATATGTCCGACGCTATTCGCTGGGCGCGATTGGACGGCGGCTCGGCGCTAATGCTACTGACTGACACAGGCACGCTGGATGAGCCGCTGCCTGAAAGCTTCGGCAGCATTACTGAGATTCGGGTGGTTGAGATTGACCAGCTATCGGTTGCCCCTGGCGGGTATTACGGCGATCCCAATTTGCCCACCTTTGGCCAGCCTGAGATTTATCAGGTTCGCCCTGCCCAGCAGGCAGGCATGTCGGTATCCGTCAATTTCTTCACAGTCCATGAGTCACGCCTACTACCTGTTTATGGCGAGCCTCTGCCTGGGCGCTTAAAGATTGGCGCCCGCGTGCCGTGGCTGGGTCGCCCTGCCGTGATTGAGGCGTACAACTCCATCGAGAAGTACAAAAAGTCTCTTATTCTGGCGCTCGAAATACTCAAGCGTAAGCAGCAAGCCGTGCACCAAATGAAAGGCCTGGCTGAGCTAATCCAGAACAAGCAAGAGGACTTGGTTCGCAAGCGCGTCGACTTAGTTGATGACGTTCGCTCGCTGATGAATGGCGTAGCGGTCGATGCTGAGGACAATTACACGGTTTATGACCAGAACGTCAGCGGTATTAAAGACCTGATCGGTGAATATCAGGTGGCCGTATCAGCCGATACAGGTATTCCAGTTACTCAGCTGTTTGGGCGCTCGGCTGCTGGTCTGAACAACACAGGGGAGAATGACCTCGAATCCCTGTACGACCTTTGCGAAGGCATACAGAAGACCTCAGCACAGCCTGCCATCGAGCGGCTTATTGAGGCGATTGGAAAGCAGCAAGGCGTAACTCTACCTGCCGACTGGAAAATCGACTGGCCTTCGCTCTGGACGCCTACCGATGCGCAGCAAGCCGAGACGCGGCATAAGAACGCTCAAGCCGATAAGGCGGAAGCGGAGGCGCGGCAGATCGACTACGACATGGGCGTGGTAAGCGAGACTGAGCTGCGCAAAGCCGCTATTGCCGAGGGTCGCTATGACCTGGGGGTGGCTAATGGCTCGGCCTAAGTGGGCACACCCCGAGGCCATCGAGCGCGAGTATCAGAAAGATATTGAGCGCGTGGCCAAGCAATGCCGGGTAGAGATCAATAAGCAGTTGATGCCGGAAATATCGGCGCTGCATGAAATGGCTAACCGGTACCGTCCTGACTCCATTGGTGATGATGGCGACCAGGGCACATGGGTTGATCGGCTCAACAAGCTGCTTAACTCTGTGCTGTCGGTCACGCTGGGTTCAAGCGCCTTTCGCGCCTTCACCGGATCAACAGCCAACTTCGATGGCGTGGACGTTAAACGCTTTGCTGAGCGGATCAAAGATTTCAACCTGCGGCAAGTTCGCAGGCTCACGCGGGCGCGCTATGGCGAGGCGTATAACCGCGCTGAACCATGGCTTGATGACTTGATGCGCGCCTGGGAGCTGGAAAACCTAAAGCTGATTCGTTCTATCCCCGAGCAGTACGTCGATAACCTTCAAGGCACGATCATCCGGGCTATCAACGAAGGCCAGAACGTCACGCAGCTTAAAGAGACGATACGCGCTACTTATGACCAGCCAGTTAACCGCGCTCAGCTCATCGCCAACGACCAAGTGGGCAAGCTAAACGCCAACCTGACGGAATACCGTCAAAAGAGCGTGGGTGTCAGTGAGTACACATGGCGCGGCGTTGATGATGGCCGCGAGCGTCCCGAGCATAAGAGGCGCAACAACCAGGCATTCAAGTGGAGCCAGCCGCCACCCGATGGTCATCCAGGCATTCCCGTTAGATGCCGCTGCTGGGCTGAGCCCAAATGGCCTGAACGCGACGAGGTAAGACTGACATGAGCGTAAACCGCTACGACCGGGTGCCTATCGGTGCGAAGTTCACCGAAGACGGCTACCTAGAAGACTCGCCCGTGCTGACTCGCACGGGCGTTTTCGTTTACAGAGACGGCAACGGCAAAGAACGGCGAGAGCTGCGGCTGCCGGAAGACGTTTTCAAGGCTGACTCCCTAGCCACCTACCGCAACAAGCCCATCACCAAGGGGCACCCCGGCAAGGTCAACGCTGGCAACCTCAAAGCCCACCAGATTGGCACCGTCACCAGCGAGGGGCGCCAGGACGGCGATAACGTGGTGAGCGACATCGTCATTCACGACCCTCGCGTGATCAAGCAAGACGGCTGGAAAGAGCTATCCGTTGGCTACGCGGTCGATCTGATCGACGAGCCCGGCGAATACAACGGAGAGCGTTACGACGCTATCCAAACCAACATCCGCGTGAATCATCTAGCGGTTGTGCCCATCGGTCGGGCAGGTAATGCACGGCTGAATCTGGACGCGGCCGACGCCGCAACCATCATCGAAGGCGTCGACGATGCCGAAACCCCAACTAACGAGGATTCTCCCGTTATGAATAAGATCCGACTGGATAACGGCATCGAGTATGACGCCGTTCCCGAAGTGGCCCAGGCGTACAACCAAGCGCGCAGCGACGCCAAGGCGATTGAGTCAGAGCGGGATAAAGAAAAAGCCCGCGCTGACGATGCTGAATCCAAGCTGGCCGCTAAAGATCAAGAGATCGAGCAGCTTAAGCAAGACGGCGTTAAGCAGGCGCGTGCTCGCGTTGAGCTGGAAACGGCTGCTAAAGAGCATGGCGTCGAAATCAAGCAAGACTCGACTGACCGCTCTATCAAAGAAGCAGTTATCAAAAAGCTGCGCACCGATGCCGCTCTTGATGGCCAGTCCGATGCCTATGTGGACGCTACTTTCGACATCGTGACCAAGGACGCTACCCAGCGTCGCAACGATGCCGCCAGTCAGCGTAAGACGGCGACCATCATCAACCAAGATGCAGTCGAGAAGCCCCAGGCTAGTGCTGCCTCAGCGCGTCAAAAAATGTCCGCACGTCTTCGCGGCGAAAAAGTGGAGGGTGACCAATGATCTACGAAATGGATAAAGCCCGAGCGGGTATGAAGGCAGATGCTGGTTTTGATCGCGTCGAATCCTTCCCGGCGGCAGGCGTGGTCAATTTTGGCCATGTAGTCGGCGTCAATGCCGATGGTGCTGTTGTGAACGGCGCTGGCACACGTTTTGCGGGCATCGCCCTGCATACGCACACCAAGATCGATAACTACGTCCAGTACGACGACGTGTCTGTCCTGACGCGTGGCCTAGCGTGGTGCGTGGTCACCGACGCAGGCACCGTGACCGATGGCGGCGCCGTTGAGGTCGACGCCACAGGCAAGGTGCAAGACGCGGACGCCGGTACAGCTGTACCTAACGCCGTGTTCCGCTCTGCGCTCGAAGTAATGGGCGACGGCACTCGCCTCGCCTGCGTCGAGCTGGCCCACCCTTTCGCATAAGGAACTGAGAAATGTTCGAACAGCATATGAATTACGACGCCGCTGACCTGTCGGCGGTAATGGATGCAGGCGAACGCCTGGGCATCGAGCGGGAAGATGAAGGCATCTTCCTGGCACGTCAGCTCGACTACGTGAAGACTCGAATTTACGAAGTCCTGACGCCACAGCTGACCGGCCTGCAGCTGGTGCCAGTTTCCACCGAGGTGCCAGAGTACGCCGAGTCGTTCACCTACCGCACCTATGACGAAGTAGGCATGGCCAAGTTCATCTCGAACTACGCCGATGATCTGCCTCGCGTCGATGTGGTCGGCAAAGAGGAAACGCTCAAGCTGAAAAGCATGGGTGATGCCTACGGCTACAGCCTGGACGAAATGCGCTTGGCTAATGCGATGGGCACCAACCTGTCAGAGCGCAAAGGCCGCGTTGCTCGCAAGGCCATTGACCAGCTAGTGAACAAGGTTGCCCTGGTGGGCGATGCCGCTCACGGCTTCTACGGATTCACCAACCACCCCAACCTGGGCGAAACCGCTGTAACAGGCGATTGGACCAACCCGGCGACCACTGGCCAGCAGATCCTCGATGACCTGCTCGCCATGTACGACGCCGTGCAAATCCAGTCATTCGATAACCACATTCCAAATACGCTAGCCCTAGCGCCGACTCGCCGCTCTGCGCTAATGCGCAAGAACGTCAACGAAGGCGGCAACTGGGAAAGCGTGATGGCGCGTTTCAAGTCGCTCTATCCTGGCGTGAACATCATCGCCTCAACCGAGCTTGAGCCTAGCGCGGCGAATGGCAACGAGTCGACTGCCGTCATGTACGAGCGCGACGTCGACAACATGAGCATCGAAATTCCGCGTCCGTTCGAGCAGCTACCTGCCGAAAAGCGCAACCTCGAAATGGTGATCGACTGCATCGCCAAATGCTCTGGCGTGGCCATCTACCGCCCGCTGTCACTCACTAAAGCCGTGGGAGTTTGATCATGGGTTTGTATCGCAACACCACCAAGGGCGTCATCAATGTGAGCGGCGCGTTCTGCGCCCCCGGTAAAACAGCCGAGTTTGACGACAAGGCTCCCGGCCTCGCTCGCATGCTCAAGCGCGGCGTGCTGGTCAAGTCGACGGCAAGCAAGCCGGACCCGGTGCCGACCAAGAAAGACGGCGGTAAAACCGAGTAACCCGAGGGGCCAAGCGCCCCTCCCTAATTCCAAGAGGCTGCCATGCAATATGTCACCGTTGCCGATGTAGATGAAAAGCTGGGCGAAGCCTGGGCGCCGGAAGCTGACAAGGCTCGCTTTGTGGCCATGGCTAACGCCTATCTTTCGGCGCTACACATCCAACTACCCGACCCCGTGCCGGACGAGATCAAGCTGGCCGGTGCTGAACTGGCAGCGGCGGCAGCAGATAGCAGCCTGTACGTTACGCAAACGCAAGGCGTGATGACGCAGAAACGCGTCAAGGCGGGCACGGTAGAGAGCGAAAAGCGCTATGCAGACGTGTCAGCCACCTTTGGCAAGAATGCAGCACTGCCTGAGCGCGTGCAGTTCGCCCTAGCGCTGATTGAACAATACCGAGTCATCCCGATGGGCATCACTGTGGGGTACGGGAACCATGAGCTTACGTGACGAGCTACAGGCCGATATTGCCGAGGCGTTCGACGATGAAGACGGTCTGGCCGACGCCGTGGCGTCGTTTAGCTGCACGCGAGAGATCGTCACCGGCGGCTATGACCCCGAGACTGGCACCACGCCTCAGACCACCATAGGCTATCAAGGTCGCGGTGTTTTCGGCGGCTTTCGCCAGTTTGAGATCGACGGCGCTCGCATCATGGCGACCGATACCAAGCTGACAGTGCTGCAAAACGAAATCTGGCGCGTGGTAAATGGCGAGGTCACGAATACTCCTGACGCACCTCAGATTGATGACGTTATCAACGGCTTGACGGTGATGGATGTTAAGCAGGACCCAGCCAAAGTGTCGTGGATATGCCAGCTACGGAGGACGTGAGCATGGCTAGAGGATGGAGTAAGCCGCTATCAGGCTTTATTGATCAGTCGCGCGACATGATGATGGTTACTATGACTGCGGCGTCAGAAGAGGCAGCGCGGGGCATCATATACCGCTCGCCTAAAGACACGTCTCGATTCTTGGCGAACAACAACTTCTCCATAAACGAGCCTGACGAAAGTTATGATCCAGAAAAACGCGATATTCGGCGTGAAGATGCGCTGGCCAACGCAAGGCGCGCTATCGCCTCTCTTCGCCCTGGCGATGTGTTTCACGCCGTGAATACAACCCCTTACGGTGAAGTTCTGGAAAGCGGAAGCTCGACCCAGGCACCGCACGGCATCTATGGCCTGACAGCTAACGATTTGAAGGAGAAATATGGCTAACCCAACCTTCGAATCCATCCGCCTTGCCATTGAGCGGCGTCTGTCCACCTGGGGCGGCGTACCGGTCGAGTACGACGGCGCACCGCAGACGCCCGATGTTAGAGCAGCGATTGAGAACAAAGAGAGCTGGGTGCGCTGCACTATCCAGCACGGCGCCTCTATTCCTGCGGGCAACGCCTCGGAGCCGTGTGTACGGCGCACCGGGCTTGTTAAGTTCCAAGTATTCACGCCAAAGCATCGAGGTTCACGCCCTGCCGCGTTGCTCGCTGACTCGCTGGTACCGTTATTTGAGTTCTACCAAGACGGCCACTTTGAAACGCAGGCAATGAGCGTTCAGCGCATTGGTGAAAGCAACGACTGGTATCAGTACAACGCAACTACGCCTTTCCGTATGGGGTAAGGCCCAACCAAGCACCACCACCAACCCGCCATCGTGCGGGTTTTTTAATACCTGAAACCCACACGAGGTAACTAAATATGGCATCTGGATCCCGAATCCGTATTGCGCGCCGCCCTGAAGGGTCAACTGACCCCTGGCAGGTTCTGCGTACAACAGGCGACGGCCTGACGGTTGCGACGGAAACTCAGCGCTCAGACGAGCGCCGCGACGACCGCACTCGAGGCGACCAGAAAACGACAATGATCAATCCAAACGGCACCGTGGATTTTGAGCTCACGGCGGCCAACTTCGATTCGATCATGTCTTCTGTGCTCAGTAATGCGTGGGTAGCTGACTCACTCAGCAACGGCGTCACAGAAACGCGCTGGGAATATCTGAAAAGCTACATGGATATTGATGAGCACGTACGCATCTCTGACGCATCGGAAACTCAGCTACAGCTATCCGGCACGTCCGGCCAGAAAGTAACCGGCCAAGTGACTGTCATGGGGCGTGGTCACGACGACGAATACGACCCATCTGGTGATACCTTCGTCGAGCCGGAAGCGACGATCATCATGGATATGAGCAATAACTTCCATAGCGTTCTGATCGATGGCGCCACGCCCACTGGGCTTTGTGTTAAGGGCTTCGACATTACCATCAATGGCGGATTCCAAAGCGATCAGTGCGCGGGAAGCCTGTACCAGCATCATGAGCCGGGCACGTTTGACTTTAGCGGCAACGTCAATTTCCGGCTCTCCACCGCCGCTATGGGCTTGTGGCGTAAAGGCCTGCTCAGCGACCCGATTGCCTTCGGCTTCTCGCTATCGGCTGAAGATTATTCCTACATCTTGGCATTGCCCCGCGTGTTCCTGTCTGGCGAACTGCCCAGCGGCGCGCTCGACGCCATACTTGACCAGCAGCTCAACATCACGCCAGCGCGTGACGAGAACGGCGTAATGATGAGCATTGCCCGCACCATCCCAGCCCCCTAACCGCTTTGGCCCCTAAGCGTGCCCGTCTGTCGCGTGACGGGGCCTCTTTTCTTCTAACAGACACCCACAGACTGAGAGGAAATAGCTATGTCATTCCGTATCGACAAATTTGACGCATCTAAATTCACCGACGGCGAATGGTGCGAAATTATGGGCGGCGAGTTCAAAATTGCCCGCATGCACAACTCTGTTTACCGCGATGTTAAGCGCAAACTGGATAAACGCTATCGCAAGGATCATGGCGACGAGCTGACCGCTGAGCAGGAAGACCGCAAAGAAGCTCAGCTTGTCGCAGAAGGCTTGATTCGCGATTGGCGCAACGTTACTGCGCTCAACGAAGATGGCGATGAAGTGCCGGTTCCATACAGCATTGAGGCTGTCGCCGATCTGCTGCAGAACCGCCCTGACGTGGTTCCATTCATCGCACAGAAAGCGGTAGACCTTGAGCGCTTTGATCGCATCGAAGCCGAAGAGCAGGCAAAAAAGCCTCGGGCTTCCTCCGCTGGCAAAGCCAGTTCTGCCGCGAAGGCCAAAGCCTCTTAGAGGCTCAGGAGGAGTATCGCGCAGACTGTGAATTCTTGGGCGTCGACTATGACGCCCCTGAGCTTGATGAGCGCACCAACTTTTGGATGGGCGCTTTCTCAATTCTCCATCGCACGCGCCAACCCGGCATGAGCGGCATCAGCCCGATTAATCCAGTAACGGTGCTTGACCTGGCTGAACGGCTAGAGTGGCCGTGTGATCCTGAAGAAGCACTATCTGTGGTTATCGCAATGGATGACGCTTTCAGAGAAATCAACCAGCAAAAACAGCAACACCAAGCCGCCTAATCAGGCGGCTTTTTTGTATGCGCCTCGCACGGCGCAATAACCCAAGAGCCTTTTTCAGAAAGAGCCCAGGTGAAGCGTCAGTTAAAAGCTGGCGAGCTTCTCTTGGGGCTGGCGTTTCTGTGCGACTGGGCTCTTCCTAAAGAAGGAAAGACGCAATGACCGATATCACCCTCGTTAATGCCAATGGCGAAACTCGTGTTGATAGCCGCCAGCTAGCAGAGCAGTTAGGCAATAAGCACCGTCACTCTATCAGGCTTGTCGATAAGTACCTGGAAAGATTTAAGCGATTCGGCCATATGTGTTTTGAAAACGCAGATGGTAATCGTCAACAAGGCGGCGGCAAGCGTGAGCGTTACGCGCTACTTAATGAAGATCAGGCCTACTTCCTCCTGTCGCTGTCTCGAAATACCGATGAAGTAGTGGATCTAAAAGCCAACCTAGTGATGGCCTTTAAGCGCGCCCGTGAAGAAGCTGCGCTATCCACCATGCTCGGCCATGTGTTGCTGCCGGATGCTGCAAGCTGGGAGAAGCGATTCATGGATGGCTTTTATCAGTCACTTGGAAAAATGACTGGCATGCCATTTAATGGACACTCTCGCGGAACGCCGCCTCTATTTGCTCGCATTACTCGCGACTGGGTGTATCGAGTAGCTTTAGATGAGCGCGCATACGAAGAGGCAAAGGCGCGGTGCCGCCCAGGCGAGAAGATTCATCAGTGGCTATCTCACGGCGCGTTAAAGGCTGTTGAGTTACAGTTGATCAACATCACCGCCCTGGCCAGCGCCTGCATTGACTATCAAGACTTTGTTGCACGATGCACGCACGCCTACGGCAAGCCTGGGCAATTGCGTCTAGTTTACCCGGCAGCCTAGCCGACCAAAACCCGCCGAACATTCCCCTACCCCCTAGCCCTGATCCGCGCTAAGCTCCCTTTGATAATAAATGGGGAGCAGGTATGTCTGATTCAGTTGTAATTGATGGCGCTGGCGAAGAGCTAATAAAATTCGAGATCCGATATGAGGGGCTTGATGCCGAGCGGCACCAAATAGACATGATGTCGCTAGGCGAATCACTGCAAGGGTTCGGTAGAATATACTCAGTAATTGGTCACTACGCGGCTACTGGTCAGTATGCCAAGCAGGCTCAGGCGCTCTCTGTAAAAACATACGCTCAAGAAGCCGAGGCCAAATGCTTCAGCATTGTTGGGTATATAAGTACCGCCGCACAGGCAGGAATGTTCGAGGGCTCGGTTGGTGCGCTAATTGGGGCTATAGTTACTTATGCGCTTGGCAAACGTAACGACAAGAGTGAAGAGATGAGACACCTCAGAGAGCTTCTAGAGCAGCAAATGGGGCATAACCAAAAGAACCTTGACCGAGCGATGGATACTATCGAACGCTTGACTAGCGGGCTTGGCCCTTCGATCAAGAAGTCTCTTTCTCCCGTAGGTGAGAGCTGTAGCCGCATTGATTTATACGCCAATGATTCCAAGCACAAAAGCATTGACCTTGCCGACAAAGAAGCAATCCTTTCTACCGAAGATGGGGAGCTGCTTGAGGAGCGCGAATATACCGTCATGCTTACGGAGTTCGACAAGCTGTACAGGCGCTGCAAAGTTCACTTGCTTGGTGACGATGCCGCTACTGATTCTGATGAAGGTGGATTGCCGCCCAGGATTAATGCGGAAATAACCGATCCCGCTATCCAGTTTACCAACAACAAGTACAGCGCGGCCGTGGGAAGCGATAAGCCTATCAAAGTAAAAGCGAAAGCCTTATTGAAAGACGGCGAGATTACAAAGCTATTTATTTCGGATTGCGAATAACAAGGGGGAAGGATGAATAAGAATATTGCCAAGACTGGAGTTGGGTTGCTTTTATTTTTGGTCGTGTTTGGCTTTGTGGCCTACATGGTTAATCCAGAGGCAATGCAAGCCAATCAGCAAGAAGTAAAGAATAGCGAGGATGAAATATTGGCTGGCGAACTAGTAACAAAAGACGAATTCGGGGAAAACTGGCCATTCACTGTTGACGAGGGCCGCATTGAGTGCCGTGAAGCAGGAGCTTTGGTGTTTGTGCGTGGCGAGTTTGAATACCAGCTCAATGGAACGGCTAGCCAGCTAGGCTATACGAGCATCAATTCTATTTGGCGCTGGAATCCAGATATTCCAGGCACCCGAATACCTATCACACCGATAATTCAGAGAGCGCAAAAGCTCTGCTGACATAACCCGCTCCGGCGGGTTTTCTTTTTTCTAAGCCCTGGCATTCGCCGGGGCTTTTTTGTGCCCGGAGTTTGCCATGAGCTTTCAGTCGCGCCTTGAATTGATCGTTGATAGTCGCTCTGGTGAGCAGCGATTAAGGGCATTTGAGGATCAGCTAGATCGTGCCCAGAGCTCTGGTGACCGCTTAGCCAAAGGCATGGGTGTGCTTAAAATTGCACTAGGTGCTGCTGCTGCAGCTGCTGGCGGCTTTAGTGCTGGCAAAGTTATCACTGAAACTGCCTCGTTTGAGCAAAGCCTACTAAAGCTACAAGTTGTTTCTGGAGCCACTACCACTCAGCTTGCAGCAATGGAAAGCCAGGCGCGGACGCTAGGCGCTACCAGCATGTTTTCAGCGAAGCAGGCGGCGGATGCGCAGAATTTTCTAGCGATGGCTGGCATGAACGTAAACGAAGTAATGTCAGCTACGCCCGGGATACTACAGCTTGCGACTGCTGGGCAGATGGATTTGGCAAGTGCGGCGGATCTAGCCTCTAACGTCCTGGGCGGTTTCCGCCTTGAAGTTGGAGAGCTTAACCGGGTTAATGATGTTCTTGCAGCCACCGCTGCTAAGTCTAACACTAGCATTAGCCAACTTGGTGATGCTCTATCCTATGCCGCGCCTATTGCGGCCACCGCTGGCGTTTCTATCGAACAGACCGCTGCAGCTATCGGCGTGCTTTCAGATGCCGGTTTGCAAAGCTCTCGCGCTGGCACTGGCTTGCTTGGGTTTATTCGTCAGCTATCAAACCTGACGCCAGATGCAACGGCAGCTTTAGGTAGATATGGGCTTACGTCTGCGGAAGTGAATGTTGAACAAGAGGGCTTAATTGCCGTACTTGATCGACTGCAACAGGCAAATATCAACACTGCTGACTCATTCAAAATATTTGGCTCTGAAGCAGGCCCTGCCGCGCAAATTCTGGCTTCCGGCGCAGTCCGTGTTAATGAGTTTACGGGCGAGCTAGAGCTGGCTGAAGGCACGGCCGAGCGCGCGGCCCTGGTTCTCGGTTCTGGGTTGGAGGGTTCTTTCCGGTCACTAAATAGCGCTATTGGAGAATCAACCCTCCAGCTAGGCCGCGACAGCGGCATGAGTGCCGCGCTTCAAGAGGTCACTAATACTGCCACTGGCGTTATCAGTGTTTATAACGGGATGCTTCCCCAATTCCGCGAAGCTAACGGCTTAACTGAAGACCAAGCCAGGAATCTAAATACCACCGCCACGGCTATATCATTGACCGCAGGCGCGGTGGGCGGCCTGACTTCGGCTTATGTGGGGCTGACAGCAGCAACTTGGGCGGCCCACGCGGCTCAAACAGCATTCGTGCGCATTATGCGCGTGAACCCTATTGTTCTAGCAGCCGGAGCTATTGCATCTCTGTCCGGGGCGCTCTATACGGCTCGGAGTCGAACCATTGAGTTCGGTGATACTCAGGCTAGCGTTTCAGACTGGATGAGTGGTGCTTGGCAGGTAAATGCTCAGGTGTTTAGTGAGAATTGGGATGGTGCAATCACCTCTGTTATCGGCTTGTTTGAGTCAATGGCGGAGCCAGTTGGCGGCGTAACTAGCTACATCTGGGAAACCTTTAAAGCGTTAATGACCAACCTGGGCAGCATTGTCCAAACCACCATTAACTCCATAATCGGCTACTTCAGCACCATCATTGATGTGGTAGGCATCGTCACGCGCACAATGCAGACGCTGTTTACTAGTGCGTTTGACAACATTCTTTCTGTTGCGGGCGGCTTCTGGGATTCGGTGCAGGCAGTATTTAGCGGTGACCTTTCATTTAGCGCATTCAATTCAGCCGTTGATAATTTAAAAAGCGGCTTTGTTGAAACAATGGCGGGCGCTGCCGGAGAGATAGGTTCAGCATTCCGTGAGAATATGGGTCGCGACTATCTGGGTGAAGCTTTTGACTCGCTCAGCAGCGGCGCTCAATTTGTCGCCGCTGATTTTGAGGCGCTGGGTGACCGCATCTCTGATGCTGCGTTTGTGGCCCGCATGTCTCGCAATGGCTTCGGTTTAGTAGCAGAGGGATTTAGCGAAGGAAAAACCCAGGCGCAGCTTTTACAGGAACAGTTAGATCAACTGAATCAGTCGCTAGCAGACCCAGCAAGCGAAGATGCCGCCAAAGCCGCCAAGACCCTAGCCGACAACTTCGAGTCCCTAAAACGCCAACTAGACCCCTCCTACTCCTCCCTAATGGACTTCTGGGAAGGTATCGAGCTGCTTAATGAAGCGATTGATACCACCACCATCGAGGGAATGACTGAGTACAACCGCTTAGTTGGCCTGTTGACTGAGCGTTATGCCGAGGCCACTAAAGGCAGCGACGATGCAGCTAAGCGCATGAAGTCGCTCACCGATACCTACGACCGGGCGCATGCAAAAGCCCAGCAGCTTAGCACTGACTTGGCCGCCATCAACGAAGCATGGCGCAACGATCCGGCCAACGGCGATCAGTACGCCCGCATGGTCGCGAGTGTGCGTGAAGAGATGGCCGAGCTTGCCCTTGAGGCCGACCCTGTAGCTAAAGAGCTAGCTCGCCTTTGGGAAGAAGCAGGCGAACGCATTGATGAAACCTTTGCCGACGCCTTCGCCGGTGCATTCGACAGCTTCGACTCGTTTGCCGACCAGCTACTGGACGGATTTAAGCGCCTGCTGGGCGAGCTAGCCTACCAAGCCACGCTAAAACCTATCGTTGTTGGCTTTACGCAGGATATGCAGGGCTTGTTGGGTATTGGTGGCGGCTCCAGCTCTGGCAGCTTTGGCGGTATCGGCAGCCTAATTAGCGGCGGCAAGTCGCTGCTTGGCCTTGGCTCTACCGCTGCAAGCGGCACTGCCCTAAGCGGCGGCTTTATGGGGGCTGCTGCGACTCAATCGGCCGGCAGTTTATACGGCATGGCCGCCACTGGCGGTGTGGCGCAGGCTGGATTAGCCAGCAGCATTGCCGCTGGCATCAGCACTGCAATGCCCTGGATTGCGGGCGGGCTTGCCATTGATTCATTGCTAGGCGGCGGTATTACGAAAGCAATTTCCGGCCTATTCGGCGGCAAATCGCGCGGGCCCAGCTTCGACCTGATGACGACAAATCAGGACCCGCGCACGATTTTTGAAGACGTTCAGCATGGCGTTACCGCGACTGGTGCGTTTGGCAACGTTGGTTTTCACGGCGGCAATACCAACCGTTTAGAAGAGACGTTTGGATCATTCGACAATGCCCGCCAGTATTTAGAAACAATCGCTGCAACAGATGACATGATGGCTGCGCTCAGCCCGAAAGACGTTGAAGCGATGACATACGCTATTCAACAAATGCGTATCCAGTCGAATGACGCAGCGGGCATTACTGAGCAGCTGGGTAATCGCACAAAAGCCGCATTCGGCGCGATGTCCGGTGACTTTGGCGCATTCGCTCGCACCTTGAGCGGCAGCACAGAGGAGATTATTGCTCAGGCGCAAAACGCCCGGCAGGCACACGAACTTCTAACAGGTGCGTCTGAACGTCTTGGTGTCCAGTTTAAAGCCACCGGCGGTTATTCTTACGAAGTCGCCAACGGCATGGCCGCGATGGCGGGCGGTGTTCAAAGCCTCGAATCCATGTATTCGAGCTTTTACCAGAACTACTACACCGAAGCCGAGCGCACCGCGCAAAAAACGGAGGACGTTACCGCCGCGTTTGCCGCGCTGGGCTTTGCGATGCCCGAAAACGCGGCGCAGTTTAGAAAGTTGGTGCTGGCCCAAGATACAAGCACCGAAGCGGGACGCGCCGCGCAGGTGGAATTGCTCAGACTGGAGAGCGCGTTTGCTCAACTAACGCCCGCCATCGAAGACGCTGGCAGCGCTGCTGATACGGCGTCAGAAGCACTGCGCATGCAAGGTCAGCTCAACCGACAGCTGCTTCAAGCACAGGGCGATACTGACGCACTGCGTCAGCTAGAAATCGATGCGCTGAAAGAGATTCAAGGCTGGCAGGAGGCGGGTCTTGTCACGACTCAGAAGCGAATCTGGGCTATCGAAGATGAGAAAGAGGCACAGCGGGAGGCGGAGCGTGCCCAGCAAGAGCGCATCCGAGCTATCGAGCAAGAGGCGAACGCATGGCAGCGTGCCCAGCAGCAGCTAGCGTCTTTCGGCGTCAGCATCGACAGTTGGATCGACAACCTACGCGGTACTGATGCAGGCCTTGGCACTCCTGGTGGTCAGCTTGCTGCGGCATCTCAGGCATTCGATGAGCAATACGCTAAAGCCCTATCTGGCGATCAAGCGGCGCTGGGCAGCATCACGCAGTATGCAGACAGATTTATCGAAGCCCAAAAGGGCTGGTCAGCCAGCGGCGAGCAGACGGTTAGCACCATCGACCGTGTAACGGGAATGCTCGAAAAACTGCCCGATCAGCTAACGCCTGAGCAGTTTATCGTTGATGGAATTAGAGATGTCATCCTCAACGAGCTCGCTGACGAAATTGAGCGAGCAATCATGGATAGCAAGTACACGATCAGCACGCTGATTGATTTTGCTACCAATACTGACCAGTTGCCCGCCGATTTGCGCGCTATCTTGGGCGAGCAATCGCACCGACTTGATAGCACTCTCAACTACCTCGTTGGAGAAAACCAGCTAACGTCAGATCTGGAACGGCTGGCGATTGACAGCACCAACAATCTGGTTGCAACAGTTGAGTACATTACTTTTAGCCAGCTTGAGGAGGATGATAAGCGCCTAGCACTCAGCAGTAGCAACACGATGACCGCTGTCGTTGATTATGCCGTCAGGTCTGATCTGGATAACGCGAGCCGCCGCTTAGCGCTTGAGTCGTCGAACGTTTACGGCGTGATGATTGAGTACGCTATTGAGCGTGACATCAGCAAAGACGACCGCACGCTAGCGCTTGATAGCATTAATCGATACACCGCGATTGTTGAGTATGTGACGCGATCCGAGTTAACGGCCGGCAATCGGCATCTTGCACTTGGCTCGCTGAACGAATACGACGCGATCATTGATTATGCGACGCGCAACGACATCGCGGGCGCTGACAGAACGCTGGCGGTTGAGAAAGGCAACTGGTATCTGGCTAACGTCGATTACATCGTCGGCAAAACACTAACGGCTGAAAACCGCCGCTTGGCGCTACAGTCTAACCACAACTACATCAGCGTAATTGACCAAGTTTTAGGGATGCAGCTAAGAGGCGATGACCGACGCCTAGCGCTGCAATCGGGCAACACTTACGAAACGATTGTCGATGCTGTGCTAGCTGACGGCATATCGCCAGATGTTCGTAAATTCGCGCTATCGAAAAGCAACAGTCTGCTCGCAACAGTCGACGGCATTCTTGAGTCCAATCTGCCAGATGACGTGCGCACACTAGCGCTCGAAGACAGCAACCACTTCGTTACGACTCTTGATGCCGCCCTGGCTGACGGCAAGCTGTCGCACGATGAGCGCGCCCTGCTTGATGCGCAATCAGACACGATTTTCAAACGCCTGGAAACTGGCGGGCTAAAGCTGACGGATGATGAGTGGGCAGTGATTAACGCTGCATCGGGCACGCGTCGTTTAGATCTGCTGGCCGATGTCGCATTTAATGCCACTGACTTAGATAAGTTGGGCGACATAGAAAAGAACACAGGAGATGCTATAGACCCCAATACCGAGGGCATGAAGATTTCCATCGGTCGTCACCACAACCCGTCAGGGTTAATCGACATGGCGTATAACTGGGGCACAAAGTGGGCAGATATGGGCGCCCCAGCATTCAGCGGCTCAGGTGGCGGGGGGCTTGATTACAGTCCTTCGAATGGAGGATCGAGTAGCGGCTCTAGTGGTGGTGGTGGCAATTCATCTACCGAGCAACTGTCGCTGAACGAGAGAGCTAGGTTGTACTATCAGCGCTACCCTGATTTACAAAGGTATTACCAGTCAAACGCGGACTCTTTTCATAAAAAGTATGGTGGCAGTACATACATAGACTTCGCAAAATGGCATTGGCTAGATGGGCCTGGGCAAACTGATGCCATCGACCGTTATTTTGCCAAAGGCGGGGTGTTCACAAACTCCATCGTCGATTCCCCAACACCTTTCAATATGGGCTTGATGGGCGAAGCTGGACCTGAAGCCATTGTGCCTTTACACATGGGCGCTGATGGCCTGGGTATTAAGAACTACTCTGCGCCTCCCCTGCCCCAATTCCCGCTCCTTAACACGCAAGACGTAACGCAAGTCATGCGTGACATGCAGCGCACTATTGAGCAGAAAAACGAGCAGATAGTTGAGCTGCTGAAAGAGGTGCGAGGCAACACAGGCCAGACGCGTGACGCAGTTATGGGTGTCGGAAAAGACGCGCATCAGCAGCGCGAGCAGCAAAGCTACAAGCTGGATAAGATCAATCGCAACATTAAGGAGAAGGTGCGCACTCCATGACAGACCAAGAGTACGACAACTGGCTAGCCAGCACATCGGCAGCCAGGGTCGTTCTGTGCGAGCTTGATTATGCAGGCGGGACGCGCTTCGTAGCGTCCCAGCCCTACATATCCAGGCCGACAGACAGCGACCCTAACCGCATCTATGACGATTTAATGAGAGAGGCCGTCGATATAGATACACGTATCGATGGCCTTGTTGGTTTTGGAGAGATCACATTAACTGACGACGGGGAGATAACAGACTGGGCGGGTGATGCATGGCGTGGCCACGGCATCCGTTTATATCTGGGCGGGCCTGACTGGTCGCGTGACGATTTTCGTCTGCTGGCCAGAGGTATTAACGGCGGTCTAATGAGCGCTACACGCGGACTGATTACGTTCGAGATGGTTGATCAGTCTGCGCTGCTAGATGAAGTGATTGATACAGGGCAACTGCCGGATAACGCTGGACCCGTGCCGCTGGCATTGGGCAGCGTGTTTAACGCGCCCGCGTACCTGCTCACAGCCAGCCCCTACGAATTTAAAGCCTCTTTTCTTGCGGTCACAGCGCTGAATCCGAAGGACAACGGCAATCCAGTGTCGCACACCGACAACTTAGCTAACGGCTCTTTTGAGCTTGCGGCGGGAATTGTCGGCACTTTGACAGTCGACATCGAGGAGCAGCACAACACACCTACTCTCATTGCAGAATGGGTTGCCGCGCAATACGGCATCGCTGTCGGCGATATTGAAATGCCCGCTTACACCGTAGGCCTCTACTACAACAGCGAGGCCTCCGGAGCACAGGTGCTTAACGACCTGTGCGATGGCCTGGGCGCGTATTGGTATCTAAATGCGACTGGCGAGCTGGTAGTTCGTCAGCGGACTTTGCCGACTGTCGCGGACGTGACACTGGTTGGCGATGACATTCGAGATGGGCAGATAGCACTATCTGAAACACAAGCGCCTTGGTCAGCACTAACGCTGCGCTGGGGTCGCAACTACTCAACGCTATCGCAAGTGGCAGGCACGGTTGATGAGGTTGCCGCCGACCGCCTACGCCGCGAATGGAGCGAAGTGCGCGGCACGCAGTCACTACCCGACTACCCTCTTGCCGAAGAACGCTCTATCAGCACACCAATATCGAACGCAACTGACGCCGCAACTGAGCGTGACCGCCTGCTAGCCTTGCACTCTGAGCGCCGTGACGTGTACAGCATTGAGACGTTTCTTCCCATCATCGATGTCTCTGACGCGCTCAGCGTAATCCACCCTCGATTAGACGGCCGCATCGGCAGCGTTATCTCTATTTCGCGCTCGCCCACGGCGGGCATTACTGACCTGGGGGTGCTGTTTTGAACTATCCGAACATGCGCATGATCATCGACAACCTGCATGATAGCGCGACACTCACTGCCACGAGTGCAGCGTTGCCGATTGCGTACACGCAGCGCAGCGGACGCTCTTGCGTCTGGCGTTCAACGAGCGCGGCAACGCAAGTGATTACTGGCACATTGCCGAGCGTGCAGCCAGTAGATGGGGGCGTCGTCTATCGCCATAATCTCAGCCCTACCGCGATGATTCGATGGGAGTTTTTGGCTAACGGCTCTGTCGTGTATGACAGCGGCACGGTATCTACTGCATATCTCGTCACGCCGCCCAATCTGCGAGTCGGCATTGATCCGTGGGGGCTTACATACGCTAACGCCCTTCCTGCGAATCAAACCGTTCACTGGCCGGGGCTGCAATTTGCCGATCAGTACCGGATCACAATCAGCGACCCCGGTAACCCAGACGGCTATATAGAGATTGGGCGCATCGTTATCGGCTTTGCGTTCAGCCCTGTTTATAACCCTGCTTACGGACTGTCGCTGACTTGGCAAGAGAATGCCGAACAAGTAAGCACCGAAGGCGGATCGCTAAGGACAATCACATCAAACGGCCAGTCTCGATTGCTCAATATCGACCTCAATTTCCTTGAGGGCGGTGACCGTACGCGCCTAACGACAGACCTCGTCAAGGTCGGGAAGCAGGGCGACATATTTGTTTCTGTGTATCCCGAACAGGGTGGCATTAAAGAGCTAGAGCATTCATTTATTGCCCGACGCGAGAACGACTACGGGCACAGCGCACGCTTTTACAACATTTGGCAATCCCAGCTATCACTCGCCGAGGTATAACATGGCCAGCATCCCTACAGTAGACTTTTCGCAATACCAGTGGGTCGTTAATGACACTAATTATTTAACTAAGTGGAATAACTTCCAAACGGCTATTAATACTCTGCAGGCGAATATTAATAAGTTTGGCGCAGAGGCTAAAGCCGAAGCAGATAGCGCTATCGGAATTGCTCAGTCTTTGATTGAGTCTTATGAGGTAAGCGTACTTGATCCTTTTATAAAAAAATCAACTATTGATTTTGACTTTGAGAGTGGCATATACCGAGTTGATGATGGCAGCCTAATAGAAACAAAAAACATATCCGAATTATGCGTTTTTGAACGTTCAACACCAAAGCGGTATCGCCAGCCTTCAGGTCATTTCGGCGAAGCTGGAATAAACGAAATAGCTAGGGGTAGGTCTTTATCAGACAGGAAATTCTGCTTTCTGTACGACAGTGCGCGCACGAATCTTTTTACAAAATCTGAGTTTCAGAGCGGGGTTTCTGGAACGGGAAGTATTTCTGCCTCTACAATTGACTTCGGGGACGGCGCTGTTGCAGCAGCAGAGTTTTCACCATCACCGTCTGTCTCTTTTTTATATAAAAGTGGAGCAATTGCGAATACTGAGATGACGCTATCGGTGTTCGTTGAGATGGAGGATGGCTCAGCGCCTTCTGTATCAAGCGCTTCAGGGGCAGGAAGCAGTGTTGATTTTGCTATAAATATTGGAGGATCAAGCACGGGTGGTCAAGGTTATAAAGTGGAGAGAGTCTATGGAAATGTCTATAGAGTTTCTAACACAAGAGTCACTGGTGAAACATTTTTAGGCAATAATGGATTAGTTAAGCTTTCATCAAACAGTCAGAAATCTTTTAAAGTATCAGGTTATATGTTAGAGGTAGGGCAGACAGCAGGGGAGTACATTACTACTGATAGCACTTCATCCACAGTGACATCTGACTACCTACGTAGGAGTTTAAGTCAAGAATTTAATTCAATGCAAGGGACTTTCTTTGTTCAGCTAGAGCTTCCAGATGACACTGGTGCTAATTACATATTACAAGCTGGCAATGCAACATCTTCTGTTGATACAACTAACTCATATCTACTGTGGCGATCATCAGGGAGACTCTTCCTAAATATTTTCGGCGACTCAGGGTCTATGTCGATAGATACTGGTCAGGCAGGTGTTGGTTTAATTTGTGCCGCTTTCTCAATATCTCATGACGGATTGGTGTCTGTCTCTGTCAATGGGGTGTCATCTGTCCAACCTATGGATGTCTCTATAAATCACGCCCAATTAGCGCAACTGCTGCTGGGTATTGATGCGGGGGGATCTAAATTTAAAAAATATAAAAGATTCCTATATAGCCCTTACGCCGCTACCGCCGCCGAACTAGACGCCCTAACAGCCAGAGGTCAATCATGATTGATGCCATTTTATATATCGCCGATACCACCGCTCTTAACGACGACAACCCCATGCCGCAGGGTGCTGTCAAAACTAGCGATGGTAAAGCGCTCATCTATTATCGCGGCAAAACGTTGCCGGATGATAGCCGCCTCACTGTACTGGCATCTGACACATACACCGGCACCGGAACAGCGCAGCGGCTCTTCGAAGCGATTGAAAACGACGCAGATAAACTGTCTCTCTATACGTCAGTGCACGATCTTACGCCGCGCACTGTGACCGATGAAGAAGGCAACGAAACGACCATAACTCCGCCGTTTGCTTTTGGGATGCTTGCTGAGTCTGCACTTCCCGTACCAGCAACTATCACGGCGAGACAAGCGCGCCTAGTCCTCGCCAAAAATGGCCTACTATCGGAGGTCGAACGAGCTATCGGGGATATAGTTGATGCTGAGGATCGGCAAATCGCAGGCATCGAGTGGGAGTACGCCGCTTTTTTAGAGCGTGAAGCGCCCTGGCTAACGCACATGGCCGAGCAGCTAGGTATGAGTGACAGCGATGTTGATACGATGTTTATTCAGGGGTCGACATTGTAAGCAGTCCTCGCAAAAACATCCGCCGCCTTGAGCGGTTTTTTTGTGCCTGAATATTGGCTCAGCGATACGGCAAATCGCGGACGTTCATTCCGATCTGTCCACCTCTCGATAAACGCCAGACGCCCTCTGTCATTAGGTCGCAGCGCGTAATCACGTATGCAATGCTGCCCGGCTGGGTGGAGTCGCCTATGGGGTGCGCACCGATGCAGCGGCCTGAATAGAGCTTGCCTTTATGAATGATATGGAAATCTATTAAATCATTCGGCAGCTTGTACTTACCCAGGCGCTTCCATCCTCGGCGCTCCAGCGCCTTTCTCCAAAGCGTGGCTTTATATCCCATCGGCTAAATAGGTCATAAATATTGATTTAAAGATCAAGCCAGGCTGCAATAAAAAGAAGTACAGAGCCTCCAATAATGGCCACTAAAATACCTACAGGAGACTTCAAAACCTCCCATTTAAGCTTTGATATTAACCCTTCTTTTTTGGGCCCACCGGGCCCACGACGGTTACCCGCCATCTCTCCAAAACTAGATCCCCGGTCTTTAAGCAGCGTTCCCGACTCGGTTTCATTATCATTGAACTTTTCGACTTGCGAGCCTTTGAAATCAAACATTGGTTGCTCTTCTTTATCCGCCATACATCGCTCTCCGTACTGCATGCGCAAGAGGTGTTAGATGATAATTATCACCCTTTAATCGCCTGTTATTAGTGGCGGTAACCCCCGTCGAATTTGTTGACCTGAACAATGTCCCCGACCCTATAAAGGTGTTTCCAGTCACGCTTGTACCATGGCAGCCAATCTCTTCTATTCCGCATTCCATGTCCATAAAGACACAACCAGAAACCATCCCTAAAGAACAATTTTCAAACATGATTGCTGGCATTTTTTCCCCTGAGCTGTACTCATGCGTCATACCATTTAAATGTAGCTATTACCTACATTACTTTATAGTCCACACCAGTCCTTCCCGCCCGATCCCTTTGCATACGGCAGCGCACGCCCCTCTGCTAACATCTCAGCGCCCACATTCTCACCATCTACCCACACTTCCGCGATGATTCGATAAAACGATCCACGCTCTATGCGTCGTAGCTCTATCGTCTCAGCGCTGCGCAGACGTTCTACTAGATAGATGCGGGCGTCTGCGGCCAGTGCGCGCTCTCTGGCTTTCTCTGCCTCGGTATCGCAGCGGCTACGCCTTTCGGGCGCGTTAATATCGGCAATGCGAACAGGGATGCGATGACCAATAACAGGCGGCCACTCATTGACGGTCACGCGAATAGTGTCGCCGTCTAGCACACTGGCCACCTCGTCAACTGTCACGCTGCCGTAGTCGGCTAGGGCTAGCGCGGGGAACAGCAGTAGAGTTAGGAGGCGCTTCATCGAGGCTCTAAGGTTTTCAGCCACTCAATGTCCAGCTTGTCCTGAGCGTAGTACGACTCGCCATCGAGATCCTCAAATCGCTCAGCCGATATATGGTTGAGCGCGTCCCCGTTCGAAAGGAAAAACTCAACCGCTCCGTCATAGGTCTGCCTGGGGCCATCCAGTGGCTGAAAGCTCTCCTCTTTGACCTCCACTACTACGTAGTCGGTCTGTCCATTCCCATCTACTACATTAATGGTGCGCGACATCACTCCTCCTCTGCCGTATCGGCGTTAACAATCCAAACTGCTTATGCGTTCAGCATAGCGCTTTAGACTGTCGCTGTGACCGGAATGTGACTCTCTAACGGCACACATACTGCCGATTGTGACCAAGTAACGCCTATCTGTCACACTGATCGATTGCGCCCGACGCGTAACTGTTTGACGGATATGGCTTTATGATTTATTTTACTTACAGCTACCAGATTTAGGTTCTAGTGCCGTAAGGTGTGGGAGTTCGAGTCTCCCCATCCGCACCAATTTAAAGGTCTTCACCTTCGAAAAATTCGGTAGCTTTATGCTAACCGAATTTTTTTGTTTTCCGACTCTAACATTACTCAACTAGCTGACCCCAACCTCTTTTTGAGCTACGTTAGCAGTTATCAATGCCACTTTGATTTGAGAAGGATCTCAACCCATGGAATGGCTTAAAGATAACGCTCAGGCAATCTCTGCGATTGCCAGCATCTGCACCCTTCTTGTCTGGGTATTTTATGCCCAGCTGCTTTACAACGGCTATGTCCGCCAGAGACGTCCTAGGATTATCGTTAATAGAGGCAAGGGTATTGGCAAAGACGCGCTGTGCTTAATAAGCAACATGAGCAGTGAAGCCATTTATATTCAGCATTTAGTGGCCGTTTTACACACTAATGAGCACCGCTATGAGCTTGATGTTGTGGAATATCAGCAGCAAAGCGGTGATGATGAAAACGCAGGCTATCGGACGCACCAAGGTCCCCTGGCGTCGGGCGACTATCTTCACATACAATCCTTTGGTTCTATCTTGCAGCAGCTTATCCACCATTATGGTATTGATGAGCACTCTTTAAGACAGCATACTCCTCAGCTCGAAATACGCGTCATCGCTATTTATAGCTCTGAAGATATGCCTGTCGGCGCAACACGGCACTTTGAATTAAACTTGTCAGCCGACCCTCTTTACCAACTAACCCCGCTACAGGTCGATACGAAACGTATGACCAGCCGCCGGGAAAGACAACGCGTACTGCAATGGGCTAAAGATATTGAAATGTACAAAGCAAAATAATATGTCGCATTCAGACAACATTTTTCTAGGGAGCCTTCGATGAAACCAGTGCTCGCTGTCTTTTTCTTTGGCGTATTTTGTGCACTATCGCCAAACGCCTATTCTGCTGAAACCTATGCTACCGAGGAAGATAGCGACAGCGACCTACCCGAGTGGGCTGAAACACGCGTTGAGCCATTTCGCGCAAGCATTGGCAACTGGGTAGACAACACGTCGAGAAACATTGACGCTTTTTTTGGCGGTGATCAATCCGCTTCCGTAGACAACAGGTCTTATCTCCGCCTTGGCCAGGAAATTGACTGGATGGAAGGCGAAGGCACTAACGGTGATATTAGTGTGCGTTATCGCATCGATCTTCCCACGACAGAAGACCGCCTTCGCTTAATCATTGAAAGTGATCCAGAAGAATCACAAGGCACGCTGGCTGAACAAGGCTCTGGGCGGCTCTATAACGACCAGCGCGATCGCAGAACATCAACATTCGGCCTTGATTGGTTAGAAAGTAGAGACAAACGTGAGCACTGGAGCAACCGTTTTGGCGCTGGCGTTCGCCTGCGACTCCCCCTTGACCCCTATGTCCGTTTTACCAGCGAACGCCTATGGGACTTAAAGGATAGCCCCTGGCAGCTAGAATCATTTAATCGACTATCCTGGTTTAACAACTCAGGTTATTCAGCACGCACCGAGTGGGATCTTGGCCGCCCATTATCCACCAATCGCCACCTGCGATTTATTACCAACGTGCAGTGGCGTGAGGAAGAGGACACGCTTGAGTACAGCGAGGTAGTGCAGCTAAACCAGCGCTTAAACAGCCGTAGCGCACTTCGTTACTCAGCTATCGCCATTGGTGAAAGCCTGTCTAGTCCGCGAATGACAAACTATTATCTGCAAACCCGCTACCGCAGAGATATCCATAAAGGAATACTGTTTGCAGATGTCATTCCAGAGCTGCATTTTCAGCGAGAGGTCAGCTACGACCCACGCTGGGCGATGACATTACGGGTAGAAATGTACTTCCAGCGAGAGCTACAGCGCGATCACTTCCGCTTCTAGTCATTAGCGCCCCACCACAAACACACAATAGGCCATTGACAGTTCTGCCAATGGCCTATTAGTGAGTTGCCACCGTTAGCAGCGATACTAGTCGCACCAGCTCTATTGGCAACCGCTGATTTTTAGTGATTTAAACCCGCAAACCACCGTCACACTCGATAATTCGCGCCGTGAAGTAGTCATTTTCAAAAATGAAGGCAACGCTTCTCGCGATGTCATCTGGATTACCCAACCGCTTAAGAGGCACATTCGAAGCGATCCTTTCTAACATATCGGGTCGCATGGAAGCTGTCATTTCGGTCTCAACAAACCCTGGCGCCACAGTTCCAGTACGAATGCCATAGCGGGCAAGCTCTTTACCCCAGGTAACTGTTAACGCATGAACACCAGCTTTAGCAGCAGCGTAATTGCTTTGCCCCATATTTCCGGCTCGAGAAATACTTGAAATATTAACAATAACGCCCTGGTGACCAGCTTCTACCATCTGCGTTGCCGCTTCACGGCCGCACAGGAAAACGCCGGTTAAATTAACATCAAGCACTTTTTGCCAAGCGGATAGCGACATGCGTTTTTCAACTACCCCTTCTTTTGCTTTGATCAGCAAATCGTCATTAGTGATTCCCGCATTGTTAATACAACCACTTATCGGCCCCATGCGAACTGCAATGTCAGCAAATGCCTGCTCCACTGACTGCTCATCGGCCACATTTGTCACAAAGGCGTGCGCCTGAATATCTTGAGACGCTAACACCGATACCGCCTCATCCAGTGTTTCTGCACTCATATCCAAAAGCGCCAGCCGGGCACCTTGACTACCTAGCCGCTTCGCCATAGCAAAGCCTAGACCGCGGGCTCCCCCGGTAATCGCGATCACTTTATTTGTCAGGTTCATCTGATTCTCCTTAGACCAATACTTATAAAGACCGGCACTTAAAATTGCTTACTAAGCGCTACCTATATCGCCTCTTAAAAGGTCACCGTTGTGCATCGCAGCATAAAGACTATTGAACGAAATATCGAGCATTAGAACACAGACGCAAGCATGCTAACCGAACGTTGGCTGCTTGTTTTCACGAATTCTGCCACCATATTGACCAATTACGTTTGTTATGGAGTCTGTCATGCCCATTCTTCTTTTTATATCGCTGTTTACGTTAGTTGATTTTGTACTACTGTTTTCTATCGGTAGCCAAATTGGTTTATTAACCACTCTGCTTCTAGTACTGGGCACTGGCTTCATCGGTCTACACCTAATTCGCAAAGAGGGTGTTTCCACTCTGGCGCGTGCGCGACAGCGCATGCAAGTGGGCGAAATTCCTTCTCAAGAGCTGTTTACTGGAGCCGCACTAATTTTCGGTGGTGCCCTACTTTTGGCCCCAGGCTTTCTTTCTGATGCGTTAGGCATCGCCTGCCTGCTACCGAACGCTCGCCAGTTAATTTTTAAAGCCCTCACTTGGCTAGGCTTAAAAAGCACTGCTGACCAACAGCAGCAGACAAGCTACGAACAGCCCTATACATCCCGTTCCGGCAGTCAAGAGGGGCCAATTGAAGGCGAATTCATTAGCCGCGATGAAACAGCAAGGCGGCGCTGAGGGCTCACCGAAGAAGAATGTCAAAAAACCACATTTTTTTATCACTTGCCCCTTGAAAGGCTACGAGCAGCCCCCACTTTTTGAGTCAGCACACAAGTTCGGCGGATGCACTAGCTTTCGCCATTAACATGAAGGTGGTTTACCTTCACTTTTCGCGGGCAAGAGGCCCACGAAAATCTCATTTAGCTAACTGCCCTTATGGGCTTTGACGATACTCAGGAGAACGTGAGCATGAATATCCGTCCTTTGCACGATCGCGTCGTTGTTCGTCGCGTGGAAGAAGAGCAGAAAACCGCTGGCGGCATCGTGCTTCCGGGCAACGCCCAGGAAAAACCCACTCGCGGTGAAGTCCTGGCGGTTGGTAATGGTCGCATTCTCGACAGCGGTGACGTACGCCCGCTGGACGTTAAAGTTGGCGACTCGGTGATTTTCAAAGACGGTTTCGGCGTTGAGAAACAGAAAATCAACGGCGAAGAAGTTCTGATCATGAGCGAAGCCGATATCTTGGCAGTCGTCGAAGGCTAAACCTCGCCTCGACTACTTACTTTTCCTTTTAAATTTCAATGTTTAGGAAATAACGAACATGGCAGCTAAGCAAGTTAAGTTCTCCGATGATGCCCGCAAACGCATGGCACGTGGCGTTGACGTTCTGGCCAACGCAGTAAAAGTTACCCTCGGCCCGAAAGGCCGCAACGTGGTGCTGGACAAATCTTTCGGCGCACCGACCGTTACTAAAGATGGTGTATCAGTTGCCAAAGAGATCGAACTGAAAGACAAGTTCGAAAACATGGGCGCTCAGATGGTTAAGGAAGTTGCTTCCAAAACGTCTGACGCTGCAGGTGACGGTACTACTACAGCAACTGTTCTGGCCCAGGCAATTGTCGCAGAAGGCTTGAAAGGCGTTACTGCTGGCATGAACCCGATGGATCTTAAGCGCGGTATCGACCAAGCAGTTAGCGCGGCCGTTAAAGAGATTCAGGCAATGTCGGTTCCTTGCACCGATACCAAGTCGATTGCTCAGGTAGGCACAATCTCTGCTAACGGCGACAAGCGCATTGGCGAGATCATCGCTGAAGCGATGGAAAAAGTCGGTAAAGAAGGCGTCATCACCGTTGATGAAGGCCGTGGCTTCGAAGATGAGCTGGAAGTCGTTGAAGGTATGCAGTTTGATCGCGGCTACCTCTCGCCCTACTTCGTGACTAACCAAGACACCATGGCTGTCGAGCTGGAAGATCCTTACATCCTGCTCGTAGATAAAAAAATCTCCAACATCCGCGAATTATTGCCGGTGCTGGAAGCGGTAGCTAAGCAAGGCAAACCGCTCGCGATTATCGCCGAAGATATCGAAGGCGAAGCGTTAGCAACGCTGGTTGTGAACAATATGCGTGGCATCGTTAAAGTTGCTGCCGCTAAAGCACCCGGCTTCGGCGACCGTCGCAAAGCGATGCTGCAGGATATCGCTATCCTGACTAACGGCACCGTGATTTCTGAGGAAGTTGGCCTGACGCTGGAGCAAGCGAACCTGGATCACCTGGGTACTGCTAAGCGCATGACGATGTCTAAAGAAAACACCACCATCATTGATGGCGCTGGTGTTGAAAATGACATCGAAGCACGCGTTAACCAGATCCGTGCGCAGATTGAAGAAACCTCTTCTGACTACGACAAAGAGAAGCTGCAAGAGCGCGTCGCCAAGCTGGCAGGCGGTGTTGCTGTTATTCGCGTCGGTGCGGCTACCGAAGTAGAAATGAAAGAGAAGAAAGCTCGTGTTGAAGATGCACTGCACTCAACCCGCGCTGCAGTAGAAGAAGGCGTAGTACCTGGTGGCGGTACTGCACTGGTTCGCGTCATGGCTAAAGTACAAGGCCTGACTGGCGACAACGAAGACCAGAACCACGGTATCAACATGGCGCTGCGCGCTATGCAGTCTCCGCTGCGTCAGATTGTTACCAACGCCGGTGAAGAAGCCGCTGTTGTTATCAACCGCGTTAAAGATGGTGAAGGTAACTTCGGCTATAACGCGCAAACAGGTGAGTACGGCGACCTGTTCGAAATGGGTGTTCTGGACCCGGCTAAAGTAACCCGTACTGCACTGCAGTCCGCTGGTTCTGTCGCTGGTCTGATGATCACCACTGAGTGCATGATCGCTGACGACCCTGAAGAGAAAGAAGCTGCTCCTGACATGGGTGGCATGGGCGGAATGGGTGGCATGGGCGGCATGATGTAATGCACCCTTGAGCCTATCGCTCTGACGTTTAACGTCGTTAAGAACCCCGCCACGGCGGGGTTCTTTTATTTGGCAATGCCTCTCACTACCTCTAACGGTAGTTAAAATCATGCTACCATCAGCGCCTTTATCCGGCAGCTGTAGGTCTTCATTACCGTGCTCTCCAATATTCGCATTGTACTAGTGCAAACCTTCCACCCAGGCAACATTGGCGCTACCGCTCGGGCGATGAAAACCATGGGCTTATCCGAGCTCGTATTGGTTAATCCGCGCGCATTCCCAGATGACGAAGCCACTCGCATGGCAGCTGGTGCAACAGATGTGCTTGAAAATGCCAGCCTTGTAAGCAGCCTTGAAGAAGCGGTTAGTGATTGCGTACAAGTGGTCGGTGCGAGTGCAAGGCTCCGTAGCCTGCCGCTGCCACACTTCGATGAACCTGATAACATGGCACAGCAGGTAATTGAGAACGCCGCACAAGCGCCGGTTGCACTGGTATTCGGGCGTGAACGCTCAGGTCTCACCAACGACGAAATACGCTGCTGCACACACCAGGTCAGCATTCCTGCCAACCCTGAATACGGTATTTTAAATCTATCGCAGGCCGTGCAGATTTTAGCCTATGAAGTACACCGTGCTTGGCGGAAGCGCGATGATAGTCACTTCATGTACCAACGGCCACTTGAAGCCACCCCACCCAGCCGCGAGCAGTTTGTGCACTTCCAGGAGCATCTTGGGCGTCTGATGCAGCAAAGTGGCTTTCTTACCCAGCCCCATGCCCGCACAGAAGAACAGCTTCAAGCGCTGTTTTCCCGGGCTCAACCCAGCCGCAAGGAGCTCTCCTTACTGCGCGGCATGCTCAGCGCTTTCGAGACGCACCTCCCCAGGCAATAATCATGGTTGTAGTATAAAAAAGGGCAGCTCATGGCTGCCCTTCTTGGTCTGCGCGATGGTTTGCGTGACAAAGCTTAAAGCGACATCGCAGCCAACCACCCAAAAGCAATCAGCGGTATATTGTAGTGCAGAAAGGTAGGCACCACGCTGTCCCACATATGATCATGCTGTCCATCAACATTTAGACCCGAGGTTGGCCCCAGCGTGGAATCGGACGCTGGCGAGCCAGCATCGCCCAGTGCCGCTGCCGTACCAACCAGTACAACCGTCGCCATTGGCGAGAAACCGAACTGCACCGCCAGCGGTACAAAAATCGCTGCGATAATGGGAATGGTTGAAAACGAAGAGCCAATCCCCAGGGTAATAAACAAACCCACCAGTAGCATAACGAACGCCGCTAAACCACGGTTATCACCAAACAGTTCAAACGCGCCTGTCACTAGCGATTCGATATCCCCTGTGGCTTTCATCACTTCTGCAAAGCCTGCCGCTGAAATCATGATGAAGCCGATTAACGCCATCATGCGCATACCACTGGTAAATAGATCGTCTGCTTCACGCCACTTAAAAATGCCCCCCAGCGAAAGCAAAGCAATCCCCACTAGCCCACCAATTATCATAGAGCCGGTATATAGCTGTAATCCTAACGCGGCCACAATAGCTACGCCCGACATCACAAGTCCAAACGTATGAGGCTTGGCAGGCGTGTGGCCCTGCTGGGCGTTAGTTGCTACTAGATCTTTATTAGTATATTCGCGCTGCCCGCGGTAGCTGAAGAACAGTGCTACCAGTAAGCCAATGGCCATTCCTCCTACCGGAATAGCCATCGCCATGGGTACCATCCCCCGGGTAATTTCCAAGCCCAATGACTCGCCAGCGCTATTTAAATTTGCCAGCAGAATATCATTCAAAAAGATCGCGCCAAATCCTACAGGTAGCAGCATATACGGAGCGGTTAAGCCAAAGGTAAGCGCACACGCCACTGCGCGGCGGTCAAGCTGGAGGCGATTCATTACCACTAACAGTGGCGGAATCAACACTGGGATAAACGCTATATGCACCGGAATGGCATTTTGTGATGAGATAGCTACTAAAAGCACTGCAACAAGCAAAAACACTTTAACCCGCGCCTGATGTGCCGCAGTTGCTTCTTTTCCCAACATTGTAATCAAGCGATTGGCCAGCATATCTGGCAGCCCTGAGCGGGAAATAGCCACCGCAAAGGCTCCAAGCGTGGCATAAGCAAGGGCAACTTGCGCGCCCCCACCAACGCCATCATTGAATGCACTGAGCGTTTCATCCAGCGAAAGACCGCCAACCAAGCCCCCTACCAGCGCGCCTACAACCAGTGCAAACACCACGGATACCCGAGCAAGCGAAAGCGCCACCATGACTAGCACAGCAAGAATTACCGCGTTCATTAAGATTCCCAGTTAGATAAGTGAGTGAGCTTACAAAAACTGAAGATTCTATCAGATCAAGGGTTTCTCGGTAGCGGTAATGACTGTAGTAACCACCACAACAGAGGCTGTACTCAACCACCTCTACGAACAGTGGTTCAAGTAATCCCCTGAGCAGCATCAGGTGGCAATATTAAAACGTTGCTTAATCCATCCTATTGAGCAGCGCTAGACAGTCACTGGCGATTACTCGCTCTTCATCAGTGGGAATGACCCAAACGCCGACACGGCTACTCGTTGAGGAGATGCAAGTGGCATCACGCGCATTAGATTTTTCATCAAGTTGCATGCCCATCCACTCACACTGCGCCACAATGCGAGCACGTACCGGTGCGGCATGCTGACCAATGCCCGCAGTGAATATCAATTGATCAAGCCCGCCTAACGCACCAGCTAAGCTGGCGATTTCCCGCGCGGCGCGATAGCAGTAAAGCTCAACAGCCTCTTCGGCTTCAGGGGCATCGCTTGCAAGCAACTCGCGCATATCGCTACTTATTCCGGAGACACCGAGCAACCCTGAACGCTTATATAAAAGCGCTGACACGTCCTCAATACTCATTTTTTCATTACCAATTAGGTAAAGCACTACTCCTGGGTCCAAGGCACCGGAACGTGTCCCCATCGGCAATCCATCAAGCGCAGTAAACCCCATGCTGGAAGCCACACTAACCCCATCACGAATAGCACACATGCTGGCACCGTTACCCAAATGCGCCACCACCACCCGTGAACGGCGTGCATCGTCAGGTAACACATGGGCTAGAGTACGCTGAATATAATCGTAGGAAAGACCGTGGAAGCCGTAGCGTATCACCCCCTTGGCCGTCAATTCCCGCGGCAAAGCAAACTGCCGAGCCACCCAGGGCTGACGAGTATGAAACGCGGTATCAAAACATGCGATCTGTGGCACGTCTGGCAACTGCGCCATCAGTAGCTTGATAGGTGCAAGTCCATGGGGCTGATGCAGCGGCGCTAAGCTTGAAAACTTTTCCAACTCGATCACGTCGTTAGCGCTTAACTTAGTCGCTTCAAAGTAAGTTTGGCCACCATGAACAACGCGGTGGCCAATGGCAATCAGGGCACCTTTATCCTCACGCTGCTCAATCCATGCTATTAGTTTTGTGATGGCCTCTTCATGATTTACTGCTGGCGTTAGCCCTAGCGCCTTAAGTGTTTGCACATCATAGTAATGCGGAGACTGCCCAGGTTCGCGATGGGCTAATGACACGCGACATTGCGACGTTGCCAGGCCCGAAAAATGACCGCTGTAGGCGAGCGTTAACGCCTCTTGAGCACCACCGGCAGCGCCTTCAAGATTGATGTGATAAAGCGCAAACTTGACGCTGGAGGAACCGCTGTTCAGCACCAGTATTTCCTGCATGATTATGCTCCTGAAGGGCTACTAAGCAGGCTACTCCGGCGCTGATAGTCAGCAAAGAGTAACGCTAATGCACTGGATGCCATACGCGTCAACGCATCATCCGCGCGACTTGTCAGCATGATCGGCACTCTAGCGCCGATGACAACGCCTGCCCCCGTCGCATCCGCCAGGTGAGTCAGTTGCTTCATCAACATATTGGCCGCTTCAAGATCTGGCGCGAGCAGGATGTCGGCGCGCCCTGCCACTGACGAAACAATACCTTTGGTTCTTGCCGCCGCTTCTGAGACGGCATTATCGAAAGCCAGCGGACCGTCCAAGGTGCCACCGCTAATCTGGCCGCGCTCAGCCATCTTACATAGGGCCGCCGCATCAATCGTAGAAGTGATTTTGGGGTTGACGGTCTCAACAGCGGAAAGAATCGCCACACGAGGATTGTCGTTACCCAATGCGTGAGCTAACTCAATCGCGTTTTGAACAATATCGCGCTTTTCAGCTAGCTTAGGATAGATATTGATCGCTGCATCGGTAATCAACAATGGCCGCGGGTAGGTTGGCACATCAAAGGCCATCACATGACTAAGGCACCGCTCGGTACGCAACCCTGTGTCGCGCTTGAGCACTTCATGTAAAAGCTCATCGGTGTGCAGCGCACCTTTCATCAACGCACCTACGTGGCCCTGACGTGCGAGTGCCACCGCTTGTTCTGCAGCCGCGTGGCTGTGGGCAACATCCACCAGCTCGAATGCACTGATATCCACCTCGGCCTTCTCAGCGGCGAGCTGTATTTTCCTTTTAGGCCCCACTAATACGGGGATGATCAGTCCTTGCGCCGCAGATTCAACCGCTCCACAAATGGCGCTTTGGTCTACCGGATGTACAACCGCAGTGGGCATGGGCGCGGGATGATCGGCAGCGGTTAGAATCTCATGCAACCTGCCACGCTCGGTTAAACGCACTTTGGGCAGCGAGGCGCGAGGCCGTTGGATTTTTTTAACCGGTGCCAATACGCTAGCTTCACCTTCGATTACCGTATCACCGCGTTGATTTTCGCATCGGCAAGCAAAGGTAATCCTATGACGCTGATCGTCTTTTTCGATAGCCCTAACGGATACCCGCAGCACATCCCCCAGCCTTACGGGTGCTTTGAACTGTAACGACTGGGTAAGATAGACCGTGCCCGGCCCGGGCAGCTGTGTTCCCAGTACAGTGGATATCAGTGCGCCTCCCCACATGCCATGGGCAATCACTTCCTGAAAACGGCTACTCTTGGCGAAATCGCTGTCGACATGTGACGGATTAATATCACCTGACATCACTGCAAACAGTTTGATGTCCTCCATGGTCAGGCGTTTTTCTAGGTGGGCTTCATCACCTAGCGTAATTTCGTCATAGGTACGATTTTCAATTAGCTCATTAGCATCATTAACCGGCATCAACTTACTCCTTTAAACCACTTCCTTTAGAAACGAAGGTGATGGCCTGCATCTACATAGTGGGTTAACCCCGTCAGCGATGCGCCCGCATCATCAGCACTGGGCGAAGCGTAGCTCACTAAGCACGTAGCGCCAGCGTGATGCAGCGCTTGGGCACAGCCAAAAGCGATACTGTCTTGATTAGCAAGTCCCGCAACAATCCCGACCTTGCCTCGCATGGAAAAAGGATTCAGCACCACTGGCCTCCTGCTAATCAATTATCAAAAGTGGTCCTACACCAACCGATGAAGGGGGCGTCGGTGTCACCCACACTGCCCTGTCTTAACTTAAGCATTTTTTATGTCTTTTAAGCGTCACTAACAGATGCGAATCATTTGTGACACAAGCTTACGACTTTAGTCAAAGCACACTTGTTGCTTTGCAACATACTACCTAGTATGCCGCCCTCAGCCACTTACGGACACTGCTAATTTAAGGATACATGTTTTAGTAATGTTTCTAATAGCGTGTCTTGTTTGTTAGCCATGTTGCTAATCAGGTTGTTTTTAAAGTCATTGTTTTTCAAGTCATCGCTTTTAAAAACACTGTCTTAAAACGCATTTTTTAACTATATTTTGGGAGCCTGTATGGGCATGCTAGCGATCATTATTTCCTTAATACTGCTGATGTTTTTTGCTTACCGCGGTATCTCTGTGCTGCTACTCGCCCCGCTTATGGCATCACTAGCGGTGTTACTCTCAGGCGATGTGGCTTTTCTGCTGCCGATCTACACCGATACTTTCATGAAAGCGCTGGGGAACTACGTTATTCAGTTCTTTCCGTTATTTTTGCTCGGAGCACTGTTTGGCCAATTAATGGCTGACTCGGGAGCAGCACAGTCAATCTCAAATGGCATCATTAATCGGCTCGGCACCCACCACGTAGTACTGACCGTCGTTATTGCTTGTGCTGTGCTGACCTATGGCGGTGTATCACTCTTTGTCGTCGCCTTCGCTATTTATCCCATTAGCCGTGAGTTATTTCGCCAAGCGAATGTGCCTAAGCGCTTAATACCCGCCTCTATTGCGCTGGGATCCTTCACGTTTACCATGACAGCATTACCTGGCACCCCCTCTATTCAAAATGCCATTCCCATTCCTTACTTTGGTACGAACAGCTTCGCAGCACCAGGGCTAGGGGTTATTGCGGGACTGATTATGCTGGGATTAGGCATTTGCTACCTGCAGTCACGCGTTAACAAAGCAGCGGCCTGTGGCGAAGGTTATGGCACGCACACAGAGCGAGAATCAGAACCAACTGACAACGCTGACACCTCGCCAACCATGGCACTGCCTATTGCGTTGATTCCACTAATAATGGTGATCGGCCTTAACGCGCTTTTTACTTACGGCATTTTCCCAGCAATGGATCTTAGCTTTATCAGCGATGCCTTCAACAACATAACGCCTAGCCGACAAGCAGGGTTGTGGGCCATTTTAATTGCACTACTCAGTGCCTCCACATGGTTAATTATTACTCGCTGGCGGCACTGGCGAGATCTAAAGGGCACGATAAACCAAGGGTGTTTCGGCTCGCTTCTTCCCATCTTCAATACGGCTTCTGAAGTGGGCTACGGAGCGGTTATCGCAACGCTAGCAGGGTTCGCCATTATTCGTGACGCTGTGCTCAATGTATCTCCAGGTAATCCGCTGATATCTGAAGCTATGGCCATGAGCGTGCTCGCAGGCATTACAGGGTCTTCATCAGGCGGCCTTTCCATCGCTTTACAAACGCTTGGCAACGAATACCTCGCAATGGCTGAACAAACCGGTATCAGCCCAGAACTCATGCACCGAGTGGCGGCGCTTGCAGCCGGCGGTATGGATACGTTACCCCACTCTGGCGCGGTGATTACGCTGCTGGCAATCTGCGGACTAAACCACCGCCAGTCATACGCCAATGTGGCAATGGTTACTATCGTGCTGCCTATCGCAGCGCTGATCAGTGTGATCACACTTGGCACGCTGTTTGGAAGCTTCTAAAGATAGCTAACCCGTGAGATAGTTAGTTAACGCGTTAACTAACTACATAACAAAGGACTTAAAATGGTCTTGCCGCGACATCGCACACTACTCCTTATCGTGCTAGCAAGCGTGGTTATCTCCACTGCTATGGGACTTCGACATGGTTTTGGGCTTTTCCTTGAGCCAATGAGCAGCGATTTCGGCTGGGGGCGCGGCGTATTTGCCTTTGCCCTTGCGGTCCAAAACCTTATTTGGGGGCTCTCTCAGCCTTTCACTGGTGCGCTGGCTGACCGTTTCGGAGCGGCGAGAATCATTGCCATAGGGGCTATTTTGTATGTGGCTGGACTGTGCTTTATGAGTCTTTCCACCAGCGCATTAGGCATGACACTAAGCGCTGGTTTGCTCATTGGTTTAGGTCTATCAGGCACCACATTTTCAGTAATTTTGGGCGCAGTGGGACGCGCAGTAGCCCCTGAAAAGCGCAGTATGGCGATGGGCATTGTCAGTGCCGCTGGCTCTTTTGGGCAGTTTGCGATGTTACCCGGTACACTGGGACTAATTGAGTGGCTTGGCTGGTCAGCAGCCCTGCTAGCGATGGGCGCCATTGCTGCGCTGATGATCCCACTGGGGGCGATGTTGAAAGACCGTCCAAAGCCCAGCGCGCAGGGTGATTTAAGCTTACGCGATGCGCTTAATGAGGCAGTCGGCCAGAAAGGCTTTTGGCTACTATGCCTGGGGTTTTTCGTCTGTGGTTTTCAAGTTGTCTTTATTGCTGTTCACCTACCGGGGTATTTATTCGATAACGGGCTGGCTATTCAGGTGGGCACCACGGTGTTAGCGCTGGTTGGTTTGTTCAACATTGTGGGTACCTACACGGCCGGATGGATGGGAGGAATCTGGTCAAAACCACGCATACTTAGCTGGTTATATTTAATTCGCGGCGCGATAATTACCGCGTTTGTGATGCTACCGCTGACCTCTACCAGTGCTTACTTATTTGGTATCGCCATGGGCCTACTATGGCTTTCAACCGTGCCATTGACCAACGGTATTGTGGCGTCTGTATTTGGTGTTCGTCATTTATCCATGCTAGGCGGCATTGTATTCTTATTCCACCAGTTAGGATCGTTTATGGGTGTCTGGCTTGGCGGATATCTTTATGATCTCACTGGCCATTATGACACTGTTTGGAAGATTGCTATTGTGCTTTCATTGGTCGCCGCTGGTCTGCACTGGTTCATTAGCGAAAAACCGCTGGCACGCAACATCACTCCACAGGTAGTCTCATGAAGCAACTAACAGCGTTGGTAATGTTGATCGTCTTTGCAACGCTACTGCTAGGCGGAGTGTTGCTAGCCTGGTGGGGCTGGCACTCTTTAGATGGCTCACTGCTAGTCTTTGGCAGCCGTTTATGCTGAACATTCTCTCATAGCAACGTTGGGATTCTTACTACTTGACCATTCCATACCCCGAACATTTGGTCGTCGTAATAACTACGTTCATCGCTGTCGTCATAGCGGTGCTGCTTCACTACGAATCGCTATGGCTTATCTCACGACAAATTGAACGATCACATAAACCTCATCGCCAGCGTATCCTTGGTATGGCATTCGGTGTTTTATTGACGCACGTGGCCGAAATTTGGCTGTTTGGCATGACCGGATGGTGGCTAACGGAGCTCAACGATATTGGCGCCCTGCGAGGTTATGACAGCTTTAATCTATTAGACTATATATTTTTTTCTGCCGTCACCTACACCACTGTCGGTTATGGGGATATTTATGCAACGGGACCCGTTCGATTCCTATACGGAACACTGGCATTAACAGGCTTTGTCCTGATCACTTGGTCGGCATCGTTCACCTTTATTGAAATGCAAAAACATTGGCGGGTGGGGAGATAGCCAAGTCGCCTTTATGTTAAGGACTCAGCATGTTTGAAGTGCTTATTTTATCGTTTGCTCTTGTCTTTGGGATTATTGCCCGCCAGCTCAGCTTACCGCCCTTGGTGGGCTTTTTGGCCGCTGGATTTGCACTCAACGCCTTCGGCCCTAGCGTTGGCCTGTCCAGCGAAGCAGGCCCCTTACTAGAGCATCTCGCCCACTTAGGTGTTCTACTGCTGCTCTTTACCATTGGCCTAAAACTTAACGTGAAGAGCCTTGCTGAGCCTGTCGTGCTAGGAAGCGCATTTATACATCTAGCCATTACCTGCTTACTATTTACGACTGGCTTCGTCGTATTTTTATCGCTATCTATGGATAAAGCACTCTTGCTTGCCATTGCTCTTTCCTTTTCAAGCACCGTTCTTGCCGCCAAGGTACTCGAGGCCAAGCGAGAACTGCGCGCCCTCCATGGCCGAATTGCCATCGGCATTTTAATTATTCAGGACTTGGTCGCCATTGCAGTACTCAGCTTTTATAGTGGCCAGACCCCCAGTCCGTGGGCACTACTGGTATTTTTACTACCACTACTAAGACCGCTTCTTTATTGGCTAATGAGTATTGCCCAACACGATGAACTGCTGGTACTGCTCGGCGCTGTGCTAGCAATTGCTATCGGCGGAATGGGATTTGAAGCCGTCGGGTTAAGCTCAGAGGTAGGTGCCTTAGTCATGGGTCTACTGCTAGCCAAACACCCGCGCGCTCAGGAGCTTTCAAAGGCGCTATGGGGAATAAAGGAAATGCTCCTAATCAGCTTTTTCTTACAAATAGGAATGGCTGGACTACCCGACACCAATGCCTTAATTTTTGCCGGAGTGCTTGCCTTAGCGCTCCCCTTAAAAGGACTACTATTTTTTGCGCTGCTGATCGCATTCCGTATCCGGGCGCGTAACGCCTTTCTAGGAGGTTTAAGCCTAACTGCCTACAGTGAATTTGGCCTAATCGTTGCCTCTAGTATTTTAGAGGAGTGGTTGGTACCGCTCGCCATCGCTGTCGCATTATCTTTTGTCATTTCGGCCCCCCTGAACCGCTTGGCACATGGGCTTTTTGACCGCTGGGAGAAGTCGTTAACACGCTTTGAACGTGATACGCGCCACCCAGATGAACAACCCGTTAACATCGGTAATGCTACCGTGTTAATACTTGGTATGGGGCGCACAGGTAGTGCTGCCTACGACTTTTTTAACGATAAAGGGGTGTCAGTTGCGGGTATTGATTCTGATCCTAATAAATCGCAGCACAAACGCCACGTCTACTATGGCGATATAGAAGACGTAGGATTTTGGCATCAATTAGATATTTCAAAGCTGGTAGCAGTCACGTTGGCTACCCCAGAGCTTGAAAGTAAATTAATTGCCACTCGCGAGCTACGTAAAGCAGGCTTCACTGGACAGCTGTTTGCGGGCATACACTTTCAGGATGAAGCAGCCCCATTGCATGAGGCAGGTGTCGACCAAACCTACTTATTAATGACCGGGGCGGGTATTGGCATCGCAGAAAAGGCATGGGAAAACCTCCAATCTCCTTCTTGAGCGTTATCGGCAGTAGCGATCTTACGATACATCAGCGCCTTAACGTGCCGTCCCTAAGTGAAAACAACAGGGCCAGGAAAAAGCAGCAAGGCGCTACTAGCACAATGATTAACCAGCCACACTGCTTGATCATTATTTCTTTCTCCTGTGCTAGGATCCCACTAAGTACAGCTGCAGCTCAGCAAAAAAGCTTTATGCAAACAGTTTAGCCATGGCTAACAATTATCTAAAAAAATGCGCTACCATCACCCATTAACGTTTCCACTAACCTTGATAAATTTTGCCAATGAGTGAATACCAACAGCAACACTCTCCTACCACCGCATACGGCCAAGATGGAGATGCGCTACCACCCGTGGAACAGCATGCACAGCAGTATGAGACGGTGCGTAATGCCCACGAAACGGAACTGATCGAAGATTATGTCGAGTTAATCGGCGACTTATTACGCCACCGCGGAGAAGCGCGCGCAGCGGACATTGCTACTCGAATGGCCGTTAGCCAAGCGACCGTCTCTAAAATGATTCGCCGCCTGAATGAGCTGGGCCTAGTGACAAGCAAGCCCTATCGCTCGCTCTTTTTGACCGAAGAAGGTCAAAAAATGGCCGAAACGTCCCGGACGCGTCACGATGTAGTGCTGCATTTTTTGCGTGCCCTTGGGGTTGATGACAGCACTGCGCGTATTGATGCAGAAGGCATGGAGCATCATGTTAGTGATAAAACACTCACGATCATGCAGCGCTTCACCGAGCAACAGCGAACATAATTACGCTACTGAATTCACTTGATAGGTACCGCTGAGAGGCGGTTCACTTGGGCTATTCGCCCGTTCCAGATCATCTCAATATGAGTGGTCTGGATAATATCCAGAACGAACTGCGGCGTCATTAATGCCCAGCAAGTGGCACCTGTTTGCCGAACAGAATGGTAGCGCAGACCAACACGTTGCTGTTTACGCAGCTCTCTGCCTAATGTGCGCGCTGCTCGATAATCATTGGCATCATAAATGGCATGGGATGGTTGAAGTGCCAAGCCATCGCGACAAGCTTGTTCATTAAATAGGCACTTAAGCCCACGGAAGATAAACCGTTCAAAATGTAACGACGGTACGTTTTTCCAATAGATTTCCTGGTGGTGCCTCACTTCACTGATTGCCGTTGGCAGTGCATCCGTAATGTAAAGCACGCCAAAGCTGCCGTCGCTAAAGCGAGAACCGTCCGGATTAACGTGGGTAAAAGGCGCAGTCGCATAAGAGCATCCTCGGATACCAAAGGGAATCTGGTTGTGAGGAATGAGCCCTAAGTCGCCAGCCTCGTTACGCAGCCTTGGGTTCGTTAGCGCTTGTAGTGCATATAGCGCTTCAAACTCATCAAGGCTCGCAACATCGTCAAACAGCCCAATAGGAGGAAATTTACTGTTGACTAAGCGATACCCTACTACCTCTTGCGATTTACACAGGGGCAGCGAACCTTCGCTTATTTCCACCGGATCTACCACTGAGCACCTCGCAGGCTATCAATACGCTTGAAGGTTTCATAAAGTGCAGCGAAATCTCCGGTACCAATCACCTCAAGCGGCGTGCGCCCATTAAAGTAAGGGTTGTGATTTGCCATGGAGACGAACCCGTAAACATTATCAGGGTTTTCAAACAGCATTCGCAGTGCCGCATGAATATTGAGTAAATAACTGATTCTCGCCAATTGATCGCTGTCTAACTTGATCTCAGCCAAATCTCCCCGCCGCGCTCGGGCATAGCTACTGTGAGAGACACGTAGAATCGATTCGCCCTGCTCACCTGTCGCCCGCCATTTGTCCAAAATGCGCACAGCGGCTTTCAAACCAGCTGCCGCGGCGGCCTTATCCTGAATAACATTGCTGGCTGTTTGCATAAGCACCTCGCTCCCTGTCTGCATTCACCTATTCATAGATACTAAATCAAAAAATTTGTGTCTGCAAAGACAGCATCTGCCAGCACAATATCTACAAATACAACTTAATTCAAAAGACTATTCACCTCAATTCGTAACCTTAGACTTATCAGGTACCTACTGATGAAGACGATGGTCTGCCAGCTCCCCCCTAAAAAACATTAAGCAAAAAAAAAGCCTCACCGAATATTTTTAATATCCAGCGAGGCGTTTATAAAAATGGGGGCATACCACATACCCACCACTCACCAATCACTTAAGATCTTTCTGGCTTAGCCAAGCCGAGAAGTAGCGCCAATCTGTACGTTGCGGAGTAAGACTTAAAGTAATAACACAACAGATAAGCTAAAAACCTCTCTGAAAAAGTCAGCTCTTTCTCTAAAAACAGTTTCAGCGCTTTTATGGGAGGAAGATAGCCTTTAACTAAAATCATAAAAAAACTTCTCTTCGAATTTATCTTCAATTTATTCAACTGCCCTCCCATCACTCGTCTTCTTTTTTTAAGAATATCCTTTACATTTGAGCGTGCAGGATGTTTAACAATAACCTCCTGGGCGTATTCAACAGGAATTCCTTTTTCGTTCGCGCGCACTCCCCACTCATTGTCACCGCCAGACATGAGGCTATCGTTAAAATGCCCAACTACTTCAAAATTTTTTGACCAAGTTACCATATTAGCAGTCACTGCCCCGCCCCATTGCGCATAGCGTTCTTGATCAAACCCAAAGGCCTTTTCATAAATTTCAACAAGCGTCAGCTTTTCAGATTTAAAGAACAGCTCTACTTTGCCAGCAACTCGCTCTGCACCTTTATCGAGTCGATTAATAGCGGTCTCTAGCCAATAGGGATCAGGGATACAATCAGAATCCGTAAACGCTACTATTTCACCTCGCGAAATCTTTAATGCAGCATTTCTCGCTGCATATGAGCCCGGTTTCGCTTCTTGGATCATGGTGAAGTTTTTGGGTAAGTAAAAGTCCGCTGGAGGAGAATCATCAGGAGCATTATTGACAATAATGACTTCAAAATTGTCTCGAGCAAGCGACTGATTGTCTAATGCAGCAACACACTTTTTAAGCCGTGACCAGTCATAATAGGTCGGTACAATCACAGAAACTCTTGGAAAATCAACTCGAATACCGACACTGGCGACGTCTCCTACCTGCCTGTTTTTTATTCCTTTTTCATAAAATGACATGTCACGCCCTCACAAAATTATTGAGAAGCTAGCTTTACTCTCTCTTCAAACTACGTACTCATCTTGTATGGACATTCGTTCAGGCATGGTTGGCTACTTCAAGGCGGCAGCTGTTACGCAGATGAGAGGTGACGCGTTCACACTCTCGGCCATCGTTCATAGCGGCATGGCGAGCTACAAAAGTTGCTAAGCGCTGGTGATGAACTTTGTTAGCCAAGGATTCCCAGGCTTCGGGTAATTGCTCCCAAGATTCGATTACCGGACCTGGCGCATCAGCAAGATAATCGCCATAAACCCCCACATCAAGGTTGAGATAATCATCCAGGTCAGGTGCCATTAGAATGATGGGGCGATTCAAACAAGCATAGTCAAACATCAAACTCGAATAGTCAGTGATAAGTACATCGACTGCCGGAAATAAAGCATTTACATCGGGAAATAAACTGACAGGCGCTTCACAAATACTAGCATTCTCCTCTATCAGCGCTTGCACACCGCTCATTTTTAACGAGGTGTGCCCGCGGATGAGTAATAACACTCGATGCTTTTCAAGCCATGGTAGTAAGGCCTTTAGGCGTTTGCCTTGGGACACATCAAGCCCACCCTTGCCCTGCATTCTAAGGGTCGGTGCATATAGCACGACCTTGTCGTACGCTAGGATGTCGATGCCAGCCTGCTCCAATAGTGTTGACGCATTTTCTTGGAAAGCATTCCAGCGGGGATAGCCAAGCGCAGTGACACGGTCGCTCGGTAAACCGAAAGCAGAAATCATTCGCTCTCGGCCGACGTCGGAAGCCACTAGTACTTGCTGCGGTCTACGCTGCCCAGGTAGGGCCCGGCGTAGATAACGATCAAACACGCTGGTAAAAGCGCCAAGCCGGGAAGAGCGCGCATCCTGAACTAGGCGCTTAAGAGGGGTGCCATGCGTTAGGTTGATCAGCTGCCCCCCAAATGACGCATGCGCATTAATATCTTCAGCCGAATGAGTGACAAGAAAAAGCCGTGCACGCAGCGACAGCAGTATTCCTTTGACTGAATAAGCAAGATAGGCTTCGCCGCCCTCTTCACGGACTCGCTGAACAACTTCTTGATCATGCGCAAGCCAAACTGCTCTCAAGCTAGGCTCATGATCCCGCACATGGCGATACAAATAGCTTGTATTGTCAGCGAACTGGCGACCATGCCAAGCACCAAATATCCATAAACGATCATTGCGCGGGAAGCATCCGCCGATCAGGCATAGCGGCAACCATGCTAGCTGTTTTGCTAAACGAAGTGTGTAAGAGGACATTGTGATTTCCTTGGCACTGCCGCCAACAATCAAAGAAATATTAGCCGAAGTCTTTTCTTAACGTATCGAGCACGTCAAAGGCGTTCATTAACTCTTCCCGTGAAACGCTATAAAAAGGATTAAGTGAACGTTTCAATTGAGTCGTAGAGACACCATCGGTACGTGGCAGGTATATCACTTCACAGTGGGGTGAAAGAAAGTCAAAGTGGCCCTTCCAATCATCACCAATAGCAAAGGTGTCGACTGAATAGCGCTGGATATCCTGAAGCTTTTGCTCCCAATCGGTCTCGGGAATCACCTGATCGACATAGCGCAAGGAGCGTACAATCTCAGCGCGGTGCTCAAATGGAATCAACGTGCGCTTGCCTTTGAGTGTATTAAACTCATCCGTTGAGATTCCCACTACCAAACGGTCTCCCATCTCAGCCAATCGTCTTAGCAAATTCAGATGGCCAATATGAAACATGTCAAAGGTGCCATAAGTAATTACTGTCTTGGTCATGAGTGTTGCCCCTTTGCTTGCTCAGGTTATTTAATACAGCGACGTAACTGAACGTAGTAAGGTTGGGGCACTAGTAATGAGATAGCATGCAGCCATAAACGCATGTTCATCCCTCCCCATCTTAATGCTTCTAAATCCAAGCGTACTGATTGGCCAAGCAGCTTCTTCTCAACAGCCCAAGAAATAACTTTGCGATTTATTGCCAAACGCAATTGCCGCCGCTCACCACGCTTTAATGTAGACTCATACTGTTTAAAAAGATCAACACCAGGATGTAAACCGACAAGGTTGCGTTTATCTCGAGTAATATCGCTGTTTTCCAGAAGCCATAAAGTAGTTACATTGGCGTTATAGTGAATCTCTTTTAATTCACACAGCACTTTCAACCAAAAATATACATCGCCACCGCGGCGATAAAGCCCAGCAGGAAACCCTCCCATAGATAAAAACCGCTCACGCCTAATACACGCCCCATTCATATGAATAAAGTCGAACAGCGCAAAGAACTCCAAGGCTTCCAAGCGGCTCAGGCGGCCACTAGGCTTCCCTTTTATTCTCGGCAACCGCCTCCAGCCTTCCATCTTTTGGTAAGCATTGACGTATAATTCAATATCAGAGTACTGAATAATTGCATTAGCAAAACATGACAAGTGGTCTGATAACATAATGTCGTCAGCATCAAAAAAGACCAACCAGTCACTAGTTGATTTATCTGCCCCTAAGTTACGAGCAGCATATCCCCCTGCCCCTGGAGAGTCGCGCTGAAAAAGTCTTAACAGACCGGCCTTCTCATGCTGTTGCAAAATTTCTAAAGAGCCGTCTGTAGAGCCATCGTCTACGGCAATCACCTCAAAATCTTTAAAATTCTGCCTATATATACACTCAAGTGAATCATTTAAAGTATTCACCTTGTTATAGACCGGCATGATTACGGAGAAGAAAGCCATAACAATAGGTTCTCATAAGTTTACTAGGAGCAGGATAAATGCTTTTTATCTATAAGATCATTTATCCATAACAAATAGTTTTCTATCTTCAGACCTCATTAACAGCACTATTATTCGCTAACTTTCTCTTTAGGCTACACGATACTAGGCTGTGTATTTCCATCGATCTAAGCATTACCGCATTAACTTTGTGAACATCGTACTTATTTTTAGCAATTTCATACGAACGTCTGCCCATGGTTCGTACCAGGTCGGGACTATCAATGAACGCCTGCATAGCACCCTCAAGCGAATCGACATCTCTAACGGGTATCAAATAGCCATTATCACCCTCAATGACAGTCTCACGGCATCCAGGTGCATCGGTAGTAATCACCGCCCGCCCCATCGCCATGGCTTCCAACACTGAACGAGGTGTGCCTTCCCGATAATAGCTGGGGAGTACATAAACACTGCAGTTCGCGATTGCCGGGCGTACATCATTAAGCCAGCCTAAATGATCAATTGAGCCCTCCTTTACCCAAGTGTCCAATTCTTCCCGGGTAATCGTATCGGGATTACTATCAATGTCACCGGCCAGTTGAAATTCTATTTCGGGGTGCCGCTGTTTAATTCGGCGTGCAGCCTCAGCATATTGACGCACTCCTTTGTCGCCCAACAGGCGAGCAATCAGTAAGAAGCGTGGAGGGCCTGCAGGCACAGGCACTAGCGTATAATGGTCCATGTCTACCCCTGAACCATTGAGAACTTGCGAAGGTACCTTCTCAAGTAGTATCCCCAACTCACGAAACAAAGCGTTATCATCAGGATTCTGAAAAAACACCTTGTCTGCTCTATTGAGTGCCGCGGCATATAACCTACGCACAATTTGATAGACCAGAGCACGCTTACCGCTGACTTGGCTCGCAAATGCGTAACCCAGTCCGGTAATGAGTGCATAACGATGAGGAACTCTGGCCAACCAGGCTGCCAATAGCCCGTAAACAACTGGCTTGATCGTGTAGCTAAGCACCATTGCTGGGCGAATTTTGCACATAAGACGATAAAGAGCATGCAGCGTTAAAGCATCGCGCCACGGGTTTAGCCCATTTCTCTGCATCGGAAAGTCGTGAGCAACCGCTCCCCAGGCCTCAAGCTGCTGGCGAGTAGTCGTGTCTTCAAGAAGTCCTGGAGCTGCTACATGGACGTCTAATCCAGCGTTGATCAGGGCTTGAACCAATGGTCCTCTAAAATTGACCAACGAATAGCTTGTGCCCGATATCAGCAAAAAACGCTTATTCGAGATATCAACCTTAGGCTTCATAAACACTCCTTAACGAAACACTAAGCCACACAGGTTGAGTGTTCGTTTGCCGATATTCGCTATTTAAAATAGTGAGTTTTAAATGTAATGAGCTTTAAAGACAGCGGATCTTTTAAATACAGATGACCTGTAGAGGGCTGGAAAAAATTAGACAGCTAACGCCATAACCTCTTTGAGTACTTGGCATGTCTTATTAATTTCTGCTTGAGAGAGTGTCGGATGGCACAAAAACATCAAACTGGTTTGACCAAGCTCTTGTGCAACTGGCAAGTTGTTTTGTGGCTGCCAGCCAGCGTTTAAAAAGGCCTTCTCGAGATATACTTCAGAACAACTGCCTGAAAAACAAGGCACTCCTCTTAAATTAATCTCACTCAGAATACGGTCACGGTCCCAGCTAGTCCGTAGCTGATGCGAATCAATGAATACATAGCATTTATAAGCAGCATGCTGGGTATCTTGCCTTAGTGATCCAGAAACCATAGCTAAGCCAAAGGCAGGAACACGCAGCCCTTTGCACTCTAACGCTGCTTGCCAGATACATTGAGCGTTCGTCTGGCGAATCGCACTCCACTCAGGCATCCGTTTAAGTTGAATACGACCAATAGCGGCCTGCATTTCGGTCATGCGCCAGTTGGTGCCAAACGTATCATGCAACCAGCGGAACCCCGGTGGATGTTCGTGCAAATAAACGGCGTCCCAGCTCTTGCCGTGATCTTTATAAGCCCACATTCGTTTCCAAAGTGCGCTGTCATTGGTAGTGACCATCCCCCCCTCGCCACCGGTGGTCATAATTTTGTCCTGGCAGAACGACCAACACCCTACATGCCCGATCCCCCCCACGCTTCGGCCTTGATAACGAGCGCCATGAGCCTGAGCACAATCTTCAATAACATAAAGCCCGTATTGCTCTGCCAACGCCATGAGTTCCTGCATTTCGCAGGGCCATCCTGCTAGATGCACGGCAACAATAGCGCGGGTACGCGGGGTAATTTTTTCAGCGACGGTGGCGGCAGTGATATTTTGAGAGTCGCGATCAATATCAGCAAAGATAGGCACAGCCCCGACATTCGCAATACATGATGCAGAGGCCACGAACGTTCGGGAGGTAACAATCACCTCTTCATGCTCTTTTTGGCCAATACCCAGTCCTATTAGCGCTAAATCTAGCGCGTTAGTCCCATTTGCTAACGCTATGGCATGCTTAGTCTCGGCAAATTGAGCGAACTCCTTTTCAAATTCAATGCACTCCTGGCCTGTCCAGTAGTTCACTCTGTTGGAAAGCAGTACGTCCTGAACAGCCTGGGCCTCTTCCAGAGTAAAAGATGGCCAAGGAGAAAAGGGGCCGTTAAGCATGGCGGTGATCCATAACTAATAGGTCTTTTTCGTTCATGACAACCGGCTTTTCATCCACGTCTCTTAAAAACATGGTGCCTTTTGGAAACTCATAATGTTTGTATACGTGTGAGAAGTTGCCTGGGTTAAGGTTCATCTCAAGATAGTCTAGAGGAAGATTGGCGCCCGCCTGAGCCAAAGAGGAAATAAAAGCAACAAACCTTACATTTATTTCGGTTATCATTGGATTTCCCTGAGCATCTTCTTTGAAATCTACTGTAAATATGCCATTCGCTTTCGATTGATAGTGATTAAAAAATGAACTAATCGCATCATCAGCAATGCTCACCAGCTGGGGATCATTAATCATACGACCAAACGCAGTATTGCCGGTTATTCCAGAAGGCGCGATTTTAGACATGATATACGTTACTCTCTCGGCGCAAGCAGAACGTAAAATCTTACCGTCCATGTAAATAACCTTACACGCAAGGTTTCTTCCCGGCAAAAACTCGGATGCAATAAATTCTTCAATGAGAGGGTTTATTTGCATCCATTCATCGAGTTCTTTATCACTTGTGACTTTTAAAGAACCCAAACCACTTGATCCAACAGTACCACGTACCCAAAAAGGATAATCAAGCGTAAAATCAAGGTTTTTCAAGCCATTTGAAAATGTGCAGTAACGGGGTATATAAGGCTTATCCGCTAGAGTTTCATGCAGCTTCTTCTTATCTATCAGTGCTTCGGTCGGCTGGCTTGAAGAAATAAATGCTTTGCAAGGTAATCCTTCAAGTTCTTTTCGCTTCGCCCATGCCACTACTTCAACTTCAGGCAAGACAACCGCGAATTGAATCTGATGGTAGTCAATTATTTTTGAAATTTCTAACCAGTAACGTTCATCATCAGCCCTTGGTACTAAATAGGTATGATCATATGAAGATTTATCGTAAAGACCAATCGCTAATGGGTTAGCATCAACACCAATAAAACGATAACTATCAGCTCCGGAATCAATAACAGATCTGACAAAGCTGCGTGGCGTTGGCCCACCGACGCCAGTGACAAGGATATTAATTTTTTTAGCCATTTTGTCCACCGTTGTCGTTGTGTAGCTTTGATTGTTTAAAGTTTGGCATCGCTACATCACTCGAGTAACTGATACCTTCGCGTAAAAAAACTTTTTTTACCGTTAGCAATAATATTTTAACATCCAGAAGAAATGTCTGGTTATCTACATACCAAATATCGTAATCAAATTTACTTTCCCAAGAGATACCATTGCGCCCATTTACTTGAGCCCAACCTGTTACACCAGGGCGTACTTCATGTCGACGAGCTTGGTGGGCACTGTAATAAGGCAAATATTCCATTAACAAAGGCCTGGGACCGACCAAACTCATGTCTCCTTTCAGTACATTCCATAATTCGGGTAACTCATCCAGACTGGTAGCACGTAGGCGCTGGCCAAAAGGAGTCAGCCGCTCTTTTTCTGATAGTTTTCGACCTTGTTTATCATAAGCATCTCGCATAGAGCGGAACTTGACGATTTCAAATGGCTTACCATATAGCCCTGGCCGATATTGACGAAAGATAACTGGTTTGCCTAGTTTATAGCGAACAAGCAGTGCTATAACAACCAGCAAAGGCGATAGCAGTACTAAACCTATTATTGAAATAGCAATATCAATCTGGCGCTTTAGCATGAGCCACCTACTATTTAAAATAAAAAAAACCATTTTCAATAATTAAAAAATAATTTAATTTTTAGTTATTGGCAGTTGCTACAGGAAGGTCTGCTAGGGCTGTTATTGGCAGCGTTGGGTTGGTTCTACCTACCGAGTAATAACTAAATCCTTTATCTGCCATTCTGTGTGGCTCATAAAGATTGCGACCATCAAAAACAGTCGGTTCCGATAACTGAGCTTTGATAAGCTCAAAATCAGGCGCTCGGAAGTTCTGCCACTCGGTAACGATAATTAACGCATCACTGTTTTTTAACGCGGCTTCTTTGGTTCCACAAAGGGTTAAATACTCACGACTTCCATAGATTCGCTGCGCTTCTTCCATTGCTTCCGGATCATAAGCCTGCACTTTTGCACCTGCTGCCCATAGCGCCTCCATAAGCACTCGGCTGGGCGCATCTCGCATATCGTCCGTATTGGGTTTGAAGGAAAGGCCCCAAATAGCAAAGGTTTTGCCCTTTAACTGTGCATTGAAGTGCTGGTTTATTTTCTGGAAAAGTGTGTTTTTTTGCTCTTTATTACGTAATTCCACCGCTTTGAGCAGTTTGGCGTCAAAGTCGATATTATTTGCAGTGTGAATAAGCGCCTGAAGGTCTTTGGGAAAGCAGGAGCCACCATAGCCTACTCCAGGGTAAATAAAATGGTAGCCAATACGTGGATCTGAACCGATTCCCTTACGCACGGCTTCAATATCGGCTCCTAGTAACTCGGCTAAGTTTGCCATTTCGTTCATAAAACTAATTTTTGTTGCCAACATGCAGTTAGCGGCATACTTCGTTAACTCAGCACTTTTTACATCCATTACGATCACTTTGTCGTGATTGCGATTGAAAGGCGCATATATTTCGCGCATGACTTCAATCGAAGCAGCGCAGCTGGTACCAATGATAATTCGATCTGGCTTTTGGCAATCTACGACGGCGCTGCCTTCCTTTAGAAACTCAGGATTAGACACCACATCAAAGCTGATATCGCTTCGACCACGCCCTTTCAATACCTCTTCCATCACGACACGAACTTTATCGGCGCTACCTACTGGTACCGTGGATTTGTTAACGACAACTTGGTCGCGTTCCATGTGTTCAGCGATAGTCTTAGCTACGTTAAGCACGTAGGTTAGATCCGCGCTTCCATCTTCATCCGGCGGAGTGCCCACCGCCACAAACTGAACCTGCCCATGTTTAATCGCGGCAACCGCATCGGTAGTAAAGTCGAGCCTTCCAGCAGCGTGGTTCTCTTTTACTATCGACTCCAATCCTGGTTCATAGATGGGAATGATCCCCATCTTAAGTTGTTCAACCTTGTGAGCATCCACATCTACGCAAACAACGTGATGACCGACCTCAGACAAAATTGCACCTTGAACCAGGCCAACATAACCCGTTCCGAAAACTGTAACGTTCATTGGAGTTCCTACTAGGGTTGGATATATTAAGAGAGAAATAAGCAGTTCATATCACTTAATTAAGCCAGATACTTGGCTTACAGCATCAGACGAGGCTGTAGGTAAATAGTTATTTAATGAGTAATAGTCGCGATACCAAGCAATGAAGTTTTCAACGCCCTTAAAGATTGGCGTAGAGGGTTTATATCCTACTCTTCTTTCTAATTCACCTGAGTCTGCATACGTATCTAGCGCATCTCCCGGCTGTAGAGGCAACATTTCTTTGATGGCTTTTTTACCGAGTGCTTTTTCAATGGCTTCGATATAAACACTGATTGTTACCGGATCGTTATTGCCTATATTAAAGAGGCGAAATGGTGCATTACTAGTGGCTGGGTCGGGGCTGTCGCTATTCCACTCTTGGGCCGGAGTTGCGATATCATCACTGGCACGAATAATACCTTCTACAATGTCATCCACATAAGTAAAGTCGCGCGTATGGTGACCATAATTAAAAACCTGGATAGGCTCATCGGCCAGAATGTGCTTGGTAAATTTAAAAAGTGCCATGTCTGGGCGCCCCCACGGCCCATAGACAGTAAAAAACCGTAGGCCAGTCGTCGGCAGTCCAAACAGATGACTATAGCTATGAGCCATCATTTCGTTAGCTTTCTTGGTGGCTGCATAAAACTGCAACGGGTGATTGGCTCCCTTGTGCTCGGAAAATGGCATGAGCGTATTGGCACCGTATACGCTGCTGGTGCTGGCGTAAGTCAGATGCGCAACCTTAGCGTAGCGACACGCTTCTAATATATTGGTAAAGCCAATTAAGTTACTTTCCACATAACTAAGCGGATTTTCCAGTGAATAGCGTACGCCTGCTTGGGCAGCAAGATGAATAACGCGATCAAAGCAGTGCTCTTCGAAGCACGTTGCCACTGCTTGCTGGTTAGCTAAGTTGGCACGAATTGAGAAGTAGTTATTACCTGTCTCTGCTGCGGTATGCTCAAGTATTTTGAGACGCGCTTCTTTTATAGCAGGGTCGTAATAGTCATTAACGTTATCAAATCCGACGACGCTATCCCCCCGCTCTAGCAGACGTTTAGCAGTGTGAAAGCCGATGAATCCTGCATGGCCGGTTACTAGAATCTTCATATAGAGACTCCATGACGAGACAACCGTTAGTTAGAAAGGAAGAGAGCTAGATCAGTTACGAACAAGGCGCTGAATATGTTGCCAACTCACCCGCCTTAAACCGCCTAACGTTAAAGGCACTAGTGCCACTGAGCGCACCATGGTAAGTACCGGTCGCGGAAGTTTGTTCAAACATAGCGTTCGAGGTAGCCCGGTGTAGGGGAACCAGCGTTCACGGTAGGAGCCGTGCTGAGCGGAAGTGGGCAAATCGCCCTTGAAGCGTGATGGCACGTCATACCACGCATAATTGCCCTTAAGACTTTCTATCTCGTCGGTGCCAGGCTGTAGAAATTCGAAATCGATAATTTTAAGACCTTGGCAAGGATCATAAATCAGGTCTTGCGGATTCAAGTCAATGCACTCGTAGCCAAGACGCCGATAATGCAAGATAACCGCTCTGACACGCTCAATTGTCCAGAGTGGTAGTAACCCGTGGGGTGAAAATGGAGCACGCGGAGAAAGGATCCGCTCCATACGATTGGAATAGCGTTCAAACACTAGGTAATGAGGCCCCACCTCTAGCAGTCGCGACACTTCAGGCAATGAAGCGCCGAGTTCACGGGCCTTTACTTCACGCTCTAAATACCGCTCGCGCCCTGGGCGAAAGGTTTTGCAAATTGCTTCAGTGCCGTGAAAATCCACCAGTTCTACTTTGGCTCGACATACCTGCTTACTCACGTCGGCTAGCACAGGGTAAGGAGTGCGAAACTCATTGTTATAGCGCTGAGCTGTTGCGCGTATTGTATCGACCTGCTGTGGGACTATTTTGTTTAGATATTCAAATGCCTGAGTTGTGCTACAGGACAAATACAACGGCTTGACGTGTTTTTGGCTACTGCGACCATCGTTGGCCTTTTGAGTTAGCATTGCTTCTACGGTCAGCAGCCGTAGATTATCGATTCGTTCTGGTGTCTCCGTTGAACAAGAGTGTTCCATCATAGGATGAACATCGTGTACCACCAAAAAATAGGCTGGCAGATCGCCATTAACAGGTCCACCTGCAGACAGCTGTTCACTACTATCAACCCACTTTACCAGTGTATGCCGCTGATCTTCATGTATGGATCGTTCGCACAAAATATTAAAACCGTAGCGATCAAGCAGGCTACGTAAGACGTCTAAATACGCCAGCCCCCGCTCGCTAATTAGGAAAATAGCAATGCCAACCAACCAGTCATCTTTCTCAATATTATATTTTTTATTCATAGTCGCCTTTCTCCTTGAAAGCTAAAAGGAGTATCTCAAAAAGCCTATCAGAGGCTTTCTAAAGCTCCTTAAAATTTCGATAAAAAAATATAACTCAAAGGCACTAAAGCAAAGCGAACAAAAAAATTCAAAGTAGGACAAAATCACTCAGACAGAATAATTTTTATTAAAAAGCGGTTTTATATATTAATCAAAAAAGTAGTTATCGAATATTTTGAGGGCTGTTTCTTGGCTAAAGAAACCTGAGGTCACTGTCGGCCAAAGGGCAACGTCTTCACGGCGAATAAAGCGCTCAACCCGAATAACAGCCCGCGGCGCTCCTAAAGCACTGATCACCGCGTAACGGTGCTGGCCACCGTGTACCACCCAGCGCCAGCGTCCATCTGAGTGCGTTAAAACGCTTGCGCGGATATCGCCATCAGTGCCGTCATGGCGACAGACTCCTTGATCACGAATCGATTCAAGCACCCGAGCCAAACGTTCAACCTCAACTTCAAGCTTATCTTCGCTGACGGGCCCACAGAACTTCCAGCCTGCGTTAATGCCCAGGTGCCTACCTAATATTCGGGCATTTTCACGTAACTCCGTTCGCTGGCGTTTGGCACTCTTTTCTGCAGCATTGTATGAGTCCCATGGAGAGTAAGCCTGCCATGGCGGTACATCGACTAGCCCACCCGCTTGGTCAGAAGAAACTCCCAGAAACTCGGCGGCATTAGCTGGCTGCCATTCAGCATAGAAAACACGCAGGGCTTCACGGAGTAAGTCGCGCTCCCTGCCAGGCTTATAAAATGCCTCCTGCATCACATCATTTAGGAAGCGCCGATGACCACTGAGATTAAACAAGCCAAACCCCCATTCCATCGGCGCATCAAGGAGCAGCTCTTTACCAGGATAAAGATAATTTAATTCGAGTGGATTACTCAGATGCCTACGAGCATCCACTGGCCGAAAATGTTTCATCGACTGAATGTGTAGCCCCGCACTTTCGGCCTTTCGGAGCATCCACACTTTGATAGACAATGAGTCGATCAACATTTTTAGCTTTCCTTGGTGACGGGATTAAGTACTTGATTAAGAGCGGAATCGTGTCGGGTTGAGGACGTTAAGAATGGGTTTGTATTTAAGCGTTGGCTCTGGGGTTCGCGGGGCGAAGTTTGGCGCGCTGTCCACACTAAGTCCGCTATCTCGTCTAAGGGGTGATAATCTAGTGGGGCGGACTGTAAAAGTTGACGGATATGCACATGATCAGCTTCGATAAAAGCTTGTTCCAATTCATTTAAAAAGGTTTCAAGCCTTGGCCACTCCCAGAAACGTTCTTTTGAGGTCATTATCCGGTCGTGACGAGTTCTCCTGACGTCATCGCCGATTAATAGCTCTTCGTATAACTTTTCTCCTGGGCGCAAGCCGGAATAAACAATCTCAATATCACCTTCTGGGTGTTCTGCATCTCTCACTTCAAGCCCTGAGAGCCTAACCATATTCACTGCCAAATCCAGAATGCGGACCGGTTCCCCCATATCGAGAACAAATACCTCGCCACCTTCGCCCATGGCGCCAGCCTGGATAACCAACTGAGCGGCTTCAGGGATCGTCATGAAATAACGGGTGATTTCCGGATGTGTCACATTGATAGGGCCACCTTGTTCAATCTGTTTACGAAACAACGGCACAACAGAGCCACTTGACCCCAACACATTTCCAAAACGCACCATGCAAAAGCGTGTTTTTGACTGCGCATTAGCGAATGCTTGGCAAATAAGTTCGGTCAAGCGCTTGGAGGCCCCCATCGCATTGGTGGGGCGAACGGCCTTATCGGTGGAAATAACCACGAAAGCTTCGACACCGGCTGTCATTGCCGCTTGAGCGAGATTTAAGGTGCCAAAGACGTTGTTACTGATCCCTTGAACAAGGTTAAACTCAACCATCGGTACATGCTTGTAAGCGGCTGCATGGTAGACGGTATGTACCTGAAAGCTATCAAATACTGCTTTGAGTCCACCCGCATGCTGAACCGAAATAAGCAGTGGTTTTAGTTCACAGCGTGAATGGCTCGTTTCAACTACCTGCCTCAACTCCTGCTCAATGGCGTATAAAGCAAATTCACAGTTGTCGACCAGTAATAGGCGTATGGGATTCTGAGCAAGGATTTGACGACATAGCTCACTACCAATTGATCCCCCGGCGCCGGTGACCATAACCGACTTATCGCGAATATTGGCCTGCAGCAACTCAGGAAAGGCAGGCACAGCCTCTCTACCCAATAAATCTTCTAGCGCTACGTCATGAAGTTCGCTGATTTTTGCTCTCCCAGCAATCACGTCGGCGCTACCAGGAATTGTTTTAAGAGGAACAGACAGGCCGGAGAGCCAGTGTAATATTTCACGGCGTCGCCAACGTGGGGCACTAGGAATTGCCAACAGCACCATGGCAGCCTGATACTCTTGCACCAAGGCAGCTAGCGCAACCGGTTGGTGTACTCTCAGCCCTTCAACCATGGCGCCTTCTAGTCCTCGCCAATCATCTACGAAAGCCACCGGTTCATATTCACCACCATGGCGAAGCGCATCAACCAACTCACAGCCAGCGGCCCCTGCCCCATAGATCACGACTGGCTTGCGTTGGCGACGCTGGCTATAGCGATACAGTTCACGTATCAAAAAACGCAGGCTGCCAATCCCTAATAATAAAAGAAGCGTATAAATGACGATAACGGATAACCCGACAGGGTGTTCAACCATATAACTGACTGGCACCACTAACAGTGCTGACGTCGCGACGACCAGAGCGACGGTTGGTACGGTGACATGGCTCATATAACGAATCACTATTCGATATAGCCCTAGCCAATGGAAAAGCAAAAGGCTTGTTGGCACTAGCAGACCAATCGTCATCCACAGGGAGCCATCTCTTAGTGGCTGGAAGCTTTCCAAGTGAATCATCGTTGCCAGCTGCAAACTGGCCGCTACAATCAAGCCATCGAGCAGGACAAGTACTCTGCGTTTTATCCATCGGGGTGCCACCGACAACGATTTCATTAAGCTATCCATGATTCCCCCGTTATTATTTTTTGCGGGCGTTACGTGTTAGTTATCTAGCCTCATTGGCAATGGTGTTATTTCAAGGGAAATCAGCCATTAGCCGATGATGCGAAGCGGCTATTGCTCCTTGTCGGTAAAGGTGCCAACACAGCACTAGCACTAACCAAAATAGTGTCGCGCGCAGGCCATTATGGGTAGTGGAATAGATCAAGGGCCCGGCCACACCCGCCCAGACATACAGCGGCGCTCGTCGTAACGCGATAACGATCGTCAATAGGAAAAGCCCTAGCCCGGGTAGTCCATAGGCAAATAACATGTTGACGAAAGAGGAGTGAATTTCATGTCCATCATAGGGAGCAAAACGCTGACGCTCAGTCTCCCCCGCGCCTAAAATGGCGTATTCAGGGAAGTTCGTTAACCGATCAAACTTACGCTCTTCATAGACGCTATCTACTTTGCTTGGCGCTCTGTCCATGCGCGCTTCTAAGTTGCGCAATACTTGCCCATCCGAGCTGATATTGGCAAGCAAGACACCCAACAATAGCAACGGAAATAACACTAACAAGCGCGCAAAGTGCTTAATTTGACGGGCATTAGCCATGGCCCACCCGATCAGGACTAAAACACCGCCCCCCATTGCGGCAAGCGATGACGCAGCTAAAATTCCCAACACGCCGGCAGCTAGCCCAGCCAGCCCCAAAAGCCTCATACGCGGATGAAAATCATCAAGCATCAATAACACCACCACACCGCATAATGAAAAATAAGCGAGCTGGTTAGGGTTATTGAAACTTCCCGTTGTGCGATTAACTCCCATAGCTAACTGCAGTAACGCCTGACTACCCGCGATCACCAGCGCGATTGCTACGCCATTACGGATTATTCCCGTAGCGCGTTCGCCATATACGCTAAGAAAACGTAATAACGCCATACCCACTAGAAAATTAAACAGGAAAAACAGAGCGGGTCTAAAAAAACTGGTCGCTCCCAAGACCAGTGTCCAGCTAAGGCAAACCAGTAACACCCACAGCACCATCATTGCCCAGCATATGGCGAAAGGGGAAACTTTCAGATGTTTGTCGCCTAGGGACATCACTAACATCACACCGACGAAACCTGTTAAGCCAATATCAGTCAGCTGCGGTCCACCACTAGGGAACAAATAAAGGCTGCTTAATGAAAGGCTCAAAAACAGTAGTAGTGCGCCGATTAGGTTCATGGCGATACCCTTTTGTCTGTCTTGGAAGAGACGCCTGGCTAGAGATTCGCCATCATCTGGAAGGTATGGTTACGGCTGGCCAAGTCGTCGTAAGTGCCAGCATCAATTACCTGCCCATTCTCAAGCATATAAATGATGTCGCACTCCTTAACGGTCGCTAGGCGGTGGGCAATCATGATGACCGTCATCTGGCCGGAAAATCGCTGAATGTCTTCCATGACACGGCGCTCGGTAATGCCATCCAGCGCACTCGTTGCTTCATCAAACACCAGTACTCTAGCTTGCTGATAAAGGGCCCGAGCGATTCCCAGGCGTTGACGCTGCCCCCCGGATATCTGAACACCGCGCTCGCCTATGCGTGTTTCGAGCCCCTCCGGAAACCTATCCAGCAGATCGTCCAGTTGCGCCATACGTAGCGACTCCTTGACTCTCTCAACATCAATTTCCTTGCGCTCGATAGCAAAGGCGACGTTTTCGAGGATGCTGGCATCGGATAAGAATATCTGCTGAGGCACAAACCCCACCCCCGCCTGCCATTGCCGTAAGTTCTCATGGGTTAATGGCACACCATCAATCAGTACTTGACCTTGCTGGGGCTCAATCAAACCGAGTAATAAATCCACCGCGGTACTCTTGCCACTGCCAGAGGTTCCAACTAGCCCTACCATCTGATTAACTGGGATCGTTAGCGTGAGCCGATCAAGCGCCAAGGCGCGCGCTCCTGGATAGTCGAAAACCACATTCTGGATTTTTATCTCTTGCCGGGGCACCCAGGGCGTTATTGGCGCTGCAGGTTGGGCATCGCTAACAGCGATATCACCGTTTTTCGTCTCATCACGACTGGCAATTAAGTCATCACGAATGGCGTTATAAGCGGCTAAGTTACCGCGAATTTTTGTCAGCGAGGTGTATATCTTTTGAAAACCTGGCAGCATTTTAAAACCTGCCAGCGCATAGATAGAGAGTGCTGGCAAAATTGCCCCAAGATTACCCTCATAAAGGTTAAGCAGATAAATCACCAACACAATAACCGAACCAAAAGCTACCAGTTCAATGGCATAACGCGGGGCTTCACTTAGCCCCTGTGTCACTCCTTCACCACGCGCGATAGCATTGCAGGCATTATCAAAACGTGTAATAAAACTCGCCTGTCGATGCAGTAAAAGCAGATCTTTAATACCTCCGAATCCTTCACTCATCAATTTAAAACGCTTGGATTGTGCTTTAGAAATTCGTCTTCCGTTCATAATTAAAAAACGTCGAACCGTTTGGTAAAGCAGTAAATAGGTCCCAAAAAAGACCACCACACCCACTATCGCCACCAAAGGGTTGTAGAGAAAAATAGCTAAGGTCATCAGTGATAGCATGATCAACTTAGCATTCAGCTCCATAACAGGGCTGATGATCTTGAGAGACACACGCTGGACTTCCGCAGATACCTTAGTAGTCAGAGCACTGGTATTGTGATTGGAATGAAACAACCAAGGCTGGTGCAAGTAATAACGGTAGAGGCGACTTGACAGCTCGGCCCCCACTCGAGCGCTGTAGAGCGCCAGTCGCCACGACGTATAGATAGATAACAGGGCCGCTATTAGCAGAACGCCGAGCACCATGGCACCCAGTAAACTTAAGAAAGCCCTGGGACTTTGCATGCCGGTAACGCTATAAGCCATAGCAAGCCAGCCATCCCCCTGGAGCTTGCTCATATCCCCCACAACCGCCATAAAAGGCCCAATAGCGACAACACCTGCAATTTGTGCCAGCGCCATACCGATAATCAACACTTGGAGCCTCAACAGTTGGCGCCGCTGTTGCTGCGTCAATAACGAGTAGAGTTCGCGCAATTGCTTCAGCATCTTGGATCACCGGTAAGCATAGAGGTAACTGCCATAGTAGCCATGACGGCTATTGGTCGTTTTCTTAACACCGTTTAGGATTGCACCTTTAACATTTACACCAGCGCTTTCCAGGCGGCGCTTAGCAGCCTTAATTTCTCCAGGGGGGTGGCTGTCGAAGCGGACTACCATCAAACTGGTTCCTGCTAGTTTGCCCACGACCGTTGCATCGGTTACCGCCAGTATCGGTGGTGTGTCTATGATCACTAGGTCATAGCACTGGCTCATGGTTTCAAGGAAATCGTGAAAGCTTTGCTGCATTAACAACTCTGATGGATTAGGCGGTACACTGCCCCGGGCAACATAATCCAGTCCTTCTAAGTCGCTATGGCGAACAGCTTCTTCTGCATCAATTCGCCGTGCTAGCAACTCTGAAAGGCCTTTAACGCCCTTGCTATGAAATGCATGGTGCAGATGACCACGACGCATATCAGCGTCAATCAGCAAAACCCTTTGTCCCGCCTGGGCACAAACTGCGGCCAGATTAGCGGCGACAAAGCTCTTACCAACTCCAGGGCTCGCACCGGTAATCATCAAACGATTATTGTCCGACTCGAGCATCGCAAAATAGAGGCTAGTTCGCAGGCCGCGTAACGCTTCCACCGCAATCTCAGCGGGTTTTTGAATTGCCAGTAAGCCTCGAAAAACTTCCTGAACCTTTTTAGAGTGACGCGGGCGAATGCGCTCGGTAAGCCCTGCTTGCTCGCCGGAATCAGGCAGCGTTGCATAAACAGGTAACCCCAACTCTTCCAGTTGCTCGGGAGACTTAATCGCACGACTCAGTAACAACCGCACCACCACCAGCATCGTGGCCAGCAACGCGCCTATTAGTGCACTGACAGCGGTTATCAATGGAATACGCGGCGCGATAGTGCCCGGATTGAGAATAGCGGCATCAAGGATACGTACGTTACCCACCGTACCGGCTTTGACCAAGCGCATCTCTTGAAGCTGATTGAGCAATTGAACATATACTTGCTGATTGACCTGACTGTCCCGAGTCAGACGCAGCACTTCTTGTTGGGTTTCAGGTAATTCATTGACCTGGGAATTGAGACGGTCGCGCTCCGCCACGAGTTGAGAACGTTGCCTTAGCAAGGTTTGGTAGTTGGGATGCGAGGGGCGGTACCGCTCAGCTAAGTCGGCCTCTCTCATAGCCAACTCGCTGAGTTGATTTTCTACTTCCACCACACGGGTGAGAAGATTTTGTGTTTCAAACGTTAAGTCGACCGAGTCACGCTGCGCACGATAATCATTGAGCATTCCCTCTGCATTGGATAATTGGTCCCTAACTTGTGGAATTTGCTCGCTAAGAAAAGCGATTTGTTTCTCTGCCTCTTCTGAATGACGCTGTACGTTCTGAGTGAGAAAAACCCCAGTTAAGGTATCAAGCGTCGGCTGGATTTTGCTGCGATCCGCACCACTGAGCATCAGTTCATAGACGCCTGAATCTGTGCCTTGTGGCATAACCTCAAAACGACTTTCAAGGTTTTTTATCGCATTAAGAGAGGACATACGTGTCAAGTTGAATTCAGCACCAGGGTGGGCCACTGCTTGGCTAATAAAGAGACGATAACCTAACTGATCATCCTGAGCGGTTTCGCCAACGGTGCCGCTAAGCACCTGCTCATCTTCTAGCCATAACTCAAAGTTACCCTCTTCCTTTATGCGCAATAGGTGCTCGCTACCGATATGTTCGTCGGGCACAGAAAAGCGTGAAACACGCACAGCCTCGTTAGCCCACACATAAGGATTTTGCCAACGACGCTCTTCTCCCATTGATAACCAATCGCGCATAAAGGATGGGGTTAAACTGTCGATTAAATCCTGACTAACCCCATGATTGACAAGAAAGTCCCCTATAACTGGCAATCGGCGCGGTTCAACCTTAATCGCTAGGTCTTGCCGTTCAGCTGCTTCTCCCAGCACCATACGTGATCGCAATATTTCGAGTTCCGCAGCGGTTGGGTTACCAGGCTGCTGTTCACCCAATGACTCCATAAACGCCAAGTTGGCCCCTCGACTCTCTATCTGAACTAACGCGTCAGCCTGATAGATACGCGGCTGAGAGCTGGCATAAAAATACCCTGCAAGGAGAAAAAGCCCTGTTATCGTGACGATAAACCAGCGATGGTCAGAGAGTGTGTCGACTAGCTTGCGCAGATTAAGATCATCGCTTTCCTGGGGGCCAGACGGTGATGAAGGTGGATGAGGAAAGTAATTCATGGCCATGCCTCGCTATTCAGAAATACTTTTCAAAATAGTCACTTAAAGCTCGCTGGCATCATTGGCTACCGTTACAACATTACCCGGCAGATTGACGGATGGCAGCAGCAGAGAAATGACCGAGTTCCAACGAGCCAATGGCGCTGACGTCACGTACACCACATCCTGAGGCTGGAGAGGAAAGCGAGTTCCAAGCAATAACCGGGTAGCATCTCGGATATCTAACTGATAAACAGTGGCAAACTTTTCACTCCCTGCTGGGTTACCCCGTACAACAAAAATTCCCGAAGGTTCTGCACGGCTTTCATTCACACCGCCTGCCCTGCCTAATGCATCCGTCAAGGTGATCCGCTCATTGCCAATAGCAATGGTACCGGGACGGACTACCTGTCCCATCACTACTACGTTCTGGTTCTCCATTGTAGGGACATGAAGCAAGTCACCATCACGCAGCAAACGATTCTGTGTCATATCTCCCTGGCGCATCATTGCATAAAGCGATATGCGCTCTTCGCTACCATTACGGCTCAACGTTACGTTGCGCCAGTCGGCATTTTCCCGTGCTCCGCCTACGGCACTGATGGCATCAAGAATTGTCATCGGCACAATAGTGAGTGGTAATGTGCCGGGATTTTCGACAGCACCACTGATATAAACTTTCTGAGAGTTAAACGCCGCAATGCCAACTTCCACTTGCGGCTCGTTGATCACATTAGCTAGACGCCGAGTAATCAGGTCACGCACTTCATCAAGCGTCATTCCTTCAACCCTGACACGCCCCACGTATGGATAAAACATGGTGCCATTGGGTCGTATACGATTACCGGTTTCTGCTGCGGAGCGCTCAGAACCTGCCGGAATAGTCAGCTCCGGATGGTCATAGACAATCACACTTAAAATATCGCCAGGCCCTACTCGGTACTCATACCCTGGCACCACTGGATTCAATGCGGGAGATGGAACCCGAGAAGAAACATCTCTTTCAAACATTGCATTCACTAAATTTGGGGTGATTTGCTCCACGTCCACACGCCCATCTAGTGATTGTTCAAGGTTGTCCTGATCAATGTGGCCACCAGGAGCCATAGCGCAGCCACTTAGGGCTCCCAGCAGCACGATCAATACGAGATAGTGGACTAGCCGAATGAGGCTTCTTGAAGATTCCACTCTTGCTACTTCATTGTAATTATTCATGGTTGCTCCCATTGCTTTTGTCTCGCCACGCTACCGCCCGAGGATTTTAATCAGGCGTTTCCCAGAGCCTTATTAAACACATCCCAGACGACGTTAATTCGCTGTCGCCATGAGTCAGAGCTACCTACTTGGTAATTATTTTTAATGTTACATAAAAATACAAAAAGATTGACTTTATTTACATAGCTACCAGAGGGTGAAATAACTACTACTTTTGGGAGCAAAACGACGTACATCAGTGGTAGTAAAAACAGCAAAATTTCTAGGCTGCTAAGGCAGAGAGAAAGGGAGAAATGGCATTTTTTCAAATAACTATTTTTTAAAATCAATAGCTTAAATAAAATTATAATATATCAACAATATTGTCATTAGATTTTTACAATACTTATATATGGGAAACAGGTGATATTTTGAAATCAGCTTGCCATGTAACATTACCGTTACAAACATAGGATTAACTTAGAGTGGGCTTTTATGTGCACAAACTCTTAATTAGAAAACAATTTAGAGATTAATAACTGCTCGCTGCATAGCTAAAACCTAGCGAAACAGTTTGGATGGAAAAGCTTCAGAGGGAGAAATATAGAAGGCCTCCTAGCGAAGCTTAGGGGCCTGCTTACCAGGGGCCCTACTCAATATGGCCGGCATCAACGTAACGTTTTGGGGAGCTTGTCTACCCACAAAAAGCTCGCATCCTTTAACAGCGTATGCACATGCTCAAAGACATCTAGCGTCTTTCTATACGGATCAGGGATATCTTGTCCTTCACCGTCATTCAGCCAGCGACCAAGCAATAGCGTCTTACCCAACGCATGTGGTGCTTGCTCACCTAGAGCACGGCGTTGGCCTTCCGTCATCACTAAAATAAGGTCGGCTTCTTGAATCATTGGCACTGTCAGCTGGCGTGCACGGTGGTGAGTAACCTCCAGACCATCCGATTCAGCCAGTTGCTGCGCAAACGATGATACGGGCTCACCTTGCAAGGCACCTAAACCAGCTGAACTGATTTGGCAGTTAGGGAGCTGCTGCCTGAGGATTGCTTCAGCGACAGGGCTACGGCAAATGTTACCTGTACAAACCACCAAAATATGCTTGAACATAAGCTACTTATTTCCTTAACAAGAAGCGTGATGTCGAGTATTAAAATAGCGTGCTTAAATGCACAAACCCGATAGCAAACCGACCCTGTATTCGATACCAAGATGATAGTCATCATAGCCATGGGGTATCGCTATTGTTACCGCCATGGCATTAATTAGCGTATCCAAAGCGACTCTTCTGCGGAAGCTCCTCTGGAATCTGAACCCATAAGAAAGCCTGCCAGCTTGCATATACGGCTATACCTGCTGGGTAAGCGAAAAAAGAGTAGCTCAAACCAAAGCATATAAAGGCGACTGTCAACAGTACCCCAGCGACAGAAAAGGACTTACACAGCGGATTTTCACTGCGCAAACCGGGTAGAAAATGCCATAAAGGGACAAGATAAAGTCCCAGTACTACTAACATGCCAAACAGCCCTCGCCTCGCCCAAGCATCCAGCAGATCATTATGCGCATGCCAGTAACTACCCAATTTCGGGCTTAATACTCCTTCAACTTCTAGTGCTTGCATTGCGGGTTGATAGCCTTCATGTCCGTAGCCTACGAAAGGATGTTCGCGTATTAACCACAAGGCGCCGCGATACATTTCCAGGCGCGCCCCGATAGAGCCAACATCCGTTCCGTCAATATAGTGGTGCACATCAGCTATCGCCTTATTCACTCGCCTTTCCACTCCGCTTTGCGGGATGGCGTAGGCCACCGCCAATACTACAATTACGCTGCTGATTCCTATCCAGCGCCATGTTGCTCGCCACTGGTGCGCATAACTGTAGTAAAACACCCCCATTGCGAATGGCAGGGCTAACCACCCTCCTCGCGTGCCGGACAGTGCCGATGCCATTACGCCTCCTGCGGCGCCCCCCAGTAACAGCAAAAACCAACCCAAACGTGACTTTCTCTGATGCCAAGCCCAGCCCAACCCAGCCAGGCATAACAGCGCACTCAATAACGCAAAATTACCGAAAAAAATGGAGTGTAACGGTGGATGTCCTGTCGCTCGGGTCAACCCAACCCCAAATTTTTGCCACGCAGCCCATCCACCAGCCCCCATCCCGCTTAACGCCAACCCCGCCCACCAGGCTGCTGGCCGTGGCTTAACAGCACCAATCATCAACACAACCAGCGCCGCTAGCCAAGCGGCTCCTGCCAATGGAAGCGCCTGACTCAAGCTGTCATGCCACATACCAATTAGGGTATCGACCACACCCAGCCCGACGATCAACACTAATAAAAGGTGGTCACTACGCCCACTCGTATAGGCTATACAGTGCCAATTGTGTGTTTTTCTCCAAGCAAGGTATCCCCATATAAAAGCAACCGCCAATCCTAGCCAATAGCCTAAAGGCACCAACAGCGGGAATGTGGTGATCGCGATAGCTTGCATAAAGCATCTGCCTTGTCAGTGTCACCGGGAAGCAATCTCTAGCTTGTTTACACAAGCCCGATTACCTTTTAAGTATGCGAACACAGTTTTTATTATTTATCTGAGTACCGACATAAATTGTAGAGGAGCTTCCCAATTAAAAGAACACTATTGATCAGCTTAACCTTATCGATAACAAAACAAGCTGATGATAGATTGATAACAATCAGCCGGCCATATTGGCTAATAAAGCTGAGTAATATCAGACATACCTGATTACTAATTTAATTATCTTCAAGAGACATAATTCTAAGCGTGGCGATACTCATCGAATACTTGCTAGCAGCCAGCTAACAACATGACAAAACATGCCTGCGCTTTGGCGACAATCGTTTATGGTTGGGCTCAGCAACCCCAAGGCGATTCTATTTTTCTCCTCGCCGTTGCCACAGTTTATAAGCTCTCAACAGAATTCACACATCGCGATCTTACTTCCACTAATTCTGTTGTTTATATTCATCAAACTAATCGTTTCGAGCGCTTACGCTTTAGCCGCACAAACCATGGCGTCTCCACAGCCAGTACGGGTACTCGGTGTGCAAGAAATTCGCTGGTTGCTGGAGCATACATAGCACTTTGATCATCGCCGCTGAGGCCGGACGCATACCCGTGGAATGCTGCAAGGATACTAAAGACCTGTAAGATGTTGAGGCTGAGATCGATAAGAACCTATGCGGTAGCCTACTTGCATATGAATTACAGGCGGATTTTTTAGTTATCACCACCGCCGTATCAGCCGTCTTCCTAGGCTAAGTAAAACCTACCCAGAACGCCCTCGACAAAGTAACGTCCCAGGATTCAAGCCAATACGACTTCGCTGCAGGATCAATGGGACCAAAAGCCGAGGCAGCCTGGAGCACAGGCCTATGCTGCCAGCACAGGAAATGTGATTAGCAGTGCTCGCTTAACGCTTGTTGGAATGAAGCCATATTGCGTTAACTATTCACTTATCTGCCAATCCGGTGCCAAAGAAACGTTCTCAATAAACAGTTTTTTTGCTGCTTATCTTTTTTTAAGCCTGCCATAAGTTGGCTCATTTAAGATGATCCATGTGCCAATCGACAAATATGTCTTGCACAGTCACTCCTCATTGAAAAGAGATATTACTTATGCGAACTCACATCACTAAGATTATAACATCGGCATTGCTACTGACTGCTAGCACGGCTGTACTGGCCGAGACTCATTGTACTGATGCCCCAAGTGACGAATGGATCAGTCAAGCTGATATGGAAGAGCGTATCAGCGAAATGGGTTACGAAATCAAAGAATTTAATGTCACAGACGGAAACTGCTATGAGATATACGGTTGGGACGAACAGGAACGCCGGGTAGAGATCTATTTCAACCCCGTAGATGCCAGCATCGTAAAGCAGGAAGTCGAAGACTAATCAGGAGGTTACCATGGCCGATAATACCCTTATCCGTGTTTGGGACCCGCTAGTCAGGTTAGTACATTGGGCTTTAGTAGCTGGCATAGCCGTCAACCTATGGCTAACCGAAGAAGGGAGCGATATACATCAATGGATCGGTTATGCCTTGGTGGCATTAATCGCCGTGCGCATCCTTTGGGGGTTTATCGGTCCCTGGAGCGCGCGATGGCGTAGCTTTTGGCCTACCATGAGCCGACTTCAATGCGCGCTGCGCGGTCGGCACAGTAAGATAGAGCAAACCAGCATTACCCACACACCGTTGGGTGCCATCATGATGCTGGTGCTGCTTGGGCTAATACTCGGTCTGGGACTTACGGGCTATATGATGGAAGAAACCGATCGTTTCTGGGGGGTGGACTGGGTTGAAGAAACCCACGAGTTCATGGCCAACGCGATTCTTTTTCTAGTACCACTGCATGTATTGGGTGCCGTGGTAGAAAGCATCAAGCAAAGCGATAATTTGATCGCAAGCATGTTGCATGGCTATCGCCGCCGCCCTACCCCTAACCCCAACGCTAAGGCTCATGATGTCCAGTCTTAAGATGCTGGCAAGACTATGATGGGTCACGCGTTAATTTTGCACGAGTGGCCTTTTCATGACTTTTCACGACAGCAGCAATCTCGTTTGATCCAGATAGGTAGGATCAAAACCAACAAGCGTGGTCAGCGCATGGTGTCAATCACAAGCTTCCCCGAGCGCGCCGCTGGACGGGCACTGCATAATAGAACTTTCTCCTTGGGTGCTGATACGCCCTCCGGGTAGGTCACTTCACCCGCTTTCAATGTGCACGCGCACTCTTCACAGCTACCGCTGCGGCACGCATAGGTGGGTTGTAGTCCTGCTTTCTCAGCGGTTTCTAACAGGCTTTCGCCAGGCTGCCATTGGGCAACCACACGTTGATGGGTAAAGCTAACGTCTATTGGCTGTTCGGCGACAGGCGCTGCATATGCCTGCGTTAGCGCCGAAGGGCCGAATGCTTCCGTATAGATCTGTTCGGTCAAAAACCCAAGCTCTAGCGCCTCCTGATGGTAGCGCTGAACAAAAGTGGCTGGGCCACAAAGATACAACTGCAACGTCGACAACTCGTGATCAGCAACAACCTGTTGCAGTGAAACCCGGCCTGGAACCCAGCCATTAGGGGCAGCATCTGACCCCGTCACGTGACGCCGCAAATGTAGTCCTCGCGCCTGTAGGTCGAGCAGTTCCTCGCCGAAAGGAGCCTCAGCAACCTCGCGCACGCTCTGAACCAACGTCACCGGACCACGACCTGCATCGGTTAACTCATGGGCTAGGCTGATTAAAGGCGTAATACCGATACCACCACCCAGCAGCACCCAATGGGCGCGCTTCGAGCCGCTGACCACCGCAGTAAACGCCCCCATTGGTTGACTGACGGCTAGCTCCGATCCCACCTTTAGCGCTTTATGTAAGTAACGCGAGCCTTCACCGTCTGCCTTGACACTGATGCGATAGCTTGCTTGGCCGCTACTGCCTGATAGCGTATAGCTGCGCACTAGCGGGGTTCCATCTAAGTACGGTACATGCAGCGAAATGAATTGCCCCGCGCTAAAGGGTGCCAACGCTTCGCCCTGTAAATAAAAAGAACGAATCTGAGGCGTTTCGCATACCACATCCACCACCTGAACGCGCTGCAGAGAGGAAGGGGCAAGCATCTGCCAAGGCCCAAGAGCGCTCGCTTCAACGGCTACTTCACTGGCATGGCTGCGCCAGCGCATGATGCCCGGCCGCCATACGATATGTCTCGGCGTCAAGCACCAGTAACGCTCAGCACCGGGGTAATGCGCCCCCGCTGCTTCCTCATCCACCAACCGTGCCTCGCCGGAGAGGTGCAGCATATCTCCACTGACGAAATCAGGTATTACCAAGGCAGCACGACCGCTGGCCAATACATTACCCAGCGTGTTGAAGAAGCGGTTGCCCGAAAAGTCTGGCAGGATCAGATCAGCCCCCCGACGACGAATGAAGCCCGCTCGACCACCACGATGGGAAGCATCTACCTGAAGGCCCTGCTCGGTATGCGCGTAGCTGCCTACGAAAGCCGTGAGTGCCCGATCAATATGCGCCAGCACCAGCTCAGGTAACTGATCGAGAGTCGAGTCGCGCATGGCAAGCACGGTGCCCGGCTGAGGCAACACCGGCTGCATTGCTGACCAGTCATGGATGTACTGGGGGCAATTGCCAAAGGCGTGGGTTACCTCAAGATGCCATTGGCCGTTTGAGCCCCGCAATAAGCCGTTTACCCGGTTACGGCGGCGCGTGTGTAGCTCGATACCCAGTAGTCCAAGGCTTGCACCGCTGCTAAGCAAGGGTGCAAGGGGATCCCCCGAAGGCGGCGCTACGTTTAACTCGAGCCGGCCTTCATCAGACGCACCAACAAACCCCGGCGCCCCCTCCAATAGAGTCACCCAAGGCCAGCCCTCAGCATCCACCGCTGCTGCCGCCACAAACGGCAACTGAGGAAAGAAGTGCTGAAGCTGTGGCGTTAAGAAGGGCCGCATCACTTTGCTGCCAATCTCTGCCATTTGTTGCTCCGCCCCGATTAAGCGCTGTAGGGTGAGCTCGCCCGCATGCCATGGGCTATTAGTTTCGAGATTACTCACTCTCGACTCCTGACGGGAAGATAACCCGCTCCGTGCTGAGATGCTGTTTAGGCTGGCTTAGCTAGTTAGTCTGTCTTAGCTAGTTAGTCTGTCTTAGCTAGTTAGCCTGACTTAGTTAAGTAGCCCTACCTTGGTAACGCCCATTGGCACGAAACCTTCCAGCGCTTCGATACGCTGAAGCCAGGCGCGAATATGCGGGTAAGGTTCCAGCGATACATTGCCTTCCGGCGCGTGAGCGATGTAACTGTAAAGAGAAACCTCAGCCAGAGTGGCTTGGTCGCTCGCCAGGAAGGGCTGCTGTGACAAATGCGCATCAACAATTGCAAATAGCTCATGCGCATCGGCAATCAGTGGTGCAGGGTCGAACGGGGCATTAAAGACGGTGACCAAGCGAGCCTTCATGGCCGAATTTGCCAACGGCCCAGCCGCCACGGATAACCAGCGCTGCACTTGAGCTTGTTTCAACGGGTCATTCGGCAGCCAGCGACCAGAACCATAGCGCCGTTCGAGATAGACCAAAATGGCATTGGAATCCGACAGAATGACGCCTTGGTCATCGAGCACCGGTACCTGGGCGAAGGCGTTCAGATTTAAGAAAGGCGCTGCCTTATGCTCGCCTGCTACGAGATCGACATCGATAAAGGTGGCAGGCAACCCGAGCAGCGAAAGCATTAATTCGATGCGGTGGCAGTGACCGGAAAGTGCGTGACGATAGACCTTAATAGCGTTAGACATGCTTGGCTCCTTAATTAGCATCTTTAAGAACAGGTGAGCTTCAGTGTAGGAAGCGACATCACCTATCCTGAGCCAAAACAGGAGCGGCAAGAATAATGATTTCAATCAATAGAAAATTGCGTGAAATGAAATAATCAATCTAACAACTGTGCCCGCAACCAGGGGGTCGCTAGCTCCAAAAAAGCCATAACGCTGGCGGGAGCCCGCAGGCCAAGAGCGTAGGTTAACGCCAGAGAATCAGCCGCTGGCCAAAGGGGGCCGAGGACAGGCTCAAGCAGACCCTGTGCGCAAGCATGACGCGCTTCTAAGTGATAGCAGCGTACGATGCCAGCTCCCTCAATGGCCGCCCGCAGCGCCGCGGTACTGGTGCTAATACTTAGTCTGGGCTGAAAGCGGAGGGTGTGGCCTTCGGCCAACCGCCAAATCGGTGCCTGCCCCTCTTCCGGACAGTGAATGAGCGCGTGGCGAGCCAAGGCTTGCAGGCTATCAGGCCGCCCTGCTTTATTCAGATAACAGGAGCTGGCAAACAGGCCAGTGCGTAAGTCGCCTAGTGATCTGACGTACACCGTTTCAGGAAGAGATCCCCGCATTAGACGGATGTGGATCGGAGCCGCCGCGTCTACCAGGTGGTGATACTCATCAGCTTGCAGGTATACCTTTAACGCTGGATGTGCCGCTTGCACCCTCAACACCAACGGCAATAGTAGTGGTTCTATTAACGCCTGGGGCGCCTGCAAACGTAACGTGCCGCTGAGTTCAAGGTGCTCCTGGCGGGCGTTGGCTTCAGCGTCGGCAACGGCGTGAATCAGCGCGTCGGCATGTGCGTTCAATCGCTCGCCCGCTGGCGTCAATGAACTGCCTTGAGTTGAGCTAATGACTAAAGCAACCCCCAGACGCTGCTCCTGCGCACGAAGCAAGCGGTGAAGCTTAGGTGCCGAGAAGCCACTCGCGTCAGTTGCGGCCTGAACACTGCCGTGTTTGGCAACAGCAGACAGCGCCATTAATGCCTCAAAATGCAGTGGTGATTGTGGGGAGAACGCCATGGTCAGTCACGATAGCCAAGCGCTGGGTCGGCACGTAGCCGCTCGGCAAGCAAATCAACGAAAGTACGTACACTGGCGGCGCGGCCACGACCCGCTGTTACCCAAATATTAATGGGAATGGCTGGTGGCTCAAAGCGCGTTAACACGCGCCGTACTCTGCCTTCCGCTTCGCTGGCAGCCGCCTGATAGGACAACAGCCGAGTAAGTCCAGCACCCGCCTCAACCGCCGTTAACGCCGCGTGAATGGCGCTGATGCGCAGCCGCGGCGATGGCGAAACTTCAATACGTTTACCGTTCTCCTCAAACCACCAATGGTTGCCGAAATGGCTGCCTTCAGCCACCACCGTGGGCAGCGCCTCCAACTCATGCGGGTGCTGCGGCTCGCCGTGCTTTACTAACCATTCCGGGCTGGCACAGACTACCTGCCGCACTTCGCCGACAGGCACGATTAAGTGCTGGCACTCCTTGGGCACATGCCCGATTCGCACCGCCACATCGATGCCCTCTTCCTGCAAGTTAACCGGCCGATCAATCAGCTCGGCGCGAACCTGCACGTCAGGGTATTGTGCTAAGTAGTTAACGATCTGCGGCGTAACGAAGTACTCGCCGAACAGCACAGGCGCAGTTACGCTTAAAAGCCCACGTGGAGTGAGATAGCTGCCGGTAGCTGAGGCTTCGGCCTCAGAAAGTTGCGCAAGTACCTGTTGAGCATCTTCCAGATAACGACGCCCCGCCTCGGTCACGCGCACCTGTCGCGTAGTACGCTGTAATAACGCAACGCCCAAACGCGACTCTAGTGCTGCGACCGCTCGAGTAACCCTAGGAGGTGACAACTCAAGCTGGCGCGCGGCGACCGAAAAGCTTTCCAACTGCGCCACGGAAGCAAAAATGCGCATTTCTTCGAACCTGTCCAAGGCAGCTCCACGATCGATAGTAGAAATCACTCTCAACATTCTACACACCTGCAAGGTGCCAAGGCAGTTGGTGCATTACTATTTTTATTTAAGCCTTAAGGGCAAACCAATGGTTCCAATGAAACTGTCAGCGACGACTCAGCGATCCACACGTTTTAGCGTTAAGCACCAGAAAAGATAGAGAAGTTTTTTACATAGCGTGACGAAGCTTGCGACTATACCTGACACCCCATTTCTTAGAATTACTTCAGAAATAGGTCATGTCACGAAAAAACCGTAGATATATGATTTTGGTTGGAATTTATGTCAAAAACTTGGCAGCGACAGCAGAAATTTGTCGTTTCCACTTATTAATGACATAAAATAAAATGATCGCTCACTATAGTAATAAAGTTCCGTTATTAAAAAACAGTAACATTAGCCTCCCGTTACATTCATAAACCTCACTACCTGAACCTCGCCATCGGTCGTAAAGTGGTGCCGCTCAGGCTTTTTCGTCATCGCCCCCACAATGGCTACTTTTAGGCGCTGGATCTCCCCCGGATAACGTCGCATGACGGCGCGTAAATCTACCGAGTGCTCATTGCCCAAGCAGAGGAGTAGCCGCCCTTCCGCCGTCACTCGAACACGATTACAGGCAGCACAGAAATTGTGGCTATGGGGAGAGATAAAGCCAATCCGCGACTGGCTGTCTGCCATGCGATAATAACGGGACGGCCCTAGGGTGGTCTCGGTGGTAGGTAGGAGTGGGTAATGGTTTTCGATGGTCTCGCGTACCGCATCGGTAGAAATAAAGGTTTCACCACGGTTATGCTCGCTGATAGCGCCCAGGGGCATTTCCTCAATAAAGCTAATATCCACTTGTTCATCCCGGGCAAAGTTCACCAAGTCGATAATTTCGTCGTCATTACGCCCCTTAAGCAATACGGCGTTGAGCTTAATCGACTGAAAACCGGCGCGACGTGCAGCACGGATACCCGCGATCACTTGGTTTAAGTCACCTGTTCGAGTTAATGCTTTAAAACGCTCGGGCTTGAGCGAGTCCAGGCTAATATTGAGCCGATGTAGCCCGCCTTGCCGCAAAGCAGCGGCATGTTTGACCAGCCCTGAACCGTTGGTGGTCATCGCTAGCTCGCGCAGGCCCTCCAATTCAGCGAGTTTTTGCACTAACGTTAGCACGCCCTGGCGTACCAGCGGCTCACCGCCAGTTAGACGGATTTTTTCCACGCCCAGCTCGACGAATGCCTGCGAAAGGGTGGCTATTTCCTCAAGGGTTAGCAATTGGGCTCGAGGCAGGAAAGTCATCTCCTCGGCCATGCAATACACACAGCGAAAGTCACAACGATCCGTTACCGATATACGCAGGTAACGCACCGTACGGCCTAATCCATCGACAAGCACACTCATTCTACGGGCTCCCCTTGGGAACTGGCATTAACGGACAGCCGAGCAATGAGTCCTTTTACCTCAGCGGTCACTTCGATGATTGTTTGCTCATCATAAAACTGACCCCGCCGCTTGCGCAGGCCGTTTTCATATAGCTTTACGTGCTCTGTGGGTACCACATCCGCGTTGGCGAGACAGTGGCTGGCACAGTGCATCTGGCACCCATCAATGGCTACGATAGGCCGCCCAGAGCGGGCAATGCGCACCAGGCCGGGCACACCACCACCGACACCGGCAATGCACGACATTTCTGCCTCGCCAGCATGATCAAGTCGCAGAGCAACACTATTAGCAAGTTGCGCAACATCAGAGCAGCCGGAACAAGCATAAATCAGTGCGCGGGGTTTGTGATGTGAAGACATACCCTCTCCTATAAAAAGCTAACGAGGTCAGTGGTCACGACTGAAAAGTGATTCAAGCGGCGAACTGATTGATGGGGTAGTAGTGATACGCCTCCCCTTCTGCCACATCGATTTCGGGGTTAATCATTAAATAACCATCAGCTTGGCTAGCCGAACCAAGCATATGCGAGCCCTGCCCGCCCGCTAACTGCGCCACGGGACTCCCCTGTGACCAATCCAACACGACCCGTAATAGCTCGCAGCGCCCTTTGGGGCCACGCTGAGAGAAGCCTGCCTTGACTGGAAAACACTGTAGCGAAGCTAAGTGTCGTCCCTGCATAGCATGAATAAACGGCAGCGCCAGCAGTTGCCAGCCCACCAGGGAGGCCACAGGATTACCCGGCAGCGCCATCAACGGTGTGCCAGTGGAAGGCTCCGCACCTAGATAGCCGAATGCAAAAGGCTTTCCGGGTTTCATCGCAACACCATGAAAATGTAGCCCACCGCGCTGCTCGATCACCGGACGAACGTGATCCTCCTCGCCTACCGAAACGCCACCGGTGCATATCACCACATCTGCAATGGTTTGTGCGTGCTCAAAGGCCTGGTGCAATGACTGCGGCGAATCAGCGATGACACCTAGATCCACTACATCGCACTGCGCTTGTGCGAGCAGTACGTTAAGCATGGCGCTATTGCTGTCGTATACCTGTCCCGGAGATCGCACCGTGCCTGGAGCAATCAGCTCATCGCCGGTTGAGAGCAATGCCACCCGTAGGCGCCGCTTGACGGCAACGATATTGATCCCGTGGCTTGCCAGCAGCGCAATCGACGCTGCATCAAGAAACTTACCCGCAGCGAGTAGCGGGGTTCCCATGCGGGTCTCCTCGCCTTGACGGCGAATATTAGCGCCTAGCACCAAGCTACCATCGAGGTGTATATGCCCGCGCTGATCAAGGGTTACCCGCTCTTGAGGCACCACAATATCCGCCCCTATGGGTACCGGCGCGCCGGTAAAAATACGCGCGCAGCCCCCTTCGGCTAGCAGCATGACACCTGCGCCAGCCGGCACGCGCTGGAGAATGGGCAGGCCGGCACCGCGAGGTGTCGCCTGGTAATCAGCCAGACACAGCGCGTAACCATCCATAGCGCTATTGTCCACACCTGGCATATCGATAGGTGCCACTACCGTTTCTGCCAGCACTCGCCCCGCCGACTGTTCAAGGGAGACATTTTCTACGCCATTAATCGGCGTGGCTGCGTCGATAACTCGTTGGCGTGCATCAAATAAGCCTAACAACCCGGGCGTGACTATGTCTGCGCAGCGACAGTTCATAAGCACTCCGAAACATGAGAGGTCGTTTCTACTTGACGTCCACTACAAGCAGGCGCAGAAGGCAACACCATGGCGACAAAGTTGCAGGGCCGAGTGCGGGAGTCCAGCTGCAATGAGATGATTTTGTCCCACGCCAATTCACATGCCTTGGGCGAACCGGGCATCGCAAACAACAGTGTCTGGTTGGCAACCCCCGCTACCGCCCGAGATTGAATAGTCGACGTGCCAATCGTTTGCAGAGAGTAGTAGCGAAACAGCTCGCCATACCCCTCAATTGCTTTGTCAAAAAGAGGAACTAGCGCCTCAGGTGTGGTATCGCGAGCAGTGAAGCCCGTACCGCCATTCACCAGGATCGTCTGAATCTCTTTACGCGCAATCCATTCCGACACCACAGCGCGAACCTGATAAATATCATCAGGCACGATGCGCCGCTCCATTAGGTTATGGCCGCTTTCAATAAGATGCGCGGCGAGTAAGTCACCGCTGCCATCTTGATCGAATCCACGCGTATCGGAAACGGTTAACACCGCGATGCCAAGCGGAATGAAAAGAGCATCTACAGGAACATGGGACATCAAGCCTCTCCTATTAGCTTTTCTATTGCTTCAAGCTATTGCATCAAACTATTGCATCAAGCTGCCGCCAGCATCGTCATTCAGCACAATCCCTTCGACACCTATTTCGCTCTCTAACGCCAGCAAATAGTGACGCAGCGCTCGTCGAGTTGCCTGTTCCCGCAAACTATGGCGCACCCGGTCAATCACTTGATCGAAAGGTAAAGCCCGGCCTTCTTTTCGTTGGTCAATACTGATCACGTGCCAGCCATAGCGGGACGCCAAGGGGCGCTCATGGAGACCTGCAGGCAGGTGCTGCAAAGCGCGATCCAGCTCTGGAACGGTTTGCCCCGACACTAACCAACCCAAATCACCATCCAGCTCTTTTGAAGGGCACGCGGAGTGGTGTCGAGCAAATTCGGCAAACCGCTCGGGTATCTGATTAAGCTGTGCGAGTAGCTTCTCACCAAGCTGGTAAGCGTCGTCGCGACCCTGGGAATCATCGGGTGCGGCCGCGAGCAGAATATGTCGAACGCGTAACTGCACCGGTTCACTGAAGCGCTCACGGTGGGTGTCAAAAAATCGCTGGCAATCGGCTTCCTCCGGTTCCGGCACCTCAAGCTCCTGTTCAAGCAAAGCAGCAATCGCCGCATCTTCCTGCACTTCGCTAATTTCCTGTTCTCCGCTAGCGTCCTGTGTCGATAGTAGCCCCAGGACGCTAGCGCGCTGGCGAAGCAGCTCTCGAACCACCAACGCACGGGCGGCTTGAAGCTGAGCCTCCTCCGCCGTTTCGGCGGGGTGATACTGCATCTCCAACGCAATCGTTGCTTCATCAATAGGGGTGTCACCGACACGTACCAGAGGTGCCGCAACGCCCCCAGGTAGCTGTTCGATATCAATCATCTGCATATTATTTCTCCTCTATATAAAACCGAGCGTGCGAAGGCCAGACTAGGCGGAGATCGGAGAAAAAGTGGAGTTTACGAGTTTGTAAATGAGCATTTTGATTGAACTCGCACACGAGCCGATCTCCAACAACGTATGGCCGAGCAGTAGCCAGTTTTTAGCCGCGGCGGCGGACAAGCTGATAACGCCGGGTTACATAACCAAACGGCGCGCTCCACACATGCACCAAGCGCGAAAACGGGAACAGCAGGATGATGGTTAAGCCGATAAAGATATGCAGTTTGTAGATCCACGACACTTCCTGCATGTAATCCGCCGCGCCGCCGCTGAAGAACACAATCGACTGCGCCCAGCTGGAGAGTGTCAGCATCATCTCGCCGTCCATATGGCCCAACGAGAAGATGATAGTCACCATACCCAGGCACGCCTGTAAGACAATCAAGCCCAGGATCAAGGTATCCATCATGCTCGACGACGCCTTTACGCGCGGGTTGGCCAGACGCCGATAAAGCAACATGGCGCCACCTACCACGCACATGGCACCGGCAATACCGCCCACCACGATAGCCACTAGCTGTTTAGTACCGGCGTGCAGGAACGGTTCATAAACCCAGTGCGGTGTCAGCATGCCCACCAGATGGCCGAAGAAAATCACGATAATACCGATATGAAATAGGTTGCTGCCCAGGCGCATATGCTTTGAAGAGAGCATCTGGCTAGAACCGGTCTTCCAGGTGTACTGACCATGATCAAAGCGGAGCAGGCTGCCAAGCAGAAACACCGTGCCCGCGAGATAGGGGTAGTAACCGTAGATCAGGTGGGTTAAGTAGTGCGCAATCGCGTCATACATGGTGATTCTCCTGTTAACGATCGACGGAAGGAGCGGAAGAAGCATTTAAAGACGGAGCAGGCATAATGCGTACCGGCTGGCTCTGAACGGTGTGTTTGCGCTCAGCCAAGCGACGCCCTTCAGCAGACTGCAGCGCGCAGTCTTCGTCAGAGGTTGCCGAAAAACGCACCGCCTCTTCTTCCCATACGGCGTCCAAGGCTTCGGGGGTGTTGTCCGGCGCTTCTTTTTTGACCTGGGGCCGATGCTCCTCGACATCTCCCTCGGCGCCGATTAACGCCAATAGTGACAACGGCACCAACGCGTGATCTGCTTCCCGCTCCTCCAGCCGCGCGGTCAGCAGCGCCAGAATATGGCGTATTTCGCCCAGCCAGCGGCCAATCTCGGCTTCATCGCACAGCGAAAGGTACTCAAGAAACACCGGTAGATGATCGGGCAGTTCCCGGGCATCCAGCTCGAAACCGGCCGCGCTGTACTCGGCCATGAGATCCACCATGGCCTGGCCACGGTCACGTGATTCACCGTGAACGTGCTCAAATAGCAGCAGCGAGGTAGCGCGCCCCTTATCGAACATGGCGACGTACTCGGCCTGCAGCTCAAGCAGGTCGCCCTCTTGGAGGCGCTGACACCATCCCATTAGCGACGATTTGAGAGCCGCCCCCAGGCGGCGCTCGGCATGAAGGATTTCGATGAGTTCGCCGCTGGCATCCTGCAGTTCCTGGGTCGGGTAATCGAGCAGACGGGCCAATACGCGTAGGCTACGCATCCCCTGTGGCGGCTCAAAAGATGGCTCTACCGGGGTCGGCGATTGGGTAGCGGCTTCAGTCATGACGAGACTCCTCAAGTTGTGGCTGCGGGTCGAAGACCTCTACCGGTTCCACCAACACGCTGGTCTGCTTACGGCCATTGAACAGGTTGGGCTGGCTCTCACCGTGGCAACCGTCACCAAAGGTAAAGCCGCATCCTCCGCGCTCAGGGAAGGCTTCGGTGGCCATTTCCCGGTGGCTGGTGGGGATCACAAAACGATCCTCGTAGTTGGCAATGGCCAAGTAGCGGTACATCTCCTCTACTTGGGCCACGCTCAGCCCAACGGCATCGAGCACCTCGGCGTTGGGGGCACCATCCACGTGCTTGCCGCGCATGTAGACACGCATCGCCATTAAGCGCTTGAGCGCCAATACCACGGGCTCCTCTTCGCCTGCGGTCAACAGGTTAGCCAGGTACTTCACCGGAATACGCAGTGATTCGATCTTGGGCAGGATGCCGTCAAACTCCACATGCCCCGCCTCAGCGGCGGACTGAATCGGCGACAGCGGCGGCACGTACCACACCATCGGCAGCGTGCGGTATTCCGGGTGCAGCGGCAGCGCCAACCCCCAGTCGATAGCCATCTTGTAGACCGGTGAGGCCTGGGCGGCCTTGATGACGTTATCCTGAATGCCATCCCGCTTGGCCTGGGCAATTACTTCCGGATCATGTGGGTCGAGGAAAATCTCGCACTGGCGGTGGTAGAGGTCACGCTCATCCGGGGAGCTTGCCACTTCCTCGATACGATCAGCGTCATACAGCAGCACGCCGAGATAGCGAATGCGGCCCACACAGGTCTCGGAGCAGATGGTCGGCTGACCGGCCTCGATACGCGGGTAGCAGAAGATACACTTCTCGGACTTACCGCTTTTCCAGTTGTAGTAGATCTTCTTATAGGGGCAGCCGGAGATACACATCCGCCAGCCGCGGCACTTGTCCTGGTCGATTAGAACGATGCCGTCCTCTTCCCGCTTGTAAATCGCACCGCTGGGGCAGGACGCCACACAGGTGGGGTTCAAACAGTGCTCGCACAGGCGCGGCAGATACATCATGAAGGTGTTTTCGAACTGGCCGTAAATATCTGCCTGCACCTTGTCAAAGTTCTTGACAAAGTTGGCGTCTTTACGCCGCTTGGCGAACTCGGTGCCAAGAATCTCTTCCCAGTTCGGGCCCCATTCGATCTTTTTCATACGCTGACCGGAAATCAGCGAGCGCGGACGCGCCACCGGCTGGTGCTCGCCGATCTTAGCGGTATGCAGGTGTTGGTAGTCGAAAGTGAACGGCTCATAGTAGTCATCCATCTCGGGCAAGTCGGGGTTGGCGAAGATATTCGCCAGCACCCGCCATTTGCCACCAATACGCGGCTCAATCCGACCGTCGTTACGGCGCATCCAACCGCCCTTCCACTTGGCCTGGTTCTCCCACTCTTTGGGATAGCCGATACCGGGCTTGGTCTCAACATTGTTGAACCAGGCGTACTCCATACCTTCGCGGCTGGTCCAGACATTTTTGCAGGTCACCGAACAGGTGTGGCAACCGATACACTTATCAAGGTTGAGAACCATGCCTACCTGGGAACGAATTTTCATTTCACGGCCTCCTGAGCACTGTTCTTAAGAGCCACGTTCTCCTGAACACTGTCCTTGCCTTCACCATCCAGCCAGTCAACGTGTTTCATCTTGCGCACTAGCACGAACTCATCGCGGTTTGAGCCGACGGTGCCGTAATAATTAAAACTGTAGGAGAGCTGCGCGTAGCCGCCGATCATGTGGGTTGGCTTGGGGCAGACACGGGTGACCGAGTTGTGAATACCGCCTCGCGTGCCGGTGACCTCAGAACCAGGGACGTTCACGTTGCGCTCCTGGGCGTGGTACATCATTACCATGCCCGCCTTGACCCGCTGGCTGACCACTGCCCGCGCGGCAATCGAGCCGTTGGCGTTGTAAACCTCGATCCAGTCGTTGTCCTCAATCTCGATCTCTGCCGCGTCAGCCTCGGAGAGCCACACCACCGGGCCGCCTCGGTTGAGCGTCAACATCAGCAGGTTGTCCGAGTAAGTGGAGTGGATGCCCCACTTCTGGTGCGGCGTGAGGAAGTTCAGCGCCTTGCTCTTGAAGCCGTTGTCAGCGGGCAGCGTGAAGCCTTTGGACGCTTTGGTATCGATGGGCGGACGGTAGACCAGCAGGCTTTCACCGAAGGCGCGCATCCAGGCATGATCCTGATAGAACTGCTGACGACCACTCACGGTGCGCCACGGAATCAGCTCGTGAACGTTGGTATAACCGGCGTTATAGGAGACATGCTCATCCTCGAGGCCAGACCAAGTCGGGCTGGAGATAATCTTGCGCGGCTGAGCGACGATATCGCGGAAGCGAATTTTTTCTTCATGCTTGGGCTTCGCCAGATGGGTATGGTCGCGCCCGGTAATTTTGGAGAGTGCCTCCCAGGCTTTTACTGCTACGGCGCCGTTGGTTTCCGGTGCCAAAGTGAGAATCATCTCGGCGGCATCGATAGCGCTATCGATCAACGGGCGCCCTTTATGCGGGCCATTCAACTTGCGATGGTTGAGTTTGCCCAACAGCTCGACTTCGGTATCGGTATTCCAAGCGATACCCTTGCCGCCGTTACCGATGCTTTCAAGCAAAGGCCCAACAGAAGTGAAGCGCTCATAGGTTTCGGGATAGTTGCGCTTGACCTCAATCAGCGACGGCATGGTCTTGCCGGGAATCGGCGCGCACTCGCCCTTCTTCCAATCCATTACCGCCGGTTGAGCCAATTCTCCTGGCGAGTCGTGCTGCATCGGCAGCGTGACCAAGTCGGTCTCTTCGCCCAGGTGGCCGACACACACCTTGGAAAACGCCTTGGCAATTCCCTTGTAAATATCCCAGTCGCTGCGTGATTCCCAAGCGGGATCAGTCGCCGCGGTCAGCGGATGGATAAAGGGATGCATGTCAGAAGTGTTAAGATCGTCCTTCTCATACCAGGTCGCCGTAGGCAGCACGATATCCGAGTAGAGGCAGGTGGTGGACATACGGAAATCCAGCGTCACCAGCAGGTCGAGCTTGCCTTCCGGTGCCTCGTCACGCCATACCACTTCTTCGGGCTTCTGGCCGCCGAAGTCGCCCAGATCTTTACCCTGAATACCGTGGCGAGTACCCAGCAGGTACTTGAGCATGTACTCATGGCCCTTACCGGAGCTGCCCAGCAGATTGGAGCGCCAGATGAACATATTGCGCGGGAAGTTCTCTGGTGCGTCCGGGTCTTCCGCGGCAAAACGCAGCTCGCCACTCTTTAGCTGCTGCACCGCATAGTCAGCGGTGGACATGCCCGCAGCTTCGGCTTTTTTCGCTAGGCGCAGCGGGTTAGTGTCCAGCTGAGGTGCTGACGGCAGCCAGCCCATACGCTCAGCGCGCACGTTAAAGTCGATCAGGCTGCCGGGGTAATCCTCGGTCTTGGCCAACGGCGAAAGAATTTCTTTAATCTCTAGCTTCTCGTAGCGCCACTGGGAGGAGTGACTATAGAAGAAGGAAGTAGAGTTCATGTGGCGCGGCGGGCGCTGCCAGTCGAGGCCAAAGGCCAAAGGCGTCCATCCGGTTTGTGGGCGCAGTTTTTCCTGACCAACATAGTGGGCCCAACCGCCACCGCTCTGACCGATACAACCACACATGACCAGCATGTTAATCAGGCCGCGGTAGTTCATATCCATGTGGTACCAGTGGTTCATACCGGCACCAACGATGATCATGCTACGGCCGTTGGTTTTATGGGCGTTGTCGGCAAATTCACGGGCAATGCGGGTGCACTGCTCTGCTGGGACACCGGTGATTCTCTCCTGCCACGCCGGGGTATAGGGGCGAACCTGATCAAACGAAGTCGCGCCATCATCTTCGCCGTCGCCGACAAAGCCACGGTCGATACCGTAGTTGGCACACATCAAATCAAAAACGCTGACTGCCAGCATGTCGCTGCCGTCGGCTCTCTTTAAACGTTTGGCGGGCAAATTGTGGAACAGCAGGTCGTCAGCCGCGCCGACACCGGCCCCTTTTACGTGCTCAAAGTGCTCGTGCTCAATGCCGCCGAAGTAAGGGAACGCCACGCGCACCACGCTATCGTGGTGGTTAGCCAAACTGAGTAGCGGCTTGATCTCGGTGCCTGCGGCGTCCAGCGACTCCAGGTTCCACTTGCCCACTTCGTCACCGGTTTCGCCCCAGCGGAAACCGATGGAACCGCGCGGCACCACCAACTGGTCACGGGTTTCGTCCCAGGCAACGGTTTTCCATTCGGGGTTGTTTTCCTGGCCCAGGGCGGCATCAAAATCACTGGCTCGCAGTTGGCGACCCGGTGCGAAGCTGCCATCTTCACGCGCTTCCAATTCCACCAGGAACGGCATGTCGGTGTAGCGGCGCACATAGTCAGTGAAGTAAGCACTCGGGTTATCAAGGTGAAACTCTTTGAGGATGACATGGCCCATGGCCATCGCCAGTGCAGCATCGGTGCCCTGCTTGGCGGACAGCCATTCGTCGGTGAGTTTGGAAACTTCGGCATAATCCGGGGTGATCGAAACTGTCTTGGTGCCCTTGTAGCGAACTTCGGTAAAGAAGTGGGCATCCGGGGTACGCGTCTGGGGCACGTTGGAGCCCCAAGCGATAATGTAACCAGCGTTGTACCAGTCAGCGGACTCAGGCACGTCAGTCTGCTCGCCCCAGGTCATCGGTGAGGCTGGCGGCAAGTCGCAGTACCAATCGTAGAAGCTCATGCAGACGCCGCCAATCAGCGACAGGTAGCGGCTACCCGCGGCGTAGCTAACCATCGACATGGCGGGAATCGGCGAAAAGCCAATGATCCGGTCGGGGCCGTACTGCTTGGCGGTGTAAACGTTAGAGGCAGCGACCAACTCGTTAAGCTCGTCCCAGTTACCGCGTACGAAGCCGCCCATGCCGCGAGCACGCTTGTACTGTTTGGTCTTGGTGGGGTCTTCAACAATCGACGCCCAGGCGTCGACCGGGTCTGGGTTAGCCTTGAGCGCTTCGCGCCATAGCGCCAGCAGCGGCTTGCGCACTAATGGATACTTCAGGCGGTTGGCGCTGTACAGATACCAGGAGTAGCTGGCGCCACGGGGGCAGCCACGTGGTTCATGATTAGGCAGGTCGGGGCGGGTACGCGGGTAATCGGTCTGCTGGGTTTCCCAGGTCACTAAGCCGTTCTTAACGTAGATCTTCCAGCTACAGGAGCCGGTACAGTTCACCCCATGGGTGCTGCGTACAACTTTGTCGTGCTGCCATCGGGCACGATAACTCTCTTCCCACTGGCGGGATTCGCTGCGTAGTTCGCCGTGTTCGTTGGCAAAAGGTTCGCGGGACTTGCGAAAGAAATTCAGCCGATCTATGAAATGACTCATGGTCGATCTCCAGACTCCACGGAAATTTGCGTACCCGCTAGGCGGGCTCCATGGAGAGGATTCTGCGTGATCGACAAGGTAATTACTGCGTGATTACCTCCATATACACCCTATCTACCCCCAAGGTGATAGAGCGACCAACGTAAAGGAATAGACGTATGCTCGCAGGCTTTCAACTACGTTTACATTGCAACTCACTGAACATTCATACAATATACTTTTTATCGCTGAATACTATCAGAGCAAAGCGCACTCCATGCATCTCACCCGATTCACAGATTATTCGATACGCGTCTTGATCTTTCTTGCGGCCAAGGGGGAAGAGCGCTCTACGATTAATGAAATTGCCGAGACCTTTAATATCTCACGCAATCATTTGATGAAAATCGTTCAGGAGCTAAGTCAAAAGAACTACGTTACCGCCATTCGTGGCAAGAATGGCGGCTTACTGCTGACACGGGCCCCTGCAACCATTAGGCTAGGCGAGTTAGTTCGCGATATGGAGCATGACATGGGGTTAGTGGAGTGCTTTCATAGCGACAACGCCTGCATCATTACACCGGCATGTCGCCTTCAGCCGATACTTAATGATGCCCTATCAGCATTTCTAAGTGTACTCGACCACTACACATTGGCCGACCTGCTGGGCAGTCAACAGTCTCAACTGGCGCAACTTATGCGCATTCCTACCGTCAGCGCTTAGCACCGCTAGCCATCCTGCCCGTCGACTCGCGCCTGCATCAACGGCCAAGTATAGTGCGCGAGAAATATTGCGTAGGCCAAGCACCAGAAGATGATGCTCAGCGTATAGGTCCAGTGGGTAATCTGGGGAAATAACGCCAGGACGGGTGAGCGCACTAAGGCGGCTATTAGCATTAAGCCCAACGCCACACCAATACCAGGCAATGTGCGTATGGGGCGGCCCGTATGGCCTAGCGCAACCCTGGCCATCATGGCCAGCATCATGGTGCCCATACCACCAATGGTCAGGGCATGTACGGCAATCTCAACGCGCATCAGCCCCATCAGTGCCAAGCCCCACATGATAAGCCCTAGTGGAATGCAGGCGTAGCTACCGTGGAGCCCCCAAAGTAAAGGCTCGCGCCAACTGTGCAGCCCACCCCAGCGCGCCATGCGAACACTATTAGCCAGCGCCGCTAAGAGCATCACCCCAGCCATTAATGAAGCAGGCATGGCAACACCAAGCATGATGACAAGCTGCAGCAGGACGACGCCAGCCGTGCTAACCAGCGTTACTCTTTCGAGTAAAGCAATCGGTTCAGGCTTGGTGCGGCTCAAACGATTGGCAGTAAACATGGCAATCACACGCCCGCCAACGACGGCCATCATCAAGGTAATTAACAGCACGGCTAAGTAGGCAGCTTGGCGGATCAGCTCGGCATCACCTTGCATGACTCCTAAGTGCATCGCCAGATTAGCCGTGGCCAACAGCAACAGCACAGGTACAAAGATCAAGTTGCGCCAACGCTTTGCGGTGATAACTAGACGCGCCATAACCATAGCGACAATTGGCAGAAACGCTAGGTCAACCGCCAGCAGCAGCCACTCCGGCAGCCCCATGGGGAAAGCCATCAGCCCCCTACCCAATAGCCATAGCACCACCAGACCCAATAGCGGCCCGCCGTTTAAACTCGGCAACCCTGTCCAGTTACGCACAGCGGTTAGTAAAAATCCCGCTACCACCGCCGCGGCAAAGCCAAACAACATTTCATGCTGATGCCAGAACACCAGACCGCCATAAGGTCGCAGCAAAATAGTGCCGTGCCAGAAGGCCAACCACACCAAAAGGGACGCCACACTAAACAGCGCGGCCAGCAGAAAGAAAGGCCTAAAAGCCAAGCGCATTAAGGGTAAATGCTCAAGCTTAGAAGCAGGCTGGGATGAGGTGGTCGTTGGCATGGCGTAATCCCGACTAATTTACTTGGAAATATGAGTGTGCGCCTAGCCACCATCAAAGACCATGACATGTATCAAAAATACATCTTATGGCTAGCATTTAAAGGCCTGCGGATTTAAGATGCATTTTCAATACATCTTAAAGTATCGAGGTAGTAACAGTGCTAACACATGAGCAGGAAAAGCTGATTAACGCGACAGCCCCCATCGTGGCCGAACACCTGAATGCGATTACCCAACGCTTCTATCCACTGATGTTCACCCGCTATCCAGAGGTTAAGCCCCTCTTTAATGAGGTACACCAGCAAAGCGGTGGTCAGCCCCGCGCACTGGCCAACGCCGTGTTGGCCTATGTGCAACTACGCAGTAATCCAGCTCAGGCGCGTGCTACTTTGGATGTCGTGGTCAGTAAACACGTCTCGCTAGGCATTCTTCCCGAGCAGTACCCTATTGTCGGTGAGTGTTTGCTGGCCGCCATTGGCGAGGTACTCGGTGATGCCGTGACACCAGAAATAGCCGATGCCTGGGGCGCTCTGTATAACGAACTTGCCGCCCTGTTGATCGACCTGGAAGATCAGCGCTATCGCGAGTTTGAACAGCGCCCTGGCGGATGGCGTGGCGCACGCCGTTTCAAGATTGCCAGTACCCAGCAGGAAAGCGCTTTAATTCGATCGTTTATCCTTGAACCTGAGGATGGCGGTCGTGTGGCTGACCATGAGCCAGGTCAGTATATCGGCGTACGTTTGACCATTAACGGCGAACTGGTCTATCGACATTACAGCCTTTCGGATATACCCAATGGCCGGAGCTACCGGATCTCGATCAAACGCGAAGAACAGGGCCAAGTCAGCCGCCACTTCCACGATGCCTTACAACCAGGCGATACCTTAGAACTGTTACCGCCAGCAGGCGACCTCACGCTGATTGAAGGCGATGAGCCTCTGTTGCTTGCCAGCGGCGGCGTTGGTCAAACGCCCCTGCTCCCCATGGCAAGACAAGCCTTGTACCTTGGGCGGCAAGTCACCTATCTACACGCGGCCCTGGATGCCGAACATCAGGCCTTTAAAGATGAATTAGACGCACTGAAGAGCGAGTATCCTCAACGCCTTCAGGCTGTCCGTATTCATGAGCGCGGCAACGAAGCCGAACATATTGGACGTATCGACCGCAGCTTATTAGCTCACTACCTGCCTGATCTTAAGGCACGCTGCTATTTCGTCGGTCCTCAAGGGTTTATGACAGCAATTAATAATGCGTTGTCTGAATTGGGAGTCGACGAGGATCGCCGACACTTCGAGCACTTTGGCCCCTCACGCCCACTCGACCCAGCTTAATAACGCTCAGTTAGAGTTATCATTTCGAGATAAGAGCCAAGCTTCTCAGGCCAACCAGGATAGCGGGCTGTGATGAATAGCAGCCCCCACCATATAGGCAAAGACAGCCACCGCCACTACCGCTGCCAAGGCCCGCACCGTTGGCGTCGCCCCGCGCTTAATCGCAATGGTGCCGACACCAATATAGACCAGCAGTGCTAATAGCTTGGCGCCAAGCCAGGGAAGCTGCCAGGGCCATATGGAAAGCAACACCATCAAAGTCACTCCCAGCCCCAACAAAGCCGTATCAATAAGATGGGGCAATACCTTGACCCAACGAGCGTTGAGTCGCGGGCTTTCCTGCACCGACCACCAAGCGCGCACGACGAAGAGCGTGATGCTCAGCGCAGCGGCCGTCATGTGCAAATGCTTGATGAGGAAATAGTGTTCCATGGTAAGCATCCCTAGCCGACGTTAACCGCATTGCCGTGATGATCGAAGGCAAGATAGGTGGCGATAGTACCCATTTGCAGCGACTCCATCATACGCTGAAGCTGGCGTTCAACCTCGGCGTCATCTTTGGGGTCATCCATGGCAGCTGTGAAGACTAGATCCCATTCGATCTCGGTTCGGCGTGACTCCTCGACCAACGCCGCCATACTGGTCAATTCCTGCGTCGACTTATCTACGCAGACCACCGGCACCAACACACCCCCTTCCCCCTGTTCGAAGCGACGGCGCTGTTCAGCATCGGGGAAATCGGGCAGCTCTGCGCGCACGAACACAAATAGCAGGCGCTGTGGCTTAGGTTGTTTACGTGCTTCCCGCAGTAAATCGGCAAACGTCGCTATAATCATAAAATCGCTGGTCATAAAATGAGCCTTATCGCTAGTAGTTAAGAATCAATCGGCAAGAGTGAACAAGTGAGACTAATAGGCAGCATTATTCGGGTGACGCTACGAAAAGCCACAGCAGCAGCATTACCATAAACAGAGGGATCAGCAGGCTAAGTGGCGCGGCGCGCCAACCATAGGCTTGGACAACCAAAGGTGCTATTCGTAGGGAAAGTCCGACGCCTGCCGCTAACGATAGAAAAAGGGCGACACAAAGACACACCCAACGGTCAGGCATCCAACCTTTGGCGTGGACGATGCCCGTCGTAATCACCGCGCCTCCTAGTCCAAGCCCAGCCCCCACCAACAAAAACTCCCACGGCTGGCTAGCCATCCCAAATCCGCCCAGCGCCAACGCTAGCCCCAATAGTAGCCACTGCATCAAGCGGCAGGTGTCGCCCCGTTTGGCGATATACCAGGCTGGCCACGCCAACAATGCACCACTCATCAACGGTACCAGCACATAGATAGGCTGCTTTGCGAGCAGGCCATAAAGTGTCCAGCTCGCCACCGCTAAAGCGCTTGCTAACGGCATTAGCAGCATGGCTACCAGCAACTGATAACCATTCACTGGCTGTATTGATGTCTCCAACGTGGGAGGCGGCACAGACGATGGCATAGTGTTTCCCAGCGAAGGTATAAAGACATCGGAAGACGTGCCAGAATTGTCGGTAAATACTAGGCGTCGGTCAAAAGGCATCGGAGGTAGACTGGCTAACCCCAAAGGAATAGCCCTCGTATCGAAATGCAGACAGTGCCACGCGCCCTTACCTCTTCCGCGCTATCGGAAATGCCATGAAATTACTTCAGCGCTCCTTGGTTGCTCGCATTATCGCATCCCTGCTTGCCATTAGCGGGATGGCCTTTATCAGCATTACTTTGACCATGGCAATGTCTAACAGCAGCCGTGGCGATGCTGCCGCGATTAATGTTGCTGGCTCATTACGCATGAATGCCTACCAGATTATGGGAGCCTTGCAACGCCTGGAGTATGCTCCAAAGAAGACAAGCGAGGAGCAGCTCGAAGCACTCATTTTACGCTTCGATCAGCGTTTGCATGGCACAACGCTACAGCAAACGATCCCCCGTGATGATCGTCATGAGCGCCGCCGTCAGTTGGAAAAACTTCAAAACTACTGGCAGCACTCGCTGCGTCCGGCACTTGAAGCTCCAGCCGCTGCCACGGCTCTTGACCTCGATACCCTAGAGATGATGATCGTTGCGATGGTCAGTGACATTGAAGTGCTAGTGACCTATCTGGAGCAAAGCACCGAGGCCAAGGTGCGGCTATTGGGGATGATGCAACTGCTTTTTCTGGCACTCATCGCTATCGTGGTTTCGATAGCCCTTTACGATGTTCGCCATAACTTGGTAGTGCCGCTACGCCAGCTGATGGTACTTGCCCGCGAGGCGGCGCAGCGTAATTTCAAGCCGCGTTCAGAGCTACGCGGCAGCGATGAACTGGCCTTGCTAGGACATACCTTTAATAAGATGTCAGCCGAGCTGGCAACCAGCTACGCCGCATTGGAAGACAAGGTATCGCGCAAGAAACAGGAACTAGAGCGCAGCAATCAGGCGCTGCGAGTCATGCATGATGCTAGCCGTTCGCTTTATGGCGGCGGTAACGACCTTTGCTCTAGCGCAGCACCTATGCTGCGCGAGCTAGAAAAGCTGCTCGATATCGGGCCAATTCGGCTTTCCCTAAACGATCCTTTCGACCAACGGGAAATGCCGGTTTTGGAAACCCACTCACGTACCCGACCAGAGTATTGCCGTGACCAGGAGTGCCACGCCTGCCTAATTGATCCTCGCCCCTTGGAGATGGTGTCCAATAACCAGTCCCAATGTTTACTGCTACCGATCAGCGTCGGTGACACGCTGCTTGGCACCCTGGAAGTGTGGTATCACCAGGAGCGGCTTAACGACAGCACCCGACGGCTGCTCACCATGCTAGCCGACCAGCTGGCCACGGCGGTTTACCTGCAGCGGCGTATCGAGGAGCAGCAGCACGTCACGCTGATCAACGAACGGACCATCATTGCCCGCGAACTGCACGACTCGCTAGCCCAATCGCTCTCTTATCTAAAGATGCAGGTTGCGCGGCTCGAACGTATGCAGCAAAAAGATGCCACGCGTGAGATGCAGGCTGAAGTATTCGACGAGCTGCGCACCGGTTTAAACAGTGCCTATCGTCAACTACGTGAACTGCTGACCACTTTCCGGCTCAAGCTAGAGGGGCCAGGGCTGCAATCTGCCTTGCGTCAAACCATCGAAGAGTTTAGCCAACGCATGGAGATAACAGTTGAGCTTGACTACGATGTGCCGCCTTATCTGCTTAATCCCAATGAAGAAATTCACGTGCTACAGATCATTCGCGAGGCGCTGGCCAATACCCACAAGCACGCCCAGGCCCACTGGGCTGGGGTCACTGTGCATTTCGCTGATGCTCGCCTGCTAGTGCGTATTGAGGATGATGGTATCGGCCTGGAAGACGATAGTTCGCCACCTATGCACTACGGCTTGGTGATCATTCGCGACCGAACCACCACCCTGAACGGGGAGCTGAGTATCACCAATCGCCCCACAGGGGGAGCCAGCATTGAGATAGCCTTCACCCCGTTGACCGCTCGCTTAATTCAGCAGCAGCCTGTGACGGCTGCCTCAGACTTTCACTTAGGTACAGGGGCTCCTTGATGACACTGACCACTGCCAACGATACACCCGCCACGCTGATGATTATTGATGACCACCCGCTACTACGGCGCGGCGTCGTTCAGTTGCTTGAACTAGAGGATGATCTTGAACTGATTGCCGAGACAGGCGCTCCTGAAGAGGGCATTGCACTGGCTCTCGAACGGGAGCCTGACTTGGTGTTACTGGATTTAAACATGCCAGGTGTCAATGGCTTAGAAGCCTTGCGCCGCCTACGAGAAGCCAACTATAGCGGCCGTGTGGTGATGTTCACTGTTTCCGACCATGAGGATGATGTGGTTGCGGCGCTGCGCAACGGTGCCGACGGTTACCTGCTCAAGGATATGGAGCCTGAAGATATGGTGCGCCAGTTGCGCCAAGCTGCTTTGGGACGCATGGTCATCAGCGAAAGCCTAACCGCCCTCCTCGCTGAAGCGCTGCGTAATCAGCGCAATGCCCCCACCACTCCGGATATTCATAGTCTAACCCAGCGTGAACGCGAAATTCTGCAACAGCTGGCTGGCGGGCTCTCCAACAAGCTCATCGCACGCAAGCTGGATATTACCGAAGGCACGGTCAAGGTTCACGTCAAGCATCTGCTCAAAAAGCTCAACTTACGCTCCCGTGTCGAAGCCGCCGTCTGGGCAGTCCAGGAAGGTATCGATCACTAGCCGATTCTGTGTGGTTACCTCCAAAGACTTCCAAAGTACTTTTGCTCTGACCCACCTTTACCCCCTGTCGATTTTTTCTCTTTAAAATCAATCAACCCAGACTTTTCAGCGACTACCTCTCAAGAGGTATGTCGCTGTTTTTCATGTCATTTTCACCTATTTCCCAATTTATTCCCCCAGCGTATCTTGCTGTCTGACTGCTAGATGCAGATAGGTTTGATGCCAAGGGGAAATCGCCATGAGCAAGAGAAACGCCGACATTGAGAAGTGGGATGTCGAAGACGCCCAATTCTGGGAACAGAAAGGCAAGCACATCGCCAACCGCAATCTATGGATATCCATCCCCAGCCTGCTGATGGGATTCGCGGTCTGGATGATGTGGGGAATGATTACCACCCAGATGCAGAACCTGGGTTTTTCGTTCACGGTTAACCAGCTATTTTCGCTAACAGCGCTTGCCGGTCTAGCAGGTGCCACACTACGCATCCCAGCATCATTCATGATCCGCATCGCTGGCGGGCGTAACACTATCTTCCTGACCACCGCGCTATTGATGATCCCCGCTGCTGGCACTGGTATCGCCTTGATGAACCCGGGCACGCCGTTGTGGGTATTCCAGGCGTTGGCGCTACTTTCCGGTATCGGTGGCGGTAACTTCGCTTGTTCAATGAGCAACATTTCCACTTTTTATCCCAGCAAGCAACAAGGTTACGCCCTAGGCATGAATGCAGGCTTGGGTAATTTTGGCGTTACTACCATGCAGATTGTCATCCCACTGGTAATGACCGTCGGCATTTTCGGTGCTATGGCGGGTTCGCCAATGGAATTGCAAAGCGCTAGCGGTACGTTGATTGGCCGGATAGAGGCAGGTACCGATACTTGGATCCAGAATTCAGGCTTCATCTGGCTCGTATTTCTGATCCCATTAGCGTTCGCCGGTTGGTTCGGCATGAATAATCTTCGCACTATTACGCCCAACCCTGGCTCACCGCTTGCTGCTTTCAGCAAAATATTAGGTCTCTACGGCGTCGGCATGGTGACCGCGATCATCGGTATGCTGGCTCTTGGCTGGCTTAATATGTGGATTGCCTTGCCGCTAACCATTGTTCTAACCCTAGTGTTGTTGCGCCTGATTCCTGGCGATATCAAGCCTAATATCCAGAAGCAGTTCGCGATATTTTCCAATAAGCACACCTGGTCAATGACCATTCTCTATATTCTGACCTTCGGCTCCTTTATCGGCTTCTCTGCGGCCCTGCCACTCTCAATCAACGTCATCTTCGGCAACATGATGCAGGCCACTGCCGATGGCACGCTGATTCGCGTGGCCAACCCTGAGGCGCCCAGCGCTTTAACCTGGGCTTGGATAGGCCCCTTCGTGGGTGCGCTGATCCGCCCATTGGGCGGATGGATCTCCGACAAAGTAGGCGGCTCCATCGTTACCCAAATAATTTCAGCGATCATGGTGGTCGTCTCTGTCGCCACTGGCTACGTGATGATGCAGGCCTATAACGCCACTGATCCTAATCAATTCTTTTGGCTATTCCTGCTGCTATTCATCGTGTTATTCGCCGCCAGTGGTATCGGCAACGGCTCTACCTTCCGCAGCATCGGGGTGATTTTCGACCAACAGCAGAAAGGCCCGGTTCTTGGCTGGACCTCTGCCGTCGCGGCCTATGGCGCCTTCATCGCCCCGCGGGTAATGGGCGAGCAAATCCAAGCTGGCACACCAGAACTTGCCATGTATGGCTTTGCGGTCTTCTACGCCATCTGCCTGGTCATTAACTGGTGGTTCTACCTCCGCAAGAGTGCCTACGTTAAGAACCCGTGACCCGGATTAACAACGCTTAAATATAGCTTGCTTCTTTGCGCCCGGAGCCAAGCTTCGGGTCTTTACCCCCTACCCCAGTGCGGGAGGACACCATGAAAATCATGATCGCCTATGACGGTTCGCGAAACGCCAAGCTGGCTCTTGCTCAAGTCGTCAATATGTTCCGCTGTAATCAGCCTCTTTTGGTACTGGTCGGCGTAGTGGAAAACCCGCTCGACGCTACCGATAGCAACGAAGTGCTGTTTCAGCAGGAACACAATGAGCTGAAACAGCACCTTCAGGAGGGTGTGGCGTTCGCTATCGGAGAAGGTTTTCAAGCCGAGCAGCTTCTCGCCGAGGGTGACGCACGCAAGATGCTGCTTCAGGCCACTCGTAAACTCACGCCAGATCTACTGGTGATTGCCCGCCATAGCCATCAGCCGGACGGCGGCATCATCGCCAAGTCGTTGACTTATTTTGTTGATGAACTCGACTACATGACGTTTGGCAGCGTCAGCTCGTTCCTAGCCAGACGCGCCGAGTGTCCCTTACTGATCCTACCCAGCCCTTAAGTAGCCTCTACCCCCTGCTTTGGCATAAACCACATTTGGGACACAGGACGATACGACCATGAAAGTTTCCGCTGTATTCAAGTTTCGCAGCCCCGAGATTCGGGCCTTGCACCTGACCTGGATTGCCTTCTTTATTACCTTTTACGTGTGGTTCAACATGGCGCCGCTTGCATCGAGCATGCTCAAGAGCGTCGACTGGCTGACCACGGATGATCTCAAGCTGTTCGCTATCTGCAACGTCGCCTTAACGATTCCCGCGCGCATCATCGTTGGCATGGCACTGGATCGGTTCGGCCCACGACGGGTGTTCTCGGTGCTTATGGTAACGATGTCGCTACCGGCGCTGGCGTTTGCTTTCGGGAATAGCATGACGCAACTGCTAGTGGCACGCCTAGTACTGAGTTCGATTGGCGCCAGCTTCGTGGTCGGTATCCACATGACAGCGCTGTGGTTCAAGCCAAAGGATATCGGCTTCGCCGAAGGCTTCTACGCTGGCTGGGGTAACTTCGGCTCCGCCGTCGCGGCCATGTCGCTGCCGACCATTGCCCTGAGCATGTATGGCGGCGCCGATGGCTGGCGTTGGGCAATCGCCCAGAGTGCTATTGTTATGGCCGCTTACAGTGTTTACTACTGGTTCGCGATTACCGATGGCCCGGATGCTCAGGCGCACCGTAAGCCACGCAAATCCGCCGCCATGGAGGTGAGCTCTTGGGGCGATATGATCAAGCTGATCATCTGGACGATCCCTCTGGTTGGCGTACTCGCCATCCTGGTCTGGCGTATTCAGTATATGGGCTATTTATCAGTTACCGGTGCGACCATCGCTTATCTAGCCATTACTGCCATCGTTATCTATCAAATTGTCCAGATCCTGAGAGTCAACCTACCGATCCTGCGTAAGGGTGTACCGGAAGATGATAGATACTCGTTCAACAGTGTGGCGGCGCTTAACAGCACCTATTTTGCCAACTTCGGCGCTGAACTAGCGGTAGTATCGATGCTGCCCATGTTCTTTGAGGAGACCTGGGGCCTAAATGCCGCTACGGCCGGCCTGATCGCTGCATCGTTCGCGTTCGTCAACTTGGTGGCGCGCCCCATGGGCGGCATGGTTTCTGATCGCATGGGTAACCGGCGTTTTGTGATGCTGTGCTACATGTTTGGCATTAGCGTTGGGTTCTTGCTGATGGCCATGCTCAATGCGAGTTGGCCGCTCATTCTGGCCATTGCGGTGACCATTGGCACCTCGATTTTCGTGCAAGGGGCTGAGGGGGCAACCTTCGGTATCATTCCCTCCATCAAGCGCCGCATCACAGGACAAATCTCCGGTATGGCCGGCGCCTACGGCAATGTTGGCGCGGTGGTTTACCTCACCATCTTTACCTTTGTCACGCCATCGCAGTTCTTCTACATCATCGCGACAGGCGCCTTTATCAGTTGGCTTATCTGCTTGGTGTGGCTCAAGGAGCCAGAAGGTGCTTTCGATGACGAGTACTACGTCTCATCTGTTGATAGAGACATCGAAGAACAGGCTTTACAGAGTGCCAAGCACTAAACGTTAGCATCATCTGTAGCATCACGGCACTGTTCGCGTCGATTGGATTCGGACAGTGCCTCTATTGTGCGGCAACTAACCGAAATGCCATACAGCACACTTAATTTTTTTAGTCATTTTCTCAACTCTGTTGACCACATACTCAACTATGGCTAACTCGCTAATTTAGAACACCTAATCATTGAAATTACACTTCCAAGGGAGTCCTGAAGTGCGAGCACTCACTTTTCTCAAATTACCCTTCAACCATCGTGAAGGCTGGAAAGAGTTACAGACTTCCTGCCCCTCCATTCCTTTACTAGCATGGCGGGTAGTTTTACCTATGTCGCTCTTGCCGCCAATACTGCTCTATTATGCAGGCAGCCATTACGGCGATCCATTTATGACGGGATTTGCTGACCGAGAGTGGCGTTTTATCACCACCATTATTTTCCTTGCAGAGATAGTGAGTTTTTTCGCTATCGGCTGGGTAATCTACGCTGTAGTCAATGGAACAGAAGAGCTATCTATTAGCTATCAAGACGCCTATTTACTTGCCGGGCTTTCACCACTGCCTTTATTTGCCTCGTCGTTGGCACTCCTGGTACCCAACTTATTTTTTAATGTCGTGATTATACTTAGCGGGCTGGGCATCTCTTGCAGCTTGATTTACCACGGCTTACAAGCACTCTGCACGCAGCAAGAAGTTGATGTTGCAACTATCTCAGCCACTTACACAATTATGGCTACCAGTGCTCTGGGATGGGGTATTTTATTTGCGGTTATCTGGGCTTATTAAGCTATTGCCATTTGCATGCGTGTTAAGGCAAACGGCCTAACGCTGGGAAGTGGGTAACGTGTGCGCTAGGCAGGGAGAGGAGCAAAATTCACGATCACTCGCGTCTTCCTCTGCAAGCGCTAATAGCGTCAGTTCTTTTATTACCGAAAGGTGGGAATCGCCAATTTGACGAGCGGCAGTGAGTAGGGTCACTCGCCCCACTCGTGCGAACCTCATTAAAGGCAGCAGCTTATCAGGGCACGCTTTCAGCTCACTTCTGTAGCGCTCAAGAAAGAGCGATTTGCTGATTCGTTGCTGACGGTACTGGCGACATAGTTGAAATGTAGGTGCTATCTCAGGGTACCATTCATTCAGTGCAAGGAAACAGGGAGACAGTCCACCAGGATATAACCGATCAACCAACACGCGAATGCCGTCACAATCACCTATCGGCGCATAAATACGTTTAAGCGTTATTTCATAGGACATTGATCACCTGCCTCTGCCAACGTGCTCATGGCTTCAGAAAGTAACTTATATAAATAACAGCCTAGCAGCGATGCCCGACAAATTAACTAAGAGAAAATTAAGTAGATAGCTTTTATCGATAGATAGCATTAGGCCATAACGAGTTTTTGAAACTGGAGTAGGGCCTGCACGTCCTGCTAGGTAGCAAGAACTCAAATACGTGGAGATACTAAGTGCAACAAACGTAATACACTTTCGCTTTGATCTGACAACAGTTCAGCACAGCGTATAAGTGCCTCATCTAGTTCCATAGGCCCATCTACCAAAGCGAATACAGCAGTGACGCCTTCGTTATAAGCTGACTGCCATCCTTCGCCGAGGCTACCCGCCAAAACAACCACTGGCACCCCCATTTCCCGTGCGCAACGAGCAATACCAATAGGGGTTTTACCTGCCATGCTCTGGCCGTCTAGCCTTCCCTCGCCAGTAATGACCAAATCGGCACGCTCAAGTCGTTGTCGAAACCCCACCTGGGTCATAACTAGCTCAATACCTGGACGCAGCTTTGCTCCGAGAAAAGTGCGTGCCGCGAAGCCTATTCCTCCGGCTGCTCCTGAGCCGGGTAGTTCACGGAAGTCTTCTCCCAGAGTCTCTGCCACCTTGTCAGCGAAATGTGCGAGTGCAGCGTCCAGTATGGCGACCTCTTCTGCGCTTGCACCTTTTTGAGGGCCGAATACAACACTAGCGCCACAATCGCCGATCAACGGGTTATCTACATCTACGGCCGTTTCAACAATCACCTTAGACAAACGAGAATCAAGCCCATCAAGATCGATTTGAGCTAGATTGCTGAGAGCGGCACCCCCCGGAGGTAAAGGCCGGCCTTTGTTATCAAGCAATCTTGCACCCAAAGCCCGTAACATACCTGCGCCTGCGTCATTAGTCGCGCTTCCACCTAGCATGAGTATGATTCTCTCAGCCCCCGCATCAAGAGCAGTCAATATCAGCTCTCCCACACCGTAGGTAGAACTATACATTGCGGTTCGCTCCATAGGCGTCAGGTGCTGTAATCCACAGGCTTCAGCCAATTCTATATATGCCGTACGGCTAACGGAGTGCCAACCCCATTCTGCCAGTCGAGGCCGCCCCAGAGAGTCATTCACCGTCTCACAACGTCGCTCCGCTTCTGTAGCAACAATTAAGGCATCTAAAGTCCCCTCTCCACCATCGCCCATTGGGCATTCATCCCATTGCGCAGATGGTATTGCCTTACGAATACCGTCTGCGATCGCACCCACTGCTTTTCTAGCCGATAGTGCATCCTTATAGCTATCTGGCGCTATGATGATGTGCATCACGCAGCTCCTTTAAGCTCTTCTTGGAATCATGAGTAGAGCGCCGAGTACTGCTACGCAACATCGGCGTCACAGGTAGCATGATGTTTTCTGGTGCAGTATTAACTTGGTTGATCTGCGCCATCAGTAGCTCCGTAGCCTTTGACGCCATTAATTCCACTGGTTGTTTCAGAGTCGTCAGAGAATGGCTTGGCCAAGCAGCCATCGGCACGTCGTCAAAACCAATAACCGAAACATCCCCGGGAACGGAAAGGCCGAATTCATGCCGCAGCGTGTCAATAGCCGCAATTGCCATCAGATCATTGGCACAAAAAAGCGCATCGGGTGATGGAGAGCTAGCAAAGAGGCGTCTAGTCGCATGACAGGCATCTGCATAACGATAATTACCAATTTCTACTGCGTGGCAAGTTAGTCCATCCTTGGCGAGCCCTTCTAGAAAGCCAGCTTTACGTTGAAGGTCAGTAGAAGAGTTTGGTAGCCCTGCCATATAGGCAATACGGCGATGGCTCAGTGAAGCAAGGTAGTGGCCTGCCCAATAACCTCCACTATGATTGTCACTGCCGACCTGACTAATGCCATCAAAGTTGACGGTGCGATTGATAACAACGCATGGAATACCAAAATCTGCCACCTCTTTAGCTTGTGCGCTATCCAATGTAATAGCCAGCATTAAAACACCTTCAACTTGGCTTCTGATGATATCGTCGATTACTGTTTCAAAACCGCTATCAGATGGAGCGAAAAACAGCTGAAGATGGTAACCCTGTTGTTGGAAATAGCGTGATGCCTTTTCTAACATAAAACTGTAGAAAGGGTTTTCGAGGCTATAAGTTACGACAGCAATAGTACGGCTTGACCTGGTGATCAGCGAGCGTGCAATGGAGTTGGGGCGATACCCAAGTTCCCGGGCTGCCGCCATGACCTTTTTACGCGTTTTTTCCGCCACCTTAGCGTCAGGCGAAAAGCTGCGACTTACCGCAGACTGCGACACCCCGGCTAACTTTGCCACATCTCGGGAGGTTACGGATTTTCTTTTCATAAACCATGCTCTCAAAGGGACGCCCAATTATGGGCAACCCTATTCACCAGAACCAAAGGCGGTGAATTACCGTCCTCACTCTCACAGCTTTTTAAGTGACCTATATTGGTCAATCTTTTTCGCGTAACTTTTGCTGTTATCTAGCACGCCCTGCACTTCTTCATCAGTTAGCTCTCTGACCACTTTAGCGGGCACACCCACGATTAACGAGCGTGGTGGAAACCGCTTGCCGGCGGTAACTAGAGCCCCTGCACCGATGATACAATGCTCACCAATCTCCGCACCGTTAAGTAGCGTGGCGTTCATGCCGACTAGTACGCCGTCACCAATTTTACAACCATGCAACATGGCTAAATGCCCAACAGTCACTTGGCGACCAATCCTAACCGGATAGCCTGGGTCAGTATGTACTACACAGCCATCCTGCAAATTGCTGCCCTCACCTACGGTGATAGGTTCGTTATCGCCGCGCAGTACTGCTCCAGGCCAGACAGAGACTTCGTGTGCAAGATGAATACGACCAATCAATGTAGCTTCTTCCATCACCATGGCACCTGGCGCTATATCGGGAACGTAATCGTCGAGTCGATATACTGGCATCAAACAATCTCCCTAGAAGCCGACTTGATCGCCACCTTTAAGTTGAAGTATCTCACGCGCTTCGTCAGGCGTTGCTATTTCAAAGGAAAGGCCTTCGAGAATCTCGCGTGCTTTGGCTACTTGTGCTGCATTGCTTTCAGCTAACTTGCCTGGAGAAAGCCATAACGAGTCTTCAAGGCCGACGCGAATATGACCTCCAATGGCAGCCGCCTGAGCAGCAATCCGCATCTGATTGCCTCCGGCTCCCAGAACTGACCATTCGTAACCATCGCCGAATAAGCGGTTGGCTGTTCGGCGCATATGCATAACATCCTCTGGATGAGGACCGATACCGCCCAGGATGCCAAATACACTTTGCACAAAGACTTTTCCGCTAACGATACCGCGATCCATCAGGTTGCGTAGATTGTAGAGATGGCCAATATCGTAACACTCGCATTCAAACCGGGTGCCATTCTTTGCACCAAGGGTCATAGCCTTTTCGATATCAGCAAAAGTATTTTTGAACACTAGGTCGCGACTATTCTCAAGGTGAGCACGCTCCCAATCGTACTTAAGGTTTTCATATCGGTTGAGCATGGGGAATAGCCCAAAGTTGATTGACCCCATGTTCATGGAAGCAAGTTCGGGTTTGAACTCCATAGCTGGCCGCATGCGCTCTTCAACAGTCATATGCGGGCTGCCGCCAGTGGTAAGGTTGATGACCGCGTTGGTAGCTTTCTTGATACGCGGCAGAAAACGCTCGAAGATAGTTGGATCTTGTGTGGGCTTGCCATTATCAGGATCGCGGGCATGGAGGTGAAGTATGGAAGCACCTGCCTCAGCAGCAGCGATGCCGGCTTCGGCAATCTCTTCAGGTGTTATCGGTAGGTGTGGCGACATGGAAGGCGTATGGATGGCACCAGTTACTGCACAGGTAATGATTACTTTACGCTTATTAGCCATTAGAAATCTCACTTTGCTAGATCACAGTTATTGGGTTTCGATATGACGTTGATGAACCATCAACGCCATTAGACGTCGGTCCCGCCAAGCCTGTCGCTCTGCTAGATCTTCGGGAGATAGCTGTGTCCGACGTTCCAGGTCCAAGGCAGCCAGTGTTACGGCATCCCAAGGGTTATCATCACTGCGCTGACAGTCGACCTCGCGGTAAAGTGGCCCATAACGCTGGCCGTAATCGACGACGCCATTAGGCGCATTGAGGTCAATAGTCTCGAACGGCCCCATAAACGACCACCGCAGGCCAAGACCGTGTTTGACGGTCTTATCCAGATCCTCAGCGGAAACATAACCATCTCGAAACAGCCGTAGCGCTTCGTTTAACAAGGCGCCTTGCAAACGATTGAGAATAAAGCCTTGAACTTCCTTCCGAACCAGAATCGGGGTTTGCTGAGCCTGCTTCATTAGTTGCATAGTGCGGCTTACTGCAGCTTCTGACGTATCAGGAGATGGGGCGACTTCTACTAGCGGAATCAAGTAAGGCGGATTAACAGGATGTGCTACTAAGCAACGCTCAGGGTGTTTCAACTGGTTGGTAAACCGAGATGCGGCGATACCGGAGGTAGAACTAGCTAACACGGTATCTATGGCTACCACTGACTCAAGCTCTGAATAGATGCGTCGCTTGGCATCAATGCCTTCTGGACCACATTCCTGAACGTACTCAACCCCACTCATAGCATGAGCCAGATCGTTTTCTGTCCGGATGAGAGATAGCGGAGCCTCAATATCTGCAATTAGGCCAGCCTGACGCAAATCTTGAAGAGATTGACGAATGTCGTCTCGGACTCGGCCGAGAGCGCTAGCATCAATATCATAGATACATACAGACATTCCGCTTCGTGCAAAGACAATGGCCCAGGCCCGGCCAATTAAGCCTGCGCCGATAATTCCTATATGTGCTGTCATGAGGCAGTTCCTATATCAGTCACAAAGACTCAACGTTGGCGCAGACACTCAACGCCTGGCCTGAAATATTGGTACCGCCAGGTGCCGACAGGAAAAGAGCCATAGCCGCAATGTCGGAGGGTTCGACCATGCGTCGCATGGATATCTTAGAAAGATTTTCCTGCTCCATTTCGGCATAACTAAGCCCACGCTTGGCCGCACGCTCGTCAATGACTTTTTCGATACGGGGTCCACGCACGATACCTGGTAGAATCGCGTTGACTCTTACACCTTCTGGGCCAAGTTCGATTGCCAAGCTCTTAGTCAATCCGACGACAGCCCATTTGCTGGCGGCATAGGGCGTTCGATAGGCAAACCCAAGGCGCCCTGCGACCGAAGCCAGATTGATTAGCAGCCCCTGGCTTTCCTTCAGTAACGGTGCCGCGCGGTGCGCAACTCGGTACTGACCATTGAGATTAATGTCGATAGTACGGGTCCAGTCGTCATTACCGATTTCATCGATCCCCGCAGTTGGCCCGGCGATGCCTGCATTATTAACGACGACGTCAAGCCCCCCCAGAGACGCGACATCTTCGAACAGACGGTTAACGTCTTCTTCTTTGCTGACATCAGCCACAGTGTGTGAAATGCCCTCCGGCAACGAAGCCAAGGCATGGGTGTCTATATCACAGACGTGCACCTGTGCCCCCGCCTCCAGGAAGGCCTTAGCGATTGCTAAACCGATACCATTGGCACCAGCTGTAATCATTACTCTAAGGCCATGGCGTGGCGTTAAACTTGCTACAACGGTCATAAAGTTTCTCTCCTTGGAGGGGTTTACAGCGAAGGCAGCCAAGTAGACAGAAAAGGCAGTAGGCTGATAATTAGAAGATTGATGAGTACGATTCCTACGAAGGGCAGTACGGACCAAGTGAGTCGAACAACACTGATATTAGCTATTTGTGATGCTACGAAGAGGTTGAGGCCGACCGGCGGTGTGAACATTCCCATGGCCAGATTGACAACCATTATGATCCCGAAGTGGACAGGATCGAATCCGAAGCTAATCGCAATGGGCAACAGAATCGGCACGAAGATCAAAATCGCCGCTGCTGCCTCAATAAACATTCCTGCGAACAACAGCAGAAGATTGGCCAGAATAATGAATAGTAGTGGACTATCGATGGCTGATATTGCGAATTGGGATACCATTTCAGGCACCCTTAGCCGTTGAAGCATACGGCCATAAAGCCCTGCAGCGCCGATGATGCTTAGCACAATAGCGCTGGTAACAGCAGATTGTTTGAGGATATCAACTAAGCAGTTCAGTTTGATTTCTTTATAGATGACAAACCCAATCAGAAAAGAGTAAGCCACTGCGATGACTGCGGCTTCAGTCGGTGTGAATATGCCACTATAGATACCGCCCAAGATGATAAGCGGCATGAGAATTGCCAGGATTGCCTTACGCCCCGCCCTCAGGACATCCACCCAAGAACTCTTTTCAATACTGCCAGCCAAACCATTTGCCTTGGCGAAGAAGTAAGCAAAGACCAGCAAAGTTAGCGTCACTAGGATGCCGGGCAGAATGCCTGCTATAAACATGTCCCCTACGGAAACATTTGCTGCAATTCCGTAGAGAATCAGCGGGATGCTGGGTGGAATAATGACACCAAGGGCTCCAGAGGCAGCTTGGTTGGCGGCGGTATATCCTCCTGGGTAGCCCTTCGCCAGCATGGCCGGTATCAGGATGGAACCGATAGCAGCGGTTGTGGCTGCGCCAGATCCTGAGATGGCTGCGAAGAACAGTGAAGTGACGATGGCCACCATGGCCAAGCCGCCTGTCATGCTGCCGACAAGAGTGTTGGAGAAGTCGACTAGGCGTCGGGAGATACCACCGCTCTGCATCAAGGAACCCGCGAGGATGAAGAAAGGTATCGCCATCAATGGGAAGGAGTTCACCGAAGCGATGAGCTGTTGAGGCACTATCAGCATGGGTGATAAATCCCCATGCCAAATAGTTATGGCAGAGGCTAATCCGAGAGAGAGAGCAATGGGTACGCCGATGATGAACAGCGAAATCAGCAGGAGGAACAATAGCATTGCCATGATCAGTTCACCCCCTGTTTAGGCTGATAGTGAACATTGAGTGCCTCATCAAGCAACAGCCCTAGGCTATTGATCATGATAACCACGCCCCCTGCGGGAATGGCCATATAAGGCCACATCATAGAAACTCGAGTACTGGGAGCAGTCTGGCTGGCAACCCGATCTGTAAGATCGTAACCGTGTTTAATCAAGATAAAGGCGAAGAGAGCGGAACACAGGATGATCGCAATTCGCAGTAGGCGCGCCAGTTTTTTTCCGGCGTGTTCCAATAAGATATCCACGGAGATTAGTGTGCCCTTACGATAGGCATACCCAGCTCCGAGGAAAGTCAACCAGAGCATGGAAAAACGGGCTATTTCATCTGAGAAGAACAGAGGACTGCCCACGACAAAACGGGCAAAAACCTGCCAAAAGATAAGCACCGTCATCACTAACAACAACCCGGCCAATATCCAGCCGATCAGGCGATTAAACTCATCTATGGCTTTGTGGGCCAGTAGTAAATAAGACTTCATGGCTGCCTCACGCATCGGAAAAGCGCCCGCAGGTGCTATTCTGCCTACGGACGTTTTGGGCTCAGTAATCGTAATTGACGGCAGCGTCGACCAGATCCTCACCGACAGTGGGAGACCACTCTTCAAGGACAGGTTTGACCGCTTCGCGGAACGGGGCAAGGTCAGGATGGGTCACGGTCATACCCAACTCTTCAAGCTGCCCGAGGTAACGTTGCTCTAGCTCCTGGCTGGCCTCACGCTGTACCGGCAGAGCAATCTGGGCCGCTTCCATGATGATCGCCTGATCTTCTTCGCTAAAGGAATTGAACAGATCCAGTCCCATCATCAGTGGCGCTGGCGAATAGACGTGTTGTGTCATGTTCAGGTAGTCCTGAACTTCATAGAAATTAACGTCATAGATGGTAGCCAGGGGGTTTTCCTGACTGTCCATAACACCCTGCTGAAGGGCTGTGTAAACCTCGGTCCAGGCCATCGGCGTCGCGTTCGCGCCAAGCGCTTCCCAAGTATCTACCTGGACGCGGCTTTCCTGTGTGCGGTGGTTAATACCTTCAAGATCGCTCGGTTTCTCGATCGGACGCACCGAATTAGTATTGTGACGGAAACCGTTTTCCATCCACGCCAGGAACTTCACGTTCATGTCTTCCTCGGCCAACCGGGCGAGTTCCTCGCCATGTTCGCTGTCTAGAAAGGCATAGGCATGCTCGTGGTTTTCGAAAACGTAGGGTAAGTCAAAGAGCATGAATTCATCGACGAAGCCCCCCATCGGACCAGTAGAGGAAATGCCAGCATCGATGATCCCAAAGCCCATGCCTTCAACGACTTCACGTTCGGCACCCAATGCATTGTCGTAGTGGGGTTCAATGGTTAGCCTGCCATCTGAGAGGCGCTCAAGCTCTTCTCCAAACTTAAGAACCCCAATTCCCTGCTGTGAATCAGGACCGAGCGGTAAGCTCACATTGATAACACGCTCAGTTTCTGCAAAAGCATGGGGAGAGTTGGCCAAAGCGATGGCGGCGGCTAAAGATGCGAGTGGCAAAAAAGGTTTCATGAAGCACTCCTAATCATGATCCAGCAATAAAGCTGAGTATTTTGTCGTTGTAGCCTCTACTTAATTAATACGGGCTTCACAACTGAGTTTTTGTGCTGAAGCTAAAGCCCAGAATTAGTTTTAGAACAAATTGCATACGTATGCAATTTTGACCACAAGTTACAACTCACAATCTTTACTCATCTATCTGATTATAAATAAAATATACTTTAGTATTAGATATGAATACGTAGTCATTTTTTTATATACAAAGAAACGTCAGTCAGTGCCATGAGTGATATCTACAGGTTTAAACGGTCACTCAAGATCCCAAGACTGCAAGACACGGCACTGCTTGCTGCAGTCGAACTCGATGCACTCAAATACGTGACGCCTTTGGGCACTAGAGGAGAGTTAAAGATCATGAGCATTACTAGGTAACGCCAGCCTTCACTCGTCGCCAACTTGGTGGCATCACCACCCTCTATTGATTGAGAACCGAGACGAGAGCGTGAAGTGTTGCTCAAATTAACGCGCAGATCCGGTGACATCAGCAGTGGATGGCGAGAGTTTTTAGTGGCTTTGAACTCACAGGCTGCTCTAGGGCGCAAGTCTAGCCCCACTCTGATCGATAATGTCTTGCGCTGACAGTGCTTTGGTGAGATCCCCTTCCCAGGCAGTGTTGCCAAACCTAGTGGCACCACAAACAGCATCGATTACTTTGCACATATGCTGAAGACTGGAAGTCTGAAAATGCAGAAGGACAAAGACGCACTTAACTCAAGTAGGCTATGCCACTAGGGAAAGCTATAAATGTCAAAGCTAGAACAATTTATGCCATTTTGGAGGAGAAACACTAGAAATGGAGGCGGCCCCAAAAGCCACATCCCGGCACACGCAGCCACCACTACCGTTGCTCCCTTCCGGGCCTGGCGGGGTTTGCAGTTTAGCGTTGCGGGAGGACCTAAGGGGCCACCATAACGGTACACTTTGATGTCTTTAGGTAAGTGTACTAATGCTGATGTGGTGGCTACGCCCTGATTTGAACAGGGGACCCCATCATTATGAGTGATGTGCTCTAACCAGCTGAGCTACGTAGCCTTTCCCTCATCAACGGGTGCAGATTATGCCTATCTTAACTATGAAAGGCAAGCCAAAAACGACTTGCCCATCATTCAATTGCCCTATTACTTATCTAGTGTGCTTATAAGGCTGCTTGGACTGCTGGCAGTGCTTCTTCACCTGCTCGAGTAGTCACCCCTTCTAGCCATGCTGCTAGCACATCATCGTTTTCATTGAGGTAACTACGCGCTGCCTCTCGAGGGTCTACCCCATCGTCCATAATGGCGCTCATCAATTGGTTTTCCATTTCCAGGGTGAACGTCATATTCTTTAGCAATTCACCGATATTAGGACATGCTTCCACAAACCCTGCCCGAGTATTGGTATGCACGGTTGCGCCCCCCAGGTTGGGACCAAAATAGTCGCCAGCATCAGATAAATACGCCATATCAAAATTAGTATTCATTGGATGCGGTTCCCAGCCTAAAAACACCATCCATTTCTCATTGGGCACCCTCGCGCGCAGTTCAGCCAGCATCCCCGCCTCGCTCGAATCGACGACTTGCCAATCACCTAGCCCATAGGCGTTATCATCAATCATTTGCTCAATCAGCTCGTTACCATCATTACCAGCTTCAATGCCGTGTAAACGCTGCTCAAACTGATCAGCATGCTCTGCCAAATCATTAACAGAGGTCACGCCCGCATCATAGACATACTGGGGCACTGCCAGGGTGTACTTGGCTCCCTCAAGGTTGACCACTAAGCGCTCAACTTCGCCGCGCTCCACATAAGGATCGCTGATGGAGGCCATCGACGGCATCCAGTTGCCTAAGAAAACGTCAAAATCATTATTACTCATGCCCGCATAAGCAATCGGTACCGAGACAGTATCGACGCGCGTTTCGTAACCAAGCGCTTCCAATACCTCACTGGCCAGTGCTGTCGTTGCCGTGATGTCAGTCCAGCCCACTTCAGCAAAGCGAACACTACTGCACTCATTGGAATAGGCAGCTGCCGGTAAGCAGGCAGTCAGCAGCAATGTACTTAGGCTTCGTATATATGTCCGGTTCATATTGATCTTCTCCATTATCGGTTTTGTATGAGTACGCCCTGTATGCAACATTCGTAAAGAGCAGCTGTAAAAGTGAGAAAACAGCGCAGACTTTTATTGATTGAACGTTCAATAAAAAAATGCCATCATGATCAGGTAATCATGCCTACTCCTAGTTTTCAAGGACAGGAGCCAATGGGCATTCAACGTCAGTAGGAGATAGCTGTGCCTAAGGTGGGAATGGAACCGATACGCCGCCAGCAGTTAATTAAGGCTACCATGGCGGCCATTGATGAAGTTGGTTTAGCAGAAGCAACCGTCATGCGAATCGCCCGTCATGCTGGCGTTTCGGCGGGCATTATTAGTCACTACTTTGGCGGCAAGGATGGCCTGCTGGAAGCAACAATGCGGCAGATCTTGACCGATCTTAGTGAGGCCGTTGCAGCACGCCGCCGTGCGTTAGAAGACGACTCCCCCCGGGCGCACATTGGCGCCATCATCGAAGGTAACTTTGATCGCACCCAGGTTACCGGCCCCGCCGCTAAAACATGGCTCGCCTTTTGGGCTAGCAGCATGCACAAGCCCGTGCTTCAGCGGCTGCAAAATGTCAACGATCGCCGCCTTTACGCCAATTTATGTCATCAATTCCAGCGCGTCATGCCCCGCGCAGACGCCCGCAATGCCGCCCGCGGTTTGGCCGCGATGATTGATGGTCTATGGCTGCGTGGCGCACTGACACCAGAAGGGCTCGACGCCGCTGAAGCGCGACATCTTGCGCACACCTATCTCGACCAACTGCTTATTCATCATGGGTGTCAGAACCGTGCATCCACTGCAGAGACACAGTAAGGAGACCAACATGGCCGCTCAAGACATTCAGCCACTTTATATTGATGGTCGCCCGGTAGACGCCACTTCAGGCGAGACATTTACCGTTTCAAACCCCTACGATGGCAGCCTGCTTGCTACGATTGGCCAGGCAAGCCAAGCTGATGTTGATAGCGCTGTCGAAGCCGCCCAACGCGGACAGCGTCAATGGGCTTCGATGACGGGCATGGAACGCTCACGCGTTCTGCTGCGCGCTGTTGCACTGTTAAGAGAACGCAACGATGAGCTTGCCGAGCTGGAAACTCACAATACCGGCAAGCCTATTAGCGAAACCGCCAGTGTCGATATTGTGACGGGTGCCGATGCCTTGGAGTATTACGCAGGCCTTGCCCCCGCTATCGAAGGCAGCCAGATTCCGCTGCGCGACAGCTCCTTTGTGTATACCCGTCGCGAGCCACTCGGTGTCATTGGTGCCATTGGCGCCTGGAACTACCCCATTCAAATCGCCTGCTGGAAAGCCGCACCTGCGTTGGCAGCGGGTAACGCTATTGTCTTCAAACCTAGTGAAGTAACACCGCTAACCGCTATCAAGCTGGCTGAAATCTTCACTGAAGCAGGCCTACCTAACGGTGTATTCAATGTCGTTCAAGGCGATGGCCGCGTTGGCGCGATGCTGACTGAGCACCCAGGTATCGCCAAGGTATCGTTTACTGGCGAAGTCGGCACGGGCAAAAAAGTAATGGCCGCTGCGGGTGGCTCTACGCTGAAAGATGTCACCATGGAACTAGGCGGTAAATCTCCGCTGATCGTGTTTGCCGATGCTGATTTAGATCGTGCCGCCGATGCCGCTATGATGGCCAACTTCTACTCCAGCGGCCAGATTTGCACCAACGGCACTCGCGTGTTCGTGGAGCGCAGCGTCAAAGATGCCTTTGAGGCGAAGCTGGTTGAGCGCGTTCAGCGTATCAAAGCGGGTAACCCGATGGACCCAAGCGTTAACTTCGGCCCGCTAGTAAGTTTTGAACATCAGCAAAAAGTGCTTTCCTATATTGCCTTGGGTAAAGAGCAAGGCGCGCGAGTATTGGCAGGTGGCGATGCGTGGAATAGCGGCGATTGGGCGAAAGGTGCCTGGGCAGCCCCCACCATCTTCACCGATTGCACTGACGATATGCGCATCGTAAGAGAAGAGATTTTTGGCCCAGTGATGTCCGTACTCGCCTTTGAAGACGAAGACGATGTTATTCGTCGCGCCAATGACACCAAGTACGGCCTGGCGGCGGGTGTGTTCAGTGAAAGCTTAAGCCGTGCTCACCGGGTTATTCATCAGCTGGAAGCTGGCATTTGCTGGATCAACACCTGGGGCGAGTCACCTTCTGAAATGCCGGTAGGTGGCTACAAAGAGTCAGGCATCGGCCGCGAGAACGGTGTCGAGACGCTCAATCACTACACCCAGACCAAGTCGATACAGATCGAGATGGGGCCATTTGAGTCGGTGTTTTAGGCGAAGTAATGGATGTTCCCGGTAGGTATATCGAAGAGAAACATCCCTTTTATACCTACCGGCTAATTCCCCATCATTCGGCTCTTCCAAGGTAAAAGCATGTCTCAACCACGCGAATTTGATTACATCATTATCGGTGCAGGCTCGGCCGGCAATGTACTGGCTACCCGCCTCACCGAAGACAGTGACGTCAGCGTTTTGCTGCTTGAAGCAGGCGGCCCTGATTATCGTTTCGATTTTCGCACCCAAATGCCCGCCGCGCTGGCCTACCCGCTACAAGGCAAACGCTATAACTGGGCATTTGAAACTGACCCCGAACCCTATATGGATGGCCGCCGTATGGAGTGCGGCCGGGGCAAAGGCCTGGGCGGCTCTTCACTGATCAACGGCATGTGCTATATCCGCGGCAACGCTCTGGATTACGATAACTGGGCCAAGCAACCCGGCTTGGAAGAGTGGGATTACCTCAGTTGCCTGCCCTATTTCAAAAAATGCGAAACCCGCGATATTGGCCCTAATGATTACCACGGCGGCGACGGCCCGGTTAGCGTGACCACGCCGAAAGCTGGCAATAACCCGCTTTACCGCACATTTATCGAAGCGGGGAAGCAAGCGGGCTACCCTGAAACCGAGGATGTTAACGGCTACCAGCAAGAGGGCTTTGGCCCCATGGACCGCTTCGTCACACCCAAGGGGCGCCGTGCGTCGACTGCACGCGGCTACCTGGACACTGCCAAGCAGCGCAGCAACCTGACCATTGAAACCTACGCAGTCACCGATGTGATTGAATTTGACGGCAAACGTGCCGTTGGCGTGCGTTACGAGCAGAAAGGTCAGCCACACGAGGCCCGCGCTCGCCGGGAAGTACTGTTGTGTGGCGGAGCCATTGCCTCACCACAGATTCTTCAGCGCTCTGGCGTAGGCAACCCCGAATGGCTTCGGGAGTTAGGCATTTCAGTCGTCCATGAGCTACCCGGCGTAGGCGAGAATCTCCAGGACCACCTTGAGATGTACATTCAGTACGAATGCAAAGAGCCTATTTCGCTGTATCCGGCGCTGAAATGGTACAACCAGCCGAAAATTGGTGCCGAGTGGTTATTTAAAGGCACTGGCGTCGGCGCCAGCAACCAGTTTGAATCCTGCGGTTTTATTCGTAGCAATGATGCGGAAGAGTGGCCAAACCTGCAGTACCACTTCCTGCCCATCGCGATCAGTTATAACGGTAAAAGCGCCGTCCAAGCACATGGCTTCCAGGCCCACGTTGGCTCGATGCGTTCGGAAAGCCGCGGACGAATTCGCTTAACCTCGAAAGACCCACACGCGGCACCTAGCATCTTGTTTAACTACATGGCCAAAGAGAAAGATTGGCAAGAGTTCCGCGATGCGATTCGCTTAACCCGCGACATCATCGCGCAACCAGCGTTTGATAAGTACCGTGGCCGTGAAATTTCCCCTGGCCCTAGCGTACAAAGTGATGAAGAACTCGATAACTTCGTCAAGCAACACGCTGAAACGGCTTACCACCCGTGTGGCAGTTGCCGCATGGGCGAAGGTGAGATGGCAGTGACCGATAGCCAAGGCCGCGTACATGGGCTCGAAGGCCTACGAGTCGTCGACGCCTCGCTGTTCCCGGTGATCCCTACCGGCAACCTAAACGCGCCGACTATTATGCTGGCGGAGAAAATTGCTGATCGCATCCGTGGACGTGAACCTTTGTCACCTGCCAAGGTGGATTATTACGTCGCTCACGACACACCCGCTAAACAGGCTTCGTAACGCACTGACACTGTATGCAACACGCTAAACGCCATGGCTATTCGCCATGGCGTTTTTTTATGGCCTATTTACGCTACAGTAAAGAGACTATAGCGAATGTATAAGAGTGAAATGCTTGCACTGATATAGGTGACTCTGACAATATTCAAACATACGTTTAAATACGTCCACAATTAACCACCCACGGAGAAACATCCATGCTCACCTTACTACTCATTGTGCTTGCCGTTGCAGGCTTGCTAGTGGTGATGCGCCGCGAAGCAGGTGCTACGCCAGCACTCGCCCTGCTTGGCGTACTGGGCTTAGTAGGCTTAGTGCTTGGCGCAAGCGTTATTGGCACGCTGCTATTGATTGCGGCTGCCGCCGTTGCCATTGCTGGTCTACCCGTATTACGCAGCAAGTGGCTGACGCCGCGCATTTTCGCCACCTTCAAAAAGGTAGCGCCGAAAGTGTCCGATACCGAGCGCACGGCATTAGAAGCGGGCAGCGTCTCCTGGGATGGCGAGCTCTTCTCTGGCAAACCTCAATGGGAGTCATTACTTAACTATAAAGACGACGGGCTGAGCGAGGCAGAACAAGCATTTTTGGATAATCAGTGTGCAAAAGCAGCAGGCATGTGTAACGCCTGGGATATCGCCCAAGAACGCGCTGACCTACCCCAACAGCTTTGGGATTATCTAAAGAAAGAAGGCTTCTTCGGCATGATTATTCCGAAGGAGTACGGCGGCCTCGGATTCTCAGCTAAAGCCCAGTCCATGGTACTGCAGAAGCTCTCCGCCAATGAGACGCTGATGGTCACCGTTGGCGTACCAAACTCACTCGGCCCAGGCGAACTGCTGCTTAAATACGGCACTCAACAACAGAAAGACCACTACTTGCCCCGTCTTGCTGATGGTCGCGAAATCCCCTGCTTCGGCCTAACCGGCCCGCGTGCTGGCTCTGATGCCACGTCGTTACCGGATACAGGCGTTGTCTGTAAGCAAGTTATCAATGGCGAAGAAGTGCTTGGTTTACGCCTTAACTTCGAAAAACGCTGGATTACCCTGGCTCCCATTGCCACCGTGGTAGGCCTAGCCTTCCGTCTTTTCGATCCAGAAAGATTGCTCGGTGACGAAGAAGACCGCGGTATCACCCTTGCACTCGTTCCCCGGGACACTCAGGGCATGGATATCGGTCGCCGTCACCATCCTATCGGCAGCCCGTTTATGAACGGTCCGATTAAAGGTAACGACGTATTTGTGCCGCTGGATACCATTATTGGTGGCCCAGACATGATCGGCCAAGGCTGGCGCATGCTGGTCGAGTGCCTCTCGATTGGACGTTGCATTACCTTGCCTTCTGGTGCGACCGGTACCGCCCGCTACGCGCTAGGCTGGAGCGGTGGTTTTACCCGCGTACGTCGTCAGTTCAACGTACCCGTCGCTGAAATGGAAGGCGTACAGGAGCCGTTAGCACGCATGGCCTCGCTGGCTTACATCTCTGCTGCTACGGTTTACCAAACCGCTAACCTGATCGACCATGGCGAAAAACCCGCCGTTCCTTCAGCCATCTTGAAGAGCCAACTAACCGAGTTCCAGCGTGTGCTGCTTAGCGACGCAATGGATGTTCACGGTGGTAAAGCCGTTACCCTTGGTCCACGCAACTACCTGGGCATTGGCTACAGTGCTAATCCGGTGGCCATCACCGTGGAAGGCGCCAACATTATGACTCGCAACCTGATGATCTTTGGTCAAGGTGCGATTCGCTGCCATCCCTATGTACTGGACGAGCTAGCCGCTAAAGATGCCAACGACGTTAAAGCTTTCGACAAAGCCTTCTTTGGCCACGCAGGGTTGATTTTCGGCAATGCTGCTCGTGCCTTTACGCTTGGGTTTGGCCTGGGCAAAGCAAATGTACCTTTTAGTGGCCCTGCGGCTATCTACGCTCAGGATATTGCACGCATTTCAGCAGGCTTTGGCCTATGTGCCGACGCCGCCATGGCCAGCCTTGGCTCTGAACTCAAGAAGCGCGAAATGCTCTCAGCACGCTTGGGTGATGTTTTGTCTAATCTGTATCTAGCTTCCATGGTACTGAAACAGTGGCACACCGGTGACCAAGTAGAGGGTGAAGAAGCGCTGCTGCACTACAGCCTGAGGTTCCTGCTAAACCGTACCGAACAGGCGTTCGTTGAAATTTTCGATAACCTACCGAACCGCGCGCTAGGCAAAGTATTGAAAGTCGTTGTAATGCCAACCGGCCGCCGCTGGAATAAACCGCATGACGACTTGGCTCGCGATATCGCACAGCGCGTATCCACACATAGTGCCCTGCGCAGCAAGCTACTTTCCAATACCTGGGATAAAGATGATGGCGCAGAGTCTAACCCGCTGGCGCGCTATAACGCGCTGCTGGTGGATTATGACCGCGCCGAAACGCTCTATCGCACGGTGAACAAAGCCTATGCCAAAGGTGAGCTGCCACAAACGGCACTACACCCTGAAGCACGCATTGAGGCCGCACTGGACAAAGGCATTATCCAAGAAGACGACGCGCAGTTTATGCGCACTTTCGAGGCGGAAGTACTCGAGATGTTAACGGTTGATGACTTCGCCTATGACGCGTTTGCCAATGATAAATCGACCTTGATTAATCACAATGCAGCGCCTGTGGCCGCGCCGCAGCAAGAAGAAACCAGCGTTAAGTAGTTCTATCTCGCTTTAACTAGCCCTGTAACCGGCCTCTCCAGGCCGGTTTTTTTGCGCATTTTCAAAAACGAAACAAACGAACATTCATATATCTCAATCATCGGCTGCCTTGCTGCTCGGAACGCCCCGTTTTACTGCCAATCTCTCACAAAAACAGCGGCCATTAGATACTCTTAATCGCAGAAGCAGCAAAGATGTACGCCTAAAAGCGAATACCAACAGCTACAAAAGTCGTTGCAAGTTCGCAAATGATCAACTAGCCTTTCGTTATTGAAAATAAAGTGAATAAAAATCCGCTTGATGGTTGACTGACAATAAAGTGCAAACAGCCCAGGCTAACATCTCGAATAAGTGAGTATTGCTTCACTTTTATCAATAGCGATCAACGCAACACCTCTACCAATAACATCAATCTATAACAATGACGTTAGCGAGATCGGCATGTCCTTACATCTGCAAAATATCGACCACATTGTCGGTGGTGAATCCCACATCAGTGGGGTGAACCTCGAGCTGGAGCCGGGTTCCTTCAATGTGCTGCTAGGGCGAACCCTGGCAGGTAAAACAACGCTCATGCGATTAATGGCGGGGTTGGAGCAACCTACCCGGGGGCGAATCTACATGGATGGCAAGGATGTCACGGGCGTATCCGTCCGCAAACGCAATGTCTCCATGGTCTATCAGCAGTTCATTAATTACCCAAGTCTTAACGTTTACGACAATATCGCGTCGCCACTGAAATTGGCTAAGGCATCCAAGCAGGAAATCGACAAGCGTGTGCGCGAAACTGCCGCCATGCTGGGGATTGACCACTTACTGGACCGCTTGCCGCTTGAGCTTTCAGGCGGGCAACAGCAGCGTACCGCCATGGGCCGCGCTTTGGTTAAGGATGCGGACCTGATCCTGTTTGATGAACCGTTGGTCAATCTTGACTACAAACTGCGTGAAGCACTACGCGATGAACTTCGCGGGCTATTTAAGGCGCGAAACTGCATTGCCGTTTATGCCACCACCGAGCCCAACGAAGCGCTAGCGTTAGGCGGCAACACTGCCGTATTGCATGAAGGCAAGCTGCTGCAATATGGCCCAACCGAGCAAATTTATCGCGAACCTAACGGTATCCTGAGCGCTGAGATGTTTTCAGAACCGCCTATCAATATTGTGCCGGGACATCTTACTGCTAATGAAATCACCTTCGACCAGGATATCCATTTCCCCTGCGATGCGGCGCTGAGCAACCTACCTGCGGGAGCTTACCGCTTCGGAGTCCGTGCTTCTCACGTCAGCCTACAGCCGAATGCAGCGGATGATTTAGAGCTTGAAGTTGAAGTTGAAGTGGCTGAAATCAGCGGCTCGGAAACCTTCCTCCACGTGCGACACAGCTTGTTTCCTTTAGTACTCCATTTGCTTGGCATCCATACCCCTAAAGTCAATCAGCGCATAAAGATCTACTTCCCTACCCACAAGCTGTTTGTCTTCGATCAGCAGGGTTCTATTGTTCATACGCCGGAAACACGGGGAGTGAATCAGCATGGCTGAGATCATATTAAAGGCTCTCGCGCATACTTATAGCGCTAACCCGAAATCACCTGAAGATTACGCAATTCGCCAGATGGAACATATCTGGCACCAAGGCGGCGCTTATGCCCTCCTGGGGCCATCGGGGTGTGGCAAATCCACCCTGCTGAACATTATTTCCGGGCTGCTCGAACCTTCCGAAGGAGACGTGCTATTTGATGGCCAGCGTGTTAACGAACTACCGCCTGAGGAGCGCAACATCGCTCAGGTTTTTCAGTTCCCGGTGATTTACGACACCATGACGGTGTTTGATAACCTCGCCTTTCCATTGCGTAACATCAACATTCCAGGCCACCGCATCACGCCAAAGGTAGAGGAAGTTGCGGAGATTCTAGAGTTAACCCCTCTGCTAAAACGTAAAGCCAAAGGGCTAACCGCTGATGAGAAACAGAAGGTTTCAATGGGACGCGGCTTGGTGCGCGATGATGTCTCGGCAATTCTGTTTGACGAGCCGTTAACGGTTATCGATCCACAGCTCAAGTGGAAATTACGCCGCAAGCTGAAGGAGATTCACCAGCGCTTCAATATCACCATGATTTACGTCACCCATGACCAGTTGGAAGCGGCAACGTTTGCCGACAAAATCGCTGTGATGTATGAAGGTCAGGTGGTTCAGTTCGGCACTCCTCAAGAACTCTTTGAAACCCCCGCGCACACCTTTGTTGGCTATTTCATTGGCAGTCCCGGTATGAACATTCTGAATGTACGCCACCATGCGGGGGAAATCATCTTTGCTGATATACCGCTCCCCATACCGCAGGCGTTTGTTGACGCCATTGCCAATACCAACAGCTCGAATATAAAAATCGGCATTCGCCCCGAGTTTGTAACCGTGCATGCCAGCAAACGTGAAGGTGCCCTGCCCGCTCGCAAACGGCAGGTGCAAGATCTAGGCACCTATTCAATTGTTACCTTTGAGTTGGGTGGTCAGGCGTTTAAGGCACGCTTGCCGGAAGGTCATCCTGAATTCGGAGACGATATTTATCTCACCTTTGACCACGATCAGTTAGGGCTGTTTGTGGACGAATATCGGGTGGAGGTTACCGCATGAATAATAAAGTCTATAACAACCGCGCTTGGCTATTAGTGCTACCAATGTTAGTGCTCGTGGCATTTTCCGCCATCATCCCCTTAATGACAGTGGTCAACTACTCGGTACAGGACGTGCTAGGCCCCAACGCCAGCTTCTTTACCGGTACCGAGTGGTATCGCACTATGCTCAACGACTCGGAGCTGCAAGCGGCATTTGGTCGGCAAATACTGTTTTCATTGATTATTTTGGCTATCCAGATCCCGCTGGGGATAGGAATAGCGCTGATTATGCCAAAGCAGGGCTGGCAGGCGTCCGCCGTACTAATTCTGATTACCCTGCCCCTGCTCATTCCTTGGAACGTCGTTGGCAGTATCTGGCAGATCTTTACCCGTGGCGATATTGGGCTAATGGGCTGGGGGCTGCGCGAGCTAGGTATTAATTACAATATTACCCGTAATGCCGGTGACGCCTGGGCGACCATTATTTTAATGGATGTTTGGCACTGGACGCCGCTTGTCGCAATGCTTTGCTATAGCGGGCTGCGTTCTATTCCAGAAGCCTACTACCAAGCAGCAAGGATTGACCGTGCTTCTAAATGGGCAGTGTTTCGCTATATTCAGCTACCGAAGCTAACCAACGTTCTGGTCATCGCCGTACTGCTGCGCTTCATGCACTCCTTCATGATCTACGCCGAGCCCTTTGTGTTAACCGGAGGTGGGCCTGGCAGCTCAACCACCTTCCTAACCCAATCGCTTGCCACCATGGCTATCGGCCAGCAGGATCTAGGGCCTTCTGCCGCCTTCTCGATCATTTACTTCCTCGTCATTCTGCTAGTCAGCTGGGTGTTCTATACCACCATCATGCATCTGCAGAAAGACAAGAATTCACAGGGAGGCGCGTGAGATGTCTTATCAACTTGAAAACACCCAGCAGGGTGAAAAATACAACACTATTTTCAGTAAGGTGCCAGCAGCTGAGCGGCGCAAGCGCCACTCACGCTCTCGGCTGAGAAAGCGGCTTCTGCTTGGTACCTATATCGTGCTGCTGATACTGCCCCTTTATTGGCTGCTCAATATGTCGCTGCAGACTAACAGCGAAATTCTCGGGTCGATGACGCTGTGGCCGCAGAACCTGACCTTTGATAACTACATCGGCATCTTCACTAACCCAAGCTGGTACATGGGGTACGTCAACTCCATCATGTATGTGGTGATGAATATGATCATCACCATGTTAGTGGCACTTCCGGCCGCCTATGCCTTCAGTCGTTACAAGTTCATCGGTGATAAGCACTTGTTCTTCTGGCTACTAACCAACTTGATGGCGCCACCCGCGGTATTTTTGCTGCCCTACTTCCAGCTTTATTACTCGGTCGGCTTATTCGATACGCACATCGCCGTCGCGCTAGCTCACTGCCTATTCAATATTCCGCTGGCCATCTGGATTCTGGAAGGCTTTATGAGCAGCGTGCCTAAAGAAATTGACGAAACTGCCTATATCGACGGTTACAGCTTTCCCAAGTTTTTCATCAAAATCTTCATTCCCATGATCAGTTCTGGCATTGGCGTGGTGCTGTTCTTCCTGTTCATGTTTTCCTGGGTTGAACTGCTGCTGGCGCGCACTCTGACGTCTACAGACGCACAGCCAATCGGCATTATCATGACCAGGACCTCGACAGCATCAGGTATCGACTGGGGCACCCTCGCCGCCGCCGGTATGTTGACCATTGTTCCCGGCATTCTGGTGGTTTACTTCGTACGCAACCATATCGCCAAGGGCTTTGCCCTGGGCCGCACCTGAGTAGGAGGAAACCTCATGTCCTGGATGGTATGGACTTTACCAACGGCTATTTTCTTTTCTTCCATTGCGGCCATGCTCGCTGGCATGACGGTCTGGGAACTGCGCTCGCCAAGCATTGAAAGAAAGGGATTTTTGCCCATTAGTACCACCCGTGGTGATCGGCTGTTTATCGGCTTGCTGTCTGCCGCGTTTATTCACTTGGGTTTCATTGGGTTCACGTCACTTTCAATTTGGATTGCACTAGCACTTTCAGCGGTATGGCTGCTGGTGTTAATGCGCTGGGGTTAGCCAACAGTAATTCCAGGAAAACCCTGGCGTTAAGTACGGCAGTATCAAGGACGCTCAAGAGATCAGGGAAGAGCACAACAAAACGAGGTCAACATGCGCAACAACAAGTTCAAACTTACCACCCTCGCCGCCAGCCTCATGCTCGCATCGGGGACACTGATGGCCGACGACCACGATGCGCGGGCAATCGCAGAGCGCTTGGTCGACGAGCACTTCCAAAACTCTACCTTGAGTCGTGAAGAGCAAATCGAAGAACTGCTTTGGTTTGCAAAAGCAGCTGAGCCTTTCCGCGGCATGGACATTCAAACTGTCGCCGAAGGCTTGACCACACACGTGTATGAAAGCGAAGTGCTGGCAGAAGCGTTCAGTGAGCTAACAGGAATCAATATTACTCACAATATTATCGGTGAAGGCGACGTCGTCGATACGATGCAAAACCAAATGCAATCAGGTAATAGCATCTACGACGGTTTTGTAAATGACACCGACTCTATTGGCACGCACATTCGTTACGGCACCACCATTAACCTCACCGAGGCGATGGAAAACGAATGGGCTGACTACACTCTTCCTACGCTGGACCTAGACGATTTCATCGGCTTGCAGTACGGCACCGGCCCAGACGGCAGCCTCTATCAGCTCCCCACCCAGCAGTTCGCCAACCTCTACTGGTTCCGCTATGACTGGTTCCAGCGTGAAGACCTGCAGGCGCAGTTCCGTGAGATTTACGGCTATGACCTAGGCGTGCCCACCAACTGGACTGCCTATGAAGATATCGCCGAGTTCTTCAGTAAGCATGTTGGTGAAATCGACGGTACTACCGTTTATGGCCACATGGACTACGGCCGTCGTGATCCGTCGCTGGGCTGGCGTTTCCATGACTCCTGGCTCTCAATGGCCGGTATGGGTAGCCCGGGCGTGCCATCAGGCAATCCGGTCGACGACTGGGGCATTCGCGTTAACGAAGATAGTCAGCCGGTAGGTGCCAGCGTTAGTCGTGGCGGTGCAACCAACTCGCCAGCGTCTGTCTTTGCCATGCAAAAAGCCGTTGATTGGCTACGTGACTTCGCACCGCCTGAAGCACAGGGCATGACCTTTGGGGAAGCGGGTCCTGTGCCTGCTCAAGGTCATATTGCTCAGCAAATTTTCTGGTACACCGCCTTCACAGCAGACATGACCGACCCTGCGGTGGCTGTGACCGACGATGAAGGTAATCCACTTTGGCGTATGGCACCTTCCCCTACCGGCCCTTACTGGGAAGAAGGTATGAAAGTCGGCTATCAGGACGTAGGGGCATGGACGTTCTTTGACTCCACTCCAGAGGACCGCCGAACCGCCGCGTGGCTATTTGCCCAGTTTACGGTAGCCAAAACGACCTCTCTTGAAAAACTAATGGCTGGCCTAACGCCGATTCGTGAATCTGACATTTTCTCTGAGCAGATGACCGAAATGGCGCCCAAGCTTGGTGGTTTGGTCGAGTTCTACCGCAGCCCCAACGAATCCAACTGGACGCCTACCGGCACCAACGTACCCGATTATCCGCGTATGGCTCCGCTATGGTGGCAAAACCTAGCGCTGGTAATGAGTGGCGAAGTTACCCCTCAAGAGGGCTTGGATAAGCTGGCAGCAGATATGGATAACACCATGTACCGCTTAGCTCGCGCAAACGTCTTCGATAGCTACGCCCCGGCGCTTAACGAAGAGCGCGACCCGCAATACTGGCTGGATCAAGAAGGCTCACCTAAGCAAAAGCTTGATGATGAAATGCCGCAAGGAACGACCGTTCCTTACGATGAAATGATGGAAGCCTGGATGGAAGCGGGTACCCGCTAATCCAGTAAGGGCGGGCTTCGGCCCGCCCTATCAAGGCTCAAAACTAGGTTTCATCAGCGGCGAGCAAATAACAGCAGGGCTCGCTGGTCTACATAGGCTTATTGCTTTGTTGTCATGTTGAAACCGCTACCTAAACACGGGGCTTTTTCTTTGTTAATTGGAACCGCTATGAAACTGCGTAACCGGAATATCGAGAAATTGCACACTGACGACTTTGACGCATTAATCATCGGTGGCGGCATTAACGGCGCAGCAACAGCAGCCGCGCTTGCAGGCAAAGGTGCTAAAGTCGCCTTAATAGACCGCGGTGATTTTGCAGGAAGCACCAGTATGCACTCCTCCAACTTAGTTTGGGGAGGCATTAAGTATATGGAAAGCAAGGATTTTGCACTAGTACGCAAACTGTGCAAAAGCCGTAATCACTTGATTAAAAGTTACCCTTCTACCGTTCAGGAAATTCGCTTTCTTACTACTATCAGTAAAGGTTTCCGCCATTCACCCTGGTATTTATGGGCAGGCACCTGGCTCTACTGGCTAATGGGAAACGGGTTTACTAAGCGTCCCCGTCTACTATCTCCTAAGAACATTAAGCAAGAAGAACCCATTATTGATACTGCAGGCTCAGTCGGTGGGTTTGAATACTCAGACGCCTACTTACACGATAACGATGCCCGATTTGTATTTAATTTTGTGCGCCATTCGCTTAACTATGGGGCAATTGCAGCCAATTATGTTGAGTCGCTTGGTGCTGAGCGCGAAGGTCAGCATTGGGTAACGAAAGCACGCAATGTCATGGATGGCAGCACGTTCAATATCCGCTCCAAGGTATTAATTAATGCGGCTGGCCCCTGGGTAGACCAGCACAACGCACTTACCGGCGAGAAGACCACCCATCAACATCTTTACTCCAAAGGCATCCACCTGATTGTTCCGCAATTGACGGAAACTAAACGGGTACTGGCGTTTTTTGCCGACGATGGACGGCTATTTTTTGTCATTCCCATGGGGAATCGCACCTGTATCGGCACGACTGATACACATATGGAACATCCAGAGGTGGATGTTACCGCTGAAGATATTGAGTTTGTATTGGAAAATATCAATAAGCGCCTAACGTTAGAAAAGCCGCTTAGCCAAGACGACATTATCTCAACACGCTGCGGCGTTCGACCGCTGGCCATTAAAGCAGATCAGAGTGGCGGCGATCGCGATTTCCTCCAGCTGTCGCGTAAACATGTCATCGATACCAATGCGGATAGCGCGCATATTAGTATTTTCGGGGGCAAATTAACCGACTGCTTGAATGTCGGTGATGAAATCGCAGAAGAAGTGGTCCGCCTCGGTGTCAATCTCAGCGATATCAACTATCGTTGGTACGGCGAGCCGCCAGAGCCTGTTAAACAGCAGTTTATGGATCAAGCAAAACGGATGGATCTAGATGCGATGACCGCACCAACGTCTACCGAACCGCTCTCTTCCCGGTTGTGGCGACGTTATGCAGAGCAGGCCATGCAAATGCTAGAAAAGATTCGTCAAGACCCCGCAGAAGCCGAGATTCTCATTGAAGGTACCGAATATATTCGCTGCGAACTAGAGCATGCCCGAGACCACGAAATGATTACGCAGCTGGAGGACTTCCTGCGTCGAAGAGCCAAAGTGTCACTGGTTGTTCACCATGAACAGCTGCGCCACTCTAAGGGGCTGAAAGAAGCTTGTCGGGTCCTATTTGGAGACCAAGCGGAAGAGCGTTTTGCTACCTACTTTGCTGAAAATCGTGACACCTCGCAGCCCTTTGTAGCGCCAGTAGAGCCACAGAACACTCACTGATTAACCATCAACAAGATTAAAAAGCCGCTATCATCGATAGCGGCTTTTGCCTATTGAAGTAGTCAATAAACGCTTGTTAATTACAACGCACGCGTTTCACAGCATCTAACCACCCCTGGTACAACGCTTCCCGAGTCGATTCTGGCATTTCAGGAGTGAAGCTCTTTTCGCAACGCCAGAGCTGCTCAATCTCTTCAAGCGTGTCATACCAGCCCAAACGTAAGCCTGCCAAATAAGCGGCCCCAAGCGCTGTTGTTTCAAGAATAGTCGGCCTATCCACCTGAACATCGAGCATATCGGCTAAAAACTGCATCACCCAGCTGTTTTTCACCATGCCACCATCGACACGCAGGTTGCCAGGCGTGGCTTCCATATCGTCGTTCATACAATGCTGAAGATCACGGGTCTGATAACACACTGCCTGGAGCCCCGCCGCAACGATTTCAGCGATACCGGTATCCCGAGTGAGGCCAAAAATCGCCCCTCGCGCTTTAGGGTCCCAATGGGGCGCGCCCAAGCCAGTAAAGGCCGGTACCAAGTAAACGCTATGTCCGCTGCGGGTTTCTTTGGCAAGCGCTTCTGTTTCTGATGCATCCGCAAACAGGTTCAAGCCATCGCGTAGCCACTGCACAGTCGCTCCAGCGACGAAAATACTGCCTTCCACGGCATAAGTCGGCTTGCCATTAATTCGGTAACCAATGGTGGTGAGCAGGCGATTTCGTGATACCGAGGGTGTATCCCCGGTGTTTACGATCATAAAACAGCCGGTGCCATAGGTGCTTTTACCCATTCCTGGCTGAAAACACGCTTGCCCTACTAGCGCGGCCTGCTGATCCCCGGCCACACCTGCAATAGGAATGGGCGCTCCTAACCACTGCGCATCAGTGGTGCCAAAATCATCGCTGGAATCTTTTACTTCGGGCAGCATGTTGGCAGGAACGTTAAACAACGCTAACAGCTCATCGTCCCATGTTTGATTATGGATGTTAAAAATAGCTGTTCGCGATGCGTTAGTGGCATCAGTGACGTGTTGCTTGCCATTCGTTAATCGCCAAATCAAAAAGGTATCGATAGTGCCGAAGAGCAGCTCACCACGCTGCGCACGCTCGCGGGCTCCTGCTACATTATCGAGTATCCAGGCAAGCTTGGTGGCAGAAAAATAGGGGTCTATTAAGAGGCCTGTCTTCGCTTGTACTACCTCTGTATGGCCTTGGTCACGGAGTGTTTGACAAAGTTCAGAGGTCCGCCGATCCTGCCAGACAATCGCATTATAGAGCGGCTTCCCCGTCTCTTTATCCCACACCACCGTGGTTTCACGCTGGTTAGTAATGCCAATTCCATCAATTTGCTCTGGTGAAACATTTGCCTGTACTAATACTTCACGACAGGTGGCGAGGACAGTCTCCCAAATATTTTCGGGATCATGCTCTATCCACCCATCTTGAGGGAAGTGCTGAGGAAATTCCTGTTGGGCAACCGCCTCTATTTGGCCTTGACGGTCAAATAAAATGGCGCGCGAGCTGGTCGTACCTTGATCGATGGCGAGAATAAAGGAGGACATATCACGTTCACTTTGTTGTAGGTTCTTTCGGTTTTGTGTGTTTTGTTTCGCTTTATTATCATTCAAGGCTACTCTAGCCGCCCCAAATGCTCAAGTATGAAACTATGCTCCTTCACTCTTAGACTCATCGGTGGCCATATTCTGCCCGAGCTAACACATCATGCTTAAGCGATATGCAATGCAACACTGTGCTGTGACAGCAGCTGCAGAATCGATTCAGGAGGTTTTCGATCAGTGAACAGAGCATCGAGCTGGGAAATATTCCCTTGGCGCACCACCGGATTACGATGAAACTTTGAGTAATCTGCAGCAAGGTAGACGCGCCGCGAATTGGCAATAATCGCTTGAGCAACGCGCACTTCCTGGTAATCAAATTCAAGTAGCGAGCCATCTTCATCAATACCGCTGATCCCGATGATCCCGTAATCCACTTTAAATTGATTGATAAAATCGATGGTAGCTTCGCCGATAATACCGCCATCGCGAGAGCGAACTTGTCCGCCAGCAATAATCACCGTGAAGTCTTCTTTGTGCTGAAGAATGGCGGCCACGTTCAGGTTATTAGTAATGATTTCTAAGCCCTGGTGCTCAAGCAACGCCTGGGCGATCATCTCGTTGCTGGTACCGATATTAATAAACAGTGAGGAGTGATGAGGGATCTGCTGCGCCAAGCAGTGAGCAATCCGCTCTTTCTCTTCTAAATGTAGCGTTTTACGTGTGCTGTAGGCGGTGTTAACAGTGCTCGACTCGATTCCTACACCGCCATGAACGCGGCGAACCCGCCCTTCGTTGGCTAGCGTATTTAAATCACGCCGAATGGTTTGCGGCGTCACTGCAAAGTGATCGGTCAGCTGCTCAATGCTCATATAACCATGCTGGCGTACTAACTCGACGATGGCATCTTGGCGAAACTGTTGGTTCATAAGCTCGGCCTATTCGTTATTTTTTAATATTTAAGAGCTGCTCTCTATGAGCTATAGAGTAGCAAATTTTCGAAATTTAATAATACGAACATTAAGCTCCCCTTTTTTCGCTAAGCAGCCGCTCCATTAGAGCGGCCAGACCCATAAAATGGCAGGAATAGCGACCACCATCACCACTAACGAAAGCGGAAGGCCAAGTTTCCAATAATCACCGAACTGGTAACCACCCGGGCCTAACACTAGCGTATTAGACTGATGACCTATCGGCGTTAGAAAGGCGCATGAGGCGCTGACAGCCACCACCATTAGAAAGGGATCGAGTGATACATCAAAACCACTCGCAAGACTGGCGGCAATAGGTGCCATCAAGAGCGCGGCTGCGGCGTTATTAACCACGTTGGAGAGTAGCATCGAGAGAATAAATAGCCCTGCTAATGAGACAATGATGGGCCACTCGACGCCAAATCGCAGCAGTGCCTCAGCAATAATTTCAGCGCCACCGCTCGTTTCAAGCGCCTCTCCAACCGGCAGCATAGCCGCTAGCAGAACAATAACGGGCCCATCAATGGCTTGATAACCTTCTCTCAGCGGAAGCACTCCTATCAGCAGAGATATCAACGCTGCGCTACTCATGGCAACAGCCGCGGGAAGCAGATCAAACAGCATCGCCATGATCGCGAGGGCAAAAATACCGATCGACAGCGCCAATTTTCGCGGTTGCCCTAAGTGAAGTTCACGGTTAGCCAGCGGCAAGCACCCAAGGGTCGCTAAACTGTCAGCGATTTCGTTTTCACTGCCTTGTAACAGCAGTACATCGCCGGTTTGAAAACGAATGTCCCGAAGACGCTGTTTTAAACGTCCTCCATCCCGGGCCACCGCAACTAAATGCAACCCAAACTGCTGGTTTAACCGCAGCTGACGCACGCTTCGATTGACCATCATCGAATCGTTTCGCACCACCGCTTCAATCAGTTGCAGACCTTCCGTGTCGACAGGCTGGCGCTCATCCGAGGGTTGTGTATCTTCATTTTCACTATCGGTCTCGTCACTGTCTTGCGCATCTTTTTCGGGTTCCGCAATCGCGCTCAGCCCTACTTTGTCTTCCAGCAGCTTAAGTTCATCAGGCCCTGCTTCCAGCAGCAGAATATCCCCTTCCCGAAGCACCCCGTGAAATGAATACCCGGCGCGGCGATTATCTTCTCGTACCACGGCGAGCACCGGAATAGCTTCTTCTAGTTCATCATGTAGTTGCTGGAGTGTTAGACCATTAGCCTTTGATTCTTCTGAAACCTTTAACTCAACCAAATAATTAGCAGTATCAAACATTTCTTCGGTTGAAGCCTGTCCACTGCGCTTAGGCGTTAAGCGCCAGCCCACCAGCACAATAAACATCAGACCGGCTAACGCCACAGCAACCCCCACAGGGGTAAAGCTGAACATGCCGAAGTTTTCACCGGTGATATTACCCCGGTATGTGGCAATAATAATGTTGGGTGGCGTACCAATCAGCGTGGTTAAGCCGCCTAGCAATGAGCCGAAAGCAAGTGGCATTAACAGTAGCGATGGCGACGTATTATGTTCACGCGCAAGGCGCATTGCCACCGGTAACAACAGTGCAAGCGCGCCAACATTGTTCATCACCCCAGAAAGCACCACGACCGTGCCTACTAATACCAGTAACTGCAGTAACAGCCGCTCACCTACTTTGAGCACTTGATTGGCGATGATATCGACAACACCCGAGCGCTCAAACCCTCGGCTAATGACCAATACCGCGGCCACCGTAATCACAGCGGGATGCCCAAAGCCCTTAAAAGCCTCATCGCTAGGCACAAGCCCAAGCATTACCGAGCCGAGCAACGCCGCTAGCGCAACGAGATCATAGCGAAATCGCCCCCACATAAAAGCGGCAAGCGTTAATCCCAAAATGATAAAAACAAGCGTGCTAGGCGCAAGCCCAATGCTTTCCATTATCATGCGGTGTCCATCTCCTTGTATTGGGTGCGCTCGGCTGATGCGCCAACTCACTAACAACACATTAGATGATGACTATACGGCCGTATAGCCCTAGCAGCGCAGAGCAACAAAAGAACGTTGGAGCAATAAAATGCCTGGCGTGGCCAGGCATTCATAAAAAGTGGCTAAAGAACCACTAAGCCACCCAGCTCACTCAGTGTTGCAAAGAGTGGCTGCGAATAGCGTAAGCGTATTAAGGCAGTAGCACGGTCGAGCCAGTTGTTTGCCGGCTTTGCAGTGCATCTTGGGCCTTTCCTGCTTCTTGAAGCGGGTAGCGATGTGCTACGTCGATACGAAGTTTGCCGCTTTTGATCATGCCAAAAAAGTCATCGCACATCATTTCAAAGCGTTCACGGGTATCCGCATAGCCGTTTAAACTTGGACGGGTGACAAACAGCGCGCCTTTTTGGTTCAGGATACCTATATTTACCCCCTCTACGGGGCCAGACGCATTACCAAAGCTGACCATTAGCGAGCGAGGTTTTAGACAGTCTAACGACATTTCCCAGGTATCTTTTCCTACGGAGTCGTAAACCACATCGCACATTTCGCCATTGGTTAGCTCACGCACCCGCTCTACCACGTTCTCTTCGCTGTAGTTGATGGTTGCCCATGCACCATTAGCCATCGCCAGGTCTGCTTTCTCTTGGGAGCTAACTGTACCAATTAGCTTGACGCCTAGCGCTTTAGCCCACTGGCAGGCAATCGAGCCAACGCCTCCTGCAGCGGCATGAAAAAGAATGGTCTCACCGCCTTTCAGCTCGTATGTTTGACGCAGCAGATATTGCACGGTTAAGCCTTTCAGCATACTGGCCGCAGCGGTTTCAAAATCAATAAAGTCCGGCAGTTTAATTACCTTGGCCGCTGGTAAGGTATGCATCTCTGCATAAGCACCTAATGGCCCTTGTGCATACGCTACCCGGTCTCCCTCTTTTAGATGGGTAACACCTTCCCCCACAGCGTCGACAACCCCGGCACCTTCAGTGCCTAATCCAGAAGGCATAGATGGCGCAGGATAAAGTCCTGTACGAAAGTAGATATCAATAAAATTCAGGCCCACCGCTTTATTAGCAATACGCACTTCGCCGCTACCGGGTGCCTTAGGCGCTGTGTCGACCCACTCCAACACACTTGAATCGCCCGTTTTGGAAAACTGAATACGCTTAGACATCTGGGCAAACTCCTACGGTTAATTATTGGACACACATTAGCTGGCTATCCAACCGCGTTATGCGCCTCAAATCAAGCGATTAGCCAGCCGTACAGGACATATTGCTGTCATGCACCCATGCTAGACTATCTCAAGAATGTTAATAGCAATGCTGATTGATTCCTCTAAAACGGACAGACTATGACGCACCCAGCAATCTGTTTGCCTACCCTTATAGCCCACCGCGGATACTCAGCCGCCGCACCTGAAAACACCCTAACGGCAGTGCGTGCCGCGCATCAAGCGGGCACCACTTGGGTGGAATTGGATGTTCAGCTACTAGGCGATGGTACCCCTGTCATCTGGCACGACAGCGATATTAGCCGCTGCTCCGATAGCCGTGGCGACCTCGCTAATCTGACGTGGCAGCATGCGCAACAGCTTGACGTCGGCAGTTGGTTTGGCGATTCGTTTGCCGGTGAAAAGATGGCAAGCTTAGAGGCCATGCTAGCGCTATTGAACGAGCTCAATATGGGGGTGAATTTAGAGATCAAGGTAAACAAAGGCCGTGACCCCATCGCCTTGGTGGATACCGTCTTACCAATTGTATTAGCAACACTGCCCGCCGAACGGCTGATTGTGTCCTCATTTGATGCCAGGGCGTTAGCTCGATGTCGCAGTATCGCACCCAAAGAAGCCCTCGCGCTGGGCGTGCTATTTGGCAGCACACCTCCAAACTGGCGTGACCAGTGTCAAGCCATCGACGCCTTTAGTATCCACCCTCATTGGCCGCGCTTAAAACACACCCAGGCTGCTGCCATGCGCCGAGATGGTTATGAAATTTTATGCTATACCGCCAATGACCCCAGCGCTTTTGAAAGTCGCTGGGGCTGGGGAGTAGCCAGCGCGATTACTGATGAGCCTGAAGCATTTCAACGCTATTTGAATAATCGACGTAGACACGGTTAAATTCGCCAATACTCACTACTCTACCTAAGGAAAACTATGCACTATCTTGGTGCCCACGTAAGCGCCGCGGGTGGCGCGGATCAAGCAGTGCTCCGTGCGGTAGAAATTGGCGCAAATGGCTTTGCTCTGTTCACCAAAAACCAGCGGCAGTGGAAAGGTAAACCGCTGACCGACGAGGCTATTGCGGCGTTTAAACAGGCCTGCCAAACCCATGGGTTTGGCCCAGAACAAATTTTACCCCACGACAGTTACCTGATTAACCTAGGCCACCCGGAGGCCGCTGGGCTTGAAAAATCACGCGCGGCGTTTTTAGACGAAATGCAGCGCTGTGAGCAACTAGGCCTCACGTTATTGAACTTCCACCCTGGCAGTCATCTGAACAAAATCAGCGAAACCGACTGTTTGAAACGCATTGCAGACTCCATCAACGAGGCTTTGCTAGCCTCACAAGGTGTCACGGCGGTAATTGAAAACACCGCCGGGCAAGGCACTAACCTTGGCTGGCGCTTCGAGCATCTCGCGGAGATTATTGCCTACGTCGATGATAAAACCCGTGTTGGCGTTTGTATTGATACCTGTCATGCCTTCGCCGCCGGATATGACCTACGTACCGCCGAAGCCACCAAAACAACATTGGATGAACTCGGCAAGGTGGTCGGCTTTGAGTATTTACGCGGCATGCATTTAAACGATGCTAAGAGTGCCTTCGCCAGCCGTGTCGACCGCCACCACAGCCTGGGTAAAGGCAATATCGGCCTGGACGCATTCACAACCATCATGCAAGACGAACGTATTCATGACATACCGATGATTCTGGAAACCATCGAACCCGACATTTGGGCTGACGAACTCAACTGGCTACGTACTCAAGTACCCTGTGCTCAAGTGCCTGAAGCTGCGCCGGGCAAATAGTGAATCACATCGTGAAAACGTAGCCGCGTGGTAGCACTGTTACGCATAGCGTGGGGGCGGTCAGCAAAAAACCGCAGCCCCTCGCCTACTCGCAGCGTTTGCCAGCGCTCGTCAATGCGCAGCTCCATCTCGCCTTCAACAACGACGATGTGTTCTACCACACCGCTGGCGTGGGGGGACGATTCACTGATTGCCCCTGGCGCTAGCTCAATCATAAACATTTCAAAACCCAGCAGCGGGTCATAAGGGAACAGCAGCCGCGCTTGCATCCCGGCACTATCATCGCCCCAAACGGACTCCCAACCATCTCTATGAAGTTCGCCTAACGCAGGTTTGTCACCATCAAATAGGGTTGAAAACGACACCCTAAAACCGCTCGCGATCTTCCACAGCGTTGAGATGGTAGGACTAGACTCACCACGCTCTATCTGCCCCAGCATGGCTTTACTTACACCTGTTTCACCCGCCGTGCGATCCAAGCTCCAACCACGCTCTTTACGTAATTTCTTGACGGTTCCCGCAATGTGCTCGGCAATGGTATGAGGGTCACTCACTATGCGGTTCTCCATAGAATTTAGTGCGTAGTTTACCTATCCGATTAAAGATGAACACCGGCGACATCAATCTTGTGCGCTATAGCGCACGGTGATAGCCTTGCAGTATTGTGCGCTATAACGCACGCCAGCCAATGTAAACGAGGTAATACTATGGAGGCGCCACCTACCCTACAGCCCATAGGAAGCCATAAACCCCCTTTCTGGCGAGACATTAGCCTCTCGACCGTCACTGCAGGCTTCGTTGCGGTCACCATCGGCTACACAAGCTCAGCGGCCATCATTTTTCAGGCAGCCGCCGCGGCGGGCGCCAGCACTGCACAAATTAGCTCTTGGCTATGGGCGCTCGGCATTGGTATGGGCATTACCTCGATAGGGCTATCGCTGCGCTACCGCATGCCTTTATTAACAGCGTGGTCAACGCCAGGAGCAGCATTTTTGGCGACGAACCTACCTGGCATTCCACTTGATGAAGCCATCGGTGCCTTCCTCTTCTCCGCGCTGCTCATTACGCTCTGCGGCGTAACAGGGTTATTCGAGCGCTTGATGCGCTATATCCCCAGCGCAATCGCCTCGGCCCTACTGGCAGGTATTCTGCTGCGCTTTGGCTTAGAGCTGTTTAACGTGATGGAAAGCCAATGGCTGCTGCCACTGAGCATGTTAGCCGCTTGGGTAGCCGGCCGGCGCCTATGGCCAACGCTCGCAGTGCCTGGCGTGCTGTTAATCGGCATTGCTATTGCCCTTTGGCAGGGCCAACTTAACGTACACAGCATTCCGCTAGCGCCTACCGTACCTGTTTTCACTGCGCCTACCTTTTCGCTGACAACGCTGATCAGCATTGGCATCCCCCTGTTTGTCATTACCATGGCAACTCAAAACTTACCTGGCGTAGCCGTGCTACGGGCAGCAGGCTATCAGCCAAACAGTTCGCCGCTCATTAGTTGGACAGGGGGAGCAACGCTGCTACTTGCACCCTTCGGTGGCTATGCATTCAATATGGCGGCCATTAGTGCAGCAGTCTGCATAGGGCCTGACGCCCATGCGAACCCTCTTAAACGCTATACTGCAGGCGTTGCAGCGGGCGTGTTCTATATCGCGATGGGAATCTTTGGGGGCACAGTTACTGGAATCTTCAATGCGCTTCCCAGCGTCCTAGTGATGTCGCTGGCAGGGATAGCGTTACTTGGCACATTAAGTGGTGGGTTAGCGAATGCATTTGAAAATAGCGGGCAACGAGATGCCGCCATTGTTACCTTTTTACTAACCGGCTCAGGCATCACTTTGTTAGGTATCGGCGGCGCATTCTGGGGGCTTGTAGCGGGCCTGGTGGTACTAAAGCTGACCAAGGCTGCAAAGCCTTAGCGGTATGTTGCTCATGCCACTTCGTCATTCCCGCAGGTCCTTAGCGGGAATCCATGTTGACCTGGGGCTTCGGGCTGCTGTAGGTCAAGGTGGATTCCCGATCACCCCACTCGGGAATGACGGCGCGGTGATTCGGGAATGACGTACGGTGACTCAGGAATGACGTGCGGTGACTCAGGAATGACGTGCGGTTTAGGCATTACATCGTGGCGAGGCGCTCTTCATCCAGTACCCCCGACATGCGCACCATGGCTAACGCTTCATCCAAGCTGGCCACTTCTTCCATCATCAATAATTCGTTTGCCAAGCTAATCGGCTGCCCCGCTTTATCTGACAGCAGCTTTTCCAGTGAAGCGACGTCCATAGCGTCGTCTAAGTGGTGAATATCTACCGACGCACTGCTCGCACTTGGTAAGTAAATAGTGCCATTAGAGAAATCCACGGCATACGCGATAACCCCCGGCACAATAAAAAACAGCAGTCCAACACCATTGGCGACAGCCACCACTGGGTCAATATTACCGCTTAATTGTCCTTTACGTTCAGGATGAAAAAGCGTCCCACAACCACTTAACGTTACAATGGAGACACCAACAATGGCCCCCGTTAACCAACGGCGTACAGCTTGCTGCATGAAGGTTCCCTCAAAGTCCTAACGTACCGATAGCTGAAAAAGATGCGGTTGTTTGCCCACTGCTATCGAGCCACAAAACTTAGCGAGTTTAACACATTTGCTTACCTGCACACGTCAAGCTGTTAACGTAGGGTTTTGCCGCCAAACTCGCTTAGCCGTACAATGCCGTATTCAACGCTAGTTTAAGCGCTACATTACTAAACGATTAAGCATCACCCCTACCAACAAGGAATGCTCACGCCCATGCGCGCCAGCCAATTATTGATTGCGACATTAAAAGAAACCCCGGCCGACGCTGAAGTCATCAGCCACCAGTTAATGCTGCGCGCCGGTATGATCCGCCGTCTTACCTCTGGCCTCTATACGTGGCTGCCTCTTGGCCTGCGCACGCTGCGTAAGGTTGAAGCCATTGTTCGCGAAGAGATGAACCGTGCCGGAGCTCAGGAAGTATTAATGCCTGCCGTGCAACCAGCAGACCTATGGCAAGAGTCTGGCCGCTGGGAGCAGTACGGTCCGGAGCTACTACGCCTGAAAGATCGCCACGAGCGTGACTACTGCGTGGGCCCGACCCATGAAGAAGTCATTACCGATTTGGTGCGCAAAGAGATTGCCAGCTACAAGCAGCTGCCGGTTAATTTTTACCAAATTCAAACCAAGTTCCGTGACGAGATTCGCCCGCGCTTTGGGGTGATGCGTTCTCGCGAATTCATTATGAAGGATGCTTACTCCTTCCACCTGGACGAAGCCTCCCTCAAAGAGACTTACCAGACGATGTACGATGCCTATACGCGCATCTTCACTCGCTTGGGTCTCGATTTCCGTCCTGTGATTGCTGATAACGGCTCGATTGGCGGCACGGGTTCTCACGAATTCCACGTGCTGGCGGAATCAGGCGAAGACGATATCGTGTTCTCTAACGCCTCCGATTACGCCGCTAATATGGAAAAAGCTGAGGCTCTACCCGCGCCGCTAGGCAGCAACGCCGAGCGTGCAGCCCCCAGCGAAGAGATGCACCTGGTCGATACGCCCAACGCTAAGACAATTGCCGCTCTGGTAGAGCAGCATGGTCTGCCTATTGAGAAAACCATTAAAACGCTAATGGTGCATGCCGCTGAAGGTGGTTTGATTGCCCTGCTAATCCGTGGTGACCATGAGCTGAATGAAGTCAAAGCTGAAAACCTGCCCCAGGTAGCCGCTCCACTTACCATGGCGAACGAAGATGAAATCCGCGCCGTAGTTGGCGCTGGCCCAGGCTCACTTGGCCCCGTTGGCCTAAACATGCCGATCATTATTGATCACAGCGTGGCACTGATGAGTGACTTTGGTGCCGGCGCCAACATCGATGGCAAGCACTACTTCGGCATTAACTGGGAGCGTGATGTGGCGCTGCCCCAAGTTGCCGATCTACGTAACGTTGTCGAAGGCGACCCTTCGCCAGACGGCAAAGGCACACTGTCTATCAAGCGCGGCATTGAAGTGGGCCACGTCTTCCAGCTTGGGCAAAAGTACTCCGAAGCAATGAATGCGACGGTTCTGGGCGATAACGGCAAAACCAGTCATCCGTGGATGGGCTGCTATGGTATCGGCGTTACCCGCGTGGTCGCTGCTGCCATTGAGCAAAACCACGATGATTCAGGCATTATCTGGCCAAATGCTATCGCACCGTTCCAAGTTGCGTTGGTGCCGATGAATGCCCACAAATCACAGCGTGTACGCGAAGAGTCCGAACGTCTCTATCAAGCGCTCACAGCTGCCGGGCTAGATGTACTACTCGATGACCGCGACACGCGTCCCGGCGTCAAGTTTGCTGACCTGGAACTTATGGGTGTGCCCCACCGTTTAGTGATTGGTGATCGTGGTTTGGATAACGGCGAGCTGGAATACAAAGGCCGCAGGGATAACGAGGCAACTATGGTTGCGGCTGAAACAATCGTTGATTTCCTACGCGAAAAAGCAGGGCTAATCAGCGCATAAGCGTTTATAACGGCCACGCAGCGCTAGAACCGCTTCGTGGCCAATAAAAGAGACACTGGCAGGCATCATCAGTTAGGTTGCCTCGCCAGTGCCAGCGCTAATCGGCGACAGGCTGCACTAACCCTAAGCTGATCAATTGGCCTAATAAATGGCAGATATCCCGCCTGATACTTTGCCTACTGGCGCCCGTAAAAAAAGCCATTAAGGTATCAATAATTTCCTCTTGGCATAGCGCCTCATGCTGCAGCAGCGCCCATACGGCTCTACTCGTCACATTCAAACGATGAATTTCGCCGCCCTCTTTCGCAATGACGAACAGCTCTTCACCCAGTGGGAACTCATGCGCCACCGGGCTGATTTGCCACTTGCGCGCGTCGTTTGCTGCCAGTGCCTGGTTCTGCTTAAACGCCTCCGGCTCCGTTTGGCGACGATACGAATTCATCGCCACACCACCGTCAAGCAACCCATTGCTATCTATCTCAGCTGCCAGCCACGTTGCCGCTTCATAAGCATCTCGATAGCGGATTAAAAAACATGGTAAATCTTTTAAGAGTGGCAAAAAGCGCTCAATCAACGCCTGATCCGACTCATGCTCAGCGAAATTCTGCTGCAACAACTGCCATAATCCATCTCCCGGCTGCAGACGAACCAGCTGTGGCTCACTGAGCGATTCATCACGCTCAATAAGCAGTACGGCGCCTAACGGACAACGCACCCCATGCGGTGCCAACTGCTGCTCGTTTAGCGCCAGATAACCATAGCGATCGTCATGAGGCCCTAGATGGTCGGCAACAAACTGATGGAACTCCGGTGCAAACGCCTCCGGCAACGGCAAGCGCAGTCTAGGTGCAACGCCCAGTGCTATCCCTTCACCACAGCGAGTGATTGCCAGCACATCGTCGCCGAACACCCGATAACCAGCCGCGGCAAACGCCGCCGTGAGCGTGCTTTTTCCCGCTCGATGGCTATTTGGGAATATGAATAGCTGTTGATTAACCTCTACCGCCCCACAGTGAAGCCCAATATGCTCAGGGTGATGGCGCAGATAAGCCCCTGCTAAATCAGCAATCACGCTACATGCGGTTCCTGCTGGCGTATCTAATAACATACCTTCCGGCAGAGCCGGTGCTTCTTGCCAGTAACCATTAGGATGCCGCCAAACACAAATAGAGGGTATGTTCTGCTGAAACTCACAGGGCGTTAGCCGCCAACCTGGCATGGCTTGATGAATCACTGGCAGTAGCTGCTCTGCATCAATCAAGCGTATACAAGGACCAACATTTTCCAGCGCATAATCGACAGCTATCGAGGTGGTAGACACAGCACCTCTCCCTTACCAGCGAGGTAATAAGCGGCTTATGCGAATCTCAATCACAGCGCCTCCATCCCAACGAGAGCGTTGTGGCCGAGCGTAGTAAGGACGTGAATGCCTGGGTTTAGAATAATGGGGTCTTGAATGGCTATGTCTTGAATAGCTATGTCTTGAATAGCTATGTCTTGAATGGCTTGGTCTTGAATGGCTATGTCTTGAATAGCGGGGTCTCGAATAGCTGGTCCGCGAGTAACGTGAACGGGAATGGTGATGTTCACGCGCTTCAGCTTGCCCTATAGAGGACAGCGTCGGGGCCACGTAAAGTGCAGCGGCACCAAGCCCTAAGCTTGCTAGCACTTGACGTCGTGAACGCCGTTTATTCAGCAGGGAATCGGCTTCATTGCTCATATCAGCACTCCGGATTAATCGCTAGAAAGGTTATAAAACACTGTTTTAAAAACAATCCTAGCCTCGAAGCGCACAGCAAACTACTGACTGAGCGTCACTTTCCCATTGTTTACTTTTTTTAACCACACTCAGCGCTTTGTGGAAACATTATGCAGTTGTACTAATTTGCCAACCATTACGGCCAGCACTCTTTACTCGGTAAAGCGCTTTATCAGCAGCTTTATAGGCATCTGAAAGGGTGGCTTCCCCGGCGATAAAGCGCGCGGCACCAATACTCAAGGTTACCCTTTCATTGTGCGGATGCGTGGGGTGTTTGAAAGCAGCCTGCTCTAAAACAGACGTCAATTGATCACAGTAGCGAATCAACAGCGTGTCATCATCACAAGGCAAAACTGCGGCAAACTCATCTCCCCCTAATCGGTACAGTTTTGCCTCTGCTCCCAGTACATATTTCAACAGACTGGCTAGGCGCCGTAACAGTTGATCTCCCTCTGGGTGCCCCAATGAATCGTTGTACTGCTTAAAGAAGTCGATATCGACCAAGATTACAGCAAGCACAGCCCCTTCTTTGGCAACGACATCCTGATGCAACGCACTGCGGTTACCTATCCCCGTCAGCGGATCGCGCATCGCTTGTTGCATCCAAGCGATGGTTTGCTTAGTGGCGCGCTCTGTACGCCGCAACTGACGCTCATGCATTACCCAAAACAGCAGCCCTAGCGCAAAAATCACCATGCTCGAATAGGTAAGGATCTGATTATATCGCCGAGTGCTTTCAGAAAACTCGTTAATTGCCATACCGCGTAGGTCGAGCTGGCTCATCTCAATGCTCGTTAAACAGCCAATTGGGCCCAACAGTTCAGCCGCGGCATCAAACGGTGTCACGGAAGTTTCTTTAAGGCGCTCAGTTAGTAGATTTAAGGTTTGTAAACTCGACTGGGTACAGCTATACCTTTGACGATACACCTCAACATCAATTAATCCATAGGCAAGATCGAGATTAAGTTTAACCGCTTGTCGCTGCTCATCATCCAAGGGCTGCCCGCTTAACAAATGTTGCTGGGCAAGCTGTAAATATCCCCGTGACCGGGTAGCTAGCTGCTGCCCTGTCAAATTGCCCGTCTGGCTGAAGTAAGCCTGTATTTCTGGGTATACCCAGCGCGCCTCATAAACAATAATCACCATTAATGCCATAAAACTCATAAGGCTCAATGATAACCACGTTACATAGCGACGCTTCCTAGTTAAAGGAGCGGGCACTGGCAATGGCACAGCAGGTGGAGAAGGCGGCGGCTCAATGATCACCAACGGGCCTCAATACTTCGAATCATCCATATCCAGTCGTTGAATTCACGTAGGCTCTTGATATCACGCTGATCATTATAAGCCTGATCAACCAGTCGCAATGGCCCCCGAGAACGCAATGTCAGTGGCTCTCCATCCTCTGCCGTGACCATTAACCACTTCGGATCATCCCAGCCACCTAACGTCACTTCGTAACCATCCCATGTCGTAAAGTGCAATGCGGGAGGAACTTCGCCAAACTGGTTTATGAGAAAGCGACGAAATTCAAGCCCATGCATTTCTACTTCTCGGCCTTGAAAAGGATCAAATACTGGCGAGTTAACCGTAGATTGTTGGCGCAACTCGTTAAGCGCGAGTGCAGTGTGTTTTTCACCATTAATGACGTTTAATGCGTGAGCATAGACCGGCACTGATAGCCAGCTAAGTAATAGTAGAATACAGGCAACACTTGCTTTGGGATAATGATGAGCGCAACAGCGTATGGCAACGATTGAACTAGCAGCATTCATGGCAAATGGCTTCCTTGCGGTACAATGCCTTATTGTACAACCAGGTACTTTACCAGACGATTAACTCGAATACTCGAAAACATAGTTTTAATTAATAAAAAAGCCGACCCAAATGGGTCGGCAACAGGAAGCTCGCTGTTAAAAGCAAACTCCCTCCCCTGACGACTGTCACCATAACGGCGTTAATGCTTTTTGCGCTCATCCTTACGGAGATGGTCGCGCACGATAAAGCCTACCCAACCAATCATAAAAGCAATCATTAACGCGACAGTAACTAGACCAAAAATAACAGCATCATCCCAATACATGGTGATCCCCTCCTGCCGTGATGTATGACGCCATCCTAGTGCGTTAATCGCGGCAGGAAGCTGACCTGGGTCAAGCTTTTCAGCGGGGTTATTTGCGGCCCATCAGGAACTTGATATGGGTCATTTTTTAGCGCTCAACACTAACCGTTAAAGCACTTTTCGATCTTCTACTTTGCTGTGCTCGGTTCCCGGCGGTAGAGGATGGCCTTTAGCCAGCTCTGCGCGAGTTGCTTCACGCACCTCCAGCACGTTGACTTGGTAGCGAAGCGTATGGCCTGCCAGCGGATGATTTGTATCGACCGTTACCATGTCCCCATCAATACTCATCACCGTGACAATTTGCGGGCCTGCTTCACCTTCTGTTTGGAAACGGCTACCGGGTTCAAGCGCTGCGCTGCCAAACGATGCACGACTCACCTGTTGCACCAAGTCTTCATTACGGATGCCATAGGCATCAGCAGGTGCCAGCGTGACACGCAGCTCATCTCCAGCAGCTTTATCTTCTAGCGCGCTCTCTAAACCAGGCAAAATATTATCGTGCCCATGAAGGTACTCTAAGGGCTTATCACGCGCATTGGAGTCATCTAATACGCGGGTACTGCCATCGCTAAGCACATCGCTTAACACGTAGTGTAAAGTGACTACTTGATGGGCTGTAATCGACATTGAAAACTCCTCTCCGGTAAGCTATCGGCTTTGTCATGGATATCAGGCCTAGTTTACCACTGAGCAGTTTTTAGCGGGCCTCGATGCAGACGTTTTCTTTCCTGGAGTGTTAACCAATATGCCCACCCCAACTCCCCAGCGCAGCTGGCTGGATGCGCTTGGTATTTACTGTCGTGCGCCTGTCATCACCATGCTGTTTCTAGGTTTTTCTGCAGGCTTACCTTTTTTGCTGGTGTTTTCCACGTTGTCTGCATGGCTACGCAGTGACGGCGTTGAAGTGGCCGCCATTGGCTTCTTCGCTTGGATTGGCATGCTCTACTCAATCAAGTTTTTTTGGGCGCCTATCGTTGACCGACTTGCCCTGCCGATCTTAACCCACACGTTTGGTCAGCGGCGTGGCTGGATGCTGCTTGCCCAGGGGATGATTGCGGCAGGATTGATTGGCTTGGCGGGAGTCAGTCCAGTAGGCAACCTAGGCTGGGTAGCCGCCTTTGCGCTGCTGGTCGCCTTTGGCTCGGCCACCCAGGATATTGCCATTGACGCGTATCGCATCGAATCCGCCGATGACGATGTACAAGCAGCGATGGCCTCTACTTACATTATCGGTTACCGGGGGGGGCTGTTAGCGGCAGGTGCAGGAGCGCTGTATGTGGCATCGGCGATTTCCTGGAACGCAGCGTACCTGTGTATGGCGGCGCTTGTGGGCATTGGCGTACTCACCGTACTGATTCGTCCAGAACCAAAGCGCGCATCACTGACGGTTCAGCTCATTCACGAACCCAAGGTACGCGCCTTCATTCGTGCCAGCCGTGGCCAACCGAAAGTGTTGCGACGCCTAGGGGCTTGGGTGATTGGTGCCATTGTGTGCCCTTTCACCGACTTCTTCCGCCGCTATGGGGTGAAGGCGTTGGGCATTTTAGTATTTATCGCGGTGTTCCGAATTAGCGACCTTGCCATGGCCTCTATGGCAAATCCGCTCTACATCGATTTAGGCTTTTCACTGGCCACTATCGCCAACGTGACCAATATTTTTGGTATTGCCATGAGTATTACGGGAGGCGTTCTTGGCGGCTTGCTGGTTGCGCGCTACGGTATTGGACCACTGCTGATCATTGGTGCAGGTTTTGTCATGTTGACCAATCTGCTGTTTGCCGCATTAGCGTTGATAGGTAACCAACTCCCCATGTTGGTCGTCACTATTATTGGCGATAATCTTGCCAATGGCTTAGCCAGCGCCGTCTTTATTGCGTTTCTTTCCAGCTTAACCTCGCGTGCTTATACCGCCACCCAATACGCACTGTTTTCGTCGCTGATGACGTTACCAGGGAAGTTTCTGAGCGGTTTTGGCGGGCTGGTCGTCACGGCTCAGGGGTACGCCACCTTCTTCGTAGTGGCTACCCTGCTCGGCTTACCCGCCATTCTGCTAGCTATCTGGATCAGCCGAGATAAGCAGCTGGTGCCTACCCCAGTGATTGCAGAAGCAAAATAAAGCTATCGGTGGTCAGCCAACCACGCCAGCGCACCTGGCGTGGTGCGCCACTGGTCACGCATCAAGGTACGATATTGCCACGCTTCCGCACGGGAGCCAGGATCAACTTGCCCATCCGCATGAGGCATTGAAGGTCGCGGGTTCTCAGCACATAACAGCTCAAGCGCATAGCGGTTATGACTGATCACGTCTGCCAGTGCAGCTTCCGCAGCATCGTGCTTTTCCAAGCGATACAGCGCCAGCGTACGGCCCATTAATAGCCCCAACTCTAATGAGCCATCGTCTTTTTGGGGCTCATCCGTAAGCGCTAGCGCTTCTTCATTGCGGTCATCACGCAGCAATTGGTCGAGTACCAGCTCTCTTAAGCCAAGGCTATCTTCCTGGTCTATGGCTAACAGCTCTTCGGCTAACTCGCGGGAGTGCTGGCGCGCTCCGCGTTCCATACCAACTACCAGTGCAAGACCGGTTCTCAGCAGCATGGCGTTATCGGCATCATCCCAACACAGGTTGCCATCACCTGCCGCACGGGCCTGTTCAAGCCAGCGAGAAAGACGCAGTGCTAGTGGTTCCAACAGGCTCGGCGCCATCCACGGTAGGCTGCCAAAGCGGCTGGTCAGTGCTAGCGTTACATCTTGCACTACCTGGGGCGCATCCAACCATTCTGGGTGGGCACATAGTTCAGACATCCACTCTATCGCGTTGCCCCACGGGTCATCGCGAAAGCCCAAGGCGATCTCTTCATCGACCATGACTTGAAACTGTTCGTGCCAAGCCGCAAACAGGGTTTCTTCACGAGCAGTGGTGGTGTAGTGCAACCTACCGGAATCGGCATCTTGCTTAATGGTAAGCTTCGGTGCGACAGGGAGTGCCGCCAACAGCGCCTGTAGCGATACCAGCGGCGTTGCCATATCTTCTTCGGCGCTCAACAACTGGTCGGCCAAAGTGGCACCAGGATTTTCAGCCAGCGCGGCCAGGAATTCGAGCTGCTCTTCATCTAAGTCGCCCTGGCGAACCAAACGACGGTACCAGAAGTTAGCACGCTCTTTAGCCTCGGCCTCATGACCTTCATGCAGCAGCAACATGGCCTCGATATAGGCGAGCGTCGGTGAATCCGGGAGCGCCTGCTGGGCTTTTACGAACGCAGCGCGGGCGCTGTCCAAGTCGTCGTTATCCAGGTGCATTAGGCACAACCGCTCAAGCGCCACGCCGCGCAAAAACAGCGGGCCACGCTCCATAACATCATCGAGCAGATCAGCACGCTTACGGGTAAAGCCACGTTCTTGATAGATATCTAACAGAATTTCAAATGCAGGCTCAGCCTGCTCCGGCAGCCGCGACCAATCACTGCCGTCGAACAGTGACTCAAGAATCTGCATTGAACGACCGGTTTGACCACTTTCAGCAGCAATTAATCCGGCTTCTAATAACGCCTGGGCAGGTGCTTGCTGGCTTTCCAGCGCCGCTTTCAGCGTAGCGCCTTTCCACTCACGCAGGGAAAGCATCCACATCATCTGCTCAGGAATATCCGTGGGGAAGTCAACGCGGTAGCAGCACTGTTTGAATTTACGCCCTGAATCACACCAGCAAGGCTCGTTACGCCCTGGAGTAGCCAACGGCTCATTAGCAAAATTCAGCCGCTCCAGCGGCGTTTGCGACCATAAAATAGGCGCAAGCGCCTGGGCAGTCGCCACATCGCCATTAAATGAATCTGCGCCTTCGGCACGTACCCAGGTCATAAAATCGGGGTAGTGTTCCTGTTTCCTGATTGCCGAGAGTGCCCCAGAGGCAAATCCCAGCAGTTGATCGACCCATACCGCCAGCATTGCCGTCTCCACTGTCTTCAAAACGCGATTGAAAAGCGCAATAGTCTAGCATGACAGGCGGCGCTCCCGCAGCGGCAATTAGTTAGCGACTACGCGCCCAGGCTAGCAGTGGCTCGGTTCGGCTATGCATATCAAGACGCGCTTGCAGACGTACTAAGTTCCAGTAGTGCCCATTCAGTGCCCGAGAAAGCAGTAAGGTATCTGCAGGCGGTTGCAGGCGATCCATGGCAGCCCACACTTTTGGTGTTAACTCACGCAGTCGGCGGTGTACCCGCACGTCGCTGAAGTCCTGCTCGCCAGGTAAGAATAGTGGTGACACGCACTCAGCGGATTCTCGATAAAGCGCCAGCGGCGCGCCCTGCCCCTGGCGGCCGCCCATTTTCATTAACGCCTCATCCATGGCCATCGGGTCTTGCGCCAGGGTGGCATCCAATAGCTGCATCATGGCTTTTAGGCGCGCTTCAGGCACAGGAATTACTGCACCAAAATCGTAGATGATCAGGCGACCTTCCGCATCCGCCGCGAAGTTACCGGCGTGTGGGTCGGCATGCAGCTCACCGTAGGTAAACAGCTCCTCGGTAATCCAATCAGCCAACGCCACGGCCACTTTCTGACGAGTGCCATCATCGGTGCTTTCTAAATCCCGCAGCGGTGTACCGCCTACAAAACGCATAGCCAGGACGTGCTGGCCAGATAACTCAAACAGTGGTTCGGGTATGACCAAATGAGGATTATCCTGATACCGCTCGCGATAGCGAGCCAGCGCTCGTGCTTCGGCGTGATAATCCAACTCTTCACGCAGCCCCGCCGCTAACTCTTCAAACAGCGCATCCAAACGCGCTTGAGGCACTTTGAACCAGCGGCCCAAGCTCATGATCCTCTTGACCTGCTTCAGATCGCTTTCCAATACATCCGCAAGCCCAGGGTACTGCACTTTCAGCACCACGGTTTCACCTGTATGGGTGACCGCTTTATGCACCTGCCCCATGGAAGCACTGGCAAACGAGCGCTCCTCTATATCGCTAAAGTACTGATCAATATTGCCGTATTGCAGTACCAACGCTTCACGGATACGCGGCCAAGGCATTGGCTCTGCTTGACGCTGCAAGCGAGCAAGCTCATTAGCCAGGTCGGGGGGCAGCAGGTCATCCCACTGGGACATAATTTGCGCCAGCTTCATGGCCGGGCCTTTCAGCTCCGAAAGCCCTTCAAACAGCGCTTCACCCAGCGCCCGCCAATCCGCTTGGCCACCTAAACGAGTTTTCAGCAGCGCCCCGCCCGTGCGAGCACCCAGCCCCAATAAACGTCGTGTTCTACCGCGCTCGCGCATGGAAACCGCCTCATTAATTGCTTTTTGACAGCTTACTCAATTCGTTAATTTTATACAAAAACTATACACAACAATAAATTCATCCATTTACAAAACAACTCACTAGCCACCTAACACAAGCTAGACGCTAACCTGCTGCGGGTTCTGCTAAGATGGCAGCTTGTTGTTACCAGACAGGGCTAGACACTGTATGCGCTTGATTATCGCCGAGAAACCCAGCCTTGCACGGGCCATAGCCGACGCGCTGCCCGGCAACGCAAAACGCCAGGATGGCGCTATGGTCTGCGGCGACACCACCGTCACTTGGTGCCTAGGCCACTTACTAGAACAAGCCCCGCCCGAAGCTTACGACCCTGTCGATAAACAGTGGCGCCTGGATCGGCTGCCCATTGTGCCGCAGCAGTGGAAACTGATGCCGCGCCCCAAGGTACGCGGGCAACTGGCAGTGATTCGCAAGCTGATTAAGCAGGCCACTAGCGTTGTGCACGCCGGCGATCCGGACCGCGAAGGCCAGCTACTGGTGCAGGAAGTGATCGAGTACATGAAGTATCGCGGCCCCGTTCAAAGGCTGCTGATCAGCGACCTTAACAAACCCGCCGTGAGCCGAGCACTTGCCAAGCTGCGCTCCAATGCGGAATACCAGCCGCTGTTTCAAGCGGCCCAGGCACGCTCGCGTGCTGACTGGCTTTACGGTATTAATTTAACCCGCGCCTGGACACTCACCGGCCGCCAAGCGGGACATGATGGCGTGCTTTCCGTTGGCCGTGTGCAAACACCGGTACTCGGATTGATCGTGCGCCGCGACAATGCCATTCGTGATTTCAAGCCTCACCCGTTTTACCCGCTATGGGTGGATTTGCAGGTGGCCCAGGGCCAGCTGCGCGCCTGGTGGGCACCCAAAGCGCCCCAGCCTTTAGATGAACAAGGGCGGCTGATCGATCGCACCCCCGCTGATGCCTTAGCAGCGCAACTTCCCGGCGCACGGGGCACCCTAACCATGCTCGATCAACAGGAAAAGCGCCAAGCGCCGCCGCTACCCTATTCGCTTTCCGCGTTACAAGTAGACGCCGCGCGTCGCCACGGGCTCTCCGCACAGATGGTGCTGGATATTTGCCAGCGGCTTTATGAACAGCACAAATTAATTACCTACCCCCGCTCCGACTGCCGCTACCTGCCCGAAGAGCATCTAGCGCTGGCTCAGGGTAGTTTAAATAGCGCCTGCCAGAACGATGCTACGCTGCGTCAATGGCTGAGCGGTGCTGACTTTTCCTTGCGCTCAAAAGCCTGGAACGACAAACAGGTGGGCGCACACCATGCCCTAGCACCCACCGGTAAGCCCGCGGACTTTAGCCAACTTTCCGCTACCGAAGGCCATGTGTTGCGGTTAATTGTGCGTAATGTGATGGCGCAGTTTTATCGGCCGCTGCGCACCTTTGAGGTGAAAGCAGAGTTCACCCTGCTGGATGAAGCGTTTCGTGCCCGTGGCCAGAGCATTCTTGATCACGGCTGGAAGCCACTCTTCACCACCCGCGACGAAACTCCACCACTGCCGCCGCTTACCCAGGGAGAAGCCTGCCAAGCGCTGGGCGCAGGCGTTGAGGAGAAAGAAACTCGCCCGCCGGAACCGTTCACTGATGCCAGCTTGATTAAAGCGATGATGAACATTGGCCGCTACGTAGATGACCCTAACGTGCGTCGCACGCTACGTGACACTGATGGCCTTGGCACCGAAGCAACCCGCGCAGGTATTATTGAAACGCTGGTGCAGCGTGGCTACTTGGTGCGCCAGCAAAAAGCTCTGCGTGCCACCAAGCTTGGCTGTGCGCTGATTGCCGCTTTGCCCAGCGCCGTAAGCACGCCAGAACGCACCGCCCTATGGGAGCAGCGGCTTCGGGCGATCTCAGAACAACAGGATGACCCCGGCGCGTTTCAGCAAGCACTCCTGGATGATCTACGGGGCCTGCTCACCCACAGCGATGCCGCCAAGCTGAGACACAGCCTACAGACCGCTCAAGGTGAAGCCGGAGGCCCGGCAAAACGCTCAGCCAAGCCAAGAAAAAGTTATTCGAAAAGGAAAAGTACCGGGGCCAGGAAGAAGATGAGCTGATGAGCATTTAATCAATGCGCAGCGCTTAACTTGTGTTGAACATCCAGCAGGCAGCTTAGCGTTATTTGTAGTTACTACAGGCAAGATAACGGTATAAAATTTATTCCATTATCTCAGTCCGATAACGAGCACAGCCCACCCGGCACTGCCAATACCCAATCACGAATAGCCAGAACCGTCGGATCATGCCGTCGGCTTTCTGGGTAAACCAAAAAGAACGGCTTGCCTTCAAATTCCGGGCCAAAGGGCTGCACTAAGCGCCCTTCCTCCAACTCATCTTGAATCAACTGACGACTCATCAGCGCCACACCCTGCGCACCAACAGCGGCCGAAATAACGTGGGTTTCATCAGAAAAAACCAACCCGGCACTTACGTCCAGTCCAGGAACTTTTGCCAACTTCTGCCAAACGCTCCAATCCAGTGGCGAAGACACCGCCCCTGGACTGCGGAAATGGATAAGCGAGTGCCCAGGCAGCTGCGCTATATCGTGCAAGCCTAGGTAGGGACTACACGCCGGGATAAAGGTGTTATCCAACAGTTTCTCTGCTACCAACCCAGGCCAACGGCCATCGCCATAACGAACGGCAAGGTCCGCCGTCACCCCGTCCAGAGCAACCGGCTCATGTGTCGCGTGGATACGCAGATCAATATCGGGATGCGCATCACGCAGCATACATACCCAAGGTAGCAACCAGCGCACCGCAATAGCTGGCGTTGTAGACAGCGTAATGGTTTGGCGAACAGGTACAGCGCTTAATCGCTCGACCGCACTACTGATACTGTCAAAGGCTGTTTCCAGCACTTGCTGAAGTTCACGGCCTTGAGCGGTTAGCTCCAATTGACGCGGCTTACGCAGAAAGAGAGGGACACCCAGCGCCTCTTCAAGCCCCCGAACCTGATGACTAATAGCGGTAGCGGTAACCGACAGCTCTTGTGCAGCCTGCTTGGCGCTTTCATGGCGGGCAGCCGCTTCAAAAGCGCGAAGCGACGCAAGAGAGGGCAACCGACGATGACCCATAAATGAATTCACCTCATCTATAACAGCAAGAAAAGATCGTTTGTTTGGGTTTATATGACCAGACTAAGCTGAGCCCGTTGTTAATCATAGATGAGTTCAGCTCAGATTAGGAGGCTATTACCATGGCACATATACTGCACATAGACGCTAGCGCTCGGCCCGGTATTGCTGGAAAAGATAACCACGGCTCTCACAGCCGCCATTTGACCCATCAGTTTGTCAGTCAGTGGCAATTTGGCCGACCGCAAGACACGCTCACCTATCGCGATATAGGCCAAAACCCGCCATCTATTATTAACCATGACTGGATTGCGTCTGCCTTCACCTCCGCAGAGCGTCGAGAAAACTGGATGGAGAAGGCACTGACAGAGAGCGATCAACTGATTGATGAATTAATTGCCGCTGATATTGTGGTGATTGGAACGCCGCTCTACAACTTCGGTATGCCTGCTGCCCTGAAAGCTTGGATTGACCAAGTCGTGCGGCCCGGTCGAACCGTCGATATCGATGAGTCGAATCAGATCGAACCCTATATACCTAAGCTCGCAGATCGAGAGAGGCATGCTGTTGTTCTTACCGCTAGGGGCGGAATAGGCTTCGACCCAGGTGGTGAGATGGCTCATATGAATCATTTGGAACCAAATCTAGCCACAGCGCTTGGCTTTATTGGCATTACCCGTGTCCACTACATCGCTATCGAAGGCCAGGAGGTTGGTGGCGAGCTGCTAGCAGCTTCGGTGAATAAGGCGTTAGCTAAGGTTGCAGCTCTGGTAGAGGCGTTACAGGAAACGGTGGAGGTCACTCCACTTGCCTCACCGGCCTAAATATCAAGTGAAGTAGAACGCTGCCAAGCGCTGTTTTGTGCTTCCCACATCAATGAGGCTGGCTATTATTTGTTAGCTTTCCGTACCCGTGATCAACACGCGCTTGGTCATGGGTAATAGCTGACTATATTAGCCACCGGCAATCATCATATTACCGACTAAACCGAGCAAAAAGCCTGTAACTGCCCCCACTGCGGGCATGCTTTTATGTGCAAGCTTAGATTCTGGTGCAATATCCTGGAAAACTAAGTAAAGAATTCCCGCACTAGCAAACAGCATTAAAGCGCCCATCAACTCCTCATACTGAGACAGCAAATAATACCCTGTGGCGGCAGAGGCAGGACCTACTAACGCTAAACCGCTAAAAGCCAGCACAATTTTATTTGCTGAGAGTTGAGAGTTACTACTTAACTCCTCAAAGGCATTAAACCCTTCCGGTAAGTTTTGCAAAACCATCAGCAACGCCAACAAAAAGCCAGCACTTCCTCCCGAGGCAAAGGCCGCTCCTAAAGCAATGGCTTCGGGAACAAAATCAGAAAGCATTGCGACCAGTTGACCAACAGAACTGTTCAGCCTACTTAAAAAAGTATCCAACAGATAGAAACACACTCCTCCCGCAGCAAAACACAGCGCCGCGAATACAGGAGAAAGCTTGCCCGCCCCTTCAGGGACTAGCACCAAAGCGACTGCCGATATAAGCGCTCCCCCGCCAAAAGCAACAATAAAATGCCGCCATGCAGTACCTAAGAAATAGGGATGCACAAGATCAAGTCGAGCAAGCAATGCCCCCGTGGGCATTGCCGCACCAGCCAGCAATGATAATAATAAGATATAGGTAATTTCAGTCATTGATATTGGCTATCACTTTTCTTAAAGACCTCGATTTTCCAGCCATTCGATCGGCCTTGCAAACTCATCGCCCCTTAAGCGCCGCCTCAATCTCAGCAATGTCGATTTTTTTCATTTGCATCATCGCATCAAATGCACGCTTAGCGGTGTTAGGGTCGGGATTGGTAATCGCGTTCATTAGTACCGCTGGTGTTATCTGCCAAGATATACCCCATTTATCCTTACACCAGCCGCAGGCACTTTCTTCACCACCGTTGCTAACAATGGCATGCCAATAGTGATCCGTTTCAGCTTGATCATTCGTTGAGACTTGAAAAGAGAACGACTCATTGTGTGTGATCGCAGCTCCACCGTTAAGCCCAAGGCACGGAATGCCCATCACGGAAAACTCAACGGTTAATACATCCCCTTGTTTACCTGTGGGAAAGTCTCCCGGCGCATAATGAACAGCCTTGACGAACGAATCGGGAAAGGTATCCGCGTAAAAGCGTGCAGCCTCTTCCGCGCTACCATCGTACCAAAGGCAAATAGTGTTCTTTGCAAAGCTTGTCATGAGGATTCTCCAAGTTATGCGGACCTAATTGCACCTAGGTTTTCAGCTTAACGCATCTGATCTGCTTCGCCAGAGAGGATTTAAGAGGGTGAAATGCAGTGGCGAATGATGAGTGGTAAACAGTTATTGGCTAATGGCAGTAGGGATAGTTTCGTCGTCGCGAAGTGTTAACACTTCGAAACCTGATGAGGTGACAGCAATGGTGTGCTCCCACTGTGCAGACAACTGTTTGTCACTGGTAACCACTGTCCAACCATCTTTTTTGGTTTTTATCTTTGCTTTCCCCTGGTTAACCATCGGTTCTATGGTAAACACCATCCCCTCTTGTAAAGTCAGCCCTTTACCCTTCTTCCCATAGTGCAACACCTGGGGCTCTTCGTGCATTTCTCGGCCAACTCCATGCCCACAATACTCACGAACGATAGAGTAGCCCTGTTTTTCAGCATATTGCTGAATCGCGTAGCCTACATCACCTAACGTTGCGCCAGGCTTAACCGCGTGTATCCCTTGCCACATGGACTCGTAGGTTTTATCAACCAGTCGCTTGGCATAAGGCTTTACATCTCCAAGAAGGTACATCTTGCTTGAATCTGCGATAAATCCGCCCTTCTCTAAGGTAATATCGACATTAACGATATCGCCAGACTTAAGTTTTTGAGTTTCAGATGGAATGCCATGACAAACTACATGGTTAACTGACGCGTTTAACACATACTGATAGCCATACTGGCCCTTGCTGGCAGGACGTGCCTGTAAATGATCAACGATATAACGCTCGGCCCAATGGTTAATATCCATCGTGGAGATACCGGGCACTATTTGTTTATCGAGATAACTGAAAACTGAGGCGAGTAGCCGCCCAGCCTCGCGCATTACGCGCAGTTCCTCTGCACTTTTCAGCGTTACCTTAGCCACCAATCACCTTCCTTAAATCGACATCGGCTTGCTGCATTTGGTCACGCATAATTTCAGAGAAGGTCATGCTCGGATTAGCCTCCGCGAGCATCCCGACTTTTATCCAATATTCAGCCTGCGCATTGATGGAACGCACCATCACCGAACTAGCCCTGCGTACGTCTTCGTGTAGCTGATCATTAATTTTCACGATTCCCATAGCGCTCTCTCAGAATATACAAAACAAACATGAAACATATACGAATCATATATCAACCAACGTTGAGCGACAAGCTTCCCTGCCATTAGCGCAGCAGGTCCCACCCATGCAGAGCGCCGGATTAGCCGGGTTTGGCAGTAACGTTATTGAGGCATAGCGAGCTACTTAATTCTCGCCTTATCCCAGCGCTTGAAGCGCACGGCGCAAATGCTGGGCTAGATGGTTAGGGTGAACATTAGTCAACGACACAGAATCACACTGCTGGAAATGACAAAACTGTGTAATGGCTTCCACAAAAGCCGTGGCGACGAGACATTCATCAAACCTATGTGGTTCAAAATGTAAAAACTTGATCTCTAAATGGCGTTTTTTTCGATGGACTTTACAATCCATTCGCCCAATAAAGGCATCGCGATAAAGTAGCGGCAGGCAAAAATAGCCATACTGACGTTTGGCTTCGGGCACATAGCATTCCAATTGATAGTTATATTGAAAAAGCGCCTTGAGCCGTTCGCGCTGAATAACACTATTATCGAACGGAGAGAGAATCAGCAGCCGGTTTTTCAACCGGGGTAACGGGCGTTCAAGCGCTCCAGCTTCCACGACAAAGACCTCGCCACTGCTTACCTTTACGCTTTCTAACGTTCCCTGCGCTAACCGTTCGTTTACCAGATTCCTCACTGCATTGCGCAGCTCAGGATTACGCCGCAGATAGGTAAAGCCTTTGAGTGTTGCCAACCCATGGCAGCGGAGTTGCTGGTCGACCATGTGCGTCGCAAACTCTTCCACGCTGGGCATTTGCGTATTGATATGAGATGGAAGTACCCGCTCGGTTAGATCGTAGGTTTTTTGAAAGCCTTCGCGGTCGCTGACCATCAGGTCGCCCTGCATATACAGCTGTTCCAGCGCTTTTTTGGCAGGCGTCCAGTCCCACCAGCCTGAGCGTTTCGTAGCCGTGTTTTCCAAATCTCGAGAGCGCAGCGGGCCATCTGATTCTATGCGAGCCAATAGCTCGCTCATTAGCTTTTTGTCAGGGTTTCTGAACCAGTGCGTTTGGCCACTTTTGATGGTGTGTTTGTAGGGTAACGAAAAGCGAAAATCATCGATAGGTAAAAAAGCAGCCGCATGGGCCCAATATTCAAAGATGTCTCTATTGATCAACAGCTGATGAATCATATCTGGTTTGAACCCAGGCACTCGCGAGTGAACCACATGGTGATGGGCTCTCTCGACCACGGATATAGTGTCGATCTGAACATACCCCAGGTGATTAATCGCGGTACGAGTTCCAGCCAAACCGCGTCCGAACGGCTGAACTTGCAGCAACCCTTGCGCAGCCAGGGCAATGCGACGTAGGCGCGCCAGCGCTTGTGGATGTTCAATTTCAATCATCGTCGTACCTGTCTCAACGCCCGCCATAAACTGCGCGAAAGACGAGCGCCTGACGACCGTACTTAGTCATTTAATGCATTCTACTCAACAGCTACACACCGAGAAGAGGCAAATGCTTAAGCTTGTGATACTTCAGAGCCAACTCGATGCAATGCCCTAATGGGGATTGCTCAATATTCATGCCCAAAGGGATCACAATAGCTCTCTTGCCTTCATACTCAAATTCACTGGGATATCTCTCTTTGAACGTTTCAATCAAACGCGTTTGGCAGTGAAAAAATACCTTAATCGCATCTGGGTCTTTCGCTTTCCAATCGATGCGAATGGTCGTGCCTCCTTTGACAAGGTAACTCGCCTCCCCCCATTTGAGCACTTCTTCAACTTCGCCCAACGCATCTTCAGCCGCTCTTGTCAGAATAAGTTGCCGCACACGCTCAAGCTGTCGCCGAGCGCTTATCGGATAGGTTTCAAACTTAGCCTGAACAGCTGGATTCATGATGATCTTTCCAAGAAATTAACGACATTTAGCATAAACGTTTATTTATTAACTCAATTGTCTATGCTCAATGGTTCAAGCATCAGACTGCCCGCGTTGCCATAAATTGACCATTGCCGACTGGCACAGTGCACGTGGCGAAATCAGGGTCCGCCGACACCAGTTCTATAAAAGCCGCCATTTCATCAGCATGGGAAGTGGCATTATCCACCACCAGAAGCCCACCACCTTTCAAGACCCGCTTAATATGCGGCCACCACGGCACATACTCAGAACGATTAGAGTCGAGAAAGAGCAGATCGAACGAAGAATCCTCCACGCTTTCCAACAACCCGCCAGCCTCACATTGCAGCGATGTAATGTAGTCAGAAAGACCCGAGCGCTCAAAATTCGTGGCTGCCAGATCGAACTTATATTCGGCAAGTTCTACCGTCGTGACGTGCCCACCAATCTTCTGAGCTGCTTGGGCAAACCACAAAGTGGAATAGCCATTAGAGGTACCAATCTCCAGCACTCGTTTTGCGTTCGTGGCATGGGTAAGTACTGAAAGAAACTCCCCCGTATCACGAGTGATATTCAACATACGGCGCGGACGATCAGCAATGGCAGCATCGTTTTCCTGGCCAAATTGCTCTAACTCAGTTAGCAACTCACGTAATGATTCAACCACACTTGCCCCCTTAGCAATCTACATAGCTTTAAAAACGAGAGCCGACTGATCAGGCTCAGAAGGTGGTAAAACATCATGCCCACCTAACTTAGAAACCTAACGTTTTTAGCTTAACGCACATAATGCACTTCGCCAGATTGATCGAAAGCTCACCGATGACGTTGACGCAGCGAAGACAACGGCATCCTAGTGACGCGCCTAGTTAGCTGCTCCCAAGCATGTACGCACGAAGCTGCCGCTCCTCTCGCATAACATAAAGGATCAGAATCTGTTTCTCATCCTCACGATAAAAAATGCGACAGGGTGGAACCACTATCTCCCTGTATACCGAATTGGGGAGCTCAGGAGGAATCCGTCCAGATCGGGGGAAATTTTCCAAACGCTCGGTCTTATCGAAAACGTCTTGGACCAGATGGCTTGCGGCAGCAGGATTATCCAGAGCAATGTACTCAGCGATGGCATCCAGTTCTTGAAGGGCAGGCTCTGTCCAAATTACTTCAGCCATTTACTCATCTTCTCCCTGGCCTCACTTTGGCTGTACGTTCTTCCCTCAAGTACAGCGCGCTCTCCCCGCGAAAGCCCCTCAAGCAGCTCTAATCGGCGCTGCATAAACTCGTAATCTTGTACATCGACAAGGTATGCGGATGGCTTGCCATGTTCAGTGATCAGTACCGGCTCTTTCGAAAGATGCAGGTCTGCCAAGATTTTTGTGGCTTGGCGTTTAAGGTTGGTAACAAGCTCAACTTTCATGGGCACACTCTGAGTCAGACTGATAGTGGCACTATAGTATCACTTTGCGAGCGCAGCAATCACAGCTAACGCCCGCCATAAACGGTCAGTGAGACGATGTCCAGCGATCGAAGGGTGCGAATTTGATGGCTTGGTTAGGCATCTTTATCCAGGGCAACTCCGTAAGTGCGAAGCGCGGACTGAACTTGAGACTCTTCAGTAGTCTCTGAGGGATAAAGCCGGTAGCTAGGCGCAACTATTGGCTCTACAGCGCTAGCTCTTACAACGAAGACACTGTGTATTGGATAGCGATCGCCAGCCATCGGGAGAAGTGGACCAACCCAGCGAGAATACTCCGGTTCTGACGGCTTCAGTTCAGTTGCTATGCCAATGATCTTGAAACCTTTTTGGACAAAAACATTAACAAAACTAAGGCAAATCTTCTGATTTGTCCTGACATTCTTCGCTGAGCGAGGTGAGGCAATATTTGCGATCACTATATTCTCGCCATCCGCCACAGCAAAGACTTCCTTCGGCGACACATTCGGCTGCCCGTTTTCGTCACTTGTGGCTAACCAACAGAGCACGCTTCGCTCTACAGATTCACGAACTTCGGTAGTCATTAGGTCTGACACGGTCTTTTCCTCGAACGCATAACAGGTGTTATACGGCACGCTTTATCATTGAGTGAACGTGCTAACACTTTCTAAAATCACCAACCGCCTATTACACAGGCCACTTATTACGCAGGTCGTTTGGCCAGCAGCGCCCACACGCCCGCTGAAGAAAGTAATGTTCCGCCCACAATATTGAAACGGCGCTGGGCGCGGCGTGAGGCAAGCATCTTGCGCACGGATGAGGCAAACACCGCGTAAAGCGTGGCATTGAGTGTCGCTAACGCCACAAAGGTGACCGCCAAAATCCACAACTGCTGCTCCGCATTAGCACCAGGGCTAACAAATTGCGGCAAAAAGGCGACGAAGAAGATGATGCCCTTGGGGTTCAGTGCCGTTACCAAATAGGTATTGGTGAACAGCTTCCAGCGCGCCCCTGATACCGCAGGGGTTACCGGCTGAACCGACGATATCCCGGCACGCAACAGCTTTATCCCCATATAGAGCAGATATAAACCGCCGATCCATTTGATAACGGTGAACCAAAACGCCGAAGCGGCCAACACAGCACCCAAGCCAAGCAGTGAAAAAGCCAGCGCCGTGGAATCGCCCAGAGCAACCGCAGCGACAAGTGGAATATTAGCGCGTCGACCTTGGGCGATGGAGTAGCTGACAACCGTCAAAATCGTCGGCCCAGGAATAGCGAGCAAGGCCACGGATGCAAGCGCAAAGGCAAACCAAATTTCGATAGACATGGGACAGCACCTTAGACGTGATAATGACTAAGTTAGCATAAGCCGCAATAGGCTGGAGTCCCCCATTAGTCCCCCTGAGCCCCCTCATTACTTTGACGATATGAGCGCCCCTGATGGTTGTTCTCGCACTATTTTTAACTAAATAAACACAAAACGTTGACGAAATATAAAAATGTAGATATTTTTTAAGCGTAGGTTCTCTGTTTGATTCAGTTCTTTTTCACCCTTTTGCTAAAGAGAGGCGTCCAATGAACGCTCCAGCCACTATCCCCGCACAGCAGCATCATGGTTTCACCCTTGGCCGCTCACCGCAGTCGGACCGTTTACTGCAACTGAGCTTCCCTAAGGAAACAGTGAAAGCGTTTCTTGACGCCGTGTCGGAATGGCCGGTTCAGGCACTGGAATATAAGTCTTTCCTGCGTTTTCGAGTGGCCAAGATTCTTGATGACCTGTGCAAGAACACCCTTCAGCCGGTGTTGATTGAGACCATGGTGGATCGGGATACCGGGGCATTTCTGGTGACACCGGAGGGGCTGGATCAGGTTGAGCAAGCTGATGATATGGTGATATTCGCCACGGCGGTGGCTCACCTGATGGGCCGCTCTAACTACGACGCTATGAGTGGCCAGTACTATGCGCGTTTTGTGGTCAAGAACGTCGATAACTCAGACAGTTACCTACGTCAGCCACACCGTGTGATGGAGCTGCATAACGACGGTACGTTCGTGGAGCAGGACACCGATTACGTGTTGATGATGAAAGTTGACGAACAGAACATGCAAGGCGGTAACTCGTTACTGTTGCACCTTGATGACTGGGAAGGGTTAGACAGTTTCTACTCTCACCCATTGGCGCGTCGTAACATGCGCTGGACCGCGCCACCGAGCAAGAATGTTGATCGCGATATCTACCACCCCGTGTTCGATGTGGACACCGAGGGTCGCCCGATCATGGCCTACATTGACCAGTTCGTTCAGCCGAAGGACTTTGAAGAAGGCAATTGGCTAGCTGATCTGTCTGATTCGCTGGAAGGTAGCCAACATCAGCTATCGGTTCCGGTCGCTACTGGCAGCTTCCTTTTGATTAACAATCACTTCTGGCTACATGGGCGCGATCGCTTCACCCCGCACCCTGACCTGCGTCGTGAGTTGATGCGTCAGCGTGGCTATTTCACCCATGCCAAAACACTACGTCAGCCGCGTCAGGTATAATCATTTAGAATAAGCTGGCCACCGCCATGACGGTGGCCATTTTCCCTTGGCTACCGAGACGCCTATGTACGACTACATTATTATCGGGGGCGGCATTCTTGGGCTGTCGACTGCCATGCAGCTGATCCGCGCCTATCCTGACAAGAAGATGCTGCTGGTTGAGAAAGAGGATGGCCCTGCCCGCCATCAAACAGGCCACAACAGTGGCGTGATTCATGCAGGAGTTTACTACACGCCAGGCAGTTTAAAGGCGCGTTTTTGTTTAGAGGGTAACCTCGCCACCAAGGCGTTTTGTGACGAACATAGCATTGCCTACGACGAATGCGGCAAGCTGCTAGTCGCCACGAATGACCTCGAACTCCAGCGTATGAAAGCACTGTGGGAGCGTACAGAGGCTAATGGCTTGGAACGGTATTGGCTGACGGCAGAAGAACTGCAAGAACGTGAGCCTAACATCACCGGCGTCGGTGGTATCTTTGTTCCTTCCAGCGGTATCGTCAATTACGCTGAAGTGGCTGCCGCCATGGGCCGCGAATTTGAAGCCGCTGGCGGTGAAATCCGTTACACCACGTCAGTCACCGGCTTAAGTGAGCGCCCCAATGAGGTGGTGGTATCTACCAGCCAGGGGGATTTCTCTACCCGCTACATGGTGTCCTGCTCTGGCCTGATGGCAGACCGCGTGGTACGTATGCTGGGTATCGAGCCAGACTTCACGATCTGTCCGTTCCGCGGTGAGTACTTCCGCCTGCCCGCGCAGCACAATCAAATCGTTAATCACCTGATCTACCCAATTCCTGACCCTTCGATGCCGTTTCTTGGTGTTCACCTGACACGCATGATTGACGGCAGCGTGACGGTCGGCCCCAACGCTGTGCTAGCCTGGAAACGTGAAGGCTATCGAAAGACCGATGTGTCGCTATCCGACACGCTAGCCATGCTGCGCCACCGCGGCATCCGCCAGGTGCTGAAAGACAACCTGCGTCCTGGGCTTTCCGAGTTTAAGAACTCAATCTATAAAAAAGGCTACCTGCAGCAAGTGCGTAAGTACTGCCCAAGCTTAACGCTTGCTGATCTTGAGCCTTACCCGGCTGGCGTGCGCGCCCAAGCGGTGTCCAACGATGGCAAGCTGGTCGATGACTTCCTGTTCGTCAACACGCCGCGTACTGTCAACGTGTGTAACGCACCCTCGCCTGCGGCGACGTCTGCCATTCCCATTGGGGCGTATATCGTCGAGAAAGTTAAGCAGCAGGTTGGCGATAGCGCCGCCGTAGTGAGCTAAGAGCCCACCAAGCTGATTAGTAACAAGCCTATTTCGGGCGCATAGTTTGCGTCCGAAATAGGCTTAAGCAGTTACTTAACCAACGCCGCGTAACGCCATCAGCATAGCCTGCATCATAAGAGAAGAGTCCCTCCTGAGCGGCACTGGCTGCCCCATTGCCATAAATCCAGACGACCGATACAAACCAGCTGCCGCCTCATTACTGGTTGTAACGTCAAGCGCGATACGCTCACACTCTTTATCTATCGCCCAGGTTTTAATTTTACCCAGAAGCGCCTTGGCAATGCCTTTCCCTCTTGCCGCAGGCGAAACCCACATTTGATAGATGTGAGCGGTTTCCACCTCTGGTACATGTATCACTCCCCAAGCAAGCCCCACCGCCCGGCCACCCTGCTCGGCCACTAACGGAAAAGCCACAAGCCCCCGCGCGCTAAGATCTAAGCGCGCCCGCCAATCAGCATCCGACAATGTAGATTCCTGCTGGTAAGTAGCGCCAAATGAGTCAGCGGAATCCTTGAGTGATTCCAGCCTAACGGACTTATACAGCGCCCAATCTTCTGGGGTTACTACTTTGATGTTGAAATTTTTCATTTAAGGGATGGGCTGCATGGTGTGTGGTGCTTAGGGAATGAAGGCAGCAAGCCAGCGTTAAGACATTAATACACAGAAACAGGCCGCCATCAAAGGCGACCCATGGCATTAAAAGGCGATAATTTGGCCATCAGCGGGGATAGACACACGATCCTGGATCCCAACTTCTTGCACGTAATCAGACAACTCTTCACGGCTTAATGTCATATGGTTCACCGCGCCCATATGCACCGCGATGATCGCCGCATTAGGGGCTGCCTGATGCATACGCAGCGTATCTTGCTTCCCCATGATGATTGGGTCACCTGAAAAGCCTGTGATCTCTGCGGCGCCGGCATTCACGACAATCACCTCGGGATTATAACGCGCCAGCGTCTGCTCAACTTCATCGCGCCAGATGGTGTCACCCACCAAGTAGGTGGTTTTGTGCTCAGGGGCTTCGAAAACCACCCCCATCACCTCACCGAGCAATTGGGCCAGTTCAGGAACTGCATAGAGGGTGTCAGAGCCATGTTGGCCGCCCGTTTTATGCAGTGTCACTCCACCAAATTCAACTTTACCGTCCAAAATGCGCACATCATTGAATCCCTGTGAGCGTATCAGCTCAGCATCGGTGGCATTCTGTGTAAATAGCGGCAGGTCTTTGGGCAACAGCTGCTGGGCAACATCGTCCCAGTGATCGAGGTGTGTGTGAGTAACGATAATGGCATCGACACCGTCGATTATCTCCTCAACGGGCATAGGCAGCCCCACCAGCGGGTTGCGTAACTCGCTACGGTAGGTATTTTCAAAGCCAGGATAAGTGCCCTGCTCAGCCAGCATCGGGTCCACCAAAAAGGTGGTGTCCCCATAGCTAACCTTCATTGTTGCATTGCGAATCTGCTGCAGCTTTTGCGTCGCTCCCTGAGCGTTTGAATCCGCCAAGGAGTTACCGGTAATGAGCCCTGTTGTGAGGACAGGAGAACTGGATAAGGTTTTGATAGGCATCTAATGACTTCCTTCAATACGCTGCTGGATTGGTAGACAACAGTGTAGAGAGAGACAACCGTCAAAAAAATTGGCCTGAAAGTCAGTGTTCGAAAGTTTTGGGCCACCATGGTAAGGTTAAGTTAAGAACAGCTAAGGAATTACCCATGTCCTTACCCCGCGTAGGTTTAATTCTCCATCCCCGTATCACTCCTTTTCATTTCTCGGTGCCCTATACGGTGTTCGGCATGGCCTTTCCTGATCGCTCACTCTTCGATCTGTCCATCGTTGCAGCTTGGGAAGATTCGCCAGAGAGTGATGAGGTGATGACAATAAAGCCCAACGGCGGCTTAACGCTCTTGGATAACGTGGATATAGCCGTAGTCCCTGGCTGGCATGACCTGGATGAACCGCCACCGTCTGAGCTGGCCGAGGCGCTTGTCCGCTGCCATGAACGGGGCGCTCATGTGGTGGGTCTTTGTTACGGCACGTATGCACTGGCGTACGCTGGACTGCTCGACGGCAGGCGGGCATCAACTCACTGGGTCGCCGAGCAGGACTTTAGTGACCGATTCCCAAGGGTCAAGCTAGACACCAATGCGCTTTATGTGGAGGAGGATCGTTTAGTCACGTCCGCAGGCACGGCGGCAGGCCTAGATTGCTGCTTATTCCTGGTGCGCGAGTATTACGGCGCAACGATTGCCAACAAGATTGCCCGTATTATGGTGGTTCCCCCGCACCGCGAAGGTGGGCAGGCGCAGTTCATTGAGCAACCGGTTGCCATTTCCACTCAAGACGCCCATATCAATCGCTTATTGGATTATTTGAGAGAAAACCTAGTCGGCTCGCATCGCATCGATGAGCTAGCGGCTCGAACCTCCATGAGCAGACGCACCTTTACGCGCCACTTTCAAAAAGCAACCGGAATGACGGTGGTGGAATGGCTTGTCAATGAGCGCCTACGGCGCGGGCGCGAGCTGCTGGAAACCACCTCCCTGTCGGTGGAAGCGATTGCGGAACAAGTTGGCTTTCATACGGCAACGTCTTTCCGTCAACATTTTAGGCAACATCATCAAGTCAGCCCACGCGACTGGCGTAAAACTTTTGGCGGCAACTCCAAGTAGGAGAGTTTTTCCTTACACCAATATGGGTTCTTTTTAGCGTCTAAAAATGGGTATTCTCTACTAGATAGTCAATTAATAAGCGGCAATGGCGTCGAACACGATGATCGCCAGTAAAAACCACACTGATGTCTTGCTTAGGTAAACGCCAATCTGGAAATAGTTCGACGAACTCTCCGCTTTGTAGCTGCTCTTTAATAACCCACTCAGGAAGAATCGCAACACCTAAATCAGATTGAACCATGGACCTGATTGCGATGGAGGAGTTGGCGCTAAATTTTGCTGAAAACTTTAGTTGAAAGATCTGTTTATCACCACTGTGTAGCGTCCATTGGTTGGGCGTTTTGAGATTACTGTTAGCGATCCACGGCGCTGTTTTTAAATCCTCTAATGAGGATAAAGGGTTTTGTGCTAACCAATTGGCGGAGCACACTATCATAGTAGAGAAGCTGCCAAGCTTACGACTCTTTAGGGCTGAATCATCGAGCGTTCCTAGTCTTACGGCAAGATCAATTTTCTCATTCAATAATTTATTGAGTGATGAGTCAGCATGAAAACTGATATTGAGCTCTGGATGAACATGACAAAACTCACCAATCAGCGGAATAAGAAATACCTCGCCAAATTCGACGGTGGACGAGACCCTTAAGTGTCCGGTTAAGGAGTGATGCTTTTCAACAACATTGTCTAATGATGAGTGAATATCAGAGAAGATATTTTTAAAATCGTTATAAAGTAACTCTCCCGCCTCGGTCATAATGAATCCGCGTGAGTTACGAATAAGCAATGGTACATTGAGCGAGTCTTCCAACGATTTTATATGGATACTAACCATGGCTTTACTAATAAACAATTGATTGGCTGCCTTAGTAAAAGAGCCACTATCCACCACAGTAATAAACGTATGAATACGTTTAATTTCATTAAACATCATCGTTTACCCTGATTTAACTCAGCGTTTATTTTAAACAGCTAACAGTCCCAAGTCAAATGCTTTAAAATTCTCGTAATTAAATTTACACCAGGATCACCAATGGCTTATCGTTATCGTATCGCGCTTATTTTCTTGCTCGGATTTTTTATTGATTGTATTAATATTTTTATGTCAGCGATTGCCCTTCCGGATATTGCTCAAGAGTTATCAATTTCAGAGTCGAGCGTGACTTGGGTTGCCAATAGCTACATTTTAGGATTAACGCTGATTATTCCGATTAGTAATTGGTTAGCGAGCAAGTTTGGTGCGAGGCAAACGATGACCGTGTCGATGCTAGTATTCTCGCTCGGCGCACTGTGTTCAGGTATGACGAATGAATTTTACTCGCTCGTCTTTTTTCGCTTCCTTCAAGGCGTGGGAGGAGGTTTACTGATACCAGTAGGCCAGGCGCTGGCTTTTAATTTATTTAAAAATAAAGAAAGAAGCAAAATATCAACACTCATTATGAGTATTGCATTAATTGCTCCGACTATTTCACCCAGTATCGGCGGTATCATTGTTGATTATTCATCTTGGCGCTGGGTCTTTCTCAGCAACATTCCCTTTAGTTTATTGGCCGCTATATTGTCTGCTTATTGGATTCGCTCTGAAACCAAAAAAGCGCTACCACCAGATATGAAAGGACTTCTATTTGTTAGTACTTCACTCGCAACATTACTCATCGGACTTTCTATTTATGCAAATGCGAGTTCGAAACTACTGCCAATATTATTTCTCATCGTAGGATTGGGGTTCAGCGTTCTCTACTTACACCATTATCGTAAAACCACGCATGCCATTCTTGATTTGAGTGTATTTAAAAATACGCATATGCGTTTTTCTGTATTGGTGTATTTAGCGGTGCCGGGCGTCTTCACAGGAGTAAACTTACTGAATATCTTCTTTCTTCAAGAGGTATTAGGCTGGTCTGCTCAAAAAACGGGGATGTTGATGGTGCTTTACGGGGCTGGCTCATTAGTTGCGATTACCGTAGGTGGTAGACTCTATAATCGCATTGGCGCTCGCTCACTATTTTTGTTTGGTATGTTGGCACATTCTGCCGGTATTGCTGTGCTATTTTTTGTTGGCCACCATTCCAACATTCCGTTACTTATTATTGCGTATTTATTGATGGGCTTAGGAGGCGGTGTGAGCGCCAATACGGCACAAACTACCGCGATGATGGATTTTGACGAAGCAACATTAATCAAGGCCAGCGCAGTTTGGAACCTCAACCGTCAGATGTCTTTTAGCCTTGGCGCCGCTTTTTTCACTCTTCTGTTCAATGTACTGCAGCACTACGCCAATGATATGTCGGCGTATCAACTGACATTCCTGCTCGCTGCTTTTATTGGCGTCACTCCTTTACTCATCATAAAACAACTTAATCGTAAGCCAAACGAGGATATATCATCATGCTACCCGAAAAAGAGTTAATCGCCGTTGCCCATCGTAGTGTTCTAGATCTGCACGTGTGGATTCAAGATGTATTCACAGGAAGCGCCGAGCAAGATGCTTCGTTAGAGAAGCTTATCAGTAGCTTTTGTCCATCTTTTACCATGGTGACAACATCAGGTAGCGTAATGGACCAATCTCAAGTGGATGCATTGTTTCGCAACAATAAAGGTACACGCCCCTCACTTTCAATCCTCATTGAACAATATGAAACATTACTCGTCAGCGCAGACAGCGTTGTCCTGCGTTATCGCGAAATCCACCAAGAAGCCGAGGCAAGTTCGTCTCGTTATTCCGTTGTTATCATTGATATAAAAGATAGCAAGCCTCTATGGCGATACCTGCAGGAAACTGCCGACCTCACCCCAGATTGAGTATCACTGCACTTTAGAATCCAACCCTATGGGCAAGCAGCTCTGTGGGAACGCCATGTTGTCATGGATGTTTTCGAGATGAATGTTTGAATGAGCATTAGTCCACCAGTCTTCATCTTGCTCAGTTTTCAAACCCTATAGTAGGACTAACACCTGAACTAAGCCGACCGCTTGGAGCGCATGATCAAGGGGGAGCGAAAAGCGTGGTCGGCTCGCATCGCATCGATGAGCTAGCCGCTCGAACCTCCATGAGCAGACGCACCTTCACGCGCCACTTTCAAAAAGCAACCGGAATGACGGTGGTGGAGTGGCTTGTCAATGAGCGCCTACGGCGCGGGCGCGAGCTGCTGGAAACCACCTCCCTGTCAGTGGAAGCGATTGCGGAACAAGTAGGCTTTCATACGGCAACGTCTTTCCGTCAACATTTTAGGCAACATCATCAAGTCAGCCCACGCGACTGGCGTAAAACTTTTGGCGGCAACTCCTGAGTTGTGTCTGGCTAGCATTGCCCCGCTCTGCCGTTAACCGCGCTGATAGGTTTTTGGTTAATTGACAAGAGCCATCTTCAAGTCTCGTCGCATTTTCAGCGCTATCCCATAAATTCGTTAAACGACGGTTTAGGCCAAGCCGTCGTTATCGGCCAAAAGCGGTCTTTTAGGTATCACTGATGTAGCGATTTATAACGCCCGCATTACGGGCTGGTTTGTAGTGGCAGCGCAAAACCAGTCCCGGCACACGCGATTTAAAGGTTGTCAGAAAGGAACCTGACAAAGTGCATTTCGAGGCCGTTGCAGCGGCCCTTCAATCGTAGCCGATAGCGTATCAAGCGCGCATAACCGTGTTCCAATCTATACTGTGGCCAGCCGCTTCGAGCTCACGCGCAAGTGCCTCTTCCAGCTACCGTTGCTGTCCATCGTCTCCAACACAACTGTTGTCAACGCACTGAATCAAGAATAGTTAAAACACTAGGCAAGCGCCGGTACGACAACGCATACGCCGCACCTCGCTTAGTGAACGCGCAAACCTTCCGTCTGATAAAGCAGATTGACTTCTACCACCCGTCCTTCTAACAGGTGGCAATACTGACGAGTCTTGCCCGCTTCCTGGCGCGATCGCACCTCGCCGCCTTCCTGCTCACAGTAATTGACGGCAACCTGCTGCGCCTGGTTAGCGCCATCAGTAGTACCTAGGGTCGAACATCCCGCCAGTGCCATCCCTATCAAAACCAACAGGCCATAACGAGCCATGTGCTTCTCCCTTTGCATTGTTACGTTGAACAGTGATTATTAGCAGCGCAAAACCCGCTGATATTCTTTCATTATAGTCAACGTTCGGACTTTCTTGGCATGGCAGCCAGAAATGATGACCTGCTTCTAATATGTCGAAAGTCAGGTTGAATACGCTATCCCCCTGCCACCATCAAGGCGCTGCCAGCGCGTGACCGATTGGGTACGTTGATCACTTTTGTGATCCAATCCCCCGTTCTTGCCAGCGCGTTTAAATCAATGCCTGACTCGATTCCCAAACCCTCAAGCATATACACCACATCTTCGCTGGCCACATTGCCAGAAGCTCCTTTGGCATAGGGGCAGCCCCCCAAACCGGCGACGGAACTATCAATAACGCTTAGGCCCTCTTCCAGCATCGCATAGAGATTCGCAAGTGCTTGGCCGTAGGTATCATGACAGTGGGCGGCCAGGTTATTTATTGGCACCTGAGCGGCAACAGCCGCCAACATATGTTTGGCTTTTGATGGCGTTCCGGTGCCGATCGTATCGCCCAGTGATACCTCATAGCAGCCCATCTGGTATAGCGCCTTGGCAACTCGCGCCACCTGTAAAGGCGCGATCTCCCCCTCATAAGGGCAGCCAAGCACGCAGGAAATATATCCCCGTACACGTAGCCCGGCCTGGCGCGCATGCTCTACCACCTGCTCAAAACGCTCGAGCGACTCGGCGATAGAGCAGTTTATGTTCTTGTGAGAAAAGGCTTCACTTGCTGCGCCAAATACGGCGACTTCGTCAACATCGCACTCAATCGCTGCCTCAAGGCCTTTCAGGTTAGGTGTCAAGGCTGAATAGACAACGCCAGGGCGTCGCTCAACGCCCTGCATTATTTCCCGATGGTCGGCCATTTGCGGCACCCAGCGAGGCGACACAAAGCTCGCCGCCTCGATATTTGCACAACCCGCCTCCACCAGGCGCTTGATAAACGCAAGCTTCAGGTGAGTAGGCACAAACGTCTGTTCATTTTGCAAACCGTCGCGCGGACCGACCTCGACCAGGCGCACAGAGGATGGCAAGGCCATGTTGTCTCCTTAGCCGTTACGCAGCTGTTCAAGCAGTTGCTGGGCGATATCCACACGCACCTTACCGCCATCCACAAGCAGCGCTGCGATACGATCAACTTCATCGTTCTCGGCCCCGGCCATTACCGCAATATTTTTAGCATGCAGTGCCATATGGCCCTTCTGAATGCCGGTGGTCGCCAGCGCCTTAATGGCGGCAAAATTCTGCGCCAAACCCACCGCGACAATAATACGCGCCAAGCGATCCGCTGTTTTAACGCCCAGAATATCAAGACAGTGCCGAGCACTAGGGTGCGATCGAGTAGCGCCGCCTACCAAGCCTACCGGCATAGGCATTTCTAAGGTACCGGTCAGGTTCCCTTCGCTATCGGCTTCCCAATGTGTCAAGGAACGGTAACGCCCCGTGCGAGCGGCGTAGGCATGAGCACCCGCTTCTACCGCGCGGGTATCGTTGCCCGTTGACAGCACGACAGCGCTAACTCCATTCATGATGCCTTTGTTGTGGGTAGCTGCCCGGTAAGGGTCCTGGTCTGCGAAGCGATACGCGTTGAGCATACCGTCACGTACCGACTCCCCGCCAAGATCTTCAAGTTTCCAGGTAGCACGTGCGCGAGCAATGCGTCGATCAGCGAGGTTGGACAGAATACGCAGACAGCTGCGACCACCGCTCCACTCCGCTAGAGAAGGCGCGACAGCTTCCGCCATCGAGTTGACAGCATTGGCACCCATGGCGTCACGCACATCCACCAGCAGATGAACGATCAGCATGTTGTTGAGAACGCGCACTTCCAGGTCACGGAACCCCCCACCGTGCTGGAGCAGTACTGGGTCGGTTGCATCACAAATGCTTTTTACCTGTTCGAATTCGGAAAGCAGCCGAAGGCGTGCAAACTCGGGGTTAGGCACATCCAGCAACTGCACCTGCGCAATCATGATGGGTTCTGATGTATCGGTATGAAACCCGCCCGACGCGCGACACTGCCTGGCCGCATTACACACGGCGGCGACCACGGAAGACTCTTCGGTCGCCATGGGTACCAGCTGTTCCTCATCATCAATAATCAAATTGGTGGCAACGCCGATTGGCAGGTTCAGCGTACCAATGACGTTTTCGATCATGGCATCGGCAGTGGCCGACGAGATATTGCCCGTATCAGAGAAATGCGTGCGAACCTCGCTGCCGAGCTCAGCTATTTCGATGACTTTCTCAAGCCGCTCGCTGGGAGTAAGCTGATAAAAACCAGGAATGCGGGATGTGCTGTGTGCCATGAATAATGCCTCTGATCAATTGAGGTTGAATAAGTAAATGTGCCTGACGTGTACGATTTACCAAGAGTCAGCATATGCGTCAGGCATGGATCCAAACGGATTAAGCGATTAGCCCTAAAAGCCACGGTGCGGCATAAAGCGTCATGAACTGCACGCCATAGTTGACGCCCCAACGGTTGAGTAGACCTGCCATCAGTGCCAGCACCATCACGCCCAAAATGCCCATTACTCCGGCATCCATATAGGCAAGCAGCATGACCAGCGAGAAGAACATCGCCAGGAACGCTTCGTGAGGAATGTGCTTGAACACAAAGATGCAGATACGCCGTGCGTACCGAACCGCAATCGGGTAGGTAATCAGCAAAGCGACACCGGCACCCAAAATGCTGGCGATGGTAATTTCGGAAAAACTCATCAAGTGGTGAGCATTCTGCTCGAGCGTCAGTACCGGCGGTGCGTTGAAGAAAGCGTTGCCTGGGCCAATCGCCATCGGGCTCATCGGTATGCCTAGTGCCGCTAAGGGAATCAAGATGCCCGCGATGTAAGAGGCGTTGGTGACGGCATCCATTGAAGATAGCGCGCGACTAGCCTTATTGACCGTACCTTTCACCCAGCTCGACATTACTTCACCCAGAAAGATCGTGATGCCGACCGGGCTCATGAAGAATGTGACCGAACCCAGGACAGAGCTAGCTGCGGCCGAGGCGCTTTCCTGACGCGTCAGAATGCGAAATGGATTGGGTAGCTGCCCTTTCTCATCGTTACCGTAGATCTGGATCTGCTTAGGCTCAGACTCCGCCATTTTATGGCGCTCACTGTTGACCGTGAGCTGTGCCAGATTAAACATCATCGGGCCAATGGTGATGCCCAAGAAGAACGAGATGAATACAGTCTGCCCTTCCGGAATGACGCCCATCCCCCAATACAGGTGCCGCAAGCCCTGAATCAATGCTGCCAGTAGCACAATACTGATCAGGCTGATGACTTTCTCCTTGCTCATCAGAGCAAGAAATACGGCCCCGCCAAAGAATATCTGGCTGGCATACTGGCCAAGCACATCGGCTAGGGGTGTCAATAGAAAAGCCAGAAACAGACTAATGGGGATTGCCACCAGCGTACCGATGACCGAACCGGACGCCATTTTACGAATCGCCAGGGTGGCATGACCTTCACGCTTCAAGATCAGTGCGTGCTCAACCATAGGTGCCGACATCACCCCTCCCGGTATACCGGCTACCGAAACGGGAATGGAGTCGGTCAGCTTCTTGGCAACAATGGCCGCCATAAAGAAAGCCAGCACCACGGGAAGCGGTATGCCCGCGACCACCAGCGCCAGCGTTACCGGAGCCAGTACGGCGGTTTCATCGGTACCCGGTGCAACACCGATCGCGGTATAAACGATGACGGCAATGATCGCAGCCGCCAACATTTGAAGTAATAAGACGGGATCCATGACTACTTATCCTCACCGGTTTGCAGCTGCCGCTTAGGGCGAAATAGCAGCGCATTGATGAAGAAGCCCAGAATAGCGCCGCTCAACCCAAGAATAAGAGGAAGCGGAGGCTGCGCTGGAGCAAGCAGATAGCCGCCTAGTGTTAACGGCGTCGAAATACACAGTGACAGCAGAAGATCTCTCCCACTCACCGAGTCATCCCACACATTGAGAAACCGATTCTTCTTTTCAGACATAGCGTGTCTCCTTGAATTTATTATGGATGTGTCTTTTTTAATGGAGCACATGATGGGTAAACTTGCTGAGTACTGATAGGTACAGTTGGCGAGATTGTACGAAGTACTGTACCCATCAAAAGACAGGTACACTGATTTCACCGGGCTTAACCCGTTTTGCGGAAGATACGGATCATGTCGAAATCCAGGCACGTGGCCGACACCATTATCAAGGCTATCAACGAAGGCCGCCTTGCCCCAGGTGCTAGGCTCGCTTCTATACGCGAAGCTGCCCGGCAGCATGGAGTGTCAAAAAACACCATTGTGGATGCTTATGATCAGTTAATTGCGCTGGGCAGGTTGCGTGCCCGCCAAGGGGCAGGCTTTTTTGTTACGCAGCCCCCCGCGCTTGAAGCGCGGGAAAAGACCTACGAGCTAAAGGAAGCCGTCGATAGCGTCTCGCTTCTGAGGGAGCAGTTGGTAGGTAACTTTCAGGTACGGGTAGGCGACGGCCGAGCGCCCGCCAGCTGGATGGGCGGCGCGGCGCTTGCGCGGCAAGCCAAGCGATTAACGTCTATCGGCAATGATGATATCGAGTACGGTGCTCCTCAAGGGTATCTCCCACTGCGTGAAACGATTGCCAGGGTGTTGGCTGGGCGCTCCATCCACGCCTCCTATGAACAGGTATTGCTGACCTTCGGCGCCAATCATGCCTTTGATCTTATTATTCGCCACCTAATCGCCCCAGGCGACCGCGTCCTGGTAGAAACGCCCGGCTATTACCCGCTGTTTGGCAAGCTGCGCCTGGCCAAGGCCAAGCTGATTGGCGTTTCCCGCAGCCACGATGGGCTGGACCTAGATGACCTGGAGCGCAAGATTATTCAATATCGCCCCAATGTTTTCTTTCTCCAGCCTAATGCCCATAACCCGACGGGCTCTACCCTTTCACTTAACCAGCTGTATCGGCTACTGACACTCGCAGAACGCTACAACCTGATTCTGGTAGAAGACGACACCTTCGCTGATCTACTCCACCGAGGAAGCGCTCACTTGGCAGCACTGGATGATCTGAGTCGCGTGATTTACGTCGGTACGTTTTCCAAGACGCTTTCCACCGGCATTCGCTCGGGTTACTTGGCGGCCAACCCTGGGCTGGTTAATGCACTTACCGATATCAAAATGGTGACTGTCGTTAACAGCTCCACCTTCAGCGAGCGCCTGATTCACGACATGATTGCCCACGGGCGTTACCGCCGTCACCTGGTACAGCTTCGCGAACGTATTACCAAGGCCAGTGCCAGTACGATTACTGCATTGAAAGAAGTGGGACTTGAGAATATAGAGGGGCCTGGTGAAGGTTATTACTTATGGGCGCGCCTGCCGAATAATATCGACGCGATGCAACTTGCCAAAATAGCCTCGGACGAAGGTATTTTCATCGCGCCTGGCAGTATCTTTTCACTACGCCCTAATGGGCCGGATGCATCGTCTATGCGTATGCATATTGCCTATGCCAATGATCATCGGTTTTTGGGGTTTCTTGAGCGTTTTTTGGGGTAGGGTTGGGCTACTGGTAAGTCTAAAACTATAAGCAAACATATAAATCTAAAAGATTTTATATGCAAACTCGAAAAGTATACCGTTGCGTATACCAGTGCCCCTATGCGCAAGCCGCTAAAAGAAAAGCTTATCATTGGATAATATCAATCACTGCTAATTCTGTTTGTGGCATATATGGGCTGCTTACGGCCAAGAGCGGTCTTTTAGGCAGTGCTGATATAACGCCAGCAATAAACGGCGGCTATTACTCAGCAAAGCGGAGAAAAAGCCAGCCGGTGGATGCCCATTGGGTCGGAATAAATTTAATTGCCTTGTTATGTGCTTGTCCTACTCGTCTGGCTCCGGGTGTGCCAAAACCAAGAATCCATCATCTAACGAACTGCTTCTATAGTGTTCAAAATGGGCATGCAGTGCATCGATGACGTCATCAGCTAAGGCCTCTTTTGGTAATTTATACCAAGTCGTTGTAGCACCTCTCTGAAAGTCATCTTTCACTTCAAGATTTATAGAAAGAACCAGGTCATTCAGTTCATCATTTATTATACTACTTCCTCGCTATGGGACTTGATCGAAGCCATTCAAAGTTCAATTTGCACATAACTCCTGCAGCACGCGTGACCTTGGAATAGAGCCGAAGGCGCAATAGAAAGGGCGTCGCTGTGCCTGCACTTGTTAGCCAAGATGCGTTTCCGCGAACGACATTACCCAAGAAATCATATCCTCAACATCCTTCTTAGCGAAATCGTCCCACTTGCCATGAGCGGCAGAGTTCCTGATATCAGCAAGAGCGGTCAAACGCTTCTGAGTAAGCTTGTTGTAGACATTTTCTTTAGCTAATTGGGAGTTCATGTAGTCTAGCTTTGGTTTGTCGGGAAGCTCGATGGAATGGCTTATACATAGCTTACGCAGGTTATCTTCAATGACAGCACCTGCAACCACTGCCGCTGGTCCAATATAGCCAGCGTCAAGCAGCTCAGAAGCTTGTTCCAGAAGATCAGAAAACATTTCTGCTGCTACAAGATTTTTTACATCTTGAATGTATCCATATTCAAGATCTTCCTGAGCTGCCTTCAGTATTCCGATACCACGAACGAAAGGGGAATAAGTTACGCCTTTCTCGAAGCAAGTTTCAAATAATGAATAATGCTCGCTATCTCTTCCGAAAGCTTTTCCTAGGATGCTCTTTGCGTTTGCATGCCACTGATTCGCGGCTTCTGAGTCTACTGTCGCATCGAATCCTATAAAATTTGACGGGGGAGACTGCTTGGTATTTTTAATTTCCAGGCCACGATCAATCAGTTGCTGTAGCCGCTGGAGTATCTTTTCATCTGCGTTCATATGCACTCGTAGGTTTCATGGCTAACGCCTAGCTCAAGCGCGCGGAAACGCGTCGATTTGGAGCCACTTGTTAGATTTCTCTACAGTTAATATTAGTCCGCCTGTGCAGATCACAACCTTTTTCTGAAACTTGGTTGCAAATAGCGTCAATCTCTCTTTCAAGACGCTCGCCAGTGATGAGGCCATCTGATTGCTTTTCATACACACTAGAAAGCTGCTCTTCGATGCGCTCGAAATCCTGACTAAGCGGGCCAACAATTTCTGTCCTATTACCAACACCCTGAAATTCAGGTGAATAGTTTTGATCACGCTTCCGCTCGAGACTTCGCTCCAATTCTCTGAGCTTCTCGACAACGTAATTAACAGTACGTTGGTCAGCTGGGACGCCCAACGCAATTTGGTTAGCTGCAGTATCATCCAATCCCAACCTAAGAAACTCACGCACCAACGTTCTTGTTGCCGTCGGATTAGGCGGAAAGCCAGCTTGCTTAAGATACTCGATCCAGATATCACCTACGTTTCTTCCGTTTTGTGTGGGGCGACTGAAAAAGCGATGATCATAATCATGGTTTGCCATAGCTTCCGCATCCAATATTGTCTGACTGAGAATGGCAACGGAGTTCTCTTCCTCTTGAGCATCGAAATACTGGTTTGCCTTCTCAATCCTCCTCTCAAGTCGTTGTTGTTCTTCCTCCAACACAGATATACGCCTTTCTCTTTCGAATCTTGCACTCTCTTGAGTTTCAAACGCTGCAACTTTGTTCATGAGTTCCAGTTTTAATACTTCACAAGTTTCCAATGATTTGCGACGTCCATCTAGCCAGAATCCAAAGATAGTCAATAGAATTCCAGTTATGGCAATTCCAGTTCCGATCTGCCAACGCTTTGATTCGCTCATCTCCCTGCCCTATGTAATGTAAACATTGAGGACCTTCCGGAAATCTAACAGCGTATTAGACGGAACGTTCTATGATTGAAGGAACGTGCCGGCACTTTTTTCCGGCTAATGCCGCCTGCCAGATTTTCCCAAGCCTATGATTTTTAATTATATTAATTTTTATTAGGCAGCATATTCAAAATTCGCGCGCCTGCTGCATTTCCTGGCATGTCCGCTTGGGGTCGAACCCTGACTGTAAGTTAACCTTAGCGCATGAAGAGCGTGAGTTGAGCCATTCTTTGACCTCCACCTAATGGAGGAACACACCATGAACGTTTTGACTGAAATCTCCTGCACACCTACACCTTGTAATAAAGGCAAGTTGGTTGGGTAGAGGGCGCCTCTGCGCCTTCCAGACATCTGGGCCATCCGTGTTCGTCTACAGCTTGCCAAAAAGACGAGAGACTTCGCCCTCTTCAATTTAGCCACCGATAGCAAATTACGAGGCTGCGACCTCGTCAATTTACGAATACGGGATATAGCCCATGGCACGTGCATATCCCCACGAGCCATTGTGATGCAGCAAAAAACGCATCGACCTGTCCAGTTCGAATAACCGAGCAAACCCGTATCGCTATTATCGACTGGATACAGCTGGCTCAGCTCCGAAACGAAGACTTCTTATTTCCCAGCCGAATCAATAGCGCAAAGCATCTCTCAACGCGCCAATATGCCCGTATTGTCAAAGCTTGGGGTACCGAAAGAGGTCTAGATGTGTCCATTTATGGCACGCACACGATGCGTCGCACGAAAGCTTCGCTGATATACCGTCGCACGAAAAACTTGAGGGCAGTGCAACTGCTCCTGGGTCACACAAAACTGGAAAACACCGTCAGTCAGGTATCTAGGGATGGAGGTCGATGATGCGTTGGAAATGGCAGAACAGACAGAAGTTTAATAAGGACAAACGACGGCCTATCCCGGGCCGTCGTTGTTCGGCCAGGAGCGGACATTCAACTTATTCTGATGTTACGCACAACACATTGCTGGCAGCAAAAGGCATAGCGAGGAACGAGTGGCGCTTTTTGATGTCTTTATTAATGTGGTTGTTATTAACCATTCATTTTATTTTTAAGACCAGCCTCTTTTGCAAGCCGCACAATTGTAAGTACGACTTCGCTTTCTTTATTTTTCGGCTTAACAATGCTTATGTGATCCTCATCATAGATAGGTATCGCTTCGTTGTCTCCTCCAATTGCACTAGTATAGCTGACCACCTTATCGTTTAGAGCATATATCGTCGCAAGTAGGCAAGAATTTGGAATATTATCCTGGCACCATAAAGACCACCTTTCATTTAAATCCACGAGAAAACCAGAATTAGGGCGTAGCTCTTCTATTTGGCTTGAACTGAATGATGGAATCTTTGTTGCTAGAGACGCAAGGTGAGCGCCATTTGTTGGCGACGCTGCCAGGGTGATTTGCTTAATCGGCAAAGGGTTTCTACGGTGTTTTTGTATGACCGCGAAATAACGAGTTACTAAGCCACCTAGGCTATGCCCAAGAACTCCTATTTCACAATTTTGGCAATTATTTCTAATCCAATTGTCTAAATTTCTGGCGATAAAAGTAACAGATGGCGATTTTTTTAGCCAGCCAGAAGGATATGGATAAGCCTCTATATCGATATTAAGCTGTCTATTTAGGTATTCCGGCAAGTTGCCAAATGTGCTCTCTTTGTCTCCACCCCATCCGTGAACAAGAACAAATACTTTTTTATTTTTATGTGCCGGTTTGAATCTTTTCACTTCGTTAGATGCGGGAACATCAATCAATGCTTCAATATTAAATTGCATAATAATTGATTGGAGAGCCCTTAACTCGTCGGTATCTGCTTCATTATCTTTAAGGTGCTCATAAAATTCATATAATCGTTCAATTGCTGCGCGGTTCATATATCCTTCTACAATAGTGCAGCCTTTTCTTATATTTAAATCAGTTATTTCTTCTTTATAAACACCAGCCACACGAGCTAGATGATCTAGAAATTTCTCAATACTTTCTTGACGATTGGTGATGTCTTCTTTGAGCCTTATTAAGAAGCGGGTTTTAGGAAAGTCCATGTTTCTACTCCTCTAAAGACTTTTCGGAAACTAACAGCTATATTAGATAGCGCGTTTGATATTCCGCTGCAACGCGCACTAAAAAATATTAAAATGTGTGTCTAACCGCCTCTTAACTTATTGACATCACCTGGCACCATATATAGAGCAGTATAGCACCAATCACCCCGTGTGATGCACAGCATTTTCAATACGAGCAACCAAATGTTGCTGATAAGGCCATTTTCTGTCGATAGTGCTCTATACTTCTGTTTCCGGACACAAGGGGTCTTTTAGGTATCAATGAAGTAGAGATTTAACTCCCCCAAGCAGGAGCATATTTTGCGTTTTGAGCGCAGCGAAGCAAAGTATGTCCCTCTGCCTTGGATTGTTAGCAATTTTGATAGAACTACAACCAGCTAGTTCATCCAAGCATTGTTGTAAGGATTAACCTTATACTCCGCTTTGCAGCTTTGATGTGGACAATCGAATACGCCAGCCACTACACCCCCTATTTTGGAGAATAAAGCTTCGATCCTAGCAGTTAAGTTAAGTTATATTTAACCTGCTTTGAGCGCTTAGGTTTTTAGTCGATAGTGGACACTTCATGACCTAGGTCATTCATCACCTTTACGCTACCGTTTAATGCATCTTGGCTAGGGTGGTACTGCACCAAACTGAGCTGGATACTCTTGGCTTTCACAGTTAGTCTCGCTGCAGCGTTCCAGCCAGCTAAGGTTCCACAAATTTGCCAGCGCCATAGCTGCAGCATACATTGACGTGAGGATCGATAAACTAGCGCTGCTTGATACCGTCCTCGTTATCATGGAGCAGCCGGGTAATTTTTGAACAGTGCTCATAATCGCTTTAATGAGGGGCAGACGATGCGCGATGCTCTCTTGGGCAACGCTTACCTGTGATATTCACCCGTCACCTGCTGATAGTTAACTCTAAGCAGCGCCCCAGAGGCGGGCGCTCTTGCTATTTCGCTTTTGGATAAACCAAGCCGGGCAGAGGTAACGTAGAGGTGTTGGCCCGTTACATCAAAGGCACAGCTGGTTGGGCGCGGGACGGGGAGCGCGATCGTACTGGCAATATCCCCCTCTGGAGATATCCGGGCGATAGCAGCGCCATCAAAAAGAACACTGAGTAAGCATCCCTCTCTATCCACCGTTAGCCCATCCGGTTTGCCTTGATGGGGGTTAATAAGGATCAGGGGGCGCCGGTTTTTAACCTCGCCGGATAAGGGGTCGTGATCATAGGCGTAGATGACACCCTTGCGGGAGTCAGTCACGTAGAGCGTGCTCCTATCACGGCTCCAGTCAATGCCATTAATGAGCGTGAATCCCGAATCGACCGTGTACCACGCGCCATCAGGGTCAAGCCGATAGAGATAGCCCGAATCCTCTTTTAGCGCTTCATTCATCAGGCCCACCCACAGGCGACCGAACGGGTCGAGGGTAGCATCATTAAACCGATATCCTACTTTGCCATGCGGCGCGGTCGCTATTCTCTGTCGATCACCTGACCTACTGACTCGCTCAACATGGCAACCGGTGCCGACGATCCACTGGCCAGCCGATGTCTCCGCGATAAAGCCCAACGGGCTGGGCATCGCATAGACATCATTTTGGCCCGTTATTGGATCGAATAGATTGAGTGAGGCACCCAGGGCATCTACCCATAGCAGCCGATTAGTGGAAGCGCTCCAGACCGGCGACTCTCCCAGCACGGCTTGACTGGCAAAGGCCACCTCGCTCATGAACGGGGCTCTAAGCTAGGAACAGCTATCAGTACCCAGTTCGCCGCTACCTCATCCGCTGTCGAGGCACCAACTGCACGCAGATCACGCGGATAGTCAACTCCCTCTGCTTCCAGTGCTTTGGTGGCATGAAACTGACCGTTCGCGGCGCGCAGTATCCAGCCACCCTCTGCGCATTGTGAAGAGGCAAGATATGCCACGCCTGGCGCAACATCAGAGGGGCGCAACTCGTCTGGCTCCTCCTCGACTCCCCACATGCGTGTCTTGGCAACGGGGGAAACCGCATTGACGATAATCCCATCCTGTTGGCCTTCGGCAGCCAGCACATTCATGATTCCCACTACCGCCAGCTTGGCAGCTGCGTAGGAAGCAAGCCCGCTCTGAACATACTGCGGAAAGAGTGCCCGACAAGACGTAGTCATGACGATACGGCCATAGCCCGCTGTTTTCATCGCAGGCCAAGCTGCCTGTGCGAGCCAAAGCGGCGCCTTGGCGGCGATGGCCATCATGTGGTCGAAGGCGCTCTCCTCTATCGCGTCAATGTTGTTGTAGGCGACCCACCCTGCATTATGAATCAGCGCATCCATTCGTCCGTGGATGGTCAGAACACTGCGTACGAGTGCATGGCAGCCTTCACGTGAACCAATATCCACCAAGACGGCTCTTGCATCCAGACCTTCCAATCGGAGTTGCTCGGCGGCTTGCTCCGCCACCTGCGGATCGGTTCCATGCCCCGCAGAATTGGCACCATTATCCTGCAGCAGCACCGTTGCCCCAAGGCGTGCAACACACCGGGCATATGCTAAACCCAGCCCACGACCTGCTCCGGTAATCAGCACCACCTGCCTATCAAAGCGCACCATTTCATACTCCTTGCTTTCTGTGGATACGAGTCAAAAGTATGAAAGGGGAAATTCAATATATAAAATACTAATAATATGATCTTTTGATATATTTTTAATATTACGGCGCTAAATAAATAGCTGATCTGTTAAGTCACTAATGGCCTATTCGGAGTTGCAGCATGACGAATGACACCAAAACGCGCATCACCTTACGCGCCATGGCGCAGTTTGTGGCAGTGGCGGAAGAGTTACACTTTCACCGAGCTGCTGCGCGCTTGAACATGTCGCAGCCCCCGCTTACCAGTGCGATTCGTAAGCTGGAGGGCGATATCAATGTCACTCTTATTGAACGTGGCAACCGTGTGCTTGGCTTAACCCCTGCAGGCAAGCGATTTCTTGAGGAATCCTACGAGACACTTCGACGAGCAGAACAAGCGGTCATCGCGACGCAAGATGTTGCAGCAGGCAGATCAGGTTTAGTACGCCTAGGCTATGTGGGAAGTTCGCTTTATGGGCGACTGCCTGATGTCATTCGTGAATTTCGGACAAATCATCCAGAGGTTCGTCTTGAGCTACGCGAGCTCACGACGGCCGCACAGGTTGATGCGTTACGCGACGAAACACTCGACGTGGGCGTTTTGATTCCACCGCTTGCGAAGACTGAAGATATCGAGCAAACACGCTTCGATAGTGACCACTTGTGCATGGCTATCCCGAAAGGTCATCCTCTATGTCGTCGGCCAACGCTGACGCTTGCTGACCTCTCTGACGAACCTTTCATTCTATGGCCAATGGTGGAGGGGCGTGGCTTTCACCTGCAGGTCATCCGCCTTTGCGCCAATGCAGGCTTTGTTCCTAGAGTGGCGCAAGAGGCATATGGGATGCATGCGGTGCTGTCTCTGGTAGCCGTAGGAAGCGGCGTCTCCGTTGTTCCCAAAAGCATGAGTGGCTTTCAGGCAGACCGAATCAGCTATCGTTCGCTACCGGGTTCGGAAGCTCACTTCGATCTCGTGTTGGGTTACCGCCATTTATCTCCTGCAGCTGACGCCTTTATTCGTTCGGCTCAATAAAATACTTTCCCCCACAAAATGTTGACGGCATTGGATATCTGTAGCTAGCCCCTTCTCGCCTGCGAACGAGTCTACACCGGCATCATCCACACCCGCGACTGGCTCACGCTAATGGAAATCAGACGCAGGCGATAACGAGAGGTGATGAGGGTGAGTGGGATGTAGAAGGCTATAATCAAAACCGACATTAGCGGTACTGGTAATGTTGGTCTTCGGCCAAGATCAGTCTTACAGGAAAAAGCTATATAAGTAGCTAGGGGATTAAATTTTTAATGCTTTTTCGAGCGTTTTCAGACCTCATAGATACGACTAAAGCCCTCTTGCTGGTTATACTCGGCAAAGTAGAAAAAGCCAAAAGCCGATTAGATGGAGCTTTCTAATGTTTTCCATCTTGAGAGAACCACAACCCCGCTATCAAAAATTAACTCACTGTCTCTCAAAAAGACCACCAGTTTCTTTTTCTAGTTTTATCAGCGAGCTATTCAGCAGTTCTAGAAAGGACTTGGTAAGGCCGGACTGCCCTCTCTGTTTAGGTAAAATCAAACTGTAACGATATGGAATTCTTGGCTCGAAACGCTTTACGATTAGACCTAAGCGCTGATAGTGCCAAGCAGTAATAGGGTCAACTAATGAGACACCGCTGCCAGCCAGAACGAAGGCGCAGGCACCGAACCCTAGTTGTGTTTCGATCATTAGTTGTCGGCTGACGTTCTCGTGTTCGAAGACACTATCAATCTTGTGGCGGATACTCTGCTCTGAGCCTAGTGAGACAAAAATTTCGCCCTCAAGGTCTCGCGGCCGAATATCCTTGTGATCGGCTAGCCGATGCCCAGACGGTAGAACACAGACCAAGCGGCTATCTGCGAGAACGCTTGCTTCGATACTCGGGTCGTTAAGTTCTATGCCTGAGATTACCCCTAGGTCGAAGTGCTGACTGGCCACTAGATCAGCTACTTGCTGGGTACTGCGCACCTGCAAGGTGACTGACACGCCGGGATGTAGTCGACAGAACTGGTCGGTCAAAGCTGGCAGAAACTCCAGCGACACAGCAGGCATGGAAGCGATACGCAGCGATCCCAGATGGAACTCCCTCAGCTCTTCAGCAGCTCGAGATAGCTTTTCAAGTGAGACGAAGGCCCGTTCCACTTCCTCGTAGAAGAAGCGCGCTTCCGGCGTAGGAACCAGCCTGCGCCGATGCCGTTCAAACATCTTAACCCCAATAGTCTCCTCGAAGTCAGTTAACAAGCGGCTTACTGCAGGTTGGGAGACATAAAGGATATCTGCTGCTCCCCTAGTTGTTCCACTGATCATGACTGCTCGAAAGGCTTCGATCTGCCGATAAGTCAACTTTGGCATGTTCAATTTCCGAAATAGTTAACAACATAATGTTATCAATAAATACAAACAAACGATTGGATGTTATACGTCACGAAAGCCAAGATGTCGATGAAGCTGCTTTACGGCCCTGGCAAACAAACAAAACACGCGAGAAGGCCCTATGGAACGATTTTTTCGCTATACCTTAACTTTTCTTATCATTTTGGTAGCAGGTAGCCAGTTTATTCAGGTTATTACTCGTTACCTGCTTGAGATGCCGGTAATGGGTCTGGAAGAAGCCACGCTGATTCCTACTCTTTGGCTTTATATGCTCGGCAGTGTCAATGCGTCACGTGAAGACACTCAGATTAGAGCTAATGTGCTAGATATTTTTTTGAAAACTGATCGTGCTAAAAGTTATCTGCAGGCTTTTTCCGATGCGCTCAGCGTGATTATCTCGATTTGGCTGACTACTTGGGCATGGGATTACATCAGCTATGCCTCTCGGGTAGGCAAAAGCACTCCAACCCTTTATATACCAACCATTATTTATGAGTCCGCACTAATAATCGGTCTCGTTCTAATGGTTATTTTTACTCTGTGGCACTTGCTGCGCAATCTCGGCTACCTATTTGGTATTCGCCAAAAGCCCGACCATCCCCCTAGTGACCCCAATTATCCCGAAACTGCTGAAGTTCAGGAATTCAAAGTTTTGGCCGATAATAACAAGGATAAAAATCATGATTGAGATAGCACTTCTTGCATTTGCTGTGCTGATCGTGTTGCTGACCCTAGGAGTCCCCCTACCCTACTGCTTCGGTGCGGCTCTCATGGTCATGACCATGATCGGCGAGTCGACAATGCGCGGTATGATGATGTGGGGATTCAGCCAGCTCACCAACCCGATACTCCTGGCAATCCCACTCTTCGTCTTTGCTGGAACATTGATGAGCGTTAGTGGCATTGCCTCCAGTCTTCTCAGGTTCGTCAACATCTTCGTGGGACGGGTTCGTGGCGGCTTGGGTGTAATGGCAACAATTAGTTGCGCCATCATTGGCGCTATTTCCGGAAGCGGTCTAACGGGAATTGCGGCTATTGGCCCCATTCTCATTCCTGAAATGGAGCGCAAAGGATATCCCCGAGCTTACGCGACAGCGCTGATTGCAAGCTCCTCGATTCTGGGCTTACTGATTCCTCCCAGCGTCACAATGATTGTCTATGGATGGGTTACGGACACATCTATCTTAGCAAGCTTCCTGGCAACGTTAGGCCCAGGCCTCCTGATCATGTTTCTGTTCTGTGCTGTCAACATGTTTATGTCGCGCAAATTCGATCTGGTGCTTGACGAACCAATGGCATTCGACCAGCGAATTCGTGATGCCGGTCGACGCACGTTTCATGCACTACCAGCACTACTAATGCCAGTGATAATTCTAGGCGGTATTTACGGTGGCATCATGACGCCTACCGAGGCCGCTGCAGTTGCTGTTATTTACGCCGTACCAGTAGGTTTCATGATCTATCGTGGCCTAACCTGGAAGACGCTGCTTGAGTCAGGCAAGGAGTCCGCTACCTCCATTGGTGCCATCCTGATCATGATCCTGTTCAGCTTGATACTCAGTCAGCTGTTTGTACGGGAAGGTATTCCCCAAGCCTTGGTCGAGATGATCTTCGCGGTTACTGACAACAAGTTCCTTTTATTGCTGCTTATCAATCTGATGCTTTTCGGCATCGGCATGGTAGTCAACGATATCACCGCTATTATCCTGACCGGTCCTTTGCTACTTCCTCTGATGGAAGCCTTGGGAGTCAGTCCCATTCAGTTTGCTGCCATCATGGGTGTCAACACCGCCATGGGCGGCGTAACCCCACCCTACGCAAGCATCCTTTATCTCGGCGCCCGCATTGGCAAGGTGAAGTTCACCGAAGTAGTCAAACCCGCCATGACACTGATCCTGTTTGGTTATCTGCCAGTGGTGGTACTTGTTTCAGCCTGGCCTGACCTGTCCGAATATCTACCCAGCCTGTTCGGTTACTGATCAATTCCAATAAATCGAGCACGATACCTGCAATAAAAAAGTGGAGAAAACAATGAAAATGCCTTCAATTAAGTTTCTGACGGCTGCTATCGCCTTATCGGTTTCAGCAAGCACGATGGCTGAAGCTGCCAACCTGATGTTATCGCATGTACGCCCCGAAGGAACCGCCATCGATAATGATGCGCGCACATTCGCAGCAGACGTAGCAGAAGCCACCAATGGAGCAATTAGTATCCGGTTGTTTCCTGCCAGTGCTCTCGGCGACTACACCACGGTGCAGGAAGGTCTTAGCATCGGCTCGGTGGATATGGCTATTCAGCCTCCGTCATCAGAAGTTGATCGTCGCTTCCAGTTAGCCTACTTGCCTTATCTTGTGCAGAACTGGGAAGACGCTGAAGAGACGTTCACAGCGGGCGCTCCTTTGCGTGAGACTGTCGAAGAACTTTACTCAGATCAGGGCATTCATGTTCTAGGAGCATGGCCAGTCTATTTCGGTGGGGTGGCACTAAATAGTGAAGTGGATAATGCCAACGACCCTACCGCTGACAAAGGCGCCCGACTGCGTGTGCCACCGATGAAATCTTTCCAGCTGATGGCAGATAACATCGGGTATATCGGCTCTCCCTTACCTTTTTCAGACGCCTTTACCGCCATCCAAACTGGCGTGGTCGACGGCATCATGGGCTCGGGAGCCGAGGGCTATTACGCCTCTTTCCGAGATGTTACGCAGTATTACTTACCGCTCAACACACATTTCGAGATGTGGTACCTATTGATTAGCCAACCCGCCTACGAAAGCTTGGCTGAAGATCAGCAAGAAGCCTTAAGCGCAGCAGCAGAGCGCTTCGAGAGAAATCGCTGGGAAAAGGCCGAGGCGGATCAGGATCGTAACGAGCAGCTTCTTGAAGAAGCGGGTGCCACCATTGTATCAACGTCGGACGAGCAGATCGCCGAGCATGCGGAAATCGTTCGCGAGACAGTATGGCCCGTAATTCTCGACGATATCGGTAGCGAATGGGCTAACGATGTGCTGGATCGCGCTGGTCGTTGATACGCTTCCTAGCTCGGCCACTCGGCCGGGCTCACCGAGTTACCCGGAACGACGCAAGGATTCACCATGAAAGAAACAGTGACGCCAGGAGCGCGTATCGCCGACGTCTGCGTGATAGGTGGCGGCCTGGTTGGCATGGCAATCGCATTAGGTTTGCAGCGCAACGGATTGCATGTCGCGGTGCTCGACGAAGGTGACGTGGCGTTGCGTGCCTCAAGAGGTAATTTTGGCTTGGTGTGGGTACAGGGTAAAGGAGATACCTTGCCGGAATATGCCGATATCACTCGGCTATCCGCACGGCTATGGCCCACCTTCGCTGCAGCTATTGAGGACTATACCGGAGTCGATGTTCAGCTTCAGCAGCGTGGAGGATTGTACCTCTGCCTGACAGAACAAGAGCTTGAGGACCGCACACGCATGCTGGAAAAAATGCGCGAAGCGGCAGGCGGAGACTACCCCTACGAAACAATGGATCTGAAGCAGGCTCGGGAAAAAATTCCAGAAGTAGGAGACACAGTGGCTGGTGCCACTTGGTGCCCGGAAGATGGCCACGTAAACCCACTGCTGCTGCTGCGTGCCATGACGAAACGTTTCCAGATGCAAGGGGGCATCATTGACAATACAGGACGGGTGGAAACTATTGTCCCCCGCCCCGCAGGATTTCGTATCCGTGGGCGTGCTGGTGACTGGGAGTGTGCTCGGGTTGTGCTGTGTGCCGGCCTAGGTAATCGTGAGCTGGCTCCCCAAGTCGGCCTGACTGCACCATTGTTGCCCAACCGTGGACAAGTGCTCGTGGGAGAAAGGGTTCGCCCCTTCCTTAACTATCCAACCGGACATGTTCGCCAGACTGGCGAGGGTACCCTCCAGATCGGTGACTCCAAAGAAGACGTGGGCTTCGACAGTGGAACTACTACCGATGTCATGGCAAAGATAGCCCACCGTGCAATCAGACTGTTCCCTTTGCTGCGCGATGTGAAACTGGTTCGCGCTTGGGGCGCATTGCGCGTCATGACACAGGATGGCTATCCAATCTATCAATCGTCGACGGCTTACCCTGGTGCGCACCTTGTCACTTGCCACAGCGGCGTCACCTTGACGGCCTTTCATGAAGGTCCGCTGGCTGACTCAATTGCCAGCGGTCTATACGACCCGTCTTTGGAGGTATTCCATGCCGAACGTTTCACACTTTGAACGCTTGCCCACTCATACAGGTGAGTCAGTGACAGTCTTTTTAGAGGGTCAGGCAATCAAAGTAGACAGTCATGATACCGCCGCTTCAGTCGTGTTGATGGCGGGTTTGGTGCCGTCTCGCACGACGCCGACAAGTGGTAGCCCACGAGCCCCCTACTGCCTCATGGGCGTATGCTTCGAATGCCTGCTGGATATAGATGGCGTGTCCAATCAGCAGGGCTGCATGGTAAAAGTTCGCGATGGTATGCAGATTCGCCGTCAACTCGGTGCCCGCGATATCCATGCTCACCCGCAGGAGGCAGCAACATGAATAAACGTAGTATGACCGAGTACTGCTATGACCTTGCTATCATAGGTGCAGGCCCAGCTGGAATGGCCGCTGCAGCTGAAGCGGGAAAACTTGGGCTAGCCACCGTATTGATCGATGAGCAAGAAGAAGCCGGCGGGCAAATCTACAGAGCTATCGAGCGAGCACCGTTAGCCGACAAGGGGATACTTGGTAGCGACTACTACAAGGGTCGGCTCCTACTAGAAGCCATGCAGGCATCGCACATCGACTACATTCCCAGCACCTCGGTATGGGATGTCGAAGAAAATTTGACGCTAAATGTTTCCCATCATGGCCGTAGCCGACAGATCCGTGCCCGTAGATTACTGATTGCGACTGGCGCCCAGGAGCGGCCAGTGCCGTTTACCGGCTGGACGCTTCCTGGTGTCATGACCTGCGGCGCCGCTCAAGTACTGCTCAAGAGTAGCGCCCTGGTGCCACCGGCACCTCTGGTGCTGGCTGGCAGTGGCCCTCTTTTGCTGTTGATAGCTAGCCAGTTGTCTAATGCAGGTGTTGCTATCGAAGCGGTACTGGATACCACCCCCCGCGCAAACTACCTTCATGCAGCACGGTTTATCCCTGGTGCGCTGCGTAACCCCAAGTTGCTCCTTAAAGGAGTTGGCTTGCTGAGCTCACTCAAGCGCTCGGGGATTCCATATATTACTGGAGTAGAAAGCCTTAGAGCCGAACTAGGTAACGATGATCATTTAGGCAAGGTGTACTATCGCCGCAAGGGGATTGATCAAGAGTTACATTGTCGCTCACTTCTGGTCCACCAAGGCGTCGTACCCAATGTGCAGTTAACAAGAGCGTTAGAGCTTGAACACCACTGGCACGAGCAACAGCTTTGCTGGCATCCCCAGGTCGACCTCTGGGGTGAAACCTCCAGGGCAGGCATCTTCGTGGCAGGTGACTCAAGCGGTATCGCCGGTGCTCAAGCAGCTGAGGAAGCCGGACGAATTTCAGTATTGCAGATTGCCAATCAATTAGGGCAGCTGGAGGAAAGTGCACGCGATACACGAGCGGAGCCCCTTCGGCGGCGCTTGAGACCACAACAATCCATACGACCTTTCCTGGATGTGCTCTATCAACCTGCCCGAACTTTTCTCACTCCTGAAGATGACACTATTGTCTGTCGCTGCGAGGAAATCACTGCAGGTGAACTGCGCCACATCGCAGACGCTGGTTGCCAAGGGCCCAACCAAGCCAAAGCTTTCTGCCGAGCGGGCATGGGGCCTTGCCAGGGGCGCCTATGCGGTTTGACGGTTTCTCAGGTGCTCGCTGAGCGCACTAATCAACCTGTCGACGCTGTTGGCTACTATCACCTTCGCCCACCAATTAAGCCCTTGACAATCGGTGAGCTTGCAGACATTGCAGACTGACTACTTTTTCAATTTTTCTTGGAGTTTCAGAATGTCACTTTTACGCCACGAAACCGGCACCCGTATGAGCCGAGCTGTTGTACACCACGACACTGTCTACTTATGTGGTCAGGTAGCCAAAGACCCTCACGCTGATATTACCGGCCAGACCGAAACAATGCTCGCCAAAGTCGATGCCCTTCTTGAATCCGTTGGTAGCAATAAGCATCACATGCTCTCTGCTACACTGTATTTGAAAGATATGGCTCTTCTCGAGGCGATGAACCAAGTGTGGGACACCTGGGTACCCAAAGGGTGTGCGCCTGCACGTGCCTGTGTAGAGGCAAAAATGGCTAGCCCTGAATTACTAGTGGAAATATCCATCGTTGCTGCAGTGGCTAAGTAATTTCACTACTCCGGATCGCACTTACCGCCGACCTCACCCCAGATTGAGTAGCACTGCACTTTAGAATCCAACCCTATGGGCAAGCAATTCTGTGGGAACGCCATGTTGTCATGGGTGTTTTCGAGATGAATGTTTGAATGAGCATTGGTCCACCAGTCTTCATCTTGCTCAGTTTTCAAACCCTATAGTAGGACTAACACCTGAACTAAGCCGACCGCTTGGAGCGCATGATCAAGGGGGAGCGAAAAGCGTGGTCGGCTGCAAGGCATTGTTATGTGCGTTCCGCTTTTTGGTTTATAGCTCTTGCACCAGCTGAATAAAGTTTCCACAAGTATCATCAAAGACGGCAATTTTGACTGTCCCAGCTTCCTTGGGAGGAATTGAAAACCTCACTCCTAACCCGGAAAGTCTGGCGTACTCTTTTTCAAGATCGTCAATAGCGAAAGACGTCCAAGGAATGCCAGCCTCTTTCAGCGATTGTTGATAGATTCTTGCAGGCTCAAATGCCATAGGCTCTAGCAGCAACTCAACTCCCGACTGCTCTTGCGGAGATACAACGGTCAACCACTTGTGCTCACCCAAAGATACTTCTTTTTTCTTAACAAACCCCAAAATATTTGTATAGAAATCAAGGGCTTTTTCCTGACTCTCAACTGGGACGCTTGTGACATAAATTTTAATCATGGCGATGAGAACTCCGGCTAAACTAATGGAATGCCAACGATAGCTGGAAACAAGTTGGAACACTTATTCTCGATTGCTCTTGTGGAGCCACTGATAGTCTCTCGGCGTATATCCAGTACATTTTTTGAAAACTGCAGAAAACGTAGGCAAGCTTTCATAACCCACCGCGAAACATACTTCAGTAACTGATAACCCGCTCCTCAGTAGGTTCTTGGCTTGTTTGATACGCAAATCTCTCAGATAGCTTCTGGGCGTTAAGCCATACATGCTCTGAAAAGTACGAATATAGTGAAAGCGAGACATAAGTGCAGTTTTTGCGAGCTCATTCACCTCTATTCTCTCAGAATAGTAATTTTCCATGAGTGCTTTCGACCGCCTTACTTGAACGTACAGCTCAGCCCGAAATAGCTCCTCTGTGTATAAACGATCAACCTCGCCTTCGAAATACGATTTTGGCTTCTCAGACATATGTGAAGTCAATTTAATTTACGGGTAGTGGTATGATCCTAGCGCATATCGCCTGCAATCATGCGCTTGTCGCGTGCATTGCTTTGTTCAGTGGCTTTCGGATGAACGCACGGTAACTGGACGTAGAATCACCACTAATAGTGCTTGCGCTCACAACCTCATCGTGAAGGCAGGAAAAACCAACGAATGCGTCGCGGAGTTCTGCTGGGCTACAGTAGCGCATCGGTATGCCGAGACCGGAAATAAATCCCTTACTTTTTTCGGAACAGAACTCCGATATATGAACGATGCCGCCAGGCTTCAGCACGCGGGTTATCTCCGCAGACACTCTATCTCGCTCATCAAGTGAAGGAATGCACGTAAATACCGCGCAAATGACGACAACATCAAATGCATTTTCGCCGAACGGAAGATCAATCCCATCCAAATGTAGGAGAGGCACCCCAGGAAACGCCTTCCTTCCACGCTCGATCATGGCGAAGGAAGGATCAACACCCGTAACGTCAATGTATCCGCACTCGGTAAGTTCGTTGGAAATCCGTCCGTATCCACAGCCAAAATCGAGCACTTTGGCTTTTCGGCTGATCATGCCTAGAAATCGCGCTAGGTCAATTTCAAGATTAAAGTCGACGTCACTCGCCACCTTATCCCAACTGCGTTGGAGCATCGAATCCCCCACTTAACATAAATAACCGTACCTGCCACATAACACTGCTGAACCTGTAGGCCGCTTTCAGCCGGAATGTTCGCTCTGGGCGTTATCTGTCATCTCGCCATCAGAGTAGCTTGAGGCTCTGCACTCGGCCAGGAGCGAATTTTTAGGCGGTTCCGATGCATGCGCTTGTTATATGCTGCTTGCACGATGCTTCCAATCAAATTTAGGGATATTAATTCTTTGATTTGTAGTGCCATCCCATTCTACGGTAAATCCCGCCTTCTCTAACGCTTGCTGGATAGTTTGAGCAACCTCATTTTTTTCAGGCACGTCACCATTAACGTGGTCATAAGCTAGCATCAACCCACCACCAGAAACAGCTCGTTCTAAATCTTGACCATGATAGAAACAATAGCCGTAGAATTCACCTTGCGGGTACGCACTCAATGCTTCATTTGAATCTTCATGCCCGTCAGACATGGTATAGCCAGCGTTATGTAAGCAAAGAATGCCATTAGCATTGAGGGCTTGAAACACACCATCTAATCGATCTAGGTCTGTAACTTGAGGCCATGATTTTTCGGCTTCTCGCTTTTTCTTAAACTCGATGCTTACGGATTCACGAAGCATCTCTTCATCAGCTCCTTCTTCAAGTAAATCAGCAATCATCTCTTGAATGTCTTCAGGTGTGTCAAAACCACCCCATACATGAACCTTGATAGCATCCAAAATATACTTATTCACTTCATTCATAGCTTCTTCCTTGTATAAAGCTAGTTCACTGATTAAATAGGGATAATAGAACGATAACTTTCAATGCATATACCGTCCGGCTTTGGAGCGGGCTTGAAGCCGCACAGCAGCGAAAAGGCCATCCCAGACCCAGAGGGACGACAGCAGACGTTTGTTATGTAGTTTTATGGCAAGACTAAGCACCGGATTTAACCATATCTCTGATTTTTACTGCTTTCTCGAAATGATCCAATTCGTGAGTTTCAATCCACCACCGTGCCACCTCCATGTGAACTTCTGGCTGATCGTTTTTGTTTTTGAAAAATGCGTAAAACGATAACCCTACCTCTGATCCTTTCTGATCGATTTTTCGATCGCATACTTCAATAAGTATTTCTCTAAGCTCTTTCCGCAAAGCCATACTCCATTGATTTGATCGCATAACGTCGCCAACACGTGCAGCTTTACAGTGAAGGCGAAGCCACAACGAAAACGCTGTTGCCGTGATTGACCTAGCTTTTCGCCATTACTCGTATGCTACCAGCGTGTCAGATATTTCCTGAGATAATACGCTAAATGCACCGTGAACAGATTTAAACAGCTCTGTAATATTGTCGAAATCTGGATTAGCTAGAAGTGTCACTTCGAAAATTGAATATTCAGGCATTACTGCAGGATTGACCCACGACAAGCCTTTTAGCTTTTCCCAATAACGAATTTGGACATCCTTGGTTTGCCCAAGCAGCCACAGTTCGAAGCGTACCTGCTGGTGGTTAAACACAACGGCGAGTTTGAGCTTGTGGCTTTTTAGGAAGTCATTTTGCAAATAAAAGTATGTGAAGTCTATGTAACCATGCATTACGCCTGCTACAGAAAACTTTTCTTTGTATCTTTTTACAAATTCAGTGCGAAGGCTTTGAACGATACCGACCAATTTTTGATGCGTTTCCTGGATCTCTCCACTAGCGAAAGCCTCTTTGTAAGCGGACACCCTGTCATTTAGGCTTTTATTTGACATAATCCGCTTCCCCTAACTATAACAACACGTAGCGCCGCGCTCTGCGGAAACTTGCCCGATAGCAGCACCTTGTTAGCAATGAACAATAGCAGTTGGCCTTTTGCTCTTGGCAGCTTCATCTAGCGCTTCTAATAAAATTTCTATGAGATCACGACCTGTAGACGCCACAAAATAGTTGGCCAGTGACGTGATGTCCTGTGAAATGTCAGAACCCCACGGCGGTTGCTTTGAAAGATCTTCGATATCCCAAACCACCTGCTCTGGAGAGAATGCGGACAACTCCTCTTTAACCTGCTCTAACTCGGCTAGAGCATTTTCAGCGAACGCCGCTTCAAGTCCACCTTGATAGAGGTTAGTGAGAAGATGAGGGAAACGACTTCCCCATCCCTTTTCGAGGTTAAAGCTTACAGTGCTGAAAAAGGCATGAAAAAAGTCCGGGGTGCCAATTTCATCTGTAATGCTCCCAACCTTAATGCCTACAGCCATACCTGATCCTCAGCATTGCTAACGTCGCGTTAAATAGCGAACAACGCCACCGCTAAAATTAACCCATTGCGCCGTAAATACTAAACCCGATTCAAACTAAAAATGCCATGCGTTGGAAATGTGCCTAAACGCCTTGCTATATGTGTATTATTGGTTGCACTCACTGCACAAGCAATAACATATACACACTTACTGGAACAAGCTCTAACAGCCAACCCACCACAGTAAAAAAAACACCCAAGTAATTTATATTATTACTTAAAAACTGAGAGATTAGCTTAACGCTGATAATCGATGAAAACAGAAAACCTAATACAACTAACGCCAAGGCAACATCTATTAGAGGATGGTCAACACTCTCTCCATAAACAAATATATAGGTACCAACAGTGCCAGCAAAGGAAATCACCGGAATTAAATATAATATTAAAAATTTCGTAGCTGTACCCATATATCCTCTTAGCTGAATAGTCGTGTGTCACATAACACCGCGCCAAGTGGTGAACAACGCCTATCACCAAATCTAAGCCATTGCATCCTAACCACTAAACCTGATTTTGAATTCAAACCGTCAATCGTTTTGAATCCGCCTTAACCACCTTATTATGCAGCTTTCTAATACGGTAACTCATCAGCCTCAATACCAACATGATCGGGAGCTAAATATTGAGGAAACCTGACTGCTCGGACTGTCTCGTGACCAAGTAAAACTGCTTTACACACTCTGTGCATACCGTCCATTACCCTACCTTTATGGCACAGAATAATTGGGTATGATAAATCAGTTTCTTGGATGAGTTTCGTATGCTCTATAATATTTCTACACGTTGGTTTTGCACCACCTAGCTCAAACCAAAATTCTTCGTCCAACTCACTGATGTCAGCTAGAGATATTTCGGTAACTGGCAAATCTTTAGCCAGTTCAATTAGCCGAAAAACGTCCCACGATAGCAGCCCTTCATCTGAGCTTCGAAAATGATACTGTTGTCTCATAATTTTCCTTGGTTGCATAACGCCGCCAACACACGCAGCTTTGTAGTGTAGGTGAAGCCACAACGGAGAAGCTGTCGCTGTGATTGATCTGGTTATGCATTTTCGCTTGCATAGAACTCCACCACTTTCTGCCAGCAACGCTTTATTTCCTTGATGATGGAAGCATCTCCATGTATGGCGTTGGGGCGAACTGAAGCAGGCAAGTTTTGAAGAAGCCAAGAATCTGGCCAGCCGCCCCAAACACCGGCAACGCTTCGTAGGTTACTTTCCAATACTGGGTAGACCTCGTACCAAAGGATGCTTTCAACTTCAGACAAGGAAAATTCGCTCTCTGAAATTGTACGGGCAATATACCTGAACGTTATATCATCTATTTCTGTGTCAAGAAATAGGTCAGATAAAGCTCGCCACACTTTAAGCCGTTGTTCGTTACTCAATTATCGCTACCCTCCCTACTGATGCTTAATGCCGCATAAAGGGGTGAACAACGCCACCACCCAACCTAAATTATTGTGCTTTAAACATTAAAGCTGATCAAACCAAAACTGCCAAGCGTTGTGAACCCCTCTTAAACGCCTTGTTAGCTGAATTTTACTTTCGATATTTTTGGTACAACGAATCAATAGGGTATTCGAACAGTTCTTTAATTTGATGTTTGGCCTCTGGGATCGACACAAGCTTAAAATCTACTGAAACAGATTTGCGACCAAAAATACCAATAAAGCCTAGCTTAGAAACCACTTCCAAATCCAACAAACCTCTGTCACTTTCGACGGGGATAAATTGATATGAAGCAAATTTACCATCCATGTCGCCTAACAAGAAAAAGAACCCACCTCCTTCACCAAGTTCTTCAAACAACTCTAGCTCTTTTCGCCAAGGGTAATTATCGATAGTTTCACAAGCTTCACGGTGAAATTTTAATTCTTTTTCATGATCAACAAGTTCAGTACCACCTTCTCTATGCTGATAAAAAACTTTAACTAGACTCATTAAATTATCCTTATTCTGCTAACAGTGATTATACACCCCGCTACATAACCTCAATGAACCCGGCGGCGCGCTCATTCAGGTTATACCGCCTTTCATTTACTACCTAGCTCATTGAAATAAAAATAAATTAAGTATAAATAGGCTGTATAACATAGATTATCGTGTCGGCTGCATAACACCGCTGAACCAACATGCCACCTTGACTCGATGAGCCTCTCAAAGCCGTAAAAACAGACATCCAGATAATCCTTAGCCTCGTCATTAGCCACACATTGCGGTTTTCTACCACGTTTAGAGTCTATTGGCTGATAACACACCTTTCCGCTGCTATCACTTATACGAAAAAAGCCGATGCAGTGAACCAGGTTAGCTCGGCCAACTGCATCGGCGCGTTACGGGTTAGTTTAATACGGGGGGCTTTCCGCGACGGTGAAGTCGCTGCTTACGTCACCAGAAAGTTCGATATTATTCGGATCGAGCACTTGCACCGGCGAGCCTTCTTCTAGGTCTTGCTCAGAGAGATCAGCCCATATTACGTTGGGGCTGGTCGTCAGCTCGAAGTAGTACCTCAACTCCGAGAGGTTCATGACGGTGCGGTACTCGGTGTTATAAATGCCGAATCCCTTATACGGCGCACCGAACGGAACCGATACATTTCGGGCAATTGCCAGTGCGCTTGCCACGGCTTCGCGCTCGTTTTGTGGCTCCGGCAGCATTGACGAAAAGTAGGCGATTCGCTGGAAACGGTCGGTCGGCTTGACGTTCCCTGGTAGCGGTGTGTCGCTGCTTGGGTTTGAAAAATCTAACTCTTCCAGCAGTGCCAACTGTTGATCGTAAGGCGGATCATTGGTCATGATTCTAAATTCTCTACCGTGGTGAATCATGGGCTCACCATCGATATACTCAATGATCGCTGAATCCCCGCTAGCATCTTCAATTGCCAAGTGTACGGTTGCCTTGCTACCCCGCGCCTCCGTCATAACAATTTGTACATCTTCGAGTATGTCGAGGGCTTCTTCGACAGTGGCTGCGTTGTCGACCACATACTGCCCCCACAAGCCGGCCTGCAATCCTGGTTTAGCCGGATCACGCGGGCCAAAATCGGTGGCCGTGAGATAGAGCATGTGAAACGCCAGCCCTTTTTCGTTAAACCCATCGGCGGCGCCGATGCCATAAACCGTGGTGACCATGCTGCCGTACTTGGATGTCCATGTTGCGGCGTTCTCCTCCACAACGACTTGCGTGCCCAGCATGCCCCCATCACGCTCCATGCCACGGGGAAAAATAGTAATCACCGGCTCTGTCGATTCGGGCCAATCCATTGTGCGGGCAACATAAATGCCTTGCTCATTATCATTCCATAAGTATCTTGAGCACGCCCACGCTGCATTTGCCATTACCATCGCACCAATCACGATAGCAACGCTTCCTTTGTAATACCTACGCATGAACCCTCCCCTAGGGCGTGTAAATCAACCGCAACGCCCTTACCAAAAGACGCTTAAATCAAGCGTCTAATTAAAGGCCGATAGCCCAAATCAGATTCGAGCAATTAGCCATTCACCCCAGCACTTACGTTAACTCTCTTACCTCGCAAAGCACTTCAAATATTAAATATAGTGAACTAGACAAGCAGTGCAAACCACCACCCAAGCACACCTAACAAGCGCCTAGTAAGATGGGAAAAGGCAGCTAATCATGCGTATCAACATTAAAAATTAACCGTGTCGCTTGCGGCATTACACTTCACCTTCATTTCCTAGTGCTGAACACGGTAAGCTTGGCGGCAACACTGATGCTAATGGCTAAAAATCAACGATGACTTCCCATTGGATACTTGGCCCCGGGGCCATTGGTCGCCTATTGGCGCATTCGCTTTCCCCCTTAACTGACACCACTTTAATTGGCCGACGTGGGCTACCTGAACAACAGCGCCTAACCTCCCCTGAAGGTGAAGAGCAAACTAAGCGGCTGGCGAGCGTTACGGTTGCGGAGCTGACCTCTCATCCACTGCCCGCGCCTGGGTTTGTACATATCACCACCAAAGCCATGGCCGCCGAGGCGGCACTTGCAAGCATTGCCGATAGAGTTACGCCCACGACCCCACTCGTGCTGTGGCAGAACGGTTTTTTGGCACAGCCACGTATTACACAAACGTGGCCGGGGCCGGTGCTGTGCGCGACCACGACTCAAGGTGCTTATCTCACCGGGGATGATGGTGTAGTTCACGCGGGGCGCGGGCCTACGTTTATCGGTGATTTAGACAATCAGCACGCGAGATTGGCGGAGGCGTTAGCGGCACTATTGAGTGAGACAGGTTTTGCCGCAACGGCGGTCGGTGATATACGCCAGCGTTTGTGGCAAAAGCTGACGGTGAATGCGGCGATCAACCCATTGGTGGCGCTTAATGGCGTGCGCAATGGTGAGCTGCGCGGTAACGCTTATGCAGGCCGCGTGGAAGCGGTGGTTAAGGAAGTCGCGGCGATTATAAACCAGGAAAACATTGCACCACCGAATGGTGGTGAGGGTGAAAACGCGTGGTTGGCGCTGGTGTGGCAGGTGGTAGAGAACACCGCTAACAATAAGGCCTCGATGTTGCAGGACGTTGAGGCCAAGCGTCCCACCGAGCGCGGGGCGATTTTAGGACCGTTGATTGATAGCGCCGAGCGCCATGGCTTGCCATGTGGGGTGCTGAAGGAACTTAATAGCGAATTGGCTAAATTGGAGGCGAAGTTTTAGGGAACATTTGGTGGCTGAGTCATCGCGCGCTAAAGCGACCTCCTTCAATATAAATTGTCCTTATTTACTGTGCTGCCAGGGCTGTGCTGTTCCACTTAAAACCGCTGCGCCGGGCTGCCATTGCGGGTGCGCTTCGCTTACCACGCACTACAAAACCCGTATTCTCCATCGCATAAATGCACGATAAAGCCCGTGTATTTAGCCGTTTAGCAAATTGCGAGTGCGCTTCGCTTACCACGCACTACAAAACCCGTATGCTCCATCGTATAAATGCACGATAAAGCCCATGTATTTAACCACTTAACAAATTGTAGTGCGCTAAAGCGCTCTCCCGTCATCAGGGAGAGCGCTTTCTAGATCAGGTTACAGGGATCATCACTACGTTCTGAAAGGCTGGGCGCTCTGCAAGCTGTTGGTACCAGCGCTCCAGACTGGGACGCCGCTGCCAGGTTAATCCAATGTTCCAAAGGTTATAGATAAACGGCGCTAGGGCAATGTCGCCGAGGCCAAACTCATCGCCGGAAAACCAGGGTTGGCTTTGGTTTGCCAACGCATTATCTAATAGCTCAAATGATCTTTCGCAGGCTAGCATTCCGGCATCAATAGCATCGTTATCACGCTCTTCCGGCAGTGTTCTTACGAACCCCTGCAAAATAACGCGGTGCCTGGGCGAAAGCGTATTGTTCGCCCAATCCATCCATTTCTCTGCCTGGGCGCGCTTGGCGGGGTTATCTACCCATAAGCTACCTTGGCCATACTGCGCGGCCAAGTAACGGATAATGGTGTTAGATTCCCATAACACGCTATCGGTCGCGTCGTCTTTAAGTAGCGGCACTAGCCCATTGGGGTTCATGGCCAAGTACGCTGAGGTATTGTTGACCCCGTGCTGCATTCCTGCCGGAATTTGTTCAAACGCCAAGCCGAGCTCTTCGAGCACCCAGCGCACTTTTTTGACGTTCGTGGAGTTATTGCGGCCCCAAAGCGTAATCATGGCAGTCCTTTTTCTGGGCATACATCTGAGAATAGTGAAGAAAATGAGTGTGCCCGCCTTTGAAGCAAGTGGCAAGGGGCGGCTATGCCGCCCGCTCACGGGTGCCTAGCGTTGCTCGTTCCGCGCAAAACTCGCCACCACGCGCCCCCCCTTGCTCCTCACCATTTTCCATTCACGCCTTACTCTCACTCCTTATCTTGATAAAACTGCAGCAGGCTGGAGAAATCGAGTTTGCCGTTGCCGCCGGCTTTATGCAGGGTGAATAACGAACGTGCGGCAGACCCCATGGGCACCGGTGAGGCGCTTTGCTGGCTAACATCCATGGCGAGGCCCAGATCTTTAATCATCAGGTCTACCTGGAAGCCGCCTTGATAGCCCTTCGAGGCGGGGGCATTTTCCATCACACCGGGGTACGGGTTGTAAACGTTTAGCGCCCAATTTCCCCCAGAGCTTTGTTTCATGATTTCGGAAAGCACCGCTGGGTCCAGGCCATTTTTCACGCCCATGTTGATCGCTTCGCAGGTGCCCGCCATCAGGATGGAAAGCAGCATGTTGTTGCACACTTTGGCCACTTGGCCTGCACCGTGATCGCCAGCGTGGAAGATATTCTTACCCATCACTTCTAGCACGGGCTTGGCCTGCTCAAACTGTGCCGCGCTACCGCCCACAATAAAACTCAACGTGCCGGCCTGCGCGCCACCTACCCCGCCAGATACCGGCGCGTCGACAAAACCAACGCCTTTTTCAGCGCCAGCGGCCGCTACGCTGCGGGCGGTATCCGCATCAATCGTCGAGCAGTCAATCACTAGAGCGCTCTTTTTGATGACATCAAACAGCGGCTCGTCGCCATCCACATACAGCCCACGTACATGCTTGCCTGCGGGGAGCATGGAAATAATAAAGTCTGCATCGGTGGCCGCTGCTTTTGCAGAGACTGCTACTTCACAGCCTTGGGATTTAGCCGTATCCAAGGCTTGTTCAGAAAGGTCGAACGCGCGAACGTTAAAGCCCGCTTTCGCCAAGTTGGCCGCCATGGGGCCGCCCATATTGCCTAAACCGATAAACGCGACAGTGGTCATCTTTATTGTCCTTATTCGAAAATTGACGGTGAATTGGGTTGGGGAAATGGTTTTAAGAAATAGCTTAGTGAAGATCCGACAGAGGGCTCGTTTGCCACGGCGAAGCTAGCAACTCATCAATAAAGGTGTGTTCGACAGACGCGACATCTGGGTATTTCCAGGCAGGATTACCGTCTTTATCGACCAACAGCGCACGTACGCCTTCGGGGAATTCCTGGTGACGGCAACACTGCACTGAAAGCGCCAGCTCAAACTGAAACACCTCAGCCAACGACATGTGCTTGGCACGCTTTAGCTGCTCATCAATCAGCTTCACTGATACGGGGCTGCCGTGGGAAAGCGTTTTCTGCGCTTTGCTGAACCATTTGTCATCACTACGAACCGCCAGCACGGCATCCACGGTTTGCTCAACCGTATCGTGATCCATTAGCTCACGAATCAATGCGGCGGATTTTTGAACCGGCGACTCCAGCTCGGCAAATACCTCTTGAGAGGCTTGTTCAAATTCGCGCAGCACACGGTTAACCACACCATGGGCATCAGTTTGCTTTCCTTCACCCCAGGTGGCGTCCATCAGTTTTTGAGCCAGGTCTGCGCGGTAATGGCTAGCAATCGCGCGATCAGCAAGGCCGAGATGAACGGCATCCGGGGCGTTAATTTGGCTGCCAGTCATGGCTAAAAAGCGTCCGGTGCCATTCGGCAGACGGTTTAAAAACCAGCTAGCGCCAACGTCCGGGTAAAGACCAATCGTCACTTCTGGCATCGCCAGCCGAGAGGTTTCTGTCACAATTCGGTGGCTGCTACCGCTGAGCAGCCCCATTCCGCCACCCATTACAATACCGCTGCCCCAGCAAATAACCGGTTTGGGATAGGTGTGAAGCAGATAGTCCAGGCGGTACTCGTGTTCAAAGAAGCGCTCAGGAAAGTCTGGTTCGCCGTCACCTTTAATCGCTTTATACAGATTGACGACATCGCCCCCTGCGCAAAACGCTTTTTCACCGGCGCTGTCCAGCAGAACCGCGACAACTCGCTCGTCGGTTTGCCACGCTTTCAAGCGCGGCAGGATCTCTTCAATCATTTCTAACGTCAGGGCATTCAGCGAACGCTCGGCGTTAAGGGTGATCTCGCCGATAATATGGCCATCTTGGGTGGCGTGTTCAGCAAACAGTACGCTACTCATTCCATTGTCCTTGTGGTGGTTGGCTACAGCTCAGAGGCACCATCAGAGAGCACGCGGCGGGAAATAATCAGCCGCATGATTTCGTTGGTTCCTTCCAAAATACGGTGTACACGGGAGTCACGTACATAGCGCTCCATTGGATACTCTTTAATGTAGCCGTTGCCACCATAGAGCTGCAGCGCTTCATCACACACCTTGAAGCCGACGTCAGTCGCAAAGCGCTTAGCCATCGCACAGTAGGTAGTCGCATCGGGGTGGCCAGCATCCAGCTTTGTGGCTGCCATACGCACTAACTGGCGAGCCGCGACAAGCTCGGTAACCATATCCGCCATACGGAACTGAAGCGCTTGGAAGTCTGCCAAACGCTTACCAAACTGCTTACGCTCCAGCATGTATTCACGGGCTTTGTTGATCGCCTGCTGGGCGGTGCCGATTGAACAGGTAGCGATGTTGATACGCCCCCCATCCAGGCCCTTCATGGCAATTTTAAAGCCATCGCCTTCGTTGCCTAACAGGTGGTTGGCGGGAACACGCACATCTTCAAAGGTAATCATGCGGGTTGGCTGACTGTTCCAACCCATTTTGTCTTCTTTGCGACCGTAACTAATGCCGCTTGCTTTGGCATCAACCGCAAAGGCAGAAACGCCGCTGGGACCTTCACCGCCGGTACGCGCCATCACCACCAAAAAGTCGGTGCTGCCAGCGCCAGAGATAAACATCTTGCTACCGTTGAGCACGTAGTCATCGCCATCACGCTTGGCGGTGGTTTTAAGCGAGGCTGCATCAGAGCCTGCATTGGGTTCAGTTAAGCAGTAAGAACCCAGTAACTCGCCGGTGGCGAGCTTTTCACCCCACTGTTCCACTGCTTCGGAGGTGCCGAAGTCAGCCAGCATCCAGGTCACCATGTTATGAATGGTGAGATAGGCGGTGGTTGAGGTACAGCCCATGGAAAGCTGTTCAAAAATAATGCTGGCATCCAGACGGGAAAGACCCAGCCCGCCAACGCGTTCTGGCGCGTAAAGTGAACAAAAACCTAACTCCCCCGCTTTGCGGATAACATCGACAGGAAAGAAGGCTTCAGCATCCCACTGCGCAGCGTTAGGTTCTAATTCATTCTGGGCGAATGCCCGGGCCATATCGGCAAAGGCGACCTGGTCTTCACTTAACTCAAAATTCATGGCGAATCTCCGCAGCATGCGTCGCTGAACAGCCTGTGAGCAGGTTGGGCAGCTTGGCGTTTGCTATTATCTTTATTAGCCGTTGGCGTTATTGGCAATTGTCTTTGCTAGCTATCGTCTTTACTGGCAATTATCTTGACAGGCAACGTTGACGTTTACGTTAACTTATATTCTTAACCTGACAGGTGCAACCGGCTTACCTCACTACCTTTGGCGTAGAAGCGTGATTTGGGCAGAAAAAAGGGTGCCCTAGGGCACCCAATCATCGGACAGAACCGGTTATTTGAAATTTTTGCGATACATTTTGGTGAGCTCGCCCACGATGCCGCTACGGAAGCTAAGTACACACACCACAAAGATAATCCCCAGAATGACGCTTACCCAGTTACCCAGCGGCGACTGTGCCAAAATGTGCTGCAGGCTAACCACAATGCCCGCGCCCATAAGAGGACCAAGCAGTGTGCCTACACCACCCAGCAGCGTCATTAGGATAACTTCACCCGACATGTGCCAATGCGCATCGGTCAACGACGCCAACTGAAACACAACTGTTTTGGTAGAGCCCGCCAACCCGGCCAGCGCCGCAGAGAGTACAAACGCCAGTAGCTTGTAAGCATCAACGTTGTAGCCCAGCGAAATAGCGCGCGGCTCATTTTCACGAATCGCTTTAAGCACCTGGCCAAAGGGAGAATGCACGGTGCGTTGGATTAGCGCAAAGCCAAATACGAAGATGGCAAAAACGAAGTAATACATCGCCAGGTTGCTGCTCAAACTGATTACGCCAAACAAGTCACCGCGTGGCACGCCATGCAAGCCATCCTCGCCACCGGTGAACGATGACTGAACAAAGACGAAAAACATCAGCTGCGCCAGCGCCAACGTCACCATGGCAAAGTAAATGCCCTGACGCCGGATCGAAAGTACCCCGAACAACAGCCCTAACAGGGTTGCCATTAAGGTGCCCGCAATAATTCCCACCTCCGGCGTTAACCCTGGATAGCTTGCCAACAAGTAGCCAGTCACATAACCACCGGTGGCTAAAAATGCCGCGTGCCCAAACGAGAGCAATCCCGCATAGCCCAGTAGCAAATTAAACGCGCAGGCAAAAAGCGCGAAGCATAGAATTTTCATTAGAAAAACGGGGTAAGCCAAAAAAGGAGCGACTACCCCGATGGCCAAGAGCGCTATATAAAACATGTTACGGCGCATTTTGGCCCGCTTCTGCCGCTCTTTTACGGCTGATGGCGCATTGAGTGCTTGAGAGTCTGCCATGGTTATGCCTCCTTACCGAACAGCCCAGCGGGGCGTAACATGAGCACTAATATCATCACCAAGAAGATCACGGTATTGGAGGCTTCGGGGTAGTACACTTTAGTTAAGCCTTCGATGATCCCCATTCCCAGGCCAGTAAGAATCGCACCTAGAATAGATCCCATACCCCCAATAACGACCACCGCGAACACCACAATCAGCAGGCTTGACCCCATGGTCGGTGACACAGGATATAACGGCGCTGCCAACACCCCCGCAAAAGCGGCTAGCGCTACGCCGAAACCGTAAGTAAGCGTGATCAATAGCGGTACGTTTACTCCAAACGCTTGCATCAGCTGTGAGTTTTCCGTACCTGCACGCAGATAGGCCCCCAAGCGGGTGCGCTCAATCATAAACCAGGTAAATAGACACATGGCCAGTGCCGCTACCAATACCCAGGCCCGGTAGGTAGGCAGGAACATGAAGCCTAAATTCAGGCCGCCTTGCAGTGCTTCCGGAGTCGCGTACCGCGCACCCGAAACACCAAAGAAGTTAACCAGCGTGCCTTCAAAAATGAGTGCCAACCCGAAGGTAAGCAACAATCCATAAAGATGGTCTAAATGGGCAATGCGACGCAGCAAAAAGCGCTCTATTAGCATGCCGAAACTACCCACCACCAGTGGCACCAAAAACAGCGCCAGCCAATAGTTGATGCCTAAATAGCGAAAGCCTAGCAGTGCGGCGAAGGCTCCCAGCATGTATTGCGCCCCATGGGCAAAGTTGACGATCTTCAGTAGGCCGAAGATGACCGCCAGGCCCAAACTGAGCAGTGCGTAAAAGGCTCCATTCACAAGCCCAAGCGTAAGCTGGCCCATGAAAACGGCCAATGGCACGCCGAATATCATCGTCATTGTATGACTCTCCTCGCCGTCAAGCGGTTGGTGGCAAGTTGCCACCAACCAGTTCTAACGTCACTTGCGGTTGTTATTCGACTTAGTTTTGAACCAGCTTGCACTGGCTATCAGAGAGCGGACGGTAGGCTTCATCGGCAGGAATGGTGCTGAGGATTTCATAAAGATCCCACTCACCGGTAGACTCTTCCGGCGTTTTCACTTGGGCAAGGTACATGTCATGAATCATGCGGCCATCTTCACGAATGGAGCCGTTACGCGCAAAGAAGTCTTCAATGGGCATATCAGCCATTTGGGCACGTACAACTTCAGGGTCGTCGGTTCCCGCGGCTTCTACGGCTTTTAGGTAGTGCATGGTGCTTGAGTAGATACCCGCCTGAACCATGGTGGGCATACGGCCAACTTCTTCAAAATAGCGCTCTGACCACTCACGCGACTCTTCATCCATGTTCCAATACCAACCCGTGGTTAGCAGCAGTCCTTGGGTGGATTCCAAACCTAGCGCGTGCACATCGTTGAGGAAGATCAGCAGGCCTGCTAGCTGCTGGCCACTCTGGGTCAGACCAAATTGGCTGGCAGTAGTGATCGCGTTAACAGTGTCGGCACCGGCGTTAGCCAAACCAACAATCTTCGCGCCAGACCCTTGGGCCTGGAGGATGTACGAGGAGAAGTCACTTGTCGGGAACGGGTGGCGTACGCCGCCGACAATCTCGCCGCCATTGGCTTCAACCACGTTGGTTACATCAGCTTCCAGCGCATGGCCGAACGCATAATCAGCCGTTAACAAGAACCAGCTGTCGCCGCCCTGCTCGACAACTGCTTTTGCAGTACCGTTCGCCAGGGGGTAAGTATCGTAAACCCAGTGAATGTGGTTGGGCGTGCAGTGTTCATTGGTAATGCTTGATGCCGCAGAGCCCGACACAATGCCCAGACCATTGTTTTCTTCCAACACTTTGGTTACCGCAATAGACACCGAGGACGCCACTAGGCCACCCACCATGTCGACGTTACGCTGATCGATCCACTCACGCACTGTGTTAGCACCGACGTCAGCACTGTTACGATCATCAGCACTAAAAATTACAATGGGCGAGCCGTTAACACTGCCACCAAAATCAGCAATCGCCATTTCCATGGCTGTTTCGCCGCCTGGGCCAGCTAAATCACGATAAGTCCCAGACATATCTGCCAAATAACCAATGCGCACCTCATTATCGCTAATTTCGGCGTGAGCGGTTGAGACTGCCATAGTAGAAGCGGCGGCAACGGCGATGCTGGCGGTCAGCGTTTTTTTCATAAAGGTCATGTTCGTCTCCTGGCCCTTGAGGCCTTTGTTGTTGTGTTACGACGTACGAATGAAATGCTTATTAGAGCGTTTAGTGTTGTAGTGCACCTACTGCGAAGCTGATGCTGTGTTTATGATCTAGATTGGCGTTATACCCCCAGCATGGTGTTGAGATGGTCTCGACGTGACGGAAGCTGCTCAGCGCTTATCTCTTCAACAATTTGACCGTGGTCCATTACAAAATGGCGATCTGCCAGCGGCGCTGCAAAACGGAAGTTCTGTTCCACCAGAACAATGGTCATACCGCGCTCTTTCAGTTGAATAAGCACTTCGCCAAGTTTTTGCACAATAACGGGGGCTAAGCCTTCGGTAATTTCATCGAGCAGCAAAAGTCGCGCGCCGGTGCGTAGAATGCGTGCCATGGCAAGCATCTGCTGCTCACCGCCGGAAAGTCGCGTCCCCTGGCTTCTGCGGCGCTCGTAAAGGTTGGGAAACATGGCGTAGATTTCATCTAGGCTCATCCCGCCAGAGCGAACCGTGGGCGGAAGTAATAAATTTTCGTGCACATCCAGACTGGCAAAAATACCGCGTTCTTCGGGGCAGTAGCCGACACCAAGCCTTGGAATATGGTGTGCCTTCATATTCAGCGTTTCGTTGCCATTAATCACAATCGAGCCGGTGCGACGCCCAACCATATTCATAATGGATTTTAGAGTAGTGCTGCGTCCCGCGCCGTTGCGGCCCAGCAGGGTAACCAACTCCCCACGCTTAACATCGAAGTTCACGCCATGAAGTATGTGCGATTCACCATAGAAAGCGTGCAAGTCTTGCACTCTCAGCATTTCTAGCGTTTGGGAATCAGCTAGTTCATTGGTTTCATAGGCCTCAGCGGTATTCATACGGCAGCCTCCTCTTCAGCAGCTTCACTGCCCATATATGCCTCGCGCACTAATGGATTGCGGGAAACCTCGTCATAATTACCTTCGGCCAACACCGCGCCGCGGGCTAATACCGTAATACGATCACAAAGCCTGCTAACCACGCTCAAGTTGTGCTCCACCATTAAGACGGTGCGTCCTTTTGAGACACGCTTAATCAGCTCGACGATACGATCAACGTCCTCTGCCCCCATCCCCTGAGTCGGTTCATCCAACAGCATCATCTTAGGGTCAAGCGCCAGCGTGGTGGCAACTTCCAGGGCGCGCTTACGGCCGTAAGGCATTTCTACCGTTAGTGTATCGGCGTACTCACGCAGGCCAACCTCATCAAGCAGCTCTAACGCACGCTCATTAAGGTGATCTAGCGACTTTTCTGATTTCCAGAAGTGAAACGATGTGCCTAATTGACGCTGTAGCGCTACTCGGACGTTTTCCAGCGCCGTCATGTGCGCAAACACCGCTGAAATTTGAAATGAACGTACGAGACCCAGCTGTGCAATCTCATTGGATTTCTTGCTGGTAATGGGCTTACCGCGATAAAGGATTTCTCCACGTGTAGGCGGCAAAAACTTGGTTAGCAAGTTAAAAACGGTGGTCTTTCCAGCACCGTTGGGGCCAATCAGGGCGTGAATGTGCCCTTCTTGAACCTGAAGATTAACGTCATCCACGGCGGTAAAACCGCGGAATTCTTTGGTCAGCCCTCGTGTCTCGAGCACTGGCCCATTAAGAACATCGTCTTCACGCATGGAGTGGTAAGCCTCTTTTTGTTCTTGTGTTCGGGTGTTCTTGTATCCGGGTGTTGGGTGCTGACGTTTCACCAACCGCTTCATCAAGTAAAAATCGTTAGCCGGCAACACACCCTTACCTGAACGTAAGGTGTAGGTGCAAACTAGCAATCACTTGAGGGGTATTACAATTACAACTTTGGTCTACGCTTCTTTAACGTTTCTTCACACAAACAATCAAAAAATCTATTTTTCAACAGCTTACAAAGAAACCAAGGAAATTACACAAGCGCAACTACTGCTTTACGTTAACGTAAACTTGTTTTAGCCTCATGGTCAGTGTTCCATAGGGACATTCCCCTATCGACGAGAACAATGATCATGAGCAAAACCTACACGATCAGTGAATTGGCCAGCGAGTTCGACGTTACCACTCGGAGTATTCGGTTCTATGAAGATCAGGAGCTACTCCATCCTGCTCGCCGTGGCCAAACACGCATCTACAGCAGCAAAGATCGCGTGCGACTAAAATTAACGCTACGCGGTAAACGGCTCGGATTTTCCTTAGCAGAAATTCGCGAACTTTTTGAGCTATGGGATGAAACCCGTAGCGGCAGCGAAAAGCAGTTGCATCTAATGCTAAGCAAAATCAGCGAGCGTAAAGCCGCTCTAGAACAGCAAATGAAAGATATCACGATGGTGCAGCTGGAACTTGAAAGCGCTGAAATTCGCTGCCGCCAAGCCCTTGAAGAACTCAATGAAAAACCTGCTTTAACGACGAAAAGCCCCCATTAACAATGACAAGGTGATTGACCATGTTTTCACACTATTCAGAACTCAATTTCGGCCTCGACGATGAACTGAACATGCTGCGCGAGCAGGTCAATGCCTTTGCCGCTAGCGAAATTGCCCCACGCGCCGCTGAAATCGACCGCAATAACGAATTCCCTAATGATCTATGGAAGAAATTTGGCGATATGGGTCTGCTGGGGATTACCGTATCTGAAGAGGATGGCGGGAGTGGTATGGGCTATCTTGCCCACTGTATTGCAATGGAAGAAATTTCCCGGGCCAGTGCCTCTGTCGCCCTCTCCTATGGCGCGCACTCGAACCTGTGTGTCAATCAGCTAAAAATCAACGCCAGCGCTGCGCAAAAAGAGAAGTACCTGCCCAAGCTGATCAGCGGCGACCACGTAGGCGCACTGGCAATGTCTGAACCAGGTGCCGGGTCTGACGTCGTGTCAATGCAGCTGCGAGCCAAGTTAGAGGGTGATCATTACATCCTTAACGGCAACAAAATGTGGATCACCAACGGCCCTGACGCCGACGTATTAGTGGTGTACGCCAAGACCGACCCGGAAGCAGGCTCTAAAGGTATTACAGCGTTCATTATTGAAAAAGGCATGCCTGGCTTCACTACTGCACAGAAGCTCGACAAGTTGGGTATGCGCGGCTCTAACACCTGCGAACTGGTTTTCCAAGACTGCAAGGTACCGGTTGAAAACGTACTGGGCGAAGTCGGTAGAGGGGTCCGCGTGCTCATGAGCGGTTTGGATTATGAGCGTACCGTACTGGCTGCTGGCCCTATCGGCATTATGCAGGCCGCTATGGATGTGGTGATGCCCTATATCCACGAGCGCAAGCAGTTCAACCAGTCAATTGGCGAGTTTCAGTTGGTGCAAGGCAAAGTGGCGGATATGTACACCACGCTGAACGCTTGTCGCGCTTACTTATACGCCGTTGCAGGAGCCTGCGACCGCGGCCAGACCTCGCGTAAAGACGCGGCGGGCGTGATTCTTTACTGCGCAGAGAAAGCCACCCAAGTTGCCCTAGACGCCATTCAGCTGCTCGGCGGCAACGGTTATATCAACGAGTACCCCACCGGTCGCCTTCTGCGCGATGCCAAACTGTATGAAATTGGCGCGGGCACCAGCGAAATTCGCCGGATGCTGATTGGCCGCGAACTCTTCACCGAAACAAAGTAAGGGACGCGCCATGAGCACACTCTCTACACAGATCAATCCCCGTAGCGATGTCTTTCAAAGCAACGCGGCATCCATGCTGGGGGAAGTTTCCAAGCTCCGAGAATTGACCGCTGCCGTCGCCCAAGGCGGCGGTTCCAAGGCCCGTGAACGCCACGAAAGCCGCGGCAAGCTATTTGTGCGCGACCGTATCGATCACTTAATTGACGAAGGCTCGCCATTTTTAGAGTTTTCCGCCCTGGCCGCCCATCACGTTTACGATAGCGACGTACCTGCGGCAGGCGTGGTAACGGGCATTGGTCGGGTATCTGGCGTTGAGTGCGTGATTGTGGCCAACGATGCCACGGTAAAAGGCGGCACATATTTCCCGCTAACGGTGAAAAAACACCTGCGCGCCCAAGAAATCGCCCGCAAGCACCGTTTACCGTGCATCTATTTAGTTGATTCCGGCGGCGCTTTCCTGCCTCGCCAGGATGAAGTGTTCCCCGACCGCGATCACTTCGGGCGCATTTTCTATAACCAAGCCACGATGTCGGCAGAGGGTATCCCACAAATAGCGGTGGTCATGGGCTCCTGCACGGCTGGCGGCGCTTACGTGCCCGCCATGGCGGATGAATCAATCATCGTTAAAGAACAGGGCACGATTTTCCTGGGTGGCCCGCCGCTAGTAAAGGCAGCAACGGGCGAAAACATTAGTGCAGAAGACTTGGGCGGTGCCGATGTGCACGCCAAAATCAGTGGCGTGGCCGATCACTACGCTGAAAATGACGCCCATGCCCTGCAGTTGGCGCGCGCTTGTGTGTCACGCTTGAATTGGCAAAAGCGCGGCAAATTAGCCATGCAAGCGCCCCAACCTCCTAAACTCGACCCCAGCGAACTTTACGGCATTGTTGGCACCGACCTTAAAAAGCCTTACGACGTCCGCGAAGTGATTGGTCGCATTGTCGATGGCTCTGACTTTGACGAGTTCAAGCGCTACTACGGCGACACTTTGGTAACCGGCTTTGCGCATATCCACGGCTATCCGGTGGGCATTGTGGCCAACAACGGCGTGCTGTTTTCGGAGAGCGCGGTAAAAGGGGCGCACTTTATCGAGCTTTGCGCCCAGCGCAAGATTCCGCTGGTGTTCCTGCAAAACATTACCGGCTTCATGGTCGGCTCTAAGTACGAGCATGAAGGCATCGCTAAGCACGGTGCGAAGTTAGTGACCGCCGTCGCCTGTGCCAAAGTACCCAAGTTCACCGTTTTGATTGGCGGCAGTTTTGGCGCAGGTAACTACGGAATGTGTGGTCGCGCCTATGACCCTAACCTGCTGTTCATGTGGCCCAATGCGCGCATTTCGGTAATGGGCGGCGAGCAGGCGGCAGGCGTGCTCTCTCAGGTTAAACGTGAGCAGTATGAACGCGAGGGCCGGGAGTGGACCAAAGAGGAAGAAGAGGCCTTTAAGCAACCCACGCGCGACCAGTACGAGCACCAGGGTCACCCCTATTATGCTAGCGCCCGCCTATGGGATGACGGCGTCATTGATCCACTTCAAACTCGCGATGTCTTAGGGCTTTCGCTAGCCGCTGCAATGAATGCTGACGTCGAAGAGACACGCTTCGGCGTGTTCCGGATGTAAGGGCGAACACTATGGCTTACTCAACGCTACTGATCGAAGAAGGCGTGGCGCGCCTGACGTTAAACCGCCCAGAGGTGCATAACGCCTTTGACGACAGCCTGATCGCTGAACTAAACGCCCATCTAGACGAATTGCATGCACTGGCCAACGCCGGTGACGTTCGGGTGGTAGTGCTTGGCTCTGAGGGTAAAAGTTTCTCTGCGGGCGCTGATCTCAACTGGATGAAGCGCATGGTCGATTACGGCTTGGAAGACAACCTAGCGGACTCACGCAAACTGTCGGCGCTTATGTTCGGGTTAGACACCCTGCCTTGCCCTACCGTTTGCCGAGTCCAGGGAGCGGCCTTTGGTGGCGCGGTGGGCCTAGCCGCCTGTTGCGATCTGGTCGTTGCTTCGGATAAAGCTAAATTCTGCTTGTCGGAAGTCAAAATTGGCCTATCGCCCGCGGTGATTAGCCCTTATGTTCAGCGCGCGCTTGGCGAACGCCAAATGCGCCGTTACGCACTCACTGCTGAAGTGATGGATGCGCCAACGGCGATGGCGCTCGGCTTGGTTCACCAAGTGGTGGAGCACGATGCCTTGGATAGCGCCATAGACGCTATGCTTGACACCCTTCTGGGCGGCTCTCCCCAAGCCCAACGGGCAACCAAAGCCCTGCTAGCAAGCGTGGCTCAAGCACCCAACAGTGACGCCACCCGAGAACACACCTGCCAAGTGATCTCCAAACTGCGGGTGAGCCAAGAGGGTCAAGAGGGCTTAGCGAGCTTTTTTGAAAAGCGCCGCCCTGCCTGGACGCAAACGTCAGGCCTTCAAGAACACAATACTGCTGCGGAGCCACGCTCATGACGCTTGATCTTACTAAATTCGACACGTTGCTAGTGGCCAACCGCGGTGAAATTGCCTGCCGGGTAATGCGCACTGCCCGTCGCATGGGCCTAAAAACGGTCGCCGTTTATTCAGATGCCGACGCCACGGCACGCCATGTACGTGAGGCCGATGAAGCGGTTCGCTTAGGTCCTGCCGCCGCCCGCGAGAGCTACCTCAATGTTGATGCGGTTATCGATGCCGCCAAGCGCACCGGCACCGGCGCCATTCATCCCGGCTACGGCTTCCTCTCTGAAAACGGTGGATTTGTTAAAGCTCTGGAGCAAGCGGGCATCATCTTTGTTGGCCCCCCGGCATCAGCGATTGCCGCGATGGGCGATAAATCTGCCGCGAAAGCACGCATGGCCAATGCCGGTGTACCGCTGGTGCCTGGCTATCATGGTGACGATCAAGATGATGCGCTGCTGCGCAGCGAAGCCGATAAAATCGGTTATCCGGTGATGTTGAAAGCCAGCGCCGGTGGCGGTGGTAAAGGCATGCGCGTGGTTGAAAGCGGCGAAGGATTTAAAGCAGCGCTTGATGGCTGTCGGCGCGAATCCAGCGCCGCTTTCGGCGACGACCGCATGCTGATTGAGAAATACCTGGTGCAGCCTCGTCATGTCGAAGTACAGGTATTCTGCGACCGCTACGGCAACGGCGTCTACCTATTCGAGCGGGATTGCAGCGTTCAGCGCCGCCATCAAAAGGTCATAGAAGAAGCGCCAGCCCCAGGCATGACGCCTGAACTGCGCAGTGCGATGGGCGACGCTGCCGTTCGCGCGGCCAAAGAAATTGGCTATGTCGGCGCAGGTACTGTGGAGTTCCTGCTCGACGCCGACGGCTCGTTCTACTTTATGGAAATGAACACCCGCCTGCAGGTTGAGCATCCCGTTACTGAAATGATTACCGGCCAGGATTTGGTCGAATGGCAGCTGCGCGTTGCGATGGGTGAACCACTCCCCTGCACACAAGACGAGCTAACCATCACCGGCCACAGTTTTGAAGCGCGCCTGTATGCCGAAGATCCAGAGCAAGACTTCCTTCCGGCCACCGGTTTATTGACTCGCTTCGCCTTGGATTTAGAAGGTGCCGACTTAGATAGCGATCAAGTGCGTTTAGACAGCGGCGTAGAAAGTGGCGATGTAGTTTCCATGCACTACGATCCCATGCTGGCCAAACTGATTGTTCACGGCGCTGACCGAGATGCGGCGCTGGCCACTCTCAACCGCGCGTTGGCGGCGTTGGATGTCCAGGGCGTGGTGACTAACCGCGCTTTCCTGCAGCGCTTGGCAAATCACCCCGGCTTTAAAAACGTCGAGCTCGACACGCGTTTTATCGAACGTAATGAAGCCACCCTGTTTGCGCCGCGCAGCTACTCTACCGAGGCTTACGCCAGCGCCGCGCTGATCGGTTTAAGCCAACTGGCCAAAGAGTGCGAGAGCGACTCTCCGTGGGATCGCCACGACGGTTTCCGCTTGAATGCTCCCCATACCATTCGTATTGCGCTGTGTGACCCGGCAAGCGCCCAAGCAGCCGACAGCGATGCAGCAGTGGTGATTGTTGAAGGTAAACGCGAGAGCGGCGAATCGCTGTGGAATTTGACCATCGGCGATCAAACGTTGACCGCTAGCCTACAATCACTGACAGGTGATGCGGTAGCCGTCACGCTAAACGGCCACCGCCGCCGTCTACAGGCACGCCGCGATGGTCATATCGTAGTGATGGCTGAACCCAGTGGCGAAACACGCCTCTTCTGGCGGCGCATCGATGCCATTGACCACGGCCACCATGAAGCGGAATCTACCCTCACCGCCCCCATGAATGGCACCGTTGTCGCGCTGCTGGTAGAGCCTGGCGCGGCGGTAGAGAAAGGCATGCCGTTGATGGTCATGGAAGCGATGAAGATGGAGCACACCATGACCGCGCCTGCCGACGGTAGCGTAGAGACGTTCCACTTCCAGTCGGGCGATACCGTGAGTCAAGGTGACGTGCTACTCGACTTTGCCCCCAGCGAATAGGAGCTAACCGATGGCACTGCCGACATCTATTAAACTGTTTGAAATGGCCCCACGCGATGGCCTGCAAAACGAACCGGGCACCCTGGTGCCCACCGCCACCAAAATCGAACTGATCGAACGGCTGGCAAACGCTGGCCTCACCCATATTGAGGCCGCCAGCTTTGTCTCGCCAAAATGGGTGCCCCAAATGGGCGACGCCAGCGAGGTAATGCACGGCATTGCCCGCAAGCCCGGCGTGGTTTATTCAGCATTAACGCCTAACCTGAAAGGCCTAGAAGGCGCACTCGCAGCCGGCGTTGAGGAAGTCGCGGTATTCGGTGCAGCCTCTGAAGCGTTTTCTCAGAAAAACATCAACTGCTCGATTGCTGAGTCGCTGACGCGCTTTGAGCCAGTGCTGGCGCGCGCCAATGAAGCAGGAGTACGGGTACGCGGCTATGTGTCTTGTGTGCTGGGCTGCCCCTATGAAGGGGCTATTTCTCCGCAAAAAGTTGCCGAAGTCGCCAGCGCACTTTATGAAATGGGCTGCTATGAAATTTCTCTGGGTGACACCATCGGAGTGGGCACGCCGCTAGCCGCTAAGCGGATGATTGAGGCTGCCCGCCAGCACGTGCCCATCGAGCATTTAGCGGCCCATTTTCATGACACCTATGGCATGGCGCTAGCTAATTTATATGCCGTAATGGAAGAAGGCGTGAGCGTGATTGACGCCGCGACTGCCGGACTTGGCGGCTGCCCCTATGCCAAAGGTGCATCCGGCAATGTAGCCACAGAAGACGTACTTTACCTGTTGGAGGGGCTGGGCATTAACACCGGCATAGACCTCCAGGCAGTGATTGATACGGGCATCTGGATCACTCAGCAGTTGGGCCGCAAGCCCAGCTCTAAAGTCGCGTTGGCCAAAAGCACGGTTAGTTAATAATAACTATAGAAGCCAACCGCTTTCTTCCCGTTGAGACAAAAAAAATAGTTCGGAGAGACATCCATGGCATCACCTGCACACACCCTACCTAGCTACACCAGCAGCACCGCAGACAAGCCGCTGCTGGGCATGACCATTGGCGATAAATTTGATCAAATCGCCGCACAGTATCCCGATAACGACGCGCTGATCGCCCTTCATCAGAACATTCACTGGAGCTACCGCCAGCTTCAGGAAGAAGTTAACCGCTGCGCCCGTGCGTTGCTGGCCATTGGGGTAAAAAAAGGCGACCGGGTTGCCATCTGGGCACCCAACTGCTGCGAATGGACCCTAACCCAGTTTGCCACCGCCAAGATCGGTGCGATTTTAGTCAACATTAATCCCTCTTATCGCACCCATGAGCTGGACTACGCGCTGAATCAATCCGGTGCGCGCTTTTTAGTCACTGCCGATCAATTCAAAAGCTCTGATTACACCGCCATGCTGTTTGAGCTCGCGCCTGAACTCAATAGCAGCACAGAAGGCCAGCTAAAATCGCACAAGCTACCTGATCTTGAGTGCATCATTAATCTGGGCTCTGACAAACAGAGTGGCATGTGGCGCTGGGCAGACTTCATTAACGAAGCCAGCAAGATCAGCCAGACGGATGTTGATGACTTGCAGGCGACGCTACAGTTTGATGATCCGATCAATATTCAGTACACCTCGGGCACAACAGGCTTTCCGAAAGGCGCGACGCTCTCTCACCATAACATCCTCAACAATGGCTTCTTTGTTGCCGAAAGCATGGGCTTTACCAGCGAAGACCGCTTGGTCATCCCCGTACCGCTCTACCACTGCTTCGGCATGGTGATGGGTAATCTGGGTTGCATGACCCATGGCGCGGCGATGATTTATCCGGATGAAGGGTTCGAGCCCGGTAAAGTGCTAAAAGCGGTACACGAGCAAAAAGCCACCGCGCTTTACGGCGTACCCACTATGTTCATCGCTGAACTAGAGCACCCCGACTTTGCCACGACTGATTTTTCCACGCTGCGCACCGGCATTATGGCGGGTTCTATTTGTCCTGCAGAAATCATGAAGCAAGTCATCGAAAAGATGAACATGAAAGGCGTACAGATCGCCTACGGAATGACAGAAACCAGCCCGGTTTCCACCCAAACCGGCGCTAACGACACCATTGATAAGCGCGTTTCTACCGTTGGCCGTACCCAACCCCACCTAGAAAGCAAGATCGTCGATCCTGGCAACGGCGGCATTCTGCCCCGTGGTGAAATCGGTGAGCTATGCACCCGTGGCTACAGTGTGATGCTCAAGTACTGGAACAATGACAAAGCCACGGCTGAAGCCATTGACGAAGCCGGTTGGATGCACACAGGCGACCTTGCCACGATGGACGAGGAAGGCTACATCCAGATCGTTGGCCGGATTAAAGATATGGTGATTCGCGGCGGTGAGAACGTATACCCGAAAGAGATTGAGGAGTTTTTATACGCCCACCCTGCGATTTCAGAAGTACAGGTCACCGGTGTTCCGGATAAGAAGTATGGCGAAGAGCTAATTGCTTGGGTGAAAGTCAACAGCAGCGCTGGAGAAATCACTGGAGAAGACCTTCGCGAGTACTGCAAAGGCAAAATCACTCACTTTAAGATTCCCCGCTACTTTAAATTTGTTGATGAGTTCCCGATGACAGTAACCGGTAAAATTCAGAAATTTAAAATGCGCGAAATTTCTATCCAAGAGCTTGGGCTTGAGGATCAAAAATAACCCTTTAATCAACGCCGGCCCATGGTCGGCGTTAATTTTTGTAAGGTATTGAGACACCGATATGTCCACACAGCAGCGGCTAGCCGAGCACTACCACCAAGGGTTACGCGATGACGCTATCCTTAACCAAATTCGTACCCACTACCCTGATGGCCCAACGCTTCACCAACTTGCCCCGCTAGACCAGCTGCATATCGGAGGCATTGCCGCCTCTAAAAAATTGCTTAACCTGCTTGATCCTTCCCAACATACAAAGGTGCTTGATATAGGCTCAGGCTTAGGCGGATTAATGCGTCAAGGCGCAGCGCTTGGTTTTCAACTTACCGGTTTAGATATTACTCACCGCTTTAACGTACTTAATCAGGCACTGACTAACTTAGCGGCTTCTCCGACAAATCCGTCGCTTAGCTGGGTTACCGGAGATGCCTGCGTACTACCTTTTCCTGAGCACACGTTTGATGCCGTGCTATTTCAGCACAGCCTGATGAACATGCCCGACCCCGCCCGCGTTATTGCCGAAAGCCGACGCGTGCTTCGCCCAGGTGGCAAGCTTGTTATGCATGAAGTCGTTAGTGGTAAAAACCTGGCCGAATTGCGCTACCCGGTTCCTTGGGCCGCATCGCCAGAGCATTCACACTTACTTTCGATGACAGAACTGACAAACTTGCTGGCAGCCAATGGCTTTCAGCTTCAGCACAGTGAGGATTGGAGCAGCACCGCGCTTGAGTGGCGTCAGCGGCAGCGCCAAAAAGAGCAAACTAACACCGTCGCTGTGCTCTCTCCCCAATGGGTATTTGGCGAGCGCTTTTTGAAAATGGGTAAAAATCTGCTAGAAAACTTATCAAATAACGCAATTAATGTGGTAGAAATCAGCGCCCGTTGCTAGGCTGATTAAGATAACTTCCTTAGCCAGGGATACGAGGAACGCCAATGAAACGCTTGGCAAGCACCCTGTTGTGTAGTTTTGCTGGTTCCATGCTGCCATTGATGGGCTGTTTAGCCAGCGGCGGAGACACCGACCTCGCCTATGCGTCTCCCAACAGCGAATTTATGTCGCTGCGCAACGGTGTCGTTTTAGAAGGCAGTGACTTAAGCAGCCTCGATAGCTACACAACAGGCTTCCGCTTCTCGGCAGGTTTTAGCCCATTGCAACTACCACAGCTGGATATTGGTGCTGAAATTGCCTACCGCGAAAGTGAAGAAGTCCCTATCGCTTCCAGTGCTGACCCCCTCATCATGGACACCCTCAGCTTAGGCGGTGCCATTGTCGCAGGCGTGCGAATGGGTGCCTTTAGTATTTACGCTAAGTCTGGCCTTACCGAGTGGCGTGGCGAAACCGATCAGCCACTGGCCGACGACGGCGGCACCGCTTTCCTACAAGGCTTTGGCGCCACCATGACCATTAATCGCCTGGTAAGCCGGGTTGAGTATGAGCGCATCGACGCGCCTACCCTCAGCCACCTCAATATGTTGAGCGCATCCCTGCACCTGCCGTTTTAGCGGTTTTCTTCGGCTGCCTGTTCCGGCGGCGTCCATACGTGCTCTTCAGCTTGATTTGGCTCATCCCAGCCGTGCCGCATTGATCGACTCAGCGCTTCCTCCAGTTTCATAAACAGTTCGCCGTAACGCGGACTAAAGCTAATCCCCTCCTCAATCTCTTTCCAGGCTTCAAACAGCTCATCTTCATGGGCATTTTCGTGTTGCTCAAACGAGTCGATCATCTGCTTGGCACGCATTGGGTGTACCCCCATGGCCGTCAACGTATGGCCGCCAAGCTCTAGCGCAGAGTGATAGACCTCTCTGGTTATATCGTCAGCCCCTGCTTCGCGAAGCTGATATCCATGGCCACGGTCAAAGGCACGCGCTAATACCCAAACGTTGGGATAGTAATGCTTAACATGCTTCACCATATCAACAGCGCGATCGCGATCATCAATCGCAACCACCATCACTCGCGCATTCGCAATGCCCGCTGTTTCTAAAAGGTCTGAACGACTGGCATCGCCAAAGTAGCTTTTAATCCGAATATGGCGAAGGAGTTCAATTTGCTCAATTTCGAGGTCTAACGCTACGATGGGAATGTTATTAGCGCGCAACAAGCGACATACAATCTGTCCAAAACGACCGACACCAGCGATAATCACCGGTGCTTGCTCTTCGATCTTATCGGCATCCCGCGTAGCATTTTTAGCTGTTTGGTAGCGCGGCAGCACTAAGCGGTCGTAGGCAATAAACAGCAGCGGCGTCGCAAACATGGAAAACGCAACAACCAGCGAAAGTAATTGCGACACATCAACAGGAATAACGTTACTTTGCACGCTGTAAGTTAACAGCACAAAACCAAATTCCCCTGCCTGCGCAAGGCTTAACGTAAACAACCAGCCATTGCTATTTCGAACCCGGAACAGCATAGCTAACCCGAACAGGATAGTGCCCTTTACGACAATAACGCCAAGCACTAATAGCAATACGGTTGGCCACTGCGACGCGAATACCTGAAAGTCGATGCCAGCTCCAACCGTGATAAAAAACAGTCCGAGCAAAAGTCCTTTAAACGGTTCGATGTTGGCCTCAATTTCGTGCTTGAATTCGCTGTTAGCAAGTACGATACCGGCTAGAAACGCCCCAAGCGCTGGGGATAAATTGACAACCCCCATCAACGCAGCAATGCCAATGACCAGCATTAAAGCGGCAGCTGTAAACACCTCTCTCAAGCCAGAGGAAACGACGTAGCGAAACAGCATCGGCCCAAGATAATGCCCACTAATAATGACGACTCCGATAGCCCCAACTACCACCAGCCCGTGGAGCCATGCAGGCATATCCTCAACAAGACTTAGGCTACTGTGCTCAGCATAACTACCACCTTCTTCCGTTAGTTCGGGAAGCGCCAACAGTGGGATCAACGCCAGCATCAGGATCACCGCGATGTCCTGAAATAGCAGCACCGAAAACGCGCTACGTCCGCCTTCTGTTTTCGTGAGTCCTTTTTCGTTTAAGGTTTGCAGCACAATCGCCGTTGAGGAAAGCGCAAAAATTAAACCGATGGCCAAGGATGTTTGCCAAGCAAGTCCCAGCCACAAAGCAACAGCGGTACCTGCAGCGGCGGTGATCAGCACCTGTAAACCGCCCATCCCTATCAAGCTCACCCGCATGGCCCACAACCCTTTTGGGTCAAGCTCCATACCGACCAAAAACAGCATCATCACCACACCAAACTCGGCGAAGTGCTGAATCGTTGTAGTTTCCTGGCCGACTAGCCCCAGCATGGGCCCTATCACCACCCCAGCGACCAAATAGCCGAGCACCGAACCAAGTCCAAACCGCTTGGCAAGGGGAACGGCGATTACCGCTGCAATGAGATAGATAAATGCTTGAATAAAATAGTCGGTCATCGGGCTTCCTCAAATTAACACGAATGGCTTGACTTCATTGCGCAATAGGATACCGTACTAGTACGCTAGTACAGCAACTTATTTCCTTAATTTTGTGGCAATACGGTGAACTCACTTTATGTCATTTGATGATGACCATCAGGCTGATTTAGTACGCTATTTACTTGCCATTGATTCGCCGGAAGCAATGGACGAGGCACTAGCCAGCTTGTTAACGCCTGCAGAGTACCAAGAAATCAGCAAGCGCCTACAGATTTTTAAGCTTTTGCGCGAAGGAGTCCCCCACCGCAAAATCGCTGAAATCCTGGGCGTCGGTATTGCCACGGTATCCCGCGGTTCGCGCGCTTTAACCACGCTACCTTCTTCAACGTTACCTTCATCATTACCGTCACCCACTTCACGGACCGATTAATCATGACGACGACTACGCCTGCTTCATCAGGCCCACAGCCTTTTACGCTGTCGCGCAAGCCTCACTACGTCACCCTGGCAGCGGACTGTGACTTTTTTGCTCTGTTTCAAAAAATTGAACGCCAATTTGATACCTGTTACATGCTGGAATCACTAGGCGAAGATAGCCATATGGCGCGCCACTCGATTATTGGCTTTGACCCCGAGTACACGCTTTACGCCAATGGCGGCTTATTAACTATTGAAGATCGTGACGGTAATGCAAACCACTATCCAAGCGATAACCCTTATGAGCTGCTGCGCAGTCTGATTCCGCAGAATATTATTTCTCGTAAGTATGCGGGTGGACTAAGCGGTTACCTTGGTTATGACGCCATGCAATACTTTGAGCCTTCGTTATCGTTGAAAGCTAGCGACGATTTCGACACGTTTCGATTTGGCCTTTATAAAGACGGTTTGATCCTCGACAAAATGACCGGGGAAGTGACCTATTTTTACTACGACAACAGTCGATACGAATTTCTACAAACCTTGATCGACGCCGATGATACTCCCCCAGGCGCGTTGCATATTACTGCGCTGGGCGACACCATGAGCCGCGAAGAGCACGCCGAAGCGGTGGCCAAGGTGAAGCAGGACATCATCGACGGTAAGGTTTTCCAATGCGAAGTCGGCTTTAAAAAACGCTTTAGCATTAAAGGCGATACGCTGGCGCTCTACGATCAGCTACGCACCATTAACCCATCGCCACAGATGTACTATGTAAAATTTGGCGAGCAGAAACTGATTGGTGCAAGCCCCGAACTTCTATTCAGGCTTCGCCAAAGCGAGATGGAGACCTTCCCACTGGCAGGCACCACTACACGTGGCAAAACCCCGCAAGAAGACACGCAGCTAGCTCGTGCGCTACTCAACGATCCCAAAGAGATTGCCGAGCATAATATGATTGTGGACCTACACCGCAACGATATTGGCCGAGTGGCGCAATTTGGCACGGTGAAAGTACGTAGCCTGATGGACATCAAACGCTTTAGCCACGTACAGCATATCTCCAGTGAAATTGTTGGCATTATTGCCGAAGGCGAAGACATGTTTACATCGCTTGCCAGTAACTTCCCTGCGGGTACGCTGACGGGCGCGCCAAAAATCGAAGCGATGAAAATTATCGATGACTTGGAAACTGACGGTCGCGGTCCTTACGGCGGCGCGGTTGGTCAATTCTCATTTAACGGCGATTGCACCTTTGCGATTCCGATTCGTACGGTTTTTGTAAACGGTGAAAGTGCTTACGTGCAAACTTGTGGCGGCAACGTGTTTGATAGTAACGCCGAAGATGAGTACGAGGAAATACGCCGCAAATTTGCAGGCACCCGCAAAGCCCTTGCTCCTTTTATGAGCGCGGATATGGACATGGAGAGCCAAGCATGAAGGTGCTAATTATCGATAACTACGACTCCTTCACCTATAACTTGTATCAGTTTATTGGTGAGATTCTAACCACCGAGAAGAACCGCGGCGAACTGCCTCATTTCGAGATTATTGTTAAGCGCAACAATCAAATCGACTTCAAAGCGATAGAAGCCATGGCGCCTGATCGGATTATTATCTCGCCGGGCCCAGGCTCGCCGGATGATCCGCGTTACTTTGGCGTCTGTGCCGACGTCATCGAGAAACTCGGCAAAACCATACCACTGTTGGGTGTGTGCCTGGGCATGCAGGGTATTGTTCACGTCTTTGGCGGCAAAGTGGTGAAAGCGCCTCTGCCGATGCACGGCAAAATCAGCCCGATCAACCACAACAATCGCTCGGTATTTAATGGCGTCCCCGATCAGCTTGAGGTGATGCGCTATCACTCATTGATTGCCGACGCGTTCACCCTACCTGACTGCCTGGAAGTAACCGCAACAGTGGGCGCGCTAGGTGCTGACAAGTTTGAGCAACGCAGCCACTGGCAAGCAGTAGGTGAGTTTGAATTGATGGGCGTAAAGCACCGTGATTACCCCATTCACGGCATTCAGTTTCACCCCGAATCGTTTGCCACAGAAGGTGGCAAAGAACTCATTGCTAACTTCTTATTTGCCTGACCCATCAGGCTTAGCGTTGAGATAACTTAATGTTGAAATAACTTAATGTTGAAATAACTTAGCGACTAACGGCGGGCACTCAGAGCTGCCCGCCCTACTCGCTAACGCTTCCCTTTCGGGCGACCAACACGGCCTTTCCCCACCGGCTTGGCCCCAGTCTTAGCGTTTTTTCCAGCGCCAGCGGTTTTTCCCCTGGGCTGTGGTTTACCCGAAGCACTGGCTTTTGGGCCAGTTCTCACTTTACCGCTGGCGGTTCTTTTACCCTTGGGCGGCGGTTTATTGCCAACCGTTTTAGCACCCGGCTTAGCCGGTTTCTGGCGCTCCTGTTTCTGTCGCGCCTTGGTGGCTGTTTTTTTCGGTTTGTTAGCGCCTGCCCCCGAATTGTAATCTGGCCTTGCTGTCTGGCGCTTTTCAGGCACTGCCTCAGAGCTTTCTGTCAGCGCAACAATCGTATCAATCTCTTTAGGAGTTAGATCCCGCCAATCACCCAGAGCCAACCCTTGCAGGGAAACATTCATTATCCGGGTGCGAACAAGCTGGGTGACCTCGTAGCCAAAGTACTCGCACATACGGCGAATCTGGCGGTTCAACCCTTGCACCAGCGTAATAGTGAACACAAACGTCGACGCTTTGGTCACTTTACACTTTTTAGTCACCTGCCCAAGGATCGGTACACCCTTTTGCATGCCGGCAACAAATTCATCGGTAATCGGCTTATTGACCGTCACCACATACTCTTTTTCATGATTATTATTAGCGCGCAGGATTTTATTAACCAGGTCGCCATTATTGGTTAGAAAGATCAGTCCCTGGGAGTCTTTATCCAGGCGCCCGATGGGAAAGATGCGCGTGCCGTGCTTCACGAATTCAACAATATTGTCTTTTTCGCTGGACTCAGTGGTACTGACTATTCCCACCGGCTTATTCAGCGCAATCAGCACCAAATCCTCTTCTTCCTGAGGCTCAATCTCTTGACCGTTGACCTTAACCAGATCACCCGGCACCACTTGGTCGCCTGTCGTTGCCCGACGCCCATTAATCCAAACGTTGCCTTGCTCAACATAGCGGTCAGCCTCTCGGCGAGAACACAAACCGCTTTCGCTGATGTATTTATTGATGCGGGTAGATTTTCGTAACGACATAAAACGCCATAGGCAAAAGTGTGGTGAAGTGATTAAGCAAATTCAAACGCTAACGTTAAAAGTCTAACTAGAACCCGGAGCCAGGCTGTTTAAGAAACTCTATTTCGTCTGGCGTAGATACCCGACCCAATACGTCGTTGCGGTGGGGATAACGACCAAAGCGGTCAATGATCGCTTTGTGGCGAATCTCGAAATCCAGATTATTTTCTAACCCAGGCTGATCGAACAGCTGCATTGCTACCTTATGAATAGCGGCAGACTCACTGTGCATATACGGCATGTATAAAAAACTACGCTCGACGGGAGCCAGTTGGTTATCCACCGCTAAGGCAACCGCTTCCTGTGCAAGCGCTAAGGCTAACGCGTCGCTGGCGAAGGCTTGCGGGTGGTCACGGTAGATATTGCGAGAAAACTGGTCCAACACAATAATTTCAGCCAGCCTACCCTGGGCGGTACTGCGCCACTCATAACACTCACAGGCGGCCGCTTTGGTCAGCAATGAGCCAAACCGCTGGGTAATCTGCTGATCCATCGATGTGTCTTTTTTAAACCACTGCTCTGGCGTCAATTCATTGAACCAAAACGACAGTACTGATTGAGCATCCTGTATCATCGCGCGCCCCAATTCCTAGTAAGGTGATGACGACGCCGCCATACGCAGTGGCGGCGCACTCTTTGTTAGCCTGTATTGCGTAACCCTGCTGCAATACCTGCCATGGTCACCATGAGCGCACGTGAGAGGTCTGCGCTAATGGCACCATCGGCGTCCCGATTACGCTGCAGAAGCTCCGCTTGCAAGCCATGCAGCGGGTCGATGTAAGGGTTGCGCACATCAATTGCTTGGCGAATAAGCGGGGTGTTTTCAAGCAGCTTCTCTTGCTGAAGAATATCCAGCACGACGTTTTCAAGCCGTTCAAAACGCTCACGTAGCTTCTTGCCCAGCGCTTTCAGCGAAGGCTCATCGACTAAGCGATGCTCATAGTAGGCCGCAATCGCTACGTCCGCTTTGGCCAACAGCATCTCTAACATATCGAGATAGGTGCCAAAAAATGGCCACTGGCTGCGCATTTCTTGCAACACTTCACGGCCACCTGGCTGCTCTAGGCGTCGCGAGAACGCCTCACCACTGCCTAACCAAGCGGGTAGCATCAAGCGAATCTGCGTCCAGGCAAAAATCCACGGAATCGCTCGTAAGGTTTCCACGCCACCATCCTGGCGACGCTTGGTTGGTCGCGAACCGAGCGGCAGCCTGCCCAGCGCCCCTTCCGGCGTGACAGCACGGAAGTACGGAACAAAATCTGGGTCTTCACGCACTACGCCAACATAAGCGGCATGAGCCACTTTCGCCAGCTGGTCCATCTCTTCACGCCACTGAGGCTCAGGTGCTGGCGGTGGCAATAGCGTCGCTTCCATCACCGCGCAAGCGTAAATTTCCATAGAGCGCAGCGCGATATCTGGCTGACCAAACTTAAAGCGAATCATCTCACCTTGCTCGGTCACCCGTAGACTGCCATTCACCGAGCCAGGCGGCTGGGAGAGAATCGCCGCATGCGCAGGGCCGCCGCCACGACCAACAGTGCCACCCCGGCCATGGAACAGCGTCAAATCTACGCCATGCTTGTCACATACATCGACTAACGACTCTTGGGCACGGTACTGTGCCCAGGCAGCAGCAAGCTGACCGGCATCTTTAGCCGAGTCTGAATAGCCAATCATGACCTCTTGGCGGTCTTTCGCCAGAGCGCGGTAACCCGGTAGCGCCAGCAATTGATCGATGACATCGCCTGCATGGTCAAGGTCGTTGAGGGTTTCAAACAGCGGCGCGATGGGCAGTGTGACTTGCCCCCCCACCTCTTTCATCAATAGCGCAACGGTTAATACGTCCGAAGGCTCGGCAGCCATTGAAATAATATAAGTACCCAACGCTTCTGCATGCTCTTGAGCAATCACTTTGAAGGTATCGAGTACTTCGCGGGATTCTGCCGAACACTCCCAACGGCGTGGAATTAGCGGCCGCCTTGATTCAAGCTCTGCGAGCAGAAACTCTTGGCGCTGAGCTTCGTTCCAGTCCTGATAGTGTCCCAAACCTAGTGCACTGGTGAGTTCTTCCATTACCTGGGCATGGCGACTGGCCTCTTGGCGTAGGTCAAGTTTGGTCAGTGTGACGCCGAACACCGCCACGCGGCGCAAGGTATCAAGCAGCGCACCATTAGCAATGGTGTCCAGCCCGACATCACACAGCGAGCGGTAGCATGCCAGCAGCGGCGCGTAGAGCTGGTCGCGGGTTTCAATAATGGGCCCGCCATCATAGTTACGGCCATCCAACTCTGCTTTGGCCCAGTCACGTGTGGCTTCCATTTTATTCAGCAGACGCTTGAGCAGCTCACGGTAAGGCTCAGCAACTTCTCCTACCTCTGCCTTCAAAGCGCTGTTGGCTTTCCACATTGAAAGCTCGGTTTTCAGCTGCTCAAGATCGCGCAAATAGAGATCGGCGGCCATCCAACGGCCTAATAACAGTACCTCTCGCGTCACCCGCGCGGTGACATTGGGATTGCCATCTCGGTCACCGCCCATCCAGGAAGCATAGCGAATGGGCGCGGCATCCAACGGCAAGCGTTCCCCGGCAGTATCGAGGAGTAAATTATCCAAATCGCGATGGAAGTCTGGCACCGCCTGCCATAAGGAGTTTTCGATAACCGCGAAACCCCATTTGGCCTCATCAACAGGGGTTGGCCGCTCGTGACGAATCTCATCGGTATGCCACGCCTGACTGATTAACTCTTCCAAGCGCCCCTGGGCACGGGCTCCGCGCTCAGGGTAGTCCTCAGAGCTTTCAATCGCGGTTAGGCACTCGTCGATCGCGTCATATTTCTGAATCAACGTGCGGCGAATAACTTCTGTGGGGTGGGCAGTCAGCACTAGTTCAACACGCATACTGGCCAGGGTTTCTACTAACTTACGGGGCGAATTACCTGCCTGCTGTGCACGGCTTAGCAGCTCACCCAGCACTGGCTGGGTGCCTGGCTTGTAGTCTTCCACGCGGCGAAAGCGTGCCCGATAGTGCTGCTCAGCAATATTGGCAAGGTTCAAAAACTGATTGAACGCGCGCGTCACGGGTAGCAGGTCGCGTTCGGGCAACTGGCGTAGATACTCAATAAGCTCACGTTGCTGCAATGAATCGCCCTGACGTCCCCGCTTGGCATGGGCACGAATTGTTTCAATTTTATCAACAAACGACTGGCCTAAATCATCGGCAATCGTACGGCCCAGGCTATCACCGAGAATACGTACGTTATCTCGTAGCGATTCGTGTAGGTCGTGACTCATTGGCATGGCCTCCTTACGGGGTCGCATTAGTTGTTAAAAGTCAGTTATTAAAAATCAGTTTTTAAGGGGTAAGCGTTTTTTCTTGTGCTTTAGCGGCTTGCCAGTGGCTTTCCATTTCATCCAGCGAGGCGTCGGTTAACGGACGCGCATCAGCAGCAAGCTGACGCTCTACGTAGCGAAAGCGGCGCTCAAATTTACTGTTTGTGGTACGCAAGCATTGCTCAGGGTCGGCACCCAGTGTGCGAGCTAAATTAGTCACTGCAAACAGTAAGTCACCGACTTCTTCTTGAGCGTGCTGGCGATTACCCTCGGCAAGGGCTTCTTCAACTTCAGCGAGCTCTTCACGGATTTTGTCCAGCACACCGCTGGCATCCGGCCAATCGAACCCGACCCTCGCGGCACGTTTCGAGAGTTTCGCGGCACGACTGAGCGCTGGCAGCGTACGTGGCACATCGTCAAGCACAGAGGGAGTGCTTTGCAGCGAACGCTCAGCACGCTCATCGGCCTTAAGCGCTTCCCAGCGCGAATTAACGTGCTGGGTTTGTACGTCCTCGGCACTCATCCCAGGTGGACGCCGTGATGCTAGCGTGCCATCAGGAAATACATGCGGATGACGGCGCAACATCTTTGCAGTCAATGTATCAACGATATCGTGAAAGTCGAAGCGCTGCTCTTCAGCACCAAACTGGGCGTAATAGACCACTTGGAACAGCAGATCACCCAACTCGCCGGGCAATTCATCAAAAGCGCGCCGCTCAATAGCATCAGCCACTTCGTAAGCTTCTTCCAGTGTATGGGGCACAATGCTGCCCCAATCTTGCTTAATATCCCAAGGACAGCCCTGTTCCGCGTTGCGAAGCACCGACATCAATGTCAGCAGATCCTCTACGCTATACCGCATCAGGCGCCTCCTTTACGGACGTTTTTCTCTGGGTCAGCATTGCGCAGACGACGCACTTCCGTCACGTTGGGCAATTGCTGGATACGGGAAAACAAACGGCCTAGTGATTCAAGACCATCAACTTCCAGCGTGATGCGCAGTCGCGCAATCCCCTCATCGGTGTCTGTCAGTGTATTCACTGCTAACACATTGACCTTCTCGTTGCCCAGTAGGCCGGTCACATCGCGCAGTAAGCCGGAGCGATCCCAGGCTTGAATTTCAATAGTGACGGGGTAACGCGTGAGGGCACGTTCGCCCCACTCTACTTCGATAATGCGCTGGGGCTCTTCCATGCGCAATTGCAGGATATTGCTGCAATCCTGGCGATGGACGGTGACCCCGCGACCTTGGGTAATAAAGCCAACAATTGGTTCGCCAGGCACTGGCCGACAGCAATTCGCCATGCTGGTTTTTAAATTGCCAACCCCCAGCACGGTGATGTCGCTTTGAGTCGCTTTGCTTGGCTGACGGCGTGGCTTCGCCAGCAACCGATCTAACTGCTCTTGGTCGTCCGTTTCACCAAATAACTGTTGCGCCTGATGAAGCACTTGCCCGATACGCAGGTCGCCCGCGCCGAGCGCTGCATACATATCATCGGCGTTTTGGTAGTTAACAGCAGCAGCCAGCTTAGCAAGGTCAAGCCCTTCAACATCCAAGCGGCGCATCTCTCGCTCGAACAACGCCCGCCCTTCGTCTAGGTTCTGGTCTCGTGCTTGGTACTTAAACCACGCCTGGATTTTCGCCCGCGCGCGTGAAGTGCGCACATAGCCCAAGCTGGGGTTTAACCAGTCGCGGCTGGGGCCGCCTTTGGTGGCCGTTAAAATCTCGACTTGCTGGCCGGTTTTTAACTTATAGGTAAGCGGTACTATCCGACCATTAATCTTGGCACCACGGCAGCGGTGACCAATTTCGGTATGCACGCGATAAGCGAAATCGATGGGGGTCGCAATACGCGGCAGGTCGATGACATGGCCATCGGGGGTGAACACATAGATGCGGTCTGGCGCAACGTCGCTGGAAAGACCTTCGCGCAGGTCGCCAAAGCCCCCCACTTCATCCTGCCACTCAAGTACTTGACGCAACCAGGCAATCTTTTCTTCATAACTACGGCTTTTGGCGTTGGTATCATGCCCTTTATACCGCCAGTGTGCACATACACCTAATTCTGCTTCGTCGTGCATAGCAAAGGTGCGAATCTGGATTTCCAGCACCTTGTTTTCTGGCCCCATGACCGCAGTATGCAACGATTGGTAGCCGTTCTTCTTCGGGTTGGCAATATAGTCATCAAACTCGTTGGGCACATGGTGCCAACGAGAGTGAACAATTCCTAATACGGTATAGCAGTCAGCTACATCAGGGACCAAGATGCGCACTGCGCGCACGTCGTGTACCTGGGAAAAATCAATCCGCTTACGCTTCATTTTGCGCCAGATTGAGTAGATGTGCTTGGCTCGACCGTCGACGTCGTAGTGGTGAATATGCTGGGCTTCCATCAAGCTCTTGATGGTTTCCACCACGTCATGAATATAGCGATCACGATCTAAGCGCTTTTCAGCTAATAGCTTAGCAATCGCTTTGTACTCATCTTCATGCAGATAGCGAAACGATAGGTCTTCAAGTTCCCACTTGATTTGACCTATCCCAAGTCGATGAGCCAGCGGCGCATAAATATCAGCCACTTCACGCGCGACTTGTAAGCACTTTTCACGGGGCGCATCTTTTACTTGGCGCAAGGCGCAGGTGCGTTCAGCAATTTTGATCAGTGCAACGCGTACATCCCCGACCATGTTAACCAGCATTTTGCGCAGGTTTTCCTGCTGGTTATGCTGGCTCATACCATGGTTGGGCGCTAGTGGGTAGCTAATGGCTGCCATTTGCAAAACGCCGTCAATCAGCTTAGCGACTTCTTCACCAAACCGTTTGGTAACGGCGTCTATACTCAGCAGCCCTTCGCGAACCGCGCGATAGAGTACGGCAGCCTCAAGGGTTGCTTGATCAAGCTTGAGTTCGGCCAGGATGTCGGCCATCTCTAGCCCCATTCGAAAACTTGAACCTGGCGAGAGCCACACACGGTGGGTTTGCGGCGCCTCTCGTTCCAACTGTTCAGCAAGCTCGCATGCTTGCAATAGTCGTTCGGGGTCGCGTAGGCGCACATCCTCTTGAAGGCGCGCTAACCACTGCTGTATGTCCACCTTTCCGCTTTCGGTAAGCGGCTGGTCTTCACGCACTTTCACCATGACAATTATTCATCCTTTCAGGGTGACGGCTAGCCATTTTCCGTCACCGAGGCTTGATGCAGTGGGCAGGCTAGCCCTGGTATTCAAATAGCATCAGCGTTTCCAGGTGAGCAGTGTGTAAAAACATATCGGCCACTGCTACTTGCTTGACGCGATAACCTGCATGCACAAGGTGTGCCGCATCGCGAGCAAGCGTTGCCGGGTCACAAGAAATATAGGCCACCCGAGGTACATTGTAACTACCTAATACTTGGCAAACTGCTTCTGCACCGCTGCGCGGCGGATCTAGCACAATCGCATCAATTTGCTGATGCTCGCTCAATAGCGTTTGCACCTTTTTGGCGTCGCTTAAGTCTGCTTGCTGGGCATGCACATCCAGTAGGTTAACATTAGCGTTAGCGGTAATTCGTTCGACCATCGCAGGGTTGCCTTCTACAGCAAGCACCTTGGCTCCGGCAGCGGCCAACGGCAAACTGAAATTACCAATCCCAGCAAAGAGATCTATGAGCTGTTGCCCTGGCGCTGGCTTTAGCCATGCTAACACCTGGGCTACCATCTTTTGGTTTACCTCAGCATTTACCTGTAAAAAGTCGCCTGGTGAGAAACCCAGCGTCACTCGGCTGGATGCTTTATCACCCGCCACACACTGTTCACTTGTTGGTGAGTTGGCTCTTTGAATTCCGAGCTCCTCGAGATTAAGCACTTCCTGTAGAACGGATGTGGCCCCACCCTGCGCACCATTCCAGTGCAATACAGGCGTTTCACGCCCCAACCAAGTGCCGAGCAAGACCTGCTGCTGCGCCGCGAACTGCTGCCAGCGGGCCCTATCTTGATCATGGGCTTTTAACTGACGCACTAGCACGACTGTTGCCTCATCGGTCGCCAGTAATTCGACATGGCCAACGAGGCGTGGCGAGGCTAGTGTTGCCAGTAATTGCCGTAATGGACGAATTAATTTGTTCAGCGCTGGCACCAACACATGGCACTGCTCAATATCCACTAAGCGGTGGCTGTTGGGTGCTCGAAACCCCAGCAGTACATTACCCTGACCGTCTACCCTTACCCCCAGACGCGCGCGACGCCGATAGTGCTCGCTGCTACCATCCAATGCAGCAATAGGGCCTAGCGTTAGGCCCTGACGGGCCATTAGCTCAGTGACAACGTCGTGCTTATGCTGGCGTTGTGCAGTCAGATTAAGGTGCTGTAAATCACAGCCGCCACACTGGCCAAAGTAAGCACAGGGAGGCTCAACCCGCTGCTCTGAAGAGCTGAGCCGGTTTTTTATATGTGCTTCGTCATACCGCTTACGCGTGACGTGTATCGCTATATCGACATGCTCACCGGGAAGCGCTTGGTCAATAAAGACTGTTTTTCCCTCGACATTATGCGCAACACCACGGCCATCATGAGCTAAACGCTCAACCACCAACGTTGTCGAGGTAGCATCCTTTGACTCAGTTTTACGGCTTGGTTGGCGAACTAGCCCTGAGTGTCCCGAGGCGGGGCGAGATGGCCGCCGCTTACCCAACATGGCCATCTATAACTCCGGGGCAAATAAGCCTGTGGAAAGGTAGCGATCACCTCGGTCACAAACGATGAAGACAATGACTGCATTCTCAGTTTGTTCTGCGATACGCAATGCGCCAGCCAAACTGCCACCTGACGACACCCCTGCAAAAATACCTTCTTCACGAGCCAGGCGGCGCATATGGGCTTCTGCTTCTTGCTGCCCAATATCCAGGGTCGTATCGACCCTCGGTGATTCAAAAATCGACGGCAGGTACTCTTTTGGCCAACGACGAATCCCCGGTATGCTCGCACCATCCGCCGGTTGTAAACCGACAATTTGGATCGCTGGGTTTTGTTCCTTAAGATAACGAGACACTCCCATAATGGTGCCTGTTGTCCCCATCGAGCTGACAAAATGCGTCACTTCACCGCCGGTTTGCTGCCACACTTCAGGCCCCGTTGTGCGATAGTGCGCAAGCGGGTTATCTGGATTGGCAAATTGGTTTAGCGGTTTACCTTCGCCTCTTGCAATCATCGCATCGGCAATATCTCGCGCCTCTTCCATCCCGCCTTCTTTGCTCGCTGACACTAATGTGGCACCGTAAGCCGCCATGGCCTGCTTACGCTCTTCAGAAGCGTTTTCAGGCATGATTAGCGTCATTTTGTAACCTTTGATAGCCGCGGCCATAGCCAACGCAATACCCGTATTACCCGAGGTTGCTTCCACCAGCGTATCGCCTGGAACAATATCGCCCCGTGCTTCAGCTTCACTTAACATAGAGAGTGCCGGGCGATCTTTCACCGAACCAGCAGGATTATTGCCTTCTAGCTTGGCTAGAAGCGTGTTATTACGCCCCGCCGTTATGCGCTTTAAACGAACCAGTGGCGTATTACCAACCACATCTTCGAGTGTCGGATAATTCATCGTACATTCCTTATCATCACCATTATGCTGCATTATATCGGTGCTGCCGTTAGCTTGACAGGCAACCTTATTGAATCAACGAGCTTCTCTCATGTCTTTAAACACGCGCTTACTCTTTGCGTTACTCGGGCTTCCGCTTCTTGTCTATGCCGTCATGGCAATATTGCTGGTGGTGCAAAGCGAGACCACCGGCCGTGACATGCTAGAAGAGCGCTTAGTTAGCGCTGGTGAATTACTGGCACCAAGCCTGGGTAACGCTATGTTAGATGGCGACTTGCCTCGTTTGGAAGCCATTGCCAGACAGCTTCTGGAGCACAAAGGGTTACGCGCGGTGACGCTTTTTGACGAGCAAGGGAGCCGCTTATTGGTACTGGGGCATTCGATACCTCCCCCACCTCGCCTAAATATTCCCAATGCCACGTCACTCACCAAAGATGAAGCTATTTGGCGTTTACAGGTACCTTTAACCACGTCTTACAGCCAACCATTTGGTCTTGCTAATACTGGCTGGCTTGAAGCCGAAATGGACATACGCACGCTCAAATTAGAGCGCTATAAGCTCATTGCCAGTCTTAGCTTAGGCGGCATGCTATTGGGGCTGCTGCTTTTTTTGGTCGCATTTGCGATCAGCCGCTACGCTACGCGTCCAATTGAAGAAGCGAACCAAGCGCTTTACCGCCTATCCCGGGGGGACTACCGGCCTTATATGACGGCTGCTCGCCCTAGCGAGTTTCTCCAACTGGCAGAACATATCAATGGGTTAGCGGAACATTTTCGGCAAGCTCAGCATGATATGCAAAGCCAAATCGAGCAAGCGACCAGCGAATTACAAGAGTCCATGGAGACGATTGAAGAGCAAAATATCAAACTTGATCTTGCTCATCGAAGCGCGCTACGCGCGAATGCAGTGAAGTCCGAATTTCTCGCCAATATGAGCCACGAGATCCGCACCCCTTTAAATGGCATCATCGGTTTTTGCCGCTTATTAGGCCGCTCATCTCTCGACGCTCGGCAGAAAGAATGGCTGGAGCATGTCCACCGTGCTTGCGATAACCTGTTGATGCTAGTCAATGATGTGTTGGATTTCTCGAAACTAGAAGCCGACCGGCTGACGTTAGAAGAAGTCGATATCGACTTGGTGTCGCTAATGGATGAAGTTGTCGGACTCCATGCGCCTGAAGCTCAACGCAAACGACTGCATTTAGTAGCGATGGTTTATGAAGACGTACCGTCAGCGCTGTGTGGCGACCCGCTACGCATCCATCAAGTCCTCAATAATTTAACCAGCAATGCTCTGAAGTTTACCCAGAAGGGAGAAGTTATCATTCGTGTCATGCTGGACAGTCAGGAGGGTCAGCATGTTGTGTTGCGTATTAGCGTTAGTGACACAGGCATTGGCTTGAGCGAACAACAACAAAAGCAGCTATTTAGTGCCTTTTCCCAGGCAGATCCTAGTCACTCCAGGCAATTTGGCGGTAGTGGTTTAGGGCTGACGATTTGCAGACAATTAGTTCAACGCATGGGGGGCGAGATTACAATTGATAGCGAGCCGGGAGAAGGTGCAACCTTCTCATTTACGTTGCCGCTACTTGCCGACATGAGCAAGGAACGGCCGCCGGAACTCTCACTCGACGGCTCAATTATTCGTTTACATGAGCCCCACCTACCCACTCGCAATGTGTTGGAACATTTAATCGAGCGTTGGGGCGCAACTGCCGTCTCTTTCATTGAATCTGGCGATGAACAACTGCTCCTGCTGAGCCTAGATAATGATGACTTCAGCGGTGAACGAAAGACGTATTGGCAGTCGGTTATTGCTCAAGCGCCCTGCCCAACGCTCATTCTTGCAAGTGCCACTAGCTTTGAACTGCCTCACTGGGAGCTCCCTAATGGGGGGGAGATACTGTGCAAACCATTTACTAGAACTCAATTGGTTGCCACGTTCAAACAACTATTGGAACCGGTTACAGCCACTATTTCCGCCAACGCACAAACGATTAAAGCACTTCCGTCGTCAACATTCACGGTGCTGATCGTTGACGATAATGCGCCCAACCGTGAACTATTAAAAGCCATGCTCGAAAATGAGCACATCAACATTGTATTAGCGGCCAGCGGCCAGGAAGCGTTGGATTACGCGCGTCAGAACGAAGCAGACATGGTGCTAATGGATATTCGTATGCCTGATATGGACGGTGTTCAAACCACCCAGGCGTTACGGCGCATTAATAATAGCTGGGCGCGCTGCCCAATTATTGCCGTAACCGCACATGTGCTTAGCGATGAACGTCAGCAGTGGCTCGCGGAGGGTTTAGATGACGTCTTGGTAAAACCGATCAATGAAACTCAGCTGCATCAGCAGTTTCAACGCTTCTTGGGTATTACACTGCCAACCAGCCCGCTTCTACAGGCGTCCCCAAAAGCCCCTGATCTTGGATATACCCCGGCTATTGGGTATACCCCCACCTCGTTATCCGTCATTGATCTTGAGCTCGGCACGCGCCTTGCAGGCGGCAATCCCGAGTTCGCCAAACAGCAGCTAAAGCGCCTGATTGATAGCCTGAGTGAATGCGAACAGCAAATTCGCAGCGCTGTCGAAGAAAACAACCTAACGGTGTTGCTCGACCATGTTCATGCGCTCAATGGTGCCAGCCGCTATTGCGGAGCACCTGAGCTCGCGTTAACAGTAGAAACCCTGGAGACACGTCTACGCACTGGGGGCTTGGAACAGGCTGAAAATTTACTTGATAAGCTGTACACCGCTATCAAGCGCCTCAGGGAGCAGCGGAGCACGTTAAATCAGCGCTAGCCCGTTAGCGCTCAAGTACTAACGTCAAGCACTAGCGCTCAAGTACCACAAATGCTACTGCGTAGTCCGCTTCATCACTGAGCGTTATATGAGTCGCCGAGGCGCCGCTAGCTTGAAATAGACGAAGCGCCTCACCACTTAGCTGCAGGCTTGGCTTGCCCAGCGAATCATTGAGGATTTGAATATCGCTCCATTGCATACCGCTTCTCAAGCCAAGCCCGAGTGCTTTGACATACGCTTCTTTCGCTGCAAAACGCTTTGCCAAATAACTAGTGGGCTGACCTTTTGCTTGCCATACAGCCTGCTCTTCAGGGCCTAAAATGCGCTGGGCAAAGCGTGGCCCATGACGTTTTACGGCCTTCGCAAAGCGCTCGACACGAGCAATATCTGACCCAATCCCAACAATCATCTTAGTGGCTACAGCAACCGCTATGCGTGTGTCCATCTTCGTGCTCATGTTCATGAGCATCTAATGCCGCCATTAAGCCAGCTTCCTGGCCAGCGATAATCAAGCGTTTCATTTCTTGAATAGCGTCTTTCAGCCCGACAAAAAGTGCACGAGCAATAATGGCATGACCAATATTGAGCTCATTAACGCCCGGCAACGCAGCAATCGCTTCAACATTATGGTAATGCAAGCCATGCCCAGCATTAACCACTAAGCCAGCAGAAACAGCGTGAATGGCCGCTGCACTTAGACGCTCATACTCAGCAATAGCAGCCTCACTGCCAGGTTTTGCTTCTGCATAGGCACCTGTATGCAGCTCAATCGTTGGCGCCCCTGCACGAAGGGCAGCATCAATTTGCGCGCTATCAGGGTCTATGAACAAAGACACGTCGCAACCGGCTGCGCGTAAACGTTGGCAGGCCGAGGCAATAAGATCAAAACCACCCACAACGTCCAAGCCACCTTCGGTGGTTAGCTCTTCACGCTTTTCTGGCACTAAACACACGTGCGCCGGGCGTACTTCCTCAGCCAGCGCTAGCATCTCTTCAGTAACAGCCATCTCTAAATTCATGCGTGTATTGAGCACTTCTGCCAACAGGCGAACGTCCCTTGGCTGAATATGGCGACGATCTTCACGCAAGTGAACCGTGATGCCGTCAGCGCCCGCCTCTTCGGCTAACAGCGCCGCTTGAACTGGATCAGGATAACGAGTACCACGCGCTTGACGCAGCGTCGCAATGTGATCGATGTTGACGCCTAACAAAATCCGCGGAGGATGCATCACGTGTCTCCAATAAGTGGTATCAAAATACCCGCCTAGCGCTGTCGGCGGCGGGCCAAATCGAGCATTAGTTCTCGCGAGCGTAAAGCCGTCGCGCCCAAATGAGGTGCAAGCGCTGCCCGCATCAGCGCTTTTAAAGCACTTGCTAACCCAGCGGGTTGCCAATCGCCTTGATCAATATAGCGCAGCGTCCGGCCTTCTATGCCTTGCTCGGCAGGCACAAAAGCACGACTTGCCGCATGAAACCGATAGCGCGCTTGGGGATCGAGTGCAGCACCATCGTAGGTACAAAAACGCGGCGTTGCTTCTAGCGTTTCCAGCAGCGCCCATTCAAAACGTCGCAGTGCCAAGGCGCGATCCGCCGGTATTGGCAAGGCGTCTAATAGCGCGCTATAAAATGCAAAAACCTCTGGCGCTGCAAGCTCCAAAGGCAGTAGGCGCGTGGCTATTTCATTGGCATATAAACCGCAGAGCAACCCTTCTCCGGCTAGCAATGCCGTCTGGCCACGCGACTCCATCAGCACTAACCGCTTTAGTTCACGTTCGCCGCGCCACGACACAAACAAGGGGGTAAAGGGCTGCAACCGTTGACGCGACTTAGAGCCTGGCCGCTGCCCACCATGGGCAACGGCGCGGATACGACCATGGTTAAGGGTTAACAAATCCACCAGCGCACTGGTTTCACGGTAAGGCCTGCGGTGCAGTAAAAACGCTGGCTCTGCCGACATGGAAGTACTCAATCGAGATCGTAACCCAAGCTCTTTAATGCCCGCTCGTCATCCGACCAGCCGCGTTTCACTTTCACCCATAGATTGAGCATTACCTTGTTACCCAAGGCTCGCTCCATATCTAGGCGTGCCTCACGACCAATGCTTTTAATACGCTCACCATTCTCACCAATCAGGATTACCTTTTGCCCCTGACGCTCGACAAGAATTAGGGCACTGATATGGGTCACACGCTCGGTTTCACGGAACTCTTCGATTTCCACGGTCATTTGATACGGCAGCTCATCACCCAGCTGACGCATGACTTTTTCACGCACCAGCTCAGCCGCCATGAAGCGCAAGCTCTTGTCGGTGATTTGATCTTCCGGGAAAAAGTGAACGCTCTCGGGCAAGTATTTGGCAACTTCCTGCTCGAGGGTATCAACCTGGGTGCCATGCTTGGCAGAAATTGGCACAACCGCAGCAAATTCCCGGCGTGCACCCACTTCAGCTAACCAGGGTAGCAAGTCACCTTTATCGTTTAAGCGATCTACCTTGTTGACTGCTAAAATCACCGGTGCTTTCACGTGCTCAAGCCGCTTTAGCACAGCTTGGTCTTCATCCGTCCAACGGGTGCGGTCAATAATAAACACCACACAGTCAACGTCTCGTAGCGCCTGTGTTGCCGCTTGATTCATAAAGCGGTTGATCGCTTTATTACGGTCTTTTGACATGATGTGCATGCCGGGCGTATCAACATAGATGAACTGCGTCTCGTCGACCGTCTTAATGCCCATTACCTGGTGCCGCGTGGTTTGAGGGCGACGCGAAGTAATCGAGATCTTTTGCCCTAGAATCCGGTTCATGAGGGTTGATTTGCCTACGTTGGGCCGTCCAACGATGGCCACGAAGCCGCAGGTTTGACTCATGACTTGTCTCCAGGTGTTTTTTCAAGGTGGAAAAGCGCTTCTTCAGCTGCCTGCTGCTCAGCATGGCGGCGGCTGGGCCCTTTACCAGTGGTATGCTCGGTTAGCAGATCAATGTAGCACTCCACGGTAAAGGTCTGGGCATGCGCTTCCCCCTTTACAGAGACTACTTCATAGCGTGGCAACGCTGCCTGACGCGACTGCAAAAATTCTTGCAAACGTGTTTTGGGATCTTTCTGGGTATCTTGTAGCGAAATATTTTCAAGCCGCTCAGCGTACCATGCCAGTACACGTTGACGAACGACATCCATGCCTGCATCTAAATAAATAGCGCCAATCACTGCTTCTACCGCGTCAGCCAAAATGGATTCGCGGCGATGCCCGCCACTCTTCATCTCTCCTGAGCCAAGCCGCAAACATTCGCCGAACTCCATTTCTCGAGCCAACTCAGCCAATGTTTGGCCTTTTACCAAACGCGCCCTAAGGCGCGATAACTGCCCTTCTCGAGCCTGAGGGAAACGTTGAAAAAGCGCCTCAGCGATTACAAAATTGACGATAGAGTCACCCAGAAATTCCAGGCGCTCATTGTTACGACCACCGTAGCTACGATGGGTCATGGCCAGTTCCATCAGCGTCGGGTCACCGAAGGTATGGCCGATTCGTCGGCAAAAAGCGGTTAAGGAATTACTCACAGTGCTCCTACGTCGTTGACGTTAACTAATATGATCGCATTAACAATTTCTAAACTATTTTTCATTCAATACGCCGCACGCTGGTAAAGCTAGGCAAGCCACCGTCCCAATGCATCCAAACGGCAAACGCTCTTCCCACTATATTCTCTTCAGGAACAAAGCCCCAATAACGGCTATCGTTGGAGTGGTCACGGTTATCACCCATCGTGAAATAGTGTCCATCGGGAACAACCACCTCTCGCATCTGGGGCCCAGGATCACGGGGATTATTATATATATAGTGGCTAACGCTACCTAATTGCTCTTCCAATAATAGCTGCTGTGGCGAAAGCTCGGGGCCTTCTTCAATCAATGCTTTAACAACTGGCTCGCCGTTAATATACAGCTGCTTTCCCTCATAGCGAATACGGTCACCCGGCAAACCTACCACACGCTTAATAAAGTTAACCGAAGGCTCTTCTGGGAAGCGGAACACCATCACGTCCCCGCGCTCGGGGTCATCAACTTCTAAAAAACGGTTGTGAAGTACCGGTAATCGCAGACCGTAGGCAAACTTATTCACCAAGATAAAGTCACCCACTTCAAGCGTTGGCTTCATTGATCCAGATGGAATTTGAAACGGCTCAATGATAAAACTACGTACAACCAGCACTACCAGCAGAACCGGGAAAAATGAGCGGGAGTAGTCAACCGGCCATGGCTCTTTTAGCAATGTCTCGCGGGTAGTTTCATCCAGGCCTTGCGTGGTAGCTGCTTCAGCAGTGGCTAATCGCTCACGTCGCTTAGGTCTTAGCCACAGCACATCCAGCAAATATACGGCTCCAGAAAGTGCAACGGCGATCACCAGTAATAATGAAAAATCCATGTGGGGTAAGTATCCCTAGTCGTTTACCTTGAGCACAGCAAGGAAGGCATCCTGGGGAATTTCAACACGCCCCACCTGTTTCATCCGTTTCTTACCGGCCTTCTGTTTTTCCAAGAGCTTTTTCTTACGGCTTACATCGCCGCCGTAACATTTGGCCGTCACGTTTTTACGCAGCGCTTTGACTGTTGAGCGCGCGACAACCTGGCCACCAATCGCTGCTTGAATAGCCACATCAAACATTTGCCGTGGAATCAGCTCTTTCATTTTTTCCACTAGCAGGCGACCCCGGTTATGGGCATGGTCTCGGTGGATAATGACGGCTAGCGCGTCAACTTTATCGCCGTTGATCAGTACGTCCAGGCGAACCAATTTAGCCGCTTCAAAACGTTCGAAGTTGTACTCTAGTGATGCATAACCACGAGAAATAGACTTCAGACGATCAAAGAAGTCCATGACCACTTCTGACATCGGCAGCTCGTAGGTTAACTGGATCTGATTACCCAGGAACTGCATATCTAATTGTGTGCCGCGGCGCTGCTCGCACTCGGCGATCACGTTACCAACATACTCCTGAGGGACCAGAATGCTGGCACGCACGATGGGTTCACGCATCTCATCAACGTCTGCCATATCCGGCAATTTCGAGGGGTTCGATACGTATTGAATATCGCCGTTTTTCATGGCGAGTTCATATACCACTGTCGGCGCAGTGGTCAGTAGATCAAGATCATATTCACGCTCTAAGCGTTCTTGAATGATCTCCATGTGCAGCGTACCCAGGAAGCCGACGCGGAAACCAAAGCCCAATGCATCCGAGTTCTCCGGTTCATATTCAAGCGAAGCATCATTGAGGGCAAGCTTCTCAAGCGCGTCTCGAAAGTCTTCATAGTCATCGGCACTAACCGGGAACATACCTGCATATACCTGCGGTTTCACTTTTTGGAAACCAGGCAAGCGGGGAACATCAGGGGTCTTGGTGTGGGTGATTGTATCGCCCACCGGCGCTCCATGAATCTCCTTAATGCCAGCGACAATAAAGCCTACTTCGCCAGCACGCAGAATATTGGTTTCTTTACGCAGCGGTGTAAAGATTCCTACCTCGGAGGCTCCCCAATCACGCCCGGTGGACTTGATGCGGATTTTGTCGCCTTTACGCAGAGTTCCATCGAACAAGCGCACTAGCGAGACAACTCCAAGATAGTTATCGAACCAAGAGTCGATAATAAGTGCTTGTAAGGGGGCTTCTGGGTCACCCTTAGGAGGCGGAATATCCCGCACTAGTCGCTCTAACAAAGCATCGATGCCGATACCGCTTTTAGCCGACACTTGGCAGGCATCGGTGGCATCCAAACCGATAATTTCTTCAACTTCCTGTGCAACACGATCGGGGTCAGCCTGGGGCAAATCAATCTTGTTAAGTACTGGGAGCACTTCCAAGCCTTGTTCAATCGCGGTGTAGCAGTTGGCTACCGATTGAGCCTCCACGCCTTGTGCGGCGTCTACCACCAACAGCGCCCCTTCACAGGCATAAAGAGAACGCGACACCTCGTAAGAGAAGTCCACGTGCCCAGGCGTGTCAATGAAGTTGAGCTGATAGACTTCACCGTCTGCGGCGGTATAGTCAAGCGTAACGGACTGCGCCTTGATGGTAATACCACGCTCGCGCTCAATATCCATGGAGTCGAGCACTTGCTCCTTAAGCTCTCGCTCGGTCAAACCACCGCAGGTCTGAATTAAACGATCTGATAGCGTCGATTTACCATGATCGATATGCGCGATGATGGAGAAGTTGCGTATGTGCTTGAGCTTTCCGCTGGAAACATCTTGAGACATCGAGTGTGTTCTGCCTTATAGGTATGCAAGGTGTAGCTGGCTTTATAGAGCCCATGTTCGCTGGCAATAAAGGTTGCCGCACGACTACTTTGCCAATGTTCGTCAAAAAGATAAGCGCTATTGTAGCGATATGCGCGGGATAGGAACAGCAGTCCGGCGAGAACCGCCGGACTGGAGAGACAATCAGTGGGTTACTCTAGACGTAACGCCACAAATAGCGAGCGTCCATCTCGATACAAGCGAAGTGGAATTGCACGATCATTTGGCAACTCTTCAACAATTCTCAACAGCTCATCCGCCGAAGAAACGCTGCGATGATCAATGCTGACTAATACATCACCCACACGCAGCCCCGCCTGAGAGGCAACACTGTCGGGTTCGACCTGACGCACTTCTACGCCACCACCAATATTCAGGCGATCACGAGTTGCCTCGTCAATTTCGACCACGGCTACCCCTAGACGAACCTGATTATTGCTGCCCGAATCGCTATGAGCAATGTCTGAATCGGGCCAGCTGCCCAGCTCAAGCGTTTCGGTTACCTCTTCGCCATCGCGCATCAGTGTTAAATCCACATCGCTGCCAGGCGCAACACGACCAATCAAACGCGGCAAAGTGCTAGAACGATCCACCTCTTCGCCGTTCACTGCAATAATAACGTCCCCCGCTTGAAGGCCACCTTGCGCCGCGGGCCCCTCCGGGTCGAGGTCAGCAATTAGCGCACCAATAGCTTCTTCCATGCCAAACGACTCAGCTAGATCACGAGACACAGGCTGAATCATTACGCCCAGCCAACCACGGTTCACATGCCCGTCTTCACGTAGCTGGTCAGCCACATCCATGGCGACATTAATGGGAATAGCAAACGAGAGGCCCATGAAGCCACCGCTACGCGTCAGTATTTGTGAGTTAATACCAACAACTTCACCCTCAAGATTAAATAACGGGCCACCGGAATTACCTGGATTAATGGCAACATCGGTTTGGATAAAGGGTACATAAACATCACGGGGCAACGTGCGGTTAATAGCACTCACAATGCCAGCAGATACAGAGTGGTCAAAACCAAAGGGTGAGCCTATGGCAGCCACCCACTCACCGACTTTTAATTCGTCAGAGTCGCCCAGATCAAGCACTGGCAAGTTGTTAGCATCAACCTTCAGTAGCGCAACATCTGTTTGCGTATCGCTACCCACTAGCTCTGCGGTTAGTTCTCGACGATCGTTTAATCGCACCAGAATTTCATCAGCATCTTGAACCACGTGGGCGTTCGTCAGCACGTAACCATCCGCACTAATGACGAAGCCAGAACCTAGCGACTGACGCTCTTCACTGCGGTTTGGCCCTCGGCTAGGGGGAGGCGTAGGAAAACTATCGCCAAAAAAGTGACGGAATATTTCGGGAATATCCTGGCCACCAAACCCTTGAATAGAGGGACCAGAGCTACGCTGAATCGTCCTGCTAGTAGAGATATTAACTACACCAGGGGCAGCGTCTTCTACCAACTTGGTAAAGTCTGGCAAGTTCTGGGCGTGGGCATTTTGCCCAACGACCAAAAGCACTATAAAGCACAGCCAAAATGCGGAAGGAAAAACCAAGCGCTTCATGCAACAGCTCCTAATCAAGCAAAAGTACTAACCACGTACTAAACACAAGGGAGTGCAACTCTCAGCGAGTTACAGGAGTATTAACTGACCAGTCGCGGACGGAAGCGTTCCATTCGTCCGCGCAGTAGATATTTCAGGATAATGACAGAGCTAATTAACGTACTAAAAAACAACACTGCACAAACCCAATCACGCGCACCCACTCCTGACGCCGCACCCGTAATGATGAGGGCCAATACAAGAGGCAGTGCATAAACGAGCAGCGCCAGAGTATTGACATCACTTTTAGGGACGGTGAACGAAACCAAGCTACCTATTGGATAAAGGTTTGAATATTGCGAGGGTAAAACGCCCGGATCAATGACAGTGCGTGGCCGACGGCGAGCTAACAACCCTACGCCACACCCACGTCCTTCAGCACACTGCTGGCAGGCGACACTGCTTGACGCATCGACCACTAACCCTGCTCCAGAGTGAGCAATGACAGTGCCTGAACGTACGATAGCATTGCAATCTGTAGTGTTCACAACGATGTGCCTAGTTATTCAAATTCCACTGACTGAACAATCCGCTGCACCAATTCAGCAGGCAGTTCGCCGATGCCGACTAATTGCCAGCTCTGATCTTCAACATCAATCAGCGACACAGCAGCGTTCGATACACCGATTCGTTGAAGGCCTTCCTTCAACGCTGACTGGCGAATGGGCGACACAAACACGCTTACAGTCGCTAACCCATCGCTATACACGCGCTGACCACTCTGCTGCCCCGGCTCCAACGGTTGCTCAACAAAACCGTCGGGAAGCCAAGTTACTTGCCAAGGTTGATCAAGCATTCTCTCGTCAGTAGGACCAGGCACTTCCCCCCTATAGGCGGCAGGAGAGCGAAGCTGGGTAATCTGGAAGGTTTCAAGAACACGGCCTTGAGCATCGCTAAGTACATGCTTAAGCAATAGTCCTGTCGCTTGATCGATCCACCAGGTGTGGTGATATCGCTGGCTATCAATAGGTGAAAATTGAAGCTCTACGGCATCACGTTCGGCTACGCGTGTTTTATCCTGAAGCGTAATGTCATAGTACTCGGCAACATGCTCCGCCCATGCATCTGCTGCGGACGCTGAGTCGGACTCGTCAGGTGGAAACCAAGCTAAATGCCCAGCGATGGAGCGGCGTTCAACGCTAACGGACGGACCATCTAGGTGTTGCACAACTTGTTGCCGAACGCCATTTCGAACGCGATGGGAAAGCGCCAACGTTCTCACCCCTATCGCATCAATGGAAACAGCACGCGCTTGAAACTCAAAGCAGTGTCCAGCATAAACGCTAGACACTAACCACTCATGAGCAGTAGTGAAAGAAGCTTGACTGGGTGCATCTGCGCAAGAAAGCGATGGGTAGCTATCAGCTTTCAGCTGGAGAGGCAGCAAACTAGTGCTCAATAGGCACAGACCAACTGCCAACTTACCTCTCCCGTAAAGATATTTACCTATCACATTTCCAGCCACGCGGGCCCTCACTTGGTTAAAAAAGCCGGCCAACGCACCTAAGATTAACGTTGCCCTAGAGGCTCGGTTACTGAAGAAGAGCGCATTAATGGCATCCAGCTATCGCCACTTCCACCGGCAGCACCTTGCGCATGCTGCTCAAGGTAGGTCTTAAGCAGGCGGATCTGATCTGCATCAATAGCGAGTGTTTGCTGGGCCATATCTCCTTGGGGCGCCTGGAGTGTTGAGAACCCAGCCTCGCTGACATTCATAAGGCCACCCTGTCCAAACTGACCATTCACACGAAATGGCGTCTGCTCAAACATCGGCATTTCTGCTGGCGTCATAGAAGCGGGCTGAGAAGCCGCGAGGGTAACAGGCTGAACCTGCACACTACCGCCAGACTGGGCAGCAATGCTACCGCCGGCACTCTGCGTGCCACCAGAGGTTGTGCTGCTATTGTTAAAGAACTGCACCCCGGTAATAACCATCAGTGAAACGGCAGCCGCCACCCCGGCGCCACGGGCAAAGGAAAGCCCACCTGAACGAACGGGAGTAGCTACCGCGTCGTTTTCAAGGGCTGGAGCAGGTTCATCGCGCAATCGATCCATAATGCCAGCAGAAAGATCAACGCTCACATCAACATTTCTCTCACGCTGCATCATGCTGCGTGCTAAATGGTAGCGCCGCCATGTCTCCGCCGCATCAGAATCGTCAGGCAATGACTTCAACACTCGGCGCAATTCAAGCTCGTCACTCTCGCTATCCATCAATGCTGAAAGCGACTCCCGTGTGTTATGACTCATACTTCACACCCTCACACTGTGTTATTAGAAGCGCTGCGATGACACTGCTACCAAGTGTTTACCACCGCAGCAACTCCACAGGCCAAGACCTCGTTTCAAATCGCCAACTTCTAAACGCTTAATTATCAGCAGATTAAACTATTTAACTACTGAACATTGAGCGTCTACTTGGCGCTTACTCGACCCAACTAAGATCGTCAGGTTCTATGACGCTTCACTTTCCAGACAGTTCACAAAAAATCTAAAAACGTAATCAAATGTGAATTTAGCGCCCTAACTCTACCGCCATCCGCTCCTTACTCATCACGACTGTTCCGCGCGGTTGTTACTAGTGGGCGTATATGCTCATCAACCGCCTCACGGGCGCGAAAAATACGTGAACGCACGGTGCCTACGGGGCATTGCATCACTTGAGCAATGTCCTCATACGCAAGACCGTCCAGTTCACGCAGCGTGATCGCCGTGCGTAAATCATCTGGCAGATTTTCAATAGCTTCGTAAACGGCTGCCTCTAATTGATCGCGAGCAATCGATGCCTCTGGTGACTCAGCGTCAGCCAATCGTCCACTCTGGTCCACTATTTCAGCATCGACAATATCTAGATCACTGCCGGGCGGTCTGCGCCCACGAGACACTAAATGATTTTTGGCAGTGTTAATCGCAATACGATACATCCATGTGTAAAACGCACTTTCCGAGCGAAATTTCCCTAGCGCTCGATACGCTTTGATAAAGGCTTCTTGCGCCACGTCCTGTACTTCGGAGTGATCGTGAACATAACGTCCGATCAATCCAATAATTTTGTGCTGATATTTTTTGACCAGTAGATCGAAAGCGCGTGTGTCACCTTTTTGGGCACGTTCAACCAACTGCTGGTCTGTTTCACGAGTGCCCATTCACACCCCCCTTCCGCTCGTGCGACGCACGCCGAGCGCTATTTCTCTTTGCCCTTTCATATGGGCCTTCACAGCAAGCAGCATAGTGTCCCTTGGGCATTGGTTAATCTTAATGATGACAGATAATAATGAATGATTCGCCTACCACATTCAGTGTAAAAAAGTATTTCTGTGGCACTTAGTGTTACGCGTTCTTAACGGAGCATCAAGCGCTTACACATACTCCCCCGCTCGTTCCTCTCAACGTGACCCGCAGCCCCACAAAATCTTGACCGCGACACTTTTCGTCTAGATCAAGTTCCGTAACAATTGATTTTTACCTGCCTGACACGCCATAGTAGAGCCACTTTTTAGTCCATAGCGCACGCACAGGTAGCACGATGTCAGATCTGCAGGTTAGTAATCTTAACGTCCTTGCACAGGATGTTCTCACCACCCCCGAAGCCCTTAAAGAGGCTATTCCGCTCACAGAAGCTGCGGAACGCTCTGTTATTGAGGGTCGCCATACCATTCAAAACATCCTCGATGGTAAAGATCACCGGCTTCTCGTCGTTGTAGGCCCATGCTCCATCCATGATGTCGATGCAGCACTAGACTATGCCCGCCGCCTGCGTCAATTGGCAGACCAAGTGAGCGATAGCCTGTACATTGTCATGCGCGTCTACTTCGAAAAGCCCCGTACCACAGTCGGTTGGAAAGGGCTGATCAACGACCCTCATCTTAACGACTCTTTCGAAATTGATGAAGGCCTGCATATCGCGCGCAAGCTACTTGTCGACCTGGCTGAACTTGGCCTGCCACTGGCAACGGAGGCGTTAGACCCGATTTCCCCCCAGTATATGCAAGACTGCATTAGCTGGTCTGCGATCGGCGCACGCACCACAGAATCGCAAACCCATCGTGAAATGGCATCCGGGCTCTCCTGCCCAGTCGGCTTCAAAAACGGCACCGACGGCAGCCTCGACGTCGCTATTAATGCTCTGCAGTCTGTTGCCAGCCCGCATAACTTCCTGGGTATCAACAACGCAGGCCAAGTTGCCATTATTCGCACGCGGGGCAACGCTTACGGCCACGTCGTGCTGCGCGGTGGTAATGGCAAGCCAAATTACGATAGCGTCAGCGTTGCGCTGGCTGAAAAAGAGCTTAAAAAAGCCAATCTTTCAGCCAACATTATGATCGATTGCTCTCACGCCAACTCTAATAAAGATGCTGGCCTACAGCCGCTGGTGCTCGAAAACGTCACCAACCAAATCCTCGAAGGCAACAGGTCCATTATCGGCTTGATGGTTGAATCGAACATCGGCTGGGGTAACCAGAAAGTCCCTGCCGATCTTAGCCAGCTAACCTATGGTGTCTCCATCACTGATGCTTGCATCGATTGGGACACAACGGTTGAAACCTTTACCCGCATGAACGAAAAGCTTGCGCCAGTGCTCGCTCAGCGCATCGCACAGTAAAAAGCCAGCCCCTAAGCGCCCCGCAAGGTAATTCGCCTTAGCGGGGCGTTTTTATGGCTATCTTTTATTACGCGATGATTTCTCGTTTGAATGGCGGCAGAGCATCTAGCAATGCTTGGCCATATCGACGCGTAATCACCCGGCGGTCCAGCAGCGTGATAACGCCACGGTCGCTCTCCTTACGGATCAACCGCCCGCAGGCCTGCACTAGCTTGATTGACGCATCTGGAACACTAATTCGCATAAACGGATTACCGCCTTGGCTCTCAATCCACTCAGCAAGGGTGGCTCCCACCGGATCATCGGGCACTGCAAATGGCAGCCGGGTAATCACCACATGGGTAAGATAGTCGCCAGGTAAGTCGATACCTTCAGCAAAGCTGGCCAAACCAAAAATGATGCTCCCATTGCCATCATCGACAGCCGCGCGATGACGTTCAAGCAATTCATGTTTAGGCAGCGCATCCTGCGCTAACACGCGCCCCTTAGCCTTCGCAGGCAAGGCTTTTTCCACCGCTCGCAATTGCGCCCGGGAAGAAAACAGCACCAGCGCAGCTTCGTCGTCTCCCAATTGGGCCACGAAATTGACGATGGCGCTTTCATGGGCATCGCGATCACTGGGATCGGTCGCTTCCTTAGGCACGCGCAAAACGGCATTGGCGTAATCAAAGGGGCTCGGCAACGCCTGATAACGATAGCGGTTTGCTAGCCCAGCGCGCTCTTGGATTCGCTCAAAACGCCCCAGCGCGGTAAGTGTTGCTGACGTTACTAGCGCGCCATGGCAACGCCCCCACAAATGTTTCGCAAGGGTATGCGCCGCGGATACGGGGCTTGCCGAAAACTCAATTTCCGGCTCTCCCGCCACACGACTAAGCGTAATCCAACGCGCACTAGGCGGCGCATTGGCAGCATCTTGCTCACTGAACGCTTGCCATAGTGAATGGGCATCAAGCGAACGCCCATGAAGTAGTGCAATCAGCGGTAACCAGGTGTCGGCCTGATCCCGATCCAAGCCTGTTTGCTTATCAGGATCGAGACTTTCGCGCAGAATATCGCTAATGCTCTCCAGGCTGCGTGACAGCGTGGCAAACATAACTAGCAGTTGCTGTGCTTGTTCGCGAAGCACTTCTGGCACCTGGCCTTTTTCAAAACGCAGCTGATGGTTCGCTTCTTCATCCGACAAGCCGTTTTCCCGCCCCGCCAGCTGGTGCCCCATGCTAAACACATCGCCCAAAGCAGGCTCTAAGTTATGCAGCAGCTCAGGTAGCCCGGCGAGCAAACGCGCAATCGTCGGCTGAACTGCTAACCCTTGATGCAGATCGGTTAGACTGCTTTTCAGTGTTTTTAACCAACGCAGGCAGCCATGTACCGCAAAGCGATGGGCAAAGTGGGAAAGCGCCTTATCGGGCAGATGGTGGCCTTCATCAAAGACAAAAATGCAGTCAGCCGGATCAGGGAGAATCGCCCCACCACCCAGCGCCAGGTCAGCAAGAACTAAGTCATGGTTAGCCACGATTATATCGGCATCTTCCAGCTCACGCCGGGAACGGAAAAAGGCGCAGGCACCGAAATGACCACAGCGACGCCCAGTACACTGGCGATGGTCTACCGTGAGCTGTCGCCAATGACCGTCGTCGATCGACGACGACCATGTATCACGATCACCAGCCCATTCACCTTTGCCGTAAGCTTCGGCCAGATCCGTAGCCAATAGAGAAAAGTCACTGCTGTGGGATTGAAGTGACTGCTCAAACAGCGACAGCGTCGGGTTTGGCTCAGAGCCTTCCAACGCCTGATCAAGGCGCGCAACACATACGTACCTGCCGCGCCCTTTTGCCAAGGCGTAACGAAAGGCAATACCGCTATGACTGGCAAGTGAAGGCAAGTCCTGATTAAGCACTTGCTCCTGCAGCGCCACCGTTGCGGTGGAAACAATCAGTCGCTTTCCCTGCGCCTTAGCAATCGGCAATGCGGCAATCAGGTAGGCAAGCGTTTTACCGGTTCCGGTACCCGCTTCCAGCACACACACATGATTATCGTTTGTGCGCTTGCCTTCGCTATCCTGCTCAATACCACCTAGCGTACGGGCGATTTCTGCGATCATCAGACGCTGGCCATAGCGTGGTGTCAGCTCAAGCTTTTCCACCACGCGACGATAGGCGTCTTGAATATCGCTTTTTAGCGCATTATCGAGCATGCGCGTTACAGCATGCCTTCCGGCGGATGTTCGCAGGGCAACTTACCGTTAATGTAGCGCTCAATCTCTGGTAGCGAGAATGCATCTTCTTCGCCAACAAAACTAATCGAGACGCCTTTGGCCCCCGCACGTCCGGTACGTCCAATACGGTGAACGTAATCTTCCGGATCTTCCGGCAGCGTGTAGTTGATCACATGGCTGACATCTTCAATATGAATACCACGTCCTGCGACATCAGTTGCCACCAGCACTTGAATATCTCCCTCACGGAAGCTTTCCAAGGTTTTGATGCGCTGATTTTGTGGCACGTCTCCTGATAGCATAGCGACACTGACACCCGCTTTTTTCAGCAAATCATCTAGCTTGCGCACGAGATCACGGCGATTACCAAACACCATCACGCGCTCGAAACTCTCCTGTGTCAGCAGGTTCACCAACAGTCGCTGCTTGTCGTCATCAGATACTAAATAAACGCGTTGATCGATATCGGCCTGATTCTCAACGGTAACTTCAATCTCTACATGGGCAGGATTGAGCGTCCATTGACTCGCTAGGTTTAAGATATCATCGGTAAAGGTTGCCGAGAACAGAAACGTCTGGCGCTGCTCTTTTTTAGGCGTATAACGGATGATGCGCTTCACATCGGGAATAAAGCCCATGGAAAGCATACGGTCCGCTTCATCCAATACCAACACTTCAACTTCGGAAAGGTCGATATCACGCTTCTGATGGAAGTCCAGCAAGCGACCTGGTGTTGCCACCAAAATATCGATCTTCTTACCCAAACTGTCGCGCTGCTTTTGATAGTCCATGCCGCCGACAACACTGGCCACATTGAGCTGCGTGAAGCGAGCAAGCGCTTTAGCATCTTTTTCAATTTGCAGTGCCAATTCCCGGGTAGGCGCAATAATTAACGCACGGGGTGCACCCTGCTTTTGGCCATCGGGGGTCGGCTCTTCCAGAAAATAAGCCATTACCGAGATCAAAAAGGCGGCGGTTTTTCCGGTGCCTGTCTGCGCCTTGCCGACAATATCGCCACCCAGCAGCGTGTGTCGCAGCGCCTCTGACTGAATAGGCGTGCAGTATTCAAACCCCTGGGCATGAATGGCACGCATCAAAGGCAGCGGCAGATCAAAGTCATGAAAGCGCCACTTGCCGGCAACGGCGGGCACCTGAAACTGACGAAGATCCCAGTTTGATTGACGACGACGCGGCTTCCGACGGCGGCGTTTAGGCTTGCGGTTCTGGGCCGATGCTGTGGTCTGTTCCGGCTCGCTCATAGGCTGTGTATCTGTCCATTGCTGTGGATGTTAGGCATCACGAAGTGCGCATTGTACCAGGGGTTGGCGATAAGAGCGCGTCCTGCTGTCGAAGGAGTGCGCTTGCCTGTTAGAATGAGGCATCAATTAACCCAAGGAGCGCGACATGACGCGTAAGAAAAAAACTCGTTCGCTAGCGGATAAGGTAACTATCCGCACTGGTCGCCGCAAAGATTACAAAAAATGGCGCCATGACAACCCTGATGCCGTGGCTCCTTCTCGCCGTTTTGTGGCTAAAAAGCAGCAACAACGCAAGCTTCAAGCCGTGCGTAAACTGGCACGCCAGCAAGACGGACAGAATATTGCCATCCATCCTGATAAAGAAGGAGACACCCCTTCAGGAGATCGTTCGTAATGCGTCTGGTCTCGTTTAATATCAATGGCATCCGGGCGCGACTTCATCAGCTTCAAGCGCTGATTGATACGCAGCAGCCAGACGTCATTGGCCTACAGGAAACCAAAGTACACGACAGTGAGTTTCCTCTGGCTGACGTTGAAGCCATGGGCTATCACATTTTTTATTACGGTCAAAAAGGCCATTACGGGGTTGCCTTAATGTGTCGGCAAAAACCCCAAGCGGTATTTTATGGCTTTCCTGATGATGAGGAAGACGCCCAACGCCGGATGATTGGCGTGCAGTTACTGGCCGATAACGGCGAAACAGTCACTGTTTGGAACGGCTACTTCCCCCAGGGTGAAAACATTGAACACCCAACTAAATTCCCGCACAAAGCGCGCTTCTATCAGCAGCTGGCAAACCTGCTACACAACCAGCACCATCCTGAAGAACAGCTGGCGATCATGGGGGATTTCAACATATCCCCGGAAGATCAGGATATTGGCATTGGCGAACCAAGCCGCAAACGCTGGTTGCGTGAGGGCAAAGCCAGCTTTCAGCCTATCGAGCGAGAATGGCTTGAAGGTATAAAAGCGTGGGGGCTTAGCGACAGCTATCGGCTGTGTCACCCAGATAATAGTGAGTGGTTCAGCTGGTTTGACTACCGCTCAAAGGGCTTTGACCGCGAGCCAAAACGCGGCCTGCGCATTGACTACATCCTGGTGTCTAAACCGCTTGCCGAATGCCTCACCGGCGCAGGCATCGATTATGAATTGCGCGGCATGGAGCGACCTTCTGATCACGCTCCTACCTGGAGCGATTTTGCGTTGACGCTTTCCCAGACGACTGACTGAGTAAAAAAGCCAAGCACATGTACGCCCCTAAGGTTGTTCGAGGGGCGTTTGTTGAGGGTTTTGCACGTCACTCTTCAAAATTTGCCAACCACTGTCCTGCCTGATCATCGCCAAGATTTGCCGCCCTGATAAGAGCCTCCTCGGCCTGATCATCTTGCCCCCAGCGGTAAGCCAGCTGCCCATATTGCCGCCAGTCTTCTGCTTGTTGAGTGCTTTCAGCAAGCGCCCTCCAAGCATTTAGCGCCTTATCAACATGCCTAGCCTGCTGCCATGCCCCCGCCAGCAGCCGTAACGTTTCCTCATCACGCGCCAACACACCTTCTTGAATAGCCGCTTCTAAGTGCTCACCTGCCCTGGCTGGCGTGCCACCCGCCAAATGCAGACGAATTAACGTTAAGCGATCTTCGAGCGTAGTGAACTTCCCCAGCTGCCATGCCATCTCCCACACGCCAGCCGCCACACCCGCCTGACCTGCTTGCTGGGCAAGCCCTGCCGCCTGACGCCAAGCATCAGGATCGCTCTGCGCATTCAAATCCCCCACCAGCCAACCGAGAGCCTGCTCGTTTTGTTCCGCATTGCGTAACACTAGCGTGGTTAGTGTCTGCTGCGTGTCCGTCAATCCACCTTTTTGTAGTAACGGAGTCAGCCATTTAGCAGCATCATCCCAGCGCTCTACTTCCACTAACAAACGAATCAGCCGCCATGCTGATTCATCGTAGTGTGGACTACCTTGAGATTGAGTTAGCCACTGTTCATACAGCGTGATAGCTTCGGGCCGCTGGTTAGCGGCGCGACGTAGCGACGCCTCATCACGCAGCCAACGCAGAATTTGACTGTTAGGCACGCTAGGCCGCTGTCGCGCACTGGCTAGCTCATCAGCAGCCGCAACGTGCTCACCTTGACGCACCAGCGCACTCGCGGCGAGCTGATGATAAAGTGCACTTGCCCACTGGTCCGCACGATTGCCACCCGCGAGGCGCGCCGCCTGGGATCGCGCATGGCGCGTAATACGCTCGAGCACATCGCTATCAGCCTCGCCGCTGGGCTGCTCAGCTAATTGGCTTTGTAAGCCATTAAGATCGCGAACAATATCACCCGGCAGCGGTTCGTTCGCGTGCGCCATGACGCTTAGCGCGCTTAATACGACGATTCCCACCCAACGCTGCATACTCTTTCCTCGACTGGCATTTTCAATGGGCTGACTCAACGAACCATTCCAACAGACCATTCCATCGGACTATCTCAACGAACTATCTCAACTGGAATTCAATGCGCTGCGTGGCGCGACGAAGCTGCTGACCGGGTTCGAACTGCCAGCGCGCGATCGCTTCGCGGGCAGCGTCTTCGAACACTCGCCTCGGCTGTGCCCGCGTCACGCGGATCGTGCCGTTATCGACACTACCATCCCGACGAATAACAAATTCCACTTCAACAAAGCCCTCCATGCCCCGCCGCTGAGCACGCGGTGGATAAGAAGGGTCTACGCGACTTGTCGGGGCAACTTGCCCAACACTGACAGGCTCATTCGATGGCGCTGGCTCTACCGCTGGCGCGGCGGCACGCTGCACTGTCGACGGCGCGGGAGAAGGCGCGACTGTTTCTGCCGGCTGTGGTGCGGGCTCAGGTTGCGGCGCCGGCCTTGGAGACGGCTTCGGCGCGGGCTGCGGGGTCGGCTCGGGCGTTATTTCAGTCAGCTCAGGCAACTCACTCTCCAACTCAACCGGCTCCACTGGCTCTTCCGGAAGCTCTACCTCAGGTAGCGCAATCGCACTATCTGCGATAGGTGCCGGCGCTGGCATCGGCATCGGCGGCGGAGTTGCTGGCGCCGCCTCAGAAGGCGCAGGCGGCGGTGCCTCTTGCTCAGGCGCCACTTCTGGCGCTTCTATCATCGTCATCGACATTGACATGATCGGTGTTTCCGGCGAGCGCTCTGGGGGCGTCACCAGTAGCGCTAACATCCAAAACAAGCCAACGGCTAAGGCAATGCCACCGAGTATCGAGAGGACATGACGAATCATGATGCACTCCGGCTCGCTGCCACGGCGATCTGATCAACACCCGCTTGTTTGAGGCGATCCATCACTTCAATCAGCAAGCCCGTCGTGGATTCCCGGTCAGCCTGGATAACAACGGAGCCATCATCACTCAGCATATCGGCAACCTGCTGGCCAATACGATGCACATCGACTGGTTTACCATCGACCCAAACAGCTCCCTCCGGCGTCACAGCAATCAGCACCTGTGCGTCAGGGCGTGGGCTTGCCGCTGCCGCTTCGGGGCGTTCAATCTCAACACCACTCTCTTTAATGAAACTGGTCGTCACAATAAAGAAGATCAGCATGATAAAGACAACGTCCAGCATCGGCGTTAGGTTAACTTCATTGCTATCAGCCGTGGCGTCTATGGAACGGCGTCTACGCATCATTCTCCTCCAAGGCACGGGCTAAGCGGTCGTGTAACCGCTGGTCTTCGCGACGAATCACGTGCTCTAAACGACTAATAAATAGCAATCCCACCACAGCAATCGCCATGCCGGTTAGCGTGGGCAGCGTGGCACGGGCAACCCCATCGGCCATGGCTCGCGCCTGATGGGTATCACTAAGAGACAGGCTATCGAAAACGGCAATCATACCGGTAACAGTGCCCAGTAGGCCTAGCAGTGGGCATAGCGCTACCAGCAGTTTGATCCATGGCAGCGGGCGGCGTAGCTTAGCAACCAGTGCCTCTGTCCAGACATTGCGTAGCGTGCGTGCACTCCAGCTACGGTGGTCACTGCGTGCCGCCCAGCGGCGGATCAATTGGCGACGGGCACGCCGCCAACTAAAGCGGTAATACCACCAGCGCTCAATTGCCATCCCAAACACCAGCACGGCAACGAATGCCAGCACTACTAAAACGGCACCACCGGCATCAAGCAGCCGCTCAACGGGCTCAAGCCAAAGAGGTAACGTGGGCATATTAGGTCACCGCTTGCGCATTAGCCGTCGACTGCGCTTCAAGATGGTCAGCTAAGGTGGCACTGGCTTCACCTTCAATGGCCTGGGTAATCAAGCGACTGCGGCTCGCTAAGGCTGTCTGAGCAAATAGTAGCGGCACGGCTGTTACAAGACCCAACACCGTTGTTACCAGCGCCTGACTAATACCACCCGCCATTAGCTGCGGGTCGCCGGTGCCAAACACGGTAATCGCCTGAAAGGTAACAATCATGCCGGTCACTGTGCCCAACAGACCCAGCAGCGGTGCCACGGCTGCCAGCAGCTTAACAATCGGCTGGCCACGCTCAATGCGCGGTAGTTCAGCCAATACTGACTCATCTAACCTTGCTTCCAGTGCTTCCGGTGTTTGGTGCTTATCCAATTCCTGGAAGCGTTGGAGCACGCGCCCCAGCGGGTTATTAGCGTTCGGCTGATCCAGCGTCTTACGCTGACGGCGCACCCGCGCACTGACGACCACTAGGTAAAGGTACTGTGCCAATGCCACTAAGAGACCAAAGCCACCCAGCGCCACCACGACGTAACCGACATAACCGCCCTGCTGGAATCGCTCCCAAAGGCTTGGCTGCTGAGCGAGAGCTTGCAGCACGCTACCTTGGGTAGGATCAATGGCAAATACTCGGCTTTGACCCTGATGATAAGTCGCCAGCACATCGCTGATTTCGGCCGGAGTATGCGGCACTTCCGCCAGGCCACCATCATCCTGGCCTTTGCTGAGCAGTGCGGTATCAGTAAACGCTGCAAAATCACCCAGGCGCACGATACTTCTCGATTCAATCTCGCCACTGGCATCGGCCACCGGTAATTCAAGTCGCTCGGCACGCCCAGTACTCAGCGTTAGCATCGCTAAACTGTCCACGACAGTTTCGATTTGTTGACGCTCCAGCACCTCGATCTCATTAAGACGCGGTGGTAACGCATCAGCATCCAGCGTTAACCAGCTGTCACCACCTAGCTCGTTACGTACCTCTTCGCTGTGCCGTGACAGATCCGCCAACAGCGAAGTGAGTGCTTCGCCCTGTTCTTCCTGGCGCGCAGCCAGCGCTTGAGCCTGTTGCGCTTGTTCCTGTTGCTGCGCGGCTAACGCGACTTGCTGTTCTTCTGCAGCTTGATGTTCAGCCCGCGCCTCTGCTAGTGCCTCATCCAACGCCTCTTGATCATCAAGGAACGACTGCAAGCGCGCTTGGTCACGCGCCTCAGCGGCTTCGCGAGCTTCACGTAACGAACCAACGCTGTCAGTTTGCGCCATTGCCATACTGCCGCCCAAAAGGCTTGCCAGTAATGCAAAACAAATGATGCTTCTGCGCGCGCCTCGCTGGCGTGTTAACAGACTCATTGCTGGCCCCCTGCGTGGTCATTAGCACTAATAGAAAGCGGTACACGCAGCAGCTCTGGCGTGCGCTGATCATCAGCAATACGTAGACCGTTACGCACCTCGCGGCGAGCGCTTTCATCAAGCGCCTGCCACTCACCGCTCGCCTTATCCCACACACCCCCTTCTCGACCATCAGGGGTTAGGTAATAAAAGCCGATTCGGCCAATGCGCAAATAGTCCACTTCACGCGGATTACCTTCTGCTAATTGCAAACGACCACGCCAGCTATCCACTTCACGGCCATACGCCAACTCGGCACGCCAAGCCTCCAGCAAATTGGCAATCCGCGTCGCACTTGCTGAAGCCTGCTGTTCAGTAGGCTGAACACGCGCTAAACGCTCGTCTTGCAGAAACGGCAGGTCAGATTCGATCCAACTAACTAGCTGCTCTGTCATATCCTGTTCAACAGCAGGCAGCGCGGCGCGCGTGTCGCTTAACGTATCGAGTGCCTGACCGAGGCGCTGCAGGCGCTTGGCTTCACTGGCCAGGCGGCCACTTAGGGCAGCATTGGATGCTTCCATCTGGCGGGTTTCCCGCTCTAGGCGGCGCAGCTCTTCAATCGCTGAACGCGTAGCGTCATCAGCCTCATCAATTTGCTGCTGAAGTGCGGACTGCGCTTGCTGGGCCTCGACACCCTGGGCCGCTTGATCGACTGTCTCATCACTTGCCATTAGCGTACCGCTGACCAGCACTCCGGCAAGCCAGCCTCCATGCAAGGCAAAGAAAGGCCTTTTCAGCACGTTACGTCTCCGTTACTGATTAGCACGTCGCCATTAACGGCGCGCTAGAAACTCATTAGGTATAATGAACGATTTGCGTTTCGTTTAAGCAGTGCATAGCCTAACACTAATAGAATAAATGACAATATTTATCATTAGCATTCAATGGCGTTTCGCTACTGACCATCACTCCACCATAAAAAAAGGGCGCCAAGTGGCGCCCTTCAGTAAAGACATGGGTTTAAAGACATAGGTTTAAAAACACAGGTTCAGCAAAAACACAGATTCCGTAAAAATACAGCAAAAGCGTTTCTAAGCAGCAACCACAACATGCTGCTTGGTCAACGGCGCCAACGGCAGCCTTAATGCTTCTTCGCGGGTTACCCAAACCGCTTCGACAATCTCCGCCCCTGCATGGACAGGCTGATCAATCACCAGACTGAACAACTGTGCTTCAATCACAGTGTCCGGCTCATTGGCTGCTAAGGCACGCTGCATGCCCAAAGGACGTAGCTGATCACTTGCTATACGTAAGCCAACTTCTTCCTCCAACTCACGGCACAGCGCTGCGATGGCCTCCTCTGCTGGCTCAATTTTACCGCCTGGCTGCATAAAAAAGCGCGTGCCCTGCTTGCGTACTAATAGCAAACGCCCCGAAGGGTCACTCACGACTGCCGCTGCTATTTTCAGCAGGTTGTGCGTCTTTTCGGTATTGCCCAGCACTGCCCCCTCCTTTCTTGCCTCATCAAACTATCAACGGCGCTGAAAAGCCGCCGACGATAAGCTTAAAACGCCCAGTCGTCGTCTTCGGTGGCAACAGCCTTACCAATCACGTAGGAAGAACCAGAGCCGGAGAAAAAGTCGTGGTTTTCATCTGCACTGGGCGAAAGCGCGGCCATAATCGTCGGGTCAACGTCGGTGACGCTGCTGGGGAACAACGGTTCAAACCCGAGATTCATCAGTGCCTTGTTGGCGTTGTAGTGAAGAAATTTCTTCACGTCTTCCGTTAAACCCACCTCATCATAGAGCGATTCGGTATAGCGCACTTCGTTGTCGTAAAGCTCTAGCAGCAGCTCATAAGCATAGTCTTTCACTTCTTGCTGGCGCTCGGGTGTGGCTTCTGCCAGTGCTTGCTGGAACTTGTAGCCAATGTAGTAGCCGTGCACGGCCTCATCACGAATGATCAAACGAATCAGATCAGCCGTGTTGGTCAGCTTGGCGTGGCTCGACCAGTACATCGGCAGGTAGAAACCCGAGTAGAACAGAAATGACTCAAGGAAGACGCTAGCCACTTTACGCATTAACGGATCGTCGGAGCGGTAACGCTCAAGAATCAACTCAGACTTCGCCTGCAGCGTCGGGTTTTCTTCACTCCAGCGAAACGCATCATCCACATCCCGCGTCGCGCACAGTGTTGAGAAAATTGAGCTATAAGAGCGCGCATGCACCGACTCCATAAAGGCGATATTGGTGTAAACCGCTTCTTCATGGGGTGTGCGTGCATCTTCCATTAATACTGGCGCGCCCACGCTGCTCTGAATTGTATCGAGCAGCGTCAGGCCAGTGAACACGCGTATCGTCAGCTGTTTTTCCTGCTGAGTCAGGGTGTTCCACGATTGAATATCGTTGGAGAGCGGCACTTTTTCCGGCAGCCAGAAATTGCTGGTCAGGCGGTTCCACACTTCCAGGTCTTTATCGTCCTGAAGGCGGTTCCAGTTGATCGCATCGACCCGCGATAGGCGTTGCATAGTGGTCATCAAAATTCTCTCACCAACATGATCTAATAAAAGCGATATACGATTACAGCGAGCAGGAGACGCAGCCTTCTACTTCCGTACCTTCAAGCGCGCTCTGGCGTAAACGGATGTAGTAAAGCGTCTTGATGCCCTTGCGCCACGCGTAAATTTGCGCTTTGTTAATATCCCGCGTGGTGGCGGTATCAGGGAAGAACAGCGTTAACGACAGCCCCTGATCGACGTGTTTAGACGCTTCAGCATAGGTATCGATAATTTTCTCAGGGCCAATTTCATAGGCATCCTGGAAATAATCGAAGTTCGCCTCATTCAAGAATGGCGCCGGATAGTAAACACGCCCCAGCTTGCCTTCTTTACGGATCTCAATTTTCGCTGCCACCGGGTGAATACTAGAGGTGGAGTGGTTGATATATGAGATAGAACCCGTTGGCGGCACCGCCTGCAGGTTACGGTTATACAGCCCGTGTGCCATCACCGATGCCTTTAGCGCCTGCCACTCTTCCTGGGTCGGTAGTGCAATACCGCTACGCTCGAACAAATGACGCACTTTCTCGGTTTTCGGCAGCCACGCTTGATCGGTGTACTTATCAAAGAAAGCGCCCGATGCGTAGGTGGAGTCCTCAAACCCTGCAAAGGCTTCGCCGTGCTCGATCGCCAGCCGGTTAGACGCACGAATCGCATGGAATGCCACGCAGTAGAAGTAGAGGTTGGTAAAGTCCAGCCCCTCTTCCGAACCATAATAAATGTGTTCGCGCGCCAGGAATCCGTGCAGGTTCATTTGCCCAAGGCCAATGGCGCGAGACTTGGCGTTACCTTCAGCAATGGAAGGTACACTGCGCAGGTTGCTCATTTCAGAAACCGCGGTCAAACCACGAATAGCAATCTCAACGCTGGTGCCAATATCGCCTGAGTCCATCACCTTAGCGATGTTCATCGAACCAAGATTACAGGAGATGTCCTGACCGACCTGGCGATAGCCAAGGTCGTCATCGTATTCGGTGGGCGTATTCACCTGGAGAATTTCAGAGCAAAGGTTGCTCATATTGATACGGCCGGCAATCGGGTTCGCACGATTAACCGTATCTTCAAACATGATGTACGGATAGCCCGATTCGAATTGCAGCTCGGCCAGGGTTTGGAAGAACGCACGGGCATTGATTTTGTGCTTACGAATACGCGCATCCGAGACCATCTCATGGTACTTCTCAGTTACGCTGATATCTCCAAATGGCACGCCATAAACCCGCTCAACATCGTAGGGCGAAAACAGGTACATATCGTCGTTGCGCTTGGCCAGCTCAAAGGTAATGTCTGGAATCGTTACGCCCAGCGACAGCGTTTTAATGCGAATTTTTTCATCGGCATTTTCACGCTTAGTGTCGAGAAAACTCAGGATATCCGGGTGGTGAGCATTTAAATAAACCGCACCGGCGCCCTGGCGTGCACCTAACTGATTAGCGTAGGAGAAAGCGTCTTCCAGCAGTTTCATAATCGGGATAATACCCGAGGACTGGTTTTCGATACGCTTAATAGGTGCGCCGGACTCGCGGATATTAGTCAGCAAGAAGGCAACACCGCCGCCGCGCTTAGAGAGCTGCAACGCGGAGTTAATCGAACGGCCAATCGACTCCATGTTGTCTTCAATACGCAGCAGGAAGCAGGAAACCAGCTCACCGCGCTGCTGTTTACCGCAATTTAGGAAAGTCGGCGTAGCTGGCTGAAAACGGCCGCTAATAATTTCATCAACCAGCGACTTGGCCAATGCTTCATCGCCACGCGCCAGCGTCAGCGCCACCATGCAGACACGGTCTTCATAGCGCTCAAGGTAACGCTTACCGTCGAAGGTTTTCAGCGTGTAGCTGGTGTAATACTTGAAAGCGCCTAAGAAACTCGGGAAACGGAATTTATAGGCGTATGCCTGCTCAAACAGCGCCTTAATGAAGGCAAAGCTGTACTGAGCCAGCATTTCTGCTTCGTAGTACTGTTCTTCAACTAAGTAATCGAGCTTCTCTTCCAACGAGTGGAAGAACACGGTGTTTTGATTAACGTGCTGCAGGAAATACTGGCGAGCGGCTTCGCGATCTTTATCGAGCTGCAATTCACCATTGGCACCGTATAGATTCAACATCGCGTTCAGCGCATGGTAATCCAGGGTACGCGCCTCGGACACCCCCGCAGTCGGCCGTTTTGTTTCTGCCGAATTCGTTGTAGCGACATTGTTAGCAGCTACGTTGCTAGAGACTGAGCTTGACGTTTCCAAAACTCTTCTACTCCTTTGCGGACCTTGGCGACATCGTCGTCAGTGCCAAACAGTTCAAATCGATAAAGCAGCGGCACCTGGCACTTTTGAGCAATAATTCGCCCTGCCAATCCGTATGCCTCACCAAAATTCGTATTACCAGCAGCAATAACACCCCGTAAAAGGTGACGATTGTGCTCATCATTTAGAAATCGAATCACCTGCCCCGGCACTGCCCCTTCGGCATAGCCGCCACCATAGGTAGGTGTCACTAATATGTAGGGCTGCTCTACGCGTGGCGTTGGTTCTTCACGGTTTAATGGCAGCCGCTGGGCGCTTAAGCCAAGCTTTTGTATAAAACGGTGGGTATTGCCTGACTTAGTGGAAAAATAAACTAATGAACGATTGCGCCCAGCTTCCACACCAGCGTTTTGCATAGCGATGTTTTACGCTAGTGCTTGAATGCGGTCAGGACGAAAACCAGACCAATGATCTTCACCTGCAACCACGACAGGTAACTGGCGATAACCCAGTGCTTCCACTTCTTCCTGGGCACCGCTTTCTGCAGTGATATCGATAACGGTATATTCTAGGCCCTGCTTATCCAGCGCACGGTAGGTAGCAGTGCATTGAACACAAGCAGGCTTGCTATAAATTTGGATATCCATGGCTATTTTTTCCTTTTCATAGCGGTGTTTTTCGGGTAGAGCATATCTTGTGCTCGCCCTCTCTGGAAGACACTACGCATACTATATATAGACCATGAGAAAATCAATTCAAGCATATATGGTATTTTTTAATCCACAGGTTATTGACAGCTCGTACCCAATATCATACCCAGCAGCCTCTCAATAGCTGCCTACGACGCAGCTCCCAGAGCCGCCCCAGGAGCGCTCTTAATAGCCCTCATAAGAGCCGCCATAAGCACTGCTTCAGAAACAGCCAACCTGCTCCAAAACAAAAAAAACCGCCCCCAATGGAAGCGGTTTTTTCCAAGGCGCCAAGTCATATCGCTTGGCACCTCTACTTATCGATGTAAGCTTAGGCGATAGCCGCCTGATAACGACGCTCAACATCTTCCCAATTAACGACGTTAAAGAAGGCTGCTACGTAATCAGGGCGCTTGTTTTGGAACTTCAGGTAGTATGCATGCTCCCAAACGTCCAGACCCAATACCGGCGTGTTGCCATGCATTAGCGGGCTGTCTTGGTTCAGGGTGTTTTCAACAACCAGCTTTTTCTCAGGTGTCACGGAGAGCCATGCCCAGCCGCTACCAAAGCGACCCAGCGCTGCAGCCTTGAACGCTTCCTTGAACGCGTCCAGACCGCCTAGCTCGGCTTCAATCGCCTTGGCCACATCACCCTGGGGCTGGCCACCGCCATTAGGTGACATCATTTGCCAGAACATAGAGTGGTTGGCATGGCCGCCGCCGTGATTAATAACGGCTTGACGCTTCTCTTCCGGTACACGATCAAGATTGGCAACCAGTTCTTCTACCGGCACGTCTTCAAGGCCTGTGCCTTCAAGCGCGGCATTCAAACTAGTGACGTAAGTATTGTGGTGACGAGAGTGGTGAATCTCCATCGTCATCGCATCGATATGCGGCTCAAGCGCGTCATAAGCGTACGGTAATTCTGGAAGTGTATGTGCCATGCTAACTTCTCCTTAAGTGGCTTTTGTTACGTTCACCTAGCTAGGTGTGGTCTTACCTCACCTTTTTCAACCATCACGGCTATAATTAATTACCGCGAGTAGCGATTATTGGCAACCGGTACGTTTTATACCCCAGTACCTTAGTCAACTATTGGCAGTTTATCGAATTCATCGTCAATAAAAAAGCCGACTTCTGATGAAGTCGGCTTTTAGCCAGTTTAGATTCAGTGGCTTATAGCTTACTTTCAAGCTCCGGCAGAACCTCGAAGAGATCCCCCACCAAGCCATAATCAGCGACTTGGAAGATCGGCGCTTCTTCGTCTTTGTTGATCGCTACAATCACTTTTGAGTCTTTCATGCCCGCTAGGTGCTGAATCGCACCAGAAATACCCACGGCAATGTATAGCTCAGGGGCTACGATCTTGCCGGTTTGACCAACTTGCATATCGTTGGGCACAAAACCGGCATCTACCGCCGCTCGTGAGGCACCAATGGCAGCACCCAGCTTGTCAGCAATGCCGTCAAGCAGCTTAAAGTTTTCGCCGTTGCCCATACCACGACCACCAGACACCACGACTTTAGCACCACCAAGTTCAGGGCGGTCGGATTGCGCCAGCTCTTGCTTAACAAAGCTAGACTGACCATTTTCAACCACTACGTCTACCGCTTCGACAGAGGCGCTACCCGTGCTCTCGACCGCATCAAACGCGGTGGTACGCACGGTCATCACTTTCAGCGCGTCGTCGCTTTTTACTGTGGCGATGGCGTTGCCCGCATAGATGGGGCGCAGGAAAGTGTCAGCACTTTCAACACCAATCACGTCGGACAGCTGGCTAACATCTTTCAAGGCAGCCAAGCGCGGCAGTACGTTTTTACCAGTGGTAGAGGCGCCGGCCAACACGTGGGTATAGTCGCCAGCCAATTCAACCAATAGCGCGCCCATTGGCTCGGCAAGCTGATGGGCGTATACGGCGTTATCGGCAACGCGAACTTTACTGACACCGTCAAGCTTTGCGGCAGCATCCGCAGCCGCTTGGACGCCTTCACCGGCCACCAGCACGTCGATATCACCACCAATCGCCTTGGCAGCAGCTACTACGTGAGCGGTTGCGCCCGCTAACTGACCTTCATGGAGGTCGGCAAGTACCAGAATGCTCATGAGATCAGCTCCTATTAAAGCACTTTGGCTTCGTTTTTCAGTTTGTCGATCAATTCATCTACCGAGGCGACTTTAACACCACCTTTGCGCTCTGCCGGGGACTCCACTTTGAGCAGACTAACCTTGGAAGCCACTTCAACCCCGTAATCAGCGGGCGTTTTGGTATCCAGCGGCTTCTTCTTGGCCTTCATGATGTCGGGCAGCTTCGCGTAACGCGGCTCGTTCAAACGCAAATCGGTGGTAACGATAGCAGGCAGAGAAAGCGCGACGGTTTGCAGGCCACCATCGATTTCGCGAGTGACATTGACCTTGTCACCGTCAACAGCAACTTCAGAGGCAAAAGTACCCTGAGGAAGGTTAGTCAGCGCGGCCAGCATTTGCCCCGTTTGATTGTTGTCGGTATCGATGGCCTGCTTACCGAGAATCACTAAACCAGGCTGCTCTTCGTCAACAACCTTAGCAAGTAGCTTGGCCACCGCAAGCGACTCAACGCGCTCGTCGGTTTCAATATGAATAGCACGGTCTGCCCCAAGCGCTAGCGCGGTGCGCAACTGCTCTTGAGCCGCCTTAGGGCCAACGGTAACGGCCACGACCTCTGTCGCAACACCCTTCTCTTTGAGGCGCACCGCTTCTTCTACGGCAATTTCGCAGAAGGGGTTCATCGCCATTTTGACGTTGGTAAGATCAACATCAGAGTTGTCCGCTTTGACGCGGATTTTGACGTTATAGTCGATGACGCGTTTAACCGCGACGAGTACTTTCATAGATTCCTCGCTTGGCTTGTGATGGAAGCCGTTAGCTTGTCTCAGCATCGTACCAACTGATGCTTCTAAAAATAGCGGCGACGTGTATTTAAATACGCCACCTTAAAAAATTCATGCAAGCGTTTGATAGGTCTGTAAATGAAAAACCCTATCAATTTGCCACAACCTAGTGACTAGCGACAACACTGATTAACTACGGCCTTGGTCGTAGCAGCGATATAAACTTCATGGATAAATGGTGCTTTTGCCATCGTAGGGGTGACCTTACAGGGGTATTATGCCTATCATGGAGCATAACCAGAAGCAAACGACCGTTTAAAATTAAGGCCATCTTTTTATAAGCTAGTTCTCATAACGCTCATTTTACGTTTGGACAGGCTAGCTTTGGTAAATAATGGCTCTTATGAGAATAAGGAGAAGCCGGGTGGAAAATGTTGAACGCGATGTCATGGACTTCGATGTAGTCATTGTCGGGGCTGGCCCCTCTGGTCTAGCTTCCGCTTGCCGCCTGATGCAACAGGCAAATCAAGCGGAACAAGAGTTGACGGTTTGTGTCGTCGAAAAAGGCTCCGAAGTCGGCGCCCATATTCTTTCTGGTGCTGTCTTTGAGCCCCGCGCACTGGCAGAGCTATTTCCTGATTGGGAAGAGCGCGGCGCACCGCTCAACACACCTGCCGTTCGTGACGATGTTTATCTATTAAAAGATGCTCAAAAAGCGCAAAAAATCCCTAATGCGCTAGTGCCCAAAAGCATGCATAACACTGGCGGCGAGCTTACCCGCTATGTGATTAGCGCAGGCAACCTATGCCGCTGGTTGGCAGAGCAAGCCGAGTCTCTTGGGGTGGAAATATTCCCTGGCTTTGCTGCCCAGGACGTGATTATCGAAGATGATGCAGTACGTGGCATCCTCATTGGTGATATGGGTGTTAGCGCAGATGGCACGCCCAAAGATGGCCATATGCCAGGCATGGAGTTGCGCGCGAAATACACGCTATTTGCCGAAGGCGCTCGCGGCCACTTGGGTAAACGGTTAATCAAAGAGTTCTCACTAGATGCTGGTCGTGACCCGCAGCACTATGGAATTGGCTTGAAAGAACTGTGGGATGTTCCCGCCGACAAACATGAACCCGGTCTTGTGCTCCACGGCTCGGGCTGGCCGCTTGAAAAAGACACTCACGGCGGCTGGTTCCTTTATCATGCGGAAAATCAGCAGGTCGTCGTGGGCCTCATTATGGATCTTGGTTATAAGAACCCCTGGCTGTCACCTTTTGATGAATTCCAGCGCATGAAGCATCACCCGGTGCTTAGCCAATATTTAGAAGGCGGCAAACGGGTTGCCTATGGTGCGCGCGCCATTACCAAAGGCGGTTTTAATTGCCTACCGAAAATGACGTTCCCGGGTGGTCTGTTGATTGGCTGCGATGCAGGCACGCTGAATTTTGCCAAAATAAAGGGCCTGCACACAGCGATGAAATCCGGCATGGTCGCTGCAGAAAGTGTCTTTGAAGCCATCAAAGGGGGTGATGAAGGTGCTCAGGAGCTAAGTAGCTTCACTGAGAAATGGCAAGCCAGCTGGGCCTATGAAGAGCTGAAAGAGAGCGCAAGCTTTGGCCCTGCTATCCATAAATATGGCACGGTAGGTGGCGGTGCTTACAATTTCGCCAATCAACTACTGGGCAATAAGCTACCCAATGTTCATGACACTACCACCGACTACGGCGCGCTGAAGCCTGCTGCTGAGTTCGAAAAAATCACTTATCCGAAGCCCGATGGCAAGTTGTCGTTTGATAAATCGACATCCGTGTTCTTGTCTAACACTAACCACGAAGAAGACCAGCCCTGCCATCTGCGCTTAGCAGACCCAGAGCTGCCGATTCGCGACAACCTGCCAACCTATGCAGAACCGGCTCAACGCTACTGCCCTGCAGGGGTTTATGAAGTGGTGGAAGATGATCAAGGCAAGCCACGCTTCCAGATCAACTTCCAGAACTGTGTCCACTGCAAAACCTGCGATATTAAAGACCCTGCCCAAAATATTACCTGGGTAGCGCCAGAAGGCGGCGGCGGGCCTAACTACCCCAATATGTAATCATCTCAACAGGTACTAGCAAGATCATACGACGCAGCCAGTTACGCTGGCTGCGCCGGTGGCTCTAGGCACTCAATCGGCGCGCGTCGAGCAATAAGACGACGCCGACCGGCCTGTGCAAAGCGCACATCGATGACAGGATCGGAGGGGTTACCTTCTACCGAGGCCACCTCACCTTCCCCAAACACGGCATGTATTAAGCGCTGTCCAGGGTAGAAGTGTGCATCAGCCCGATAACCTGCCGCTGCCTCATTGACTTGCGGCGCTGCCAGCTCAATATCCGTTCGCCCTAACCGCTCAAGATAGCGCTTCACCAAACTTGGCGATGTTACCTGCACAGCCGTGGCAGGCGCCTCTTGACGCGACAAACATGACGCCACCCGCAAACTATCCTGCCAAGCGCTTTCCGCAATAAAGCGACTAGGCCGATGAACACCACCATCGTGCAACACCAGCAGTTGCTCTTGAGCCCGCGTAATCGCTACGTAAAACAGCCGTCGCTCTTCTTCTAGCCTCTCGTCATTGAGCGGATTGTCGCGACTGTAGTGCGGAAAGTCCTCTTCATTCACTCCAGCAACGGCGACCAACGGCCACTCTAGACCTTTCGCTCCGTGTACCGTGCTAATCAGAACACCGCCAGCTTGGTTCTCTACTGGGCGCTCGAGCAGTTCAATAAACGCATCTGGATCTTTCACGCTATCGGCCTGTTCGATAAGCACATCCAATAGACGAACGTCCTCCTCGCCCTTGTCGCGTCTTGCCGCTGCCCGCTTTAAGGTTTTTTCAGCTTCAATCGTTTCCACCACATGACTCAGCAGCTTTGCAGGCGGCCAATCACTTAATTTAGGCAGCTCACATAGCAGCGCCCAGCGTTTTTTGAGCGTGCGGCGCTGCAGCGGTTTTAAAGAGGTTAGTACCGGCTCGTGGCGCTCAGGCCAGCGCTGGGTGCTGGCCAGCTGATAGGCAAGCTGCTGAAGCCGCTCACGGGCAACAAAAGGCGTTGGCTGAGAGAGCAAAAGCAAGAGTTGCTCGGGGTCGTGCAGCAGCTCTGGCTGGCGAGACAGTTTCAAATAGCCTGCTAAGGCTTGCACGAGAGGGAGTCTGAAAACGAAACGATCTTCTCGTTGAAGACGAAATGGAATACCCGCCTGTAGTAACGCCAACTGAAAAGGCACCGACAGCGCCCAACTACGCACCAGCAGACTCACATCACTCAACGCGCGCCCCTGCGCTTGCCAGTCGACTAAGGCATCGAGCAGCAGTCGACTGCCCTGACCAACAGATATATGGGTTTCAGGGTTATTAGCATCCGCCAAACAGAGCTGGTCTGGTCGGCGTTGATTAGCCATGATGGCATGGTTTGCGGTTAGCGCCAGCGCGTGGCCATGACGAAACGTGATCGAGAGCGGGTAGTCTGTGGCGCTGCCAAACGTGGCAGTAAAGTTCTCCAGCATGGTGTCCGGGCGTGCGCCCCGCCATTCGTAGATGCACTGATTTGCATCACCTACCGCCATTACACTGGCGCTGGAACCCGCCAATACCGCCAGCAACCGCTGCTGGGCAGTATTAATATCCTGGTATTCATCAATGATCACATGGTCAAGAAAACCTTCCACACGACTGCGCAAGGTCTGTTCAGCTTCTAACACTTGCAGGGGCCGATAAAGCAAATCAGCGTAGGTCATGACGCCTTCAACGTGCAGCAGCCGTTCAGCTTCATCAAATGCGCTGGGGAAGTAGTCAGTATCCGGCTCGTAATTAAGACGCTTATAAAGCACATCAGCCGATAGCATTTCGGCTTTTACCAGCCCACAAAAGTGAGCAAGCGCTTCTAATCGGTCACCTTCGATAGCCGCATCGCGACGCTCAACGGCATCGTGAAGCACATTCAAGCTCGCCTGGCGTAAAAGGCGCTCTAGCTGCCAATCAGCAGACAGCAGGCGTCTCGGCGCAAGCGCCCCCCAGCGACATAGGCTCTGCGTCAGCCGATGACCAAGTGAGTGAAAGGTCCGCACATCTGGCAACGCTTGCCCCTGAGGTGCCATGCTGATCAGGCGGCGTTGAAAGTCGTCTCGCGCTGAGCGGTTAAACATCAGCACCAGCATACGCTTCGGCGACACACCCGACGCCAGCAAGTGGAGCACTCTTGCCGCCATAGTGGTGGTCTTGCCCGCTCCTGCGACAGCCGCTACGCGGGCATGCCCCTCGCGATGATGGACAACGGCTTGCTGTTCAGCGGTTAACTTCACGTCACCTCGCCTGGCATCGCATCATTGGCATTAAACTGACCTAAGACATGCCAAGACCCTGCGCTATACAGTCGGCATTGGCATTCACCGTCGTCTGCTTCGCTCAGCGTGGCCTGCTCTACCAACCGATAATACACATTACGATGCAAGCGAGCCGCCAGCCCAAAACGCACGGCACACTCAGGGGCAAAGACACCCTCAGGCGTTTTGGAGAGACTAAGCGGATGCTCTGCATCCACACGCACAACGTCATCGAACTGGGTCGTCAACCACCAAGCATCATCGTAAAAATCTGCTTCAACCGCCACGAACGGACAGTCAACCACGGTGACACGCCAACGCTCAACAGGCGTTACCAGGCAATAGCCATCGGCATCGCGGCGTAAGAGACTCGCTAATAACCGTGGTATGGCAAGGCGCTCAAACGGCTTTCCTTCATGCAGCCACGTACCATCAGCCTGAATAACGATATCGATATCGCCGTTTAGGGCTGGCTGCCACTGATCAACGGGGGGAATCGCCGCCGCGCCGTCAAATTGCTGCATAAGCCGATCAATATTCATCGCTTACCTCCCAGGCTGTGCTTGCAGCACTTATACCACTAAACCAGACTGCGCCAACGCTTGCTTTACGTTATCAGGTGCATCGGGCACGGCAGCGCGGAACAGATGATAAAAATTGGCAGTGGTTTGCATCGCCACTTCATCAACGCTGATTCCTCGCTCTTTAGCGATACACTCTGCCACCTCAACTACCCAAGCGGGTTCGTTGGGTTTGCCACGATAAGGAACAGGCGCCAAATAAGGGCTATCGGTTTCAATCAGCAGCCGATCAAGCGGCAGTTTTCTGGCCAGCTCCCTAAGCGATCCCGCATTACGGAAGGTAATAATACCCGATAGCGAGATATAGAACCCAAGCCGCACCGCTTCACGCGCCATATCTAAATCTTCAGTGAAGCAGTGCAATACACCACCTACCTCTGGATTAGTGTGCTCACGCAGCAATGCTAAGGTGTCTTCTTTCGCTTCACGGGTATGAATAATTACCGGCAGCTCTAGCTCATTGGCCGCAATTAAATGGCGCTTAAATCGCTCGCTCTGAACCTCTACGGGCACGCTGTCCTGATAGTGATAATCCAGCCCTGTTTCACCGATGGCGACGGCACCGTACTGCTCAGCAGCATCAACAATATCGCTGACGCCTGGCTCTTTCGGAGCCTGATGAAGTGGATGCAGTCCCGCCGAAATAACCACGTCGTGGTGCTCACGAGCGATTGCCGCCAACTCCGGCATCTCCTCAAGCGTCACCGCAACAGCTAAGAACTGGCTCACATTAGCAGCACGAGCAGCCGCCAGCGTTGCGGCAATATCACCGTTGTGGGTTAGCTCAGATAAACGGTCTAAATGGCAGTGGGAATCAACAAACATGCAACTCTCTTAAATTCTCGTCAACAGGTGAAGGGCAGGCTTTGTACAGTGGTATTGCGGTGCTAACTCGCGGCTATCAAAGCGTAAAGGACGGAGGTGCTTTATCTAACTGGCCGGCCAACAACGTTTCAATGCGATCACGTACGGAGTAGTCCTGCTGGCTGAAATGCACCCCAATACCGGGCATTCGCTGTCCACTCACGCCCTCAGGAGAAACCCACACAACATGGCCGGAGATAGCAAGAGGTTCACTCTCTCCTGGTAGGGTCAGCAATAGATAAACCTGCTGTCCAAGCCGATAGAGCGTTTTAGTCGGAACAAAAATACCGCCTCTATCTAGAAAAGGCATATACGCGGAAAGCAACGTCGGCATATCAGGGATTGTCAAAGAAAGTGCTTTTTGAACCGTCATAATAGCCTCGTTGGCAATCCCCGTTTGGCAACCATCCTAGGAGCGCAGCAGCGCCGACCAGCGCACCAGCCACGCTTCAAGCACTAGCTGAGGGTTAGGATTAGCACCGACTGCGAATAAACGGCGCTGCTCTCGGGCATAATCTAGTAACCGGAACCAATCCTGCACCCGTCCATTTTTCATCGCTTGACGGTATAACGGCTCTAAATCAGGGTTATGCAGCACCGAGGTTTCGCCAGACAAACCCAGCCGGATCAAGTCTTCAAGCCAAGCAATACCGTACCACAAGATGCCATCAATGGCCTGACGATCAAGCCTAGCAGCTTCTGAAACAGGCTCAGCACCGCGCACCAACTGTTCGAAGCTGTCATGAATTTGATGGCGAAGAGCGCGTTCCTGCGGCGTTGCCAACTCCACAGCAAGCAGCGGCAAGCCACCCGACACTCGCCACCAAAAGTATGCTTCGTCGCTGCCAAGTTTTTCAGTCAGCCAGCCCTGGCAATCATTAAAGGACACGCTGGCTAATGGCCATTGCTGACAGCGGGAGCGAATCGTCGGCAGCGTGCGCGAAGGGACATCTGATAGCAAAATAAATAGCGTTTTATCACCAGGCTCTTCAAGACTTTTGAGCAGTGCGTTTGCCGCCGCAATATTCATTGCTTCCGCGGGAGAGATCACGATCACTCGATAACCGCCCTGCTGCGCGGTTTGCGAAACAAAGCGATTTACATCACGTATGGGGTCAATGCGAATCTGACGCTTACCCTCTTCTGGAGAAATGCGCATCAAGTCGGGGTGATAGCCTGAAGCCAGCATGGCACAGCTATGACAGTGACCACAGGCTAGCTCGCCAGGCTGGGCGCATAACGTCCGAGCAATCAACGCTTCCGCCAACTGCTGCTTGCCAACGCCGTGGGCACCACTGATCAGCAGGGCGTGCGGCAAGCGCCCTTCATTGGCGAGACGAACCAACTGCTGCCACGTCGACTGATGCCAAGGCAGCACTCCCGTTATTGCCATATAGCTATTCGCTCTTCTAGCGCTTGAGCTAGAGACGCCTGGACTTGATCAAGCGCTTGCCCCGCATCAACAATGGCAAAACGCTGAGAGGCGGCAGCGGCACGCTCTAAGTAAGCCCGCCGCACTGCTTCGAAAAAGGTTACTTGCTCTTGTTCAAAGCGATCACGCTGCGTTTGCTGGTCTCTTAAACGCCCTTCAAGACGCTCTTTCGCAGCCTCAGGTGACATATCTAGTAACAGGGTAAGATCTGGGGAGAGACCTTTTTGCACGAACTGTTCCAGTTGCGCAATCCGATCTGTTTCAATACCGCGGCCACCACCTTGGTAAGCAAAGGTAGCGTCGGTAAAACGATCACAGATCACCCAAGCACCGCGTTCAAGGGCTGGCACTATTTTTTGCGCTAAATGCTGGGCTCGCGCGGCAAACATTAATAGCAATTCGGCATCGCTGTGCAAGGGCTCATCGAAAGAGGGATCAAGCAGCAATCCTCGAATCGCTTCAGCGCGTGGCGTCCCCCCGGGCTCACGGGTTCGCACAACCTCTATCCCGCGCTCTTGTAGCCATGCCTCTACAAACGCCACGTTAGTAGATTTTCCGACTCCCTCACCACCTTCAAGGGTGATGAAGCGTCCGCGCTTGCTCATTGAAGCCCCTTACTCAGTAAATTCGAAAAAAACACATCGCAGTTAAACAATGACTCAACCTAATTAGCGATTACGAATATAGCGATTAACCGCATTATTGTGCTCACGTAACGTACGTGAAAAATGGTGGGTACCATCACCGCGCGAGACGAAGTAAAGCGTTTCTCCGGGTAGCGGACTCACAGCCGCCTCAAGGGAGGCGCGCCCGGGTAAGGCAATCGGCGTTGGTGGCATACCGTCAATCACATAAGTGTTATAGGGAGTCGCCTCACGTAAATCCGCACGCGTAATTCTGCCTTCATAGCGCTCGCCCATGCCATAAATGACGGTGGGATCTGTCTGCAAGCGCATCCCCTGCTCCATACGACGTTTAAAGACGCCTGCAATCTCCCGACGCTCTTCCGGCGCGCCTGTTTCACGCTCAATGAGCGATGCCATGATAAGCGCTTCATAAGGTGTCTCGATGGTCAGGTCATCATCACGCTCGTCCCAGACCTCTTCTAGAATCTGCTCCATGCGGGAAAGCGCCTGACGTAGAATATCAACGTCACTCATACCCAGGTGATAGCGGTAGGTATCAGGGAAAAACCAGCCCTCAGGAAAAGTCCCCTCTCGATCCAACAATGACATAATCTCGTCGTCACTTAACGCTACCGTCCGATTCTCAAGTTTTGGCGCACTGTCCAATAGCTCGCGCATCTGGCGGAACGTCCATCCTTCGGGAATTGTTAACGGATAAGTGACAACGTTATTGCTACCCAATAGGGCAATCAGTTCAAGGCCACTCATGCCTGGGGTTAACTGATACTCGCCCACCCGTAAGCGTGGTACGCGCTCAGGCTCAACACGCGCCAATAGTTGAAATGCCCAAGCATCTTTAATAAAGCCCTGGCTTTCCAGCTCTCGAACGACCTGATTGAACCCAGCCCCTGCAGGAACCTGATAAAGCGCAGGCTCCTCGAGTGTGACCGGTGCCGATAGGCGCTGCTGCCAGTAAACATAGCCGCCCGCAACGGCTGCTAATCCAACCACGACCACGACACCTGCAGCAGCTAAAAACCGTTTCACCATGACACCTCAATAATGTTGATAAAATTCTGCCTAACGGGATGTCGGCGAATAGCCAAGCAAGCCATGGCCTATTGCTTGCAGCTTATCTTGACCTCGCGGCGGCCAGGACTGCAGGACTTCACCTGTTTCGCTTAACAGCTTATTCACTGGCCACACACCTTGTACCGAGTTAGCTACCCAAAGACGCTCAACCTCATGGATAGCGTTCAACGCAATAGGAGCTTCCTGCACGACGCCATAATCCAATAATGCGGCTCGCAGCGTACCCGCCACGCCGCACTGCGACAATAGAGGTGTGAAGAGCACTCCCGCTTGCTGCCAAAAGACATTCATACTGGTGGCCTCCACCAGCCAACCATCAGTATCGCCAAGCAACCCCTCAGCGATGGCCGGGTCACTCCACTCCTGGCGCGCGAGCACATTTTCCAATCGATTCAGGTGTTTAATGCCTGCTAAAAGCGGCTGATGCCCCAAACGCAACTGACAAATCCGTACGTTAACTCCCTCATGCCAGCGGTCGCTATTTACCACAAAAGGTGTTCGACGGCTAAGCAAGCGAGGCTGAGAAGTATCCGGCGTCGCGTAACCCCTCCCACCACTTCCTCGGGTTAGGATTAGTTTGAGTATTTCAAGCTTGGCGTTAGACGGAGATTGCCAAGTGGCGACCAACTGCTCCATGGAAGGCAACGGAATATTTAAACGCTGACAGCCCAGCCGTAAACGCGCGTAATGATACTCCCACAATACAGGGGCACCAGCGCGCAGCAGCACTGTTTCAAATACTCCGTCACCATACGCAAGCCCTCGGTCGTCAAACGGCACCTGGGGCATTGGCATCGCGTATTATACCTTTTTAAACAGCAGTGAGCCGTTGGTACCACCGAACCCAAACGAGTTTGAGAGCGCTATTTCAATCGACATCTTCCGCGCAGTGTGCGGCACATAATCAAGATTACAGCCTTCCTGTGGGTTATCCAGGTTAATGGTTGGCGGCGCAATCTGGTCGCGAATAGCCAGGATACTGAACACCGCCTCAACGGCTCCTGCAGCACCTAACAGGTGGCCAATCATTGACTTGGTAGAGCTCACAGCCACTTGCTGAGCTGCGCTACCAAGCACTTTTTCAATCGCCCGGCTTTCGGCTAAGTCACCCGCTGCGGTAGACGTGCCATGCGCATTAATATAATGCACATCCGCTGGATCAATACGCGCATCTTTAATGGCATTGCTCATGGAAAGTGCAGCGCCACGCCCATCTTCCGGCGGCGCCGTCATATGATAGGCATCATCACTCATACCAAAGCCGGCAAGCTCTGCGTAGATATTGGCACCACGCGCTTTCGCATGCTCGTACTCTTCCAAGACAAGCACACCCGCACCGTCTGACAACACAAAGCCATCACGATCAGCATCCCACGGGCGACTCGCCGCCTGAGGGTCTTCATTACGAGTAGAGAGCGCTCGCGCGGCCGAAAACCCGCCCAACCCTAATGGGGTAGTAGCCATTTCCGCACCGCCACAGATCATCACATCGGCATCGCCGTATGCAATCGTGCGAGCACTGTAGCCAATATTATGGGTACCCGTTGTGCACGCTGTGGTGATCGCGATATTCGGGCCTTTGAAGCCATGCTGAATCGCCATGTTGCCAGAAATCATATTAATGATTGAACCTGGCACAAAAAACGGCGAGACGCGGCGTGCGCCCCCTTTATTCAGCGCATTATGGTTATGTTCAATCATCGGCAAACCACCAATGCCTGAACCAATAGCCACCCCAATGCGTTCAGCATTCTCTTCGCTACATTCAAGCCCCGAATCCTGAATGGCTTGGGCTCCCGCCGCCATACCGTACTGGATAAACAAATCCATCTTGCGTGCGTCTTTAGGATTTAAATAAGGGCTAATATCAAAATTTTTAACCGATCCTCCAAAACGCGTGTTGAAGCCACTTGTGTCAAAGTGCTCAATCGGTGCTATGCCACTTTTGCCGGCGACAATATTTGCCCACGACTCATCAACACTGTTACCCACTGGGGTCACCAGGCCTAACCCAGTTACCACTACCCTTCTTCGCGCCATTAGCTTTCCTCCAGGCATCCATGGTGACACGACCCATCTGGGTCATTTGCTGCAGAGATTTGGTGACTAGTATAACGGAGATTGAACGTTATATTCATTGTGACAACAAAGCAAAAAAGCCGCCCTTACTCAGGACGGCTTTTTATACGGGTGGGTAAGCACCCCACCCTGGCTCACTGCTTCGACTCAACCCTTACTGATGGGCGTTTACGTAGTCGATAGCTTCTTGAACCGTGGTGATTTTTTCAGCTTCTTCGTCAGGAATTTCAGTATCAAATTCCTCTTCAAGCGCCATCACCAACTCAACGGTGTCAAGAGAATCAGCACCCAGGTCTTCAGTAAAAGAAGAGCTGTTCTGGATATCTTCTTCTTTAACGTTCAGGCGCTCTGCCACAACTTTCTTAACGCGCTCTTCAATAGTACTCATCAACGTACTCCAGTCGTTCACATTAGCCGTTTTTGATAACCAGCCATTTGGAAACCGCAAGCCAAAAGCTGCGGGGTAGTTTATAGACGCCCTTAAGCTGACGCAACCGCCAAGCTCAAGGCCATCAACGCATATTCATGCCGCCGTTCACGTGTAGCGTTTCGCCAGTGATATAACCTGCAGCATCACTTGTCAAAAATCCGACGGCAGCAGCAATTTCCTCAGGCCCGCCTAAACGCGAAAGAGGAATTTGCTTAAGCAGCATTTCATGCTGCGCTTCAGGCAACGCTTCCGTCATATCCGTTGCAATAAACCCAGGCGCAACCGCATTAACCGTAATAGCACGGGAAGCAACTTCACGCGCCAAAGCACGACTAAAGCCTTCCATGCCTGCTTTAGCGGCGGCGTAGTTAGTTTGGCCTAGGTTACCCATCGTTGCCACTACAGAGCTTATCGACACGATACGCCCAAAGCGCGCCTTTGTCATACCGCGCAGACACGCCTTGCTAACGCGATAAACAGATTTGAGATTGGTATCCATCACGGAGTCCCACTCATCTTCTTTCATGCGCATTAACAAATTATCACGGGTGATGCCGGCATTATTGACCAAAATCGTGGGCGCACCAAAACGTTCGCCAATTGTTTTGAGCACCTGATCAATACTCTGCTGATCAGTAACATTAAGGCACATACCCGCACCTTCAATGCCATGCTCTTTTAGGTCAGCATCAATTTTTTCAGCGCCTGATTCGCTAGTGGCAGTTCCCACTACAATGCGCCCTTGGCGCCCAAGCTCATGAGCAATGGCTCGCCCAATGCCTCGGCTAGCACCAGTGACTAGTGCAACTCTTCGTTCTTGAGTCATAACGTTCTTCCTTCAACCTAACTAAGCAAGGGTAGCGGAAAATAGCGACTTAACACGCACCATTTTTCACGCACCACCCGCCGACGCCTCACGGGCTAACTCAAGGGCCGCATCCAAGCTATCAGGATCATTTACCGCCAACCCTTTGGCACTGCGCACAATGCGCTTATTCAATCCGGTAAGCACTTTACCAGGCCCACATTCAATGAACACATTAGCACCCTGCTCGACCATCGCTTCAACGCAAGATGACCAACGAACGGGCTGATACAGCTGTTCGATGAGGCGCGTACGCAATGTCTCAATATCAGCATGGGCTTGCGCATCAACGTTTTGAACAACCGCATAACGAGGGGCACGCAGCTCAATTTTCTGCATCGCTTCGGAAAGTCGCTCAGCAGCTGGCCGCATTAAGGCACAATGGGAAGGCACTGACACCGGTAGCGGAAGCGCTCGCTTGGCTCCCGCCTCCTGGCAGGCAGTGATAGCGCGCTCTACGGCGCTTTTGCTGCCCGCGATAACAACCTGTCCAGGCGAGTTGTAATTAACAGCAGATACAACGTCGCCTTCAGCCGCTTGGGCACAGGCCGCTTCAACTGCGCTATCGGCAAGCCCAAGGATCGCCGCCATACCACCTTCTCCCGCCGGGACAGCTTCCTGCATAGCCTCACCACGCAGACGAACAAGGCGCACACCTTCAGCGAACCCCATCACTCCCGCGCAAACCATGGCACTATACTCGCCAAGACTATGCCCAGCCATGACACTTGGGCGAGGCCCTTCCAACTCTTGCCAGATACGCCAGATAGCTACACTGGAGGCAAGTAGTGCCGGCTGAGTGCATGCCGTCGCATTCAACGCTTCTTCTGGACCTTCCTGGACGACTTTCCACAAATCGTAGCCCAGAGCGTCTGACGCTTCCTCAAATGTAGTTCCCACCACACTGTAGCGCTCGGCTAGCTCTCGCAGCATTCCAAGCTGCTGAGAGCCTTGCCCGGGAAAAATGAGGGCAAGGGGTTGAGACATGTCGTTCACCTTTGCTCTTGTAGGCATTTGCTCAGTTGAGCGATAAGCGTGCTATTGGCGCCGTTGCTAAAACAACTTTGGCACATTCAGCTACCACCAATAGCCCGCAAAAATATATAACGTCTTATTATCTATTGCGCTGATAGCGCTCAAGAACGCGACCAGCGTGCTGCAATTCGTACAGGCAAATCATGCTCCACTTCTCGTAATGCACGCTGAATAGCATAATAAAAACCATCCGCCTGGGTGCTGCCGTGGCTTTTCACCACAATACCCTGCAATCCCAGGAGGCTGGCTCCATTATAACGTACGGGGTCTAACTCCCGCTTAAGCCTCTTCAGTACAGGCCTGGCCAGTATACTTGCCAAACGCCCACTCAGGCGTGATTCAAACGCCATTTGCACACGCTCCACCAACATACGAGTCAACCCTTCACTGGCTTTCAACGTGACATTACCAACAAAGCCATCGCAAACCACAACATCAAGATCGCCCTGAAAAATATCCCCACCTTCAGCATAACCAAGGTAATCAAAGCTTAAGTCGCTAGCGCTCTCACGCAGCAAACGATCCGCTTCGCGCACATTAGCACTACCTTTTGTGGCTTCAGACCCTACATTCAACAAGGCAACGCGGGGCCGCCTAATGCGATCCATACACTGAGCCATGGCGGCGCCCATCATGGCAAAATCAAACAGCCTGGATGCAGGCGAGTCTACATTCGCCCCCAAATCAAGCAAATAACAGCGCCGTCCTCCACGCGCGGGGATTGCGGTACTTATTGCAGGCCTTGAGATGCCAGGCAACATACCAAGTTCACGCCGCGCTAGCGCGACTAACGCTCCGGTATTTCCCGCACTCACGCCTGCTGCCGCTTCACCTGACGACAGGCTGCGCAGCATACACGCCATGCTAGTAGCGCCTCCACGTCGCATTGCCCAGGCGGCAGTAGCCGCTTGAGAGATGCTTTCGGGAGCATCAGCTGCCACCAAACGTGACGTTGCCGCAGCCAAAGGCTGCGGCAAACGCGAAAGTTCAGCATCAATCTGCTGACGCGGACCAAACAGAGTTAATGCTAGGTCGGGGCGTTCAATAACCGCCCTTGCGGAGCCTTCGATAATGGCACGGGGGCCTTGGTCACCCCCCATTACATCAATCGCTAGGCGCACACAGCACCCACCCTGTTTTGCCGCTCATATAAGCGCTTAGGCTTAAACTTCGACCACTTTACGACCGCGGTAGAAACCGTCGGGAGAAACGTGGTGACGCAGGTGAGTAGTACCGGTTTCTTTGTCCTGAGACAGAGTCGGTGCGCTCAGCGCATCGTGGCTACGACGCATACCGCGCTTGGAACGAGTTTTACGGTTCTGTTGAACTGCCATGGGTGTTTACTCCAAGGTAATTAAGGTAAGTGATGCTTACTTTTTGCCTTTCAAAGCGCCACTGCTTTTCAAAGCACTAAGCACTGCGAAAGGGTTCTTGGCCGGAGCGGAGTCTTCCGCCGTGCCTTCGGTCTTGCTGACCAGCTGCTCCGCCGAGACATGGCATTCGGTCTCATCGTGATAGACCACCTGCGGCAAGCTAAGGATAAGCTCATCCTCTATTACCGTCAGCAAGTCCAGCTGTTCATTTTCCACCAGCACCGGTTCATGACTAGCAGGTAGCTCGGCAGCCAAAGCTTCGTCGGCAATAATTCCTAATAAGAAATCACTGGAAACGCCTTGGCTTAGCGGCACTAGACAACGGCGACAAGGCAACGCCAGGGTCGCTTGCAAATGGCCACGAATTTCACGACGACCTTGGGCATCAACGCCAAACTCAAGTACGACATGACAGTCGCCGGTTTGGTCACCTGCTTCTTCAGCTAGGCGTGGCAGCTTATTCAGCGCCACAATGCCTTCTAGTCGTTCGCGGCGGGCTACAAGCTTATAAGGCTCAACCCGGCTGGGGATTTGTGAGGTCAACATAGGCGCGCAATGATAGGCACTCGCCCCCCCGCTGTCAAAGCTGTCGGCGCAATTCTTATGAGATTATCTCGCAAAACCACATAAATAGGCAGGCTACCAAGGTTTCGTTACACTCGTTTGAACGCCAATTAATCCTCAACCAGGCCTATTAAAGGAGAACACTGTGCCTCAAACCGATAACGCGCCACTTGTCCTGGCATCAAGCTCTCGTTTCCGCCAAGCGCTACTGGACAAGCTATTACTGCCCTATCAGTGCTGCTCTCCAGACATCGACGAAACGCCCTATCCTAATGAAACGCCTAACGCATTAGTGCACCGCCTGGCGCTCAGCAAAGCCAACGCTGTTGCTGAGCATTTCCCCAATCATTGCATCATTGGCTCTGATCAAATAGCCCTGTTTGAGGGTGACATTTTAGGCAAACCTCATACGGAACAGCGCGCCCGGGAGAATCTGGCACGCTTTTCTGGCCATAAAGTGACTTTTTTGACGGGCTTAGCATTAGTTGATACCCGCCACCAACGGCATCACGTCCATATTGAGCCGTTTGAGGTGTTTTTTCGCTCACTGAGCGAGCGCGAAATAGCCCGCTATGTTGCCCTTGAGCAACCTTTAGACAGCGCTGGCAGCTTCCGCATGGAAGGGCTTGGAATTAGCTTGTTTGAAAAACTCGCAGGCCGAGACCCAAATGCACTTATTGGACTGCCACTCATCGCACTATGCGATATGCTTCGCCAAGCAGGCATGAACCCACTCGGCGAACGTTAGTATTTACTGAGCCTGAAAGCGCAAAGGAGCATGTGCGTGCTGAAGCCCCAGCACTTCAGCAGCTGTTTGCGTAAAGCGACGTGTCAAACGCTCGAAAGGGTCCAAGCTAGGCGTATAGTTCTCCCATTCAGCCTCGCCTACCTGCTCACGGGCGACTTGCTCAAGGCTGGCCAGCTCATCTATCAAACCTAGCTCCAGCGCTTGCTCACCGCTCCAGATAAGCCCTGAGAAAATTTCAGGGCTGTTGCTCAAACGATCACCACGCCCCGCCTTCACATCGCCTATAAACTGCTCATGGGTTTGAGTCAGAACGCCCTGCCAGAAATCGGCAGCCTCCTCACCCAGCGGCTGAAAAGGATCCAAAAAGGCTTTGTTTTCACCGGCAGTCATTACGCGACGCTCTACGCCAATCTGGTTGATCGCTTCTTGGAAGCCAAAGCCAGCATAGATAACACCAATAGAGCCAACCAAGCTTGCACGGGACGCCACGATGCTATCGGCAGCAGAAGCAACGTAGTAAGCACCGCTCGCACCAATATCCTCTATCACGGCAATAATGGGCTTGTCGCCCTGGTCACGCAGCCGCATAATTTCATCGTAAACACGCTGCGATTGCACAGGGCTTCCACCAGGACTATCAATGTGCAACACAACAGCTGCAGCGCTCTCTGATGACCATGCCCGATTCAACCCCTTAATGATGCGCTCAGCATTTGCTGGCGCATCACTGGCAATCACACCATGCACTTCCACCAGTGCTATGTGGCTCTCGGTGGGCAATGAAGCCGTTGGCTCAGCGAGAAACACGCGGTATAGCATTGTTGTTAACGATATCAACACAATCGCCAACAGCATCAAACGAAAGAACAACTTCCAGCGTCGTGTTCGGCGCTGTTCCGCTAACACACCGCCAACCCATCGATCCATCATTTCCAACTGCGCTAACCGTTGGCGCTCGCGTAGCGTTTCGGCATCATCACTCTCCGCCCCCGGGAGCGGTGGCTTTTTATCCTGCTGGACAACCTCCGGCCCATCGGTCCAACGGTCACCGCTCTCCTGACCAGGAAAACCATCCCCCGACTGAGAGCCCCTACCATCATTACTTCCATCGCGCTGCTGCTCATCACTCATATACAATTTCCTAGTATTGCTTCGCACAATGACTACTCACAGTAACGACCGCTAACAGTAACGACTACCCACAACACGACTACCCACAACGGCTGTGAGCGCCGCTAACCGTGAAGCCAGTCGAACAGGCTATCTACATCATCCGCCAGCCATACCGGCTGGCTAGCCGCTAACCGAGCGGGGGTATGCACCCCGTAAGTAACGCCCACACGATCCATGTTAATAGACCTTGCCATTTCAAGATCATACTCGGTGTCCCCGACCATCACAGCGCGCTCAACGGGCACTTTCAGCTCTTCAAGCAGTTCAAGGAGCATCTGCGGATGAGGCTTAGAGCGCGTTTCATCTGCCGTTCGGCTGGCATTAAACCAATCACCAGACGCTGTTTCGGTAAACACCCGATCTAGGCCACGACGGCTTTTCCCCGTCGCCACCGCTAGACGCTGACAAGGGCGTTCACGCAGTCGGGCGACTTGCTCTTTAACGCCTTCAAAAAAAGGCATGGGTGTCGAATCACCTTGAACGAAATGATAGGCATAGCGTTGACGCAAGCGCTCAGCCTGAACTGCATCCATACCAGGGCATAATGTTGCTATCGCTTCAGGCAGCCCCAAACCAATAATATTCTCGATAGCACTGACGTCTAACTCATCCCACTCGACATCAGAAGCTGCTGCCTGCATGCAGGCAACAATTTTCGGCACAGAGTTCATCAATGTGCCATCCCAATCAAAGATAATTAGCTCATAGCGCATATCGCTTCCTTATTTCCGAGCGCGCTTTAACGTTTCTTCCAATGCCTCAGGCAGCGGCGCCTTTACCGTAACGGGTCGACCATTGCCAGGCTCAGGAAATGTTAAGGCACAGGCATGGAGAAATAGACGCCCCAAACCAAGGCGTTGCGTCATATGATTACTTTCGCGGGTAGCGTATTTATCGTCGCCCAGTAAGGCGTGCCCAGCATGAGCGGCATGGACACGAATTTGGTGGGTGCGGCCTGTTACAGGCTCCGCCTCTATCAGCGTGACCTTTTCAAAGGTTTCCACTACCGAAAAGTGAGTCCGTGAGACCTTGCCATTTGGGTCTACCCGCACCCGCCTTTCACCGTTACCCGCATCAAAGCGATCTAAGCGAGCACTTACATAGGTCTTCCGAGCAGGCCAGCGCCCGCTGACTAACGCTAAATAGCGTTTGTCCATTGCATGCTTTTTCAGCGACTCATTCAGTGTGACCAGCGCATCACGAGACTTCGCCAACAGTAAGCAGCCCGATGTATCACGGTCCAATCGGTGGACAAGCTCTAAAAAAGTAAGGTCGTCGCGCACTTGTCGAAGCGCTTCAATGAGGCCAATTTTAACGCCGCTTCCGCCATGGACAGCCAATCCCGATGGCTTGTTAATCACCATCCAGTCTGGCCCTTCCATGATGACGCTACCAATTAACAAATCACGTAAGTTGTCACTCACCTCTTTAACCGCTTCTTTCGGGGCTAATCGCAGCGGCGGTACACGCACTAGATCGCCCGCTTGAAGTCGGTAATCTACTTTGACGCGTTTTTTATTAACCCTTACTTCACCTTTACGCACAATGCGGTAAATCAATGCACGAGGAGCACCTTTTAAACGCGTCATCAGAAAATTATCGATTCGCTGACCTGCTTGTTCCGGGGCGATATCCACCCACTGTACTTCCCGCCCTTCGGACATTAACGCTCACTCCTGGTGTGATCTAATAGCGACAGGCTAAAAACGGCATTCTAGCGTAGACCAATGCGCATTGCGTCAATTGCTGGTAGTTGTCTTTACTGTTATATTCCAAAACGTTCAGCGGCCAAGTGTGGCTTACCCGTAAACAGACACGTCGTAACGGGAGCACTACCACGCTTGCCTAGCGCCTGCCCGACAAACACGCAGGCCAGAGCACAGGCAAAATGGCGTAGTGTACGCATTACCCACACGCCTTACGTACTGGATATACAGTTACTCTGTCGCATGCTTTTTGACGGCAGAGACACTTTTGCTTCGCCCGCAATGGCAGGCAATTGAATTAACAAACGTCACGCCCCAAGCAGCCCATCCTGTTCGTCACAAGGTACTGCTTGACTTGGGGCGCCAAGTTCAACGCTGTGCCGATGACCGGCGTTGACGAATCGATGAATGCCAGGTGTTGGCGGTGTCAGCAGAGCCGGATGGACGTGACAGCCACCGAAACATGTTCTGCCTCCGCCACGTACTCAACGCCCTTTCGGCCGGGTCGGCATGATTGCCTTCCCGGCTTAATGCGTCAGCATAGCAATGCGCCGAGCACAAGCACGCAGCACCCAGCGATTCGTCTACGCCACGCCTAGACGGCTCGTCGGCTCGCAATGCTATGTGAGACAACATGAAACGGATGCTGATTAACGCAACCCAGCCAGAAGAGCTGCGGGTTGCGCTGGTAGACGGGCAACGCCTTTACGATTTAGACATCGAATCTGGCGCTCGAGAACAGAAAAAAGCCAACATTTACCGGGGAAAAATCACCCGGGTAGAACCATCCCTTGAAGCCGCTTTTGTTGATTTTGGTGCCGAACGCCACGGCTTTCTGCCATTAAAAGAAATCTCCCGCGAATATTTTATCAAAGATGTGTCTGGTCGCCCCAGTATCAAAGAAGTACTGAAAGAGGGCCAGGAAGTCATCGTCCAAGTTGATAAAGAAGAGCGAGGCAACAAAGGGGCAGCACTGACGACTTTTATTAGTTTAGCGGGCCGCTTTCTGGTTCTGATGCCGAACAATCCCCGTGCAGGTGGCATTTCACGCCGCATTGAAGGTGATGACCGCAGCCAGCTAAAAGACGCCATGGGCCAACTGACAGTGCCAGACAAAATGGGCCTGATCGTTCGCACCGCCGGTATTGGCCGTAGCCCAGAAGAGCTGCAGTGGGACTTGGATTACCTCGTCCAAGTGTGGGAGTCCATCACCACTGAAGCAGGCAAGCGCTCAGCCCCATTCCTGATTTACCGCGAATCTAATGTCATTATCCGCGCCATGCGCGATTACCTGCGCCAAGACATTGGCGAGGTGTTAATTGATAGCCCCGAGATTCATGCAGAAGCACTGGGCTTTATCCGCCAGGTAATGCCCTCTTATCAGCAGAAAATTAAACTTTACGCCGATGAAGTCCCTCTTTTCTCGCGCTTCCAAATTGAATCGCAGATCGAAACTGCTTACCAGCGCGAAGTAAAGCTTCCCTCTGGTGGCTCTATTGTTATCGATCATACCGAAGCGCTAGTCTCGATTGATATTAACTCTGCCCGAGCCACACGCGGCAGCGATATTGAAGAAACCGCCCTGCAAACCAACTCTGAAGCAGCCGATGAGATTGCTCGACAGTTGCGCCTGCGTGATATCGGTGGTCTCGTCGTTATCGACTTTATCGATATGGGCCCTGCGCGCAATCAGCGTGAGGTTGAAAACCGCATGCGCGACGCCCTGAAGCTGGATCGCGCACGCGTTCAGATTGGTCGGATTTCTCGCTTTGGTCTGATGGAAATGTCACGCCAGCGACTACGCCCCTCGCTAGGCGAAACCAGCGGCGTTGTTTGCCCACGCTGTAACGGCCAAGGCACTATCCGTGATGTTCGCTCTCTGTCACTCTCTATCATGCGCTTGATTGAAGAAGAAGCCATGAAAGAGCGCAGCGCTCAAATCCGCGCCATTCTTCCAGTCCCTGTTGCCACCTACTTACTGAATGAAAAGCGCAGCGTTCTGGCGGACATCGAATCACGCCAAGGCGTACGTGTGGTTCTCCTGCCAAATCCAGAAATGGATACACCACATTATGACGTTCAACGGCTGCGTGATGACCACTTAGACGATGATGAAAGCCTGACGCTATCCAGCTTCGAGCTTTCAACCGATACTGAAGTAGGCAAAGAGCCTGACCCTAGCTTCACTCCTCCCGCCATGCGCGCTGAAGCTGCGGTTAAAAGCGTTGTACATAATGCACCAGCGCCTGCCTCCCTGCTGACTGAAGAGAAGGCAGAGAGAGCTGCCAAGGTAGATAAAGCCGTTACCAAGACGACTCCTGCCACTGAAGAACAGCCCAGTGTCATTGGCCGCTTCATCAGAGGCTTTGCCAAACTGCTAGGCGGAGAAGATACCAACACGAGCCAACCCGAACCTGAGGCTCCTGTTGCCCGTAAGCAGCCGGAGAGAACGAGCAAAAATCGCTCGCAGCGCAGCGACAGTAAATCAAAGCCTGCCCGCGAACGTGGCGAAAATGCCGGCAGAAACGAGCAGCGCAACCAGCAGCAATCGAGCAACCAACAGCCGAGCAGCCAGCAGCCTAGCCAATCGCGCAACGCTGATAGTAACGACGACGCTAACGATAAACGTAGCGGCCCTAGCCGTACTCGCAATCGCCGACGCCACCCGCAGCAAGACGATGCCAAGCTCCAGGACAATGAACAGAAGAGCAGTCGTCAAAAAGAGCAGCAGGCAAACCTAGCGGCGAAAGAGTCATCAAAAGATGAGGCGGCTAAATCTACTGCTCAAACAGACAATCGTCGCGATAAACCACGCGATGCTAAGCCGAAAAATGAAGTTACCCGTGAGCCAGCATCACAAGCGGACGATAAACAAGATGACGGCAAGCCGAAACGCACGCGTAACAATCCGCGCAACCGCACGCGTAAACAGGCCGTGAATCCTCAAGCTGAAGCGGAGCAGCTGAAACTGCAAGCCGCAGCGGCTGAAGCTCCCTCTGTAGACGCTCCTTCTGTTGAAGCTGCTGCTGAAACGCCTGCTGCTGAAGTGAACAGCCGCAAAGCAGCGCCGGCAAGCCCCACTTCACAAGATGAGGCCCGCAATACCGCCGCACCCAGCGTTGAAGCAACCCCTGAAGCGTCTGAGCAAGCGGCAGATGAATCAGCAACTGCCGATGAAACAACGAAGGCTGAGCGCCCTGCCGACAAGGCGGAGAAACCACGCAAGACTACGCGCCAACGCCGCCAATCTCAGCAAGCGGCAGAAAAAGCTGAACCTGAAGCAGAAACACGTTTAGAGAAGAGCGCTGAGGACAAACCTCAACTGCCAACTCATGATGCAACCGCGACTCAAGAAGCGCCCCAAGAGACGAGCAGCCATTCGGCTGAGGTCGCAAATAGTGAGCCTTCGTCAGTTACGGGACTGGAGCCGCAAAAAGCGCCTGATGCAAACGTGAAAGAGCTTGATACCACCGACAGCGAATCAGCAAGTTCGCCTGGTGAAGAGGCTGCAAAAGAGGCTGATAAACCTCAGCAGCCGGTATCTTCTCAAGCTTCTGAGCCTCAAGAACCTGCTAAGTCTCAAGAATCTTCTGAGCCTCAAGAGACTTCTGAGTCTCAAGAGCCTGCTAAGTCTCAAGAGCCTGCTAAGTCTCAAGAGCCTTCTGAGCCCCAAGAGACTTCTGAGTCTCAAGAGCCTTCTGAGTCTCAAGAGCCTCAAGAACGTGTGCATCAGGAACCAGTGTTGCCTGACGAGCCTCAAGAAGCAGCACAAGAGACATCCGTAGCTGTTGAAACCCAATCAGAAGCACCGAAAGCACTTGAGACGGCTGACGGTAGCGCTAGCACCCAGGCGTCATCGCAACGTGTGGCGACGAGCGCTGAAGCAAACTCTCCGGAGAGCACTGAGCAGCCAGAAGCAGCTTCTTTAGACAGCGACGCAGTGAGCAATACCGCTGCTTCAGACACCACAACTGCTTCAGAAACGGTTTCAAACACCACTTCAGAAACTGCCAGCGCTGACGCTCAAGAAGACAAAGAGCCACCGTCGACATTGGCAACGAATGAAGAGGCTCAAACGCCGTCAGCTAAAGCCAACGTTGCAACAGCAACATCCGAAGAAGCAAAGCAAGCGCCTACTGCTGCTCAAGACACGGCACCTAAGCCACGCCGCCGCCGTCGCGCTCACAACGACCCTCGTGAACTGCGCAAACAAGCACAGAAAACGCCTAATGAGTGATCGCTAGTCGCACTAAAAACCCCGCTAATGAACTGCACCCCGAAAGTTGGACACCCAACCCAACCGTCGGGGTGTTTTTATGAGCAGTCGATACAATGAGGACTTCAAGCTGCGGGTGGTGCAGCAGTGTCTGCACGATAACACCAGCTTGAGGGAGGTGGCTCGCCAGCATGGCCTGGATCATTCTCTGGTACGGACGTGGCGCGAGAGATACCGTCAGCACGGCGTAGCAGGTCTGCGCAAGCAGTATAAGCACTACAGCGCGGCTTTTAAGCGGAAGGTGCTTGAGACGATGTGGCGAGATGGCTTGTCACAGCGTCAGGCGCAGGCCTTCTTCAATATCCGCGAGATGGGCGCTATTGGCAGATGGGCGCGTCAGTACCATAGTAGTGGTCTGACTGCACTAGAGCCAAAACCCAAAGGACGCCGCCCGATGACTAAGAAGCCATCCTCCACACCAATCCCGCCTGATGGTGAGCGCTCCCAAGAGGACCTGCTCGAAGAGTTGGCTTACTTGCGCGCCGAGAATGCCTACTTAAAAAAGCTCGATGCCTTGATCCGGGAAAAAGAGGAAGCGACGCGGGGCAAAAAGCCCGGAGCGTCCAAGGGTTGAGGCATGAACATTCGCTGGCTCTGCTGCTGCGTGCCGCTGAGCTGCCTCGCAGCACGTTTTACTACCAGATACAGGCCTTGGGCACTGTCGATCGGTATGCCTCTCTGAAGGAGCATATCCAGGCGATCTACGACCGCCACCAAGGGCGCTATGGCTACCGGCGTATCACCGCTGTTCTGCGGCAGGCAGGAGAGACGATCAACCACAAGACCGTTCAGCGGCTGATGGGACAGCTGGGCTTGAAGTCCCTGGTTCGCCCCAAGCGCTATCGTGCCTACCGGGGAGCGGAGGGCCACGCGGCTCCTAACACCTTGCGGCGCCGGTTCCAGGCTCAGCACCCCCATCAGCGATGGGTGACGGACATTACCGAGTTCAAGGTCAATGACCAGAAGCTCTACCTGTCACCGGTCATGGACCTGTATAACGGAGAGATCATTGCCTTCCAGACAGGGCGACGCCCGGTATTCGATCTAGTGAAGGGGATGTTGAAGAAAGCCTTTGACAGGCTGATGCCAGGGGATCGGCCGCTGCTCCATTCGGATCAAGGTTGGCATTATCGACATCCTAGCTATCGCCACTTGGTGGTGGAGCAGCGGGTACTTCGTAGCATGTCGCGCAAGGGTAACTGCTTGGATAATGCGGCGATGGAGAGCTTCTTCGGCACTCTGAAGGCTGAGTATTTTCACCTGAATCGGTTCGATACCGTTGAGCAGTTGCAGCGCGGTATTGCTGACTACATCTACTATTACAACCATCACCGGATCAAGCTAAAACTAAAAGGCCTGAGCCCTGTGCAGTACAGGACTCAGGCCTTGGGCGCCGGCTAAATGAACCGTCCAACTATTGGGGGTCAGTTCATAAGCGGGGTTTTTTTATGCTTGTACCAAGCGTGGCTCAGCCTCTAACTCAACACCAAATTGGTCATAGACCTTGTGGGCAATATGCTCTGCAAACTGCAGCAGCTCATACCGATCGCCACCACCAAAATGCACCAGCACCAAGGCCTGCCGCGCGTGAACACCGAAAGCCCCCTGCCGAATCCCTTTCAGCCCGCATTGATCAATTAACCACCCCGCTGCCAGTTTGCTTTGGCCGTTAACCTGCGGAAAATATGGCATATCAGGATATGCTTGTAGCAAGCGCGATAACTGATCGCTGCTAACTAGCGGGTTTTTAAAGAAGCTACCCGCATTTGCGAGCACCTGAGGATCCGGCAGTTTTTCCTGGCGAATAGCGCACACTGCTTGAGCCACCGCCAAGCAATTCGCCGTGCCAGCTACTCGGGCAGCTAAATCTCCATAACCCAGTCTTGGCTGCGGCGTTTTCGATAGCCGAAGCGTCAATTGAGTAATGACGACTTTATCCGCTAGCGATTTTTTGAAGATGCTGTCTCGGTAACCAAATTGGCAAGCATCGGCGCTTAACCAACGCACATTGCCCGACGCCAACTCGACTACCTGCACCCCTACCAGAACGTCTTTAAGCTCGACACCGTAGGCACCAATGTTCTGTACTGGTGCTGCGCCGCAATCACCGGGAATCAGCGCTAAGTTTTCAATGCCCCACAGGCCGCGAGCCGATAGCGTCATTACTAACGAATGCCAATTAACGCCAGCTCCCACATGAGCAACAACAGACTCTCCGCAACGTTCTAACCACCACTGTTGCATGCCCGGTCGAATCGCAATGCCTTTTAGCTGAGCGGGAAGCAGCACATTACTGCCACCTCCCATAAGCGTAATATGCCACTGTTTATCAGCAGCCTCACGAAGCACACGCCGGAGCGCGCTTAGCGTTTTAGGCACCACATAACGCTCAGCTAAGCATGGTAAACGCAGCGTGTTCGCAGAGGTTAAATCGACTGACAGGCAACGACTAAGCAGCTCATTATGGCTTTTTTCACAACTCGTGATTTCACAACCTATCATTTCTCAGCCCGTCATGTCTCAGCTGAGCAATTAGCCCTGCAGAAGCCGCCTCAATTAAATTCAGGACATGCTCAAAGCCCTCATCACCACCATAATAAGGGTCGGGCACTTCCGCATCAGGCATATCGGCAAAATCTAGCAAGAGCCCTACATGGGCACGACTGGCACCTGGCTGTAGCGCTCGCATGGCCTTGAGATTATCGCGATCCATGCCCAGCACATAGTCGAATTCAAGAAAGTCACTGGCGCTTAGCTGGCGAGCGCGCAAATGGCTAATATCGATACCACGCCTTAATGCGGCTACCTGGGCACGGCTGTCTGGCGCTTTTCCGACATGCCAACCACCTACACCACAAGAGTCAATGCTGATATGACGACTTAGGCCAGCCTCTTCAACAGCGTGCCTAAAAACGCCCTCAGCTGTTGGTGAACGACAAATATTGCCCAAACAAACAAATAGGACGCGCTTCATTAGCTTTCACCTTCACTTTTACTCGCCAAAAGCGCTCTCACTCTGGCTAAGTCTTCAGGCGTATCCACACCAGCAGGATTGATAGTGCTGGCCAGCGCAACTTGAATCGCATAGCCATGCTGTAGCGCGCGCAACTGCTCTAGTTGCTCCAACTGCTCAAGGCTCGACGGCGCCAGCTCCCGGTAAGCAGCAAGAAAACTGGCACGGTAGGCATATATACCGATATGACGCAGCCAAGCATCAGTGGCCAAAAGCGCAGGCTGGACGTTAAATTGCTCGCGATCCCAAGGAATGGGAGCACGAGAAAAGTACAGGGCACGCCCTTGCAAGGAGCGAACAACTTTGACGACGTTAGCATTAAATAACGTTTCAACATCAGCAATCGGCTCAGCAAGCGTCGCAATAGCCGCATCGGGATCTTCGGCTAAACGCATCGCCACTTGGTCAATTAAGGCCGGTGGGATAAGCGGCTCATCGCCTTGCACATTCACCACTAAAGTGTCGTCGCTTAACCCGAGCTGCTCTGCCACCTCAGCCAATCGGTCGGTACCAGAAGGATGATCCGCACGCGTCATGACGACATCCGCACCGTAGGGCAGCATCGCGTCGCGGATACGAAGATCATCGGTGGCTACCACGACTCGACTGGCTTGGCTTTGGCAGGCTCTCCGCCAGACATGGGCAACCATTGGCTCACCCGCGATATCCAGCAGCGGTTTACCCGGCAACCGGGACGAACCAAAACGCGCGGGAACAACGGCAATAAATTCGGTCTTAGCGACTGACATTACACCTCTCCGGTACGGCCAGGCGAGATAGGTAATTTTTCATCGGCACCCATCGCGCGCGCTTCTTCAGGAAGCATCACAGGGATACCTTCTTGAATAGGGTACGCCAAACCGTCGTAGTGGCAGCAAAGCTCCTGGGCTTCACGGTTATACTTGAGCTTGCCATTGCACAGCGGGCAAACCAGCATTGCCAGTAATTCTTTATCCATTGGTGTATCCCTTTTCAGAAAGCGCTGACAATTTAGCTGCCAGCCAGTGTTCAAACTCTGGCGGAAGCACGGCTTCTACCTCGAGCACCCAGCTATCGGGTGGCGCCAACGCTTGGCACTTCACTGCGTCTTTGGCGGTCATTACAACGGGGCGTTGATGACTAAAACAGAAAGTCTGGTCATCAAAACGCTGGTGATCTGCTAGCGGACGCATTTCGCCGTCCACTCCCAGACTGCGCAGCGTATTAAAAAAACGCTCAGGATGGCCAATGCCTGCTACGGCATTCACAGGTAGCGTAAATGGTAGGGGGGTAAGCGGCATGCGATGGCCATCCCGCATTCGCCGCCAGCTTAGCGGCGCTAGTTGCATCGCCACTCCTTCTACGGGCAAGGAGCGACACGCGTCACCATTAATAATCACAGCATCAACCTCAGCTAATCTGCTGGGTGATTCTCTCAGCGGCCCAGCAGGTAAGCAGCGCCCATTACCCAACCCTCGCCCGCCATCAACAACGACTAATTCAATATCACGCCCTAACGCCAGGTGCTGTAATCCATCGTCACTGACAATAATGTCGCACCCCATATCAACCAAGGCTTGAACGCCACGTGGACGACGCGGATCAGCCACGACCGGGCAACCCGTTTGCTGCGCCAACATTAATGGCTCATCGCCGCTTTGCGCGGGCTCGGTGATTGCAGTTACCAATAACGGGTAGTGCGATGCTTTACCACCGTAACCACGGGTAATAATACCTGGCGACCACCCTTGCCTTGCTAGCCAGTTGACCAGCCACGCCACTAACGGCGACTTGCCGGTTCCACCAAGGGTGATATTACCCACCACAATAACGGGTACGGATGCTTTAACAACTAGCTTTTTACCAGAATGATAGTGGCGATTACGCCGCACCATAAGATAACGGTATAAAGCACCCAGCGGATAAAGTGGCGTCAGCCATCGGCTTCCTTGGTAAGCCGCCTTAAGCCAGCGTTGTTCCAGGCTCATTCACTCTCCTGAAACTGAAGCTGATGCAGCGCTGCGTAGGCACCTCCCGCTTCTAGCAACGCTTGGTGGGTACCCTGCTCAATAATGCGCCCTTGGTCCATCACCAAAATACGGTCAGCCCGTTCAATCGTCGATAGACGGTGGGCAATGACCAGGGTGGTACGCCCTTTACACACATGCTCCAGCGCTTTCTGGATATAGCGTTCGGATTCGGTATCTAGTGCCGATGTCGCTTCATCCAAGATAAGAATAGGTGCATCTTTAAAAATTGCCCGAGCAATTGCTAGGCGCTGGCGCTGCCCACCGGATAGCATCACACCGTTTTCACCCACTAGCGTGGCATAGCCCTGAGGCAGCTTTTCAATAAACTCACTGGCGTAAGCCGCCTGAGCGGCCGCTTCAATGGCGGCTGGGTCTGGGTTGGTAACGCCATAGCCAATGTTGTCAGCAATGGTTGCATTAAATAGCGTGACTTGTTGCGACACTAATGCAATTTGCTGACGCAAAGGGCCCAATGCATAATCATCGACATTTACCCCATCAATCAAAATACGCCCTTCACTAGGACGATAAAAGCGCGGCAGCAGGCTGACCAATGTTGATTTACCGCTACCAGAGCGCCCAACAATCGCCACTAACTCACCTGGTGCCACACTAATATTAATACCGTGCAATACATTAGGCTGGTCATCAGCGTAGCGGAAACTGACATTATCAATCACTACGCTGCCGGTTAGCTGGCGTGGAGTGGTCTTACCTTCATCTTGCTCAGGGGTCAAATCAAGCAAGCCAAATAGCTCAGACGCCGCCGCAATACCCTTTTGAATCTCGCTATTCACTTCGGTGAGCTGGCGCACTGGCTTGATCATTAGCGCTGCTGCGGTAATAAAAGCAACAAACTCCCCCGGCGTCATGTTTTCCATAAGCGCAGGCGCCATGGCAAGCCAAACCAGAATTGCCATGGAAATCGCTACCAGCATCAAGATCACTGGTGAACTCACAGCGCGCGTCATCGCCTCTTTCATACTTTGACGACGATTTTCTTCACTTACCCGCTCAAAGCGCTGTTTTTCATACTCTTCAGCGCCATGCGTACGCACAACGCGGTAGCCAGATAGCGCTTCAGAAGCGACGTGCGTCACATCCCCCATGGAGTGCTGAATACGCTTAGAGATACGCCGAAAACGTTTGCTGGCATAGCTCACCACAACAGCAATCACCGGCGTTACGCCCAGAAATAGCAGCGTTAGCATCCAATTGGTCCAGAATAGATAACCGATCAGCCCGATAACGAACAGACCTTCGCGTAGGATAATAGTGACCGCTTTCGTGGCAGCACCCGCGACCTGCTCTACGTGATACGTTACTCGAGATACCAAATGGCCACTGGAGTGGTGGTCGAAGAAACGCCCTGGCAAATGTAGCAAGTGCGCAAATACATCGCAGCGCAGCGTGTGGATCACATAGCGTCCCACATAAGACATATAGTAAGTGCTTAAAAATGTCCCCAGCCCACGCGAAGCGAACATAATCACCACAAACAGAGGGAGCAATAAACGGAAAGCAGCATCAGGGTTTTGAATGCCATCAATCAGTTGTTTCATCATTTCAGCTAGTGCCGTACTGGAGGCGGCGTAAATGATAAAACCAACGATCGCTAACGCGAATGCGCGCCAGTGAGGTTTGACGTAAGTTAATAATCGTTTGTAGAGAACCCAACCTGAATCAGTCACACGCGCTCCCGGCCATAGTGTGCAGTTGCGAGAATTCTACCTTATGGCGACGCGCATCAACACCGCTTACGAACGCCCTGCTGCTTTCGCATGGGAATGACCTGAATTGGCTGAGTCTCGGTGAGCCTGAATTCGAGCGCACCATCCTGGGCGGTACTCCATAAGCAGCTCTGCTGTTGTCGAAAGCGGCGCACTATCGCGTCGGCCGGATGGGCAAAGGGATTATCTTTCCCGGCACTAAAAATGACATGCCGAGGACGACTTACTTGAACGAACTGAACACCCGAGCTTGTATTACTGCCATGATGCCCAGCCACTAATACGCTAATCGGCGTCACAATATTCGCTAAGATTCTCCTTTCAACGTCCTTACCAACGTCACCGGTAATCAACAAACGCTGGCCACCCACGCTTACTTGAAGTACGCAAGAGCGATCATTTGAGGAGAGCATGTTTTCCCCTTTCGGGGGCCATAGTATCTGATAGCCAATGCCGTCACGTCGCCACCGCTGCCCTTGAGCACACTCCGAACTAGCAACTGGTAGAAGCTCTCCGTTGGGAACCCACCATTGCGTTACCTGATGGTCATTTAAAAGCGCGCTAATCCCTCCCGCATGGTCGGTATCGGCATGACTGACAATAACGTGTTCGAACGACTGGCCTGGAGGCCAGAGAGTTTGCAGTGGCATAAACCCACTGCGAAAGCGAGGTCCTGTGTCGTACAACAACCGATAGTTAGCGCTACGTAACTCAATCAGCTGGCCCTGCCCGACATCATAAACAATAACATGTAGCTCACCTGGGTTAGACTGCTCGTCCGCAGACCACCACGGAAAGCTTAATAGCAGTAATGTCGCGCCAACACGCAGCCACCCAGGGACATTGGGAAGCCCCCAACACAGCGACATCAATATCAGTGCACCTACTAGCGGGAACACCAAGCTTGACGGTGGCTGCAAAAGCGGCGCCCATTGCACGGCAATAACGAGTAACTGATGAAAAACCTGCAGTGCCTGCTCAAAACACCACCACACCAACAGCCCTAGTCCAGGCAGTGGCGACAGCAACCACCCCAATAGCGCACTGGGCACCATAACGGAGCTTACCCATGGTACTGCAACAAGATTAACCAGCGGAGCCGCAGGAGCCACTCTTCCAAATGCCAATAGCACAGCCGCCGCCATCAACGGTGCGATAAGGAGTTGAGAGCGCAATAGCGCCCAGCACCAGCCTTTTAGGCCCTGCGGACGGGGGCGACCTTGCCAAATAATAATCAACCAGCCTACCGCAATAAACGATAGCCACAGGCCGGGTCTCCACAGTGCAAGCGGATCAACCACTAACACTATCCCGAGAGCAAGCCACCAAGCTTGCCAAGCCCCTGGCGCATGACGCCCGCTAAGCACCCACAAGCCTAACAGCGTCATGATCATGGCGCGCATGGCAGGAGGTGCTAGTCCGGCTAACATGGCGTACCCCACCGCCGCCACTCCTGCTAACCACCAGGGCCAGGCACGCAGGCGCCAATTGGTTGGCGTTATCAGCCTGGCAGTAAAGCGTGCCAACAGCAGTACAAATGAAGCGACCAGCCCAACATGTAAGCCAGAAATGACCACTAAATGCGTCGTACCCGTTGCGTTGAGCAAGCTCCAATCATCTTGGCTCAACTGCTCACTATCACCCAGCGTCAGCGCCGCAAGCCAGCGCCGGGTCTGCTCTTGCAGCGGTTGGTTAGCCAACGTCGCAATTGCTCGCTGACGAAGTGTCGGCACCGCTCCCGACAGTCGTTCAGGCTTAGGTTCTTGCCGCACATAGCCTGTCGCATGTATGCCTTCGCGCCATAACCATTGCTGATAATTGAACGTATGCGGGTTAGAAAAGCCGCTAGGCGGGCGAAGTCGCAGCGTCATCCGCCAGCGCTCCCCAACAAGATAGCGTTGACTGCCATAAGCACTTACTCGCACGCTTCGCAGTGCGCTACAGCTGGGCAGCCCCTCGGGAGAGCGGCAAGACTCAACTGCCAAGCGCACTCGTGACGACTCAGCTTGTGCTTGAACATTGATTACTCGAGCCTGCAGAGTGACATCTTCTCCACTAAGCCCAGCTGGTAAGCGGTACCCCCACTCCTGCTGCACGCTGATAAAAACCCAGCTTGAAATAACTACCCAAATTAATAGGCGACGCCGGCTTACAACCAAGCACAGCAGCACTACAAGCACACCCGGCAGCAAACTCTGCAGGTGCGCTTGGGGGCCGCTTATCCACGCCGCTAGCGCCCCCATCAATACTGCCAAGGCAGCAGGTAGTGCAGCGCCTAATTGCATATCCCCTCCTTGGTGCTGGGTCATTCATACCCACGCCATAGCCGAAGCACGCTGCTATATGGATAATAGGATGTACCAATTGAAAGAGTACCTGACATGCCGCGCCGTTTCCTGCAGCGCTACATGCCCAAACCCGACACATTAAGGCAACAGCGCTCTTTACGCTTTATTGCGCCGTTAATTGCGGATCCTGGGTTATGGCTTCTAACACGCCGAAGCGTTGCAAACGCGTTCAGCGTGGGGCTTTTTTGCGCCATGCTACCCATTCCGTTTCAAATGGTAGTGGCAGCATTGGGGGCAAAGTTTAGCCGTTGCAACCTGGCTCTTTCGGTAGGATTAGTGTGGATTACCAATCCACTTACCATGCCGGTTATTTTTTATTTTAATTATCGAATTGGCACGTTTCTGTTAGAAGCACCAGTGAGAGAGGCGCCATCGCGTATCTCTACGCGCTGGATTGCAGAACAAATGCACGACATTCTGCCACCGCTAATGCTTGGATCGTTAATTTCTGCCTTACTATTAGCCATGCTTGCCAATATCGTTATACGGCTAATTTGGCGCTGGCATGTTTCCCATCATTGGAAGCGCCGCCGCCTAAAGAGACGGCAGCGCCGAGCTTGTGTTGAATCAGAATTCGACGACTAGCCCCTAGGGTATTAGACGTTATTCTGCTCAACTAACCGCCCGCTATCCAGCCTTAATACCCGATCCTGGTGGGCCGCCAAACTAACATCATGAGTGACAATAACAAACGCGCAGGCACTCTCTTTAGCCAATTCATCCATCAGCGCTAAAATGGTACTGGCCGTGCTCTGATCAAGGTTCCCGGTTGGCTCATCCATTAGCACAAGACGGGGATCCGTCACTAGTGCACGGGCGATGGCCACCCGCTGACGCTCCCCTCCCGAAAGCTCGCCCGGTTTATGATCTGCTCGCGCCTTCATGCCCACTCGCTCAAGCAACTGCATAGCCCGCTGCTCAGCTGCCTTTTTAGACTGGCCACGAATAATTAACGGCAGCGCGGCGTTCTCTAGCGCAGTGAACTCAGCGAGCAAGTGATGAAACTGATAGACAAAGCCGATATAGCGGTTCCGAAAACGGCCTAGTGCCGCTTCATTAAGGCCGGCTAATGGCTCGCCAGCAATCACGACGCTACCAGCGCTAGGCCGATCAAGCCCTCCCAGCAGGTTTAACAGCGTTGTCTTACCCGAGCCTGAGCTCCCTACAATGGCAACACGCTCTCCAGCATGTACCCGAAGCTCAAGCTGATCTAGTACGGTAAGATCTTGAGGGCCTTCGCTATATACCCGTGTCAGGCTGTTACATTCCAGCATAACTGTGGTTGAGCGTTGTGTAGTTGAGGTCATCGTTGCTTCCTTATTCATAACGCAGTACATCGGCTGGCTGAACCCGAGCAGCCCGCCAAGCAGGATACAGCGTCGAGAGGAAGGTCAGACCAAAGGCAGCGATGACAATATTACGCACATCACCCCACTGCAGTTGAGAGGGCAAATCACTAATAAAGTAAACCCCGGCATCCAAGAACTGAATACCGAAAGTTGCTTCAAACCAACTGATCAAATCAGAGACAGTCAGTGCCAGAAGAACGCCCACAGCAACGCCAATCGCAATACCTATCAGGCCGATAGCCAGCCCTTGCACGATAAAAATCCCCATGATCGAACGTGGAGTGGCCCCTATGGTGCGTAAAATCGCAATATCCGCTCGCTTATCGGTCACCACCATCACTAACGTCGATACTATATTAAATGCGGCAACGGCAATAATGACCGTCAACAGCAATGCAATCATACGCTTTTCCATCTGAATCGCTTGAAACAGATTGCCATGGGAAGCAGTCCAATCCGTACCGCGGTACCCTGCACCAAGTTCGTTAACGATCGCTTGCGTTTCACTGCCAGCCACGAACAGGTCATCCAGCTCCAGCCGCAGGCCACCCACCGCATCGCCTAGGCGCGCTAACGTTTGCATATCTTCAATATTGGCATAGGCCAGATTAGCGTCTAAATCAGCGCCTACACTAAAAATACCGCTAACCGTAAACCGCTTGAGCCTTGGGAAAACCCCGGCAGGTGTAATCGATGCCTCTGGAACAAGTAGCGTGACGCGATCACCGACCCCAACCCCCAAGCGACGTGCCAACATAGATCCCAGCACTACGTTCCACTCACCAGGCACAAGATCAGAAAGCTGGCCCTGGCGCATATGCCCACCAATAATCGACACTTGATCTTCCCAGTCCGGATGGATGCCGTTCACCATAGCCCCTTGGTTTCTTCCACCCGCTGAAAACATACCCTGCTGTTCAACATAAGGCGCTGCACCAATAACTCGCTCACGCTGAACAAGCTGCTCTGCTAACGCTTGCCACTCAACTAACCCTGCTTGAGACTCAATTTTAGTGTGAGGCACCATGCCCAAAATTCGAGTACGCAGCTCGTGATCAAACCCATTCATCACCGACAGCACAAGAATCAGCACTGCCACGCCAAGCATTAATCCCAGCATTGAAGTTAGCGAAATAAACGAAATAAAGTGGTTCCGGCGTTTAGCGCGCACGTAGCGCAGCCCCACCAGAAAAGGCAAACGATCAAGCATGGCATCATTCCTTAGTAATAAGCGTCCATGGTACGGTTTTTTTAGCATGGGTGCATGTACGAACGCTGCGTTAGAGTAACAAGTCTGCCTAGCGTTCCCTCAAGCGCGGTAACGCTTGCATGTTGCTAAGCAAGCCCCTAAATTGCGCCCATTCTGCTTGTCTTTAGGGCAAGGATTTTTCCGACTATTAAGAGCGTTCGTGACGTTGGCTAACAAGACTTACCGTTTATTGCCCGAGTGGTCCCCCCAGGACGGCTTGCAACTGACTTGGCCCCGCCCAGACGGCGACTGGTCACCGCTGCTATCGCGCATCGAAGCAACACTTGAGCGCATCGTGATTGCCACGGCACGCTATCAGCGCGTGTTAATCAGCGTTCCTGATAGCGCCACTCAGCGCCGTTTGGCTGCGACGTTTGAGGCCTATGGCATTGCTCCACAACAGCTGATGCTCATTGTCGCTCCTACGGATGACACTTGGGCCAGAGATCATGGGCCGATCACCGTGGTGGACGAAACACAGCAGCCCCTTATGTTGGATTACACGTTTACTGGCTGGGGCGGTAAATTTCCTGCCGAGCATGACAATCGCCTTACTCAGTGGCTGGACAATGCCGGGGTGTGGGCCTGCCCCATCGCGCCACGCAGCATGGTGCTAGAAGGCGGCGCGATTGAAACCGACGGAGAGGGCACGCTGCTAACCACTGAGGCCTGCCTACTAAACCCCAACCGCAATCCGTCACTCTCGCGTATGGATGTTGAAGCCCAGTTAGCGGAAGATTTTGGCGTCGATCGAGTCCTATGGTTAGCCAATGGGCACCTTGAAGGTGACGATACTGACAGTCATGTTGATACGCTTGCGCGCTTTTGCAATCCCTCTACCATTGCCTATGTGCGTTGCGATGATCCAAGTGACCCTCATTACTCAGCGCTAAACGCAATGGAGCAAGAGCTCATGGCGTTTCGTCAGCGCAACGGCGAGCCCTACCAATTAATCGCCTTGCCGTGGCCACAGGCATGCTTTGATCCTGAAGATGGTCATCGCCTCCCAGCTACCTACGCGAATTTCTTAATTATCAATCATGCCGTACTGGTGCCCACTTACGGCGACCCCGCCGATCTGGTCGCGCTACAAGCGTTGAGTGTTGCCTTTCCAGAACACACTCTGATTCCAATCGAATGTAATAGCGTCATTCGTCAGCATGGCAGCCTTCACTGTTTAACCATGCAGCTACCGAAAGGCACCCTTGCCCCTACGCTTAGTCAACCCTAAGGAGCCACCATGTCTAACAACTTAACCGTCGGTGTTGTTCAACAGCCCGCGTGGCCAGATAAAGCACGTAGTCTTGCTGCCAGCGAAGCAGGCATACGCTCAGTTGCTAGCCAAGGCGCACAGTTAGTGTTGCTGCAGGAGCTGCATGCCACGCACTACTTTTGCCAATACGAAGACCCTGCACTATTTGACTTGGCTGAACCACTAGACGGCCCTACTGGCCAGCACCTGGCCGCACTAGCCAAGGAACTGAATATTGTGCTGGTGGGGTCGTTGTTTGAAAAGCGCGCGGCGGGGCTTTACCACAACACAGCCGTCGTTTATGACCGTGCTAAAGGACGTGTAGGACAGTACCGTAAAATGCACATCCCGGATGATCCGGCCTTTTACGAAAAATTTTACTTTACCCCTGGCGATGTTGACGACGGACGCAGCCAAGGCTTCACGCCCATTGACACCTCTGTTGGGCGACTAGGCGTGCTGGTTTGTTGGGATCAATGGTACCCGGAAGCGGCACGCTTAATGGCACTAAGTGGGGCGGAGCTGCTTCTCTACCCCACGGCCATCGGCTGGGACCCAAGTGATGATGACGCTGAAAAAGCCCGTCAGAAAGATGCTTGGACAATTATACAGCGCTCCCATGGCGTTGCTAACGGGCTGCCCGTGCTGGTCGCTAACCGAGTCGGCTTTGAACCCGACCACTCTGGCGTTGGTAACGGCATTGCGTTTTGGGGAGGAAGTTTTGTATGCGGCCCACAGGGAGAAATGCTAGCGCATGCAGGTGAAGAGACGCAGCAACTAGTGGTCAACATCGATATGGCGCGTAGCGAGAACACTCGGCGCATTTGGCCTTATTTGCGCGACCGCCGCATTGATGCTTACGGTGATTTAACACGCCGCTATCGCGATTGATAACCCACTCGCTGGATACCCAATAACCAATCTCGACTGATAAAAACATAGGTTGGTAAAACACAGACGCCTGCTCTCATCGAGAGCAGGCGCAGCATTCAAAAAACTAACGTGTGGCGGTTGGCTTTATTTCCAAAAATCACGAATAGACGCAATTCCCTGAGCGCCAACAGCGCGTGCATGGTTAGCATCAAAACGTGTCATACCACCCAGTGCAAACACCGGCATACCAGCACGTTCCACTAGCTGCTGGAAGTCATGCCAGCCCAGCGGTGCCACCTCAGGATGCGAAGGCGTAGTGCGCAACGGCGACAGCGTGACAAAATCACAACCTAAAACCGCAGCCTGAGAAAGTTGCTTTTGATCGTGAGTCGACGCCGAGAGCCATTTATTTTCTGCAATCGGGCGACGCTCAAGGTCCATTAACCGTGCGCTGGTTAAATGAATACCGTCAGCATCAACAGCATCCAGCAATGCAGGCTCGCCATTCAGCAGCAGCTTTGCATCGTACTGACGGCAAAGGCGCAGGGCGCGCTCAGCACGGGCAATGTATGCCGCTTCATCAAGATTTTTTGCCCGCAGCTGTACGAGTCTGACACCGTCTTCACTAAGCGCTCTTTCTAACAAGCTATCGAAACGCTCTTCGTTAGCTTCTTCGCCGGTAATCAGATAATCGGTGGGCAACATCACCGCACGCAAAATAGGCAAGTTAGCGGCAGGGAAAGGATAGTTCACCAACTCTTCCATAGGCACCCAGCGCACAGCCTGTCCTTCGCGGCCAAACGGCTCACCGGCAAACTCCTGAACTTGCCAAACATCTAGCAAGATGTGCTTATCAGGATACTCATGGTGAACGCGGATAAGTGGCCGAGCCCGTACAATCTCGACGCCAAGCTCTTCATGAAGCTCACGCTTGAGACCTTCCAAGCCTGTTTCGTAAGGCGCCAGCTTACCCCCTGGAAACTCCCATAGGCCGCCTTGATCAACATTAGAGGGCCGACGCGCAATCAGCACCCGCTTCTGATCGGCGCTGATCATTGCAGCCGCCGCGACATGAACTCGTCGTTTTACCATTACACTCATTACGTCTCTACCCACTTTTTGCGCGTCGCCCTAACCTAAGGCGACGCTATCTCGCTGCGTTGGCACGTCACTGCAACTGTTTTTGGCTACTTTTCAGTGCGCTTCAGCTACGGTAATCCGCGTTGATAGTCACATAGTCATGAGATAGGTCCGAGGTCCACACAGTGGCACTCTCTTCACCACGACCCAAATTAATGCGAATGATGATCTCTTCCTGCGCCATGACGGCACTGCCCGCCGCTTCTGTATAACTGTCAGCACGACCGCCCTTTTCAACCAAGCGAACGTCACCCAAATCAATCACAATTTGATTAACATCGAATTCCTCAACCGGCGCGCGCCCAACTGCGGCTAAAATACGCCCCCAGTTAGCATCGGAAGCGTAGAGCGCGGTCTTCACCAGCGGCGAGTGAGCAACGGTAAAAGCAACATCCAAAGCTTCCTGCCGAGTGGCTGCTGCATCCACTTGGAGCGTCACAAACTTCGTTGCCCCTTCGCCATCACGAATAATCGCTTGGGCGAGTTCGGTCATCACGCGCTGCAGCGCATCCCGAAAAATGGCCACCTGCGCTTCGTTTTCGATGCAAGCGCCAGTTCCTGTCGCTGCCAGCATGCATGCATCGTTGGTTGATGTATCGCTATCGACAGTGATGCAATTAAAGGAGCGATCCACCGTTTCTCGTAACAAGCTCGCTAACAACGGCTGCGCAATCGCCGCATCGGTTACTACAAAGCCCAACATGGTCGCCATATTAGGCTTAATCATGCCTGAACCTTTGGTAATACCGTTGATCGTGACCTGCTGATCACCAATTGAAACAGTTGCCGTTGCGCCCTTAGCACGGGTATCCGTGGTTAGAATTCCCTCACCCGCTTGCTGCCAAGCAAGGCTAGTATCCGTTAAGGAATTTAGCGCATGAGGTATACCGGCAAGCAGGCGTGTCATGGGCAGAGGTTCGCCAATCACGCCGGTTGAAAAGGGCAAGACCTGGCTTTTATCAACCCCCATTTGCTCGGCAAGCGCGCTACAGCTGGCATAAGCATCTTGCAGGCCCGATGCACCAGTACCCGCATTGGCATTGCCAGTATTTACCAACCAGTAGCGAGGCACACACTCTGCGCTGGCACACGCTTCAAGATGCGCTTTCGCAACGACCACAGGGGCAGCACAAAACGCATTGCGAGTAAAAACGCCAGCTACCGTGGCAGTTTCAGGTAGCTCAATCACCACCACATCACGGCGATTTGGCTTTTTAATACCTGCCATAGCACTGCCCAAGCGCACCCCGTTAAGGGGTGGCAATTCCGGAAAAGCAAGATCTCCCACCGCCATGTTTTTCTCCTTTACGCTCAATTTCGCCACGCGTGATTAGCTTAGTTTTCCGCAACACTGCTTATATTTTTTACCGGACCCACATGAACACGGATCATTGCGCCCTACTTTTGGTCCTTCGCGACGCAGCGGACGACCATCAGCCCCAGGCGCTTCCGGAGCAACATCGTCCTGCGGGGCGTTAGGGTCATCGTGGCGGCTTGCTGCTGCAGCACGTTCACGCACCGACTCTTCGCGGCGTTTTTGCTCTAACGCATCAACCTCTTCCGGCTGACGAACCTGAACATGGCTTAAAATACGCGTAACGTCGGCCTTGATGTTGGTTAGCAGATGCTGGAATAACTCGAAGGACTCTCGCTTGTACTCCTGCTTAGGATTCTTCTGGGCATAGCCACGCAAGTGAATGCCGCGACGCAGGTGATCCATCGACTGAAGATGCTCTTTCCAGCGGGTATCCAACACCTGGAGCATGACTTGTTTTTCAAACCGGCGAATCAACGTGGCGCCAGCAGCCTCAATTTTGGCTTGATACGCATCACGGTGCATTGCTTGTAAACGCTCACGCAGCTTCTCTTCACTGAAACGTTCATCCTCTGCCGCCCACTGCGTAACAGGAGCGTCAAGATTGAATTCAGTTTTAAGATGCGCCTCTAACCCAGGTAAATCCCACTGTTCCGCCAGACTCTGAGGGGGTACAAAATCACTGATGGCATCTTCCATGACTTCTTCGCGAATACCGATAACGGCGTCAGAAACCTCGTCAGCGGAAAGAATTTCATTACGCTGTTCGTAGATAACTCTACGCTGGTCATTAGCGACATCATCGTATTCGAGCAGCTGCTTGCGGATATCGAAGTTGCGCCCCTCTACTTTTTTCTGGGCGCGTTCGACAGCGTTCGACACCATCTTGTGCTCAATCGCCTCGCCTCGCTCTAGCCCGAGAGCTAGCATCAAGCGCTTCACTCGGTCAGAGCCGAACAAACGCATCAAACTATCTTCTAGCGAGAGGAAGAAGCGTGTTGAGCCTGGGTCACCTTGGCGTCCCGCACGCCCCCGCAACTGGTTATCAATACGGCGGGACTCATGACGCTCAGAACCAATCACATGCAAACCACCCGCTTCTAAAACACCGTCATGGCGCTTCTGCCATTCCGCCTTTAGCGCATCAAGCTGTTCTTGGGTGGGATTTTGTAACTTAGCTGCTTCTGCTTCCCAGTTCCCCCCCAGGACGATATCGGTACCACGGCCTGCCATATTGGTTGCAATAGTAATCGCGCCAGGGCGACCTGCTTGAGCGATGATTTCTGCTTCGCTTTGGTGCTGCTTAGCATTCAACACGCTAAACGTCAGGCCAGCTTCGCGCATAAGGCGCGCTAGGTACTCTGAGGTTTCAATCGACGCGGTGCCCACTAGAACAGGGCGTCCAGCTTCGGTTTCTGCCTTCACATCTTTAATAATCGCTTCGTATTTCTCTTCCGCGCTCAGATAAACCAAATCGTTCAGATCTTTACGTGCCAACGGTCGATTCGTTGGAATAACGACCACATCCAGGCCATAAATTTGCCGAAATTCGAACGCTTCGGTATCAGCGGTACCCGTCATACCTGCGAGCTTTTCATACAAACGGAAATAGTTCTGGAAAGTAGTCGATGCCAGTGTCTGGCTCTCTCGCTGAACCGTCACCCCTTCTTTCGCTTCAACCGCTTGATGCAGCCCCTCTGACCAACGGCGCCCCGGCATACTACGCCCGGTATGCTCGTCAACAATGACGACCTGGCCTTCAGACACGATGTAATCAACATCTAAATGATAAAGATGTCGTGCGCGCAGCGCGGAATGCATATGCTGAAGCAAGTTTAGGTTTTGTGCTGCATAAAGCGACTCTCCCTCGCCCAACAACCCTTCGGCACGCATTAACTCTTCAACTTTGTTGTGCCCCTGCTCGGTAAGCTCGACCTGCTTTTGTTTTTCATCAAGCAGGAAATCCCCCGTAACCGGCGCATCGCTGTCTTCAGAGGCTTCACCCTGCTCTAACTGTTGGGCCAGACGATTCACAATGCCATACAGATCAGTGTTTTCATCCACTGCGCCGGAGATAATTAACGGCGTACGGGCCTCATCAATTAAAATAGAGTCAACTTCATCGACAATGGCGTAATGCAGACCACGCTGCACTTTATCTTCAAGCGAGAACGCCATGTTGTCGCGCAGATAGTCGAAACCAAACTCATTGTTAGTGCCGTAAGTGATGTCACACTGATAGGCATGGCGCTTCTCTTCACCCGTTTGACCAGCAAAAATAACGCCTACCGATAGCCCAAGAAACTCATACAACGGCCGCATCCACTCAGCATCGCGGCGAGCAAGATAGTCGTTAACGGTGACAACATGCACGCCCTTGCCTGGCAGCGCATTTAAATAGACCGCAAGCGTGGCCACTAGGGTTTTACCCTCGCCGGTTTTCATTTCCGCAATCCGGCCACGATGTAACGTCATGCCACCGACCATTTGGACGTCAAAGTGGCGCATATTCATTACCCGCTTGCTAGCCTCGCGCACGACGGCAAACGCCTCGGGTAATAAGCTATCAACAGAGGCGCCTTCTGCTAACTTTTGTCGTAGCAGCTCTGTTTTTGCCTGCAACTCAGCGTCACTCCCCCCTTCAAGCGTTTGCTCTAAAACGTTAATACTGAGCACACTTTTTTGCATGCGTTTAACGTCGCGATCATTTTTAGAGCCAACGACTTTACGTAACAAATTATTAATCATGAAAGTTCCAAATCTTCACGAGCGCCCCATTCAGGCGCGCCCTTTTATATAAGGCAAATAAGGGTAAATTTAGTAAATGGACAGCTAAGCTGGCGGGCCACGAGGGGTCAGCACATCAATCGCGGCAACCAATCGACGTGGGATATGAAGAAAGTAGCGGGAACAGTGCAAAACAGCAGGATAAACATGCGCTTTTTTGCGTACCCAGCGGCGCAGCGCGCAGCGCTTCTTAGCAATCCACTCAGATTGGGCACGCAGCATCGCTGGCACCCAAAAACAGATGATGACGCCGCGTTCACCACTACGAAATGCATCTGAAGGATGTAAACTAGCAGGTAACAAACAGCTCACTAAGAGGCCTGCCAGCCACCAACGCGCTAAGCCATTTCGGCGTTGCCGCCGCGGCGAAGCAGACAAAACATCTGGCGTTGATGGCATGCTGTGGACTGGCTCCCGAGCGTGTTAGGCTCTATCAATTAAAAGACAATACAGAACGCTGGTGGCAGCCGTGAGTGTGGCGTAGCCAGCAACGTTCCAGGAATCAAGTTAATGAGTATAAAGGTTAAGCGATCCCGCGCACAGCCCATTACCCAACTGCTGACCAAGTCTGGCAGCGCTGGACAGCTTATGCGACAGTCCCGCTTAATTGATCAGGCTCAGCGTCATTTACGCGCTCACCTTCCTGAAGCAATGCGTGAGCATATTTTCGTCGGGGGCTTTCGAGAAGGACGTTTGACATTAATAAGTGGTCAAGCAAGCTGGCTAACATGGCTACGCTATGAACAGCCGCAATTGCTAGCCCTACTGCATCAGTTACCAGGATTTGAAAGCGTTACCGGCTTTACCCTGAAAGTACGCCCCGTTCGGCCAATTGAAAGCCCCAAGCGTTACACGCGCACCCTCTCAGAGAATGCAGGCAAAACGCTAACCGAATGTGCCAAAGGTACCGACAACCCCTCGCTTAAAAACGCCCTGGAGCGCCTTGCGGCACATGCACCCAATCATTCAGACGACAAACACTCGTAACCTCGTATTGCCAACGCCAATATGCAAAAAGCACCGCCAAAGCGGTGCTTTTTTACTATTGCCACATGCCATTCCACCGCCTAACAGGCGATCAGGCTATGCCATTGCAGGTGCCGAGTAAGAGATAGGCGCAATCGCTTTGTCTTCTTCAAAAGTGACGATTTCATAGGCGTCGGGCTGCGCTAATAACTCACGACACAAGCGATTGTTGAGCGCATGGCCTGACTTAACACCCTGAAACTCACCAATCAAGCTATGACCAAGCTGGTATAAATCACCGATAGCATCCAGCACCTTATGCTTGACAAACTCGTCGTCATAGCGCAAACCGCCTTCGTTAACGATGCGGTAATCGTCTACAACGATGGCGTTATCCAAGCTACCACCAAGCGCAAGATTATTGGATCGCAAAAATTCCAGATCGCGCATAAATCCGAAAGTACGTGCGCGAGAAACCTCTTTCACAAACGACGTTGTTGAAAAATCGATTAACGCGGTTTGTTTTTGCTGCTCGAACACAGGGTGGTTAAAGTCGATTGAAAACGAGACCTTAAACCCCTGATGAGGCAAAAAGACGGCCTCTTTGTCGCCATCACTGACGGCAACACGGCGCTTGATTCGGATAAATTGCTTAGGTGCGTCTTGCTCTAGAATGCCCGCCGACTGAATTAAGAACACAAAAGGACTGGCGCTACCGTCCATGATAGGCACCTCAGGTGCACTTACATCGACATAGGCATTATCAATGCCTAACCCTGCAAATGCCGACATCAAATGCTCGACCGTCGCAACTTTCACACCCTTGTAAGAAAGAGCAGTGCACAATGTGGTGTCTTCCACCAATTCAGCACGAGCCGGTACGTGAACCACAGGTTCCAGGTCGGTCCGGATAAATACAATTCCGGTGTTAGCTGGCGCCGGGCGCAAAGCCAAGTGAACTTTTTTACCAGAGTGCAGACCCACTCCGGTGGCGCGAATGACGTTTTGTAATGTGCGTTGTCTGATCATGGGCAGTGGTCGAACTCTAATGACGGCGGTTACCGGCAAAAGTGCCGACAAGTACCGCTAGGGGAAAGAAAGTTAAGAAACAGTGTTCACTTTAACAGCAAACGAGTGTTTTAACCAATAAAACTCTCGCTTGCTGTTTCAATGACCCCGATAGCGTCAGTTAATCTGCCTGACGGCGCAAGAACGCGGGAATATCCAAATAGTCATCGGCATCAGGCGCGCGACGCTTCTCGGCACGTGGTTTTGCAGTTGGCTCAGGCGCTTCTTTACGCGCCGTTGCCTGCTGACGCATGACAGTTGGCTGTTGCAACTTGCGGTAATCTGAGGAGGCTTCAGCAGCAGACCGGCGTACTGGCTCACGAGAGGCTACTTTACCCTTACTCCCATCCAGACCAGCGGCTACCACGGTAACACGCAGCTCATCGGACATTTCCATGTCGATAGAGGTACCCACCACAATCGTTGCCTCCTGAGAAGCAAACTCTTGAACAGTGGCACCTACATCATTGAATTCACCGATCGACAAATCGGGGCCGGCGGTAATATTAACCAAAATACCGCGAGCGCCGTGCAGATCAATATCTTCAAGCAGCGGGCTACGAATGGCTTTTTCAGCCGCTTCGCGAGCACGATTTTCGCCAGTTGCCCCACCCGTGCCCATCATCGCCATGCCCATTTCTGACATAACGGTGCGTACGTCGGCAAAATCGACGTTAATAATGCCCGGGCTGGTAATCAACTCTGCGATACCTTGAACGGCGCCCAACAACACATCATTAGCAGCGCTAAAGGCGGTTAGCAGCGTGGCGTTTTTGCCTAGCACAGAAAGCAGTTTTTCGTTGGGAATAGTGATCAACGAATCAACGTGCTCAGAAAGCTCTTTCATGCCTTCTTCAGCGGCGCGCATACGTTTCGGCCCTTCAAACGGGAAGGGCCGAGTTACTACTGCAACCGTCAAGATACCTAACTCTTTGGCAACCTGGGCAACGACAGGTGCACCACCGGTACCTGTACCACCACCCATGCCCGCCGTGATGAATACCATATCTGCACCGGTTAATAACTCAGCGATGCGATCACGGTCTTCCATGGCGGCTTGTCGACCGACTTCAGGATTGGCGCCGGCTCCAAGCCCCTTGGTGATTTCACCACCAAGCTGCAGGACTGTCTTTGCAGACACCCGCTTAAGCGCTTGAGCATCGGTGTTAGCGCAAATAAATTCAACGCCTTCGATATTACTTTCGACCATGTGGTTGACCGCGTTACCGCCGCCGCCGCCAACACCGACCACTTTGATGACCGCACTGCTCGAGGGTGCGTTATCTACCAATTCGAACATAAGCCCCGTCTCCTGAACCGCGCTTGCGGCCCTGTCAGAAATTTCCTTTGAACCAGCCTTTAATTCTTACCAGCGCCGATTGACCTTCCTTGATATCACGCCGGACGACTTCGTTGCGCCCTTTGTGCGCAGCAACGACTTCACCGTGGCTTTCTAGGCCTTGCCCATGTCGCGCTTCTTGCAATGCATAATGCAGCAAACCCACGCCTGTCGCATAAATTGGATTGCGTACCACATCAGCCAACCCTTTGACATTTTGTGGACAAGCAATACGAACAGGCATATGAAAAATTTCTTCTGCCAATTCGCTTACCCCTTCCATACGCGAGGTGCCACCAGTGAGCACCACACCAGCAGCCACCATATCTTCATAGCCACTACGGCGTAATTCGTCTCTCACCAACGTAAATAATTCCTCGTAACGCGGCTCAACCACTTCAGCAAGAGCCTGTCGCGATAAATCACGAGCCGGACGATCTCCTACGCTGGGGACTTTAATCATTTCATCGCTTGCCGCTAGCTGTGTCAGTGCGCAAGCGTATTTAACTTTAATCTCTTCGGCATGCTGGGTTGGTGTACGCAATGCCATCGCTATGTCATTAGTGACTTGGTCGCCTGCTATCGGTATAACGGCAGTATGGCGAATGGCACCTTCACTAAAAATGGCCATATCAGTGGTTCCGCCACCAATATCGACCATGCAAACGCCCAATTCTCGCTCGTCTTCGGTAAGCACCGCCATACTAGAAGCTAGCTGTTCAAGAATAATTGCGTCAACGTCCAGCCCACATCGCCGAACACATTTCTCAATATTTTGAACGGCGTTCAACGCTGCTGTCACCAGGTGAACCTGTGCCTCTAAGCGAACACCTGACATTCCTAACGGTTCGCGGATACCGCCTTGGGCATCAATTGAGAACTCTTGGGGCAATACATGTAAAACACGCTGCCCTTCCGAGACCGCGCGTGCACGGGCTGAGTCAATAACGCGCTCGATATCAGATGGTGTGACTTCCCTTTCTTTAATTGCAACCACCCCATCTGAGTTCATTGAACTGATATGACTACCAGCAACGCCGACATAGACAGAGTGAATATCGCAACCAGCCATTAACTCAGCCTCTTCAACAGCGCGCTGAATAGACTGCACTGTTGATTCGATATTAATCACCACACCACGCTTCATGCCACGTGATGGATGAGAGCCGATACCCGCTATCTCAATCCCGCCGTCATCGGTGGGTTGACCGACTATCGCGACGACTTTGGACGTTCCAATGTCCAGCCCGACAACCATATTGGATGCGTTGGGTGAGCCTGCCATGAGTCGGATAATCTCCTAGAAAAAATTGTAAAAGAAACTTGTTATTCGTAACTGCGCCAACAGTGTTAAAACGGCGATACAAAATCATCCCGAATAACATTGACGCCTACCGTAATATCAAGCCAAATGCTGACCGTAATTAAATAAAACAGCCCATAAAAAAACATCAGCTATAACATAGTATAGAAACAATACTCACAATACGACTAGCGCATGCCTACGATAATCGCCTTTGTCCGCGATTTAAACCCTATTCATGGCTTTTCGCAGTTGGCAACCACTTACATTTACCTACTTCTTGCACATTGTAAGTCGCTTACTCCTCATCTTCTTCTGCAAAGTCGCTTTCTCCGTGCCAGGCAACTGCCACACCATTCGGATAACGCAAGTCAATATAGCGAATATGATCGCCAACTTGCGCCAGTTCACGCTGCCACGACGCTGATAGGCGCGCTAGGCGAATTTCATGCTGACGCCTGCCTAGCATTACCCAAGCGCCATTGCTCAACTGAAGCCGCCATGCACCACGCGGCTCTAGGCGTAATTGAGAAAGTGACAACGATAACCCCTGGAAATGAGGTGTTAAGCGGCGATAATAGGTAAGCACCTCTTCGCCACTTCCCGTCGGCCCGGCTAAATCAGGAAGCCCCTGAGGAACAGCAAGCGGTGCAAACGCAAACGATTCACCTTGCGGGTTAAGTAGAAAGTCATCGTTCCAACGGGCCACTGGCGTTTGCTCTACCAACTCAAAAACAAGCGCATTAGGCCACTCTCTGGAAATTCTAACTTCACTTAACCAGCCAATTCTTAACGCACGCTGCCGCAGCTCACCTAGATCAGCCGAGAGCCAAGTTGCCTCTTGAACGAGGGGCGCTAGCTGAGTACGGAGGTAATCAGCACTCACATATTCCCACTCGCCACGAATAGATACACGCTCGATAGGCCTATCTAACCATAGCCATAAGGCACGCCCGCCAGCGCCTAGCAACAGTGCCAACAATATGAGGCCTAACCACGCATTACGCTTCTTCATGGGCAGCTGCGTTGAACCGCAGTATTCAATATACGCATCACCAACTGATCAAACGCTATGCCCGCATGCGCTGCCGCTTGAGGCACTAAACTATGATCCGTCATTCCTGGCACTGTATTAACCTCAATCAGCCAAAACTTGCCCATCGCGTCGCGCATCACATCGACACGCCCCCAGCCTTCGCCACCTACCGCATCAAAGGCTTGCTTGCATAGCTCTGCCAAAGACTGCTCGTCATTGGATGTTAAGCCGCAAGGAAGGTGGTACTGGGTTGTGTTAGCAATGTATTTCGCTTGGTAATCATAAAAGCCGCCTGGGACTTCAACACGAATAGCCGGCAATACATCATCGTCAAGCAGCGCAACGGTATACTCTTCGCCCACAATGAACCGCTCAGCCATGACACGGGCGTCATAGCCCGCCGCCTCATGGTAGGCAGCTTCCAATGCCTCCTGGCTTTTAACGATGCTAATACCCAGCGTGGAGCCTTCGTGAACAGGTTTTACCATCATTGGTAAACCTAGTTGCGATACCACCATAGACCAATCAGATGTCTCACTGAGCATGATGCTTTGAGGAGTAGGCAGCCCTACAGCCTGCCAAATCTGCTTCGTACGCTGCTTATCCATTGCTAACGCTGACGCCAGCACCCCGCTACCGGTGTAAGGCAGCCCTAAAAGCTCAAGCGCGCCCTGTAGCGTACCATCTTCACCACCACGACCATGAAGAGCCACAAAAACAGCCGTCGGGGCAAGGCGTTCTAGCCCCACCAATCCCTCTTCTTTTGGATCGTAGCCAATGGCATCGATACCTTGACGCTTTAACGCACCAAGCACAGCCGCACCGCTTTTAAGCGATACTTCACGCTCTGCTGAAGTACCACCATAAACAACAACAACGCGTGCCAAGGGGTCATTCAATGACATTGTTGTACTCATAGCTCTACCTTATCTAGCGATAATTTGGCTTGCGCGAAACGTAACGAAATGCCGCCCACATCACCAGCGCCTTGAGTAATGAAAATATCCCCAGGGCGGAGCAGTTTGCTTAACAGTGCCGGTAGCTCCTGCTTATGTTCAACGAATACGGGATCAACTTCTCCTCGCTGGCGAATCGACCCAGCAAGGGTGCGTCCTTCCGCACCTGGAATCACGGCTTCCCCAGCGCTATAAACATCCAATAGAACGAGCGTATCCACTTGAGAAAGCACACGCACGAAATCTTCATAAAGGTCACGGGTGCGACTGTAGCGGTGTGGTTGATACAACATGACCAGTCGACGATCCGGCCAGCCGGCACGAACCGCCTGGATAACCATGTCAACCTCACGGGGGTGATGCCCGTAATCGTCTACCAACATAATCTCGCCATCAGCCATGGGGGCACTGAAGTGGCCATGCACTTGAAAGCGGCGCCCTACACCAGCAAAACTTGCCAGCCCACGAAGAATGGCCTCGTCACTTACCCCGGCATCCGTTGCGACAACAATCGCCGCCATCGCGTTTAACGCATTATGGCGACCAGGCATTGCTAGCCGAACCGCTAATGGAGCCGCATCCCCAGGACGCACTGCAGTGAACGAAACTTCACCGCCTTGCTGGGTAAAGTCCACAATACGGTAATCAGCATCTTCATCGAAACCGTAGGTAACAAACTGGCGCTTCACCTGATCACGTAGCGACCGAATGTTAGCATCGTCAATACACAGCACTGCCAACCCGTAAAACGGCAAATTATGCAGAAACTCGATGAACGTGCTTTTTAAGCGCTCAAAGTCTCCACCATAAGTCGCCATATGGTCTGCATCGATGTTCGTTACAATTGAGACCATTGGCTGAAGATGAAGAAACGACGCATCCGACTCATCAGCCTCAGCGACTAAATAATCCCCCTCACCCAACCGAGCGTTAGCGCCAGCGCTGGTGAGTTTCCCACCAATCACAAAGGTGGGGTCTAACCCGCCTTCCGCCAGTAGCGTTGCCGTCAAACTGGTTGTGGTCGTCTTGCCATGGGTTCCTGCGACCGCAATGCCATGGCGAAAGCGCATCAGTTCGGCTAGCATTTCGGCACGCCTAACCACGGGCACACGATGCTCATGAGCCCAGCGAATTTCAGGATTTGTTTCATCAATGGCACTGGAGACAACCACGACATCAGCGCCTACCACGTTCTCTTCAGCATGGCCGATAGCAACGCTAACACCACACTGGCGAAGGCGCTCAACAACATTCGATGCCTTCATATCGCTACCACTCACGCTGTAACCCTGATTCGCGAGTACTTCAGCGATTCCACACATACCTGCGCCACCGATACCAACAAAGTGCAAACGCTTAATGCGGCGCATACCAGAGCCGCTTGGGCGGACACCTGAGTGCAACGCATTATTAATAGAGTCGGTCACGCAGTCTCTCCTTGTTTAACCAGCGCTAAACATCCCTTTGTAAGGCGCTCAGTCGCTTCTAAGTAGGCCGTCTGACGGGCTTTAGAAGCCATATCTGACAAAACGCTCGGGACTAATAGCTCATCTAAATAGTGTGTTAATCGCTCGGGGGTAAGCTCAGACTGGGTAACACAAAGCGCCGCCCCGGCCTTTACCAAAACGTCAGCATTGACCCGCTGATGATCATCAACAGCAAATGGAAACGGCACTAACAAGGCAGGCTTTGCCGCGGCGGCAAGCTCTGCCACGGTTAGCGCTCCGGCGCGGCAAACGACTAAATCTGCCCACTCATACGCAGCCGCCATATCATCAATAAAAGGCGTAACATCTGCCACAATGCCATGTTCAACATAGGCGCTTGCCGTCGCCACATCTCGGTCTTTGCCCGCTTGATGGCGAACATCAGGGCGTCGTTCTGGCGGCAAACCCGCCAGTCCGAGCGGTAAACGCTCATTCAATGCGACCGCGCCTAGCGAACCACCAACAACTAATAAGCGCAGCGGGCGAACGGTCAGTTCAGACGCACTTCTTGGATGCTCACCCAGTGCAGCAATATCTTCTCGCACCGGATTGCCAATCACTTCCGCCTTGTCACCAAAAGCCTCGGCAAACGCCGCATATGTGCGGGTCGCTAATTTTGAGAGCACCTTATTGGTCAGCCCAGCAATAGCATTTTGCTCATGTATCACCAATGGCACCCTGGAAAGCCACGCTGCCAACCCACCGGGGCCACTGGCAAATCCACCTAACCCAACCACCACATCAGGATTGAAGCGACGAATCACCTTTCGCGCCTGCAGTACGGCTTGGGAAAGGTTCAGCGGCGCTCTAAGCCACCCAGCGACTCCTTTGCCACGCAGACCGCTTATATCGATGGTATGAAGCGTAATACCTGCTTCTGGTACTAGGCGATTTTCGATCCCTCTTGGGCTTCCCAGCCATTCAACGTCGACATTGTGGGCTTTGAGTGAACGTGCTAATGAAAGCGCCGGAATAACATGACCTCCGGTACCTCCTGCCATAATCAAAATGCGTCGACGTGTGTTCGTCGTCACAAACAACTCCTTGAGTAGTTACGATAACCGAGGTTCATGGCGTGACTTGTTGGCTGTCGACAGGCGACGCGGACGGTGACGCGTCTCTGCATCTACGCGCAGCAACAAGCCAATCATCATGCCGGTTACCAATAAACTTGAACCGCCATAGCTAATCAGCGGCAATGTTAGTCCTTTCGTTGGCAATAGCCCCGAGCTTACTGCCATATTGATAAATGCCTGAGCAGCGATAACGAAGCCAATACCATAGCCGACATAGGCACCAAATAAATGGCCTGCCAGCTCGGCACGACGGCCAATCAACATCGCTCTGGTAATGAGTAACGTAAATAGCAGTACCACAAGAATGGCCCCAATCATGCCAAGTTCTTCTGCGATGACAGCAAAAATAAAGTCGGTGTGAGCTTCAGGCAGGTAGTGAAGCTTTTGAACACTATTACCTAAACCAGTACCGGTCACATGCCCACGACCGAAAGCAATCAGCGCCTGAGTAAGCTGGTAGCCAGTGGCAAACTGATCAGCCCAGGGGTCCAAGAAGCTCGTCCACCGCGCTAATCGGTAGGGTTCCATAACGACCATCATGACGGCACCAACAGCCAATACGCCACCACTACCAAATAGCAAGGTAAGTGAGGCGCCGCTCATCATTAACATACCAATAACGCACACGGTATATACCACCATGCCGCCAAAATCAGGAGCAAGAAAAAGCAACCCCGCCGGAACGGCAAGCACCGCTAAAGGTCGCCACATACTGAATGCCCGTTGGCGCAGGTCATAGGTAAAACGGGACATGAAGGCTGCCATGTAAAAAATCAAACCGATTTTTCCAAGCTCCGAAACTTGCAGGCTAGGTAAGGGGCCAGGCAGTGAAATCCAGCGTTTACTGCCGTTAACTTCCTGGCCAACCACTAGCACTAGCACCAGCATGATGATGCTCACTAGCAAAATGAGCGCTGCGTTTTGCCGCCATGCTTCCAAAGGAACACACAGCATAAAAAAACAAGCCAATATAGCCAGGATTAGAAAAATGCCATGCTGCCGGGAGTAGTGATAGGTATTTTCAAGCAGACCTACCGAGGCGGAACTTACCATCACCCAGCCTAATCCGGCTAACGCTACGGCGGCGACGATCAACCACACATCGGAGGGTAAATGTCGCGTAGTCAAAGCATCACGGATACGCTGTACTCGACTCATAACCTCTCTCCTGAGTGATTATGCTGTTTATGCTTTTGCTCAACCCAAGCCCGAAAGGCATCGCCTCTCGCTTGGTAATTGGCAAACTGGTCTAGGCTTGCACAGGCGGGTGACAGCAATACACAGTCGCCGGGCTCAGCTAATCCCCAGGCCACGTCCATAGCTTGGGTTAAATCGCTGACTAGGTGCACTGGAACAGCAGATGAGATAGCGGCCTCAAGACGGTGTGCGTCAGCACCAAATAGCACCGCAGTTTTAGCGCTCTCTGCCAGAGGCATCGCCAGAGGGGTAAAGTCAGCACCTTTGCCGACACCACCGGCCAATAAGATTATTTTCCCTGTCAGAGACGCGCTAATGCCTTGAATCGCGGCCAGCGTAGCGCCAACGTTAGTACCTTTTGAATCATTCACCCACATAACGCCATTAATTCGAGCGATTACTTCACTACGATGAGGCAACCCCTTAAAAGCAGCTAACGCCTGACACATTGGCGCTTTTGCGAAGCCTAACGCCTTACCCATGGCCAATGCTGCTAGTGCATTGGCATAGTTATGTCGCCCTGCCATCGTTAAGTCGTCTGCATTAAGCCAAGCTTCATCACCATGGACTAGCGTTAACCTGCCGGCTTTTTCAACCACCCCCCAGTCATTACCTGCGGGGGCGAAAGCCGTGAAACGCTCTACATGACCAATAGGCGACTCTGGCCAAGTGAGCGCATCGTCCGCGTTGACAATGACTGATTGCGCACCGCGAAAAATACGCTGCTTAGCGCGGCGGTAACCCACCATATCTCCATGACGATCTAAATGATCTTCACAGAGGTTTAAAAAAGCAGCCGCTTTAGCACCCAAATGAGGCGTTGTTTCCAGCTGAAAACTAGAGAGCTCAAGGATGTAAAGCTCGGCATCTGGGCATTCAACTAATAAATCCAATGCAGCCGTACCCAAATTGCCACCCACCGCAGCTTTAACACCAGCTGCTCTAGCCATCTCGCCGAGCAATGTCGTAACAGTTGACTTGGCATTAGAACCAGTAATAGCAGCAATCGGTGCATTCACCGCGCGGACAAACAAAGCAATTTCGCCTATCAGCACGGGCTCCCCCGTTGCTGGATTATAACGCTCTAGTAAGCCAGCGAGTCCTGGCGAATGAGGATCGACACCAGGACTGACAACCACTTCGTAGGCATCTGTAAAATCCAGCGCTGTTAACGGGCCACAATAAACCTCAACACCGGGATTCTCATTCTGAAAAGCGTCTAACCCCGGAGGCTCGGCTCGCGTATCTGCCACCATAAATGGCACGCCTTGGCGCGCCAAATGTCGACAAATAGCTCGCCCGGAGATTCCCAGGCCAACAACAACGGTGACTCCATTTGCGACTCGCACGATGACCGGCTCCTTTGTGCATCACGCTAATAGTGGCAACACTGCCGCTATTACTACTTTGCTAATCATCGAACTTTAAGCGTAGCCAACCCTAACAGCACCAGCACGACGGTAATAATCCAGAAACGCACAATGACCCGCGGCTCTGGCCAACCTTTCAGCTCATAATGGTGATGCAAAGGTGCCATACGGAAAATACGCCGACCGGTAAGCTTATAAGAGCCAACCTGAAGAATCACCGAGACCGTTTCAAGCACAAAGATACCGCCCATAATAAACAGCACAATTTCTTGACGCACAATAACGGCCACAACGCCTAGCGCGGCCCCTAGCGCCAGCGCACCCACATCGCCCATAAACACTTGAGCGGGATAAGTATTGAACCACAAGAAGCCCAGGCCAGCCCCTGCAATAGTGGCACAGAAAACAGCCAGCTCGCCGGTACCATGAATGAAAGGAATATGCAGATAGTTGGCAAACACAGCATTCCCACTGGCATAGGCAAATACGGACAACCCCATTGCCACTAACACGGTGGGCATGATCGCCAAACCATCAAGACCATCTGTAAGATTGACTGCATTAGAGCTGCCAACGATCACAAAATAGGTCAACACGATGTAGAACACGCCAAGCGGTAAAGCGACATCTTTAAACATCGGGATCAATAAGCTAGTTTCAGCCGGTGTAGCAGCCGTGATATAGAGCACCAAAGCAGCGCCAATCCCCACCACCGACTGCCAGAAATACTTCCAACGAGCGGGCAATCCACGCGGATTCTTTTCGACAACTTTGCGATAATCGTCGACCCACCCAATAGCGCCAAAGCCTAATGTGACCAGTAGCACCACCCAAACGTAATGATTGGTTAAATCGCCCCAGACCAGCGTACTGATAGCAATAGCCAACAATATCATTGCCCCACCCATTGTGGGCGTACCCGCCTTAGACAAATGAGATTGAGGGCCATCATCACGAACCGCTTGGCCAATCTGACCTTCCACTAACCGGCGTATAACCCAGGGCCCCAGCCAAAGGCATAGCATAAGGGCGGTTAGCGCGGCGAGAATGACACGTAAGGTTAAATAGTTAAAAACTTGGAAAGCAGACTGATATTGGGCTAGAAAATTCGCCAGGTGAAGTAACATAAACGGCGCTTACCTTGTTTCATCCGCACGTAGCGCAGTAATGACATTTTCCATGCCTGCACTACGCGACCCTTTCACCAGTAGCGTGGTGTTAGGCGGCAGAGTATTAATAACATGACGCACTAGCGTCTCGTGGTCGTCAAAATGTTGCCCGCGACCGAAGGCTTCACTTGCTGAACGGGCGGCATCACCATAAGTCAGCAATGTGTCGATACCCAGTGACGCAGCGTAATGACCGATATCAGCATGCAGGGCATGAGACTCGCTGCCTAACTCCCCCATTGCGCCAAGCGCACACCAACGAGGAGCAGGAAAGTTCGCTAACGCATCCAATGCCGCTTTCACAGCACCGGGGTTTGCGTTGTACGTGTCGTCTAACAGCGTTGTATTGCGCACGCCGGGCACGATGCTTAACCGACCAGATAACGAGGATAACTCGCACAGCCCTGCCACTACTTGCTGCGGGGTAACGCCTAACGCAAGAGCCGCCGCAGCAGCCGCCAAAGCATTACTCACATTATGCTTACCAATCAAGGGCAGCTGCACATCACCCAGCACCCGGCCTCGCTCACTAAGCGTAAAAGCATACCGCCCCAAAGAGTCGCATGACAGTGCGGACGCGTGAACATCCGCATCGCTATGTAAGCCGTAGCTTACAACTTGCTTATTTCCCGCACAGGCTGACCAAAATTCAAAGTAGCCGTCATCGCGATTTATCACCGCAATACCATCTTCAACTAACCCGGCTAATATTTCGCTTTTGGCTTGGGCAATTTGCCCCATGCCGCCAAACTCTCCAACATGTGCGCCTGTTACATTGGTAATGATGGCAACATTCGGGGAGGTCAGCTGGCTGGTCCAAGCAATTTCGCCCAAATGATTAGCCCCGAGCTCAATCACGCCTGCTTGGTGGTGCGTTGCTAAACGCAGTAACGTCAGCGGCGCACCAATATCATTGTTTAAGTTTCCCTCGGTAGCAAGCACACCGCCCAGAGGAGAGAGCAGCGCAGCCGTCATCTCTTTAACGGTTGTTTTACCGCTGTTACCTGTGACAGCCACCAGTGGCAATGTGCAGCGCTGACGCCATGCTCGCGCCAGCAGGCCGAGGCTTAAACGCGTGTCAGCGCATACCAGTTGAGGAAGCAAACTATCAACCGGGTGCTCAACCAGAGCAGCTGCAGCGCCTTTATCTAGTGCCTGCTCAATAAAATCATGACCATCAAAACGCGGCCCCTTCAAGGCCACAAATAGACACCCAGGCACAATATGGCGCGTATCGGTAATGACCGCCGTCACCGACAACTGACATAAAGCCTGCGGGACAGGAAGCTTTAACGCTGAGGCAATGCTAGCTAACGACCAGTTCATCACATGGCAGCCCTAAGTTTGAAGGCTTTTATCACTTGTTCGCTATCTTGGTAGTCATGGCGTACGTTACCGATGTGCTGATAAGCCTCATGACCTTTCCCAGCCACTAAGATAACGTCCTGGCTGCCAGCATGCTGAACCGCATGACAAATCGCCTGACTACGATCACCTATTTCAGTAAAGGCAGCCGCAGCAGAAAAACCCGAAATAATTTGTTGACGAATTTGCTCGGCAGACTCCGTGCGCGGATTATCGTCAGTAACGATCACATGGTCCGCTCGCCGCTCCGCCACAGCAGCCATTTCTGCTCGCTTTCCCGTATCACGCTCTCCGCCACAACCGAACAGGCACCATAGCTTTCCAGCACTTCCCAAATGCTCTTTCAGCGCTTCGAGAGCATTTGCTAATGCATCCGGCGTGTGGGCATAGTCGATAACAACGCTGGGCGCATTAACCTCGCGGTATAACGCCATTCGCCCAGGCACTGGGCCCAACTCAGCTGCCAGCTCAAACAACTGCTCTAAAGATTCGCCCAACCCATAAAGCACACTAATGGCTAACAGCACATTGTCTAGATTAAACCGCCCCATTAAGCCGAGATTAAGCGTTTTCTCACCTTCCGGTGTAGCAACAAGAGCCTGTTGACCATGCTCATGGGGATGCCAACCAATCACGCGCAGCGTCACTGCTTCATCGTCGCCTACTGCCAAAACACGCACACGGCTATCACAGCCTGCCAACATTAGTCGCGCAAGAGGATCATTTGCATTGACGACCGCAAGCACAAGCTCAGAACGCCGGAACAACTTTGCTTTTGCAGCGGCATAAGCCGCCATACTGCCATGGTAATCAAGGTGATCTCGCGTCAGGTTGGTGAATACTCCTGCGGAGACGTTCACTGCGTCTAAACGGCGTTGCTCAAGGGCATGTGAAGAAACTTCAAGCGCCACACGCTTGACGCCTTGATGCGCTAAATCAGCTAAGGTTTCTTGCATTGCCAATGAACCAGGCGTAGTTAGGCCTGTATCGACCAATTGGCCAAGGCGACCAACACCTAATGTGCCGATCACTCCAGCAGGCTTGCCAAGTAGTTCACTTAACGCTGCTATGTAATGGGTAACAGAGCTTTTCCCATTGGTGCCGGTCACTCCAATCACCTGAAGATCGCTCGGAACAGCAAACAGCGTGCGGCCTAGCTCGCCGAGCCGCATAGACAGATGAGGTAAATAAAGTATCTCCCCGTCCAGTGAAACCCCACCCTCTTTAGTGTGTGCCAAAACGAGTGATGCACCTGCTGCCAATGCTTGGTCAACAAACTCACAACCATCACGCTGACTGCCAGGGACAGCCACAAATACATCGCCTACCGCTAACTTGCGCGTGTCCGTCACTAAGCGAAGCTGCTCTGGCAATTTAGGCAGCTCCTCAGGTAACACTGCGTTAGGCCAAACCTGCTTTAGTGCTACCCATAAACTCTCTGGGGACAACCTCATGCAATCTCCTTATGCTACTCGACCTCATGATCGGGCGGCACGTCCAGCAAACGTAGGGCATTACCTGTCACGCTAGAAAACACCGGAGCAGCCACTGCGCCACCATAAAATTGACCAGCGCGGGGGTGGTCAATCATAACGACGGTAACAATACGCGGATCGGAAATAGGTGCAATCCCCGCAAAAACACTGCGGTAAGCATCAGTGGTATAGCCTTGCTGCCCTATTTTACGCACCGTGCCTGTTTTTCCCCCCACACGATAGCCTTCAACCTGCGCTCGGCGCCCACCGGTATAGGCGGCGACCGACGTTTCCAAAATATTCAGCAAATCATTAGCCACTGTGGGCGATATAGCAGGAATTCCTTGAGGAGGCTCAGAAAGCCTCAACAGCGAGGGCGGCAAGCGTACGCCTTCATTGGCTAGCGCTGTGAAAGCACTGGCCAATTGAACGGCCGAAACAGAGAGACCGTAGCCATAGGAGAGCGTCGCTCGCTCACTTCGAGACCAGCGAACCGGTGCCGGCAAGCTACCTGCCGCCTCACCAGGAAAGCCAGTACCTGGTGCTTGCCCAAGGCCTAGCTGATTGTATTTTTCCCAAATTGCCGTATCGCTTAGCTGCAGCGCTAAACGAGACATACCAACGTTTGAAGACTTTTGTAGAATCCCCGCCAAATCTAAATCGCCGTAATTACGGAAGTCACGGATAGTAAACTGATCCAGGCGCATCCAGCCGGGCGAGGTATCAACGACAGCATCGCGATCTACAACACCACTTTCCAGTATCGCAGCCATTGCCAAAGGCTTCATAACAGACCCAGGTTCAAATACATCAACCAGCGCCTGGTTGCGTAAACCTCGCGGGTCCAAACCAGCGCGATTATTTGGGTTGTAAGATGGTAAGTTAGCCATTGCTAACACTTCCCCTGTGCGCGCATCGAGCATTACCAACACCCCACCGTCCGCCTCATGCTCGGCGACAGCAGCACGCAACTCACGGTAGGCCATATATTGAATGCGCTGATCAATTGACAGCGTTAACTCACCACCCGGTTGCGCTTCACGAATAACACCCAGCTCACGGACTAGCCGACCTCGTCGATCTTTTATGACTCGGCGCTGCCCAGGGTGCCCCGCCAAATAGGGTTGATAAGAGAGTTCAAGCCCCTCTTGGCCCACATCATCCACATTGGTAACACCCAGCAACTGCGCCGCCACTTCGCCAGCGGGATAATAACGTTTGTATTCACGTTGCTGATAAACCCCCGGCGTACGTAAGTCCAGTATGCGTTGGGCCGCATCTGGCGTCATTTGACGGCGAAGATACATAAACTCTCGACTGCTATAGCGAGAAACACGCGATTCAAAGTCATCGAGCGACATGCCCAAAGCTTGGGCCAGCATTACACGCTGAATAGCATCGGTAGGTAGCTCTTGGGGGTTTGCCCAAAGCGTCACAACAGGCGTAGAAATAGCCAGAGGTTCACCATTACGATCAGTGATCATACCGCGGTGTGCGGGTATTGCCTCATGGCGAAGCGTCCGGGCATCGCCTTGGCTCTGCAAAAACGGGCGATCAATTACCTGAAGCAGCGTAATCCTGCCGACTAGAATAACCGACGCCAACATTACAACAATGAGAATAAACAAAAAGCGTCCGCCAGCTAATGGCGGCGCAATAGGCATTTGACGGGATATCCCTCCCCGACTTTCACGCTTCATGGTCGAATCACCTCGACATCATTCACATCGGGAATGCGCATTTCAAGCCGTTCCGTAGCAATTTGCTCCACACGGGCCGGAGTAGACCACGCTCCCTCTTCCAATAACAGCTGCCCCCACTCGGTTTGCAGCTGATTTTTTTCCTGCTCTAACTGCTGTAGCTGCGCATACTGCACTCGCGTCATATGCGTGGTGGCAATCACTAAACCGCCAGTAGCGACACACGCCAAAAACAGCGCAACAAGGATAGCCGGCCAAGCTCGAAAGCGTAGCTTGAAGGGCCATTCGGTGCGCAGCGTTGACGCCCAACGCTCTATCCGATCCATGCTCATGATCACACTCGTTTACGGGCGGCTCGCATGACGGCACTGCGCGCCCGGGGGTTAGCGTCTACCTCTTCGTCACTTGGGCGCACTCCTTTACCCAAAGCTTCAAGACGGCGGTTTAGCTGATCATCGCGAATCGGCACGCCCCTTGGCAAGTGCGTATCACCCCGCACATGGTGGCGAATGAAGCGTTTCACACGACGATCTTCAAGTGAGTGGAAGCTAATCACCACTAGATGCCCACCTGGAGCTAGCACTTCCAAGGCCCCCTCAAGCGCTGCATCCAGTTGATCGAGCTCACCATTCAAATAAATACGCAACCCCTGAAACGCTTTGGTCGCTGGGTGACGCCCTTTTTCCCAAGCAGGATGGGCAGCCTTTAATACTTCGGCCAAATCAACAGTGTGCGTAAAAGGCTTTTCCACGCGCCGCGTAACAACGGCACGCGCCAAGCGCTTTGCGTAGCGCTCTTCACCATAGGTTTTGAACACAGTGGCAATCTCAGCTTCGCTAGCGCGGGCCAGAAACGCTGCCGCACTCTCCCCTTGAGTAGGATCCATACGCATATCAAGGGGACCGTTGCGCATAAAGCTAAAGCCACGCTCCGGATCATCTAACTGCGGGGAAGAAACACCAATATCTAGCAATACCCCTGAAAGCTTTCCGTAAACCCCTTGCTCTTGCGCATATTCAACTAACCGAGCGAACTCTCGCTGCGTTATATCAAATCGAGGATCATCGATAGCTTTAGCGGCTGCTATTGCTTGAGGATCACGATCCATGGCCATTAACCGACCTTGATCGCTCAGGCGCGAAAGAATAACGCGGGAATGCCCGCCTCGTCCAAACGTGCCGTCTAAATAAATACCATCTGAATTATGAACAAGTGTATCTACCGCCCCTTCCAATAAGACGCTAGTGTGGCGAAAATGGTTAGTAACCTGGTTAGCGTCAGGAGAAGGCATGTTAATCTCGCACAGTGTTAAGAAAGGTGCGAACGGCGCACCTTTTTATGGAAATGGGGAGTCGGCCGATAAGCCGGGTTCTGTCGTGGACAGTCATTCCTCTAGGCGCTGCGTCACCGCAGCGCTCAAGCAACCTACCCGGATCCAGCGCGGGCCACGCCATTGGATCCCTATTTGGTCTTGCTCCGAGTGGGGTTTACCTTGCCACGCACTGTTGCCAGGCGCGCGGTGCGCTCTTACCGCACCCTTTCACCCTTACCAGCCTCGAAAGGCTTAGGCGGTCTACTCTCTGCTGCACTTTCCGTCGGCTTACGCCGCCCAGGCGTTACCTGGCACTCTGCCCTATGGAGCCCGGACTTTCCTCCCCTAAGCAGCCATTACTGGCATATTAGCGGCGACTGTCTGGCCAACTCCGGCGGCAAGCATACCAGCGCCCTGCCGTCGCCTCAATGCCCACCTTTCAATGCTTGCAATCTTGCGTACCACTCCTGCTTTCGACCGCCCAGCATTTTTGCAGCTACGGCCGCCCCCTGCTTGACGCCAACACCTTCGGCCAGCATTGTCTTAAGCAGCTCATCAGCAGCAATTGATTGCTCATCGCTTTGAACAGCAGGCGGCGCCCCGGCGATCATTACGACAAATTCTCCGCGACCTTGGTTAGGGTCTTGCCTAAGTTGATCAAGTAATGACGCGGGCGAGCCCTGCAAAAAAGTCTCATACGTTTTGGTCAATTCTCGCGCCAGAACAACTGCCCGCTCGGGCAGTTGTTCACATAGCGATTCGAGCGTGTGCTCAATACGGTGAGGTGATTCGTAAAAAACCAACGTTTCTTCTCGAGATTGCCATTTTTCAAGCGCTTGCCGTCGCGCACTCGGCTTAGACGGCAAAAAACCGCCAAATGTAAATTTATCAGTCGGTAATCCAGCCGCCGAAAGCGCACTGACTAACGCGCAAGGCCCAGGAAGCGGCACTACTTGCCTACCCCGCAACCGTAACTCTCTTACCAGCACGAATCCCGGATCACATATCAGCGGCGTCCCCGCATCGCTAATTAGGGCAATACTCTCCCCCGCCATCAAGTAACTATCCAGCGTATCGACCCGCCGTGCTTCATTATGCTCATGCAGCGAGAGCATCGGCTTATTAATACCTAAATGCGCTAACAAGCGGCCACTGTGGCGTGTATCCTCCGCAGCAATGCGTGATACCTCTGCTAATACCCGAGCCGCGCGTGGTGACAAGTCTTCCAAATTCCCAATTGGTGTTGCAACCACGTACAATATACCCGGATGCTGGTGTGTCATTGTGACTCCCGATTTGTTAATAGCCTGCACTGACGGTGCGCCATGCTTGTACAATGGTAAATTTATCTGCTCATTGAGCCACGGCAGCGCAAATGGAAACTAAGGAAGGATACATGAAACAGTCAATACGTGGATTACTAGCCACTGCCTTCATGGCGCTTCTGATTACAGGGTGCGCCATGCAATCCCCAAGCGTGGTTGATCGCGTCCCTGACCAGGATGCCGGCCAATTGCTTAGTCAAGCAGAGCAGCAGGCGCCTGAGCAAGCCGCCAAGACACGACTCGAAGCGGCCAATATCCTCGCCAGACAAGGGCAACGCGAAAATGCTTTTGACGCAGCCGATGCGGTTGATGAAACAATGCTTTCAGAATCGGATCGGGTGCGCTGGGCAATGCTTTTCTCTGAACTTGCTCGCGGCCTGGACAACCCGCGCGCGGTCCTCCGTGCGACCCAGGTACTTGACGACGAGCTTCCCATGCGAGCAAACCAACAAAAAACCCTAACAGAACGGCAGCAGTGGGCACGTCAAGCCTTGGATCAAGCCGAATACACCAATGTATCCATACCTGAATTAGCGGGTGTCGAAATACGCCGCATAGCTGTGGCATTACCAGAATCCGGCCCACTAAGCAGCGTTGCTAACGCTATCGCTTCCGCCATGCGCCGCCATCACGAGCTGCACGGAGATAACGTACAACTCAACTTCATCAATGCCTCTCAATATTCATTAGGTGAGATTTACCAACGTGCAGAGCAAATGAATGCTCAGCTTTTGATTGGACCCATTGACAAAAGTCAAGTCACTCAGCTTGAACAACGCGACAGTGTACCACTACCGACGCTGGCTCTGAACTATGGTAATAGTGCAAGCAATCAGGCACCGCAACTCCTTCAGTATGGTTTATCTGCTGAAGATGAAGCCCGCCAAGCTGCTCGCCGAGCCTTTCAGGACGGCCATCGTCAAATGTCTATTATGGTGCCCGACAACGCCTGGGGACGGCGCGTCGGCGAAGCCTTTTGGAATGAGTGGCAAAGCCAAGGCGGTGAAATCACCAATGCTGTTCGCTACAACCCTAGCAACGCGGTAGCCAACGCAGTCAAAACAGCCCTAAATGTCAGCGGCGATCGCGCCCGCCTAGGCAATATTGATGCACTATTCTTACTGGCACTTCCTGAGTATGCACGCCAAGTACCGCCCACCTTGGACTACTACTACGCCCCCAACCTGCCTGTTTACGCCACATCTCACCTCCATGAAGGGCGCCTACAGACACGCCTAGATCAAGACCTAAACGATGTGATGTTTATCGACATTCCCTGGCAAATCCCTGATGCAGCGGTTGGTGGGGAAGAAGCGCTGCCCTTCTATTCGACGTATGCCGAGCTTCGCAACGAGTCAGATGCGTCAATGTTCCGCCTGATGGCAATGGGCGTGGATGCTTACGAACTTGGCATTCGCTTATCAGACCTATCAGCCCTTGACGGCATGAATGGAAGCACTGGCACTCTTCACCTATCAGACGATGGCAGGATTCACCGGGAATTACCGTGGGCGAAATTCCAAAATGGCGTGCCTTCGCCCATTTTGATTCCCGGCCTTCTGAACGATGACCAATAGCCACCAGAACCCCAATACACCGCAAACAGCACGGACTCGGGGCGCAGCCATTGAGCAATTAGCTGCTCAATGGCTGCAGCAGCATGGCTTAACGCTTGTCACTAGTAATCATCACGTTAAAGGTGGCGAGCTTGATCTTGTGATGAAAGACCAGGACACCCTGGTCTTTATCGAAGTAAAACATCGCACCACTACCCGTTACGGCCATCCCTTAGAGACCGTCACTGCACAGAAGCGACATCGTCTAATACGAGCAGCCAAGCTCTATATCGCCCAACATGCTGTTTTAAGTCCGTGTCGCTTTGATATCCTAGCTATCACGGGCACGCCTCCCGCGCTTGAATTTCAGTGGGAAAAAGCGGCTTTTGATGCTTACTGATACTTTTACCTAGGAAGCCCTAATGGACTTTCAATCACGCATACTTAATCACTTTAACGCCAGCATAGACACGAAAACATATGCCAGCGAAGTGCTGCCGCCGTTTATCGAAGTCGCCAGCCAAATGATGGTTCAGTGCTTAATTAATGAAGGCAAAGTCCTCGCCTGCGGCAATGGCGGCAGCGCAGGCGATAGCCAGCACTTTTCGTCCGAGCTATTGAATCGCTTTGAACGTGAGCGCCCAAGCCTACCCGCACTAGCACTGACAACCGACACTTCAACGCTTACCTCGATCGCTAACGACTACACTTATAATGAAGTGTTTTCCAAGCAGATCAGAGCGCTAGGACAGCCCGGCGATGTCTTGTTAGCTATTTCCACCAGTGGCAACTCAGCCAATATCGTTCAAGCCATTCAGGCGGCCCATGACCGCGATATGACGGTAGTCGCGCTTACTGGCAGAGATGGGGGCGATATGGCGTCACTGCTAGGCCAAGATGACTGCGAGATCCGCGTGCCAGCGACATCTACTGCACGCATTCAAGAGGTTCACCTACTCGTCATCCACTGCTTATGTGATTTAATTGACGAACAGCTCTTTGGCGGAATCGACTAAATAGTCAGCATAAAACTCATTAACCTGAGCAGATCAAACTGCAAAAACACAATCAAACGGGTAGATTAACACCTACTGACTTTACACTTCACAAGGAGTCATCGCCATGGTCCTGCGCTATCCTTTATACAAACTAATTGCCGTTGCGACACTTAGCGTTATTTTACTGACTGGATGCGCGAATAACGCGGCATCTAACCCCTCCAACTATGGTCAGCGCAGCAGTGATGTCGAAGCCATTGATACAACCATCGAACGTGAAGCACCACGTGCACTGGAGCGTGCAGACGCTCGCCTGAGAGATGCTCGCATAAGGGCACAGAGCTATAACGGCTCACTCCTACTGATTGGACAAGTACCAAGCGAGGAACTGCGCAATAAAGCAGCTGAAGTCGCCAGCTCTCTACGCGGCGTAGACCAAGTTCACAACGAACTCAGTATTGCTGCAAATCTACCCGCCAGCCAACGCCTAAACGACACTTGGATAACCACCAATGTGATGAGCCAACTTGCCACCAATGACCGTATCGACTCATCAAAACTAAAAGTCACCACAGAAAACGCGACGGTTTATCTGATGGGCATGGTGACTCGCGATGAAGGCAACCGAATTGCCAATGCGGTATCAGCGGTTGGCGGTATTCAGCGAATCGTCAAAGTCTTTGACTATATCGACTGATTAATACATCGGCAGAAAAAACCTCGTCTCAGCTTTTCACCGAGACGAGGTTTTTTTATTCACCCACCAGCTTGCTCAGCAAAATCGTCGCTAAGAAGCACAGGCTAATATCTTAGCTAAGCCACCGAGCTATTTAACCACACGTAACGTTGGCTTTTTCTTAGCCTTTTTAGACGGCAAAGCAGAAACATCACCCTCTTTTTCAGACACAGGCTCTGTAACCGTTAACTCAGGCTTCGACGACTCATCGCAAGAGTCTGAAAAATCGCCACCCAATTCCGCATCATCAAATTCTGCTGCATCCAACTCTGGCTCATGACCAAACACCATACCAGCACCATTTTCGCGAGCGTAAATTGCGATAAGCGCAGGTGTAGGAATCATTACCTGCATAGGCTGGCCACCAAAGCGAGCATTAAACCCCATGGCCTGATTTTCCATAAACAGGTCACGCACAGCAGTTGGCGCTACATTCAACACAATTTGTCCATTCTGAACAAACTGACGCGGCACCTCTACGCCTGGCTGAGTAGCATCTACTACCACATAAGGCGTCAACTCATTATCCAGCAACCACTCATAGAGAGCTCGGGCGAGATAGGGACGGCTCGATTTCATAAGGCTCCCTCCTCCTGAAAAATATGCCCCTTACCTAATTAAGGAAAAGAGGCAGCATGAATTCAAGCGCGCATCTCTTTTTCACGCTCGTTTAAAGATGCCTTAAACGCTTCACGTTCGAATACCCGCGACATATAGCCCAACAGAGGCTTTACCTGCTTCTCAGGCAACTCAATATTCAGCTCAGGCAAACGCCATAAAATCGGCGCTAAACAGCAGTCGACAAGCGTAAACTCCTCACTCATAAAGTAAGGCATATCTTCAAAGATGGGCGAAATCCCAATGAGACTTTCGCGCAGCTCTTTACGCGCCTTTTCCGCTTCCTTTTTACCACCAGTGCGTATTTGCTCCAGCATTGGGCACCACTCGCGCTCAATACGATGCATCCACAAACGGCTTTGCGCCCGCGCCACCGGATAAACAGGCAGCAAAGGAGGATGAGGGAAACGCTCATCCAGATACTCCATCATGACCTTAGACTCATAGAGCACTAAGTCACGATCTAGCAGCGTAGGCACGCTGTTGTACGGGTTGAGGTCTGCTAACTCTTCAGGCGGACGCTCGTCGCTGACATCAACGATATCAACCGCCACCCCCTTTTCAGCCAGAACAATGCGTACACGATGACTAAAATGATCATCATTACCAGAGTAAAAGATCATCGACGACCGCTTGGCCACAACACCCATGAAAGCATCCTCGCATCAAAACAATCTTTGATAATAACACGCCAGCGCTAGCTTATGGGATGGTAACCCGCTTTGCATTACGACTGACTAGATAAACAAAGGGCGCACGGCTTCCGCCGTGCGCCCGACATGCCGCTCATCACTCAATAATTAGTGAACATCTCGCCAATACTCACGCTTAAGCAAGTAGGCAATCACACCAAAAATGAAAATGAAGATCAGCACTTTAGGTGCTAGTGCCTGAGCTTGAAGCTTGGAGGGCTCGCCCACATAAGCTAGGAAGTTAGTAAGATCATACACTGCTTCCTCAAACTCAGCAGGCTCCATGGAACCTGGCTGGGTTACTTGCAGCACATCACAAGACTGGTACTTACCCGACAAAGGATCGGGTGACTGCCCCGCCACCGGATGATCCGTTTCCGCACACACCAGCTCTTGTACACCCTGCAGTGGCTCCAACACGTTAGGCATCGCAACTAAATCGAATACCGTGTTGTTAACACCAGTGGGGCGGCTCGGATCTTTGTAGAAACCAAGCAGATAAGAGTAGATCCAGTCCGCTCCACGCACACGCGCTTTAAGCGATAGATCTGGCGGCGGCGCACCGAACCAAGACTCAGCATCACCACTATTCATTGCAATGTGCATCTGATCATTGAACCCCAAATCAGATGAGAAAATCAGATTTTCTTCAACCAAATCCTGGGGCATCCCCAGATCTTCAGCCGCACGAGCAAAGCGTTGATACTGAAGCGAGTGACAGCCCATGCAGTAGTTAACATAGAGCTTCATGCCATTTTGCAGCGAGGCTTGATCATGCAGATCAGGGTCCATCGAGTGAGGCACACTCGCACCACCGGCAGCCATCGCAGTTACTGGCACTAACGCGAAAAGGAGTCCAAGTAGATACTTTTTCATTAGCCAGTCACCCTTTCCGGAACGGGTTTAGTTTTCTCCAGCTTGGTGTAAAGCGGCATCAAGATGAAGAAGGCGAAATAAATGACGGTACATACCTGCGCCAGAATGGTTCGACCTTCGGTTGATGGCAATACACCTAACACACCGAGAACAACGAAGCTGATAGAAAACAGCAGCAGCATAGTTTTCGACATCCAGCCTTTGTAGCGCATTGAGCGCACCGGACTACGATCCAGCCAGGGCAGAACAAACAATATCGCAATCGCAGCGCCCATAAAGATAACACCGAGGAACTTAGCGTCTAAGCCGAACACGGAGAAAGTGATAGCGCGAAGAATGGCATAGAAAGGCGTCATATACCAAACAGGTGCGATGTGATCAGGCGTTTTTAGCGGGTTCGCTTGATCAAAGTTTGGCTTCTCAATAAAGTAGCCGCCGCCCTCTGGGAAGTAGAACACCACTACGCAGAAAACAAACAGGAAGACCGCAATACCTACCAGGTCTTTTACCGTGTAGTAAGGGTGGAAAGGAATTCCATCCAACGGTACGCCCGCTTCATCCTTCTTCTGCTTAATATCAATGCCGTCAGGGTTATTTGAACCCACTTCGTGTAGCGCAATAATATGCAACACGACGAGCGCTAAAATAACGATTGGCAGAGCCACCACATGCAGTGCAAAGAAACGGTTAAGGGTAATGCCTGAGATCAGGAAGTCACCACGCACCCACTGCGCCAGGTCAGGACCAATGCCAGGAATCGCTGAGAACAACGAAATAATAACCTGAGCACCCCAGTAAGACATCTGGCCCCATGGCAACAAATAGCCCATGAAGGCTTCGGCCATCAATACCAGATAAATCGTCATACCAAACACCCACACCAATTCACGAGGCGCTTTGTAGGAACCATACAAGAGGCCACGGAACATATGTAGATAGACGACAAGGAAGAAGGCAGAAGCGCCGGTGGTGTGCATATAGCGAATCAGCCACCCCCACTCCACATCACGCATAATGTATTCGACAGAATCGAATGCACCTTCAGCAGAGGGGTTAAAGCTCATGGTTAACCAAACCCCGGTCAAGATTTGGTTAACCAGCGCCAGCAGCGCTAATGAGCCAAAGAAATACCAAAAGTTGAAATTTTTAGGCGCGTAGTATTTGGAAAGATGCTCCTGCCACATCTGAGTAGCGGGGAAGCGATCATCTACCCAACGCATGAGGCCCTTTTCCGCCTTGGCTTTATTCGGATTACCCATCAGGCAGCCTCCTCATCTTCGCCGACGACAATAATGTCATCATTTTCAAAGCGGTAGGGTGGAACCTCAAGATTAGTCGGCGCAGGTACGTTATTAAATACGCGACCAGCCAAGTCAAAGCGAGAGCCATGGCATGGGCAGAAGAAACCACCCGGCCAGTTCTCCACCCCAACCCCTTCGGCATTCGGCTCAGGTCGGAACAAGGGTGAACAGCCCAAATGCGTGCAAATACCAATCAACACGCCTATTTCTGGCTTAATAGAGCGCAGACCACCTTGGATATATGCTGGCTGCTGCGGCACCTCTGAATTAGGATCCGCTAAGCTGTCGGCACCTAACGCTTCCGTTCGCTCGATCATTTCCGGCGTACGGTTAATAATCCAAATCGGCCGACCACGCCATTCGACGGTCATACGCTGCCCAGGCCCAAGCTTCGATATATCAGCTTGAACAGGCGCGCCTGCCGCTCTTGCCTTGGCACTAGGCTGCCAAGAAGCCACAAAGGGGACCGCAACCCCGACAGCGCCCACCGCCCCCACAACGGAGGTGGCGCCTACAAGGAAACGGCGCCGACCTTTGTTTACGCCGTTATCTGCCATTTCTGGTTTCTCCCATCAGCTTACCCGTTCCGCCGCAAAGGCGTCTTGCGACGACGAATATCAAATACGCTCTATGTTAAAAAAACAAAGCGCTCTGCACAAGAACAACCGCCCGTGACCATGGTGGTATAAGCGTTATAATTTTTTGATATTCCAATAAAAAGCGCCCAGGTCTTTGACCCGGGCGCTTTTGCCGCATAGCGTAAAATTAACGCTTAGAGAACTGCGGACGACGACGTGCTTTACGCAGACCGACTTTCTTACGCTCAACCTGACGGGCATCGCGGGTTACATAACCGGCAGCGCGCAATGCTGGACGCAGATCTTCATTATAGTTCATCAGGGCGCGAGTGATGCCGTGACGAATGGCGCCTGCTTGAGAGGAACCACCACCGCCAGCAACAGTGACGAACACGTCAAACTGGTTCAGTGTTTCAGTCAACTCAAGCGGCTGACGAACAACCATACGACCAGTCACTCGACCAAAATACAGGTCAAGATCTTTATCATTGACAGTAATTTTGCCAGAGCCCGGCTTCATAAACACGCGAGCGGTGGAAGTCTTGCGGCGCCCGGTACCGTAATACTGCTGTGTCATGGCGAAGATTTCCTCAGATGTTCAGTTCAAGCGGCTGTTGGGCAGCATGCGGATGCTCGGCACCGGCGTACACTTTCAATTTTGAGTACATGGCGCGACCCAAAGGACCTTTCGGCAACATGCCTTTAACGGCAGACTCAATAATGCGCTCAGGGGCATGATCAAGCATTTTGTCGAATGTCATAGAGCGCAGACCGCCCGGGTAACCCGTGTGGCGATAGTAGGTTTTAGCCTTCGCCTTATTGCCGGTTACATGGACTTTTTCAGCGTTGATAACAACGATGTAATCGCCAGTATCAACGTGAGGAGTAAATTCGGGTTTATGCTTGCCACGCAGGCGGCGAGCAATCTCGGTTGCCAGACGACCGAGCGTTTTGTCCGTAGCGTCGACTACGTACCAGTCGCGCTGGACGGACTGCGGCTTAGCACTGAACGTCTTCATGGATAAAATCACCAGATTAAGTGTGTTGGGTAGCTCACACCGCTATATAAGCAATGAAGCACCATCCCTATTTTTTTTGGTTGCCAGAAAAAACCAGCAACGTGTAGCGAGGCGGCATTCTACAGCAAGTATCACCGCAAGTTAAGTACCGCCACTCTTTTTTATTAATATCGCTCTTATTGATATTATTCTTGCTTGCAGCGTATTTATCGGCGTACCCGACACTAGGGCTTATGAGGTAGCGCTAAATACTCTTTAGACTGCATTTCCTGCAGGCGTGACAGCGTCCGCTGAAATTCAAAGGTCAGCTTGCCATCGCGATACAGTGCTTCAACTGGCGCCTCTGCCGACATCAACAGCTTGACCCCGCGATCGTAAAACTCATCAACCATATTAATAAAGCGGCGAGCCTGATCGTCAGTTTTTGCATTCATCTGAGTGACGTTAGACACCAAAACCGTATGAAACTCCCTGGCCAGCTCAATATAATCATTCTGGCTACGCGGCCCATCACAGAGTTCGACAAATTCAAACCATGCCACATCGTCGTGGAGTCGACGTGTCTTTAAAACGCGATGATTAACCTCAAGAGGCGCCCCCTCCTCGCCCTCATGGCCAGCTATTTCTCTGAAACTCCTGCTCAGCTCCTGCTCTGCCGCCTCATCAAGCGGCGCATGAAAAATTTCAGCTCGCTCCAGGGCACGCAAACGGTAGTCAACACCAGAATCGACGTTGACGATCTCGCAGTGACGATTCACTAGCTCAATGGCGGGAACAAACCGTGCGCGCTGCAGCCCATCCTTGTAAAGGTCGTCCGGCACTATATTTGATGTCGCCACCAACACCACACCACGCTCAAATAGCGCCTCAAGCAAATTTGCCAAGATCATCGCGTCGGTAATATCTTTGACAAAAAATTCATCAAAGCAAATAACGCGCGCTTCGGTAGCAAACTTGCCAGCAATCAGCGTCAACGGGTTCTTTTCGCCTTTATAGTGCGTCAACTCATTATGAACGCGCTGCATAAAACGATGAAAGTGGGTGCGCATTTTTTCAGGAAACGGCAGCGCTTCGTAGAAAGTGTCGACTAGATACGTTTTCCCACGCCCCACACCTCCCCAAAAGTAGAGTCCCTTAACGTCAGGCAGCACCGGCTCACTAGCACTGGCTTTTTTACCCAGCAATCCGGCAACTTTTGCCTTTAATCCTTTGTTGGCAACGACCGCCTTAGGAGCACTAGCCGGAGCGGCTAGCAGCTCATCATAAAGGCGTTGCAGATGCTTAACCGCCCGCTCTTGAGCTGGGTCATACTGGAAATCGTCACGCTTTAAGTCTTCCTGATACCGCGCAAAAGGCGTTAATCGGCTCGCCTGCTCGCTGTCTTGACGTGCAGATAATGATGACATCAACTCGCTCCCACAGCCCACATCGTGAACGAAACTGTGACGTTGTAAGAACACAGTCTGCCCAAATAAAAAAACAGTATTATACGCTGCATAATAACTAAGCGCATGAGCGGATTGACCCAACCAACGGATACGCGCCTATAATAGTCACGCTTTGTTAAGCTGTTTGTTAAGCTGTTTGTCAAACCCCGCCATGCGTTTGGTGGCGTGCATCATCTCTAGGGAGAATACTGTGGAAGCAAGCTCGCCATTCACTGTTGCGATTATCGGTGTCGTTATTGGATTTGTTATCGGCTTAGCGTGCTATCGCCTGTTCAGCAAAAGCCAACGTGACCACGCCACACTAAAGCAGTCTTTGCTTGAGCGTGAGCATCAAATAGCCGAGCTTAAGAAAGGCATGGGAAGCCACCTTTCCGGTATTCAGCAGCATATTGTTAATATTCGCCAGGAAGCTGATCGATTAGAGCAGCAAATAGACAGCGAAGCTGCTGAATGGAGACTGGAAACAGCCACAACGCCTCCCACAAGCAAACTCGCGCCTGGCACAGAGGAGGAAGGCGACGTTAACACTCCTCGTGATTATGCGGATGGCAAAAGCGGGACGCTGTCTGAAGACTTTGGCCTAAAAGACAGCTTGAAAGAGCATGATGAGCCTGCTCCGCAACCTCCTCGTTATTAGTAATTAACAAGGTCAAAGCATCCGCATAGCAAACCGATGCGGATGCTTTGCACAAGCGAGTACTAAGCGGGATTATCGATATCGATAAACCGATGCTCCACACCATACTCACTTGCCAACCACTCACCCAGCGCCTGAACACCAAAACGCTCTGTAGCATGGTGGCCAGCAGCGATGTAATGAATCCCCATCTCTCTAGCCAGGTGCGTCGTGCGCTCTGATATTTCCCCAGACACGAAAACTTGCGCGCCTGCATCGTAAGCCGCCGTAATCATATCTTGAGCACCTCCGGTGCACCATGCAACCCGCTCCACAGAGCCAACCAAAGGCGACTCAACCACCAAAGGCTCTCGATGGAGCACTGCAGCCAATTGACCACCCAACTCTGCAACGCTTAGCGGCTCAGCCAATCGCCCGGACCATAACAGCCCTTCGCCAAGCTCACCATCAATGCACCCCTCGACCTTCCACCCCAGACGCTTGGCCAGCTCGGCATTATTGCCAAACGCGGCATGCGCATCTAATGGTAAATGGTAAGCCAGCAAGCTCATTTCGTTATCCAAGAGCGTTTTAATTCGCTTCTGTTTCATGCCGGTAATGGCCACCGGTTCGTTTTTCCAGAAATAACCATGGTGCACCAACACCATGTCCGCTCGCCAAGCGACTGCCTCCTCTAATAACGCCTGACATGCCGTCACGCCCGACACCACGCGCGCTACTGTGTCACGCCCCTCTACTTGAAGGCCGTTAACGGTAAAATCTTTGAATTGCGATGACCGCAATTGATGGTCGCATGCAGCTACTAGTTGGTCACGATGGATCACACTGACTCCTTAACCGATTAACAAGCTATCGTGAGGAACATCTCAATAAAGTGTTACGATGGGACTATTGTAAATATCGCTTCGCGTTATCGCGAACCTCGCGACCATTTAGACTATCACCCGCTGAGGAAATTTCGCATGCACCGCTCTGTGCTGCCCTATATATGGCCAATTATCACCGGGCTATTGCTCGCCGCCTTGGTGCTACTTGCTTTCCCAGAGTATTTGCCTAATCCTTTTCGGCAAACGCCACCCGCAACGGTCGAGCCTCCTCCTTCGCTAGTACCCACTAGCGGAGAGTCAGCAGCAAATCGACCTGCCCCTGAGATTCGCCAAGCAGAACCGCTCAACCGCAATCAAGGGCCTGCAAGTTACTCCAATGCCGTTAATCAAGCGGCGCCAGCCGTCGTCAACATCTATTCATCACGTATTGTTGAACGCGACCAGCATCCGCTGATGTCTGATCCTTTTTTCCAGCAGTTCTTCAGCGGCGACGATGCAACCACTCACCAGCGAATGCTGTCGAGCCTTGGTTCAGGCGTTATCGTCAGCCATGACGGCTACGTGCTAACCAATCACCATGTCATTAATGGCGCCGATCAAATACAGGTGGCACTCCGCGATGGCCGGGAAACACTGGCTGAGGTAATTGGCACTGATCCAGAAAGCGACCTTGCAGTTTTACGCATTGCCCTTGATGACTTGCCGGTAATTGAGCTTGCTGACTCAGAGCAGGTGGCGGTGGGCGATGTAGCACTCGCTATTGGCAATCCCTTCGGCGTTGGACAAACCGTTACCATGGGCATTATCAGCGCGACGGGGCGCAGCCACTTAGGTTTAAATGCTTATGAAGACTTCATTCAAACAGACGCAGCGATAAATCCAGGCAATTCAGGGGGGGCGCTAGTCAACCCTGACGGCGCTTTAGTGGGTATTAATACGGCCATTTTCTCACGATCGGGAGGATCACAAGGAATTGGGTTTGCGATTCCAGCCAACCTTGCCCATAGCATCTTGAATGAACTGGTTACCCGCGGTCGCGTTATACGCGGCTGGCTAGGCATAGAAGCACAAGCCCTCTCCCGCGAGCTGGCCGCATCATTTGGATTAAGAACCCCTCAAGGCGTGATTGTGGCTGGCGTTGTGAAGGACGGGCCAGCCGCTAAAGCAGGCTTACAGCCCGGCGATGTTTTGCTGTCTATTGACGGTCAAGTGATTTTAGATGCTCGGGTAACAATGAGCGCGATTGCCTCCATTCCCCCCGGCACAAAACTACCGCTGACGATCGTACGAAGCGGTGAACGCATGGATATGACACTGGAGGTCGGTGAACGGCCGGTACCCATTAATGCTACGTCAGGCGAGCATCAGAGCGACTCGTAAGTCGCTCTGATGGCTATCGACGCTTGTTTAGACGGCGCTTTTTCAAGCGGCGTTTTTTCAAACAAGACTCAATCTTTAATACGATACTCCGCCGAACGCGCATGGGCCGTCAGCGACTCACCCCGGGCAAGCACAGAGGCTATTTTACCAAGCTCAGACGCACCGTCAGGCGAGCAGTGAATAATGGAGGAGCGCTTTTGGAAATCATAAACCCCCAGCGGCGATGAAAAACGAGCGGTTCCAGACGTGGGCAGCACATGGTTCGGCCCTGCACAATAATCACCCAGAGCTTCCGACGTATGCCGCCCCATAAAGATTGCTCCAGCGTGACGCACGTCATCGAGCCAGTCGCCAGGCGTCTCAACAGAAAGCTCCAGATGCTCCGGTGCGATACGATTGATCAACTCAATGGCTTCCGCCTGATCTTGGCAGAGAATCAATGCACCACGACGTTGCAGTGAAGCACGGGCAATATCTTCCCGCTCAAGCGTCGGCAATAATCGCTCAATTGAAGCCTCAACGGCATCCAGGTGATCAGCCTTCCAACTAACAAAAATCGCTTGGGCATCCTCATCGTGTTCAGCCTGAGAGAATAAGTCCATTGCCAACCAATCCGGGTCTGTTTGGCCGTCAGACACCACCATGATTTCAGAGGGGCCGGCAATCATATCAATACCAACTTGACCAAATACCGCGCGTTTAGCAGTCGCTACGTAGATATTTCCAGGCCCTACGATTTTGTCTACCCGCGGAATGCTTTCCGTACCATAGGCAAGCGCCGCGATTGCCTGGGCGCCGCCAATCGTGAACACATAGTCGACGCCCGCCAAATGCGCAGCTGCCAGCACAAGATCATTCAGCACACCGTCCGGAGTCGGCACAACCATCACAATCTCACGCACACCAGCCACATGGGCAGGGATAGCATTCATTAACACCGATGAAGGATAAGCGGCTTTACCACCCGGCACATAAATACCTGCGCGGTCCAGCGGGGTGACCTTTTGGCCAAGCACTGTTCCATCAGCCTCTTCGTATTGCCACGAGCTTGGCTTTTGGCGCTCATGATAACGCTTAATACGCTCAGCGGCGGCCGACAGCGCATTACGCTGCTCAGTAGGCAGGCCGTCAAAGGCCTTTTTCAGTTGCTCAGGAGATAGGCATAGCTGCTCCATACTCTCGACAGATAGGCGATCAAAGCGATTGGTCGCCTCAACCACCGCGCTGTCACCTCGCCGCTTAACATCTGCCAATATCTCTTCAACACGAGCCTGCACTGCCTTATCAGACACCCCTTCCCAATCCAGCAGCGCGTCTAAATGCTGATGGAATGCCCCATCAACAGTCGAGAGACGGGCAATGGTGGCTGTGGACTTATCGCTCATGGTAAACCTCGTGTCATTCAATAGGCTGAGTCTGGCGCTTTTTAACCGCACTTTCCAGGCGGGCTAATAGTGGCTTGATACGGTCATGCTTCATGGTCATAGCTGCTTTATTAACCACTAAGCGGGTACTGATGTGGGCAATAAGTTCACGAGGCTCCATGCCATTGGCGCGTAGCGTATTGCCGGTATCCACGATATCAACAATTTCATCGGCCAAATTCATCAGAGGAGCAAGCTCCATCGCCCCATAGAGCTTGATCACTTCGGCTTGAATACCCTGCTCTGCGTAGTAACGCCTCGCCACGTTTACAAACTTAGTAGCTACACGACGACGCGCTTCAGCAGGCAACTGACCTGTCACACCAGCCGTCATCAGCTTGCAACGAGCGATATCCAGGTCTAGGGGTTCGTATAGCCCTTCAGCACCATGCTCAAGCAGAACATCTTTACCCGCAATACCCACATCCGCGGCACCCAGCTGTACATAGGTCGGCACATCGGTTGCCCGTATAATTACTAATTTCACATCTGGCAAATTAGTATCAAACAACAGCTTACGACTTTTACCCAAATCTTCTACTGGGGTAATTCCCGCATCCGCCAACAGCGGCAGCGTCTCTTCCAGAATACGCCCTTTTGAAAGGGCTAAAATAAGTTGCTTACTCATTGTTTAGGCCAATGGTTAATAACATGGCTTAGCCAGGAATACGGCGAATGCGCGCACCCAGCAGCTGTAGTTTTTCCTCAATGCACTCATAACCACGATCGATGTGATAAATACGATCTACAAGCGTTTCGCCTTCAGCCATCATTGCCGCGATTACCAGTGATGCTGACGCACGAAGGTCGGTAGCCATTACCGGCGCACCCGAAAGCTTTTCTACGCCTTCAATCAGTGCCGTATTTCCTTCAAGGGCAATATTCGCCCCCATCCGGTTTAGCTCTTGCACGTGCATAAAACGGTTTTCAAAGATGGTTTCCACCACCCGGGAATTCCCCTCAGCGACAGCATTCATCGCCACAAACTGGGCCTGCATATCGGTAGGGAATGCAGGATAAGGTGCCGTGCGAATATTCACCGCTTTTGGGCGCTTACCGTGCATATCCAAAGCGATCCAATCATCGCCACTGGTAATCTCAGCGCCCGCTTCTTCAAGCTTCGCAAGCACTGCTTCTAAAATATCGGCACGGGTGCGCTTCACTTTCACGCGGCCGCCTGTCATGGCAGCAGCCACCAGGAAAGTACCCGTTTCAATGCGATCTGGCATGACATCGTGCTCGCAGCCGTGCAGCGTCGCAACGCCCTCAATCACGATAGTGTCAGTACCATGCCCGCGAATATCAGCCCCCATCTTGATCAAACACTCGGCGAGATCGACAATTTCCGGCTCGCGCGCAGCATTTTCAAGAATAGTGGTGCCCTCTGCGAGCGTGGCCGCCATCAGCAGATTTTCAGTACCCGTTACCGTCACTGTATCAAAGAAGATAGTCGCCCCTTTCAAGCGACCATCAACTCGAGCACGAATGTAACCCGCTTCTACGCGGATCTCTGCGCCCATCGCCTCAAGACCACGGATATGCAAGTCCACAGGACGCGAACCAATGGCACACCCTCCTGGCAGAGAAACATCTGCCTTACCGAAATGTGCTAGCAACGGACCTAACACTAGAATGGAGGCGCGCATCTTCTTGACTAGCTCGTAGGGGGCATGACACTGCGTTACCTGAGAGCCGTCAAGCTGAATACTGAGTTTCTCTCCCATCACCGGCTCAACGCCCATGCGCCCTAGCAACTCTAGCGTCGTAGTGATGTCCTGCAAATGAGGCAAATTACCAATAATGACCGGGCCATCTGCCAAAAGGCTGGCACACAAAATTGGCAACGCCGCATTTTTAGCGCCACTCACCCACACTTCGCCATCTACCGACCCATTGCCGGTAATGATTAATTTGTCCATAGAGAAGCCGCTACTATGCGTTCTCCGGTGCAGTTTGCCACTGCGCCGGAGTAAACGTTTTAATACTAATGGCGTGCAGAGCGCCGGATGCAATTTCATCACTTAGCGCCGCATAAACCAGCTGCTGACGCTTTACGGCAGAAAGACCTTCAAAAGCTTCGCCAACCGCGATCACCTGAAAATTGCAGCCTTCACCCTGAATATGAAAATCACATCCATCGATGCGGGACTCAAGCAGTGCTTTTACCTCATGGGGTTGCATAGGACAGGGAACTCCTTTGGGTCATTGAAATAGGTAGGGACGTTGAATTAGTGAGGAATAAAGAAACATGATAAAGAAAAGCGGCACGCTTGGCGATGCCAGACGAGCACTCACGCTTCAGCGTTGGGCGAACCTATTAGCGCATCAAGCTCAGCGAGCGACGTTAAACGCTCCAGCGGAGTAGACAAGGCAATCGACGTAACGACAATGCCTAGCGAGTGACAGGCCCGCAGCCATTCAAACAGCACGCTAATCGCCGCACTACTCGCCTTCGTAACCCCTGAAAAATCGAGAACGACATCAGCTAACCGAGAACTTTCAAGCCATTTAACGCCTGCAGCGGCCAGTTCGGCCGCTGCATTGACATTGAGATCACCCTGAACCACCAACGCGCAAGGCTGCGCAATCAGCGAAACATGGGGCATAGATAACAGCGTCGTCACGCGTTGCCCCCTTGCTCTAGCTCGTCGACACCAATTTCGGGTGACCAGCTACGAATAACGGCATCGTAGTCTCGATTATTTTCGCGCATCGACTGATCAAACTGATTGCGGAAGGTCAGTCCTAAATTGATGCCATTAACAATGACATTGACTACTTTCCACTCACCATTTGAAAGTCGCAGGCTATAGCTAACCGGGTAAACCTGACCATTAGTAGCCACCACTTCCATATCAACACTGGCTTGATCTTCATAGCGCTGACCGCGCTGGTCGGTTAACACTCTCAACTCATCATAATCAAAGGTTACGAGACCACGCGTGTAGGTGTCGATCAGGGTTTGACGAAAGACATCGGCGAAGCGGCTACGCTGTTCTGGCGTTGCATTGCGAAAGTAGCTGCCCATCACGCTAGCGCCAATATAGCGAAAATCCGCCACATCATTCAGGCTATCGTTGACTAACGCTTTAAGCTCATCAAGATTATTGGCGTAATAATCCTCTCTACCCTTAATCTGCTCCATGAAGCCATTAACGTTGTCACGAACCAACGCTTCTGGTGATTGCGACTGGGCCTGAGCAGCAAAAGGCAGCAGAAAAACCGCTAGCAACAACAAAAAGAGCCAACGACGGACCAACATTACGCTATTTTCTTTCATCAAAGTCACCTCATAACAACTGACAGCACTCACGGTGCCTAGTTAGTAACCATATTGGATACAAATTGCTGGATAAGTTCTTCGAGCACTAAGGCAGACTGGGTATCTCGAATAACACCCCCCTCTTCCAGTACGTCAGGAGCGCCGCCAACACTCAAGCCAATATACTGCTCACCGAGCAGCCCAGCCGTCAAAATAGCGGCGGTAGTATCTTGCGAAAGCTGGCCTTTAAGGTCGCTATCGAGGCTTAGCACCACCCGCGCATCATACCACTCGGTATCAAGTTCAATGCTCTCTACCCGCCCTACAGTGACACCGGCCATAGTGACCCGCGCACGTGGCTTCAGACTACCAATATTGGAAAAGCTAGCCTCAAGACGAAACGTGTCAGAAGATGTTGAAAACGTCATGCCACTTACGCGCAAGCCTAAAAAAATAAGCCCCAGAATGCCCGCAAGCATAAACAGGCCAACGCCAAACTCCATGGTTTTACTGCGCTTCATGTTATTGCTCCACCCATTAAAGGCCGCCAAACATCACGGCGGTCAATACAAAATCCAGCCCCAAAACAGCAAGCGATGAATACACCACCGTGCGTGTTGTCGCACGTGAAATACCTTCAGAGGTAGGCACCAAGTCATACCCTTGGAACACCGCAATCCAGGTAACGACCACTGCAAACACAAGGCTCTTGATGATTCCATTACCAATATCATCAATAAACGAAACGCTAGCCTGCATATTGCTCCAGTAAGAACCTTCAAATACTCCCAGCCATTCCACACCAACCAGATAGCCCCCCCAAATCCCCACCACGCTAAAGCCAACGGTCAGAATGGGAAGCGCAATAAAACCTGCCCACAGCCGTGGAGCCACAACCCGACGCAGTGGATCAACGCCAATCATTTCCATACTTGTTAACTGCTCAGTCGCCTTCATAAGGCCAATTTCCGCCGTTAACGCAGAGCCCGCGCGCCCGGCAAACAATAACGCAGCGACCACCGGCGCCAGCTCTCGGAGAAGTGAAAGAGCAACCATCTGACCGAGCGCCTGCTCTGCCCCAAAATCAACCAAAATGGTGAACCCCTGCAGCGCAAGCACCATGCCTATAAACAGCCCTGACACCAGCACAATAGCCAGAGACAGCACACCGACAAAGTGTACTTGGCGTAGCCACAGCGACCACCCTTCCCGAGAAGGCAGCCCTACTGCTGACTGGGCAAGAAAAACACCTGCACGCCCTAGCGACTCTATGGCATCACAGCCTTTTTGCCCCAGCCGAGCAACATGCGAAATAGCATGCTTAATGTTTGATTGCATTTAACGCACCTTCCCTGCAGAGGCTTGGCCTAGAATATCGCGATAAAGTGTCTCAGCGGGATAGTGAAACGGCACCGGCCCGTCTGGCTCACCATGGATAAACTGGCTCACCCGGGGATCTTGGTTTGTATCTAAGGTGCTTGGCGTGCCAGAGGCGACTACCTGCCCATCAGAAATAAGGTATAGATAATCCGCAATGCTGAGAGTCTCTTTGATATCGTGCGAAACGATCACTGACGTAAGCGACAGCGCCTGATTCAGCCGTTTAATTAGCTGTACAAGCACTCCCATAGAAATGGGGTCTTGTCCGACAAAAGGCTCATCATAAAGGATTAACTCTGGGTCAAGCGCTACCGCCCGAGCCAGCGCCACACGCCTGGCCATCCCCCCCGAAAGCTCAGCAGGCGACAAGTGCCTAGCCCCGCGCAAACCCACTGCCTGCAGCTTAAGAAGCACTAGATCGCGTATCATCGGATCAGGCAAGTCAGTATGCACCCGAAGCGGAAACGCTACGTTTTCAAATACATCAAGGTCCGAAAACAGGGCACCGCTCTGAAACAACATACCCATGCGCTTACGCAACGTAAACAGGGCCTTGCGCGACAAGCGATGGACATCTTGACCGTCGATTAGCACTCGCCCTCGGTCAGGCGTTAATTGCCCACCAATGAGCTTTAAAAGTGTCGTCTTGCCGGTACCGCTTGGCCCCATGATGGCCGTTACCTGGCCACGCGAAATCGTCATATTGATTCCACGAAAAATATCATGATCACCCCGCGAGAAGTACAAATCTTCAATTTCGATGAAGGGAGCATCGGTCATGGGCTGGCTGGCCTTGATGGTCGTCTTGCCGCAACAGCATTAATGTATGCTGGCTACGCATGAGTTAGTTAAAAACAAATAATTCAAAAAAACGGCTAGTTTAAAAGCACAGGCAGTTTAAAAAACACTGTTTTCGAAATATTATCGAACATCGTAACTGAACGCTACTCACAGTAACAGATACGCTCACTGCTACTGCAGTAAGGAGTAGGGTACGCGCCTTACCTACAAACCGCGCCAAGATGTTATTCTTAGCGACCTACTTTTGACCGCTTATGAAAAGAGATGTCCTCATGCGCCAGCCACTATCGACACCTAGCCCACTGCGTGAAAGTGCGCTGCGCACACTGCAAATTGAGCAGGCCGCTATCGGTGGGCTTCAGGCAAAGCTTGATGAGAGCTTTGACCACGCCTGTGAACTTATCCTTGCCTGCCAGGGCCGCGTAGTAGTGACCGGCATGGGTAAGTCCGGGCATATTGCGGGCAAGCTGGCTGCAACATTGGCAAGCACCGGCACACCTGCTTTTTTTGTACACCCCGGTGAAGCCAGCCATGGCGATCTCGGCATGATCACCCGCGCAGATGTTGTGCTGGCCCTCTCGAACTCTGGCGAAACCGCAGAGGTCACCGCCCTGCTTCCGCTATTGAAACGCTTAGGAACCCCGCTTGTCAGCATGACGGGGCGCCCAGGATCCACATTAGCTAAGCACGCCGATGCTCACCTTAACAGCGGTGTTGAGCGCGAAGCCTGCCCTCTCGACTTAGCGCCGACTAGCTCAACCACAGCGGCTCTCGCCTTGGGTGATGCCTTAGCCGTGGCATTATTAGAAGCGCGCGGCTTCACCGCGGAAGATTTTGCCCTTTCACACCCGGGTGGAAGCCTCGGCAAACGCCTGCTTTTGCGTGTCAAGGATTTAATGCACAACGGCTCGCGCCTCCCCCAAGTAGCATTAGGTAGCCCGCTACGGGACGCCCTGTTGGAAATCACTCGCCAAGGATTGGGCTTTACCTGCGTCGTCGATAGCGAAGGACGCCTTGCTGGCGTTTATACCGACGGTGACTTACGCCGAACGCTGGATCAGTTTCATGACCTACGTGACGTCCTCGTTGATGATGTTATGACACGCCCTGGAAAACGTATCGGCCCCGAGGTGTTAGCGGCTGAAGCGGTACGCATCATGGAAGACAGTCGAATCACCGCACTGGCGGTCGTGGATGATCAACAGCGCCCCATTGGCGCCCTGCATATGCATGACTTACTTGCCAGCGGTGTCATTTAATCGCTCTTTTTCAACATTAATAATACGGAGGCTTCATGGCCTTACCTGACGCTCTACAAGACCGCATTCGCCGTGTAAAATTGCTTGCCATTGACGTTGACGGCGTACTTACCGATGGCCGCCTCTATTTCCAAGCCGACGGTATCGAAATCAAAGCATTCCATACTCAAGATGGCCACGGCCTCAAACTTTTGAAGCGCGTCGGAATCCATGTTGCCTTAATTACTGGGCGTGACTCTCCGATGGTTAGTCAACGCGCTGCGTCGCTGGGCATTACCCATGTTTATCAAGGATGTGAAGATAAACTCACTACGTTACGCGCGCTTTGCCAACGCCTAGATATCACGCTTGAGCAGGTTGCTTATTGTGGTGACGATCTACCAGACCTTGCTCCTATTAAACGCTCTGGCGTAGGCATTACCGTGCCTAATGCTCCTGATTACATGCATACCCATGCCGACTGGATCACCGACCGGCTTGGTGGCCACGGTGCCGTACGTGAAATCTGCGACACCTTATTGATGTCTCAAGGCCATTGGGATGCTGTTTTAGATACGTACCTACACGGCCAATCGTAATGCGCTTTTGGGCTAAAAAACGCGTTTGGATAACCACCATGGTATTTGCCCTAGGTGGTGTGCTGGCGTGGCTAGACCCGCGCGGCCCTCAAGACCAATTAATCGATCCTGAGGCTCGCGCTCAAGAGCCCGGCCATGTACTGGAAAATGCAGAAATCACTCTGTTTGGTGACACCGGTGCCATCCAACAGTCGCTGGCGACGCCACGCTTAGTCCATACCCCTCAAACAGCGATGACAGAGGTTACCTCTCCCAGGGCGACACTGTTCGATAGAGAGGAGCGTCAATGGCTAGCGACGGCCCAGAGCGGCACTCTAAATACTGACACGCAAGCACTCACGCTAGCTGGCTCAGCCCAATTACTTGCACCTGATGAGGGCTGGCAGTTGAATACAGAGTTATTACATTACAATGGCATCACCCGCCATGCTTGGAGCGATGCCGAAACCATACTTCAGCAGCCGCCTCAACGCATTAGCGCTTCACGTATGGATGTATGGCTGGATGATAGCCAGATCCGCTTAACCAATAACGTGCGCGGCGTTCACCCGCCTGCCACTCGTTCTCAGTAGGAGTCGCGATGAACGCTCTTATTCGCACGGCACTCTTCGTCATTACACTACCTATTTCTGCGGCAGCGCTACCGGTCATGGCACAAAGCCAAGCCCCTGTAGAAGTAGAGGCTGATCGTTTAGATCTAGATCAACGCGCAGGCACTGCAGTCTATTCGGGCAACGTCGATATTCGTCAGGGCAATATGCAGCTACGCGGAGATCGCGTTGAGATTCAGCGCAACGATGCTGGCGAGCTATCGCGCGCCGTTGCAACCGGTGGACGAGCCTATATACGCAACCAGCTCGAAGACCAAGCCAGCCCAATGGAAGGCTGGGCAAAGCGCATCATTTATCATGTTGCCGAGCGTCGGGTAGAGCTAATCGACCAAGCGGAGCTGACCCAGCAAGCTGACCGCTTCGAAGGTGGGCGCTTAGAGTATTTTATCGACCAAGGTGTAGTTCAGGCGCGTTCTGATGTTAGCGGCAGTGAACCACAACGTATCCGCATGACTCTTCAGCCGGAACAATAGGAGTGACCAGTGGCGACAAAACATGCAGGGTCTGCACCTCACACAGCCTTAGAATCAGCATCAGAAACAGCGCCGATAAAAACACTTTATGCCCACCACTTAGCCAAAAGCTATAAACGCCGCCGTGTAGTTAAGGATATTAACCTAGAGATATCTCAAGGCAGCGTGGTAGGACTGCTAGGCCCCAATGGCGCGGGCAAAACGACATCCTTCTATATGATTGTCGGTTTGGTAAAGTCTGATGCTGGAAAGGTAGGCATCGACGGGCTTGATTTGACCCACGCCCCCATGCACGAACGTGCACTGGCAGGTATTGGGTACTTGCCCCAGGAAGCCTCTATTTTTCGCAAACTGACCGTCGCCGATAACATAATGGCAATTCTGGAGACTCGCAAAGAACTCGATCGCAGCGCTCGGGAGCAGCGCCTTGAGTCGCTACTGGAAGATTTTCACATCACTCACATTCGTGACAACTTCGGCATGAGTCTTTCAGGCGGAGAGCGTAGACGTGTTGAAATTGCACGCTCCCTCGCGACAGAGCCTGCCTTTATTCTGCTTGATGAGCCGTTTGCCGGCGTTGATCCGATCTCAGTAGGCGATATTAAAACGATCATTCGAGCACTCAAAAAACGCCATATCGGCGTACTGATCACCGACCATAACGTCAGAGAAACACTAGATATTTGCGATATTGCCTACATTGTAGGTGACGGCCATATCATCGCCAGCGGCCCCCCTCAGGAAATTCTCAACAACCAACGGGTAAGAGACGTTTATTTGGGGGCTGATTTCCGCCTGTAAACAGCCACCTGCAGAAAAAATAGTATGGGTGGCATACTTATTGCACTTGCACCAAGCCATAACTCGCACTAGGGTGGAGCTTTCTGATTAACGAGTGGTTCTCAGATGGTCATGAAAGCTTCTCTTCAATTGCGTATCGGTACACAGCTGACCATGACACCTCAGCTGCAGCAGGCCATAGCCCTGTTACAGCTATCAACGCTGGACCTCCGTCAAGAAATTCAGCAAGCGCTTGATGCCAACCCCATGCTTGAGCAGGAAGACGAGTTCGGCGAGCAGGCCGTTAGCGAGCCCCAGGAAGCTGAGTGGTCCGAAAGCATTCCTAACGAGCTCTCTACTGACAGTGACTGGTCAGACACTTATCAAGACCTGGGTAGCCATGGTGCCAGTGGCGAGGGGCCAGACTTTGAGCGTCAAGCCGCTGGTCAAAGTTTACATGGCCACTTACTTTGGCAACTCGCCATGACAGATTTTTCACCACGCGACCATGCCATTGCTGAAAGCCTCATCGATGCACTGGATGCCAACGGCTACCTCACACAGCCGCTCAATGACATTCGCGAAGGACTTAAAGCCCAAGGGCATGAAGGCCTTAGCCAGCGTGAAGTTGAAACAACCCTGCTGCGTCTTCAACAGTTTGAACCCACCGGTGTATTTGCTCGCGACCTGCGAGAATGCTTAATGCTGCAGCTCGCCTCACTCCCCGAAGATACACCGCTGTTGATGCCTGCCAAGCGGCTAGTGCGTCAATTTCTTGAAGCGCTCGGTAAAGATGATGCGCGCCTGCTAAAGCGACGGTTAAGTCTGGATGATGAGCAGCTTGATGACGTCATTCGTTTGATCCGCAGCCTTGATCCCCGCCCTGGGAGTGCCTTTGGCGACACAGATGACAGCTACGTAACGCCAGATTTAGTCGTCCGCCATGACCACGAAGGATGGCACCTGGAGCTAAACCCAGAGGCGCTGCCGCGCTTGCGCATTCAACCTGACTACGCAAGCCTCATCAAACGGGCTGACAAGAGTCAAGATAACCAATTTTTAAAAGAGCATCTTCAGGAAGCTCGCTGGCTCATCAAGAGCCTTTCAAGCCGAAATGATACGCTGCTGCGGGTGGGTCGAGAAATCATCGCTCGCCAGATAGGCTTTCTGGAACACGGTGAAGAAGCCATGAAACCGCTGATCTTAGCCGATATCGCAGATGCCGTGGAAATGCATGAATCTACTATTTCCAGGGTCACCACCCAGAAATATATTCATACTCCGCGTGGCGTGTTCGAGCTCAAATACTTCTTCTCAAGCCAAGTAAGTGGCCAGGATGGCGGCGACAATCACTCCAGCACTGCCATCCGAGCGCGAATCAAAAAACTGGTACAAGATGAGCCGCCCGGAAAACCCCTCTCAGACAGCCGCCTCGTGGCGCTATTGGAAGAGGGTGGCATTCAAGTAGCAAGGCGAACGGTGGCCAAATATCGTGAATCAATGGGTATTCCCTCTTCAAGCGAGCGCCGCCGTTTACGCTAATAAAACAGTGCTAACGAGACAAAGTCCGTCTAGGGGCTTTGCAATAGCGCAAAAAGGGTTACAATCGAAGAACAGTCCGATGGATAAGGAGCACGTCAATGCAAGTAAATATCACTGGTCATCACGTAGATCTGACTGACGCCTTGCGTGACTATGTAAATGAGAAGCTGGAACGCGTTGAGCGCCATTATGACAACATCACCACCGTACAAGTAACCTTATCTGTTGAGAAGGAGCGTCAACAGGCTGCCTGCACCCTGCATGCTGCCGGAGCCGATCTACACGCAGAAGCATTAGACAATGATATGTACGCTGCAATTGATGCACTAGCGGACAAAATTGACCGTCAACTCGTTAAACACAAGGAAAAAGCACAAGCTCGCGCCCAAGGCGCCGGCGTGCGTTAACTCAATGACGTTGGAAACCATTCTTCCCCCGGAGCGCGTGCTGTATGACGTCCCCGGGGGTAGCAAAAAAAGGGTGCTGGAATTTTTCAGCACCTTTATTGCGCAAAATACGCCAAGCCTAGATAGCCAAGAAGTCTTCAGCCGCCTGATAGGTCGTGAGCGCTTGGGCAGCACTGGAATAGGCAACGGCGTTGCTATTCCTCACGCTCGTAGCCCTCACTGTAGCTCACCTATTGCTGGTTTCTTAAAGCTAGCTGAGCCCGTAGACTTCGATGCTATTGATGGCGACCCCGTCGACCTTGTTTTCGTACTTTTAGTACCCGAAGAAGCGGACGACACGCACTTAGCCTTACTAGGGCAAGTGGCGTCCATTATGAACAGCGTTGACACACGTCAGCAGCTTCGTAGAGCGGCTAGCCAACGTGAGCTATTGGACCTTATAACAGCAAAAATTCGTGAACAACCTGTTAGCTAAACGGTCCACCGTTAGACACTGCCTACAAGTTCAACATTTACCTTCATTTTTATTGGCATGCCAAGAGACACTCTATGCAACTGGTGATCATTAGCGGCCGTTCTGGGTCCGGTAAATCTATCGCCTTACAAGCGTTAGAAGATCTTGGCTATTGTGCCATCGATAACCTGCCGGCCATGCTACTCAGCTCTCTGGTGGATGAGCTTCGTGAGCAAGGGGCACGTCCCCAACTAGCGGTAAGCATTGATGCGCGCAATTTGCCTGCTGCACTAAAGCAGCTGCCAAAAATGCTCGAATCTTTGCGTCAGAAAAGCATTCACTTTCAGGTTATCTATCTAACCACCGATGCCCGAATTCTGCTTGAGCGATATTCAGCTACGCGTCGTCGCCACCCCCTGACGCGTGACAGTGACATGACGCTCGAAGAGGCCATCAATAAAGAAGAAGAAACCCTGCTAGACATCCGTGATCTTGCTGACCTGATGATCGACACATCACGTCTGTCGGTTCATGACCTGCGTCGCCGGATAACGGATCAGGTTGCTCAACAGCGTGAAGATAGATTAACGCTGACACTAGAGTCATTTGGCTATAAGCGTGGCGTCCCACTTGATGCTGATCTCGTCTTTGACGTGCGCTGCTTACCAAACCCGTACTGGGATCCTACACTGCGCCAATACACTGGCCGTGACGCCAATATCATCCACTTTCTGAAGGGATATCCCGTCGTTGAAGAAATGCGCAATGATATCCAGACATGGTTGGAAAAGTGGCTACCCGCTTACCAAAATAGCCAACGCAGCTATATGACGATTGCTATTGGCTGTACCGGTGGGCAGCACCGCTCTGTCTTTATGGTGGAACAACTAGCGCAAATGCTGGTGAAACAAGCGGGAGAGGTTCAACTCCGTCATCGTGAGCTAGGCCTGCAGTACACGCTCAGTGAACAGCAGCCTTCCACATCCCCGCCTTCAACAAACGCGCAATAAGCAACGCCTTTTTCTTCACGACCCCACTCGGCAAAAAGGAACCAGAGTGCCAGAAAGAATCTTAACGCTCACTAATCAGCGCGGCCTTCATGCTCGCGCAGCGACAAAACTCGTCAAGTGTGGCCAACAGTTTTCGGCCAAGATTCACGTTTACAAGCAACAGCAAATGGCAGATGCGGCCAACATTATGTCGTTGTTAATGCTGGCCGCTCCTTGTGGCACTGAACTTAGAATCCAAGCGGAAGGCGACGACGCCGAACAAGCACTAGAGGCGATTGAAGCTCTGTTCGACGCGCGTTTTGACGAAGAGCACTAACATCAGTGAAGAGTACTAACATCAGTAAAACAGCGTCAGCCAACGTGTTAGCTGAGCCGTTAGGCAAGTTGTTAGTTACCAGCGACGGTCATTGCATCAATTAGCCAACTACCCGTGTGAATACTGCCACGGGTATCGGTATCATCACCGACTGCAACTAAGCCAGCAAACATGCTATTCAAATTACTGGCAATAGTGAACTCCTCGATGGGATGCTGTATTTCGCCATTGTCTACCCAGAAGCCTGCAGCGCCTCGTGAATAGTCCCCAGTCACGCCGTTAACCCCCTGCCCCATTAGTTCAGTCACCCAAATGCCACGCCCCATCTGCTTCAGCAAATCATCTCGCGGCGTCAGCGGCGCCAACAGACGTAAATTGCGCGCCCCACCGGCATTCCCTGTCGATTGCATGCCCAAGCGCCGCGCACTGTAAGCAGACAGCATATAGCTGGCGACACTACCCTGATCAATAAAGCGATTATTACGAGTCTGAACGCCTTCAGCATCAAACGGCGAGCTAGCCGTGGCTCCAATCTCCATAGGCCGTTCTTCCAAGCCAAACCAGCTCGGGAATAGCGGGCTACCTAAACGATCACATAAGAAAGAGGATTCGCGATAAAGCGCCCCACCTGCCAACGCTCCCATTAAGTGACCTACCAGGCCGCTGGAAAGCGACGGGTCAAACAGCACCGGGAAGGTGCCTGTTGGCGGCCGCTGAGCGCCTAACCGACGTAGCGTGCGTGACGCCGCTTCGCGGCCAACCTCCGCAGGATCACGAAGCATGGCGGGATTACGAGCCGAAGTATAATCGTAATCGCGTTGCATACCCTTCTCATCCTGTGCAATCAGCATGCAGGAAAGCGAATGGCTGCTGCCTTTCTGGGTGCCGAGGAAACCGTGGCTGTTAGCATAAACTCGCACTCCCTCACCACTGGATAGCGAAGCACCTTCCGACTGATGAATACCCGCTACGTCACGCCCCGCTTGCTCACATGCCAGCGCCAATTCGATTGCTTCGTCAGTCGTCAACGCCCATGGATAATGTACTTTAAGGTCAGGCAGGTCAGTTGCCATTAGCGATGCATCTGCCAACCCTGCGGCAGGATCCTCACCCGTATAACGGGCAATTGCCAGGGCTTTCTCTACCGTGGCTTTAATTGACGCACTGCTGGCATCAGTAGATGAGGCACTGCCCTTGCGCTGCCCAACATATAGCGTAACGGCAATCCCTTGATCACGTGAAAGCTCGACGGTTTCAACTTCACCAAGACGCACGCTTATCCCAAGGCCTTGATCTACACTAGCGCCGACCTCGGCAGCATCTGCGCCTAATTTTTTTGCCAGCGCAAGCGCCTCTTCAGCACGCTGTGTTAACAGCACCTGCTGGGCCGCTGCATCAAATGCTTGTGCCATTTTGGCCTCCTTTTCGCCTGAATCGCATTGGCGGATCAATGTTGTGGTCGCAGCCTGATATAATGCTGCAAACGAAACTAATTAGTGAGTTCTAGTATGCCTAAGCAACGTCCCGAGCCCTTCGATATTGATGAACAAGAAGAGCGCCCCAGTAAATCGCAGCTCAAGCGGGAAATGCATGCTCTCCAGGCGCTTGGCGAAACGCTTATCGCGATGAAACCTGCCGAACGCGCAAAATTTCCGCTCTCTGACGACATGTTACGCGCCATAGAAGAAACCTCGCGCATCCGCTCCCATGAAGGCCGCCGGCGCCATATGCAATATGTGGGCAAGCTTATTCGCAAAGAAGACCTTACTGCCATACAGGGTGTCTTCGACGCTATCGAGCAAGAAAAAGAGCAGCGCGATCATGCCTTTCACCGACTAGAAAAATGGCGCGATCGGTTAATCGAAGAAGGTGACAGTGCTGTTGATCTATTTATGGCGGAATACCCTAACGCTGATCGTCAGGCAATACGACAACTGGTACGCAATGCACGCAAAGAGCGTGAGCAAAGTAAACCACCAACCAGCTCGCGTAAGCTGTTCAAACACTTACGCGATACGCTGGCACTCTAACCCTTGCATGCCTCAATGACTGAGTCATAAAGACCAAGCCAAGTTACGACGACTGGGTACCGCCAACAGTCAGCTCATCCAGCTTAAGGGTGGGCTGACCAACGCCTACCGGCACTCCCTGCCCCTCTTTGCCGCACACTCCGATACCGGTGTCCATCTCCATATCATGGCCAATCATTGAAACACGTCCCATTGCCTCAGGGCCGCTGCCAATCAAGGTTGCACCTTTAACAGGCGCGGTAATTTTGCCATCTTCAATGAGGTAGGCTTCGCTGGCTGAAAACACGAACTTGCCTGATGTAATATCGACCTGACCACCACCAAAACTGACCGCATAGATACCGCGCTTAACACTTTTGATAATGTCGGCGGGTTCATCTTGGCCTGCCAGCATGACCGTATTGGTCATACGCGGCATCGGCAAATGGGCAAAAGATTCGCGTCGCGCATTCCCCGTTGGTGCCATATTCATTAACCGGGCGTTAAGTTTGTCTTGCATATAGCCCGTTAAAATACCGTCTTCAATCAGCGGTGTGTATTGCCCGGGCGTGCCTTCATCGTCCACGCTTAACGAACCACGGCAGTCAGCAACGGTAGCATCGTCGACAACCGTCACGCCTTTCGCCGCAACACGCTTGCCCATCTGCCCTGCAAACGCTGAACTGCCCTTACGATTAAAATCGCCTTCTAGCCCGTGGCCTACCGCCTCATGAAGCAGAATACCTGGCCAGCCTGCGCCGAGAACAACAGGCATTTGACCAGCAGGTGCATCGACTGCTTCGAGGTTAACCAGGGCTTGGCGAACAGCTTCTTTTGCATAGCGTTCCGCTACGTTTTCATCTCGCAGCCGGGACATAGAGTAACGACCGCCCCCGCCAGCACTACCTCGCTCTCGCCGGCCGTTTTTAGCTGCGATAACACTCACGTTAAAACGCACTAATGGGCGGATATCTGCCGCCAAGGTGCCATCACTAGCACGTACTAACACCACTTCATAAGTGCCTGACAATGAGGCACTCACTTGGCTAATACAGGGGTCAGCTGCGCGCGCGATGCGGTCTGCTTCTTTCAACATCGCCACTTTTTCGTCAGCTGTAAGCCCCGCCAACGGATCAAGTCCTGCATAACGACCGGCAGCGCTGACAGCCACTACCGGCTGCCCAGGCAGCTGTTTACCGCTTCGCACAATGCCCGCGGCGGTACGCCCAGTATCCATTAGCGCATCTGCGGTAATTTGATTGGAGTAGGCAAAGCCTGTCTTTTCACCCGCCAAGGAGCGCACACCAACACCGCCATCAATGTTATAGCTGGCTTCTTTTACCTCACCATCTTCTAGCACCCAGCCCTCTTGCCAAGTACGTTGGAAGTAGAGATCGGCATAATCGATGCCCGCTCCCATGGCGTAAGACAGCCCTGTATCCAAGGCATCCAAATCCAGGCCACTTGGTGTTAACAAAATCGAAACAGCGGTATTTACATCGCTCTTATGTGCGGTCATTAAGGGCCTTCTAGAGTGATCTGCGGCGACGTCCACGGACCTCGCACGCGATAGTGAATAGTGGTTGCTTGATCTAACGCGCTACCAAAAAGCTGGTCCGCTATAAAAAGAGCGCCACCAACGATCGGAGCACCTACTGCAATAGCTGCGATAGGCAAGCTCTGACTAATAGGTAGTGTGACGCCTAACCGCTGATCAAGTTCACGTTGTATGAGATTGACGCTTCCCGTTAACGTTAGCGTGGTAGATGGCGCTTCAATGGTAAGCGGCCCGCGTAGCTGTAATTGCCCCGTGGCGACATCTGCCGTGCCATGCACCCGGTCAAACGCGGTTCCTTGTCCCGTCACGTCCGAAAAATCGAAACGCAAACGACGCAGTATGTTGTCAAAATTCAGCAGACCAACCAAGCGAGCCGGTGTAGATTCCAGCGTCACAAAGCGTCCATCCCGTACATCGGTTCGAATATTCCCATCTGCCCGACTTAACTCTAATTGCCAAGGAGCGCCTGGCCACGTCAGAGCGGCGCCAACATCCGTGGAACGGCTACGCATAGCGATTGGTTGACCGAGATGCTCTAACGCAGTACCTACATCACCACCTTGTATCGAAATATCAGCGCGAGTATGGCTATTGTTAGCGTCGCCCTCCCACACCAACTCTCCGCGGGCAGAGAGCTGACCTAATGTCAGGCCAACCGGGGAAAGAGTAAAACGTTGATCCTGGCTTTGCCAATAAGCCGTTAACGGTCCAAAACGGCCTTCGCCAACGCCAATATCGGCTAGTCTGAGCCTGCCATCCGGCAACTGGTTGAGCCATTCCGGCATAGCAATTGGTGTGGTGTGCTGAGTTTCAACAGCATCCATCCAAGAGCCTGGTGTTGGCGCACTGCTATCATGCGCTGCAGCAGGCATATCAAATAGTCGGTCGACTTCAAGCGACGAGATTGCAATATCCAGCGGCAGCTCGCTATCAGGCTGATAATTCACTCGCCCTGACACAAGATCACCGCTTAACTGCATAGCCAAGCGCTTTCCTTCAATATTACCTGCCGCTTCTAAGCGACCAAAACATGCATCACGGAAATATACGCAAGGCGTACTCAGCATGACTGATATTAGCGTACCCTTACTATCGCCATTCGGCGAAGACGACGCCTGCATCAACGGTGACAACGCCTCTTGCCAGTCATCGAGAGGCAACTCATCAAGCTGCGCGACAACACTCCAGCCTGGCTGCGTCGGCCAACCGTCCGGTGCAGCAGCGCTGCCTAGCGTAACCGCCCCAGCCGGTTCATCGTTACCAAGCTGCACGCGAGCATTAACGATGTCAGCCAACTGTGAGCTTAAGCGACCACTGTCGAAGTCGGCGCTGAACAGCCATGGCCATGGCTGTTCAGCGGACTTACTAAATGGCGCTGGCAACTTGCTTGTAATGCCAAGCAAGCGGCTTTCAAGGACCAGCGACGGTGATGGCTGTAGATTGACCTGCCCACGCCACTGAGCACGCCCTTCAAACAGCTGGCGAGCTTGTTCAGCGGGAATATTGGCCAGTTGAAATAAGGTGGCAATATCAATATCTCCACCCAAGGCAATACCGTCGTCCGGAACATTGATATCCGCTTCTATGGAATTACCCGACCATAGACCCGAAACGTTTCCAAGCAACGCGCTTTTCTCGCCGTGCTGCTGCCACGTCACCTCCCCCTGAATATCTTCTAGCGGAATAGCGACGGGTTGAAAAGCAAGCGTTGTGACATTGGGTCGAGCATTAATCTCCAGCGCCAATGAGTCCGGCGCGTTCAGTGGCAACGATAAAGCGACGTCACCCTCAACCCGGCCTTCTGCACGAATATCGTTAAGCATGGGCAAATCAAGCTCGGGCATCGTCTGGAGAAACGTCAACAGTGAATCACTATCGCTGCGAACATTTCCCGACAAATTAAGCGTCTCCTCGGCCATCTTTAGCACCCCATCAGAGACCTCAATGCCCTGGCTTTCAGCATGCTGAATAGCTGCCTCCAACACCTGGTCCTTCCAAACCAGCCTGCCCTCTATTTCCTCAAGTACAGGCCACTCAGGCGCGATAGGTAGTCGCCCTTGTGTAACAGACAGAGCCAACGTGGAGGAAATTTGCTCTGCAAACTGACTTTCTGACTCCGCCTCGTCATCAGTCAGGGGAAAGCTAAGCTTAAGCAAGCCGCTGGGAACATAACCACCTACGTCAGTTAATAACCACTCACGAAGCTCAGGTTCAAGTGCCTTAACAGGCAGCCATTGGGAGAGCGGATAATTAAGCGCATCAACATTTGCAAAGGCAATATCAAGTCCAAATTGTCCGCCGCGCTCGCTCGCAATCAGACCAAAGCCTCCACTCACTTCGGCACCGTCCCAATCCAAGCGCAGATCCCTACCACTGATCATGGTGCTTGGGCCATCATACACCCACTCCACCACACCCTCGGCATGACTCAACTGCATAGGGGATTCAAACAATTCAGGAAAATTAAGCGAGCTGCTTCCGGCACTGTTAAACGTTACCCTGCCGCGAAAATCTCTTGCCTGTACCCAGGCATCTAAGGGGCCACCTCCTGGCGCTTGCTCCCAAGGCAGCACCGCCACATTGGTTAACGCCGCATCAACCCCCCAATGCCCCTCACGCTGACCTAACCGCAAACCTTGAACCTGACCACGGGGGGATAGCGTTTGTAACACGCGAGTCAGCGATTCAGGCAACAAAATATAGTCGCGCCAAGCCGCCAAAGAAGCCAGTTCAAATTCGCTGGTGCGGACTTCCCATCGATCAGGCTGATGGGATAAGTACCAGTGCCGCGGTAGGGCTGGGCCACCACTTCCCCCTTCAGGTCGTGCCCACTCAACGTTTTTAGCGTCACCACTAAGCCAAGCTTCGCCGCCCTCGCCGTCTCGCTGCCAAAGGCCATTGGCCTGAATATTCTGCAGTACGGCATATTGAATATCGTGGCGCAGAGTCAACTGTGGCACATCAACAGCCAAGCGAGCCTCATCTAAACGCCCTGCATGCCAGCGTCCCCATAACGTAACCTCGCCTCCCGCTTGCTCTAGGAAAGGCATATGATCGGAACGTAAAACAGCGGCTAGTGCCACGAGATGATCCAACTGCATGTCCAATTGAAGCACCGCTGAAAAATCACGGAAGCCCTGTGCCCCAGGCTGCATCTCCACGTTCATCGCGATAGCCGGCAGCGTTTCTTGTGCCTGTGCTTCTTGAACCTCGACTTCTTGAGACCCAGCGCCTTGCGAATTCTCGCTCTGCGCTTCTAAGATCGTAATAGCACCTTCCAAACGTGTCCGTCGTTCGTCGCCATTGAGCAGCAAGGTAGGCGCGTGCAAGGTGACGGCTTGCTGGTTTCCATGCAGCACCAAACGAGTATTATCTACCCACAAGCGCTGGCGAAGAATAAGACCCGCCCAGGCATCCAGCGCCTCTAAGTCAACAGTGGGCTCCTCAGACATAGCAATCGGTAGCTCTGCTGGCGCCGGCCAGCCCCAAGCAGCATTTTCCTGCTGATAGAGATGAAACTCAAAGCCCGTAATACGCGCATCATTAAACACAGGCGCAATATTTCTCAATGTCGCCCAGCCATCGAGCCGTAAAAGTGCACTTTCAAGGGATACTAATTGCTGCCCATCAGACGTCGCTGAATGTACGCCTTCCAATCGCAAAACAAGATCGTTACGCGCCAAAGATAGCGATAGGTGCTCGATAGTAACGGGCACCCCGACACGGGCCTCTAATAACGCTTCTATTTTCGGTGTCAGCAGACTGGATTGGCTAATTAATAAACGTGCCAGCAATAGAGCAACAGCAAGGCCTCCTAGTAACGAAGCGATTACTACTAGGCACCACCGAGAGAATGAACGTAACGCTGCCATTACATTAGTACGATGTCGTACTGTTCTTGTGAGTAGTGTTGCTCTACCTGAAAACGAATAGTTTTATTAATAAACGTTTCCAAGTCAGCCACCGCCGCAGACTCTTCGTCTAACAGTCTGTCAACCACCGGTTGAGAAGCAAGCACCATATACGTTTCTGCACTGTAGGCACGTTCTTCGCGTAATATCTCGCGAAAAATCTCATAACAAACAGTTTCAGGCGTTTTCAACGTCCCGCGCCCACTGCAAGTTGGGCAAGCCTCGCACAGCGTTTGCTCCAGGCTTTCCCGCGTGCGCTTACGGGTCAGCTGAACTAAGCCCAGCTCAGTCACCCCGGTGCATTTCGTCTTCGCATGATCACGCTCTAGCGCTTTTTCAAGCACACGCAACACCTGGCGTTGATGTTCGACATCCACCATATCGATAAAGTCGATAATAATGATACCGCCAAGATTACGAAGCCTGAGCTGACGGGCAATCGCAGTTGCCGCTTCCAGGTTGGTTTTAAAAATCGTCTCTTCAAGATTTCGATGACCGACATAACCACCGGTATTAACATCAATCGTGGTCATCGCTTCCGTCGGGTCGATAACCAGATAGCCACCAGACTTCAACTGAACCTTACGACCCAGAGCTTTCTGAATTTCATCTTCAACGCTATACAAATCAAAGATGGGTCGCTCGCCTGGATAATACTCAATACGGTCTACCGCATCGGGCATAAACTCTTCTGCGAACTCAACCAGTTTGACAAAGTTCTCGCGAGAATCGATGCGCACTTTTTCAATATCATCGCGCATTACATCCCGCAATGTACGCATAAACAACGGCAGGTCATCGTAGATCACACTAGGCGATGCCGCCGTTATTTTGCGCTCACTTACTTTGCGCCAGATGCGCAGCAGAAAGTACATGTCACTCGCCAGCTCTTCATCACCGACCCCCTCTGCCGCTGTGCGCACGATGAAGCCACCGGTTACCTCAATGGTCTGCTCATCAATGCCCTTATCTAGCAGCGCTTTCAAACGCTCCCGCTCTCGCTCATCTTCAATGCGCTGAGACACTCCGTGATGGGGGGAATCAGGCATATAGACAAGATAGCGTGACGGAATCGAGAGATGGGTAGTGAGCCTGGCACCCTTAGTGCCAATGGGATCTTTGGTAACCTGAACGACAAGCGCCTGCCCCTCATGTAGCAACTGACCAATAGTCTGCTGCTCATCATTAGGCGTTCCCGATGGCATTACCTCATGGGCATGAATAAACGCCGCGCGCTCAAGGCCAATATCAACAAAGGCAGCCTGCATACCAGGCAGTACACGCACTACTTTGCCTTTGTAGATATTACCTACAATGCCGCGCCTACGTGAGCGTTCAATGAGCGCCTCTTGTAAGACACCATTTTCCACCAGCGCAACGCGAGTCTCCATTGGCGTTAAATTGATGAGGACTTCACCGCTCATGCAAAATTCCTTATTGAGTCACAGTATCCTTGCCAACACAGCAGGCGGCGAAATGGTGGTTAGCTCTGCTGATAGCAGCCCGACCAGATTGGCACCCCTTGCTGGCACAACAAGCGTGTTGTTTCATAGAGTGGCAGCCCCACGACGGCTGAATGGCTGCCCTTAATTTCTTCAACAAACACAGCGGCTAAACCTTGGATGGCATATCCTCCGGCTTTATCTACTGGCTCACCGGTCTGCCAATAGTCAGCTATTTCCTGCTGACTTATTACCCGCATCTTGACGAGCGTAGTTACACAACAAGAGAGTACACCCTTGGGACCAGCCACCGCGACCGCTGTTAATACCTTATGACAACGCCCCGACAGCTTCTTAAGCATAACGGCTGCATCATGCTCATCAATTGGCTTGCCCAATATCTGACCATCAATCACCACGGCTGTATCCGAACCCAGCACAGGAAGGGCTGTTCTTGAAACAGCCGCTTGTGCTTTCGCTCTCGCCAAGCGCTCCACATAAGCTTGCGCGGACTCCCCCTTGAGCGGCGTTTCATCCACGTCACTTGGCATGACCTCAACCGTCACACCTATTGATGCTAACAGCGCTTTACGTCGGGGCGATGCCGAGGCAAGGCATAACACAGGTGACGATGCAGAACGTGAACTATCCATCACAGCAACTCCAGCAGCTTATCAAACGCTAGCTAAACGCTGTTCGAGCGCTTTAAGCATGGTAGACCACCAGGGCCACAGAACAGCACTGATCAATGATGGAATCAAGAAAGACAAATGGATTGAAAAATCCCCCGTCAGTGTGCGCAACCATTGCTCGACTAGCTGCACCAAGCCTAATAAGACCAGCACGAGAACAGACTGCTGCACTAAAGAGTAAGCGCGAAAGCGGGGGTAAACCAAAGCACATAAAAAGGCCAACAGCGACAATATCAAAGCATGTTGACCTAGCGCGGTACCTTCGATCAAATCCAGCAGAATGCCGATCACAAAGCCATGAAAAACACCCACTCTATCCGGCGTTCTCATGCACCAATAAATCAGCATTAGTCCTATCCACTCAGGACGGTATACTTGCCACCCTTCGGCTAAAGGCATCACTTGTAAGCACAATGCCAGGATAAGCGTAAACCATACAAAGATAAGCGACACGGCGGGTGTCTTAGCCATTACTGCACCTCTCGTGCAGCATCCTGCTGCAAACCAATACGCTGAGCAGCGTGCAGTGCAGCGGCTGAAATATCCATACCCTCTCCCCAAATAGTATCCTCTATCTCTTCACGGGGCGGCGGGAACAACAATAGGAAGTGACGTGAACGCTGCAACTGAGCAGACGGCTCTGCGGTCACTTGAGCGAAAGGCTGACCCGGGTCGTGGTAAACGTCGGTGACCCTGGCAACGGGATGGCCTGGCGGGAAGCGTCCTGCCAACCCCGACGTGGTCAGCAAATCACCTTCGCGAATGTCGGCTGTATCGGGCACGTGCAACACTTTCACGCTGCCGTAACGACCAGCTCCCTGCACAATGAATCGCAAGCCATTGCGATTCACCTGAACGGGTAGTGCATGGCTCGCATCCGCTAGCAACAGAACGCGGCTTGAGTACGCCGACACAGCGGTCACCTGCCCCACCAAGCCAAACGCATCAATCACCGGCTGACCAACATAGGCGCCATTCCGATGCCCTCGGTCAACCACCATCTGATGACTAAACGGATCATTATCTAACGACAGTAGCTCAGCGGTTATGTAAGGAATATCTCTACGTTGAGCTGCTTTTAGTAAATTACGTAACTCGGCATTCTCCGCGGTCAGATTAGCCAACCGCTGACCACGATGTGAAAGCGTCAAAATTTGCTCACGCAGGCGACGATTTTCGTCAACAAGCGCTTGCTGGTCAGAAAGCGCCAGTGCCCCCCAGTTAAGCAGATCGCTAGGCACGCTAACGACCCACTGAATTGGGGCAACAATCATCGTCATTTGGGCGCGCACATCTTCCATGCGGGTAAATCGCTGATCGGCAAACATTAAAATGCTTGCCAATAGCACACAGAAGAATAGCCGATACCCTGGCAATGACGCGTGCGAAAATAGCGGTTTAATAGGCAATCCCCCGCGATAAACCGCTACGATCAGTCGCTCGACAGCAACTCGAAGGTATGCTGATCAATCATTTCCAATGCTTTGCCGCCACCGCGGGCTACACAAGTGAGCGGATCTTCAGCCACAATCACTGGCAAGCCGGTCTCTTCGGCGATCAATTTATCGAGATCACGCAACAGTGCGCCGCCACCTGTCAGCACCAAGCCACGCTCCGCGATATCAGAAGCCAGTTCCGGTGGTGATTGCTCAAGGGCACTCTTAACCGCTGCCACAATAGACCCCAAGGTCTCTTGAAGGGCTTCGAGAATCTCGTGGGAATTCAGTGTAAAGCTGCGCGGTATGCCTTCCGCTAGGTTGCGTCCACGCACATCAATTTCACGCAGTTCGCCGCCAGGATAGGCACAACCGATCTCTTCTTTAATGCGCTCGGCGGTGGCTTCACCAATCAGGCTGCCGTAGTGACGACGCACATACGCAGTGATGGCCTCGTCAAAGCGGTCACCACCGACACGAATAGATTCTGAATAAACCACGCCATTGAGCGAAATAATGGCGATCTCGGTAGTACCACCACCGATATCAACCACCATAGAGCCCTGCGCTTCTTCAACCGGAAGCCCGGCACCAATTGCGGCGGCCATCGGCTCTTCGATTAAAAACACTTCGCGAGCACCAGCACCTTCCGCCGACTCGCGAATCGCGCGCCGTTCAACCTGCGTAGACATGCAGGGAACGCACACCAAAACGCGAGGACTGGGTGTTAAGAAGGTGCTTTGATGCACTTTACGAATAAAGTGCTGAAGCATCTGCTCTGTCACGGTGAAGTCAGCAATAACACCATCTTTCATGGGGCGGATGGCGGTAATATTGCCTGGCGTGCGACCGAGCATACGTTTGGCATCGGTGCCAACCGATGCCACGCTGCGCATGTTGCCAGACTGGCGGATAGCGACTACGGACGGTTCATCGAGCACGATGCCACGACCGCGTACATAAATCAGTGTGTTGGCCGTACCCAAGTCGATCGACAGATCGCTGGAAAACAGCCCCCTCAAACGTTTGAACATGGATGTTGTTACCTAGTGCAGACCGGGAACCCTGTGCGGATGCAAACGGTATCACCGCTACCCCTTGGCAGCAAGCACGAGTCGCGCCTAATACTGCCCGTTGGGGCCAATATGTGGTACCTTTTGCGGCTATTTTCTACGTCTGCTACATAAGACGAATTTAAGATGACCGTATGTATACCGCTGAACGCGGAATATGTTCCATCACGTTTGCGAGGAAAATTCGATCATGGCGCTTGAAGAATCTCATGTGCGCCGGGCCGCACACTTGGCCCGACTCGCCGTTAGCGATGACCAAGCCAGTGGTTTTGTCGACGATCTAAGCCGCATTCTGGACATGGTCGACCAGCTACAGAGCCTGGACACCGATGGCGTTGCGCCGCTTGCGCACCCGCTGGATGCTACACAACGGCTACGAGCCGACGAAGTCACGGAAACTAACCAGCGCGACGCTTTCCAGCGCTGTGCTCCGGCAGTAGAAAATGGTCTATATCTCGTACCCCGCGTCGTCGAGTAACCAGATTACCAGGCACAGGCCGCTATTTTCTGCTCTTTCTATTCGCCCCCGAACGGAGCTTCCGGGTCATGCATGATAAAACCGTAACGCAGCTCGCCGCCGCCCTGAAAAGCGGTGAGCTTTCTAGCCGAGAGCTGACTTCACACTTTTTACAGCGTATCGAGCAGGCTGATGGCACGCTCAATAGCTTTATTACCGTCACCGCCGAGCAAGCACTTAATCAGGCAGAAGCTGCCGACAATGCGCGTGCTGCAGGCAAGGCTGGCAAGCTAACAGGCATCCCCTTCGCACTGAAAGATATTTTTTGTACTCAGGGGGTGAAGACCAGCTGCGGCTCAAAAATGCTCGATAATTTTATCGCGCCTTACAATGCCACTGTGGTAGAGAAGCTCAACGCTGCCGGCACCATTAGCTTGGGTAAAACCAACATGGACGAGTTCGCGATGGGCTCTTCCAACGAAAATAGCCATTTTGGCGCAGTTAAAAACCCCTGGGACCTTAGTGCAGTGCCTGGTGGCAGCTCAGGTGGCAGTGCCGCCGCAGTCGCGGCCGGCCTTGTCCCTGCAGCAATGGGCACAGATACCGGCGGCTCTATTCGCCAACCAGCAGCATTTTGCGGCATCACCGGCTTGAAGCCTACGTACGGCCGCGTTTCTCGCTATGGCATTATTGCCTATGCGTCTAGCCTCGACCAAGCAGGCCCTATGGCGAAAAGCGCGGAAGACTGCGCGCATCTGCTCAATGTCATTGCTGGCCATGATGCACGTGATTCCACCAGCGTTGCCCGCGGCGTTCCCGACTACACAGAAACGCTTAATGCACCACTTTCTGGCCTCAAAATCGGCCTGCCAAAGGAGTACTTTGGCGATGGTTTAGACGCTGACGTCGAAAAAGCGGTTCGCGAGGCAGTGAAGGTATATGAATCATTAGGAGCGAGCGTACGCGAAGTGAGCCTGCCGCATACCCACTATGCGATTCCGGCTTATTACGTTATCGCCCCCGCCGAGGCGTCCTCGAATCTCTCCCGCTATGATGGCGTGCGTTTCGGGCACCGCTGCGATGCACCGGCCGACCTTATTGATCTCTACACGCGGTCTCGTGCGGAAGGTTTCGGTGATGAAGTAAAACGGCGCATCCTGATTGGCACCCACACGCTTTCTGAAGGCTTTTTTGACGCCTACTACACCAAAGCACAGAAAGTGCGTCGTTTGATTCGACAGGACTTCCTGGACGCCTTTGAAGACGTAGACGTACTGATGGGGCCAGCATCGCCAACGCCCGCGTTTGATCTTGGCGCCAAGAAAGATCCGGTGTCCATGTATCTACAAGACATTTACACCATCGCCGTTAACCTAGCCGGCATTCCTGGCATCAGTGTTCCTGCAGGTTTTTCTAATGGCCGCCCGGTCGGTCTACAGATCCTGGGGACCCACTTTGCAGAAGCACAGCTGCTAAACGTGGCTCACCAGTTCCAGCAAGCCACTGATTGGCACTTACAACGCCCTGCTTTTGCCGAGGAGAACGCCTAATGCAATGGGAAACCGTGATTGGGCTGGAAGTACACGTTCAGCTCGCGACTCGCTCGAAAATTTTCTCCGGCGCCTCCACCGCTTTTGGCGCAGAACCGAACACTCAAGCCTGTGCTGTTGACCTTGGCTTACCCGGTGTTCTGCCCGTGCTGAACGAACAGGCCGTGGCTATGGCCGTTCAATTTGGGCTTGCGGTACATGCCGACATTCCTGAAGTATCGGTGTTCGACCGTAAAAACTACTTCTATCCAGATTTGCCCAAGGGCTATCAAACCAGCCAGATGTATCATCCGATCGTCGGCGCAGGTGATGTCGAAATCACCTTAGATGATGAATCCACCAAGCGTATTCGTATTCATCATGCCCATCTCGAAGAAGACGCTGGCAAGTCACTGCACGAAGACTTCCACGGCATGACGGGCATCGACCTGAACCGAGCGGGCACACCGCTACTGGAAATCGTCTCTGAGCCGGATATGCGCAGCGCAAAAGAGGCTGCCGCGTATCTCAAAGCGATTCACTCTATTGTGACCTATTTGGGCATTTCCGACGGCAATATGGCGGAAGGCTCAATGCGCTGCGATGTTAACGTTTCAGTGCGCCCTAAAGGCCAAGAAGCCTTCGGCACCCGCGCGGAAATCAAAAACGTTAACTCGTTCCGATTTGTGGAGCGCGCCATTGCCTATGAGGTCGAGCGCCAGATTGAGCTGATCGAAGACGGCGGCAAGGTCGTACAGGAAACCCGCCTGTTTGATCCTGAGCGCGACGAAACCCGCAGCATGCGCACCAAAGAGGAAGCTAACGACTACCGCTACTTCCCCTGCCCGGACCTGTTACCTGTGGTGTTAGATCAAGCTTATCTTGATCACCTTCGCAGCCAGTTGCCAGAGCTTCCTGCCGACAAGCGAGTGCGTTTCCAGAATGAGTTAGGCTTATCGGCCTATGATGCCCACGTACTGTCGGCTAGCCGAGAAATGGCCGAGTTCTTCGAAGAAGTACAGCAAGTGTGCGGCGATGCAAAACAGGCCGCTAACTGGGTACAAGGGGAACTTTCGGGTGCGCTTAACCGTGAAAACCTCACCATTCAAAACAGTCCTGTTTCCGCAAAGCAGCTCGGCGAGCTGATTAGTCGCGTATTGGATGACACCATTAACGGCAAGGCCGCCAAGCAAGTCTTCCAAGCACTGTGGAATGGCCAAGGCGATAGCGCCGATGCCATCATTGACGCAAAAGGACTGAAGCAAGTAACGGATACTGGCGCGATCGAGGCGATGATTGACCAAGTGATCGCAGACAGCCCGGCACAGGTTGCCCAATATCGTGATTCTGAGCCAGAGAAACGCGGCAAGATGATTGGTTACTTCGTTGGCCAAGTCATGAAGGCATCTCGCGGCACGGCGAATCCGCAGCAAGTTAATGGCTTGTTAAAAGAGAAGCTGGACGCATTGCTATAACGTCGACCGACGAGTGACATCAAGGTCATAGCGGCTGCCTCGGCAGCCGCTTTTTTGTGGCTATAAGCGTTATAACAACTGACTTGGCTGGGTAAAGCGTTTTAGCTGCGCGCAACCGGCGGCCCACACGTCAGCCTCAAGCTCTGCAATGGCGGCGGTAGGAAAGCCAATCCCCTGGCTCGGCACGCCTTCGACTAACAGGCCCGTCAACTCACCCACCAGCGGCATATGGCTGACAAGCATAATCGGGGCATCCGCAGCTTGATTTAGCAGCCATTCACTGACATCACTAGGTGAATCTTCCGGGGTAATAAACGCCAATGTAGTCAGTGGCACACCCAACGCATCACAGATCCGCTGAGCGGTCTGCTGAGCTCGTACAAAAGGGCTAGCATAAATCCTGGGGCAAGATAGTTCACCCTGCTCAATACGCACGGCCAGCCAGCGGGCCATTTTTTCGGCTTCAAGCTCACCGCGATGTGTTAGCCGGCGAGCCTGATCGGGAAACCCCGGCGCAGCTTCACCATGGCGCATAACGAGCACACTAGCCATTTCTGCCTCCATTTTCACGGTGGGCTTGCTGAACAGCCTCACGCGGCAAAATAAATTCCACATCACTGCTTTGCTCGCCCATCATCAGAGTACGCGCCATCTCCTGAGCCGGAACACCTTCAAACAGCACGCGATTCAGCCCCTCAGCCAGCGGCATATAAACACCCATTTCACGCGCTTTAGCACAGACAAGCTTGACGGTATTTACCCCTTCAGCGACTTGACCTAATGCCGATACCGCCTCATCAAGACCTCGCCCTTCCCCCATGGCGTAGCCAACCCGATAGTTGCGGGATAGATTTGAAGAGCAGGTAACGATTAAATCACCGACGCCAGCCAAGCCTAAAAACGTCATCGGGTTGGCACCCTGTGCAACTGCAAAGCGGCTCATTTCTGCTAGCGCCCGCGTCATCAGCATGCTGCGAGTGTTCTCCCCCATTCCCAGCGCTGCCGCCATACCTGCGGCAATGGCGTAGATATTTTTAAGCGCCCCGCCGAGTTCAACCCCATGGCGATCATTACTGGCATATACGCGAAAATAGCGACAGCCCAACGCTTGCTGTACCCGCGTTCTGGTCAGCGCATCGCTACTGGCAATGACAGTGGCGGTCAACTGCTTATCAGCGATTTCGGACGCTAAATTAGGCCCTGCGATAACGCCAACGTGGGGAAAGCCAGTTTCCTGCTCAAGCACTTGGCTCATTAGCAAAAAACTATCTTGCTCAATGCCTTTGGTGGTGCTGACCAGAATTTGCTCTGGGGTTAACCAGGGTTTGGCAGCCTGAACAACACTGCGAAACGCTTTGGAAGGGATAGCAATCAGCACTAACTCAGCGTCTTCTAGCACCGATTGAAGATCCGTAGATGCGATGACGGCGGGATTAATTACATAATGTGGTAGATAGCGCCCATTGCGATGCTCATGATTTATTTGCGTCACCAAAGCTTCATCGCGCATCCACTGGCGCACCTTTGCGCCATTATCTGCTGCAATACTCGCCAGAGCGGTACCAAAACTTCCGCCCCCCAGCACTGCGACATTCATCTGCTGCTCATCAGCCATGACGATATCCTGATCATTGGTCTCGTGCGTTTAGCACTTACTTTATCATCATCTCTATTAAAACAAGCGGCCCGCTTGGATATCCAAGCGGGCCGCGTCAATCAACTACCGATTCATCAAGCCGTCAAGACGTGATTAAGCCGCTTAACATAGGCAGCGGGATCATCAAGATGACCACCTTCGGCAATGATCGCCTGATCCAGCAAAATATGCGCCAACTGGCCAAACAGATCGCCTTCGGCATTTTCCAGACGCGCCACCAGGGCATGGTTGGGGTTTAGCTCCAGAATCGGCTTCACCTCAGGCAATGGCTGACCAGCGGCCTCCATGATACGACGCATCTGATAGCCCATTTCATGCTCAGGAAGCACAACGCAGGCAGGTGAATCGGTTAAGCGGTGGGTGATTTTCACCTCTTGAACCCCCTCGTTTAACGCCTCTTTGACGCGCTTAACCAAATCTTCTTTGGCCTTAGCAGTCTCTTCCTGAGCTTTCTTTTCTTCCTCGTCTTCTACATCGCCAAGGTCCAACTCACCTTTAGCCACATCGGCAAACGATTTACCATCAAACTCGGTAAGATGACTCATTAGCCACTCGTCAATACGGTCTGATAGCAGCAGAACTTCGATACCTTTCTTACGGAAAATCTCTAAGTGGGGGCTGTTTTTCGCCGCATTAAAGCTGTCGGCAACCACGTAGTAAATCTTCTTCTGCCCCTCTTTCATGCGCTCAATGTAGTCGACCAGAGAGTGCTCTTGGGCGGCAGTATCGGTATGCGTTGAAGCAAAACGGAGCAGGCCTGCAATCTTTTCACGATTAGCGGCGTCTTCACCTGGCCCCTCTTTTAGCACGCTGCCAAATGTAGTCCAGAAAGTTTGGTACTGCTCGTTGTCTTTCGACAACTTTTTGAGCATATCCAACGCTCGCTTGGTCAACGCACCCTTGATCTTATCGACCTTGGGATCTTGCTGAAGCAGCTCACGAGAAACGTTCAGAGAGAGATCGCGGGTATCTAAAACACCTTTGATAAAGCGCAGATACAGGGGCAAGAACTGCTCCGCGTCGTCCATAATGAACACACGCTGAACATACAGTTTAACGCCTCTAGCACCATCACGATCGAACATGTCAAACGGTGCACGCCCCGGCACATACAGCAGGCTAGTGTACTCCAGCTTGCCCTCAACCTTGTTGTGGCTCCAGGTCAGCGGGTCGCTAAAATCGTGAGCAACGTGCTTGTAAAATGCCTTGTACTCGTCTTCGGTTACATCGCTTTTCGGACGAGCCCATAATGCAGTTGCTTCGTTAACCGTTTCCCACGTGGTGATTTCACTGCCTTCAATATCGTTGTCTTCGTCGTCCTTCGCCATTTCGGTTTTAGGCATGCGTACGGGCACTTCAATATGATCGGAGTATTTGCGCACTAGCCCTTGCAAACGATAGTCGTCGGCAAACTCTTTCGCATCGTCTTTAAGATGCAGCGTGATTTCAGTACCGTGACGCTCACACTCAATATCAGCAACGGTGAATTCACCCTCGCCCCTTGAGCGCCACTCGACCCCTTCTGAGGCGTCAGTGCCCGCTTTGCGGGTGCGGACCGTCACTTCATCAGCAACGATAAACCCCGAGTAGAAACCTACCCCGAACTGGCCAATCAGCTTAGCGTCTTTCTGCTGCTCGCCAGAAAGCTGCTTGAGGAACTCTGCGGTGCCTGAGCGTGCGATAGTACCCAGGTTCGCAATGACATCATCGCGATTCATGCCAATGCCATTATCACGTAGCGTGATAGTGTTAGCCTCGCGATCATGCTCAATCTCAATGCGCAGCTCGCTATCACCTTCATAAAGCGCATCATTATCAAGTGCAGCATAACGTAGCTTGTCACAGGCGTCAGCTGAGTTAGAGATCAGCTCGCGCAAAAATATCTCCCGGTTGGAATACAGGGAGTGAATCATTAAATTTAGGAGTTGCTTAACTTCCGTTTGAAAGCCAAGAGTTTCTTCGTGGGTCGCCGTCGTCATGCGCTTAGCCCTCATTAATCACGTTGTGCTTGGTGCTCCTGGCGAATGCTAGCCAGGAGCGAAAAAGGTTGTGAACTCAATATGGGGATAAGCAGTGGGATTTCAAGAAGGTGAATGAGAAGAAGCGGCTGGCGTTTGCTCTGCATATTTCCAATTACGATATTCTGACAGATGAGCATCGACACGGTTAAGTAACCAACCTACGATCAAAACATCATCAGCTACGCCAATCATTACGAGAAAGTCGGGAATAAGATCAAAAGGCATGACAAGATAAGCAAGTGCTAGCGCCATCAGCCCAAAGGCCGACCAGGGAATAGGCCGGAAGCTGCCTCGCAGTACATCACGCGTCATCGGCAGAAACAGCTTTAGGGCTCGGCCAATGCGTTTCACTGCCCACACACGTGTTTTGAGCCGTCGAAACAACCACCACGTAGACATTCGTGCCATCGTTATTGAATCCTCCAAGTAGCATAATTGTGGGAACATTATTTACACATTTAGTTCATCATCGACCCAGCAATACAGTTCTAGCAATATAGCGGTTAGACACCATTCGCGAGCAAGAGGGAGTGCCATGCAAGCTTCGCCATTTCGATTAACATTTCGCAGCCTATGTGCGGCGATGCTCATCGGTTTACCAACTGCCTCCTGGGCAACATCTGACTCAGCGATGCACGAGGCACTTGAAGCCGCGCGCCAACAGCAGTGGCAGCAGATCAATGACCGCGCGATAGAGGGGCATATTCTCAGCGGCTATGTGGACTACCATCGCCTACGTAGCCAACTGCCTAATGCAGCCCCCAGTCAAGTGCTACAGTTTATTGAGCGCCACGCTGATTCACCGCTATCAGAATGGATGCGCGGCCAAGCGATCGCAAAATATGGCTATGCGGGCCGATTTGGCGACCTGCTTGCCGTTGCTGACGGTGTACCAACAGGCACTGCTCGTCAGTGTTACTACTACACTGCTCTCTTGGATAGAGCGCCTGCTGAAGCTCGCGAAGCGGGGCTTGAGCTGTGGCGCGTGGGTCGCTCCCAGCCAGATGCCTGCGACCCGCTGTTCAATCGCCTTCGTGCGGATAGCACCATTGATAACACGGTCATTTGGGAGCGGAAAATGCTCGCCTGGCAGGCGGGCGAAGAGCGCTTAAGCAGCTATCTAGGTGGGTTACTGAGCAGTCAGTGGCAAACAGCACTGAATACCGTTGAAACGGTCAAAAACTCATCAGCTGCAATTGCCTCAGCGCCTACCTGCCTTGGCCCTGAATGCGCTGCCACGGCGGCGTTTTATAAAGCCGCCATGCAGCGCTACACGCGAGAAAACACCCCGGCAGCCTTCTCAACGTGGCAAGCCATTGGACCACGCCTTACCTTAGCCCATGCTGACCGCCAAGCGATCGAAGAAGAGCTTGCGTTTTATGCTCTCGTGCGCAACGTTCCTGGCACTCTTTCATGGGTCGACAGCGTCCTACCCTCGCTGAACAGCGAACGCGTCTTAGAACTGCGCGTTCGCGACGCTTTAGCCAACAGACAGTGGACCGATGTCGTCCATTGGATTACCGAAATGCCTATCAGCCAGCAGGAAAGCAGTCGCTGGCAGTACTGGCTAGCAAGAGCCAATGACCAACTGGGTAATCATGAAGCAGCGTTAGCGCGCTACCAACAAGCAGCAACCGACAGAAGCTTCTATGGCTTTGCTGCTGCCGAAAAGCTTAACCAGCCCTACCAACTCAACCTAGAACGCAACCACTTTGACGAAGCCACCAGGGCACAAACGGCACGCCTGCCGGTGGTTCAGCGCACCGAAGCACTTCTACGTATAGGCGAAGATGGGCTAGCCAACAGTGAGTGGCTATATGCCGTACAGAATGGCACACCTTATCAGGCGCGAGCGCTCGCCGATTACGCCGCTCATCAGCAGTGGCATGCCCGCTTGGTACAAACGACGATCGCGGCCGAAATGTGGGACGCGCTGGACTGGCGTTTTCCAGCAGCTTATCGTGACAGCTTCCTACACTGGGGACGCGTAACCGGCGTCGACCCTTATTTATTGATGGCTATCACCCGGCGTGAAAGTGCTTACAATCCAGTTGCCCTCTCGCCTGCCGGTGCTCGGGGGTTAATGCAGCTAATGCCAGGCACCGCTAGCCAAGTTAGTCGTCAACTCGGACTAAATGACCCAGGTCCCTACGGCATTTTAGAGCCAGAACTCAATATTCGCTTAGGTAGCACTTACTTACGTGACAAGTTGGAACGCTATCAAGGCAATCGGTTGGCCGCTACTGCTGCTTATAACGCAGGGCCAGGCCGAGTAGATCAATGGCTAGGCAACAACAGCATGGAATCGTTTGACCTGTTTGTAGAAAGCATCCCTTTCCGGGAAACCCGAGATTATGTGCAGGCAGTATTGAGCTATCGAGTGATTTTCGAAAGCCTAGCAAACGGCGGCAACAGCGAGGGCGTCTCGCTACTTAGTGACAGTGAACAGGCCGTCCGCTATGACCGCGCGCTGCTTGTAAGCCGCTAAACTCGACCCCCCCTCCACCGATACAGCGCCCCGTTTATACCGGGCGCTGTTCTAACGCTAAACGAACGCCAAATACCACCAGCACCACACCGGTGGCGGCATTGAGCGTTTGTGCAAAACGCGCGCTGGCCAACCATTTACTTGCCCCGCCCACCATTAGCACCACGCTAATTTGCCAGATATTAGCAATCACGAAATGAACCCCTGCAAGCCATAATGATTTCAGCAATGCTGGGTCAGAAGGCGAGATAAATTGGGGTAAAAATGCCATATAGAACACCACGGTTTTGGGGTTCAAGACATTAGAGAGCAACCCTTCTTTAATAGGTTGCCAAAATGGCACTGGTGAGCCACTTGTCATCACACCTTTAACAGGCAAGGGAGTGCCACGCCGCGCCGCTAGCAGGCTGGAGACGCCCAGCCAAATCAAGTAAGCCGCCCCCACCAGTTTTAGCATATGAAATGCCCAGGCCGACTGCAGTAGTATCAATGAAATACCCAACGCTGAAATAGTGGCGTGGACAAATAACCCGCAGCAAATAGCGATACTGGTTGCAACGCCATCACGAACACCGCCGCGGGCAGTGTTGCGGATGACGAGCAGCGTATCAACGCCAGGGCTTATTGATAGTAGCGTTATCGCTACAAGGAACGAGACAAACTGAGCGTCGATAAAGCCGATTTGCATCATGATTTAAAACCCGCCAAAAGTTAAAAAATCCTAAGCCCGCAGCTGGACGTCTGAATTATTTGCTTCTACATTAATTTTGGCAGGCGTTCGCAATGAATGCTTGCCCAATTATTAAGCATGTTAAGGATATGCACGATGGCAACTGGCACTGTCAAGTGGTTCAACGAGACCAAAGGTTACGGCTTCATCTCTCCTGATGACGGCGGTGACGATCTTTTTGCCCATTTCTCTGAGATTCAAGCTGAAGGTTTCAAGACCCTGCAAGACGGTCAAAAAGTCAGCTTTGAGGTAACACAGGGTAAAAAAGGCCTTCAGGCTTCTAACATTCGTCCGGTCTAACACCAGAGGAATAAAACAAGACCCGCTCAAGTTGCGGGTCTTATTCGTATTCGTTGATTATGAACGCCTATTACTCCTGATCGCGCTCAGCTTCTGGCTCCTCACTAACGCTGTTCATACTGTCATTATCCATACTGTCACTATCCATACTTTCACTGATCGGTTGCTCACGCTCGAGGGCCTCAAACTGCTCTTCTAAACGCTTTTGCGCTTCTTCAAAACGTCGCTCAGTGTCTTCAAGCAGCGCATCTACGTCGGTGGCTTCCAAATTATCATCTAAGTCAGATGCAGCGGGTAAGCTGGACTCCGTTTCCCAACTGGGGGCTGGAGCGTCACCATCCATCGGCTCCAAGGTCGGTGTCTGCTGCTCGACTTCCTGAAACTGCTCATCTAAGCGACGCTGGGCTTCTTCAAAGCGGCGCTCAGTTTCAGCAATAACGTCATCGACATCTGAACGAGTGGTTTCACCCGGCATAGCACTGGCTTCATCGAGTGCATCTTCCGGGTCAGCCGCAAGCGTGTTTTCATCCGCCTGCACCTCTTCGTTATTGGACGGCGTTACAACTTCCGACCCATCATCACTGTCATCTTTGAGCGCCTCTGCTTCCTCTAGCTGCTCTGTCGCTTGAGGCGCTTCAGCACCTTCTTCGCTATCATCCGCACTAGCGACTTCATCTGCCTCTTCGCCACCCTCTTCAGCAGCAGGCGCCTGTTGAGCATCCACGTCACTGCTAGCGGCGCCCTCTTGATTTTCTGTCGTGGTATCTTCCTGTGCATCGCCACAGGCACTTAGCAGCAGCGCGAGACTGGCCAGTAGCGGCATCCAAAAGCGATTTACCATTGGATTTCTCCTTAACAGTGCTTCAAATAAATAACATTTAGTGGCGATCATTAGCCGTCAATAATGAGCAACCTTCCGGCAGCAGCACTTTCAGCGCCAGTGGCACAACTTCGACGCAAAATCGCTCGTAGCGACGCGCCTCTCCGTCTAAGGTTAACGGCCAAGGCTCGTCAGATGGCTGAGTCGTCACTGACAGCTCGCTGGCAGTAAAATAACGCACGAAGCGGCCGTCGGCAGGGAACTGCTGCAGTTCATTTAACAACCTCGGCAACTCTGTCGCTGATGAAAAGTCCTTCACCAATAGCACATCGAAACGGCCATCGTCGAGCTTAGCCCTTGGCGCTAAGACTTGCCCGCCGCCAGATTGGCGGCCATTACCCAACGCAAGAAGCAACAGCGATACGTCTTGCTGCTGATCCCCCCAGTGCAACGTGCCGCAATAACTACGGTGCCGCCATGCTTTCAAAGCCCCCATTAGGGAGTATGCGCCACCGCCTAACATGCGCTTTAGCGTTTTGGGGGTCGATGAGGTAATTTCAGCGCCAAATCCGCCGGTTGTCATGTTGACGTAATAGCTAATCGCTTTTTCTGAGCCTGACTGAGCGGTCATTCTGATCACATCAATCGGCGCTGGAGACAAGTACCCTGCGGCTTTAAGCGCTGGCCCTGGCTCCAGCGGCAAACCCAGGGAGGTAGCAAAATCGTTGGCACTGCCTAACGGCACAATGCCTAGTGCCGGTCGCAAATCATAGGCAATCCGCATGAGCCCGTTAACCACTTCATTAACGGTGCCATCGCCACCGCAGGCAATCACCCGCGTAGCGCCTAGCTCTACTGCTTGGGCAGCGAACTCAGCGGCATCGCCACCTTCCCAGGTCGCACGTACAATAATCGACATCCCTGCCTTGCGCTGCTCTTCAACTGCTTCGCGCAGCGCCGGGTTACCGGCAGACTTACCGTTAATAATCAGTAAATTGTGCTGCTGTGTATCTGTCACCGGCGCATTCCCTCTCCATGGTTAGTTCGCAGGCTTGCCTTATGCCAGCGCTTTCTCAACGACTTCAAATACGTTTGAAGATAAAGGCTCCTGCTTAATACGCACAAGCTCATCACGCATTAACTGTTGACGCTCTTCGTCGAAACGCTGCCAACGGGTTAACGGTGTCACTAGGCGTGCGGCTATTTCGGGATTGAGGCGATTTAGCTCAATGACCACGTCGGCTAACAGCGCGTACCCTTTGCCATCTAAACGATGGAAATTAATCCGATTTTGAGCAAATGCTCCGATCAGGGCACGCACTTTATTAGGATTCTTAATTGAAAATGCCGGGTGCTGCATTAGGTATTGAACACGCTCCAAAACATCTGATTGCGGGCGTGACACCTGTATGGTGAACCACTGATCCATCACCAACGGGTCATGTGCCCATTTTTCGCCAAATGCTTTCAATGCGGGAGAGGCAATATCATCACGGTTGCTATGCACCAACAGGGTCAGCGCATGACGAACATCGGTCATGTTATGTTCCGCAGCAAACTGCGTTTCGCAAAACGCAACTCCCTCTTCGTCCTCAATCGCCATTAAATACGTTAAGGCGACGTTTTTGAGACTACGCTGGGCGATCTGTTCAGGCGTTGGCGCATAGGGTTCATCGCTTTGGTTCGCTCTATAAACGGCGACAAATTCATCACGCAGCGCAACAGCTAGCGACTGGCGCACAAATTCGCGAGCGGCGTGTATGGCGTCCACATCGACAATCGGCTGCTGCTCGGCAATATAAGCTTCAGAGGGTAGCGTCAGCATTTCTGCCAGTACCGCTTTATCGCTCATAGAGCCGGTAAGGAGCACTCTAAAGGCTTCCACAACACGACTATCCATGACCTTTTCAACACCATTACGGTGTGCAGCAATCAGATCATCTAACGCCAGCATAGCAAGCCGCTGACCCGCATCCCAACGGTTAAAGCCATCGCTATCATGCGTCAGCAAAAACGCAAGATCTTCGCGTGAATAGGGAAAGTGTAGCTTCACGGGTGCAGAAAAATCACGCAGCAGTGAAGGAACAGGCGCTTCAGCAACATCACTAAAGACAAACCTCTGTTCATCTTCAGTAAGATGAATAACAGCGTCGCTACCTAGCTTCTCACCTGACAGTGTTAGGGTCAGGTCCTGCCCCGACTTGGTGCCCACTAGCCCCATACGTATGGGAATGTGTAACGGCAGTTTGTCGGCTTGCCCTGGGGTTGCGGGGGTACGTTGGCGCAGAGTGAGGTGATACTCCCCATGAGCATAGTCGTATTCACCGTGCGCATCGATTTCAGGCGTGCCTGCCTGGGAGTACCAACGCATAAATTGGCCAAGGTCGACATCAGATACTTCGGCCATGCAGCCCACAAAGTCTTCGATGGTCACTGCCTGTCCATCAAAACGTTCAAAATAAAGGTCTGAGCCACGGCGGAAGTCTTCCCAGCCCAGTAAATTACGCAGCATGCGCACCACCTCTGCGCCCTTTTCGTAAATCGTCAGGGTGTAGAAGTTGGTGATTTCAATAAAGTGATCTGGCCGGATGGGATGCGCCGTCGGCCCTGCATCTTCGGCGAACTGAGCAGTGCGGAAAAACGACACGTCTTGAATACGCTTAACGGGAGCCGAGTTGGTATCGGCGGAAAAACACTGGTCACGAAATACAGTAAAGCCCTCTTTTAACGAGAGTTGAAACCAGTCACGGCAAGTCACTCGATTGCCTGACCAGTTGTGGAAATATTCATGGGCAACAATCCCTTCCACATTTTGGAAAGCCGCGTCTGTCGCAGTACTAGGATGAGTTAATACCGCCGCGGAGTTAAATATATTAAGCCCTTTGTTTTCCATTGCCCCCATATTGAAGTCATTCACCGCCACAATCATAAACAGGTCAAGATCGTATTCGCGGCCATAGGTTTGTTCGTCCCACGCCATAGCACGCTTAAGGGACGCCATGGCATGTTCGGTTTTATCTAGGTTCTCTTGCTCGACCCATAACTGCAGCGCCACATTGCGACCACTCACGGTCTCAAAAGAATCTTCTACTTTATGTAAATTACCGGCGACTAAAGCGAATAGATAGCAGGGTTTCGGGTGCGGATCTTCCCAAGTCGCAAAGTGGCGACCATTCTCCAACACACCTTGATCAATAGGGTTACCATTGGCGAGCAGCACCGGCTCACTGGTGGCATTACCTATTACTGTTACCTTAAAAGTGGCCATCACATCAGGACGATCGGGGTAATAGGTAATTCGCCGAAAGCCTTCTGCTTCACACTGAGTGCAATACATGCCGTTAGATTGGTATAGCCCTTCCAAGGCAGTATTGCTACTGGGAGAAATCTCCACCTCACTCTCTAGTATGAAGGTCTCAGGCACATCCGCTATGTGCAGCACCTCATCCGTTAACTGATACGCAGTATCAGACACAGGGCTGCCATCGATAGCGAGTGATATCAGCGTTAGATGCTCACCGTTAAGTACTAACGGCGCCTGTGAATCTGTGCTTGGATGACGCTCTATTTGCAGGCGCGCTTTCACGCGAGTTGCTGCAGGGTCAAGATCAAACGTCAGCTCGGTATGGGTAACTTGGTAGGCGGGCGGCTGATAGTCGCTTAAATAAACCGGCTGCGGATCAGACATAGTGCGTGACTCCTGTAAGCTTATAAATTATTTGATGAAGCAGCGCCTAACGCTGCACCATCGTATGACTGTCGACCGAGTTAATTAATCACGGAAGTTATCGAACTGTAACGGTAGCTCAGGCCCCTCTTCACCACGTAAAAGCGCCATTACGCTCTGAAGATCGTCGCGCTTTTTACCCGTAACGCGCACTTTTTCACCCTGAATCTGAGCCTGCACTTTTAGCTTGCTGGCTTTGATACGCTTAACCACATCTTTTGCTTCAGCCTGATCAAGCCCTTGCTTTAGAACGACCTCCTGGCGGGCTTTCACGCCAGACAACAGCGGGTCTTGAATATCCATACAACGGGCATCAATCCCCCGCGCGATCAGTCGATTGCGCAACACATCAAGCATTTGTTTTAATTGGAAATCAACCTCGGCCTCAAGCTGAACTTTCTCTCCTTCAAGTGAAAAGCTGGCGTCAACACCTTTAAAATCAAAGCGCGACTGCACTTCACGATTTGCTTGGTCGACAGCGTTAGACGCTTCGTGCTGATCAAATTCTGACACAATATCAAATGAGGGCATGGCATCGTTCCTAGTAAGACATGACCCACTATTCTAGAGCAGCTAGCCCCCAACCGGCCAATTTCTTACATAATGTGTCTGGCAGCGCTAATGTTGGGGTCTCAAAACCGAACAGAATCCTCCATTAGCTATACAAGACTTAACCACAGCAATATTAAATTGGCGCTGGATGAATTAACCTAGCCATCATTGACTTAATCACTTACCGATGGACACCGACCATGAGCGATCGCGATGCACGCCACAAAGCGTCGATGGAAAAACTGAAGGCCCGCGTTGACGAGAAAGTGGCCAACGCTACCGAGCAGCGTGGGCTGTTACTAATCAATACGGGTAATGGCAAAGGTAAGACCACTGCCGCTTGGGGCACCGTCACTCGCTCGCTTGGCTATGGCTACAAAGTTGGTGTCGTACAATTTATCAAGGGATTATGGGAGTGCGGTGAACGCAATCGGCTGGAAGAAGACGCAAATCTAACTGTTGCCATCATGGCCACGGGCTTTACTTGGGATACCCAGAATCGCGAGTCAGATACCCAAGCTTGCCAAGCAGTATGGCAAGAAGCTGAAAAAATGCTCGCAGACCCAGCGACTTACCTTGTTGTCCTGGATGAAATTACTTACATGTTGAAATTTGGTTATTTAGATATTGATACAGTTAAGCAAGCACTGATCAATCGGCCGCAGGAGCAAACGGTGATTATTACCGGGCGCAATGCTCATCGAGATTTGGTGGCAATGGCAGATACAGTGACAGAAATGCAAGAGGTACGGCACGCGTTTAACAATGGTCTGCAAGCCCGTCGCGGCATTGATTTTTAGTTCTAATTCAGTCAATTAAAAGCAGAAGGGGGCGATTTAGTCGCCCCCCTTTTTTACCTGCTCATTTTTAACTACTCAATTTTTTCGGCTACTCAATTAGCTCAGCAACTTACAAACACACAAATGATTCATGCATGAATGCTAGCTTACCCTTCAAAAGGGTTGCGCAGGATAATGGTTTCCATACGGTCAGGGCCAGTTGAAATAATATCAATACTGGTACCTACCTGCTCTTCTAAGAAGCTGATGTAAGCACGTGCGTTGGCAGGCAGATCCTCAACCTTCTTGGCACCCAGGGTAGATTCTTTCCAGCCCGGCAGATCATGGTACAACGGCTCAACTGCTTCGTAGCCTTCTGAATCAATTGGATTATCCAGCACATCGCCATCTTTACTACGATAGCCCACGCACACACGAATATTCTCCAGGCCATCCAAAACATCAAGCTTGGTTAGGCAGATACCAGAGACTGAGTTGATCTGCACTGCATGACGCAATGCCACGGCGTCAAACCAGCCGCACCGGCGCGCGCGGCCAGTAGTTGCTCCAAACTCATGTCCACGCTCGGCTAGGTGACGGCCATGGTCGTCAAACAGCTCGGTCGGGAATGGGCCAGAGCCAACGCGGGTGGTATAGGCTTTGGTGATACCCAATACGTAGTCCAGATAAAGCGGGCCAACACCTGAACCGGTCGCCGTTCCGCCTGCGGTGGTATTAGAGCTGGTGACGTAGGGGTAGGTACCGTGATCAATATCCAGCAGCGAGCCTTGAGCACCTTCAAACAGAATGTTCTGACCGGCTTTTCGCAGATCGTGCACCATACTAACGGTGTCTGCGACCATCGGACGTAGCTCTTCGGCCATCTGCATAGCACTATCCAGCACTTCCTGGAAGTCCACCGCCGGCTCGCCGTGATAGTTCACCAACACAAAGTTATGGTAGTCCAACACCTCACCAAGCTTCGAAGCGAAGCGCTCACGGTGAAGCATATCGCCTAAACGCAGACCACGACGGGCAACTTTATCTTCGTAAGCCGGCCCGATACCACGACCAGTGGTGCCGATCTTAGCAATGCCGCGCGCTTTTTCACGTGCTTGGTCTAAACGCACATGGTAAGGCAGGATCAACGGACAAGCCGGTGACAAGCGCAGGCGCTCTCGTACCGGTACGCCCTTCTCTTCAAGTTCACGGATCTCTTTGATCAGCGCTTCAGGCGACAATACTACGCCATTACCGATCACACAGGTCTTACCTGGACGCAGCACACCAGAGGGAATCAGGTGAAGAACCGTTTTCTCACCATCAATCACCAAGGTATGCCCTGCGTTATGACCGCCTTGAAAGCGCACCACTGCTGAGGCCGATTCGGTGAGCAGGTCAACAATCTTGCCTTTGCCTTCATCACCCCATTGGGTACCCAGGACTACGACATTCTTACCCATTATGCACTCGTCTCTTGTGTCAGGGTCATTGTCTGCCAACGACCGTCAATAAACTCAAGACGGCGGTCACAACTGTGCTCCGCCGGCCCAGTACGCTGCCCAGGCAGCGCTTGAATCACGCGTTCACCCTGCTCACGCAGCGCAGCAATGGCAGCGTTAAGCGACTCTTCTTCTTGGGCAGGCGCCCAAACAGCCCCCTGGCTGGGTGAAGCCAGCGCCAGAGATGCCAATTGTTTTAAATCCATAGAAAAACCGGTCGCCGGACGCGCACGCCCAAAAGCACGGCCAGTGTCATCATAACGCCCGCCTTTGGCCAATGCATGGCCATAACCAGGCACATAGGCAGCAAACATCATACCAGTGTGATACTGATAACCACGCAGCTCCGCTAAATCAAAATAGAGCGAAACGTCAAAGCGCGCCAATACGCCTTTATAGAGAGCTTCCAACTGGTCAAGTGCCGCCCTCACCGGCGCGGGGGCACCAGCAAAACGATCTCGCGCTTGCCCTAACACACTTGCATCACCATGCAGCTCACCCAGCGCTATCAGCATATCTGCCAAGGCTGGGTCGCTGACACTGCGATGAACGAGTTCAGCTAACTGGCCCGGCGATTTGAGCGCCAATGCTTCAAACAGCGCCCGCTCCTGCTCATCGCTAAGCGCAGCTGCCTCAACAAGGCTACGATAAATGCCAATATGGCCCAGCGCCAGATGAATTTCATCAGCGCCCGCTGCTTTTAAGCTGGCCAGCGCCAAATGAATAATTTCACTGTCAGCTTCTAAACCTGCGTGACCAAACAGCTCGACCCCTACCTGCACAGGGCTTCTTCCCCCCTGGTGCTGGTCGGCTTTTGCACGCAGCACATTCGTGCAGTAGCACAATCGAACTGGCCCTTGCCGCTTCAGGGAGTGGGCATCCATACGCGCCACCTGAGGAGTCACATCGGCAGATGCGCCCATCATTCGACCCGTTAGCTGGTCAGTTAATTTAAACGTCTGAAGATCTAGATCGGTACCGGTACCCGTAAGCAAGGAGTCCAAAAACTCCACCGGCGGCGGCATTACTTGGTCGTAGCCCCAGCAATGGTAGAGATCAAGCAGCGCACGGCGCAGCTCTTCCATGCGGCTTGCCTGAGGCGGCAGCACCTCATCCATGCCGTCGGGCAATAGCCAGCGGTCAGCGATGGTCATGTGAACAATCCTGCGAGACAATGAAGGCCCAAACAAGCAGCTACATCATGACGCGTTATAGGCGTTCATGGACAAGCGCTAGTGAAATGAGGGCCACAAAAAAACCGGGCGACGCCCGGTTAATTAAGTCTATCACGTTTGTGCGCCAGATGAACCCCGCTAGGTTTGCATAACCTTGCGGGGCTAGGCACGCATATGACTACTCGTCGTTACTAGGAACCGCACTACGCAAATAGCGGAAGAAATCGCTATTCGGCTCCAGTACCAGCAGGTTGTCATCACCCGAGAAACTTTCACGATAAGCATTCAAGCTGCGCCAGAAAGCAAAGAACTCCTGGTCCTGGCCATAAGCCTCGGAGAAAATTGCCGCGGCTTCTGCATCGCCTTCACCGCGCAGCGTTTCAGAACGCTCATTGGCTTGGGCGAGCAGTACCTGACGCCGACGATCAGCATTAGCGCGAATACGTTCAGCCTCTTCCTGACCTTGGGCACGCCATTCACGAGCTTCACGCTCACGCTCAGAACGCATCCGCTCAAATACCGCTGCCGATACATCTTCTGGCAAATCGATACGCTTGATACGAATGTCACGTATCGCCACACCAAGCTCATCACGCATCAGCTCATCTAGCTCAGCGGTCGGCCCGGTCATCAGATCATCGCGACGTTCGGCAATAATTTCCTGAAGGTTCAAGCGACCAAACTCGTTACGCAAGCTTTCGTCTACGCGCGGCTGAATCAGGCGAATCGCCATCATTTCATCGCCTGCCGTCGCTTCGTAGTAACGCGTGGGGTTGACCACCTGCCACTTAACGTAAGAGTCGACAATAACCGCTTTCTGCTCAAGGGTCAGATAACGACTGGTATCGGTATCAAGGGTCAGCAGGCGCGTATCAAATTTACGAATCGTTTGCGCGATCGGTATTTTGACATGCAGTCCAGGCTGAATATTCTCTTCGATGACTTCACCAAAACGCAGCTTAACGGCACGCTCGGTTTCATCCACGACATACAGGCTATTACTAGCTAGCCAAGCCACTGCGGCCAAGCCACCTACGATTAGCAGGGATCGATTATTAATCATTTAGCGGCCCTCCCTGCGAATGGGGTTACTTGATGACGAGGAGGATGAGCTACTCTGGCTTCCCCGCAATGAATCAAGCACACGCGGATCAATCGATTCACTACTACTATCACCACTATTGCTAGAAGAAGTATTGCCGCCAGCAGCGCTACCACTACGCATTTGATCTAATGGCAAATACATCAAAGGCGCATTTTCGCTAACATCCAGTAGTACTTTAGGAATATTGCCAAAAACGTCTTCAATTGCATCCAGGTACATACGCTCGCGCATAATCTCAGGCGCGTTGCGATATTCGGTCAACAATGCGTTAAAGCGGTTAGCTTGACCTTGCGCTTCAGCTACGACTGACTCCCTGTAACCTTGACCTTGCTCGACCACACGCTGCGCTTGACCTTGAGCCGCTGGGATAATGGCATTGGCATAGGCCATCCCCTCGTTGATCGTACGCTGCCGATCTTCACGTGCACGGATAACATCATCGAATGCATCGATTACGGGTGCAGGCGCGGAGGTCGACTCAATGTTAATTGTCTGTAGACGAATACCAGCACCGTAAGCATCCAAATAAGATTGCAGGCGGCTTGCCACAGAGCTACCTAAAATTTCACGACCCGACGTTAAAATGTCGATCATGTCCGTGCCACCCACAACGTGGCGCAGGGCGGAGTCCAAAGCATTCTCGATAGAAAGCGCCGGATCACGTACGTTCAATACGAAGTCGCGGGGATTAGCCACTTGATACTGAGCGGAAATTTCCACTTCTACGATATTTTCGTCTCGAGTCAACATAGACTGCGTTTGGGAAACTGACCGAACACGGGTCACGTTCACCATACGAACATCGTCAATTAGCGGCGGATTCCACTGCAGGCCTGGGTCAACAATGCCCTGATATTCACCAAAACGTAGCACGACGCCACGCTCAGACTGGTCGACCAGATAAAAACCGGATGCGGCCCAGATAGCTAAAGCGACAACGACCAACAAACCAGGTAGCGCAAACGAGTTACGTGGTTTACTACCACCGCTTTTGCCCCCCCCGTTACCACCACTGCCTTTCTTGCCACCGCCACCCAGCATTCCGTTTAACTTATCTTGGAATTTCTTTAGTGCTTCATCGAGGTCGGGCGGACCTTGATTATTGCCACCATTATTACCTCCACCATTACTTCCACCGCGATCACCGCCGTTATTACCACGTCGGCCACCACTGCTCCAGGGGTCGTGCTGGTTGCCACCACCAGGCTCATTCCAGGCCATACTTCTTCTCCACTAAGGTGTTCACCTGCACTTAGCCTTGCCGTTAGCAAGGCCGGTGCTTTTAATATTATTACTATATAAATCTTGTACCATACTTCCACCCGAGTTCACATAGGATCTCACATAGCCAAACTTACTTATATTTAAGCTCATATAGGCGATGCAGCCTACTTAACTACCACTCTTCAATTTCGCGTAAAGCGACGGGTAAATAGGTATTGGCACGCTCACCAAGTTGAGCCATGAGCTGATTAAAATCACGTCTAGGCAAGCGCACGTCCAAAACAGATTGCCCTTGCTCATCAAAATACTCTTCTCGAACTGCATTCAACTCATGCAGACCTGCACGCAGCTTACCCTGCTCCGGAGACAGTGTAAGCGAGAAGCCAATAACGTCATTTGCTAAACGCTCGGTTAGCGCCTCATGCAGTAAATCAAGGCCTTGTCCCTGCTGAGCCGAGAGCCACACAACCTCAGGAACACCGTGGCCATCGCGCTCAATTCGCGGCGCACTATCAAGACGATCGATTTTATTCATAACTTTGAGAACTGGCACGCTATCAGCGCCTATCTCTTTTAACACACGATCGACTTGCTCAACGTTGGCATCACGATCAGGGTCAGCAGCATCTATTACATGCACCAACAACGATGCTTCCGCAGCCTCTTGAAGCGTTGCCCGGAAAGCTTCAACCAACTTGTGAGGCAGATGGCGAATAAAACCTACGGTATCGGCCATCACCACAGGACCAACGTCTTCAATTTCGAGGCGACGAAGTGTGGGGTCAAGCGTGGCAAATAGCTGGTCAGCCGCGTACACCTCGGCATTGGTCAGCGCGTTAAACAGCGTCGATTTACCGGCATTGGTGTAGCCAACTAATGAAACGCTGTGAATCTCGGCACGCGAACGGGCGCGTCGGTTCTGGTCACGCTGACTGCGCACTTTATCGAGCCGTTTGTGAATAGACTTAATGCGCCCGCGCAACAAACGGCGGTCGGTTTCTAGCTGCGTTTCACCAGGACCACGCAAACCAATACCGCCCTTCTGGCGCTCTAAGTGGGTCCAGCCGCGTACTAGGCGAGTGGACATATATTCAAGCTGAGCAAGCTCGACCTGGAGCTTACCCTCATGGGTTCGTGCCCGCTGCGCGAAAATATCGAGTATTAAACCGGTACGATCAAGCACTCGACACTTGAGCTCATGCTCAAGGTTGCGCTCTTGGGAGGGGCTTAGGCTATGGTTGAAGATCACCAGTTCTGCTTGGTGAGCTGCGAGCATGGCTCGCAGCTCCTCCAATTTACCTGACCCGATAAACGTTCGGGAGTCAGGGCGCTGGCGACTAGCAGTGAGTAATGTCGCGGGCTCTGCGCCAGCAGAGCGCACGAGCTCTAAGAACTCACCCGGGTCTTCACGTGCTTGCTCATCATGAAAATCAACGTGAACAAGTACTGCCGTTTCACCGGCATCTGGGCGCTCAAAAAACAATCAATACCTCGTGGACTCTCTAGCTATCCAACGGTGTTAGATGTCCGCGTCAGGCGCGGCGGGATCTTGTGCCGGCAAACGCACGTTGCGCGAAGGCACTACCGTGGAAATAGCGTGTTTATAAACCATCTGGCTGACGGTATTGCGCAATAAAATGACAAACTGGTCAAATGATTCAATCTGGCCTTGCAACTTAATGCCGTTCACCAGAAAAATAGAGACCGGAATGCGCTCCTTGCGCAAAATGTTCAGGTACGGGTCTTGAAGGGACTGCCCTTTGGACATGTTGCTCTCCCTAAAACTGTCGTTGGGGTTGGTTATAAATGGCGCGCCCTACTGGTGCTGCGCCGCAATCTTGTTGCCCGAAAGGCCTGGGGTTGTCTAAAGAGCCAGCCGGCCACTCGAAAACACTTGCTTACGAAATCACTATCTTACGCTAAGCACCGCTTTCACGCACGAATTTCAGCACCTTATCCAATACGTCAGGCTGCTGTGAGTCTACCCACGTCAGCGACGGCCAACTTCTTAACCACGTAAGCTGCCGCTTAGCGAGCTGACGAGTTGCTATCACGCCACGCTCAATTAACTCGTTTTCGTCATACTTACCGTCTAAATAATCCCATACCTGACGATAGCCAACACTTTTCATTGCTGGCAAGCCAAGATGGATATCAGTACGTTGTTTGAGGGCGGCGACTTCATCTATCAAGCCCTCAGCCAACATTGTTTTAAAACGCACTGCAATACGGTTGTGTAGCAACTGGCGATCACTCGGGGCTAATGCTATCGACATCACCCGCCAGGGAAAGGTTTCCGGCTGCTGCTCCGCCCACAGCTCACTCATAGGGCGCCCACTTACATAATATACTTCAAGCGCACGCATTAAGCGCTGTGGATCATTAGGATGTATGCGCTGCGCGGATTCGGCATCCACTTCAGCCAGCATACGATGAAGTGCTGCCAACCCTTCATGCTGCCGAATAGCTTCCAGCCGTTGCCGTATGGCGGCATCCGCGGCGGGCAAGTTAGCAACGCCCTCCACCAGTCGCTTAAAGTAGAGCATCGTTCCGCCAACCAATAATGGCACGCTGCCTGCCGCGCTGATTTGCCGCATCTCCTGCAGCGCATCTTCACGAAAATCAGCGGCCGAATAGGGCTCAGCTGGGTCGCGAATATCAATCAGACGATGCGGAGCGCGCGCCAACTCGGCAGCACTCGGCTTGGCACTGCCAATGTCCATTCCACGATATACCATCGCGGAGTCTACGCTGATCAGCTCATGCCCCAGACGCTCATGCAGGGCCATCGCCGTATCGGTTTTACCAGCGGCGGTGGGGCCCATTAGGAAAATTGCCCAGGGGCGTGTGTCAACCATCTGCTCTTAGCACTCCGTTCGTTGTCTTAACTCACCACGCCGCTACTGTCCACGCAAGAACAGGCGGTCGAGTGCTTTCATGCTCATTTGCGTCCAGGTTGGACGGCCATGATTGCACTGGTCGCTTCGTTCAGTGCGCTCCATATCCCGCAGCAAGGCATTCATTTCATCAATGGTTAAGCGTCTATTTGCACGGACACTACCATGGCATGCCATGGTCGACAGCAGCTCATGAATGCGTGCCTCAACCTGATGGGTTCGGCCAAACCGCGACAGCTCTTCGAGCATTTGACGTATCAGGGCTTCTGGATCTGCCTGAGCCAACAGGGCTGGTAATTGCCGGACTAGCAAGGTTTCCGGCCCTGCCACGTCCAGCTCAACGCCTAACTGAGCAATAGCATCACGCTCACTTTCAGCGGTTGCCACTTCGGCGCGACTGGCAGCCAGGGAAACTGGCACCAGCAACGGCTGTGTATCAATCCCGTCGGCGGCAGCCAGCTGGTTTTTCATGCGCTCGTAGACGATCCGTTCGTGAGCGGCGTGCATGTCTACGAGCACCAACCCCTGCGCATTCTGCGCCAAAATATAAACACCATGTAACTGCCCAAGCGCAAACCCCAACGGCGGTGCCGAGGTCGCATCGTGTTCAGGCATCGCCTGTGGAGCTTCGCGCACTTCTGTCGCTTTTGATGTATTAATGCTTGGCGCACTCGGCTGCGGCGTTAATAGCGATGCTTCATGATCCGGGTGCAGCGCCTGGTAGCCCTGCATAAAACGACGCACTCGTTCTGCCCCAGGGTGGCGCTCAGGCGAGTCTGACAGCGCCATCCCTTGCTGCTGCCAACGGGGAGCAGGCGTTTGATCGCTGGCCTCATTAGTGTTGCCCGTGACACCTGCCTCCGCTATTTCACCTTCATGCCCATACGACGTACCCTGCTCTTCTTCAGCAGGCTTAGAAGCAGCAAGGCAGTGGTGCAGGCTAGAGTAAAGAAAGTCATGCACCATCCGCCCATCGCGAAACCGCACTTCATGCTTCGTTGGATGCACGTTGACATCGACGACATCAGGGTCAAGTTCCAGGTAAAGCACAAATACGGGGTGGCGGCCGTTATACAACACGTCGCGATAAGCTTGACGAACAGCATGAGCGACCAAGCGGTCACGAACGACGCGACCGTTAACAAAAAAGTATTGCTGATCCGCCTGAGAACGAGAGTGAGTGGGCAAGCCAACCCAGCCACTAATTCGCAACCCACCCGCTTCACGCTCAATGTAGCGGGCATGCTCAATAAAGTTTTTACTCAACAGAGAAGCAATGCGCCGCTCGCGTGCGACGGGCGTCACACCCGGCGGCAATTGGTGCACCACTTTCTGATTATGACGCAGTACCCACGCTACGTCGTAACGAGATAACGCCTGGCGACGAAAAGCTTCCTCAACATGGGCAAATTCTGTTTTTTCGGTGCGTAAAAATTTGCGCCGCGCAGGTGTATTAAAAAACAGATCGCGTACCGCGACACTGGTACCACGGGGGTGAGGCGCAGGCGTTACCCGCGCTTCCATACCACGCCCCTCCGCGACGACACGCCATCCTTGGCGGGGGTCCTCTTCAGCATTAGAGATTAGCTCCAGCCGCGAGACAGAGCTAATCGAGGCCAACGCCTCACCACGAAACCCCAACGAACTCACGCCTTCCAGATCTTCAAGGCTATTGATTTTGCTGGTCGCATGGCGAGCAAGCGCCAAGGGCAAATCTTGTTCGCCAATACCAATACCATCGTCGCGCACTTTAATAAGCCGAGCGCCGCCTTGCTCTATCTCCACTTCAATTCGCTGACTGCCAGCATCAATGGCATTTTCAATCAGCTCCTTCGTCACCGACGAAGGTCTTTCGACAACTTCTCCCGCAGCAATTTGGTTCGCTAGGCGCGGGTCAAGCACATGAATACGCGTTGGCGAAGAGATCAATTCAGACAACCGTCACCTCGGAAACTTATGATCATGAACGTGGAATGCGTAGCACTTGACCAACACGAATCACGTCACCGTTAATATCGTTGGCCTGCTTCAGCTGATTCACTGGCACACCATGGCGTACGGCAATAGCTGACAATGTATCCCCCGACCGGATACGGTACTCGTTACCGCTCGGACGACGCTGATTATCGCGCTGCCACGCTAATAGACTTGCTGGCGGCGGATTACGCTCGAAGTGATCACGCAAACCACTAAAGATAGCCGTTGATAACGCACGCTGATGGGCCGGATCACGCAGGCGGCGCTCTTCATCAGGGTTAGAAATAAAGCCAAGCTCGATCAGTAGCGACGGAATATCGGGCGACTTAAGCACCATAAAACCCGCTTGTTCAACACGAGACTTGTGGAGACGGTTGACACGGCCTAATTGGTCGAGGACTTGACCACCAATCGACAGCGAATCATTTAACGTTGCCGTCATCGTCAGGTCTAGCAACACACCTCGTAGCACTTGATCTTTGTCACGCAAAGAAAGACTGCCGTCAACACCACCAATCAAGTCGGAGCGATTTTCGCTATTCGCCAGCCATTGGGCAGTTTCAGACGTTGCGCCTCGCTGGGAAAGTGCATAAACAGAGCTTCCCTGGGGTCGCGGACTGGTAAACGCATCGGCATGTATCGATACAAAAAAGTCGGCTTTCTGATCCCGAGCAAGCTGTGTGCGCTGACGCAGCCCCAAATAGTAATCACCATCGCGGATGAGTACCGCTTTAAAGCCACGTGTACCGTTTACTTCTGCGGCAAGGCGTCGTGCAATCTCCAGCACGACATCTTTCTCACGCGTTCCAGCAGGACCTATCGCGCCAGGATCTTCACCGCCATGCCCAGCATCGACAGCAATAATAATATCCCGCTGAGGATGCGGTTGAGCTGGCTGGACGGCTGTCGCCGTTGGTGCAACTGTTGGCGGCACGACCTCTTCAGCAACCACTTGCCCCTGTGACTGGGCCTGAGCCTGGGTGTTAGCCCTTTGGGCAAGGATTTCTTGATCGCGAATCATCGCCTCTATCGGATCAATGGGGTTTTCGACCGCACTCTCGCCAGGATACTCAAGATCGACTACCAAGCGATGCCCATACTGGTCGTTGGGTGGCAATGAAAAGTGGCGTGGGGATATGTCGCGATTAAGTTCCAGAACAACGCGAAGCCCCCCACCGTCCCGAACCCCCGTTCGTACTTCATCGATGGCGCTTCCATCCAGTGGCAGCGTAGATACATCGGTGTCTAAGTAACTTTCATCAAGATCAATAACTAACCGAGATGGGTTATCAAGGGAAAATACATTAGCATTTGCTGCTGCCGTCAAATCAAACACCAAACGCGCATGGTCAGGAGCCGCCCACAAGCGCATGCTTTCTACCGTTGCCGCTTGCAGCGATGAAGCACCTGCCGCCATAAGAACACAGCCAAGCGACACGTTGCGTGCCAGATAGTTTAGTGCACTGGTTATAGCCATTGAATCACACCACTTTCAAGCTTTTCACTGCCATGCTTGCTAACCATCTCGCTGATCACCCGTTCACCCAAGTCAGTTTCTGCGGCTAGCGTAACCAAGCGGCCAGGATCAGCTACCTCCAGCGCCACTCGCAAATCAGGCGCTGGGAGCCAACCTTCACCTCGGCTCGGCCATTCAATTAAACAGAGCGCGTCATCGGCAAGCACATCTCGCCCGCCGATAAACTCAAGCTCCTCTGGATCTGCTAAACGATACAAATCTAAATGATAAATCCGCTGCGCCCCCAGCTCGTAAGGCTCTACCAGGGTATAAGTAGGACTTTTAACCGCCCCCTGGTAGCCATAAGCGCGCAATATACCACGCGTTAATGTTGTTTTTCCTGCGCCTAAGTCGCCCTCTAAATAAACGCGCCCGTGACCTTGCAGCGCCTGCCCTAATGCCTCACCAAAGGCAACGTGAGACACTTCATTATTCAATTGCACTTGCATGTAGGCCGCCTTCACGGGTTAATTAACACTCGTGCATAGGATGCCAGATCACTTGCCAGCAAGCCACGCTCACCCGTTGCTTTAGCCGCTTCATCGCCTGCTAGCGCATGCACCATCACCCCAAGCCATGCTCCGCGCTCCCTATTGTCGCTCTGAGCAACCAGCGTGCCCAGCATCCCGCTCAGCACATCCCCCATGCCGCCGCTAGCCATGCCAGGATTGCCATAGGGACAGATGACTAACCCACTGGGGCCAGCCACTAAGCTCCCCGCCCCCTTTAAAATTACGACACCGCCCCGTGCTTGCTGCAAGGCTCGGGCTGCCGCTGGGCGATCCGCCTGAATATCGGCGACGGAACAGCCTAGCAACCGAGCCGCCTCCCCCGGATGCGGGGTTAATACCCAGTTATCACGACGCACACTGGGCCAACGACTAGCCAACAAATTGAGCGCATCCGCGTCAACAATTAACGGCACGTCTGATTGCAAAGCACTTTGCAGTATCGCTTGCCCCCAGGCTCCCTGCCCGAGCCCCGGCCCAACAACGACCACATCTGCCTGGCAAGGCAGTTGGGCTGCATCAGCGCCACCGCGAATGCCGTGGGCCATTACCTCAGGACAACGCATCAAACTGGCGGCCACATGTTCAGGCGCCGTTGCCAAGCTGACCTTGCCGGCGCCTAAACGTGCGGAGGCTTGTGAGGCGAGCAACGCCGCACCACCAAATCCTGGTGCGCCGCCCATTACCACCACATGCCCCAGATCACCTTTATGACTAATACGGGGGCGCGGCGTAAACACCTCACCCAAAAGCTCATCATCCAAACGCCATGCGCTAGGTGGGATATCAACAAACGCTTGCGCTTTTACACCTAGCGGACGAAAGTCAATTTCGCCGGTGTAAGCGGGTGCGTCGCCAGTATGCAAGCCTATTTTGTCGCCTATAAACGTCACCGTGCAGGCCGCATTGACGGCCAGCCCCATAGCAGCCCCCGTGTCTGCCGAGATTCCAGAGGGAATATCCAGCGCCAATACCGGCTGATGCGACGCATTAATCGCTTCAATCACTTGCCTGATTTCTCCGGCAACATCCCCCGACAGCCCAGTACCGAGCAGTGCATCAACAATCACCTCACCCACTAAGGTGGTGTTTGACTGCCACTGGTCCAAGCCGACGCCCGCCGCTGAGGCTAGTTCGGCAGCGCGGGCAACATCCCCCGTCAACGCCTCTAAAGGCCTAAGTGAAATGCGCTGCACTTTAAGCCCGGACTGCATGGCCAACGCCGCAAGCACATGGCCATCACCACCGTTATTACCGCTCCCACACAGCACTGTCACACTTCGTGCATGCGGCCAGCGGGAGCGAAAACTGTGCCATGCGCTGGAGGCTGCTCGCTGCATTAAGGCAAAACTTTCAATGCCGCCAGCAATTGTACGCCGATCAAGCTCACGCACCTGAGCCGCTGTATAAAGGGGGCGTAGCGAGGAAGTACTTAACGTGGGCACGATCTCTCCTTAATCTGGTGACAGTTGGGCACTAGTAGGTTGATAACCACTTATGCGTTAGCATAGCGCGCTTAACGCGCTACCGTTGATTTACCATGCAAAACTCCACCACCTTTTCACTATCTGATGATGACTTAACGCACCTTGCAGCCCTGATCAAAACATGGGGACGAGAGTTAGGTTTCCAGCAAGTCGGCATTACAGACACTCAGCTAGCCGTTCATGAAAAACACCTAGCTACTTGGCTTGAAAAAGGTTACCACGGTGACATGAGCTTTATGGCGAAACATGGTACCAAACGCACCCGCCCGGAGGAGCTTGAGCCGGGTACCCAGCGAGTTATTAGTGTGCGCATGGACTATTTACCCGCTGAAGTAGAAAGTACCAAAGTGCTGGGGCAACCTAGCCGTGCCTATGTTTCACGCTATGCACTGGGCCGCGACTATCATAAATTAATACGCAAACGTTTGGCGCAACTCGCTAAAAAAATCGAGCAGCAGGTCGGCGCGTTTGGTTATCGCGCATTTGTAGACTCAGCGCCCGTTATGGAGCGCGCCCTAGCGCAAAAAGCAGGCCTTGGTTGGTTTGGTAAAAATGCCATGTTACTCAACCCCAAGGCGGGCTCGCTTTTTTTCCTCGGTGAGCTGTATACCGACTTGCCACTGCCTATCGACACACCATTTACCCAGCAGCACTGTGGCAGCTGTAGCGCCTGTCGCACCGCCTGCCCAACCGGTGCCATTGTCGATGACAAGGTCGTCGACTCGCGCAAATGCATCTCTTATCTGACTATTGAGCTCCACGGCGCGATACCTACTGAGTTTCGCCGCGCCATGGGCAATCGTATTTACGGTTGCGACGACTGTCAGTTGGTGTGTCCTTTCACTCGCTTCACCCGCGTTACTCAGGAAGATGACTTTGCACCACGCCATGACCTTGACCGCGCCGACCTCCTTAACCTGTTCGCCTGGGGCGAAGACGAATTTTTGGATAAAACCGCAGGCAGCCCCATCCGGCGTATTGGCTACGAACGCTGGCTGCGTAATATCGCTATCGGACTGGGCAATGCCCCCTGGAGTCGCGCGGTAGAGGCAGCTTTGTGGGCCAGAAGAGCCTACCCGAGTAGCTTGGTGCGTGAGCACGTTGCTTGGGCGCTTGAGGAGCAGCGCCTCAAGCGCGGGGCGAAAATTGCCACTGATGGCGTTTAGCCACTTTTCTAAACGACCTTACTCCTCTTCATCTGTTAGCGTTTCGAGGCGTAAGAACGTACTGCGATAGTGAGCCAACTCGGCAATCGACTCCTTGATGTCATCCATCGCCAGATGGACATTCTGTTTTTTAAATCCTGCTAAGGCCCCCGGGTTCCAGCGTTTTGCCAACTCCTTAACGGTCGATACATCCAAATTGCGGTAGTGGAAAAATGCCCAAAGATGCGGCATTTCGCGCTCAAGGAAACGTCGATCCTGGTGAATACTATTGCCACACATAGGCGATGAGCCAGACACCACATAGCGGCGCAGAAAATCGAGCGTTTGCTGCTCGGCCTCAGCGGTAGTCACAGTGCTCGCTTTGACGCGTGCAACCAGCCCGCTCTCCCCATGGGTCTTCTGATTCCAGTCATCCATTTGTGCCAGCTGGCTATCAGGCTGCTTCACCGCAATCACCGGCCCTTCCGCTACGACGTTTAAATCGGCATCGGTAATCAGTGTGGCCACTTCAATGATGCGCTCTTTGTTTGGATCCAGACCGGTCATTTCCAAGTCTATCCACACTAGCAAATCATCTCGCGGGATAGCGTTGTCAGCAGTTTGCTCACTCATTACGTTCATTCCTTAGCCGGTACCGCCACTTAATACGGCGATTAGAGTTAAAGTGTGGCTTATATTGCCTTAACCAGCACCCAATACAGGACAGTGGACTGCCCAGATGAGTACAATGCCATTATTGTACCGAGCATCAGGTGGTCATGAGCAAACGTAAATTAAGTCGCCAGCAACAGTGGCGAGTCGATAAAGTCCAAGCGGAACGTGCACAACGTGCTGAAAAGCGCGATGTGAAAGACGCTGAAAAACTTGCCGCTGGCGAATATGGTGCCGAACAGCCAGGCCGAGTTATGGCTCACTTCGGGCGAACATTAGAAGTACGCGATGCCGACGGTACCCCCGTGCGCTGCCATCTTCGCGCCAACCTAGATGGCTTGGTCACCGGCGATCGAGTGATTTGGCGAGCAGGCCAGGATGGCTCTGGCGTCGTCGTGGCCCGCGAGGAGCGCGACAGCGTGCTAAAGCGCCCAGACCCGCGGGGCCAGCTTAAACCCGTGGCGGCTAACATCGATCAATTGCTGATTGTCTTTGCGGTAGAGCCCGCTCCTCATCCCAATCTGATTGACCGTTATTTGGTCGCCGCCGAAGCAACAGGCATTGCCCCCGTACTAGTGCTTAACAAAACCGACCTGCTACCAGAAGGTGGTGGCCAACTAGGGGAGCTGCTTGAGCGCTACCACTCTCTGGGCTACACCGTAGTGCGCACCACAACTGCCAATCAAACAGGCTTAGACGATCTGCGCCAGCAGCTTGAAGGTCGAACATCTGTGTTTGTTGGCCAGAGTGGCGTGGGCAAATCATCACTAATTGATCTTCTGCTACCCGATGAAACTTTGCGTATTGGCGCTCTGTCAGAAGATTCGCGTAAAGGCACTCACACCACGACCACCGCTCGGCTTTATGCGATGAGTAGTGACGAAGTGGCTAACGGCGAACTGATTGATTCACCGGGTATTCGCGAGTTTGGCTTGATCCATCTTGATGAACAGGAAGTGACCGATGGATTTATTGAGTTTCATCCGTTCATTGGCCATTGCCGCTTCCGAGATTGTCGCCACCGCAACGAGCCTGGCTGCGCTTTACTAGAAGCCGTCGAGGCAGGCAAGATTCATCCAGAACGCTTTGCCAGCTATCGGCGTATTCTCGATAGCTTAAACGCATAATTTTTATTAGCTTGATGCCTGATATATCAATTGCTAAGCATAGGGAGCTGTCAATGAGCACCGCTAGCCATTCATCGGAAACCAACCTACTGCCGCTGATTGTTGAGCCCGAGCAGCTTCAAGAACACCTGGATAATCCACAGCTGCTAATTATCGATGCCCCAGTGAATGGCGATAGCTATCGCCAAGGCCATGTACCGGGTGCTATTTACCTTGATTTTCGCTACCTAATGCGTGGCGAAGGGCCGGTACCCAACGATGTGCCGAGCACTGAGTTTCTCTCACGACTGTTCAGCGCACTTGGCCTAACCCGGGATACTCACGTCGTCGCTTATGATGATGAGGGCGGCGGCTGGGCGGCACGACTGCTATGGACACTGGAGCTAATCGGCCACACCCGTTACTCGTATTTGAATGGCGGTATCCATGCATGGAGAGATTCCGGCTTAGCAGAAAGCACTGAATCCACCGCCCCAACACCCAGTGAATACCGAGCGGAGATCTTAAACCCGCATGCTTTAATCACCTGCGATGAAATCAAACAAAAGCTCGAAGACAAGCAGTTCGCTGTTTGGGATGCTCGCTCTAAAGGCGAGTTTGATGGTGAAAAAGGCAACAATAAGCACCTTGGCCACATTCCGGGAGCGGTTAACATGGACTGGCTCAACGCCATGGATCGCAATCGCGCGCTTCGCATCCGCGATTACGCTGAGCTAATAACCGAACTAGGCGCGCTCGGCCTGACGCCTGACATGGAAATTGCTACTCATTGCCAAAGCCACCATCGCAGTAGCTTCACGTGGTTAGTCGGCAAGGCACTAGGCTTTAATATGCGTGGTTATGCGGGCTCTTGGGGCGAATGGGGCAACCGCGACGATACACCGATTGAGAAGTGAAAATACAACTGTGACTGTTTCCCAAAAAGCGTTTTCCCTAATTCAGTACCCGCTTCCTCACCACGCGCTGTCGCGCTTAACGGGTCAGCTCGCTAAGTGCGATGCCCCTTCGGTGAAGAACACGTTAATTAAGACGTTTATCAAACGATTCGATGTGGATATGAGCCAAGCGCTGGAGCCAGACCCCAGCGCTTATGCAACGTTTAATGACTTTTTCACTCGCGCGTTGAAGGCCGATGCCCGCCCCTTGGGAGCAGGCCTGCTAAGCCCTGCTGATGGCACCCTGTCACAGTTCGGCCGCTTACAAGCAGGCCAGTTAGTGCAAGCGAAAGGCCACACGTTTTCTGCTCAAACCCTGCTAGGTGGCGACAGCACGCTAGCCGAAGAGTTTATGGGCGGCAGTTTTGCGACGGTTTACCTCTCGCCACGAGATTACCACCGCGTACATATGCCGGTCACAGGTACCCTGCGCGAGATGATTTATGTGCCGGGGCGGCTCTTCTCGGTCAACCAAGCAACCGCTAACTACGTGCCAGGACTGTTTGCGCGTAACGAGCGACTGGTGTGTATTTTCGATACCGAGCACGGCCCATTGGCCATGGTATTGGTAGGTGCAATGATCGTCGCGGCGATCGAGACTGTCTGGGCAGGCCAAGTGACACCGCTTTCAGGCCACCCCCAGCGCATGCGCTTCGGGCAACCCATCACGCTTGAAAAAGGCGCTGAAATGGGCCGCTTCAAACTGGGTTCAACGGTGGTGATGTGCTTTGCCAAGCCAGTCGCGTTTGAAGACAACCCGCTGGGCGCCAAGGTACAAATGGGCCAAACACTGGGCGAGCCTTAAACGCGAGAAATTAGTGCTAACAATTAGCTGTTGAAAATGTAAGCACGTCTTCCAGGCGTGCCTTACCCAGCGCCAACTGAATAAGACGATCCATACCCAATGCCACCCCCGCGCTTGCAGGCATTCCATGATCTAGCGCTGCGAGCAGCTGCTCATCAATATCCACTTCAGATAAACCTAAACGGCGGCGCTCGGCATTATCCTCACTGAAACGCAGCCGCTGCTCCTCAGCATCAACCAGCTCATCATAGCCATTTGCCAGCTCGACACCGTTGATATAAAGCTCAAAGCGAGAGGCCACCCACTCACCATCTGCGTCTTGATGGCGGCGCGCTAAGGCCGCTTGACTGGCAGGATAATCCAACACAACGCTCAGTTCATTTTGGCCAAGCGTGGGCTCAATCACCATACTCATTAACAAATCGAGACAAGTATCGCGACTCTCTTCTGTTAACGCATGCGCCGGCATCTGGCCACGCTCTGCAGCCAATGTGCGCAATATGTCAATAGAGGTCGTAAAGGGGTCTACCGCCAAGTAGGTATGAAACAACTCTCGGTAACGGTAATGCACCACGGGGCCCGCGAAGCTCGGCATTATGTTAGCAACCAGCGTGGTCGTCTCATCAATCAACTGCGCCAGGGTAAACCCCGGGCGGTACCACTCAAGCATAGTGAATTCAATATTATGGCGGCTGCCAATTTCACCATCACGAAAACTTTTAGCGAGTTGAAAAATCGGTCCACTACCTGCGGCCAGCAAGCGCTTCATATGAAACTCGGGCGACGTCTGCAGCCATAGCCGACGCTGGCCTTTATCCGTACGTGCCATGCTAGAGAGCGAGACTAAGTGCACATCGGTACTGCCTCCCTGCCCCAACACCGGCGTTTCCACTTCCAACACATCCCGCTCAGCAAAAAATGCACGCACCTCAGCGAGTAAGCGCGCACGCTCGCGCAACGTTTCGATACTTGCCGTTGGCTGCCAGCTAGCCGTCATTTACGCCCCCTCCAATGCTATAAAGCCACGCATGGTGATCACGTGGCTTTATCAAGTAGATGCTTTCGCGGCTAACTAACTACCGGTCACACGGCAGCGCTTATGCTCGAGAAACACTTATGCTCGAGAAACACTTATGCTCGGGAAACATAGTCACCAGAGCGCGTATCAATCTTCAGCACTTCACCCTGGTTGATAAACAACGGTACGCGCACAACCGCACCGGATGACAGCGTGGCAGGCTTAGAACCACCCTGGGCAGTGTCGCCTTTCAAACCTGGGTCCGTCTCAACCACTTCCAGTTCAATGAAGTTGGGCGGTGTAACGGAAATCGCTTTATCGTTCCAAAGCGTAATAATATAAGGCACCTGCTCCTTGAGCCATTTTTCAGTATCGCCCAACGCTTTCTTTTCAACGGCGTACTGCTCAAAGGAGCCATCCGTCTTCATGAAATACCACATGTCACCGTCGGTGTAGAGATATTCCATCTCCAAATCCATGACATCGGCACCTTCCAGTGAGTCACCGGATTTGAAAGTACGCTCGCCAACACGGCCAGTCATCAAGTTGCGTAGCTTAACGCGGTTAAATGCCTGCCCCTTGCCTGGCTTGACCAGTTCGTTCTCGACGATAGAACAAGGATCGCCGTCGAGCATTACTTTCAAACCGCCTTTGAATTCATTGGTAGAATAGTTCGCCATGATGCCTCTCAGTGTTTTATTTCAGTAACGTAGTGCGCGAAGCCATGCTTCGCCGTTGATAATGTCGTTGTATACGTCGTCTAATAAGTGCGCGCATGATAACCCGAAGGAGGGCTTTTTTGCAGGAGAACATTATTATCGCTGATAAGCGCCAGTCTACCCAGATTTACGCGTCATGGCAGCGGCAGCTTTCCCAAGCGATTCGCGACCCAGCCACACTGTGCAAGCGTTTAAACTTGGACGACAGCTGGCTACCTGGTGCTGCTACTGGGCACCAGCTGTTTGAGATCTGTGTTCCCGACGCCTATCTTACGCGCATTGCCCCCAACGATCCCAATGACCCTCTGCTCCGCCAAGTACTGCCGGTAAGCGATGAAGCTGCAACACCGCAAGGTTACGTCACCGACCCGCTAGAAGAAGCAGAGCATCAGCCGGTTAAGGGGCTTATTCATAAGTACGCTAACCGCGTGCTGTTAATTGCCAGCCCTAACTGTGCAATTAACTGCCGCTACTGCTTCCGGCGCCATTTTCCCTACAGTGACAACTCTCCTTCCAGAGCACAGTGGCAGGAAGCGTTGGATTACCTGCGCATCGATACCAGCCTAAACGAAGCGATTCTTTCTGGCGGTGACCCGTTGGCCGCCAACGATCGCCAACTGGCGTGGCTGGTGGAGCAGCTTGAAAATATTCCGCATCTCAAACGGCTACGCATCCATACACGTCTACCCGTGGTGATTCCCGACCGGATTGATGATGCTCTTGTTGGCTGGCTAGCGGCGACGCGTTTGCAAAAAGTCATGGTACTGCATATTAACCACGCCAATGAGATTGACCAAGCGGTCATCAATGCCTGTACACGTTTAAAACAAGCAGGTGTGACGCTGCTTAACCAAAGCGTGTTACTACGCGGAATAAACGATAGCGTCAGCACCTTGGCGACGCTGTCAGAACGCCTGTTTGAAGCGGGCGTGCTGCCCTACTATTTGCATGTGGTCGACCCGGTGCAAGGTGCCGCCCATTTTGACGTCCCCGATGCGGAAGCCAAAGCACTGGTTAAGCAGCTACTTGAACACTTGCCAGGTTTTTTAATGCCACGCTTAGTGCGCGAAGTGCCTGGCAAAGCTAGCAAAACCCCTCTCTAGCATCACCAGGTAGCAAGCTAGTTACCTTAACCGCCTATAAGGAGGCCAACGCCTCCTTATAGGTCTGCTAGCGATCACGTCCAAATCGGGTATTTACCCTAGCGTTTCTGCCGTAACATTGGCAGCCGGTGCTTGGTTGGAGTGGTGACGGTTAATAGCGCTGAGTACACCTTTCATCGATGCGCTGGTGATGCTTTCGTCGGTGCCCACACCAAACACTGCCTTACCATCAATGCGCACCTCAACATAGGCGATTGCTTCAGCATCGGCCCCTTGTCCGCGGGAGTGCTCATGGTAATCAATTATTTCCACCTCTTGGCCGCTAGCCACCAGCGCTTTGACAAACGCGGCCAAGGGGCCGTTACCCTCACCAGTTACCGTTTGGCGCTCACCTTGGCTTTCCAGTATCGCTTCAAGCGCAACTTTTGGGCTTTCAGGCTCAGAGGAAAGGCGATGACTTATCAGCGCTAGCGGCGAATGCTGCTCTAAGTACTCATCAGCAAATGCCTGGTAAATCATTTGTGAGGTAATTTCGCGCCCCGTGCGATCAGCGACTTCCTGTACGACTTGGCTAAATTCAATCGACAGACGACGCGGCAGTTCTATGCCGTGCTCCTGTTCCAGCAGATAGGAAATACCGCCTTTTCCAGACTGACTGTTAACGCGAATTACTGCTTCATAGCTACGCCCCACATCCAGCGGGTCGATGGGTAAATAGGGGACATCCCAAGGAGCCTCAGGATGAGCACGACGATCGGCCATGCCTTTTTTAATCGCATCCTGATGCGAGCCTGAAAACGCGGTAAATACTAAGTCGCCAACATAGGGATGGCGTGGATGGACGGGTAACTGATTGCAGTACTCAACCTCACGCATAATGGGCGTAATATTGGAGAAGTCCAGGTTCGGGTGAACGCCTTGAGTATAAAGGTTCATCGCAAGCGTCACGATATCCACGTTCCCAGTACGCTCGCCATTGCCAAACAGCGTACCTTCCACCCGATCAGCACCGGCCATTAGCGTCAATTCTGCTGCCGCTACGCCAGTACCGCGGTCATTATGCGGGTGCACACTGACAATCAGCGTGTCGCGCTTTTTAACATGACGACAGAACCATTCAATCTGGTCGGCGTAGTTATTGGGTGTTGCGACTTCTACGGTGGCCGGTAAGTTAACGATCATCCGGTTATCAATGCTAGGCCCGAAGGTATCCATCACCGCTTCGACAATTTCCACCGCAAAGTCCATCTCCGTGGTGGTGAATAGCTCGGGCGAGTACTGGAAAGTCCAATGGGTGTCTGGATTAGCGGCCATTAAATCGCGGATTTGCGCCGTTGCATCAACAGCAATCTGAATGCACTCTGTTTTGTCCACATTAAACACTACCCGTCGAAACATCGGGTCTGTGGCATTATAGACGTGCACAATGGCATTTTTAGCGCCTTTAAGGGCTTCGAACGTGCGTTCAATTAAATGCGGGCGCGCCTGAGTCAGCACTTGAATCGTCACATCATCAGGAATCTTATCCTGCTCAATCAATGAACGGACAAAGTCGAAGTCGGTTTGTGATGCCGATGGGAAGCCCACCTCAATCTCTTTAAACCCCACTTTTAGCAGCAGGTCGAACAAGCGCTGCTTGCGCTCTTGATCCATGGGATCAATTAACGACTGGTTACCATCACGTAAATCGACACTGCACCATACAGGGGGCATTTCGATGCGCTGGTTAGGCCAACGGCGATCAGGCAATTCAACGGCCACGAAGGGACGATATTTTTTAGAGGGATCGGACAGCATCATGGCGTCGCTCCTGTCGTTAATCTGTTGTTGGCAGCCCTGTTTTCGGCAACCCAGTTTTAGGTTAGTCGGCCTGGTCACTTGAAGTTGATGCAGTGCCTTTATGGGCCATGGCGGCCTCCATACGATCAAGCTGGGCTTTTAACGTATGCACGTCGCTACGCAACGCTTGAAGCTGAGCAGAATCTCCTTCCCCGCTATCCAACTCCATCTGCGCGCTCTCCCTTTGCATAACATCGAGCACGATACCAATCATCATATTGAGGAAAATAAACGCGGTTAGGAATATAAACGTCAAATAATAGACCCAGCTCCAAGCATAGACTTCTTGGGTGGCATACATAACGTCAGTCCAATCTTCAAACGTGGCGATGCGAAACAGCGTAAGCATCGCCACGGAAATATTACCCCACAAGAAGTCGTCAACGTTATGGAATAAAAAGCTACCAAAGGCCGCATAGATATAAAAGATGATAAACATCAGCAGTGCGACATAGCCCATCCGGGGTATCGACTTCACCAACGCGCCCAACAACATTTGCAGCTCAGGAATCATCGACACCAAGCGCAAAACACGGAAAATTCGCAGCAACCGTGCCAGCAGCACCATCTCTGAGTCGTCCATGGGGATCAGGCTAGCGGTCACTATCAGAAAATCGAAAACATTCCAACCCTTCTTAAAAAAGCTGACTAAGTTGCGCTCGGCTGCCATTCTGATCAAAATCTCAATCAGAAAGAACACGGTTACGGCAATATCAAGATAAAGCAGCCACTGCTCTATTCGGGAGGTTTCTTCATAGGTTTTCGCGCCGATTACTAAGGCAGAAATCACAATGATGGAAATCACAGCGCCTTCAAACAGCTTGTTTGAACGCAGCTTTTCGAAGCGGGCTTGCCAGGTATTGAATGGTTCACTCATGGAACAGGGAGTCTCTAAAACGGTTAACGGTACCACTTTATACTAAAATCACGTACTTACTATACAAGTGATATCTTGTTGTTTCACTTGATGTATCTCCGCCATCCAGGTAGCCATTGCCGCCTTGGTGTTTCACGATTTTTTTGCGCTGGATAAGCCCATGACACTGCTGTGGATAGCCCTACTGCCCCTGCTAGGCGTGCTGGTGCCGGCATTCAATGCCAAACGCGGCCGCACCCTGTGTTCGCTAGCGACAAGCATACTGCCCGCTGTTGCCCTGCTGCTGACACTGTTGCAGATCCCTGCCCTGTTAAAAGGCGAAGCGCTGCGTTTTAACGCGGCATGGATGCCTGAGCTAGGCCTTGAGCTGGCATTTCGTTTAGATGGCCTGTCGTTGCTGTTTAATCTTTTGATTATTGGCATCGGTCTGCTGATTTTATTGTATGCACATTTTTACCTAGACAAAGAGGAGCCATTTGGACGTTTTTATGCCTTTCTGATGCTGTTTATGGCATCGATGGTGGGCATTTCGATGTCAGACAACCTCATCTTACTCTGGTTATTCTGGGAACTAACCAGCCTTTCGTCATTTTTGCTGATTGGCTTTTGGTCGTACCGTACTGATGCCCGCAAAGGTGCCCGCATGGCGCTAACCGTTACCGGTGCTGGCGGTTTGGCTCTGTTAGCTGGCCTGCTACTGCTGGGGGATATGGCCGGCAGCTATCGGATGGATGATGTGCTTAGCAGCGGCGCTGCCATCGTCGCCGATCCTCGCTATCCGCTGATGCTTGGGCTGGTGCTACTCGGTGCATTTACCAAATCGGCTCAGTTTCCCTTCCAGTTTTGGCTACCTCATGCGATGGCGGCCCCGACGCCAGTCTCAGCGTATCTGCACTCAGCCACCATGGTAAAAGCAGGTATTTTTCTGATGGCCCGCTTACACCCTGCGATTGCTGGCAGCGAACTTTGGAGCGTAGTGGTGCCGCTCATAGGTACTATCACGCTACTCTACGGTGCTTGGTTCGCCCTGTTTAAGACCGACCTAAAAGGAATTCTGGCGTTCTCAACCGTCAGCCACCTAGGCTTGATCACCGTATTATTGGGTATTGGTAGCCCGATGGCGGTGTTAGCAGCGCTGTTTCATATTTTGAATCATGCGGCCTTCAAAGCGGCCCTGTTTATGAGCGCAGGAATTATCGACCATGAAACGGGTACCCGAGAGCTTAAGCAATTAGGCGGCTTGAAAAAGGCGATGCCTGTTACAGCGCTGTTGACCACATTGGCCGCCGCAGCCATGGCAGGTGTGCCGTTACTTAACGGATTCCTTTCCAAAGAGATGTTCTTTACCGAAACACTAGCCACCCCGGTACTAGGCGGGCTTAGTTGGTTACTGCCCGCGCTGGCAACGTTAGGCGGCATTCTTTCGGTGGCTTATTCACTGCGTTTGGTGCATGCGGTTTTTTATAAACCAGCCAAAGAGGCAACGCCTAAAGCGCCTCACGAACCACCGCATTTAATGCGCCTGCCCGTGGAAATCTTAGTGGCTCTATGCGTCTTAGTTGGACTCTTTCCGGCCTTTTTTGCCACCGGTATTTTACAGCTGGCGACCCATGCAGTATTGGGCGAGCCGCTTGATTTCCATTTAGCTATTTGGCATGGCATCAACTTACCATTGATGATGAGTGGGCTGGCCTTTGTGGTGGGTATCACGCTCTACTGGCGCCATAAGAATCTACGCCGTTTTGTGCAATCATTCCCCAGTATTGATGCGCGCCGCACCTTTGAGCGCTTTATCGTCACTCTGGGTTATCGCGCCGAACAGCTTATCACCAAGCTGGAAGGAAACTCGCTTCAGCGCTATATGGGTTGGTTACTTTTCGCGGCGTTACTGATGGGTGTGATTGGCCTGGCGAACATTGAAGGCCTAACCGGTTCAAAAGGTAATCAACCAATTGATGGTATCGTTTTATTAGGTGCCGGCATGCTGATCTTTGGGGGAATAGCAACAGCCGCAGCCCATCGATACCGGTTGATCTCATTGCTGATGCTTTCGGTCGTAGGCTTATTCGTTGCGCTCACCTTTGCACGCTTTTCTGCCCCAGATTTAGCACTGACACAGCTATCGGTAGAGGTTGTTACCATGATACTGCTGATGTTAGCGCTATTTTTCTTACCCCAAAAAACGCCGCGTGAATCAAGCCCCAAGCGCAACGTCCGGGATATGTTACTGGCAGGTGCATTAGGCTTAGTGGTAGCGAGCCTTAACTATGCGGTGATGACCCGTGAAACGCTGTCAATTTCTGAGTTTTTCGTTGAAAACAGCAAACCTGGCGGCGGTGGATATAACGTTGTCAACGTGATCTTGGTCGACTTCCGTGGTTTCGATACGCTTGGCGAGATTACGGTGCTGGCCATTGCTGGCTTAGCCATCTTTAAACTATTGAACCGGCTGCGTTTGTTTATCCCCCATAGCGATGGCGAAGGCCGTGTTTGGTCGCCTGATCGCTATCCCGCCATTTTAACGTCGATTTCTATGACGTTACTGCCCCTGGCGCTGCTGGTGTCTGCGTTTATCTTCTTGCGCGGTCATAACCAGCCTGGCGGCGGGTTTATCGCCGGATTGATCACGGCAGTCGCCCTTATCTTGCTGTATATGGCACGCGGCGTAGAGTGGGCACAAGAGCGCCTCAACTTCCCCTTCCAGCCAGTGGCGGTGGTAGGTGTTGCCATTGCAACACTTACAGGGCTAGGTAGCTGGCTTTTTGGCTATCCGTTCCTGACCTCATCATTCGGTTACTTTACGCTGCCCCTGATTGGCACCTTTGAACTGGCTACTGCCCTGCTATTTGATCTTGGCGTTTATTTAGCGGTTGTCGGTGCAACGCTGATGATTCTGGCCAACCTGGGTAAAGTCACCACCCCACACCGCCCCGTCACCGAACCCAAAACAAGCGATGATTCGAGTACGCCCACTAACAAGGAGTCCCACTAATGGAAATGCTCTATGCCATTACAACGGGCATATTAACTGCGTGCGGACTCTATCTAATACTGCGCGGGCGTACGTTTCCCGTTGTGGTGGGTCTGACGCTGCTCTCCTATGCGGTCAATCTATTTTTGTTTTCCATGGGCGGCTTAACCACGGATGGCGCCGCCCTGGTCAATGAAAGCACGGACATTGCTGACCCGCTGCCCCAGGCACTGGTATTAACAGCGATCGTGATTGGTTTTGCGATGACCGCCTTTGTGGTCATCCTGGCCATGCGTGCACGCAGCGAAGTAGGTAACGACCATGTCGACGGCAAAAAGGAAGACCACGAATGATCCAGCATCTGATTGTATTACCCGTGGTGCTACCGTTAGTCGCGGGTATTTTGTTGCTTTATCAACGCCAGGGCTTAGTACACTATAAGCGTATTGTCAGCGTTGTCGCTTCGATACTCTTGCTGCTCGTCTCAATAGCGCTGGTCAACCAAGCAGCAAGTGGTGACATTACTTACTACGCGCTGGGCGACTGGCAGCCCCCGTTTGGCGTGGTACTGGTGTTGGATCGCTTGTCGGCATTGATGTTGCTAGTCACCGCTATTTTAGCGGTCGGTGCGGTCATTTTTGCTTGCGGCGGTGATGATGAAAAAGGCAGTAACTTCCATGGCCTATTTCAATGGCAATTGCTTGGCATTAACGGGGCCTTTTTAACCGGCGACCTGTTTAACCTCTTCGTATTTTTCGAAGTACTCCTCCTGGCCTCTTACGCCTTACTGCTACACGGTGGTGGCAAAGCACGTATCCAAGCCAGTGTTCACTATGTCGTACTTAACCTAGCGGGCTCCTCACTGTTTCTAATCGCCGTAGGCATTTTATATGGTGCAACGGGCACGCTGAACATGGCCGATATGGCGCATAAGCTAGCTAGCCTGCCCGCCGAACGCGAAGGCTTAGTCACCGCCGGGGCATTAATGCTGCTGGTGGTGTTCGGTTTAAAAGCGGCTATTTTACCACTCTACTTTTGGCTTCCCCGCGCTTATGCAGCTGCTCCCGCTCCCGTGGCAGCGCTATTCGCTATTATGACGAAGGTGGGTATTTACGCGATTTTGCGCGTTTATTCACTGATATTCAGCGATCAGGCCGGTGGTTTAGTCGCATTGGAGCAGCCCTGGGTATGGTGGTTAGCGCTAGCAACGTTAGCCGCAGCGGGTGTTGGCGTTATCGCCGCACGCGATTTACGCCTGCTGGTAGCGTATCTGGTACTTATTTCGGTAGGCACGCTATTGGCTGGCATTGGCATGCGCTCTCCTGCCGCGACATCAGCACTCCTCTATTACCTCATTCACACCACGCTGATTACCGGCGGACTTTTCCTGTTAGCGGAAATGATTGGCCTACAGCGGGGCAAACCCGGCACGCGCATTGTTAAAGGCCGACCATTGGTGCAAGGCAATGCACTGGCGCTGACCTTTTTTATCGGTGCTATTGCCGTGGCCGGGTTACCGCCGCTATCCGGTGCGTTGGGGAAGGCTCTCATGCTTAACGCCGCCGAAGGTAGCGAGCGTCTGTGGCTTTGGCCGCTGCTACTATTAACGAGCCTGGCGTCGTTAATTGCGCTATCTCGCGCAGGCTCTACGCTGTTTTGGCGCAGCCACCGTGGCAGCCCAAGCGGCAGCAACCTCTCTCGTTACCAATGGATTGGTATGCTGTGGCTACTTAGCGCGGCCCCCCTAATGGTGGCCTTTGCAGGGCCCGTAAGCAGCTACACCCAAGCCACGGGAGAGCAGTTGGCCAACCCGCAGCTGTTGATTAATTCGCTTCTGCCTGATGCTGGAGACACCCAATGATTGCCCCCCGCGCTTGGCTCCCTACGCCGGTACTATCGCTGCTACTGCTGTTGGTATGGCTACTGCTTGTGCGTAGCTTTGCATTCGGCCAGATTGTGCTAGGCGGCGCGCTGGCCATCCTTATTCCGTTATTGACCCATCGCTTTTGGGACGCACGTCCTCGCATTGGCAAGCCGTTTAAACTGCTGCGTTTTGCGTTTCGCGTATTAGGCGATATCGTCATCGCCAACTTCGAAGTTGCGTACTTAATTGCTAACCCTTGGCGTAAAGTCAAACCTCACTTTATTGAATACCCGCTGATGCTTGAGGAACGCTTCACTATTACGCTTCTCGCAAGCACTATCAGCCTAACCCCAGGAACAGTTTCAGCGAACTTGAGGATGGACGGAAAATCGTTGCTCATTCATGCACTTGATGTAGACGACGAGGACGCTTTAATTGCCCAAATTCGCGAGCGCTATGAGCGCCCTCTTAAGGAGATTTACGAATGCTAAGCGCCGCACTCGTGATTGCTTTAGCGCTAGTCGTTATGGCGCTATTGATGAATCTTTATCGTCTAACCATTGGCCCCGACCTGCCTGATCGCGTACTGGCGCTCGACACTATGTATGTCAATTCAATTGCGCTGATCGTGCTGCTGGGACTATGGCTCAACAGCAAGACCTATTTTGAGTCTGCGCTGTTAATTGCCATGCTTGGTTTTATCAGCACAGTGGCCGTTTGTAAGTACATTTTACGCGGGGATATTATCGAATGAACCGTGTAACGTCTCAGGAGATGCGCCAATGTCGTTTTTTGTCGAAGCGCTGATTTCATTACTATTGGTCGCGGGCGGTATTTTCGTGTTTATCGGCTCGCTGGGTCTTGCTCATCTAAGAGACTTCTACATGCGCCTGCATGGCCCCACCAAGGCCACCACACTCGGCATAGGCTGCATGCTTGTCGCCTCAATGGGTTACTTTTGGAGTATCGATGGTAAGCCTGACGTTCAAGAACTGTTGATCACGCTGTTTTTATTCATTACCGCACCGGTAAGTGCTCACTTGCTCGCCAAAACGGGGCTTCATCTGCAACTCAAACATATAGATAAAACCCAGGGCAAACCGGTAGAACTTCGCTCAGAAGAAGTCGGTGAAAAGCCTGTCCCACACCCTGACAAGGGACATGGCTAAAAGGCAGGAACAGCCGTTCTTGACTGACAAGCGCTGGCCGAAACGCCAGCGCTTTTTATATGTCAGCGACGCGAGATAGTAGTGGGAAGCGACACTTTCCGGTAAGCTCCTTGCGTTTTGTTAGCCTGTTTTGAGGTAATTATATGTGGAGCCTGCTTAGGTTGTCGGCACTGTCATTAACCACGTTGATGATAGCGGGTTGCTCAGACCCCAAAATAGACACAAGCTCAATGCCAGCCGCCGTGGTATCCGTTGAGAAAGTTCGCGACTCACTCCCCGCCTACAAGCGCGATGAGTTTGATCAAGCATTAACGATCATTGCCATGTCATCGTTTAACGGCATCGACTTACTCAATGCTCAGCGTATGAATGCCGCCGAAATTGCCGAGTCGGCGAATGCCTACATGCATGGCCTAACGGGCGATGAGATTATAGAGCGCGCCGATAAAATGCTGCGTGAGCGCCGTGCCCGCGAACGCGAGCAGGCGCTTCAAACGCTTGATCGACTAGAAACCAAACAAGCGCGAGCAGAACACGACCAACAACAGCGCGCCCGGGTAAGCATTGAAAGCGCCGATTACTACATCAGCACCAGCCCCTATGGCGCATTCGAACCAGTCATTGACCTTCAGGTAACGAATGGCTCTGACCAAGAGGTATCGGAACTGTTTTTACACGGCGTATTGACCAGCCCAGGACACGAGACACCCTGGGTAGATGAAACGTTTTACTATGTTATTGCTGGTGGCCTAGCCCCCGGCGAGACCGCCCAATGGAGTCTTGCCCCCAACCGCTTCGGCCCCTGGGGTAATAATCAGATCCCCCGCGATTCACAGCTAACCCTAACGCTAGAGGGGGTAAATAATGCGCAAGGTGAACCCCTTTGGAACTCACCACCGCTTAGCGAAAATGAGGCCGCCAAACTAGAAGCCCTGCGCGCGGAATATGGCGGTGTTAACGGCCATACGGCCAACTAGGGCTAAGGCGGTGCTAAGGCACCGCCTGTTCACTTAGCGGCGTGATACGTCAGTCGATCAGATCAGCTTCCCGATAGCCAATTAAATACAGTACCGCATCAATTCCCAACGTTGAAATTGCTTGGCGAGCTTGCGCGCGAACCACCGGCTTGGCGCGAAACGCAATCCCCAGCCCCGCTTTTGCCAACATTTTCAGATCGTTGGCACCATCACCAACGGCAATGGTCTGCTCTAAAGTAAAGCCTTCCCGTAGCGCGATTTGCTCTAATAGATCGGCCTTGCGTTGCGCATCAACAATCGGTTCTTTCACATCACCGGTTACTTTGCCATTTTCAATGACCAGCTCGTTGGCGTGGATTTCGTCAAAACCGAGCTTTTCCTGAAGATGGCGAGCAAAGTAGCTAAAGCCCCCGGACAATATCACCGTGCGGTAACCAAAGCGCTTTAAGTTCGCCATTAGCCGCTCAACGCCGTCCATTAATGGCAGCTCGGCAGCAATCTCTTTTAAGACCGACTCATCTAGACCCGCCAGTTTACTCATACGCTCGCGGAAGCTTTCTTGAAAATCAAGCTCGCCACGCATCGCTCGCTCGGTCACCTCGGCAACTTCATCTCCAACGCCATGGCGGCGAGCCAGCTCATCAATCACCTCGGTCTTGATCAGCGTCGAGTCCATATCAAAACACACTAAACGACGATGCCGACGCCAGATAGTATCTTCTTGAATAGCAATATCGACACCATGCTGGGCACCTAGCGCAAGCGCCTTCTCGCGTAGGGTTTCTAGTTCTGCATCGCTTCCTCTGAGCCAACACTCAACGCAAGCACCGTTAGCCGGCGAATCTCCCTCAAGCGCTTCGCGGCCTGAAAGACGGTGAATTAGCTCAACGGTGAGGCCAAACTCTGCGGTCAGCGCCCCTACTTCAGCTAATATGCCGGCAGGCAGCTTGGGGGCTAACAGGCTTAAGATGAGTCTCGGTTGGCTGGCTTGCTCACTCCAGCGCTGATAATCGTCACCACTTACCGCTATTGCCTGCACGTCTAAACCGAGCGTATCTCCCGCTTCACTAAGCGCGGCTTCTAAAGCGCTGTCCTGATCAAGCCCCACCAGTATTTCCAAAGAGAGCATGCCAAACGTCACGCTTTGATTAATATCCAACAGCCGGGCACGCCCAGCCGCCAACGCATTTCCCAGGCCAGCTAACTGCCCCGGGCGCGCAACCCCGGTCGCACGAATCAAATAACGTGTTGCCATGACTTACTCCCCTGCCTCTAAACAATCTACTTTTTGGAAACCGCGGGGCAGTTTACTGCCTCGCCTACCGCGCTCACCACGATAATACGCGAGATCGTCGGCCTTCAGGGTTAGCTTACGCTTACCGGCATGAATAATGAGTTCACACCCCTCTGCCACAACGGCAATATCACGCACGAACTCTTCACGGCGAGCCGCACGCGGGCCGGGAATGTCGAGCATTTTATTGCCTTTCCCTTTAGCCATTTCAGGTAATTGGTCTAACGGGAACAGCAGCAGCCTGCCTTCATTGGAAACCGATGCAACCCAATGGCCTTGGCCTTCCGGCACTTCCACTGGCGCCATAACGCTGCACCCTTTCGGAACACTTAGCACCGCTTTACCGGCTTTATTTTTACCTGTCAGAGCCTCAAGCTGCGCGATAAAGCCATAACCACCATCACTGGCCAATACGTAGCGTTTAGTGGGCGGCGCCAGCATTAGCCCTGCCATGCGCGCACCTGCCGATACGTTGACACGGCCGGTAACCGGTTCCCCCTGACCTCGGGCACTAGGTAAGTTATGCGCCGCTAGGGTATAGGCACGGCCAGTGTCATCTAGCAGCACCAAGGGTTGATTGGTTTTACCCCGAGCCGCTAGTTGGAAACTATCGCCGGCCTTATAGGAGAGCCCTTCCGGATCAATATCATGGCCTTTCGCCGCACGAATCCAGCCTTTTTCCGACAACACGACGGTAATCGGGTCAGCGCCTAACAACTCTACTTCAGAGAGCGCTTTTGCTTCACTACGCTCAACCAGCGGCGAACGACGCGCATCACCATGCTCTTTACCCGCCGCACGGATCTCTTTTTCAATTAACGTGGTTAGCTTAGCTTCACTACCCAACAAGCCTTGCAGCGACTTGCGCTCTTTTTCCAGCTCATCTTGTTCGCCGCGAATTTTCATCTCTTCCAGCTTGGCAAGATGGCGCAGTCGCAGCTCCAGGATCGCCTCGGCTTGCCGCTCAGAAAGACCAAACGCAGCAATCAATGCTGGCTTAGGCTCATCCTCTTCACGAATAATACGGATCACTTCATCAAGGTTGAGGTAAGCCGTTAGCAGGCCTTCAAGAATATGTAGACGATCTTCGACTTTACCTAAACGATGCTCTAAACGACGGCGTACTGTCGCTCGCCTAAAGCGCAACCACTCGCTCAGCATATCGGGTAGCGGCATCACCCGGGGGCGGCCATCCAGGCCGATCACGTTCATGTTCACCCGCACGTTCTTTTCTAAATCCGTGGTGGCAAACAAGTGCGCCATCAGGGCTTCAACATCCACGCGGTTAGAACGAGGCTCAATTACCAGGCGAGTAGGCTCTTCATGGGTCGACTCATCACGCAGGTCGGCTACCATCGGCAGCTTTTTGGCCTGCATTTGCGCGGCGATCTGCTCCAGCACTTTGGCACCGCTGACCTGATAAGGCACCGCGGTAATCACGATATTGGCCTCTTCGCGCACATAGCGAGCGCGCAGCTTGACCGAACCACGACCTGACTCGTAGAGCTTACGCAGGTCTGCTTTCGGCGTGATGATTTCGGCATCGGTAGGAAAGTCGGGGGCCGGTACAAATTCCATCAGGTCGACAGTGGTCGCTGCCGGGTTCCGCAACAGGTGGCAGGTTGCCTCCACCACCTCAGACACGTTGTGAGGTGGAATATCGGTTGCCATCCCCACCGCGATGCCAGTCCCGCCGTTGAGTAACACGTGCGGCAAACGCGCTGGAAGCACTACCGGCTCTTGCATCGTGCCATCGAAATTGGGAGTCCAGTCTACGTTACCCTGACCTAACTCGCTAAGCAGCACTTCTGCAAACTTAGACAGCTTGGCTTCGGTATAGCGCATGGCGGCAAAGGATTTGGGGTCATCAGGACTCCCCCAGTTGCCTTGCCCATCTACCAGTGGATAGCGATAGCTAAACGACTGGGCCATTAGCACCATTGCTTCATAGCACGCGCCGTCGCCATGGGGGTGAAACTTACCCAGTACATCACCGACAGTACGCGCCGACTTTTTGTACTTGGCATTGGCGTGTAGCGCCAATTCACGCATGGCGTAAATAATCCGCCGCTGCACAGGTTTCATCCCATCGCCAATATTGGGCAAGGCGCGGTCTAAAATGACGTACATCGAGTAGTCGAGGTACGCTTTTTCGGTGTAATCGCGCAGGGACAGCCGTTCGACGTCACCCTCTGCTACCTGAATATCCATGTCGATCATATCCTACCTTAACAACAAAACCGCCCCAGTCGGGGCGGCTGATAAGCGGACACGCGGCCACTTAGCATGGCACGCTATGTTAATTGATACTTTTCATGCGATGCATTCGACAGTGCTGGAGCCTGGGATGCCGCTTGCGCACCGCCGTGAAACTCGTCTAGCAAGCCTTTTAAGCGCTGGGCTTGTAACGACAGTTCATTAGCAGCCCCTGCGGCTTGGCTAACCAAACCCGCATTCTGCTGGGTCACCGTATCCATCTGCGTTACCGCACGGTTAATCTCATCAATGCCATTGGTTTGTTCGCTGGAAGCTTGGCTGATTTCGCTAATGCGTGCCGTTACTTCCTCAATGGCGCCCACAATCTCTTTCATAGCCGACTCAGCTTGTTGAGCATAACCGCTGCCCGTCGCGATCTGCTCAGAGGTGGTTTTGATCAGCTCATTAATATTTCTGGCCGATGTAGCACTACGCGAAGCAAGCTCACGTACTTCACTGGCAACCACCGCAAAGCCTCTTCCGTGCTCACCCGCACGCGCTGCTTCTACTGAGGCATTCAGCGCTAATATATTGGTTTGAAAAGCAATATTTTCAATTACTTGAACAATTGAAGCGACTTCAACAGAACTTTCGTTGATCGCTTCCATGGATTGCGCCAGCCTCGATACCTGTTGGCCGCCGCGCTTCACTTTATCCGCTGACTCTTTTGCCCGCAGGTCTGCCTCTTGAGCGTTATCAGCGTTGCGCTTCACCGTAGCCGCCATCTCTTCCATCGTTGATGACGTCTCCTGAAGAGAAGCCGCCTGCTGTTCTGTTCGGCTAGAAAGCTCCGTATTACCTGCCGCAATTTCAGTAGACTCGCTGGCAATGGCATCGGCCACACTCCGCACGTCACCAAATAGCCGCTGTAGCTTCTCCGAGTATCGATTAACAGCTCGGCGCAGCTCGCCAATCTCATCCTCGCGATAGATCGTCAGCTCGCGACTCGAGTCATCCTGCCCTAGCTGATCGATTTGGCGGGTAGTACTGCGTATTTGCGCTAGCAAAATGCGACCGCCCCACCATCCAAGCCCCAGCAAGAGTGCCAGTAAGGGGACAATAAATAGCAGCAGATCACGTGTTAGCGTGCGTGCCAAAGCCGTAACCTGCTCGCTAGGCGTTACTAACCCTAGCGTCCACCCCGTACGTGGCATATCAAACAAACGCACCTCTGCAGGTTCTGCTAACACGCCTGCGTTTTCGACACTCGCTTGTTCACGGCCAGCCGTGATCGCCGTAACAACGGGCTGAAGCCAGGGCATATCACGGGCAACGTCCGCTAAACGCTTCATCTCATCCGAGGCTTGCTCTACCCCCGGCAGGTCAACGACGTTGTGTTCCTTATCTAGTACAAAGGCGTAGCCGCCTGTGCCACCGCCATTTTCTGCAAGAAACTCAGCCACACCGCCTAGCTGCATATCAATGGTCGCCACTCCTGAAAAAGCGCCATCGATATAATACGGAACACTACAGGTCACCATGGCAACCCCTGTCGCTGGGTCGCGGTACGCAGCAGACCAAACGCACTGCCCTGGCGTGGCATCGCGGGCACTGCTGTACCATGCTTCGTCATGATAAGGCGCAATAGTGCTTGCGTTGTAGTCATCCAGAAACTCCAACGTTCCCTGAGCATTCCGTGCCCAGAAAAAACTAAAGCGCTCAACACCTGGCGAAAATGCGCCTGGCTCAGGCCAAATACCGCCTCCGGCAATCGTCATATTGCCGTTATCATCGACCACATTAGGCAGTGCTTGCCGGTAAATCGCTTCATCTTGGGGAAGCGACTCGGCCAGCGCTGCTAAGCTCGAGGTATTCCCCTCGACGCGAGCCAACTGGCCATTCAGCGCATTCACGATAGAGCCACCCGTCCGCTCAATCAATGACTGGCTTGCATCGATCACCAATGGCTGGCCACGCCAAGCCATCACGCCGTAAATACTGACAGCCATGAGTAGTGTGAGCACCACTGCAGACAACGTTAACTGCCGAGAGATTGTGTTGAACAAAGTTATTCCCCTGTCTATGAGCGTTTTTTTACGCGTCTTAGTATGTAGGCTACCTATTCAACTATCGGCCAAATAACATGGCACTGTAATAATGCCTGTTAACGTTTGCTCAGCAGGTTCGGCTGACACCTCTGGTGTTTACAACTGGTATAGCGGTCACTACACCTCTACATCAGCCAGATTACCGTAATCCTCCAGCCACTTTTTGCGGTCACCGGCACGTTTCTTGGCCAGCAACATATCCATCATTTCCATCGTGCCATCGCCCTCATCCAGCGTTAACTGCACCAAACGACGGGTTTCCACTGACATAGTGGTCTCACGCAGCTGTAGCGGACTCATTTCACCCAAGCCTTTAAAGCGCTGAACGTTGGGTGTGCCACGCTTTTTCGCCAACTGCTTGAGAATGGCAGCTTTCTCGCTCTCATCCAGGGCGTAGTGCACTTCTTTACCTAAGTCGATTCGATAAAGCGGTGGCATGGCAACAAACACATGCCCAGCATCCACAAGGCTGGGGAAGTGCTTTACAAACAGCGCGCACAACAGCGTTGCAATGTGCAAGCCGTCGGAGTCCGCATCCGCCAGGATACAAATTTTGTGATAGCGCAGTTTTTCAAGATCTGCGCTGCCGGGATCGGCGCCAATCGCCACAGCAATATCGTGCACTTCCTGAGAGCCATAGATATCGTGGGTATCGACTTCCCAGGTATTGAGGATTTTTCCGCGCAGCGGAAGAATGGCTTGAGTTTCACGGTTGCGCGCTTGTTTGGCGCTACCACCTGCCGAGTCGCCCTCGACTAAAAACAGCTCACTAAGGGCAGGGTCTTGACCGGAACAGTCAGCCAGTTTGCCTGGTAGCGCGGGGCCAGAAGTCACTTTTTTACGGGCGACCTTTTTGGACTTTTTCTGGCGCTGCTGAGCGGCGCTGATCACCATTTCGGCCAGCTGTTCGGCCTGTTCAATGTGGTGGTTAAGCCAAAGCGAGAAAGCATCTTTCAACACCCCCGACACGAAGCCCGCAATCGTGCGTGAGGAGAGCCGCTCTTTGGTCTGCCCGGCAAACTGAGGATCAAGCATTTTAACCGAAAGCACGAAGGAAGCCCGCTCCCATAAATCGTCGGCGGTCAGCTTAATGCCGCGGGGCAACAGGCTGCGGTATTCACAGAACTCCCGCAGCGCTTCCAACAATCCTGAACGGAAGCCATTAACATGGGTGCCGCCCTGGGGCGTGGGAATCAGGTTCACGTAGCTTTCCAACAATGCGTCGCCGCCTTCGGGCAACCACTGAATCGCCCAATCAACGCCATGCTCATCGTCGCTAAAATGGCCTACAAAGGGTTCATTCGGCACCACTTCATAGCCATCGGTAGCTTCAGCTAGGTAGTCCTTTAAGCCATCGGCATAGGCCCATTCCGTTTTGGTGCCATCAGGCTCTACTAGCGTCACCGCCAGCCCAGGGCACAGCACGGCCTTGGCACGTAACAAGTGCTTTAACTTTGAAAGGGCAAGCTTTGGGCTGTCAAAGTAGCTCTCATCGGGCCAGAAACGCACGAGAGTGCCCGTCGCTTTTTTCGCCGCTTTACCAATTTCGTGTAGCTCTTCGACTTTTTCGCCAAACTCAAAGGCCATGGCATGGCGCGCGCCATTACGCGTAACTTCAACATCTAAACGGCGCGATAAGGCATTAACCACCGATACGCCAACCCCATGCAAACCACCTGAGAAGCGATAACTGGAAGAGGAAAATTTGCCACCCGAGTGGAGCTTAGTGAAGATGAGCTCGACACCCGACACACCATGTTCAGGATGCATATCGATTGGCATGCCACGGCCGTTATCCTGCACTTCGATGGCGCCATCGCTATGCAGCACCACGCTGATAGCCGTTGCGTGGCCAGCGAGAGCCTCATCGACACTATTATCAATCACCTCTTGAGCTAAGTGATTGGGCCGCGAGGTGTCGGTGTACATACCGGGACGCTTACGCACCGGCTCGAGCCCTGACAGGACTTCGATGGAACTCGCGCCGTACTGGGAGGCATCAAACTGGGTCATGTAACATCGGTTCCTAAAAAAATAGCGCTAGCAGCCGCTGTTAAGTACTTGAAACAAAGCGTACTGAAACAAAACGTACTGCAACGAGTCATTAGCGGCTGGCAAAAGGGCACAGGATAGCGGAAAAGCAAAAAGCTGTATATCCAGCCATGAAAATCACAATAGCGTGCTACTCCTGCTCCGCTGCCCAAAACGCCTCTATCAAGCCGCGGCTGGAAGCATCCATACGGGAAATATCACCGCCGCCATCAATGATCGCCTGGGTGTCGGTGGCAATTTTCTTACCTAGCTCAACGCCCCACTGATCAAACGGGTTAATATCCCAAATGACCGCCTGTACAAACACTTTGTGCTCATACAGGGCAATCAGTGCCCCCAATGTAAAGGGTGTTAGCTTATCCAACAGGACCGTTGTAGAGGGCTGGTTCCCACGGTAGCGCTTGTGCTCTGGGCGGGGGCCATCATCCTCTAGGGCGTCATCCCCCAGCATCAGTACTCGTGACTGAGCAAAGCAGTTCGCCAGCGCTAGGCGGTGCTGTGCCTTTAGATGGCGACGCGTATCCGGGTCTTCCACCTCATCGTAGCGCTTCAGCGGCGCTATAAAATCGCACACCACTGGCTGGGTGCCCTGGTGAAGTAACTGATAAAAGGCGTGTTGCGCGTTGGGACCAAGCTGCCCCCAAAGTACCGGACACGTTGAATAATTCACTGCCTGGCCTTGGCGAGTCACTGACTTACCGTTGGACTCCATCTCAAGCTGTTCAAGATAGGCAGCAAAGTACTCTAAGCGCCCATCGTAGGGCAGTATCGAATGGGCACGAATATCCAGGAAATTGACGTTCCAGATACCCGCTAACCCCAGCAATACTGGCAGGTTTTCTTCCATTGGTGCATCACGGAAGTGGCAGTCCATTGCATGGCCCCCCGCCAACAGTTCGCGAAAGTTATCCATGCCGACAACGAGCGCAATAGGTAGGCCAATGGTGCCCCACAGGGAGTAGCGCCCGCCGACCCAATCCCAGAACATCAGCTGGTGATCGGAGGAAATACCCCACTCACTCATCTTTTCAGGGTTCGCCGACACACCAATGAAGTGCTGGCGAACAATTAACGCTGCGCTTAATGGCGCGGCACTGGGAAGATCGCCATGCTCAGATAGCCTTCCTAACAGCCAGTCTTTGGCCGTATTGGCATTGGAGAGCGTGTCGATAGTGGTAAACGACTTGGACGATAAAACAAACAGGGTTGTTTCAGGGTTAAAGCGACTTAGATAATCCGCCAGTTGGGAGCCATCCATGGTAGACGCAAAGTGCACGTCCAATGGGTGACCCTCTTTTGGGCGATAATCTGCCAGCGCATGGGTGACCATTAACGGGCCAAGATCCGAGCCGCCGACACCTAAATTCACCACATGACGGATCGGCTTACCGGTTGCCCCCCGCCACTGCCCCGCCTGCAAGCGTTGCACCAAGCGCTCCATGTGGGCAAGGCTGTCATGCACAGCGGCCACTACATCTTCCCCTTCTACTTCAAGCGTGGCATCAGCAGGTAAGCGTAAAGCGGTGTGTAGAGCGGGGCGATTTTCGCTAACGTTGACACGTTTGCCACTCAGCAGGGCATCAATCGCCCCAGGCATTCCTGCTTCATGCGCCAGCGCCAGCAAGTGTTCAAGGGTGTCGTCATCCCAACGCTGTTTTGATAAATCCAAGGTTAAACCTGCCACTTGGCGCGTAAAGTTCAACCAGCGACTGTCGTCGTCACCGAACAAATTTTTTAAGTGTACGTGCTGTAGCGTGTCAGCATGATGCTTCAACATCTGCCATGCGGGTAGTGTATCGGGGGTTGTGCGTGCTGCTGAAGCCATATGCCCTCTCCTTTGGCGTCCTTCCGTGCGGCAGGAATCTGTTATAAACAGGTCTGTTCTGGTGTATCAAGGGCGCGTAAACTACCCAGCCTCATTAATAATCCTGGCTTGCCCATGAGTGATGCATCTTACCGCGACGCTATCTTTTCAACACCCTTAGATAAGGTGGCAAGGTTCTCTTTCGACGAACAGGTCGTTGCCTGTTTCCCTGATATGATTCGCCGCTCGGTGCCCGGTTACGGGCAAATCCTCGGCATGTTGAGCTTAATTGCCCAACGCCATTTGCGCCATGGCGCTCACGTTTACGACCTAGGTTGCTCGCTGGGCGCATCCGGCCTGGCACTGGCGGGCGCCCTTCCTGCTGATGCCTTCCGCTATACCGGTGTGGATCTTTCACCCGCCATGGTGGCTAGGGCCAAGCAAACCTTTTTGGAAGAGTGCCCAGACCATGCCATGCAGATCGAGGAGGCCGACATACGCACGCTGGAGTATGCACCTTCCGGCATGATCATTCTCAACTTTACACTGCAGTTTCTTCCCCCTGCCGATCGCGATGCGCTGCTAAAGCGGCTTTATGATGCCCTTGAACCGGGCGGCGTACTGATTTTATCGGAGAAAACCATCGATGCCGATGAACGGGACAACGCGTGGCGGGTTGAGCGCTATCATGACTTCAAGCGCGCCAATGGCTATAGCGATATGGAAATCAGCCAAAAGCGCACTGCGCTGGAAAACGTGCTGATACCCGACACGCTTGATGCCTTACATGGCCGCTTAGCCCTAGCAGGCTTTCCTCGCTCAATGACTTGGTTCCAGTACTTGAACTTTACCTCGCTGATCGCCTTCAAGGAGGATTAAGGTGCCGCTGTTACCCGATGATCATCGCGCGCTTTATCAGGCATTTTTAGATCAAGCTAGTCAGGATGCCACACTGACACCCTGGCTTGCCAAGCTGCCCGAACAGCTGGCCAGGGGATTAGATCGCCAGCGCCATGGCGACCTGTCCGCTTGGGAAAAGGCAGTTGCCAAACTGCCTGCTCTGCCCGAGGAGCGCCACGTCGATCTTACCAGCGATACAGTGAGCGTTGAGGTCGCTTTGAGCGATAGCCAAAAGCGTCAGTGTTTTAACCTGCTGCGCAAACTATCGCCCTGGCGCAAAGGCCCCTTTCGGTTGGGTGGCATTAATATCGATACCGAATGGCGCTCCGACTGGAAATGGCAAAGAGTCGCCCCGCATCTTGCGCCGCTAAAGTACCGTAAAGTATTGGATGTTGGCGGTGGCAGCGGCTACCACGCTTGGCGCATGGCTGGAGAAGGCGCAGCCTTTGTGCTTGTGATTGATCCTTCACCACGTTTTTATTGGCAGTTTCAGGCGGTGCGCCACTTCGTTGGCAATGCCGACGGCGGTCGCACGCAGTTTCTACCGGTAGGCATTGAAGATGTGCCGGAAAAGCTGGGTTTTTTCGATACGGTATTTTCCATGGGCGTGCTCTACCACCGCCCTTCGCCACTTGAGCATTTGCAGCAACTAAAAGAGGCGTTAGCCCCTGGCGGTGAACTGGTACTAGAAACGCTAGTGGTGGAAGGCGATGAGCAAACCGTGTTTGTACCCGGCGAACGCTACGCCGCGATGCCTAATGTTTACTTCCTGCCCTCTTCAAAAGCGCTATGTCACTGGCTAGAACGGTGCGGTTTTACCAATGTGCGAGTGGTCGACGAAGCGCTAACAACGCTTGACGAGCAGCGCTCAACCGAGTGGATGACCTATCAATCGCTAGCGGATTTTCTCGATCCCAGCGATCCAACTCGCACCATTGAAGGCTATCCTGCACCACGCCGTGCGGTAATTATCGCCAATCGAAACGAATGTTGATGGGCTGTGTCATACGCTTGTCAAACAAGCGTGTAATGATCGTGCTGTTAATGACACGCTTTTTAGTAACAGTTCTTAATTACTTAGATCGTTATAAGATAGCCCATAATGTCATCGCTCATATAGGCACAAGCTCACCAATAGAATATTTATCAAGGAGTAAAGATGGGTTTTTTAGCGTGGATTCTATTCGGTCTTATCGCCGGTGTTATTGCAAAAATGATTATGCCTGGTAAGGATCCAGGTGGTCTTATCATTACTATTCTTCTTGGTGTTGCCGGCGCATTCGTTGGCGGCTGGATTGGTTCATTCGTTGGTCTTGGCACCATGGGCGACTTTAGCTTTGGTAGTTTTGTGACCGCTATCGTAGGCGCATTGGTATTGTTGTTCGGCTATCGGATGATCAAGAAGTAAGCATCTCACATTGCCCATACGACAAAAAAAGCCGCTCAATAGAGCGTAATGCCAGTCAGTTAAGCCTGACTGGCATTAGTCGATGGGCTGTTTTTTTTGTTTAACAAGCGCCTGACGATGACTCCCCCCAGCCCTTCGAGACGTCCTCGTCATTCCCGCAGGCCCTTAGCGGGAATCCATGTTGACATGGGATTCTGGGCTGCTGCAGGTCAAGATCAAGATGGATTCCCGATAACCCCACTCGGGAATGACAGTGCGGTAGCTGGCATTAGCCGATGGGCTGGTTTTTTTGTTATTCAACAGCACTTGGCCAGCGCTCGCTAATCTCAACGCCGCAAAATTACCAGCCAACGGCCAAGGTTCATCACGCTGGCCAAGGAAGCAGCTACGTAGGTGAATGCGCAGGCGGTAAGCACATGGCGAGCGCCGGGCATGTCATAGGGCGGCACGTACTCTTTAAGCAGTGGCAGTGCACGGTTAAAGCTGGCATCGAACTCAACGGGCAGCGTCACTAGGTGCACCAGCGCGGCGGTACCAAAACTAATGACGGCCATGGCGATAACCGCTGCCAGCCCACCGGGCAGCCTTGTGAGCACAAACAGAAACGGTGCGGCCATCATTAAAATAGCCCCCAGTTTTTCTGCCTTTTGCGCTAGTTGAACCAAACGGCTGCGGGCTAGCAGGGGCGCGTAGCCTTCATGGTGTTGAATAGCGTGACCAACCTCGTGGGCAGCAACGGTCACCGCCGTCAGCGAGCGACCATCATAGCAGTCTGGGGTAAGGCGCACGCAGCGCGACTCCGGGTCGTAATGATCACCAAATTCGCTACGCTCAACTCTCACGCCTTCAACCCCCAAACGGCGTAGTAGGTGCTCGGCAAGCTCTGCGCCAGTCCCCGGATAGTCATCCCGTCCACGAGTGTGGCGTTTTAACACCCACTTTGCCCATAGGTTAGGCAGAACAAAAATGGCCAGCGCCAATATGATTAACACAATGACCATGATCACACTCACCGCTGATTAAGAACCTAAGTTAACGACCCGCAAACCCGTGTTTAGTTTTACCATGAGCACTAAATAGGCGCACTCAACTGCAACTAGCTAGGAGCATTATGGTGCGCGTCTACATCCCGTTGTACAGCTTGCAAACCTCTGACAGAAATATCACCTTTTGAGTAAGCATGTTCGGCGATCAAAATACTGTCAGCGGCGAGTACTAATTCACAGTCGGTATGAGCCAGCTCATCTCGTAAACGCTGAATGGCCTCTTCCCGTTGTGGGTCTTTATCAACCCGACGAATATAGACCGCTTTGATTCGTGTCGGATATGCCTTCACCACCTCGGTATAAACCTCTGGATCGTGCTGGCCGCTGTCACCAATCAAAATACACGGCATATCGTGATAGAGCGCTAACATGCGGTCGATCAAATCACGCTTATGCGCTTCAGCCCGCCGAGGCCACGGGCGGCGCAGAGAAATTCCCCATTCGCGTAGAAATAGAATAGGCCCAACAGGAATACGGTTAAGCTGAAAGAAGGTTTCCAACATTTCATAGATCGCCCAGGGCCCTCTGGAAACATACAAAATAGGCCGTTCAGCTTTTTCGGTTTCCCCTCGATACAACGCCTGATAAAGCGATGCCACCCCTGGAAAAGCCGTGCGCCGATGCGGTTTGCGGACAAACAAGCGGTACAACATTTTAAGTTTTTCAGCGACGCCGGTGAACATCACGGTGTCGTCAATATCACTGATCACCAACAGGTCTGCTTCGGGAGGCGGTACGTAAACTTCAACGCTGGTGCGGATTGGCGGGTGGCCGTCAGCATGAACCATGATATCGGCACGATGCCAGGAAACATCAACCGGTAACGCAGTACTGATCGGCAAGTGAGCGTCAAAGTAACCGTCACGGTCAGTCGTTAAACACAGCTGATTATCACCAATGCGTATATCTACTTTGGCATTCGCGAGGCCGCGTCGAAAGATACGCCGGGCAACATCTGCAGTGTCCCGCAACATACCTCGCCGAGGTATCGCCCGACCTAATGCGGCCTGACGAAATACGCGCCCCATCACAAACACCTCTTGATGAGAGCCATAACCACGGTAGGGATGCACCATTACCCCCCCATGACCGCTGTCGCGCTTCATAGGCTTTGCAATAACATGGGCAAGCCTTTTGGCAAAGCTTGCCCACTGGTGGTACCACGCCATTATTGGCACCCACACGAAAAACACTCAGCCACGTCATCGGTAACCGCTATATTTTGCGCTATTCTCAACATTGTTCACTTCCTGTGATGGCTCTATTAAATGGCTAACCGGTCACCAGTGTGGCGTAATGGCGGATGTCCCTCAACCGCCAAAGCCTTATTGCTAAGCGTTATACAACACTTTTCCCAGGTCACTCACGTTATAGCCTTGCAACGCCCCCGCCCGCTGGATAAAACGCTCCTGGCGAGCAAATGAGATCAGCGCCTGAACCGCTGGCTCAAAGTAGCTTCGGCGGTGCATTACCAAGTCAAATGACTCTTCAATTAGCGGTATAAAGTGTAGCTGTTGGCGATGGGCTGCAGCTTCGACCCCAAGCCCAACGTCCGCTTCACCTTGAGCAATGGAAAGGGCTAAATCATCTTCGCTCAACGAAACGTTAGCTGCCCAATTGAGCGTGCTCGGTTCAATCGCTGCCCCCTGGAGCAGGCAACGCAGTAATTGAGCCGCACCGGCATCAGGCTGGCGGTGGGCAAGCGTCACCTCCTGGCGAGAAATATCACTGAGCGTTTGAATATCCAGCGGATTTCCCGGCGCCACGAGCAACCCTTGCTGGCGCTTCGCCCAATGCAGCACGATTAAGTCTCGCACACCGCCCAGCCCTAGTGCCGCTGGCTCGTTATAGCGCCCGGATTCAAAGTTGAGTAAGTGAATCCCCGCTAGCATCGCTTTTCCTTCCATCAAGCGGCGCAGGCCATCACCACTACCGTGGCACAGTGAAGCCAAATCACTACCGCTTTCGCGAACCGCCCACTCCAATAGTGGGTCTTGGCTACCTGCCAATATCAACGGCAGCGGTGAACGCAACGCTTGGTCACCTTCTAAATGGCTAAGCACCCACATATCGATATGCTGACGAGGAAAGAGCAATTTTCCGGTAGCACGACTGCAAGGTATCTGCCCCTGGCGCACCAAGTCATACACCTTCCGCTCTTTTAAGCGCAGATAGTCGGCCACTTCTGCCGTGGTGAGGAATTCCCTTAACATGTGCATACACCTCGCCATTTACTGCATATAGCTGCATATATTTCAGACTACAGTGCATTACATCAAGTTTGCGTACATGATGCTAGTTAATGCACCCGGGGTGTTTAAATACACACGATGTCAGTTGTTAAAACGATGCTGAATTATAAAAATGGGGGTGCGAGCGGCAATGTTCCCAACTGAGACCCCCTTTAACACGGCGTTTGCACTGATTCTAGGCATGGATCAGGGACTCATCGCTATCGTGACGCTGTCACTGCAGGTGTCGCTGCTGGCCGTACTGCTTGCTTGTGTACTGGCATTACCACTAGGCGCAGCCCTTGCTCTTTGGCGTTTCCCTGGCCGCAATGCGTTGATTGTGCTGCTCAATGCGCTCATGGGCCTTCCCCCAGTGGTCGCTGGGTTATGTGTCTATCTGCTGCTTTCCCGCGCCGGCCCACTAGGTCAGTTTGGGCTGCTGTTTACGCCAACGGCCATGGTGATTGCACAAGTCATTTTAGTCTTTCCGATTATTGCCGCGCTTACTCGCCAACAAGTAGAGACACTACATAACGAGTACGCCGAACAGCTGCGCTCCCTTGGTCTGGGACAGCTACGAATGATGCCTACTCTACTATGGGACGCACGTTTCGGACTATTAACCGTGATACTCGCAGGCTTTGGCCGCGCTAGCGCTGAGGTCGGTGCGGTGATGATTGTCGGTGGCAATATCGATGGCGTCACCCGCGTAATGACGACCAGCATTGTGTTGGAAACCAGTAAAGGCAACCTCCCTCTCGCGTTGGGATTGGGCATAGTGCTGCTTAGCCTTGTGACGCTGATTAATGCATTGGCTCACATGGTCAGTGCAACGGCCAAGAGGCGATTGGGATGAACGCGTCTATTTTTCCACCAGCGAGTTTCCCCCAGTCTTTTATGACGACCGTGCCTACGCTACATTTTGAGCAGGTCAGTTTTGAGCATCGCGGCCATCATTTACTCGCCCCCACCACGCTGACGCTCTCAGGCTGCCAGCGCACACTGATTATGGGGCCCAACGGCGCAGGAAAGAGCCTGTTAATGCGTTTGGCCCACGGCCTGCTCACTCCAAGTAGTGGCCGCGTTCGTTGGCATGAAGCGCCGCCTGCCCAAGCCATGGTGTTTCAGCGTCCGGTGCTGCTGCGCCGTTCGGCAATCGATAATTTGACCTATGCCCTAGCGGTTAGCGGAGCACCACGTCGGCAGCGCAAGCATATGGCCCTGCAGGCACTCGAAAAATTTGGCTTAGTCGCGCTTGCCAAGCGTCCTGCCCGAGTGCTCTCAGGCGGCGAACAGCAGCGCCTTGCGCTTGCTCGCGCCTGGTTACTTAACCCTGCCGTGCTGTTCCTAGATGAGCCTACATCTGCTTTAGATCCCGCTGCTATCAAGGCGGTCGAAGATGCAGTCAATGAGTTTCATCAGAATGGCACGCGCATCATTATGACCACCCACGATCTGCATCAAGCACGCCGCCTAGCTGATGAGGTGGTGTTTATGTATAGCGGCCAAGTGCTAGAGCACACGCAGGCCCAACACTTTTTTAACACGCCAGCTTCCACGCAAGCGAAAGCTTTTATTCGCGGTGAACTTGTTTGGTAACCCCAGGAGCAACCCTATGAAACAAACCACAACGTTGGCTACCGCTAGCTTATTAACCTCAGGCTTAGTAGGCCTCTCGTGGAGTGCCTCACTGCTCGCTAACGATGACTTCATCACCTTAGCGTCAACGACTTCGACTGAAAACTCAGGGCTATTTGACGCGATTATTCCTACTTTCACCGACGCCACAGGCATCGATGTACGCGTCGTCGCCGTAGGAACAGGGCAAGCGTTTGAGATTGCCCGCCGCGGAGATGCCGATAGTCTGCTGGTACATGACACGGCAGGCGAAGAGCAGTTTGTCGCCGATGGCTACGCCAGCGAGCGCCTGGACGTAATGTATAACGACTTTGTAATTGTCGGGCCCAGCGATGATCCTGCAGATATTAGCAGTAGTGCCAACGTCACCGAAGCGTTTGCACGTATTGCGGAAAGCGAATCGCCCTTTGCATCCCGTGGCGATGATAGCGGAACCAACCGTGCCGAACTGCGTTTATGGGAAAGTGCCGAGGTAACTCCCCAAGGAGAGTGGTATCGTGAGTTAGGTAGCGGGATGGGACCAACCCTAAACACCGCTGCAGGCATGAACGCCTACACATTTACTGACCGTGCCACTTGGGTAGCGTTTGAAAACCCACAAGACTTAACACTGCTCTTTGAAGGCGACGATGCGCTGTTTAATCAGTACGGCTCTCTGCTGCTTTCTGAACAGCGGCACCCGCACTTGAAGCATGATTTAGCAGCTCAGTGGCACCAGTGGCTGGTGTCTGAAGAAGGACAGCAAGCGATTGCCGATTTTGACGTCAACGGCCAACAGCTGTTTTTCCCTAACGCGCAGTCTTCGTCTAACACCCAGTAGCGTTACCCCAAACGTAAAAGCCGCCTTGGTCAATGGCCAAGGCGGCTTTTTGGCTCCGTTCACGTACCTGCTTGCCAGTACTTGGTATCAGTACCTACTAACAGTACTTGCTAACAGACCCTGTTAACGCAGTAAGTCGCGCACATCCTTCGCTTCCCAGTGCGGAAAATGCTTACGCACCAGCGCATTCAAATCACGCTCAAAGGCTGCCCAATCAGTAGCACCACTGACCTGCTCACGGGCATCGGCAGTTCCGCGAATCATGCCAGCGCCAACCGTTACGTTGGTCAATCTGTCGATGATGATAAAGCTACCAGTACCAGGACTGGTGCGATAGTCATCTACTGGAATCGCGGCGGTTAGCTCTACTTCACAGCGAGCAATCGCATTTAAGCCCAGCGCGTCGGTGGCATGTCGTTCAAGTGTATTAACGTCTACCTGGTACTCGATGGCGCTTACCTGCCCCGATAGATCTCGGGTGGCGAGCTTAAAGTCATACAGTTTTCCCGGTGCCAGTGCATCTTCATGCATCCATACAATATCCGCCATAAATGCATTAGAGAGCGGTATGTCGGCGTCAGCACTGACAATCCAATCACCGCGGGAAATATCAATTTCGTCTTCCAAGGTGACTGTTACTGCTTGGCCTGGATAAGCGGCGCTTAAGTCACCATCAAACGTCACAATTCGCTCAACCCGTGACGTTTTACCCGATGGCAGCGCTTTTACTGCCTGGCCTGGGTGTAGAATACCTGCCGACAATGTACCGCAATAACCGCGAAAATCCAGATTCGGGCGGTTAACGTACTGTACCGGCAAACGTAAATCAGTCAGATTTTGATCGCGACTGATCTCGACACTTTCCAGCAGCTCAATCAGCGTTTTACCTTCATAATCCGCACCGAAATACCAAGGCGTCTGATCACTTGGGTTGACGACGTTGTCGCCGTTGAGTGCCGACATAGGCACAAAGCGAATATCCGGTGCATTAAGGTTGGTGGCAAACGCGCGGTATTCGTCAACAATCTCGTTAAAGCGCTGCTCGGAGAACGCCACCAAATCCATTTTGTTTACCGCAATCACCAAGTGCTGAATACCCAGCAAATCGGCAATAAAGCTATGGCGACGAGTTTGGGTCTGCACCCCATAACGGGCGTCAATCAAAATAATCGCCAAGCTGGCCGTTGAAGCGCCCGTGGCCATATTTCGCGTGTACTGCTCATGCCCTGGGGTATCTGCAATGATGAACTTACGCTTTTCGGTGGAGAAAAAACGGTAGGCAACATCAATGGTAATGCCCTGCTCTCGCTCTGACTGCAAGCCATCTACCAACAGCGCTAAATCAACCGTATCACCGGTAGTGCCACTGGTTTTAGACGCTTGGGTAATTGCCGCCAGTTGATCTTCAAAGATCATTTTAGAGTCGTGCAGCAATCGCCCGATCAGCGTAGATTTGCCGTCATCAACACTGCCGCAGGTAATAAAGCGCAGCAGGTCTTTGTTTTCGTGCTCGTGAAGGTACTGCTCGATATTGTCAGCAATTAAATTAGATTGATGAGCCATTGAACCTACTCCTTAAAAATAGCCTTCGCGCTTTTTCTTCTCCATCGAACCGACCTGGTCACGATCAATGGCACGGCCACTACGTTCACTGGTTTTGGTCAATAGCATCTCTTGAATAATTTCGGGCAGTGTCGCCGCCGTTGACTCCACCGCACCGGTCAGTGGGTAACAGCCCAGCGTTCTGAAGCGCACAAACTTCTCTTCAGGCACTTCACCTGCTGCCAAAGGCAAGCGCTCATCGTCAACCATAACCTGCATGCCATCACGCTCAACCACAGGTCGCTTGGCGGCGTAGTAAAGCGGCACAATCGGAATCGACTCAAGATAGATGTACTGCCAGATATCCAGCTCGGTCCAATTCGAAAGTGGGAAGACGCGAATTGACTCGCCCTTGTTAACATTGGCGTTATACACATTCCAAAGTTCGGGGCGCTGACTCTTTGGATCCCAGCGGTGGTATTTATCGCGGAAGGAGTAGACACGCTCTTTAGCGCGCGAGGCTTCCTCATCACGCCGTGCGCCACCGAAAGCCGCATCAAAGCCATGCTTATCCAGTGCTTGCTTCAGCGCTTGGGTTTTCATGATGTCGGTATATTTCGCACTACCGTGGTCGAAGGGGTTGATATTGGCGGCCCGCCCCTCTTCATTGGTATGCACAATCAGCTCCATCCCCGCTTCTTCTGCCATGCGGTTACGAAACTCGATCATTTCACGAAACTTCCAGGTCGTGTCCACATGCATCAACGGGAATGGCGGTGTCCCCGGGTAGAAGGCTTTGCGCGCCAAGTGCAGCATTACCGAGGAGTCTTTACCGATGGAGTACATCATGACCGGGTTACTAAACTCAGCAGCAACTTCCCGGATAATATGTATCGATTCAGCTTCTAGCTGCTTTAGATGGGTCAAACGTGCCGCGTCAGGTGTGGCAGACACCTCTCGCTGGGACGCCGACGGCGCAGAAAACTGGTTCATTACCTACTCCCTCATAAAACGGTGCTTGCACGTGCAAACGCTATTTGCCGTCTAACGGTAACGTCGCCGAAAGACGGTTATTTGAGGATAGGGTAACGCCGAGTCAATAATAACCCAAAAGAATTAATAACTATCTTTTTATATCTTTATTGCCTAACAGTGTCATCACAGGCACAGACTATACGGCGACACGCTCAATCCAGGTCTGCCAATCACTGCCCTGAAGGTCAATGACTCGATAGCCGGGGCGAGACGCTTCATCAATCGTAAACTGCTCAGCGCCGGGTAAGAACTGATCAGCGACGGCAGGACAACCATACACATCAACCTTGCTATCCGTTGACTGGGCATAGGCTTGGTGGGCATGACCAAACAGAATGATCTCAACCTGAGGGTGGCGGTTTAACAGTTGCCAAAACGCATCGCGATCTTTAAGACCAATCGCGTCCATCCACACAGCGCCTACATCAACGGGGGGGTGGTGCATCACAATCAAGGTTGGGCGGCCATCTTCTTCTAGGCGCTCAGCCAGTGCACTTAAGCGCTCAGCACCCAATTCGCCATATGGCTGGCCTTCTACATGGGTATCCAACAGCAATAATCGCCATTGATCCAGATCGACATCCTCCACCAGCGGATGCTCCGCTTGCATGAAGGCAAGCTGATCGTGATTGCCAGGAATCCAGAACCATGGACATGGCAATGATGCCAGCGCTTGGCGCGCCAATGCATAAGAAGCGGCCGTCTCATCCTGGCTGACATCCCCGCTAACTACGACAATGTCAGGCCGCTCAGCGATCACCGCCTCCAGCACACGCTCAAACTGCTGCCACGGGACTCCCGCCCGAGAGCGAGCCGCCTTATCGGCATGCAGGTGCGAATCAGTTATCTGAACCAGTCGCATCAGGGTAACTCCGGCATATCATAGGCATGGCCATGGGCTAAGCCATGCGCCAGCCACTCGCCTAGGAAGCGATTTAGCTGCAGCTTTTCATCCGGCTGGTGCATCCTGGCATTCGGATAACGATAGCGACCACTAAAGTGACGCTCACGCTGAAAATCAGTCACCTCTGCCATACGTACGTCATGGTAGAGATGGACACGCATTCTGGGGCCTTCAATTACCGCATCCAGCGGCCCACTCTGGGTCACTTCCACCATCGTGGTATAGGGCGCTTGCTCCAGAATTTTAAGATGTAAATCGCCGAAATGCTGGTCATCGCCATGCAGCGCGATATCACGCCGCTGGCCACTTTCCATATCACCTACCAAGCGAAGCATGCGCATATAGTTGGCGCTACACTCGCCCTGCAGGGACTTTAAATCGGTGACATAGGCGGTTCTAGCCATGTTCACTCCTTTTCAGATTCGCTTGGCACTGTCGCTGCTCGATGAGAAGCAGCACGCAGCGAAGCGCGCTGGCTCGCTAACCAATGTAGCCCAATCAAGCACATGGCGTTATCGAGTCTTCCCTGCTCCAAGAGTTCCCATGCGGTTGGAAACGCCACTACATGAACACGGATATCCTCGTGCTCATCATCCAGGCCATGAATTCCCCCCATCCCTTGGGTATCGACTAAACCACAAAATAGCGTCACGCGTTCGTTACACGCCCCAGGGCTTGGGTAATAGGTATGCAGTTTTGTCAGTTCGCCAACCTGGCAGCCTGACTCTTCCATGGCCTCACGGCGGGCAACATCCTCTAGGGATTCATCTTTATCTGCCAGCCCTGCCACTAACTCTAACTTCCAGGGGGAAAGCGGATCGTCAATCGCGCCAGCACGAAACTGTTCCACCAGTACCAATGCGTCACGAACCGGGTCGTAAAGCAGCACGCCAACAGCATCAAAGCGGTTATGCACCTCACGCCGCATCGTGCTGCTCCAGCCGCCCTCGAACAGACGATGACGCAGCTCTAAGGCTTCCAAACGAAAAAACCCCTGATAAAGGGTCTCTCGCTGAATAAGCTCGACATCGTCCCGGCCTAACTGAGGCGGCGCTGACGCATCGGGCACTAATGGATTAGGGCTAGATGCCATGAAGCACTCCCAGTGTTAACAATCGTTCTATTATCAATGCTTACCACTGGGAATGCCAATGCACCTATCAACCTTAACGCACCTATCAACCTTAACGCGGCTATTAACGTTAGCGCGCCTATCACTCTGAGTGCTAAGCGCCTTGGTTTAGGGTCTACAGCTCACCAAGTAGTATCTCGGCATCACGGCGCAGCGCTTCATCAGATTTTTGACGGGTCTCGCGTGCAGTACCATTCACCGCGCGCTGTGCATGCTCGCGAGCCGCCTCGCTATTGCCCTCTTCTTTCAAGAACGCCGCATAATAATAGTTCACATCAATACCGTCTGGGCGAATCTCTAGCGCGCGCTGAAACATGCGCTCAGCGGTATCGCTGTTGCCAAAACCTAATGGCCTGCCTGGGGCACGGTCATATAGCGCTCCCAGCGTGACATAAGCCGAGCCATTGCCGCCTTGTGGGTCGATTTCAATGGCTCTCTCCAGCACATCCCGGGCATCACCCGCGGTGCCTAATGCACCAAGACCGCCGCGTTCACGTGCGTAGGAAGCCAGCACGATGCCTTGCCAGACCAATACCTCCGCTTGATCAGGATATTGGTTAGCCAGCTGCTCAACCTCACTGGCTAGCGCTTTAAGCGTGCTCTCACGCTCGTTAGCAGGCATCTCAGTAACCGTGTGTTCCCAACGATTCTTTAGCGAGAACACATCGCTTTCATACGCCGACACGCTTAATGGGGCTAACGCTAAGGCGCTACCTAATGCCGCTGCAATGACTAAACGAGAAAAAGGGGATGTGCGCATAATAAGCTCCTGATTTATTTTTGTGCTTTCTAGCAAGCAATACGTTTGGTTCTGGGGTTTTGAACCCCTACACCCATAATGTAACGAACGTTTGAATGAATCGCCAATAAATAAGCGCTTTGTTAACCCCACTGTCATTAGCGTAAGCTGGTGCTCTTTGAGGAGGTGAAAAACGCAATGAAAGGCCGAAATATGACGCGCTGGCGCGACCCAGCGAAAGACCCGCGTCAACAACCTAAGAGCAACCTGATCACAGCAGAGGGTGCGGCTCGTCTACGCGCTGTCCTGGACCATCTATCGCGAGTTAAACGCCCCGCTATTTCGGCCAAAGTTGGCGAAGCGGCCGCCCAGGGTGACCGCAGTGAAAATGCCGATTACACCTATAACAAAAAAGAGCTAAACCGCGTTATCGCGCGTATTGGCTACCTAACAAAACGGCTGGACGAACTGCAAATTGTTGATCGCCTACCCGCTGACACCAGCAAGGTTTTTTTCGGCGCGTACGTAGATTTGGAAGATGAAGGCGGAGAGCAAATTCATCTTAGAATTGTTGGCCATGACGAAATCGATACTAAAAAACGCTGGATCAGCATCGACGCCCCCATGGCCAAAGCACTACTCGGGAAAGAAGTAGACGACGATATCACGGTACTCACACCCAATGGCGAGACGTTCTACACCGTCACAGCGATCCGTTATCCGGGCATGAAATCACCGTCTACTTGAGGCGGCAAAGACTACTCTACTAACGCGTAATCCACCGTAGTAACGACTCTGATTCGCTTAATATGGGGTGTATAGCTATCAAGATCTTCAATCGAGAAGTAGCCCTGGGTCGCTTGGCGTATTCCCCCAACACCACTACCAGAGTCTTCGGCAAACTGCTGGGCTGCATTACGTGCATCAGCTGTCGCCTCAGCAATCATTTCAGGCTTAATGTCATCTAAGCCAGTAAACAAAAACTCAGTGCGGTATTCATAGCTAGGCGACAACAGCACGCCTTGACGTACCAACGCTGTGGCTTGGGGCACCGCATCTATCACCCCAGCAACATTATCAGTACGTAGCAACAACGTAGCCTCAGCGCGATAGCGCTCGTCTGGACGTTCGCCACCATACATATTGCTAAATTGATCAGTAATACGCGGTGGCGTGACGCTTACGTTGTCCTCATCGAAACCACGGTCATCCAGAAATTGGCGAATTAACTGCTCATTGCTGGAAAGTTGCCGCTCTAAGTCAGAAAGCGAATTGGCATTAACAGTATAGTTGAGTGGCCATAGCACCATATCTGCCGCCACTTCTCGCTCGGCCAAGCCACGTACAGTGACGCTGCGTGAAGATTGCTGCCAAACCTCCGCAGCCCCTTTGAAGTAACTGCCTCCCCACACCAGCCCCAGCGCCAACAAACCGCCCAAGATCAACGCACTGCCAATTACCGCTGTCGTACGAACGCTTCCTGTCATTTCCATCTCCTTTTACACGTGTAGCCGAAACAAGGCTTACAAATGGCATCATAGACGTAAATAGTCGTCTCAGCAGTGGCGCTTGCTATTTAGCGGCTCGATACACTTTAAAGCGCCGATTATCTGCCAAGGTCTCAAAACCACCGAAGGTGCTTTCCAGCACATCAGGATAAGGCAGAAAGGCATTCGCCACTAACACGAGCTGCCCCTTGGCCGATAAATGATTGGGCGCTTCTGAAATCAGCCGTGCGCTAGGGCCATAGGTAATCTCGCGCTCCTGATGAAACGGCGGATTACTCACTATCAGATCAAACTGCTCTCCCCCAAGCGCTGAATAGACGTCGCTCTCAAGCACTCGCCCACTAAGCTGGTTGGCTGCTAGCGTTCGGCGGCACGCCTCCACCGCAAACGCACTGACATCTACGGCGGTGACCTGATGACCTCGCGCTGCAAGCCAAGCACTAATAATGCCGTCGCCGCAGCCCATATCCATCACGCTAAGCGGCTTTTTGGGCAAGCTAGCCTCAATGCTATCGAGCATTAAACGCGTGCCTTCATCGACCTTGCCGTGACCAAAGACACCAGGATGACTCACCAGCTTTAAATCCAGCGCGTCAAAGGTTTGCCACGCAGTGTCCGGCTGCTCCATCGCTACCGTGCGCGTAGCAAACAACGAGCAACGACGAGCGTTATCGAGCTTATCGCAGCGCATGCCTAACTCACTCAATATCTTAGGTACGCGCTTGATGCCTCCCTGATGCTCACCAACAACATCAAGCGGGGTATTTTCAGGCAGCACGTGACATAGCCATGTTAGCCACCAGATTCCCAACTGATGTGCCTTCGGCCAAAACAGCACCACCTGCCCAGCCTGCTGAATAAAGGGTGCATCAAACGGGCTGACGGCTGCTTTACCGCCGGATGACCAGTGTTCACGCAACGCCACATCCCCACTTATCATTGCCGTGGAGTGGGCTTGCAACCAGGCATCAGCAGGCGGCGCAACGGGCCATAAGTTAGCCGATTGGCCATAGAAACGTTCAAGGAGTTGGCAAGCAGGCAGTTGAGCGCTCATACATCAGCCTTAGGTTTGGTGAAGGTGTAAAGTAAATAGCGACCTAACCGCCAGTGAGGATCTTGGCGGCAATACTGCTTTTCGAGTGCCAGCAGCGTCGCTTGCTCGGTCTCTTCGGCAGAGGGGTGGCGTAAATAGTCCTGAAAGATTCGTATCCCGGCAACGGCATCCATGCGCAGACCGTTATTCGCTGCCCATAGGCACACTTCATCGTGGGTGACCGGTGAGATAGGCGTTAACCGCTGTCGCTTACCTTTGCCCTCAAGCTGATCGCTAAGCGCTTTTTGTAAGTTACCTTTGATGACGTTGGAAAAACGCAACGCATCGCGGTTAAACACCATCAAACTTAACTGCCCGCCGGGGGCAAGCAGACTCGCCAGCGTTTGCACAGCCTGCTCAGGCTCTCCTAACCACTCAAGCACAGCGTGGCAGGTAATAAGCGGCCATGGCCCAGGCGCTTGCTGGGGCAACGACTGAAGTGGCGCGGCAAGATAGCGCAGCTGTTCGGGTGGCCAAGCACCAGCAGCACATCGCTCGTCGTGCCATGCATTTGCATGAGCCAACATATCCTGGGAAGGCTCTGCCATGGTGACCGCGTGCCCACGCTCAGCAAACCAGCCCGAAAGTTGTCCTAAACCACCACCAACATCAAGTACTGGCTGTGCTGTCAGGCGCAGCATTTGCGGCAGCAAATAATCCAGCATCGCCAGCCGCAGCTCGCCACGGGGCGCTTGATAAAGCGAACGAGAGAACTTATCAACCAAGCCATCGAAATAGCGATCTCCCGCTTGGGTTAACTCATAGCCTTTTGCAATATGGCTGTTTGAAATATGACTTGTTGAGGTATCAAGGGGATGCATGCAGGGCGCCAAGCGTTGACTCAAAGTCGCCTAGTTTAACCTGCCTGAGAGCAGAAGGCTTGCTTCGATAGCGGAGACGACGAGGGGTAATTGTTAATGCCAAGCCATACTATGAGTATTGCCTTTCGAATCGAAAACAGCTAATTTGGGAACGTTCCCATTTATTCAAGAAACACGCCACTTATGCCGTCATCTCGGGCCACCCTCATCGAAGTTGCCAAATTAGCGGGTACATCAAAAACCAGCGTCTCACGTTATTTCGGTTCAGAACGCGAACGACTAACAGCCAAACTCCAGTCACAGATTGAACAGGCAGCTAACACATTGGGCTATCAGCCCAATCTCATGGCGCGTGGCTTAAAAGGCGGAGGCTCACGGCTGCTGGGTATGCTAGTGGCTGATATACGTAACCCTTTTTCGGTTGCCGCTGTACATGGCGTGGAGCAGGCTGCGCGAGCCCATGGCTATTCGCTGATCGTGTGTAATACCGATAACGACCCAGAGCAAGAACAAACGCAACTAGCATCGCTAGCCGCCTACCAAGTGGAAGGCCTGATTATCAATGCGGCAGGGCAACCTGAACCTCAGTTACAAGCATTAATGCGCAGCGGTATTCCATTGGTGCTACTTGACCGCGAAGTTCGCCAGCTCGATGCCGAAGTCATTGGGCTCGATAACACCCAGGCGATTGATATGGCACTGGATCACTTAGTACAGCAAGGCTATCGCTCAGTGCTTTATGTAAGTGAAGCGCCAGAACATGCCAGCGCTCGCCAAGAACGGCTGAAACGATTTAAGCAGCAAGTAAAAACCCTAGGCCTAGACAGTCAGACGCTAGTGCTAAACAGCCTAGATGAACATTCAGCCCTGCCAACCTTGCGCGAGTTTAGCCAACGTCCTGCCAGCGCTCCCAAAGCAGTATTGTGCGCCAACGGCAACGTAACGCTCGCGATGGTGCGCAGTTTTCAGCACCTTGGCCTCACGATGGGCTCAATCGGTTTACTAGGCATTGATGAATTGGAGTGGTGTGAGCTCGTGTCGCCGGGCATTACCACACTTGCTCAACCAACCGATGCGATTGGCCAAGCCGCCGTCGCCTGCCTGCTTAATCAGCTTCCCCAACACCCCGGTAAGCAAGCCGTGCAAGCCCTACACTCACCAACGCTGATTATCCGGGGTAGCACCTCCCCCTCGGGATAGCCCTTACCTGCAACGCAGCGAGACGCCGTACAACTGACACCCCTAAATGGTATCGTTCCCAATAAACAACAAAGCGTGTGAGACGCCCTATGACACAGCCTGATTCTGCACCCAAAATACTGACCTTCGGCGAAGCCATGGCCATGTTTGTCGCCGATGCCCCCGGCCCCCTTGCACACATTGAGCACTTTCATCGCCGTTTGGCGGGTGCCGATAATAATGTCGCGATCGGCCTCTCCAGGCTGGGCTTTCAGGTCAGCTGGCTAAGCCGAGTGGGCAATGACAGTTTCGGCCAATTTATTCGCAAAGCACTGGAAGCTGAGCGTATCGATAGCCAGCATATTCACACTGACTCACAGCGCCCCACAGGGCTGCTCTTTAAAGAGCGTGCACAGGACGGCGCTGACCCGCGAGTTGAATATTTCAGACAAGGCAGTGCCGCGAGCCACCTCTCTATCGAGGATGCTAAGAATGTCGACTTTCAGGCACTTACCCACCTACACGCAACAGGCATTACTCCAGCCTTATCTGAAAGCGCATGCCAGCTTACCCGCCACTTGATGAAACAGGCGCGTACTCATGGTGCGAGTATTTCCTTTGACCCCAATCTGCGTCCGTCACTTTGGCCCAACGAAAACGCCATGCGCACTACCTTAAATGAACTTGCCAGCCGAGCCGACTGGGTATTACCAGGGCTGGCCGAAGGTCGCCTGCTGACTGGGTGCGAATCGCCTGAAGCAATTGCCGACTTCTATCTAGCCCGCGGTGCCAAGGCCGTCATTATTAAGCTGGGGCCAGAAGGCAGCTACTATCGCGGCAACATCAGCGGCTCACTTGAAAGTTATTTAGTTCCTGGTCGACCAGTCGCTGAAGTAGTCGATACCGTTGGCGCAGGCGATAGCTTCGCAGTGGGCGTGATTAGCGCCTTATTAGATGGCCTTACGCCTCAGCAGGCATTGAACCGCGGCAACTTGGTGGGTGCCCAGGCCGTTCAAGTAGTGGGCGATATGGAAGGCTTACCTAGTCGCCAACAGTTGCAGGCACTAGAACAACGCTAAGCCACTAGCATTCACAAACACCATTCAAGCGACAGGAGGCAGCATGAAAAAGAGCGTCATCGTACTAGGGCAGCTCAGCTCATCTCAATGGGTGGAACTTGAACAGCACGCTCAGTTAGTTGGGCTATCCAAACCATTAGACCTCACTCAACAAGAGGTGCTTTCCACCCTAGCGCAAGCGCATGGCATTATCGGCTCCGGCTTGGCGATCACCCCTCAATTGCTGGACGCAGCCCCCAACTTAGAAGTCATCGCAACCATCTCTGTTGGCTACGACAACATTCCCGCTGAGGAACTGACCCAGCGCGGCATTATGCTGTGTAACACGCCTGATGTGCTTACCGAAACCACCGCCGATACTGGCTTTGCCCTGATCATGGCCACCGCGCGCCGGGTAGTTGAATTAGCCGAGTGGGTCAAAGCGGGCAAATGGCAAGCCAGCATTGGCCCTGCACTGTTTGGTAGCGATGTACATGGCAAAACCCTCGGCATGGTAGGGTTTGGGCGTATTGGCCAGGCTGTCGCCAGGCGCGGAGCCTTGGGTTTTGGCATGCGGGTGCTTTACTCCAATGCATCGCACAAACCTGCCCTTGAAAAGGAGTTGGGCGCGCAGCGCCGCGAACTCAACGAGCTGTTGGCAGAGGCCGACTTCGTCTGTGTTACCGTACCTCTCACCGCCGACACCGAACATTTACTTGGTACCAATGAATTCGCGCTGATGAAGCCCTCCGCCATCTTCATCAATATTGCTCGCGGCAAAGTCATCGACGAAAACGCGTTAATAGATGCCTTGGAAAACGGCGTTATTCAAGCAGCCGGACTGGATGTATTCGAACAGGAGCCGCTCCCCTCCTCGTCACCGCTAGCGAAGATGCCCAATGTGGTCGCCCTTCCGCATATCGGCTCTGCCACCCATGAAACCCGCGACGCCATGGCCCAGCGGGCGGTAGATAATATTTGCTTGGCACTCCAGGGTGAACGCCCTATCAGCCTGGTCAACCCGGAAGCATGTCGATGAGTGCTGTTAACACCACGCCAACACCGCTCTGCTTACTGTTCGACTGCGATGGCACCTTGGTGAATAGCGAAGTACTACTTGCCGAGGTGATGGGTGAAATTCTTCCCGAATTTCACCTCCCCTTTTCCGCACAGCAATATATGGATGAATTTCGCGGGGTGCGTTTCCTGACAATTGTGCAAACGCTGGAACGTCGTTTTCAGGCATTGGAAGAAAGCAAGCTTTCTCAGCTTGAGGCAGGCATGCGGACACGTATGGAAACCCGCATGCGTGCTGAGCTAGTAGCAATACCGGGTATGGCTGCCGCATTGGAGCAGTTAAGCAGCCACCCCAAAGCCGTAGTGTCTAATGGCCCCGAACCCAAAATTCGCTGTGCGCTGGAAAGCACCGAGCTAGGCCACCATTTTGGCGACAAGCTGTTTAGCGCCTATACCTTAAACGTCTGGAAACCCAACCCTGAACTTTATCGCCAAGCCGCCGCCGCAATGGGCTACTCACCCCAACAATGCGTGGTGATTGATGATGCGGCGGTGGGAGTTGAAGCAGGATTAGCAGCAGGCATGCACGTCATTCACCTCAACCACTTCCCTAACGAGGAAGTTACCCCCGAGGGTGCCATTGGCATTCAAAAAGCCCATGAACTACCCGCCGCTATTGAACGCTTAAGCGCGTAGGCAACGTCGCGGCGAGTGATCATAGAGCCTCTTTTAAAAGTAGGTGGCCAAACGCTCTTTAATGTTTAACTGATCATCCACTAACAGCAACTGGCGCCATTTATCGAAGGTTAAACAGGGGTGAGAGGCGCCAAATGCGACGATATCACCGACCTCGACATCCTGAGCCTCTTCGGGAAGGTGCACAAAAGCGTGCTGATCCATAATTTTCGTCACTTCCCAACCAACCACAGGCAATGGCTGCGAGGCGCTACCTGCTTCTCGGAAACGACGTAGGGCAATGGGTAACTGATCATGACCAATATCACGCTTACCAAGCGCCACAATGGCAAGTCCAGGTTCAGGAAGCGACTGCACCTGGGCAAACACTTCCAGGGCAGGCTCAAGCCCCTGCTGTAAATCCGGTCGGCGGTCTAATACCGCTGACTGTGCTTCACGATAAAGCCCATGATCGTGGACGACATAACACCCAGGCCGTAGCACAGGCGTAAATCGCCCCTGCAGCGGTGCGCCCTCAAAGACTTCTGCAATCACGTCATACCAGGCAGAACCTGAGGCCGTTACAATCGGGTTTTCTTCGGCAAAGCGGCCAGCCGCTTCTAGCTCTACCGCTACATCCACCAGATCGTGAGCATAAGCACGAATACCCGCTTCGGGGTTATCCCCGTGAACCACACCTTCATAGCCTTCTAGCCCCACCAGTGAAAGCGCTGGCTCATCAGCAATGGCCTCCGCCAGCGAAAGAATCTGCTGCTTATTGCGGCAGCCGCAACGCCCCCCAGAGACCCCCACCTCAATCAGTAGCGCCAAATTCAAACCACGCTCAGCAAAGAAACGTCCGAGCTGACGCACGTTTTCCTGACTATCGACCACACAGTAAAACGTCGCACCCTGCTCAATCAGACCAGCGATGATAGCCATATTGGCCTGGCCGACCAGTTGGTTCGCCATCAATATCCGAGTGACACCATTGGTGAAGGCCGCACGACACTGGGGTGCAGTGGCAAGTGTGATACCCCACGCCCCTGCCTGGAGCTGTCGCTGGAAAAGTGCTGGCGTCATGGTGGTTTTGCCATGGGGCGCTAAGTGAGCGCCATGAGCCTCGGCGAATCGTTGCATCCAGGCTACGTTATGAGCCAGTGGGCCTTCATGCACCACGGCAGCGGGCAGGCTGACTCCTGATAGAAGGTTTGATCCCAATTCCACACCGCCTTTATCCATTACTAATGGCATTGTCTGCATTCGCCCACTTCCTGTTTAGTTTTCTGTTTAATGAAACACATTAATGTTAGATACTTTCACAACTATTGACTTTAAGTTAGAAACTAACATACTTTCTAAATCAGGCAACCCCTAGGAGTCCACGGTGAGCCAAGAAACCGACATCTTGTCACGTATTACCACTGACTTTGCTGCCCTACGCGAAGCTGAAAAGAAAGTCGCCGAGCTGATATTTGCTGACATCGAGTTTGTCACCGAAGCAAGCATCGGTGACATTGCCCAGCGCGCGGGGGTAAGTGATGCCAGCGTCACCCGATTTGCACGCGCTATCGGCTGTACGAATGTGCGCGACTTAAAAACGCGCTTAACACGCGCTTTAGCAGCAGGTCGTCGTTTTATACAAGAAGCGACCCCCGAAGACAGTTCAAGCGTGGTGTATGACATTGCCGCGCAAACCTTGGCGCTTAACCGTGACCTGCTCTTCCAGGCCGATGTGGCAGGCGCGGTTGAACTGCTGGATCAAGCGCGCCAGATATTGGTATTTGGCGCAGGAGGCGGTTCCAGCATTCTCTGCCAAGAGTTTCAGTTCCGTTTAGTGAGACTGGGCTATGCGATCTGCGCTTACCCTCAAGCGCTCTTGCCCCGCATGGTGGCGTCAACCTTAGAGCCGAATGACGTCGTCGTTGTGCTATCAGTCACTGGCTACACACCTGAGATGGTGGAGTCTGCGCAAATTGCTAAGCAGTACGGCGCAAAAGTGATCGCCATCACCGCCCTGAATTCTCCTTTAGCCGAAACAGCCGACATTGTGCTACCGATTACTTCTCGGGAAACCGACTTCATCTATCACCCTTCGGCTTCCCGCTACGCCATGCTGGCAGTCATCGACGTGTTAGCACTTGAACTTGCCATGCGCCACCGTGAGCGTTCACGAACCAAATTACGCCGTCTCAAACTTAGCCTCGATGACCATCGCGGTGGCGACAACCGCCAGCCACTAGGAGATTAAGATGGTTTACGATCTGCTGATTCGTAACGCCAACGTATTGGATGGCTCCGGCGCAGCCCATTATCGTGCCGATGTGGCTATTCAAGGCGAACGTATCTGCGCCATCGGTGACATGCCCTACGCCACCGCCACCACCATTATTGACGCCCAAGAGCGCTATCTGGCTCCTGGTTTTATTGACGTCCACACTCACGACGACACCAATGTTATTCGTACTCCCGAAATGCTGCCAAAGCTGACACAAGGAGTAACGACGGTGGTGGTGGGTAATTGTGGAATCAGCGCCAGCCCCGTGACGCTGGCTAGCGAAGTTCCCGACCCCATGAATCTATTGGGCAAGCTAGAAGACTTTCGCTACCCAAGCTTCAGCGCCTATGCCAACGCCGTGGACGCTGCCGCACCAAGTATCAACGTCGCCGCCTTAGTGGGGCATACCAGTTTACGCAGCCAGGTGATGGATAGCTTTGCCCGCCCTGCCAGTGCTGAAGAAATTGCCAACATGGAAGCGCTGCTAAGCCAAGCACTGGATGAAGGTGCATTAGGGCTTAGTTCGGGGCTTGCCTACCGCAACGCGATACACGCGCCGACCGCCGAAATGGCTTCTCTGGTGGCCGCCGTTGGGAAATCAGGCGGGGTCTATACCACCCATCTTCGTGATGAATTTGCGGGTCTGCTAGGTGCCATGGACGAAGCATTTGCCACTGCTCGCAGTGGCCAGGTGCCTCTGGTGATCTCGCATCTTAAATGCGCTGGTGCGGGTAATTGGGGAGGCGCTGGTAAGGCGTTGGGTAAATTAGAGGCAGCCGCCCAGCACCAGCATGCTCACTGCGACTGCTACCCCTACACCGCAGGCTCTTCCACCCTCGACCTGGGCCAGGTCACGGATGAGATTGAGATCACCATTACCTGGTCGACACCACACCCAGAGCAGGCGCGTCGCCCACTTAAAGAGATCGCCGCTGAATGGGGAGTATCTCTTTTAGACGCTGCCAAGCAGCTACAACCAGCGGGGGCGGTTTACCACAACATGAGTGAAGCGGACATGCAGCAAGTGTTAGCGCATCCGCTCTCCATGGTCGGTTCCGATGGCTTACCAAACGACCCGCATCCTCACCCGCGCCTTTGGGGAGCATTTCCGCGTGTACTGGCTCACTACAGCCGCGATTTAAAGCTAATGCCGCTGGCCGAAGCGGTGCGCAAAATGACCAGTCTTTCGGCGGCTAATTTTGGCCTAACAGATCGTGGCGTGATCCGCATAGGCGCCTACGCAGACCTCACCCTTTTTGATCTAAAAATTCTTGAAGATACTGCCAATTACGAGACCCCTATTGCGGCCGCTAGAGGCATCGAGCTGGTCATAGTGAACGGCAAAATCGCCTATCGCCAGGGCACAGTTTCAGACCAACGTGCTGGCAGGATGCTGCGCAGAACAGAGCGCATTTTGCCATCAACTCCCACCATTCACCCCAACCAGGAGCAAACTCCATGAGCATTACGCGATACGGCACCGAAGGCGGCGTAGGCACCGGCGGCCAGAAGCTGCCCTTTGCCCGCGCCGTAGAGGCAGGTGGCTGGCTATACGTCTCCGGCCAAACACCCATGACCGATGGCGAAGTCGTTGAAGGCGGCATTGTTGAGCAGACTCGTCTCGCCTTCGACAACTGCCTGGCCATTATGCATGAAGCAGGTTACGGCGTTGAAGATGTCGTACATGTCACCACCGTGCTCACCGATGCACGCTATTTCAGCTCTTTCAACAAAGTGTTTAAGGAGGTCTTTGGCGACAATCCCCCGGCACGCATTTGCAGCGTTCAAGACTTGGTGGTGGATTGCAAAGTTGAGGTTGACGTGAAGTGTTTCCGCGCAGATCGCGCCTAAACATCTAAAAATAACTACCACAAAAAAGCGCCGCACCCCGGCAAGGGCACGGCGCCAGATTACCGCGTGATTAAGATAAAAAGCCCTGCGGTAATCGCTTCCATTGTCTACCGCCGGCCGCGGCAACGGCCGGATAAACAACAACAAGAGGTTAACATGAACAGTCAACTATTCCTCACCACCTTTGTGCTCTACATCGTCGCCATGATCGTGTTTGGCTGGTGGGTTTCAAGACACAAACGGGGCAGCGGCGACGACTTCTTACTCGGCGGGCGAAGCGTACCGCTCTTTCTTACCGTCGGCACCACGGTTGCCACCATGGTAGGTACTGGTTCAAGTATGGGTGCTGTTGGGTTCGGTTACGCTAATGGCTGGGCTGGCGCTTTATATGGTATTGGCGGCGCGATTGGGGTTTTGCTACTCGCCGTGTGTTTTGCCCCCGTTCGTAAGCTGCGTTTTATGACCATGAGCGAGGAGCTCGCCTATTACGTCGGCGCCAACCGGCTGGTACGCAATGTGGTCGCGCTGCTTATCTATATTGCCTGTATAGGCTGGCTGGGCGCCCATATTCTTGGCGGTGGCCTTTACCTCTCTTGGATGGCGGGTATTGATCTAACGACTGCGCGTATTCTGGTTGCTCTGGGCTTCGGCATTTACTGCGTGGTCGGCGGTTATTTCGCGGTGATCTGGACGGACACTATTCAAGCGGTCGTACTGTTCGCAGGCTTTATCTTGATGGCAGTGCTGGCGCTAGTAGAGGTTGGCGGCTTCTCAGGGCTTACGGCGGGTATGGATGCGGGCGCCACGAGCTTTCTAGGCATTGGTCAGATTGGCGGACTACCCGCGCTATCGCTTGCCGCCGTTATTGCTATCGGCGTACTGGCAACGCCCTCTTTTCGTCAGCGCATCTATTCAGGTAAATCAGTGAGCTCGGTACGTCGCTCATTCTTAATTACAGGCATTCTCTACCTGGGCTTTTCAATCATTCCTGCCATTATCGGCATGGCGACTCACGCGCTTAATCCTGGACTTGAAAACAGCAACTTCGCCTTCCCTTTCCTGGCCACTGAAATCATGCCGCTTGGGCTGGGCTTACTGCTGTTGGTAGCAGGCCTCTCCGCTACCATGTCGAGTGCAAGCTCCGATGCAATTGCCGGTGTTTCCACGCTGATTCGCGATCTTTATGTGCTGGCAACGGGCCGTACGCCCTCCGCACGAAATGTCGTGCGTTTCTCACGTATTGCGCTCGTAGCAACTATTGGTCTGGCACTGCTGTTCGCACTAGCCTCGGATAATGTCATCACCTACATCACCCGCATGATCTCGACAATTCTTTCAGGACTGTTTGTGAGTGCCATGCTCGGTCGCTTCTGGCCCCGCTACAACTGGCAGGGCGCGATCGCCACGCTAATTTGCGCGTCGGTGACCTCTTTAACGATTATCGCCAATAGCGAATGGACAGCCTTTTGGGGTAACCCAAGCATTCCTGCAGTGCTGGCAGCACTGGTAGCAGGCGTGATGGTAAGTCTAGTGACACCCGCTTCCCGCGTTACCCCGGAGCAGGCATTAGCGATTCTTGACCAAGAGCGCCAGCGTATGGAGCAAGTGCCCGAGCCAACACTCACCAATGATGAAGTGCCCGCTGCATCTCGCTAATCGTTAGCCAGTCGTGCGCCCAAAAGTCCCGCTGATGAATGACCTCAGCGGGGCTTTGATATGCCGAAGGGTAAAATGGGTTATCGGGCGGTTAACTGCCGCACCGCAAGCTCTACACCACGTAACTCAGCTAGGCCACGCATGCGCCCGTAAAGCGGGTAGCCGGGTGCCGTATTGCGCTGTTGATCATCAAGAAGTTGGTGACCGTGATCTGGGCGCAGCGGTAAACGCGCTCCGCCCTCTCTTTCACGTCTGTGCTCCTCTTCAACCAGCGCTTGAATAACACCGACCATATCCACATCACCGGCCAAGTGCGGAGCCTCGTGAAACGAGAGCGTATCCGCCTCGCGCTGGGTGGCGCGCAGATGAATAAAGTGAATATGCGCAGCAAAGTGGCGAGTCATCGCCACCAAGTCGTTGTCTGCACGAACGCCGTATGAGCCCGTACAAAGCGTCAATCCATTGGCGGGACTGGGCATGCGATCGATAACCCATTGGGCATCTTCACGAGTCGAGACAATCCGGGGAAGCCCCAGCAGCGGCCGAGGCGGATCATCTGGGTGGATGGCCATACGGATGCCCACTTCTTCAGCGACCGGGATAACCGCCTGCAGAAAATAGCCAAGGTTTTCCCGCAGCCGAGCGGCATCAATATCAGCATACTCTTCCAAAACCGCGCGAAACTGCTCAAGGGTGTAGTGCTCTTCGGCACCCGGTAGCCCTGCGATCAGCGTATTGACAAGTTTGTCGCGCCCAGCGCTATCCAATGCGTCCAGATAGCGGCGTGCCAGGACTTTCTCCTCGTCGCTGTACTCCGCTTCGGCGGCTGGTCGCTGAAGCAAATAAAGATCAAAGGCGGCAAACGCCACCTGGTCAAAGCGTAGCGCCAAAGCGCCATCAGGCAGTTCGTAGGTCAGGTCGGTACGCGTCCAGTCCAACACCGGCATAAAATTGTAGCAAACGGTGTCGATACCACAGGCCGCCAGATTGCGCAGTGTCTGACAGTAAGTTGCGATCAGCGCATCCCGCTCGGGCAGCCCCTTTTTAATCGACTCATGCACCGGCACACTCTCCACCACCGACCATGTCAGGCCTGCCGCTTCGATTATTTGCTGACGCTCACGAATCGATTCAACCGGCCAAACCTGATCATTGGGCACCTCATGCAGTGCCGTGACGATACCGGTTGCGCCTGTCTGGCGAATCTCTCCCAGGCGAATCGCATCGTTTGGGCCAAACCAGCGCCAAGTATGCTCCATGGAGATCTCCTAATGTTAGTTGCGCTCAAGCGCTGCAAGCGCTCCAGCCAGTCCATCTTGGGTCAACGTCTGATAAGCGGTCAGCACAGCCTGGGCAACCTGCTTATCCGCTGCCAGCTTACTAGGCACCACGTCGTCCATGGCTAAGTAGGCTGCTACCAGAGCGCGGGGATCACTACCATGCGCTTGGTGCAGCTCCGCAAAGCGTTTGGCAAGCGGATCATCCACAGGGTAACTATTGCCGTGTAAGTCTTGGCCTGCGGTGTAGCGAATCCAGGCAGCCATCCCCAACGCTACGCAGGGAGATGATTGCCCAGCGACACTGCGCTCCAACATGCCCGAGAGCCAGCGTTGCGGGAGTTTTTGGCTACCATCCATCGCAATTTGCTGCAGGCGATGGCGTAAACTGTCATTGGCGAAGCGTGCCAGCAGCGAGTCGGCATAGGCGTCTAAATCGATGCCTTCGGGCATCTCAAGCGTGGGAGCCGCCTCTTCAAGCATATAGCGGCGTAAGGCAGCACGAAGCCCGGGATGATTGACGCCATCAAAGACCGTTTCAATACCCGCTAATGCACCCAGATAAGCCAGTAAGGAGTGGCTGCCATTGAGCATACGCAGTTTCATGGTTTCAAAGGGCGCCACATCGGCGACCATCTCCACACCTTCAACTTCCCAGCTCGGCCGCCCGAGTGAAAAGTTATCTTCGACCACCCACTGCGTAAACGCTTCGCATACCACAGCATTTGGATCAGTCACTCCCAATGCCGTTAAGCGCTCAAAGTCGGCGTCGGTCATCGCGGGCACAATACGATCCACCATGCTGCAGGGAAATGCCGCTTCATTGGCAATCCAACTGGCCAATTCTGCGTCTCGATGCTCGGCCAGTTGTACCACCGCCTGGCGTGTTCGTTTGCCGTTATCCGGCATATTGTCGCAAGACAGTACCGTAAAGGCGCCAATGCCAGCCTCGCGCCGCCGTGCTAACGCTTCCACCAATAGCCCTGGGGCGGTACGCGGTTGTTGGGGCGAGGCTATATCACCGATGATCATCGGATCATCGACTCTTAATTCACCGCTGGCAGGGTTTAGAAAATAGCCCTTCTCGGTCACCGTTAGGGTCACAATGCGCGTATCGGCAGAGGCCATTCGCGCCAGCAGTGTTTCTCGGTCTCGGCCCCAGCTATCCATACCTTCGTCCGCGCCATCACGGCCCGAGAATAGCGTCTCTTCGATCACGCCTATTTCACGCAGGGTCAGGCTGTCACTGTCAGCGTATTCGGCTACCTGATAACGGTAGTCAGCATCACGCAAGCCATCTACCAAGCCAACGCTTGAGCGTAAATTCGCGCTACATACCCCCCACTCAGCGTCGCCACTACGCTGGCGATAGCACTCTAAATACACGGCTTGGTGAGCTCGGTGGAAAGCCCCTAAGCCCAGGTGGACGATAGCGATCTGGCCACTTTTTGGCGAAGCGTCAATACGTTGCAGGGCCATCGTTAATTACTCCCCATCAGCAAGTTAGGCAACCAAAGCGAGATCGCGGGGACATAAGTTACCAGCAGCAACACGGCTAAGTTGCACAGCAAAAATGGCACGATGGCTTTTGCCACCGTCAACATAGGCAGTTTACCAATCCCTGCTACTACAAATAGACACACCCCTACTGGCGGCGTTGTAAGCCCAATCATCAGGTTTAATACCGCGATGACCGCAAAATGCACAGGGTCAACACCGACGCCAGTGGCCACACCCACTAAGGCAGGGAAAAGAATAATCAGCGCGGCAATGGTTTCCATAAAGGCGCCGACAAATAGCAGAATCAGGTTAAGGATGAGTAAAACAATTAGCGGGTTGTCGCTAATAGAGAGAATCAGTGCGGCAATCATCTGCGGGATCTGTTCGCTGGTCAGTATCCAGCCAAACAGATTGGCTAACCCCACCATCAACAGCAGCGCCGCAGAAGTTAATACCGTGTCAGATAAGATTGATGGCAGGTCTCTCCATGCCAGGCCTTTATAGACGTACATGCCCACAACCAACGCATAAAGAGAGGCAACGATAGACGCTTCCGTTGGGGTAAAGAAACCACCGATGATGCCGTAGAGAATAATCACGGTCATCAGCAACGCCCAGAAGGCTGTTTTCGCCTCACGCAGCAGTTGCAAGAAAGGCACCCGTTTCTCTTTAGGGTAGCCACGGCGGACGGCCAGAATATACACCGTGATCATCATCGCCAGGCCCATTAGCAGCCCAGGTACGGCGCCTGCCAGGAACATCCGCCCTACCGAAATACCACTTAGCGAACCGGCGATAATCATCGGCACGCTGGGAGGAATAATGGGCCCGATGGTGGATGACGCCGCGGTCACCGCAGCAGCAAATGGTTTATCGTAGCCCGAACGCGCCATACCAGGGATCATCACTGAACCAATGCTGGCAGAATCCGCCACAGCGGTGCCTGAAATACCGCCAAAAATCATCGATCCACCGACATTCGCCAGCCCCAAACCACCACGAATATGGCCTAATAACGCGTTGGCAAAGCGCACAATATGTTCCGTAATATTGCCCGCATTCATCAGGTTACCGGCCAATACAAAGCCGGGAATACACAGCAGCACAAAGGTATCGATTCCCGCGTACATACGTTGCGGCACAATCGTCAATGAAATGCCCTCCAGAAGGAGGTAAGAAAGTGACGCCAGCCCCAACGCAAATGCTATAGGCATGCCTACCAATAGCAGAACCAAGAAAACACTAAACAGGATAATGACTTCCATGCTTACGACTCCTGAAGGGAGGCAGAAGAGCGACACATTGCGATAATCCCCTCAAGGCACCCCAGCAAGCTGTAAACCAGGAGTAGCGCAAAGGTGATAACCGTTGAGAAAAAGATATACAGCATGGGTACACGCAGCGTTGGTGAGGTTTGCCAGGTACCGTTTTGCGCATACTGCCAAGCGTAAGGCAGCACTAGAAAGGCAAATAGACCAACCAACAAGCAGATCAATACCTGGAAAGCCGCTTTCATCCGTGGGCTCAGCAGATGATGAAAAAGCTCAACACTGATGTTGCGGTTTTGGCGTAGCACCACCCCGGCAGATAACGCCACCATATATACGAACAAATAGCGCGAAAGCTCTTCCGTCCAGGCAATCGAAAACGGTAAAAACAGCCGCGAACATATTTGCAGCAGTACCGTGGCAGCAATGGCAATCAGCGCCATGACAGCCAAGGTTAAAAAGCACTTATCCACCCAGCCGATCACACGCCCAATGGGGCCTTTAAACTTAGGCACCGCCGACATTGAATCCAGACTCTCCAACGCTTGTTGTTCAAGCGCTTTGTGATCCGAGTTCATAACCATATCCTCAGGGGCAAGCCGCTATTGCAGTAGAAACTGGGCTGGCGTGCTACCCGCCCAGTTTCATTAGTCATTCACTACAAAATCTCTACGAGCGGCTTTATAAGTCTTGGATAGCGTCAAAGATTTCACGCTGCTCTGGGGTTAATGCGTCAAGTACGGCGGGGCGAGCTTTCTCAGCAAAGGCATCAACATCGACCTCGATAAGCTCCATGCCGCGATCTTGTAATGCTTGTTCAAGGCGTGCTTGATCCTCAGTAAACAGTTCAGCTTCATACGCTTGCATGGCCTGCGCAGCATCGCGAACCACTTGCTGTAGATCTTCGGGCATACTCTCCAACTGGTTGCGGCCAATCACTACATAGATCCAGCTGCGCACATGGCCGGTCATGTTGACGTAGTCCTGCACCTCATTGAAGCTGGCGCTTTCAATCAGGCTAAGCGGATTTTCTTGGCCTTCCAGGGTATTTTGCTGAAGCGCGGTGAACACTTCGCTGAACGCCATTGGCGTAGGGCGTGCGCCCATTGCTTGCCATGTATCAACAAACAGCGGCACGTTAGGTACGCGAAGGCGTAACCCATCAAGCTCGTCTGGATGGCGGATGGGGCGATTGGAGGTCAACTCGCGGGGGCCACGCTCAAACCACGCCAGAGGGACTAAGTTAGTACGCTCAGTGATTTGCGCTTCAATCTCAGCACCAATATCGCCGCTAACAGCGGCATGGAGATGCTCGGAATCTCTAAAGGCGTACGGTACTGCCATCATGGCGGCTTTGGGCGCCCAGTTCTGTAAGCTCTCCCCCGTAATAGTCATATCCGCCGTGCCCAACTGGATGCTATTAATCACGTCCATTTCGTTACCCAACTGCTCGCTGGGATAAAGACGCACCTCAATCTGCCCATCTGAGTTAGCTTCAACTTCCTGTTTAAACTTTTCGGCAGCTTGGTGCCAAATGTTCTGCTCATTGGCCAAATGACCAAATCGCAGAGTGAAATCTGCCGCCAATAAAGAATGGCTGCCTAGTATGGCGGCCCCCAGAACAGCGCTGGTAATCAGTTTTTTGATCATTGTCTTTCTCCTGCACACGAGTGTTGTTAGTTGTTAATTGCAGCGGTTAACTACGCGTGGGTTGGCATGCGTTGGCGTAGCGCCCCCTTCAAGCGCTGATTTCAATCAGCACCTTACGGGCCTCTTCTGGTCGGTGATCAAGCATATCGATAGCACTAGGCATGTCGTTTAGCGGCAACCGATGGCTGACAAGCGCCAACGGATCCAGCTGCCCGCTTGCCATTAGCTCAAGCACCTCCGGAAACTTACGGTTGTTAAGGCGCGACCCCACTAGGGTCAGCTCTTTCTTAATCACTTCTAGCTGCACAAGGTCGCTGGGCTGAGCGCTAAAGCCCAGCAAACCAATGCGCCCTGCCGGCGATGCTAGGTGCAGCATTTGTGGCAACAACGCAGGCACGCAGGCCGCATCGGCAATCAGTGGCACACCTTCGCCCTGGGTGAGCGCGAGTACTTCTTGTTCAACATCTTGCTCTCGGCTATTTAATACCTGTGTCGCCCCAAGCTGCTTCGCGACAGCTAATCGCTCGTTGATAACGTCCGTGACGATGACCTCTTCAATCCCCTTGGCCAGAGCCATCTGCAGAATCGTCATACCAATCACACCTGCGCCCAAAATCATCAGCCGATCACCGGGGTGTGGCTGCATCCGATCAAGCACATTGGCCGCAATGGTGTAAGGCTCAACTAAGGCTGCAGCGTCTAGCCCGATATGGTCAGGCAGGTGGTGCAAATTAGCGGCAGGCACGGCGACAAACTCTTCAAACCCGCCATCGCGATGCACACCGATCACTTCCAGCGAACTGCACACATTGGGACGGCCAATACGGCAGGGGTAGCACTCACCGCAGCTGATAACGGGGTCAATGCACACCCGATCCCCGACGGCGACATCAGCCACGCCTTCCCCCACCGCTTCCACGACACCGGCGAACTCGTGGCCAGTAATGCGCGGAAAGCGCACAAAGGCGTTGTCGCCATGGATAATGTGCATATCCGAACCGCAGATGCCAGCAAATGCTACGCGTACCAGCGCTTCACCAGCGGCCACCTTGGGCGGCTCAACGTCCTCAACCTGATAGTCATGGGGCGCCTTTACCTGAAATGCTTTCATTTAGATGGACTCCTTCACCAGTGCCACAAGGTGCCGTCTTCTAGCCGGTTCACCGGTAGGCTGGCGCGCTTATAGGGGTATTGCTTGGCTAACTGCTCATCGATATCAACACCATGCCCCGGCTTTTCACCGACGATGAAATGACCATCCTCAAAGCGATAATCGTGGGGAAAAACCTCGTCAGTAGCGCTGGTATGCGGCATATATTCCTGAATGCCAAAATTAGGCACCCAAGTATCAAAATGAATCGCAGCGCCCAGGCAGACAGGCGAAAGATCCGTTGGCCCGTGGAAACCAGTTCGCACGTGGTAAAGGCCTGCCAAATCGGCGATACGGCGCACATGGGTAATACCACCAGCATGGGTTAAGGTGGCGCGGATATAGTCGATCCACTGGTTTTCAATCAGTGCTTTAGCATCAAACAGGCTATTAAAGACTTCGCCCACCGCCAGCGGCGTGGTGGTGTGTTGACGAATAAGCCCAAACGCTTCCTGATTCTCAGCCGGTACGCAGTCTTCAAGCCAGAATAGGTGGTAGGGCTCAACCTCCTTGCCTAAACGCGCGGCTTCGATGGGCGTCAGACGGTGATGAACATCGTGGAGTACATGCAAATCGTCGCCGAAACGCTCACGCACAGCGGCAAATAGCTTAGGCACATGATTTAGGTATTTACTGGTACTCCAGACATGCTCGGCGGGCAAATCAGAGTCGGCTGGCTCGTAAGGCTCGCCATCTTTTTTGGCAACGCCATAAATGCTGGCAATACCGGGCACGCCGGCCTGCACGCGTACCGCTTTGTAGCCCTCATCCACATGGCGGGCGACCTCTTCCAGGCACGCTTCAATATCACGCCCCGTTGCATGGCCATATACCATCACCCGGTCACGGCTCTTGCCTCCAAGCAATTGATACAGAGGCATGCCCGCGAGCTTTGCTTTAATGTCCCACAGCGCCATATCCACAGCGGCAATCGCACTCATGGTGACCGGCCCACGCCGCCAGTAAGCACCGCGATAAAGGTAGTGCCAGATATCTTCAATGCGCTGAGGGTCTCGCCCAATTAGCATCGGAATGACATGCTCTTCCAGATAAGCCACCACGGCCATTTCACGGCCATTGAGCGTGGCATCACCAATGCCATACTCGCCATGATCGGTGACAATTTTCAGTGTGACAAAGTTGCGGCCGGGCGATGTCACGATGGTATAAGCGTGCTCAATCTTCATTGCGTCAGCTCCTGCTTCAGCACGGGGGAGTCTTGTTCTTCAAACGCTGCTTGTTCTTCAAACATGGCGGGGAAACGGCGAATCAAATCAGGCATCGAGACCAAAATTTCGCGTAAATGAAGTGACATCGCCTGCTCTGCTTGGGATATATCTCGTGCTTCAATGGCGGCAATAATGTTGGCGTGCTGATTCACAAGCCGTTCCAGCGGGGTGCTATGCGGCACGCTGAGGTAGCGTACTCGGTCAAGCTGAGCACGCACTTCTTCAATGACTTTCCAAGCCGCATACTGCTGAACACCCAGTGACAGCGTTCGGTGGAATTCTTCATCAAGGCGATAAAAGCGATCGTTATCATTAGGTTCAATACAACGACGCTGACGTGCTAACAAATCATGCAGCTCCACCAGTATGGCTGGCTCAAGCCCTTTTTCAGCAGCTAGCTTTACGACCGCGACTTCCACCGCCTCGCGCACAAAGCGCGCTTCAAGCACCGCCCGTTGAGAGATCTTTACGACGTAAGTACCACGCTGAGGTTTTACCTCCACCAACCCTGCCTCAGAGAGCCGTATAAAGGCTTCCCGCACTGGCTGGCGGCTGACCGAAAAAGTGTCAGCAATTTCCTTTTCAGATAGCGCCTGACCTGGTGCCAGTACCATTTGAATAACCGACTGGCGTAGTACTTGATAAAGGCGCTGCCGAACGGGATCGCTTTCGCGAGTCTCCCCCCAGAGTGCTTGAAGCGTATTCATAATGAGCCTCCCAATTCGATGACCGCTATACTGCCCTCATCTGATACAACTAGTATGGTAGTATGGCGAAGTAAGCGAAAGCTTCATTTGTTTATACTTTGGTTGCAGAAGTAGTCAGCCCCAGCCTTAGATCGCCAACAGGTATTGAAATATCAACCACTTGTATGGCTTGAAAAAGAAACTAGCCAACCTAGTTCCTGATTCAAAATAAACACCAACAGCCGAGGAGACGTGCGAAGAAGGCCTAAAAGAAAGGAATCGACGACGAAACAGATGGATAAAACGCGCGTACTAATCAACTTTTAACGCCACTTGGGCGATTCCAAAGAGCATCTAGCAGCGCGGGTTCAACACTGTTTTGGATTTAGCGGGGGATTAGGTAAGCCCAAGTAGGGCTTCTGCCAACTTAACGTCATCGTAACGGTCTATATCAGCATCAGCGTTATCGGCGGCAAGATCCGTATCGATAATTTGAATGCCCATCTGCTTGCTGATGATTTCCATCTGCTCAGTTGAAACACTCAGCAACTGTGAATCAAACAGCAGAAAGTCTATTAAGGGCCGTTCTGGCGACCTCGTTTGAGGTTTGAATGACATAGACTTGAATGGCACTGGTTTGAATGACAAGTGGTGATTGAGCATTCTGATCTGGTCAACCAACGTCATACCAAACGTTTCAAGATCGGTTCCCAAGCTAGGCACATACACCCTCGGCGCTGGATTTTTAGCCAATGCTTTGGTCACGCCTTTGGGAAGTAAATTGGCAATAATACTGCTGTAAAGACTACCCGGTGGAAAAACCAGCAGCTCAGCAGAATCGATGAGTAAGCGAGTTTCTTTACAAACTTTAGAGGCATCCAAAGTATCGATATCGTCCGCTTCCCCCGATAGTTTTATCGATTTAATGGGTGAATCAATTTTTGCTGTTTCTTTGCCGGTAAAGCAATGCTGCCCGATAATTTTCTGGCCATTCTCTAACAACACCTCTAGCTGAAGGTCAGCGTCAGTTGTTGTGCGAACAGTGCCGCGTGTTTTGATGAGCTGGCCAAATAGAAAAGCAATCGGGTCCAGTGAGCGATTGTGAATCAGGTAGCCACCGGTCAAGATCAAGTTCCCCACGCTGGCTCCAGCGAGGTCAAAATCCTGTGGCATGTGTTTATAAAACGCAGTGATATAACTCTGAATCAGCGACCGCATGGGCTCTCCAATCGCCCTAAGCAGTGGATGCTTGGCGCTCACCAGTGCTTGTAGGCTTTGCTCCAGCACGGCTTTCTCTGCGCTTTCTTTCAGCTCATTAGCCGTTAGGCGATGCGAAAACAGTGCAGCAACGTCAGGATGCCCAGTCACCGAATCGTCAGCCAATGAAAGTAACCGAGCTCGCAAGTCTCCAACGGCAGGCATCGCAAAAGCTCGACGCAATTCGGCGGAGCTCCCACCAGAGTCAAAAGGGGTCACAAGATGAATCGAATTATGCGTGTAGTCTGTAAGTACCTCAGAGAAGCGCCTGAGTGCCGAACCACCACTGAAGAAAAGTATTTTTGGCCCTAGTTCCGGCGTTTTACGGTATCTGGCAAGACGCAAATCCTGTCCCTGAGAAAGTCCTCGCGGCATATTAACATGTGCACAAATGAAGCGATTTTTTTTCATACAACCCTTTGAATTGTAACTAAAACGTAACATCAAAAATGGCACAGTTACTTATAGTGATCCCCCTTGATTGACACTTTTCACGGTGAGGCCGTCTATCAACGCATCAATTCTAGAGCATTTTTATTTTCTACGATTCGAAGTCGAAAATCACTTCGAGTTAGTTGAAGTTTATGTGACTCAGCCAAGTGGCTCTACTGCACGACGTTTAATTAATCGCCAGGGTTACCGGAGCACGCTACTGGAGAAAGTTGAACTTTCCGTCGCGATTGATGTGCATCGACGTAAAGTCGACGGTGCAGGTTTTCAACAATCCAAGTCGCTTGAGCGCTTGGCAAGATTGCTTGACCAACTGGGGCAGGCCTGTCTGGAATTTACCGCGATCAATGCTCTGAAACAGCTCCCAGACAAGTCACGTAAAGAGTACGCCAAGCTAATTCGATCGATAGGTAAATCATTGAAGCTGGTGATGATTAATGTCGATGATGCAAACACTCGGCAAGGCCTGAAAGTGGGTCACCGAATTCCCAAAATAACCGCCCGTTTAACCGCTGCTTTCGAGCCTGGCACTTCAAGCATGCGTAACAACGCCGTGGTGGATTTTCAACTTCATCGCATGATTCGCCTACTTTCGGAGCTTGCCGACGCCCTACTCTCCGCCAACTTTGGCCCCGCCGTACGTTTACAAAATTACAAGCAGCTGCAAAACGCCGCTCACGTGATGACCGCCCAGAGCGACGATTTTACCGTTGAGCGGCTGGCGCTTACCCGCAGTGGCAGCACCATCGCCACCCTTAAAGCAGAGCACGCCTCCTCTGGCGAAATGATGGCAGTCTACAAAGAGGGGGAAAGCCAGAAAGTAATTGAAGAGCTTTATGGAGTAGATCAATGGAAGCGAATCTACCCCAAGGTGGCGCCCACGGTGCTCTCGCATCATGTCGAGCAGGGAGATGAGCTGGGTTCGATGGTGATCGAACATCTCCCCGGCCGTACGCTTGAATCACTGCTGTTAAACGGCCAGTGGAAATCAACCAAGCAACTTATCCGCACACTCCAGCGGACGTTGAGAAAAATCTGGAAGACGTCACGTACCAACGAGTCTGCTCAGCCCGAGTATATGCAGCAGTTGCGTAAACGGATGCCAGCAACCCGCCACACTCACCCCAACCTGCTTAGTACGGGCCAGCTAATTTGTGGACTTTCTCGGCCAAGCTTTGACCAATTAATTGATCACGTTGAAAACCTTGAGCAGCACATCCGGGCACCGTTCTCAGTTCTGATCCACGGTGACTTCAACGTCGACAACATTATTTATGACGAATTCAAAGACCGTATCTATTTTATCGATCTGCACCGAGCCTCGTACTCTGACTATGTTCAGGACTTATCAGTACTCATGGCATCCATTTACCGGCTGCCCATTATGGATGTTTCTCCACGGGCCGAGTTAATGGCATTGATTCGACAGCTATATCAATTTGCGTGGCGATTTGCCAAAGACAATCACGATACAAGCTTTGATGCGCGTCTAGCCATTGCGTTAGGGCGCTCCTTTGCGACATCCACGCGCTTTATATATGACAAAAGCTTTGCCAATCGACTCGCGCTAAGAGCTAGCTACCTGCTAGAAGCAATCACACTTTTGAACCCTACAGAACTTGAGAACTACAGGTTTCCCCTAGAGGACATTTTTAATGACTAAAAAGCGGATTGCAGTTATCGGGATACCTGGCAAGTGGTCAACCGAAGTTCTTGCAAATCACTTGGAAAAGCAGACCGGCTTCCGCTGCATCGTCGATATGTCTGAAGTAGTGCTAGAGCTAGAGACAGGCAAGCTGCGCTATCGAGACATTGTTCTCAACGAGCTTGATGGGGTGATCATCAAAAAAATAAGCGAAACGTACTCCCCTGCTGCAGACGATCGTTTACGGATGCTTAACAGCCTTGAAGCGGATGGTGTGCGCTGCTTCAGTAGCCCAAGCGAGGTAATGCGTTTGATTAATCGTCTTGAGGGCACTGCCGCATTGGCCGCAGGTGGCATTGCTCTGCCATCAACACGTGTTACAGAAAGTACTGAGGCTGCATTAAAGGCCATCAAGTCGTTCGGTACAGCAATCCTAAAACCACTCTACTCGACCAAAGCCCGAGGCATGGTGGTGTTAAAAGCGTCCGACGGCGTCGCGACCAACACACAAAAGTTGAATAAGTTTAAGTCTAAACATGGACTTTTTTATCTACAGAAATTCGTAAACTTAGGTGGCCAGGATTTAGGCATGGTCTTTCTGGGCGGCCAGTATTTATGCACTTATGCCCGTGTTGCCAGTGGCGATGCATGGAACACAACGATACATAGTGGTGGAAAGTATCAAGCCTACGAGCCAAGCCAGGAGCTGATTGAGCTTGGCCAAAAAGCCCAGTCATGCTTCACACTAAGCTTTACCACCGTAGATATTGCATTGACCGATGAGGGCCCTGTGGTATTTGAGGTTTCGGCCTTTGGCGGATTTAGCGGCGCGTTAAAAGGCTGCGGCATCGATGCCAGCGAAAAGTTATGTGATTATGTCCTTAACCAACTTGAAGTAGAGGCCAGCGAATGACCCATCTGTTTGATGAGAAGCAAATAATGCTGGCTAAGGCTGCTTGTCTCTACGAGCTACCGTTGGTATTCCACGGGCTGACACTGCGTGTGCTGGCTGATAACCCAGCTATTTTGGACTATCTTAAGCAGTACTACGCCAGCCTGACGGCAAGTACCTTTCCTCACACGCTCTCCCCTCACACGTCCCCTCCTCACGCTGAACAGCGGATATTCCTGCTCGATAGGCAGTTTGATACCAGCGGGATCGATTGGATGCCCGTTAAACGCAACAAAAGCAGCTCTCTTGGCCTAAAAGAAGCCTATGTAGATACACCGAAAGGACGCTGGATACATAAAGTTCGTACGGGAATGGTGCTATTTCAGTCGTTAACCGACCCAGTTGCGACTGGCGATTTAACCCAACATCGATCTCAAGTAGTCAATTTTATCAACAACCAGTTTCTTAATTACCATCAGCGTGACGGCTACCTATTGGGCCACGCATCAGCCTTTGACATTAATGGCAGTACCACCGCCATTGCCGCGAGTTCAGGTGGCGGTAAATCGACATTAATGCTGAAGGCGCTAGAGAATGAAAAAGCGTGCTTTCTCTCTAATGATCGGATTTTGTTTAAGCCACAAGAGGGTCAGGTTAATGTTATCGGTGTCGCCAAACACCCGCGCGTTAACCCAGGCACGCTGCTTAACTCTGAACGCTTGGTTGCAATGCTTACCAGCGAGGAGTGCGCTAAGCTGGATCGCATGCCGAAAAGTCAGCTGTGGGATCTTGAGCAAAAATATGATGTGTTGATCCCCAACGCCTACGGCGAGAACAAAACTGCTATTTCCGGAAAGCTACGTAACCTGATACTCCTTGACTGGTCTTTAAGCTCTATGGAACCCACACGTTTGAGCAGTGTGGAGAGCGATAAAACGCCGGAGGCACTTGAGGGTTTACGCAAAAGCCCTGGGGCATTTTTTCAGCAGGCGGATGGCCGTTTCCCTCCCGAACAGACTCAATCTGTCGAGACCTATGCCGATAACTTACGGGGCGTTCAGGTACTGCGCCTTACCGGCAGCATAGACTTTGAGCGTGCCATTGAACTGCTGCAAGCCAAAGGCATTCTCTGATGGTGGCACTGGCTCTAATCAGGCATGGTGAGTACGCACAACGGGCGGACACACCTAGCGCTCTACAGCCTTACCCGCTGACCGATAAAGGGGCAGCAGAGGTTAGACAGCAAGCTCGGCAATTCGGCGAGTGGCTATCTACGTCAGGCTACCAACTGAATAGCGAAATACACTCCTCGACACTGTTAAGAGCCTGGCAAACAGCTGAGATCTACCGCGAAGAGCTAGCAACACTCTTTACAGATCCCCCATATTCACGCTGCTTCTCAGCCCTTTGTGAGCGCAGTGTTGGAGCGCTAGCCAACCTCAGTGTTAAGGAAATAGAAAGGATTGTTGCCCAGGATCCTCGCCTAACGCCCTTACCAGAAGGCTGGAAATCAGCCAGCCACTTCAAGCTGCCTTTCGAAGGTGCTGAGTCTCTGATCGAGGCAGGCGAACGAGTCGCGGCGCACTTAACGGCACTTTTAAAGACACCATTACGATGCGCAACGGATAACCGACTACAGCTGGTTGTTGGCCATGGCGCATCCATACGTCACGCTAGCTATCATTTAAATGTCATACACTTCAGCGATATTAAGCGGTTAAGTATGTTTTACGGGCACCCCGTCGTTTTTGAGCAACAGGCGGAAGGCTGGAACCGATTGTACGGAAACTGGAAGCACCGGCACTTGGCAGACCCAATCGATTAAAAGGTGGCAACTTATAAGATGGCGACGATAACCGCGTTGGACTTTATGCCAAAGATAAGCAAGCAACCGTATCATGATGCTATCTTGGCGCGCCTGCCGACAGATTGGGTCCCCTGGCCTAATGATCAAAGCTCGGTCAACCATGATGACGCATTGAGCACCTTTCTAAAGCGCTCACGGAAAAGCTGCTTTGCCTGGCCCAAGCAGCCTGTCGTATTTATCTCCGACCCTCACGCCGATGCCGAGGCTTTTGAGGCCTCATTAATTGCCGCAGGGGTGATTGAGCGGGATGGACCGCACCCGTGTGAATACGAGCTGACTAAGTTCGGTACAAAAGCGGAAATTGTGGTGGGTGGAGACTGCCTGGACAAAGGGCCGAGCAACCTGACGATGCTACGCAGTTTAGCTCACTTATACCGCCTCAACGCGGGCATCACCCTGCTTGCCGGCAACCATGATTTACGCTTGCTCATGGGGCTACTATCCCTGAAACGCGAGACAGATGCCGGAAGCCAGCATCTCTTTGTTCGCATGGGCAAGAAAGTGGTTCCACTGTTCAAAGAAGTCTTCGACCAGTACTTAGCCGATACTCAATGGGACAGAGAGATACCTTCTGAGGCTGCATGCCGTAAAGCCCTATTCCCAAGCGAGGCATGGTTCGAGAACTTCCCTTTCTATGCCGCAGGTTTTCTTACCCCTGAAGGCATTGATCGTGAAATTAGCAAGATGGAGAGTAAAGCTCAGAGTTTCGAGGCACATTGCGCAAAAGCCGATCTATCACTCCAGCAAGTCTACGCAGCTGCCATGAAATGCCGCTCACTGTTCCTAAAACAATCAGGCGAGTTTGGCTGGTTTTTTCGCCGGATGCAGCTCGTAAAGAAGCGAGGCTCATTTCTGTTCCTGCATGCTGGTCTTGACGATAAGATGGCCGAACTACTCGCTAATCATGGCGTAAAACATGCCAACCAAGCCTTCAAAAAAAACCTGTTGAGCCAAAATTTATTCAGCTTTTATTATGGCTCACTCGCCAATACCTTCAGAACGAAATATCGCAAAGTCGACCTCCCCCTTACTCCGTACGGTGCCAGCGTTGCTCGCCGAGCGGGTATTCAAGTACTCGTTCACGGCCATATCAACCAACACTTTGGGCAACGCGTAACGCTTAAAAACGGCCTCATCCATATCGAAGCCGATATCACACTGGATGCTCACTCCAGAAAAAATGAAGGGCTAGATGGCCAGGGCGTCGGTGTGACACTCATTGATAAAAAACGTGGTGTTATCGGCCTTAGCTGCGATTACCCTCAGGCAAAAGTGTTCAAACCCAACCACAAAGGCAAACTGGCGGGAGCGAACTAAATGAAGTCAAAAACTAAGTTCAGCCACGACTCACTACTGGATCGTCAGTCAACCCAAGCGCTTTTGGTCGCTCTGGCAAATGCCATCAAAGAAGGCGAATTAGCCTTTCAGGAAAGTGGCGATGACCTAGTGCTTTCACCTCAACAGCTATTGCAAGTTTCCCTGCGGGCAAGCGATGAAGGCGATAAACAGGAAGTGGAAGTGAAGATTAAATGGCGTACCAAAGAGAAAAAAATTTCCGATACACCACCAAAAATCAAAACCAGCGCCGGAAAACGGTGAGCTCATCAGCTATGCCCGCTAGGCGACCGCTAGACACTGCGCTCCATATCCGCCGCCAGCTGTAATAGTTGCTTATCCTCACCCAGGCGCCCTACCACTTGCACCCCAACGGGCAACCCATTGGCCGCCACATGGAAAGGTACCGACATAGCAGGCTGGCCAGTAAGATTTGCCAGTTGCGTGAACGGGGTGCGGCTGAGCGCATCCACTGCCAGGTGCTTTAACACCCCCGCTTTTAGTGCCAGCGCTGATGCGCCTGGAACCGCTAACAGAGACATTAATCGCTCGCGAGCCGCCGAAGGATACAGCTCGCCTATTTTGGGAGCGGTATCCGCGGCTACCGGCAACACCAGGGCATCATAACGCTGGTGAAACTGGCTCATCTGCTCGGCAGCCTCATGCCAATAGCGCTTGGCTAGCTCGTAATCTTTCGCCGACAGCTTAGCGCCCAGTCTGCCAACAGCGCGGGTAGACGGCTCAATGGCTAACCGATGCACCGGCACACCGGTTTGCTGGCTTACCCACTGAAGGTCAGCGGCTAAATGGCCAAGGTAGAGCGTCAGGTAACGATCAGCCAAGGCGTCACCATCAACCGGTGGTTCACACCACTCCACCTCATGCCCCATGTCGGCCAGTGCCTTGGCGGCCTTCTCAACCGCTATTTTCACATCGGTACTTAATTGGGTATCCAGTCCATAACTCAAAAAATTACCCAGCGATACGGCGATGCGTAGCGGCTTAGAGGAGGCCGATAAGGCATCCACATAACCCGTTTCCCGCGGCACTGGGTAAGGGCCAGAAGGAGCCATGCCGTTAATCTGTTCTAGCAACGCGGCACTATCGCGCACGCTGCGGGTGATGGCATGTTCGACCACCGCGCCCTGCCATACTTCGCCGTGGGCAGGCGCTAACGGCACCCGCCCGCGAGAAGGTTTAAAACCGAACAAACCACAATAACTGGCGGGAATGCGGATAGAACCACCGCCATCGCCTGCCAACGCAATGGGCACCATCCCGCTAGCGACTGCCGCTGCGGCACCACCGCTTGAACCGCCAGGGGAATAGCCCTCTCGACATGGGTTTTGCGGGTGGGGAAACGCCTTAGGTTCTGTAATCCCCATTAGCCCTAATTCCGGCGTGGCCGTTTGCCCCATCACCACTAACCCAGCCGCCCGCGCACGCTGAATAAGCAGCGAATCTTGCTTAGGGCACCACGCTGATAACGATGCACTTCCGAACGCCAGTGGCTCGCCTGCTAGCGCCATCAATAAGTCTTTACTTAGCGTGGGTACTCCAGCAAATACCGAGCTTTCCAACACGTGCTTACACTCGTGCCGCGCTTTTTCAAAGCGTGTTCGAACCACAGCATGAAGAGATGGGTTAAGCGTTTCAATCGCAGCCACTGCCGCATCGAACACCTCAACCTGGCTTACCTCTCGGCGGCGAATTAGCTCAGCAAGGCCAGTGGCGTCAAACGTTTGGTAATCCTCAAAATGCATCGCATTAACTCCACCTATCAATAAAGACGCCTTATGCACACCCAACGTCGCTTAGTGTCAATTTCTATCTCGCTATTTAGCCATACTGAAGCACATTACTTAGCACCACTCTCAAGGAGCGGCCAATGAACCGCAACGTTATTTTAACTTGCGCTGTTACCGGCGCAGGCGATACCACCGGCAAAAATCCACATGTGCCTATCACACCTAAACAAATCGCTAACGACTGCATTACCGCCGCAAAAGCCGGTGCCAGCGTTGCGCATATCCACGTTCGTGACCCTGAAACCGGCGGCATCAGCCACTCTCTCGATCATTTCCGCGAAGTAATGGAACGCGTACGCGAAGCGAACGTGGATATTGTCATGAACATTACCGCTGGCGGCGGCGGTGATTGGATTCCTGACGCCCAGGACCCCACTCGCGGCGGCCCCGGCACGGATATTCAGACGCCCGCCCAACGCCACGAACCAGTCGGTGAGCTTTTACCCGAACTCTGCACCCTAGACTGCGGCAGCCTGAACTTCGGCGATATGGTCTATGTGAACCCTGCCGACTGGCTACGCGAACACGCCCGCCTGGTGCAAGCGGCTGGCGTCAAGCCAGAGCTTGAATGTTTCGACCTGGGCCACGTTTGGTTCGCACGCCAGCTACAGCAGGAAGGTCTGATTGACGGTGATCCTCTTTATCAGCTTTGCTTAGGCATTCCCTGGGGCGCTGAAGCCGACACAGAAAGTATGCTGGCGATGCGTAATAAGCTGCCAGAAAATGCCCATTGGGCAGCCTTCGGCATCGGTCGCCACCAGATGCCCATGGCAGCTCAGGCGGTACTACTAGGTGGCCATGCCCGCGTCGGCCTGGAAGACAATCTCTTCCTCAAAAAAGGCATCCTGGCCACTAACGGCCAACTGGTAGAGCATGCCGCCACGCTAATCGACAACCTGGGTGGCCGAGTAATGACACCCGCAGAAACTCGTGTGCACCTCAACTTACGTGATCCGCATAGCAAACACTCCTCCGCGCCAGCTACAGGGGGTCAAGCATGAGTCAACAGCTATCGGTTATAGGCACGGGCGTTATTGGCAATGGCTGGATCGCGCGCGCTCTGGCGCGGGGCTGGGACGTCGTGGCCTTTGATCCAGACCCTGATGCGCCACTGCGTACTCGCGCCTTCGTTGACAATGCCTGGGGATCTTTGCAGCGCCAGGGCCTAGCCGAGGGTGCCAGCCCCCAGCGGCTGCGCTTCGTGGAAAGCCTTGAGGCAGCGGTTGAAGGCGCCGACCTGATCCAGGAAAACGTACCAGAGCGACTCGCGCTAAAGCGTGAGATACTTGCCGCTCTGGATGCCGCAGCAGCTCCAAATGTCTTGATCGGATCGTCAACATCCGGCTTCAAGCCCACCGATTTGCAACATGCCTGCACACGGGCACCGGGGCGTGTGATCGTCGCGCATCCCTTTAATCCCGTTTATTTACTGCCACTCGTGGAGCTGGTGGGCGGGGAAGCCACCACGTCTGACGAGCTAGCGCGTGCCCAGGCCCTCTACCAAACACTCGCCATGCGCCCGCTGGTCGTGCGCCGGGAAATCGAGGGGCATATTGCCGATCGTCTGATGGAAGCGCTCTGGCGTGAGGCGCTGCACCTAGTCAACGATGGCGTGGCAACAACCGAAGAGATAGATGCCGCCGTCGTCTACGGCTGTGGTTTGCGTTGGTCGCTAATGGGTACCTTTCTCACCTTTCATTTGGCTGGTGGCGAGTCAGGGATGCGCCACATGCTTGAGCAGTTCGGCCCAGCGTTAAAACTGCCGTGGACAAAGCTTGAAGCTCCCGAGCTTACCAACGAGCTGATTGATCGCGTGGTAGAAGGCTGCGAGCATCAAGCCGCCGGTCGCTCGGTGGCCGAGCTTGATAGCCGCCGTGATGACTTTCTTGTTGAACTGCTCGGCTTAGTACAAAAATATTGGCCTGAAGCCGAAGGTTTGGAAGGACGTATCTAATGATTATTTTGCAAAGCCGCGTTGCCTCAGAGTGGGTCGATTACAACGGCCATATGAACGACGCCGAATATGCCCGGGTCTTCTCATTGGCGGTAGAAGAACTCATGGAGCATATCGGCTTAGATAGCGCAGGCAGAGCATGCTACGGCTACACGATCTACACCCTTGAAACGCACCTTTGTTATCGCCGCGAGGCCCATGAAGGACAGCCACTCAGCGTGGAGCTGACCCTGCTGGATCACGATACCAAACGGCTACATATTTTTTTCAAGTTACAGGATGAGGCAGGCAATCTGCTTGCTACCAGCGAGCAGATGCTGATGGGCATTGATATCAATACCACTCGCCCTGCGCCTTTCCCTGCCCCCGTTGAAGAAGCCATTGCGGCTCTACCCCAAGCTGAGCCTTCGGTCTGGCCAGAGCTGGCCGGCCGCACTATTGCCATACGGCGATAACGGCACGGCACAACGGCATATCAAAACCACAGAGTAAAACCACATAGCAAAGCAACACTAAAAATAATGAGAACCGTCCGCCAGCGCGGACGGTTGACCGGGATTGCCGGCCCGACGTCCGGCCCAAGAGGACAAGCATATCGCTACGCCAACTTCCCCTCATCGACCCACTCCGCCATCGCATAACAACTCACCCAAGGCCGAACTCAGTACTGACTACATGGTGACAGAGCTCGCCCAGGGCGGTTTCTTCCAAGGCATGCACAAGGGAATGACGCTAACCGCTAGCGGCCTAGTGCTGCTCTTCGTACTTTTCACCGGGCTTGGCTCAGATACAGCGGGCAGCGTGTTCGGAGCAACACGCGCCTGGATTGAGAGCACGTTCAGCGGTTATTACCTAATTACCGTCATGCTGCTACTAGCGGTCTGCGCTTTCATTGTCTTCAGCCGCTATGGAAGCGTAAGACTTGGCGCTGATGACAGCCGCCCAGAGTTCAGCAACTTTGCGTGGTTCTCGATGCTCTTCTCAGCAGGTATCGGCATTGGCATCCTGTTTTTTGGCGTTGCTGAGCCTGTCTTCTATCTCGACAATACTGGCGCCTTTGGCTATCCCAACAATCCTCATGCCGACATGGCAGGTGCCGCCGCCATCGGTCACGAGCGCGCTATCGATGCGTTACGCGTCACCGTTTTTCACTGGGGCCTTCACGGCTGGGCTATCTACGTGATTGTCGGTATGTCGCTGGCGTATTTTGCTTATCGAAAAGGGTTGCCGCTAGCACTGCGCTCGGCGCTTTATCCTTTTATCGGTGAACGCATCTTCGGCCCTATCGGCCACCTTTTCGATATTCTCGGGGTACTCGGCTGCGTCTTTGGTGTGGCTACGTCGCTGGGACTTGGGGTTAGCCAAATGGCCGTTGGCTTAGAGCGGCTCATTGGTGTCGACCCAGGGTTAAATACCCAGTTAATGCTTATCGCGGTTATCTCAGTTATCTCTATACTTTCAGCGGTATCCGGCGTACGCGCTGGTATTCGTCTCATTTCCGAGATGAATATCTGGGTGTCCCTAATAGTGGTGAGCATTTTCCTAATTGCAGGCCCCACGTTGTGGCTCATCATGGCATTCAGCGAAACCATGCTCGACTACGCTATCAATTTTATTCCCATGGGACTTTGGTACGCTGATGAGGAAGGCACCGCCGCTTGGCAACAAGGTTGGACAATCTTCTACTGGGGCTGGTGGCTAGCCTGGGCTCCTTTTGTCGGTCTTTTCATCGCGCGAATTTCTAAGGGACGTACGCTACGTGAGTTCGTATTGGGCGTTCTGTTAGTGCCAACCCTGATCATCTTTATCTGGTTGATCATTTTCGGTGGCAACGCCATGTATCAGGAACTCTACGCTACGGGCGGCCCAGGTAGCGCCGGTATCATCGAGCTGGTTAACGCTTGGAACCTACCCTCAGCACTGTTTGCCACGGCTGATGGCATTGTCGGCAGTGGCACATTTGGCTGGATACTCTCCGCTATGATGGTATTTCTGCTAATGAGCTGGTTTGTCACCTCTTCAGACTCCGGCACGTTAGTGCTGACCACCATTTTATCGTTAGGTGACAATGAACCGCCTAAACGCTTCCGAGTGTTCTGGGGCGTGGCGATTGGTTTAGTAGCAGCGGTGCTGCTGATTGCCGGTGGTCTTACGGCGCTGCAAACAGCCCTTATTGCAGCCGCCCTTCCACTCAGTGTTGTCGTGCTAGTGATGACGGCTGGTGTGCTGATTTCGCTGTTCCGCGAGACGCTCGACGCACAGCGCAGAAGGCGTTGATCGAACAATCTCGATGACATCAGGCGTGCTTAACGGCAGCGCCTGATTGTCAGCGAAAAAGCATCAAACCAACCCAGTAACGACTGACGGGTGACGCCGCTGATGGACATTAATACTTTTATCGCCCGCTTTGGTGCGGGCTTAAAAGATATCGAAAATGCCACTCCTGCAGTAGCACGCCAGCGCTACGACCAACTATGCCAAACGTTTGCACCGCCTAATCCGTCAGGCATGACAATCACTGACGAAGCGCGGGAAAATATCGTCATTCGACACTTTATCCCTGCATCCGCTCAGTTTGGCCAAGTGCTATACATTCATGGAGGTGGGTTTACCCTGGGATCTATCGACAGCCATCATGGGGTAGCAGCAAACCTAGCAGAGCAGCTAAAGCGTCACGTTATCAGCATTAGCTACCGCTTAGCGCCCGAGGCGAGCTACCACAACATGCTAGAAGACTGCTTCAAGATTGCTAAAGCCATAAAGCCCATTGCAGTAGTCGGTGACAGCGCTGGCGGTCGCATAGCCATAGATTTAGCCCCCTTACTGCATCATTCTGTGCTGTTAGGACTCATCTATCCGCCGGTCGGCAAACTAAATCAGCAGACGCTGGGAGCCGATGCGCCGTTACTTAGCCGACATGATGTTTTGTCGCTCATTGCCTACTGCCCATGGATTGAAAACCACGTCGATACATTTCCACCCAACATGCAGATTGAGGTTCTTGCAGTTGAGCACGATCCTTTAACCGCACCGCTTGAAAAAGCCATTGCGTCCTGGCGGAACAGCAGCATGCAGATAGGCTATCGCTGTACAAAAAACATGGTTCATGCGGCACTACATGCCCACGCGAACCTGCCTGAAATGCAAAGCGCTTGGCAAGATTTTTGCCAAGCGCTTAACAAACGGTTAACACAAAATAGTGGCTATTGGTAAGTCGAACGCACCGCCTGTATCGCAGGCTGCCCATCTTTAGCCATTACCCCATCTAGCCATGTCTCTACGGTGTCTAAATTAGCACCAATCCACTCAGACGCTACCTCGTCGGCGGGACGATCCTCATAGCTGTAGTCATGCACCCACGCGTTTTGATCTTCAATATCCACTACATATTGCGAAAGAAAACGATGCAACTGAGGGTCTTCTTCAGCCATATTGGCCGGCACGATGGTCCAAACCGTACTCTCAATTTTGGCTATGCCCGCCTCATCGGCATCATCCAGATAAGCCATGTCAAAGCTGACATTCATCCAGTGGGGCTCCCAACCAACAAAAGTCACCCACTCTTCATTCGCCATCTTTTGCTCCGCCTGCGCCAGCATAGCGGCAGTAGAGCTTTCACGTAGACGCCAATTTCCTAAACCTGCAATGTCATTATCAATAGCCGCCAGAATGGCGGTATTAATCCCGGTGCCCGCCTCGATGCCCTGAATTTCACCGCCAAAGCGGTCGCGGTAGGCGTCCAGGTCGGCCACCGATGTTACACCGGCATCATAAACATACTGAGGAACCACCAGACCAGAGCTCGCCCCCTGGATATTGGAGACCACTTTTTCAATTTTATCATCAGCCACCAGAGGCTCTACCATATCGGTTTGCACCGGATACCAGCCGCCCAGATAGACGTCCACATCGTTGCGCGCTAGCCCCTCAAGAATCACGCTTACGGCCAAATCACGCTGGCTTATTTGATAGCCCATCGCTTCCATCAGCTGAGCTGCTACTTCAGATTTCACGGTGACACCTGGCCAGGGAGGAACACCAAACCGTACTTCATCAAGATCGGCTGCGGCGGGCCCTGACAACGCAAGCGCTGCCACCCCAGCGGCGCTAAGTGCTGACATACCCTTAAAACCAACGAGTGCGTTCTTCATTATAATGTCCTCTTTTGGCAATATACCGCACCAAGTTTGACGACTAGACAACAATGGAAACGACACAAAGCGACATTATCTACGCGCAAAACGACAGAGCTGCGTCGTTCATCGCTCAGTTAGCGGCCCTGTTGGCGTGCCTCTATCGGTGAGCAGCCGAAGCAAGCACGAAACGCTCTGGCAAAGCTCGAACTAGAGCTAAAGCCGCAGGCTATCCCTATGGCGAGTACGCTCATATCAGTTTCATTCAATAAACGCTTTGCCCGCGCCAAACGAAGTGACAAGTACCACTGGCGCGGTGTTTGATGAAGATGATCCTCAAACAACCGCTGCAGCTGACGAGATGACACACCGCTTCGGCGTGCAATCTCAGCCAAAGCAAGAGGCTCCTCTAAATGTCTTTCCATCAATGCAACAGCTTCCACTAAACGCCGGTTATGAGTGCCTAACCGTTGCGCTAACGACATCCGCTGCTGGTCGCTGCGGCTACGTAACCGCTCGTGAATAAGCTGTTCCGAGACATCGACGGCTAATTTGCTCCCATGACGTCTGGCGATGACGGCTAAGGCCATATCCATTGCTGCGGCACCGCCCGCACAGGAAAAACGCCGCTCCCCTATCTCAAATAACTCGTCGGTGGTTTCAATCGTTGGAAAACGCTCACGAAAGACCGGCAAGCTTTCCCAATGCAACGTGACCCGCTCCCCCTTCAATAACTGAGCGGCGGCTAATATAAACCCTCCGGTGTCCAATCCACCTAGGGCACATCCGGCTTGATCAAGCCGATGTAGCCATGACATGAGCGCTCGGCTTAAATGGTCTTCAGGCTCAAAGCCGCTACATACAGCCAATGATGGCAGGTCGAGACCACCACCCATGGTCTGATCGACTAATAGCGTCATGCCATTGCTTGCGGTGACAGGCTCACCATCACGACTAAATAGCGTCCACTCAAACAGCGTTTGGCCGCTGATACGATTGGCTATGCGTAACGGCTCTACCGCAGAAAAAAATGCCATCATTGAAAAGCGCGGTAATAATAAAAAACCAACGCGCTCTGGCAGTGCTCCAGAATAGTTTAGGCGCAAAATAACTCCTAAAATAAGCGCTTTCTTATCGATGCTGACGATTACTAAACGCATCAGGCAACGCCAATAAATCCGCGTACATAATACACGCCCAACCAGCAACAGGATGCCCTGGGCCTTTGCACAAGGTACACTGGATATAGTTAGACATTAGATTCATTTGAAAGGCACTTCATGACCAGCGCTCCCCCACTTTATCTGCAAATACAGCAGCACCTGTTAGAGAAAATCCAGGGCGGTGCCTGGCCAGCACACCACCAGATCCCTCCCGAAGAGCAACTTGCCCGAGATTTTGGGGTAAGCCGAATGACGGCTAATAAAGCGATTCGTGATCTCGTCCATAAAGGCTACCTAACACGCCAGCCCGGGTTAGGTACCTTCGTGACAGACCGCAAGGCAGAGTCATCGCTGGTCGAGGTCTACAATATTGCCGACGAAGTGCGCTGCAGGGGGCACCATTACAGTAATCGCGTACTGGTATGTGAAGCCATTGAAGCGGATGACGAAGTCGCCTTACGGCTAGGCGTTCGCCTGGGTAGCCGCGTGTTTCAAACGCTGCTGGTGCATTTGGAAAACGACACGCCTATTCAGCTTGAAAACCGTTATGTTAACCCGCGTTGGGTCCCCAACTACTTGACCAGTGATTTTTCACTGCACACACCCAATGAAGTATTGGTAGCGGCCTGCCCGATTACTGACGTCGAGCACATTGTTGAAGCCGTGCTTGTCGACCAGCAAACTGCCAATTGGCTTGCTATTGATACCGCTACCCCCTGCCTGAGCATGGTACGACGCACCTGGTCAGGCGAGCAGCTCATCAGCTATGCCCGCCTACTCCACCCAGGCGACCGCTACAAGCTGCGCTCCTCGGTGCATCGCCAAGCGTCATAATGCTGGGCTTGGCTGATAAAGACCTTGCTGATAAAGACCTAGCTGATAAGGGCTTGCACCAAATAGCCGGTGGGTATGGCGAGCATCAAGCTTAATGCAACGCGAATAAACCACACCACCACCATTCGCCCTACAGAAAGCGGGATGCTCGTAGAGAGAATGCAAGGAATCGAGGCGGAGAAGAACAGCACTGCAGATACTGAGACAACGCCTGCTGCAAAACGCGCGACAAAGTCCGCTTCTGCCATTAACAGTGCCGGTAAAAACATTTCGGCAAGGCCAGCAGCGGATGCCTGGGCAAGCGCAGCCGCATCAGCAATGCCCCACACGGCCACAAAGGGGTAAAATAGCCAACCCAGCCACTCAAATAGCGGCGTGTATTTAGCCGCAAGCAAGCCTAGCAACCCCACCGACATGATCGAAGGCAGAATGCTAATCGCCATCACTAGCCCTTCTTTAAAGTTGATCGCGACACTTCTATGCAACGCCGGTGCTCGGGCAGCCACTTCCAATCCGGTCTGCCATGCCGTTAGCAAGCGCTTGCCTGGCACCGCCGTCGGTTCACCATCGTCAGCGCTGTCATCCATACGCGATAATGGCGGCAAACGAACGGTGACCGCCGTGACGATAAACGTGATCACTAACGTTAGCCAAAAATAGGCGTTCCACACCGCCATTAAATCCAGCGTGCGCGCCACAATAATCATGAACGTCGCCGAAACGGTAGAGAAACCCGTGGCAATAATGGCCGCTTCTCGCGCGGAATACTGCCCCGCCTGATACACCCGGTTGGTAATCAATAATCCGATAGAGTAACTGCCCACAAATGAGGCAACCGCATCGATTGCCGAGCGTCCCGGCGTTCGCCAAATGGGCCGCATAACGGGCTGAACCAGTACACCAATAAGCTCAAGCAACCCATAACTGATCAACAAGGCCAGGAAAATCGCGCCAATAGGAACGATCAAACCAACGGGGATCACCAGCTTTTCAAACAGGAAAGGCAGCATATCCGGCTCATGTAGAAAGGCAGGCCCCCAGCCCGTTAGCGCCATCAGGGCAGCCATTACCCCAAGCAGTTTCAGTGCGGTAAAAATGCGCTCGGTAACGTTTCGATTCCAGTAGCCTCGAATCAACGGGTACGCAGCCCCAGCGGCAATCAGCGCCAGCGCATAGAAGCCGCTTGCATCTCCTAGCCAGCGTCGGGAGCCGGTCACCATATGATCGAGCAATATAGTGCTGCGACCGCCAATTTCGACAGGCACGAAGAAAATCAAAATCCCCAGTGCGCTTGGCAAAAACAGTTTGAGGATCAGCGCGGCACTGGGCCGCTGATGTGTTGTGGTATTGGGGGGGAGCATGAGCATGCCTCTTGTTGTGCAACAGCGTTTAGTGAGCCTTCAGCGTATCTGCATCACGCAATGTATATACATATATACGCCAATTGAAGAGCACTCCCACCCCAATATAAATAGACATTAGTCTAATAAAAAATTCTATAAACAGTCTAAAACAACATCAAAAAACACATAAAAATCTGTTTTAAATAACAAATATTAAAAAACCCCACCTTTTCATATGTTTCGCCCTTCGCACTACTTTGTACCAAGCAGCTTGACGAATCAGCTCATATTGACCTTAATTGTATATACATTAAGATTTAAAAATAAATTTTTGCACATCGCCTTTGAAAGGAGCTCCTCATGCCGAATGCAACGAATCGTCGCCTCTGGCGCGATATCAGCGTCTTCGATGGCTTGCAGACATTGCCCGACCGCATGGCCGTTATCACCGAAGGGGCACACATCATCACCTTGTCGCCCATGAGTGAGTTCGACGAGCAACTCGCCAATCACTGCACAGAGGTGGGCAGTGGCGGTGTGATGACTCCGGGTCTTGTGGATTGCCACACCCATCTTGTCTTTGGCGGTTCTCGGGCTGAAGAGTTTGAAGCGCGGCTTGAAGGGGCTAGCTATGAAGAAATTGCTAAACGCGGTGGCGGCATTCTCAGTACCGTTCGTGCCACCCGTGAGGCGAGTGAAGATGAGCTGCTAAGACTCGCGAAACCGCGCCTTGAAGCACTGATTGCCGACGGCGTTACCACCGTGGAGATTAAGTCTGGCTACGGGCTTAGCGTCAAAGATGAACTCAAGATGCTGCGTGTTGCGCGCCGTCTCGGCAAGATGCTGCCAGTTAATGTCGTCACGACACTGCTGGGTGCCCATGCCCTTCCCCCAGAATACAAAGATGACAGCGACGGCTATATCGATCTTGTCTGCCAGGAAATGATCCCCGCCGCAGCGGCCGAAGGCTTAGCAGATGCGGTTGATGTGTTCTGCGAAAAAATCGCCTTCTCGGTGGAGCAGTGCGAGCGAGTGTTTGCAGCCGCCGAGGCCCATGGCTTACCCATTAAGGCTCACGCGGAACAGCTCTCTAACCTGGGCGGAACGGCCATGGCCGCGCGTCACGGAGCCCTATCTGCAGACCACATTGAGTACCTGGATGACACTGGCATCGCCGCCATGCGTGAGGCCGGAAGTGTGGCGGTAATCCTGCCAGGTGCTTTCCATACCCTCCGTGAAACGCAACAACCGCCGATTGCGGCGCTGCGCACCGCTGGCGTTCCAATGGCAGTGGCAACCGATGCCAATCCCGGCAGTTCCCCACTGTTTATGCCCACGCTAATGCTTAACCTGGCCTGCACGCTGTTCCGCCTGACTCCCCAAGAGGCACTGGCGGGCATGACAGCCCACGGGGCAACCGCGCTAGGCCTGTCGGGCAAAGGGCGCATCCACGAAGGTGCAGAAGCCGACCTCTGTGTATGGGATATCGATGCACCCGCTGAGCTCGCTTACGCCGTACAACCAGGACGCCTTCGTCAGCGTATGTTCCAGGGAGTGCTTACCCATGGCCAGTAACAGTCAAGCCACTGCCCCTGAACTCGACATGTCACTCTGGACAGGCCGAACAGACCCAGAACCCAGCAGTGAGCGCTGGCATCAAAAGATCCAACCGCTCAGCCCAACGGCAGCGCCGGGCTGTGCTTTATTAGGTTTTGAAAGCGATGCCGGTGTAGCCAGAAACCAGGGGCGTACCGGTGCCGCGCAAGGCCCTTCGGCACTGCGTAAAGCGCTAGCACCACTGGCGTGGCACCGTACAGGTCCAGCCTATGATGCGGGAAATGTCCGCTGCGAAGGCGATGCCCTGGAAACCGCCCAGCAAGCCCTCGCCGATCGATTAGCAGCGTTACTTAAGGCCGAACACTTCCCCGTTGTGCTAGGTGGCGGCCATGAGGTGGCCTACGGCAGTTGGCTGGGGCTTGCCCAACATCTCGCTGATAACGGCGAGAAAGCACCACGCATCGGCATTATCAATTTTGATGCCCACTTCGATCTGCGCGACCCAACCCACGTGCGCTCTTCGGGCACCCCCTTCACGCAAATTGCTGATGAATGCGCCAAGCACGGCTGGCCGTTTCGCTACGCCTGCTTAGGCGTAAGCCGCGCTGCCAACACGCGCGCGCTGTTTAGTCGCGCAGCAGAACTCGGCGTCATGGTTCGTGAAGACCGGGACTTCCAACCGGCGCAGCTTGAGTGCATCCGGCGCGACCTGGAGCGCTTCATGGTGCGTTGCGACCACCTCTATCTGACCATCGATCTGGATGTCCTGCCCGCTGGGGATGCCCCTGGCGTCAGTGCCCCCGCCGCTCGCGGCGTCTCACTCGCGTTGCTAGAACCACTGATTGAGACCATCCGCGACAGCGGCAAGCTGCGCTTAGCTGATCTCGCCGAGCTAAATCCCGATCACGATATCGATAGCCGTACCGCCCGCGCGGCAGCACGAATTGTCTTTCAGTTGGCGCTCGACACCTAGCGCCCTGAATTAACAAATCAATCAATTACTAGCCAATAACTAATTAACTAACAAAACCGCCAAACCAGAGGAACCAGGTCATGTTACCGAACGATAAACGTCACGACGCTTCCCGCAAGATTGCTGCCCCCACCGGTAGCCAACTCAGCTGCAAAAGCTGGCTGACCGAAGCCCCGCTGCGCATGCTAATGAACAACCTCCACCCTGACGTGGCTGAACGCCCCGAGGACTTGGTGGTATACGGCGGGATTGGCCGCGCCGCGCGTGATTGGGAGTGCTACGACAAAATCGTTGAGACCCTGCAGCGCTTGGAAGACACGCAAACCTTGTTGGTGCAATCTGGCAAGCCGGTAGGCGTATTTGAAACCCATAAAGATGCCCCGCGGGTACTTATTGCCAACTCCAACCTGGTCCCCGCCTGGGCCAACTGGGAACACTTCAACGAGTTGGATCGCAAAGGCCTAATGATGTACGGCCAGATGACTGCAGGCTCATGGATTTACATCGGCTCTCAAGGCATTGTCCAAGGCACCTACGAAACCTTTGTGGAAGCAGGCCGCCAACACTTCGACGGCAACCTGACAGGTCGCTGGGTTCTCACTGCAGGCCTGGGTGGCATGGGCGGCGCTCAACCGCTCGCTGCCACCTTGGCCGGTGCCTGCTCGCTGAATATCGAGTGCCAGCAAACCAGCATCGATTTCCGCCTGCGCACACGCTATCTGGATGAGCAAGCAGACGATCTCGACGATGCCTTAGCGCGTATCGAACGCTACACTGCCGAAGGCAAAGCCGTCTCGATTGGCCTATGTGCGAATGCGGCGGATGTACTCCCCGAACTGGTCAAGCGTGGCGTGAAGCCCGACATGGTCACTGACCAAACCAGTGCCCACGACCCGCTACACGGCTACCTGCCTGCAGGCTGGACCTGGGAAGAGTACGTAGCACGTGGTAAATCCGAACCACAAGCCACCGTAAAAGCGGCCAAGCAGTCGATGGCCGTGCATGTAAAAGCTATGCTCGACTTCCAGAAAATGGGCGTGCCCACCTTTGATTACGGCAACAATATTCGCCAAATGGCTCAAGAAGAAGGTGTTGAAAATGCCTTCGACTTCCCTGGTTTTGTACCCGCCTACATCCGCCCCTTATTCTGTCAGGGAATTGGCCCCTTCCGCTGGGCCGCGCTTTCAGGCGACCCGGAAGATATTTACAAAACCGATCAAAAAGTCAAAGAGCTGATTCCTGACGACCCGCACCTGCACAACTGGCTGGATATGGCCCGCGAGCGCATCAGTTTCCAAGGCCTTCCGGCACGTATCTGCTGGGTCGGCCTGAAAGATCGTGCGCGTCTTGGTCAAGCCTTCAACGAGATGGTCAAAAACGGCGAGCTTAAAGCACCCGTGGTGATTGGCCGTGACCACCTGGACTCCGGTTCCGTGGCAAGCCCCAACCGCGAGACTGAGTCGATGATGGATGGCTCCGACGCGGTCTCCGACTGGCCGCTGCTGAATGCGCTGTTAAACACCGCTGGTGGTGCGACATGGGTATCGCTACACCACGGTGGCGGTGTCGGCATGGGCTATTCACAGCACTCCGGGGTGGTTATCGTCGCCGACGGCACCGATGATGCCCACGCACGCCTTGGCCGCGTGCTGCGCAACGACCCGGGTACTGGCGTTATGCGCCATGCCGATGCAGGCTACGACATTGCCAAGCAATCTGCCCGTGAAAACGGCCTCGATTTGCCGATGCTGAACAGCTAACTCAACAACGACAAGGAGCACTAATAATGACCCATCTCGACATTCAGCCCGGCAAAATGACACTGGCGCAAGCGCGCCAGGTTTTTCAGTCCCCCGTCACGGTTAGCCTGCCTAGCAGCGCCGACGAGGTAATCCAAAAAAGCGTCGACTGCGTCAATCGGGTGGTCGAGGAAAACCGCACGGTCTACGGTATTAACACCGGGTTTGGGCTGCTTGCTCAAACACGTATCGCCGATGAAGACCTGGAAGCACTGCAGCGTTCGCTAGTGCTTTCTCATGCCACCGGCGTGGGCGCTGCGATGGATGACAGCCTTGTGCGGCTGATCATGGTACTGAAAGTGAATAGCCTGGCACGCGGTTTTTCCGGTATTCGTCGTGAAGTGCTTGATGCCCTTATCGCATTGATCAATGCCGAGGTGTATCCGCATATTCCGCTCAAAGGTTCTGTGGGTGCATCAGGTGATCTCGCGCCGCTGGCCCATATGAGTGTGGTGCTGATTGGCGAAGGCAAAGCACGCCATAAAGGCGAATGGCTCAGCGCTGAAGAAGCGCTAAAAGTCGCCGGTCTTAGCCCGATTGCACTAGCCCCGAAAGAGGGCCTAGCGCTGCTCAACGGCACCCAAGTATCGACGGCTTACGCGCTACGCGGTCTGTTCGATGCCGAAGACCTCTATGCCGCCGCCACGGTTTGCGGTTCACTGACGGTTGAAGCCACGCTGGGCTCACGCTCACCGTTCGATGCGCGCATTCATGAAGTACGTGGCCAACGTGGCCAGATCGACGCGGCGGCGGCCTACCGACATTTACTCGGCGAGAGCAGTGACATCGGCAACTCCCACGCCAACTGCGATAAAGTGCAAGATCCTTACTCCTTGCGCTGCCAGCCCCAGGTGATGGGTGCAGCACTGACACAGATTCGCCATGTTGCCGACGTATTGGCGGTGGAAATCAACGCGGTGTCTGATAACCCTTTAGTTTTTACTGACAGAGGGTTTGAAGATACCGACGACATCATCTCCGGCGGCAACTTCCATGCCGAACCGGTGGCCATGGCGGCTGATAACTTAGCCTTGGCGATTGCCGAAATTGGCTCACTGGCGGAACGCCGCATCTCGTTGATGATGGACAAACACATGTCCCAGTTGCCGCCCTTCCTGGTCGAGAAAGGCGGCGTCAACTCTGGGTTTATGATCGCCCAGGTAACAGCAGCCGCGCTTGCCAGTGAAAATAAAGCCTTAGCGCACCCGCATAGCGTGGATAGCCTGCCGACTTCAGCCAACCAGGAAGACCATGTTTCCATGGCCCCGGCGGCGGGTAAGCGGTTATGGGAAATGGCCGATAATGTACGCGACATTCTAGCCATCGAGTGGCTCTGTGCCTGCCAAGGGCTTGATATGCGCCACGACTTAAAGACAACGCAACAACTTGAGCAAGCTAAGCAGTTGCTGCGTGAACATGTCACCCACTACGAACAGGACCGTTTCTTCGCGCCAGACATTGAAGCCGCCAGCAGCTTGTTGTCAGCCAGAACGCTGAGCCACCTGCTTCGCCCTGGCACCCTGCCAAGCCAGCACTAAGCGGTCACTCCTGCCCCGTAGCAACAGGCTGCGGGGCTTCACCGCATTCAATTCCAGCTAAATCACATTCCAGCTAAATCTAACTCCAGCTAATTCTAACTCCAACGACAAGAGTAGCTATTCATGAATGCTATCGTTTTGGCCATTTTAGTAATGGTCAGCCTCAGCTTGGCTCGCGTTTCCGTTGTCTTTGCCTTAATCGTTGCAACGTTGGTGGGTGGGCTTTATGCGGGCATGCCGATCAATGCCATCCTTGATGCCTTTAACGACGGTCTTGGCAACGGCGCCACTGTAGCCCTAGCCTATGCTGTGCTGGGTGCTTTCGCCGTCGCGCTCTCACGCTCGGGCATCACCGAAGTAATGGCAAACCGCGCCATTGCGCGTTTTCATGTTGATGATTCTGGCAGTAGTCGCCGCATGGTGACCTACACCCTACTGGCCGCCCTATTGGCCGCGGCGGTCAGCTCTCAGAACCTTATTCCGGTACACATTGCCTTCATTCCTGTACTGGTTCCGCCGTTACTGAAACTGATGAATCACCTTAAGCTCGACCGCCGACTCGTTGCTTGTGTGATTACCTTCGGTATTACCGCTCCCTATATGCTGTTACCAGTAGGGTTTGGCGCTATCTTTCTGAACGATATTTTGCTCACCAACCTCAATGAAAGTGGTGCCGAATTTGGCCTAGAAGTCACCCGTCAGATGGTGCCCATGGCAATGGTGATTCCTATTGGTGGCATGGCATTGGGCCTTGCCCTAGCAGTATTGTTTAGCTATCGCAAAGGGCGTAACTACCAAGACCGAGACTTGGCCAAGGGCGATGAAACCCCAGCGCAAGCGGCCCAGCATTTGCAAGGCTGGCAAAAAGCCGTACTGGCAATCGCATTGGTTGGCACCGTGGCCGTTCAGCTCTACACCGGCTCAATGGTGCTGGGAGGTATTTTTGGCTTTGCGCTGCTCTCTTTAAGCGGCGTCTTTAGTTGGCATGAGCAGGATGGCATCTTCACTGAAGGCATGCGCATGATGGCCTTGGTTGGGTTCATTATGATCACCGCGGCGGGCTTCGCCAGTGTGATGCAGGCCAGTGGCGAGGTTGAAGCGCTGGTCAGCAGCTCTACAGAAGTCATTGGTGATAATAAAGGCTTGGCAGCGCTGATTATGCTGCTTGTGGGCCTTTTCATTACCATGGGTATTGGCTCCTCCTTCTCAACAATCCCAATTATCGCATCGCTATACGTACCACTCGCACTTAACTTTGGTTTTTCGCCACTCGCTACCGTGGCGCTGGTAGGCACCGCAGCCGCCTTGGGCGATGCAGGCTCTCCGGCCTCCGATTCGACGCTTGGCCCAACCGCCGGTCTCAATGCCGACGGCCAGCACGACCATATCTGGGACAGCGTTGTTCCGACCTTCCTGCACTACAATATTCCGCTGATTGCCTTTGGCTGGATAGCTGCAATGATCCTATAACGCGCAGCCCCGCTTCTCAGCGCAATAATCCTTCCCCAAAACGCAGCCACCCCGCTCAGTTGAGCGGGGTGGTTTCGTCAACAAACACAGTACATTACTACCTGTATTGGCAATAATTACTCGCTATCTGTCTCTGTCCCTGTATCGCTATCGCTTGGACGCAACACCTTCGGGTTAGAGTTTCCCCATACCGTGTAAAGATCGGCAAGTAGCGCGCCATTAAGGTCTTCAAGTTCTCCAATGGTAATTCGCTCGTCACCCTGGAGTCCGTAAAGTACCACTTCATCGCCCGGTGCCACGCCCTCGACATCCGTCACGTCTACCATGGTCGTGTTCATTGACACTTTACCCATAACCGGCACGCGCTCACCGTTAACCAGTACAAAGGCAGCATCGGTGAAAACACGCCGGTAGCCATCAGAATAGCCAACAGGCAAGTTCGCCAATAAGCTATCACGCTCCAGCACCCTGACGTTATCGTAACCAACGCCACTGCCTTGCGCGTAATCGTTAACCGACGCTACCCGCGTGCGAAACGACATCACCGGTTTGAACTGCTCATAATGGGGTAGATCGCCATACAGCAAGCCACCCGGGCGTACCATATCAAGGCGTGCTTCAGGCACTTCCATGGTGGTAAATGAGTTGGCGGCGTGAAGCGTTAGCGCCTCGCGATCCAGGTTAGCCGTCTCGATTAACCAGTCACTTTGTTCATGAAACGCCGCTAACCCCTGGCGAACAAAATCTTCGTCCTCAAAGGCAAAGTGGGTCATGATGCCCACCAGCTCTAACGACGCTAAGTCTTGAAGCTCTAACGCTTCCTGGCGACCGGCTTCACTATCAAGCGCCATGCCATTGCGTCCCATACCGCCGGCATTGAGGCCCAAATGATAGCGCAGTGTCACCCCTGCCTCAGCGGCATCGCTGGAGGCCTGGCGAGCAGCCGTTATATCGCCGAATAACTCTTCCATGCCGTAATCGAAGGCACCGCGCACTTCTTCTGGTGTCGCACTACGCACGCGCATTAAACGCCCATCGAAACCAGATGCCCGAACAACTCGCGCTTCTTCGTTACTCGCCACACCAATACAAGGAATACCTAGCGCAATCACAGAAGGCATTAAATTAGCAATGCCGTGACCATAGGCATCCGCTTTCATAATGGCGCAAAGCTCCGCTTCTTCGCCCAATAATTCCAGAACACCGCGCACGTTCCCTTCAAAAGCCGATTGCGAGATTTCTACCCAGGCATTGGCACTCAAGTGTTCCGGACTATCGACGAGCAATGCTTGGTCGCTCAGCAACGGCGCCGCATAGCTGGTTGTGGTAACGGTGGCAGCAACAGCAGCAGCTAACAGGGTTAGTGGATATTTCATTATCAGATCCTTGATTCGTTTTCATTGTTAAGACCCCACCGCTCACACTACCCCTACTAAACAATTCTTAACGATAGCGCGTGCCGCGTTTATTAAAAAAAGCAGCGCTAGGACGCAATAACCCGAAGAGAAGGAAAGCTCTTTCGCTGATTGCTCTGCCTGTAGGCGGGGCAGCTCTTCTGCTCAGCACGTATTCAAGTCTGCGTGTATTAAAGCGCCAAAACTCATTAAAACCCGCAAGCATTCCAAGCTCTGTTTCAAGTGCTGCCTTAAGTGCTGTCTTAAGGTCTTACCCAAAGAGGATTTAGGCCAATAGCAGACTCGACGATCTGTTGGCTACACCGTTTATCAACGCTTACCTAATACACCTGATCGGAAATCCATCGCTCAAAAACACAGTAAATCAATGAAAATTAATAAAAAATTAATTTATAGATGCAGTTTCGGTTTGGTTTGACATCAGTCAACGTAATGCAAAAATGTTGATGTTAGACGATTTTATAGAAATTTTTTATAGCCTGAGCACCATGCGTGTGATTAAACTGGGGGCGCAACATGGTTTCGAAACTGAAGCATGGATGCCCTCTATAACTCTAAACGCGATCAAGAAAGAGGTTTTATGAAGCTCTCAACATCCGTGAAATGCGCTCTAGCGACGTCCATCGCCGCTTCCATCATGGCTAGCCAAGCGCTTTATGCCGATACCGTTCGTTTACGCATGCACACGTTTTATGGCACCGAAGTGGATCAGATTGCAGCTGATTTACGGGAACGGGTAAGTGAAGCGAGTGATGGCACTATCAACATTCAATTTTTCCGTGGCGGCGAGCTAGTCAGCAGCGACCAGTTTGTCGAAGCCGTTGCCCGTGGGAGCATCGATATCGGCCATGGTGTGGGTAGTTACTGGCCTGGCACAGTGGGTATCGGCACGATCGAAGGGGGCCTACCAGGAGCATGGGTAAGCGCTGAAGAAGCCCACGATATATTTGCCAACCAAGGCCTTGATGAACTCATCGCAGAAGCTTACGAAGAGCAAGGCGTTAAGCTGATTGGCCGCGGCTTTGGTAGCGATTATGGTCTAGTCACCCGAGAGCCTGTTTCCAGCCTGGAAGATCTTGCCAGCATGCGCATCCGCGCAACCAGCTCCATTGCAACGGTGCTGGAAAAATTCGATATTCCGACAGCCTTTATTCCCGGTGAAGAACTCTACGTCGCGCTTTCGACTGGCGTTATCGACGGTGCCATTTACGGTGGCCCTGTTGAGTACGAACAGCTACGAATCAATGAAGTAGCGGGCTACTACACCGATATCAACTTACTTAACCCAGGCTGGACAGAAAACGCATTCATCAACCCCCGCGCTTGGGAACGGATGAGCGAAGAGCAGCAGCAAATTTTGGTAGATGAGCTGGCTCAGTACCTGGAAGACGTTCACAACTGGCTTGAAGAAGGCAACCAACGGATCATCGATGAAGGTGAGCTGTTTGAATTCGCCACCCTGCCAGCAGAAGATTCACAACGCCTAGCGGAAGCATCTTTGCCGATTTGGGAAGAAGAAGCGGCACGCTCTGAGCGAAATGCCCAAGCCGTTGAAATCTTGATCAACAACGCCAAAGCGCAAGGAAGATTGAGTGAGTAAGATCAACCGATATCTACGCTTTCAGGATGGGCTTTCCGACTGGGTCGGACGAGTCACCGCCTGGCTGACGCTAGGTATTATCGGTGTACTGCTCTATGAAGTAGTCGCTCGCTATGTACTCAATGCCCCCACGGTGTGGGGGCACGAACTAGCGACGATGTTCTTCGGTGCACTGAGCATCCTGGCTGGCAGCTATACCTTACGCCACCAAAGCCACGTGCGCAGTGATGTCATTTATCGCCTGCTGCCCTTCCGCATGCAGGCGTTGTGTGACGTGATTGTGTTCTCACTGGGTATTTTGGTGTTGTGCATATTTTTCACCATGGCCGTGGAGTTTGCCCACCGCTCCTGGCTAATTGGCGAGTATTCCAACCGAAGCATTTGGCGTCCTGCGCTTTGGCCGATAAAGGCGACCATTCCAATTGCTGTTGGGCTGCTAATTCTGCAGAGCGTAGCAGAGCTAGTGAGGGCCATCGTGCGTTTATTTGGCATTCCCTATGACGATCCGCGAGACGACATTAGCGACGCTGATTAACTATCGTGCTGTTTAAGTTCTATTTCAACGTGGTTTTACCGTGAAAAATAAGAGACACACCCCGGCACGTCCTGGCGGATATGCCATGCAAAGGGTATCCCTATGTTAAATTTAGACCCCATGATAATTACGGCGATCATGTTTTTCTCCATGATCGTCCTAATGGCAATAGGCGCTCCGCTAGCGTGGGCGTTGATGATATCGGGCATGGGAAGTGCCTACATGATGTTTGGCCCTGGTGGCTTAGACTTCTTGCTCTCATCGGCATACAGCACCATGGACAACTTTCTCCTGGTGGCCCTGCCGTTGTTCATCTTTATGGGACTGGTACTGGAACGTTCCGGTATTACCGATGACCTTTTCGAGATGATGCATAAGCTGATGGGCAGCCTTCCAGGCGGGCTCGGGATTGGCACCATTCTGATCTGCGCCCTTATCGCTGCCATGGCGGGAGTCTCAGGGGCAGCTACTGTCAGCCTAGGGATCATTGCACTACCGGCAATGCTCAAGCGGGGCTATCACAAGCGGCTAGTCACCGGCACGATCATGGCGGGTGGTGCATTGGGGTTTCTCATCCCACCTAGTATCTTGATGATTGTCTATGCGTTTCTGGCTCGTGAATCAGTAGGAAAGCTATTCGCTGCTGGCTTAGTACCCGGCCTAATGCTTGCCGCTATTTACATGGCATACATATTAATACGCTGCCGTATCAACCCTTCCCTAGGCCCTGCTGCGCCAGTAGAAGAACGCTTTAGTGCCAAAGAAAAGCTGATGTCTTTGCGCCATGTGATTGCCCCTGGCCTTTTGGTCACTGCCGTATTGGGCTGCATTATCGGAGGGGTAACCTCGCCTTCGGAAGCGTCTGCAGTCGGGGCTGGCGGTGCCATGCTGATTGCAGCGCTGAGAGGTCGGCTTAACTGGAGCCTGCTGCGCTACGCCATGCTCAGCACGGCCAAAATAACCGGCATGTTGCTCTGGATTGCCATTGCCGCGGTATTCTTTAGCCGTATCTATATGGGCTTAGGCGCCGGTATGATCGTCAGTGATTTTATTAATGACTTCTCGCTGTCGCCCTATACCGTCATCATCATCATGCTGATTAGCTTTTTTGCACTGGGCATGTTTCTCGATGACTTTGCGATCCTGTTCATCACGATTCCGCTTTATGTGCCAATCGTACGTGACTTAGGGTTCGATACTACCTGGTTTGCGGTGCTGTTTATTATCAGTATGCAGTCCGCTTATCTGACACCGCCCTTTGGGTATAACCTGTTCTATATGCGATCAGTCGCGCCAAAGTCCATTACTATCGTTGATATCTATCGTTCAGCACTGCCGTATGTTGCTCTACAGATAGTGGGATTAGCAATTATCGTACTATTCCCAAGTATTGCGCTATGGTTGCCCAACTTACTGTTCTAAACAGGCGTATCAAACGGCTAACGAACAGCAACCCAACTAAAAAGGCCCTAATCATTAGGGCCTTTTCTTTTAGCGTTTCTGCGCTGCCTTCTGTTGCCTTATGCGACACTTTGTTGGCGCATTACCTGGGCAATAATCGGCACGGGAGACATCAAGTGTTCGTGCATCAATGCCACTGCTTCATCCTTGCGGCGCTCAAGCGTGGCGTCTACTAAGGCGGCATGCTCCTGGCGCTTTTCTTCAAGGGCCTGAGCAGAAAACACGGTTTCTTTAAGCCACAAAAAGCGGTAACGCTGAACTTTATCAAACAGCCCAGCGCGCACTTTCATCAAGTGCGGAGAGTTACAGCCAACCACCATCGCGGTGTGAAAATCACTATGCCGACGATCCCAACTATCTAACAGCCCTTCTGGCGAGTTCATTTCCGTCAGCTTGGCTAATTGATAAGACTTTGCCAGGATATTGGCTTCCCAGGCATCATCGCCGCGCTCGATTGCAAGCCCCAACATCATCGCTTCAACCTGCGCCCGGGCATCGTAAATATCGTTAAGCTCAGCGAGCGACATGGGCGCTACACGATAGCCACGCTGGCTAATTGCCACCACTAAATACTCAGCAACAAGCTGGGAAAGTGCTTCTCGCAGAGGGCCAATACCCAGGTCATAGCGCGCTTTAAGCACACTCATACGCAATTTTTCGTCAGGCTGAAAAGTGCCTTTAATAATATCTATTTTAAGTAGCTTGTAGGCACGAATACCCAAGTTTTCCTTGGCATCCGCCTTTTCGTCTGGGAAGAAAGATGAATTCATGAGTATGCATTTTGCAAAGTGGGTCAAAATAATAACACACCTTGTAACAGCTGTTTGAACGTGTTCTTCCCCGCACTCAATAACACCGGCAACAAGCAATAAAAAAAGCCGATGCAGACTAGCTGCACCGGCTTCTATCAACTCGTTAACCAATACGCTTTTCAGCGCTCTTATCAACGCCCTCTACAAAAGCTTTCTACAAAAGCTCTCTACAAAAGCGTTCTAGCTACCAAAGTTTTTTGCCTACAGAAGCTTCAAATTGGCGCTTAACTAACCAATGAGACGCTAGATATTACGCTGTAAGCTCTTCGAGCAATTCTTCAACAATCGCCAACCCTTCTTCAAGGATGCTGTCTTCGATGGTGACCGGCATCAAGAAGCGGAGCGTATTACCGTAGAGCCCACACGACAGCAGGATAAGCCCCTTCTCCCGGGCACGTTTGCACATGGCCGCTGCAAGCTCTGGGTCGGGGGTTTGATCAGCGGCAACAAGATCCAATGCCGCCATCGAACCTAAGTGACGCACGTTTTCAACACAAGCAAAGCGCTGCTGCCACTGGGTAAAGCGCTGCCCCAGAACCTCTCCTAAGGCTTGGCTCTTCTCAAGAATCTTTTCTTCTTCGAATACTTCAAGTACCGCTAACACAGCCGCACAAGAAACCGGGCTACCTGAATAGGTGCCACCCAGCGAGTTAGGGCCACACGCATCCATATGCTCAGCCGTTCCCACCACGGCTGAAATCGGCATGCCACCGGCCATACTCTTAGCCATGGTCATAAGGTCAGGCTCAACACCACTGTGTTCAATCGCAAACAGCTTACCGGTACGGCCAAAGCCAGACTGCACTTCATCGACGATCATCAGCATGCCGTGCTCATCGCAAATTTCACGCACTGCTTTAAGGAAGCTGGCCGGTGCAGGATAGAACCCGCCTTCACCCAACACAGGCTCAATCACGATAGCGGCGGTGTCTCTTGGGTTAGCATCGGTCTTCAGCGTCATTTTAAGACCGCGGATAGCGCCTTCTTCGCTGACCCCATGGAACGGAACGGGGTAAGGCGCACGGAAAACATTCCCCGGCATGCTGCCGAAATCAGCCGAGTAAGGCACCACTTTGCCGTTCATTGCCATGGTCATAAAGGTACGGCCATGGTAGCCACCATCGAAGCAGATCACGTTATTCTTGCCGGTGGCGGCACGCGCAATCTTGACGGCATTCTCTAGTGCTTCAGCCCCGGAGTTAACCAGCATGACTTTGCCATGGCCGCGCACAGGCGTGAGCTGACTGAGTTTTTCAGCGACTTTCACGTAGCCTTCGTAAGGAATAACGGTTTGGCAAGTGTGCATCACCCGACCTAACTGCTCCCTAACCGCTTCGACTACCTTAGGATGGCAATGGCCGATATTAAGCACGCCAATACCGCCTGCGAAATCAATAATACGGTTACCATCCGCATCCCAGATAATCGCGTTTTCAGCACGGTCCGCAAATTGCGTTGCAGGGCTGGCGGCACCATTAGCGACATATTTCTGTTTAAGCTCATTCAGCTGTGCATTGCTCATCTTCATTTACCGCATTCCTCAGTTAATTAGTGAAAATCGCTTATAGGCCGCCAACACAGACGTATTTCAACTCAGTAAACTCATCAAGCCCATGACGTGAGCCTTCACGGCCCAGCCCAGACTCTTTCACCCCACCAAAGGGCGCTAGCTCGGTAGACAGAATGCCTTCGTTAACGGCTACCATGCCGTACTCCAGCCCTTCCATTACATGCCAAATTCTGCGGTAGTCACGGGCATAGAAGTAAGCTGCCAGCCCGAACTCAGTCGCATTCGCCATGGCAATGGCTTCTTCGTCCGTCTCGAAACGGAACACAGGCGCCAAGGGACCAAACGTCTCTTCACGGGCAACCCGCATGCTGTCGGTCACATCAGCAATAATCGTCGGTTCGAAGAAAGTGCCGCCCAACGTGTGCGGCTTGCCGCCACAGACCAAACGCCCACCCTTTTCCAACGCATCGCCAATGTGGGACTCGACCTTTTCGACCGCAGCCTGATTGATCAACGGGCCTTGCATAACGCCATCATCCAGCCCATTGCCCACGTTCAGTTCAGCCACCCGCTTGGCAAACTTCTCAACAAATGCCTCGTAAACGCCGCTTTGCACCAAGAAACGGTTGGTGCACACACAGGTCTGGCCAGAGTTGCGATACTTGGAGGCAACAGCCCCTTCAACGGCGGCGTCTAGATCGGCGTCATCAAACACGATGAAAGGGGCGTTACCGCCTAACTCCAGCGATACTTTTTTGACCGTACCGGCACACTGAGCAAGCAGCTTTTTACCCACCGGCGTAGAGCCGGTGAAAGAGAACTTACGCACGCGCGGGTCGGTGGTTAACACCTCGCCAATCGGTGCAGGCTGGCTAGCCGTGACCACATTGATTACCCCAGCGGGCAGGCCAGCAAGCTCAGCCAAACGCGCCACCGCCAACGCCGTCAGTGGCGTTGCTTCTGCAGGTTTGATAACCACCGTACAGCCTGCCGCTAACGCGGGGGCACATTTACGGGTGATCATTGCCAGCGGGAAGTTCCAGGGCGTAACGGCAGCCACAACGCCAATCGGTTCGCGAAACACCAGAATGCGCTTATCAACACCATGGCCCGGCAAGGTTTCACCGGCCATGCGCTTGGACTCTTCGGCATAAAACTCGACAAATGACGCGCCATACGCCACTTCACCGCGGGACTCTGCCAGCGGCTTGCCCTGCTCCAACGTCATTAGTCGAGCCAGGTCTTCCTGGTGCGCCATGATGGCATCGAACCAGGCGCGTAACAGCGTTGCACGCTCTTTAGCAGTACGCTTTTTCCAGCTAGGCCCTGCTGCCTCTGCTGCGGCAACCGCTGCCCGTGCACCATCAGCATCCAGGTCGGGGACTTCTGCTAATAGCTCACCATTTGCCGGATTCGTGACCGCAAAGCGCTTGTCAGCACCGCACCACTCTCCGCCAATAAATGCGTCAGGTATCAAAATATCGGGTAACTCACTCATCTTGTTTTCCTTTTTGCCATGACATTAGAGCGTGCTCTCAAACGCTGGCCGCGCCTCCCACGAACTCGCTACAACGCCATTGCCTGTACTTCCCAAAGCACTAGCGAGCCAGCTTCTTCATTTTCAGATAGGCAGCATCAACCGTAATGACTAACAAAAATATCTACATTTATAAAAAACGTCAAAATATATTTTTAGCATATACACTAAAAACTGGACGGTAGGGTTGGATGACACCGAAAATGGTAGCTAGGCTGCGGGCAGGATTGGTACAAAAAGCGATCAAGGCGTGTGCCTCAGCATTTCCGACCCGCAAGCAAGCCTTTATCGGGTATCGCTTTCGGATAAAATCAATCTGAAAAAGAGGCCGCCCCTACATCGGCGAAAATGAACAACGTAACGGCTAACTCCACCTTAAAGCGCCCTACCCGCTGGGCACTGTTCAGCGCAATAGCACTGATGTTGATAGGCAGCGGCACGCAGGCCGTTGGTGATTCACACGGCGACAGTCCTTATAGCGACAGCACCAACAGCGCGTGTGGCCTGATGGAGCAGCAACAGGAAATGCTAAGACTGGTAAACGAGGCACGAAACAACGCCCGTCAATGTGGCGATCAAGCATTTCCAGCAGCCAGCCCACTAACCTGGAGCTGCCAACTGGAGGCCGCTGCCGCAATGCACGCCAGCGATATGGCCAACAACGACTACGTTAGCCATACCGATGCTAACGGCGCAGGAATTGAGCAACGCGCCAATCAACATGGCTACACGTGGCAAGCCTTAGGAGAAAATATTGCTGCTGGGCACGCATCTGCCGCCGCCGTGGTAAACGGCTGGCTAGAGAGCCCCGGCCATTGCCGCAATATGATGAATGATACCTTCACCGAAATGGGCATGGCCAAGGCCAGCAATGCTGATTCGCGCTATACCACCTTCTGGACACAGATGCTGGGGAAGCCCCGCTAAGCCCTCTTAAAATCCACCGTAATGGACCGCCGAAATCGCATTCTTTGGTGAACCATCTACCAGCTTGGTGCTGTAAGTTAAGTACACAAAGGTTTCGGTTTCAGCATCGTGCATGCGCACCACGCGCATATTCTTAAATAGCGCAGAGCGGCGCTGGTTAAAAACGACCTCTTGCTCGTCTACCTCATCAGGGTCGAAGACAATCTCTCCCGTTTGCCGACAAGCCACGCTCGCCTCGCTAGCTTCCTCAGCCAGCCCGACCGCACCCGATAAGCCGCCCACCTGAGAGTAAGAGAGATAGCAGGAGATCCCCTGTACTTTTGGGTCGTCAAAACGTTCCACTTCAATCGTACTGTTCGGGCCAATCAACCTAAACTCCGTTCGCACGCTGCCAATATGGGCATCCTGCGCCAGAAGCGCGGTAGGCAGCAGCAACGAAGAGATCATCGCAAGCGACGTAATGGCAATAGCGGGTTGGAAACGCATAGCAATGTCCTCAGCAGGTGCAGCAGAAACGGCAAAACAAGAGCATACCTGATACCGGCAGAGTCGGGGCAGTCAAGAGAGACTAACTGTCGAAATGGAGAAATAGATGATAAAGGGAGAATGGAGTCGGGGTTCCTGGCAGGAGTCAAAAAAATCAATTAAGCTATTGAATTTATTTAAATTAATACAATAACAAAGAACAAAATATACCACCATGTATACCACAGCCATATCTGCGGCCAGCTATCCACTAGATATTGAGCAACATCTATCACAAAAAAATCTGCAAATGGCACACATGGGCTTCCTACGGCCAGATGCGAAAATTTAGCTAATATTGATATAAGGCGTTTCGAGTAAAAACGCCCGACAACAGCGCACAGTTATATAAACTCTCGATCAGCTACAAAGGCTATTATTTTCAATAGTTTCATAACGAACAATTCATGCCCTTACAAAGCTTGATCAATTGATTCTAACGCAGAAATTATAACTGACACAGAATGCCTATCAAACTCACTTCTATCATCTTCTTCGTGCGCTCCTTTATTTAAATAACGCCACTCACGCGAATCACCATTCAATCCAAGCAATATTTCAAGTGGGTTATAAACCGATTCTTTATTCAAATCAGAAAAATCACTCTTACCAATCTTTTTATTAAGTTGTTCAGTAAGATTTCTCAGTTCAATTGGCGCTTTTGATGAGCGCAACTTTAGACTTAAACTACCATCACCATATTTATTCACATAACGCCAGACTTTTACTTTTGTAAGAGACTCGAGCGCTTTACGAGACTTTGTAAGCGCATCTCTGATTTCATTTCGTTCAAAATGACTTCGTGCAGCGATGATGTAATTACGAGGCGCACAATTAAAGTCCACTCGGATATGTGGCTCATCCAAGCGTGGCAAGAAAGCGAGAGATTGAGATTGCGCCGCAGACTGAGCAGGGAGTAAGTTATGGATATCTTTAAAGAATTCTTCACCGTGACAGGTCAGTAAAATTTGCTTGTCGGAAAAGTAATGGTCTTCGAATAACGTTCTTCGGATAGACTCCCTATGGTCTTCATCTATGGCATTCACAGGATCATCGAATATCAATAACGGGCAGTTTTCTTTTAGATTTTTAGCAAGCAATATTGCAAGACCAACGCAGCGAATATGACCCTCGCTAAGAACGTGTAATGCGTCATAGACTTTTTGAGGGTTGTTTTGAAAAGATATACCAAGCTGTTGATTCTGTGCTAATGGTAACTTAACCATGGACAACAGCTCACTTTTAGAGTCATTTCTATTAAATGCATTATAAAGCGTGACAACTATCTCTCCAAGGTTGGCGACTAATTGACCTGGACGTCTATTTTTATAGGCATTTAATTTAGCAATCAAACTGCGATAAGAAGCTGCAATTGCATTATTTTTTTCTACAAGAGTTCGCTCCACATCCACATCAGCTATAAGCTTTGAATTTTCAGTATCGAAGTTGGTGATAGTCTGCTTGGCAGACGTTATTGCTTGTTGTGCAGTATGTCTACGAGTTTGTAATACAGTAATTTTATTTTCTAGTCGGCGTAAACGGTTATACTCAGCCTGTTTGGTTGAGCGAACTTTATCGGCTTGTTCAATAACTAAATCTGCCTGTTCAAGCTGATTAACCTGCGACTGTATATGCTGCAATGTTGTAAAACCATCCTGTAACTGCTGATTCAGGAGGCTCCACCATTCGATTGTGGCTTGTGTGTCGGATGGAATTCTCATAGTGTGGAGAATATTTTCTTGCGGGAGTAACCTCAAGCAAGTGGTTGCAATTTGCGAAAGTGACAGTAGCCAATTAGTTATATCTTGTTGTTTTTGCTCTATTGCTTTCTGCAGAGATGCTAAGTGTTGCAGTTTTTTTAGTTCTTCATCTGCATGAGTATAGGGGTTTACTGCAACTTGATTAAGTGGTGTTTTACATGCAGGGCAATTCTCCGAACTACTTTCTTTAAGCTTAACCACTGCATTATATAGCTTTTGAAACGACAACTCTTTATTATTTCTTTGTAGCTCTTCCTGCTTAACATCTAGCTCATCAAAACCTAAACCAATTGAATTAACAATATTATCTAATTCATGAGTGGTTAAGTTACTTTTATTTTCTTGATGTTGTTGCAACTCATGTTCAAGTTGTTGGATAGTTCCAGCATGGTGTTCGTCACCATTTAACTCAAAAACCATTTGGTTAAACGTAGCTCCTTCACGATACTGATCGGCTAATTCTCTCTCCTCTACATCTAGTTTTTGCAACTCATTTTCGTTAATGGATATTTGCTGTTCAGAGCCAGAAAGCGCCTGACGTTTTCTGGCTAGCTCAGAAGCTTTTACGCCAGTCAAATCAATATATCTAGCATCGATTTCTGCTGTAAAATTTCGTACAAATTCATTAAAAGAATCTAAACCAAACAACGTTGAGATAAGTCCAGTTTGCTTAGCAGGTGCTTGAGCAGCGATTCTCGAAAAGCTATCAATACGATTCTTTTCTACGAAACAAAAGCGATATAACTCTTCACTTGCCTGGATTTCAACCTCTTCTCCTTGCTCGTTCAAACCTACAATCACTGGAGCCGTAAAAAGTTTAACATAAGCGTTTTTCAGGTACTCGTGCTGATCACGAAAACGCTTGCTTTCTGCCTCTGCTACATTACCTAGCAAGCCATACTCAAGTGCTTCACAAAAGCTGGATTTTCCTGTCCCGTTGGGGCCGTATATCAGCACTAAACGGCTTGCCAAATCAAAAGTCTCCTGTCTTGCAAAACCACGAAAAGGCCCAACCACCATGCTTTTAAGCTGGGTAACGGCTGCCATCTGCTCTTCTGGCTGCTCTGATAAAGGCTTAATATCTTCGTTTAGCGTATCCCAACTTGCCTGCGCCAATGCGACCAGACGCCTAACGCGCGCCCCCTGATGAGTGCCCAATGGAACCAACTCATCCTGGTTCACCAGTATCAGATTAGCCAACTTACGAATATCAGAGGAAACCCCAGCTTCGTTAAGATTTTGCAAAAAATTCAGGTATTCTGTCCGGATCATAGTTTTTCCTTATATCTCACAAAATTGTTAGTTAATTAAAAATGGCGTTAGCTACGATTGGATACTTTTTTGTAAATTGTAAGACAATGCCTTTTTTAATCATGAGGCATATAAACCACTGAAAAAGGCAACAAAAATGAGCGTAGGATAGTGTCGCTCTAATTTACACATTTTTTCTTTATCAAGGCATTATCTGGACAATGGATCCGTCAACTGAACACCCAAATTCATCGCGTAATATACGGAGAGATATTCCCACCTTTTTCCTAAGCACATCCATATGGGAATCGGAGTAAACCGGATACTGAGACGTGTCGTTCATGTATTCCTTGAGCGCCTTTTTTAAATTTTCATTGATTTCTTTAAGCTTTTTATCAAAATCAATTTTACTTCCAATTTCAACGAGACTTTTTCGAACCTCTTTTAAAGACAAGATGACGTGATCAAGGTTTTCAAGGTAATGCGCTTGGTGAAAGACACCCTTATTAGAAATAATATCTACAATTTTTTGCGCTAGCTTTTGATCATTCGTAAATCTTCTAATTAACGGCAAAGGACTTTTGTGATGCCGCAATAAATCCGATATTAAATCCTCATGATCTTTCTTCCATTTCTTTAAAACTTCTGCCGGATAATCTATACCTCGGTTTTTGTCGATTTCTGTATGGCAGCTAGCGCAGAGCCAGATTCCATTTTCAGCTTTGGCTCGATCTGCTAGTGACATACTCTGATCAAAGCGGATAGTCATTTCTCGCGCATCGTGTATGTGAGCGGCTTCACCGATTTTTACTTTTGACTCAGCATCATTGAGGGACGGAGCAACAGTTAACCTATTGCATCTTGGATTTGCGCAAATATAAGCAGAACGATATGCGATCAAATCAACTGTTTTTCTATTAAATTTAGATTCGGACATTGAGCTCCCTCAGCACAATAAAATCATTAACACTTATACGTGTTTTTATGGTGAAAAGTAATACCATCTACATTTATTCAACTAAACCAATTAACGCCCACTTTTCTATTCTTTAGTTATGTTCTTTATGTGATAGTTTAATCGCACAACTTAGCTACTTCTTAAACCTTATTTGGGTCGATAGCTGTTTTGACTATTGAGTGTTAGACCTCCTGAACTGGTAGGTGGGAGTGGCTCTGTAATCAATCTATAACAATGTGCCTCTGCTCCGTCTGCGATGGCACGTAATTTGAAAATTATTGTTACCTGCAAATTATTGCCACCTGTAAATTGATACTCACTAGGCCAAATCCCAACTTTAATTATTTTTAATAGTGTTGCCCATTCCATGTCATACATACAAGCCTATCATGTGCGACTTTAGATCACCCCACATCGTCTTTTTCTAGAAAAGCACGGCACTATTAGGAATTATCAGGCCCCCTTATTCAGCTACCCGCCAGTTGATAGCTTAGCTCTATGTCATCATTCTCCCTCTTGCCTGTTGAAAGCGCATAAACCTGCATGATTTCGCATGACTCCCATGCACCCAATTTTCCCCTAAAGCCCAGCGATAGCGGGATTTAGGACTTATGGTGGTGTGCATTAAGAATTACCCCACAAGCGAACTCGGCAGACTGGTTAGAGACAACGCGCCTTAGGATGCGGCGATCTGGGGATTTTTCCCTGGCAACCTTCACGTAAGGCCGCTGGGTGCCGTTATTAGACCTGCCTACTCTGTGTGCCGTACCCCGTAATGACAAATTAAAGCCCCACACACGTAAAAAATCTCACGCTTAATTACTAGCCTTTCTCATAGTATGTACACGGGGGCTTTGTTAGGAATACTCAAGAACGCTCTTTTTCACTGCCAGCAAGGTAAGAGCCAGCTTTCAAGCCTGATTAGTCACGCGTACAGTGCTGAAGCGCATAACCCCGCATGAATTCGCATAATTTTCATGCACCCATTTTTCACCAGCCAGCCCAGCAGTGGCGCGGCTTGGCGGCGGGCGCAGGGGTGCATAAAAACCACTACATTTAGCGCGCGGGCGGGGCGGGGTGTCGAGGGCGCGGCGTGGGTCGCGGCCGGTGTGGGGATAGATGGTTGGGCAGCATCGCCCCATAAAGCCCTGTAGGCGCTCGCAGAAGACTGGCTACCCTTCTGCCCTCCTTTCCACGACAACGCCCCGCACAAAGGCGGGGCGTTGGTCATTGGCCTGCGTATGGCTTGTAGATGCGCTACGCGCTATCGAGGTCGTCCTGGCTTGGCACGTACTCCATTTGCGCTTCTAATTCTTTTAACCGCCGATTAAAGCCAATGGGTGATGGGTAGTCACGTCTGCTTGCTTCGCAGGCGAGCAAGGGCGGCACCTGTAAAATCTCTGGTGTGGGCACCGGTTTGGCTTTGGGCATGACGTCCAGCAATAGCTTGCCCAGCGCAGCATGTTGGCGGCGCTCAATCTCTTCACTAGTCCAGCGTCGACTAGCATTATCCATCAAGGGGTCGATACTGCTCCCTGGCTGGCTTGATACATCAATGCCTAGCCTCGCCATGTGTGCATAATCGTTGTAAGTCCCTTCATGAATGCTGTTGAACAGCCTTGGCAGCTCAGCGCTCAAGGTGGCCATTTCCTCACTATGGCTCATATCCTTAAGACACTTCATCAACCTCTTGCGGGATAAAATTTCCGCCAGACGACCCATAGATCCTTCCAGCGGTTGCCGAGCCAAATGCGTCTGCATCTTGAGCCATTCCTGTTGCGGCTCTAGCAGCTCGATCATTTCCTGGGTCTGCGCAACTTCAGAGGTCAACTGGCCTTTTTGCTTAAGCTTGTCACGCACCGCCTTGCTCTGCTCGCCAAACCCTTTCACCAAGTCCTGACGCCATGCGCCTTCCGTGTCGTCTATCTGGTGTTGTAGTGCGCCCAGCGTCTTTCGCAGTTTGTCCAATCGGCCCGTTACGCTTTCAAGCTTCGAGCGACGAGCGAGGTAAACGGCGCGTAGCTGCTCAATCTCCGTCTCCAACTCGGTTTCATCGCTCACGGCGGTTTCGGGGGCTTTGGAGTGCTTATTATCTGTTGCTTGCATGGTGCCTTGCTCCTGCTCAGGTGCTTGGGAGGTGGCGGGTGTCTGCTGGGTCATGTTGGCCTCACTGTTGGCATGCGTGCGCAGGTGAAACGGTGGAGCCAATGCCCCACCAACGGGAAATGTTTAGCTGGGTGAAAAACGCCTGCCAGGAAGGGAAAGGGGTCGCCTCCTTGCAGATATGGGAATAATTCTCAATACCTCCCATATATAATTCCCCTGTCTGATTTTGAAAAACGGGGGCAACGTGGCAACAACGGCAATAGCATTGATTTAATTGATATTTTTTTTGGCAACCTGTAGCCGCTTTTTTAAAACGGCAACAGACAGAGTCAGGATCTATATAGATATAAAGATATGTGTTGCCTTTGTAGCCACCTCTCTTATTAATAGGCAACACCTGTAACCCGCATGGTTGCTGGGCGTTGCCGTTGTAGCCAGTGTTGCCACAGAAACTAGGTTCACGCGTAAAAAGCCTCTGCATCATTCGCCCCCTCGCTCGCCGTCCAACTTGTCGGGATCAATGACGAAAAAGCGCGTGCTCCCTCCTCCTGGCAGGCGGTAGTTTTTCTGGCGGCGACCACTATCGGTTTTGGCCAGCACGTTGTAGGTTTCCAGTGTGCGAATTATGCGATCTCTGCCATACCCCGCGGCCGCTTCCGTTAGTGAGGCACGGTTGAACAGATAAAGGCGTTTTCTGTCCTCTATCTCGTAGTAACCCGCACGGTGCTTGATACCAGGATTAGGCAGCTCAGCGGCAATGTTGGAAAAGCGACTATCACCGTGCATAGCGATAAAGTCCGATAGCGCGCTAAGTATTTGTCGATCTTCGGCGTTCCCATCGCCAACCCTGGCGACCCACTCGCGGAATAGCTGACTACATGCGTTAGCGGCGGTGCCTTCTTCCCACGGTAAAATCCCGTAGGTGGATGCCAGCTCTCCCGCTAGTCCAATAATGGCGAAGCGATCCGCGACCCTACCCGCTTGCGGGCCATCAGAATTGAACCCTCCCCGCACCTCAGCGAACCGCTGATAAAAGTAGTCAGGGTCGGTTTCCTTAATGAGGTGCTCCACGAACGCAGGCCCCACCATGCCGTAGTGGTGTGCAGTGGCCGTGGTTAGCTTTCTATGGAAGGTAGCTCCGCTCATGCCGTGAACATCATCAAAGGCACGGTAGGTGCGTGTGCCCGCGTTAACATCCACCATGCGCAGCTCTGCCCCAGCGTGGGCGGCATTACCTGAAATGGCCGCATGTTCAGACAGTGACCGCTCCCCACTGGAAAGCGCTAAAACACGCCAGTAGAGCTTAGTTCGCCCTTCCCGTTCGCGAGTCATGGTGCCTTTGCCAGTGCCGTTAGCGATGGCGTAGGCCATTTCTTGTACCCGCTTGGGGTCAGCACGTTTGATCTCGTCCAGAATCAGCACCGTGTCATTACGGGACGATGCCTCAATCTCAATACCGCCCCGCGACATATCCCACGAAGCGGCAAAACGGCTGGGGTCGCCCCATACTGAGGCGGCGATAGCCTGAGCCAGTGACTTACCGCTCGATGAGTCACCTACCAAATGCACGCCACCACCGTTTACGCCTACTTTTGAAAGCAGCGGCCCCGCCAACGCGCAGCAAACCGATAGAATCAGTACCGGGTTGCCCTGGCAGTAGTGGGCTAGCTCGCTTTGCCAGCCTTCCAGCGTGCCCCGTTCAGAAAATAGGTGGGCCCCCTTGCCGCTGTCCTGAAAGCGCACGTCCTTACCGCCTAAAATTTTGCCGGGCAGTACAAACGCCCCGCTTGCATCGTGCCAGCCCGGTTTGGTGGTAGTGGCCAGCACGCGCTTTAAGTCGTGGTGACTGGCGATATAGGCAGGCACATAGCGGCGCTGGTGGTACTCCACTTTTAAGCCCTGGCGGAAAAGGGCTTTTAATATCTCCTCGCCCTTCCCAGCCAGTGCTTCCATGGGCATGACGTATTCAATGACCTTGCCCCGGTGCTTAAAGCGCAGTAAGCGGCCTACACTGCCGTCATCACTGTTGAGCGTTTCGGCATCCACATGCAGCGGTGCGCAGATCCATAGATCAAACGGTTGGCCAATGTCATCCCCTTGGCCCTGCTTGATGCCGTGAAACCATGTGCCCGCTCGAAACAGCTTGCCATCCACCAGAGTTTGCCCTTCGTACACGGCATAGCTTGGGCGCTCTAAAGCGTCGATCTCCGGCGCAGTCGGTTGGCCAACAAGCGCAAGGTGGCTTTGCTGCTCACGTTTAACCTCACTCATGGCGGCCCCCTTGTTGGCGATACCAGCACGCCAAGTCGTTAAAATCGGTCAGGCTATGCGGGGCTTCTGTCGGCCAAGCCGGGAACAGCACCAGTGCCCCCACCGCCAGTGCGGCGGCATTGGCGGCATGACGCCCAGGGTTTCCAGGGGTAGCGCGGTCATCATCGCCCGCAATGACCATTTCTAGGTGGCCATAGCGTTCACATAACGCACGCGCCACCGGCTCAAGGTTGCCCGCATGCATGGCGCACGCCACGGGTTCGCGGGTGTGGGCGTGGATAGTGGCTCCGGTGGCCCAGCCCTCGCAGACGTACAGCGTTTTTCCTGGCAGTACATGGCCAAGGGGTGAGTAAGCCCCCTGCACCTGCCCGCCTTTTAAAAAGCGCTTGTTCCCTTGAGCATCGATCAACTGCACATTGACCAATTCACCGTTGGCGTAAAGGGGCACCATTAGCTGCCCTTTGGGGGTTTGGCGTAGGCGGTAAGCGCTAATCCCCTTACGCACCAAATACGCATGCCCAGGGCAAGCGGGCTGGCCACTCAGCCACAGCTTTTTGGCTAACTCTGCAGCCTTTTGCAGGGCCAACAGGCGCTGCGCTTCCGCCTGCTGGCGTAGCTGGCTTTTTGTGGGGGAATACGTGATAGGGGGTGAGGCTTGCGCCTCACCGTTGCGATGAAAAATACCCAGCCCTAACCGCTGATCGATCATCATGGCGGCGTCTACCTGCCGACAGCCGCGCAAGTAACCAAGTAGCGACACCAAATCGCCACCATGGGCGTCTGAGTCAGCAAAGTCGTTCCACTTGCCGCTGGTGAGCGAGACACCAAACGAGCCTTTGCCTTGATCATCGCGGGCCGTGTTGCGTGCGACCCATTCGCTGCCCTGGCGTGCCCCATCGGGTAGCCATTCGGCGAGTAACGTTTCAGCGTCGCTTAATGCGGCGATGGCCACTTGCTGGATCTTTTGAACCGTCGTCTTAGCCATGGTCGCCCCCTTTGCTAGCAGGCGGTTGTTGGCGTTTAGACGCTTGACGGGCGGCAAACAGTAAATCCAATGAATCGGCTAACAACAGTCGGCATGAAATAGCGACGTGGGCTAAATCGCGTGCATCTGCACATGCGCCTGGGGCATCCAACATGCTAAGCGTCATCATCAGGTTACTCACCGCTTCCAAGCGAGTTTCACACTGTTCAAACAGGTCTTCAAAGTTGGCGCGAGGATCGACTAACAAGCATTCGGCTTCTGTTAGGCAAACCGCATCTTCAAGGCGAGGGGAATTCGTGAACTTAGTCATGAGCCACCTCCTCGACACACAAGCGCTCAAGCTCGACGAGAAGTTGGTCATGTTCTTGGTAAGAGAGGAGATTTAGCGCGGTGGCCATGCGTGCCATACCCAACAACTGGTTAAGCTGTGAAGGCTTACGGTTAACACGGTAGGCAATCAGTTTTGCACCGATTAGCGCGATAGCAACATGCGAGGGGGAAATGTGGGTGTGCGTAGACGCACCTTGGCTGTGATTGGCCATGGGTAAGACTCCTATTTGTTCCTTGGAGTCACCACGATCCTTCCTACGGGATTGGGTGGCGACCGTACGCGGGGTAGGAAACCGGTCAAATAGGAAACCGGCCACGCCGAAGCGTGCCCACGCACAGCCGCCATAACAACACATTCCAGGCGTAAAAAAAGCGCCTGCAATGGTAGGGGCGCTGTAGCGCCTATTTGAACTCGGGTTCCTACGCCCGGCTGTAGATTTTGCTACAGCAAGACCATGATAAGCATTCCCGAATGTTCCTCGCAAGTCTTTCAGGTCGAAAACGGCAAAAACTCTGCTAAAGTTATTCATACATCCCTCTTTGTTTATTTGTTCCCTTTGCCCCAGCGCTCCACACGCTGGGGCTTTTTTACGATCTATGGACAAAACTTCCCCATACCCGCTGGGCTTGGCCCAGCAGCGTTACCGCTTGCGGAATGAGGTTAGGGGGTTAGCAGTCGGTCAGTATTTCGGTGGCGGGCTGATGGCGGTTGAAGCGTTCCAGGCCATCACGCTGGCCATCTAACCATTTAGCGCTGATATCACCGGTCGACCCTTTACGGAAGGCCTTTCGGCTGGGTGATTTGGTGGCATCTACCATGGCGGCTTCAAGCTTGACCACATCGTCAGCGGTGAGCTTCAGCGTTGTTCCGTTAATCATGAATTCAAACTGGCTCATGCGTGGCGCTCCGGTTGGTGTGTGGTTATGCGTAACGGTGCTGGGCGGCTTCCTAAGGTTTGGCGCTTGCGTTCCTCCAGGCAGTTAGCAATCCAGCTATCCACCTCCTCCTCTAGCCAAGCAACGCTTTTGCCGCCAATCGGCACCGGAGCCGGGAAAGTGCCCTGGCGAATACCGTCATAAATGGCAGAACGGCTTTTACCGGTTTTCTGCTCGACCTCCTTGCGACGCAGCAGGCGATTACCTAGCTGGATCTTATTCACCGTTCTGAAAGGCGGTGTGTGAGTGGTGAGTTCAGGCATTAATTTGTGTCCTCGCGGTGTCATTCCGGGCAAGTGCCCTAGTGGCCCTATGAAGCTTGACGGTTATCGAAATGACGCGCCATCGATGCGCGTTGTGCCACGACTCCCGCACAACGGGATGGCACTTGAATGACTCTGGACAGCTAGACAGGTATCCAAAGCGGCTTTGGATGACACGGGAGAGGTTGGTTTTCGATGAGCCATAAGGTGGGTTCCTTCAGCTAGTGGTGATGTTGCAAGCCTTACGCTTGAGACACCACTAGCTTGACGAGGAACGAGGAGGACTACCAGAAAGCGCTGTTGTAAGAACTGTATGGATATACAACAGAAAGTGTTTAATGACCTATTTATAACACGTTGATAAAGCGTCACCCGTTGGAAAAACTTATTTTGTATTTTAAATTCAATAGGTTATAAAAAATCCAGTCAGTATTTACTTGTTGTAGAAAAAGGAAAATTTACAACACGCAGTTGCCTAAATCGTCACTCAGCTGCGGCGCTGGCTATTGCTCTACCCCTCCTTGGTAGCAATGGCATGCTCGATTGCGTGAAGCACTAGCGTGGTATCCACCACCGTAGAATTACCCTGGTGCAGGTTCGTCATGGCAAGGGTATGGATAGTTTCGGGAAGAATATCCACGGCGTCATAACTAAACTTCTCGAAGGTGTAGCAAGCGTCATCGGGAACCCATACGGTGAACCCTAAGTTAGAGGCGCTTCTTACTGTCGCCTCTACCGCCCCTTCACTGGTCGATCCCACCACTACGAGTTGGCGAATGGATCGCTTAAGCAGCCAATCCTCAATGTTGGAGCGTAAAAAAGCATCCGTGATGCTTTTATCGAAAATTTCCTCGTTAGCGAGAGGCTCTAAACCAAGTTTAAAACGCACACCAGGATGGCCGGGGGAATAGGGAGACTCTGGATCACCAGAGAGATGACGAACATGGATGATAGGCAGCGAGTTTTCACGCCATGCACTCAGCAGCCGATGCATGTTGTACTCTGCGCGCTCGTTATTGCGCTTTCTAAAATAGGGATAATACATATCCGCTTGCTGCTGATCGATAATCATCAACGCACATGCATCGGGGTTTAAACTCGTTAAATCGAAGTTTTCCGCTACTGCATCGATTGTCGTATCACCTAATACCTCCTCAGCTTTAAACTTAAAGCCACACTTCTTGTTAGTACACTCTTGGTATAAAACATGATACCCCTCTGTCATTTTCCGGCTTGATCTAGTTCGGGTTTTAGTTCCGCATTCAGGACATTTGATAGGCAGCTTAATTCGCATTTAAACCTCGGCGCTAATGTTATCTAGGTAATCCGCCCAAAACTGCATCATGGCGGGCCGTTGATCCGGGGCCATGTGCTGGGCATGGGTGTAAACGCCCTCGATCCCTGGCAGCTTGTGCGATAGCTGTAGCTCTATCCATTCCCTGGGGTAACCCAGCTCTTTTAAGCCGGTGGCCACCACATGGCGGGTACCGTGGGGTACGTGCCGCCCTTCATAACCCATGCGCTTTAGCGCCATGCCAAAAGCGGCATCTGAAATTGGTTTTCGTGGGTCGTTACGGCCAGGAAATAGCAATTTGAAGGGGGCTGTTAGCTTGTGAAGATAACGCAGCTCGCACAATGCCTGGCTAGGCAGGGGCAGTTGATGCGCCCTGCCCATTTTCATGCGCTCGGCGGGGATCTTCCAAACGGCTGCATCTAAGTCGAACTCTGCCCACTCAGCCCGGCGTAGCTCTCCAGGGCGAACGGCTGTCAGTAGCAACAGCTTTAGCCCAATGCGCACCATGGGGCTTTTATCGTACGCCTCAATATCGCGCACAAGCTGTGGTAGCTCGCTTTGGGGGATATGGTGGAAGCTGCCCCGTTTGTAGGGCTTAAGCGCCGTTTGAAGGTCGGTAAGGGGATTGTAGCTAGCTCTACCCGTGATGATGGCAAAGCGGTAGATATCGCGACAAAAGGCGTGCAGGCGGCGTCTCTGTTCGAATTTCCCTAAATCTTCAAGCGTGCGCAGTATGTCTAGCCATTCGAGGGGCAGAATGCTTTCTATTGGCCGATTCCCTACTTTTGGGAACACATACATTTCAAGCACGCGCCTGCTGTCATTGGCACGCTTAGAACTCTCCTTCCAGCGCGGCACCATGGCAGCGTGCCACTCCATGGCCAGCACTTCAAAGGTGTTTTCAGTTGCATACTGTCGTTGGCGTTTGTCGTTCTGCTTTTGCTCTACAGGATCAATGCCTTGGGATATTAAACGCCTCATATCCGTCCGCTTTTCCCTTGCTTCGGCAAGGCTCACCTCGGGGTATTGGCCAAGGCTGATCATGTTGCGTTTGCCGTTAGGGCGTGTGTAGCGCAAACGCCATCCTCGGCTGCCATTGGTTGAGATCCTAAGTTCTAATCCCATGCCATCTGAGAGGGTAATAATTTTCGTGCCGGGTTTAGTTGCGTTTATTTGTCGGATAGTTAGCGCCATGGAGGTATACCGAGTATTTCCGAATGAAGGCATATACCGGAATGTATACCACTTGGCAGCGGGATTTGGAAGGAACTGCGAGGAACAAAGAGGAGCTAAAAAACCATGTATTTCAGAGTATTGTACTCTTTTCTAGGCCTTCTCAGGACTTGCAAAGAACCCCAACTGGCGTCCCTGGCAGGAGTCGAACCTGCGACCTGCCGCTTAGGAGGCGGCTGCTCTATCCTACTGAGCTACAGGGACTTATGGGGCGCATAGTATAGCGCGTTGGAGAGTGTCAGCCAACCGCGCAGTTAAATCCAGCCTAACAGGCGCAGCGCAAAGATACCGGTGGTGACGGTGACACTGGCCATTAAGGTAGTCATCGCGACGATATTGGCAGCCAGCGCTACATTGCCGTTCATTGCTTTTACCATCACAAAGCTGGCGGCGGCGGTTGGGCTGGCGAAGAATAGAAATAACAAGCCTAGCTTTTCTCCAGAGAACCCTACCGCCCATGCGGCTAGCGTGGAGAGCAGCGGCAGCACAATCATTTTCATGCTACTGGCGCTTAATGCGATTTGGCTGCCGCTGCGCATGGTGGCAACCGAGAGCGTGGCGCCGACACAGATCAATGCTAGCGGTAACGTTAACGAGGCGAAGTAGTCGCCGGAGGTAATCAGCCAGCTGGGCAGTGGAATCGAAAACGCTGTAAATGGCAGCGCGGCGACTACAGAGATAATCAGTGGATTAGTGACGATATGCTTTAACAGGCTGCGCCAATTTGTCGATTGCCCAGGCTGGTAGGCCGCCAGGGCCACTACCGAAAGCGCGTTATACATCACAATCACTACGCCAAGCAGCAGGCTACCGGCCGAAAGCCCGTAGTTACCGTACATTCCCGCCGCCAGTGCTAACCCGACGATGCCGCAGTTACCCCGAAACGCGCCCTGTACATAAATACCGCGGTCGGCTTTAGGCACCCGATAGCTGGCCCATAGCCAACTGATTAGAAACTGGCCAAGTGTCGCGGCGGCAAAAAACAGCAGCAAAGGCACATCTAACGCAACACTTAGATCGGCTTTTATTAAACTCAAAAAAATCAACGTGGGGAGCGTTGCTTTGAAAACGAGAGCGGACGCTGTAGAGACAAATTCCCTGTCGATCCATTTTAGGCGCTTTAAGCCGATGCCGACGAACACCATGGCAAAAACAGGCAACGTGGTATCCAGCGTGCGGGAAAATAGCTCAAGTAGGTTCACGAAAGCACTCTCATTCGAATAAGCAGGCGCTTATATTCTACCGTCATTCGAGGTTTGTCGACTGATGGAAATAAATAACGGCCTTAACAAAAGGCTACCCCGAAGACGCAAAGACCAAATGCAGTGCCAATGTCACCGCTAATCAAACACCGACATTGGATCAGGTGCCTTGGACAGCTTGACCACCACATCATCACGGCCATGGGCTTTGGCTTCGTAGCTGGCGGCATCCGCGCGGGAAAGTGCCACGTTGTAGTTAGTGTCGTTCTCATCAAAGCAGGTCACCCCAATACTCAACGTTACGGTGTACTCTTTGCCTTCATGGGAAACCGACACTTCACTCACCGCTTGGCGTAACGATTCAGCAATGCGTTCTGCCTGGCCTAAAGTACAGCTCGGCAACAGCACCCCAAATTCATCGCCACCTTGGCGGGCTACGTGGTCACTGCGACGGACTTCCCACGCGACTACCTGGGCAATACGGCGCAGCATTTCGTCCCCTAATGCATGCCCACCTTCATCGTTAATGGGCTTGAAGTGATCAAGGTCGAATAGTAGCAGCGCTGACGGCGTGCTGGTTTTCTGAAAGTCGGCAAAGGCTTCGTCAAGACGGCGCTCAAACCCACGGCGGTTGAGCAGGCCAGTTAATGGGTCATGCTCGGCTTCCCAACGTTGAAGCGCTTCCTGCTCCCGGCGCTCAGTAATGTCTTTTACCACCCCTACCAAGCCAAGCGAGTTCCCCCCTTGGGAAAGCATGACCACACGGGCATGAATCTCAAGCCAAAGTATCTCATTATCACTGCGTATAAAGCGCAGCTGACGCACATAGTCATTGCCGGTTTTTAAGCTATGTATCCACATGTCTTTCGCGCCGGAACGATCATCTATATGGATTTGCTCAAGCCAGGCTTCCATAGGCAGATCAGGCTCAATACCCAAGATATCGAGTAGCGCGGGGTTCATATAGGTAATGTCGCCGCCAAAGTCAGCGACAAACATTCCTTGGGGCGAGGCATTGAGCACCGAATCCAAAAATGCTTCACGCTCTTGAAGGTGTCCAACGAGCTGCTGACGCTCGCTTTCAACGCGATTAAAGGTACTGGCTACTTTTTGTAGCTCTTGCATATTGGTCGCAAGATCAACGCCAGAACGGCGGCCAAGCCCGACGTCTCCAATTTGTGCTTCCAGCAGGTTCAATGGCGTTAAAATACGTGCCAGCAACCACCATAAAAGAGGCATCATTAATACCGCAGCGGCGCACCAAATCCACCATAGCTTATGGATAAAACCAGATAACGGTAATTGAGCTTGCTGCAAAGGAAGATAAAGCCCCACCACCCAGCTTGCTGACCACACTTGTGCATAGGACTGTAGGCCAACTCGGCCATCAAGCAACTTACCAACGCCATCGCCCTGCCAGCCGTCGAGCGCTAAGTCCAACAGCGGAATAGTCGTTGCATCAAAGCTATCGTTATTAATTAGCGCTCGATTCGGATGATACAAGACTCGGCCAGTTGCAGTAGAAACCGCAGCATAGCCTTCGCTACCCAATCGAATAGTTGCTAGGCGTTTGAATAACCCACTGCTATTTAAGCTGACAACACCACCAATCATGCCCGCGAACCGCCCGTCGTTATCTATCCGGGGAACACTGACTAGCACCATGGGCATCTCGCTAGCCCGCCCCACAAATGGCTCACTAACGTAAGGCCTTTGCGTACCTTGCAGCATTTTATAGTATTCAAGGTCGGCTGTTTCCAGGCCCACACGCCCCGCCAATGCCGGCCAATCAGACACAATTCTGCCGCTGCTATCGCTCACAACAATGGCATCGAACCATGCCAGTAGTGCGTCGTTTTTGCGCAGCTCATAGCCAAGCCATTCAGGATCATTGGTCATTCCAAGAACGTCGTTTAGCCGCTCTAACGCTTGGATACGGTGGTCGATTTGCTGGGTAACTTCATCCGCAATCAGGTCGGCCTCATAACGCATGTGGGCCATATTGGCTTCTTGCACCATGGTTTTCCCCACCTGCCACGCCATTCCCAACACCAGCCCAGCCAGTATCAGTAGCGCACACAAAAGCCCCAGCAGCAGCCGGCCTTTTAAAGAACTAACGATTGATTTACTCAGCATCGACTTCCTAAATATCAATCTTTTGCAGGCAGCAGCCAGACGCACCAATCACCACCTTGTTATTAACGTTTGCTACTTGCTCGTCCAATGAGCCAGTCCCAATTGCGCCATAAACCGACAACTTAACAAAATAGAGGAAGAAGTGCGCGTTGGTGAAATTCAACGTGGTTGCACCTTTGATATGTATCATTGTGTAACAGCAAACCCTCTTACCGTAAGACCACTTTAGGCTTAATTGATAACCTAGACCTTTTCACGTATGTTCGCCGCTTTAAATGTTTGCGTTTATATTTACGCATGTTTTTGACACTATTTCGGCTCTTTCATGGCAAAACTAACGGCAGGCTATACATCTCCCGGTATTACCAAGATCAACGCGCTTGCTTCTTTTTTGCCCGAATATTCGCATTTTTCACGCATTAGGCCACTGAGTTCTAAACCGAGTGCGGTTATTGGCTGGGGGCTCAAGCCCACGAGTGATGGTGCTCGTCATTATGCCGCTCGTCATCGCTTACCGTATGTCGCTCTTGAGGATGGCTTTCTTCGTTCTTTAGGACTAGGCGTCGAAGGCTATCAGCCTCATAGCATAGTCGTTGATTACACGGGTATCTATTATGACGCCTCTCGCCCAAGTGATTTAGAAAACTGGCTCAATCATGCCACCTTTGACGCCGAAGAGCTTGCCCAGGCCAGGCGCTGCATTGAGCAACTATCACGTTATCGCCTATCGAAATACAACCACGCGCCTGATTACCCGCTTCCCGTTGCTAGAAGCTGCACGGTTGAAGCTGGCAGTGTTAAGACTGACGGTGCTAGGGCTGACAATGCTAGGGCTGACAGCGTGTTGGTGGTGGATCAAACGGCAGGCGATGCCTCTATCCACTATGGCGGCGCTAACGCAGACAGTTTTCGGCAAATGTTAGCCTGCGCTTTAACCAATCATCCTGATGCCGATGTTTTGGTTAAAGTACACCCTGATGTTATCGCAGGCAAAAAGCTCGGGCATCTCGCTGACGCTCACGATAACCCTCGCTGCCATATCATCAGCGATAACATTAACCCTTGGGCACTGTTTGACCGAGTTCAAACCGTTTATGTCGTCACTAGCCAGCTAGGCTTCGAAGCCTTGATGGCAGGTAAGCAAGTACACTGCTTTGGCCTGCCCTTCTATGCGGGATGGGGGTTAACGCACGATCAGCTTAGCTGTACACGAAGACAAACCTCTCGGCGCTTGGAAGAGGTATTTGCCGCCGCCTATCTTCGTTACCCCCGATATGCCAACCCCTACACGGGCAAGGCCACAACGCTGGAAGAAACGATTGCCCTGATTGCCGATCAAAAGCGCCAGCAAGAGCGCCTGCGTGGTGAGTGGTTAGCCTGTGGCTTCTCTTCATGGAAGAAGCGCTTTATTGGCCACTTCCTGGGCCCAGCGGCAAAAGTCAATTATCAAAAAGAGCTGCCAGCCGCTTTCTCAGCGGAGGTTGAAAAACCCAATCTGCTGGTGTGGTCCAGTCGTATTAACGATGACTTTAAAGCCCGCCACCGTGACCATATAGCGGCGTTATGGCGAATGGAAGACGGCTTTATACGCTCCGTAGGTTTAGGGGTGGATCTCGCTCAGCCGCTCTCTTTGGTCATTGATCGACAGGGCATCTACTACGACCCCAGCCAGCCCAGCGAACTAGAAACGTTGCTGAATAGCGCTGATTTCAGCGATGACTTGTTAGAGCGAGCGGAACGATTGCGCGAACGATTGGTCGCATTGAAGCTTTCCAAATATAATGTACCGGGCGAAGAAGCCATTGAATTACCCGCTAACAAGCACATTATTTTAGTGCCAGGCCAAGTGGAAAGCGATGCGTCGATTGCAACAGGTTCGCCAGAGATAAGTACCAACAGTGCACTGTTAAAAGCCGTGCGGGACACCAACCCCGATGCTTTTATTGTTTACAAAGCCCACCCTGATGTGATTTCCGGCGCGCGTGTCGGAGCACTCGATACCAACGCCAAACGCCTGTATGATCTCGACGCTAGTTCTATCGATATCACCGTGTTGTTAGCACGCGTTGATGCCGTGCATACCATGAGTTCGCTGACTGGCTTTGAAGCGCTACTTCGTCGACGCCAAGTATGCACCTATGGCCTGCCGTTTTACGCCGGCTGGGGGCTAACCCAGGATGCCATGCAGTGTTCGCGACGCAACCGTGTGCTGTCGCTGGATGCGCTAGTCGCAGGAACACTGCTTCTATACCCAAGCTACGTCGATCCCGGCTCTCGGCAGCTGTGTAATGCTGAAACGGTAGTCAGCCTGCTGGAGCAGGCTAAATTAGAAAAAGTTAAGTCTCAAAAACATATGCTTACATGGAAGCAGCGGCTATATCGCTGCTATCGTAACTTATTCATTGGAAGTCATTAAGTTGAAGCAAAAGCGTGCATTCTTATTTCTCCAAGGCGTCTGCTCGCCCTTTTACCAGCGTCTTGCCCGTCGGCTAACCGACGATGGCCACCGCGTGGTAAAGGTTAACTTCAACGCTGGCGATATCGCCTACTGGCAGCGCACCCACAGCCAAAACCATTTGTTTCGTGGCCCACTAAGCGAGCTACCGGCTTATATCCAGTCGTTGTGGCAGCGTTACAGCATTACCGATCAGGTGCTATTTGGTGACCGACGTCCGATTCACCGCCCAGCGGTTGACTTAGCCGCCGCGGCTGGCATTCGTACCCACGTTTTTGAAGAAGGCTACTTTCGCCCTTTTTGGGTCACGCTTGAACGCGAGGGTGTTAATGGCCACTCGCTACTGCCCCGAGATCCCAAGTGGTTTTTTGAAACAGGCAAAGCGCTGCCCAAGCTCCCTGCCCCGGTTCGCTTTCGTTCGTCTTTTAAAATCCGTGCCGCTCACGACATGTGCTACCACCTAGCGGGGTTAGCGAACCCCTTGGTGGCTCCCCACTATCGTAACCATGCGCCTATCACTGCGCCGGTGGAGTATGCGGGCTACGCCAAACGCTTCACTTTACTTAAGTACTGGAAAAGGCGTGATGCTACGCGGATAAAAAACCTTATCGAAGGCGGCAAGCCTTATTTTATGTTGCCGTTGCAGCTCAACACCGATGCACAGATTCGTGACCACTCACCTTATGCCAATATGGAAGAGGTGATGGATCACGTTATGGGGTCATTTGCGCTAAACGCCCCTAGCGATGCGCTGTTATGTATCAAAAACCACCCGCTGGATATGGGGCTGGTTAATTACCCGAACATCATTAAACGGCTGGAAGATTTTTACGGCCTACATGGGCGCATCGTTTACCTGGAATCAGGCAATCTCAACCCATTGCTTAAACACGCCGCAGGCACCGTCACAGTGAACAGCACGGTCGGCATTGTGTCCCTTGAAAAGCAGTGCCCTACCTTTGCCCTCAGCGACCCCATCTACAATTTAGCGGGCCTCACCTACGAAGGCTCGCTAGACGAGTTTTGGCACCAACCACCGCTGCCCAGCCAAGCGCTGTTTGGCTATTTTCGCAATACGGTGATGCACACTACGCAAATCAACGGTGGTTTTTACTGCCAACCCAGTATCGATTTAGCGGTGAACAACGCAGCGCGTATACTAGAAGCCTGCCCTTCACCCCTGGAGACGTTGCTGTGAACGTTGCTGCGAACGGTGTAACGACCTCTTGCCCTGCTAATGCCTCCCGCTGCGTGCTGATCACCGGTGCCACTGGCGCAATAGGCGGGGCGCTGGCCCGTGCTTATGCAGCTCCGGCTACGCACTTGGTGCTACACGGCCGCAATCAGCAGGCGCTTGAAGGCTTGGCGATGGCATGTCGCGAAAAAGGTGCACAGGTGACGCTGTCATCAGCCAGCTTAACCGACCAGAGCGAGCTCAACGACTGGCTCGATACGCTATGCGCCGAGCACGTTCCAGATATTGTGATTGCCAATGCGGGGGTCAATACTCATCCCAGCGCAAGCACGCTAGAACCTTGGGACGAGGTTCAGGCGCTGCTCGATGTCAACTTGAAAACCCCCATTGCAATGGCGCAGCGGCTAGTTCCTGCTATGCAAGCACGGGGCAGCGGTCAATTGGTGTTTATTAGCTCGTTAGCGGCCTGGCATGGGCTACCGACAACGCCAAGCTACAGCGCTAGCAAGGCAGGTATTAAAGCCTACGGAGAGGGCTTAAGAGGCTTGCTTGAACCCCACGGCATTGGTGTGACCGTGGTAATGCCTGGCTATGTTACTTCCGCCATGTGCAACGCCATGCCAGGCCCGAAGCCTTGGGAGTGGCCGCCAGAGCGAGCCGCTGACGCCATACAACGAGGCATCGCCGCTAACCGCGCTCGCATTAGCTTTCCCTTCCCGCTGAATTTCGGTACTTGGTGGCTAGCCGTGCTACCGGCGAGCATTTCTCAATGGCTTATCAAACGTCTTGGCTTTAATCATACCGGGGGCGCGTAGCGTGGCGTTCTTTCTATCATCCACGTTTCTTAGCCCACTGTTAGTAGGCTTGTTAGGTAGTATGCTATTCGAGGCACTGCTGAGCCCTCGCCCACAACCGTTTTGGAAACGTGGCTTAGCGGCAAATACGCTGCACTTTGGTAGCTGGTTACTGCTGTTTGGCGCCTTTATGCTGTTTCTGCAACGCCCTTGGTTTGCTGTTGTTTTCATCTTATCGCTGCAGCTCGTGGTCGTGCAGTCCAGCAATACTAAATCACGCACGCTGAACGAACCTTTTATCTGCCACGATTTTGAATACTTTTGGGATGCTATTTTGCACCCGCGCCTGTATGTGCCTTTTTTCGGCATTGGTCTCGCCATTGCCGCTAGCAGCGCCGGTGCGGTTGCCATTGGGAGCTTTTTGGTTTTTGAACCATCGCTAATCGGCCAATGGGGTGGCACGGCGTTTCTAGTGAATAGCCTAATGCTGATAGCAACCGGTACGCTGCTCGTTTGGCTGGGGTGGCGCAAGCTACCGTCTATTACGCTTAACCCGACCACTGACCTAGATCGACTGGGGCTATTTTCCAGCCTGTGGGCATACGGCATCGCCCTGATGCACTCACAACCGCCCACAGCCGATGCATCGCCCTTTCAGCCACTTGCTCAACATCAGTCACTTGATCAGCACAGCCTTGAGCTAGACGCCGATGCGGCCAAGCCAAACGTTGTACTGGTACAAAGCGAGTCGTTTTTTGATCCTCGCCCATGGTGTAGCGAGATTGCCGCTGACTTACTGCCGAATTATGATGCTACCTGCAAGGAAGCTGTTGTGCAGGGAGCACTGAATGTGCCCGCATGGGGCGCAAACACTGTGCGCACCGAATGTGCTGTTTTAACTGGCATAGCACCTGATACCTGGGGGCCACGCCAATTTAACCCTTACCGTACGCTGTCGCGCCACACACTGCCCAGCATTGCCAGCGCATTTAAAGCCCAAGGCTATCGAACTGTTTGTGTGCATCCTTATCCCGCTACCTTCTATATGCGGGACAGCGTTATTCCCAAACTAGGGTTTGAGACGTTTATCGACATTGGCGAATTCGAAAGCCAGGATAAGCATGGTCAGTACATTGGCGACCAAGCCGTTGCACGAAGAGTTGGACGACTGCTTGAAGATAACGATAATAGGCCACTCTTTGTGTTTGTGATTACTATGGAGAATCACGGCCCTTTACACTTAGAAGCACCGGAAAAGGCCACAGCGGCGTCAACATTACCAGCAGCGCCGTGGCCACTACCGCATCATTTACGTGATTTGGCCGTTTACCTGCACCATTTAGGTGAATCAGATAAAATGCTCGGAAGCGTTAAAGCAGCGCTAAACTCTGCTATAAGACCAGGGCTGCTGGGCTGGTACGGTGACCACGTACCCATACTGCCTGCCGCATATAGGCACTTTTCGCCTCCTGCTAGCAGCACTCCGTACATGATATGGTCAACGGAAGTAGATCGAAATTTGCATGATAAGACGCCCATTGAGCGCACGTCGTGCACGCTGGAAGCAAACGAACTTGGCGTCTACCTATTTAAACGAGCGTTTGGACGCGATATAAGTAGCGATGTGATCAAGGCAGAACCAGAACCTCAGGAGCAAGAATGACTAAACGCGTTGCCATTATCGGCGCCGCCCATCGTTTCCCCGGCACCACACCTGAAACGTTCTGGCAGGACCTGCAAGCCGAAAAAGACCTCGTCACCCAAGTGGCCGCCGACCGTTGGAGCCTCGATGCTTTCCAGCACCCGGACAAACGCCACCCCGGCACCAGCGTCACCTTTGCCGCGGGTAGCCTAGGCGACATAAGCGGATTCGACGCAGAGTTTTTCGGTATTTCGCCCCGTGAAGCGGCAAATATGGACCCGCAACAGCGCATGCTGTTAGAGCTTAGCTGGGAAGCCATGGAAAGCGCGGGCATCGTGCCCAGCACCCTGCGCGGTAGCCAGTGCGGCGTTTTCCTTGGCATCGCAAGCCTTGATTATTCCTATCGCCTTGCCGATGACATGGCGGCGATTGATGCCTCGACCGCGACAGGTAATACCTCAAGTATCGCCTCTAACCGGCTTTCTTACGTCTTTGATCTACATGGCCCCAGCATGTCGCTGGATACCGCCTGCTCCTCTTCCATGGTGGCCTTCCACCAGGCATGCCAATCGATTCGCAGCGGCGAAACCAATATGGCGCTAGCAGGTGGCATCAGCCTGCACCTGCACCCCTATGGTTTTATTATTTTCTCTAAAGCCAGCATGCTCTCGCCCACCGGCCGCTGCCAAGTCTTCGATGAAGCCGGTAATGGTTACGTGCGCTCTGAGGGTGCCGGGCTGTTTTTGCTAAAAGATTATGATCAAGCCGTGGCCGATGGCGACAATATCCTGGCCGTGGTAGCAGGCTCAGCGGTGAACACTGACGGCCACAAATCTGGCCTGACGGTGCCCAACCCCAGCGCTCAAATTGACTTAATGCGTCGTGCCTACGAACAGGCTGGCATCTCGCCGGATGAGATCGACTACCTTGAAGCCCACGGCACCGGTACCGCCGTTGGCGACCCCATTGAAACCCGAGCTATCGGTGAAGCGCTCGGCAAACATCGTAAAACACCGCTGCTGATTGGCTCAGTAAAAAGCAACCTGGGGCATTTAGAAACGGCGTCAGGCGTTGCCGGGCTTGCTAAAGCGCTATATAGCCTGCAGCACCGTGAAGTGCCCGCCACCATTGGTATACGCAACCTTAATCCACGCATCAAATTTGATGAGTGGAATATTAGCGTTGTCACCAAAGCCCAAGCGCTCAAAAAGCAGGGCCGCTTGGTCATTGGCGTTAACTCTTTTGGTTTTGGTGGCGCTAACGCTCACGTGATACTGGAAAGTGCCCCCGAAAAAGCACCTACCCCCCGCCAAGTGCCCGATGTTGCGCTACCCGTTCGCATTAGCGCACGTAGCCAGGAAGCATTGGCGGCGAATGCCCGTGGGCTAGCTAATTTCCTACGCGAAAGCGACCATGCTTTTTATGATATCGCCCACACGCTGAACAGCCACCGCGAACAACACACCTTTGGCGCACTGTGTTTCGCCCAAACAGCGGAAGCCGCTGCCAATGCGCTCAGCCAATTTGCGGAAGGTGAAGCTAGCAGCGTTGTGACACTGGAGCGCTTAGCTAACGCCCGTGGCCCGGTGTTTGTTTACGATGGTAACGGCTGCCAGTGGGAAACCATGGGGCATGACCTGCTAGACAGCGAGCCCGCGTTTAGCGACGCCATTGACCGTGTAGATGCGCTGTTCCAGAAGTATGGGGATTTTTCGCTGCGTGACGAGCTTGCGGGCCGTAATCAGGAAGCGTCCAGCGAAGAAGGCCGCTTTGAGCGCACCGAAATCGCTCAACCCGCCCTGTTCGCACTGCAGGTCGCGTTAACCGAATGGCTTAAAGCCAAGGGTATCGTGCCCACCGCCGTCTTCGGCCACAGCGTGGGCGAAGTTGCTGCTGCGTGGGCATCCGGCGCGTTAACATTAGAAGACGCCGTTAAAGTTATTTATTACCGCAGCTTCTACCAGGGCAAAACCCGTGGTCTTGGGGAAATGACGGCTGTCGCCATCAGCGCGGAAGAGATCGCCCCCTGGCTTGAAAAAGCCGAATTTAGCAACATTAGCTTGGCTGGCATTAACAGCCCCAAAGGCATTACGTTAGCGGGTGACCGTGACCAGCTAAGCGCCATCGAGGCCGCCCTTAGCGAGCAGAGCACCTTTGCAAAGCGCCTGCCTCTGGATTACGCCTTCCACAGCCCCGCCATGGACAGCATCAAAGCGGGCGTCGTGGAAGCCTTGGCTGACATTCGTCCACGCGCCACCCAGATTCCTTATGTATCCACCGTGACCGGCACCATCAGTGAAGGCACACAGTTGGATGCCCATTACTGGTGGCTCAATATTCGTGAACCCGTCCTCTTTGACAACGCCGCGACGGTACTGATTGAGCAGGGTTACAATGTCTTTGTGGAAGTCGGTGCACACCCCATCCTGCGCCGCTATCTAAACGACTCTCTACGCCAGCAAGAGCGCAGCGGCTTAGTGCTAGGCACCATTGAACGGCATAAGTCAGGGGCAGATGGTTTAACCCGCTGCCTCGGCCAAGTGCTGTTAAGCGGGTTAAGCTTCGATAGTCACCACTTCTTCCCCGTCGAAGGCCAGCGCGTCCTGCTGCCACACTACGCCTGGCAACGCACTCACCTTTGGGTGCAAGGCACCAACGATGGCCAAGGGTTGCTTTCCCGCTATTACCAGCACCCGCTGCTTGGCTACCCATTGGCGCAGCAGGATCACACCTGGGAGAGCCAGCTGGATACCAAGCGCCAGCCATGGCTGGCCGATCATGTCGTCGGCGAAGGCGCTGTCTTCCCGGGCGCAGGGTTTGTAGAGCTAACGCTAGCAGCCGCTCTACAGCAGAAAGACACACCGCTTTTAGATATTGAAGAGCTGGAAATTCGCGCACCCTTACTGCTGGATGGCCACAACGGGCGCACTATGCGCTTAACGCTGGACCCAGATGACGGCCGCTTAGCCATCCACTCCCGCGAGCCAGCCACCGGTAGCGAATGGCAGCTAAATGCCGTTGCCCGCCGCATGCGCGAAAGCCGAGGCTTCTTGCTCAATCGAAAAGCGCCAAGCCTGCCAAACCGCGCGCCCGACTATACCCTGGCCGAGCACCTGCAGATGGCCGAACGTATCGGACTGCATTACGGGCCTGCGTTCCAAGCCATTAGCCATGGCTGGATTGAAGGCGACAGCGTCATGGGGGAAATCACCCTATCCGATAGCGTCCAATCGCAGCTCGATACGCTACACCTGCATCCAGGCATTCTGGACAGTGCTTTCCAGATGTTTATTCCGCTGCTGGCTCAACACAACGAGTTTGCCGCCCAGCTAGCCTTCGTGCCGGTTCGTGTTGGGCGCATTCAGGTGAATGCTGAAGCCGGTGCCCCAGTACTGGCACGAGCTGTCATGGGTAAGCGCGCGCCTCACTCCTTCACCGCCGACTTCGAACTATATGACGCAGCCGGTAACGCTGTGGCCGTGCTTAGCGAAACCCGCTTCAAGGCGATTCGCTTAAACCGCGCCCATCACCAGCATTTTAGCTACCTGGATGTTGAATTAACGCCAGCTCCGCTGAACACGGCGGCACTTTCGCTGCCAGGCCATGCGCTCGCCCGACTGGCCGGGCTAAGCGAGGCGTTTACCGCCAGCACCGGTCAACGCTATGCCCAAGAAGTGTCACCGCTACTTGATAGCCTTAGCGAAGCCTTTGCGGGTGTTAATGTTAACGCTGGCGAAGATCAGCTCGCACCGGAAACCATTTGGCAGTTACTGGTGCAGGATTATCCCGATTATTTTGCCCCGATTCATATGGTCGGTCGCTTAGGGCTACACCGAGAGCAATTGACCAGCGGCAACGACACTCTGGAAAGCCTAGGCATTACCGCTGAGCACCTCGCAGGCATTAATCGCGTCCTGATTGGCGAAAGCGGCTGGCAAGTATTAGCCGCCGAGCTGGGTGCCTTAATGGAAGCTACGCTAGCTACACTGCCTACCGGTCAGCGGCTGCAGTTGTTAGAAGCTGGCCCCTGCACCCCAGCCCTTGGCCAGCGACTGCTTGAACAGCTAGCGAACACGGCTATCGCTAACGATGCGTACCACTACCGTGCCATCACTACCAGCGACACGGCTCGCCATCAGGCGGAACAGCTTCAAGAGCGTTTCCCGCTGATGGATATCCAGCCGCTGGAAGAGGCTCTGCCGACGCTTAGCAATGCAGAGAAAGCCCAGCTGGCGTTTATCAGCGTGGACGTGACCCAACCTGAACGTACCCGCCAGTTGATTGAAGCGCTGCCAAGCCAACTTGCGCCAGGCGCTCAGGTAATGGTGATTGGAATTCAGCCGAGCCGTTGGCTTGACGACTTACTGGCCACACCTGGCATCGACCAAACCGCCCTGGAACAAGACAATCTGGTCGAGTGGTTAGCGCAACAAGGCCTTAGCATTTCGCCACCGATTGAGCTGGAAGAGAATGGCGCTTACCTACTGCATGGCCAGTACACAGTCTCCAATGACTCGCAGACGCAAACGGCAGCAGCGGCCTACCATTTAATTGTCTCTGACACTGAGCACGAAGCACTTGCTGCCCAACTCGCAGAGCGGTTAGACACCGCCAATACATGGCTAGCCGTCAGCGACGAATCCCCACAAGCGCTGTTGACTTCAGCACTAGGTGAACGCCAAGACGTACCTGCGGCACTCAATGTGATTGACCTGCGTGGGCTTAAGGGCTCTACAACTGCCGCTCAAACTCAGCGCTGCTACACAGCACAGCAGTGGTCACTGGCATTAGAAGCCAGTGGGCTTGAAGGCCAAGGCAGCCGTGTCACGCTTTGGCTAGCAACCCAGGCTGCCAGTACAGGCGATGACGCCGCGCTATGGGGCTTTGGTCGTTCGCTCGCCAATGAAGCGGTTGGCCATAGCGTCACACTGATCGATCTACCCGACGCGCCCAGCAATGCGGCGTTAAATGCCTTTGTAGCGTCACTAGCTACGCCAGATAGCGAAAACGAGCTGGTAATAACGCTTGAAGGCGAGCGGTTTGCTACCCGTCTGCGCACCCTGCCCGCACCTCACCCGGTCAAGCAGGCAAGCGCTGCGCCTCATCAGGCAATGACGCTGGGGTTTGCCCTACCCGGGCAATTGCGTCAGCTACAGTGGCGGCCACGCCCACTGCCTGAACTTGGCGCGGACGAGGTAGAAATTCGCGTTAAAGCGACGGGACTCAACTTCCGCGATGTCATGTACACCCTGGGCTTACTGTCTGATGAAGCGATTGAAAATGGCTTCGCTGGACCGACCCTGGGGCTTGAGTTCTCGGGCGAGGTGCTTGCTGTTGGTGCCAATGTTCAGCACGTCGTTCCTGGCCAGGCGGTCGTGGGCTTTGGACCCGCTAGCTTCAGCGACCGTCTCATTGCCAGCCAGAATGCTGTAGCGCCCCTTCCGGAAGGCGTCAGCTATGCTGCTGCCGCGACAATCCCGACCACGTTCTTCACCGTGTACTACGCGCTAAAACATCTGGCGCGCTTGGAGCCCGGTGAGAAAGTGCTGATTCACGGTGCCGCTGGCGGTGTGGGTATCGCCGCGCTGCAAATTGCCCAGTGGCTGGGTGCCGATATCTACGCCACCGTTGGCTCTGAAGAGAAGCGCGACTTCCTGCGCCTTATGGGTGAAGAGCGTATCTACGACTCCCGCTCGCTGACGTTTGCCGAAGAGATCCTAGAGGATACGCAAGGCGAAGGCGTGGATGTCGTACTGAACTCATTGGCAGGCGAAGCGATTAACCAAAACCTCCGCGCACTACGCCCGTTTGGTCGCTTCCTGGAATTAGGTAAACGGGACTTCTATGAAAACACTCATATTGGCCTGCGCCCGTTCCGTAACAACTTAAGCTACTTCGGCATCGACTCTGACCAGTTGATGAAAGTGCAGCCTGCCCTCACCCAGCGCCTGTTCGGTGAAATGATGGCACTATTTAACGACGGTACACTCAGCCCGCTGCCGTTCACGGCGTTCAGTCACAACCAAGTGATTGATGCCTTCCGTTACATGCAGCAAGCACGTCAGATCGGCAAAGTAGTGGTCACCTACGAACAGCCTATTGCGCCACCGCGTAACGAACTATTAGGCACTGGCACGATGACGCTCACAGCCGACGCCAGCTATCTAGTAACCGGTGGTTTGGGTGGCTTTGGCCTAAAAACGGCTCAATGGTTAGTCAGTAAAGGCGCACGCCAGCTTATCCTGTTAAGCCGTAGCGGCCCCGCTAGCGAAGAAGCCCAAGCCGCTATCGCGGCCTTCGAAGCCCAAGGCGTGACGGTGCTGGCTGCAGCCTGTGATATTACCGATCACGACGCGCTAGCCAGTGTTATGGAGCGCGCGAAACGCGAGCTTAGCCCGTTGCGTGGCATCGTGCATGCCGCAACAGTGATCGACGACGGCTTGATTCGCAATTTAGATGCCGAGCGTATTCACAAGGTGCTGGCTCCTAAAATTGACGGTGCCCGTCATCTGGACGCCCTTACCCAGGACATCTCACTCGACTTCTTTGTGCTCTACTCCTCGGCGACGACGCTATTTGGCAACCCAGGACAAGCCAATTACGTTGCTGCCAACCACTGGCTAGAAGCCTTTGCTGCCCGCCGTCGCGCCGCTGGACTACCCGCTACCTGCGTACGCTGGGGGGCTATTGAAGATGTCGGTTTCTTGGCACGCAACACGCGCACCCGCGATGCGTTGCAAGAGCGCTTAGGCGGTTCTGCGCTGCGCTCTGATGACGCCCTTAAAGTGCTTGAACAAATGTTGCTGACGCCCGGGCCAAGCCTTGGTGTACTTGAGCTGGAATGGGGCGCACTAGCGCGCTTCCTGCCCACCGCCCAAGTACCACGGTTTAACGAAATTGCCCGCACCAGCGATGATGACGGCAGCGTTGACCACGATGACGATATCAGCGCGCTACTGGCCGATCTTTCACCAGAAGAGCTGCATAGCACCATTACCGATCTATTGCGCGCAGAGCTAGCTAGTATCCTGCTGATTGATGAAGAGAAAATCGACATTCATCGTTCAGTATACGATATGGGCTTTGACTCGCTTATGGGCGTTGAATTGATGACCGCCATCGAGAATCGCCTGAACGTACAAGTACCGGTGATGGTGTTGAGTGAAGCGTCTACGCTGCACAAACTGGCCGGTGTGCTGATTCAAAAGTTACATCAGCATGACAATGATGTTGAAGAAACGCCACAAGATGCGTTAGCCTCTCTGGCCGCTCGCCACGGGGCGGACGGACTCAATAATGAGCCGGCTTCAACATCTACCACCGAGACACCATGACCGTAAAGCGCTCTGAACTGAAACGACAGCTGCTGGAACAGGCACGCAAGCGCCCAACGCCCCGTGCCGCGAGCACCCAGGCGCCTGCTATATCAGGCGCCGAAGCCACTCGGACTGTTCCCGAGCGCTTTACACGATTTGATGCCCACCCGGGCTATCAACAGCTAGTCATGATGCGCCAGGGCGCAAAACAGCTCGGGCTGATTGACCCGTTTTTTAAAGTCCATGACGGCCTCGCCGGTGCCACCAGCGTGATTGATGGCCATGAGTGCATTAATTTCGCCAGCTATAACTACCTGGGTTACTCCGGTGACCCGCGGGTTGTTCAAGCGGCATCCGACGCAGCGGCTCACTACGGCACCTCCGTTTCCGCCAGTCGCGTAGTCTCCGGTGAACGACCTATTCACGGTCAACTAGAGCAAGCGATCGCCGATATCTATGGGGTTGAAGACGCGGTTGTTTTTGTCAGTGGTCACGCAACCAATGTGTCGACCCTTGGCTATCTATTAGGCCCGAAAGATCTTGTGCTGCATGATGAGTACATCCACAACAGCTCGTTGGTCGGCGCGCAGCTTTCCGGCGCCAAGCGTATGTCTTTCAGCCATAACGATCCCGCTGCGCTAGACGCCCTGTTAAGCCGCCATCGCCATCAATTTGAACGCGTTCTTGTCGTCATTGAAGGGCTTTACAGCATGGATGGCGATATCCCCGATCTGCCCCGCTTTATTGAGCTAAAGCAGCGCCATCAGGCGTGGCTGATGGTCGATGAAGCGCATTCGTTTGGCGTCATGGGCGACACCGGGCTAGGCTTACGAGAACACTTTGCGATTGACCCAGCCGATGTTGATATATGGATGGGCACTATGAGCAAAACGCTATCAGGCTGCGGGGGCTATATTGCCGGCAATAAAGCGCTGGTCGAAACACTGCGCTACTTTGCACCCGGTTTTCTTTACAGTGTCGGCATGCCCGCTCAAGTGGCTGCACCTTCGCTTAAAGTACTGGAATTAATGCCCCAGGAAACCGAACGCGTTACCCAGCTACAGGCAATTTCGCGCTACTTCCTGGAGCAGGCGCAAGCGCGGGGAATGGATACCGGCCATAGCATTGGCTCTGCCGTTGTACCCGTTATTGTGGGCAGCTCGCCGCTCGCGGCACACCTCTCCCATGCGCTGTTTGCACAGCACATTAACGTGCAGCCTATTCTGTATCCTGCGGTCCCTGAAAAAAGTGCTCGGCTACGCTTTTTTCTTTCCTGTGAGCACACCAAGGATCACGTTGACCAAACGCTGGATGCACTCGCGCTACTGCTTGCAAACGCCAAAGGGTGATTTATGGAGGAATTGGGAACCCAAGCCGAGCGGGCTACTCCCTGCTGGTATGTGATTCAATGCAAAGGCGGCGAATCATTTCGCGCCGCAGAGCACCTCACCAACCAAGGCTATGAGGTGTTCCATCCTGTGCTTAATGCTAAACGTAAGCGCCAAGGCAAACTCACGCTGGTATCCGAGCCGCTTTTCCCCTATTACCTGTTTATTCGGCTGGATCAGACCGTCAGCAACTGGCGGCCAATTCGCTCTACCCGCGGCGTGCTGCGACTACTCACCTTTGGCAACACGCCCATCGCCGTGCCGGATGCCCTGGTAGATACCCTTCGCGCACAGCCGCATCATCAAGAAGGCAGCCACAGCTACTTCTGCGCTGGGGAAAAAGTGACGATCACCGACGGCCCCTTCAAAGATTTAGAAGCCGTTTTCAAACGTTGCAAAGGCGAAGAGCGCGCTATCGTGCTGCTTAACGTGCTACAACGCCCTCAGGATGTTGAGATCTCTGTCGATAATCTACAGAAAAAATAACCCGCTGCCCGAAGCACAACAGCGCCTCGGGCAGGGACACATCACATGCTCTGGTCAACCACTTCCTCAGCACTCAACCCCTCTTCACTATCTACCACGTCGAGCTGCTCCAGGAAGAAGCTGCGTGCGGCTTCACCGTTAACACCACGCTCATTAGCCGCGGCCTCCCACTGACTTGGCAGATCTGCGGCGATTTGTTGGAAACGCTCAAGCTCTTCGGCGGGCAGTTCCACAAACGTGTTGCCCTGCTGTTGCGCAAACTCGACGCCACGCTCATCCACCACATCCATCATGTAGCCAAACAAACGAGACAGTCGTTCTCCCGACACGCTTTCAATGGCTGTGCGGTCCTCTTCAGAAAGCGAGGCCCATGTATCAGGGTTGATAACCAGCGAGAAACTGCCCCGATAAAAACCACCCGGCATCTGAACGGTGTAGGGCAGCACTTCCGCTAGACGAAAACTTTTGAGCCCTTCAAGTGTTAGCATCGCGCCATCAATAACGCCCTGTGTAGCAGCCTCATAAGTGCTGGCGGGAGGTAATGCTACGCCGGTAAGCTCAAGTGCATTCGAGATGTCTGCCATAATGCCGCCACCAATACGAACACGCTTACCGTCTAGATCATCAAGACTATCAATCTCTTCGCCAAGATAAAGCGCACCCGGCCCATGTACCCCAACCCCAATCACCTCAACCCCACGGTGCTCATTAGCCTCGGCTAGGAACTCGTTATGGGTACGCCAATAAGCCACCGACGCAGACTCGGACGAGAAGTCTTCAAACGTGGGCAGTTCGGGCAGTTTGGTCAGCTCGAAACGACCCGGCATTAATCCATGAAAAAGCCAGGTAACGTCGGCCACGCCATCTGCGATTAATTCCATTTGCGAGCCTGGTGGGCCCATATCATGAACAACGTTAACAGTGACGCGCCCTTCGGTTGCTTCCTCTACCCAACTTCCCCATGTTGGCCAAACAATAGTGTTCACGCCGTGATTAGGGCCTGCCCAAGTACTAATCTGCAGTTCAGTCGCGGCGATGGCATGCTGTAAAGCGCCTAATGACATCAAGGCAGAAAAGATTGTCAGTGTGGCGATTTTTTTCATTATTAATTTCCTCTCTTTGATTACAGGATTAGCGTGCAACGTGATGCGTTTTAATATTGTTAGTTGCTGTTTGTAAATTGCTAGCGGTCAGAGAGCAAGAACAAGACGCTCCCCTTTAGCTCTCGAACAGCAGGCCATCATCCGATCACTGGCAGCCCGCTCAGCACGGCTGAGTACCAAGTCACGGTGGTCAATATCCCCCTCGACAACAGCGACTTCACAAGTACCGCACAAACCTTCACAGCAGTCACTGGGCACATCAACGCCAAACGCCGTCAGTGCTTCAAGCAAGGTCTGATCACTCCCGACCTGAAGCGTCACGTTAGAGTCGCTAAGTACTACCTCGAAGGCATGCTCTTGTTCAGGATCAAGGATGTTTGAGCGAGCCGAAAAATGTTCAACATGTAAGACGCCTTCAGGCCAGCTCTGCGCCAATACCTCGAGCGCCTCTAACATTCGTTCAGGGCCGCAACAGTAGACCTGATCACCCTTGGCTACACTACTCAGTGCGGTTGAGATATCAAGCCGACAGCCCTCATCTCTTGCATGAACGGTTAGCGCTGCGCTGTGATCACGCTCGACGCGCTCCAAAAAGGCCATGGTTTGCCGCCCGGCGCCGCAATAGTGAAGAGTGTAAGGTTTGCCTAATGCCTTAAGTTGATCCGCCATGGTAAGAATCGGCGTAATACCAATACCGCCAGCGATGAGGGTATAGCGCTCAGCAGTCAGGTCCAGGTGAAAATGGTTCTTCGGGCCAGCAATATGCAGTATGTCACCGGGCTTGAGCGTGCTGTGAAAATACAATGAACCACCACGCCCCGTCGGCTCACGTAGAATAGCAATAGACAAACGATGCCGGTCATTGCGCTTGCCACACAGCGAGTAATAGCGCCGCCATTCGCCTGAGACCAGTTCGATATGTGAGCCAGGCGACCAGTCCGGCAGCTCACGGCCATAGGGGTCGACAAGATCAATCCGAACGACTTCCTCGGCTTCACGCTCTACCTCAGCGACTAAAACCCGCCGCACAATATCCTCTTTAATAGGCGCACCAATATGGAAATGTGTCGGGTTCTCAAGCACCGCACGGTTACGACGCTCAGGGTTCTGCTCAGGATCCCACTCCACCCAAAGCGAGGTTGGTCCCCGGAAAGAGGTATTGGGCAGGTACTCGAACGCTTGATCCTCAATAAGATGTATATGGGGTAAACGGCGGACAAACTCATCTAGAATAATCCGCATTTCCATGCGGGCAATATTTTTACCCATACATTGATGCGCACCATAACCGAAGGTGAAATGCTCTGCTGAGTTATGGCGGTAGATATCAAACTCGTCAGGGTTTTCAAAATGTCGTGGATCACGGTTTGCCGACGCTTGTACCAACAATAGTTTGCCGCCTTTAGGGATCGTCACACCCCCTACGTCAGCATCCTCAGTAGCGATACGCCGCCAAGCCACCACCGAGCCAGCGGCACGGAGACACTCCTCAATGGCACTAGGAATTAGCGTCGGGTTCTCACAGATATCATTCCAAGAAGCACGGTTCGATAGCAGGATGCGGAAAGCGTTTGTGGTGGCGAAAGCAGTCGTCTCATGAGCAGCTACCAAAATAGCCATCATCATTGAGCGCAGGTAACTCTCAGGCACAACCTCGGGGTGCTGGTTGTGCATACGAATCGAATCATACATCCACCCCTCACCGGTTGGATCTTCGCGCATGCGATCAAGAATAGTCTGCGCCGTTTTCCAGAATTGCCCTACGTCTTCAGCAATCTTCAGCTGCTGTTCTGGCGAGGGGCGCCCCCAAGTGTTAAGCGTGTGGGCGACCGAGAATTTGCGAAGCTCTTTGGCATCTTCGCTGGGCACCCCCAGAAAGCGCAGCGCCACGGTCATGGGAATTTCCCGAAACATCTCCTCTACCAGATCCGCGCGGCCTTTATCGATGAAATGATCCATATAGCTACGCACTAACTCACGAACCCATGCCTCATGCTTCTCGAGGTTTTCAGGCAGGAACGCCTCCATCAGCAGGCGGCGGCGCTCCATGTGGTCTGGCTCATCCTCATTGACCATGGTGCGGCGCATTGCAAAGCCATAGCTTTCGAGAATTTTTACCGCTTCGGGTGGCGCTGGCGTCAATTTTTCCAACGCGATAGCGGGAGAAAAGGTCAGATTGTCACGAAAAACAGCTTTTACCTCTTCATAGCGGCTGACAACCCAGTAACCAAGCTTGGGGCTGAAGAATACCGGCTCCTGCTCGCGAGACCAGCGTAGCGCCTCGGCGGGGTCAAGCTGGTAAGACGCGCCGAAAGGATCAAAGGCAGCAGCATCACGCGAAACGGGGCACCCCGTCGGTGATGTCAGCGTTGTTTGGCTAGTTCCATGACTAGTTGCTTGAGCGGGCTGATGAAAAGGACAGCCCTCTGCCATTCCATCGGGCTGGCGTACAGGTGTGGTCATGATGTCTCCAAGGGGGAACGCTCAACAAGATGCTTGTTTTATTTTTTTGTATCTATTAACGCACAACTATAATCTATTATAGAGACAAAAAAATAGATGAAGAATCACGCACCGTCAATACATGTTTGCAGCCCCAAGGTACTGCGCCATACTTGTCGATCCTTCATTGTCCATACGCAAACGTCTGTTCGAGGTTCTTTACTGATGTCGTCCACGCTTCAAACGCTTGATCGCGGCCTGCTCGCCTTAAAAATAGTTTCCGAGCATAATGAAGGTATCAGCATTGCTAAGCTTGCTGAGGAGCTTGAAGTACACAGGACTATCGCCTATCGCATCGTCGCTACGCTCGAGTCACATGCCCTGCTTACCCGCACACAGGGAGGCACCCTTAGGTTGGGCGCAGGCATTACCTTGCTAGCTTCTCGTTTTGAACCCCAGCTCCATACGGTCGCCCTGCCACTGTTAAAAACCCTGGCCAAAGCAACACGCGCGACCGCGTTTATTTCGCTAGCCCAAGGGGAAGAGTGCATGGTGACGCTGGTCGCTGAGCCTGAAGAGGGAATGCTGCGTGTGGGCTACCGTGTTGGCAGCCGCCATCCATTAACACTAGGTGCGGCGGGTATCGCAATTCTGGCAGGACGAGCACCCCAGGAAGAGGACAGCCCTGAGGTTAAGCAAGCCCGCGCTGATGGCTATAGCCTCACGCGGGGGCAACTGCAACGCGGTGCGGTTGGCGTAGCCAGCCACATTCCGACTACCCGGTCTCGTAGTGGCATGGAAGCGTGTGTTGGGGTCGTCGCGATGGATGACCTGGATAGTGAGCGAGCAATTCGCGAGGTAAAGATTTCCGCGATACAGCTAGCTGAGCTGATAGGCCAGTAGTGATAAGACCAGTAGTATAAGGACAGACGTGATAAGGACACGGCGAACTGGCACGCTTTGCGACCCGTTCGCCATTAGGCATCGGTTCGTACTTGAAAGCGGTAATGCAGCACTCCTCTCCAGAACGGAGAGTCATCACTACTTACTTGCCACTACTTACTTGTCACTACCTACTTGTCACTACCTACTTGTCACTACCTACTTAGCGATGAAACTGCTTCTCCCGCTCGGGCTGCCAGAAAATCGCATCGATACGTAGGCGCACTTCGGTGTTGTTGGGTAGCGGCCACTCAATGACATCTCCCACGCGCAAGCCAATTAACGCTGCGCCTATTGGCGCCATCACCGAAATTCCATCCTCAACACTTTCAAGCGCATGAGGATATACCAGCGTTCGAATCATCTGCCGTTCGCGGGTCAGGTCAGTAAAACGTATCTGGCTATTCATACTAACCACATCTTCAGGAATGTCCTGAGGGTCAAGTATCTCTCCGCGTGTCAACTCCTCTTCCAGTAACTCCGCCACCATCATGTCTTTTTCAGCTGCATTATCAATCAAGCGCTGAAGTCGTTCAGCATCAAGACGATTAATGATAATAGGAGGACGCTGCCCCATTTCTACTCTCCTCGGAAAGCAATCAATAGTGATGTCAGTGAGCATAAAACGCACCAACGAAAACAGCCCTTCCCCAGAGGGAAAGGACTGTATTACGACAGTGTATGTGGTTTAGCTAATAAAAGCGATTAGATAACGCCCTGTTCAATCATCGCATCGGCCACTTTGCGGAAGCCGGCAATGTTAGCGCCCAATACAAGATTGTCAGGTTCACCAAACTCACTTGCCGTATCTGCACACTGACGATGAATATCCGCCATAATTTGTTTAAGCTTCTGATCAACTTTGTCTAACGGCCACTGCTCCATACTGCTGTTTTGGGCCATCTCCAACTGACTCGTCGCCACGCCACCTGCATTTGCCGCCTTGCCGGGGCCATAGGCAATCTTAGCTTCCAAAAAGACATCTACCGCCTCTTTAGTGGAAGGCATATTGGCCCCCTCGCTCACACAGGTAACGCCATTCGCCAACAGTGTTTTGGCATCAGCTTCGGTCAGCTCGTTTTGCGTCGCACAAGGGAATGCTGCCTCGCCTTCAATACGCCAAACCGCGTGACCATCCTGCGGGTAATCCCGAGCCGCAATATAGTGAGCTTCCGGGTGCTCATGCAGGTAGCTTTCCAACGAGTCACGCTGGACTTCTTTTAACTGTTTTAGCAAACCTAAATCGATACCGCTAGGGTCGTGAATAGTCCCTTTGGAATCACTACAGGTAACGGGCTTGGCACCCAGCTCATAGAGCTTCTCGATCGTATAAATCGCCACATTACCCGCACCAGATACCAAGCAGGTTTTACCCCGCAAGGCGTCGCCTTTGGCTGCTAGCATGTTTTCGGCAAAATAAACCGCACCGTAGCCAGTGGCCTCTTTACGACCGAGGGAACCACCCCAGTTTAGACCTTTCCCCGTCAGCACGCCCTCGTAACGTCCCGTTAAGCGCTTATATTGACCAAATAGATAGCCTATTTCTCGTCCACCAACGCCCATGTCTCCAGCGGGCACATCGGTATGCGGCCCAATATGACGATACAGCTCCGACATAAACGCCTGACAGAAACGCATGATTTCGTTGTCAGACTTCCCTTTTGGGTCAAAGTCAGCGCCGCCTTTACCACCGCCAATCGGCAATCCCGTTAACGCGTTTTTAAAAATTTGCTCAAATCCTAAAAACTTAATGGTGCCCGACGTCACGCTGGGGTGAAAACGCAAACCGCCTTTATAAGGGCCAAGCGCCGAATTAAATTGCACGCGATAGCCTTTGTTGACTTGTACACGACCAGCATCATCCACCCAACTCACCCGGAACATGACCTGACGCTCCGGCTCAACAATGCGCTCAATAATACTGTGCTGATGGTAATGCGGCGCACGTTCGAACAGTGGGCGAAGACACTCAAGCACTTCCTCAGTGGCTTGATAAAACTCAGTTTGTGCAGGGCTACTTTTCGCTAAACGTGTCAGCGTATCGTGAACATAAGGCATATATAGATACCCTTTTATAGTTAAAAACGTCGATTTGCTGGCCAGAGCGATGACGTATTTAACTGCGAGCACGCAAACCTGCATACCCTATGCCGGTTCGGTATAGGCAAGAAACACATTAAAAATAGACTAAAGTGGTAGCCTTATCGCCCCGTTTTGGTGCAATTAACGAACACTAATAAACGAAAAATAAACGTATTTAAATAGCTACGCACGCTTGGGTGCCAGTTCAAAAAGTGTTTAAACACAGTTGATGTTGCCCCCCACTTTTTAACTTCTTAATACTCGCAGTGCTTTTTTAGTATTACGTGCTAACTTAAAAATAGGCGTGAATTTTACCAAATTCTACTGAGCATTTTAGGCCTTGAGTTAGATCTAGCTAGGTCTTGAGTTAGTGTTTGAGACAGATCTTAAGTGAGGCCTTGAGTCAATAAGCGAAATGCTCTTTCCTATGGGCAATGCTGTAAGCAGTTAATCTCTAAGGAGTTTATTATGCTGACCTCAAGCTACTCTCGCACAAGCTACTCTCGCACAAGCTACTCTCAAACAAACTACTCTCGCACAAGCCACTCTCGAATCACCGGATTAAGCACTGTCATTGCTGCACTCACCTTCTCTTCTGCCCCACTAGAAGCCCAGACCGTTACCGGAACTATCGACGCTTCAATTACTCTTGAAGACGCCTGCTCAATTAATAACGAGGAAGGCTCGGCAGTCGACTTCGGCAGCTTGGCATTCGGCACCCACTCTGCGCTGTTCGATGAGTCAGATGCTCAAGTAGCTGGTGCTGGCGGCATCTCAGTACTCTGCTCTCCTGGAGTAGCCCCCACTTTTACTCTGCTCAGCGGCCTGCATGACAGCCAAGCCTCTCCCGCTGTCCATGCCATGCAAGATACTGCCGAAACGGCATTTGTCGGCTACACCTTGTATACGGATTCAGCACGAACGACGGCACTGGCTGTCAATGACACCATCGTACTCAGCGCATTCGCCAATACTCCGCAGGCAATCGATCTATACGGGCGTGCCTTTGGTGACCCTGGAAACCTACCGGCGGGCACCTACGAAGACACTCTAAATGTTGAACTGTCCTGGTAGCTTCTCGAATGGCTCGCCGCTTGCGACTCGTCGCCCCGATGGTCATAGCGGCGGGACTGGCGCAGGCCTCTCCCACCGCCACGTTCATGGTGTCAGCGACCATTACACCTGGCTGCCTAATTAATAACGACGTTCCTCCTGAAGGCACCCAAGTTGGAGTGCTGGGAAGCTTAGCCTTTGGCACCGCCTCAGCACTTTCCCAGGAAACGCGCAACGTAGCGCTGCTGGCCTCTGGCTCTTTGACGCTCAGCTGTACACCAGGAATTACACTCAATATGCGTATTGATGGCGGGCTTCAGCCAGATAGTGATCGACAGCTTAAGCGGGAAAATGGCAGCGAAACGCTAGCCTACCAACTCTACCAGGATGCCACTTCGCAGAACGCGATTGGCATTGACCAACCCATCACCTTAGATACCACGACCAGTCCTAATGATATTACCCTCCCCATCTGGGGCAGGTTAACGCTGCCAGGCAACCGCCCAGCAGGTAGTTACCGCGACGAACTCGTACTAACCCTGGAGTGGTAACACTGCAGCGAAGGGCACAAGTTCGACTTAGGAGAATAGCTATGCGGGAAAGGCGCTTCGGTCACATCATTGCAATTTTCACCCTGCTAAGCCTTCTTGCTGGACCTTCCTCAGCTAACTCTCTGCTGATTTGGCCCATTTACCCGATGATCGAAAGCCATCAACAGGCGAGTGCACTTTGGTTAGAAAACCGAGGTAGCGAAACGGTCAACATGCAGGTGCGGATTTTTGCTTGGTCTCAGGTAGGAGGAGAAAATCACTACCGCCCCCAACAAGGCGTTGTCGGCAGCCCCCCCATGATGGCGATTGCTCCTGGTGAGCGCCAGCTAGTACGTCTGATTCGCCAAGCTCCAGTACCTTCCGGCCAAGAACAAGCGTATCGCGTTATTGTTGATGAAATTCCAACCTTGGCACCCAGTGATAGAGGACAAAATTTGCCTCGTGCCGCGGTGCAATTACAAATGCGCTACTCACTACCGTTGTTTGTTTATGGTGAAGGAGCACTGCCCCCTGAACGTATCGCCTCCAGTAACATACCTTACCCTGGCCTAACCTGGAGACTGGTAACAAATGAAGGGCAATCGCAACTAGAAATACGCAACATGGGTCAGCATCATGTGCGCCTAAGCCAAGTTATCTTTGCACAACCAGGACAACGTAACGAAGTCACCAACGGGCTGCTTGGCTATGTGTTGCCCAGGCAGGCACGACGCTGGCCACTACCACAACACATAAGGCCTACTGGCGAGCTGCGTGCTCATATTTCGGGAGTCAGCCATCGCATTGCGGCTGAGTAGGCGCCAACATGCTCCCGCGGATCCATTGGCATCTCCCGACATGGCTAATGCTAAGCAGCTGCGCTTTGCTCTTAGCGGCAGAGCCTTTTCCTGCCATCGGTCAGGCATTACCGCCACCGCCACGCGCGGGTGATCTTCAGGCAATTTCAGAACTCTATCTAGAGGTCATCGTCAATCAACGCTCTACCCAGCGTATCGAGCACGTTACTCAACAGAATGGCGAACTGTTCATCAAGCGTGAGGCACTCCAACAACTAGGCTTTCCTAATGAACACCTGCACCAGTCAGATAACATTATTAATATCAGCCAATTAAATGGTTTAGAGGCGCACTATCATAGTCCCAGCCAACGGCTCTACCTGGAAGTCCCTCCCCATTGGCTACCTCATCAGTTGCACACTAATTTATCCCAAAACGAAGCATTCGCACTCAACACCAGTCCTGGCGCACTGCTTAACTACGACGCTTATATCAGTGACACTCAGGGTGGCGCGACACTTGCCAGCTTAGGGCACGAAGCGCGACTGTTTGGTGCAGCGGGAACACTCAGCACCTCAGGTATTTACCGTGAGGTAGTGACAGGAGAGAGTGGCCAAGACAACGGCTACCGGCGTTTCGACACCCGCTGGGAGTATGCAGATCAACAGCGGATGATTCAGTACAGTGCAGGAGACATCATCACAAGGCCACTGGGTTGGACTAATGCAGTGCGCCTTGGCGGCATCCAGATTTCTCGAAACTTTGCCCTTCGTCCCGATATCATCACCCACCCGCTACCGGAATTCAGCGGCGAAGTCGCGCTTCCCACCACCCTCGATCTGTTCATTGATGGCGCGCAACAATCCTCAATGGAGCTAGCACCGGGCCCTTTCACGGTCACCAATATGCCCATGGTCACTGGTGCTGGCGAAGCCACCATTGTGACCACCGATAGCCTGGGTCGCAGAGTTTCCACTCGCCTGCCGTTTTACGTTTCCAGCGAACTGCTACAACCTGGTTTAAGCACCTTCAGTTTCAGTGCAGGTGCCCCGCGCCGCCACTTCGGCCAGCGTGATTTTGCCTATAGCGGAATGGCCGCCACCGGTAGCTATCGGCGCGGCATCAACAATCAATTCACCCTGGAATTACAAACCGAAGCCAGCGACGATTTAACCACGGCAGGCGCTGGCGGCACGTTTGACTTATGGCAGCTAGGTACATTAGAGACAGCCTACCGCCAAAGCCGCAGCGAAGGCGTCACCGGTGACGCCTACACAACGGGATACCGCTATCGGAGTCGCCGCTTTAACATCGCCCTGCGCCATCAACTAGAACAAGCTGATTTCACTGATCTATCTCGCCACATTCACAACGCGACACGTGAAAATACGCAGCGGAAAGTTACCCAGTTCACCGGAGGGTTTAGCCTTGGCTCACATGGGTCACTTGCTGGCGGTTACTTTGATATTAAGACCGGCGACGACGGCCGTACTCGGCTGTTTAACCTGTCTTACAACCGCCCTCTATGGAATCGCACGCACCTCTCGCTCACTGCCAACCGTGAGATAGGTGGCGGCTGGAACACCCTAGCTCAGATAACGGTGCCGCTAAGCAGTCATCCCGGCACATTAAGCACTAGCGTACGCCGCGACAATAACGGAGAAATGGCCAGCAGAGTCCAATATGCCCACTCTCCACCGATACAAGGTGGCTGGGGCTGGAACCTCGCCTATGAACACCGCGACACCGAAAGCAGCTACCGTCAGGCTGAAGTGGCTTGGCGGGGAGCTTCCACTGAATTGCGCGGTGGCATTTTCGGCACCGGCGGCAATGACACACGCTATGTCGATGCTAGAGGATCGCTGGTACACATGGACAACCAATGGTTCGCGACCAATTACGTGCGCGATGGATTTGTCGTCGTCAGTACCGATGGTCAGGCAGGCGTGCCAGTTCGCTACGAAAATCAATTCGTTGGCCATACCCGTGGCAGCGGCCACTTGCTCGTTCCCTGGGCCCGTGCCTATTACGCGGGTAAATACGAGATCGACCCACTGGTTCTTTCCGCCAACCTCAATGTCCCAACCGTTGAGCAGCGCGTAGCGGTAAGCCCGGGTAGCGGCTACCTGTTACGCTTCCCAGTTGAACGGGTTATTGCCGCCACTCTGGCCATTCTAGACAAACAAGGCAAGCCACTGCCATTAGGCTCTCGCGTTATCACTGACAGCGGTGCAACCGCGCTGGTGGGCTGGGACGGACTGACGTATCTCGAAGGCCTGCAGAGTGACAACCAACTACACGTGACAATGCCCAATGGTAGCGCGTGCGCGCTTAGCCTATCTATTGATACCCATATCGATGATATCCAGCAGCTAGGGTCTCACCCCTGTATTTAGAGGAGCGCCAACCAATGCCACTCTCCACTGCTCGCTGCTATCACCGCTGGCTGGCCGGAGCTACATTACTGGCTTTACTATGGGTTACGCCGACGGCTTGGGCATGCACAATAAGCCCAAGCACCAGCGCTAACTTTGGCAACATCAGCTCCTTTGCCATTGCAAATACTCCACACGACACCTCCGCCCAACCCAATGCCGGTGCGGTTTGCCAGGGATCTGTGTTAGGGCTCGCAGTTGTGTCTAACCAATGGATTCGCGCAACGGTCACTAGCGCTAATCAAGGAGAGCTGGTCAATGCCGCTAGTGGTGATACCGTTCCTTTTCGCATCTTCGCGCTGGCCTCAGAGAATGAAGAGATCTTTCTCAACACCACCTACAACTATTTCAACCCTGTGCTTATCGACCTGCTCGGCCTGCTTGGCGGCCAAAGCGCCAATATCCCCATGGAGTTTCGCACCCAACCTACGCCTAATATAGCCGCCGGGACGTACACGGATACGTTGTCTGTCAACTGGAACTGGCGCATCTGTAATCTAGGGGCACTTGTATGTCTAAACTTTCGCACTGGCTCAGGTACCAGTACGATTAATTTAAATCTAACCGTCACCCCTGATTGCGCCATTCAAGCGCCCGACCTGAACTTTGGAAGCTCCCCACTGATCGCCGGGTTCGACCCAGTAACGCAAACCATCGATATTACCTGCACAAAAGGCAGCGACTACTCAGTAGGATTGAGTGATGGTCAGCATCCTGCCGCCAACATCCGCCGCATGGAGAACAATGGTCACTACCTGGAATACCAACTTTACAAAGGCACTGCCGGTAACGATCGCTGGGGCAATACCGGCAGCGAGCGACGCCCCTCCTCGTCTGCCGACACCAACCCCGGCACGCCCAGTGGCATAACAAGCCAGGGCTTCACTTACCGAGGCGACATTCTACCGGGACAAAACACACCACCCGCAGGAACCTACACCGATATGATTGTGGTCGATGTTATTTTTTAGCCAAGGTGCTTTTCGAACCCCAAATTCCCCCGCGGGTGCGCTGACGCTTACACCGCGCTACAAAACCACTAAATCAGCCTACAGCACTTACCGTAGCGCGGTGTAACGAATCTCGCGAGGAACGAGCGAATGAGGCACCCGCGTCGTAGCTACGGATGCAACACTCTATACTGCCCCGCGGGTGCGCTGACGCTTACACCGCGCTACAAAAACCGCTAAATCAGTCTACGGCACCTACCGTAGCGCGGCGTAACGAATCTCGCGAGGAACGAGCGAATGAGGCACCCCGTAGCTACGGATGCAATGTTCCACACTCCCCCGCGGGTGCGCTGACGCTTACACCGCGCTACAAAACCACTAAATCAGCCTACGGCAATTACCGTAGCGCGATGTAACGAATCTCGCGAGGAACGAGCGAATGAGGCACCCGCGTCGTGGCAACGGATGCAACGTTCCATACTCCCCCGCGGGTGCGCTGGCGCTTACACCGCGCTACAAAACCCGCTAAATCAGCCTACGGCACTTACCGTAGCGCGGTGTAACGAATCTCGCGAGGAACGAGCGAATGAGGCACCCGCGTCGTAGCTACGGATGCAATGTTCCATACTCCCCCGCGGGTGCGCTAACGCTTACACCGCGCTACAAAACCCGCTAAATCAGCCTACGGCAATTACCGTAGCGCGGTGTAACGAATCTCGTGAGGAACGAGCGAATGAGGCACCCGCGTCGTGGCAACGGATGCAACGTTCCATACTCCCCCGCGGGTGCGCTGACGCTTACACCGCGCTACAAAACCACTAAATCAGCCTACGGCACCTACCGTAGCGCGGCGTAACGAATCTCGCGAGGAACGAGCGAATAAGGCACCCGCGTCGTAGCTACGGATGCAACGTTCTATACTCCCCCGCGGGTGCGCTGACGCTTACACCGCGCTACAAAACCACTAAATCAGCCTACGGCACTTACCGTAGCGCGGTGTAACGAATCTCGCGAGGAACGAGCGAATGAGGCACCCGCGTCGTAGCTACAGATGCAACGTTCTATACTCCACCGCGGGTGCGCTGACGCTTACACCGCGCTACAAAACCGCTAAATCAGCCTGCGGCACCTACCGTAGCGCGGTGTAACGAATCTCGCGAGGAACGAGCGAATGAGGCACCCGCGTCGTAGCCACGGATGCAACGTTCTATACTCCCCCGCGGGTGCGCTGACGCTTACACCGCGCTACAAAACCACTAAATCACTACAGCACTTACCGTAGCGCGGTGTAACGAATCTCGCGAGGAACGAGCGAATGAGGCACCCGCGACGAGTGAACAATACGCGAGAAAACGGTGCAGCGTCTGGTGTTAACGGCAAAAAAAAACCGCTGCAGTATGAACTGAGCGGCTTTATTTACTGATACGGTTCTTTCTAACTTTACACGTCGTAACCTGCTTCCCGGGCGAGCGTCGTGTTAGCTTTTAGCCAACCTTCAATGTGACCACAGTCGAAGGTGCGGCCATGCATACGGAACGCCTGCACGGTTTTGCCTTCCTGCATCAAACGGTCGATAGCATCCGTCAGCTGAATTTCATTACCCGCACCAGGTGGCTGGTCACGTAGCAGCTCCATGATGCGATATGGCAGCACATAGCGGCCAATAACCGAAAGGCGTGAAGGCGCATCTTCGGGCGCGGGTTTCTCTACCACACCGCGCATATTGGCGCTCTCACCGGCAGCGGGCTCATCACAGTCCACAATGCCGTAACGGTAAACGTCTTCCTTAGGCACCGCTTCCACCATGATTTGCGAAGCGTTATTTGTAGCCCAACGCTCTACCATGCTGCCCAGATCACAAGCCGCACTGCCAACTTGTGGCTTCACCAGCACATCAGGAAGGATGACGGCAAACGGCTCGTCTTTGTCTAACAGATGCGCGGCACAAAAAATCGCATGGCCCAAGCCTTTTGCGTTTGGTTGGCGAACGCTGGTCACTTTGAGCTTTTTAGGAGAAATAGCAGACAGTGTTTCCAATAATGCATCTTTGCCCTTACTGGCCAATGAGTGCTCAAGTTCAAAGTGAGCATCGAAATGGTCTTCAATCGCAGACTTTCCAGCTCGAGTTACCAGAATGATTTCATTAACACCCGCCGCCAGCGCTTCTTCCACCACGTGTTGAATGAGCGGACGATCCACAACGGGCACCATTTCCTTGGGAATCGCTTTGCTAATGGGTAACAGGCGTGTGCCAAAACCGGCTACCGGAATAATCGCTTTACGCACTTGGGTCATCATTAACGTCCTTTCTATTGCGGGTGCGTTGTGGGCTTACCTCGCACTGCAAAACCGATAAATTAAATATTTAACAACTCTCGCTAGTAATCAGCGAAAGCCACACTTACTCTTTTAGTACGCTAGATAGCAGCGCAGAAGCGCTTTCAATTAACTCGTCTAAATGCTGCGGGCCTTTGAAGCTTTCAGCGTATACTTTATAGAGTGATTCAGTACCACTGGGGCGGGCAGCAAACCAGCCGTTGTCAGTCACCACCTTCAAACCACCAATAGCTGCGCCGTTGCCGGGGGCATTAACCAATACCGCGGTGATCGGATCACCGGCTAACGTGGTTTCCGTAACACTGTCCGCAGTAAGCTTCTTAAAAGCGGCTTTTTCTGCAGCTGTACAGGCAGTGTCAACGCGCTTGTAGAATGGCTCGCCGAAGCGTTCGGTTAATGCACGGTAGTACTCGCTGGGCGTTTTCCCGGTGACCGCAGTGATTTCAGCCGCTAACAAGCAAAGCGCAATGCCGTCTTTATCAGTAGACCAAGCCTTCCCATTGCGCGTTAACAAGCTCGCGCCAGCACTCTCTTCACCACCGAAGGCGAGCCAGCCATCGTGCAGCCCTTCAACAAACCACTTAAAACCCACCGGCACTTCATAAAGTTCACGCTGATGGGCAGCCACAACCCTATCAATCATTGAAGAAGACACCAGCGTCTTACCGATATTGAGCGTTTCCGCCCATTCAGAACGATGGCCAATCAAATAATCCACGCATACCGCTAAAAAGTGGTTTGGATTCATTAAGCCATTGGCATCCACAATGCCGTGGCGATCAGCGTCAGGATCGTTGCCAAAAGCGAGATCAAAGCGATCCTTAATCTTTAACAGATTAGCCATGGCATCAGGGCTAGAGCAGTCCATACGAATCTTGCCGTCATGATCCAACGGCATAAAATCGAAACTAGCATCTGTTGATGTATTGACCACCTCAAGGTTCAAGCCATAGTGTTCAGCCACTGCCTGCCATACTGGCAGCGCTGTTCCACCCATGGGGTCAACGCCAAGAGTGAGATTAGCTTTTTGGATAGCAGCCATGTCCACTACGTCGCCCAACTGAGCTACATAGTGAGCAGTAAAATCATACGCTTGTGCATGCGCCAGCGCCTGCTCTAAGGGCACCAGCGAAATATCACATAACTGACGTAGCAAATAGGCATTAGCACGCAGTTCAATCCATTTCGTTGCTTCGGTATCCGCTGGCCCGCCATGCGACGGGTTGTACTTTATACCGCCATCTTCAGGTGGATTATGGGAAGGAGTAATAATCAAGCCATCGGCTAACGCAGTGTCTGATGCTACCTGGTGGCTGAGTTGGTTATGCTGCAAAATTGCTCGACTGACCAATGGCGTGGCCGTAATACCATTATCTTTTTCAATGAATACAGATACCTTATTGGCGGCCAACACACGCAACGCACACTCCCATGCAGGCTTTGAAAGTGCATGAGTGTCGTAACCAAGGAACATAGGGCCTTGATAGCCTGCCTCAGAGCGGTAATCCACCACCGCTTGAGTAATCGCAAAAATGTGCGCAGCGTTAAAGGTGCGATCGGTGGCACGTCCTCGGTGACCTGAGGTTCCGAATGCCACCCGCTCTTTGGCAATGTTGGCATCCGGGGTTTCATCAAAAAACGCCTTAACGTTGGCATCCATCCTATTTGCTCCCTGATTAATATTTGGCTGGTCCGCACGCACCTGCCAAAACCTTAGTGCACGCTGCGGATCACCGATGTCACTGGCATCTTTTGAGGCCTGCTGCGCCATTGTAACCGTCGCGACTGGATCATTAAGTAACTGCTCGATGGCAGCCTGCCATGCCTGCGGTGAATCTTCTACCAACAGCCCATTAACTTCATGCCTAACCACCTCGGTATAAGGGTAGCGGTTTGAATAGATACCCACTCCGCCCATGGCAGCAATATCGAGAAACTTAATAAATGACTTGCCCTGATTAAAGGGTGTGTTTAACAACGGCGCCAAACCAATGTGCAACTGGCACTTAGCCTGATAATTGCGAAAAGCGTGCCAAGGCAGTGGGTCTGGTGCCAAAACATTAGGTAATTCTACCAAGGCTTTTGGAGCATGCTTACCCAGCATCAGCTCAAGCTGTGTGTCGTTGCGAGTTTGCTGAATAGCCTGCAATGCAGGTGCAATGTGCATTAAGTCATTCAGGTGCGCTCGAGTACCGTGAAAACCAATTCGCCACGGTGCTGAGGATGAGGGAGATGACTCAAAGTGGGTCTTTACGGGCAGCGTAGCGATAAGAGGTGGCGTTAATACGGACACGCAGCGGTGAAGAGGACGAAAACGCTCAGCCAACACCGCGCTGCAAGCAATGACTTCGTTGCTCAATGCCACTAAGCGGGGCTGAAGCTTAGCAACGCGCGCCATGCGCTTTCGGTAAGCTGGCGGCAGTGTGGGGTCGTTGGCGGCCGCCTCAATATCATCGTCAATTAGATAACCAATATAGCCAAATGCTTGGCGATGCCGCTCAAGCCAGCGCAGCCAGCTCAACGGCAGCGAGCGGCACAGCAACACGTTTGCACCAGCATAGTGGTGTAAAAAAGAGCGGCCATGACGCCACGCTGCACCGAAAGAGCGCGAAGCGACAACACGCTCAGCCGCTCCCCCTTGGTTTCGTATTACAGGAGCTGCAGACTCGAAAAAGTAGATATCTTCAGTGGGCAGGCCTCCATCGCTAAGCACGACCCAATGCGTGTGGCAACGCCTCACTCTCCCCCCTCACTTGAGCGAAAAATCTTCATGCACAAGCGTTAAATTGGGATTGTAAGCGGGATCGCTGTCTAGGTGCTTTCCCCAGGTACGGCGCATATAAGCAACTTCACTCAGCCAGCGGGCGCGTTTAGTCGGTGTATCGTCGGCACCGCGAGAGATAGACTCATGGTGGTAAAGTTCAGCAAACGGCGACCATAAGTTACGGTAGCCTGCTTGCCTAACCTTTAAGCACAAATCAACATCGTTATAAGCAACGCTGAGTTTCTTTTCATTTAAGCCGCCTACGTTATTGAACACATTCTTGCGCAGCAGCAAGCAAGCAGCGGTCACCGCAGATAAGTTCTGAACCAACTTCAAACGCCCCGCGTAACCATCACTTTCACGTGGGAAGAAGCGATGCGCATGACCTGCTACGTCTCCCAAACCAAGTATTACCCCACCATGCTGCAGCATACCGTTTGGGTAGTAGAGCTTGGCCCCGACACAGCCAATTTCAGAGCGGCAGGCCTGACTTACCATCTCGGTCAACCAATGCTCATTTACCGGCTCCACATCATTATTAATCAAACCAATGATGCTGCCATGGGAGTGTGCCGCGCCAAAATTATTAATCGCAGAGTAGTTAAACGGATGATCCCAATGCAATACTCGAACACGCGGATCGCGCTTGGCCACCGCTTCCATGTAAGCAATGGTTTCAGGGCAGTCACTCTGGTTGTCCAGAATCAACAGCTCAAAATGGGAGTAGGCAGTGCGCTCTAAAATGGCATCCACACACGGTCGCAAAATATCAACGCCATTGCGAGTAGGCACTAATAAGCTCACTAACGGCGCGGGATTAGGAATTGGCCACTCAATTCGCACTGAGCCTTCCAACAAACCCGGATGTACTACCGCTTTTGCACTAACCACGTGCTGCTTCAATACGCTGCTGACCAACGAAATAGCATCTTGCTGGTGAAGCGGATGAGGAAAGTCTTCACTACGGTGATACAGCATGGCAGGCAAGTGGCACACCGACTTTTCATTGCCGTGAGTCACTTTCCACATCATAAAAGTGAGCGCCAGCGCATAATCAACCGCAGCTCGGCTGGTTAAGTGAGAGAGTAGATCCGTTTGCTCAGACTCCAACTGCCATAGCAACCGCCGTTTATATAGCGCTACTCGACCAATGTAGTTGGTCGAAAGCAACAAATCTGGATTCCAGCCAGGCTTGAAATTTGGCTTGCAACGCTTGCCATTTGCTCCTAGTACATCTTCATCACTATAAAACAGCTGTGCTTCAGAATGATCATTCCAGGCTTTTGCCAGTTGGCACAACGCTTCCTTCGCTAACTGATCGCCACAGCTAATCCGCATGACCCCATCGCCCTGGGTTTGAATAAACCCCTGATGGTCTAACTTTGCCAAGGTGCGATGATAACTATGGATCAAGTTGATACGGCTAGTGGTCGGAATATAACGCTCTAATGCTTTTCGCTGCGCATCGGTAATCTCAGCGGAAAGCACAATAAAGACTTCCCAAAAAAAGTAACTTTGTGCTTTTAAAGAGTTAATGGTGGCAATAAAAGGCGCTTCGCCGTGCTCTAAATCACTCAGCGTAACAGGCATGATAATCGAGAACAGCGGCGCTGTTTTCAAGCTCGCAATAAGCGCTTGTGGGTCTTCCACAGCCTCTTTCTCGGTGGTACTTACCCAACGCGCATAATCTTCAGACACATGTTGCTTTGCGTGGGTTTGGTTATATTCCGCCAAGGCAATTCGACGCCAATTGCACCCTTGAGCCACAGACTCAATGTGAAAGTGCCGCACAACGTCGCGCGTTCTCATGCCTTTGAAACTAGCGTGGTTATTGATCAAGCGTCGCGCCAAACGGCTCCGGGCGAACCAGGGTGTTAACCACACCCACTCTGCCGTTAGGTTTGCCAACGCAGCTTCACTGGCTAGAAACGAAAACGCAATTTTTTTAACCCCAAGCGGCACCCAAAGAATTCGCTTAGTGGTCTTACCAGGGCGCAGCGATACCGATGTTTCGATAATGCCTTTACGAGTATAAAAAAGAATCGTGGCCGCGCCGTGGGCATCTGAGCCTAGCCCATCTAGCTCCAGCATATTCCAGCCGGGAAGAGGTTTTTCTCCATCACTAACACAGTAGGTACTTGCCTTTACGGGCGTATTGACCTTTGCTGCTGCTTCGCTTTTAAAAGCAGGTGCAGCTGCCACACGAATAGTGGGATGACGCCGCCAGAAAGGAGGAACAGCGCTGTGCCTCCCAATGGCAGCCATCATTTCTTTTAAACCGACAATATGCTGCCTCATCGCCATCCTTAACCCATTCCGTTACCAAGGCAACACTTACACAAGATGGCTACTGGCAATCTGTTCCCAACGCAGCAGCCCCAAGGTTTGAAGGTATTCATCTGATGCGATGATACGCTTTTCACGAACGCCTTCAAACGCCTTCTCATCCAGCTGTGCACACTTTTGATGAATCACCTTATCCAAACTATGGGCAACCGTTGGAATCTGCACCACAAAACGAGCATTCGTCTGGGTTGCTAAATACGCTGGAGCAACCGCTTTTACTAGGTCTGGATCCACATTACCCGCGCTGTGCACAAACACAATGCGCTGAAACACACGGCATAAATAGTTAAACATGGAGTAACTAGAGGAAGAACCGAAAATCAAACACGTGCCTGCCATCAGGGCCTCGGGATACTCAACCACCAGCAATCGGCCAAAGTTGGGCAAGCCGTTGTCGTAGGTCTTGTAGCGAGAGTAGCCAAAGGAAACCAGCACATCAACGCTAGACGTCTTATTGGGGGTTAGCTTATTGCCAAGATCGCCAGACATGGTTTTGCTTTTATAACGGTCGTTTTTAAAAAGCTCACGGCAGGCGTTTTCATCGACCCCTAGCTTAGCCACTAACGCTAGCGTCGCAGCCAAAGCCCCTTCATTGGTCCAGTGAGTATCGGTTGGTATAAAAGCCCTATCACCCAACGCCTTTAACTCATCGACCGGATAAACAACGTCTTTGGAGACATCAAGAGTCAGCAGTTGGTGCATAGGGCCTGAAGCGCCCTCTTGCCGAGGATGATAATTCGCGCCCATCACGCTCTCTTTAGAAGGCGCCACCAACAACGCCCAAGGAAGACCGTCAGCGACATTTTCAAGCTGATGCAGATAATCATCCCACCCTTCTAAACCTGACTTGGTAAGACGCATGCGCCCCATAAACTGGTCGACGCTACCATTCGTGTCGTTATCCAAAAACAGCCAGCCCTGCTTTCCTTCCAGAACTTTCAGCTGTTGGTCACAATCATCATTGCCGATATCTAAGCGTATTTCCCTCAACAGCCAGGACTCGCCTTCAAGCACTAACATTAAACGAAAGCTGGCTAGCATAGGGGGGACAGTGAAACGAAAGCCGCCTACGCGCTGCGCTGCCTCCTCCATAGGCGCAGAGACAATTTTCTCAACAACATCCGGACGATCAATGTCCAACGGGTGACATAATTCAAATTCAGGCTGCCACTGAGCAACAATACGCACGTCAGAAAGCGTCTCGGCTAAATTCTCAGGCAACACTATCCAGCCCTGAACAACACGCCCACCAGGAAGAAACCAAACAGGGCGCTTAGGGTCAGGAAAATCCAGATGCCACCGCACTCCAAACTCACTGAAAGCAGTATTTTTCTGTCCTAATAGACGCTTAACAAAACGTGCTAGTCGAAGGCTTAAAGGCTTGCTTTTACGCTCAGAATCATCACAAGCATTTTCGAAAATTCTCAATCAAACCATCCATATCAAGCGGCTAAGTCACTTAGCCTTCAATTATCCCAAACCGCTTTACGGAAACCTAAGGAGCGACGCGTGGATTCGTCCCACTGGTTCTTTTTAAACATTAAATCGAATTCGCTATTGGAGCGGCCTGAAAGTACGCGTGTAGATTTCTGTAGCTTATGTACTACGCACGCATCACTAACGTGATAAATACGTAAGCCAAGCAAATGCCGCACCACATCACAATAGATACGGTCAGAGCGATAGTGTCGACCAAACTGCGCATCCAGCGGACCAGCACGCACGTACGTTTCTCGGGGAATATAAACACAAAAGAACGGCGCAAAAGTGATTTCTACCACTCGGCCATCATGCAACAGGGGTGGCGTCAGTATATTGCCATGATGAGACGACAAGTTAACATCGCAGGGCTGTTCAGCATCGGCATATGGAACATGTGTAGTGAGGGTTGGCGTGCCACCTGGCAGAATTTGCTGAGGCACCACCAAACCACACTCAGGCAGCTGCCGGGCGGCCTGTTGCATGGTTTCCAGCGCCCCCGGCTCAACTTGAGCGTCATTGTTAAGCAATATCAAATCATGCTCTGAGTTAGCCGCAGCCATGCCCAAGTTAACTGCATGAGTAAAACCATAGTTACAGGTATTAAAAATCGCCTTCAGCCGCCCTGCTGCCTGAGCCTCTTCCAGGAAGGTTTTGACTGGGGGTGACGAATCATTATCAACAACAATCACCTCCAGTTTTTCACCAAGCGCCAATGCCTCCAGGCTCACCAAGCAGTCGCGTAGGTCTTCTAGTGACTCATAGCTAGGGATGATAACTGACACCCCTCGACTTAGCTCTGCTGACGCAGTCGAGGACCACTGGTGCCCTGTTGCCTCGCGCACTTGCTCTAAATAGCCAATATAGGCGGTGTTCGACGTTAGCGTGTTGGTGGCACGGCCGTAGTAATAGTGGGTCAAAACGACAGGCACCGAACAGAGGCGCAAGTGCTGGCTATAACGGCGAATCAGGTCCCAATCGACAAACCTTGGTAGCGTTTCATCAAAACCGCCACAGCGCTCATAAGCGGCACGCGTATGGCAAAAAGCATTAAGATCCACATAGTTTTTGTTGAACAACAAAGCACGATTCAAAGGCCCAAACAGCACCCCCGCCGGCTCGGTGGTATCTCCAGAGTAATGATACAACCCGGAGTACAGCGCTTGCGCCGTCGGTTCGCGACCAAACGCGGCAACCATCGCCGCCAAATAGCGAGGATCCCAGGCATTATCAGAATCTAAGTAAGCAATATAGTCTCCGTTTGCCGCAGCCAAGCCTTGGTTGCGAGCCACAGAAACTCCGCTATTGTTGCCTAACGCTATCACCTGAATGCGTGTATCTTCAGCGGCTTGCTGATCGCACCACTCGCGTGTTCCGTCGGTACTGCCATCATCCACTAACAGCAGTTCCCAATTGGCATACACTTGACCGCGCACCGAGTCTACCGCCGCTTCAATAGTATCGAGTCGGTTAAAACACGGCATCACAATAGACACCAGCGGTGGGGTTTCGAGTGACTGCGCCTCACGAACCAACGCATCTGCCACATTTTCCATAGTGGCTAAACAGCGTTTATCAGCTTCACGAAAAGGGCGTGGTAAATAGGGGTCAACCACCCCATGCGAGAGATAGCCCGCAAAATCACTAAATGAGCGCTTAAACGCCCAGCAAGCATCGCCACTCGCCACCGGCTGACGAGTCAATGCATCCAGCAGCTCAATGGAGTGCCGTTGACCATCGACCAGCTCAACCGGCGGATAAGCCTCGAAGGAGTGCCGCCCTTCATGCAGGCCATTTTCAAGCAGATCAATACGAAATTGGTTAGCTAACACCTCAATTTCATGGCGACCATCAATGCGGATGACTGCCGCACGCGGTTCACTACTGTTGCGATCAGCTAGCCAACCACGAATAGCCGTGCCTGCCCCTAGGTTAAGGTCACCTGCCAACGACTGAGTTGCAGATACTGTTGCAGGTGCTGTCTCAGATACTGTCTCAGATACTGTCTCAGATGCTTTCACAGCAGCAGGAGCGGCTGCCAGTAGCCGCGAAGGCATGGTGGTTTCTAACGGCATTCCCTGCTGCCAGCGCTGCATGTCAAACCGGCCGGAAGCATCATGTCCCAGCAGCACAACACGTTCAGCTTGGGGAACAGTAACGCCCCCCACTAAACGTTCCAAGGCATGGGCCAACTGCCCATCCTGAGCCCCAGACTCCGGCTCAAATGTTAACGTGTTTGCCAACGAAGCGACGTCCGCCAATGCCTGCGGACGGAACCAAAACATACTACCGGCAAAAAAGCCCCAATCTTCGTGCAGTGGAACTCCCAGCTGAGGACACAATTTCTCTAACCAAGGCCGATTACCAAACTGCATAGCCTGCTGGCTCATAAATAGCTGACGCGGGCCAGCCAACCGTAAGCTCGAGTCACGACGAAGATAAGCAACCAAGTTTCGCAAGTCGTCAGCGGCGGGCAGCACACTTTCCAGCAATGCGTCACGCCACTGCTTCGCGACAGCCGTTACGCCCTGTTTGGTATGTAACTTCAAGCACCAATCATAGCGTTGCAAACTAGGTAACAGCTGGAGAAATGGCGCGATATCGCGTCCACGGTTAGGGCAACACACTACCTCAGCGCCAGGAAAGCGCTGCTGTAAAGCAACAATCTCAGGCGTATCTGGCGCATGGGGTGTTGTAATAAACAAATCAAAAGGCTCGCTAAAGAAAGCGAGCCGCTCCCCCAGCAACGCCACCAAATCAAGATGATATGCATGCACTACAACTGCCAGGGATGGCTTAAGGCGAGCGTACCTGTCTTGGACTAACGCCTGCCGCCCTTCCTCTTGGCCATGCCGAAGATAGTGCAGTAATGGATCTAGCCCCGATGCAATAACATCGGGATAGCGGCGGCAGTACTCATTAGGATCAAAGCCAGGCCCAGGACAACGACCCAACGCCCAGCCATAACGTGTAAAGTGCTCTAGCGGAGAAAGTTGACTGTAATGAGTATCGGGGTAGCGGCTCGCATACCACCCTGCGTCGAATAACTTAGCCTTCAACAACTCGGCAGCTAAAGCCTCGGTGTTATTAAACGCAGCATTTCCTAGCTCGTGCTTTTTTAGCAACGTACGATTAACGTCTCTCATCACAACCTCTTGATACTACGTTGCTCTTTTTCACCAAACTTAAGATAGTGCACTAGTGGATTCATCCCAGTTTCTGCCACATCGGGGTTACGCTCAAGATAATATGCAGAATCAAACGCTGGACTTGGATTACGCCCTTCAAATCCCCCCAACAGCAAATAGTGACGAGCCGGGTTTTTCGCCATTTTGCGATCTTGAGCAACATCTGGATTGTGTGCCAAATACCACTTGGCATCGAACCACGGGCTTTTCCTAATAAGCTTAACCTGGCGATTAATCGCCCACCTTGAAAGTTTAGCGCCCTTCGCAGCAACACTGTTGTCTGCCAACGTTCCTTGTTGCGACGATGCCTCAGATGGCAAACGCCCCGCCTCCAGCAGGTTTACCAATTGAGCCAACTCACGGTTCTGGCGCTCAATCTCAACCGTTTGCTGCGCCTGTATATCGAAGTTCTCAGCCGCTGCCTGCTCAGCTGTCTTCAGTTCACGCGCCAGTTGCTCACGCTGAAGCTCATTAGCCTTCAACTGATCGTTAAGCGTCTGCAGCTCTTGCTCATACTGGCGTTGATTAGTGTTGAGCTGATCGTTAAGCCTCTGCAGTGCATGCTGCGCCTCACTCAAGTCGCGCTCGCAGCCCTGTTGTTTACGGGTGAGCTCGGCCAACTCATTAAAGCGGGCTTCCAAGGAATATTTTTGAGCCTGTAGACGATCAGTTAATTGAACGACTTGGTGCTGTTTCTCTGCTAACGCTTGTTTTTTACCTAGAAGTTGCTCAGTAAGGCTTGTAATTCGCGCTTCATGCTCGTGCGCAAATTGAGCTTGCTGCTGGTTTAGCGTTTCAGCGAGATTCTGAGCGGTCGTTAACTCATCGGCTTTATCTTTTAAACGCGTCTCGAACTGGTGTATCAGCGCCTGTTGCTCCTGGATAGTGACTTTGTCCAGGCAACTGCATCCTAGGCGACCAAATACATCCTGCACCTCCCGAGCAGCACTCGCCGACTCAAGCGCCCCTAACAGGTCATGCACCAACGGTGGCAAATCATCGCCCACCGCTAATAATCCCAAACCAGCACCATGATAAAACGCTAAATGAGGATAACGAGCAGCAAGCACTTCAAAAGCACGGAAGGTCTGGCAACCAGGTTCGCGTCGAGCGATGCCGGGCATTAAGATAACGCCTTTACTGGAAAGGCGTGGTACCCAACGGTCAATTAGGTCGTCGATGCTTTCGTCTTGCGGCGCAATATTGAGCAATAGCAGATCAATTGAGTGTTCATTAAACTGCTGTACCGCCTGTAGAGGGCTGGCCTTTAACCACTGGCTAATACCGGCATACTTATCTACCGTTTGTTCAGTTAAATCATGAACCTGCTCAGCGTTAGCCTCGCCAATGACATAGCTATTGCCACCTAAGCGAAGCCTGGAAACAGCCTGACACACAGCGAAATGCGATACCAAGTCAACCTCAATACCGACCGAGCTAGTTGGCTTTAAGGCCTCGACCAACCAAAACAGAAAAGGCAAGTGTTCCAGCCACGGCGACGTCTGACGGTACTCAGGTTGCCAAAACATGGAACCCTGAGCCAATGCGCTAATAGAAGGCTGAATAGCCAGCTCATGCGCAGTATTTTTGGTAGGCGATTGAGAATATTGGCTCACGGTATTTTCCTAATAACAAACGCGTTAAATCGCAATGTCGCCAGTTTAACTGGGCAGATTGGCGGCAGGTGCTTCAAAGGGGCGGACATCGGGGTGAGCTGGCATATAAAGGTCGCTGGGCTGCTTGGCCCTGGCATGCCACTGAGCCGCCGCCTGACGATAGCTATGACGTACCCCGTTAAACTGGGTAACTAAATGCGTAGGCCCCGCTTGGCTAAGCGATGTCGGTAGACTACGCCCAAACGATAACGGCGTGCCCCTTCCAACCGTACCTATAGCCTTACTGCCAAAAGCCGCGACAATACGCTGAAAATACTCAGTATCCGCATCCACTTTAACAACATCCCAAAAACCTAACTGATCAACAACCTCGCGCCGAAACATAAACGATGATGTATTTCGATAAATCCAGCCATCCAGCGCCTCAAGGCGCCAACGATTGAACAGCATATTAGTCGAGCAACGCACCCAATCACTAAAACACGCTTTCCATTCGGGGTGACCTTGCAAACCAGCAACTTGCTGCGCCAATTTTTGTGGGTGAGACCAGTCATCGCTATCATGTACGGTAATAAACGCACCTTTAGCGACAGCTAATCCACGATTTCGCGCTGCGTACGCCCCCTGATTACGCGGCTGAGAGATCACCGTAAAGCGCTCATCCTGCTGGCTAAAAGCCATCGCAACGTCTAATGAGCCATCGGTAGAAGCATCATCAACCACGATCACCTCCAACCGCCGATAACTTTGCTCGGCTAAACTTTGCAAAGCGGTTGCTAGGTGCTCCTGGGCATTAAACAACGGCATGATAATGCTGACTAATTCCGACGCAACAGTGGCAGTAATGTTCCCCACTGCTTGGTGATCAACGGTCAAATTATCCATTGTGAGGGGCTGGCAGGGGTCTTTAAAAATAAGCGGGCAAAGATTAGCAGCACGGTATAAGTTGTTAATGTGCTGCAATCGCTGCTGTTCGCTTAACGCCGCCGCCTGTGAAGAAGAGGACGCTATCGGCTCGTCAGACATATACAGATTGGCCTGGGCAGCGAGTATGTTCGCCAATGCCAACTGGGTATCTGGATAACGGGGAAACGCCTGCTCCAACTGTTGAGCACGTTGCCAAGCAGCCACCAATTCACCGGTGTTCGTTAAGGCATCTATTTCCAGTAACAAAGGCGCTGCCGTTGCGGGCTTTATATCCGCCAGCCAGTGACGGCTAGCCAAAACGTCAGCGCACTGCTGCCACTCGCCTTGCCACGCATACCAACGTCCCAACGCCCAGGCTGCATAACTGGCTTCCCAGGAGTTTTGATGCGCAAGCAAGTCCTTCAAACTGATCAACTGCGACGTACTATCGAGCCCTTGCCAAAGCCGCTCTTCATGTTGCTGTGAGCGCAGTTGGACAGGCGGCCAACGCCCCTCCTTTGCACCATTATGAGTAAAATGCAGTAAGGGGCTAACGCCCGCATTAGCAACATCCTGATTGTTTTTAAGATAAAACTGCGAGTCAAAACAGGGCCCAGCCTGCCTTCCCCAAGGCTCACCAAACAGCAAATAATGCTGAGCAGCCGACATGCCAGAAGCCGCCACATCAGGATAGTGGGCCATATACCAGTCAGCATCAAACCAAGGGCTTTGCTCAATGCCATCAATAGCTTGAGAAAGCTTTTGTTGCTCTGGCTGGCTGCTAGGATCAGGTGTCGAAGACAGGGGCAAAAGATATATCCTTATCAATAACAAGTAGCTAACTAAATCACATTACCTAAACCAAGCTATCTGCTATCTGCTGGGCACTTGACTGAGCCTGCTCAGCATCAACCGCCTCTACCATCACCCTGATTAATGGCTCAGTGCCCGATTTGCGCAGCAAAACGCGTCCTTGGCTACCTAAACTGGCCTCGACATCAGCCACCACCTGCTTCACCAAGGGTGTGCTTAGAGGGTCGTGCCCTCCGTTAGCAGCAAAACGCACGTTAATTAACGTCTGCGGGAGTTTTGTCATCCCCTGCTTAGCCTTATAAAGCGTGGTGCCCTGGTTCAGCAATGAAGTAAGCACACGCAGAGATGCAATCACCGCGTCACCAGTAGAGGCATGATCTAAGCTTAACAGATGCCCAGAACCTTCCCCGCCTAAGCGCCAACCTGTATTTTTTAGCTGCTCCATTACATAGCGGTCACCTACTTTCGCACGCACAAAGGGAACCTCAATCGCCGCCAATGCTTGCTCAAGCCCCAGGTTGCTCATCTGAGTGCCAACAACGCCACCCGTGTAACCGGCATCTTTGGCATCTTTAGCCAACAAAAACAGCAGCTCATCGCCATCAACGACAGTTCCCGTGTGGTCAACCATCATCAGGCGATCGGCATCACCATCCAAGGCGATACCAAGGTCGGCTTCTTGCTCTAGCACTGCCGCGCACAGGCTGCGCATCGAAGTCGCGCCACAGTCTGCATTAATGTTCACACCGTTAGGCTGGTCATGAATACTAACAACCTCAGCACCTAACTCTTTGTAAACCGCAGGCGCTACTTTATAGCCAGCACCATTCGCGCTATCCACTACAATTTTTAGCCCGCTCAAGCTTAATGTGCTGGGCAGTACGGCTTTACAGTATTCAATATAACGACCAGCGGCATCGTCTACACGGCGCGCTTTACCTAGTGCCTGTGAACTTACGCACTCCATACCGCCTTCCAGAGCAATATGGAGCTTATTTTCAATTTCCTGCTCTTGAGCGTCGGTTAGCTTATAGCCCCCCTGCCCAAATATTTTGATACCGTTGTCGTCAAACGGGTTATGCGAAGCGCTGATGACCACCCCGGCATCTGCGCGGAAAGTAGAAGTAAGGTACGCGACACCCGGCGTAGGCAGTGGCCCGACCAGAGCCACATTAACACCCGCCGCTGAAAAGCCTGCTTCCAACGCAGACTCCAACATATAGCCACTGGCTCGGGTATCCTTGCCAATCAATACCTCTTTAATACCTTCCGCCCCCAGCACTTTGCCAGCGGCCCACCCCAGCTTCATTGCGAAGTCTGGAGTCATAGGAAATTCGCCAACACGGCCACGCACACCATCGGTGCCAAAATATTTACGCATGTCAAAACCTGAATAGTGAGTGGTGAATAATGAAAAGTGAATGGTGAGCACCCCCGCGGGTGCGCTGACGCTTACGCCGCGCTACAAAACCTGTGCATTCAATACGTTTGTAGCGCGGTGTAACGAATCTCGCGAGGAACGAGCGAATGAGGCACCCGCGAAGGCGGCGAAGCCGCCCCTGGCTTTATTCCACAGTGACGCTTTTCGCCAAGTTACGGGGCTTGTCAACGTCGGTACCTTTCACAAGAGCAACGTGGTAAGACAACAGCTGAAGAGCAACCACGTGCAACACGGGCGAAAGCAGGCCGTAGTGCTCCGGCATCACCAATACATTAACGCCTTCACTTGGCTTAACAGCGCTACCACCATCAGCAAACACATAAAGCTGGCCGCCACGGGCGCTCACTTCCTGCATATTGGCTTTTAGTTTTTCAAGCAGCTCATCATTAGGCGCCACTACCACCACGGGCATATTTTCATCAACTAATGCCAGTGGGCCGTGTTTCAACTCTCCAGCAGGGTATGCTTCTGCATGAATATAAGAGATTTCTTTTAGCTTCAGCGCTCCTTCCAAGGCAATCGGGAAGTGGCGGCCACGGCCTAAAAACAGCGCGTGCTGCTTATTAGCAAAATGCTTCGACCACGCCTTGATGCTTGGCTCTAGCGCCAGCACTTTTTCAACTGCAATCGGCAAGTGGCGCAGCTCATCCAGATAGGCTTTTTCATCTGCTTCATCTAGCCGCTGATTCGCTTTGGCTAACAAAAGCGTCAACAAAAACAGTGCGCTCAACTGAGTGGTAAAGGCTTTAGTTGAGGCAACACCAATTTCCGGGCCTGCGCGGGTAATAAAACGCAGCAGCGTTTCACGCACAATGGCAGATTCAGGTACGTTGCAAATCGCCAGCGTGTGGGTGTGGCCCATTGATTTAGCGTGTTGTAATGCGGCGAGGGTATCAGCGGTTTCACCCGACTGAGAAATAACCACCACTAGCTGGTTAGGATTAGCTACGCTTTGGCGATAACGGTATTCACTGGCAATTTCGACATTGCACGGAATACCGGCCACCTGTTCAATCCAGTACTTAGCCGTCATACCCGCATAGCTAGACGTACCACACGCTAAGATCAGTACGGAATCTACCTGCTCAAAAACTGCTTGCGCTTCTGCACCAAAAATACCCGGCTGCAGTTGGCCTGCACCGCTCAGCATTTCCAGTGTGTTGCCCAACGCCTGCGGCTGCTCAAAAATCTCTTTTTGCATGTAGTGATTAAACTCACCTAGCTCAACTGCATTCGCAGAAAGGCTAGAGACAACCACTTCCCGCTGAGCGGGCTGACCAAGTGCATCGACCAGCGTGACCGAGTCACGTGTCAAACGCGCCACATCACCATTTTCCAGGTACATCATTTTCTGGGTAACAGACAACAGTGCCGAGGCATCAGAAGCGGCATAATGCCCATCATCAGCAATACCTAACATCAGCGGCGAGCCTTCACGAGCCACAACCAAGCAATCCGGCTCTTCTTCACTGACCACTGCCAAAGCAAAAGCGCCCTGCAAATGCGCCACGGCACAACGCACCGCAGAAAAAAGATTTTCCGCTGGTTCGCCAATTTCGCCTTTAAAGCAGGCTTGAATTAAGTGCGCAATGGTTTCAGTGTCGGTATCTGAAGTGAATTCATACCCTAACCCCTGAAGCTTTTCACGCAGAGCCTCGTAGTTCTCAATGATGCCGTTATGCACCACCGCCAACCCACTGGAAATATGCGGATGAGCGTTACGTTCAGCAGGAACACCGTGAGTTGCCCAACGGGTGTGAGCAATACCCACATTTCCGGCCACCCCCTTCTCCGCAACACGGGCTTCCAGTTCCGCTACGCGGCCTTTTGCGCGGGCACGTACCAGCTCACCAGACGTATTTAGCACCGCAAGCCCTGCAGAATCATAGCCGCGATACTCAAGAACCTTCAGGCCAGAAAGCAAGAAAGGGGGACATTCCATTGCGCCAACGGCGCCGACGATTCCGCACATACTCAATCCTTTAATAACGACTTATAACGACGATGGCTTTCACTCGTATGCAAAGAGCCATGTGCAAAGAACCATTTGCAAAGAACCATTTGCAAAGAACCACTTGCAACGAACCACTTGCAAAGAACGGTTAACAAAAGGCCATTTGCAGAGGACTATTTACAAGTTACAAACACTCGCCACACAAACCAGTCAAAAAGACCAGTCACAAAAAACCAGCCATAAAAACAGTGACACAAGCCCGGCCACAAGAGATCGCTCATGGCCAGCTAAAAGACCGATCATCTAAAGTATCCCATGAACGGGCTCTTAAAGGGGAGCATCATACACTCCCCTTGGTTCAGCCTTCAAAGCATGCCCTTCAACACATGCCTTTTAATAATACGTGCCCTTCAGAACCTGTTCTTCAAAGCACGCTTTTCATCTCACGCCTGTCCCCAGACAACAAAAAACGGATTTAGTTTTTCACTTGGGTTGGCGTAGCTAAGCGGCTCGCCTTCTAACGTTTCAACACGGCCACCCGCTTGAAGCACAACCGCATGGGCAGCGCCGGTGTCCCAAAGGCAAGTAGGGCCTAAACGGGGGTAGGCATCAGCCTTCCCTTCTGCAATCAAACAGAGCTTAAGTGAGCTACCCATGGGCAACATCTCGTGCTTGCCTAGCTTTTCAAGCCAGGCTGCCAAGTCCGGGCTGGGGTGCGAGCGGCTGCCCACAACACGCCAGGCAGAAGCAGCGCCCGGTTGGCCCGCAATCTTAATGGCATGACGCTGGCCGTCAGCTTCAACCTTAAAGGCACCTAAACCTTCAGCAGCGACATAAGCGGTTTCTAGCGCCGGAGCGGTAACCACACCCAGCACTGGCTTGCCGTTTTCAATCAGCGCAATATTGACGGTAAACTCGCCGTTACGCTTGATAAACTCTTTAGTGCCATCAAGCGGATCTACCAACCAATAGCGGCCATTACTATCTACCCCGGCAAAGCCTTCTGCATCCTCTTCAGAGAGTATTGGCAACTGCACTGAAAGCCCCTGCAGGCCGCGCATAATCACATGATGGGCAGCTTGATCCGCTTCAGTTAACGGGCTTTTGTCGGCTTTCTCTTCCACACTAAATTCGCGTGCGTAAACGGCCATAATGGCATCGCCCGCTTCACGAGCAATACGCTCCACAGAATCTAATAACGCTTGATCAATCATTTTGTCATTTCCTTATGATTAAGCCACCAAACAGCGGTTAGCTGCTTGATGGCTTATCAGTATTTACATTACGCGTTTAGCCTACACTAAGTGGAGATCAGCTAATCAAACCAAGCTCACGCAGTGCCTTAATCACACTATCGGCCGCTTCCTCAGCGCTCATCTCTGAGGTTTTCAGATGAATATCTGGCGACTCAGGTGCTTCATACGTTGAATCAATGCCGGTGAAGTTTTTCAGCTCACCACGACGAGCCTTTTTATAAAGCCCTTTAGGATCCCGAGCCTCCACTACATCAAGCGGCGCATCTACAAAAATCTCGATGAACTCACCTGCTTCCAGTAAATCACGTGCTAATTGACGCTCGCTGCGGAAAGGTGAAATAAACGCAGACATAACGATCAACCCAGCATCAACCATCAACTTGGCGGTTTCCGCTACGCGACGCACGTTTTCAACGCGATCAGCATCGGTAAAGCCTAAGTCACGGTTTAAACCATGACGCACGTTATCGCCGTCCAGTAAGTAGGTATGCTGGCCCTGGGTAAATAACTTCTTCTCGACTAGATTAGCAATCGTCGATTTGCCAGCACCCGAAAGGCCTGTAAACCATAGAACCGCCGGCTTTTGGCTCTTCGCCAACGCACGTGCCTGTTTATCAATATCCACATGTTGCATATGAATATTCTGGCTACGTCGAAGGGCAAAATGCAGCATACCTGCACCCACCGTATTGTTCGTCATACGGTCAATCAGGATGAAGCCACCGGTATCGTGATTATCTTGATATGCATCAAAAGCAACCGCACGGTTGAGGCTAATCGTGCAGACACCAATGCCATTTAAATCAAGCTGCTTGCCAGCCGTATGCTCCAGCGTATTAACGTTAACCTGATATTTAATATTGGTAACGGTCGCTGACACCAGCTGGGTGCCTAGCTTCATTAGGTAGGGGCGACCCGGCAGTAGCGGTGCCTCATGCATCCACACCAACGTTGTTTCGAACTGATCAGCCGTATGAGCGGGCTGCTCTACCCCGGAGATGACGTCGCCCCGAGAGATATCAATTTCATCTTCCAGCAGCAGTGTTACCGATTGGCCTGCCACCGCTTCGTCCAAGTCACCATCAAAGGTATAAATGCGTGACACCGCGCTCGTTTTACCAGAAGGCTGAACACGAATCTGGTCACCAGGGCGAACAACACCGCTGGCTACCATTCCAGAAAAACCACGGAAATCCAGGTTAGGACGGTTCACCCACTGCACAGGCATCCGGAAGGGAGCGCGCTGCAAATGCTCGGCATCTAGCTCTACGGTTTCCAAATAGCCCATCAGCGTAGTGCCGTGATACCAAGGCATGTGCGGGCTTGGCTCAATAACGTTATCGCCTTTCAACGCCGACATAGGGATAAACGTAATGTTTTCCAAACCGAGCTGTTTGGCAAACGTACGATACTCTTCAACGATTTGGTCGAAACGCGTTTTAGAGTAATCCACCAAGTCCATTTTATTGATGGCAACGACGACATGCCGCATGCCCATCAAAGACATTAAAAAGCTGTGGCGGCGCGTCTGCGTCAAAATTCCGTGGCGTGCATCAACCATCAAAATAGCAGCGTCGGCCGTGGAAGCACCGGTCACCATGTTACGGGTGTACTGCTCGTGCCCAGGCGTATCAGCAACGATAAACTTGCGCTTTTCGGTGGAAAAAAAGCGATACGCGACATCGATAGTGATGCCTTGCTCGCGCTCTGCTGCCAAGCCATCAACCAGCAGAGCGAAATCCATATCGCCGCCTTGCGTACCGAACTTCTTCGAATCAGCTTCAATAGCAGCCAACTGATCTTCAAAGAGCAGTTTAGATTCAAACAGCAAGCGGCCAATCAGGGTGCTTTTACCGTCATCAACGCTGCCACAGGTAATAAAACGCAGCAGGCCTTTATGCTCGTGGGCCTTCAGGTAACCTTCGATGTCTTCGGCAATGAGTTCAGATGAGTGCGACATTAGAAGTAACCCTCTTGCTTTTTCTTCTCCATGGAAGCAGCGCTATCGTGATCAATCACACGCCCCTGGCGTTCTGACGTCTTGGTCAACAGCATTTCTTGAATGATGGCCGGAAGCGTATCGGCTTCAGACTCCACCGCCCCTGTTAGGGGGTAGCAGCCAAGCGTACGGAAACGAACCTTACGCATCATCGGCACTTCGCCCGGCTCCAGCGGCATGCGCTCATCGTCGACCATGATCAAGGCGCCATCGCGCTCAACCACCGGGCGCTCTGCCGAGTAGTAAAGCGGCACAATGGGAATATTCTGCAGATGGATATACTGCCAGATATCCAGCTCGGTCCAATTAGAGATGGGGAACACACGAATAGACTCTTTAGGGTTCTTACGCGTGTTGTATAGCTTCCACAGCTCAGGACGCTGATTTTTCGGGTCCCAACGGTGCTGAGCAGTACGGAAAGAGAACACCCGCTCTTTGGCACGAGACTTCTCTTCATCACGACGAGCACCACCAAAGGCCGCATCGAACCCATACTTATCAAGCGCCTGCTTCAAGCCTTCGGTTTTCATCACATCAGTGTGAATCGCCGAGCCGTGGGTAAACGGGTTGATGTCTTTCTCTATCCCTTCCGGATTGATATGCACCAGAAGATCCATGCCGGTCTCTTCGGCCATTTTATCGCGAAATTCATACATCGCCCGAAACTTCCAACGCGTGTCCACATGTAAGAGTGGGAACGGCGGTGGCCCAGGCGCAAACGCTTTACGAGCCAAGTGCAGCATCACCGCAGAATCTTTACCGACGGAATACAGCATGACTGGATTTTCAGCCTCGGCGACCACTTCGCGCATGATCTGGATGCTTTCTGCTTCCAGTCGCTGTAAATGGGTGAGTGATGTCATCATCTATCCCAATGTTATATGAAAAAATTGTTCTCAAGTGGTCACTCGAGACGCTGACTAAAAACCTTTAACTTCAGCAATTTACCCAACCAACGCAGCCCGATTAACACAGCCCGATTAATACAGCCCTATATGGGAAGCGTAAAATCAGCAGGCACTGGCACTAGCCAAAACGCAGGCTGCCGCGCTAACCAGTCAGTCACTTCCGGGCTTGCTGAAAACAGAGCCCCATGAAAGACCAGCGCAGCAGCACCGGATGAATTTAATGCATCAAATACCGCGAGGTAGTCTTGCGCTTCAGGCGGCTTTTTAAAGCAACGCATTAATAACCGCCCCCTGGGGCCATGCAAATAAATCTGATATACGCCACCAGATGAATGAGCCACTCGCCGCACACCACCTTGCCAACGTTGGTCCGCATCTTTCAACTTGGTAAAAACGGGAGCCACCGCGCTGCGAAACCAACGCCCTTCTTGGGAACGCTGTGTTGCTAAGCGGCTATTTGTTAAGCACGTAAGTTTCCAAGGCTTATGCTTTAATCCTTGCGCTTCCCACCAATGTTCAATCGCCCGCTGAGATAGCACAACGCCGTGGTGCGTACTCAGCCACTCGGCTAAGTCGGCACTTCCCCAGCCGGGCACTGCGTGCAATAAAGGGGGCAATAAACTATTTTGTGGTTCTTGGTAAAGTGCCTGCCACAAAAGCGCCTGAACATCTGCCCCAAGAACGTTAGCTTGACCTTTTAAACGCCCACGAGGCTTGACGGGTACCGCCGCCCACCCACCTTCACGGAAAGCCTTCCAAGCCGCCGAAACGGTTGGCGCGGAAAGCCCTGTTTGCTGGCTGGCGACCGCAACGGTATGGCCGTCTAAACGAAGCTTAACCGCCTGTTTACGGCGTTCATTTAGCAATTCAGGCGATAAATGTTTAATGGCCAATATTAATCACAAACCTTTGATTAAAAATCAATTTACCTACAGTACATAACGCCATCGTTGGCAATTATTAGACGCCATCATAAAAGCCCGCGTAGAATCCAGCAAATTTCTAACGTGAAGTATGTTTTGTAAGGATTAACATGACCCCATGGGCCGTTTTGTTATCAATTGCTGTATTGCTGATGGTGTTAATCAGTGGAAAAGTGAAGCCTGCGATTGCCTTCGTCACGCTTGCGGGACTGTTTATGCTTTGTGGGTTTGTTGATACCAGCACGTTGCTCATGCAGTACACCAACCCCGCCTTAGCCACACTACTCTTACTGCTGTTGGTATCGCTTGCCTTAGAGCGCTCGCCGCTACTGGACTGGCTTTCCTGTCACTTACTTAAAGGCCATCCCCGCTTAGCCACAGCCCGGCTGATGGGCAGCACCGCGGTGCTTTCTGCATTTTTGAACAACACCGCGGTCGTAGCGGCCTTTTTAGGGGCTATCTCACGCCAGCAACGTATTGCACCTTCACGGCTATTAATTCCACTCTCCTACGCCTCAATTTTAGGAGGCATCACTACGCTGGTAGGCACATCCACCAATTTAGTGGTGAACTCATTTAACCTCAGCGCCAGCGGTAATGAACTAGGCATGTTTCAATTCAGCTTAGTGGGGGTACCTGTTGCATTAATTACGCTATGCATACTGCTATGGCGGGCGAATGCCTTACCTCACCATCGCCTGGAAGACACCGACGAAAAGCTCTCTTACTTTCTCGCAGCCGATGTAGAAGCCGATTCACCGATGATTGGCAAGAGTATTGAAGAAAACGGCTTAAGAAGCCTAAACGGATTGTATCTATTAGAAATTGAACGCCAAGGCCGCCTAATCAGCCCCGTTGCGCCAGATGAGCGCCTTCAAGCGGCGGATACACTCGTGTTTACTGGAGAAGTAAGCAAAGTTCAGGCGCTACAGCGCTTTCCCGGGCTCAATCTATTTGGCCATCAAGTCAATAACCTACTCGCCACTAATTTGGTAGAAGTGGTTATTTCACACGAATCAGAACTCTCCAGCAAAACACTGCAAGACGTTGATTTCCGAAGTATGTTTAGCGCCGGAGTTGTCGGCATACGCCGGGGCGGAAAACGCTTAGAGGGGCAGCTTGGTAAAATCCCCCTGCGAGTGGGCGACTGCTTGCTCCTGGCTGTGAGCGCTGACTTTCGCCAACACCGCAACATAGACCGCAACTTTCATCTACTTAGCGGCAGTTTCACTCGCCCACAGCTCACGCGAAAAGAGAGCATCATGACGCTAGGTGGGTTTGCAGCGGTTATCGCACTGGCGACGGCCAACCTGCTGCCGCTGTTTCATGGCTTGCTACTGTTGCTGGGCGGCTTATTGCTACTAAAAGTAATTAGCTTGGCGGAATTACGCCGCCGCTTTCCGTTTGAACTTTGGCTGATCATTGGTTCTGCCTTAGGGATAGCCCAAGCGCTAGAAAACTCAGGAGCTGCCGCCGTTCTGGCAGGGGGAATGCAGTGGATGTTTAGCGGTTACGGCATTTACGCTGCCTTTATTGGCTGCTACCTACTAACCCTACTGCTAACCGAAACCGTCACCAATAACGCCGCTGCCGCCCTAGCCTTCCCTATTGCCTGGAGCACCGCCCAAGCCTTTGGTGCCGACCCCTTACCATTTGTGATGGCGGTTGCCTACGGTGCCAGCGCCTGCTTTTTAATTCCCTTTGGCTATCAAACCCACTTGATGGTGTATTCACCGGGGCGCTATAAGGCTACTGATTTCTTCAAGATTGGTTTACCTGTCAGTATTACTTACTCTGCCGCAGTCTTAGTGATTACCCCGATGGTGTTTCCTTTTTAGCCATGGGAGCCTATCTACAGCCTTGCCTGCTAAATTTATCAACAGCAAGTCTATTAAGCTAGCTCTGCCAACTGCCTTAAGCTTATTTTTTAAAAAGCACCTACAGACCCAGCCTTACTTATATTTAACAGCATCCAACACATCAATTTTAAGAAAAACCAATCACTCACTTCAAACATTTTTAGTTGAGATCACACTTACCGACACAATAATTTAAAAAACCGCAACTTCAAAATAAAACCTACTAAGCACCACCCTAGCATTAACCCGCACTCTTAGACGTAGATCTCATTCAAAATAATACTAACCACAATATTTATGTCCAAATAAACATTAGAAGATCCCTAATCACCTCTTGGTATCTGCTAGATTTATAAGCACAATCATATGTATAATAATTAATAACAACAGATTTTCTCATAAAATTAAAGAAAGTCCTGACAGTACGGTCATCAAAAAAATGACATAAAAAAACCCAACAAAAGGGAGGAGGCAGGACGGGGCATATCTAAAAATAACCAAGCCCCTTTAATCGTTTCTCTAAGTTTTCTCTAACAGCTATAACTATCAAGTAATGACTGTACACTACTCATTTGCACCAATCGGTTAGCTAAAACCCATTCATTCCATTGATCGACTTCACTCCAATTGCTTAAAAATACGAAGTCTAACCCCGCAGTACTTGCTGCTTGGTAGTCATACTTACTATCACCAAGAAACAGCGCGGGGTGCTGAATATTGCCGGAGGCCAACTCACGGGCAAGAATTTCGTCTTTGGTATCTGGGCTACCGAAGATATTGCCATCAAACCACTCAGCAATACCTCGCTGAGCAAACACGTCCCTCAGTTCGGTCTGATCACCACCGGAAACGATCAACCAGCGAGCACCCGGGGTCTTTTTGCGAAGCGATTCCAGGCCGGGCGCTATTTCACAATTCAGCAACCCTTCCCGCACATGGCTGGCGTAAGCTTGCAGCATCGCCTCTAGGTCTAGATCCAGTAACGATGTAGCTTGTGCAGGAGCAATTTGCTTTAGAAAATAGGCAAATTTCTTATAGCGTGATACCCCGCCATTAGCAACATGATACTCCACCATGGCCTCCGCCGCAGCCTGACCATATGGCAAGCTGGCTTGATAAAAAGCATCTGTCTTGATCTTGTTGGAATCCAGCACCACACCGTCACAGTCAAAGACAAGGGTGGCGTAATCCGACACATGTAACGTTTGGCTCATAACCCCACCAGCCCTTTCTCCACCAAACACTCGGCGATTACAAAATCTTCAGGCCAATCAATATCAAAGCTAATGAATTTATCCATTTCATAGAGATAAGGGTGCTTCCCGATGCGGTCATCAAGTTCGCGGTAAAGAGCCGCCGATGCCAAAAAAGCACCACTGTTCACTTCATGCACAGGTTTAAGCGTCTGTGTCCGTGGCCATTTCTCGATAGAGCGGTCGTAGTTCATCGGACGCTCATCCTGCCAAAGGAACCCATGAATAGAAGTAGTGCTCATAAGTGAGTCGTAGCCTTTTTTGCGCTGATCAAAATAGGTGTGAATCATTTGATCGTAGTGCTGCGAGGTAACGAAAGGTGAAGTCACATGAGTCCAAAGAATGTGCCCCTCCGGAATAAGCTCGAGCGCATGAGCAACCAATTGATCCGTACTTGTAGCGCTTGACGATAACTCCTCAATACGGTGATGTAAGCGCAGACGAGGGCTATCCAGTGATTCTGCATAGGCCAGAATATCAGCATCGTTTGTGGTCAAGACGACTTCGTCGACCCTTTCCGTTGCAAGCAGCTGGCGGAGCTTGATTTGAATCAGGCCATGCTCATAACCAGCAAAGGGCTTGATATTTTTCCTTACCACTCGCTGACTACCAGCACGGCAAGGTAAAAAACAGGTTACTTTTTCCTTCATGGGACCATCCCGTAAACACTTTGTTTAACAACATCATAACGCGATGGTGTAATGGCAATAAGAGGTAAAATACCATTTGCATCTTTGAACTGCGTGACTACGCGGTTCATTTCAATATTACGCGGGTCCTCTCCGGGATAGCCGTCAAATCCGGCTAGATAAAGCGTACTGCACTCGCCACTCGCGGCAATCGCGAAAGCATATGCCATAACAAGGGATGTTGGAGCCATGCAGTGTGTCTCCGCAAATTCGAAAGAACCCGCTTGAACATTAAGGCCAAAATCTAACACTTCTTTATTAGCCAGTGAATTTTGCACGTCCGCTGGTAACATGGAGTACGGGGTAATCAGCGGCTGCGGTAGTTTAGTATGCTCATCACAATCCGCTAACAATCGCACTGGGTGACAGGCTACACGCAAGTCAATCAACTTGGCTTCGATGGCACTCTGGGTATTAAGCGCTAGCACCAGCGGCTTATGAATACGGATATAGCGCTCCAGTGCGTCGCGGTGGCGAGCAACTCCCGGACCAGTGCCCAATAGCAGTACTTTGCGGCCTTTGAACATTTCCTTTGGTGACCACGTGCCTTGCGCTTCGCCACGATAAAAGTGACGAGCTGCATCCAGCGTGTTGAAACTGAACTTGGTTCCACCCTCTACCCGCAGGTGCTCAATAACGGCCAGCACATCCTCTTCATCATAACGGGAGTCGCTAAGCATCTCTTGGATGTAAGTAGGATGAATGCCGTACTTGCCCGCCAAATAATAATAGGGGTTAGTACCCCAGCCGTATTGAGCCTGCATGGGCTTAAAGTGTTTCCGCAATAGAGCCATCAGCGGCACCATATTGGCTGGTTTACCGCGCCGCTCGGCAAGTTCAATAGCCAACTCTTCAGTGCGAGCATTGCCAGGCCCGCGGCCCATACCTGTGACAGTAGAGTCTACCCATGTCACGCCCTCATCCAGAGCGCGCAGTGTATTAGAGAGCGCCAGACCAAGATTGTCGTGGGTATGTATACCCATCGCCCCCTTCCACTCACTGCGAAACCACTGAATGATCTGCGCGGCTTGATCTGGATTCATGCTGCCCATGCTATCGGCAAAATAAAGTGCATCCAGCGGGTAGGCTTTCGCAATACGAGCAAGTGACTTAATTTCTTCTTCAGTACGATCAGCCACCTGCATTAAATTAAAGCCGACTTTAAAGCCTCGTTCTTTCAGCCAAGTGACTGCAGGCAGTGCCGCCACGAACTCTTGAACATGGCAAGCGATTCGCACTAGTTCTACGGGTGAATTGCCTGCATCATTAGGGAAAAGCAGTTCTAGCGCTTCTACCAGAGGCACTTCCCCCACCAGTTCGCTGCCATTGATCATCACACCTACGGTTAATTCACTGGGGATAGTTAACCCCCGAATAAATTCATCAGTAGTAAACGCGCAAGGGCCTTGGAAACTCTGGTTTTTTAGTGATCGAAGCCCCAGCTCTACAATATCCACACCTGAAGCTTGCATAGCGTTAAGATAATCGTGAATTAATACATGGGAGAAGTCCCAGGCATTATAGTAGCCGCCGTCGCGGAGCGTGCAGTCTAAAAAAATCATAAATCACCATTAGTTTTCACATTAGGGCTGAACACTTAAAAAGTTGAAATCCAAAATAAAATTATCATTAACAGCCAACAAACCAAAACCACTTATATAAACTACAAAATCACACTATTTCAAAGGCTTTAAATATCTCATTAGAAGTTTCTTCTATTGCATTCCCACGCACTCTAGAAAGTTGTTCAACAAGCCTCTTTAGCGATGTTTCTGAGAAGGACTCAACACCAGACCTCATTAGTCTCATTTCCTTTAACGAACTAACTAAACCATCCGCTTCAGAATAAAGCCATCCTTTTTCATTTAACTCTATGCTCCTCAATGCTTTACAAACAACATTTTCAGCTGACTCAAAAAATTCATTATCAAATTCGCCAAGCACACGTGTTAACAGCCAAGCAAGACCAAAAACTTTAAAGAGATTGACAGAATGGTAGTTTTTGAACTTGCTACTCCTATATAACATCAGCATTTCACTGGCGACTAAAACTGCCTTTTCCCATTCCATCTCCGTAATCAAAAAATGAAAAAAAGCTGTTTTTAAGGAGTAGACAAGATGTACTGGATCTTTTCTAGCTCCATCTGCCTCTGGCAAATTGTGACAAATATCCAATAGCTGAAAATACAGGCTACTTAAATCTCCCCTGCCTTGACGAGAAAGAGTCTCAATGGACTTATAGATAAAAACAACGCCTGAATTTATTTTGATAAAATCATTGCAAGCATCGTTTGAGAGATTATTTTTTGCTATTATAAGCGCCACTTCTGGGCTAGCATGCCTACCTGAATTAAATGTAAACCTCTGCCTAAAATCACTGTCACTTACTGTAACAAGTTTGCTTAGATCGTACTTCAAGTACGACCAAGGAACTACCATTTTCTGAGCTCCTTTATACTTCACAAACAACTCTATTTTCTCATTAGGAACAACAGGAGCTATAGATTTATAGACGCTACCGTCCTTTACAGGAAAAGCATCGCTAGCCTCACTGCTTGCCACCTTTTCAAGCAAAATCTCATTAAAACCATCTACTAAAACTGAAATACTACTTCTGCGAAAAGCCCTATTCACCAGTACATAGACATGGCCTTTATAAATAGTCCCAAGCGCTTTTCCCACCTCAACTTTAGTCCTAGCAACTTCTGCACCAGGAGAATTTCTACAAAAAACACCCATTACTAATTTAGATGAAAAATCGTCTTTAGGTGCTTCTATGGACTGATTATTACCTTTCTTATAAAATCTTTTTTTCTTCAGCACTCCGTCAACGTATGAGTAAAAAGCATAACTCGCTCCATCTAAGCTAGCGGGCGGCTTTCCGTAAGTACATACAGTGAACTTAATAAAACCATCGCTTCCAAGATGGGCTTTTATTATATTTTCATAACCACCAAAAAGATCAACTTCTTCTTCAACCTCCCTTCTCCCAAAGCCACACATATTTTTTATACTGTTAGCTATAGTAGCGCCTGGAGGAGGAGAGTGCCCTTCACCCCAGTCCCCAAGAACTAATGAAATATTACCTTTCGAAAAAACCCTTCCTTTTGAGCTTGTACTCTTCAGCTCTAACTTATCAATAAATGGTCGAGCATGAACTTCATAATGATGATCTTTTTTATTTTGCAAATACAAAACCCTACTCTTACGATAATCAAATAAAAGGAGGGAATTAATTATCCCACGTTTACTTAATCGATCAGAGATATCAGCACTATTCTTTGGTGGTGAAAAGTAGCCATAAATAGAATCTTGATCACTCAAAAAAAGCTCATCATAATACGCTCTCACAAATCTGTAAGAATATTTTACAATATCAGTTTGAGGGTTCCATATAACACAAGAATTAATTATATCAAGCTGGCTTAGCTTGCCACTCTGTAAAAGCGCTGCAAATCCACCACCGGAGCCACCTATCAAAACTGGTTCGATATTATATAATTCTGAAATTCTTCGAATCAAACTACAAATATTCTCCTGCAATTTCGGCAGCTTATCACCTCCTGAATACCACGCAAGCGTCAAACTTTCACAGATATTAAATGCTGGATCCGATATACAAACAACAGGCATATTGAATTGTTTAGAAATTGAACGCCCTGAAAAAAAGGGCGCCACTTTATTTTCTCTTTCAGGCACGGCCCCAGAAAAGAAAAAAAGGACCTTGTCTGACTTTTCAATTAACGAAAATTTTTCACAAAAAATATCAATAGAATACTTATCAAAATCTATCTGATACAGCCCATCTTCAGAAACTTCCAAACTATCAATATCATACATACCTGCATAACGGTAACTTTCAATATTATAGCTCACCCAAGCCGCCCCCTTAACTCATAAAAACATCTTTAAATAAAACAAAAACAACTACAACCTTGTGAAATTTTTAGCAATCATATCAATATTAAACATCTCCCTGGCTACACCTTTAATACTTTCTTGATCACCACATCCAGACTTTATGCCCTCAACTGCTGCTTTGGTATCCGCATAAACCCACTCTTTCGGGTAAATCTCATCCGCACCATCCCACGGTAGAATGATCGGCGTACAACCTGCAGCGGCACCATCGGCAATTGTAAAATGAAAGCTTTCAAAGTCGCTGGTGGAAAGCGCAAAATTTATACCAGCGTACCATTCAGGCATATCGTTTCCATGGGGGTCGAAGATCACTGCCCCCTTCAGCAAAGGATCTTCTTCTAAACGGCGATATTGTACTTCGTACCAAGCCATTTCCTCGGGGCGTTTAGCCATCCAGGGATACTCCTCTGGACGCTTACCTTTAATCCGTAACGTATAACCCACATCTTCTTTACGAAGTTCACGGAGAATATCCAGCGCAAGATCAAAGCGTTTACGCTGCGGTACTATTCCCACAAAGCCAAGTACTTTCCCATTAGTGACCTTGCGTGGGACTGATTGCAGGCCTTCAACGTCTACGCCGTTATAAACTACAATACCATTTCGCTTAAGTGCAGGGTTCTTGGCAATCGCCTGCCGCAGGATGTGTGGCCCCACAAACATCACCGAATCAAAAGCCTCAAAAGGAATCTTGGGGAACAGAACGTTATCGATTTCCTGCAGATGTAGCCGCCCTATCAGTTTTTGCCCTTCAGCTTTGTGCTTGGCATACCAAATAGCGTTACCCAGGGTCCACTCACAGAACACAGTATCGGCTTGGCGCACCAAGCGCTTACTAGCCGTTTCGTTATGCTGGTTATGACCGGTCCAGAAATCTAGCAATAGGCGCATCCCTGCTTTCGTGAAGTAGGGATAAAACGGTTTAATAAACTTGAGATCATGCCCTGCGATCACAACGGTTTTCTTGGGCGGTACATTGGGAGCCTGGGCATGCACCTGAGGGGGTTTGCGAAGCGTCAAGGTCGGCTTACGCGACACCCATTTCTGAAGCTGGGAAAGCGCCATTTCCGTATCTGGGCGCAGTAGCTGCAATGTCGTATCGATAGAAGGGTTTTCCACCGCCACGCCCGGCCAGTCGCCCTCTTCAAGCACTGCATGCCGGTTGAAAGCAATGCGCTTATGGGGGGCGTAAAAGGTTGGCCAGATCAAGTCTTCAAGGTCTTCCGCTTCCAACCCTTCCAAGGCACGCGGATTAGCTAATAACCAAAGCGTTCCCGCCGCCGCACGTTCGCCATCTGGCGTTGCACAACGAATACCCTCTGCTTCGAGCTGGGCACGGGTACCTGCCTGCCATTCGTGACTCACAATACATGCCGGGCGAACCGTTTGCGCTAGTACACGCTGCGCGCTAGCAGGAGTCATTTCAAACGTATAAATAGAGTACGCCGGTGGTTCAGGGGCTTGGATAACCATACCGGCAGTGCGCAGCATTTGGGTCAGACGAAGCTCGGTGGTATGGGCACGCATAACTGCGCGTGCGCCTTGTAACGCCACGCGCCAGCGGTACGCCGGGAAATGCATTAGGTTTTCAAGCGCCTGGGCAGCATCGCTTTCGGTGCGAACCACATGGCCCGCTCCTTCCAAATAACGGTTCATACCAAGGGCTGGGCCAGAAATCATCGGCGAGCCGCAGGCCGCGGTTTCCACAACACGACGCGAAAACATCGTTGGGGAGTCCAGCACCGAGTTGACGTTAATTTGCACCGGATGAGCCTTGTAGGCCTGGATCATCTCTTCATAGCTGAGGCTACCTGCCACATAGCTACCCAAGCCGCCGGGGTATTTGTAGGGCGATGCGGGGTCATCATGCTGACGATCATAAAGCGTTAGGCCCAAGGGAGCCGCGGCACTCATGATCTTGTCCATGTATTCGGTGCGCTCGGGGTAGCGCTTACCATAATAGGTACCGCCATAAGCGGCCGTTGGCTGCCATTCACGGCTAGACGGCAGCAGGTTATGGATCTTCGGTGAGGCGTAGAACGGCGCGCTGCTTGCGGTTTGAGAGAGCACCCCGGGCGTGGACAGGTAAGGCACTATTCGACGACTATCCGTCGTGAATACATGGTCACACTTAGCGGCGGTCGAGCGGAAGCGGTTAAAGTGGACTGGGTCTTCCTTGTTCCAGAACAGAGACGGGATCCCCTTGCGGCGACAATGCGCCAATAAGGCATCGAGCGCGGCAAACTCATGGTCGCTGTAATGCCCTACTTGGCGGAACCACTGCCAGTCATTGCCCTTCCAAGCGGATTCCACAAACAGCGCATCGATCGGTTGTTCTGCAATCTGCTCTCGCCAGTTATCCGGCGAAAGCGGCACGACATTAACAGCACTTGCTAGCGTGTCAGTAGTAAAGGTATCGCCTATCAACCCCAAGGTAAGTTGAGCAAGGGTTTTAGCTTCGGGCTCTTGCGCCTGCTGGTATGAAGCCAGCGACTCACGCAACTGCTGCAAGCTACGCGCATAAATACTAGTCACGTGATTCCAAGTCCGCTCGCGGTCAATCCAGGCTCGAGCCGCCTTGCCCAAACGTTCACGCTCTGCGGGATTATTGATTAGCGCTTCTATGGCATCACTTAATGCCGCCGCGTTGTCTTTTTCAAACAACCGCGCACGTTCGCCACCTGAGCCTGCCATTACCTGATGGGGCGACACATCGGAAAGCACTACCGCCTTACCCATCGCCATAGCTTCAAGTGGTTTGAGTGCCGATACCATTTCAGTAACGGCTGAGGAAAGCCGCGGTATCGGCATAATATCCATACACGATAAATAACCGGGCACCTGTTCAAACGCTACCCGACCAGTAAAGCGGCAGTTCTGTTCAATGCCTAACGTTTTGGCGGTGGCTTTAACGGTATCAATTACCTTGCCATCGCCTACCAGCACAAAGACAAACGCCTGCCCCCGAGCCTTCAGTTTGGCTAACGCTTCCAGCAGCAGTTCCAGCCCCTCATAGGCGACAGCACTGCCCGCATAACCGATAACCGGTACGCCCTCAGGTAGCGCTAATTGGCGCGCCACATCAATATCGGCGGGCCTGGGGGTAAAGCGTTCAGCATTCACCGCGTTAGGCACAACCGTAATGCGCTCACGAGCGACACCCCAACTGGCTAGTTCGTCAGCCAGCTCTTCGGTCAGAGTAATGACAAGATCCGCTTCAAGCGCAGCCTGCTGCTCCAGTTCGCGCATGAGTTGGTAACGCTCAGAGCCAGCCCATTCAGGCTGGGTCGATGCTTGTGTAACTTCCCACAAGCCGCGCACTTCGTACACAAACGGCAAGCCCAGGCGGCGCGCCGCCATTAAGGCAGGCAGTGCAGTAATATGGTTAGAGGCTGCTACGATGATTTCCGCACCACTGGTTTGCGCTTCACGCAGGTAGTGATCAGCAGCTTCGGCTAGGTAGAAATCCAGCGGCGTTTTGGCAATATTCCAGCCGGCGCACGCCCCATAGGCCACGCCATCAACAGTGGCTTCATAGTAACCACGCGGCAATCCTTTAGCGCCGCTATCCCACGGAAAGCCAGGACGCGTCGTCGCACGCACGTTCCAGCCAGACTCTTGCAAGCCCACCGCAATACCGTGCGAGCGGGTCGAATAGCCGTTAGTGGCATGGGGAACCGACTGATGCAAGCAATATAAGACACGCTGACGGCGGCTCATCAGCCCAGCATTGGGCTGGCGAGGAGGCAACATTACGCCCCCTTTCAAGCGCGCCAAGCCCGCCACAAAAGCTTCAAAGTCGCGTTTGGGTTTATCGAACTTCACACCCCGCGCCTGCAGATTTTGCAACGCTTTCAGTGTATCGGTCAGGCGGCCTTCTTTATAGAACCAACGGCTGGCAGTGGGGTAATCGACCTGAGCAAAGGCATCAGCACTTTGCTGAACACTGCATAAAGCCGGTTTATCAAGCTCTATAAGTTTCTGACGAACGCTTTCCTGGCTAATGTTTTCCAGTGCCTCCGCCATTCCTTGAGTCAAGCGGCTAAACGTCAACACATTGCGGTTTAGTACTTGAAGGGAAGCCCTTTCCTGCACCTCAGGTGATGGCTCTTCCAGTGAGCATTCCAAGGCTGCCGCTAGCAATTCAGCATTATCAGCTTCAGCAAAGCTAACGCCTTTGACCACCGGGCAAGCACTCTGCAATGCCGGAAGCTTCGACATCACCAACCGCTTGCCGTAGGCCAGCGCTTCCGCCGCTTTAATAGGCGGCACCAACCGGCATACCGGATAGTTCTTACGGGGAATGGCAACACAATCAATCAGCGCATAATAATCAGCCACCTGCTGATGGGGAACACGCCCTACCTGAATTAACCAAGGCCTGTCAGCATCATGCTCATGGGTACTCATTACATGGGTTAGCGGCTGGTCATCCCCCACCAGCAGCAATTTAAGACTGACACCTTTCTTGACCAATATCTCACAGGCTTGCAGAAGTACATCCAGCCCTTCATAAGCATTGAAGCTACCGATATAGCCAATCACATGGTCGGCTGCCTGAATCCCCAAACGTTGCTGCAATCGCGGGTCAGTAGGCTTTAGATCAGGCAGTTCGCGAATGCCATTTGGCACAATGCTAATACGCTCGGGCTGCACACCACGCTTCACCAGCTCAGCCTTCATCGGGTCATTCAGCGTAAAGACTTGATTAGCCTTCCGCGCAACAAAACTATCTCGCCCAGCTTCTTCCTTAAAGCTTTCCGTATAGGCATACCCTGGCTCACGGGCATCTTTGGAAAGCTCCCAAAAACCTCGGACTTCGTTACAAAATGGCAGACCCAACCGTTTGGCTGCCACCCAGGCAGGTAGCGCAACAATCCAGTTAGAGGCGGCCAACACCACAGAAGGACGGTACACCCGAAAAAGCTCAATAAAGCGCTCAACACTGGCATTAAAATTAGCACGCGCCCCTTGAGGCACCACACGATAAGGCCACCGCGAGTGAATATACTTAACGCCATTGACGATCACTTCAGGGGCCATATCACTCTCAGAGTGAAATTCCCACGGGCGCCCTGGGCGCAAGAAACATAGCACTTCCAGCCCTTGCTGATTCAGTGCTTCCGCAACCCCTTGGGTGCGAATCGCGTAGCCGTTATTCGCGTAACTTTGGCCGTGGCTAACCACATAGGCCACACGCTTAGCAATGGGTTGAAAAACAGAAGTCAGAGGTTGCGACGCAATTTGTTCCGCGTGCTTAATCAGGTCATCCATGCAATACCTGGCCGGTAAAGTGAAAATTTATTAACAACAACAAAGCAATAAGCTGAATTGCTAGGCGCTGCCACATCATACGCAGAGAAAGGAAAGCCCGCACGCAAGCGGGCGGATATTCATGATCGTTCGACGACACGGAGCAACAATAAGTTCAGCTAGCGGGCTCCGTAACGCGTTGCGGCTTGAGCGGAAACCACTGCCCTGTTGCAGCAACCCGGCATTGCACCGTATCGCCTGGCAATAGCTTAACGGGTAGGTGAAAACCCACGTATCCTCCACGGGGAGGCAGCAAGCGACACAACTCCTTGCGCATCTCGACTGCACGCAGAGTGGTGGTATGCTCGCCCTTCACCCACAGTTCAATATCTACTGGCTCCTCACTTCCATTCGCCCACCACGCCCAACCGCTGATGCGTTTTGTATTAGCTTCGACAAGACGCGCATGCGCCCACGGCTGGTTCAATTTAAACATGGCATAGCGCGCGTCAAATAATGCACATGCGTGCTTATAAAGCACAATATCTTGCTTATTCAGCCGCGTGAGTTCATCAATGTCGTCTTGATCTAGCTTATGTTCAGCCAGCGGAATACGCTTACCTAGATTGTCTTTACGCTCAGCAATATCGGTGGCAAAGCTATCATTAAATATTTCCAAGCTTTCCGTGTAACGCTCGGTTAACCCCAGGAACCCAATCGCTTCAAAATTCACTCCACTCAGAGCTCGGCGCTGACGATTAATCATCGCTGGAGATGAGTAAAACTCTTTGAAGCTCCCTTTGTAATCCATGTTTCTGACAAAATGGCCATATTCAGACGCAATTCGCTGCAGCGGTTCGCGCAGAAAGGTAATCGTACGACCCACGCCGATTAAAGAAACGAACCGAGCGACAGGCACATGCCCACAGATCATGGCGGGGTTATTCGCTAAGAAGGCTTTCTTGAACTGCCAAAAATCTGGCTGATCGACATGCAAAGACTCTTTGACAAGCGGAGACGTGGTTTTAGAATTTGCACCATAGTCATAAACAATTCGTTCTTTCGAAAAGTATGCTTCCGCGCCCAGTCGAAAGCTTGTCCCGGCAGTTTTAGGTATATGTAGAAAAAAAAATGGCATTAATTACATCTCTGTTATTTCGTAAATGAACTACTAACCGCACCAATTCCCGAAGCCACCCCATGCCCGTCATTCCCGAACCAGTCCCAGCCCCGTCATTCCCGAAGCCGCCCCAAACCTGTCACTCCCGAATGGGGTTATCGGGAATCCAATTTGACCTTACCCGCAGAGGCCTCACCCCAGCCTCGTCATTCCCGAAGCCGCCCCAGATCCGTCATTCCCGAATGGGGTTATCGGGAATCCACCTTGACCTTACCCACTGAGGCCCGATCACGGAAACCAACATGGATTCCCGCTAAGGGCACGCGGGAATGACAGAGAGGCAGGCCTCTCTACTCAAAGGAGGCACAACGCAAAATCTGGCTTGTTATCCTGACCATCTTTAATAGCTATCGGTTCAGTTTTATTCTGAAGAACAATGAGGTCGGTCAATGACCAAGTAGTTGGCTAAGCCAAAAAAGTAGCCACATGCTTACAGCATTTCCGGAACATATTCTGGCCCCAGATAAAACCAAGCCCAGTAATCACAAATTTCAAGCCAGCGCTTCAAACTTGCTAAATTTTCCACATCATGTGGACGAGGCCGTAAACGAGAAGGTAAATAACTGGTAAGCGCACGACAGCTTTCACAGACAATATTCGGCATACAACACTTCGCCTGACTCATTTCTAGATTATTCAGGTAGGTTTCATGGGTACCATTATGAAAGCTAGCACAATCAGTGGCATAACCTGTTAAAGAGTCAAGCGAATACAACAAACCCAATGCAGTCACTTCATGATGAAAGACACCTGGGTATACGACTATCTCTGGAAAGTCATTGGTTACAGCCGCCACGATCCTTCGGCACTCAGCCCATAACTTTAATCTTCTGGCAGTGAAAAATCTAAACCAAGGGTATGTACACAATTTTCTTCCAGCAACGAAGTAGATGAAAAATCCAGCATATCATTAAAAGACAGTTTTTCATTCTGGAACAAAATCGGCATAGAAATATTTTCATAACTATTATTAATTTCTTCAGGAGAAATTATTTCAGAACGAGAATAAAGCCACTCCACAGCCAAATCATATTTATCCGAAAACTCCAACACTTTACATTTATATGAAGCATTAGATAGCCCTTCAGTGTAAATCTTACTTCCTGAAGGAAAATTAGAAAAAGAAAGCATCATTTCATCAATATCAACACCAAGATCAGATAAAAACTGTCCGCGAATTAAAAAATGACATGCAGAATTTAATCTTGATAATAAAAAATTAATGTTATTAATAAACTCAATAGCAGAGGAAGGACTGTAAACAGTTATATTTTTATAGATGGACTGCACTTCAAAAAAACCAACCTGTTTTCCTTCTTCATTATTAAAAGCAGTTTTACAGGGCAAACAAAAAACGCTTAAACGGCTTAATTTTTTTTTGTAAAGATTAACAAACACCTCAAAATCAGAGCTATCACCAACCACAATCAAATGTTCAGGAATTTCGCTTGTAATCGAATCCAACAGTGGCGCATGATTAAGAGCTGGATAATCGAACTCTGCTCTACCTAGACGATGAACTATTGAAGAATACACGCTTGGCAAACCCAAAGATTCACCTACTGCAGATTCTGCCCGGTAACCAATAGCAGGCTGTTTGAGGAAGCTCCCAACCATGACTTTCTTTTCAAGAGAATTTTTTTCGCGAGCAAAAGCTTTTAACTCGATCGAGTCAGCATAGTCAGGAGCATTAAAAATAGCATAAGCAATAGGTCGGTACCATTGCTCATCAACTTTCTCGCCGTTGACAATAAGATAAAATGCAAACTCTGGATCAGAGAAAAATCCATCTACTAAAGATGCTTGTGCATGAATTTCTTCGTCCACGAAAGAACACGATAATGATAGGCTATTTTTAATAGTGCTTAAATTAGGCCATCGTCCTGCATTGGTTTCAATAAACCATGTAGAAGCATAGTCAACCGCACGCTTAACGAACAAAGGATTGGTAAAATTACGAATATTGGTAAAATAGTGATCATGGCCAGCAATGAGAAAACAAAAATAACCTATTTTTCTAAGAGTCTCATCAATACAGCTGCCAACATAATGCTCAATTTGAATAACTGTAGGACTGCTAACAAGCAAGTTCTTAGCACCATCAATAACTTCAAGCTCATGCCCTTCTACATCAATCTTAATGCCTAAAACTTTGCCACTAATGCCTTCGATTTCGTCAAGTGTGATTGCAGGCACATCACTAATTTCAGAAAAAACAGCTGAATTATGAATGGATGTATTGATGACGCTATTTACCCCGGACATAGGAGAAAATGTTCCAAAAGATAAATTTCCATTTGAATTAGAAATTGCAAATTGAAACGGCAAAATGACACTAGACAAACAATTCAGGGCTATATTCTTTTCAAGTTCACGATACGAAGCTTCATCAGGCTCAAAAGAATATACACATCGAACATTCTTTGGGATAGTAGAGGCTAAACTATAGAGACCAACGTTAGCTCCAATATCTAGGACTACTTCAACATTTGCAAATTCAAGAAATGATAGAAAAAAAAACGGCTGTACTGGTTCATGTTCAGCAGTTATTTTATTCCGACTTATTGAAGCGGCTGTATAAAGAAAGCAATCCATAAGAAACTCTTTTTTAAAATTAATTTATATTATTTTCTTGTAATTAGAAAAAGTGAAAAGGCCTTACCTGTTGCCGCATCACTTTTATAAGAAGATGAACTATCGAGAATAGCATTCAAAATCCTATCTTTGACTTCACGATCCACAACTTCATTAGCAAACAAGAAGTCAGAAAGAAATACTTTTAAATCATTTTTATTAGATGGAATATTATTTTTTTCAAAAAAACTTCTTGCTAATTTAAGAGCGCCATGGATAGGGCCAGATTTAATATCCGCTGGATGCCCAAATACAGAATATTTACTCACCTCGCCCAAACCACCAAAATAACTCATTCGCTCACAGGCATAAGATGGACTTATTTGCTTCCTAATATCATCATATGGTTCAATTGCTATTAAGGGGTCTAATAAAATTGCTAAATCTTGTGATATTTTATTTTTATCACGACACTGTATATCAAAGCAATTATAAGCAACTCGAATCAAGCTCTCATTTACTAATGGCCTAAAACCTAACAAGGTAGATTGTAAAAATCTGCTACCATGCAGTGGGTTTCGATAACCTAGATAATGAAACTCAGAAGAAAAACTCGACTCATCATCAAGGCCTAAAGACTTAACACCTTTTTTTATTTCTCTGTTAAATAAGTCATATAGTCCACTATCGAGGGAAGACAATCCTATTGAAGAGCATTTTCGCCACCCATAATTACCTTTAAAAAGCTCGCCACCATGACCTCCGAGCCTTATAAGAGAGTCCTTTTCCAAATATGAACCACTTGAGTACAAAGGGTCATAAATACCACAACAAAAAATAAGCCACTCAAAAATTCCGTTTATTTTTGTACTTTTTCGGGAGGCTGGTCTACTATTAAAATTCACACCTATACTTTCAGATATATTACAAGCAATATCAAAATCTTTAGTTAAATTCTTTTTAGAATTCACACCGAAGCCTACTAAAGATTTATCTTTCTTCATCTTTGAATAGGCGCATAGTAAAATTCTTGAGTCCAAACCGCCAGATGCTGACAAGCTCAAATACGATTCATCTATACCTGCAAGCCCACTCATAAGACCATAAATCTGAGATGCCGCTTTTAGGACTAATTCTTTATAGGATGACTTCTGATTAATAAGAAAATTTAATGAAGCATCTTGCTGCTCTACTATTAAATTATTCTTATGGAAATAAACACATGAGTTAGCTGGGAGATACTTTATTTGCTTACAGACTGTATCTTTGCTCAGTAGCTGATATGTTATTGCATTAAACCAAGACCTGGAATTAAAAGATTCATCGTGAAAATCAGCATCAATATTTAAAAAACGACGCAAGGCCATCAGCATAAAAAAAGAGTCTGACACCGCACCACCACCAAACTCAAAAACTGTATAGAGCTTAGGCATTAAACCAAATTTATCACCATGAACTTTCAAGTAATCATTTCTTCTTTGTAACGAAATAAAGCAACCTTCGGATCTATTTAAAGCCTCATAGTTATTAAAGCCAAAACCATCATGAAAAATGATACTTCTCTCGTCGTGATCTATTGCGACTCCTTTTAAGAATCCTGATGTGCCACTCTGAACACCTTTAGAAAATACAAACACTTTAAAAACGCCCCAATCAAACTTGTGGCAATCGCTATCAAAAACCTCAGCAAATTCTGAGATTTGCATTTCATAGGGACTGTCTAACGGAGCTGAAACAATAAGGTAGTTTGACACACCAGAACTCATCTATGATTAAATTAAGGATAAAAAACTTCGTTCATAGAACTGATAAGAGATAAGTAACCTTGCCCTGCATCTCTCTTAAGCTTTTTAACTAGCAAAGAATGAATGGGAGCGGGAGTTGGAGGTATCTTTCTATAAAGTTCTTCATCGTGATAATTACCAAGTAAGTCTGGGCGCTGCATGTATCTAAACAGGTTTCTATTTTTTTGTGTTGAAGAAAGCTGAATCACAGGAACGCTGTACATACTTGCAACAACTAATGCATGAAATTTCATACTCAAAATAAGATTGCACTTACCTAAAGCTTTACATAGCTCCATAAGGTCTGTTGAGTAAACAATTTCTTCATCATCATATGCGAAGTCTTTCGAGACCGATAGATCTCCATCACCCAAATTTCCAAAAGCAGCAACAATAATGCTCACTTTGTATCCAAGTCTTTTGGCTTCATTAACAGCCTTTCTTACTTGCTCATACTCGCCAACTAATGATTTATGACTGCGTAAAACAACCCCTAGAGTTTTATCTTTAGGGTCACGCTTTACAGAGGGAATATTCATCGCAAACACAGCATCTGGATATGTTACTGTTTCAACTTTAGGCTTTACTGTGGCATCAAAATAATTTTTACTTTCAATATCTCTTAGACAAACATATTTCACTGAGTTACTAGAAAAAAAATCATGGAAATAATTTAACGCACGAGACTGTTTAACCTTTAAATTTGGACAGCCAATGCCATGGACGAATACAGGCTTTTCTAGATACTCTTTACGCCAATAGAGGTCTGAAACTGCATTGGGATTAACTAAATCTCCTCCTCCAATCAAAAAACCATCATAATTTTTCAAGTTTTTTAAAGCGGCATCAGAGAAATAAGGCTGTTCTAATTTATCGTGAACCACTTCCAAGTCATAATCATCGGATAAGAATTGCTTGTGAGCTTCCATAAAGAGCTCGTCGCCAAAATTCCCCCAGCCAAAATATCCAACCAAACCAATTTTAGGCTTATTCATCTCTACATCCTTTCGCTATTTAATCAAAGATAGTCGTCAATTTTTTTCTGATAGACATGACAGATATCACTTAACACGCCCTTACACTTATCAACATTATCTTTATCAACATAATCTAGTTTTTTTAAATACCAATCTGACATGAATTGGTCAAAACGATTTTCGATAAATATCTGTAACAAACCATTTTCTTCTAAGAATTTTTTCTGTTCTTTCTCAAGAATGAGCTTTTTCTTGAAATATCCTTCATCAACTTTGTTAGTAATTGAATCAGAACGATCTGCATAATAAATAATATATGCTTCACCATTAAAACATCCACACGTAGCCTTAGCAATAAGCTCCCAACCAAAAAGCGTGTCTTGTCCTGCTGAACGCTCAACAAAACGAATATTTTTACTTATTAATAGTTTTTTAGATATCACAGCTGATTGCGTAGCGATAACAGGGAAGCGTCCGCGATCAAAATAACCCTTTTTAAAATCTCGAATAACACTTATACGCTTGGGAGTATGCTTGCCAATAGTTCTAACATCTTCACCAACTTTAACATGAAATCCAGAAACAAACTCAACGGGTTCCGGTGAGTTGTGATTAGCTTCTAGGTACAACTCTATTAGCAAGTCATAAGCGCCTGGCGCAATCTCGTTATCTGGATCAAGGAAGGTCACCAGTGTTGCAGATGCCATATCAATTCCCTGATTTCGAGGGCGAGATGCACTACCACTACCTCCATCATGATTAAATTTTACACGTACATTAGGATACTGAGCTTCCAAATACTCAAGTGTCGACAGTGTTTCATGGTCTGTTGAACCATCGTCTACTAATAATATCTCCATCTCAGACCATATTTTATTACGCTGAAGACTAGGAAGACATTTTGATATCAGAAAGCGACCATTATTATAAACAGGAATTATCACTGACAGCTGATAATTCAACTCATTTAAAGAATTTACTTGCATATATCTAATAAAATTGACTTCAAATGGATCAATACTATAACCATTTTCATAACTAAAGCTTTGGCTTTCATTGTAGCTTAACAAATCGCCTGGTTTAAGATATTTCGCACTAAACAAAGATAGCCCTTTACCACTACATAGAGCTGTATACTCATGCTCTTTACCAGGCACATATTGGCCGTATACGTTAAAAAAAGAATTCTTGGTTATATAAAAACAATTCGTATATTTAAAACCATTCAAAAGGTCGCTAAGATAGTATTTCTCATAGCTATTTTCTGAATTAAACCAACAAAAATAACCAATACTATAATCTTTTTTTATTTTCTCCCAACTCTCTAGATCTGCCTCCTCGATCAATATTTTATGAGGATAGGCCTGAGCTTCAAATGAACGTATCACACTATCTGTTTTATCACTGCAGATAACTGCAATAGTTTTATCAGGCTTCGTTACGTTTTTTAGCCCTATGTTTTCTAATAGCTTTGAGACAACTTGATAACTCGTTTTGCTATCAAGAACTTCACGAATATTGCTAACATTAACTCGATATTCTTCCCAGGTTTCATCTTTGCAAAAATCGAAACTCATATCTTGTTTATAGGGTACTATACGAACTCCTGGGAATTTATTGAAAACCGAATTAGCATAGTTCGATATAAAACCATTCCCTTGAGCCTGAAGCTCATAAATTCGCATAGCACACATGGTAGGGCTTTGCTTGATAGAGTTAAAGTTCAAATTGTAACGAAATAGCTTATGTAGCTTTTGAAGCACGTCGTGTTGTACCGGCGGCAGCACGCTAGACTGGAAGCGATCTGGATAAACAAGATCGTCTGATTCTGAACCAAAGTTACGGTCTGCTATCAATACTTCACCGCCAGAATCAACGATCGAATCAAAAATTGTTTCCATATCATCGCAACGCTCTTGATATCGCTTAGGATAGGATCCTGCGAAAAAAGCAGCATTTCGAGTATTTCTACGACAACCGATTGGATTATTTAATTGTGGATTTACACCATATTCACCAAAATAGACTCGATCGTGACCTAGCTCCTTCTTATAGCGATCAATGCAGTCTGTGTCTGTTGTTAGAACATAATCAAACTTTTCGGCTATTGGTAAAAAATAATCAAAATTTGAAGGATCTTCAATTGTTTGGAAAACAGTTTTTATATTATTTTCTTTTGCATGCGTTAATATTTTTTCTAGCGCATTTTTAGGAGTATCCCTAAATTTCACACCACGCCATTCCTCATTATTGATACCTTTCCAACATGTAGTATATATAAAGATATCTATTCCTTTCGCCAAAATTTCTGAGTAATTGCTCGGGCTTAGGTAATGAACTTCATTGAAAACGTCCTTGTAAAAGTTATACATATATACATCACCGATAACTCCTACACGAAAACTATGTTTAGAAAAATATTCAGTACCGTTACTATCTGGAATGGATTCTGCTTCTAGAAGAATCTCGTTAAATGATTCAATATACTTACATTCTTTAGCACTTTCCCTAAGTCGTTCTTTGTTAGAAATCAGCCTATATCCACCTGCAAGCGTCATACTAGACTTAACACCAAAGGCAACAATCTTAATAGACACTTCAACAGCATTTTTAGGCGATAAAAAAGTATGATTCTTAGCTTTTTCAGTTACAGACTCATGAGTAGCTATATAAAAATATGATCCAAAAGCTTTTGATTTAGACATTCCAGGATAAGGCTTCGGTAACATCCTACCTTCTTTATCGTAAAATGTAACGTCAGCAACAGAACCTTTTGGATTTTCACTACTAGATAAACACTTAATAATTAGTGAATACTCTTCACCAGCCTCGACTTTTTGTTTTATTTCAAAAGAATTACCAGGATTTATTATAATATCTTCTGATTTCTTAGTTTTAACCCTACCCCTCAAGCTTTTATTTACACTTAAAGCAGGCATACTTGTATAACGCTTAAGCGGCTGAGATTCAATTACTGTCTCTATACCTTTAGTTTTTTCTAAGAGAGATGCGAGCCTTTTCGCATGAACCAATGGCAATGTAACACTATCAACATTCTTAGAAATCGCCTCAATACTTTCTTCTTTCACCCCATTTTTTACCAATGTAGATTTAACTTGCCGGTTGTTCACAAATACATATTCAGCTTGCTTAGCTACAAATAGGCAATGTAATACTTTCTCGTCAGTTACATCTTCTTGGCTAGGCCCCATTCCATAAATCGTCAACCCTAACCGTTTTGCTGCAATCCACGCGCCCAACCCTACATCAGTCGTTTCTGTCAGAACGGCCGTGGGGCGATACACACGTAATAGCTTGATCAGTTTCTCTACGGTAGCCTCTAATGTAGCACGCGCGCACTCTGAAGCACTGCTGGGTAACGTGGAGTAAAGATAACGCACACCGTTGATATCAGACTCAGGGGTTATTAGGTCGTTTCCCTTCCCTTCAGCATCCCAAGGCCAACCAGGGCGTACCATACACAGGGTTTCAAGGCCTTGCCGGTTCAAGGCTTCTGCAAGTTGCTGAGTATTGCCATTCGCTGTGCCATGACCCTGATTTACTAAGTAGGCGACCCGTCCTTCTATTGGCTGGATGATAGGCGTAGGGGCCTGATTAGCAAGCTGTTGGGCGTGATTGAGCAGATCGTCCATAGGAGTATATTACTGTTACCCGTTAAGTTTTGAGACTTTATTTACAGTCATGAAGGTTACTAGCGTATCGTGCCGGTCTGTCGTGGGTTCCCGATAAACACATTTGGAAATGACTTCTAATACCCTGGCCTTGGTAGCAAAGGTCAAGGTGGATTCCCGATAACCTCACTCGGGAATGACAGTTTTGGTGCAATTCGGGAATGACGGGATATCACTGGATTCCCGCTAACCCCGCTCGGGAAGGCCAGTCGGAAATCCAGTTCGGTGCTCGGGATGACGAGCCGAAAATAGAATTACCCTAGCAGCCCGACCGCGTCGATCACGCTTTCTTTAGCACGTACTTGTTCGGCATTTGCGATAAATGGTTTGTGCTTAACGAGTACGCATACCACGTCCGCTTGGGTAAGTGCTTCTTCAAGCGTGGCCAGCGTGGTGTTCTCGCCTTGCAGCGTTTTAGGTAGTGACTTGATATTGGGTTCTACCACTTGCAGGCGGCAGCCTAGCTGCTGCACTTGCTGTGCAATGCCTAGTGCGGGGCTTTCACGCAGGTCATCGATATCTGGTTTGAAGGCAACGCCCAAGCAGGCCACGGTAAGGTCGCTGCGTTTGGCATCCGGGTGTTGCTGATGGTAGTACTCTAGCGCTTCTTTGACGCGGCCCAGTACCCACTGGGGTTTGTTATCGTTCACTTCGCGCGCGGCACGGATAATTTTCGCTTGTTCCGGGCAGGCATCGACAATGAACCATGGGTCTACCGCGATACAGTGGCCGCCCACGCCTGCACCAGGGGTGAGGATATTCACACGCGGATGGCGATTGGCCAGGGCGATCAGTTCCCACACATTGATGTCTAGCTCATGACAAATGGTGGAAAGCTCATTGGCGAAGGCAATATTTACATCACGGAAGCTGTTCTCGGTCAGTTTAGCCATTTCTGCAGTGCGGGCGGTAGTGGATACACAATCGCCTTCTACTACGATTTTGTAGAGCTCGCAGGCCACTTCGGCGCACTTGGGTGTCATACCGCCAATCACGCGATCATTTTCGACTAGTTCGCGGATAACATGGCCGGGCAATACACGTTCCGGGCAATGGGCAATACGAATATCCGATTCTTCACCGTGGGTTTGCGGGAACGTCAGATCTGGACGGGCTTCCGCTAGCCAAGCAGCCATTTGCTCGGTAGCGCCTACCGGGCTAGTAGATTCCAATACGACTAGGTTACCGGGCTTAAGCACCTTAGCTACAGCCTTACTGGCAGCTTCGATATAGCTTAAATCTGCTTTGTGGTTTTGGCCGTTTTCGTCGGTATGAAACGGCGTGGGCACGGCCACCAGAAACGCATCGGCAGGTTCTGGTGTGGTAGTTGCGCGCAGGTAACCCTCTTTTACTGCCGCATGAACAATCATGTCCAGTTCCGGCTCAACAATGTGGATGTCACCATTGTTGATGGTGTCGACAGCATGTTGGTTAACATCAACACCGATAACATTCTGTTTGCGGGAAGCGAAAACAGCAGCGGTAGGTAGGCCAATGTAGCCCAAGCCAATCATGGAAATAGTATCGAATTTCATGTGGTGTTCCGTGAGTAGGAATAGTGAGTCGTGAATAATGAATAATGAATAGTGAGTCGTGTCAGCAACTATTCACAGCGCGTAGCGCGCTCACATTTCACAGAGAAGCCAAAATATCGCGAATGCGTTCGCAGGCTTTGCCGTCGCCGTAGGGGTTGTGGGCATAGCTCATGGCAGTGTAGGCGTCATTATCGGTCAGCAGCCGGGTTAGCTCGCTGGCAATAGTCGCCACATCGGTGCCCACCAGTTTGACGGTACCTGCTTCTACGGCTTCGGGGCGTTCGGTGGTATCACGCATGACCAGTACCGGTTTGCCCAGCGAAGGCGCTTCTTCCTGAATGCCACCAGAATCGGTAAGGATAATGTGTGCCTGGTTCATCAGGTAGACAAACGGCAGGTAGTCCTGGGGTTCAATCAGGTGCACATTATCGACCCTGGCTAACAAGCGGTTAACCGGCTCACGGACGTTAGGGTTGAGGTGTACCGGGTAGAGAATCTGGGTATCCGGGTGGCGCTCGGCGGTAGCAGCTAGGGCTTGGCAGATACGCTCAAATCCGCCACCAAAGCTTTCGCGACGATGGCCGGTGACTAGAATCAAGCGTTTGCTTTCATCCAGCATGGGGAACCGCTTGGCCTGTTCAGCGGCTAGCGCCTGGTTGGTTTCCAGCTTATGGGCAACTTCCAGCAGCGCATCTATCACGGTGTTGCCGGTTATGTGGATAGTCGCTGGGGCAATGCCCTCATCCAGTAAGTTTTGCTGCGAGGTGCCCGTAGGCGCAAAGTGAACTGCAGCCAATGCTCCTGTGAGCTTACGGTTACCCTCTTCCGGCCAGGGAGAATATAGGTTGCCGGTACGCAGACCTGCTTCAACATGCCCTACAGGGATCTGCTGATAATAACATGCGAGGGTGGTCGCAAAGGTGGTGGCGGTGTCGCCATGCACTAGAACAATATCTGGTTTGAAGTCTTCCAGTACTGGTTTGAGCCCTTGCAGAATGCCACAAGTGACGTCGTTAAGATCCTGTCCCGGCTTCATGATGTCCAGGTCATAGTCTGGGGTAAGTTCGAATAAAGCGAGCACTTGATCTAGCATTTCTCGATGCTGAGCAGTGACACAAACCCGGGCTTCAAAACGCTCGTCTGAGGCAAGCTGCAGTGCAAGCGGTGCCATTTTAATTGCTTCTGGGCGGGTGCCGAAGACAGTGAGTACTTTCATTCTTTACCTTCTTTTTCAGTTATCAGTCCATCTTGAGGCCTGAGTGTCATACCTTGACAGCCTTATGACGTTTTCGTTTGGCCAGCGTCTTGTAGGCGGTATTCCAGTTCCTGACAACGGCGATAATAGTATTCCAGCAGTTCCTGAGTTTCTGCTAATTGCTGGGCAATAGGGATAGTCTCAGCACTTTTGGGTGCATGTTGGAACACTTGGCCGGGCTTCTGTAGCCTTTGTTCACAAATTTTAATATTAACATCAAATAGACTTTGCCCATACTGGTAGGCCGCTTGTTGATAGAGCGTTATGGCATTTTGATAATCGTTTTGTTTAAAAGCATCGTGAGCGCGCTTAACAAGATCTTTTTCCATGGGTATCTCGTGAATCTTGAATCGTGAATTTTAAGCTAGAGCCTTTCCCCCGTCATTGCCGAGCAGCTCCAACCCCGTCATTTCCGAGTGGGGTTATCGGAAATCCACCTTGACCTTACCCGCTAATACCTGAGTGCCTGAATCCAAACTGGATTCCCGCTAAGGACATGCGGGAATGACAGTTCGGTGGCATGCGAGAATGACAGTTCGAGCACCCCCAACTCCGTCATTTCCGCCCCCCCCAACTCCGTCATTTCCGAGTGGGGTTATCGGAAATCCACCTTGACCTTACCCGGTGATGCCTGAGTGCCTGAATCCAAACTGGATTCCCGCTAAGGACATGCGGGAATGACAGTTCGGTGGCATGCGGGAATGACAGTTCGGTGGCATACGAGAATGACAGTTCGAGCACCCCCAACTCCGTCATTTCCGAGCAGCTCCAACCCCGTCATTTCCGAGTGGGGTTATCGGAAATCCACCTTGACCTTACCCACTGATGCCTGAGTGCCTGAATCCAAAATGGATTCCCGCTAAGGACATGCGGGAATGACAGTTCGGTGGCATGCGTTAATGGCGGTTCGATGCATCAATTAATGGCGGTTCGGTGGTATACGGGAAAGACGGTTGGGAAGAATGCGTTATCTACCCTTCTACTCTGAGGCTGATTGTGTTGGGGAGCGTTAGCCATTGGGCTGGACGTTGGCGGGTTTCGAGTAGCGTATTCCAGCTTTCCTTTAGGTCGTTTTCCAGCGGATAGCTATTACCTTCCAGCACAATATCCAGCCGTTGCGTGGGTAGTTGCTGTAGCAGTAGCGTTAACGCCGCTTCTCGGCTATGCCCTGATTCGGCTAGCGTTTCGCCTACAATCGCTAGTACACGAGCATCTTCCGGCAGCCACTGGTTTAGGCGTTGCAGAACAGTATTTGCCGCGTAGAACAGCGCCGTTTGGCCGTTGGCTTGGCACTCTATCCAAGGGGCATGAACCACATTGACCGCGTGGCTAAGGCGCTTGTTATTCAAGCACTGTTTCAGCTCATCGCTAGCTACTTTCTGATGCGTAATGCTAATAATGGTTTGTGGCAGGTCAGCGTGAGATAACGTTACCTCGTGTTCCTGCCCGTGATGCTGGCCTTTCTGCCGGGTTAGTTTGGGCTGCTCTGCCCGGGCGTTAATTACACTTTGCGCCAGCAATTCCGTTGTGCCATTACTGCCAAAAATCACTATTACATCATGGTTATTTGCATTGTAGTGTTCTAGCAAGGCCATGGCATAGCCAGGTGCTAACGTTGTGCTAATTGGGCGCTGACCATGTTGCAGGTAGTTCATTAGCGCCTGTTCGTCACGCTGTTGGCGGGCGCTACGGGTAACGTGCTGACCAAGAGCGTTGGTGGTTTGCTGTATATAGCTGCGCTGTTCGCCGAACAGCGATTCCAGCTTACTTTCTAACTGCCCAAACCGTTCGTTACTTTGTTGTAACGTGGCGAGCTGTTCGCTGAGCTGGCTGATCGTAGCGTCTTTTTCAGTTAGCTGCTGCTGGACTTTCACTAACTCAGCTTCAGCTTCTTCATGCTGTTTTTTTCGATTAGCAAAGTAGCGCTGATAATTTTCGCGCTCTTCTTCGCTGTGCGTTAATTTTTCTTGAAGGCTAGCGATTTTCTCGACGCCCTCTTCTGCCTGCTGCTTGCGGTGAGTAAACCAAGTGTGCGTTTCTTGCAGCTTTTCCTGCGCTTTCTGCTCAGCTTGCACAGCGTCTTGATACTGCTGCTCGATCTTTTTGAGTGCTTGCTCGGTTTCCTGATGCTCTTTTTTTTGCTGCTGATTAGCTTTGAGCGCCTGATTTAGCTGCTTTTTTAGTGCATCCCGCTCTTCGGTTAGCTGGCTAAGCTGTGTATCACGCTCAGCCAGTTGTGCATGGGTCTCTTTTAGCTTGTGATACAGCGGGCTACGGTTAAAACCGAGAAGAAAGAAATCCGGGTCCGCGGCATCTTGAGCCACCACTTCAAAACCTTGCTGTTCGCACCATTGGGTTAGCTCGGCGTCTGTCGCCATGCCTTCGTATAAACGCAACGGGCTAGTACGTACCCACAGATGGGTTAACTGATCAAGTAAACCGGAATGATTGAACGCCTGCAGCAGGCTTAGGGAAATTTCCGGCTGTTCGATAATCAAATGGCTAAACGTTGCTTGGCTCAGGCCAGCCTGCTCTAGCGCTTGCGGCAGTGTTTGAGTGTCTACTGATTGATGACGAGCCTTGCCTAGACCAGGATAGAGGGTCGTTAGTTCACTGGCAGGAGCCAAGCTGTTGAAGTCTTTCAGTGTGTAGGCATAACACACTGCTTCACCGCCGGGGGGAGTTATCGGCTGGTCTGCAATATGCAATGCCGGTAACACTTGAGATAACCCTTTGTGGTGCGCTGAAACGGGCGAAAGTGATGCCAACAATACCGCTAAGTTGGCCTGTTTAATAAGCGTCTCACTCTCTTCACGTAGTGGGCCAATATGCACTAGCAGGTCGGCAGCTTGACTCATGCATCAGCCCCCTCTGTCGGTTTTTTGGGCGCGGGCAAATGGTGCTGTGGTGGCTGCGTTTTTCGCTGTTCGGCGATGCCATGCCGCAGGTAGTGCAGCAGCGGATGCTGACCCGATGCCGCGACATCTTTGTAGTGAGTAAGATAAAAGTCGGTACTGAATTGAGAACTTGGATGGCGGCCATCAATCGCGCCAAACTTAATAAAGTGTTCGGCGGGTTTAATACCTGACTTGGCAACATCAGGGTATTGGGCAAGGTACCAGTCGGCATCAAAGAACGGCGTTGCTTCCAGCATGGCTAGCTGCTTTGGTAGCTCTTTTTTGTAGCTTCGGCTATCGCGGTAAGCCACCGCGGCATGACGCTGTGCATGCACACGCAGCCACTGCACTAAGCTTTCCAAGTGGCTAATATGCCGCTGCGTATCCGCACGTAATATATTGAGCTCTTTCTGGCGTTTTTCCAGCTGTTGGCGGAAGTGTGCGGTATCTTGGGTACTTTTCTCTAGTTGTTGCTGGATTTTTTGCACTTCAGCGGCGCGCCGTTCTAGCTTGGTGACTACGCTGTCTATGTTTTGCTGCTGGGCGTTTACTAGGCGCTGTTGCTGGAAAATTTCGTCATCTTTACGCGCGGCTAAAGCTTGGTATTCTTGGCTTAGTGCTTCATAGGCCTGTTGGGCCTGCTGCAGGGTATTCAGCAGCTGCGCATTCTCTTTTTGCGCCGTAGCAAGAGTTTCCTGCCCCTCTTTTTGAGTATTGAGTTGCGCCGCCAACGCCTTTTTAAGGGACTCTTTTTCTTGCTGAAGTGCTAGCTGGGCCTTTTTAATGGTCGCGTTATCTTGCTCCAGCTGAGCATTTTTCTTTTGCAACGTGTTAGTTTGCTGCTGAAGTTCTTTAAGGCGTTTTGAACTCTCTTGCTCACGCTGCTCAACATTTGCCTTTTGCTTGTCAACACTTTCAGCCAGCGACGACTGAACGCTTTGAAGCTGTTGAAAAACAACAGCGTACTCTTCACGCGCGGCTGTTAGTTCGCCCTTCAAACGAGCGATATTCTGCTGTTGTTGTTCTTGAAGACTCTCTGCCTGTTGTAACGCTCGGCCATCCCGCTGCCCTTTTTCACTGGCTGCTTGCAAGGCATGGTATTCGTTAAGCGCGGCTTGGGCGATGGTCGCCTCTTGGCCTTCCTCAACTGGGCTCTCCTGGCTGCTAGCCAACAGGTAAGCATAGATATCTTGTAACGTTTGGGTTTGCCCACAAAGGTAAGCCGCGGCTAGCCGATAAATTGTTTTATCCGCCGCCGTGGTTGGTAAGTCGAGCGGTGCGTCAATGAGCTTGGATGTGCGACCTGGCGAGTAGCCTACTAAGGTAACCTGGCGGCGCGCTGAGCGAAACAGTGCAAGTAGTCGTTTAGCCTGCGCTAACCAATCATTAAGCGCCTCTTTGGCAACGGCGCCGCTTGCAAGGTTTGCTGCTAACCAAGCATCTGGCTGTGGCCAAGCGATCATTACCTGGCGCTCTGCGTCATGCTTACACCAAGCGCGTAGCTTAACGACGTCTTCATCATTCAACGTGGATAACAGATATATACTGCTTGGAGCTTGCGCATCTGCTTCGCTGATATCTACTAGTGATTCGCATGCCAACGGATTTTCCGCAGCTGGCAACAACTGGTGCGGCTCGTGCGCGAAGGCTTGCAAGCCCAGATAAATTACCCGCGGCATAGGTTGAAAGCTCCTTGCTTGAATGTTGATCATATTTTTCAAAATTGAACAGATAAGCTAGTTAGCCACAGGCACACTCTGACTGTACGAAAGGGCTAACCCAAACAGTAATGTTAAAACTGGGTGCTTGAACAAAATTAACAGCGCAATATCACAGCTCTCTTTAGCAGCGTTATGCTCGACCTACCGATATGTAGCGTAAATTAACGGCTTTGGCTTCTTTGGGGTTGTAAAGATTACGCCCGTCAATGACTACACCGCCTTTCAATTGATTAGCCAACCACGTTAAGTCTACTGCTCGGAATTGCTGCCACTCGGTACAAATCACCAGTGCATCTGCGTCGATGACGGTATCTTCCATTCGCTTACATAACGTTAAGTCTTCACGACTGCCGTAGATACGCGCTGCTTCTTCCATCGCTTTAGGGTCGAATGCTCGCACCTGGGCACCAGCTTCCCATAATGCTTCCATTAGTACGCGGCTGGGTGCTTCTCGCATATCATCAGTATTCGGCTTGAAGGCAAGTCCCCATACAGCGATTGTTTTGCCGCGCAACTGCCCATCAAGGGCATTGCTTAGCTTGGTGAACAGCGTCTGTTTTTGCCGTTCATTGACACTTTCGACAGCTTTTAACAGTTCAGCAGAGTAGCCTGCTAGCCCAGCGGTGCGGGCAAGCGCTTGAACATCTTTAGGAAAGCAAGAGCCGCCATAACCGCAGCCGGGGTAAATGAAATGGTAGCCAATGCGCGGGTCGGAACCTATGCCTTGGCGCACTTGTTCAATGTCGGCGCCCAAGCGTTCAGCGAGATTCGCTATTTCGTTCATAAAGCTGATTTTAGTGGCTAGCATGGCGTTAGCGGCATACTTGGTCAGCTCGGCACTGCGCACATCCATAAACAGCATTTTTTCATGATTGCGGTTGTATGGTGCATAGCATTCGCGCATTAGCTTTTCTACGTGGGGGCTGTCAGTACCCACCACAATCCGAGCGCCCCGAGTAAAGTCTTCTATCGCAGCCCCTTCCTTGAGGAATTCAGGGTTGGAACATACATCAAAGGTGTAATCTTTACCTAAACTGCTGAGCGTTGCTGCAATGGTATCGCGTACTTTTTCAGCGGTACCAACTGGCACAGTCGATTTATCAATAACAACTTTGTAGCCGTTCATATGCTGAGCAATCGTTTCGGCTACATTCAACACGTATTGTAAATCGGCACTGCCATCTTCATCAGCAGGCGTTCCTACCGCTATAAATTGCAGGGTACCAAATTGTACCGCTTGCGCTGCATCGGTGGTGAACTTGAGCCTGCCGTCCTCGCCGTTATGCCTTACCATGGCTTCTAGGCCAGGTTCATAAATGGGAATGATGCCTTGGTTTAACCGAGCTATTTTTTGCTCATCCACATCGACACATATAACGTGATGACCAGCTTCTGCTAAGCATGTGCCTGTAACGAGCCCTACGTAACCTGTACCAAAAACCGTTATGTTCATTCGTTCACTTCAGTTTGAGTGTGTTCGTTAGCTCACCGCTTTTAGTCAAAAGCTGGCGCGGCTTTAAAAGCAAGCCCTTGCTCATCTTTTGCCGAAAGCCGGGGCTTCTGGCCTTGGGTAGGCCATTGAATAGCCAGTTGCGGGTCGTTCCATAAAATAGACACTTCATCCCCAGGGGCGTAGTAATCGGTACATTTGTACTGAAACTCAGCCGTTTCGCTGGTGACGTAAAAACCGTGGGCGAAACCGGGGGGAACCCAAAGCATTTGCTTGTTTTGTTCACTAAGTGTTGCGCCTACCCACTGGCCATAGGTGGGTGAGCTTTGGCGCATGTCCACCGCCACATCGAAGACCTCTCCTTGGGTTACCCGCACTAACTTACCCTGTGGTTGCTGGTGTTGGTAGTGCAGCCCTCGCAGAATGCCATGAGTGGATTTACTGTGGTTATCTTGCACAAACGTGTAGTGGCCACAGTGATCTTCGAATTCACTTTGGCGAAAGGTCTCCATAAAGAAACCGCGCTCATCGCCGAACACTTGAGGAGTAATAAGCACAACATCAGGAATGGCGAGTTTTTCGTATTGCATATCTAAACCATGAGAGGTGAAGGATGAGGAGCTCGATGTAAGGCGTGAGGGGTAAGATTACTTTCTCCTCACGACTCACCCCTTACTTATTACCTTTCGTTTTGAGTAGGCGCTGCAGGTATTGGCCGTATTGCGTTTTGGCAAGTGGTTTGGCGAGTTCGGCTAGGCGTTCATCGCTGATCCAGTGCTGCTGCCAGGCGATCTCTTCCAGGCAGGCAATTTTAAGACCTTGGCGATGCTCTATGGTTTGTACGTATTGGCTGGCTTCTAGCAAGCTGTCGTGGGTGCCGGTGTCTAGCCAGGCAAAACCTCGACCTAGGCGTTCCACGCGTAAATCGCCACGCTTTAAGTAGGCGTTGTTGACGCTGGTAATTTCTAGCTCGCCTCGCTCGGAAGGGGTGACATTTTTGGCGATTTCCACCACATCATTGTCGTAAAAATACAGGCCGGTCACCGCGTAGGCAGACTTAGGCTTGCGGGGCTTTTCTTCAATGGAAATAGCGTTGCTATTTTCATCAAATTCTACAACACCAAACCGCTCGGGATCTTTGACTAGATAACCAAACACCGTCGCACCGGAGGTATATGAGCTGGCGCGTTTTAGCTGATCGGAGAAGTGTTGCCCATGGAAGATGTTATCACCTAACACTAGGCACACCGGGCTATCACCAATAAATTCTTCGCCAATAATAAACGCTTGCGCTAGGCCGTCTGGGCTTGGCTGCTCTGCGTATTTTAGGCTTATACCGAAGTCTTCACCGGTACCTAGCAAGTTTTGATACTGCGGTAAGTCTTCCGGCGTTGAGATAATTAAGATCTCTCGAATACCTGCCAGCATGAGTACCGAGATCGGGTAGTAGATCATCGGCTTATCATAAATAGGCAGTAGCTGCTTGGATACACCGCGGGTAATGGGATGCAACCGCGTACCGGAGCCACCGGCAAGAATAATGCCTTTCCTTGGTGTACTTTGACTCATAGTCATTCATTAACCTTTTGTTCTGCCGTTCCCACGCGCTCGACGTTTCGTCATTAACGTGGCCCGACGCTCTGTCATTCCCGCATGCCCGGCGTTCTGCCATGCTCGCGAGCCCGACGTTCTGTCATTCCCGCATGCCCTTAGCGGGAATCCAGTTTGATGTTAGTACCCCAGCCTCAGCGGGTAAGGCAAGGTGGATTCCCGATAACCCCACTCGGGAATGACGGGTACGTGGTTTGTCGAGAATGGCGCCTACTGACTGTCATTCCTGCGTGCCCCACGTTCTGTCATTCCCGCATGCCCGACATTCTGTCATTCCCGCATGTCCTTAGCGGGAATCCAGTTTGATGTTAGTACTCCGGCCTCGGCGAGTAAGGTCAAGGTGGATTCCCGATAAACCCACTCGGGAATGACGGGGGTGTGGTTTGTCGGGAATGGCGCCTACTGACTGTCATTCCTGCGTGCCCGACGTTCTGTCATTCCCGCATGCCCGACATTCTGTCATTCCCGCATGCCCGACATTCTGTCATTCCCGCATGTCCTTAGCGGGAATCCAGTTTGATGTTAGTACTCCGGCCTCGGCGAGTAAGGTCAAGGTGGATTCCCGATAACCCCACTCGGGAATGACGGGGGTGTGATTTGTCGGGAATGGCGCCTACTGACTGTCATTCCTGCGTGCCCGACGTTCTGTCATTCCCGCATGCCCGACATTCTGTCATTCCCGCATGCCCTTAGCGGGAATCCAGTTTGATGTTAGTACTCCGGCCTCGGCGAGTAAGGTCAAGGTGGATTCCCGATAACCCCACTCGGGAATGACACCTTACACCTCGTCATTCCCGCATGTCCGACGTTCTGTCATTCCCGCATGTCCTTAGCGGGAATCCAGTTTGGTTCTGGTAGCCAAGCTAAAGTATGTCAGGGTAGAGGTCTTTCCAATGTGGGTTGTGATTCTCGATTAACTGGATTTTCCAAGCTCTGTTCCATTTCTTTAGTTGCTTCTCGCGCTTTATAGCCGCCTCTATATCACTCGCTTGTTCAAAGTATACGAGTTGATTGATTGCATACCTTGCTGTGAAACCGTCGTGCGACTGCTGCTTGTGCTGCCATGCTCGCTGGGCCAAGTTACTGGTCACACCGATATAAAGTGTGCCGCGTTTTCTGCTGGCCATTATGTATACGCAAGGCTGTTTGTGCATGGCACAACCGGGCTATTGATCCAGATACTCACGCAGTGTCAGCCCCAGCTGGCTTTGCCAGGTGGGCATGGTGATGCCTAGTGAGTTTTCAAGCTTGCTTAGCGCCATTCGCGAATTTAACGGACGCTTGGCGGGTGTTGGATACTCGGCAGTGGAAATACCCGCGACGCCTTCGGGTGCAATAGCAAGCTCTTCCCCTAGCCCACGGGCTGTTTTAAAAATCTCACTAGCGAAGCCATACCAACTTGTCTCTCCCCTGGGCGCTAAGTGGTATATGCCTTGGGGGATGTTAATAGTGAATAGAGAATGGTGAGTGGTGGATGGCGAGTGGTGATTGGTGCAAGCCAAGGCAGTGATTTGGGCGATTAGACGCGCGGGGGTAGGCGCACCAATTTGATCGCTGACAATGTTCAGTGCTTCCCGCTCGCGACCAAGGCGTAGCATGGTTTTCATAAAGTTATTGCCACGCGCGGCATATACCCAACTCGTGCGAAAAATCAGGTGCTTGGCGCCGCTACTAACGACGGCGTCATCACCTTCCAGCTTGGTTTGTCCGTAAATACTTAGCGGGCCAGTGAGGCTGTCTTCCTGCCAAGGCTTTTCGCCATTGCCTGGGTAGACGTAATCCGTTGAGTAATGCACCAGGGGAATGCCCTGCATCGCGGCGTAATCAGCCAACTGCGCTGGCAGTTTAGCGTTTAGACGCTTTGCCTGCTCTGGTTCACTCTCGGCTTTATCAACGGCTGTGTAGGCCGCAGCATTGAGGATCAGCCCAGGCTGGTGTTTTTCAAGATAAACATTGACGGCTTCGGCGTTGGTTAGGTCGAGCTCTTGGCGTGTCGGGGCCAAGATAGTGCCGAAAGGGTCAAATTGGCGCTGTAATTCAAAGCCTACTTGGCCGTTACCGCCAGTGATGAAGATATTCATAGTGAAGCCTTAACGTCAATCGATTGCGCAACCTGCAGCGCGGCGAAATGAGGCCGCAAGGAACGAGCGGTACCAAGGCACCCGCGAAATCCGAAAGCCTGTTGCGGGTGCGCCGTAGGCTTACCACGCACTACGTGTTGGTGCCCAGCCGTTGATAGCTGCCGTCTTGCACGCGTTTCCACCAGGTTTCGTTGGCGAGATACCATTGCACGGTTTTGCGCAGGCCGGTTTCGAAGGTTTCTTCTGGTGCCCAGCCGAGTTCTCGTTCAATTTTGCCAGCATCAATGGCATAACGTACGTCGTGGCCTGGGCGATCAGTCACAAACGTGATCAGCTCACGGTATGAGCTCTCTTGTGGAACTAGCTCTTGCAACAGATCACACAGTGTTTCAACAACAGTGAGATTAGCTTTTTCGTTATGCCCGCCGATATTGTAGGTTTCGCCGATTTCGCCTTCCGTCGCCACTTTGATCAAGGCGCGAGCGTGATCTTCAACATATAGCCAATCGCGAATTTGCTGGCCATCACCGTAGACCGGCAACGGCTTACCCGCTAAGGCATTTAGAATCATCAACGGAATTAACTTTTCGGGGAAGTGATACGGCCCGTAGTTGTTAGAGCAGTTGGTAATCAGTGTGGGCAAGCCATAGGTGCGCTGCCAGGCACGAACCAGATGGTCTGAACTGGCTTTACTCGCTGAGTATGGCGAGCTAGGCGCGTAGGACGTTTCTTCGGTGAAGAGGTCATCGGTTCCGTCTAGATCGCCATACACTTCATCGGTACTGATATGGTGAAAACGGAATGCTTCTGCTTTGGCAGCCTCTTGCTGCTGTAAGCTTTTCCAGTAAGCACGGGCAGCTTCTAATAGAACCGACGTACCGACCACATTGGTTTGAATAAACGCGGCGGGGCCATCGATGGAACGGTCTACATGGCTTTCTGCAGCTAGGTGCATCACTACGTCGGGTTGGTGCCGTTCAAACAACTGCTGCATCGCAGGTGCATCACAAATATCTGCTTGCACAAACGTGTAGCGTTCACTGTCGGCGACACTTTCCAGCGATTCTAGATTGCCTGCATAGGTGAGCTTATCAACATTCACGACATGGTTGTCGGTGTTATGGATTAACTCACGAATAACGGCAGAGCCGATGAAGCCCGCTCCACCGGTAATAAAAAAAGTTTTACTCATACTGCAATCTCAGTAACTGCCTTATTGGCTATCTTATTAGCGCTGACGCTAGCGTGTGCTTTGCCGTAACTCTAAGTTTTCACGTGCTTCTCTTGCTCTGCTGCTCGCTTCTTTCACTGCATTTTTAGCAGCCGCGAGTGCCTCTTTGTCTTCCTGCTCTTTGGCATCAGCCAGAATTTCTTGAGCGGCTTTTAAATCGGCGTGGCAGGCTTGTAGGTATTTACGAGCCCCTACCACATCGCTAGGCAATTCAGACTGACGTTGCTTTTTGTCTACATCTGCATGATAGGCGGCAATAGCATCGTTGATATCGTCGTACCAAAAGGCGCTGCCTTTTTTAAGATAAACACCTGCTTGGCAGAGGTCTTTCAAAATACCTTCTGAGTGGGAAACCATTATCAAAGAGGCTTGACCCGTTTTCGATTCAAATAGCTCTTTCGCTTTGGCTTTAAATGCGCGATCGCCAACGGCAGTGGCTTCATCGGAAATGTAGACATCAAAATCAAACGCAAGCGATAAACCAAACGAAATACGTGATTTCATGCCCGATGAATAAGTCCGAATAGGCTCATCAAAGGCTGGACCAATTTCTGCGAACTCTTCTACGAATTTGATAACCCGTTTGACCTCTTCGGGGTTACTGCCTTGCACCCGGGCAACGAATTTAACGTTTTGGCGTCCCGTCATGTTGCCCTGCATTCCCCCAGAAAGACCAACCGGCCACGAAACGCGGCTATGGCGAATCACTTCGCCGCGCTCAGGGGTATCCATGCCAGCAATAAGACGTAAAAGTGTTGATTTACCTGCTCCGTTCGCGCCTATCAAGCCTACACTAACGCCCATAGGGATAGTGAAATTGACGTCTTTTAGTACCCAGTCGCTACCATGATGGTTGTGGTAACGCTTGTAGAGGTGTTTGATTTCAATCATTTTGAATTCGTGAACTAGTAAGTGGTGAACTCATGAATAGTGAATGGTGAATAGTAAATAGGAAATTTATGGGCAAGTTAGTTTCACCGACTCTTTAAGTGTTTAATAGGTAGCGAGCGGTAAGAGAGCCACACTACAAATTGATATCAAGCGGTTTGCTGCTGCGCTGATAAAGCGCTTCTAGTTCATGTTTGAGCGCGTTTTTAGCGTTTTTTTCGCCGTGTACAAGGCGTATGGTATGAGGCCAGCGGCGCATGCGCTTTACGAAGTTAAGCAGGTCTTTTTGGTCTGCATGAGCGGAGTAGCCGCTAATGGTGGTAATGCCTGCATTGATGTCGATACGCTGACCATCAATTTCCACCCAACCGCCCTGCGGGCCATATTGCTGTATTGCTCGTCCTGGCGTACCGGCCCCTTGGTATCCCACAAACAACACCTGGTGACGATCATCGCCTAACATGGCTTTTAGGTAGTTCATGATGCGCCCACCTGCACACATGCCACTGGCGGCAATGACTACCGCTGGACGGCCAGTTTTCGCTAGGTATTGGACAGTTTGCTCGTGGGCTTCGTGGCTTTCTACGGTGTAGAGATTTTCGAAATTGAGCGGGTGGCGGCCACTGCGTAAGCGGCGTTGGGCTTCTTTATCCCAGTAGGGCTTTAACTGGCGATATACGTTGGTAAAGCGTGCAGCAAGCGGTGAATCAACAATAATTTCTATAGCTTGCCACTGATTGTTTTTGGCGTTGCGTTTGGCTTCATAAATAATGCCCTCCAGCTCGTAAAGCAGCTCTTGGGTACGGCCAATGCTGAAGGCGGGCACCATGACCGTACCGCCGTTAGCCAGGGCTTGTTCAATGGCAGTTTTAAGCGTGGCACGGCGCTCGCGACGTCCCACGTGCTGGCGGTCGCCGTAGGTGCTTTCGAGAACTAGCTGGTCACAGCCATAGGGTGATTTAGGCGCGGGCAATAGCGGAGCGTAGGGTGCCCCTAAATCACCGCTAAAGACAACTCGCTCTTTGCTGCCATTAGCATACTGGTGGGCAACTTCAACATAGCTGGAACCGAGTATGTGCCCTGCTCGTTTAAACTTGATGCGGGTAGTAATGCCCTGCTTACCCTTTTCGCAACCATTCACAACCGAGTGCCATTTGCCGTAAGCCACGCTGACAATTTGTGACTCAAGCTGGGCTTGGAAACGCTGGATCAGTTCTGCATTACGCGTGAAACCGATTTTTAAAGCGTCTTCAATAACCAGCGGTAATAGCGTTGCCGACGGAATGGAGCAAATAATCGGGCCTTTAAAACCCGCTGCCAACAAGTATGGCAGCCGCCCGACGTGGTCAATATGTACGTGGGTAATAATCAGCGCTTTAACGGTGCTGATATCAAATTCAATTTGCAGCTGCTGAAAGCTATCTTGCGCTGCGTCTTCACCTTGGAATAGGCCGCAGTCGACTAACAGTGAGTTTTCACTATTGAGAATTAGCTGGTGACAACTGCCCGTTACGCCTGTTGCACCACCATGATGGATGATATCTAGCATCGAAAATTCCTTTTTCGGTGGCGCATTGATTTTGTAGCGCGGTGTAAGCGTCAGCGCACCCGCGGGGTATCAATGTGGTGCTGGCTGGAGGCCTTTGGGCGGCTGCGCCGCCGTTGCGGGTGCCTCGGTTTCGCTCGTTCCTCGCGACCTCGTTACACCGCACTACGTTGTGCATTGATCTTGTAGCGCGGTGTAAGCGTCAGCGCACCCGCCTTACAAAAAAGCCTTTTCTTTAATCCCTGTGGTCTTTCACGATCATTATGATCATGCTGAGGATAAAGGCTAGGAAGATAGTGATGATAGCGAACACGCTGCTGTTATAAAGGCGGTTTGGTTCGGTTGGGTACTCTGGAAGTAGCGGGCTTTGCAGTACGCTAACCTGCTTGAGTTGGCGGGCAGCTTCCAAGCGAGTGTTTTCCAACGCGGCTAACGCGCTTGAATAGGTTTCCTGAGCAAACTGAGCTTGAAGCTCTAGCGTTTCGTACTCTGCTGATACGCGGTTTAGCGAATCACCGGTTGCCTGTGCTAAGCGGTCGCGCTGCTCAGCGATTTGATCACGTAACGCGGTGATGCTGCGCTCTATTTGGCGCAGCTCGGCGGATTGCGCGCTTTGAAAGCTTGCTAATGCATTGCGTTGCGCCTGTAAGCGAGCTAAATCGCCTTCTAGCGTCGCGACTACTTGGTTAATGCTTTCCACCGTTGAGGTTGGCGATACTAAGCCATACTCGTTTTGAAACTCTAGGAGCTCCGAACGGGTTTCACGAAAGCGATCTTCCAAGCGAATCATTTGCTGCTCTAGGAAACGAACCTGCTCATCTGCTAAACGGTGGCCCATCTCATTCATGTGGTTTTCACCAGCTTCTAACAGCAGTGCAGCCATATCTCTGGAGAATTCAGGCGTGTAGCCCTGAACGTAAATATTCAGAACACCGGCATACTCATCCAGCTCTACTTCTACCCGACGCAGATAGTATTTATGTAGATCTTCAATGGGCACGTCAGGGTTGCGCAGTTTGGCAAAAATATCGCCGTGTTCGCTATAGTGCTGGCGAATATCGAGCTGCTCATCCAGCAAACGCAACATATCAACAGACAGCAGATGCTCACGCAGTAACAATAAATCGTGGGTATTGCCACCACCGCCCATCAATGACGAAAGGCTGAATTCCGGCGTGGCAACCTGAGGACTTTCTAGCACTACCGTTGCACGGGACACATAGCGCTCTTCTGCCCATACAAACCAATAAAATGACACTAGCAGAATAGCTAAAAATGCTAACGCCCAGTGGGGGGAGGCTTTTACAAATCGACTTAGGGAAGCTTGCATGAATTATTTTGCCTTTAACTGATCAACAAAACGCAGGTGCATCAGTAGCCCTAGCGATATTAAAGTGAGAGTGAACAGCCACATATAGAGCATGCTGGTTCCGTGTACCACTTCATAGTTTTCGAAAAAACCTAATCGAAGTGTTTCCAGCCCGTGAGGAATAGGATTAAGCAGTAAGTATTCCAGCAGCCAATGCGGCAAGCTATTTAGCGGCAAAATAACGCCTGAAATAATTAATAGTGGCAACGAAATCACACGTACTACGATGCCTATTTCAGGCACCAATGTTGCAGCGACTGAGGTGACCAACCCTAAACCTAACCCCAAACTCCAAAGTGACAACCAGGCGGCCATCACGCGGATCGCATTATCGGGGTAAAGATCCAACCCCAGCATTAATCCACCGCCAATAAAAATCAGAAAAATCAAGCTACGTAGCGTTCCTTCAAGAAAGTTACGCACTAAAACCGGGTCAATCGGTTGCACTTGGCGATAGGCGAACAGCGCTTTGTTGCCATCAATTGCTCCCATCCCGCGCATCATTCCTTCACGAACAAGAAAGAACCCCATTAAGCCTGCGATCATCCAAGGAATAAAATCAGCATTGGCAATTATCCGACCACCACTGAGGAAACTACGTATGCCTACCATAATGCCGACAAAGGCAACGGGTTCAAAGATCATCCAGAACCAGCCCATGCGATCGCCCATGGTGCGTGACAGCGCCTCACGCACGAACATGGCATACCAAACGCTACGGGTGACTTGCCAAGGCGTACGGGCGCCCTTAGGCGCTCCTTTTACATTTGCCATAGCTCTACTTTTAAATAAGTGGGACTGTGAGGCGTGAGGCGTGAGGCGTGAGGTGTTAGCGGTTTCCCCCTCACACCTCACTCTTCACCATTTACAGATCAACTGCCACGCGGGTAGCGACAGCAATTTGGAACAATATCTGCGTCAGCGTAGAAGCTAGCTGCAGATTGTGGGTAGGTGCGGCAGGCATGACCAGAATTTCATCGCCGGGGCGTAGGTTAACGTTGCGGGCATTTTCCACCGCGCCGTTCTGTCGAACTACTAAAATGTGGTCTTCATCGGCGCGGTTAGTGAACCCACCAGCGCTTTCGATGTAGTCAATCACGTTCATACCCGGGCGATAAACAGCAGCCTGAGGCACGAGCACTTCGCCGCTGATAAGCATCGAGTCGCTCAGTTCAGGGATAGTGATAACATCGCCGTCCTGCAGGCGAATATCAGAAATCTGATCGTTGTAGGCGACTACCAAACGGCCACTAGGCTCTAGCTCGCGGGCACGCTCAATGAAGTTTTGGATCAGCTCGGCCTCTTGGGCACGAATTTTCGCTTCTTCATTGGTGCTGGATTCAGCGCCGAGGTAGGTAGTTTCTAAGCGGCGCAAGCTATCTTCCATGGATTGCTGTTGCTGCTGCCTAACACTTTCGCGCTGAAGCGAAACACTTTCCACCGCTGTCATGTTTTCCGGCACGGGGATAGCATCTAGCAGTTCGCTTAAGCGAGCGTCACGGGGTAAAGCGTAACGTGAAGGCCCGTAGTAACTACCTTCTATTTCCACCACAATAGTCTCACTGCGCTTGTCAGCGCTGAACAAGACTTCATCGCCACTACGAATGGTTTGACTGTAGAACTTATCAATTGGGAAGTATTGAGCGATGGGCCCCTCTTCCCGATTACCACGCAGCAGCACATGGGAAACACCACTTCTTAAGCGCGCCAAATCAACTAACTCGGCACCACTTAACTGGTTACCCAGCAATTCATAGCGGTGCTCACGGTGTACATCACCGCCCACCGCAATCGCGGGGCCACGCTCTTCGACCACGATGGTGTCGCCATCTTTAAACTGCGGGCGGGCAATAGAGCCATTGATAAGGAAATCATAGAGATCCACAGTGGCAACCGTACGATCATTACGCATTACGCGAATTTGCCGGTAACTGCCAAGGTCTTGGTCGATGCCGCCGGCTTGATCGAGAAAATATAGAACAGAGTCGTTCGGTGTGCCTGCGAAGCGGCCCGGATTTTCAACATAGCCAGTCACGAAAACAGCAACGGGTTGAACACCTTGTACGTTGGTATAGACCTGTACGTTTTCTGGATAAACCGACGTAATAGCACCACGCACGCTGCTATCTACTTGCTGGCTATTCTGGCCCTCTACGTTTAATGGGCCTGAGCCAGGAATAAAGATATTGCCTTGGGCATCTACCGGTAGCACACGGTCAAATTCAAATGCCCCCCAGGCGCGCACGGTCACTTGATCGCCGGGCTTTACTTGGTAGCTGGCATTTAGGCCGTCGCCCATCGCGCCGCGGAACCCACCGCTAAACAGGTTAGCCCCGAATGGCGGTAACGCATCGGGGTTTTGCGGCGCTGCGCTAACCGGGCCATAAGTGCCACTGCGCCAATCGGCACGGGGCGTATCATCTACCTGCTCTTGCTGTTCGCCAGCTTGCTCTTCCGGCAGAATAGTATTGGGTAGACTAATGCTCTGTGCCCAGCCCGCTGTGCTTACGGCACTGCCGATTACCAAAGAAGCAACGGCAACAGGGCGTTTAAACGAAAGCCGTTTAAGAAGACGAATAGCGTTCATTAGTAGCGCCCTTGTGCTGCAGTGGATGTAGCCGAAGTGCTTGGGCTCAGCACTCGCTGATTAACCCAACCATTAGGAGTCTCGCAGGTGAGTGCCGTACCGGCGGCGCCACTTCCTGATTCTACCACCCGCAGCCGCCGACACTCTCTCCCACTGGCTGCGAGGTATGGGGCATCTGCAATGATTTCGACGTTATCGCCCCATGGGCTGTACACCAAGTTCATTACTGCCCCTGCAGGCGCTTGGGATAAAAAGCCATTGAGGTTGTCATCACCCAGCAATTTAGCTGAGTCAGTATTCAACACATACTGTGCCTGCTGCTGCGTACTATTAGGATAGGTAGCGCAGCCACTAACGACAGCAACGCTTAACGCGGCCAACAGCATGCGAGCTGGCCTCGTTAACAAAAATGGGGTATTTGGCATAATATTTTCCAATGAAGAGGCACGCTACCGCCCAGGGATTTTAACGGGCGCATTCCCTTGCCCTACACAGTGCGGATGAAAAGTAGCCTACCTGCTGGCTTATCGTTTCGTGGGTCATTGTAAATTATTACCGCCCACCACTCTACATTGACAAACGAAACAGCTATTAAAACACCGCCTCAACACTAGCACTTCCTGTTACTAGCCCTCGGCATACATTCTACGCATGAAGCTCACGCAAGCAGCCGACTCGACGACTGACAGCTAATGCAGGTCTATACCTGCATTTTTTGCGCCAAAAAAAACCGGCCTCGTAATGAGGCCGGTTCTATTTCTACTTACAGGGGTTACCTGCTAAGCATGGCATGAAGCCAGGCTTAGAAGTGGTAACGCGCGCCTGTCAGGTAGTAAATGTCGTCGCCGTCAGCATTTTCAACGCTGGAATCCAGGCCGTCGAGGTTAACACTGATAGACTGCTGGTCAGCTTGGTTCAACTCAACGAATACGTCGAAGTTGCTGGAAACTTTGTAGTAAGTACCCAGGGCCCAAGCAGTACGGTCATCGTCTTCACCGTCAGTATCTACATTGTAGATATCTGCAGCGAATGCCCAAGGACCAGTGGTGTAAGTACCACCCAGACCTACAGTGTCGTAGCCGCCGCCACGAACGTCGCTGTTTTCACGACCTTCATAACCTAAACGAACAGAGAACTGGTCGCTGATGGCGTAAGAACCGATCAGGCCGCCCATGATTTCGCCATTGCCGCCGCCACGTACTACGTCGTCAACAAAACCAAGACCTAAAGTAACCGGACCTTGCTCGTAACGCACACCACCTTGGGCAGCAACTACGTTGTCAGGATCGTTGTTACCAGTCTCAACCTGGCCACGCGTGCTGTAGTGTTTCAGCTGCAGGAAGGCAGTCCAGCCTTGAAGATCAGGCGTGTAGTAACCGATAGAGTCGCCACGTGACTGTTTAGTGTGACCAGCGAACTCTAGACCACGGTCGATTTCCCAGTCGAACGGAGAAGAAACGAACTGGTTGTAGAAGGCGTCGAAGTTACCAGCTTGGAAGGTACCGTACTGCTTGCTCTGTACACCCAGGTAGCTTTGACGAACTTCGGTGAAGCCAGACTCGGTGTAACGCTCGTCACCTTTGAAGCGCCACTCTAAACGACCGAAAGCAGTCAGGTCAGAGTTAACTTCGTGGCTCATGCGCAGGCCAAGACGAGAGTAGACGTCTACGAATTCTGCGCCGTTGTCAATTTTTTGGTCAGCGTCGTTGTACTCAGGACCGCCACCAGCGATACCCATGGCGATACGGCCATAGACGTCGAGCTTGGTACCATCTTGGTCATAAACGGTAGCTGCTTGAGCGGCGGCAGAGGCACCCAGGGCGCCAATGATAGCAGTCGCTAAAAGTGTCTTTTTCATGATGTAGGTTCCTTAACTAGCTTACTGTTTCGATCGTTACCGCAAACTTATTGTGAAGTCTGCAGCTGGCTTGCGGGCCATGCTCTTTATCCCATCCTCCGGTTTTTCCCGGCGGTATGCGGCATGTCCTCAACTAAGCCTTGTTATAGTCCAATGCTCGCAGGTCAAACTCTATACTGGGATTCCAGTGAACGCAATAGAAAAAAACAGTGTTTCTTTACGATTTGCATTTTTTTTAGGGAACCCATGGGCAACTGATTGGTCTCAGCGGCCTGTAAATTTTTGCTGAAGTCCTCTTAATTTATCCTCCAAGCTAAGCGGCTTTGCTGTTTCAAGCGCATCTACCGCTTTACCTTCCTCTCTCTGCTCATGCGCCTTCACAGACGGGGGGACAGCATTTTTAGGTGCTTGTCTTGACACTTGTTTTAATGATTGCTGCTGCTTTTTATGTTTCGAAGAGCTGTATTCCGAAGATCTATGTTCCGAAGACCCGCGCTCAGAAGACGGCGCTTGCTTTGATGCATTGCTGTCTAGCTTATCTTTTCCCAACTTATCTTTTCGTCGATCACTAGCATGTCGCGCCGCTTCTTTATCAACTTTACCCGCTGGGTTGCCATCCAAGTCAATTCGCTCAGCCCCTTCTCGCATCGATTTTACATAGCGAGGCAAATTCACATAGTTAGCCAATGCTCGGCGTATTAATTTCCCTGACCAGGGTTCTCGCTGGGCCAGATCTTGATGAATGCCCACTTTCAGCGGTTTAGTATGACCAGCGAAAAAGGCGTGCGGGTAGCGTTTATACCACTGATTCAACAGCGCCTGAGGAGAAGGCGGCTGTGGCGCTGTTTCTGCGGCAACTTCGCTGATCACCTGAGAGTCAGAAGGCTTTACACCTTCCGCCGACGGCTCGGTGGCCGATACATCAGACTGAGCTGAATCCTGCAGCGGCTGTGAAGGTTGCTGAGTCTGCGGCACTTGGCTCGCCAACTGCCGTTTGAGCATTTCGTTCTCTTCACGCAACGCGTTCAGTGCGGCTTTAGTCTGCTCAAGGCGTGCTTCCAATGTCCCTAGCAGATCCAGTACTGGTGCGGCCATACCCCCTCCTTCTTTGCGCTGATCAGTCGGCGATCCGCTCATAGACTACAAAGTCGTATTGAGGCTGCCCTTCTGCTGGCTTGCCCGCTACACGCTGAACTTCCTGCCACTCTTTCATAGAGAACTCGGGAAAAACAGCATCACCCTCAACATCAATATCCACTTCAGTGATATAGAGGCGCTGAGCATAAGGAAGTGCTTGTTGATAAATCTCGCCCCCTCCCATCACCATAATTTCCTCGGCAGCTTCAATAGTGGCCTGTTGGTCGGCCAATGCCAATGCTGCTGGCAACTCGTGGCATACCCGCACGCCTTCGGCGGCAAAGCCCGCATCACGGGTTACCACAATATTGAGCCGATTGGGCAGCGGTTTACCTATTGATGCGTAGGTTTTGCGCCCCATCACAAGCGGCTTGGCTTGAGTCATGCGTTTGAAGAACTTTAGATCTTCAGGCAAGTACCAAGGTAACTTACCTTCAACCCCAATCACCCGATTTTTGGCCATTGCCACAATCATCGCTATCGGCACTAGCGGGTCATAAGCATCTTGTTGCAGGCTCATACTGCCACCTCTGCTTTGATATGGGGATGCGACTCATACGCTTCGATGCTGATGTCGTCAAAGGTGAAGTCAAACAGATTGGTTACCTGGGGGTTAAGCACCAGACGCGGTGGTGCTTTAGGTGTGCGACTTAACTGCTCCTGAGCTTGCTCAAGGTGGTTACTGTAAAGATGAGCATCACCCAACGTATGCACAAATTCGCCGGGCTCTAGGCCAGTTACCTGCGCCACCATACTGAGCAGTAACGCATAGCTTGCAATGTTGAATGGTACACCTAAGAAAATATCCGCACTGCGCTGGTAAAGCTGGCACGAGAGACGCCCATTGGCCACATAAAACTGAAACAAGCAGTGGCAAGGCGGCAATTTCATTTCATCAACTTGGCCAGGATTCCAGGCTGAAACAATCAGTCGCCGTGACTGAGGCGTCGTACGAATCTGCTCCAATACATGAGCAATCTGATCGACACTACCGCCCTTGGGGCTCGGCCAACTGCGCCACTGATAACCATAGACCGGACCAAGATTACCGTTTTCATCGGCCCACTCGTCCCAAATGCGTACACCATGCTCTTTGAGATACCCGATATTGGTATCACCTTTAAGAAACCACAGCAGCTCATGAATAATAGAACGCAGGTGCAGCTTTTTAGTGGTTAGCAGCGGAAAACCACGAGAGAGGTCGAAACGCATTTGATGACCAAACACTGAGCGCGTACCGACACCAGTGCGATCATTCCTATCAACGCCTTGCTCCATTACGGTGCGCATTAGGTCGAGATACGGTTGTTCTAGCGCTTCTTTCGGCATGGGCGTTATTGCAGTCACAGAAATTCCAGATTAACAGGCAATGAAATTGGATATTCTAGGCTGGTACAGGGGGGTAGGTCGAGCCTAATTAGATCACCATCGCGGGTGCGCTGCGCTTACCACGCGCTACAAAACCTTTAATGTCAATCTATTGCGATTATCGTAGCGCGGCGTAACGAATCTTGAGAGGAACGAACAAATGAGGCACCCGCGACAGAGGCCGTCGCTCTGCTTAATAACAGCGCCGCTTCGCGCTGGAGCACCATCGCGGGTGCGCTGCGCTTACCACGCGCTACAAAACCTTTAATGTCAATCTATTGCGATTATCGTAGCGCGGCGTAACGAATCTCGTGAGGAACGAGCAAATGAGGCACCCACGACAGAGGCCGTCGCTCTGCTTAATAACAGCGCCGCTTCGCGCTGGAGCACCATCGCGGGTGCGCTACGCCTACCACGCGCTACAAAACCTTTAATGTCAATCTATTGCGATTATCGTAGCGCGGCGTAACGAATCTTGTGAGGAACGAGCAAATGAGGCACCCGCGACAGAGGCCGTCGCTCTGCTTAATAACAGCGCCGCTTCTCGCTGGAGCACCATCGCGGGTGCGCTACGCTTACCACGCGCTACAAAACCTTTAATGTCAATCTATTGCGATTATCGTAGCGCGGCGTAACGAATCTTGTGAGGAACGAGCAAATGAGGCACCCGCGACAGAGGCCGTCGCTCTGCTTAATAACAGCGCCGCTTCGCGCTGGAGCACCATCGCGGGTGCGCTACGCTTACCATGCGCTACGTCTTGACATCAATAGGTTGATTACGCGACCAGGCGATGAAAACGAGGCCTAACGCGATCATTGGAAGCGTCAGCAGCATGCCCATGGTGAACCAGCCAAAGGCGAGATAGCCAATGTGGGCATCCGGCATACGTACAAATTCCACCATAAAGCGGAAGACGCCATAGCCTAACAGGAACAACCCCGAGACCAGTCCTCTGGCGCGCGGCTTGGCAGACACCCACCACAGGATGGCAAACAGTACGATACCTTCTAGAAAGGCCTCGTACAGCGCCGAAGGGTGGCGTGGCTCTGGCCCCATACCAGGAAAGGGCATGCCCCAGGGTAGCGACGTCACGCCTCCCGGCAATTCATGGTTGATAAAATTACCAATCCGCCCAGCGCCTAAACCAATGGGCACCAACGGGGCGATGAAGTCGGCAAGGGTGAAAAACGCCAGTTGTTTACGACGTGCAAATAGCCATGCCGCAAGCAGCACTCCCAATAAACCGCCATGGAAACTCATGCCACCATCCCATACACGGAATACCCATAGCGGGTCAGCCGTCCACTGCCCTAGGCCGTAAAACAGTGCATAGCCTAGTCGCCCTCCCACCACCACACCAATGGCGCAGTAAAAAAGCAAATCACCGATATCATCTTTTGTAAGTCCAATACGGGGCGCCCGCTTACACCCTAACCACCACGCCGCCACAAACCCGACCACATACATTAAGCCGTACCAATGAACCTGCAGCGGGCCAAGTGAAATCGCTACCGGATCGATCGTTGGGTAATTAATCATTGAGACTCTCTAAAACAAACAGGAAGAAATCAGCAGCGTGGCATAAGTGAATTACGCCAAGATGAAGCGCAAGCCCACCACGGCCAGCAGCGTTGCAAATAAAAACCTCAATGCACTGGCTGGCAGCACATGAGCCAAACGAACGCCAAACCGCGCAAAAGGCACGCTGGTTAGCACAATACCGATAAAGGCAGGCCACATGACAAAGCCGGTCGCCCACTGGGGAAGAAGCGGATGCCCCCATCCCACAACAATAAACGTTAACGCACCCACCATTGCTATTGGTAAGCCACAGGCGGCAGAGGTTCCCACCGCCTGGGTCATGCTTGCACCACATCGTGAAAGCCAAGGCACTGTCATTGCGCCTCCTCCAATACCAAATAGTGCAGATATAGCGCCTACTACACCGCCAGCGATGGTCATCGCAACGCTCCCTGGCGGCGAACTACCGGGCCTTGGTGAAAGACCCAACACCATTCTGGCTGCTAACAGCAATACAAACACCCCGAACAAGGTTCCCAAAACGGTGCCAGAAAGGTTGTCTGCGATAAACGCCCCTCCGATAGCTCCGAGCATAAGTCCGGGTAACAGCGCCATAAACCATGGCTTATGAATACTGCCTTTTCGGAAGTGTCCTAATGCTGACGAAGCCCCGGTGACGACGATTGTCGCCAACGAGGTGCCTACCGCAAGATGCATGGCAATCTCGGGAGCAACCCCCTGCAAACCGAATGCAAAGACAAGCGCAGGCACAATAATTAAACCGCCCCCCACGCCAAACAAACCTGCCATAGTGCCTGCCACCGCGCCTAGCGACAAATAGCCTGCCAAAATACTTAATACTGTCATTTATTCTGCACTTGGTTATTCGCGCTGGGTAGCCACTTAGTAATCATGCTTAGTAGTGTTTCAGGCCTGTAGGGCTTGGCTAGCACGTCATCCATACCGGCAGCGTTATAAGCACCGTGACCAGCGCTATCAACATTCGCAGTGAGAGCAATCAAAATACTGCGCTGCTGACCGCCACTATGACGCTCAAAGCTTCGCCAGCGACGCGCTGTTTCTAACCCATCTAAGGTCGGCATAAAGATATCCATAAACACCAGATCATAAAAAATCGTTTGCTGACAGTCTAAAGCCTGCTCTCCGCTACTGACGCCGTCTACCTGAAGCCCTTGGGTTTCGAGCATTTGGCGCGCCAGCATTAAATTAACGGGACCATCATCGACCACCAGAATACGCAACTTGCGGTCAGCCGGCAGCAATTGCTCATAACTATCTATTTCATTGGCACTTTGCTGAACAAGGTTAGCGAGCAGTGCGCGTATATCCGCCAGCCGCTCACGCACCTGAGTAATATTTTGCAAACATGTGTCTGAATTATCCATCTGCAGCATTTCGCCCAAATGATCAAACAGGCTGTCGGCTTCACGCTGAAGTAACGTTAGATAACCAGACTTCAAACGAGACTCTTCCCGCGCACGGTCGCGTCCAGCGATTAGATGCTTCAACTGTTTTTGCTGGTGATGTAGATCATCAAGCAGCGTTTGATCAGATCGGAATCGCTCGCTTGAGGAAGCTGGAGGCTGAGCATCCTCACCTGCGCGAATGACGTCCGCCAACCGCTGATTGACCTTCGCTAAGCGGTTAAGCGGTAACTCTTCGCCGACATCTTGCGTCTGCGCGTCAGTCGGCGCCGCTTGATGATTAACCAATTGCGCCGTTTGTCGTTCTAACTCGGCCAGCTCTTGCATGTAACTGGCGCCATCTTGCTTCGCGCGACTTTTAACCAGCATCAAAAAAACACCAACATTCAAGCAACTTCCCAGTAACAACGCCAGGGTCAACCATAGCGTGGTGCTCCATGATGTTTGACTAGGAGAAAGCCCCCACACCACCAGCCCTACCAGCACACAAAGCAGCACCAAGGCCGCCTGAATAAGCAGAAGAGGCCACAACGTAGGCCAGACAATCGCATTCCAGAAGTGCTCTTGCTGATAACGTTGCATAGTGTGCGCCTTCCTAGGTGTCTTCTAAAATGTTGCGCCTCAACATGCTGGCAGCCATAGCGTGGCTAAGCATGTTTATATTAATGTTAAGTGTATGTCTACGCCTCAATACTGTCATGCCACACTGGCGAATTGGATTCCTGTTACTCTTCGAGAGCCTTATCTATGTGCTTAATTACCTTTTCTTGGTCCCCCGGCTCTTCTATACCCTTACGCTTGGCAGGAAACCGAGATGAATTCCACCAGCGCCCCACTGCCCCTCTTGCTCACTGGCAAGAACACACCGCTGTACTGGGAGGCCGCGACCTGGAAGCCGGTGGTACGTGGTTGGCCGCTAACTCCCGAGGCGTTGTCGCAGCGTTGACCAATGTGCGTGACCCAGCACTGCCAACCCCCGTTAATGCGCCCAGCCGAGGTGAACTCGTTGCTAGCGTATTACAAAGCGACGATATCGAAGCCTGGCTTAAAGAGAAAGAGCGCGCGAGCGCGCACCACTATGCCGGATTCAATCTACTGGTTGCCACACCACACCGTATGTGGCACCTGCATCGCGGTCGCCATGGGGTAGTACTGACCAGCGTGCCCCCAGGGGTACACGGCTTGTCAAATGCCACCCTGAATACACCCTGGCCAAAACTGAACTTAGTCCGTGATGCCTTGTTAAACAGTGCCGACGAACAGTGGCAGAGCGCGACGCAGCATGCGCTGCATAATTCACAAACCGCGCCCGATGAAAAGCTGCCAGATACCGGAGTGGGTTTAGCACTGGAGCGCCAGCTCTCTGCCGCGTTTATCGTGGGTGAACACTACGGCACCCGAGCAACCACTTGGTTAACACTAAACCAGCGGGGGCAAGTGACGATTACCGAGCAGCGGTTTGGGCCACTCGGTCGTTTTGAAGGAGAAGTTACGTTGGCGACACCAGCCCAACTGACATCCCATCAGCCCCAGTATTAATCGCGTGGCGGCATTAAGTGTGAGAGCTGCCACTCGTCCATACGCTGGTTGAGATGTTCATGCACCAAGGCGGGAGTATCCAGATCCAAGATCTCTTTAAGCAGTGTTTGTGCATCTTGCATTGGCACCCGGCGAATAGCGGCCCTCACCCTAGGCAAACTAGGGGCATTCATAGACAGGCTGGTAAATCCCATTGCCATTAATAACAACGCACCAGCAGGGTCACCCGCTAATTCGCCGCAAAGCGAGATCGGCTTTTCTAGCCGAGTGGCGTCTTGAGCGAGTTCTTGCAGCGCGCCCAGCAGCGCTGGGTGTAAGGCATCGTACAGGCTAGATACGCGGGGATTGTTGCGATCCACTGCGAGCAAATATTGGGTTAGGTCGTTACTGCCCACCGAGAAGAAATCGACTCGCTTCGCCAACGCATCCATTTGATAGATAGTGGCAGGCACTTCAATCATCACACCCACTTTAGGCCGTTCGACGCCGTTACCTTCTTCGCCAAGCTCTAAAATGGCGCGATCCAGTAGACGAATCGCTTCGTCCACCTCTTCCACATTGGTAATCATCGGGAAGAGCACGTAGAGATTATTCAAATCATGCGATGCTTTTAGCATGGCACGCAGCTGCACCATCAATACCTCTGGATGATCGAGGGTGACCCGCATCCCCCGCCAACCCAGGAATGGATTAGCTTCCTCAATGGGAAAGTAGGGAAGATCTTTATCGCCACCAATATCCAGCGTTCGCATGACTACCGGCAGCGGCGCAAAGCCTTCTAACTGCTCGCGGTACATGCGCATTTGCTCTTTCTCACCAGGGAAACGCTCGGTAATCATAAACGGCACTTCGGTGCGGTATAGGCCTACGCCGCCGATACGGCTTTTCAGCAGCGCCGAGGCATCAACCGCCAGCCCGGTATTTACCATTAGCGGCATGGCATGACCATCTGGCGTTTCGCTGGGCAGATCTTGCTCGTGCTCCAGAAGCTCACTCAGCGCCGCTTCCTCGGCAATCAGGCTTTCATAACGAGTTCTTAACTCTGGCGCTGGCCGCACAAACAATCGCCCCCGATGGCCATCAAGCACTACCGGGGCTCCATTTAAGCGTGGCAGCGGGAGATCCATCATCCCAAGTACCGTCGGAATCCCCATGGCACGGGCGACAATAGCAACATGGGAGGTACTCGAACCACGCACGGACACCAAGCCCTTCAGCTTATCTCTTGGCACTTCTCCCAGCATAGCAACGCTAATTTCATCACCTACCAGAATGGCATTTTCTGGGTAGGTTTCTGGGGTGGAAGGCGTGTCTTCTTGCAGGTGTGCCAGCACACGGCGGCCAAGATCGCGGATATCCGCCGCACGCTCACGTAAATAGTCGTCGTCGACGCGCTCAAGGTATTGCACATGACGACGCACCACGTCGGCCAACGCGCCAGGTGCCCACTGCCCTTCGCGAATACGCTTTTCCACTTCTTCGGAGAGCGCCGCTTCGCCAAGCATTTGCTGATAAACATCAAACAGCGCCAGCTCTTGGGAAGAAATACGATTAACCAAGCGCTCTGCCGCGGCACGGATTTCATCGCGCGTTTTGCCAATGGCTTCTTTTAGCCGTGCGACTTCGTAGTCTTGATCGCTGGGAATAAGGTCGGGCACGCTATTTAGGTCAGCGGGCGGCGTAATGACTACCGCCTCCCCCATCGCCATGCCTGGAGAAGCCGCCACGCCTTTAAACATGGCCTGACCACCCGGAAGCGCAGGGCGAGCCAAGTTGCCGGTAGCTAGCGCGTGAGCCAGCACGCCTGCCAACTGAGCAGCCATGGTTACCAGAAAAGCTTCATCTTCATCGTCGTACTGACGTTTTTCGGCTTGCTGTACGACTAAAACGCCCAACATGAGCCGCTGATGAATAATCGGCACTCCCAAGAAGCTGGAGTAACGCTCTTCGCCAGTTGCTTCAAAATAGCGAAAGTGAGGATGGGTTTGTGCATCTTCTAAATTAAGCGGCTCGCTGCGCTTAGCCACTAAGCCTACCAAGCCTTCGCCTAGCGGTAGCACAACACGGCCTACTGCTTGGGTGCGAAGGCCAATCGTCTCCATCAATACAAGTGACTCAAGCTCCTTGTCATATAAATAGAAGGAGCACACGTCAGTTTGCATGGCCTTTCGTATGCGACGTACCATCGTTGACAGCGCGGCGTCGAGGTTTCGTGCGCCATTCACTTCTTGAATAACGCGTCGCAGTACCTCAAGCATGGACGTTTTCCTATTCACTATTATTTGCCTCGCTGAGGGATTTTCGGCCAGCTGTCACTGTGCCCTTCGAACCGTTTCCTTGGAACTGTTTCTTTTGAACAGTTCACCTAGTGCAGCTTACTGGAACAGCTTCCTAGAACAGTTTTCTAGAACAGTGGAGCCCACGCTATCCATCGTGATCTTGTTGCGCCAAGCGCTGAACGCGAGGAGAAAGCTCCCGTAGCGCGCGCCGATATACCTCTCGTTTGAACGGCACCACTTGCCCCAGCGGATACCAGTAACTTACCCACCGCCAACCATCGAACTCGGGGTTAGGCGTTGCCGTCATACAGATTCGATTCTCTTGGCAGCGAATCTTGAGTAAAAACCACTTCTGCTTCTGGCCGATACAAACCGGCCGTGAGTGGGTGCGAATCATGCGTCGTGGCAGACGATAGCGCAGCCATCCCCGGGTACAGGCGACAATATCGACATCGTCGGCGGTTAGACCGATCTCCTCAAAAAGCTCACGAAAAAGCGCTTGATGTGGTGTTTCGTTTGCCTTGATGCCTCCCTGGGGAAACTGCCACGCGTTTTGCCCTACACGACGCGCCCAAAGCAGCTGCCCCTGGCTATTGGCAATAATGATGCCAACATTGGGGCGAAAGCCGTCAGCGTCGATCACGGACATCACCTTATAAATTTTCAGTTGTCCCCATTTTTCCACAAGGGAGACAAGCGTATCAATACAATATCGCCCTAAGTGGTTAAACCATGGTGACTCTGCGATAATCCGCCGCTTTGCGAGCCGTTACTGAGCTAACGACCAGCACAACTAACTAACACCATAAGGGGAGCGCCGTGAGTCTGGCCATATTCGATTTGGATAATACGCTGATATCCATCGACAGCGATCATGCCTGGGGCGAGTTTTTGCTCGAACAGGGGGCAGTTGACCCAGTTGCCTACCGCGAGGCCAATGAGCGCTTTATGGCGGACTACAATGCAGGCACACTAGACATGGCGGCTTTTTTGGAAATGGCCTTGAAGCCACTGGCTGAAAATACGCCGGAGCAGTTAGCCGCTTGGCATCAGCAGTTTATGGTCAGCAAAATCGAACCGAATATTTTACCTAAAGCAGAAGAACTGCTTGCTCGGCACCGCACGAAAGGCGATACGCTGCTGATCATCACCGCCACTAATCGCTTTATTACGGCTCCGATCGCCAATCGTTTGGGCGTGGACGACTTGATTGCAGTTGACCCAGAAATAGTAGACGGCCGCTACACCGGGCGAGTGGCAGGCACTCCCAGCTACCGCGAAGGCAAAGTAACTCGCTTAAAGCAATGGCTTGAAGGGCAAGAGTTCACTATGGATGGCGCATGGTTTTACAGCGATTCCCACAACGACCTTCCCCTGCTTGAACAGGTAGAGCACCCAGTGGCCGTCGACCCCGACGATACCCTGCGCAAGGTGGCCGAAGAACGCCAATGGCGCATTATGAGCCTACGAGACTGAGCCAACGGCCCCGCGGGTGCGCTGACGCTTACACCGCGCTACAAACCCGTTAATTCAATGCGTGGCAAACGTAGCGCGGGTAACGCATCTTGTGAGGAACGAGCTAATGAGGCACTCGCGAATGACACAGCCGCCCAATAAAAACCCCGCAAGCTTTGTGCTTGCGGGGTTTTGTATTACTGAGCATGGTTCTCAGAGCCATGTTTAGAACAGCTCAAAGAACGCTAGCTAGCATGCTTAGCCAAGCAGGTGCTCAACGGCCGCGCGCTCTTCACGCAGTTCTTTCTCGGTGGCCTGCATCTTCTCTTTGCTGAACGCGTCCAACTCAAAGCCTTGAACGATTTCATACTTGCCACCCTGACAACGCACTGGGTAGGAGTAGATGATGCCTTCTTCAATGCCGTAGCTGCCGTCAGCAGGGATTGCCATGCTAACGATACCATCGCAACCCAGCGCCCAATCACGCATGTGATCAATCGCTGAAGACGCCGCAGATGCAGCAGAAGACGCGCCACGGGCTTTGATAATTGCCGCACCGCGCTGCTGTACTGTCGGGATAAAGTCGTTTTCGTACCAGTCACGCTCAACCAGATCGAAGGCGGCTTTGCCGTCTACTTTGCACTGTGCCAGATCCGGGTACTGGGTAGCACTGTGGTTGCCCCAGATAATCATGCTGTCAACGTCAGTAACGTGCTTGCCGGTTTTCTGAGCCAACTGCGTTAGCGCACGGTTGTGGTCCAAACGCGTCATCGCAGTGAACTGGCCTGCGTCTAAATCCGGCGCATTGCAAGAAGCAATCAATGCGTTGGTGTTAGCCGGGTTACCAACTACTAGTACGCGCACGTCGCGGCTAGCGTGGTCGTTCAGCGCTTTACCTTGTACAGAGAAGATCGCGGCATTGGCTTCCAGCAGATCTTTACGCTCCATACCCGGGCCACGCGGACGCGCACCTACCAGCAAGGCGAAATCGGCATCTTTGAAGGCAACGTTCGGATCATCAGTGGCAACGATATCTTGCACTAACGGGAAAGCACAGTCGTTAACTTCCATGACAACGCCATTCAGGGCGTCCATGGCTTGGGGAATTTCGAGAAGCTGGAGAATGACTGGCTGATCCGGCCCCAGCATATCGCCAGCGGCGATGCGGAAAATAAGAGAGTAGCTGATCTGGCCGGCACCGCCGGTAATCGCAATACGTACTGGATCTTTCATCATTGCTCCTTGATGGTTCGCCTAGGATGGGTTCTCGCCTGAGAGTGGGACGACAGAACTCAAGACGCAAAGATGGTATGCCCAGATGTACAAAAACTCAATCATACATGAGACTACTACCCATTCTCGCGGTTGCTTGGTACTCGCTGCCAGACGCCAGTTGCGCTATGGTATACCGGTCCGCTAAGCCTTAGTTCTTAGCCTGACACCCTCTTCAGCATGACTTACCTTGTGTAATTTTTTTGGGTTAATACGGATATAACTCCCCCATGCGACGAATCCCCTACTCTTACGCGCTTGCTAGCCTGCTGGTTCTGGCGCTTGTGATATGGCTAGCGATTGGCGATTTTCAGCGTTTCCAAAGTAGCCCGCCTGAAGTAAATGCCACTGAACGCGACTCAACACCCCGTGTAGAGGTGATGACCCAGCAGAGCGCGCCCTATATCCCTAAGCAAGTACTGCAAGGCCAACTGACCGCGGAAAGAGAAACCCTGCTGCGTGCCAACGTGACTGGCTATGTCGCAGAGAAACCCGTGACCCAAGGGGCAACCGTCAGCCAAGGCGAGACACTGCTGGTACTGGATAATGATGCGCTCCCTCAACGCCTACAGCAGGCACGTGATGAGTTAACGCTCGCTGAAGCGGAGTACGCCGGCGCCCAAAATTTGCGTCGTCGTGAGCTAATTTCTCAGCCAGAATTGCTACGCCTGCAAAGTGCCTTGAGCGCCAGCGCAGCCCAAGTAGCTCAGTTGGAAAAGCAGTTAAGCGATACCCGTCCAACCGCGCCCTTTGAAGGCGTGTTGGACCGCGTCCAGGTAGAGCTTGGCGACTTGCTGCAGCCAGGTGAAGAGTGGGCACGACTGATCGATGACCGCCGCTTAATCGGCACCGCTTGGGTGGCTCAACAGCAAATCGGTGAGTTAAGCGTTGGCTTACCTGTTACCGCACGACTGCTCAATGGTCAGTCGCTTTCCGGCGAAGTGTCGTACATTAGCAGTCGCGCAGAAGAAGCCACTCGCACATTCTATATCGAAGTAACGCTCGACAATCCAGAAAGGCAACGCCTAGCAGGCAGTAGCGCTGAATTCACCATAACGCTGCCACCTCGACAGGTGCATACTCTATCGCCTGCTCTCTTTAATCTGAACGAGCAGGGTCAATTAGCTATCAAGCATGTTGTTGATAATAACCGCGTTGCCCAAACGGCTATTGAGCTGGTCAGTGCTGATACTGAACGCGCCTACGTGACAGGCTTACCCAGCTCCGTGCAGTTAATCACCCTTGGCGCGGGGTTAGTTAGCCCAGGTGAAACCGTAACACCAGTGTCTATCCAGGAAGGTGGTCATGCGTCAGTTGATTAATGCGGCGCTAACCCACACGCGAACCACCCTACTGCTCCTGGTTGGCTTACTGCTGGCGGGCACCACTGCCTGGCAGATGATTCCCAAGGAAGCCAACCCGGACGTCACTATCCCGATTATATACGTCTCGCTCTCACTGGAAGGCGTTAGCCCGGAAGATGGTGAGCGCCTGCTAGTTCGCCCAATGGAGCAGGAACTACGCGGAATCGAAGGGCTACGCAAATTTACCGCCCAGTCTAGCGAGGGTCATGGGTCGGTGACGCTGGAGTTTGATCCTGGCTTTGATCCGGATACAGCGCTTTCTGATGTGCGCGAGCGCGTGGATATCGCCCGCAGTAGCTTACCGGATGAAGCGGACGAACCCCGGGTCATGGAGGTTAACGTCTCCGAGTTTCCGGTGTTGAGCATTGGCCTTTCCGGCGAGTTGGATACCCGAGAACAGGTGACCATCGCACGTCGCTTAAAAGAGGAAATAGAGGGCATTGCTGACGTCCTAGAGGTCGATATTGCTGGCGACCGCGAGGACTTACTCGAAATTGTCGTTGATCCGCTGGTACTGGAAAGTTACGGCGTTGATTTTGATACGCTGTTTAATCAAATCTCACGCAATAATCGCCTGGTTGCTGCAGGCAGCTTGGATACCGGCGCTGGACGACTAGCCCTCAAAGTACCGGGCATTATCGAATCGTTAAACGATGTCATGGACATGCCGGTGAAAGTTGACGGCGACCAAGTGGTTACGTTTGGTGATGTTGCGTGGATTTTACCGACCTACAAAGATCCCGAAGGCTTTGCCCGCATCGACGGCCAGCCAGCAGTAGTGCTGGAAATTTCCAAGCGCGCCGGGGCGAATATCATCGCCACCATTGAAGCCGTAAGAGAACGATTTGCCCAGGCAGGCGACCTACTACCGGAACAACTACGTATTACCACGATTTTAGACGAGTCGGTTACCGTTCAAGACATGCTCTCTGAGCTGTTAAATAACGTGCTCACCGCAGTGGTACTGGTATTAATTGTTGTCGTAGCCGTTATGGGCTGGCGCATGGCGCTGCTGGTAGGCTTGACTATACCCGGCGCATTTTTAACCGGCATTTTATTGGTTTGGGCATTTGGTTTTACGCTCAATATTGTGGTGCTATTTGCGCTGATCTTAGTGGCTGGCATGCTAGTGGATGGCGCGATTGTGGTCAGCGAACTCGCTGATCGACATCTCCATGAGGGGCAGTCTCCCCACCAAGCGTGGCTGAATGCCGCAACACGTATGAGCTGGCCGGTTATTGCTTCTACCGCGACAACGCTTGCGGTATTTATACCGCTGCTATTTTGGCCTGGCGTGGTAGGCCAGTTTATGAAGTACCTGCCTGCCACGGTCATCTTGTGCCTTATAGCGTCGCTAGCCATGGCCCTGGTGTTTTTGCCTACCCTGGGCCGACTGTTTACCCGCACATCCCATATAGCAACTGCGGGAGCTGGCCCAGTCGACGAAAGCACGGCACTTGGGCGTGGCTACCGCCGCGTGCTCGGGCGTTTGCTGCAACACCCTGCCTGGGTGCTTGTGTTTGCGGTGCTGTTAATTGGATTGATTTATACCGGCTATGCTCGTTTTAATCACGGGGTTGACTTCTTCCCCAGCGTAGAGCCGGACAGCGCCCAGGTGCTGGTACGTGCGCGAGGCGATTTTTCCGCTGAAGAAACCGACGCCATTCTAAAACGAGTGGAAAACCGGTTAGGCAGCATGGGGGAAGTCGAAGCTCTTTACGCACGCTCTTTTGCAGTGCCCAACCAGCAAATGGGCAATGATGTGATTGGGATGTTGCAGTTTCAGTTTGTCGACTGGTATCAGCGCCGCCCTGCCCGCACGATTTTGGCTGACATGGCCGAGCGTACCCAAGACCTGCCGGGGATTACGCTAGAGTTTCGCGAGCAGGAGATGGGCCCTGGCGGCGGCAAACCGATTGTGCTTGAAGTCAGCGCCACCGATCCCGATATCGCAAACGCTGGCGTTGATCAAATTACGGCACTAATGCACGAGTTAGGCGGTTTTACCGATATCCAAGATAACCGCAGCCTGCCGGGAGTCGAATGGCAGGTAAAGGTTAATCGTGAAGCTGCTGCCCGCATGGGCACCGACATCACCACCATTGGTAGCGCCGTACAGCTACTAACCACTGGCCTTCAAGTGGCCAACTACCGCCCCCCCACCGTTACTGATGAGGTGGATATTCGTGTTCGCTTACCGGAACACTGGCGCACGCTCAACCAGCTTGAACGGCTGACGATCAACACCCCACGCGGCCAAGTGCCTATTGCTCACTTTGTAGACATTACACCTGCCCCCAAAGTAGGCACCCTGAATCGCATCGATGGACGCCGTGCGATTACCGTTGAGGCCGATTTAGCACCTGGCTACTTAGCGGACGAGCGGTTGCGAGCGCTGCTAGAGGCAGGCAAAAGCCAACTTGATAGTGGTTTGATGGTTAATGTGGCGGGTGAACAAGAAGATCAGCAGGAATCCATGCAGTTCTTGATCAGCGCTTTCTTGATCGCGATTGGGCTGATGGCGCTGATTCTGGTCACTCAGTTCAATAGCTACTATCAAGCAGCGCTAGTGCTATCGGCCATAGTGTTCTCGACGGCGGGCGTTTTGATGGGGCTGCTCGTTACTGGCCAAGCGTTTGGTATTGTCATGGTAGGCATGGGCATTATCGCCCTGGCAGGCATTGTGGTTAACAACAATATCGTCTTGATCGACACTTACAACGAGCTGCGCGGGCAAGGCATGCCCCCAACCGAAGCGGCACTCGAAGCAGGCACCCTGCGCTTACGCCCAGTGCTTCTCACCGCCATTACCACCGTGCTGGGGTTAATGCCGATGGTGCTGGGAATCAACGTTAATCTTTTCGCACCCGCGTTAGGTTTCAATGCCCCTTCAGCTCAGTGGTGGACACAAATGTCTAGCGCAATTGCAGGCGGCCTCACGTTCGCCACCGCCCTGACGCTCTTATTAACCCCTTGCATGCTAGTGATAGGCGGCAAACTAAGGCGTGATAGGTGAGCAGTGAGAATTGAAAAGAGTGAGAAGTGAGGCTGCATAGCAGACGGGGATGGGGCACCGTTCGTAGGTGCCTCATTTGCTCGTGCCTCGCAAGATTCGTTACACCGCGCTACAAAACATATTGAATTCACAGGGGCTGTAGCGCGTGGTAAGCGAAGCGCACCCGCGGGGCAGGACAAAGCGCTACGCTGGTGACTTCATCTGCTGGGGGCTGTGGGCAGCGTGCAGGCGGGCGATTAACTGGTCTTCGAGGGCGAAGCGCTCTGCCAAGCCTTTCGCTAAGCGATCAATCCAGGCGGGTAAACGCACTAGATTCTGCTGACAGCGAATCGGTGAAGCGAAGTCTTCATCGAACTCCAGCACCATGGCCGTTGACATTTCTAAGCGCTCAAGAAGCTTTGCGGCGATTTGTAGCGCACTCTCATCGTCGAATGCCTTCGCTTCCTCAGCAAGCTGGGGATAAATCTCGAAGTGCCCAGCGCTGATGTAGTCCATCAGCAACTCACTAAAGGTGTCAATGCGTGCTTTGCTAATCGCCTCTAATTCGGCGTCACACGCTTCTTGCAGCTCAATGAAGCTGACTAACAGCGAACGGCGCTGATCAAGCCAGCGATCAATCAAGCTATGCACGCCCCCCCAGCGCTCCAGGGCATTTTTGCAATCTTCGAGCATGGGGCTTTCTCCTTACAGATAGCCGTCTTCAACTGAGCTAGACTCGCGCGTCCGTGGACACCTGTCAATCCTAGCGGGTACGGTTTACTTAATTAAATGAGGCCAAACGATTAACGTAAACCATACCACTTATTTAACTCTTTTTTACAGACCATGTTTTTACATGGCCATGTTTTTACGGACTATGCTTTTAAAGACCACAGAATACGCAGAGGCGCAATGGCGAGCAATAAAAAGCCGATCAAGGTCCATGCAGGCAGCGACAAGCCTAAGAACATGAAATCGATTGAAGCACATTCACCAGAGCCGGTAAGCACCATGGCAACCACTTCTTGCATCGGCAAGATATCCATCATGTACTCAAGGCCTGGGCCACAGGTCGGCACTTCGTCGGCGGGCAAGCCTTGCAGCCATACATGCCTTCCAGCAATAAAAGCACCGGTACCTACTGCGGCTAAGCTCAGTAAACCGTAGATAGCTTTGCCTACTTTGCCACTTGGGTTGTGGAGGGCAGCGATCCCCAGCACCAGCCCTGCGGCAATCACCGCGACCCGCTGAAACACACACAACGGGCAGGGCTCTAGCCCCATAATATGCTCAAGCCCCAAGGCTACTGCCATCATCAGAACACAAAAGGCGAAGCCAGCCAACGCGATGGGACGAACTGCTAACGATGTCATTGACCATCCTCTGGTGAAATAGCAGATAGCGCTCTGGATTCACGCGCTTTGGCAAAATATGTGCTTAGGAACTCACTAAAGCTCTCTTGGTCGGCCTCTTCAATATCGTGCTGCTGTTGGTGCGAGGTTTCGATCAACTGAGCAAGCAGTGCTTCACGAGAACGTAGCATGGGCGTGGATTTAAGCTTCTCGGCCTGCTCTTGAGCCAATTGCAGCAGCGTATCGCTGAGCGAGCCATTACCAGCTTCCAGGCGCGCCAGTAGTTGCGCTGAGGGAGTTAGAGAAGGGTCTTTCAGCCGTGGCGCTAGCTCAGCAAGTGCCGACGCATGGGGCGCGCCCTCTTCTACCGCATCCAACAGCCGTGCCACTTCAGCCATTTCCGCAAAAATCTGCTCGCCCCACTCCTTCACAGTCGTCGTTTTGCCGTTATGGATCAGCTTCAGCGCTGGGTCACGCCCACGCTCAACGACAAAACGGCGGTTGTCGTCTAAGCGGTCGCACTCTTCGTCTGAAATCCACGGGCTATCGCTGAGCAGACACCACATTAGGAAGGTATCAACAAAGCGCATCTGCGCCTCGGTGACCCCTAGCGGGTCGAATGGATTAAGATCCAAACAGCGTACTTCGATGTACTCCACCCCACGCGCTTCCAGGGCTTGACTGGGCGTTTCGTTGTGCTTGGCGACTCGCTTAGGGCGAATATCGCTGTAGTATTCGTTTTCAATCTGCAAAATATTGGCATTTAACTGCTGCCACTCGTCGCCATTCTTCACGCCCAGTTTTTCGTAGTCAGGCCACGGAGTAGAAATAGCGTGCCGCAGGGTGTTGACGTAGTTAGACAACGAGTTAAAGCAGATTTTAAGCTGTGACTGCACTTTATTCTGATAGCCCAAATCCGACATACGTAGCGTGGTCGCATAGGGGGCGTAATAGGTGTCGTCGCTCAGCGTCTGAAGTTTTTCAGGCACTGTGCCCGTTGGCAGGAAACTTTTGTCGATGGCGGGTGATGCGCCGAATAGATAGAGCAGCAGCCAGCTATGACGACGAAAATGCCGAATCATGCCGAAATAACGCGTAGAGCGATAATCGTTAAAAGGAATATTGGTGGCTTTTTCAAGCTCACGTAGGGCGTGCCACATATCATCGGGTAGCGACACGTTATAATGCACTCCGGCGATAGCCTGCATAATACGCCCGTAGCGCACATCCAACCCTTTACGATAGACATGCTTCATGGTACCCACATTGGAGCTGCCGTAGTCAGCAATCGGCACGCTATCATTGCCGGAAAGCCGAGATGGCATGCTGCCTGGCCAAATCCACTCGTTTTCCAAGTGGTGATAGGTAAACGTGTGCAGGTCTGATAAAAATGCCAGCGCTTCTTTGGGTTCTGAATACACCGGTGTGATGTACTCCAATAGGGCTTCGGAGTAGTCAGTGGTGATATGTGGGTGGGTTAGCTTTGAACCCAGCGCGTAGGGGTGTGGCGTTTGAGCAATATGGCCGTTGGCATCAACGCGCAGGCCCTCTTTTTCCACCCCGCGACGCAGGCGACCTAGACGCCCTAAACGCGCGCTAGGCAGCAAGCGCTCAACCTGGGCAGTCAGTGTGGATGGCACAGTGAGAGGTTCAGACAAGGTGAACACTCCTTGTTAGTAAGGCCTGCTTAAAGCAGGCCTTGTTGAAATCAGCTGGCATCGCCATGCGGTTTATCACGTTTTTTACCGAGAATAGACAGCAGGATATGGCGGCAACCATTAAATATTCAAGGCGCGCGACTATTTGCCCTGCTTTGCTTTAAGCAGTGCTGCGCCGAGCGCGCCCATTGGTGCCGCTGCTTCGCTGGACTTTCCGCTCTGGCGCTGACCACGACCATTCTGTCCAGAACTCGCCGACCGTTGACTACGTGCGGGCTTACGAGGCTCGCCGTTAGTCGAGTCTGAAGCCGCTTGTGCCTGTTCTGGCTCATCATCCAAACGCATTGAAAGCCCTACTCGCTTGCGGGGAATATCCACGCTCATCACCTTAACGGTAACGATATCGCCAGCTTTGACTACGCTACGGGGATCATCGATAAAACGGTCAGAGAGCGCTGAAATATGCACGAGCCCATCTTGATGAACCCCAATATCTACAAAAGCGCCGAAGTGGGTCACGTTGGTGACCGTGCCTTCCAGCACCATGCCCAATTTCAGGTCTTTGAGTGTTTCGACGCCTTCACGGAATTCAGCCGCCTTAAACTCCGGGCGCGGATCGCGTCCTGGCTTATCCAACTCTTTGAGAATATCGCTGACGGTAGGAACACCGAAGCGCTCATCAGCGAAGTCGGCGGGCTTCAGTGCTTTTAGCGTCGCACTATCACCAATCAGGCCTTTTATATCCCGGCTATTCTGCTTGGCAATACGCTCTACCAGCGTATAAGCCTCTGGGTGAACAGCACTGGCGTCCAGCGGATTTTCGGCGTTGCTAATGCGTAAAAAACCAGCACACTGCTCAAATGTTTTTGGCCCAAGGCGGCTAACTTCCAACAACTCTTTACGGCTTTTGAAGGCACCTTTAACGTTGCGTTGGGCAACAATATTTTCAGCAATGACAGCACTTAGCCCTGCAACACGTGAAAGCAAGGCGCTAGATGCCGTATTGAGATCCACACCGACTGCGTTAACACAGTCCTCTATGACGACTTCTAAACTGCGTGACAGCTGCACCTGAGAAACATCGTGCTGATACTGACCAACACCAATAGATTTCGGCTCGATTTTCACCAACTCGGCAAGCGGGTCTTGCAGGCGGCGGGCAATAGAGACAGCGCCGCGCACGGTGACATCCAGATCTGGCAGCTCACGGGAAGCGTATTCCGACGCGGAGTAAACCGACGCCCCCGCCTCAGACACCATAACTTTGCTTAAACGATGCTCAGGTGCTAGCGCCTTCAGCAGATCACCTGCCAGCTTGTCGGTTTCGCGACTGGCGGTGCCATTACCAACGGCAATGAGTTGAACGCCGTGCTGTTTCACTAGCTTAGCGAGCACATTGAGCGATTCATCCCAGCGATTCTGCGGCGCATGAGGGTAAATCGTCGCTTGGTCGATAAATTGACCGGTTGCATCCACCACCGCAACCTTGCAGCCGGTTCGTAGCCCCGGGTCAATCGCGAGAGTTACTTTTTGCCCTGCAGGTGCGGCCAGCAAAAGGTCTTTCAGGTTGGCGGCAAACACCTCGATAGCGGTTAACTCTGCCTGCTCGCGCAAACGACCCAACAGTTCGGTTTCAAGTGCGGTATAGAGTTTTACACGCCACGTCCAGCGCACGACTTCGCCCAACCATTTGTCGGCGGAGCGACCTTCATCGCTAATGCCGACTTGTTTGGCAATGGCGACCTGGGCCGGATGAATGGGCGCATCCTCTTCGCCCGGCAGGCGAATCGCCAGGCTTAAAACACCTTCGTTGCGACCACGGAACATAGCCAGCGCGCGGTGAGATGGCACCTTGGCCAGCTTCTCGTCATGCTCGAAGTAGTCAGAGAACTTCGCGCCCTCCTGCTGTTTGCCGTCTAGCACGCGGGCACTTAATTCGCCCTCTTGCCATAACCGTTCACGCAACAGGCCAATAAGCTCAGGGTCTTCGGCGAAGCGCTCCATGAGAATTTGCTTAGCACCATCAAGGGCGGCTTTGGCATCTTCAATGGCTGGAATATCGCCCTCTTCAGGGCGCAGGTACTGTGCTGCTTCGCTTTCGGGATTAAGCTGCGGATTGGCCAATAGGGCATCCGCCAGTGGCTCTAAGCCCGCTTCACGGGCAATTTGTGCTTTCGTGCGGCGCTTTTTCTTAAACGGTAGGTATAAGTCTTCTAGGCGTTGCTTCGTCTCAGCTGCCTGAATCGTTGCTTTTAGCGTGGCATCCAGCTTGCCTTGCTCATCGATGGCCGCTAGTACGGCTTCACGGCGTTCTTCTAGCTCGCGCAAATAGCGCAGGCGCTCATCCAATTGGCGCAGCTGAATATCATCAAGGGCACCCGTTACCTCTTTACGATAACGAGCAATAAACGGCACGGTAGCGCCACCATCCAGAAGCTCTACCGTTGCGGAGACCTGTTCAGGCCGTACGTTTAGCTCAGTGGCTAAGCGTGAAATAATACGTTGTTTGACATCCATAACGTGCAACTAACTCATGCAGCATTCGAGGTGCCGACAAGGTACCACAATCGCACGATACTGGCATGAATTGGCTACGATGGAGAAGCTACCCTCGCGGGTGCGCTTCGCTTACCACGCGCTTCAATCCCACTGAGTTCAATGGTTGCATCCCTGTAGCGCGGTGTAACGAGTCTTGCGAGGAACGAGCAAACGAGGCACCCGCGACACTCCATGGGCACATGATCAACTCCAGCACCGCTTCGCACTATCCTCGCGGGTGCGCTTCGCTTACCACGCGCTTCAATCCCACTGAGTTCAATGGTTGCATCCCTGTAACGCGGTGTAACGAGTCTTGCGAGGGACGAGCAAACGAGGCACCCGCGGCACTCCATGGGCACATGATCAACTCCAGCTCAGCACCGCTTCGCACTACCCTCGCGGGTGCGCTTCGCTTACCACGCGCTACAACACCACTGAGTTCAATGGTCGCATCCCTGTAGCGCGGCGTAACGAGCCTTGCGAGGAACGAGCAAACGAGGCACCCGCGGCACTCCATGGGCACATGATCAACTTCAGCACCGCTTCGCACTACCCTCGCGGGTGCGCTTCGCTTACCACGCGCTACAACACCACTGAGTTCAATGGTTGCATCCCTGTAGCGCGGTGTAACGAGTCTTGCGAGGGACGAGCAAACGAGGCGCCCGCGACACTCCATGGGCACATGATCAACTCCAGCACCGCTTCGCACTATCCTCGCGGGTGCGCTTCGCTTACCACGCGCTACAACACCACTGAGTTCAATGGTTGCATCCCTGTAGCGCGGCGTAACGAGCCTTGCGAGGGACGAGCAAACGAGGCACCCGCGGATAGTGTTTTATGCAGGCACAAACCGCAACGCTAAACCGTTGTTGCACCAGCGCAAGCCTGTCGGCTCTGGTCCATCACCAAAGACATGGCCTTGATGACCGCCGCAGCGCGCGCAGTGATACTCTGTGCGGGGCCACACCAGTTTGAAATCTAGCTTGCTTAATAAGTGGCCCTCAACATGCTCGTAAAAACTGGGCCAACCGGTACCAGAGTCATACTTCATTGCGCTGGTGAAAAGTACAAGATCGCATCCAGCACAGCGGTATTCGCCCTCCCTATCTTCTTCATCCAGGGGGCTTGAAAAAGCGCGCTCGGTTCCCTCTTCGCGGAGCACGTAAAATGCTTCATCAGTTAAGCGCTCACGCCATTCGTCTTCGCTTAACTCAAGTTTTTCAAGGCCAGGGGCTGCTTCAAGGTCTAATCGCGGAAAGCCAAAAGAGACGCCAGGCAGAACACCTGCCAACCCCGTTAGTCCTGCAAGACCCAAAAAGTGACGACGTTTCATCTGCGCACTCCCCCTTTGATACGTCAAGCACATAGACACAAAAACGGGACGGCGCCTTAGCACCGTCCCGTTTTGACTACTTGTCTATCCAAGCGTTCGATTCGTTATCCAAACGCTCGACAACCTTTATCCTACCGCACCTATCAGGTTAACTGCGGACCTGCTTTGACAATTGCCTCGTTAACGCCTTCAAACTTCTTGAAGTTATCTACAAACTTGGTGGCAAGGTCTTGCAGATGACGGTCGTAGGCATCTTGGTCAGCCCACGTTTCGCGAGGGTTGAGCAGGCTAGAGTCGACACCCGGCACGGCTACAGGCACTTGAAGGTTCAGGCCGTCAATGTGCTGGGTTTCAACATCACGCAGCACGCCAGCCTGAATAGCGCTGATGATGGCACGAGTGGTCGGGATAGAGAAACGTGAGCCACCTTCGCCGTAGGCACCCCCTGTCCAACCGGTGTTGACGAGGTAAACCTGAGCGTCTTTTTTGTCTACCCGTTTGATCAGCAGGTCGGCGTATTCACGTGCAGGACGCGGGAAGAACGGCGCACCGAAGCAGGTAGAGAATGTAGCAGCCAGACCTTCGGACGAGCCCATTTCAGTAGAACCCACTTTCGCAGTGTAGCCTGACAGGAAATGGTACGCGGCAGCTTCTTTAGAAAGAATCGATACGGGCGGCAACACGCCAGACATATCGCAGGTCAGGAAGACGATAGCATTAGGCTCACCGGCCAGGTTCTCCGGCACACGCTTTTCAACGTGCTCTAGCGGGTAGGCGGCACGAGAGTTCTGAGTCAGGCTGTCGTCGGCGTAATCCGGCTCGCGACGATCGTCAAGAACAACGTTCTCCAGCACGGTACCAAACTTAATCGCGTTCCAGATAACCGGCTCGTTCTTCTCAGACAGGTCGATACACTTAGCGTAGCAACCACCTTCCATGTTGAAGACGATACCGTCGCCCCAGGCGTGCTCATCATCGCCAATCAGGTAACGCGCTTGGTCTGCGGAAAGCGTGGTTTTACCCGTGCCTGAAAGGCCAAAGAACAAACAGGTTTCGCCATCTTCGCCAACGTTCGCAGAGCAGTGCATTGGCAGAACATCAGCTTCTGGCAACAAGTAGTTCTGCACCGAGAACATTGCTTTCTTCATTTCGCCGGCATAGCGCATACCAGCAATCAATACTTTGCGCTCGGCAAAGTTAATAATGACACAGCCATCAGAGTTGGTGCCGTCGCGGCTTGGGTCGCACTCAAAGCCCGCAGCGTTCAGAATCGTCCACTCATCTTTAACCGCTGCGTTATATGCCTGCGGACGCACAAACATAGTGCGGCCAAACAGGTTTTGCCAGGCAGTTTCTGTGGTAACACGAACGGGTAAGTAGTGCGTGTTATCACTGCCGACATGCAGTTCAGCGACGAAATGCTCACCGCTACCCAGATAGTCTTCTACACGTGCCCACAGCGCTGAAAATTTCTCACTATCAAACGGGCGGTTCACGCTTCCCCAGTCGATGCTATCGCGAGTAGAGGGCTCGTCGACGATATAGCGATCTTTCGGTGAACGCCCTGTGCGCAGACCGGTGTTTACCACCAGCGCACCGTTAGCCGACAGGCGGCCTTCACCACGGGCCACGGCGCGCTCGATCAGTTCGGCGCTGCTAAGATTAACGTGGGCTTGGGGAGCGGCTTGAGTCGTGGTCATGTCGATTCCTGGGTCTCGAATTTACCGGGCGTCAACGACGCCTTGAGAAATCACCTCAGCCGCTTATTGTTTCCAATACCACGGGCTGAGTGCGCTGAAGTCCGGCGCATTATGGCAAAAAGAAAGCCCCCGGGAAACGGGGGCTTTCATCAAATATCTTGTAGTTAAACTACTACAATGACACTACATTTTGTGTTGCATCGCAGCAAGTTTTTCAAACAATCGTTCGACAGGCATCCTATAGGCTATGCTATGACTAGTGCGGTAGACATACGACTTCAATACCCATGCCATCATCTGCGACTACACAATCAATGAATCACTGGGGGTGGCGCGTCCGGATTTTCTAATAAAATTTCAATCTCTGCGGCTGTGTAGTGATATTTCGTATGGCAAAAGTGGCATTGCGTATCGATTGCGCCTTCTTCGCGCAAAATATCGCGCAGCTCCTGTTCACCAAGCGTGTATAACGCATGGCTCATTCGCTCCCGCGAGCAGGTGCAGCCAAAGCGTAGTGCTTTTGGCTCGAAAACTCTAACCGTTTCTTCGTGATAAAGCCGGTACAGTACTTCGCGCTGCTCTAACCCTAGAAGTTCTTCAGTCTTAATGGTGTCAGCGAGATGAACGCTACGCTCCCAGGCATCAATATCTTGATTTTGTGAGGCATCGGGCAGACGTTGCAGTAGAAGACCACCGGCACGCTCGCCGTCAGCCGCGAGCCAAAGGCGAGTTGGCAGCTGTTCTGATTGGCCAAAATAGGCTTCCAGGCAGCCTCCCAAGGTAGCGTGATCAAGCGCAACAATACCTTGATACCGATGCCCTTCCCTGGGATCGAGGGTAATCACAATTTGGCCTTCTCCCACCAGCTCTCGGAAACTGGCATGTTCGCTGGGCAGCACAGCGTCTTCCGCAATTCGCGCAATTGCACGTAGCTCACCACCGGGGTTGGACTCTGCCATTAAGAGTGCCAGCGAGCCTCGTCCACGCACTTCAATGCTTAAGGTGCCATCTAGTTTTACCGTGTCGGTTAGCAAAGCGACCGCCGCCAACAGCTCACCCAGCAATTCATTAACCGCTGGTGGGTAGGCGTGGCGGTCTAGCACCTCGTGATAGGCAGTACTGAGCGTGACGATTTCACCACGCACGTTGGTTTGGTCAAACATAAAACGCTGGATTTGATCAGACATAAGGAAACCGTCGGAGAAATAGAGAGAAGGCTTACCGCCATGACGAGTAAGCGTGTGCTTAATCGCCCTGTTGGCGCTGGAAACGCTGAATGTCACGCCGCTGTTTTTTATCAGGGCGTTTGAGTGGGTGTTGCATGGCTTCGTTGGTGAGACGACGAGCTTCTGCTTCTTTGGCTCGGCGTTGCACGCTGTCTTCCGTTTCAGCGTAGAGCTTACGCGCTTCTGGCGCGCCGCGCCGCTGATCGGAAAGCGCAACCACTTCCACCTCAAAAATATCCCACCCCTGGGGAACACGAATCAGCGCCCCCAACTCGACATTTTTGCTGGTTTTTACGCGGCCACCGTCATAGTGGACTTTACCGCCTTCTATCGCTTTTTTAGCTAGGGCACGGGTTTTGAAAAACCGCGCAGCCCATAGCCACTTATCCAAGCGAACGCTGTCGCTCATTAACGCTCTCCTCGCTGCCCTGGCAGGTTATCTGGCAGCAGTTGGGCAAACCGGTCTAGGGCAATAAACTCTTGCAGTTCTTTTTCAGGCCGCTGGCTATCTGGCTGCTTAATACCGAGTAAGTGTTTGATACCAAACTCACGGGCACTTTCGAGTACACGCGCGTTATCATCGATAAACAGCGTGCGCTGCGAATCGAACGGCTCTCTCTCTTGGAGCGCAAACCAGAAAGCCTGCTCCTCTTTGGCTGCCCCCACATCTTCTGATGAGATGATGGCATCGAGGTAGTTTTCCAACCCTGTCAGCGGCAATTTTAGCGCGAGGCTGGCTCGGTCTGCATTGGTCGCTAGAATGACACGGGGATGGGCTTGCTTCAGCCAGGTTAAAAAGTCTAGTGCATCGCTACGCAGGCCTATCAAGTGCTGCACTTCACGTTTCAGCGCCACGATATCCACCCCAAGTTCGCGGCTCCAGTAAGCAAGGCTGTACCAGTTTAGCGTGCCCTGCTCGCCGATAATGCGCGCACGCAGCGCTTCCTGGCTCGCTGCGTCTAGCTGATGAAGCTCAACATAGCGTTTCGGCAGGTGCTCTAGCCAGAAATGACTATCGAAGTGCAAATCCAGCAGCGTGCCATCCATATCGAGTAGGACAGTATCAATCTCGCGCCAATCAATCATTGCCGCTCCAGTATGAAAGAGTAAGCATGCTATTGTAGCGTAACCCGTTTTTTGCAGCCACGGAGGCATGATGTCACTCCACGACGCTTCAACAGGCAACACCCCCCATGACTACCCGAAAAAGCCGCAAATTTTGACGCGTACCAACGTCGCCAAAAGCCGCTTATTCCAGATTGAGTCACTTGACTTGCGCTTCTCAAATGGTGAAGAGCGCCAGTTTGAACGTTTAACCGGCGCAGACCGAGGCGCGGTAATGATTATTGCCATGCCCGACCCAGAGCACGTACTGCTTATTCGTGAATATGCGGCTGGCTTTGAAGATTATGTGCTGACCCTGCCAAAGGGGCTAGTTGACCCTGGCGAAGATATTGTCACTGCTGCTAATCGCGAACTAATGGAAGAGTGCGGCTTTGGCGCGCATCGCATTGAGCCGCTGGTGGAGTTATCGCTTGCGCCTAACTATATGCGCCACCGTATGCAGGTACTAATGGCCACCGACCTTTATCCCAAGCGCCTACCAGGCGACGAGCCAGAGCCGTTGATTGTCGAAACCCATGCCATTGAGGAACTGCCGGCACTGCTCTTACGTGACGATTTCCACGAAGCCCGCGCCATCGCCGCGCTCTATATCGCAAGGGATAAGCTACGCGAAGAGAAACGTAATAGCGCAATGGATTTGTTGTAAAGCGTTAACGTTCAACGCCGCTGGCGTGGTCGCGGGTGCGCTGACGCTTACGCCGCGCTACAAAACTCGTCAACTCAATAAGTTATGTAGCGCGTGGTAACGAATTTCGCGAAGAACGAGCGAATGAGGCACCCGCGGAAGGTGGCGGAACGACGCCCAGCGCCTGCCGCCCCAACTGCTTACAAGTGATGCTTCAATGGTATCCAACGGCGTTGGCGGTGGCTGTCTAGGCCAGCTTCCAAGAGCGTCATGTTGCGTAGCGCATCTTCGATATCAACAGGCAGCGGTGTTTTATCGCGGATTGCGACGGCCACGCCTTGATAATAAGTCAGATAATCACCCGCCTGGGTAGCATGCTCGTGACGCACTAGCGGTGCGTCTTTACCGTCACCTTCGCGAAGGATTAACGTACCTGGTGAATCGGCACCCCACGCAGATGTTGGCACCTCACCCGCTTTTAAGCGATCCTCTTGAGGATCTAGGCCGTATTTAAGGTAGCTGCCTTGCGTACCATTGATACGGAAGCGCGGTGTTGATTCAGCAACCAGCGTGCCAGCGCTGAGGCTAACGCGACAGCCGTCGTACTCCAACAGCGCTAAAAAATCATCATCCGCTTTAGCGTCGTCTCTGCGCACGCCCAAATCCAGCATGATGGCATTGGGCATCCCGAACAGCTCACAGGCTTGGTCAAGCAAGTGAGGGCCTAGGTCATACCAAATCCCACCTCCCGGCGTGGCTTTTTCGCGCCAGCGGTCACGAACCTCAGGCCGAAAACGATCAAAACGCGACTCAAACCCAGTGACACGGCCTAACGTACCGGCTTCCAGCAGCGCTTTAACAGTAAGGAAGTCACTATCCCAACGACGGTTATGAAATACCGATACCAAACGCTCTTTATCAATCGCCAGCGCTTTGAGCTGCTTGGCTTCCGAAAGTGTGACGGTAAACGGCTTATCGACGACTACGTGTTTACCCGCCATCAACGCCGCTTTGGCGAGTGGAAAATGCGTGTCATTAGGCGTTGGGATAACAATGAGATCAATATCGCTGCGCTGACATAACGTTAGTGCTTGGCGTTCAACCTCAACATCTAAGTCAGCATGCACTTTGGCGGCATCACTGGAGGATACTGCGACTAAATCCAGGCCTTCCGTTGCCTGAATGAGTGGCGCATGAAACGTTTTACTCGCAAATCCATAGCCAACGAGGCCAACGTTGATAATCGCCTTCATTACATTCCTTAGTCGTTTTGACGGTTTGCATTGGGCATTAAGCGGTTCACATAAAACGGTTCACATAAAACGGTTCACATAAAGCAATCCACATAAAACAGTCCACATAAAACAGTCCACATAAAACAGTCCACATAAAACAGCCCGCTTTGCACGGGCTGCTTTACATAGTACCTACACCTAGTCGAGCTTGGAAAGGTCGCGAACCGCCCCTTTGTCTGCTGACGTGGCTAGCAATGCGTAGGCTTTCAGTGCGGGCGTTACCTTACGAGGACGCTGCTCGACGGGCTTCCAGGCGTCTTTGCCTTTAGCTTCCATCGCCTCGCGGCGCTGCGCTAATACTGAGTCAGGTAGCTGTACATTGATCGTACGGTTAGGAATATCAATCAGAATGGTATCGCCCTGCTCAACCAAACCAATCGCGCCACCTGCCGCCGCTTCGGGGGAAACATGGCCTATGGAAAGCCCAGACGTTCCGCCAGAGAAGCGGCCGTCCGTCAACAATGCACAAGCCTTACCTAACCCTTTGGATTTTAAGTACGAGGTCGGATAGAGCATTTCCTGCATGCCAGGGCCGCCTTTGGGGCCTTCGTAGCGAATAACCACCACATCGCCCTCTTTGACTTTACCATCCAATACATTGGCCACTGCCTGATCTTGAGACTCAACGACGTGGGCTTTGCCTTCAAACACGAGAATCGAGTCGTCAACGCCTGCCGTTTTAACCACACAACCATCAAGGGCAATGTTGCCATAAAGCACAGCCAAACCGCCTTCTGTTGAGAACGCATGCGCTAGGTCACGAATACAACCGGTCGCACGATCGCCATCTAGGCTTGGCCAGCGGGCGCTTTGCGAGAAAGCGGTTTGGGTAGGAATACCGCCAGGGCCAGCTTTAAAGAACTCGACCACCTCAGCGCTTGGCGAGCGCATAATATCCCACTCTTCTAGCGCCGCTTTTAGGCTATCGCCATAAACCGTTGGCACTGACGTGTCCAGCACTCCCGCGCGATCCAACTCGCCCAGAATAGCCATAATGCCACCCGCACGGTGAACATCTTCGATATGGTATTTCTGGGTATTGGGTGCCACTTTACATAGCTGTGGCACCTCACGGGAAAGCCGGTCAATATCCGCCATGGAGAAGTCAATTTCCGCTTCTTGAGCCGCCGCCAGCAAGTGCAAAATCGTATTCGTAGAGCCGCCCATGGCGATATCTAACGTCATGGCATTTTTGAACGCTGCTTTGTTACCAATCGCACGGGGCAGCAGGTGAGCTTCTTCACCTTCATAGTAGCGCTTGGCCAGCTCTACAATGCGATGGCCAGCAGTTTCAAACAGACGCCGGCGGTCTGAGTGGGTGGCCAGTACGGTTCCGTTACCAGGCAGCGCCAAGCCCAATGCTTCCATCAGGCAGTTCATAGAGTTGGCGGTAAACATACCCGAGCAACTGCCGCAGGTAGGGCAAGCACTGCGCTCAACTTCAGCCAGGGTGTCATCATCAACGCTGTCGTCAGCCGCCATGACCATCGCATCGACCAGATCTAGGCCGTGATTTAGCAGCTTGGTTTTGCCCGCTTCCATGGGCCCACCCGAGACAAAAATGACCGGAATATTGAGGCGCATAGCCGCCATCAGCATCCCAGGGGTAATTTTGTCACAGTTGGAAATACACACTAGCGCGTCGGCACAGTGGGCATTACACATGTACTCAACGCTATCGGCGATAATATCGCGGCTAGGCAGCGAATAGAGCATGCCATCGTGCCCCATGGCGATGCCGTCATCTACCGCGATGGTGTTGAACTCTTTAGCCACACCGCCAGCTTTTTCAATTTCACGTGCGACCAATTGGCCCATGTCTTTTAAGTGAACATGGCCCGGCACAAACTGGGTAAACGAGTTCGCAACCGCAATAATGGGCTTATGGAAATCGTCGTCTTTCATACCAGTGGCGCGCCAAAGGGCACGGGCACCGGCCATATTACGGCCAGCGGTGGTCGTACGGGAGCGATACTCGGGCATGGTGTCCTCTACATCTTTATCGTGGCCTGCCACATTCTTGGCGGCAGGCGAATGAATCCAGCGGCCTTAGATTGTGGCATGAGCGCGCCGTGGAGACTAGATGCTGAGACTGACCACCGCTCCCTATTCGCCGTTAGCGATCGTTTAAGAGAGCCTAGCGGACAGCGTTAAAACGTCTCCCACTGTGCAGAGGACTCTTGGCTAGCCAGTCCTTTTGCCCCAGCGGCTTTTCCAGCAGGCAACGTCAATGATGCTTTATGCTGCGCTTGATTAACCTGCTGTAGCTTTTCTCGGGCAGAACGAACATTTTCTTCCTGGGCACCTTCCAGACGGAAGGCATCCACTACATTCGCTAGCTCAAACGTCTCTAGCGCTAAATTATCCGCAGAAGCTGCGATGGTTTGTACCTTGGTGGCATTTTGCTGAGTCACATTATCCATCTCAGCAATCGCAGAATTAATCTGGCCAATACCGCTGCTTTGCTCGCTTGAGGCAGTGCTGATCGACTCCATCAGCTCACTAACACGGCTGACTTGCTGCATTACATTGTCAATGGCTCGCTCAGCTTGCTCAACCGCGCCACGCCCGCCACTGACCTCCTGCGTCGTACTCTCAATCATCTTGCGAATTTCTTGAGCGGCATCGGCACTACGGCTCGCCAAGTTACGTACTTCGCTAGCCACCACCGCAAAGCCTCGGCCATGCTCTCCGGCACGCGCAGCTTCGACCGATGCATTGAGTGCCAGAATATTCGTTTGGAAAGCGATTCCGTCAATGACGCTAATCATCTCCGCCATTTTTTCAGCACTTTGGGCAATACGCTGCATTCTTGCGACCAACTGCTGCATCTGCTCTCGGGTATCGCGGGTACTTGAGGCATTCTGTATCGCTAGCTCCGTCGCTTGGCGCGCATGCTCAGTATTTTGCTGCACCGTGGACGTCATTTCTTCCATGCTAGAGGCCGTTTGCTGGAGTGATGACGCTTGCTGCTCGGTGCGGGAAGCAAGCTCTTCATTTTCGGCGGCAATTTGCTGAACAGCAGGCGTGACAACCGACACCCGATGCTCTACGTCACCAACAATACTCGCCAAGCTAAAGCGCATGGTATCCAATGAGTAAAGCAACTCACCCAACTCATCTTTGGTTTCTCGGCGTTCGCGAGCAGCCAAGTTGCCTGCTGCAATTTGAAAAGTAATATGCCGCGCGCCTTCGACGCTACGCAGTACGGATCTTAAAATCACCACACTGAGGCCTACCATCAGCAGCAAACCAATCACCATCAACACCATTTGAGCAATCAGCATCTGCTGACGCCCCTGCTGTGCCTGATGAACCAACGCCTCAGCATTTGCTCGCTCATCGCTGACTAACTGGCTACTGCTCTCTCTTAGCTGCTCGGTGGTCGGTTGTACGCCGTCGTTAAAGGCTTCGAAAGCGGCAAAACCGTTTGCGTCACTAACCGCAGTCACCGTGGTATCGACACTGCTGATCCAAGTTGCTAATCCTGTACTAAACGCTTGTAGACGCTCAGCACTGGCATTACTGTCGGTAAGATACTCGTTCCAAAGCGTTTGTATTGACTGAGAATATTCGCTAACTGACGCGGCAACTGCAGCAACATCAACCCGGCGAGGGTTGCGCACAGCAGGTTCCAACTGAGCCACCACTTGGCCGATTTGGCGCTCTACTCGCTGAAGGTTGGCGACTGCTTCTAGCCCTGAGCGATTTAACGTGTCGAGACGCTCGCCAGAAACCATTAAGCCGTACATCCCTAGGCCACCTGCCAATCCCATGAGAACAATGGACGCTATCACCATGCCGGTTAATTTAGCTTTTAGGCTATTAAACTGAAAGCGAGCTAAAAAGCCTCCCACACCACGGCGCCTTAGCGCGCCTTGCGCCAACGTGTAGCGACGAGATTTGCCTTTTTCGCGTATTTCTTTATAGACGGTTTCTGCCAACGCAATACTTTGAGCAGGAGCTTTGCGCCGCAACGAGGTATACCCTACGATACGGTCGCCATCTCTGAGCGGTGCCACGCTAGCAGTGACCCAATAATGATCGCCGTTTTTGCGACGATTTTTGACCGTCCCCTGCCAGCTCGCACCTGACTGAATCGTTTTCCAGAAATCTGCATAGGCAGCTTCCGGCATATCCGGGTGGCGAATTAGGTTATGAGGGCTTCCCATCAATTCATCGCGGGTGTAGCCACTGACCTCGACAAACGCGGCGTTGGCGTAGGTTACATTGCCCTTCAAATCGGAACGTGAAATCAGCACAGTCTCATCGTCAAGCGTGTACTCACGCTGAGTGACGGGTTGGTTATTGCGCATATACAGGCTCCCCAGGGACTTTTTAATTTTGATTTACCTCTATTATCACTCGCCGCAAGGCAATTTAATCCCTGAATAACCATACAAAAGCGCCGCACTCTTCGGTGCGGCGGCTTAACTAAACGGTTGTTTAACGATTGATTGAAGCGCTTATGTGAAGACTACATTGGCCACATCACGATAGCGGTTTGCAAAATGTACTGTCATTCCCTCTTTCAAGTAGTCGGGAAGCTCTTCGTAATCGCGCTTATTGGCTTCGGGTAGTATCACCTCAAAAATATCGCTGCGGCGAGCGGCAATAATCTTTTCTCGGATTCCCCCCACCGGTAACACTTGCCCAGTTAAGGTCAATTCACCGGTCATGGCCAAGGGGCGGTTAATTGCCTGATGCTTAGCCAATGAAAGCAACGCCGTGGTCATTGTGACCCCTGCCGACGGGCCGTCTTTGGGTGTCGCCCCTTCGGGCACGTGCAGGTGCACAAACGCCGAGTCGAAGAAGTCGGCATCGGCACCATACTCTTGCAAGTGACCCAGCGTGTAGCTGTATGCGATGTTGGCGGACTCTTTCATCACATCGCCAAGCTTGCCTGTGAGTTTAAAGCCACGATCCAGCGCATGGACTTTGCCCGCTTCGATAGGCAGTGTTGCGCCACCCATAGAGGTCCAGGCAAGCCCGGTAACCACGCCTTCGCCTTTTAGCACTTTCTCTTTGCGGAATAGCGGCGCCCCCAGGAACTCTTCCAGGTTTTTAACCGATATTTTTACCGTTTCCAGCTGCTCTTCTAGCAGCTTCACTGCTGCCTTGCGAACAATTCGATGCAACTGTTTCTCAAGCTGGCGAACGCCCGCCTCACGGGCATAGCCATCAATAACTTGCTTGAGCGCGGCATCGGTCAAATTGATGCGTTTCTTAGCCAGATTGTCGCGTTTCAACAATTTCGGCCATAGGTGGTGCTTAGCGATCTGCAGCTTTTCTTCGGCGATGTAACCCGACAGGCGAATCTGCTCCATACGATCAAGCAACGGACCTGGAATAGAATCCAGGGTATTCGCGGTGCACAAGAACAGCACTTTGGATAGATCCATGCGCACATCAAGATAGTGATCCAGGAAATCGACGTTCTGCTCTGGGTCTAACACTTCAAGCAGCGCTGATGCGGGATCGCCCTGGAATGATTGGCCCAGCTTATCAATCTCATCGAGCATAATCACAGGGTTCTCGACCTCGACTTCTTTAAAGGCCTGCACCAGTTTGCCGGGCATTGCGCCCACATAAGTACGGCGATGGCCTTTAATTTCAGCCTCGTCACGCATACCGCCTACGGAGAAGCGATAGAACTCACGGCCCAAGGCTTCAGCAATAGAGCGTCCAATCGAGGTTTTACCAACTCCGGGAGGGCCGACCAGCAGCACAATCGAGCCTCCTACATCACCTTTGAAGGTACCTTCGGCAAGAAACTCAATAATCCGCTCTTTTACATCGTGTAAGCCGTCGTGATCGCGGTTAAGTACCTCCCTGGCATGGGCCAAGTCGAGCTTGTCCTGGCTAGTAACGCCCCAAGGCAACGAGGTGAGCCAATCAAGGTAATTACGGGTAGTGCCATACTCTGGCGAGCCGGTTTCTAGCACGCTGAGCTTATTAAGCTCATCATCAATACGTGCTTGGACGCGCTCTGGCACCACCAACGACTCTAGACGGTTCCTAAACGTGTCAACATCGTTTTCACGGTCATCTTTGGAAATACCCAATTCACGCTGAATGACTTTAAGCTGCTCACGCAAGAAAAACTCGCGCTGCCGCTCCTGCATCTGAGCGTTAACCTGCTCACTGATCTCGCTTTGCAACTGAGCAACATCGATTTCTTTGCGTAACAGCGGGAGAACTTTATGCATACGCTCAGCCACCGACAGTGTGGCGAGCACATCCTGCAGCTCAGGGCCCTTGGCAGACGTGATTGCGGCTGCAAAGTCAGTCAGCGGACCGGGTTCATGAGGACTAAAGCGATTGAGGTAATGTTTTAGCTCTTCACCATACAGCGGGTTAATCGGCAGCAACTCTTTGATGCCGTTAATAATCGCCATTGCATAAGCGCGGGTTTCTTCGTTCTCAGCGTCGACGGGTTCTTTGGGATAGCTGACTTCCACTAGGTAAGGCGGCTCTTTAGACAGCCAGCGCTGAATTTTAAAACGCCGAACCCCCTGAGCGATAAACTGGATCTGTTGATCTTCGCTCTGGAGTTTATGTACTTTGACCGCCGTGCCAATCTCAGGAAAGTCGTTGTGATCCAACGACTCAATACCCTGCTCACCTACAAAGGCGACACCCATGGTGTGGTGAGGTGTATTGCCTACCCGACGTATGGTTTCTTGCCAACGCTCACGGTTGATGACTAATGGCTGTACCTGAGCGGGGAAAAAAGGTCGATTATGAATCGGTAAAAGGTAGATGCGCTCTGGGAGCATATCGCTGGCGGGCACTAACGAGCTAACTTTCTCACCGTCCGAGCGGTACTCTTCACTGTTCACGGTATCGTCTTGCTGTGCGTCGGATTCATCATCCGTCAGCCAATCGAGGTGTTCGTGATCGCGGTCGTAATCTTGGTCGCTCATGCGCCCTCCCATAACAGTGACTAGCGGCTTGATCCGCTTAGCAATGCCTATGGAATGTGGGCACAGTGGGGGAACTTCAACCCTTGACACTATTTGTAGCAGTGTATTCGAAGAGTGGTAACAGCTTCAGGGCTCGCCACTGCCTTAGTAGAAAGCATTGATGCTCAAAACAGTGGTACTCAAAACGGTGATGCTCAAAACGCTTATGGCTAAAGCTGAGGCATCGGACGCCCATTAACACGCAACTCGCCACGAACAACATCAAACTCTAACTCTCGTGTACCAAGAGGGAGGCCTAGCCAAAGAGCAACTACGGTTGGCGCATCGTGCCAAGTGAAATCACCATCAATATAACCTAACCAGCGAGCGCGCTCTTCTGGCTTATCCAGCCCGGTCATCATAAGTTCATCAAGCCCGCTCGCATCAAAAAAGAGCGCACCATCTGCGTTAACATTGATACCTAGCAGCGGGCTTTCAATCGCTATCGTTGTAACGTCTAAACGCGGCGAATCACTCAATATCCCTTTCAAATCAGGGGCTAAACGCACCAGCAGCCCTTCTGCCATCGGTAGGCTAGCATCGCCCCATGAGGCTTCTTGGCGCAATCGCAGAATGGCTGCGCGAACAGCATCTGCATTAAGACGAGAAAGCTCTGCTTCAATCCGCCCGCTTAACAAAGGAGTGTCTGGCGCTTCACTTGGGACACTTACCTCACCAATGATTAGTTCACCATTTAAGCGAAGCTCTTGCTCGTCGAGCACCATGTGGCTGTGAACATCAAGCGGCGACAGATGAATATCATAGGCAGGATAGTGAAGCGATAACGCCTCAACATGCAGATGGTCGCGCTGCGCAAAGTGATAGGCATCATCAATATAGGTATAACGACTTTCGAGGGAGGAAGGCCCCAGGGTTAACTGAGCGGGTCCGTCCGTTAACGTGAGCTGGTCGAACAGCCCGCGCAACCGCCAATCACCAAACACGCCCTCTAAGCGCATCCGAGCACCACGCACAGATAGCTCACGGCCACTTTGCTGGATCACAAAAGGAGCCAATGCCAGACGCAGCTCACTGTGGCCACTTAGTGTATGGTAGCGCCCTTGCCAACGCGGGATAGACGGAGCGGAGACTTCTCCCACGGCTTTTTGCAAGACGCTATCTAAACGAGGTAATAGCGTTCCCTCAACATCGGTACTTAGCGCACCATGACGAGCGCGGTAAGTCAGCTCTAACCGCCATGGCCGCCCTAATAAGGGCGATAAAAGCAGTTTCCCCTGAGACGTCAACCACCCTTGGCGGCTTTCCGTGCGACTAACTCGCCACTCCCCTCGCGCTTCCAAATCTTCTAGTGCTTGACGAAGACTGCGTTCAAACAAAATGCTCGATAGCAGTTGTGCTACCACCCACGCCACCACGAAGGCCGCGAGAATAGGCACGATCAGTCGTTCCTTGCGCATGCGATCTCCTTGAACACCCCCACGATTGGAGCCATTCACCACCGACGTTGTGTAATCAGTTTAAGGTAATCAGATAAGTCCATTTATTATAATAAGTGGCTCACCTGCCAGTTTGGGCAGGTAGGTTATTAGTGTAGCCAAAACCATAAATGCATCGTACTCCACGCGTAGATGCCCGCCATGACGTCATCGATCATAATGCCAAATCCACCGGCAACACGCCGGTCTGCCCACCGGATAGGCCACGGTTTGAAGACATCGAAAATACGAAAAACAATAAATCCCCAGAGAGCGGCCTCCCACGAGAAGGGCACTGCCGCCATGGTTATCCAGTAACCAACAAACTCATCCCAAACAATACCAGAGTGATCATGCACGCCTAAGTCATGGGAGGTTTTATCACACAGCCACACTCCCACCACAAACGCTACAAACACAATGCTGAGATACCAGACCAAAGGGAGGTCGGCCATCATCCAGTAAAAAGGGATTGCTGCTAGCGTTCCGAAAGTGCCTGGAGCCCAGGGCACCGCACCACTGCCTAGGCCAAAGGCAAAAAAATGGGTTGGCCGACGCCACACGCTCGCTGGTGCTCGGTTCATGGCGTTTCCCCGCTAAAGTGCTGCCATCCTTCGTAGTCACTGGCGGCAACGCCAGTGACACCTAGCGTTTCCGTACAGTGGCCTATCACCGTCAGCGAGAGGCCGAGATCGGCGAGTCGCTGTTGGGCAATAGCGAGATTGTTGGGTGACAGTGTCACCAGCAGCTCATAGTCATCGCCACCCGATAGTGCGGCTTTAATTGCCTCATCGCGGCCTAATGTCTCTTGCAATCCTGCGGCCAACGGTAGCGCGCCGACTTCTAGTGCACAGCCTACACCAGAGGCCTTACGCAAGTGCGATAAATCTGCCAGCAAGCCATCCGAAATGTCTAATGCCGCCGTTGCAATACCGCGCAGTGCAACACCAGCGGCTAAGCGGGGTTGCGGTAACAAATAGCGGGCGAGCAGCGGGTGCGACAACTCACGCTCCCCTCGGCGCCAGAGCGATAAGCCTCCGGCACCACCGCCCAATGCACCCGTCACGGCAATAACATCACCGACCTTTGCGCCTGAGCGAGTTAGCGCTTGACCAGTTGGCACTTCGCCCATCACCGTCACCCCAATTGTTAGTGCCCCAGAGGTGACATCGCCCCCCACCAACGCGGTGGCGTGTTGCTGACAAAGTGCGTGAAATCCTTCAGCGTACCCTGCCAACCATTGCTCAGCAGCTTTGCGGTCATTAAAGATGCTCTTGTCCAGCGTCAATGCCATCAGGCACCAACGAGGCGTCGCCCCCATGGCTGCTAAGTCGCTGAGCGCCACCGCCAGCGCGCGATGTCCTACCGCGTGAGCTGGGGCATCGTGAGGGAAATGCACGTTACTCACCGACGTATCAACGCTGACCACAAGCTGTTGACCTGCTTGGGGTATCAAGAGCGCTGCATCGTCGCCATTTTCAAGCGCTATGCCAGCTGTCGCGTGCGCCTCCTGCGGCGACATGAAGTAGCGCTGAATCAGTTCAAATTCGCCAAGCACAAAGGCCCCTTAAACGCATCATCAGGAGGCTCGCCTTACAGACGGCGAGCGCTGACCTCAGCACTTCGTAAGCGATTTGCTAGCTTATCGAGAATGCCGTTCACGTATTTATGGCCGTCGGTGGCACCAAATGATTTGGCCAGCTCAACGCCTTCGTTAATCACTACTCGATAGGGTACTTCCATCCGCCGGGAAAGCTCGTAGGCACCCAAGCGAAGGATAGCTAGCTCAACAGCATCGAGGTCTTCTAGGCGTCGGTCGAGTAGCGGCGCAATTTCACGGTCTAACTCCGCTTTAAAGCGGACCGTATTATGCAGCAGTTCATGGAAAAGCGCCTTATCAGCAATTTCCATTACTTTCACCCAGTTTTCGTAATCTTCCAGGTCATCATCTGCTACTTGGCTACGAAACTCAGCTTCGATAGTGGTGATCGATTTCCCTGTCATTTGCCACTGGTAAATCCCCTGAACCGCTAACTCACGCGCGGCGTGGCGCCCTAGCTGCGCGGCAGAGGGCTTACGCTCACGACGTTCGCTCATTGGTTGTCTCCTAGCGGCAATGCACGCAGTAACGACACCATCTCCATCGCTGCCATTGCGGCTTCCGTACCCTTATTACCCGCTTTGGTGCCCGCCCGCTCAATCGCCTGTTCGATAGATTCAACGGTCAACACGCCATTTGCTACCGGCGTATCGAACTCAAGCTGGAGGTGGTTAATGGCAGTGTTACAGCCACCTGCTACATATTCAAAGTGCGGTGTACCACCACGAATAACCGCGCCCAGCGCGATAACAGCGTCGGGCTTCATAACGTTAAGGACACGCTTTACTGCCAGCGGCAGCTCCCAAGCACCGGGTACGTGGACAAGATGAATATTGTCCGCATCAACGCCGTGGCGTGTCAGGCTATCAATAGCGCCTTCCACCAGGCTATCCACCACATGGTGGTTAAAGCGACCTACAACGATGACATAACGGCCATCGACATCCACAAAAGTGCCTTCAACTTGCGAAAGGGATTGCATCAATTTATTCCTGCTGAGAAGTTGGCTCATACGCCGTGTCATTGGGTCCTAGACGCTCGACAACTTCGAGATCAAAACCGGAGAGCGCCGAGAATTTCCACGGTGAACTGAGTAGCCGCATTTTGCCTACCCCTAAATGGCGTAGGATTTGCGAGCCAGTACCAATCGTTAAGTAGTTACCTGAACCGTCCGAATCGCTGGTGCGCGGTTGACGCACGCGATCCAGAAAAATATCCAGTTGATCTTTCAAGTCTTGGTGAGGACGACCATCGTCAATCAACACAAAGACCCCCGCAGACGCATTAGCGATCTCTTCCAGTGCACGATGGGCATCCCAACGGCACTGCTCATCTTTCATTAACCCTACGATATCACGCAGCGTATCCGCTAAGTGAACACGCACTGTCGTCGCCTGCTCTGGCGTCGGTTGCCCCTTAACTAACGCCAAATGATGGGCACCTTGTATACGGTCGCGGAACACATGCAGCGCCAGTTCCCCGTGAGCCGTCATCACACTGGTTGTTTCAACCGCATCCACCGTTTGCTCATTGACGATACGGTAGTGGATCAAATCAGCAATCGTGCCAATTTTGATGCCATGCTTTTTAGCAAACACTTCAAGCTCAGGCCGACGCGCCATGCTGCCATCGTCATTCATGATTTCACAGATGACGCCGCTGGGATCACAGCCTGCTAAAGAAGCTAAATCACAGGCTGCTTCAGTATGCCCAGCTCGACGTAGTACGCCACCTGGCTCAGCCATCAGCGGAAATATGTGCCCTGGCTGTACGATATCCGTCGGCTTGGCATTCGCCGCCACTGCCGCTTGAACGGTACGCGCACGATCAGCTGCTGAGATGCCGGTGGTTACACCCTCGGTCGCTTCAATGGAGAGCGTAAACTTAGTGCCAAACCCAGAGCCATTGTCACGCACCATCAGCGGTAGATTTAGCTGCTCGCAACGCTCGCGAGTCATGGGCATGCAGATAAGCCCACAGGCATAACGTGCCATGAAGTTGATATGCTCGGCCTGAACTTTTTCAGCCGCCATGATGATATCACCTTCGTTTTCGCGATCCTCATCATCCATGAGAATCACCATTTTGCCCTGGCGAATATCTTCCACCAGCTCAGCGATAGGGGACAAACCCTCTGAAGAGGAATGCGCCATGGAATCTCCCAAATAAGTGGTCGCCGCACATGCGATTTCGCGCGTCAGGGTACCTTGCTCTGGCCCAGCGCGCTAGTCAGTGCACGGTTTAGCGATGATGCGCCAGTCATTGCCAACGGCTCGAATTTCTTTAATAGTTAAGCGCTTCTGGTCGGCCATGCGGGTCATGCCGGGCAACGCAAAAAGTGGTCGAGCCTCGCCTCCCAAAAGCGTGGGAGCAACAAATAACTGTAGTTCATCCACCACATTTGCATCTAACAGCGCGCCTGCCAGGGTAGCACCGGTTTCTACGAGCAGCTCGTTTACCAGCTCATGCTCAGCTAACCAGTTCAGCATATCCGTGAGGTCGATTCGGCCTTCTTGAGCCGCGGGCAGCACCTTAATGTCTGCACCTGCAGCTTTCAGCTTTTGGCGTTTCTCTTCACTGTGGTGTTCAGTAGTAATAATCAATGTGCGGCCGGGTTCACGAAGACAAGCTGCCGCTAACGGTAACCGTAGACGCGAATCCAAAATAACGCGTAGTGGCTGCCGCTGACTTACTGTATCTGAGTTATCTAGCCCCAACTGGTCTGCGCGCACTGTCAGCCGTGAATCATCCATAATGACAGACTCAACGCCGCTCAGAATAGCGCTTGAACGCGCTCGCAGACGCTGCACTTGGCTACGAGCTTCTGGGCCAGTAATCCACTGCGACTCTCCAGAGCCCATAGCAGTGCGGCCATCCAGACTCATGGCCATTTTTAAACGTACAAAGGGACGTTTGTGCTGCATACGGGAAATAAAGCCAGGATTCAGCACACGGGCATCCTGCTCCAGCAGCCCAACATCGACCTGAATTCCTGATTCTCGAAGCCGCTTGATACCGCGTCCACTAACGCAAGGGTTAGGATCAACCATTGCGACCACCACGCGAGCAACGTTGGCTTCCGCTAACGCAACGGCACAAGGACCAGTGCGTCCTGTGTGGGAACAAGGTTCCAGCGTGACATAAGCCGTTGCGCCTTCTGCCTTTGCACCAGCGGCGTTAAGCGCGTGAATTTCTGCGTGAGGCTCACCAGCACGCAGGTGAAAGCCTTCGCCAACCACCTGCCCTTCAGCGTGCTGATCGTAGCGGACAATAACACAGCCTACTCGGGGGTTGGGGTCAGTTGTATATAGCCCTTTCGCCGCTAATTGCAACGCACGCGCCATGAATTGATGGTCAGCACGGGTGTAGCTCTGCTCCGTTAACTCTTTCATCAATCCTCTCCGCGCTGCGGGACGCTACGGGCTGATGCAGGGTGATCGCCAGGATCTTGAGAAAGACGGTCTATTTCAGCACGAAACTCGTCTAAATCCTGAAACTTACGATATACCGATGCAAAGCGGATATACGCTACCTGATCCAGGTTACTTAATGCCTTCATGACGGCTTCACCGATATCCCGCGCATTAACTTCGCGGTCCCCGCGGGCACGAAGCGATTGGCGAATACGCTCCACAGCAGCTTCTATTGCCTCCGCACTGACCGGACGCTTCTCCAGCGCTCGCAACATGCCTGCACGCAGCTTGCTCTCGTTAAAGGTTTCGCGTGAGCCGTCGGATTTTACGACCCTCGGCATAATCAACTCTGCGGTTTCATATGTGGTGAAGCGTTCTTGGCAGCTAGCGCACTGGCGACGACGGCGCACTTGGTCACCGTCGGCTACCAGCCGCGAGTCGGTCACTCGAGTATCATTAGCACCACAAAAAGGGCAATGCATGGCAGTCAACCTGTTGTCAGTACGTGCAGCGTGTCAGCTTGTGCGGATAACGGCACATATAAGCAATATTGCAAACTATTATTAGCAGCGGAGTAGCCACGCGCTACAACGGCATGCAGTTTAAGGGCGCTTGCAAGCAGAAATAGTCGCTTCTTTAAACGCGGCATTAACCTAGCATTGTAACGATTTGGCACACAAGCTGCAGCGTTTGTCGTAGGTTGTTTAAGAGGACACCCCTATGACCCCATTTGAGCAGACAGTCCACCCGCTCCTTTCGCACCTCTACGGCCCCCGCGCCAGCGAGGTACAACGCCGTCTTGGACAACACATTGAGCACTTTCGCAATACATCACAGACGCCAGCCATAACCGAAAATACCGCGTCTGAAAGCGATAATGCACCAACATGGAGCGAAAAAGACCAGTGGGTCATTAGCTACGGTGACTCCATTGTGGCAGAGGAAACACCGCCGCTTGCTGTGCTTAATGAATTCCTTCAGCGCTATTTGGGGGAGCGTATCAGCGGCGTGCATGTGCTGCCTTTTTTTCCTTGGAGTAGCGATGATGGCTTTTCAGTCATTCATTACCGCGAGGTTAATCCAGAGCTAGGCGATTGGCAGCATATCCGTGAGCTGGCAAACCACTATGACGTGATGGGCGACTTAGTGCTCAACCATGTATCTCGCGAGTCGCTGTGGTTTGTGGATTACTTAACCGGAAGCTTGCCAGGTCGTGATTACTTTATAGAGATAGACCCGGAAACCGATGTTTCTGACGTGGTTCGTCCACGTAGCAGCCCGCTGCTGGTGCCCATTTCCACGCGTCGGGGCACGCGCCATGTATGGGCAACCTTCTCAGAAGATCAGATCGATTTAAACTTTGAAAATCCTGACGTATTGCTCGAGTTTGTTGGCATCTTGCTGTTCTACCTCCAACAAGGCGTGCGCATAATTCGCCTGGATGCAGTGGCATTTTTATGGAAGCGTCTGGGCACGCCATGCATCCACCTTCCCGAAACCCATACGGTTGTCCGCTTACTGCGCGCCATTGTCGATGAAATAGCGCCGGGCACACTGATAATTACCGAAACGAACGTCCCTCACGCAGAAAACATCAGCTACTTTGGCCTAGAGCGGTTAGCCAACGGGTCGCCAGACGAAGCCCACATGGTCTATCAGTTCGCCCTGCCTCCTTTGTTATTGCACACCCTCACCCGCGGTGAAGCCACTACCCTTCAAACATGGCTTGCCAGCCTGCCGATACTGCCCAGACACTGCACTTATTTAAACTTCACCGCCAGCCATGATGGTATTGGCGTGCGCCCTTTAGAAGGGCTGCTACCCGACCATGAGCGAGATGCGCTGCTAGAACTGATGCATCGCTTTGGTGGCTTTGTCAGCATGCGGAGCAATCCCGACGGCAGTGACTCGCCCTATGAAATCAATATTACTTGGTTTGAGGCCATGCGCGGCACGCGCAGAGGACCAGACCCTTGGCAAATTGCCCGCTTTCTGTGCAGCCAAGCAATTATGCTCACTCTACAGGGCATTCCCGCTCTGTATATTCATACATTGACCGGCACGCTTAACGATGTCGAAGGAGTGGAGCGCAGCGGCCGATTGCGCTCAATTAATCGGCGCCGCTGGGAGCGTGATGAGTTAGCACTGTTACTCGAAAGCCCCTCAACGCCGACCCACGATGTGTTTCATGCGCTTAGCCGCCTGCTGGAACTTCGGCGCACAGAGCCCTGCTTCCACCCCAACGCCACACAACGCGTACTGACTACACCGCCTGAAGTGTTAGCCATTGAGCGAGGCCCACTCAGCGACGGCCGCCGCTTGCTTGCCCTATTTAATGTCACTGATACGCTACTGCCATTAGATAATGTAGGTGAAGCACTAGAGCAGGCACTTAGCCAACATGCTTGGCGTGCTTTAGATCTGCAAAATGCCCAGGAGGAGCGCGCGCTTCCTCCTTATGCAATAAGATGGATGGTGGCAGATACGTGAGAAATGCATTGCGGCATAATGTCTCAGCAATGAGGCAATATAATCGTCAAATAATCGACGACTGAGATACTGCAGCATTCAACATTGACTGAGTTAATCGTTAATTATGCTGCAACAAAGCATTGTCATTGGCCCTTTGGGTTTCAGCCTTCATCAGCTGGTTTTAATAGTGGCTTTTTTGATAGCGCTTCTGGTAGGAGCGTTACTAGGGCGACGACACCGTGTAGCGGTCGGCGATACGCTTATAACGGTATTTTTTATTGGCCTCCTGGCTGCTCGAGTCGCGTTTGTCGTGCGTTACTGGGAAGCGTATGACGGTATTATTTCCCGCTTAGATATCCGTGACGGTGGCTTTGATTTAGCAGCCGGTTTTATTGCTGGACTGGGTTACGCGAGCTGGGCTCTCTGGCGCTCTGCTGGCCAACGCAGGCCTTTAAGCGGCGCCTTGTTTGCGGGATTGCTTACTTGGGGGATGCTGGTTGGTAGCACGCTGTTCATCGAACAGCAATCGCGCCCACTCCCTACCACCGCTTTATTAGACCGAAACGGCCACCCTACCAGCCTACCCCAGCTTGCCAAGCAAACGCAGCAGCCCCTGGTTGTTAACCTTTGGGCAAGCTGGTGCCCTCCCTGTATTCGAGAAATGCCTGTTTTTGAGGAAGCTCAAAACACCCAGCAGGACATCACATTTGTGTTTGTTAATCAGGGGGAAAGTGCCCAGCACATTGAGACATTTATGAATCAGCATGACCTTTCACTTGAGAATGTGTGGCTTGACCAAAGCAATGCATTAGGGAGAGCAACGGGGGCTCACGCCATGCCCACTACCCTTTTTTATAATGCGCAAGGAAAACTCGTGAACACGCACTTTGGCGAACTTTCCCGGGCAACGCTTCAACAAGGCTTGAAACGATTACGTTGAGATAACCTCCTACCTTGCTCATAACATTACTGGCTTACACTGCGTATCATTCAAACATAAGGACTTACTTATGAAATACTTTTCCCTGTCTCGTTTAAGCACCTTGTTACTATTAACGGGCATTGGCAACCTCTCCACAGGCTATGCCGAAGAATTGCCTGCACCGGTTCAAGCGCTCACCAATCAGGGGATAACGATTCACGGCCAGTTTGAGGCACCAGGGGGCATGCGCGGTTTCGGTGCTAGCGTGCAGGGCCAAGAGCTGGCGATTTATTTAACACCTGATGGCCAACACACCATTATCGGCACACTAATGGATGATCAAGGCAACGACCTCTCCGAAGCACAGATAGAGGAGCATGTTCGGGTTCCGCTTGAAGCGCAAACTTGGGCGTTACTGGAAGAGAGCCACTGGATTCAAGATGGCGATGAAAACGCGCCGCGGGTTATCTATACCTTTACCGATGCTAACTGCCCCTACTGTCGCCAGCTGTGGCAACAAAGCCGCCCCTGGGTAGAGGCTGGTGAAGTGCAGCTGCGCCATATTATGGTGGGCATCTTAGCCCCGAACAGTCCCGCTCTGGCGGCCACGATACTTGGTGCAGACGACCCTTCTGCCGCGCTACATGACCACAGCAGCGGCGATTCACTTTCAGCCCGCGCCCAGCCTAGAGATATTGAAGAACAGGTCTATGCCAACAATCAGCTTTTTGAAGAGCTAGGCCTGTACGCTACGCCCACCAGTGCCTTTCAGCGCGAGACAGACAGTGGCAGTTTACGTATCGACCGAATTCAAGGCTTACCCAGCGAGGAGCGCTTAATTGAAATGATGGGCGGTGAAGCGCCTTAAAGCAGACAATTGGGCTGTTTCTTTGTTTAATAAGTGCCTGACGGTGACTTCACCCAAGCCCTTCGAGCCACCATCGTCATGCCCGAAGGCTCTGCCACTTCGTCATTCCCGCAGGCCCTTAGCGGGAATCCATGTTGATCTGAGGTTTCGAGCTGCTGCAGGCCAAGGTCAAGGTGGATTCCCGATTACCCCACTCGGGAATGACAGTGTGGTGACTCAGGAATGACGTGCGGCGCTCGCTTGAGGAGGTGGCCGCTTTGCTATATGGGGCTAGGGGATAATGCCAGTCAGCCTTAACTAACTGGCATTAGACAATATAAGCAAGTTTTAAAGCTTCCATCCACTATCCTCAAACTAATCACTAGCCCGTGGGTTATACCACCACGGGCTAGTGATTTTTTCCTGACGCGTTGATTGCGATGCTTGTATCGCTGCTGCTCAGCTAGTTACTCGTCTGAGAGGTTTTCAAAACGCGGCATACCGACGTTCCATGGCTGGATATCGCCTTTTTCGCCAAAGTTCGCATGGTCGCCAAGGACATGGCCATCATGCTCACGTACTTGCCCATAAAGCGAACGCTTATGGAAGGTGGGGCCGAAGCGCTCTAGTGTCTCAGCAACGTCACCCGTGTAACGGGGGTCTTGCGGTCGCTCTTGGCTAGTCATGTAATAGGCAATGTCCCAGGCATCCTGGTCACTTAACGAGCGTGGCTGTCCGAGCGGCATATTGTTGTAAATAAACCCTGCAGCGGTATCTACTCTGACAATGCCTGCGCCCCAGTTATTAGAGCCATCGCCCCAAGGGGCAGGGAACACATACTCGCCGTTCTCATAGTGCCCAGCGCCGTCGTTTTGATGACAAATAGCGCAATTTTCTTGGTACGCCGCTTCACCACGAGCGTAATCGGGGGATTCATCTGGCTCGCCTGGCGCAGGAAAACCACGGCCATAAATAGGCTGACTGGGGTACATTGGCGCACCGGTAGCCAGCCATTGGTGGTAAGCGCTGAGTGCGAGCATCTCATCACTGCCATAGGCAGGTGGCGTACCATTCATCGAGTAAGCAAAGCAACCTGCAATGCGCTCTTCAAGATTGTTAACGTGCTGATTTTTACCCCTGAAGTCAGGCAGTGTGACTGCTGCGGCCCAGACAGGGGCACTAAACGGCTGACGCCCTTCGCCTAAGTGGCAGCTTGAGCAGTTCATGTCATTAAAAACGTTTTCACCGCGCAACTGCTGGGTGTTGGTAAATAGGTCATAGCCATACCGAATGACCTTTTTTAGCTCTGGATGGATATCGGCGTCTTCCAGGTCTGCCATGGTCGGTGGAACATGAACGAGTTCGCCCTCTTGCGGTGCAGGAAAGCCAAGTTCTACTAACTGCTGGTAGGGCGCTTCGCTCGATGATGAGTCGCCAGCATTATCAGCGAAAGCGCTGACGGCTAGTCCGGTAGCTAATGAACAGCCTGTTAGCGCTAGCACGAGACGTTTTTTATGCAAAATCATTGCGCTACCTCCCCTTCTTCACTACCGACTTGGGCACTAACGTCCTGGGTGGCATACCACGCTGACACCGCCTGGATATCCTCATCGCTCATGCGCTTGGCAATGGCTCCCATCAAGTTTTGGGGATCATTATGGCGCTGATCATTTTGCCAAGCATGCAGCTGGTTGCTTATGTAACCAGCGTGCTGACCTGCAATACCAGGGAACACTTCCCCAACGCCAGTGCCATTCGGGCCATGACAGCTCTTGCATGACACAATGTAGGCATCCCAATCTCCACGCTCAGCTAACTGTTCGCCACGGGCCAATAACGCGTCGTCCACATCATCGCCACCCTGGCCAGGGGTGATAGGCATTGCGCTATAGTAGGCGGCAACATCTGCTATTTGCTGGTCATTAAGCATGTTAGCAAAGGGCATCATGGTGGCGTTTTGGCGACGTCCCTCTTTAAAATCGTGTAGCTGCTTAACGATATAATCAGCATTAAGCCCAGCCAAACGCGGCCACGACTCACCTCCAGGTATGTTCATCCCGCTACCGTTAGCTTGATGGCACGCTGTACAGGTTGCCGCGGCGGCCTGGCCACGCTCGGCATCGCCTGTTTCGGCAAAGGCCACACCTGCGAGAGTGCTACCGCCTATAAGGCTGGCGCCCATCAACAAACTAAACTTGCCCCACGGTTTTTTATTCATATATCCCCCTGACTGCTATTCGTTATTTACTTACCTGCCTGCTAGTACTAGCCATTGCCCATTGACAAAGGTGATGCAGCGAGCACTATCAAATAACCTCAGATCGTGCTCGTTGGTCATCCTCTGCCGTAGGAATGGTTAAATGGGCGCTAAACCCGCCGGTCTGGACATTTTCAAAACTTACCCAGCCCCCAAAACGCTCAACAATTGCCGCCACAATTGCTAAGCCCAAACCGCTACCTTGCTGCTTGCTCACGCGCCAAAAACGCTGCGTTAACTGTTTTAGTGTAGCGTCATCGACGCCGCTACCCTGGTCATGCACTGTGAACGTTACGTGACGCTGATCAGCGGTATACTGTACGTTTAACGCTACAGGCTGCTCACTTGCCCCATGATGCAGTGCGTTATCCAGTAAATTACGTAGTGCGGTTATTGCCAGCTCTCTAGGCATGGCAACGCATACTTGGGGTAATTGGGAGAGAATCTGGCACTGCCCTGTGGTTGCCATGCTGTCGGCGATCGCCACATCAACAATCTCACTTACCTGACTTGGCTCGCCATCGTCAAAGCGCATGCGCCCTTCGACTCTTGCTAACGTCAGTAACTGATCTAGCGTATGTGCCAGTCGAACCACCCCCGCCTCTGCGCATCTGAGCGCTTCTTTCGCCGTTTCGCCGTCGGCTCGCTGCGCTACTTGTAGATGGGTTTTAATCGCCGTTAAGGGCGTACGTAACTCATGAGCGGCGTCGTTGGTAAAACGCTGCTCACGAACAATGGTTTGTTGAATTCTTACGAGCAACCCATTGAGCGTATCGATCAACGGTTTAATCTCTTTCGGCACACCATAGGTAGACACAGGTGCCAATGCTTCAGGATGACGACTGGCAAGCGAAGCACGCAGCCTTGTTAGCGGCGCCAAACCACGCCAAACAACTACCCAGAGCGCAATTAAACTCCCCGTTAGTGCCACTACAAACGGCACCACAGCAACGCGAAATACATCGCTAAGCAACATGTCCCGCTCATCCATCCGGTCGGCGGTAGTAATGACCAGATCGCCACGTTCATAGGTAAAGACACGCCAGGTAGTATCGCCCTCCTGCCGGTAAGCATGACCACGCTCACCCGGTGTCAGTATGGTTTCCATATTGGCATGAGTGCGGGCAATGATATCGCCACGGGGAGAGTGCACCTGACAGGCCAACCCCTCGATGGGCGGGATAGACAAAGCGTGAGATTGACTCTGCTCCCAGACATCTTCAGGCAGTTGAAGCACGAGTCCCGCGACCATGCGTGCCGACTGAGCCAGGCGCTGATCCAGTGTTTCGACGAATTTGTTTTCTAGATCATTGAGCAACCAAGCCGCAGCAACACCCCATAGCAGTGCCAGCGTCACCCCTAGGGTGAGCAATAGGCGGGCTCGTAAACTCATTGCTGCCCCTTATAAGGCATGCCGGGAATGTGGACAGCCTCAGGCTTGCCTAACCGATAGCCCAATCCACGAACCGTCTCAATGATGCCACTGCCTAATTTCCGGCGTAGGTGGTGGATATGCACGTTCAGTGCATTGCTCTCTACATCGTCACTTAACCCGTAGAGGCTATCTTTTAGCTGGTCGGCAGAGAGCACGCTGCGTGGCGAATGCAAAAAGGTCTCTAAAAGCACCAGCTCTCGGCGTGATAGCGTTACCAACTGACCGGAGACTTTCACTTCACGCGCATGAGGATCTAGCGTCAGAGCCCCATGCACCGTCATACCCTGGCTGCGGCCCGATACTCGCCGCAACAGCGCATGAAGGCGAGCCACTAACTCATCAAGGTCGAAAGGCTTTACCAGATAGTCGTCTGCTCCGCACTGCAGGCCGTCGACACGGTCTCGTACCGCATCCCGCGCCGTTAGCATTAATACCGGCGTAGCGTTGCCCTGGTCACGCCACGACTGCAGCAGATGCAAGCCGTCACCATCGGGAAGACCGCGATCAAGTATCACAACGTCACTTGCCACTGACTGCATGATTTGTTCCGCGGCTTGAATCGTGGACACATGATCGACAACAAAGTCATACATCATTAAGCCGGAACGTATCCCTGATGCGACAAGCGGATCATCTTCGATAAGCAAGACGTGCATGACGGTTTTCCTTTTATTACTGCTAGCATGGCAAACGCACATTAACCCAGCATTAAGCTAACGAGCGGTGCCATAAACTGATTACAAAAGCTGATTTTTCAAAGCTCATTCACAAAAACTCATTCACAAAAACCTGCTATAAAAACGCCCTTGTCTAAAGCGACAAGGGCGATAGCAGCTATTTATACATCCGTGCTACTTATACATTCGTGCTACGAGCTAATACGTTTTGCGATAAACCAGCCTGCCACCATCGCGGCCAACAACGCCAATAACGGCAATGAGATCCCACCAATGGAGGCGATAGCAGGGCCAGGACAGTAGCCAGATAGACCCCATCCAATACCAAATAGCGCTGCGCCACCCAGCAGCTTGCCGTCTAACGCTTGCTTAGTTGGAAGCTGAAAATTAGCGCTAAACAGCGGCTCGCCACGGGCAAATACCAATCGATAGCCCACAAACGTGGTGCCTACTGCACTGCCCAACACAAACATCAGCGTTGGATCCCAAGCGCCAGCTACATCAAGGAAGCCAAGTACACGGGCAGGATCCGTCATACCTGAGATAGCTAACCCAAGCCCGAATAGTAAACCAGCGATATAGCCAGCAGCGGTTTTTACTGTTGCACTATTCACACCAGTGTTCTTCATATCACGCGCCTCATACACCACCTCCAATCACATGACGCATCACATAGACCGTGGCGATCGCTGTGAGCAGAAACACCCCAGTGGCGGCCATCGATCGCGGGGATAAGCGTGCTAAGCCACAAACGCCATGGCCGCTGGTACAGCCGCTGCCAAGCCCTGTGCCTAACCCAACTAACAGACCGGCGATCAACATCAGCGACACACCGCCAGCAGGGGGGCCAATCACCACACCGGGAGCATCGGCAACGTTACCCAGCCCGCCTCCCATTGCCATCACCAGTAATGGGCCACTCACCAGCCCAACCACAAAAGCCAAGCGCCAAGCGCTGTCGCCTTTGGGGCGCTGGGTTATTAAGTTTCCAATAATGCCGCTAATACCGGCGATGCGTCCCAAGGCTCCCATCAGCCACACCGCGGATAAGCCTATCAATACACCACCAACGAGCCCTTGCAGGCTTGCCATCCAGTCCACAGGTATCTCCTTGCTGTGCTACTGCTTGTTTTTACAGGTTGAGATGCCCAGCAGAGGATATAGTGGGCAAAAATTAAACAGCCCTGTGGCAAGTGGTACAACACCAACCCACCCCCATGCACCGATGGTGCCGGTAAGCGCCAGCATGATCAGAATAAGACCAACAACGATTCTTGCGACTTTGTCGATACCACCAACGTTTGCTTTCATGTTCTGCTCCTCGATGATCAATATCAGTTAAAAACGGTTGATAGGGACTTTTAGATAGACAACGCCATTGTCGTCGGCAGGCGGCATCTCTCCCGCGCGCATGTTGACCTGTACGGAAGGAATGATGAGTTTAGGCATACCTAGCGTGGCGTCGCGCTCGGTGCGCATTTTCACGAACTCATCTTCCGTAACGCCTTCATGCACATGAACGTTTGCATCACGCTGCTCCGCCACGCTGGTCTCGTGCTGATATACGTCTCGACCTGGTGCTTTATAGTCATGGCATAAAAACAGCCGCGTTTGCGGCGGCAGTGCCAACACCTTTTGGATAGAGCGATACAGCGTACGGGCATCGCCACCGGGAAAATCACAGCGTGCAGTGCCGTAATCTGGCATAAATAGTGTGTCGCCAACGAAGGCCGCGTCGCCTATCACATAAGTAAGACAGGCAGGCGTGTGACCCGGCGTATGCAGCACGCGCCCTTGAAGACTGCCAATGGTGAACGTATCGCCTTCGTTAAACAGCGCATCAAATTGGCTGCCGTCCCGAGCAAACTCGGTACCTGCATTGAATGCTTTACCAAAAATTTCCTGCACGTCGACAATGTGTGCGCCAATCCCAGTTTTGCCACCTAATGTTTGGTGTAAATAAGGCGCCGCAGAGAGGTGATCAGCATGCACATGGGTTTCTAAAATCCATGTCACTTCAAGGTCGTTATCACGAATAAACTCAATAATCTCATCCGCAGAACGTACATCCGTATGGCCCGCGGCATAATCGAAATTCAGTACCGAATCCAAAATAGCGCAGGCATTACTCTCTGGATCTTGCACTACATAGCTAAAGGTGTTGGTGGGCTCATCAAAGAAGTGAGTAACAATAGGATATTGCATTCTGTGCCTCCCGCTAATGGCAAGTAGTGATGCTGCTATGCAATCATCATAGACCATAAAATGTTATATGTTTATACTTTTTTGGAATTTAAAGCCATTTCTTGAGCACGGTCAATATTGCTCGCCAACCAGTCGTCACGAGACAAAAAAGCACCTCGCTGACTGGCATTAGCCGATGGGCTATTTTTTGTTTAATAAGTGCCTGACTATGACTCCACCCCAGCCCTCCGAGCCGTTTTCGTCATTCCCGCAGGCCTTTAGCGGGAATCCATGTTGACCTGGGATTTCGGGCTGCTGCAGGCCAAGGTCAAGGTGGATTCCCGATAACCCCACTCGGGAATGACAGTGCGGTGACTCGAGAATGACAGTGCGGTGACTCGGGAATGACAGTGCGGTGACTCGAGAATGACAATGCGGTGACTCGAGAATGACAATGCGGTGACTCGGGAATGACGTGCGATGCACGCTTTGGGAGGTGGCCACTTTGCTATATGGGGCTAGGAGATAATGTCAGTTAGCCTTAACTGACATTACCCCGCTGCCTAGGAGACGCTGCGATTACATGGCGGCATTAGCGGTGAAATGAATGTTCTAAACCTTACCCTGGTTATCGAGCTCTACCGCTTCATGCATACGGGCTAGCACCTCAGGCATCGCCGCTTGCACACGGTTCCAACTGGGAATGAAGGGGCGTTCGCGAGGGTTATCTAAAAACAGATTGCCAGCTTCTAGTAAATTGCTGGCAAATAGCTCCACCGCTTGCTCTTCACAGTGGCGGTCTAAACTTAGTCCATTCATTGTCGCATCGTGATCATAGGCTTCAATGAGGTCTAAGGCTAAACGGTAGTAGGTTGCTTTGAGCGTCCGAAAGTCTTCGCTGCTAAAGCTAACCCCTTGGGTGGCCAACTTACGATACAGCGCTTTCGCGATATCCAGACTCATTCGGTTCAAGCCGCTGGTAGCGTCCTCTTCACTAATAGGCTGATGCTTATGGTCATAGGCGTCGGCAATATCTACCTGGCATAGCTGACGATGGGAATAGTTACGCTGCAACTCCGACAGTACGCCAATTTCCAACCCCCAATCAGCGGGAATTCGGATGCCCTCTAGTACATCGCTGCGCATAGCAAATTCACCCGATAACGGGTAACGGAAGCTGTCTAAATAGTCCAAATAGGGTAACGGGCCACAGACAGTTTTCAAGGCACGCAGCAGCGGCGTCACCATCAACCGAGAAACACGTCCATTGAGCTTTCCTTCGGCGATACGCGGGTAATAGCCTTTACAAAAACTATAGTTGAAACGGGGATTCGCGACGGGATACATAAGGCGCGCTAGAAGGCCACGGTCGTAGGTAAGAATATCGCAATCGTGAAGAGCAACGGCGGTGGAGCGACCTGAACTCAGCACATAGCCAGCGCAATACCATACGTTTCTTCCTTTACCTGGCTCTAATGCCCCCAAACCATGACACTCTAATTCTTGGTCGATGGCGCGCAAACGCGGACCGTCATTCCATAGGATTCGAGTGTGCTGGGGCAAGCGCGAAAAGAACCCCCGTGCATATAAAAACTGCTCCCGGTCTGCCCTGTCCAAACCGATAACAATCTCATTGAGATAAGGCACTTTCACCAGCTCATCAACAATCGCCGACAGCGCAGGCCCTTCCAGTTCAGAAAAAAGCGAGGGCAAGATCAGCCCCATTGGGCGGCGTTTGGCAAACTGACAAAGCTCCTGCTCAAGTGCCGCAACAGGACGGCGCGTTAAGTTGTGAAAATCAGTAATCACACCATTTTGATGAAAATCACTCATACGCTAGCCTCCCGTGACGGGTAAACTGATGCAGCGACGTCATCCACTGGCGTCATTTTTAGACGCCTATCATCTCGCCCCCACCAGTGGGCTACCCCCTCAGCCCAGCCTGTTGGTCCAGTTGCGTTTGTTCGATATAGCGCATGGTTTTGCGGCTCAACATTAAGTGCGTGGCAACCTCGAATCACCACAGCTTGATCGACAGTTTCCAGCATCGTGATATCGTTTGGGCCATCACCCAAGCCCAATGAAAGTGGCTGACTGCCTCGTAATGCAGTAAACCGCTTAATTAGCCACTCAACAGCACCACCTTTGTCAGACAAGCGCCCAATCACGTGCCAAAAGCGCCCCCCTTGTGTGAGTTCAAGACCATCGCCTTCAAGTGCCACGCGAAACGTTTCAAGTGCAGCTGCGGTATCTTGCCAAATAAGTGGCTCACTTCCCTCTCGCTGCCGCGCAGCTTTCGCACGGGTTTCATCAAGCCCAGTTAACGCCATTACCTGCTGAAGACTTAAGTCGCCCATTCGAGTAAACCTAACATCCAGACGCTTGCGCCAAACATTGAGTCGCGCCCTAATGAAACCACTATCAACACCGGTGTGCTTAATAACGACGCCATCTCGGCCATTACCGGGGCGGTCTAAACGCGCATGGCACCAACCTGGCGGCAGACCAATGACGGCACCATTCTCGGCAATAAAGGGAGTCGCTGTTAGCCCAAGGGCTTCCCGAAGGGGGATGAGTTCAGCACGAGTTTTACTAGTGACCGGTATAACCGGAACCCCTAACGTTTTAAGGCGGGCAAGCCAGTGCTTGGCAGGTGAAAAATCATAGCTGTGGTGATCTAGTAATGAACCGTCCAAGTCAGTGACGACTAAACGCGGTTGAAGCGCTGGGTCTAAGTCGCTTGGTAACTGAGCATCACTGGGCAACGCAGTACGCCTGTGTTCGGTCATAGCACCACCTTTTTGCGATCTTAAAGTTGTTACACACGTCCACTTTTAGATAAGCAATCAAGCAGTTTGTATGCCAATACGGTTTTATCTTTAATAATCATAAGATTAGCTACTAATAAATAGCTGTCTTTTTATAAGCACCCAAGCAACGCAATTTTGACGCACCAAAATAGCGCGCAAATAAACTGAAAAAAGCTCGACACACCCTTGGCAAAAGCTCGCAAATAGCTATACTAAAACTGTACCCACTGGCAGCCTTGTACACCCCCTCACCTGATGCCAGTGGACTGCAGTGAGCCAAGCCCTTTCATACCCGTCCCCTCCGGCGGGTTTTTTTTGATCTATTCCTTAGTCCACGTGAATAACTACCTCAACGCGACGGTTGCGCGCCCGACCTTCCACAGTATCGTTATCTTCTAGCGGCTGGGTGGCCGCTAGCCCAACTGCTCGTAACCGCTCTGGAGCAACCCCTGCGGCTTCAAGTGCCTCTACGATCGCTATCGCACGCGCACTTGAAAGCGCCCAGTTGGACGAAAACTCTGGGGTATTAATGGATTGGCTGTCAGAGTGCCCCTCCACCCACACTTCCCCATCGAAGCGCTGGATGGTATCCATCAAAGACCCCACTAGCGACGAGCCGCCTTCTGTCAACTGAGCATCGGCAGAGGGAAATAACAACCGATCTTGTACACGCAGGCTGATCCCTTCGGCGACTCGGGAAACTTCAACACCTTCCAAGTTAGGTAGATACGTCGAGGCCTCCACGCGCTCAGACAACCTCTCATCAAGTGCTAGCGCACTATTCATCGCCACATCGGACACTGTTTGCACATTAACCGGTGGACGATCGGTGAGTACTACCATGTAATCCGCCAACGGTGAAACAGACTGACGTTCATCGCTAGGCAGCAACAGCTGTGGAAGTCTACGATTGATTGTCGATGGCTGGGTATCTATCGATGCTTCCTCAATCCGCGCCAATAAAGGAGGCACATCCGCAACAATAGAGCGAGTTTTTGGCAACCCTGCCACACCCAACGCAGCGCTAATCGCAAATGGGCTAAGCGTATCGCTACTAGGTGATATGCCTAGTACCGCGCGCTGTTGGCGGGCTTCAGCAAGCGTATCCGGCAGAGGTATCTCTATAGTAGGCGATGACTCATAGCCGTCCTCATCAGCAGCTTGTTGCTGAAACTGTGATGGGCTTGTCACATTAGCCGCAGCAATAATAATAACGAACAGGGCTACCAGTAGCGTCATGATGTCAATATAGCTAATCATCCAACCGCTATTACTTTCATCTTCTGGATAGGCGGTTAGCAATGAATCATGGCGCGGACCAGTGCGGTGGTCTTCAAGCATGTGGGGCTTCACTCATTCAAGTTTTTAACCTCGTGGCCGATCTAGGGTAAGCGTGGCAAACTAGTCTATCAAAAGCCGTTTCGTAGCGAGAAGGAACAATCAGGTGCGCACCCGACCTATGTCATCAAGAGCTGCTTCATTATCGACAATGTCACCATCCATGGTTCAACTATTGCGCCCTGCCTGTATTGGACTGGCGAGCCTGATGCTAAGCGGCTGCTTTTATGCCAACACATCGCAGGCCCCCATTGCGACTACCTACCCTTATAGTGAGCAGCAGCGTATGCAAGCAGCTCAGCACTGGGAAGTGCTGGCCCAACACGAAGCGACGGGCATTCTTCGCAATGAACGGGTTCGCTTTAGAGACCTCCATATTCCAGCGCAAGAGCATACGTCCGTTAGCGCCTATTACGGTGGCGAATTTGAACGTGGTTTTCGCAGGCTATTAACAAGTGAACTAGTGTCTCGTGGTGGAAGTGTGATGACACACCCCAGCACTGGCGGTGCCACCGTTCAAGTGGACGTGGAAGTTGTTGAGCATCGTGATCGCGGCTATATACGCCCACCGTTTGGCACTTACACCGCCCTTGCCGGTGGCGTAACCGTGGCTAGCATGGCATTGGGAAACTGGAGCGAGCCTGCGCTTGCATTAATTCCCGCTGCGATGGTGGCAGATACAACCAGCGGCAGTTGGACGCAAGAGGGCAAAGAGGAGGTTATCATCACCACCCAGATCGTTGATAATGACCGAATCCTCTACTCCTCTTCTAATATTTATTACATAAATGCTGGTGACCGGCGTCACTATGCGCCACATCGTGTTCCTCAAGCGCCTGCAACTCCAACTGTCTCTATCACCGATACTTGGTAATTACATGCTTTCACTCTCTTCCTCTCTGTCTCCGCTGCGCGGCCTAGCAGTTGGCGCTCGTCAGCTTATCGCTGCGTTGCTTATGCTGTCTTTGGCGGGCTGTACCGCACTTGGCAATAACAATAGCATGCAACATGCTGAGCCTCAGCCAGACCTCTCTGAGCTAGCTCACGCGGCTGCCGCGCAAATGGTTGCCAGCAACCCGAACCTTACACGCTATAGCCCGATGATCGCGGCTACTTTTGTAAGTATTGATAACTTAAGCCAATCATCTACATTTGGCCGTATTAGCTCAGAAATTATGGCGTCAGCTCTTGCAAGGCAAGGCATGCAGGTACGCGAAGTCAAAATGCGTGACAGTATGTTTATTGAAGAAACCGTTGGCGAATTAATTTTATCCCGCCAAGTCCAACGTCTTAGCGCCCAGCACAATGCACGCTCAATACTGATGGGTACTTATGCACAAGGCCAGGACTATCTCTATGTGAGTGCACGAGTCGTTCGCGCTGGCGATGCGATGGTGCTTGGCAGCGCTGACTTTAAACTGCCGCTGGATAATAACACCCGCAGCTTATTGGAAGGTCAAGGCGGCTGGTAATTGATTCACCGCTTGCCGCGACACGAATGAAAAGGATGAACATGCCCACCCGCACAAGCAAACCACTTATCGTGGCCACTAGTCGCTTGATAAAACTATGCGCAAACATTACCAAGCTGCTTAGCTATATATTCCATGCCGTTCTGCCAAACAAGCGCTTCACGCTGCCAGCCTATGCCGCACCCTGGCTAAAGCCTAAACACAGTTCGACTATTCCACGTATTATTTGGCAGACTAACTTTACCAATAGAGTGACCCTTCCGGTTTATCTGAACTATTTGTTCAATCGTCTCATGGCTCCTCGCTTCGAATATCGCTTCATGATTACCGATGCGCGCAGTGATTTCATTAAGGAAAATTTCGACGACGCCCTATTCACTAGCTATTCAAAGTTACAAATTGGTGCGGCGCAGGCTGATTTTTGGCGCCTTATGGTGCTTTACAAATACGGCGGCGTTTACCTTGATATTGACGCACATGCCATCTGGCCGCTTTCCCGTGTTGTCCCTGGTGATATTGACGAACTCTACGTCACCACCCGTAAGAGCGAGCTAAGCAATTACTTCATCGCTAGCAAGCCAGGTAATCCCAACCTACGCAGACTGATTGATCAAGTGCAGCAAAACATTGAAGAGAACACTCTCACCAACGTATTTGAACTTACGGGTCCTGGCGTATTTATTCAGCTATTAGATCAACGCACCGTCCCCACAGTGTCGTACCGCCACGCCTGTAATCAAGGAAATTTCACTAACGAGCATTTCCAGTATATTGATAAAAAAGCAGGAAAATGGACTAGAGAGCAGAAAAAAGTTGCAATTGTCGCTTCTGAAACCGTAGAACAATCCACAACCCCACCGCATAAAAACGACTCATAAGTTAATAAACGTCGGCCTATATCCAGCCACAGCTGGTAATAAGCCGACGTTTAGACGCTTACGCTTTATAGCATTTTGCTAATCTTGAATAGCTCTATTGTAAGCACTGTAACATCCCCATATAACAGCTAACCAAAACGCATAAAACATTGCACCGCTATTATGGGCTAAAAAGGTTTGGGAAAGTCCAAAATCAATGAACGCAACCGGAAGCAGCGTACCTGCCAGCGCTAATGCTCTTATTTGCAGGTTTTCGTGCACCACCCCAGAAGCAAACATTTTCAGCGGCACCATGTAGAGCATCACGAGAGCAGCTAACCCCACTACCCCCCTCTTGGCCAGCGCATCGATAAATTCATTGTGGGCATGACCAAATTGAGCCGCCACCGGAGAGATAGTTTGTTGCTGCCCCAAATTAATCATCGCCGCTTCATACCCCGATTCTCCCCAACCTAGCAGTGGACGCTGAATGATTAATTGCGATGCCCCACGCCACATTTCAAAACGTAACCCAAGAGAGGTATTACTCTCCTCGCCTGAAACATACAGGCTGATATCGCTAATCGCCGAATTAACGCGCTGCTGAACCCCCGTCTGAGGCAGTACAAATACCAACGTAGCCAGTGTCACAACCAGCCCAGCCACACTCACTTTTAGCGCCAACGGCAACTGACGCCCAAAACCACGATAAAGAACATAACCAATGACAGGCAGACCCACCCATCCACCACGGCTACCAGACATTAGCGACCCTAGCATTCCCAGCAAAGCCCCTAGTAGCAGTAAAACCACCCAAATGGCGCGTCGACGCTGAAGCACCGCCCAACCTAAACCTGCTAGACATAACACCCCCATCAACATGCTTAGGTTGCCAAACTGGATGGGATGTAAATAGCCACCAACACGCTCTATTCCATTGCCAAACCGCTGCCATAACCCCCAGCTACCTGCTCCTATGGCGCCCAGCGACAACCCGCTCCATAACCATGTCTGGCGTGGCGGAAAGCGTAAAATGAGTAGCAATACTGGAACGGCTAGCAAAAAGCGTAATGGGCGATCAAAGCCCTTAGCGCCTAGATCTATAATGGACAGCCCCCCCACAACCACTCCGTAGACCACTAACGTCAAAATTATCCAGCGGTCTTTCGAAGTGAGTGAATAAGGCGATTGCAAAAACAATAGGGAAATGCTGACAAGTAATAACAACAGAGGGCCAATGGAATAACCCGATGGAACAATGAGAGCCAAGGCTCCCATTAGAAACACCGCAATCCCAGTAACACTTCTTAGAGACTCAGAAGGAAAAAAAAGACGACTAAACATAAAGGTAGGCGACCCAGCGGTTATATGGAAACCACGAATAGTAGCATAACCACCCACCTGAAGATGCCACAGCCATGCTCAATATAAGAGACATGACGATGGTATCGTTAGATAGCACACAGTCGGGAGCAATAGGGGGCAAGTAAAGTAGGTGGGCAAGCAAAGATAGGGGGCCTGAGCATCCTCCGGCACCCTACCCCATAACGCGCATAAAGTTTCTTATATCACTGTTTGAGCAGAACATTTAAGCCATTACCCCGTTCCTGGATCAATAGCCCACTTCCAGGAACAGCGCTCGCCGAAGTGCTGCGCACAGTACAAATACGTTGCTTTATGGTTAGTGCTTGCGCTGCTCTGGCAGCTCTTTTTTGAGTGCATTTGCGTAGGCAGCGCGAGCTGTTTGAGCAATCGCAAGCTGCTGGTTAAGACGCTGAATCTCTTGATCCGTAAGACGAAGATTTATCAGTTGATTACGGGCATTTTCTGAGAGATCGGAAAGATTATATTCCTGGCCATCAATAGTGACTGATTTGGCTTCTTGCTTTTCCATAAAAGCTCCTTAGTAAATCAAAATAAAGTTTAATGCGACAATATCGCTACATCTTTTCTATTGCTTATCGGTTATAAACCGATATATAAAATTACCTATCACTTGGAGAGTGATCGAGAATTCAGCATTTCAAATAAACGACCAATATTAGCGTCACTAGGCAGACGTTGTGATGGCCTAGTGGGATGGCGAAGCGCAAACTGACTTAACGTTTTAGCCGGTATAACACTTGCCATTGACGCCACTCGACAACGCCAAGTGAAGTGACAGACTGAAGAGCTGTCAACCGTTACCGCTCCCCAACCAACAACGCCAAGCCCTTTAATATATACGACTAGCGTATCCCCCTCCTGATAGCTATGCCCACCCGGCACAGCGTGTAAAGGGCATGATACGTCAGACAGTTCAACCCACTCTCTTGGCACCGTGTGCCAATAACATCGGCCTGCAGGTAGACTGAGAGGCTTAGGTAGTGCATTTAGCAAGCGCTGCTGGCAAAGCGTTCGAGCCATTGAGTAGTGCGCCAATCGCTCACGCAGCTCAGCAATATGCGCGTCTACCTGCTGAAGGTTCACCAACTGAGCACGCGCACGCGAACTTAGTACCCACGTAGGGTATCGACGTCCTTCCAGCACGACGCTTTTGGGCATTTTAGACATTAGGCTCCAATCTCGTCGCCTTTAAAATAAGCGCTATATTCTACTGAATTCACCTCGCTTGGTAAAAAATCTTTTTTCAAAGCCCAGCAGTAACCTTATAAAGCTAAATTTATTCAGTACAAAAGGCAAAACGTCGTGATGAGCGGGATACTGCTACCCATCTAACCGTTAACTCAGAAAGCAAGAAATCAATCAACCTCAATCATCAAAACTTAGCTGCAGGTCATCACTCTCTTCAAACCACTCATCTAAGCTTTCAACATTCGGCGCAGCCGCGTGATGTAGACGATAAAGTTCAGCTAAGTTATTTAGACGATGTTGGGATAGCAATTGCGCATAGGCAAGGCTAAGCCCTCCCGCATCACGCAAATTTGATAACGCTTCGGGGGCTAGGGCATTAAGGCGTTTTTCATCAATACGATATAAGCCTTCGACTTGCTGAACTTGCTCATTATCGCCTTGTGTTTTCAGCGGCCACGGCTGAATTAGCTTCTCATTTGCCAACGCATTGACTGCACGAGCGGCCAATGCTTGCCCCTGCATCACTTTATTCAAGAAGCTACGTAGCTGCTTTAACGTCTCTGAATCCTCACCGCTGTCATTGAAACAGCGCTTACCCTGCTCGTTGGCATTAGCCAGCCATAGGCCACTATCCATATCGATACAAAGCGACCACTGGCGCTGGTTTTGGTTAGGTTGTAAACGGAAGGGATAAGCACGATACAGCGCCGGGATATACCCCGTCAGCCAGCGACCGTTTGGCGCCACGCAGAGGTTAACGTTTTGAGTCAATGATTGGACAGCCACCAGCTGATAACGACCCGCCCCCACCTCACGAAATGCAAGGGGAACCGATTTCAGAATGTGGGGCACTTCTTCCAGTGATATGGCAACTAACGTTTGATCGGAGGCAAAAAGATAATCCACATAAGGCAACCAACCGCCCTGAGCGTGCTGATTAGCATCTAGCGGTACATATCGTGACATATGCTTACCTATTTTATATTCAGACAAATGAGTAAGCCCCACCTAGCAAGCTAAGTGGGGCTTATGTGCACAACAGATGCTTATGACAGGTGACAAACTTACTTAGCAGTCACCCATCATTTGAGCAGTGTCGCTTAGGCGATGTTGGCGTCAACCAGTGCCAGAGAATCACCGAAGTCCAGAGTACCAACCAGCTCTACAGTGTAGCTAGTAGAGTCGTTTGCAGAGTTGATATCGAAGACTTTGTACATGCCCTTATTACCAGACTCAACCATTACGATGCTGTCAACACGGCCGTTGTCGACAGTGTTGCCAATCGCGTCACGGATATCATCGGCATTCAGGTTAGCGAAGGTAGTGTCCGCATCGAAGTCGGCTGCATTGAAAGACACGAGGTTAACTTCATCGTTAGCAACGTTATAGTCATTTGAACCGACAGTTGCACGATTAACACCATAGCTGGTGAAGTCAAGGATATCGTGGCCGTTAACGTCACCAACGGTGAAGTTAACGATATCGTTGTTGCCGAACTGATCAACAAGTACTAGCGTGTCATTGCTGAATTCGCCGGTACCCAGTACAACAACATCGTTGCCAGCACCAACGTCAATGGTGTTGTCGCTTTCAGCTTCGCTGTCAGCGCCACCAAGCGTTTGACCAGAAACATCAGAATCTACCTTCTCACCGTAAAGTGCATTGATAGCCGCTAGGCCATCGGTAGAGGTAGTGTTGCTGTTATGATCGCGGAAGGAGATATCCAGCGCGTCAAGGTTGTTGCCATCGATCAGAGATTCGATGTTCAGGATGTTGCCATCGCCATCGAATGCTTCCAGCAGGTTGGCAAGTACGTGGTCGTTATTAACCGCGTCTTTGATAGCCTGGTTAACCTGCAGGGTGCTGATAGTATCGCCAGTGTTGCCACCGTCGGTGCTCGGTACGTCAACCCATACGGTCTCGTGGCCTTTAAAGGATACACGAACCTGGATTTCAGCACCTTCGTCAACGCTGAACGTCTGCTTAACGCCATTCGCAGTGTCGGACAGTGAAGTATCGCTGTTGGATACATCTGTCGGCATTGCGCCAGCAGCGGCAGTGGAGTTGAACTCCCAACGATCGTTACGGAAGCCAGAGTTGTCAGCGTAGACAACATCGTTACCTGTGCCTGTACCGATAACGGCATCGCCTGCACCCCAGGTGCGAACAACATCGTTACCTTCGCCAGTGGCGATGGTCAGGTTAGCGTTCAGCTGCTGATCAGAAAGGTCAGCCAAGTCGTCGAAGCTTACAGAGTCTTCAAGAGTAATGAATGTCTCAACGACATCATCACCTGCGCCAGTGTCGACTACAACGTTAGCATCTTCACGCGCCATCAGCTCATCAGAAAGCGCCAGAGAAACCTGGTCGTCGCCTGCAGCGGTGGTGTAGTTGAAGGTAGCGTTGTCGCTCTTCGGATCGACGTCATCGTCCATCGCATCCAGATCACGCGCCACTACTTCTTCAGTGATGATAGCGTTCAGTTTGATGTCGCCGTTATAGCTACCACCATTGAAGTCCTGAACGTCAACCAGACCGTAAGCTGTTGTGTCAGCGCCAACCAGATCAGCTAGGCCAAGAACAGCTTCGCCATCCTGCTGACCAACGAGGAATTTACCTTCACCTTCCAGGTTGATTTCTTTCAGGAACTGAGAGCCATCAACATTAGCACCGGTATTTCCACGACCAGCAGAGTCAGACTCCAGACGCGTCAGCCAGACAGTGTTGTCTGCTGTGACGTTCATCTGCTCAATACCTTTGTCAGAGTTAGACTGACCAACCAGGTTGATAGAGCCGCCTTGTGAGCCGTAACCAATGTTATCCAGATTCAGATTGGTTTCGATCAGCTCCTGAATGCTTTGCGGCGCTTCAGTGCTCTGCTCACCGTACAGTGTGAAGCCACCCGCAGAAGCGTCTTCGCTGTAGGTAAAGTTACCACTTTCGATCTGACGACCTTTGCTGTCGGTCAGTACCAGGGTAGTACCTGAAACCTGAACACCTTGGTCATCTTGAGCGCGGAACTCGCCGCCCAGAGTGGCTTGGAAGCCTTCCAGAAGCGGATCGTCGCTAGCAGCAATCGCGTTTTGTACCGCAGTCAGCAGCTCAGGATAAGTTTCTGCAGCGAAGATGTCTTCAGACTGCAGGACAACTGTTTCGCCGCCGACAGAGAAACGGAAACCGTTAACCGGCAGGTCACCCAGCGGACGGTTGGTCTGTGCGGTACGCAGGTCAAGCAGGTCAATAAACAGCTGGGAATCCGCGCTGCGGTCTTCAGCGGTCAGTACCGGGCTCAGGAACAGGCCGTTGTACTGCTCACCTGAGTGCAGCTGGTCAGCCAGATTGAAAGTGTAGTCTTTAGAGCTGGTAACTACTTGGCCAGCTTCGTCCCACTCGATTTTGCCAATGTTGCTGACGGTAGTACCACCAGTGCCATTTTCAACAGCAACGTAACCGCCATCGGCGTCTTCGGTGCCAGGAACAAACACTAAGCGACCTTCATCGTCGATAATGAAAGAACCGTTACCGCCAACAGAAGTTGTATTGTTGAAGTCGATGTTAATGGTTTCGGACGGTTCGCCGCCGTCACCGTCACCGTCACCACCGTCAGAAGGAATACCAGCAACAACCGGGCCTAAGTCCAGTGCATCAACATCGGTATCGGCGTCGACTGTTGACAAGAACTCAGCTGCGTAATCATCAGCTGCTTCGCCTGAATGCTTATCGCCAGCTGCCACAGTGTACTTATCTGCTGCTGCTACTTTTGCTTCCAGCGCAGAGGCGTCTTTAGCGTCAGTATCTGTTGCGTTCTGAACGATTGTCAGAGCGATAGTCGCCAGATCTAATTCACCAGACTCAAGCTTTTCGGTGTAAAAAGCCAGGCCTTCAGCATCAGCATCACGACCAAACGCTTGCTGATAAATACCGTTAACCAGTTCTTCGTTGTCTAAATCACCAAAACGCTCTGTGAACTCAGCAGAGTTACCGAAAGCGCTGATGGCGGCGTCAATTCCGTTGGCTTCAATTTCTTCTGCCCAAAACTGCAAGCCAGCTGCATCAGCCGGACGGCCGTAATAAGCTACATACAGTTGTTGAGCCAAGTTCAAATTCTCTTGTGTTGCCATGGGACTATAGTCTCCTTGCTTAAGAAAGATACCACCTACGATAGGCGGCTCTTATCACCTTGAGCGCTCAAGGTATTTCTAGGTTCCTCAAATAGTGCAGTTTCAGCGTATGGTACGAACCTATACTGCTGATACTCTTACACTACATAACAGTAGCTGGAACACGCCTAATGTAATGTCACGTACCAAGATAAGTCAATCTCTCTGCGACGGTAGCAAGAACTCCACAAGCTACTTACAAAGTACGTACTCAATGTCAAAACTTACCTTAGGCCAAAGCACTAAAAGTTTTCGCGCTACCATTGAGCCAGCGGTGTCAGAACCTTTCCATGAAGTAAATTTTCGAACTTTCACGTTTTCGAACACTGGTCGCTAATAATCAGTATAAAGCGATGCGAGCAACTCTTGCAATACTAGATGGGAATGATGCCCTCTATAGAAGAAGGAGCCTACTAGTAAGAAATCACTAGCAACGCTTTAAAATCAGGCTTTCCTATGTAGATCACTGATTTTGATAGACTTATAAATAAGCGCAACAAACATCACTGTTTCTACTCATCATAGACTAACGTTGTAACAACACGATGCCATGATATGTTTGCCGCTTGGTAGGCTTCACGACCTTGTTCCCCCATCCACTTGGCCATCGCACGATGAGTATAGGCTTCATCTAACACATCAGCTAGCGCTTGGGGGCTTGGCTCACAATGCCACCCCGTTACTCCATGCTCGACAAATCCGATAGGACCACCACTATCTGTGCAGGTAATAACGGGCTTCGAGGCTAGCATGGCTTCCAGAGTGATATAGCCATAATCCTCATCAAAAGTAGGAAACGCCACAGCCAACGAGTGCGCATACAAAGTGTGTTTTTCCTGCTCAGAAATATGCCCTAGAAACCGCACTCGATTGCTCAGCTCTAACTTATCTATCTGAGTTTCCAGCTGCCGTCGCTGACTTCCCTCCCCCGCTAGCAATAATGTCACAGGCGTTTTCGTCAACGCTAAGGCATCTATTAACAGCGACTGGCGCTTTAACGGCTCTAGGCGACTTGGGTAAAATACGTACCCCCAATCATCACCACAGACAAACTGCTCTGCCTGATAAGGTGGGTGATAAAGCGGTACTGCGGACAAACCGTTGTAGTGGCTTAGACGCTCAGCCACACGAGGCGAATTGGCATACAAACGCTTTGCAGCACCAAGGTGGCGCTGATCAAATGCTTCCACTTGCGGCTTTAAGGCTGTCAAGGCAGCGCTTGCTTGCGAGGGGTTATAGAGCTCGTAGCAAACACGGTGCTGATGCATCAACCAGATAACATGTTCGGGATGCTGTACACCGTAGGTAGGAAACTGCAGGCTGATTACACGATCAACCGCCACATCGTTTGGCGCACTGAGATCTAACTGTTCGGCGAACATCATCTGACGTTCAATTTGGGCTTCCTCGTAGTGAAATGGCAGGCGTAGGCACTCTACTTGATGACCATAGAGCCTCAATGCCGCGACTAACCCTTCTACGTGATAGTTGGCGCCGCCCGCAATAAAAGGAGTATGGTTGGCCGTCACCAAAATTTTCATGACGCTTTCTCCTCGTTACTGCTTAACTCCTGCTCAGCGCGCTTCAGCATATCCATTATCGCAACCGCTTGTTCTGCCGTTAGCCATTTAGCAGACTCAGTGCTGGATGACTGGTCATGCGACTCAGCATTTATCTGTGCCACGATACGCTGCTGAATATTTGCCATTTCTGCTAACGTCATGGCAAGCGCTCGATGCTCCTCTTGGCGCTTTCCGTGGTGGGCGAGAATGTCGTAGAACTCACCCGCTTCACGCCAGCGCTGTTCATAATGGCGCCACACTAATCCCGCGACCAATCGCCAAGCCCCGCGCCCTATACCTGGAAGAGAAACGAGACGCTGCCGCAAACCACTTAGCCTTAGTAAATGACCAGGCAACTTTAACCGTTGCTGCCTGACATACTCTTGCGCCTCATCGGACTCAAGCAATTCAATCAGCGCGGAAATTCGTCCTTCACAGGCAGCCATCTGCCGATAATAGGTAGCACCTTGTGGGTCTGACGAGCGCCCAACCAGAAAGATATAAGCACGGTCTACAAACATTTCATCATCAAGATGCACGCCCATCAGCTCAGCCAGACGCGGCTGCTGTGGCTCATAAAGTCGATGACGTGGCAGTTTAAAAATAGGTACAAGGCGCTTTTGCCATAGCGTGAACCAACTCTCGATGGCCAGTGAATTCTGTGTATCCACTAGCATTGATTCATCCTTGAGCTGCTTGATCAGAGCATCTATGTCGCGCTCAGGGTCTGTCATACCAAGGGTCCCATATCAAAAGAGCAGTCTAATCGACAGAAACCCGAAAACTTGCTGTAGCGATAGCCTGCCACTTCAAAGGTGTCAAGACTGTCATGCCACCAGTAGCAATCATCCAGATGGTGGTCACTGGAATGTAGTGCTGCAGAAAGGGTGTATTTACCTGGCGCAATATCCGCCTTAATACGCACCACAACCTCGCGCTCTTCGCCTTCTACCACAGACAACACAATCTTGTGTTGATGGGTGTTCTGACCAAACACATCCTGCCCGTAACGGTCACGCAGCAATACACCTAAAGCGACATCATCTAGCGTAGCATTTGCTTTCAGACGTAAATGAATCTCTAAAACTTCGCCACTCGCAATCATTGGGCTTTGACTATCTTGCCCCTGAACATGGCAATGGGTGACCAACACTTCTTGGGTACCAAAAGCACCAGACTCCCCGTCACGTAAATCATCACCCTCAGCCTGTTCGGCCATAATGCGATTGTAGTGATTAACGGCGCCTTCGGAGTCTCCGTCATAAATTAGACGCCCTCCTTCAAGCACAATCGCCCGATCACACAACACTTTCACTGCATTAAGATCGTGGGAGACAAACAGAATCGCCCCGCCTTCCTGCTTAAACTGACGGATACGCTGAATGCATTTTTGCTGAAAATAGCCGTCCCCCACTGAAAGCGCTTCATCCACCAAAAAGCAGGCGGGGTCAGCGTGAATCGCAATAGCAAACCCAAGCCGCATGGCCATGCCCGAGGAGTAAGTACGCAACGGCTCATGGATATAGTCACCCAGCTCGCAAAATTCAATAATTGCGTCTCGATGGCGCTCAATATCCGCGTGGCTCATACCCAGCATTAAGGCATTAATCGTAATGTTATCGATGCCACTAAGTTCGGGATTGAACCCCGTCCCTAGCTCTAATAGCCCCGTGACACGGCCATCGATATGCAAACTGCCGGCATCAGGCATCAACACACCGGTAAGCAGCTTCAGCAATGTGGACTTTCCGGCACCATTACGACCTAGAACACCCAGCACTTCACCCGCAGCAACTTCGAAGCTGACGCCATCCAGCGCGATATGCTGAGTGTGATAATTTTTGCCTGTCAGGGCTTCTTTCAAACGCTCACGTGGCGAGGTGAACAGCTTGAAGGATTTATGCAAATCTTTAACAACTATCACAGTCATCTCCTGAGGCGCTGAACGCTAACAATGTGCGCTGTACCTTTATTACAATGAATCGCGCAAATCCCGTTCGGTGCGTTTAAGCAACCAGAAGGCGGCATACATCAATCCAAGGGTTATCACCAGCATTGTCGCCAGTCCTGCAACGCTTGGCAGGCGCTGATACAGTATCAGCTCACGATAGGCGTCAATAAACTGAAACATCGGATTAAGGCTAATCAACCCCAGCGCCCAAGCTGGAATAATATCGTCAACATATACGATCGGCGTTAGCCAGAACCAAACGGGTAATAGCACTGCGACGCCTTCACGAATATCCTTCAGATAGACGGCCAGAATGGCCAATGACAACCCCAGAGCATAGGTAAAGCCCAGTTGTAGAGCTAGCACAAAGGGGATCGCTAACCAGTGCCAGTCAATAGAAAACCCTATCATCAACAAAAATATTGCAAAAAAGATCATGCTGATCAGATATACCACTAATTCAGCAAACAGTACCGAGAGTGGCAACGCTGCTAGCGAGGTGTTGACTTTGGTGATCATCCCCGCTCGTTCAATAAACAGGTTGGTGATGGCGCTTAAGCTTTTTGCAAAGGCCGTCCAGGCGAGAATACCGCTGATCAGATAGATGCTATAGGTAAACCGCTCGACTTCAGCGCCGAAGCCTTCAAGCCGCGCCCCCATAATGGCCGAAAAGATCAGCACAAACACCAGGATATTAATCAGCGGTGAAAGCAGCGTCCATATCCGACCTAGCACTGAGCCTTTATGGCGGTCTACCAACTCCTGACGCGTCAGCAGGACAATCAACGGCAAGTGCTGCCGCCACCAGCTCAGGGTTTGACGCAGTCGCTGCGCCAGCGCTAAGCGTGGCTTGCTGTTACCAAGCAATGCCATGAACATGGCTCCTTTGGTGGATCATCAACTTCGAAGAGTAATTAGCATCATTTAGCGAAAATGGTCGCTTAGCACTGCCGCCAGCCATTGCTGGCTACTTTGCTGCCAGTCAAGGCACGGCAGACCATCAGATCCTGCCACCTGATTAGCTTGCCAGTCCCGAACCCAGTCCTGAAGTGCTTGAGCCAATGCTTGCGGCGTATCCGCATTAAAGTATGTGGCGTACTTGCCTGCCACTTCACGAAAGACGGGGATATCTCGAGCGAGGATAGCGATGCCATGATGAGCCGCTTCGATCAGTGGCAGACCAAACCCTTCCCCATAGGACGCGGCCACCAGCACATCACTGCGCCGGTAAAGAGTCTCTAATAGCGTATCACTGGCACCCTGAGCCCAGAATAACTGCGTATTGCGCCGCGGGTGCTGCTTAATACGGCGGATCAAATCACCGACCTGCCAACCTTGCTTACCAACGATCACTAGATTGATATCGGCGCCATCAGACCAACACTGCTCCAGTGCATCCAGCACCTGGCGGTGGCCTTTACGTGGCTCAATCGTGCCAACCATCAGTAAGGTAGCCCCCTGGCATTGCGCTAACGGCTCAAGCCACTGGCGCTCGACTTTGCTTAACGCTGCATCAGCGCCACTTGTAGGAGACTTAAAATCAGCGCCAAGGTGAAAATGTTGAACCCAGGGCCGATGCTCTTTACCAGTTTCCCGCTGATCCAACTCAGCTTCGACTACATCAGCAACATGTCGTGATACGCAGGTAATGCCATCCGCCAGCTCACTTATAGAAGCAAACCACTCATTCATAGTGGCCGGAATATGCTCAGGAAAACACTCTGGTAGAGATAACGGTAGTAAATCATGAACGGTAAAATAGAATCTGACGCCGGAGGCACGCATCCGACGCATTACATGCCCCGCCTGCTTTAATAATGGCGGTGCCCATTCAAGTGTTACGTAGCGATCTCCGGAACGAGCCTCAATGGGTACGTCAGGTCCTGGGGGCGTAAGCCCTAGTTGCTCGCTCGCGAAGCCTCGTGCGAGATAAAAATCGTCTCCCCCCCAACGAATCAGCTCAACCCTCCAGCCAGCGGGTGGGTGGCGTAGAAGATGGTCAGCAATGCGCCGCGTGACCCGCTCGATGCCTGTTTTTAAATCTTCCCAAGCGATCGTGCTGACATCAAACAGCAGCCTTGGCGTACATTCATCGGGGGTAACATCTACATCGCTCAGTATCCGAGTCAGCTGCTTAGCCGTTTCAGGTGTTTGTAGTGCCGTGTTCAGCGGCGCATGTGCCGCCAACTGATCCAGGAAGCGCTCATAGCGGTAACGAGGCGCCACTAATGGCGCGTCTATAATCGCCTGGCGATATTGCTCAGCCACTTTCTCTGGCGCCAAAGTTGTCGCTACGTAGTCGCGCCCTGCCTGCCCCAGGAGCTCACGTTCATCGTCATGAGAACACAGCTGGCAAAGCGCCTCTCGTAGCGGTGTGATCAACTGTTCTTCAGCTCCATCAGCTAATTGCCAAATACACTGCTCAGGTAGTTCTGCGCTGCTACCATGAGCATTAGCAATTACCGCAACGCCATAGGCCATAGCATCAAAAATAGCTCCCGAGGTCTCACCTCGAGATTGCGTGCGTAGCTGCACGGCAATATCCGCTGCCTGTAACCAGCACTGATACTCTTCGCGGGAAGCATAGCCAGTAACTGTCACTTGGTGGCCATTGGGGTGTTGCTTAAGTCGACGTGCCAAGGCATGCCCATATTCACCACTATGTTGAGCACCGACCAGCACCAGCCGTACGGGGCGTCCTGTTGCACTAGCCACAGGAAGCGCTTGTGCATCAGCATCACCCAGAAAAGCATCTAACAGCACGTGTGTCAGCTTTTTGGGATTAACTCCCCCAAAGCTGGCAATGACTCGCTCGTCAACAGCTATTCCTAATGCCTTACGTGTTGCTTGCTTATCAAACGGCATCGGCAACTGACGTAGATGAGGAACCAAGTAAGTGGGTGCCAGCTGCCCCAACTGCCAGCGATCGGCCAGAGAACGTGCGAAAGCGGAATGATAGATCATCCCGCCAGCCTGATGAGTGACCAAACCATTCACCGGAAACTGTTCGGCACCTCGAGCATCTCGCGCTGCTTCGGCATGGGCAAGTAACGCCGGATAACCGTGATCAGTGTAGAGCTGCTGGAGCAATGCGTTGGGCTTCAGCCCGCTTTCATTAAGCCACCAAACCGCATCAAACAGAAAGTAGTCGTGAAGTACGACAATACCCGGGTGGCGTTGCAGCAAACCAAACTGGTAAGCGTGATAAAGCGAATTACCTATTTGGTAGACGGTATAATCAAACTCGCTGGCACGCTGACTAAAGGTAGCTGGATCAATGCACTCAAACGCACGACTCAGCTCAGCATCAAGCTCAGGCTGATCAACTACCAACGTAAGCGTGAAATGAGGCGCTAAATACGGTAGGAGTTCCGCGCTATAATTGGCAATGCCAGTCGCCTGCGGCGGCAAGGGTGACACAAATGCCAATGTAGGCTTAGCCGCAGTAGTTGGCGAAGGAGCTGGCGAAGCAACCGTTAATGTTTCACCGTTGGCAATATTGACGATGGCTGCGGGATTCATTGCATTCGCCATATGCTGCACGACAATATCTACCAAAGCATCACTGACTGACGCTAGTACGTCCTCCTGCTCACGTAGCAAGGCATGGCAACGCCTTGGCGCAATGCCAATATTAAATAGGTGCCGATGACAATCGATTAATGCAGCGTGATCAAAGCCAAGCAGCAGCACATGAGCATCAGCGATGTTTGCAGAACCATCCTGCATGAAAGCATTCGAGAACGCAGCCAACCAATCCTCAAGCCGGGTGAACCGCGTTGCATGACGAGCATCGGCAATATAAAGCGTGACATTATTATTCATGAGTGGCTTGCTTCCTACGCCGCTCAAGGCCATCCATCAACCGCTGCTGACGCTCTCCATAACCTTCGATTCGGGTTGACGCAGCAAGATCGCTATACTGGCCCGCCTGCACCAATCGAATAACCCACCCTCTTAGCCTTGGAAACGGGCTCAGCAAACGCTGCCCTAGCCGCTTAAACGTCGGGAAGCTGATCAGCTTCTTTATGATAATGCGCAGTCGCTGTTTGATGGCAGCCTTGATCACGCGTCGCTCCTTGTGCATTCAAATCGTTCACTGGATACGTTTCAGTGATTTTTTGTCGACATTGCGCTTAACTTTTCATCCACCAGCATCATTAAACGCTGAGTAAAGCAGGCGTTACTAAACTGCTCAGCCTGGCGGCGACAAGCAGCCGGTGAAAAGTCGCACTTTTCGAACATTTCAATCGCTTGCCCCAGGCTGGCTGTGGTTTGCTCGGCAAAGTGGATACCCGTGGCATCCTCGTTGTGCTCTAATCCTTTGACAGTTTCCAGCGCGCCACCATCTCCAAACGCAATAACCGGTGTGCCACAGGCTTGAGCCTCTAAGGGTACAATGCCGAAGTCTTCATCAGCGGCAAACACAAAGGCTTTAGCGCGCTGCATAAGATGATGCAGCTTCTCACCTTGCAGATAACCCAGCAGCTCAATATTTTCGTGACCTTCTGCGAGTCGCGTTAAACGCTTGAGCTCTGGCCCGTCACCAACCACTTTCAACGGACGCTTCATCGGGTCCTGAGCAAATGCTTGTACGATCAAATCCATGCGCTTATACGGCACCAATCGCGATGCCGCTAGATAATAAGGCTCTCGCGGCCCGGTATAGAGAGCAAAGCTATCGGTATCCACCGGAGGGTAAAGCACGTCTGACTCACGCCGGTAATACTTAGCAATACGCTGCGCGACATTCTGCGAGTTAGCAAAAAAAGCATCTACTTGCGTGGCCGTAAAATAATCCCACTGACGCAGACGCTTGAGCGTTTTACGCACATAGAAGTTCATTCCCGGCAAGCGGAAGTGCGCATCTTCCAGATAAGCTTCCTTCATATCCCAGGCATAGCGCATAGGCGTGTGGCAATAACATAAATGAATCTGCCCAGGATGAGTTATCACTCCCTTAGCTACCGCATGGCTAGAGGAGATCACCAAGTCAAAGCCACGCAGGTCAAGCTGCTCTACGGCGTAAGGCATCAGTGGTAAACAGTGCCGATAAATGCGTTTAATAAACGGCAGACGTTGCAAGCCGCTAGTATGGATACGGTGTTTTGTTAGCCAAGGAGCGCTATCGTGATCAAGCGTGTGTACCAGTGTCAATATTTCTGCTTGTGGGAAGACCTCCGCCAACCCTTTTAGCACTTTTTCGGCACCACCGTTAACCACCAGCCAGTCGTGCACAATCGCAACTCGCAGATGCTGAAAACGTAGCATAGGGCCTACTTGCATGATGACTGGCCTTTTCTATTGAACGAAATAAAGCGCCATAGCTTAAAGTAAGCATGGCGTTAGCTCCAGAAGATAAGACAAACACAGCGGTAATTAATGTGCGTAAGAAACAGAACTGATTGATTGACCGCCTTTCAGTTTATTCGCGCCCATACTTATCGTTGTAACGCACAATATCGTCTTCTCCCAAGTAAGAACCGGTTTGCACTTCGATAAGTTTCAGAGGAATAACGCCAGGGTTTTCCAGACGGTGAACGGTGCCCAGTGGGATATAGGTGGACTCATCTTCGGAGAGTAGGAAGCTCCGAAGATCGGAAAGATCGCCATGCCCCTCACCCTGCGTAACCCTAGCAGTACCTTGCACCACAACCCAATGCTCTGCGCGATGGTGATGCATTTGCAAAGACAGTTTCCCCCCAGGAACCACGACTATCTCTTTCACCTGGAAGCTGTCAGTCAACACCATAGTGCGATAATGCCCCCATGGTCGATATACTTGTTGGTGCGATTGGGACTCTTTGCGACCTGCCGCTTTTAAAGCATTGACGATTAGCTTGGTATCTTGCGCTTGGCGGCGATCGGCAACCAATACGGCGTCATCTGTTTCTACAATAATCAGGTTATTAACGCCCACAGCAGCCACTAAGCGAGACTCACTGTACACCAAACTATTTTGCGTTTGGTGGAGCATGACATCACCATGAATGGCATTGCCATTTTCCTTATCTTCGCTTGAACGCAACGCGTGCAATGCGTCCCAAGCGCCAACATCACTCCAGCCGGGCGACATCGGCACTACCGCCGCCTGACGAGTATGCTCCATAACGGCATAGTCAATAGATTCACTACGGCACTGCTCAAAAGCTTCTTCGGAAATGCGCAAGAAATCCATATCTTCTGCCCGCTGCTGATACGCCGCCTGACAGTTAGCCAAAATATCGGGCGCATGAGTCTTAAGCGCTTCTAAATAGCAGCTGGCTTTGAATAAAAAGATACCACTATTCCATAAATAGCCACCGCTAGCTAAGTAGGCTTCAGCAACTGCTGCATCAGGTTTTTCGACAAATGCGGCAACTGAGAACCCCTCGCCAAGCTCCTCGCCACGCTTAATATAACCATAGCCGGTGTGAGGCGCCGTGGGAGTGATGCCAAATGTGACTAACTTATCTTGCTGACTAAGTACTTGGCCTTTTTTTACAGCCTCGGCAAACGCCTGAGTATCCTTGATAACGTGATCGGCAGGCATCACCAACAGTTCAGCTTCTGGAGTGGTTTCAACTGCAGCCAGCGCCGCCAGGGCTAGTGCTGGAGCGGTATTGCGACCAATCGGCTCAAGAATAATCTTACTTTTCTTAAACCCAAGTTGCTGCATTTGCTCGGCGACTAAAAATCGATGCTCTTCGTTACATACAATAATAGGCTCGCCGGCACCTGAGACATCATTGAGCCTTAAGGCAGCTTCCTGCAGCAAACTAACGTCCTGTTTATGCAGGTTTAGAAACTGTTTGGGATAGTGCTCGCGTGAGACGGGCCACAAACGCGAACCTGAGCCTCCAGACAAAATCACAGGTAATATCATCTTTCCTCCTTGAGATAAGCCAGTGGTTAGCGCTAACCATCCCGCCTCAATATCATTAACTATTTTTGCAGCCTATCGTTAAACAAGGCTGCAAAATTATGAACCATTAATGGTGTACAAATGCTCAGACTGACTTAATTAGGGCTGACCATTAATAAAACCACGTGTCAGCGTCATAATCAGTATTTTAAGATCAAATCCCAATGACCAGCGTTCTATATAATACAAATCATATTCCACACGCTTTTCCATCAGCTTAACGTCTTCTGTGATACCACGCAGACCGCTCACCTGAGCCCAACCGGTCATACCTGGCTTTACACGATGCCGTTGCATATAGATATCAATATGGTCTTTATAATGGTCGTTATGATCCATCGCATGGGGACGTGGCCCAACAAGCGACATCCGCCCCTGCAGCACATTGTAGAGCTGAGGCAGTTCATCTAGGCTGGTACGTCGTAAAAAATGCCCGATAGGCGTTATACGATCATCCCCATAGGTAGCTTGCTGAGTTTTACTATCTTCATGCTGGCGCATGGTTCTGAATTTATAAATTTTGAAACGCTTACCGTCTAAGCCGTGTCGCTCCTGCTTAAACAGTACAGGTCCTCCCATTTTCCAACGGATCGCCAGGGCAATGGCTAACATGACGGGACTAAATACTAAAAAGAGAACAAGCCCCAACACACGATCTTCAAGCGCTTTCACGAAACGCATGGGGCCATTGAGAGGCGTGTAATTTAGCTCTAGCGAGTAAAGCCCTGCCACTTGGGTAATACGATGGTTAAGCAGGCGAATATCAGGCAAATCAGGGAAAAAGCGAATGCTGGTAGGAATACCTGCCAGTAGGCGCATTAGATGACGAACGCGATTTCCCTGAACAAGCGGATAGCCAAGCCATATTTCATCAAACCCACGCTGAAAAACGTTGGCTTTCGCAAAATCTGCCATTTCATGAAAGAAGGTCGCATCATCTTCGTCGATATAGTGACCAACGACGATATAGCCAGCTTGGGGAGTATCCGCAACTCTCTTTTCAAGCAGCACAACATTGGCCTGTTTACCAATTAACAGGACACGCTTTAAGTTGTGCCCTTTGGCACGCAGGCGTTTTAAATAGCTGTATAAAACAGTACGCATAAGACTGCCCGTTAACAACACGGCCAGCGATGCTCCCCCCATCCACAAACGCGAAAAACTTTGGGTACCCTGTATGGCCACTAGCAATAAGCTAAGCAAGCCAATCGTCGCGAGCCACGTTACTGCATAAATGCCTAGCATAGTATATAGGCTGCGGCCCCGCCATGGCTGATAAAGCCCTATCAGTTCACCAACGGCAGGCAAGAGAAGACTACCGATCAAGATCAGAAACAGGTAGTCATTAGTTTTAGGGTCAATGTGCGGCATTAACCACAGCGCAATAAGCGCTACACTGGTGGCAATTGCCGCATCGAAACAACGCATAGCACGCCGTAACCATTCACTACCCTGGTTTGTTTTAATAACGGCCATAGTTACTGACTACCGCGCTACCTGCGATGAAGTGGACAACGAGGCCAATAGCGACATAGTGCGATTAAGATCGTCGCTCTCTAAGCTACCCACTGCGATATGCAGTGAGATCATATCCAAAGCGTAGTTACCAACAGTGTCAACGTACTTGATACGCTGATCGTATAAGCTGGCCCGAGCATCCAGCACATCAACTAGATCCCGCAGGCCGAGTTGTTCGCCACGTTCAGCCGCGTCAAGGAATAGCTGACTGGATTCAATGGATTGGTTAAGTGCTTGCAAACGGCGCTCTCCGCCATTTAAGGCTCTTATGCGCTTGCGCACTTCTTGGATAGCAAGATTTCGCTCATTGTCGACTGCAGCCAAGCTAGCCTCAATACGTTTTTCTGCTTGCCGAACACTGGCGTTGGTATAGCCGCCGCGATAAATCGGCACGCTCAATTCGACGCCCGCACGATAATCTTCGCTCTCCCTCAGCTCATCGTCGCTTACTCGGTCAGAATAGCTAAGGTTTAGATTTATCTCAGGGTAGTAACCCGAACGCCTAACGCTTGTATTAGCTTGCGCAACTTGTTGCTCTTGCTGGGCTAATAAGACTTTTAGGTTTTGACCAGTGCGTGAAATCCATTCGTCGGGATTGCCAGTGTCGCCATTGAGAGTAACAGTGGTCAACTCACCAGGCGCTGAGCTTTGAAAGCTGGGCGTAACACCCGTAAGGCGTTCCAACTCGCTAAGCGCATTGTCTAACTCATTTTCAGCTTCAACTGCGTCAGAGACTGCCTGATCGTACCTAGATTGCGCCTCCAATAAGTCAACCCGATTGCCAACACCCAGATCAAACGCACGACTTGCTTGGCGTACCTGTAGCTCAAGGGAATCTTGTTGAGACTCTAATAAACCTAATCGCTGCGACGCTAAATAAGCTTTTATATAGGCCTCGCTAACTTGCAATGCTAGCTCTTGCTCAACCACAGCCAATTGAAGCTCGGCAGAACTTACCTGGGCGCTGGCAACATCCATCTTTCGCCAGCGTTCCAAGCTGAAAAGCGGCTGCCGCAGCTGGACTTGATAATAAGTCTCATCAATTTCGCCTGGACGCTGGGCAGGCTGATCTAGGCCAAACTCATCTGGAGACGTTTGGATATTTGTAGAGTCTTGCCATAAATACCCCCCCGAAGCGCTTACCTGTGGCAGCAGCTGAGAGCGCGCCATCGGCACTTCTTCGCGAGTGGCATCTAACTCATAACGCTGACGTGAAAGGTCTGCGTCATGGCGTAGAGCCCTGGAAAAAAGATCGGGCAATGAGGGCAACGCTTGGGAGGCTGCTTCACTATTGGCCAGCGCCTCCAACTCAGCAAGAGCCTGCTGATCAGCAGGCATATCGCTCTGCGCGAATGCAGACTGGTTTAACAGCGCGATAGTAAGTGCAAGCGCACTAAGAGCAAAACGTGGCGTCCGTATCATTAATCCTCCCGGATAGCGCGAGCTAACATATCGGCAATTGGCTTCGCAATGTAGCTGGCAAATGTACGTTCGCCTGTCCGAATCATAACTTCTGCAGGCATACCGGATAACAGCTGCATTTGCTCGGTCATATCCTGCCGCCCATCTTCCGTTACTCTAATACGGGCTTTGTAATAGCGCTGACCAGTCGCTTCATCTTCAAAACTATCGGCACTAAGATGAATAATTTCGCCATCAATGACGTTTGTTAAGCGCTGATTGAAGGCAGAAAAACGAATTTCAGCAAGTTGGCCTATATAAAGGTTGTCGATGTCGCGACTCGGTATACGCGCTTCCACCACAAAACCATCGTTAGAGGGCACAACTTCCATAATGGTGTCACCAGGGCGAACGACTGCGCCAATAGTGTGTATCTTGCGCCCAACCACGGTGCCGGAAGCAGGCGAGTGAATAACGGTGCGGTTTACTTGGTCTGTTAACGAAGTAATGCGCTCCTCTGCCTCGGCTATTTGCGTCTGCGCATCTCGCAGTAGCTCACCCACCTCGGCTTGAAACTCTTGCAGGGTAGTCTCTTTTTTCAGGCGACTTTCGCTGATCCTTGAGCGCAACTGAGCAATATTAGCTTGGAACTCCGCATTCTCACCTTCGTACTGCAGCACTTGTCGCTCTAGTTCACGCAGGCGTTGGTTATCGCCCAGCCCTTCGCGGTAGAGCGAACGGAAGTCTTCTGCTTCAGAGCGCAACGAACGTATCCGCTGATTATTAACGCGAACACGTGATTCAAGCCCATCAATCTGCTCTTGCATTTGAATAATTTGCTGGTCCATCGCATCCATCGTGCCTTGCAGCGATTGACGGCGGGCAGCGAAGAGGCTTTGCTGAACAGCGGTGATCTGCTGGATTCTCGCATTATCAACCGACATCAGCTCTTCGGGCATCTCAAGCATTTCTGCGCCCTGCTGCTCAGCTAACAAACGTACTTCCATTGCACGGTTGATATAATATTGCGATTGGGCAATTTCTAGCTGTGAACGCACCTGGGTATCGCTCAAGATCACCAACGGCTGCCCAGCTTCTACCTTAGCGCCATCTTCGACAAGCAGCTCACGTACGATACCACCTTCAAGATGCTGTACCGAGCGCTTGAAAGACTCCATGGAAACGTTGCCAGGCGCAACAACGGCGACGGCCAGTGAAGCCGTCACAGACCAAAGAACGAACCCCCCTAGTGCAATGCCCAAAATGGCATAACCTAGTTTTCGATAACCTTTATCACTCGTTGGCAAGGCCTCTTGTGCCTCGCCATCTAGGGTAACCGGACCTTGGGGCGTTACATCAATTTCCCTATTGGCTGGAACCTTATCTCTCTGCTGGCTCATGTCGTCTCCTCGCTGCCATTAGCATTTCCACGACCGCCTGCAATAGCAGACAGGCGAGTGGCGTTTTGCTGGCTAACCTGGGGGCGCGATTTCTTGGCAAATTGCGCCAACACTTGATCACGAGGACCGAACATACTGACTTGACCTTCTTTCATTACCAACAGCTTATCCATGCCTTTTAAAACACTGGTACGGTGACTAATAACAAACAGCGTCGTACCTTCTGTTTTCAATTGAGCAATGGCTTGGCCCAGCGCTTTTTCGCCAGCATCGTCTAAGTTAGCGTTGGGCTCATCTAGAACGACCAGGACTGGGTTGCCATACAGTGCGCGAGCAAGCCCGAGGCGTTGGCGCTGCCCCCCGGAAAGCGCGCCGCTGTTAGAGGCAATCACGGTGTCGTAGCCATTGGATAGCTCTAACACCATTTCATGAACACCTGCTTTTTGGGCCGCAGCAACCACCTTTTCAGGGTCAATGTCCCCAAAACGGGCAATATTTTCACTGATGGTGCCATCAAAGAGTTCGATATCTTGTGGCAAATAGCCGATATAGGGGCCCAGTTCGTCACGGTTGTATTGGTTAACCGCCCCACCATCTAGTCTTACGTCTCCAACCTGCGTTGGCCATATTCCCAGCAGTACGCGGGCAAGGGTTGATTTACCTGCCGCACTTGGGCCAATAATGCCAACATGCTCGCCTTTAGCGACGCTAAAGTTAATTCCCCGGATGGTAGCCATACGTGCACCGGGAGGAGCAGCCGCTACATTCTCCACATCAACAATGCCTTTCGGCGCTGGCAAAGACATATGACGCTGCTCGTCAGGTATCTGCGTCAGGAGCTCGTTTAATCGGCTATAAGAGCCACGTGCGGCTACAAAGCCTTTCCAGCCACCGATCATTTGATCAATAGGTGCCAGCGCACGCCCCATTAGAATAGACCCGGCAATCATCATACCGGGAGTCATCTCCCCTTGGAGCACTAACAGCGCACCTAGACCAAGAATTAATGACTGGAAGAGCAAACGCATTACTTTAGACGTATTGGTCAAAGCGCCCGCACGGTCACTCGCTTGTGACTGTTTAGCAAGGAATTCATGATGGCGTTTTGACCAGCGTCCCATAATGCCGGGCAGCATGCCCATAGCATGCAGCACTTCAGCATTTCTCAGGTTAGAGTTGGCTAGATTCTGTGCTTGAATTTGCTCGCTATTGGCTTCAGCAAGTAAAGCCTTAGTAGATTTTTCATTAGCCACCGCAAGCGCAAATAAAATAATGCCCGCACAGGTAGCAAACACACCTAACCAAGGGTGAAAAATAAACAGAATGCCTAAATAAACGGGCACCCAAGGGGCGTCAAAAAAGGCAAACAGTCCATTTCCAGTTAGAAACTGTCGTAAACCGGTCAAGTCATTTAGCGGCTGAGCACTTTGTGCCCCTGGAGCAACTAAACTACGGCGAAACATGGCACCATAGAGGCGCTGATTAATCGTAGTATCTAATCGATTCCCTATCCTAACCAGCATTCTTGACCGAACTAGTTCAAGCCCACCCATCACCATAAAAAGGAAGATGACGACAAGCGTCAGCATGATGAGCGTATCGAGACTTTGCGTGGTAAGCACGCGGTCATACACTTGGAGCATGTACATGGGGGGAACTAGCATGAGCAAATTGACGAACATGCTAAAAAAGCCCACCGATACAAACGAACCCTTACAGGCGCTTAATGCACGCTGCAGATCCGTTGCTTCCTGTTGCTTTGCCATGGATGGGTCACCGTTGAATCAAAGAAGTCACGCGAGGATTATCGCGGCAGCATAACAGAAACGCCCCTGCCTAGGGTAGGGGCGTTGAAGGCACTGAGTGTTGAGTGAGATAAACAACGTGCTTACCCAACAGAGCTAGGTTGCTTCATTAGCCAAACAGCATCATGCTCTCTGCTGACTCAGTGAAACCAACCATAACAGCACCGCGCTCAGCTCCATTATCTAGCTTATCAAGCCAATACGCTTGACCTGCCGCATCAGAAGCCCTTTCGAGTACATTTTCATACATCAGTTCAATATAGGCATCGTTTTCTACACTGCCATATTGCCTTGCAAACTCCTCTGAACCCACAAAGCTATCAGCAATATCACTCAGGCTGACCGACTCACTCACTTCAAGCCAGTAGCCTAACCCTTTGCCATCCGCCATGCGATCAAAAGCGGCATCGTAAAGGCGTAGCAGCGGATCGACAGGAGCATCGAAGACAGCATCGCTGCGCTCACCAAGATTTTGGATTCGCAGATCTTCGCTAGCAGGGGTTTCTTGCTCGCTAAACGGTGTTTCGCTGAACATGCTGGCCATGTATTCAGCGAAGGCATCCTGCTCTGTGCCTTTTTCGGCAAAGTCGAAGAGGCCGTCATCTTCGAAGGCGCTCATAAGATCTATCCGATCTTGGTAGCTATCTTCCCCTAGCGGATAACCGTCGCCGCCGTCGGCCAAAAAGCCTAGCGTAACGACTTTAACAGTCTCTTCAGCACTGCCTACCAGGCGGCCATTGGCAGCCAGCACATCGTTGGTACTGCCATCGTCATTAACAATCACCGCATTTTGGATGCGCTCACCTGCGGATTGGCTAAGATCATAGCTGTACTGAATACCGCCCACCTGGGCAAACTGACCTGCAGTGACACCCGGTGCCGATGCAGCAACCGCATGCTCCAGAACTTCCAGCAGTTTGCTGCGTGTGATAGTGATTATGGCTAGGTCATTGTTGAACCGGAGTGATGACGCTGCATCCAGCTGGGATACGCCGCCCTCAGGCTTACCTATGGTGGGGTTGGCACTTGGCGCTTGATAGGTTGGCTCGCTGTCGCTTCCATCTACGACAACATTACCAATCGGCTCACGGATACCACCGCCGTTTTTGAACGATACCACGACGTCTTCGTCAAGCTGCTTGGCATACCAGAGGTTGGCATCCGCAGTTAGATTACCCAAATTGGTTTCTTCGGTGCGCACCGCTGCCCGCTCGCCTACTAAGTATACATCGGTCAAACCAAGGATATTGCCGTCTTGCTCAGCAACAAACTCACCCACCGAGCCGACTAAATCATTAGCAATATTACCTTTAGTGCCTTCGGCGAAGGCGCTTACCAGGTCTCCCCACAGCGCTTCTACCTGCTCATCGGTAGAGGCGTAAATACCAGAAGAGTTTTCATCGATGGAGTCAGCAATCACACGACCCTGTTCGTCAAACTCTACCACCAGTTCGGCAACATAGCGCCAGCCCCCGTCGGTATTAACGACGACTACATCGTTACCTGCAGCATCTTGAGTAACGATGGGGTAAGTGTCATAGGGCTCGCCTGCCCCTGGGAATAAGCCACGATCCTGGTCTTCTTGATCTGCCAGAAGACTATTGGAACCACCCGCTATCACGATATCGACGCCGTCCAGCAGTGTCGCCAACTCTTCTTCAAACTGAATTTGCTGTAGGTGCGAGCTGAGGATTATTTTATTGACGCCCTGCGCTTCAAGGTCATCAATAATGGGCTGAATAAGCTTGGCCAGAGCTTGCATGTCATTGCTGCCACCGGTCAGCACATTGACATCGCCAGGTGAAGAGATGCTCTCCAGAATTTGGGTAGTCACGCCAATAATGCCGATCTTCTCTCCGCCACGCTCAGCAATGACCGCCGGAGCTAGCTTAGGCTTATTAGCGCCCGCCAACAGCTCTTCCAAGGTGGCTTGAAAGGCGTCTTGGCTTAATATTTCCTCGGTCGCTAAACCACTTAGAGCGGAATCGCCCGAGAAGTCTAGGTTGGCAGACAGATAAGGAAACTGAGCGCCTAGCCACTCAGCGTCTGCCGTAGAACCGCCGTTCACGACCGATGCAATCATTGCTTCGATCAGCCCGGTACCCAAATCAAACTCATGATTGCCCAGTGTCACGGCCGCCGCGTCTGCCAGATCCATCAATAGAGTCTCAACGCGCCCAGAAGCTGCCGTGATGCCGCTCATGGAGCCAGCTTCCAGCCCATAAATCTCTTCAACCGCTGTTTGGAAGGCTGCCTGCAGGCTTGAATCAGCGGCAGCGTTCAAGTATGGCCCAGGCAACACCAAATCTCCCGAGCTGACAAACAGCGAGTTAGCGTATTGGTCTTCTAAGTGATCCACGATAGAGATGAAATTGGGTGCATTAAGCAGGTCTCCCCCACCCCCCTCCATATCGGCTGCGTGCAGGAGCTGAAGTTGGAAGTTACTCATGGCGATTCCCTTTTTTAATCGATGGAGAAAATAGGCAAACATGAGATTACGCAGCTAGCCATTGCAAACACATGACGCTTTAAAGAAAAAGTATTTTCACGCTGCTATAAAACTGTCCTCATATAAGCATCATAAAAATAAAATATTTAAGTCATTTAATTGCTATGACTTAGTAATAAATTCAGCCCTTCAATTCATCCAGTAAGGGCTGGTTAAATGACCAATTTTGAGCTTGTTTCTACGTTATATCACGATATTTTATTGCGTGAGCCGGATGAGGCTGGTGCTAACTATTGGACTGCCGCCCTGGATAGCGGGACTGACGATATTGCAACCACTCTTGACTCAATGGTGACTAGCAATGAATTTCAGTTGCAAATCCAGCCTATTATTACGCTCTATAGCGTTCACCTATTACGTACGCCTGACCTTTCAGGCCTCAAATATTGGGTCAATGAGTACCGCGACGGCTTAGCATTAGAGGATATTTCCAATAGCTTTCAAGCGTCTAATGAGTTCGAAACCACCATTTCTAACTTGAACGATACCGCTTGGCTAAATCAACTCTACAATAGTGTTCTTAACCGCGAGCCAGACCCAGAAGGCTTAGCATACTGGTCAGAGCTGCTGGCAGAAGGGCTGTCTCGAGAGGAGCTTGTCGCAGCATTTATGAACAGCAGCGAAAGCATTGAACAGCAACCAGCACGTGCATTAGCTTCTTTGCTCGGCGATGGCTCCGGCGTAGATGATGTTGAGTCGCTACTGAGTCGTTATATTGAGCAGCTCAAGAGCGAGCCAGAAGACCCCGAAGTACCAACAGAGCCTGAAGAGCCAACAGAGCCTGAAGAGCCAACAGAACCTGAAGAGCCAACAGAGCCTGAAGAGCCAACAGAACCTGAAGAGCCAACAGAACCTGAAGAGCCAACAGAACCTGAAGAGCCAACAGAACCTGAAGAGCCAACAGAACCTGAAGAGCCCGGTCAGCCTGAGCCAAGCAACCCAAACTTCAATCTGGGAGAGCGCTACCACACGGGCACTTCTGATGCTTCAGCAGCGATTGCCGTGGGTGAGAATTTAATGCTGGTGGCGGATGACGAAGATCAAGTGTTACGTCTCTATGAGCGCGACACCGATGGCGCTCCCCTGGCGGAAATTAACCTGAATACTGCCCTGGGCTTGAATGACACCCAGGAAGTGGACTTGGAAGCGGTGGCGACTTATCAGGGCATTCACTACTGGCTGGGCTCCCACGAGAGCAGCCAGCGCTCAATGATCTTTGCCACTCAAGTGACAGGTGATAATGCTGAGAATTTGAGTATTGAGGTGACGGGCCAGTTTACCGACTTAGCCAGCCAGCTTAGCGACTGGGATGCCCAAAATGGCCATGGGCTCGGTGAAAATGCGCTGAGCCTCTCGTTAGGGGTTAATATTGAAGGCGCTGTGTTTATCGGTGATTCCCTTCACCTTGGCCTCCGCTCGCCGTTGGATGATGGCTTCGCACAATTAGTGCCTGTTGAAAATGTGAGTGGCCTCGTCTCTGGCGAGGCTAACGAAGTTTCCTTTGGCGAGCCCCTGCGTTTAGATCTGGATGGCCGCGCGGTGCGCTCTATTGAACCTGCTGGCGATGAAGGCTACCTGATACTAGCGGGCCCGGTTAATGATGATGACGACGTCGGCTTTGGTCTTTACCTATGGGATGGCGACTACACCGTTCGCGAAATAGACGGCCCGGATCTCAATACCCTACCGGATGCACTGACGGCGAAGCCGGAATCACTTTTTGATGTTTCCGTCACAGCGTCAGGCGTTACTGCGAGCATGCTGTTTGATAGCGGTACGGTGGATTGGCTAGAAGATGGTCAAGAGTCTAAGGATCTGCCCGCCGAACAGCAGCGTTTTGTGAGCACAGACATTGAATTCAGTCTGCCTGATTTTGCACCTCAACCTGGTGACATTGCGATTACTGCGCTCAGTGGTAGCGAAAAATCCTTCCAGTTCGTCGCATTGAAGGGTATTCGCGGAGGCGCAGAAATTACCTTCACTGATTCAGGTTGGGCGGGCGATGGCTTCCGCGCCAACGAAGGCGCCGTTAAGTGGACGGCGCCTGAAGGCGGCGTACCGGCAGGCACGGTTGTTACTTATACCGCAGACTCTTCGCAGTTCACGCCTGCTAATAGCAGCAACGTAGGTAATAACGGGTTCAACCTTTCGGTCGGCGGCGACCAAGTACTTGCTTTCGTCGGCGCGGCAAGCGACCCAACGTTTATCTACGCAGCCCAAACAAACAGCGATGCGTGGCAAGACACTGCAGACTCCTCTAATAACTCGGCCCTGCCGCCTGGCCTTGAAGAGGGTATCACCGCGGTTGCCATTGGCAGCGCACGCAATGCCGCCTTTAACGGCAATGGCTTCGGCACGGCGGAGGAGCTATTAAGCGCCATTGGTAACCCAGAGAACTGGTCATTTGAGTACGCTGAACTACCCACCAATGCCACCACTGACTTTCATGTAGGCACGATGAAAGCTCCTTATGTACCGGGCGAGCTCGATATTGGTTTAGCCATCACTGAGATATGGTCGGGCCAAAGCGGCTCTGACGTCACCGCCGATTGGTTTGAAGTAACCAACCGTTCGTCTGAAGCGCTTGATTTCAGCGGTATGCCGCTTTACTACGATGATGACAGCGCCGACCCCGTAGATGCGATTGAAATTAAAGGGCTAAGCTCGCTAGCTCCTGGTGAATCAGCGATTGTCATGGTCGATGGCGATGCCCAGTCAGTCGCGGAATTCCGTTCAGCGTGGAGCAACCTGGATAATATCGATGCCTTAAAAATTGGTTATGCCGAGAATGCTTCTGGCCTGGGTGGTGGTGGCGATGCGGTAACGCTGTGGCAAGGTGACCCACGTGTTAATGGCAACCAAGTGGCAATGGAAGCCTACCCAGATACTGACGGGTTTGACGCCGCTTCTTGGGATGTGGATTTAGGCAAATTCACCACCACTGATACCGAGGGAGCAATTAGCTCTGACGCACTAGGCGGTGATGCTAGTGATGTAGCCGCCGTAGCGTCTCCGGGCCTTGCTAATGAACCCCAGGTAGATATCACGTTGATTTCTGCCGTACAGGGTAACTCGAACACCAGCACTTTAGCGGGTGAGAACGTTACCCTTGAAGCCATCGTCACCATGGTAGCGCCTGGCTTGAATGGCTTCTTCCTGCAAGAGGAAGATAACGATAACGACAATAATGCCGAGACGTCAGAAGGTATTTTTGTGTACGCGGGTAGCGGTAGTAGCGATTGGCTGGAACAACTCACTGCCGGCGATCAAATTCGCATTAGCGGTGAGGTCTCAGAGTATTTCGATAAAACGCAGTTAACCGCCGAACGCGGCAGCCTTGAGGTACTGGCAAACGATATTCCCCTACCTGAAAGCCAGCGAATCGTTATGCCATTTACCGACAAACAAGGTCTGGAAGCCTTTGAAGGTATGCGAGTCGCCATAGAAGCACTGGACGGTGAGCCATTGGTGGTCACCGAACTTTACGAGCTTGGCCGTTACGGCGAAGTCACGCTTTCGTCCGGTGGCCGTTTAGAGCAGTTCACAGAAGTCAACGAGCCTGATGTAGAAGGCTATAGCGCTTGGCTTGAAGACGCCGAGGCACGCACCATCAAAATCGATGATGCGAACGCCTCACAAAACCCCGACCCGATTATCTACGGGCGCAATGGTGGAGAGCTTTCTGGCACTAACCCGCTGCGCGGTGGCGATAAGCTTCAGACACTTGAAGGCGTACTTGATTACAACTTTAGTGAGTGGAAAGTCCAAAACGTCGAGGGAGTAGATTTTACTGGCCCAGCGCGCCCGGAAACACCGGATACAGATGCCTTAGGTAATGCCGATATTACGGTCGCATCGTTCAATGTGCTGAACTACTTCACAACGCTGAATGAGAACGGCAATAAAACAGAGACCTTAAATGGCACTCTGCACAATCCTCGCGGGGCCAATAATGCTGAAGAGTTTGCCCGTCAGGAAGCCAAAATCGTTGAGGCGATTAATTCCAGCGGCGCTGATGTGGTGGGGCTGATGGAAATCGAGAATAACGGCTATGGTGACGATAGCGCCATTGCAGCGTTGGTTGATGCACTGAATGCAGATGTGCAGGATAAAAACATTCAGGATGTCACTTGGGCTTACAGCATCCCCGAAGACGGCAGTGGCAACACCACTAGCCCTGGGGATGACGCTATTGCAGTTGGGGTAATCTACAACAGTCAGGCAGTGACGCCAGCAGGCGCTGCAGTCACTAAAACTGATGGGGCCTTCGCCACTGCCAACCGCGCACCAGTGATGCAAACCTTCGAAAACAGTGAAGGTGAAACCTTTTCGGTGGTGGTTAATCATTTCAAATCCAAAGGTAGTGTCGTCAATGGTGAAGACGCTATCGGCGATGGCCAGGCCAACAACAACCCCACACGGGTCGAGGCCGCAGAGGAATTGCTTGAATGGCTATCCACCCAGCCCACCGGTAGCAATGACAGCGATGTGCTGATTCTTGGCGACTTAAATGCTTATGCCATGGAAGACCCCATCACGACACTGAAGAATGCCGGCTATGATCTGCTTGACGATGATTATAGCTACGTCTTTGATGGCTTCTGGGGCTCTTTGGATCATGCGTTAGCCAGTGAAACGCTCGCAGCACAGGTCACGGGCACCACGACCTGGCACATTAATGCGGATGAGGCATCTGCTTTGGACTACAACACCGACTTCACCAACGACCGTCAGGATGAAAACCTATACGCCGATGATGCATTCCGTAGCTCAGACCATGACCCTATCTTAGTAGGCCTGAACTTAGGCATCGCTGAAGTTTAATTAAACCTGCTTCCTTTTGAGATGGCCTCCGCTTGCGGGGGCCATTTTTTGTCTTAGCAGCCGCCTCCCTTGCCCAGTTTAGTGATCAAAGCCCTCCGTGGCGCTTCTCGTCTAGGGTGTTAAACTCACAGCAGACACTTTCTCCAGGAGATACATGTTGAGCTCTGTACGTTCCACGACCAAGATTATTCAGGACAGCGGCATCGCTTTTGGTACTAGCGGTGCGCGAGGATTAGTTGAACAGTTTACCGATGAAGTATGCGCAGCCTTTACCGTGGCGTTTATTAGCGCCATGCGCACATCCTTTCCAGTGGAACGTATTGCGTTAGGCATGGATCGCCGCCCCAGCAGCCCCGCGATGGCAGCCGCCTGCACCAGTGCTGCCCGTGCGATGGAGGTGGAGGTTGATGACTATGGCGTATTGCCAACGCCCGCCCTGGCGCTAAAGGCGATGGCAGATGGCATCCCCTGCATTATGATCACAGGCAGTCACATTCCGTTTGACCGGAACGGCATCAAGTTTTACCGCCCTGATGGCGAGATTACCAAAGCTGATGAAATTGCCATTCTTAATGCCGAGGCAGCAATGCCTACCCTACCTACACCAGCGCGCAGCAAGGTCTCTGAAGCAGCGAACAAAGCATACTCCCAACGCTTCACTGCATGGTTCCCAGGTGAACCATTGAAAGGTTGGCGGGTAGGTTTATACCAGCACTCTGCTGCAGGCCGTGATTTAAGCGCGCATATTTTGAGCGAGCTAGGTGCGGATGTGGTGGTATTAGGCCGCAGCGAGGCCTTCGTTCCCGTGGATACCGAAGCCGTTAGCGACGAGGATCAGGCCCAAGGTCGTGCCTGGGCAAGCCAGCACCAGTTACAGGCCCTGTTGTCTACGGATGGTGATGGTGATCGCCCATTGCTGGGGGATGAAACGGGCACATGGCAGCGTGGTGATATCGTAGGTTTACTCTGCGCCAGAGCATTGGGAATCGACGCGTTGGCTGTCCCGGTAAGCTGCAACACAGCCATAGAAGCCTGCGGTGCCTTCCAGCTAGTTGAGCGCACGCGTATCGGCTCACCGTATGTATTGGACAGTATGGCTGAGCTCAGTAAGCGGTTTGCGCGAGTGGCTGGATTTGAGGCCAACGGCGGCTTTCTATTGGGAAGCAACCTGGAAAGCGATGGCCGTCAGTTAGCCGCACTCCCCACCCGTGATGCGCTACTACCCGCTCTTACGTTAATGGTGATGGCTGCCCAACGCGGAGTTAATCTTTCGCAATTAATCGCTGACCTACCTGCTCGTTATACAGCAAGCGATAGACTCAAAGAGTTCGCCACTGAGAAAAGCCATGGGTTACTCGCCGAGTGGCAAGTCTCGCCTGAGCTGATGCAGCAAACGTTAGGTCTTCAGTCTCGCATTTCAGCGGTGAATAGTATCGATGGCCTAAGAGCCACGCTTGAAAATGGCGATATTGTACACCTTCGCCCTTCTGGCAATGCGCCGGAGCTGCGTTGCTATAGCGAATCAACGTCGCCAGCAGACGCAGCAACCCTGGTAAAACAGAGTCTGGCTGCGCTCGCCAAACTAAACTAGTAGGGGCATACCATACCCTCAACAAGGAACGGGCGACCCTAATGGGGTCACCCGTTCTTTGGGCTATCCTTAGCCAAGGAGTATGTTAAAGGTGCTTATTTATAAACCGGAAGCCGCGCACAAATCTCGGCCACTTTATCCAGCACCTGGGCTTCGATTGAGCTGGTGTCCTCACCTTTAGCAAGGACATCTAAGATGTCGCAGATCCAACCGGCCAATGTACTACACTCTTGCTCACTGAACCCACGCGTGGTCACTGCCGGAGTGCCAATACGCAAACCAGAGGTCACGAATGGGCTTTGCGGATCGTTAGGCACTGCATTCTTGTTCACAGTAATGTGAGCGCGCCCCAGAGCAGCGTCTGCATCTTTACCGGTCACGCCCTGCTTGATCAAAGACAGCAGGAACAGGTGATCTTCGGTCCCCCCAGAAACGATATCGTAACCGCGGTCGATAAACACCTTGGCCATCGCCTGAGCGTTTTTGACTACCTGCTGCTGGTAAGCTTTGAATTCAGGCGCCATGGCTTCTTTGAAGCAGATCGCCTTGGCGGCAATAACGTGCATCAACGGGCCACCCTGGCCACCCGGGAAAACAGCTGACTGGAGCTTTTTCTCGATATCCGCATCGTTTTCAGCGGAGAGAATAACGCCGCTACGTGGGCCACGCAGGGTTTTGTGGGTGGTAGATGTCACAACGTGAGCATGGGGCAGCGGGCTTGGATAAATGCCTGCAGCAACCAAGCCAGAGACGTGCGCCATATCAACCAACAAGTAGGCACCTACTTCATCAGCGATCTCACGGAACTTAGCCCAATCGACAATTTGCGAATAGGCAGAGAAACCAGCAATGATCATTTTGGGTTTGTGCTCGCGAGCAAGCTCAGCCACCTGATCGTAATCAATCAAGCCCTGTTCATTCAGCCCATACTGGATAGCATTGTAGTGCTTGCCAGAGAAGTTAGGCTTAGCGCCATGAGTTAAGTGACCACCGGCATCCAGGCTCATCCCCAAGATGGTGTCACCCGGCGTTACCAACGCTTGGAAAACCGCACTGTTGGCCTGTGAACCAGAGTGAGGCTGAACATTCACGTAAGTTGCGCCGAACAGCTGCTTGGCATAGTCAATCGCAAGATTTTCAGCGATATCAACAAATTCACAACCGCCGTAGTAGCGCTTACCTGGATAGCCTTCGGCATATTTATTGGTCAGCTGGCTGCCTTGCGCTTCCAGTACGCGGGGGCTGGCGTAGTTTTCAGAAGCTATCAATTCAATGTGCGCTTCCTGGCGTGCAACTTCTTTTTGCATCGCGTCAAAAAGCACATCATCGAATCCGGCAATTGTCATATCGCGGCTGAACATCGGCGGGAACCTCGTTACAAAAGGATCATCATGGAGAAACTCGGTCGCTATCATAACGCAGCCTGACGCGACTTTCATCGCATCCGCGTCAGGTCGTGCATGAGCGTATTTCATGTTGCAGTCGTCATTAAAAAACTGACTGACTGGTCAACCGCGCTACTTTAGCTCAAAGGTAAGCGTAAACCGCTCAGCGCTCCTCATTGGATTCATCATGAATTGGTTAACAGTAAACGGGTTGGGCAATGCAACATTGACCGTTAAAGCTTGGGAATGACCAGCCATAATGTCGACCATCCCGGTCATTAATTTGGTTATTTGCAAGCCTAGCGAAGGCTCAAGCTGGCGAACCTGCCCCATCGCCATAGAGATTGCTTGTGCCTCGGTAATACTCTCGTTCGCAGCGATCTCGGTAGTTAATCGCGGCAGCAATCCTTCATCGCTATAAGCCACAACGACCTCACCACCATGCAACGTGGCGGATTCAAACAACTCAGGGGTTTGCATTGCCTGCTCAATGGAAACGCTTTTTGGCAAACTAATCGGTAAATCAAGGCTATATTCAATTCCCGCGGCACCGCTCAAGCGCAAATAGCCATCAGAGATCAAGCGATCGGTTTCCTCTTCTTCCTCCCAGCGAGAGTGACTGCGTCCTTCAGCCTGTAACTGACCACTGCCCCCTGTGAGTACTTTGCTGAAAGTTTCAAACCCTTGGCGTTGTTCGAGCGGCAACAAAGGCAGCAGCCCCCCAATATCAAAAAATGCACCTTCAAAACCCGCATCGCCCACATAGGAATTGCCTTCCACCCAGGCGTTATCCAACGCTACGCTCCACCCATCACCAGAAAGATTCATGCCGTTCAATGCAGCATGCTCGACGCTCTCCTCCCCAGGCGTATCGATTCCAGTTAGCTGCTCAATCCGTAAGTTAGCGAGCGAAAAAGCTGAACTAATGCCATTTTTCAAGTCATTAAAATCGGCACTGACGCCCTGTATATCGAACAGCCCAATAGCGCTACGGCTGACCTCTTCAAGCGTCAGCGTTTCAATGTGCAGCTGCCCTTCAAACGGAGGAGGATCTAGCTCACTCAAAAACTTATCCGCTGCCTCACCTGGTAGGTTTAAGGTGATGTCACGCGCATTCAGTGCCTCCAGCACCATGTCAGGCGCACTCATTTCATCCATCGACGGCACTGCTTGCGAAGCGTTAGGCAATTCAATGGAGGCAACGCTGAGAAAGGGTAATGAATCACCGGCTTCGCTAACGGCCATACCATCAATAACGATATTGTCTGGGCGATGATAGTCACCTTCAACGAGGTAACGTTCGATCGTAAACACATGGCCATTAGCATAAGTGATAGCAATATCTTCAGCGACAATCGCGTCAGGCTGCTCATACACCTGGGCAACCGTGAATGCGCTCGACTCGCTAGCTAGTCGCTCACGAAGCTCTGCTTCAAGTTGCTGAGGTGAAGCACTCACCGCACCGGAAAGTAGCAGCAACGAAACTCCAGCCGTAAGCTGGCGATGACCTACAGACACAGACATGTCATGACCTCCTTGTGAGAAGCGCTAAGCATAGCATTTGGTAAAGTTTTGTTAAGCCTCACCAAGCAACCCCAAGCTCGCTGCAGGCGCTTGACGCCGCAGGCTATAAGAAAGGGCATGTCCGATAATGCCAATCAGTAATGCGCCTCCGAAGGGCAGCACTAGCCATAAGCTCACATGTAGGCGCGGTGTTAAATCAAGCCAATAGAGATAAAGCGCGGCAGTGGCGAACTCTGCAAGGAAGGCCCCCATCAAACCGCTGGCAAAACCAAGCAGCGCATATTCAGCGCCTTGTACCCGTGAAATCATTCGGTTACCTGCACCAAATACACGCAGTAAGCCGCTCTCATGGGCGCGTACCGGCCGGCTAGCCGTCAGTGCTGCATAAAGCACACTAACGCCAGCCATCAGAACCAGCATAAGCACTAGCTCTACTGCTCGGGTGACCTGGGTAAGTACCTCACGCACTTGGCCCAAGATGGCATCCACGTTGAGCAGTGAGACACCTGGAAAATCATTGACTAGCTGTCGGATTAAGCCCTGCTCTTGTTCTGGCAAGTGAAACGCGGTGATAAAACTATGCCCAAACGATTCAAGCACGCCCGGTGGAAAAATAACGAAGAAATTCGGGTTAAAGCTATCCCAGTTAAGGCTGCGCAAGCTCTCAATACGGGTAGTGATCGTATCACCGCCGACGGAGAAGGCTAGCTCGTCGCCTAACCCAAGGCCAAGGCGCTCTGCTAGTCCATCTTCCACGGAGATGGGCACCACGTGAGAAGCTTCCTGAGGCGTGGCCTCTACCTCACTCATCCATCCCTGAGGCTCGCTCGGTTGTGAAAACCACTCTCCGGCGACGACCTGATTACCTTCGGGCAACTCCGATTGCCAGGTAAGATTCAGTTCACGGCGTAGTGAGTTATCACCTCTGGCGTCAGGAGGAACGGCTTCTATCGGCGGCTGACCGTTAATAGCAGTGATTCTTCCACGCACCATCGGGTATAAGGTGCTTTGGGTCTCCACCCGCGGCGCAACCGCTTGTTCAAAAGCATCCCGTTCATTGGGTTGAATATTAATAGCAAAGTAATTAGGGGTATTCGCTGGCAACTGATCTTGCCAGGTGGACAATAGATCACCTCGCACAAGTACAATCATCGCCATCGCAAAAAACGTGACCGAAAACGCCAGCAGTTGCCCAAGCCCGGCCTGCTTTCGGCGAGCCAACTGCCTGCCGCCCAGCCGAAACGCTTGGCCCCACTCACTTCCACCGGAGAGCCGCTGAATAGCTTTCAACAGACCGTCCAGCAACAGCGTGCTAGCCATCCATAGAAGCCCTAACAGGGCCGCACCGCCAATGAGTAGCGCCAGGGCAAGCGAAAAGCTACCTGAGTAAAGCCACAACAAACCACCAAACACGAGACTCGCAACGCCCACGACTAGCCAAGCAGACGGCGGCAGCGGGTCAAGCTCACGGCGTAGCACTTTCAACGCACTGACACGCTTAATGCGTAACAGTGTGGGGCCAGCAAACCCAACCAACACCGCAAGCGCAGTAAAAATGCCCAGCCAGAGCGGCATAATCCCAGGGGGTGGCAGCGTCATAGGTAAAAAACTAGTTAACAGCCACAACAGCACAGCTTGACCAATAAGCCCCAACAGCGCGCCAATAATTGCCGCTATTAATGCGAGCCCCATTAATTGCAGGGTGAAAATAGTCACCAGCTGATTTTGGCTAGCGCCGAAGCAACGTAGCAACGCGGCGGTGTCCAGGTGGCGCTCAACATAACGGCGAGTCGACATAGCCACTGCCACCCCTGCTAACAGTACTGCGGCCAATCCGGCGAGCCCCAGATAACTTTCTGCGCGTTGAAGCGCGTTGCCTAACTGAGGACGGTCAACACGTACATCGCGTACATCTACCCCATTACGCCTTAGTTCGGCCAGCAAGGCCTGCACTTGCTCCAGTGCCGCAGGAGGCCCAGCAGCCAGTAGTTCAAACTCGAGCCGTGACCCCAACTGCACCAATCCTGTTGCATCTAAGTCGGCGGTATTGAGCATTAAACGAGGGTTGAAATTACTAAAACCAGCCGACTGATCCGCCTCGCGCTCGATAATCCCACTAATCAGCAGTTCTGTTTGCCCCACCTGAACACTGTCGCCTATCGCAATATCAATCAGTTGCGCTAACCGAGGGTCAGCCCAAGCTTCCCCAGGCAGTGGGCCTGATGCAATCTGCTCAACCCCATTCCCACGATCCACATGGGAAACGCCGTAATGGGGGTAGACATTATCCACCGCTTTCAAGCTAGCTGGCTGGAAACGCTCACCGCGACTAATCATTGACACCAGATCAACCTGATCACTCAGCGTAAAACCCGCTTGCTCTAGCGTCGTGCGTAGCTCCTCAGAGAATGGCTCGCGCTGTTCGAGGACTAAGTCGCCGCCCAGCATCTGACTTGCTTGGCGCTCTAACCCACGCTCTAGGCGGTCTAAAAAAAAAGCGATCATGGTAGAAGCGGCAACTGCCAACACCAGTGCGACAAACAGCGCGCGAACATCAGCGGCACGTAAATCACGTTTCAAGCTACGTGCCGCAAGCCGCCAGTTTATATCACTCATCGCCACCCCCACCCACAGTAGCGGTTGGCTCGAACGGTATTAACTGCCCGTTAGTCAGACGCAAACAGCGGTCACAGCGGCGGGCAAGTGCGTGATCGTGGGTCACTAAAATGAGCGTCGTGCCCGCTTCACGGTTTAGCGTAAACAGTAGGTCAATAATTTGTGCGCCCGTCTCGGAATCAAGGTTACCTGTTGGTTCATCGGCAAAGACGAGTTCAGGGTCGGTAACGAACGCACGTGCAATGGCAACGCGCTGCTGTTCACCTCCCGAAAGCTGTTTAGGCAGATGCTCTGCGCGCTCGCCAAGTCCGACCCGCTCAAGCCATTGAGTCGCCGCCTGCGTCTCTCCCGCTCGGGGCGACAACTCCAACGGCAGTAACACATTTTCCAATGCGCTCAGCGTCGGTAGTAGCTGAAAGTTTTGAAATACAAAACCAACTCTTCCTGCACGCAGTGCGGCACGTCCATCTTCATCCATGCGGCTTAGCGGCTGGCCAAATAGCATCAGTTCACCATCGCTGGGGGTATCCAACCCGGCCAACAACCCAAGCAGGGTCGACTTGCCAGCACCACTTTTACCAAGAATGGCAACACTCTCCCCCGCGGCCACGCTAAGCGAAAGGTCGTGTAAGATAGTTAACGAACGCTCACCACTTTTCACCTGTTTAGAAAGTTTTTCAGCATGTAATACGGGCTGGTGAACTTGCTTGTGAGGAACATTACTAGCGATGATAGTGTCGGTGGTAGGCTGATGCGAAGAGGCATTATCAGCGGGTAAATTAGTTGTTGGGTCCAAGTTGGCTTGTGGATCAGAGGAGTAAGACATGAAGCGTGGCATCCCTGTAGCGTGGCAAAGACTGAATCGCATGGTAACCGGAGGGTTGCTAGCACTGATAGTCATCTTTAGCGCACCCGCACTCAACGCCGACCAACGCCCCACCCTTTTAGTCATGGGCGATAGTCTTAGTGCCGCCTATGGTATAGAGCAAGAAATGGGTTGGGTCACGTTATTGGCTGAGCGTCTAGAAGATGAAGCAGACGTTATCAATGCCAGTATCAGCGGTGAAACGACGTCCGGTGGTGCACAACGATTAGCTAGCATTATCCGACAACAGCAGCCTGATATCGTTCTGTTGGAGCTTGGTGGCAACGATGGGCTACGCGGCCTACCGCCTACTCAAATGCGCTCTAACCTAGCTAGCATGATTGAACAAAGCCAGCAGGCGGGTGCTGATGTACTGCTGCTCGGTATTGATATTCCTCCCAACTATGGCCAAGCCTACCGTGATGCCTTTACCGGTGTTTTTCATTCGCTAGCTGATGAGTACGACGTACCTCTGGTGCCCTTCTTGTTGGAAGACGTAGCGCTTAATACAGAACTGATGCAAGACGACGGCATCCACCCCACCGCAGCAGCTCAACCACTTATTTTAGACAACGTTTGGCCAGCACTTGAACCACTGCTCAACAGCGTATTTCAAGCATCCGCCGAATAAGATAGCGACAGCCTCATTTCATCGTTTAACGCGAGCACTTTCTAATCAGGAGATAGCGCTAAGGAAAGAGTGCACTTCAACGCCGCAGCTTGTAGTCTAATACTTATTAACCATTGCTCTTAGCGTTTATGCCTGTACTCACTCACCCTCCATTTAAGCAACTTTCGCGTCGTCAGTTTTTAGCTACTGCCGGCGCGCTTGTGCTGGGGGCGGGGTTAGGTTTTCACGCTTCGCCTGCAACCGCCTTCAACCCCCAACGTTTACGGCAGAGTATGCAGCAACAGTATGGCCAAAGCGGTCTTGCTGTTTTAGAAGAGTGGTTTGCCATGTTGGAGCGTTTGCGTGGGCAAGAGGTGCAAATGCAACTTCGCGAGGTCAATGACTTTTTTAATCGCCGAGTCCGTTGGATTGATGATATCCACGTATGGGGACAAAAGGACTACTGGGCGACGCCATTAGAGGCCATGGGTAAAGCACAAGGCGACTGTGAAGATTACTCCATTGCTAAGTACATCACCTTGAAGCAACTAGGTGTTAGCGGTGAAAGCCTGCGCATGATTTATGTTCGAGCACGCATTGGCCGCAGTCAGATCACCCAGGCACACATGGTACTTGGCTACTACTCAACGCCCAGCGCCGAGCCATTAGTACTTGATAATATTGTGCCTTCTATCACCCCTGCTTCTCAGCGCACCGACCTAGACCCAGTGTTCAGTTTTAATAGCGAAGGGTTGTGGGCTGGAGGCACAACGCAATCACGTGCCGACCCGTTAGCGCGGTTATCACGCTGGCGCAGTGTCGTTGAACGAATGCAATCACAAGGTTTTATTTAAGAGGATTAAGCACTATGTCGCTGATTAAACAGCTCTGGCTGGCCATTATTGCGCTACTGTTGCTTTCGTTTATCGGCAGCCTTGCGATCAGCATCACCTCGAGCCGTGACTATATTGAGCAGGAAGTACGCATTAAAAACGAAGATAATGCAACGGCACTGGCACTCTCCATGAGCCAGCTCGATAAGGACTTGGTGACGCTCGAACTGTTAACCTCCGCACAGTTTGATACTGGCTATTATCGTCGTATTACCCTGCGAGACACCGAAGGTCAGGTGCTCATTGAGCGTTCAGCCAACGAATACAGGGGTGACGTACCTGCTTGGTTCCGCAACGTTATTCACTTTGATGTGCCGATCGGTACGGCAACTATTCAAGACGGTTGGCGACAATTCGGTACGCTTGAACTCGAAAGCCAGCACAGTTTCGCCTATGCCTCTTTATGGCGCATCATGCTTGAGCTTACAGGCTGGTTCTTACTGGCCGGTGCTATCAGTCTCGCCATCACCACCGTTGTGGTGCGCGGCATAAAGCACCCTCTTGTACGTGTTGTCGCCCAAGCAAAAGACATCAGCGCTCGGCGCTTTACCACTATTAAAGAACCCCGCACATTAGAACTACGCGAAGTGGCCCAAGCAATGAACGCTTTGTCTGCGAATGTGCACCAAATGCTCAGCCAGGAAAGCCAAAAACTGGATGAGCTACGTCGCCATCTGCAACACGACCGTGTCACAGGGGCACTCAATCGCGATGTGTTTATGGGCCGTTTGTCATCGTTACTGGGGAGCGAAGATGCCCGAGCAACAGGGCTGATGATAATGACCAGAGTGGAGTCACTTGAAATCCTTAATGAGCAGCTAGGCCACCAGGCCACTGATCAGTTACTCAGTGAGTTAGTGTCACAGCTCTCCCTGCTGGCCCCCACGCCAGAAGAAGCGCTGATTGGGCGATTAAACGGTAGTGATTTTATCCTCATGCTGCCTTTAGAAGCAGATACCAGCGCACTCACACCGCGCCTTCACCAAGCACTCGATACCATCGCGCTCAAGGCACCTAATATCGGCATGCGTTTGCCAACCGCTGTGGTGGCCTACACCCCTCATGATGATCGAAGCGGTTTATTGGCTACGTTAGATGACGCTCTGGCTGAAGCCGAAAGCGCGAGCGCCCACACCACAGTGGCTATACGAGAGCATCAGCATAACTCTCTCTTTGGCAATCATGCCGAATGGCGTTCGGCGCTAAATACTGCGATTGCAGTGGGGCCCCAGCTCGCTTATTTCCCAGTTATTGATGCCCACCATGACATACTCCATTACGAATGCCCTGCTCGCCTAGAGCTTGCCAATCACTGGCAAACAGCGGGTATGTTTATTCCCTGGATTTCGCGCTTTAACTTAGAGGCCGCGCTCGATATTGCCGTGGTTAAGAAAGCCCTTGAGCAACTCGCTTACAACCCAGAACACGCTCTTGGTATTAACCTTTCAATTGCATCAATTACTAATGCTGAGTTTGTTATTGAGCTAAGAATGTTGCTCGAAAAACAACCTCAACTTGCCAAACAGCTGTGCTTCGAAGTGCCCGCTATGTTGAACAGCCACGCTATTGGTAGCCTTCGCGGCCTATGTGCCGCGCTAAGGCCCTTCGGCTGCCGGTTTGGCATTGAACATGTCGGGGCAGAATTCACCAAGCTTGCCGATTTGCATGACATCGGCCTTGCCTATCTAAAAATAGACAGCAGCTTGATCGGGGGAATTCACACATCTCATGAGCAGCAAGCCATCGTGCGAGGTATGGCCACCCTATGCCACTCCCTTGGCATTCAGGTGATAGCGGAGGGCGTTACTGAACAAGCCGAACTGGAAAACCTCTTCAGCGTAGGCGTTGACGGAGCGACTGGCCCAGGCGTGCGCGTGTAAGCAGCTTCGCTAAATCAACCAACAATAACACGGCGTTATCCTGTAACGCCGTGTTAGATAATACCACCATCATCACTAATCAAATTGACATCATTCTTCGCCCGCAATGATTTACGTTCCATGATTTTACTCTGCGCTGCCGAAGGTAAGTCAGTAAAACTAAGCACTCCCTTCTCTAGCAGCACTTCAAGCATATCTTCCACTACCCGTACAAACGCTAAGTCCGATGCAATAAATTGTGCTGACTGCCCCGTTTGCTCAGCTAGAAAAGCAAACACTTCTGACGAATCATCATTAATAGTGTCATTACACTCAGGCGATGGCTCCTTACTGAGCATCACGATCTCCCCTTGGGCATTGCGTTTGATGTAAAGCATAGCGGCTTCCTCTGTAAGTAAAAGCGCTTAAGTGTCGCTAAACGTAACACGTCATTAAAAACTACGAGGCCGCCCATTGGGCGGCCTGTTGGGGTAGATAAAGGTTATTCGATATCTAGCTTGCCATTTTGGATCATATGGAGGATGACATCCTGTGATCCGCCACCACCAAAGTCAGAGAAGCTCTTACCCTCCAAACGAATAACTTGATCAGCATTCTCCTTATCGCCTGCCAAGCCTCCTTCAGAGTTGACATACAGCACTGTATCACCACTGTCTTCCTCCGCGACAATATAGGCATCTAGCGAGTCACCGTTTTCATAATCCAATAACTCACCAATATCCAGTTTATCGCCTTCACTCGCATTGAAGTCCATCACTGTATCAATGGCAGGATTATCCGCAGTGCCCTGGTCATTTAACTCCCACTTGAAGGTGTCAGCGCCGAGGCCACCGAACAGCAGATCGTTACCTTCGCCACCAATGAGAGTGTCGTTATCAGCACCTCCGATCAAGATATCGTCACCAGCACCACCGTCGATACTATTACCACCACCATCAGCACGAGCAGTATCAATTAAGGATTCCCAGTTTTCCCGAACATAGTCGAGAATCTGGTCATCGTTAGGCACCGTGCCGCTATTAACTTCCCACTTCAGGAACTCTCGCAGCCCTTGATAACCCAAGCCATCGTGACTTCCTGCAGTGAAGACATCACCTGTATCCTGGTTCGTCCATTCGAGGTGGTCGGTATTGACAGTATCACCGAAGATAATGTCATTTCCCTGCCCTCCAGTAATGACGTCAGCACCTAAGGGCTCAAGTTCATCGAACTCAGAACTTCCCTTAAGGGCCGCAGCTAAATCAGCAGCGGTATTAACAATATCTACTTCACCTATTGGACCAGTAACACCCCGCCAGCCACTCCAGTTGCTGCCAAACCATTCCGTAGCGGTCCCAGCGAAATCGGTATTATCAAAGAACTTGAGATAATCTTGCGATATCCCGGTACCAACACCGATAGCATTCACAGAACTCAAACCAGAAAGCTCAGCAAAGGCATCTACAGAAGCTTTGAACACGTCGTAGTTGGTTGAGCTACCTGAACCACTCACGCCACCCCAGGAGTTATAGTAGTAGGTCGGGTCACCATCGGTTAAGAAGTAGCTCAGATTCTCGAAATCAGCCGCATCAGGTTTAGCATTCTGCTGATTAAACCAATCAGCAGCTTTCTGGAAACCAGCCATATAGTTGGTTCCACCATTGGCGTCGAGGTCATCAATAGCATCAATAAGACTCTGCACATTGCTGGCATTCAGGTTTTCAATAGTGACGCCACTTCCTGCATCTCTGGCAAAGGGAGCTAGCTGAACATTGATAGTTCCTTCATGGTCTTTCAATTGATGAGCCAATTGGGTCAATGCTTGCTTTGTCAGCTCCATTCTATCCAACCCTGGAGTGCCAGATGGCCTATCCATACTCCCGGACGTATCAACAATCAAAGAAATATTGTAGTTAGTGGCGGGGTCTACAATCGTGACCTTCCCTCCACGGTCGCCTAGGATGACATCGTCACCGCCACCACCTTCAATGGTGTTATCTCCGTTTCCTCCTACATTGAGCGACGCAGGCGGCTGAACCTCAAACGGCCGATCAGTCTCGTCCTCATAGGTATTGCCAAATTGGTCATTTCCTACAACTTTAGCAGTCACATCTCCAGAAGATAGCCCCGCTACTTTATCGCTGGAAACATTCACTACCCACGAGCTGCCATCTGGATTGACTTGCGTGACATAAGTCTGCCCGCCAACCGTGACTTCAACCGTATCACCAGCTTTCGCATCTCCACCAACGGAACCACTGATGGAGTGCCCCTCGTTAGACTCACTATTGCTCAGGAAGTCATCCCCACCAAAGAGCGCATCTATCGTGATCGTGGCTTCTGGAGCTACGTTGGCGACGTCTTTACTGTCATCATCGCTGTCGCTATTACCCGCAGGGTCCGTGACCGTGGCACTAACGCTTACGTTAGTCGCACCTTCGCTCACAGCCACCCAAACAGTAACACCGTTATTAATGTCTTCCTGATCCAGCACTACAGTAGTCAGCGTATTACCGCCCGCATCTTTAACGACCAGCGTATCGCCAACCTTAGTACCTGCTTGGAACGTCACTAAGGCTTCGACGCTATTTGGCTCGCCAGCAGCAATTTCATCGATGTTGTAGACATCGTCGTCGCCAGCGCCCTGCAGTGCCACGGTGACAGCTGGAGGTGTAACGTCGAGCATGCCGCTGTCGCGGTCGCTAACCGGGTTGCCGTTGCGGTCTTCGGCGCTGGCGTCCACGGTGATCTCGCCGTCGACCAGGCTGCTGAGGTCTGCGGTGGTGGTGTAGCTGCCGTCGGCACCCACGGTGGCCGTGGTGTTGATCACGTTGCCTTCGCTGTCGGTGATCACCAGGGTGACGGTCTCGCCTTCGGCGACGTCGGTGGTGGTACCGCTGATCTCAACGGCGGTTTCGTCGCTGAGGTCACCGAGGGTGACGTCGAGCGTGCCGGCCGTGGCGTCAAGCGTGCCGCTGTCGCTGTCGCTAACCGGGTTGCCGTTGCGGTCTTCGGCGCTGGCGTCCACGGTGATCTCGCCGTCGACCAGGCTGCTGAGGTCTTCGGTGGTGGTGTAGCTGCCGTCAGCACCCACGGTGGCCGTGGTGTTGATCACGTTGCCTTCGCTGTCGGTGATCACCAGGGTGACGGTCTCGCCTTCGGCGACGTCGGTGGTGGTACCGCTGATCTCAACGGCGGTTTCGTCGCTGAGGTCACCGAGGGTGACGTCGAGCGTGCCGGCCGTGGCGTCAAGCGTGCCGCTGTCGCTGTCGCTAACCGGGTTGCCGTTGCGGTCTTCGGCGCTGGCGTCCACGGTGATCTCGCCGTCGACCAGGCTGCTGAGGTCTGCGGTGGTGGTGTAGCTGCCGTCGGCACCCACGGTGGCCGTGGTGTTGATCTCGTTGCCTTCGCTGTCGGTGATCACCAGGGTGACGGTCTCGCCTTCGGCGACGTCGGTGGTGGTACCGCTGATCTCAACGGCGGTTTCGTCGCTGAGGTCACCGAGGGTGACGTCGAGCGTACCGGCCGTGGCGTCAAGCGTGCCGCTGTCGCTGTCGCTGACCGGGTTGCCGTTGCGATCGGTGGCGCTGGCGTCCACGGTGATTTCGCCGTCGACCAGGCTGCTGAGGTCTTCGGTGGTGGTGTAGCTGCCGTCGGCACCCACGGTGGCCGTGGTGTTGATCTCGTTGCCTTCGCTGTCGGTGATCACCAGGGTGACGGTCTCGCCTTCGGCGACGTCGGTGGTGGTACCGCTGATCTCAACGGCGGTTTCGTCGCTGAGGTCACCGAGGGTGACATCGAGCGTACCGGCCGTGGCGTCGAGTTCGCCGCTGTCGCGGTCGCTAACCGGGTTGCCGTTGCGGTCTTCGGCGCTGGCGTCCACGGTGATCTCGCCGTCGACCAGGCTGCTGAGGTCTTCGGTGGTGGTGTAGCTGCCGTCAGCACCCACGGTGGCCGTGGTGTTGATCACGTTGCCTTCGCTGTCGGTGATCACCAGGGTGACGGTCTCGCCTTCGGCGACGTCGGTGGTGGTACCGCTGATCTCAACGGCGGTTTCGTCGCTGAGGTCACCGAGGGTGACGTCGAGCGTACCGGCCGTGGCGTCGAGTTCGCCGCTGTCGCGGTCGCTAACCGGGTTGCCGTTGCGGTCTTCGGCGCTGGCGTCCACGGTGATCTCGCCGTCGACCAGGCTGCTGAGGTCTTCGGTGGTGGTGTAGCTGCCGTCGGCACCCACGGTGGCCGTGGTGTTGATCACGTTGCCTTCGCTGTCGGTGATCACCAGGGTGACGGTCTCGCCTTCGGCGACGTCGGTGGTGGTACCGCTGATCTCAACGGCGGTTTCGTCGCTGAGGTCACCGAGGGTGACGTCGAGCGTGCCGGCCGTGGCGTCAAGCGTGCCGCTGTCGCTGTCGCTAACCGGGTTGCCGTTGCGGTCTTCGGCGCTGGCGTCCACGGTGATCTCGCCGTCGACCAGGCTGCTGAGGTCTTCGGTGGTGGTGTAGCTGCCGTCAGCACCCACGGTGGCCGTGGTGTTGATCACGTTGCCTTCGCTGTCGGTGATCACCAGGGTGACGGTCTCGCCTTCGGCGACGTCGGTGGTGGTACCGCTGATCTCAACGGCGGTTTCGTCGCTGAGGTCACCGAGGGTGACATCGAGCGTACCGGCCGTGGCGTCGAGTTCGCCGCTGTCGCGGTCGCTAACCGGGTTGCCGTTGCGGTCTTCGGCGCTGGCGTCCACGGTGATCTCGCCGTCGACCAGACTGCTGAGGTCTTCGGTGGTGGTGTAGCTGCCGTCGGCACCCACGGTGGCCGTGGTGTTGATCACGTTGCCTTCGCTGTCGGTGATCACCAGGGTGACGGTCTCGCCTTCGGCGACGTCGGTGGTGGTACCGCTGATCTCAACGGCGGTTTCGTCGCTGAGGTCACCGAGGGTGACATCGAGCGTACCGGCCGTGGCGTCGAGTTCGCCGCTGTCGCGGTCGCTAACCGGGTTGCCGTTGCGGTCTTCGGCGCTGGCGTCCACGGTGATCTCGCCGTCGACCAGGCTGCTGAGGTCTTCGGTGGTGGTGTAGCTGCCGTCGGCACCCACGGTGGCCGTGGTGTTGATCACGTTGCCTTCGCTGTCGGTGATCACCAGGGTGACGGTCTCGCCTTCGGCGACGTCGGTGGTGGTACCGCTGATCTCAACGGCGGTTTCGTCGCTGAGGTCACCGAGGGTGACATCGAGCGTACCGGCCGTGGCGTCGAGTTCGCCGCTGTCGCGGTCGCTAACCGGGTTGCCGTTGCGGTCTTCGGCGCTGGCGTCCACGGTGATCTCGCCGTCGACCAGGCTGCTGAGGTCTTCGGTGGTGGTGTAGCTGCCGTCGGCACCCACGGTGGCCGTGGTGTTGATCTCGTTGCCTTCGCTGTCGGTGATCACCAGGGTGACGGTCTCGCCTTCGGCGACGTCGGTGGTGGTACCGCTGATCTCAACGGCGGTTTCGTCGCTGAGGTCACCGAGGGTGACGTCGAGCGTGCCGGCCGTGGCGTCAAGCGTGCCGCTGTCGCTGTCGCTGACCGGGTTGCCGTTGCGATCGGTGGCGCTGGCGTCCACGGTGATCTCGCCGTCGACCAGACTGCTGAGGTCTTCGGTGGTGGTGTAGCTGCCGTCGGCACCCACGGTGGCCGTGGTGTTGATCACGTTGCCTTCGCTGTCGGTGATCACCAGGGTGACGGTCTCGCCTTCGGCGACGTCGGTGGTGGTACCGCTGATCTCAACGGCGGTTTCGTCGCTGAGGTCACCGAGGGTGACGTCGAGCGTGCCGGCCGTGGCGTCAAGCGTGCCGCTGTCGCTGTCGCTAACCGGGTTGCCGTTGCGGTCTTCGGCGCTGGCGTCCACGGTGATCTCGCCGTCGACCAGGCTGCTGAGGTCTTCGGTGGTGGTGTAGCTGCCGTCAGCACCCACGGTGGCCGTGGTGTTGATCACGTTGCCTTCGCTGTCGGTGATCACCAGGGTGACGGTCTCGCCTTCGGCGACGTCGGTGGTGGTACCGCTGATCTCAACGGCGGTTTCGTCGCTGAGGTCACCGAGGGTGACATCGAGCGTACCGGCCGTGGCGTCGAGTTCGCCGCTGTCGCGGTCGCTAACCGGGTTGCCGTTGCGGTCTTCGGCGCTGGCGTCCACGGTGATCTCGCCGTCGACCAGGCTGCTGAGGTCTTCGGTGGTGGTGTAGCTGCCGTCAGCACCCACGGTGGCCGTGGTGTTGATCACGTTGCCTTCGCTGTCGGTGATCACCAGGGTGACGGTCTCGCCTTCGGCGACGTCGGTGGTGGTACCGCTGATCTCAACGGCGGTTTCGTCGCTGAGGTCACCGAGGGTGACATCGAGCGTACCGGCCGTGGCGTCGAGTTCGCCGCTGTCGCGGTCGCTAACCGGGTTGCCGTTGCGGTCTTCGGCGCTGGCGTCCACGGTGATCTCGCCGTCGACCAGACTGCTGAGGTCTTCGGTGGTGGTGTAGCTGCCGTCGGCACCCACGGTGGCCGTGGTGTTGATCACGTTGCCTTCGCTGTCGGTGATCACCAGGGTGACGGTCTCGCCTTCGGCGACGTCGGTGGTGGTACCGCTGATCTCAACGGCGGTTTCGTCGCTGAGGTCACCGAGGGTGACGTCGAGCGTGCCGGCCGTGGCGTCAAGCGTGCCGCTGTCGCTGTCGCTAACCGGGTTGCCGTTGCGGTCTTCGGCGCTGGCGTCCACGGTGATCTCGCCGTCGACCAGGCTGCTGAGGTCTTCGGTGGTGGTGTAGCTGCCGTCAGCACCCACGGTGGCCGTGGTGTTGATCACGTTGCCTTCGCTGTCGGTGATCACCAGGGTGACGGTCTCGCCTTCGGCGACGTCGGTGGTGGTACCGCTGATCTCAACGGCGGTTTCGTCGCTGAGGTCACCGAGGGTGACATCGAGCGTACCGGCCGTGGCGTCGAGTTCGCCGCTGTCGCGGTCGCTAACCGGGTTGCCGTTGCGGTCTTCGGCGCTGGCGTCCACGGTGATCTCGCCGTCGACCAGACTGCTGAGGTCTTCGGTGGTGGTGTAGCTGCCGTCGGCACCCACGGTGGCCGTGGTGTTGATCACGTTGCCTTCGCTGTCGGTGATCACCAGGGTGACGGTCTCGCCTTCGGCGACGTCGGTGGTGGTACCGCTGATCTCAACGGCGGTTTCGTCGCTGAGGTCACCGAGGGTGACATCGAGCGTACCGGCCGTGGCGTCAAGCGTGCCGCTGTCGCTGTCGCTAACCGGGTTGCCGTTGCGGTCTTCGGCGCTGGCGTCCACGGTGATTTCGCCGTCGACCAGGCTGCTGAGGTCTTCGGTGGTGGTGTAGCTGCCGTCGGCACCCACGGTGGCCGTGGTGTTGATCTCGTTGCCTTCGCTGTCGGTGATCACCAGGGTGACGGTCTCGCCTTCGGCGACGTCGGTGGTGGTACCGCTGATCTCAACGGCGGTTTCGTCGCTGAGGTCACCGAGGGTGACGTCGAGCGTGCCGGCCGTGGCGTCAAGCGTGCCGCTGTCGCGGTCGCTAACCGGGTTGCCGTTGCGGTCTTCGGCGCTGGCGTCCACGGTGATTTCGCCGTCGACCAGGCTGCTGAGGTCTTCGGTGGTGGTGTAGCTGCCGTCGGCACCCACGGTGGCCGTGGTGTTGATCTCGTTGCCTTCGCTGTCGGTGATCACCAGGGTGACGGTCTCGCCTTCGGCGACGTCGGTGGTGGTACCGCTGATCTCAACGGCGGTTTCGTCGCTGAGGTCACCGAGGGTGACATCGAGCGTACCGGCCGTGGCGTCGAGTTCGCCGCTGTCGCGGTCGCTAACCGGGTTGCCGTTGCGGTCTTCGGCGCTGGCGTCCACGGTGATCTCGCCGTCGACCAGGCTGCTGAGGTCTTCGGTGGTGGTGTAGCTGCCGTCGGCACCCACGGTGGCCGTGGTGTTGATCACGTTGCCTTCGCTGTCGGTGATCACCAGGGTGACGGTCTCGCCTTCGGCGACGTCGGTGGTGGTACCGCTGATCTCAACGGCGGTTTCGTCGCTGAGGTCACCGAGGGTGACATCGAGCGTACCGGCCGTGGCGTCGAGTTCGCCGCTGTCGCGGTCGCTAACCGGGTTGCCGTTGCGGTCTTCGGCGCTGGCGTCCACGGTGATCTCGCCGTCGACCAGGCTGCTGAGGTCTTCGGTGGTGGTGTAGCTGCCGTCGGCACCCACGGTGGCCGTGGTGTTGATCACGTTGCCTTCGCTGTCGGTGATCACCAGGGTGACGGTCTCGCCTTCGGCGACGTCGGTGGTGGTACCGCTGATCTCAACGGCGGTTTCGTCGCTGAGGTCACCGAGGGTGACATCGAGCGTACCGGCCGTGGCGTCGAGTTCGCCGCTGTCGCGGTCGCTAACCGGGTTGCCGTTGCGGTCTTCGGCGCTGGCGTCCACGGTGATCTCGCCGTCGACCAGACTGCTGAGGTCTTCGGTGGTGGTGTAGCTGCCGTCGGCACCCACGGTGGCCGTGGTGTTGATCACGTTGCCTTCGCTGTCGGTGATCACCAGGGTGACGGTCTCGCCTTCGGCGACGTCGGTGGTGGTACCGCTGATCTCAACGGCGGTTTCGTCGCTGAGGTCACCGAGGGTGACATCGAGCGTACCGGCCGTGGCGTCGAGTTCGCCGCTGTCGCGGTCGCTAACCGGGTTGCCGTTGCGGTCTTCGGCGCTGGCGTCCACGGTGATCTCGCCGTCGACCAGGCTGCTGAGGTCTTCGGTGGTGGTGTAGCTGCCGTCGGCACCCACGGTGGCCGTGGTGTTGATCACGTTGCCTTCGCTGTCGGTGATCACCAGGGTGACGGTCTCGCCTTCGGCGACGTCGGTGGTGGTACCGCTGATCTCAACGGCGGTTTCGTCGCTGAGGTCACCGAGGGTGACGTCGAGCGTGCCGGCCGTGGCGTCAAGCGTGCCGCTGTCGCGGTCGCTAACCGGGTTGCCGTTGCGGTCTTCGGCGCTGGCGTCCACGGTGATTTCGCCGTCGACCAGGCTGCTGAGGTCTTCGGTGGTGGTGTAGCTGCCGTCGGCACCCACGGTGGCCGTGGTGTTGATCTCGTTGCCTTCGCTGTCGGTGATCACCAGGGTGACGGTCTCGCCTTCGGCGACGTCGGTGGTGGTACCGCTGATCTCAACGGCGGTTTCGTCGCTGAGGTCACCGAGGGTGACGTCGAGCGTGCCGGCCGTGGCGTCAAGCGTGCCGCTGTCGCGGTCGCTGACCGGGTTGCCGTTGCGATCGGTGGCGCTGGCGTCCACGGTGATCTCGCCGTCGACCAGACTGCTGAGGTCTTCGGTGGTGGTGTAGCTGCCGTCGGCACCCACGGTGGCCGTGGTGTTGATCACGTTGCCTTCGCTGTCGGTGATCACCAGGGTGACGGTCTCGCCTTCGGCGACGTCGGTGGTGGTACCGCTGATCTCAACGGCGGTTTCGTCGCTGAGGTCACCGAGGGTGACATCGAGCGTACCGGCCGTGGCGTCGAGTTCGCCGCTGTCGCGGTCGCTAACCGGGTTGCCGTTGCGGTCTTCGGCGCTGGCGTCCACGGTGATCTCGCCGTCGACCAGACTGCTGAGGTCTTCGGTGGTGGTGTAGCTGCCGTCGGCACCCACGGTGGCCGTGGTGTTGATCACGTTGCCTTCGCTGTCGGTGATCACCAGGGTGACGGTCTCGCCTTCGGCGACGTCGGTGGTGGTACCGCTGATCTCAACGGCGGTTTCGTCGCTGAGGTCACCGAGGGTGACATCGAGCGTACCGGCCGTGGCGTCGAGTTCGCCGCTGTCGCGGTCGCTAACCGGGTTGCCGTTGCGGTCTTCGGCGCTGGCGTCCACGGTGATCTCGCCGTCGACCAGGCTGCTGAGGTCTTCGGTGGTGGTGTAGCTGCCGTCGGCACCCACGGTGGCCGTGGTGTTGATCACGTTGCCTTCGCTGTCGGTGATCACCAGGGTGACGGTCTCGCCTTCGGCGACGTCGGTGGTGGTACCGCTGATCTCAACGGCGGTTTCGTCGCTGAGGTCACCGAGGGTGACGTCGAGCGTGCCGGCCGTGGCGTCAAGCGTGCCGCTGTCGCTGTCGCTAACCGGGTTGCCGTTGCGGTCTTCGGCGCTGGCGTCCACGGTGATCTCGCCGTCGACCAGACTGCTGAGGTCTTCGGTGGTGGTGTAGCTGCCGTCGGCACCCACGGTGGCCGTGGTGTTGATCACGTTGCCTTCGCTGTCGGTGATCACCAGGGTGACGGTCTCGCCTTCGGCGACGTCGGTGGTGGTACCGCTGATCTCAACGGCGGTTTCGTCGCTGAGGTCACCGAGGGTGACATCGAGCGTACCGGCCGTGGCGTCGAGTTCGCCGCTGTCGCGGTCGCTAACCGGGTTGCCGTTGCGGTCTTCGGCGCTGGCGTCCACGGTGATCTCGCCGTCGACCAGGCTGCTGAGGTCTTCGGTGGTGGTGTAGCTGCCGTCAGCACCCACGGTGGCCGTGGTGTTGATCACGTTGCCTTCGCTGTCGGTGATCACCAGGGTGACGGTCTCGCCTTCGGCGACGTCGGTGGTGGTACCGCTGATCTCAACGGCGGTTTCGTCGCTGAGGTCACCGAGGGTGACGTCGAGCGTACCGGCCGTGGCGTCGAGTTCGCCGCTGTCGCGGTCGCTAACCGGGTTGCCGTTGCGGTCTTCGGCGCTGGCGTCCACGGTGATCTCGCCGTCGACCAGGCTGCTGAGGTCTTCGGTGGTGGTGTAGCTGCCGTCGGCACCCACGGTGGCCGTGGTGTTGATCACGTTGCCTTCGCTGTCGGTGATCACCAGGGTGACGGTCTCGCCTTCGGCGACGTCGGTGGTGGTACCGCTGATCTCAACGGCGGTTTCGTCGCTGAGGTCACCGAGGGTGACATCGAGCGTACCGGCCGTGGCGTCGAGTTCGCCGCTGTCGCGGTCGCTAACCGGGTTGCCGTTGCGGTCTTCGGCGCTGGCGTCCACGGTGATCTCGCCGTCGACCAGGCTGCTGAGGTCTTCGGTGGTGGTGTAGCTGCCGTCAGCACCCACGGTGGCCGTGGTGTTGATCACGTTGCCTTCGCTGTCGGTGATCACCAGGGTGACGGTCTCGCCTTCGGCGACGTCGGTGGTGGTACCGCTGATCTCAACGGCGGTTTCGTCGCTGAGGTCACCGAGGGTGACATCGAGCGTGCCGGCCGTGGCGTCAAGCGTGCCGCTGTCGCGGTCGCTGACCGGGTTGCCGTTGCGATCGGTGGCGCTGGCGTCCACGGTGATCTCGCCGTCGACCAGGCTGCTGAGGTCTTCGGTGGTGGTGTAGCTGCCGTCGGCACCCACGGTGGCCGTGGTGTTGATCACGTTGCCTTCGCTGTCGGTGATCACCAGGGTGACGGTCTCGCCTTCGGCGACGTCGGTGGTGGTACCGCTGATCTCAACGGCGGTTTCGTCGCTGAGGTCACCGAGGGTGACGTCGAGCGTGCCGGCCGTGGCGTCAAGCGTGCCGCTGTCGCTGTCGCTAACCGGGTTGCCGTTGCGGTCTTCGGCGCTGGCGTCCACGGTGATCTCGCCGTCGACCAGGCTGCTGAGGTCTGCGGTGGTGGTGTAGCTGCCGTCGGCACCCACGGTGGCCGTGGTGTTGATCTCGTTGCCTTCGCTGTCGGTGATCACCAGGGTGACGGTCTCGCCTTCGGCGACGTCGGTGGTGGTACCGCTGATCTCAACGGCGGTTTCGTCGCTGAGGTCACCGAGGGTGACGTCGAGCGTGCCGGCCGTGGCGTCAAGCGTGCCGCTGTCGCTGTCGCTGACCGGGTTGCCGTTGCGATCGGTGGCGCTGGCGTCCACGGTGATTTCGCCGTCGACCAGGCTGCTGAGGTCTTCGGTGGTGGTGTAGCTGCCGTCAGCACCCACGGTGGCCGTGGTGTTGATCACGTTGCCTTCGCTGTCGGTGATCACCAGGGTGACGGTCTCGCCTTCGGCGACGTCGGTGGTGGTACCGCTGATCTCAACGGCGGTTTCGTCGCTGAGGTCACCGAGGGTGACATCGAGCGTACCGGCCGTGGCGTCGAGTTCGCCGCTGTCGCGGTCGCTAACCGGGTTGCCGTTGCGGTCTTCGGCGCTGGCGTCCACGGTGATCTCGCCGTCGACCAGGCTGCTGAGGTCTTCGGTGGTGGTGTAGCTGCCGTCGGCACCCACGGTGGCCGTGGTGTTGATCACGTTGCCTTCGCTGTCGGTGATCACGTTGCCTTCGCTGTCGGTGATCACCAGGGTGACGGTCTCGCCTTCGGCGACGTCGGTGGTGGTACCGCTGATCTCAACGGCGGTTTCGTCGCTGAGGTCACCGAGGGTGACATCGAGCGTACCGGCCGTGGCGTCGAGTTCGCCGCTGTCGCGGTCGCTAACCGGGTTGCCGTTGCGGTCTTCGGCGCTGGCGTCCACGGTGATCTCGCCGTCGACCAGACTGCTGAGGTCTTCGGTGGTGGTGTAGCTGCCGTCGGCACCCACGGTGGCCGTGGTGTTGATCACGTTGCCTTCGCTGTCGGTGATCACCAGGGTGACGGTCTCGCCTTCGGCGACGTCGGTGGTGGTACCGCTGATCTCAACGGCGGTTTCGTCGCTGAGGTCACCGAGGGTGACATCGAGCGTACCGGCCGTGGCGTCAAGCGTGCCGCTGTCGCTGTCGCTAACCGGGTTGCCGTTGCGGTCTTCGGCGCTGGCGTCCACGGTGATCTCGCCGTCGACCAGGCTGCTGAGGTCTTCGGTGGTGGTGTAGCTGCCGTCAGCACCCACGGTGGCCGTGGTGTTGATCACGTTGCCTTCGCTGTCGGTGATCACCAGGGTGACGGTCTCGCCTTCGGCGACGTCGGTGGTGGTACCGCTGATCTCAACGGCGGTTTCGTCGCTGAGGTCACCGAGGGTGACGTCGAGCGTACCGGCCGTGGCGTCGAGTTCGCCGCTGTCGCGGTCGCTAACCGGGTTGCCGTTGCGGTCTTCGGCGCTGGCGTCCACGGTGATCTCGCCGTCGACCAGGCTGCTGAGGTCTTCGGTGGTGGTGTAGCTGCCGTCGGCACCCACGGTGGCCGTGGTGTTGATCACGTTGCCTTCGCTGTCGGTGATCACCAGGGTGACGGTCTCGCCTTCGGCGACGTCGGTGGTGGTACCGCTGATCTCAACGGCGGTTTCGTCGCTGAGGTCACCGAGGGTGACGTCGAGCGTGCCGGCCGTGGCGTCAAGCGTGCCGCTGTCGCGGTCGCTAACCGGGTTGCCGTTGCGGTCTTCGGCGCTGGCGTCCACGGTGATTTCGCCGTCGACCAGGCTGCTGAGGTCTTCGGTGGTGGTGTAGCTGCCGTCGGCACCCACGGTGGCCGTGGTGTTGATCTCGTTGCCTTCGCTGTCGGTGATCACCAGGGTGACGGTCTCGCCTTCGGCGACGTCGGTGGTGGTACCGCTGATCTCAACGGCGGTTTCGTCGCTGAGGTCACCGAGGGTGACATCGAGCGTACCGGCCGTGGCGTCGAGTTCGCCGCTGTCGCGGTCGCTAACCGGGTTGCCGTTGCGGTCTTCGGCGCTGGCGTCCACGGTGATCTCGCCGTCGACCAGGCTGCTGAGGTCTTCGGTGGTGGTGTAGCTGCCGTCGGCACCCACGGTGGCCGTGGTGTTGATCACGTTGCCTTCGCTGTCGGTGATCACCAGGGTGACGGTCTCGCCTTCGGCGACGTCGGTGGTGGTACCGCTGATCTCAACGGCGGTTTCGTCGCTGAGGTCACCGAGGGTGACGTCGAGCGTGCCGGCCGTGGCGTCAAGCGTGCCGCTGTCGCGGTCGCTAACCGGGTTGCCGTTGCGGTCTTCGGCGCTGGCGTCCACGGTGATCTCGCCGTCGACCAGGCTGCTGAGGTCTTCGGTGGTGGTGTAGCTGCCGTCGGCACCCACGGTGGCCGTGGTGTTGATCACGTTGCCTTCGCTGTCGGTGATCACCAGGGTGACGGTCTCGCCTTCGGCGACGTCGGTGGTGGTACCGCTGATCTCAACGGCGGTTTCGTCGCTGAGGTCACCGAGGGTGACGTCGAGCGTACCGGCCGTGGCGTCAAGCGTGCCGCTGTCGCTGTCGCTGACCGGGTTGCCGTTGCGATCGGTGGCGCTGGCGTCCACGGTGATTTCGCCGTCGACCAGGCTGCTGAGGTCTTCGGTGGTGGTGTAGCTGCCGTCAGCACCCACGGTGGCCGTGGTGTTGATCTCGTTGCCTTCGCTGTCGGTGATCACCAGGGTGACGGTCTCGCCTTCGGCGACGTCGGTGGTGGTACCGCTGATCTCAACGGCGGTTTCGTCGCTGAGGTCACCGAGGGTGACGTCGAGCGTGCCGGCCGTGGCGTCAAGCGTGCCGCTGTCGCTGTCGCTAACCGGGTTGCCGTTGCGGTCTTCGGCGCTGGCGTCCACGGTGATTTCGCCGTCGACCAGGCTGCTGAGGTCTTCGGTGGTGGTGTAGCTGCCGTCAGCACCCACGGTGGCCGTGGTGTTGATCACGTTGCCTTCGCTGTCGGTGATCACCAGGGTGACGGTCTCGCCTTCGGCGACGTCGGTGGTGGTACCGCTGATCTCAACGGCGGTTTCGTCGCTGAGGTCACCGAGGGTGACGTCGAGCGTGCCGGCCGTGGCGTCAAGCGTGCCGCTGTCGCGGTCGCTAACCGGGTTGCCGTTGCGGTCTTCGGCGCTGGCGTCCACGGTGATTTCGCCGTCGACCAGGCTGCTGAGGTCTTCGGTGGTGGTGTAGCTGCCGTCGGCACCCACGGTGGCCGTGGTGTTGATCTCGTTGCCTTCGCTGTCGGTGATCACCAGGGTGACGGTCTCGCCTTCGGCGACGTCGGTGGTGGTACCGCTGATCTCAACGGCGGTTTCGTCGCTGAGGTCACCGAGGGTGACGTCGAGCGTACCGGCCGTGGCGTCGAGTTCGCCGCTGTCGCGGTCGCTAACCGGGTTGCCGTTGCGGTCTTCGGCGCTGGCGTCCACGGTGATCTCGCCGTCGACCAGGCTGCTGAGGTCTTCGGTGGTGGTGTAGCTGCCGTCAGCACCCACGGTGGCCGTGGTGTTGATCACGTTGCCTTCGCTGTCGGTGATCACCAGGGTGACGGTCTCGCCTTCGGCGACGTCGGTGGTGGTACCGCTGATCTCAACGGCGGTTTCGTCGCTGAGGTCACCGAGGGTGACATCGAGCGTACCGGCCGTGGCGTCGAGTTCGCCGCTGTCGCGGTCGCTAACCGGGTTGCCGTTGCGGTCTTCGGCGCTGGCGTCCACGGTGATCTCGCCGTCGACCAGGCTGCTGAGGTCTTCGGTGGTGGTGTAGCTGCCGTCGGCACCCACGGTGGCCGTGGTGTTGATCACGTTGCCTTCGCTGTCGGTGATCACCAGGGTGACGGTCTCGCCTTCGGCGACGTCGGTGGTGGTACCGCTGATCTCAACGGCGGTTTCGTCGCTGAGGTCACCGAGGGTGACATCGAGCGTACCGGCCGTGGCGTCGAGTTCGCCGCTGTCGCGGTCGCTAACCGGGTTGCCGTTGCGGTCTTCGGCGCTGGCGTCCACGGTGATCTCGCCGTCGACCAGACTGCTGAGGTCTTCGGTGGTGGTGTAGCTGCCGTCGGCACCCACGGTGGCCGTGGTGTTGATCACGTTGCCTTCGCTGTCGGTGATCACCAGGGTGACGGTCTCGCCTTCGGCGACGTCGGTGGTGGTACCGCTGATCTCAACGGCGGTTTCGTCGCTGAGGTCACCGAGGGTGACGTCGAGCGTACCGGCCGTGGCGTCAAGCGTGCCGCTGTCGCTGTCGCTGACCGGGTTGCCGTTGCGATCGGTGGCGCTGGCGTCCACGGTGATTTCGCCGTCGACCAGGCTGCTGAGGTCTTCGGTGGTGGTGTAGCTGCCGTCGGCACCCACGGTGGCCGTGGTGTTGATCACGTTGCCTTCGCTGTCGGTGATCACCAGGGTGACGGTCTCGCCTTCGGCGACGTCGGTGGTGGTACCGCTGATCTCAACGGCGGTTTCGTCGCTGAGGTCACCGAGGGTGACATCGAGCGTACCGGCCGTGGCGTCGAGTTCGCCGCTGTCGCGGTCGCTAACCGGGTTGCCGTTGCGGTCTTCGGCGCTGGCGTCCACGGTGATCTCGCCGTCGACCAGGCTGCTGAGGTCTTCGGTGGTGGTGTAGCTGCCGTCAGCACCCACGGTGGCCGTGGTGTTGATCTCGTTGCCTTCGCTGTCGGTGATCACCAGGGTGACGGTCTCGCCTTCGGCGACGTCGGTGGTGGTACCGCTGATCTCAACGGCGGTTTCGTCGCTGAGGTCACCGAGGGTGACATCGAGCGTACCGGCCGTGGCGTCGAGTTCGCCGCTGTCGCGGTCGCTAACCGGGTTGCCGTTGCGGTCTTCGGCGCTGGCGTCCACGGTGATCTCGCCGTCGACCAGGCTGCTGAGGTCTTCGGTGGTGGTGTAGCTGCCGTCAGCACCCACGGTGGCCGTGGTGTTGATCACGTTGCCTTCGCTGTCGGTGATCACCAGGGTGACGGTCTCGCCTTCGGCGACGTCGGTGGTGGTACCGCTGATCTCAACGGCGGTTTCGTCGCTGAGGTCACCGAGGGTGACGTCGAGCGTACCGGCCGTGGCGTCGAGTTCGCCGCTGTCGCGGTCGCTAACCGGGTTGCCGTTGCGGTCTTCGGCGCTGGCGTCCACGGTGATCTCGCCGTCGACCAGGCTGCTGAGGTCTTCGGTGGTGGTGTAGCTGCCGTCAGCACCCACGGTGGCCGTGGTGTTGATCACGTTGCCTTCGCTGTCGGTGATCACCAGGGTGACGGTCTCGCCTTCGGCGACGTCGGTGGTGGTACCGCTGATCTCAACGGCGGTTTCGTCGCTGAGGTCACCGAGGGTGACATCGAGCGTACCGGCCGTGGCGTCGAGTTCGCCGCTGTCGCGGTCGCTAACCGGGTTGCCGTTGCGGTCTTCGGCGCTGGCGTCCACGGTGATCTCGCCGTCGACCAGACTGCTGAGGTCTTCGGTGGTGGTGTAGCTGCCGTCGGCACCCACGGTGGCCGTGGTGTTGATCACGTTGCCTTCGCTGTCGGTGATCACCAGGGTGACGGTCTCGCCTTCGGCGACGTCGGTGGTGGTACCGCTGATCTCAACGGCGGTTTCGTCGCTGAGGTCACCGAGGGTGACATCGAGCGTACCGGCCGTGGCGTCGAGTTCGCCGCTGTCGCGGTCGCTAACCGGGTTGCCGTTGCGGTCTTCGGCGCTGGCGTCCACGGTGATCTCGCCGTCGACCAGGCTGCTGAGGTCTTCGGTGGTGGTGTAGCTGCCGTCGGCACCCACGGTGGCCGTGGTGTTGATCACGTTGCCTTCGCTGTCGGTGATCACCAGGGTGACGGTCTCGCCTTCGGCGACGTCGGTGGTGGTACCGCTGATCTCAACGGCGGTTTCGTCGCTGAGGTCACCGAGGGTGACATCGAGCGTACCGGCCGTGGCGTCGAGTTCGCCGCTGTCGCGGTCGCTAACCGGGTTGCCGTTGCGGTCTTCGGCGCTGGCGTCCACGGTGATCTCGCCGTCGACCAGACTGCTGAGGTCTTCGGTGGTGGTGTAGCTGCCGTCGGCACCCACGGTGGCCGTGGTGTTGATCACGTTGCCTTCGCTGTCGGTGATCACCAGGGTGACGGTCTCGCCTTCGGCGACGTCGGTGGTGGTACCGCTGATCTCAACGGCGGTTTCGTCGCTGAGGTCACCGAGGGTGACGTCGAGCGTACCGGCCGTGGCGTCAAGCGTGCCGCTGTCGCTGTCGCTGACCGGGTTGCCGTTGCGATCGGTGGCGCTGGCGTCCACGGTGATCTCGCCGTCGACCAGGCTGCTGAGGTCTTCGGTGGTGGTGTAGCTGCCGTCGGCACCCACGGTGGCCGTGGTGTTGATCTCGTTGCCTTCGCTGTCGGTGATCACCAGGGTGACGGTCTCGCCTTCGGCGACGTCGGTGGTGGTACCGCTGATCTCAACGGCGGTTTCGTCGCTGAGGTCACCGAGGGTGACATCGAGCGTGCCATCGTCAGCATCAGCGTCGGCATCGGCATCAGCATCGGCATCCGCGTCTGCATCAGCGTCGGCGTCGGCGTCGGCGTCGGCGTCGGCGTCGGCATCAGCGTCGGCGTCAGCATCGGCGTCAGCATCGGCATCAGCGTCTGCGTCTGCGTCTGCATCTGCATCGGCGTCTGCATCCGCGTCGGCATCAGCATCCGCGTCGGCATCTGCGTCGGCATCGGCATCGGCATCGGCATCGGCATCAGCATCCGCGTCAGCATCTGCGTCTGCGTCTGCATCGGCATCGGCATCGGCATCGGCATCGGCATCAGCGTCGGCATCAGCGTCGGCGTCGGCGTCGGCGTCGGCGTCGGCGTCGGCGTCGGCGTCGGCGTCGGCGTCGGCGTCGGCGTCGGCGTCGGCGTCGGCGTCGGCGTCGGCGTCGGCATCAGCATCAGCATCTGCATCTGCATCTGCATCGGCATCTGCATCTGCATCGGCATCTGCATCTGCATCTGCATCTGCATCGGCATCAGCGTCCGCATCGGCGTCGGCATCCGCATCTGCGTCAGCATCTGCGTCAGCATCGGCATCAGCGTCGGCATCTGCATCAGCGTCGGCGTCGGCGTCGGCATCTGCATCTGCGTCCGCATCCGCATCCGCATCGGCGTCTGCATCGGCATCAGCGTCAGCATCTGCATCCGCGTCGGCGTCGGCGTCGGCATCTGCGTCTGCGTCTGCGTCTGCGTCTGCGTCTGCGTCGGTATCATCAAGCTCGACGAACTCGGCCCTTTCAAGGCCGCTTCCTTCAGTGCTAAAACTAAGTGGGTCGGTTTCTTCGGCGATACGGGCAAGGCGTACAAAGCTGCTACCGCCACCACCACCGCCGGCAGCACCACCGGCTGCAGTGGCATCTAACAGTTCGAGCAGGTCACCATCTTCATCATCCAGAGCGGCGAGCAGCGCGTCTAAATCATCATCTGAAGCACTGGCATCGGTGGCAACAATCGCGTCAAGATCAAGCTCTGGAGTGACAGCAACTTCTTGGCCGCCTTCAATAACGTTAACGCCTGTTCCGTCGGCAAAGTCTAGATCTACACGACCATCTGCAGACGTGATAATCGTTTCACCTTCCTGAAGAACATCGCCAATACGAAGCTCACGCAGGTTGCCATCTTCATCACGTGCCCAAGCCTGACCTGAAATCGCGATAACTGTTGCCATGTGCTGTATCCCACCCGCCGTTTCATTAAAGGATTTGCCGTCTTTGTAAAAATCAATGAAAGTAAACATTCATTAACGGCATTTTGCGGCAAGACTAGCCTTGATGGCGGCGAATTCATATTGTACCGGTGGACAGTACTAGCACAGTGATAGGAGGGGCTGACGGATATACTGAAAACTACGCTGATTTTTTAATACCGTTTTCAATACTAAATGGTGCGTTCCAGTTTGGCTTTTTGTTCATCAACCAGCCCTATGGACTCATAGGCTTTTATAAGCCCGGACATCATATTGAGTGCGCTTGAATCATTGTTGAGACGGCAACGTTGGCAGAATTCGTGCGCACGTGCTGCTAGCGCAACGCAGTTCGCAGCCCTAGTTAGTGAGGTAAATCCAGACCAACTTTGCTGACTCTCAAGGTTTCTCCACTCACTGCTAAGTAACTCCAGCACTTCCGCATTTAGCTTTGCTGATAGCGGCCAGTAAGACCCCAGCGTGTCATACACCCAACCATGCCAGTCCAGCAGAAGCATATGATTGCCTACGGTTGCCATGCGTGCGCTACTTGCATTTTGCACCGTTAAGCATTTGGGGAGCCTTTCTATTTCAACGATCATAAGCGGCCATAACTGCATGAAACGCTCAACTTGAAAAGTCTGTTTGTCTTCTTGCGTTAGATAGGCAAAGTGCGACGCCTCAATATTTCTCATGCGCTCAGGTAGTGAGGCAAACGTTGCAGTGTATTGGGTGCTGATCTTGTCCGGTAAAGGGACGTGCCGCAGGCTTTGACGCAGCTCATTCATCCAAGGCTTACGCTCTTCAGAGTTCTTCCACTGAGGTGGATTACCGCCTACTTCCAGCAACAAGTATGAGCACCAAGGCAAACGCCCACTGGCGCGCAAAACAGGCACGCTAGGGATGCTTCCATAACAATACCCACCTACTTCACTCAGTAGCGAAATTTCATGAAGTGCTTCGTTCTCTCTTGCCGAGACATAGCACTTCAGCAACCTATAGCGCGGGGAGTCATTGCTATCGACATCACCAACTAATACGTGTGCGATGGCTCGCCCAGAAAGCAGGCGACACTGCAAAATCTCAGGATCGCGGTGGCAGTAATTAGACTCAGTCAACCATGGCAATAGCCACTGCTGAAGGGCTGCTTGCTCAAAACGTTGTACAAAATTTGTGGTTGAAAAGAGAGAGATCTGCTGTGAGCGAGGCAAAAGCAGCATATTAATCTGCTGAAAATATTTGATGATGCTCAAAAAGTTGACTAGTCCATTAACACTGGCTGCCATGAGTTGGCGCATTCCCAGCAGCAATATGAACAGTGTCAAGAGTGGACGCATCGTCCCATTGAGATAGTCCAGGACAATAATGAAAAATCCCAACGCAAAGCTGATATTGATAACGGTCAGCACATTGCCTTGCAATATATTCTGAATTTTCTGCACCCGTTCAAAGCGGTAGTAAAAGCCAACGATCAGTACTAGCCCCAATACGCAGGCAACTGCTAACAGAGCTAGTAGAGGGTGTAGAAGAGCGATCAAAAGACAGAAAAGCAGTGCAATCACCGTCGATGATAAGGCACCTATCACAATGCTTAATACGCGCTGGCCAAGTAATCGGTGGTTGGCAACTAACCGAGTTTTATTCAACTCCGCTAGAATGAGAACTGAAAGATAAGCAATGGCTTTTTTGACTAGCCATTGAAAGATGGCATAGGTGCAAAAGCAGAGGACGGTCAATACGATTAATATCGCTATTCTATTAGCGTGGTCATCCCCCCCGGGGACCCAACCATCAATACGGCTATGCCCAGTAATCAACACTTGAAGCAGTTGCCAGGGTAGCACTAGGCTTGCCAACAGCAAGACCTGACTTACGATTTGGATTAGTAAGATAGCCAGCACGCGCCAACGGAACGGCCACAGCACCGCACGAACTAACGCAGCCATTAGATCGAGAACTTGATCCCCTTTAATCCTGTCTCTCTTACTATTAGTGGCCTGGCTACTCATCAATCAACCATGGGTTCAATAAGCTGCATGAATGTACGTAATTCGTCCGGCTGATCGGCTGTCGGCATATATGTGGAAACGGCATGGTGCACGGCGGACAAAACGGCTCTATTGTGTCGCAGATTATGCTGTTCTGCCTCTGCCCAACCATACACTGGCCATTGCTCTTGATGGGATAGTCTTGCCCCAGCCTCATTTAGCGAAGAGAAAAGTAACGGTAGAAAAGCACTGCCATGATACTTACTCACTGCCACTACTTGGCTGCCATCGTGATAACGCATCTCTCGCAGCGCTTCTGGGATGGCACTATCGCCTTGGGGATCAAGTAAATAAAACAGTCGTTGCCAAAAGGTTGCTGCGCCGTAACTATCTTGCATCACCACGTCCAGCGCTTCGGCATTAGCAGGCAAGAGGTACCCTACCGGTGCCCCACCTCTCAATAGTGATTCCGACCAGCGAGCCAATCCTTCATGCACCCAACCTTGCTTAAACATCATGTGTGCATTTTGATACAGATGAAACAACTCATGTGCAGGTGTTAAGTTTTTGGCAGCATTGACTTGTCCACCTAGCGCCATACGAATATGGCAATCGGTCACAACAGGACTGCGAACCACTTCATCATAGGCTTTCCCACCACGCGTTTGGTCAGCACGTAATATCACCATCATAAAGTTAGCACGCTGATAGCGTGGCATAAGTAAAGGTGGCGTTAGGCCAAGCACGTCACGATAGAGCACATCGGCAGCTTCAAGCTGCATTTTCAAGTCATCAAGCCTTGTGCCACCCAGCAGCGCTCTCTGTTCAGCGGCTTCAACAAAGAAGCGAACACTCCCCAAACTCTCAGCATGGCTCGACTCACTCTCCAGCACACCAAGAGGCCTATTACGCTGCAGATAATAGCACTCGCCTGCTTCTGGATGCGGCTGGGCAACCACTGGCGTTAGCTTGCTGACCATGACACAAAGCATCAGCAAAGCAATCCACCCACGCCATGAATGTAGCTGGGTAGCTTTTTTTACTGTATCGCCAGCAGTTGCCATCTGCATTTCAGCTGTCCGCGCTTTATCGGTGCAAAGTAGCAAACCGCTGCTCTCTCTATATTTTTCGCATTAATACCTTGCGATACGCCGCTCACATTCAGGCACACCAATTAGAACCGTTATGAAAAGCGCTCAGCAACGGGGGCTAACTTTAATATTAACTGCAGGCGATCACGGACAGATAGCTTCTTAAATATCGCGCTTAGATGAGCTTTTACCGTGCGTTCAGTAATGTCTAACTGGCGGGCAACTTCTTTGTTGGTTGCTCCCCTGGCAACAGCTAGCGCCACGCCCCGCTCGCGCTCCGTGAGTAGGTTCAAATATTCACTGTGCTGGTGGCCTTCACCGCTCTGACGATTCTTCAGGGCCATAAATGTACCGCCCATCACCTTCGCAAGCAGTTCTTGGCCTACCCACACGCCTTGATTGCTCACCACCAGGGCCACTTGATTAAGTACATCGGGTGCCGCCAGTGTATGCACGTATCCGCGCGCACCAAGATCAAGTGCCTTTAATGCCTCGCGATCATTAGGAGCATAGCTAAGCAGCACGACAATTGCCTTTCTTGCGGTTAGCGCCGGGATCAACCCATCCCAGTTTTCGATCATGGTTGTTAGCCATACCACGTCACCTGGCTGCACCTGATCCAATACTGTATTTGGCGTGGTAGCTGCGCTCTCAGGAAAAGCACTTTCCCAACGTGCCTTGAGGTTACCATCCTTTGTTACAAACCAATGTTTCATTAGCGCTCCCCCATGGAATCTCGCCATGCCCTCAAAACAGGTTTTAGTAAGAACTGCATAACCGTCCTTTTGCCTGTCACAATATCTACCTGTGCCGTCATCCCTGGGATAACTTGAAGCTGATCGGAAATACTTTCATCTTGCAAGCTACGAACACGGACTAAATAGAATGTATTGCCCTCATCATCGGTAATTGTATCTGCGCTGATGTGATCAAGCTCAGCCTGCAAGCCACCATAAATGGCATAGTCATAGGCAGTGAGCTTAATCGTCGCAGGCTGACCGGGATGGAGAAACGCAATATCTTGGGGCGCAATGCGCGCTTCAACTAACAGCTGGTCATCGCTGGGCACGATATCCACCACTTCCTGACCTGGCTGCAGCACTCCGCCAATCGTATTAACGTGAAGGCGCTGAATCACCCCATCGACAGGTGAGCGTATTTCGGTAAGTCGTACCCTATCCTGCAGCCCCGTACCTGACTGCTGAAGCGCATTTAAGTCTCCTAACGTCTGAGCAAGTTCATTTCGCCACTCACTCCTGCGTTCGGCACCTAACTCTAGTAGCTGCCCCTCGGCTTCTTCCACGCCAGCTTCCAGGCGGGAAACAGCGGCAGCAGCTTGGTTACGCTCACCTGTAGCGCGTGATACTTCACGCTGCAAGCGCAATACCTCAACTTCAGAAACAGCACCAGAAGCAAGTAACGGGCGTGTTAAGTTAAGCTCTTGCCCAGCCATATTTGCTTCGCGCTGGGCAGTATCACGACGAGCCTGCGCTTCCCGAAGCTCTTCCTGGCGCTGCCGAATGCGATCGTTGAGCACATTCTCCTGCTCACGCAACTCCTCGCGGCGACTTTCGTATACTTCGCGTTCCTGCATTACGATATCGGGCACTTCTTGACGCAACTCTTCAGAAGGATCAAAAGTAGTTCCCGTAGCTAACGCCCGCAGCCGCTCTGCACGGGCTTCAAGTGCAAAACGCTGAGCACGGTTCTCTCGAAAGTCAGAAACGAATCGCGTTGGGTCAACCTGCATTAACACGTCGCCAGCGCTGACCATCTGCCCTTCTCGCACCATGATTTGTTCTATCGCACCCCCGTCAAATGACTGAATGCGCTGTAACTGGCTGGCCGGGATGACGCGCCCTGCACCACGAGTCACTTCATCGATAGCGGCAAACGATGCCCAAACTATCAGCGCAATGATGGCCACTAAAACAGTGTAGAGAAACAGCCGAGCACGAATGGGCTCTTGCTGCATACGCGCCCAGTCGGTGTCACTTGCCCAATCACGATTAAGATGTGCGGCAGTGATACGCCGAGCAAAGAGTCGATCCATAAAAGGGCGAAACGGCTTCTTCCCTTTCTCAGAGAAACGACCAATCGCCTCAAAGCCTTTTTGCTCCCCCGTGGAGGTGGTTTTTTTCGCCATTATGACGCCCTCCCGATCTGGCCTTTGCGCAATGCCTCCACTACGGTGTCGCGAGGACCATCCGCCACCACTTTTCCAGCATCCATCACAATGATGCGATCAACGAGAGATAACAGCGATGTTCGGTGAGTAACCACCAGGATGGTTTTCCCTGGTGCAACATTGGTTAGATTCGCTTTAAATGCTTCCTCACTGGCGTTATCCATTGAGCTCGTTGGCTCATCAAGCAGCAATATTGGTGGGTCTTGCACCACGGCTCTGGCGATAGCCACCGCTTGTTTTTGCCCGCCTGAAAGTGCCTGACCTCGCTCCCCCACCTCAAGGTCAACGCCTCTGGGGTGGCTATTAACCAGTGAATCAAGGCCAGCAATTTTGATTGCCCGGAGCAACGCCTCGTCATCAACACGGTCGTTTCCACCACCCGCGACAATATTATCCCGCAGTGTCCCAGCAAACAGGCTGACATCCTGGGGCACATAGCCAATATGACGACGCAGCTGAAGAGGGTCTAGCTGACGAATATCCACGCCATCTACCAATACCGCACCAGACGTAGGCCGATAAAAACCAAGCACAAGCTTGTTCAGCGATGACTTTCCGCAACCAATACGGCCGAGTAACGCCACCTTTTCACCGGCTTTGATGGAAAGCGAGACATCACGCAGTGCCTCTCTTTCTTCGTCGGGGTAGCGCAAGGTAACCTTCTCTAAGCGAATGCTGCCGGTAAAATTGGGCTTCTCTACGTAGGCTTTACCTTCATGGCGCTCTACATTCTTGGCCATTACATCATTTAACGACTCCAGGGCCGTTGAGGACTGGTGGTATTGAGCCAGTAGAGCAGCCGCCTGGCTAACGGGCGCCATTGCGCGAGAAGAAAGCATGTAGGCAGCAATTAAACCGCCCTGGGTCAAGTTACCTTCAATAATTTGATAGACACCGATGATAATGACGCATACAGCTACGCTATGCTGAGCCCACTGAGCAACACTTGAGACTGACGAACTCACCATTTTGAGCTGAGCACCAGTTCTCGATAAAAAGGCAGATGCTTTTTCCCAATGGCGTTGAATACGGCTTTCCGCTCGCAATGCCTTGACGTTTTCTAGTTGGGAAACAGACTCTACCAATAAGGCGTTACGCTGAGCGCCCACCTCCCAAGTCGTTTGTGACAGCTCATGCAGCTTCCCTTGTGCAGCAAGGGCATATAAAAGCACAAAAACGATACCAACGAGCACTGGCAACACCAGCCAGGGATTGATCAATGCAATGATGGCCGCAAAAAGTATGACAAAGGGCAAATCCACGATGCCAAGAATGGTTGCAGAGCCAATAAACGCCCGTATCGACTCAAACGATTGAAGCGTTGAGGTAAAAGAGCCTGTTGATACTGGCCGCTCCTCTAAACGCAACCCTAACGTTTTCGCCATAATAGACGATGAAAGTTTTACGTCTGCCCGGCTGGCCGCTAAATCAACAAAGCTACTACGCATTAAACGTAACGCTAAGTCAAAGCACAGGACGACAAAAATACCAATTGCCAGCACCCAAAGCGTTTCAGTGGCTTGATTGGGTACGACACGGTCATAAACGTTCAACACAAACAGTGGCATCGCCAGTGCGAACAAGTTGATCGCTACTGAACCTAAAACAATGTCGCGATAAAGACGACGGTTTTCACGAATAACGCCCCAAAACCAGTGCTGATCACGACGCTTCTTAACACTAGGTTCGGAGGTATTATCAACTCTAAACTTGGGCCGTATATAGATAGCTTCTCCGCTGTAACCGGCGTGAAGCTCCTCTAGCGATATTTCCGTGTCGGCTTCTGACAGCTCAGGAAAAATCACTTTTGCTTTTTGTTGTTTGAGATCCAGCCCCAGTAACACGCAAGCACGGCCTGGCTCGAGTAGTAAAATTGCTGGAAACAGCGCAGGATTTAGCCCCGAGAGTTTACTTTTCACAATATGCGCAGTAAGCCCGGCTCGTGAGGCTGCCCGCCCGAAGACAGAAGGAATCAATTTCCCCTGCTCTAAAGGCAGGCCCGCTTTTAAGGCCTCTGATGACACTTCGTGCTGATAATATGAAGCAACTGTCTTTAAACACTCCAGTAACTCATCGTGTTCTTCCTGATCACTACTGCGGTCAGTCCGAGATACTTCCAGCTTACGTTGTGTCACTGAAACCTCATCATCCTAATGAATTCGTCGAAAAAATCATTCGCTGAACCTTGACCAGCAGGCTTGCCTAATTTGCGGCGGCCCAAAGGCCGCCACTCATCAGTTATTAAATACCACTGGTAAAATCTTCTAGCGTAAATCCACGTGGCCCATCAATTGCGCACGCCATTTCTACACGCGACGCAGAGTCTTCGTAGCCAAGCTCATCAAGGCTAGGAATATCATCACGGGCTACTTGCAAGGTTTGCATCAGTTGCCCCATCGCCGCCAGCGTTCGTGCCTGCGCCAGCGTTAAGTCAAACTGCGCGTTTGCATAGGCACGACTTGCTTCAAAATACTCATTCTCACTATCCAGAACGTCTAAGAGCGTGCGCTGGCCAATATCAAACTGCTGCTGATAAGCACCACGCACACGGTCAATTGACTGCCGATGTTCGTTCAAATAATTCAGCTGTTCGTTGAGACGCTGCGTGTCGTTATAAGCGATTTGCGTCGTTTGTCTAACATTGGTGCATGCTGTTTCGCGTAAACTATTGGCTTCTTCAATTCGTGTGGTTGCCGCATTGAAGGCCGCATAGTCAGAACCACCGCGATAAAGGTTCATGCTCGCGACGAGCTGAATACTGTGTTCATCACGACGGCCATCAATGGCATCATCTTGGTTGTTAGTGCCGGTGCGTCCTTGAATATCTAGACGAGGCATAAAGGCAGCACGGGCACCCTCTCGCTCGGCGCGTTGTACAGCAATATTTTCAATCGCCGCGTGGAACTCAGGGTTACCCTGAAATGCTAGCTCAATGGCTTGGCTTACGTCCGCGGGCAGTTCTGTCGCCAGCGACGGTGCGGGCGCCATATTTTGTGCCGGTAGCTCACCAACAATTCGCTGGAAGCGTGCCGTCACATCATGAAGATTTGACGCTTCCGACATCAGATTTGACTCGGCTAAGGCTAAACGGCCACTAATCTGCTCAAGGTCAACACCTCGCCCGGCACCTGATAGCGCTCGCTCTTCGATCTGTGCAAATACACGCTGGTGTTCACGATAGTTATCCTGCGCTAAGCGCACCAGTTCACGGTAGCGCAAAACATCGAGATAACTACGGAAAGCCTCAAGCGCCACTTCTTCACTGGCACCCAAAAGTTCGAAATAGGCGACCAGCCGCGCACGATCCAAGCGCTCAACCTCGCTGCGCGTTGCAAAGCCATCAAAAACCATCTGGGTTAACGTCAATTCAGCAAAATCACTATCGTAGCTACCGCGCCCATCATTTTGCTGATCTTGCCTACCGATACCCGCGCTAACATCAATCGTGGGCAAATAGCCGCCTTGCGCAACCCGGATATCGCTTCCTGAGGCACTAAAATTGGCCCAGGATGCATTTACCTGAGGATTGGTCACGATCGCCTGCTGAATAGTGCTCGATAGGTCGGTAGTACCTGGCGCGTAAAGCGTCGTTGGTAACGACTGAGCCAAAGCAGAGAGAGGAAGACAAGCCAGAGTAGTAACCGTCAACGGTCGAATAGCGCGCTGTAAAAACAAAGTTTTTAGTGTCGTTTTAATACCGTCTTTCATCGCCATAGATCCCTAATGAATATTTACGCTGCTGAAGAAATAGCTGCTAAACGCCACCCACCCTGGGGCACCCTTGACTCTCTTGCTTCGCCCTCTGATCAATACCTCATACTAATGAGTATTGATACGACTCAGTGACATGAATTAGCGCATTTACTTAGCTTAATTTAATAGCATTAGCTGTTAAGCTGATGCCACGAACCCAAGAGTCACAAAATTTTACAATAAAAATCCTAAAAAAACATTACAAAGCATATTTTTTAACTTGATTTAACATTCTGGATTCTAAAGCTAGGTTTTTGAGGACTGCAGCTGCTGTATCGCTAGTCCTGAAAGGATCAATAACAACCCAATTAACGTGGATACCAATAATGGCTCATTGACAACCAGGTAGAGCAGCAACAACGAAATAGGCGGCGAAAGAAATATCAGATTAGATACCTTGGCCGTCCGCGAAACCTTGCGAACTGCCATTTGCCAAAGAATAAAAGCGACCCCCATTTCGAAAAGCCCCACATAGACACCCGCGCCTAATGCTTGCCAGCCATGCCAACTGAACCCGGGACCCACCATTAATAGCAGCGTTAAAACAGGCAAACCGACACTAAAGTTCTGCCATTGCGCGACCAAGGGCGCTCTTTCATCCCGCGCGTTGAGCAACCAGTAGAGCGCCCATAACAGCGTCGACACAAGCGCAAGCACAACCCCAAGAGGATCTGCAAAATCAACATTGAAAACATTACCGCGAGTTGCTATCACCCACACGCCTGCGTAGGCAATAAGCCCCGCGACCATGTCCACACGCGTGAGCCGTTGCCCAAGGATCGGTACCGCCAGAAGCGCCATTGCCAGCGCCCAGGTATAGTTGAGCGCCATGGCCTCTTGCCCAGGCAGCCTGTCATATGCGGCAAACAACACTAGATAGTAGGCAACAGGATTCATCAGCCCAGCCCATGCAGCAGTTCGCCAGCCATGGCGGAGGGCTTCTGTTAAATGCCCTTGCTTCACGACCAACACCAGCATGAATGCCCAAGATACAAGGGCCGCGAGCCACATCAACTCTAACGGGCTCATCCAGGTAAGAGCGACCTTAAAAGCCGTAGCAACGGTCGACCATAGCGCTACTGCTCCAAGGCCATACAGTATGGCTTGACGATCCTGGTTCATCGGTCGATATGCCCCAAATCCCGAGCTGGCTCGATCTTATCCCGTACGCGCTGCTTTAGAAGCTTAATATCTGGAAAGCCACCATCGCGCTTCCTTTCCCATAGCAGCGCTTCGTCACACCATATCTCAAAGGTGCCACCATGAGAGGGAGACAACGCAACCTCTGCAAGACTTTCGCCAAAGGTTGAAAGCAGCTCTTGGGCATACCAAGCACTACGCAGCAACCACTGACACTGCGTGCAGTAACGTATTTGAATGCGTGACATACGAAGGTTCCTAAACGTTTTAGAGTGGCATCCCTGTTTTTCATTCTGTCACCTTACATTAGCAACTGCCAAGGGAACGCGACGCTTTAGATGCTCCCATTGCTATCAGTACTGGCGGGTAACAGTAACGACCTCTATCTGGATAGCACTGTCGATTGCAATGCATCGCAACGCTCGCCATGATGATAGGTAATTAGCGGTGATTAGCTGGGTTTTTGCTATTCTACCTTTATTAAGCAGTATGAAATGCCGCTTAGCTCCGCGTTGATGGACAGCGCATAGCTTCGCAAGAACGAGAGCAGCAACAGGAACCCATTGATGAAACGATCTCCTTTGATCAGCCCTGAGTTACTTGAACGTCTTGTTGACGCTTCCGAGGATGGCATCGTCGTTGCAGAACAAGAAGGCGACGAAAATATCCTTATCTACGTCAATCAAGGCTTCGAACGCCTCACTGGCTACAGTGCAGATGAAATTCTTTATCGCGACTGCCGTTTTTTACAAAATGAAGACCGTGACCAAGACGCACTGGTCGCTATCCGGGAAGCGCTGAAAGAGGGTCGCCCTTCTCGTGAAGTGCTGCGCAATTACCGCAAAGACGGCACCATGTTCTGGAATGAGCTCTCTATCACTCCCGTTTATGACGAAGCTGATAACTTGATGTACTACATCGGCGTACAAAAAGATGTGACTGAACGCGTCGAAGCACAGCAAGCATTGGCAGCCATTCAAAAGCGCCAAGAACTGGCAGAATAAAATAAAATAGCCTCGGGGGCTTGAACTTCAACCTAAGTGGCGGTATATAGCGGCTAAGCGCATAAAAGCGCCAGGCGCTTCTTGTTTCATCTATCGATTGAAAGAAGAAGCCGTTGTGATGCCGGTGCGCCGGCTTGGGTTGGAGGGCATACTATGAGCCGTGACCCCTTAAATCGTGAATCTTATGCCAGTGATGCAATCGATGCCGATGAGTTCGATAACTTAGACGCTGTTAACGATGACCACTACGGCAAAAGCAAACCCAGCAAAGCAGATACGCTTCGTGCCCGACGCCAAGTCGAAGCATGGCTTGAGGAGCGCCGTTTGCAGCGCGCTATTGAAGATGATTGGGATGAAGAGGAATAACCTAATCGTCCAACCGCTTTCATTGATTGGCAGCTTAGTTACGACATCTAGTTACTCACTGTAATGGTTGCACCCCAAGCCTTTACTAAGCTGCTGATCAACGCATATACAAGACTTATCTTCTACGCGTCTGGCCTTTACCTGCGCTGAGCACTATCATCTTAGCCCTATGCCAGCACACAGCTGCGACTCTTTTCTCCAACAACCTAACGGATCTCCATGGCGCAATACGTATTCACCATGAACCGGGTTGGCAAAGTTGTGCCACCCAAAAAGCAAATTCTCAAGGATATTTCGCTATCGTTCTTCCCTGGCGCCAAAATTGGCGTGCTCGGTTTAAACGGTTCCGGTAAATCCACACTGCTACGCATTATGGCCGGTGTCGATAAAGAGTTTGAAGGTGAAGCTCGTCCGATGCCTGGTATTAATGTGGGCTACCTGCCTCAGGAGCCACAGCTTGATGACGAAAAGAATGTTCGCGAAACGGTAGAAGAGGCGTTAGGCGCCATTAAAGAAGCTCAGGAAAAACTGGATGCGGTGTATGCCGCCTATGCCGAACCTGATGCAGATTTTGATGCCCTAGCAAGCGAACAGGCACGCCTTGAAAATATTATTGAAGCTGCCGACGCACATAACCTTGAGCGTAAGCTGGAAGTTGCTGCTGAAGCGCTGCGCCTGCCGCCTTGGGATGCCAAAGTGGGCAACCTTTCTGGGGGCGAGCGTCGCCGCGTAGCGCTGTGCCGCTTGCTGCTTTCAAGTCCTGATATGCTCTTGCTCGACGAGCCTACCAACCACTTAGATGCTGAATCCGTGGCCTGGCTAGAGCGCTTCTTGCACGACTATAACGGCACTGTCGTGGCCATTACTCACGACCGTTACTTCCTGGACAACGTTGCCGGATGGATTTTAGAACTTGACCGCGGCCAGGGCATTCCTTTTGAAGGCAACTACTCCCAGTGGCTGGAGCAGAAAGAGCAGCGCCTAAACCAGGAAGCCAAACAGGAAGTATCACGCCAGAAAGCTATCAAGCAAGAGCTTGAGTGGGTTCGCAGCAACACAAAAGGACGCCAAGCGAAGAGCAAAGCGCGCCTTAATCGCTTTGAAGAGATGCAGTCTGGCGACTTCCAAAAGCGTAATGAAACAAATGAGATTTATATTCCGCCTGGCCCGCGCCTGGGTGATAAGGTCATCGAGTTTCATAACGTGACCAAGCGGTTTGATGACAAACTGCTCTACCAAGACCTCTCCTTTACCATCCCACAAGGGGCGATTGTCGGGATTGTAGGTGGTAACGGTGCCGGTAAATCGACACTGTTCAAGCTAGTCACCGGCCAAGAACAGCCAGACGCTGGCGAAGTAGTGATTGGTGAGACTGTCGATATTGCCTACGTAGAGCAGTTGCGCGACGCGCTAGACGACAAGCAAACGGTTTGGGAAGCCGTCTCTGATGGGCAAGATATTCTAAACATTAACGGCTACGAAGTTTCTTCACGCGCCTACGTTGGCCGCTTTAACTTTAAGGGCAACGATCAGCAGAAGCGTCTAGATGAGCTTTCTGGCGGTGAGCGCGGTCGTCTTCAGCTTGCCCAAACGCTGAAACAAGGCGCAAACGTACTACTGTTAGACGAACCTTCAAACGATCTAGACATCGAGACTCTGCGCGCCCTGGAAGAAGCGCTGCTGGCCTTCCCAGGCTGCGCGATGGTGATCTCTCACGATCGCTGGTTCCTAGACCGTATCGCCACGCACATTCTCGCCTTTGAAGGCGATTCAGAAGTCGTCTTCTTCGATGGTAATTACACCGAATATGAAGAAGACCACAAGAAGCGCGTGGGTAACGACACACCGAAGCGAATGAAGTATAAGCGCATCGACGCCTAACGATTTGCTGCCATACCGCTGATACGTAAAAAGCCCCTTGTACGCTAAAAACGCACAGGGGGCTTTTGCTTTTGTTGGGCTATAAAATAAATAGAACCCGCTATCAGCCTGCCGGCCAAGTAAACTGCCGACCTCCCAATAAATGCATATGGATGTGGTAAACCGTCTGACCACCCATTTCATTACAATTCATCACCACACGATATCCATCTTCCGCGAAGCCTTGTTGCTTGGCCAGCTGTGCGGCAGTGTGCTGCAAACGCCCAACTAGGGCTAAGTCCTCAGGGGCAATATCGTTTAGCGTAGCAATATGCTTCTTAGGAATAATCAGCTGATGCGTTGGTGCTTGAGGATTAATGTCGTTAAACGCTAATACATGCTCGTCTTCAAACACAATATCTGCGGGAATTTCGCGGTTTATTATTTTGCAAAACAGGCAATCCATACAGCCTCCTTCATATTTGTAAGTGGCGAAAACGTACTAACAGCAAAAACGGCCTAACGAAAACGGCGCTGAGAAAGCAAATGGCGGACCAACGGCGCTAAAATCAGCTCCATCGCTAACGACATTCGCGCCCCAGGCACTACTAACGTGTGCGGGCGTGTCATAAATGAATCTTTGATCATCGCCAACAACCAAGGAAAATCCACCGTTGAGGGATCTCTAAAGCGAATCACCACAAACGATTCTGCATCGGTCGGAATATCCTGAACCTCAAAGGGGTTCGACGTATCGACAGTGGGCACACGTTGGAAATTAATATGGGTACGGGAAAACTGCGGCTGAATGTAGCGCACGTAATCATCCATGCGCCCTAATATGGTATCGATGACGGCTTCCTGGGAATAGCCGCGCAGCTTGGTATCACGATCAATTTTTTGAATCCATTCAAGATTCATGGTCGGCGCAACACCAACTAACAAATCTACGTGGCGAGCAATATCATACTCTTGCGTCACCAAGCCGCCATGCAGCCCTTCGTAAAAGAGCAGATCAGTACCACAAGGCAGTGACTGCCACTCGGTGAACGTCCCTACTCGATAACCTGCCTCAATTTTTTGCTTATCTTCTGCATGAATGTAGTGACGGAACGTACCCGTTCCATGCTCACCGTACTCAACAAACAGTCCTTCAAGCCGATCAAGCAGATTAGCTTCTACTGCGAAGTGAGAAAGCTCATCTTTGCGCTCCGGCTCGTCACGAAAAATCCGCTGGAGATCATCGCGGGTGTAGCGATGGAAGGCATCACCGTCCACCATGGCGGCGTGCACATCTTCACGCAGGAACATGCGCTCAAAGCTGCGACGCACGGTGGTAGTACCCGCGCCTGAAGACCCCGTGATGGCAATGATTGGATATTCCCGGGACATTAAGCACCTCTCTCCTGAGCAGTCACGCGAGCAATTGCCTGCGCAACGTCATCAGGCACTTTGACAGGCCGCCCAGAAGAAAGGTCTAAAAGAAGCTGGTTAACCCGAGCCGTTGCCACCACCTTATTGGTCGTTGTCTGGCAAATACGCTGATAGACCGTCAACGCTTTGCCTTGTGGCTCGGGGACAGCGGTCTCAATTACCAAAGCATCCGGCCAGCGTGCCTCGCTCTGGTACTGAACCGCTAGATCAGCAACAACACTCGGGTAGCCTTTTATATCCCACTCAGGAAAACCTAACGCAGCGAACGCATGCACGCGAGCCTCATGCAGCAGCGATACTAAAGCGTCATGCCCCAGGTGACGACCGTAATTCATATCCGTTACGCGCACCGTTAAAGGATGCCGATGAATAATCGCTGCCGTGGGGAAATCTAGCGTGACACGCTCCATGCCTAGCTCCTTGTCAGTGGTGGTTTAGCTCCGGCGAGACTATCGCTGATCGCTATTTTTCTCGGGCGATAGCACGGAATGCGATGTCACGGCGGAACTCAGCTCCCTCCCAGTGAATCGCTTTAACCCCCTGGTATGCTTGCTGTTGAGCAGCCGATACTGTGTTGCCTAATGCGGTGACACATAGCACTCGCCCGCCTGCAGTAACGATACTGCCATCAGCAGCCTGAGCGGTACCAGCATGGAATACTTTGCACTGCGCCTGACCTGCCTGCTCCAAGCCATGAATGACATCGCCCTTGCGGTAACTGCCGGGATAGCCACCTGCCGCTATCACAACACCCACGGCTGCGCGAGCGTCCCACTCACACTGCTTATCGGCAAGCTCGCCCTTAGCGCCAGCCAAGCAAAGCGCGGCCAAATCTGACGTTAACCGCATCATGATTGGCTGAGTTTCAGGGTCACCAAAACGGCAGTTATATTCGATTACTTTTGGGTTGCCTTCTGCATCAATCATTAGGCCTGCATATAAAAAGCCTGTATATGCATTTCCCTCTTCCGCCATGCCCCGCACGGTGGGAAGTATAACCTGCTCCATGATGCGTTCGTCGATCTCTGGGGTTACCACCGGTGCCGGAGAATAAGCTCCCATACCGCCCGTATTGGGACCAGTATCGCCGTCATAAGCACGCTTGTGGTCTTGGCTAGTGGCCATCGGCACCACATTCTCACCATCAACCATGACAATAAAGCTGGCTTCTTCGCCTTCCAGAAACTCTTCGATAACGACACGCGCACCCGCGTCACCAAATGCATTCGCCTCTAGCATATCGCGAATCGCCGCTTCAGCCTCAGCTTCACTCATTGCGACAATGACACCCTTGCCCGCCGCCAAACCGTCAGCTTTGATGACAATAGGCGCACCCATCTGAGCTAAGTAAGCCAAGGCTGGCTCTACTGCTGTAAAGGTTTGATACGCGGCAGAAGGGATCTGATGACGCGCCAGAAAGTCTTTGGTGAATGACTTAGAACCTTCCAACTGTGCGGCGCGTTGTGAAGGCCCAAAAATTGTCAGGCCAGCCGCCTGAAAGCGATCAACGACCCCTTCAACTAACGGCGCTTCTGGCCCTACCACTGTTAGCGCAACCTGCTCGCGCTGGGCAAACGCCACCAACGCGTCTAAATCTGTTGCATCAATAGCTACATTGGTTAATTTTGGCTCAGTGGCAGTACCTGCATTGCCTGGCGCTACGAACACCTGCTCGACGTCACTAGACTGCGCTAGTTTCCACGCCAATGCATGCTCGCGACCACCGCCACCTATCATTAAAACGTTCATCATCATCCTTCTCAAACGGGAGTGCCTAGCCGAGATTAGCTGAAAGCGTAACTAAGTTAATCGGCATATTATGCCACAACGACTCAACCAGCGGCGTCAGGAGCTTTTATCCGGCGTATCGTCATCGTCTGTTTGATTAGGCTGATTAAGTGTTTTTTGCCAAAAGCGCATATTCTCTTCTGCCAGCTCGCGCATGAACTCCATAGGCGAATGGCGCATCGCTTGTTGCCACTGGCTTTGCATGCGCTTTTGCTGCTCCAGCATGAGTTGTGTGCCCTGCTCTAAATAACGTGCTAGCGGTAAAGGCGATGACATATCGTACACACGGATCAGTTGAGCCAGCAGGTCATTTGAGAAAACTTCGGCTTCACTATCAGCCTGCTCTTGCTCGATAATGATCGACAGCAAAATGGTCCGCGTCAGGTCTTCACCGCTTTTTGCATCCTCGACGCGGAAGGGTTCTTCTTCAATAATCAAACGCCGCAGATCCTCAAGCGTCACATAACGACTTTGTTGAGTATCGTACAACCTACGGTTGGCATATTTGCGAATTACGCGCACAGCGCATCTCCTTAAAGGCGGTAGAGGCTTTGTCGCCGTTGCTGCTATTGTGCCTGCAACATGCGCCTATGCAAGCCAGCTTAACGGATAGTACCGTTAGGCGTGTCTTCCTTATGACCAATAGACGACAATCATGAATCTTATTCTGCTTGATCCGAGCGAAGTGAAGGGAGCTTATGCTTACCTTACCGACACACGACGTATCACCCATTTACGCGAGGTACACCGCGCGTGTGTAGGGGATTATTACACCGTCGGCCTACAGGGCGGCAAGATGGGAAAAGCACAGCTAACTGAACTACACGAGACCCAGGCAACCTTTACACTGGAAAATCTTAATGAGCTCCCCCCTCCACCCTTGCCAGTACATTTAGTATTGGCGCTTCCTCGCCCCAGAATGCTGGCACGTACCTTAGAGCATGTCACGGCTCTTGGCGTAAAAAATATTACCCTGCTTCACAGTAAACGGGTGGAAAAAAGCTACTGGCAGTCTCCCGAACTCCGCACAGAAAAAATCCATCACCACTTAGTACTTGGCCTGGAACAAGCGCGAGACACACAGCTACCTAATGTGGCGCTGTGCAAAGGCTTTCGGCCCTTTTTGGAAGAGCAGCTGCCCGAACTACTCAAAGATCGACGCGGGCTGGTGGCACACCCCGGCATGCCGAATGCCTGCCCACGCAATATTGACGGTAATGTACTGCTGTTCGTTGGGCCGGAAGGCGGTTTTATACCGTGGGAAGTTGAAAAACTACTTGAGGCAGGCTGCGAGGGCATGCACCTAGGCCCTCGCATTTTACGGGTAGAAACTGCTGTTACCGCCCTATTATCGCGGCTTTTTTAAGCACCGCTTAAGCCAGCAAGTTGGGTGACTCGAGCGCTATGCTTACAACAGCGTATTTAGGACTGCTCATCGGCTGGATCGTGGGGAACATAAGCTGCATTTTCCCCACATTCAGGGTCTTGGAGAAAGGTGCTGCGCACATCTAATAACCCTAAGTGGCTAATTGTGCGACGCCCCAAGAGCAGTGGATAAATCATCTCTTCTCGATCTCGCAGACTAAACTGCTCTTCGTACACCTTATTGCCCATGCAAACATCCATGAGCACCACGGGACGCTCATCACGACCACCTGCGCCACGAACCGCTAGCTCTCGGTAGAGGGGGCGCTCAATCTGATCGCTAAACGTTTCACCGTTTTCCTGATCCTCGAGCTTCAGACGGAAGCGAACCCACTCCTCACCGTCTTTCTCAAACATCTCAATATCACGCGCGTCTAATGAAGAGGTCAGCGCACCGCTATCTAGCTTCGCTTTTACAGCGATACCCCACGGTTCAATGGATGCATTTTCAACCCAGCCAAATACCTTATCATCTGCCTGGATAGCTGTGCTCACTGACAACGCACTGACCATTACACCGGTAGCCAGCACACCTAAAAAAGTTTTCCTCATTACCTTTCGTCCTTCCTTAGTGAGAAGTTTACCTAGCATGAGACATTTAACTCGCTAAAGAGACTCATCGAAACGCAACATTAACGCAGCCGTTCTAACAGTGCCTGAGTGGCAAAGCCATCAGGTGTGAGCCCTTGGTCACGCTGAAAGGCACGTAGCCCCTCGCGCGTATTAGGCCCCATGATGCCGTCTGCAGTCCCCACTGAATATCCAGCATTATTTAGGCGTTGCTGCAGAGTACGCACATCATCGCGCGTCAACGGCGCCTGCTCTCTGGGCCAAGACTGGGCAATGCCGTCGCGCCCAGCAATAGCATCCGCCAAGGTAGACACGGCTAACGCATAACTAGTTGCGTTGTTATAGCGCAAAATTGCCCGAAAATTAGGCCCTACCAAAAAGGCAGGGCCGTTTGCTCCTGCTGGCACAATAACCGCAGCGCTATCGAACGCGGGCAGCTCACCCTTCAATGAGCGAACGCCTTGTGCCGCCCACTCAGCACTGCTACGACGTTGGGTTTGTGAATAATCGAAGGAGTCAGGCAAATTTATTTCAACACCCCAGGGTTGGCCGGCTTGCCAGCCTGCCCTGGCAAGATAGTTAGCCGTAGAAGCCATGACATCCGGAATACTACCCCATATGTCTCGACGACCATCATTGTCGCCATCCACTGCGTATGCTTCAAAACTGCTGGGTATAAACTGGGTATGCCCCATGGCGCCCGCCCAGGAGCCTTTCATTTGCTCGGCGGCAATATCACCTTGATCGATAATACGTAACGCAGCTAACAGTTCGCTGCGTGCGAAATCACGCCGACGGCCGTCGTAAGCAAGTGTTGCCAGTGACTCAAGCGTCGAGAAATCACCAAAATTGCTACCGTAGTTACTTTCGATACCCCAAATAGCCACGATGATTTCCGCAGGAACTCCATAACGTTGCTGCATTTGCTGAGCGGTACCGCGGTGAGCCGCAAGCTTCTCTAGACCATTATTAATTCGTGTGCTGGAAACCGCTGTGTCCAAGTATTGCCAAATGGGACGCACAAACTCTGGCTGATACTGATCGAGCTCAATGACCCGTTCACGATAACGAAGCCCATCAAAGGCAGAGGCAAGGGTAGCCTCACTGATGCCCTGCTGGGCAGCATAGCGGCGAAAATCAGCCAACCATTGATTAAAGTTGGCATAGCTTACTTGCTCTGCCGCTTGTGCATCTACTTCACTCATCAATTGCTGATTAGCAACGGCATTCGTACTCAATGTCCCACTGCCTGCTGCCAGTGCGAACGATAAATACAAGGCGGGGCGAAGACTCAGTGGACCTTTAACTTTCAAAGACATAACAATAATCTCGTGGCAATCCTTGGCGTGCTCCGATAATGGCTTAGAAACAGCCTAGATGCTAGCCCTAGCGGCACTGCCTAGCCTATCTTTCGGGACCATCGTCTATGTTTTGAGAGATACGTTACTCATCTGTTTCTTGAAGTTCCGTTGTAGTCACTAGCCAACGCTGCCACTCGGCTGGCTCTACGCAAGGTGTATCAAACTTAGCAGGCGCTACCCGCCAGGGTTGGTGCCGCTCCACACCTAACGGCAACGACGCTAGCTCAGGCAGCCAATAGGCTACGTAAAGCCCATACGGGTCATAATGCCCTGCTTGCTTCAGCACATTAAAGTAGCGGTTTTGGCGCGGATCACGACCAATGCCGGCAATGTAACGCCAGTTGCCCCAGTTACTCGCCACATCGTAATCAATCAGACAGTGCTCAAACCATGATGCACCAAGGCGCCAATCGACGTTTAGATCTTTCACTAAGAAACTGGCAACATTTTGACGCGCCCGATTAGATAACCACCCGGTAGCCTTCAGTTCTAGCATGGCAGCATCTACAAACGGCACGCCGGTTGTCGCATTGCGCCACGCATCAAATGCACTGCTAACGGGCGGTAACTCCTTATTACCAAATAATGCGGCACCTTCCAGCTGAGCCGCTCGGTGGAAGTAATCTCGCCACATTAATTCGAAAATAATCCAATAGCTTGATTCGCAGCTCCCGTGAATAGATTCCCATTTTTTTACTTCTTGGCACACTTGGCGTGCAGATAAGCAGCCCCGCGCCAGCCAAGGCGAAAAACGTGTAGAAAAATTAGCGCCTAGTAAACCATTACGGGTTTTCTTATAAGACTCCGCGCCGTTTTGCCGCCAGAGATAGTGCTGAAAACGGCCGTGTGCCGCCGCCTCCCCACCAACAAACACAAAGCCCTGGCGCTTATCGGGCTGCCAGCCGGCACTCTCACTGCATACTACGTTAAGGGAAGGAAACCCTCTGGGAGCAGGTTCTGGCCAGGGCGGCAGTGTCACTGGCGCTGACAAGGGCGCTAAAAACGTACAATGCTTTTCAACACGTCGCCGAAATGCCGAAAAGCTGGGCGGCAACTCGTCCAATGCGAAAGGAAGTTCGCTTTCGGCAATTAAATAACCGCTATCAAAACAACATAGCTGACAGGCCGGTGGGAGCTGGTCAGCGACTCGCACAATATGCTGGGACTCTTCATATCCGGAATGCGCTGCCACACGCACTTGTCTTGCACCGAGCATGGCAACCGTGTCTAGCACAATACTGGCCGGGTCACCGACGCGGACTAGCAAATCGCTGCCGCGCTGCAGCAGTTCACCTCGTAGCTCCATCAGACTTTGCCATAAAAAGCGTAGTCGAGCAGGTCCTAGCCTGGGGAAAGCATCGCCCGTAACCGAACGTTCAAGCCATCGCTGATCCAGCACATAGAGACAAAGCAACTGCTCCGGAGGGGAAGTAAAATGCAACAAGGGATTATCAGCTATCCGCAAATTATCCTGAAGCCATACAATATCAGTCGTGCTGCTCATGCATTTGCCTCTTTAGTGCGTGCCTCTTTAGTGCGTTGGACTGCTTGGCTTCGCGACGGCAACGTTCACTACAATGGCGCACTTCATCCCAGCAGCGCGCCCACTTTTTCCGCCAAGTAAAAGGGCGCTGGCATTGAATACAGTCTTTTTGCGGTAAATCACGCTTACGCTGCATAGACTCCACCTCGCTGCCAAACACTTACGCGCCACGCGCCAAAAACATAGACACAACAACTTATACAGTATAACTATTGTACATAATATAGCGTACATATTTTGAGATAAAACTTCTATCGACTGGGCTAACCAAATCCGTCCTCCATGCTTCACTCAAGATGCTGAAAATAAAAAAGCCATCCGTGAGGATGGCTTTTCGAGCAGACGTGTCAGCATGGGGAAAGTTGGCAAATTGCCGTCAGTCCGGGTCTGTGGCGCGGGGATGCCGTTTGGCATTTTCATGGGTTTCTAGGCCACTTTTAAGCTCATGGGTAAGCGGGTCATAATTAGGCCTCAGTTCATCCTTAACAGTACCGCTCCAGAGGCGCGAACCAACAAAGTAACCTGCCCTACCAATGACATGGGCAGCAATCGGTGCCGTTATTAAAATAAACACAATAATCGCGAACGAGCGCGCAACCACCCCAACTTCGGCAAAGTGCATGGCCGAGGCAAGCATGATTAAAATAACCCCAAGCGCTGCAGCCTTAGTGGTGGCATGCATACGGGTCAGCAAGTCTGGCAGCCGTAACAAGCCGATGGCCGCTAGCAGCATAAAGCTTGCCCCCGCTATCAACAGTGCACCTTTGATAAATTCAATCATCTCGCGGCCCTCCACGTTCCAGATAGCGTGCAAACCCAATCGCGGCTAAAAAGCCCATCAGGGCGATCACAATTGCCGCATCTAGAAAGCTCGCCACCCCCGATTGAATCGCATAAACACCCACTAGCCCCACCACCGTAGTGGAAAACAATTCAAGCGCAACAACACGATCAGGTAAGCTAGGACCACGAACGACACGTACGAAAGCCAGTACAAGCGCTAGCCCCATAATTATCTGGCTTATCAGAATAACGGTATCCATTAACGAAATAGCTCCAATGCACGGTGCTCCATCTCTTTTAAGTTATTTCGAAGTTCTTCTTCATTATCCAGAAACATCGCATGAATATAGAGCACCTTGCGATCGTCAGAGACATCAAGGCTCAGCGTGCCAGGCGTCAGCGAAATCAGGTTAGCGACGATCGTAATTTCCATTTCCGTGCGTGCAGCAAGAGGTAGCGCAATAACGCCAGGTTTCATGTGCCAGGGAGGGGTCAATATATCGAAGGCGACGCGCAGGTTTGCCCGCACCAGCTCCTTAATAAAAAAACCAATAAAACCAATAATTCGTGGCACACGAGCGGGGTAACCTTTTAACGCGTCGACTTGAGGCTCAATTAATAGCAACGCGATATAGCCAAAGATCATCCCTACTAGCAGATTAAGTCCGGAAAAATCGCCACTTAATAGCACCCAGGCTAGCCCGAGCAGAAGGTTCCAAATTGCTCCTGTCATGGGTCATCCTCCGCACGCTCAAGTAGCGCATCTTCAGCACTAGCAGAGACGCCCAGCACAGCTTCAATGTAGCCTGATGGCGACATTAGCTGATCACCGATAATCATCATTACCTGCATGATGGCTTCTGCGAAAACACCGATTAATAACGACATCATGGCCAACACAGCAACTGGGGTGTACATCATCCACAGGCTTGGTTTTAGTAATCGGCCATCATCTCCGCTGGTGGTTTGCGCAGCGGGCACTTTATTTTCTTCTGGCAGCGCTTTCCAAAACACGTCATTCCAAATTTTAACCATGGAATAAAGTGTCATGAGCCCCACTGCCAACGCAAAACCTGTTACAACATACGCCTCCGCCTCCAGGCCAGCGCGAACCAGCACAAACTTGGCAAAGAATCCCGACAGCGGTGGAATGCCCGCCAGTGAAAACGCTGAGATAAAAAACGCTACGGCTAACCAAGGACGCTCTCGATAAAGCCCGCCCATCTTCTTAAGTTGATAAGTGCCTTGCAAACGGTGGGTAATACCGCTGATCAGGAACAAGTTCGTTTTAACAACAATGTTATGCACGATAGCAAACACACCGCCTGCAATTGCCAGCGGCGTATACAGCGCCAAACCAAGGATCATGTAGCCAATCTGACTCACAATGTGAAATGAGAGGATTCGCCGAAACTCATACTGGGCTGCAGCGCCAAGCACGCCGGTCACCATCGTCAACACGGCGCCCCAAAGCATAATGTCCTGCAGGTATCCCATCGTTTGGTCAAAAATAACAGTGAACACGCGGAACAACGCATACACCCCCACCTTTGTCAGCAGACCAGCAAACAACGCTGATACTGCGACTGGCGGCGTATGATAAGAAGCAGGCAGCCAGAAAAAGAGCGGAAAAGCAGCCGCTTTAATACCAAAAGCGACCATAAACATCACGGCAAGCACTTCGACCATTCCGCTGTGCTCGGCCTCATCCATACGCAGTGCAATATCGGCCATGTTGAGCGTACCTACCGTGCCATACAGTAGCCCCACAGCCGTCAAAAAGATCACCGAAGCCAATAGGTTCAGCGTAACGTACTTTATTGCGCCTTCCATCTGCGCCCTTTCACCGCCCAGAATCAACAGCGCAAATGATGCTACCAGCATGACCTCAAACCAGACATATAGGTTGAAGATATCGCCAGTTAAAAAGGCTCCTGCCACCCCTGCTAGCAACAAATGCATTAGTGGGTAATAGCCAAATTTTTCGTGCCCTCTTCCGGTGGTGGCCAGCGAATAAATCCCCATTGCCAAACCAATGATGCCCGTCATTAAAATCATAACGGCACTCAACATATCGGCAATGAGGGTAATCCCAAACGGAGCGGGCCAGCTGCCCATCTGCATAGTGATGTAGCCATCGGCTAACACAGCGGCAAACAGCCATACACTTACCAGCAGTAGCGCGACATTACCCGCTACCGCAATGAAGCGTTGAACGGGCCGAGAACGCCAAAAAAGCAGTGAAAGTGCGCCAGAAAGCAGTGGCAGCAGGACGGGCAGTGCAACTTCAGGCCTCACGTGTCGGTATCCTTCATTTTGTCCAAATCATCTGCTTTGACAATTTCATAGGCACGGCGAATTAATACGACAGCAAATGCCAGCACCCCAAATGCAATAACAATCGCCGTTAACACAACAGCTTGAGGCAGCGGATCTGCTACTTCGCCTAACGGTTGCAGCATCCCTTCGGGTATTAATGGTGGGGCGCCTCGCGTCATGCCTGCAGTGGTGAAAATTAGCAAGTTAGCAGCATTCGACAGCAACAGCAGACCAATCACCAATTTCACAATAGAGCGACGTAACATCATAAAGATTGCGGCAGCGTAGAGTAGCCCAATTGCTAGTGCCATTAGCGGTTCCATACGAAGCCTCCTGATGCATTAGGGTTCATCCTTATCCACCTCCATCAGCGCCATCACCATACCCATCACCGAGCCAAGAACGGCAAAGTACACCCCCACATCGAAAATAAGCGGTGTAGATGCTTTAAAGTCGATCACGGGGATAGTCCACCACTGAGCGGTTAAAAATGGTTGGCCCATAAACCAAGCAGGTATGATTGAAATCATCCCCAGCAATAGCCCAGCCCCAATTAAGTCACGGGGATCAACCATCCGCAGCACCTCTTTGGTGGCACTGACGCCAAAGGCAAACAGATAGAGAGTGAAAGCCCCCGCGGCGACTAGCCCAGCAATAAACCCACCCCCAGGTTCATCGTGCCCCCGCAGCAACAGGAAAATTGAAAACATCAGTTGTAGCGGCATCAAAAACCGCGCCGCAGTGTTGAGTATAATGGTGCCGGATTTAACCATCGTACGGCTCCTTAACACTGTCTTTCTCGCCGTTTACGCCCGCTGCTGGCTTGCTTTCATTTGCGCCGTGGCGCAGTTTAAGCATGGCGATAACCCCTATAGCAGCAAGTGCCAGCACAAACATTTCACCTAGCGTATCGAGTGCCCGATAGTCCACCAAAATGACGTTAACGATGTTGCGACCATAAGCCAGGGGAGCGCTATTCTCTATCATGTACATTGAAATAGGCTCAAACTGATTAATACTCCAAGCAGTCATAATCAGTAGAAAAATCAATATTCCCATCATGGCGGCTACTGCACCGTCTCGAATACGCTCCAAGGTTGTGGAAAGGTTTGAAAAACGCGGCAAGCGGAAGAGCACTAAAACCAATAAGATAACGGTCATGGTCTCAACCAATAGTTGGGTAATGCCTAAGTCCGGCGCACTAAAGAGAATAAAAATCAGCGCAATCGAGAACCCCATAATGCCAACCGACACTACAGCACCAAGGCGTGAACGAGAGATAGTGGCAAACAAAGCCCCCATCACCATAGTGCCTGCGACAATGACCTCATGGAAGCGTACGTCAAGCGCCAGCACCAGTTGAGGCGCATGGCGCACAAGTATTGAGTTACCAATCAAAGCAATCAGCACTACTAACATGACGAGAATGTAATTGCGCATATAACCGTTTTGCAGCAGGCGTGTTTGCCATTCCGAAAAACGCACAATGCCATTCATAAAGCCTTCATAGCCCGCTTCGGGGCCGTGCCGCATTAGCGGTGCTAACATCGCAAGTTTACACCGCACGCTATCCCAGCGCTTAAACAGTAAAAAGCCTAGCCCAAGACTGGCAATCGACATGATCAACGCCATATTGACGCCGTACCAAAGCGATAATGACACTTGCAACGGCTCTCCGACCACCGCTGTCGCCGCTGAGGTAAGCAGCACACCGGCACCCAGCAAGGCGGGAGCCAGTCCTAATAGCAGCGAACCAAGTGCTAGTAAGCTAGGCCCGACCAGCATACTCAAAGGCGCTTCATGGGGTGTTTTAGGCGTTTCAATTTGCCGCCCATAAAAGGGGCGGAAGGCAATAATGGCAGCCACTGCAATCGTCAAAATAGCCGCCAGGAAAGCAAATAATGCTAACAACACATCAAAACGCTCCGCCCCCAGCGCTGCCTCTAGCATTAGCTCTTTACCAATGAAGCCAAATAGCGGCGGCACGCCTGCCAACGACAGCGCCGCAACAAAGGCAATCACCGCAGTGATTGGCATGGCTGACTTCAAGCCACCCATTGCAGTGACATCTTTGGTGCCAGTCTCATGATCCAAAATACCGGCAACCATAAACAGCGCCCCTTTGTACATCGAGTGGGCTAGCAAGAACGTCACAAATGCCGTCATGGCGTACTCAGAACCAATGCCCAGCAACATGGTTAGCGTGCCAAGCGCCATAATGGTGGAATAAGCCAGTAGCTTTTTAATATTGGTGTGATGGATCGCTAAAAAGGCGCCTGTCAGCATGGTAATCGCGCCGACGATCGACAGTATTCCGACCCATAGCGCAGTGCCACCCAGTTCAGGGTGTAAGCGCGCCAGTAAATAAATACCCGCTTTCACCATGGTGGCCGAGTGGAGGTAGGCCGACACCGGCGTTGGCGCCGCCATGGCATTGGGTAGCCAAAAATGAAAAGGAAACTGGGCTGATTTTGTGAACGCCCCCAACAGCAAGCAAATAAGCATAGGGGTATAAAGCGAATGTTCACGCAGATCGCTTTCCATTTGGCCAATTTCATAAAATGACCAGCTTCCGCTTGCCTGCCCTAACAGCACCAGACCTGCCATCAGCGCCAAACCACCAGCAACCGTTACAAACAGCCCCTGGCGTGCGGATTTTCTTGCCTCAATATCGGTGTGGTTAAAGCCAATCAGCAAATAAGAAGTGATGCTGGTTAATTCCCAGAACACGAACAGCGTAAGCAATCCATCTGCAAGCACTAGCCCCAACATAGAAGCCATAAACGCAACAAGCGCTAAATGAAAGCGTGCAATATCCGCATGGCCTTTGAGATAACCACCGGCATAAATCAATACCAAAGTGCCGATAACGGTAATCAGCAGCCCGAATAATAGTGATAGCCCATCAAGCAGAAAGCTCAAGCTGATGCCTAGTGATGGCACCCAAGACCACTCCAGCAGGAGTGGCCCTTCACTCATTACAGCGGCTGCCTGACTGAACAGCCAAGCAGCCATCAAGGCAGGAAACAGCGCCAATACTAGGCTCGTCCGTTCTCCAAACCAGCGGTTGAGCAAAGGCGACGACACTGCCAGCACAAAGCCCATTAACACAGCGAATTGCATCCGGTGGTTTCTCCCTATAAGAACGTGTCAGTTAACCCCAAGGCAGTAGCAAGACCGAACGGCCCTAAGCGCTGAATAAATGTGATTTTTAATGTACAGACCTTATACCAGGGTTGATAAAATTTCTAGAAATCTAGAACCCATAAAAAAGCCGCCTTAGTTAAGTACCTTGGCGGCTTGTGACAAAAACACTATTGAGAAGCGGACAACCATCCCGCCAGCTCGTTATTAACTACCGCTAGCAAAGCATCGATATGGTCGTCTCGATCATTCAGGCAAGGAATATAACTAAACGTCTCCCCTCCCGCCTCCATAAAGCTATCGTGAATCTCTTCTTTAATCTCTTCCAGCGTTTCAACACAATCAGCAGAGAAAGCAGGCGACATAATCGCAATATGTTTATGCCCTTGCTTGGCAAGCTCAGCCACGTGATCGACGGTTTGCGGGCCTACCCACTTTTCTGGGCCAAACTGAGACTGGAAGGCGGTGTCGACTTCCTCTTTGCTCAACCCTAGTTTTTCACGCATTAAGCGAGTGGTTTTCTGACATTGGCAGTGGTAAGGGTCACCTTCTAATAGGTAACGTTCGGGGACACCGTGGTAGCTGACGACCAGTTTCGTCGGGCGTGTTTCAAAGCCGCCATAAGCTTCCAGAACAGAATTCGCTAGCGCCTGAATATAGGCCGGGTGCTCAAAATACGCGGGCACCGCACGAATATAAGGCTGCCATTTCATTTTCATCAATGCGCGAAACGCCTGATCATTTGCCGTGGCAGTTGTAGGCGAGCCGTACTGAGGGTAAAGCGGAAAAAAAACAATCCGCTCACAGCCCTTCTCTTGCATGCGCTTAAGGACACTTTCCGTCGACGGGTTGCCGTAGCGCATACAGAAATCTACTTCGACGCGATCGCCGTAGAGTGTTTTCAAACGTGCGGCCATTTTTTCAGTTTGAGCACGCGTCGTGGTCAACAACGGGCTCTCGTTCTTTTCGTTGTTCCAAATACTTTTATACGCTTTACCAGAGGAGAATGGACGCTTGGTCAAAATAATCAGTTGTAAAAGCGGTTGCCACTTCCAATTGGCGTAATCAACGACACGCTTATCGGACAAAAACTCGCTAAGGTAGCGTCGCATAGACCAATAGTCGGTTGCGTCCGGAGTGCCCAAGTTAGCCAATACCACGCCGACTTTTGCAGGCGGAACGGCAGGGTGATCACTGGGTGCATGAACCAAGCGCCCTTCACCCGGCTGATCTTTTACAACGCTATCGACCATGTCGCTAACTCCTCAGATACTTTAAATAGTTGGCAAAATCTTAACACTTTTCGGCAAAGTTGCGGCATAAAGTTATACTATCAACATCATTTGTATAACTACAGGCCAACTCATGTCGAAGCCTTTACTATTAGTCCTTGGTGATCAGCTTTCGCTTTCATTGGCAACCCTGCGCAATGCGCCAACCGATGCAGTCATCGCTCTTTGCGAGGTCGCTGAAGAAGCGCGTTATGTGCCTCACCATATACATAAAATCGGCTTATTCATGGCCGCCATGCGGCACTTTGCACAGGCGCTACGCGATAAAGGCTATAACGTTCACTACAGTCGCATTGATGATGCTGACAATACCCAGTCACTCATCACGGAAGCTGAACGTATTGCCGCTCAGTACGGTTGCCATGAAGTGCGTGTAGCAAGACCTGGTGAATGGCGACTTTGGAATGCTATGCAACAGCGCCAAGCAGCCGCCCTCCCCTGGAAAGTGATCGAAGATGATCGCTTTTTCAGCTCGCCCGATGACTTTGCCAACTGGGCTAAAGGGCGTAAACAGCTGCGTCTGGAGTATTTCTATCGCGAGCAGCGCAAACGAACTGGGCTACTAATGGAGGGCGATACACCTGCTGGAGGAAAATGGAACTTTGACCACGACAACCGTGAGCCGATTCAAACAACGCTCAGCTTTCCATCGCTGCCCACCCATCGCCAAGATGCGCTGACCCAGGAAGCGCTCAATGATGCCAAGCAGCATTTTAGCGAACACATGGGGTCTCTGGATAACTTCAACCTCCCCGTCACCCGCCAACAGGCGCTAGTGGATTTAAACCACTTCCTTAATCATGGATTGGCCGACTTTGGGCGCTACCAAGATGCGATTAGCGATAAAGAGCCGTTCCTTTTTCATTCCAGATTATCGGCGGCACTCAATATCGGCCTACTAACACCTCACGAAATCTGTGACGCCGCTGAGCAGCGCTACCTAACAGGTCATGCGCCTATCAATGCCGTCGAAGGGTTCATTCGTCAAATACTGGGTTGGCGAGAGTATGTTCGGGGGCTTTACTGGACACAAATGCCAGCTTATAAGCGTGATAATCAGCTTGGCTTTAAGCGTGAATTACCGGCATTTTACTGGGATGGCAATACCGATATGCGCTGCTTACAGCGCGCTATCCAAATGACTATCGACAACAGCTACGCTCATCATATTCAGCGCTTGATGGTAACCGGCAACTTTGCCCTGCTGTGTGGTGTAAAGCCTGAAGCGCTTTGTGACTGGTATCTAGCGGTGTATGCCGATGCCTGCGAATGGGTAGAGCTGCCCAACACCTTAGGCATGGTACTGCACGCTGACGGCGGTTTAATGGGCTCCAAACCTTACTGCGCTTCAGGCAAATATATCGACAAAATGTCTGATCACTGCCAGCACTGCCGCTACTCTCCAAAACAGGTAACAGGCCCAAAGGCGTGTCCGTTTAATAGCCTTTACTGGCACTTTCTGGAAACCAACGCTGAACAGCTGAACCGCAATCCACGTATGAAGCTGATCTATGGCTCACTCTCTCGCATGACAGACGACAAGCGTGACGCGATGCGTCAGCAGGCTGAACAGTTTCTTGCCTCGCTACCCACCAGTCCAAGTTACGGCCAGACTTGCCACACACAAGGCTATCTATCAAAGGATACCCAATGAGTCGTTTCTCTACGCTGCACGCAACGTCACCTGTCACGCTATATCATGATGGGCACTGCCCTTTTTGTCGCGTGGAAGTCGCGTGGCTTGCAAAGCATCGCCATCAAGAACGTGTCGCACTAGTGGATATTCAGAGTCATGATTTCAATGCCGCCGATATAGGACGCAGGTTTGACGACATGATGGGGCTACTGCATGTCAAAGACAGCCAAGGAAATTGGTATATCGGGATGGATGCCAGCCGGGCCCTCTATGCAGTACTGGGCTACCGGTGGCTAGTATGGCTTTCTTGCTTACCAGGCCTACGAGGAGCAATGGATGCAGGCTATCGTTTTTTTGCCCGTCGTCGTGTTCGGCTAGGGCGATGGTGGGAGAAACGTCACGCTAACAAATGAAGACGCCAAATAGTGTTAAAGCGCTAGCAATGCTAAAACACTAGCGGCATACGTGATGTTAACGGCGAGCTGTAATGGGCATCGCGTCCAATCACTTCATCCTGGGGCACATGCTGCACTAAGTAAGCACGGTGAATCCCTGCGCGCTTTAGCTCAAGATAAACATCATCTAGTGAGCGAAACAGCATTGGCTTGCCGCGCTGGGTCAACATATGTCGCTCGCCCTCTACATCTTCAAGCTCTAGTTGATAAAAGCGGCTGCCCGAATGCGTGATAACGCGTATTTCAAAGTTATCGTGACCCGCAACAAATTGCTTCAGTTCTTTAAGTTCCATGGTTCCCTCCTGTGATTGTTCATCATGGGGCACAGCATGACGATACCCCATGACAATTTTATTACCTTGGCACTAACTGCCTATGACGGCAACATCACAAAAGAGTTCCTGACCAGAACGTCAACTTATTCGTCGAATTATTGATACTCAGAAGGGTCGATTGCTTTACCTAACGAGTTGCGATCTATCCAGTTACCGCCTTTAGTTTCCTTGTAACGGAAAACTACTTTATCGCCCACCTTTACCGGCAGCTCTGAATCTTCAGTTTGGTAGCTATACTTTTCCCCTTCAACTACCAGGAAGTAACGGTAGAGGTCAGGCATTCCCAACCACTCTTTAAATGGCCCTTCTCGCTCTAGTGACTGCAGCTCCCCGCGGCCTTCCAGCTTAGGAAGACGCTTACGGTTACCACGTCTAAAACCACCTGCCATTTGCTACTCCTGTCTATCTGCTTGGTCGGGGAGGAGCATTATACGTTCTCCCCCCTAACGCTCAAGTTAATCGCCGAACGCTTCGCCATAGCTATCGGGCGCAAGGTCTTCGAAGCGTGTGTATTTACCAATAAAGGCCATATGTACCGTACCGATAGGCCCGTTACGCTGTTTACCAATAATCAGCTCGGCAATCCCTTGGTTGTCAGGATTGTCAGGGTTATACACCTCATCTCGGTAAACAAACGCAATGACGTCAGCATCCTGCTCAATCGCGCCCGATTCCCGCAGATCCGACATGACAGGACGCTTATTGGGGCGCTGCTCCAACGAACGGTTAAGCTGCGAAAGTGCTACAACAGGACATTGAAACTCTTTTGCTAGCCCTTTCAGCGAGCGGGATATCTCCGATATCTCACCGGTACGGTTTTCAGAAAACCCCGGAATCTGCATTAACTGCAGATAGTCAATCATGATCAGCGCCATATTGCCGTGCTCCCGCACTACTCTGCGCAGGCGTGAGCGCATCTCATTAGGCGAAAGCGCCGCCGTATCATCGATAAATAGCTGCTTGTCTTTGAGCAGGTTGACCGCTGACGTCAGTCGCGGCCAATCTTCATCTTCCAACTGCCCCGAACGCACGCGGGTTTGATCAATCCTACCCAACGAAGAGAGCATACGCAGCATCAGCGATTCAGCAGGCATTTCCATGGAGAACACCATCACCGGCTTATCGCTAGCAATCACCGCGTGCTCCACCAGGTTCATGGCGAACGTAGTTTTACCCATTGACGGGCGGCCCGCGATAATCACCAAATCGGAGGGCTGCAAGCCTGAGGTCATCTCATCAAGGTCACGAAACCCCGAGGAGAGCCCTGTCATTTCACCCTTTAAATTGAACAGCTCATCAATACGATCAACGGCTTTGGTTAGCAGCTCGCTCATGCCGATAGGACCGCCCGTTTTCGGCCGCTCCTCGGCAATCTGAAAGACTAATCGCTCAGCTTCATTCAGCAGTTCATCAGCAGGTCGCCCCTGGGGAGAAAATGCCCCGTCAGCAATTTGATTGGCCGCACGGATTAATTTACGCAGCGTTGCCCGCTCGCGCACGATATCCGCATAAGCACGAATATTACTGGCCGAAGGCGTATTGCGAGCCAGCTCAGCTAAGAATGCCAAACCACCCACAGTATCCAATTGATCACGCGCTTCCAACGCCTCTGACAGTGTTATAACGTCCAAAGGCTGCCCAGATTCGGCCAAATGAATCATCACATTGAATACCAAGCGATGCTCGTAGCGGTAAAAATCATCCGCCACCAACCGTTCCGAGACATTGTCCCAGGCCTGGTTATCCAACATTAGCCCACCTAGCACCGACTGCTCCGCCTCAAGAGAGTGCGGCGGCAGCTTTATCGCTGCCGTTTCCTGATCAGCAGAAGGCTGGTCCTGCATAGTGAGCTCCTTAATCATAAAGCGTAGCCAATAACGATGACTATCTTAGCGAGACAATCTCAAACTCACCATAAGCGACTTATCTACGCCAAGCGACGTTCAAAAAAATTCGACCCACACCTCAAACGTTTTTGATCGCGCTTAGAACGACATAGATTAAAAAGACAAAGGGCGCGGGAAGACCCGCGCCCTTTGAGGCGTCAGCGTTGACGAGAGTGCTTACTCTGCGACAACAACCACGCGAACAACAGCATCTACTTCTGCATGCAGGTGTAGAGCGATGTCGTATTCGCCAGTTTGGCGAATCGGGCCTTGCGGCATACGCACTTCGCTCTTGGCAACTTCGATGCCAGCAGAGGAAATAGCGTCGGCCAGGTCACGAGGACCGATAGAACCGAACAGTTTGCCTTCATCGCCTGCTTTAGAAACCAACGACAATTCGATGTCGTTAAGCTGTTCAGCACGCGCTTCAGCTTCTGCTTTACGCTCAGCGGCTTGGGCTTCAAGCTCAGCACGCTGGGCTTTGAATGCTTCAACGTTGTCTTTGGTTGCCGGCACGGCTAAGCCGTAAGGAACCAAATAGTTACGACCATAACCGGGCTTTACAGTGACTTTGTCACCCAGGCCGCCCAGCTTACCAATGTTGTCGAGCAGAATGACTTCCATCTCGTAAACCTCTTGTCAGTTGCTGCGGGCAAGGCGTGCGCGAACGTTCGCGAATGTATCAATCAGCCCCAACAGCAGCACAATGAGAATCGTGGGCCAGGTCGTGATCAGCAGCACATAAAATGCCACCAGCCACAGCCCGTTCATCCCCTTTATTCCAATAAACCCATGCACTAGCGCAATGCCAGCTACCAGCAGTGGAATCCAACCAAGCATTGCCAGAGCGTGCGCTCCCAACACCATACCTCCAACACCAAGCACGACTAAAATAGCCAGCTCTTTGGGCGATAGGCGTAGTGCGTGAAACTCTTCGCGGAAGCCGCCTGGGTTATAAAGCCCAGCCTGCCAGCTTCGCGCCAACGCTAAACACGCAATAGCAGCCAACAGTACCACCAAGCCTGTTACACCACCGATCACCATAGCGGCAAGCGTGGGCGCATCAATACCTTGGTTAGCAAACTCTGTCAGCATGCGATCAATCTCGGTAGAGCTTGTTCGCAGTTGCTCGAGCATCAACTCTGTTCCACCTGGCGGTATAAAGATACCGAGTTGAACCATAACCGCGGCCGCCAATGTGCCAACGATTAACGCTTCACTCCAACGTATCCTCTCACGCAGGATAACTGCCATCAGCGTTACTAGCAGTACGCTAGCAAGTGGAATGACGTCACCCTGAGACCACCAGAAACCCGCAGGTAGTGCAGCAGCGATAATTACCGGAAGCGCAGGTGCAAAACCTTTGCGTAAGGTAACTAGCGCGGCGATGGCTGCCCCTAACCAGAACAGCCAAGGCACTAGCGTCGCTAACGCCGCCCCGCCAATAGCATAGGGCGTGCTCCGCATAAGCCATCTCGCCAGTGCCAGCATCACGTTAAACGCTTACTGATGGCTATCGGAGTAGGGCAGCAGTGCCAAGTAACGCGAACGCTTGATAGCAGTCGCCAACTGACGCTGATAGCGTGCTTTGGTGCCGGTAATACGGCTCGGAACGATCTTGCCGGTTTCGGTGATGTAAGCCTTCAGCGTATCGAGATCTTTGTAGTCGATCTGCTTGACGCCTTCAGCAGTGAAGCGGCAAAACTTACGGCGACGGAAAAAACGTGCCATGGACTAGCTCCTTAAAACGTGCGGTGGATGAAATTAGGCAGTTTCTTCTTCAGCTTCTTCAGCGCGCGGTTTGTCTTCGCGACGCGGACGCTTTTCTTCTGCCGGCTTCATCATCGGAGAAGCTTCGGTGATCGCTTCTTTACAGCGAACAACCAAGCTGCGGATGATGGCGTCGTTGAAACGGAAGATGTTCTCGATTTCTTCGAGAGTCTCGCCGGTGCACTCAACGTTCATCAGCACGTAGTGGGCTTTGTGGATCTTGTTGATCGGGTAAGCCAGGTGACGACGGCCCCAATCTTCCAAGCGATGCACAGTGCCACCGTTTTCGGTAACAATGCTGGTGTAGCGCTCGACCATAGCCGGCACTTGCTCGCTCTGATCCGGGTGGACCATAAACACGATTTCATAATGACGCATGGAATCTCCTTGCGGTTTGACAGCTTCCGGTGTGTATTGACACAGCTGCATCAATGACGACAGGGAAGCAAGGAGTTAACTGAAATGCCCGTTGTTCACCGCATGCGGTGTCATGTGGGGCATCAAGCAGAACTGTTTTTCGTATTAACTGTTAACCAATACGAGCGCCCGCTCAAAGTTAAACGGGCGCAAGCATTCTAGTGGGCTAGTGCAGAACTTGCAAGCTGCCTCTGCCGAACAGCTTCAAACAAACAAATACCTGTCGCGACCGATACGTTCAGGCTGGACACCTGCCCTGCCATAGGCAGCTTTGCCAAGTTATCGCAGGCCTCCCGGGTTAACCGGCGCACCCCCTTCCCCTCAGCGCCCATTACTAACGCGGTCGGGCCAGTCATATCGATCTCAAACAGGCTAGCCTCGGCCTCACCGGCGGTACCGGTAATCCATACACCGGCATCTTTTAACTTAGCCAGCGTACGAGATAGATTAGTAACTTGATAAACAGGCACTACCTCGGCTGCGCCGCAAGCAACTTTGCGCACTGTCGCGTTCAGCGGCGCGGCTTTATCCTTAGCCACAATCACACCATGAGCGCCAGCGGCATCCGCACTACGCAGGCACGCACCAAAGTTATGCACATCGGTAACACCATCTAGCACCAACAATAGCGGCGGTGCAGACGCTTGCCATGCACGTAGCTTCAACCACAGCGACTCTTCCCCCTCGGGAACCAGCGGCGGACAAAACGCTACGACTCCTTGGTGGGCTGCCCCCTGAGTAAGCTGATCCAACAAGTCGCGAGACTGCTCTTTAATCCGCGCACCACGCGCCTGAGCACTCGCAACCACTTCTTTCAAGCGGTTACCCGCCCCCTGCTGGACCCACAATTCAAGGGGCGTTTCGCCCCGCTCTAGCAGACTTTCCAGGGCGTGAACGCCATACACTTGGTCCAGTCCATCCGGAGTACGAACAGTCGGACGCGGGCTACGTCGAGATGACGACGATTTCATGCTCACCCCTTATTCGGTGATGGTTTACGCGTACCATTACGCGTGCGTCTTGGCCCACGGCGCGTCGGCTGCTTATCAGCTGATGCCGCTGCTTTGCCAGCTCCCCCTTCTACCCCAGCAGCACCTTCTCCAGCGCGGCGCTTACGCGGCTGGCGGCGTGGCCGAGGCTTCTCGTCAGCTAAGCCAAAGTCGATCTTACGATCATCCATATCTACCCGCGCGACCTGAACCGTCAGTCCGTCACCCAAGCGGTAGGTCGTGCCTGTGCGCTCACCTTTAAGACGGTGCTTCTCTGCTTCATAGTGATAGTAGTCAGAGGGTAGCGAGGTGACATGCACCAACCCTTCGACATAGAAGTCGTCCAGACGCACAAACAAGCCAAACTGAGTCACCGAAGCAATCGTGCCTTCGAACGTTTCGCCCAACTTGTCGGACATAAACTCACACTTGAGCCAACTTTCAACATCACGGGTTGCTTCATCAGCCCGCCGCTCGGTCATTGAGCAGTGTTCACCCAACTCAAGCATTTGCTCGAAGGTATAAGGACACCACTTACTTGGCGGATCAACAGGCGCGCCCGCTACCCGAACAACGGTATTGGTTTGTCGTGGTCCACGAATAACCGAGCGAATGGCACGATGTACCAACAAATCAGGATAGCGGCGAATCGGTGAAGTAAAGTGCGCATAGGCTTGGTAAGCCAAGCCAAAATGCCCCTCATTCTGGGGCGAATAAACCGCCTGATTCATTGAGCGCAACATGACAGTTTGGATGATGTCAGCATCAGGACGATCAGCAATCGCCTCACGCAACGCTTGGTAGTCCTGAGGCGTCGGCATGTCACCGCCACCCACGGAAAGCCCTAGCTCGCTCAAGAACAGGCGTAATTTATCAAGGCGTTCCGGTGTCGGGCGCTCATGAATACGATAAAGAGCGGGCAAATCATGCTTATCCAGGAACCGCGCGGTAGCCACATTGGCCGCCAGCATACACTCCTCAATTAGCTTATGAGCATCGTTGCGGGTGCGCGGGACAATTTTTTCAATCTTGCGCTCATCATTGAAGATAATCGCCGTTTCAGTGGTATCAAAATCAATCGCACCACGCTCTTCCCGGGCGTTACGCAGCAGGCCATAAAGCTCGTGTAAATTTCGCAGCGGCTTCACTAGCGCCTTATGCTCATTGCGCAGCGCCTCCCCTTCAGCGCTCTCGTTATCGAGAATGGCCGCCACTTTGTTGTAAGTCAGGCGGGCATGGGAGTTCATTACCGCTTCATAGAACGAGTAGCGGCTAATAGCCCCCGTCTTGGAGATATTCATCTCACAAACCATCACAAGACGATCAACATGGGGATTTAACGAACACAAGCCATTTGAAAGTAACTCAGGCAACATTGGCACAACTTGGCCAGGGAAGTACACCGAGTTGCCCCGCGTGCGCGCTTCATCATCAAGCGCGGTTCCCGGGCGCACGTAGTGCGACACATCGGCAATAGCGACCAGCAGCTTCCAACTGCCCGACTTGGTTTTCCAGGCGCACACCGCGTCATCAAAATCTTTGGCGGACTCATCGTCGATAGTGACCAACGGAATCTCACGCAAATCAACGCGGTGTTGCTTATCTTCCTCTAATACTTCTGCTGAAATACCGCTAGTTTGATCAAGTACTTCTGGCGGAAACTCAGCGGGGATATCGTAGCTACGAATCGCGATATCTATTTCCATGCCAGGATCCATTCGCTCGCCCAGCACTTCGATAACCTCGCCGACCGGCTGAACACGTGTGGCCGGCTGCTGAACGATTTTTGCCGATATTACCTGGCCGTCTTTTGCGCCAGCGCTTGCCGTATGAGGAATGATAACTTCCTGGGTAATACGTGGATTTTCAGGAATCAGCACACCAAACTCAGGTGAGTTACTACGGTATACACCCACAATTGTTTGGGTATTGCGCGCAATCACATCGGCAATAGTCGCCTCATCACGGCCGCGGCGGTCGCGACCACTAACGCGCGCCAGCACATGATCGCCGTGAAAAACTCGGCGCATCTGACGTGGCGGCAAGACTAAGTCTGGTTTTTTTCCATCATCACGCAACAGGAAGCCAAAGCCATCTCGGTGGCCCATCACCTTCCCTTTAATAAGATCAAGCTTGTCAATTAGCGCATAAGCGCCACGACGATCGCGCAGCACCTGACCATCACGTTCCATGGCAGCCATACGACGGCGAATAGCTTCGAGATGATCTTCATCTTCAATGCCGAGCATGCGGCTCATATTTTCGTGGGTTATTGGCTTGCCGTACGCTTCCAGGGCAGCTAATAAATATTCGCGGCTGGGCGCAGGATTATCATACTTTTGCGCCTCGCGCTCGGCGTGCGGATCATCACTCAACGTCCAGTACTTCATGCGATCAACATCCTTGATTGCGTTTGCGGGAGGCAGACAATTTGCGCAGGCGCAGTGCGCTGCGGGCGGGGGGATTCAGTCATTGATCGACTGAAAAACATCATGTTTGGTTTGGTCATAACTGCATTATAGCGCTGCCCGCCCAATCACCCAACCATCTAGCACGGCAATTGTACGATTTTAATGATAAAAAACAGTTACCGGGTCTTGCATTTAAGCGTGGCCTCGGTATCATACGCGCCACTTGCCCAGATGGCGGAATTGGTAGACGCGCTAGCTTCAGGTGCTAGTGTCCGTATGGACGTGGAGGTTCAAGTCCTCTTCTGGGCACCATTTTATATCATGTCATCCCCTTTTGATGATGTAAAACGGTGTAGCAGCAAGCAGTACTATTTAGCAATAGTACTGAGAAAGCATCAGCAAAACGTTTGTATTCGCCCAGGTGGCGGAATTGGTAGACGCGCTAGCTTCAGGTGCTAGTGACCGTATGGTCGTGGAGGTTCAAGTCCTCTCCTGGGCACCACGCGAATACAAACAGCAGTAAGATCAGTAGCGAAGTATGATATGCCCAGGTGGCGGAATTGGTAGACGCGCTAGCTTCAGGTGCTAGTGACCGTATGGTCGTGGAGGTTCAAGTCCTCTCCTGGGCACCAACACTGTAATGTTATTGACTCCCCCTCTCCCTCCTCATTTACACTTACCTCCCCTCTGACGTTTAAATCTCATATCTACATATCATGCTCATATCTACCTGTCATGCCTCGATTCCCCTAGAGCGTTGGTGCTTGTTGGGCTGAAGATAAATAAAGCGACTACTCTTCTCGACCGTCGTCATTTTAGGAAGAATAGCCGCTTAGATTACGAACGAAGTTGCACTATCAGGCGAAGATAAAGCCTTCCGCCAGATACTTACTGTGCATTTCGTCGGATGAGGCGAAGTAAGCCATTACATCGCCCTGGCCAGCCTGCTCAGTGACCAGCACCTCAGACCAGTACTCAAGCCCTTCTGCATCGGGCGCACGGTCAAAGGTATTGTTATAAAGCACCATTAGGAAGTCATCAGCGTCTAGGTTATCACCATGCTCGCTGACAAACTCTTCCGATGCTAAGAAGTAGTCAGCCACCTCAAACAGACTGCTACCTTCGTCACGAATACCGGACCAGTACTCCAACCCTTCGGCATCCGCCTCGCGGTCAAACGCCATCTGGTAAAGCGCCTCAATAGCCGAAATCTCGACGCTATCGATTGCTTCACCCAGCTCCACAGAAACAACTGCTGATGCTGCTGCGCCTTGGCTACCGGCAATTGAATACTCGAAAGTATCGATAGCTGTTTCACCTTCTGCCAAAGCAGTAAACGCAGAACCTTGGTCATAAGTGAAGTCGCCATTTTCCTGCACAATCACACTCGCACCGGAGTCCAGCGTCATTGCCGTATTGAAAACAACATCCTGGCCATCAATGGCAGTGATGACAATTGCATCGTCCCCAGCTGCCTGATCAGCACCATTACCATTATCAGCAAACAGGTTGCCACTGGCCAACCAGCCAAAATGACCCGCTAGATCATCATTATTAGCCACTGGCTCTGGCTCTGGCTCTGGTTCTGGCTCTGGCCCTGGTTCTGGCTCTGGCTCTGGTTCTGGCTCTGGCTCTGGTTCTGGCTCTGGCTCTGGTTCTGGCTCTGGTTCTGGCTCTGGTTCTGGCTCTGGCTCTGGTTCTGGCTCTGGTTCTGGCTCTGGTTCTGGTTCTGGCTCCGGAGAAGTCTCATCAAGGGTGATCGTGGTTCCATCTTCAGCTTGTGTAAATACAAAGCTATCTGGATCATCCAAGTCAGCAAACGTCAGCGTCGTATCATTTTCCCCGTCCTGATTAGAATCAATATCTAAAATCACTGACCCAAGGCTAAATGTCACATCTGACACATCAAAAAAGCTATCTTTAACAACTACTTTGTCATTCGTCTCAAAGCCAACAATGACATCACCATTCAACTCAGCAGTACTGCCTGTGACGATGTTTGCCTGCTCATTCAACGTGACTTCTTCTGCAGCCACGGTTGTAGTGACGTTACCTTCAGTATCCGGAACCAATGCACTTAGCACACCACCGCCCGAGCCTCCCCCGCTAATCAGAGAGAGATCAGATACAAAAAGCCCTGAATCCAGAATGAGATCACCAGTATCAGCGATACCAATCTTGATGGTATTTTCGCCTTGCTGCAGGGGAGCACGAACGACAATCTCTCTGCTGAAGCCGTCCCACTCAATTGCATAAGGAGAACTAAGTTGGTTGCTATTATCAACAAATACACCTGACTCAAGGTTATCTGAAATAACACTTAGCGGTTTATCCGTCGCAGCAAACTCAGCGTAGTTAACGCCGTTGACATATAAAGCAGCAATATCTACATAGTCACTGTCAACAAATTCTGGGAACTCTTCTGAGCCAAATACAAGGCTTGCACGAAGTGTATCCACATCCGGGTCATTAACATTTACCGTAAACTCAATCACTGACGCATCGTTTGTGCTACCCGCTCCTGGGAATGCTTCAAGTGCCGTTTCGGTTAGATCTGAGTCTCCTGGCTCTCCGTGATTTACACTATCCCCAGTCGTGGTATTCTCTGAGCCTGGGAACCCACCTGTCGACAACATAATACCCTGACCATATTGGTAGGCTGGCAACTCAAAACCTTCTTCTGGCAGAATTTCAAAGTTATCAACCCAAAACGCAGCATTACTTGAGCCGGTATAGGTAACGTTAGTTGCTAGCCCCCCTCCCAGAACTTTGTTAACTGCATCAGCTGCAATATCTGAAGCTGTAGCCTCTTCCGCCTGAGTCATTAGATCGTGGAAACTTAGATAATAACTCGCCAACAGTTCATCATCCAGCGCGGAAAATTCATACTCTTCTTTTTTTACAGTCACTTACCTATCCCCTCCAGTACTGATCCATTAGCATGATTGCTCAGAACACACCGCATAAATATATGCTTAATCAAGAGTGAAGATGTATAGCCCAAATGGGCATTCAAATATTAGCAACAACCATGCCACTACCGCCATATCAACCTGTAAGAATAATTAGTCTAACTTAGACAAAATACATAAAATTCAGCCCACCAAGAAGTTCAGATTGAATATGGCTTGCCAGCGAGCGCTTGTGTTATGCCAATGTAGCTATGATGTAGCTATCCACGTCACGTAAAAACGCTTGTCGTAGTCACGAGGGGGAATGGTTGATAATGCCTAGAAAGAAGTGCTGGGTAAGTAGCTATCTTTTTTTATGATCGTTGTTTATTTTGAGACAAGTGTTCAAATAAGTTCTGGGGCCTCCATGCAATAAAAACGGCTACTCTATCTCAACACGAGTCAAGAAGAAGAGTAGCCGTTTAAATTACTGTCCAAGTTGCACTATCAGGCAAAGATAAAACTTTCTGTCAGCCCATCAGCATCCATCTCGCTGTCAAACACCCCTAGCCAGGAAGAGCTAGGCGAGACAGATAGACGAGACAGCTAGACGAAAGAACTAAACGAGATTGTCGTCGCGTTAAGCCTATGTCCTCGAAAGCACTTTGACTTTAAATGCTTTGACTTTATTACTGGAAACGCCCAGGACGTCGCGCTACTTCTTCTAGCGCCCAGCCTTGAGTACGCAATTGCCCTTCCAGAACAGCTTCACGCTCTGCCGCTAAATCAGGGAAGAAATTCAGCCCTGTGCGCGACTCTATCTCATCGATAGTCACCAGATAATCGGCTAACGACTCATTACCACGAACGTCCTGCGGCATAATAAAGGCAAGCGCCAACGGCGCCTCTTCATTCGGCACAACGATAATCTTATAAAACGCTTCTGGCACTTCCACAAAACCAACGCGATTAAACGCATTGTCCATGAAGTGCTCAGGAAAAATAGGCCCAGTAATCACCTGCAAGCGATCAAAGCGCGGTGCAAAATGGTCCATCACCGACTCTTCAAGGCGCTGCCAAAGCTGGCGATTCAAGTTAGGCCGCTGAGGCGTCATATTACTCATCAAGAAGGTATCGACCTGAGCGTTACGACCATGCACCGCTGCAATGGCATAGTTAGGTGCTAAGTGTCCGCGATCATAACCACTGCCGGAATAGCTATCAGTACCTACTGGCCATAACGTGCGCCAGTCAGCTTTAAAATTAGGCCGCGGGCCAATACGAGTATCATCGGGCACCGCTTCGACTTGATAGCTGACCCAAAGTGGGTTTACCCGCACATCAGACCATCCCGCTAAAAAGCCATCGTTTCTCAGCACACGGTGAAATGTTGTTAGCTGAAACCCATCCCAGGTAGGCACGCCCATCCAGGTATAATCATCCTGATGCTGACGCTCCTGAAACTCCCAAAGCCCCGTTCCTACTACGACAAAAAGCACAGCGATACCCAGGCGTTTTCCCCGACGACGCCAGCGCGAAAGCGATTTTCCCAACAGCCTTACTCCCTACAATAATGATTCTGCATCCTGCTTTTTTATATCAGCTAATTTGCCGGTTACCAGCCCAGGGAAAACATCGTTTCTAGGTCGTGACGGGAGTGTACCTGCATCGCATTGAGTGTTTCGGTATCGCTAATACCCTCGACAGCATTTAGTCGTTCTGTGACCAGTTCAGCAAGGCTTTCAAAATCAGGGGTACGGGCTATCGCGACCAAATCATAGCGACCACACGTCGAATAGACTTCGCTAATACCGTCTACATCAGCAAGGCGCTCAGCGACTGCTTTTACCTGGCCTTTCTCAGTATTGATTAAAATCACAGCGTTTTGCATAGCACCCCCAAAGTAGCGTTAACAATCTAATCAGCAACCAGAGGCGAGTATAACAGGCTGCTTGCCAAGACCAAGCACCGCTCAGTGACGTGGTTAATTGTCGCGCTTTTCATAAGGTTATTCGCACTAATTTTGAGCATGCGCTAGCATGGCTTAGAGAACTCCGGTTTCTTAGTTTTGTCGGAGTATTAGAGGTGGATCACCACCCAACAACATAAGCAAAAAAACGTCAAACCGTGACGCTAAGGAGACACCATGGCTAATCAGAGCCGTCGTAAGTTCATGCGTAATAGCGTAATGGGCCTAGCCGCCCTGCCATTGGGTGTAGGTATCCTGTCAAAGACTGCTTTTGCCCAGGAACTGCCGCGCCTTGATCCCTCCAACTCTACTGCCCAGGCGCTTAATTACGTTGCGGCAGCCAGTGACGCAAGCGACCATCCAGCCTATGAGGAAGGTGAGTTGTGTTCAAATTGCATGTTCTTTAATGCAGAAACTGAAGGCTGCCAACTATTCCCGCAAAATAGCGTTGAGCCGGGAGGCTGGTGCCAGTCCTGGACTGCCAAAGGCTAACGTTAGTCGCCGGCAGGGCTTGGTAAAATAGCCAAGCTTTACCACTACCCCGCGTTTACTGCGGGGTAGTTAGTTAGCCTTAACTCACCTCTTTGTTTTCCTCCTCAATCGGCCACTGGTAACGGCGCGTCACACGGCCCTCTTCCATTGAGATTAAATGCACCGGGAATCCCCATAGTTGCTGCAAGTGGCGAATCACCGGATACACGCTGCGGCCAAGGGGCCGACGACTATCTTGTACATGATGTAACGTCAGCGAACGATCCCCACGTATGGCCGCTTCGACAACTTGGATATTGGGCTCACGCACCGATAACGCATATTGAGTTGAAAGCGCTTCGCGCACTCGCCGATACCCCCGTTCATTATGAATTGCTGCGACTTCCAGTGTTTCCACCTGATCATCATCAACAATTAAGAACAGCTTGAGATCGCGCATTACCTTGGGGGATAAAAACTGCTGAATAAACGATTCATCCTTGAAGTTTCGCATTGCAAACTCAACGGTATCGCGCCACGGGCTACCCGCAATATCGGGAAACCACTCCCGGTCTTCATCCGTTGGCGCATCACAAATCCGCTTAATATCCATAAAGATCGCAAACCCTAGAGCGTAGGGATTAAGACCGCTGTAGTGCGGGCTATCAAATCCTGGCTGATTGATAACCGCGGCATGGGATTGCAAAAACTCCAGCATCAAGCCTTCATCGACTTTCCCTTCATCGTATAAACGATTCATCAGCGTATAGTGCCAGAAACACGCCCATCCTTCGTTCATCACCTGGGTTTGCCTCTGGGGATAAAAGTACTGCGCCAGCTTACGAACGATGCGTACAATTTCGCGCTGCCAGGGAGCTAGAAGTGGCGCATTTTTCTCAATAAAGTAGAGCAAGTTTTCCTGTGGCTCTGAGGGATAAACACCACCGCTATGCAGGCCCAGTGGGTCTGCATCACTGTGCAGGCTACCCGGCAGTGGAGAAGTGCCATTGGGCGCATCAGGAATCGTGCGCCACAACATATTGACCTGGGTTTGCAGGTAGGCTTCACGCTCTTCCTGACGCCTTACCTCTTCTTCAGCAGAAATAGGCGAGGGTCGCTTGTAACGGTCTACACCGTAGTTTTGTAGTGCATGACAGGCATCTAACAGTTGCTCCACGGCATGGACACCGTGGCGCTCTTCACACTGCGCAATATACTTACGAGCAAATACTAGGTAATCAACGATGGAATCGGCATCGGTCCAGGCGCGGAACAAGTAATTGCCTTTAAAGAAAGAGTTATGTCCATAGCAGGCATGCGCAATGACCAATACCTGCATCATTAACGTGTTCTCTTCCATTAGATAGGCAATACATGGATTGGAGTTGATCACCAGCTCATAGGCAAGCCCCATCTGGCCGCGCTTGTAGGCTTGCTCAACGGCCAGAAACTGCTTACCAAACGACCAGTGATGATAACCTACCGGCATCCCTACGCTCGCGTAGGCATCCATCATCTGTTCAGTGGTAATCACTTCTATTTGATTGGGATAAGTATCTAGGCGGTACTCATCAGCGAGCCTGGCGAGTTCCTCGTCGAAGCGTTCCAACACACTAAAATTCCAGTCGGAACCGGTCGCTATTGGCTTACGGGCTACACTCATGGCGTACTCCTCGGTTCACGTTACTGCTCTTGACTCAACCGACGTTTAAACAGCTCACGGAAGACAGGGTAGATATCTCCAGCATCAACAATTTGGCGCATCGCAAACCGTTCGGGGAACTGTGCGGCGACCGCTTCATATTCATGCCACAGCGATTGATGCTCATGAGGAGTAATTTCCACATATGCGTAGTACTGCAACTGCGGCATAAGCTGTTTAACCAGTAAGTCCCGGCAAATATTCGAGTCATCATCCCAGTTATCGCCGTCCGATGCCTGGGCGACATAGAGATTCCACTGTCCGGCGGGGTAGCGTTTTTCGATGATTTTATTTACCAGGGTGAGTGCGCTGGAAACGATGGTGCCACCGGTTTCTCGAGAGTAGAAAAACTCCTCCTCGCTGACCTCTCGCGCAGCCGTGTGGTGGCGCACAAACACCAGCTCTACTTTTTCGTAATGCTTTTCCAAAAACAAATAGAGCAGTAAGAAAAAGCGTTTAGCGATATCTTTGTGGTTTTGCGTCATAGAACCAGAAACGTCCATGACACAGAACATCACCGCCTGGCTCGAAGGCTGAGGCTGCGCTGCCAACTGGTGGTAACGCAGGTCATAAGTGTCAATAAATGGCACCGCCTCAATACGCTTTTCCAAACGCTCTATTTCTGCCTTTAGCTCAACTACTCTCGCAGGGTTGCGCAGTACCGGGTCCTTGCGCTCTTCTGCCGCGAGCGCCTCTTGAGCCTCTTTCAACGCTCGCTTAATAGGGGCACGCATGGCAATACGGCGTGCGTAAGCTTCCCGCATTGATCGGGTAATGCTAATTCGCGACGGCACTCCGTCACGCGCAAGCCCCGCACGCACCATTTTTATCTCTTCGAGTGACTTCAGTGGCTTGCGCTGCAAATGGGGCAACTCAAGACCATCAAATACAAACTCCAAAAACTCCTCACGGCTTAGGGTAAATGCAAACTCGTCGTCACCCTCGCCTTGATTGGAAGCCCCGCCTTCGCCCGCCCCCTCGCCACCGCCCTGACCACCAGGGCGGCGAATTTTATCGCCTTCTAAAAACTCCTTGTTGCCGGGCGATACGATATTGCGCGCACCACCCGGGCCATGTTGAAACACCGGCTCAGAGATATCCTTGGTAGGAATGGATACCTTTTCCCCTCGCTCCATATCAGTAATGGAGCGGCGGTTAACCGCCTCCTCCACCGAGCGCTTGATATGTTTGCGATAACGTTCCAAAAAGCGCTGCCGATTGACCGCGCTTTTATGCTTAGCGTTAGGCCTTCGATCAATAAAGTAGGTCATACGACCTCCCGATTATCCGCTACTGGGACTTGCGCACGCGTAGGTACCACTCGGAAAGCAGCCGAACCTGTTTCTCGGTATAGCCACGATCCACCATGCGCGCCACAAAGTCCTCGTGCTTCTTCTGATCCGACTTCGACGCCTTCGCATTAAACGAAATAACCGGTAATAGCTCTTCAGTATTCGCAAACATCTTATGCTCGATAACGCCTTTGAGCTTTTCATAAGACTGCCAGCTGGGGTTCATGCCATTGTTTTGCGCACGCGCCCGCAATACGAAATTAACCACTTCATGACGGAAGTCTTTCGGGTTAGAGATACCTGCTGGTTTCTCAATTTTTTCGAGCTCGTCATTGAGTGACTGGCGGTTCAACAATTCGCCCGTTTCGGGGTCGCGATACTCCTGATCTTGAATCCAGAAATCCGCGTAGGTTACGTAGCGATCAAAGATGTTCTGCCCATACTCGCTATAAGATTCCAGATACGCCGTTTGGATTTCCTTACCAATGAAATCGACATAGCGCGGTGCCAGAAACTCTTTGATAAAGCCGATATAGCGTTCAAATACCTCTGAAGGCAGTTGCTCCCGCTCTAATGCTTGCTCTAGCACATACAGCAAATGCACAGGGTTCGCGGCAACTTCAGTGCCATCGAAGTTAAACACTTTAGAAAGTATCTTGAAGGCGAAACGGGTAGACAATCCCTGCATGCCTTCATCCACACCCGCCGCATCACGATACTCTTGGATCGACTTTGCGCGAGGATCGGTGTCTTTCAGGTTTTCTCCATCATAGACGCGCATCTTGGAGTAGATGCTGGAGTTTTCTGGCACTTTTAGCCGCGAAAGCACCGAGAATTGCGCCAGCATGCGCAGCGTATCAGGCGCGCAAGGGGCGGCATTAAGCGAGGAGTCTTCGAGCAGTTTTTGGTAAATCTTGATTTCTTCAGAGACCCGCAGACAGTAAGGCACTTTGACGATATAGACACGATCCAAAAATGCTTCGTTGTTGCGGTTATTGCGAAATGCCTGCCATTCCGATTCATTCGAGTGGGCTAAAATCACCCCGTCAAAAGGAATTGCCCCCATGCCTTCTGTAGGGTTGTAGTTACCTTCTTGAGTGGCGGTAAGTAATGGATGCAGCACCTTAATAGGTGCTTTAAACATCTCGACGAACTCCATAAGCCCTTGGTTAGCGCGGCAGAGCCCGCCAGAGAAGCTATAGGCATCGGGGTCATCTTGCGAGTAAAGCTCCAACTGACGAATATCGACTTTACCCACTAACGACGAGATATCCTGGTTATTTTCATCGCCAGGCTCAGTTTTGGAGATGGCAATTTGATTTAACCGCGAGGGATAAAGGCGCACCACCCGGAACTGAGAAATATCGCCGCCTGCCTCTTTTAAGCGTTTCGCCGCCCATGGCGACATTACACTGCGCAGATAGCGCTGAGGAATACCGTACTCTTGCTCCAGAAGCTCACCATCTTCTTCCGGCGAAAAAAGCCCTAGCGGTGATTCATACACCGGTGAGTCTTTAATGGCATAGAACGGGATACGTTCCATCAACAGCTTCAAGCGCTCAGCCAGCGACGATTTACCGCCACCTACTGGTCCCAGTAAATAGAGAATTTGCTTACGCTCCTCTAACCCCTGCGCGGCATGACGGAAGTACGAGACAATTTGCTCGATAGCTTCTTCCATACCATGAAATTCAGCAAAAGCAGGATAGCGGCGAATCACCTTGTTCGAGAAAATGCGTGATAGACGCGGGTCTTTCGCCGTGTCGATCACTTCAGGCTCGCCAATGGCTTCCAGCATACGCTCTGCGGCGCTGGCATAAACCTTTGGATCACGGCGACAAAGCGCCAAATACTCCTCTAGGCTCATGTCCTCTTGCTGAACGCGGGCAAATCGGTCTTGAACGTGATCAAAGATGCTCATGGAACTCTCCTGTGGCCCATCCCCCAGCAGCTACCGCCAAGCCCAAACATCAAGCGGTGCGCAATACGAGGTGTTGCTCTATCAGCGTAGTCAGCATTAGCAAAAAGTGATGACTAAACCTTCAACGCACAATGTTTAATAATTTGAGCACAGCAGGAGAGATTAAGTTGCGTTGAATATGCGATGGCCTTAAAAACAGCGTTCAGAGCGCACAGCGCCGCCTGAAAGGCGGCGCAATGGCGGGTAACAACGCATCGAGAAGGTACAGCTTAGGCAGTATTATCCCAGTACTTCTTTTACATCTGCCAACAGTTGATCCAGCAATTCAACGGTAGTGTTCCAAGCGCATACAAAACGCGCACCACCCGCTCCAATAAAGGTATAGAAGGTCCAGCCTTTGGCTTTCAACGCCTCGATAGCATGAGGAGGAAACTCAACGAAAACACTATTCGCCTGGGTCGGAAACATCAGTGAAACGCCAGGAAGTGCTTGCAGCCCTTCGGATAAATACCGTGCCATAGCATTGGCATGCTCAGCGTTGGTTAACCACGCGCCGCTTTCCAACAACCCTAGCCATGGGGCAGAAACGTAGCGCATTTTCGAAGCCAGTTGACCTGCCTGTTTGCAACGGTAGGAAAAGTCCTCAGCCAAGTCACGGTTGAAAAACAGAATCGCCTCACCAAACGCTAGCCCGTTTTTGGTCCCTGAAAAGCACAACGCATCGACGCCTACCTGCCACGTTAGCTCGGCGGGGCTTGCATTAAGACTAGCGCAGGCATTGGCGAAGCGCGCGCCGTCCATATGCAAGCGTAAATCGTGCTTGTCTGCCATGGCGCGTATTGCCAGTAACTCTTCCCGAGAGTAGACCGTGCCAACTTCTGTCGCTTGGGTAAGCGACACTACTTTAGGCTTGGGATAGTGAATATCACTACGCTTAGTGACCAGCGCTTCAATGCCCTGGGGCGTTAGCTTGCCGTTAGCCCCAGGCGAGGTCAGCAGCTTCGCGCCGTTAGAAAAGAACTCAGGGCCACCACACTCATCGGTTTCAATGTGGGCCAATTCATGACAAATAACGCTGTGGTAGCTGCGCCCCATTGCAGAAAGTGCCAGTGAGTTTGCTGCAGTACCGTTAAACACAAAAAAGACATCGCAATCGTAGTCAAACATTTCGCGAAAACGATCTGCGGCACGGGCAGTCCAACGGTCATTGCCGTAGGCCAAATCATCAGCCTGATTGGCTTCAAGCAGGTATTCCATAGCCTCTGGGCAGATACCCGAGGTGTTGTCACTGGCTAAAAATCGTGGGGTACACTCCGAGGTCATGACGATAGTCCTTTTATCTGACGATCTTACGGCGCAAGCTGGGTGCCACTCGCGCCTTAATTTGTTAACTGCGGTTAACAGCTATCTTGATCGACCAGTCTATCGCCATTGCAACGCTTACGTCACCCGCCTAACTCGCTTGGCCTATCGCTACAGAGAAGCGGCAAGACGTGTGCCTTGATCGATGGCTCGTTTAGCGTCTAGCTCTGCAGCTTCATCGGCGCCGCCAATCACATGAAAGCATGCTCCCGCCTGACTTAAGGGCGCGATAAGCTCGCGAACCGACTCCTGCCCGGCGCATACCACGACCGTGTCCACCGCCAGCACCTGCTCTTCGCCTTCGCGGCGAATGTGAAGACCGGCATCATCGATTTTCAAATACTCGCAGCCAGTCAGGGTTTTAACTCCCCGCTGTTTTAGTGATGCACGATGCACCCAACCCGAGGTTTTGCCCAGGTTCTTACCTGGCTTAGAGCTTTTGCGCTGAAGCATAATAATGTCACGGGGAGACGCTGGCGGCATTGGCGGCTTTAGACCACCACGATCGCCTACAGCAAGGTCAACGCCCCACTCATCACACCAAGCGGCCACATCCATTTCAGCATGCTCCTGGTCAGCGAGCAGCTCTGATACATCAAAGCCAATACCACCAGCACCAATCACGGCTACGCGCTGGCCCACACGTTCAGGATGCTCAATCGCTTCAGCGTAGCTAAGCACACTGGCATGGTCGGCCCCCGGTAGCGCAAGTTCACGGGGGGTAACGCCGGTGGCAATCACCACCTCGTCAAATTCAGCTAGTGTATCGAGGGTAGCCGCCGTATTTAGGCGAACATCTACCGCGTGTTTTTCTAACATCACCCGGAAGTAGCGCAACGTTTCGTTGAACTCCTCTTTACCGGGAATTTTACGGGCGTAATTAAACTGCCCACCCAACTCACTACGTCGCTCAAACAGCACCACGTGATGCCCCCGACTAGCAGCGGCCACAGCGGTGGCAAGCCCCGCGGGACCGCCGCCGACAACCGCTACCTGCTTGGGTGTTTGCGTGGGTTCGAGTGTCAGCTCGGTTTCATGACACGCCCTTGGGTTAACCAAGCATGATGTGAGCTTGCCCATAAAGGTGTGGTCTAGGCAGGCTTGGTTACAGGCGATACAGGTATTAATTTCGTCTGAAAGGCCCGCCTCGGCTTTACGCACCCATTCAGGGTCAGCCAAAAACGGGCGTGCCATCGACACCATATCCGCGTGCCCATCAGCCAACACACGCTCCGCCACCTCGGGCATATTGATACGGTTGGTGGTAATCAGCGGGATGGATAGTGCTGCTTTAATGCGCTTTGTAACTTCGGTAAACGCTGCCCGAGGCACGCTGGTTACAATGGTTGGTACTCGGGCTTCGTGCCAGCCAATACCTGTGTTGATCACATTCGCGCCTGCGGCTTCAATGGCATGACCAAGCTGCACTACTTCTTCCCACGTACTACCTTCTTCCACCAGATCAATCATCGATAGGCGAAAGATAATCAAAAAACGCTCGCCCACTGCCGAGCGAATGCGTTTCACAATTTCGATTGGGAAGCGAATACGTCGCTCAAAATCACCGCCCCACTCATCATCGCGCTGATTGGTGCGACGACAAATAAACTGGTTGATCAAATAACCTTCAGAGCCCATCACCTCAACACCGTCATAGCCCGCCTGCTGGGCAAGCTGCGCACAGCGCACATAGTCGTCTATCTGCTGCTCAACGTCGTCGCCTGAAAGTGCCCGAGGCATAAATGGGTTGATTGGCGCCTGCAGCGCAGAGGGCGCTACCAGCTCTGGCGAGTAAGCATAGCGACCAGCATGGAGAATCTGCATACACAAATGCCCGCCCGCTTCATGCACGGCCTCTACCACCCCACGATGTTCCGCTAGCTGGCTCTCATCGGTAAGGGCATTTGCCCCTTGGAACACAGCGCCTTCAGCATTAGGAGCAATACCGCCGGTTACAATCAGGCTGACACCCGCACGAGCCCGCTCAGCATAGAAAGCTGCTAGACGCTCAAAACCATTGGGAGCTTCTTCTAAATTGGTGTGCATTGAGCCCATCAACACACGATTAGGTAGCGTTAAGTGGCCAACGGTCAGTGGTCGAAATAGATGCGGGTAAGCGGGCGTATGATTCATCACGGTACTCCTTTATATTTTTAACAACATTCAAACAAGCGTATGACATACATCGTCCCACGTACAGTCCTTTACTCCCCTTAATCTGTCACCCTTTAGCCGCCTTGCGAAACCATCAACCTTTGTGGCAAAGCACTTGCTCCTCTTGCGAAAGCACGTCACATTACCAGGCTAACGATAAGGGAACGCGCTATGCCATTGATTTACTTTTTACCGCCACTAGCCACTGTGTTGATTTGGTCAGGGAACATGACGATTAACCAATTAACAGTGGGTACCATTGCGCCTAGCAGTATTGCTTTTCTACGCTGGCTGCTGGCGCTGGCGATAATGACACCGTTTGTGCTTCCCGCGGCCTTACGTCATCGCGATGAAATACGTCGCCACTGGCCGAAACTGGCGTTGCTGGGGCTACTTGGCATGGGGCTGTGGCAAGGCTTGGCGTATATGGCGGCGGAAACAACAACTGCCACCAATATGGGTATTTTGGCTGCCATGGTGCCGCTTCTCACCGTACTATTAAGCGCGCTGATCTTGCGCGAGCCGCCTACCTTAGGCGGTATTGTCGGGGGCGTTCTGGCATTCGTTGGCGTCACGGTACTGCTTGGGCGAGGCAACCCTTTGTCTCTGCTGCAACTCCAGGTAGCCACCGGTGACGCATTAATGGTGGTTGCTGCCACCTGCTACGCCCTTTACGGCGTAATGCTGAAGCGCTGGGCGATGAACCTCCCCCCTTGGGTTATGCTCTATGCCCAAGTCTGTTTTGCGGTTCTATTTCTACTACCCCCCTATTTAATGGGCCCTATGACCCCCGTCGATAGCCACAATATAGGGTTAATTCTTTACGCAGGTATTCCCGCCTCCATCATTACCACGTTCTTATGGATGCGCGCGGTACGCCAAATCGGCGCGAACCAGTCGAGTATCTTTATCAACTTAATGCCACTATTTAGCGCCCTGATTGCCATGGCATTTTTAGGCGAGCAAGTGGCCGGGTTCCACTTTATGGGTGGGCTACTCATTCTTGCCGGGGTCATTATGGCGCAAACGTTGACACGCCCCCTGGCGCGCCCTATTGCGGCGGATAAAACGAGCAATGCACAGCAATGATACAATAGGCCACCTTCATTCGACGGCCGGGAACCCCTGAACATGTCCTTAGAAGAACTGCACCTTAATCTTCGCAACCTCACCAGCGATGACTACGACCAGCTCAAAACGCTGATGGATGCGGTATATCACGACATCGGCGGTGCGTGGCCAAAGCACACTATTGACAAGCTCATTGAGGAGTTCCCTGATGGCCAAATTGCCATTGAGGACGATGGTGCGCTAGTGGGCGTTGCGCTAACGGTTCAGGTCGATTACGACGAGTTTTCCAACCCGCATAAATATGACGACCTGATCGGCCATCGTGAAACTATCCTTAACGACCAAGATGGCGATGCCATGTACGGGCTGGATGTGTTGATCCACCCCGACTACCGTGGCTATCGCTTAGGTCGGCGCTTATACGAAGCCCGCAAAGAGCTATGCCGCTCGCACAACCTGCGTGCCATTCTGGCAGGTGGACGCATTCCCGAGTACCACCAGTACGCCCAAGAACTGACCCCAGCAGAGTACATCGAAAAAGTCTCTCGCAAAGAGATCTACGACCCGATTTTGTCGTTCCAATTGGCTAACGACTTCCAAGTAAAACGCTTACTGCGTAAATATTTGCCGGAAGATGAGCAGTCCCGCGGCTATGCCACGCTGTTGGAGTGGAACAACATCCTGTTCGAGCCTGCTGAGAGCGTGCTAGATACCCGCCCGACTCAAGTACGAGTGGGCGCAGTACAGTGGCAAATGCGTGAGTTCGCTTCCGTGGAAGCAGCCCTGCAACAAATTGAGTACTTTGTTGACGCATTATCAGATTATCAAAGTGACTTTGCGGTATTCCCGGAGTTGTTCAATGCGCCACTGATGGGCCTACAAGACCGCTCGGCCCAGCAGGATCAAATGGGCGCGATTCGCTTTTTAGCGGGCTTCACCGAGCGTTTTAAAAGCGAGCTTTCGCGGATGGCGGTGTCGTATAACATCAACATCGTTGGTGGTTCGATGATTGAAGTCGGTGACGATGACCGGCTATACAACATTGCCTACTTATTCCACCGGGATGGCAAAATCGAAAAGCAGTCGAAGCTGCATATCACCCCCCAAGAGCGCCGCGACTGGGTGATCGAAGGGGGTGATAACCTGCAGGTCTTCGACACCGATGCAGGTCGCGTGGGCATTTTGATTTGCTACGACGTTGAGTTCCCGGAACTTGGCCGCCTGCTAGCCGATCAGGATATGGATATACTGTTTGTACCGTTCTGGACAGACACCAAAAACGGCTATCTGCGAGTACGCCACTGCGCCCAAGCAAGAGCCATTGAAAACGAGTGCTATGTAGTACTGTGTGGCAGCGTCGGCAATTTACCTTCGATCGAGAACCTGGATATCCAGTATGCCCAATCGGCAGTGTTCTCACCGTCAGACTTCGCTTTCCCCCACGATGCAGTGCTGGCGGAAACCACGCCTAACACCGAAATGATCTTCTTCTCGGACCTAGACCTGACGCGTCTTACCGTTGTGCGTGCCGAAGGCTCAGTCACCAACTTGAAAGATCGTCGCAAAGATTTATTTGACCTACGCTGGCGCGACTGGTCCTGGAAGTCTGGGGCTAATCTGGAAGAGTAAATTAATAACGCCGCCGAATGAACTGGCACTCAATAGTACCCAATAGTTGGGCGGCGTTATTTTTACAGCGCTTCTGGCTCAATCAGGCCAGACAAGATGTGCAGGAACGCGCCCTTTGCTATCAAACATAACACCTTCATCGCGCAATTTCTGATGCTGGCGGTCAGCACCGCCGTGGTCGGCTAGCGTTAGTGATGCAGCAATGACGCGATGCCAGGGTAGCTGATGCCCTTCTGGTAAGTGGCGCATCGCCGAGCCAACCATGCGCGGCGTAGCGCCCTCCGTCATCGCCGCGATACGCCCATAGGTGGTTACCCGCCCAGCAGGAATCTGATCAACAATGGTATAAATTTGTTCGAGCAGTTCTGGGCGTGGCATTGTCACCTCTTTTAAATCAACGTATTACTAGAGTGTTTCGACCAGTTGATCGATCGCTTGGAACGCTTCTTTTAGCGCTGCATCACGCTGAGCGTCACCCATATTCAAGCCTTCCGCAAAGACAACATCCACATCGCTAATGCCCATTAAACCGAGCATGGCTTTAAGGTGTGGCGTTTGGCTGTCTAATTCAGTCCCTGCGTACTGACCACCGCGAGCCGCTAAAATAATCGCACGCTTACCTTCAAGCAAACCCTGCGGACCATTTTCAGTGTAACGGAAAGTTTCACCAGCGCGCAGCACGCGGTCAAACCACGCTTTCAGCTGGGACGGAATACCTAAATTATACAGCGGCACCGCCAGCACTAAGACATCACTCGCCCGTAGCTCTGCCAACAATTCGTCAGAGTAAGCCGCTAATGCCTGCTGCTCAGCGTTGCGTTCGTTTGCGGGTGTCTGCCATGCACCGAGTTCTTCGATCGCAAGGTGCGGTAACGCGTTAGCCACCACATCACGCTGAGTAACCACTACATCATGAGCTTCCGTTTTGGTTTTAAAATGGTTGGCTAACGCATTGGACTGGCCGTTTTCGCCTAAAATAGAAGAAGTTACAAGCAGTGCACGTGTAGTCATGGATAATTTCCTAACGTATTAGTGGGAACTCTGGTAACTATTTTACGGCGCTTTTCGATTAAAAAAAGCGCAACGTTTCCCCTGTCTTATTCGAAAAAATCGAATACATAGACAACAAAAAGCCCCGCCCTGCGGTGCTCGCAGGGCGGGGCCTTTCGTCTATCGCATCAAAAAGTAGCGTTTATTTCCGCTTTGGCCACGCGCTAGGATCTACTTTATTTACTAATTTAGGGAATTTACTGGGATCAAACACAGGCTCTTGGCCAGCCTTCAACTGAGCGTCGTAATCACGGAACAGTGCAAAGGCAATCGGCGATAGCAGCAAAATAGCCACTAAGTTAATCACTGCCATCATACCCATGGAAAGATCGGCAAAATTCCAGATAGCACCTAAGCTAGCAACCGAGCCTACCATCACCATACCGAGTACCGCCAAGCGATAAATCAGCACCGCAATAGGCGCACGACGGCCTGCCAAGTACTCAATATTAGATTCACCGTATGAGTAGTTAGCGATCACCGAAGTGAATGCAAACAGCAAGATCGCCACGGCAATAAACATACCGCCCCAATCGCCCACATGGCTAGAGAGCGCGATTTGGGTAAGCTGAATACCGTTGTTTTCTTCGCCAGCCAGCAGCTCAGGCCCAGCCATAATGATGATGGCCGCAGTAGCAGTACAAATGACCAAGGTGTCTAAAAACACGCCCAGCATTTGAATAAACCCTTGCGCAGCGGGATGGTCTGGCCGAGTACTGGCGGTCGCGGCAGCATTGGGCGCTGAACCCATACCCGCCTCGTTAGAGAACAGACCACGCTGAATACCGTTCATAATAGCTTGAGAAATGGCATACCCCATTGCGCCACCGGCCGCCTGCTCAAAACCAAACGCACTCTTAATAATGGTCATAAAGGCAGCGGGCAAATCGCTGATATTGAGCGCCACCACCGTGAGTGCCAACAGCAAATACAACAGTGCCATCAGCGGCACCACTAGCTCAGCTACTTTAGCAATCGACTTCAGGCCGCCAAATATAATGGGCGCAATCACCGCCATCAGAACTAACCCCATGGCCCAGGTGGGAATGGCAAATGCCTGTTCCATGGCCTGGGCGATGGAGTTGGCCTGTACGCTGTTAAACGCCAACCCGAACGCGATAATTAAGCAGATCGAAAACAGTACCGCCAGCCAGCGAAGCCCCAGGCCACGTTCAATATAGCGAGCCGGACCACCACGGAAGGTGTTATCACCGTGATCAACTTTATAGGCCTGGGCTAGAGTGGACTCCACAAAACTGGTCGCCATACCCACCATGGCGGTCAGCCACATCCAAAAGATCGCGCCGGGACCACCAAAATAAATCGCTACCGCCACACCAGCTAGGTTACCGGTACCTACCCGTGCCGCCAGACTGGTAGAAAGTGCCTGAAAAGAAGAGATACCGCCGTTAGATTGACGCGAACTGCGCAGCAGTTTGAACATGTGTCCAAAGTAACGTACTTGGATACCACGGGTCATAATGGTGAAGTAGAGGCCAGCACCGATCAGCAGGTAGATCAGCACACTGCCCCATAGCAGCCCGTTGCCGCGATCAACCATCGCCGTCAACAGAGGAGGAAGAGTAAAATCCATAGGTAATGCGCCTTTTGTATAACAGTGGAGGCGCCTCATTCTTCACGGCTGCACCAAAATGGCAAGAAAAATGGAAAAATTCCTACCAAACAGTCATTACAACTAAATTGGTCTCATTAGCCACGCTTAAACACCGAATATGATTTCATCCGGTTACGCCTCTAACGTATGCTGTCGCTTTTTTAGTACCAGCGACGGGGAAACAGATGTCACGCACGTTACTAAAAGGCATTGGGCTAGTTGTTGCAGTGGTCATGCTGGGTATCATGTGGCGCTGGCTTCAGCAGCAAGGCTTACTCACCGAAACCCACCTGACCGAGCTAGCGTCCACCATCAGTCAATGGAAGCAAGCTCCCTGGATGTTTGTCGCCGTGATAGCCGTTTATACCGGCTCGCTACTGATCATGTTTCCGTTAAGCCTGCTAGTCGTATTGACCGGCCTACTGTTTGGGCCGCTGTGGGGGCTGGCTTATGCCACGCTGGGTACGCTTAGTTCTTCGGTCGCCTCTTATTGGGTCGGCTATTGGATGGGGCGCGACGCACTAATGCGCTATGGCGGACGCCATTTGCGTGGGCTTTCCGGCTACTTATCCAAGCGCGGCATTCGCACCATGGCTGTGATCAATCTGTTGCCCTTAGCCCCTTTCACGCTCACCAATATGCTAGCCGGTGCGTTTCATGTTGATTTTCGCGATTACATGATCGGATCGACCTTGGGAATTGTGCCAGGGCTCGCGGCGGTAATACTGCTAGGAAGCCAATTGGGCGCCCTATTTACCGCGGCGTCTCATCAAGAATTGGTATGGGCAGTAATAGGCCTTGGCGCTGGCGTGGGACTGCTGTGGTTGCTAAAGCGTATAGCGACCTCACGATCTAGCAAAAATAACAACGACCCGGCCTGAAACAGCGGCTATTTCGCGTAATACTTGGCCAGTACCTCGGCATAGAAGTGCGCGACCGCTCCTGCAAACTTAGCGATATCATAGTCGCTAGCAAATCTTTTTGCCTGCTTGCCCAGGGTGTCTCTCAACACGTTATCCTCGGCTAACGCCATTACTCGCTGTCCCCACTTTTGCCGATTTTGCGGCGTTTTATAGCCATTAAAGCCATCACGCACTACGTCATCAATGCCGCTAGAGCGTACCGCCACAACTGGCAGGCCAGCGGCCATGGCTTCTAAAATCACCATGCCTTGAGTTTCAGAAGTAGACGCAAACACAAAGATGTCGCCTAAGTGGTAATAGCGCGCCATCTTCTCCGGCGGCACAGCGCCCACCAAAGTTACCTGCTCCTGCAGCGCCAACGCTTCTATATGCTGTTGAATGGTTTGTCGATCAGGGCCATCACCAATTAACAATAAGCGCAACGACTGCCTGCCCAGTTTTTTCAATTCCGCCAATGCCTCCAGCATAAAACCAATATTTTTTTCTTGGCTAATTCTCGAGACACTCACCAACACCGTGTCGGCTGGATCGATGGAAAGCTGATGGCGCAGTTCTTCCAGCGCATCACGATCCGTGTCGGCGAATCGCGCCGTATCAATGCCCGTAGGCTGTATTAGCGTCGGTGTTTTCACCCCAATCATGCGTAGATACTCTTCTGCCGAGTAGGTGGGCACGATGACGCCTTGGCAGCGGTTAGAGAAGTGTTTGATCAACGAATGCGAAATCAAATTACGAAACAGAGCTCCAGGCAGCGGCACAAAATGGGCGTAATGTTCTAACCGTGTGTGATAGGTATAAACAACCGGCACACGTAGCCGCCGCCCCATCCATAGCCCCATCGACCCCAGCCAAAAAGGATGATGGACATGGATAATATCCGGCTTAAAGCGCTGCAGGCAGTGGCGAAAACGTGCACTAAACGGATTGGTCAAACGGAACTCACGCTTTTCACCAAAGGCCATCACAGTGGGTACACGCAAGATCGTCTCATCGTCTTGCCACGCCTCTCGATAACGCGGCACCAACAACTGCACCTGATGTTTTAACTCGCTAAGCCCTTGGCGAAGTCGCTCAACGGAAACCGACACGCCGGAGACGAACGGGAAGTAGTTATTCGATATCATCGCCACCCGCAGGGGCTTCTCCAGATACGGTGTTGGATCAATATCAAAATCTGGGTAATAGTGGCGCTCTTCAAAAATCAGTCGGTACAAGCGCATCGCCAGCAGTGACAACACCCCGACAATGAGCAGAAAGCGAGGGTAACTGACGTAAAAAAACGCATAAATCGTTGAGGCAACGCTGCTGAGCATACGCCACCAGCCTGGACTATCCACATTCAGCCGAACGGGTGTTATGGCTACGTTTTCGCCATTGACCTCGACCACTACATAGTGATGAAAACTGTCATTAGCATCCATTAAAATGCCGCCAGCTCCCCCCGTGGTGACGTAATCCACACCATTCAGCGATTGGTGCGAATAGAGCGACAGGTTGGCCGAAAACACACTGTCCACCGCGTACTGCTCTGACAAGCGCATAATGCCTTCACTCAGCCGTGGATCATTGAGGTAATTATCGGCTTCAAATAAGGGCGCATCGCTAATCACGTTATGCAGTGGCAAGCCAATGAACAAAAACCGATGCTGCGCTTGAGAGGCAGCCAGCTCGCGCTCTAACCAATCTAGCTGCCATGAGGTAGACGACTTACCCGTACCATCCAAAAAGATGAAATGGCTGTTACCCGCAACGAAGGAATAGAAATGCGGGCCAAAGTATTCATAGAAAAGATAACTGCCAAAATCGCTGTCTTCATGGGCGCCATAAGTCAGTACATACGGCACGCTTAACTGCTCTAAACTTTGGGAAATCGCCTTATAGCTCTCCTGCTGCCCCCCACTCACCGCATTCCCCGCTGACACCATAAAATCAATATCGCTTTGGTTCAGCCTGGGAATGATTTCATCCTGAAACACATTCACTGAATTATTGATATTACCTACTACCGCAAAACGGTAGGAGCTTCGTTCAGCGAGTTGCTCACGGATATCCGCCACTTCCCTAGTGTGCAATGCCTCAAATTCAGGCTTAGCGACATAGAGCCATATTTGGTGAGTAATCAGCCCTGCCACCAGCGCGAGGTTGAGCACAAACAGCAGTCTTAGCCAGCGCTGGCGAGTCAAGCGAAAAGAGCGTCGAAGCATGTAGAGGCGCTTATTGAAAAGAAGTCGTTAGAAAAGAAAAAAATCGGATGTTTAATTCGCTTCACGGCCGTTTATCGTTGCTAACAGACGGCGCGAACCACCCTGCTCACGGTGTTCCCCCATCCATATTCCTTGCCAGGTGCCCAGCGCCAAACGGCCATCACGTATGGCGAGCGTTAGCTGAGTACCCAATAAGCTGGAGGCTACATGAGCGGGCATATCGTCTGGGCCTTCAAGGGTATGGCGAAAATAGTTTAGGCCTTCAGGTACTAAGCGGCGAATAAAGGCATCCAGGTCGTGACGGACGTCAGGATCAGAGTTTTCATTTAATGTAAGCGAGGCAGAAGTATGCATTAACTGCAGGTGCAGTAGCCCTTGACTACACTCGGCCAAGCGCGGCAATGCCCTGGCGATCTCATCCGTAATTAGATGAAAGTCCCTGGGCATTTCCGGTAAGTGAATCTCTTGTTGATGCCACATAACCACTCCTTTGTTGTAGATATTGTAAGGGCTTATTCAGTACAGAAATACCAAAACCTATTTCCATTTCCTTCCGGTTCAAGAACCACCTAAGGAAACCGTTCATAGCGCTTATTTCACCATACTGATAGATTTAACACTTATTATTCCATGCAGTCATTAGGAGCGTGCAATGCTCACTGCCGCACGAATACCAGGCAAGAAAGTGGGGGAAATCATTGGGCTTATGGCCCTCAGCAGCCTAGTACTAACCGGCTGTACCGGCATTCCTGACGGCACCGAGCCTGTCACAGACTTTGAACTTAACCGCTATTTAGGTCAGTGGTATGAAATCGCCCGCTTGGATCACTCCTTTGAGCGAAACTTAGACTGCGTAACGGCTAGCTACAGCCTACGTGACGATGGCGGTGTCCGTGTGATCAATCGTGGCTACAACCTCACAGAGCAAACATGGAATGAAGCTGAAGGCCGCGCCTACTTTATTGACGATGAAAACATCGGGCGGTTAAAAGTCAGCTTTTTTGGCCCTTTTTATGGCGGCTATAACGTTTTAGAACTGGATGAAGACTATCAGTGGGCGCTGGTATCAGGCCCGAACCGCGATTACCTATGGATTCTCTCGCGTACGCCAGTGATGGAAAGCGCGGTGGAAGAGCGGCTACGCCAGCGCGCCGCCGAGCTTAATTTCCCCACTAGTGAATTGATTGACGTTGTCCAAGATAATAGCTGTCCCGAACGCTAACTACAGAAGGAGCCACTATGGCCCACCGCATTGCTGTCATCGCTGGCGACGGTATTGGCACCGAAGTCATGCCCGAAGGCATTCGCGCCCTGGAAGCTGCCGCACAGCGTTTCAACATTGACCTTGCATTCACAACGTTTGAATTTGGTAGCTGTGACTACTACCTAGCGCACGGCAAAATGCTGCCCGACGACTGGTTCGAGCAGCTCAAGGGCTTTGATGCGCTGTTTTACGGCGCCGTCGGCTGGCCCGACAAAGTGCCCGACCATATTTCACTCTGGGGTTCGTTGCTACAGTTTCGTCGCCAGTTTGACCAGTACATTAACTTACGCCCCTGCAAACTGATGCCGGGCATCAAAAGTCCATTAGCAGGCCGCGAGCCAGGCGATATCGACTTTTATGTCGTGCGTGAAAACACCGAAGGCGAGTATTCAAGTGTCGGCGGCAAAATGTTCGAAGGCACCGAGCGTGAAATTGTTCTTCAAGAGACGGTGATGAGCCGCGTCGGCGTCGACCGAGTTCTGAAGTATGCGTTTGATCTTGCCCAAACCCGTCCGCGTAAAAAGCTCACCTCGGCCACCAAGTCCAACGGCATCTCAATCACCATGCCCTATTGGGACGAGCGGGTAGCCGAAATGGCCAAGCAGTATCCCGACATTGCGGTGGATAAACTTCATATTGATATCCTAACCGCTAACTTTGTACTGCACCCAGACTGGTTTGATGTGGTGGTCGGCAGTAACCTGTTTGGCGATATTCTTTCAGACCTTGGCCCCGCCTGCACTGGTACTATCGGCATTGCGCCCTCTGCTAATATCAACCCGGAAGGCACGTTCCCCAGCCTGTTTGAACCGGTTCACGGCAGCGCACCAGACATCGCTGGCAAAGGTATTGCTAACCCTATTGGCCAAATCTGGTCTGGTGCCATGATGCTAGAACACTTGGGTTATCAAGAAGCCGCCGATACGATGGTGAAAGCCATTGAAGACGTGTTGAGCGAAGGCGATAGCCAAGTACTTACCGGAGATATTGGCGGGCTAGGCAATACGCTAAGTCTAGGTCAAGCGATTGCTGAACGTATTCGCGGCTAAGGCTAACTAAACAATGCTAAACAATGCCTCACTGTAAAAACAGTGAGGCATTGCCTTTCAAGCGTGCTGGCAAACGGGCGTTAGCTCGCCAGCTTCGCAGTAATTTCGGCGACATGCTTACCTTGGAAATGGGCAATTTTTAGCTCGCGATCATCCGGCTGACGTGAACCATCGCCCCCAGCAAGCGTGGATGCACCATAGGGTGTTCCACCGCTCACTTTGGAAATATCAAACTGCTCTTCAATACCATAGCCAATCGGCACAATTACCATGCCGTGATGGGCTAACGTTGTCCAAGTGGAGGTAATGGTCATTTCATCACCGCCGCCGGTCCCGGTAGAGGTGAACACACTCGCCACCTTGCCACGCAGCGCGCCCTTGGCCCACAACCCACCGGTTTGGTCTAAGAAGGTACGCATCTGACCAGCCATATTGCCGAAACGCGTTGGCGTGCCAAAAATGATCGCGTCGTAATCAGCAAGCTCCTGTGGCGTCGCTTCTGGCGTCGTGAAGTCCTGCTTACCACCCGCATTTTTGAACGCTTCTGCTGGCATAGTCTCAGGCACACGTTTAACGGTCACTTCAACACCATCAACGCTTTTCGCACCCTCTGCCACCGAGGCCGCTAGCGTATCGATGTGGCCATACATGGAATAATAAAGAACTAGTACCTTCGTCATTACCCACTCCTTGTCGTGTTTTCTGGTAGTGCTATGTCTTGCCCGTCTTGGGCTTATGAAAAGGTCTTATGAAAAGATCTTATGGAAAGGTCTTATGAAAATCTATTAATACAATAGCTCAGCGTAGCGTAGAAAAAAGCGAATGTTTTCGATGCCCTCCTTCGATTTTATCGATTAGAACCTTTTCATATACATCAGTGGGCATGGATACTTTTCACGCTGAATTTTCATGTTCGCACCTGCGTTTTTCATGCTATCGACGTCCCCCCTTGTGGTTAAGCTTCAGCGTGTTAAAGGTACAACATTACAAAAAGCTGACGCTCCCTGCTCAAGGAAAACTTCATGCTTGGCCAATGGCTTGATTGGACTCTCGATGACAAACACTCTTCTCCACGGTCAGGCCGCTTTGGCAGCGGTACCTACCAATTACATGCACCGGGAATTTTAGAGATAACCCCGGCGACCGTTCGTCCAGCGGCTCATGCTTGCGTGTTCTCTGCAGCGATACACGGTAACGAAACGGCCCCCGTAGAGCTGTTGGGTAGCTGGCTAGCTGCGATAGAAGCTGGCACGGTCACCATTGGTGCTCCCGTACTAGTGATTTTAGGCAACCTACCTGCTTTAAAGGCCCAGCAGAGGTTTATCAGTACGAACCTCAACCGCTTATTTCAGCGCGAACTCGCCGAAACAGGCGATGAGCCTGATCGGGCTCGCGAGTTAATGTCAGCGGTAGACAGTTTTTATAATCGTCATCAGGCGCTGCCTAAACTGCACTACGATTTACACACGGCTATTCGCGGTAGCCTCTATACTCGCTTTGTCGTAGAGCCGTTCGCAGACACCGTGATCCACCCAGAGCAGTGGGAATGGCTCGCAGCGGCGGATATGCAAGCGGTGCTACACCAACACCAGCACAGTTGGACGTTTTCTCACTATAGTAAGCACTACCATGCTGCCCAAGCCTTCACTTTCGAATTAGGCCGCGTTGCGCCCTTTGGAGAAAACGATATGGCGGCATTAGCACCGATGTTAACGCTTATTAGCGCGCTTAGCGCTGGGGAACAGCCGCCTAAAAAGCCCGCTGAAACAATGAAGTTTTTCCAAGTTCAGCATGAGCTAATGCGTCAAGCTGAAAACTTTTGTCTCTGTTTCGATGAAGATGTCCCCAATTTCAGCCGCTTTGAGCCGGGCACTTGTCTCGCCAAAGATAGCGTCGCAGGTGATTTTATTGTTGGGGACACGCCTTTACATGTGGTATTTCCCAACGCAAAGGTTGAGATTGGCGCACGAGCCGCGCTGCTAGTTGCCCCTTCTCACGCCAGCTAGCGACCCAAGCACCACATTAAGAAAATTTGAACAAATGCTTTAACAACAATAACGTAGAGGCTTTTCAAGGCTTATCAATGTGTATTAAACAAACGTTTTTCTTATTAATCGCATAAGGAAAGCACGCAATACGCACAAGGCCTGATAGAATCGCCCCTTTTTTCGCGCTAGCCGCCTATCAAGCACATGTCTTAAACCTGTTGCTGTAGCGGCAACCCTGTACTGGAGCCACTGTTATGGCTGATACGCCTACCCCTCTTGAAGTGCGCAATATAAAAAAGCGCTTTGGCGATACAGAAGTTCTCAAAGGCCTCTCTCTCGAAGCTCAAAAGGGTGATGTCATCACTCTGATAGGTGCCTCGGGGTCTGGCAAAAGTACCTTCTTGCGCTGTATGAACCTCTTGGAACAACCTGACGAGGGTGAACTGTTCGTTCATGGCGAGCAGATTCGCTTTAAAACGACCAAACATGGCCGCGAACCTGCCGATTGGAAACAAGTCGTGCAAATGCGTGCCAAGCTGTCGATGGTTTTCCAGAGTTTCAACCTATGGGCCCACATGACATTGCTTGAGAACATTATCGAAGCACCTATTCATGTCCTGGGAAAACCCAAAAAAGAAGCTATCGAACACGCACGAGCACTGCTTGAGCGCGTTGGGCTAAGCGCACGCGCTGATGCCTACCCGGCGCAAATGTCGGGCGGACAGCAACAGCGCGGAGCAATTGCCCGAGCGCTCGCGATGGATCCCGAAGTAATGCTGTTCGATGAGCCAACGTCGGCGCTTGACCCAGAACTGGTCGGCGACGTTTTGAAAGTAATGCACGGCTTAGCCGATGAAGGGCGCACCATGGTGGTGGTCACTCACGAGATGAGTTTTGCCCGCGATGTATCCAGCAAAGTGATTTACCTGCACCAAGGCTTGGTAGAAGAAGCAGGCGCGCCAGCTGATGTACTGGGCAATCCGCAATCACCGCGCTTAAAGCAATTTCTGGCCCCCAAATACTGATCAGCGAGGCACACCATGCTTGATTTGCAAGGTTATGGCCCCCGCCTGATCGAAGGGGCGGGCATTACCATTCAATTAGCGGTTCTTTCGCTTATTCTGGCCATTTTACTTGGCTTGTTAACAGCGACTGCCAAAATGTCACGCAGTTGGCTCCTGCACCGCATTGCAACGGTATACACCACCGTTATTCGCGGCGTGCCCGATCTGGTACTGATGATGCTGCTGTTCTTTGGCGGTCAAATCGGTGTCAATGCCATTAGCGACATGCTGTACGACAGCTATGGAATTGATATTTATATTAATTTTAATGCATTCGCGGCGGGTGTTCTGACAATCGGCTTCATTTTTGGCGCTTACATGGGTGAAACCTTCCGCGGCGCTTTCATGGCGGTTGATAACGGCCAGATTGAAGCAGGAAAAGCGTACGGTATGAGCAGCGCTTTGGTATTTCGGCGTATTCGCTTTCCGCAAATGATGCGCCACGCACTCCCTGGCTTATCTAACAACTGGATGGTGCTGCTTAAAACAACGGCACTGGTATCAGTGATCGGTTTGACAGATATGGTTCGCGTCGCTGCGGAGGCTTCCCGAGCCACCCATGAACCCTTTACTTTCTTACTTCCCGTCGCAGCGGCTTACTTGCTGATTGCTAGCGTATCCGAGTGGATCTTCGTGCGGCTACAAAAACGTTACGACATTGGCTTTGGGGGGCAATGAGATGCTGGATATTTCTGCGTGGTTCAACGACCTGCTAGCTGGCAACGTAATTTTCACCCCAGATACGTTAGGCTACTACTGGGAAGGCCTAGTCACGACAACCCAACTGGTATTCCTGTCTTTGGTAGCGGGCTTAATACTGGCAGTGCCACTTGCCGTTATGCGCAGCTCAAAGCATAAGTGGATTAGTTTACCCATCTATTTTTACACCTATGTCTTTCGTGGCACGCCACTGCTGATTCAGCTATATATCATTTACTATGGCGTGGTATTTGTTGACGGTATCCAAGAAACATTTTTGTGGCCAATCCTGCGGGAAGCTTTCTACCCCGCGCTGATTGCCTTCACGCTTAATACGGCGGCATATACTACTGAGATTTTCCGAGGGGCTATCAAAGCGACATCCAAAGGGGAAATTGAGGCTGCCAGGGCTTACGGCATGTCACAAAACCTGATGATGCGGCGTATTATTCTGCCCAGCGCTTTCCGACGTGCCCTGCCCGCCTATGGCAACGAAGTTATCTTTATGCTGCATGCCAGCGCCATTGCCAGCGTCGTCACGCTAATGGATCTGACAGGGGCTGCACGCTTCGTTTATGCCCGCTTCTACGCACCGTTTGATGCTTTCTTATTTGTAGCAGTGATCTATCTTTGCCTCACATTTGCCATTTTGTACTTCTTCCGCTTCCTGGAGAAAAAGCTGTTGGCTCACTTAAGGCCGCAAAATAACTAGCATCACGAGAACCGTATCAAGAGCACTTAACAACAAAAGCATCGAGTGATAAAAACAGCCTCGTTTGTTGCACCGTCAAACAAACGTTGGTTCATAGCAACGCTCCCTCTTTTCGTTCGCCCCAACCTAGGGTACGTTAAAGGGGATCACCTCTAGTGAACCTGCTTTCTACGGAGTATAAGAATGAAGAAATTACTAACAGTATCTGTGCTTGGTTTAGCCATTGCCGCGGCCTCTTCTGCCCAGGCGCGGGATTACGACCATGTACGTATTGGCGTCGACGTTCCCTATGAACCAATGGAATACCGCACCGCCGATGGTGAACTGACTGGTTTTGATATCGACCTGGGCAACGCCCTATGTGATCAGATGGGTGTGACCTGTGAGTGGGTCGAGCAAGAGTGGGATGGCATTGTTCCTGGCCTTTTATCACGCAACTACGATGCCATTATGTCGTCGATGACCATCAATGAAGAGCGGCGCCAGACACTGCTCTTCTCCGACCCCTATATCACCATGCCCGGTGCTTGGTTCGCTCCAGCAGACAGCGACCTAGAAGAGGCTACAGTGGAAACCCTTGAGGGTTTATCCATTGGCGTACAGCGCGGCACCACCTATGACAACTTCGCCACCGATACCCTCGGCGACACCGCGACTATCAACCGCTACTCCACCGCCGATGATATGGTGCTGGATATGGACGCCGAGCGTCTGGACGCTGTCTTCCTGGAGTTTTCAGTAGGCAAATCTACCCTACTTGAAAACGAAGATAGCGACTACAAAGTAGTCGGCGAGATGGTTACCGAGCCCAAGGAAGTTTTCGGTGAAGGTTTTGGTATCGCCTTCCGCCAGCGTGACGAAGCACTCGCTGAGAAATTCAACGAAGCCCTTGCTGAATTGAAAGAAAACGGCACTTACGACGAAATTTTCGCTCGCTACTTTGGCGAAGAGTAAGCGCTAGCAGCCTGTGTATGCCTCCCCATCTCGGGGAGGCTTATACCGCGAGAAGCTATCATGCACACTTTTCTTCTTTCAGCGCCCTTCTGGTTGCAATTGCCAGCTCTAGGCGCACTCCCCCCAGGTACTAGCGGCGATATCGCCTGCTTTTATCTGAGCGAATGGTTCGACGAATAGCCTTCCCCTCTTTGCCCCCAGTGCCACCTAACGCCTCTAGCGTGATTGTGTAATGCACAATTTTGAACACAAAAGCTGAGATTTAATTGCTGCAAAGCGACTCGTTCCGCAACTGCCGAGGCCAACTTTTGTACCCGCTCTCACGTGACCAGTTCGATCCTGCCCTGCGCCCGCGCTACGGCTTCGGCATGGGCGAGCGCTCGGCTGGCAATATCGGGGCGACCCGCCTTTTGAGCCAGCCCAGCGCGCAGTCGGTGAAGCTCGGCCAAGTACCAGCGTTCGCCGCTCGCCCGGACGATCGCGAAAGCCTGACGCAAGGCATGCATTCCAGCGACTGGATCACCCATATTTCCCGCGACCTCTGCGGCGAGCCCGTGGCCAAACGGTAGCGTGACCCTCACGCCCATCGAGTTGAAAGCCGAGAGCCCCGCTGCAATCCGCGAGGCCCCGACTGTATCGCCGGCCATTGCCTGCGCCCAGCCCGCCAGCATCTCACCTGCGTCGCCCCAAACGGGCACCGCCTCACTCCGGCACAGGGCAACAAGCGCTTCAGCCCGCTCGCGGGTCAGTCCGACATCGCTACGGAGACGCGCACAGACCGCCCCGCACCAGAGCATCTGGGCGCGCCCAAAGGCGGTGCCCAGTCGGTCGGCGCGCGCACTGCCAGCGGTAAAGTGCCGCTCAGCCTCTGCCGAGGCGCCAGTCAGTTCAGCGACACAGGCCGCGTACTGGCGACATACAACCTCTGGGTCCTCACCGAAGAGGACATTACCGTTCTGTTCGGCATGGCGGGGGGCGATTTCCAGCACGGCGGCGATTTCTGCGGCGCAAGCCGGTAAAGCGCCGGTGAAAAACCGAGTCTGCCCGACAGCGTTATGGGCTACCATCGCCATATGTGCTGGTGCATGCCCTGCGAGAGCCTGCAGCCCTAGCGCGAGATCTTCGGCGCGGGTCAGTTCAGCCCGCGTCAGGTGATCGTTCCAAAGCCCTGCGAGAACCGGGATCGTCGTAGCAGGATCGCCGACCTCGGCAGCTAGTTGCCCCGCGCGGCGGTAAACCTCCCGAAGCTCTTCCGCAGTAAAGCCATCCGAGACAATGAGCGCCGCGCCAAGCCCAAGCAGGGCATCGAGTTCAGTCGCGCGGTCGGCCTCAGGGTTCGTCGTACCAGCCCCGCTGCCTCGGGTCAGCAGGTCCCGTGCTCTGCGGAACTGCTCTGCGGCATCCATGGAGGCACCACGCGCCTGCGCACGCCACCCCGACAGCACACGATAGCGTGCGGCCCGCGGCCAGTCGGCGCCGCGCTCAAAGTGATCGGCCAGTACGGGGGCAATCTCACCCGCTGCATTACCGTGGCTGGCCTCCAGCCGCAGACCGACCTTTCGGTGCGTGCCTTGCCTGTTCGCTGCCGGCAACCCATCGTAGAGCGCTTCGTGATGTAGCGCGTGCCGGAAGGCATAGCGCGTGGCCACCGATCCGGCGGGTCGATAGCTGAGGCCCGCACGGGTGATGAATCGTCGGTTTCGGGCGAGGAGTTCTAGCTGCCGCTCCGCCGCCTCCACCCCGTCGCGGTTGTCGGCCAGGTCAATCGCGGAAAAGTTCGATCCCGCTACACTGGCGGTTTCAAGCAAGCTGCGCTCCTCAGCCAGCAGGCGGCTAGTGCGTTCAGTCTCGATCAGGGTACGGACACTGGGGGCGATGGCTGCGACCAACGCTTCAGGAGAGCTGGAAAGCTGCCAGCCAGTCTCGTCGCGCCGCACAAGACCTTGCGCCTGCCAAAAGTCTGCCGCCGCATCAACAAGCATGGCATGACCCTCGGTTCGGTAGGCAAGAGTCTGAGCCAAATCAGGAGGAAAAGCGTTACCCTGGAAGCGCTCTGCAAGGCATCCAGACACTGCCGCCTCATCGAGACCACCAAGGGTGATCAACCTGCAGTCTGGCTGCCGACTTAGCTGACTCAGTGTTGCCGCAAGCGTTCCAGCGCGGTCTAGTTCATCATCGCGATAGCTACCCAGCACCAGTAATCGCGCCGGAGTGCGTTGTAGCCCCCAAGCCGCTAGCCAAGCTAGCGTACTGGGGTCTGCCCAGTGCAGATCCTCAAGCACGAGAATACCAGGGCGGCCACGGGTCAGCCGCTCCATCAGCGCGGAGAATTCCCGCAGCATTGAGTCGCGGCGAGTACGGTCCAACGCTTCCGCCTTCGAGCGACGCCCAGGTTGTTGCTTGACCCAAGAGGGAGCGACGAGTGGCAGAAGTCGCGCCAGCGTCCCCCCCTCAGGCCCGGCCATAAGTTGCGTCAACACATCCATCAGCAGCCCGTAAGGCTCGCGTGCGCCAGGGTGCGCAATGGCCTGTCCCCAGGCGACCCACAGCGGTGTGCGCTGGGGTAAACCAGCCTCAAATGCTTCCAGAAGGCGTGTCTTACCGGCCCCTGCCTCGCCCGAAATAAATGCCAGCGCCCGTCGACCGCGCTTGGCGGCGTCGGCCCTTTCGCTTAGAACTTCCAGCTCTTTATCCCGCCCGAGGCAGAGTACTGTCGATGCCGTTATAAGATCCTCAGACGCAGCGCCGATCAACGAGATCGGACGCGTCAGCCGGTAGCCCCGGCGACCCACTGTCTCGATCAGCCCGGCGTCTTGGGCGCTGTCGTCCAGCATCCGGCGCAATTCGCGGATGCACTGTTTGGGGCCTGCCTCGTTGCCATGGCTATTGCCCCATATCATGCGCCGCAAATCAGCCGTGCTGACCACTTCGCCTTGTTGCTCCACCAATGCCACCAAAACAGACAGCGTCTTGGGACGCAGGCGCATCTGTACTTCGCCGCACAGCAAAATGCCTTCGCTTAGGTTTACCTTGATATCTTTCGAAATCATGCCGTAGGGGGCCTCGGAACTGACTACCCCAGGCCGTAGCGCACGAATGGCGGCAGCCGTTAGGTAAAGGGCATAAGCGGATTAGTAAAGCGCAAATTATACCCACATTGCACCTTAATTGAACTTTACATTTGTTTGTTTGCAATCATAAATGGGCTATCTTCGCTTTCGAAGCAATCCAAGTAGCAAGTGCATAACAAACAAGGGACAGGCACATGACAGCGATCAGACTCCATCACAGAACGGCCCGCCAGTTTCGGCCCAGCCTCTCGGTCTGTGCTGTGGCTTTTGCCCTCGCGGCCCCGGTTACAGCGCAGGCTCAAGATCAGGCGCAGCAGTTCTGCGTGGCCGACCCGGCAGCGGTAACGGCTCGTGCAGCCATCACGCTACCCGACACGCCGCTGCCTGAGACGCTGGCCGACGCCCTTGATGCGGCCGCGCTTGGGGCGCTGGACGGGGCCGCTGCGCCGGGGATTATTGCGGGCGTTGTCACACCCGAGGGCAGGTGGAGCGGTGCTTGGGGCGTTGCGGACCCCGAAACCGAGGCTGCGATGGAAGTCGGCATGCATACCCGGATCGGATCGATCACCAAGACCTTCACCGGTACCGCCCTGATGCAACTGGCCGAAGCTGGCAAGCTATCACTCGACGATACGATCGACCAGTATGTGTCCGGCATTCCCAATGGCGATATCATCACCCTACGCCATCTGGCCAGCATGACCAGCGGCCTGCTGAGCTATACTCAGGCGGACCCTTTCCTTGATCAGTTCTTCGCAGATCCTAACTTGCCTTATACGCCGCAGGAGCTGCTCGATTTTGCCCTCCCCGGTTCACCGATCTTTGCGCCGGGGGAGGAATTCAATTATTCAAACACCAATACCGTGCTGCTGGGCCTCGTGATTGAGCAGGTGACCGGGCAAGATATCGATACTGTCTTTGCTTCGATGATCCTGGAACCACTGGGCCTGACAGAGACCATCGGTCCTGACGGTGCCACCCTTATGCCGACGCCTTATCCGCAGGGATTTACCCTGCAAGGTGATGCTGCCACGCCGACAGCGCCTTCGAACGCGACGCATTGGAATCCGTCTTGGGGATGGACAGCGGGCGGAATGATCTCAACTCTCGACGACCTGCTGGTTTATGGGCGATCCCTCGGCACAGGCAAAGGCCTGTTAAGCGCCGAGACACAGCACCAGCGCCTGCGGTCCTTCCCCGAACCGGCAGGCTACGGCATCGCCATGGGATGCGTCGACGGCTGGGTCGGCCACACGGGCGAACTGCCGGGTTACAACACGACGGTGTTTTACGACACGACGACAGACACGACGGTAGTCGTCCAGGCTAACAGCGACATCCCTTCGGGCGATTGCGGGGATGAGGACGTGCTACCGAATAACCCCGACGAACTTGCGTGCAGCTCGCCCGCTAGCCGCGTGTTTGAGGCGTTATCCGTCGCCCTCGGGCATCCGTTTTCTATGCCACCGACGGTTCCGGCAGAGTGAGCGCGTTAACATTGCAGCTCCATCCCAGCTGCTCCTCACCCCTTCGCTTGGGCGCACTGGCACTGCTTTGCGCCTGTTACGCGGGCCCGGCCTTTTCACAGGGCTTGCCGAACGTCGACCGTATCCTCTCCGAGCAAACTGTCATTCTACAACGCTATGAACCGCCGCCACAGGTGGGCAGTGTCGCCATTGGCGTGCAGGACGAACGAGACAAGATCGACTTAGATCGCGCCAAAAGCATCCGTTTTCGCTTGAACTCGGTGCACATTGATGGCGCGCGGACTCTACCCTTGCCGGCGTTGACGCCAATCTGGCAGGGCAAAATCGGCACCGAAATTACGCTAGCTGACCTTTACCGCATGGCAGATGCTGTTGACGCGGCCTATCTCGCTGCGGGCTATTTTTCCAAGACAGTGGTGCCGGTGCAGGATTTTTCTGACGGACAGATCCAGCTGCAGGTATTCGAAGGCTATGTCGACCGTATCGAGATCAACAGCAATATCCCCGGCATCGAGAACCGACTGTCCCCTTACCTGCAACGTATTCTCGACATGCACCCGATTCGGGTAAAGGCGGCCGAGCGCGAACTATTGTTAATGAGTGATCTTGCCGGACTGTCGATTGAAGGCACATTTGTGCGCCCCGAAGGCGCGACGGGCGGCGGAGTGCTACGGCTGGAGGTCGCACAGCATCGCAGCGCAGGAATGATCGGGCTCGATAATCTGGGGTCCGACGCCGTTGGCCCACTACAAATGGCCAGTATGGTGACCCTAAACGATGTTCTGCGCAGGTTCGAGACCACCAACCTAACCGGCGTCATCACACCGCAACACCCTGACCGGATGACACTGCTTCAAATGATGCAAAGCTATCCGATCAGCTCGAACGGGCTTAGCGCGGGCTATAGCGTTGTTTATCTGCGCCAACACCCCGACGGAGGAGCTGGTGCGCCAGACATCGATGTGACATCAGCCATAGGCACGGCGTTTATGTCCTATCCGTTTCTGCGGACGCTGGACAGGTCGCTCTGGGGGCAGGCTGAGCTGACGGTGCGTAACGATGACGTGGACGTTTTTGGCTCGGCCGCTGCCCGCAGCCGGATCCGCTGGGCGACGAACTCACTGCAATATAGCCAGAGCTTTGAGACCTCCGAGATCAACCTCGAAGGAGCGTTGAATCTCGGCACGAACTCGGATATTGATCTGGGCGCGGTGCCGGATGACTTCCACTTTGTTACCGCCGAACTGGACTATACACAGGCGTTCAGCGAGGCGACGACAATGACATTGTTGGCTCGCGGCCAGTACTCTGGCAGGCCCCTGCCGGGGGCTGTTCAGTTCGGCATTGGCGGCGAGACTTATGGCAGAGCCTTCGATAGCGGCACCATCTCTGGCGACAAAGGTGCAGCGGCCTCGGCCCGAGTAAGCCACGAGGTCGATATCGGGCTGGCACTCCTGCCCACGCTTTCAACCTCGGCCTTCGTGGATTACGGCGCAGCCTGGTCCGACGACGTCGCCGGACACATGTATCTTGGCTCCTATGGAGTGGGCCTTGGTGGAACGTTAGAGGAACGGCTGAATTTCCAAGTTATCGGTGCGCTTCCTTGGACCCGTTCTGACATAGTGGACGACAAGGGGGGCAAACTAATTTTCCAACTGGCAATGCCCTTCTGATCCGCTAGGAGGTATCGCCTCACCTGTCGCGCCACCCATCCCACAGGAGATCCTGACATGACCACATCGAAAGCCGCACGCCCCCTTCTGACCTCGGCCTTGAGCGCTCTTAGCGCTGCCGCCGCATTGCTTGCGTTCAATGCTCCGCTCCATGCGGAGACGCTGCCAGCCATCACCTTGCCGGACCCGGCGATCTCTCCTGCGCGGGTGAACCTACTGCCAGTGCCGCAGGCACGGATCGATGAGGCGGTCGCTTCGCTGGATGAGTTGGCACAGGATATGTTGGAGCGAACCGGGGTACCGGGCCTCGCCGTTGCCGTGGTACATGGGGAAGAGACACTGCTGATGCGCGGCTGGGGGCTACGGGCGGAGGGCGCGGAGGAACAGGTTGATGCGGATACGGTCTTTCTGCTCGCTTCGTTATCCAAATCTGTCGGAGCCACGGTGGTGGCCACGCAGGTTTCGCAAGGGACCGTCAGTTGGGATGATCCGGTGCGCAACCACTTACCGTGGTTCGACCTGGGCGATCCCTGGGTCAGCAATCATGTCACCATCGGGGATCTCTATGCGCACCGCTCGGGCCTGCCGGACCACGCCGGTGATGATCTCGAGGATATAGGCTATGACCGTCGCGCTGTACTGGAGCGGCTGGCGCAGCTGCCCATGGGGCAGTTCAGAGCCGATTACGCCTATACGAATTTCGGCCTGACGGCTGCCGCAGAGGCGGTAGCCACCGCAACCGGCAAGGACTGGTCAACGCTCTCGGAAGAGGCGCTCTATGGTCCGCTCGGCATGGAGGCAACCAGCTCGCGCCACTCGGATTACATGGCGCGCGATAATCGCGCCGCTAGCCATGTGCCGGATGCCAACGGCTTCCGAGTGGCAGACCTGCGCCAGCCCGATGCGCAAAGTCCGGCGGGTGGGGTAAGCTCCAGCGTGCGAGACATGGCGAAATGGATGAAGCTGGTGCTCTCCAACGGGCGCTTTGCAGAGCAGCAACTGATTGCGCCCGAAGCGCTCGTGCCCGCGCTTTCACCACATGCCATCAGCAGCCGCCCCGGTGACGCGGCCGATCGGGCTGGTACCTATGGTTACGGATTTGGCGTCGGGGTGCGTCCCACTGGGCGTGTCGTGGTGAGCCATTCGGGCGCCTTCGCTTTTGGTGCGGCGACCTCCTATTCGATGCTGCCGGACCTTGGGCTTGGGATCATCGTGCTGACCAATGCCACCCCCACGGGTCTCCCCGAGGCGCTGACGGCCAGCTTTCTTGATCTGGCAGAGTTTGGTGTGGAACAGCGCGACTGGCTGGCGGCCTACGGGCCACGCATAGCACCGCTCTCTGCCCCGGCCGGAGATCTGGTGGGTGTGACACCTCCGACTGAGCCCACCGAGGCCCGACCTGCCGACGCTTATGCAGGGGACTATGGCAATGCCTATTTCGGGGCGGCTGAGGTGCGTGAGACCGCTGACGGTTTGGTACTCGAAGTTGGCCCCGCGCCACAGCACCTGCGGTTGACCCACTGGGACGGCGATCGCTTTGTCGCCTTCCCGGTGACAGAGAACCAACCAGAGGGCTCGGTTTCGCAGGTTGAATTCACCATGGGTGCGGATGGAAAAGCAGAAACGATGACCGTTGAGCATCTTAACGAGGCGGGCCTTGGAGAATTTCAGCGGCCATTTAGCTGAAAAGCTCTGTCACCCCTAGCACTTAAACTAGTACTTAAACTAGTACTTAAACTAGCACTTAAACCTGCACCGAACTTGCTCAGTCAAATCGAGTCTGTAATCCAGTAAGGAAACTCACAAGGAAGTCTAATGGCTGAACAAACCACTGCAAACGTCTCCGCCGAGGCGGCTTACGATGCGCGCCCCTCGTCTCATTGGACCGCCTGGGGTCAATGGCTGGCGCTATTCACCATGACCGTAGATCACCTTACTCGCTATGTGTTGCCGGGTGACTGGGACTTAAGCTGGGCAGGCTCGTCCATTGGCCGTATCGCCTTCCCCTTGTTTGCGGCAATGGTTGCCTGGCACGGGCTGTTTAATACCCGTAACCCACTACGCTACTCACGCCGCATACTGGTCATTGGTTTAGTGGCTCAGTTGCCTTATATGCTGATGCCACGCGCGTCTGACGATTTTATTCTTAATGTCTGCTTCACGCTTGCCTGTGGCTTAGCGCTGGGCGCACTGGTTCGCCAAGGTTGGCAGCATTATCAACAGCAGACGCTAGGATTAGCTTGGCTAATGCTTGGAGCAGCGGTAGGCGTCACCGTTTGGTATTTGTTGGGGTTCTGGGTGGAGTACGGCCATAACGGTTTGCTACTGATTCCGCTATTAATGTTTGCCATGCAGGCGCTTAACGAAACCCGCGACGCGCTAAAATCGCGCTTGTGGGCAGGTTTAGCCGCATTTCCCGCACTTTGGATAGCCGGTCAAATGAATGCCTCAGACATGGCAAAGTCGTTTACCGTTGGCACCTGCGTGGTGATATTGATGCTAGCAGCGGGCGCTGCCCAACGCGTGCCCCCCGTAGCCCTGGCCATGCCACGCCGTCTATGGCTTGCTTGGTATCCAGGACACTTTGCTTTAATTGCGCTCTGGCTACTACTTAGCGGCCAACTGGCGGGGTAATCAACGACGAAGCCGCCCTAATCGGGCGGCTTCGTAGTGATAATCCATCAACGTTACAGTGAGCGCTCGAAACTCCACGCCACCGACGGCGCATCAGGAAGCAGTGCCTGACAAGCACGCACTTTTTCAAGCAGCTCGGCATGCGTGTCAGCGACTACATTGACATGTGCCAGCTTGCGCCCTGCCCGCTCTTCCTTGTCATAGCGATGCAGATGAGTATTGCCAATCGCCAGCAGAGCGGCATTGTCACCTTCCTGGCCAATGACATTCACCATGCAAGTAGGCGCAATAGCCTGGGTGCTGCCGAGCGGTAGGCCCTGCACAGCGCGCAGATGGTTTTCAAACTGGCTAGTGACCGCACCATCCATGGTCCAATGGCCAGAATTATGCACGCGTGGAGCCATCTCATTAGCCAATAGGCTGCCATCCCGCGTTTGGAACAGCTCCAGCGCCATCACGCCCACGTAATCCAGCTCATCCAACAGCATGCGAATGTAGCTATCGGCTATCTCTTGAACGCTGGTAGCTAAATCCGGCAGCGGCGCAACGGAATAGCGCAAAATGCCATCTACGTGTTGATTTTCCGCCATGGGATAAAACACCACATCCCCATCACGACCGCGCACGGCAATCATCGAGACTTCCCGTACAAAATCAACAAACGCTTCTACGATCAATTGGCGATGACCAATGCTCTTCCATGCCTCTTCAGCCTGCTCCGGCGCTTTCAGCACCGCTTGCCCTTTACCGTCATACCCCTCTGTCACTGATTTGGCGACCACCGGGCAGCCCAGCTCATTGGCTGCCGCTTCAAGCTGTTCGGCACTCTCAACGACGCGGTAGGCAGGTGTCGGAATACCCAAGCGATCAAATAAGGCTTTCTCTTCAACACGGTTTTGGCAAACGGCAATCGCCCGGCTTCCTGGGTAAACGGGTTTGTGCTGTTCAATTTGCTCAACCAGCGCTACGGGCAGATGCTCAAACTCGTAGGTTACTACATCGACCTTATCGAGAAACTCTGCCAAATGCTGGTTATTGGGATCGATAACAACGTCGCCAATGCCCGCACTCGGGTTGCCGGTCGTGTCTAAAAAGGTGAAGCGGTTACCTAGCGGATAGCCAGCCAATGCCAGCATACGACCAAGCTGGCCTGCACCGAGCACACCAATGTTCTTAGCGATGCCAGCGCTTTTCGAACTACCAGCACTTTTCGAACTACCAGAGCTTTTCGAGATACCAGAATTCATGGCCAGGATTCCTTAATTCGCTTCCGCATCGGGGCGAGGGTCTGGGTTATCCAGCACCATTTGGGTTTGCTCAGCGCGGAAAGCCTCAACCGCTTCACGCACGCTGGTGTCATGCAAACCGACAATCTGTGCTGCCAACAAGCCTGCATTGGTCGCGCCTGCTTTACCAATCGCCAGTGTGCCAACAGCGATGCCACCGGGCATCTGCGCAATTGAAAGCAATGAATCCAAGCCTTTAAGCGCTTTGGATTCCACTGGCACGCCCAGCACTGGCAACGCCGTTTGAGAAGCCACCATGCCGGGCAAATGGGCAGCACCGCCCGCTCCCGCCACAATTACTTGCAAGCCACGTTCAGCGGCACTTTTAGCATAGTCAAACAACAAGTCAGGGGTACGATGAGCGGAGACGACGCGGGTCTCATAAGGGACGCCCAGCCGCTCTAACATCGCCACCGCGTGTTCCATGACGGGCCAATCAGATTTCGACCCCATGATCACGCCCACTTTGGGTGCGCTGTTCGACATGCAAAAACTCCTCGGCCAAAGGGCCTACTAAAGCAATCAAGCGTTTAATGTGCCGTGTGCCGCAAGCGGCTCACCAGGAAATTAGAAGGCGCATAGTCTACCAGAGCTAGTCGCTTAGAGCGCGTTTGTAAATAGATCGAAATTTTAATCAAAGTAGCATTGAAAAGCGCGCGACTTGGCGGCATTGTGTGTTTGTCATTTCAGACTGATGGAGTCCCATGAGTACGGCATACTCAACTGCTCACGCAGAAACGCTAGATCCTCCGCGAAGCAGCCCTGACCTCGATGTCAGGGATTTAGAAAAACGTACGCGCCTTATGCGTATCATTACCCGCCTGATCGCCGTATCAGATCTGGGAAGCCGCGAAATAGCCCGCCGGGCGGGGCTTCCAGTACAAAAGATCAGCGACCTGCTCGCCGGAAGGCTAGAGCACCTAGATATTGATGAACTCAATGTCTTGCGTCGCACGTTAGAGCTGGAGACGCCATAGCAATAGTTGCTACCTAACGTAATCATTCATCCCCTTTGTTTGCTAACAGGCTTGCCCGCTGGGCAGGCCTGTTTTTGTTTCAAAACAGCCAATTAGCGTTCCAGGATTAAGGGAGCATTAAGAAACTCTCGCTAACCCATTGACACATATCAACTTTTTATAATACCAAAGGCGTAACCTTAGCGTATCCAGATCACTCGCTGTGAAACAACGACTTGTTTCTACAGCAACATCTTTATCAGCTAAGGAGGCGTTATGGACGCCGTTCGTCGGTCGTTGCTAGGCCAATTGGCCCGACTAAGCGCGGGCGCTGCGCTAGTGCCGCTATCCAGTCTTGCTCAAGCTGGCATTAATCAGCAGCCTGCCCGCCGCGAGGGCGACCCTAGCAAACGCTACGGCATGCTAATCGACCTTCGCCAATGCATCGGCTGCCAAGCCTGCACGGTGTCGTGCCATATCGAGAATGCTGCACCGCTTGGCCAGTTTCGAACCACTGTCTCTCAATACGAAGTGCAACACCAAGAAAGTGGTGAACTGGCAACGTTTATGCTGCCGCGGCTATGTAACCACTGCGAAAATCCGCCCTGTGTGCCGGTTTGTCCCGTTGAGGCGACCTATCAACAGCAGGATGGCATCGTTGTCGTCGATAGTGACCGCTGCGTCGGCTGTGCTTACTGCGTCAACGCCTGCCCCTACGATGCCCGTTTTATTAACGAACGCACTCAAACTGCCGACAAATGCACCTTCTGTGCTCACCGTTTAGAAGCAGGGCTACTGCCTGCCTGCGTTGAAAGCTGTGTGGGTGGTGCCCGCATTATTGGCGACATGCGCAATCCAGACAGCCAAATCAGCCGTCTGATCAACGAGCATCGCGACGCGCTCATGGTGCTTCAGCCAGAAAAAAACACCCTTCCCCAAGTGTTCTATTTAGGTATGGACGAACGATTCACTACGCGCCCCGTGGCAGAACCCGTGGCGCTTGAAGTGCTCGACCCACACGGCCAGGAGATGGGCTATGAATTCCACCATTGAACTACTCGCCCCACGCTATGACATCGCCTGGTATCCCTGGGCAGTGCAGTACTTTTTTATGATTGCGGTCTCCTACGCCAGCCTTTGGCTGGCAGCGCCCGCACTGGTGTTTGGCAAGCAATCCTGGTTGCCTACAGCACGTCTGGCAATGATCGCCTGCGTCAGCACAACGTTAGTCGCGCCGGTGGCCTTATTGGCAGATCTACATCAGCCACTGCGCTTTTGGCATTTCTACGCCTACGCCAATACGCATTCGTGGATGTCGATTGGCAGTGTGGTGCTGCCGCTGTATCTGGCCAGCGTTTTAGGCTTCGCCTGGCTGGCTTGGCGACCCGCGCTGCAGGCCCGGCAACAGGCAGCGGGGCTGAGCGGGTTGATCGCCAAGTGGCTGAGCATGGGCAGTGGTGCGACACCCAAAGCGCTGGTGGCTCTGGTGGGATTAGCCGCCCTGGTACTATCAAGCGGCATTATGCTCTACACCGGAGCGGAGTTAGCTATCGTCAAAGCCCGCCCGTTATGGAACACCATTTGGCTACCGCCCATGCTGGTAGCGAGCGGATTTATTGCCGCCGCTGGGTTAATACTGGTCCTCAGCCGCGTGAGCGGACTCTGCGCGCCCGCCGTTATCCGGCAGATGCTTTATGTCTTGCTAGTCTTCTGTGCGCTAGCGGGGCTTATCGCACTCAGTTGGCTATTAGACGGCCTGAATGCCCACGTTGGTTCAGTAGCGGCGGCACTGGAGTCTGTCCGTTTCAGCCCCTCTTGGCGCAACACCGCACTTTGGGGTGGCCTTACCGGCGTAGCGCTATTCGTCAGCGTGGTATTTCTGTTAACACGTTCGGCTCAGCGCCAGCCAGTACTGTTTGCCTGGGCATGGTTGCTAGGGCTGGTGGCTATCCACATGGGCTGGATGTTCCGCTGGGTAGTGCTGATGGATGTTCAACATGTGGCTCGTAACAGCGCAGGTTTCCATCATTACGGTATCCCTGCTGGTTCTTCCGGCATTTTAGGCATTGTCGGCACTTTCGGGCTGTGGCTGGCGGCCATTTTATTGATCGAACTATTTATTCCATGGCGACAGGCTCAACAAGGTAGCCAGCTACCAGGCAACGCCCAGGATGCATCCCGCTCCCCACTCACTGCTAACAAAGGAGCGCCTAGTCATGGCTAAGTCCGCTCAAGATCCCTCACGCCGTCGCTTTCTAAAAGGCGCCGCTGCCGCTGGCGGTGCCGCTACCTTTGCCGTGGGCTACGCCGACCCGCTGGCTAAAATGGCCAAAGGCATTACCGGCAGCGCAGGTGAAAAACCGCAGCATAATATTCATGGCAATTCGCTGACGCCTGAATATCGTGTCGATTTAACAACCGGCGAACTAACCCTCACCCCCGATCAACGGGTGGCTTTTACTATTTGCTACGGCTGCACCACCCAGTGTGGAGTGCGCGTGCGAGTCGATGACACGCGCGGCGAAGTGCTACGAGTAGCTGGCAACCCCTATCATCCGCTTTCTGCCGATGACCATTTGCCAATGCGCACACCGGTGGAGGATGCATTGCGCAGCGTGAGTGCTTACCAAGAACACGGGCAAGTTAACCGCTCCACCGCGTGCGCCCGTGGCAACGCAATGATGAGCCAGATCACCAACCCGTTCCGTATTGATCACTGCCTTAAACGGGTCGGTGAACGAGGCAGTCGCGAGTGGCAAAAAATATCGTTTGAGCAACTTATCGAGGAAATTTGCGAAGGAGGCGATCTGTTCGGTGAAGGAAAGGTAGACGGCCTGCGTGACATTCGCGACCACGATACGCTGATTGACCCCGACAACCCTGAGTACGGCCCAAAAGCTAATCAGTTGATGGTCATGGAAGCCACTGACTACGGACGCTCGGATTTACTTAAACGCTTCACCTTGAACGCTTTTGCGACCCGCAACTATGGCCATCATGGCGCTTACTGTGGCCTAGCGTTCCGCATGGGGTCTGGAGCAGTGATGAATAACATCGTCACGAACGCTCACGTAAAGCCAGATATCCAGAACGCACGCTTTATCATGTATATCGGCTGCGCCCCCAGCCAGGCAGGTAACCCATTTAAACGCCAAGGCCGCTTGCTTGCACAGGCACGCGCCGCCGGCACGCTGGAATATGTGGTGGTGGACCCCGCGTTGAACGCTGCGACTTCCCATGCCGCCGACAACAACCGCTGGGTGCCGATCCGTCCTGGCACCGATAGCGCCTTTGCCATGGCGATTATTCAGTGGCTACTGGATAACGACGGTTATGCCAAGGAATTTCTTGAACTACCCGGTCAAGCCGCCGCCGATGCAGCGGGGGAAACCACCCACTCCAATGCCACCCATTTAGTGATTGATACCTTCGAGCATCCGCGCCGAGGCTACTTTTTGCGCGCCAGCGACCTTGGTTTTGCCGAGCCAGGTAGCGATGCCGACATCCCCGTCGTGGTGTCAGAGGGCGACTTGGCACTGAGCGAACAGGTAATGACCGCCGACCTGTTTGCCGAACGCCCAGTCACCCTGGCGGATGGCACCACCGTCACCGTCAAAACCAGCCTAGCGCTGCTGCGCGAATCCGCCAATCAGTACGACCTAGACACCTACGCTGAACATTGCGGCATTGCCAAAACAACGATCATCGAGCTGGCTCAACGTTATGCTAGCCATGGCAGGAAAGCCGCCGTTAACTGCCACGGCGGCATGATGTCAGGCAATGGCTTTTACGCCGCGTTTGGCGTGCAAATGCTTAACCTGTTGGCTGGCAACTACAATATGAAAGGTGGCAGCGCCGTGGGCGGTGGAACCTATAACGGCACCGGCGAAGGCCCCCGCTACGACCTCGCCAACTTCCCAGGCAAACGCGGGCCCCAAGGCGTGTTCCTCTCCCGCTCACGTTTTCCCTATGAGAAATCATCGGAGTACCAGCGCAAGCTCGCGACAGGCGAAAACCCCTATCCCGCGAAGGCACCCTGGCGTTCACTGGCACCGCCAACGCTCACCGAGCACTTACCTTCCGCACTGGATGGCTACCCCTACCCGATCAAAGCGGTGATTGGCTGTATGGCTAATCCAATTTATGGTCAAGCGGGCCTGAAAGGAGTAATTGTCGATAAGCTGAAAGACCCCAAACGGTTGGGCCTCTTTGTTGCCATCGATGGGTTTATCAATGAAACCAATCGCTATGCCGACTACATTGTGCCTGATTCGGTGATGTACGAAGTCTGGGGCTTTGCAGGCTCCTGGAAAGGCACGCTGGGCAAACTCTCCACCGCTTGCTGGCCAGTCGTTGAGCCCCGCCAGCAAAAAACCGCCGAAGGCGAGCCGGTTTCTATGGACAGCTTCTTTATCGCGGTTGCTAAACGGCTAGGACTGCCAGGCTTCGGCGACAACGCCATTCCCGATGCCGACGGCAATCTCCATCCGCTCAACCGCGCTGAAGACTATTACCTACGGGCGGCCGCCAATATTGCCTTTCAAGATGAACCACTGCCCGAAGCGAACGCCGCGGACATTACTCATGGCGGCATTACCCCGCTGCTGCCTAAAATCGAGCGTACACTGAAAGCCGATGAGCGCGGCCGCGTTGCCTACCTTTACGCTCGGGGTGGGCGTTTCGAAGAGGCAAGCGAACACTTTGTCGGCGAGCACCTGAAACATCAGTGGCAAAAAACGCTATGTGTGTATAACGAAGCGGTGGGCACCAGCATTGATACTACTAACGGGTTACCCAATAGCGGCGTGCCCTGTCACAAGTTGCCACAGCTCGCCAACAAGCAGCCCATGCGTGAGGTGTTTTCAGAGCAGGAGTGGCCGCTGCTGGCGTTTTCGTTCAAGTCCAACCTGATGAACTCTTACGCCATTGGTAACGAGCGGCTAAGAATGATCAAGCCGTATAACCCGGTACAAATGCACCGCCAAGATGCCGAGCGCTTCGGCATCCAGCATGGCGACACCATCCGCATTGAAAGCCCAGGCGGAAGCATAGTGGGGCTTGCGCTGGTGAGCGAAAGCGTTGTGCCCGGTGCATTAGGCATTGAGCACGGCTACGGGCATAAAGACTTAGGTGCCACGCCACACATCATTGACGGTCAATCCCAGCCAGATATGCCCTGGATGCGCGCCGGCATTAACATCAACGACCTAGGCTTTCAAGACCCTACGCGGGAGGTCGGCGGCACCTGGCTTGAACCGATTAGCGGCGCCAGTGTGCGCCAAGGTCTTCCGGTAAGAGTAAGCCGCGTATAAACAGACTGGGGTAGTGATGCTACAGCGTGATCACTACCCCACCCAAGGCGATGACGATCACCACAATCCACGCCGGTAGCTTCCAGACGGTCAGCAGTAAAAAGCCCGTCAGCGCCAAAACAAATTCATAAGGCCCGATAATCGCGCTGGTCCATACCGGCTGATAAAGCGCCGCGCCTAAAATACCCACCACTGCCGCGTTAGCACCGCGCATCAACGCCTGAGCGCTCTGCCAACGGCGAAAATGATTCCAAAAGGGCAACACGCCCACCAACAGTAAAAAGCCAGGAATAAAGATCGCCAATAGCGCCAGCAGCGCACCAACCACGCTATTGATACCGGGCAACAGCGCGCCCAAGTAAGCAGCAAAGGTGAATAACGGGCCGGGCACCGCCTGGGCAGCCCCATAGCCTGCCAAAAACTCATCTGCGGTAATCCAGCCAGATTGCACCACTTCCGCTTCCAGCAGCGGCAGCACCACATGCCCACCGCCAAATACCAGCGCACCAGAGCGATAAAACGCATCGGCCACTGTTAGCCACCCAGCGCTGCCTGCCATTAGCGGTAGTACTATCAGCAGCACAGCGAACAGCCCCAACGCCATCGTGCCTGCACGGTGAGAGACTGGAAACTGCAGTGGCTCACTGGGCGTAACCGCGGCAATACTGCGGCATAGTGCCAACCCGGCGATACCGCCTAGCACAATCGCAGCGACCTGCCCCAGCGGCCCACTGACCATAACGACTACAAACACCGCCGCCAGCGCAATTCCCACCCGGGTTTTATCAGGGCAAAGGTTACGCGCCATGCCCCACACCGCGTGGGCCACAATGGCTACCGCGACAACTTTTAAGCCATGAATGATGCCGCTGGCAATCGGGCCATCCAGTACCGCCGCGCCAAACGCGAACAGCACCAGTACTATGGCGGAAGGCAGCGTGAATGCCAGCCATGCCATGGCCGCCCCCCAAGGCCCGGCGCGCATTAATCCCAAAGCAAAGCCCACTTGGCTACTGGCAGGCCCCGGCAAAAATTGGCACAGCGCCACAAGATCCGCGTAGGCGCTTTCGCTTAACCACTGTCGGCGCTCCACAAAAGCCGTTCGAAAATAGCCCAGGTGAGCCACCGGCCCGCCAAACGAGGTCAGCCCCAAGGCTAAAAACGCCCAAAACACCTCGCTTACCCGCTCGTTCAGATGGTGCTTTTCAGCCATAGCGTAAGCTTCCCCATGTGGACAAAAGGCCTAACCTACCGATTAAAGCTGACACAGTGATGACAGTGTGCACGATTATCCGCTGGGGCTTCATCAACGCGGGTGCGCTGACGCTTACATCGCGCTACAAAATCTGCTTATTCAATGAATTAAGTAGCGCGTGGTAACGAATCTCGCGAGGCACGAGCGAATGAGGCACCCGCGGGCTGATCCAGGCACTGACACTTACACCGCGCTACAAAATCTGCTTACTCAATGAATTAAGTAGCGCGTGGTAACGAATCTCGCGAGGCACGAGCGAATGAGGCACCCGCGGGTTGATCCAGGCACTGACGCTTACACCGCGCTACAAAATCTGCTTATTCAATGAATTAAGTAGCGCGTGGTAACGAATCTCGCGAGGCACGAGCGAATGAGACACCCGCGAGCTTATCCAGGCACTGAAGCTTACACCGCACTACAAAATCTGCTTATTCAATGAATTAAGTAGCGCGTGGTAACGAATCTCGCGAGGAACGAGCGAATGAGGCACCCGCGGGCTGATCCAGGTACCTTCACGTATTGAGGTGCAGGTTAATCGGTTACCGCACCCGTACTGGCAGAACTGACCAACTTAGCATACTTGGCCAGCACGCCTTTGCGATAACGCGGTTCTGGCTGCTGCCAGGCGGCGCGGCGGCGCATCATCTCTTCATCGCTGATGTCCACTTCAATGGTGTCGGCCTCGGCATCAATAGTGATGGCATCGCCATCCTGCACCAGCGCCAGCGGGCCGCCATCGAAGGCTTCCGGTGATACGTGGCCAACCACAAAGCCATGGCTGCCGCCGGAGAAACGCCCATCGGTAATCAACGCCACATCATTTCCCAGGCCACGCCCCATAATCGCAGACGTTGGCGTGAGCATTTCGCGCATGCCGGGGCCACCTTTTGGCCCTTCATAACGAATCACCACCACATCGCCCGCTACTACGGTACCGTCATTAATGCGCGCCTGAGCCTCTTCTTCAGAGCCAAACACCCGCGCCGAACCGCTAAAGCGCGTACCTTCCTTACCGGTAATTTTGGCCACTGCACCTTCCGGCGCCAGGTTACCAAACAGAATGCGCAGATGGCTTTCGGCTTTAAGCGGGTTACCCAGCGGCGCAATAATCTGTTGATCCATGGGGTAAGGCTCAACCTCTTCCAGGTTTTCGGCCAGCGTCTTACCGGTCACTGTTAAGCAGTCGCCGTGCAGCAACCCAGCATCCAGCAAAATTTTCATCAGCGGCTGAATGCCACCAATCGCCACCAGCTCGCTCATCATATAGTGGCCACTGGGACGCAGGTCAGCGACCACCGGTACGCGCTTGCCGATCTCGGTGAAGTCGGCAAGGGTCAGTTCCACGCCAATGGTGCGCGCCATGCCAATCAAATGCAGCACCGCATTGGTAGAACCGCCCAGCGCAATCACCACGGTAATCGCATTCTCAAACGCTTCGCGGGTCATGATGTCAGAAGGCTTAATGTCACTGGCCAGCAGTGCCAGTACGGCCTCGCCCGCCGCTTTACAGTCATCGCGCTTATCTTGGGAAATGGCGTTCTGCGCCGAGCTGCCCGGCAGGCTCATACCCAATGCTTCAATGGCAGACGCCATGGTATTGGCGGTGTACATACCGCCACAGGAACCCGGGCCAGGAATCGCGGTTTCTTCGATGTTTTTAAGCTCGATCAGATCAATATCACCACGGGAGTGCGCGCCCATCGCCTCAAATACCGACACGATATCGGTATGGCCTTTACCGGGCATAATGGTGCCGCCATACACAAACACGCTGGGACGATTCAGCCGTGCCAAGCCCATCACGCAACCCGGCATATTTTTGTCGCAACCGCCAATCGCCACCAGCCCATCAAAGCCTTCACAGCCCGCCACGGTTTCAATGGAGTCGGCAATCACCTCGCGGGAAACCAGCGAGTACTTCATGCCTTCAGTACCGTTAGCAATGCCATCGGAAATAGTGATGGTATTAAAGATCACCCCTTTACCACCCGCCGCATCGGCACCGTCACGGGCGAACTCTGCTAACTCACCGATGTGGCTATTACACGGGGTCACCATGCTCCAGGTAGAGGCAACGCCCACCTGAGGCTTGGTAAAGTCATCGTCGTTAAACCCCACCGCCCGCAGCATTGCGCGGCTGGCCGCCTTGCCAGGGCCATCCACCACCTGGGCTGAATGGCGGCGGGTATTATTAGTCGGCTCGGTCATGGGGAATTCCTCTTTGCTTGACTCACATCGCGTTACGCACGGTATCCACATAGCTTGGCGATGCCATGGCGTTCACGCAAGCAAAGATGACAAACCCAAGTGGCTCACTTATAGCGTACTATTTACGTTAAATAGCGGTTTTATGCCGCTGAGCCTGAACAGACAGCTCAAATCCGCAGGCATCCGCATAACGTTGCAGCGTTTTCCAGCCGGGATTGCTATCTCCACGCTCTAACCTACTGATGTTACTTTTCTGGGTATGCAAGCGCTTGGCTAACTCTTCCTGAGTTAAGCCAGCACGCTGACGCATAGAAATAAGCGTTGCCGCCAGCTCAAACTCTGGCGCCAAACGCTCATACTCTGCTTTCACATCAGGGTTTTGAAGCGCCTGCTCTTTCAATGCTTTTAAGTTAATCACGACTGCACCTCGCGCTGTCTTGATCGAGCCAACATCAACGCCTGACGAGGCGTTTTTTGGCTCTTTTTGACAAATGCATAAAGAATCACGACCTGTCGTCCATGCACATAGCAAAACAAAGAACGCCCGATGCCCTCTTTTGCTTTTGCTCTGATCTCGAAAAGACCATCGCCCATCGACTCTGTATGCGGTGGCCCTAAGTTCGCGCCATGCTCCTCTACCATTTCCAGTAACCGGAGCATTCTAGCTTGTATTTTTGGCGGCATGCCGAGAATCTCTTTCTCTACGCCGGGATAAAAACTAACCTGCCATTCCATAGCCAAGCTCCGGTTAAGTTATCTTTTATGATAACCAAACTTCTGTAAAAGTTCCTAGCTCTGATGCACGCGGGTTCCTTTAACTTATGGCACCATAGCGCTACGTGCTATTCCCAATGCCTAATGCCGTGAAGGAACACCACCGCATGTCTGCCAATTCACACTGCTCACCAACGCCATTCTCGCCAACGTCGCTTACCCCTGGCTTTATGGTGGTGCACGCTAACCGCCTGGAAGACTTGCGCGGGTTGGCGGTGCAGTGGATGCGCTTGCACCCGTTGGGACCGTTGGAAAACGAGACCATTCTGGTGCAGAGCAACGGCATTGGGCAGTGGTTAAAGTTAGCGTTGGCGGAAGACCCAGAGAATGGCGGCGCAGGTATCGCCGCCGCGCTGGATGTCATGCTGCCCGCGCGGTTTCTATGGCAGGCCTACCGCACGGTGCTCACCCATGTTGATCAAGATGGCGACGCGGTGCCTGAAACCTCGCCGTTTGATAAATCGCGCTTGGTATGGCGGCTGCTACGCCTGCTGCCCACGCTAGCGGGGCAGGAAGTGTTCGCGCCGCTGGCGCAGTTCTTGGAAGTCGACCGCGACCAGCGCAAGCACTACCAACTGGCCGAGCGGCTGGCGGATTTGTTCGACCAGTATCAGGTCTACCGCGCCGACTGGCTGGATGCCTGGGCCAACGGTGATGACGTGCTGATTACTGCTCGGGGCGAACCCCGCCCGCTGGAAGAGCACCAGCGCTGGCAGCCCGCGCTATGGCGCATTCTGCGCGAAGATGTCGCCGCCAGCCAAGGCGATGCAGGCATCAACAGTAGCCGTGCCCAGGTGCATCGGCGCTTTTTGAAAGCGACTGAACAATTGGAAGGCCAGCCCTGCCCGCGCGGTTTGCCTCGGCGGCTGATTATTTTTGGTATTTCATCGCTGCCCCAACAAACCCTGGAAGCCCTGGCGGCACTCTCTCGCTGCTGCCAAATCGTGCTGTGTGTGCACAACCCCTGCCAGTTCTACTGGGCAGATATCATCGAACACAAAGATTTACTGCGCGCCAACCGCTACCGCCAGCGGCGCAAAACCGGTATGCCCGAAGCGCTAGATGTATTGGGCACTGGCGACGCCGACGATGCCCTGCACCTTCACGCCCAGCCGCTACTCGCCGCTTGGGGCAAGCAGGGCCGCGACTACCTGCGCCTGCTGGATGAACACGACGATTCGGGCAACTACCAAACCCTGTTTGAGCAGCAGGCGCTACGGATCGATATGTTCGAGCCGTTTAACGGTGTTGATCGCGACTGCCTGCTCAGCCAACTGCAAGATGATATTCGCGAGCTGCGCCCCGTGGCGGAAACTCAAACCCACTGGCCCGCGCTAAGCTCGGCCGATGACTCCATGATGTTTCATATTGCCCATGGCCCTCAGCGGGAAGTTGAGATTCTTCACGACCAGTTGCTGGCCGCCTTTAGCGCCGACCCCGACCTGCGCCCGCGTGATATTATCGTCATGGTGCCAGATATCGACCGCTACGCGCCGCATATCGCCGCAGTGTTTGGCCAGCTACCAAGCGACGACCCACGACATATTCCCTATACGCTTTCCGACCAAGCCAGCCGCCACCGCCTACCGCTGATGATTGCCCTGGAAAAGCTGCTGCGCCTACCTGAGCTACGCCTTTCGGTCAGCGACTTACTGGATCTGCTCGATGTACCCGCCCTGCGCCAGCGCTTTGGACTGGAAGAGCGCGACCTACCGGTACTCGAGCGCTGGATGGAGGGTGCAGGCATTCGTTGGGGGCTGAATGCCAAGCAGCGCCAGACGCTTGAGCTACCCGGCGGGTTAAGCCAAAACACCTGGGCGTTTGGCCTGCGCCGCTTGCTGCTCGGCTACACCGTGGGCGAGGGCCACGCTTGGCAAGGAATCGAGCCGTTTGACGATATCGGCGGGCTGGAAGCGGGCCTTGCCGGGCCGTTAGCCACCTTGTTGGAAAAGCTCGAAGAGATCTGGGAAACCTTCTGCCAGCCCACCGATGCGGCCAACTGGGTAGCACGCCTACGCACGCTGCTGGAAACCTTCTTCCTGACCGACGACGCCCAAGAAAGCGTAATGCTCACCAAGCTGGAAAACGGTTTGCAGCAAATGCTGGAAAGCAGCGAGGAAGCCCAGTTAACCGAACCGCTGCCGCTCTCCATGGTGCGCGAACACTGGCTGGCACAGATTGATGAACACAGCCTTTCCCAGCGCTTTCTAGCCGGTGCGGTCAACTTCGCCACGCTAATGCCCATGCGCGCCATTCCGTTTAAGCGCGTGTGCCTGCTGGGCATGAACGACGGTGAGTACCCCCGCTCTCAGCCACCGCTAGATTTTGATTTAATGGGCAGTGACTACCGCCCCGGTGACCGCTCCCGCCGGGAAGATGACCGCTACCTGTTTTTGGAAGCGCTGCTCTCCGCCCGCGATCAGCTCTACATAAGCTGGGTCGGCAGGAGCCAAATCGATAACACACCGCTACCGCCTTCGGTACTGGTCGGCCAACTGCGTGACCACCTGGAAGCAGGCTGGCAGATCGAGAACGGCAAGCCACTGCTGGAAGCGCTAACCACCGAGCACCCGCTGCAGCCGTTTAGCCGCGCTTATTTTGCTAACAACCCGCAAGTCACGCGACTGTTTACCTATGCACATGAATGGCGCGAGGTGCACGCACCGCGCACGCCTCAAGCTGCTCAGCCGACACTTTCCCCACCGGAAAACATCCCCACCAACCTGACGCTTGGCCAGTTGGGCCAATTCCTGCGCGAGCCGGTACGCGCCTTTTTCAATACCCGGCTGGGGGTGTATTTCGAGCAAGAAGCAATTGCCGAACTGGACGAAGAACCGTTCGCCCTGGATGGCCTGCAAAACTGGCAGCTACAAGACCAACTGATCGCCGCCCAGCGCCACGCCATTGATCGCGGCGAGCCACGCATTGAAGCACTGCACGCAGCCCTTGAGCGTTTTCAGGGCCAAGGCGTATTGGCCATGGGTGCCTTTGGCGAGCGTATGCGCGATGCCTTAGCAGAACCGATGGAAGCCCTGTTCAGCGACTACGAAGAAGCCCTGGACGCTTGGCCGATTGCGCTAGGTGACCCAGCAGCTATTCACCTGGCAGGCAGTAACGGAATTACGTTGGAAGATTGGCTGGGCGAGCTACGCCAGGATGACGTGGGCAACCGCTGCCGCCTGCTATTACTCAGCAGTAGCCTGATCAAGAACAGCAAGTACCAGTGGCATCTTCTGCTACGCCACTGGGTTGCCCATCTGGCTGGCAATCTCAGCGGTCCGATGACCACCCAGCTGCTTTCCAAGGCCGGCAATATCACCCTGGAACCTATCGCTGCCGACACCGCCCACGCCCACCTGGAAACTCAGCTAAGTGCCTGGCAACGCGGCCTGGAAGTGCCGCTTCCGCTAGCCCCCCAAGCCGCCTTTGCGTGGCTGACAAAACTGGGCACACCTGACATTGCGATTGAGAAAGGCAGGGAAAGCGACGCCTACGCCGCAGCCGAAAAAGTCTATGAGAGCGGATTTAAAACCACCGGCGAAGCCGACCAGAGCCCTTATCTCGGCCACCAATGGCCCCGCTTCGAGCGGCTGCTTTTCGACCGCACCGCCAACGAAAAGCACACCTTTGCCGAACTCACAGAAGCGCTGTACGCCCCGCTGTTTTACGCTGTGAAAGGTAATGCGAAGAAAGATGATGCGAACAAAGATAACGCCAAGAAAGCGGCATCGTAATGCGTTAAGCGCCTCGTCTAGCCCCTATTCAAGCTCAACCGTGCCATGTGGTGATCAGGGTTTACTCCCTTTCTGCTTGGCACGGCTGTTTTTCTGCGTAAGGCGCTTTTTCTGCTCAGGCTTTCGCCCAGTCTGGCGAGCCAATGCGATGCGCATAAGACGTTGAAACGTCGGGCACTCCAGATGGCTCGGCGCAGTGCAGGTCGCCACATGACGCAAACCGTCACGAAGGGCTGTCAGTTCGTTAATGTGACGATCCAGAAGATCTGCCTTAGCACTCACCGCTTCACGGTCGATTTCCGGCTGCCGTTGCGTGCCAAGCATGTCGCGCATCTCGGCCAGTGAAAACCCCGCGACCTGCCCCAACGCAATCAGCGACAAGCGTGTTAAAACGCTGGTCTCGAAAACCCGCCGCAGACCATTGCGCCCCACCGACCTAATCAGGCCAACTTCCTCGTAATAGCGCAATTTCGAGGCAGGAATACCGCTTTTTCGAGACAGTTCGGAAATATCGAGCATGGCACTTGACTTAAAGTTGACTTGAAGTAATAGGCTACAACGCTTCTCCCTTACGTATCCACCCACACTTCTAGCCACACGTCTATCCACACTGTCAGGAGTCTAACAAGCATGCCTGTTTTGAATACGCACAGCCGCCCATACGCCGTTGCTAAACCGTTAACAAGAGCAAAGATAACAAGCACAGAGACAACCGGGGCAAAAATGCCAGGAGCGCAGCAATGAGTGGGCTGCTGACCGATGCGCTACTGCTCGGCCTGGGAGCAACTGCTTTTATGGACATAGTCGCGCTGCTGCAGAAGCGGCTGCTGGGTATTCCCTCGCTGAATTACGCTATGGTCGGGCGTTGGCTAGGGCATTTGCCGAAGGGCAGGTTCATCCACCGGCCGATTGGTGAAAGCGCCCCGATTCAGGCAGAAATGGCGCTAGGATGGCTGGCCCACTACCTGATTGGCATCGCTTTCGCGATCATATTCTTAGTGCTGGTTGGGCCAAACTGGCTGGCACGCCCCACACTCATAGCTGCGTTAGGCTTCGGTGTGATCACGGTAATTGCGCCGTTTCTAATCCTGCAGCCTGGTATGGGCGCAGGGATTGCCGCCCGCAAGACGCCGCAGCCAACCACCGCCAGGCTGCGTAGTCTTTTCGCGCACGCCAGTTTTGGCGCTGGCCTATGGGTGGCAGGCGTCCTAGTGATGCGGGTTCTTTAGGCCAGCATAAAACCAGCTTAAATACTCGTCTCGCTTAACGAGAGTATCCGTTTTGCTAACGAAATCATCTCCGGGTCGCCGGTATGCTTATCCGGCACATCGGAGAGTTTGATCACCGGCAGCCAGCCCTGTCCTTCAGGGCGCGCCTCGACCATTTTGATCACCATATTCATCGGCTCAGCGCCGACATCGTTAGTGAAGTTGGTGCCGATGCCAAACGCCATTCCAATCCGTTCCTGACAAAACGCTTGAATGCGCTCGACTTTTTCCGGCGTTAAGGCATCCGAAAAAATGATCGTTTTACTAAGTGGGTTAATTCCCAAGCGTTCATAGTGCGCGATGGTTTGGGAGGCAAACTCAATCGGGTCACCGCTATCATGGCGTACGCCGTCGAACAGCTTGGCAAACTTTTTATCGAAGCTGTCGAAGAAAGCGGACGATGTGAAGGTGTCGGTTAGGGCAATTCCCAAATCGCCACGATACACATCCACCCAATGCTCAAGGGCAAGACTATTAGCCATTTTGAAGCCAAAGCGGGCGCCATGGAACATAAACCACTCGTGAGCGTGGGTGCCTATCGGCTTCACATCGTGACGCATAGCCAACAGCACATTGCTAGTACCGCTGAAGGCTTCACCACCGTAGTGGCGCAGCGCTTCCACCACTCGATCATGAACCTCAAATGAGAAACGGCGACGCGTGCCGAACTCGGCAATTTTCAGCCCTAAGCGGCGGTAAAGCTCAATCTTTTCCTGGGTGCGTTGCTCGATCAGGGCATCGTCATCATGGGTCACCGAGACGCCACGTAGCCGATACCAAAGTTCGCTGATCAACGCCATCAGCGGCACTTCCCATAAGATAGTGCGGTACCAAGGCCCTTCGATAACCACCGACAGCTCACTGCCCTGCTGCTCGATGATTACCTCAGAGGGTTCGTAACGAAAGCCGGCCAGAAAATCGAGATAGGTCGGGTCAAGATAAGGGCAAGTAACTTCCAGGTAGCGCTTTTCCTGATCGCTCAGGCGAAGCGCTGCCATTTTATCGACCTCGTGGCGGAGCGCAGTACCAAAGCCTTCAGGAAACGCGTGCTGGCCACGATTGATAAATGCGTAGCGTGCATGTGCATAGGGAAAGCGTTTGATCACGGCGTTCTGCATCGTGATTTTGTAGAAGTCATTATCCAGAAGCGAGGTCAGCATGAGATCCCTACGTGTAAGTGAACCGAAGCCGCTGGTAGCGTAAACTAAGCGTCCTAAGAGTGGCTTGGCGACAAGATTATCAGGTGGCGGGGCACTCATACAGTCTTGGCCCCGCGCTGGGGCGCTTTACTTTCGGAGACCCGTGATGAGTCAGCCCGCCCCGCTTAACCCACTTACGCTACCGCTTCACGGCAGCCGCCTGATTGAAGCCAGCGCGGGCACGGGCAAAACCTTCACCATCGCGCTGCTCTACGTGCGCTTGGTACTGGGCGGGCAGCACAGCGAAGACCACAGCGCCTTTGTGCGCCCGCTAACCCCACCGGAAATTCTGGTAGTCACCTTCACCAACGCCGCCACCCAGGAACTACGCGAACGTATCCGCCACCGGCTGGTAGAAGCCGCCGCAGTGTTTAGGGCCACTGATGATGCTGGTTCAGACTCTCTGCTTATCCAACTCCGCGAGCAATACGCAGAGGCCACCTGGCCCGCCTGCGCCCGCCGTCTGGAGCTAGCCGCCGAATGGATGGACGAAGCCGCGGTTTCCACCATCCACAGCTGGTGCTACCGCATGCTGCGCGAACACGCCTTCGATAGCGGCAGCCTGTTCTCGCTCAACCTGGAAAACGACCAGCGCGAACTGGAACAAGAAGTGGTGCGCGACTACTGGCGCACCTTCTATTACCCGCTGGATGCCGACGCCCTGGGCAGCATTACCTGTTACTGGAAATCGCCGGATAAACTCCATGAAGATGTACGCAAACTGCTCCACGAAAGCGACGCCTTGGGTAGCCAGCGCCCCGCGCCAGCCGACACACTAAGCGCTGCCGAAGCCGAACGCAGCGCCACATTAGGCACGTTAAAAGCTCCCTGGCCCGCTTGGCTAGATGAACTGGTGCCCGCACTGGAAGAGGCCGCCAAACGTAAAGCCTTCAAAGGCCAAAGCTTCAACGCCAACAGCCGCGCCAGCTGGCTAGGCGCACTGCGCGAATGGTGCGAAAGCGACCTTGAGCGCCCCGCGTTGACACCCGCCGCCTGGAAACGCCTGACTCCAGACGGCATGGCCGAGATATGGAAAGACGGCGCGCCCCCCTGCCCGGCCGCCTGGGAAGCGCTGGCGGACATGCCCGCCGCCCTCAACGCCTTGCCCGAACCACGCAACGACCTGCTGATCCACGCCGTGCAGTGGTGCAAAGTGCGTATGGAGCGCGAGCAAGAACGCCGCGCTGAAATGGGCCCCAATGATCTGCTCACCCATTTAGACCGCGCCCTGCAAGGCCCTAACAAAGACGCCCTGGCCGCGCAGATTCTGCGCCAGTTCCCCGTCGCGCTGATTGATGAGTTCCAGGATACCGACCCGATTCAGTACCGCATTTTTAACGCGGTCTATGATGTCGCCAACCCCCGCCGCGACGCCGCTATGCTACTGATCGGTGACCCCAAGCAGGCCATCTACGCCTTTCGCGGTGCGGATATTTTCACCTATCTGCAAGCCCGCCAAGACACAGCAGGCCGCCACGTCACGCTGGGCACCAACTTCCGTTCCAGCCGCGCCATGGTGGAAGCCGTCAATCACTGCTTCCACTACGCCGATCAGCATCCGGCTGGGGCGTTTCTATTTCGCCAATCAGGCGGCGAAAACCCGCTGCCGTTCTTATCGGTAGATGCCAAAGGCCGCGACGAACAGCTGATACACCAAGGCCAGCCGCTGCCCGCCATGACGCTGTGGCCGTTAACAAGCGAAGAACCTCTTTCCAAAACCGCTTACCAAACCGAGATGGCCGAACGCTGCGCCTCTTATATGGTGGAACTGCTCGCGGCAGCGCAAAGTGGCAATAAACAAGGCCAAAGCGGTTTTCAGAAAGGCGATGAGCTAAGCCCGCTAAAACCTTCCGATATGGCAGTGCTGGTCAACGGCCTGCAGGAAGCCCGCGCCATTCGCTTAGCGCTGGCCAGCCGAGGGGTGAAGAGTGTTTACCTTTCCGACCACGATAAAGTATTTAGCTCGCCCATGGCCCAGCAGGTAGAACGCTGGCTACGCGCCTGCGCCGAGCCACTGGCCAGCTCCCGCCAAGCCGAAGCCCATCTGCGCGCCGCTTTGGCGACGCCCGTGCTGGGGCTCAGTTTGGCCGACCTTGATCACCTGCAACAAAACGAGCTGGCCTGGGAAGCGCGGGTGGAGCAATTCAGCCACTATCATCGCCTATGGCAGCGCCAAGGTGTGCTACCGCTGGTACGCCGTATGATGGTGGATTTCGATATTCCCGCCCGCCTACTGGGGGAATTCGAAGAGGGTGAGCGCTTGCTCACTGACCTGCTGCACTTGGGCGAATTGCTGCAGCAAGCCAGCGCAGAACTGGATGGCGAACACGCGCTGATTCGCTTTCTGTATGAAGCCATTGCCGACCCGGAAAGCCACGGCGACAGCCACAAGCTGCGCCTGGAAAGCGACGCAGATTTGGTCAAAGTGGTCACCATCCACAAATCCAAAGGGCTTGAGTACCCGTTGGTATTCCTACCATTTATCGCCAACCACCGCCCGGTAAGCGATAAAGACATACCGCTGCGCTGGCACGACGCCCAAGGCAATCTTCAGCTCAGCCTAAGCGCCGATGAAGAAACCCTGGCCACCGCCGACCGCGAACGCCTGGGGGAAGACCTGCGCAAGCTTTATGTGGCATTGACCCGCGCCCGCCACGCGACTTGGCTGGGGCTAGCCCCGCTGCAAGGGTTGGAAAATAGCGCCCTCGGCTACCTGATTAGCGGCGGAAAAACGCTGGCACCAGCCGAACTAACCAGCGCGCTGGAAGCGCTGGCACACGGCAGTGAGATTGTTGTCAGCGAGCCACCGGCGCCCACTGCCCAGCGCCTTGCTCTCTCTGAACAAAGCGCCACGCTTGGCCACGCCCGCACGCCCGCGCGCCCGGCCAAGGAACACTGGTGGATTGCCAGCTACTCGGCACTGCGCCTTTCCGGCACGCTCATCGCCCCCACGGCCACGCCACTGGAGCCGACCACCGCCCAGGAAGCTACAACATTTGAAGTACTGGATGAACCACAAGAGCTGTCTCAAGAACTGTTTCAAGAACTGTCTCAAGAGCTGTCTCAGCCAGACACTTTCCACCTACACAAATTTCCTAGAGGGCCAGGGCCGGGCACTTTCCTGCACGGGCTATTGGAATGGGCAGGCAGACAAGGCTTTGCAGCCGCTGCTAACGATCAAGATTCACTCAACGATATGCTATGGCGGCGCGTACAGCTACGCGGCTGGCAAACATGGCAGGAGCCGCTGGCTGGCTGGCTTTCAGCGCTGCTCACCACGCCGTTACCGCTGGTCGCGCCAAACCAGCAAAGCGTCGCGCTCACCGAACTCACCAGCTACCAAGTGGAACTAGAGTTCTGGCTGGCCGCCCAACGGGTCAACACCCAAGCAATTGATGCCCTGGTAAGCAAGCACTTACTGCCAGGGATTGAGCGCCCAGCGCTGGACACCGACACCCTAAACGGCATGCTCAAAGGCTTTATTGATTTAGCCTTCGAGCACCAAGGGCGCTTTTACGTACTGGACTGGAAATCGAACTATTTAGGGCCGAATGACAGCGATTACGAACCGGAAGCCCTGCGCCATGCGCTGCTGGCCAAGCGCTACGACCTCCAGGCCGCGCTTTACCTATTGGCTATGCATCGGCTGCTAAAAGCGCGCCTGCCCGACTACGACCCGCACCAGCACTTGGGCGGTTCAATGACAGTATTTCTACGTGGCAATCGCAGCCCAGGGCGCGGGGTATTTTCCGAGCCAGCCCCGGTTGAACTGATCGAAGCACTGGATAGCCTGTTTGCAGGCGCATCGTTTTCAAGCCCCGCACAGGAAGCGACGGTATGAGTAAGCCCAAAGACACCCACACCTTCGACCTGTTTGGCGATGCCGTTGAAACACAGGATGCCCAGCCCACCACAGCTTCCACGCCAGTGAGCGCTCACCCTGCGTTAAGCGATACCGCTGAATTACTAACCCTATGCGAACGCTGGGTAGCAAGAGGCTGGCTGCGCGATTTAGATCGCGCCCTGGTGCGCTTTCTAGCAACAGAAGCAGCGGATGCCCCCGCACTGCTACTGTTAGCCGCCGCCTTGGCCAGCCACCAGCTAGGCCGAGGCCATGTGTGTCTGGATTTAACCGCCACGCTTAACGCACCGGATTTCGCCCTTTCGCTACCGCCCGAAGGGGATGATTTAAGCGACCCGCCACCGCTACCCAGCGACGTGCTGGCAACGCTCACGCTAAGCGAATGGCAAGCCGCACTGCATCACCCACTGCTCACCAGCGAAGGCCCTGGCAATACACCGCTGGTGGTAGTAACGACTCACTCAGGCGCCGGTGATAAGAATCATACGCGGCTCTACCTACGCCGCTACTGGCAGTACGAGCAAACCCTGCATCAGCAAATCGCCACACGGTTAGCGGCGACGGGTGACGACAGCCCCTTCGATCTTCTCCCCCAGGCGCTGAACGTTTTGTTCAAGCCCAGCGACAGCCTCGACTGGCAGAAAACCGCCTGTGCGCTAGCCGCCCGCAGCCGCTTCGGCGTTATTACCGGCGGCCCCGGCACCGGCAAAACCACCACCGTGGTGCGCCTGCTCGCCCTGCTGCAAACCCTGCAACTGTCTCGCTCCCCCAGCCAGCCGCTGCGCATTCGCCTAGCCGCCCCCACCGGCAAAGCCGCCGCCCGCCTGAATGAGTCCATCGCCGGTCAGGTAAGCAGTTTGCCCTTGGCAGAGTTAGAAAAACTCTTAACGAATGGCCTTATAAGCGAAGACCAGGCAAGCGACCAACCGCTCATAGCGATTCCTACGGAAGTGACGACTTTGCACCGCCTGCTGGGCGCCCGCCCCGACACCCGCCACTTCCGCCACAGCGCCGCCAACCCGCTAGCGCTGGATGTACTGGTGATCGACGAAGCTTCGATGGTGGATATCGAAATGATGGCCGCCGTGCTAAGCGCCCTGCCCGCCAATGCCCAGTGCGTGCTGCTGGGGGACAAAGACCAGCTAGCCTCGGTAGAAGCTGGCTCGGTACTCGGTGATTTATGCCGCCGTGCCGAAGCCGCCCACTACACCCCAGCAACCGCCCAATGGCTGGAGCACGCCACCGGCCAGCCGCTGCCACCAGAGTACCTGGATGCTGACGGCCAGCCGCTCGACCAAGCCATTACCATGCTGCGAGTAAGCCACCGCTTTAACGAACACAGCGGCATCGGCCAGTTGGCCCAGGCGATTAACCAGCCCAGCCATGCCCAAACTGACTGGGAAAAACAGCAGGCCGTTAACGCCGTGCTGCGCCATGGCTACCCAGACTTACACCACCTAACGCTTGCAGAGGACACCGCGCTGGAGAAGTTGGTGATTCATGGCAGCGCGGATAAGTTTCTCAATGGTGGTGAAGGCCGCACTAACCATAAACATGAACCCATCGCCCCGCCCACCGGCTATCGCCACTACCTAAAGGTGCTAAACGCGCAGCGCCCGCGTGGGGAATCGTTTGAGGACAACCCAGCGGCCTATAACGCCTGGGCCAGCGAGGTACTCAGTGCCTACAGCCACTTTCAACTGCTATGCGCGCTGCGCAAAGGCCCCTGGGGAGTAGAAGGTTTAAACCTGCATATCGCCAAAACCCTGCGCAGCGAAAAGCTGCTGTTTGGCAGTGATTACACGTTGGAAAAAGGCTGGTATGAAGGCCGCCCGGTGCTGGTCACCCAAAACGACTACGGCCTAAAACTAATGAACGGCGATATCGGCATAACCCTCGCCGTGCCGGATCCCCGCAATCCGCAACAGAAACTGCTAAGAGTGGCCTTTCCTTCATCAAGCGCCACGAGCGACGCCGATAACCCCATCCGCTGGGTGCTGCCCTCCCGCCTGCACGCGGTAGAAACCGTATTCGCGATGACGGTACACAAATCCCAAGGCTCGGAGTTCCTGCACACCGCCCTGCTGCTACCGCCCACCATCAACCCGATCCTCACCCGCGAGCTGGTTTACACCGGCATCACCCGTGCCCGCGACTGGCTCACGCTAGTGGAAGCCAAACGCGGGGTGTTGAATGAGGCGGTGGTCAAGGAGGTGATGAGGGTTAGTGGGGTTGGGGGTTAATTGAAACCGACATCACTTTTTCAAGTTGTGTCGGTTTACAGATAGCAGCAGCCCTGTAGGCACCACTAAAAATAGCAGTTAAACATACTGCTCTGCGAAAAATCTAAAGAAAAATAAAATTCACCCTACTGTAGCACCTTATTTTTGATCACAGAATCTGGTATTTACTTTTTCTTAAAGAAAACGCCGGCATGGTGCCTTCTAGAACTTCTACTATTTGTTTATTTATCATTGGATGTTCAATGCCGCCGGATATGAAGCTGAATTCGTTACCATGCTCTTTATTAACACCAACTTTAATTATTTGGTCAGCATCAGCCACTACTGCTAAATTAGGATTGTGAGTTACCATAATAATTTGACGATACTTCTTGGCTTCTCTTATGTAGGGAACAAGCACTTTCGCCACACTATTATTATCTAAATTATCCTCTGGCTGATCAATAATTAAAGGAATGTCCTCTTTATCAAGAACCAAATAAAACACCAGTAGAAGAGCTCCTTTTTCTCCAGGCGATAGCTGTTCCAAGCTCTTACCCTTTTGGCGCAAATCATAGTAAGGATCAATAAAACTCAATCCATATATATAACTATAAAGCTCTTTTCTATTCTTAACTACCTCTCCAACAAATATACGTTCATTTTTAGAGCCAGCCCGCTTATCATATTCTAAATAATCAACAAACTGCCGCAAAAAAGCTTCAACCGATCTTTCTTCATTCCAATTAGTTGGTGCAATCAACTCTTCCTGCAGCATTACCGAACCATCTTCACCACCATAAAAAGAACCAACTCTGTTTTGTTTTATATTTCTTAAAACATTGCTTTTAAATTCATTAGAGCAATAGAAAGAGCTAGCTACACTTAAACCAGAAACATCAGACTGAGCCAACTTATTAGAAATTTCTTCTTTTATCTCGTCATAAAAAGCTTGTATTTCTTTTTTCTTCGAAAAAATCTCCATGGACTTATTAACTCTTAAGTTTCTCATTTCCTTTATATCATCTTCAAGCTTAACATCTAGATACTCTAGCTTTTTTATCATATAAATTAAGCTATCAGCGGTTTCAGCATCTCCTTCTATTTCAATTTTTCTTGCCTGCCACTCTGCCAGAGCCATCAAGTAGTCCTGAAATGCCTTTTGCTCGCCGGTAAACTCAGAATGAATATCCTTTATCCGCACTTTCAAATATTCCAGTTTTGAAGCTGGCGAAAGAGTTTCGTATTGCTTCTGCTCCCAGTTATCTTCTACTTTTATGAGATTAGCGTCGTCTCTGTTTTCTTCCCTCAATTTTAGGATATTAGAGCCAATCACGCTCTCATCGAACTCAACACGAATGACATTGGAAATATCGAACCCACACTTTTCAGCGATATCCTTACCTTCAGATATAACAGATAAAACTTCATTATATTTGTTTTTCAAATCTCGGTTAAGCGTTTCTGCCTCAACGATCAAGTAGTTTCTATCAGAAATCTTTTTAGTTATGCCCTCAATATCTTCTTCAATTTTCAACTTAGAAGATTCTAAACTTTCCAACTCTTTTTTCTTAGCCCTTGTATCTTCTGATTCAGCTTGTTTTGACGGATCGTCAACAGCTATTGGCTTTAAAGACTCATGCGCAGAAAGCTCGTCCTCCTTTAATTTAATCTTACTAACCATATTTTTCCTGAAACTTGGATCCAACTGATCTTCAAGCTTTATAATTTTATCATTTAACGCGAGTATCTCTTCATGAATATGATGAATTTCCTTTTCTGCAGACCATTTCTTTAGATCTATAAGTTCTTCAAATGTTGCTTTGCCCATTTTTTTCTCAGCAGGGACATACTGAAACACTACTTTCTCGATCTCCGAGCGGAAAGCATCTACTTTATCAATTTCATTACAAACTTTCTCAAAGTAGCTTTGTGGAAGATATCTAACAAGCCTTTCTTGGCTTTCATCAACAATATGAGTTAGTAACCGCTCTTCAGTCTTTTTCCCACTTTCAAACTCAACAAACGCACTAAATCGATCAGCAAGACCTTTCTTTTTGAACTTTTGCTTGTGAAGAAATATATAATCATCAGAGTGCTCAGCGTCTGTACATACAGCAAGTATGTCTGACAAAGCGCTCTTACCACTTCCTTTGTGTCCAATAACAGTTATTAGCTCGCTATTCATTGGTATACAAACATCTTCAAACCAAATTGAATTAGCGTCTTCTTTCCCTGTTCTCCGAATATTTATAGATTTAATGTATTTGGTAGAATTCTCTCTAACTCGCTTCAGTACTTCTGGTTCGTCTCCAATATAGAATCTGCCCTCAGGTTCATTCAGCGCGTACTTAAGCCCTTTAAAGGAAGGTTCACCCTTGATCCATAGATTTTGTTTTATCTGATATTTTCTAATATTGTGATTATCAGAGCAAATAATCATTGGTATTATTCTTCCTATATTAGGAAAAACAGATTTCACATAACCATTTTGGTCACTTTCCTTGCCAAGCTCATATATATCAACAGCCTTCGCAATTTCTGTTTTCTGAGCGATTCCATGTGGAAGTGAATGTGTAATATTTTCCACAGAACCACTCTTATCTCCAGCGTGTATTGTTACAACTCCGCCTAACTCTTTTACCAAAGCTATTGTATCTTTAAGATTACAATAAACTTGATTCTCCCTAAGACCATCTAGCTCTACTTTATTAATATCTGTTTTGTGTTTAATCTGCCCCCAAATATGTTCAACATTTGAATCTTCAGAAAAGATACCGATAAAATGTACAGGCTCCCTACCTCTAGCATCAGAAAGAAACTCTATACCAGGTAAAACAGTAATCCCTTCCTTTCCACCTAGCTCCTTCAAATCATTGTATCTATCGATATCAATCACATGATGATCAGTAATAGCAAACACAGCTATTGAGTTTCTCTTCATTTCATCGATGATTTCAATATTTGTAACACTCTTATCTTTATAATCATACGAAGATGGAGTATGAAAGTGTAAGTCCCACTTATTCCACTCAGAACCTTTGCTATTCATCACATTCCTTAACAATAAAATTAAAAATTTTTTGGGCAATATGTTAATGACATAATAGTGTCAAGTCGAAAAGCATCATTCACTCATGTGTCATAAAACGCCACCCTACCCGCACCTTCAATCGGCTGCTCGTAACTCCAAGCAATATCCCGATATTCAGCCAACGAAAAATACACCGTATGTCCTTTAAACGGGCAATAAGTGGTGGTTTCTGAAACGCTGAGTAAGTCCATCCGCACATCTTCGCGTGGGAAGTAATGACGTGGCGGGTAGCCGCGTTCGCGGAGTTCAAGCGTATTGGTGGAGTCGGCGATTAACGTGCCATCAACATGCGCCTGCACGCGTTGGCTAATAGGGTGAAGCTCAATGCGTGGGGCATTTGGCATTAGGTTGTTCCCTGCGGCGTTATTCGCTCTAATGCTTCGATCCTAGCAGTTAAATTATATTTAGCCCACTTTGCAGACTTAGTTTTTAGTCGATAGTGGTCACTTCATGACCTAGATCACTCATCATTTCCACGCCGCCGCCCGGCCTAATCCTCCGGTGGGGAAAGGTGGGCATCGGTCAAGGTGCGTGGTCGGTACTCGCACGTGGTATCGGCCCAACGCTTCCATACACTCTCATCGACTGAAATATTCACCGCTGGCAGCCCCTGCATGTCCTGCGCATACTGCCGGTAAAAGCGGCCGTCGCCCTTGTATCTAAGACGTGCATACTTGGCGTAGAGCCCGTTTAGAAAATCAGCAAACGAATCTTTCGGTGGCGTTTTCCAGGCATCCTCTGCAGCATTGAAGGGAGCCACTTTTAGGCCGGCCTGCTGCGCTTTGGTTAACATCCAGCTCAGCGGTATGTCGGCCAGTGTGTCGTCAGCGCCATAGCCGCCGCCGACATTAGCGTGGGCACCGATAAACCAGCGCTGCTCGACGTTGCGGTTGCCTGTTTTCTGCTTGCCATCCTTGCTTGTCCAGAGCGATACGTTATACGCCGACCTGTGTTCGTCCAGCGCGACCGCTTGATAGGCATAATCGACAATGCTGGAAAGCTCGGTATCGTGCCAATCGTATTTTCTTTTGAACAGGTTGGTTCCGGGCACGCCCAGTGCGCCAACGGTATCCCACACGCCAATGAAATGAATCCTGGGCTGGCGGCTGAAGCGCTCCTTGAATTCTTTGCACACCTCAGAATCGGGGTGACAATCACGTTTTCGATAAATATGCTCGGCCTTATCGAGAAGCCCTGGCGTGACGACATGCACTAGCCCGCATTTACGAATCATCCCTACTAGGCTTCTGGCGGTGTAGGCACCGCGGCTGAATCCAAATATCCAGATTTCATCGCCTTCACTGTAATGCCTTGCCAGCCAGTCATAGCCTTGGCGTAGGTTTTTGTTCAGCCCATAACCAAAGGCTCCTCCGGAAAAGCGCTGAAATTTGGATGTCCCTACGCCGGGGTCGTAATAGAACCGCTGCTTAATGCCGTCATCGTCATCACGGAGCAGCCGAGTAATACGATACACGTTGGTTTGATCTTCAGGGTCGTTCCAGGTGCCATCGAATAGCAGAATCAATTTTTGCTTTGCCATGGTGCCCCCATGATGATGCACGCCTTTGAACAGTGCTCATAATCGCTTAATGAGGGGCAGACGATGCGCGATGCGCTCTTGGCCAACGCGTACCTGCGACCTCCACATTATTTAATGAAGGTTAGTCGACAATTCATCCCGTCACCTGTTGATAGTCACCTGCTGATAGCCAACCGGCGGACTGCCTCACGCTTTCTGCGGCGATGCAGACACAGCTCGTTAGCAAAGCGCGTTGATGCGCACCGGAGCAAACTGTCGACGATATTCGCTGGGCGATAGCTGCACTAAGCGATTAAAAAGAGCGCAAAAGCTTGCCACATCCCGATAGCCAACGCGTTCGGTGATCTGCGCCACGGTCAAGGATGTCGTGCGCAGTAAGCTCTTGGCCATATGCACTCGGTGGCGCTGCAGGCAGAGTAGCGGTGTGGTGCCACTCTCATTGCGGAAGCGGCGCAGCAGCGTGCGCGTGCTGACATGAAAGGCGTCCGCCAGGCGCTGTAGATCGTAGGGCTCGGTATATCGCTGCAGTAGCCAGCGCTCAACCTGGGTTGAAAAACGCTCTTCATTGCTTCGCAACAGCAGCGGTTCGATGTACGGCGCTTGGCTTTCACGCGCTGGAGGTGTCAACGCTAAGCCACTTACCTGCTGGGCCAAATCTGGGCTAGCGTGCCTGCGAATCAGGTGCAGAGCGAGGTCTGCTGCGGCGCTGAATGCGCCAGCCGTGATCACTCCCCTGTCTTCTACCAACAGGGCATCAGAATCTACCTGGACAGCGGGATACAGGCGGGCTAACTGGGGCGAAAATAGCCATGCTGTCGTTGCACGCCGACCGTCTAATAGGCCGGCTTCAGCAAGCAGAAAGGCTCCCGCACAGATAGAAGCAACCGGCACTCCGCTTGAAAAGCATCTGCGGATAAAGCGGATTTCCTGGCCGAATTCGTTGAGGTCGTCCCGGCCTATCTCTAGTTGCGCAACATCTATTCCCGGCACAATAAGCAGATCAATCTTGCCCGTCGCGGGAGTCGTATTTAGCTCAATGCATCCGGCAGCCTTAATCCGTCGGCCTCGCATGCTAATCACTTCCACCTGGAACGGAGGCTGATCATTGTTCGTGTTGTACTGCGCAACACGGTTAGCCATTAGCAACAAATCGCTAACGATGCACACTTCCATGCTCAGGCAGTGGTCGAACGCGAGGATCGCGACACGCATTGACGGGCTGACCTCCCTAATGGCGTTATCGCCTAATTATATGGCGATAACGCCTCTCCTCTCTAGTACCCAGGTACGTGACACTGAGGCCGCGTTTAAACAGTAAAATCCGAGGGCGAATAGCATGGCGAAACTGGGCTCAATGGCGTGGGGTGAGAAAAGTGACGGTATCTTATCGTCAACAGACCGCATGAAAATGCTAGCGGGCCTAGTGCGGGCGCAGCTTGGTGAAACGCTATCGCGCCTAGCGTTAAATCTAGGTGCCTACCAGCAGCAGCGGCGGCGGATAGCCGCTGATCGCGTTGTAGTGCCGGAATCGTCAATCACACGAATGGCGGATGAACTGGCCGCCCAGCACTACAGCGAGCCATTACGACTGCACTGCTTGCGAACCTTTTTTTTCGGCCAGCTATGGGCGCAGTTCCATGGGCTACGTATTGATGCTGAAACGCTCTATGTTGCCAGCCTTCTTCATGATCTTGGTCTGACCGGCCATTTTCATCAACAAACAGCTTGTTGTGGCTTTGCCATCGTGGGTGCGCGTAGCGCAAGAGATTTAGCGGCAAGCCAGCAATGGCCCCCAGAGCGTCAACGAGCAGTTTACGAAGCGATCAGCTACCATCTCAATCCCTATCTATCTTTGGCCCACCACGAACCCGAGGCGGTTTGTCTGCAACGCGCTGCCCACCTTGATGTGATCGGCGCGGGGCATCATCTGTTACCGGATAGCGCAATTACGAAAGTGCACGCCGATTACCCACGCACAGGCTTTCGTGAAGAAATCCTGGCCAGCATGACTGAAGTAGTACACGCCCCTGGCTCACATGCGGCCGTTCTCTCGTCATTGGGATTCACCCGCCTTGCCAACCGCAACCCGCTTGATCGTCACTACAGGTGAATAGTGGGCTGTCACGTTAGCGGCATCACACACGCTTGCGATTGACTCACGCTCATCGCAAGCAAACGCGGGCTGTTGAATAAGGCGGTGACAGGAGAGGCAATGAGGATGAGTGGGAAGGAATAACAGCGCGTTTTACAGCGGCCTCAGAAAAGCAGCTCTCAGAAAAGCAGTTCGCCACAGCGCTGGGTGAGATTACGATGCCGCAATCCTGCTTATCGTGCCAAGAGAAACGGCTACCAGTTTTTCCTCACCATCTGCTTGAGCGTAGACCTTACACTCACAGGTCGCTTGCCGTTTTCCAGAATATAAGACCGTTGACCTAGCGATCAATTTATCGCCGATCGCGGGTCTCACATAGTTTACTTTGTACTCTGACGTGACACAGCTTCCTAGCACTGACGCTCCGGCAAAGGTAATACAATTATCCGCCAAGTAGCTAACGACACCACCATGCGCAAAACCATTGTTTTGCTTGAGATCATCTCTAATCTCAAGGCTCAACTCAGCACTTCCGGCAGCAAACGCTTCTAGCTTTGCTCCCAATAGTAAGCTGAAAGATTGCTGTGACAGTATCTCTCTTCCTTTCTCTAACATATCACTCAATGTTCAGCTCCTTGCTCTACTCTGGAGATCTAACAACTATTAGACAGCGTTTTTACCTCTGCTTCATGAACGCCACAGCCAGACCCGATGAGACAAACGTAACGCCTGCTCCAATATTTAACCCAGAAACCAATCTGGGTTTGCTTCTCAGCCATTCCGATAGCCTAGATGAAAACACGCCCATAAGGCTGAAACCCAGCGCTGTTAAAACCGCAAACCAAACCCCATAGCCAATCATTTGCCAGGTCACAGAGCCCAAATTGGGGTTCACAAACTGGGGGACAAACGCGAGCACAAACATACCCGGCTTAGGGTTGAGTGCCGCTGAAAGAAAGCCTGTTGAGAATATCGTTTTTAAAGACTGTTTTTTGGCAGGCTCTAAGGAAAATAGGTTTCGAGAGCGAAGGACTTTAACGCCTAACCAAATGAGATAGCCCGCACCAATAATCTTGACCACATAGAACGCCAGCTCGGACGTTTGAATTAAAAGAGTCAGCCCAAATGTCGCCGCTAGCACGTGGAATAGAATTCCCATTCCAGACGATAAACCGGAAACAGTTGCGGCCAATCTACCCTGGCTTAAACCTCGTCCTATCGCCAGCATGTTATCTGGCCCAGGGGAAATCACTAACAGCAAACATGCCAGTGTATATGTAGCCAACACCTCTAGTGGAAACATGTACTCTCCTTCTACCTGTAACCGAACGTCATCGCCAGCGGGACTTTCTGTTCAGGTGGTGAAACGTTAGCCGTGAGGCAGCTTTACTTTTGCCTTAAAGCAAGCTTTTGCATGGGTTAGCGCAAGCTTACGAGCCTGTTAACGGGTTGCATGAGAGGCAAGGTACACACGATCTCTACCGTCTTGCTTGGCTTTGTACATAGCCTCATCCGCACGAGCCAGTAAGCTTTCGGGCGACTCGCCATTTTCCAACATAGCGACCCCAACACTTATGCTTAGCGTAGTAGACTCTCCGCTGCCAACATCGATCGGCGCAGCGGCTAACCGCTTTCTCAGATTATTGCCCAACTTCTGACTAGCTTCCAAGTTTGCACCGGGTAAGAGAAAGACAAATTCCTCCCCCCCTATACGGCCACAACAATCGGTGTTGCGCCCTACCTCCGATGCTAAACGAGCAAACTCAGTCAATGCTAGATCACCTGCAGCATGCCCCCATTTATCATTAATCTTTTTGAAATAATCGATATCTATTGAAAGAACACTGAAACTATTACCAAACCGTGATGCTTGGTTTACTAGTTCACTCAGGCGCTCCATTGTTGCGCGTCGATTTAACAAACCAGTCAACCCATCAATACTTGCCAGGCGCTTCATTTCCTCCTCAGACTGCTTCTTATATAAGAGATAACTAACAGTATCTGAGAGCAATGTAATAAGAATATGGTCATCCTTGCAAAATGGCTCAACCGGAGATGGGCTAGAAAAATTTATAGTTCCATATAGTTGGCCAGATAACCTTATCGGGGCACCAATATACGACTCCAGTTTGAAGTTTGTATAGCAGGGGTGCTTTTTAATTTCACTTTCCGCCACGAAATGAAAGCCAACCGACTTACCCGCACTTAACGTGTGAACACAGTAAGTTCCCGACAAATCAAACGTTGTTAATGGTTCCAGCTCTCCTTTGAGATCAACGCAGTACTCAACGGTGTACTGGTTTCCCACAATACGAGCAACAATCGCTTTTTCGAGACCAAAGTGGTCCAGGCCAACCCGCAGCAGTCGTTCTATTTTATTACTCTGGCTCAGCGTGACATCTGAAGTTATGTTTTGGATCTTTTGTAGCGTATCCAAAGACTGATCTGTTGAGCGAGCTGAGCGGATAATGCCAATAAATCCGACGACTGTTCCATTCTTGGCCCGCATAGCTGCACCCGTCGTCAGGCCAAAAAACTGCTCTCCATCCGAGCGCCGATATGCAACTCTGTAGTTCTCCGCAGCTATTTTGCTGGAAGTATTAAAGCGTATCCGCCCCTGTTCGGAAAAATCGTTTTCATCGGCATAGAGTATTTTTGCCTCTTCACCATATAGCGCGTTTTTTGAGTATCCAAACAGCTGTTCTGTCGCAGAATTCACATAAACCAAACGCCGACTTGCGTCGGTAACGACAACGGCTTCTTCAAAAGCGTCGAATACTTCGGTGAATAGGGATAGTGAAATCGAATTTACGCCGCCATCATCAACCAAAGCTTTAGTCGTTTCGCCTAGCTTATCGTCTTTCATAGACACACCCTTCATGAAGCCATGTGACTTTATCCAGCAATAGTTGATACTGATTTAAGCGATCATTCGAGCTTCGAAGGCCTCTGGGCTGATCATTTCCCGTTAGCACTGTGCCGCCGTTGTTTATTGTACTCTACGATGCATTCAAACACCTGACACCTCATATCGCATCGCATTTTTAATGGCTACCCATGGATAGCCATCTCACAGTGCCTTTTAGGATCTGTTGTTACCTGTTGAGTCTAGCCGCCATGATAGCTCTCTAGACGAGTGAAGGTGATTCAGGCTTTTTTGACAAACTGGGCGGTGACCATCATGTCGCCAGCGCCATCGACCTTGCAGTCGAGCTGGTGGTCTTTGCCCTCTTTGAGCCGCTTGATAACGGCCTTGGTGCCAATTTTAAGCACCAGTGAGCTGCCTTTGACCTTGAGGTCTTTGATAAGCGTTACCTTATCGCCTTCAGCAAGCAGGCTGCCATTGGCATCTTTCACCGTGACAGTATCTTCTGCTTCAACCTCGGAAGGATTCCATTCGTGGGCGCATTCCGGGCAAATAAACAGGCTTTGATCCTGGTAGACGAATTCAGATTGGCAATTGGGGCAAGGTGGGCATGACATGGGAGAAAACTTCTGTGGTTGGATTGGCTGCTTATGATACTGAGCCTTTGCAGCCTTGGCGAATGTATCCCGATAAGGCGTTCATAATCGAATAGCGCCGTTACGAAGTCAGTTTCCCCCTGCCGTGAAGCTTCAGGACTACGCCATCTTCTGCCAGTGTTGGATGCTAGAGAGATCCTCGTGCTCTAACTGCTCTGCTTTGAAGAGATCCCAGCGCATTTGTAAATTCAGCCAAAAATCTGCTGAAACATCAAAAAATCGTGCCAGCCTTAGTGCCGTGCTAGGCGTAACACCTCGTTTTTTATTCACCAGCTCATTGATCCGCTGGTAAGGAACGTGGATAGCAGCGGCCAGCTCACGCTGGGTAATATCCATGGGCTGCAAAAACTCTTCCAGTAACATTTCGCCGGGGTGCGTCGGTTCGCGATGTGTGGGGACACGAATCATACCTTTCTCCTTTTAGTCTCCTGTTAGTGGTAATCGACTAACTCGACCTCATCAGGCCCAGCCTCTGTCCACCTAAAACAGAGACGATACTGCCCATTGATGCAAATACTATGCTGTCCGGCTCTGTCGCCTGATAACGCTTCAAGCCGGTTACCAGGCGGTACCCTCAGTTCATCCAGCTTTTGTGCCGAATCCAGTAGATCGAGTTTTCGTGATGCAATTTTCCATAGGGATAGCGGACATAGCTTGCGAGCAGCCTTGGTATGCTCGCCATTGAATAAGTCTTCTACCGCTTTGTCTTTGAAATTTACGATCATAAATACACGATAGCACGGAACCCATGCTATTCAAGCCTATTTGAATTTTCACCCTACACCAGCCAGTGCTTATTGAAGATCGAAGAAGTCAGAGTTCTTCATCAAACCGGCTCTAAGTGCCAGCCTTGTTCGGTTGCTAGCAGGCGGTCTGTTAGCGATAGGTTTTCCAGAAAGGCATCGTCGTGGGATACCACCACTAACGCGCCTTGGTAACTGCGCAGCATGGTTTCCAAGGCTTGCGCTGAAGGCAGATCAAGATGGTTATTTGGTTCGTCCAGTAGCAGTAGTTGCGGGGGGGAATCGGCGTAGAGAATGCAGGCCAGTGCACCTTTCAAGCGCTCGCCACCGCTTAGCCGCCCACTGGGCGTGGTGATTTTTTGCGCGTCCAGACCTAACTGGGCTAGCCGCATGCGCAGGTCCCCTTCACTAGCGGTTCGGTTGGCTTGCTGCAGTTGTGTAAGCAGCGTCTTTGCTGGGTCTAAATTCTCCAGTTGCTGGTCGAGATAGGCGCTTTCAGGCGTTATGTTGCAGGCTCCTGACAAGGGCTCAATGTGGCCCGCCAGCACGCGGAGCAACGTAGATTTACCACAGCCATTTGGGCCAATAATGCCTAGTCGATGCTGCCCTCTCAGCATGAGATTGATGTGCCTAGTAGCGCCCATAACGAACGGTAGCTCAACCCTTTCTAACTCCGCCAAACAGCGCTTGGCGGTCTGGGTAACGGGTATTTCATGCAGGTTGATTTGTCGCTCGTTTTCAACCTGCTTTGCGGCGTCACGCACACGTTGATTCAGCTGCGCCTGACTGGCCGCCTGCTTTTGGCGCAGCGCGCCCGCCGAGGTTTCGCTGCGCTCTTTCTGGCGATCTAACAGGATCTTAGCTTGGTTGGCTTCCTTACCCAGCCGGTTGCCGCGAGCCTGGCGTTTCTCCTGACGTTCACGCTGCTTGCGCATCGCGCGCTCTTCGCGTTGACGTTCGAGTTTTCGCTGGCTGAGCTGATCAAGGGCAGCCTGCTGCTCGTGCGCTTTGGCTTGAGCATAGAACGTGTAGTTGCCGCCGTAGCTTTGCAGCCCTAATGGAGATAGTTCCACGATACGTTCCATGGCTTCCAGCAGTTGTCGGTCATGGCTCACCACAATCAGCCCACGCGGCCAGCGCTGCAGCTGTTCAATAAGTGCCTGCCGATTGGGTCGGTCGAGATGGTTGCTTGGCTCATCAAGAATCAGGCAATCCGCTCCCGAGAGCATGGCGCCCATTAAGGCCACGCGCATGGCTTCGCCGCCGCTCAATGTGCTCGCAGGTGTGCTGGCCTCAAGATAGCCGAGGCCATTGCGTTCAAGCTCATGGCGGAATCGCTGGGGCATATCCCAACGGTCATCGACTGCTTCGAAATCCTCAGGCGCTGTGCTGCCAGCTTCAATACGTGCCAGCGCATCCAACGTTGTTCGAATACCGGCAAGCTCAGCGACACAAGCACCCTTCGGCTGCGCCACCTGCTGGGCAAGGTAATGGACGCTGCCGGGGCGCTGGCATTCGCCCGTGGTTGGCTGCAACAGGCCCGCGAGGATTTGGGCCAAAACCGTTTTGCCGACACCATTACGCCCCACCAATCCGGTTGGGCGGTTATCGAACTGCTCGTGAAGATCCGTAAAAAGCATTCTGCCATCCGACAGAACGTAGGAAACACCTTTTAGGGTGAGATGGGTATTTGTCATATGTGATTCCAAGGATGCCAAGAATTCTCTCTAGAACCCCTCCCAAGGACTATTTCTCAAGGACTATTCCAAGGACTATTTCCCAAAGACTATCCTTGCTGCTGGGGGGATGGAGACTGGCCGTTATTGCAACGGCGGCATCAATGGTTCATTGGACAAATACCTCTGCTAAACGTGGGAGGATTTAAACCATAATACAAATAACACTCGCTAGCTATGCGGTGTTAGGAAGATTTTCGCTCAGCGCTTTTTAGCGCAATGCCGGGTGCCGATGACTAGGCAAAAGATAACTGCCTGGGCTATCGCTATACAGACAATTACTCCTTTCCATGCCCATATCGCAAAGGCATACGCCGCAAGGCTTGCGCCCATTGCACCGCCTAAATAGTAGCAAGAGAGGTAGATGCCAGCGGCAACACCGGCGGGTACGCAGCGTGTACTACTTAATAACTGGGTCGTCACTGTTTGGAACAGATAGGTTCCTATGGCAAACAGCGCCACGCTCAGCATGATAGGCAGACGTGTTGTGCTAATCAGCCACAGCGCTGCCCAGATTAACGCTATTAGTGCTATGGCAATCGCCACTTCACTTAGGTAGCGCCGCAGTATGCTGGCAGTAAGCACGCAGAAAAGTGCCGGCAAACACGCTAGATAGATCGTGCCGATCTGCTGTGAATTCCAATGATAAGGGTCTTGGGCAAGCCATAGACCCAGCGCCGTAAACACCGCACTTTGCGTGAAGAGCAGTGCAAAACCCGTAAGATAGGCAGTGAGCAGCGTACTATCAGTCAACGCGCGCCTTGTATATGCCACCGACGTTTGATGCCGTTCCGTACGCTGCATTGGTTCAGCGCCCGTCGCTTTCGCAAGACGGTAAACCGCCACCGCCGATAGCATCATTAGACATGCAGAGCTTAAGAAGCCCAGCTCCCAGCCCATGGCATCAACTGACCAAGCAGGATAAAACCGGCTGAGTGTGCTGCCAACAATAGTGCCGGTCACGTACAGCGGCACAAAGCTGCTTGGTCGTTGAGAGACCAAATTCATCGTTGCGGTTAATAGAAAGGGAATCACAATGCCCTGGCCTAGCCGCAGTACAAAAAGCACATCTTGGCTAGTCGTCAATGCCATTGAAGCGTTAATCGCCGCCAATGCGATAAAGCCAACGACTAATAAGTACAAGGGATTGGCGTGTCTTGTTACAGCGCCGGTTAGTGGCGCGGTGATCATCATTCCTAGCAGCGACGCCATCGTTAACCAGCCAGCGCCAGTGGCCGTTGTTCCGAAGCGCTCGACTAACGCTGGAAACAGCGCCTGAAGCTGGTACAAATTAAAAAAAGCGCCGAGCGATCCAATGATTAAGGCCGTACGCATGGCTTATTCCTGTTTAGACAGGCATTACCATACGTACGCTAAAGGCTCGAATGAAGGTCGGATTCGGTATCGCAGTGATAGCTGTTTCAACAGAGTGCAGCATCATAAAGTGGGATATGTTGTGGTCATCGGAGGAGCGACGGGATGGTCGAACTGAAACAAATTAAGCACTTTGTTGCCGTTGCTGAGGAGCTTAACTTCCGGCGCGCTGCCGAGCGATTGCATATTACCCAGCCGCCGCTGAGCCAGAGCATTAAATCATTAGAAGAAACCGTGGGTGTGAAGCTGTTTGAGCGCAATACCCGAGGCGTTCAGCTCACCAAAGCAGGCGAAGCCTTTCTTGGTGAAAGCTTGGAGATACTCAGTGCTGCACAACGAAGCATCAGTATTGCTAGGCAGGCAGCCCAAGGCGAAGTCGGCACGCTGCGCCTTGGTTACTCGGCCAGCGCGATTTTCTCCAACCCCCTCACCTCTGCCCTGGCTAAACTGCTCACCAAGCGCCCGCTGATCGAACTGCAGCTGTGCGCAGGCAATGCCCTCTTACATATCGCATCGCTGAAAGCGGGTAAGCTTGACGCTGCGGTACTACGAGCCGACCTGGACGAGAACGCTCTAGCGGGTTTATCGGTTTCCAGGCTGGGAGATGAACCGCTGCTCGTGTTACTCCCCCCGGGCCATCGGCTGCAGGCAAAGCCTTCCATCGATTTTAGCGAAATAGCCAGCGAGCGGCTTTTATTACAACCCGCCACGCAAAGAACATTTCTGAGGCGCCAACTGGAGACATTGGCCGATAAAGCAGGCGTTTCTTTCAGCCATGTTGTGAAAGTGCCCGATATTGGCAGTATGCTGTGCTTCGTTAGCGCCGGTATTGGCATTACCATCCTGCCCGCCAGCGCCGCATCGATGGCCCACGGTTTGATAGCCATACCGCTTGCCGACGAGGGCTCTTCCCCGCCGTTACTGTTAGCCTACAAGAAAGGCAACCCTCTGAGTGAGCAGCTTAGGGATCTCGTTGAAGCTGAGATGGCGGCTGAGCTTAAGGGTTGACTTACTTGATGCGTTTCGTGAGATGTTTGACGATGAGCACGAGAACTTATGCAACGGCGTTGCAGCACTTATTAACGCGTTAGTTTAGTTACTCGCTTAGTCACTCACTTAGTTGCATAGCGTCAATCGCCGCCGCCACCCTTTTCCGCGCATCGCCTTGCAGCGTTTGTAGCGGCTGGGGCAAACAGGGTTGGCTTACTGTTCCGGTAAGTTCTGCAATAGTAGCAACTACCCGCAGGCTGCCGCCGAAGTCGCGGTAGAGCGCCCATAACGGCTCAAGCGCAGCGGAAAGCGCGTTGGCGTCTTTTGCGTCTCCCGCTTGGGCGGCACGGGTTAGCGCCAGCGCAGTTTCAGGGTATAGCCCACCAATCACCGAGTACCAAGCATCGCAGCCAGCCAGCATGCCCGTGGCGGCCGCTGGGTCACCGCTAATGCCGATGGTTACGTCGCTGGGAATTAACCCCCGCAGCCGTGCCACGCGCTGCTGTGCGGCCGCCATGTCATTCTGCACCGGAGGAATTTTAATCGAGCGAACCTGGGGCAGTTGGGCGATGCGCCCATGCAGTTCATCACTGAACTCAAAGTGCGTAGTGCCTGGGTTGTCATAGACACATAGCGGCACACTCAGAGAACGACAAACCGTCTCGAAAAGGCCAAATACCTCATCCTCGGTCAGCTTTTGATAAGACACGGGCGCCAACAGCACGCCACTAGCGCCTGCTTGCTGGGCGCTTTCGGCATTGGCCAGTACATCACGGGTGCGGAGCGAACCTATGCCTGCCACTACCGGCACGCCGGCAGCATGCTCAACGCACAATTTGGCTACGCGGGCGCGCTCTTCAGCGCTTAAATAAGCGTAGCTGCCCGTCGACCCCAGCACGCCGATAGAATCCACCTTCGCCTCCACCAAGCGTTCCACTAAACGAGTAAACTCATGCTCATGTATGCCCTGCTCATTCATAGGGGTTAGCGGAAAAGCGCTCAAACCAGTGAACATGGTGAATGATCCTTTTACGATGACAGATAGGAGGCTATTAACATACGTGATGCTGCATGCTGAGGCTAGCGAGTCGCTCAAGGCTAGTTAGCAATTATGTACAAGCATTTGATACCCAGGAGCGCATAAGCTAGGTGGTGTGATTTATCAGGAGGGTTTGGCATGGCGAATACCAGCCGGTTTCAATTCATCAAAAGTCAGCATGTGCCAACACTAACGGTGCTTCAGGCGGCAATTGAGGATTTCAGCTATGACCGTCATGCCCACGAGGAGTTTGCCTTCGGCGTAACGTTGGCCGGGCGTCAGGATTTTTTTAGCGGCGGGCAGTTCCACAAGAGCCCGCCGGGCAATGTTATTCTGTTCAACCCTGAGGAGGTTCACGATGGCCAACCAGGCGGTGAGCATGCACTGGACTACCTGATGGTTTATGCCCATCCTGAACAGCTCAAGCCGCTGTTCGCTGATGCGCTTGGGCGCGAACATGCCACGGATTTTCGTTCCAACCAAACGCTGATTCAGGATGTTCAACTGCGCCACGCCATTTTGGAACTGGCGCGCTTGGTTACTTCCCAAGCAGGTAGCTGTATTGATCAGGAAAATGCGCTTTATCGGGTTATCGAGAGAACCGTTCAGCTCGGCGGCATTTCACAACCCAACCCGATAACAAGTCGACCCGATGCCCTGCTAGGTCTGGCTAAGGAGTATATTCACGCCCACTTGGAAAGCGATATGTCGCTGGATGATATTTGCCAGGCAGCGCATTTATCCAAGTACCATTTCCTGCGCCTGTTTCGCCAGCATTACGGCATTACCCCCCATCAGTACGTGATTAATTGCCGAATCAATGCGGCGCGCACTGCACTAGACGCTGGTGCCCCACTGAACGAAGTGGCACTTCGCTTTGGCTTTGCTGATCTTAGCCATTTTAATCGGCGCTTTAAGCGCATTTATGGCATGACTCCCCACCAATACCAACGCGATATCGCGCGTTAACTGCCAATTTTAGAACCGCCATTAAACAAACGAGGCTTCACCATGCTAGGAATCGTCGCCTATGCCCTGGGCGCTATGTATACGCCTGGGCCTGTAAATCTGCTGGGCTTAAATGTTGGCATTAACGGCCAAGCCCAAAAATCGCTAGGTTTTTGTCTCGGGGTAGGCACAGCAATGTTAATTTACTTATTACTACTAGGCTGGGCTGGCGCCGCGTGGATCGACGATGAGGCATTGATCATCGTGAGTGCGCTGGGGTGTAGCTATATTGTTTATCTCGCAATAAAAATTGCCCGCTCAAGCGCTGATTTAAGTAGCAACTTAAACAGCCAGTTAAACAACCATGACCACTCGCCACATCTACTGCGTTTTCGCCATGGGCTGGTAATGCAGCTGCTTAACCCAAAAGCCATTATTGCCACGCTACCGATTGCCACACTGCAATTTCCCGCGGCGGGTATTGAGGGGCTTAGCTTGGTGATTTGGGCATTCGGGCTGGCAATATTAGCTGCTGGCGCACCCGGCAGTTATGTCTTGATAGGCAGTTTGGTTGGCCAGCGTATCCAAAGCGCAGGGATCATTAAGGGTTTCAACTGGGTAATGGCGGGGCTGCTGGTCGCCGTAGCGATATCGATTGGCTATGAGCATGTTTGGCTGGCGCTAAATGCTAGCTAGCCTGATGACACGATAGGCTAGCCATGGATTGCTCGCTACATTTGCGCTGTGTTACAGGCCTTCTTGCGCCCTGGCAATAGCAGCAGCAATGGCCGCCTTTGCCTGTGGGCTATTTTTCCAACAGGTTGTGTGCAGCATGGCGGCCACCATTTCTGCTATCTCATCCACTTGGCGAGCGGCCAGCTCAGCAAATGAACCGATACCAATCTCTTCAAAACGCTTGAGGACGGTAGGACCAACGCCTTTGACACTCAGCAGAGCATCTCTTTCTGCATCAGAAAAGGCCACTCATGTACTCCTTTTTCACAATTTCTTCTTTAACAAGCTCTTCTTTAACAAGCTCGATGGGGTTAAAAAATCGTTGGGGTTAAAAGGCCTTTGGGGCGTTAGCGTTTTAAGTGCGTGCTTCTGACCAAACCGCAAACTCATTGCCACTGGGTTCTAGGAAGTGAAAGCGAAAACCGCCCGGGAATTCGAAAATAGGCTGAATAACGTCACCGCCGCTTTGCTCTACTTTATCGAGCGTTGCGTTAATATCCGCGCTATAGAAAACCAGCAATGCGCCGCCGTTAGCCGTTCGGCTGCAGGTATCTGAGTGATAAAAGCCGCCATCTAACCCTTGATTGGAAAACGCTGTGTATTCAGGGCCATAGTCGACGAAATCCCAGCCGAACACCGTCGAGAAAAACGTTTTTGTCGCCACTAAGTCTTTGGCTGCAAACTCGACATAATTAAGCTTTTCATGCAGGTGCATAAGTTGTCCCTTTACGTTGCCGAATTCAGATTATGAGCACGTTTAATTGCCACCCAGTAACAGCTTAGCCTATCGTGACTGCTTAATAACCAGTTCAATCGCTTGCTTAACGTACGCGTACATTACCGGACAAGTGCTGGCGCGGGAGCCTGCAACATTAAGTGTCGTGATATGGCGGTCGTGTACAAAATCGGCCAGCAACATCGCCGCGTGCAGCGGGTCTATCAGCTCAATATCAATCAGCTTGTAGGGCTTTGACTGCTGAATACAGAACAGAGCCGTAGCTTCTGTTCCCCCTTGAAGATAAGACGCATAGAAGATAGCGGTGCCATCGGCATCTTGTACATTTTTCTTGGTACGTTGACGATATCCCCCGCCAATTTCTTCAAGGCTATAGACGCTGCTAATCGGTCCGTCTTCAGCCATTCGGCCAACGGGACAACATCCACCGATAGAAAAGTCCAGTGCTAATGCGGCATCCAGTGCCGCTCGATCAGCGCCGGTTTGGCCGCCGCTTATAATTTTGGAAAGCATAAATTAGCCACGTGTCTTTAATTGAGCGGCAAACGGATTGCCACGCGGTGTGAAAAAGTAAAGACGAAATCCGTATGGTTGCCGCCTTCGGTCAGCAGTCATTAGCGCTGATAATGCCTGCGCTAGTAGGTAGCTACAAGCACTGAAAAATGAACATTATTTACAAACCAGCGAGCAGGATTCTAATGGTGAGGTGTCGGGAGTAGGTGTCATATTGTTCACTGCGAACATTGCCCGCAGCGACGCTTCCCCTTTGGCGCTGAAAACGATAACGCGAGAGTCTTCCTGCCGTTTAGCCCAGCCAAGCGCCTGAATTCGCGCAAGCAGTGCCGCCCCGAGCGCGCCGGCAAGATGATTCCTACGCTCGCTCCAATCCAAACACGCTCGACAGAATGACCGCTTCGAAGAAGCCAGCGCGTCTGCATCGATGCCATGTTTCTGGAACCACAGCCGACCCTGGTTAGTCAGCTGTAGTCCGCCTGGAAGCTGCTGAAGGATACCTGTCTCGAGCATCTGCTCGTACACAAAAACCCCCATTTCCCCTGCAAGGTGGTCGTAGCAAACCCGAGCCTTGCGCAGCGCGGGGTCGCGCGGGCCGATGGACAAATGCTTATCGTCGCCTCGGAAAGCGAGACCCATCAGCGACTCCAAAAGCTCAGCCACATGTGGCCCCGCCAGCCTAAAATAGCGGTGGCGCCCCTGCTTTTCGACCGCGAGTAAACCTTCCTCTCGCAGCTTTCCGAGGTGGAAGCTCATGGTTTGCTTAGTCACACCGGCCATATCTGCCAGTTCAGTCGCCGTTAGCGCGCGATCAGACATTAAGGCACAGAGCGCTTCCGCCCGAGCGTTATCTCCGATCAGTGCGGCAACGCGCACAATGTTAGGGGCTTCATTCATGGTTCGATCTTAGTCGAACCATTGGGGTGCGGCAATTAGGTATCGTCTCCGTTGCCTTTCAACGGAGCTAATCAGATGAGCATTACCTGCATCATTCGCTACGAGATCGACCCTTTCCAGCGCGACGCTTTCAAGCAATACGCCGAAAACTGGGGAAAAATCATCCCCTGGTGTGGCGGCCATCTTATTGGCTACTTCCTGCCTTTAGAGGGCACCAACAATATCGCCTGGGGCCTCATTGCCTTCGATAGCCTGGCTTCCTATGAGGCCTATCGCGCTCGACTGAGATCTGACGAGGGAGGTCACGCGAACTTTACCATGGCCCAAGAGCAGCGGTTTATCCTCAAAGAGGAGCGCAGCTTTGTCGAGGTGGTAGACGGCACCTTAGGCATTGAGGCTGTCGATGTAATGAACATATCGACGCTGTGACTATAAAGAAGCTGAGAATAAAAGAACTTAAGAATATAAAGAGCTTAAGAATATAAAGAATTTATGAATATAAGGAATTGGCCATGATCGCTGTGATATTCGAAGTGCTTCCGCATACTGACCGTTATCAAGACTACTTGGATACTGCCAGCGCACTGCGCCAAGATTTGCAAACTATTGACGGCTTTCTATCGATTGAGCGCTTCGAGAGCCTGACGCAGCCCGGTAAAGTGCTTTCGCTGTCTTTTTGGCGGGATGAAGAGGCCGTGAAGCAGTGGCGTTCGCTTGAATCTCACCGAGCGGCCCAAAAAGCTGGTCGACAGGAAATCTTTGCCGACTACCGGCTACGTGTCGCTTCCGTCATCCGAGACTATGGAATGAATGAGCGCCACGAGGCACCTGAAGATTCGCGCCGCACCCACCACTCGTAGAACGATTGAGGTCGGCGGGCAACCCAATATGCGCCACACCGACCTCAAAATATTTAGCCAACTGACTGGATGCCAGCGAAGATGCGAAAGGTGATCTCGCCCGTTTTCATTCACGCCTCATAGCAGTCAGCAGAGGAATCTAGCGTATTTAAACAGCGAGTCTTAACGCTTACTCAGCCTTTTTTAGACAGCAATAGCCCTACTCCGGCACTGGCTAATAGAGTTGCGCAACCGCGGTTAAATAAGCGCCGCATAGCGGGGCGTGAAAACCACTGGCTCAAAAAGCTACCTGCATAGGCGTAACCAGCAATCGCTACCCATTCCAATAGTAAAAACAGCACACCTAGCACCAAAAACTGCAGACCGACATTGCCGCTAGGTTCCACGAACTGCGGTAGGAAAGCGGTAAAAATCAGAATGGCTTTGGGGTTACCAGCAGCAAGCAAGAACTCTTGTCGCGCCAGCTCAACTAAGCTCATATGCTGGATTTCAGCGCTATCACTTGCGGCAGTATCGGCGCCCCATAGTTGATATGCCAGCCATAACAGGTAGAGACCACCGACAACCTTAATGACGAGGAAGATCTTTTCAGAAGTGTAAAGCAGCGTCGCCAAGCCAGTCGCTGCCAACGTAATCATGCCGACAAATGCTATTAGCCGCCCAATACCCGCTAAACAAGCTGTCCGAACGCCATAGCGTTTCGCATTGGTTAATGAAATTAGATTATTGGGGCCAGGCGCCATATTAAGGGCAAAGCAGGCAGGGATAAAAAGCAGCAGTGTTGTCAGGTTCATAAAAGCCCGTTCCTATTAGCTCGCGTGAGTTTCCACTCATTATTTCACCATCGAACCAGCTAGATTAACCTTTAATTAGGATTTTGCTCAACGTTAAAAAAAGAGCAGGCGCGCTGGCCTGCCCTCTTAATGTTTCGTTCTTTTTACGCTGTTTGTATCAACAAACTTGTGACTCACTCACCTTCCTGCACACCCTGACGCTTTCTGCCAGCTCACTGACTAAGCCATGCACTCGCTCAACGGCGTCATCAGCCGTGCTGGCATGTTCGATGCAGTCAACAAGCGCGGAGCCGACCACCACCGCATCGCTAAACCGTCCAATGGTAGCGGCTTGTTCGGCGGTGCGAATGCCAAAGCCAACGGCAATGGGTAGCTCGGTGTATTCGCGGAGCTGAGTGACCGACGCCTCTAACCGTTCTGGTGTTGGCGCACTACCGCCAGTAACCCCCGCCACCGATACGTAGTAGATAAACCCAGAGGTGTTGCTGAGTACTTTGGGCAACCGTTTGGCATCGGTAGTCGGGGTGGCCAGGCGGATAAAATCAATGCCGTGCTGAGCTGCTGGCTGGCAGAGCTCTTCATCATGTTCGGGGGGTAAATCCACCACAATCAGGCCATCGACCCCAGCGCTGGCGGCCTCCGTTAGAAAGCGCTCAACGCCATAGCAGTAAATCGGGTTGTAGTAGCCCATCAGCACGATCGGCGTGGTGCTATTTTGCTCGCGGAAACGGCGCACCATGTCCAAGGTTTTAACCTGGGTTTGGCCACCTTCAAGGGCACGCAGCGCGGCTTTTTGAATCGCGGGACCATCGGCCATAGGGTCACTGAACGGCATGCCAAGTTCGATGATATCCACCCCAGCATCTGGCAACCCATGCAGCAGACGACGTGAAGTCTCGGCATCTGGATCACCTGCAGTGAGGTAGCTAACCAGCGCTGGGCGATTCTGCTGCTTGAGCGCGGCAAAGCAGTCTTTAAGACGAGTGGGGGTATTCATAACAGTCTCCTGGTTCGCACTCATTGGAATTTCTCACCTAGATGATGGGCGACGCTCATCATGTCTTTGTCGCCACGACCGCTAAGATTGACCACCATTAGGTGCTCACGAGGAAGCTGGGGCGCACGCTTAGCCACTTCCGCCAAGGCGTGGGCAGTTTCCAGGGCAGGAATAATGCCTTCCTGACGGCAGCAGATCTGGAAGGCTTCCAACGCTTCATCGTCAGTGGCGGAAACATACTCAACCCGTCCCTGCTCGTGGAGCCATGCGTGTTCTGGGCCGATACCAGGGTAATCCAGCCCCGCTGATATTGAGTGGGCGTCGATAATCTGGCCATCTTCATTTTGCAGCAGATAAGTGCGGTTACCATGCAGTACGCCAGGCGTCCCGCCGTTCAAGCTGGCGGCATGCAGGCCGCTTTTAACACCTTTGCCGCCCGCCTCTACGCCAATCATTTGCACATCTGGGTCGTTTAAGAACGGATGGAACAGCCCCATAGCGTTTGAGCCGCCACCAATACAGGCCACCAGCGAATCCGGCAAACGTCCCTGCTTTTCGAGCATTTGGCTGCGGGTTTCATGGCCAATCACCGCTTGGAAGTCGCGCACCATTTCAGGGTACGGGTGCGGCCCAGCCACGGTTCCAATAATGTAGAAGGTATCATCTACGTTGGTCACCCAGTCGCGCAGCGCTTCGTTCATGGCATCTTTGAGTGTGCCGGTGCCGGAGGTAACGGGAATCACCTCAGCCCCCAGTAGCTTCATGCGGAACACATTGGGCTGCTGTCGCTCAATGTCGGTTGAGCCCATATAGATGACACAGGGCAGACCAAAACGCGCTGCTACCGTGGCGGTGGCCACGCCGTGCATTCCGGCGCCGGTTTCAGCAATGATGCGCTTTTTGCCCATCTGCTTGGCTAGCAGTACCTGGCCAATGCAGTTGTTAATCTTGTGCGCGCCGGTGTGGTTAAGCTCTTCGCGCTTGAGGTAAATACTCGCCCCACCGAAGTATTCGGTCAGTCGTTCAGCGAAATAAAGCGGGCTTGGGCGCCCCACGTAATCCCCTTGAAAGTAGGCTAACTGGCGCTGGAATTCGGGGTCATTTTTAGCGGCAGCGTATTCTTCTTGCAGCTCTAAAATGAGCGGCATGAGTGTTTCAGCGACAAAGCGGCCGCCGAAACTGCCAAACAGTCCATTGGCATCGGGCAGGTTCACGAATTGGTTCATCACGACCTCTGAGTACAAGGTGAAAATTAGGATTGGATTGAAGGTAGCGCAGGCAGGCGAGGATAAAAATCGATAAGATGTCACCAATAGGTGAGTTTTAATCAACTATTACAGCAGAACATCATAATGGGATAAGCAATGCAGAACAGCATGCCGCCGCTTAGCGCCCTGCGCGCCTTTGAAGCCACTGCCCGATTGGGTAGCGTGACCGCTGCCGCCGATGAGCTAAGCGTTACCCACGGCGCGGTTAGCCGCCAGCTTAAAAGCCTGGATGAGCACTTTGGTGTAGCACTATTCGCAAAAGCAGGCCGTGGGCTGGTGCTGACTCACCATGGTGAGCAACTGCAAAGCGGCGTGGGCGAGGCATTTAGCAAACTGCGCAATAGTTGCGCAGCACTCAAGCGTGACGTGGAAGAAGCGCCCTTTACTCTGGCCTGCCCCGGCAGCCTGCTAGCGCGCTGGCTAATTCCCCGCCTGGATCGCCTGAACCAAGAGCTGCCGCAACTGAAGCTAAAAGTCGTGGTAAGTGACAGCGAACTGCCCGCTCAACAGGTAGATACCAGCGCTACCCTGGCGTTTATTGAACCGCCCTGGCCCGCGGATGTGGAGGTTATCGAGCTACTTCCCGAGCAGATTTGCCCAGTAGCAAGCCCACTACTAGCCGCGCACATTGACCCAGCCAAACCAGAATCGTTATTTGCCAACAAGCTGTTAGTGACCGCTTCACGTCCCCAGGCGTGGCCGCAGTGGGCGAGCGCCAAAGGGCTGGAGCAGCGTGCATTGGAAGATGCCCTTCAACAGGGCCAAGGGTTTGCCCATCTTTATTATCTGATTGAAGCAGCAGTAGCGGGCTTGGGCGTCGCAATAGCGCCCAAGCTACTGGTGGAAGACGATTTACGCAGCGGGCGGCTGGTGGCTCCCTGGGGGAGTATCGAAACACCCGCCCGTCTCTGCCTATGGTTGCCGGAACAAACCAGCAGCCGCCGCAGCGAACCACTGGCAAAGTGGCTTAAGCAGGCACTCAGCGAGTGATCCCCAGCCTTACCGGGAGGCTCCGTCTCCATTCGCGGATGCCTCATTTACTCGCCCCTCGCAAGATTCGTTAACCCGCGCAACATAATCCAAACTATTGAATTTTATTATGTTGTAGCGCGGTGTAAGCGTCACCGCACCCGCGGGAGGCTACACAAATGCCGTCTGCTGAAAACTATCTCTGGCAATTACTGCGGCATGCCACGCTTTGAGCTGTGGGTACGCTTCCTTCCAGTGCACTTCTGGCAACCTGAAAGACACGTACTCTAGTGCAACAGCGCAGGCGATTTCACCAAGCGTCATCGATGGCGCCAGCTGACTTTCGTGGAGTTCACTGTTCAGTTGTTCGGTTATTCGCTGCATGGCTCGCTGGCGCCTTCGCCCAAGCTCACTGTGATCAATCTCAGCGCCATAATGTTTTCTGGCGATAACGGTTGTAAACGCAACATCCATAAGATTCTGACCAAGCCCCGCCAGATGCAGCACATTCGCTAATCGGGCTTGGGGAATCATAGGCGAGTGAGAGCTGATGCTATCAAGATAAACAGCAATCAGCATCGACTCGCTAAGTGTTGTGCCTTCGTCTGTCACTAGCGCAGGAATTCGCCCGGCGGGATTAGCTTCTAGCAGCGCTTGGTCGTCTGCCCAAGGGTCGCACCAGCGCAATGTAACGTCATCCACCAGATCCTTCTCAAGTAAGATGATCCGCGCTAGGCGCGCATAGGGTGAGGTTGCGTTGAGAAAAAGCTGCATTATGGCCTCCGGTTTTTAGTAGCGAGAGGAACAGTAGAGAGGGAAACGTGACGTTGCTGGCATCGGCTCAGCAGCACTAGTACAAAGCCGCCTACCAATACCAGGCTGCTAATCGCAAATAGCGGTGAATAAGTGCCCCAAACTACATAGAGCGCCGACATCGCGTAGCCAGAAAACGCTTGAGCCGCAGCGAAAGCAGCAGTCGCTTGCCCCCAGAGCTTTTTGTGGGCAGCGGGGCCGACCAATTCGGCCAGTCGCCCAGACGTCAGCGCAACAATACCTGGGATCATCGCGCCCACCACGAACGAGGAAACTGACTGACTAAGCAGTGCAAGTGAAAATACGGGCAGGGCCACAGCGGCAGCCTTGGCTAAAAAAGCGAGGGTTAAACCATGGTGCCAACCCACTTTTCTCGCCAACGTTCCTACCACCAGTGGCCCGCACACAGCGCCCAAGCCGAAAATACCCCACTGTAGAGAAGCCGCTTGATGTCCTAAGGCATTTTCTCTGGCGAGATAATCCACCCAAAATACGGTATGCGGAACAAACCCGACGGCGTCCAGGGCATAGGCCCCGATCACCAGTAGCACAGCGGCATTTATTCCGGCATACCCGCTCTGACTTGTTGACTTTTCCTGACTGGCCAACGGTGGAGAGGAGAGCTGCGTAACGCCCCAGTCACATACCAGAGCAGCGGCAATACAGAGCAGGCCCAGCGTTGCCCAGGTAACCGTTAAGCTTAACTCCAGGAGCACAGGCACCACCGATGCGGAAAGCAGCGCACCGAAGCCAATGCCAGTAAACACCAAGGCACCGACACTCGTCCGCCTTTCCGGAGGGGTGGTTGACAGAGCCAACGATGGGCCAACCACCATAAGAATGGCGCCAGCAATACCTGAGACCAATCGCCAAAAGAAAAACCAGCCAAAACTGCCCGCCCCTGCACAGAGAAAAAAGCTCAGTGCAATCGCTACGAAACTTGCCCCCATCACCGCGCGAACAGAAAAACGCTCACTTAGTGCATGAGCAGATAACGCACCAATAAAGTAGCCGAGAAGATTAGCAGCCCCTAGATAAGCCCCTTGGCTGGCACTGAACCACCCTTCTTGAATCAGTGCCGGTAATAGTGGTGTGTAGGCAAAACGTGCAATGCCTATTCCCGCCAAGGTGGCCATCACGCCAGTCATCAGAGCAGGCAAGTCTTTGCTATTGATCATGTCGTATCCTTACTAATCGCTGTGCAGCAAGATTGGCAACAAGCGCATTTACCTGTAGCTTACCCACCCCAACAATTCTTTAGAAACGATTTATAATGATAACCTCTATCTTTTTTTGAGATAGTTCTTGGGATAGCTCTTGAGATAGCCCTTGAGACAGTGGCCATTTAAGGGAGATGGGCATGCAATTTAAATCATTGCGGCTGTTTATGGCGGTGGCAGAAACCGGCAGCTTTATGGCCGCCGCAAAGCAACTGCACACGGTGCAATCTAACGTGACCACGCATATCAAAAAACTTGAGGAGGAATTAGGCGCGCAGCTGGTTCATCGCACGGGTGGCGTGCGCCTTACGTCAGCGGGGCTAGCGTTACTGGATTACGCAGAACGGTTGCTGGCAGTGCATGACGAAGCATTAATGCTGTTTCAAAGTGCAGAGAACGCAACTGGCCAGCTGCGCTTGGGGTCGATGGAAACGACTATGGCGCTGCGCCTCCCCCCGATACTGGCGGCCTATCATGCTGACTTTCCAGAGGTTGATATGACCTTGGCGACCGGCCCCACCGCCAGTTTGATCGAGAAGCTAATGGACGGCCAGGCGGATGGTGTGTTTGTGGCCGGCGCTATCGATCATCATCGCTATCATTCGCTCAAAGTCTTCAGCGAACAGCTTGTGCTGGTAAGCTCAACTCCCATGACGAGCGCACCCAGCTCGGAAGAACTACTAACCGCAACGTTTCTCGCATTTCGTCAGGGATGTAGTTACCGGCAACGTATCGAACTGCTGCTGGCATCTCAAGGAATTAATGCCGTGCGTGTTTTTGAGTTTGGCACGCTAGACGCCATGCTTGGTTGCGTAGCAGCCGGGATGGGATACACCGTGCTGCCACGTATTATCATTGAAGCGCACCAGCACCGCTTCGGCATTCACGCGATGGAACTGCCCTCCGAGATTGCCAATATCGACACCTATTTTGTTACTTCAGAACCCGCTACTTGGTCGCCCGCATTAGCCCGTTTTGTTGATACGTTACACCAGCAAGCCAGGTTATAGGCTCTTCATTCCTTCTGAGCAATCAGATACGCGTGCAGTTCAGGATGTTGGTCATACTCTAGGTGCTTGCATACTACGCCAAGTTTTAACAACAGGGATAAAAAGCCGTTAGTACCGAGCGATGAGTAGTAAACCGGTGGCCCCATGAAGCTGTCGGTGTGATCACCGGGTTCATCGGTGCCTCCGAAGGAGAAGATAAATACGCCACCTTCGCTCAGGCTATTAATAATCCTGGTTATCACAGCTTCCTGCTGAGCCAGTGGAATATGCCAGATGCTATCCCACGCAGTAATGACATCGTATTTGCCAGGCGGTTGCCACTGACAAATATCCTGGTGGTGAAAGGTCACGTCTGGATGTTTCTGTTTAGCCAGCCGCAGCATTTCAGCAGAAATATCCACCCCCTCTGGTGTAAAGCCTTCCTGCTGTAGCAGGTCAATAAAACGTCCTGTGCAACCACAGCCAATATCCAGCGCCCTGCCTCGATTCTTTACAAACGCTAGCGCTCTTTTGTGCGCGTCTACACCGTTCGTGAGATTAAATTTTTCGCTCTGCCAGAGATGAGTGATCTGATTGTATGCACGGCCAATATCGGTGGGGGACATAGGTGTTTCCATATTATTAATTTCCATCAAGATGAACGTCACGCGTCAGCGTCATCATCAGTCGCCAAAGATTCTGTTTCGGCAATTTCGATCAGCCGGCGTACCGCCGACAGCCCTGAATCCCTGCGCCATACCAGCATCAAAGGCAAAGCCAGCTTGAGATCCTCCAGGCGATGACTTACTACGCCTTCTGGTGCCCCTGCCATGGTCATGGCCGGCAAAATACTGCAGCCCATGCCAGCAGCTACCAAACACAACATAGTAGCGTTGTCAGTTCCCTCCTGAACCACATGGGGCGTGAAACCCTCTCGCTGAAAAGCGTGGATCAGCTTGTCGTGATAGACCGGGGTGGCACTACGATCAAACCAGATAAAATTTTCGTCATTGAGTTCGGCTAGGTATCGCGGCGGTTGTCGCGCTAGGCGTGAGGTGGCACTGGTAACCAATACGAGATGATCCTCATACAAGCAATGGCTACAGAGGCTGTCATCATCTTCTGGAGGGAAAAATAACATGCCAGCATCCAGCCTCCCACGGCGGATTGCATCGACCTGAGGCCCCGAAAGCACTGACTCTACTTTCAGCGTGACCTCGGGATATTGCTCGCGGAAACGGTTGAGCAAACCGATTATCTGGGGTACCCATAAATGCATCACCGTCACCCCTAGACGCAACTCACCGACTTGGCCATCGGCGATGCGCCGTGCATTGCGCTTGGCCTGTTCGAATTCGCCAAGCAAACGCCGGGTATCACGGTAGAACGATTCGCCTGCGGCGGTCAGGCGAACGCCATGCCGTGAACGAGTTAGCAATGTGGTACCGACCTCATCTTCAAGCAGCAGCAATTGACGTGACAGGGCTGGCTGAGCAAGTGGTATCCGTCGTGCTGCTGAGGAGATAGCTCCCTCCTCTACGACGGTCTGAAAATATTTTAAGCGTTTGAAGTCCATCTCATTCCCATTGAATGACCCGCCGTGGCTCTTTCCATCCAATATAAGCATGGAAAGCTAATAAAAAAACTATTTTCTCTATGCCACCGAAACAACCAAGATGAATTGGTCCATCCAACAACTATGCGAATCGACTATGACAGAACTCATCAACGCAAATTTCTTCGAGCGTCACCACGCCGAGCTGACCCAAATGCGGCACGAGCTGCACCGTCACCCAGAGCTAGGGTTTCAGGAACATGCCACGGCTAAGCGCATCGCTGAAGAACTAGAACGTCTCGGTTTGACCTTTGAAACTGGCATCGGCAAAACCGGTATCGTTGCGACTGTCACCGGTGATCAGCCCGACAATGGACGCCAGATTGGTCTACGCGCCGATATGGACGCTCTACCGATCCAAGAGCTTAGCGAGCACAACCACACATCCGAAGTGCCCGGTCGCATGCATGCCTGCGGTCATGATGGTCACACGACCCTGCTGCTTGGCGTCGCCCGCTACCTGGCTGAACACCGCGACTTCGCTGGCACCATTCACCTAGTCTTTCAGCCCGCAGAAGAAGGATTAGGTGGTGGCCGGGCAATGGTTGAAGAGGGGTTGTTCGAGCGCTTTCCTATGCAGGCCATCTACGCCCTGCACAACTGGCCTTCTCTGCCTGCTGGCCAAGTGGCCGTCCGCTCAGGTGCCATCATGGCAGCCACCGATCGGCTCGATATCCGGGTACGCGGAAAAGGGGGCCATGGAGGCGTCAACCCACACCTATCGACAGATCCTGTGCGTATGGCGGGTGCCCTGATTCAAAATCTACACTCCGTGGTCGCCCGTGATATTAATCCTCTCTCCCCCGCGGCCCTCAGCCTGTGTGGTTTGCAGGGGGGCGATATTGACGGTTTCGCCATTATTCCCGATGAAGTACGCATCAGCGGTACAGCACGAAGCCTTGATGCCGACACTCAGGATCGTATTGAGCATGCTGTTCGCCGTGTTTGTGAAGGGGTGGCCATTGCCCATGGCGGCGACATTGAGGTCGACTACCAACGCATATTCCCAGCGACGATCAATAGCGAGGCGGAAACCCGCCACGTGGAATCCTGCGTAGTGCAAACACTCGGCGAAGCTGCCCTGGTGCGCGACGTCGACCCTAGCCTTGGCGGCGAAGATTTCTCCTTCATGCTGCAGCGCTGTCCAGGAGCCTACTTCTTCCTCGGTACAGCCAAGGATGAAGCCACCGCACCATTACACAACGCTCGTTACGACTTTAACGACGACATTATTCCCACTGGTTGCCAACTACTGTTGGCCATCGGCCTCGGCGCACTCGCTGCCGCCTAAACGAGGCCTGCTCTACTACCGATAACACCACAATAATGAGGTATGCATATGAAATCCCGCCCCTCGCTTCCCCCTAGGGGATTGCTGATTTACTTCACTATCTGTGCACTGGCGATGATCTGGCCTGGCGCATTAGTGGCCAACCGCATCGAACCGATGGTGATTGGCTTGCCCTTCTTCATGTTCTGGTACGTCGCTTGGGTCTTTGTCCTATTTGTGGGACTAGTGATTGCCTATCGCCATGATGCCGCACAGGAGGTGAACGATGAGTGATTCACTGCTGATCACTACCATCACCCTAGCCTACCTGCTGATCGTTCTAGCGGTGGGCCTGCGAGCAAGGCATAACCAGAGTTCGTCTTTGGAAGGCTACGTCGCTGGTGGGCGCCACATGGGGCTACTGGTGCTGTTTTTCATTCTCGGAGCGGAGATATTCTCTGCTTTCGCCTTTCTTGGAGCCCCCGGCTGGGCCTACAGCAAAGGGGCGCCGGCACTCTATATCATCGCCTACCTGGCGCTCGCTGTGATTGTATGGTGGTTAATCGCGCCACACATTTCGCGGCTTGGCCGTCGCCATGGTTTTCTGACCCAGGCGGAGTTCCTCTCTGCCTGTTATCCAACTCGGGGGAATCTGCTGGGGCTTTTCATCGGTGTGGTCAGCGTACTGGCGATGATCCCCTACCTAACTATTCAGATCGCGGGTGCGGGACTGCTCTTCGAGGCGGCAACCTCAGGCACCATTCCGTTCTGGCTCGGCAGCTTACTGGCCTGTGGCGTGGTGGCGGCTTATGTCTATGCGAGCGGCTTACAAGGCATCGGCTGGACCAACTTGCTCCAGGGCGTGATGATGGTGGGTGTCGCGTGGTTTCTAGGCTTGGCAACGGCTGACCAGTTCTTTGGTGGAGTCGGTGAAATGTTCCGCGAACTGCAGCGCGAAGCGCCGGAATATCTAACCATGCCCGGTGCTGGCGGCATGGGCTGGGGAGCCTTCTCGACAGCCATCCTAGTAAGTGCTCTAGGTTGCGTAATGTGGCCGCACATTTTCATGAAGTTTTATAGTGCGCGCAGTGAGCGAACCCTGAAACAGGTGTTCGTACTCTATCCACTTTATAGCTACTTGCTGGTGCCATTGCTGGTTATCGGCTTCGCAGGAGTATTACTACTCGAAGATAGCCCGCTCGACTCTGCTGATCGCGTGCTGTTGACGTTAGTGGTTGAACTAGCTGACTTCCCTGCGTGGCTAATCGGTATAGCCCTCTCCGGCGCGCTGGCCGCGGCAATGTCTACGGCTGCCAACTTGGCTCATACCTCCGCCACTATTCTGGTAAGAGACGTGGGGCAGCACCTGCCCGTGCTGCGTGGTATATCTGATGACAAGGCACTCAGGCTGACTCGCTACGGTGTGGTGGTAATCTCCTTAGCAGCCTACTTGCTAGCCCTAGCCAACCCTGGCTCATTGGTTGGCTTGTTACTCGGCGCCTATGGCATCGTGGTGCAGTTGCTGCCGATGCTGCTTGGCGCACTATTCTGGCGGCGAGCATCACGCTCTGGTGCCTTTGCAGGTTTAGCAGTAGGCGCGGCCCTAACCCTATTGTTCCAGTTTGGGGTCAGTACTCCATTCGGCTGGCACGCTGGCTTCTGTGGCCTAGTCGTCAATACCGTCGTATTCATCGGCGTGAGTCTCGTGACACACAGTGCATCATCGTACTCACCGGCTCAGGCTCTCAGCTCCAAAGGCTGACGCTTGGCTTTAACGCTCTCTCCTGGCTACGGGAATCCTGGCTACGGAGAGGGCGTTGATAGCATCAATTAGAGTCATACCCCCCGCTTCTCAGCCCATGCTCAAGCGAGCATGGTTACTGGCGACCAGTTCAATAAGAAAGTCCGCCACGGCACGGGTTCGGCGTGACTGTGTCAGGTCTGTTTGGATAACGAGGTAAATAGGCTGATCCACGCCAAGATCAGAAGCAATACAGACTAATCCCGCTTCCTGAGCCAAAAAGTGCGGTAGTACTGCAATACCTAGCCCTGCTTTAGCTGCGGCGACTTGAGTTGCCAAAGAGGTAGTGGTTAGCGCTGGCTCTCGCCCTTGTAGAATGCGCTCGACCCACTGTGCTGCAGGCAAATGGGCCTGCGCCTCCCCCCAGGTGATAAAAGCATCCATGTCGTAGTCGCCAGTATCAAGCGCTGTTTTACGCTGCGCCGCATAAGCTGAGCTAGCGTAAAGCCCATAGCCTAAGGAACCCAAGCGGCGAAGGGTGACATTACCGCGCTCAGGTTTGACCATTCTGAGGGCTAAATCAGCATCACGACGGTGTAGGTTGGCCGTCGAGATATCCGTCACTAGCTCAAGTGTAATACCAGGGTACTGACGCTGAAATTGCGCAAGCGCAGGTAGAATCAATGCCGTTGCCAAATTCTCTGCGGTAGCCAAACGCACTCTACCACTCAGCTGTGAGTGGCGGGAAACATCGGTGGTAAACGCCATCGCAGCAGCTTCCAGTGCTTCAGCTTTTTCGACCAGCCCTGCGCCTTCCTCGGTCAGTTGGTAGCCCGACTGTTGGCGCACAAATAGCGGTAGCTGCAGCGCTTTTTCCAGCCGTTCAATACGTCGGGAGAGCGTCGCAATGCCCAAATGCAGTTCCGCGGCGGCACCACTCAGCGTGCCGTGACGAGCCACAGCCAAAAAGGCGCGGGTGTCATCCCACACCCACCCACGGGGCATCTGCTTTTCAAAACCGGAAAACGGCTTATCGAACTCGTTCATTTTTTTCATTATGGGATAGTGCCACGCTGTCACTCCGCTACTCAAGAACGGTTCACGGAGAGACAGCATGCAACAACGTACACTTGGCACCGACCTTTCTATTTCCGCCATTGGCCTGGGCTGCATGGGCATGAGCGAATTCTACGGCCCCCGGGATGACAGTGAATCGCTACGCGTATTAGCGCAGGCAGTGGAGCTGGGCATCAACTTTTTTGATACGGCAGATATGTACGGGCCGCACCATAACGAAGAGCTTATTGGCCGCTTTCTGGCCAAGCATAAGCCGCAAGTGCGTATCGCAACCAAGTTTGGCATTGTGCGCAAGCCCGGTGAGTATCAACGACGCCTGGACAACAGCGCCGAGTATGCGCGCAAGGCCTGCGAGGCATCGCTGCGACGATTAGGGGTCGAGCAAATCGATCTCTACTACGTCCATCGCGTAACCCCGGATGTGCCTATTGAAGAGACCATGGAAGGACTCACCCAGCTAGTCAAAGAGGGAAAAATTGCCCATATCGGCCTGTGCGAGGTCAGCGCTGACACCTTGCGCCGCGCCCATGCAGTGCATCCGATTACCGCCGTCCAAACCGAGTATTCGCTTTGGACACGCGACGTAGAGCAAGCGGTGCTCCCTACCTGCCAAGAGCTAGGCATCGGTTTTGTGCCCTACTCGCCATTAGGCCGTGGTTTTTTAACGGGAAGATTTCAGGACACGACGGATTTCGAAGAAGGTGATTTCCGTCCTAACTTGCCGCGCTTTTCAGATCAAGCCATAAGTACCAACCGCCGAATCGCCAACGTGATTGGTCAAGTGGCCGCCGACAAAGGCTGCACACCCGCACAGCTTTCGCTCGCCTGGCTACTGTCTAAAGGCCCCAATATCGTGCCAATTCCAGGAACTAAGCGGCTGCGTTATCTTGAAGAGAATGCAGCTGCAACGGCTATCACTCTGATCCCGGATGAACAACGCCAGTTGGAAGCAGCCACCGCTCGCATTCCGGTCATCGGTGAGCGCTACACGCCGGAAGGCATGAAAGGGGTTAATGCATGAGTCAACTAACGCCTAATCGCCGCATTATTGGCAGCGGGCGCGGACTTGAGGTGTATAGCCAAACTCCGTTTTGAAGGCAGCCACAAAACTGCTGACGCTTTTATAGCCTACCGTATAGGCCACTGCGGTTGAGCTTTCGCCTCTATCCAGGGCTTCAAGCGCGTTCATCAACTTGAAGCGGGTACGCCATTGGCGAAAGGTCAGCCCGGTGTCGGACTTAAATAGTCTTTCTAGCGTTCGTACACTCGCCCCGGCAAGGCCCGCCAGCTCAGCTAATGTATGGCGATTATCCGGGTGGTTGACCATGTGGCTGATGATACGTCGCAACCGCGGGTCAGCCCCAGCAGGTAGCGACAAATTCTCAGCGGGTAGACTATTTAGTTCATCAATAGCGACTAGACCTAGGCGCGTCGTGCTGGCATCGCCGTCGCGACACTTTAGGGAATCGTTTAGCCTTAGCACAATCTCGCGCATCAACGTGCTCATCGCCACCATCACCACCTGGGTATCCTGATCACGTGCCCTGCAAGTAGGATCAATGTAGAGGTTGCGGGTTTCCACCAGCGTTTCACAACTCACTTGGTGGAGACAGCCACTGGGTATCCACACGCCGTGAGTAGAGGGGACAACCCACACCGCTTGTTCACTGGTAACACGCAGCACGCCGTGTTTAGCCCATAGCAATTGCCCGCGTGGGTGAGCGTGCGGCAATACCCCGGTTTCAGCCTGCATACTGCGAGCGCGAGTCAATACAGGGCGACTAGGATCGAGGACAAACGCTATATCACTGGGTGGCGACATTGTCGCCTTATCGCTATTTATTGTCATATCTTACCCTCAACACGTCAGCATGCAGGCGCTATTGTAGGTCCAGCTGCGCGCACCGCGCAATTGAGTTCATCGCCACCAGGACCCCCTTCATGCTTCGTTCACTTCGCTTTTCCCACGCAATAACAGCAGCGGCTTTATTGGTGGCTTTGTTATTGGCATTTTTTCCCTTAACGGGCAATCCAGCGGCATTTTCTTACAGCGCTGGCATGGTACTGCTCACGCTGGTGCTGTGGAGTACCGGCATACTCCCCCCATTTCTGACTGGCCTGATCTTTTTCGCGCTGGTTAGTGTCTTTGGACTGCTAGCGCCGGAGCAACTATTCGCCGGGTTTGGCTCAACAGCCGTGTGGATGGTTATTTCCGGATTTGTAATTGGTTCTGCCATTACATCAAGCAAACTTGGCGATCGACTAGCGGCCGTATTGGCACCGCTTCTAACGGCAAGCTATCCACGGCTGATTGGGGGATTAGTGTTAACCGCCGTAGCATTAGGCTTTGTGATGCCCTCTTCAGCGGGTCGAGCAGTGGTATTGATTCCTATTGGTTTAGCATTGGCTGAACGAGTGGGCTTTGAGCCGGGCAGCGCTGGCCGGCTGGGCGTAGCAACCGCTCTTGCTGCCGCTTGTAACATGCCAAGTTTTGCGGTACTTCCATCCAACCTCCCTAATATGATTTTGGCAGGTGCAAGTGAAAGTCTATATGGCATTCATTTTGGCTATGCGGAGTATCTACTTCTGCACTTTCCTATTTTGGGAGTGCTAAAAGCGCTATTAATCGTAGCGCTGGTAATAGTGGTATTTCCAGCCCGTATTGACCCACAGTTTAAGCAAGCCGTCGCTGAAACCAAATTTTCCGGCGATGCGACACAGCAAAAAAAAGTGGCTGTCATACTCGGCATTACGTTGCTGTTTTGGGTAACCGATACGCTACACGGCGTGAACCCGGCGTGGGTAGGACTGATGGCAGCGGTGGTGCTAATGATGCCAAAAGTCGGTGTCATGGCCCCGAAATCATTCAATGGAGCGACAGATTTTGGCACCGTGGTATTTGTGGCCGCCGCGTTGGGGGTGGGAACACTGGTAAATGTTTCGGGGATTGGCAATGTAATGGGCAAAGAGTTTAGTCAACTGCTGGAGACGAGCAACAGTAGCCCCTTCTGGGACTTTATGTCGCTTTCATTGATGGCCACCTTGACTGGAGTAGTCGCCACCACACCCAATGTAGCGACCATACTAACGCCCATGGCCAGCGAATTCGCCGCTGCTTCAGAACTCCCACTTTCTACAGTGCTAATGACTCAAGTGGTAGGTTTTTCCACCGTCATCTTTCCTTATCAGGTGGCGCCCTTGATTATGGCCATGCAGCTATCTAAAGAGCCTCTGAGCCAATTGTTGAAAATCATCATCCCATTAGCGCTAATAACGATCTTACTATTGATGCCATTAGACTACCTTTGGTGGCGACTGTTGGGCTGGGTGGGTTAGAGACACCCAGTACCGATTGCTCTAGCCCAACGAAGGAGCAATTTCCTCAAACAGTTTCCTCAAACAATTTCATCAATTGAGCGCCTTCCATCCAGCAGCACATACTCCTGGCAGCACATACTCCTGGTAGTCATACCGGGAGTATGTGCCAACGACTAGCATCGTCGTCATTGCTCTTCTTGAATGGTCTCTTATCGGTAATTGCAGGTGTTTTTGAGTCATCCAACCTTTATAGAGCGGCATCCTGAAAAAGCCGCTTATCAGTTCCCAAATGTTGGTAACTCACTGTGAGCCTTTGAGTTTCTTTTCTCAAGTGCACTTGCCCGTGTTTAGAACACTCTTTAAACTACTGCGCCGCCCAGGAGATACCCCCATGAAAATCAATGTGGTCGGCACTAGTGGTAGTGGCAAAAGCACACTGGCAAAACAGCTCTCAGTAGCGCTGGATACGTCTTACATTCAGCTTGATCAGCTGTTTTGGCGCGCTAACTGGGAAGGCACACCCGACGATGTTTTTTTCGCTAAGCTGGAGGAGGCACTGTCAGTCTCCACCCAAGGGTGGGTATTGGATGGCAACTTTGATCGCACGCGGCCAATTAAGTGGCGCGATGTCGATATGGTGGTGTGGATCGATTTCCCCTTCTGGCGTGTCTTCAGCCAAGCCTGCTCACGAGCGATAAAGCGCATTATTAGCAAAGAAGAGATCTGGCCCGGCACAGGAAACCGCGAAAGCTTTCGCCAAACATTTTTAAGCCGTGATTCAGTATTGCTCTGGTCGCTTAAAACATGGCATCAAAACCGCAAACGTTACTTCGCCGATATGATTGATCCACGCTACGCCCATATTCAGTTTGTACGCTTAACATCGCGTAAAGAAGCGCAGATACTCGTGGATAACCTCCACCGCAATGCCGCTATCTAAACAATCTAAACTAGCTAAACTAGACGAGGCAGGTGTCTACACCTGCTCTGTGTGCATTATCTGTGCGTATTAACAGTGGCTTTCTGCAATTTATTTTATAAGCCGCCTAGCTGCGCTAAGCGACTTACCATAAAACCTTGGGAGGGTATGCGCAGTTTGGCATTTACGCTTACGGGCATGTAGGATAATTGAACAATTGTTCAATTAAGGGTTTTATATGCAACGTTATCCGTTGGTTGCCGTGCTATCTCTGGGTCTTTTTGCTGGTGCTACTACGTCCACTGCACTCGCAGAGACAACGCCACTGGAGCAGCAGCTAAAGGATCTGGAGTCGTTCCAGGTAATCGCGCATCGCGGTGCCAGCGGACATGCACCGGAAAGCACCATGGCAGCTTATGAACTGGCCCATGAGTGGGGAGCTGATTACCTAGAAGTCGATGTTCAACTTAGCGCTGATGGTGAGTTAGTGGTATTCCATGATGATACCGTCGACCGCACCAGTGACGGCGAAGGTAGTATCAATGCTTACACGCTAGAAGAACTAAAGGCGCTTGATACCGGCACCTGGTTCAACGACGCCAATGCCGATAAGGCAGACCCGGCCTTTGCAGGAGCGCAGATACTCACTCTGGAAGAGCTATTTGAGCGCTTTGGTCACGAGGCTCGTTACTATATTGAAACCAAGTCCCCTCTCTTAAACCCTGGTTTAGAAGAAGCCTTGGTGGAGGCACTTGAAGAGCACGACATGATTGAAAATGGTCGTGTGCTGGTGCAATCGTTTGAGCAGGGTAGCCTACTCAAACTACATGAGCTTAATAAACATATTCCCCTCATCCAGTTGGTTTGGTACTCACCCAGCGCAGAAGATAATGATCGTTTAGTAGAGTGGACAGGGGTTACTCCTGCGCCAGCAGATACCACTGACGACGATTTTCAGGCTATTAAAGAGTACGCGGTGGGTATCGGCACAAATGTAACCTATAACGGCGAAGACGTTATTGATGCTGAGTTTATTAGCCAAGCTCAAGAAAACGGCCTTTCCGTTCACGTTTACACCATCAATGAAACTGATGAGATGGAGCGTTTGCGGGACTGGGGCGTCAACGGTTTGTTTACCGACTACACTGACCGGCTTCTGGAACTCGCGAACTAGCCCATCACTAGCTCGTCACTTTTACGCTCGGCTCTGGCCGGGCGTTTTAGTTGGTCGTGATGTAATCGCTACCCTATTCCCCACCCTGATAGCAATTAGCCACAGCTTAACTATCGAGAAGTGGGTCTATTGAACGGGTGTATTTAGCGCTTCAAACACTGCCCTAGTGTGTCATCGTCAATCAGCCTTGCGGTGGGGCACTATCAGACGATATATACTTTAGTTTTATATAATTTTGTTGATTGTAATGTAGGTAAGATCGACAAAATTGATGTAGGGTTTAAAAACTGTGCAGTTTCGACTTACCGCTAGCTAGCCGAGGTCCAAAAATTTATCTGCCGTCACCCAAAATATTTATCAAACAATAGTTTGCCTCTAAAGGCTGAAGAGGAGTAAGCGTCATCATTTCACACACGTATAGCATGCTGGCACAACTGGCATGCTGCATGGGTTGGGCGTTCAGCAAGCGATGGAAAAGACTCGCGCTATGCCGTCTCTTTGCTTGATACACACCGTTTGCCAACAAATCACACGGGGCCTTACTGGGTTAGCACTGGCTTTTCTTCTTGCCGGACAAACCCATGCACAGTCCGTTGATCAAGACGCAACCATACTTCTAGTAGCGCACCCAGCAGTAGCCACGCAATGGTTAAACCGTGATACAACACGGGCGATATTTGCTATGCGACAACGTACATGGCCGGACGGCGATGCCGTACAGGTATTCGTGTTGCCAAACCGAGATCCTGTCCATGCGCGTTTCACTAAAGAGCAGCTCGCCGTTTATCCACATCAGCTACAACTGGCATGGGATCGCATGGTGTTTTCTGGCATGGGGCAAGCGCCTAACCGCGTTGCTGATCAGTTCGAAATGCGTGAGAAGATTGCGAATACTCCTGGCGCGCTGGGATACCTTGAAAGGGAGTATCTGGATGAAAATGTCCAAGTTATTTCAATGGAATGAACATTTTTCCGTTACCCGCAGGCCCACTGCAGCCGTACTCACAAGCTTGCTAGCACTGCCTGTTTACTCGTCAGCCTGGGCAAACGACAACGTTCTCGACACTCTACAAGTGCATGGTTTCCTGAGCCAAGCGCTTATCATTACCAATGATAACGATTTCTTCGGTCGCAGCAGCGAGAATGCAGGAAGTTTGGAGTATACCGAAATAGGTGTTAACGCCTCTATCCGCCCTCACCGCAATGTGCTGGTGGCCGCTCAGGTACTTAGCCGTCGCGCCGGTGGTGAAACCAGCGATGCGGCCCCAACGCTAGATTATGGCGTGGTGGATTATCAGATGGTCTCCAACCAGCAACGTACGCTTGGCCTTCAGTTAGGTAGATTTAAAAATCCCTTCGGCCTGTATAACCAAACGCGTGACGTCGCTTTCACGCGCCCTAGTATCCTGTTGCCGCAATCAATCTATTTTGACCGCACTCGATCGTTGGGAATAGCTGGCGATGGCGCCAGTATTTATCATGAAGAGAGAACCCCGTCAGGCGTTTTTCGCTTTCAAGCAGGCGTTGGTAAAACACGCATAGAAGGTGATGTAGATCAAGCGCTGGGGTTTAATCGTTTTCCAGGATCGTTACAAGCGGGCTCTTCTGCAATTGGCCAAATTCGCTATGAAGACAACAGCGGACACTTTCTAATGGCACTTAGCACCGCGAGTGCTAACGCTGACTATGAAGGCGCTCAAGCTCCACTAACTAATGGCAGCTTTCAGTTTCAGCCTTGGGTATTTTCATTGCAATACAATGACGAGCTGTGGAGCTTAACCTCTGAGTATGCACTGAGAACAATTGAACTAGATGGCTTTAATCCCGCCATCGATAATAAAAAAACCGGTGAAAGCTGGTATGTGCAATATACGCGCCGTATGGACAATGATTGGCAGTGGTTAATTCGCTTCGATCGTTTAGTAAACGACCGAAGTGACCGCTCAGGTACTCAATACGCACAAAGTGGTTTGGGCCCTGCCCATTCCCAATTTGCTGATGACGTTACCTTTGGCGTTCAGTGGACACCCAGACCTAACCTAATGTTGGCAGGTGAATATCATCATGTGGACGGTACTGGTTGGCTACCCTTACATAAAGATGCGGATGCGTCAGAAACAAGCCGACACTGGAATATGCTGCTCTTCCAGCTTTCACTGCGCTTTTAAGCGAGATATGTAGATGCCCACACGTTCGTTCTCCAAAGCGCGCTACCGGCTTAGTTTGACTTGGCGTGTTATCGCGCTGAGCAGTCTATTACTGCTCGCGCTTGTGGCACTCTTTATCTGGTTAGGTCAACACCAGCTCACTCAACAGTTAGAAAGTAGCCGGATAGAAAGCCATGAGCGGCAGCAGCGCGAGATCCGCTTAGCAATGCAGCGCTCAGCGGATAACTTACGCCAGTTGGCGGGTTTAACCGCTGCGGCGCCTGAGCTTGGAAGCGCACTACAAGAGAATAACCAGGACGAGCTAGCTAATGTGCTCAGAGCACAGTGGCCTTCTCTGCAATTAGAAGCAGGGATTGATGAAATCTTTGTTTTTAATACCCAAGGAGCAAGAGTGGGTTACTCAGGTGCCAGTGATCCGCCGGTTGATCTGCCCATTCAAGGCTGGATAAGCAGTGTACTAACCACAGAGTCCCCCATTACCACACTACGTTGCGCCGTAACATGCCAACAGTTTGCTGCGGTTCCTGTTCTTGTGGATGGCGCTAGCATCGGAATGGTAGTGCTATCGCGCTCACTTGCCGATGTTACGCGGCAAGCTAAAGAGGTCTCCAATAGCGAAATAGCGCTGATGGTGACCGGACGCATGACGGGCTCCCCTCCCACCGAGGCGCTTTTACTGGCAGATTGGAACGGCCATATTCTAGCGCTGACAAACCGCGACCAGACGCTTTCGATACTTCAACGAGCATCTCAAGACGTCTTTCTGAATCAATTGGCTCATATGCCTTTCAGCCTTGAATACATGGGCCGGTATTTTGAATTAAGTGCCGTGTACATGGAGGAAGACGCCGACTGGCGCAGCACTGGGTACTTCCTACTTATTTCAGATATCACTTCTCAGATCGTCGCTATTCGTACAGCAACGAAAACACTACTTGTGGTGGGCTTGGTCGGCTGGTTAGCTGCCGAACTATTACTGTTGATTATCCTCTTGGGTCCCATGGCTCGGCTAAGGCGAGTCGCTGGTCTATTGCCCGCACTGGCAAACGGTGAATTTCGTCGTGTAAGGGATAAACTCCCATTACCAAGGCGGCATTTTTCTAATGAAATTGATAGGTTGGAAGATTCAACCCGGGAGCTTTCCCACCAGTTAGAAGCACTGGAACAGAGTGTCCAAGAGCATAGCGGACAGCTAGCCGAACGCGTAGATGAGCTAGCCAAAGAGCGTGATTTTGTAAATAGTCTGCTCAATACCGCACAAGTCTTTATTGTTGTTCAAAATAGTGCTGGGCGTATTCAACTTATTAATGGCTACACGCTAGAAAGGTTAGGGCTAAAAGACGCAGATATTATTGGGCGCCACTTCTCTGACATCTTTGATCACAATGCGCACTTGGCATCGCCCAGCAACACTGCGGATGAAGACAACAGTAATGCTAATGACAGTACCGTGAATCGCCTTAGTACTTCCAGCCAGGAAGAAAAGACATTTCAAACTCAGGATAAACGCTCTTTTACCGTCGTTTGGTACCACGCTTTTTTAGCGAACAGTAACAGCCACAATGCTTCGAAGATATCCGTTGGGCTAGACATCACCGAGCGTAAGGCTGCTGAGGCGCGCTTAACGTGGCTTGCGGAACACGACCCATTAACGGAACTCTATAATCGCCGCTATTTCCAAGATGCTTTGAAGCGCACTATCGCTAATCAAGCCAAAGGCGCTGTATTACTACTAGACCTAAACCAGTTTAAAGAGATCAATGAACTGAGTGGCCACCATGTCGGCGACCGCCTATTACGAGAAGTTGCTGATACGCTGTTTTTAAATCTCAGTCAGCGAAGCATTATTGCCCGCCTCGGTGGTGATGAGTTTGCCCTACTGCTAGAAGATATTAGCAGCGAACAAGCAATTAATGTGGCTGAATACATTGCTCAATTGCTGGACGGCCTTAGCTTCTCAGCCGCAGGAAGAAAGCACCATGTTTCTGCCAGCATTGGTATCGCGCTGTTCCCTGTTAATGGGCAGACACCCGCTGACCTGTTAGCTAGCGCCGATATGGCCATGTACAAAGCAAAAGAGAGTGGCAATCAGCATTGGTACCTTCTCAAGCAGGCGGAAAATGCTAAAGATGAGCTTCAAGAACGCGTCTATTGGGTAGAGCGGCTGCACAAAGCACTAGAAAACGACGAATTTGAACTGTGGGCGCAGCCCATTGTGCGGCTGAAGGACCGCGACATTAAGCATTACGAAGTATTGCTTCGTATGCGCAATGACGATGGTAGCTTAGTCTCTCCGGCACAATTTATACCTGTTGCAGAGCAAAGCGGTTTAATTATTCAAGTTGACCGTTGGGTACTACGCCATAGCCTAGCGGCACTGTCGACGCTACAAAAAGAGGGCTTATCGTTGGCCGTCAATTTATCAGGCCAGTCTTTACATGATCTAGGTTTAAAACAGTTTCTGGCAGATCAATTAAAAACCTGTGGTGCTGACCCCCATCATCTCATTTTAGAAGTAACAGAGACGGCAGCTATTACAGATTTCTCAACAGCGCGCAACGTGCTGCAAGCCGTCAGGGATTTGGGTTGCCGAACAGCACTCGATGATTTCGGGATTGGATTTAGCAGCTTTCACTACCTTAGCCAGCTCCCGGTGGACTATATTAAAATTGATGGCTCTTTTATTCGCAGCCTACTTATCGATACGGATAGCCACACGCTTGTCAAAGCAATTGCCGATATATCAAGAGGCTTCGGTAAGCAGACTATTGCGGAATTTGTAGACCAAGAAGCACTGGTACCTGTTCTGCTTTCTTATGGCATTCAGTATGGACAGGGCTATCATCTAGGGAAGCCTGAAAAAATTCGACTTCGGTAAGCAGCCGCACTCAGAAGGAAGCAACAGATGCTAGCAGGGAAAACCACCCAAGGAAGTGAGTTTGACGATAAAAGTAATCATAAGGGGATGATTGACAAATTTATCGACGAATATCATTTTTTTATTGCTAACACCGACGACCAAAAACGGCGCGCCTTCCGGCTACGGCACGATGTATTTTTAAAAGAATTCAACTACGAAATGCATGAAGATGAGGCGCATCTGTATGAGTCCGATGAGTACGATAATTACTCGGTTCATTGCCTTATAGAACATAAACGGAGTGGCATTCTTGCAGGATGCGTACGATTAGTCATGCCCTTTTCCGGTAACACACACCCTGCTAATCAGTTGCCTGTTCAAAACCAAGGGGAGCAGTTACTAAACCATGCGACATTAACGCCATTTAAGCTACCGCCTCTTGAAACGTGTGAAGTATCACGGTTAGCTATTTCTAAAAATTTCAGAACGCGAAAATCTACCACTCCAGAAGAAGCCGCAGATAAAGAAGTCGTCTTATTTTCACAAGATGAGGCAAAGACGTTCTCACTTGTCGCCCTGGGTCTTTTTTTATGTACTTACTCTATCGTTGGTTTAACTAATCGCAGGCATGTTTTTGCAATGATGGAGCCTCGCCTTCCCCGTTTATTGGCGATATCAGGCTTTAAGTTTACCAAAGTAAGTGAGCCGATTGTGTATCACGGTACTCGCCATGCTTACTACATTGACTATCATGTGGCGAAAAAAGAGATGAGTGAGCGTCTGATTCCGTTATACGAACATATCGCAGAAACATTAAAGCCTCAGATCGCTCACACATTTATTTCTTAACGCATTTTTTAAATCTAGCTCGTTAAACGACTTAAGAAAGCGCTGTTTGCCGAAAATCCTGAACTGAAATGCTGGCGAATTTTTCCAAAAAAAACACCAGTGTTTCAGGGTACTGAAAGTAGCGCTCAAATGTCTCTTGCCCATTTTTGCCACGCCGCGTCACTTTGGCATGGTATTGGCTGCCTATTTTAGTAACGTTAACGCTATTTTCTTGTTCACCTTCGTAGTGAACAGCAGATAAAGGTGAAGCACTATCAAGCAATTTTGTAAGCTGCTTTGCAGCGTCAGCCTCTACAGGCGTTGCCCACAGCGGCTGATCACGTTCTCCATAGTGAAACAGCACTATGGTTAGCATCACTGAGAAGATACTGCTTGTCAGCATCCAGGTAAGTGCAATGTTGGAAACGGGAAAGATGAAGATCACCAGCATCTGACCTGCCGCCATAACAGCAAGTACCACGGCTAAGGGCTGCCACATGCGGGGGTTCATAAACCCACGTTTCAATACGTAGCCCCACAGCCCTATCACGGCAAGCCCTCCCAGCGTGAGGTGAGCCACCGCCAGCGGCGTCCCCCCACCAGAGAAAATGGCCACTAGCCCGATAAATGGAAACAGGCTGTAAAAAGCTGCTAGCAGGTAGTAAGCGCGCTGAAGATTCATCAATAGCTCCTTTTATTGTTATCGGCACTACTTTTGGCATGCAACCAGTATAGATGAACGCGATTATCGTGCAGCGCAAGAAACCTGCTCTTTTAAACGCCTTACCCCACGCTGATGACCTACTTCACACTCACTCCATTGGTTACTTCATTTCAAAACCACGCTTAACTAAAAAGTCACGCATGTGGGGACGCAGCTTTGAATCGAACAGCGGCGTTAGATTATGCGACCAATCAGTCGTTTTGTTGCCCGTGCTGCGGGTTTGGTAGTAAGCCTGCATAGTGCTGTCAAATGCCTCAACTTGCTCAATATCTTCACGGTAAGTATCTTCCTTGAGAATAGCCTCTACTGGTAGACGCGGCTTAACCTCAGGGTTATGAGCCGGATAGCCAAGGCACATACCAAACACCGGATAAACATGCTCAGGTAAGTGTAAAAGTTCGCTGATCGCCTGAGGATTATTGCGGATACCACCGATATAACAAATCCCAAGCCCTTCCGACTCGGCCGCCACTGCAACGTTTTGTGCCACTAGAGCAGTATCAACAGTGGCAACCAATAGCTGTTCCGTCATACCTCGTTCAACGTTGGCACCTGTCCGTTCAGATGCCTCTGTCGGGCGCTTCATATCCGCACAAAATACTAAAAACACCGCGCTACTGGCGACATAGCTTTGACCACCAGCGTATTCCGCAATTTTTTCGCGATTCGCTGAGTCGGTGACATTAATAATGGTGTAGGCTTGCACATGGCTTGATGTCGCTGCGGCCTGGCCCGCTTTGATGAGTTCTAACAGTAGCCCGCGCGAAATTTTCTGGTCGGTAAACTTACGGATAGAACGGTGAGCTTGAAGCAGTTTGATAACATCATTCATTTCGTCTCGCCTCTTAATACTTGATATAACGGATATGACAACTAAAGTGCCTTGGTTCCATGCATTTATTCCTGAGTTCAGGCTTAACGCATGCTATTGATAGCAAGCTATACTAAATGAAGCCACTGGGTCCCCCCTAAAATAAATAACGCCGCTAGGAAGCCGATATGTCGAACGCCCCTCTCACACCGCAAGGGCAGGAATGGAACGCCAGCCACTACGCGGAACACGCGAATTTTGTTCCCAAATTGGGAAGCGATGTAATGAAGCTTTTAGCACCACAGCCCGGACAACGCATCCTGGATCTTGGCTGTGGTGATGGCGCGCTTACCGAGCGCATTATGCAATTAGGTGCCGATGTACTGGGTGTCGATGCCTCCGCAGAGATGGTCGCTGCCGCTCAACAGCGCGGGGTGACTGCGAGGGTTGTCGATGGACACCAGTTACCCTTTGACAAAGAGTTTGATGCGGTATTCAGCAACGCGGCGCTACACTGGATGTTGGACCCGCAAACGGTACTGGCTGGCGTAAAACGCGCACTAAAGCCCAGTGGGCGTTTTGTTGCAGAGTTTGGGGGGCATGGCAACGTGGCCGCTATTTGTACGGCGCTTATTGCCTCGCTTCAGTTTCGCGGCATTAGCTCACGTGGCCGTCATCCTTGGTACTTTCCCACCCCCGAAGAGTACACAAATCTACTTCAAACTGCGGGCTTTCATGTCGATTCTATCGAGCTAATCCCTCGCCCTACACCACTACCCACGGGTATTGCTGGCTGGCTCGAAACCTTTGCAAGCCCGTTTTTGCACGGATTAGATGAGGACCTGCAGGTAGCCATTATTGATAATACGATTAACCTGCTCTCACACAGTCTAAGTGATGGGCAAGGCAACTGGACCGCCGACTACGTCAGACTGCGGGTTTCTGCCCACGTGTGATAGTTTCGATAGCTAACAACGCTTCTGCAGTATTTTAAGCGGCTGCGCCTAACTAAGGCGCAGCCGCTTTTATGCCCAAGAGCCACGTGAACCAAGCAGCGCAGCTAGTCGATTATCACAGCGCGCCTAACCATATTCGCTAACGCGGCTTTGTTGAGCGGTTTTCCTAGCACACGTTTACTTGGCAAAAATCTGGCCCTGGTCTTTAAACGCTTTGAACTCCAGGGCGTTACCGCAAGGGTCGAGCAAGAACATGGTGGCTTGCTCACCGACTTCACCTTTAAAGCGAATGTATGGCGCAATCACGAAATCGGTATTGCGCGCTTTTAAGCGCTCGGCCAAGGCTTCCCACTCATCCCATTCTAGAATCACGCCAAAGTGCGGCACCGGCACGTTATGGCCATCAACCGGGTTAGTGTGAGCGCTCTGTTGGCCAGGTGTTTTCGGATGTTCGTGAATCACCAACTGGTGGCCGAAAAAGTTAAAGTCGACCCAATGGTCGCTTGAGCGCCCTTCTTCCAGACCAAATACATCGTTATAAAACGTTCTGGCTAAGGCAACATCGTAAACAGGAATGGCGAGATGAAACGGGGAAAGACTCATGGTTATCTCCTGTTGCAGCGCTTTTGTTCGTTGCGTTATTGGCAAGGGGTAGCCGTATAACTTGGCTACTGTATAGCCATCCTAGGTCGCGCTATGTAAAAATAAAATCAATAGTTTTTTGAGCCATTCACAAATATTTTTTATGAGTTTCCTTATGACAGCTCTTATAAAAGCAACAACGAATGATACGAGAACTTAAAACACTAGTCGCCGTGGCACAGTACGGTACATTTGCGGCGGCAGGCCTCCAAGTTGGCCTCACCCAAGCCGCGGTAAGTGCTCAAATGAAGCGCCTGGAAGAGACCCTGGGCATTGTGCTATTCGAACGTAGCGGCCGAACCGCGGTGCTCACCCAGCGGGGCGAAGAGACGTTGCTCCAGGCCCAAAGCTTGTTAGCGTTATACGCCACATTGGGCGTTTCACCGTCAGGCCAAGGGGCTGGTAGTCGTGTCACTATTGGCGCTATCGCCTCTATCCAGCGTACCGTCTTGCCGGATATTGTGGCGCGCTTTCATCAGCAGTTTGCAGAGTGTCGCACCCGCATTGTGCCAGGTCTTTCCATGGACCTAATGAACCAGGTAGATGCGGGTGAACTGGATATGGCTGTTATTATTCGGCCGCCTTTTTCACTGCATAGCGATCTACGCTGGACGCCCCTTGCCCACGAGCCGTTTCGCTTGCTTGTCCCACAGGAGTTAGCTGGTGATTGCTGGCGGACGCTGCTAACCCAACACCCGTTTGTTCGCTACGACCGCGCTTCTTTCGGTGGACGCCAAGTAGACCGTTTTTTAAGGGACAATCACTGCCAAGTTAACGATTTGTGTGAGCTGGACGAGCTTGAAGCCATTGTAAAGCTGGTGAGTAACGCCGTGGGTGTTGCCTTAGTGCCGCAGCCAATAGCGCTAAAGCGCTGGCCCCAAACAGTCCGCGCCATCTCGTTAGAAGCGCATACATTTCATCGCGATATTGGGTTAGTGCATCGCGCTACTGGCCATCTAAGCGAAGCTGCCCGCGGGTTTGCCCAGCTTCTGGCTGAATCATCACAGGAGCTCTAAACTGCCAACGTGCAACCACCATTGATAAGGAGATGTAGCCCATGAACCCCGAAGACCTTGAGAAGCTGGTCACGCGTACTATGCCCTTTGGCAAATACGAAGGTTGGCTTATTGCCGATTTGCCCGGTCCCTATTTGAACTGGTTTGCTCGGGAAGGATTTCCAAAAGGAGAAATTGGCCAGCTGCTGCATTTAATGCATGAAATTGACCACAATGGGTTAAGCGACTTGCTCAACCCGCTGCGCAAAAATTGAGTTTTCGCAAAGCTAATTTCTCCTCAAAACTGTTTTCTGTTCAAAACTAAGAACGACACCATTCGTTAATGGCTTGCTCGCGTTCGGCATAGTAAAACGCTTCTTGCTGGGAAGGCGCTGAGGGAAAACGTCCTAATTCCACGGCAAGCTCAAAAAAACCTGCCGCTGGAAGCCCTTGGCCACTTCGGCTAATCACCAGCGTTGCAATAAAAGGCTTTCCTGCGGCGGCGTCTTCTCTCATTAGCTGTTCAAGTGCCTGTGCGATCCGTTGAATAGTCTTAGGTGGCGAAAGGCCTAGCGCATTCGCCGCTTGCTGATAGGTCATTGGTAAAGCACTGCTCGGCGTCGCCGCCAGTAACTCTCGCAAGGGGGGTGCTAATGCAGTCGCTAATGTCATGCTTTCTTTAGCCTCTCAAATTGTCAAAACTCATATCGTCAAAGCTGACGTCCATTTGCGTCACAGCAAATACTTGCGTTACTGCTAACAGCAGCATAGTAGGATGGCTGGTCTTAACCTACTCGTCTAACAAAGACAGATGATCTCGCGCAATCTATGCTAAGTGAGTCAATATCGTATTCAAAATGAGGGAATAACTATGGCAAAGGAGCGCTCAGCACGTTCACGTAGAGGAGGAGTGTTGCCAACGCTGCTGGCTTGGCTGGGTGTCATTGCACTGCTAGCATCGGCGCTGTTAATGGTCGGTGCGGGGCCCGCTTATCGCTGGGAGTTGATTAGCCTGGGCGACGCCTTCAACCTGATGCGCAACGGTGTCTATGCAGCAACCGCAGCCGTGGCAATCAGCATCTTGCTACTGCTTATCAGCGCCTTTACCCGTCGCATGGGCGCTGGCGTAGTCGCTATTTTCGTCATTGTTGCAACCGCTGCCTTGTTATATATGCCGTGGCAGCAATGGCAGCGTGCACAGCAAGCACCGCCCATTCATGATATTACCACCGACACCCAAAACCCACCCGGCTTTGTTGCGCTAAGAGATGCCCGCGAGGCAGCGCCAAATGCCGTTGATTACCCAGGCGAAGCCACCGCGCGACAGCAACAAAATGCTTATCCAAATGTGCGGCCTTTACAAGCCACAGCGCCTAAAGCGACCGTTCTTGCGGCAGTTCAGGCAGAAGTAGAAGCGTCCGGCTGGCAGATCGCTGCGATAACAGAGAACACTATCGAAGCAACCGCCACGACCCGTTGGTTTGGCTTTGAAGATGACGTCATTATTCGTCTCTCTGAGCAACAAAACAGCGTGCAGGTGGATATGCGTTCAGCATCCCGCCTGGGAGCTAGCGATGTCGGCACCAACGCGCTGCGTATCGAGACCTTCCTGGATAACCTGGCTAAGCGGCTAGAATGACGGCCTTATCTGAAGCGGCTTGCATCTATTGATCGATTTAACAAAAGAAAGTCAATTTCAGCGCACTTCTTTCAATAATTTCTTTCAGTGCATTTGGTTAGTACGCGCGGCAGCTTCTCTGCTCAGAATTTGCTGCGCATCCAACGAGCCAATCGCCACGTCTACATTTTTTGGAATATCACCGCTAAGCTGTAGCGCTTGGTAACGTAGCGCGCAGACACGCAAAAATGAGGTGAAATTACCTAGATCGTGGCCGGCGTCAATTGACTCGTGATAAAGCCGCGTAATCAGTTGGGCCGTGTTCATCCCATCGCGTTGGGCCATCTCTTCCAGCAGGTGCCAGAAGTAGTTCTCCATACGAACGCTGGTCACCATGCCATCAATGCGCAGCGAGTGTGTGGCGCTACGCCATAGCTCCGGGTCGGCATCAATAAACAGCTTGCACATCGTTACGCCCTCTCCGCTATCAAACTCTACTATTAAGCTACTAGGCAAGATCTGCTATAGCGTAAATTCTGCTCTTTAGCATAGTGGTTAACAGGCAACGCGCCCAACCGTATTGAGTTCGATACCGCTGGGCGCAAAAGGGGTAGCCTATCAGTACTACTTAGCCAAGAGCGCCATAAACTGGGCAAGCCATGCAGGGTGTGCGGGCCATGCGGGTGCAGTTACCAAGTTGCCATCCGTCACGGCTTCCGTGACTTCCAGGTTTGCGAAGTGGCCACCGGCAAGTTCCACTTCTGGCTGGCAAGCCGGGTAAGCGGAACACTGCTTGCCTTCTAGCACCTTAGCGGCAGCCAGTAACTGGGCGCCATGACAGATAGCAGCAACCGGCTTCTGGGTTTCAAAGAAGTGCTTCACCATCGCCAGTACTTGCTGGTTTAAGCGCAGGTATTCCGGTGCACGGCCACCAGGAATCACTAAGGCGTCGTAGTCAGCCGGGTTAATGTTGGCAAAATCAGCGTTCAGAGCGAAACGATGGCCGGGCTTTTCAGTATACGTTTGGTCACCTTCAAAATCGTGAATAGCCGTTGCCACGGTATCACCGGCGACCTTGTCGGGACATACCGCGTCGATTTGATGGCCAACCGCCATCAGTGCTTGGAAAGGCACCATCGTTTCATAATCTTCAGTGAAATCGCCGGTAATCATTAAAATTCGTTTGTTGCTCATCTCACTTCTCCTTGTCGTTATTGGTCGAGGCACAGAGCACACGAATGGTGTGTTAAATGAGAGTAGCAAGCGCAGCTTCGCAGCGGGTAGTAAGCCACTACTACATCCACTACATCCACTCACGACAAGGCTTATGACATCGGTTAGCTAGATTATGCAGGCCGCTCAAGAGTAAACCGGTCACTGATGCGTACATAATCACTGCCGGCCAGGCGCCCTACTGGCTTTAGCATGTCCATGTTGATATGCCGGCCATCCCATATCGCATCATCAATATGCATAGCGACAATCTCAGCAAGCACTAACGATCCCGCTAATGGCTGATCGCCGAAACGAATTAAGTCGCGCAGCTTGCAACCAAATGCGACCGGGGCACCTGCGATACGTGGCACGCTGATTCCCGGCATTTCAGCCTTCTCTAGGCCCGCTAATAAGAACTCGTCTTGCTCGGGAGGAACACTCGCGCTGGTCGTGTTGAGCGCTTCTATCAAGGTTTCATTGCCTATATGCACGACGCATTCAGCTAGTTCGGTTAAATTGCGCAGCGTATCTTTGGGCCGCCCACTGCCATCAAGCAACGGTGAAAAAGCCAGGATGGGGGGATTAACGCTGGCTACGTTAAAAAAAGAGAACGGTGCAAGGTTTGTATTGCCGTCCTTATCTTGAGTTGACACCCATGCAATTGGCCTGGGACAGACACTGCCTGACAGCAAACGGTAGATAACACCAGCACTCAAAGGTTGTTCATCGAGTAAGTAATCCATGGGTATTCCTATGGCAGTGGTTATAAAGAGTAGCAAGCTACTTTAAAGTTGTGCCCCTGGCTGGGCAACCCAACCAGCCCCGTAAGGTAGCCAATGAGCATAGTACTCGTGAGGACATGCCAACACCTGCCTTAACCCGCCCCACGTCGGCTGCTTAGCACTAAGTATGCTAGCCTTACGGGCTACACGCGACATAAAGGAACTGGATGCTCACTATCTCAAACAACGTGACGCTAGCGGACTGGGAAATTGATATTAGTCAGATCAGAGCGCAAGGCTCGGGTGGCCAAAACGTCAACAAAGTCGCCTCTGCAGTGCATTTACGTTTTGATATTCAACGCTCTACGCTACCGCCGATTTACAAAGAGCGATTAATGGCGCTGTCTGATCAGCGCATCAGTAAAGAGGGCGTGGTGATTATCAAAGCGCAAAGTTACCGCACCCTGGAACTTAACAAAGAGGACGCTCTTGCACGTTTAAAGGCACTGATTCAAAGTGCGGGCAGGCAGCAGAAAGTGCGGCGGCCAACGAAGCCCACTAAGGGTTCACAGCGACGCCGTGTGGACCACAAAACGCGTAAAGGCAAAACGAAGTCGCTGCGTGGTAAAGTGCCACTCTCATAAGGCGTGAACTGAATGTATGCTATGCGCCGCATAAGAGATAAGCAGAATAAGTAATGCTCGCCTAGCACCGTTTTCTCACCACTGTATTGAGCTTAGCCATCATGTCCAGCGACTCATCCGCTAAACGTTGCGTTCCCCGTCCGCTGTCGCCCTGTATTCAGGTATGCAACATTGATCCAGCCTCTTCACTGTGCCAAGGCTGCGGCCGAACGCTAGATGAAATCGCCTGTTGGGGAAGTATGACCGAGGCCGAGAAGACCCCGGTATGGGAGCGACTTGAGCAAACAGGCTATGTCGACACATTACGCCAGGAAGAGCACTAGCTCTCTGGTGTATGTCGGTCACTCAGAATATGATGCAGTTCGCCACACGCCACCATCGGATCGTCGCAGTTAATCACAACCTTTGATTCTGCCAACACATAGCTACGGCCTGTGGTGGTATTCTCCACCACCTGATAAGCGCCTTCTTGATGCGTGCCGGTGAAAGTGCCAATAAACCCCGTTTCGCGTAGTGACACGGTTTCTAACTTATCACCGACTGCCAGCCGACCTTCATAATTCATCAGCGCCAACCGCGCAGAGGTGCCTGTGCCGGTGGTGCTACGGCAAATAACACCGGGATGTACATAGGTTGTTGAACGCGAGCGAATATAGCCTTCCGCCACTTTCTCTTCCGGCCCCATAAAATGCAAAAATGGCAGTGGCCCTACATCTCCCAGGGTGTAATGAGAATAGCCACGCTGCGCTTGGATCGCCTCAACAATTTTATAAGCACAAGCGGCAAGCGCCTGCTCTTCACTGCGTACTAGCTTGAAGCCCAACTCCTCGGCATCTACCAAGGCATAAAAGCCACCGCTGTAAGCGACTGAGTAGGTCACTGTCCCTAGTTCAGGAACTTGAATCGTGTCGCGATAGGTGTCGATATAGCTTGGTAGGCCTTCACAGGTAACAGACTCCACCACGCCATTGGACACCTTCGCTTCAATTTGCACCAAGCCTGCAGGTGCTTCTAGTTTAAAGCGTTGAATCCCTTCCCGCTTGGGCACCAATCCACTTTCCAACACCGCAGTGGCGGTACACAGCGTGTTAGAGCCCGAGTAAATTGGGTACCCCATGACTTCCATAATGATATAGCCCGCGACGGCCTCCGGGTGCGAGGGAGGCACCAACAGATCTACCGACATCTCCGGAATACCATACGGCTCTTCTAGCAACAGCCGTCGCAAACCATCGGCGTCATCACGCAGAAACTCCATTTGCTGGCGTACTGTGGCACCAGGAAGCACGCCGATACCTCCCGTCACAATACGGCTAACATCACCACCGGCATGGGTATCCATCAGCTGAATCGTATGCAGATTCTTCATTAGCACTACTCCTAGGCGGTAGTGAGGGCAAACGGCGCACCATGGGTTTCCCACTGCGCATCAGGAACAATAACTATTTTTCCCAAGTAGTTACTGCCACGATTTACAAAGTAGCGTTCAGCGTTATGTAGATCTGAGAGTTTAAAGGCCCCATGTAGTACTGGCTTCAGCGCACCACTGCGAATCCACTCAATCAGTTGCTCAGCCTCTTCGCGAGTGCCATGGGAAACACCGAAAATCTGCACTTGGTACAAGTAGACGCGAGTCCACATAATCTCGCTGATATTGCCACCACTGGCGCCTGCAATGGAAAGCCGCGGATAACTGTTACGACCTTGCATATCAACTATCATGGTATCGATAAACAGATCGGTCATCTGCCCACCGACCAAGTCCATCACTGCATCAATCGGCTTACCATCAGTGGTCGCCAATACACGCTCAACAAACGTCGACAAATCACCTCGATCAATGACGGCTTCGGCACCCAACGCTAACAGCGCATCGGCCTTATCCGGCTGACTGACAGCGTAAGGAACAGCGCCCACAATGCGGCAAAGCTGAATTAACGCCGTTCCAACTCCACCACTGGCGCCGGTCACTAACACACGTTCGCCCGCGCTAACATTGGCAGACGTCATCATGTGATAAGCCGTCTGATACGAGCACATCCCCATCGCAGCAAGCTCTGCATCGCGCAGTTCAGGGTTGGGAACATGGTGAAACTGATCGGCTGGTACGGCGACAAAGTCAGCATAGCCACCATCAGCCCCATGGCCGTAATAGTCTGGCGTCAGATTGATATCGCGGCGCTCATCAGCGTAAATATTGAAATCGAGCAGGCCTCGTTCTCCAATACGAGCAGCATCCACCCCCTCGCCTACAGCCACCACACGTCCAGCAATATCAGCCCCTTGAATACGAGGGAACGTCAGCGTGGGCGATCCCCCCATCGCAAACGAGGTCACTTCCTCTTTGCCTTTCGTAGGGTAAAGACCTTCACGCGCTTTCCGGTCGGTATTATTTTTGGCTGTTGCGGTTACTTGAACCAGCACTTGTCCCACCCCTGGTTTAGGGGTAGTGACATCCTGCCGATACTGCAATTTATCTACGTCGCCATGGCCTGTTAACAACATGGCAGACATCATTTTCGGTACTTGATGTGCAGCTTCGGCCATAAATTTCTCCCTTATGACATGTTGGATGAACCTAGCTGACAATAGCAAACTTTTGCCACCGCTTAATAGTCATAATACAAACGGCGCCAACGAGCATAACCCATTGACGCCATTAATATTTATTAATAATCACTAACTAAAGACAGGTACACCAATAACTAACACATGCAGGTAAAGCGCGAACAAAACATAGGCTATTAAACCAATCACAACGGTGGCTATTGTTGCGGGAGTCGAGGTGGGTACTGGATTAGTGGGATGCAGGCGATCACGCTTTTTGGCTGCCTTAAAGGCCAGAATAGCCCACACCAAAAATGCCGCAAAAAAGACAATATCGCCAAGCCGTCCATTGGCCAGCAAGTGTGAAAATGCCCAAACTTTTACGGCCAACGCCATCGGATGACCAAGCTTCGCTTTGATAGCATTACGCGGTACATAGGCTGCCACCAGCATAATAAAGGCAGGCACCATCAGCAGTGCTACCGCATGGCGTAACCCCGTGGGGGGAAGCCAAACGTAGATAGGATCTAGCCGCGTTTGTCCAAAACCGTAAATAGCAATCGCCAGTCCAACTGCCGACACTACGGAGTAGGCAATCTTCCAGGTATTTTCGCCGTAGTTAACAATTTGTCGCTGACGCCAGTCTTCAGCAAAGATACGCACAGAATGGCTGCCAAGAAAAATCAGCAGGCCAATAATCATGATGGTCATAAAAGTGGCTCTCAGGTTATTTGCAGGTCATTGGTCGACTGCGAGGATGCCACACTAGCGCTCAAACCACATGGCGAACTATCAATTTTTCGCCGATGGCGAGCAGCTATTTGGGTTTAGAACCAGTTTTTGCGTTTAAATAGCCAGATTAAACTACCCCCGACGCCCAGCATGGCTCCCCAGACAAAAAAGTATCCGTACTGATAGCGCAGCTCGGGCATGTACTCAAAGTTCATGCCGTAAATACCGGCAATAAACGTCAGTGGCACAAATATGGCAGTAATCACCGTTAATAAGCGCATGGTGATATTTAACTGGTGAGAGGAAATCGAAATATAACCATCAACGAGATCGCCGCAAATGTCATAGTACATTTGTGTCAGTGTATATAGGCGTTCAAAGCGCTCTTCTACATCCGTGATGGCATGCAGTGTTTCACTTTCTCCACGGGGCAAATGAGCATAGTCATAGGCAGTAAGCTCTTGGGTAATGCCTTTGTGGTAGCTAAAAATACGGCGCATCTTTACCAATCGTGAACGGTAGGTGGTGATTTTCCGCATCAGCACATCATTACCAGCCTCCAAAAGCTCATCTTCTATGTCGCTTAGCTCGCTTTCAAATTCCAACAGGCTATCGATGTAGAAACCCGCCGAGGTGTACATAACTTTGAGTGCAACACGCTCAGGAGATAACGCCAGCAGCGTTTTGCCGTGCTCATTAAAGAGCCGTTCAATACTAAGCGCTTCACCAGCGTGCAGCGTGATTAGAAAACGCTCCCCAATAAAGAAGCATACCTGCTGAGGCACAAAGTTTAGCTGAGCATCAAACGATGAAATACCTCGGTAAATAATCAGGGTATGATGCTCAAACTCTTCAATTTTCGGTGGATGACGCTCTTTGTGGGCATCTTGAATTGCCATTGGATGACAATCAAAACCTTCCAATAGCTGACGTTCACACTCCTCCGACTCACCTTTCATGTCTATCCATAGGTGGCTGCCGGGTATTGTTTGCCAGTCATCGATGAGGCGTTCATCGCCTTCGCGCACGTCACCTTCTGGCGTCGTTAGTAGGCTGCGAATCATGATCGTCCCTGTTAATTGAGCTCACGGCTTAACGTTACGGCCTAGCGCTTCGTCGCTTAGGCAGGTAGGCCAGTGTAATGCTGACGACTATAGACGCCAGCAACGCCCCTAGAAAAGGCCCTAACGTTGGGATACTGCCTGGAAAGGTAGCCGCCATTATGCCAGCCGAAATACTTCCCTGGCTTAGCCACCCCGGTAGTATTGCCCCAACTAATCCAGCCATGCCGCCGCCAATCGCCGCAACTGGCGTCATTCGCTGCCACAGGCCAAGCAGCACAGGCACCACAATGGCAGCGCAAAGCAAGTCTGCTATCAAGAAGAGCCGTAGAACCGACAATCCCTGCAGGGCAATAACTATCACCGGCACCATCAGTGCGACCGTTATCCAGCGCGCGGTCGTTAAAGATGCTGCATGTCGCTCACCGCCACGCCCTACTATCAGCGACGCTATACCGTTTTGTAGCGTATCGACACTTGAGGTCACTAACGTGACGGCCAACACCAATGCAGGTAACGCCATCCAGGCAGGCGCATCGGTTAACAGCGCAAAGAAAGGAATAGGGGGTTCGCCCAAAGCAACACCGCTCATCGCGGCCATAATGCCGACACCGCCAATCACCATCACAACCAACACGGTCAGACCGCCACCTAGCCAAGCACCGCGACCTAAGCTCTGATCGTCCCGGGCAGCCCAGACACGCTGCCAATAACCTTGGTGAAAAAGATTGGCGGCGGTCACCGCAATCACAAGCGTCAGGGCAACACTCAACGCGCTTGCGATAGGAATCGAGGGCATGACTGCATCGCTTGGCATAGTGGGTAATCGCCAAATCGCCACACTACCTACGGCTAATAATAGGGCTAGCAAAAGCCAAGCCTGCCAGCGATCCGTTGCGAGACTTGCACGCAGTCCACCAATCACCGTATACACCAAGGTAGTGAGTGCAACGCCAATAATCACTAGTGCAGGCGGCACATCGGAAAGCAGTGCGGTAATAGCACCTATCGCGGTTAGCTCCGCTGCTAAAAAACAGCCCATGTAGGCTACGGACACCAGTAGCACCCAATGACGCACACCTTTGCCGTAACACGCGTGGGCGAATTCGGCGATGCTTCTGCCTTCTGGCAATGCACGGCGAATTTTTGGCCCGTACAACCCCAACACAATAAAAGGCAGTGCAGAGCCCAGGGCATACCCTGCCAACGCTAACGGCCCCACAAAGGCACCAATTTCAGGCGGAGCAAACAGGATCCAGGCGCCCATTCCCGAGGCTAAAAAGGAGAATCCAAGTGTGGAAGCGGTTTGCGAGTTTCGTGCCGTGACATAGTCATCAAGCGACCCCTGCACATGACGTGCACGCAGGCCCAGCAAGGCAAAACAGAATAGCGCCGCACCAAGTACGGCTGACGTTAGGTAAGGCATGTCGCACTTCCTCCGCCGGTATGAACCGGATCAGGTTCCAGGGTCTGCGCAGTGCGCATTCTCAGCCCAACAGCTGTGGGCTCCCCTGGCGACAGTGAATGGAGACGCTATCCTCGGTGAAAGCGGCTCGTTAGTAAAGGCTGGGCGTTAGTAAAATCTATCCGAGAGTCACGCCTAGATGTGTGTATTTAACCTGCTAACGCGGCAGGCGTCCCATCAAGTAAAACTCCTCATTGGGCGGCGTCCCCGCCATGGTCACTAATCGATTCGACATGCCGAAAAAAGCAGCAATGGCGCCAATATCCCAACAGTCCTCTAGCGTAAAACCTACTTTCTCTAAGGTTGTTTGCCACGTGGCAGAGAACTCCCCAACCTCAATCCCGCAGTGCAGTGCAAAATCCAGCATGACACGATGGCGTTCGCTTAGCCCTGCCGTCAGATGATTGATAGCAACATTGTCAGCGACTAAGGGATCTTTACTATAAATTCTCAATAGCGCGCCATGGGCAACAACACAGTAGAGGCAACGATTGCGAGCACTGGTAGCCACAACAATCATCTCTTTCTCAGCTTTAGTCAGCGTGTCGGATTCACGCTCCATCAAAGCATCGTGATAAGCAAAAAAAGCGCGAAACTCCGCAGGGCGATGCGCCAGCATTAAGAACACATTGGGCACAAATCCCGCCTTGCTTTGCACTTCTAATATTGCATCACGAATATCGTCAGGTAGTTCATCCAGCGTTTCTGGTACACGGAAACGGCTAAGTCGATCAGTCATCGCTACACCTCACTTGCTGTTTTAGCTTTAAATTTTTGTTTTGCTTAAACAATTATGTTGTTAGATAACGCGATACGGTAACAAAACACTAAACAAAGTGACTTTCAATCGCGGCAAACGCTGTCCATACTCTCAACTATTCAATGACCTATAAGCCGTGCAGAAAATGCATCAAACGGCAATTAACAGGAACACCAAAATGCATTATTCCGAAGCCAAAGAGCATACGCCTGGGCGCTTGCATACTCTTTTTGCCGACCCTTACTGCGCGTTTAAAAACAACACCGATGAGCGTCAGCTGCATATCCGGATAATGCTACATACCCTTCTTGCACTGCCTATGCAGCACGCGCGTGCCACACTCAGGGTTATCCATGGCTGGGAAAACGGCGGCTTCGAGCCAAGTGACCTAAAGCACAAAGACTTCCCGCTTGCCTCTTTAGATGATTTCCACCGAGTGGCTAACGAGATCCCTCCTAACCCTCAAGAACACGAGACGTCATTAAGCGCTAGCACGCCGCTCCTCTCAACACCACTGGCGAGCGTATTCGCTAACGCAGCAGCCGATGGCATCATCGTTTCTGACGCGCTGCGCAGCACACCTGCCCGCTGGCCTACTTTGAAAGGCGGTTTAGCCATTTATACGCTCTTCAAAATGTATCATCGCTTAGTTTATGGCGAAGATGACAACTACCGCTGCTCTCAGTGTGAAACGCCCGATGGCCTGCATGAGCTACATGAGTTTCATCTTGAAGAAGGCGAATTTGCACTGTTAGTTCCTCACAGCACAACAGCGCAAATGACCATTCCCACCATTCTCGTTATGCACGCCAGTCAGCTTGGCCCTATCGGCCAACTTTTAAAAAGAAGCCTGCCGTTATTTCAGATCACATAAGTTGAAACGGTCAAAGCCCCGCTTAGCTCGGGGCTTCTCCATGGTGCAATTAGCTCAACGAAATAGTGCTATTAATGCCGCTAGATACATTTTCTGGTTCGAACCAGCGGGCAGTGACCGTTTTGGTCTGCGTCCAGAAGGTAATTGCCTGCTTGCCGTTCGGCCCCAAGTCGCCAAGCTTGGAAGCTCGCGACCCAGTAAAGCTGAAGTACGCGACGGGCACAGGAATCGGCACATTGATACCAATCTGGCCGACGTCGATATCCGTTTCAAAGCGCCGTGCTACCCAGCCTGAGTTGGTAAATATCGACGTACCGTTGCCGTTAGGGTTAGCGTTGATAAACGCAATCGCGTCATCCAGCGTCTCCACATTGACCACACATAGTACTGGTCCAAAAATTTCTTCCCGGTACACCGTCATATCAGCGGTCACATCGGCAAATAGAGTTGGGCCAACAAAGTTGCCGTTTGGATAGCCCTCTACCGTGCAACCACGGCCGTCTATTAGCAGTTTAGCGCCCTCTTTTTCACCCGCTGTAATCAAGCGCTCAACGCGCTCTTTCGCTTGTGGTGAGACAAGCGGCCCTAAGTCGGCATCGCGCTGGGTGCCTGGGCCAACTTTCATGCTGCGTGCGCCTTCCTCAATATCTTTCAGCCACTCTCGCGCTTCACCTACCAGCACCACTACAGAGTTAGCCATGCAGCGCTGGCCAGCGGCACCAAACGCCGAGCCAAGTAGGCTATCAATCGCTTGGCTACGGTTAGCATCCGGCATAACAACGCAGTGGTTTTTAGCTCCCATCATCGACTGCATACGCTTTCCAGCGGCGGCGGCACGGTCGTAAAGCAAGGAGCCCACATGGGTCGAGCCGATAAACGAGAGTGCTTTAATATCCTGGTGGTCGGCGATTTGGTTGGCCACATCAGGGCCGCCATGAACCACGTTTAAAACGCCGGCCGGGACGCCCGCTTCATGGGCAAGCTCAACCAGTCGCATGGTAGAACTAGGGTCCTGCTCGGATGGTTTCAGGACAAAGGTATTACCCGTTGCGATGGCAAGCGGGAACATAAAACAGGGCAACATAATCGGGAAGTTGAAGGCGGTAATACCTGCGCCAACGCCCAGCGGCTGGTGCATGGTATAAACATCAACTTCATTAGCGGCATTTTCCGCTAACTCACCCAGCTGCAGCGAGGTAATTGAACAAGCGTGCTCAACGACTTCTAAACCACGCCCTACTTCACCTTCAGCGTCAGGCAAGGTTTTACCGTGCTCTTCGGTGATTAGCGCGGCTAATTCAGCCGTATTTTCGCGTATCAGTGCCTGAAGTTTCAGCATGATGCGCATGCGCTTGCCAAGCGGCACTTTACGCCACCCTTTAAAAGCTGTTTTAGCGCTGGCAATCGCGCGTTCTACCTCTTCGGCAGTACAAAATGGCACCCTGGCAACCACTTCCTGAGTGGCCGGGTTTACCACATCACGCCAATCCTGGCTTTGTGACATGACTGGCTGGCCATCGATATACATAGGGATTTCACGAACGGACATGACTACCTTCCTCAACGTTGTGTTTGTTATGAGACGCAAAGATGAACCCTAGGGTATATCAGCAAGTTGACGTAAACGTCAATTAGCCACTTGATAAAGAGCAGGGCAATTTGGTGCCAAGCAGGCAGTCTGGAACTGATACTCCACCATTAAACGGCATCATCAACACCGTGGAGAGCATCAGTTCAGCTAGAGGTTGAAATGAATGTGATAGCGATTAACGCTGGATAAGCCCGTTGGTTAACCACGGCAACCAGGCAAGAAGCATAAGGGTCACTAACGTTGCTAGCAAAAACGGCAGCAGCGAGCGAAATATTTTAAGCGGCGACGCCCCCGTCATTGAGGAAGCGATAAACAGTCCTGCCCCTACCGGGGGCGTTAACAGGCCCATTACCAGGGTTAAACACACCACTACACCAAACTGGTAGGGGCTAATCGCGAATTGGCTTTGGGCAATGGGCATTAAAATCGGTACCACTAAAATTAGCGCCGCAATGCCATCAATCACCATTCCCACTAACAGCAGTGCGCCAATCACCAGTAGCAAGAATACGAAAGGGTCGCTGGTCAACGCGGCAATCCATGCGGCGGCCATTTGCGGAAGCTGCTCATAAATCACCACCCAGCCAAACACACCAGCAGCGGCAATCAGCATTATCACTAAGCCGGCGTTAATCGCAGTACGCGTCAGCACTTGGGACAACTGGCTGAAATGCAGATCACCGTAGACAAAACGTCCCATCAATAGCGCCGCCAGTGAAGCCAGCGCGGCCGATTCCGTTGGCGTGGCAACCCCCCATAGAATGCCGCCGATAATAATCACTGGAATGAGTAGAGCAGGCAGCCCCCAAAGCAGGTCATGAAGCGCCTGACGGCGAGTAGGCCACTGACCTTTAGGGTATTGCTGGACCAAGCCTACCAAGGCAATCACGATAAAAAAGCTGGTTCCCAAGAGCAGCCCCGGCAGCAAACCAGCAATAAACATTTCCGCAATCGGCACTTGGGCCATGACGCCAAACAACACAAACAGCATGGAAGGCGGAATAATCGGCGACAGTAGCCCACCCGCAGCGGTAATCGCTGCGCTGTAGGATGTGTCATAACCATCCTGCTCCATTGCTGGCACCATTGCCCGAGACATAATGGCAATTTGCGAGGCTGCCGAACCAATAATCGCCGCCATCATCATGTTGGCGACTAAATTGATATAGGCGAGACCACCGCGAAATCCTCCTACTAAAATACGCGCTAGGGCGATCAAGCGGCGGGTTAAACCGCCTTCATTCATTAATTCGCCCGCCAACATAAATAACGGAATCGCCAGCAATCCATAGCTTTCAATGGCGCTAAACAGCTGCTGTGGATACGAATCAAACAACACCGTATTGCCTGACATCTGGATGTACCACATGGCAGTCAATGCCAGTACTAGCGCAATGGGCACAGCACCGAGCAACAGCAGCAAAAAAACAGCAATCGTCATAAACGTACCGTCAACAGGGTAAGCAGAATTAGCGTAGCGCTTTGGCGGTGGATTCTGGGGTCGGCGTTCGCCACTGTTTGAGTGACTGGATAAGATTCGCCCAGCTATGCAGGCTAAGGGACAATGCAAACCACGGCACAATTAACCACGCCCAGAATTTTTTAATGCCAAGCGTGGAGGTGTTTTCAGCGTAAATAAAATTGAATGTTTGCCCTTGAAAAGCACGGGTATCAAACCCTGCTTGCACCAGTGCAAGTGGCTGATACCAGCGCCAGCAAAGCCACGCTAACAGCAGGGCAAATAGCAGCACCATGGTATCTACCCAGATGCCTATCAATTTCCGGCCGGATTGCGGTAACAGATCGCTCAGCAACGTGACCGCTATCCCCTGGCGGCGTTTAAACACCGTGGCGGCTATCAAAAAGGTCATCCAGATCATGGCATAAATCGCCAGCTCGCTAATCCAGTAAAGCGGGCTGCCTAGGGCGCGAAACGCAATATTGGTGAGAATCAGACAGGTAACCGCCGCCGCTAAGGCAGCGGCGGCAATCTCTTCACAGCGTGCAAGCCCTAATGAAAAACGTTGCAGCATGTTACTCTTCACGTAACCGGTCAGCCTCGGCGCGTAACGTTTCTAACATAGGTGCCTTAGGCGCCCAGATGTTTTCCCACTGTGCAATGGCGTCAGAGAAAAACTCAGCATCCGCTTCAACGATATTGATATCCAAGGCGCGGATCTCCTCTTCCTGAGCGGCATCCTTCTCTTCAAAACCCACCAGCACGTTCTCTAGATGCTCAGCCATCGCAGTATCAATCAGCTCACGATCTTCTTCAGAAAGATCGCGCCATACTCGCCCAGACACGACGCCCACCATAGGGAACATCATATGGTTAGAAATCAGCAGGTTTTCCGCTTGCTCATAGAATTTCAAAATTAAAATAGAGTCGAAATCCATATCAATGGCATCGACCTGACCGTTAGCCAGCGCGTCATACACTTCTAAGAGTGGCATGGGCGCAGGGGCAGCACCCGTGGCCGTATAGAAATCCCGAATTGGCTCGAAAGGGGTAATACGTAAACGCTGCCCCTGCAGATCGTCAGCGCTTTCAATAGGATCACGGCTGAGCACTTGGCGCATGCCTACCATGCCATAGCCAACGCCAATTAAGCCGACTTCTTGTGGCATTAACTCGAGCAGCTCCCCTGCCGCATCAGAACGTAAAAGCCGTGCCGCGTGATTAACGTCATCAACCAAGTAAGGCGCGTATAGTGCGCCAAAATCTGGAATACGGTTGGAAATTTCGGCAATCGTCAAGAAAGCCATATCTAACGCGCCGGTTTGAAGCTGCTGAACCATTTGCGCTTCATTGCCTAGCTGCTGAGCTGGAAAGACACTAACGCTATGCTCGCCACCAGAGCGTTCGTTAAGTGTTTGGGCAAAGGCTTCTGCCTCGGTAGACCATAGATGCTGTGCTGGCGTGATAAGACCGAGACGAAAGTCCCGCGCCTGAGCACTCATGGCTGAAACGGCGAGCGTAACTGCTGCGCAGGCAAGCGTAAGCGTTTTGATGCGATTCATGCAAAGCCTCTTGTATCCAGCGGAAGCGTCGAGCGCGCTTCGCGCATTTTTTTAATTGATAGGCTTTGAGAATACCTTAGCGTTAGCGTTAATGGCACCCGCCATTACGCTAACGCAACGACACTACCTACGCCGCCTCGTAAGCCGCCTTTAAGCGGTAGAATTCATCAACAATCGCTGCCATCTCAGTTGCGTTGTACTCACATAAGCCGCTGACCACTAATTTTTTCGAGCCTACCCCAACTGCTTCTCCAGCAGACTCAATCGAGAACTCAAGCAAGGCATCAGCACGTTTACCTTGAACCTCTAGCGAGGAGCTCGTTAGGGCTAAGTTCGGCGAGAAACCGTCTAGACGCTCTAAGGAAAACCCCATGCTGTCGTATATAACCAAGGGTCGCTTAGGGTTAAACATTACCCCATGCTGCTCCATTAAAGGCTTCAAATAGTGAGGAAAATTCTTACCTGAAAACGCCACATAGCAGCGGGCAAACGCCTCAACCGCCGCTTCATCGTGAGTAACTTCTCCGCTACGCGTCACCTGTAGATAGCACTTGCCACCTTCATCGCAGACAAGTAGATCACCATTCGCTTCTTCACTAAACTTGAGAGGAGTGTCAGCTCCCACCATATTGGTGAAGCGAAATTCCATTTGTCGCGACAACCCAAACTTCACCAGCACCAGTGTAAAGAGCAGGTCTCCAGGTACGCAAAAACGGCGCGCATCTGGATTATGAATCGGGTTGTAGTCGCCGGCCACGCCCTTGGCGAAACGGCTGGCCTGCTCAGCAGAGATCACAACATACTCTCCGCGCTGCGCGTAAAAATCCTTGAACATGGCTTTGCTGCCTGCCTAGCGTTGAAATCGAAAACCCATTACGGCCCCACGACGCGCATAATGCCATAAAACACGCGCCGACAGGAGTCATCTGCAAGGAAGCCCGTATGCCGAAAGAGAACCTTAGGTCAAAACGTCTCCCCCGTATCCTGATAATCACGCTATTAAGCGCATTAATCGCGACATTAGTATGGGTATTTGGCAGTAGTTGGCTGCTAAATAGTCAATGGCTACCCAAACGGCTGTCTCAGATCGAGGGAGTCGAAGTGCGCTGGACGAATGCAAACAGTCTGCATCCAGGGCGCTGGGAAGTAGAGAACCTTTACTTGGCACGGGAAGACGACAGCTTACCGATTTCCGTTGAAGCCCAACGTGCAACGCTTTCGCTGTCGCTACTAGCTCTTCTGCGCGGTGAACTACACATACAGGCACTTAATGCCAACGGGCTTCGCCGCTTAACCATAGGCGATATTGCTCTCGAGGCACAAGGCCAGCTGCAAGTGGCTGATACCCAGCTAAGTCGCGCTGCATTAGCCGTTCCTAACGTGTCGTTGGATGTCAGCCAAGGCCACCTGATACGCCTTAGCGACCAAGCCTCGTTAGTACAAAATATCCAGTTACGCGCAGACGCCTCCCTAGACAGTGTGAATACCGCGCAAATTCCCCGCGAAGAGCTCACCACTGAGCTGCTCAGCGCCCTGTCTGCACAACTGAGCATCGCGGCGCAGGCAGATGCCTGGGACGTGTTTATGCCCTACCTAGAAGCGCTTCCCTGGCTAACACTTGATGGCCACGGCAACTTAACGGGTGAATTGAACCTATACAATGGCGAACTACAGCATGGCAGCGAGCTAACCTTAAATGCACCTGAATTGCGCTTAGCGGTAAACGAGCAGCGCCTGCAACCCCGCGAAACAGACGACCTGCGTTGGTTGGTTGCAGAAACACCACTTCCGCTCCACACCGCCGTTGGTGAAGGCGCTGTGCGCTTGGCGGTAGAAGACAACAAGCTCAACTTTTCAACGCAGCTCGTCGATGTCGTCTTGGCGGATATTCACCCTTATGCCACCAATACGCAGCTTCACCTATCAACCAGCATGCCCAATCAGCGCCTCGACCAGTTAGACCTGCCCACTGGCGCCTCGCTGGCGCTACAGGGCGACGTCACTCGCCTGGACATGCTTGATAGCTACCTGGCACACACCTTTGACGGCCAAGGGGTTCGGCTTGAGGGTAACGGCCAAATTGAAGCCAGCGTGACGCTAAGTGACGCCAAGCCACATGACGCCTTCTTAACGATTCAAGCACCAACACTTGCGGCAAATTTAGTTAATTTCACGGCTCAAGGAAGTGGTTCATTAGCCGCACAACTGTCGAGCGAAGAGACGATAGATGCGACACTCACCTTCACCGACGCCACCCTTAGCCACCATCAGCGAACGTTGATGGCGGACGCGGCCATCACGTTAACTGCACTAAGCCCACTGAACCCAGAGCTAGCGCGAGAAAACGCTACTGCCCGGCTAACTTGGCAGTCCGCTCGGTTACCCGACATTAGTGTGTTACAAGCCTATCTTAAAGCCGCCCTGCCCGACCCTGCCCCATTGCAATTGCTTAGCGGCCAAGCGACTAGCCGTGGGCAGCTCGATTTCACCACCCAAAGGGTAAACGGCGAGATATTGTTAGCAGGAGAGCGATTAGCCACCCGCTGGCAACACACCGAACAGAACGGCGTACTGGAAAGCGACGCACAGCTTAGGTTAGCCATTCGCCAAGCCGCTCTTGATGGCACAAGGCTTGATATCAGCGGCTCACGTCTAAGCTGGCAAGTGGCGGATACACAGTCTACCAGCGAGCGATTAGAGAGTATTTTAGTGCTCAATGACGGTCGCTTTCAGCGCAGCGACAGTAATGCTAATGAGAATAAGCCGCTCAGTGGCGAGTTTTCACTCGAAGGTAGCGTTCAGCGACTCGGATTCTTAAATATTTTTTTACCCGACGCCCATGGCTTGGCAGTTGCGGGCAATGGCCAACTGTTCGCTCAGGGGGCTTTTGGTAATGACCGATTACTTGCCCCCACCCGCCTACGTGTGAATGCCGATCAGCTTGAGGTGGCCTTTTTAGATTACCTTGCCACTGGGCGCGGCGAGCTCACCGCCCAACTCGACACATCTGAGCAGGCCCAGCTTTCGTTAGGCATTCCACACTTTGAACTTATGCGCCAGGGTGATGACCGTCCCCATTTGGAAGGCCGCCACTTTGCCCTCACGACCGAAACTGAACGTTTTAGTGACGTGCTAGAGTCACCAGAGCCCGATTTCTTCACTACTCGCATCGCACTGCCTATTACGGAAGTGCCAGACTTCACCCGCTATAACCGTTACCTGCCTGAAAATGCCGGGGTTACCTTATTGGGCGGCCAAGCCAGCCTAACCAGCGAATGGTTATTGGATGGACTTACCGCCCAGGGAAACATGACACTACGCGCATTTGGTGCAGAACTAGCACTACTTGATCAACAGCTTAAGGGCGATGTTGAGTTACATCTGCAGCTCACCGAAGGTGATTTAGAAACACGCCACTTCAACGCAAATGACTCGTTTCTGCGTCTTGAAAACGTCTTCCGGCAAAGCTCGGAAGGCACACAGGATGCTGGCTGGTGGGTCCAGCTCACAATGGAAGAAGCACAGCTTGAGTGGGGAGATCCAATCAGTTTAACCAGCCAACTGCGCCTTGGCATGCGCGATACAGGGCTATTGGCGCGACTCTTTCTTGCCCGCGCCAGACAAAGTGATTGGCTGGGACGGTTATTAAACGTGCATGAAATTAACGGTAGCGCGCAGCTGCAGATCAATGGCGAACGCATACGCCTACATGATCTCACGCTTAGCGGCGGCCCCCTTTTGCTGCTTTCCGATGTCACTTTGGCTGAAAAAAGCGCCAATGGTGCGCTCTATGCACACCTTGGTGCACTAGGGATAGGTGTAGAACTGATCGACAGCGAACCCTCATTAAAGGTACTGCAACCAAGACGCTGGTTTGATCGCTGGCGAGAAGCAAATGCGTTTTGAAAGACAAGAAAAAAGAAACAAACAGAGGCGAATACGCCTTCCTTTCGCGACATCGCCATAGGAAGTCTGCTCAGCTAACGTTTTTTACGCTCTCGCCGGATCATGCGCACCCGCTCTTTGGCTTTCTGAGGGGTCGATAGCGGTGCCGAGGCCTCATCTTGCGTTTTCGGTGGCAGCGTAACCCAGGCAAATACCGGTAGCGCCAGGTGCCAGTGAATAGCCGCTAGGCGCAACCCGAGTGTCGCCGTTAATGCAGCGGCAATCGCAACGGTGAGCGGCGCCTGTAATGCATCGAGCGCCACATACACAATCCCCCCCGCCAAGGCTGCCGTGGCGTAGATCTCCTCACGGAGCACCATCGGCACCCGCTGGGCTAACACATCACGGATCATGCCCCCCGCCACGCCGGTCATCATGCCCATTAACACCGCCACAACGCCTGATGTGCCCAGCAACAGTGCTTCATGGGTGCCAATGACAGTAAATAGCGCCAGCCCAAACGCATCAGCGACAGGCAAAAAGCCCCGAGAAAGGCGATGAATATAGTGAAACCCCACCAAAGACACGCCGACTGTGGCTAATATCACCCACAAATAGGTCGGATCAGTTACCCAGAATACCGGGCGAACGCCCAACACCAGCTCTCTGAGTGTGCCGCCGCCAATACCGGTCACCGCCGCCAATACCAGCATACCGAAGGGATCCATTCGCGAACGACAGGCTAAAATCACCCCTGACAAGGCGAATACGATGACACCCGCCATATCTAACCAATAAATCACACCCGACACACGACTCTCCTTAGAGACATGCTCAGTAAGGCAAGTAGGATAGCACTCCACTGCGTATTCAGGTCATCAACAAGAGGATGAGGCCACTAAACAGTGGCTGTTACGCAGTACACAGGCCAATATACGCCGAGTAGGTTACGCTAGTGAACAGCTTCATCCATAGACTGCAAGGAGCACACATGGACTGGAACCCTGCTTATACTTGGCTGGTGATTGCTCTGCTGCTGAGTCTCGCAGAATTGACGTCTGGCGCAATGTTACTGCTTGCACTGGGAGTTGCTGCGGCGCTCACCGCGGCGGTCACAGCACTGGGATTATCACTGCCGTGGCAGTTACTTAGTATGGGAATTTTCGCGGGTGTCTTAGTGCCTTTAGGCATTATGGTTATTCGTCCGCGCTTTTCACCAAGAGGCGTTGCCTACGGCACAACCGGCACAGGTGTCGAAAAAGGTAACCATTACAAAACACTGGTTCGCGACTTTGACAACGTAACCGGCATTAAAGTGAACGGTGATTTCTACCGTTTGCGTGTTATTGAGAGCGGTGATACCGACTTACCGCCTGGCACCCGAGTTATCTTTAAGCACTTTGAAGGTACCACGGCCGTAGTGACGCTGACACCTCCAGAAAATACCAACCACTAGGATGCATCTTCCCCACGCAAGGAGCCATAAACATGAATAACCTCATGGATTTATCAATTAGTCCTGGCCTGCTCATCAGCTTGATTATTGTCGTTATTGGCGTGCTCATTATCTCGAAAGGATTGGTTATTGTTCGCCAGTCAGAAGTGATGGTGATTGAACGACTGGGCTCCTTTCATCGCGTACTTGAAAGCGGCATCAATATCATCATTCCGTTTATTGAGCAGCCACGCGCGATCACAATGCTGCGCTACCGCAAAATGGGCGAGGATTACACCGCGATTACCAGCGATGAAGTCCGCATTGACCGTCGTGAAACAGTCATGGACTTTCCTGGCCAGCCGGTCGTCACTACGGATAACGTCACGGTGAGAATCAATGGCGCGCTTTATTATCAAATTATCGATCCTAAACGAGCTGTCTATGAAGTAGAGAATATGAGCCAAGCTGTCGAGGTGCTGGCCAAAACCACGCTTCGCTCGGTGGTCGGTAAGATGGAGCTAGATAAACTGTTTGAGTCGCGTGCCGAAGTTAACAATGAAATCCAGGCAGCAATGGAAGAGCCCGCTTCAAAATGGGGTGTCAAAATCTCCCGAGTAGAGGTGCAGGATATCGCCATGCCAGAAGAGGTAGAGTCTGCGATGCGCCTGCAGATGGCCGCGGAACGCAAACGCCGCGCGACAGTGACAGAAGCAGAAGGTGAAAAGTCTGCAGCCATTGCAATGGCTCAAGGACAGCGTGAGTCGGCCATTCTTAACGCTCAGGGTGATAAAGAGTCGGCGATTTTACGCGCTCAGGGTGAGCAAGAATCCATCAAACTCGTGCTTAGCGCCATCGGCGATAGCGAAGAGAATAAGCGCACCGTAGTGGGCTATCTACTAGGCCAAAGCTATATCAAAGGGCTGCCCCACATGGCGAAAGAGGGTGAGCGGGTATTCGTGCCTTACGAGTCTTCTGCTCTATTGGGGTCAATGGGCATGTTCCGTGAAATGGCAGGCTCACCTGAAGATACTGTCGCCAACCATCTCAAAAATCGCAGCCGTAGCGAGAGCAGCTTACGCAGCGGCATCGTCGGCGGCGCCGCATCCACTTAAAAAGTATGTTTTTACTCATACTGCGCTAGCTACTATTTCTACCAATAACTTCTATCAGCTATTTCTATCAGCGACGCAAAACCTAGCAAGGCTGGGCCAACAAAGGCTCAGCCCCCCTCTGTCACTCTCTAGCAACATTTAGTAACGTTGACGAAACTACCATCGCCTTCGGCATATTTTTAGTTAAACTGGGAAGAATCTTTGTTGCTTACCTCATGTGCGCTTCAGTCAATTGCAGGCTTTGGCTGATGTTCTTACTAGAAGAAGGATCATAATCAGGAGATTAGACGTTCATCATGCTGCCTCGTTGGCTTGCCATACGTCATTACCCTCAGCTGCTCCTAATGCTGACCACGCTTGTGATGCTTCCAAGTGGGCTTTGCGCAGCTTACCCACCACAACCCCTGCCAAGTTGGGAGTATCGTTGGGGCGATTCTCCGCAGGATTCAAATAACCGCTTTCTATGGCTACACAGCAACGCAAGCGAGTGGCAGGCGACTGCTTCTCCATTTAACCCGCCTGGCCGCGAGGGGCACGAACATCTCTGGTTACGCACGACGCTGCCCGCCGGAGACTGGAATGACCCTGTTCTCTTTATCACTAGCATGAACCTTATCGGACAGGTTTATCTAGGTGACAAACTTATTTATCAATACGGCGAGTTTGACGCTCAGGGTAAGGGGAGTTTTGCTGGTTGGCCCTGGCATATGATCGATTTACCCGACAATGCTGCCGGGCAACAACTCACTTTTCGCTTCTACTCTGACTACACCAGCATTGGTCTATGGGGCCAAGTGCAAGTCATGGAACGCAGTGATGTACTCAATCAGGTTATTCACGACTCTGCACAAGATCTTGGCGTGAGTGCACTGGTGTTGGTACTAGCAATTCTGGCAACTATTTTCGCGTTGATCGGGCCGCAACGCCAAGGCTTTGGTGCCATTGCTCTATTTGCCTATTCGTCAGGGTTGATGTTGCTTGCTGAAACCCCTGCTCGCCAGCTAATTTCCGGTTGCGCTCTGGGTTGGGACATGTTGCGAGCAGGCAGCTACTACACACTGCCAGTGGCATTAGGCTTATTGCTCAGCGACTGGCTGAAAGGCACGGCAAAACGCTGGATCACGCGGCTATGGATTACCCATCTGCTATGCCTCGTTTTCGCCATGGGCTTGGTTCTGTTGGACGTAATCAGCCTTTCGCTAACGTTTCCTATCTTTGATGTCATGCTAGCCATCTCGCTCCCTGTCATGTTGTTGCTAGCACTTATGCGCTTTCAATGGCTAAAGGTGGAACAGCGGCTACTAGTGGTGAGTTTTACTTTCTTCGCCCCACTGCTGTTAGCCGACATGGCCGTTGCCCATGGTTTTATAGCCTGGCGCAGTGTGCCATTAAGCTATGGCACATTAGCATTCGCAGTCGCAAACGCTGCTATTTTCCTGTGGCACTATCGCCATACTCAACAACAACTCGCCCTTGCCAATGAAACTCTTGAGCAACAGGTAGCGTCCCGCACCGCTGACCTTGACCGACTCGTTCAGGAGTTAGATAGCCTATCCCGCAAAGATCCATTGACGGGCCTGCATAATCGTCGTCACTTCGACTCAGCATTTGAACACCAATGTCAGCGAGCAGGGCAGCCTACCAGCCAACTCTCTGTACTTATGCTGGATGTGGACTATTTCAAACAGATCAACGACGATTTTGGTCATGATGCAGGAGACGCCGTTCTGGTGGAAATTGCACAGTTGCTGCGACAGCATCTACGCGATCTCGACGTCATCTGTCGTTTTGGTGGCGAGGAGTTTGTTGCCTTGCTGCCTGCCACATCGCGAACTGTTGCCGAATCCAGAGCAAAAGCACTGCTGACGTCCATCTCGCACACGGTATTTGCTCATCAGGGTATACCGCTTCGGCAGATCACGCTTTCCTGCGGGGTGGCCACTTACCCTGATCACACCCAAGACCCCAAGACATTGCTACGACTTGCCGACGAGGCACTCTATCAAGCAAAACACAGCGGGCGAAACCGCTGCGTTGTTTGGGAGGACTCTCTTGAGGATAAAGGCTTTTTATTCGGTAAGCAGCAAACACTATGAACGTTAATGGCCCAGCTTGTTAAGCAGAATCTGCCTTCAAAAAGTGCTCCACGAACACCTTATAGTCTTGAGATACGCAGTCGGCATAGGCAATTGCCAGGGTCGTCACTACCTCAATAAACTGCGCTTCGCGACCTTCTAAACGTTGGCATACCGCGTTGGCAAATGGTGCTGAATGACCACGGTGAAGCGCCTGAGCACCGCGCAAATGCTCACGCGCGAGAATTTCACCCCATTGGCGCGCCAATTTCCGATAAGACTTACCCCCTGAAAGCTTGTGAGTAGGCACATCTTTTTTAAACGGAGAGCGCTCCCGAACCGAAAAAACTTTTCCATTCATGGTCAGCCAACCCAAATAGGCATCGGGGTGTTCTGCAATGGCATGAAATGCCGCCGCATGGCGAATGCCTTCATTAGGAAATAGCTTTCGCCACGCCTGTTGCTGGGCTTTATTCATTAAGCCATAAGCTTCTGGCGTTACCTGCTCTTTAACATCTAATATAACGTCGTCGTGCTCATGGTCCGCACCACCCTCAATCAAAACGTAATATCGCTCTAAACCTAACGACCCCGTTCCGGCATCAAGACGGCGAACGGTGTCTTTGACACGAAAGTGTTTTGGGTCACTCTCTTTGATCGGGTGCTGTAACGTCTGTTGATACTCTTGCTCAATCAAACGACGCAGCTGGCTAGCGACATCAGCTGGTAAGTTCGCAAGCTTCCCAGAGCGCTCAGCGAACATGCGCCCTTTCTGACTATCGAGGGTTGTCCATTTTTCCAGCATACGCGCCCGACTCTGCTTATCAGCGACGTTGCCCATGAAGGCCTTCAGCGGGCCCTTGGCGCTATCCAGAGTCACCGCCTCAATGGGCTGCTCTTTAGCCAGCGTATCTTTTTCATACGTTTCTTGGCTATAAACAGCTAGCGTATGGATATACCCCTCTAACAGCTTTTTCAGCGCTTTAGCCGTCGCTTTAGAACTTAACGCGGCGTTTTCACGGCTATCCAGTACCACACTGATCGCCAGCCGCCATACATCGTATTGATAGTCACCGATCAACGCGTCATCGAAGTCATCCATACCGTAGCGCACTTGGTCATCATGGTGACCATAAGCGCCAAAGTTATAAACGTGTGCATCGCCCTGCAGCCACGTTTGGGTATTAGGCCATCCACCAAATAACGCAAAGCGCCAGTCGTGCCAAACGTCTTGCCAATACAAGTGATTAGTTCCACGAAAGAATCGGTAAGGAGACACGGCCATTTTGGCGTACTTCGCTTGGCGGTGCGCTGCATTAAGCGGCGCATTCACCTGTTGAATTGCCTCGATCACTTGCTGTGGGCGGTTATGCCCGGTTAGTGCATGGCTCATTGCGTTGCCTTCATCGGTGCGTAAAAAGCAGTCTGCTATCAGCGTAGGTGATAAACGTTAACAGAATAAGTCATTCACAAACTATACCCATGCCCAGCTAACTAGCGCTGTTAGATTGATCAGCACCGTTACCCAGAACACACGTCTGAAAGCGCGCTTTTGTGTTTTGTGGCGAAGCCATTGCTGCGCAACAATAGCCCCAGGCCAGCCGCCTAATAGTGACAGCACATGTAAGGTATTTTCGGAAATCCGCTGCGCGTTTTTTTGCGCAGCGGATTTATCTAACGCATAGGTAAAACACATCACCACGCTGACCGCTAGATAAGCGCATAGTAACCATATAGGCAACTTTTCAATCATGACCGCGGCGGCCAGCAGCGCAAAAAATGTCAGCGTTATTACCAGTGAGCGCCCCACAGTGCCTTTTCCGTGCCGAGGTGAACGGGCCTTCCGATTCAACATGAGTGTTTCGCTCCTTTCCCTGAGCCTCGATTACTCTAAAGCAGTTAGAAGTGGGCTTTCTGCCAACGAACCGCCCCAGCCATCACAGTGCACCAATTCAGTTAATGAAAGCCGAGAGCGCCACCCTTTTGCTTCCAGCTCGGGCTGATCTAAAAACTCGCTGACGTAGCCAAGGCAAAGATAAGCTAATGGATAAACATGTTCAGGCAACTTCAACGCCGTGCTCAGTTGATCTTGATCGAGAATACTCACCCAGCCAACGCCAATGCCCTCTGCCCGCGCTGCCAGCCAGAGGTTTTGCACGGCTAAGCACGTGCTAAATAGGTCGGTATCCACAATGCTATTGCGCCCTAGCACATGGGGGCCTCCCCGGCTGCGATCACAAGTAATGCAGAGGTTAATCGGGCTTTCTAAAATGCCTTGTAGTTTCAAACCCTGGTAGCGCTGCTTGCGTTCACCCTCAAACCGCTCAGCGGCTTTTTGGTTTTCTCGCTCGAACATCGCCACTATCGCCGCTCTCACCTCGCGGCTTTCGATCACAATGAAATCCCAGGGCTGCATAAAGCCTACCGAGGGAGCGTGGTGGGCTGCCTTTAAAAGCTTGGCCAGAATCTCGGGAGCAATCGGATCGGGTAAAAACTGTGAACGGACATCGCGCCGTTCATAAATGGCACGGTATAACCCGCGCTTCTCAGCATCTGAAAAGTGGTGACTCGGGGTACTCATTGGGTGTAAGGCCTTTGATAATACAAATATAGGTGCAGCCTACCCCAGAACTTCACAGCATTCATGAATAGAGCAATAGAGAGTTAGATTTCAAGCAGCGGTGAGTCAAATGATCTGGAATGCACGCTATCAACTGTCACCTATACGCTAAAGCCCCAGCCCACCAACATCACCGGCCAGGGCAGTAACATAGATCGTTAGAATGAAACAGGCTCCATTTTTTGCGCCAACGCGTCATCTATTTCATTCGCGCGTTTAGCGGCAGGCCTGCTTTCGGTGCGTTCTATGTATTCTTTGAATATCTCTTTGGGCGGAATATTTTTCTGCATTATCCCCCACATAGGTAGCTGCTGAGCACGATATCCGCTGCGGTGAATTGATCGCCACAGACGGCGACGCTCGTTAATAGCGAGATCAATTAAGTCGCCAGCGCAGCGGCGCTGTTTGGCTTAAAACACCATCCGCGTCCCAATCATTCCAGCCCGTAAAGGGAATGGGTGGCTCGGCATCCAAATTCACAACCCGGGAAGCCCAAGCTCCTTTACATGCCTCCAAGTGACCAGTGATCTCGGTCTCCTCTTGATAGCGAATGCCGCCTCCCTGGATGCCATAGCTAACCTGGGGAGCCAACACCTCAAAGCCAACGTAGTACAACGATGAATGAATAGGCCATAGCCAATGAACCATATTGCCAGCGCGGCCAAAGGGTTGAAACGCCTTTTCTGGTGAACCGGTGGTTACCGATAGCATTGCTCGCTTGCCACGATAGTAGCCGTGGTCGTAACGCATGCGGCTTGTATAGCGTCCACCATATACCAGCACACGATCAAACCAACCTTTCAGAATGGCGGGCTGAGCGTGCCACCATAAAGGGAATTGGAATATCACCACATCTGCCCACTCCAGCCGGGCCAGTTCCCTCTGAACATCCTGCGCCAAGGTGTTTTGTTCGTAGTGAGCACGTTGCTCGTTAAGAGGATAAAAATAGTCCGCATCCACCGCTTTTTGCGGATAGAGCTCAGTACGCTCCACTGGATCAAACCGCTCGGCATAGAGATCATCCACTTCGATGGAGTGCCCAGCATCGACTAGCTGTTTTAGCGCAATATCCACTAAGCCGCCATTAAACGACTGGCGTTCAGGATGGGCCAAGACAATCAATACATTCATACTGCATCTCCCCTGTTGATTGGTTCGATGACAGACTAGCCTGTTCATATAAGACAAAACATTGGCCAAAAATAAGAGACAGATTTGCATGAATGAACAGCAAATAAGATGGGACGACCTACAAATTGTGCTAGCGATTGCCGAAACGGGATCGCTATCCGGCGCCAGCCGAGCGCTGCGTATCAGTCATGCCACCGTTTTCAGACGCTTAAACGAAATGGAGCGACGGCTGAAAGTGACTCTTTTTGAGCGCAGCCGCACCGGTTATATCCCCACCTTATCGGGAGATGATCTGGCGGCTTCTGCCAGACGCGTACAGAGTGAGGTCAACGGCGCCGAGCGCCGGATAATCGGGCAGGACTTAACCCTTTCTGGCAGCTTGCGAATAACCACTACCGACACACTTTTCGCGGGGTTATTGTCACCGCTACTGGCAAGTTTTCGCCAGCGCTATCCAGATATCACGTTGGAAGTGGTCATCTCCAACCAGCGCCAAAGCTTATCGCGGCGTGAGGCCGATATTGCTATTCGCCCTACCCGTCAACCACCGGAAACCCTTGTAGGCCGCAAGCTAAGCGATATCAGCCTGGCGATTTATGGACAAAAGGCGCTTTGGCAAAACGCCCCTCTCCTTCTAAACACCCCACTGCCGCTAGACCCAGTGTCACTACAACAAGAAGCCTGGATAGGCCCGGATGTTCAGCTAGGCGACACGGCACTTGAAAAGTGGATGATGGATAAACGTGCCGCCTACAAGCTAGACAGCATGCTCGGTATGCAATCCGCTGTCCGCCACGGGGCGGGAATTGCAGTACTGCCCTGCTACCTCGCTGATGCCGATGAAGCACTCCTCAAGCTAAGCGCTCCCATTGAAGCGCTGACCACTCCACTATGGCTACTTACTCACCCAGACTTACGGCATGTAGCTAGAGTCCGCGCGTTTATGCAGGCAATAGCGGAGGGAGTTGGTCAGCAAAGCGTCTAGCGCCGCACTGGATATGAGAACTCACCGTGACGGTTTCACTAACTCGGAAGCAGGTCCATTCCCGCAAGGTATTTGAAAGTTTTTAATTTCTTCAATTAACCAGTGCTTAAATGCCATAACACGTGGATTGTCAATTTCAGCCGGATGTGACACTAGGTAGTAAGCAAACTCATGACTACGCCAAGGCATAATCGCTTGGATTTTTCGATCCAAAAGAAGCTGACTGGCAATGGAGTGTCGACCAATACAAAGACCAAGCCCACTAACGCAGGCGGTTAAGGTTAAGCCGCTATCAGAGAACTGTAATTTCTGTAGCAATGAATGTAACTCAACGCCTACTTCACGCAACCAAGGTTGCCAAGTATTCCAGGGCTCTGTTGGGTGAACACTACTGTCTTCCAATAAAAGCTGCGAACGTAACAGGCTCTCAGGACGCGTATCCTGGAGGCTGCTAATTAATGATGAAGGAGCAAGTATCGTCACGGCATCGCCCATCAGGTGTTCAGCATGAAGGTTTGGATAGTCTCCTGTGCCAAAGCGAATTCCGATATCAGCTTGATTATCGCGGAAACTCAATAGCTCACTTTCACCACGTAACGTTAGCTCCAGCCCAGGATAAAGAGCTTTTAAGTTACCTAGCCGTGGAATCAGCCAGTAGTGAATAAAAGAGTGAGGGGCAGATAGTGTCAGCGGACCGTCCACCCCTTGTTGCCTCAGTTCTTTAGTTGCCTGTTCGATTTGGGTGAAGACATTAGCTAAACGCCCATAGTAGCGACGACCAGACTCCGTCAAAAGTACGCCACGTGGTAGGCGCACAAATAGCGATATATCGAGCCTTCCTTCTAGCTCTTTAATACGGTGGCTGACGGCGGCGGGAGTCAAGTTCAGTTCCTGCGCAGCAGACGCGAAGCTACCTAACCGTGCGGCGGCTTCAAAGGCGCGAAGCGTGTTTAAAGGTGGAAAAGGGACTCCGCTCATGGCTAAAATTTAGTAACCCTATGGATGACAATAATGCAGTTTCCATTATTTTTTTTAAGGTCACAATGATGTTCTCTCTAACATAATTCCTTCCGGAGCAGAACATCGTGAGTAAACCTCTATACCACCTAACCGCGTTTTCAACCGACCCTAGCAAAGGCAACCCTGCCGGTGTTTGGATAGGTGATGAGTTGCCGGATACTAAGACAATGCAGAGTATGGCCGCAGAGGTGGGTTACTCGGAAACCGCGTTTATCGCCCCAGCTAGCGGAAACATCAGAACCATTCGTTACTATAGCCCACTGACAGAGATCAACTTTTGTGGTCATGCCACGATTGCTAGCGCCGTCATGCTAGGGCGCTTAAGTGGTACCGGCACCTACCAGCTGGATACCGCCGTTGGCCGAATACCTGTGGAGGTTCGCTCGGTCGATGGTCAGATTCAAGCAGCACTAACCTCGGTAGTCCCCTCTCATAAACCTGCCCCTACAGCGTTGGTCGATGATGTGTTAGCGCTACTGCAATGGTCATCTGATGAGCTGGATCTAGCGATCCCCCCAGCCCTCGCCTACGGTGGCGTGTGGCACCTTATTTTGGCGGTCAACTCACAGTCTCGATTGAACCAGCTTGATTACGATTTTGAAAAACTGAAGGCTTTAATGTTACGAGAAGAGTTAACCACGCTGCAGCTAGTCTTTCGAGAGCATAACGGCCTGTTTCATTCTCGGAATCCTTTCCCAATAGGCGGCGTCGTGGAAGATCCTGCCACCGGCGCTGCAGCTGCAGCGCTAGGTGGGTATCTGCGAGATGCCAAGTTGATTGATGCACCAGGGAAGTTTCTTATCAGGCAAGGGGAAGCAATGGGACGCTTAAGCCTGCTGCAGGTCGAAGTACCTGAACAAGGAGGAATCGTAGTGGCTGGCACAGCCGTAGAGATCACTTAATTATTGCTATACGCTCATAGCTGGGTCGACAAATCCTGCATGCAACACCTACCCTATTTGGTCGGTGTTGCATTCATTACCTATCGAGACACTGCAATCTTGAGAGACACTTCCAGGCCCGCTTAGCTATTTATAATGAGGCTTCAAAAGTAATTGCGCTAGGTGATTCCACATCGCTATCACTGATTGAAAACGGATGCTTATAGTCCAACGTAATAGAAACATTTTTAAACCCGGCTTCATGCAACAAACTTCTGAATTCAAAAATACCCCAAAAGCGCAGAGAAAAAATCTCCAACTCTGAAGAGACTAAACTTCCTGCACGCCAGTGTTCATACCTCAATTGAGAAGCTGTGGTCTGATGTAAATAGCTGGTCCTCACCCTTGATTCTGTTAAGGTCAGCATATCCGCGCCTAAATTCCACATGCGCGCTTCAGGCCCAGAATCAAGCATAAAAGCCAATGAGTCTATATCTACAATAATTTTACCCGACTCTGACAAGCAGGCTTTTAAGCGCTTAAGAAAGTCTAAGCATGCAACAGGCGACTTAATTAACTGAATAGACCCTGCAGGCATTACTACAGCAGCAAACGTCTCCTTGTAGACAAAGTCTTCAAAATTTTGCTTGCTGACATTATCGGTTAAATTCCTTTTAGAAAGCTCCTTCTTGCAGATCTCCAACATATGAGGAGAGGCATCAAAGCCATGGACAACATGACCAGCCTCAAGCAGTGGTATAAGAAACCTTCCATTACCAACCGCAGGCTCTAAAATTGGCCCGTTAGTGTCCTTGAGGCGTGACAAATAAAACTCAATATCTCCAAACGTTCGGCCAATGGGTTTGTCCACATGGTAAACCCAGGAGGCTAGAGATCCATACTCATTATCCATAAAGCCACCCTACTCCTTAGGTATCAATGCACTAAACGGCGATTCCAAAATATCTTCCTTAGAAGAGATTGGAAGTTAAAACCAACCTTACTCAACTAGCTCATTTTCATATACAGCCAGAGCTTGTCTTGCCACTTTTTCAACATCTAAGCTAAGCGCCAGATTTTTTTCATTTACATCATCCAGATTAAAGAAGCAGGCATCTAGTGCATCATCACCCGCGAAGGGCTCACCTGAGACCCATACACAGAGTACAGCCACAAGCACAAAATGATATTCAAGCTCACCACGTTTATTGAAGTCTAATACGTCAACAGCATTGAACACTCTATGCACGTTGGCGATAACATTTGTTTCCTCGTAAAGCTCTCTCAGCGCAGCTTCTTCTATGGTTTCGCCTCGCTCAATTTTTCCACCTGGAAAGCCCCACCGACCAGCATCAGGTGGGTTAGAGCGACGCACTAAGAGTACTTTATCATTTTTTAATAGAACGGCGATGGTTGCGACCACCGGGCGTTGTTCCGACGTCTCTTGAAACTCACAGCCACTCTGACCAGACATCAAACCCTCTGTATCGATTAAAAATGACAACTCATATTACACAAAGGAAATCAGGCTGAAAGCTTCTCGAGTCGTGACGAAAGAAACTGTCTCAGCGCCTGAACCGCTGGACTAAACTGGCGCCGATCGGCACAAATCAGATTGAACGGCGTGCGTTCAGTCTCCCAGTCTTCGCACAGAGGAACCAGGCGCCCATTACTCAAATCTTCAATAACATCCAAACGAGCCTTGTAAGCGATTCCTTTGCCGGCCAGGGCCCAGCGCCGCACTGCCTCACCATCATCGGCGACACGGCTGCCCCTCACTTTCACTGACACTTCCTGAGCGTTTTTCCAAAAACGCCAGCGGCCATGCACGTCTTCACCGAGCATAAAACAGAGGCAGTTATGTTTCGTTAAATCCTCAGGACGAAGAGGCGTGCCGAACTGTTGAACATAGTCAGGCGAGGCGCAGAGAACGCGCCGGTTGTCTGGCACAAGCGGCACAGCGATCAAGCTGGAGTCAGGCAATTCCCCGTAACGTAAAGCGATATCAACCAGTTGGCGATATATATTAACCAATCGGTCGGATAGTTGAATACGCAGGTCGATCTGCGGATATAGGTCGAGAAAATCATCTAACCAGCCGAGTAGTAAGTTCCGACCTATATCGGATGGCATGGATAGTTGCAGCACATCCTGAATAACGGTTTGACCTTTCTGTATAGCTTGGCAGCCATCATCCAGTAGTTGGAGTGCCTGCTGACAGTGACCAAGAAAGGTCTCGCCCTGATGAGTCAGGCGCAAGTGACGGGTTGACCGGATAAACAGCGGCACGCCGAGTTCAGCTTCCAGCCTTTTTACTGCTGCACTTGTCGCAGCGGGTGATAGATCCAGCAGCCTGGCAGCGGCCGAAAGGCTTCCCTGACGAGCGGTTTCGATAAAAATCTTGAGATCCTGGATAGAGCGCATATTCAAATTTTTTTTGAAAGAATTTGTTCACAAGGCTAGTTTTTCAAACCGACCAGGTCAAATAAGCTGCTTGTGTTTTTAGTGCATTCCGCTAGTTCAGAAGTCGCCATATCTCTCTTTATCTCGCAATGGCGTTTCTATTACCGGTCGCTAGCCAAGTTTTAGGCCCGACTGATGGCGATGCACAGCAGTGGAGTCGCACGGTTTTCCCATCCCGATATGCCGCTGTCTTATCTGTAGATGAGTCAGCTTAGTGGATGGCAATGGCATGCGATCAACACTACCCAGTTAATCAAAGGAGTCACTCATGAAGCTATTCAGTTCATATTCGCTGTCGGGAAAGTCTCTGCATAACCGTATCGTCATGGCCCCAATGACACGTGCTCGCAGTACTCAGCCGGGCAACACCCCCAATTCACTTATGGCTCGGTATTACGCGCAACGCGCCAGTGCTGGTTTGATCATTACGGAGGCGTCGCAGATTTCCCAGCAAGGACAGGGGTATAGCTTCACTCCCGGTATCCATAGTGCTGAGCAGGTGGACGGCTGGCGCAAAGTGACAGATGCGGTTCATGCCGAGGCTGGGGTTATATACCTCCAGCTATGGCATGTAGGGCGAATGTCACACCCTGATTTTCATCAAGGGGCTTTGCCTGTAGCACCCTCGGCCATCAACCCCGACGCCAAAATCTGGATGGCAGATGAAAACGGTGCGGGTGGCATGGTGCCCTGCCCAACGCCACGCGCACTGGAAGCCGAAGAGATTCAAGGCGTGGTAGAGGACTATCGACAGGCCGCTCGGAACGCCATGGAAGCCGGTTTTGATGGTGTTGAGATTCATGCCGCCAATGGCTACCTGATTGATCAATTTCTACGCACCACCTCGAATACGCGCTCAGACGCTTATGGTGGCAGTCGTGACAACCGAGTACGTTTTCTGATTGAGGTTGCCGAAGCAGTGGCAAACGAAGTGGGTGCTGAAAAAGTAGGCGTGCGCCTGGCCCCGTTTATTACGGCGCGTGGCATGAACTGCCCGGATGTCATCCCCACCATTCTCCACGCGGCAACTCAGCTACAGGAACTGGGTATCGGGTATATCCATCTGGTTGAAGCTGACTGGGATGATGCCCCCGAGATACCGAGCGATTTCCGACTAGCGCTTCGTCAAGTGTATCAGGGCACGCTGATTGTGGCTGGACGCTATGACAAGGAACGAGCCAGTCAAATGATCGATGCTGGGCTGTCTGACTTGGTGGCATTCGGCCGTCCGTTTATCGCAAACCCCGACCTGCCTATGCGCCTACATCACTGTTTGCCTTTGGCCAGCTTTCAAAGTGACAGCCTTTTCGGCGGTGATGCCGAAGGCTATACGACCTACCCCGCTTATTCGACGACTTAAAATTTTCAGATAAAACTGGAGTACAGCATGGCACAGACAATGAAAGCAATCGGCTACCAACAGGCTCTGCGGATTCAGGAGGAGGCATCACTCTGCGATATCGAACTGCCGATACCGGAACCCAACGGGCACGATGTACTGGTTGAAGTGAAAGCCGTGGCGGTTAACCCGGTGGATACCAAAATTCGCGCCAATGTCGCGCCTGACCAAGGTAGCTGGAAGGTTCTTGGCTGGGACGCTGCAGGTATTGTGATATCTGTGGGAGAGAAGGTTAGCGCTTTCAAGCCCGGCGATGCTGTTTGGTATGCTGGGGATCTCAGCCGCCAGGGCAGTAATGCTCAATACCAGCTGGTGGACGAGCGTATTGTCGGTCGCAAGCCCAGCTCTCTCGATTTCGCTAGTGCCGCTGCGTTGCCGCTGACAGCCATTACCGCTTGGGAAATGCTATTCGACCGACTGAACATCAAGCCCGGTCGGGAGCACGCAGGTGAGAAATTGCTGGTTATCGGTGCTGCTGGGGGTGTTGGCTCCATTCTGGTTCAGCTGGCGAGCCAACTAACCAGTCTGACCGTTATTGCCACGGCCTCTCGGGCGGAAAGTCAGGCCTGGTTAGAACAGTTAGGTGCGCATCATGTTATCAATCATAAAGCATCGCTGAGTAAGCAACTGCAGGAATTAGAGGTTGGAGAAGTTGACCATGTTGTCAGCCTTAACCACACCGAAGAGCATCTTGACGAGATCGTTGCTGCACTGAAGCCTCAAGGTCAGTTTGGCTTGATCGACGATCCTGAAGCACTGAATGTACGTGCACTAAAGAGTAAAAGTCTCTCCTTGCACTGGGAGTTCATGTTTACCCGTTCCATGTATAAGACCACAGACATGGTGGCCCAGCAAAAGCTGCTGAATGAAGTCGCCGCGCTGGTTGATCAGGGTATCTTGAAGAGTACGTTGGGTGTCAATGCGGGCAAGATCAATGCGACTAACCTGCGTAAGGCTCACGAAAAATTGGAGGCCGAGAGTATGATTGGAAAAGTGGTACTCGAGGGATTCGAATAAACAGCGTTAGCCAAGATGAGCGCTAGCGTCTAATGCGAGGGGAAGCCCGTTTTTACCGGGCTTCCTCTTGTTCAGCCCACGAAAAACACTCAACCCCGTTAACATTAAAAATCACCCACGAAACATGATTTGGGCTCGCCTTTTATATGTCAGCGCTTCAATGGGGGCGCTTAGCCTGGGCAGTGCTGCCCTAGCTAGGATACTCGACAATATTGATGTGTACACGGCTATAACGCACACCACTACTGCTCTAACCCCGCTAAGAACTGCTTCAGCAGGGCATCTAATTGCGCCAGCTGCTCTTCACTGAGGGCACTCACCAACTGCGCCTGTGCTTCCACATGAGCGGTAACCGCTTCATCAATCAATTCAAAGCCACGCTGTGAAAGAGAGATCAAAAAACCGCGCCCATCCTCTGGGTTCTTGACCCGCTCAATCAAGCCAGCTTTTTCCAACAGATTGATACGGTGAGTCATAGTGCCAGAGGTCACCATGGTGGAAGCCATTAATCCCCCTGGCGATAACGCAAACGGGGGACCTTCTCGGCGAAGGGTTGCCAAAACGTCAAAGCTTGCACCGTTAAGCCCGTACTTTGTCCAGGTCTTTTCCAGTTCACGGTTTAAGCAGTGGCTCAGCCGCTTAATCCGTCCAAGGGTGGCCATGGGTGCAACATTAAGGTCAGGCCTTTCCTGCCGCCACTGATTAAGAATGCTATCCACATGGTCACTATCCAAATGGTCTCTATCCACATGATTTCTATCCACACGATCCATAGAAGTAGTGCGCTCCTGATTATTGCTTAGCTCATTTATCTTGACGTCAAGAAAGTCCGCATATATCTTGATATCAAGACATTAATTGAGAGCATAACTAATGACATTATCAAACACAATTGCGACACACCCATCAAAGAGGGGCTGGCTCGCACCATTGATTTACCTACTGTCAGGCGGCGCTCTACTCGGCCTGTCAACAAATCTGGCTAAATTTGCCGGGGAGATGCAGCTATCTGCACTCGCATTTCTGTTTTGGTCAATCACTGGGGCGGCATTAATTCTGTTGGTCGTCTCAGCACTGCGGGGCCATTTACCACCTATTAGCTTGCGTTCAGTTGAATACTATTCCGTATCTGCACTGCTTGGCGTGGCTGGCTCTAACTTGATCTTTTTCTCCGCTATCCCACATGTGGGGGCTGGGTTCGTTGCCTTGATCATAACGCTACCGCCGCTGCTCACCTACATTGGTGCGCTGTTATTGAAAATAGAAAAATTTCAATTTATGCGAGCGGCTGGTGTTATGTCTGCGCTATTGGGTGCCATCACCTTAGCAGCCAATAAGCTATCGTCACCTGATGCCAATCACCTGTGGATCCTGGTTGCCCTGGCTGGCCCAGTCCTCTTAGCCATCGGCAACATTTACCGAACCCTACGCTGGCCGGCAGGTGTGTCGAGCGGCGCTCTGGCCCCCGGCATGTTGATTGCCGCCGTTGTAATCTTGCTAGGAATAGGCTTCCTACCAGGTTTTTCGTTGCGTGTGCCAACTCAACACCACTTGCCCATCATGCTGATCGCACTCCAAGCGCTAGTGTTCGCAGGCCAGTTCTTTCTTCTGTTTCTGCTCCAGAAAAGCGGTGGCCCCGTATTTCTGAGTTTATTGGGTTCCGTCGGCGCTGTGGTGGGGGTGCCTGTTGCGATCTTCCTCCAAGGAGAAGCCGCTCCCGAGGGCCTACTCCTAGGCATTGTCTTAATTGGCACAGGTATTTTCCTGCTCAACATTGGCAAAGCCAAACAGCTTTCTCGTACTAACTGAATATCTACTCAATCAAGATCCACTCAACCAAGGAATAACTATCATGAAAATCGCGATACTCGGTGCCGCAGGTGACGTTGGAACACGCATTATGAGTGAGGCGTTAGCGCGGGGACATCACGTCACAGGTGTAGTAAGAGCTGAAAGTCAGCGTAATAAGCTACCTGCTGAAGCAAGCTACTGTGTTGCCGATATATCAGACTCACACCAGCTAGCGCAGGCGGTCGAAGGTCAGGATTTATTGATCAGCGCTGTCCGCCCACCAGAGGGTCAGGAAGCGCTGCTGGTGAAACTCACGGATGTGATTCTCAACAGCGCCCTCGCCGAACAACGTGTGCTATTGGTGGGCGGAGCCGCTCGACTACTCATCCCCGGACGCAACGGGGAAACAGTGTTAACAGCCCCCGATTTTCTACCGGCAACAGCACTAGAAATTGCCAAGGCTTGCCAAGCACAGTACCAACGGTGCCTTGCCGAAACTCGCACAGCGTGGACTTACGTCTCTCCTGCCGCCATGCTCCTCCCTGGAAAACGGACAGGCAGCTTTCGTCTTGGCTCGGATACGCTTGTTATGGACAAGAACGGAGAATCACGCATTTCAATGGAGGATTTTGCAGTGGCGATGCTTGATGAAGCAGAAACGCCAACACATATTCAGCAAGCGTTTACCGTTGGTTATTAAGCCGGTAAAACGTAGAACACCAAGAGTCAGGTTAGCCTAACGATGCGACCAGCACCTCTTACGACGTTACAGCTTAACGATGACAACCACGTTAGCCGCTTGCCCCCGTTGAAAAAATTCGGCTGGGGCCAGCGGCTAAATATATTTCTGGAAAATCGCTGATTAGCTCTCGGTGCTTTAATCATCATGTTTAGCGAGAAGCGCTTGATTGGCCTCCGCTATTTCATACTGATTAAACACCCGGATACCATGCTGGCGGAGCAGTGCGGCGGTTACTCCCATACCAGGCACTTTTGTGCCGGTAAAACTGCCATCATAGATAGCGGAGCTTCCGCATGATGGGCTAAAGTCTGCCAGTACCGCGACGTTGATATTAAATTTAAGGCATAAATCTAGAGCAACGGAAGCGCCTGCCAAAAACTCGGCAGTAACATTGCCTCCCTCTTTTTCAATCACATCGGCTTCGCCATTTATTACGCTCTGACCATTGCCTTCAAAAATCTCTGCAGGCTGCCTGGGAATACTCATTCCCGCCTCGACCTCAGGGCAGACAGAAACAATTCGTCTTTCAGAATGCCACTGCTCAATAATCTGGTCAGCCACAGGAAGGGCTCCACCATCATAGCGAACCTTTTTTCCTAAAAGGCAGGCACTCATTAATACTTTTTTCAAAATACCGATCTCTAGTTTTGGTGGTTAGCCGTTAGAGCGCTTAGCAAATACTAACACTCCCCTGCTGACCACTCCCCCTGAGCCGCGATCATTGCGGGTGCGCTGTAGGTTTACCACGCACTACCAATTATTTGAAGCCAATCCGTTGCAGTCATATACAATTAACGCCAAGGCTGTGCCTTGGCGTTTTTGCTGGGTGTACTGCTTACCCCAACTGAAACGGGTACACTGATCCCACTTTTAGCAATTGCGTCAGCTCATCTAATGCCGTGAGCACTTCTGTGGCGAGCTTAGGATCGGCCAGGTCATCTGCCGCAAGGCGATCGCGGTAGTGGCGATTGACCCAAGCAGTCAAATCATCGTACAGCGCATCATTCATTAATACGCGGCCGGTCAACGCTGCCCGTTCGGCTTCGGATAGGGCAACCCGTAGGCGCAAGCAGGCAGGCCCCCCGCCGTTGCGCATGCTCTGCTTAACATCTTTAACAACCACATCGCTAATCGGGTTATTGCCGGCCAGAATAAAGTCCTGGATCGTACGCCAAACCGCATCGCGCTCTTGGCATTCGCTGGGTACGACCAGCGTCATGGTGCCATCCGGGTTGGAAAGAAGCTGGGAGTTAAACAGATACGACGCTACCGCATCTTCCATGCTCACCGCGTCTAGCGACACCCGCACGGGAATCAGTGGCGTGGACATTTTGCTACGCAGCTCGTCTAAGGTGCGCGCTTCATCCAAAAAGGCCATTTCGTGATAGAGCAATACCGGGCCATTGCCCACGGCAATGACATCGTTGTGGAAGACCCCCGCATCGATAGCATCCGGATGCTGCTGAGCAAACACCGTTTGTGCATCCGTTAGCCCGTGTTGGCGAGCCACTGCTTGGCTGGCTTCCAGGGTTTGCCGAGCGGGAAAGCGTTTTGGCTCACGCTCGCCGCTACGCACGTCACCAAATGCTTGGCGACCATACACAAATAAGTGAACGCCTGGCTCGCCGTGCTCACCGCATAGCCGGGTGTGATTGGCCGCGCCTTCATCAGAAAAAGCAGGCGTTGCTGGCAGTACAGGGTGATGAGCAAAATGCTGCTCATCATGGAAAATAGCCTGTAGCACACGGCCGGTGGTTTGCGGCTCTAGGTAGCGATGAAAACTGGATTGCAGGTTCGCCGGTGTAAAGTGCACTCGGCGGTCAGGCGCATCAACACTGGGGGTAACGGTGCCTGCGTTGGCCGTCCACATACTGGAAGCTGAGCAGACCGCCCTCAGCAGTTGGGGTGCCTCTTTGGCGGCACGGTTCAGTACGTCGCTATTGCTACCGCTGAAGCCTAAATCCCGTAATGCGCCCACATCGGGGCGCTGTTGAGGGGGTAATACGCCCTGAGCGTAGCCAGCATCCATCAGTGACTTCATTTTCAGAAGCCCTTGCAGTGCGCCCTCTTTAGGGTTGGACACCAGCCCCCCATGACTCATCGACGCCACGTTGCCATGGGCCAGCCCGGAGTAGTTGTGGGTGGGGCCTACCAAGCCGTCAAAATTAACTTCTCTGACGCTGTTATTAACCACGTTGCTATTCACCGCGTCGCTCATAGGTTGACTCCTGGCGGTAGCGTTTCGGGCATTTCCAAGCTATCGGCCTCCATCGACGCCACTGGGTAGGCGCAGTAGTCCGCCGCATAGTAAGCGCTGGGGCGGTGGTTACCGCTGTCACCTACGCCACCAAAGGGAGCGTCGCCAGAAGCCCCTGTGGTTTGGCGGTTCCAGTTCACGATGCCCGCACGAATGCGGAGTAGGAAGTCGTCCCAGTCAGCTTTATCACCACCAATCAGCCCTGCAGACAAGCCGTAGCGCGTATTGTTGGCAAGGGCTAACGCTTCGTCCCAATCGCTGTAACGATGAATTTTCAACAGCGGGCCGAAATACTCCTCATCGGGTATGTCTAGTCCGGTGACATCAATCAGCGCCGGACTTAATAAGCTAGTGTTTTCTTTAAGGCGCTGCATCCGGTTAATCACCGTACCGCCCAGGGCTTCCAGCTCGTCTTGCGCCTTAAGCAAGCCATCGGCAGCCGCCACGCTGACCAAACCGCCATAGAACGGCGCTGCGGGTGCTTCTTCAAACTGCCCTGCCACGTGTAGCTTGGCGATAGCGTCGGAAAGCGCGTCGATCAGGCGATCGCCAACGTCCCCTTGCGGCACCATCAAGCGGCGGGCGCATGTGCAGCGCTGACCACCGGATAAAAACGCCGACTGCAGAATAGTCAGAACGGCAGCACGCTCGTCGTCGACATCCTTCACCACCAGAGGGTTGTTGCCGCCCAATTCCAGCGCCAGGATTTTATCCAACTGCCCAGCGAACTGCTGCTGCAACATGCCACCCACTTTAGCGCTGCCAGTAAACAGCAGGCCGTCAATGCCGGGGTGCGCTGCCAAGGCTTGACCTACAGCAACACCACCTTGCACTAAGTTAATCACCCCTGCAGGCAGCCCTGCCTCCACCCAGCACTGTAGGGTTAAATCGGCGGTCAACGGGGTTTGGTCGCTAGGCTTAAACACCACGGTATTACCGGCGAGCAACGCGGGTACCATATGGCCATTGGGCAAGTGGCCGGGGAAGTTATAGGGGCCAAAGACCACCATGACACCGTGGGGGCGATGGCGCAGTACGGCTTTCGCACTACCCACTTCTTTTTCCCGCTCACCAGTGCGCTCATGATAAGCCTTGATAGACAACGCCACCTTTCCGACCATCGCGCCGGCTTCAGTGCGTGCTTCCCAAAGCGGCTTGCCGGTCTCAGAGGCAATCGCTACCGCTAACTCTTCACGACGGGCGGTAAGTACCTCAACAAAACGCTCAACAAGTGCTTGGCGCTCAGCAAACGTAGTGCGCGCCCATTCAGGAAAAGCCACACGCGCGGCATCAATAGCGGCGCCAACCTGCGCGTTTGAGGCCGAAGCACCTTGCCAAAGCAGTGTTCCTGAAACCGGGTCGTGCTTTGTGAAGGTATCGGCATCGCCCGTTACCCAGGCGCCGTTAATCAGTTGCTGCTGTTGGGCGTGCATGTTCATCTCCTTCCCGTGTGCGTGCTTGTTGTGCGAGCTTGTTATGTATATTTATTCTGAAAGACTGTTTAAAAACCGTTCTTGAAAAGCTGTTCTCGAAAAACTGTTCTTGAAAGGCTATTTTTGAAAAACGGTTCTTGAAAAACTAGGTTTCCAATAAACGTAGGTAGTCACCCGTCGTCACGCCCAGGCGATCCGCTTCTTGAGGGTTAAGCACAATGGTGTTTTCCTCGTTGGGTCCGCGGCCTATCCAACTAGCGGTGAAGTTAAGCATCTCAGTAGTGGCTGCCAGCCAGCGGCTGACGCTTTCTTCCGGAGCGTTTTGAGAAACTTCCACTTGGCAGAGCTGCGAATTACGAATCGCTCGCACGTCGTCAATATAGGCTTCCACCGTGGGGCCACCATCGAAAATATCGATATAGCCTTCCCAACGCAGCCCTTCTTTCTTGAGCATTTCAAGGGCTGGTCGAGTATGGCGGTGCACTTGGCCAATACAGGCAAGTGCCTCTTCCGACATAAAGGTGGTGTAGATCGGGAACTTAGGCATCAGCTCACCGATAAAGCTTTTTTGGCCTAGCCCGGTTAACCGATCGGCCTCATTAAAGTCCATGGGAAAAAAGTGTTTACCCAGGCTTTCCCAAAAGGGACTGATGTTATTTTCATCAAACACGCCGCGCATTTCCGCCAGCACTTTTTGCGGAAAACGGTCACGGAACTGAGCCATAAACAGCCAGCGAGCTTTGGAAAGCAGCGCGCCATTACGTAAGTGTTTATTCGCTTCGCCGCGGTATTCAGGGCGTAAGAACAGCGAACATACTTCCGCATCGCCAGTGTGATCGGAACTTAAAAATAGCGTGTCGATTGTACGGTGCAAGTCCAGCTGTACCGATGAATGGGCCAGTGTTCCCAGGCGGTAGTGGTAAAAAGGCACTTCACGACCTACTTGACCCTCAATAGCACAGCAACCGGCCAACTCTCCACTTTGCTCATCTTCCAGTACAAAAAAATAGAGTCGATCATCGACTGGCGTGCGCTCTTCAAAGGCACGTGCAGCGGCTTCAATCTTGCCAGCCAAAAACTCACGGTTATCCGGCAGTGAGGTAAAGCCAACGCCTGCCTGTTGCGCAAGCGCCTGGAGCCCATCCAAATCGTCGCGGGCAATGGGTCGAATGCGCATTACATCTCTCCTTCATCAAGCGCATCTACCGCGCTTGGCAGGCTTAATGGCGCGGCTAGCACCGCGCGCCCCTCTTCAACGCCCAACTGTTTAGCGTGCTGTGGTGAAAGCATTAATTGCCCAGTAGGCGAAAGCGCATAACGCGCTACAACACAGCGGAAATCACCTAAGGTTTGATTGGCAATCATCGCTGGCTCTGCATCGGGCAGCGCGTGTTCAGGGCGTACCCTGACAGGATGCCAAGCGGCACGACGGAAGGTTTCCAATCGCTCACGCTCGGCTTTTACAATCGGCCCTGCGTCGAAAATATCGACATGGCGGGAGCGCACAAAGCCTTCTGCCAGCATTTCTGCTAACGCCTCTTCATGGGCAGGATGCTCTCGGCCAATGGCAGCGCGTGCCTGAGGCGTTAGCAGCGGTAGATAAAGCGGAAATTGCGGCATCACTTCAGCAATAAAGCTTTTCGAGCGAACGCCAGCAATATGATTCATTTCTTGGAAGCTGCGCGCAAAAAAGTGGCGGCCGACGCTTTCCCAAAAAGGCGATTCGTTGTTGCTATCCAGATAGCCTGGAAAGGCGACCGCCAGAATGCGTGAAAAACGCTCGGGGTACTGAGCAATAAACATGAGTCGCGCACGGCGTAACAGACTTTCTGCACTGGTGCCTTTGTAGCGTGGGTTAAGCGATAGCGCGCAGAGCAGCGTGGCATCAGAGGCTTCATGAGAAAGCGCCAAGGTTTGCACTTCCCGGCGCACATTCAGCTGTTGAGAAGCATGAATCAGCGTTTCCTGACGATAGGTGTAGTAGGCTTCAGCTGCGCCTGCCTGGGCGCGAATAGTCGCTGTGCCGAGTACTTCCTCGCGGTCATCATCCGCCAGTACGAACATGTAGTGCTCGTTGCCAGGGAACTCTACGTCGCTATTAAAGGCTTCTTGGGAGCGCACAATGCGCTCCTCAAGCCGATCACGGTTGGCGGGCAGGTTGGTGAGCCGCGGCACCGCGTGCTCTGCCAACTGCTCCAGGGCTGGAAGATCAGCCATTGTTACCGGTCGAATTACCAGCATCCTTAACGCCCCCTCTTGTGTGGCTTCTTGCCTACTCATGCGCTGGCAACTAGCCGCTCAATAGCACGCTCTAAACGCGCCATCCCCTCAGCGATATCAGCTTCCGGAATGACTAAAGATGGCGCCATGCGTAGCACGTTGGGACCCGCAACCAGTGCCATCACACCCTCTTCGATAGCCAGAGGCAGAATGTCTTTAGCGCGGCCTTCAAAGGCATCCGACATTTGTGCGCCCATGAGCATTCCCATGCCGCGAATTTCTTTAAATACGCCATGTTTGCGGTTAATGGTTTCTAAATGCTCACGGAACAGGTCGTGACGATGCTTAACGCCGCTAAGTACTTCAGGAGTATCAATGAATTCCACCGCCGCCAGAGCAACCGCAGATGCCAACGCATTGCCACCGTAGGTAGAACCATGGGTACCAATTGCCAAAGATTTCGCAATCGCATCCGTAGTTAAAGTGGCGCCAATCGGGAAGCCACCACCCAATGACTTGGCACTGGTGAGAATATCCGGAGTGATACCGAAATTTTTGTAGGCGTAAAGTTCACCGCTGCGGCCAACGCCCGTTTGCACTTCGTCAAAAATCAGCAGCGCGTTGTGTTCGTCACACAGATCGCGTAGCCCCTGAAGGAACTCTTGGGTCGCGGGAACAATGCCGCCTTCGCCCTGCATCGGCTCAACCATAATGGCACAGGTATCGTCGCCCACTAGCTTGCGTACGCTTTCCAGATCATTGAAGTTGGCATGCAGAATGCCGCCTGGCACCGGGCCAAAGCCTTGCGAATACTTGGGCTGACCACCCACGCTAACGGTAAAGAAAGTACGGCCATGGAAAGACTGATAAAACGAGATAATTTTATCTTTCTGCTCGCCATGGTGGTCTACCGCCCAACGGCGGGCTAGCTTCAGTGCGGCTTCGTTAGCTTCGCCACCGGATGAGCACAAGAACACTTTATCGGCAAAAGTACGCTCAGTGAGTGTTTTGGCAAGTGCTAGTGCTGGCTCGTTGGTGAATACGTTAGACAGGTGCCAAAGCTTTTCGCCCTGCTCTTTAAGCGCGTTCACCAGCACGGGGTGACAGTGGCCAAGTGAGTTCACGGCAATACCACCAGCAAAGTCGATATATTCACGCCCCTGCTGATCCCATAAGCGGCTGCCTTCGCCACGCACTGGAATAATCTGTTGTGGCGAGTAGTTTGGCGCCATGTAGTTATCGAAATCCTGACGGCTTGGGGTGTAGCTCATGGGACGATACCTCCGGTGGAGTAAAGGATAAATTCAGTATACGGGGGGCAATAGACGCCGCGCTTTCAGTATTGGGACGGTAAATTATGAAAAGCTGCGCTTATCCAAGCCGTTCTTCCCGCGGTGTAATGCCAAAGTGATTACGATAGGCGGTAGAAAAGTGAGCACCAGAAGAGAACCCGGTCATCAGTGCGATATCACCTACCGGCCGATCACTCTCGCGTAGTTGTTTGCGCGCATCTTGTAGGCGCAAATCCAGGTAATAGCGGCTAGGTACTGCCTGCAGATACTTTTTGAACAGGCGCTCTAACTGGCGTCGAGAAATGCCCAAATGTTCGGCCAGCTCTAGGGTAGAAAGCGGTTCTTCAATATTAGCTTCCATCAGTGTGACGGCATCTACCAAGCTTTGTGGCGCATGGCCAAGGCGATTGCGCAGCGGTACATGCTGACGTTCATCGGCTAAGCGAATGCGATCACAGACAAACTGCTCAGAAACCTGCTCAGCAAGGCGCTGGCCATGATGCTTGCCGATCAGTGTTAGCATCATATCCATTGCCGCAGTGCCACCGGCACAGGTTATCCGATCGCGATCAATTTCAAACAGTTGCTGAGAGAGCGTAACTTGAGGATACGCCTGTGCAAACGCATCGAAGCGCTGCCAAGGCAATGTGGCGCGGTAGCCTTCTAATAGACCACAGCGGGCAAGCACTTCCGTACCTCCCGCAAGGCCACCAATAGCCACACCTCTACCCTGATGACTACGCAGCCACTCATTAAGCTTAGCCGGCAGTGCATAGGGTAACGGTGTAGGGGCACATACCAGCAGCATATCAAGCGGGCCGAGCGGCGCGCCTAAGACATGTTGAGCTAACAAGGAGAGTTGTGCGCCACTGCGCACTGGCTCATCGGTTAAGCTTAACGTAACGGTGTGGTAAAGCATCTGCCCGCTTAGCTGATTGGCCATCTGCAGCGGCTCGATAGCGCTCGCATGGGCCAACAGCGAAAAACCAGGCAGCAACACAAAGGCCACCCGCCGACGCTCACTGGCGGATGACATCAACGTACTTGAGAACATAACAAGTTGCTTTGCTGCATAGAAATCGCCGCCAACTTAGATAAATAGCTAGAGAAAAAGCCATCTTACCCAATTGCGCAAGTGAAGGCAGCGCTATGGCTCTTAAAACTAAAATAGGAGGCATAAATACAAAATTGCCGGGCCCAGGCCCGGCAACAGAAGGAGTATGTGTCTTGGTTAACCGCCGCTATTGCCAAGCCCCAGGATGACCATGCCCGCAACGATAATGCCCATCACGATAATGACGAAAGGAAGCACCTTATGTAGCCCGTTAGGCGACTTTTTCGCTTCTGGCTGCCGTTGCGGCTGAGATGTTTCAAAGTCCTCAGGCAGACGTTCATTCATTACGTGCTCTATCTCTTCTTCCCGGGTTTTGCTTTCCTTGGTATCCATACAACACCTCTCGCTTTCCGGTTAGATGATTAAAAGCGCGGCGATTAACCCTCCTCGTCACGCTTAGCGCTATAGTGTAACGACATCAAAGTGAACATCAGGGTTCACATCTGCGTCGTAATCTACGTCATCACGCTCGAAACCAAACAGCTTCAAAAATTCGTGCTTATATCCAGCATAGTCGGTAATTTCGAACAGATTCTCTGTCGTGACGGTTGGCCATAGGTCTTGGCAGGCTTGTTGTACATCGTCACGTAGCTCCCAGTCATCAAGACGTAGGCGGCCTTGGTCGTCAGTGACCATATCGCCAGTCTGGCCAGAGTAAAGACGCTCACCAAACAGGCGATTTAATTGATCAATCGTACCTTCGTGCAGGCCCTGTTCTTTCATGATGCGGTAGACCATGGCGATATACAGCGGCATGACTGGAATCGCGGCACTCGCCTGGGTAACGACCGACTTAAGTACGGCAACATTGGCGCCGCCGCCTGTCTCTTTCAGCTTGGCGTCAATCGCAGTCGCGGCGCGATCAAGGTCTTCTTTCGCTTTACCCAACGCACCGTGCCAGTAAATCGGCCAGGTAATTTCAGTACCGATATAGCTAAACGCCACGCTACGCGCGCCTTTGGCCAGTACACCCGCCTCGTCCAGGGCGCTCATCCATAGCTCCCAGTCCTCACCGCCCATTACCGTGATGGTATCGTCGATCTCTTGCTGAGTGGCAGGCTCGACTTCTGCCTCGATGATGGCGTCTTTATTCGTATCAATCGCAGTAGCACGATACGTTTCACCAATCGGCTTCAGGCTTGAGCGCTTTACTTCGCCAGTGTCTGGCAACTTGCGCACTGGTGAAGCGAGGGAGTACACCACCAGATCAACTTCGCCCATGTCCTGTTTGATCAATTCAATGGCTTTTTCACGCGCTTCGTTAGAGAACGCATCACCATTGATTGATTTACTGTACAGCCCTTCTTGCTTGGCAAATTTGTCAAATGCGGCACTGTTGTACCAACCAGCCGTGCCGGTTTTTTTCTCACTACTAGGCTTTTCAAAGAAAACACCTAGGGTATCAGCGCCATAACCAAAGGCAGCCGTAATACGGGCTGCCAAGCCGTAGCCGCTAGAAGCACCAATCACCAGCACCTTTTTAGGGCCTTGGCTTCTATCTAAGCCACGCGCACGGGTCGCTTCGATCTGTTCCAGAACGTTTTGCTCGCAGCCTTTAGGGTGAGTGGTGGTGCAGATAAAGCCACGCACTTTTGGTTTAATGATCACATTGGGCCCCTTTATCAGATTGATGTCGCTATCAGCATGGCAGTGCCATTACCGTGTGGGGGTATTCTAGCGGTCTAGACGCGCCCTGTCCGCTCTTGAGCTTCTTCGCCATTCACGGCAGGATAGCGACCAGACAACTCCTTGCCGACGAGACCCTGATGAACGCACAGCAGCTAGTCGATGAACGCGGCGACCTATGGCTTGCTCTTGCGCCGCTATGGCTGGACCGTGAGCCAAGCGAACGTGATTACGCCCATATGATTGAGATGATCGAACAGCATGATATGTCGCTGAAAGAGCTAGAGTGGATGTTCCGCTTGGAGCTTGCCCCTGTGATGGCGAGGCACCAGCTGTCTATTGCCAGTGAATGGCGAAAATTCGATGACTATACGCTGATGAAGCAATTGGTAAGCCACAATCTGCGCCTGAAAGGCTGGCGGCGCAAAAGTTGGGCGCTGTTTTCTGGCTTAACCACGATGGTGGTTCGTCATCGCTGGGTAGAGTTAATGCAGCGACTAATGGTTACCCGCGGCGAGCTCTAACCGTTCACCTTACGCTTTACTCTTTATCAAGGGCGGCTTCCAGCGCAAGTCGCAGTGACAGGCCATGATCGTTGGGAGCAAACCGTGCGATCACCTTGCCATCGCGTCCCACCAAGAACTTGGTAAAATTCCACTTGATCACTTTAGTGCCTAACACGCCCGGTGCTTCTTGTTTTAGCACTACAAACAGCGGATGGGCGTTCGGGCCATTCACTGATACTTTTTCCATGAGTGGAAAGCTGACGCCAAACTGCTGTTCGCCGAAGATACAGAAAGCCTCTGCACTCTCCGGCGACTGCTTACCAAACTGGTTACAGGGGAAACCAAGCACCGTAAAACCACGGTCTCGGTAGCGCTGGTACAAACTTTCCAGTTCTCTTAACTGCGGGGTAAAGCCACACTTACTGGCCACATTAACGACCAACAACACCTGCCCGCGCAGCGCCCGCAAGTTAAATGGCTTGCCTTGATGGGTATAACAATCTTGCTCATAAATCATCATCGCAAGGCCCCCTAAATGACTCCACCAGCATAGGCTTTACCATGCCACGGCATTGGCAGTTACACCAGTGCGGCTTATCAACTAATCGGCCCTGCGACAACGCGCAGCGCCAGTGCAATCAGTAGCACCCCGGTGATTCGATTAATCCAGTGGGCATGGCGCTGGAGCCAAGGTAATACGCGAGAGTGTGAAAGCCCCACTGCTACTAACACATACCATCCCCCATCAATAATAATCGCAGTTGCGACGATAATTGCCTTGGCAAGCACACTCATTTCAGGCGTCACGAACTGACTTAATAGCGCCACAAAGAAAATGATCAACTTGGGATTACCCAACGCCACCAGCACCCCTTCCTTGGCAGCTTGGCGTGGCGTTGTCACTGCGGCATCAGGGGATAGCGCTCCACCTCTGCCCGCCCGTAGTGCTTTTATCCCAAGCCAAGCTAAATAGGCCGCCCCACACCATGTCACTAGTTGAAATAAATCTGGATGGCGCACAATAAGCGCACCTAAGCCCCACACGGTGAGCAACGCATAAAACCCGACGCCCAGCGCATGAAAAATCGCCGCCGTCATGCCGGGTAAGCGACCACCTCCTAGCGTATGGCGCAGTACCAGTGCCAGACTAGGTCCTGGTGACATCGCCCCCATGGCGCAGATAGCGGCCAGCGATAGCCAGAGTGACAACGGCATTTTTCTCTCCTTGAAAGACAACAATGTAGGTTGGCTGAGTATACGACAGTCGCACAAGCGTTTAGCGAATAAATCTATCCCCTTAAATAACGCTGTTAGCATGGTACGCTGTTGGGTAAAATTTTCCCCTTTTTGAAAACGATGACGCCTGCTATGCAGGCGGTTCATGGCTAATAAAGGACTTCAATATGGGTAGGGCGTTTCAAAACCGTAAGGAATCCATGGCCAAAACGGCCGCTGCGAAAACCAAGGTTTACAGCAAGTATGGGCGTGAAATTTACGTCTGCGCTAAAGCAGGCGGCACAGATCCAAACGGTAACCTTGCGCTACGCGGTTTAATGGAGCGTGCTAAGAAAGATCAGGTACCGTCTCACGTTATCGATAAAGCCTTGGATAAAGCGAGCGGCGCAGGCGGCGAAGACTTTTCACCAGCGCGCTATGAAGGCTTTGGTCCCGGTAACGTGATGGTGATCGTCGACTGTTTGACCGACAACCCCAATCGCACCTTTGGTGATGTGCGCGGCTGCTTTACCAAAACGAAAAGCAAAATTGGCACTCCTGGCAGCGTTAGTCACATGTTTGATCACTGCGCGATTTTTTCGTTTGCGGGCAGTGATGAAGAAGCCGTGCTTGAAGCCCTCATGGAAGCCGATGTCGACGTTACCGACATTGAACAGGAAGAGGAGCGTATCACGGTGTTTGCGCCGCATACCGATTACGCCAAAGCCAAACAAGCGCTGTTAGATGCTTTCGGTGAGATTGATTTCGAAGTAGACGAAATCCAATTCTTACCACAAACCACCACGCCCATCGAAGGCGATGACGTGGCGATGTTCGAGAAACTGCTGGGCATGCTCGAAGAGCTGGACGATGTTCAGAATGTCTTCCACAGTGCCGAACTACCTGAAGCAACGGCTTAAACCGTCACTCGGTTGATACATCCCCCTTGTGGCCGTCAGCACTTATGTCGCTGGCGGCCGCAGGTCGCCGTCATTAACTAGTGGCGCCCTGTGAGTCCATGGCTGCATCAGGCGGTAACAATGCCGGCGTAACGCCCGCTGCGCTTAGCACTTGTTTACCGCGCACGGTCAAATCGGTGATAAACAAAAATTGCTGCCGAGGATCCACCGGATAAGCGCGAATACGGTAATGCGTGCCCCAGGGTTTCTCCTCAGCTACGACAATAATCGGCTTATCAAACTTAAGGTAAGCACTGGTTAACGCAACGTCTCGTAACGCTTTACGCACCCACCCTGCTTCGTGCTCCGGGTGAAGATAAAAACTTGCCACGCACTGAAGGCTAACGTCACCATTGTTAGCGTTATAAATAGCGGAATCCCAAAGCTTAAGATGAGGTACTGCCACCAAATCATCGTCGGGCGTTACTATTTCTACTGTGCGCATGCCAACGTGCTTTACTTCGCCGTAAGTCCCTTCAATGTTGACCCAATCCCCTGGCCGGTAGGGTAATTCAACGGCAGATACTACCCCGGCAATTAAGCTACTTACGTAATCTTTTAGGGCAAAGCCAATCGCTAGGCCAATGGCCCCCAGCAGCGTCACCATATTGCGTAATGAAGGCTCAATAACGATAGGAACAGCCACAGCCAGCGCGGTAATTAAAATCAATAACCGGGTGAGTGGCACCAGCGCAAATACTCTAAACCGCACTTGGCCATGCAAGCGATTGGCTAACCAGTTCAACCCTCGCTGACTGACAATAATCAATAGCACCGTACTCGCTAGAATGACTCCTAAGGTAATCAGCGCTTGACTATCAATATCATTAAACAGCTTGGCGTACTGCTCTTGACCGTCCATATCAGCTCCTAAAGCGGGTCAACTAGATAGTTCCGCGATTCCAGCAGTTGTCGCACGCTTGCGTAGCTTAATGGGTCGACTTGCCAGCGCCCTTGATGGCAACGGAGAACTCCCTGGCGAGCAAGTGCTAACCGTGCGTTTAGCGCTTCATGACTCGAGAAGGGCAGCACATACCCTAACGCTTGATCCTCTAGCCCCCCATGAATGAGCAGTGTATGTAGCAACAGCGTTGCCACATCCCCCATATCTGACGCTAGCTCCGCTTCCGCCAATGCATCCAATAGCCATAGCTCTTTTGAAGGCTCTTTTGAAGACTGTTTTGACGGCCCTTGAGACTGCCCTTGTGAACGACCACTCTCTCCATTTTCCGCCGGTTTGCGCAGTCGTTCTCGCCAGTAGTGCCAAGCAATACCTAAATGCCCTCGACAGTGGGCGGCAAGGCGTTGCAACTCTTTATAGGAACGCTCGTTACAGGAACGCTCGCCACCAGCGCCATCTTCACTCACGTCAGCAAGAACTGGTTGCCCAGTACGGGAGCTATACACCGTCGGGCGGATGCCACCATTGTCCGCCAACTGGGCAAAGTAGTGCGCTAGCTGCTCACCCTCTAACGCCTGCAGGGTAACCACAGGGACGCCTTCCAAGCCCACCGCATGCTGCAAATAAGCATACGTCCAGCTATCACAACCAATCACACCCTGCCCCAAACGACCACTTAACGCCCGCTCTAATAATTCACGAACGCCTTGTAGCCCTTGGGTATGGCGTAAAAAATGCCGCTCTAAGGCAGGGATTACCCACTGATGCTGGTGGCCACAGCGATCGACCCACTCTAGGCATCCTTCTGTGAGTTCGTTGAGGGTGGGTGCAGATATGCAGTTGACGCCCTGCTGCTGCGCCCAATGGCTAACGACAGCTCCATGGCCACCATAAGGTGGTGAAATAAACAACACGACTGGCGCATCAACATACTCTTGCGTTACTTGGCTGAGCGCGCGAGCCGCTGGCGTCCAGTCAATAGCAGGCACCCAGTGCGAAAGTGCGACTTCAGGCAACTTACGCAGCTCACTCTCTTGTTTTGCTTGGCGTTCCGAGGCCTCTCTGCCCACTATCCACATAGTTGCTGCTTGCCAACTACGTCGCCACTGGCTGGCTTGGGTGTGTTCTGGTGTTTGAAACGACTCAAGCGCCACCACTTCCCATGGCGAAAAAGCAGACTTCGTTGAGCGCTGCGTCATATGCCGCCTCGAACATAGATAAGTGGATTAAGGTTAGCATGCCTCATGAGGGGTTAGCCGAACTTATCGTCTAAAATAAAGTCGTTATACAATAGCTAACTTATATGAGAGCAAAGCGCAGGAGGCGACAATGAGCGTAGTTAACGTCACTATGGCAGAACTGCATGAAAAGCTTTCAAAGTGCATTGCAGGCGAACGGGTGCTGATCGACCACGAAGGAAATCGATTTAGCGCACGTATTCAACATGTTGGCTTTACGGGGTTAAAGGTCATTCCTGAAACGCAGATCAAAAACAGCACGGGGGACCCGGGTGATATCGAAGGAGTCACCGTTCCTTATGATGATATTTGGGAACTTGAAGTCAAAGGGGTCGTGTACAGCCGCTTGGAAACGTGATCTTTTTTTGCACACCCACTCCTCAGTGGGCGTGCAATGGCAACACTCCAAAACCAAAAAAGTTAACTCAACCTAGTAATAAGCACTGCCTAGCTAGAAAGTCAGACAAATCTTACCGAAGTGTTCACCGGACTCCTGATGGCGGAAGGCGTCGGCAATGTCACTCAGTGCAAACTCACGGTCAATAATCGGCTTCAAATTAGCCGCTTCGATAGCACGAATCATCTCAATTTGATGACGACGACTTCCCACAATAAGACCTTGCAGCTTAGCTTGCTTAGCCATCAACTTGGCTGTTGGTATTTCGCCTTCCCGACCGGTTAGCACACCAATCAGCGCGATATGGCCGCCAATTTTCACCGCCTCAATCGATTGCGGCAGCGTACCAGGGCCGCCTACTTCAACAACATGGTCGACACCTTCACCATTCGTTAACGCCTTAACGGCCTTGCCCCAGTCAGGCGTTTCTTTATAGTTAATGGTGTGTTCAGCGCCCAGCTCGCGCAGGCGGGTCAGTTTTTCATTAGAAGACGATGTGGCAATTACCCGCGCGCCCATCATCTTGGCAAACTGTAGCGCAAAAATGGAAACGCCCCCGGTGCCCAACACCAGCACGGTGTCTCCTGCTTTTAATCCACCATCAACGACTAGTGCTCGCCAAGCGGTCAAGCCTGCGGTCGTCAGCGTCGCAGACTCCGCATGACTATAACCTTGCGGCTGATGGGTGAACGAGGTAGCGGCAGCCACAACTTGCTCGCGAGCATAGCCATCAATGCCATCCCCTGGCGTGGTGACAAAGTCGCCTACTCGCGCAGGCCCTTCCAGCCAATCAGGGAAAAAGGTCGACACAACGGCATCACCAACTGCGAACTCGCTAACGCCTTCCCCAACCGCTTCGACCACACCGGCACCATCCGACATGGGAATACGGCCATCTGCGGTGGGAATCATCCCTGCTACCACGGCATAGTCATGAAAGTTAAGTGAACTGGCGTGCAGACGTACTTTAATTTCACCGGGACCAGGCTCACCTGGCGTCGTTAGTTCAACCACGTCCAGTTTAGCTAAACCGCCGGGCTCTCGAAGCTGAATGGCTTGCATCACTACCTCCTATTGAACACATGTCGTCCACAGTGACTAGTATTAAAAAGCCTAGTAAACGACTGGTCTAATATGAAATGAGGGCACTGGAGTCAGTATCAAGGCCAAGATCAAGATCGTGCCCCAAAAAGCCCCCGGACTGGCGCTGCCACAAGCTGGCGTAAATACCGTTCTGTGCCAGCAATTCTTGGTGAGTACCACTCTCCACCATACGACCTTCATCGACCACAATTAATCGGTCAAGCATCGCAATAGTCGAAAGTCGGTGCGCAATGGCAATCACCGTTTTGCCCTCCATCAGCGCATCGAGCTGCTCTTGAATCGCGGCTTCCACTTCGGAATCCAACGCTGAGGTAGCCTCGTCCAACACCAGAATCGGGGCGTTTTTAAGCAGCACGCGAGCAATAGCAATACGCTGGCGCTGACCGCCGGATAGTTTCACACCGCGCTCGCCGACATGGGCATCCAGCCCGCGTCGCCCTTTGGGATCGACCAACTCGTTGATAAACGTATCTGCGTGGGCGCGGCACACTGCTTGCCACACATCATCATCGCTAGCATGAGGGCTACCGTAGCGAATATTATCTCTCAGCGAACGATGCAGCAGCGAGGTATCCTGAGTCACCATGCCAATCTGATGGCGTAATGAGGTCTGGGTAACGTCAGCAATATTCTGTCCATCAATCAGGATACGCCCGCCCTGTAAGTCATAAAAGCGCAGCAACAGATTGGCCAGGGTGGATTTACCCGCTCCGGATCGGCCAATCAGGCCAATTTTCTCGCCAGGTTTAATCGTCAGGCTCAACCCGTCAAAGACGTTTTTACTTTCCCCCTTCGCCTGGGCGTACTGAAAGCGCAGCGCATCAAACACAATCTCGCCATTGGGCACGACAAGGGTATTGGCAGCGGGCTTATCTTTGATCGTAGGCTCTTGGGCGATGGTATTCATACCATCCTGCACCGTACCAATATTTTCAAACAGGCCAGCCACTTCCCATAAAATCCAATCCGACATAAAGCGGATGCGCATCACCAGCGCGATAGCAATCGCTAAAACGCCCAGAGATATAGCGTCAAAATACCAAGCGCTAATCGCCATACCCGCCGTTCCTACCAGTAGCAGCGTATTGAGCAGCGTCAGGCAGACACTCATGATGGTGACCAGTCGCATTTGACGATGCACCGTGTCCATAAAACCTTGCATCGCATCCTTGGCGTAGCCCTGTTCACGTTCGGTATCAGCGAACAGCTTAATCGTTTGGATATTGCTGTAACTATCAACCACGCGCCCTGTCATCTGGGCACGGGCATCGGCCTGGGCCATCGAAACGTCGCGCAAGCGCGGGACAAAAAAGCGCATAATGCCTAAATAGCCAACCAACCAAACTGCTAACGGCAATAGTAACCATGGGTCTGCACGGCCTAATAAAATTGCTGCCCCGGTGAAGTACACAATGGCGTAAACCAGTAGATCCATCACTTTGGTGACCGTCTCACGAATGGCCAACGCTGTTTGCATGACTTTTTGCGACACCCGCCCTGCAAACTCATCCTGATAAAAGGCCAAGCTTTGGCTAAGCATATGGCGGTGAGAAAGCCAGCGACCGATCATCGGGTAGTTACCGAAGATGCTTTGGTGGGTCACCAGAGACTGCGCCAGTACCAGTAGTGGCAGGCCGATAATCACTAACACGCCCACGCCTGCCAGCCAAAGTCCGTGATCCGACCAGAAATTCGTTCGATCTACGCTACCCAACCAATCGACCAAGTCGCCCATATAACTAAAAAACACCACCTCCGCCGCAGAAACCAAGGCAGTCGCGACCGACATCAGCAATAGCCACGGCCATACAGGGCGCGAAAAATGCCAAATAAACGGCAGCAGACCTTTCGGTGGCGTGGCAACCTCACCTTCAGGATAGGGGTTCACCCGCGTTTCAAAGTAACGGAACAGCGGTGCTAGCGTACGTGACAACATGGAAAGTCCTTTCGTTACCTTGGTAGACAGACGTAGTTAAGAAGAGTGGCGACGCAATAGCCAACGAGCCCAAAAAGGAGCCACGATCATCAGTGTGACCATACGCAGTAAGTGGTGAAATGCTACAAACACAGGGTCGATATTCAGCGCAACAGCAAGAATAGCCATTTCACCGATGCCACCGGGAGCCAGCGCTAATAGGGCTACGTCACGGCGCACGCCCAACAGCTGATGGATCAGTTCAGCAAACAGTGCTAACACCACCAGTGCCAGCAGCGTCGCCACCCCCGACTGCCATAAATAACGCCCGAGCAGGCGCCGTGTCATGCCTTGAAAACGCGAGCCAATCGCGCTACCCAACACCCATAACATGAGGTTCATTCCCCAACTAGGCAAGGTAAGGCTGGCCAGCCCAAACCCAGAGAGCAAGGCCGCCATAATAAGCGGCGCAAGTAACGCCGAACTTGGAATGCGCAGCCACCGGCCCACCGGTAATAAGAAAGGAATAGTGAGCAGCATCCAGCCGTGCTCAAGGGTAGCCTGGGCTGGCCCAATGTCACCTGCACCGCCTTCAAATGCCCAAAACAGGGGAGGCAGAAACAGGATAACGAGAATAATACGTAGTGACTGGGCAATGGCGATGCGTTGCGGGTCGCCGCCACATTGATCGCCAAGCATAATCATTGCTGTCATGGCTCCTGGCGATGCACCAAACCAAGCACTGACCGGGTCGAAGCCACAGCGACGATACCACGCCGCGGCAACCGCGGTGGATGCCGCAACACCGGCCAGCAAGAGTGCTGCCGAGATTGGCCAGTCCAGCACACGATGGGCAAGCTGCGGCGTTACTTGACTGCCCAGCACCAACCCCATGACCGCTAAAAATACGTTGCGCAGCGGCTCCGGTACGCCAACGCTAATTCCTTTTGCCGATACCAGCAGGTTGGCAATCAGCGGGCCTAGCATCCAGGCTAGCGGTAAACCGGAGAGATGAAAAACGATGCCGCCCACGGCGCCTACGGTAAGCGATGTTACAAGTCCCTTTGCACTTTCTGCGCTGACACGGATGCCCTTCACGCTCTCCTTCACGCTCTCCTCCACCCTAACCTTTAACGTTAAAACGCAATTGTTAACCTGCTAATCGTAGACGTTAGATTACCACTGCTAAGGGCTTTCGGGTGTTATGAGCTAGTTGTTAAGTGCTAGTTGTTAAGTACTAGACTTTAAGTCACTGATATTAGGTGTTAAGTACTGCTATTTTTAATCTTCGTCATCATCACCGCGGATGCGCGCCTGACGATCAGCCTCTTCCTCAATGGCATCATCAATCACTTCCAATAGCTCATCGACATTGGCTATGTGGCTATCAAGCTCAAAATGGCCAGTCAGCTTGCTATCGGGATGTAGCTTGCCTGCTTCATATAAAGCCCACATTTCTTTACCGTAACGGGTAGTCAGTAGCTCAGGGGCGAAACGACCGAAATAGGCGCGCATATTATCCACATCGCGCTCTAGCATTGCCGCCGCGCTGTTGTTACCCGCCGCATCCACCGCCTGGGGCAAATCGATAATCACCGGCCCTTCTGCATCAACCAGCACGTTGAATTCAGACAAGTCGCCATGGATCAATCCTGCGCATAGCATTCGCACTACGTCTTGAATCACTTTGGCGTGATAGCGCAGCGCTTGCTCCTCGGTTAGGGTCACTTCGCCTAAACGTGGTGCTACGTTACCCTCGGCATCGCTGATCATTTCCATGAGCAGTACGCCATCAACAAAACCATGCGGCTCAGGCACGCGCACATCTGCAGCAGCAAGACGATACAGCGCATCGACTTCTGCATTCAGCCACGCCTGCTCCTGCTCTTTTTGACCGTAGCGAGTCTTTTTGGCCATGGCGCGCGAACGACGACTATTACGCTCCTTGCGCCCTTCTTGGTATTGCACGGCCTGCTTAAAGCTACGCTGTTTAGCTTCTTTAAAGACCTTGGCGCAACGTACTTCTTCACCGCAGCGCACGACATATACCTGCGCCTCTTTACCACTCATTAACTGCACCAGCACCTCGTCGATCATTCCATCATCGACCAGGGGCTGTAATCGCTTAGGGATTTTCATGGTTAGCTGCGTCGGCTCCTCTTTACTATCTGTGCACACTCATTAATAGATCAATAGCGAATACGGCGAACGCGGAAAGCGCGCCCTTTAAGCTTGTCACGTTCAAGTTTGGCCTGGGCTTTTTGAACAGCACCATACTCCACCGCCACATAAGCACTGCGGGCCAGCACTTTAATTTTGCCTACCTGATCGCCACGCAGGCCACCTTCGCTGGTTAGTGCCCCCAGGATATCACCTGGACGCAACTTGTCTTTCTTACCCCCCGCCAACTGCAGTGTTGCCATAGGCGGCTCAAAGGGCGCTGAATGCTGGGGTTTGGGCAAGGGTTCGGTGGTAATCGATTGTTCTAGCAAGCCTTCCAAACGCTCCAGCCGATAATGCTCTTTAGGTGTGACCAGCGTACAGGCAATGCCGCTAGCCCCTGCGCGCCCGGTTCGCCCTACGCGATGCACGTGAACATCAAGCTCACGGGCAATCTGATAATTAAACACCGCGTCTAATTGGGCAATATCTAAACCACGCGCAGCAACATCCGTTGCTACTAGAATAGACGCACTTTGGTTAGCAAACAGAATTAGGCGACGATCACGATCTTTCTGCTCTAAGTCGCCGTTGAGCGCCACGGCACTAAAGCCGGCATCCACCAGTTGCTCAGCCACCGCCTGAGTTTCGCGTTTAGTGTTGCAAAACACCACGCTGGTCGCTGGCCGATAAACCAGTAGCAGCTGCTGAAGAGCTGCAAAACGCGCCTCTTCATTAGCAACGTCATAGAAGTGTTGATCAATCGTAGTGGCATCGTGAACCTCGGCCACTTTGACCATTACTGGCTCACGCATAATGCCGCGGGTCATAGCAGTCAGGCCACCTGACGCCTGATCGTCTGGGAATGTCGCACTAAACAGCAGCGTTTGGCGATCAGCGGGGGTCTCATCAATGATCGCATCAATGGTGTCTTGAAAGCCCATATCGAGCATACGATCGGCTTCATCAAGCACCAAGGTGGTAAGCGACCCCAGTGTCAACGAGCCTTTGCGCAAATGCTCGTCGATACGTCCCGGCGTGCCCACGACAATATGCGCACCATGTTCCAAGGAGCCTAACTGCGGCCCAAACGGCGCACCGCCGCATAGGGTAAGCACTTTAACGTTGGGCAACCCACGCGCCAAACGGCGTAGCTCTTCGGCTACCTGGTCGGCGAGTTCTCGGGTGGGGCACAGCACAAGGCCCTGTACAGCAAACGCTTCCACACGCAACTCAGCCAGCAGCGCCAAGCCAAAGGCAGCGGTTTTTCCCGACCCCGTTTTGGCTTGGGCCAACACATCACGCCCCGCCAACATCGGTGGCAGGCTTTGCGCCTGTACAGGCGTCATTGCGTGATAGCCAAGGGAATCTAAATTGCTTAAAAGCGCAGGAGAGAGCGCCAGCGATGCAAAAGAAGTGTCAGACACAAAATTATCCTGAAGGGGCTATATTGCCCAGCAAACCCATAATGTGAAGCACCATACCAGAAAGCACCCATCTATGCCTTGGCAAGGATAGGCGAACGGTACAACATAAGCGGCTACTAGGCTCATAGATGAGTGGTTGCTAGCCCCCTAGATAGTAGATCAGAAATTAGGAAAGAGCCGTTGCTAGCGCTGCAAAACGCCCCTGGCATAACGCTGCTAAGTCGTTCGGAGTCAGCTCAATCTCCAGCCCACGTCGCCCCGCGCTTACATAAAGTGTCGAAAATGTCTGCGCCGAGTCGTCGATAAACGTAGGCAGACGCTTTTTCTGGCCCAGCGGGCTAACGCCACCAAGCACATACCCTGTGGCCCGCTCCACGTCAGCGGGCGCCGCCATTGCCGCTTTTTTCGCCCCTGCCGCTTTAGCAATTTGCTTTAACCCCAGTTGACTGGTGACCGGTACAATACCAACGGCCAGCTGCTTACCATCTAGGGTAACGACCAAGGTTTTAAACACTTGCTGAGCGGCAACAGCCAGTTTTTCAGCTGCCTCCAGCCCGTAAGATTGCGCAGCAGCATCGTGTTGATACTCATGGATCTGAAACGCAATGCCTGCATGTTTCGCGCTATTAATCGCCGGTGTCATGTAATTCTCTTAAGTTAACATCATCAGCTCGTCTGAAAAGGACACTTCTCTCTAACAAGTTTAATATCGTGATTGGTTTAATAAAGTCAACTGACAGGCGTCAGTGATATTAAAGCAACTTCCAAAGCACAGCAGAAAGCTGCGGGGGCGGTGCTTTCTGCCAAGCGTGGTGAAAAAAAGCCTAGCGAACGTTATGACGCTTCCAAAGGCCTGTCCAAAGATCTGTCCAAAGACATATCCAAAGACATGCATGGCTCCAAGAGCGCAGAGGAACTTGAAGGGATGGCAAGCACTCAGCGCAAAGATAAACCTCAAAAGAGAGTAAGTAACTAAACGTTACTAGCAAAAAGCCGGGGGATTAAGTAACTAATGTAATGCTGGTCACTGCACGCAAGTTACGCAGCTTACAATGCTGCTCCACACTTTCGACAATTTCTTCAGCATCATTGATTTGCTGCTTATCTAACTGAATATCTACCATTAAAAAACTACCAACTTGGGCTAAACGCACGTCTTCGTTGGTAATATCAAAATCTGCTACCTCTTGCACTACGTCCTGACGAACGCTGTCTAATGGTTTGCCAAACATCAATTCGCGCAGCGCACCGCGTACCATGCGAATAGGAATTGGTAAGAAGTATCCGGCGATAATCAGTACCATCACAGGGTCAGCAAAACGCGCTAGATGAGCCCAAGGGGTAAACGTTAACCCCCACGTAAGCGCAAAGCCCAGCATCACAGCGGCACTCAGCCATGTGTCCATTTGCCACTGGCGCAGCTCGGCGGCCAGCAGTGATGAACGCGCAATTCGGGCATAGCGCTTCAACCACCACCAAGAAAGTAAACAACCTGCCACATTCACCACGCCAAACATCAGCGCAAGATCTAACGTTACCAGCCGCCCGCCTTGTGCAAGGCTCCACACAGCAGACACCATTGAGAACAGACACACTAACGCGATCACTACGCCTTTAAGCAGTACAGCCAACGGCTCTACGGTCAGCCGCCCAAAGGGGTAATGATCATCTGCAGGTTTGCTCGCTTGCTGTAACGCAAACAACGACAGCGATGCCAGCACTAAACTTAATAGCGAATAGCCACTATCGAATAAAACAGTAATTGATCCACTGGCAAGCCCAAGCGCAAGACCGGTAAAGGCAAACAGGCTGGCTGAGACAGCAGAGAATCTGAGCGCACGACGCTCGGCGACAAAGGGGGTCACGCGAAATACTCCAGTAAAGTGTGTTAAACCCAGCGCATAATAGTGAGTACACTCACGTTTCACCAATCGCTCAGCGCCAACTTTTTTGGCTCTCCACGGAGTAACCTATGCGCGCAGAACAAGTGCAGGCGTTTATTGACGTTACTGAGCACGGCTCCTTTGCAGCGGCCGCGCGGCACACAGGGATAAAGCGCAGCACCCTCAGTGCCACAGTGAATGCTTTAGAGGATAGCCTAGGGGTCGTGCTGTTCGAGCGCTCAGGCAATAGCCTACAGCTCACGGCGGTAGGAGAAAGCGTGCTGCCGGACTGCTACCGCCTGCTGACAAGTGCCAGCCGAATAAAAAAACACTGCCAACAGCACCTGCAAGGCGTAGAAAGCCAGCTGTGCATTGCCAGGGATGATGCGTTGCCTGAAGCATTTTGGCGACAAGTCATGCACGATTTAAAGCAGCGCTATCCGCTTACGGCCATCTCGGTATATTTATTGCCTCCTCAAGAGCACCCACAGTTCGTCCTTCGCCAAACCGTCGATATCGCCTTTGGCTTGTATACCGCTGAAGGGGCCGACGTAAGTGCTAGTAATCTAGCCCCGGTGAGCATGTGCTTAGTAGCGGCAACGTCGCACCCACTAAGCCGCTTACCCAGCGTTACCCGCGATGATCTCGCCCAATATACTCAGGTGTGCTTAACCTATGAGCAGGGCGATAAGCTAGTCAGTGAGGCACTTTTTTCGACAAACTACCTAGGGCTGACCATGTTCGAGGTCATTCGCGATGCCGCTATCAATGGCACTGGCTGGGCACTACTACCCTATCCATTAGTGAAAGAAGCCATAGAAAGCCATCAGCTTTGCGCGCTAAATCATGATCTCGCCCTGGACAGCCACTATTATCGCTACGTAGAAGGTGAAAGCCTGGGCGTGGTCGCTACCGCGCTGCTAACCAAGGTGTCACGCTTTTTAGGCACGACTCGGTGATACTTTGTCATAACGTTGAAATAGAGCATTGGAAAAAATTGCTTATGCCTTCCACTCTGTTAAGGAACTTGTAAAAAAGTGCTACATAAGGAGATCAAAAGGACACGCTAGAGAACCGGCACAGGTGAGTGTCATCTAAGCGTAAAGTGCATCTGCCAGTGTCGATGTTGCCGTCAACTAAGGAGTAGTTTCCACGATGGTACGACTCGATAAGAAAGCGACTAGGCTGTATGTCCTAGACACGAATGTCCTTATCCACGACCCCGCCGCGCTCTACCATTTTGATGAGCACGACGTTGTTATCCCCATGACTGTTCTCGAGGAGCTAGACAAGCATAAAAACGGCATCAGAGAGATCGCCCGTACGGCGCGCCAAATTAGCCGTACGCTTTCCGATTTAACCAGCCAAGTCACCTTCGACGAAATCCAGAAAGGCATTCCTATTCCTCGCATCAGCGGAGAATCAGGCCGCCTCCATTTTTTGTGCTACAACGACCTTAAACCCTTCGACTCCCTTGATGACAACCCCGACAACCGTATTCTGGCGGAAACCTGCCGGTTACGCGATGAGCGTCCGGATGCTTCCGTCATCCTGATCACTAAAGATATCAACCTGAGGGTGAAAGCTGCCGCGCTAAAAGTGCCGGTGGAAGATTACCTGAATGATCGCGCCTATTCTGACAGCGATGCCATGATTGAAGGCGCACAGGTTTACGCCACTGCCGGACAAGATGGTGCTTCGCTGTGGGAAGCGCTCAATGTCGACGTCACCGTTGAACGTGTCGACCACCACACCTTTTATCAGCTAAGTGGCAGCATGCCTCGCCATTGGCATGTCGGCATGCTGGTCTCCGATAGCGAAAATGGCGCTGAGTTTGAAGCCATTGTCCGTGAGCTTTCGCCGTCATCTGCCCGACTTCAGCTACTTACCAACTACCGTCACCATGCGGGCGTATGGGGCGTTCATGCTCATGACAGCCGCCAAAACTTCACCCTCAACCTACTGATGGACCCAGACATTGATCTGGTCACCATTGCTGGTAATGCAGGCACCGGCAAAACCTTTATGACACTCGCCGCAGCGTTCCAGCAAACACTGGATGCCAAACTATTTGAGCGCATTGTGTTTACCCGTGCACCGATCCCCATGGGCGAAGATATTGGTTTCTTACCAGGCACCGAAGAGGAGAAAATGTCACCGTGGATGGGCGCCTTCCACGACAATATGGACAACCTATTGCGTAACGAAGAAGGGGAATCTAGCTGGGATAATGGTGCGACTCGGCAGTTAATTGGCTCTAGGGTACAGATTCGCGCACCGAGCTTTATGCGTGGGCGTACCTTAAACGATACGTTCTTGATCATTGATGAGGCACAAAACTTCACCCCCAAACAACTGAAGTCACTGGTAACCCGAGCGGGTCGAAATACCAAAATTGTCTGTTTAGGCAACGTGGGCCAGATCGACACGCCCTACCTCACCGCTAACACCTGTGGCATGGCGGCTGTTGTCGAACGATTCAGGGATTGGCCACATGCAGGGCACATCACCCTGAAAAGCGTTGAACGTTCACGCTTGGCGCTGGCTGCCGAAGAGCTGTTGTAACGTTTGCCGCAAAAACCCTACCGATTTCACACTTCCACTAAACAACACCGCCCAGCTTGGCTGGGCGGTGTTGTTTAGTGGCTATTATTTACAGGTTTATTAATCCCGCTGTTGGTGTCGCGCATCAACATTTTCGCTATTCCAGGGGTTTTCCACACCCACCGTGTCGGCAGCAAATGCCTGACGTTCGCCAATAGAGCGAGCAGCTCCCACCGTTGTGTCGTTGCAGGTCTGGCGCTCCATTTCGCAGTTAAGTTCGGCGCCAAACAGCACCACAAACGCTGACAGCCAAAACCACAGCATTAGCGCCACAACAGCACCAAGAGAGCCATACAGCTCACTAAAGGTAGAAAAGTAACGTGCGTAAAGCGACAAGCCGCCTGAGCCTAATAACCACATAGTGGTGGCAAACAGCGTGCCATAGCTTAACCAGCGCCACTGGGCAGAACGCCGATAAGGCGCGTAACGATACAGCAAAGCAATAAGCACGCTCATCAGTAACAGCAGCGCGGGCCAACGCAGCCATTTCAAAATACTATCCAGCGGTGGCTCAATCGTCAGCGCATCCACCACTATCGGCACAATGGCGATAAACCCCAGTGACACTAGCGTCATTATGATCAAGCCAAAGGTCAACGATACCAGCACGACACCACGCAGCAATAACGGGCGCTTTTCGTGTTCGCCATACACTACGTTTAAGCCAACCACTAACACAGAAACACTTTTCGATGCGATGTACATGGCCACTAACAGCCCCGCAAGCGCTGTCATCACATTGCCAGACTCTGTCGTCTCGACCACCTCTTGAGCCTGCTGGTCAATCAATTTTGCCGCATCCGGTGGCATAAAGCGGCTAATTTCGTAAAGCTGGCGGCCTGCCTCAACAGGATCAAACAGCAAACCCCAAAGAGAAATAACGGCGGCAATGGTCGGAAATAGCGCCAGCAGGGCATAAAAAGCGATGCCCGCGGCAAAGATAGTAATCCGATCCCGACGTGCGGCACGCACTACACGCCAAATAATATCGAGCCACCCCTCACGAGGGATATCACTAGGTACGCCAGCTCTACGACCACGGTACTGCTTACCCACTTAGCCCAACCGCTCGCTCAACCACTTGCCAATATCATTTACCTGCTGCGGGCATAGCGCATGCGCCATCGGATACTGGCGATAATTAACCGTGTAGCCCATTTCTTTTAGGCGTTCGACACCACTGCGACCCAGAGTCTCAGGAACGATAGGGTCGAAATTCCCATGATGCACTTCGATGGGTATCTCACGATTGGATTCAGCTACATCGATGCTATCGGCCGTCGCAAAATAGGTCGACATAGCCAACAGTCCGCCAAGAGGCTGAGGGAACGAAAGTGCCGCCTGATACGCGACTGCGCCACCTTGGGAAAAACCCGCGACGATAATACGACGGCTGTCGATCCCTTGATCAATCTGTTCTTCAATCAGTGCCTGGATACGTTCGGCAGACGTTTTCAGCTGCACTTCATCTACCCGACGCCCTAAGTCCATAGCGAGAATGTCGTACCACGCGGGCATCACCATGCCGCCATTAATAGTGACCGGCAAGCGCGGCGCATGGGGCATAATAAAACGCACATGCGCTGAGTCCGGTAGCGTCAGGGCTGGCACTAGCGGCTCGAAATCGTGCCCATCGGCACCCAACCCGTGAATAATAAACACGCACGCATCGGCGGGTTGACCATTTTGCGGTTCAATAATCAGTTCGCCTGGGGCTGTCATGGGCTCTTTCCTTGCTAACGTTAAAAGCGCCACCCTAGCGTAAAGTGACGCGTTGGGCGAGTCATTTGCCTGCTTAAAGCGGCCAAACCAGTGGAATAAGGGTTAAGGCAATGGCGCCTGTCAAAAGGTTTAAGCCACCACCAACACGCAAGAAATCACTCACCCGGTAGCCGCCAGGACCATGGACCATAAGGTTCGTTTGGTAACCAATTGGCGTTAAAAAACTCGCCGAGGCAGCAAACATTACTGCCACTACGTAGGGCATCGGGTTAACCCCCAGGCTTTCTGCTGCTGCCATGACCACCGGAAAAATGATCACCGCAGCGGCATTATTGGTTACCAACTCGGTTAACATTGCCACGACGCAATAAGTGGCAATTAATAGCAACAGCGGGTTACCCGCCACCAACGATAGAACATTGCCCGCCAGGAAATCCGCCGCGCCGGATGTTTGTAGCGCAGCTCCTACCCCGAACGATGCTGCAATGGTCAACAACACTTGCGTATCCAGGCCACGCTTAGCAGCGCCCACGGAACAACAACCGGTTAACAGCGCGAGCGCCGCGCCCAACATGGCAGCATTGAGCATACTTAAGACACCTAATGCCGCCAACAGCACCGCCCCCAACAAAATCGCCCAAGCCAGCGGGGCTTTTTCATGCACAGGCCGCGCTGAGCCGTTCAACTCGCTAATTAAAAGAAAGTCTTTCGATTGGCGATGGCGCTCAATGAACGGAGGGCGCGCTTCTAACAGCAGCACATCAGCAGGTTGCAAACGGACTTGACCTAAGTTGCCGGTTACCCGCTCGCCGCCACGACAGATTGCTAGGACAGCAGCGCCATATAGCGTTCTAAAACGGCCATCACGAATCCGCTGCCCAATAAACTGGCACTGGTTCGATACCACCGCTTCAACCAAGCGACGCTCTTTAAACTCTTTTTCCAAACTCGACGCGGCGTCACGAGAAGGGATGAGTCCACGAATCTGCTGTAGCTCTACAGCGGCATCCGAGGTACCCACAAAAACGAGTCGGTCACCTGCCTTTAGCTGCTCGCCGGGCCCCACCACACTCACCACATTACCTGCACGCTCAATTTCAACTAGAAAAAGCTCTTGAAGATGGCGTAACCCAGCTTCTTCCACCGTACGATCAACCAGCACTCCCGCAGGATCAACTTCCATTTCGATAGTGAACTCGCGAGGGTTAGCAAACGCTTTTGACATCCCCTCTCGCGAGGGCAATAAGCGTGGCCCTAAGAAGATAAGATAAGCAAGCCCCACCAGCGCAACAGGGACGCCTACCCACGCTAAATCAAATAGCCCCATCTCAAGCGCGGGATAGCGCTCTACTAACAAACCATGCACAACCAAGTTAGTACTGGTACCAAACAGTGTAATGGTACCGCCGAGAATGGAAGCAAAGCTGAGCGGCATTAACAGCCGTTGAGGAGAAAGTCTTAGTCGCCGACTCCAGCTCATGACAGCAGGGATGTAGGTAGCCACTACGGGCGTGTTATTGAGAAAGCCGCTCAGCGATGCCACGGGTAACAGCAGCCGAACAAGCGCGCCCCGTTCACTGTTAGGACGCCCCAGAACATAGCGAATAATCAGGTCAATGCCGCCCGTTTCACGAATACTGGCAACCAGCACATACATAAAGGCCACGGTGAACAAGCCACTGTTAGAAAAACCGCCCAGCGCCTGCTGAGGGTCAATGACACCTAAGGTCATTAACACCACGACGGCACCAAGCAGAATAATGTCTGGCCCCAATCGAGACAGTGTCATTAACAGGAAGATAGTGAGTACTACCCCCACGGCTATCCAAGCATCCAGCGACATATCCTGCATCCCTAACCTAAAATCTTAGGAGCATTGTGCCGCCTCGAGGATATTCTAAAAAGTTATTTTTAGAAACACAGTAAGAACAAAAAAGAATATAGGCGTGTGGCGTGTGGCGTGTGGCGTGTGGCGTGTGGCGTGTGGCGTGTGGCGTGTGGCGTGTGGCGTGTGGCGTGTGGCGTGTGCAGGGTATTGACTAAGCAGCAACAAAAAACCCCGCTTTCGCGGGGTTTTTTAGCATATTAGCGTTAACCGCTAACAGCGAACATCATCGTTTCTAATTAAAGAACTTTGATGTTAGAAGCCTGAAGGCCTTTTTTACCCTGAGTGACGTCGAAGGAAACCTTCTGACCGTCTTGCAGAGTTTTGAAGCCGTCAGCTTGAATTTCAGAGAAATGCGCGAACAGATCGTCGCCATTGTCGTCCGGAGAAATGAAGCCGAAGCCTTTAGTGTCGTTAAACCACTTAACGGTACCAGTTGCCATGATCGAAATCCTCGATGTAGCTTGATGTAGAGCCGGGTAATACCCGAGTTGCAGTGGGTAGAACAAGAAACTTTCACCAGACTAAACGCTTGGGCGTTTCGATACTGCTGACAACGTTCGACTTGCTAACCAACTGCATTCAGCATGCGCTTAACTTAGCCGCACGTCAATACAATGATGAAAAAAAATGTCAGGATGATGACTGATCCGCAACTGCCATCCACCCTGCTGCTTTCTCAGCAATCATTAAGGTAGGTGAGTTGGTATTACCGCTGGTAATGGTCGGCATAATACTGGCGTCCACTACTCGCAGCCCGCTCACCCCCTTGACACGCAGCTTGGAATCCACCACGGCGTCCGGATCGTCGTCACGGCCCATTTTCGCCGTCCCAACGGGATGAAAGATCGTGGTACCAATATCGCCCGCCAATTTGGCCAGCTCTTCGTCGCTTTGATACTGCAAGCCAGGTTTAAACTCTTCTGGCTGATACTTGGCAAATGCCTGCTGCTCGGCAATCCGCCGCGTAACCCGTAATGAGTCTGCCGCCACCTTGCGGTCTTCTTGGGTGCTCAGGTAGTTAGGCTCTATGGCGGGCGCCGTTTGTGGATCACGGTTTTTGATCCTTACCGAGCCACGGCTTGTAGGGTTAAGGTTGCAGACACTGGCAGTAATCGCCGGGAAGTCGTGTAACGGCTGGCCAAACGCTTCAAGGCTTAATGGCTGTACGTGGTACTCAATGTTGGCGTGCTGATACTCGTCAGAACTACGCGTAAAGATACATAACTGAGAAGGCGCCATGCTCATCGGCCCCCGACGTTTCAGCACGTATTCTAAACCAATCATGGCTTTGCCCAACAGAGTACTGGCCATAGTGTTCAGCGTTTTTGCCCCTTTTACTTTATAGACGGAGCGAATCTGCAAGTGATCCTGCAAGTTTTCGCCTACGCCGGGTAGCGCTGACACCACCTCAATACCGTGTTGTTGTAATAACTCCGGCGCGCCAATACCGGAAAGCTGCAGAATCTGTGGCGAACCGATAGCGCCTGCACTCAGCACAACTTCTTTATTGGCTGTCACGTTGATCATTGTGCCTTCACGCAAAAGCTCAGCGCCCGTGCAGCGTGGTTGGCCATCTTGTGGTTCAAATAGCAGACGATTGACGTGGGTAGAGTGCCAGATCGTTAGATTGGTGCGTTGCTTGATCGGCCGCAAAAACGCTTTAGAAGTATTCCAGCGCCAGCCATTGCGCTGGTTGACCTCAAAATAGTTAACGCCTTCGTTATCACCACGATTGAAATCGTCAGTGCGCGGAATACCCGCTTGCACCGCCGCTTCAGCGAAATCATCTAGCACTTGCCAGCTTAAGCGCTGTTTTTCGATCCGCCATTCGCCACCATGGCCATGATAACGGCGATGATCGGCGTCGCCATCACCGCCTTCATCCAAACGGTGGTGGTTTTCGTGTTTCATGAAATCTGGCAAGCAGTTGTCCCACCGCCAAGCATCATCGCCGGTCAACTCGGCCCAGTGATCGTAATCGCGTGCCTGACCACGTAGATAAAGCATGCCATTAATACTGGAACAGCCACCTAGCGTTTTACCCCGAGGATAAATCAGTGAGCGACCATTGAGCCCTTTGTCAGGCTCAGTACGAAACAGCCAGTCTGTGCGCGGGTTGTTAATGCAGTAAAGATAGCCCACCGGGATATGAATCCAGTGGTAGTTATCCGGCCCACCCGCTTCAATTAGCAGCACCTTATTATTTGGATTAGCGCTGAGTCTATTAGCCATCAGGCACCCTGCGGTGCCTGCGCCGATCACAATATAATCGAAGTTATTATTAGCAGCATGTGACATGAACTGGTTCCCGTAACCTGATGGCGTTACTTCGCCGTAGGCATCACAAACTCAGCGCCTGAATCAATCGAGTCTGACCAACGCTGCATAATGGATTTCTGTTTGGTATAGAAACGCACGCCCTCTTCGCCATAAGCATGCGTATCGCCAAACAGCGAACGTTTCCAGCCGCCGAAACCGTGCCACGCCATAGGTACCGGAATGGGCACATTGATACCGACCATGCCCACCTGAATACGGCGGCCAAATTCCCGCGCAACGCTACCGCTCTCAGTGAAGCAGCTCACGCCGTTACCAAATTCATGGTCATTGATCAGCTGAATGGCGGTGGCAATATCCGGCACTCGAATACAAGCCAGCACTGGGCCGAATATCTCTTCTTTGTATATGGTCATCTCAGGGGTGACATGATCAAACAGAGTGCCGCCCATCCAGAAGCCTTCAGCACAGCCGTCACCGGTTTGCGCAGCATCGAACTCTCGGCCATCCACCACCAAGTGTGCGCCTTCCTCTACGCCTTTATTGATGTAACCGGTAATCCGCTCATGGGCCTGGCGGGTAACAATCGGCCCCATCTCCGCATCCAACTGCATGCCGTCCTTAACTTTCAGCGCCTTGGCACGTTCAGCCAACTGAGCTACCACACCATCCGCCACATCGCCCACCAGCACCGCCACGCTGATTGCCATACAACGTTCGCCCGCCGAGCCGTAGGCAGCACCAATCAGGGCATCCACCGCCTTATCCAGGTTGGCATCTGGCATCACTACCATATGATTTTTAGCGCCACCCAGTGCTTGCACCCGCTTGCCGTGCTTAGCGCCGCGCTCGTAAATCAGGTTAGCAATCGGCGTAGAACCAACAAACGACAACGCTTTAACATCCGGATGGTCGATCAACGCTTCAACGCTGTCTTTATCGCCCTGAACCACGTTGAATACGCCATCCGGCAGCCCCGCCTGCTTGAGCAGATCGGCGATCATCAGCGAAGCACTGGGGTCAAGCGGACTAGGCTTGAGGATGAAGGTATTGCCCGTAGCAATCGCAATCGGGAACATCCACATCGGTACCATAACCGGGAAGTTGAACGGCGTAATACCCGCTACCACGCCCAATGGCTGTCGCATGGTCCAGTTATCAATCCCGGTGCTTACCTGCTCCGTATAATCGCCCTTTAACAACTGGGGAATACCGCAAGCGAATTCAACGATATCAATCCCCCGGGCAACTTCGCCCTGGGCATCGGTAAACACTTTGCCATGCTCTTTAGTAATTGCTTCCGCCAGCGCATCTTTATGGGTATTGAGCAGCTCCAAAAACTTGAACATTACCCGTGCCCGGCGAATGGGTGGGGTGTCTGCCCAAGTAGGAAATGCCGCTTTAGCGGCTTGCACAGCACTATCAACATCGTGTGCAGAGGCGAGCACCACGTTTCCGGTAACGTTACCCGTCGCAGGGTTAAACACGTTTTGCGAAAGACCCGAGCTTCCCTGGCTGATCTGCCCATTAATGAAATGGTTAATAGTGGTTGTTGTCATGTGGCTACCTTTATAAGCAGATTAAAATAACGAATTAAGTATCGACAGATTAACCAGCCCTGCGAGGCAATCAATTGAGTATTTTTTAACCTGGATATAAGCTTTTCAAATAACACAACGACAACAGGTGCTCGCTTATGCAAGAAAACTCTGCGCTACGGGCATTTGTAGCCGTCGCACGTACCGGAAGCGTTTCACGGGCAGCTGACCAGCTCTGCCTGACTCAACCCGCCGTCAGTCTAAAGTTGAAGCAGCTTCAGCAGCACTTAGGGTTAACCCTATTCACCCGTCGCCCTCAGGGGTTAACGCTCACTGCCGATGGCTATGCGTTATTACCCGCCGCAGAAAATGCCCTGGCCAGCGCCCTGGCCTTTGAGCAACGCGCTAGCGCATTGCACAGCACCCTGCGTGGAAAACTAAAAATCGGCACGATTGTTGATCCGGAATTTATTCGCCTGGGCAAATTTCTCAGCCGATTGATGGCCCGCGCCCCTCAACTGGAAACCGAGTTGCATCACGGAATGAGTGGCAACGTATTAACGAGGGTGGAGCAAGGCGAACTGGATGTAGGCTTTTTTCTCGCTCCTCCCGGTGAGGGTTCAGGAAGCGACCTCCTTGCTTGGCGTGAGCTGACCCACTTCCACTACCACGTCATCGCTCCAGCAGGCTGGGAAACCAAACTGTTAGATACTCGCTGGGAAGCTCTAGCAAAGCTTCCCTGGATAGTCACTCCCCCAGTCTCAGCGCACCACCGACTGCTAGATCGCGTCCTAACCCCAAGTGGCGCCACGCCGAATAGGGTTGCCCAAGTAGACCAAGAAGCTTGTATGCTGGATTTAGTCCGTGCGGGAGTCGGTCTAAGCTTAGCAAGGGATGCGCTGGCAATGGCCGAACGCCAGGAAAGCGGTTTGGCTGTAGCCGAAAATGTACGCCTGCCCTGCGCACTTAGCATGATATGGCGCAAAGAACGCGCTGCGGAACCGGCGCTCAAAGCAGCCTTGGATACGTTAGACACAGTATGGCCTTACCGGCTGGGGTAGCGAATAGGTTATGTAAGGTAGTCGCCACCGTTGCCACTAATTGACTCTACAGCGAGCGATAACTCACTACGTCTACTGGAGTGCTTACCATGATTCGATTCCAGCTTTTTCGCCCCTTATCTCAGCCCTTAACGCTGTGTGTCATAGCTGCCGCAGGTCTCGCCAGCACGCCACTACATGCTCAGTCTAATGCGGAAGCTACGTTTGCTGGCGGCTGTTTTTGGTGCATGGAACCTCCCTACGATAAGCAGCCCGGCGTCAGCGCCACTACTTCTGGTTATATGGGCGGCGAGCTTGAAAACCCTAGCTACGAACAAATTTCTCGCGGCGGCACTGGCCACGTCGAAGTAGTGCAAATCAGCTATGATGACAGCCAAATCAGCTACGAGCAGTTGCTAGAGATTTTCTGGCGCAATATTGATCCTTTCGCCGTAGACCGCCAGTTTTGCGACAGCGGCGACCAGTACCGCTCAGCCATTTTTTACCATAGTGAAGAACAGCGGAAACTAGCAGAAGCGTCGAAGGCTGACATGGAAGCGCGCTTTGGCCAGGCTATAGCGACTGAAATAACTCCCGCCAGCGAGTTTTGGGAAGCTGAAGAGTACCACCAGGATTACTATCAAAAGAATCCACTACGCTATCGGTTCTATCGCTTGAGCTGTGGTCGGGACAATCGCCTGGAAGAGGTATGGGGCGAAGAGGCCGGTGGGCCAATATTTGAGTAGCCTACCCTTAACGCGCAAGTTTAACGGAACATTTTTTACCGACGACTGCCCTAGAGGGAGCGCTGTAGTTAAGACGCTAACAATCAATTTGGGCAAACCGGCGTTTTTCTACTAGAGTGGAGAATCAACATTAATAGACCAGTCGGCTAATAGCTGGTCGATTGTTTAACGCCCCGTTGATCAAAAGATAGGAGATCTTATGAGCAACAGCATCACCACCGTCAACCCAGCCACCGGCGAAACGCTTGAGACTTATGCGCTAATGGATGCCAGCCAAGCCAAGCAGATTGTCGAGGCTAGCCATGAAGCGTTTCTTGATTGGCGACTTAAACCACTTGAGCAGCGCGCTAAGGTAGTCAAAGCCATTGGCGAAGCGCTTAACGCCAATAAAGAAGAGCTTGCCGAACTGATGGTGAATGAAATGGGCAAGCTACCCAGCCAAGCCCGCCAGGAAGTCGAGCTTTGCGCGGGTATATGTGATTACACCGCGAAACATGGCCCCACTATATTAGCTGACGAACAGCGCAACCCCAGCAACGGCGAGCGTGGCATTGTTACTTACTCTCCTATGGGCGTTATCTATGGCATACAGCCGTGGAACTTCCCTGCTTATCAAGTAGTGCGTTACTCCATCGCCAACATTATGGCGGGTAATAGCGTGCTACTAAAACATGCTGAGAATGTCACTGGCAGTGGCCTACTGCTCGAAAAAATTTACCGTGAGGCTGGCCTACCGGAAAACGTTTTCCGCACGATCATTATCTCTCACGATGTATCTGATGAGGTGATTGCACACCAAGCGGTTCGTGGCGTCACGCTTACGGGTAGTGATGGCGCAGGACGTAAAGTAGCGGCAAAAGCCGCCGAACACCTGAAAAAAACCGTACTGGAGTTAGGCTCAAACGATGCCTATTTGGTACTGGATGATGCCGATCTCGATGTTGCCGTCAAAACCTGCGTCACTGGGCGTGTGTTTAATACCGGACAGACCTGCGTGGCTGCAAAACGCTTCGTAGTGACCGACGCTAACTATGAAGCGTTCAAAGCGCGTTTTGTGGAAAAAATGAAGGCGCTGAAAGTAGGCGACCCCAGGGCAGATGACACCCACTTAGGCCCCATGGCGCGAGTTGACCTTCGCGATGCTCTCCACGAGCAGGTGGAACAGAGTGTGCGTAAAGGCGCAAAAATCCTCTGCGGCGGCGAAAAACCATCTGGCAAAGGCGCGTTTTACCCAGTGACCGTGCTGGAGAACGTAACGCCCGGCCAGCCCGCCTACGATGACGAGCTATTCGGACCAGTCGCGGCGCTGATTCGCGCTAAAGACGACGAAGACGCCATGCGCATTGCCAACGACAGCCGTTATGGCCTCGGTGGTGGCATCATCTCTAAAGACGTGCAGCGTGCCACTGAGCTTGCCAGCAAGTACTTCGACACTGGCATGGTGTTTATCAATGGCTTTGGCGTTGCCACCCCGGAAATGCCGTTTGGTGGCGTTAAAGACTCGGGCTATGGGCGTGAGCATGGCGGTTTTGGCATGCTTGAGTTCGTTAACGCAAAGTCGGTCATTGTTGTTAAAGAGTGAGGCGGTAAACGCTCAGAACCATAGGCCATAAAACGAACGCGCCGCTAGCTTTCAACAGGCTAGCGGCGCTTTTTTCGTTACTCGTATTATTAGCGGTTTTAATGTTGCTCTGCGGTTCGGCGCTGCCAAAACTTCACTATCAGGGCCATCACTAGCCACGTCACTAACGCCGCAATAACATCGTCTAACACAATACCAAAGCCACCCTGCACATACTCTGCCAAATGAATTGGCGGCGGCTTCAGCGAATCAAAGAAGCGATAAATAACGAATGCCAACGCCATCACCAGTGGATGGCGTGCTGCTTGCAGCCCAATAACCGCTAGCGGGAACGCCAAGTACTCATCGGCAACAATGCTGCCATGATCTAACCCTGCGTAGTGCCACGCAGCGACGTGACAAATCGGCACTGCAAGTGTCAGCAGAACAGCGATGATAACGCCCTGCTGCACCAGCGGTCGGCTTAACAACCACCATGCTAAGGGAATGCCCAGCAGCGAACCAACCGTACCCGGCGCGACTGGCGCTAGCCCCAGCCCAAAGCCAGTGGCTAGCCAAAAATTAAATGTATCCAGCATTAACCTGCCTGCTGCGCCTGGCGCTCAAGCTCGGCAGCCATGTCGGGCGAGAGATTCAGCGCACTTGCCAATTGATCCAACCAAGCGCGCTCCATGGGATTTTGATCATCGGTCACCGCAACGCTGATCAGATACATCTCGCGGGCAGCCTGGGGAGAGTCAGCTTCACGGGCGAGTGTCTGAGCATCCAGCGGAGCATTGAGCTGCTGCTCGACCCAGCGGTGCATCTCCTGATCGGCACCTAGCGCATCGATCTGCTCTGTGATGAGTGCCTGCTCTTGCTCATCAATATGGCCATCGGCCCTGGCGGCCATAATCATTGCTTGCAACAGCTCAAGGCTGCGCCGCTCTTGATACTCACCGCTAAGCACTTCTACCCGTTCGCCCTCGGATGCATTTTGACCAGCACTGGACGAGCTAGCCGCATTTTTCCCTTCCTGGGAGCTTTGCCATGCTTTCCAGGCCAGCATGCCCACACCAGCAATTGCGCCGTACTTGAGCGCTTTACCGCCCATACTACGACCACGCTTAGAGCCAATGAGCATGCCCATTGCGCTACCACCTAACAGGCTCTTAATATCAAAGCCGCTAGAGCCACCCCCTTGCCGCGAGCCCTGGCCTGCGCTACTGCTACCACCGCCTAGCTGGCGCGATAGCCCATCAATAACGCCTTTAACATCGATACCGCTTCCGCTGTTTCCACTACTGTTTCCACTACTTCTGCTACCGCTGGCCTGCTTCATCAACTGTTGTAAAATCTTGCTTGCGTTCATCCTTGTACTCCTACGTGGATAGTATCTAAGTGGATAGTATCTCTAGGGCTCGCTAGACGCTTCGCTTCCGTTATAAAACATGCTGTATGAACGCAGCATGAATTAACGCCACCCTAGGCATTAAAGAAGCGCGCCCTTCACCTCCACCGAGCTACCAAATCGGCTGGCACGCACTTCAACACGGACAGGCATTTGCTCTTTGAGTTCGCTGACATGAGAGATAATGCCGATCATTCGCCCGCCCATTTGTAACTCACTGAGCATCGCAATCGCTTGGTCTAATGCATCCTGATCAAGGCTACCAAAGCCCTCATCAATAAATAGCGTATCCAACTGAATCCCGCCTGCGTAGGCCTGCACCACGTCAGAAAGCCCTAGCGCCAGCGCCAAAGCCGCCATAAACGACTCGCCGCCGGAAAGCGTCGCTACCGAACGGCTCTTACCGGTGTAGGTATCGGCCACATCCAACTCCAATCCCGAGGCTTTATTGCCCTTGGATGGGTCTTCGCGTCGCACTAATTGGTAGCGCCCGCGGCTCATACGCACCAGCCGTTCAGACGCCTGAATCAGTACGTCGTCCAGCAGCACACCCAGTACAAATCGCTGCAAGCTAATGCGATTACCGGTGCGCCCGTTCGCCACTTCGCTTAATGTCCCCCACACCCGATACTGGGCTTCAAGCTTGGCCTGGGCCGCACGGGCGGTGGTAAGTTTCTGGTGAACACCCTGCAGCGTATTTAGCCGCCCATCTAGCGCCCGCCATGCATCGAGTTGAGTATGCTCCTCCGCCTGGGCGGCTTCGGTAAGCGCGGTGAGTGCGGCGAGATCTGGCGGCGTTTTTTCGGCCAGCTGGGCGTGGTAATTGTGTAGCGCGCCGTCCAGTTCAGCCAAACGGCGTTGATAGGCCTCTACTTGGCGAGCCAGATCTTGCCGCTGGCTATCCTCTAGCTGAGCCGCCTGAAAAGCAGCTTCGCAGTCAAATGAACTGGCTTGTAGCGCCGATTGCCACCCAGCCTGGGCCTGCTCAAGCGCTTGCTGTTTTCGCGCCAGCTGTTGGTTTGCACTGCGCAGCTGCTCTTCTGCCCGCGCCTGCTGGGTTTGGCTCGTCGAAAGCAGCTGTTGTGCTCGCTCCCAGGCCTGTTCAAGCTCAGCAATTTGGTTATCAAGTTCAGTGAGCGCTTGGCGCATGGCCAACGGGTTGCGGGCATCTTCTGGCAGTGATTGGCTTAATTGATCGCGCTGGCTCGCTAGCCGTAACGCCTCCTCTTTGGCCTTTTCAACCACAGGCCGCTGGGCTTTGAGCTGTTTGTCCAGCGTGCCCCAGCCGCTACGTAGCTCGTCACGGGCAGCGCTTTGCCGGTTAATCTCACTCTCGACCTGTTGCCGACGCGCGACTTGGCGGCGCAATTGTTCGCAAGCCTGTTGCAGTTCAACTGGCGATTGGCTGGCCCAGTCGCCTAGCTGGCGACTAAGGCGCTGCGCCTGCTCAGCGTTATAGCTAAGCTGTTGTGCTAACTGCTGCTCCTGACGCTCAGCGGTTTGTAAGGCCTGGCGAGCCTGTTCCTGGGCTGAGCGGGCTTCTTCTACCTGCGCCTGGGTAACAATATCAGCATGCTGAACCGCTGGGGATGGGTGTTCAAGGCTGCCACACACCGGGCAAGGCGCTTCCGCTTCCAGGGTGAGCGCTAACAGTGCGGCTTGCCCTTGGTGCCAGCGCATCTCTTGCTCGGTTGCGTGGCGCTTAGCCTGTTCTGCTTCGCTGCGCCGACCTTGAAGTGCCGCCGCTGCCTGCTGCTGTTGAGCGACAAGTTCACGCCCTTGCCGCATCAGCGCCTCCAACTCCTGTCGCTGAACTAGCAGGCTCTCATGACGGCTCAGCTCTGCAGGGGCGCTGGCCAACTGCTGACTTTCCGTTTGCAGCTGCTCAAGCGTAACGCTTAGCGATTCACCTTGCTGGCGAATACCGTCTAACTGAGCTTCATCACGCTTAAGTATGCCATCGGCTTGCTGCCAAGCGGTTTGTGCCGCTTGCCAGCGCGCTTCAAGCTCACTTAACTGCTGGCTTTTGTGGATAAACTCGCCCAACTGACGATGGCGCTCGCGCAGTGCAGGTAGTTCAGTCTGGCGCTGGCGTGTCGCTTCAAAGGTACGCTTGGCTTGTTCAGTATTCGTACGCTGGGTAGTCAGCGCGGCATCGGCTTGCCGCTGCTCTTCTTGAGCGGTCGTGAGCTCCTGCTGCGCTTGGACTAACGCAGCCCTATAGGGTCGCAGCGCTTGAGCGTGGTCGCTTTGGGTCAAGCGGCTCTGAAAGGCCGTTATTTGCGCCTGCTGTTCAAGGTGGCGTGCTTTCTCTGCGGCGAGGCTGTCCCGCGCTTCAAATTGGCGCTGTAACGCTTGGGCGGCATCTCGTCGCTGTTCAGCACTACGGCGCTGTTGCTGAGCGATTTCAAAACGCTGACGGGCTTGACCTACTTGCGGGGTTAGCGCCTCTACTTCTTGCGCCAATGCCGCTTCGCTTTCCAGCTCGCCCCCGGCCAAAATGCCGCTGATATGCTGGCGATGATCATTCACCGCTCGCTCTATTTGATTCGCCTGGGTACGCAGGCGCTCTTCAATACGCTGAAAAATCTGGGTTTGAAATAGCTGCGAAAAAATTTTCTCGCGATCTTTCGATTCCGCTAACAACAGTTCACGAAACTTCCCCTGGGGCAGCACCATGACTTGGCGGAATTGATTAGCATCCAGACCTATTAAGGCGTGCAGTTGACTGTTGGCATCGGTGACCTTACGCGCCACCAAACATTCATCCTCATCGCCTTCCGGGGTAAGCCGCCACAGTTGGGCTTCTGCACTTTGTGTGGTAGTGCCTTCGCCAGTGGCCTTGGGGCGCTCCTGCTGGGGCACCCGGCGCACTCGGTAAGTCCCATCGCGCAGGCGAAAATCCAAGCTCACCTCGGTCAACAAGGTAGCAGTAGCTTGGTCGCAGCGCATTTGGCCAGCATCGCGGTCATTACCAGTGGTCTGGCCGTAAAGCGCAAAACAGATGGCATCTAATATCGAGCTTTTCCCTGCGCCCGTGGGGCCGTTAATCAGAAACAGCGGGCTTCTGCCCAGCGCAGTAAAGTCGATCGTTTCGCTGCCTGCAAAGGGGCCAAACGCCTGCATGGTGAGCGTTAACGGCGTCATGACTGGCTCTCCTGCTCACGGCTTAGGGTGGTGATGAGTTCGCGCATGGCGCTGGCCTGCTCATCACTCATGGTGCCCCCGCTGGTTTGGCTAAAGAAATCACTAAACATATCCAACGCGCTGAACTGCAGCCGTTCGCGATCTAACTGCTGACGCCCTTGGGCTTCCAGCATGCCGGGCTTTTCTAAATGCAACACGTTGGGGTAGACCTCGCGTAGCTTGCCCATGGGATCAAGAATCGCGTGGCGGTCGGTCAAACGAACGAGTAGATAGTCATCGGCTTGGGTATCGGTTTTGCCTTGCGCTAGCAGCTCGGCCAGTTCGCCTTCCAGCACACGTACCTCTCGGCGCGGCGTCAGCGGGCGGTGTTCGATCTGGCTCACACCCTCGGGGCCAATATCCACCAGCGTGACGCCTTTGCGCTGGTTAGCCTCTGAAAAGCTGTATTTAAGCAACGAGCCGCTGTAGCGAATATGCTCACCACCGCGATATTGCGGTCCATGAAGGTGGCCTAAGGCGACATAGTCAAACGACTGCATCGGCTCCCAAGCGACGCTTTCCGCGCCTCCCAAGGTTAACGGTCGCTCTGAATCACTGGCGCTGCCGCCATCTACAAAGCAGTGGCTCATAAGCACAGTAGGTCGGCCCGCTTGGCGCTGGGCGTTGATACGGTCGACTAAGAAACGGTGGGCGCTGTCGAAATCGCGGACATCCACCGAAAACTGGCTGCGCACATACTCCGGGTCAGCGTAGGGAATACCGAACACATCCACCTCTTCCCCATTAACCGACAGTGTCACTGGGTGATCGCAGGCAGATAGATCAGACAAAATATGCAGCCCTGCTTGGCGCAGGTGGCGTGCCCCAAACCCGAGTCGCTCAGCGCCATCGTGGTTGCCGGAAATCATAATCACCGGTAGGCCACGCTTTTCACACAGCTCACCAAGCACCTCATCTAACAGGGTGACGGCAGCGGATGGCGGCACCGAACGGTCGTAGATATCGCCTGCAACCAGCACAGCATCCACCGCATCGCGGTCAATAATATCCAGGAGCTGGTTCAGCACATGGCGCTGGTCTTCCAGCAGAGAGAGGTTGTGAAACAGCCGCCCTAAATGCCAATCGGCGGTATGAAGTAGTCGCATGGCAGGCTCAACGCAAAAAATATACCCCATCATAGCAACCTGCCTTCCAAACTGTCCGTCACGCAGCACAAAAAGCTTGCTACCAAAGCTCTCTACAAAAAGCCCCGCACATGGCGGGGCTTAAGCAACAGTAGTGACTGGCGGTTAGTCGCGGAACGCGTCCGGATAAGTGGTTAAGTCAATACCCCACATGAGGGGCAATAAGAAATAAACCGCTGCGACGATTAGCAGTAGCGCGAAAATATTCAGCCAGAATCCATTGCGTACCATTTCGATAATTTTGATTTTTCCGGTCGCAAAAATAATCGCGTTGGGAGGTGTACCCACCGGTAGCATAAAGGCGCAGTTAGCTGCCATGGCAGCAGGTACCATTAGCACGAACGGATGGATATCCAACGCCAGCGCCAACGAGGCAAGCACCGGAAGAATCATCGTAGCCGTTGCTGTATTGGAGGTAATCTCGGTCAAGAACAACACCATTCCAGCGGCTAACAAGATCACTAGCAAGAAGTTAACGCCTTCCAGCACGCTCATCTGGCCACCAATCCAGGCAGCTAAACCAGAAGAACCAAAACCAGCCGCAATTGCCAAGCCGCCGCCAAATAGCAGCAAAATGCCCCAAGGCACGTCTTTGGCAATATCCCACCCTAGCAGGCAACCGCCTTTGCTTGGCGAGGGAATTAAGAACAGCGCAATCGCCGCCACAATGGCGATCATCGTGTCGTTAATACCTGGGATGGTGAGTATTTGGCCTTGCCACAGGAAAGAACGGGTAATCCAGAAAAACGCCGCTAACAGAAAAACGACCAGCACGGCTTTCTCTTCGAAGGTGATCTTACCCAGCGCGGCCTTTTCTTTAGCAATGAGCGCTTTGCCACCCGGAAGGTTGCTGAAGTTAATCGGGTAAATAAAGCGTGTCAGCATTAGCCAACCAATAAACAGCAGCACCACAACGACCGGGAAAGCAAACATCATCCAACTGGCAAAGGTAATCTCAACGCCAAACAGCTCATTCACAATCGCTGCCAGAATGATATTGGGAGGTGTACCAATCAGAGTACCCAAACCGCCGATAGTGCCGCCGTAACCAACGCCAAAAATTAGCGCTTTACTGAATTTATCGATGTCTTCGCTATGATCACCCTCGCTCTTATTAAGCTCCTGGGTTACCTGATAGACAATCGCGGTGCCAATAGGCAGCATCATCATGACCGACGCAGTGTTGGATACCCACATCGACAAAAAGCCAGTGGCCGCCATAAAGCCGAACACAATACTGTTAATGCTGGTGCCCAATACCGAAATAATGGTGAGGGCAATACGCTTATGCAGATCCCACTTTTCCATCGCCAGAGCAATCATAAAACCGCCGAGGAAAAGGAAGATAATAGGGTTGCCGTATGCTGCCGTAACCGCACTACTCTCAAGGGCGCCGGTGATCGGCAGCAATACAATGGGCAAAAGTGACGTGACAGGAATAGGGATGGCTTCGGTAATCCACCACACGGCCACCCAAAGCGTAGTGGCAAGTACCATGCGGCCTTCTAAGCTTAGCTCCGCCGGATGAAAAAACAGCAGCACGAAGGCAAACAGCATCGGTCCTAGCACTAGCCCAACCTTTTGAGCAGTCGTATAGGCAGGTGGCTTTGGCGGTTTGCTACCCGAATGTTGTTGCTCACCTGACTTAGCAGAGGATGAGCGTCCAGCGCCGGCGGCTGGCAACGCACACATAAGTAGGTTTTTGGCTTGGTCATGGGAGTGCCAAAGCGACTCCCAGAGTGTCATAGTGGCAGTTCTGCGCATTATCAAAGTACCGTTCGCAGTCAGGTGATCGAAAGGGAGCTTCTCTCAGCTCCTCCTATGGCGTATTTAAAACAGCCTAGCTGGCTTTTTGGTGCCCTTTATTCACTGCAGCCAGGTATTAGTCCAGCGAATTGACGAAAACTACAACCAAAGTCTAACAACTTTAGTTGTAGCTGTTAGCGCTCCTTACCCTGATGTGACACGGCACTTTTATCCCGCTAGGTTTGAGTCTTTTTCCAGGGTGGTACTCACATGCTCGACCGTTTTACTATGCCGCTGACCCATCGACCACTTGCCAGTATGGCTCGGCATCTCAACAACCAGCAGATTACCCCTGACCAAGTTACCTTAGTGGCTTTTTTAGTGGGTATCAGCGCGCTACCGCTATTAGCCTTTGAATATTATGTTTTGGCACTGATGGCGATTTTATTGAACCGCCTCGGTGATGGGCTTGATGGTGCACTTGCCCGGCTAAGCGGCCAGCAAAGCGATGCGGGTGGGTTCATTGATATCGGGTTAGATTTTGTCTTTTATGCTGCGGTAGTACTGGGATTCGCGCTGGCTAACCCTGGGCAAAATGCGCTGGCAGCAGCGGTATTGCTATTCGCATTTATCGGCACAGGGACATCGTTTTTAGCCTTTGCTATTGCGGCGAAAGCACGCAATGTTGAACGGCCAAACTTTCCACAAAAGGCATTTTACTATTTAGAGGGATTAACCGAAGGCACAGAGACCGTGATCGCGTTAGTACTCTTTTGCCTATTTCCTGACTATTTTCCATGGTTAGCGGGCCTATTCGCAGTCGCTTGCCTAATCACGACTGCCACGCGGCTATGGGGAGGCTATTGGACATTGCGGTCGTGGCCAAGGTGATAATTCTATCTCTATGCGATTAAAAGCCAATCTCGTTCTTATCACGCCACTAGCTAACCAATGGCTATATAAACGGCTTGCCTCTATGCCGAAGATTCATCAGCCGAGTTGCTGTTAAGGGAGGCAAACCGTTTAGAATTTCTTATCAGTCTAAATCATCTAGCGTAACCACAAGATCCCGGGTAGATACATCTACCTTCCAGAAGGTGTAACTGTCGTCGTCTTCATCGACTAAACGAATATCGAAGTAGGGACTGTCATACCCCGTGATCGCCACCCGTTGAGTATCACCATCCATCAAGACGTCATTACCGAGCACATCCTCTTCCCAGCTTTTTGAGTCGACGGGGCTTATATACATGTAATACAAGATATAGCCCGTACGATTAGTGATATCGATATGGTAGTCGGCAGCCATTGCAAGCGAAGAGCTACACAGTACCAGCAGTGCAGCGAATAACACTTTAATGCGCATTGATAAGTTCCCTGTTCTTTTCTCTTTCTTTTAAGAGAAGCGATAGATTGCAACCTAGTATCGCCAAGATCAAAACATAGCGATCAGCACATTATATCGTCAGTTACTTATCTAATTGAGAGCCTTAGCCAAGTTTTTCCTGCCACTGCCCGCGAGATACTCACAGCTGGTAGAATGCTGTCCCTTTCAGGCACGTTCACGGCCTATCGCCACAACGTTTCCCCTTCTACTACCTGAGAGTCGCGCAATGATCGCCACCATCTACACCGTGTTTCAGCCACTTTTCCGGCTGGGCCTTATCCCGCAGATTTTAATTGGCATTGTTGCCGGGATATTTATCGCCCTTTTCACACCGGACATTGCAGGCAATGTGGCACTGCTTGGTCAGCTATTTATTGCCGCGCTGCAAGCAGTGGCTCCTATTTTAGTCTTTGTGCTGGTTACCGCTGCCATCGCTGCACACAAGAAAGGCCAACCCACTCACATTCGCCCCGTGCTCATACTGTATGTGGTAGGCACATTAGTCGCTGCGCTAATTGCAGTGGCGGCAAGCTTTCTATTCCCTACCGAACTTGCATTGAATGCGGGGCAAATTGACGGCAATCCACCTGGGGATATTTTTAGCGTTTTAAGGGATCTGTTATTAAATGCGGTGGCTAACCCGGTAAGTGCGCTGATGGAAGCGAACTTTATCGCTATCCTGGCATGGGCCATTGGCCTTGGCTTAATGCTACGCCAAGCCAGCGACACCACCCGCCAAGCGTTAAACGATTTATCTACTGCTGTCACCCGCATTGTCACGCTGGTAATTCGCTTAGCGCCGATTGGCATCTTTGGCTTAGTCGCGGGAACCTTGGCAGAGTCAGGGGTAGAGGCATTGCTCAACTACGCTCAACTGCTAGGGGTCATCGTAGGCTGTATGCTGTTTGTTGCTCTTGTTAGCAATCCGCTGCTCGTTTATCTCACTACCCGTCAGAACCCTTACCCACTGGTGTTTACCTGCCTGCGCGGCAGTGCCATTACCGCCTTCTTTACCCGCAGCTCAGCGGCAAATATTCCCGTAAATTTAGAGCTGTGTCGCCGTCTAAAGCTGGATGCCGATACCTACGCTATTTCAATTCCGCTTGGTGCGACGATCAACATGTGTGGTGCAGCAATCACCATAACGGTGATTACCTTGGCGACCACCCATACGCTAGGCATTACCGTTGACTTCCCCACTGCCCTACTACTGTGTGTGGTGTCTGCACTGGCTGCCTGCGGTGTTTCAGGCGTAGCCGGTGGCTCGCTGATGCTCATTCCGATGGCCGCCAACCTATTTGGCATTCCCACAGAAGTCGCCATGCAAGCAGTAGCAATTGGCTTTGTCATCAGCGTGGTACAAGACGCGACCGAAACTGCGCTGAATTCCTCAACGGATGTGCTATTCACTGCTGCCGCCTGCCGAGCCCGTCAACCCTCCGGTTCTGACCACAGGTTATAACGCAATTTGGTTGACTTCTCGCTGTTCCTTATATAGAACGTTCTATAAAAGGAACAGCGAGATAATCGAATGGATGAGCACTCACTAAGTACCCTAGGTCAGCATTTGCAATCCCTTCGCCAAGCGCGGGGCTGGTCACTCTCCTATCTAGCCAATGCCGCTGGCATTGCCAAATCGAATTTGTGCCGTCTGGAACAAGGTAATGGCAACCCCACCTTGGATACCATCTGGCGGTTAGCAGTGCAGCTTAATGTCCCCTTCGGCACTCTGGTCGCGCCTATCTCTGTGCCTTTAGGTGAAGATGGCGTGCAAGTTCAGTTAATCGACCAGGGAAAAGGCTCGCCTCAGGTAGATGCCTATTGGATGCGCTGCGCTCCTCATACCCTGCGCCACGCCGAAGCTCACACCCTGGGTACTCAAGAGACGCTGACCTTGATCAGCGGCTGGTTAGAAGCCGGCCCAGAAGGTGCAGTGACGACGCTAACCCCTGGCGAAAGCATCACCTTCCGTGCTGATAAGCCTCACTTTTACCGCACCCAGGACCACGAGGCCACCATGCTACTTACCATTACTTACGGCGAACAGGGAGAAGCGCTATGAACCAACTCGTCAGCCACTCGCCGTGGCGCAGCGCGCTGCAAGGTGTGCAGGAAGCGATTCCGCTATTAGGCGGTTATATACCGGTGGCGCTATCGTTTGGTTTGGTAGCTAGCCAAGCTGGCTTTAGCACATGGGAAGCCACAGCCATATCGGCGCTGATTTACGCGGGTGCCTCGCAGTTTTTGTTTGTCGGCATGATCGCCACCGGCGCTCCACTGTGGTTGGTGGTAGCAATGACGTTACTGATTAACGTGCGCCACATGGTGTACGGCCCTAACCTAGCCGAGCTACTGCCGCGCAGCCGTCACTGGCCATGGTTAATGCACGGCCTAACCGACCAGGTATTTGCTCTGGCATTAACCAGACTTCCGCAACTGCCTGACGCGAAGCGCTTTAGCTGGTTTTTAGGTGCATCGTTACTGGCGTGGGGAGCGTGGGCGGTGGGCACTGCCGTGGGGGCTACTGCTGGTGAAGCATTTACCGCCCGCTGGCCGTTGTTGGGTGAAATTATGCCCTTCGCGCTGCCTGCCCTATTTCTCACTATGGTGGCTCCGCGTTTTACCGATAAACGCTGGGCAGTAGCAATGGGACTCACCATCATTGCAGCACTGTGTTTAACGCTGACTGGGTGGGGCAACGTAGCCATCCCACTAGCGGCTGCCTGTGGCGCGCTGTGCTTCTATATGGTGAAGTTTGAAAAAGGGAGAGACAGTCATGAGTAGTGCATTGTGGTTAGCGGTGGTGATATCTGCGATAGGTACGTTGCTGATGCGTGTGGTGCCTTTTCTATGGATGCAGCGCCGAATTAATAGCGAGACGGGGATTAGCAATATGCCTCAATGGCTCAGTATTCTCGGCCCGCTGATGATCGCCGCTGTACTCGGTGTTTCTATCGTGCCAGTGAGCCCAGGCGCCGTTTCATGGTTTGCCACGGCTATCGGTCTTGCCGTCACATTATGGGTATGGTCGCGGCTACGCTCATTAGGCTGGCCGGTCGCCGCAGGGGTAGCTGTATTTGGCATCGTCAAGGTAGGGGTAGCGCTAATATAACGCTACCCCACCTGACTAAAACGCTTTTGGAAACACTAATTGCGGTAAATACAGAAAGACGCTTGGCAGTAGTATCATGGCGATAATTATCGACATAATGAGCACTATTAGCGGTATTACTGCCATAAAAGCACGCGGCATGGAAACTTCGCCAATCTGTGTTGCGATAAGCAGGCAAATACCATAGGGAGGCGTAATCAACCCTAGGGTGAGCGATAAAATCACTACCAGTGCCATATGGACCTGGTTGATATCAGCCGCGATACACAGTCCCTGAATAATGGGGAGGAAGATAATGACTGCTGTCACCGGGCTGAGGACAGTGCCAATCACTAACATAAACAGCATCACCAACAGCATGATGCCCACCCGCGATTGCGTTACGGTGAGGATAAAGTTAGCGACCTCCTGAGCGATCCCCAAGTACGAAATTAGCCATCCCATAATGCCTGCGGAAGCGACAGCAAACATGGGTAACGAAAAGGCGACAACGGAATCTGACAAAATGCCGGGAAGCTGCCTAAAACGTATCGCTCTATAAAAAACAAAGGCCAGCAACACGCCTACCAAAACCGCTACCGAAGCAGCTTCCGTGGCAGTGAATACGCCTAGGGTGATGCCACCTAGCACCACTAGCGGCAGCACCATAGGTGGAGCAGCGGTGATCGCAGTACGCCCCATTTGGCGGAAAGAGAACTTACCCGTTGCTTTAATATCGTGCTTTCTCGCGATGTAATACACATAGCCCATCTGCATCAAACCGACGAGTATCCCTGGCAGAATGCCCCCCATAAACAGAGCACCCACGGATACGTTGCCAAAGGCACCGTAAATTACCATGAGAATCGAGGGCGGAATGATCCCCCCCAGCACAGACGATGCTGCCGTCAATGCCACAGCAAACGGCGCGGGATAGCCCGACTTCTTCATCGCCGGAATGAGCACCGCCCCCACGCTAGCAGTATCTGCAGCTGCAGACCCTGAGAGGCTGGCGAACATCATGGATACCATGACATTGATGTGGCCAAGACCGCCGCGAACATGCCCAACGGTACTATCAGCAAAGCGCAGCAGACGGTCGGTGATTCCCCCGTCGTTCATCAGGCGCCCTAGCAATAGAAAGAAAGGCACGGCCAGTAACGGGAATGAATTAATGCTGGCAAACATCTGATTAACGACCGATGTTAAGGGCAGTCCCAATTGCATGATCGTCAATATGGACGCCAAACCAATCGCAAAAGCGATAGGGACACTTAGGCCGATAAGAATCAGAAAGCTGCCAATCAAGGTAATCAATGGACTCATGATTCGGGGGCCTCTCCACCATTGGCCGCATCTCTACCAGCACGCAGCTTGGCGATATCATCGCGAATAGTCTCAATAGAAAATAGCAACATGGAGATACCTGCTACGGGGATCGCGGCGAACACATAGGCCATGGGCGTACCTAGCGCTACCGAGCGTCGGTTCCAGCCCATATCCACCAGTACATTACCGTGCACAATCAGTACATAGATCACGGGCAGACAGGCTAGGCTACCGAATAAGCGTAATACCCGCTGAGTAATAACAAAGCTTGGAGGGAAAACGTCCACTACATAGTGCCTACGCTTACGCAGTGCAATGGCCGCGCCAATAAAGACCGCCCAAATAAAACAGGCCATAGCGACTTCATCGGTCCAAGATACTGATATTTTCAAGTAGTTTCGTGCCACCACCTGATAGAGCACCGTTAGGATGAAGGCTGCAAACAGCGAGCCTGCGATAAATGTCAGGAGTTTCTCCAACAGATCGTTTATTTTCCGCATTTTTCTACCCTTACATTGGCGCACTGCTTGCAGATGAGACCCACAGCAGCACGCCAAAGCGCTGATGGCTCGCGGTTTACAGGTTGCGAATCGTGTCGAGCAGCTCAGTCAAACCACGTTCCTCAGCAAACTCGTCATGCAGAGGAACGACCGCATCAATGAAGGCCTGCTTGTCGACTTCGGTCACCGTTACCCCCAGATCCTCGAATTCCTGAATAAATTCAGCATCGTACTCCACTCCTTTTTCAGTGCCGAATTCACCCGCATGCTGGGCCGCATTGAGAATGATGGCCTGGTCCTCTTCCGAGAAGCGATTAAAGCGGTTCTCACTGATGGAAATATGGCTCATCATCACCTGGTGCTCGGTTTTGGCATGATAAGGAGCTACCTCATAAAGGCGGCTTGAGTAATAGCCGCTGATGGTGCTCTCGAAGGCCCCCACTACGCCGGTTTGCAGGCCAGTGTAAATTTCTGTCCATGGTAGCGATGTCGTCAACGCACCGACTGATTGCCACATCTCAGCATCTAGGCGCGAGCCTGTGACACGCATCTTGATACCTTGCAGGTCCGAAGGCTGGGTGACAGGTCCGGTATTGGTACTTAAATTGCGCGTTCCCCCTCCTGTCAGACTCAACAACTTCAAGCCTACGCCTGACTCCTGCATAGCGTTGGCGAAATAGTCAAACACGGGCGAGTCGGGAGAGGTGGCAGCCCGAAATTTATCCATATCTTCAAACAGATAATTAAGACTGAAAATTTCAAACTCAGGGGTATACGGCGAAATATTCATCACACCGCCAATGATCATATCGGTGGTACCGATACGAATCTCATCGACCATTGTCTGGTCATTACCCAATTGGCCACCTGGGAAAATCTGTACATCGATACGCCCATCGGTCGCTTCTGCTACTTCGGCTTTAAACGCTTCAGCAGCATCAATCCATGGGTGAGGAGCACTTACTACCGTGCCCAGGCGTAAGGTTTCTGCCATAGCAGGGGAAATAAAAAGCATGGAAGTTGCGGCTGCCAGGGCCAAGCGCGAAAACGTACGTTTTGTCATGGGGACGTTCCTCTTATAGGTTTACTAGCTGTCCATAGGTGCTAACTGTCTATAGGTACTAAATGCCGATAGCGGCTAGCTGCCGATAGATACTCGCCAGGGATGTGCCAACGCTTTAAAAAGCGGGTGATTGTTTAAGCTATGCTCCCGATACAGGTTCACCAAGGGTATGCATAAGCCGGTTTGCCCAGCCAAATAGAGTGGTTGAGAGGGTAAGATCCAAAATTTCCTGATCATCCAGCCCTGCTTCACGTAGGCTGGCAATATCATCTTCGGTTACTTGGGGAGGACACTCAGAGAGCCGCATGCCAAACTTAAGGATGGCACGCTGACGTGCATCGATATCCGCCTTTTCGCCATTGAAGAAGATCTCCTGCATCACCCGCTCATCACGCGTCAGGTTGTTATAACGCTGAGCGTGCACAGCCGCGCAGTAGATACAGCGGTTGACGACCGATGCTGCCACCGCTCCCAGTTCCCGCTCTTCACGGGATAAACCACCCTTGTCATACATGATGCCGTTAAATAGAGACGTGCGAATACGCAGCGGCTCAGGATCATGTGCCAACACCAATACATAGTCGGAAATTTTGGTGTTGGAAGGCGTCTCTTTCAGCGCTTCCCGTTGAGCAGGCGTCGCCTGATCAAAATCAATCGGGGTGATATGGGGACGCCACGTGGGTACCCGGGTAGTGAACTTGTGAATGACACGACTCATTGGCTTTTCCCCATCACACTCAGCACAGCGGCAACGCGCAGCTGGTAGTTAACGAAAGCAACCAGCCCGGCTAAGCGGACAATATCTGCTTCATCAATGCCTGCGGCACGTAGCGAACCGATTGTTGCTTCGCTGGCATCTCGCGGCCGTTCGGTGACCAAATCAACGTAATCCACCATCGCAACCAAACGCTGGTTATCCGCCGGTGGCATTTGTCCTGGAAGGGCTAGTTGGTAAGGGTCGGCATCATCGCCATACCCGGCAAGCAAATCAGCATAGTGCTGTGTCAGCCCAGCTTGCTGGCAAATTCTCGCCATACGGCATGCCAGCGCCGCTCTTAAGCTGACAGGCAGGTTCCCGGCATCATTGGGTAGCAGCGCTGCTTCATAGGATGCTTGTGTCAGCTCCATTAACTTGCCGCGCATAGTTAGGGCTTCGGCCAGCGGGCCGCTGCTGGGTACGCCAGCGGCTGTTTCAAGTACATGTGACATTTCGGTTCCTTAACATTGCAATACAAAGACGATGTTAGCGCTACGCATTCAAGGCAATGGGGAAGGCTCCCACTCATCCCCCAGTAGTTCCGGAGAGTCGTAGTGTTCGAGTAGCTGCCAGTGGCGTTCAATGTCTTCTCGATAAAAGCCTGCGGCAATTGCACCTGCCAACCAGCTGGCTCCTTCGCTGATCCCAGGAATGTCACCGCTGACCTTGCCTAAGCTAATAGAGGCGCCATAGTTGAAGCAGTGAATATTACGCAGCCAGGGTGCCGCTCCTGGCTCTCGTTCTTGGAAGGCAAAGTCGCGATCCACGTAAGGAAAATTGCCCAGTTCCTCATGCTCAAGCTCGGCGGGTGGCTGATATTGGTCACGCCACAGCAGAATACGATCGGCATACCCAGCCAGCTCGGTACGCGCCAGTGGATCAACTTCAAACCCAGTTCCCAGAATCAGAAAGTCGCAGCGAACCTGCTTGCCCTGCTGGGTCGTGATCACCACTTCCGGCCCTTCAACTTGGATATTTTCAATGCCACAACCAAAGTGAAAATAAGCATTCTCATGGCGGCTGACACGCAACGTCGAGCCACGAGGAGGCGGCGTCTGGGTGATAAACGAGTAGTGCATAATGCGCCAGCGCCACTCATCCGGCAGCGTTGCGTAGCCATGAGTAAAGCCATAGCAGCCAATACCCATCATTTTGTTGATCGTCGGCATCTGCTGACGACGAATCAGAAAGCGAACCTCGCTGGCGCCATGCTCCAACGCCTCAGCTGCATTATCAATTGCCGAAGCGCCCACCCCCACCACGACCACGCGCTTCCCCTTAAGGGCAGTAAAATCGATATCGTCCGCCGTGTGTGCCCAGCGAGACGCCGGTAAACCAGCAACGAAATCGGGAATCTTGGGGGCACCGGTACCTTCACGGCCAGTCGCCATAATCAGTTTGCGTGTCAGAACACGCTCAGCCGTCGCGCCGGAGCCAGAAAGTTCAAGACTGAGTAGCTCTCCCTCAGGCTTAACATGCTCAACCTTGACACTATTTTCGACCGGTAGATTGAGAACTTCACGGTACCAGCAAAGGTACTCCATCCAAGTAGGCCGCGGAATCTTGTCAAGAGTTTCCCAGGCTTCGGTGCCAAACTGCGCCTCATACCAAGCCCGGAAGGTCAGTGAAGCAAATCCATAGCTGGGCCCTGGTAATGTTTTCGGCGAACGCAGTGTCTCCATACGGGCATAGTTCATCCAAGGCCCTTCTTTACCCGCCGGGTTGCGATCAAAAATACGGATATTGGAGATACCTCCCGACAGTAGCGCGAAAGCCGCTACTAAACCGCACTGACCACCGCCCACAATCACGACATCGTAAACGTGCCGCCCATCCTCTCTCTCTAATGAGGGGACCCAATTAGCAGGCGGCAGGTTCAGACAGGCGAGGTCGTGCTTAACACGCGCATTTAAGGCTTCAAGGCCGGCACCGGCCAAAGAGGGAGTGAGGGTCATGGCATCATCTCGGCTTGTGTCTGCATGGCCTGTTCGGCCTCATGGGGCCACCAGAACCAACGAACGGGTACATCTTCAGCGTGGCGATTAACGGGTAACGGCAGGGCTTCCGCCAGTTCAACCAATTCAAGCGCTCTGGCAAAGCAATCAAGCACTGTGGCCTCGTCAGCTGTTCCAACAGATGCATCCTTAGTGAAAAGCGTATCCAATAGGCATGGCGTTACTGACTCTTCGGATTGAGCTGATGCGTCAGGGCGCTGGGCAACCCAAACACCACTATGTTCATCCACAGAGTAAAGTTTCATTAATGCCGGGGCATAACGCGCAATAAACTCGACCGCAGATATTACATAGTTAGCCGACTCATTGCTAAAAAAGAAGTTAAATCCGAGTCTTACCCAACCTGGACGATATATGCTTCTACCTTTTTGGACTAACGCTTCATGCGCTGCGGCCGTATCGCTATCAATGGAGAGCAGTTCATGACCATAAGGGCCCGCACAGGAACAGCCACCTCTAGCCTGAATACCGAATAGGTCATTCAACATGGCAACAACCAGGTTATGGTGTATCGCCCGTTCTCCAGCAGTGATATTGAACGAGAAAATGGCCAACCTGGGCGCATTAAGTGAGCCAAGCAGGTTCAAGTTAGCTATTTTTTGCCAACGCTCCACGGCCATGGCCACCAACTCTTCCTCGCGCAGTTCAATGGTCTCAGCGCCAACTTTTGTTTTGATTCGGAACGCCAACCCCGCACGAATATCGCCCAAAATATTAGGCGTACCCGCCTCCTCCCGGCGCTCGACATTCTGAACATAGCGATGATGGGAGGCAGTTACATAAGATACCGTACCGCCACCTGCAATAGAGGGCTTCGCATTGCGGCACACCGCTTTGCGAATCACCAGCACGCCGGAACTCCCAGGCCCACCGACAAATTTATGAGGAGAAAGGAAGACCGCATCCAGATGATCGCCTTGGCCGCTGCCTGCCATATTGATCGCCACATAGGGCCCACTTGCCGCATAGTCGAACACAGCCAAGCCGCCATATTGGTGCGCTAACTTGGCTATCTGGGCCACGGGCGACAGAATACCCGTGACATTGGAAGCTGCCGAAAACGCCACGACTTTAACGTCGCGCTCGGCATGTGCCTGCAATTGCTGCTCAAGCACCTCCAGATCAACAAGACCATGGCTATCCAGAGGAGTACGTACCAAATCAACATCGCACTCGCGCCATACCAGATCATTAGAGTGATGCTCATAGGGGCCAACGAAAACAACCGGCTTAGCGGCCTTCGCTGCCACTTGCCCATGGGTCAGCTCAAGAATGCGACAGCAACGATCTATCGCCGCGGTAGCACCAGCACCAGCAAAAATGACCGCATATTCGTCATCAGCACCTACAGACTCCGCCACAGCTTGGCGAGCAGCTTCCCGTAGTCGCGTGGTCATTTTACCGGTGTAAGAGGTTTCGGTATGCGTATTGGCATACAGAGGCAACACCTCCTCTTGAATTGCCCGCTCGACGATATCCAACGCCCTTCCCGATGCCGTGTAATCGGCATAGAGCAAGGGGCAATCTCCAAATGGGCCGGGGATCAAGCGCCCTTCTCCAATGACCCCACTCTGTAGGCGCTCTATCCACTCACGAGAGATCGCCGAGGGGGAGCTCGGTGGTTTTCTTGACTTGTTCCATTGAGAAGCACGATGTGACATTACTGAGCTCTATTTTCGCAATCAGCCTTTTATAAAAGGCGTCATAAGATTGGTTATTACGCGTAATGACCTTGAGTAAGTAGTCGTATTCACCTGCAAGGCGATTAACTTCTACGATCTCAGGAAAGTTTTTAACCGTCTCCTGAAATTTATCAAGCCAAGCTTGGTTGTGTTTATCCGTTTTAACCATCACAAACACAGTAAGACTAAGATTCAATTTCTCAGGGTTCAGCACGGCAATTCTTTTTTCTATAATTCCGTCTTTTTCCAGCTTTTGTATTCGCCGCCAACACGGCGTAACAGAGAGACCAACCCCTTCTGCAAGCTGTGCAATAGAAAGACTATCATCGCGCTGAAGCTGTTCAAGAATTTTTAAATCAAAACGATCAATAAGCAATTTATTTCCCCTCTATACGATTACAAGGAATTTTATTCTTTATAACCTTTTCTTCATACGGTCAAGAGAAATAATTTTTCACCATCAACCCAGTTAAAACCAACCAAGTGCTTACTCCCACTAAAAGAGCATCCCAAAATGGTGCAGCAAACAATATGCTGCACCAAAAAGAGCTATACATAAGAGTTTAAAGTCGAGCCTACTAGGAATTTAAAGCACACAATTGATTAAAACTCCTTGACCGTTCATTAACATATACGCTTTTGAACACATACTCTTGAGCTCATAATTTTAAAAATCATGATCTTGAAAAAAATAGACTCTTGAACATACCCGTAGCAAACTACTTTTTAATCGCCAGAAATATTAGCCTCCCAACAGCCGCACTTATTCTATGAATGCAGGCCGAATCCGCTGCTTTATCAAAGCCGCTATCCGCTCCTTGAACCGGTCAACAGCCACCAGAACGCACCATGCTTGGGCAGATGGAAGGCCTATATTTGATAATGCTTTACATTAGCTTTTGACACGTGCCATCATTCTGTCTTTCAAACGTCTAGCTACCTGTGACACGTATGCCAACAATACACGCTCATTGCGGCAAGGCTTGGAGACGTGTGTTGCTACTAGCATGCGCGGCGCTGATAGCCTGTTCCGTGCTAGCCAATCCGCTGCAAAGCGCTGCTCAGAACGACAATCCCGCACCATCCGTGTCGACGCCACGTATTGTTACGCTCTATCAAGGTGCTACCGATAGCGCTGTCGCTCTTGGGCTTACGCCGATTGGTGTCGTCGACTCCTGGTTAGAAAAACCGATGTATCGTTACCTGCGTGAACCGTTGGAAGGCGTCGAGCATGTTGGTTTGGAAACCCAGCCCAACCTGGAAAAAATTGCCTGGCTCGATCCTGACTTGGTCATTGCTAGCGACTTTCGCCATGCGCGAATAGCACCGCTATTGTCAGCCATTGCACCCACGGCATCTACTCACACCGTTTTCGGCTTTAAAACTACGCTGACGATGATCGCCAATGCCACTGGCCGCGAAACGGAGGCCAGCCAATTACTTCGGCTCTGGGATGACCGAGTGAGCGATTTCCGCCAGCAGATAGCCGCTGAGCTGGGCAGTGAATGGCCTCAGAAAGTGGCCGTGGTACGTTTTAAAAGTGACCACGTGCGCATCTATACTCACGGCTTTGCTGGCTCTATTTTAGATGAGCTTGGCTTCGAGCAGCCGGATACGCTACATACCCAAGGCTGGGGAATGAAACTTTCCAGCACTGAGAACATTCCTGTTCTGAATGCGGATGTTATGTTTGTGCTGCTAGAACCGGACGATCCGGCCATTGCGGATAATTATCAACGCTGGACGGCTCACCCACTATGGCAGCGCCTTTCAGCGGTGCAAAACGGGCGCGTATTTGAAGTCGACCCCGTTAGTTGGATGATGGGCGGTGGCATCTTAGCGGCCAACGCTATGCTAGATGATCTCTATGACCATTATAAGCTGCAACATCAGACTTGCTTTCCCCACGCTATCGATCACGCCGGGGAGCACTTCCAATGCTAAACAGTGCCGCTGCAAAAGGCATTGGCCTGATAGTCGGGGCAGTACTAACGTTTGGTGCTTTTTTCGCTAGCGTGATGTTAGGCACGACGGAGATCGCCCTACCCACGCTGCTCGATGCGCTCACCCACTATGACGCTGCCAACGTATCCCACATTATTCTATTGACCGAGCGCTTACCCCGTGCCGTGATTGCCGCCCTAGTCGGCGCCAGCTTAGCTATTGCAGGTGCGCTGATGCAAACCATGACGCGCAACCCACTGGCATCGCCGGGTATTTTGGGGATTAACGCTGGCGCAATGTTTTTTGTGGTGGTCGCAGTCTCACTGCTGCCGCTTCACACCCCCGCTCACTATGTCTGGGCAGCCCTATTGGGCGCACTGGTCGCCGCAAGCCTCGTTGTGCTGCTTAGCCGGGGCCGCCACGGCGAACTTTCGCCACTGCGCGTTGTGCTAGCGGGGGTGGCGGTCACAGCAATGTTTGTATCATTTAGCCAGGGACTGCTGGTGATTGATCAACAAAGTTTTGAGAGCGTTCTTTACTGGCTGGCAGGTTCTGTCTCAGGGCGCGACCTCTCGGTGGTCATGCCCTTGCTGCCGCTCTTCGGCGGGGCACTGCTACTCAGTGGATTACTTGTACGCCACGCCAATGCGCTGCTGCTGGGAGACGATATGGTCACCGGGCTTGGCATGCAGGCCACCACCATCAAACTGCTGCTAGGGCTGATCGTGATCGTGCTAGCAGGTAGCTCTGTGGCGCTGGCAGGCATGATTGGTTTTGTGGGATTAATTGTGCCCCACATGGCACGGGGACTATTTGGTATTGATCACCGCTGGCTGCTACCCGCTTGTGCGGTACTGGGAGCCTGCCTACTACTGCTGGCCGATATCGCTTCACGGTTTCTAATGCCCCCCCAGCAAGTACCTATCGGCGTCATGACCGCGCTTATTGGCACGCCCTTCTTTATCTATCTGGCGCGACAAAAGATGGCTAGCCAATGACGCAAGAAACAGCACTCCCCCTCAATCACACGATAGAACGCAAAAGCGCCCGCCTCTTGAATAGCCTGCTGCTGTTAGGCGGTCTGCTTTTCTTCAGCGTCGGCGTATCCCTCTGCTTGGGTAGCTTTCCCACGCCACCTCTACAGGTTTTACAGACGTTGATTGCTCCTCAAAGTAGCGATATCGCTTTTATTATTTGGGAGCTAAGACTGCCCCGCATCGTGCTGGCGCTACTGGTCGGTGCCGCCTTAGCGGTAGCAGGTGCCATTCTGCAAAGCATTGTGCGTAACCCGCTAGCATCGCCAGATGTCATCGGTATCACCAGCGGCGCGGCGCTAGCTGCCGTACTGTTTTTAGCGCTGCTCAGCACAACCCTCAGCATTCGCTGGCTGCCTGTTGCGGCCATGCTCGGTGCGCTGGCATCCGCTCTACTGGTGGTCAGTTTGGCGTGGAAGAGCGGCATTAGCCCAGCACGTATGGTATTGGTAGGCATTGGCTTGGCAGCGGCCATGGGGGCTGCCACTACCTTATTAATCGTTATTAGCGATGACACTGCGGCCATGACGGCCTATGTATGGCTTACCGGCAGCCTTTACGCGGCGCAATGGGTAGATGTGTGGGGTCTATTGCCATGGATATTGGTCGCAGTGCCTATCAGCCTTGCCTTCGCTTGGCATGCGGATGCCATGGCGCTGGGCGACCATGTAGCCGAAGGACTTGGCGTGCCTATTCTGCGCAGCCGAATAGTACTGCTGGCCTGCAGCGTGGCATTAGCCGGTGCCGCCGTTGCGTTTGCGGGTGGGTTAAGCTTTGTGGGATTAATTGCGCCCCACTTAGCGGCTAGGCTCGTGGGGCGCAACCTGGCACGGTTGGCGCCCACCTCAGCGCTAGTCGGGGCCTTGATCGTTTTAAACGCCGATTTATTAGGCCGCGTAGCCTTTTTACCCAAAGACTTGCCTGTCGGTATTTTCGTGGCCGGGATAGGCGCGCCCTTCTTTGTGTATTTGCTGCACAGGGCGCGCTACCGTCCTTACTAAAAATCGACGCGATAGCCGAAGGTCACGGTTCTACCGCGTCCGGCAAAATAGCGTTCGTCGTTCACCAGCGCACTTTGTGAGTAGTAGCTAACGTACTGCTCATCAAGCAGGTTAGCGATGCCTACATTGACCTGTCCAACGGGAAGTTGGTAGCCCACGGCGGCATCCATCAACAGATAGCCGTCAAACTCACGGTTGGCTGCGTCGAAGGTTTTATCGAAGGCGTAGTTAGCCTGCACAAAGGTGGAAAGGTTATCTGTCCAATTGGCAGACCAACTGGCCGTCAGGCGATCTGGCGAGACATCCAGTCCAGACAACTTGGCGTCTAAACTGCCATCATCGTTACTGTCGTAGCGCCCTTCCATACGTGAGTACGCCAAACGGCCGGAGTGCTGGTCGGTAAATTGATAATCTACCGAGGCCTCAAAGCCCTTAATTTCAGTCTCCTGACGCTGCATATAAAAGACGTCGTCGACTTCCGTGAGTCGGCTGCCGAAGTCGGAGGAGGATTCATAATAACTAAGCTCAGCGGCTAAGCGGCCATTCTCAAAGCGAACGCCTGTCTCGATATTGTCGGTAACAATCGGACTTAGGTTTTCAATGCTATTAACCGATTGATTAGGGGTACTAATGCCTCTCAATGCTCGACCAACATCGGGAATAGAAAAACCTTCAGAGTAATTGGCAAACAGGCTCCAATGATCCACAGGTTTCCACACTGCGCCGACGTTATAGAGCGTTTCATTGAAACTGGGGTTACCACCGGCAACATCAACACTATTGTTAGCCGCCACCGTCTGATAGTCATTGATCTTTAGCTTGGCGTACTCATAGCGTGCGCCAGCGGATAGCAGCAGTGAATCCACGGGCCTAAACTCGGCCTGAATGAAAGGCGAAAGGTCGGTGTACTCTGTTGGTGGCACATAGGTACGGTCGGACTGATATAGGTACTGTTCGGTTTCATCAAACAGCGTATCAAAACCACCCGTTAAGGACAGTCGATCATTCAGCAGATCATCCTTAGTCAGCGAGACTTTAGTGCCAAACTTGCTCGTTGATGCCATGGATTGGTCGTAAAAAGATCCCACTGGGGCAAGCGCAGGATCCTGGAAAGTCGCTGAGTTGGTTGCCCCAAACAGCGCTTCATAATCCTGATAGAACGCCTGGGCGCTTAAACGCATCCCCGCCAGGTCATAGTGATCGTAACTTAGTCCTGTGGTCCAGACTCGGTTATAGGGGTCATCTCCCTCGGGAGTGCCACGCTCAGACGTCGTTACCACACCATTGGCACGATCTCCCGTTACGCTCACATAATTATTGTGACCCTCAATATTGTAGTGATTGAGGGTAAATTGCAGGCGTTGATCGTCGTCAATCCAGTAAGCCAGCTTACCTAAAACATTGAAACTGCGAGAGTCCATCAGGTCGCCCTGGGTATTGTCCACACCCACAGGGTCACCATTTCCATCCAGGAATAGCCCCTGATCTTCAAGGCTGGCCGAAAACAGATAATCCACATCACCGCGATTACCACTGACCCCATAGCTAGTTTTATAGCTGAGTGTCTCGCTATCCAACTCGCTGGTGGGAGTCGTTACCTGAACCTCAGCATGCTGATTAAGCGAACCTGGCTCTGGACGTTTAGTGATCAAGTTAATCACGCCACCTGCCGCTCCCACCCCATTAGTGGCATTAGCCCCTTGAATCACCTCGATCTGCTCAACCATGGAAAAATCGATCGTATGTGCTTCACGCCCCGTTGGGCGCAGAGGGTTCGACTGTGGAATACCATCAATCAGGATCAGCGGCTTACGCCCACGAAGGGTTTCACCGCTACCAGTCATCTTTTGGCGGCTGGGGGAGTAAGAGGGCAGCAGGTTACTTAAAATCTGCGATGAATCGCTGGTTAGCTGTAACTGTTGGTTGATCTCCTCCTCGGTGATAACACGCACCGTTTGAGGAGAATCCTCTTTTGAGGAATTAGTACGGGAAGCCGTCACCACCACCGTTTGATTTGTGTTTTCTCGCTCACCTTGTGCTTCAGCGATTACAGGCGACTGAGCATGTGCCTGGGTAGCCGCTACCAACCCAGCAAGCGTTACTGTTGGCCAAAACACGTGGCATTTTTTTATCGACATCCGCTTATTTTCCCTTGCAGTGAGTGAGTCGCCCAAAAGACAATGCACATCTAAATGATAACGATTAACTTGTGCATATATTACCAACATGGCTTCATCAACGAAACACGTCGTTCGATTTATCGAAATGTACAGAGCTGGGACAAAGATTTGAAAATGAGAATATTTTGTCTTACGGTGCTGGCTGCTTAGATCATGCAGGCGACTCTTCCCATGACACTCACCTCCCGTCTTACGCCTCGGCTCAGAGGTGAAAGCCTTCATGCTGGTTATGAAGACAAGCGCGTGCTGGACGGTGTCGATATCGGCATACAGGAAGGCAAGCTAACGGTCCTTTTAGGGCCGAACGGTAGTGGCAAATCCACGCTGTTAAAAACGCTGGCACGTACACTCACGCCAAGCGCTGGGCACGTTTACCTGGATGGCAAAGATATTCACCGCAGCAATACGCGGGAAGTCGCTCAACGGCTTGGTATTCTGCCCCAGGGGCCAGTCGCTCCCGAGGGGCTGAGCGTAAAACAACTGGTCGGAATGGGACGTTTCCCGCATCAGCGTATGTGGCAAAAAAATCCCGAACAGGATGCCCGCGCAATTCGCGAAGCCATGGCCTACACCAACGTGACCGAGTTTGCTGAGCGCAACGTCGACGCCCTTTCCGGTGGGCAGCGTCAGCGCTGCTGGATTGCTATGGTGCTGGCTCAGCAAACGGATCTGATTCTGCTGGATGAACCCACCACTTTTCTGGACCTCAAGGTGCAGGTCGATTTACTGGCGCTATTGTCACGTTTGGCCCATGAGCATGGCCGCACGCTGTTACTGGTGCTTCACGATCTGAATCTAGCCGCCGCCTACGCTGACCAGTTGATCATGATGCGAGATGGAAAGATCATCACCAGCGGCGCGCCTAGCGAAATATTTACCGCCGCCAATCTTAAGCGCGTTTTCGACCTGGATGCCCACGTACTTCTCGACCCGGTAAGCAACAGCCCAGTGTGCGTTCCCCATAAATTCACGGTTAACACCCAACAACAGCACACCGCCTCGGAAGAACATATCGCCCTATGAAGCATACTTTCTGCGCCGACCTCAGCCGTGAACAGCATGATCCATTAGCTGGGAGTGCTACCCATGCCGAACGCAATCTATTAATCAGTTGGCCGCGCGCAAAGTGGCTGCGCAAGTTGCGCCATGCCAGCGACATGAACGACACGCTGAAACAGACACTAGATGACATTGCCGATAGCGGCCTACGTATTAACCTGATTCAGCAACCGGGAATGGATAAACATCAGCACCAAGTATTTCTGATGCCAGAACGACGGCGCTTTCTGATTGCCCGCCATCACTTAGAAGACTTTTTAAGCGCTCTGCAAACAGGCAACAGCTTGGCAGAGTGGGAACAGCCACCGCTAGAAACCGACCTGCTGCTCTGCTGCACCCACGGCACAAAAGACAAATGCTGCGCCAAGTACGGCTACCAAACCTATAAGGCGTTGGCTCAAACGATTGCTGACCACCAGCTACCGTTTGAGGCTTGGGAAAGTAGCCATCTGGGGGGCTGCCGCCTAGCAGCCAGTTTGATTTTGCTGCCCAAGGTGCGCAAATACGGACGCATTACCCCGGCGCAAGCACTGCCCTTCCTACAGGCAGAAGCTAACAGCCAACGCTACTTGCCTGGCTATCGGGGCAGTTCACAACTCACCCCTGCCCAACAGTGTGCAGAACTAGCCGCCCTGACCCACCTAAGTACACAACTAAGCACGGATCAACACCAACCCCAGCTAACGCTGTTGGACGATAGCGGCAGTGAGCAAGAACGCCTGATACGCTGGCAGTGGCAACGGGGCAACACTCAAGGCCAACTCAGCGTGCGCTGCCAAGCCACCACCATCATGCGAATTGACACCTGCGCCGACCTTGAGAAAGGGCCCACGGAAAGTACCGTTTGGCGGGTAGCTGAGGAGCGCTATGGTTGCTTTAATCGCCTGAGCTTTTCTAATAGTGACTATTAGCTATTTCGGGCATATGGCACATACCGACAACAACATGCCACATACATTTTAGCTAACGTTAACAGGTGGACAGAAGCCCACCTGTTATGACCTTAAAAACCCAAAATCTTATCAGGCAGCCATGTAGCCATTGTAGGAAACAGCACAACAATAGCCAGTGTTAGTAATTGCACAGCGATAAAGGGCAACACACCTTTGCACATTTGCCCATAGGTAATATCACTAGGGGCAATTGACTTTAAATAAAATATTGACGACGCCATAGGAGGTGTCAGGTAGCTCGTTTGGATTGTTATCAGCACTAACGTAGCAAACCAAATAGGGTCGATACCGAGCTGTTTAATCACAGGAGTAAATATTGGCACGCAAATTAAAACGATAGAGGTCCAATCAAGAACAAACCCTAACAAAAAGGTAACCGCTAGGAAAAATAAAATAACGCCTGCTGTACCACCACCTAAACCATTGGCTATTGCCGATACCATTTCTCCACCACCGTTGACTGCAAAAATACCCGTAAACATCGTACCACCGGCTACTATAAGCAGTATCATAGATGTAATGCGTACGGTAAGAGATAAAGAGTCAGTAAGTGAAGATATCGTTATACCACCATTAATTATTGCCAAGATCACTGCGCCTGCAACACCAACTGCCGCTGCTTCTGTTGGGGATGCAATACCACCCAACAGTGACCCAAGCACAGCGAACATTAATAGCAGGGGTGGCACTAACGCTTTCAGTGTAATTCTTATTTTAAGCGCAAAGGGTTTATCATCGTCAACAATAGTAGAGACTGGGCCATCTTGAGGGCGCAGCCAGCATCGCACAACTATGTAAGTAGCAAAAAGAGAAAGCATAAGAATGCCGGGGAATATAATCGCTGCAAATAAGGCACCTATCGACTGTTGAGCGAGTGCAGCATAGACGACTACAATGACAGTAGGGGGTATGATTGTTCCTAAAGAACCTCCTGCACAAACCGTACCCGCAATCAGTGAGTTATTATATTTATAGGCTCTCATAGCAGGGATTGCCATTAGCCCAATCATTATTTCCACCGCACCAACGACTCCAGATGCAGCAGCAAATATTGCAGCCATAGCGATCGTTGTTAGCGCTAGCCCACCTGGTAGCCGCCCTATCCACATTTGAATGGCATCGAAAAGATTTTTTGCGATACCTGACTTCTCTAGTATCGCCCCCATTAGAATAAAAAGAGGAATCGAAGAGAGCACATAATTTGATGAAGCGCTATAAACACTGCCATAAAGTTGTTGAAAAATCATAGGGCCAAAAGCGAACCAACCAGAAACAAGTGACACTATAACTAATGAAAAAGCAACCGGAATACCTAAAAATATTAACAAAAAAAGCCCTGGAAACATTAACGAAGCTATTGTCGAATCCATTACTCAATCTCACTTTTTATAGTCTTATTTAAAAAAGAACGAAGCCCAATGACAAGAAACTGAAGAGCAAGGAGAGTAAGACCTACAGCTATACATGTATAGAATGGCCACATTTGAGGCGCCCATGTACTGACCATTTCCACCTCATTAGTTATGAATGCCGACACAGTCTTCTTCCAACCATACCAGGCCATAAATAGAAAAGTTGGAAACAATACAACTGTATAAACCACTCCGATAATCAATCGATAAACATTATTTGGTAGCAAGCTACTTAACACATCAACTTTTATATGACCATCAATCTGCGCTGTCCAAGCAACACCCAGCACAAACGCAACACCTGTAGCCATATAAGAAATATCGAATGCCCATATGGTTGATGAGTTAAAAACATAGCGAGCTATCACTTCATATAACATTGACAATACCAATACAACAATTGCCAGCTTGCTCACCCACGCAGACACTTCAGAAATTTTATCTACTAATTTAAATATCATTATTGGCACCACTCATGTCTATATATACAAGGAGAGACTCTTAAAGTCTCCCCCTATAATTTTTATGTTAATTAGTTATGAGATAGTCTTTCTGAGAATTCCAACGTGACTGATATTCTTGGTAGTCTTTTAAAATCTCTTCCATGTCAGGGTTGCCAGCTTCACTTTCTTCCGCAGCCCGGGCAGTAATCCATGAACGCCCATTTTCCGCTAATTCATCAACGAATGCTTCGTCCAAACTAATGACTTCGTTTCTACCTTCACGATAATTTTCCATAGCGATTAGGTCGTTATGATAGAAACTGGAAAGCCCTTCATAAGTCGTCAACTTAGCTGCAGATTCAATTAGCTGCTTTAGGTCGTCTGGCACTTGATCCCATGTTTCCTGACGGACAACGACTTCCCAAAGGAATGTGGGTTGATGTACACCTGGGACTATGATGTAGCGGGCTGCTTCATGAAAGCCTTCTGGATAATTACTGGAAGGCGTTGCCCACTCCACAGCATCGACACCCTTACGCTGTAATAAAGTGTAAGTGTCTCCGGGCGGAACAACAGTAGGGACTGCATTGTAGTACTCACGCATAACTTCAGCCCAAGGGCCAGAAGTTCTGTACTTTAAGCCGTCGAGATCCTCAGGCCCGTTAATTGGCACGTTGGAATGAGCAAATACTTCAGTAGATCCAATGCCAACGATTAGCGAGTGCAATCCTTCACTAGCCCGGAGCTCCCGCAATGCTTCTTGACCGCCACCTTCATAAATCCAATTAATATATGACTGTGGCCCCATGCCTCCAGGGAATCCAGCAAAAATAGCGTTTATAGGATTTTGATTAACTAAGTAGCTTGGCGTGGAGTGCCCCGCCTCTACTGTACCCTCTTTGACAGCATCATAAACTTGCAAGGCAGGCACAATCACGCCCGCGCCAAAAGGCCTAATGTTAGCTCGTCCTGAAGTTAAAATTTCTGTGTTGCGTGAGAACCGTTCGAGGAAATTTTCATAGAATGGAGAGCCTCCTGGGACGGAGGTGGGCACCCGCCATTCCACTTCGGCTGCATGCACTTGGGAGGAAAGTGCTATCGCCGCTACCACAGAGGAAAGCCATTGCTTTGTTTTCATGATCACTAACCTTTCTATATGTTGGTTTTATTTATCTCTCACCCCATTGCTAAATAAAGGGCATTGAGAGGTAGCTACATGCCTGTACGTTTAAGCTTTTCCTACAGCAAATACTGTTATTGCAGAGCCGTCTGCTGTTCGCCTTTCCCTCTCCCTGGAACAGACTTGTCGCGCTGAGCAAAGCCAGATGAGTTACGAACAAATCAATCTTGGCTGCCTTTTTTGTATAAAATATATAATAAATCATTGCAAGAGTATCTTTGCAGAATCAGGACAATTTTATAAAAACACCATCTTAATTCAGGAACTTAAGATAATTCTGATATAGAAGGCTATGTGAAGAAGCGTTTATGGGAATAGCTTCGTTTTCTTAGAGATTAAGTAAGGATCCCGAATCGGGACTTACTGAGCTCCCATAGACTTAGAAAAAGCGAGGAATAATTCGACCACCTCCACAATTATAAGACCTTAGTCTAACCATCTATCAACTGACATCTCTACTCCAGTTGCTATAAATCTTTGTAATAGCAAGCTCTTCCTAATGCTCAGATCAGTAACTCATGCATAGAGAACGTAAGCCTGATGCGAAATATGGCTTCACAAATCATTTTGAAGATTGTATAAAATATAAAAACTACCAATTGATGCTGACATCCACTGTAGCGCCAGCGTTGATCACCAGGGCAAAACAATCACAGGTGTTCCATGAAACGAGTGCATATCATTGACTCTCATACAGCAGGTGAACCTACACGGCTGGTAATGAAGGGATTCCCGACTCTGCCTGGCGCAACCATGGCAGAAAAATGTGAAGCGCTGCGCACTTCGCATGATCAATGGCGACGCGCCTGTATGTTGGAGCCACGTGGGCATGATGTGTTGGTGGGAGCGCTTTATTGTGCGCCAGAGTCACCAGATGCCACTTGCGGGGTCATCTTTTTTAACAACTCGGGGTATCTGGGTATGTGCGGCCACGGCACTATCGGGCTAGTCGCATCCTTGCATTATCAAGGCCTTATAGAACCCGGTGCCCATAAGATAGACACTCCCGTTGGTCCTATTAGTGCAACCCTTCACAACGACGGTGCAGTTACTGTCCGCAATGTCCTTTCTTATCGCTATCGCCAGCAAGTCCCTGTTGAAGTGCCTGGATATGGGCTTTTGCATGGGGACATCGCTTGGGGAGGCAACTGGTTCTTCCTTATCAGTCAGCATGGCCAATCGCTAGCGCTTGATAACACCGAAAAGCTAACCGAATTCACCTGGGCCGTACGCCAGGCACTCGAAGCCGCCTCGATTACTGGCGAGGACGGCGGGCTAATCGATCATATTGAGCTCTTCACAGAGGACGAGGCAGCCGATAGTCGTAACTTTGTGCTTTGCCCCGGTAAAGCATATGACCGCTCCCCTTGTGGTACCGGCACCAGTGCCAAACTGGCTTGCCTAGCGGCAGATGGAAAATTGTCGCCAGGAGAGACCTGGGTACAAGCCAGTATTTGTGGCAGCCAGTTCGAAGGACACTATGAATGGGAAGGCAATGGCATCCGTCCCTATATCAAGGGGCGAGCTTATCTAAGTGCAGATGCCACCCTACTCATTGATGAACAGGACCCGTTTGCCTGGGGTATTTCTGACGTGTAAGCACGCGACTCGCTAACCCTAATTCTTCATTAACCAAGCAGCACCGATTACTCCACTATCGACTCGGCGCTGATGTGAGTACTGACAACACCAACCGAAAGGAAAAACAATGAGCGATAACATCTTTACAGGCTGCATCCCAGCGTTAATGACCCCCTGTAATGCGGACCGTCAACCGGACTTCGATGCACTGGTTGCTAAAGGTCGTGAGTTAATAGATATCGGTATGAGTGGCGTCGTGTACTGCGGCTCTATGGGCGATTGGCCACTGTTAACCGAAGCACAGCGCCAAGAAGGCGTCGCCCGTTTAGTTCAAGCAGGCATACCAACCATCGTGGGCACTGGCGCAGTAAATACCAAAGAGGCCGTATCCCATGCCGCTCACGCTGCTAAAGTGGGAGCCCATGGTCTGATGGTTATTCCGCGCGTGCTCTCACGGGGCACCTCAGTAGCGGCACAAAAAGCTCATTTCTCAGCCATTTTAGAAGCAGCGCCTAAGCTGCCCGCCGTCATTTATAACAGCCCCTACTACGGCTTCGCGACGCGTGCAGACCTCTTCTTTGAGCTGCGTCATCGTTACCCAAACCTAATCGGCTTCAAAGAGTTTGGCGGTGCCGATGACCTACGCTACGCTGCGGAAAACATTACCTCCCAGGATGACGATGTCACCTTGATGGTAGGTGTAGACACGACTGTCTACCATGGTTTCGTCAACTGTGGCGCCACCGGTGCCATCACCGGCATTGGCAATGCTCTCCCCCGCGAGGTGCTCCAGCTCGTCGCTCTTAGTAAAAAAGCCGCGCAAGGCAATGTCGAAGCACGCCGTTTAGCCAAAGAGCTTGAGGAAGCGCTGGGAGTTCTCTCCTCCTTCGATGAGGGCGGCGACCTAGTTCTGTATTACAAACACTTAATGGTACTCAACGGGGACTCCGAATACTCCCTCCACTTCAATGAAACTGACACTCTGAGCGATGCCCAGCGCCACTATGTGGAATCTCAATACGCCTTGTTCCGTACCTGGTATGCCAATTGGTCTGCTTCCTTAGAGAACATCTAAGGCTCAGTGGTACACAATTTTTTGCCGCTTAGCAGCCGACTGCTCCAGCACAGCTAATGTGCTGGAGCGAACTCTCTTTGCTAGGAGTTACTCATGCATCGTATGAGTCTGGAGGAAGCCGAGGTACTGGCAAAAGCAGTGCTCAACGCCCAAGGCTTCAATCAAGAGCAGACACACGCCCTATCTCAAGCTGTGATAGCGGGGCAACGCGACGAGTGCCATTCACATGGCCTATACCGTTTACTCAACTGCGTTAAAACGCTAGCGGCAGGGAAAGTGGTCGCCAATGCTCAGCCAGAAGTACACGATCACGCCCCAGGCATCGTACGGGTTGATGCCAAAGGAGGATTTTCGCAACTTGCCTTCGAGGCTGGCTTACCCATTTTAACGGCAAAAGCGCGTGAGCAAGGAATTGCCGCGCTTGCCATCAATCACTGCGTACATTTTTCAGCCTTATGGGTTGAGATTGAAGCTATCACAGACCAGGGGTTGGTAGCCCTGGCCTGTAATCCCAGCCATGCCTGGGTGGCTCCCGCGGGTGGCAGTCGCCCATTACTGGGCACAAACCCGTTGGCCTTTGGCTGGCCGCGTCCCAATGGTCAGCCACCATTTATCTTCGACTTTGCTACCAGTGCCATTGCTCGCGGTGATATCGAACTCCATCACCGTGAAAATAAGCCGATTCCCGAGGGTTGGGGTATCGACCGTTTAGGGCAGCATAGCCAAAACCCTGCTGACGTATTAGACGGCGCACTCCTTACCTTTGGCGGCCATAAAGGCTCTGCCTTATCGATCATGATTGAGCTTATTGCTGGCCCACTCATCGGTGACTTAACCAGCGCTGAATCGCTGGCATACGATGATGGAGCCGGAGCTTCCCCCTATCACGGCGAACTCATACTCGCTATGGATCCTGAACGCTTTCTGGGGAGTACGCTCGAGGATTATATGGCCCGTGCTGAAGATCTGTTCTCGTCGATCATAGCCCAGGGCGCTCGCTTACCTTCGCAACGACGATATACGGCACGGCAACGCACTCAAAAAGAAGGTATTTCAATTCCAGAATCCCTATATCAGGAGTTGTCACGCCTAGCGCGACTATGACGGCTCTTTTCTTACCGACCATTCGCGTTACTCTAACGACGGAGACGAACATGACATTGCAAGGCAAAATGCTGATTGGCCAACAAGCTGTACAGGGCTCTCGTGACGCCATTTACGCCATCAATCCAGCGAATAATGAACGTCTTGAACCCGCTTATTTAGGTGGCTCCCAGGAAGAGGTAGAAAGAGCCTGCGAGTTAGCTTGGCGCTCATTTGACAGCTACCGCGAAACGCAGCTGGAAGCACGGGCACAGTTTCTCGAGACCATTGCAGATGAGATAGAAGCGCTCGGAGAAACGCTGATTAACCGGGCAGTGGCCGAATCTGGCCTTCCCCAAGCCAGGATCCAAGGGGAGCAAGGACGGACTTGTAACCAACTACGGTTATTTGCAAAAACCCTACGCAATGGTGAATGGCTAGATGTTCGAATTGATCCGGCCATGCCTAATCGTCAGCCCATGCCGCGCGCCGATTTGCGTCAACGCCATATCGCGCTTGGCCCAGTCGCTGTTTTTGGTGCAAGCAATTTCCCACTGGCTTTCTCCGTCGCCGGCGGCGATACCGCATCAGCGTTAGCGGCGGGATGTCCCGTGGTCGTCAAGGCCCACTCCGCACATCCAGGAACCAGCGAATTAGTAGGGCGTGCGATTCAAACTGCCGTCAAGCGGTGTGATCTTCCCGAAGGCGTATTTTCGCTAATTTTCGGCTCTGGCCGTGAGGTTGGGCAGGCATTGGTTGCGCATCCTTACATCAAAGCGGCAGGGTTTACTGGCTCACGCAGCGGCGGCTTGGCACTATGGAAAACGGCGCAATCACGCCCTGAGCCAATCCCTTTCTATGCTGAGATGAGCTCTATCAACCCAGTATTCCCTCTACCAGCGGCCCTGGAGTCACGTGGTGCCAGCATGGGGGCAGAATTCATAAGCTCGTTGAATATGGGAGCTGGCCAGTTTTGTACTAATCCTGGGTTAGTCATTGCCGTAAAGTCCAAGGGGCTAGACGCGTTCATTGCAGCGGCACGCCAAGCGGTCGAGAGCAGCAGCGCTCAAACCATGCTTACGCCTGGCATTCACCAAGCCTATACCCACGGTGTGCAAGCCCTTACCTCGACAGGTAAGGTCCACGAAGTAGCTCGCGGTCAAAAAGGAACTGGCCAAAATCAGTGCCAAACAGCTCTTTTTGTGACTTCTGCTGCTCACTTTCTGGCTGAGCAAACACTGCAGGAAGAAGTTTTTGGCGCGTTGTCGCTGGTAGTGGAATGCCAAGACCAGAACGAGGTTCAGCGCGTCGCGGAGGCGCTTGAAGGCCAGTTGACCGCAACCCTTCAGCTGGAGGATGCCGATCAGGAAGTTGCTCGCAACCTGCTGCCAATTTTGGAACGTAAAGCGGGCCGGCTACTCGTCAATGGCTGGCCAACAGGCGTCGAAGTTTGCGATGCCATGGTTCATGGTGGCCCTTTCCCAGCAACGTCAGATTCACGCACCACGTCTGTCGGTACCGCAGCTATTTTTCGCTTTTTACGTCCTATTTGTTATCAAGATCTACCGGATGCACTTTTGCCAAAGGCATTGCAGCATAGCAACCCACTGTCACTTAAACGCCTAGTTAATGGAGAACGTGAAGACTGATCAATAGGAGTTTGCGCCGCTTTACTCTGGGGAGAGCGGCGCATCATGTATTGAGCCATGCAAGCTGGTCAACGGTTCAACGGTTCAACTACCGACCATTCAGCTACCAGCCATGGACATCTATATAGGTTTGTATAAAATGTGCAAATTAACTTTCAGGATGGACGTGAACCATGGCGACATTCAAAACACGAGCACACTTCGTCGCCGACGACTTACGCAAACGTATCCTTGGCGGTGAGTTCAAGGGCGGTACTCAACTTCGTCAGGACGCCCTAGCTAGCGACTATGATGTCAGCCGCATTCCTGTCAGGGAAGCTTTGCTAACCCTCGAATCAGAAGGGCTAGTAGAGTTTCATGCTCACCGTGGCGCTTTCACCACCGAGCTTTCCGTCAGCAAAATTCGTGAACTTTTTGAGCTACGAATTCTGCTTGAGACCTATGTGCTTAGGCATGCCATTGATAACCTCACTGAAGCAGACCTCGATAAAGCTGAGGATATACTGCGCAAATATGACGACGCTCTAAATCGCGGTGGCGAAGTCGACAATTGGAGTGAGTACAACTATGCCTTTCATTTGGCGCTTTATGCGCCGGCCGAACTTCCAGAAACACTCGCTATCATTCATCAGTTAAATACCAAATCAGACCGCTATATCCGCATGCAGCTCGTCTACTCCCAAGAGATCACAAAGGCTGAAAAGGAACACCACGAATTGCTGGAGCTGGCGCGCCAACGCGACACTGATAATGCCTGCCGACTGCTTAAAACCCACATTGAAGACGCCTGTGGAAGTATTATCGCGGTACTTGAAAAGCGTTCCAACCAGGCAGAGGCACTTTGAAACATAAGTGCCGCTTTCACTACCCGACTCCAACCATAGTTGCCTCTCCCCTCTCTTCTACTTAAGTTATAAACACTACGTCTAGCACCACTTACCCTCTTTATATACCTCGGCTAGCTAACGCTAGCGCCTTCCGGCTATTCGAGTAGCTTCAGTGGATTAATCCCCATTTCTATCGTTCCTATCCATCAGGAATCATTGCACTGCTAGCTAGTTTCATTTTTACCGCTCGCTACTTGCCCTTTGCTATCGCACTGAGCTCCTCTCCTGCCATTTCTTACCAATATTTGTCATTGACGGTATTGATCCAATTCATAAACCTGAGATATATTTTATACAATCTACAAAAAATAGAATTAAGGAAGCTTCATGAATCCACGAAGCACTAAGAGTAGCGGCTCTAACGAGGATGCCGATGTCATCGTTATCGGTGCAGGAGTGGTAGGTAGCGCTTGCGCCCTGTCATTGAGCCAACAAGGCTTGCGTGTTTTGGTGCTAGACAGCCACCAGCATCCGGGTATGGGTGCATCGTTTGGCAACGCGGGCCATATGGCAACGGAGCAGGTTTTTCCTATTGCCGATGCAGCCATTGTGAAGCGACTACCCAAAATGCTACTGGACCCAATGGGGCCGCTACGCTTGGATTGGCGCTATGTTCCCAAGGCCCTACCATGGTTCACTCGACTACTTTGGAATCTACGTAAGACTCCCTACCAAGCCAGCGTGGCAGGTATCCGTGCTCTCAATGAAAATAGTCTGGATGCTTGGCGTCGACTGCTCGAAACCATAGATAGCAGGTATCTGTTAAAGGAAGACGGATCTCTCCTGGTTTATGAAAAGGATAGCGCTGCCGAAGAGTTAGCAACACTTCACACAAAGATGACTAAGCAGCAAGTAGCCGTTGAATACTGGCAAGCCAGTGCAATTAAAAACACTGCTCCTCAATTGTCAGACAGCATTAAAGGCGGGCTATTCTTCCCTGACACCGCACATACGATTAATCCCTCACAGATCGTCAACTCACTCGTATCCGCAGCTAAAGCCAATGGAGTGCAGTTTAGACAACAAAACGTCGTATCAGGCCAAGACCATGGCAACGGTGTGACGCTGAAGACCGCGAGCTCGTCCTCCTTCACGGCTGGCAAAGTTCTTATTGCATGTGGAGCTCATTCTGCCCATCTCACTGCCACACTAACGGGTACCAAAGTTCCTCTTGATACGGAGAGGGGCTATCACCTGATGCTGCCTCATGAACGGCATCGGCTGCCTATGGCGGTTACCTCGTTGGAGCGTCGTTTCATCATGACACCCATGGATGAGGGATTACGCTTGGCAGGTACCGTCGAATTTGCCGGGCTCCATCGACCAGCCAATATGCAACGCGCTTGGCAACTGCATAAACTCAGCCAAGGGCTCTTCAAAAACGACTTAGATACTACCGAAGCTAAACCCTGGATGGGCTTTCGTCCCTCCTTACCCGACTCACTCCCTATTATCGATAGCGTTAAAAGCGGCAGAGTCCTACTAGCTTTCGGGCATCATCACCTTGGCCTTACTCAAGCCGCTATTACAGCCGAAATTATTAGCCAGCTGGCCAAGCGAGAAAACCAACAAGCTCAACTGCACTGCCAACTGCCCATTGATTTATCTCCCTATCGGCTAAGCCGATTTTCCTAGCAAGCGACACCCCAACCCTAAGAACAACGTCATAGGAGCTATTATGTCTTCACCAAAAGGTCTCGCAAGACTGCCTAACATGATAGAGGTTTTTGCGATCATGTTCGGCTTTATAGCCATCATGTTTGTCAGTATCAGCTTACTCGAACTCCCGATACAACTTGCCTTGTTCGCCTCTTGGTTTTTGATTATGGGGCTGGGCTTAAAACTTAAACTTTCCTACGAAAACATGCAGGAAGGGCTTATTAAAGGTATTCATAATGGCATGGAGGCCGTTCTGGTGCTCACTACCGTGGGGGCACTGATTGGCACCTGGATTGCAGGCGGTATCGTACCGAGCATTATTTATTACGGCCTGTCAGTTATGAATCCACAGATTTTCCTTTTCGCAGCTTTTATTATTTGCTCCTTAACGTCTCTAGCTACCGGTACTTCCTTTGGTACAGTGGGAACGGCTGGGGTAGCGATGATGGGTATCGGTCACAGCTTTGGTATCCCGCTACCACTGGTTGCTGGCGCCGTGATATCAGGCGCGTACGTAGGTGATAAAATGTCACCGCTTTCCGATACAACAGTGATGACTGCGTCACTATGTAAGGTGAACCTTATAGACCATATTCGCTCGATGATGTGGGTTAGCGGGCCCGCGGTTATCATCGCGTCGATACTGTTCATCACCGTTGGTTTTTTCTATATCAGCGACACTGCAGACACATCTCAAGCAGCAGCGGCCATGCAAGCCCTGGAAAGCCACTTCACAATAACGCCTTGGCTGCTACTTCCAGCGGCCGTTGTTATTATCCTATTGACTCGTCGCTTGCCAGCCATCCCTGTCATCACATTAGGTGCGCTCCTCGGCAGCATTTGTGCTTGGCTAGTGCAGGACATGAGTCCCGTTGATGCGATCCAAACCGCCTATTCCGGCAATGCAATGCAGTCTGATGAAGCGTTTCTCAACACTCTTCTCAACCGTGGCGGAATAGAGTCTATGTTGGGTGTCGTTGCCCTCATCCTTTTCGCGCTTGGTTTAGGCGGTTTAATGGAACGGGTCGGTATTCTACAGGCTATCAGCCAGGGGTTTCTGAGCTGGGCCAACAATCCAGGTCGACTTACCCTTTCAACCATGTTGGGTGGCTTCTTCGGTAACTTCTTTGGTGGCGCAGCCTATGTCTCACTCATTACCGCCAGCACGATAACTGAGAAGAACTACGACAAACAGGGGATCGATCGTCGCGTTCTCTCTCGTAACGCAGAAGCAGGCGGTACCATTACAACTCCTATGGTGCCATGGACAGACGGCGGTGTATTTATGGCCGCCACCCTCGGTGTTTCAACACTGAGCTACCTGCCATTCCTTTGGTATCACATGCTTGTACTGGTAATCGCTATCTTCTATGGCTACGCCAACATTGCTATTTGGAGAACCTCTCCAGCAGACAACGCCGAACAAACAACCACTCATCAACGCAGTGTACCCGTAGCTTGATCGCCTAAAATCACCTCAAGCTTTTGGCTTTCCAATAAGCTAAACACGTAAAAAAACTCCGGTTTGTAAATAATTCAAACCGGAGTTTTTAGTTTTAATCTCAAGAAAAAAATAACCTTATGCAGATATATACAGCAGCGTTTGGCGTATTTCTAAGGTGTCATAGCCGCTTTTTCCATTAAATACTCTGCAACCGCCTGATAGGCGGGAAGTGAAGTCGGGTCATTAGCCGCATTTCCCGCCACCGGGTGCGATGCAAAACGCACAATGACCATCTCAGCGGTGGGGTCAATATAAATGGTTTGTCCATGCACCCCTCTTGCGGCAAAGGCGCCATGCTCGTTATGCAGAGACCACCACATGCCACGGTAGCTACCGCCCGGTAAATAACGGTATCCCGCGGCGGCAAACGCTTGCCTGTCGCCACCTTCCCGAATGCGCTCAACCGCGGCTGCGGGAAATAGCCGCTCACCATTCATTACGCCTTCATTGAGCACCAACTGGCCGACCCTGGCCAGATCCCGAAGGCCAGCGCTCAAACCGCCCCCTGCGAACGGCGTACCAATGGAGTCCACGGTAAAGTAAGCATCCTGCTCCATGCCTAACCGCTGCCAAAGACGCGATGACAACAGTGATGCCACCGATTCACCCGTCGTGCGCGCGATCACCCAGCCAAGTGCATCGGTATTAATCGTTTTATAGCCAAAGACCTGCCCATGCTCCCCTTCCGGTTGTACCGTTGCGAGATACTCATAATAAGTACGCGGCCCAGTGTAATCGTCTGGCTTGGGAAGCGGACTTGCCGCCGCATTGTAGGCCCAAATCTCAGCGTTGGGGTCACTGTAATCTTCGCTGTAAGCAAGGCCTGTGGTCATTTCAAGTAGTTGTTTCACCGTGGCATTACCAAAAGCACTGTCGGCAAGTTCCGGCAGTATATCGCCTACAATGGCCTGCTCATCCAACACGCCTTCTGCCACCAAGATCTCACCGAGCAAGCCGGTCATCGATTTAGTCACCGACATCGCGCCGTGCTGGCCCGTTTCATCCAAACAGCCAGAGTAAGTCTCATACACCACTTGGCCTTGATGAAGAATCAGCAGGCCGTCGGTGTAGTTTTCATTTAGCGACGCCTGCCACGACATAGGCTCACTAGCGCCAATCGGCGTAAAAGTAACCTCGTTGATTGCATCGTCTAATGCATAAGGCAAAGGAACAGGTGCCCCCAACCCTCGGCTGACCTGCTTAGTAGGCAACAGCTCGCGAAAGTGGCACACCGTCCAGCGCATTTTAGGAAAACTAAAGTAGTTGGAGTCTGGCTGGCCAATCACCTGCTCCGGCGCCGGAGGGAAGCCCTGCATCCAGCCTAAACGGTTAGGGTCAGAAGCTTCCGCGCTTAATACATCGGCTGCCCCCTGCTGAGTAGAAGCAGTAGCTGCCTCGCTTATCAATACAACAGGAAGCGTCAGCATCAGTAGCGACGTAAAACGGCTATTCAGCATTGGCATAAGCCACTCCTTGGTAATCGATGCTACCGACACACATGCCGACAGTCATCTCAGTATAGCGAAAGAAATCCACCGATTTATCACCCAGACACTAAACCAGGCACTAAAAACAAAAACGCCCGGCTAAATCGCCGGGCGTAAAAGCAAGTCAGGATTTCCAATAGCGTTTCAGCCTACCATTGATATTTAACACTCCCAATGACGCTGCGAGACTCGCCGTAGTAGCACCAATATTCACAGCTCGCTACGTACTCTTTATCGGTGAGGTTATTAACGTTTAATTGGGCCTGCCAACCATCAGCAAACTCATAGCCCACCATCGCATCAACTAGCGTGTAGCTACCTACGGCAGTGTTATCTGCCACACTGGTGTCTATTGTGCTACCTACATAACGCACACCACCTCCTAAGGTAACGCCCTTCAAGGCGCCACCGGTAAAGGCATAGTCCAGCCAGGTTGACGCCTGGTGGCGCGGGATCAAGGGCGCCCGCTGATCATCTTCAAGGCGTGAATCGGTATAGGTATAAGCCGCCGTCACTTTTAAATCATCTGTTAGGTAACCAACCCCCTCCAACTCAAAGCCCTGAGAGGTCCGTTCACCTTCTTGCACCTGGAAGCCGCTCGGTGAGTTGATCAGCGTATTACTCTCTTGCAGGTCAAATACTGCGGCCGTGACATAGCCGTCCCAGCCAAAGGGCGCGACTTTGACCCCTGCTTCCCACTGGCGACCTTCGCGTGGCTCGTAAAGATCACCATCGCTATCGACTCGACCCAACGGGTCAAAAGATTCGGTATAACTGATATAGGGGTTAACACCGTTTTCCCCCAAATACATCGCACCACCGGACCAGGATACTTGGTCATCGTCTGAGCGTTGCGTTGTTCCCGCGGTAACATTCGTGTTTTCGGTATCCGCCTGATCATAGCGAACCCCACCCAAAAGCACCCAACGGTCATCAATACGCAGCTGGTTTTGGGCGTACAAGCCGGTTTGCTCTTTATCAATTTCTCGGGTAAACAAATCATCCGCTCCTACGGGCGTAAAGTTGCCATAGGTGGGGTTGAAGATATCGATAGGATCGCCGAAGGGGAACGGATCAGCCTCTTGGCCACTCACCCCAAGGTTCTGATAATCCGCCCCCAGCAGCAGGGTATTTTCTGTACGATCGGTGTACCAAGTGCCCACCATACGGTTATCAACCGTCAAACTATCAATGGTGCCATCGCGATACACATGCCCGCGTGCCGCCTGACGTTCATCAGCCATAAAGAAGGCGTACGTACTGCGCAGCTCTAAATCCAGTTCGCTGTAGCGTAAATCCTGCTCGAAGCGCCACGTATCATTAAGCTGATGGCGTAGTTCATAGCCTAACGCCCACTGGGTACGGTTATCCTTATCGTAACCCGGCTCACTCAGGTTAGTCTGGGGGTCGACACGGCCAAAGGGAGTGTCTTGGACCGTACCATAGGGCAGTTTGAAGGAGTTGACTGGAACACCGTCATCTTTCTGCACACTGGCCAAAAAGGTAACCGTTGTATCGTCGCTAACATCCACCGCCAAACTCGGCGCAAAGTAGTAACGCTCGTTGTTAGTCGCGTTCAGATCACCATCACGTTCTTTATAAAGGCCGACCAAACGGTAACGAACATTATCACTCTCGCCTACCGGGCCACTGGTATCAATGCCCACTTGACGATGATCGCGATTGCCAAACTGTATATTCACCTCGCCCTGAGGCGTTTCTGTTGGGCGCTTGCTAACCGCATTAATCAAGCCCCCAGGAGGCGCTTCGCCATAAAGAATAGACGATGGACCTTTGAACACATCTACCCGCTCCAAGCCAAATGGCTCCGGCAGCCATTGGTAGAAGCCTTCACGATAGATCCGCAGGCCATCTTGGTAAGTGGACTGATCAAACCCACGCACCTTAAACCAATCAGTGTTGTTATCACTGCCGAAATGCCCCGAGAGTACACCGGCACGATAACGGAAAGTTTCATCGAGTTGCTGAACGTTGCGCGTTTCTAACTCCTCACGATCAACGCTGGATACAGGGCGCGGCGTTTCCACCAGCGGCGTTTCCACTTTTAGTGCAGTTGCGGTTACCACGACAGGATCGTTAGCAATACGCTCTTCTTGAGCAAGTACCGCCAAAGGCGCAACGCTGAGCATTCCACCAAGCGACACCACCAACGAGCGGCGAACCGCCGCAGTCAGCGGCGCAACAGAAAACGACATGGACGTAGGGAGCATAAGAAGGTCTCACAGGCATGAGGAGAAATATCGTTATAGTAAGACGAATGATACGGATTTTTATTTGCATGAACAATAACGACAACGGTGCACGCCAATCACGCTTTTAAGCGAATGTTCCGTAGCAATCTAAAACAGCTAGAGATGCGGGAATAATCAATGAAGGCATTTTGAAATGTATTGTTAACCGACAGTTGTGCCAAGACGACTGGACACTATCATCGCTGCTGATTTATAGGCTGTTACACAGCCTCGGACAGGAGAGCTGTTTTAGCCAACATTGATGCAACTTTTAAGCTAACCGGCGGCAATGCAACACAGCGGAATTGCCATCCGGTGCAAAGCCTTGTTCAGCATTTTCCTTGTTGGACATTGCAAGCATCAAACACGCCTGCATTAGTACTCATCCGAAAATATGAAACCCTTGCTGCAGCCTTCCGATGATCGCGAATAAACCGCTTCCCATTACCAGAGCGAGAAGGAACACTCCTGCAATGAGACACACATAAAGCAATGTCCAAGAACTGGCGGAGGCTGAATTCAGCTGCTCGTTGGAAGCTTTAGTGGAGCAACGGTGGATTCGGCTCAAACTTCGCTCCACGCCAAGAGCAATGCCACCAATAACGCCAAACAGCAGCGCGACCGCAAAAGTGATGGCTCGGTACTGCTCATTAATACAACCATCCCACACCAGAATAGCACCGTTAGTCCAAGCTAATGCGGTACCACCCCATGAGACAAGTTGATAGATAAACCTAAGCGTATGGGTCATTGCTTGCTCGTACTATTGGTTTGCCTGCCAAATATTAATGATACACCTTTCTACATACCCAGAATGATCCCGACGATGCCAGTCAGGTAGTTGTCACAACATTTCTCAACGAAAACCTAGTGGATCAACTGCTTCTCACGAGCTAATATAGGCCTCTTCAAAGGAGGACGACCTCCCCCATCTTGGGCAATAATGACCAGGACGACCTGGCCCCGTTAGATTCCGGAGGGGTCAATGCCTTGGTTCTATCTTCTCGTTGCCGGTGTTCTTGAAGTTGTATGGGCTTACGCAATGAAGCAATCTCATGGCTTCAGTCGGCTCATACCATCACTCATCACAATCTCAGCGATGGTGGCCAGCTTCTGGCTGTTGGCCGTTGCTATGCGAACTATTCCGCTCGGAACGGCCTATACGATCTGGACTGGAATAGGGGCTGTCGGGGCGTTTCTAGTCGGAATTGCCTTTTTGGCTGAGCCGGTTAGTACATCAAGAATCATTGCTATGATTCTGATTGTTTCAGGATTGGTGTTGATGAAGCTATCAAGCGCCTAACACTGAGTTTTTTAACGATGGATCTCGCTGCTGGCATTATTAGCCTATCGAGCTATAAAGTAAGGCACTCCAAATCCACCGACCACGAATGCACTTCCAGGTGAATGTGCCCATTCCCATCGCGTGCTTGTAATATGGCATGCCGATTGCGTTCGTGCGGCTCGGCACCGGTAGACCTGCCGAGCCTGCAAGACCACCGGGAGCACCTATAATGGTCGCAAGCACGAAAGAATAAATCTCAGACTCAAGAAGCAATGAGAACTGCGGCGCAAGAAAATGCCAACAACGTCGCACGCTTAAACATGCGTGGACACTTTATGGACACTTTGAAGAAAAAGTACAGCTAGGAAGAAATAAAGCGAGGATAATCCATTGAAAAATGGTGGGCCCAGTAGGACTTGAACCTACGACCAAGGGATTATGAGTCCCCTGCTCTAACCAACTGAGCTATAGGCCCGTAAAGCGTGCATATAATAGCGAATGTGTTCGGGCGAGGCTACCCCTTCCGGTGCTATCTTGTGGTGATAGCAGCAATTTTTTAGCGGCACTTATTGAAAAGTATGGGGTCTGGTAGTGAGTTACTGATGCGGAGGCGTGCTGTGAAAGCTTTGATTGCTCTTATCCCACTATTATTAGCGGTGCCGGTTCATGCGGATTGGCAGCTAGATCCCGGACAGTCGCGGGTGCAGGCGTCTATTACTCAATTAGATGGCGATGCCCCGCAAACCCATCACCATCAGGTGAACAATTTGCAGGGTGATATCTCTGCCGATGGCACCCTGCGCCTGCCGTTACGTTTGAGCCAAACGGATTTGCTGACTCGCTTTGGTGATTTGCCACCGTGGGTGGGCTTACTTGCCAATACCACGCTAGTCACACTGGTCGCGCAAATGCCACCGGAGCGGTTAGATGGCTTGGATATTGGTGAATCCATGGTAGAAACGCTTACCTTTCGGGTACAAACCGATTTGATCAACCAGGAAGAGTCGGTGCCGCTGCGCTTTACCCGCGAAGGGTTGAACGAGGTGCGTGTTACCCATGCTGAACCGATGGCGATAGATGGCCGCGCGCTGATGGCCAACAGCACGGTGCGAACCGTGCTGTCTTTGCTGGGCTACCAGGAAATTGACGAGCATGTACCGGTCACCTTGAATGCCCTGCTAGTGAACCGTTAAGGCCACTTACCTTCTGCCTCCAGACGAGTCATCGCCTAGCGCTACCGGCTCTATCGTCGGCTTCCTAGCAGCCGACATTTAACTATATTCATACCCATTCGCCCTTACTATTGATTATGATTATCATTTAAATTATCGTAAGATAAATAGAAAGGGACATACGCATGAAACCGCTTAACTTCTCTTTTCGTTTAGGCATTTTTAGCCTAATGGCTCTACTCGTCAGCACGCCTCTAAACGCGTTGGCTAACGCCTCGCTTGAGCGCATTGTGGTGATAGACCCAGGACACGTCGAAATAATTGCCGCGTTAGGCATGGAGAATGCGCTTGTCTTGGTGCCCGAAGATCCCTCAATGGAAGGCGATTACCCTCAGGCAGAACGCTTCCACCGGACACCGTCTATCGAGAGCATTTTAGAAGTCGACCCACAGTTGGTGTTGGCTGGTAATCCGGGGCGCACACTCCCCGTATTGGATCAAATCACACGTTTAGGCATTCCAGAGCATATGATTGATCGCTCGCTACCGGCTATAGAACGCATTAAGCGCATTGCTGAACTAATCGGTCGCCAAGCACAAGGCGAGGTGTTAATAGCCCGCATTGAGCAGGCTTATCAGCAGGCAGCGACGATCCCACAAACGCAAACACCCCGTGTACTGCACATCTCCAGTAGCGGTGCAGGTAGCTCCGGGGCAGTCACCGGAGCAGGGGCGGAAACTTCTGCCCATGCACTGATTGAGCGGGCGGGAGGTATTAATGTCGGCGCCGAGGCGGGGTTGGAGCGCTACCAAACGCTGAGTGCCGAAGGTGTGATGTCCATGGCACCCGATGCGGTGGTCGTCTCAGACCTTGAATTGACACAGTTGGGTAACGCTGATGGCATTTGGGAACATATTCCAGGCCTCGCCCATACGCCTGCCGCTGTGAATAACCACCTGATCGTAATGGATCATGCTGCGCTTAAATTTGACGCCGCCAGCAGCGGAGTTGCCACCCTCAAGCTGGCTGAGGCGCTACACACACCATGAAAATGCGCCCTTCTTTCCGTTTTACGCTCGGCTCATATAGCTACGGGATATTGGCCAGTCTAACGCTATTTTGCCTCATCCTAACCACGGTGAGCGGGGTTATCTCCTTGTCTACCAGCGACTTATGGGCTGTGATCTCATCACCCTTTGCAAGCGCGGAAGAGCATCGTATAGCGCATGCCGTTTTTTGGGAATTGCGTTTACCTCGTGCACTAATGGCACTATTTATTGGAGCGGCGCTGGCCAGTGCCGGGGCGGCCATGCAGGGCTTATTCGGCAATCCGCTGGCAGACCCTGGCATTGTAGGCGTCAGTGCTGGCGCCTCTCTCGGTGCGGTCGCTATCATTGTCCTCGGCATCAATACGCTAGGCGTCTGGACGCTCCCTGTCGGTGCTTTTGCCAGTGGCTTTCTTACCACATGGCTGATCTACCTACTGGCCAAGCCTTCAGAAGCGGGCAGTGACAACGCCCGTCTGCTACTAATCGGCATTGCGATTAATGCGGTGATTGGGGCTGTCACGGGCTACCTTACTTACCTTGCCAGCGTTGAGCAGCTAGAAAATCTGATGTTCTGGTCGATGGGATCACTGGCTCGGGCCTCCTGGGTACCGGTGATGGTTATTGCCCCCCTTGTTCTAATAGGCTGCGCTTTACTCCTTCGCCAATCGGCCTCCTTGGATTTACTGGCTCTTGGCGAGCGTCAGGCACGCCACGCGGGAGTCGATGTGAAGCGCCTGCGCCTTCAACTGATTGGTTTAACCGCAGTATTGACCGCCGCAGCGGTGGCTTTTAGCGGCACTATCGGATTTGTTGGGTTGGTGATCCCGCACCTGTTTCGAACATTGATTGGCCCAGGCCATCGCCACCTTTTACCCTTGAGCGCCCTGGGGGGCGGCCTTTTATTGATGCTGGCCGATCTGGGTGCGCGCAGCCTTGACCCTCCCAATGAAATGCCGATTGGCATTCTTACCGCAACGTTGGGTGGCCCTTTCTTCCTATGGCTGGTCGCGAGACAACGCGTGGGGGGCATTCGCTAATGCTCGAACTACACAATGTATCGCTTAACATCGGCTCAAAAACGCTGCTGGATGATGTGTCGCTGACCTGCTCAAAAGGTAGCGTTACCGCATTAATTGGCCCCAATGGCGCAGGGAAATCAACGCTGCTAGGCGTAATGGCAGGCGACCACCGCCCCTCCCAAGGAGACGTATGGCTGAACGGGCAGCCACTCACCAGTTACAGCATTCGTGACTTAGCTGCCGAACGTGCGGTGATGCCTCAAGATAGCGTTCTGCGCTTTGGTTACTGCGTAGAAGATGTCGTTCGTATGGGGCGCGCAATGCGCGACTTGCCACCCGGAGAGGACGATAGCCGTGTTGAGGCCGCCATGCAGCGGGTCGAGATTTTGGCTTTGCGCCAACGCAACGCCATGACGCTTTCCGGCGGCGAGCAAGCACGCACCACCTTTGCCCGTGTGCAAGTACAGGAAACCCCCATTCTACTGCTGGATGAACCGACTGCTGCGCTCGACCTACGCCATCAAGAACGGTTAATGCAACTAGCCTCCCAGTGGGCAGCGCGGGGGCACTGCGTGGTCGCGGTGATGCATGACCTTAATCTGGCGGCGGCTCATGCTGATCAGTTGGCTCTTTTAGACGCAGGCAAGCTCATAGCAACAGGGGCGCCCTGGGATGTGCTCAATCAGAAGTTGCTGGAAAACATTTATCAGCAGGATGTGTGTGTACTCACTCACCCCAAACGTGGCTGCCCGGTGGTCGTGACTGCCCCTTCGGACACCTAATACCCACGACCAACCTCATCAGCCCCATAGTCACTGCCACAGGAGACGCCCTATGAGCTCTACCCTTGATCGCGACAACGTTGTCGCAACCCTTCAACGCGAGCATGCCGCAGCGTTAGAGCAGCGGGCGAAGCGCCAAGCCGCCCGCGAGCAATCGGAACAGCAGGCTGCCCCTAAAGGCTGGCGCTCATTTAAAGAGGCCGACCATTTTCAGCATGCTTATCTCGCCATTTCCCCAGGCCAAGGTGCGCTACTTTATATGCTGGCCCGTGCCTGCCATGCTCGCACTATTGTTGAGTTTGGCAGCTCCTTTGGTATTTCTACCCTCTACCTGGCCGCAGCGGCGGAAGATAACGATGGCACTGTCATCGGCAGTGAGTACTACGCCAACAAGCGGGAACATGCCCTGGCCAACTTAAACGACGCGGGCCTGGATCATCGCGTTGAGATTCGCTTGGGGGATGCGATGGAGACGCTAAGTGAGCTTCCCACCCCCATCGATTTTGTCTTTCTGGATGGAGACAAGAGCCTTTACCAGCCGGTGCTGGATATGCTTCGACCAAAGCTGAAACCTAACGCTTTTGTTGTCGCCGATAACCTGAACCACTTTGCAGGTGAGCCAGGCGATTTTCGACACACACTTCTGAGCAATCCGGCGTTTACATCGCGAATCATGTCCTTGGAAAAAGGCGAGATCAGCGTATCCCAATATCACGGCGAATAAACAATAACACCCAATAACCATAAGCGGTTTCAACCGCATACCGTCACTAGCAACTCATATTCATTCAAGGAATCTACGAGTTAGCTATGATTACTACGCCTATAAAACGCCCCTGTGCAACGCTTTTGGCTTCTGGAAAATTGATTCCACTAAGTAGCCTGATTCTGGGTGGATTGATGCTTTCTCAAGCGCAAGCGCAAACCAACAACACGGAGCTATCTACGCTGACAGTGACCTCAGCGGCGGCCTCTGGCTATGCGGTTGACCCCGCTAATGCGCCTGCCAGTATTTCTGTCATTACCAAGGAGGAGCTCGAAGGCCGCTCATTTCGCGATATTACCGAAGCGCTTGAAAGTGTACCTGGCGTGTATTTCGATGACGGGCCTTCGGGCAAAGGGGGCACAGGCGAGATTTCCATCCGCGGCATGGATAGCAAATATACGCTAATCCTGGTGGACGGTGTGCCCCAAGGGTCACAGCAGGCGTACTACAACGGTTACGGTAGTGGCGCTGAGTTCGGCTGGCTACCGCCGATTTCTGCCATTGAGCGCATCGAAGTGATTCGTGGCCCCATGTCCACGCTCTATGGGTCGGACGCTCTGGGTGGAGTGATCAATGTTATTACTCAAGGCGCCCGTGAGAACTGGGGCGGCTCGGTCAATGTCGACACAATGATTCAACAGGATTCGGCGTCCGGCGACCGCCACCAATCGCAGTTCCGCGTAAGCGGCCCACTGATCGAAGACACTCTCGCGGCCACTATTACCGGCTCAGTACTTAGCCGTGATGAGGATACCATTCAAGACGGCTACCGTGGCTATGACCGAAGAGATCTAACCGCCCAGCTGGACTGGACGCCCAACGACGCCAACCGTCTTCAGCTTGAAGCGGGCTACGGTACGCAGGATACAGAAGGTACGACAGACAAAACCGGCAACGCCAACGAACTGGAGACACGACGTCAGCAACAATCCCTTCGTCATACTTTGCAGTGGGGCGATCGACTAACCACTCGCAGCTATTTACAACGCACCGAATTGCGTCAGGATGATACGTCTTATCGTTCGGTCTATGAGCGTTTGACCGCCAATACATCAACGGTTATACCACTAAGTGACCACTTACTAACCCTAGGCGCTCAAGCGCGTGAACAGCGCACGGAAAATCCAGGACGAGGGTTCGGAAAAGCTAACTTAGAACGCTGGGATATGGCTCTATTTGCTGAAGACGAATGGTTCCTGACCGATCAGTTCTCACTGACCACAGGGGCACGCTGGGTTAACGATGAGAACTACGGCTCCGAGATTGTTCCACGGCTTTATGGTGTCTTCAATGCAACCCCACAACTCACCCTGAAAGGAGGAGTTAGTGCAGGCTATCGCACGCCAGATCTTAAAGAGGGAGATTCCAACTGGATCGAGGGCGGCGGTGGCCCGCGTTGTGCAGACTGCCGCGATGTGGGCAACACCAACCTGGAAGCTGAAAAGAGCACCACGTATGAGCTATCTGCTCTTTGGCAAAGTGAGTCAGGCCTAGAGCTAAGCACGACATTGTTCCATACAGATTATCGCGACAAGATCGAAAAGCCTACCGTCTGTGATACTCGCGAAGGCGATGCGCTCTGCCTATATCAAGGACAGGAATACACTGCCATTGCGCAATATATGAATGTTGATGAAGCGACCGTCAATGGTGCTGAACTAACACTGGATATCCCCATCGGAGAGCATGTTTCATTGAGCACCAGCTACACGTTCACCGACAGCAAACAGCGCTCCGGTGAAAATAGTGGCCTGCCGCTAAACGACCAGCCGCGGCACCGCGCCACCTTGGGACTCGATTGGGAGGCAACCGCAGATACACAGCTATGGTCGCAAGCGCGCTACAAAGGCGAGGCTGAGCAGATCGCTGGGCGCAGAGGATTAAGCCGTGCTTACCCAAGCTATACGCTGGTAGATGTTGGTATTCGCCACCAATTAAGCGAAACGGTGAGTATTTATGGCGGGATTTACAACCTGCTCGACAAGGATATCAATTTCGATGACTATGGACGGCTACTGGATGGGCGACGCTTTAATGCAGGTCTTAACGTAACGTTCTAAAACATATACGCTGGGCAGCAACTCCCTGCTGCCCTTCTCGCACAACACACTAATAACATAGCGAAACCATCAGCTTATGCAGGATTCTTCATCCGTTGATGCCCCCCAACCCGAGGCAGCATTGCCACTTGGAATGCCCGCCACCCGCAAGCTATCTAATCATGAACTGGGCCTTCTGGTGCTTATCCTGTTAACGGACACACCTCGCTACGGAAGCGACTTAGCCCAAGCAATAGAAACGCTTTCAAAAGGCTTTTATCGGCCTAGCCCTGGCATGCTTTACCCGGTACTGGCCAAGCTAACCGAACAGCGGTGTTTGGTAAAAGAGCGGCGAGGACGGCGTAAATATTACGCCTTAACCGATGAAGGGAAGCGCTACCTGACTACTCGACGTGATAGTGGAGAACAGATCTATCAGCAACTGCAGCGCGCAGGCCAGAAATTGCAGCGCCTACATGAAGTACTCAGCGAAACGACTGAATCCCCCAGCCAAGCGCTACCCATGGCGCAAGAACTCATGACAGCCCGGATGGATCTTAAGGCTGCTCTTTACAAGACGCAGCACCTCTCCTTAGAAGCGCAGGAAGAGGTGCTAACCATTTTACGCGATGCTGCAGAACGCATTCGTGCCTGCACTCAGCGTCATTCTAATTAATGTTCGAGCACGGCTAAATCGCCTGCCTGGGCGGCGCCGGTTTGTACTCGCCACTGGGCCGCATAGTGGCCATCAACCTCCAGCAAGCTTGAGTGGTTACCGCGCTCAGCAACGCGTCCTTTTTCAATCACCACGATTTCATCGGCATGCACAATGGTTGAAAGTCGATGGGCAATCATAATCACCGTGCGGCCATGGGCGATGCGCTTTAGCGAACGCTGAATGGCAGCTTCAGTTTCGTTGTCCACCGCGCTAGTGGCTTCATCCAGCACCAGGATTGGCGGATCTTTAAGCAGCGCCCTAGCCAGGGAAAGCCGCTGACGTTGGCCACCTGAGAGCAATACCCCTCGCTCGCCAACCGGGGTCTCCAACCCTTGGGGCAACGTTTCAATAAAACTCCAGGCTTCGGCGGTTTTCGCGGCGTCAATAATCGCGTCCTCTGAGGCATCGGGTTTGCCGTAAGCAATATTGTCGCGAATGCTGCCTTCAAACAGATACACATCCTGACTCACCAAGCCTATCGCTTGGCGCAGCGAGTGCATGCTGACCTGTGTGATCGGCTGGCCATCGACCAGTACGCGGCCGCTGGCGGGGTCGTAAAAGCGCAGCAGCAATTTGATCAGGGTCGATTTACCGGAACCGGTAGCGCCTACCAGCGCTAGGGTGTTGCCTGCGGGCACGTGCAGATCAACGCCATTCACGCCTACTTGGCTAGCGGCGTAGTGGAAGCTCACTGCTTCGAACCGCACCTCGCCTTTCACAGGTGCAGTGAGAGGCGTCGCACTTTGATCTTTAACTGTGATTGGCACTTCCAGCAGGTCGAGAATCCGCTTGGTGCTGGCCATCGCGCGCTCGAACAGGTCGATCACTTGGGCAAGACCGGTGAGCGGCCACAGCAAGCGCTGGGTAAGGAAAACCAAGACGCCGTAAGCGCCTACATTCAGGCTGCCGTTTAGCGCCATCATGCCGCCGACGGTAAAGGTAGCGAGAAAGCCCGCCAGAATCGCCATACGGATCACGGGTATAAACGCGGAGCTGACCTTTATCGCCCGGCGGTTGGCCTCCAAATAGGCTTCACTGGCATCGCGGAGGCGCTCGGCTTCCCGTGCTTCACTGGTAAAGCTTTTGATGGTGGCAATGCCACTTAGGTTGTTGGAAAGGCGGCTGGCAAGATCCCCCACCTTTTCACGCACATCGCTATACAGCGGCCCGGCTTTGCGTTGGAAAAAGAAGGCGCCCCAGATAATCAGCGGAATCGGCGTGAACGCCAGCAGCGCAATCAGCGGTGACAACACAAAGAACACGGCGCCTACCGCGATTACCGTCACACCCACTTGAATCAGCGCGTTGGCTCCGCCATCCAGGAAGCGCTCCAACTGGTTCACGTCGTCGTTCATGGTGGCGACAAGCTGGCCGGAGCTTTTAGATTCGAAAAATGCCATATCCAAGCGCTGGGCGTGCTCGTAGGTGTCCTGGCGCATATCGGCCTGTAGCCGCTGGGCAAGGTTGCGCCAGAGAATTTGGAACAGGTACTCGAACAGCGACTCCCCCGCCCAGATAAAGAACGTCAGCACCGCTAGGATGGTGATTTGCTGATGAGGCGTTTCAAAACCCAGCCGCGCAACAAAGCTGTTTTCCTGATTCACCACCACGTCAATCGCCACACCGATCAGAATTTCCGGAGCGATATCAAACAGTTTATTGATAATAGAACAGGCAGTAGCCGCGGCAATCCGCCGCCGGTAACCTTTGGCATAGCGCAGCAGTCGTAGGAGCGCTTGAAAGCTTTGGTTTGAAGACGTCGCTTGAGCGCGAAGTGGTGAAGAAGCCACATCGGTTCCTTTTAGAAGTTATCGAAAGAATTATGTAGAGAGAACGAGAGCGGTGGCTAGAAGTTGCTGGGTAGCGCTTAGACAGGCTGAGCCACGCGGCGCACGTTAGCCAGCAAGGGGCTGCCGGTATCCGGGTCAAGCAGCAGCGTACAGTCTACTTGGTAAAGCTCGCGCACTAGCTCGGGTGTCACCACCTCAGCAGGTGCTCCCTGAGCAATAATCTGGCCTTCACGCATCGCAATCAGGTTGTCTGAATAACGACAAGCACTGGCGAGGTCGTGCAATACCATCACCACCGTGCGGCCATGGCAAGCCAAGTGGCGCACTAGCTCAAACACTTCAATCTGATGGCCTAAGTCTAGCGCAGAGGTGGGCTCATCTAAAAGCACAAGCGGCGTTTGCTGAGCAATGGTCATGGCGATCCAGGCACGCTGGCGTTGGCCACCGGAAAGCGCTTCTAGCGGCCGGTCGGCGAGGTCTTCCAAACCAGCGGCATCGAGCGCGTACTGCACCACGCGCTGGTCTTCCGCCGACCATTGACGCAGCCAGCCTTGGTGGGGCTGACGACCAAAGCGAATCAATTCCGTAACGGTTAAGCCTTCCGGGGCCACCGCCTCTTGGGGCAGCAAGGCTAACTGAGTGGCTAACTGACGCGCAGGCAGGCGTTGAATATCCTGGCTATCCAGCAGTACCGCGCCGCTGTCTGGCTTGTGCAAACGAGCAAGGCCGGAAAGCAGCGTTGATTTACCGCAGCCGTTAGGGCCAACAATGGCGGTGACCTGTCCGCTAGGCAGGCTAACGCCCAGGTTTTCAATCACTCGGTGCTGGCCGTAGCTCATGCACAACGCATTGGTGGCTAGCGTTGGTGAAACAGGCGTTGCTGATACTTGGCCTGGCAAACGAGATGAGTTGTTCATGGGCGGCTCCGTTGTGGGCGCATTAATATCCATAACAGCCAAGGCCCGCCAACCACTGCGGTAACAATGCCAACGGGAATTTCAATCGGCGCTAAGAGGGTGCGCCCGGCAAGGTCGGCCAACAGCATCACTAAAGCGCCAGCTAAGGTGGCAGCTAGGATCGGCACATGTCGAGCACTGGAAAGAGAGCGGGCAATCTCTGGGCCAATCAGCGCAACCATACCCACTGGACCGGCCACAGCAACCGCAAAGGCGGTAAGCACGACGGATAGCATCAGGATCTGTAGCCTGCGGGCTTTAACACGAAGCCCGAGACCACTGGCGGTGGCATCTTTAAAGCGTAGTAGTGTCAGTGAACGCGCCAGCGCCAAGGCGGTAATCACCCCCAATACCAAACCAATCCCCAGCAGTTGTACTGCGCCTCCAGGACGAGCGTTGAGCGATCCCACTGTCCATGGGTAGGCGGCATTGGCGACGTCAATCGCTACCCGCGCCAGCATTAATTGGGTGACAGCACCAAACACCGCCCCCACGCCAATGCCCGCGACAATAAACCGGTATCCTTGGGTGCCACTGCCCGCCGCGAGTCCAAAGGTCAGCACGGTGGCGGTTGTTGCTCCAGCCAATGCCATCGCGGGTGGCGCAATAGACACACCCATACCTACAACTGAAGCTACCGCGAAGGCCGTTGCGCCATTATCAATACCGATAATGCCGGGTGTGGCTAGGCGATTGCGTGCCAGGGTTTGCATCAAAATACCTGAAAGTGCGAACGCCGCCCCGGTAAAACAAGCAGCGGCCAAACGAGGCAAACGCAGCTCCTGCACCATAAAAGCCGTCATTACGTCGCCCTTACCTAGCACGGCAGGAATAACCTCACTAGGCGCCAGCGGTACGCTTCCTAAGCTTAGATAGAGCAAGCAAGATGCCAGCAACGCAATCAACAAACCAATATTGACCGCTAGCGCGCGCTTTTCGAACAGAAAACTATAGCCCCAACGGGGTAGCACGATATGCCAGTAGCCTTCTGGTACTGGCACGCTACCAGCATGTGCTGCGGCATCGACTGGCACATTGTTTAAAACATGGCTGGGAGTGACAACATCCGTTAAAGGCGGATGATTCGCCATTATTTTCATATCAACACATCACCAAGATGACACCAAGACGCCTGGGCGGCAGGGTGTTTAAAAAAAGCTATAGCATGGGTAATCGCTTAGCACGCACCACGGCAATAAGTACCGGTGCGCCACATAGCGCGGTAAGCACCCCTAATGGCAGCTCAGAAGGCGCAACGACAACACGCGAGATAATATCTGCCGAGAGTACAATCAATGGGCCAATGGGCAGGCAAAACCACAGCGTGCGGCGAATATCAGGCCCGGCAAACGCGCGCGCGACAAATGGCACCACCAGCCCAACAAAGGCGATCGGCCCAGCAATCGCAGTTGCCGCACCAACCAGCAGAGCCACGCAACCAACGGCTACCCAACGGATCAGCGTGGGGTGATGCCCCAGGCCACTCGCCGCTCGCTCGCCTAACGCTAGTGCCGCCAGCGGCCGCGCCATGATCACCACAGCGATGGCAGCAACCAGTAAGCTCGGCAGCACCGCGACAAGATCATCCAGCCGTCTTCCTGCTAGGCTGCCTACCACCCAAAAACGAATTTCATCAGCGGCGCGCTGGTCGTACAGCAGCATTAATGAGGTGAGCGAGCCTAACAGCCCAGAAAATGCCGCCCCCGCCAACACTAAACGCACGGGGTCATTTCCCACTCCGCGAAAACGCGCCACGCTGAGGACACACACACAGCCGATCAACGCCCCTAACTGAGCAACCGAAATGCGTAGCGTGGCAGCGCTAGCCCCTAGCACCAGTGCCAGCGCTACCGCAAAGGCCGCCCCTGCGCTAACCCCCAGCAGGCCAGGCTCGGCGAGCGGATTGCGGGAGATGGCTTGTAGCAGCGCCCCGGCAACGCCCAGCGCAATGCCTACCACAATGCCAATTAAGGTACGCGGAGCGCGAAGTTCCCAGACGATAAACTGCGCCTCACTGTCGCTTACCCCATACAGCAAACCCAACACTCGGCGGGGCCCTACCTCCCCTGCCCCAATTAGTAAACTAACGACGCTCACCGCCACAAGGGCGGTGAGCAGAATAAGCAGCCATGTACGGGGAGCGTAGCGCCGACTGGCGCTACTCACTGCGCTAGATAGTGATGTCACGGCATCTTTCACGGCAACAATGCGTTCTCAATGTCGTCCAAAATGGCTTGGGCGGCTAGCGGGCCATTAGCACTGCTCCACAGCTGGCCATTCACCGCCACAACCTGGTCTCGTTTAACAACGTCTAAACGTGTGAAGGCTGCGCTTTGCTTGGCGGCATCTAACGCCGCTTGACCATCGGCGTTTAGCGTAGCCAAAAACAGCCAATCGCTGTCCACTTGGGAAAGATTTTCAAGGCTGAGTATATCGCTATGGGGGTGACCTTCAGCAACCAGACCGGCATCCTGAACCTCTAACCCCACCTCCGCTAACAGCCCAGTGGCGATTAGCTCTTTGGACATCACCATCGGGCCATTGGGCATCCAGCGAGCCAGCACCGCGGTGCCACCCGCGTTAGCATCATCAATCGCAGCGGCCAATTCACTGATACGTTGGTCGACGGTCGCAATAGCATCGTCGATTTCTGCTTCACGGTTAAGTGCCTGTCCATAAAGCCGCGCTTCCGCTTTCCAACTATCAAACGCTAACGGCTGGGCATGCGGCACCACGGTGGGCGCAATGCGCGATAGCAACTGGTACTGCTCTTCCGATAGCTGAGCCGCGGCCAAAATTAAGTCGGGCTGCTGGGCCAAAACCGCTTCAATATTGATTTCACGTGTAACGCCGACAATCTCAGGACGCTCGCCATTAAAGTGGGCTTCCACATACTCAGCAACATTATCGCCACCGCGCGTAGTGATCGCGCCAACGGGGGTAACGCCCGCGGCTAACGCAGCATCTAACGCCCCCTCATACAGAGTGACAACACGCTCTGGCGCATCATTAACTTCAACGTCTCCGTATGCGGTATCCAGCGTGCGCGCCTGAGCAACGCTTGCTAACGACCCGCCTACCAATAACCCGCCTACTACAATACCTACTAGTCCGTTGCGCAGCGATGAGTAACCCATAAGTAACGCTCCTGAGAGTTTATGGTGATGATAATAACGATTCTCAAAAGCACTTGCATTATTATTCCAACGAATCGAACGTTCCAGATACAGCAACACCTGCTCAGTTAGCCGCCTAACAACCTTATAGGGGTATATTTTTCTCACAACTTTGTTCGACATTTGGCAACGCAATGTTCGATGAAACAAACTCGCATATGGGAACTTTTCTTCTTAGAATCACCACCTCGATTGATAACAGTTTTCATTAGCAAATAAGTTTCATCTCAGGGGATCACCATGCCACGCTTCACTCGCACCGCGTTAGCCAGCGCCGTCGCTCTTAGCGTCACCGCCACCGCAGCGTTAGCTCAAGAAAATACCCAGTTGAATAATGTGGTGGTTACTGCTGCTGGGTATGAGCAGTCGTTGAATAACGCTCCTGCGAGTATTGCCGTGGTCACACGTGAAGAACTGGAGCAAAAACAGTTCTCTAATATTGCCGAAGCAATTGCTAACGTGCCGGGCGTCGACGTGCGCGCGGGCACGGGAAAAACGGGTGGAATGAATATCTCTATCCGTGGCATGCCTAGCGACTACACACTGATTTTGATCAATGGCCGTCGTCAGAACACCTCAGGCAGCGTCACGCCTAACGGCTTTGGCGCAACCTCTACCAGCTTTATGCCACCGCTCTCTGCCATCGAACGTATCGAGGTCATTCGCGGCCCAATGTCGACGCTCTATGGTTCAGACGCCATGGGCGGGGTAATCAACATCATCACACGCCGTATCGGTGAAGACTGGGCGGGTTCGGTGAGCGTCGAAAATACCTTCCAGGAGGATCGAGATGCAGGCAACAGCTCGACGATCAACCTTTATAGCGCCGGGCCGCTTGTGGAAGATACCGTTGGCCTACAAGTGCGTGGCCGCCTATTCGATCGAGACAGCTCTGAGCGAATGGTCGAAAACAGTGCTGGCCGCGACCCACGACCTACCGAAGCACGCATTTACTCCATCGGTGGGCGTTTGAACGTTACACCGGACGAAGCGAACGAGTTCTGGCTAGACGCCGAGCGCGCCCGCCAAGTGTACTCCAACGACGATAACCGACTGGGCACCCAGGACGGTACCAATCGTGCAGGACAGCCTTCACCCGGCAGCGTTAACGGCTATAAAGATGAGCTGCGTTTCAACCGCGACCAGATCGCTATTGGCCACACAGGCCACTATAGCGCAGGCACCTGGGAAAGCAGCATAACGCGCAACTTCACCGAAACGCTTGGCCGCACGCTGCCAGCGGGCAGCGCGCCGGATTACGGCTACGAAGCCCAAGGCGGTGAAGACCGTCTGCTGGAGAGCCGCGACATCATCGTTGATACCAAGTTTGTGGCACCTCTGGGCGACCATATCGCCACCATTGGCGGCCAGTACATTGATGCCGAGCTTCAGGACGGTACCGCAGGCGACATTACCTTCGAACAAACCAGTTGGGCACTGTTTGCCGAAGACGAGTGGATGCTACGAGACAACCTTGCATTGACCCTGGGGGGCCGCTATGAGCACCACGATGCCTTTGGCGGTCACTTTAGCCCACGCGGCTACTTGGCATGGAACACCACGCCAAACTGGACACTCAAAGGTGGCGTGAGCCGTGGTTACAAAACGCCAAGCCTGAATGACCTGCACAGCGGTATCAATGGTTTTGGCGGCCAGGGCACCACAGTGAACATTGGTTCGCCGGACCTAGAGCCAGAAAAGAGCACCAACTACGAAATTGGCGCGGTCTACGACAACCAGAGCGGTTTCTCGGCAGGTGCGACGGTGTTCTACAACCAGTTCACCGACCGTATTGCCAGTGCTGCGGACATTCCTAACTGCCAATTCGTCGACAGCAACGGTAATACGCCGAACGCAGGATTGGCGAACTGCTTGAGCGTCGGCAACTTCACCCAGCAGGAGAGCTTCGGTCAGTTGACCAATATCGACGAAGCCGAAACCCGCGGTGTGGAACTAAATGCTAGCTATCAGATTGCCCCTGCGTGGCGAGTTAGCGGTGGCTACACCTTCACAGATTCCGAAATCACCTCGGGTGCTAATGAAGGTCAGGTGCTCACCAATACGCCTGACCACAAGCTGACCGCCGACCTGACCTGGGCGATCAATGATCGCTGGAGCACCACGCTGGAAGGTGAGTACTACTCTTCCCGCGAGCGTTTCGTGGGCGATGTAAGCGGTGAATCCGCCTCGCTTGTCGAGCAGCTAGGCAACAAACTGGACGGCTACGAGCTGTTCAACTTGCGCAGTTCCTACCGCTTCAGTGACAACGTGCGTCTAACCGGCACCATCTACAACCTATTCGATAAAGACTTCACCGGCGCCGATACCTTCGTGCACAACGGCGATACACTGCTGGCTTATCGCTTTACCCAAACGGGCCGTTCTACCGATGGCGTAGCGTTGGATGGCCGCAGCTTCTGGGTTTCTGCCACGTACGATTTCTAATACACGAGGTTTCCTTACTGTTTCAATGCTGACTTACTGCCCTGGCCATGCGCCAGGGCTTTTTTACGCCCGCTTAACAGCGAATTCGATGTTTATTAGGGAACTGTCCGTCATGACCGCGCACCCGCTCGTCCGCTATCTTGCCTTGGTTCTACTGTTGCTCTGCGGCCTAATGCTCTCTAGTGCTTCCTTCGCGCAATCAGCCCCCAGGGTTGAACTAGCGCCGGTAAACCGCGAACCAATTTATACCGAAACAAACCTAGTCGGCACCGTAAACTCCCTGGAAGATGCCCTCCTATCAGCATCGGTAGCAGGGCTAATTGTTCAGGTAGCAGTTAATCCAGGCGACCATGTCAGCAAAGGCGACACGCTAATCGCGCTGGATGACGACCTGGCTCGTTTTGACGTAGCAGCGGCGGCTGCCGCAGAGCAGGAGGCCCAGGCCACACTAGCGGAAGCAGAACGGCTATTGCGAGAAGCAGAATCGGTGGGCGTGGGGCGTAACATCGCGGCGACTGAGGCTAGCGCCCGCCGTAGTGCCGTTAACGTGGCCCGCGCCGCACGCTCGCGTTTAACAGCGGAGCAAGCGCGCCTAAGCGCGCTACTGGCTCGCCATGTAATTAACGCTCCTTTTGATGGAGTCGTCAGCGCTCGCAGCATCAATCTCGGTGAGTGGGTCACGCCAGGAGATAGCGTTGCGCGACTGGTTAACCTAAACGAGCTGCGCGCTGATTTTCAGGTGCCCGAAACCTTTTATACCGCCATTCAAGGCGAAACGTTTATCACTCTACGTGCGGGGCAACAAACCTATGAGACGACTATCGCCACCGTGGTGCCGATCAGTGACCCTAGTGCCCGCACATTTCTATTACGCGCCCATGTGCCCGAAGCAGCGTCCCTATACCCAGGCAATGCAGTGGATGCTGTGCTACGGGCGCCGACCAATAGCGATGGACTAACGGTTCCCCGCGATGCGTTAAGCCGCTACCCAGATGGGCGAGTCACCGTATGGGTAGCCACCCCTAACGAAAACAACACCTACCACGTGACTGAACAACGTGTGCAGTTGGGCATTAGCTTTGCCGACCGTGTGGAAATTATCGAGGGTCTCACCGGTGATGAGCAGGTCGTCATTCGTGGCAATGAATCGCTGGTCGAAGGTGTCAGTGTTGAGGATATCACGGCGGGGAGCGAGTAATGTTTGCAGCCCTTTTGCGCCAGCAAACGCTGGTTACGGTTATCGCACTAATCTTCCTGCTGCTGGGCATTGCCGCCACGCTGCGCATCCCAGTTCAGATGATTCCCGATATTGAAGCCCGCACAATAACGGTCGAGACGCGCTGGGCGGGAGCGACACCCCAGGATATCGAAAAAGAGATCCTCATTGAGCAGGAGCAGTACTTGCGCAATGTGCCGAACCTTACCCGCATGACGGCGATAGCCGAAAGCGGCAGCGCTGAAATTGAGCTTGAATTCCCGTTTAGCGTGGATATGACGGCAGCGCTGATTCAAGTCAATAACGCGCTCAGCCAAGTATCGTCATATCCCTCTAATGTGGACCAGCCACGGATTGTTTCTGCCGCCTTTTCGACAGACGCGTTTTTGCGCTTTCACGTAGGAACGCTACCCGGTAATCCTAAGGCGCTAGATATCCAACTGATGAACGACTTTATCGACGATCGTGTGCGGCCCCGCATGGAAAGCGTTAAAGGCGTGTCCGAAGTCGGCGTCAATGGCGGCGCTCAGCGGCAGCTACAAATTTTGCTCGACCCGGGCGCGCTGGCCCAGCGCGGGATTTCACTTACCGAGTTACGCGATGCCATCACCCAACGTAACCGGGATATTTCCGGGGGCGAACTAGAAGCCGGTAAACGTCGCTATCTGATACGCACACTGGGTCGCTTTGATGATGCTGAAGACTTGGCGCAGCTGGTTATCGCTCGTCAAGGCGATAGCATCGTGCGGCTTGCCGACGTTGCCGAGGTCCGCCAGGGACAGTCTCGCTTAAGCCAGCTATCGTTTTATAACGGCCAACTGGGCATTGGTATGGACCTGCGGCGGGAAAGCGGTGCTAACGTCATCGATATCAAATACGCCATTGAAGAAGAAATGGCAGCTATTAACGATAGCATTCTGCGCCCGGCAGGTATGGAAATGGTGTTGACTGCCGATGATGTGCGCTATGTAGAAGCCTCGGTCAGTAATGTATGGAGCAACCTACTACTTGGGGCGGCCTTTGCAACGTTGGTGATGTACCTGTTTTTGCGCTCCGCTCGCATCACCTTTATTGGTGTTATCGGCATCCCCTTCTGCACCATTGCGGCTTTTTTAGGGCTGATGCTCACCGGGCGCACGATTAACGTGATTTCCATGGCAGGCATTGCCTTTGCCATAGGCATGAGCGTCGATAACAGTATTGTGGTACTGGAAAATATTGAGCGATACCGCCGTTTAGGGCTCGACCGCATTGAGTCGGCGCTACGCGGCGTGCAGGAAGTATGGCCTGCGACGCTAGCATCGACAGCCACCACCATTTTGGTGTTCCTACCGATTGTGTTTATCGAAGAAGAAGCTGGGCAGCTGTACTCTGATGTAGCGATTGCCGTTTCCGCTGCTATTTTCGCTTCAATGCTGGTGGCAGTTACGCTAGTGCCGTCCCTCTGTTCGCGCTTTAGTTTTTCGATGCGCAACCAACATGAGAATAGCCCCGCGGCCTCTCCCCCTTCGTGGGCTGGGAAACGACTTGAGCGTTTGATCGCCACCCCTTTTCGGCGCGGAGCGATCCTGGTAACCACGCTAGCGATCAGCGGCTGGACTCTCTTGGTACTCACTCCGCCCGCCGAGTACTTACCCGAAGGCGAGGAACCTAAAACCTTTGCGGTGATGAGCCCACCGCCGGGCTATAGCCTGCAGGAGATGGCGGGAATCGCCGCGCAGGTAGAGGATTACTTTTTACCTCATGTAGGCGCTGATCCAGCGGCATTTTTAGCAGGCGACACTGAGGTGCCACCGCTGGCCTATATGAACATGCGAGTCGCCCCGACGCGGCTGTTTATCGTCGCGGAAGCAGCGGACCCCGGCGACATCGAAGCGTTAATGGATGCACTTACCAGTTACTACGAGCGCTTTCCAGGAATGCGCGCCTTTGCCTCAAAAGGCTCGATCATTTCCAGTAACGATGGCGGCACGCGGAGTATCAACCTGGATATCTCTGGCCCAGACTTGGCGACTGTTTATGAAGCCGCCAATAACCTCTACCGAGAAGCCCGCCAAGAGTTTGGTAATCCGCGCATTCAGAGCCAACCCTCCTCGCTGTCGCTAGATCAGCCGCTAATTCAAATTCGCCCCGACTGGGCACAGGCGTCAGCGCTTGGCTTAGCGGCAGGAGATGTCGGTTTCTCGGTCGCCGCACTCACCGAAGGTGCCTATGTGGATGACTTCTTTCTCGACGACGAAAAGATCGATATCTATCTTTATGGCCCCCAGCGGTCGCTACCTCTGGACCAGCTACCCAACCTTCTGCTCCATACTCCCAGCGGCGCAACATTGCCGCTCTCTGCCGTCGCCAGCATTGATGAAACCATGGATACCAGCGTTATTCGTCGTGTCGATGGTAGTCGAACGGTGACCCTGAATGTCATCCCACCACCCAGTATTGCCCTGGAAGCGGGAGTTGAGCAGGCCGAGAGGATGCTGGAGCGGCTTCGCCATGAAGGGGTGTTATCTTCGGCAGTGGCTATTTCAATTTCGGGAGCGAGTGATCAGTTAAATGCTACGCGAGACGCGCTAATGGGTAATTTCTTGATTGCGATTGTGATTGTCTATTTGCTTTTGGTAGCGATTTTCTCTCACTGGGGATACCCGTTACTGATCCTTACCTCAATTCCTTTGGGCGTGGTAGGCGGCATTATTGGTTTAGCGGCCATGAATACAGTGGGTAGCTTGCTGCCTCTCATTGGCATCGCGCCACTCACTCAGCCCTTCGATATGATTACCATGCTGGGCTTTTTGATACTCATGGGGACGGTGGTTAATAACCCTATCCTGGTGGTCGACCAGGCACGGCGGCGTCTTCACGATAAGCAACTGTCCGTTCAGGAAGCCGTGTCTCAAGCAATTCAAACCCGCCTGCGCCCGATTGCGATTACCACGCTGACAACGCTGTGCGGGCTTTCGCCATTGGTGTTTTTGCCCGGTGAAGGCACCGAACTCTATCGTGGCGTGGGAGCGATCGTCTTATTTGGTTTGCTGGGAGCTTCCATCGTGACAGTGACCTTCCTGCCAGCCTTGATGATAAGCGTGCTGCAGCTTAGCAAACGCAATACGCAGCCTGCCCAAGCCCAACATTCGTAAATAAACACGTGGTTCACTTAAAAGGGCGGCCACCTAATCAGGTGGCCGCAACGTTTAATCGCTTGGCAAAACCGGGGCTAGAACGCGACGTTCAGCCCCAACCAAACACGGCGTCCATCGTCTACGTAGCCGTACTCTTCGTAAGTAATGCGCTCATCAAATAGGTTGTAGATACCCGCATTCACCGTGGTGCTATCGTTGAGCTTGTAACCCATTCCTGCATCCACAAAGGTGTAGGATGGCGCGACGATGGAGCTTTGCGACGGCCCGGTGGTGGGCTGGCTCTCTTCGCCACGGTAGCTCACTTTGGTCCACTGGCTGAGTCGCGAGTTGACCTGCCAGTCGAGTGTAGCCGAGACCTGATGGCGTGGTAGCTGCGTCAAAGGCTCACCAGCATATTGACCACTTTTCTGTTCGGAGTCAGTGAAGGTATAGCTAGCCGTTAACGACACTGCATCTGTCAACGGCGCTGCCAGGCTGGCTTCTACCCCTTGCGTAATCGCTTCATCCACGTTGACGCGATAAGTAGGATCACTGCCAAAATCATTAGGGCCATCGGTACAGATATCGACAGGGCAAGCAATACGCGTAATCTTGTCTTCAAAGTCGTTGTGGAACAGCGTCAAGCTGCCGCTTAGACCGGCATCATTGGCGTAGAGCAGTGCAATCTCTTTGTTAAGCGACGTTTCAGGTTTAAGGTCCGGGTTACCGTAAATATTGCCACCACGGCTGACCTGCCCCCAATCGGGAGTGATTTCACGTAGGCTTGGCGAGCGATAACCGGTTGAAACGCCTCCTTTAAGGGTCCAGTCCGGTGTTGCATTCCAAACGCTGTACAGGCGCGGGCTGACGTGACTGCCGAAGTTATCGTCGTCATCAACGCGTAAACCACCGGTCAACGCCCAGGTGTCGGTCAACATCCACTCATCTTCTACAAATAGCGCCCGTTGGCTATTTTCGATTTCGGTCCGGTCAGATATTCGGTTGGTGGTGGTATCGTTCAGCGACTCTTCTTCGTAGCTCGCGCCAACAGTCACTAGGTGCATGCCTAGTGGGATCACTGCACTGGTTTTAGCGGTAGTATTGGTAATTTCAATATCGCGGGATTTGTTATCGCTACGCTCACGCTGTACAAAGGTCTCGCTGGTGCCCCAGTCAAAGCGGCCACTATGGGTAACCGCAACGTGAGTGTTGGTGTATTCGCCGATACTATCGGTGCAACCACCTCGACACCCTTCAGCAGCACCAGACCGCCCTACCCGTGAGTAACGATCCTGTTCGGTAACGCCAGCTTCGGCGGTGAAGTCGTGATTATCGTTAGCGGCGAAGTTTAGCCGTGCGGTCAGACTTTGCAGGCTTTTCTCTTCGTAGCCGTTCAAAATATCATCTTCATCCCGCTCTGAGGCACGTCCATAAACCTGCAGACCTAACCGGTCACCCACTAACGGCCCGCTTAGGTAGAAATTCGCTTGGCGGCTGTCTCCAGAATTGCTGTTTTCTTGTAGCACCGTGTCGAGCTGTACATTGCCGTGCCACTCATCGGCCACCTTGCGGGTAATTACGTTGATCACCCCACCGATAGCGTCTGAGCCGTAGAGCGTCGACATTGGCCCACGCACTACTTCAATACGCTCAATCGCTTGGAGTGGTGGGAGCCAGTCCTGCTCGAATCCAGCGCTGCCATTCGGGCGTGATTCCCGAGAGTTTTGCGGACGCCCATCGACCAAAATCAAAGTGTACTGGGAAGGCATGCCACGAATTGAAATATCATTGCCACGGTCACCTGCGCCGCCGCCGGTAACAATCACACCCGGCACGTCACGCAGCGCGTCGGTGACATTTTGATAGTGGCCACGCTCAAGCTCTTCCCGAGAAATAACGCTAATAGAAGCAGGCGCACTGGAAATTTGCTGTTCAAACCCCGATGCGGTAACCACAACATCATCTAGCCGAGGTGTTTCTTGTGCCAACACGGCACTACTGGCCAATGAAGAGATGGCACCGGCCAATAGCGTGCGACGCAAACGAGTAGACATAGCAGGGTTCCTTTAGTGTGAAAGAGCACTTGCGATCAAATACGAATCATTAACATTCGTATTTTTGCATAATTCTTACACAAAGAGGTCGCACAGTACGTTCAGCCATCCGGAACACAAATGCCAATTATTTTCATTAACATCATTAAATGGCACAATAGCGCTTCAACTGTTGCCTAATGGCCCGACCATGTACGATTTTGATGAACTCGCCGCCTTTGCCGATGTGATGACTAGCGGCAGCCTAACGCGCAGCGCACAAAAGCTAGGACTTGCTAAATCGACGCTGAGCCGCCGCATTAGCCAGTTAGAAGCAAGATTGGGCCAGCCTCTGCTTAGGCGGCAAGCCAATCGACTGATTCCTACGGAAGCGGGTCTGCTGTTTCATAACTACTGCACAGAACTGCTAGCGATGGCGGCACATAGCCAAGAAGCGCTGGCAGAACTGCGTGAGGAAATCAGCGGAAAAGTAACACTGGAAGTTCACGGGGCATTAGCACGAGGTTGGATGGCAGGCGTCGTTGATGCGTTTCTCACTCGCTATCCCAAGGTGGAATTAACCCTCCACACGCGAGAATCTCCACCTACTAAAATGCACAGCAACAGTGTGCACATCTGGCTAGGACCAACGCACGAGTGCGGTCTCAATCAGGAGCGTTTAGGACACTTGACTCGCGGCCTTTATGCCAACCCCAGCTACCTTGCCAACGCTGGCTACCCTCAGCATCCAAGCGAGCTTGAATCACACGCGTGGATTGATTTACTCGATAGCGCTTCTAGTGGCTTGCTGTTCCACCATGCTCATCACGACGACTTTCTGTTTAATGCGCCCCGTTCACGGCTGCGCGTTGATCTAACGGTGCTTCAAATCGATGCCATTGCTTATGGCCAAGGCATTGGGTTGCTGCCCCACTGGGTGGTTGAAAAACGCGAGAAGCATCATCCCGGTGATTTAGTCAGCTGCTTGCACGGCTGGGAACCCGCCCCGCTGCCCATCACCATGTTGTACGCTTATGGCCACCATTCGCGCCGAGTTAACGCACTGCTCGAGTTTTTACGCGAGCAAGTTCCGGCTGCCTGGCAAACCAACCACGCCACCGCTAACGCTGAATAACCAATTCGCCTTGCCAGTTAGCGGCCTAATTAACGACAATGAGCCGCTAATCATCGTCAAGGAATGGTAATGCTCGCCGAACTTTTTGCCGTGATGGCTCCGGTACTCGCCGGTGCTGGGCTGGGATATCTATGGGTACGCTTAGGGCATCCCTACCCCGTCGATTTCATTACTCGTTTGGTGTTTAACATCGGCACACCCGCGCTGGTGCTTGCCTCACTTTCTGGGGCTAATATTGATGCCAATAGCTTTGGGCAGGTGATGTTTGCCACGGCTATTGTGATACTGACCATGGGTGCAGCGAGCTTTGTGGTCGCCAAACTATTGCGCCGTAGTTGGCGCGTATTACTCGCCCCGATGATGTATCCCAACACCGGCAATATGGGACTCCCCGTCGTTCTGTATGCCTTTGGCAGCGCAGGGTTTGCCTATGGCATTACGGTGATGGTGACGGTCTCGCTCTTTCAGTTCACTTTAGGGGCGGTTCTCAATAGCAACGCAAGCCCGACTAAAACGCTGCTGAAAACGCCCACCGTCTACGCCATTTTAATTTCGATGGCGCTACTGCTAACCGACACATCGCTACCCCCATGGCTGGCCAATACGGTCGATTTAATGTCTGGCTTCACCGTACCGCTGATGTTGATAACGCTTGGTGTTTCTCTAGCCAGCATCCAAGTAAAAAGCCTGCGTTCTGGCATCGGTTTTAGCCTAGTACGTATTCCCCTTGCTGCGGGGACAGCGTGGCTAATTGCAAGTTGGGTTGGCCTGCCCCCACTGGCACAAAGCATTCTGGTGCTACAAATGTGCATGCCTGTCGCCGTGTTTAACTACTTGTTCGCCCAGCGTGCCCAGCGCGAACCGGCGTATGTCGCCAGCCTCGTGTTTTGCTCGACGCTGCTTGCTCTGGTGTATTTACCGATACTGCTGGCATTTCTGATGTAGTCTCTTTGGCCTACCCCACCTGATTTAGCCCGCCGCATATATAGCGACACAGGGAACCCCGCTCGCTTTAAGCAGTCATTGCTAGACATGCAATATGATCATCGAAAGCCCCGACCACAGGAGTGAACGTGATGCACCAAGCACAGGAACGCCAGATAGGGCTAACGACGCCTTCTCAGCGTTGGTTTCTGGCAGCTATTGGCGGGCTAATGCTGGCGGACCCGGTTAGCAATGCCCGAGCAGAAATGCTTCACGACGCGATCGAAACCGAGCAAATGACTTTGTCACTTGAACGTGTGGCGAGTGGTTTGAACGCCCCTTGGGCAGTGGCTTTTTTGCCTGATGGGCGCTTTTTAGTCAGCGAACGCCGCGGTCAACTCGTCTTAGTGGATCACGAAGGTAACCAGCAAACGCTCGAAGGACTGCCCACGGTTAGCCACCAGGGGCAAGGTGGACTTCTCGATATCACCTTGCATCCTTCCTTTGGTGACGGTGAACATGACTGGATTTATTTCACCTGGAGCAAACCAGACGGCAATAACAGTCGCTCAGCACTGTCACGGGTTAAGTGGCAAGGGAATTCACTCGGTGAGGTCGAGCACCTTTTTGAACAGGATCGCGCCTCGTCCCCCGGCCGTCATTACGGCTCGCGTATGGCGTGGCTAGCAGACGGCACGCTATTAATGAGTATTGGAGACCGCGGCGCTACCCCATCCCGTGCCCAGGCAAGCGATGATCATGCAGGCTCAACACTGCGGCTAACGGATACCGGCGGCGTACCCGACGATAACCCATTTGTGGGTACTGATAGCACCTTGGATGAAATTTACTCCATGGGCAATCGTAATATCCAAGGGCTGACGGTACTTAGCAATGGTGAACCCTGGGCGACCGAACATGGCCCGCGCACAGGCGATGAGCTTAATCACATCAAGGCAGGCAGCAATTATGGCTGGCCTGAGGTTAGCCTGGGCAATGACTACCGGACAAATGAGCCGATTGGCGTCGAATCGAAGCCCGGTATGGTTGACTCGGTTTACCGCTTTGAAGGCCGATTTGCGCCTTCGGGCCTTACCGAAGTCACCAGCAGCGCGTTTGGAGACTGGCAGGGGCAGCTATTAGCCGGCGGTTTAGCTAGCGAAACATTGCTGCGCCTGCAATTGGAAAACGGCAACGTGGTGGATGAAGAGGTCATTCTGGATGGCCACATTGGGCGCATTCGCGATGTGCGCCAAGGTCCTAACGAGGCCATTTACCTGCTAACCGATGGTGGTCAGGGCGGCCTTTATCGTTTAAGGGTGGCGGATTAACCTACATTAACGTTATCTGAACCGCGACTCTTTATACTGTCTATTGATACTGTCTATTTATTTATACTGTCTGTGCACGCTGCCAATGCTGTTCTGCGCTGAACAGCCGATACTCATTACGGATGCCTGATGCGACTACGTAATTTAATTATTTTGACGGTTATCGTGCCACTGTTTGTCGTTCTAGTGGTTTTTAGCCTAGTGGCTATCAAGTCGCTAGAAGATAACGTGCGTTCCAAGCTGCAAACCGAAGTTGAGATTATCACCCGTGCATTGGGCACATCACTGAGTTACGCCGTTACTCGTGATAGCGACACCCCACTAGGAGAAGCGCTGCAATCCGCTTTTTCATTCCATCGTATCTATGGTGCTTATGTGTTCGACACCCAAGGCCGGGAGGTTTATGGCCTAGGTCTGGGCAAGGACCTATTTTCGCCGGATGAAATTCAGCAGGTTATCAAACAAGATGACCTGTACAGCAATTACCGCCAGCAGGAAGGCTGGACGTACTACTCAGCATTGATTCCGCTGAGGGCGCAAAACGGCACGGTGAAAGGTGTTCTGCAAGTTAACCGGCTTAATACCGGCATCGAAAACTACACAGGTTTTATCAGTATTGTGGCAGTGCTGGTATTTGTGATCGGAGCGGCCGGTATTGTTTTTAGCATTTGGTGGGGCTTTAGGCACTATATAGAACGGCCACTCAATCGTCTTTTGCACGTGATGTTGCTGGTGGAAGATGGTGATCGCAGTCAGCGGGCTACCGAAGATGGCCCGACTGAATATCGCCGCTTAGCATCAGGCTTAAACGGCATGCTCGATGCTATGGCAGAAAAAGATCGCGATATTGATGCCCGTCGGCAGCGCGAAATCGAACTAGAGAAGCGCCTACGAAAATCTAAAAAGCTGGCTGAATTAGGCGTTTTGGCGGCTGGTGTCGCCCATGAAATTGGCGCCCCATTAACCGTCATCAATGGTCAAGCCCAGCGCTTAGCCCGCAGGGACATCATTGGCGATGACGAACGTGCTCGATTAGGCCGTATCCGAGGAGAAGTCGAAAGAATTGTCCAAATTGTCCGCCAGTTAATGGAACTGGGCAGACAGCATAACGTAGACAAAGATACGCAAGCGTTGGATCAGCTTATCCTGAGTGCCAGTGAGCTCGTAGAAGAGGAGTTGGAGCCACGAAATATTCATTTGGATATTGATCTTCCCTCTCCTACCCCCCATTTATTAGTCAATGGGCAGCAAATCGTACAGGTACTCACCAATCTATTACGCAACGCAGCGCAAGCACCAGACGTTAGCTGTATACGCCTTAGTGCCAAACAATACAGTGAGGAGCTAACGCTTTGGGTTGAAGATGATGGGCCTGGCATTCCAGCGTCGCATCATCAGCAAGTATTTGATCCTTTCTTTACGACGAAACCGGTGGGCCAAGGCAGTGGCTTAGGGCTCTCCATGGTGCATCGCATAATTAACGACCACGGCGGGACAATTGGCGTATTTGATAGCGGCCTTGGCGGCGCTGGATTCGAGATTACGCTCCCCCTTAGTGAAACCGCAGCCGCTTGAGGAAAACGTTTGTGACCCATCAGGAACACCTTTTACCTTTATTGGTAGTGGAAGATGACGCCGCTATACGTGAGTTATTAGAAGAAGAACTCAACGACGCGGGCTATGACACCCTAGGCGTTCCCAGTGCTGAAGACGCCTTGGCGCTGCTCAGCCATACAGCTGTGGCTATGATGATTACGGATGTACGTCTTCCAGGAATGACCGGCATTCAGCTACTTCAGCAGCTGCGTCAAAGCGGTAGCGAGCTGGGCATTATTGTCATCACGGCCTTTGGCACCATTGACCAAGCCGTCGAGGCACTAAAGTTAGGTGCCGATGACTTCCTAACGAAACCATTGGACTTAGATGCCATTCGCGAGGCAGTTTTTCGTGTCCTAGAGCGCCAGCGCTTGTCGCTCTCCCGCGAGACTGAATTGAGCCAGTTTCACGGTATTGTCGGAAAAAGCTCAGCCATGCAGTCGCTGTTTCATGATGCCTCTCGGCTGGCTAAAAGCGATGCGCCTATTTTGATTCTAGGCGAAAGCGGTACCGGTAAAGAGCTGCTGGCCCGCGCTATTCATCAAGAAAGCAAACGCCACGAAGCACCCTTTGTGCCCGTTAACTGCGCCAGTATTCCTGCCGATCTAATGGAAAGTGAGTTTTTTGGTCATGTAAAAGGAGCATTTACCGGGGCTAACGAAGCACGCCGCGGTCTGTTTCATAGCGCTCAAGGTGGCAGTCTGTTTTTGGATGAGATTGGTGAAATGCCGGTCAATCTTCAAGCCAAATTGCTGCGTGCGCTGCAAGAAAAGACCGTGCGACCCGTTGGTGGCGAGCGTGAGGAGCCGGTAGATGTCCGTATCATTGCCGCAACCCATCGCAATCTTGAAAAAGAGATCGAGCAAGAAAACTTTCGTAGTGACTTGTTCTATCGCCTTGAGACGTTCTCGCTGCGCATTCCGCCACTACGTGAGCGTGGCACCGACATAGAGCACCTTGTATTTGCGTTAATCGACAAACACGCCGAAGCGCAAAGTAAGCAGATTGAACAAATCGAGCCCGAAGCGCTCAATAGTCTGTTGAACTACACCTACCCCGGCAACGTACGCGAGCTGGAAAATGCCATTATGCGAGCCGTAACACTGAGCGAAGAAGGCATATTGCAGCACCAGGATTTACCAGAGCGCTTACGCGAACAGGCTAGCCAACATAGCGGCTCGGCAATAACGCCGACGCTTACCGGTGAAGTATTACCTGGCACTCAGCTTCCAGCCCCCGCCCCGACCCGCTGGCCCAGCCTGGAAGAAGTTGAAAAGCGCTATATACGCAAAGTGTTAGAGGCCACTGGCGGCAATAAACGGCGCACGGCTGAAGTGCTGGGTATAGCTCGCCGAACACTTTATCGTCGTTTGGAAGATAACGAGGAATAAATTAACGCAATTTGCTGGCTACTCACCAGAGAGACCGGCTGTGCGTATATGCCGACAGGCTATACACAACATGCCAAACATGGGCACACGCTGGGTAATGTCAGTCAGTTAAGGCTGACTGGCATTACCACCTAGTTCCGTATAGCAAAGCGTGTACCGCACGCACTCCCGAGTCACCTCGCAGTCATTCCCGAGCGGGGTTATCGGGAATCCACCTCGACCTTGGCCTGCAGCAGCCCGAAATTCCAGATCAGCATGGATTCCCGCTAAGGGCATGCGGGAATGACGAGGGCGGATCGGAGGGCTGAGGTGGAGAGGCTGAGTTGGATAATCTCTTTCTAAAGATGGCTTTCCAGCTTAGCCTTTCAAACTTAGTCTTTCAGACGATATAGTCACTGCCATAAAAAACCCCCGCGGGCGCGGGGGGAAAAGAATGATAAACCGTGTGGAGCAGCCGCAGGGAACAGACAGCTGGGTCGGCTTATCATCGTAGGGAGCGTTAACGATTACTGGCTGCTATTCATCTCGTCGTCATTATCATCAGCACCTGGCATCGGGTCAGTACCTTCACCAAATCCTGGGTTTTCTTCAGGGTCTACTGGGTTACTAGCCTCTTCATCGGGCATAGACCCTTCACTAGGCATCGATTCTTCGCCGGGCATAGACTCTTCACCGGGCATAGGCTCTTGTGATGCCGTTGCATCATCGCTTAGCCCAGGATCGCCCATGGCTGAGCTGTCTGATGCTGCAGGCTCACCATCCATCACAGGATCCGACGCAGTAGCTTTACCTTCATCAGTTGCCTGTTCAATAGAAGAAGTCGCATCTTGCTCCATCGTTTCTGGCTGTTCGGCAGGCGGCACTGGCTCATCATCGTTACCACAACCTGCAAGGGCTAATGTGCTAACGGTGGCTGCTAACATACACAATGTAAGAACGCGGGGGCGTTTGGTAACTTGTTTATCCATTAGGCTTACCTCCCTTTTAGCCAAAATATCGATTTACTACTTAACCTGCTGCATAGCTCATACCAAAAATCAAAAAAATGTAATTTTATTTTAAAAATCAAATTCTTATAAAAAACAGCATATTAATTTCATGCCCAGCAAATTGTTACTTTGGGTTAAAAATGACACATGTGACACCTTTTGACGCTTAGCGGAGGAGGCGTTGTGACACACCCTGTTCACTTATGTATAATAAATATTAATAAATAACCAAGTAAAAGCTTAAATTCTAATTATGAACCGTTTTGTGTCGCTGTTTGCAGGGAAAGCCATCGGGTACTGGAAAGCGAGCTGAGCAACGACACAAGGCTGCTCATTCACGCAAAAGGCATTGCTGATGGACGAGAAACGCCCTGTAAAAATTCAGGTTCGCGGCTTAAGCAAGGTATTTGGCAAGCAGCCGAAAAAAGCCCTTGAGCTTCGTGACCAAGGTTTAAAACGCCCTGAAATTCTTGAAAAAACCGGTCAAACATTAGGTCTTTCAAACATCTCATTCGATGTCTATGAAGGCGAACTTCTCGTTATTATGGGACTTTCGGGTTCTGGCAAGTCAACGTTAATCCGCTGCCTGAACCGCCTGATTGATACCACTGAAGGCGAAATAATCATTGATGACGAGAATATTCCCACGTTAAGCGAAAAGGCGCTGTTAGAGTGTCGTCGCCGTCATTTTTCTATGGTTTTTCAAAACTTTGCGTTATTCCCACACCGCACTGTACGCCAAAACGCTGAGTTCGGGCTCGAAATACGCGGTGTCGATAAAGCTGAGCGTCAGCAAATTGCTCAAAGCGCGCTAACCCAAGTGGGACTAGATGGCTGGGAAGAGGCCTATCCGAATCAGCTTTCTGGCGGTATGCAGCAGCGTGTCGGCCTAGCCCGCGCCTTGGCAAATGATTCTACCGTGCTATTAATGGATGAAGCCTTTTCAGCACTGGATCCTTTAATCCGCAAGGATATGCAGCAGGAGCTGTTGCAACTGCAATCTAAAATGCAGAAAACAACTGTCTTCATCACCCATGATTTAGATGAAGCGCTCAATATTGGTGATCGCATTGTGCTGCTTAAAGATGGCGAAGTCGTACAGATTGGTACCCCGGAAGAAATATTAACCCAACCTGCTGATGACTATGTGCGCCGCTTTATCGAAGGTGTTGATCGTTCGCGTGTATTAACCGCCGAAAGCGCCATGCGCCCCGTGCGCTCTACCGCCCGCGACAGCGACGGCCCGCGCACGGCGCTGCATCGCATGCGTGACCACAGTATTGACTCAATTTATGTCACTGATCGTGACCGACGCCTAATAGGCCTGCTCGAGGCCGAGGCGGCGAGCAAGGCGATTGATGCCAAGTCAGATACTATTACTGATCACCTGACCCAAGACTTCCGCAAAGTCCCCCCTGAAGAACCCCTGCAAAACCTGTTCGCTATGTTTAGCGATAAAAGCTTTCCCATCGCCGTTATTGACGAGCAACAGCGGTTGCTAGGTGTTGTTGTAAAGGGCGCAGTACTGGATGAATTAGCACGGGCAGGAGAACAGTAATGGATATTCCAAGCATCCCCCTTGGCGATTGGATCGAAAGCGGCCTGACCTGGTTGACCAGCGAATATTCAGCCGTCACCCGGGCAATTTCACGCTTTACTCAAACCGGCATTGATGTTTTAAACGACAGCTTGATGTGGCTACCTGAGTGGGCGCTACTCGGGTTAATCACCCTACTCTGCTGGAAGCTCGCGGGTGCTCGCTTAGCGATTGGCTCATTAGCCGGGCTGGCCTTGATTTGGAATCTGGGTCTCTGGAACCCGATGATTGAGACGCTCACCCTGGTGGTTTTCGCAACCCTGGTTGCTGTGGTTATCGCATTGCCCGTCGGTATTGCGGCGGCATTATCTAATCGGCTGTACCGATTAATCATGCCAATACTAGATTTTATGCAGACCATGCCTGCCTTTGTTTACCTGATACCAGCCATTCCGTTTTTCGGCATCGGCTCTGTATCCGCCATTTTTGCAACGGTAATTTTCTCGATGCCGCCGGCAATTCGCTTCACAACGTTAGGTATCCGCCAGGTACCGGTTGAGCTAATTGAGGCCGCCGACGCCTATGGAGCGACGCGTAGCCAAAAACTTTTTAAAGTTCAGCTTCCGCTTTCACTACCAACGGTGATGGCGGGTATCAATCAGACCATTATGCTGGCACTTTCGATGGTGGTTATCGCCGCCATGATTGGTGCAGATGGTCTGGGTAGCGAAGTGTGGCGTGCTATTCAGCGGCTACGTCCTGGCGATGGCTTTGAAGCAGGTATCGCCGTGGTCATTCTGGCTATGTTACTTGACCGCTTGACTCAATCATTGCGCAAAACACGCCGCTCACAGTGAATCAAACTAGAAAAGTCGTGCAGCGGCAATGGTACTGCGATTACGGCTCTTCTTGATTCACTCTTTTTGCATACGCATGCTGGTCGTGCATTCAAATCCAAAAAATGCATTTGAGAATCTGTTTACTACGGTTGTGGCGCTTTATCGCCCTATTTGATAAAGCCCACGACTATTTCCCAAGGAGCAAGTGAATGAAAACTCGTACGTTGAATCACCGTATCCGCCTAGCCTCATTGGCCCTTATTGCAGGCACTGGCGTTGCCGCTGGAAGTCTGGCCCACGCCGACGACCAGGGCACCGTAAACCTTGCCTATGTTGAGTGGTCGTCTGAAGTAGCTTCTACCAACGTAGTGGCTGCCGTATTAGAGCAGGCTGGCTTCGATGTTGAGCTAACGTCGCTTTCTGCCGCCGCCATGTTCCAGGCTCTTTCGACTGGCGACGCCGATGCTATCGTCGCTGCTTGGTTACCCACGACTCACGCTGACTACATGGAGCGTGTGGGTGACAATATTGAAGATCTCGGTATGAACTTGGATGGCACCAAACTGGGACTGGTCGTACCAGCTTATACTGAGACTGATTCTATTGCCGACCTAAACGACAACGCCGACAGCTTTAACGGCGAGATCATCGGTATTGACCCTGGTGCGGGCCTGATGGCTCTTACTGAAGAGGTCGTGGATACCTATGACCTTGGGCTGCGTCTGCGTAGCGGTAGCGGTGCCACTATGACCGCAGCACTTTCAAGCGCGATTAACAATGAAGAGGATGTCGTGGTCACTGGCTGGACACCACACTGGATGTTTGCCCGCTTCGATCTGAAATACCTCGAAGATCCGGAAAATGTCTATGGCGGTGCTGAGCAGATTCACACTGTGGTGCGCCAAGGTCTAAAAGATGACATGCCAGAAGCCTACGCCATCCTTGATGCCTTCGAGTGGACGCCCGAGCAGATGGGTGAGGTTATGCTGATGAACCAGGAAGATGGCAGCGACCCCTACGAAAATGCCAAGCAGTGGGTTGAAGATAATCAAGATGTAGTCGAGCAGTGGCTTAATGGTTAATGCCACCAGTCTGGCGATAGGGACAACAGAGGGCTGCGGCTCTCTGTTGTCAGCGTGAATATCGCTTTGGCAAAAGCTAATTTTATGACTGTGTGTAGCCCGTTGAATAAAGCTTAAGCAACATTTGCTATTGTACGGATGGTACGCCCGCCAGCTAATGCCTGCTAGGAGTGAGATGTTGATGACATAACGATGTTGATGTCAAAACATAGTACTCCTCGAATGCATAGCCGTTTTTGTTTAACATGGAGAGGCTAAAGTGGATAAACCTGACTCGAAACACTCCCCAACCGAGCCGGTATCAGACGGCATACCCGCCCCTGATGGCCCAGCCAACCTAATAGATACCGATTACGTTATCGGTCAAGACAACATTACCACCACCACGATGGGTGTGAACCTTGATCTACATGGCAAGGTATTCACCATCTCATCGATTGTGGTTCTACTGTTTGTCGTTTTAACCCTGGCCCTACAAGACACTATCGCACCGGTGTATGACGCTATTTTTAGTTTCTTGACCGGTAATTTGGCGTGGTTCTTTATCCTTGCCGCCAATATTTTCGTTATTTTGTGTCTGGGGCTAATTATTTCGCCACTCGGTAAAATCCGCATCGGCGGCGCTGATGCAAAGCCCGACTTTACCTATGTGGGCTGGTTTTCAATGCTGTTTGCTGCGGGCATGGGTATCGGCCTGATGTTCTTTGGCGTTAACGAGCCATTGACTCACTTTGGTACGTCCTTTGATGGGGGTAGCTGGGCACCGTTAGCGGGCGCTGAGGGCGATGCCGAAGGCGCAGCTGCACTGGGTATGGCAGCGACTATCTTTCACTGGGGCCTTCATCCCTGGGCAATTTACGCAGTAGTAGCACTGTCACTTGCCTTGTTTTCGTTTAACAAAGGGCTACCGCTGTCTATGCGCTCGGTATTCTACCCAATCCTGGGTGAGCGCGTCTGGGGCTGGCCGGGGCATCTAATCGATATTCTGGCGGTCTTTGCCACGCTATTTGGCTTAGCGACATCGCTTGGTTTGGGGGCAACACAAGCGGCGGCAGGGTTAACCTACCTGTTTGGCGCACCAGAAAGCGATATTACGATGATTCTGCTCATCATCGGCATCACGATTATCGCTATCGGGTCGATTACAGCCGGTGTCGATAAAGGCGTTCAGCTGCTTTCAAAAATCAACATCGCCATGGCGGCACTGCTGCTTTTCTTCGTTATTGCCGTTGGCCCAACCCTGCTCATTGCGACAGGTTTCTTTGAGAACCTAATTAGCTACGCTGCTAATCTGCCGGCTCTGTCGAATCCGTTTGGCCGTGAAGATGCCAACTTTAGCCAAGGCTGGACTGCCTTCTACTGGGCTTGGTGGATCTCCTGGTCTCCTTACGTCGGTATGTTTATCGCTCGCGTTTCCCGTGGCCGTACCGTGCGTGAATTCTTAGTCTCGGTACTGATTGTACCCTCGGTGGTATCGGTACTATGGATGACTACCTTTGGCGGCACCGCCATTGATCAGTACGTTAGCCAAGGCATTGAAGCGGTACGCGACGCTGGTGTAGATCTGCAACTGTTCATCATGCTTGAGCAGCTACCGCTGTCACAAATTACTTCCTTCATTGCGATTCTACTGGTCATTATTTTCTTTGTGACCTCTTCTGACTCAGGTTCGCTGGTTATCGACTCCATTACCGCAGGCGGCAAGGTAGATGCACCGAAGCCTCAGCGCGTATTCTGGGCGATTATCGAAGGGGCTATCGCCATTGCGTTGCTGCTCGGCGGTGGTTTGACTGCACTGCAAACCATGGCAGTTTCTACCGGCTTTCCGTTCACCATCATCTTGCTAGTGGCATGTTATGCCATTATCAAAGGTCTGATGAGCGAACCTAAAGCGGTATGATGTGAATCATCCTTGCACTAAACCACAAACGGGCAGCCAAAGGGCTGCCCGTTTGCGTTACGTAACGTTGCGCTGCTCAAACCCAAATATCTTTCAACTGCGTTTCCGGCGTGTAGTGATAGCTGATCTGTGCTTGCAACAGCTCTGCTGTCGCCAGCGCATCAACCAGCGCGTGGTGCCCTTGATAGGCGGGCAAACCATAGCGTTCACGACTGGCATGTAGACGAATCGAAACCGGCGGACGCCCTAGCCAACGGCGAAACCGTGCCCATAACGTTTGTCGATGCATGCGCGCTTCAAGTGACATCGTATCGATCATCGGGAACATCACCCCTTCTCCCCGTCGTGCTTTTACGGCAGCATCGAGAAACGGACGTTCGATGTTGCGAAAATGCACCACCACCAGTCGCCCAGCCAGCACTGCTAATAGCTCATCCAGCACGGCATCAAAGTCTGGAGCAGTGGCGATTTCAGAATGAGTGATGTGATGGTAAGCAATGGATGCCTCATCTAAGGGGCGGGAGGGTTTCACTACCCAGTAGCGACGTTGAGCAAGCGGAATGCGATCCAGTGTGAAAGGCACCACGCCAATACTGATAATCGCGTGGCGCCGCTCGTCCAACCCCGTTGTTTCCATATCTAGCGCCGCCATCGGCACTTGCGCGATAGGTGTGTCCGGGCTGGGTAGCGGCGTGGCAAAAAATTCCCTAAGCGAGCCATCATGAGCCTTTTCGGCACGCTCAGCCATATAGCCTATCCAGTTAGCTTGGACTACTTTTTGGCGGGGCCGGATTCCATGCATGTTATCGCCCCTGCCGCTGAGTGGGTACTGGATAGCGGAATTTCAAAAATTTTTGTGCGTTGTTGAGTGCCTGGAAAGCATCTTTAAGCGTATGGCGCTCGCTATCCTCAACATTCTCCGGCTCGATATTGTTATCGGGGAAACGGTCTTCCTGCAGGTCTATCACTTGATGGCGAATCCGTGACATACACAAAAACTCAAATGCGTAACTAAGCTTATCGCTTACCCCCGTCGCCAGTAGCTGGGTATTGCTAATGTCATTTAAGCGTTGGAACGAGTTTTGCGCTTTAGATCCACAGGCCAACGCATGCACCCGAATAAGGTCAACCATGGGGGCAGTACCACGCCGTTTTAGGTTGATGGAGTTGTTATGCTTGCCATCCTTTTCCATCACAAAGGTGCGGAAAAACCCAAGCGGCGGCGTTCGATTCAATGCGTTACGGGCCATGGCTGCCAAAAATAGCGGCGATTGCGGTGCCGTTTGGGCAATCAAATCCTGAAGCGCTTCAACAAAATGGTCCTCGCCGTAAATGCTGTCTAGATCGAAAAAGATCGAACTATGCAGGAGCCTCTCAGGGGTTGGATTTGCCATCCAATCTAGGAAATAACGCTTCCAAACATGCAACGGCTGGCGCCACTGGCGATTAGTCGCCATCACATCGCCTTTGCAGTAGGTATAACCGCAGGCATCTAAGCCATCGCTGACAAAGGCCGCTAATGCGTGGAAGTAGTCGTCATGCTCGTCGGGATTGAAATCGTCTGACAAGATTAGTGCATTATCCTGGTCGGTGACGATACTTTGCTCATTGCGTGCCATAGAGCCATTCACCATAAAGCAGTAAGGCACCGGCGGTGGCCCCAGCGCTTCTTCAGCAAGCTCTAGCAGTCGCCGAGTAAAACTACGCCCAATGGTCGACAGGGCACTCCCCACCATTTGTGAATTAGCCCCTTCTTGCACCATTCTTACAAAGGCTGCGCGTACATCTGGAGCAAGTTTTGCCAACCCCTGTGCGCTGGACTGATTGAAAATATTGCTTACTAAGTACAGCCCACTTTGCGTCTCGTAACGAATAATATCGGAGAGGTGGACAACCCCAACCGGACGCTGGCGGTAAAGTACCGGTAAGTGGTGAACATTGTTGCGCAGCATCGTCAGCATGGCTTCGTAAACCGACGCATCCGACTGGATAGTAATCAACCGTTCGGAAACCACTTCTCCAATAACCGTTTGCGCGGATAGCCCCTCAGCTACCACGCGGGTACGAAAGTCACTATCCGTCAAAATGCCACACATTTGCCAAGTTTTGCCTTCGCTATCCTGAAAGCTGTAGCGAGGGTTATTACCGCCTTCATTAATGACCAATACGGCCGACGCCTGTGCCTCACTCACCTGTTTGGCAGCTTGCTGGACGGTAGTAGTGGATTCAACCATGACAGGATAACGCGTTACCAATTTGCGTATCCGCGTGACCATCATGTCGTTAGATTTTTTCTGCTGCTCTGCGGCAGTTTCTAAACGAGGACGCTCTAGCTCAACAAAGTCAGCAAAATCATCGTCTTCTTCGCAAAGCCGCTGAAAGACAGCGTTGGGAATAAAGTAAATCAGCGTATCTTCAATCGCTTTGGCAGGAAAACGTACTTTATAGTTTCGAAGCAGGCTAAAGTGGCCAAAAATATCCCCCTCGCCCAAGCGGTTATATAGCTCGCCCTGACGACGATAGACTTCCACTGCACCGCTACGGATAAAACACAGCTTATCAAGCGTATCGTTGAGCTCTAAAATGTCGCTACCGGTTTTGAAATAGCGCACTTCTACTTGCTCAGCTATGGCGTCTAGCAATACATCCGATAAGCCATCAAACGGGGGGAACTGCCCCATATGCTGACGTATTTCTAACAGTTCAACATCCATGCGATCTCCTGCACTTGGCGCGGCAGCATCATCAATAGATGAAGTTTGTCTTGGATAGCCTGTAGCGTAAACCCTTCGATCACAATTGAGCGTTAACAAACGCAAAAAACCCAGCGAAATACGCTGGGCTTTGTGCAGTAACAGACTTTCAGTAGGCGGACAGAATACTTCGCAGGTTAAGGAAAATCTGTCACTATCCTCTATGTTACTTACTGGAACTAATTATGACTGGCTGATTATGACTGGTTGGCCATTTCCTGAACACGCTGCATCATTTCAGGATCTTGCTGGATTGACTGGCCAATGGCATTAAAGGTATCAACATCTAGACCGCTATCTTCAACAACCTCGATCATGCGGTCGTTGGCTTCAGCGCGAACTTCCTGTTGGGCGTTTTCATCTTCTGCTTCCTGCAGACGCTGTGTGTACTCTTGCGAGATCACGGCGATTTCTTGAGAAGCATCGGCGAACTGCTGTAGCTGCTCATCAGAGAAATCCTGAACAGGCGCTTGCTGGGTAGCCATCGTATCCTGAGCGGATTCTTCGGCTTGCTGTGCATGTGCGGTGCCAGCCAGCAGACCAGTAGCAAGAAGAGCAGCAGAGAACAGAGCAGTCATACGTTGCATAGTAAGAAACCTCATTGACGCGTTATGAATGTGCAGCTGTGACGCGTTGTTCAAGCACAGGTTCAACTTTTTATGTAAAAGTTAGTAACAGGAAAAACATTTAAGTAACACAGAACCAAGCAAAAAGGACCCACGCCGAGGAACTATGTTCAACACTATCAATAGTTTAAAAAATGTAAACATGGCTTCTTTAGGCCTTGCCGCCATGCCAGGATTATTTGTTTTGCTCTGGAGCACGGGGTTCATTGGCGCAAAATTTGGTCTGCCCTACGCAGAACCTTTTACCTTTTTGTTTGTTCGTTTCGTGCTCACCCTTATGCTGCTTGTGCCACTGACGTGGCTAATGCGCATTGCATGGCCTTCATCGCCAGCACTGTGGCTGAATATAGGCGTTTCAGGGCTTTTGGTACACGGCACGTATTTAGGTGGGGTTTTTTACGGTATCTACTTAGGCATGCCTGCTGGACTGGCAGCGCTATTGGTGGGCCTACAGCCACTATTAACAGCAGCCTGTGCGGGCCCCCTTTTGGGAGAGCGCTTAACCTCCCGCCAGTGGCTGGGGCTGCTGCTTGGCCTAGTGGGTATTTGTCTAGTATTGGGCAGCAAGCTAGAGTTCGGCACCTCACTTTTTGCTGGATTTGGCCTAGGCGCACTGGCTAGCGTAATGGCCGCGCTAGTGGGGATTTCACTGGGGACACTTTATCAAAAACGCTACTGCACCAGCATGCCACTGCTTTCCGGGGCGGTTATTCAATATATAGCGGCAGGCATGCTGCTAGGCATGGGAGCACTGCTGTTTGAAACCCGCCAAGTCGAATGGAGCATAACGTTCTTGCTCACTCTTGGCTGGCTAGTGCTTATTCTGTCTATCGCCGCCATCCTGCTATTAATGATGCTGATTAAAAAGGGCGAAGCATCCCGCGTTGCCAGTCTGTTTTATCTGGTGCCACCGGTGACTGCGCTACAAGCATGGTGGCTGTTCGACGAACGCTTACCCCTGCTCGGACTGGCAGGTATGGTCATTGCCATTGCGGGGGTGGTCATGGTGGTACGCAAACCTAGCCTCACAAAAGAGACTTAAAGCACTACAAGCGCTCCAAGTACCTGACACCACCTAGATTACGCATTTGCTGAAGAATCCACTGGCTGCGGCGCTCTACCTGGGCATCCGGGCGTGATGCGCTGCGGGTACGCGGACTCGGAAGAATCGCCGCGAGCAGGCTTGCTTTCCGTTCGGTCAAGGCACTGCCAGAAGCACCAAAATAGTGCCCTGCCGCGGCTTCTAGCCCAAATACTCCGGTATCCCACTCAGCGACGTTTAAATACACTTCCAGTATGCGCTGTTTGCTCCACAGCGTTTCAATCAGCAGTGTAAACCATACTTCTAGCCCCTTTCGGGCCCAGCTACGGTCGCTCCATAAAAAAACATTTTTGGCGGTTTGCTGGCTGAGCGTGCTGGCCCCTCGCAACCGCTCACCATCGAGACTAGCCTTCAGGGCGCGTTTCAACTCAACTAAATCAAACCCACTATGCTGAGGAAAGCGCTGGTCTTCAGCCGCTATCACCGCCAACTTGGCATTGCTGGATAGGTGTTCCCAGCTTCTCCATTGGCGTTGAATATCAATAGGCTCGCTGTTTATCCAGCTTTGTATTTTGCGCTCTACCATGACCATTGAGCCAGGAGGTGGCACAAACCGGAAGAGTAAAACCAGTGCAATTGAGAAGACAACAAAAGCCAGCGCGCCACGCCAAGCAAGACGCCATATCAAACCAAGAAAACGGCGCAACGCGCGATTAAGCATTTCGATATCCTTAGCGCTTCATGAGGTGTTCTGCATGATAGCGCAAATGCTCCTCAATGAACGAGGCGATAAAGAAGTAGCTATGGTCGTAACCTGGCTGGCGGCGCAATGTCAGTGGGTGATCATGCTCTTCACACACCGCTTCCAAACGCTCTGGCATCAGTTGCTCATCCAGGAACTGGTCGGCCTCACCTTGATCGATAAATAACCGCTGTCGGGAAGCGCCATTCGCAACCAGCTCACAAGCATCGTACTGGCGCCAACGCGACTGGTCGTCACCCAAATAGCTGGTAAACGCATTTTGCCCCCAAGGACAGTTCATGGGGTTAACAATAGGCGCAAACGCAGAAACCGAACGGAACCGACCGGGGTGACGCAATGCCATGATTAGCGCGCCGTGGCCGCCCATGGAGTGACCACTGATCGACTCACGCCCATTAACAGGGAAATGCTGACGCACGACAGAAGGCAGCTCTTCAATCACGTAGTCATACATGCGGTAATTCGATTTCCAGGGAGCTTGGGTAGCATTCACATAAAAACCAGCGCCTGACCCTAGATCATAACTTTCATGCTCACCGGGTAGCTCAGTGCCGCGTGGGCTGGTATCGGGGCAAACAATCGCCACCCCTAGTTCCGCAGCAATACGGTGCGCCCCCGCTTTCTGCATAAAGTTTTCATCATTACAGGTTAGACCTGATAACCACCAAAGTAGCGGTACGCGCTCGCTCTCTGCTTGAGGAGGCAGATAAACCGCGAACACCATGTCGCAATCCAGCGCCCGGGAGTAGTGGCGGTAGCGCTTGTGCCAGCCACCAAAACTGCGATTGGCAGACACTAGTTCTAAGGTTTCACTCATGCTCATGGGCAGGCTCCTTCAAAAGATGAAAACGCGGCGGGTTTCCCCTACCGCGCTCATTTACCCTATTACCAATGATACTCAGTAATGCAACACGGTACGAATGCTCTTACCTGCATGAAGCAAATCAAAGGCTTCATTGATTTGCTCGAATGGCATGTCGTGGGTAATAAAGTCGTCGATATTCAACTCACCATTCATATAGCGCTCGACGTAACCCGGTAACTCACTGCGTCCTTTTACACCGCCAAACGCAGAGCCTTTCCAAACACGCCCGGTGACCAGTTGGAATGGGCGCGTTGAGATCTCTTCGCCCGCCCCCGCGACGCCAATAACAATCGACTCTCCCCAGCCTTTATGACAGCACTCAAGAGCCGAACGCATCACGTTAACATTGCCGATACACTCAAAAGAGTAATCAACACCACCGTCGGTCATATCGACGATGACCTGCTGAATCGGGTCGCTATAGTCTTTTGGATTGACGAAGTCTGTAGCGCCAAACTGCTTGGCTAATTCAAATTTATCGGGGTTCACATCGATGGCAATAATCTTTGAGGCTTTTGCCATTACCCCGCCTTGGATGACCGCCAAACCAATCGCGCCCAACCCAAAAACGGCGATAGTGGAGCCTGGCTCTACTTTTGCCGTATTCAGTACCGCACCGATACCGGTTGTAACGCCGCAGCCCAAGAGGCAGATTTTATCCATCGGCGCTTCTTGGGAGACCACCGCAAGCGATACCTCCGGCAACACGGTGTACTCGCTGAAAGTCGACGTGCCCATGTAGTGATGCAACATTTTGCCATCTAGTGAAAAGCGCGAGGTGCCATCAGGCATCACACCTTTACCTTGCGTAGCGCGCACGCTACCGCATAGATTTGTTTTACCGGATAGGCAGAATTTGCATTTGCCGCACTCTGCGGTGTATAGCGGAATAACATGGTCACCTGGCTTAACGCTGGTCACTCCCTCGCCAACTTCCTGTACCACGCCAGCGCCTTCGTGGCCCAATACCGCTGGGAAATTACCTTCAGGGTCAGCGCCAGAGAGGGTATAAGCATCGGTATGGCATACGCTCGTCGCAGCCATCTTCACCAACACCTCACCCGCTTTCGGGCCTTCCACATCGATTTCAACTAATTCCAGCGGTTTGCCCGCTTCGAGTGCTACAGCAGCGCGTGATTTCATCTATGCATCTCCTTAACGGTCACATACGAGTGAATACTGTTTTGCCGGATTCGTTTTAATCGAACCCGATTGAATGGCTGCAGTGTAGGCCAGCTAGGCGAGTGGGATAAAGCGGGATACACTCACAAGATTATTGCCATAGAGCAAAAATCACTAATTAATAAGGACAGCCGTGCAGCGTTGGGATCGTATCGAGGCATTCGTTGAGGTGGTAAGGCTGGGCACATTCTCAGCAGCCGCACGCCATTTAAAGGTGTCGACATCGCATATTAGTCGCTTAGTGAGCCAGCTAGAAAATCAGTTGGGGGTACAGCTTTTGTACCGCACCACACGACAAATTCGTTTAACCGATGCTGGAGCCATCTACGTTGAGCACTGTCGCCACCTTTTTGATGGCCTGCGCGATGCAGAGCAAGCGGTCAGCGAACTTCAGGCAAATCCACGTGGGCTGCTGAAACTGACGTCAGCAACAACATTTGGCGAGCGCTATATCGCGCCACTGGTGAATGATTTTCAGTGTCTGCACCCACAGCTTGAAGTACATATGCACTTCACTAATCGCCCTGTAGAAGTTATTGAAGAGGGCTACGATATCGCCATTCGCATGGGGGTACTCAAAGACTCTAGCTTGATTGCGCGGCGATTATGCGAACGGCAGGAGTATGTTGTCGGATCCCGGGCTTACTTCCGTCAAGCACCCAGGCCACATACCTTATCGGAACTTAGCCAACACCGTTGTCTGATGGGTTCGCGGCCGAACTGGTTGTTTGAAGTCAACGGTCAGCGCCGCGAAGTTAAAGTGGAAGGCTGTTGGAGCGGCAATTCAGGTCCTGCTCTACTGGACGCCGCGCTTAAAGGGCTAGGGCTTGCTCAACTGCCGGATTACTACGTTGCCCCTTACCTAGCCAGTGGCGAACTGGTGTCCGTATTGGAACCTTTCCAACACAACGATACGGCGGTTTGGGCGGTATACCCCCGTCACCGCCACCTATCACCTAAAATCCGTCAGCTCGTCGATTACTTAGTGGCCAATATTGACGCAACGCTGCCACCTTGCCCGACTCACTAACACTCAATGGCGTTAACAGCCAAACCACCCTTTGACGTCTCTTTGTATTTATCTTGCATATCTCGGCCGGTGTCACGCATGGTGCGAATCACTTTATCCAACGATACAAAATGATCACCATCACCATGCAGCGCCATACGTGCAGCATTGATCGCCTTTACCGAGGCAATGGCATTGCGCTCGATACACGGCACTTGTACCAACCCCGCCACAGGGTCACAAGTAAGGCCAAGATTATGCTCTAAACCAATTTCAGCCGCGTTTTCTACCTGTTTTGGCGAGCCGCCCAGCACTTCTGCAAGCCCCGCTGCGGCCATCGCACAAGCAGAACCGACTTCTCCTTGGCAGCCAACTTCCGCACCAGAAATAGACGCATTCTTTTTGCACAAAATACCCATCGCCCCCGCAGCCAGCAAGAAGTCCACTATGTCGTCGTCACAGGCATCTGGCTCAAATTTCAAATAGTACGCCAGCACAGCAGGCACAATACCGGCAGCACCATTCGTTGGTGCAGTAACCATCCGTTTACCCGCAGCGTTCTCTTCATTCACAGCCAACGCAAACAAATTGACCCAGTCCATTACAGTAAAACTTGAGACAATTAAGCGTTGATTCTGCGGTGGTGAAAGCAACTGTTGGTGCAAGCCATGGGCACGTCGGCGAACATTTAACCCTCCGGGCAAGTGCCCTGTCGCTTTTAAGCCATTTTCAATACTGCTGCGCATGGCTTGCCAAATCGTCAGTAGCTCTGTGCGAATCACCTCTTCACTGCGCCATGCTTTTTCGTTTTCAAACATTAACTCACTGATACGCAAGCTATTTGTTTGACAGAGCGCCAACAGCTCATTTGCCGTTTCAAACGGGTAAGGTAGCGCGGTTTTATCTTCGTCTAACCCACCCTGGTCGGCGCAGGCTTGATCGACATAAAAGCCACCGCCCAGGGAGTAATAAGTATTTGTCGCAATAACCGTATCGTGCTGATAAGCCGTCAACACCATAGCGTTCGGGTGAAATGGCAAGCAATCGTCGTCCCATTCAATATCTTGGGTACGATTAAATGGTAGCGCTTGCCCATTGGGCAGCATTAACAGAGCGCCTTCATCCAGCGCACGTAGCCGCTCAGTAATGGTGTCGGGATCAATTGACTCAGGCGCTTCCCCCATCAAGCCCATGATGACCGCGCTATCAGTACCATGCCCAATGCCGGTAGACGCTAACGAACCGTGAAGCCTGACCACAACGCGCGTCAGCGACGGTGAAGTAATTGCTTGGCTAAAATCGCACGCCGCGCGCATAGGCCCAACCGTATGAGAGCTTGATGGGCCAATCCCAATTCTAAAGAGATCAAAAACGCTTATTGCCATTGTGTTGTCTGCCCTTCATCGGTAGTGGGTGATTACCTCTTAACGTTGATTACCTCTTAACCTAGCTACTTTGCAGCCTTAATCCATCATTAGTCGAGCAGCTCCCATTAAGTTCAACGTGCGAGCACAGAAGTGTGGCGATATAATGAACATTCTTCTATGCATGTTTCTAAACTTCTCTCTTATAACGTCATCTCTCCGAAAAGGATGTTGGTATGTCATCTTCCCCACCGCAGTGGCCACTCAGTTTTGGATACACGCTTCTGCGCGCAACGCTTTATATGTTTTTTATCGCTGGTATCGCCCAGGGCGGATATTTTGAAGCTCTCTACCTACCCGATGTGCGCTATACCGAACTAGGCTTTACAGAGTTCGCTCAAACTCTGGTGCTGGCCAGCTGTTGTGGCTTACTCATCTACGTGCGCCAAGTACTCAAGGTATGGCCTACTGTTACGCTACTATTGTTGGCGTTTGTGGCTGCGTCGCTGGTACGCGAACAGGATTACTTTTTTGATTACTACGTTGCAGAAAATACTTGGAAAGTGCTGGTAGCACTCATTGTCATCCCTAGCCTTACCTGGGTGGTCGTGCAGCGAGGTCGATTTATTGAGGAATTCTCTCATTATAGCAACACCTTCGCATTTGGGTTGTTCACTGCCGGTGTTCTCGTCACCTACATTTTTTCCCGCCTTTATGGTCGCCAAGACTTCTGGCGAGCCGTCATGCAAGACACTTATATTCGCGAATTCAAAGATGTCGCGGAAGAAGCCATTGAGCTTTTAGGCTACAGCCTGATTCTATTTGCCATGATTGAGCTTCTGCTGATTGCTCGGCGTATTTACAAAGCGCGACAAGTCGCACGCTAATCCTCTCATCTCCCGCTAGCAGCCCTTCTCTATCGCCGTCTTACGCTCTGCATAGGCGGCATTCATTTTTTACATCTCGTTATACACAAAGCCATTTGCGACCCTGTTGGCTTCAACGTAGTGTCGTCCCCCCGATTCATGGGCATTTTTTCTGCAAAACAACCTACTGACGACACAAACCTTATGACAAACTCACAAAATCGCCAAGAAACCCTAAAGCGAGGTGCATTTACTCGTTTTCTTGATAGCGTTGAGTGGCTGGGTAATCTACTCCCACACCCTGTTACTCTCTTCGCTATTTTATGTGTGCTGGTAGTAGTCGCCAGCGGCATCGCCGGTGCATTAGGGGTATCTGTTGCTGACCCTCGCCCTGCTAACGAAGGTGAATGGATAGCGGTTAATTCACTGCTCAATGCCGAAGGTCTGCGCCGTTTAGTCACTGAAATGGTGACCAACTTCACTAACTTTGCACCGCTGGGCACAGTACTGGTAGCCATGCTGGGAGTCGGCGTTGCTGAGCACTCAGGACTGCTTTCAGCCAGCATGCGTGCGCTGGTTCTCAATCGCTCGCCGCGCATTGTCACCTATGCAGTGGTGTTTGCCGGCATCATGTCGAACATGGCGGCTGAGCTTGGCTATGTCGTATTAATTCCTTTAGCGGCCATGATTTTCCACTCATTAGGACGCCATCCATTGGCGGGCCTAGCGGCTGCGTTCTGCGGTGTTTCTGGAGGCTACAGCGCTAACTTACTGATCGGTACTGTTGACCCACTGCTATCGGGCATCACCCAGGAAGCAGCGCGTCTGCTTGATCCCGCTTACATTGTGGGCGCAGAAGCTAACTGGTTCTTTATGTTCGCCAGTACGTTCTTTGTCACGCTTATTGGTGGCTTTGTTACTGAGCAAATCGTAGAACCCAAGCTGGGTAAATTCGATTCTGCCTATGCTAATAGCGACATTGAAAACCAGCGCATGGAAGGGCTATCCGACTCAGAGAAGCACGCCTTAAAAGGGACTGGACTTGCGACATTAGCATTAGCCGCTCTGGTCGCGGTCATGGTTGTGCCCGAAAGCGGCATATTGCGTAACCCCGAAACAGGACTAATTAGCGGCTCGCCCTTTTTGCGTGGCATTGTGGTAATTGTCGCGGTGTCCTTCACCGTGCTGGGGTTTGTCTATGGCCGTCTAGCAGGCACCATGCAAAACGATCGTGATATTGTCAACGCTATGGCGAAAAGCATGAGCAGCCTCGGTCTCTATATCGTTCTGGTCTTTTTTGCGGCGCAGTTTGTAGCGCTATTTAGCTGGAGCAACTTTGGCACCGTAACAGCCGTTGCCGGTGCCGATCTACTGCAATCTATAGGGCTACGCGGCCCAGGCCTATTCGCGCTGTTTATTATTATGTGTGCGTTCGTCAACCTATCACTAGGCAGCGCCTCAGCACAGTGGGCGGTAACAGCTCCCATCTTTGTACCGATGCTAATGCTGATGGGCTACGCCCCTGAAGTAATTCAGGCGGCATACCGAATCGGCGACTCAGTGACTAACTTAATTACGCCTATGATGAGCTACTTTGGCTTGATTCTTGCCGTGGCAACCCGCTACCGCAAAGATATGGGCATTGGTACGCTGGTGGCGGTTATGCTGCCCTACACGCTATTTATGCTGATTGGCTGGAGCCTGATGTTCTTTATTTGGGTATTCGTTTTTGGCTTGCCTGTCGGCCCAGGGTCAGCTACGCATTACACGCTATAGCCCTTTTGTTATATAACGCTCATGGCATAACGCAAAAAGCCCGCCGTTCTATGAACGGCGGGCTTTTTGTTTATGGTGACGACTATCAGTTCACCACTTTCTATTTACCACATACCACTTACTACACAGCCTACAAATCACTCATCAAGGAACGAGCGCAGCGGCTCAGAGCGGCTGGGGTGGCGTAGTTTGCGCAACGCCTTTGCTTCGATCTGACGAATCCGCTCGCGAGTAACGTCGAACTGCTTACCCACTTCTTCTAGCGTGTGGTCGGTATTCATATCGATACCGAAACGCATGCGTAGCACTTTCGCTTCACGTGCGGTTAAGCCGCCAAGAACGTTACGCGTCGCTTCAATCAAGCCTTCACCGGTGGCCATATCAATCGGCAACAACATTGTGCCGTCTTCGATGAAGTCACCTAAGTGCGAATCGTCATCATCACCAATCGGCGTCTCCATAGAGATCGGCTCTTTGGCAATTTTTAGCACCTTGCGCACTTTGTCTTCCGGCATTTCCAAACGTTCGCCCAGCTCTTCCGGCGTTGGCTCGCGGCCCATTTCCTGCAGCATCTGGCGAGAAACACGGTTGAGCTTATTGATCGTTTCGATCATGTGCACCGGAATACGGATGGTGCGTGCTTGGTCAGCGATAGAACGCGTAATCGCCTGACGAATCCACCATGTGGCATAGGTCGAGAACTTGTAACCGCGACGATATTCGAACTTATCAACCGCTTTCATCAAGCCAATATTGCCTTCTTGAATTAGATCCAAGAACTGCAGGCCACGGTTGGTATATTTCTTAGCAATCGAAATTACCAAACGCAGGTTAGCCTCAACCATCTCTTTCTTGGCACGACGTGCTTTCGCTTCGCCGATAGAGAGCTTACGGTTAACTTCTTTGAGGTCGGCCACGGTGAGCTGCACCATGTCTTCTTCAAAGGCAATTTTGCGCTGCGAACGAGCAATATCCGCGCGCAGTGGCTCAAGGCGATCAGCATACTTGGGCTGAGCCTCCTGGAAGATGTCTAACCATGCTGGATTAGACTCGTACCCAGGGAACGACTTAATGAAGGTTTTACGCGGTACTTTAGCTTTCTTCACGCACAGCTGCATAACCGCTTTTTCTTGGGCACGCACCTGCTCAACGCTAATACGCACTTGACCAACCAGACGCTCAAAATGCTTCGGCACCAGCTTAATAGGCGAAAATAGCTCGGCTAAACGCGATTGCTCACTTTTAAGCTCAGCGCTACCACGCCCATATTTCGCCAACGCAGCTTCAACAGCGACATTCTGCTCACGGATTTGCTCGAAACGTGCTTTCGCTTCTTCCGGGTCAGGGCCGCCTTCGCTGGCTGTGCTGTCCTCGTCTTCGTCGTCATCGTCGCTGTCGAGATCGTCATCATCGCTCAGCTCGGTTTCCGGCTCAGGCTCAGGCACTTCAGCTTCTGCAACGCCAGGAATCCCCTCATCGGGATCGATAAAGCCAGAGAACAGATCGGACAAGCGACCAGGCGCTTCTTCATCCTGTGTGGCATCATAGGCATCTAGGATAGAGGCAACAGCGCCTGGCAAATATGCCAACGCTGACATTACTTCCCGCGTACCCTCTTCTATCCGCTTGGCGATTTCGATCTCACCTTCGCGGGTTAGAAGTTCAACCGTTCCCATCTCGCGCATGTACATGCGCACAGGATCGGTAGTGCGACCGACGTCGCTTTCCACGGCGGCGAGTGCCGCGACGGCCTCTTCCGCAGCGGACTCGTCCGTGGAGTGATCCGACATCATCAAAGTGTCTTCATCTGGCGCTTCTTCAACGACACTAATACCCATGTCGTTAATCATGCCAATGATGTCTTCCACTTGATCCGGGTCGGCGATATCCTCGGGTAGATGGTCGTTGACCTCGGCATAGGTCAGGTAGCCCTGTTCCTTGCCGCGCGCGATCAACTCCTTCAGACGTGACTGCTGCTGCGCATTTCCAGCCATAGAAACCCTATCTCGACGAAGAAGAATGAAACACCTGGGGCGCTGAATCGATTAAACTCAACAAGCCGAACAGTATAGCGTAAATAGCAGGAATTTTTCCAGCGAAACGTATTTGCGCGGTCATTCAGGTGTGTTAGGTTGTTCGGTTAGGCCAGCGCCTGGCGACTGACCCTTTATTTGGTGCCAACGTTAGGGAAATTCAACCCTAGCGCCTCAAACTCTAATCATTGCAAAGCAAACACTGTAAAGCCGACTTAATGTCGTTGAACAAGCTCCATCATTAAGCTGGCCAACCGTTGCCGCTGGGCTTTATCTAGCTTTTGCCCAGAACGCTCTAAATCCAGCAACGCCTGGTACTCTTCCTGAGGTGATCGCTTGCGCTGAACCTCTACTAGATGTTCAACCAACCCTGTCAACTCAGTCTCCCGGGTTCCCTTGGGAATCAATAACTCTCGTGACGCCAGCTCCGCCAAGACCTGCCCTTCTTGGCTCCCCTGAAAGTGCGCCAACACCACTTGCGGGCTGCGATAACGCCCTGCGCGTAACAACTCAATCAAGTTACGGCATAGCAATGATTCTTCACTCTCCGACAGCCAATCCAGGGAATCTGGCAGCGATGTTACTAAACTAGGCTCATGCAACAGTAGCTGCGCAATACGCGCAACGGTTGAAAGCACTTGCGGGCGACGCGATTGAGAGCGCCCCTGCTGGGCCTTTTTACTAGCTGGCTGCGCGCTGACCAGTTGCTCCTCATGATGCTCAAACGGCATCATGTCGGGCGACTCAATCGGCTCCCAGTGCACGGCCTCCTGCGAAGACGCTTTCTGTGCCTCTTTTTGCGCACTGGCGGTAGCGCGTTTCTCAAGCAGCGTTTTCAGCTGCGATTGCGCCAACCCACTGCGCTTAGCCAACGCTTCCAACAGTAACGATTTGAGCATGCCCTCAGGCACTTTGTTCAATGCCTCAAGCACCTGACTTGCAAACCGCTCTCTCCCTTCCACGGTATTCAAGTCTCGTCCCTGAGCAGCCTGCTCAAAAAGAAACTCAGATAGCGGCATCGCGCAGGTAACGCGATCTTGAAATGCGTCGCTACCTTCACGGCGCACTAGCGTATCTGGGTCATCGCCTTCCGGCAGAAACAAAAAGCGTGCTTCACGACCGTCAATCATCTGCGGCAAGGCTGTTTCCAATGCCCGGCTGGCCGCTTGGCGTCCTGCTCGGTCACCGTCAAAACAAAACACCACACGGCTGACTAAACGAAATAGTCGGCTTAGGTGATCTTCCGTTGTAGCCGTCCCCAAGGTTGCGACGGCGTTGTTGATGCCGTACTGCGCTAGCGCCACAACATCCATGTATCCTTCAACAATGACGAGCTGCTCAAGCTTGCTTGAAGCTTGGCGAGCCTCGTACAGCCCGTACAGCTCACGTCCTTTGTGAAAGACAGGCGTTTCTGGCGAATTTAGATATTTAGGCTGCTCATCGCCCATTACCCGGCCGCCAAACGCGATGGTCCGCCCTCTTAGATCCCGAATGGGAAACATCACTCGGTCACGAAAGCGGTCATACGTCCGCCCTGTGTCTTCACGATGAATTAGCAAGCCATACTCTACTTGTACGGGTTCACCAATACCTCGCGCACTCAAGTGCTGCTTCAGGGCTTCCCATCCGCCAGGCGCATAACCAATACCATAAGTACTGACAACATCTGGCGATAATCCACGCCCCTGCAGATAACGCTGCGCTCCCTGCCCTTCCTGCATTTTTAGCCGTTCTCGATAAAAACTGGCAGCAAGTTCAAGAAGATTAACGCCCTCTTTGCGCTTTTTTTCGCGCTGCTGGGCGCGCGGATCGTCGGCACCCTCACGAGGAACATCCAGCCCCAAACGGCTAGCCAACTGCTCGACCGCATCAGGAAAGGGTAGTTTGTCGTATTCCATTAGAAAGCGTAGCGCATTACCGTGGGCACCACACCCAAAGCAGTGATAAAACTGTTTATCAGCGCTTACCGTAAACGATGGGGTTTTCTCTTGATGGAAAGGACATAGCCCAGAATAGTTACGCCCGGCCTTTTTAAGCTGCACACGCTCACCAACCACCTCGACCACATCAACGCGGCCTAACAGGTCATCGATAAAACGTTGTGGAATTTGGCCTGCCATGAACTGCGGGCATCCTCGCGCAAAGCGCTAATTCACTTGCCTAGGGTCATCGGGCCTGTTGCCAAATCACCATAGACAGCGATAAATCAAAGCAAAAACAAACGGCCACCTAGTGGCGGCCGCTTGACATCCCTCTTGAGATGACCAGCTAACTGCTCCGGCCCCCTCGGGTACGGATCAATAGAGCCGTTCGAAACGCTTTTGCTCACGCTGAACTTTCTTGGCGTGGCGTTTTACGGCAGCTGCCGCTTTGCGTTTACGCTCAGCAGTCGGCTTCTCATAGTGCTCGCGGCGGCGTACTTCAGAAAGAACACCGGCTTTTTCGCAAGAACGCTTGAAGCGACGCAGGGCGACGTCAAACGGCTCGTTATCACGTACTTTTACAGAAGGCATTAAGCACTCACCTACCTTAAGGAGTCTTGAGTTCGGATAGTACGTACACTTTTAATAACACAGTGTACGACCCAGTTTTTACAGCGCACAGTAGTCTAGTCGTGGTTGGCTATCTTTGCAAATGCTTACGCGCTATAAGCATGAGAATGCTAAACTAGGCGACTGCTTAGCAGCACTGCTTGCTAACCTGCAACTTTTTAACTTACAACGAGTTCTTCAGCCATGCGCGTACTGGGCATTGAAACGTCTTGCGATGAAACGGGCGTCGCGATTTATGATACTTCATATACTGGAGGCCGCGGCCTGCTCGCCGACGCGCTGTATAGTCAAATTGCCATGCATGCCGAGTATGGCGGCGTGGTGCCTGAACTCGCGTCTCGTGACCATACACGTAAACTGTTGCCGCTGATCGAGCAAGTATTGCACGATGCAGAACTGACGCGTAGCGATCTAGACGGCATTGCCTACACGGCTGGCCCGGGGTTAGTCGGCGCACTCATGGTGGGCGCCAGCACGGCGCATGGTATGGCACGCGCGTTGAATATCCCGGTACTGGGCGTACACCACATGGAAGGCCATTTGTTAGCCCCCATGCTGGAAGATGATGCTCCGGATTTCCCTTTCGTAGCCCTTTTGGTCTCTGGCGGACACACCCAGCTCGTCGAAGTACAGGCCTTAGGACACTACCAATTGCTCGGTGAGTCCGTTGATGATGCCGCAGGTGAGGCCTTCGACAAAGCGGCCAAAATGCTAGGACTCGCCTACCCCGGCGGCCCTCACGTCGCTAAGCTTGCTGAACAGGGCAACCCAAAACGCTTCCGTTTCCCACGGCCGATGACCGACCGCCCAGGCCTAGACTTCAGTTTTTCTGGCTTGAAAACCCACACGCTGACCGCTATTCGCCAATTAGAAGCTGCTGGAGAGCTAGACACCCAGGCCAAGGCTGATGTGGCGAGGGCATTTGAAGAGGCCGTAGTAGACACCCTGGTTATCAAATGTCGCCGTGCACTGGATCAGACCGGATTGAAGCGCTTAGTGGTAGCAGGTGGCGTCAGTGCCAATCATCGCCTGCGGGAGCGCCTCGCGATTGAAACACAGAAACGCAACGCGCAATCCTATTACCCTCGCGGGCGCTTCTGCACCGATAATGGCGCGATGATCGCTTATGTGGGCGCCCAACGCTTGGCAGCAGGCGAGCAGGATGACAACGGCATTATGAGGGCTACGCCACGCTGGCCACTGGACACCTTAACGCCTACTTAACACCTCTAGCTCCTACACCGACAGCCCCTGCTAGCCGCGTAGATGCGGCTCTTCTCCGCGGCGCAGGCGGCGAATATTTAACCCATGGCGAGCTAGCACTAAAAGGCTAAAACCACTGACGACCACCACATAGTCAGGTGCTAGCCACGCGCAGGCCAACGGTGCGACGAATGCACTAACAAGCGACGCTGCCGCTGCCATGCGTAGCCGCCAAGCAAGTAGCATCCAGCATACCGCACTAAGCAGCGCCACGCTGGGCACCAATATCAGCAACACGCCAAACGCACTAGCAACCGATTTACCGCCGCGAAAGCCATGCCATAAGGGGTAGCTGTGGCCCAACAGAACCGCTAACCCCACAGCCCCCTGTAGCCAAACAGGCAGCCCTAACAATTTGGCTGCCAACACTGCAGGCGCCCCTTTTAAGGCATCTAGCAAAAGCGTGGCGACGGCTAGACGCGGCCCGTATAGGCGCAGCACGTTCGAAAATCCTGGGTTACGCGAGCCGCAATATCGCGGATCAGGTACACCTGCCAGCCGGCATACGCTCAGCGCTGCTAACCAGCTTCCGCTTAAGTAGCCCACCACCATCCATATCACTCCGCCCACCATCTTGGCTCCTACCCAGCGTTAGATCGTACCTAGCTGTCGTTTCGCGCTATCCTCAAGTACAATCCCTCGCTTGTTGACGCTAGAGGAATAGCTGTGGATCGCATTTTGATCGAAGCGCTGGCAGTAGATACCGTGATCGGTGTGTACGACTGGGAGCGCACTATTGTTCAGTCTTTGAGCTTGGACTTATCGCTCGCAACGGATATTCGTCCTGCTGCCGCTGCAGATGACTTAAGCCTGACGCTTGATTATGCAGCCATTTGCCAGCGAATTCAGCGCTTTGCTGACGAGCACCACTTTGCTCTCGTCGAGACATTTGCCGAGCGCCTAGCAGAGTGCCTACAGCAGGAGTTTTCCATTATCTGGTTGCGACTTACCGTACGCAAACCAGGGGCTGTTCCACAAGCCGCTAGCGTCGGTCTTGAAATCATCCGCGGCACGCTTCCATGAACTTGGTTACTCTCAGTTTAGGCAGCAATATCGATCCGGACACTCATATCCGCCTATGCCTAGATGCGCTTGAAGACACATTTGGTCCCCTCCAAATATCGCGTATTTTTGAAAGCGAGCCGGTAGGGTTTAGCGATAATCGCAACTTTTACAACCTTGTGGTTGCCTTTGATAGCGATTGGTCGGTGGGCAAGCTTCAGGCGTGGTCTAAGCAACTCGAAATTGCCCATGGCCGCACTCCCGATATGGTTAAGTGTAGTTCTCGAGCGCTGGATATTGACCTACTCACAGTGGGCGGCATTTGCGGCACCGTTGACGGCGTTACCCTGCCCCGAGGGGAAATCACGCACAATGCCTTCGTTCTGCAACCGCTGGCCGAACTGCTACCCGACCAGTACCACCCTATCTATGGCTTATCTTATGCTGCGCTATGGCAACGCTTTGAGCTGGGTAATCAACGCTTATGGGCCATCGACTTTCATTGGCGTGGGCGCTGGATTTCTCAGGCAGACGCTGTGCCAAAGGCGGTGTCCGCTCGCTAAACAAAGCCCATAACCAACCAGCCCTTAGTGCCTATTAATAAAGCGCACTTGCTACGGCCTGTTGGCGGTGCTCACGGAGCGCCTTACCTAAAGCTGCACCGCGATAGCCCGCTTTCAATAGCACTTGAGGGTCAACGCTTTGTGCAGCTTGCCACGCCCGACTCAACGGTTCGACCGTACTCTCTGCTAAGCGCTTAATCAGCTGTAACTGGGCATCAACCTGCGCAGGCTTACGCCAACCATCCAAACGCTCCAGCCAGTGAAGAACACATTCGTCACTTAATGGCTCGGCCAATATGCCCTTACTTAACGCCACATGACGCGCAAGCTGCGTTACGGCATTAGGCAATCGTAACCTTATCGCCAGCACATCACGCTGTGCATCATTCAGTACCGACACCAACAACGCATAACGCCAGTGAGCCAGCGGAAGCGAGCTGTCGATAGCCAGCTGTGCGATCGTCTCAAGGGTCATCGCTTCAAGCGCATTTGCCAGCACAAGGTCATCGGTTAGCTCTGGCCACCACGCCGCCAGCGCCTCGCACTCATTTAAGGCGGTGAAGTAACGGTCAGGGTTTGGTTCACCCAGTGCTTTTTCGGTTTCTATCCACACTCGCTCCGCAGCAAGGTGGCTAAGCTCACCGCTGCGGCTTACATCGCGCATTAGCTCAAGGGTTTCAGGCGCAATAGCAAACCCTAAATGCGCATAACGGGCAAGAAAGCGTGCCGTACGAAGCACCCGTAAGGGATCTTCACTAAATGCCGAGGACACATGGCGTAATAGGCGCTGCTCAATATCCCGCTGACCGTTAAAGGGGTCGGTCAACGCGCCATCAAAGCGCTGTGCAATCGCGTTGATGGTTAAATCACGCCTTGAAAGGTCTTCTTCTAGGGTCACATCAGGACTTGCGTGTACTTCAAAGCCGCTATAACCGTGGCCAGACTTTCTCTCAGTGCGTGCTAGCGCATACTCTTCGGCGGTATCAGGATGCAGAAATACCGGAAAATCACGCCCCACGGGCTTAAACCCCCGCTGCTGCATGACTTCTGGCGTAGCACCAACGACGACCCAATCATTATCCACTACCGGCCAGCCTAACAGCGCATCGCGCACTGCCCCACCAACACGATAAACATCGAGCCCTTTGGTTTTCGCATCCACCTGAAACACGGCTATCGCCCTTTTTTCAATGTCTCGTGTTTTAATATCTCGTATTTTAATGTCTAGGCTGACGGCTAGGGACGCTGGTGCGTTCACCCGACTCCAGATTGAGAGCGGTTAACGCCCCACCCCACACGCAACCAGTATCCAGCGCTTCAACCTGTATCTTGGCGTTCGGGGTTTGGCCCTCTAATGCCGCCCAGTGTCCGAATAACAGTTGAAGCGCATCTGCTCTTGGGTATTGAAACCAAGGGGCAAATCCGTCAGGCGCACTTTCCAAGCCTTCTTTGGCAGCGAAGTCTAGCCGACCATTAGCGTCAATAAAGCGCATGCGGGTAAATATATTGACGAGACAGCGTAAACGATCAATCCCTTCTAGATCCTCATGGAACCGGTCGGGTTGATTGCCGAATAACTGCGTTAAAAAATCACCGGCCGTTTCACTAAGCAATGCCGTCTGCACTTCTTGGCTAAACGATACCGCTTGCTCAGCGCACCACGTTGGTAATATACCGGCATGGGTCATTAGCGTACTGTTTTGGTAAACTGCCAATGGCTGGCTTTGCAGCCAATCCAGCACCTGTTCGCGCTGCGGAGTCGCCAAAATATCGCTTAGAGTGTCGTTTTTTTTCAGTTTGCCGCCGCCACGAGCTACCACCAACAAATGAAAATCGTGGTTACCCAGTACGCATCGAGCGGCGCTGCCTAGCGCCTGCACTTCCTGCAAACAAGCCAGCGAGCCAGGGCCACGGTTGACTAGGTCGCCAACTAGCCAGAGCGTATCGTTCGTTGCATTGAAGTTAAGCTTTTCCAGTAAACTGATAAACTCGGCATGACAGCCATGCAGATCACCAATGGCATAGGTGCTCATCGCTCTCCCCTTCTAGAGAATGGTCAGTGAAGCTGGCGCGGCACCGCCAGCCTAAAAGGTGCAATGGGCACTTCAAAAGCTCGCTGGGTGTAGGTGTTAAGCAGTGTGTAAGCGCCTTCCATAACGCCCACCGGCGTTTGCAGGATGGCTCGACTGGTGTAGCGGAAACGCTGTCCCGGACCAATTAACGGCTGCTGGCCCACCACCCCTTTGCCACGCACCTCTTGGCTATCACCGTTACCTTGGGTAATTTTCCAGTAGCGTGCCATGAGTTGCACGCTATGAGGGCTTTGGTTATGCACCGTCACGGTGTAACTAAACACGAAGCGCGACTCACTATCATCTGACTCAGCGGCACGGTACTCAGGCACGACGCTAACCTCAATGGCTAGGGCACTCACGCGTCGGCACTCCCATTACCACTAAGCGCTTCGTCAACAGCCACTTGATTAGCGATAGCTACGTACTCTGCAACCGTCAGGGTTTGAGGGCGCCGGGCAGGGTCAATACCTAGGGCTTCTAATGTTGCTGCGCTTACCCTACCTTTCAGGTTATTACGCAGTGTTTTGCGTCGTTGACCAAACGCCAACTTGACTAATTCAAATAGCAGCGCGGGGTCATCTGCTGTTTGAGGCAAACTCTCATGGGGCGTTAGCCTAACAATGGCGGAGTCAACTTTCGGCCTGGGAACAAAGGCTTCCGGCGGTACAACAAACAGCTGATCAACCTGGCAGTAATATTGCGCCATCACCGACAGGCGGCCCCAATCGGTGCTACCTGGCTCAGCAGCCAAACGCTCAACGACCTCTTTTTGAAGCATAAAGTGCATATCGGCAATCGCCTTGCCCATGGTTAAGAGATGCACTATCAATGGCGTCGAGATGTTGTAAGGCAGATTACCGACGACTCGCAACGCAGGGCCATCCCCTTTAAGCGCGGCGAAATCAAACTTTAGCGCGTCACCTTCATGGATAACAAAGTCAGGGTAGTTAAAAAACTGCACCCTTAAGCCCGGAATAAGGTCTCGGTCTAATTCAATGACTTCAAGCTTTCCTGCCGCCTCTAGCAACGGAGCTGTAAGCGCGCCTTGCCCAGGGCCAATTTCGACGAGTCGGTCGCTTTCGCGAGGCCCAATGGCACGGACAATACGCGAAATGATGCCGAGGTCACGCAGAAAGTTTTGACCAAAGCGTTTACGAGCGCGGTGCTGCTGAGGCACTTGAGACATCTAACAGTGTTCCTTGGAGGGTTGATTCATAAAGCATTTAAGCCATTGGCGCGCTGTGCGGAAAGCCGCTTTGCTAGCGCGAGAGCTACGCCTAAGCTATTGGGGTCAGCAATGCCGCGACCGGCTAAACTGAGCGCGGTGCCGTGGTCTACCGATGTACGCACCAGCGGCAGGCCAAGTGTGATATTCGCCGCCTGACCAAAGCCTGCGTATTTTAACACTGCCAGCCCTTGGTCATGATACATCGCCAGTACCGCATCAACACCTGCCAAATGGCGCGGCGTGAAAAGCGTATCAGCTGGCAACGGGCCTTGAACATCAAGACCTTCAGCGCGCAGCGCTTTCAGCGCGGGAATAATAACATCGAGCTCTTCGCGCCCTAAATGGCCATCTTCTCCGGCATGAGGGTTTAGCCCACACACCGCAATGCACGGAGCAGCAATCCCAAACTGGTATTTCAGATCGGCCGCAAGCAAACGGCTAATGCGGATAATTTTGTCGTAGGTAACCGCATCGGCCACGTCACGCAGCGGTAGGTGGGTAGTGACAAGCGCGACGCGTAGGTCACTGCTACCCTGCCAATGACTCGTCTGAGCGTGCAGCGCTTGGTCGGTAGCCAACAGCATCACGACTTCATCCACCCCACAGGCATCGCGCAGCCATTCGGTGTGGCCAGTGAAGCTAGGATAGCCGCCTTCGATAATTACCCCTTTATGCAGCGGCGCAGTCACCATGGCCGCTGCATGCCCCTGCTGACAGGCATCTACAGCGACTTGCAATGTCTCTAGCACGTAGCCTGCATTAGCAGGATTGAGCACACCAGGGAGCGCAGGTTCGCAAAGTGCTGCGGGCCACACAACCAAACGCCCTGGCGAGGAAGTAACCCCGCTTCCTGGAGCGGCTTCTATCACATCAAGATGAAGCCCCAGAAGCGACGCACGCTGTCTCAACAACTGCGTATCGCCAATGGCCACCGTATTATTCAATTGCCCATTGGCGGCCAGCATCAGCGTGATTTCTGGGCCGATGCCCGCGGGCTCTCCGGTCGTTATCAGCAGTGGCGCGCTATTGCTCATTAGATTGGCTCATTAAAGGCGAATATCGACAAAAGCCTGCTCACGCATTTCACGCTGCCATGTCTGCAGCTCTTCGTTAGCACGACGCTGGAAAATGGCCTGACGAACCTGCTCCCGGCGACTTTCCTCTGTCACATCCTGACGACGGCGCTCTAGTACTTCAATCACGTGGTAGCCAAACTGGGAACGAACGGGTTCAGATAGCTGGTTAGCACTCAGCGATCCCAACGCTTCTTCGAAGGCTGGCACCGTTTGTCCTGGACGCACCCAACCAAGCTCGCCGCCATTCAAGGCGCTACCACGGTCGTCGCTAAACTCACGGGCGACGGATGCAAAGTCGGCTCCCTGCTGTAAACGCTGGCGTACCAGCTCAGCGCGGGCCCGGGCCTGATTGTCATTGCGCGTTGGCGTTAACTCTACCAACACGTGGCGGGCACGAATCTCTTCAATGAACGCTTGCCCCTGCTGCGCTGGTTGCTGACTCAAAAAGCGCTCAACGTCACGATCAGTTACGGTGACACGTTGGCTAATTTGGCGCTGCTGCACTTGGCGCATCAGCATTTCGCGGCGTATTTCTTCACGTACGCCACCCAGGGTCATGCCGTCCGCTTCCACGGCATCGGCAAACTGGTCTAACGTCATGCCGTTAGACTCAGCAATCGAGCGCAGCTGGCGATTAAGCTCCGTGTCATCCACGCTAAGATTAGCTTGGCGAGCCATTTGCAGTTGAATTTCATCCATCACCATACGCTCTAGCACCTGCTGAGCTAGTTGGCTACGGGGAGGCAAGTTCCCCCCCTGGGCCTGAGCCTGCTGTTCTACTTGGGCAATGCGGTCATCAAGCTCACTGCGCATAATGACGCCATCATTCACGACAGCCACAACACTATCCAGCATTTGCCGCTGGGTTGATTCGAAATTCTGGGCGTAAACCGTTAGCGGCACAAGCGTAGCACTCGTTCCAAGACAGAGCGCCACCATACCGCCCGCAGAAAGCAGTTTTGCCCGCTTTTTCAAGCCATCAGTCAGCAGGGTCATTCTGGTAGTCATAAAGAATCTCTTTCAGTCAGTCGCCATTTAACAAAATCGTTATAGCGGCGTTGGGCGGTAGCCAGGAATGGCCTGTTCAAAGTAGCCGTCAGCCTGTTGACCAACGCCACCAAGGCCACGGAATACAAAGCGTAAAAATAGCCCGCGATCATTAAAGTCATCACCCACAGGGGCGGTGTCGTTATCGTCTATCCACTCACGCCAGACAAGCTGTAAGCCGTAGCAGCAGTCGTTCCACTGAACGCCTGCCAGCCGTTCAAGCGCGCGCTCATTGGTTTGGTCGTATAGATAGCGACCAATCAAATCAATCCTCGGGCTGGCTTTCCAAGCAAGTGACAGATCCCACTCTTCTCGGCTGTAATCTCTAAAGCCGTCATCACCAGGTACAACGCCTGGATCAAAACCTTCGATCTCCCAACGATAACCAAGGTTCACTACGTGGCCAGCGGGATGGCGATAACGCGCATCAACGCTAGAGCGCTCAGTCTGTTCACGCTGGTCGTCGTATAACCATTCATACCCCGCACTCCACCGATTATTAATCTGCCAATCAAGGCGCGTCACCAGCGGAGAGCGATCGCGAGTAGCTTGATAGCGGCTAAGCGGATTCACACTTGGGTCATCTTCTGGATGAGCAGGCAATGTGTCCGGGTCGCCTTCACTATCAATGCGACGCTCGGATAAATAAACGCTTTGCCCAACGCCAAACGTTAACCGATCCCGCCCAGTGGCGTCTTCAATAAAGCGAGATTGTACGCCAAGCGACACGCGATTGAGATCACCTAAACGATCAGCGCCGGAGAAACGATGAGGTGACCATAGTTGATCCCATGAGAACGCTCGCTCGCGGCTGTCAAAATCAGGCAGTTGTGTTTGGTTAGTACGTGGGACGTAGGCGTAGTTCAAACGTGGCTCAAGGGTTTGACGATAGTCTCGTCCGCTCAGTTCTAATTCACGCTCAAACACAAGGCCACTATCTATCGATGTGACCGCCGCACTACGGCTGGGAGACGTGCCTCGGTCAGTGACGCGATCGCCATAATCCAACTCATAAGCGGTATGCCATAATTCGGTACGCGGTTCGATATAGCCCCAGGGTTGCTCAAAACGCCAACCAATCGCTGGCGTGAGATGCAGCCGCGTGCCGATGGCGGCTTCTCGCTCAGGCACCTGTCGCTCGTCTACATCACGCCAGAAATAGGTCACGTTAGAGTGCCACTGTGTATAGAGACCACCGCCTAACTGCCAGTCAGAGCTCGCTGTCAAACTGGGCAGACGATAAAACGGTTTATCGGAATCACTCAGCGGGTCTTCCAAGCGCTGAAAACCTTGGGCTCGGGCATCTAACTGCCAACGTTCACCGCGGTAATCTACCTGGGCCATCCGCTCCATACTAACGCGATCACTATTGCCAAACTCACCACCGAAATCATCGAAATAGCGACCATCGCTGGCGGCACCATAGCGCAATTGGTAATCACTGCGTGGCGTCAGCGTTCCTGCATGCGTGGCATCAATATACCAGCGATCATTGCCTTCGAAGCGGTTATCACCATTTTCACTGCCGTCATCGCTATTGATATAGCCGCCTTCTACCGTTCCTCGACTCTCTTCAAGTAGATAGCGGTACTCACCATTGAGTAACAGCCCACGATCAGACATCCAGCGCGGTGTAATGGTGGCATCTTGATTTGGTGCGATGTTCCAGTAAAAGGGCTGCGCATAGTCAAATCCCTCGTTAGAAAAGCTAATAGAGGGTGACAGCAATCCTGTGTGACGACGGTCATCAATGGGAAAACGTAGCCAAGGCCAGTAAAAAATCGGCACGTCTTTTACTTCTAACCGTGCGTGCCGTGCGGTACCAAATCCTGCGGCTTGATTCAGCTTTATATCGCTACTCACGAGTTGCCAGCTGTTGGCCCCTGGATCACACGTCGTAAACGAAGCATTGTGTAGACGATATTGCTCTTCACCGGTTTGCTCTAATTGACTGGCCTGGCCGCGTAAATGCTGTTCGTAAAGCACATAGTGGCTGTTGCGTAACGAGGCTCGGTCATCGTTGAGCATTAACGTGGCTTGCTCGCCGCGCACTAGCGCCTGACCATTTCGTATGGCGAGATTGCCTTCTGCATCGACACGTTGGCGGTCGGCGGGTAAATACATCTGCGCTGCCTGTAGCTCTGTGTTTCCACGACGCAGTACAACATCACCGCGCAACAAGGCTTCACCATCGGCGGCGTAATCGGCTTCCAGGGTCTCCACCGACAACGTCTCGGGGTTATCCACCGCAGGCAAGCGGTAGTCAGGCATCACATATCGCCCTCGACACAGCTGATGCGGTGCTTCCTCTTGGCTCCAGGCCTGCCAGTCAAGCGCCTCGGCAGGCAGCGTCTGGCCTTGTGCCACCGCTGAAAATGAGGCGCTAGCGAGCAAACTGCCCATCAGTGTGTGCGCAACCGGTACGGTACGCGAGATTCGCTTGCCCATGTTCGTTATCCTTGGCATCCAGAATCGGTATTATACAGCCCGCATGATGCCCGACCAGCAAGGAGCTTGCATGTCCTCTTCTAGGATTGACGCCCTCACCCAGTGGGCAGCTGAACAAAATGGCCTAAATAGCGCCGCTATCCGCCTTTCCCCAGCGGGCGGTGACGCAAGTTTCCGGCGCTATTTCCGGCTGACACTACCCTGTGGCGGTACCCGCATAGTAATGGATGCCCCCCCTGCCCAGGAAGACTCAGCGCCGTTCGTCGCTATTGGAAAGCGTTGGTATGCAGCAAAGCTGCCCGTTCCGTATATTTACGCCGCCGATCTCGACACGGGTTTTTTACTGCTTGATGATCTTGGAGATACCCCTTTACAGACGCTCTTCACTGATGAAAAGCGCATTCAGCAAAGTTATTTCGATGCGCTATCGTTACTGGCTAAGCTACAAAACCACGCCAACCCTGCCGCGCTGCCTCCCTATGATGCGACGCTGCTGGGCCGCGAGCTCGATCTTTTCACAGAGTGGTGCCTAGACAACTGGCTGTCGCTATCAACGCCAGCCAGTTGGCATGCGCTGCGTGGTCACCTCATTGAGCAAGCGCTTGATCAACCCGTCGTCAGCGTTCATCGCGATTACGATGCAATGAATATCATGGTGCACGACCAGCAGCTTTACATGATTGACTTTCAAGACGCGGTGGCAGGGCCAATCAGTTACGACGTTATTTCCTTACTGCGCGGGCGCTACTGCCGCTTTTCTCAGACGCAGTTTACGCAGTTCGTCGACTCCTTCTATCGTCAAGCGCGTCAAGATGGGCGCCTCTCTGGCCATCTCAGCAATGATGAATTTCTTGCCCAATGCCAAGCGATGGCGGCTCAGCGCTCACTCAAAGTGCTGGGAATTTTTTGCCGCCTAACGCTTCGTGATGCCAAGCAAGGCTATTTATCACGCCTGCCGCATTTTTTAGCCCATTTAGAAGACAGCCTAACTGCGCTACCTCAGCACCGCGAGTTTGCTGAATGGGTAAGTGCCACATTGCGCCCTGCCATCACCCAACGTTTAGCGGAAAGCACACTATGAGAGCGATGATTTTAGCCGCGGGACTTGGCAAACGGATGCGGCCACTTACCGACCACTGCCCAAAACCCCTGCTCCCCGTAGGCGACAAGCCACTTATTGTGCACCACCTCGAACGGCTTAAGCGTGCAGGCATTGAAGAAGTGATCATCAACGTGAGCTATCGCGCCGAGCAGATAATGGCAGCACTTGGTGATGGAAACGACTACCAACTACGGATTCTTTGGAGCCATGAAGAGACACCTTTAGAAACCGGCGGTGGCATTCACAAGGCACTCCCCCTGCTTGGTGATGCCCCGTTTCTGCTGGTCAATGGGGATGTCTGGTGCGATTACATTCCGTCAGAATCACTGTTACAGGGAAGTGACGTCGCCCATCTTGTGTTAGTAGATAACCCATCCTACCACCCTAGCGGTGATTTTTCCCTTATCAACGGGCGCGTTGGAGTGGAAGGCCACCAGCGCCTCACCTTTGCCGGCATTAGCCTGCTGCACCCGGATCTTTTTGCAGACCAGACACCAGGGGCGTTTGCCCTAGCACCACTACTTAAACAGGCAATGACAGACAAGCGTGTCAGCGGCGAGCACTTTTCAGGCCACTGGGTCGACGTGGGCACGCCAGAGCGCCTAGAGGCTCTTGAACATCACCTTTTAACGCAGCAGATTAGCAAGCGATGAAAAAGTGCGTCTATCGCTATAAATGTTATGCTTCGCAACTACCTATAGGTGCCTAGATGAGGAGAGCGACGTGAAAGCACGGGTAAAATGGACAGATGGTCGCCAATTTGTAGCAGAGTCCGGTAGTGGGCACAGTGTCGTTATCGACGGCCCCCCTGATCATGGCGGCCGCAACACCGGCCCCCGCCCAATGGAAATGCTATTAATGGGCATGGGTAGCTGCACCGCCTTTGATATTTTGAACATTCTCGATAAAGCCCGCGCCGATGTCACCGACTGTATCGCGGAGCTTGACGCTGAACGCGCCGATGAAGTGCCCTCTGTGTTTACCAAAATCCACGTACACTTTGTGGTGACTGGCCGCAACCTAAAAGAGAAACAGGTACAGCGGGCGGTTGAGCTCTCCGCAGAGAAGTACTGCAGCGCATCTATTATGCTGACACAAGGCGGCGTTGAGATTACCCACTCTTTTGAGATTGTCGACGCTTGAGCTACTCGGAGCGCCATCGTCCCTATTTATTAAAAAAATTAACGCGGCTGGATGCATACCATGCACTTGGCGGGCATAATACGCTCGCTTGTTTTTACCCCTACTGCGTAGCAAACAGCCGCTTTGCAGAAAGCGACTACAGCATCACGGTGACAAGTTACTACCGGTTCCGGCGCTGGCTCGTCGGGGTGTCTTCATCTGCCATAGGGAGGTTCGGACGTGTCAGATAATCTCCGACTCCACGGGTTTAATAACCTGACTAGCTCGTTGAGCTTTAACATTTACGACATCTGTTATGCCAAAACCGAAGAGCAGCGTGCGGCTTACATTGATTATATCGATGAGCTTTACAACGCCGAACGTTTGACGCAGATTCTAAAAGACGTCACCAATATTATTGGCGCTCATGTGCTCAATATTGCTCGTCAAGACTATGAGCCCCACGGGGCCAGCGTTACGATTCTGATTGCTGAACACGAGCTGGATGAAGCAAACCCAGAGCAAACTGAACCAGGCCCTGGACCGCTACCTGAAACAGTCGTGGCGCATCTTGATAAAAGCCACGTGACCGTGCATAGCTATCCTGAGTCGCATCCTGACAACGGCATCAGCACCTTTCGATTGGATATAGATGTGTCTACCTGTGGCCACATCAGCCCATTGAAAGCACTGAACTACCTAATCCACAGTTTTGACTCTGACATTGTCACTATGGATTATCGGGTTCGCGGCTTTACACGCGATGTCGATGGTAAAAAGCTGTTTATTGATCACGACATTACCTCGATCCAGGACTACTTGGCAGAAGATACCAAGCACGCCTATCAGATGATCGATGTAAATGTATATCAAGAGAACATGTTCCATACCAAAATGCTGCTGAAAGACTTCGAACTTGATAACTACCTGTTCGATACATCGCGCCGCGACATTACCTTCGAAGAAGCACGAGACATTGAAAGCCGTCTGCGTAAAGAGATGCTAGAGATTTTCTACTCTCGAAATCTGGACTAACGTCTGCTTTCAGAGTTAACGAAAAGCCGTTTTGCCTTAGTAGCAAAACGGCTTTTTTTATTAACGGATGTCGCTAGTAAACGCTTGGCTCACCTTCCGGACGCGTTTTAAAGCGTCGATGAAGCCATAAGTACTGTTCAGGATACTTGCGAATCGCTTGTTCGATAAATTCATTTACTCGAGTGGCGTCGGCTATTTCATCACCGCTTGGGAAATTATCAAGCGCAGGCAGGCAGGTGATGGTGTATGTCTGGTTATCAGGATTGCGGTGGAACATCAACGGCACCACTGGCGCCCCCGTCATTCTAGCGATTTTTGCAGTCAGCCTGATCGTAGCGGCCTGTTGACCGAAAAGTGGCGCGAACACGCTGGCATCACGGCCAAAATCTTGATCCGGTGAATACCACACAATATGTCCTGACTTTATTCGCCGCACAACACCACGCAAGTCATGCCGATCAATCGCCTGACCAAAAATCCGTGATCGAGCACGGGTCATAAAGCGTTCGAATAACGGATTGTTGTGCTGACGATAGACCACATCGGCAGGGAAAAATAGCGAATGCAGCGCTCCCCCTAAATCCAACGTGGAGAAGTGAATACCCACCACTAGCACGCCCTTGCCTTGCGCTTTAGCCTGTGCGAGATGCTCTTGGCCGTGATAGGCCACTCGGTGCCGTAATCCCTCTGCGTCACGGCACCAACCCGTGGCTGTTTCCACTAAGCCAATACCGTTGGCGATAAACACTTCTCTCACCAAACGACGCTGCTCATCGGCACTTTTTTCAGGGAAACAGAGCGCAATATTTGTCTCAGTGATATGCCGCCGACGTTTTATAAAGCGCCATGCTGCCAAACCAATTATTTTCCCCACCCATAACTTAAGCCGCCAGGGAAACCAGGCAACAAGATGCATCGCGCCTATCGCAAGCCAGGTTGGCCAATAACGAAGGTGTGCAAACGACTGCGGATAAGAGCTTTTAGACATACTGGTAACCGTTTAAGCCAAGGCCCCATGGTAGCGGCGCGGTGCTCTTGGCAGCACTCCCGTTAACAAGGTGTAGCTGATGGTATCGCAATAGCGTGCTACCTCATCAATTGACAACACAGCGCCATCGCTGGCGGCTCCCCACAGCACTACCTCACTACCGATGACAGCTCCCGGCACGTCGGTGACATCTACGGTTAGCATATCCATGGAGACCTTGCCGGCAATCGCACAGCGCTGGCCATTCACTAATACCGGCGTGCCATCGATGGCGTGGCGATCATAACCATCGCCATAACCTGCTGCGACGACGGCAATTTTAGAACGCCGGGATGCACGCCAACGGCCACCATAGCCAACAGACTCCCCCTCCTCTAGTTCACGAAGGGCAATAATTTCAGAACGCAAGCTCATTACCGGGCGCAGTTGCCGGGTGATATCGTTGGCATCTTCCAGCGGGTCGCTGCCATACAGCATAATACCAGGGCGATTCCAGTCGCCGTGGGCGATTGGCCATGCCAGTGTTGCAGGGGAGTTTGCTAAGCATAGGGGCGCATCAAGCGCTTCTGCCAATGTCTTTAAAGCGGCCATTTGTCGATTAAAGTAGCTGCCCTCACGTGCATCTGCTGTCGCAAAGTGGCTCATCAAATGCAGCGCTGTCACCTGTGGTGCGCTGGCTAACCGCTGCCAAACACCAGGCGCCTCGTCTATAGAAAAACCTAAACGATGCATGCCGGAATCTACTTTCATCCATACCGGAATAGGCTGACGGGGTGAAAAAGCCAATAAGGCCTCCACCTGCCACTCACTGTGAACGCTGATCCAAAAATTGTGTTGATCAACCAGCGCCAGCTCGTCAGCGGTAAAGATACCCTCAAGCAGTACAATAGGCTTTTTAATTCCCCCTTCACGCAGGCTAATCGCTTCTTCGATGCAAGCAACAGCAAATGCGGGCACATCAGCTTCTAGCGCACGCGCGCACTCAAGTGCACCATGACCATAAGCATCCGCTTTAATAACGGCTACCGAGCGACTTTGGGGGGCGCAGCGGCTCGCTAGCTGATAGTTATGACGCAGAGCGTCTAAATCAATATGGGCCACCAAGGGGCGCATCACGTTTCTCACTTACACAGTCAATAGTTAACGGTTGGTCAACCAATGGGCGTCAAAAACAACGCACCGAGCAATGAACCCGGTGCGTTATGGTCGTTGTGGCACAATAGCTTACCGCGGCTAGCTCTCGAAAATAGCGTTGAGGGAAAGGCCCTGTTTTTCCAATGAACGGCGCAGCTTCTTTAGTGCTTCAACTTGAATTTGTCTAACACGTTCGCGAGTTAAGCCAATTTCTGCACCAACCTCTTCCAACGTAGCGGACTCATGGCCTCGCAAACCAAAGCGGCGTACAACCACCTCTCGCTGCTTATCGCTTAGCTCATCCAGCCAATGGTCTACGTGCTCACGCACATCGCCATCCACTAGACATGCTTCCGGCCCTAGCACCTCATCGTCGGTTAACGTGTCGATTAACGGCTTATCGCTTTCGCCACCCATTGGATAATCTACCGAGGAGACGCGCTCATTAAGCCCAAGCATCTTCTTAACCGTTTCTACGGGCTTGTCGAGATGGTCAGCGATCTCTTCTGCTGTTGCTTCATGATCAAGCTTTTGGGTTAGCTCACGCGCTGCACGCAGGTAAATATTGAGCTCTTTAACCACATGGATCGGCAAGCGAATGGTGCGCGTTTGATTCATTAGCGCCCGCTCAATGGTTTGTCGAATCCACCACGTGGCATAGGTAGAAAAACGGAAGCCTCGCTCAGGATCAAACTTTTCCACAGCCCGAATTAGCCCAAGATTACCCTCCTCAATTAGATCAAGCAGCGTAAGCCCGCGATTAAGATAGCGTCTGGCAATTTTAACAACTAGGCGAAGGTTAGACTCGATCATCCTTGACCGCCCAAGCGGGTCACCTTTGCGTGCTAAACGGCCGTAGTAGACCTCTTCTTCCGGCGTTAATAACGGCGAAAAACCAATTTCATTGAGATAGATTTGTGTCGCGTCCAAGCTTTGAGTCGATTGACGCTCATCACGGCCCAACGCTTTTTCAAAGGCGTCTTCCTCCTCAGAGACATCATCGACACTATCCAGCGCCTCTTCCACAGCGTCCAGGTCAACCTCCTGTAGGTCTTTCTCCAGCATACTCATGGTAGTATCCCCCGTTATTTCGCCTAACCGCCATTTAGAAAAGTAAAGGTGGCCGCACTCCCTGTGCACTTACACCATTGTTGTTATATGACGCCCTAACTCTAGCTATTCGGGTTCCCCAAGCACACCAATTAAAAGGTTCGCTTGGCAATGATTAACGGGACGGCAGATAATCCAAGGGATTTTGAGGCTGCCCATCACGGCGTACTTCAAAGTGCAGCTTGACACTGTCCGCATCGCTATCGCCCATCGTGGCGATCACTTCTCCCGCTTCAACGACATCATTTTCTTTAACGCTTAAGCTATCATTATGTGCATAAGCACTCAGATACTGATCGTTGTGTTTGAGTAGTATTAAGTTACCGTAACCTCGTACACCGCTACCCGCATAAACAACGATACCAGGGCCTGCCGCTTTGACAGGTTGCCCCTTTTGACCGTCGATATCAATCCCAGCGGTGATAGAGCCACCCTGGCCAAACTCTCCGGTTACCTGGCCTGTCGTTGGCCACTGCCAATTAATATTATCAACAGGTGTAAAGGTGCGTGAAGAACGGTCAACGCTAGCGGTTTGGCTCGGCTGCTCAGCCTGAGCGGTCACTGCTGGTTCTGGTTCTGGCGTGGGTTCCGGTTTGGGCTCTGGTTTAGGCTCAGGCGTTGGTTCCGGCTCAGGCGTGGGCTCTGGCTGAGGCGTCTCCACAGCAGGCGTTGTCTCGGGGGTAACGGCACTTGCGCTATCAGCCACTTGCTGTGCGGCGGCCACCGACGCTTGCTCAGCACGTTCCGCTCGCTCAGCCGCTAAACGCTGGTTGCGCTCAATCGCACTCTCATCGGGCAGTAACCAATCTAGCTGCTGATCGTTACTTGCCACGGAAGTCGCTTGAGGATTCAGCCCTGTTGCAACGGCGCCTGACGCCGGGCGTTCTGGGGCAGGAGAGCCTGCCGACGGGCGACTTGATGCCACCGCTCCTTCACGCAGCGCAATGGTTTGGCCTGGGTAAATTTGGTAAGGGGCGTCAATATTGTTGATTTGCGCCAGCTGACGATAATCCAGATTATGCTGCCATGCGATGCCATAAAGGGTATCGCCTGCTTTAACAGTATATTGAGGTGAGTCTGCTACCGCGCGGCGTGCTTCACTTAAGTCACGCACTTGTGGGGTGTTTTGCTGCTGACTGGCGCAGCCGCTAACAGCTAACGCCAATACTGACATGATGAAAACCTTACGCATGAAAACCCTACTCCTTTTCAACGTCGCGCGCGTTTCCTGTTGATCTATGTCCGGCATAGTGCACTGCGCGACGGTTTAATAACACCACCAATAGTGCGCCAACCACCATTAGTGCAAGAACGCCTACCGTTTGTGCAGATGCACCAGACAATACCGCATAGTCACTAGGCAAGAGATAACGATGAGCCAACGGGATCATTTGCCCATCAGGGCCAAGCTGATAACGTACCAGCTCTTTCCACGGCCATAACACGGGTAACGAGCCAACAATAAACCCGAGCAAAAGCTGTAGCGTAGAATCATGATGGCGACGCAGGAGCCACGACAACAGTCGTGAAAATAACGCCAAGCCAACAACACATCCCAAGCCAAAGAGTATGATAATACCGATATCAAAGCTTCGAATAGCCCCTAAAATGGTGCCATAAAGTCCCATGGTAAGCAGCAAGAAGCTACCAGACACGCCTGGTAACAGCATGGCGCTAATCGCGATGCAGCCAGCGACCATCACTACCAGAGCTTCATTACCAAGAAGTAACACCAGCGGCATCATACCTGGCAGCGACTTGGCTAACAGCAGCCCGCCTACCATTGGCAATAAGTACCAAAACTTCCACCCTTTGCCCGCCTTAGCGACAACAAACCCCGACGCAGCCACCAAGCCGAAGAAAAATCCCTCAATCAGCAGCGGGTGCGCATCCATTAGCCAGAGCGCTAGATGAGCCACACTGAAAAGGCTAACCGCAACGCCCAGTAGTAGCGGCACTAAAAAGGCCAAATTTAAATGTTGAGCCAACGCCAGCCAACCACCACGACGCCAAGCGATGAAGGCACCGGGGCCAAACTGTTTGATGGTATTAATGAGCTCTTCATAAATACCGGTAATAAATGCGATCGTGCCACCTGAAACACCGGGCACCGCATCGGCTGCCCCCATCCCTGCGCCTTTTAAAAACAGCTCTACAAATCGACGCTTCAATCCACCACTCCTTGCAATAGAGGTACAAAGCGTACGGGCTCGAGCCGACGCTTTTCAAAGGCACTACCAATGCGTTTTATTTGGGTGAGCCATTGGCTACCGTCAGGCTCTTCCAACGGAGCAATGAGTACACCATCATGGTTAAGCTGCTCCAATAGGGCTTCTGGCAGCGTTTGAGCACAAGCGGTTAATAAAATCACATCAAAAGGCGCAGCTTCCTGCCACCCTTCACCACCATCAGCCACTGCCAGCGTCGCTGGAGCACCAAGCCGCCACAGCCGCTCTGCAGCGCGCTGATGTAATGCCTGAATACGTTCGACCGAGTACAGCATCGGCACCAGCCGGGACAGTATCAGCGTTTGATACCCCGAACCGGTCCCCACCTCCAGCACACGCGTTGGGTTAGCCCGCAGTACCAGCTCGGTCATGCGCGCAACTGTCAATGGTTGCGACAAGGTCTGGCCAAAGCCGATAGGCAGCGCGGTGTCTTCATACGCACGGTGCGCCAACGCTTCATCAACAAACAAGTGCCGAGGCTCAGCTGCCATAACATCAAGCACCCGCGCATCTTGAATACCCTGCTGCTCAAGTCGCTCTACCATGCGATCTCGAGTCCGCTGAGAGGTCATGCCTCGTCCGCGCAGTTCGTTGGGCGAAAGCTTAGGCAAAAGCATCCAACCAATCCTGCACGTCGCTACGCGCGGGGTGGCGCGTTAAGTCAGTTTGAAGTGGAGTAATGGATACATAGCCCTCTTCGATAGCCGAGAAATCGGTATCTTCACCATCATCAGCGTTAGCCGCCACCGGGGCTATCCAGAAGCGCGTATGGCCACGCGGATCTTTTACGGGAACAGGCTTCTCTGCTGGTCCGCGATAGCCTAAACGAGTCACTCTAACGCCTTTAATTTCTTCCCATGGAACATCTGGCACGTTGACATTCAAGAGGGTGCGGGGTGGCAGCGATAGCTGATCGGCAGCACCGATTAAGCTGGCCGCCACTTTCGCAGCCGTCGCGAAATAACGCTCGCCACACAGCGACATAGCAATGGCGGTCATGCCCAAGTTGCGCCCTTCCATGGCAGCCGCCACAGTGCCTGAATAGAGCACGTCATCGCCAAGATTGCTGCCGTGATTAATCCCCGAAATAACCAAGTCAGGACGCTCATCCCAGACGCCGTTCACGCCCAGATAAACACAATCAGCAGGCGTACCGTCCACGCTATAAAAGCCATTATCCAGCGCGGTTAAAGAGAGTGGACGGGAAAGGGTCAGCGAGTTACTGGCGCCGCTGCGGTCTCGATCAGGAGCAACCACACGTAAATTCGCATGGGCGACTAGCGCATCATGAAGTGCCCGCAAGCCCGGCGCATGGACACCATCGTCATTGGAAAGCAGCAGTCGCCGCATTAACGTCTCCTTCATGGATGCCTAACAAAGATAAGCGCACGTTAGGCGCATTAAGCAAAATCTGGGTGAGCAATTAATTCACTCACCACCGCCGTGGCAAAACTTCCCCGTGGTAAGGCAAATGAGAGTACCACGGCATTAGGCAATATCTCGATACTAGGCGAAATCAACCTTGCTCGCAGCGCCCGATGGGAGCGTTTCACAGCGCTTTTCAGCAATCCCTCGCACAACACGGGATGCCTCGCTAACAGGCGTTTTTCGTAGTCTGCCACCTGATACTCGGCAAGCTCCCCGACTCCCCACAGGGCACCCGTTGGATGAATATCAAGCGCAGCAGCACGACTAACCAGGTCGTCGTCAACGGTATCAACAGTAAACACACTGTGTGTGCCATCCAGCATGAGCATATCGCCCGCCAGCGGCTGGCACCACGTTCCATCTGCCAGACGCTCGCTCAGTAGCTCGTTAAACAAAAAGCTCCGCGCAGTAGAGAGCATCATGCCTTGGCGATCATCTCGCTTGCGCCAGCCTTTCGCTAAAAGAGCCTCTGCACGCTGTAAATTCCGCCCTTCAGGCCCAAAGCGCTGGGGTCCAAAATAGTTAGGCACACCGTGATGACAAAGCGCCTCCCAGCGGTCAACAAAATGCTGACGTTGAAGCGCTTCGCCACTAAGTCGCAACGTAAAGTGATTGGTACGATGGACACCGCGTTTTAGCTTTCGGGGGTGCCTAGCCTGAGCCAACACCTTAATACCCACGGCGGCTAGTGATTCGCTCAAATCACTTGGCGCTTCGCGCCCGGGTAAATGAACACTTAACCACTGTCGCGTCACTGCGACACGATCCTTCATCCCGGAGTAACCCACATCTCGAAGTGTGACACCACACAGGCGGCTGACGCTTTTTACTACATCTAACGTGGTTTGATGGCGCTTTTCAAGACGCAACCACAAGTGCTCACCGTGATTTTCAGGCGTAAAGTCCAGCTGCTCGTCAACGATAAAATCTTCTGGCTGAACGCGATAGCACCCTGGGCTAGGGGCTCCGAACTCGGCATCTAAGCTGCGCTGCCAAGCGGGTAAGTTAAGCATTTAATGCCTCTTGATGCTCAACCAACACCACCGCCTCAGCGGCGATACCCTCACCTCGTCCGGTAAACCCAAGCCGTTCGGTCGTTGTGGCTTTAACATTGACCTGTCCAAGGCTAATACCCAAGTCTTCAGCGATGACAGCGCGCATCGCCTCAATATGCGGCGCCATTTTAGGCGCCTGGGCCATTAACGTGGCATCCAAGTTAACCACCGAAAAACCCTCGGCGTGAACCAAATGAACCACGTGGCGCAATAAATGGCGGCTATCTGCGCCAGCCCATGCAGGGTCAGTGTCGGGGAAATGCCGCCCGATATCACCGAGCGCGCACGCACCCAGCAGTGCGTCACTGATAGCATGCAGCAACACATCGCCATCCGAGTGGGCAACAAAACCATGTTCGAAAGGCAGCTTAACGCCGCCAATCATCAAATGGTCGCCAACGCCAAATCGGTGCACGTCAAATCCGTGGCCAATTCGCATTAACAACTCCTTTCAGATTCAGAGGATTGGGCTACTTGCGACGCCATGATAGCGGCAGCAAGGGCAAGGTCATCAGGATGGGTGATTTTAAGATTATCACGGCGCCCACTAACCAGCTTGGGTGCTAGGCCAAGCGCTTCAACCGCCGAGGCTTCATCCGTGACCATACAGTGATTAGCGACAGCGTATTCCAGAGCACGCCGCAAAAGCGCATAACGAAAAGCTTGAGGTGTTAACGCGTGCCACAGCCGATCCCGAGGCTCTGTCGCGGCGCTTAATTGTTCGGCATTGGCTCGTTTCATGGTGTCAGCAACCGGCATCGCCAAGAGCGCGCCACTTGGGTGCTGCTGAGCAGCGTCATAAAGCGCCCACAAATCAGACGATGTGATGCAGGGGCGCGCGACATCATGCACCATCACCATCGCGTTTTCTGGCGCTTTTATAGCGTGCAGCGCATTTAAAACGCTATCCATTCGCTCCGCGCCACCCGCCACTCGCTGCCACTGGGAAAATGGCACCCATTCCGGCTTGAACCAATGATCATCACTATCCAGGCACAGTACAAGATGCGCAGTGGGGAAAGTTTGGTGTAATCGGCTAAGTGTATGGGCAAGAATGGGCTTTTCACCCAGCGACAGGTACTGCTTAGGCTTATCTGCGCCCATTCGCTTACCTTGCCCTGCGGCGGGCACGATTAGCCACAACGAATGGCTCATTCGTCTGCGCCCTCGCTAGGCAAGCCTGGCTGAGTCACCAGCCCCGCATTGATGCCCACTAGCTCTGCTTCAATGGCAACACCTGGTACCCAAAAAAACTGCTCATCGCTACGCACCATGCCCATGTCGCTACGAGCACGCTCTTCAATAGCATCCAGGCCGGTTTTCAGGTCGGTAACTTCAGCCGCCAACCGAGCATTGCGCTCTCGCATCGGCACATTGGCAGCCTCTTGAACAGCAACGCGCTCTTCTACTAGCTGCAAATCCTTCCAGCCACCATTACCCAGCCAAAGTTGGTATTGGAGAAGTCCCAATACAGCAAGCAGCGCACCCATTAGCCATTTATGCATCACCGCATTCCCTTGTTTAGGCCTGAACGAGGCGCATTATGCCATCATGGGCTATTTCCAGCGAGTCACGCTTTATTTAGCAGGCTTTATGAAGCGCTTTTCATTTAAACGGTAATGCGTCGGCCGCCGCCTCACGATAGGCGCTGATATGGGCTCCCTCTTCTTGACAGAATTGGGCGACGCCGGCCGCTAAGCCCGGGTGGACAAGATAGTGCAGCGAGCGTACCCGCTGGGGAGCAAAACCGCGCACTAGTTTATGCTCTCCTTGAGTACCGGGGTCAAACAAAGAGAGCCCCTTTTCCAAGCAGAATTCAATGCCTTGGTAGTAGCAGACTTCGAAATGAAGGCAGTCGGCAACCACTTCACTCCCCCAATAGCGGCCGTACAGCGTGCGATCGCCACGAAAATAGAGCGCCGCGGCAACCGGCTGGTCATTTAACAGCGCCTGCACCAACACAAGCGCCTCAGGCATCGCATGACGTAACCGCTCAAAAAAAACATCATTTAAGTAAGGCGGCCGTCCCCGCTCGTGGTATGTGATCGTGTAGCAGCGAAAGAAATGCGCCATCGCTTCTTGGGTAATTGCCTCGCCCTCTAAACGGCGTAGCGTAAAACCTTGCTCAGCGACCAAGCGACGCTCGCGTTTAATCATTTTGCGACGTTTCGACGTAAGGCTGGCTAGGAAACCTTCAAAATCACCAAAGTCGCGATCTCGCCACTGGAACTGAACGCCTTCTCGCGCAATTAACGCTGGAAATTGGCGCTGCCAGGCATCCACTTCGTCATCTTGAGCAAACAGGAGGTGCCAACTCGATAACGCTTGCTCTTCACAGTGCGTTTGCCACGTCGCTGCTAATAATCCGCGAACCTCTTCGGCGTTAGCATCATTGGCAATTAAGGTGCGCGTACCTGGAACTGGGGTAAACGGAATAGCACTTAATGCCTTGGGATAATAATGGCCACCTGCTCGCTCCAGTGCATCCGCCCACCCCCAATCAAACACATACTCACCGTATGAGTGGTGTTTGCGATACATGGGTAACGCGCCCACTAAGCGGCTATCTTGCCATACGCAAAGATGGCAAGGCTCCCATCCGGTCGCTTCACAGACAGAGCCACTACTCTCTAATGCATGCAAAAACGCGTGGCGGAGAAAAGGCTGCTCACCACTCACCAGTGCGTCCCATCGGTCGGCATCCACATCATCGATAGCGGATAGCGTAATGCATGACAGTGAGCGCGACAGCATGATGTCTCCCGAAGCCTATCGTTTAAATAGTGAAAGTGTGACCTTACCACCAACCAAGCTATCTGTGCTTTTGTTGATGCTGTCACTTCTATTTGGAGTGAGGTATTCAAGTAGCCACACAAACGGCTATTGTTATTAAGAAATAACTCAAGGAGCTGCCATGAAACGCGATTTAATGCGCCTGTTGGACACTCAGCGTCATGCGTCTGGCCAAGCGCCCTTTCCCTCATTAAGGTTGCGACGAGAGCGTTTAGCCCGCCTTGCACGAATGACGAAGCATCACCAGCGGGACATTATCCAGGCCATTCAAACTGACTTCGGCAGGCGTAGTGAGACAGAAATACGCTTAGCGGAGATTAACGCGGTGCTGCATGCCATTCGCCATACACGGCGACACCTCTGGCACTGGATGCGTCCATACGCTGCCAACATGCCATGGCGTTTATGGCCTGCCCGCGCCCGTATCGCTCCTCAGCCTCTGGGCGTGGTGGGTATTATGTCGCCCTGGAATTACCCCTGGAGCTTAGCGCTGATGCCCGCCATTGACGCTATCGCAGCGGGCAATAGCGTTATAATCAAGCCCAGCGAGTACGCTCCTAATACCAGCGCTCTCCTAGCTAAGCTGGTGCCGCAGTATTTTACCGATGAAGAAGTAGGCGTTGTTGAGGGCGGCCCAGAGATAGCAAAAGCGTTTAGCGCACTGCCTTTTGATCATCTGGTTTTCACTGGATCGACGGCGGTGGGCCGCCAAGTTGCACGTGCCGCTGCCGAGCAGTTAACCCCAGTGACGCTTGAGCTAGGTGGTAAATCACCCGCTATTGTGGCGAGTGACGCTGATCTGGATCGTGCAGCCGCCTCAATTATATTTGGCAAGGGAATGAATGCTGGCCAGACCTGCATTGCACCGGATTATGTACTGGTAGAAAGCCACCACCTGGAAGCACTTATTCAGGCGCTCAGTCGAGCTATCGAACAGCAACGCCCCAGCGATAAAGAGGTCACGGGCTTTGTCAGCCCTCACCATCAGCAGCGCAGTGAGCGGCTGATAGCACAAGCGAGAGATCACGGCTGCCGCATCATCGACACCGGGCAACACGCACCAGCGCTGGTTATTGATCCAACCCAACACCTTGAGCTGATGCAAGAGGAAATTTTTGGCCGTGCGCTACCGCTTATCAGCGTTAAAAACATCGAAGACGCGATTACCTTTGTGAATACCCGGCCTCACCCACTGGCACTTTATGCCTTTACCGACGACAAAACACTTCAGGCAACCTTGCGCCATACCACTCGCTCTGGTGCGCTGGTATTTAACGAAACGCTACTTCATCACGCCGTTCCCTCGCTGCCCTTTGGTGGCGTTGGCGAAAGCGGCATGGGGGCTTATCACGGTCGCCATGGTTTTGAACGATTCAGCCATTTACGAGGTATTTTTTATCAATCAAAGCGGGCCTCTAGCGCACTAGTGAGGCCGCCTTATAAGCGCTGGCTATTGAGATTACTCAGGATTGGCTAAAGCTGATAAACAACAGCCTACCATCGGTTCCGAAGCCCCTTTATCCGCAGACTAAACGGGGCTAGGCAATCGGTTAGTGACGGAGTTTATTCCCCTAGCCGAAGCGAGTGGTGATATTCTTTTAGCCAACGCTTTTTACCTGGTGCAACGAATTTGGGCACCCAACGTGCAAAAAACATTGCCATGGAGGCTATTGATGGCGCATGACCTGCTTGACCGCTTACGCGAACGCTTAGAAGAATTAAACCGCTCAGAACGCAAAGTTGCCAATGTCATCCTGGAGGACCCAGCAATTGCCACCAGCTTGAGCATTGCCAGCCTTGCCCAAGCGGCTAGCGTCAGCGAGCCTACGGTCAATCGGTTCTGCCGCAACTTCGGCGCCAAGGGCTATCCCGATTTTAAAATCAAACTTGCTCAAAGCCTCGCAGGCGGAACGCCCTATGTGACGCGCGCTGTCGAGCCTGGCGATACCGCAACGCAGTATACCCATAAGATTTTTGGCGCGACGATTGCCGCCCTGGACGAAGCCCAGCGAGAGGTCGATATGGCCGCCGTTGAGCGCATGGTTGATTATCTTACTCAAGCAAAACAGATTCATTTCTTTGGCTTGGGTGCCTCAGGTGCCGTCGCCCAAGATGCCCAACACAAATTCTTCCGCTTTAACTTGCCCGTCATGGCCTATGTAGATGTGCTGATGCAGCGCATGGTGGCCGCCGCCTGTCATACCGGTGACGTAGTGGTGATTATCTCGTACACAGGCCGCACCAGAGAACTGGTCGATATCGCACGCGTTGCTCGCGAATCAGGTGCCGTGGTACTGGGAATCACCGCCCCCAACTCGCCGCTTTCCTTGGAATGCACCTCGACTCTCGAAGTCGCCACCCCCGAGGACACCGACCACTATATGCCCATGACCTCGCGGATGATTCAACTAACGCTGATTGATGCCTTAGCCACCGGGGTTACCCTAAGGCGCGGCGAAGACTTCCTACCGCACCTTAAGAAAATCAAAGACAGCCTGCGTGACACCCGCTTTCCCATAGAAAAAGCGGCTAAGTAACCAGTCAGACAACTATCGCTGATACGGATACCTTAACTGCTGACGGCAGTGGTAACGGTAATTTCTACTTTTAACTCATCAGCCGGCAGCGGCGCGCATACACAGGTGCGTGCCGGTGCATAGCCTTCTGGTACCCAGGCATCCCACACTTCGTTCATTGCAGCAAAATCATTACCGTCTTTAAGATAGATAGTCGCACTCAGCAGTTGCTCACGGCTGGAGCCAATTTCTTTTAACAAGGCATCAACCCGCGCCAGCATACTCTCGGTTTGCTCCTTAATTCCTTCGTGGCGCGCTTCAGGACCGCTTACCTGACCACACAAATAAGCCACACCTTGATGAATAACGGCACGGCTCATACGGGCTTTTGTATCATGGCGTTGAATTGTCATGGTTCAATCTCCTGGGTAGGACAAAAAAAGCAGTGTAAACCGCCACCGTCTTATTGCCTATGCCTTGTTAATTACGCCCGCTCCGTAGGCACAGGACGATGCTCGAAGACACGCCGCAAAACAAAGCTGGTGTGGGCTCCGGTGACCCCTTCAATGCGGTTGATCACGTGCAGCAGCAGGTGCTGATAATCGTCCATATCGCGAACCAGTATCTTGAGCTGAAAATCTGCCGCTTGGCCGGTGATAATCAAACACTCAATCACATTGGGGATTTTACGAATATGGCGTTCGAAGTTATCAAACCGTTCAGGCGTATGTTGATCCATTGAAATGTGCAGCAACACCATCAGTTGATAGCCCAACTGACGCGCATCAACATCGGCTCGGTATTGGGTAATTAAGCCATGCTCCTCTAGCGCACGCACTCGGCGCAAGCAAGGTGAAGGGGAAAGGCCGATGCGTTCGGCTAACTCCTGATTACTAATCCGCCCCTCCTGCTGCAGCACATTCAGGATGTGGCGATCAAAACGATCAAGTTCAAGCGGCACGACAGACATAACAAGCAGCTCCTACCAACAAAAAACAACAATGCGATATTTATTGCCAATTATTGGCAATAAAACCACATTTTCGCAATAAACTTTCGCCTTGTTTCCAGTAAACTGTATTGACTGTCACAAGCAGCCCCGACACGGTGTCTTACCCAGGCACCTGCTAACGCGGCTTACGCCACAAGCGGCCGCCCAACTAAACTTATCGCCTTCAGGAAACTCACCATGTCTGCTTTTGATCATCGCAAATACCGCCCTGCTCCGCGTGTTCCCGCTTTCAACCGCCAATGGCCTGACCGCGACTTAACGCAAGCGCCAATTTGGCTAAGTGAAGACCTACGCGATGGCAACCAGGCGCTACTAGAGCCGATGACGGTTGAGCAAAAGCAACGCTTTTGGCAGCAGATTATTAAAGTGGGTATTAAAGAAGTAATGGTGGGCTTTCCCTCGGCTAGCCAGCCAGACTACGACTTTGTCCGCTGGCTAATTGAAGAAGACCAAATTCCAGACGATGTCACTATTGCGGTACTCGTTCAGTGCCGCGAACACTTAATCGAGAAAACTTTTGCATCGTTGGAGGGCGTCAAGCGCGCCATTATCCATCTCTATAACTCCACCTCTACCATCCAGCGCGAGCGGGTGTTTGAGATGGATCGCGATGGCATTACCGATATTGCCGTGCAAGGCGCTACCTGGGTGAAGACCTATGCTGCCCAACACCCCGATGCTGACTGGCGTTTCCAATATTCGCCGGAAAGCTTCTCTAGCACTGAAATCGATTTCTCACTGGCCATCTGCGAGGCGGTGATGGATGTTTGGCAGCCGACGCCAGACAACAAGTGCATCCTCAACTTGCCCACTACGGTAGAAGTCGCGGGGCCGCATCACCACGCTGACCAAATTGAATATTTTTGCCAGCACATTAGCCGTCGCGATAGCGTGATTATTTCAGTACACACCCACAACGACCGCGGTGGTGCCGTTGCTTCAGCAGAATTGGCACTATTGGCAGGAGCTGACCGTGTCGAAGGTACGCTACTGGGTAACGGCGAGCGCACTGGCAACATGGATATTGTTACCTTGGCAATGAATCTGTATAGCCAGGGCATAGATCCAAAACTGGATCTCTCCAACCCAGACGAAATCGTCCAGGTGGTGCATGAATGCACCGGTATTACTATGCACCCGCGCCATCCCTGGGTTGGCGAGATGGTGTATACCGCGTTTTCTGGCAGCCACCAGGATGCTATTCGTAAATCTCTCAAGCATCAAAAACCCGACGAGCCTTGGCAAGTGGCTTACTTACCCATTGACCCGCACGATATTGGCCGCGACTACCAAGCCGTTATTCGGGTGAATAGTCAATCTGGTAAAGGCGGCATGGCCTTTTTGTTGGAGCGAGACTATGGCATTAATTTACCGCGCTGGATGATGCTGGCACTTGCTCCTTACGTGCAGCAAGAGAGCGAGCGTCGCAATGGTGAGCTTTCTAGCGAAATTATTCGCCAAGTAATGTTTGATAACTTTACTCAGGATGCGCCGCTGGCATTGGCCGATTACCGGCTATCAAAAGGTCAACACGAAGGCATTGAAATAACCCTTTGGCAAGGCGCCGAGACGCTGCGTTTGTCAGGCACTGGCAACGGTGCCATGTCAGCCTTCACTGATGCCTGGAAGCAGCATTCGGGTAGCAATGTAGCCATTATTGACTATAGTGAGCACTCATTGGGTGGCGACAGCGAAGCCAATGCAATTGCCTTTGTGCAGCTGAATATTGATGGCCAGCGACTTTGCGCCGTGGCGGAAGATAGTGACACCGTTAGCGCATCGCTGAAAGCGCTACTGTCGGGCATTAATATGGCACAAGCTACCAAGCAGCATCAGCAAAAAGACGCTGCTATTGAGGCCTGAGCGCTTACTCAGCACACTCGATTCATTTCAGCACTAACGGGTCTCCGGTGAGGCGTTTGGCACCCATCCATTCGCCACACTCGATACACTCGCCAAAGTCTCTTGCTCAATTCGCTGCAAAGCGCCGCCAGTACACTTAAGCTTCATTTGGCGGCGCTGCTCTTCTGCCTTTGCCCTTTGCCATGGCTTGACCTCGCAGCGCATCCATCCGTGACAGCCGCCCTACCGACGTTTGATCAAGCACCACCGTCTCTCTTGAAGAGGCGCTTTCAATACTCTCCTCTCGCAAAGAAACCTCTAGCGCTCACAGCTTCTGGCTTATCGCGGCTGTCTCTACGTCAGGGTGACTCACCTGCGTCTCCTAGAGACCTTAACGCAGAATAAGCACCGGCAAATGGGCATTACGCAGCATGGTGGTCGTCGTGCTGCCCACTAACAAGTGACGAATACGCGAATGGCCGTAGGCCCCCATGACCAGCAGGTCAATACCGTGCTCCTGCTTGTAAGCACGCAAGGTTTCTTCCACTTCGCCAGCGCGAATTGCGCCTGCAGCGTGGTGGCCTGCAGATTCAAGGAGATCGATTGCCCACTCAAGCTGCGATCGGTTTTCTGCCGTCTCAGCGCCCACAATCACGACATGGCAGGCAGCACCTTCAAAGAGCGGGCTTTTGGCCAGCATCTCAATGCCTTTGCGAGCTGTTTTGCTGCCATCAAACGCCATCATCACGTTTTTCGGCTGTGTAAACTGCTTAGGCACCATCAATAGTGGGCGATGCAGCTCACGCACGACGCGTTCAAGGTTAGAGCCTAGATGGCCACTGGCTTGATGCGCAGTTTCACCACGCTTGCCTAATACTAGCAGGCGCATCTCCTTTTCATTCTCAACCAGGGTCTCTACCAACGTGCCGTTACGCTGAAGGCAGAGTGGATCCGCAATACCGGCTGCCATTGCACGTGCTTTTGCCGCATCGAGCATATAGCCCCCCTGCTCACGGGCAACTTTCGCGCGCTGCTCTTCAATATCCGAAAGCTTTTCAAGCAAATGCTCTCGGGTTCCTAAACCTAAATTACCGGTTAGGTCAGGCTCCGCCACTTGGGAGTGGTTATCCAGGGTATGAATAAAGCTTAATGGCGCATCAAGCGCTTGGGCGGCCCAGACAGCATAATCACAGATACTTTCTGAATATTGAGATCCATCAATAGCGGCGAACACACGATCAGACATAAAAGCGACTCCTTGAGCGGGTGCGTTAAGGTTTTTATTATTCTCATTCTTTTTTACACGAACTTATTGATCAGCGACACCTTAACGCGTTCTTTCTGATCCCCCTATCGTTATAGCCTGGGTGGTACACTTAGCTGCCTATCAACGCGGCCAGTTAAGGAGTCACGATGGGGAATGGTATCGCGAGCATACTGCTGGTAGCACTTGGCGGCGCATTGGGCGGCATAGGGCGCTATGCCGTTTCTAATCTGATCGCCCATCTGCTGGGCAAAGCCTTCCCCTGGGGTACCCTGCTAGTGAATGCCAGCGGAGCGTTTATAGCGGGCGGGCTGCTTGGTTATTACGGAGTGCCAACCGTACAGCCAGTGTGGCTCTTTGCTGTTGCAGGCTTGCTAGGTGGCTACACCACCGTTTCGTCATTCAGCTTACAAACTATTGAGCTGTGGCAAAGCGGCCAAGCGCTGCGTGCCGCTTTAAATATTGCCGCAACCATAGTGCTCGGCATAGTGATGGCCATGTTCGGTTGGCTGTTAGCTAAGGAGTTGCTGCTATGAGCTGGCAAGCCTACCTAGCCGTCGGAATAGGTAGCGGGCTTGGCAGCGCCCTTCGTTACGGGGTATCTCTCGTATCTTTGGCAGCATTTGGCGGCCACTTCCCTTGGGCCACGCTGCTGGTTAACGTGTTGGGTTCTGGCATTATCGGCTGGATTGCCGCTACCGCCTCACGCTTTCCTAACGGCAAGCTTGCGCACTGGCAGCCGCTGTTAGTGGCCGGCTTTTGTGGTGGCTTTACCACGTTCTCACTCTTTAGCTTGGAAACTTTGCACCTTATTCAACAAGGGCTTTCTGGGCTAGCGCTGCTTTATGTGCTCATCAGCCTACCGCTTTGGTTACTGGCGGCCTGGCTAGGAGAACGCATAGCGCTTGCTCGTTCGTCTAACCGGTAAAGTCAGTCTTAAGTTCAGCTCGTAAATCTTATTGCTAATTAACCTCATGCTCATTGAAATATAGGTATTTTATGCGCGAGCAGTTAGAGCGGCAGCAGTCATGGGTATACCTGGGGTTTATCTGCCTAGGGCTTATGATGGGCCTGATAGCTCCCTTACTAGCATCATCGCTTGAACAGCTGTTATGGCCGCTACTCGGCATACTGCTATACGCCACTTTTACGCAAATACCGCTATTACATATCAAGCAAAGCGTTACCGATAAACACTTTATGGCAGCGCTGCTAATTGGCAACTTTATAATTATCCCTACGTTACTTGGGTTATTAGTGCTAGGAGTTTCTGTATTGGGGCTCCCGCTTTCCCCACCGGTGATAGCGGGTGTCTTGCTAGTACTACTGATGCCCTGCACCGATTGGTTTATTACCTTCACGCACTTAGGCAAAGGCGATGCCGCCCGGGCTGTTGCGGCAACGCCACTGCTGCTGCTCATCCAAATGGCCGCATTGCCCGTTTATCTGTGGTTATTTTTAGGCGGCGAGTGGTTTCAGCTAACTTTTTCTACCGACCTACTCAGCGCGTTTGCTGGACTGATCCTGCTGCCCTTGAGTTTGGCATGGCTAACGGAACTTGCCGCCAAGCGATCTTCAGCTATCAAACGCTCTGTGAGTTGTCTCATTTATTTACCAGTGCCGCTGCTAGCACTGGTGGTGTTCATCATTGCCGCTTCGCAGGTGAATAGCGTGCTAGGGCTTAGCCATGTGCTGTGGCAAGTTGTGTTTATCTTTATCGGCTTTTTAGTCATCGCTGGGTTGTTGGGTAAAACGTTAGGCAGTCTATTCAAACTACCGCCTGCCAGCGCCCGAACACTTGCCTTTAGTTTTGGCACGCGCAATTCGTTTGTCATGCTACCCATTGCGCTTACCCTGCCCAATGGCTGGCAAGCTGCGGTAGTCGTTATTGTTTTTCAATCGTTAGTGGAGTTATTTGGCATGGTAGCGTTGATACGCTGGGTGCCCAGTAAGCTAATTCCGAGCCAGCTATAAAAAACGCCGGCCCCTTAGCATGGTGACCGGCGTTAAAGCGTACGTATTGATTAACGCAATATCAGTATCGGAATTTGGCTACCGCGTAACTACGCTGCTGTGGTTAATGGCCGCCCATTAGCTTCTCAACCGCTTCGGGGTCGTTGTGCACCGCGTAACGATCTACGACAGTGGCACTGGCTTCACTCAAGCCTACCAGTTCCACCTCAGTACCTTCACGACGGAACTTGATCACCACGCGGTCCAGGGCTTGGACAGCAGTAATATCCCAGAAGTGGGCACGGGAAAGGTTGATGGTGACTTTATCGATGCTCTCTTTAAAATCGAAGGCCGCAATAAACCGCTCAGAAGAGGCAAAGAACACTTGGCCAACCACTTGGTATTCACGCTCTTTACCGGGCTCTACTTCTTGCGAGCCGATATACATGATGTTGCCGACCTTATTAGCAAAGAACATGGCGGCAAGCAGTACACCAACAAAAACACCAATCGCTAAATTGTGCGTCCCAACAGTCACCGCTACGGTGGCTAGCATAACGATATTGGTACTCATCGGATGTTTTTTAAGGTCGCGAATCGACTCCCAGCTAAAGGTGCCAATCGATACCATGATCATTACTGCCACTAGCGCAGCCATGGGTATCTGCGAGACCCAATCAGCTAGAAAGACCACCATCAGCAACAGAACGACACCCGCGATAAGCGTTGAGAGCCGAGTCCTGCCACCGGACTTGATGTTGATGACTGACTGACCAATCATTGCACAGCCTGCCATACCGCCCAATAAGCCCGATCCAATATTAGCGATACCCTGGCCTTTACACTCACGGTTTTTATCGCTGGGTGTATCCGTCAAGTCATCAACAATGGTGGCTGTCATCATAGACTCAAGAAGGCCTACCACCGCCAGCATGATGGCGTAGGGAAAGATGATCGTTAGCGTTTCTAAATTAAGTGGCACGCTAGGCCATAAGAACATTGGCAGTGTATCGGGCAGTTCGCCCATATCACCTACCGTGCGTATATCCATGCCGCTTACCATATACACCCCGGTAAGCACCACAATGCATACCAGAGGAGAAGGAACCGACTTTCCAATCGTCGGTAAGTACGGGAAGAGATAGATAATACCCAAGCCTGCTACCGTCATGGCATACACATGCCACGTCACATTCGTTAGCTCAGGCAGTTGCGCCATGAAGATTAATATCGCTAGCGCATTCACAAACCCGGTGACCACCGAACGGGATACAAAACGCATCAGCTCTGCAAGTTTTAAGTAGCCTGCGATAATCTGTAATACCCCAGTCAATAGCGTGGCCGCCAGTAAGTACTCCAGGCCATGTTCGCGCACTAACGTAACCATCAGTAGCGCCATCGCACCGGTAGCTGCTGAAATCATACCTGGGCGGCCACCAGTAAAGGCGATCACTACCGCGATACAAAACGAGGCGTACAGGCCCACTTTGGGGTCAACGCCCGCAATAATCGAAAACGCAATCGCTTCAGGAATTAGCGCTAGGGCAACAACGATGCCTGAGAGCGTGTCGCCTTTGATGTTAGAGAACCACTCTTGCTTACTGAAAAGTGCCATTCAGGGAGTCCATAGTTGAAGGTGAAACACTACGCACTACCGCCACACCGAGGTGAAACGAGAACGCGCAATTAAGCGAATAGGTTGTCAAAACAGTGCTGCATCACAAAGATACGGGGGCAGCATAAACAGCCAATGAACGGCCATAGGATGCACAAGCGCCGACATAACGCGATAGGCGTCACGCGCTTATATAAAGGAGGGAATTACTTAGGGCGGAGTCATCAGCCCAGAAAAGATGCGAGTAAAAGCAGTCATAAGTAATATTCTGTACGGTTGCAATAAGCAAGGTGCGACAAAGCGCCGTATTCTAACAGCACCACAGCCGCATTGCATCTCACGCCGTTTTCGTAGCCCACACTGTAATACGCGCTGACAGGCCCCACCTCTACTTAGGCAGGGTGACCTCGCGACTGATTGTGGCGTACCATTGCGCCACCAGAAACGATGACAATGGCCAACGTTTTATGTTGATGCGGCACACATAGTCACGTGCCGAATATGCCCGCCAAAGAGGAGAAATAGATGATGAGTCAGTCAATTGCGGTGATTAAAGGCGACGGTATCGGCCCAGAAATTATGGATGCCACCCTGCGCGTACTTGATGCGCTGGAGTGTGGCCTAAATTATGAGTTTATTGATGCTGGCCTGGCGGCGCTTGAAAAACACGGTACGCTGATTCCTCAAGAATCGCTTGATGCCATCGAGAAGTACGGTATTGCCCTGAAAGGCCCGCTGACCACCCCTATTGGCAAGGGTTTCTCCTCCATCAACGTGCAGCTACGTCGTCATTTTGACTTGTACGCCAACGTGCGCCCTGCGATTAGCTTCCCCGGCACGCGTTCGCGTTACAACGATATCGATATGATTACCGTGCGGGAAAACACCGAAGGGGCCTATCTCTCTGATGGCCAAGAGATGATTGACGATGGCAATACAGGCATTTCAGTCATCAAGGTTACCCGCCAGGGCTCCGAACGCATTGTGCGCTATGCGTTTGAGTTAGCAAAAAATAACGGTCGTAAAAAAGTCACCGCTGTACATAAAGCTAACATCATTAAAACCAGCTCTGGCCTGTTTTTGGATGTCGCTCGGGAAGTCGCCAAAGAGTATCCCGAGATCGAATTCCAGGAAATGATTGTAGATAACGCCTGCATGCAGCTGGTAATGAATCCGCACCAGTTCGATGTCGTTGTCACCACCAACCTGTTTGGCGACATTCTTTCTGACCTATGTGCTGGGCTAGTTGGCGGATTAGGCCTGGCGCCCGGTGCTAACATTGGCGAAAAGGCTGCTATTTTTGAAGCAGTTCATGGTTCAGCACCGGATATTGCCGGACAAAAAATCGCCAACCCTTGCGCCCTGCTGCTAGCAGCCGCCCAAATGCTTGACCACTTAGGCATGAACGAAAAAGGCGACGCTATTCGTCACGGAATTCGCGCGGTGCTGGAAACACGCCGCGATATGGTGACACCCGACATGGGTGGCACCGGCACAACCGATACATTTGCCCAAGCGCTCGTAGAGCATTTAACGGCTTAACTGTTTAGGTGCTTCTCCCGTCACCGCACCGCATCTTACGCGGTGATGGGATCCTTGAGCTTTAAGTCTAACGTTTCTTAGCTTAGGGAAACTCACATTGCCTATCTCCTCACAGCAAGCTGCCGAGCATTTCAGTCATATACGCCCCCGCCTGCTTGCCTTTGCACGCTTGCAGCTTATGGAGAGTGCTGCCGCTGAAGATGCCGTTCAGGAAACGTTACTCACCGCGTTTGAAAAAACCAATTCATTTGAAGGACGCTCAGAGTTTGAAACCTGGGTATTCGGCATCTTGAAATTTAAGATACTTGACCATCTACGCCAGCAGAAAAAACAGGGTCGCTGGCAGCCGCTAAATGACCCAATCGACGAGGACACGTTAGACCGGCTATTCAAATCAAATGGGCATTGGCAGCCCAGCGCCCGCCCGCACGACTGGGGAGAACCTGAGCATATTTTAGAGAACCAGCGCTTCTGGCAAGTGTTCGATGCCTGTCTAATAGCACTACCCGACAGTATCGCGCGGGTATTTACCTTACGAGAGCTAATGGGGCTATCGACACAGGATATTTGTAAGGAACTCGACATAACAGAAACTAACTGCTGGGTTATCTTACACCGAGCACGGTTAAGGTTAAGGGCGTGTTTGGATAACGGCTGGATTCAGTAGGAGCCAATAAAGATGCTAATGTGCCGTGAAGCAACGCGTTTGATGTCACTTAAGCAAGATAGAACGCTCACTTTCCGCGAACGTACCGCACTACGCCTACATCTCTCGATGTGTAGCGCCTGCCGCACCTGTGCCCGCCAATTTGACCTGCTTCACAAACTAGCTGATCACCACCCTGCAATACCAAAAAGCTCAAAAGACAGCGGTGGCCATTATGAGCCTCGCTAGCGCTTTCCCCACCAAAGCAACAGCACTAGCGAGCCTGTTTCTTAGCCCGTTGTTGCTCACAACCGCTAGCGGGCAAGAGATACATTTCACCCCCAATCAAATCATGACCTGGCCTACCCGTAGCTTCGAAGGCGAAACACACTATTCCATTGTTGAGAAATCAGGCCAGCGAGTGCTTGAAGCCAATACTCAGGGCCAGGCCTCTGCACGCTACCTGGAACGCGATATTGATTTAAATGCAACGCCCTATCTTCACTGGTGCTGGCAAGTGGACTCAACCTATCCGGGCGTTGATGAAACAACGAAAGCGGGCGACGACTATCCTGCAAGGATTTACGTAGCTCGCAAAACAGGCATTCTTCCCTGGCAGATCGAATCGGTTAATTACGTATGGGCCTCAACCCAGCCCCAGGGTGCGTCATGGCCAAATGCCTTTACTGACCGAGCACAGCTGATAGCGCTGCAAAGTGGCAATAGCGTCGTTGGGGAATGGGTGGCAGAAGTACGCGATGTCCGTGCGGACTACCAAGCTCTTTTTGGCAGCGCTCCTAGCCAAGTCAACGGTATCGCCTTAATGAGCGATGGTGACAATACAGGCGGCAGCGCCACCGCTTGGTTTACCCAACTAGGCTTTTCTAGCCTTAGCACTCCCCCGATATGTCCCCAATAGCTAGGCGAGGCTAGCATACTATTTATTTATACAAAACCATTACAAACAGAGTGCCTTTTATTAAGATCTGATCTACTATCATGCTATTCTCAGATGACAACAGACTAGATTTAAGGGACTACCAATGCTCGCATATTTCGCTTCTGACGCCTTACGTAGCGCCCTAGCCCAACATACTGCTTGTATCTATTTTTCATCGGAAGGCATTATCCAAGAGGCTAGTGAGCCGTTTTTAGCCTCTATGGGTTACTCATTAGCTGACATTAAGGGGCAGCATCACCGTATTTTTTGTTTTCCTGAAGAAACGTCTAACCCGCAATATGATAATTTTTGGAAATCACTTGCAGCAGGTGAAAGCCAGCAGGGGCGTTTTCGGCGCATGAACGCGCTTGGCGAAGAGGTATGGCTTGAAGCCACCTATCTACCGATCAAGAACCGTCGTGGCAAGGTTGTACAGATTTTTAAAGTAGCCAATGACGTGACCAAGGAGCACCAAAACGCCGCTAGCGAGCGCTTCATTCTTCAAGCCCTAGATAGCTCAATGGCAGTCATTGAATTCACAACTGACGGCTTCATTCTGGATGCCAACCCTAATTTTGAACAAGTAATGGGGTATCCACTGCACAAGCTTCGTGGCGAACATCATCGACTGTTCTGCAATAATGATTTTTACCGAGAACACCCAGATTTCTGGCAGCGCTTAAGCCAAGGAGAGTATAAGCAGGGTAAGTTCTTACGCCTAAACGCCCAAGGAGGCACCGTTTGGCTGGAAGCTACTTATAATCCTATCTTTGATGACAAGGGTAAGGTGGTAAAGATCGTTAAGTTTGCTACCGATATTACTCAAGCAATGCTGGCAACCGAAGCGGCTAAAGCCACTGTCAGCAACGCCCAAGCGTCATCTAGCCAAACCGAGCGAATTGCTCAAAATGGATTAACCCACTTGCAAACGGTACTTGCTGACTCACAGCATGCCGCCCATACGCTCAACGAAGCACAGCAACTAATCACTGCACTAAACCAACAAGCAGAACAGATTAACAAAATCACTGCATCAATCGCGCAAATTGCCAGCCAAACAAACTTACTTTCATTAAATGCCGCGGTAGAAGCAGCAAGAGCAGGTGAACAGGGCCGTGGATTTGCTGTTGTAGCAAATGAGGTACGCCAATTAGCCAAAGGATCAAGCGCAGCGGTGAGCGAAATCGCTCGGGTTCTAAAAGAAAATAATGCACTTGTTGCCCGCACCACCCAGGCAATGCAGCAAGTGGTCAAGCAAGGTGAAAGCAGTCAAACGAGTGTTAAAGAAATAGAGTCAATTGTGAGCGAAATTTTGCAAGGTGCGCAGAATGTTTCTCACTCCATCGAACGACTCTCTCTTTAGCATCTGCATAATAAGAAAACTCGCCATAAGCATGGCGAGTTTTCGGTCTTAAAACGCAGTAGCGTTAACTTATTAGCGCAGTTTCGTTTTACGCAGGTACGGCAGAACAGCGTCAAATTCACCGAATTTCTGCTTGGCATCTTCATCAGACACGCTCGGCGGAATAATAACGTCCTGACCAACTGTCCAGTCAGCAGGCGTTGCAACACCATGTTTTGCCGTGGCTTGCAGTGCATCCAGCGCACGCAGGATTTCTGCGAAATTACGGCCAACCGTCATCGGGTAGGTCATCGATAGTTTCAGCTGCTTATCCGGCCCGATAATGAACACCGAGCGTACCGTTGCACTATCAGCGGGAGTGCGGCCATCTGGCAGATAAGCATCTTCTGGCAGCATATCGAACAGCTTGGAAACCTTTAGGCCTTCATCGGCAATAATGGGAAAGCCTACCGAATTGCCACAAACTTTCTCGATATCGCTTGCCCAGCGTTTGTGGTCTTCAACGCCATCCACAGAAACGCCAATGACTTTGGTGCCGCGCTTTTCCCATTCGGGGCTCAGCGTTGCCACTGCACCGAATTCAGTGGTGCAGACCGGCGTAAAATCTTTGGGGTGAGAAAAGAGGATCGCCCAGCTATCGCCGATCCAGTCATGAAAGTGAATCGGGCCTTGGCTGGTTTCTGCTTCGAAATCAGGCACTACCGCATTGATACGTAATGACATCGTTCCTCCTTATTAGGGTCAAGTGACCTTAATACCTTATATGACTTTCAACGCCTTCACTATAGAACGTTTCGCGCTATAGCATTGCAACATCGGCTGTGATCAATCCTGCGATGTGATGTCTTTCTCTTCCCGCTTGATGCGCTTTACCCAGCGCTGTTTCGCATAGTGGCGCAAGTTAGCCACGCTGTCAGTTTCATCGACAATATCTTGACCTAATATCGTCTCAATAATGTCTTCCAGAGTGATAAGCCCCACAAAGGTACCGTGTTCATCATAGACCACCCGCATATGCAAATGATCCTTCAACATTGATGTAAACACCTGCTCGACATTATTTGACACGTCGACACTACCAATGGGGTGCATCAGCTCACGCATGGTTTTAGCATCATCGGCGTGATACATGTCGGCCTTATGCACATAACCAAATGCCTGCTCACCGTTGTCCATCACAGGAAAACGCGTGAATGGCATTTTGCCATACTGCTCGTCAAACTCCTTAACCGTCATGTTAGGCAATACTGTTTCACAGACAGTACGGGGCGTCATCGCTTTATTAACCACTATTTCATGCAAATTCAGCATGTTAATAATAGTGCGCGACTCATCCGCATCCAATACTTGCTCTTCTAACCCTACCCGCGCCAACACTTTTATTTCATCGCGCAAGTCCACATCATGCTCTGACTTTCCTAAGCGGCGCGTAATCTGTTCGGACATCCAGATAAACGGCAGCAACCCAATGATCATTGGGTTCAGTAACCGCGGCAACACCGGTGAGAGACCTCGCCAATAGGTAGCGCCAATCGTTTTGGGTATGATTTCAGAAAGAATTAAAATCAGCATGGTCATGACGGCAGACACGATGGCAATAGAGGCTTCGCCAAACACGACCGCGGCCTGCGCCCCCACCGCCGTCGCACCAACCGTATGCGCGATGGTGTTAAGGGTTAAAATCGCCGCCAACGGCCGATCGATATTGGTTTTTAGCTTCGTCAGCGCGGCATGAAGCTTGGGGTTATCTTCTTTTTGCTTGGCGATATAGCTTGGCGTAATAGACAGCAACGCTGCTTCAAGGATGGAGCACAGAAAAGAGAACGCGATTGAAAAGGTAGCAATCGTGATGAGAAGGAACATGGGAGCTCATAGTGATGGGTGATGAGAGGTATATAAGGCCACGCATGCTTGGTGTCAATGCATAAACACATGTTTATTCTCTTACAGCCAGCAAACAACATTTCTCATGGACATTTCTCACCACTGCCATTCGCTTCTTGCCACTGCATCGTGGGCATGCAAACTTTCTGCGTGCACTACTTTTAGTTGGAACCCTGAAATATCAGCCATCTTTCTAAGCGCTCCGTCCAGACGTTTGGCGGCATCTTCACAGAACATCAGATTTTGGCCATTGGCGAGCGCAAACGCTTGCTCATCAATACGTTTAACAGCTGTCTGTAACGCTGTACCCAGGGCGTTCTCAATACGCTCAATAAGATCGGCAAGCGGAATGACGTCGTTTCCTGCCAACCGTATGGAGCAGTGGGCAACACTGCGCTGGCTATGAGGAGTAGCAAGCACCCCTTCCTCGCTACCTAACCATGCCAGTACGGTCTGCTTGGTTAAGGGAATCTCTTCAAAATCTTCGCTAAACGCTTGCTGAATTAGCTGTCTCGCTAATGCCGCTGAGCAGGGGCATGTTGAGGAGTAACCAACGGATACGTCTAGCTCTACCTTGAAACCTGACGGTGTGAGCTGGCTGCGCAGCGTAAACGGATAGCTTTTCCATCCTGACAAAGGGCTGATAAGCGCGTCGCGTTTGAGTAATGCGTCTCCACTAAACGATAGATAAGCGTTTTCTGATAATGCTTGGTGACTCTCTAAAAAGGCCGCAAGAACACGATGAATTAACGTAGTGGTTAGCGGTTGATGCTCTAATGCATCTAATGCGGTATACAGCCGAGACATATGGATACCACGAGCATCGGCTTCTTCAAGGCTAACGCCCGCTGATACATTGGCATTCACTTGGCACCCTGCCAGTTTTACTGGCAAGGCAATGCCCTCCATACCAACCCAGGAAAGCGTACCCGGTAAACGCGCAGGTTGCTGGGCAATATCGGGTAAAGTAAAAGCCGTCATTAAATCGCCTCGTTAGTTGGTGAGTTAGCTGGTGAGTTAGCTGGTGAGTTAGTTGATAAGTTGGTTGGTGAGTTAGCTGTTGGATCAGTTGATAAGGTCGTCGCAGTGCTAGTGGGTGTGAAAAAACGGTAAAGCTGAGCCACAGTGGCGGGCGCGACATTTTGAGTAATGAAGACAAACCGAGAAATACGGTCGTTAACACACTGCATAGGCAGAGGCGTTGGCGGGTGAAAAATGTGCTGGACACCGTGCAGCGCGAGTGGCTCATCACGATCGGTAAGATGCACAATCGCTTTGATACGAAGCATCTTTTCCCCCATCAGCGACATCAATAGATCCAGCCAATTTTCTAAAGCGTCTGGGGTAATTAGCGCCTCAACACAAAAACAAAACGCATTGATATTCTCGCCATGACGAGTCAGCGTTGGTTGGCTAGAAGGCGGTACAGCATCAGCGCTACTGCCGCCCTGCTGCTTCTCCTCGTGCTTAACGTCTTCAGCATGGATAACGCTATAACGTGCTGATTTAAGCCACTGCTCTACCTGGTATCGTTGAGAATCCCGACGAAAAAGCCCTGCACCTACCAATAGCTCGGGCGAAAGATTACCGTTCACCACCTGCCACTGCTCTGCGGCGGGGTTGATGGACGCGAGCTGGTTAGCCAGTGGTGTTAGGCGAACTTCGTCGACTAAGTCAGTTTTGGTGATAAGTAATCGGTCAGCTATCGCTATCTGGCGCTGTGACTCGCGATGCGCCTGCAACGTTGCCTCGCCGTTCGCGGCATCAACACAGCACACTACGCTATCTAATTGAAAACGATGGGCAAGCCAGTGATCGGTCATTAGCAGCTGTAAAATAGGGGCGGGATCAGCCAGTCCTGTGGTTTCAATAACAACACGGGAAGGTGCTGGCTTTCCCTCTGCCAACAGCGAGTCGATAGCCTGCTTTAACGTGCGGCTTAAGTCTCCCCTCAATGTGCAGCACAAACAGCCGCTGCTCATCTCCACCACCGCTTGCTCATCACTCTGGGTAATCAGCTGATGATCAAGTCCAATATCACCAAACTCATTAATTACGATCAGCGTGTTTTGCATTGACGCTTGGCGTACCCAGCGATTGAGCAACGTTGTCTTACCGCTCCCTAAAAAGCCGGTCAGTACGTTAACCGGCGTCAGTGTTGAGAACTGCATCACTCCCCCCGAGCCTTACGGAAATGGTGCTCTTTACGCTCCTGACGCTCTTTCGCTTCAATGCTTAGCTTCGCCGTTGGCCTAAAAAGTAGTCGTTGAAGACCAATTGGCTCACCGGTTTCCTCGCAAAAACCGTAGTCCCCACTTTCAATACGTTTAAGAGCCGCATCAATATTAGTGATCAACCTGCTTTCGCGATCAGCTTGGCGAAGCGCCAACCGCAGTTCCTCCTCAAAAGAAGCTTGGTCAGCCTCGTCACTATCTCGCTCATGGGAGGCGATAGCCATTTTCACTTCGTTTAAATGTGCTTCAAGCTCGGCTCGCTCGTTTAAAAGCCGTTGGCGAAAAAATGCAAGCTGCGCGGCATTCATATACTCGTCTTCTGGTGAAGCCAGCAGCAAAGCCTCCTCAGCTTTTTTTACATCTGGGAATTCAGCACCACTGTCTGTTCTAGCAGTTACTAACTGAGTGATATCGGGTTGCAATGTATGGCCTCCTATTGATAAAAACGTTATAACATAACAAATATAGCTCCGCGACCTAACCTTTCTCAATGCGATGCACTGCTACAGCGTAATAGGAGACCTAAATGCCAACCCCACCCTTTCATCAAGCAGCATCTTGGGTGTTACCGCAACACGCCGCACTGGATACCGACATCAGCGTACTGCCACGTATATTTGAAGAGCAGATTAACATCGCTATTCTGCAGCGCTCTCTGCCCGCCGATGTAGCGCTTAGCGCAAACGCACAGAGCCAGACATCGCGAGATTGGCAGTATGCATGGCTTGGCAGCCCGACAGATGACTTCAAAAATGACTTACGGCGCAAGCTCCCAGAGCCCTCAGCGGGAGAGGCGCTGGTTAACGATGTCGCAACCGTTGCTGAAGCCATCGCGTTCCTGTTTGATACCGATACCGTGGGCATTCGCCTACGCTTATTAACAGCAGCGATGTGCCCACGTTTTCACTGCGACAACTTGCCGGTACGTTTAGTGACCACCTACGTCGGCCCAGGTAGTGAATGGTTACCTGAAAATGCGATTAATCGCGCGGGGCTAGGTGCGCCAACGCCTGATCGCCCAGACATTATCAACGACCCAGCCGCCATTCAGCGTTTGCAGCCCGGTGATATCGCGTTACTAAAAGGCAGCGGTTGGGAAGGCTGTGAAAAGCATGGCTTAGTGCACCGCAGTCCCTCTTTGGAGGCAGGTCAAAAGCGGCTACTGCTAACGATAGACCCCGCTTGATCATCAATTCCCTGTCACTAATTCGTCACTCCCCCCTGATAAAGTTGACTGAATTAAATTGCTTACGGGAATGGTCATGCATAACAAACTACTGCTTGCAGGTGTGATAAGCATCTCGATGTTAACGTCTACGGCGCATGCTGAGTCATTAGGCAATCTAGCCTTTTCTGAAACAACGCCCTATACCTCAGCCATGACCCTAAAAGATGATTTCACCATTGTCGGTGATGTCGATTTAATGGCGATGGATGCCATTAATAGCAATGGTTATGCCAACGCCATTATCGAAATACCCACAGGCACATCTGCCAAATGGGAAGTTAGCAAAGAAGACCCGAACGCGGTTTATTGGGAATATAAAGACGGCGAGCCGCGCGTTGTAAATTACCTGGGTTATCCCGGCAATTATGGCGCTATCCCTGGTACTGCCCTGCCTAAAGAACTAGGCGGTGACGGCGACCCACTCGATGTCATCGTCTTAGGCCAAGCGTTACCGCGTGGTGAAGTCGTAGATGTACGTGTTATTGGCGTTTTAAAAATGTTAGATGACGGTGAGCAAGACGACAAACTGGTGGCGGTACTTACCCAGGATTCTCCGTTTGCCCATATTGAAAGCATGCAGCAACTCGATAGTGAGTTTCCTGGTGTTAGCCAGATTGTTGATATCTGGTTCGCGAATTACAAAGGCCTTGATGGTGGTATGGAAGGTCTTGGGTTTGAAGACGCCGAGTCTGCATTAGCCGTACTAGAAGCAGCTGCCGAGAATTTTTCGGCCACGCAATAATCTGATTGAATCAAACCGTCGTATTTTAAACTGCTTGAACATCACTGCTCGATTGATAGCGCAGTGATGTTCTATGTCTTTCCCATGCTTAACGTTATCAAGCGTTTTCCATTGTGGTTACTGGCCCAACACTAAAACGCCCCCAGTAAGGAGGCGTATTGCTGATATTGCGCTCTTTCATTTACCGTTTAAGCAAATACGTCGGTCCACTCACTGCGCTTAGCCAACAAGCCTTTAGCTAGCGCTTGGGCACCTTGCAGGCTATGGCTGGCAGCCCAGCCGCACTGCATTTCATTACAGGCAGGTACTTCCGTGGCCGTCAGTACATCGTTGAGCGTTTGCTCGATAATGCTTAGCACGCCGTTATAATCGTCGTGGTTAATCATCGCGATATAAAAACCGGTTTGGCAACCCATCGGGCTGATATCAACCACCTTATCGGTGTGGTTACGCGACATTTCAGCCATCAGATGCTCAAGGGAGTGCAGTGCAGGCATCTCCATGTGCTCTTTGTTGGGCTGACAAATACGCAGATCATACTTGTGAATACGGTCGCCATTTTGGCCTTCTTTAATATCGGCCAAACGCACGTAAGGTGCTTTAACCTTGGTATGATCCAGGTTAAAGCTTTCGACGTTCATTTTCTTTTCGGTCATGTTGGCTCCGCCATCTAGGTACAACGCTTACTCATGCTACACCGTTACCGCTTTTACACCTTGGGAGCGTCGAAGTTCCACGGTTCGTCGGTATAAACACACACATTGGCGTCTTCAATATCGCCGTCGGGAGACTCAACGTGCTTAGCAAAAAAGTCTTGTATCTCTTTGCGCTGACAATGAGCTTCAAACTCTTCTCGGCTGGCCCAAATTTCATGAAACACAATCGGGTAGCTGGTGCCCTGGGCAAACGGATTGTCGATTTGCCGAGTCACAGTGTAGTGAATACACGCATCTTCGCGATGGGTGTTCGGCTCTAAAGACTGCAGTGCTTTAAATACCGCTTCTTCTTTGCCAGCTTTGGGCTTAAAGCTGGCGATACAGTATATTTTTTCCGACATGCTGACTTCCTAACCGGTTAAAAGGCCATCATTATGCGGCTTGTCGATGTGGGTTAACAACCTAACGACTCATCCGTTCAGCCAACACTTCCAAATCAGGCACTGTCATATCCGGCTCGCCTCCCCAGGGGTCGAAGGGCGCATCAGAGTGGCGGCGCACCCAGGCACTATGTAAACCTGCATGCGTTGCTCCAATCACATCAAAAGGATTGCTGGAAATCAGCCAGGTATGCTCTGGGCGTGCTTCTAAGCGTGTTCGTAAGTAAGCGTATACCGCAGGATCAGGTTTAAAGCGCTTAACGTCATCAACACTTACCACCGTATCCATGTGGTTTTCCACACCTGCGCGGGCCAGTAGCTTAGTGACGGCTTCTTGAGTGCCGTTAGAAAATGCCACGCAGCGAATTCCGGCATCGCGAAGTTGATCTAGGGCAGGCAGCACATCTGGGAATGCAGGCAACTCCGCATAAACCGCCATTAAGTGGTCATGGTCGTTATCAGAAAGACCGCTTTGCATCGCACGATCAGTGAACACTAATGCCTCCCGGATACACTCCGAAAACGGCACGTAGGCCCCCATCAAACCATGGCGAAAGCTGTATTCAAGCTGTTTTTCCCGCCAGCGCTTAGCAAAATCCCCAGCTTTGGCGGCATCACTTAGGCGGTGTTCTAGCTCAACCGTTACCCCTTGGGTATCAATGAGCGTTCCGTATACATCAAAAGCAAGTACCGTTTGCATGATAACTCCTAGCCTGATGGACCGGATAAGGGTGGGAGATAATTGATCTCCTGCATTTAGCATAGCCGCCCTGCTCAAAAACAAAAACGCCGCTGCGATATAGGCAGCGGCGTTTGGACAGCTTTAAGCGCTATTAAATCGTAAAGGCCGCTTCTTGCTCACCAGTTTTAAGATCACCGGAACGTACAAGCTCATCAGTCACGCGATCAATGGCACGCTTGGCGCGACCAATCATTTCGTCAACTTCACCACGGTTAATAGTCAGTGGCGGCGCAAAGCCCAGAATATCACCTTGTGGCATCGCACGAGCGATCAGGTTTTCTTCCATTGCCGCTGCGGCAACACGCGGGCCAACTTTCAACGCCGGGTCGAAATGCAGGCGCTGTTTGGCGTCTGGTGAGAACTCTAGAGCGGCCATTAGACCAACGCCGCGCACGTCGCCAAGTAACGGGTGGCCCTCAAAAGTGGCCTTCAGCTGCTGCTGGAAGTAGCCGCCAGTTTCAGCAGCGTTACCAACTAGATTTTCGCGCTCGATAATATCCAAGTTGGCAAGGCCAGCGGCACAGCCTAGTGCATGACCTGAATAGGTCCAGCCATGGCCGATGGGACCAAACTCACCAGTCCCCTGCTCAAGCACTTTCCATACTTTGTCGCCAACAATCACGCCAGAAAGCGGCTGGTAAGCACTGGTAAGCCCTTTCGCGATGGTAACCAAATCAGGCTTCATGTTGTAATGGTGGCTACCGAAGTCTGAGCCGGTACGGCCAAAGCCACACACGACCTCGTCAGCTATCAATAACACGTCATACTTGTTCAGCACTGCTTGAATCGCATCCCAATAGCCTTCTGGCGGCGGTACGATACCACCGGTACCCAGCACTGGCTCACCGATAAATGCTGCGACGGTGTCAGGGCCTTCTTCCAGAATCATTGCCTCTAGTTTCTCGGCACAGTAGGCAGAAAACTCAAGCTCTGTCATACCGTGCTGCTCTGCCGCGCGCAGATAGTAGTGCGGTGCTTCAGTGTGGCGAATGGTTTCGATTGGCAGGTCAAAATGGTCGTGGAATGCTTTAAGACCGGTTAGCGAACCAGAGGCGATACCAGAACCGTGGTAACCACGCATACGCGAGATCACTTTTTTCTTCTGCGGACGCCCCAGCACGTTGTTGTAGTAACGCACAATTTTGAGCTGTGTTTCATTCGCATCAGAGCCTGACATGCCGTAATACACCTTGGACATGTTCATGCCTGCGATTTTCAGTACACGCTCAGAAAGTTCAATCTGCGGCTCGTTCGAGTGGCCTACATAAGTGTGGTAATAAGAAAGTTCCAGCGCTTGCTTATAGATCGCTTCAGCAACTTCAGTGCGGCCATAGCCGATATTGACGCAGTAAAGGCCCGCAAAGCCGTCGATAAACTCACGGCCATCTTTATCTACGATATTAATACCTTTACCGCCAGTGATAACACGACCTGGCAAATCGCCGTGGGCGAAGTCGCGCAGGTGGGTAGAGGCGTGAAAAGTGACTTTACGGTCGCGTTCGATCAGATCCTGATGCAAGCTCATAACGTTCTCTCTATACAGTCTCTCCCCACCGTGTGGGGAGGTTGCTTAAATTAATAAAACCAATTGGATATCAACTTCCTGACACTGAACCTAATGCCCCAAGGCAGTAGTACTTCGTTTCTAAATACTCATCGATACCGGTAGCGCCGCCTTCACGGCCAAGGCCGGACTGTTTCACGCCACCAAAAGGTACCGGTGGGCCAGTCATTTTCACGGAGTTGACGCTAACCATGCCGTACTCCAACGCCCGCATTAACTTCCAGATGCGGCGAATATCATGGGTATAGATATAGGCCGCTAAGCCGTATTCGGTGTCATTGGCCATTTCAATAACTTCGTCATCGGTACTATAAGCGGTAATACCGGCCACCGGGGCAAAGTTCTCTTCACGCCAGACTTTCATTTGCGGTGTTACGTTGGTCAACAGCACTGGCATAAAGAAGTTATCGCCCGGTGCTTGGCTCTGGTCACCAGCAATCACCGTGGCACCTTTAGAAATCGCATCATCAACAATCGATGCTGCTTTTTCGACTGCCTGGCGATGAATCAGCGGGCCTAAATCAACTTCTCCATGCAAACCGTTACCCACGGTAAGTGCCGCCATGCGCTCGGTAAATTGCTCAACGAACGCATCATGGATAGATTCGTGAACCAAGATGCGGTTAGCGGCTAGGCAATCTTGCCCGGCCGTTTGAAACTTGGCCGAGACTGCAGCATAAGCTGCCTCTTTGGGATCCATATCCGGACCGACGATAAACGGCGCGTTGCCACCTAATTCCAGCGATAGCCGTTTAACCGTATTTGCGCTTTGCTCAATCAACAAGCGGCCAACACGGGTCGAGCCAGTGAAAGAGAGCGCGCGGATACGAGGCTCGCTGCACAAAATGTTAGAAACTTCTGCAGGATCCCCCAGTACGACGTTAAAAATACCTTCTGGAATACCTGCGCGCTCGGCAAGCTCCGCCAGCGCCAGCGCAGAAAACGGCGTTTCATTGGCAGGCTTGATGATCACCGGACATCCAGCGGCCAACGCCGCTGCGGCCTTGCGGGTAATCATGGCCAGCGGAAAGTTCCACGGCGTAATCATCGCCGCAATGCCTACCGGCTCTTTAATGGTGCCCAGCGATGCATTGGGAATATGGCTGGGAATGGTTTCACCGTAGGTGCGTTTACCCTCTTCAGCGAACCAACGCACGAAACTGGCACCGTACTCTACTTCGCCACGGGCATCCGGCAGCGGCTTGCCCTGCTCCAGGGTCATGATGGTGGCTAGGTCTTCACGATTGGCTTGAATCAAATCGTACCATGCCAACAAACGCTCGCAGCGCTCGTCGGCGCGTAGAGCACGCCACTGCACAAAAGCAGTTTCAGCAGCATCTACGGCAGCGGTAATTTGCTCAGCTTCCAGCAAGGGGATGTGGCCAATGGCTTCATTGGTCGCTGGGTCAAACACCGTTTCTTCTCGGCCGCCATCACCGTGGGTCCATTTACCGTTTACGTAGGCGTACTGCCGGAACAGACGCGGATCTTCCAAGCGCTTAGTGAGCGTGGTCGATAATGTGGTCATGGGCACCTCCCCAGGTTGCAGCCAGTTACGGTGAAGCCAATCGCTGGCGACAAACCGTTGCACAGAAAAATGTTGCTAAAAAATCGCTCTACAGCCCAACGTCTCGCTGGGCTGTTTCAGTGTGTCTAGCGTAAGGGAGATACCGCACGAAGTGTTTTTGAAAGCGCCGGATAATTCCGGCGCTTTTTTTGTGAAAGCTTGCTTTATAGTGATTTTTTTTGGCAGCGCCTCTATTTAACCTGCTGCCTTTAACCCGCCACGGGGTTAATCAAAGCCTCTTCAGTAAATACCACTAGCCCTAACTCCGGCCGATAGCCGTGGATCTCAGTGACATCCAACGCCTGCAGAAAGGCTAAAATTTCTTCGCTGATGACCTGCCCTGGCACTAATACCGGAAATCCTGGCGGATAAGGGATGACAAAACTTGCCGATACAACATCGCGTCCAGCGCGCATTTGCGACTGCAACTTGCCATTATCGAAGCGTAAGTACTCCGTATTCTCTTCGTCGTAACTCAGAAAGTAAGCACAGCGAACATCCCCTTGGGGCGTATCGGGATTCGGCCGGAAGGCGTCGTGAAAACGGCTGAAGTCAGGTAGTGGCGGTAAATCATGATTCAGCGAATGCACCTGATTTTCGATGATTTTGCGCTCAGGGCGGCTACTGTCTTCCAAGCGATATTCGAACTCTTTGGCCAACTTGATCAGCACATCCAGTAAGTAGGCAATAGAGCCCCGAGTTGTGCCGATATTGGTCATAAACAGGACGGTGTTGCGGGAAGTCTTGTTGATCTGAATCCCGTACTTATTCATCAGGTATTCATTTTTAAAGGTATCGCCATCAACGCCCGTATTACCAATGGCAATCGTGACCCGGGTAGGGTCAACCACAAACTCGTCTCGCGCCCAGGCTTCCTCCATTTTATTCCACCCCGTCACCGGGTCGTAATAGGACTCTACCCCCGACTCACGGTAGGCTTCGGGCACCATATCGCTATTTTTTAATACACGGAAATATTTCTGCAGTAATGGGTGGGTGTAGAGCTGCTCGCGCAGCGAAAGCGCCGTCTCAACCTGGGCATGTACCAGTTCGAAACCTTCCATTTCTGCCTGCATTCTTCCCACATCCAGCGATGCCACAATCTGATAATTGGGCGAGGTAGAAGTGTGAGTCATGTAGGCTTCGTGGAAAGAAGCCTCCACTTTCTGGCGAAAATCTTGATCCCACACGTGAATCATTGAGCCTTGGCGTAACGAGGTCAGTGTTTTGTGGGTTGAATGGGTGGCATAGGCGCGAATGCGTACCTCGTCTGGATCGGGCATCAGTCGCTGGTCCAGCCATGTAGCGTCATCTTCCGGATCAAGCTTGTCGAACTCGGCTCTCCAAGCCGCATACTCCTCTCGATAGCTATCACTGCGGTAACGATCTCGCAGCGTGCGTGCCGCATTCATAGCGGTGCGTGGCCGATACGTCGGGTTAAAACCAGCGAAGGCAAACCATGCTTCATCCCAAAGAAAAACCAGATCAGGCTTAATCGCCAAACACTCTTCCATCACCCGGCGCACGTTATAGACGATGCCATCGAAGGTGCAATTGGTCAGCAACAACATCTTAACTTTATGCAACTGCCCGGAACGCTTGTAGGACAGCAGTGTTTTCTTGATTTCATGCAGCGGCACCGCGCCATACATGGAATAATCATCGAGCGGATAGGAGTCTAAATAACTGACATGCGCACCGGCTAACACCATGCCGTAATGATGCGACTTGTGACAGTCACGATCAATCAACACAATGTCTCGCGGCTTAATCAGCGCCTGCACCACAATCTTATTGGCAGTGGACGTACCATTAGTCACAAAGAAGCTACGACGAGCTCCAAAGGCGCGGGCTGCGTACTCTTGTGCCTTTTTGATTGGCCCAAACGGTTGCAACAGCGAGTCTAATCCCCCCGATGTTGCGGATGTTTCTGCCAGAAAAATATTAATGCCGTAGAAGTCGATCATGTGCCCTGCCCAGTGAGATCGAGTCACTGACTTGCCCCTGGAAATGGGCATGGCATGAAACACCCCAGTGGGTTTTCTACTGTATTCACGCAGAGCATCAAAGAACGGTGTGCGATAGCGATTATCAATGGCGCGTAGAATCGTATGATGCTGTTCTATGTAATCCGTTTCACGGTAGAAAATACGATTAAAGTGCTTAATATCGCGACTTGCCGTGGCTTCAACATCACCGCTCGTTACCAGGAATTGATCAATTTCTGGGCGCAACTCATGAATCATCGAACTCAGTAGGATACTGCGATCAGCTTCGCTATGGTGCTCCAGCTCATTTTCTGAGAGACCTTCCAGATAATTACGCAAAGCACTGAGGTTATACTTTGACTTATATGGGAATTCATAGCGAATCAGACAGGCTTGTATATTTGGATTAACCAATATGGCAATCAACGCATCTTCAAAGCTTTTTACCGTTACAACATCGTAAACAAAGCGGTCTTCAGGACGGCGCATATTGTGAAATGCTTCACGCACCACGTCTTCTTCTTGGTTAGAAAGATTGTCTACGATCAGCAGTTCAAAGTAAGGTTGCGCCGAACTATTGGAAGCCGGGTGCCCGCGGCGAAGTTGATTAAGGGCGTCCAGTGCTTCCATGTCTTCAGCGCCCGCATCCGTCTCAGAGAGATCCACATGCCGTCGACGATAAGACTCACTGATCAATGCCCTCACCAAACGCTTAACGACCTTATCCAACAGCGCATATTCAGCGCGATTAAATAGCGTCCAAAGATGGCGAAAATCCTCTTTAGATGGAAATGCGTGGTAGTCCTCAATAATCTCTAAGCGCGTTAGCTTGATGTCGATAGCTTTAATCAAGTTTTTGGCGCGATCTTCTTCTTTAAGGCGCGTCAGAATACCTAAATCACGTTTAAGTTCATTCCAGGTATCAGCACGAAGTTGGGAGATTTTGTGATAAAAACCCAGGGCGGTGTAGGAAGTTTCGGTTGAATTATTCTCTTGCATAACGACACCCATCCTTTTTAGGTATTTATCTGGCAACGACACTTGCCTCAGCAACAGTGCTCATCAGCCATACAGTCCGCGGGAGCCATAACGCACGGTAATCTGCTCCTCTGGAAACTCATCAAAGTTCAAATTTAATATCCTGCCGGGCCAACGGAACTGGGTAAGTTTTTCCTTGGTGCGATATACCGCGGTATACACTGTCCCCAGGCCACGCCGATAGTCATGGCGAAACAAAGGGGGAGCGGAGAAAGCCGAAATTAGCCTCTCTGCAGTGGTAGCGTCATCGTCCACCAGAATTGAGAGCTGACGCTCACGAATCAAGGTTTCAGAGGCCAGCGCATGGGCATACCATTCGATTTTCTTTTGATGATTGGTAGCCACCGGCACTCGCCGAATGCTGGCACGGCTATCCGGCGCAATCATCGCCGTAACATAACGCCCTGAGGCATCTGCCACGGTGATGTTGTAGGCCATATGGGTAGGCACTCGGGCAAGTACCGCAGCGGCTTCGGGCACGGTATCGCAGAATTCGAGGATGTAACGAAGAATAATCGGCGCACCAAAGCCATCTCCCACCACCTTGCGCCCACCGAAGGCTAGCGAAACAGCAAGCCCGGAATCGTTCATTCCGTCCAGCACGCCCCAAAGGCAATCAGACATGGCAATAACACGACGCTGATTCCAGCGGGTGTAGAGAATAGTGCCCTCACATAGCTCCGGCGGATAATCATAGTTGCGTGCCAGCAACGTTGACGTCGGCCTTGTTAATACCGCCTGCGAGCAACCAGTAATATACGGCGGCGGACGATACAAACTCAGTAGCCGTGACGAGAGATCCCCGCCACCGGCGACTTCACACAATGTCCGATAAGTCACTAGCAGCTCAGGCATGTGCTTGCGTAAAGCGTTATGACACTCCAGATAAGAGGGACGCTCACGCTCACCTTCGGCTAGATACCAGGGCTCATAGGCAGGCCAGTGATAATGGAACAACGATTGCCATTTTGGCCCCGCCACTTCTTCATGCACGGTGCGAAACGTCAAGGCTTTGTCCAGCTCCACACCAGGCGCCCGGCCTGCAGCAAAGTTGCTGTCCATGATTAAAGAATTTTGAAGTTGCCACCGCCGATAGCGTGGCTGACGGCAACTTCCTCCACCACTGGATCTTGCAAGGCCTGTCCGGTGTACTGGCGACGAATGCCATCTATCCAAGCCTTGGCACGCTCATTAAGCTGGAAGTCATCATCCATTAACCGGCCCCGGGTGATCAAAATACCCAGGTCGGCTCCTTCATAACGGAAGTCTCCTGCGCCACTAATGCGCAGAAAAAAGGCTTCATGCTCGCTCTCTGCCGCGTGGGGGTGATAGCTGTAATGATCATAAGCAATCTCACCTTGAGCATTCATACGCCATACACCGGTAGTAGGCGCCTCCGTTAACAGGTCAACGCTTTCATCGGTATGCTTGATAACCAGCTGGCTCCAGCTGTCGACACTTTCAGGATGCGCCCAGCGCTCATTGATATCATTGATGTCCAGATCAAAATCGGCATCCGAAAACTCAAGCAGGTGAAACAGAAACAGTGGAATATCAGAATGCGCAAAAGCCGCCACGTTCGTCAGTGAGCTTGCGCCTGTCACACGGGGGTTAAGCTCACCCAGATACACTTCATTGGTATCCATATCAATCAGGAAATCGAGCTCAAAATAGCCTCGATAGCCCTCTTCACGCAGTGCTTCACCAAACTTAAAGGTGTACTCACGCGCTAAATCACGCACTTCCTGACTAAAGGCGCCAGCGAACATTTCGTTGCCACACCAACCGCCCTTATAAGGAGTCAATGATTTGAAGCCTACCAGCTCTGTCATCAACGGGCCGACAACCGTACCGCAACGCGTGGCACAAGCTTCTATCGCCGAGCCGCGACAGTTGATGCGCTTCATGATCTTGACTTCGGGTTCGGCCTCGATCTCTTCGGCATGTTTGTAATAGTCTTCTTCACTGGCAATAAAGAAGGTGGTGTGACCAGAATCACCAAACGCGGTCTGCACCACTAAATCGTTACCAAGCGACTCGCTGACCTTTAGAAGTTCCTGATAACTGCCTACTCTGGCCAACACGTTGGGCACGCTGGGCACACCCGCTTTATTACCAATACGCACCGTCTCAATTTTATTATCCATCCGCTTGCGCAGTTCAGCAGGGGGGAAGGCAACCCGCAGGCCCAGCTGCTCACAAACGTCTTCGGTGTGTTCATCGAACATTAAAAACGATGCCACCCCAGCGCTTTCACCATTGGCGCGTGATTGAATGAAATCAATAACTTCTTTGTGCTCAAGCAGATAGTTATTAATATCCTCAATGCTCTCGAAGTCGCGGGGAAACTTCTGCTTAGGCACAAAGACATTACGCTGTTTGCCTTCAAAGCAGTCAATATAGTTAATATGGCGGAAGCTACCTACCCAATCACCGATACCCAGAAGATTGAAGTTCGTCGCAGAAATAAAGTAAACCGGCTCTTTATTGTTTAAAAAATATCTACGGACATCTGCAATGGACGTTATTTTATTCATTGTTTTCGCTCCTTGTATGACACGTACTGAAGGCCGTGTTGAACTAGTGCTGCCTAGGAGTTTCGCTAAATATCGCGATAATCGCCTAAATTAATCATCCAGCTGGCGCGAAATCCATTCTTCTCGTGATGATTGGGTAAGCCAAATAGGCTCCTAAAAAATGTCTTGGTCAGTACGTACAGGTTTAGCAAGTGGTCCTAGGGTGTCAAGGAAAGGAGTGGATCCGTTTTCGCTACGGTACAGCGAAAAATCGACTTCACGGTCACGGAAACTTTTCAGTGGCTGCCCCAAACCGCGCAACCCTGTTTCGCGCTCGCGGCGGACACGGTTGAGGTCAATTTCGATGGGGATGACTTCTTCACCAATACCCGCTTGATGGATCACATCGCCAGAGGGGCCAACAACGATAGAACGGCCATTCCCCAACGCGCCAGCGCCATTGATATCGAAGAAGTAACACTGGTTGATCGCCGCATTAGTACGGGCAATTGACAGCTCAATATCTCGGTCAATGGTATCGGTCATCGTGGGGTGAAGAATGACTTCGGCCCCCATTGAAGCCAGGGTACGAGTCGTCTCGGGAAACCACATGTCATAACAGATAGAAACGCCAAAGCGACCTATGGTTGGCACATCGAAGACCACGAATTCACTGCCACTTTCTACGCCAGCTTCGTAAGGCCGGAACGGAAACATCTTACGATAACGCGTTACAACTTGGCCCAGAGGGTTAATCACTACCAAGGTATTGTAAGTATGCTCGCCGACTTGCTCGAACATTGATCCCGGAATTAACCAGATGCGGTGTTGCGCAGCCAATTGGCAAAAAAATGCCTCGGTATCGCTGGGCAACGCTTGGGCGTGGAGCGGAGAGGCTCCCATTGGCATTAATTCGCTGAACAGCACCATTTGAACCTGAGGAAAACGATTCATTAGCGCATCGATCCGATGGCGCATAGCCTCGGTATTGTCGCCATGGTGCAGGGCATGCATTTGAACACCGGCAATGGTGAAATATGACATTAGTTTCTCTCTGCGTTAGGCGATCTGACTATTTCTGCTTAGCCAATTCATTCGATGGATGGCTTTCACTAAGCGAATGGTGAGTGGCATTAATTTTCATGTTAAGCCAACGAAACGCTGAAATAGCGTTGATCATGCACTGGGAATAGATTGTTAAATTCGATTTATACAGATCGATTTACACAAACCAGCATTACAAGAAGTCATTTGATCCAATACTTGGTTCGGTCCGCTTGACCGACTTGGTCACGATATAGGTAAAGTAACGCTCTATTCCTACGTCCGAGACCAACCAACTATCGATCAAGCGTTGATAACTGTCGATGGAAAATACTTCAAACTTCACCAGATAATCCACACCGCCACCTACCGCCACGCACTCTGTGGCGTCTGGCGTTTGCATGACTAATGCTTCAAAGCGAGAAAAGCTTTCGGCATTGTGCTGTTTAAGCTCAATCTGCACCCATACGGCGTTGCGCGGCACTAATACATCAGCATTAATGCGCGCGCTATATCCTTCGATAACGCCCGCATTTTCCAGACGTTTAACTCGCTCCCAGCAGGGACTCACCGAGAGGTTGATGGCTTCTGCCAGCTTCGACTTAGTGATTCGTCCATCCCGAGAGAGAATATCGAGAATTTTTAAATCATAACGGTCCAATTTCATCATGCGAGTTGTCACGCCTCCAGGCGTTCAACAACATCGGCAATCACCGCCAGGGTGTCCCCCATATTGATTAACGATGGCGCACGACGAGCCATTAAGATGCCGTCACGTTCCGCTTTGTAAGCCACAGGAGCGGTACCGCTGCGGGTCATATCGTAAACATAGGCAATGGTTTGGCCTTTTTTCACTTCATCACCTAACGCCACTAACAGCTCTAACACCCCAGAATGCTGGCTTTGCACGTAGCAGCTGGCATCAGGCATATCGAGATACATTTGCCCACCTTCGGGCATTTCCACTGTGCCTTGCACCAAACCGTAATGGATCAAAAAATTGCGCACACCGCGCTCAGCAATCGCAATGCTTTGCGGCGTGGACGTGCCGCCGCCGCCAAGTTCAGTGGCCACAAATACTTTGCCCTGGCGCTCACAGGCCGTATCGAACAGCTTTTCTGCATCTAGCTCAAACATCACCATCGCGTAGGGAGCACCGAATGCTTTAGCGCCTTCCAACGCAGCCTGCTGTTGAGACTTATCGTCTAAAACATGAGAAGCACCGAACGGCAAAATATCCAGCGTACGGCCACCTGAGTGCAAGTCGAGCACTACATCGCTAAGAGGAACCAGCACGCGAGTAAAGTAATCAGCAATTTGCGACGTTACGGTGCCGTTTGGGTCCCCTGGAAAACTACGATTCAAGTTACCTTTATCCATCGGCGAGGTGCGCTTTCCGGCCATGACTGCAGGCGTGTTCATACACGGTACAATAATGACTCGCCCACTCACCTCTTCCGCTTTCAACGTGGAAGAGAGCTTCAACAGCGACGTTATGCCTTCGTATTCATCACCATGATTTCCGCCCGTTAATAGCGCAGTGGGGCCTTCGCCATTTTTAACCACGGTAATAGGTATCATTACCGCGCCCCAGGCAGACTCATCGGTGGAAATCGGCAGCTTTAAAAAGCCGTGCTGTACGCCATCGGCGTCGAAATCAACGGTGGCGGAAATAGGACTAGGCCGCAGTTGGTTCGGTTGAAGCGTCATTTTATATCCCTTGTATTGTATAGACAGCTACTTAACAAACAGCTGGCGCGGAAAATTAGCCAGGGTTTCACAACCATCTTCAGTAATCAGAATGCTTTCGGTAATTTCCAGCCCCCAGTCTTCTACCCATAGACCAGGCATGAAGTGAAACGTCATCCCGGGCTGAAGAATAGTTTCGTCTGAGGGGCGTAAGCTCATCGTGCGTTCGCCCCAATCCGGCGGGTACGAGATGCCAATCGGATAACCACAGCGAGCGCCACCACGGTCAAAACCGTACTTATCCATCGCCGCACCCAGTGCCATGGCAATATCCGCCGTACGATTGCCCGGCTTAGCCACGGCCAAGCCACCCTCAATGCCTTCCAGCAAAGCGGATTCAGCACGAATAAAGTCGGTTGGCGGCGTACCTAAAAATACGGTGCGCGACATCGGCGCGTGGTAACGCTTGAAGACACCAGCAATTTCAAAAAACGTGCCTTCACCTTTGCGAAATGGCGTGTCGTCCCAGGTAAGGTGCGGCGCAGCAGCGTCTTTACCGGTTGGCAACATCGGTACAATAGCGGGGTAATCGCCGCCAAATACCTTACCATTCTCGTCGACAAATCCCTCAATGCCGACACGGTAAATTTCCGACACCAGCTTACTCTTTGGCAGCCCGGGCTCAATAACCTCCAAAATACGCGTGTGCATCCCCTCAACAATTTTTGCTGCCACACGCATATAAGCGATTTCTTGCGGCGACTTAATCGCCCGGCACCAATTCACGAGTGCGTTGGCATCCATAAAGCGCGCATGGGGAAGCTCACGCAAAAGGCTTTGGTAGGCTTTAGCAGAGAAGTAGTAGTTATCCATCTCCATGCCCACCACACCGGTATGCCAGCCGCGGTCAGGCATGATCGATTGGGCAAGATACTCCATTGGATGCATATCCGGATTTTGAACATAGTAATCCGGATAGTAGGTAATATTATCGGGGTCTATCCAGCAGGTGCGCAGCGCGCCGTTGGCATCCATACGGCGGCCAAACCATACAGGTTCGCCTTCAAGGCCCACCAATACGCATTGATGAACATAAAATGACCAGCCGTCGTAGCCGGTCAACCACGCCATGTTGGAAGGATCACTGACGATCAGAACGTCAATACCACGGCCCGCCATCTCTGCGCGCACTTTCCAAAGCCGATTAGCGTACTCTTCACGTGTGAAGGGCAGGGAAACCTCAGTCATCGGGCAACTCGCCATCAAAGATCACTAAGAACCAGCGCTATCTATTGTAAGTTAGCTGCGCTGGGCCACAGGATCGACCTGGCCACCCCCGCAGTAGGCCTGCCAATGTCGTCTTAGGGCGATACTAGCACCGACCCTTGGTTGCTGGTCAAAGCCTTTATGACAAAAATTGTGGTAAGCCGTGGTAGCGTAACCATAGTTAACATGCAGTCAGGAGGAAAAATGAAACTAGTCATCCATATTGATGATTCAGCCCAGTGGCAAGCCGCACTTGAGAAAGCGTTTCCCCAAGCCACTATATTGACAAGTGACGCACCTGAAGATGAGCGCAAAAACGCCGACTACCTTGCCGTTTGGAAAGCCCCAGAGCATTTACTGCAGGAACAAAGCCAGCTTAAAGGCATTATTAATCTGGGAGCGGGTGTTGATTACTTACTGAAAACACCCGGCCTTCCAAGCGATGTTCCTATCGTGAAATTACGTGATGCTGGCATGGGCGAACTCATGGCAGATTACGTGCTATATGGCGTACTGCACTTCTACCGCAGCATGGATCGCTACGCCACTCAACAGCAGAGCGCTACTTGGCAGCCCCAAGCCGTGCCTGACAAAACACAGTGGCCAGTTGGCATATTAGGCCTTGGCGCAATCGGCAGTTACGTAGCCACTCACTTGTCGCAAGCAGGATTTCCGGTACTTGGCTGGAGCCGCTCAGCTAAACAGATTAGCGGCGTACGCTGCCTGCATGGTGACGAGGGTCTTGATGAGCTACTGGGCCAAGTGCAGAGCTTAGTCACCATTTTGCCAGATACTCCTGCTACTGAAGGTATTCTTAACGCCGAGCGGCTAGCGAAACTACCCGAAGGCGCCAGTGTTATTAATCCCGGTCGCGGCAGCCTAATTGATGAACAAGCGCTGCTCGATGCGCTCGGTGAAGCCAATAAACCAGGACATCTGCGTGGTGCCCTACTAGACGTTTTCTGTGAAGAGCCTTTGCCTACCAACCATCCCCTTTGGCAACATCCAAACGTCTTAGTAACGCCCCATATGGCAGCGCCTACACCACTCAATGACGCCATTGATCAAGTTATTGCGTATATTAAAGCATTTGAAGCGGGTGATACGTTAGCAACAATTAGCCCAGCATCAGGCTACTGACGCTTAGCCATACGCACGCTATACTGCGCTGGGAACCAAGCGCCCGCTAAAGGCTCTTAGGAAAACACACGAGAAGGAGGAAGGGCCTTTGCGTTATGTTACAAAGAGCATCAGACACCCTAAGTCTGTGAGCACAGTGTTGGGCGCTTGTCTGTTTTCCCTGAGTGGGTTATCAGCAGCAAATACTACTCAAGATGAGCAAACTCTGCAGGCTCCACACCCCTTCCAGGCCCAATACCGTTTAGAAATACGCGGCTGGCCCGGTGCAACCATCACCCATACGCTCAGCAATGAGGGGCTTCACTGGTTAAGCAATATGCATTTTGCTGTCGCGATTGCCCGAGGTGAGGAGCGTAGTCGCTTTTCGATAGACGATACCTCGACTCGCTCTTTGCTCTATAACAGCAGTTATTCGCTACTGGGTGTCGGCGACAGTTACCAGCTCAACGAAAGTGATATTAGCTCGCTTGATCGCCAGGCCGCGCTATTTGATCTTTCCCGACGAGCGGGTCATGAAGGCTGCATGGTAAGCACTCCCTGTGATATCGAGTTTGTTGATCATCGTGGACGTGATGAACACTTTCAGTACTATGTCGATCAGCAGAATATCAACGAGCCCAGCACCATCACCGTTCCCGCCGGTGAGTTCGAAGCCACCCGCGTCACGCTGATTGATAAAGAAAAACCCGACCGATATTTACACATTAATTTTCATCCAGATTGGCCAGGTCTGATCCTCTCGGCAGAATATCGAAAAGAGGGGCGTCGTCAGACTTACCTCGCCATGACTCAATTTAACCCCGCGGGGGGTAACGCACCTTAAATGCTTTCTGGATTACTGATTGTTTTATTGCCTCTCTTGTTAGGCTACTTAGTACGCGTTCGTGCTGCCCGTTTACTGAATCTCATCAACCGAGCCGTTAATGGCTCGGTTTATTTGATTCTATTATTTATGGGGATAAGTCTTGCAGGCCTTGAAAACCTGGGTAGCCAACTTTCAAGGTTAGGCGGCAACGCACTGCTGCTGTTTAGCATTACGACGGTGTTCAACCTAGCTGCTCTATGGTGGTTATCGCGCCAAGTGGCGTTGAAAGCCGGTAATTCACCGGTAGTCAAGAACGCTCCTACTAGCAAGCTGGCTGCTATGCAGGGGTCACTCATGTTGGTAGGTGTGGTGGCCGCTGGCGTGGCATTTGGTTTGCTAATCGGCCCAATGATTGGCGAAACGCTGTTTACCGCCGCCGACTGGCTTGCCGAATGGGTGCTATACGCACTATTGGTACTGATTGGCTGCCAACTACGCAATTCCGGCATGCCACTTAAACAAATATTGTTGAATCGCCTGGGACTTGCCATCGCGGTTACCCTTGCGCTGAGTTCGCTGCTGGCTGGCTTATTAGCCGCCCCGCTTCTCTCGCTTAGCTGGAATGAAGGCTTAGCCATGGCATCTGGCTTTGGCTGGTATTCGCTTTCGGCTATTTTGATTGGCGATCAACTTGGCCCATTAATGGGCGGCGTGGCGTTTTTCAACGATCTAACGCGCGAACTGCTGGCATTTATTCTGATTCCGCTCGTTATCCACCGCCACACCGCGCTAGCCATTGGCTATGGCGGCGCAACGTCGATGGACTTTACCTTGCCGGTGATCCAGCAGCACGGCGGTGTGGCCTGTGTCCCGATTGCCGTGGTCAGCGGCTTTATCCTGTCACTACTCTCTCCTCCACTGATTCTGTTTTTTCTTTCGCTATCAGGTTAGCGATTGCAGGCAATCATTGGGTAGGATAAGCAGCGTTATAAAAATACAACTGCTTCACTGCCCAGGATGCCTACCCACTATGCTAAACGGAATTTGGTTAAGCTTTTTCATTGCTGCGTTTGCAGCCTCTTTGTGGCAGTGGTTAGTCGGTGGCGATAGCGAGATTTTTGCTCGCTTAGTGCAGTCGCTGTTCGATATGGCAAGCGTCAGCGTAGATATTATTTTAGTGCTGCTAGGCACGATGACGCTTTGGTTAGGCTTTCTTTCAATTGCCGAAAAGGCCGGCATGATTCGCTTACTAGGCCGCGTGCTTGACCCACTGTTTTCCCGCCTAATGCCAGAAGTGCCCCGGGGCCACCCTGCCATGGGGCTAATTAGCATGAACTTTGCGGCTAACATTCTAGGCTTAGATAACGCTGCGACACCGATTGGCATTAAAGCCATGCAATCGCTGCAAAGTCTTAATCCGAGCCGCGATACCGCCAGCAACGCACAAATCCTATTTTTAGTACTCAATACCTCATCACTGACGCTGCTACCTGTCACGATCTTCATTTATCGTGCTCAGCAAGGCGCGGCCGAGCCAACCTTGGTCTTTCTGCCGATTCTGCTGGCTACCAGCGCCTCCAGCCTGGCAGGGCTACTCGCGGTTGCACTTGTGCAACGCTTAAAGCTCTGGCAACCCGTGGTGCTGGCCTATTTGGTCGCCGCAGCGCTTGCCTTGGGATTATTAATTACTACGCTGGCGGGCATGTCGGCCCAGGCATTGGCGGCTGCTTCAACACTGGTGGGTAATCTCACGTTATTCACAATTGTCATGATGTTTTTAGTGGTCGGCGCACTGCGTGGTGTCAGGGTGTATGACGCCTTTATTGAAGGAGCAAAAGAAGGTGTCAGTTTTACCGTCACCCTGCTGCCGTATCTTATTGCCATGTTGGTGGCGGTTGGCGTACTGCGTGCCAGCGGCGTTCTGGACGCAGGGCTCAGTGGCATTCGCTGGTTAGTAGAAGGGATTGGCTGGGATACTCGCTTTGTAGATGCGCTGCCTACCGCCTTTGTAAAACCGCTTTCTGGTAGCGGCTCGCGGGCCATGATGATTGAGACAATGAACAACTTTGGCGTCGATAGCTTTCCTGGCCTGCTGGCCGCCACCCTGCAAGGCAGCACCGAGACGACCTTCTACGTGCTAGCGGTCTATTTTGGCGCGGTCGGCGTTACCCGTATTCGCCATGGTCTGGGCTGTGCACTCATCGCTGACGCTGCGGGCATTATTACTGCCATCACTGTCTGCTATTGGTTCTTTGGCTAACGCCGCTTGGCAACTCGGTTAGCCAACAAGCTGGTTATTCATACCAACATTCGTCACAACGCTCTTAACGACACTCTTTACAACACTTGTAACAACAATAGATCAGGTAATTTGTTTCATGCATGCTCAACACACGGCATTACATAACGAGCTTCACGCGCGGCCTCCCATCTATTTTGAAGGGCCTGCTTGTCTTCATCACTACGCTTTTACGCTTGAAGGCGATGACGTTACGACGTTGCTTAATCGCCTAGCAGAGCTGACAGAGGTCGCTGTCACACCCGATCAGGTGCAGCAAATAGTCAGTTGCCAGGGTTGCTTAGTAAAGTGGGAGCGGCACACCGAGTTTTTTACGCTGACCATTAAGCACGACAACAACAGCAACCCTCGCATATGGCCAACACCACCTACTTTTTTAGCCCGTTTACTTGCGGATGTTGCCGATAAAATAATCAGCGCCAGCGTATTACGCGTGGAAACGGCTAATCGATGGGCAGGTAGCGTGGAGGCCTATGGATTAGATCAGCCAGCGGGTTCACAGGTAGGCGGCGGAGATGCCACGGTTTGGAGCGACTTCAACCTGGATGATCAGCAAAGAAACCGATTGCTAATGGTTAACGATAATCTGGATAGCTATCGACTAGGCAGGATGGCAAGACGCTTATTTGATATTGAGACTTACCGCATAATGGCAATGCTGGCGCTACCGGAAGCCAAAGCACTCAGCCGTGAGCTACAACACTATGAAACGGAGCTGTCTGCGCTCTCTCACCAACACGCCGAACAGCACACCTCTCCAGCCGAACCGCTGCTCAACGCCTTAACACTGCTCTCGGCAAAACTCGAACGCTGCGGTGTACAAACACGCCAACGCTTTAGCGCGACCGATGCCTATGCCAGCATCGTGTTGGCACGCATCAATGAGCTGCGCGAGGAGCGTATCGGTAATTATCCTCGGCTGGGCATGTTTATTTTGCGGCGATTTGAACCGGCCGTGCGCTACTGCGATGCCATGAATCGCCGCGTAGAAACGCTGGCCACCAGCGCCACACGCTTAAACGACTTGTTGCGTACCCGCACCCAGGTCGAAATCGAGAGGCAAAACTACAAAATTTTGCAGAGCTTAGATGCCCGCGCAAGCAGCCAGCTCAAAATCCAAAAGGCCGTTGAAGGCCTCTCGATCATCGTCATCAGCTACTACATTTTCAGCTTAATGAAACTAGGGCTGGAAAGCTTAAGAGCACTCGGTGTCGATATCGAACCCAACCTTGCCGCTTCCGTCATAGCGCCACTGAGTACGCTGATTATCGCGATCCTAACCTGGCGGATTTGGAAGGTTAAAAAGCACTAGAGGGTAAGGTACTAGCTGCACTCACCTCGTAATGAGCCGCTAAGCGCCCTGCGCAGCGCAGAGCCGCTCATCCCACGGCCTAGCAGCACTGTGAGCTTTGCAACGGCGGCTTCTAACGTGATGTCGCCTCCCGCAATCACACCGGCTTGGTTCAGCGCCGCGCCGGTGGCATAAGCTCCCTGTACGACTTCCCCTTGGGCGCACTGAGTCACGTTAAGCAGTGCGACCCCTCGTTCATTTGCAGCCGTTAACGCCGTTAACAGCTCGCCTTCAAAACTAGGCGGGTTGCCCACGCCGTAGCTATGCAGAATCAAGCCTTTTAAGCGTTCATCGGCCAGCAGCACCTTGGCGCGGCGCAGCGACATACCAGGATAGAGTGGCAATATCGCAACCGCCTCATCATCCACCTCAATGGGGGCAAAGTCAGGCCGTCCGCTCAGCAAGGCAGAGGGCTGAGGGTAAGATATGGCAATGCCAAGCTCGGCAAGCCAGGGAAAATTGGGAGAGTCAAAGGCATCTAACCCCTGAGTGCGTACCTTGCGAGCGCGATTACCGCGCAGCAGTCGATCATGAAAGGCCAGACTTACCTCACAAGGTGTCGCAGGGTGAGCCACCAGTTGCAGTGCACTGACAAGATTATTCAGTGCATCGCTACGGGGCTCCCCCAAAGGAATTTGGGCGCCGGTGAAAATCACCGGCTTGTCTAGCGCGCCAAGCATAAACGACAGCGCAGCGGCGCTATACGCCATGGTGTCGGTTCCGTGTAGCACTACAAACCCATCGTATGTTTGCCAGTGGCTTGCTAACACTGCCACTAAACGGTTCCAGGCATCGGGCATTAGCTCAGCGCTATCAATCAGCGGCTGCATTTCCAGTACATCAAACGCTGGCAACCTGTCGTCGGCAGCCAGCGCCATGCATGCGCTTAAACGTTCGGCCAGCCCCGCGCAAGGCACATACCCATGTGGTGATGGCTGCATACCGATGGTACCGCCGGTGTAGAGCATGAGTACGCGGGACATAGTCTCTCCTTATCGAATAGCGTTAGTACATGTGCAGGCTTACTTAGCAGGCGCGCTTGCCAAGCGCTGCTTTAACGCCTCAGCCTCTTTAGGCTCTAGCTCCCACGCCTTCGGGTCCAGCTCAAGATCCGGATGCTGACTGGCATCGAAGATCGGCCGTTTGATACCTTGGCGACGCTGGTTATCGTAATCATTAAGGATGCGCAGGCCGCACTTGAACAACAGAATCAGCGCCACTAGGTTGACCACGGCCAATAGCCCCATGGTGACATCGGCAAAGCCGAACACAGTGCCAAGATCTGTGGTCGCGCCCCAGCACACCAGCAATACAATGGCGACCCGGAAAGCGTTAAACAGATTCTGGTTGTCGCGGCTAAAGAAGTTGAGGCTGTTCTCGCCCAGGTAGTAGTTGTACAAAATAGTACTGAACGCAAACAGCAGCAGCGCGAGGCTAACAAAGGTGCGCCCCCATTCGCCTACATGGTCGGCTAGCGCCGCCTGGGTAAGAGCGATACCTTCAACGCCAGCGCCTGCCGCTGGGTCATATACACCGCTGAGTAGAATCAAGAATGCCGTGGCAGAGCAGATAATCACGGTATCGATAAACACCGAAAATGCCTGCACAATGCCTTGGTTGGCCGGGTGCGGCACGTAAGCAACCGCCGCCACATTAGGCGCACTGCCCAGACCCGCTTCGTTAGAAAACAGGCCACGCTTCAACCCCATCATAATGGCCGCACCAATACCGCCACCAATTAGCGGTTCAAGGCCGAAAGCACTTTTTATTATTAGCGTGATAACACCGGGAATTTCATTAATGTTCATGGCGATGACCAGCAGCGCAATGGCGATATAGCTGACCGCCATAAAAGGCACCAGAAACTCTGAGATGCGCGCAATACGTTTGATGCCACCAAAAATAATCAGCCCGACCAGCATCGCCAGGGCAATGCCACTGTAAAGCACCGGTACACCGAAGGCGTCGCCAAATGAGGTCGCTACCGCATAAGACTGCAGCGCGGTAAAGGCAAAACCAAAGGTTAACAGCAATAGCACCGAGTAAAACGCTGCCAGCCAGCGCCACTGCTTGCCTAGCCCTTTAACAATGTAATACGCCGGGCCACCGCGATAAGTGCCATCACCTTCCGCTTCTTTGTAGGTTTGCGCCAAAGTACATTCTAAAAAGCTAGTCGCCATTCCCATCAGGCCCACCAGCCACATCCAGAAAATAGCCCCCGGGCCACCTAGCGTGATCGCGACCGCTACGCCGGCAATATTACCGCCGCCGACGCGCCCCGCCACGGACAGAACAAGTGCCTGAAACGAACTTAAGTGGCCGTGTTTATTACGCTTAAAAGCCTGACCCGACCCCAAAATACGAAACATTTGGCCGAAATAACGAAACTGCACAAAGCGAGAAGCAACGGTAAAACCGATACCAACGCCTACCAGCAGCACTAGCAGTATCTTTCCCCAGAGGAGCTCATTGAGCATATCAAGCATGTGATGTTCTCCGCGTTCTTGTATTAGCGTTATGTTGGAATTCGCGTCGTTTTAGGTCGCGCTTCTTAAAACCGCGCCGCGGAGAACGTTTTACCAAGCATGGGGAAGAATTAAATTTGGCGCAGCGGTGCAGTTGTGTGCACTGACTGCACCAACCACTGCACCAGAGTGCATCAGTGAACTTATTAAAGTTTCTCGGCAATACGGTGGGCTAATTTATGCATAAAGGGGCCGCAGATAAACGCGATAATCCCAGCGGCTGGCCAAGCAAGCAGCCAAGCGTGCATCCAGATGCCCACAAAATCAGCACGCGTTCCAATATTCACGTACGTCACCCAAGCGGACATAATCAGCGATAGCGTAAACGACATGAGAATAGCGAAGATAATTCTGTGTTTCATGGCAGTACCTAAGGGTGATGTTTGAGTGCAAACAGACTAACAAACACCTATAACGGTAATATATGCCAATATATGAGAATCAATTTTACAGAATTGCAAAATGCAAAAACCCTCTCTTGATGACCTAAATATCTTTATCGTGGCCGCTAACCAACGCAGCCTCACGGCTACGGCAGCAACGTTAAAGATGACCATTGCCACTGTGTCGCGGCGCATAAGCGCACTAGAAGCCACTCTCGGCGTAGAGTTGCTCTATCGTTCAACCAAGGGGTTAACGTTGACGCCTCAAGGTGAGTCCTACTTCCGCGAATGTGAAGAGTTAGTACTCGCACTGGATCAGCGAATTTCAGACCTAGATCAAACACTGCATAGCCTGAGTGGGCCATTGAAGGTTATGGCGCCCGTCAATCTGGGCAGCGGGCCACTAGATGCGTTTTGGCGTCACTTTATTGACCGCTACCCTGAGATTGCGCTGACAATCGAACTCGATAACAATGTGGTGGATATTCGCGACCATCAGGCGGATATTGCGCTTCGCTCTGGACCACAAAAAGACTCGACGCTGATTCAAAAACATCTGGGCTATATAGAGCCGATTTTGGTGGCTTCACCATCGATGAAGCACACTCTTCCGAGCAGTATTAAAGAGCTACAGGCATGTCCCAGCGTGGCGGCAAAGATGTTTAGCGATTGGCAGTTGTTCCATCAAGACGGCAGCCAGTGCGCTTGCCACAAGAGCCATTTTCATATCAGTAACGATATGAATATTGTGCTGAACCTCACAATATCGGGAGCAGGCGTCTCATTGATGCCCGCCAGTATGGTGGCGAACAGCTTACAAGCGGGCGAGCTAATACGAGTGCTTCCTGAGTGGCGGGGACGCCACCGTGAGATCTTCTTGGTATGGCCTTACCGGCGCAGCCTTTCAGCAAGGGCCAAGCTGTTTCGCCACGAGTTAATCGAATTCCTCAGCCACCAGTCTTGGTTCCACTCTGCTGATTAGACCGTCTGTTCGGGCAAAATAGCGACCTGCTCTGCTGGCGCCGTAACACCAGCAAAACAGTTAACTAGCAGCGCGTTTGGGGAATGTTTAAACCCCTGCTTTCGCCGCCCGTGCCGCATGAAGCTTCTTATAGCTTTCGATCAAGCGCTGGTGGCGCTCCAGACCTTCTAACTGCATGTTAGTCGGCGTTAAGCCATGGAAACGTACTTCGCCACTCACCGACCCCACAACAGCCGCCATGGTCGCTTCACCAAACATGCGCTGGAAATTGGGTAGGTAATCGTCGAGCTCTAGCTCATCATCCAGGGTAATCTCTAACACCGCGTTTACCGCCTGATAGAACAGGCCGCGCTCAACGGTATTATCATTGTACTGCAGGAACATCTGCACGCAGTCCAGTGCCTCTTCATGGCGTTGCAGCGCAAGGTAAACCAGCAGCTTCAGCTCTAGGATCGTTAGCTGCCCCCACACCGTGTTCTCATCAAACTCGATACCGATCAGCGTGATGATATCGGCGTGGTCATCCATCTGGCTCTCTTCCAGCCGCTCAACCAGATCGGTAAGCTGAGCGTCATCCAAGCGATGCAGATTGAGAATATCTTCGCGGTAATCCAACGCTTTATTAGTGTTATCCCAGATTAAGTCTTCAATGGGATACACCTCTGAGTAACCCGGCACCAGAATGCGACAGACTGGTGCGCCCAGGTCTTCGTGGACCGCCATATACACTTCCGCGCCCAGCTCCTCAAAAATGCCAAACAGCGTCGCGGCCTCTTCCTCATTACTGCCAGAGAAATCCCATTCGCTGAATTCAAAATCGGGCTTGGCACTAAAGAAGCGCCAGGAAACGACGCCCACCGAATCGATAAAGTGCTCAACGAAGTTGTTGGGTTCAGATACGGTTTGCGAGTTAAACGTCGGCAGCGGCAGATCATTCAAGCCCTCAAAGCTACGGCCCTGGAGCAACTCGGTCAGGCTACGCTCCAGCGCCACTTCAAAGCTCGGGTGCGCACCAAACGAAGCAAATACGCCGCCGGTACGTGGGTTCATTAAGGTAACGCACATCACCGGGAACTGCCCGCCCATAGAGGCATCTTTGACCAACACCGGAAACCCTTGGGCTTCCAGGGCGTTAATACCTTCTACGATACTTGGATACTTGGCTAACACGTCCTGCGGTACATCCGGCAGAGCTAATTCTTGCTCGAGGATCTCACGCTTCACCGCCCGCTCGAAAATTTCCGACAGGCACTGCACCTGGGCTTCTACCAGGGTATTGCCCGCGCTCATGCCGTTACTCAGGAACAGGTTTTCGATCAGATTGGAGGGAAAGTAGACCGTTTCACCGTCGGACTGACGCACAAACGGAAGCGAAACAATCCCCCTATCTTCGCGACCAGAATTGGTATCGATCAGATGTGAGCCACACAGCTCGCCTTCAGGGTTGTAAATATCGCGACAATGGTCGTCGAGAATTTCGGCGGGAAGTTCATCGTTTGGCCCCGGCTGAAACCACTTCTCATTGGGGTAGTGAACAAAATCGCTGTTGGCAATCTCTTCACCAAAGTACTGATCGTTATAGAAGAAGTTACAGCTTAAGCGCTCAATAAATTCGCCCAGCGCCGAACATAGTGCGCTCTCTTTGGTAGCTCCTTTGCCGTTGGTAAAACACATTGGCGAAGCCGCATCGCGAATATGCAACGACCAAACATGGGGCACGATATTGCGCCAGGAGGCGATCTCGATCTTCATGCCCAGGTCAGCCAGCATCGCGCTCATATTGGCGATGGTTTGTTCTAACGGCAGATCTTTACCTGGAATATAAGTAGCACTGCCCTCCGGCGCTCCCATCAGCAGTGCCTGGGCGTCTTCATCGATGTTTTCTACCGTTTCGATCTGGAAATCAGGGCCGGTTTGAACCACCTTCTTAACCGTGCAGCGATCGATGGAGCGCAGAATACCTTGGCGATCTTTTTCAGAAATATCTTCCGGCAACTCGACCTGGATTTTGAAAATCTGCTTATAGCGGTCTTCTGGATCGACGATATTGTTCTGTGACAGGCGAATATTTTCAGTAGGAATATCGCGGGCGTTGCAGTAAACCTTTACAAAGTAGGCCGCACACATGGCAGACGACGCCAGGAAGTAGTCAAACGGCCCCGGTGCCGAGCCGTCGCCTTTGTAGCGAATCGGCTGGTCGGAGATAACCGTAAAATCGTCGAACTTGGCCTCTAAGCGGAGGTTGTCGAGATAGTTAACTTTGATTTCCATGAGCGGGCATCCGGATAGATAAATGTGCTGAAGGTCTTGGGGCCATAGGCTGATGGCGGCCATTATCCAGTTTTTTACCCGCTTCGTCTTGGGCAGTCTGCCGAATCACTCATTCAACGCCGATTAAGAACACTAACGCGTCAAACAACATATCGAGACTCTCTTCAGTCGACGGCCGAACTACTGTGCTTGCATCATACGCTCCGCCTCAGCTTCGCTGACCCCGAGCATTAGTAAAATTTGACGTTGCGTGGCTAACAACACCTGCTTACGTTCCATCTCCTCCGGCAAGCTTTTGGCAATCGCGACAGCCCCTACCAGAGAGGCCAATATGACCCTGGATTTATCAGCAATTACCTTGCGGTCATTGGCAAGGGGGAGTTGTTTCAGCTTACTCAACGCTATCAGCCGTGTTTCAAGCATCTTTTTCATACTCATATATGACGCTTCAAACATAGTGCGAATTTCTGCTTTTTCACTACCTATTTCATTGAACAGTACCGCTTCAGGTCCGGGCCTATGCTTAGCTTCCAGCTCTTGGAGATTGCAGTAGTTAGCAACTAATTCGGTTAAGTGCTGCAACGAAAGCGGGCCTTTTACCAGCCTAGCCGCCCGACTGTTATCAAGGGTCAAGCGAATAGACTCATGGTATAGGGCCTCTTTTGACGCAAAATGCGCATAAAAGGCACCATGCGTCATCTTAGCGAGTTTCATGATCTGGCCAATCGACACCTTATGAAAGCCATTACGGCTAAATAGCTCCGTCGCCGAAGCCAAAATGCGCTCTTTGGTTTTCGATTTATGGCTCTTGGGATAAGGCATACCTACCTCGTCATACGTCAGCTAGGGTTTGTACGAAAAGTCGGCGAGCGAAGACTAGACAAGGCAAAAATCAACGAGAAAGCGGAATTTACGCGGTGTAAATGAGCATTTCGAGGTGATTTTTAACGCAGTATTGTCAAGCACAGGCAGTTTTCGAACAAAGCTTAAATATTATCTTGATCATATATTGGCCGTTGCTAGGGTGACCCTATCAATAACTCAGGAGTCACTATGCACACAACTATCGTGATTACCGGCATGGGTATGGTCAGCCCACTGGGCAACAGCGTCAATACAACTTGGCAGCGGCTGATTAATGGACAGTCTGGCATCAGCACCATTGACCGCTTTGACACAAGCAGTATCCCGATCAAAATTGCCGGGGTGGTGCCGAGCATTGACCAAGACCCCAGCGGCGGTATTGACCTGAATGAGATAGCCGACCCCAAAGAGCAGCGCAAAATGGACTTGTTCAGCCTCTACGCATTGGCGGCAGCCAAAGAGGCGCTGTCACAGGCCAACTGGTTCCCCGTTGAGCAAGCTCAACAACGCCGAACGGCCACCATCATTGGCTCTGGCATTGGCGGCTTCCCGACCATTACACAAGCTCACAGAACCCTTGTTGAGCGCGGCTATCGCAAACTCTCCCCCTTCACGGTGCCCGCCTTTCTGGCCAATTTGGCTGCTGGTAACCTGTCCATCCGTTATGGCTTTCAAGGCCCTCTTGGTTGCCCGGTGACGGCTTGCGCGGCTGGCCTACAGGCGATTGGTGATGGTATGCGCATAATACGCAGCGGAGAAGCCGATGTTGCCCTCGTCGGCGGCGCAGAGGCGTGTATTGACCCGCTATCACTTGCCAGCTTTAACGCCCTAAAGGCCCTTTCCACAGAAGCAGACAACCCTGAACACGCGTCCAGACCCTTTGATAAAGCCCGTAACGGTTTTGTGATGGGAGAAGGCGCTGGCGTTATGGTGATCGAAACACTTGAGCATGCGATCGCGCGGGGCGCAACGCCGTTAGCGATCATTAGCGGCTACGGCACCAGCGCAGACGCCTACCACCTGACGGCAGGCCCAAAGGATGGGGCCGGCGCAGCAGCCGCGATTCAAGCGGCGCTGGGCATGGCGAACCTTTCTACTGATGCTATTGATCATATCAATGCCCACGCCACATCGACGCCCGTTGGCGACCGGGCTGAAGTTGCCTCATTGCGTAACGTATTCGGTGAGCGTTTGCCTGCCATCCCTATTTCGGCAACGAAAGCCGCCACCGGGCATCTATTAGGCGCAGCAGGGGGCATTGAGAGTATTTTTTCTGTATTGGCAGTCAATAACCAGCAGCTTCCGCCCACCATCAATCTTGAGCACTGCGATGATGATATGCAGGATTTAACCTTCGTCACGGCACCCCATCAAAATCACGCCACTAAGCATGTATTGTGCAACGGGTTCGGTTTCGGTGGCGTCAATGCAGCGCTAATTATCAGCACTGTCTAGACGGTTTTAAGAGCCATCATTAGTACCGAGCGAAGCTGTATATTTTAGCTTTCGCTGGAGTGGGAGCGGCGCTGCGGGTGTCCATCACTTGGCCTCGCAAGATGCTAATTAAAATCGCACCTGATTGACGCAACGGCGCTGTTAGGTAGCTATTGCACTATGCAGAGCGAAGCGTCACATTAGCCGCACCGACGCTTACTGAGAACGCTGAAACCGCTCCCATGCATGATAATTTTGTGGCCAACCTACGCTTGCTGTGCAGCTACTACCCGTCTATTGCGGACGTTTGCCGCCGCTTATCCATTAACCGTGCTCAATTCAACCGCTACCTCAGCGGTCGCTATTACCCAAGCCATGCCGCGCTGCAGCGTATTTGCCACTTTTTTGGGGTAACGCCAGAAGATATTGCGCTGCCTCACCACGACTTCCGTGCGCTGGTGCAAACCGGCCAGCTTAATGCGGATACTTCACCGAATACCCTGCCCTGGCCTAATGCGTTGATTCAGCGGGGAAGCGAAGGTATGGAGCGTTATCTAGGTCGCTACTTCGAGCTTTACCACTCAATGTCGCGCCCTGGGCATTTGATGCGCACATTGGTGTGCCTAGAAGCCAGAGAAGGAGGTGTGGTGTACCAGCGCACCGAGCGTATGCAAGTCGCTCTGGGAAGGCGACCCTGTCATAACCGGTACGTAGGAACCGCCGTTAAACTTGCAGACCGACTATTTTTGGTTGACCACGAGACCCTCAATGGCCATGAAATCACTCAAACTATTCTGTTTCCCAGCTTCCAAAGCCAAGTCACACGCTTAACTGGATTGAAAATGGGGGTGGCTGATAACAGTGAGCGCATGCCCTGTTGTGTGCGAGTGGTTTATCAGCGCTTAGATGAACAGATAAGTTTGCGGTCTGCGTTGGCTCAGTGCGGCCTGCTGTCACCGGACGACCCATCGCTAGATGAGTCACTACTGGCAGCCGTGCGCAATGACGTGGCTAGTGGAGAGCACCATTTTCGTGCACGTCACTAGCGGCTTGCTTCGCAAAGCGACGCTGATGGCACCAGCACATGGGCAAATAGAATCGACTCAAAGTGCTCCATGGGTGCGACTGACTTAAGCGTTTTGGCGCGCAATATAGCACCTTCCCATCCCGACAATATAAAACTAGCAAGGGCTTCAGGAACCATCGCCTTATCAATATCATTTTGATTTTGCGCTTCTTCCAGGCAGACGGCTAAACGCTTTTCCCAGCGCTGAAACACCAAGTTAAGTGCATCCCGGAAGGTGTCGCTCTGCCCCGAAAGCTCCTGACCCAGGTTACCAATCAAGCAGCCAGTGGTGTGGTCACAGTCCAACATATGCTCACGCCCTGTGGCAAAGTAACGCCGTATGCGCTCTAACGGCGGTAATGCAACGTCATCAAACAGTATTGCTAGGCGTTCATCATACTGATTGGCAAAGCGCTCGATTACCGCCAGCCCAAAATCTTCTTTGCTGGAAAAGTAGTGGTAAAACGATCCTTTAGGCACACCACAGGTTTTTAAAACGGCATTAATACCCGTCGCATTGTAGCCCTGCTGGGCAATCAGCTCGGCACCGGTTTCAATTAACTTATCGCGAGTGGCGGTGTTTTTCATGACGTCACATTAACCAGTGAATTTAGTGCTTTGCAAAATAATAATGACAGGTATTGTAGGCCCGTCAGCAGTTAAACCGCACGATGCAGTGATGCTTAACGGGTTGCACACTATTTGCACATTACTTACCTAATCATTGCTTGCGTATCGGTGATGCTAGCATCATACGCCATTTTCTCTGGAATTTTCGCCCTTAGCCAACGGATGCCGCGCGGTAATGACCTCCCCTCACTTTCACGCCCCCTCTCAACAAGGCCGTATCGGTTTCGGCGCATTGGCAGCGCTATTGGTTTTCGTTGGCGGCTTAACCTTAGCTTGGTGGATTATCAGCCAGCCGCCTCGTGTTGAGCGCCGCCCGCCACCACCCGCAGCGCCTCCACTAGTGGATATCATGACGGCTGAAGAGCGCCTGCAAGCGCCGATGCTTAACGGTTTTGGTCGAGTTGAAGCAGAAAAATCCACCATGTTAGCCAGTCGGGTGGCTGGTCAGCTAGAGCGCTTTGGCGAAGGCGTTCTTCCAGGTCAGGTCGTCGAACAAGGAGCGCCAGTTGCTTATATCGATCAAGCTGATTTACGGCTGGTTCTCGAAGATGCTGAAGCGCAGTTGGCCAACGCGCAGGCCCAGTTAGCGCTAGAACAAGCGGAGCAACAGCGCGCCCGAAGTGAGTATGAATCGTTTGGCCGCCAACTCAGCGCTGAACGCCGTGCATTGGTGCTACGTGAACCACAGCTACGCCAAGCTCAAGCGCAATTAACACAAGCACGCGTGGTGCGAGACCAAGCGGCGCTTAATCTTGAGCGTGCCACGTTAACTGCCCCTTGGCGAGCCATGGTGCAAGATCGCTTGGTTGGTGCAGGAACCTTGTTAAGCCAGGGGACTGAAGTTCTCAGCTTGGTCGGTGTCGAACAGTTTTGGGTTCGCGCCTCGTTGCCGGGGGACGTTTTGGGTTGGCTAACGCCAGGCAGCCGCGTCACGCTTACCAGCCAAGGCTGGCCGGAAGGAGCAAGCAGAGAAGGTAGCTTAATTTCTATTCTGCCAAACCTGGAAGAGAACGGCTTACAGGCGCAGCTTTTGATCTCCGTGAACGACCCACTGTCGCTTGAGCAAGATGGCCCTGCGCTGCGTCTTGGCGATGTGCTACGTGTTGCCTTTCATAGCACAACCCAGGAGCCGCTCATCGCCTTGCCTTCTGCCGCACTGCGTCCCGGTGAGCAGGTATGGTGGGTAGACGATGAAGATCGCCTACACAGCACCCATGTCACCCTGGCCTATCGCGGGCAGGAAACGGCGCTGGTACGCAGCGGTTTAGCCCCCGGACAACGGGTGGTTATTGCCGGTTTGGCGCAACCCCGTGAAGGCCAACAAGTCCGCATTCGCCAGCGTGGAGATACCCCAGCTAGTGATGAGGAAAGCCCATGATTCGCCGTGGCCCACTCGCCTGGATGGTCGACCATAGCGTTGCCCCTAACCTGATGATGGTGCTGTTTATCGTCGGCGGTTTAATGGCATCCTTGGCCATCAAGAAAGAGGTTTTCCCGGAATTTGAAACGGAAATCATCCAAGTTAGCATCAGCTATCCCGGTGCCACACCGGAAGATGTTGAGCAAAGTTTGCTGCTCCCGGTTGAAGCTGCCATTGCCGACGTAGAAGGCATCGATGAATTAACCGCCAGCGCTGGCGAAGGTAGCGGCGTGGTCAGCGCCACGCTGATCGATGGCGTTGACGTGATGCGAGCCTATCAGGATATCCAGCAAGCCGTGAATGCCATCACCACCTTGCCTAACGCTGCGGATCCACCACGTTTTACCCTCTCTGGCCGCTCTCGTAGCGTGGTGAGCCTACAAGTGTATGGCTCGGTTGGCTTAGCTGCACTCCATGACGCCGCGGAGGATGTCCGCGCAGAACTGCAGGCCACTAGCGGTATTTCCCGAGCAGAACTCTCTGGCAACCGAGAACGTGAAATCCAGGTGCTGTTGGATGAAGAAGCTATTGAGCGCTTTGGCTTAGACCATCAACAGCTTGCTAGCCGTATTGCCGAAGAAGCGCTCGACCTCGCCAGTGGCCAGCTCACTACCGCCGAAGGCGAGTGGTTGATTCGCTACCAGGGACGCCGCAACAGTGCGGATGAGTTTGCCGCACTGCCCATTCTCACCACCGCCCAAGGTTCACCCGTTGTGTTAGGCGATATTGCTCGCGTAAGCGAAGGATTTGCTGAGACCGACCGCGAGGAGTTCTACAACGGCGAACAGGGCTTATCGGTGGATATCTATCAGATTGGCGATCAAACGCCGACGAGTATCTCAAAAACCGTATACGGAGAGCTGGAGCGGCTGCGCGAAAATCTGCCCAACGGAATACGCCTGGATGTTTCCAGAGATAGCTCAGAAATCTATGAAGACCGCCTAAATCTGCTGCTAAAGAACGCCTGGATGGGCTTGGCACTGGTGCTAATTCTTATGGCACTGTTTCTTGAGGCACGACTGGCCTTCTGGGTAACGCTAGGTATTCCGACGGCATTTTTGGGTGCGATGCTATTTCTGCCCTGGATTGGCGTCTCACTCAATATGATGTCAATGTTCGCCTTTATTATCGCCCTTGGTATCGTCGTGGACGATGCCATTATGGTCGGTGAAAATATTTACAGCTACCGGGAACAGGGCTATTCATTACGCGATGCCGCGGTGAAAGGTGCTCAAGAAATCGCTACCCCGCTAACCTTTGCGATTCTGTCTAATATTGTTGCGTTCCTGCCACTCCTGTTTTTACCCGGCTTTTTAGGGCTTATTTTTGCTACCGTGCCTGTGGTTGTTATCACGGTATTTCTTATTTCCCTGGTGGAAGCTCTATTTATACTGCCTGCCCACCTCGCCCACGCCAGCAAACCTCGCAAAACACCGGCCTGGCAGCGCCCTATAGAAGCCATTCGGCTACGTATGCAAAAGGGCTTACACTACTTTACTTACCAGCAGTTTGAACCATTTTTACAGCGGGCGCTTAGCCAACGCCTGCTAACGGTATCCCTAGGCGTCGCTTTACTATGCGTTGCGCTTGCCTGGGCAATGAGCGGTAGGCTTGGCTTTTCACTTATGCCCAGGGTGGAATCGGACCAAGTTCAGGCCAGCGTTACCCTGCCGATTGGCAGCAACATAAGCGTTAGCCGCGAGCTAAGCCAACAATTGCTCAATGCCGCCGAGCAACTTAGCGAGCGCGAGGCAACCCTCAGCTTTAGCAGTACCCGCAGCAGCCTGGATGGTGAGAGCCTGCAAGTGCGCCTGGATATCGCCAGAGAAAGTTTAGATGCTTGGCCTCCATCTCGAATTGCTCAGGAGTGGCGTGACTTAACCGGCGACTTAGTCGGCGCGCAATCAGTGCGTTTTGAGTCCGACTTCGGAGGCCCCGGTAGCGGCGCAGCGCTAAGCCTACGTTTATCCCACCCAAATACCCAAGTGTTGGAAGCGGCCGCTGCGCAGTTGGCTGAACAACTGGCTGAATATGGGTTAACCGATATCGACAGCGGATTGGGAGACGGCAAACCGCAGCTCGAAATGCGCCTATCTGCCGAAGGACGCGCGTTAGGGCTAACAGGCAGCGACCTAGCCCAGGCGCTACGCGGCCCGCTTCAGGGTGCTACTGCCGTAGAGCAGTTTATTGGCCGTCGAGAAGTCAGCGTTGAGGTACGCCTGCCAGAGCAAGATCGCGATAGCCTTAATGAGCTTTATCGGCTGCCGATCCGGACCCCCGACGGCCTGAGCGTTCCGCTGTCACGCGTGGCAGACATTACGTTAAGCCAAGCTTCCAGCAGTCTTCAACGTATCGATGGTCGGCGAATCATTACAGTGACCGCAGACTCGGAAGGCGACCAAGCAATTAACCAGGTGCTCGCCACGCTACAAGAGGATGTTTTCCCCACGCTTAGCAATACCTGGGCAGGGCTTGAAGTCAGCATGGGCGGTCGGCAACAAGATACTGCTGACAATTTAGCCACGTTACGCAACGCCATGTGGTTAATGCTGGCCGCGCTATATGCATTGTTGGCGATTCCTTTCCGTAGTTACTTTCAGCCACTGCTGGTACTAGCCGCTATTCCGTTTGGTATTGTCGGGGCCGTCGCGGGCCATATGCTAATGGGGTTCGGATTATCGATTATTAGCCTACTCGGTATGCTGGCTCTTTCAGGCGTGGTAATTAACGATGCCCTGGTACTGATTGATTATGCTAACCGTAAGCGTCGTGAGGGCATGGATGCTCGTGAAGCGATTGTCGCCGCGGCGACCCGCCGTCTACGGCCAATTATGATGACCACGCTCACCACGTTTTTAGGCTTGGCACCCATGATTCTAGAAACCTCTCGCCAAGCGCGCTTTATGATACCCATGGCTATTTCGCTAGGGTTTGGCATGCTATTCGCCACGGTTATCTTGTTACTGGTAGTGCCCTGCCTCTATTTGGGTTTAGAAAACCTGCGCGAACGACTCAGCAAACCACCCCAACCAAGCCATGAGGGCGCCAGCTAATGAAATTGTTCGCTTCGCTACGCCAGTGGCGCCCTTCTCGGCTGGGTCTAAAGCTTTTTGTGGCGATTTTAAGCGTCAACGTAGCCATTGCAGCGAGCGTTTTTTTAGCAGTCACTTACAGCATTGATCGCGGCTTTTTAGAATATCTCAATCAAGCCCAAGAACGGCGCGCTAGGCTGCTGGCGGATGGGCTAATTACTCGCTGGGAAACCCAGCGCAGCTGGAAGTGGTTGGAGCAATCGCCGGAACGTTGGCCCTATATTGTGCGCTTTGAGCTGGGCCAAGAGCACCGTGACCGCCCTTCCCCCTTGGGCGAAGCTCAGGACTTCGCTTTACGCAACAGCGACGGCCACTTCGTCGTTCCACCTGCTGAGCGCGCACGCGGCTCAAACGGATGGCGGTGGCTCACCCTGTATAGCAACGTGGCCTCAAGCGGAAACAATGAGGCGATTGGCGAACTGGGGTTTCGTCCTCCACAAGACATGATGGAGCGCATGGAAAGCCGCTTTCTGGAGCGCCAGCAGCGCAACCTGGGGCTTATTGTTATTTCTCTTGGGTTGGCATCGCTGTTACTGGCAGGAGGGCTTTCCTGGTGGCTAGGCCGACGCACCCGAGCTTTGGCAGGCGCAACGCTGCGCTTAACCGAAGGTGATTATCACACTCGGTTACCAGAACGCGGCAAAGATGAGCTTTCCAGTTTGGCACGCGATTTCAACGTATTGGCGGCCACCCTAGAAGCTAGCCGTGACGCCAGAGCAAGATGGGTATCAGACACAGCGCACGAGCTACGCACCCCATTGGCAGTCCTGCGTGGTGAAATCGAAGCGATGCAGGACGGGATTCGTCCGCTAAACCAGGAAAACCTTGGCTCACTTGCTCAGGAAGTGGCTCAACTGGAACGGTTGGTCACTGACTTAAGGCTGCTTTCGCAAAGTGATGCGGGCGCATTAGATATTCAGCTAGCGCCAATGAACCTTAGCGAAAGCTTGAAAGGCCGTTTATCCGATGCCGACCGCTGGCTAGAAGAGAGTGGCTTGGCACTGTCCAGCCAGCTTACCCCCGATATCATGATACAAGGGGATGCCCAACGCCTACGCCAACTCTGGAATAACCTGCTGGATAACAGCTGCGCCTATACACAACCACCAGGAGAGCTACGGGTTTCATTAACCTGCGAGACTAACCATGCTGTGATTATTTGGGAAGACAGTTCCCCGGGCGTGCCTGAAAGCGAACTTTCACGTTTAACTGAACGCCTATACCGCGTGGAAGGCTCACGTAATCGCGCAAGTGGCGGCAGCGGGCTGGGGCTTTCCATTGCTAGCGCGTTAGTTAACGCCCATGGCGGAACACTGTCGCCTGGCACGTCTGAGCTAGGCGGCCTGAAATGGACGCTGCGCTTTCCGCTATTTATTGCCTGTTAATCTAAGCGAGCTGACTATGCCTGAGAATAGTTTCCCCCAAGACACCTCACTGTTAATTGTTGAGGACGAACCTAAAATTGCCCGCCTAATGGCGGACTATCTGGAAAACAATAATTTTGCCCCGACAGTCATTGCCAACGGCAACGACGTTATGCCTTGGCTAACCCAGCACGACCCTGCATTAGTGCTGCTAGATGTCATGCTTCCTGGTAAAGATGGACTAACGCTGTGTCGAGAAATCCGTCAACACTGGCCTAACTTACCCATTATTATGGTGACCGCGAAAGTCGAGGAAGTTGATCGTTTACTGGGCTTGGAGCTAGGAGCAGACGACTATATTTGTAAACCCTTTAGCCCCCGCGAAGTGGTTGCCCGCGTAAAAGCCGTATTACGCCGTAGCCAAGCCGCGACGCAAGACGATGACGCCTCTATCACCACTCCACAAGCGCCGGTGACACTCGATGAAGAGGGCTGGCAAGCACTTGCCAATGGGCACGACCTTGGCCTCACTGCCGTAGAATTCCAACTATTGCGCGTTATGATGCAGTCTCCGGGACGTATCTTCAGTCGCGAGCAGCTAATGGATCACATGTATAGGGACAACCGCATTGTCTCGGAGCGTACTGTAGACAGCCACATTAAGAAGCTACGCAAAAAAATCCATGAAGCACTGCCCGAGCTAGAGATTATTCGCTCCGTTTACGGGGTTGGATATAAATATCAGCCAGAGGGGTAGTCGTCGCTCTTCGTTAGTTGCAGCTATTCCAGAAGGCGTTTAGCGAGCTTTAAACCCACGGATGCGTCCTTGATCCTGTTTTAGGTCGCTGCGTGTCTTGGTGTTCCCCATAGTGATGACGTTGGTAATGACTATGAGGAACAGTGCAATGAAAATACTGCTGGGTTTGATGTTATTGATGCTTTGTATGACGGACCAGGCATCTGCGCAGTCGGCGGTGGGCTTTGATCAAACTATCTTATACGCAGACAGTGATCGCCCTTTGGAAACCAGTGTTTGGTATCCATCCCAAACGACTTCTCCAACTGAAAGGGTGGCTGACACTCCAGCGTTTTTGGGTACAGATGCCATACGGGGCGGCACTCCGTTAGCGGGCACCTTTCCGTTGGTTGTGGTCTCACATGGTTATCGTGGCAACTGGCGTAATCAAAACTGGTTAGCCACCAAGCTGGCGCAAGAGGGGTTTATCGTTGCGTCACTTGATCACCCAGGCACCACGAGCTTTGATCATTCCCCGCTAGCTGCCGCCCAATGGTGGCAACGACCTCACGACCTGTCTCGCTTATTGGACTGGCTGTTAAAAGAGTCTTACCTGCTGCCATATATCGATACGCATAACATTTCAGCCATCGGCCATTCACTGGGCGGCTGGACGGTAATGTTGTTAGCAGGCGCGCAGTTTGATCGTGGCCAATTAACAGCAGCATGCTCAACCCAAGAGAACCCGCGAGTCTGTGGCCTCATGCCGGAATTGGGTTTAAACATCCCCCAAGCAGACGAACCTACGGGCAGCCTGAAAGATGATCGAATCAAGCGTGTTGTCTCTTTAGATCTGGGGTTGGCACACAGCTTTTCTCGTCAGAGTTTGCAATCCCTCACGACGCCGACACTCATCATGGCTGCCGGCGTCGATATAGGTGACACACCGCAAGAGGAGGAGTCGGGCTTTCTGGCGCAGTACATTCCAGCGAGTCAGCAAACGTATATTGTTTATCCCTATGCGACCCATTTCAGCTTTATGCAACGATGCAAACCGGGGGCGATTGAGTTAATCGAAGAGCAAACGCCGGGCGATGGCGTTATCTGCCTAGACGGTGATGGCTACTCACGGCAGGAACTTCACCAGGTCATCTACCAAGATATTCTAGTCTTCATCGGTGCCCATTAAGGCCGTATCTTTACCCGCCGCTTCGCGCCGAAACGCGCTGGGCGTTTGACCGGTGACTCTGGAAAATTCCCGATTAAAATTAGATTTGGTCTGAAAACCCGAGTCTAGGTAGATCTGGGTGATGCTGCTATCGGTGGTGGTTAATAATATTTTTGCTCGCTCAATGCGGTATTCGTTAACCACTTGGGAGACATTACGCCCATAAACCTGATTAATCGCAGCGGATATCTGCCGCGCGGGTATACAAGCTTTACGTGCGAGCCGATCCAAGGTCAGATCAGGATCGAGAAATACTTCTTGAGTAGAGAGCAACACGTCTATCTTGTTCACTATGTTGCTGACATTCAGGTTTGTGGCATTCAGGTTTGCTGCATTCAGCCCCTCTTCCCCATCGTCATTGAGTTGGTTGTAAGATTTATCTTTTGGGACTACTGCAGGCGCTTCTTTATCGTCTTGAGAGAGTGTTTCGTTAATCCTCGGCGCGATGCTCAAGCTCACCATAATCACTGCAATAGCGAGTATCGGCAGTAATACGGCATGGCCGATAGTGAGAATCGTCAGTGCATGAGCACCCGCAAAAAACTCAAAATCAACGACTAGAGCGCCATCAATACACGCCGACATCAAAAGCATCACACCCGCCATGCGTTCAGCTTTTAACGCCTTGTCGATATCGGAAAAGCGTACTTGCTCGGGAGGGAGCGACGTTTTAAACGAGGCATGAATTAGCGCGATACCGTATCCCACATAAAGCAGCGTCAACGCAGGATCTAGAGGCGGACGCCAGAATGGGTACGTCAGGGAGCCTAAGGTCACCAATACGGGGGGTATTACATGCCAGACTCGCAGCCTATAGCGTTGATGTGCACTGGAAAAGCAGTACCAGGCCGTAATAGGAATACAGGACGCAAAGATAGGCTGGAATAAGCGCAACAGCGGCCAATCAAATGTCCAACGTAGGCCAACCACCGTCGTTGTTAACGCACATAGGGCGATAAAAACAAACGCCGATGGCGTGGATTCTTCACGGCGCATAAACAATAACACCGCCAATATAGACAACAGCAGGGCCACCACAAAAGGCAATGGAATAGCGATCATTTCCGTTCCGTTGGGTTTATTGATCTTTGCTTAACGCTCGTCATTTTGTCCTACATCCCTTTCCTGGACGTCCTCGAACCTGATCGAGGACGCAGACACGCTAACTAAGACGTACTTTTTACGCATCAACAGCCGCTGGATAGGAGAAAAGTATGCACTGGTATTTTGATGCTTGGCAGCGTTACGCACAATTTTCAGGAAGGGCATCACGAGCAGCTTTTTGGATGTTCTTCCTAGTGAACAGCCTTATATCGATGGCGTTTGCTTTAGCGGAAACCTTCTATCAATCGACATGGAAAATAGAAGCGATTTACAGCCTAGCGATTTTTCTGCCCTTGTTGTCTTTAACCGTGCGAAGACTGCACGACACTCAGCGTTCTGCTTGGTGGTTGTCAGTGATCTTGATTCCCGTCATCGGCATGGTGATGTTGCTCATCTTACTAACCTTACCGAGCGAGCCGCCCCTCACCGATATGGATTCCCCACAGCATGGTAATACGCTTTAAGTTGGAGAAGACAATGAAAGATGTTGATAACCAGCCCCATTTATTTACCCTCTTGTGCACACTGCTAGTCTTTTTAACATTGCCAGCTTACAGCCATGCTACTAATAGCCCAGGCTCGACGGTGCAAGATGAGCAAGTGATGCTAGGTGACATAAAAGGCGTGGTGATTATTGAATCACCAAAAACAGGCGCTTTATTACAGCTGCGAGGTATTGCCGGAAGAGGCATGCTCATTAGCAGAGAAACGCCCACCCAACAGCAGGATGAAGCCCACTGTGTATCTGTACCGATGCGTTTCGCCGCGGGTGACTTTGGCGGTTCTAGCATCGGAATTCGCTCAGTAGAGCCGATTCAGCTAGTGATTTATGACGACGAAGTCATGCAAAAACTCACCGCAGGAGACGAAGTTGTCAGTGAAGACTACGACATCACAGGTCAAAATGAAGCCAGGCTGGGTGATATCAAAATCATATCTGGCTTAACACTCAGCTACGGCTTCGTGCTCAACCCAGGCGAATGGTCTTGGCTGTCAGCGTTCGGACAGGCTCAAAATGAAGTGAGCTGTGAGCGTCTCAATATCAATGGTACAGACCCCATTGATAGCGCACTGGGTAACAACAGAAAGCTTGTGACACTTGAGCCGTAGCAAACGGATGGCATCTGCACATAAGGCCTTGGTTATTGCACACTTCATGCAAACGGCTTGCACTTGGCAAGGCGATACTGACACCGTCAATCAAACAATCGTTAACCAAAAAGAGAGATGTTATGAACATGTCACTTCGCCAATTATTTGCTCCTGCACTGCTTGCCGTGGCCCTTATGCCTTTAGCCTTCAGCGCCAATGCCAGCCACCATAGCAATGCAGCTATTGACCGAGAAGCAATGCAAGAACGCATGGAAGAGTACCGCCAAGAAGCTTATCAACGCGCCGGTTTAAGCGAAGAGCAGCAAACGGCGTTAAACACAGCACACGCTGAACACCGTGATGCCATGCTGTCGCTACGCGAAGAGCACCAAGCTCAGGTGGCCGAGATCCTAACCGAAGACGAGCAACAAGCGCTGCGCGATGCTATGCGCGAGATGCATGACGAGCGCCGCCAAAGTGACGGCGCTCACGGCAAACGTGATCATGAGCGTCGTGGACACCACAGTGAATCTGCAGCGGAAAGCACACCAGAGTAAGCGTTTATAAAACGTTAAACCTCACTCTAACGCCCGGCCTAGCCGGGCATTTTTGTTTTTACACGGCTGAAAAGCGCTTTATCCGCAGGTCTGAAAGCTCCCCGTCGACTTGAAGTGAGTACTTAAACCGCGTATTTTATTTGAACGTTCATTCAAAAATAATGCTGTTTTTAATTCTTGTCTTAACAACAGGAGTCCGCCTCCATGGCGAAAGACAACCCCAACCTCCCCTCACGCGACCGCCTCAACCCCGTGGTTTTCCACGGAAGCGTGGCGGGAATTCTGCTTTTCTTGATTCTTACCATGCTGTTTACCGAACAGGCTGGCGCTTTCTTCGATGCTGGGCTTGCCTGGGTAAGTAAAACATTCGGCTGGTACTACATGCTGGCGATTGTGGCTTATCTGGTATTTGTGGTGATGATTGGCATGTCGCGCTTTGGCAGCATTCGCCTAGGCCCGGATCACTCACGGCCTGAGTTTTCGTTGCTATCGTGGTCAGCCATGCTGTTTGCTGCAGGTATCGGTATCGATCTGCTGTTTTTCAGCGTTGCTGAACCGGTCGCACACTATCTGGCACCACCTGATCTAGCGCCTGAAAGCCAAGAGGCCATGCGTCAGGCCGTCGTTCAAACCTATCTGCACTGGGGGCTTTCCGGCTGGGGGCTGTACGTGTTGATGGGTATGGCGCTGGCCTACTTTAGTTACCGCCACCGTTTGCCACTGGCGATCCGTAGCGCTCTCTATCCAATTTTAGGCAAGCGTATTCACGGGCCAATCGGTAACGCCGTAGACATTACCGCGGTTGTCTCCACTGTATTCGGTATCGCCACTAGTCTGGGTATTGGGGTGATGCAGCTCAATTACGGCCTCACCTATATGTTTGGCGTGCCTGAAACCCTCACCGTGCAGGTGATTCTGATCGTTCTGGTCGTGGTGTTGGCAACCATTTCCGTGGTGACTGGCGTCGAGAAAGGCATTCGCCGTCTTTCTGAGTTCAACATGCTGCTCGCGCTAGGGCTAATGCTATTTGTACTCTTTTCAGGCGACACCCTGGTCCTATTAGATAAAGTGGTCAATAACGCCGGTGACTACCTTTCTGGGTTTGTGGGTGCCAGCTTTGACACCTACGCGTTTGCCGATGAAGGTGCCCAAGAGTGGAAAATGTGGTGGACGATCTTCTTCTGGGGCTGGTGGATTGCCTGGACACCATTTGTCGGCCTGTTCTTGGCACGTATTTCACGTGGCCGTACCATCCGCGAATTTGTCGCTGGAGCGTTGTTTATTCCGCTGGCCTTTATGATGGTATGGATGTCGGTGTTCGGTAACAGCGGCATTGAGTTGGTAGCCAATCAGGGTGTGGTCGAACTGGGTGAACAGGCACTTAACACGCCACAAACGACCCTTTATACACTGCTTGAGTACTACCCTTACGCAGGTCTTACTGCCGCCATCGTAACAGTACTAGGCATTGTATTCTTTATTACCTCTGCCGACTCTGGTGCACTGGTACTGGCCAACTTTACGTCTATTTTGAGTGACGTTAACCACGATGCGCCGATCCGTCTGCGTATTTTCTGGTCGGCAGTAATTGGCTTGATCACCATTGCCCTGTTAATGGCTGGCGGCTTAAACGCTCTGCAAAGCGCGGTGGTAATTACTGCCCTGCCTTTTTCCTTGGTGATTTTTGCGGTCATGGTGGGAATGTATAAAGCCCTGAAGCTGGAGGGCAGCAAGGCCGATGCACGCCGCATGATTGCCGGTGGCGCGCCCGGCGGCGACTGGCGTGAGCGTTTGGACCGTGCGCTGGATACCTCTAACCGTGCAGGTGCCGCGGCAACCATTCAGCACTCTATTCGCCCAGCGATGACGCAATTTGCCCAAGAACTGGAAAGCCGTGGCCAAACCGCCAACGTTACCGAAGAGCATCTTGATGGCGAGTCACTTCCCAATCTGACACTGCAGGTTGACCTGGGCGATGCCACTAGTTTTGTCTACCAAGTATGTCCGCACCGTATGCGTACACCCAGCTTTATCCCTGCGGATGATGACTTCTATGTGCGCTTGGACGTGTACTTAGCTGAAGGCGGTCAAGATAAAGACCTGAACGGCTATACCCGTGGTCAAGTGATTGGTGATCTCGTGGCAGAGTACGAACGCCATCTACACTTCCTTACTCTGGCAGGTCAACAGATGGGCCATGTGCAAGCAATGCCAGGCACCATCGGTGAACCGCCGGAAGACTCGCAGATATAAGCAAGCATCTGCCCTTAGCTTAAAAAAATCCCAGCCAAGCGGCTGGGATTTTTGTGCGCGAACGACACGACGACGAACGGCTTGTTGTGCAAATTTCATCGCAGGCGTAGCGTAATGGCTTGTTTTCGCTATTTTTAGGAGGCTCCCCCATGTCCCGCGCCAAACGTTCTTCGGGTTACGTTGTGCCACTGCCCGGCAGCGCGCTGGTCAGCGCTTGGCGTCAAGGGTATACACTGGCCAGATTGAAGCGCGATGTGATGGCGGGGCTGACGATTGGTGTGGTAGCCGTCCCACTTTCTATGGCGTTAGCGATTGCTACCGGCGTGCCGCCCCAACATGGGCTTTACACAGCGATTGTCGCGGGCGCGGTGATTGCCTTAACCGGTGGTTCACGATTTAACATCTCCGGCCCCACCGCCGCCTTTGTAGTGATTCTGTTTCCCATCGTGGCCAACCATGGCCTGGGCGGACTGCTGATCGCCACACTGATGGCCGGTGCCATTCTCGTGGCGCTGGGGCTATCCAGGCTGGGCAGCCTAATTCAGTACGTGCCCTACCCGGTCATTCTTGGCTTTACCGCAGGTATTGGGGTAGTCATTGCCCTCCTCCAGTTACCTGACTTTCTGGGCCTCGCGGACGTAGCGCTAGGCGATAGCACCCTGCATAACCTGGTATTGATTGGCCAAGCGCTGCCCAGCCTTTCACCGGCGGAACTCAGCGTGGGGGTGGTGACCTTGGCAACGCTGCTGATCTGGCCCCGCCTGAAGACGCCCATTCCTGCCCCGCTGATAGGCTTGGCAGTGGGCACTCTGGCCGCCGCTTTATTGACGATGAGTGGCGTTGAAGTCGATACCATCGCCTCACGCTTTAGCTGGGAGTTCCAAGGTGAAAGCGGTAGCGGCATTCCCCCCTTTGCACCTAGCGTTGCGGCACCGTGGCACTTTCCTGGCGCGGATGGCACACCGCTCGAGGTCGATTTCGCGCTGATTAAGGCGCTGCTTGGCCCAGCACTGGCCATCGCCTTACTGGCCGCCATCGAGTCGCTACTGTGCGCCGTGGTGGCGGATGGCCTGACCCGCACCCGCCACGACCCTAACGCCGAACTGATTGGCCAGGGCCTGGGCAATATGGTGGTGCCCTTCTTCGGCGGCATTACCGCCACAGCTGCGCTTGCCCGCACGGCGACCAATATCAAAAGCGGAGCATTTTCACCGCTGGCGGCGGTCGTTCACTCCCTGGTGGTACTGCTTGCCGTGGTGGCGCTGGCGGGTGTGTTGGGGTTCGTGCCCATGGCGGCGCTAGCCGCCCTGCTGCTGATCATCGCCTGGAATATGAGCGAGGCGCGCCACTTCGTGCATACGCTGAAAAGTGCCCCCGCCAGCGATGTGTGGGTGCTGGTTATCTGCTTTGGGCTAACGGTGCTTTTTGACATGGTGATTGCAGTAGCTGTCGGTATTGGCTTGGCCGCCGCGTTGTTTATTCGCCGCATGGCACAGTTGACCCATACTCAACGCTTAGACACACCCGACAAAGAGGCGCGCTTCCCGCCGGAAGTCGCCCTTTACAAAATTCACGGCCCACTATTTTTCGGTGCCGCAGAAAAGGCGATTGCCACGCTACGCGTGATTGATCACAGCGTGCGAATTATCGTTCTGGATATGCGTGAAGTTCCCAGTCTGGATACCACAGCCATGGTGGCGTTAGATACGCTGCGTCGTGAGCTAAGCGAACAAGGCGTGGGAGTGATGTTCGTTGGGCTGCAGCCGCGCCTGGCACTCAAAATTAAACGCGCGGGCATTAAGCGTGAAGTGAGAAAGTTAGCGGTCGTGAGCAATCTTGCCCATGCCGAGCGTATGGCACAACGCTGGCTGGAAAAGCAAGATACAGTAGGTATTGGATAGACGGCAGAGAATAAAAGGGGGAGCTATCGTCTCCCCCACTCGGTCACTCAACTCGCCATATCCAGCACAATACGACCTTCGATCTTGCCGTCGATCATGCGCTGGAAGACATCGTTGATATTATCCAGCGTATCGGTCGCCACGGTCGCTTTGACTTTGCCTTCAGCAGCGAAATCCAACGCTTCCTGCAGGTCGCTGCGGGTTCCGACGATCGAACCGCGAATGGTAATACCGTTAAGCACTGTGCTAAAAATTGGCAGCGGGAAGTCACCCGGTGGCAAGCCATTGAGCACCAGTGTGCCACCACGGCGTAACATGTTTTGCGCTTGATCAAACGCCTTTGGCGATACCGCTGTGACCAATGCCCCGTGGGCACCGCCAATGGCTTTTTTCAGATACGCTGCTGGGTCGGTTTTCATCGCATTAACCGTCACCGTGGCACCTAGCCGTTCGGCCAAAGCGAGCTTTCCGTCGTCAATATCAACAGCAGCGACGTTTAGCCCCATCGCTTTCGCATACTGCACCGCCATATGTCCCAGGCCGCCGACGCCTGAAATAACCACCCACTGACCTGGGCGAGTATCGGTCATTTTCAAGCCTTTATAAACCGTTACTCCGGCACACAGAACCGGGGCTATTTCGATGAAATCAACGGCGTCCGGCAGACGCCCCACATAGCCTGCATCCGCCAAGGTGTAGTCGGCAAACCCACCGTTGACCGAGTAACCGGTATTTTGCTGGGATTCACACAGGGTTTCCCAGCCGCCTAAACAGTGTTCACAGTAACCACAGGCTGAGTATAGCCAGGGCACGCCGATACGATCGCCCTCTTTGACATGGGTAACGCCGTCACCCACCGCCACAATATGCCCAACACCTTCGTGCCCAGGAATGAACGGTGGCGAGGGTTTCACCGGCCAATCGCCGTGTGCTGCATGTAGATCGGTGTGGCAAACGCCAGAGGCGGCCACCTTCATCAGTACCTCTCCCCGCTTGGGACGAGGCACGTTTACTTCTTCTATCGCTAGTGGCTGACCGAACTCACGTACGACTGCCGCTCGCATTGTGTTATCCATGATGCAACTCCTGATGGTTGTCGATGTGGCAACTTGTGATTGCTCTTATCGTTACAGTAAGCGTCAGAGGAGTAGCAAAACGCCCGGCAATAGCCGGGCGGTATCACTTCAGAATAGCCTATTAGAAGAAACCTAGCGGGTTAATATCGTAACTCACTAGCAGGTTCTTAGTTTGCTGATAGTGCTCAAGCGCCACTTTATGGGTTTCGCGACCTACGCCTGATTTCTTATAACCACCAAACGCAGCATGGGCAGGGTACTGGTGGTAGCAGTTAGTCCAAACGCGACCTGCTTGAATGCCACGTCCCATACGGAAGGCGACGTTGATGTCACGGCTCCAGACACCAGCCCCCAGGCCGAACTCGGTATCGTTGGCAATGGCGAGCGCTTCTTCTTCATCTTTGAAAGTGGTCACAGCGACCACAGGACCAAAGATCTCCTCCTGGAAGACGCGCATCTTGTTGTTGCCTTTGAGCAGTGTCGGCTGGATGTAGTAGCCGCTATTGATGCTGTCATCCAGGCTCTCTTTATCGCCACCGGCAAGGAACTCGGCGCCTTCGTCGCGGGCGATGTCCATGTACGACATAATTTTATCGAACTGCTCTTGGGAGGCTTGTGCACCAACCTGCACGTCGGTATCTAGCGGGTTGCCACGCTTGATGGTTTTAGTTCTTTCAACCACCTTGGCCATAAACTCGTCGTACATGCTCTCTTGAATCAGTGCACGAGAAGGACAGGTACATACTTCGCCTTGGTTGAAGAATGCCAGCACTAAGCCTTCAACAGCTTTATCAATAAACGTCGGCTCGGCGTTCATGATGTCTGCAAAATAGATATTGGGCGATTTACCCCCCAGCTCCACTGTCGAAGGGATAATATTTTCTGCGGCGCATTTAAGAATGTGCGAACCAACCGGTGTTGAACCGGTAAAGGCAATTTTGGCAATCCGCTTGCTGGTGGCGAGGGCTTGACCAGCTTCGGCGCCAAATCCATTAACGACGTTAAGTACACCAGGGGGTAGCAGGTCGCCAATCACCTCCATCACTTTCAATATCGAGGCAGGAGTTTGCTCAGCTGGCTTCAGTACGACGCAGTTACCCGCGGCAAGAGCAGGGCCCAGTTTCCAAGCGGCCATTAGAATCGGGAAGTTCCAGGGAATAATCTGGCCAACAACGCCTAGCGGCTCATGGAAGTGGTAAGCAACGGTGTTAGCATCGATATCCGCAGCCGTACCCTCCTGCGAACGCAAGCAGCCAGCAAAGTAACGGAAGTGGTCAACAGCAAGCGGAATATCCGCATTCAAGGTTTCACGAACGGCTTTTCCGTTATCCCACGTTTCTGCGACCGCTAACATTTCAAGGTTTTGCTCGAGGCGGTCGGCAATCTTAAGTAGGATATTACTGCGCTCTTGAACGGAGGTTTTGCCCCAGGCAGGCGCGGCTTTGTGGGCTGCATCCAGCGCTTTCTCAATATCTTCAGCGCCAGAGCGGGGAATCTCGCAGAATACTTGACCGTTAACAGGACTGATATTATCAAAGTACTGGCCGTTGACCGGGGGAACAAACTCACCGCCGATATAGTTGCCAAAACGTTTTTCAAAGGACACAACGGAACCAGCATCACCCGGGTTGGCGTAGATCATGGTAAAGCTCCTGAGTATTATGATTATAAAATAAGGTGCCTACCCAGTGTTGGCCACACGCGCCATTTACGATATAGCCCGATGGCAGGACGCACCCTCATCCCTTGGTAGGAGACGCCATGTACTCGTTGCTAGTGGCAGACGACCATCCGCTGTTTCGCGATGCACTTCACGCGGTAATTAGCGCTGGTTTAACAGATACTCAACTGTTGGAATCGGACAGTTTGGCGGCGGCTATTCACACAATCGGCATCCATGATGAACTTGATTTGCTATTACTCGATTTAAGCCTGCCCGATGCCGATGGACTAGAAGGTCTGACAATACTTCGAGAAAGATTTCCATGGCTGCCTGTCGCCATTGTCTCGGCACACCAGGAGCGCCAGTTGGTGTTAGACGCCATTACCCAAGGTGCCGTGGGCTATATTCCGAAATCAACTCCCCGAGAACAGCTATTAGCAGCACTCAACCAAATTCTTCAGGGGCAGCTCTATCTGCCTGCAGATATTATGCGCCAGCCGCCCCCGCGCATGGAGCCATCGACGTTGGCACCTTCGTCGGAGGTATCCCGTGAACGGCTAATACGCTTAACCGACAAGCAGTTAGATGTGTTGGGTTGCATGGCGCAGGGGATGTCCAATAAGCAAATCGCACGAGAGCTGTTTATCGCTGAAACCACTGTAAAAACGCATGTTTCAGCTATTTTACGCAAGCTCGGTGCAACAAGCAGAGTGCACGCCATCGTCATCGCAGGTGAAGAGGAACTAGGCGCTTATCTTGCCAAACGAACTTCCTCCACCTAGCCGCCGACTTCCCGTTAAGCAGAAGTCTCTAAGAGCGTCCCCAGTAGCATCTTTAAGCGAAGAGGCTTTAGCGGTTTTAACAAACAGTGCATACCTGCTTCCCGAGTGGCTCGTTTCAAAGTTGCCTCATGGTTGGCAGTGATGACTACGGTGGCTAACCCTGGATAGCGTCGACGTAGCCTTGCAGCCAGGTCGATCCCATTTTCGCGGTGATCCCCCAGATGGTAATCCACTAACAGCACAGCCGGGCACTCACCGTCACTCGCTGCTTCCAGCGCGCTCACCGTAGCGGCTGCCCTCACCCGACACCCCCAACTGCCCAGCAACGCCTGCATTCCTTCTACAATCGCGGGATCATCATCGATCACCCAAATGACACAGCCTTGTAGCGGGTCGTGCTGCCAACGATCAGATCCAGGCAATGCTTTTGGCGCATAAGCAACGGGCGATGCCCCCTCGCTTGGGGCTGTATTAGGTTCTGACGCAGAGAAAGGGACCAGCACAGAAAACAGCGAGCCACGCCCAAGTTGTGAAGTAAGCGACACAGGGTGCTCTAGCATAGTGCTGATGCGATCTACGATCGCTAGCCCCAACCCAAGCCCTCGGCTGTGGCTACTTTGAGACTGGCTGGCGCGGCGAAATTCTAGAAAAATCGCCTGACGCTGTGGCTCTGGTATCCCCGGCCCAGTATCGCCCACCATAATTTCAAGACCATTGGCGCGTCGTCGACAGCCAAGCAGTAAGTGTCCATGTTCAGTGTAGCGCACGGCATTGCTGAGAAAGTTGCGCACAACACGTGCCAGTAGCGCCAAGTCTGATTCGACCACCACACTCGACGGCACATAGTGAAGCGTCAGCCCACGCACGGCGGCCACTTGCCGATACTCCTCTGCCAAGGCATCTAATAGCGTACTTACCGCAAACGGTGCTTTATCCGCGTGGAGCACACCGGCATCCAAACGGGAAATATCTACCAATGTACCTAAAAGCCCTTCAACATCCTTTAACGAACGCCCTATGTGCCCTACTAAAGCCTGGGAGGCCTCGGGTAGCGCGTGGGTTTCTAAGGCGCTGGCGAATAAACGGGCGGCGTTTAACGGCTGAAGCAGGTCATGACTGACCGCCGCTAAAAATTTCGTTTTAGAAAGATTGGCCGCCTCCGCTTCGGCATTCGCCGCCAACAGCCGCGCATTAACTTGGCTAAGTTCATCTAGTGTGCGGTGAAGTGCATCGGTGCGTTCGCGCACTTGCTCGGCTAGCAGCACCGAACGCTCAAACGCGGCATAGGGAGCGCTATTAGGGCTTGCGCCGGACTCCACACGCTCCATTAGGGCTTGGCAAACCTTACGCAAACGACGGTTTTCTTCGCTTAGCGTGGCATTATCCGCCGTAGAATCACTATCTGCCGCTAGTTGGAAGAGCGCCAAAAGCCACCCCCGTAAAGGTTTGGTTTACGTGCATGCCATGATGATGTTCGCCGTAGGTATTAAACCCCACCACTCGTGCCTGACGAAGCAGCGCTGACGCCTGATCCAGCTGTTGCAAAGACTCAAGCGCCATACGCCTTAAGAAACAATCACAGCCTATAATCGAAGGTGTTGCTCCCAGGCGTTGTTGCACGCGCTGTAGCATCCCCTCTAGATCTAAGAGTAACGGCGCAGGCCGCATCGCAGTGAGCACAATGCCCGCTTCTACTGCGCAGTAAAACGTTAGGCTAGCATCTTCATTGACGCGTTGTATTGAGCGAATATAGTGCTGTCCACCGATATAAACTGCCAGTGGGTGCTGGGCAAAAATGGAGGGTGATAGCGCATCAACAGGACAGCCGACTAATGCTGCATAAACGTCAGCAGCAGGTAACCCATTAAGCTCTAGCACTCGGCGCTGCTCTCGGTCAGCCTCTGTTACCACTAACTTATGGGCTAGCGGTTCAAGGTGATGGGTAGAAAACACCTCAAATGGTAGCCGCGTGTTAAGCATTACCACGACGGCGGCGCGAGTATGAAAATGCCCATTGGCATACACATGCGTATGGGTAAGGTGGTTATCATCACCGGCCGAGCCGCCAAAGCTGGGAATACGGCCAAGAGCCGCATCTAAGGTTGCTAATACCTGTTCTTCACGGCTGGATAAACCATCTAGCAATGTGAGCGCAAAGCTATGCTCATTCACCGGTGCAACCGCCTGCTGTCGACAACGCTCCAGTAAGGTATCCACGAGCGGTTGTGCGCGGCTGAGGTCGAAGTTATCAAGGTCGTCTACCAGTGCAGTTTCAACCGCAAACACGCGACGATCAAAACCGATCGCTACCACAGAGCCCCGATCATAGCCCTGTGGTGTAATCTCGCCCGCCGTCGTGCAGCCACTCATTGACACCTTATCAAACACACCGCTAAGGGCCGTTGCTAGTTCCTCTAACGGATACTCAGCACTGCAAAAAAACAGCACAAAACCTAAGTCTTCATGACCAAGCTGTTGAGCCAATTCATCAGCGGCTTGAAAGGGATTAAGTTGGTTGCTGGCTGCGGCCTGAATGCCGCTATTCTTCGGTGCTATCGTCACGACGCCATTTCTCCAACGCTGCATGAGTTCGCGAAGCGGTTTGTCTCAATAGATTCATGGTGTCAGTAAAATCTTGCGGTGAGGACGTGCTGTTACTGGCGATTATCTCAAGCCGTTTAGCCTCAGCGGCCAAACGCTCGGCTCCAACACCGAGCGATTCGCCGCGCAGCTGATGTGCTAAGCGTGCCACTTGCTTGGCTTGCTCCGCTGTCAGCAACGCCGTGTTGCTTAGATAAGCCGCCAACTGCGCAGAGTAATCACTCACTTGCTGATGATAAAGCATGATGAGCTGATCGACACTTTCAGCTCCCAGTGACTCCACCAGGGACTCTAGCGTTGTACGATTAAGTAGTGGCTGTAACTCTTGCTGCTCCTGATCTAAAGGCAATGTCGACAAAGTACATGGGCGCGAAACCGCAAACAGCTGTAGCGACAGCACATGACTAAGGGAAATTAAGGATAGCGGTTTAGTAATGTAATCGTTCATTCCCGCTGCTAGGCAGCGTTGACGAACATCTTCCACGCCGCCGGCCGTCATGGCCACAATCGGCACGTTGGCCAACCAACCGCCTTGAGAGCGAAGCTGTTTGGTCACGGTGATGCCATCGATGTCCGGTAGCTGAATATCCATAAAGATGAGGTGCACCTGCTGAGCCTGCACCATGTCCAGAGCATCTTGGCCATTTTCGGCACAGACGACATCGCACCCAAGGCGCGACAGTAGCCCAGTGGCAACCTTACGATTGATGGCATTGTCTTCCACAAGTAGTAAGGATGTGCCAGCAAAATCCTGCGTTGGTTCGGGCGGCAATGAAGCGGTAACGGGGCTAGCTTCTACAAGGGGCAACTCGCACCAAAATGTGCTGCCCTGTCCAGGGGTGCTACGAACCCCTAACCGCCCTTGCATAGCCTCGCTTAAGCGTTTACAAATCGCCAACCCTAGCCCAGTACCGCCAAACCGACGAGCAACTGACTCATCCGCTTGTTGAAATGGCTCAAACAGGGATGCCTGTTGCTCCTCATTTAAACCACAACCGGTATCACAAACTTCAAATAACAGGCTATTTACCGTGGAATAAATACGTATATTGACTTTACCATGGTCAGTAAACTTAATAGCGTTTGTGATGAGGTTAAGCAAAATCTGACGCAATCGGCTGGCATCGATCATTACCCATGCCGGGACGAGAGGATCAACATACAACGTTAACTGCAGGCCTTTTTCCTTAGCGCGAGGCTCGAAAAGCGATATAACGCTGTCGACTAGTGGTTTAAGGGCGGTGGGTGAAGTGTCAAGCGTTAGGTGCCCCGCTTCAATCTTTGAAAAATCAAGAATTTCATTGATCATCGCTAGCAACTGGTTAGCGCTGTCATGAATCGTACGAGCATAGTCTTCTACTTGCGCAAGGCTAGATGGTTCACGCAGCAACTCGCTCATACCAATGACGCCGTTGAGCGGCGTGCGAATTTCATGGCTAACCATCGCTAAAAAGTCAGATTTAGCGTGATTTGCGGCCTGTGCCTGCGTGGCAGTGATTTCTAGTTGGTGGCTAAGTTGCTCTTGCTCACGGCGAGCGGAGGCACTTTCTCGCATCTCTCGCACGAGAAACACAATGACCAGCAAGACAGCGAGACTCATTCCCACCAACAGTGATATTAAAAGCTTATATAAAATATTTAATAACACGCGCTCTTCAGTAGCAGACTCCGCTAGATAACCATTAATAGCGATAACAAATCGCTCTGTAAATCGAGTGAGCACCAACAGCCCTTCCTCTAGCTCAGCAATCGGTAACTGAGGTAAAGAGGCATGAGGTTCAAACATAGGATCTAGCGTATCTAGCTGCTGCTGAATTTGAGCTAATAACGCTTTTGCTACACTGATATTGTCTAACAGCTGGCTCACTTCGCCCTCCTGCAACAGCGTCATGCGGCTGTAGAGTAACTCGAAGTGCAGGTTCAAAGTGTCCTGATCAGAAGGTGAAATCGGGCCACGGGTGACCGCAAGCAAGTGGTTGAATAGCTGAATCGCATCGCGATCAAGCTTATATACCACCCAGGCCGTATCTTCTCTCAAACTTTGGGTCAAATTATCCTGACGCCAAGCCGCTAAGGCTGCCACTACCAGCGCGGCCGCGAACAGCAGGACGGTAATCATAGCAACCACTTTAAAGCGTCGCGGATAACGCAGCAGGCGGGGAGCTCGAGAAACAGGCCGACTAACGGACATTTATCTGCATAACTTGCCAAACAGCTCTAAAACGCATTTTTTCACTTAAAAGAGCCTCATCTTGGCTGAAAGGATAAAGCACCCACAACGGGCCGTACTCACGGATGGGAATGCTTTGCCCGTCCCGCTCTAATGCTAGGATCACATCATACTTATAAAAATCACTAATCGGTATTTCCGCTTCGAAGCCGTTTAAAGCGGAGACATAAACGCTATTTCCAGGACCATTTCCAGGACCATTTCCAGGACCATTTCCAGGACCATTTCCAGAGCTGTTTCTAGAACTATTTCTAGAGCTGCCCCCAAGGCGGTTGTCAGCATTTGGTAGCCCAACATGCTCTAATAATGTGCGCATCAGCGGTCCGCTATAAGTACTACTGCCCTCGGTCCACGGCGTGCCTGTTTCAAAGGAGTGCTGCGGCAACGCTTGCAACATAGCACGATCAAAGCGTGCGCCTTGGGTGGTATTGAAATGTGTTATATCACCGTTGATTGTGAGTATAACGGGCCCTTCAGGCATCTCTAGGGGAGCCTCTGTATGCGCAAGCCCCATCGCAGGAATGCTAAGCGCCAGCATAATCCCTCCCAGTAAAAATGCTTTCACAACGCTTACCTCACGACACAATATTTTGAAAGTAGGACCTTTTCTGTCAACTATCAACACAGGCAGGACCCTAGATAAAAAAGAGATAGCGCAAAGGTTACGCTATCTCTTTTACATAGTCAGGTTAAGTATGTTTTTACTTAACAACACGTTTGAGGCTCAGCATTCTAAGGCTTTCAGAGCGTTAGGTCTCAAGCTTCTCGACTGGTTCAAAACGCACCAACTCTTCATAAGCATGCCATGTTGCGTGGCCTAAAACGGGCAAAATGAGTGCCAAGCCAATGTAAAAAGTAAGTACGCCAATTAAAACGCAGCCCGTTAAAATAGCAGCCCACAACAGCATAGGACGGAAGTTTTTGGCAACACAACGTACGCTAGCTTCGATACCCTCCATAAAAGTAAGGTCCTGATCCATGAGCGTTGGGATAGCCACTGAACTAATGGCAAAGGCACCAAAAGCGAGAATACCGCCCGCCACTGAACCTACTGCAATCATGCCCAAGCCTTCTGGCGTGGTAAGGAGTGATGTGTAAAGAGTCGCTGGACTCGGCACCTCAAAGCCAAAGAATAACGCGAACAGCAGCGTTGCAAGACGAATCCAAGCAAGAAAGAAAATCATCATCATCACGCCCATCATCGCCAACTGGCCTGCATGAGGACGCCAACTGCCGAAGGCATCACCAAGGTTCGGAACCCTTCCCCGTTCAAGAGCAAGACTAATGCCGTAAGAGCCTACCGCCACCAGTGGTCCAACAAACATAAACCCGGCGATCATAGGTAATAACCAGTACCAATATCCCAGTGTTATTGCGCCTGCTGTAATGGCTATGCTTAATCCCACCCAAAACATGCCGTAGGTTAAACTGATAGCAGTTGCACGACGGAAGTCCTCGAACCCCGCGGCAAGCCATGCACGCGGCCGATCCATCCCCACCTTATTAATAGTGATTTTCACGTTAGGCATATCTGCTCGGCCGTGCGTTTTTGTTGTAGCTGCATTCATAGCCTGACTCCTTAGTTTTGCCCCAATGCAGCGGTGGCCTTTAAACCCACTCAGGTTGAGATCGAACTTACCCAACACCCTGAAAAGTCGCCACATGCATGAGTACGTTAACCATGGGTTAATGGCTTAACGTACCTTTAATGTAGCTGAGCAATGGCAAGGTGGAGCTGTCTCACGGCATTACGTACAAAAAATCCTGCTTTCATGCTATTAACGCCAATTTATTCGATGCGTTAGTCAGCGTTAATATAACCCCACAAACAAAAACTCCAGGCCAAATGGCCTGGAGTTCTCTTACTAGTCAACGAGTATCGACATCAGCGCACGATCATCACCGAAATCTTGGCATGGTGAACCACGTGTTCCGCATTGGGGCCCAGAACGTAGTCGACAAATTTACGTTTGGTGTGAGATGCCATGACAATCAGGTCGGCATCTAGCTTTTTACCTACCTTAATGATGGCCTCCCATGGCGAGCCGTCAGCAATCACACTCTGAGTCTTAATCTCCTCAGGCACATTTTCCTTAATAAACTTATGCTGCGCCTCTTTCAACGCAGCATGTGCTTTTTCAGCAAAGTTCTTTGGAAAATAGGCTCCTACCATGGGCATCGTGAACTCAGGGAGCACTGTTACCACATGCAGTGAAGCCCCAAAAGTCTGACACAGCGCAATGGCCGTAGGCAGAGCCTTTGACCAAGAGGCTTCCTCGTTCAGATCCACCGGCAATACGATTTTGCTGTACATGGCATCCTCCTTTATGCAGCAGCCGTGGCTGACGTATTATTACGACGACGACGCTGCATAACTACGATCAAACCAAACACCAGGAACGCCGGAATCCACATCAATTCCTTGATCCAACGATCCACAGGTGCCAGCACCTCGATGATTTCCTGGTCGAAATCCAAGCCAAGATCGGCCGCGGTGCTACCGAAGGCTACCATGTCGATGACCGCCCGCTCGTCTTCGATCAGTAGCTCAAGCCCTAGGTTCTCCAAGCGCTCTTCCCCTGTCTCCCCTTCAGGCACGGGCAGAACCATATAGGTAGTAAGCGGGTCCCCAAAGTCATCTTCACCACGGATCTGCAGTCGTAGCGTGCTCTCCTCATCCACATCACCCAATGTCTGGACGAACTGTGACGGCGGCACCGACTCATAGGGGTCATGGATCATATCCATCCAGAACCCCGGGCGGAACAGCGTAAAGGCGACCAGCAGCATTAGAATGGATTCGTACCAGCGGTTACGCACGATCATGAAGCCCTGCGAGCCAGCAGCAAAGATCAGCATCGCTATCGTCGATATGATGAAGATAACGATACCCTGCAAGAAGCTCACGTCGATCAGCAGCAGGTCGGTGTTAAAGATGAACAGGAACGGTAGCGCCGCGGTCCGCAAGCTATAATAGAAAGCCTGAAAACCGGTTCGTATCGGGTCTCCTCCCGAGACGGCTGCTGCCGCGAAAGAGGCAAGCCCCACCGGTGGTGTCACATCGGCCATAATGCCGAAATAGAACACGAACAGGTGAACGGCAATCAGCGGTACCAACAGACCGTTCTGTTCACCGAGTTGCACGATCACCGGGGCAAGTAGCGCCGACACCACGATGTAGTTGGCGGTAGTGGGCAGACCCATGCCGAGGATCAAGCTGAGCACCGCAGTGAGCAGCAGGATCAGCATCAGGTTCCCCATAGAGAGGATTTCCACCACATCGGCCAGCACCAAGCCCACGCCGGTCTGGGAAACCGCACCAACGATAATGCCAGCTGTCGCGGTGGCGATGCCGATGCCGATCATGTTGCGGGCACCCGTCACTAAGCCACTCCACAGATCCAGGACACCCGCACGGATATCCTCGCCCATGTCACTCTGCCCGCGGAAGATTGCCGTAATGGGACGCTGAGTCAGAATGATGAAGACCATGAGCACCGTGGCCCAGAATGCCGACAGTCCCGGAGACAAGCGCTCTACCATCAGGCACCACACCAGCACGATCACCGGCAGAATGAACTGCAGCCCAACCATCACCGTTGGCCGGGTCTGGGGCAGCTTGAAGATCGGCTCATTCGGATCGTCAAGCTCGAGCTCCGGATAGCCTGAAGCCACCTTGAGCAGTGCGATGTAGATCACCACCAGGGCTACACTTACCACCCAAGGCGTGGCGGAGCCCAAAACAGGCTTTAACCACCCCAGGCCGTAGTAGACCACCAGCGCCGTTACCATCATCAATAATAAACCGCCCAAGAAGCCGATCACCTTGCGCACCAGTGGCTTAGGAGGATTGCTGGTTGGCAGGCCCTGCAGGTTAGCCTTCATGGCCTCAAGATGGACGATGTAAATCAAGGCGATGTAGGAAATTAGCGCAGGTAAGAATGCATGCTTGATGACTTCCACATAGGAGATGCCGACATACTCGACCATCAGGAAGGCCGCAGCGCCCATCACGGGCGGCATAATCTGACCGTTGACAGAGGAGGCTACTTCAACAGCACCCGCCTTTTCGGAGGAAAAACCGACGCGCTTCATCATCGGTACGGTGAAGGTACCTGTAGTTACCACGTTGGCAATTGAGGAGCCCGAGATCAGGCCAGTCATGCCCGATGCCACTACCGCAGCCTTGGCCGGCCCCCCCTTGTAGTGACCCAACAGCGAGAACGCCACTTTGATGAAATAATTGCCAGCACCCGCCTTATCGAGTAAGGCTCCGAACAGCACGAATAGGAATACGAAACTAGTAGAAACCCCAAGGGCGATACCGAATACCCCCTGGGTAGTCAGCCACTGGTGGTTGACCAGACCGAAGAGACTTACCCCCCGGTGTGAAAGAATGCCTGGCATGTAGGGCCCGGCAAGAGAATAAATAATGAAGATCGAGGCAATGATCATCAGTGGTGGGCCAAGCGCTCGACGCGTTGCTTCAAGCAGCAACAGAAGCCCCGTCACCCCAATGATCACATCTTGCAGAATCGGCGCCCCCGGTCGTTGTGACAACTGTTCATAAAACATGAACATATAGGCACCACAGAATGCCGCTGCCGCGGCTAGCACCCAATCCTGAATGGGTATGCGGTCGCGTGGTGAGCGTTTTAGTGCCGGATAGGCCATATAGGCTAAAAACAGCGCGAATGCCAAGTGTATGGAACGAGCCTCAGTGGCATTGAAGACACCAAAGCCGACCACGAAAGGCAGTGGGGAGGCGACCCACAGTTGAAACAGCGACCATGCCGCGGCGATGCTAACCAATAGTTTTCCCGGCATGCCCGCAGGCTTGCGAGCCCCAGTATCACTCGAAGCCACCATATCCTCGAGGTCAACCGCGGATTCCGCGCTCCTGTTCTTGTCCTCAGTCATAAGCTAACCCTGCCTGGTATGTAGTGACGAAAGATTCCATTGGCATTACGCCATACAGCATCTCAAACAGAATACGCGGCCACTCGACGTGGCCGCGTAATCACTCATTGAGGCGAAATCACCTCAGCTTGGCCAAGTTACTCGATCCAGCCCTGCTCTCGGTAGTAACGAGCGGCACCTTCATGCAGTGGTGCTGATAGACCAGAGGTCACCATGTCTTGGGGATCGAGGTTCTCGAAGGCCGGGTGCAGACGCTTAAAGCGATCGAAGTTATCGAATACCGCTTTAACGGTCTGGTAGATGATGTCGTCGTCGGTCTCTGCGGTAGTCACGAAGGTCGCTGCGACACCGAAGGTTTCGACGTCTTCGTCGTTACCTTTGTACAATCCACCTGGAATGACCGACATGGAATAGTACGGGAACTCATCAACAATGCCCTGAACTGTCTCATCGTTGAGAGGCACCAGACGCGAATCGACGGTGGTAGTCGCTTCCTGGATGGCTCCATTGGGGTGCCCCACGACATAGGCCATCGCGTCGATGTTGTTGTCAGCAAGCGCGGCAGCCATTTCGGCGGCATCGAGTTGAGACGCTAACGAGAAAGAATCTTCAGTCCAGCCTTTGGCGCCCATCACCACTTCCATGGTGTTGCGCTGCCCAGAGCCTGGGTTGCCGATATTGACGCGCTTACCTTCCAAGTCATCAAGGGAATTAATGTTGGCATCAGCACGAGCCAGGATAGTCAGCGGCTCACCGTGAACGCGGAACACCGCGCGCAGGTCTTCATAGGCCTCACCTTCAAAGTTCCCAGTACCGTTATAAGCTTGGTACTGAACATCCGACTGAGCGACACCCATGTCCAATTCGCCGGACTTGATACCGTTGATGTTGGCCACGGAGCCACCAGTAGAAGGTGCATTACATTTGATGTCAGCGTCTTCCAGACGGTTCACCAATCGACAGATCGACTGACCGACTACGTAGTACACACCTGTTTGGCCACCGGTACCGATAGTGATGAAGCGTTCTTGCGCAACCGCCGGAGATGCAAACGTAGCGGCCGCAATCAGCGCGCCTGAGAAGGCGGCAGTGGAAAATACATGGCGTTTCATGGACACACCTCTTTATCTTGATGTTGTGAGCGTTATACGCTTTAACCCCACCTGCTGAACGATTCCCTCAGGTGTTTTTCTGCCAAAACGTTTTCAAGACAATCTGTTATCAACGTCGACTAGTACAGCCAACACTTACTACTTTAGCGAAAAAAAACATACTTGGCGAAATACGCAGTAAGTCATTACTGCTATAACGCCCATACACATCCTAGTGCTTGCAATTAAGTCCTGCTGTTTAACAGATAAACTTAATGCTTAGAGACAATGTGCTGTAGATGACATTGCCTACCACAAGCAGCTCAGACAACAAATTCAGATTACCGATGAATTACGTTTAGTTACCGTTAACAGCCATGCCGTATTCGCATAGCGTATAGCGGATTAAGCATCTTATGACGAACTACGCCAGCCATGGGATGGCTAGATGTTGTAACCAAGTACTGATGGCAACCACAGCGCAATATTTGGAAAAATAGCCACAAGAGCGAGTGCACACCCCATCGCCACAACAAACAGCAACGCCCACCCCAAAGTCTCTTCCAAACGAATTTTGGCAACCTCTGTGGTTACCATTAAATTCACCGCAACCGGCGGGGTAAATTGACCAATAGCAATGTTCATCGCTAGCAGAATGCCGAACCAAACCGGATTCCATTCAAAGTGCTGCATGACGGGGATAAGCACTGGCATCATGATGAGGTAGATAGAAATAGCATCAAGCAGCATACCTGCGACTAATACCGCCAGCATAACCAGCACCAGCAGCAAAACACCGTTGTCGGTTAGACCGATAATCCACTCTGCCAAATGGCGGAAAGTCCCCAGCATTGTTCCGGCCCAAGCAAAAATACCCGCTAGAGCGATAATCAACATCACCACTCCAGAAATAATCGCGGCCTCTCCTAACAATTCCCATAGGTCACGTAGCGAAAGCTCTTTCGTCAAAAACAGCCCCACGATGGTGCCATAGGCAACCGCTACGACGGCGGCTTCTGTCGGCGTAAATAGGCCTGAGCGAAGCCCTCCTAAAATGAGCACTGGAGCAAATAAAGCGGGCAATGCTTGCCTAAACGTCGTACGCACGGTCAAGGTTTCAGCGCCGACCGCCGGAGTCCCCTCCCAGCCGTAACGCTTAGCAACGATCATCGCAGGCACCAGCAGCGCTAACCCTGCCAAAATGCCGGGAAAAAGCCCTGCGGCAAATAACGCGCGCAGATCAACACCAGGTACCACAATCGAATAGAGAATTAGCGCCACGGAAGGAGGGATTAGGATAGCGGTGGAGGCTGATGCAGCAATAAGCGTTGCGGAAAATGGCTTTGGGTAGCCCGCTTTCGTCATGCTCGGCAGCATTACCATAGCCACTGCCGCCGCATCCGCCGGGCCCGAGCCGCTCATACCCCCCATAATCATACACACCAGCACCGCGACCAACGCTAGGCCGCCATGACGAGGCCCAATAAGAGCCTGAGCAAAGCGTACCAAGCGTAACGCCACACCTGAGCGCTCAAAAATCAGTCCCGTCAGTATGAATAGCGGTATCGCGATTAAAGGATATTTAGCAATGCTGTTATAGGTATTGGTGCCCAGCGTCGCTAACATATCTGGCGAAAGCCCAGCCACAATTCCCACCGAGCCAGCCAAAGCGAGCGAAAATGCCACGGGCACACCTGCTATCAAAAATCCCGCAAAGGCAAGAATCATCCAAATATCAGGCGTCATTATTCAGCCCTCCATTTAATCGATCTCGGGTTTGCTGAACAAGACGCCACACCATGGCAAAGGACAATATCGGCAGCCATACTAAGTACCACCACTGGGGCAACCCTAACCCCGGTGATAGCGATTCCCATTGGTACTCTTGCCAAGCTAGCTTTCCACCATACCAAGTAATCAAGCCCAGAACGGTTACCCCGCATAGCGCTTGAAATAGAATAAGGGCACTGCGCCAGCGCCCAGGTAGCGCCCGCTCCAAAAAACCAATACGAATATGACGGTTTCGCCTAAGCGCCACCGATGCCCCTGCAAAGGTAAGCACCACTAGCAAGAATACGGAAAATTCTTCGGTAAACGAGAATGAGCCGCCTGTCAGGTAACGTGTGACCACATTTCCCAAACTAATCAACGAAATAATAATAAGTGACAGCGCACCCAGCCAACGTTCAGGGCGTGCATCGGGAAAGCCTTTCATGGCAGCCTCACAACAGAAAAAGCTACCGGCCCTGTAGGCCGGTAGTTAAAACACCAAAGGATTCATTAACGTGCGTCGATAGCCGACCGAGCCGCGTTAACCACATCTTCACCAATGCGCGGTGCCCATTTTTCGTAAACGGACTGGGTGGCTTCAACAAAGGCTTGGTACTGTTCATCGGTTAACTCAGTAACCGTCACACCACGCTCTTGAATAGCCGCCAGGCGCTCGCTTTCTTCCTCGCGCGTCATGGCGATTTCCCACTCCCCAGCCTCAATTGCCGTTTCACGCAACAGCGTTTGCTGCTCTTCATCAAGCGACTGCCATACCTGCTGGTTAACTGCAAAAACCAGCGGGTCATTCATGTAGTTCCAGAGCGTTAAGTGCTCCTGGCCCACCTGATCAATACGCGCAACATCAAAGACTGAAAGCGGGTTCTCTTGCCCGTCAACCGCGCCGGTGGTTAACGCTGGCTGAGCATCTGTCCAACTCATTTGCGTCGGATCAGCGTTAAGAGCAGAGAAGGTATCCTGGAACAGCGGTGAGCCCACCACGCGAATTTTCAGGCCCTCCAAATCTTCTGGCTGACTAATCGGCCCACGGGAGTTTGACACTTGGCGGAAGCCATTTTCGCCCCAGGCCAGCGGCATAACACCACGGGATTCAATTGCCGCAAAGACCAACTCACCCGCTTCGCCGCCAGTAACGGCATCCACAGCAGCCTCATCGGGAATAAAGAACGGCAAAGAGAATAAATTCAGTTCAGGGACCTGGGGCGACCAATTAATCGTCGAGCCCACCGCAGCATCAATTAGACCCGAACGCATGGCCGAAAATTCACGAGTTTGATCACCTGAGACTAACTGAGAGTTTGGATAAACGCGCAGCGTTAGTTCTCCACCACTGCGCTCCTCCACCAATTCCGCCCACTTTTCCGCCGCTTGCCCCCATGGGAAAGCATCCGATAAAACAGTGGAAACAGAGAGTTCACGTGCTTGTGCAGAGAAAGAAGCCGAGAGTAAAGCCGCACCAGCTAAACCTACTGTTAAACGAGCCATAGAGCGTGTCAGCGTCATTATTGTCGATCCTTTTTTATCAATTGGTATCCAGCGATATCTATTATCTACCCACAGTGCGCCGCTATTGGCTACAACATAAACGCTAAAGCAGGCAACGCTCTATTGTAGGCACTCATGAGTTTAAAGGAAGTCGGTCGTTAGCATTTCACCGTTAACTGTGGGTAGATGAACACCGCGCCATTACGCTGCAGTAGCGCTTACTGATATGCTAAAGCCACTGTTAAATTGTGATCAACGGATATCAACGTGCCACTACGCGACCTGTTGTTAGGCCTATTTGTCATCGCTATTTGGGCGCTGAATATTATTGTCATAAAGGTGGGGGTGGCGGAGCTACCACCGCTACTAATGACGACTCTGCGCTTTGCGCTGGTCGCTGTCCTATTGGTGCCTTTCTACCCTGTCGCTCGCGCTCAGCTGCCTTTTTTGCTCTTACTCTCTTTCACGTTTGGCAGCCTGCATTTTGCGCTGCTGTTTATCGGTTTAGGCCAAGCAGAAGCAGGCACTGGAGCGCTGCTGGTACAGATGGGTATGCCGTTTGCCACGCTACTGGCAGTGGTATTTCTTAAAGAAAAACTGGGAGCAAAGCGCATCGTGGGACTGCTGTTCTCTTTCGCGGGCATCATTGTGCTCGCAGGCGGGCCAACGTTGCCCTCGCCACTGCCGCTGACGATTCTGTTGTTAAGCGCGTTTGGCTGGGCAGTTTCCCAACTGTTGATTAAGCGCGGTCCGCCTATCGCTCCCTTAGCACTGGCAGGCTGGGTAGCGCTGTTTGCGGTTCCTCAGGTCGCGTTAGGGTCTTGGCTATTTGAAACAGGCCAGTGGCAGGCCATTCAGCAAGCAAGCTGGCGCGGATGGGGAGCGATGATTTACACCGCGGTAATGTCATCAATTGTTGCTTATGGCATTTGGTATGCCTTACTACGCCGTCATCCTGTGAATCGCGTGGTACCAATGACCTTACTGGTACCGGTACTTGCTGTTGGCTTGGGCGTGCTATTGATGGGCGACAGCTTAGGAATCCATAAGCTGGCAGGCGGGGGGCTTGTGGTAGCCGGTATTGCTCTGATCGTGCTCAACGTTGGTAAGCGTCGTCCAGCAAAGCCATTGTAGTACGCCGGTGTCGGCGTACTGTTTCTAAGTGCCTGTTATAAGTGCTATGCATCAGGGCGGCAAAACCCAGCCAAAGCAGGGACTGATACACAGTCGCCCACCTGGATACCACGCTCAGCGAAGTAGCCTGCGTTAACTTCCAGCGCAGCATGATAAGACGCACCTGCGGGGTATGCGGGGCACTCACGAGGGCTATCGGACGCGCAGGGTTGCATGGTGTTGATCGCCACAATCCGCCCTTCGCCGTTGATAAAAGCAATATCCAAGGGGATTAACGTGCGGTACATCCAAAAGGCGTTGCCAGCGGGCTGTTCGCTCTCGAACCGGAACAGCATGCCACGCGCTTCCGGCAGGTGCTCGCGTTCCATTAAGCCGCGCTGTCGCTGAGCGGCGGTCTCGGCCACTTCAACGTCTAATCGATGAGGGCCTTCCTGGCTGTGAATCGCCAGCGGCAATGTCGAGGCTTGGCGAGATTCATCAGCCCAAGCGCTCAACAGCGGCAACGGTAAGCTCGCCGCTAGTGAAACTCCCAAAGACGTCTTCAGTAGCTGACGGCGAGTAACAGTCATGGCAGGTTCCTTTTATGATGAGAGGGCATGTTATTAGCGGACTGGTTATTTGAAGCTAGGTTATTTGAGGATATATGGCGTGACGACGTAGCCACATGTTTTCCTGACATAATATGAATGCCTTCAGCAAGCAGCGACACATATACCGGCTCCCCCAGTGCTAGCTGGTTGCGCCTAGCAGCATGGGTGGCAATATCGAAACGTAGCATATCGCCATGTAAAACACGCAGCGAGATTGAGGTGATACCGCCAAGAACGATCATTTCATGCACAATAGCGGCCACCGGGTTTTCACGCTCGCCCTGTGAAGGTCGACCACGGCGATGCAGCACAATGTCGGAAGGCGGCAAGTACCATGTCACTCTCTCACCCAGCGGCAGATCAGAGAGGCCTGCAGCAACCTCTAAGTATCGATCCCCCCACTGCAGCTGTTTCTGGCCATTAACACTGGTCACTTCACCCTCAAAAATATTGTGGCGATCTAAAAGCCTTGCCACCAGCGGCGAAGCAGGCCGCCGAAATAGTGTTTCCGGGCTCCCCTGCTGCAGACTTACGCCGTTATGCAGCACGCAAATTTGATCTGCTAGCGCAGTGGCTTCTTCTAAATCGTGGGTAACCAAGATAATGGGAATCGATATTTGCTGGCGCAACAGCGCCAGTTCTCGCTGCAATCGGCGTCGGGTCACCTGGTCAACGGCTGAGAAGGGTTCATCTAACAACAGTACCTGCGGCTCACGAGCTAAGGCGCGTGCCAGCGCCACCCGCTGGCGCTGGCCGCCAGAAAGCTCGTTAGGAAAGCGCTTTTCCAGCCCCTCCAAACGCACATTGGCAAGCCACTGCTGGGCACGGTGCGGCCGTTCAGAGTGAGGAAGGTGTCCCAGGGCAAGCTGAACATTCGCTAGCGCACTAAGATGGGGAAACAGTGCATAATCTTGAAATACGATGCCGATTTTTCGCTGCTGAGGGGTAAGCGAGTAACGCCGCTCCGTTGCTAACCAAGTGCTGCCCAAACATGCCACCTGGCCTTGCTCTGGTTGATATAGGCCAGCGATAGTACGCAGTAAGGTAGTTTTGCCACTGCCGGACGGGCCTACCAGTGCTAGAAGTTCACCCGCAGGACAGCTAAATGTCGCATCCAGCGGTATCGGGCCGCACTGCTTAGCCATTACTTCCAGCCCACTGCCCGTGTTCACTTTAGCCACGTCCCCACCTACGCTTGCCTGCAAGCCCGTATACCAGACCTAGGGTCGTTAGCGACACCAATAACAACAGCGCTGACATACGTGCGGCCCCCTGCTCATCGAACGCCTGGACCCGATCATAGATAGCAATCGCTAGCGTGCGGGTTTCCCCATCAATCGCACCACCGACCATTAAAATCACCCCAAACTCTCCCAACGTATGGGCGAATGTTAATGCGAGAGCGGAAAGAATGCCCGGCCATACCAGCGGTAGTTCAATGCGCAAAAATGTTTGCCAAGGGCTCAGCCCGCTGCACCAGGCAGCTTCACGCAGATTAGTTGGCACATTCTCAAACGCACGCTGAATAGGCTGAATTGCAAAAGGTAAATTAGCGATTAGTGAGGCGAGCAAGATACCGCTAAAAGTAAAGTTGAGCCCGCCTCCTGTTAACGAAGCCCAAACACTTCCCAGGGGAGCGTCACGGCCAAATTGTTGTAGCAAGTAAAAGCCAAGCACGGTGGGTGGCAACACTAACGGTAACGCCACTAGCGCTTCGCATAGCCCTTTGCCGCGAAAATGTGCGGTAGCCAATGCACGGCCTAGCCACACCCCAACGGGCAGCAAAAAAAGACAGGTCAAGCCTGCTAAGTGCAGCGATACCGAGAGCGCTGTCCAGTCCATTAATCTGTATTAAAACCGTACTGTTGGAAAATAGCCTGCGCGTCTGCTTGCTGAAGCCACGCATAAAAAGCCTGAGCCACCTCTCCTGCCTGAGGTGTAAGTACCATACGTTGACGCAACGGTGTGTGCCACGCTTCGGGAATCAATACAAACTCACTTCGCTCGCTGAGGGTTGGAGCCAGCACTAATGAGTACGCTACTAACCCACCCCGGGCATCATCCGACAGAGCAAACTGCAGCGTTTGCGATACATTTTCGCCTTGAATGCGCAATGGCTCGCTAGCTTCCCACAGCCCAGCCTGTAGCAATACCTCTTGAGCAGCAACTCCGTAAGGCGCGTGCTCAGGGCTGGCAATCGCGATACGCTGACGCTGCCCCTCCTCAAGTGCGGCAATAGCTTCATAAACACCAGCAAGCGGCGTGTGTGCCTCAGGTGGTGGGTACTTTCCTTTAGGCTGCGCCCACGCTAGCCGACCACGAGCGTAAATAACGCCCTCGTTATCGACGTGGCCTTGTTGATAAAGCGCTTGTACAAAAGATTCGTTCGCCGAGAGAAATAACTCAAAGGGAGCCCCTTGAGCAATTTGGCGGCGAAAATTTCCGGAGGAACCAAAATTGAGGCGCAGGGCATGGCCCGTTTGCTGGGTAAAGCGTTGCGCAGCCTCTTCCAGTGCAAACTGCAGATTAGAAGCTGCTGCAATAATAGGTGCGCCTGCAAACACAGGCGCAGTAACAAACAGTAAATACGTTAATAGCAGGATTCGCATCAATCAGAGCTGCGCTTGCTCAATATGCTGTTCGGTAATTGCCATGATCTTCATGGTATTAGTGCCGCCATGAGCGTTCATATGATCACCTCGAGTCAGTATCACATGATCGCCAAGCTTAACAACACCCTGCTTAACCAACAGCGTCAGTGCTTCGTCATTCAACTCTGTGGCGCTCATTGCTGAGGTATCAAACGGCAGTGATACAACACCACGATAAAGCGCCATACGGCGTTGAGCAATGGGGGTGTGGGCAAGTCCTACGATAGGTAAGCCTGAACGAATACGCGAGGCAATTAGCGGCGTATAACCCGAAGAGGTCATACAGGCAATCGCAGTCACGCCTTTCATATGGTTAGCAGCATACATTGCCGAAAGTGCAATGGTTTCGTCTGGCCGTGAGAAACCTTCATGAATACGGTGCCCTGACTCTTGGGCAGTTTTCTCACGTTCGGCGCCTAAGCATACTCGTGCCATCGCCTCAACGGTTTCCAGTGGGTAATCGCCTGCAGCCGTTTCGGCGGAAAGCATTACCGCATCACTGCCATCCAGCACCGCGTTGGCAACGTCGAATACCTCTGCGCGGGTAGGCAGCGGCGCAGAAATCATGCTTTCCATCATTTGCGTGGCGGTAATCACAGCGCGGTTAAGCGAACGCGCGCGCTTGATCATGCGCTTCTGCACGCCGACCAACTTGGCATCGCCAATCTCGACCCCTAAATCGCCACGCGCCACCATGACCGCTTCTGATGCTTCAATAATGCCATCAAGGGTTGCCTCATCCGCTACGGCTTCAGCACGTTCTACCTTGGCAACTAAGCCAATATCTTTACCTGCTTCACCGAGTAAACGGCGCGCCTCTAACATATCTTCCGCATGACGGGGGAACGAGATAGCGAGGTAGTCGACACCAATCTCAACAGCGGTTTTTAGGTCAATTTTATCTTTCTCGGTCAACGCGGGAGCAGAAAGCCCACCACCTTGCTTGTTAATACCCTTATGGTTGGAGAGCTTACCGCCCACCACCACCTCGGTGTGTACCTGTTGCCCCTCTACCCGTGTAACATCTAGCACCACCCGACCGTCATCTAGCAGCAGGCGATCGCCGGCAGTCACATCTTGCGCCAAGGTTTTGTAGTCACAGCCCACTTGGTGTACATCACCCGCATCGCCATCAAGTGCCATATCGAGAATAAACGGCTGGCCCTCTTGAAGAACCACCGCGCCCTCTTTGAAGCGCGCGATACGAATTTTAGGGCCTTGCAGATCCCCCAGTGCTGCGACACTACGGCCCAGCTGAGTAGCAATTTCGCGCACACGCATTAAGCGTCGACGATGATCCTCTGCGTTGCCATGCGAGAAGTTTAAACGCACCACATCAACACCCGCCGCTAGCATGGCTTCTAAGACACCTTCTCGGTCGCTGGCGGGGCCCAAAGTGGCAACAATTTTAGTACGACGGATCGAAGAGAAGTGCAGTGCGTTCATAATTTTCCTAATTATTAATAGAATGAGAATAAAAACTTAATAAATGTTCATCAGCGTGGGGGCAACTACCACTACTGTGCCAACGCCTGCTGGATAAACATCTCGCAATGCTGCCGTGCAGGGCGGCTTTGCAGCCCTGCCCAGTAATGTTCGAATTCAGGACGACGTGGTAGGGTTCCAAACTGCATTCCCCATCCAATGTGGGAGCCGACATAAATATCGGCAGCACTGAAAACATCACCAGCGATATAGCGGCGCCCATTAACGGCCGCAGCTAGAGCGTCAATCACCGTCGCATAATCGCCAGAACCTAGCCGCATCCGCTGCTCTGGGTTAGGTTGGAAGCCCAAGCTGTTAAGCGAGGCAGCCGCTTCTAGCGGCCCAGCAGCGAAGAATAGCCAGCGATAATAGTCGGCTCTGGCTGAAAGCGGCGGTGCCAAACCTGCCTCGGGAAAAGCATCGGCAAGATAAGCGCAGATAGCGGCAGCCTCCGTGACCACTCGCTCACCGTGGCGAATAGCCGGCACCTTACCCATCGGGTTGATGGCTAAATAGTCTGGCGCATGCATTGTGGCGCCGTACTCCAGGACCACCAAGCGATAAGGTACGCCAAGCTCTTCAAGCATCCAGTGCACAATGCCTCCCCGCGAGAGGGGGTGAGTATAGAAAACCAGCTCATCAGACCGTTCGGCGGCTGGCTCACAAAGTGCTGCGGGAGGTAATTGAGCACTAGGCGGGAGCACATAGCCTTGGCCTGGTTCACTAACAATCTCGACACCTACGGCTCTAAGCACAGCAATATCTTTGTAGAGAGCGCTTAGCGGTATACCTAGCGCTTCAGCCAGATCCGCACCGCTGATTGGATCATCGTAGTGACGCAGCATTTTAAGTAGTTTTGGCAAACGGTGGGCTTGTGACATGCTGGCCTCCTACGCGCAATCTGCGCTCTATTTTTCTCGTTCAGTCAAAAGCTAACCTGAGCAAGATGACAAGCGTATGCTGTTAGCGCAAGCTATTCGCCTAGAGTAACGGTAATATCAAGCGAATACTCATCGCAGTTATTGCCATCTCCCCCCCGATCTACCACTAAAAACTCGCCCTCACGCTCAAGCACCGACTGAATAGCATGCCAGGTGCCTGCCCGATAATTGACACCCTGACGGCCATCGGTCACAAACGCGCGCACATCTGCAGTATTAATGGTGTCGCCAGGAGGGGCTACCACCACAATAAAGCGTTCTTGATGCAGCGGCATAAAGGCTTGGCTACCCTGAGGGTGGCGCTCCAAAAAGGTTAATTCCAACGGTAACGTAATCGGTTGACTGACAAAAATATTAATCAGCGTATGGGCGTTGTCGCCTAATGTCTCAACGCTCGCTAGGTCATGATGACGCTGGGTACGACCAGCATTAATGGGAAACGATGCTGACGTGCGGGCATCGATCACATCGCCAAAAGGCGCAAACGCCTCGGCGGTTAGCGGTTCGGCTATCAATTTAATCATTACAAAATCCTAAAATAGGCGGCTCCACCGGATAACAACACAGCGAAGCAGCCAACGTCGGAATTCAACTACCAGAACTTACACACCAAAACTTAAACGCCTAAACTCAATGCTAGAGCTTGAGAGCGGCATGGCGGTTAACATCTTTGTACAGTAAGTAACGGAATGGCCCCGGGCCACCGGCGTAACACGCTTGAGGGCAGAAGGCGCGTAGCCACATAAAGTCACCTGCCTCTACCTCAATCCATTGCTGGTTTAGGTGATACACCGCCTTCCCTTCCAACACATAAAGCCCATGCTCCATCACGTGAGTTTCATCAAAAGGAATCACGCCACCTGGCTGAAAAGTCACGATATTGACGTGCATGTCATGGCGCACATCAGCAGGATCGACAAAACGCGTGGTTGCCCAACGCCCTTCGGTTCCCGGCATTTCGATGGGAGCAATGTCTTGCTCATTAGTGACGAAAGCTTGGGGTACGTCTAACCCCTCCACAAACTGATACGCTTTACGCACCCAATGAAAGCGTACGGGAGCAGAGGACTCATTGCGCACTTGCCAGTGACTACCTGGGGGAAGAAACGCATAGCCACCGGGGCGCATGGTATGGCGTTCCCCCGCCAGAGTAAGCGTTAACTCACCTTCCACAATGAACAGTACACCTTCGGCCTGGGGGTCTAGCTCCGGCTTTTCACTGCCGCCCTCAGGCTGCACTTCCATAATGTATTGCGAGAACGTTTCAGCAAAACCTGAAAGCGGACGTGCCAGCACCCATAACCGAGTGCCTTCCCAGAAAGGTAAGTTGCTGGTGACGATATCGCGCATCACGCCTTTGGGAATCAACGCAAACGCTTCTGTGAACACGGCACGATCAGCGGTTAGCTGTGTTTGTGGCGGATGCCCCCCCGTAGGGGCGTAGTATGGAGATTTATTCATTATTTTGCCTTTTAGCGGGTTGGAGCGGGATGGTGTTCTGCCCAGTGGCGAGCAATATCCACACGGCGAGCTACCCAAACACGGTCATGGGCTGCGATATGATCTAAAAAGCGCTGTAAAGCGCGGAAACGTCCAGGGCGCCCTAGTAAGCGGCAGTGCATACCAATAGAGAGCATTTTGGGCGCCTCTTCCCCTTCTGCGTAAAGTACATCAAAGGCATCGCGCAGGTAGGTAAAGAAGTGATCCGCCGTGTTGAAACCTTGCGGGGCTGCAAAGCGCATATCATTAGTGTCTAAAGTATAGGGCACAATAAGGTGGTTATGCTCACTGCCCTGGCTATCGGTCACCTGCGTCCAGAAAGGCAAGTCGTCGCCGTAGTAGTCGCTATCGTAAAGGAAGCCGCCCTCATCCAAAATCAACCGTCGCGTATTCGGGCTATCGCGCCCTGTGTACCAGCCTTGTGGCTTCTCACCGTAAAGACGCTGAAAAATGTCCATGGCTTTCTGCAAGTGCTCTCGCTCAACATGCTCGGAGACTTCTTGGTAATGGATCCAGCGATAGCCGTGGCAGGCAATTTCATGTCCCAGCTCTTTAAACGCTTGAGCGACCTCAGGATTGCGTTCTAGAGCCATAGCGACACCAAATACCGTCAGTGGCAAATCACGCTTTTCAAACTCACGTAAAATCCGCCAAACGCCGGTTCTGGAGCCATACTCATAGATCGATTCCATACTTAGGTGGCGATCTGGATAGCTGGCCGCGCCAATGATTTCAGACAGAAACTGCTCTGATCCGGCGTCACCGTGAAGAACACAGTTCTCCCCACCTTCTTCATAATTCAACACAAACTGAACGGCAATTTTCGCATTGCCTGGCCAATTAGCATGAGGAGGGGTACGACCATATCCCACTAGGTCGCGAGGGTAAGCATTCGATGATCGATCAGGTGAATAGGACATTCAACGGCTCCTTTATACGCTTGTAGATAGCTGGTTGAAGAGCATTTTATTGGAATTAAAGATCTACAATACAGAAAATAATTGTATACAAAATAGCGGCTTTATAGAACAACCGCAATCTAACAGCCGCTTAATTAGCTGAGATGGCTAGCATTTTAAAGCAGCAAAGTCGCTAACTTGTTGAAATCTGAACATTTGGTCAAATAACACTTGTATTTAAACCGTATAAAAAGGGCTTGCGATCCGTGCGAAACCGCCCTATTTTTGTATACAAGATGCTCAATTTTGTCTACCAGCGAGCGATTCAACATGCATATACGCATAATCAATCCAAACACAACAGCCTCAATGACGGCTGCCATTCATCAAGCCGCCCAGCGGCAGGCAGGGGCATCGACAACGGTTACCGCCACCCAGCCCGATGCGGGGCCGGTGTCCATCGAGAGTCATTTTGACGAGGCCATTAGCGCTGTCGGTGTTGCCGAAGAAGTTCTTAAAGGAGAACGCGAAGGCGGCATCGATGCTTACGTGGTGGCCTGCTTTGGCGACCCTGGTTTACTCGCAGCCCGCGAATTAACCCGTGCCCCCGTCATCGGCATTGCGGAAGCCGCCTTTCATTTAGCCACGCTTATCAGCACCCGCTTCTCGATTGTGACGACGTTAGGGCGTACCGGCATTATTGCAGAACACTTACTTGAACAGTATGGATTCCGCCACCACTGTCGCCGCATACGCGCTGCAGAAATTCCGGTTCTCGATCTTGAGCATCACCCTGATGCCGCCTTCACCCGCATTGTCGAAGAGTGCTGTCGCGCCCGCGATGAAGACGGCATTGGCGCCATCGTTTTAGGGTGCGGCGGGATGGCGAATCTGACTGAAGAGATTAGCCGCGAAGTTGGCTTACCGGTGATAGAAGGCGTTAGTGCCGCGTTAAAGCTTGCGGAGTCGTTGGTTAGCCTAGGTCTCCACACCAGCAAACATGGTGACTTGGACTACCCTCGTCCGAAAGCATTTACCGGCAAGTTCTCCGCACTCTCCGATCTTCACCTCCCCTCACCAAGGTAAATATTACTTAGATAGAAACACGTAGTCGTCATGACTTAAAAGACTGGTCTTAAAACAGGTCTTAAAACAGGTCTTAAAAACAGATCTTAAAAAAACAGGCCTTAAAAGAATAACTTCAAAAATAACTGTATTCCCGTTAGCACGCCATGCCGCAAGCATCGCTTGGGCGCGTAATGCGCTCAAGCTGCCAATAACACCGACAATCTTGCGAGGACGGAAACATGAGGAACTCTAACCCTGCTCTCACGTCACAAGAACCACCCGCTGCGAACACTGCAACAGATGACAAAGCCATTGGCGCAGAAAGCCTAGCACCACAAAGCACGCGAATTATGGGACGAACGTCCTACTTTTTGGCCTGGTTTGGTGGATGCGTCTCAATTGGCACCTTTGCCATGGGCTCAAGCGTGGTGGGCACCTTAAATCTACTACAGGCAACACTCGCGATAGCGATTGGCTGCTTTGTGATCGGTATTGCGTTGGCAGTTAATGGCGCAGCTGGCTACAAATATGGCATTCCTTTTATGGTGCAAGCGCGCAGTGCCTTTGGCTTTAGTGGCACCCGTATTCCTGGCTTGGTCAGGGCTGTGCCGGCGGTAGTATGGTACGGTTTTCAAAGCTGGATTGGCGCAGGCGCGCTCAATATGGTGTCTGCCACACTGTTCGGCTTCGATAACCTGATCTTCTACTTTATTACCTTCCAATTTTTACAGATTGGTTTATCAGTGCTGGGCTTTCAGGGCATTAAATGGCTTGAGAATATCGGCAGCGTCTTTATTTTGCTTTCACTGATGTATATGTTCTACGCCACGGTGCAACGCTACGGCGATGAGCTGTCGGCCAGCATTCTGACCATGGAAGGCTCTTGGGGCTTGCCGTTCTGGAGCGCTACCATGCTGTTTCTGGGCATTTATAGCACCATAATGCTGAATGTTAGCGACTACTCACGAGAGCACAAAAAAGGCACCCGCCAAAGCTTATTAACAACGATCTACGCCATGTCGATTCTGCCCTGTACGCTATTTATGGGTTTGATTGGCTACATGGTGTCAGAGGCGACAGGCACAGCAGACCCCATCCAGGTATTTGCTAACGCTGTGGACAACACGCCACTGCTAATGACCACACTGCTATTCATCGCCTTTGCACAGGTCACCACGAACGTACTGAATAATGTGGTGCCACCCACCTACGTGTTAATGGACGTCTTTAAACTTAAGTTTCCAGTCGCTACCGTTATTGTAGGCCTACTGGCATTTGCCACTTTCCCATGGAAACTTGTTCAGCCTGAGTCGGCTGCAGGTTTGCAGCTATTCGTGCAAACGTACTCAGCGTTTCTTGGGCCTATCTTTGCCATTCTCGTCGTCGATTACTACGTCATCCGCCGTCGCACACTGGACATTAGTAAACTATACGACCCTTCTGGCCCCTATCAAGGCATCAACAAAGCCGCCTTAATTGCCACGGTAGTCGGCATTGTGGCCGCGCTAACATTCTCTTCAATCTCATGGTACGCCAGCCTTATTCCTGCCGGGTTGAGCTATTACCTACTGATGAAGCATTGGCCTGCCTGCCAGCGTTTTACACAGTAACCATGATGCGTATTTGCCTGCTCACGATACGTGGCAGGCAATCGTTTCCGACAAGAGAGCGTTAACCATGAATAAGCAGCCATCTAGTAGTGATCTTGATATAAAGCAAATTGATCCCACTCTTTACAATGAAGACCTTGCGCCTTTAAAGCCCCAAGACCGTAACTGGGGCGCGTTTGAAATTTTCAACGTATGGTCGAATGACATTCAAAGCCTGTTTGGCTACACGCTGGCGGCATCGCTGTTTCTGTCTTACGGACTGAATGGCTGGGCTGTAATGGCAGCCATCATTCTAGCCGGTGTCATTGTCATGTTTCTGGTCAACCTGACCGGAAAACCGAGTGTCAAATACGGTATCCCTTTTCCTGTTATGGTTCGCGCCAGCATGGGAGTGCGGGGGGCTAACCTGCCAGCGATGTTACGCGCGATCGTTGGCATTTTTTGGTACGGCGTACAGACTTACTTTGCCTCAACGGCTGTAGCGCTGCTCATCACAGCCCTGTTTGGGGCTGGCAATGGCAGCACTTTTCTGGGCCTTTCAGGGGTCGCTTGGCTGTCTTTCGTGATTGTCTGGCTATTTCAAATTGCCATTTTCTGGCAAGGCATTGAGCGCATCAAACACTTTCTAAACTGGGCAGGGCCGCTGGTTTATGTAGTGATGGTCGTACTGATGATCGTTGTATGGTTCCAAGCCGGAAGTGAACTACTACCCGCAGTGAGCACTATTTTTAGCGGTAGCGGCGAGCAAAGTGGCAGTAGTCTTGGGGCATTTCTAGCCATTGTTGGCACCATGGTGGCCTACTTTGCTGCGGTAGTGATTAACTTTGGCGATTTCACTCGTTTTGTCAAAACTGAGCGCCAAATGAAACTTGGCAACTTGCTAGGCTTGCCACTTAACGTCGCCTTTTTCTCGTTTATTGCGTTAATCATTACGGCTGGCACATTGGTACTGTTTGGAGATGCACTGACCAATCCCGCCGACATTGTTGAGCGTGTTGATTCGTTACCATTGACCATTGTGGCTGCCCTCACCTTCTTCGCGGCCACCGTAGGCATCAACTTGGTCGCTAACTTTATTCCGCCGGCTTACGACCTGGCTAACCTGTTTCCCAGCAAAATCAGTTTTAAAATGGGTGGACTGATTACCGCTGTGATTGCCTTCTTTGTGGGTGCGCTATGGATTTCAGTGATTAGCCAAATCGGCGTACCTGGTTTCGTTAACGCGCTAGGTGCCATTGTGGCTCCGTTTTACGGCATCATTGTGGTGGATTACTATCTGATCAAACGCCAACACCTTAATATGCAAGAGCTATTCTCCTCAGCACCGAGTGGCGCCTACTACTATGTTAATGGCTGGAATAGCCGTGCATTGGTTGCTTTCGGCAGTGCAGCGTTATTTTCACTCTCTACGGTTGTCGTGCCCGCGTTCGAAAGCCTTGGCGGCTATGGGTGGCTGATTGGCGCGGGGTTAGGTGGGCTGTTCTATTTTGGCTTAATGCGCCAGTTCAAGGCCGCCCCAGCACCTGCGGTGTAAGTACTCACACAGCATTAAACTTGCTAGCTCCACAAAAAAGCCCAGGCCTAAAGGCCTGGGCTTTTCACTGCTTATATTTCACTACTTAACCTGCTTAACCACCAAAAATTTGCTGCAGGTCTGGCACATTCTCTTCTTCTTCAACCATCGAGAGTGATGCTTCAATCGCTTTAAGATGGCGGCTCATAAACGCTTTCGCACGCTCACCATTGCCCGCTTCCAGATAGCCAATTAAATCATCGTGATCATGGGATTCGCAGCCTAAGTGGCCACGATGACCGTAAACCGCCAGAATCAACGACGAGCGTGAGCACAGACGTTCAACAAACTCAGCAAGGGTTGCATTACCCGATAGCTGGGCAAGGCGCACGTGAAAGTCAGCTGACAGGCGGATAGCAACGCTCTGTTGACCGTTGCGCAACGCTTGACGCTCCTGACGAGCCATCTCGCGTAGTTCAGCGGCCTCTTTCTCTCCAACCCGCCTGGCCACATCAGGCATTAGCCCACACTCAATCATCTGGCGTGCGTCGAACACATCCTTGGCCTCTTCGGCGGTAGGCCGTGTCACGCTGGCTCCCCGACGTGGTGTGAGCGTTACCAACTGTTCTAATGCTAAGCGCTGCAAGATTTTACGAATACCGGTACGGCTAATGCCAAAGACGTCTGACAAGGCGTCTTCGCGCAGCCGAGCACCCGGTTTTAGCCGCTGCTCTACAATGGCGTCGCTAACCGCGCGATAGATTGACTCGTGACGCTCCTCGCCTTCTTTTTCTGCGGGTCTTTGCTTTAACGCCGCCTGCGCATCACTCATAGGGTCTCCTGTCTGCGATTTTAATCACTCCTCCCACGCGGCAATACTATCGCGCTCTTCATCACTCATGTTGGTGATGTTGCCAAGTGGCATATAGCGACTCGCGACAACTTGCTTAATTTGCGCTTGATGACCCAGAATTTCATCCCAAGTATCAAACGCGTAGCCAGCAGGCGGCGCTGAAAAACCGGCATGCTCAGGGTTGCGAGCATGGCATTGACTACAATGCTGATCAATTAACCCGGAAATTTGGGCTTGGCTAGGCGTGCCTGAGACACTCGCATTACCAGCCCCTGGGCTTGGTGCGGCTACCCAAAACGCTAATAGAATAAGCCCTATCCCTACGGCAGGATAGGCTGGTTGCGTTTTTCCTGCGTGCATTAATACAAAGAATTGCCTAATAAGGGCACCAGCAAAAATAAACAGTACCATGACCACCCAGGAAAGCTCATGGGAGTAGATGAAAGAGTAGTGATTACTCACCATCAATAGCACTACCGGCAACGTAAAGTAGGTGTTATGTACCGAACGCTGCTTGCCCCGCTTACCATCCAAAGGATTAGGCGCTTCACCTGCCTTCATGGCTTTCACCATGCGGCGCTGGCCAGGAATAATCCAAAAGAACACGTTGGCGGACATGGCGGTGGCCATCACAGCCCCGGTTAATAGGAAGGCGGCACGTCCTGTGAACATCTGGGTGCTTAAATAGGCGACTACTATCATCATCAGCGCAACGGCAACGCTGAGAAGGCCGTCGCGGTTCATGTTAGGACTTATACGTTTACAGAGTTCGTTATAAACCACCCAACCGCCGAGCAAGAAGGCCAACGCCAGTAGATTGGCCTGCCAGCCTGTCATACTCGCCGCCCACGCCCAGTTGCTGTTGGGGTTAACTAGATAGAAGCCCGGGTTTGCCATATAGAGAATAACGAACAAGGCAAAACCCGATAGCCACGTCGTATAGGCTTTCCAGAACGACCAATGGAGGTCATTCGGCAGCTTGGCAGGCGCGGTAGCATACTTTTGATTATGGTAGAAACCACCACCATGCACGGCCCACATCTCTCCAAAGACGCCTTTTTCACGATCTTCAGCGGCTTTGGGCGTTCTTAAGCCATTATCCAGCATGACAAAATAGATCGACTCACCGATCCAGGCAATGGCTGCTATGACGTGCAGCCAGCGTAACAATAAGTTAGCAAAATCAACAACATATGTTTGCATAAACACATCCTAGCAGGTTTACCTGGTAACTCAGCGAGCGAACGTCAGGCTAGGCAAAAATCGACGAAAAGATAGCCAAGCTCTAGCTACCGCGGTAGGTAGAGTAACTATAAGGGGATAGCAGTAACGGCACATGGTAGTGCTGGCTGGCATCCGCAACGCCAAAACGTAAAGGAATCACGTCCAAAAAGCGCGGCTCTTGAGAAGCTATACCCTGGGCGCGCAAGTAGTCACCCGCGTGGAAAACCAGCTCGTACTCGCCTACTGTAAGGGCATCACCCTCTAAGATAGGCGCGTCACAACGACCGTCGCTGTTAGTAATCACACTGCCCAGGTGTTCGCGCGTGGTGCCTGCGAGGCGAAACACGTCAATGGTAATACCCTGACCGGGCTGTCCTTTAGCGGTATCGAGTACGTGAGTCGTTAAGCGTCCCATAGCAACTCCTTAATAATCACCGTTGTTGTTGACTGTTGTTGATACTAGTTGTTGATACTAGTTGTTGGTAACTGTTGTTGATAACAGCTGACCGACTTAACCCATCGGTCAAAGAGTACCGTTGATACCATTTATTGTATACAGTATTCCCATGATTAAACATACTGGAGAAATTTAGTGGCTACCTCAACATCACTTACCCTTTCGCCCGCTCCTAGCACATGCAGCTTAGAAACCTTTACCCAACATTACGGCGATGTATATGAGCACTCTCCCTGGGTGGCGGAAGCTGCCTGGAAAGAAGGGTTAAGCAATGCGCATGACGCGCCGGATGCGCTAGCTGACCTGATGGGACTTATGCTGCAGCGGGCCACACCTGAACAGCAAATTGCGGTTATTCAGGCCCACCCTGACTTAGCAGGCAAAGCGGCGATGTCGGGTGAGCTGACTCAAGACTCTACACGCGAGCAAGCAGGCGCTGGGCTAGATCAATGTACGCCTGAAGAGTTTGCTCGCTTCGAACAACTCAACGCTGCTTACAAAGAAAAATTTGGCTTCCCGTTCGTCATTGCTGTGAAGGGGCTGGATCGCCACGCCATTTTGGCGGCGTTTGAAACACGCTTACACAATGATTTAGCTGAAGAGCGCGAGACAGCAATTAAGGAGATTATTCGTATTGCCCGCTTCAGGCTGAACGTCCGGGCTGAACAGCCGTTGTAACGTGCAATCACCACGAAAACGCCAGCGCTATAGCCACTCTTTTTTAATTGCAGAAATAACGTCTTACAACGCTTTAAAATGTATATAGACAAAAAATGCCGCACCTGACGGTGCGGCATTTCATCGATCAATTACTCGCGTCTGATCGTTTATTACCAGTCGCTTATACCATGCAAAATAGATTACTGCTTAGCGGTTTCCACGGCTTTCTTTGTGGTCTCTTCCGCCATTTTCTGGCTCTCTTGCATAAAGTTTTGGCTAATGGAGGTGACTTTTTCAGAGTCCCCTTTCATGCGCTCCATCAGGTCAGAAGCTGTTTTTTGCTGGCTTTCCATGGCTTTTTTAAAGCTGTCGGCATCTTTAACGTCTAACCATGTGCGCGCCTGGGCAACCGTCATGTCAGAGTATGCACGTGCTGCATCCATCTGCGCGCTGACAACTTGCTGATAATAATCAAGCGCCGCCAGGGTATAAGAACGCATTGGCGATACAAAGACAGACTCAAACTGCTGGGTGGATTTCTCTGCGGCCTTGTTCATCACATAATCTCCTTACTGAGCTAGCGATTCGACACGCATCGATAAGCGGTCGATGATCAGGCGGTTGCCTTTACTAACAACAAAGCTAGCAGTGCTTTTTGTGCAGCGCAACATGATTTTTTAAATAACATTGCCACTAGCGATTCAAGGCAGCAATCACATCAACCCAGCAACGATTACTTAGCGATTGCCAAACAGATAGTTACGTGCCTACTCAGCTATTTTCCATCCCGCCTGCGAATTGACGTATTCGATCAAAGAATAAGCTTTTTGGACAGTGGGGGGCTGTACAGCTTCATCACATCAAGCCAACGCCCTAGGTTAAGCCGCTTGCGTGGCTCTTCTCGCCCATAAAATGGATACAGGCGGCATTATGCCGCCTGACACACTATAGATCACGAATAGTAATGGCCTTACCCGCAACCGCCTCATGCACCTCCAGCATACGCTTAAACCACTCATCAACCGGATCATTAGCATCAACTAATGGCTCAAGTGACACGGTATATGCCCACATCATGCTGCCAAATAGTAGGTAATCTGCTCCACTGGGTGTTTCACCATCTAAAAATGGGCTGCTCCGAAGCTGATCACGAACAGGAGCCAGCAGTTTTTTCAACTGAACTCGCCCCTGCTCCGGGTTATTGACGTCTTCTAAACGCATACCAAAGCGGGCTTCGCGGGTCTCTCGGAAGTAGCTGCGGTCATCAGGGTGTATGGCGGCCAATAAATCCAGCGCGACTGTGCGAAAAAGTGCCGGGGTAACGCTACGATCAATATAAAGCTTAAAAAAGTGGACTCGCTGATAGCTCACTCCTTCTCCCAACACAGGATTCGCAGGGTAAGCCTTATCTAAGTAGCGCATGATTTCAAAGCTATCAGTGACAACCGTGTCACCATCGGTTAGCACCGGCACTTTGTCGTAGTCGGCAAAGGCAAGTGCCTCTTTATCAAGAAAACGCCAAGGAACTGTCGTATATTCCAGCCCTTTGTGTGCCAGAGCCATACGAACACGCCAGCAATAGGGAGAAAAGCGTAAGCGTTCATCACGCCCGCATAAGTCATAAAGAGTTATTGCCACTGTAACGGCCTCCTTGTAATTAGCAACGTGGTTAAAACCCAACATGCGCCGATAACAATGGGCTTAAGCCACCAAGGACGCAAGTAATCGGTTTTACTTGCTCTGCCCCCCATCCCCAAAGGCCCTCATATCAGCAAAATAAGCGAGCGACTTTCTCGTCCTTCATTTGATCTGTACTGCTCTTTCAGGTGGCAACTGTACTGTCTATTAGTCTAATGAATTGCAGCGAGGCCTACTGCCTTGTGGAAATTTAAAAGCAAATAAAAACAAATCGTTAAATTTAAAAAAGCGGTTCAAAGCCGATACATGCAACCACCCCTAATTGGTAATACCAATTATCCAATATAGCCATTTTTTCTACCTAACCGTATCTTTCGCACTGACCCGAACAGCATTGCCACGACCGCTGGCATCTGCCGAGCACATCAAATCAATAACAAGGGGCCACTCCTAAAATGAATGAAACTACACTTGCACTTCTGGCATTTCTGCCGCTGTTGCTTGCCGGTATTTTGCTCATTGGTTTTAAAATACCTGCAAAAATAGCGATGCCGATTGTTTTCCTGACCGCAGCCATCATTGGTCTGACCGCTTGGGATATGTCGTTTAGCCGCGTTGCCGCGTCTACCATTCAAGGGCTAATTCAAACAGCAGGCCTTTTATGGATAATTTTTGGCGCCATCTTGCTGCTAAATACGCTTAAGCATTCTGGTGGCATTACGGCGATTCGTAACGGTTTTTCAGGCATTAGCCCTGACCGTCGCGTGCAGGCGCTAATTGTTGCTTGGTTATTCGGCTGCTTCATTGAAGGGGCTTCTGGCTTTGGTACGCCCGCAGCAGTCGCTGCACCGCTTATGGTAGCGCTTGGCTTCCCTGCTCTGGCAGCCGTTGTTGTCGGCATGATGATTCAGTCCACACCGGTCTCTTTTGGCGCCGTTGGCACCCCAGTTGTAGTGGGTGTCGGTAGTGGGCTTGATCGCGCGGGCATCACCGCTCAGTTGGAAGCTGGCGGTTCTACGTGGGATGTTTTTTTCCAGCAAATTACTAGCTCTGTGGCGATTACTCACGGCATCGTAGGCATATTGATGCCTCTGATTTTGGTATTGATCATGGTGCGCTTCTTCGGTGCTAACCGCTCCTGGAAGGAAGGCCTATCCATTGCGCCCTTTGCAATCTTTACCGGTATTTCGTTCGTCGTACCTTACATGCTAGTCGGCGTTCTCTTAGGTCCAGAATTCCCGTCAATGATCGGGGCAATGGTGGGCTTAGCGATTGTAGTGCCCGCTGCTCGCAGAGGTTTCTTGCTACCCAAAGACACTTGGGACTTTCCAGAATCAACGTCTTGGCCAGACGAATGGATCGGCAACCTGCAGATCAAACTGGATGACGTTGCTGGTAAAGCGCCAATGTCGACCTTCAAGGGTTGGATTCCTTACGTCCTACTCGCGGTATTCTTGGTTGCTTCACGCATCGTTGAACCGCTGAAAGCTGCGCTGACCTCCGTTAACCTAAGCTGGAGCAACATTTTAGGCGAAGCCGGTATCAGTGGCGGCGTACAGCCGCTGTATTTGCCAGGCGGCATCATTATCGCGGTGGTTATTGTCACCTACTTCTTGCACCGCATGAACCCGCAGAAAATCAGCGCTGCCGTGTCTGAATCTACTAAAACCATCTTCGGTGCTGGCTTTGTCTTGATCTTCACCGTTCCCATGGTGCGCATCCTGATTAACTCTGGCGTGAATGGTGCTGATCTTGTGTCAATGCCCGTCATGATGGCCCAAGCGGTAGCTAACGGCGTAGGGGGAATCTATCCATTCTTTGCACCTGCGGTTGGGGCCATGGGTGCCTTTATTGCCGGTTCAAATACCGTTTCTAATCTGATGCTAGCGGAGTTCCAATTTAGCGTTGCCGAAACACTCGGTTTGTCCACCGCGATGATGGTCGCGCTACAAGCCGTCGGTGCCGCAGCGGGTAACATGATTGCGATTCACAATGTTGTCGCCGCATCAGCGACGGTGGGTCTACTGGGTCGCGAAGGTACAACGATTCGTAAAACAATTATTCCCACGATCTACTATCTGATCTTTACTGGAATCATTGCGCTTATTGCCTTTTATGTGATTGGCATTACCGACCCACTGATGTAACGGGAAAACGTTAATCAAAAGTGAGTCACCCCTGCTGGGTAGCCTAAGGGCAACCCAGCAGGCCGCTTCACAAGGAATTGCTGCCCGATAGCCTCAGCAGAAACAGTAAACCACCAACGCGTTATTAGTATTTTCACTGTATGCAAAAGTTTTCCAGCACTGAACTGGTTATTTATGGAAAGATTTTTCATAAAGTGATTAGATAATTTTCTGCTCTCCTCACCCACAGGAGCCAACATGAACTTTCTTTTCGATGAACGCCTCGACGGCGAATTCACTCACCGCGATAAAGCAGATGTATTAGATGATCTGCAAAACGCAGTGCCGTCTTTAACGCTGCTGCACCGTGAAGAGGACTTGCATCCCTTTGAGTGCGACGGCCTTGCCGCTTACCGCATCCTGCCGATGCTGGTTGCGTTGCCCGAGACGCTGGAACAAGTCGAAGGTCTTTTAAAACGCTGCCACTCCTTGGGTGTTCCGGTGGTTACTCGCGGCGCAGGCACAGGGCTTTCAGGCGGTGCTTTACCGCTTGAGCGAGGCGTCCTGCTAGTGATGTCACGCTTCAACACAATTATTGATGTGGACCCGGATGCTCGCATTGCACGCGTGCAGCCAGGCGTGCGCAACTTAGCTATTTCTGAAGCTGCTGCTCCTTACGGGCTTTATTATGCCCCCGATCCATCGTCACAGATTGCTTGCTCGATTGGTGGCAACGTGGCGGAAAATGCGGGTGGCGTGCACTGCCTCAAGTATGGTCTCACCGTTCATAACGTGATGCGTGTTGATGTCATGACGATTGAAGGCGAGCGCATGACGCTGGGATCCGAAGCGCTGGATGCACCGGGCTTTGACCTCCTCGCGTTGATGAATGGCTCTGAAGGCATGTTGGGGGTGGTCACTGAAATCACCGTAAAACTGCTGCCAAAGCCCGAAACCGCCAAGGTACTCATGGCCAGCTTTGATGACGTAGAAAAAGCGGGCCGTGCTGTTGGCGACATTATTGCTGCGGGAATCATTCCTGGCGGCTTAGAAATGATGGATAAGCTGGCCATCAAAGCGGCTGAAGATTTCATCCAGGCCGGTTACCCGGTTGAAGCAGAAGCCATTCTTCTATGCGAGCTAGATGGCGTTGAAGCCGATGTGGACGACGATTGCGAAACCGTTCGTCGCGTCCTAGAAAAAGCGGGGGCGACCAACATTCAACAAGCTCGCGATGAGGCTGAGCGGGCCAAATTCTGGGCAGGGCGAAAAAACGCTTTCCCCGCAGTGGGGCGCATGTCGCCTGACTACTACTGCATGGATGGCACCATCCCTCGTCGAGAACTTCCTCGCGTCCTCAAGGGTATTGCCGCTCTGTCGGAAGAGAGTGGCTTGGCGATTGCCAATGTATTCCACGCCGGTGACGGCAATATGCACCCACTGATTTTATTTGATGCCAATAAAGAGGGAGAGCTGACTCTTGCAGAAGATGTCGGCGGCAAAATTCTTGAGCTATGTGTTGCGGCAGGTGGCTCTATCACTGGCGAACACGGTGTCGGCCGCGAAAAAATCAACCAGATGTGCAGTCAGTTTCAAGCCGATGAACTTACGGTATTCCATGCCTTAAAAGCCGCTTTTGACCCTCAGCGCTTACTCAACCCAGGGAAAAATATTCCTACCCTGGCGCGCTGCGCTGAGTTTGGCGCAATGCATGTGCACAACAACGAACTACCGCATCCGGAACTACCACGCTTCTGATGCAGCTCCTAGTCGACTAACCACTAGGAAGCATAATTATTAGGAATCACCATGACTGAACTAGCGATACATGCTGCCGATCAAGATATCGCTGACGACCTGTGCGAACAGGTGCGCAGCGCCTATGCCAACCGCACGCCACTGCGCATAGCAGGTGGCGATACCCGCGCTTTTTATGGCCGCCCGGTTGAAGGCAACGCCTTAAATATGGCGCCCCATAGTGGCATTGTCTCTTATGACCCGGTAGAGCTTGTGATTACTGTTCGTGCCGGTACGCGGTTAAGTGCACTCAATGCAGCTCTAGCCAAAGAGAATCAAATGCTAGCCTTTGAACCGCCCGCGTTCAGCGATACCAGCACCATTGGCGGTGCCGTTGCCACCGGCATGTCCGGCCCGCGACGCCCATGGGCTGGCGCGACGCGAGACTTCGTGTTGGGCACACGCGTAATTACTCAAGAAGGCAAGTTGTTGCGTTTTGGCGGTGAAGTCATGAAAAACGTCGCCGGATACGACCTCTCACGCTTGATGGCAGGTGCTCAAGGGACGCTAGGCGTGCTAGCGGATATTTCGTTTAAAGTCCTGCCTATTCCTACTGCCAGTCACAGCCTACGCCTAAGCATGAGCCTTGAAGATGCCTTGGCTAAGCTCGCCGAGCTAGGACGGCAGCCGCTGCCCATCACCGCAGCCGGATGGCACTCAGGCGAGCTGTTTATTCGTTTAGAAGGCGGCGCAAGCTCCGTGAATGCGACCAAGGAACGCCTGGGTGGCGAATCACTTTCCAGCGATTTCTGGCAGCAACTGCGCGACCATCAGCATCCTTTTTTCCGTTTGCATGAAGGGCAAGCACTGTGGCGCTTATCACTCCCCCCCAATACGCCACCGCTCGCCTTGGATATCCCGCAAAGCGATATCTTCTATGACTGGGGTGGCAGCCAGCGGTGGATAAAAACCAGCGCGGCAGCTGATACGTTGCGCGCGGTTTGCCAGCAGGCGGGGGGGCATGCCACTTGCTTTACCCCCTACGCCCAAGGTGGAGCAGAGTCACCCTTCACCCCGCTCAACCCAGTAATTGAAAAGTATCATCGCAACCTGAAGGCCGAGTTGGATGCCTACGGCATCTTCAACCCTGGCCGTCTTTATGCGGCGTTTTAATCCGGAGAGTAGACATGCAGACGCACTTTACCGATGCTGATCGCCAAAAACCGCATATTCAGGAGGCCGAGCGCATTCTGCGCACCTGCGTACACTGCGGCTTTTGTAATGCCACCTGCCCCACCTATCAACTGCTAGGTGATGAGCGGGACGGACCACGCGGGCGCATCTATTTAATGAAAGAGCTGCTGGAAAGCCGCGATGATAATGCTCAGGTCACCGAAGAGACACGCCTGCATTTAGACCGCTGCTTGACCTGCCGCAATTGTGAAACCACCTGCCCTTCAGGCGTGGAATATCACAAACTGTTGGACATCGGTCGTGCAGAAATTGACCGCCGGGTTCCTCGCCCCATGGCCGAGCGCGCTCAACGCTATGCACTGCGTAAAATGCTGGTAGAGCCTAAACGCTTCAAAGCGCTTCTGTCCTTAGGACAAACCTTCAAACCCCTGGTGCCTGGCAAGCTACGCAGTAAGATGCCACCGGCACCAGTCGACGCGGGCCAGCGTCCGGATAGCCAACGCCATCCTCGTAAAGTGTTAATATTAGAAGGATGCGTTCAACCAGGCCTATCACCGAATACCAATGCAGCGACCGCTCGACTTTTAGACCGACTTGGGATTAGCGTAACCCCCATCAGCGAAGCAGGTTGTTGCGGGGCCATTGACTTCCACTTGAATGCTCAAGACGATGGGCGCGCTCGTATGCGCGCCAATATCGATGCTTGGTGGCCACAGATCGAACAAGGTGCTGAAGCCATTGTTCAAACGGCCAGTGGCTGCGGCGCTTTTGTCAAAGAGTATGGCGACATGCTCAAAGATGACCCGGCCTATGCCCAAAAAGCGCAAAAAGTCAGCGCACTGGCGAAAGATATTGTCGAAATACTGCGCGAAGAGCCAATAGAGAAGCTGGAGCTAAAAGAGCACCAACGTCTCGCGTTTCACTGCCCTTGCACACTGCAGCACGCCCAGAAGCTCAATGGTGCGGTTGAAAGCGTGCTTAGCAAGCTGGGGTTTTCGCTAACGCCGGTAAAAGATGCGCACCTCTGTTGTGGCTCAGCGGGCACCTACTCGGTTACCCAGCCAGCGCTTGCCACGCAACTGCGCGACAATAAACTCAATGCGCTGGAAGCTAGCAATCCAGAGGTTATCGTCACTGCCAATATTGGCTGTCAAACCCACCTTGCTAGTGCCAATCGCACCCCGGTACGCCATTGGGTGGAAGTGGTGGATGCTGCCCTGGTATAAACACTAATTCACTTTGCCGCGCTCACAAGCTTTTATAAGCAAATAGTAGCGCGGCACTTTACTCCCCTTGATCAAAAGGAAAGTTTGATGCAAAGCAAAGCTGTTCTCGGCCAAGCCGATGTCATTCAGGTACTAGATGCCGCTCAAAAAGAAGCCGACAACAACGGCTGGCCAGTCACCATTGCCGTAACAGATGATGGTGGACATCTTCTCGCTCTGCGCCGCTTAGACGGTGCTGCGCCCTTCAGTGCTGATGTGGCAACACATAAAGCGCGCAGTGCAGCACTAGGTCGTAAAGAGACCCAAGTATTTGAAGAAATGATCAACGGTGGGCGCACGGCATTTGTCTCTGCGCCGCTACAAGGCCTGCTGTCGGGTGGCGTTCCGATTATCGTAGACGGCAATGTCGTGGGTGCTGTCGGCATCTCAGGCGTGAAGCCTGACCAAGACGTACAGATCGCCAAAGCCGGGGTAAGTGCTATCGCCTAATATTATCGTGCAGCCTCATGGCTGCACGTTATGGCGCTAGAAAATGAGGCTTGAGAGCTAACTAATACGCAATAAAAAACCCAGATCAATGATCTGGGTTTTTTGGAATTCGTTCGACTAAACGTTTTAGTCGATGAGTGCTTAAATGGCGGACCGGACGAGACTCGAACTCGCGACCTCCGGCGTGACAGGCCGGCATTCTAACCGACTGAACTACCGGTCCACTTTAAGTCACTTATTTCTAACCATAAAACTAGCTATTTAAAAGCGGTTCAGAGGCGCTTAAAAACATTCAGTTAAATGGTGGGTGGTACTGGGTTCGAACCAGTGACCCCCAGCTTGTAAGGCTGGTGCTCTCCCAACTGAGCTAACCACCCAGAACATTAAAAGCAATAGTGCTTTAAATGGTACAACTCATTAAGCTATCGTGGCGGACCGGACGAGACTCGAACTCGCGACCTCCGGCGTGACAGGCCGGCATTCTAACCGACTGAACTACCGGTCCGAATAACGATAACTTTTATGCGGTAATAATTGATGATGGCGGACCGGACGAGACTCGAACTCGCGACCTCCGGCGTGACAGGCCGGCATTCTAACCAACTGAACTACCGGTCCACTTAATACATCAACTGCTACTGCTTCACGTTTCCAAACGACCAAATAAATGGTGGGTGGTACTGGGTTCGAACCAGTGACCCCCAGCTTGTAAGGCTGGTGCTCTCCCAACTGAGCTAACCACCCGCTGGTCACGTGGCGCTGCATTCTACAGGAACTTGGTGAGATGTCAACACGGCGTGTTCAAATTTTCGATTCAAACCAGCGTATTGCCACTCCTCACACATACCGTGCTTGGTGAGCGCGGACGAAGGATGCCGCAAGTATGGCCGCTTCGTCAATCAAAACTTGCTGATTTAATCCAGAAACACGTCTAGGTTTAAAATCATGATCGCCATCAGCAAGCCAAGCAACGCTAATATTATTAGGAAGGCTGTAGCCTGAAACCTCATCGACGTTACCAAAGGGATCTCGCTCCCCCTGGAGAATCTGCACCGGGCAACGAATAGCGGGAAAATGCTGCAAACGGGTTTTGTCTGGTTGTCTGGGTGGATGGAAAGGATAGCCTGCAACAATAACACCAGGCCCATGTACGTCATTGGATAGCCTTTCACTGGCAAATAACGTTGCAACACGCCCACCCATCGATTTACCGCCTACCCACAAGGGCTGATCGCTTAAAGACGTAAGTAGCGCATACCATGAGGCAAAGCTAGCCACCGTCTGCTTGATGGGGGGCGGTGGGCGGCGCTTACCCTGCTCGTTAATCTGCTGCATGTAGGGAAAATCAATTGCCAATACCTGTATGCCTTGCGCTGCTAACATCGCGGCAAATTGCCGCATAAACACAGAGCAATGCCCCGCCCCAGCGCCATGAGCAAGGAGTATTCGGCCCACCGTAGGCGAGCCTAAAACGGAAAGCGGGCCGTGCCCAATCACTATAAACCGCTGTACGGTGGGATTGGCTAACGCATCGTTTAAAGCGGCTGGATGTATCTCGACGAAACCAGAACCAGCGTAATAAGACACGATGAACTCCTAATAATTCAGTGTTACTTCTATTGGCGTGTTCAGCTTAGAGCGTGGCTGCGATAGAATCTCTATCGGATCTTGACCTGCATCATCAAGCGGGTGGCCGCACCCGGGCAAAATGCTAATGCAAAATGCTACGGGTTACCCCCTAACCGCGTTCGATGGGAACATGAAATGAGCACAGCACTGGAACACCCGACCTACAACTACAAGGTAGTTCGGCAGTTCGCGATCATGACCGTTGTGTGGGGCATTGTAGGTATGACGCTTGGCGTTATCCTTGCCTCCCAGCTAGTTTGGCCGCAACTGAATCTCGGCTTACCTTGGACAAGCTTTGGGCGTCTTCGCCCGTTACACACTAACGCTGTCATCTTCGCCTTTGGTGGCTCAGCGCTATTTGCGACGTCTTACTATGTCGTACAGCGTACCTGTCAGACTCGTCTATTCTCTGACAAGCTCGCAGCGTTCACCTTCTGGGGATGGCAAGCAGTTATTCTCTCGGCTGTCGTGTCATTGCCGCTAGGCTATACCACGACAAAAGAGTATGCAGAGCTCGAATGGCCGATCAATATTTTGATTGCGGTTGTTTGGATTAGCTACGCTATCGTTTTCTTAATGACGATTAAAAAGCGCACCACTTCCCATATTTACGTGGCGAACTGGTTCTTTGCAGCGTTTATTTTGACCGTCGCGGTGCTGCACATCGTTAATAATGCGGCTATTCCGGTCACCCCCATGTACTCCACCTCGATTTATGCGGGTGCGGTAGATGCGATGGTGCAGTGGTGGTATGGCCACAATGCGGTCGGCTTCTTCCTGACGGCAGGCTTCCTGGGCATGATGTACTACTTCGTGCCGAAGCAAGCCGAACGTCCGGTCTACTCCTACCGCCTCTCCATCGTCCATTTCTGGGCGTTGATTATGATTTATATGTGGGCAGGCCCCCACCACCTTCACTACACAGCGCTGCCTAACTGGGCACAGTCGCTGGGTATGATTATGTCTATCATCCTGCTGGCGCCTTCTTGGGGCGGTATGATCAACGGCATGATGACCCTGTCTGGCGCTTGGCATAAACTGCGCACCGATCCAACACTTCGCTTCCTAGTGGTAGCGCTGTCGTTCTACGGCATGTCGACGTTTGAAGGACCAATGATGGCCATCAAGACTGTCAACGCGCTGTCGCATTACACCGACTGGACCATTGGTCACGTGCATGCTGGTGCACTAGGCTGGGTAGCGATGATTACCATTGGCTCTATGTACCACCTGATTCCGCGGGTCTTTGGGCGTACCGAGATGTACTCCGTCAATCTGATTGCGGTGCATTTCTGGTTAGCCACCATCGGTACTGTGCTGTATATCGCGGCCATGTGGGTCAACGGCATCATGCAAGGCCTAATGTGGCGCGCGATTAATGCTGACGGCACGCTGATGTACACCTTTGTAGAGTCTGTCGAAGCTAGTGGCCCCGGCTACTTTGTGCGTATGGTTGGCGGTCTCTTCTGGGTAACAGGCATGCTAATTATGGCGTTCAACGTTTACATGACCGTAAAACGTCGCGAAACGATTAGCCATTCAGCGCCACAAGCCGCTTAAAACGGGGAAGTTGAGACCAATGAAACACGAGATTGTTGAAAAGAACGTTGGCCTGCTCGCCGTGTTGATCCTGGTTGCGATCAGCTTTGGCGGCTTGGCCGAGGTCGTACCGCTGTTCTTTCAAAAGCAAACAACCGAGCCAGTTGAGGGCCTCAAGCCGCTCACCGCACTGGAGCTGGAAGGACGCGACATATACCGCCGCGAGGGCTGCGTAGGCTGCCACTCCCAGATGGTTCGCCCCTTCAGGGCAGAAACCGAACGCTATGGCCACTATAACGTGGCAGGCGAACAGGTTTACGAACACAACTTCCTTTGGGGTTCCAAGCGCACCGGGCCGGATCTTGCTCGCGTAGGTGGACGCTATAGTGATGATTGGCACCGCGCCCACCTCTATAACCCACGCGATGTGGTACCCGAGTCAGTCATGCCTGAATATCCTTGGCTGTTTGAAAACACCTTGGATGGCGAATCGACACCGGCAAAAATGCGCACCCTGCGTCAGTTAGGCGTGCCATATACCGATGAAGATATCGCCACTGCGACAGAAGACGTTCGCGGCACCCAGGAAATTACTGCACTGGTGGCCTACTTGCAGCAGTTAGGCACCGTGCTTGAGGGCACTCGTTAAGTTATGGATACGGGAACTTTCCGCGGCCTTATCACGCTGATATTGATTGTCGCTTTTATTGGCATCTGTTTATGGGCTTATTCCAAGCGACGCAAACCAGACTTCGACGAAGCAGCTAACCTGCCCTTCGCCGATGACAATGATAAGCAACCGACCCGTGACAAGCATGCTTCGTCTGAGCACGAAGTGGATTCCCGCCACGACAGGGGAGATAAGAATACATGAATAATTTATGGGGTGACTCCCTATCCAGCTTCTGGAGCGCCTGGATCATTGTCGTCACACTGGGCACTATCGCTCTGAGCGTTTGGATCTTATTTTCCAACCGCCGTACCGATAAAGCCCCCGATGCTGATGGCAATATCGAAACCACTGGCCACGCGGCCGATGGAATCGAAGAGTATGACAATGCACTACCCCAGTGGTGGTTCAAACTGTTTATCCTCACCGTTATTTTTGCCTTGGGCTACTTAGTACTCTACCCAGGCCTAGGTAACTATGCAGGCATTTTGGGCTGGTCCCAAGAAGGCCAGTGGGAAGAAGAAGTTGCTAATGCTGAAGAGCGCTTCACACCGATTTTTGCTCAGTATCAGGAAATACCTATTCCTGAACTGGCAAAAGACGCTGAAGCAATGCAGGTCGCAGAGCGTGTTTTCCTGAACAACTGTGCGGTATGTCACGGCTCTAACGCCCAAGGTGGTTACGGCTTCCCCAACCTCACCGATGACGACTGGCTGTATGGCGGTGAGCCGGAAAACATCATGATGACATTGAACAATGGCCGTAATGGGCTAATGCCTGCCTGGCAGCAGCTTGGTGAGAACAACATTGAGAACCTCACTCAGTATGTTCTCTCAATGTCTGGCGAAGAGCATGACGCAGACCGTGCAGCCAGTGGCGAAAGCACCTTCCTCGCAGCGTGTGCGGCGTGTCATACACCCAGTGGAACGGGAAATACCGCGCTTGGCGCACCGAACCTGACTGATGATGTATGGCTCTATTTGGCACCGGGACAAAGCGTTGCAGATTCTGTTCGCCAAACACTGCGCAATGGTCGTAACGGCCACATGCCAGCACAAGCAGCTTATATCGGTGAAGAGCGTGTTCACTTGGTAGCCGCTTATGTCTACAGCCTACGCTTCAACGACTAATCGCTTAGTCAATAGCAACCGCTGGTAGGTATCACGAGGGTGCGGTTTCATACCGCACCCTTTCTTTATCCACCGCCCATCCAGACACCCTTTCTATCCGTTACACTACCATTTAGCGACACGGCATACAGTTGTGTTATCTAGCGTCGCAGGTTTAACGCCACGATATCCATGCTGCCGCCCATTCCCGCCTTAGTGAGCTGCGATCATCGCCATGGAAAAAATACCTAGCCAAGATATTACGCCGCCGCCCGTTGGGCACCATACCCCTGGGGAAAGTACGACTCAGAGCATGTATGCTAAGCGCCGACATATTTATGTGCGCGAAATCAAAGGGCTCTTCCAAAAAGTAAGGCGCAGCGCCAACTGGGCGCTGATGCTAGGCTTTTTCCTGCTTCCATGGCTGAACTGGGGAGACCGCCCAGCCATCTGGTTTGACCTTCCGGGCCGAGAGTTTCATATTTTTGCTGCCACATTTTACCCTCAAGAGTTCGTATTACTTTCGTGGCTGCTTATTATTTGTGCCTTTGGGCTATTTTTTATTACTGTTTTTGCTGGACGCGTTTGGTGTGGCTATACCTGCCCACAAAGCGTCTGGACATTCCTATTTATTTGGCTCGAGCACCGCATAGAGGGATCTAGAAACCACCGTATTAAGCTCGACAAACAGCCAATGAATGCTGACAAAGCGTGGCGAAAAGGAGCTAAACATTCCGCTTGGTTACTGATTTCTTTGGCGACCGGCATCACTTTTGTGGGTTACTTCACCCCCATCCGAACGCTAGTGGCGGAACTGCCTACGCTAGAAGCCCATGGCTGGTCCTATTTTTGGGTTGGCTTCTTTTTAGTATTTACCTATTTAAATGCAGGCTGGCTGCGTGAGCAGGTGTGCATTTACATGTGCCCCTACGCGCGCTTCCAGTCAGTCATGTTTGATCGCGACACGCTGATTGTGTCGTACGACGAAGCACGTGGCGAGCCAAGAGGTCGGCGGAAAAAGACACTTAGCCATACGCAGGCGAGAGAAGCTGGCTTTGGCGACTGTATAGACTGCGAATTATGTGTTCAGGTTTGCCCAACAGGTATCGATATTCGTGATGGACTCCAGTACGAGTGCATTACCTGTGCAGCCTGCATCGATGCCTGTGACAGCGTCATGGACAAAATGGGCTACCCCAAAGGGCTTATTCGCTACACAACGGAAAACGCGCTAGAAGGTAAGAAAAGCCACATCTTACGCCCCCGACTACTGGGCTACTTTGCCGCGCTAATTATTATGATAGTTGCGTTTACCTGGTCGGTTAACGACCGCGTACCACTTAGCTTCGACGCCGAGCGTGGGCGCACGCAGCTTTATCAAATGACCCGAGAAGGGCAAATCAGCAACGTTTACAGTCTCACGGTGCGTAACCTTGATAACGAGCCACATACTTACCAAATCAGTGTGTTAGGCCTACCCAGCTTAGCGCTAGATAGCACATCGATTAGCGTTCCGGCAGGCGAGTCTCGCATTCAGGTCGTCACCGTACTGGCGAACCCTCAAGATTTAAGCCAGCCCAGTCACCCCATTACATTTGTGCTACAAGCACAACAAGATGAGCAAATCCGCCAGGAGCGTGAAGCCCGCTTCTTAGGTAATGCCAGGAGATAAATGCGTTATGTCAGACCCTACGATTACGCCGTGGTACAAACAGTTCTGGCCATGGTTTTTGTTAGGCTTGCTGTTCTCCTCCATTATTGTCAGCACGACCTTTGCGGTTATGTCGATCAAAAGCTACGACGGTATGGTGGTACAAGAAGATTACTACGAGCACGGCAAAGCAATTAACATGGTATTCGCCAAGCAAGAGCAAGCGCGCGCTTTAAATTTAAGTGCCGAGTTACGCATTGATCCGCTGACCAGCGATATTGTTGTTGATCTTGCTGGCGATGCTCGCCCAGCCAAGCTTTATCTAGATCTTATTTTCCCCACCGAAGACGATCGTGACCAATCGTTTGTGCTAGAGCATGTGCGCGAAGGTCGCTACATCACTCAAGGACCTGACAATCTGCGCTATCGCTGGTATCTACAGCTGCAGCCAGAGCAAGGCGATGAATCAGCATGGCGCCTTATCGGCGAAGCACGCTTTCCTAACGAAAACACCATTGCACTACTACCTGGCGGGCGCTTGGAGAACGAATGACCACGACCGCCCTTAGCTGCTATCACTGCGGCAACCCGGTGCCTGAAGGGGCACCGTGGCGAATTAATATTGACGACACAGCCAAGCCACTATGCTGCCCAGGTTGCGAAGCCGTCGCCCATGCCATCGTTGATGGCGGGCTGGAAAGCTATTATCGCTATCGCACAGAAATGCCCGAGCGCCCTGACGAGCGCCAAGCTGCCAAAGCAGAAACCTGGTCGGTATTTGATGACCCGGGGCTTCAAGCGCAGTTTGTTCACCCAGAGGGTGACGAAGGATACGTTCGGGCCACACTCGCAATAGATGGCATCACCTGCGCAGCCTGCGCTTGGCTCATTGAACATCGTTTAAATGCACTTGATGGCGTTACCTCTAGCGCGGTCAACCTTACCCATCATCGCCTACGGGTGAGCTGGGACCCCGCCGCCATCAACCTTTCACAACTATTCGCTGAACTAGCGGCCATCGGCTACGATGCGCAACCTTATGAACCTGACCAAGCTCAAACCCGCTTGCAACATGAAGAGCGCATGAATGTGCGCCGCCTGATTGTCGCGGCTGTCGGCATGATGCAGGTTATGATGTTCTCGATCCCCATTTATGTATCGGGGCCTGGTGAGCTTAGCGAAGACTTTTACGCTCTGTTTCACTGGCTATCGTTTGCCCTAGCCACGCCAGTGGTATTTTTCTCAGCGCAGCCTTTTTTCCGTAACGCATTGCGGGATCTGAAAACCGGCGTGCTTGGCATGGACGTCCCCGTCTCGCTAGCCGTTGGCGGCGCCTATTTGGCGAGCAGTTATGCAGTGCTGTTTAACGTTGGCGATGTTTATTTCGACTCGGTCGCCATGTTTACCTTTTTCTTGCTATTTGGCCGCTATGTAGAAGGTAGGGCCAGGCGGCGCAGCGGCCACAGCGGCAATGCGCTGAGCGGCGTTTTGCCGGTCTCCGCTATTCGCCTTGAAGCGGATGGTAGTGAACGCATTCTGCCTGCCAGTGAACTTACACAAGGCGACCGCGTGCTCATCAAGCCCGGTCATGGCGTTCCCGCTGATGGCATTATCGAAGACGGCGAATCCAGCCTTGATGAGTCGATGCTGACCGGTGAGTATTTGCCAGTGACTCGACGGGTAGGCGAAAGCGTGGTGGGTGGCAGCCAAAACATGGAAAACCCGCTCATCATAAAGGTAACCCATGCTGGCAATAGCGCCAGAGTGGCTGGCATTGTCGATTTAACCGATCGCGCCTTTGCTAGCCGCCCACGTCTTGCCCAGATGGCGGCACGTATGGCGCACCTGTTTGTATTACGACTGCTGATCGTTACCGTCTGTGTCACCGTAGCATGGTGGTTTATCGACCCGTCTCGCGTGCTATGGGTACTGCTCTCGGTGTTAGTCGTCACTTGCCCTTGTGCACTGGCACTGGCCACCCCCACTGCGCTGACAGCAGGGCATGGTCAATTGCGCCAGCGTGGCGTACTCATTACACGTGCTGACGCGATCGAATCACTCTCCAACGTCACTCGGGTGATTTTTGATAAGACCGGTACGCTGACTCGCGGCGAAATGCAGCTGACCCAAACGCATCCTATTGACCAACAGCATCCCGCCCACAGCGATACGCCACTTAGTGCAGAGCATGCCCAAGCCATCGCGGCGGCGCTAGAAGCACACTCTGAACACCCCATTGCTAGGGCTTTTCGCCCATTTCGAGATGCCACTCTACAGGCACGCAACGTCAAAAGTGTGACCGGAAGCGGGCTGGAAGGCTCTTTAAACGGCGCAATATGGCGATTAGGCAAAGCCGATTTTGCAACGACTACCGCGCTGCCCCCACCAGGCACCGGCCAGTGGCTTTTGCTTAGTGAAAATAATGCACCACGTGCCTGGTTCAAGCTGCACGATGGCATTCGCGAAGATGCGGCCCAAACCGTTGCCGCACTCCAAGCCCGCGGGTTGGATGTAGAGCTACTTTCTGGTGACACACAGGAAGCGGTAGAAAGCTTGGCAGAACAGCTCAATATTGCCACGTGGCACGCTGGCAAATCGCCTGAGGGTAAGCTGGCACGATTACGTGAGCTACAAGCCAACGGTGAGCGTGTCGTGATGATCGGTGACGGTATCAATGATGTGCCGGTATTAGCTGGCGCTGACGTTGCCATTGCTATGAATGGCGCCACAGACCTCGCCCGGACCCGTGCCGACGCGATATTGCTCAGTCCACGCTTAATGCGTATTTTTGAGGCGATTGATATTTCCTGCGCCACACGCCGCATTATGCGCCAAAATATGCTGTGGTCGGTTTGCTACAATTTTTCAGCACTGCCTTTAGCAGCAATGGGCTTAATTCCTCCCTGGCTCGCTGCGATTGGCATGTCGCTAAGCTCCCTGATTGTGGTAGGTAACGCACTGCGTCTCACTCGCTGGCGTACGCCGCCCGCCCCTCAGGTTGCCCTATCAACACCGGTGACGGCATGACGATTTTATACTTACTGATTCCCCTTTCACTCACACTTCTTGGCCTCGCGGTGTGGGCGTTTTTCTGGGCCGTAAAACACGATCAGTTCGACGACTTGGAAGGTCCAGCTCACCGCATCCTATTCGATGACGATGAAAATGATCTGACTCCCGAGCAGCGTGCCGCGCGTAAAAAAAGCGGCTCTTCTTCTCAACATAACCAAGAGCCGCCCGCATGAATCCGACGGGACTTGATTTACCGCCCCTGCTAGCCGCGTTTGTATTTGGCTTAATGGGCGGTGCCCACTGTATCGGCATGTGCGGCGGCATTATGAGCGCGCTGACCTTTGCCGTACCGCCGAGCATGCGACACCCTGCCCGCCTGGGTGGTCTGCTGATTAGCTATAACGCCGGGCGCATTCTCAGCTATATGGTGGCAGGTGCGATTGTTGCTGCACTTGGCACACTTATCTCGCTTTCTCCGTCTGCACGTATTGCGCTGCAGGCTTTCGCCGCCTTGATGCTCATCTTAATGGCACTCTATATCGCCAACTGGTGGAAAGGGCTGCTGAAAGTAGAAGCAGTGGGGAAGCACCTTTGGCGATATATTGAGCCAGTGGGAAGACGCCTGATGCCTGTCGTGCATCTTCCCCAAGCCTTCACCTTAGGTGCACTGTGGGGTTGGCTGCCCTGTGGGCTGGTTTACTCCATGCTAGCCTGGAGCTTAGCAATTGCAGACCCAATCGATGGCGCGCTGCTAATGGGCGCTTTTGGCCTGGGTACACTCCCTGCCCTGCTGGCAACAGGACTTGCAGCACAGCAGTTAAGCCATTTAATTCGCCACCCCGCCACTCGCAGCGTCGCTGCACTGTCGATTATCAGTTTCGCCCTTTGGCAACTATGGACGCTTATCTCCCTAACAGCGCATTAGTCAGACCCTCCGATAGTTTGATATAGCTCAACGCATTCCAAGTGACACCGACGTAGCATGCCTAGAGCACACTGAGCGACAGCGCTCAGTCACTCGTTTTGCTTACTTCTCACTTCGGAGCGCTCGCCATGCCCGTTCATGCCACTGCTTCCTTCTCACCTACCAACACGGAAGTGTCTGAGGCCAACGCCTGGGATGAAGCGCTACTGCGTCGCTATGACAAAAGTGGCCCACGTTACACATCCTACCCGACAGCCCTCGCGTTTCATGAGCAGTTCAGCGCCGATGACTTTACTCAGGCGCTAACGCGCAGTAATGAGAGCCACCGCCCGCTATCACTGTATGTACATGTGCCCTTTTGTCGAAAAATTTGCTTCTACTGCGCATGCAACAAAATCGCCACCAAGAATACCGCCCTTGCGGAACCTTACCTTTCTCGGCTAGACCGGGAAATGGTGCTCACTGCCCGCCATTTAGACACTTCACGCCCGGTGCAACAGTTACACTGGGGCGGCGGCACGCCTACGTTTCTAACCTTGTCGCAAATGGGGGACCTGATTGACCGCCTAGATGCTCGTTTTGGTTTATCCGGCTCAGCTGACCGCGATTACGCTATTGAAATAGATCCTCGTGAAGCAGACGTATTTACGTTGCGCCACCTACAGTCTCTCGGCTTTAATCGACTAAGCCTTGGCGTACAGGATTTAAATCTGCAGGTACAAAAAGCTATCAACCGCGTACAGCCCCGGGTACTCACCGAAACCTTGATGGAAGAAGCACACCGTCTTGGTTTTCGTTCACTCAATCTTGATTTGATTTATGGGCTGCCATTTCAAACCGAAAAAAGTTTTGCCGAGACGCTAAGCCAAGTTATCGAACTTAACCCGGCACGGCTGTCGGTATTTAATTATGCGCACATGCCCACTCGCTTTGCACCGCAGCGGCGTATTAACGAAACCGACCTCCCCAGCGCTGATGAAAAGCTGGCTATTTTGCACACCACCATAGAAATGCTGACTAACGCAGGCTATGTGCATATTGGCATGGATCACTTTGCACGACCTGACGATAGCCTAGCGATTGCACAGCGCAACGGTTCCTTACAACGCAATTTCCAGGGCTACTCCAGCCATGCACAGTGCGATTTAGTTGGCTTAGGCGTATCCGCCATATCACGGATTGACGACGTTTACGCACAAAACCCGACTCAGCTTGATCAATATGAAGCAGCCTTAGATAAAGGTAAGCTGGCAACCATCAAAGGATTAAGGTTAAATAAGGATGACCTAATACGAAGAGACGTGATTGAACGGCTAATGTGCGACATGTACATTGATCTTGCGGACGTTGGAAAGCGTTGGCACATCGATGCTAGTGATTATTTTTCCACCGCAATTGAGCAATTGAAGACAGCTGAGCAAGACGGCTTGATCACTCGCCATCAGCAAGTTATTAGCGCCACTCCCACTGGACGGCTGCTGATTCGCCATTTGGCGATGGCCTTTGATGCTCACCTAGCTGACCAGCCTATTCAGCGCTACTCTAAAATTGTATAAGCTTGTTGAGACGTCTTGCCTCTGGGCCTATGATGGCTAACGAGAAAGGGAGACCTATATGCCACAACCCGCCAGCCAACGACGCTCACTGCTGCAAGAGGCGCGCTGTCAGACCTGTAGCCTAAGCTCGCTGTGTCTGCCGCTTGCCTTAGAGCTTGAGGACATGAGCCAGTTTGATGCCATCATTCGCCGCCGCTCACCACTCAAAAAAGGCGAGCCCCTGTTTCGCCAGGGTGATCACTTCACCAGTGTGTATGCTGTCCGCTCAGGTAGCCTGAAACAAGTGACCAGTGAAGGTAACGGCAATGATCAGCTGACCAATTTCTACCTTCCCAGCGAACTAGTGGGATTGGACGGAATTGATGAAGAGCACTACCCCGGTAGCGTCATTGCCCTGGAAACCACCACAGTGTGTGAAATCCCATTTGACCGCCTGGACCTACTTTCCGAAGAACTGCCCGAACTACGTGGCCAGCTTTATCGGAGTATGAGCAAAGAATTGCGAGATGACCGACGCATGATGCGCTTGCTATCGCGCAAGACGGCCGATCAACGACTAGCCAGCTTTTTAGTCACCCTTTCAGACCGTTTTCGTCGACGTGGATACTCGCCTTATAGCTTCAGACTCTCCATGTCCCGCGCCGACATCGGCAATTACTTAGGCTTGGCAGTAGAAACGGTCAGCCGTATTCTTAGCCGCTTTCAACAGCAAGAGGTGGTAGCTGTTTCAGGGCGCGAGGTTAATATTTTAGATATGCGCCGCCTCATCACGCTAGCTGAAGAGGAAGAGCAGTCGGCTAGTCCACGCTAAGCGCCTGAATACGCCCTTCCATCAACGCCGCTTGTTTGGCTTCAAGGCCAGCAAAGTCAAATAAACGGCGGTCTGCTAGCTGGGAAGGCGCTACATTGGTCACCGCTTTAAACATGCTTTCTAGGCGTCCTGGATGTTTTTTATCCCACTCAGCCAACATATCTTTGACCACTTGGCGCTGGAGATTGGGCTGAGAGCCACATAAGTTACAGGGAATAATGGGGAATTCCATTAGCCGAGAAAACTCTGCAATATCAGCCTCTTTGCAGTAGGCAAGGGGGCGAATGACAATATTTTTGCCATCGTCAGATAAAAGCTTGGGAGGCATTGCTTTCAAAGTGCCACCGAAGAACATGTTAAGGAATAACGTTTCTAAAATATCTTCGCGATGATGCCCTAGAGCAATTTTCGTTGCTCCAATTTCCTCAGCAAACCCATAGAGCGAGCCACGCCTGAGTCGAGAACAAAGTGCGCAGGTCGTTTTTCCTTCTGGGGTTTTCTCTTTCACCACCGAGTAGGTATCACGCTCTAGAATGTGGTATTCAACCCCCACTTTATCTAGGTACTGGGGCAATACATGTTCAGGGAAACCTGGCTGTTTCTGATCCATATTAACGGCGACCAGAGAGAAATTAACCGGTGCGTTGCGCTGCAGGTTAAGCAGTATCTCCAACATCGTATAGCTATCTTTGCCGCCAGACAGGCACACCATCACCTTGTCACCTTCATCAATCATTTGATAATCAATGATGGCGTTGCCAACCTCTCGCCGTAAGCGCTTTTGTAGCTTATTAAATTCACGCTTTTGTTTAGCGGCGTGATGCTCGGATGGTGTCTGTGCGCTATTAACAGCAGGGCTGTCAACAGAAACAGTCTCAGGCGCTGCGGGGTCAAAATAGTCAGGTTGTAGCATGGTGTAGGCACTGCCGATGGTAGAAGAAGCAGCAAGCATTCTAACAAGACTCACCACGTCCACCCAAGATAAACCCGTGGATTCATCCCTTCAGGCTAGTAACGACTATCCCTGCTGGGCGATCTCGCGCTGCAAACGCAGGTATAAAAGTGCGCTTGCGGTTGCATCCCCCAGCACCCCCATCCATTGAAGAGCGGGCATTTGCCAACGAGCGAGCGCTTCCGTTAGACGACCGCTCGTCTCACACTGTGGATGTAAGCGACGTAATTGACGATAGTGTAGCTTTCCAACGTCGACCTGGGCATTGGGCAAACCAAATCCCAACCCTGCTTTAAACAAAAGATTAAGGTGTTCCACCGAGCGGCCTAACTGCCAACCAATTAGTGGCCGATTGCCGATGAATTCAGCTAACGCCCCAAGATGCTCAGCGTTAGGCGCCAGCACCGTGTCTGTTGCGTACAGTCGATGATGTCGCCGCAGCGCAGGGGCGTTGTTGTTTCGCTCTTCTGCCAGAGTTGCCACCCAGGCTCGGCTGGTCTGCACTCGCCCTGGACTTAAGACAACAGCAGCGACGCTGACCACCGGTGCTTGGCCTGGGCTAACCTGGCAAGCAAGCGCCACCATTTCTTCCCCCATGTAGGGCTGAAACAGCCATGCGTAGGGGGAGTCCGCCCAACGTCGGCGGTCGCTTTCGCGCTGCATTAACGTGCGCAGCGAGCCACTGAGCAGTGACATATGCCGGTCTAACAAGCGCATTCCGCTCACGAATACTCCAAATGATAACGATGGGAGAGCCGCTGTTTAAAATCTTTTACGATATGCAGCGCCTCTCGCAACAGATCACGCTCAAGGGATGAGAGCTCCTGCACCACTACACGGTTGCTACGCTGCTGAGTCGATGCTTCCGCTGTCTGTAGCTGCTGCTTTAAACGTAGTTCGGTAAATAGCGCCAGCGCCTCGCCCAGGTCGTCAGCAAAACGTCGATCAAGACGACCATCTTCTGCTAAAGCGTCCAGACGATCTAAGGTGGACGTGGCATTAATGCGCCGTTCAAGCGCCATTGTGCGCACCCCATGAACAATGGGGAAAATACCGCCTTTTTTAATATCAATCCCATGCTGGGGCTTTTTTAAGGAGCCAAATAGCGTTAGCGGTGTTGAGAAACGCAACGCAGCGCGCGCAAAGTAGGACAGCAATAACTCATCCCTTGAGCAGCGTTCAAATAGCTCCGCACGCACACTATCGAGCAATTGCGGATTACCAGCCACACCATGGGCATCTAGCAAAATCGCCAGCTTCATCAGGCTATCGCCATCTCTTGCGCTCACCCATTTAGCAATGTTGCTTTTCCATTGCGACACAGTGCCCACCCATTCAGGATTAGACACCATGATATTTCCTGGGCAGGGTGGGTAACCGAGCTGAATCAGCGTTTGGGTAAGCGCATTCATGTCTTCGGCAAGCGAAGGCCATTGGCTGTCGTCGGCTAAAATCAGCCCATTATCTTGATCTGTTTTAAGAATTTGCTCACCACGCCCTTCGCTCCCCATCACCATTAGGCAACTTTGGGAGTGATACTGCTCAGGAATAACAAATGACCACGCTTTATTGATGATTCGGCCATTCAACGCGGCCAGTAGGTCCATAGCAAAACGTAGCTTGACCCCTTGTGCCATAAGCGCATTTACCAGTTCTGGCGTGCGTTGGCTGGCAGCCGCCAATGCTTCTAAGCTACTTGCCTGCTCCACCTGCAGACTAACGACATAGCTACGGCTCGAAAAATAGCTAAGGACATCCGTTAGCTCTACCACCCCTTTCAGGACGCCCTGTTCCATCACCACCACCCGCGTTACTTTATGCCGTGTCATCAGCACGAGCGCTTCAAATAAGTATTGGTTGGGGGTAACGGTCACCAGCGAGAAATGAGCCACATCCTCAACGGGCGCTGTATGCTCAAAGTTATTCAGCACCACACCATTGAGCAAATCGGTTTTAGTGACAATGCCAAATTCGCCTTTGGTTTTGACGAGCAAGCTATCTGCGTGGCTATCGTTGAGCTGGCGCACCGCGCTGGCAATCTCTGTCGATGCATCCATGATAAGAGGTTCACGCATGCATTCGCTGACTTTAGCCAACATAAAACCGGCCATGGTCACGCCACCTTCGGCACGCTTTTCAGTCATTAACCGCGCTTTGTGAGATAGCGATTGCTTGAAGAAATTTTCGAAGTCGGGATGATGACGGCATAGCTTTATAAATAGCGCTTTCGGCATCACATAGCACAAGCACTCTTGCTCAGCTTTAAAACGATAGCGGCTTTTACCATTCAGAATACTAATAGCACCAAACAGATCACCAGCTGTGTAGTGCCCAATCCGCGCACTGGACGCTGGCAGAGTAGGATCCAGTTCAGCAACTTCGCCTTTGTGAATCAAAAAAACCGATTCACCCGCCTGCCCCACCTCGATAATGATTTCATCACGATCAAAATAGGCGATGTCCATGCCACGGCGAACGTGGTCACGCCCTTCATCATCAATTAATGTGAAGGGCAATTGAGAAAGATCAACGTCAATCATGAGTGACCCCAGTTAATCGCGATGAAGAACAAAATGGCTTAAGGTTTGATTGCTTCTTAACCAGCACCTTCATTATACCTTTTGCTATACCGCTAACGTCGCAAAGACGTTTGTTTAACGACCAAAGTAGCGGCATGAATCAGCAAACTTGGCAACTTAATATACCAGTTATTAAAAGTAGCAAACATTGCTTTTAAGCGACCCATAGACCATCGTCCTATCACTCACACGCAAAAAACAAAAAACCATTCAAAACAAATAACTAGAAACAAAATAGAGCGTTAAAATACGTACTGAAAGCTCATTGATACCAAAGTCTGGGCTTTATTTTTTGCAATTATTGCCCACTATTAACAACGGGCTATACAGGATGTTCACGTGGCACTTGTTAAACACTTATCAAGACACTGAAGAAAACCTTGCCAAACCATTAACCAGCAGAGCAACTTAACCAACAAGGTGATATGCGTCTAATCGCACTAAATCATCGCAGACAACTAAAAGAGCGGTTTTCTATGAAGGATTGCCCTAATGGATCACACGCTATCCTGAGTTAACTTTCCAACCCTAAAAATCACAACTGGAGAGCACCACAATGGCAGACGACAAATCCAACGCTGCTGAATACTGGAAAGCCAACGTCCGATTGATCTTTGGATGCTTGGTTGTTTGGGCATTCGTTTCTTATGGATGTGCCATCCTCTTTCGTCCGCTATTAGCGGGCATTCCCGTTGGTGGGACTGACTTGGGCTTTTGGTTCGCTCAACAGGGCTCCATCCTCACCTTCATCGTACTGATCTTCTTCTATGCCTGGAGAATGAACAAACTCGATGCAAAATTCGGCCTTGGGGAGTAAGCCAGTATGAGCCAATTTGCCATTAACCTATTATTTGTCGGCGCATCGTTTGCGCTCTATATCGGCATTGCGATATGGGCACGAGCCGGGTCGACCAAAGACTTCTACGTTGCTGGTGGAGGCGTTCACCCTATCACCAACGGTATGGCGACGGCTGCTGACTGGATGTCAGCAGCCTCGTTTATTTCAATGGCCGGTCTACTCGCTTCTGGCGGGTACGCTAACTCCACCTTCTTGATGGGCTGGACAGGTGGTTACGTTATCCTGGCAATGCTGCTAGCACCTTACCTACGTAAGTTTGGCAAGTTCACCGTGCCTGACTTTATTGGTGACCGCTTCTACAGTAACACGGCGCGCTTAGTCGCGATTGTGTGTTTGATCGTTGCCTCGGTTACTTACGTCATTGGCCAAATGACCGGCGCTGGCGTTGCTTTCTCGCGCTTCTTGGAAGTCAGCAACACCTGGGGCATCTGGATCGCAGCACTGATTGTGTTCCTGTACGCCGTTTTTGGCGGCATGAAAGGCATTACCTACACGCAGGTCGCCCAATACGTAGTGCTTATCATCGCTTACACTATTCCGGCGGTGTTCATTGCCATGCAACTAACCGGCAATCCAATTCCGATGTTTGGTATGTTCAGTACCCATACAGAGTCTGGCATTCCGCTATTGACGAAATTGGATGAAGTAGTCAGTGCGCTTGGATTCCGTGACTATACCGCCGACGTCGATAATAAGCTGAACATGGTGCTGTTTACCCTGTCGCTAATGGTGGGTACTGCTGGTTTACCTCACGTCATTATCCGTTTCTTCACGGTGCCGAAAGTTGCCGATGCGCGCTGGTCTGCTGGTTGGGCACTGGTCTTCATTGCCCTACTGTATCTCACGGCACCTGCGGTTGGTTCCATGGCGCGTCTGAACTTGGCGACTACCGTCTATCCAGAGATGGCCGGACAAGTAGAGAATTACGAAGAAGCCGCTCGTAACCCGATTCTCTATGAAGATCGTCCTGAGTGGGTACGCACGTGGGAAGAAACCGGGCTTATCACGTTTAACGATCTGAATAACGACGGCCGCATCCAAATGTACAACAATGCTGCTGACTACTCTGATCGTGGCTGGGAAGGTAACGAGCTGACCGTTAATAATGACATTCTGGTATTAGCAAACCCAGAAATTGCTAATCTGCCAGGCTGGGTTATCGGCCTGATTGCAGCAGGCGGTATTGCTGCGGCCCTCTCAACAGCGGCAGGTCTGCTATTGGCTATCTCGTCGGCAATTAGCCACGATTTAATCAAAACAATGATTAATCCGAAGATCTCTGAGAAAGGGGAAATGCTGGCGGCACGTATCTCTATGGGCGGCGCAATTCTTCTGGCTACCTATCTTGGGCTTAATCCACCCGGGTTCGCCGCACAGACGGTGGCACTTGCCTTTGGTATCGCTGGTGCCTCCCTGTTCCCAGCGCTAATGATGGGCATTTTCTCAAAGCGTATGAACAGCAAAGGCGCGATTTGCGGCATGCTGGCAGGCCTGGTCTGCACCCTGCTCTATATCTTCACCTATCTCGGTTGGTTCTTCGTCCCCGGCACCAACATGCTGGCCAACACGCCAGATAACTGGATTATGGGCATTTCACCACTCTCCTTCGGTGCAATAGGCGCGATGATTAACTTTGCGGTTGCGTTTGCTGTCTCTAGCGCAACGGAAGAGCCTCCACAGGAGATTCAAGACCTGGTAGAAAGCGTTCGCTATCCGAAAGGTGCTGGTGTAGCGCTCGACCACTAAGTCATAATCGGATCCTCTCTTTGGCACACTGCCATTAGATTTGGAATCGATACTTATCATCGGGCTTCCTTAGGGGAGCCCGATGTCATTTAGAAAGGATATTTTATGATCTGGCATCTTGTTGCCGCTGTATTTGCAGGGCTTGCCGCCGCGGGGATAGGCCTATTACTTAGAGCACTTAGCCGTAAACGGCTGCCTAAGTGGATTGTGCCCGTTTTTGGTGGCTTGGGTATGCTGGGGTATCAGGTCTCAACCGAATACAGCTGGTTTGAACACAAGCGCTCTCAACTACCTGAAACTGCCATCGTCATTTCCAGCGATACGTCTAGTGCCGTGTGGCGACCATGGACCTTTGTGTTTCCGATGACGACTAAATTCAGCATCGTTGATCGCGACAATGTACGCGCTCGTCACATTGACGATGAGTTAATTGCTGAATTTATTCTTTATCAATTCGAACGCCGCCATACCGACATACTAACCACTCAACCTTATATATTGAACTGCACTAACCGCGAGATAGTCCCCCTGAATACAGAGACGGGAGACGCTGAATTAAACGAACGCCGCACGCTGCGTGAAACCGCGCCTTTGTTAACCACCGTTTGCCAACTTGCCGCCGACCAGCAGACGTGATGCCCCTCCTTCGCCTAGAATAGGGTCTTTATTTAGATGATCGTTATTTGATATTGGATCGTCGCTAGGCGAAGCCTTCAACGTGGGGAGACGACATGTTTCATGGCGGTCTGCTGGTCGCGGTATCACTGCTTTACATTGCAGTGCTGTTTGGAATTGCCTGGTTCGGTGATCGCCGTGCACGGACTCACGGCGCCAGCCGCCGACGGCCAATCATCTACAGTTTGGCATTGGCCATTTACTGCACCTCGTGGACGTTTTACGGCGCAGTGGGGCAAGCAGCTACAGCGGGCTGGTCATTCGCCAGTATCTTTGTCGGCCCGATCTTAACGTTTTTACTGTTTTGGCCGGTGCTGGCAAAAATGATTCGTGTTGCCAAGCACCAAAACGTCACGTCAATCGCTGACTTTATTGCTTCCCGCTACGGCAAAACCCAATCCCTTGCGGCGTTTGCTAGTTTAGTTGCCCTGATTGGCACCCTGCCCTACATTGCTCTGCAGTTAAAAGCGGTGTCTACCACCTTTAGTGTTCTGACCGACGCAGCGGACATGACCCATACGCCGCTGTTTGGCGACACAGCGTTTTATGTCGCCATCGTCATGGCAATCTTCGCTATCCTTTTTGGCACTCGTCACACGGACGCGACAGAGCACCACGAAGGGCTGATTCATGCGGTAGCATTTGAATCGCTGGTAAAGTTGTTGGCTTTTGTCGTCCTTGGCGCTTTTGTTACCTGGGGGATGTTTGATGGCCTAGGCGAACTAATGGGCCACGCTGAAAGTCAATTGGAGCTTCAGCGCCAGCTAGCCAATCAAGATTTTGGCCAAAGCTTCTGGGCGCAAACGCTGCTTGCCATGCTCGCCATACTTTGCCTACCTCGCCAGTTTCATGTGGCAGTGGTGGAAAATACTCACCCAGATGATGCAACAAAAGCACGCTGGCTATTTCCTCTTTACTTACTCGCAGTCGCCTTTTTTGTTGTCCCTTTGGCGGCAGCGGGCCTACTGCTGTTTTCGGAAAGCGGGGTTGAGCCTGATACTTACGTACTTGCTCTTTCAATGGCGTCCGGCCAGCAGTGGCTGACCCTTCTCACCTTTATTGGTGGATTTTCTGCCGCGACAGGTATGGTTATTGTGGCAGCAGTGGCAGTGTCCATCATGATTTCTAATGAAATTGTGATCCCAGCGCTATTTAGATTGCGTTGGTTCGACACCAAAGCCCGCGACTATGGCCGCTTAGTGCTCCGCGCACGCCGCCTGACGATTGTTGCTGTTTTGGCAATGGCTTACGGCTTTTACCAGCTTATTGCCGAATTCACTTCGTTGGCCTCAATTGGCATGCTGTCCTTTGCGGCCGCTGCTCAGTTTGCCCCCGCACTCATCGGCGGGCTGTATTGGAAGCGCGGCAACCGCCTCGGCGTTATTGTTGGCATGAATGCAGGCTTTGCGATTTGGGCATACAGCCTGTTAATGCCTGCGATGATCAATGCCGGTGTACTTCCTCAACAATGGTTAGCAGGCGGCCCCTTAGGGCTTAATTGGCTATCGCCGACAACCCTATTTGGCTTAAACCTCGGCGACCCATTTACCCACGGGGTCATGCTGTCGCTGGGCATCAACTTGTTCTGCTATATCTTTGTGTCACAGGTGACTTCTCAGCGGGTCGTCGAACGTATCCAGGCGTCGCTGTTTGTCGATAGCGTTGAAACCCGCCAGACATCCGTCAACCGCCCCTGGACAGGTGCCACCACGGTCGGTGACCTTAAAGTGCTGTGTGAGCGTTTTCTTGGGGCAGATCAAGTGGATCGTGCGTTTGAGGATTACGCACGCCGCGCGGGCAAACCCATAGAAGATAGTTCCCGGGCGTCTATCGACGTCATCCAATTTACCGAGCGCTTTCTTGCGTCAGTGCTAGGCGCATCATCAGCACGTATAGTCGTTAATTCGGCGCTTCAGGGGCGCGGCATTGGCATTTCAGACGTTATTTCTATCGTTGATGAAGCCTCTCAAGTCCTAGAGTTCAACCGCGCACTGCTGCAAGCCACCATTGAAAACATCAACCAGGGTATTAGCGTGGTTGACCAAAATTTGCGCTTGGTGGTGTGGAACCAACGTTATTTAGAGCTGTTCCGCTTCCCTGATCACTTGATACGGGTCGGCGCCCCCATGGATCGCATTTTTCGCTACAACGCGCACAACGGCGAATATGGCCCAGGCGACCCGGAAGAGCACGTTCAACTGCTGCTAGACAACATTCGCGACGGCCAGCCTCACCGCTATGTGCGCTATCGCCAGGATGGCAGCGTATTGGAAGTCCAAGGCAACCCGATGCCTGGCGGTGGTTTTGTCTATACCTACCAAGATATTACTCAGCAGAAGCGCATTGAAGAGGCGCTGATCCGCTCTGAAAATAACATCCGTATCTACACCGATAATGTGCCAGCGCTGATTGCCTACTTTGATAAAGAGTGCCGCTATCTATTTACCAACCGCGCCTACGAACAAGCTTTCGACATAGATCGTAATGCCGTGATTGGGCGTCGATACGAAGACGTATTACCGGTTAAAAAAGCCGAAGAGCGCATGCCATGGGTTCAGCGAACGCTGGCAGGCGAACGGGTCAGCTTTGAAGTTTCAATGCGCGTTAATGATGCCATGCGCTATATGCTGGTCACCTATACGCCCCACTTTGGCGATAGCCAATCGATTTTAGGCTTCTTCGCGCTTTATCAAGACATTACCGAGCGCCGCCAAGCCGAAATCGCCTTAAAAGTGACCAACGAAACCCTGGAAGAGCGCGTTCGCGAGCGCACACAAGCACTTTCCGAGGCCAACGCGGCGCTGCGCCAAGAAAACCGTGTGCGTGCTGAAGCTGAGCAGGCGCTGCGCCAAGCCAAGCAGTTAGCTGAAGATGCTAATGCTTCCAAAACGCGCTTTTTAGCTGCCGCTAGTCATGACTTGCTACAGCCACTGAACGCGGCCCGGCTGTTTACCTCAGCATTAATGCAGAACGTGACCACTAGCGACACCCAGCGCACCATCAGCCATATTGATAACTCACTGCAAGCCGCTGAAGAGCTGCTTGGCACTCTGCTAGATATTTCAAAGCTTGATGCGGGTGCGCTTACTCCGCGACGCAGCCACTTTGCCCTCGCAGATATTATTCGCCCGTTGCGTGCCGAATTTGAAGTGATGGCCGATGACCGTGGGCTGGATCTTGTCGTCGTACCGACGCAACAGTGGGTAGATTCCGATCCGCAGATGCTTCGCCGGATTGTACAAAACTTTTTATCCAACGCGATCCGCTATACCCAAGAGGGTCGTGTACTACTAGGCTGCCGCCGCCAGGCAGGACGGCTTTCCATAGAGGTATGGGATAGCGGGCCGGGCATTCCGGAATCTAAGCTAACGGAAATTTTCCAAGAGTTCCGCCGCTTGGATCAAGTTTCACGCCATAAAGAGAGCGAGAAAGGACTCGGTTTAGGCCTCTCAATCGCTGATCGTATGAGCCGTGTGCTTGATCACCCCATTAAGGTTCGTTCCTGGGTCGGGGTGGGGACTGCATTTTGCGTCAGCGTTCCCATCGTTGCCGCCCGTGAAGTAACCGTCGCGGATCAAGAGCATCACAATCGCCGTAGTGGTAATAAGCTAGCGGGTACCCGCATAGTATGTATCGATAACGAAACGCTTATTTTAGAGGGCATGACGGCCATGCTAAGTGGCTGGGGATGCGAGGTATTCACCGCGACCAGCATCGGCGGCGCAAAATCGATTCTGCGTAATATGGACGGCGACCCCGATGCTATTTTGGCCGACTATCATCTGGACAACGAAGTCACGGGCTTAATGGCACTCGAAGCGCTCAGCGAGCGCTTCGAAGGAGCCGTACCGGGCATTGTGATTACCGCCGACCGCACGGAAGCAGTGGCCGAAGAGATCAAGCGCGCGGGCTATCAGCTGCTGCTTAAGCCGGTCAAACCTGCCGCGCTGCGCGCACTTTTAACGCGTACGCTGCAGGCCAGCCGGGCAGGTGGGAAAACGTAATGATATGGCGGATTGCCCGACAAAAATGCCGTATTCAAAATGGATTCCCGCTAAAAGCATGCGGGAATGACACGGTGGTAAGGCACGCAGGAATGACGGAGCAGCGAGACATGCGGGAGTGACCGAGCAGCGAGACACGCGGGAATGACGGAGCAGCGAGGCATGCGGTAGTGACACAGCGGCGAGATAAGTAGCAAAACGAAAGCGCCGTCCTTAGGTTGTCCTAGGGGCGGCGCTTTCCGAAGGGGTCAGTCGTTAAGACTCGACTTTAGGCGGCTCGACTTCGAGCTTTTGCGCCGCAATAACAGCTTGGGTGCGCGAGTGCACTCCCAGCTTGCGCAGAATAGCCGTCACGTGGGCCTTAATAGTGGCTTCTGAGACGCTAAGCTCATAGGCGATCTGTTTATTTAGCAAGCCTTCCGTCAGCATATTGAGCACACGAAACTGCTGCGGCGTCAGCGAAGCAATTGCCTCCGCAAAACGCGACTCTTCTTCGCTGGTTTCATCTAAGACGTTCGCCAACGCTTCTGGCAGCCAAACTTCCCCTTGCAGAATTTCTCCCACCGCTTCAGCAATCAGCTGTAACGATGAAGATTTAGGAATAAAGCCTGACGCGCCGTAATCAATTGCACGACGAACAACATAGGGTTCGTCACTGCCTGAAACAACCGCTACCGGAATATCGGGCATCTGGCCACGCAGTTGAATCAAACCTGAGAAGCCATGCGCTCCAGGCATATGGAGGTCTAGCAAAATCAAATCAGCATCAGGGTGTCGATTCACGACCTCAGTGGTGGCTTCCATGGTGTCGGCTTCGACAATCTCAGCCTGGGGGGCTAACTGGCGCAACGCCTGAGTGAGCGCTGCACGAAACAGCGGATGGTCGTCTGCGACGATAAACTTATGGGCTACTGCCATGGATATTCCTCCGGTTCCTCGAGCAGCGGGGTTGACTACCGCCGCGACGCTAGGCTCATACGGTTGAAGCATGGTACCCCATGGGCTTCGTCATTCCCAAGCATCACATGCACTATTTGTCATTGATACGTCATCCAAACAGAAATAACAGTGCCGGCTCCATGGCCGGCACTGCAACGGATCTGCTAAGTTTGCCTTATTTTGCATAGCAAATGAATGACATCCGTCATTTAAACGTGCCCCCATTTGAAGAATAACTGAGGGCAAAGCAGATTACTTATTGGCACGATGTTCAATGAGCTCGTCAACCACCGATGGATCCGCCAGCGTGCTGGTATCTCCCAAGCCGTCACACTCATTGGCCGCGATCTTACGTAAAATGCGCCGCATAATTTTACCAGAACGTGTTTTTGGCAGCCCAGGCGCCCACTGAATTACATCTGGCGATGCAATCGGGCCAATATCCTTACGCACCCACTGAGTCAGCTCTTTCTTGAGTTCATCGGTGGGATCAACATCATCATTGAGCGTTACATAGATATAGATGCCCTGGCCCTTAATATCGTGCGGGAAGCCAACAACAGCAGCCTCTGCCACTGCCGAGTGAGCAACCAGAGACGACTCTATTTCAGCAGTGCCCATCCGGTGGCCTGATACGTTAAGTACGTCGTCAACCCGTCCTGTAATCCAGTAATAGCCATCCTCATCCCGACGGCAGCCATCTCCAGTAAAATACATGCCGTCGTAAGTAGAGAAGTAGGTCTGTACAAAACGTTCGTGATCGCCCCAAATGGAGCGTGCTTGACCCGGCCAGGAGTCGAGAATGACGAGGTTACCTTCCGTCTCGCCTTCCAGTTGATGGCCTTCATTGTCCACCAGCGCGGGTTTCACACCAAAGAAAGGCGTTGTCGCAGAACCAGGCTTGAGATCTGTAGCACCGGGAAGTGGCGCGATCATAATGCCGCCCGTTTCGGTTTGCCACCAGGTGTCTACAATAGGGCACTGCTCATTGCCAATAACGCGATAGAACCACTCCCAGGCTTCTGGGTTGATAGGTTCACCCACCGACCCCAGCAAGCGCAGTGAATCACGTTTGCTAGAGTCCATCACGTTATCACCGTGCGCCATTAATGCCCGCACAGCGGTAGGCGCGGTATAGAGGATATTGACCTGATGTTTATCGACAATTTCGCCCATGCGGCCATGGCTTGGGTAGCTCGGCACGCCTTCAAACATTAGCGTGGTTGCACCATTGGCAAGCGGTCCGTACACGATATAGCTGTGACCCGTCACCCAGCCGACATCCGCGGTACACCAGTAAACTTCGCCTTCTTGATAGTCGAAAATATACTGATGAGTCATCGCTGCATAGGTCAGGTAGCCGCCCGTAGTGTGCTTCAAGCCCTTCGGCGCACCGGTTGACCCAGAGGTATAGAGAATAAACAGCGGGTCTTCAGCATTCATGGCCTCAGCTGGGCATTCGGTAGACTGCTTATCCACCAGCTCGTCAAACCAGATGTCACGACCTTCCTGCCAATCAATATCTCCGCCTGTACGCTTCACCACCAATACGTTTTTACATACATCGGTGCCGTTACGCGTCAGCGCTGAATCGACGTTCTCTTTAAGGGGCACGTGTTTACCACCACGTACCGACTCATCAGCAGTGATCACCAGCTTAGAATCAGCACCGATGACCCGTTGCGCGACAGCGTCCGGCGAAAAGCCGCCAAACACAACAGAGTGCACAGCACCGATACGGGCACACGCCAACATGGCCATTGCCGCCTCAGGAATCATCGGCATATACAGCGTCACCGTATCGCCTTTGTTAACTCCCAGCGACTTCAGGCCGTTGGCCAGTTGGTTAGTGCGCTCATAGAGCTCACGGTAAGTAATATGTTTTGAATCGTTAGGGTTATCGCCTTCCCAGATAATCGCCGTCTGATCGCCGCGTTTCTCCAAGTGGCGATCTAAACAGTTGGCACTAACGTTAAGCTCACCATCTTCAAACCAACGGATATCGACATTATCGCGTGCAAAGGAAGTGTTTTTAATCTTTGTGGGCGTCTTAATCCAATCCAGACGCTTTGCTTGCTCGGCCCAGAAACGCTCTGGGTCGTCCATGGACTGCTGATACATTGCCGCATATTTATCTTTATCAGCCCATGCACTGGCAGCGATACTGTCGCGCACTGGATAGACGTTTTTATGCTCGCTCATGAAGTTGCCTCTGTCCGTGAAATTGCACTCTCTAGAAATGGTGTCGGTATTATTATTAGTCGCACCGACGCGCTTAATATTTACCTAGCATAAACCTCCCAACGCTGGCTTCCCCTTAGACATTGGTATTAACATTTTCAATATTAAAAACAATAAGTTAAAACGATTTCAGGGTTTTCTAAAAGCACTGTAGACCAAGGTCTGATCACAATGACGGCAACGATAGCGGCGCCCCTTTACCACTAAAGAATGACGCCTAGCTGTGAAACAGTGCGTTTGACAGCCACACTGATAATGATATGGCCGAGACTGGGCACCCTGAACATCAAAACAGTGAGTTACCCTAGGCTCAAGACCAAACAGGTCTCGCATGACAGCTTGCCATTCTCGACCATGCGGTTTGAACCGCGTGCCATTGGCTAAATGAAAGACTAGCCAATGCGCCATTTCATGGGGAACCACCTCGTCAAAAAACGCCTGCCGATTATTGCCCAACAAAACAGGGTTAAAACGCAGCCCGCCACGCCCTAGATGCGCCTGCCCTGCTGAGGCACCTTTTAGATCGAACCACACCTTTGGCGCAGGCAGCGCAGGATAGACTTCTTGGCAGCGCCTTAGCGCTTCATCTGTTCTGTCTCGCACGGCATGCATAAGCGCCTCTGAAGAGAGTGCCGCAAGTTTTTCAGCAGGCCATGGAGGCAGTGGTAAAGTCGTCATTAGTGATAAACTAACCAGTAACGATGTTGCCAACGAGTGTTGCCGATCAACATCTTTTTCTCAAAGACGATTTTTATGATGAGGCCCCTGATGGCAGAGCGCAATAACGTTCCCGCAGCAACGTCGCCTAGTACCCCGCCACCTCAACCGCTACTTGACGACGAGCAACTTGATAGATTGGATGACTTTCTCGACTCAGAGCAGGTCGGCGAAGATGCGCTGGATCTGATTTCTGCCCATGGCTTTTTAGTGGCACTAGCAGTTGCCCCTAGCGAATTACCCACCAACCAATGGCTAGCCGAGCTGTTTCAGGGAGAGCCAAGTTATCGGGACGATGCCGAACGAGACGAGATTATCCAACTGCTAACACTACTGCGTGACAACGCCGTCGCAGTACTTGAACAAGGCGGTTTACCAGAGCTACCCTTTGAGCTAACGCTCGGTGGCATCCCCGCGGAGGAAACGCCTATCGGCGACTGGTGCGCAGGGTTTATGGAAGGTGTCTTTAGCGACGAAAGCGCTTGGTTCCAAGATGACGAAGAAGCTGCCGCCACGCTACTGTTGCCCTTTATGTCGCTCTCAGGTTTATTCGATGATGAGCCAGAAATGGCTGAAATGGCCCAAGATCAGGCCAGCCAGGAAACCTTTGTTGCTCAACTGCCAGAATTAGTCCTGGATCTTTATCTTCACTACCGCGTGCCCCCCGAAACCCCGAAACCTAAACCACGCAAGAAAACCCCGGCCAAAGGTAAAAAGCGTCGATAGTCTATAGCCGATTGCTAACCGCGCATTATTTAAGGCGAGTGACAATACCATCCACTACGCCATAGACCCACTCGCGGGCTCGCTGCCGCCAGGGCCGTGCAGCCCAGGCGGCAGCATCGATTTCTTGACTAGCGGCAAAGTTACGCTCAAAAAGCGACTGAACCTGCTCGGCGAATGCCTGATTTTCTACTTCTTGATTCGCTTCAAGGTTCCAGTGCAGATTCCAATGGTCGAAGTTACATGAGCCAATACTGACCCAGTCATCGGCTAACACAAACTTGGCATGAATAAACGTAGGCTGGAACTCAAAAATCCGCACGCCAGCTTTTAACAACGCTTGGTAAAACCGTTGTCCTGCATAGCGCACGCCTGGGTGGTCATGTTTACTGCCCGGTAATAGTAAACAAACATCTACGCCACGCCGTGCTGCGCGAATCAGGCGTCTGCGCAGCGTGAAGGTCGGTACAAAATAAGGCGTACACAGCCAAAGCCGCTTGTTTGACTGATTTACCCGCGCATGAAGCGAGTGGCGAATCGCTTGATAACGATACCCCCTCGCTGACATCACTCTACCGCGTATGCCATCAGCACAATGCGCTGCTGTCCGCTGTGGCGGCAACGTCGCTCTAGCCCGCCCATCACCTGCTTGGCGTGTTAACCGGGAACGCCATAAGCGGCGAAAAAGCCCTTCCCAATCAGCGACTACCGGGCCTTCGATGCGCACCGCAATTTCGTACCATGCTTCAAGAAACTCATCCACCGCGCCAAATCCGCCGGTAAACGCAATCTCTCCATCCACGACAACAATTTTACGGTGGTCACGGCTTAAGTTGCGAGCCAGCGAGTGAAAACCAATGGGATTAAAGAACCGTAATGCGACACCTGCTTGCTCTAGGCGTATACGATCACGCTGCTCCAAACCCATGGAGCCATAACCATCGAGCAGCAAATACACCTTTACACCGCGCTCAGCAGCGTCGATCAGCGCATCACTCATCTGGTTGGCTAACTTACCTGACTCCATCAAGTAGAGCTCCACCAGCACGTAGTACTCCGCTTGACTCACCGCCTCAAACATCGCTGGCAAAAATCGCGCTGCTTCCGGCAACAGAGTAGTACGGTTGCCTTCACGCCACACGTGCTGCATAGAGACTCCTTCTCTTGATGAAACGGCTTAGCGACGAGCCAACGAGCGATGGACGTACAGGTCGTAACGGCTCGTCTTACCTTCCAGCGTATGCTGCGGCGCGGGGCCATCGATAGGAGGTGCTTTACGCGGGCGCTTGACCACGACTCGATGCGTCGCTACATCCAACGCCGCTTCTAATAAGCGCGGTGCATCATCATCGTCTCCCGCCAACTCTCGAAACACGCGCATCTCTTTCTTGACCAATGCCGACTTCTCACGGTGCGGAAACATCGGATCAAGATGAATAACCTCAGGATCAAAAGCTGCGCTTTCCACAAGAGCAGCCAACTGCTTAGCGGCATCACCATGGCGGAGCGTCATACGCAAGGCAATCTCTGCTGTCGTCTGTGTTTTTGCAGCACGCGCGAGACCATCTTGAAGCAGTGCGGCAATCGCCGCGACACGTTCAATTAGTAAGACATTTGCTCCCAGGCTTGCCAGTACGAACGCATCCCGACCCAAGCCAGCCGTAGCGTCCACCACGCTAGGCGTAATGCCTTTAGCCAGCCCACAGGCTTTTGCCACTAACTGCCCGCGTCCGCCACCAAACTGACGACGATGAGCCGCTTTACCAGCGGCAAAATCGACACTAAGCGGTTTTCCATACTGACGCTCATCACCTGACAGCGCCAACTGGCCATCAACGTAGCCAAGCGCTAACCCCGAAGGCAACACCAACGTCTCTGGGCTTGCCACATGGCTCATGCTGGCTTTTTCCAAGCCACGTCGTTGCGCAAATAAACCGGCTGTACTTCGTGAGCAACCTTGCCTAGCCCCGCTTCTAAATCACGAGCGGCGAGCCATGCCATCTCTTCTGCCCGTGGCTCAAGATCAGTAAGGTGCTGAGACATGTTGGTCTGTAAACTTAGCGCGAAGTCATCCCACAGCGTAAACCCCGAGCCCACGCCGACCCAGTCGGTCTCCTGCTCAGCGGGTAAATGAAAGTTTGCAGGCGCCACGACCACTTCGTCACTTTGCAAGCTAAGCGTGTCATTTAAACAGTGCCAAGTAGCCGCGTAGATTTCGCCCATTCGGGCATCTAGCGCGGTCACCACATGACGAAAATGGTAGCGGCGATGGGCCTGAAGCGCGAGTGCTTCCAAGGTGGAAATACCCAGCAATGGGCGATCCAACCCAAACGCCAAGCCTTGCGCTGCACCGGCAGCGATGCGCAAGCCGGTGAATGATCCAGGGCCACGCCCAAACGCAACCGCATCTAGCTGCTGCGTAGAAATATTGGCCTCAGCGAGAATGTCATCCACCATCGGCATTAAGCGCCGGGTATGAGCCCTTGGCGTCATCTCGAAACGCGCCAAGCATTCACGTTGGCCACTTTGCTGGCGCAATAAAGCCGCAGAGCAGGCACTAGAAGATGCGTCCAGTGCGAGAAGGTATAACGATGACATCGATTCTGCACTCCATAAAGTATGGCCATCATTATACCTTTACATGGCCTAAACGACGATGGCCCGCAGGTAACCTGCGGGCCATCGTGTCATTCACTGGCATGTACTAATTAGCAAAGCGCTTCTTTCACTTGCCGAGTAATGTCAGCCACACTGCCTACACCTTCTACACGATGGTACTGCGGCGCGGCCTCGGGGTCTTCTTTCGCCCACTGCTGGTAATAATCGACCAACGGAGCGGTTTGGTCGTGATAAACCGACAGACGGTTGCGCACGGTAGACTCTTGATCATCTTCGCGCTGAATCAGAGCTTCACCAGTCACGTCATCCTTACCCAGCTCTTTGGGCGGATTATGCTCAACATGATAAACACGCCCAGACGCCGGATGAACACGACGCCCCGCAAGACGGCTAACAATTTCTTCGTCTGGCACGGCAATTTCCAACACGTGGTCCAGCTTAACGCCAGCCTCTTTCATCGCATCGGCTTGCGGGATGGTGCGCGGAAAACCATCGAACAAGAAACCATTTTCGCAGTCGGGTTGGCTAATGCGCTCTTTAACAAGATCGATAATGACATCGTCGGATACCAAACCGCCGCTATTCATAATCTCTTTTACTTTGAGCCCCAGCTCGGTGCCGTCCTTGATGGCCGCGCGCAGCATATCCCCGGTGGAAATTTGAGGGATCTTAAATTGCTCACAAATAAACTGAGCCTGGGTCCCCTTCCCTGCGCCGGGGGCACCCAACAGGATTAAACGCATGGCACTGCTCCTTGAATGTTAGTCGTTAGATATGAATATATTGTTAATAATGGACTGACAATAACCGTGCCGTTCGGATGACACAACTCCCCAAAAGCCTGATAACGCATTTTTTTTATATTTTCTTAAGTAAAAACAGCCAAGTGGCAACTTCTCGTACTTTGGTCACCCCTTCTTTGCAGACCAACGAAACTGTTTTAAACACAAGCGGCGCCCTACTGGGCGCCGCTTGTGGCTTACGCTGAGACGATTACAGCAGCAATCGACGAATATCCGTCAGCACATCGGCCAGGAAGGCCGTAAAGCGAGCGGCATCGGCACCGTTAATCGCCCGGTGATCGTAGGACAGCGAGAGCGGCATCATTAAGCGCGGCTGGAAGGCGCTGCCATCCCATACCGGCTTCATCTGCGCTTTCGATACTCCCAGGATCGCTACTTCCGGCGCATTAACGATCGGTGTGAACGCGGTTCCACCAATCGAGCCAAGGCTCGAAATGGTGAAGCAGCCACCGGTCATCTCATCACGCTTTAGCTTCTTGGTTTGCGCTTTTTTGCCTAGCTCCGCCATCTCCTTGGCTATCTCAATCAAGGATTTCTTATCGGCGTTGCGCACTACCGGCACCATCAAACCATCCGGGGTATCCACGGCAATCCCGATATGCACGTAGTTTTTCCATACCAGCGTTTCGCCGTCGCCTTTCAGGCTGACGTTGAACTGGGGGAATTTACGCAGGGCAAAGGCACAGGCTTTGACCATAAACGGCAACGGTGTCAGCTTAGCGCCCTGGGCTTCGGCCTCGGCTTTCATGGCTTTACGGAAGCTTTCAAGCTCGGTAATGTCGGCCTCGTCGAACTGGGTCACGTGAGGCACATTGAGCCAGCTGCGATGCAGATTGGTCGCGCCCATCTTGAGCAGGCGCCCCATCGGCTTCTCTTCGACGTCGCCAAACTGACTGAAGTCGACTTCTGGTATCGCGGGGATGCCAGCACCACCACTCGCCGCTGGGGCAGCCGCTGTTTGTGCGTTACCTTGGTTGGCAATGGCCTGCTTCACGTAAGCCTGCACATCCTCTTTCAGCACCCGATCTTTCGGGCCACTAGGCTTAACAAGGCCGAGGTCGACGCCGAGTTCACGTGCCAGCATACGCACTGCTGGGCCTGCGTGTACCAGCTTACCATCACGGGGCTTGTGAGAGGCCATCTGCGCTTCAGGGCTAGGCGTACCTTTGGGTGAAGCGGCAGACTTCTCACTTGACTGGCTAGTATTTGACTGACTGGCACTAGCGGGCTGCGCTTTTTCCGGCGCCGCTTGTTTCGGGGCTGCTTTCTTAGCACCCGCCACTTCTATATAGCCAATCACATCGCCTTCAGAGACGGTATCACCCTCTTTTACGGTCAGCTCTAAGAGCTTGCCTTTGTAAGGGCTAGGCACGTCCATTGACGCTTTATCAGACTCCAAGGTGATCAACGGATCTTCTTCGTTGACCTCATCACCTGCCGACACACCAATTTCGATAATCGGCACGTCAGAAGAGCCTGACAAGTCAGGTACACGAATCTCTTTGCGCTCAGGCTCACCGCTACCGCTATCTTCTTCAACGGCCGGTTCTTCAGCAGCGGCTTGCGGCGCGCTGCTGGCTTGGCTTGCGGCTTGCGGTGCGTCTTCTTCAGCCGATGTATCACCGCCGTCGCCAGCGATCTCCATCTGGCCGATCACGTCGCCTTCCGAGACGCTATCGCCTTCTTTGACCGTCAGCGCAACGATCTTACCTGCGTGCGGGCTGGGCACGTCCATGGAGGCTTTGTCAGACTCCAGGGTGATCAGGGTATCTTCGGCGTTGACCTCATCACCGGCGCTAACCGCGACTTCGATGATTTCAACGCTGTCGGAACCGCCCAGGTCAGGCACTTTAATATCGACCGTCTGCTTACCGCCGCTGGCTTTCTTCGCTGCCGGTGCGGGGGCGTCTTCCTGCGTCGGTTTGGCTTGTTTCGCTGGCGCGTCGTTGGGCTGGCTGTCAGACGCGGGGGCTGACGTCTCTTCGCCACCGTCTGTACTGCCTTCAACCTCCAGCTCAACGATGTCGTCGCCTTCGGAGACGCTATCGCCTTCTTTGACCAGCACTTTGAGCACCTTGCCGCCTTTTGGGGCCGGGACGTCCATGCTGGCTTTGTCGGATTCCAGGGTGATTAGGGTGTCTTCCGCTTCAATGACGTCGCCTTCTGACACCGCAATCTCGATGATTTCGACATCGGTATCGCCACCGATATCGGGAACTTTGATGATTTCGCTACTCAAGGTCGCGCTCCTTCCAAATCGGATCGAGCCGGCGGGCATCTGCCCGCCGGGCAGCGGTTTAGCTGGTCAGCGGGTTCGGCTTGTTGGCGTCAATGCCATACTTCTTCAGCGCCTCGCCGACGTGCTTGCGATCAAGCTCACCACGGTCTGCCAGCGCGCGTAGCGCCGCGACGGTGACGAAGTAGCGGTCTACTTCAAAGAAGTAGCGCAGCTTCTCGCGGGTGTCGGAACGGCCAAAGCCGTCCGTGCCCAGCACGGTGTACTCAGACGGTACCCAGGCACGCACCTGGTCGGCGTAGAGCTTCATGTAGTCGGTGGAGGCAATCACCGGGCCGTCGCGGCCTTCCAGGCACTTCGTCACGTGGGGCTTGTTAGCCTCAGCGTCCGGGTTCAGGAAGCCTTCACGCTCCAGCAGCAGCGCTTCGCGACGCAGCTCGTTAAAGCTGGTCACGCTCCAGATATCCGCCCCAATGCCCCAGTCGTTGGCCAATAGCTCGGCGGCGGCTTCGACTTCGCGCAGGATGGTGCCGGAGCCCAGCAGTTGTACGCGGCCTTTATCGCCCTGGGTTTCGTTGAGCAGGTACATGCCTTTGACGATATCGTCGGTGGGCACGTTCTCAAGCGCGGGGTGCTCGTAGTTTTCGTTCATCACCGTCAGGTAGTAGAAGCAGTTCTCTTTGTCGGAGAACATGCGCTTCAGACCATCCTGGAGGATGACCGCCACTTCGTGGGCGTAGGTCGGGTCGTAGCTGCGGCAGTTGGGGATGGTGGAGGCTTGAATCAAGCTGTGGCCATCCTGGTGCTGTAGGCCTTCACCGTTGAGCGTGGTACGCCCGGCGGTGCCGCCGACCATAAAGCCGCGGGCTTGCAGGTCACCGGCGGCCCAGGCCAAGTCACCAATGCGTTGGAAGCCGAACATCGAGTAGTAGACGTAGAACGGCAGCAGGGTGACGTTGTTGTTGCTGTAGGACGTTGCGGCGGCAATCCACGCGGACATGGCACCGGCTTCACTAATCCCTTCTTCGAGGATCTGGCCTTTCTGATCCTCGCGGTAGAACATGATCTGGCCTTTATCGACCGGCTCATACTTCTGACCTTCCGAGGTGTAGATGCCAAGCTGACGGAACATGCCTTCCATGCCGAAGGTACGTGCTTCGTCAGGAATAATCGGGACGACATGTTTGCCGAGCTTCTTATCTTTCACCAGGCCGTTCAGCACGCGCACGAACGCCATGGTGGTGGAGACTTCGCGCCCTTTGGAACCGGCCATTTGCGAGGCAAAGGTTTTGTCTTCCAGGCTGGGGATCTCCAGCGCCTCAAAGTCACTGCGGCGGCTCGGCAGGTAGCCGTTTAAGCGCTCCCGCTGCAGGTGCATGTATTTCAGCTCGGGAGAGTCTTCTTCCGGCTTGTAATAGGGCACATCTTTAAGCTGCTCGTCGGTGAGCGGAATACCGAAGCGGTCGCGGAATTTACGCAACGCCTCGTACTCCATGCTCTTGACCTGGTGGGACTCGTTGGCGGCTTCGCCATCGCCGCTGCCCATGCCGTAGCCTTTGACGGTGTGCGCCAGAATGACCGTGGGCTTACCGTTGGTCTGGTTGACCGCTTCGTGGTAGGCCGCGTAGACCTTGAACGGGTCGTGGCCACCGCGGTTGAGCTTCCAGATGTCTTCATCGGACAGATCGTTGACCATCGCTTCGGTTTCGGGGTACTTACCGAAGAAGTGCTCGCGGGTGTACGAACCGCCGTTGGCCTTGTAGTTCTGGTACTCACCGTCGACCGCTTCGTCCATGCGTTTTTGCAGGATGCCTTTCTTGTCCTTCTCGAACAGCGGATCCCAGTGACGTCCCCAGACCACCTTGATGACGTTCCAGCCAGCGCCGCGGAACACGCCTTCGAACTCGTCCATGACGCGGGAGTTGCCGCGAACCGGGCCGTCCAAGCGCTGCAGGTTGCAGTTGATAACGAAGATCAGGTTATCGAGGTTTTCACGCCCGGCCAGGGAAATGGCGCCCAGTGACTCCGGCTCATCACACTCGCCGTCGCCCATAAAGCACCAGATCTTACGGTCGTACATGTCTTTTAGCTCACGGTGATGCAGGTACTTCATCACGTGGGCTTGATAGATGGCCTGAATCGGGCCAAGGCCCATGGACACCGTGGGGAACTGCCAGTAATCCGGCATCAGCCACGGGTGCGGGTAGGACGAGAGGCCATCGCCGTCGACTTCGCGACGGAATTTGTCCATCTGCTCTTCTGACAAACGGCCTTCCAGGTAGGAACGCGCGTAAATCCCCGGGGCAACGTGGCCCTGGATGTAAATCAGGTCGCCTTCAAAGTCGCCTTTGGGGGCGCGGAAGAAGTGGTTAAAGCCAACATCGTACAGCGTGGCCGACGACATAAAGCTGGCAATGTGGCCGCCCAGCCCGGGGTTGGCGCGGTTATTACGGATGACCTGGGCAATGGCGTTGTAACGAATCAACGACCGAATGCGGCGCTCCATAAACAGATCGCCGGGCATCGGGGCTTCGCGATGCACAGGGATAGTGTTCCGGTGCGGGGTTGTCACCGAGAAGGGTACCTTCATCCCGTCCCGGCGCAGGCGATCCGCCAAGCGGGTCATCAGGTAGCGGGCACGATCTTCGCCCTCACGATCCAGCACTGATTCCAGGGATTCCAGCCACTCCGTGGTTTCGAGCGGATCGAGATCTTCTCTTGTCTCCAGACTCATAGAGGTCTCTCCGAATGACGATAAATGACAATGAGCCCCGCCAACCCTTAGGGCCTGGGGCGGCTGCGGTGTTTAACCACCACAGGCCGATAAAACGCCGGCGCCTAAGCGCCGTGTAGATGTTTTCTTTCTACATTCAACAAGCTACGTACTTTTTGATGTAGTAAAGCTACACAATTGTCGTAAAAGTTAGCCTTTTGTATATGAGAAGATACCGCAAAGTCATCATTCTGCCAATTCCAGCAAGCCCTAAAAGGCTATCGAAAACAGACTATTGCACCGCAACATAAAAAAACAGCAAGACTTTAGATGAATCTACCAAACGCTCAAAAATGTAGCCAAACTACCGTTTTATTTACTTACGAGTGAAGTACTTAATTAAGTTTACAACGTTCTTTGGAGAATTTATCAGCCCGTCGCTAAGCATCTAACTGCTGAAAATAGTAAGCCCAATCAAAGGCGGGTCCTGGATCAGTTTTACGCAGCGGAGCCACGTGGGCATGACCGGTAATGCGCGACTTATCCAGCTGAGGGTAGCGCGCTATTAGCCACTGAGTTACCGCGACTAACCTTTGATACTGCGCTTTTGTAAAGGGGGTCACGTCATCACCTTCCAGCTCAATGCCCACCGAAAAGTCATTTAAGGCTGTTCGCCACGCCTTATGATATGGGTCCAACCAGAATGAGCGCCCGGCATGCCAAGCGCGATGATCTGTATCAACAAACTGTAAGCATTCACCATCGCGACGAATCAGAAAATGGGCCGATACCCTAAGGTGTGCAATCTCAGCAAAAAAGGGATGCTCTGCCGAATTTAGCTGGTTAGTAAACAGCGCCTCAATAGCATCGCCACTAAACTGACCGGGCGGCAAACTAATCGCATGAATAAGTAGTAGTGAGACCTCACTATTGGGGCGCTGATCGCAGTTGGGCGATACCACTTGCCTAGCGTTTGGCAGCCGCCCCTCCAGGGTTGTTCTTTCCATAACCGATACACTCTCCTCTACGTTGGCGTTCTCTTTCACTATAATGCCCAACACACTCAATAACGCCTAGAGAACGCACCGCCATGCATTATGAAAACGCTCTTGCCGAAGAGATACGCGCTAGCGCAGCCCGTCTATTGGCTGAGGACATTGGTCCTGGCGATATTACAGCGCAGCTAATCCCCGAGAACCAGTGGGCAACCGCCAGCATCATTACTCGTGAACCCGCAGTGCTTTGTGGTGTTGCCTGGGTAGACGAGATTTTTCGACGGCTAGATAACCGCGTTACGCTACGTTGGCAGGCAGCAGACGGCGACTCTCTTCAAGCAGATCAGTGTTTTTTAGAGCTAGAAGGGCCTGCTCGCAGCCTACTGACCGGCGAGCGAGCGGCCCTAAATATGCTGCAAACATTGTCTGCCACGGCGACATCAACGCGCCATTACGTTGATTTAATTGAAGGCACTAATGTACGCCTGCTCGATACGCGTAAAACGCTGCCCGGAATGCGCCTAGCCCAAAAGTACGCTGTCACCTGCGGCGGCGGGCATAATCATCGCATTGGATTGTGGGATGCCTTCTTAATTAAAGAGAATCATATTACTGCTTGTGGCGGTATTCAGGCAGCCGTTGAGCAAGCTCGTAAACTAGCAAGTGACTTGCCAGTAGAGGTTGAAGTGGAAACGTTTGAGGAGCTTGATCAAGCGTTGGCCGCAAAGGCAGACATTATCATGCTTGATAATTTCGCTTTAGAAGACTTACATGTAGCCGTCGAGATAAACGGTGGGCGAGCAACACTTGAGGCCTCCGGCAATGTTGACGCAGCAACATTAAAGGCAATTGCCGATACTGGAGTTGACTGTATTTCCAGCGGCGCACTCACTAAAGACCTAAAATCAATCGATTTATCGATGCGCATTACCCACACCTACGACGTTTGATGTGCTCAGGTTTCCACAGCACTAAGCTTTTTAACTAAGTGATAGCGTTTCAAGAGTTCGCCACTGCGCTCTACCCACTGTTCGCCGAGGTTGCTAAAACCTCGGCGAATCAAGCGTTCATAAAGCACTAAGCTTGCTTCAATTTCTACACTCGATACGCCCTGCTCAAGCAACATACGTTCAGCGTGAATCAATAGCGTGGTACCAATCCCACGTCCAGTTAGTGAAGGCCATACGTAAAGTGTCTCTATACGTTTGGCGGTAGCATCCAACTCTAAAAACCCTACACATCGCCCATCACAGCTGGCGACTAGCGTCGTATAGAGCGTTTGCCTGGCCGCCCAGGCGCTTGCTTCGCGTGGTAGAGCACTCGCCCAAGCTCGGCGCTCGTCTACACTATAGTGGGAAGCGGCACCCTGCATCACCGCGTGATAAAACACCTCTGCTTGGTCAGCTGCGTCACGCCCCCCCCCCTCACGATAGATAATTCGTGGAGTAGGCGAAGCAGGTGTTTGGCTTACGTTAGCACTCATAACATTAGTACTCATCGCTTTAGTATTCATCGCTTTAGTACTTGGCATGTCTACAACTCCACTATTTATCGCTTCGTATCATCACACCTTAAGGGGTATCACACCCCAACTCGATGCTTGACTGCTTTATACTTCGGTTTTACCTACACGTAAGGTGAGTCATGCACGAAATACCCGCAAATGAATCGTTTACCATCAACCCTATAGGCTATATTGAAAGCGACTACCCTGATAAGTTTGGCATTCCTCGCCAACCAGGGCTAGCGACGGCAGCAAAAGCGACACTGGTATTAACGCCTCCCTTCAATACACCGTTAAGCGTTCGTGGGTTAGACGCATTCAGCCACTTATGGATCAGCTTTATTTTTCACCGCAGCCCCGAAGAGTGGGCTCCCCTTGTACGCCCTCCCCGTCTAGGTGGCAATAAAAAAATAGGGGTATTCGCGAGTCGTAGCACACATCGGCCTAATCGTTTAGGACTATCACTCGTTGAGCTAGTGGGTATCGATACACACAACGGTGCACGGCTATTGCTCAAAGGAGCAGACTTAATGACAGGTACACCCGTGGTGGATATCAAACCTTACCTACCTTGGACTGAAGCCGTCCCGGATGCACGCTCGGGCTTTGCCCCAGAACCGCCACCTTTTTACCCCGTAGAATTCTCCTCAGCAGCCGAAACGATGCTCGCGCAACGCGCAGATGCTAATGACTTAAGGCAGCTTATTACCCAAGTATTAGGCCAAGACCCACGGCCCGCCTACCACCATGGTCAATCAGAACGGGAATATGGCATGCAGTTAAGAGATGTCAATATTCGTTTTCAAGTACAACAAACACCAGAGCTAGGCAACGTCATTTATATAGTTAATATTCAACAAAACAACTAACAATTGGCACTTCGGCAACTCACAACTCACAACTCACAACTCACAAATAGGAAGCTTCATGGTGAATTGACTGCCTATCCCATACTCGCTTTTACAGTAAATCTCACCATTATGCTTAGAGACTACCGTTTTCACCAATGCTAGCCCAAGGCCATGCCCTTGCGCTACGCCTCCTTTATCGCTGCGGGTAAAGTCGTCAAAAATATCGTCAATCTCTTCTGGCTCAATACCGACACCATTGTCAGAAACCTGCAGCACAACCCACTTATCTTGCCGACATACAAGAACATTAACCTCGCCACCAGGCAGCGTATACTTAACGGCGTTTTCAATTAAGTTAAATACCGCTCTGGAAAGATAGTCTTTATCACCTAACACAGGAGCCCCATCTTCATCTTGTAGCTCACTCACTATTTTAATATTTTTTACTTTAGCTAGTGAATAAACTTGATCAAGCACCTCCATCACAACATCTTCAAAGAGCACAAACTCTTTTTTCAAACTAAATGACTTGGCTCGTGTTAAGCTAATAAAATCGTTAATCATCCCTAGCCCCATCGTGAGGCACTGTTCCAAATAACTATAGAAGTCAGCTTGTGTTACAGCCGACTCTGGATCTTTTTGGGCTTCTAGAAATGCTAGCGCCCTTGCCTGAGGAGCTTTCATGTCATGTGACAAGAAACTAAGCATACTAGATCGCTGTGCTTCTGCCTCTACCTCACTCGTCAGGTCAACCAGCCATACCAACCACCCTCCAGCGGCACTACTTGTCGTTGTAGACAGCTCTCCCATTTCCAGCCGATACGTATGTCCATCTCTATCAGTACATAAGCCACCTATTTGAATGGCGTTGACGTCACTCGCGCCTTTTGACCGGGGTGGCCATATAGTCGAAAAACCTTGCCCTTCTTCAAAAGTTAGAAAGGATGGCAGCGCATTAATATGATCAATGGCATGCCCCCCTTCCTGGTAAAAAACCGCCAATGCTTTCTTATTTGCCAGCAGAACCTCCCCCTTTTTATTAAGTATAAAGATAGGGAGCGGCAATGAGTGCATCGAATCCAATATGAATCGCCGCCCTTCTACAATTCGCCCTAGTGCAAACTCAAGTGCTTGAGACTGCTGGTAAAGTTTCCCACCCTCTCCGCGAATGTCATCAGGTTGCCTAAATGGCAAGATAGATGGTTCTTGGTATAACAATTCCAACTCGCGCTTAAACCAAGACAGTAAAGCTGCCTGGCTTTGCCAAACAATGGCAATGATGGCGATACCCAATGCTATTAAGCTGGCAAAAGGAGGCCACCACCATCTAAAGTTCAAAGCGATCAGAGAAGCACACAACACTCCAGCAACGAGCGATAGCATCACTAACGGTAAATATCGAAACCTTAACCACCAAGCCAATAGCATTAAGACCACAATCGGCAAACTTGCTAAAAATGCCCCTATCCAGCTATCTACTTCGCGTATATAAGTTTCATTTCGTAGGGCATCGAGCAAATGAGCATGCACTTCCACACCCGGCATTAAACCTGAAGACAATAACGACACATTGTAACGATCGCCCAAGCCAAGAGCAGTCATGCCTACTAAGACAGTACGGCCTTGGAGTAAAGAAGCCGGTACATACCCCATTAATACATCGCGGTAAGAAACCGTTGGATATGAGCCAGACGGACCACGAAACGGTATTCTTATCGCCTCAGTTGACCAGTTTGATGTACCAGCCCCGCCGCTTTTGTTTTGATCCACAAGCAGGGTCATGAGCTGTGGCCACACATCCTCACGGCGCTCTATCAACAGCTCCACTGAACGAGCCACTCCATCAGTATCAAGTTTCACATTGATATGCCCAACGCCTTTGGCGGCAGATAACAATGGAGGGGGAGGGATTAATACATCTCGTGCCCTACCTTCCAGTATCGATTCAGGAAGGAGTGCCATAGGTAGATAAGTTCTGCCATGGCGGTGCATCGCTTCAGCAAGCCGCCGATCTTCTTCAGGTAATCGGCTTGGCTCAACTAGCAGGACGTCTAAAACAATGGAGTGCACACCCGCAGCGTTCAACTGATTAATCAGCTGTGTGTGAATCTCTCTAGGCCAAGGCCAGCGCCCCAATGTTTGTAGGCTGGGCTCATCAATCGCTACAACTAAAATATCGTTAGAAGGTGGCTCTGATTGCCTGGAAAGCCAGGCATCGTAAAAAAAATTATCAGATAAAAAGGGAGACAAACTATAAAGAAAAAAAGCAATGGGCAGTAACAAGCTGCCCATCACACACCATGTCATCACAAACCGCCGATGCAATGCTCTAGAAAGGTTACTTCCCTGAGTCATTTAGTGTTCCAGTATCGAGAACAACGGTCATACCTGTACGTTCATCCAAGCTGACAACACGCCAGAATATCTCGTTACCTGGCAAACGGCTTATCCTCAAAGGACCGTTATTTTGCAGCTCATAGTTTAATAACATTTGGGTAAACTGGTGATCAGCTGCTAACTGCAAGCGATAGTTTGTTTGTGCTTTATGTAACCACTCGAAGACCCACGCGCCTTCCTCCTGGTTAACGGAGACTTGATCACCATGGTGATGGATAACGAAAATGGCGCTCTCACCTTCAATACCAAGCTCATCTATAGCGGCTATACGCACATGGTAGAACCCAGGCGAAAGCGGGGCGAACTGTATCTGGCTACTCTGAGACCGCTGATCACGCATGATGGTTAAAAAGTTTGGATCACTTGCTATCTGCGCTCTGAAAGCCCGCCCCTGCGTAGGTGGCGAAATATCTACTTGTATGGCCTCATTCGGCAGCGAACTAATAGCCACGTTCTCTGGTGGCGGTAATAGCGCTACGACCTGGATACCACCTGCTCCATCAACACGTGCCCCTTCGCCCTGATCTATTGAGGCTTCTGCAGTATTCACCCGGTGTTGAGCAGCAACATTCCCTTCATAAACCGACGTCAGCAGTGTTTCGTCAGCATAGCTTGCTCGAAAGTGAGTACCGCGCACACCTAGAACGCCCGCATTGGTTTCTATATTGTATGCACGCCTGCGCATGCGATTTTTCGGCACATAGGACTCCACCTCTCCTTGCTCTAATTGAAACGTGATGCCCCTCTCTCCTTCACGCTTTAACACAATGCGTGAATTAGAAGGTACCACCGCTCTAGCGCCGTCACGCATTTGAACGGTCAAGGATGAGCCTGGGCCAGTTTGAATAACAGAGCCAACCTCAATAAGGTCACCACTCATCAAAAGGCTTTCACTGTTCTCTTCAACTAACCATGCATCACCCGAACGGTATAGAACTGACAAAGGAAAAGGGTCGAAAGCACTGAGTTCCACCAGGGTGTCGGGCTGAAGCTTGATGGGGTCAGTTATCGCATTCACTTGCTGCAAGGCAGGCCATTCGTCAGGCGTGCCATAATAATATTCGGAGATGTCCCAAAGTGTATCGCCTGGCATCACTTGGTGAGTATCAGATGCGTAGGAAAGACTCCCGGTCATTAAAAAAACACTCCCGAACACAAGACTTGAAAAATACCGCAGCAGCGACTTAGTTTTCGGGCGACTCCCACTACTTTTTATATTCATAACGCCACCACCCTCAATGCGCATAGGTATGCTCAGTAATGTACTCGTTGCTCAAACAACACTCGTTCATATCAAAAAAATCATTCAATAAGCGTATTGGATACCCACCCCAGCATTGGCCCCTGCTCGCCCTCAAAATAAATGTGGCTCCAGCCATCCACACTGCCCAGTACATAGACGCTAGCCCCTTGATCCAACTGGGTAATACGCTGATGATTTGTACCATTACCCGCACGAATATTAATACGGCTGGCAGCTACCGTTTTTTGCTCAAGGTGTTCGCGACTTTCCCTAATATTACCCAGCGCTAACTCGTTACCGCCTCGCGCCGCATTAGCGAACCAGAACACCGCCCACGCATAATTGCGATCGACACCACGGCCTCGGGCATACAAAGCCCCTAGATTATTCTGGGCAAAGGGATCATTCTGCTTAGCAGCCCGTTCGTACCATTCAAATGCTCGGCTAAAGCTTTGGCCTACACCGCGCCCATTCTCATAAAGGCTACCAAGGTTATTCTGAGCAGGCACATGGCCTTGTTCGGCTGCAAGTTCAAACCAACGCGCTGCCAGCGCAGGGTCTTCCTCTACCCCCACCCCCTCAAGATATAGCAGCCCTAGCTGAAATTGCGCTGCGGCATCGCTCGCCTCTGCGGCTTTTTCGAGCCACTCAACAGCATCTGCAGGCCCCTTACCGTCAATTTCTTCGCGAAGAAACAGCTCAGCAAGACGCATTTGAGCATCAGACTCTCCGTTATCTGCCGCTAAACGATACCACTTATAGGCCTCGTTCTTATCTTCGCCAATCCCTTCTCCACGCTCAAACATCATGCCTAACGCAAACTGAGACTGCCCATCACCTCGCTCAGCAGCCGTACGCCACTCATGAATAGCGGAGGCGTAATGACCACGTTGGTATTCGTTAAGCCCTGCCTCATAATCCGCACTGGCTAGCGTGCTAATCCCGACAAAAACAAGGCTCAACCAGGGTAGTATCCTCATACTTAGGCCTTCCTTCACAAAAGCCCGATAGACTCTCGCCTACCGGGCATTCAACAAAATTGAGCAATCTCACAGCTTACAAGATTACTTCACTGGCGTTACCGACTGCGTCACTTCTGCCAAAATACGGGCATAAGTATTACGAGCCGTTTGCGTAATAGCCAGTTGATCTTGTAAACGCTGTAGTTCTTGATCAGTTACTCGCAAGTTCTGAAGCTGTTCGCGCCCCTGTTGTCCCAGGCTTTCAAGCGTGTACTTTTTACCGTCTATTGTGACAGTTGGTTGTGCTGCTTGCTCACCGACGGCAACCGCAGATTCACTTTCGTTAGCAGTTACGTTTTTGTCGTTTTGAGTGGCTTCACTTTTACTAACTGCACTGCTTTTTGCTGAACCTGTCGCACGCTGTTTGCTCATATAAAACGACCTCTTAAATTAATTTATTAGATTAAAGCAATAATATTATTTCAATTTACGATGAGATATCAGTCTTCAACTGACTCTTCTGCAACTGACTCTTCTTCAACTGCTTCAATAGCGTTAACATCTTCAGCTGGCATACCGACACGCTCATGGGTCAGTACACAAAGTACACCCGTGTTTGTATGTTGAATTTCAAAGTTGGTATCACAGAAAAGAGCCATGGTGTTAAGCACACGGTTTTCAAGTAACAGTGGGTTTTGCAAGTCATTTTCACTAACGACCAAACGTGCTAAAAATAGGCCACCTTCCGGACACTCTAGCGCTTGTTCGTCACTTACTGCTACACATATCGAGCTTTGATCCACTGACTCCTTAGCTGGTTGCTGTTGCTCTTGCTGCTCCGCCATGACTCCCATACTGAATACAGATAGACCAACTGCCGCCACAACTGCTGCTACGAACGTCGTGAGATAGCCAACATACTTCATTATTAAGTTCCTAGTTTTTAAAAGGCAGGGGGTAACATCCCCCACCATTAGTAATTAATTTTTAGTACTAATTAACTAAATTAGCAACTAACGAGACGTCTCAGTAACCGTGATTTCAACTCGTCTATTCGGTCGCAAACACTCAGTCACACTTGGCGTTGCAATCCTCCCTGGGCACTCAACAACAGGATCTGCCATACCATGGCCAGCCGTCATAATATTTGAGCGGTGCACACCTCGGGTTGCCATACGGGCTCCCACGGTCTCAGCACGAGAGTTGGATAATGCTAAGTTATAAGCTTCATTACCAAAACGGTCTGTATAACCCGCAATCAATACACTCGGGTTTGCAAAGTCATTTGTAATTGCCTGGGTTACTTGATCGACGGTTCGCCGCCCCTCTAATGTTAGCGTGTCGCTATCAAAATCGAATAGTACATCACCTGATAAGGTTAATTTCTCTTTGCGCGGCTCTGCAGCGATCTCTTCTACTTCGATGGGTATCAGTAACGCCGGACACTGTGCATTTCGCCAACGGGTGCTTTCTAACGTCATGTCATCGCCATAGTGCACCTGGTATTGGCAGGTGAGGTACTCATTGCCATTTCCCGTGTACAGGTTAAACACGTAGTTCCACTCCCGCACCCCAAAGAACCCTTCCGCGTAATGGGGGTTACCAATGAGCTGCCGTACTTGCTCTTTGCTTTGCCCTTCTGCAATGCGCAGCACGCTATCCGGATCGACAAACTGGCCCCCGTCATACCAGTTATCCGCTAGCGCTGGAAAGCCATCATCCACTTCACCTAGCTCTGCACGGTCGCTGTTAGACGGGCTAGCACAGCCCGTCAACACGAGAACGGCGGCGATACTGGCGGCCCCAAGGGCCGCCTTGTTCATCATTGTGTTACGAAGGTTGTTCACGTCGTTCTCCTTTACCAGTGCCAGCCAGCGCCAATACCTGCGCCGAAGTTGCTTTGCGAGTCGCCCGTTACCTTGCCTTGAATCACCCAGCGACCATTGTCAGAAAGGCGCGAGATACCGACCGATACCGCCGACTCACCGCCATAAGTACCTGCCCCTACACCAATCATGCTCTTACCGGGCATCCAGGCTTGCGGCACCGTGGAAGCGGCAATCGCACTGGCAGAGCCCGCATTCGCGCTGCGTTCAACGCTGTCGATACGACCATGTACGTTGACGATCTCGTTCTGGAAGCGACGGCCAAGCTCGTTCATCTGCCCTACATTGACCGCATCGCCCTCATTAACACCCGGTGCGACGTTGGTGATAGTGGTGCCACCAGCATCAATGCCGTTAACCGTCATGCTCGGGCCATCTTTAATGCTGACACCGTCGTTATTAACCGTGGTGTTGCCGGTGGTGACACTATCAACATCCAAATCACGGTTCATCGTTATCTGTACACCGTCATCGGTTGTCTTGGTCGTGATATTGTCATCACCGGTGATCGCCACCGTATCACCCAACTGGCGGTTAACCGTATCACCTTCATCAGCGCCAAAGTTCAACCCTAGCCCCAGCGTTTCGTTGATATCGGTGATGCTGTTTTCATTCGTGGTAATGCGCTGGCTGTTGTCGGCAATATTCCCTTCGTTGTTGGTAATGCGCTGGCTGTTGCCAGCAATATTGGTGGTATTGTTAGCCACATTCTGGTTGGTATCGTGCAACTGGCTGCCGTTAATTGCATCGGAGCTATCATTGCTGATATCGCCATCCGCAACGTTCGTCAGCTTGGTGCCATCTTCACCGGCCAGCGTAACGCTGTCATAGTTGATATCACCGTTGTCATCACGGTCATACATAACAGCGCCGTCCGTTCCACCGCCACTTGTGTCACCTTCAACAATCGTTAGACGATCGTCCAGGCTGCCCATAAAGTCCATCGCGGCATAAAGCTGGCTACCATTAATGGCATCGGTGCTATCCGCGGTGATACGACCTGCCGCCACGTTGGTGATGGTGCGCTCGCTGCCCATACTGCCAACGCTGACGGTGGCGACGGGAGAAGCACCTGCAAACTGGTACGTTTGGCCTGCAATGTCTACCGATGCGGTACCAACCGCTTCTGCAGTGCGAGCGCCTTCCCCTAGCGCTACGCTACCTTGATGCGAGGCAATAGCGTCGTAGCCCATCGCCAGTGCGCGATCTGCGGAGGCCACAGCCTCGTAACCCACGGCAGTGGCGCCTTCTCCTTGGGCAAAGGCATCGCTTACTGGTAAGCCACTGTCGTTGGTGCGCACATAGCGAATACCTAAGCCATTTTCAGTAATATATTCATTACTGATATCGCCAGTCACGTTCGTCACGATGCTTTCTAGCTGATAAAGCTGAGAGCCATTGACTGCATCTTTACTATCCGCTGATACATCGCCTGCTGCTAGGTTAGTGATCTTGGTATCACTCATATCGATGCCTTCGACACTAATAACGGGGCCACTTTCACCAACAGTGATGCTATTGCCTACTTGCAGATCATCGTTCAGCGCCAATTCCAGCGTCTCATCATCGCTCAGCTTGGTGATGATATTGCTGTGACTGTCATCGCCGACCTCGCCCACAATGTCGAGACGCTCACCTAAGCGGCGTTCGGTGTCTTCGCCTTCATTAGCACCAAACGTCAGCGGCGTATCTCCCAGGCCAGTCACGGAATTATCCACATACTGCTTGTTGGTGATGTGGTTGTTTTCAGTAATGTCGCCGTCGTAGGTGACGTTACCCTCGTTGTTAACTAAGAAGTTATCGCCCAGTTGGGTGGTACCTCCCACCGTCAGGCTCTCGTTCACCGTCATGTTATTGGTGGTAACGCTGTCACCATCAATAAAGGTCTCCCCCACGGTGATGCTGTTGTCGACGTTCAAGTCAGCATTCAGCGCCAATTCCAGTGTTTCTTCATCGGTCACCTTGGTGATGACGTTACTGTGTCCTTCATCGTCGACTTCGCCCACGATGTCGAGACGATCGCCCAAGCGACGTTCAGTGTCTTCACCTTCATCAGAACCAAACGTCAACGGTGTATCCGCAACTTCACTGACAGTGTTATCCACATACTGCTTGTTGGTGATATGGTTGTTCTCGGTGATGTCGCCGTCGTAGGTAATGTTACCTCCGTTGTTAACGAAGAATTTATCGCCCAGTTGGGTGGTGCCTTCTACCGTCAAGTTTTCGTTGATAGTGGTGCTGCCATCGACGTATAGGTTCTCGTTCAGATACGTGTCACCCTCAACCGTCAGGTTCTCGTTCACCGTCATGTTATTGGTGGTAACGCTGTCACCATCAATAAAGGTCTCTCCCACGGTGATGCTGTTGTCGACGTTCAAGTCAGCATTCAGCGCCAGTTCCAGTGTTTCTTCATCAGTTACCTTGGTGATGACGTTATTGTGTCCTTCATCGTCGACTTCGCCCACGATGTCGAGACGATCGCCCAAGCGGCGTTCAGTGTCTTCACCTTCATCAGCACCAAACGTCAGCGGTGTATCCTCCAGCTCAGTCACACTGTTATCGACGTAAGTCTTGTTGGTGATGTGATCGCCTTCGGTTATGTCACCGGTGTAGGTGACGTTACCATCATTGTTGACGACAAAGTTGTCGCCCAGCTGGGTCTCGCCTGTCACCGTGAGGTTGTCGGTGATATCGACGTTGTTGGTGGTGATGCCACCTTTATTGATGGTGGTGTTGCCGGCTACCGTCAATTCTTCGTTCACGTTCACCGTGGTCGAGTCGACGCTTTCCAGGTTGGTCAGGTTCTTAGACAGCTGAACTTCAAGATCGCCGTCGGCATTCTGAACCGTACGCAGGTTCTCGGCCGAAGCGGCGTCTGCCGTCAGATCGGTCATGCCGCCAACGATGTTGAGCTGCTCACCCAAGTCTTTGTGGATCACAACACCGTCGTTACCCGCGAAGTCGAGGCCTTCGGCAACGAGGTCATCGCCCAGACCATCAACGTAGGTCTTGTTGGTGATGTGATCGCCTTCGGTGATGTCACCGGTGTAGGTGACGTGACCATCGTTGTTGACGACGAAGTTGTCGCCCAACTGAGTCTCACCTGCCACCGTGAGGTTGTCGGTGATATCGACGTTGTTGGTGGTGATGCCACCTTTATTGATGGTGGTGTTGCCGGCTACCGTCAGTTCTTCGGCCACGTTCACCGTGGTCGAGTCGACGCTTTCCAGGTTGGTCAGGTTCTTAGACAGCTGGACTTCAAGATCGCCGTCGGCATTCTGAACCGTACGCAGGTTCTCGGCCGAGGCGACGTCTGCCGTCAGATCGGTCATGCCGCCAACGATGTTGAGCTGTTCACTCAAGTCTTTGTGGATCACAACACCGTCGTTACCCGCGAAGTTGAGGCCTTCGGCGATCAAATCGTCGCCCAGACCGTCGACGTAGGTCTTGTTGGTGATGTGGTCGCCTTCGGTGATGTCGCCGGTGTAGGTGACGTTACCGTCGTTGTTGACGACGAAGTGGTCGCCCAGCTTGGTCTCACCTGCCACCGTGAGGTTTTCAGTGATATCGACGTTGTTGGTGGTGATACCGCCTTCATTGATGGTGGTTTTGTTGGCCACCGTCAGTTCTTCGGTAACGTTCACCGTGGTCGATTCGACGCTTTCCAGGTTCGTCAGGTTCTTGGACAGCTGGATTTCAAGCGCGCCGTCGGCGTTCTGAACCGTACGCAGGTTCTCGGCCGAGGCGGCGTCTTCATCCAGGTCGGTCATGCCGCCAACGATGTCGAGCTGCTCACCCAGGTCTTTGTGGATAACCTCACCGTCGTTACCCGCGAAGTTGAGGCCTTCGGCGATCAAATCGTCGCCCAGACCGTCAACGTAGGTCTTGTTGGTGATGTGGTCGCCTTCGGTGATGTCACCGGTGTAGGTGACGTTACCTTCGTTGTTGACGACGAAGTGGTCGCCCAGCTTGGTCTCACCTGCCACCGTGAGGTTTTCATTGATGGTGGTGCTGCCACCAATGATAGTATCACCTGCGATATCCGTATCGCCCGCGACGTTCAGGTTCTCAGTCACCTCGACGTTCGTGAACTCGACATCATCCGCAGTAGCCACTTCAATGCTGTTACCCGTGCGGGTGATGGCAATGTTATTGCCTTCGCTGAAGTCCGCCGTTTCGCCGAGGGCGATGTTCTCGCCAGTAGCTTCGCCATTGGCGGTGAGATCCCAGCCTTTGTTGGCCGTTTCATTGACAACCTTCAATTGTGAAACGTTAACAGCATCCGTATCAGCTGAGCCCGCCGATACATTTTGCAGGCGCCGCTCATCACCTATGGTACCAATTGACACAACACCACTTGGTGTTGCCGAGTTAGTTAAATAGCCTAAGCCGCTCGGTGCGGTTGCCACTGAAGCGCGGCCAATAGCAGCGCTATTTGCCGCTTCCACACGTGTATTTTGCCCAACGGCTACCGCACCCTCTAGTGTGGTTACTGAGCCTTGACCAATAGAGACAGACTCCTTCCCCTGTGCGTCCGCTCCCGTACCAATTGCAACGCTCTTCTCACCAGATGATGCTGAAAACGCACCGATTGCTAATGCATCATTTTCAGTTGCTAGCGCCCCTCCCCCTAAGGCTATAGAGTCACGTCCCGCTGAATGAGTACGAAGTGCTGTCTGATAGGTAACACCATCCTGATCACCGGTAGATCCGGCGTTTTCAATATCAGCAGAGCCTATGGCAATAGCACGATATCCTTCGGCCGTTGCAGAGTGCCCCATCGCTAAAGAGCCTTTCCCGGTTGCCGCAGCAACATTCCCTATGGCTTGTGCAAAATCTGCAGTCGCAGCAGTTTGCCTACCAAGTGCTAACGATGTGTTGCCTGCAGCCCAAGCTGCTGGACCAATGGCAACACCTGCAACATCGCTGGCTTTGGCCCGGGCACCAAGCGCTACCGCTAATGAGGTCGCCGAAGAATGTGCACCATAAGCGACGCCCCCACCATCAGAATTTGCCTCTTGACCAATAGCTAAAGAATAGCTTGTAGCATTGCCGTAGAGCGTTCCCGTAGATCCCGTTGCTTCGTGAAAGGGGTTTTGTCTATCAAAAAATTGTGACCCGCCGTCAGCTGTCGTATTGCAGCCAATTGCAATATTATGTTCATCGACAGCATTAGCTTGAGTAGTGCCAGTGCACCTTGATATCGCCGTTCCGCTCCCTGCCCCTCCACTAATACCTACTGCTGCAGAGGCGGTTGAAGATAGTGTAACGAGTCCACTAACAACTAGCCCAACCACTAACCCTTGACAACTTCCGGCTTTACTTTTTGCTCGAGAAGCTTCCGAGGCGACGACCAACCGACCAAGGGATCGGTTCCAAATTAGTCGAAACACGTTATTCATGACTTAGAACTCCACTAATTATTCGATGAGGAGATGCAATTGCCTCGCTCAGTTCCCTTTACCTTGGTCATCTCGGTGCAATGTTGATGCTTAGAAGCAACCCCTACCCCAGCGCAACACTTTCCCGACTCAGCAACTGCTGAATGCATCTCAATAACCGGAGCATTCGCAATGCAGCTACAAACAAACGACCAATTCACATAACCGCCAGCCGCTGCCCTAAAGCTCAGAAGATAGCGATTTTTTTACAAGGTTTTTCTTAGTGGATACATTCTCTTACTTATACAAGTAATACCTCAATACGAGTTAATAATTGTTCACAATGAAGTGATTTAATAAACAAAATAATCCAGCAGCCTTACTTACAAAATTTAACAATATTATTTTCTTTGCAGCGTGCACTACGGTGAATATTATTAATCAACGTTATTCCAACTAAATCACCAGCGGTCAAAAAAACCTAAAAACCATTGAAATAAAAAACAAATCAACGCTTAGCCAACCACATTATCAAAGTAGAATAAAACAACTACCCACTCGAATTAATTATAATAGAAAAATATTAACAACCAGTTAAACGTTAATAAATCGTTAACTAAAAACTAGGCAATGCTATCGTTCTTACAATTGTTCATATTTCCCTACCGAAATACATTTAGCCGATAGAACCCAAGAGACACACAGATCTACAGCAAAAAGAAAAAATTTCACGCATTCTTTTATTTCAAAAAAAGCCCACGATGGGCGGTCTCAATGAGCAAGTGCAACACCTAACGCACTTGGTGAGCTATTGCTATAACTCACTATCACCATCTTTCCACCGAAGAACGCGCTGTCATCAGCGTTGATGCACGCGAAGCACTCGTCGCGTGACATCGCTCGCCACTTTGGTCGTTCTGTGGACACTGTATCGCGTGAGATATCACGTCACACAATCAATGCTCAATATTGCTACGACGCTAGCCTTGCAGGATTCCGTGCTCACGTAACCCGACGACGAGCCCGCCGAACCGCAAAGCTGCACCCGGATAGCCAGCTGTTCGAATTAGTGACTTACTTGCTGCGCAAGTACTGGTCACCACGCCAAATCGCACGAGACCATCTACAATGCGCTCTATGTGATGCCTCGTGGCTCTCTTTAAAAAAACTCATCGCTTGCCTACTCCAGGGAAACGGTAAGCGACGCCCCCGTCGCCGAGGAAATGACAAACACCAACAAATTCTAGAACTTGTGAGTATTCACATGCAGCCTCCGGACATTGAGGATCGCCTCATGCTTGGTCATTGGGAGGGTGATCTCACCATGGGAGCCAACAATCAATCCGCCGTCGGCACGTTAGTGGAGCGCACGATCCGGCTCGTCATGCTGGTAAAGCTGGATGGCACGACCACAGCAGCCGCTGCGTTGGGCTTTAGCGACAAACTAAATGAAGTACCGAAGGCTCTGCGTCTATCCACGACGTACGATCAAGGTCGCGAGATGGTAAAGCATGCAGAGATTACGCAGCGCACGGAGACCGCTATTTACTTTTCTGATCCGCACAGCCCTTGGCAACGTGGCTCTAATAAGAATATCAATGGCCTTCTGTGGCAATACTTACCGAAAGGCACCAATTTTATCGGTGTACAGCCAAGAGGAGCTTGATGCCATTGCTGACTCCTTGAATACCCGGCCAAGAGAAACGCAAAATGCCCTTACGCCTTTAGAAGCTCACGCTGATGTACTGAAGAAAGCAATACCTAGCACTCAGCCCCTACAATAGTGTTGCGCCTGGAACTTGAAACCGCCCTTTTTGAAATATTTGTATCTAGCTCATGAAAGCCATACCCATGCTTGAAACACTATTTAACATTGAAGCTAGCATAGAGCCTCCCCTTCCTCCACACTGCTAAGTGCCTGATTTTAAATTTTCGTGCAATGTTGGAGTCAGGTATCTCTAACGGATGGAACCATGTTAAAGCGTTTCGTTGCTCCCCTTACTGACTCTGAACAGCAGAAGCTATCTTCCGCCTATCACCACGGTGAGAAGCGTGCTCTACGCCGCCGTGCACATGCCATCCTACTGAGCAATCAAGGCCATACGATCAACCAAATTAGCCAGATACTGGAGGTCCGCCGCGACGCCGTATCACGATAGTTCAAGCAATGGGAAGCGTCAGGCCTCAATGGGTTGATCGACAAGCCTCGCAGTGATCGCACGCCCGCCTTGGACGAGAGCGACCATCAGCGACTTCAGGAACTCGTCGCCGAACAGCCTCACCAGCTTCGATCCTTGCAGGCCCGTTTTGAAGAAGAGACAGGCAAGACCGTCAGCACGGTGACTCTTCGCCGAGCGTTGAAAAAAAATGACTTCAGCTTCAAACGTATCCGGCATTCTCTCAAAGCGCTGCGTGACGAGACGGATTTCCGAAACACCCAAGGCCTCCTCAAGGTCCTCCATCAGCAGGAGGACCAAGGTGAGCACGAGCTCTATTACTTTGATGAATCGGTTTTTTCACAATCGTCGTCGATACCCTATGCGTGGAGTCCCATCGGGCAACCCTGCGAGGTGACCGCCTACTCACACAGCCGAAGGCTGAACGTATTGGGGTTCCTCAGCCGTGCTGGGAAACTGATCTACCACACCACGACTGGGTCAGTGACCACCGAGACGGTCATCGAAGCATTTGATCAGTTTGTAGCACAGAAAAAACCGATACTTTCGCTGTTGTGGTGCTCGACAACGCCAGCATGCATCGCTCGCAGGCCTTCAGGCGGAAAATAGTTGAGTGGATGTCGCACCGTGTGCATCTGATTTACTTATCGGTCTACTCGCCGGAGCTGAATCTGATTGAGATACTGTGGCGTCAGATGAAGTACGCTTGGCTGCCGTTGAGTGCTTACCTTTCGTTTGATCACCTCTATGAAGAGGTACACCGGCTATTGGGTAGCTATGGAGCTGATTACGCGATTAATTTTGAATAAGCACTTAACTAACATTAAAATTTTGGCCTTTAAACTCCCCTTATCTCCACTTAATAAGCACTAAGGAAGAAGAAATATATTTCAGCTAAAACCCAATTAACACTTTAGTCAAATTAAAAGTAAGCACTTACTAATTAACTTACAAAAAAACACCAGGCATGATAAAATCTCACACCACCTTAAATTACCGTTTTCATTAAACTCATAAATTTACTTTTCTGTTGACATGCGTATTCTGGACAGTAGCTGACCTGTAACGTATTTCGCTCACATTCGACGTTGATCATACCACTGCGGCAGCATCAATAGAGGAGAATTTTGGGAATACCGAACACTACAAAGAAGACAGTTAACGAGTTTTTCTACTTGCAAAGCTCATCTTTCAGAGCAACTATCAACTATGCTGCCCTGATGATTTTTTTTAGTCTAGAAATAGATTTGCAACCTACACTCCTTACTTTCACTGACGAGACCTGATTTGGGTACAGCCTATGCGCATTGCAGTAGTAGAAGATGAGAAGGTGGTGTCAGAGCGCATTGAAAAAGCGCTTATAGATGGCTTCGCCGAGCGAGGCATAGAGGCAAATATCTACTCATTCGAAACCAGTAAGGCTTTTATTCATACCGCTAGCCGCAATACGTTCGACTTAGTCATACTTGACTGGCACTTGCCCGACGGCACTGGTATTGCGCTGCTCAATTGGATGAAAACCTATCTACAGATTATTCCTGCTGTCCTGATGGTGACCCTGAGGCAGGAAGAAACCGATATTATTCAAGCCTTGAACGCGGGGGCTGATGACTTCATCAGCAAGCCTTTTAGACCGCGCGAGCTGGCCGCAAGAGCCTATGCGTCAACTCGTCGACACTCGCTACGCACACAAAGTGTTGCTCAACAGCAAACATTAGAATTTGGCCGTATTAAGCTCAATACCAACCGTGAAACAGCCTACGTAGATGGAGAAGAAGTCCCTTTGACGAAACAAGAGTTTCGCTTAGCCTATCTGCTGCTAAACCAGCTAGGCAGTCCTCTTTCCCGCTCCTACCTATATGAGTATGTATGGGGTAAAAGTGATCCGCCGGGCACTCGAACACTCGACGTTCATATTCACCGAGTGCGCAAAAAGCTTAGCCTAACGTCGGAATTTGGTTGGAACCTTGTTTCGGTCTATGGCTATGGCTACCGATTACAGGCGCTTGATGAAATGACTGCCGAATCTTCAGACGACTAAAACACACTATCAGAGTTAAATAAAAAAAACCCGTTTAGGAAACAGCTATCCTAAGCGGGTTTTTACTATGCGAGCGCATCAGCACAAACGTTTTATGGCATATACGCTACAGTATTAATCAATATGAATACCGATCCGTCGTGCTACTTCTTCATACGCTTCAATGACACCACCTAACCCCTGGCGGAAACGGTCTTTATCAAGCTTTTCGCGCGTATTGGCATCCCATAAGCGGCACCCATCTGGTGAGAATTCATCGCCGAGGATTATGTTGCCTTTGAAGACCCCAAACTCAAGTTTGTAATCGACTAGCAACATGTCGCCTTCGGCGAAAAGCTGCTTAAGCACATGGTTTACTTGAAAAGTAAGCGACTTCATTTTCGCCAGTTGCTCGGGGGTTGCCCAACCAAAGGTTTCTGCTAGCGACTCGTTAATCATGGGGTCCCCCTTTTCATCGTTCTTTAAGAACAATTCAAAGGTGGGTGGATTCAAACTGATGCCCTCTTCCACACCCAGGCGCTTAACTAGACCGCCTGCCGCAATGTTACGCACTACACATTCAACAGGAATCATCTCCATTTTCTTGACGAGGCTTTCCGTATCAGAAAGCTGCTTCTCAAAATGGGTCGGAACCCCTGCTTCTTCAAGGCGCTGCATAATAAAAGCATTGAAGATGTTGTTTACTTTACCTTTACGAGCCAGTGACTCTTTCTTTTTGCCATCAAAGGCACTGGTATCGTCACGAAAGTGCAGTACCAACAAATCAGGGTCGTCGGTGGTATAAACGGATTTCGCTTTTCCAGCGTAGAGTTCTTGGCGCTTTTCCATAGGGGCTCCGAAAGATTTCAAAAATTAAAAATTAACGTAGGTAGCCGGAGACACGCTCAAGCAGCTCGCGCTGATCATCAGCACTAAAACTACGCTCACTGGCATTTATCGCACGCAGAATGGTCTTATCGCCGTTAGGTTGAAGGGCAAGACGAATTTGCTGCGACATACGACGCACATCGGGGCTGAAAACAATTTGCAGAGGGTTGCGACCTCGCTCAGTCTCGGTCATGTACTCAACCAGGAACTCATAGTTTTCCGCTGAAGTAGCTAATAGGTCTCGCTGACCTTCGACACTAAAGTCGAGCTCAAGATAGTGATCCAGCTCTGCCCAAACACGATCAATAGGTTGTGGAATCACAACTTCCCATTCGTCGCCCTGCTGACGCATTTGCAGCGTCTGATCTTGTGCGAGTCGCTGTGCAGTCCAAGAAGATGCACTAGCAGTTGCACTGCGTGCGCCTAAGTACTGTTCTAGGGCATCAAGGCACACATCTACACTTTGCCCTGCTTGTTCACAGCGCACCTCGCTACTGCCCGCCCTGAGTGCGCTTTGTAGCTTCAGCGTGGCTTGAGAAGTCACTATGACGCCTTGGTTCGCATCACTTTGCTGAACACCTAGCTGGCGACTATTCGCGAACGCTTCTAACTGAGGCCAGACAGTTCCCGTATCTGCCGCGACCACCAACCAAGTCTGATCACCGACCTGACGACGCTCTACAAATTCAGGCTCTAAACCACTGCCAATTGTCAGCGTCTGGGGGGGAGCAATCTCGGCCGCTTCATCAATACGGCTGCCCTGGAGCGCCACCTGGGGCACCGGCATGGCATCACGATAACGCTGAGGATTGCGGGTTTCCGGCAGTACTAAGGGGGGGGCTGGAGTAGCTTCAGTATAATCCAAGTTGCGGTCGTGATAGTAACCGTCATCGCGCGCGCACCCTGCAAGCGTGACAGCCGTTGCGAGAGCCAGCGGTATCCATTTAAGCGCGCGTTTTTCAAGCAAACGTTTTTCAAGAACAGGGCTCATCAAGCCACCTTTACAGTCAACAGGTCGAGTACTCGGCGCATCAACAAAGTACGCCGAGTAGCAAAGGGGTTACGTCGAATTACTCCTCTACGACGCCCGCCAGCTGCAGCGCTTCACTGACAGTGGCGTGGTACTTTTCCGACAGCCAGGTCAACGGCAAACGAATCCCTGCGTCCATATATCCCATGCGATGCAGTGCCCATTTAACCGGAATCGGGTTCGCTTCAATGCCCAGATTTGTATGTAGCGGCATCAAACGCGTATTAATTTGGTGTGCCTTGTCCGAATCACCAGCCACAGCTGCAGCACAGAGTTCATGCATTGCTTTAGGCGCTACGTTCGCAGTCACAGAGATATCACCGTGGCCGCCCATCAACATAAAGTCACAGGCGGTAGCATCGTCGCCGGAGTAAAGCATAAAATCACTGCCCTTCAGGCGGGTGATTAGATCCTCTGCACGCTCAAGGTTCCCAGTAGCATCTTTCAAACCGATAATATTCTTCACCTCGGCTAGGCGTACTACCGTTTCATTATACAGATCAGAGCAAGTACGGCCGGGAACGTTATAAAGAATTACCGGCAGTTTGCTTCCTTCAGCCACTGCTTTGAAATGTTGGTAGAGGCCTTCCTGAGTCGGCTTGTTATAGTAAGGGCAAACCGATAAGCAGTAATCTGCGCCGACTTCGCTAGCGTAGCGTGCTAACTCAACCGCCTCTGATGTGGCGTTCGCTCCCGTGCCTGCAATCACTGGAATACGGCCATTCACCTCTTCTACCACGCTGCGGATCACATCAAAGTGCTCAGCAAAGGTCATAGTAGTAGGTTCACCCGTGGTGCCCGCTGCAACAATGGCATCAGTGCCATTATCGAGGTGGAAGTTCACCAGGCGACGAAGCGCCTCCCAGTCGATGTCGCCATTGACTTTCATCGGCGTCGCCAGGGCGACAATGCTGCCTGTGATCATCCGTTTTTTCCTCACCTGCCAAATTATAAAATTAAGCTACTGACGATATTCATTGAACATCGAGAAGCTTCGACCATAAGGGCTCTATTTTTAAGAGCTTGTCCACACGAACCTGTCCATACGAGCCGGTTCACACGAACCTTTCTACAAGCACTAAAGAGCTCAAGAACACACTCAAGTACTCTCTACAAGCACTCTCCACAAGTACTCTCTACAAGTACTCTGACCACCAGGACGAGCATATCGGGGCGATTTAGCCTACTGCCATTTTATGCCTTGAGCACTGTGTTGTCGTCCCAAGGGAGGCTACAGACAGCAAATGGTACTCAGGCGGCTCGAACCTGTACAGCGTAAAGCACTGAGAGTTTTCTCACTTGACTGATTCCTGGGCGCCTATACGCTTTGACATAATAGCGTTACTTGCGTGTAATCAACTAAGTAGACCATCTTAGCAAAGGAGCTCTTCATGTCTGTAACACTCAACCACCCGGTACCTGACTTTTCCGCCCCTGCCACTAGCGATATGACGGTGACACTGTCTGAGCTACGTGGCAAGCAGGTGATTATCTACTTTTATCCAAAAGCCAGCACCCCAGGATGCACTACCGAAGGCGGAGACTTTAGAGACCGCAAGCCACGATTCGATGCTGCCAATACGGTTATTATCGGCGTTTCTAGAGATGGTATCCGTGCTCAAGAGAACTTCAAAGCCAAGCAAGATTTTAACTTCGAGCTTATCTCCGATAAGGACGAAACCGTATGCCAGATTTTTGACGTTATCAAACTTAAAAAGATGTACGGTAAAGAGCATCTTGGCATTGAGCGCAGTACCTTCCTAATCGACAGCGAGGGTAAGCTTGCTCAAGAGTGGCGCGGCGTTAAAGTACCAGGGCATGCTGACGAGGTACTAGCAGCGGCAGAAGCGCTGCACGCCAGCTAACAAGGTCAAAAGCGCCGTCTCCTTAACGGGTGCAGCGCGAAGGGGCTGCGGCTGATTCGCAGACAACCTTTCCGTTCGCGCTGCGTGTACTGCGGTTAGCTGGTGACGTCTAATGTTCAGTCAATGGCAGTTGCTTTTCCCCTTCCCTCTCTGCCATTCCTCTTGGCCATGCATAAACCAGCGCTTTTAGCAGGGTGGCCAGGGGAATCGCAAAGAAAACGCCCCAGAACCCCCAGATACCACCAAAAAACAGCACCGCGACAATAATGGAAACCGGGTGAATGTTATTCGTTTCTGAAAACAGCACCGGTGCAAGCACATTCCCATCAAGTGCTTGAATAACACCGTAAGCGACAACGACATAAGCAAACTGCTCACTGATTCCAAAATGAAATCCGGCAACAGCCGCCACTGGGATGGTGACCACTGCCGCGCCAATGTATGGCACGAGCACAGAAAAACCCACTAGCACTGCTAACAGGGCGGTGTATGGTAAGCCAAAGAAAGCGAAGGTAAAAAAGGCGACCGTACCGACGATAATAATCTCTATCGATTTACCGCGTATATAATTGGCAATTTGACGATCCATCTCATGCCAAATACGCGTTAGCAGCGAACGCTTTTGCGGTAGCAGCGATAGCGTAAAGCCTACTAAAGACTGGCGATCCTTCAGCATGAAGAATACCAGTATCGGCACTAGCACTAAGTAAATAATCAACGACATAATATTGCCGAGTGATGCCAGTGAAAGCGTTAGTGCACGCTGTCCTAGCTGGCTAATTTCCCGGCTGGCAACACCGATCCAGCTCTGCATTTGATCGGGAGTGATTAGATTAGGATAACGAGCCTGAAGTTCATCTAACCACCCCTGGCCGCTAGCAAACATTCGCGGCGTTTCCTGAACAAGCCCGACAAGTTGATTCCATATCAGCGGCATCAAAATAAAGGCCATTGTTAGCAACACGCTAACAAACGCCACAAATACAACAATGACCGCTAGCAAATGGGGCACACCGCGTCGCGTCAAGGCACTCACTACGCCCTGTAGTAAAAAAGCTATCACCAGCGCGGTGAAGAACGGTGCCAGCATCCTGCCAAACCAAATAATGGCTGCAAAACCAGCTACCAATACCAAGAGAAGAATCAACGCCTCTTCGTCTGAAAAGTAGCGATCAATCCAACTTTTCAGAATAGTGCGCATGGTCATGAGTGAGACACCCCTGCTTTACATATCCAAAAATAGAACATATCGCCATGCTGTTCGCGCGCTTCTAGCACATGATCACTAAGCTCAGTGAACGATGCTATATCACGCCACGAACCAGCGTCAGTTGCTCTTACTTCAAGTAATTGACCAGGGGCCAACCCTGCCAGTGCCTGCTTGGCCTTTAATAATGGCAGCGGGCAGTGCAACCCGGTAGCATCCAGCACCATATCGGGCTTGATGCTAGCGTTTGTTCTGGACTCTGTGTGCTCGGACATACCCTCTCCCCAAAATGCCTGCTTGATCAACATACTTACTTGAATACGGCATTGTTACATAAACTATTTCTTTAAAACGGTCGCTTGAGAATTTGATTTAACGGCACTTACCTGCCTGAATCAATGTCACACCGCTGTTTGCTGCGTATATTACTTGAAAATCAGGAACACCATGAGGATGCCATGCTGCACCTTCGATTCGCACTTTCTCGCCGAGCCTACGCGCTAGCGCTCATGCTAAGCGTCGCCAGTGTTAGCCCACCCAGCCTTGGCTTCGACGATTATCAGCTCCCCAGCCTAGGCGGCGCATCAACCTCTGTCAGTAACGAGGAGTACCGCCTGGGGCGCGCTTGGCTTCGTCAATTTCGTGCCCAGGCACCACAGTGGCAAGATCCTATCGTCAATGACTACCTAGATAGTCTAGTTGCACGCCTTGCTCCCCACAGCCAGCTTGGCAACCTTCGCACAACCACCGTGATGGTTGATAACAGCTCTCTCAATGCTTTCGCGGTCCCAGGGGGTGTCATAGGTATCAATTCAGGGCTATTCGCCTTCGCTGAAGATGAGGGAGCCTTTGTGTCGGTCATCGCCCACGAACTGGGCCACTTATCTCAACGACACTACGCCAGGGGCAGTGCACGTGCGGAGCAGACACAACTGCCTGCAATGGCCGCTATGCTAGCAGGCATGCTCATTGCCGCTAGCGGAGGCGGCGATGCGGGCATGGCCGCCGCAATGGGTTCCCAAGCGGCACTAATTCAAGATCAACTGTCCTATTCACGGCGCTTTGAACAAGAAGCCGACCGGGTTGGCCTACAGGCAATGGCAAGCGCAGGATACAACCCAGATGCGATGGTGCGGATGTTCAGCGCTATGCAGCGGATGGCTCGGCTCCAGGGCGGCACGCCACCAGAGTTCTTACTTACCCACCCGGTGAGTGATAGCCGCTTAAGCGATGCTCAAGCACGCGCATCGCAGCTAAATATTGCCGACGCCTATACCAGCGACACGTTATACGACATGATGCGCGCCCGCGCACTCCTGAGCATTTACCACAACACACCGCAGCAAGCCGCATCTCGACTTGCTCAAGAGGATAGCGAAGAGCAAGCGCAACGCTATCTTTCAGCGCTAATTGCAGCTCGCAATGGCCAAACAGACAACGCACTGCGAACCATTGATCAACTGGCCCGTGAGCTACCTGACTACGGCATGCTACCTGCTTCTGCCGCCACCGTTGCGCTAGAAGCACACCGCTATGAGGAGGCTATTACCCGTAGCCAGCGCCTGCTGCGCATTATGCCTAACTACTTACCTGCTCAATTAGTGCTAGCCGAAGCCCAGCTCCAGCGCGACCCGCAAGCAGCCTATGAGTTATTGCGCGAGATGACTGCTCTGCACCCTGAAGCTCCTCAAGGGTTCAATCTTCTTGCCGAAGCGGCTGGCCGAAGCGGTTATGACGGCTGGGGACACTTAGCACGAGCAGAACACTTACAGCTAACAGGCAGAATTGACCGCGGTATTCGTCAGTTGAGCATCGCCAAAGATGCTGCTCAGCAAGAGAATGATCAACAGGCACTGGCACGTATCGAACAACGTAGGGAAGCGTTCATTGAATATCGCGAGGCACTAGGGAAATTTTGACGTTTCACAAAAACAGCCCGAATGCTGATCGCATTCGGGCTGCTGCTGGCGTCCATGGGGCATTTATACGCTAGGCATTAAAGCCCAGCATTCGTTCTAATGGTTTTAATGCCTGCAGACGCAGCGTGTCATCAACAAAAATCTCACCGCTACCGTCGCGCAACGCACCAGCCAAGTTATCCAGAGCATTCATCGCCATCCATGGGCAATGCGCACAGCTGCGACAGGTGGCACCGTTACCAGCAGTGGGCGCCTCAAAAAGTACTTTATCGGGCACCGCCTGCTGCATTTTAAAGAAAATGCCGCGATCAGTAGCAACGATCAATTTTTCATTGGGCAACGTCTGCGCGGCTTTGATCAATTGAGAGGTTGAACCTGCCACATCGGCCAATTTGACCACAGCATCGGGCGACTCCGGGTGGACCAGTACAGCAGCCTCAGGATAAAGGCGCTTAAGGTCTTCAATCCCCTTTGCCTTGAACTCTTCGTGAACGATACAGGCACCGTCCCACATCAGCATATCTGCACCGGTTTTTTTCTGGATATAACCGCCTAAATGCTTATCTGGTGCCCACAGTATTTTTTCACCTTTGGCTTGCAGGTGCTCAATAACGTCGACCGCAATCGAAGAAGTGACGACCCAGTCAGCGCGCGCTTTCACGGCAGCTGAAGTATTGGCGTATACCACAACGGTACGATCGGGATGGGCATCACAAAAAGCGCTAAACTCATCAGCGGGGCAGCCAATATCCAGCGAGCAGGTCGCCTCCAGAGTAGGCATTAAGACGCGTTTTTCTGGTGATAGAATTTTCGCTGTCTCTCCCATAAAGCGTACACCTGCAACCACCAGCGTTGTTGCATCGTGCCGCGCACCAAAGCGCGCCATTTCAAGGGAGTCAGCAACACAGCCACCGGTCTCTTCAGCCAGCTGTTGAATGGCATCATCGGTGTAGTAATGGGCAACGAGCACCGCATTATGTGCGTTTAGCAACTGCTTGATTTCGGCTACCCGAGCCTCATCTTCCGCAGGAATTCGGGTGGGGCAATATGGGCTGGGGAGCGGAGCGTCAAGCTCAGCTTGAGTAGTCATAATAGTCATCGTGTCTACCACTGTGACGAACAGGGAATCCCCCTGTTAAACACCGGTCACGGCGTGTGCACTCCGCAAACGCCGCACTCGATGCGACAAGTCGCTGCGTCTCTCGCGGTGACTCGTCGCTCTGCCCACCACTCGTGCGGGCAGCGCTACCGTGACATCATTGGTAGCTATAACCAAGACTATTGTGGTGTTAAATCGTTGCCCGCCGCAAGCATTAAGTGCGCGCTGGGACGGCTTATCACCGACATAGCAAAACGCCCCTGGCAGCAAGCTACCAAGGGCGTTAAATTTGGTGGGTCGTGTAGGATTCGAACCTACGACCAATTGATTAAAAGTCAACTGCTCTACCAACTGAGCTAACGACCCAAATTTTGCTGCGCACCTAGCTGATTACTTGGCGCTATAAACCTGAAACCTGTTCGAATGGTGGGTCGTGTAGGATTCGAACCTACGACCAATTGATTAAAAGTCAACTGCTCTACCAACTGAGCTAACGACCCCCTCGAACGGATGCATATAATACAGATCCCCCCTATGCTTGGCAAGTTCTTTTAACGCGGATCTACAACGCAGCTAATTAATCCAGAAAAAGCATGAATTGCGACTCTTCGATGCTAATGACACACACTAATTAAAATGTGATATTTAAGCCAAACATAAAGCGTTAACGCACCATACCCACATGTTTCCGCGACGTTAACAACGAGAAGCACAGCATGCGCCAGCAATCGACAGTGAAAAAGCCTACCTCCGCACGTAGTGCCCAACCCAAAGCCAAACCGCCTCAGGTACGCAGCTTCATCAATGAGCATCCCGCAAAAAAGCTCTCAGAGTTAATTGTGCAGGCAAAAGCGCCACTGGAAGCTGAGCTGTCGAAGGCCCACCTACCTGTCAGCAAACCACTTACTCTATTTTTATCATTCACGGATGGCTTGCAACGCGCAACCGTGGTGCAGTTTTCAGGCAAACATCTAGCCGAGGTATGGAAAAAGCTCGCCGACTGGCAACAACGAAAATTTAAAGAGTCACCCAAGGTACGCTGGCTACGTATTGATTGGGTAACCGAAACACGGGCCATGCCATGGGCCGACTGCCTAAAAGAGATACACAGCGTAAAGCGCAACTATTTCCGCTATGGCGTCTCTTTAGATACCAACTTCCGCTACGCCTTTCTTGAGCAAGAACTCAATGCCAACGCCATGCTGTACCTGGGGGGCAATCAGCCAAGGGCCGCACTGAACAAGAAAAATTTTCTCATCTATGGAGTGAAGCGTTACGGTAAGCACTTCTCATTACCCGCCCATCAAGATCAAGCCCTGCTGTTCACCACCCAAGCCATCTTAGTACAACCCGACCAGCCGTATAAACTGCTTCACGGCTATAGCGGTGGCCAAGAAGGTCGCAATACCGGGCGGCGGATTATCGAGAAGCTAGACCCCGTACAGGTAACGTCATTAATTCAGCAATCCAGCCAGTTCCTAGCAGAACAGGTCGATGCAACAGGCCGCTTTATTTATGGCATTCACCCCTGCTTCGATAGAGATATCAACGCCTACAATACGCTTCGCCACACCAGTACCACGTACTCTATGCTTGAAGCATGGGAAGTCACCCAAAGTAGCGAGCTAAAGTCAGCAATAGACCGCTCAATCGAGCACTTAACGAGCCAATTAATTCGCCAATATAGCTTACCATCGGGGGAAACCCTTGCTTACTTACAAGACAGCAATAACGAAATAAAGCTCGGCGGCAACGCGGTGTGCTTGCTTGCCCTTGTTAAGTACACAGAGCTTACTAATGATCAGCAATACTTGCCGCTTATGGAGCAGCTAGCGCTTGGCATACAGCACATGCAGCATCAGGCCACTGGCCAGTTCAATCATGTTTTAAATGCCGACGATCTCAGCATAAAAGAAGAGTTTCGCATCATATATTACGATGGCGAGGCCGCTTTCGGCCTAATGCGCCTATACGGCCTTACTAAAGATGAGCGCTGGTTGAACACGGTTGAAGAGGCGTTTGAGTATTTCATCGAGAAAGAGCACTGGAAAATCCATGACCATTGGCTTAGCTACTGCGTCAATGAATTAACGCTTTACCGGCCGGAAGAGCGTTACTACCAATTTGGCATCAAAAACGTTGCTGGGTATCTTGGCTTCGTCATTGGGCGTATCACTACCTTCCCAACGCTGCTTGAGTTGATGATGGCAGCCCACAAAATGATTACACGCTTAAAAGCCAGCGACCAACACCGACACCTGCTGGAACAGATCGATTTAAAAATGTTCTACCGCGCCTTAGAAACACGGGCACACTACCTGCTCAATGGGTTCTTCTGGCCGGAATTCGCTATCTACTTTCAGAACCCCCAACGTATCATGGGTAGCTTCTTTATTCGCCATCACAGTTTCCGCGTACGCATCGATGATGTGGAGCACTACTTATCAGGGTATGTTGCGTTCTTGAACCACTACCTAAAGGCGCCCTTAGCCCCTTCACCCGTTATCAACGACCGCGTTTGGAATGCCCATCACTTAGAAACAGCGACCGGGGGGCGCTGGCTTCGACGGCCCACACATGAGTGGTTTGCAAAGGGAGTTAAGTATTTCGCTCCGAGCGTTTGCGGTGGCGACCTCGTGGTTGTGAGAGGCGAAGATGAAAAGGTCGGCGTACTGCCAAGTCGCGTGAGCACCTTACCAACACCAGCGGGTATCATGGTGAGTTCATCCTCATCATCCGCGACAGCGCTAGAAAACACCGAACTCCCAATACTTGAGGTCGATAACAGTGGAGAGGCAATTTTAGCCCTTGGCCGCTATGCTCGAAATCAGCTGAGCGGTGTTGTTGTCGGAGTGACTGGAAGTTCGGGTAAAACAACAGCCGTGGCTATGCTGTCACATGTTTTAGCAACCCAAGGTGACGTTTATGCCAGTGCGCACAATGCCAATTTACCGCATGGCATTGCCTGGAACCTGACGTCAGCAGGATGGGATGTGCCACACTTAGTACTAGAGATGGCAGTCGGCAGAATGCCTACTAGTTCCAGAATGGCCCGGCCACATGTTGCTGTTTTCCTCAACGTCCATCCGGCGCATATAGGTAGTTCACACACGGTAGCTGATATTGCGCGTGTCAAAAGCGCCATTTTCGAGGGTATGTCACCGGGAGGGGTCGCTGTCATCAACCGAGATATGCTCGAGTTTGAAATGGTCTATTCGGCCGCCATTAAGAACAAGCAACGCGTCATATTGTTCGGCGAACACGAGCAGAGTGACATACGACTGATTAGCTATGACAACGCAACACAGGTTGCCACATTGTCACGTTACGGCGGCCCACAGGAGAGCATGAAAATTGGAGCAGCGGGCCATCATATGGCCTTGAACAGCCTTGCCGTAATAGCCGTCACTACGGCATTGGACTATCCGTTAGCACCAATACTAGAACGCTTAAAAACATTCCGTCCACTGCCCGGCCGTGGAGAGGAACAACTGATTCGTTTTAAGGGTCGCCAGTTTACGCTAATCAATGATGCCTACAATGCCAATCCAGGCTCAATGGTCGCAGCACTGGATCGGCTGGGACACCTCACTGTTGAAGGACAACGAATTGCCATTCTGGGGCAAATGGAAGACCTGGGACCATCAGCCGAGCACTACCACACGGCACTTTTAGAGGCTGTCGAGCGCGCTAAAATCGACGCACTGTATGTTGTTGGCCCCCATTACCGAACATTTTGGGAGCGTTTGCCTACTGCGCAGCAAGGCGCCTACGTGGCGTCTATTGAGGCATTAAAAACGGTACTGGCAGATACCTTCAACAATGGCGACGGTGTACTCGTAAAAGGCTCGAACAGCACAGGCATGCATAAAATCGTTGCCTGGTTGGAAAGCGAACAGGACTAATCATGGCCAAATACCGTGCGTAGCGACGCAGCCCATAACGGCCTAATGTTAAAGGCTGCTGATTGTCTCATGGATAATTTCAATTAACTGCAAAACAACGCCGGGCCCGAAGGCCCGGCGTTGTTTTGCAGTGATTCCACTATTAGACTCCCCATCAGACCATAAGCGTCTGATCAAACTCGTCGTCAAGCGGGTTCTGCGGCTCAGAGAAATCACCCATTGCCATCTCCTCAACGCCATCAGTACCACTCGTTACCTGCTCCTCCTCTTCGTTACTGTCCTCAGATTCAGGGAATACCAGCTCTTCGCTGCCATCACCAAAGTCCATATCGCTAAGGCTGAAGGTACTCAGCGCAGCAATGCCTACATCGTCGAGTTGGCTCGCCTCCCCGTCGACCGCTTTAAGCTCAATGGTCAGCGTAGCCTCCCCACTCGTACTGCCGTTAGGGTGGGTAAGCTGGTAGACAAACACCTCCGAGTGCGGCTCAGTGAAGTGCTCCAGATCACCGTTTGGCGTGTAGCTATAGTTGCCGTTGGCATCCACGGTCAGGGAGCCATAATCTCCTTCGATCGTTATCGGCTCAACACCGATCTCAACATAGTCCCCCGTATCCGGCTCAAGGATCTCCAAGCCTGCGCCTATCGCCTCATCGTTATCCAACAGATTGCCCGATACCGGTACGAAAGCGGACTCGAACTGATCAAGATAGGTAGCGGCAAAGCTACCATCGATGTTGACATCCGCTGTTACACCAGTGATCTGTGAATGGACTCGATAAGTTCCGGGGTCGAGATCCAGTCCAGCAATATCGATACTGGCTACTTCATTAGCCACACCCACCAAGTTGCCGAACTCTTGAGAGTAAACCGTTTCCCAATTTTCGTTATCGTCAAGCCGCTGGATGTTAAGGTTGCCACCGCCAAGAAGATTAACCGACGAAGAAGCGATAACGACGCCTGAAAGCTCCATATTAGGCTCGATCTCGAATTCTTCACCTACATAGGGTGAGTTCAAGACTAGCAGAATGGAGCTGGCCGACCCCTCATCCTGGTGGAAGTCGTTATCGGTAACGTTTGTCCATTCGATATCGATGGTGGCGGTATCATCACTAGCCGAGAACGGAATTTCGCCCTCGATCGTAACAGTGAGCTCCGCCTCTGCCTGGCTGTCGCCATCGGATACCGTGTAGGTAAACGTCTCCTGCTGGTTTAGCGAGGCGATATCTCCATTGGCGGTATAGGTGTAGCTGCCATCCTCATTGATCACCAGATCACCGTAGAGCCCCGCAATGGTTGCCGTGCCAGCCTCCAATTGCACGGTTTGCCCGCTGCTATTGGCGACTTCCGTTATCACACTGCCAACGACCCCAGCCCCCGTGTCCACGGTGCCTTCAGCGATACCGTCGCCCTCCAGGCCGTGCTCGGTCAGCGTAGTGGTAATTTCAGTCTGCTCGAGCAGCGTCAGGGTCTCGGTGAGCAAGGCATCGGCAACCGCATCGAGCACATCATCGACCAGGTAGGTCAAACCAAGGTCGTTCAAACCCTCGACGATAACATCGACCAGCTCTCCAGCCCCGAGCTCCGTCGAAGTGTTCAGCACTGGCTCAAGTATTAAATCGACGACGATATCGCCTAAGCCAAGGCTCAGAAGGTCAAGAACAGGAACAGTGCCATTCAGGCCATCCCGCACAGCATCCAGCACCACCGCTTGGTTTTCTTCACCCAGCACAACACCGCTATCGCCCAACTCCGACAGAGTGAGATCGCCGACCAGTTGGTTCAATGCACTCTCATCGCTGCGCACAATAACCTGATACTGCCCAGGTTCCAGCCCGGTCACCGTTGTGGTTAGCGCTCCGTCATCCGTTAGCCCCAATATACCCAGGCCGGCCACATCACCGACCAAGGGACTGTCCGCGGTGGCTGCGGTGTGCACGAGATTACCGCCTGCATCGTAGACATCGACACGGAAGGCACCGGCCACTGCCAATAGCCCAACCTGACTGACCTCGACCTCCAGATCCCCAGAGAAGGCGTTGAAGTCCTCATTGTTTCCAACAATCACGGTGGTGCCCGCATCTTCTGGGAAGCTATCCAGCAGATCGATAACCTGCACCTCAGAGGTACTATCCGGCGTGTAGTCCAGGCTGGTCTGGTTGCCTAGATTAGCGGTTGCCTCACCATCTATTAGCGCTGTGGCACTGGCAGTACCGGGGTCGGATACGTTGCCCACAGAATCGGCCAAGTGGGCCGTGACTTCCAGGGTCCCACCACCCTCCGGCGCTTCAACCTCGGTCACTACTTCCTCAGCGTTGATGTGCTCCTCTGTCAAGGTGGTTTCCACACCATTGACGGTCAGAGTGTCACCGATCTCGGCGTTGGTGTCGGTCAGGTCGATGGTGACTTCGACATTGCCATCCTCATCAAGATCATCGGTGGTAAGGAAGGCATCACCATTGCCAATGGTCACGCCCGGCAGGCTTGGTGCGGTGGCATCCGGTGCGGTCGTAGTGGTTGGCTCGGATTCGTTACCTGAACCATCAGTGGACGTCACCGTTACCTCTTCACCGTCGGCCAGGGCCGGATCAAGTTCCACGCTATAGCTGCCGGTTTCCGCATCGGCGGTGGCGGTACCCAGCACGTTGTCATCTCCGTCATATACCGTGACCGTGCTGCTCGGCTCGGCGTCACCGGTGACCATATCGCCGTCAGCGTTGAACTCGGCAGTAGGCGCATCCGGAGCGGTGGTATCCGGTGCGGTCGCAGTGGTTGGCTCGGACTCGTTGCCTGAACCATCCGTGGCCGTCACCGTTACCTCTTCACCGTCGGCCAGGGCCGGATCAAGTTCCACGCTATAGCTGCCAGTTTCTGCATCGGCGGTGGCGGTACCCAGCACGTTGTCATCTCCGTCATACACCGTGACCGTGCTGCCCGGTTCGGCGTCGCCGGTGACCGTATCGCCATCAGCGTTGAACTCGGCGGTCGGTGCATCCGGAGCGGTGGTATCCGGTGCGGTCGCAGTGGTTGGCTCGGACTCGTTACCTGAACCATCCGTGGCCGTCACCGTTACCTCTTCACCGTCGGCCAGGGCCGGATCAAGTTCCACGCTATAGCTGCCGGTTTCTGCATCGGCGATGGTGGTACCCAGCACGTTGTCATCTCCGTCATACACCGTGACCGTGCTGCCCGGTTCGGCGTCACCGGTGACCATATCGCCGTCAGCGTTGAACTCGGCGGTAGGCGCATCCGGTGCGGTGGCATCCGGTGCGATCGCGGTGGTTGGCTCGGATTCGTTGCCTGAACCATCAGTGGCCGTCACCGTTACCTCTTCGCCGTCGGCCAAGGCCGGATCCAGAGTGATGCTATAACTGCCGTCGGTTCCATCGGCGGTGGCGGTACCCAGCACGTTGTCATCTTCGTCATACACCGTGACCGTGCTGCCCGGCTCGGCGTCACCGGTGACCATATCGCCGTCAGCATTGAACTCGGCGGTAGGTGCATTCGGTGCGGTGGTATCCGGTGCGGTCACAGTGGTTGGCTCGGACTCGTTGCCTGAACCATCCGTGGCCGTCACCGTTACCTCTTCACCGTCGGCCAGGGCCGGATCAAGCTCCACGCTATAGCTGCCGGTTTCCGCATCGGCAATCGCCGTACCTATCTCTTCACCGTTTTCGTCATACACCGTGACCGTGCTGCTCGGCTCGGCGTCACCGGTGACCATATCGCCGTCAGCGTTGAACTCGGCGGTAGGCGCATCCGGTGCGTCTAAATCGGCGTCTGCATCCCCTTCGCCTGGCACATCGACTAGGGCCACTTCAGCGTTGATATTCGCGGACTTCACTTCGTTAGTTACAGTATCCACGACGTCCACTGTGAAGCTGTCCACACCTGAGCTACCCGCCTCTGCATCCGGCGTATATGTGTAAGAACCGTCGGTATTTATGACCAAAGTGCCATATTCACCAACGACTTCTATCTCAGCATTCACTGGCGTGAACTCAGTACCATTGAAAGTGATGGACTGAATTTCCAGATTGCCGGTATCACCGCTGGCGGCCTCATCAATAAAGTTGCCTTCCGCACCCTCACCAACAGTGATGTCCTCAATTTCCAGCAAGTCGGTAGCGGTAACGTCAAGGTCACGCGTGATGGCCACACCAACATTGATCAAGCTTGGGTCGGGAACCAGAGTGGCGCGATAGTCGCCCGCATCCAGATTTTCCAGAGTCACCTGCCCAGAAGTACCACCCAAACCAAGCAGACTAAGTGAAAGCAGTCCTTCGTCGAGATTATTCTCACCATCCTCAACACGTGCCCACTCCCCGTTCTCAAAGCTTTCAACGATCAGAACATAGTCGTCCAGTACACCGACCTCAAGAGCTCCAGAGATATCGATGTTGAACGTGGTCTCGTTGGTATTTTCATCCAGACTAAACTCGACCAGCGGGTGGTCACCAGAGCCAATATCCAGGTTGGCGAGTCCACCTAGAAGATCGATACCAAGCAAGTCGGACTGGCTATCGCTACCAGTATCCGGCGTTTCTTCAGGCTCATAGCTGATTTCACGCTCTAGATTCGCAGCAATATCGATATTGACTAGTTCGAAATCAGCGTCAGCGTCCGCATCGGCGTCCGCGTCGGCATCTGCGTCTGCGTCAGCATCGGCATCGGCATCGGCATCGGCATCGGCATCGGCGTCTGCGTCTGCGTCTGCGTCTGCGTCTGCGTCTGCGTCAGCATCGGCATCTGCGTCGGCATCCGCATCCGCATCCGCATCCGCATCGGCGTCTGCGTCTGCGTCTGCGTCTGCGTCTGCATCAGCATCAGCATCAGCATCGGCATCCGCATCGGCGTCTGCATCGGCGTCTGCATCAGCGTCTGCGTCTGCGTCTGCATCAGCGTCTGCATCGGCGTCCGCATCTGCATCGGCGTCCGCATCTGCATCTGCATCTGCATCTGCATCTGCATCTGCATCTGCATCTGCATCTGCATCTGCATCTGCATCTGCATCTGCGTCAGTATCTGCATCGGCGTCCGCATCAGCATCCGCGTCGGCGTCGGCGTCGGCGTCGGCGTCGGCATCGGCATCAGCGTCAGCGTCAGTATCTGCATCGGCATCGGCATCTGCGTCTGCATCTGCATCTGCGTCTGCATCGGCGTCGGCGTCGGCGTCGGCGTCGGCGTCGGCGTCCGCATCAGCATCAGCATCAGCATCCGCGTCTGCATCAGCGTCAGCGTCAGCGTCAGCGTCAGCGTCAGTATCTGCATCGGCGTCGGCGTCGGCGTCGGCGTCCGCATCAGCATCAGCATCCGCATCCGCATCCGCGTCAGCGTCGGCGTCAGCATCCGCATCAGCATCTGCGTCGGCATCGGCATCGGCGTCGGAGTCCGAGTCGCTATCAGAATCAGAGTCGCCATCAGAATCAGAGTCGCCATCAGAATCCGAGTCGCTATCAGAGTCCGAGTCGCCATCAGCATCCGAGTCGCCATCAGCATCTGCGTCAGCGTCAGCGTCAGCGTCTGCATCGGCATCCGCATCCGCATCTGCGTCGGCATCAGAGTCTGAGTCTGAGTCGCTATCAGAATCAGAGTCGCTATCAGCATCCGAGTCGCCATCGGAATCTGAGTCGCCATCAGCATCCGCGTCGGAATCCGCGTCAGAATCAGAGTCGCTGTTTGAAGAAGACGAAGAGGAGCCAGCTGCAGCAATGCCAACTAAACCAAGCATTCCTAATGCAGCTGCCAAAGTTGGGGAGCTACTATCTTGCACTTGCCCACCTGCTGCCACTAGGGTCTCAGAGAACGCAAATCCAGACCAAGGTATCTCGTATTGCCCCCACCAAATTACCTCTTCGGAATCCTTGAGAAGCAATTCCGAGCGTTCCCCCTCCGGGGCATTAAAAAATCCAGCGATGACAATCTGCTCACCAGACTTCAGGGTGATAATCAGATCCATTCCAGACCGATCAAAAGCAGCAGTTTCTTCAGGTCCTACAGAAATCGTAACGACGCTCGGTTCCTGCAAATCAACAACACTGCCTCTTGGTACTTCAACCGAATCACCACCCACTTTAGGGGTAATGACAATGAGTGCATTGTCCATGCTTCACCTATTTTCGTGTTACTTCCAAAGGAATACCTTGAAAAATTCATTTTTCTCAACATCCTGTAGAACACTGATGCATCCTGGCCCGAAGATTCCCAAGGCTGAAAAGAACTATCAAAGTTAAAAACTTTGTTATTGTTTGATTTGGCTCTCCTTTTAATTAAGTCATTTAGTAAGCTTGTGAGAGCTAGCCACTCTCAGCTTCAAATACTTTCCTGTAATAAAATCTCAACGCGGCGGTTAGGCGCCAAGCACTCTTTTAATGCAGCACCCACGATGTTTTGGCAGCTCACCAAAGGGTCGCTCTGTCCCATGCCGGTATAACGAATATTGTGGGGACTGCCCCCTCCTTCCACTAAAGCATCGGCTACCGCTTTTGCTCGATGTTCAGAAAGGCGCAAGTTATATTCTGCTGAACCAATTCGATCAGTATGCCCTGTCACTATGGTGGTGGGAGTTTGAAACTCCGCCTGGATGCTTTGAATGGCTCGCTGAAGTTCTGATCGGTCTTGCGAAGAAATGGCATAGCTATCAAACCCAAATAAAAAATCAGTTGAGAAGCTGACTTCTTGAGGCTGAACTGGGGTTGAGAGTTCTGCGAAAAAGCGCTCACACTGTGGCCGCCGCCATTCTGAAGATGTAAGTACTTGCTGGGAAAATGACATCTGATACTGGCATACAAGATAGCTTTCACCATGTAGAGGCAAATTAATGTTGTATATCCAGCTATCTTCTTCTTGGTCCACGGCTGAAGGGCTACTGGGTGGGCCAAGAAGGCTCTTTACATCTTGTTGAGTTAACCTGCCTGCACCAGCGTTTACTTTTCGTAAGTTATTGAGTGGCATAAAAGTACCGCTTCGTAGAAACGACTCACCTAATCCTTCGGGAGATGCTCTAACATCTGGGAACCCTTCTGCATAAGCAGAGCAAATGGCGCTGCTGTTTACCGCTAAAATAATTCCAACCACCGGTATTACAGTTCTTGGCTTAGTGCATTGTTTCATAGCTTTTACCTTATACGTCATAGCTACTGAAACGATTTGAAGAGCCCCCACCAACATTCAAACCGTGCTAACCATTAGCAGTAGCCTGTTTGCGAAAAGCCTCACCTGCGTCGAACATGTCAGCAACTCGGCCCCGACGACGTAACCTAATTTATTATTCATTACTAAACTCAATAAAATTAGATCACATTAATAATACGCGCCACTTATGCCACTACACTTTTTGAGCAGTGCCAAATTGACGTATTTAAGTAGCAGTGCTACTAGAACGATCTACTGTGCCAGCCCTAATGATTTTCTCCAGTAGGCAAGGAGAAAATTAAGCAGTTAATGAGGAAAGGGAGGAAGATTGACACCAATAACTCTCAGTCAAAGAAGCTTATCGATGAATTTTTACTAAAGATAACTTAAGAAACAGTGAAAAAAATGGTGACAATCATCCAAAATTCGCCACCACTTATTGCAGTATTCACTGCTCGCGACACATACTACCTGTTATCTTTCTCGCATCGCGTTCTGTGCGCGATTCAGTGGTTTTACCAAGTAATCAAAGACAGTTTTACTGCCCGTGCGTATATCCACTGTCGCCACCATACCAGGCACAATATCAAATGTTGTGCCTATATCATTTTCTAACGAATCCTTCTCTGTTCGTACAAACACACGGTAGTAAAAAATATTAGGGTCGGCTTCATCCTGTACCGTATCCGGTGAAATCGTCACAACCTCACCTTCCATGCCACCATAAGTACTATGGTCATAAGCCGTTATTTTAATGTTAGCCATCTGCCCAGGATGAATAAACGCGATATCTCGTGGCGAGATACGTGCTTCGATCAGTAATTGATCATCCAAAGGCACAATAGTCATTAACCGACCATTAGGTGGAATCACCCCTCCCCTGGTTGTTACCTCCACATCTTTTACCACCCCCCTTACTGGAGAAAGCATAGTAAGCCGGGAAAGCGTATCCGAGCGCCCCATGATCACAGAAGAAAAAGCTTCTATGTCAGCGCGAGCCTCAGCAAGTTCTTCCCTAGCCAACACAAAGTACTCTGATCGGACATCGGCAGCTTGGAGCTCCAACTCAGCTTCCTGGCGGCGTAGCCTGAGCACTTCCACGTTACTTGCTGCCCCCACCTGAGCGAGTGATCTTGTTAGCCCTAACTCTTCTCGCACTATTGCTAACGTATCTTCGATACCTGAAAGCGAACTCTCTAGTGCATTGGTTCTTGTTGCGTACAGTGACCGCTCTCCGGCCACTAAACCTGAATAATTATCTAGTTCTTCTGGAAAAGTAAGAGGCTCTTCATTTACCTCAGCCTCCAGTCTGCTTGCCCGTGCTAAGGCCGCTCTGTATCTAGCTGCTGTTTCTTCAACGATAGATTGAGACTGGGTTGGATCTAGTTGAGCCAGCACTTGCCCAGCTTCAACAATATCTCCTTCTCGCACGTTTAGCTGGGTCACGATCCCCCCTTCAAGCGACTGCACAATTTGTTCGCGTGAAGAGGGAATCACCTTGCCCTCGCCGGAAGCCACTTCGACCAGCTCTGCGAAGTAGGCCCAGACAGCAAAGCTCAAGAAGCAAGCTAATACCCACCAAATAATACGCACCGAACGGGTCGTTTTAGCATCATCGGAATGTTGATCCAGGCGTTGCCTATCTTGTTCAAAATCAAGAAAAAGCAACCTTTTCGAATCTGCTTTACGATTGTTTGACTGACTCATGATGCCCCCTCCCCACCTTTCCGATGCAGGTTTTGCGACGAATTTACACCACGTTTAACAGTCGTAGGGTTACGTTTAAGTTTAGCGAGCACGTCAGCTTTTTTACCGTCCATCACAATACGGCCATTATCAACCACGATAATACGCTCCACTAAGCTCAATAAGGCCATGCGATGCGTGGAGACCACTAAGGTTTTATTAGCCGCGAATGCAGCTAGTGATTGAATGATATGTTTCTCTGAACTGTCATCCAGTGACGCGGTAGGCTCATCAAGCAGCAAAACATTGGGCTGGCGAAGAAAGCAACGGGCTAACAATAGTGCCTGTTTCTGCCCTCCAGAAAGGCCGCTGCCACCTTCTAAAATAACGTGGTCGAGCCCATCTGCAAGCTTGCGAATGAAACCTTGGGCACCTGACATTTCCAACACCTCGATCAAGTCCTGGTCGGATGCCATGGGTTTAGCCATCAATAGGTTTTCACGGATAGTGCCGTGAAATAACCTTGCGTTCTGGCTAAGGAAAGCCACATCACGCCGAACATCAGCAGGGTCAATGTGTGAAAGGCGAATGCCATCAAGCGTTACTTCACCCTCCGAAGACTCCAACATCCCCGAACACGCCTGTAACAGCGTCGACTTACCCGCACCATTACGTCCTAAAACAGCCACTTTCTCACCCCGTTTTATTTGTAGCTGCTCAATCTTAAGTGATGGCGTTTTAGCGTCGGCACTGTATTTAAACGTTGTATCGCTAAATAGATAATCACCGTTGATAACTGGACGATGAACACTTTTTTCTGTTTCAGGATAGTCCGTCGAACGCTGCATTAATTTATCAAGACCTTCAGCAGCCACCTTGGCTTGTTGCCATTTGCTAAGCACTTGCGTCAAACCTGTCATTGGCGACAACATTCTGGACGATAGAATAGAAGCCGCTATCAACGTACCGCTTGTTAGGTCACCAGACATCACCATTGGAGCCCCAACCAGAACAACCGTTGCAAACACCCCTGTGATAATGGTTTGGCTCCAGACACTTAATGTGTTGGTAATGTATCTTAGCCTAAGACTTGAGTCGGCAACTTCGGACGTATAATGATTCCACTGGCCTTGAAACCTAGGTTCAGCCTGTAGCGATTTTATATCATCCATACCTTGTATAGACTCAACTAACATTGCATTACGCAGCGACGACTCTCGCATTGACTCAGTAGCTAATTTCTTTAGTTTCCCCTGTATCAAAATAGCGGGCAACAGCATGAGCATCACCGCCACCACTGGCACTAACACTAAAGAGCCGGAGATATACCAAAAAACAAAACAGAAAAGGATAAAAAAGGGCATATCTGAAAACGCAGTAACCGTCGTTGACGTCATTAGCTCTCTAACGCGTTCTAACTCGCGAATTTGCGATATAAATGTGCCTGTTGACGTCGGTCTTTCTGAGTTTTTAATTCTTAGCGCATGACCATATACTTTATCAGACATGCGTAAATCAGCACGTTTGCCCAGTAGATCTGTTACCCGAACCCTTACCCTTCTCAAAATAAAGTCAAAGATCAGTGCAATCACAACGCCACTAAATAACACATAAAGTGTTGAGTAGGATTCAGCGGGTATCACACGATCATAAACTTGCCGCGTAAATACAATTCCAGCTAGCGCTAGAATATTAGAGAGTAAAGCGGCCAACATAATGTGTCCATACGGTTTCCAATCCCGCAGAACAATTTTTCTTAACCAGTGCTTATGATAAGGCTTTATGTATTCATCGACTCGTGAATCAGGCACCGAACGTGCTGGCCGAGCCATATAAAGACCTACAGCGTGCTGTTCAAGAACACTTATATCAAGCCTACTTTTTATTCCCCCATCACCACAATAAACCAGTCCAACTTCATTCTGACTGCTTATTGTTTCAATAACGGCAAGCTGGCCATTGTCAAACTGCACAACAATGGGCAACCGCCAGGGCGTCATTAATTTTTTATTGTAAGGCTCAATCGTCAGTGTCATGCCCAATTGATGAGCAATACCACGAAGCGCATCTGAAAGCGCCGCCCCTTGGCTCCAACCTTGGCTCCAAGCTGAACGAATTTTAGCGTTTTCAGCAGAGTAGTCTAATCGATAGTGGCGGGCGACCATTGCTATTGCCTCTATCCAATGATCAAATATGGCGTTTTGAGCCCCACCATGCTCTACTGATTCTTCATTTGGCATATTTATACACCTTATATTTTATAATTAAATCATAGTAGACAGTTGTGCGAGAAAAAAGCGCATCTCGTAAACACATAAAAGCCTCACGGAGAGCACTCAAAGAAAAGTCATGAACAAGAGGCGAGCGCAACTACAACGGAGATAAACTAACACCTTGAACAGTTTCATTACTTATTTCAAACATATCGCGAAAACCTGAAGATGCATAAAGGCAGTCAAGTTGAACCGCATACATATCGTAACGCGCACTCTCCATATTAATCCTAGCCTGCTGTATTTCTTCCTCTGCGTTCAACAAGTCAAGCAATGAACGCGTCCCAAGTGATAAATACTGTTGTCGATATAGCTCCTGAGTGATCGCCATGTCCTCTACTCTTTTTCTTAGAATATCAATTTGGCTCATAGCACTACGAGCTTGTTCCTGGGCATCCTGCACTCTTCTTTGTAACTCAATTAAAATATTATCTTTTGATGCCTCTAGTGCTTGCAGTACATAGTCAGCAGATCGCCGTTGCGCAAGGGTGGCTCCACCTTGATATAGGCTGCTGGATACATTAAACCGCAGCGATACATCTGTATCATCATTGTTGCCGATCTGGTTAATAAATTGATTAAAGCCTGCTTCTGCGGAGATCGTTGGGTAAAAATCTGCCTCACGCCGAGCAATTTGTGCTCGTGCTTCTTCGCGCTGGGCATCAGCCACCATGATTTCCGGTACATTATGAAACTGATCAGAAGCTGCCTTACATACTTGTAACAGGCCATCAGGAAGTGTGTCCGCAACGCTAACTGGCCCTTGCGCTCCGATAAGCCGACTTAAGTTATTTTGACTAATCGTCAACTGTGACTGGTACTGCTCACGTATTGCTCTAGCCGCTTCCACCCTTGACTGCGCCTGCACCTCATCAGAGCGTGTACTAGCGCCAAGTTCTGAACGTCTTTCCGCTAACAACTGTATATCGGTGACACTGTTAATTTGATCATCTGCAATCGCTAGCAAAGCTTCAAATCGCTGAATATCAATCACCGCTTGAGCGACTTCAAGCGCTAGCTGATCAATTGCCAATAGAACTCTTGCCTGATCGCGCTCTACTCCAAATAATTCGGCTTTTACCTTATTTTCAACTTTGCCAAAGTCATAGAGCATCTGGGAGGCAGTAATATTAAACGCCTCTTCCGTTTGGCTACTGGATGTTCTGTACTCTGATGATAGCCCTGCATTGACCTGTGGAAGAGCTCCTGAACGCGCCACCGCTACCTGCTCATTTTGCTGATATAAGCGTCCCAATGTTTCCGCAATAGAAGGGTACCAGTTAACCGCTTGTTGCACCGCGGCTTGCATGGTTAGCTGTCGAGCCTCTTGCACTGGCTGATTAGTGTTACCCTCCAATGTCGACGGGTCACTCACCTGCGCCCACGTCGTGTTAATCCCGCCCCATGACAAAAAACTGGCAGCCAATGCCCATGCTACGTAGGGAGTCTTATTTTTAAGTTTGTCAGCACTGAGGTTTCTCATAGTTAGCTTCATTCCATGTCGCGATGATCACTTGAGTGACATGACGGCTTTCCTTGCAGCATCTATTCCAGTATTTAGCCATCAATACCACTAAGAGTGGCCGCATCGATTGCAAAAAACTGCGTGCCAATATTGGGCTATCTTTATCTAAAAAACGTACAAGCCCTTCGGACTCGGTTCTTTGGTAATAATGCCAACGTTAAAGCCTTAATCAAGTCACATCTGTATTTTAATTAAGCTCGTCTAAAGTGGATTCTGCAACTCAGAGCCCGCTACCAGCACCTCGCCAAGGGTTTCAAAACCATTTGGTACTTTACCTTTCTCGTTACTGCTGTCTTTAAACTCAGGTAAAACCAAGCCTCCTTCAACCATAACGATTAAATTAATATGGATGACAAGGCTTCGGCTGACGGCTAATCAACTTTAGAATTACGCTACAATTTTTAACTCAACATCACCTTCTATATACACGCATTGCTTTACAACAATACCTTCCACAACTGCTATAACATCATGCTGTCAAAGAGAGCCCACCTGTAGTACTAGCGCTGTGGTTAATATAGACGTCCCATTGCGTCAAAATCATATCTCTTTCAACCAATTACCACCTTTCGGTGTTAAGTAAAAAGAGCCCCAACTAGTATTCTTATTGAGCAGACGGGCCACCTCACAGCTCCCAATTATTACCGTTTGACCTGTCAGCGCATTACTTTTATTGATTGTAGATACGGCATTAAATCGCCGCATCTCTGGTGCGATAAATCCACCTTGCAGTAAATCTTTCTCACTTGATGAAGTTCAGAGGCATTAGAGAATCAACATTGATCAAAGAGAGGAAATATATGCCCACCGCTTGGGCTTAATCACAACTCGGTAACGTAGGTGGCAAAAAAGCAGCACAGGAACGGGGCCACACCACTGGGCATTGCTAGTAACACAGTGGCTGAAAACACAAAAGGGTCCCGAAGACATTGATGCCTACGGAGACCCTCATCGAATTACCAGAGAGGCACTACTCGTTATAGTGCCGATGGTGTTGATCGTTATTAGCGACGCTTAGGCTTGCGCATAGCTTGAACCGGGCGGCGTTTGTGTTTATCACGGCTCCAGCGGTTTTTCTCATCGGGTGTTAGTGCAGGCACCTTGCGAGTTTCTAGATTTGCTAACGTAGCTAGGTCGTCGACCTCATCTTGGGAGAGCTCAACCCATTCGCCTGCTTTAGCGCGCTTATCAAGGAAGATGTTGCCGTAGCGCACCCGCTTCAGACGGCTAACCGTTAGCCCCTGAGATTCCCACAGGCGGCGTACTTCGCGGTTACGACCTTCTAAAATCACCACGTGAAACCAGGTATTAATGCCTTCGCCGCCAAATTCTTGTACATCAGTAAAGCGCGCTGGACCATCTTCTAGCATAACGCCATCAACCATGGCGACAATATGCTCGCGCTTGACCTCACCCATCACGCGAACCGCGTACTCTCGCTCGACCTGGGTCGAAGGGTGCATTAGTCGGTTTGCAAGCTCACCGTCTGTGGTGAATAGCAACAGGCCGCTAGTGTTAATATCCAAACGACCAATGGCAACCCAGCGCTCGCCTTTCAGGCGCGGGAGACGTTCAAACACCGTGCGCCGCCCTTCTGGGTCTTTACGCGTGCACAACTCTCCTTCCGGCTTGTTGTACATAATCACACGACGCGGCACTTCCTCTTCGGGGCGCAGCGACACCGGGCGATCATCAAAACTGACCTTATCGCGGGCTTCTACTCGGTCGCCTAACTTGGCTACCTGGCTATTAACCTTTACCCGACCATCGGAAATGGCAGTTTCCATTTCACGGCGTGACCCTAGCCCTGCCCGGGCCAGTACTTTTTGCAGCTTTTCACTGGCGGGGGGCGTGGTGTTATTACTCTGACTCATGGTCGTCTGACCTCACATCGTTAGTCTGCGTGCGCGCATCATCATCGTTACGCTGCGCACGTGCCGCTAAGCGAGCCTCTAAATCGGCAAAACTCAGCGGCTGGGTTAACGCCGTCTCGGCGTGTTTATCAGCTATCTCTGCTGCAACAATCTCAGCTGAAGCTATCTCTTCACTCTGGGGTGGCGCATCCTGCACGGTTTCAGGCATTTCGTCCAGTGCTGGCTGCGTTTCATCTTGCTCAATAACCGTATCGCTTTCATCGGCATTGACCAGTTCATGCATCGGCGGCAATGCATCCAAGGTTTTCAAGCCAAAATCATCTAAAAAGCTGCGGGTGGTGGCATAAACGGCTGGTCGCCCAGGCACATCTCGATGGCCTACCACGCGAATCCACCCTCGCTCCATTAGCGTGCGGATAATAGAGCTACTAACACTCACACCGCGCACGTCTTCGATATCTCCCCGCGTCACCGGCTGGCGATAGGCAATCAGCGCCAGTGTTTCCAACAGTGCCCGGGAGTAGCGCTGTGGCCGCTCGTCCCATAGTCGCGACACCCAATGAGAGAGCCGCGGGCGAATACGCAACTGGAATCCTGACGCGGTCTCTACTAGCTCCAGCGCTCCTTCTTCATGGCGCAGGACAAGGCGGGACAAGGTATCGCGCAGCGCTTTTTTAGACGGGCACTCGTCTGCTAAAAACAGCGTTTCAAGCCGCTCTAAAGAAAGCGGCTCGCCAGCGGCCAGTAATGCCGCTTCAATAATATCGTCTAACGTGGTGTCTCTCACGGCGACTCCTCGTCAGGCTCAAATGCAGATTCCTCAAATGCAGACTCTGAGGCGCCATCGTCTGAGTCAGCCTCTTCAAATGCGCTCTCCTCTCCATCTGTGAGGGCTGCACGTCGCGCACGCACATGAATGGGCGACAATGGCGCGTTCTGTACAATTTCGATCATGGCTTCTTTGGCTAACTCTAAAATGGCCATAAACGTCACCACTACTCCGGCGCGCCCTTCCTCCAGCGTAAACAATGCTTCAAACGGGGTATAGCGCTGATGGTCCCCATCGTGACTTAACTGCTCCATAATTTTCAGCATGCGTTCGCGGGTAGAGAGCACCTCGCGGCTGATTTGGTGAGCTTGCGCCAACTCAGCGCGTTTCAGAATATCCGACAGCGCCCCAAGCAGCTCATCCAATCCAACATCGGGATGAATTATCCGCGCCTCTAACGGGGGCAGGCCCGCCTGTACACTAAACCAGTCACGCCCTACTCGAGGCAGCGTGTCCAACGTTTCGGCGGCTTCCTTTAAGCGCTCATACTCTTGCAGACGGCGAATCAGCTCAGCCCTGGGATCTTCTTCCTCTTCGCCTTCTGCCTTCGGTGGGCGCGGCAGTAGTGTGCGGGATTTAATTTCCGCCAGCATAGCCGCCATTAATAAGTACTCTCCGGCCAGCTCTATCTCCATAGCTTTCATCAGTTCCACATACTCAATGTATTGATGAGTAATGGTCGCCACATTGATCGTCAAAATGTCCAGGTTCTGACGGCGGATAAGATAGAGCAGCAGATCAAGCGGCCCTTCGAAGGCCTCTAGAAACACGCGCAGCGCCTCTGGCGGTATATAGAGATCCTCCGGCAACTGCATGATGGGCTCATCAAACAGGCGCCCAAGCGCTTGCGCTACCGGTTCGGCAGTTGGCTCAATAAGTTCGTGATCAACAGGGGCGTTTGGCGTCTCGCTCACGCGGGGCGTGTTCCTTGTTAGTTAAACATCCATGGTTAGCTGAGCGCCCATGGTTAGTTAAATGGCTATGCTCGCCAGTGTAACAGCGTGTCACCTATCGAGGTATTGCTAGCCTGCCTCAGCCGCCTTGCGATAACGCCCTTGGTAGTCAAACAGCTTATCGCGAAGCTGCCAGTGCCGTCCGATTTTACGCCCCACAACAAAATCGGGATGGCGCAGGCGGCGCTGCTCTTCGACCACTTCGACCGGCGAAACAGGCTGCCACTTAGCGCCTGGCGCACGCAGATGGTTACGTAAAAAAACAGCATAAAATGCCCGCCGCTGAGCAGGCGTTTCCAGCGCAAACCACTCTGCCAAGTTCGCGCCATCTTCATCGTAATAGGTCACTTTTAGACGTGGCAGCCCCCGCCCATTGGTCGTGGCCTCTAACTGCATACCGCTGACTCGCAGCACTTTGGCATCTTTTAATTTGAGTGCGTCTTTGAGCTTATCGTCGGCATCCACCAGCAGTTGCTCACAACCATGACATCGGCGAGCGGCAATATCATTCTCAGCGCCACACTGCTCACAAACTTTAAAGCGAAAACGAAAATCGCACTGTTTTTGATAGATGCCCTGCTTACTCTTGCCCGGCTTAGTGGGCGGATTGGGGTTGTCTACCAGCCCCTGGCAGCGGCGGCCAAAATGCTCAATCACCAGCTCTCCATCACGCTTACCCCAGAACAGGTTGGCATGGCCACACGCGGGGCACTCAACCTGGACCGGTTCGCTGTCGCTGTCTGGTTTTGGCTCACCTACTTCTGGCGCATAAAGATCCCAGGGGTTGCCTGCAAAATCCAACACTAGGCAGTTGGTTTTATCCGGTGATAAACGCAGCCCTCGACCAACAATCTGCTGGTAAAGGCTCACAGATTCCGTGGGCCGCAGAATAGCGATTAAATCCACATGAGGCGCGTCGAACCCTGTGGTTAGCACGGCCACATTAACTAGAAACTTAAGCTTACGCGCCTTGAACGCCTCAATCAGAGAGGTGCGCTCTTGGGAGGCCGTCGCACCGGTAATCAGCGCCGCTTGGTCCGCGGGTAAGTAGCTGACAACTTCTTCAGCATGCGCGACCGTTGCGGCAAAAATCATCACCCCTTGGCGTTCTTCAGCGTACTCAACCACCTGCTGAATAATCCTTGGCGTAGCACGGCTACCAGCAACAACGCGATTGAGCTCTTCCTCACGAAACCAACCGCTAGAGGCAGGGGCCAAGGCGGAAAAATCGTAGCCTTCAATGGCCATATCTAGCCGTTTAGGCGCCGCCAAAAAACCTTGTTTCACCATCAATCGTAGCGGCTGCTCAAAGACGCAGTCGGCAAAGAAGCACGCTTCATCGCCGCGTACCATGCCGTGGTGATGGCGGTGGTAGATAAACCCCTGCCCTAACCTATACGGCGTGGCGGTTAAACCGAGAATCTTTAGCTGCGGATTCTGACGCTGAAGATGCTCAATCACTTGGCGATAGCTGGCATCTTTTTCCAGCGACACTCGGTGGCATTCATCAATCACTAATAACGTAAAACTGGCGTCACTGAAGCGCTCTAGATTACGCACCACTGATTGCACCGAGCCAAACACCACTTGTCGGCTGGCCTCTTTACGTTTGAGGCCAGCGCTAAAAATATCTGCCTGAAGTCCGTAGGCTTGGTACTTGGCATGATTTTGCTCAACCAGCTCACGCACATGGGCCAGTACCAGCACACGGCCACGGGCTAGCCTGGCCAGCTCAGCAATCACTAACGACTTACCGCTCCCAGTGGGTAATACCACCACTGCAGGCGCGCTGCCGGCACGGAAGTGCTCCACCACGCGCTTTACCGCCTCCGTTTGGTAGGGGCGTAAACGGGGTGATGAGCCAGAAGAGGGATCGCTGGAAGGGCTGAATTGGGGCATGTCAGTCGAAACGCGGGGCGCGACGCTCCATTCGTGCACTTACCGCCTCACGCTGCTCAGCACCGGCTAAAAGCTGCCGCTGCAGCTGCGCTTCGAGGGCTAGTCGATCGCGAGGAGCCAGATCCGGACCACGAGCAAACAGTTCACGAGCCGCAGCGACGGCTTTAGGTGAGCGTGAGGCGATGAGCGCGGCGGTTTCTCGGGCAGCACCCTGAGGCGTATCGCTTAGACGGCTACCCAAGCCCAGCTGATAGGCTTCCTCCCCTGACACTCTGCGTCCACTTATCGCCAGCTCCTGAAGTACATCCTGGCGTAGCCCCACTCCCGTCACGCTAATGGCCATATCGGGGATGATGCCCCAATCAATCTCCAGCAGCGCCAATTTTGCGCTGGGGTGGAGAATACGGATATCGGCACCCAGCGCTATCTGCAGGCCGCCACCATAGACATGCCCATGCAAAGCAGCTACCACGGGAACCCCCGCTTCACGCCAGCCTAGAGCCAAGCGCTGAACCGGGTTGATACCCGCTTCGTCGGGCGCCAGCAGGGTGGGCAGCCGTTCCGCCTCGCTCATGATCGACGCCATATCGAGCCCCGCGCAAAAGCTGTCACCATCGCCGCTCAAGACCACTGCACGCAGCCCAGCGAGCTGGGTCAGGCACTGTTGGGCTGCCAACAGACCATCAATCATGGCCCAATCCAGACCATTGTGGTGGTTAGGTCGCGACAACATGACCTCAGCCACATGATCAGCAAACGTTAGAGTCACACGTTCATTGAGTAGTTGATGCATTCGAGCCCCCGAAGATTCCTTTGGCTAGCCACCGGTGGGCGATCGCCGTGCTGGTGAAGTAATGCGCTTATGAGGTGATAAACGCGCCGGTGAACTGAGTGTGGCGCGTAGACGAGGCATTTTCAAACAAACGTTTCATTTTATCACCACCACTACCAAGATCACTTCTCCACCACAGGAAAAAAGCGGCCCGCAGGCCGCTTTTGTTTAGCATGACAGGGTATATCAGCCCAGCCACACACGGGCATTACGGAATAAACGTAGCCAAGCGCCATCCTCAGTCCATTCGGCCGGACGCCAGGAGTTGGTGACCGCGCGGGTCACCCGCTCTGGGTGAGGCATCATAATGGTCACACGGCCATCCGGTGTGGTAAGGCCGGTGATTCCTGACGGCGAGCCGTTAGGGTTAGCCGGGTAACGGGTTGTTACTTGACCGTAGTTATCGATATAACGCAGCGCTATCTGGCTGCTGGACTGCATACTGCGCAGGTGCGCGGTATCACGGAACTCGGCACGCCCTTCACCGTGGGCCACAGCAATCGGTAACTTAGAGCCTTCCATACCCGCCAGCAGAATCGATGGGCTTTTCTCTACCCGCACCATCGCTACGCGTGCTTCAAACTGCTCAGATTCGTTACGCTCAAACGCAGGCCAGCTTTCAGCCCCCGGGATCAGTGTCTTGAGCTGCGAGAGCATCTGACAACCATTACACACGCCCAGCGAGAAGCTGTCATCACGGGTGAAGAAGTTGGCAAACTGTTCACGGGCACGCTCATTGAATAACACCGACTTTGCCCAACCGCCGCCAGCACCCAGCACGTCACCGTAAGAGAAACCACCGCAGGCGACTAAGCCTTTGAACTCATCAAGCGAAACACGTCCTTCCAGGATGTCACTCATGTGTACATCCACAGCGTCGAAGCCCGCTTTATGGAACGCCCATGCCATCTCAACCTGACCATTAACGCCTTGCTCACGCAGTACAGCAACAGCGGGCTTGGCCGTGTTAATAAACGGCGCGCTAATATCATCGTTGATATCAAAGCTAGGTGCAGCGCTTAGGCCAGGATCACGCACATCCAGCAGGCTATCGAATTCGTTCTTGGCGCACTCTGGGTTATCACGCAGTGCCTGCATGCGGTAGCTGGTTTCTGCCCAGGTGCGCTGTGTCAGTTGGCGAGTAGTTTCCAGCAGCGGTTCTTCAAACAGCGTTACCCGCACTTGGTCGTCATAACGGGGGCGCGCAATAACACCGCATGTTTCGATACCTGCCATGGCGAACTGGGTGAGCACTTCTTCAGTGTGCTCACGGCTCACCTGAATCACCGCACCCAGCTCTTCAGAGAACAGCGCATTGAAAGCCTCTACCGGCTCATCAATCAGCCAGTCCAGCTTAATCTCAAGACCCGCATGGGCAGCAAAAGCCATTTCCAACAGCGTGACCAGCAGGCCACCATCACTACGGTCATGATAGGCCAGCAGCTTGCCATCGCGGTTGAGTCCCTGAATGACCTCGAAAAATGCTTTCAGGTCTTCTGGGTCATCAACATCAGGACAGTCATTACCGACTTGACCATAGACTTGCGCCAGTGCAGAACCACCTAAGCGGTTTTGGCCATTCCCCAGGTCGATCAGAATCAGGTCTGATTCGTCTTGCTCCAGATTGATTTGCGGTGTCAGCGTCGCCAGCGCATCAGTCACTGGCGCGAACCCCGTCACCACCAGCGAAAGCGGCGATGTGATGCTCTTTTCGTCAGCACTGTTTTCGCCCGAACTGTCGCCTTCCTGCCAAGCGGTGCGCATTGACATGGAATCCTTACCCACAGGAATGGCAATGCCGAGTGCCGGACACAGCTCCATACCCACGGCGTGTACCGCATCATAGAGCGCCTGGTTTTCACCGGGATGGTCGGCGGCGCTCATCCAGTTCGCTGAAAGCTTAATATCCGACAGTTTGCCAATTGGCGCCGCAGCTAAGTTAGTAATCGCTTCGGCAACCGCTAAGCGAGCACTAGCAGCAGGGTTAATCAGTGCCACTGGCGGACGTTCACCCATCGCCATGGCTTCACCAGCGTGGGTGTCGAAGCTAGCCGTGGTCACGGCCACATCAGCCACCGGCACCTGCCAAGGGCCAACCATCTGATCACGGGCGACTTGGCCGGTAATTGAACGGTCGCCAATGGTAATCAAAAAACTCTTCGATGCCACGGTGGGCAGGCGCAACACCCGATCCATCGCTTCGCGCAGATCCAGGTTATCAAGCATAACGCCAGACAGCTCTGGAGTCTGACGTTCAAACGAGCGCGTCATCTTCGGCGGCTTGCCAAATAGCACGCTCATCGGGAGATCGACCGGCTTGGTGTCAAAATGGCCGTCGCGAACCTCCAGGTGGTGATGCTCCATGGCCTCACCGACCACTGCATAGGGACAACGCTCACGCTTGCACAGTGCGTCAAAGGTAGCTAAGTCGTCAGGGGCAACAGCCAGCACATAACGCTCTTGGGCTTCGTTACACCAAATTTCCAGCGGGCTCATACCCGGTTCAGCATTAGGCACGGCACGCAGGTCAAACAGGCCACCGCGGTTACCGTCTTTGACCAGCTCCGGCAAGGCGTTGGACAGTCCGCCTGCACCTACATCGTGAATAAAGCGAATCGGGTTTTTATCGCCCAGCGCCCAACAGCGGTCGATGACCTCCTGGGCGCGACGCTCAATTTCCGGGTTTTCCCGCTGCACTGAGGCAAAATCCAAGTCCGCGCTGGACTCGCCTGATGCCATGCTAGACGCTGCACCACCACCCAGACCGATCAGCATGGCCGGGCCGCCCATCACGATGAGCTTGCCACCTACGGGAATCTCCCCTTTCTGCACATGGTGAGCACGAATGTTGCCATAACCACCGGCCAGCATAATCGGCTTGTGGAAGCCGCGACGCTCGATACCATCGTCGCTCAACGTATCCTGTTCGTAGGTACGGAAGTAGCCCGTCAGATTGGGCCGACCAAATTCATTATTAAACGCTGCACCACCGATGGGGCCATCCAGCATAATTTGCAGCGCTGACTGCATGCGCTCTGGTTTGCCGTAGTCAAACGCTTCCCAAGGCTGTACGAACTCGGGGATACGCAGGTTGGATACGGTAAAGCCCGACAGGCCGGCCTTCGGCTTGCCGCCGATACCGGTCGCCCCCTCATCACGAATTTCACCGCCGGAACCGGTCGCCGCGCCTGGGAATGGTGCAATCGCTGTAGGGTGGTTGTGAGTTTCCACCTTCATCAGAATGTGGATAGGCTCTTGGTGGGCGTCGTAGCTAGCCCGCTCTCCCTCAGCGCCAGTCAGTGGCGTGGGGAAGAAGCGCCCCCCTTGGCTACCTTTGATCACCGCTGCGTTGTCGCTATAGGCCGAGAGCACGTTATCCGGCGAGGTCGCGAAGGTGTTCTTAATCATCTTAAACAGCGAATGGCTCTGGGCCTCACCATCAATAACCCAGTCCGCGTTGAAGATTTTGTGGCGGCAGTGCTCAGAGTTCGCCTGGGCAAACATCATCAGCTCGACATCACTAGGGTTGCGACCTAGCTCAATAAACGCAGCTACCAGATAGTCGATTTCATCGTCGGCAAGCGCCAGCCCTAATTCTCGGTTGGCCGTCGCCAACGCGTCGCGGCCGCCTTCCAAGATATCGACACTGCCCAGTGGCGCAGGCGCGTGATGAGCAAACAGCTTGACCGCATCGGCAACGTCAGACAGCACGTTCTCCGTCATACGATCGTGCAGTAGCGCGCTGATTGCGCCTAACTGTTCAGCGCTAGGCGCTCCGCGCAGTGCTACCCGATAATCGACACCGCGTTCGATGCGATCAATCTGGTGCAGCCCACAGTTATGAGCAATATCAGTTGCTTTAGAAGACCATGGCGACTGAGTGCCTAAACGCGGTACAACCAGGAAGCGCTGGGCGTTGTCAGGAATGTCTTGGCTCGCATGGCTGCCATAATCAAGCAGCTTGGCCAAACACTCCTGGGCAGCATCATCCAGTGTCTCGCGGTGGTCTATGAAGTGGACGTAATGGGCGGACAACGCCTCCACCTCGGGAACACGTTCACGCAACACCGTTAACAGCCGTTCATGGCGGAAGGCAGAAAGGGCAGGTGCGCCTCGCAGTTCGAGCATATCTGGGAGCCTCTAAAGCAGGAAGAGTTCGTGCGGGAAATCAGTGGGCCGCAGCGCGGCCCTCTTTAATGACACTAATAGGCACTATGATACTGGAAAGCGGCGTCCACACGAAATCAACAAGGTGACAGCATCTCTCAGGCTGGGTATCGTGGCAGCTTGTTTCATGCCGACAAGACGCCATGCTGCCGTTGATTTGCCGACATTTTATAACGCGTTATCGCGCCTATTTTGCAGTCATTGTTACGCTTTTCTTAGCGTTAATTCCGCGTGCCACACCGATACCGCAAGGTGAACACCTCGCTCAGATCATCGCGAAAGACTTTATTACTATTCATACCCGCAACACACCAACTACTTACTATGAAGGCCGCCAAGGCCCCACTGGCTTTGAATATGAGCTGATGCATCGGTTTGCTGACCACTTAGGAGTTAGCTTAAATCTCAATACAAGCCACCATCCTGAAAGCGTGCTACCTGCCGTACGAGAACAAGGAGACCTAGGTGCCGCAGCGCTGCCCTTGCTGCCAGATTCACCCGGCATTCATTACACCCGCTCGATTATCCAAATGCAGCCACTGGTGGTTTATCGTCGCGGCTTGAACAACATAGACGAGCCAAAAAATTTAGTTGGCTTAGAGTTAGGCACGCTTAGCGAAGCAGGCACCAGCCAAGCACTTCTCGCCCTTCAACGCGACTACCCTAGCTTAAGCTGGAAAGAGTCTCACGAGCTAGAAGTAGCAGAACTATTAGCCCAGGTGGAAAACGGCACGCTGGATGCTGCGATTATTTTTGATCATCAGTTTCGACTCAATCGGCTTTTTTTTCCTAACGTCGAGCGCGGTTTCTTTTTGGGAGAGCCGCTATCATTAGCCTGGGCGGTACCTAGCGGGCGCGGACTGGGGCTGTTGGAAGCTGCCAATCAGTTTCTTCAAGAACTGCAGGAAAATGGCACGCTGGAGCAACTGGTCAGTCGTTACTTTGGCCATGACGATTATTTGGAGTACGTGGGAACACGCACGTTTTTAGCCCACCTTGATGAACGTCTGCCAGCCTATACCGAGCTTTTCAAAAAGGCGGCTCGAGACACGGGGTTTGACTGGAAACTGCTGGCTGCCGTGGGCTATCAGGAATCTCACTGGGACCCTAACGCAGTATCTCCCACCGGGGTGCGCGGCCTAATGATGCTCACCAACCCAACCGCCAGCGAGATGGGCGTCGCTGACCGCACCAATCCTGCTCAGAGCATTGACGGCGGCGCCCGCTATTTACGTAGTATTAAAGACCGTCTGCCAGAAAGCATTGTCGGCAATGACCGGCTTTACATGGCAATGGCAGCCTATAACGTAGGACTCGGGCACCTATACGATGCCCGCAACATCGCCGAAATGCGCGGTGGCAATCCAGACAGCTGGCAAGATGTCCGTGCAGCGCTGCCCTTACTGCAGCAACGGGAGTGGCATAGCCAAACTCGTCATGGCTATGCACGCGGCGGTGAGCCTGTGATCTATGTACGCAACATTCGCCGCTACTACGAGATGATTGAGTACGTCGAACGCAGTCGCCAGCAGTTTTTTCAGCTGGGACAAACGCTGGTAAGCGAAGAGCCTCTGTTACTTTTTGATATTATTCCTCCCGTGGAATAATGATCGACGGCTACTCCCAACGCCGCCACTCGTTGGCGATAGTCGCGGGCTAGCGTTTCGTAGCAAAAAACTGTTTTAGCAACTTTTTTGCCGGCGCTGCCAGCACGCCACTAGTGACGACCACTTGATGATTGAACCACGGCTGAGCAAGCAGATTAGCTTTTGATTCGACCATCCCGGTGCGCGGCTCTGCCGCACCATATACCAAGCGTGTTAGACGGGCATGGACCATGGCACCCGCACACATCATGCATGGCTCAAGCGTCACAAAGAGTGTGCAGCCCTCTAAACGGTAGTTAGCTAATTGCTGTCCCGCTGCTCTCAGCGCGCAAATTTCCGCGTGGCCGCTAGGATCGCAGCTAGCTACCGATGAGTTTCGCCCTGCTCCTATAATGGTTCCCAAAGCATCCACCACTACGGCTCCCACCGGCACCTCGCCCTCTTTAAAGGCAAGGTGCGCCTGGTCAAGCGCTCGGTGCATGTAAAATTCGTCGCTGCGTATCAAGGCAAACTCCGCTAAGGTAGCAAAACGATCGTTTTAATTGTGCCATAGCCGCATAGCTACTTCGGCAAACATTAGCGGCCAAACGGACAGCACTAAGGATACCGAGAATGAACGATGCGCTGAAGTTACTGGTAAGCTTACTAGAGCTGGAAACACTTGAAGAGACGCTATTTCGTGGCCAAAGCCAAGACCTCGGCTTCCCGCAGCTCTACGGCGGCCAAGTATTAGGCCAAGCATTAGCAGCTGCGGCTCGCACCGTGCCCGAAGATCGTCGCCCACACTCACAACATGGCTATTTTCTGCGTCCCGGCGACCCTCATCGCCCGGTCGTCTACCAAGTAGATACCATTCGCGATGGCGGTAGCTTTACGACTCGACGCGTGACCGCTATTCAAAAAGGGCGCCCGATCTTCTTCTGTAGCGCCTCGTTTCAAAGCGCCGAAGAGAGCATTAGCCATCAGCGCGCCATGCCACACGTACCTACGCCAGAAGCGTTAATCGACAGCGGGGATGTCAAGCACGCGCGCTTTCCAGGTCATCCTATCGAATTTCTGCATTTAAAAGGCAATCCAGACAATGCCTCGCCTGCAGGCCAGTGCCTATGGTTTCGCCTAGCGGGCGGAACGCTGCCCGATGATCCAGCCTTGCATCGCCACCTGCTTTCCTACGTATCGGATTTCAACCTACTAACAACCGGGTTGATCCCTCACGGCATCAAGTTTACCGATCCTAAACTGCGCATCGCCAGCCTAGACCATGCGCTGTGGCTGCACGAAGATACTCGCCTGGATGACTGGTTACTTTACGTGATTGACTCTCCCTGGGCTGGCGGCGCCCGCGGTCTAGCACGCGGGCATATTTACCGACGCGACGGTCGCTTAGTGGCATCTACCGCTCAAGAAGGACTGGTGCGTTACCCGCAACAGCACTAAAGCGCACCAATCAAGCGGCTGGCAAAAACACCAACGCCCGCTATCAGCGGGCGTTGGAGGTTACATCAACCTGCGCAGTACCGTTTACGCGCCGTAAACGTCATTAACCGTTTTGAGCGGATAGTGCGCCGGATAAGGCTTACGCGCCACACCTGAATCGACTGCAGCCTGAGCCACCGCCGAAGAAACTCGCTCAAGCAGGCGAATGTCGACCGGTGTCGGGATAATGTACTCACGCCCAAAACTCATCTCAGTACGCTCATAGGCGTCTAAGACTTCCTGGGGTACCGGCTCTCGAGCCAGATCTTTCAAAGCGTGGACAGCAGCCAGCTTCATGGCCTCATTGATACGTGTCGCTCGAACATCCAAAGCACCTCGGAAAATAAACGGGAAACCTAATACGTTATTTACCTGATTAGGAAAATCCGAACGGCCAGTGGCCATGATCACATCCGGACGTGCCTCGCGGGCCACAGCTGGGTGGATTTCCGGATCAGGGTTAGTACAGGCGAAAATAACCGGGTCTGCGGCCATTTTTTTCACTTGCTCGGCAGAAAGCAGCCCTGGACCTGAAAGACCAATAAACACATCAGCGCCGTCGATGGCATCGTCTAGCGTGCGCATATTGGTATGGCGGGCGAATTCAGCTTTATACTCGTTAATGCCATCGCGATCAGCGTGAATAACACCGCGACGATCAAGCATCACCAAATTCTTTTTATTAGCGCCACACGACACTAGCAAACGCATGCAGGCAATTGCCGCTGCCCCCGCGCCCATGCAGACAATCTTCACATCTTCAATACGCTTATTGGCAATATCCAGCGCATTAAGCATACCGGCAGCGGTCACAATGGCCGTACCATGCTGATCATCATGAAATACTGGAATACTGCAACGATCAATCAAGGCTTTTTCGATTTCAAAGCACTCGGGGGCTTTGATATCTTCCAGGTTAATGCCGCCCCAGGTATCCGCAATACGCGCCACCGTATCGATAAACGCCTGCGGGCTTTCAGCATCCACTTCAATATCAACTGAGTTAATGCCTGCGAAGCACTTAAATAGTACGCCCTTACCTTCCATAACCGGCTTACTGGCCAGCGGACCAAGGTTACCAAGGCCTAAAATGGCAGTTCCGTCAGAAATGACAGCGACCAGATTTCCTTTACCAGTGTAGCGATACGCATTTTCCGCCTCACGGGCGATTTCGCGAACCGGCTCAGCAACGCCAGGACTATACGCCAGCGCCAGATCACGCGCGGTAGCCGTGGGTTTAGTTAACTCCACAGATAGCTTACCGGGAATCGGTTTAGCGTGATAATCCAAAGCCGCTTGCTTATTTGCATCCATCATGGTCAAGGTCCAATCAGCCTAAAGTAGAAAAGTTGCTTCAGAATATAGAAAAAACTCATGCGTCTCAAGCACGTAGTAAACTTTGCAGAAAAACAGTTGTTTCATTCCCATTTCCAACATGTTCGTAACTTTTCAACACCATTTACTGCAACTTATAAATAAGCGCAACAGCCATAAAGGTTTACTTATTGATGCAATGCGGCATTTATGAAAATAAATTCCATTAAAAATCATAAAAAAACCAAATTTTTCCACAGGCCTGCTTGTGTAGAAGCGGCTGTGGAAAAGTATCTACTTAAAGCATCTGCTAGAAGCATCCATGGATGCATCATTACTTGGTAGAATAAGCCCTCAAAGGCCCATCAGGTTAAGAAGGGAATGGAAAAAGCGTGCTTCTGAGAATAAAAAGCCCACGCCGTAGCGTGGGCTTATATTGCAAACACATTGTGTGTTTGCAGCAGCGCAAATCCGTTAGGATTAGCCGCGCTTAACGGCAGCGCCGAAACGTTTGTTAAAGCGTTCTACACGGCCACCAGTGGTCGCTTGCTTCTGCTTACCAGTGTAGAACGGGTGGCAGTTGGAGCACACGTCCAGAGAGAAGTCCTGACCAGAAGTAGAACCAACCTGGAAGCTTGCACCGCAAGAACAGCTAGCGGTGACCGTGTTGTAATTCGGGTGGATACCTTGTTTCATCTTGAGCCTCATGAGCTGTATGCCGCCACCTGATCCATTGCCAGGCACCGCATACGGGTTTGAAAAAACTGCTAACCGGTTACCCGCTCCATTCTATAGATTCAGAGCGGCCGCGCATTCTAGCAAACTAAACGCCGGAGGCCAATTGTCCGACTCTGTTTCTAACCAGGCACGCCCTCAAGGCGCTTCCTCAGCATCTTTTCAAGTGCTAAAAGTCGCTCTACCATCACCGCTGCGGCGTTTATTTGACTATTTACCAATACGCCAACCACCCGCTTGTGGCTGGCAGGTAGGCCTAAGAGTGCGCGTCCCCTTTGGCCGCAGAGAAGTGGTCGGCGTGGTGGCAGAGCTTGCCAATGGCAGCGAGCTGCCCCATGAGAAGCTGCGCGCCATTAGCGAGGTGCTTGATGACGCTCCCCTGCCCAACGACTGGCAGTGGCTATGCCATTTCGCTGCGCGTTATTATCAGCACAGCTTAGGCGACACGATGCAACTGGCCATGCCTGCTAGGCTACGCCAAGGCCACCCGGTAGGAGGACGAACACAAACCCTGTGGCTACCGCTATCACCTGGAGACGACCTAGCGCTTCAGCGAGCACCCAAACAAGCTGAGCTGTATGCCCTGCTGCGCCAGCATCCACACGGACTCGCTGGTCGAGCCATCACTGCTCACGGTTTCACCCGTGAACAGCTGCTAGCCTTGCAAAAAAAGGGCTTCGCCCGTGCCCAGGAAACCACGCTAACCGCCACACCGCCCGCTGGCGGCAATCTGCTGGCCTCACCATCACTTGCGCTAAACAGAGAGCAGGCCTCGGCACTTGCCGCGCTGCATGAAAAGCTCGAAAGCTACCACCCCTGCCTACTTGAAGGCGTGACCGGTAGTGGTAAAACCGAAATCTACCTTCAGCTAATTGAAGCCCTCGCCGCTAAGGGCAAGCAGTCGCTGGTACTGGTGCCAGAAATAGGCCTCACACCTCAAACCCTGGCACGCTTTAAAAGCCGCTTTAGGGTACCGGTAGTGGCGCTACACTCAGGGCTTACCGACCTGGAGCGCTTGGATGTATGGGAAGCCGCAGCCAATGGCCGCGCGCTAGTCATTATCGGCACCCGTTCGGCTATTTTCACGCCACTCAAAAACCCAGGCGCCATTATCGTCGACGAGGAGCATGATGGCTCCTATAAACAGCACGACGGGCTTCGCTATCACGCTCGGGACTTAGCCGTTGCCAGGGCGCATTACCACAATATTCCCCTGCTGTTAGGCAGCGCCACACCTTCTTTTGAGAGTTTGCAGCAAGCGCTTTCCAGCCACTACCGTCATCTACGCCTCACCCAACGCCCCAGTCGGCACCCGCCAGCCAAGCTTGAGTTGATCGACCTACGCCATCAGCGACGCCAAGGCGGGCTTCTGCCCAGCGCCATCACCGCTATCAAAAACACTTTAACGTCAGGCAAGCAGGCGCTGGTTTTTATTAACCGACGGGGGTTCGCGCCAACGCTGGCTTGCCATAGCTGTGGCTGGATCGCTGAGTGCGGGCAGTGCGACTCACGCATGACGCTGCACCGTCAGCCTGCTCTTTTGGCCTGCCACCATTGCGATAGTCGGCGCGCACTACCAGACGCTTGCCCCGAGTGTGGCAGCGGCGACCTGCGCGCCCTGGGCAGCGGCACCGAACGAACGGAAGAGACATTGCAGGGATTGTTCCCAAGCGTCACCGTTCATCGAATTGACCGCGACAGTACGCGTAAAAAAGAGAGTTTTGAGCAGATACTCAAAGAGATTCAGCGAGGCGAACCATGCTTGCTTGTTGGTACCCAGATGCTGGCAAAAGGCCACCACCTGCCCCATGTCACGCTGGTGGTCGTCGTTAATGCCGACGGGGGGCTTTACGCTGCTGATTTTCGCGCGTTAGAACACAGCGCGCAGTTACTGGAACAGGTCGCCGGCCGCGCAGGGCGTGCCGCTCATCCTGGGCGAGTACTGGTGCAAACGCTGCATCCAGATGACCCGCACTTGGGCCAACTTGCGGAGCACGGTTATGGCGCACTCGCCCGCAGCCTTTTGGAAGAGCGCCGCCTCGCAATGCTGCCGCCTTTTTGCTTTATGGCCTTGCTACGCATTGAAAGCCCCCATGAGCAAGCCGCCACCGCTTTGGGCCAGCAGGCTGCTCAAGCGCTCCGCCAATGGTTAACAATTGTAAAACTGCCGGTGCGCTGTTTGGGCCCCGTTCCAGCTCCCATGGAGCGCCGACAAAACCGTTATCATGTGCATATCATGCTGGCAGCAGACAAACGTAGCCAGCGTCATACCGCCGCTAACTGGCTGGTACAGTGGTTAGAGGCCAATCGTGAGGCGCGCAAAGTCCGTTGGTCAATCGATATTGATCCGCAAACGCTCGCGTAGAGACAGGGATATCATGGGCCATTGGCTCGCCCTGTAATGTAATACGGCTTTGAAACTGCGCGCCAATTGCCGATAATGGCCGCTTTGCCGCTGCCTAACATGAGCGCATGCACACGCCGCCACTGACGACATTCGGATATTTAAATGAAAGACACAATTGTTACTTTGCTAGAAGGCGCGATTGACGCGCTTAAGCACCAAGGCGTGCTGCCCGACGATCTACAGCCGACGATTAAAGTTGACCCCACTAAAGATAAAGCGCACGGCGACTACGCCACCAATCTAGCGCTTATGCTGGCGAAGCCAGCAGCGAAGAAGCCGCGCGAGCTAGCCGATCTACTGGTCGCCGCCCTCCCCGCGAGCGATGCCATTCAAAAAACCGAGATTGCTGGCCCCGGTTTTATTAATTTTTTTGCTGCCACAGATGCGGCCGCTCAAATTGTTGCTCAAGTGCTCGATAGCGGCGACGCCTTTGGCCGCAGCCTGATTGGCAAGGGCGAGAAGGTCCAAGTGGAGTTTGTGTCTGCCAACCCGACAGGACCTCTTCATGTTGGCCATGGCCGTGGCGCAGCCATAGGCGATTGCATTTGCCGCCTGCTAGAAGCCACCGGCTACGATGTGACGCGCGAATTTTATTACAACGATGCCGGTGCCCAGATCAAAAATCTGGCGCTTTCTGTTCAAGCTCGCGCCAAGGGCCTCGGGCCAGACGATCCCAGCTGGCCAGAAGACGGCTACCGCGGTGAATACATCGTTGATGTGGCTAATGACTACATGGCGGGCAAAACGGTGGCAGCCGATGACCGTGAAGTCACCGCTAAAGCAGATGCTAATGATCTAGATGCCATTCAGGCTTTCGCTGTCGCTTGGCTACGCCGAGAACAGGATTTAGATCTGAAAGCGTTTGGCGTTGAGTTTGACGTCTACTTCCTTGAGTCATCGCTTTACCAAGACGGCAAAGTAGACGCGACCGTTGAAAAGCTCGTTGCGAATGGCCATACGTACGAAGAAGACGGTGCCATGTGGCTACGCACCACTGACTTTGGCGATGATAAAGACCGCGTGATGCGCAAACGCGAAGGCGGTTACACCTACTTCTTACCGGATGTGGCCTACCACCTGAACAAGTGGCAACGCGGCTTTAAAACCGTGATTAACGAGCAAGGTGCTGACCATCACTCCACGGTTACCCGTGTTCGTGCAGGTTTGCAGGCACTTGAGGTCGGCATTCCAAAAGGCTGGCCCGACTACGTTTTACATCAGATGGTGATGGTGACCCGCTCAGGTGTCGAGGTAAAGCTTTCCAAACGTGCTGGCAGCTATGTCACCGTGCGTGACCTGATTGACGAAGTTGGCCGCGACGCTACTCGCTTCTTCCTGGCCGCACGCCGGGCGGATTCACAGCTTACCTTTGATATCGATTTGGCGCGCTCGCAGTCGAACGATAACCCGGTGTATTACATTCAATACGCCCACGCGCGGGTAGCTAGCATGCTGCGCAAAGCCGAGGATGCTGGCCAGCCATTCAGCCACAGCACTGCTCTAGCTAACCTCGCATTGCTCGATAGCGACCAGGAAAAAGCGGTACTTAATCGCTTGGCGCGCTACCCAGAAGTGGTTGAGAACGCCGCTAAAAATCGCGAGCCCCAGCAGGTTGCTCAGTATCTATTGGACCTTTCAGGTGATTTCCACACCTGCTACAACGCCGTTAAAGTCATGGTTGAAGACGATACCCTGCGTAACACACGCTTAGCTCTTGGCTTAGCCACCAAGCAGGTGCTTCGCAACGGCCTTGACCTTATGGGGGTCAGCGCCCCAGAGGAGATGTAAGCGATGGCCAGCCCAAAAGAGAAGCCCGCCCGCCGAGGAGCCACCTCTCAGCGCAAAGCCAGCAAAAGTTCAGGCGGCGGATTCAAAATCCCTGGTTGGCTTTGGGGGATAGCAGGCTTAGCGGCAGGCTTCTTCCTAGCACAACATCAACATGGCACCGCTCCTTGGCAAGAGCAGGAAGACACGCCCCAAGCAACTGTCTTACCTAAGCCTGCCGACAGCGATGAGCGCAGCGCTGCGCGTCAAACAGAAAACGTCACCGAGCCAGCAATGCCGACGTTTGAGTTCTACACACTGCTGCCAGACACAGAAGTCATCGCTCCAGGCGTATCGCTGCCATCAACTGTGAATCGCCCTGAAGCAGCAACAACGCAGCAGCAAACAACCGCAAGTAACAGCGCGACAGCAAGTGCAACAACAACGAGCAGTGAAACAACGACAAGCAATGCCAGTGCGCGCCAGAACGATGACCCTATTGCTCAGGTGATTGCGGCAAATATGCGCCCTGAAGAGCAAGTGGCCGCTGCCCAGCAAGCACCTGCCAGCAGCACGCCTAACCGCTACATGCTACAGGCCGCATCGTTTCGAGAGTTAAGCGATGCCGAGCAGTTGCGTGGCCGCCTGCGCAACTTGAGCCTGCTGGCCCAAGTTAGCGAGGTAAAGGCTAATGGCGATACTTGGCACCGTGTTCAAGTAGGTCCTTACGAAGATACCCGGGAGCTTAACCGCGCCCAAGACTTAATGGCCACACAGGGCATTGAGCCACTGCTGATCCAGCTACAGAACTAATCTAACCACAGACGACGTTAACCAACGGGCTAGGCAGGCTTTCATCGTCATAAGCCCCGTTAAAAAACACTTTATCTAACAGCTTTATTTAGCGGGCGGTTGATTTTTTATCAGCCGCCCGCATTTTGTTGTGAATCGCTTTTTATACGGTCTTTTAAAATGGCCGATCAGTCATCGGGAGCATGTGCCTCCCCCAAGGAGTTATCTCCATGACCACTATTGTATCCGTACGCCGCGGTAATCAGGTTGCCCTTGCAGGCGACGGCCAAGTATCACTAGGCAACACCGTAATGAAAGGCAATGCGAGTAAAGTGCGCCGCCTGTATCGAGGCAAAGTGCTCGCGGGTTTTGCTGGCGGCACCGCCGATGCCTTCACCCTGTTTGAGCGTTTTGAAGCGCAGTTAGAAAAATACCAAGGACATCTCACCAAAGCAGCGGTTGAGTTGGCCAAGGATTGGCGCACCGATCGAGCGCTGCGCCGCCTGGAAGCACTACTGGCTGTAGCTGACCACAGTGCATCACTGATTATCACTGGCAACGGTGATGTGGTTGAGCCTGAACGCGGCATTATTGCTATTGGCTCTGGCGGCAACTTTGCCCAGGCAAGCGCCCGCGCACTATTGGAAAATACCGAGCTTTCTGCTCGTGAAATCACTGAAAAGTCACTCGAAATCGCCGGCGACATCTGCGTATTTACCAATCACCACGTGACGCTCGAAGAGCTGAACATCAACGACCGTTGAGGCCCCTTTTTATGACTCAGATGACACCCCGCGAAATCGTTCACGCCCTGGATCAATACATTATTGGCCAGCAGGATGCCAAGCGCGCTGTGGCCATTGCCCTACGTAACCGCTGGCGGCGCATGCAATTAGACGACGAATTGCGTCCGGAAGTAACGCCCAAAAATATTCTGATGATTGGCCCGACTGGCGTAGGTAAAACTGAAATTGCTCGCCGCCTTGCCAAACTAGCCAGAGCGCCCTTCATCAAGGTCGAGGCGACTAAATTTACCGAAGTAGGCTATGTAGGCCGGGACGTTGAGTCGATTATTCGCGACTTGATGGAAGCTGCCATTAAAATGGTGCGCGAATACGCCAAGGAAGAAGTTGGCCATCGCGCTGAAGATGCTGCTGAAGACCGCGTTCTAGACGCGCTGCTACCCCCGCCCCGCGGCCAGGAAGATAAGCCTCGGGAAGATAGTGGCACGCGTCAAACCTTCCGCAAAAAGCTTCGGGAAGGCCAGCTGGATGATAAAGAGATCGATATCGAAGTTTCCTCCCACGGGCAAGGCATCGACATAATGACGCCGCCGGGCATGGAGGAGATGACCAACCAGCTACAGAGCCTGTTCTCCAACATGGGCCAGCAAAAGCGTGAGCAGCGCCGTGTAACGGTGAAAGAGGCACTGGTTCTACTGCGCGATGAAGAAGCTGGCAAGCTGGTCAATGAAGAAGAGATCAAAGCCCGCGCCGTCGAAGCCGTCGAGCAGCATGGGATTGTCTTCCTGGATGAGATTGACAAAGTTGCCAAAGGTAGCGGTCAGTCTAGCGGCGGCGAAGTCTCCCGTGAAGGCGTTCAGCGAGACCTATTGCCGTTAATCGAAGGTTCTACCGTGTCAACCAAGTACGGCATGGTCAAAACCGATCATATCCTGTTTATTGCTTCGGGCGCTTTCCATCTATCGCGTCCCTCGGACCTTATTCCAGAGCTACAAGGACGCTTGCCGATCCGTGTTGAACTGGACGCGCTGACCCCTGGCGATTTCCAGCGAATTCTCACCGAGCCCTCCGCCTCGCTCACCAAGCAGTATCAAGCACTGCTGGCTACCGAAGGGCTGGATATCGAGTTCACTCCAGACGGTATTGAGCGTATTGCCGAAATTTCCTGGCAAGTAAACGAAGGCACCGAGAATATTGGTGCTCGCCGTTTACATACAGTGCTGGAACGACTGCTTGAAGAAGCCTCCTTCAAAGGCGGCGACATGGATAGCCCGCTGATCATCGATGCCGATTACGTCAATGCCCAGCTGGGTGAGCTAGCAGTGGACGAAGACCTATCGCGATACATTTTGTAAACGCGCTTATATCGGTATAGCCCGCAGCAGCTTGCCCGCTTTTTACGCACGCAAATGCTGCTGTTCAGGCTGCGCTGCGTCTAATGTTACGCACGAAAACAACATCCCTGTTGCTCGTGCTTGATCGACGTCCTGTCGATCAAACGTTAGCCGTGGCGCTTGCCTTCACGCATTTGCTAAAGCGCAAATAGTCGGTCAATCCGCTTTAGCTCAATATCGTAAGAGGTGACGTTATCAATGAACGCCCCTGTTTCTACGAATGCCCCCACCCCAACGCGGGTTCACTACCATAAGCAGGCTCGCGAGCTAGAGCTCGGCTATGCCACGGGTGAAAGCTATCGACTACCTGTCGAATTTTTACGGGTCTATTCACCCTCAGCCGAAGTGCGTGGCCACGGCGGCGATACTGCCGTACTACAAGTGGGTAAAAAAGATGTCGGCCTGCAAAACATTACCCAAGCAGGTAATTACGCTCTGAAATTGCACTTTGACGACGGCCACGACAGCGGACTTTACAGCTGGAACTATCTTTATGACTTAGCTCAGCATCAAACAGAGTATTGGCAAAACTACCTACAACGCCTCGAAGAGGCTGGCGCCTCCCGCGAACCAACCGGTATCCAATTCAAACAGCTGTGACGCTTGACCTCAGTTGAAGCGCAGACAAGTTGGGGGTGAGAAGGCTACAATGTCGCTAACCATTTATTGCGACGACCTTTTGGTCGATTATTACCGCCTCGAACCCGGGAGCTAGAGCCCCATGAGCCCCTCTGAAAAACGCACCACCCATTTTGGTTACCAGGAAGTCGCGGTTGACGAGAAAGCGTCTCGTGTTGCCGATGTCTTTCACTCGGTCGCTACGCGCTATGACATCATGAATGACTTGATGTCCATGGGTATCCATCGCATCTGGAAACGCCTTGCGATTGAGCGCGCAGGTGTTCGCCCTGGGCACCATGTGCTGGATATTGCTGGCGGCACTGGCGATTTGACGCTCAAGTTCTCTCGCTTGGTTGGCCCGCGTGGCAAAGTGGTATTGGCCGACATTAACGCCTCCATGCTCAACGTTGGCCGCGACAAACTGATGGACAATGGCGTTGGAGGCAACGTTGAGTTTGTACAAGCCAACGCCGAGTGCCTGCCATTTCCGGACAACAGTTTTGACTGCATTACAATTGCCTTCGGGCTGCGCAACGTCACCGACAAAGACGCTGCGCTGCGATCTATGACACGCGTGCTAAAGCCTGGCGGACGGTTGCTAGTGCTTGAATTTTCGAAGCCAAATAGCGCCCTGCTGTCAAAAGCCTACGATGAGTACTCCTTCCGCCTGCTGCCTAAAATGGGCGAACTAGTAGCCGGGGACGGTGAGAGTTATCGCTACCTCGCCGAATCTATTCGCATGCATCCCGACCAGGAAACCCTGAAAGGCATGATGGAAACGGCCGGGCTTGATCGGGTCGAATATACCAACCTGACCGGCGGTATCGTTGCCCTTCACCGCGGCATTAAATTATGAATTCACCGACAATGAGGTCAGCATGCTAGTCACCCCGACCCTGTTGCTGGCCGGATGTGAACGCACGTTGAATGCCTTGCTTGCCCGTGATCCAGCCGCGCCTGCGCGCTTATCTGCGTTAGCAGGGAGTCGACTACTGGTAAGGCTTGAAAAGCCTCACCTTCAGCTGGTGCTGCACTACCACCATGCAGGGATTGATCTGCTGCGTGGCGATGATTTAGACGAAACTGACGTCGATGCCATCGTCGAACTCACTCCTGAAACACTCTCTGAGTGGTTAAGTGGTGCCTCCATTGAGCGGCTGATGTTTGACGGCAAGCTTTCTGTGCGCGGCCGCATCCACCTTCTGGAGGCTACCCGTGACCTGCTGTTTGATCTGGATATCGACTGGGAGGGCGAGCTAGCTCGCTGGCTGGGAGATATGCCCGCTCATTCACTGGCCGAAGGCGTCCGACGCGCCGCGCGCTGGGGGCTAAGAGCAAAAGATGAGCTGTTACAAGACGTTTCTGAATACGTATTTGAAGAAGCCCGCATACTCCCCGGCCGCCAGCAGCGCGACGTGCTCCGCGACCACTTGACCGAACTTGAGATCGCCACCGACCGTCTGGAAGCCAAGCTCAATCGCTTGCATAAGCGTTTGACACAGTTAACGACCAGCCAGTCGCCCAACAAGCAACCACACCTTGAGGAGCCGCGCTGATGAGCCTGCGGTTATTAAAAATCTCTTGGATAGTGGCTCGCCATCGCTTAGATACGTTGATACCCGTTGAGCGGCTGCCGTTCTGGCTACGTGCCTTAATGACGCTTTCGCCCCTAAAACTGCTCCCTGTCGGGCAGCGCAGTCGCGGCGAGCGGCTGCGCCTAGCCCTGGAAGCACTGGGGCCGATTTTTATTAAATTTGGCCAAATGCTCTCGACCCGTCGAGACCTACTGCCAGAAGACATCGCCGATGAATTAAAACGGTTACAAGACCAAGTGCCGCCCTTCCCCGGCGAACTAGCCGCTGCACGGGTCGAGAAAGAGCTTGAAATGTCGCTGGTAGAGGCATTTGCCGCCTTTGACCGAGTGCCTTTGGCATCAGCTTCAATTGCCCAAGTGCACGCGGCCACGCTGCATAGCGGTGAAGATGTCGTCGTCAAAATTATTCGCCCCGGCATCGAGCGCATTATGCGCCAAGATATGGCGTTGATGTACCAAATCGCTAAGTTGCTGGGTAAGGTGCCTGACGCAAAACGCTTACGCCCCGTAGAAGTGATTCGTGATTACGAAGCCACCCTATTTGACGAACTTGATCTCTACAAAGAAGCGGCAAACACATCGCAACTTAAGCGTAATTTCAAAGACTCACCGCTGCTGTTTGTGCCGACAATTTATTGGTCATACACCCGTCGCCATGTCATGGTTCAGGAGCGTATTCGCGGCGTGCCTGTGGCTGATTTAGACACCCTCAAGGCGCGCGGAACCAACCTTAAGAAGCTGGCTGAACGCGGCGTAGAAATCTTCTTTACCCAGGTCTTCCGAGATAACTTCTTCCATGCCGATATGCACCCCGGCAATATCTTTGTTAATTGCGATGATCCTGAAGACCCACAGTATATCGCCATCGACTGCGGCATCGTGGGGAGCCTTACCCGAGAAGATCAAGACTACCTTGCACGTAACCTACTGGCATTTTTCCATCAAGATTACTACGAAGTAGCCGCGTTACATATTGAGTCCGGTTGGGTAGGCGAAAACACCCGCGCCAACGAGTTCGCAGCCGCGATTCGTACCGTATGCGAACCCATTCTTGAAAAACCGCTCAAAGATATTTCGTTTGGGCAGGTGCTGTTAGGGCTGTTTCAAACGGCACGGCGTTTTAATATGGAAGTACAGCCACAGCTAGTATTGTTGCAAAAAACGCTGCTGAACATCGAAGGGCTGGGTCGCCAGCTCTATCCTGATCTAGATCTGTGGAGCACCGCGAAACCATATCTAGAAAAGTGGATGAAACAGCGCGCGGGTATCGGCGGTCTTTGGGAGTCGCTCAAACGCCAAGCGCCAGAGCTTTCTCATCAGTTGCCTGAACTCCCCGTGCTAGCGCATCAAGCGCTAAACCGAATGGAGCATGAGCACCGTCAGCGTCATCAGCAAGCAACGTCAATTGGTGCGGTTCAGCAGCAACTGACGCGCCAGCATAAACGTCATTACCGACTGCGTATCGGGCTTATTTTGCTTGCTATTGCCCTGGCCTGGCAGCCGCTGAGCGGCTGGGCATCGGCTCAAGAGTGGCCTGTTTTAGCAGCGGCGGGCGTCGGCTTATTGCTGCTGCTATGGCAATGAAACAATCAGGCAGTAAGATAAAGCGCCTCAGTGTCGCTTTTGGCGAAAGCACTGACCTTTGGTGACCGCGCGGTGATGATTGATAAAAGGATGCCTATGACTGATTCTACCCAGACGACGCAAGTGCTAGATGCACTCGCAGAGGTCTTAAAGCAGCGTCGACACGCTTGTGCAGAAGATTCTTATGTTGCCTCCTTGCATCATAAGGGTTTGAACAAGATACTCGAAAAAGTCGGCGAAGAGGCGACCGAAACAATTTTGGCTGCTAAAGATGCTGAGCACGGCGGTGAACAGGCGCATCAAGCGGTGATCGCTGAAACCGCCGACCTGTGGTTTCATAGCTTAGTGATGCTGTCGCACCTTGAACTGGATCATCAGCGCGTTTTAGATGAGCTAGCACAGCGGTTTGGTATTTCGGGTCATGAAGAAAAAGCGTCCCGCACACAACGTTAACCTGCACTGATGAGGAAATGCATATGTTAGGTGGTATCAGTATTTGGCAGTTGCTGATTGTTCTAGGCATTATCATCCTAATTTTCGGCACCAAGAAACTGCGTAATGTGGGCACCGATTTAGGCGGTGCAGTCAAAGGCTTTAAAAAGGCCATTAACGAAGAAGAGAAAGACGGCGACAAAAAAGATGCTGACCAATCTCAGGCGAAAGTCAGCCACGAAGAGACTGGCAACACCTACGATGTTCAAGCAGAAGAGAAGCGTGCCGCCGAAGAACGCCCCACAGAACGTAACGAAGAGCGCAAATAACCCATGCTGGATATCGGCTTTCTTGAACTGATGCTGATTGGTATCGTCGGGCTTCTGGTGCTTGGCCCAGAGCGCCTGCCTAGAGCCGCTCGCACAACAGGTATGTGGATTGGCAAAATCAAGCGTACGGTATCCGGTATGCAGCGCGAAATCAGCGCTCAGTTGGAAGCAGAGGAACTGCGTCAAAAGCTCAACGAGCAGCAGAAAAAGCTCGATGACAGTCTCAAAAAAGCCAAGCAGGATGTTGAGAACATTGCCGACGCACCCTCTTCTTCCAGCTCTTCAAGCTCATCGACACAAGCGACCCAAAATGACACCGAGCAGCGGGTTGCCAACGCGAGTGCTCGGTTAGACGACGCCCTGCAAACGGTACGCGAAGACACGCCAGCAGCCTCTTCCCCAACGCCTCATCAACCTGCTACCGATGAACTGCGCGCGGTGAACCCTAGCGGCAAGCATGAACCTAGCAAGGCTAATGCTGAGCAGGCGGATGTGGAGCATGATGCCGCTATTCAAAAGGCGGATCTTACAAAGGCGGATCTTACAAAGGATAGTAATCACCAATGAGCATGTCTGGCGATTCCCAGGAGCCACATAAAGACCAAAGCCAAGCGCCTCTTATTGAGCACCTGATCGAGTTACGCTCGCGGCTTATGAAAGCAGTCGTAGTGGTATTAGTCGTGTTTCTTGGCCTTTATGCCTTTGCTAATGACATCTACAGCTTTGTAGCCGAACCATTAATGGCCCTGTTGCCAGAAGGTTCACAGATGATCGCCACCGAGGTGGCCTCGCCCTTCTTAGCCCCCTTTAAACTAACCCTGGTAGTCGCTGTCTTTATCGCTATCCCCTTCGTACTGCACCAGGCATGGGCGTTTGTAGCACCTGGACTTTACGATAACGAAAAAGCGCTGGCGATCCCGATTCTGGTCTCCAGCATAGCGCTATTTTACGCTGGAGCGGCCTTTGCTTATTACGTGGTCTTTCCGCTGCTATTTGAGTTTTTCACCCAAACCGGGCCGGAAAATGTGGCGGTAATGACCGACATTAATCAGTATTTGAACTTTGTACTTAAACTGTTTTTCGCCTTTGGTGTTGCGTTTGAAATCCCCATCGCAACATTTCTGCTGATACTGTCTGGCGCAACCACGGTCGAAAGCCTTTCTAAAAAGCGCCCCTACGTTATTTTAGGCTGCTTTGTGGTGGGCATGCTGCTTACTCCTCCCGACGTTATTTCTCAAAGCCTGTTAGCGATACCGATGTATCTACTTTATGAGGTGGGCCTACTGTTTGGCCGATTGGTACGCCGTAAGGCCAAGGCGGATGACGCTGAGGAACAAGAGACCTAAAAGCACTGTTAACGGCGCTGCACAGCTTAAAAAAAGCCTCTGCCATTGAAACATGGCAGAGGCTTTTTGCTCTTCATACGAGAGGCTGTTTGCCTTTAATACGAATAGCCGATTACCGAGAAAATATTAGCCCATCATTTCATCAATGCGGTCGACCAACTTAAAGATACCTGTGGCGGCCTCACTGATACGGGTCGCCAGCATATAAGCAGGCGTGGTTACCACCCGGTGCTCATGATCCACCACAATATCTTCTACGCCACAGCTGCGGTGCAGGCCACCCATCGCACTAATGGCACCAGAAACACCGGGATCATGACCAATCGTCACGGCCACCCCTTCGCCAAGTAGGCGCGGGACCAAAACAGGAGCAATACACATCAGGCCAATGGGTTTTGCCTCTTCTTTAAAGCCTACTAGCGCCTCTTTGACGCTCTCAAGTACCTGCATACTGTCGCTCTTGTCGGCAAAATCAGACAGGTTTTTAGCGACACCAAAGCCACCAGGAACAATAACCGCATCAAAGTCGTCAGCATCTAGCTCCGTAATCGGGCTAATATCACCACGGGCAAGGCGGGCCGACTCCTGTAACACATTGCGCTGCTCGCCCTCGACAGGCTCTTGAGTTAAGTGGTTAATCACGTGGTGCTGAGCGACATCCGGCGCAAAGCAGCGATAGCCAATCCCTAACTGATCAAGGCGCAGCAGCGTTAGCGTTGTTTCATAGATTTCTGAACCATCAAAAACGCCGCAGCCTGCTAATACGATTGCTACCTGTTTGGTCATGCTTATCTCCTTGTTGTAGCGCTTATTATCGCTGTTAAATCGTCGCCACTTAGCGTCGCTGAGTGACTCACTTTAGTCAGTCTATAAAGCCACTACAAGCCAGCTATCACAAGCCCGCTTTCGCTGCAGTGCAGGACTGATATACTCACGTAAGGCCTTTTAAGGCATCCACTATTCGATTGACTATGCGATTGTTTGGAGAAAGCCGTTGAACACCTCTGCTCCCCGCCATTTCCCTGCTACTCGACTTCGCCGTATGCGTCGCGACGATTTCTCCCGTCGCTTGATGCAGGAGTCAACGCTAACACCCAGCGATTTAATTTTGCCGGTTTTTGTACTGGAAGGCGAAAATCAACGCGAAGCGATTGCCTCAATGCCCGGTGTTGAACGCCTTTCCATCGACCTGCTGATTGAGCAGGCACGCGAGGCCTACGCGCTGGGTATTCCCGCCCTGGCGCTCTTCCCAGTTATCGATACTGAGCAAAAAAGCGAGTTGGCGGAAGAGGCTTACAACGCTAACGGTCTTGTCCAGCGTAGTGTACGGGCGCTAAAAGAAGCGCTACCCGAACTTGGCATTATTACCGATGTCGCCCTTGACCCCTATACGAGTCATGGTCAGGACGGCATTCTTGATGAGCATGGCTATGTGCAGAATGACCGCACAGTAGATACGCTACTCAAACAAGCGCTCTCCCACGCCGAAGCAGGCGCCGATGTCGTAGCACCTTCCGATATGATGGATGGTCGCATCGGCGCCATCCGCCAAGTGTTAGAACAGGAACACCTGCATAATGTGCGCATTATGGCGTATAGCGCTAAGTACGCCTCTAAGTATTACGGTCCCTTCCGTGATGCGGTCGGGTCTGCCGCCAATCTTGGCAAAGCAGATAAACGCACCTATCAGATGGACCCCGCCAATAGCGATGAAGCGCTGCATGAAGTGGCTATGGATATCGCCGAAGGCGCCGATATGGTGATGGTGAAACCCGGCATGCCTTACTTGGATATCGTACGCCGTGTAAAAAGCGAACTCCAAGTACCGACATTCGCTTATCAAGTTAGCGGTGAATACGCTATGCATCGCGCCGCATTCGATAACGGTTGGCTTGAGGCCGAACCGGTGATTCTTGAGTCACTAATGTGCTTCAAGCGCGCAGGTGCCGATGGAATTTTAAGCTATTTCGCGTTAGAAGCAGCACGCTTGTTACAGCGCTAGTTTAATAGGTCAGTCCTTAAAGATGACAAACCAGTGACACTTGTTTGTCATCTTTCCCCGGCATACTGCTCCCAACAGTCGTAATCACGCTATGATGAGTATGAACCACTACTGGGGGCAACCATGGACGATCAATCAGCAGATTCCACGCCAGCATTCTCTAGCGAGTCAACAAACGCTACACACGAAACGGTAACTGGCGAGGGAGAGGCTTTGCCATTACGCATCAATCGTACCCCCACCGGAGTTCACGCGAAAGAGTCTCATTTGGAGGCGGATCTTGACGACCCGCAGCTCTACTTCAATCGCGAGCTTTCTCATCTGCAGTTCAATATCCGAGTGCTTGAACAAGCCTTGGACGATGCGCATCCGCTACTTAACCGGCTGATGTTTCTGCTGATCTTTTCATCCAACATGGATGAGTTTTTTGAGATAAGAGTCGCCGGGCTTAAACACCAAATGGCATTAGGCGACGACACTACCGCCGCCGACGGCCGCTTACCCAAGGCGGTGCTGGCAGAAATTTCGGATATCGCGCATCAGCAAATTGCTCGCCAATATCAAATATTGAATGAGACGCTACTGCCCGCGCTGGAAGCTCAGGGGCTACGCTTTCGTCGGCGCGATCAGTGGACCGACGAGCAAAAAGCCTGGGTTAAAGATTTTTTTGATAACGAGATCATGCCGGTCATCAGCCCCATTGGCTTAGACCCCTCCCATCCGTTCCCGCGTTTAGTTAATAAAAGCCTAAATTTCATTGTGGAACTCGAGGGAAAAGACGCCTTTGGTCGGGCTGGTGGTATGGCAATACTGCCCGCTCCCCGCTCATTGCCTCGCTTAATGGCGCTGCCTAAAGCGCTATGTGCAGAAGGCTTCTCCGAATATATTTTCTTATCGTCAATGATTCACGCACATGCAGAGGAACTCTTCCCCGGCATGCGTGTGCGTGGTTGTTATCAGTTCCGGCTGACCCGTAATGCCGATATGACCGTCGATCCTGAAGAGGTCTCAGATTTGGCCTCAGCGCTACGCGGCGAGCTATTAGCCCGCCGTTATGGCAGCGGTGTGCGCCTTGAAGTCGCTGATAACTGTCCTGATGACTTGACCAGTTTCTTACTGCGCCAGTTTGAGCTAGAAAGCAGCGACTTATACCGTGTTCAAGGGCCGGTAAACTTGACCCGTATGATGGCGGTTCTCGGCGACGTTGACCGACCAGAGCTGCTCTATCGGCCCTATTCACCTAGCGTGCCAAAAGTATTAAAAGGCGGTAGCCTGTTCAGCGCTATTGCCAAAAGCGATATTCTGCTTCACCACCCGTTCCAGTCCTTTTCACCTATCGAAGACCTACTGCGCGAGGCCGCCCGCGATCCAGACGTACTGGCAATCAAGCAGACGCTGTACCGCACCGGTGCAGACTCTACGATAGTGAGTGCTCTGGTCGATGCCGCCAGCCAAGGCAAAGAAGTCACCGTTGTTATCGAGCTACGGGCGCGCTTTGATGAGGCCGACAATCTTCAGTTAGCATCACGCCTGCAGGAAGCCGGCGCCATCGTGATTTACGGCATCATGGCCTATAAAACCCACGCCAAGATGCTGCATATCGTGCGACGCGAGAAGGGCGAGTTGCGCCACTACGCACATTTAGGCACTGGCAACTACCACTCTAAAACCGCCAAGCTATATACCGATTATAGCCTGCTGACTGCCAATACTGCGCTATGCGCGGACGTGCACAAAGTGTTTCAGCAGCTTTCTGGCATGGGCCGCGCGCGCAAGATCGACACCCTACTTCACGCCCCCTTTACGCTTCACGAGCGCCTAGTCGAAATGATTGATCGTGAAGCGCAGGTAGCGCTAAAAGGTAAGCGTGGCCATATCATTATTAAGTGCAATTCGCTAACAGAGCCCAAGCTTATCAAAGCGCTTTATCGCGCCTCGCAAGCAGGCGTAGAGTGCGACCTGATCATTCGTGGCATGTGCTGTTTGAAACCTGGTATCGAGGGTGTTTCAGAGAATATCCGCGTTCGGTCGATTATTGGGCGTTTTTTAGAACATACTCGTGTTTTCCACTTCCACAATGACGGCAAGCCAGAGACATGGTGTTCAAGCGCTGATTTTATGTCACGCAATATGTTCCATCGCGTAGAAACCTGCTTCCCGCTATTGGATAAAAAGCTTGCCACCCGAGTACGTAAAGATTTGGAGACCTACCTGGTCGATAACTGTCAAAGCTGGCTTCTACAAAGCGACGGTAGCTATCAACTGCAGAGCCCTGGCAATGGCGACCCGATCAGTGCCCAGGAAACACTGCTCTATGCCTACGCTTCAAAAAGCTAGCTACCACCGCTAGAAAAACAATAAGCCCCGCTGTCTGTTGCAGCGGGGCTTAAATGACAAGTACCTGTGTTTAGAAGTACCTATATTTATAAGTACCTATGTTCAGAAGTGCCTATATTTATAAGTACCTATGTTCAGAAGTGCCTATATTTATAAGCACCTATGTTCAGAATTAACTTTTATCACCCTTACTTACTTGTCTAGTGGATAATCAGCTAATTACCCATAACGCTGACGCAGTTGATTCGCCGCTTCCACCATATTCGCCAATGCAGGCTCTACTTCTGCCCAGCCACGAGTTTTCAGACCACAATCAGGATTCACCCACAGCCGATCGGCAGGGATTTTCTCTAGCGCTTTTTCCATCAACGCCACCATCCAGGCAACATCCGGAATATTGGGCGTGTGGATATCATAAACCCCTGGCCCAATTTCGTTCGGGTATGCAAAATCCTGGAAAGCGTCCAGCAGCTCCATATCGGAGCGAGACGTTTCAATAGTAATCACATCCGCGTCTAGTGCAGCAATGGCACCAATGATGTCGTTAAATTCCGAATAGCACATATGGGTATGAATTTGGGTGCTATCCTTAACGCCAGCAGCGCTTAGCTGGAAGCTTTCTACCGCCCAATCTAAATAGTCTTGCCACTCGTGCTGGCGCAGCGGTAAACCTTCACGTAACGCAGGCTCGTCAATTTGAATAATTTGAATACCGGCTTTTTCCAAATCCAGCACTTCGTCACGCAGCGCTAGGGCGATCTGGCGACAGGTGGTTGCGCGAGGTTGGTCATCACGCACAAACGACCATTGCAAAATCGTCACGGGCCCTGTCAACATGCCTTTCATGGGCTTATCAGTAAGCGATTGGGCATATTCGCTCCACTTCACCGTCATTGGCACCAGTCGGGTGACATCACCAAAAATAATCGGTGGTTTCACGCAACGGGAGCCATAACTTTGTACCCAGCCAAAGCGCGTAAAGGCAAACCCCTCTAACTGTTCACCAAAGTACTCCACCATGTCATTACGTTCAGCCTCACCATGGACAGGCACATCCAGTCCTAGTGCTTCCTGGCGCTCTACGACGAAAGCAATTTCTTCCCGCATACGGCCTTCATAATCCGTTTGGCTCAGTTCACCGGCTTTAAATGCTCGACGGGCAGCGCGTATCTCACCCGTTTGCGGAAAAGAACCAATGGTGGTGGTGGCAAACAGCGGCAATGCAAGTGCTCTGCGCTGTGCCGCTGCGCGGGCAGCATAAGGCGACTGACGTTGGCTATCTTGAGCCGTTATTGCAGCTAGACGTGAGCTAACAGCAGGCTGATGAATTCGCGTTGACTCACGACGCTGATCCAAAGCATGGGTTGCCTCGCTCACCCGCTGTTCATCAACAGGCGTTGTGCGGTTATCAATGAGCCGAGTAAGGGTCACCACCTCATCTAGCTTTTGGCGTGCAAATGCTAGCCAGCCGACCAGCTCGCTATCCAGCTCGGTTTCTTGGGACAAGTCTACCGGTACGTGTAGCAATGAGCAGCTGGGCGCCAGCCATAGCCGCTGGCCTAAACGCACTTTTAAAGGCAGCAAACGCTCACGTAGGGCAGCCAAATCAGCACGCCAAATATTGCGGCCATCAACTAAGCCAATTGAGAGCACTTGATGAGGGCCTAGTCGATCAATCACGCTCTCTACCTGGCCCGGCGCACGCACAGCATCAATATGCAAGCCAGCTACTGGCAGGCGAGTGGCTAGCGAAAGATTATCACCCAGCGCACCAAAGTAACTGGCAACGAGTAGCTTCAGCGGCGCCGATTGCAGACGATGATAGGCGCGCTCATACGCTTGCTGCCATGCCAACGGCAGGTCTTGTACCAAGGCAGGTTCATCAAGCTGCACCCACTCGATACCTTGAGTGGCTAAGCGTGCCAGAATCTCGCTATACACATCCAGTACGCTGTCCAGCAGGCTCAGCCGGTCAAAATCGCTACCTTTGGTTTTACCCAACCATAGCCAAGTAAGCGGGCCGGTTAGCGTTACTTTAGGCGTAAAGCCTGCCTGTAAGGCTTCATCTACTTCATTAAATAAGCGCTCAGACGCTAGCGTAAACGACTGTCCCTTATGCAGTTCAGGTACTAAGTAGTGGTAGTTGGTATCAAAGTACTTGGTCATTTCGCAAGCAGCTGCGGGCGTGCCGCTAGGGGCACGGCCACGAGCCATGCGAAACACAGTATCCAAATCGACATTGCCTGCGCTAACTTCATGCTGAGCATTGAAGCGTGCGGGCACTGCTCCCAGCATGACGGAAACATTCAGTACTTGGTCGTAAAATGCAAAATCGCCAACACTGATAAAATCGAGGCCAGCGTTTTGCTGGATCTGCCAATGCGAAAGTCTAAGCGCTTGCCCTGTTGCTTCCAGGTCTTCCCGCGATATATCTCCTTTCCAGTAGGCTTCGGTGGCTTTTTTAAGTTCGCGCTGAGCGCCAATTCGGGGATAGCCGAGAATATGAGAAACTGTCATGATGAAACCTTCCAACGTGAATGATTTCGCACAGTCTGCTCACCCCACAAAAATGAATCAAACTAAAGTTTTTAATAGCAAACATGAAAAATACTCACAATGATTGAATTACGTCACCTGCGCACGCTGCTCGCCCTCCGGGAAACCGGCTCTCTAGTGGAGGCTGCTGATCGGGTTCACCTAACACAGTCGGCGCTTTCTCATCAGCTAAAAGACTTGGAAGGTCGCGTTGACAGTGCGCTGTTTGTACGTAAAACGCGCCCCGTAGAATTCACAAGAGCGGGGCTTCGCCTTTTAGCCCTAGCGGATGAGATATTGCCCGAGGTGCGTAAAGCTGAACGCGACCTTGCTCGCTTGGCAGGTACCGAGCAGGGGCGATTACACATGGCTATCGAGTGTCACAGCTGTTTTCAGTGGCTGATGCCAACGGTGGATTATTTTCGCGACCATTGGCCAGAGGTGGAGATCGATATTCCCAGTGGCCACCACTTTGACCCATTGCCTGCCCTTGCTAGAGAGCAGTTAGACTTGGTGATTACCGCCGATCCCCAGCCACTGGAAGGGGTTCACTACGCGCCACTATTTCGTTATGAGGGACTGCTGGCGGTTGCTCGACAGCATGCTTTTGCTGGCCGTCCGTTTATCGAACCACAAGCGTTAGCCGAGGAGACACTGATCACCTATCCGGTCGAGCACTCTCGGCTGGACGTGTTTACCCAGTTTTTATCTCCCGCCAATGTGCGACCACAGGAAATCCGCACCGCAGAGCTCACCATTATGATGATGCAGCTTGTTGCCAGCGGTAGAGGCGTCTGCGCGTTACCCAACTGGGCACTCACTGAGTATTTAGAGCGGGATTACGTTAGCGCCGTAAAACTGGGTGAGAATGGTATTTGGAGCACGCTTTATGCAGCCATTCGGGAAGAAAATAGAGAAGCGCCTTGGATGCAGGATTTTTTGCGCACCGCTAAAGAGACGTCATTTGCGGTGCTATCAGGGATTAAACCGGCAACTCGCGACGAGGAATCAGCAGCGTAAAGCGCGCACCGCCCAGTGTAGGGCTGGTATCCACAGTGACGCTACCGCCATGGCCTGCCATAATTTTTTGCACTATAGATAAGCCAAGCCCGTAGCCTCCAGAGCTACGGGCACGACTGTCATCAAGCCTGGCAAACGGCTTGAAGATATCGCTACGTGCCTCGGGTGGTATGCCAGGCCCATCATCCTCAATATCAATCCGTACAAGGTGAGGCTCATCCCATAGGCGAATCACTACTTGCGACTTGCCATAGCGACAGGCGTTGCTGACAAGGTTCTGCAGCGCTCGTTGTAAATAGCGGGGTTCGGCGTACAGCTCGACTTCAGCACTACCATCCAGCGTTAACGATAAGCTTTGGTGCAACGGTGACAGCGTGTCGATGACTCGCTCAGCCATTGCCCGGCACTCAACCAATGCCATCTCTAATTCAACGCCATTGATCGACTCTCCCCCCAAACGGGCATAGGTGAGAATTTCGTCTACCAATTCGTCTAGCTCGGAAATATCAGCATCGATCCCCTGAAGCTGACGACGAATCGCTGGTTGGTCGGTCATATCTTCGACCATTTGCACTGCAAACCGTATACGAGCCACCGGCGTGCGTAATTCATGAGAGACCGCGCGAATCATTTCTTGCTGACCTCTTAGCAAACTCTGAACTTGATTCGCCATCCCATTGAATGCCATGCCCAGACGGCCTAAAAAGTCTCCGCTTTCCACCTTTACCCGGGTTTCTAAGCGCCCGCTGGCGATTCTAGTCGCGGCAAGCTCCAAACGCGCCATACGCGCTTCTATGCTGCGCATAATTAAATAAATAATTAGGCTCAGCACCACCATTAACCCCACCAGTAAAGGCAGATGCAAATTGGCTGGCAGCGTATCACCGCGTGAGGTAGGCCCCGCTTGTAACCACTGATTATCATCCGGCAGCCGATAAAGCAGCATCAGTGAGAGCTTATCCGACACCAGCCGAGTCAACACGCCTCCCTGGGCGAGTTGAAACTGCTGTTCTGGAGTAAGGTCAGAAGGCGGCGCGGAAAGCAAAACAAGTGGCCAACTACCCGCGTCTAGCGAGGCGATGGCGTCAGCCCTCGCCTCATGAGGCATACTAGCAAGCCACCCACCGAGTAGTATCATGCTGCCCTGCCACTGACGCTCGCTCCAGGCGGCAAATGTTGCCTCCAGCAGCCACTCATCGTTAGGTATACGTTGCCGTAACCGCCAGGGATCTTCAGCAACTAATACCGTGCCTCGCTCGACGCGAGCTTGCTCAAAATAGTTAAGCCCTACACTCTCAATACGCTTAAGTGAGAGCTGCATCCCCAGCTGTTCCGAGAAGCGGGCAAGCAGGCTTTCTCTTCCCGCCACCGGACTTGATGCTAACTGCTGCGTCATTAATGACATCGGCAATGCGGCAAGCTGTTCACGATAATCTTCGCGACGAATCTGCTCAATAAAAGAGCGCCCGCCCAATGCAATAAAGAATACCACGCACAGTGCAAGCCCCAGCAGAAGATAAAACCTTAAGAAAGAACCGTGGCCCAGCACTCGCCGCATGCGGTTAGCCTCTGTTAGTTAACTGTCTTTGACGAAAAGGTAGCCTTTGCTCCGCACTGTTTTGATTCGGTGCGGTTGGTTAGGGTCGTCGCCTACTTTGGGACGAATACGCGAAACCCGCACGTCAATCGAACGATCCTGTCCATCGTATTTAATGCCACGCAGCTCATTAAAAATTTCTTCTCGGGTTAATACACGCCCTGCGTTGCTCGCCAACAGCCACAGCAGATCAAACTCCGCGCTGGTGAGATCTATACGCTCACCGGAAAGCCAGGCCTCACGCGTTGCGTTATCTATCTCTAGATTTTCGAAGCGCAGGCGCATCTCACCACCCGGCGCTGGTGCATCGGCACGACGCAGTAGTGCACGCATACGCGCAAGAAGTACACGGGGTTGAACCGGCTTTGGCACATAGTCATCGGCCCCCATTTCCAAACCCAGTACCTGGTCAAGATCATCTGTGCGGGCCGTCAACATCATAATAGGACCAGCAAAGTTAGGCCTAACACGACGGCAAATAGCCAAACCATCCTCGCCCGGCAACATTAAGTCCAAAATCACCAAGTCAGGCTGAAGTGTTAAAATACGATCCACGCCCTTTGCACCATCTGCCTCTAGCGTCACTTGAAAGCCATTTGCCTCCAGGTAGTCGCGGGTCAGCTCTGCCAAGCGCTGGTCATCTTCAATAATCAGCACGTGATCTTGATCGGGATAGCCAAGTGTGGCGGCGTCTTGAGTCCCAAGCGCCTGAAATTGCTGTTCCAAGTGGTCTACCATCCTTTATATTCACTCCGCTTAGGCAGTTTGTGTAATCACCCGCTCACCCTATGTAACCGCAGGTTGCAATATCTTCCAGGATACCTCAAAACCGTTCAAACGCCTGCCTTCTTACCTCTTTCCCATATTCCGAGTACTGGTTTGCCTGCTAGTCACCTTGATTCTCACACCGCCAAACGCTAGTGTAGCTTTGCTAGCTGTCGACAATTTGACAGAAGGAGGACATTATGGGAAACAGCAAAACTAAAAGTGTTATTAAACGCGTTTACGTACCCGCTCAAGTGCGTGATCTACCGAATGGAGAGAAGCTGACCATTCCTGGGCATTATAAAGCGCCGCCTAGCGACTAATACGGCTTGTGTACTTAGCCACTGAGCACTCAGTACGCTAACCTAAACAGCTAGGTTACCAAAAAGGCAGGTTTGAACACTGCCTGCCTTTTTTCACCAGACAATTACTTGTTGGTCAGACTCTTCAGCAAGATCTACTCCGCAGGCAGGCTCAACACCATTTCCCCAGCGCGTATTTCAATCACCAATAAGTTAAGAAAACTCATGCCAAGCAGTACGGTATCGTTTTCCATACCAGGGCTTATAGACCCTTGCACGCCCTTCATACGTATATTGCCCAACACAACCTCATCTAGCTTTGTTAGCGCGCCCTCTGCACGACCATTCGCGGTATTAAACCAAGCGCTGCGCCCCGGCTCTAGCCCCAACTCGCTAGCTAAATTGCGCGGTACTGCAACATAAGTCGCTCCTGTATCTAATAAAAAGGTCACCGGCTTTCCGTTAATTTCCCCAGGTGCTTCAAAATGACCAGCACGATTTCGTGTCAAACTGACAGGCCCATCATCGGCGGAGGTGTACATCACATGGGCATTCGGCGTCATGACCTTCGCGAAACCACCATCTAATAGCCATGTGCCAGCAGCCAATAGCAGCACCCAAAAGAGTAGCATTGTGACGATACCACCTCGTTGCATAGCGAGGGTTTTCATACGCCACCTCCAAACTAAGCGCTCCTTTTCCAGGCAAGTGCAGCCTCACGTCCACGCTGCTCATTCACGCCAGCGCATATCAACATCGCGATAACAAACAGCGCTACACATAATAGGATAGACGCTTGCAAACCAATTAACGTTTGCAAAATGCCCAGCATGACAATGCCGAACACGCCAGCCAATTTATTAGCGAGCCCCCAGAAGCCAAAAAACTCAGCAGACTTCTCCAGTGGTGAAAAAACGCCGACCAACGCTCGGCTAGCTGATTGGCTAGACCCCAGACTAAGACCTGCCAAGCAACCGACCACCAAAAAAACGTACTGTGCTTGCCACTGCACGGCGTAATGGCTGTTAACCCAGCCAGTCAGCTCTGGCGTCGCCCATATCGATACAATAGCAATGACCCACAGCGCTAGTGTCATTTGATATGTGCGCTTGGCACCCAATTTATCTTGTAAAAAACCAAATCCCAGCGCGCCTGCCGCTGCCGTTATTTGCACAATAATAAACATAATATTGCGCACGCTCTCTTCCCAACCAATCACCTGAGCGCCATAAATAAATGCAAACGCAATAATGATATAGACACCTGCCATTGAGAATAACAGTGACACTAAAAAGACCGTTAAGTCTTTAAAGTAGCGCAGCTCAGTAAATGTTGAGCGAACGCGTTGTAACGCAATACGGCGATAGGAAACAGCATGGGGTTGAGGCACACCGCGCTCTTTCATCCATAGGAAGGTGGGAAGCGCCGCTACTAAGAAAAAGCCAGCCGCAAAAGGACCTACCCAACGTATGCGCTCAAAGTTATCGGCAGTCGCCTCCCCTAGCACCACTAGCGTAAACCCAGCAGCAAAGAGGCCGCCAATATAGCCAAGTGCCCAGCCAAACCCAGAGATCTTACCCAGTGCATTAGGCGGGCCTAGCTCCGGTAAAAAGGCGGCAATAAACGACTCGCCCATCGAGTAAGCATAGTTTGAAAGTATAATTAACAGCAGTCCCGCGACTACGTAACCAGGCTCGACAAAGTAAAGCATGGCGGTTGTCGCCACCGTTGCGAGATAGCTGATAAATAGAAAGCGCTTTTTTTCTGCTCGATAATCCATCACTGCACCGCAGAGTGGAGCAGTTAATACGACCATGAGATAGCTCAACGCTAGCGCGAGGCTCCACAAGAAATTGGCTAGGCGAAAGCCATCGCCTCGATCACCTACGATTACCGTTGTGAACAGTTCTCCAAACACGACTGTGATGATGAGCAAGGTGTAAGCCTGGTTGGCAAAGTCAAACATTGCCCAACCAAATATTTCACGTCGCGATGCGTAGGTGGGAGCAACCTTGGCGGGGTTAGCAGACAGCATGCTGGCTCTCTCAAAAAAGTGTGTAGTAGCGTCATTGCCCTATTAACGACAGCTAATTCATGACGATCATAGGGCAGGTGATTATTCAAAACAGCGGCTTCACCGCGGATGGGGCCTTGAAAAGCAAACGCCCGGCATAGCCGAGCGCGACACACTGATCATGGTTGCTTTTGCCATCTTTAGCGTTGCGATTCATAGCAACCAGTGCGCTACCACAGCCGTGATTCCTACCACCATCGCCGTGATAACAGCAACGGTGACAAGACGATCTAGCCAGCGGTCAAAAACCTCCCTTTTGGGCTGTTTTCGCGTGGCACCGTGGTGTCCTTGCCGGGCCATCAGCACGCTTTATCCATGTGTGCATTCCCCATAAATCAGCGAATAATTTAACTATTAATGCGGCGATTGACGACACTTGGAGCACGGCGCAGGCGCTCTTCCTCGCCTAACTGTTCGGCTTCAAATGCATCAGCACCAACCGGCGTTTCCCCGTGGCGACGATATAGCTGCGTGAGCATCGCCTTGCGGTCAGCACGCAGCTCACGAACCAGCACGACAACCATCATATACAAAATAAAAGTAAACGGTAATGCCGAAAGCACCGCCGCTGACTGCAGGCCAGAAAGCCCACCCGCCACAATCAGTGTTAAACAGATGGCGGCGATCAATACTCCCCAGATAATACGCTTATAAAGTGGCGGATTGATGGAGCCATTGTCGGTCATTTGCGCCACGATGTAGGAAGCAGAATCTGCAGACGTCACCAGGAAAATAAAGATGAGCAACATAGCGACGACCGATAATGCACCGGTAAAGGGCATCAGCTCAAACATCTCGAACAACGCCACAGTAATATTGGCTTCAGTGGCGGCAGCTAATCCTGCATCGCTGCTCGACATTTCCAAATTAAGTGCAGCACCGCCAAAAACACCTATCCATAAACAGGCTAATAGAGGCGGCACAAACAATACACCAAAGACATACTCTTTAATCGTGCGGCCGCGGGAAACACGCGCTACAAAGGTGCCCACAAACGGCGACCAGGCAATGACCCATGCCCAGTAAAATATGGTCCAACTACTCGCCCATTGATTATCGCTATAGGGCGAAATACGTAGGCTCATGCCGATAAAGTTTTGCAGGTAATCGCCAAGCCCCAGGGTAATAGTCTCTAAAATTGCAATAGTCGGGCCGGTAATTAATACATACAGCATCAAGCCAATACATAAAATCATGTTTATGTTCGATAACCGTTTAATACCTTTATCCAAGCCTGACCATGTCGATGCCATGTAAGCACAGAACATGACAAATAGAATAATAAACTGCCAAAAGCCATTTTCCGGCAAACCAAATACTGCATTAAGGCCACCGTTCATTTGCAGCACACCTAAGCCAAGCGAGGTAGCAACCCCCATAACGGTGGCGACCACGGCAAAAACATCCAGCCAGGATGCGTAAGGACGAACGCGGGGATGTTTGGCGGTCACCGAAGAGAGCACGGAAGACACCAGCCCTGCTTGCCCTTTGCGAAATTGAAAGTAGGCAATAATCAAGCCCACAACAGAAAACGCCGCCCACTGATGGATACCCCAGTTAAAGTAACTGTATTGGATTGCATAGCGCGCAGCAGCGTCTGTTTCAGCAGGCACGTCACCATAAGGCGGATTGATATAGTGCGTCATTGGTTCCGCCATACCGTAGAACACCAGCCCAACGCCGAATCCAGCTGCCAGCAGCATGCTAATCCACGAGAAAAAACTGTAGCTGGGCGTACTGTCCTGAGGGCCAAGGCGTACTTTTCCATACTTACTCAATGCTAAGCCAACCAGAAAAACTACAAAGCCAAACACTGAAAATAAATAGAACCAGCCGAACAATTCCGTAATTGAGGTGAGCGCCGCCTGGGCTGCATTACCAAAGCCTTCTGGGAATGCAGCGCCAATAACAACCAAGCCGAATATAATCACCGCAGAGGCGACAAATACCGACTTACCGCCATGATTTGCCATATAACCATCCTGTTAAATGAGCATTGTGTATAACAGCGTAATAATGTACTGATAAATGCAGGCTTTTTGAAATATATAACTAAACATTAAACAGCATGGCCTTTAAACTAACATATGCGTATAAAATTTCTTCGCGGCGTCAATCAAGAAATGTTAGTCCAGACCAGGAACTTGATACCCAGCCTGTGTTCCAATGAAACGCATATGAACGATGGAGGCTTTCATGCCGCAAATGAATCGTGATCAACGCAATGCCGCGTGGCAAGCTGCTAACCAGTGGCGTGCTCGGGCAGCTCAGACCCAGCCAACTGGTCTAATGGGCAGCATTAAACTGTTATTGACGTGGCTAGCGTTTGGTGCGCTGATGATCGTCGGTGTCGTACTCGGGCTTTTTTTCCTGCTCATTGGCTGGGCAATGATGCCCTTTGTCCGCCATAAAATGAAAAAGCGCATGGAGCAGATGCGCGCTGACAACGCTCAAGACGTTGGTGGCGGTTATGCTTACAGCGACACCTCCACGAGCCAGCACGATGCAATAGAAGGTAGTTACGAAGTTAAAGACGACCATCACCGGTCTTAACCAGTCGCCCACTAACGCCGCTGTTAAAGCGGCGCTTGAATCCAGGCGAACGCTGCTGCTAACGTCAGCGGCATTACGATTAAGCTCCCTAAATTGCCGATGAGCACCAACGAAGCGACCTTCTGCGGCGCCAGTTTATACTGCTCGGCCACTAAGTAATTCAATACCGCTGGCGGCAGTGCTGCAAATACCAGTAGCACAGCTGTCTGTAGCGGATTCAATGGTAATAACCACATGAGTGGTAGTGCGATCACTAAGCCAGAAAGTGGGCAGAGGAGCGCGCCCAACAAGCCCGTTCGCCAGTCATTAAAATCAATTTCCAGCAATCGAACACCTAATGCAAAGAGCATCAGTGGAATACAGATTCCCCCTAACATATGCATTGCTTCTAGCAGCCAGCTCGGCAACGGTACATCTCCCACGTTTATGACTAGCCCTGCAAGGCTCGCCGCTACAATGGGCATTCGCAATAGTCGCCAAAGTGACGTGCGTGGGTCCAACATATAAAGACCTACTGAGAAATGCAGCAGCATTTCAACAATAAACACGACCACTGCAGCCGGTAGGGCTTCTGGCCCAAAGGCGAGCACCAATAGCGGCACTCCCATATTGCCAGAGTTATTGAACATCATCGGTGGCAAGAACACTTTTGTGTCCAGAGACAGCCATTTAGCGATCGGCCAAAGCACAACACCAGACCCCAGCACCACGGCCACCGCCGCAGTGGCAAGCCACGCATACTCTGCTAACGGCGCTTGGCGATCAGCCAACACGGCAAATACCAGCAGGGGAACAAATAGCTCCATATTAAGCGTGTTAAGGCTGCGAATATCAGGGTTTCGGTAACGCCCGTAAACCGCACCACAGCCAGCAATTAAGAACACCGGTAACAGCGTTGCGAGAATATGACCGATCATACGCCCTCCGCCGAGCGGCGGGCGCAGAGACAAGCTGTTGCATACATAGGGAGCTTTTCCTTATTGTTATCAAGCTATCTTCCCTATCGATGCTACTTAAAAACGCTCACTTCGCCAATCAGGGTTCAAGAAAACGCTGCCAAAGTGCAATAACCACATCGCGATGGGCCTTGAACGCCTGTGCATCCACGACGGTTTTCTCACCGGTTAACGCCGCACGATGGGTACGGCTACGATAAGCGAGGTACGCTTCCCGCAACTGCTCCGCTTCTGACTCGCTAATATGACCACTTTTGGCGAGGGTTTCTAAAATGCGGATATTATCGCTGTACGTGATTAATGCAGGCGTGTCATGGGCGAGCGATAGCACCGCGTATTGGCAAAGAAACTCAATATCGACCATGCCACCCACATCGTGCTTCAGACTGAATACCTCCCCGTCCGCACTATCTGATGGCCCTTTCAAGCCCAGCCCTTTAGAGCCTTGCCCTTTAGAGCCCTGTCCTTTAGAACCAAGGTGATCACGCATTTTATGACGCATGCTGACAACGTCGTCTCTTAAGGCTTGCGGGTCACGCTCGCGACACAGCATCTCGCCACGGATCGCATCAAATTTACTCGCCAGCGCATGACTACCGGCGACAACGCGCGCGCGCACCAGCGCCTGATGCTCCCAGGTCCAGGCATTTTGGCGCTGATAATCCGCAAAAGCATCTAAAGAGGTCACCAACAAACCCGCATTGCCTGAAGGCCGAAGGCGCATATCAACCTCGTAGAGGCTGCCGGCAGGCGTTATTGCGGTTAAAAGATGAATAATGCGCTGACCTAGACGGGTAAAAAAGACCGCTGTATCGATTGGCCGGGCACCATCGGTAGTGCCTTTCCCGTCACTATCATGAAGGAACACCAAGTCCAAATCAGAACCATAACCAAGTTCGATGCCCCCAAGCTTGCCGTATCCCACAATCAAAAACGCTGGCTCTTGTGGATTAAGACCTTCTGGCACGCCATGTTTTCGCGTGACATGTTTCCAAGCCATCGCTAGTACGGCATCCAGAATGACTTCAGCGATATACGTTAAGTAGTCGCTCACCTTCATCAAGTGGCGTGTTCCAGCAATATCCGACGCTGCGACGTGCAGCATCTGTGCATGCTTAAACACGCGAAGCGCTTCCAACTGCGCCTCATCATCATCTTCTGGCAGTCTGCTTAAGGTCTGGCGTAACTCATCGGCAAGTCGTGATTTATCAGCGGGGGTGTAAAGCGTATCCGGTGTTAGTAACTCATCAAGCAGTATCGGGTAGCGCGCAAGCTGCTCTGCAATCCAGTGACTGGCCGAGCACAGCTTCATTAAGTGCTCAAGCGCCTGGGGATTTTCACGCAGCAGCGCAAGGTAAGCGGTTCGCCTAAGCACCGACTCGATCAACGGCTGGACACCATTAAGCGCGTTATCCGGCAATTCACTTTCAGCAACGGCAACCAGTAGTAGCGGCATCAGTGCATCTAGCCGTTCAAAGCCGATACGCTGCATGCTTTGCACTTGGCGGGAATGGTAAAGACTCTGCAGTCGTTTAAGTGCTTTCCCTGGTTCTATAAAACCAGCCTCAGTTAGCAGTGCTTCCGCTTCTTCCTGCTCTAGCTCGCCGCGCCACAGTAACCGCCACTGAGACAGGCCAAGGTTATCGTCGCTACTCTCTGTATCGCTATCCTCTTCTGGGTCGGCGATCACCGCATCAAAGTGCTGGCGAACGCGTTCGCGCACTTCCTCCAGCCGCGCGATGAGTCCAGGCCAATCGTCATGCCCCAAGGCAAACGCGACCCGCTCCCGATCTTCATCGTCAACGGGCAGCATTTGGGTTTGACGATCTTCTAGTGCCTGAATCACGTGTTCCATGTCGCGAAGATACGCATAGTCGGGTAGCAAGTCATCGACAACTGCTTGGGGCAACAGTCCTAGTTCAGGCAGTCGTTGAAGGGCGGTCTTGAGTGAAGTCACTTGAAGCTCGGTATCACGTCCACCGCGAATTAACTGAAATGCCTGGACAACGAACTCAACCTCCCGGATTCCACCGGGCCCTAGCTTGATGTTGCTTTGCATGCCCTTGCGCTTTACCTCGCGATTGATCATCGCCTTGAGCTCACGCAGCGACTCAATCGCACCAAAATCCAGGTAGCGGCGGTAAACAAACGGCCTGAGACTTGCGAGCAGTTCATGCCCACCATCTATGTCTCCTGCAACGGGGCGCGCTTTGAGCATGGCATAACGCTCCCACTCACGGCCCTGATCCTGGTAGTAACTGGAGAGCATCGAGAAACTGCCCACCAGAGGGCCACCATCACCCAGTGGGCGCAGCCGCATATCAACGCGAAATACGAAACCGTCGGCCGTCATGGCATCTAAAGCGGCAATCAGTTTCTGACCTAGTTTGGTGAAGTACTCTTGGTGCTCAAGGGATTTGCGCCCGCCTTCGGTTTCACCTTTTTCAGGGAAGGCGAAGATCAGGTCAATATCTGAGGAAAGATTCAGCTCACCCGCGCCGAGTTTACCCATACCCAGCACCACCAACCGCTGGGATGAGCCATCTCTGCGGGCCGCAGGCAATCCCCAGCGCGGGGCGTAAAAACGCTCAAGCCAGCTTAGCGCGGCCTCAAGACAGACTTCCGCCAGCCACGAAACTGCCTGAGCAGTGTCCCACATGGTGTAGCCATCAGGACGATTAAGATCGCGCCACACAATCCCGAGCATGCGGGCACGGCGAAAACGGCGAATAGCGCGATGCATTGCCTCTTCATCATCGGCATTTTCCAGCACTTCATCTAACCAACTCGCTTGCGACTCCTTGCTTGCTGTCGCATCCAGCTCGCCAGCCACATCTAGATCAATCAGCCAGTGCGGAAAGCGTGCCAAGGTATCTAGGGCAAAGCTTGAAACAGTTATCACGTTGGCTAACGCTTCACGGCGCGTATCAGAAAGTGCCTCCCAACTACTGGAAGGCAACGACTGTTGGGTCATTGAAGCAAGATTATCTGCTTGGCTAAGTGCTTCACTTAAGCGCTGCCAGGCTCGCTGTGCGGCAGGCTTAAGCGCTGTTGGCAGCCCAGTTTGGGGTAAAAACGCGCCGTCTAACTGCATAACCACCTCTCTGCCAAGCGTCTATTATGTTTGTTGATAAAGCGAATCGCTGTATGAGCTGAATAAAATCAATTTAGCCTACTAGTTTTTGCCAGCCTAACAGCCCCCAGGTTAAACCTGCCATGATCAATGACAGCATAACCGCTGCCGAGCCAATATCTTTAGCCCGCCCTGAAAGCTCATGATGCTCGGTGCCAATACGGTCAACGACGTTCTCTATAGCACTATTAAGCAGTTCCACAATCAGCACAAGGCACAGGCTGCCGACCAGCAGCAACCAACTAATAGGCCCTTCTCCAATCCACCAAGCTAGCGGTAGCAACACCGCTGTAATCCCCACTTCTTGGCGAAACGCAGCTTCATTTCTAAAAGCGGCCTTTAGCCCCTTCCATGAATAGCGCGTTGAGTGCATTAAATGGGTTAACCCCGTATGTCCTGGCTTCATGCCTGTTGCCTCGGCGGTAAAATTAAGATTAATTAGCCAATATCATCGCTTCTAAATCCAGCGACAGCGGATCTAACACTTCCGGCCAGCTAAGATAAGGCGTACTGCCAGTGCCGTTAACTAGCACGCTAAAAACGCCCCAGCGCCCCTGAGCGGTACGGAAGTAGCCCGCCAAGGCGCGAACAGAAAATGGCTGATTGAGTGTGCCTGTTTTCAACATGACATTATTTTGAAACGTTGGAGAACCACGGCGAATAAAGCGCATAACCCCATTGGCTGGCGACTGAAAAGAGGCGACAAAACTGGGGAACAAGGCGCTCTGGTGGAACATATCCTCTAACATCACATTGACGCCGTGAGCGGAAGTGCGGTTATCAGTCGTCAGCCCGCTGCCGCTGTGTAACGTTAACGGCCCGTGTCCCGATAAGCTGTTCACATAGGCTTCTATCGCCTCCCCCGCTTGACGCAGTTGCGCTTGTGGCGTTTCCACCAAGTTCAGCGCCAGCACATCAGCCATGTAATTATTGGAGTAGTTCATTGTTCGCAGCAGTAGCTCCTGCAGCGGTTTGCTGTCAACGGCTGCCAAACGCTGTGCACTGCTGGGCGGACGCGTTGAGCTAACCCGCCAGGTATCTCGCACACTGATACCTGCCTGATTTAGCATGCTTAACAATACTTGCGCCGTTTTTTCTGCCGCATCACCAGCGCCACGGTAAACATCACGAGCCGCGGCATTGGTTGAAATTTGTCCGGTAAGGCGCAGAACATCCCCGCGCTCATCGGTAATCCGCTCAGCACTAATGTCAGTGCCACTATTAGCCGGGCGCGTGATAACTTGGTTATCAATCACAATTAACGGCGTGGGGCTATCGCACAAGCCCACGCGAGCAGGCTCGCCCGCTGCTGCAGCGGGGGCTATATTGGCGCACCAGCTACCAAAGTTGACACCTGCCGAGGTGAGCGGCGCACTGTAAGCATTGGTGACTCGGGTACGCGCATTACAGCGGTCCGTGGTAATACACTCAACAGGGCCAAAGCGCCACTGACTAACCACCAGTGCGCCATCCACCTCGCGTACACCAGCTAACTGCAGACGCTGCACTAACCGCCAAAGGTCTTCAGTTGTGAGGCCCGGATCGCCTCCACCTTCAAATACCAAGTCGCCACTTAATACACCATTTTCCACACTACCGGTGCTGACAAGTTGGCTAGTAAAGCGATGCTGAGGCCCAAAACGATTGAGCGCCGCAGCAGACATATAGGCTTTGGTGACAGACGCTGGCGACAACTGACGCTCAGGATTCAGACTACCCAGCAATGCATTACTGCCAGCATCCCCATCCAGTAAGCGTGCTTCAGCGCTAATTGAGAAGCCTTTGCTTTCCAACTGCCCCAACTGGCTGAAATCGGCATACAGTGCAGGGCTTGCGCACATAGCGGCACCTACCACGGTTGTCATCAACGCCCGATGCCAGCGGCGTAGGGATGATTTAACCGCATGATTGAACGCTGAGAATGCCACCGTAGAATAGCTAACTTCTGAACACTTAATATCTGAAGACCCAATATTTGAAGACCTAGTATTTGAAAACCTAGCATTTGAAAACCTAGTATCTGAGCACGTCACGCTTACTTTCCTCAATGCACGTTCATTTTTGAAAAGACTTGAAGTATGACTACCCCAGCCACGATTAAACTAATGCCGATGACGGCAGGTAAATCAGGTTTCTCACCGAAAACTACAATGCCAACCAGCGTGACCAACACGATACCCAGACCTGCCCAGATGGCATAAGCAATACCAACCGGCAATGTCCGCAACACCAAGCTCAACAGATAAAATGCCACACCGTAGCCCACAACAACCATGATGCTTGGAAGTGGTCGAGTGAACCCCACCGAAGACTTGAGGGCGCTTGTAGCGATAACTTCGGCAACAATCGCCAACACTAGATATACAAACGTCATGCCCGCTCCAATTCGATCTGTAACTGCCAAAGCGTTTGGCCGCTTTGATCATACTTTGCTTCAAATGGCGTTAAATAGCTGCCGTTAGGCGCCAACGCGGCAATCGTTGCCTGCTTTCCCGTTGCTAGAGCAATTGCCAGAGCAAACTCTTCAACATACAGCTGCCAATTGGAGCGAACTTCTAAATGCCCTCCAAGGGCTAGCAGTGTGGGGAAAACAGGATGCCCATGCCAGCGCATTTTTAAATGCGCAGCTTTTGGATAAGGATTGGGGTAAAGCAGAAAATGCCGCTCGGGTGCCCACTCTGCCTGTTCAGCTAGTCGCCAGAAATCGACAAGGTCAGCCCGCACCAACCGTGCATTAGTAGGCAATTCACCATGGTCTCGGCTTAACCGATCTTCGCTTCGATCGACGCCGATCACTGCGTGTGCTGGAAACTGTTCTGCCAAACGGCGTGTCGAAAGCCCTACACCGCAGCCGGCATCGAGAATTAACGGCGCTTGCTGCTTTTGCAGCCACGCATGCGCGCCTTCAAAAGCCTGTTGCGTATGCACAGCGATTGGCTTTCGCAGTGGGTTTTCCAAGGCACGGGCTACCCGGCGCGCCACATCGTGATGCGGGCCAGGTTGGTTGGAAACCACGGGTCGTGAAGTATGCTGCATGCCATTCCCTGCTTAAAAAAAACGTGATTCTATCAGTCTACCGCGCACGCGGCATGACGCCGTTGCACGCCCGGTGCTATGATCACGTTCGAGAGTATTATTAAGCGCAGATGAGCAGCACTTTTTTGCTATGCCTCTGACAGTAGCTGTTACTAAAAACCACCGCACCACGAGGAACCCGGCTTGTCACACTTACCGGTGATTGTCGGCATGGGCGGCATCAATCCCGCCGGCAGAACCTCGGGCCACCAGGCCTTCCGCCGCACCGTGCTTGATGCTCTTCCAGCTGACCAGCAGCGCCAAACACTGGAAGGCTTGGCAGCGCTTATGCGCCTTGCCGAGCATTCCGCTAACGGCTGGCATAATAGCGCCGGCCAGCCCATTGATTCCCCTGCTCAAACCTTGCGCGATCATGTGCTTAACCACACATTGATTCGGCGCAACGAGGATCCACGCTTTCTCGCCCCGGGCTTACCAGCCAACCGACGGGCAGAAATGACCCTGTCTGAACCGGTACGTTTTACACTGCGCCGCCGCCAGCTGCCCGAACAGCTGCCTGAAGGATGGCAGGTGGAGGACATCGACGCGAAAGTAGTCGCAGTCACTGTGCCCGCAGGCAACTTTAGTGCTCTGCTGCCTGACGCCTTAGAGCCCAAGGTGCGCGCAGCCGCCCAACTGCCGAGTGGCTTCGATCCCGCTAGCCTTTACCGTAGCGTGCACCATCCGCGCGGGCTGTCGATGGCAGTCTTTAGTGCCAGTGACTGCCTAGGTGCCAGCGGGCTCGCTTGGGAAACAATTCGCCAGCGGCTTGACCCTGACCATATCGCTGTATATGCGGGCAACTCTATTGGCCAATTAGATGACCAAGGCTGGGGCGGCTTACTAAAGAGCTTGGTGAGTGGCCAACGCGCCACCTCTAAGCAGATGCCGCTGGGTTACGGGCAAATGCCCGCTGACTTCCTCAATGCTTACGTATTAGGCAGCGTGGGAAGCACGGGGGCAACCTTAGGCGCCTGCGCAAGCTTTTTATACAACCTGCGCCTGGGGATTGATGATATTCGTACAGGGCGCTGCCGGGTCGTTATGGTAGGCACCGCAGATGCGCCGATTACCCCCGAAATCATCGAAGGCTTCCGCGCCATGGGCGCACTGGCCGATGATGCCAGCCTGAAGGCACTGGATTCTTTAGCGCTACTTACCGACGCTGATTACCAACGCGCTTGTCGCCCATTTGCACGTAACTGTGGCTTCACCATGGCGGAAGCAAGTCAGTTCGTCCTGTTAATGGACGATGCGTTAGCGCTTGAGCTAGGGGCGGATATTCTAGGTTCAGTGCCCGATGTGTTCGTCAATGCCGATGGCTTTAAACGCTCTATTTCTGCACCCGGTATTGGCAACTACATTACCCTGGGCAAAGCAGCCGCTTTGGTAAAAGATATGCTTGGTGAGAAAGCGCTAAAAGAGCGCACTTTCCTGCATGCCCATGGCACCAGTACTCCCAAAAACCGCACTACCGAATCCCATGTTTTTGATGAGATTGCCCGAGCAAACGGCATTGAGAACTGGCCAGTGGTCGCCATTAAAGCGTTTATCGGTCACTCTCAAGGGTCTGCAGCAGGCGATCAATTGGTAAGCGCTTTGGGCAGTTTTGCCCATGGGTTACTGCCAGGTATTCCCACCTTAGACGCAGTCGCAGACGATGTATTCGCTAAGCGGCTGCGTTTTTCCACTACCCCAGTGGCATTTAGCGCCGATGCGGCGTTTATTAATGCAAAAGGGTTCGGTGGTAATAACGCGACTGGCGTTGTGCTCTCCCCTCAGGTCACCGAGCGATTGCTCACTCAGCGCCACGGTAGTGCTGCCATTAGCGCCTGGAAAACACGCCGAGAAGCTGTGCGCGAGAATGCCGCCGCTTATTTAGCCGACGCTGACCATGGGCACTATGCGCCTCGTTATCAGTTTGGTGAAGCCGTTCTAGAAGGCCCTGAACTTGAGATCTACGCCGACCGCATTCATATTCCGGGCTATGATCACGCCGTTTCGCTAACGGCGGACAATCCTTTTGGTCAGCTTGACGAGCAGGAGCCCCCCGAATGAACGATCAACGTGTGAATGTTGCCGTCTACCCCGGGACCTTTGACCCCATCACCAACGGCCATTTTGATCTTATCGAACGCGGCGCCCGGATGTTCGATAAAGTCGTCATTGCCGTCGCGGCGAGCCCCGGCAAGCAGCCTAGCCTTGAGTTAGACACCCGTATCGCGCTGGCCAAAATGGTGTGTGCTTCACTACCGAACGTAGAGGTCATCGGCTTTTCAACACTTCTGACCACTATGATGCGTGAACAGGGGGCCACCATTATTCTACGTGGCCTGCGGGCTGTCTCGGATTTCGAATACGAGCTACAGTTGGCCAATATGAATCGGGCGCAAAACCCTGAGCTTGAGAGCGTATTTCTCACTCCAGCGGTGGAAAACTCCTATATTTCGTCGACCATCGTGCGAGAAATCGCCAAACTGGGCGGCGATATTTCACCGCTCGTTCACCCGCAGGTCGCAGAGGCACTGCGTAAGCACTACACTATCTAGCGATCGATATTGTTGAGTAAAACGCTCAGGTATATAGCTACCTGGGCGAAAAGCCATTCGTGAGGTACGCCCATGGCCCTGATGATCACCGACGAATGCATTAACTGCGACGTCTGCGAACCTGAATGCCCCAATGACGCCATCTCTCCTGGCGAAGAGATTTACGTTATTGACCCCAACTTATGCACGGAATGTGTCGGTCACTTTGACGAGCCACAGTGCCAGCAAGTGTGTCCAGTGGACTGCATCCCTCTCGACCCAGAGCGTCCCGAAACCCACGAGAAACTCATGGAGAAGTACCGCATTATTACTGCTGCTTAGGCTCACTGAAACGTGCGTATTTGGACTCTTGCCTGGCCAATTATTCTTTCGAATATAACAGTGCCCTTACTAGGGCTGGTCGATACCGCAGTGGTCGGGCACCTGCCCGATTCTCGCTATCTGGCGGCCGTGACTCTCGGTGCGACACTGTTTAGTTTCCTCTATTGGGGGTTTGGCTTCCTACGTATGGGCACCACGGGGTTGGTTGCCCAGGCAATCGGCCGCGAAGCGCATAGCGATGTGCGCAACTTGCTGGGCCAGTCGCTCATTATGGCGGCCGTCATCGGCGCGTTACTGATTATCTTTGGCTCGCCGCTGATTTCGCTCGGTTTGTGGCTATTAGACGGCAGCGAAGCGGCGACACCACTGGCACGCGAGTATGCCGAAATACGCCTCTGGTCGGCACCAGCGGTGCTGGCGAACTACGCTATTCTCGGTTGGTTTTTGGGTCAACAAAACGCCCGCGTTACGCTGATGATTTTAGTACTGACCAACAGCGTCAATATCGTGCTCGATCTTTGGTTTGTCGTAGGACTAGGGATGACCAGCGGCGGCGTCGCCCTGGCCAGCGTGATTGCCGATTACAGTGCGCTGACTTTTGGCGGCTATTTAGTACTGCGCCAACTTGTCCACTTGGAAGGCGGCTTTCAACGCCAGCGGCTTTTGGTAGTGTCAGCCTACTCAGCCCTGGTTAATGTTAACGCCAACCTGTTTGTACGCACCTTAGGTCTGCTGTTTGCCATGGCCTTTTTTACCGCTCAAGGGGCACGTCAGGGCGACACCGTGTTAGCCGCTAATGCTGTGCTACTGCAATTTATTATGCTCACCAGCTACGCACTTGATGGCTTCGCCCACGCGGCGGAATCGCTAGTAGGCCGCGCGTATGGCCGGCGTGACTGGCGTGAGTTTGCAGCGACAGTTCGGGCGACAGCACAATTCTCGTTCTGGACAGCCACTGTCGCCACCGTTACCTTCGCATTAGCTGGAAATTATCTAGTTGCCATGCTGACAGGACTGGCAGAGGTGCGTGCTACCGCCGCTAGCTACCTGCCTTGGATGATTGTGATGCCATTAATAGCCGTATGGAGCTATTTATTTGATGGCGTTTTTATCGGCACCACCGCTGTGCGCGAAATGCGCAACAGTATTTTTATCGGTTTAGCGGTTTACCTACCGACTTGGTGGCTATCTCAAGGGCTTGGCAACCATGGCCTGTGGTTAGCCTTAACACTCTTTATGCTCACTCGCTCAGTGGTACTAATCGCCTACTACTACCGCTACCGTCAGCGCTACTGGCGCCCTCAGGGCTAAGCCCACATTGCTGAAATTCGCAGCGCTAACCCCCTCGTGCCCTCCCACCGTTGAATCCCACCACGCTTAGCGATTGCCAACCGGTCTATCGTAAGAATGATTCTCTGAGTCAGTCGTTGAGCAAGCACTTAATCAAGCCGCTAACAATGGATGAAAAATACGGAGTACCGCCGTATATTAGCCACGCATATCTTAATAACGAATAAAGAGAGCACTCATGTTAAAACTCATATCGAAACCGGCCGTTAAGCTGGTCGAGCGCTATTTGCCTGACCCTTATATCTTTGTTCTGCTGCTTACATTGATTGCTTCCGTGGCTGCCATCGCCGTTGAGCGCCAAACACCGCTTGCCGTGCTGCGCATGTGGGGCGATGGCTTTTGGGGGCTACTCACCTTCTCAATGCAAATGCTGCTGGTACTCGTCACGGGCTTTATGCTGGCAAGCTCACCGCCGGTCAAACGCATTCTGCAGAAAATCGCTGGCACTGCGAAAAGTCCTGGTGGTGCGATCATTTTAGTTACGCTTGTTTCACTCGCGGCTAGTTGGATTAACTGGGGATTTGGCCTGGTTGTTGGGGCGCTTTTTGCCAAAGAGCTCGCTCGCCTGGTGCGAGTGGACTACCGGCTTCTGGTTGCCAGTGCTTACTCAGGCTTCGTGGTATGGCATGGTGGGCTTGCTGGTTCAATTCCGTTGACCATTGCCACTGAAGGCCACTTCTCCGCTGATCAGATCGGCGTTATCGGTACTGGCTCAACTATTTTTGCTTTCTTTAACCTTGCGATTGTTATTTGCCTGTTTATCGCCGTCCCGTTAGTTAACCGCTTCATGCTGCCGGACGAAAAAGACAGCGTATATGTCGACCCCAACCTGCTAAACGATGAACCTGAACAGCAAGGTCGTATTACCCGTCCAGCCGAAAAGCTCGAAAACAGTATGCCTCTCGCCCTACTAGTGGGTGTTCCGGGGCTGCTATTCCTGCTCGACCACTTTCTACTCCGTAGCGGCGGTTTGAACCTAAACGTGGTTAATTTCCTGTTCCTATTCTTAGCTATTGTGCTGCACCGGACGCCGCGCAACCTGCTCAACAGTTTGAACGAAGCCATAAAGGGCGGCGCTGGCATTGTCATCCAGTTCCCCTTCTACGCGGGCATTATGGCCATAATGGTGCAATCGGGATTGGCCCAGAGCATGTCTGAATGGTTAGTCTCTTTCGCCACCGCTACGACGCTGCCATTCTGGTCTTTCCTAAGTGCTGGCATCGTAAACTTGTTCGTGCCTTCCGGCGGTGGCCAGTGGGCTGTGCAAGCCCCGGTTATGCTACCTGCCGCAGAAGCGCTGGGTGCTGATATTCCACGTATTGCCATGGCAGTCGCCTGGGGCGATGCCTGGACAAACCTATTGCAGCCTTTCTGGGCATTGCCGGTTCTGGCTATCGCAGGCCTGAAAGCGAAAGACATTATGGGCTTCTGTCTTATCCAGCTATTGGTTACCGGCATTATCATTTCTGTTGGCCTAGTATGGCTCTAGCACTCATGTAGCGGTAGCGTTAGGGCACTAGTTTTAGCACACTAGCCTGACAACACTTGAGACCTGCATAGCGCCCGCCCTCTGGGGCGGGCATTTTAATCTCTAAAGGCTATTATTTATGTCTGACACCCAAGTTGAACATAGCGCCCTGCCCGGCCAGCGAGAACTCTCCATGACGGTGTTAATGACACCCGACATGGCTAATTTCAGTGGCAAAGTACACGGTGGTGCTATTCTTAAAAAACTCGATGAGGTGGCCTATGCCTGCGCCAGTCGTTATTCAGGTCACTATGTCGTCACGCTTTCCGTCGATCAGGTGTTGTTTAAACAACCGATTCACGTCGGCGAGCTGGTGACCTTTCTTGCCAGCGTCAATCATGTGGGGCGCTCTTCTATGGAGATCGGCGTTAAGGTGGTGGCCGAAGATATTCGTGAGAAGCTGATTCGTCACACCAATAGCTGCTATCTCACCATGGTGGCAGTAGATTCAGACGGTAAGCCCGCGTTAGTACCGCCGCTAGCATTGGAAACGTCGCTACAGAAGCTGAGGTTCGAAAAAGCCGCACTACGCAAAAAACTGCGTAAGCAGGCAGAGCAGGAAGAGTTACTAACGCATAAACATCATCATCAGCAGCACTCTTAACGCCTAACCCACACTCCAGAGCAAGGAGTCCTCATGCCCGTTAGGGAGCGCTACCCACAGCTACCTAAAACCGTTGAGTATGCGCATATCGGCTGGGATTTTTTTATTCTCGCCGCGGTTATCATCAACCTTGGCCTACTACTGTTTGACTCGTTATTTCTGATTGGGCCAATTAACGACGCCCTTGCCAGCCTCGCACCTGGCTTTCACGCTTTTTACGACACAGTGATCCACCGCCGTTTTATTACCATCGACTTATTTTTCGTGGGTATTTTTATAACGGATGTGCTGCTGGGTTGGGTGGTAGCGATTGCCGAACGACGCTACCACCGCTGGTTTTTCTACCCTTTTGTTCACTGGTACGACGTGCTTGGCTGCATACCGCTCAGCGGGTTTCGTTTATTACGCGTGCTGCGTGTCGTATCACTCTTACACCGACTGCACCGGCTGCGTTTGATTAATGTAACTCGCTGGACCAGCTACCGTTTTTTTGCCAAGTATTACGACATCCTGTTAGAGGAACTTTCCGATCGCATTGCACTGCGCTTACTAGGTAATGTGCAAGAGCAAATTGTCGCTAGCGATTCGCTTACAGAGCAGGTTATTGATCGCGTTATCCTCCCACGCAAGGCTCAGCTAATTCATGAAATTGCTCAACGATTAGAAACAACGGTGGGGCAAGCCTATCAACAGAACCGCATCGCTATTATGGCGGCGATTGACGACTTAGTTAGCCGAACACTGCGGGAAAGCCCAGAAATTCAAAAACTACACCGCCTTCCCATGGGATACACGGCTTCAAACGCTATGCAGGCGTCACTTAGCGGAGTTGCCCAGCGGCTAGTGGATGAGCTCGCCCAAGGCATTCACTCAACGGAGTTTCGCCAACTGGTTGAGCGTACAGCCGAAACAGGCCTCAACAGCTGGCTAACCGTGGATGAAACAAGCGCGCATGTCACCGAACAAGTGCTTTACGACATTCTCGAAATGCTCAAAGAGCAGGTACGCCATCAAGGATGGAAAGACCGTTATGAGTAGCTTGGTTACCAATCGCAGGGCTATTCATAGTCCTGCTATACGGTAACGGTCGCCAACGGAGGCTGAGCCAGGCACTGCTTAATAACGTTCAGTGCCTGGGTTAATGCCTGCCTATCAGCAGCAGCGCCAATACAAATCCGAATGGCCTGGGGCGCCGGCGTACTTCCCACACAAAAAGGCTCCGCATTTGACACTTTAACGCCTTGCAGCTGCAAGCGTTCACACAGCTCAATGGCACGACTCCCTTCCGGCAGCGTTAGCCAAACATTGCTGCCATTGTGGCTTCGACCCAGCCTGTAATCAGCAAGCACCTCTGTCACTATTTGCTGTCGCGCGGCCAACTCCTCGGTTTGCCATGCAAGCAGCGATGCTGCCTCGGGCTGAGCGATCCAATAACAGGCAATATCAACCATGAGCGGCGGTACCATCCAGCTCTGCGCCCTTAACCCAGCGGCTAGGCGTTCAAGCAGCTTATTAGGTGCCCGCAAGACTCCGATACGCAGTCCACCTGCCAACACTTTTGCGGTGCTGAAGACAAACAGCGTTCGTTCTGGCGCTAACTGATACAGCGGCGTGCCACGCTGTTCTGCAGGCAAATACTGCACACCATCTTCCAGCAACCAACTATCGTAGCGCCTAGCGAGCGCCACCAACTGCTCTCGCCGCGCCTCGCTGAGACATGCCCCGGTAGGATTATTCTGATCAGGTGTCACATAGATCAACCTGGGTGGCTGGCGGGCGCACTGGGCTTCCAGCGCTTCCATACACATCCCCGACTCATCAAAAGCAATGCCAACCATTTTTAGGTGTGCTTGCTGGGCAGCGCTAATGGCACCTGGATAGGTCAAAGCATCGGTTGCAATCAGTTCACCAGGACGCAGCAACGTACTCAGCGCTAAACTAATGCCATGCTGTCCCCCCTGAGTAACCAGTAGCTCATCCACATCCAGCGCCATACCTAACTGCGCCAGCCACCCTGCCAACCTTTCGCGATGACCTTCGGTGCCCCTGGCATCAAGATAGGAAACTCCTCGCGTGACTGCAGAAGGCGATTCGCTTATTGCCTTTAATGCAGCGCTGAACGCCTGCAAACGAAGCGGATGAGGCGGCGGCAAACTTAAGCTTAAGTCGATGATATCACTATCATCACTGTCGCCACTCGCCCGCCATGCCATATCAAAAACGGTTCTTGGTGCAGGTTGTTTGACGAAGGTTCCACTGCCTACTCGCGCGGTTACCCAGCCATGGTGCTCTGCCTCAGCATACCCCCGAGTAACGGTGCCTACGGTTACCCCTAGCGCATCCGCTAAGCGCCGCTGAGGTGGTAAACGTTCGCCTGGGGAAAGTTCGCCGGCCGAGATGGCTGCGCCAATGGACTGGGCAATCGCGCGATAGCGTGGCCCAGAAAAACACTCAAGTGAAGGCACCCAAATTGTCATGATGACAATAAAACCTTTGACGTAGATTTACCCGCCATTATGCTTACAAAAGCGATCAAAAAACAATTTAAACCACAGAATTGTATGGGTACAAAATGAATAACGAATGGCTACTGCTTGGCCCGGCTGCGCTTTATATGATGTCGATGACGCTTACCCCTGGGCCAAACAATATTATGCTGACCGCCTCTGGGGCGAATTTTGGGTTTCGCAGAACCATGCCTCATATGTGGGGCATTTTAGGCGGCTGTTTTCTGCTGTTTTCCGGTATCGCGCTGGGGCTAGGCATCTTGTTTGAACGCTTTCCTATGGTGCAAACGACACTCCGCTGGGTAGGTAGCGCCTATTTGTTGTATTTAGCTTGGAAGATAGCCACTGCGCCACCGCCAAATCTCAACGGAACTCAACACGGGGTACCGCTAACCTTTTTCCAAGCCGCGATGTTTCAATTCGCCAACCCTAAAGCGTGGGTAATGGGGTTGGCGTTGATGGCTGGGTTTCTGCCCGAAAATGGCCAACCGGTGGTAAACGCACTGGTGTTAGCAGGCTTTGCGGAGTTGGTCGCGCTGCCGTGCATTGCCCTGTGGGCAGCGTTTGGCAGCGCGATTGGACAGTGGATCAAAAGTGACCAAGCATGGCGGGCATTTAATATCACTATGGGACTATTAACGGCCGCCTGCGTCGTACTGATTTTACGCTAGCCGCAGCGCAGCGCTTCAATCGTGTCATTAAGTTCAAGAAGAATATTTAAGCGGTCTTCGCGATAATCCATGGTGGCAGCGCCGTTAGGCCTGAGTACCCTAACCTGCTTGGCACCACTCTCACTTTGTAGCGCGGGTACATTGACTTCATCAAAAGGCGTGCCAATGGCGTACTGAACCGCCTCAGCATCGCATGTGGTGCGCATTTCGGCAGAAGGCTGACCAACAGCTGGAGGCTCTGGAGCAGAGACATTATCGGGTGAGCCTGCGCATGCCACCAATAACACCGAGACTGGTAATACCGATGCGAGTAATACCGTGAGGCTGGCCAATTTTTTCTTCGCACAGCGGAATGGATGATTCATTGTGGTGCTTCCTTGTGTTGGCAAATAACTGCCCTGAATGCAAAACGGGCTAGACAACTATGCCTAACCCGCTCATTCACGCCAAGAAACAGGGGAAATAAAGCGTATTAACTCGCCGCATCCTGAACTGCTTGGCCACCTTCTTGAACGTCTTTTCCTGCACCTGCAATGGTATTGCAGCCCGTTAGAGCGCCCGCCGTCATCAACAGAATAAAGCTAATACTTAATAGTTTTTTCATCTGCGTTCTCCTTAACAAATCCTTCAACATCGGGATGCTCCGACGGCAGCCTTGCCGTATGGGAGTGTTTTTAGCGTAACATATTTTAATAATTTCGCCTGTTTTGCCCCCGCCTTCCCAAGCCCTTAACAGGCCTTTGATAAGGGGCAAGGCGAATCATCAACTGCTATGATGATTTTCATTATGTAAAGGAGTACTTACTTGAAAACCTTTGAACTTGACCCACGCCTAGAAGCAGACACCTTGCCACTCACCGACCTTCCTCTGTGCCGTGCGCTGCTAATGAACGACGCACGCTACCCTTGGGTAGTTCTGGTGCCCAGGCGTGCCTCAGTCAGCGAAGTGTTTGAACTAAGTCAGGATGAGCAAGCCCAGCTATGGCGTGAAACGATAGCGCTAGGCGCAGCGATGAAGGAGATATTTCACGGTGACAAGCTCAATATTGCCACTTTAGGCAATGTGGTCAGCCAGCTGCATATGCATCTAGTAGTACGTTATACAGATGATGCCTGCTGGCCAGCGCCGGTATGGGGCAATGGTAGCCCAGAGCCTTATGAGCTAGCCCTACAGGGCAGTCGCCGCGAACAGTTACTGGCCCAAATTGAAGGGTTAAAGCTTTAACTTAATTCCCCAGCAAAGAGCCCTGCCTTGAGGGTGGCTCACTAAGTAATGGACCACTAGCAGGTTGGGCGGCGCCAGCCATAAAAAGTGATACGCCTAGTGCAACAATAAGAGCACCGCCGGCAAACGCCACCCAACCCGCCGCTTTTTCGACCACCTGTCGGCTGCTCTGTTGCTGCAGCCGCTTAGCGGCCCAGCCTCGAGCCACGATGCTTGCCAGCGCCAGCACAGAAACGGTAATACCGGTACCAAGCGACATGGCAAGCACCGAAGCGACACCGACGTAAAACTGCCCAAGCAGGCTAGCAGCCCCCAGCATCAGCACCGCCCCAGTGCATGGGCGCATTCCAATCGCACCAACGGTCATCAGCGCTGTGCGCCAATCCAGCGCTTGCTGCGGCTCAATATGATGAGCCCCACCGCAGCAGTGGGAATGATCATGGCTGTGACTGTGACTGTGGCCGTGACCAACAGCATCACTAGCGCGGCTTGAGTAAGCGTGGCGCAATTGGGTTATCGCCCGCCAGCATAACCAGCCACCTAACAGTGCCACCAATATAAAGCTGGCTTGCTCCACCCAAACCGCGCTCCCCATCGCCTGGCGGGTTACCCAGCCTAGCCCATGTACAAGCACTGCCACCATGGCAATCGCCGTTATCCCCTGCAGCAGAGCTGCCGCAAAAGAGAGCCCCAAGGCGCGACGGGTAGCACCGCCGTGAGACGCTAAATACGTCGCCAATACCGCTTTGCCATGTCCAGGCCCCGCAGCATGGAAAACGCCATAAGCAAAACTTCCCCCCAGCAGCGTTAGCCAAGTGTTAGTAGAAGGCGCACGCGAGAGTTCGGTAATAGCAAGCGTTAGGGTGCGGTGTAAATCTCGCTGCCAAGCCAGCAGTTGAAGACTAACCTCCTGAAAATTAGCCTGTACGATGAAGACCAACAACAGCGCTCCCGACACGGTAAGCGCTCCCCATAGCAGTTGTTGCCGCGTTAAAGGCATTGCCCCTCCACCTAAAAGTTATAAAGTAACACTTTATACACGACCTTCCAGGTTTTTCGCTAGTCGCATTCAATCCGCCCTGTTTCTGCAAAATAGCGGCCCAATCCTGGCTCCCCCGTTTCATCCACATCTAACAGCGCGGCTTGCATAACGAGCTCAGGGTCAGGATCAGCAGGTAACACGCTTAAACGGCAGTCAGGCTTGCCGTAGAGAATCAGCGCTTGCTCAGAGGGTGCCCCGTCCTCTTCTTCGTGCACCACTTCGATATAGTAGGTTGGGTCAAAGACCTGATACTCCAGTATTTTCCCGGCTAATGGCTGAGGCGTTGCCAACGGCAGAATAAACATAAAGGTTAACCGACCATCACGCTCTAACGCCGTGTATTCAGACACCTCACCCAGTGCTTGCGGTTCGCCATTGATACTCACTTCGGTAAAATAGTGCTGGCGCGACAAGTTATCGCGGATGTCGCTGCCTAGTTGGTCAAGCCCTTCTTGCAGGCTACTACCTTGCACCTGCTGTAACTCTTCGAACACCACCAAACTGTAAAAAGGGTCCATTCGCCATGCTTGATGAAGCCCTGTTGCGACCCCTTCATCGTTTGTTATCACCCGCACACTGAGATCAATCCAACCATGTGGGTGAGCTAACACAGGGCTGCTGTTTAGCGTGCTACCAACGCCTATTGCCAACACCACCCAGTAAGCGCGGAATCTATTCAATAAATGACCGAGTGGAGGGGGTACGCCTATCACGGCAACTCTCCTAATTTATGCTGCAGCTCAACTAGCCAGGGATCTAATACATACGGTGGCAGCGGCTGGTTCCCACGCAATGCCGACAAGCTGACACGGCTACCGCCAACAACGTCACTTACCTGCAGTTGCAAGCGATACTCTGGCCAACGGGCTAACGTCGCATCTGCTCGCCCTAACGCTAAATCAGCGTGCCGAACGACATAGCCTTGCTCGATCATCAACTCAATGGCTGCGCGTAACGTTTGCTCTGAGGAAGCGCTGTAACGTAGCTCTCGCGGCTCTAGTGGCTGCGTGGAGGCACAGCCTGCCAGCATAGTCATCATGAGTACTGTGGCGGCCGTTAAAAAGTGCTTACGTAGTGGTTTCATAACGTCCTCGGGGTAGCTACCGTTTGCTCAAATGCAGTTTGGAAACGTTGACAAAAATCATCATTGCTAGCGCTATAAGATTCACGCAGATCCCCTAAGTGATCAAAGCGGCGAATATCTCGGGAAAGCCGAATATGACCATCACGTGCCAGTAGCGAGACTCGCTCTACTTCAACAGGCTGATGGTGGAAACCACCTCCAAACCCACTACCAATCCCCAGGCCAACGCTGGAACCGCCACGCCCCAAACCAAAACCACCAAAGACCCGCATGCTTCGCCCATACCCAAAGTCGTTATCATAAGGGTCGTAGTAGCCAATCAAGTCTCGCTGTCGACTAGCGGTCACCAGACCTAAAGCGGTGTCGGTGGTTTCAAGCTCAAACCCCCATGCTTCCAATACATCAATACTTTGCGTCAACACCTCCAACGGCGGTGTCGTTTGGCCAGACGCCCCAGTGGGAAAATAACAGGCTGCAGAAGGCGCAGGCTCGGCTTGTGGAAGGCGCTCTGGCACTGCTTGGCAGCCTGTCAGTATCAACAAGCACGTCATGCTAATCGGTAGTATTGCCTTCATGAGTGATCCTCTCATCTCAGATGCGGCTGGTGTGTCATCGAACGCCGCGCTAAGCTCGCCAGCAGCGATTCATTAGGATAAATGATAAAAAACCACGATAAACAATTATGACAACGCGTTAGGGAGGTTGTGCGATGAATGTTCTGCTTTGCCCCGATAGTTTTAAAGATGCGCTTAGCGCTGAACAAGCAGCAAGCGCCATGGCAGACGGTATTCAACGGGCTGCGCCAACCGCCACGATCCACCTTTGCCCGCTGGCTGATGGCGGTGAAGGCAGCCTGGATGCGCTTATAGCCGCCACCCACGCCGAGCGACGTCACCTTACAGTACAAGATGCCTTGGGGCGGCCGCGCCAAGCATCCTGGGGCTGGCTTAGCGAGCAGCGTACCGCGTTTATCGAACTGGCAGAAGCCAGCGGGCTGCAGCACCTATCCCCCCACCAACGTAATGCCCTGCATACCACTACTTACGGCGTCGGAGAGTTATTTCATGCGGCGCTTGATGCTGGCGCCACGAAAGCGCTGCTCTTTTTAGGTGGCAGCGCCACCAATGACGCAGGCGCAGGCATGCTCCAAGCACTGGGAGCCAAGCTATTAGATGAGCACGGTAATTCGCTTCCCCCTGGTGGCGCAGCACTCCAGCAGCTTGCAACGTTAGACCTCTCCACGCTGGATCCTCGTTTAAACAGCTTAGCAGTTGAAGCCGCCGTGGATGTAGATAACCCACTGCTAGGGTCACGCGGGGCGAGCGCTGTCTTTGGCCCGCAAAAAGGCGCATCACCTGACGATGTCGCCACACTTGATCGCGCGATCGGCCACTTTGCTGAGCTAAGCGCCCAGGTGCTGGGGCGCGATGAAAAAGAATTGGCTGGCGCAGGAGCTGCGGGTGGTATGGGATTTGCCGCTCGCAGCTTTCTGAACGCCACTCTCACGCCCGGTATTGAGATAATGATGCAGCAGGCCAAGCTACCCAACCTGCTTCCTGATATTGACGTAGTGATAACCGGAGAAGGTCGCTTAGATGGCCAAAGCCTTTCGGGTAAAACGCCTATTGGCGTTGCCCGTACCGCCAAGCACCACAGCAAGCCGGTCATCGTACTGGCCGGTAGCCTGGGTGAAGGGTGGCAAGCCTGCTTAGAAGAAGGTGTTACCGCTGCGTTTGCCCTTGCCGACGGTCCGATGACACTTGAGGATGCTTTACCACGCACCGCTGAACTACTCGCTGACCGCTGTGAGAGTATTGCAAGGCTTTGGCTCGCGCGATAAGCGGGTCAGCAGACCGTGGGGTGAAAAGTACTCCCCCCCTTGAAAAACACGCTAGGCGCCTACACCTCTTTTACTAGGTATACATGCAGCGGCAGATCAGATCTGTATACGTTGCGTGAGCGATGAGTCAGCCGTCGCCAGCTCACCGCCAAGGTAATGTTATGACGCTATTGCCGCGATGCAAAAAACTTGTTTTGCAATGCTCGCTAAGCGTCTTAAGCTAAATCAAACGATTTGATGACCGTACTGTTTTCGGAACGGTGACAACCATGGAGGAGCACTACATGAGTGATACAAATAGCATTGGCTTACACGAAGGCAGCGCCAGCCAACTTGCCGAGAAACTTAATCACCTGCTGGCCAATTATCAGATTTTCTATATGAACGTTCGTGGCTACCACTGGAACGTGCGAGGTAGCGACTTCTTTGAGCTACACGCGAAATTTGAAGAGTTTTATACCGACTTGCTCACCAAAGTAGATGAAGTGGCAGAGCGTATTTTGACGTTAGGCCACAAGCCCATTCATGCGTATAGCGACTATGTGAAGATTTCGCGTATTGAAGAAGATAAAGACGTTCATGATGGTCAAACCTGCGTGAAAGGCGTACTCACAGGTTATCAAACACTGATTGAATTACAGCGGGAATTGCTGGCAATTGCATCGGACGCTGACGATGAAGGTACCGCGGCACAAGCCGGTGACTATATTCGCGAGCAAGAAAAAACCGTATGGATGCTCAATGCTTACCTGAGCAAATAATACGATGCTTACCTCGCTGACGGCTAACGTAAGTAGAGGTAAGCACTAACAAAAACGACACCCTATACGGGTGTCGTTTTTTTATGGCAATTTGCCTAACGAGAATTCGCCAGGGTTTCAATGAAATCGCGTAGCAGCACCCAGAACTCGGCCACCGAGGCAATCTCCACTCGCTCGGCTGGCGAATGCGCACCACGAATCAGCGGGCCAAACGAAATCATGTCCAACTGTGGGTATTTACTTCCCAGAATGCCACATTCAAGGCCTGCATGAATCACCTTGACCTCAGGCTCACGGCCCATTAATGCGGCATGCCGAGAGTTAAAGGTAGCCAGTAAGGGGCTTTGTGGATTAGGCGCCCAGCCTGGATAGCCATTTTCCACTTTTACTCTAGCGCCCATCAGGCCAAACAGCGCCTGAAAGCGTCCCGCCATGGCGTCAGTGGCACTGTCATGCAGCGAACGCACCAGCGCACAAAGATGGAAACGTCCGTTTTCGACGCTTAATACACCTAAATTGTTCGAAGTTTCCACTACTCCCGGCACATCAGCACTCATGCGTTCGACCCCACAGGGAGCCGCATGCAGCGCAGCCAGCAGCATCGCACTGGCGTCTCGCGTTAGCGGCTCAGCATCAGTCCGTTCCACGCGCTCAGCCGTTAGCACCATAGTGCTATCGCCACTACCCAATTCAGCTTTTAGCGTATCAGCAAGCGTTCCCACCATCGCCAACGCGGCGTCAAGCTCATCAGCAGGCAGGGCAATTTGCGCAAACGCCTCGCGGGGGATGGCATTACGTAGTGTGCCGCCATGGTAATTAATCAGCCGTGCACCAAAAGATTCCAATGTCCACAGTACACGGACCAACAAGCGATTCGCGTTGCCTAGGGGCTTATCAATATCCACCCCCGAGTGGCCGCCTTTTAGCCCAGTCAGCGCCAGCGAAATCACTTGCTCATTATCTTGCAGCGCCGTACTGGGAAGCTGAGCATTTACTACTACGTCTGCGCCTCCCGCACAGCCGATATAAACTTGGCCGCGATCTTCACTGTCTAAATTGAGCAGCAATGACCCTGCCAGCCAATTTTCAGCAAGATTGAGCGCGCCCCCCATAGAGGTCTCTTCCTCTAGCGTAAACAGTGCTTCTAACGGGCCATGAGTAAGCTCTGGGTCTTCCAATACGGCCAGAATAGCGGCGACACCAAGGCCATTATCAGCCCCCAGTGTGGTGCCATCAGCGCATAGCCAACCATCTTTCTCATACGTCTGAATAGGGTCGCGGGTAAAATCGTGGTCATGGCCTGCGTTAGCTTGCGCCACCATATCTAGATGGCCCTGCAGCACGATGCCTGGCGCGCTTTCACAGCCGGGCGTGGCTGGCTTACAAATGCGCAAGTTGCCAAACTCATCACGGTCGTGGGGTAGCCCCTGGGCGTCGGCCCAGGCCTCCAACGTCGCCACCAGCGCGGCTTCATGACCAGAGGGGCGCGGCGTATTACACAGTGTGCGAAAGTGCTGCCACACCAAACGTGGCTCGAGGGCTTCTAGATGTGCGTTCATGTAAACTCTTCATTATCGATAACCAGTTTACTTTACCCGCCTGGGCTACTGGGGAAAAGCGTGCGTTGTTCAATAATTTGTTGAGTCGTGCGACGAATCAGCCGTACTGACTCACCGTGCGCCTTTGCTAACGGTTGGTTTTGGAAGGCCCAGGTGATCAACTGCTGATGAGCTATTTGTGCCTCTTGCGCTAATGACCAATGGCTAGCCTCTCTGGCCAGCGCCTGAAGCGACGCCCTTGCCAAGGCAGGGTCGCGGTGCGCATACGCCACATCGTCCACCGTCTGAATCTCAGCGTTGCTAAGCGGCAAACGAGGCAAGGATGGCAGCAGCAACGCGACGATCGGCGCAGGCAGTGTCGCTAACTCAAAGGCCAATAGCGTTATCAACGAGGCCGCAAAGGTATCACGCAGCGATGCTAGCACGGCCTGCCCTTCGCTGGTCAGCGCGCGAGCCACCATAATGGCGTACTCGCCGGTAGCCGTTTCTCGGGTGATGCCTAAACGAACAGGCGTAAACCCGAGCGCCAGCCAAAAACGCAGCAACGATGCTTCGGCACCAAAGGTAGCCCCGTAAAGCGCGACACCCTGCTGACGAGCGTTGGCTATATCCTCTTCTAACAACCTGCGCCCTAATCCTTCACGCCGCCGCTCTGGATGGGTAGCAATGCGTGCTACCCGCCGCCAGCGCGAGGTTAACGCCTCACGGCTACCACTGTGAGCCGCCAACGATTGGGCCAGCAGATGGCCTTGAGGGCGTCGCTCGCCGCGTGCCACTTGCTCAGCAAGTGCGGCATTAAAGCCGCCCTCTTCACGGGTCACCAAAACGGCCTGGGGATCTTGTGCTGCAATGATTGTACGAATGGCGGTACCAGGGCCATCTAACAGTTGGCGTAAATCACTAGGCGTGGTGCGATAGTGGGACTGCACCAGCAAGCCAAACAGCTTCGCTAACAACTCACGCTGCTTGGCTAACTGGGCCTGAGTCAACAGCATAGAGGCCGTCGGGCAATGAGTACTGGCGTGTGCCTCAGGCAACGGAGCGTTGAGCAGTAGCAACGTTTGAATAGTCGCTTCTAAAGGGTCTCCCACTGACCAGCGAACAGGGGTATCTAACGGTAACTCTCGCCATTGAGGAGCGGTTCGATTGAGCACCTCGCGAAAACGTAGTGCAAAACCGCGCCCTGAGCCTTCATAGCCATGCACGGTAGTTGCAAACGCGATACGTGGAAAGGCAGCAAGCCAGTGGGCTAACATTGCCGCAGGAATGGCCGCTGCCTCATCGACGAGTAAATAGCTGCCGCTACCACCGAGTCTTGCCTGATCAACCTGTTCGTTAAGCGCATCAGGTGCAAGGAAACACAGCGAGCTGCCGTTCGGCAGTTCAAACCGCGCAGGGCTGAGGCGTTGACCTTGCGGACATAGCGCTACTACGCGCGCAAACAAGCTTTCCACGGCACTCAGCCGAGGTGCCGTCACCATCAGTTGCGTTACGCTTTTTTGTAGCAGGCGAGCACAAGCAATACCCAATGCAGCGCTTTTACCCCGCCCACGATCCGCCGTAATAACCAATGGCCGGCGACGTTTTAGTTTTACTAACGCATTCACTGCACGAGCCTGGTCAGCCGTCAAACAGTCTGCATCGTCAAACGGAGTCGCACGCAGGTCTCGAAGCGACAGCCTGGGCAGCGTGAGGCTACCGTTTACCTTCCAGCGAACAATAGTGCTCTCACCCGTTAGTTGAAACGCTAACCGTTTAAGGTAATGGGCGCTCAGCGAATCCCAACGCCACGGGTAATCGGCAAAGCGAGCATAGTCAGGATCAGGCTGTTCGCCCCAATTGTCTGGCGTGATAATGACTAATAACCCACCAGCACTGACGGTACCTGCTAATGCGCCGAGCGCATCTGGATCTAACCCTTGGCTACCACTAGCATCTAGGACGATTAGCTGATGCTCCGCACCTAGCCGTGTACGAGCTTTACCGGCTGGTAAACACGGCGCCACTGGCGTCTCATGCTCAGCGCCCACCCACAGCGGTGCTTGCCACGTTTGCGCTTCCCACAACCGTTGCGCCTGCTGGCGAGCCTTATCAGGCGGCCCATATAGCCATACCAGCGCCCGCCAACGGCGGCGCTGCAAGCGGATGGCATGATGAACCAAGGCTGATACCTGCTTAATGGCAGCGTTGGGTGTGTCAACGCGGCAGCCTGCTCGCATAGCAACTCCTGAGCTTGTGTTTTGTTTACAACTTTGGTTGTAGATTCGCGTAATTTTCAACGCTCTTAGAACTAACCATAAGGTTAAGAAAGTTACTAAAAAATATACAAATAATTGTTTTTAATGAGCTAAATTTCCCAACAAAACTTCTTATACGACGTTAAATTCCTTGAGTTACTGATATTGCGCTGCAGCGGGGGGAGTGTGCTAGCTTAGCGAGGCAGCCTAGCGCCGTTTACTTTACGTAAACGTAAGCCACACTCACTGCACTTTCCTGCTTTCAGGTAATAAACACTAATAACGCCAACCGCCAAAGTACCAGGAAACATACAATGAAAAAGACCACTAAATTCGCACTAACCAGCCTCGCCGCTGGTGTCGCTTTCGCCGCCCTCACCTCCACTGCTCAAGCGCAGGAACAGTGGACAATGACGACTACCTGGCCCGAAAACCTTGACCTGATTAAGGTTGATCAGCACTGGGCAGAGCTTGTCAACCAGCTTGCAGGTGACGAAGTACAAATTAACTTCCGTGCAGGCGGCACGCTCATGCCTGGCACTGAAGTGTTCGACGCTACCGAAACCGGCGCTATCCAAGCCTCTGGCGATTGGCCAGGCTACTGGGCCGGCTTGAATCCAGCATTCTCTCCTCTGGCCACCACTACCAGTCTGTTTAACGGCGTGGATTACTTGAACTGGATTCAACAATGGGGCGGTTTTGAGCTCTATCAAGAAATCTACGGCCAGTACAACATGGTGTACTTGCCCTACGGCATTACCAACAACGAATCTGGCTTTATGGGCCGCACACCGATTGAGAGCATCGCAGACCTTGAAGGTAAGCGTTTGCGTCTATCGGGACGCGATCAGGGCCGGGTGCTCGAAGAGCTAGGCGGCTCCCAGGTCACCCTGGCTGGGGGTGAAGTGTATCAAGCGATTGAACGCGGCGTAATTGATGCCGGTGAGTTCTCGACTCCAGGCGTTGATTTTAAAGCCGGTTTTGCTGAAGTTGCTGATTACTGGGCGACACCTGGCTGGCACCAGTCGGCAAGCGTTTTCGGCGTTATGATTAACAAAGACGCTTGGGATGCCCTGTCTGAAGAAACCCAGACTAAGCTAAAAATAGCTGCTGAAGCCACCATGGCTTGGTCACTTTCCTGGTCGGAGCGTGAATCTACCGAAGCGACCCAGAAGTTTATTGATGCGGGCGTCACCATTAACCAATTCTCAGAAGAAGACTTGGCGCGCATCCAGGAAATCACCAACGATGTCATCGTACGTGGCGCGTGTGAAAACTCCGACCACGCGAAGGTCTATCACTCCATGATTACCTATCTACAAGAGTACGCTGTATGGCGTGATGTTACTGCGCCATTCAACATGAGTCGTACGATGGACAACCTGCCCTCATTGGAAGAGATCGAAGCCTGCCTATAAGGCGTTTAAGTGCCGCCCCTGCGCTGTGGGGGCGGTTATTGCTTAGCTGCGGAGACCTTCCATGAACGCGATTGCCAAGGCGATCGATGCAATTAACGAGCTGCTGGGCCGCATCATTGCACCGTTAATTGCCATCATTACTCTAATAGTGCTTTACGACATTGTGTCGCGCTTCTTCTTTGGCCGTCCTAGCGACTGGGCGTTTGATGTCACCAAAATGCTGTTCGGCGCTCACTTTATGCTGATGGCCGCCTATGGGTTGCGCCACCACGCCCACGTGGAAGTCGACGTTATTAAACGTCTGCTATCACGTAAAAAGCAGGCCGTACTGGAGCTACTCGGCTACTTGATATTCTTTGTACCCTTTATCTGGCTGTTATTGACCTACGGCTGGCGCTTTTTCGAGCGTTCATTCAGTCGAGGCGAAACGACCTACGGAATGGTCTCAATCCCGGTGTATCCGGTAAAAGGCGTTATCGTAGTCGCTGCTGTGCTTATCTTGTTGCAGGCGGTTGCTATCGTTCTGCGCGCCATTATGCAGCTGCGTGAGGAGACATCCGCATGAGTGCAGAACTACTGACGCTGATAATGTTTGGTGGCCTTTTAGTTGGCCTGTTTATGGGTCATCCGCTTGCCTTCGTATTGGGTGGCATGGCGGTCATCGGCGCATATTTAGGGCCGGGCATTAATACCTTGGGTATCATCATTAACAACGTCTATGGCAATGCTATGGACAACTATGTACTAGTGGCGATACCACTGTTTATTCTAATGGCGCGTTTCCTGAACGACTCAGGCGTCACCGAAAAAATGTTTGATGCCATGCGCTTGCTGCTGGCGAATCTACGTGGTGGGTTAGCGCTTACTGTGGTGGTTGTCTCTGTCTTACTTGCGGCTACCACCGGCATTGTCGGCGCGTCGATTGCCGTTATGGGCATGATTGCCTTAGTGCCAATGCTTAAGTATGGCTATAACAAAGAGCTAAGCGCGGGCGTCATCATGGCTAGCGGCTGCCTGGGCATTTTAATCCCTCCCAGCATTATGCTGATTTTGATGGCAAGCTACTCGCCTGTCTCAGTGGGCGCCCTCTTCGCTGGTGCGTTAGTCCCTGGCCTGATGTTGGGGGTGATGTATGCCCTATATGTGCTGGTAATCTGCTGGCTCAAACCTAGCTACGGCCCTAAAGTACCGGCAGAAGAGCGCGCCGAAGTCAGCACAAAACAGCTACTGATCATGCTGGGCAAATATGTTGTTCCCCCCATGTCGTTAATTCTCGGCGTCTTGGGGGCACTGTTTACCGGTGTGGCCACGGCGACAGAGGCATCCGCTATTGGTGTTTTTATCGCGTTCCTGCTGTTTTTAATTTTCGGCGACCGCAAACTATCAACCTGTTACAACACGCTGATTGAAGCTGGCAAAACCACGACGATGGTCATGTTAGTGCTCGTCGGGGCCACAGCATTCACTGGGGTATTCTCGATTGGCGGCGGGATGACCGTGATCAGTGACTTTGTACTGGCCATGCCGGGCGGCACCATTGGTGCACTGCTATTAATGCTGTTCCTGGTATTCATTCTCGGCATGTTCCTTGATTGGACTGGCATTGTATTACTTAGCTTCCCTATCATGCTGCCAATCATTTCGCAGATGGGCGTGGATGTACTGTGGTTCGTCGTCATGGTGGCGGTGGTGTTACAAACCTCCTTCTTAACGCCGCCTTTTGGTTATGCGCTGTTCTATTTGAAAGGAGTGGCTCCACCAGGAGTCGAAATCATCGACCTATATAAAGCCGTCGTGCCATTTGTGGCCATCATCCTTTTCGCCTGCGTACTAATGGCTCTTTTCCCTAGTTTGATTACGGGATTACCTAGCATGCTGGTGGGCTACCAGTGATATCAAGCGACTGATGTCAAACGCACAACCTCCCCCCGCATTGCGGGGGGATTTTTTTGATAGAAACAATGTTGGCTGCAGCCGCCTGACGCAAGTGATACTATTTGCAGCCGCAATTTTTTCGCATTGACGAGCCAAGCTGCCCCTCATCCAAGGAGATAACGACGTGTCTACGCCAGCTCGCCGCTCACCATCGGCTCTGCTTTCAGGTTTTGCGTCACGTATTTCGCTATCGCTCAACCCTTGGTCAATCGCGCTTTTTTTGATCGCCCTTGTTGTCGCCCTGCCGATTATTGTGGTCCTAAGCCATATTTTTGTGCCGACAGAAGGCGTTTGGCAGCACCTTGCAAGCACGGTATTGCCACGCTACCTCTCTAATACTTTCTGGCTGGTACTCTGGGTTGGCATCGGCACTCTGATTACAGGCGCCGGAACTGCGTGGCTGGTGGTAATGTGCCGTTTTCCAGGCAAGCGCATATTTGAATGGGCGCTGCTGCTACCCCTTGCGGTACCAACGTATGTCATTGCCTACGCCTATACAGACTTTTTCCAAGTAGCCGGACCGCTACAAAGCATGTTGCGTGAATGGTTTGACTGGCGAGTGGGCGATTACTATTTCCCCAATGTACGCTCACTCGGTGGCGCGGCCACACTGATTACCTTTGTGCTTTACCCGTACGTGTATTTGTTAGCTAGGGCTTCTTTTCTTGAGCAGTCGGTATGTGTATTAGATGTAGGCCGCACTCTGGGCCGTGGCCCCTGGCGCTTATTTGCCAGCGTGGCGCTGCCTCTTGCTCGCCCGGCATTAGTAGGCGGCGTTTCACTGGTACTGATGGAGACGCTTAACGAATTCGGCGCGGTACAGTTTTTTGGGGTAGATACCTTCACCACGGGGATCTATCGCACATGGTTTGGCTTAGGTGAACCCGTCGCTGCCGCTCAGTTAGCCGCTTGTCTGCTGACCTTTGTCATTGTATTGGTTCTTCTAGAGCGCTATTCGCGGGGTAAACGGCGCTACTTCCATACCACTAACCGCTATCAGCAACTACCGGAATATCCGCTGCGTGGCTGGCATGCACTCGGTGCTACCCTGGCGTGTTTGCTGCCCATTGTTATCGGCTTTTTACTGCCCAGCGGTATTTTGCTCAATATGGCCATTGAAACGGGCGATAGCTTGTTTGGCACACGATTTATTGGCTTTGCTATGAATAGCCTGAGCCTCGCGACCGTGGCTGCATTGATTGCGGTAGGCTTAGCCGTACTACTGAGCTACGGGGTTAGGCTTAACAACTCACCAAGCGCACGATTTTTCACCCGTATCGCCGCAATGGGCTATGCCATTCCTGGCTCGGTGGTTGCCGTGGGCATCCTGATTCCGTTTGCCTGGCTGGATAACTCGCTGAACATGTGGCTTCACGAACACTACGGAAAAATCATTGGCCTGGTATTTAGCGGTTCAGCGTTTATTTTGATTTACGCTTATGTCGTACGCTTTTTGGCCGTCTCGTTTAATGCGGTAGAAGCAAGCCTTGGCAAAGTAACCCCCAGCATGGATGCCGCATCCCGCACCTTGGGTCAAACCGCTGGCGGTACACTGCGCCATATTCATACGCCGCTGATGCGCAGCAGTCTTCTGGCAGCAGGGATTCTGGTATTTGTCGATGTGATGAAAGAGTTGCCTGCCACGATCATCCTGCGCCCCTTCAACTTTGACACGCTAGCAGTACGCGCTCACAGCCTCGCCTCAGATGAACGCTTAGCTGAAGCGTCAACCGCCTCTCTGACCATTGTGGTCGTCGGCATATTACCGGTAATTTTACTCAGCCTGGCAATGCGCCGGGCGCGCCCTGGCAGCCAAGCTGAGTAATGGAGGCGAGCAAGCGCTGAACAGCGAACACTTAACGCGGAAAGATAAATACCTGGGAATGGTCCAAGTCGATATCAATCGGCTGGCCCTCCTGGGGTAAAAACACGCCTGGCACGCGGGCGTGAAGGTGGGCTTCCTGACCATCTTCTCCATGCGCACATAAGTGAATAAGGCTGGAACGCCCTAGCAGCTTGGCCATCACCACATGGCTGTGACTATGCGACTCGACGGGTAAGTCACGCTCTTTAATGCGCAGTGCTTCGGGGCGAATCATCACCTGAACGTGACTACCTTCTGGTAACCAGCTGGCATCTACCGGCCCAACGGGCGTAGCGACAAAGCCCCCTTTCACAATGCCGCTTAACTCATTCACCTCGCCAAAAAACGTCACCACAAAGGGAGCCACTGGCGCACAATAAAGCTCACGGGGAGTGCCCGTCTGCACAATTTCGCCATCCCGCATTAGTGCGATGCGGTCCGCCATAAACATGGCTTCTTCAGGATCGTGGGTCACGAGCAGAGTCGCTGAGCCGAGTTTTTTCAACACGTGTAGCGTATCGTCTCGGATGCGATCACGTAGCCGCGCATCAAGACTCGAAAAGGGTTCATCCAACAACATTAATTTAGGCGTGGGTGCCAGCGCTCGCGCCAGCGCAACGCGCTGCTGCTGTCCACCTGACAACATGTGTGGATAGCTCTCGGCGTAGTCGGCCATGCCAAGTTGAGCCAGCAGTTCCAGCGCACGCTCCCGACGCTGGCTAGAGGGCAAATTTTTCAGACCGAAGGTAACATTTTCCAGCACGCTAAGATGTGGAAACAAGGCTGAGTCTTGGAAAGCGAGACCAACATTGCGCTTTTCTGGTGGCACATGACGCTTACCGGGTGCCGCAATGGATAGGCCATCAAGACTAACCGTGCCTTCCTGCACGACCTCTAAGCCCGCAGCAATCCGAAGCAGTGTGGTTTTGCCGCAGCCAGAAGGGCCCAGTAAACACACAACCTCGCCTGGGGCGATATCAAGATCAATGCCTTTAACCACTTTATTAGCCGCGAACGTGTGCTGAATACCACGAAGCGACAGTGCTGATGCAGGCGCCGACACATCGGAAAGTGACACAGTTGCTGTCATTATTTCACCATTGTCTCGTCCACCCGCGACATGATAAACGCATGCCGCTGCGAACACGGTTGAAAGTTATTTGCATTCTATTTTCTATTGAGTAGAGATGCACGTTTCTTGCTAAACAGCGGATGCGTGTCATTAGCATTTGACTTGACGCCAACCAAGAGAAGCGTTTCAATACGTCACGTCGCTAATGCAACTTATTATCATAAACATTCAGGGTATTTGTTATGAACAAAGCACGTCTTACGGCTACCGTAGCTGCCATTATGGCAGGTTCTGCCTTTGCAGGTAGCGCGCTCGCTAACGAAGTCAACATTTACTCCGCCCGCCATTACGACTCTGATGAGATTCTCTACAAAGCGTTCACTGACGAGACCGGCATCGAAGTTAATGTGCTGGAAGGCGACTCTGACCAGTTGATGGAGCGCATGCAGCGTGAAGGCATTGCTAGCCCTGCCGACGTGATGCTTACCGTTGATGCAGGCCGCTTATGGCGCGCCGAGCAGGACGGCCTTTTTCAAAGCGTAGAGTCTGACGTGCTTAACGAGCGCCTGCCAGAATCAATGCGTCACCCTGAAGGTTTGTGGTTTGGCTTTAGCCAGCGCGCACGGGTTATTTTCTACAACCGTGAGAACTTTGACCCCAGCCAAATCACCTCTTATGAAGACCTGGCCGATCCGCAGTTTGAAGGCCAAGTATGCATTCGCTCTTCCAACAACATTTATAACCAGTCGCTGCTAGCGTCAATGATTGAGCACCACGGCGCAGAAGGTGCGGAAGAGTGGGCCCAAGGTGTTGTAAATAATATGGCGCGCGACCCAGAAGGCGGCGATACCGATCAGATTCTTGGTGTTGCCAGCGGTGAGTGTGACTTAGCGGTTGCAAACCACTATTACTATGTTCGCATGCTGCATTCCGATGAAGATGCCGACCGCGAAGCCGCACGCAAAGTGGGGGTGATTTTCCCCAACCAGGATGATCGTGGCACTCACATTAACGTTGGCGGCGCTGGCTTAGTGGCTAACGCGCAAAACCCAGAAAACGGCATTCGTTTCCTGGAGTTCTTAGCCTCTGACGAAGCTCAGGAAGTACTGGCTGACCGTAACTACGAGTTCCCCGTCGTGGAAGGCATCAAGAAAAACCCGGTGCTGGAATCTTGGGGTGATTTCGCCAAAGACGATATCAACATCAGCATCTTGGGTGAAAATAACCCAGAAGCGATCCGTATCTTCGATCGTGTAAGCTGGCGTTAAGCTCGGCGGCTCTTAGGACTCAGGAGCCTCAAGCCTAACTAAAAAAACACCTGCAGCTCAGCTGCAGGTGTTTTTTATTGGGTTGCCGGTAACGACCCCGTAACGTCGTTTAAGCCTCGCTTAGCCTAGCGGGCTTCATGCTAGTGGTTAAGACTAGTGGGCTTCATCCCAGTTGCTGCCGCTTTCGGCTTCAACAATCAGCGGCACACTAAGCGTGGCAGCGGCCTGCATGCGCGTTTGGACCTGCTCAATAAACGCCTCAACTTGTCCTTCGGCCACTTCGAACACCAGTTCATCATGCACCTGCATAACCATAAGGGCATCAAACTCCCCTTCAGCAAGCCATGCATCGACATCGATCATCGCCTGCTTGATGATATCTGCTGCCGTGCCCTGCATAGGCGCGTTAATGGCGGTGCGTTCAGCACCCTGACGGCGATTGCGGTTTTGCGAGTGGATCTCTGGCAGGTACAGCCGCCGCCCAAGCACGGTTTCAACAAAACCATCTTCCGCGGCTTGGGTGCGAATACGATCCATATAGCGAGCAACGCCAGGATAACGGTCAAAATAGCGGTCGATGTAGGTTTGCGCCTGATTACGATCAATATGCAGCTGGCGTGATAAGCCCCAAGCGCTCATGCCGTAAATCAGGCCAAAGTTGATCGCTTTAGCGCTGCGCCGCTGGTCGGCGGAGACCTTTTCAAGCGCAGTACCAAATACTTCGGCAGCGGTCGCTGTATGGATATCTCGCCCTTCCGCAAACGCTTCCAGAAGTCCTTTATCTTCGGAGAGGTGCGCCATAATACGCAGCTCAATTTGCGAGTAGTCTGCCGCCACAATGCGGTAGCCTGGGCGCGCCACAAACGCTTGGCGGATTTTACGTCCTTCTTCCGTACGAATCGGGATGTTTTGCAGGTTGGGGTCAGACGACGAAAGACGCCCTGTCGCCGTTACCGCTTGGTGATAGCTAGTATGCACCCGCCCAGTGGTTTTATTGAGCAAGCGCGGCAGCTTATCGGTATAGGTGGATTTTAGCTTCGCCAGTCCCCGGTGCTGCATAATCACCTTGGGCAAGGGGTAATCCAGCGCCAACTCCTCTAGCACTGCCTCTGCGGTCGAAGGTGCGCCTTTGGGCGTTTTCTTGATCACCGGAATTTTCTGCTCTTCGAACAGAATCTGCCCCAGCTGTTTGGGCGAACCAAGGTTAAATTCACGGCCTGCTAACTCGAAGGCTTCGCTTTCAAGCTCACGAATACGGCGCTCTAGTTGCTGGCTTTGCTCGTGCAGACGTTCGGCATCCAGCGCAACGCCATTGCGTTCAATCCGCGACAAGACGTTAATCAGCGGCAGCTCAAGATGATCCAACACGTCCGCCAAACGCCCTTCCCGCTCCACCTGAGGGCGCAGTATTTCTTGCAGCCGCAGCGTGATATCGACATCTTCACAGGCATAAGGAACCGCTTGCTCTAAGGCGATCTGATTAAACGTGAGCTGCTTGGCACCCTTTCCAGCGATCTCTTCGAAAGAGATGGTTTTTTCGCCCAAATACTTCAGCGCCAGCGAATCCATATCATGACGCGTGGCGGTGGAATTCAACACGTACGAGGCTAGCATAGTGTCGGCAAGCGGCCCCACCACGCGAATATCATAGTTTGCCAGCACGGAAATATCGTACTTAAGGTTCTGACCAATTTTGGTTTTTTCAGGATCTTCCAGCAGCGGCTTTAATGCCTGCAGAACCTGTTGACGATCAAGCTGAGCGGGGGCATCCAGGTAGTCATGGGCCAGTGGGATATAGGCGGCTTCACCAGCTTCCAGTGCCAAGCCAACGCCGACAATATCGGCGTCCATATAATTCAGGCTGGTCGTTTCTAAGTCGAAGCAAAAGCGCTCGGCTTTTCTGAGTCGCGCTAGCCATGCATCAAACTCAGCTTGCTCAACGATGACGTGATCATGCCGCTGGCTGGAAGTCGCAGCGCTATCAGCCACCTCATTAGCAGCGTTATCAGGCGCAGGCTCGCCCCCCTTTACATCATCGACGCCCTCGTCGCTACCTGCCAGTAGCTCAGCCAACCACTGCTTGAACTCCATTTCTTTATAGAGTTCTACCAGCGCCTCACGGTCGGGATGCGCAATATCCAAGTCATCCAGCCCCACGGGCAGCTCGCAGTCGGTTTTAATGGTTGCTAGCTGATAAGAGAGAAAGGCCTGTTCACGGTGCTCTTCCAGCTTCTTGGGTAACGTTTTCGCACCACGGAAGCTGAGTGTCTTGACGCGCTCAAGATCTCCGTAAATTGTCTCTAAACCACCTTCCATGCCTTGCAACAGGCCAATGGCCGTCTTTTCGCCCACCCCCGGCACACCGGGAATGTTATCAACCTTGTCCCCCATCAGTGCCAAAAAATCAATGATCAGTGAGGGGGGAAGACCAAATTTCTCTTTGACGCCCGTTTCGTCGAGGGTCTCTTCTTTCATGGTGTTGACCAATGTAATGTGGTCATTCACCAGCTGCGCCATATCTTTATCGCCAGTCGAAATCACCGCATCACGACCCGCCTGGGTGGCACGATGGGCCAGAGTGCCAATCACGTCGTCGGCTTCAACACCTTCAATGCACAGTAGCGGTAAGCCTAGCGCTTTTACACAAGCGTGCAGCGGCTTAATTTGGCTGCGCAGGTCGTCGGGCATAGGTGGCCGATGAGCTTTATAGTCGCTGTACATCTCATCGCGGAAGGTTTTTCCTGGCGCATCAAACACCACCGCCATTGGGCTTTCCGGGTAGTCTTTAATCAGCCGCTTGAGCATATTTAATACGCCTTTCACGGCTCCCGTAGGCTGGCCGTTGGAGGTCGTTAACGGTGGCAACGCATGAAAAGCGCGATATAGGTACGATGAGCCATCGACAAGCACGATTGGGGCACGGGCCATAACCAATTCCATTGTTAGCAACACAGTAAGAAAGTCTATTGGCTATGATACGCGTTCACGGCAATGACTGCAGAAACAACCGCTACGAATAACGCATTTCAAACTCACACAACGCTGCCAACTGATCCTGCAAGCCGCTACAATAATGGGCTTAGCAACCTGGGCGAGATTCTCATGGCTGTATTTACCCCGCTGAGCGACGTTCAGGTCGCCGCGTTTTTGGAAAAGTTTGATGTAGGCAGCTTCGTTTCGCTGCAAGGCGTTGCCGGTGGCACCGAAAACTCAACGTTTTTTGTGACCACCGATCGCCGCGAGCTGGTACTAACCCTGTTTGAACAGGGTGAACATGAAGAGCTGCCGTTTTTTGTCGAGCTGTTGGATTACCTGGATGAGCACCGTTTGCCGGTGCCCGGTACTATTCACGACCGCGAAGGAATTGCGCTACACAGTTTGGCAGGTAAGCCTGCTTTACTGTTTCCACGCTTACCCGGCAAGCATCCTAGCGCCCCTAACCTTGCCCAATGCCAAGCGCTGGGCAATACGTTGGGGCACTTGCATGTTGTCTCTCAGCGTTTTCCTGGCCATCGGCCAAACCCGCGCGACCTTCACTGGCTACGAGCGGTGCATCACAAGGTGCTAACCTATATTAGCCCTGATGACCAAACACTGATGAAAAATGAAGTCGATGACTTCGAAGGTGCCTTTAGCCAACACGGCGAGCTACCGCAAGGAGCGCTTCACGGCGATTTATTCCGTGATAACACGCTGTTTGAGGGCGACCAGCTAGGCGGTATTATCGATTTTTATAACGGCTGTACCGGCGATTTGCTATTTGATCTCGCCATCGTCATTAACGACTGGGCCACCAATGAGGATGGCACGTTGAATGCTGAGCGTTATGAAGCCATTCTGAGCGCTTACCAAGCACGTCGCCCTCTCACCGCTGATGAACGTGAATTATGGCCAGCCATGTTGCGCATGACGGCATTGCGATATTGGCTATCGCGCCTGCTAGTCGTCTATGTTGACCCGCCTGCCCATGACCTAACGCCTCATGACCCTGAGCGTTTCCGAACCATTTTAAAAGCGCGCATTGAATTTGGCGCACTACCGCTCCCAGAGGTTTCTTGATGATCGAATCGGTGACCACCAGCGCCCAGGCCTTACGCGCCCGACGCACATGGAATATTGACCAATGGGGCAGTGGCTACTTTGACGTGGATGACCACGGCCAAGCCTTGGTCCGCCCGCTTGGCAGCGACGCAGAAGGTCCAGCGCTACCGCTCAGCGGGCTTGTCCGTCAGTTGCAGACAGCGGGCCTGCGGTTGCCGGTGCTAGTAAGGTTTAGCGACATTCTGCATGACCGCGTAGAACAGCTGTGCGGTGCGTTTGATGTTGCGATGCAGGACATCGACTATCAGGGCGGCTACACAGCCGTTTATCCGATCAAAGTGAATCAGCAGCGCCGCGTGGTGGAAGAGATCCTCGCTACCTCCGAACGGGGTAATGGTCGCGTAGGCTTAGAAGCAGGCAGTAAACCGGAGCTACTGGCAGTGCTGGCGCTGTCGGATGGCGGCTCTTCGCTGATTGTCTGCAACGGTTATAAAGACCGCGAGTACGTTCGCTTAGCGCTGCTGGGTGAAAAGCTGGGGCATCGCGTTTATCTGGTTGTTGAGAAGCTGTCTGAGCTGGAGCTTATATTAGAAGAAGCTCGTGAGCTGGAAGTCACCCCGCGCATTGGTTTGCGGGCACGGCTTGCCTCAGTAGGAAAAGGTAAATGGCAAAACACCGGTGGCGAGAAGTCAAAATTTGGCCTGACTGCCAGCCAAATTCTTGACGTAGTCGCAACCTTGCGCGCTCAAAATGCGTTGGAAAGCTTGCAGTTAGTACACTTTCACCTCGGCTCGCAAATTGCCAATATTCGCGATATCCAGCGTGGCCTACGGGAGTGCGCCCGTTTTTACCAAAACCTAGTGAGCCTAGGGGCACCGGTTAATACCGTCGATGTTGGCGGCGGTCTAGGCATCGACTACGAAGGCACCCGCTCACGCAGCTACTGCTCAGCCAACTACTCCATGCAGGAGTATGCGCGCAACGTCGTGAGCGCCTTTGCGCAACTGTGTCAGGAGGCGGATCTGCCACAGCCCCACCTGATCAGCGAGTCAGGCCGTGCGCTAACCGCTCATCATGCCGTACTGATCACCAACGTGATTGGCGAAGAGCGCGTTAATGATTCGCCTCCAGAACGTTCCCCCCAGGAAGACCTTCAGGTGGAAGCTCTATGGCGGGTTTTTGAGCAGTTAGCCGAAAGCCAGGAGCCCCGTGTCTTAGTGGAAGCTTGGCATGACCTTCTGCAAGCGGTGAGTGAGCTGCAAGACCGTTTTGTAATGGGTTTAAGTGATATCAAGGCCCGTGCCGAAGGCGAACGGCTTTATATGGCGGCCTGTGCGCGCCTACGCGGCCAGCTCGATACCCGTAATCGCGCACACCGAGAAATTATGGACGAACTGGCTGAAAAGCTAGCCGACAAGCTGTTCGTCAACTTCTCATTATTTCAGTCGGTGCCTGACGTGTGGGGAATCGAACAGATATTCCCTGTTCTGCCGTTGAGCGGGCTAGACCAGCCCCCCACTCGTCGCGCGGTTATTCAGGATATTACCTGCGATTCAGATGGGCGCATTGATAGCTACGTAGATGGTCAAGGCGTGGAGAGCACTCTACCGCTGCCCGAGTGGGCGAGCGACGACGAGCGTTGGCTAGGTTTCTTCCTGGTAGGCGCCTATCAAGAAATTCTCGGCGACTTGCACAACCTGTTCGGCGATACCGATTCCGTCGATGCCGCACTGGGTGACGATGGCGATTGGGTCTTTTCTAACCTACAGGCAGGCGATACGGTGGCCGATGTTTTAGCCTACGTCAATTTTGATGCTCGAGTGCTTAAGCAGAAGCTCACCGAGCAACTGATCACTAGCGGCTTCTCAACCCAAGAACAGGAAAAGTTTGCCGCTAGCCTGAGCGAAGGCCTGGATGGCTACACCTATTTAGAATAGTGCTTATAGAATCGTGCTTATAGAACAGTACTTATAGAATAGGCCAACGAAAAAGCCACTGACGATGTCAGTGGCTTTTCGCATAACGGCTAACGCTTAGCTAGTGTGGTTTTGGCGTCACCGCCATCCAGCTACTCTACTACGCTAGTGGTGATTTCTAACCCACCGGTCAATGTTAAACGCAGCGTAGCTCCACGGGGCAGTTCACCGACGCCAGCAGGCGTACCTGTCAAAATCACGTCACCCGGCTCTAGGGTGAAATGACGACTCATTTCCGCTACCAATGTTGGGATGGCGAAGATCATATCGGCACCTTCTCCGTGCTGACGCTCTTCACCATCAATCTCAAGGGTAAATACCAGCGCGTTCCAATTGGGAATACGGCTTAGTGGCAAAAAAGGAGATAGGGGGCAAGCACCATCAAATGCTTTTGCTATTTCCCATGGGTGCCCCTTCTCTTTCAGCTTGGTTTGCACATCACGCAGCGTTAAATCCATCGCTAGGCCAATGCCCGCAATGGCACGCTCAGCTTCATCCTGGGTCGCGTGGGTCAGGGTCTCTCCCACCAAAAGCGCAAGCTCGGCTTCATAATGTACATCGCCCCGTGAAAACGGCGGATCAAGGGGTTTAGTCAAGTCCACCACACTGGTAGCGGGCTTGATAAATAACAGCGGCTCACTGGGAACTGGGTTATCCAGCTCTTTGGCATGGTCGGCATAGTTGCGGCCAACGCAGACGATTTTGCCCAACGCGTGGGGAAACTCCTGACCATCGGTAAACTGTGGAACAAAACGCATGGCGGTTCCTCTCCTTCTCATTATGCGTGCCGCATTCGCAACGACAGGCGCAACAGTCTACCCCAGCTATGCGTATGTTCCACACCCTCTTCGACAGCATTTTATTTATACCACAAGGGATACCTTAAGCTATGCGTCCGGCGTCCGGCGTCCGGCGTCCGGCGTCCGGCGTCCGGCGTCCGGCGTCCGGCGTCCGGCGTCCGGCGTCCAACGATCATCAGGCTCATGCGCCAAAAAGCTAGGGCGCTGTTTGGGAGCAGCAAACGGAGCAACACAGCGATTATCCGGACGATTAAACACAAAGAATACATTGCTGCGGGGATCAGGCGACAAATTGGCATTAGACGCATGCAGCGTGTTGCAATCAAATAGCAGCAAGCCCCCTGCTTTACCTTTTGGCGCCTCGATACCATATTTTGCTACTAGCTGAGTCAGCGCTTCTGGGCTGGGCACGCCAACCTTCTGTGCTTTAAGCGAGCTTTTGTGGTTATCCTCCGGCGTTTCCCCCAAGCAGGGCACAAATTCCAAATGGGAGCCTGGAATCAGCATAAGCGGACCGTTAAATTCATGGTTGTCGGTCAATATCAGTGATGCGCTAACAGCATGCATATTCGGCATGCCGTCTTCCGCGTGCCACGTCTCGAAATCCGAGTGCCAATTAAACCCTTTACCTGCAAAGCCTGGTTTATAGTTAATCCGTGACTGATGCACGTAAGGGTCATCACCAACAATCTGCCGGGCAGCCCCCGCTAAGCGCTCGTCACAGGCCAGTTGAGCTAATCGTTTAGAAAGCCTATGCACGGCAAACAGCGAACGAATATCGTGGCTTTCTGGCTCGGTAATGCTGAATTCCTGATCGCGATAGGCCTGATTATTCATTAATAATGTCATTTCATCGCGAAGTGCCTCCAGCTCTTCACCTGAAATGAGGTTTGGAATAAACAAAAAACCTTTGCGTTCAAACTCATCAAGCTGCGCTGAGGATAGTGGCCCTGATAAATTGCGACCTTTAACCACCGCATCGCGGCGCGCTTGCGTTAGCGAAGCTGGGGCTGCTGCTAGGCGCGTTGGGTAGTCATCTTTCACTACGCTACGTTGCGCCGACGGCATATCCAACATTTCACTATATTGCTTATAGGCAGTAATCGTTTTGAGAGCGTTGTTACTGACTGTCATCTAATCTACTCCTTGTATGATTAAATTTCAGACCGATAAAACATGTAGCGATTTTATTTAGTGCATAACACAGGCAGTAGGATAGCTAAGTAGTCAGCCCTTGCAACCCATATAACTTAATTTATAACATGTGTTATGAAACTTTTCACCACCTCTTAAAAGACATAGCAACAACTTTTAAAAACCAATCCGGAAAACTATACCCACAAACAGAGTCACTATAAAAACTGGCATTTCTTTCACTCCCTTCGGACTAGAAAGCTTGATAGCGCTATGAGCTTTAGGAATTTTTCTATTCAAATGCCGCCATACAGTATGGCGGCACGGTAAATTTAGCCGCCCAACCCGATAGACCAATAGGCCCCAAAGCATCACCAGATGGCTCGGCGCTATGGAAAACTGAAACGCTTACCTCAGAGCCCTATTTGCAATAAAGGCAATGGCAACATAACTAATAATACTTTACTTACTCACATATCTTTCACACCAAATACTGCCCGCAAAAATTGATTCAATCAGCAGGTTATAAAAAAATACAAGAATTCGACTTACTACTTAAATAAAAACTTAAAAATGGGTGAGATAAAACATTCAACAAGTTATCTAACATAAGCCAAGGTAGAAAAAAATTAACGATCCGATTATGATTTCATGACGCAAACCTAGAGAAACGCTTTATGAAAAAATTATCCCTTATCGCATCCACTCTTATTATCCTGCTAGCGAGCGGGTGCCAATCACATTCAGCGCCACAGCAAGCAGCCAAGCCTGACGAAACGCTAACCAATACCTACTGGAAACTGGTCACGCTTGAAGGGCAACCCATCATCACCGCTGAGAACTTTCGCGAGCCTCATCTTGTGCTCCATGAAGAAAATACACGCCTAGCTGGCTCAACTGGCTGCAATACCTTGATTGGCAGTTACCGTGTTGATGGTCAGCAGATAGCATTTGAACAAGTTGGCACCACGATGATGGCCTGCCCCGACACACAAATGCGTAACGAGCAGACAATGCTAAGCGTGCTTAACAATGTAGACACTTGGCAAGTAGACGGTGGCTCCCTGTCACTTAAAAACGCCAATGGCAAACCAGTGGCAGTATTTGAGGCCGTGCATCTTTATTAGCCATCGATGTACAGGCAAGCTTACTTAATGAAAGCGCCCTCTTGTCGCTGCTGCTCTCTACGCGCAAGTATGTCGACAAACGCACGCACTTTCGCAGGACGAAAACGTGCGAATGGGAAAACGACATGTATGCCGCCGGAGGGCAGACGCCACTGGGGCAAAATATGTATAAGGCGCCCGGCGGCTATGTCGCCTGCAATGACATAATCCGGCAATACCGAGATTCCCGCACCAGCGTACAACGCTTCGCGTACCGCGAGTGTCGCATCAAGAAAAATTGAGGCGCGCACGTGGATGGTTCTGTGCTCCCCCTTACTGAGTGAAAATTCCCACTGTAATGGATGGGGTAGCGCTTTATTAGCAATGAACGGGAATTTCAATAACTCTTCCGGCTGTGAGAGCTGCGCCACCTCTTGTTCAAGGCTTGGCGATGCAACGAGCAATTGCTGAAAAGAGCCTATTTTCCTTGCTTGCACGCTTGTCTCTGTTAGCCAACCAACACGGATAGCCAGTTCGATATCCTCAGCCATCAGATCGACTTTTTGATCCCGCAGCGTGGCATCGACCCGGCAATCGGGATATTGCTGGGTATATGCAGCAATCGCCGGCACCACAAAGGTGACACCGTAATCGAAAGGGGCCGTCAACCGTAATGTGCCTGTCGGCTCCTGGGCTATTTCGCCTAACTCATCAAAAGCATCTTCAGCTTCACGGAGAATCAAGGCACAGCGTTGGTAAAACGCTTTTCCAGCGGAGGTAACCTGTACCGATCGCGTCGTACGCGTGAGGAGAGAGGTTCTAAACTCTTGTTCAAGACGTGCTACCTGCTGGCTAACCACCGCCTTGGTGATACCCAGACGCTCAGCGGCGGCCGTAAAAGACCCCGTTTCAACCACTGCCGCAAAGTAAGTTAAGCGCCGCAAGTTATTAAACCCAGCTAGCTTACTTCCATTGCGATTGTATGCTTTTTCCATACACATAATATGCTTCGTATGTATTTATCCGTCAATACAATCTCTTTAGCATGCGAGTCCATCATGTATAGAGAGCTTCGACGATGAATAACACTTTGTATTACCTATTCGATCCTTTGTGTGGCTGGTGCTATGGCGCAACACCATCTGTTTCGGACGTGATCGCGGCAGACGATATAAACGTGGTGCTGTTACCCAGCGGCCTTTTCTCAGACGGTGGCGGAAGGCAAATGGATCAGGAGTTCGCGGCCTATGCCTGGAGTAACGATCAACGAATTGAGCGCCTAACGGGGCAACTATTCACTCAACTATATCGCGCTCAGGTGTTAAGCGATCATCATCAACGGTTTGATAGTAGTGCCGCTACGCTAGCGCTAACGGCAGTATCACTTACCGCACCCGCCAATGAGTTCGAGGCTTTAAAAGCAATCCAATACGCACGCTACGTACAGGGTCGTGACGTGACATCTCAAGTCACGTTGGTTGAAATTCTACAAAGACTTGAGCTGACCCAAGCGGCCGAGCTAATGACAGATGCCAGTGAAACACTTACCCATTCCAATCGTTCTCGAATTTCACAGGCTCAAACGCTAATGCAGAAGCTTAACGTTCGAGGAGTGCCCACGTTCATCGCTCAGTCGAGTGAAAACCTAAAGGTTCTTTCTACGAATGAGTTGTATGCCAACCCCAGTGCGCTAGCCCAACAGATACGCGCGCTGTAACGCGCCAACTCAATCAATTGGCTCTCTAAACGAAATTGCAGAAGGAAGAAAAAATGGCTACTCGGCGTATGTTGTTAAAGTCGTTAACTGCCTTGGGATTATCCATGGCTATAAGCACTGGTAATATAAGCGGCATAAAAAAGAGCCTCGCGTCTGATGACCAATTAAGTTGGCGGCATTTTCCTGCGGGAGAAAATGGCTTTTTCCGGGCGCCCGTATTGGTGACGGGAGCAACAGAGGCAGTATTAATTGACAGCAGCTTTACCTTATCTGATGGTCGTGCAATTGCCGAGGCAATCCAACAGAGCGGTAAGCAGCTAACCACTGTCTATATTAGCCAAAGCGATCCTGATTACTATTTTGGCCTTGGCGCGATACAAGCAGCATTTCCCGATGCTCGAGTTATCGCTGCCCCCGCCACAATTGATGCCATCAAGGAAAATGTAGAGAAAAAAATCTCTACCTGGTCACCCCAGCTCCAAGAAAACGGACCACAATCAGTTGATGAAATCGTTATGCCCGAGGCGTTTGATGGCCAGACATTGCAAGTCGATGGTCAAGACATTCAGATTGTTAACGTAGAGGGTCTGCCCAATCGTCGCTACCTCTGGGCTCCCTCCCTGGAAGCTGTTTTTGGTGGTGTGCTGGTATTCTCAGACCTGCATGTGTGGACAGCAGACACCCCTACTGCTGGACAGCGAGCGGCTTGGGTACAAGCGCTTGATGAAATGGCAGCACGTTCTCCTAGGGTCGTTATACCCGGCCACATGCAACCTGACGCAGCGATTGATGCTTCCGCGATTCAATATACACGTGAGTACCTATTAGCATTTGAAGAAGAGCTCGCCAAAGCGAATAACAGCGATGAACTCATTGAAGCAATGACCCGTCGCTACCCAAATGCAAAGCTAAGTGTTGCACTTCAAATTGGCGCTAAGGTAGCTATGGGGGAAATGGACTGGGGATAGTCAGTTCTCTCTATAGTATAGAGGTGAACGATGACTAGCTTTCTGCAATGGCTGCTTGGTCGCCCAATTTGCAAGGTTCAGCTGTGAAAGCGCCCACGCTGTAGACACTTTATAAACACATACGAAAAAGCCGCCCTTTCGGACGGCTTAATCTAATTCTCTAACGCTCTGATTTTAACCACTTTTAAGTGGTGCCGACACCAGGAGTCGAACCCGGGACCTACTGATTACAAGTCAGTTGCTCTACCAACTGAGCTATGTCGGCGCTTCGCGTTTTCTTGAGAATATGATTGCTTCACTGTTAAGCTTCGCAATCAACAAGAAATCTTGTTGACAATGGCTGGGGTACCAGGATTCGAACCTGGGAATGCCGATACCAAAAACCGGTGCCTTACCACTTGGCGATACCCCAACGTTTGGTGGCCAGAGACGGAATCGAACCGCCGACACGGGGATTTTCAATCCCCTGCTCTACCAACTGAGCTATCTGGCCGCTGCCAACGGTGCGTATTAAACTAAAAACTCAGCTTTCCGTCAACACTTTCGTGAAACTTTCTTTCTAGTCACGTGCTTAGGGCACTTCTTTTCAGGGCTAAAAACGTGCAAAAGCCACGCCATCCGTGGGCTGCACCGAGTTTTACTCCTTACAGCCCCGCTACCTAAACGCTTACGCTTGGGTAGGCGGCACGTAACCTTCCGCTTGATCCGTAGCTTCGTTATTTAGAAAACGCTGCATTTGATCCATCAAATAGGCGCGTGCCTCGGGCTCTAACATGTTGAGGTGCTTTTCGTTGATCAAGCGCGTTTGCAACGACTGCCACTCTTCCCAGGCCTGCTTAGACACGGTGGCTTGAATCTCTTGGCCCTGCTTACCTGGCAGTGGTGGAAATGGCAGAGCGGGCAGCTCTTGTTGATACTTGCGGCAGAAAACGGTGTTGCTCATGAGATACTCCTTTTTGAATAACGCTGCGAATATAAAAGTAATAACGCGTGTGAGGTTAGCGTGACGGCCCTGGCGTTGGATCTAAGGAAAAAGGCGCCAGCTGGCTCAGTAACGATTTAACCGGCGCAGCCAAGCCGAGAGCAGGCGGTTCGTCAACGTCATACCAAACGCCGTCTTCTCTTACGCCGTTCAGCCTATCGCAACTGACCGGCTGAGGCGTAATCAATAGCCGAAAATGACTAAACGTATGTGTAAAGCTGGGCAGCGGTGCATGGCGTTCAGGGGACGTCACATGATCAGCCAGCCAATCGTTCAGTTCACCATGTTGCTCAAACTGGGGGAGGCTCCATAGACCTCCCCACAGGCCGCTGGGTGGTCGTTGCTCTAACCATACCCGGCCTTGCCTGTCTCGTAACATCAGCATAATGGTTTCACGCGTAGGCAAAGCTTTTTTAGGCTTGGATTCGGGATAGCGTTGCGGTTCACCTTGGGCATAGGCACGGCATACGTCGTTAAACGGACAGATCAAACAATCAGGTTTGCTGCGTTTACATAGCGTGGCGCCGAAATCCATAATGGCCTGGGTATAGTCGGCAAGGCGGGTATTGGGCGTGTAATACTCAGCCAGCGCCCATAGTGAGCGCTCTACTGCTGGCTTGCCTGGCCAGCCAGTAACGGCATGCAAGCGAGTCAGTGATCGTTTTACATTGCCATCTAAAATCGTGGCCTGCTGGCCAGCGCTTTGCGCGATGATCGCGCCAGCCGTGGAACGGCCTATACCTGGCAGCGCCATTAGCGCTTCGAGACTATCCGTTGGCAGCTCGCCCCCATGGGACGCTAACGCCACCTGGGCCGCTTTATGCAAATTACGGGCACGGGCGTAGTAACCCAACCCGGTCCAGAGATGCAGCACGTCGTCTTGGGGTGCGTTGGCCAATGCTTCTAACGTCGGAAAACGCATCATAAAGCGTTTGAAGTAGGGAATGACCGTAGCCACTTGGGTTTGCTGGAGCATGATTTCAGATACCCATACCCGGTAGGCACTTCGAGGCGACTGCCAAGGCAGGTCATGCCGGCCATACTGATCGAACCAAGTAAGCAAGCGGCGTTGAAACTCTTCAGCCGCAAGGCGCGGCGTAAACATGTCGGCCATAGAATTTCCTTAAACAGTAAAACGGCACCCTGCAATTAGCCGTCAGTTGGCTTGACTATTATGTGACTAACTAACACGTAAAAAAGCGCCGGCGGTGAGGCCGGCGCGCTTATTGTATCGGTTCAAAACGTGTATGAATGCTCAATTAAATAGACGGCGAATTCCCTCGCGAAGTTCCTGACCAGCGCCTTCTCCTAGGCGTTCATCAATTTGATCAAGCGAATCTCCCAGCCGTTCCTCAAGCGCTTCTTCAAGATGGCCACCTGCTTCATTGCGTAGCAGGTCTACTACCGCTGCCTGGAAAGCCGAACGGTCAAATCGGCACCACTGGGTTTTATCATCGCCCATATGGCCTTCGCAGCGAACGGGAAGTGGCAACTGCTCTAAACGTGGGTTCACGTTACAGGCTGCATCTGCTGTGTCGACCAACCGGGCACTTGCTTCCGTCGTAAAACTCAGCGTATTGAGATTAAATTCGCCTTCACCTTGTACATCAATGCCAGGCAGGGTGATCAGCAAATCGTCGCTGTGCACTACACCATTACGCACCTGGAAGGTCGCGTCAAACTGTTCAAAGCGAGTATCAGGTTCCCATTCGCGCTGGGTGCTTTCGCCCTCTAGCTGCGCCACTATCTCGCACATTTGCTGAGAAATATTCGTTTGCAGAATCGCCCCGTCGCTCAGCTGTGCAGTTAGCTCGCCGTTAAGATTATTGGTGAGCACGTCACGGCGATTGCCTTGGGTCGTCAGCGCGCCTTCCAGGTTAAAGCGGCCTCGTAATGGTGATGCCTCTTCACTAAAGGTTTCAATGAGTGGCGCGACCTGAACGTCACTGACACGTGGAGAAATCTGCCATTCCAGTACGTTTGTTGTCGCATCTAGACGGCCCGTTGAAGTAAGTTCGCCCTCATAAAAGCGCGACTCAAAGGCTGTCAATTGGTGTACTCCATTCTCTCCGCGCAAGCTTAGCGAAGTGTCATCGAACGTTAGCCCAGCCAGCACAAGCTGGTCGACGCTTAAGTCCCCCTCCAGCGATAGCGCACTCAGCCATTCCTGAGGTAATAGTGTTTCATCAGTTTGGGCGAAGGCTGTGCGCAGCAGGCCTCGGCTAGCTTGTTGAGCGGTTTCCGGACCAGGTAGATAATGGTCAATATTCAGCTGGTCGCCTTCCAGATTAAAGGCGAGTCGAGTACCGTCCAGCGCGGCGGAAACATTACCCGTAAAGGTACTGTCGTCCACTACGAGAGAAAGGCGCGGTAGTGCAATACTCGTCATATCGCCTTCAATTGGGCTAGTCATCGCCACATCTCTCAGGGCACTTTCGTTGGCCGTATTGAGTGTAATACCCGCGCGCGATAACCAAGGCCGCAATGTAAAAGGCGCTGCGGTGAGCTGGCCGCTGTACTGAGGAGAGTCTAAAAACTTTTCGATATTGAGATGGCCACTGACTCTTAACCCATCAGGCCCGGTTAACTGAGCATCTTTAAACTGAGCAGTTTGCGCCGCAAAGTCGCTTTCCAAACCAAATGCCAACGAGACCGCAAGGCTACCCTGCCAGTTATCTGGGTGGCGTAAGCCCACGTCAACGACACCCTCACGAATCGTAAGCTGTTGTTCACCCATTCGGGCAACTACTTCAGCTGCTTTCAAACTAAGCTGTTGCGGATCGCTTTCTCCAGAGCGTCGCGTGCGGGTCGTCAACTGCATGTTTTCAAAAACCAACTGCTCGTCTTTTAAACCTAGACGAAGACGAGTATCGAGATTCACTTCGCTGGTCAGGTCGGGCGTGCGCTCCAACATTTCCGCATCTAAGCGATTATGCTTAGTTAATGTGAACATGGTTTTTAAAGGGAAAGAGCGTAGCGGATTGACATTGGCGCCTGAAATATTGAGCGGCTGCACTCGCCAAAGCGCTTGGCTTTGCTCATCGCGGAAACGAATATCAGCATTTTTTACTTCAACGCTGGCAATATTCAGCACCACCGACAAATTGCCAGCATCCGCGTTAGGACCAGCGCTTGCAGGGGCCAGTACCGTTTCCGCCGTTTCGTTACCTTGCTCAGCGAGGCGCTCCAGTAACGGCTGCCAATTACCTTCGCCCTGTTCATCCTTTTCAAGGTTCAAGCGCATGCCATCTAGGGTTAAGCCGTCAACCGCGATTTCACCGCGTAATAAAGGAGCAAAGGCAACGCTAACTTCAGCCCGCTCGATGGCAGCAAACGCACTCTCGTTTTGAGCTTGCTCAGGCAACCATGCTTTTGCCTGCTCAACACTGACCCCTATACGTGGATAAAATGACCATGTGATTGGGCCCTCCAACGCTAAATTCAGGCCAGTTTGCTCCTCTACCACTGCGGTTAGCCGAGGCTTGAAATCTTCTGGGTCAAGAAAAGTAGTCACATACACCACTGCGGCAACGGCAACGATCGCTAAAATACCTACCGCAGCCAGCAAAATACGTAATAGCTGATTCATTGCCCTTTTCCTTGTGGGTCTAGCTCAACAAAACCACTGGTGATGGCATCATCCGGCTGTGCGGATGATTCATTGGCTGCGGGGCGATAACCAAGCTTGGAGAGCAATACTCGATCTGCTAACGGCAGCGACGACGTTTCGATGCGCAGCACACGCCCTTCTTGTTTTGCCTGCTCCCCTAACAGTGCCATTAGTCGCGTGCCCACACCACGCCGTCGGGTGGGTTTACGCACGCACAGTTCGGAGAGCCACCACGCGTGGTCTGATGCCTCTTTTATCGCCACCGCACCGAGCAGTCGATCGTTAAAATGTGCGCAGGCAAAAAAGTGCTGCCCTTTTAAATGTTGCTCAATAAAAGGGGTGACCGCTGGTGTAGGCATTCGCTCTTGAGGCGCGTCTTCATAGATACGTATTAGGTCAATACGCACCTGCTCCTCAGCTGCCCAACGGGCCTGGTCGACGTACTGCAGTGTCACCGGCATGGTGAAATCCTCTTTGCCAAAGCAGCAAGGCTGCTATTCTACCGCCAACAAAGGCGGCTACCTTTCGCGCATTGTAGCGGATGGGGGCGCCGATTCACTATAATGGTCGCTTTTGGCACAGGTTATGCTTTGATCTAGCGGTGTTAACATTACCCGACGATCCACCAATATCCCCTCAGAGTGCGCATCAGCGCAGGAGATGCAACATGTCAGCGCGTATTGCCACGGTAAGCCGTGACACCAACGAAACGCAGATTACGGTCAGCGTCAACCTTGATGGCGAAGGCCGTCTCCGCAGCGACACCGGCGTTCCGTTTCTTGACCATATGCTTGATCAAGTAGCTCGTCATGGGATGGTGGATCTCGACATTGACGCAAAAGGCGATCTGCACATCGATGATCACCATACAGTTGAAGATCTAGGCATTACCCTAGGCCAAGCATTTAACCAAGCGATCGGCGATAAGCGTGGCATCTATCGCTACGGGCATGCTTACGTTCCTCTTGATGAAGCGTTGTCCCGTGTGGTTATCGACTTTTCCGGCCGTCCAGGTCTCTATATGAATGTCGACTTCACCCGCGATACCATTGGCCGCATGGATACCCAGCTGTTTTGGGAATTTTTCCAAGGCTTCGTCAACCATGCGCGCGTCACCCTGCATATTGACAATGTAAAAGGCTTTAATGCTCACCATCAGGCTGAGACTATATTTAAAGCGTTTGGCCGCGCGCTGCGCATGGCGGTGGCCGAAGACCCTCGTATGGCGGGGCAAATGCCGTCTACCAAAGGAAGCCTATAATGCCGGGTATTGCAGCGAGTGGTAGCTCGCCAACGATCACAAGGAGCGCTTTATGACCATCGCGGTAATCGATTATGGAATGGGCAACCTGCACTCTGTGGCAAAAGCGCTTGAGCACGTCACCCACGAAAATGTGATTATTACTCGCGACCCTCGGCGTATTTTAGGTGCAACGCGCCTAGTACTCCCGGGCCAAGGGGCCATTCGGGACTGTGTAGGCGAACTGGAGCGTACCGAGCTGCGCGGCTTAGTCGATGACATCCTTACCCGCCAAGCAAAACCACTATTGGGTATTTGCGTGGGCCAGCAAATGCTGATGGAACGTAGTGAAGAGAACGGTGGCGTAGATTGCCTAGGCTTTTTCCATGGCAGCGTTGATCGTTTTCCGGCCAATATGCGCGATGACCACGAACAGCGCTTGAAAGTCCCGCACATGGGCTGGAACCTTGTGGCGCAACATCACAACCACCCGCTATGGTCAGGCATTGACGATAACGAACACTTCTATTTTGTACACAGCTACTACGTCAATGCCACTGACGACGCTCAAGTGTTTGGCACTACCCAGTACGGCAAGGTTTGCGCCCATGTAGCGATTGGCCGTGACGCCACCTTCGCTGTGCAGTTCCATCCTGAAAAAAGCTCCCGCGCGGGCCTTCGCCTGCTAGAAAATTTTGTCACCTGGACGCCCTGAGAGGTTTCACTATGTTGGTAATTCCCGCGATTGATCTCAAAGACGGCCAGTGTGTGCGCTTGAAGCAAGGCCGCATGGAAGACTCAACCTCCTACGGCGATGACCCTGTTGCCATGGCTGCTCGCTGGGTAGAAGCGGGTGCTCGCCGCCTGCACTTGGTTGACCTAAACGGCGCCTTTGAAGGCAAGCCGATGAACGGCGAGGCAGTCACCGCAATTGCGCGCGCCTATCCTGAGCTGCCCATCCAAATTGGCGGCGGCATCCGCTCAGCGGAAACCATAGAGCATTATTTAAATGCTGGGGTTTCTTACGTCATTATTGGCACCAAAGCGGTTAAAGAACCGAACTTCGTGGGCGAAATGTGCCGTGCGTTCCCAGGTCACATTATTGTTGGTCTGGATGCCAAAGATGGCTATGTGGCCACCGATGGCTGGGCGGAAGTATCTACGTTGAAGGCGACCGAGCTCGCCAAGCGCTTTGCCAATGATGGCGTTTCCAGCATTGTCTATACCGACATTGCCCGCGACGGCATGATGCAAGGCGTCAATGTCGAAGCCACGGCTGCGCTTGCCCGTGAAGGTGGCTTACCGGTGATTGCTTCCGGCGGCGTCACCAATTTAGATGATATTCGTGCGCTGTGTGATGTTGCTGACAGCGGCATTCTAGGCGCCATTACCGGTCGTGCGATCTACGAAGGCAGCCTCGATGTGGCAGAAGCTCAGCGCTTGAGCGACCAGCTTCGCGGAGGCGACAAATGAGTCTAGCGAAACGCATTATCCCTTGCTTAGATGTCGATGCCGGACGCGTGGTGAAAGGCGTTAACTTTGTTGGCATCCGTGATGCAGGCGACCCGGTCGAAATTGCCCAGCGCTATAACCAGCAGGGTGCCGATGAAATCACCTTCCTCGACATTACCGCCAGCCATGAAAACCGTGACACAACGGTCGACATGGTAGAGCGCATTGCCGGTGAAGTATTTATTCCCCTCACCGTAGGGGGAGGCATCCGCAGCTGCGATGATATTCGTACGATGCTGAATGCAGGGGCTGATAAGGTCTCCATCAATACCGCCGCGGTGACCAACCCTGAGTTTGTTCGCGAAGCCGCCGAGCGCTTTGGTAGCCAATGTATTGTGGTGGCGATCGACGCTAAGAAGGTGTCTAAAGAAGGCGAACCTCCTCGCTGGGAAATATTTACTCATGGTGGACGTCGACCAACGGGACTGGATGCCATCGAGTGGGCCAAAAAGATGGTCGAGTTTGGCGCTGGCGAGCTATTGCTAACCAGCATGGATCGCGATGGCACCAAAGTGGGATTCGATCTGGGGGTTACCCACGCTATTTCTGAAGCCGTTAGCGTGCCAGTAATTGCTTCTGGCGGGGTGGGCAATTTGGATCACTTAGTAGACGGCGTACTCAAAGGTGGTGCCGATGCGGTATTGGCAGCAAGCATCTTCCACTTTGGTGAATATACGATACCAGAAGCCAAACGCTACATGGCGGAACGCGGCATCGAAATGCGCCTTTAGCGAAAACGCTTAGCAAAAGCCCTTCCCTCAGGAGCAGTTACATGCCTCGTTATTATCAATGGGCAGGAGGGATAGCAGGGATATGGCTGAGCACTACCGTCTCAGCCTTTTCCTTGCCTGATTGGCCTCCCAGCTTAGAGCTCGATCACACACTGGTGCAAACCAGTTTGCTAACGCGCCACTTCGACCCGGACCCTGACCATACTAATCAGCAAAAACTGGTGGGCATTGAACTCCATAATCCAGACCGCTGGTTAGCAGGGACGGCATGGTTTAAAAATTCATTTGATCAACCAACCTGGTATTTTTATGCAGGGCGTGAATTCCCCCTTTGGCAATTTGCCGAAGAGATCAATGTACGCGCCAAGCTAACTGGCGGGCTACTACACGGTTATAAAGGTGAATATCGCGACAAGATTCCCTTTAACCATTTAGACACAGCGCCTGTACTGCTACCCAGCATTGGCGTGCAATGGGGGCGCGTAGAATCGGACCTCATCATCTTCGGCACCGCCGGCATGATGGTGACGGCGGGCCTGCGGTTTTAACCAGTTTCGACAGTTACTCCTCGCCCTCGTCTAAGGTTAAACCAAGATTACTGATGCCGTTATTACGTCCTAATTGACGAATTTCCCTTAGGGAGGCTTTATTAATTGGCTCGCTCACGGCATCCAAAACAGCATCCTGGAAATCATTTTCGTCGGCCATCAAGGGATGGTCGCGAATGATCAACGCAAGTGCCTGGGCATCTTCTTCACCTTCCGTTAGTTCGATAAAAGCACGAACGCCCGCCCGCGAGGTGCGACTGACATCTAACACGGCTTCAGACGACTCCCCCAGCAGCGTGTCCAGCAGTGCGGATACCGACACAACAGCATCTAACGCACGGCGCGCTCCAAAGCTCTCATCATCTTCCGGGGGTTCACATTCAGCCAGTTTTTCCGCTTGCCGAGCAAAGTCTATGCTCGCATTCGAAACGCTTAGACGTTCCCACACCAGGCTCAGCACAGTACGCAGTGTATGCTCGTCACCTAACCCCGTGGTTTGTTGATAAAGCGCGTAGTTAGGTAGCAGACGTTCACACAAAGCTGCCATAAACGCTTGCTGAGCGGGCAACGGCAACTGTTGAAGCCGTTGGTAAAATCCTAGGGGTTTAGCCACCATGCTGATTTCCTGGGTCACAATATTGGTGAAATGAACGCGATACGTTATCGTCGCACAAACGCGGCAGGAGATCCCTATCGCGTTATTAACATCGGCCGGCGAGGAGATTACCATGCATATCCATCTGCTACAGCACGGCCCTGACCATGGTCCCGCTCGTCTAACTGACTGGCTTGAGAGTATGGGCCATAGTTACACCGTTTTTCATCTTTATGCGGGCGAGCTAACCCCACGACCAGGTGAGTGCGACGCGCTAATACTACTGGATGGCCCTGAACGTCTAGTGAATGCCCCACCCGGCTGGTTTAAAGCCGAACGCAAGCTGATCAATCGCTACCTGGATGGGCAAAAACCATTATTGGGTATTGGCTTGGGCGCACTGTGGATAGCGGAGGCGTTGGATGCCGTTATTGCCCCAGGTACCTACCCTGAAGTTGGCTGGCACCAAATAACACTTGCCCCAGAAAGCACCTTTGACCTACCCGAACAATTTGAGGCATTTATGAGACACCGGCTAGTGTTTAGCTTACCGGAAAGCGCACTACCGCTAGGCGGCAGCGCAGCAGCACCACTGCAAGGTTTTTCGTGGGACGCCGGGCGTGTCGTCGGTTTGCTGTGTCATTTCGAAGCGACGGCTGCCAGCGTATCACCACTGCTCAATGCCGATGAATGGCCACAGCCTAAAACCGCTGCAGCAGGACGCTTTATACAAACCAATGAACAGATCCTAGCAGATGCTGGGCGCTTCCATCAGTTAGCTCCGCTACTAGACCGTGTGATGACCCAGTGGCTGAAAGCAGCATAATCGATAACCAATACGACGCCGCTAAGCGCTCCATTGCCTAGCGGCTTCCAAGCAGCTCTCCCAATCGCCAACATGCAGCTCCACAGGGCGATTATCTCGCTGCTTTTCAAGGTGATAGCGATAAAGTGGGTCGTAATACTCGGTCAATAGCGGCGCAAGCCATGCTTCGTGGGCTTGAATATTCCCTAGGGCATGAGCATCAAACGCCATGCCTTGTAAGCGCTGTAGACGTTGCAATCGGGCATTGCCTAAGCGTTTCGCCAAACGCTGCAAGGCATTGGCTAATTGAAGTCGCATACGTTGCCAGCCCTCTTGCTGACCATAACGGGCAGTGTAGCGCTGTTCTAGGGCTTCGATATAGTCACGGCGCAACTGCTCTAACCGCCAATCCAGGGGCATCTCAATGCGTATTCGCGGCGCACGTTGTAGGGCATGCCAGAACGTCAGCGGGATATTGGCATTACCGATTTGCCGCGACTCATCTTCTACCACTAAGCTTCCCGTCAGCCCAATTAAGCGCTTAGCCAAGGCATGCTCAAAATTAATTTGTGTTGTCGGTTCTTCCGGCTGCCTCCCAAAAGCCGACCCTTTATGGTTGGCAAACGCCTCCAGATCAACGCCGTTACTCAATTGATTAATTAACGTCGTTTTCGCACAGCCTGTCAGCCCCGCCACGACCAGCATCGGTTGGCTGGCAGCCTCATCAATGCGCTGACATAGCCGTTGTCGCATCGCCTTCCAGCCACCATCAATGCGCGGCCTGTTGATGCCTGCATCAGCAAGCCATTGCTGGGCAATTTGCGAACGCAGTCCTCCGCGAAAACAGTAGACAATAGCGTCTGGTTGACGCGCTACGTATCCCAACCACGCGTCAACGCGTGCTCGCTTAGTATCACCGCTGACTAAACGTTCACCTAATCCGATTGCCGCCTGTTGTCCGTGTTGTTTATAAGCAATGCCCACTTGATGGCGCTCACCATCAACCATTAACGGTAAATTAACCGCACCAGGCAAACTGCCCTGAACAAATTCAACCGGGGCGCGCACATCAATCAGCGGTGTTTTTTGCGCGATTAAACTCAAGGATGCCGGAACAGTCGCTAGCATCAACCAATAACCTCAATCAAAACATCGCCTTGAGCTGCCTTCAGAGTCCCAAACGGTACCAAGTTAAGGCTGTGTTCGCGACCAATACGCTCTACATCATCTTCCCAGGCAGGGTCGACGCTGATCAGCAAACCGCCTGATGTCTGAGGATCACACAGCCATTGCCAGTGAGCGTCGTCCATCACTGGCAACGCTTTACCAAGAGCTTCGCGGTTGCGTAGCGAACCTCCGGGGACAGCGCCCTGCCGACGGTAAGCTTCGGCTTCGGCTAAACGGGGTAAGCGGCGAAAATCAATCTGCGCCTTCACACCGCTTGCGCTGCACATTTCAGCAAGGTGTCCAGCAAGGCCAAACCCGGTGACATCTGTCATCGCGTTAACGCCTTTCACTTTAGCTAACTCAACACCGATATGATTGGGCTTAAGCATCGTTTCACGGGCAAGGCCATGGTGCCCAGCCTCTAACAAGCCACGCTTTTCGGCTGTGGTTAGTAGCCCTACGCCAAGTGGTTTGGTTAGGAATAACAGGTCACCAGGCTTGGCTTGGCTGTTGAGCTTTAACTGCGCTAAATCGACTAACCCATTGACCGCCAAACCAAACATCGGCTCAGGAGCATCGATCGAGTGACCGCCCGCTAACGCTACCCCTAGCTCACGACAAACAGCCTGGGCACCGGCAACAACATCCCCCGCGATCTCTGCGCTGAGCTTATCCAGCGGCCAACCTAAAATCCCCAATGCCATAACCGGCGTGCCGCCCATGGCATACACATCGCTAATCGCATTAGTGGCAGCAATACGACCAAAATCAAAGGGATCATCGACAATCGGCATAAAGAAGTCGGTGGTCGCAATCATGCCGCGGCCGTCACCCAAATCATACACCGCTGCGTCTTCGCGCCCCTTGTTCCCGACAATGAGCTGCTTATGGCCTGCAGCAGGGCCAGCTTTGGCAAGAATCCCATCCAGTACATCTGGTGCAATTTTGCAACCGCAACCCGCTCCGTGACTATATTGGGTTAACCGAATTGCACTCATGGCGCCTCTCCTTAGTCTTAACACTTTTCCTTAGCATAGCTTACGCTAAAGCGCTTCCAGGGCATCACTCAGTTTATCGACAGGAATAACCTCCATCCCCTTCGGGGCCTGCTTGGGTGCATTGCCGCGCGGAACAATGGCTTTCAAAAAGCCGTGCTTAGCCGCTTCAGCAATACGCTCTTGCCCACTGGGCACTGGTCGAATTTCTCCTGAAAGCCCCACTTCGCCAAAGACCACTAGCTCTTTTGGCAGTGCGCGATTTTGCAGGCTGGACACCACGGCTAAAAGCACCGCTAAGTCAGCACTGGTTTCGAGCACTTTTACCCCACCCACCACGTTGAGGAAGACATCTTGATCACCGGTAAACAGACCACCGTGACGATTTAATACGGCTAGCAGCATGGCAAGCCGGTTTTGATCGACGCCCACGGCAACCCGACGTGGATTACCCAGAGCAGACTCGTCGACCAATGCCTGCACTTCCACGAGAATCGGCCGAGTGCCCTCCCACACCACCATCACCAAGCTACCGGGTGCCTGCTCTTCTTGGCGTGAGAGGAAAATTGCGCTGGGATTTTTAACTTCTTTCAACCCCTGCTCGAGCATTGCAAATACACCCAGCTCATTCACCGCGCCGAAGCGGTTTTTTTGGCCGCGGAGCGTTCTAAATCGTGAGTCAGCTCCGCCCTCTAAGAGCAACGAAGCATCAATCATATGCTCCAGTACTTTAGGCCCCGCCAGCGTGCCATCTTTGGTCACATGCCCAACCAGTAAAAGAACCGTGTTCGTTTGCTTAGCAAAGCGTGTCAGCGCTGCCGCAGATTCCCTTACCTGGGCCACGCCCCCCGGCGCAGAGCTGATATCTTCCAGGTGCATGGTCTGGATGGAGTCAATCACCAGAATCTCTGGCTTCTCCCGTTCAGACACCGCCAAGATGGTTTCCACGCTAGTCTCGGCCAACATTTTCAAGCCATTAGTAGGCAGCTGTAAGCGGTGGGCACGCATGGCGACTTGGGAAAGCGACTCCTCCCCAGTGACATATAGAATACGCCGCTGCTGGGCAAGCTTGCAGGCGGTTTGCAGCAGCAGTGTCGATTTACCAGCGCCTGGATTCCCCCCCAGCAATACAGCAGAACCCGGCACTAAGCCTCCACCCAGCACACGATCAAACTCGGCAAAGGTTGAAGTGAGGCGAGGAACCTCACTGAGATCCACATTGCCAAGATCCACCACATCTCGCGATAGGTCTCCGGCATAGCCCGCTCGTCCTGTCGCAGCACTACCTCCAGGCCGCGCACTGGCCAAACGAATCTCACTTAGCGTGTTCCACTCCTGGCAGCTGGAGCACTGGCCTTGCCACTTTCGATACTCTGCACCGCACTCGGTGCATACAAAGGCACTCTTCGCTTTCGCCACCGCCCTATTGCTCCTGTTGATATCTTGATGTCGCCACTGAGCGTTATGCCTCAGCTGACTAGAAATGCAAAAGGCGGCCAATGGCCGCCTTTTAGCGTCGCTTCACACTTTATTGACGCTGTAACTGCAGCATCTCACCATTCTCGAAACGGCGACGCTCTGGGTCAATCAGCTCCAACGTGCGATCACTAATGCGCAGGAAGTAGTAAATCTGACCATCGCCATTCGGCGTTAATTCATAGACAGTTGCAGATGGATCAGACGGCGTGCCTGTCAGCACTTCCCAGTTACCTGCATAATTTTCGTCTGGCGGTGTTTGTGGATGATTACGATAAGTGGCGTTTAACGTGAACGTCCGTTCTTCAGGAGCACTCATTTCTTCGCCTATCATCGTCACATCCAAGTCGATACCATCGCAGTTACGGCAAGGTAGCGTACCTTGGTAATTGACTTGAGAAGCGGTCATTCCTGCATCTTCACTCTGGCCCGTCGGGCCAGCTGCACAGCCCGCCAGCAGTGCCAACATAGCCGAGCCGGCTAGCAAACTCCTAAATTGCATTGAGTGTCTCCTTATCGTGTTGGACATACATTTCTTTCGCGCGCTTATGACAGCATAACCGCTACAAGGTGCGACGCCCACCCCCTAGCTTACTTGAATGCTTGCGCTCGGGCGGTCATCGGGTGACCATGGAATATTAACATTAGGATAATCAGGTTACCCGCATGAGCCAATACTGGAGTCCAGCTGTTCGGGAGCTTACCCCCTATGTGCCAGGTGAGCAGCCCCGTGAACAGGTTATTAAACTCAATACCAATGAAAACCCTTATCCACCCGCACCAGGGGTGAGCAAAGCGCTACGCAATTATGCCACCGATCATTTGCGCTTGTATCCTGACCCTACCTCTTACGCATTGCGTACAGCGCTGGCAGAAACCTATGGGGTTAGCGTCGCCGAAACCTTCGTCGGCAATGGCTCGGATGAAGTGCTCGCGTTTGCGTTCCAGGCCTTTTTCTGCCATGACGCAGCGCTGGATGTCCCCTCAATCACCTATAGCTTCTACCCTGTTTATGCCAATCTTTATGGAGTCACGCTCCGTAAACACCCGCTAAATGCTCAGTGGGAAGTGGACATTGATGCCCTGGCGAGCGCATCAGAGCGCAGCGGTGTTATTTTTGCCAACCCAAACGCGCCAACTGGACACGCGCACTCCCTCGAAACCATTGAGGCTCTGCTTAAACGCGTGACAAACCGGGTGGTATTAATTGATGAGGCTTATGTTGATTTCGGCGCAGAAAGCGCTGTCGCCTTAATTAACCGCTACCCTAATCTACTAGTCACGGGAACGTTCTCGAAATCACGTAGCTTGGCGGGGTTACGCTTGGGCTATGCCATTGGCTCCCCCGAGCTGATTGATGGACTGCAGCGGGTCAAAGACTCGTTTAACTCCTACCCCGTTGATAGTCTCGCAAGCCTCATCGGCATTGAAGCTCTTAAGGATGAAGAGCATTTTAACGCCTGCCGCAATAATGTGATCACAACGCGAGACCGCACACGCCAGCGTCTTGAGCAACTAGGCTTTGAAGTGCTGCCGTCAAAAGCCAACTTCGTGCTTGCTCAACATCCTAACATTGAAGGCGCTCAACTATTTGCAGGCCTCCGCGAGCGAGGAGTGTTGGTTCGCCACTTTAATACCGATGCACTCAACAACTTCTTGCGCATCACCATCGGTACAGATGATGAGATGGATAGTTTAATAGAGGCACTGGAAGCAATCTGCCGCTAGTTTTTGCCGTTCCATGCATCAAGATCCTCAGTGCACGAGGCTCTAAGGGATTTTTCAGACAGTCCATAACCAATATCACCAACAAAAAACCCCAGCTTCAGTTGAAGCTGGGGTTTTTCTTGATAGGTGCCTGACGAAGCCCTCCACGCCGCCCTCGTCATTCCCGCAGGTCCTGCCCTTGTCATTCCCGCAGGCTCCTAGCGGGAATCCATGTTGAAGTGGGGTTTCGGGCTACTCCAGGCAAAGGACAAGGTGGATTCCCGATCACCCCGCTCGGGAATGACGGTGTAGTGAGTTGGGAGCGTCCCTAATTGATTTTCTTCCGCGCAAACAAAAAACCCAGCCGATTGGCTGGGTTCTTTGCTAAATAAGTGCCTGACGATGACCTACTCTCGCATGGGGAGACCCCACACTACCATCGGCGCTAAGCGGTTTCACTTCTGAGTTCGGCATGGGATCAGGTGGTTCACGCGTGCTATGGTCGTCAGGCGTAACTTGTAATGCATATCATGCTGAGGTGTTTTGTGGCGTCTCTCGTTTCCTGTCACCGACAGGAAGCGCGTATCCGGTTTTCATTATCACTGCGACCAGACCCCTTAGGTGTTATAGGGTCAAGCCTCACGGGCCATTAGTACACGTTAGCTCAACGCCTTGCAGCGCTTCCACACCGTGCCTATCAACCAGCTGGTCTCGCTGGGCCCTTCAGGAGGCTCTAGGCCTCAGGGATGTCTCATCTTGAAGGGGGCTTCCCGCTTAGATGCTTTCAGCGGTTATCCCGTCCGCACATAGCTACCCGGCAATGCCACTGGCGTGACAACCGGAACACCAGAGGTGCGTCCACTCCGGTCCTCTCGTACTAGGAGCAGCCCTTCTCAAACATCCAACGCCCACGGCAGATAGGGACCGAACTGTCTCACGACGTTCTAAACCCAGCTCGCGTACCACTTTAAATGGCGAACAGCCATACCCTTGGGACCGACTTCAGCCCCAGGATGTGATGAGCCGACATCGAGGTGCCAAACACCGCCGTCGATGTGAACTCTTGGGCGGTATCAGCCTGTTATCCCCGGAGTACCTTTTATCCGTTGAGCGATGGCCCTTCCATACAGAACCACCGGATCACTAGAACCTGCTTTCGCACCTGCTCGACGTGTCTGTCTCGCAGTCAAGCACCCTTATGCTCTTGCACTCATTGCACGATGTCCGACCGTGCTGAGGGTACCTTCGTGCTCCTCCGTTACTCTTTGGGAGGAGACCGCCCCAGTCAAACTACCCACCACACACTGTCCTCGATCCGGATAACGGACCTGAGTGAGAACGCCAATGATGCCAGGCTGGTATTTCAAGGTTGGCTCCCCTCGAACTGGCGTCCGAGATTCAAAGCCTCCCAGCTATCCTACACAGGCAACATCAGCGTCCAGTGTGAAGCTATAGTAAAGGTTCACGGGGTCTTTCCGTCTAGCCGCGGGTACACCGCATCTTCACGGCGATTTCAATTTCACTGAGTCTCGGGTGGAGACAGCGTGGCCATCATTACGCCATTCGTGCAGGTCGGAACTTACCCGACAAGGAATTTCGCTACCTTAGGACCGTTATAGTTACGGCCGCCGTTTACCGGGGCTTCAATCAAGAGCTTCGGACGAATCCTAACACCATCATTTAACCTTCCGGCACCGGGCAGGCGTCACACCCTATACGTCCGCTTGCGCGTTAGCAGAGTGCTGTGTTTTTACTAAACAGTTGCAGCCACCTGGTATCTTCGACCGGTTCGGGCTTAGAGAGCAAGTCTCATCACCCTACGCCGGCGTGCCTTCTCCCGAAGTTACGGCACCATTTTGCCTAGTTCCTTCACCCGAGTTCTCTCAAGCGCCTTGGGATTCTCACCCTGACCACCTGTGTCGGTTTGGGGTACGGTCGCACATGATCTGAAGCTTAGAGGCTTTTCCTGGAAGCGTGGCATCAATGACTTCCTGACCGTAGTCAGTTCGTTTCGTGTCTCGGCCTTGAAGGGTCCCGGATTTACCTAAGACCCAAGCCTACTCACTTTCACCAGGACAACCAACGCCTGGCTCACCTAGCCTTCTCCGTCCCCCCATCGCAATCATGTCCGGTACGGGAATATTGACCCGTTTCCCATCGACTACGCCTTTCGGCCTCGCCTTAGGGGCCGACTCACTCTGCTCCGATTAGCGTCGAACAGAAACCCTTGGTCTTCCGGCGGGGGAGTTTTTCACTCCCCTTATCGTTACTCATGTCAGCATTCGCACTCGTGATACCTCCAGCGAACTTCTCAATTCACCTTCATCGGCTTACACGACGCTCCTCTACCGCTCACACATAGTGTGAACCCGTAGCTTCGGTACCTGGTTTAGCCCCGTTACATCTTCCGCGCAGGCCGACTCGACTAGTGAGCTATTACGCTTTCTTTAAAGGATGGCTGCTTCTAAGCCAACCTCCTAGCTGTCTGAGCCTTCCCACATCGTTTCCCACTTAACCAGGATTTCGGGACCTTAGCTGACGGTCTGGGTTGTTTCCCTTTTCACGACGGACGTTAGCACCCGCCGTGTGTCTCCCACGCTTGCACTCACCGGTATTCGGAGTTTGCCTCGGGTTGGTAAGTCGGGATGACCCCCTAGCCGAAACAGTGCTCTACCCCCGGCGGTGATACGTGAGGCGCTACCTAAATAGCTTTCGAGGAGAACCAGCTATCTCCGAGCTTGATTAGCCTTTCACTCCGATCCACAAGTCATCCAAATCTTTTTCAACAGATCCTGGTTCGGGCCTCCAGTTGATGTTACTCAACCTTCACCCTGCTCATGGATAGATCGCTCGGTTTCGGGTCTATATCCAGCGACTGTGTCGCCCAGTTAAGACTCGGTTTCCCTACGGCTCCCCTAAACGGTTAACCTCGCCACTGAATATAAGTCGCTGACCCATTATACAAAAGGTACGCAGTCACAGAACAAGTCTGCTCCTACTGCTTGTACGCACACGGTTTCAGGGTCTATTTCACTCCCCTCTCCGGGGTTCTTTTCGCCTTTCCCTCACGGTACTGGTTCACTATCGGTCAGCCAGGAGTATTTAGCCTTGGAGGATGGTCCCCCCGTCTTCAGTCAAGGTTTCTCGTGCCCCGACCTACTCGATTTCACATGATCAGATTTTCGACTACGGGGCTATCACCCACTACGGCCGCGCTTCCCAGCGCATTCGTCTAATCAGTCACATGCTTAAGGGCTGGTCCCCGTTCGCTCGCCGCTACTAGGGGAATCTCGGTTGATTTCTTTTCCTCAGGGTACTTAGATGTTTCAGTTCCCCTGGTTCGCCTCTTACGCCTATATATTCAGCGCAAGATACTCATCTTATGATGAGTGGGTTTCCCCATTCAGAGATGCCCGGGTCACAGGTTGTTTGCCACCTCGCCGAGCCTTATCGCAGGCTTCCACGTCTTTCATCGCCTCTGGCTGCCTAGGCATCCACCGTGTGCGCTTCATTGCTTGACCCTATAACCCGAAGGAGTCTGGTGTCTCGCAATGATAACGATTGCCGGATACGCTTGAGACGTATCACAAAACAATTACGTATAAACGTTTTAAAACGTTTATGTCAGCATGATATACATTGTTAAAGAGCGACTGCTATGCGCAGTGATAAGCGAGTGCTTTTTTCACATTAAAAGAAAAAGAAAGACCTTTTTTTCTTCTTTCAACATAAAGAAAACGCTTATCACTGCGTATCAACAGCATTCTGATCAGGTAATTCATTGTGAGCGCTTACCGCGAGGGATGATGCATCGTTTAAGGAGGTGATCCAGCCGCAGGTTCCCCTACGGCTACCTTGTTACGACTTCACCCCAGTCATGAACCACACCGTGGTGATCGCTTTCCCGAAGGTTAAGCTAACCACTTCTGGTGCAGTCCACTCCCATGGTGTGACGGGCGGTGTGTACAAGGCCCGGGAACGTATTCACCGTGACATTCTGATTCACGATTACTAGCGATTCCGACTTCACGGAGTCGAGTTGCAGACTCCGATCCGGACTGAGACCGGCTTTTCGGGATTAGCTGACTCTCGCGAGCTCGCAACCCTTTGTACCGGCCATTGTAGCACGTGTGTAGCCCTACTCGTAAGGGCCATGATGACTTGACGTCGTCCCCACCTTCCTCCGGTTTGTCACCGGCAGTCTCCTTAGAGTTCCCGCCATTACGCGCTGGCAAATAAGGACAAGGGTTGCGCTCGTTACGGGACTTAACCCAACATTTCACAACACGAGCTGACGACAGCCATGCAGCACCTGTCTCTGCGTTCCCGAAGGCACCAAGTGATCTCTCACAAGTTCGCAGGATGTCAAGAGTAGGTAAGGTTCTTCGCGTTGCATCGAATTAAACCACATGCTCCACCGCTTGTGCGGGCCCCCGTCAATTCATTTGAGTTTTAACCTTGCGGCCGTACTCCCCAGGCGGTCGACTTATCGCGTTAACTTCGCCACAAAGTGCGCTAGGCACCCAACGGCTGGTCGACATCGTTTACGGCGTGGACTACCAGGGTATCTAATCCTGTTTGCTACCCACGCTTTCGCACCTCAGTGTCAGTGTCAGTCCAGAAGGCCGCCTTCGCCACTGGTATTCCTCCCGATCTCTACGCATTTCACCGCTACACCGGGAATTCTACCTTCCTCTCCTGCACTCTAGCTTGACAGTTCCGGATGCCGTTCCCAGGTTGAGCCCGGGGCTTTCACAACCGGCTTATCAAGCCACCTACGCGCGCTTTACGCCCAGTAATTCCGATTAACGCTTGCACCCTCCGTATTACCGCGGCTGCTGGCACGGAGTTAGCCGGTGCTTCTTCTGCGAGTGATGTCTTTCCTAATGGGTATTAACCACTAGGCGTTCTTCCTCGCTGAAAGTGCTTTACAACCCGAGGGCCTTCTTCACACACGCGGCATGGCTGGATCAGGCTTTCGCCCATTGTCCAATATTCCCCACTGCTGCCTCCCGTAGGAGTTCGGGCCGTGTCTCAGTCCCGATGTGGCTGATCATCCTCTCAGACCAGCTACGGATCGTCGCCTTGGTGAGCCTTTACCTCACCAACTAGCTAATCCGACATAGGCTCATCCAATAGCGGGAGCCGGAGCCCCCTTTCTCCCGTAGGACGTATGCGGTATTAGCCTGGGTTTCCCCAGGTTATCCCCCACTATCGGGCAGATTCCTACGCATTACTCACCCGTCCGCCGCTCGTCAGCGGGTAGCAAGCTACCCCTGTTACCGCTCGACTTGCATGTGTTAGGCCTGCCGCCAGCGTTCAATCTGAGCCATGATCAAACTCTTCAGTTTAAAATCATTGTGATGCTTACTCGTCACCCGAAGGCAACAAAAGCGCATCAAACTTGGCTCAAGGTTCAAACGAATTCATTCAAACTTTCGTTCTCATGACCGCTTGCCTTGATATTTGGTGATTTATCACCCTCATCGGCAAGCGCCCACATGAATTACCTGATCAAATTGTTAAAGAGCTGTTTTCGCTGCTGAACTTCCGAAGAAGTCACTGGCTAACCGATGAACTGGCTTGCCTCAGCGAGGAAGGCGTATTCTACGCATTTCCTAGTGTTTGTCAATCACTGTTTTAAGTGAGTGAAGCGAGTGAGCGAAGAAAGCAAGATAACAATGCTTTCTGGCGTGGCTCGTTTCAAAAAGCGCTGGAAGACATCGAAGCATGTGACTGCTGAGTTCTTCTAACTCTCTGACAAACCGAAGGTTTTCACCTTCAATCACCGCTGGTAACGCTGTGCGTCCCCGGCAGCGGATGCGTACTTTACGGATTCGCTGCCGTCTTGGCAAGTAGTTTTTTGAGAAAATGCGAATAAACTTTAACTTCTAGGCTTGGCCTTGCGCATAACGGCCAAAACGGGCCCAGAGCAAACATAAGCACCAAAAAGCAGTAGCAGCATGACAGACGGTTCCACTGAGATCATGACGAACCCTAGCACCACCGCTAACAGCACAACAAAAGGTACAGGCTTTTTAAAATCGAGGTCCTTGAAGCTGTAATAACGGATATTGCTAACCATAAGCACCCCCGCCGCCCCTACTACAAACAGCATAAGCAGCTTAAAACCTACCGCATCTGCATCAAAACTATGGAAGGTCCATACACTTGCAGCCACTAAAGCGGCAGCGGATGGGCTTGGTAAGCCGATAAACCATTTCTTATCAACACTACCAATCTGTACATTAAAGCGCGCCAGGCGCAGTGCAGCACAAGCCACATAAAGAAATGCTACGACCCAACCCGTTTTACCGATGTCTTGTAAAATCCAGGTAAAGGCCACCAATGCAGGCGCCATACCGAACGAGATCATGTCGGAAAGGCTATCGTACTCGGCGCCAAACTCGCTTTGAGTATTGGTCATCCGGGCAACACGGCCATCAAGCCCATCAAGCACCATGGCGATAAAAATTGCCACTGCTGCCGAAGTAAATTCTCCGTTAATCCCCGCCACCACCGCGAAGAACCCTGAAAACAGCGCAGACGTAGTAAACAAGTTAGGTAATAAGTAAATGCCTTTTCGGCGAATCTTCTTACCGTCTTCAACCGCTTCTTCAACCACTTCGGTTTCGCGCAAAAAAACGCTAGCAAGATCTTCATTGCTTATGTCGCCATGACTTACGCTGCCATTACTCAGCTTTTCGTGACTAGCGTCTTCTTGCTCTCCAGTGCCACTCTCTTCTATTTTCTGGCCTTCTTGAGGCACTGACTGTGGGGCCTGTTTACGCTCTTGATCGCGAGCATCCTGGGTCATAAATATCATCCGTTTGAAGTGAAGTCACAAGAACAGTGATCCCTTTTCATTCTACACGGTGACGCTAACTCAGCCAGTCAATTGCAGCATGCGACGCCAAACGACTCGGGGCGCAACAATGTGCGCCCCGAGACTTTAACTAGCGTACTAACACGCTAACCGCTTAGTTTTTCGATTTATCAACCAACTGGTTGGCAGCGATCCACGGCATCATGCCACGTAGCTTAGCACCTACTTGCTCAATTTCGTGTTCAGCATTCAAGCGACGACGTGCCGTCATCGACGGGTAGTTGGTGTTGCCTTCCTGGATGAACATTTTGGCATACTCACCCGTTTGGATACGCTTGAGTGCATTGCGCATTGCAGCACGAGACTCATCGTTAATCACTTCAGGGCCAGTCACATACTCACCGTACTCCGCATTGTTGGAGATGGAGTAGTTCATGTTGGCGATGCCGCCTTCGTACATCAGGTCAACAATCAGCTTAAGCTCATGCAGACACTCGAAGTAAGCCATTTCTGGCGCATAGCCTGCTTCAGTCAGCGTTTCAAAGCCAGCTTTAACCAGCTCAACTGCGCCGCCACACAGAACTGCTTGCTCGCCAAACAGATCCGTTTCGGTCTCATCTTTGAAGGTAGTTTCGATGATACCGCTACGGCCGCCACCGACGCCTGCCGCGTAGGAAAGCGCCAGTTCTTTGGCATTACCAGATGCATCCTGGTGGATAGCGATCAGGTCAGGAATGCCGCCACCTTTAACAAACTCAGAACGAACCGTGTGACCTGGCGCTTTCGGCGCGATCATGATGACATCTAGATCTTTGCGCGGCTCGATCTGGTTGTAGTGGATGTTAAAGCCATGAGCGAAGGCCAAGGTCGCGCCCTCTTTCAAGTTCGGCTCTACTTCTTGCTCGTAGATCGCTTTTTGATTCTCATCCGGCGCCAGAATCATGACAACGTCTGCGGTTTTGCACGCTTCTGGAACGCTTGCCACTTTCAGGCCTGCGGCTTCTGCTTTGGCGGCAGAGGAAGAACCTTTGCGCAGAGCAACTGTGACGTCGACGCCAGACTCTTTCAAGTTATTCGCATGGGCATGGCCTTGCGAACCATAACCAACAATAGTGACTTTCTTAGCCTGAATGAGGGACAGGTCACAATCTTTATCGTAATAAACGTGCATGGCGAGACTCCAGAAGTCGATGAAACCAAAAGTTTTTATTGCGTATATGTCAGCGTTGATGGCCACCCGTGCCGTCTTTTGCAGCACTGGGCTTTGGCATTGAGATCACTCTACGCCACCGCCACCATTGCGTAAAACGCTATATTTGCAACATACTATTTCTAATTATGAAACACCGATCTTAACAGTGGGCTTACTATGGATTTCCGCTTATTAAAGCATGTGGTAACACTGGCCGAGACGCTGCACTTTGGCCGCGCCAGCGAGCTTTGTCATATCAGCCCCTCCACCCTAAGCCGCTCAATCCAGCAGGTTGAAAGCGAGCTAGGCACGCAACTATTTGAGCGCGACAATCGCCATGTCACGCTAACCCCTCAAGGCTTAGCGTTTCAGCACTATGCAAAAGAGACCTTAGAGCAATGGGAAATGCAGAAGCGAACACTGGCCGCCACGGTGGCACAGCTGAGTGGCGAAATAAGCATTTACTGCTCGGTAACCGCCAGCTATAGCTTTCTCTACGAGCTCCTGAGTGATGTGCGTACTCGACACCCCGGTATCGAATTAAAGCTGCATACCGGCGACCCCGCGGATGCCATGTCGCGGGTACTGGAAGGCGCAGACGATATGGCCATCACCCCCCGGCCGCGGATTCCCCCCAGCGCCCTGGCGTTTAAATCACTTACCCGCTCGCCGCTGCTGTTTATTGCACCGACAGAAGCCCACGATTGGCTGCCAAGCCAGCCGGAAAGCTCAACAGCAGAGCAGTGGCGTGATGTCCCGATGATTCTTTCAGAGGCAGGGCTTTCAAGGGAGTACGCCAACACGTGGTTTAAAGCGATGGGCATTACGCCACGCATTTATGCCCAAGTCGCTGGGCACGAAGCGATTGTCAGCATGGTAGGGCTGGGGTTTGGCGTGGGAGTGGTACCCAAAATCGTGCTAGATAACAGCCCGCTGTCCGAACGTGTGCAAGTACTCAACGTAAAACCCGAGCTACCCCACTACGATGTCGGAGTTTGCGTGCTTAACCGACGCCTCAAAAATCCGATGATTGACGCGTTTTGGGCGACTGTGACGCCAGGTTAACGTGTGCTTAAAAGATACAAAAAAGCCGCCCTGATAAGGACGGCTTTGCCAACGACAGATTCAACTAGCATGTTGCGTTTACAACGATAGAACTTTATCGCCGCGAGCAATACCGGACACCCCGGTACGCGCCACTTCGAGAATGCCTACCGGCGCCATGGCCTGTAGGAAGGCATCCAGCTTAGCGGCGTCACCGGTAATCTGAACGGTATAAAGGCTTGGCGTTACGTCGACGATCTGCGCCCGGAAAATATCCACCGTACGCTTCACTTCATCGCGGGCAGCACCTAACGCTTTTACTTTCACCAGCATCAGCTCACGCTCAATGTGGTTACCTTCCGTCAGGTCGACCAGCTTCACCACATCAATCAGCTTATTAAGATGCTTGGTGATTTGCTCAATCACTCGGTCATCACCCACGGTGGTCACCGTCAGGCGTGACAGCGACGGGTCTTCGGTCGGTGCAACGTTCAGCGTTTCAATGTTGAAGTTACGCTGGGAGAACAGCCCGACCACACGTGACAGCGCACCCGGTTCGTTTTCCATCAGAATCGAGATGATATGACGCATCAGGTACGCTCCGTTTTAGACAGCAGCATGTCACGCATGGCACCCAACGGTACCTGCATCGGATAGACGTGCTCAAAGGGATCAACCTTCACATCCAGGAACACTAGCTCATGTTTGTCAGCAAAGGCGCGCTCTAGCGCCGGTTCCAACTCATCAAGTGTGTTCACGGTGATTGCGGTAAATCCGTAAGCCTCAATTAGCATGTGGAAGTCTGGCAGCGACTCCATATAGGAGTGCGCATGACGGGACTTGTAGTTCAAATCCTGCCACTGCCTAACCATGCCCAGCGATGCATTGTTGAGGTTTACAATTTTGACGCCCACGCCGTACTGCTTACAGGTAGAAAGCTCCTGCATCATCATCTGGAAGCTGCCTTCCCCTGTGACACACACAACGTCGTCATCAGGGAAGTTCTGCTTGATACCCATGGCAGCCGGGAAGCCAAAGCCCATGGTGCCCAAACCACCCGACGTGATCAGACGGTTAGGCTTATCAAACTTGTAGTACTGAGCAGCAAACATCTGGTGCTGGCCAACATCCGTCGTCACATAGGCTTCACCGCGAGTAACACGGCATAGCGCTTCGATAACTTCCTGTGGCTTCAACACTTCGCCTGGCTTAGAAGGCTCGTATAGCTTGCCTTCACGCTCGGCGCGCCAGCCGTCAATCTTTTGCCACCACTCGGCTAGCGCTTCAGGCTGCGAAATTGACTGCCCCTGAACCAGGCTGATCATTTCATTAATGACGCTAGACGCTGGCCCAACGATGGGCACATCTGCACGTACGGTTTTAGATACCGAGCTTGGGTCCACATCCACGTGAATGATTTTTGCCGTGGGGCAAAACTTCGACGTGTTGTTGGTCACTCGGTCATCAAAACGCGCGCCAATAGCGATAATTAAATCCGCATGGTGCATGGCCATATTGGACTCATACGAGCCGTGCATCCCCAACCAGCCCAGGCACTGCCGATCACTTTGCGGGTAGGCGCCGATGCCCATCAACGTTGTGGTAATGGGGAAGCCGAGCTGTTTGACCAAATCGGTCAACCCTTCGCTTGCCTTGCCAGTTACCACGCCACCGCCGGTATAGAACACCGGGCGCTTGGCTTTCAGCATCATCTCAACGGCTTTTTTAATTTGACCGGTATGCCCCCGGGTAACCGGGTTATAGGAGCGCATCTTGACCTTTTTCGGGTAGACGTACTCATAGCGCTCGGTCGGTGCTGTCATATCTTTAGGGATATCGACCACGACCGGACCCGGGCGACCAGTCGCCGCAAGATAGAAGGCTTTTTTCAGCACTTCTGGAATCTCAGACGGATGCCGAATTGAGAAGCTGTGCTTCACGATGGGGCGAGTTACACCCACAATATCGGTTTCCTGGAAGGCATCGTCACCAATCAGGTGGCTCATGACCTGACCGCACAGCACGACCATTGGAATCGAATCCATATAGGCAGTCGCAATGCCGGTAACCGCATTGGTAGCACCAGGACCGGAGGTGACTAGCACCACGCCTGGCTTACCCGCCGCACGGGCATAGCCATCTGCTGCGTGAGTTGCAGCCTGTTCGTGACGCACGAGAATGTGCTTCACCTTGTCCTGGCGGAACAGCGCATCGTAAATGTGCAGCGCCGCGCCGCCGGGATAACCATAAATGTACTCAACGCCCTCATCCTGCAAGAAGCGGGCGATCATATCTGCGCCGGAAAGCAGTTCCACTGTGTTTCTCCCCTGGAGGTCTCGAGTGCGATCCGCAGGACATCCTGCGGTGTCGAGTGCGGCGGTATGCCGCTGCCGGCCCATGCCGGCACCTGATGCCAAACCCTGGCATATGGCCCGGTTAGGGCCTGCACTCTCATCGGAAGCACCGGTATATCATCAAATACGCCAGTAGCTACCTTACACGACGGTTTGCCGTGTCGGGGCGTTGGCCAGGTCGGACGGTTAGCCCAAGCCCGGAAGTCCTTCGGCGGGTAAAGGCTTTCGCCTACCCTTCACGCGGGGATTAGGGGTTGCCCGTTGGTTCCGCGCCCGCAAATCAGGAACACACAAGATTCCATTAGCGCCCTCAGCCTGTCAACCTCCGATCAGGACAAACGCAACAAACGTCGCAGTTAGCCATTAAAAAAGCCCCGCTAGCAGAGCTAACGAGGCTTTTGCCATATTTCATTGCGCAGGCTTGCTAGGTTTCACTGCGCAGACGCGTTGAGAACATAGGCGTTTTAATTACCCACCTTACTCAAATACCAGCTTGCCTTCACTCGCACTGATATGAATAGTGTCGCCAGGGGCGTACTTGCCCGCCAGCAGGTCTTGGGCCAATGGGTTCTCGATGCGGCTTTGGATCGCCCGCTTCAGCGGCCTTGCGCCATACACCGGGTCGAAACCGACTACCGCCAGCTGGGCCATGGCGTCATCGCTAATTTCCAGGCTCAGGTCATGCTCAGCCAAGCGAGCTTTCAAACGCGCTAACTGAATACCGGCAATCGCCTGAATTTGCTCTTGGCCAAGGGCGTGGAACACCACCACCTCATCAATACGGTTAATCAATTCAGGGCGGAAATGGTTACCCACCACTTCCATCACTGCATTTTTCATGACTTCGTAGTCGCTATCATCTCCCCCCATGCGCTGGATGATGTCCGAGCCCATGTTAGAAGTCATCACGATTACCGTGTTACGGAAATCGACTGTGCGACCTTGCCCATCAGTTAAACGACCATCCTCTAGCACTTGCAGCAGGATATTGAACACATCCGGATGCGCTTTTTCCACTTCGTCCAGTAGCAGCACCGAGTAGGGCTTACGACGCACCGCCTCAGTTAAGTAACCACCCTCTTCATAACCTACATAGCCAGGAGGCGCACCAATCAAGCGAGCCACGGAGTGCTTCTCCATAAACTCCGACATGTCGATACGCACCATCGCCTCTTCAGTATCGAACAAGAAGTTAGCCAGCGACTTACATAGCTCTGTTTTACCCACCCCGGTTGGGCCGAGGAACAGGAACGAGCCGTTGGGCCGATTGGGGTCAGACAGCCCTGCCCGCGAGCGGCGAACGGCGTTAGCCACGGCCTCTACCGCTTCATGCTGGCCAATCACTCGCTCATGTAGCGCTTCTTCCATACGCAGCAGCTTGTCTCGCTCGCCTTCCAGCATTTTGGAGACCGGTATGCCTGTCCAGCGAGAAACCACCTCGGCAATCTCTTCTTCGGTAACGTTTGAGCGCAGCAGCTGGTGGCTGGCAATATCAGCTTCGCCTTCACCCGCTTCGCTGATTTTCTTCTCAAGCGCCGGAATTTTGCCATACTGAATCTCGGACATACGCCCCAGATCGCCCTGGCGACGCGCTTGTTCAAGGTCAATGCGCGCCTGCTCAAGCTCCGCTTTAAACTGAGCTGCGCCTTGAATACTGGCTTTTTCAGCTTTCCAGATTTCATCCAAGTCAGCGTATTCGCGCTCCAACTCATGGATCTGGTTATTCAGCGCCTCAAGGCGTTTCTTAGTGGCCTCGTCGGTCTCTTTCTTAAGCGCTTCGCGCTCCATTTTCAGCTGGATTAGGCGACGATCCAGCCTATCCATCTCTTCAGGCTTAGAGTCCAGCTCCATGCGGATACGTGACGCTGCTTCGTCGATCAGGTCAATGGCTTTGTCGGGCAACTGCCTATCAGTGATATAGCGGGTAGAGAGCTTAGCCGCGGCGATAATCGCCGAGTCGGTAATATCCACGCCATGGTGGACTTCATAGCGCTCTTTTAAGCCACGCAGAATAGCTACCGTGTCCTCTTCAGAGGGCTCATCGACCAACACCTTCTGGAAGCGACGTTCCAGCGCGGCGTCTTTTTCAATGTATTTGCGGTACTCATCCAGGGTGGTCGCCCCTACGCAATGCAGTTCACCACGCGCCAGCGCAGGCTTAAGCATGTTGCCTGCATCCATCGCGCCTTCAGCCTTACCTGCGCCCACCATGGTGTGCAGCTCATCAATAAACAGGATGACCCGGCCTTCTTCCTGGGAAAGCTCTTTGAGCACCGCTTTCAGACGCTCTTCAAATTCACCACGGAATTTAGCGCCTGCCAGCAGCGAGCCCATATCCAAGGAAAGGACACGCTTCTCTTTCAAGCCTTCAGGCACTTCGCCATTCACAATGCGCTGGGCCAGCCCTTCGACAATGGCGGTTTTACCCACCCCTGGCTCACCGATCAGTACCGGGTTATTTTTGGTACGACGCTGCAGCACCTGAATCGTGCGGCGAATTTCATCATCACGGCCAATTACGGGGTCCAGCTTGCCGTCTAAGGCACGCTGGGTTAGGTCCATGGTGTATTTGCTAAGTGCTTCACGCTGATCTTCGGCATTCGGGTCGTCGACCTTAGCACCACCGCGTAAACTATTGATTGCGGCTTCCAAGTCTTTGCGGTTGAGCCCTGCCTCTTTCATCAGCTTGGTGATCGCACTGTTCATTTCCAGTGCAGCCAGAAGTACCAATTCACTGGCAATGAACTGGTCGCCACGCTTCTGCGCTTCCCGGTCAGTCAGATTGAATAGTTTAATGAAGTCGCGAGATGGCTGAACGTCACCGTCGAACTGGCTTACCTTAGGTAAGTCATCTAGCTGCTTCTGCAAACCGTCGCGCAGGCGCGAGCTGCTACCCCCAGCTTTTTCAACCAGGGCTTTGATGCCAGTGTCTTTGGTATCGAGTAACGCAAGCAATAAGTGCGCAGGATCAAGCTGGTTATGGCCGTGCCCTACCGCAAGGGATTGTGCCTCAGAAATAGCGGCCTGTAATTTGGCAGTAAATTTATCGAATCGCATGGAGTTCCTCCTGGGGGAACCGTGCGTTTGGACCCACGGTGCTTCCCAATAACTTGTCTTTAATATGCTAGAAACGTTGACGTACTAAAAACGTTTAGCTTGACAAGTTTAATGGAGTCAGTTCCACGTATTTCAAGAGCTGTGCCTCACAAGCTCGAAGGAATAGTGCTGCTTAATTGATCCAGATCACACTTGCCATGCGTCCAGTGTTGCCATTGTCTCGGCGGTAGGAGTAAAAACGCGACTCGCAGGCAGTGCAGAAGTGGCCACCACTGATGTGATGGATCCCCAGCGCTTCTAAACGAAAGCGCGCTAAGCGATAAAGATCTGCCATATAGTGGCCAAGACGATAGGGGCTATGGTCAAACGCTTCGGCGGTCTCCGGGTGTACTGCAACGAAGGCACCATAGACTTCGGGCCCTACTTCAAACTGGGCATTCGAAATAGCCGGGCCTAACCACACCAAAATGTCGTCAGAATCGCAGTTCATCGCGGCGACGGTCGCTTCCAACACGCCACCCGCCAGCCCGCGCCAGCCCGCATGGGCAATGGCTACCTGAGTCCCTTGGCGATTGCAGAACATCACCGGCAAGCAGTCTGCGGTTAACACCACACAGGCATAGTCGTTGCTGCTGGCAACCGAGGCGTCTGCTTCCGGTGTATCGTCTTGATACTCCTGCTGAACACGTGCGCCATGGGTTTGATTAAGCCACAGCAGCGGTCGATCATCGCCAACTTCTTTATGCAACAAGCGCCGGCATAGCGCGACATGATCAGCATTATCACCGACGTGGCTCGCTGGATTGAAAGCGGCAAAATCATCCTGGCTCGGCCCTGTTTCCCGAGTAGTCACAAACGCCCGCACATTAGCAGGGGCTGGCCAATCAGGTAACAGCAGCGTGGGCTTTAGATCAATCGCATCGCTCATCTCATGGTCTCACTATCTTCGCGCAGGTAATCCAACAGCATCAGTAGATCATCGGGCAAGTCGGCATGAAAAGTAAGCGTTTCACCACTCACCGGATGCACAAAACTGAGCTTTCGAGCATGCAGCGCCTGACGCGGAAATTCACGCAAAATCTCTTTTAGCGGCGCCGCAGCGCCCGGCGGCAGCTTAGCACGGCCACTATAGAGCGGATCGCCAATCAATGGGTAGCGGGCATGTGCCATATGAACGCGAATTTGGTGGGTACGCCCGGTTTCCAGCTGGCAACGCACATGGGTATGCGCGCGAAAGCGCTCAACTACCCGAAAGTGAGTCACTGCCGGTTTCCCGGAAGCCGTGACCGCTTGGCGCTTGCGGTCTTTTGGATGCCGACCAATGGGCGCGTCAATGGTGCTGCCCGACACGGGCTTGCCAATCACCACGGCATCATATTGGCGAGAAACGCTGCGCGCCTGCAACTGTTCAACCAGCGTCGTTTGTGCGGGCAATGTTTTTGCCACCATCATTAGACCAGTAGTGTCTTTATCCAGACGATGGACTATGCCCGCCCGGGGCACTTCTGCCAGTGCAGGATGATGATGGAGCAACGCATTCAACAACGTGCCATCAGGGTTGCCCGCGGCGGGATGAACCACCATGCCAGCGGCCTTATTGATGACCATCACCGCGTCGTCTTCATAAACGATATCAAGCGGAATATCTTGAGGCTCAAAACGAGTATCGTCTTCAATAGTCGCTTTTAGCGCTAATGTTTCGTGGCCGTGCAGCTTGGCCTTCGGTTTTACTTTAGCGCCGTCGACGGTGAGCTCACCGGCGTTGATCCACGCTTTCAAACGCTCGCGGGAATAGTCGCTGAACAACTCAGCGGCGGCCTGGTCTAAACGCGCGCCAGCTAATGTCGCGGGTACTCGCTGCGTGGCTTCAACAATACGAGACATGAACAACCTCTTTAAGACGCAAACAACCGCGGCTACCCTATAATGCTTTTAACTCTTCACACGGCATTAGAGTGTCGCTAAGCCTGCGTTTTGCGTCTAGGTGATTTATAGTGGGCGAACTGCGACCTATTCTACCATTTCTACTTATGGCCATCGTCGCTTTTCGGTGATTGAGGCTTGTTTGCAACGAGGATGATGATGCGCGCTTTTTCCGCTGCCAACCGCTTTGGCGTTCTAGCCTTAAGCCTTGCCCTTTTGGCAGGCTGTGCCAGTAACGACACCACACCTGAAGAAGAGGATGAATTCTCAGGTGTGCAAGAACGTGAGCTCTATGAACTTGCCCGCACAGCGCTGGATAGCAACCGTTTCCCAATTGCCATTGAGCGACTGGAAGCGCTTGATACCCGCTACCCATTTGGCCCCCATGCCGAACAAGCTCAGCTTGAGCTAATTTACGCTTACTACGAAAACAGCAACTGGGAAGAGGCACGCGCCGCTGCCAGCCGCTTTATTCGCTTGCACCCTGACCACCCTCAAGTGGATTACGCCTACTACTTGCGCGGCCTTTCGGCTTGGCAGGCAGGGCGATTTAGCCTTGAACGCTTGCGCCTGATTGATATTTCTAAGCGTGACTTAGGTGCTTCACGGGATGCTTACAACGACTTCCGCGAATTAATTCAGCGCTTCCCTCAAAGCGAATATGCCCCGGATGCCCAGCAACGCATTGTGTATCTGCGTGAATTGCTGGCACGTCATGAACTGCACGTTGCCGATTACTACTTGCGTCGCGGTGCCTTCCTGGCCGCCGTTGAACGAGGTCGCTGGGTGATTGAAAACTATCCGGAGTCCAACGCAACGCGTGACGCGCTGGCAACCATGGTAGAAGGCTATCAAGGACTTGGCATGGACGACCGCGCCAACGAAGTGCTTTCCGTACTGCGCGAAAATGCGCCAAACCATGAGCAGCTTAGCAATGGTCGTTTCAAGCCTAAGCACTTATGAATAAGCGCCTGTAAAATAACGCCGGGTCCGATGACCGCATAGGATGGATTAATCAGGTGTACAACGCCCTAAATCATGCTGAAGCACGATTTAGGGCGTTTTTGATGCTTAATCGCCAGGCTGCCAACCATTAACAATCGGGTAGCGCCGGTCGCGCCCAAACCCTCTGGGCGTCACCCGCACTCCGACCGGGGCTTGACGGCGCTTATATTCGCAGCGATCAACAAGCTTCACTACTTTATAAACATCTTCCTCATCAAACCCAGCGGCAATAATGGCCTCAGCACTCATATCGCCTTCAATGTAGCTCACCAGAATGGCGTCTAGCACGTCGTAATCAGGCAATGAGTCACTGTCTTGCTGGTCGGGCGCCAGCTCCGCACTGGGCGGGCGCTCAATCACTCGCTCTGGAATAGCGGGCGACTGGGTATTACGCCAGCGGGCTAAGCGATACACCCAGGTTTTATAGACATCTTTGATGGCGTTATAGCCGCCCACCATGTCGCCATAAAGCGTGGCGTAACCCACAGCCATTTCACTTTTATTGCCGGTCGTAAGCACCATCAGGCCTTTCTTATTGGAGATCGCCATCAGCAGAACGCCGCGACAGCGCGACTGCAGGTTCTCTTCAGTGGTATCCCGCTCGGCGCCAGCGAAACTTTCTGCCAGCGTGCCCATAAACGCGTCGACCATCGGCTCGATGGGCATTACGTCATAATGAACGCCCAGCATGTCAGCCTGTTCGGCAGCGTCCTGCTTCGAGATATCCGCCGTATAGTGGTAAGGCATCATCACTGCTTGCACACGCTGAGGGCCCAGCGCATCGACGGCAATCGCTAAGGAAAGAGCGGAATCGATACCACCGGAAAGCCCCAGAACAACGCCTTGAAAACCGCTTTTGTTGACGTAGTCACGCAGCCCTGTCACCAAGGCACAGTAAAGGCTCTCTTCAGGCTCAACCTCTGGCTCAATTTCACCCGCCTGGGGTTCCCAGGTATTAGCGCTCGTTTGCAGCAGCTGAACGGGCATTAAGCCTGCTTGCCAAGAAGGCGCCAGCACTTTGAGTTCGCCCTGGGCATCTACACAGCTAGAACCGCCGTCGAAAACCAGCTCATCCTGACCGCCGATAGTGTTCACATATACAATCGGGCGGTTTACATCCTGGGCACGCTGCTCTAACAAGCGCAAGCGCTCGCTGGGCTTATCCTGGTGATAAGGCGAGGCGTTTAAGCTGATCAGCACCTCTGCACCGGCTTCACGGGCAGCATTGACCGGAGTGCCTTCCCAAAGGTCTTCACAAATCAGCAGCCCTAGCTTGGCACCTTTGTGCTCGTAAACCAGCGGTTCGGTACCAGGCGTAAAGTAACGCTGCTCATCAAACACCTGATAGTTCGGCAGTGCCTGCTTAGCATACTCCGCTTCCCATTGGCCGTTATACAGCACACCCGCCAGGTTATACCGCTTGCCTTCACGGACGCCCGGGTAGCCAATAATCACCAGCACATCGCGGGCGATTTTTTCTGCCATTTTCGCCCGTGCTTCACGCAAGCGAGCTTCCATCGATGGGCGAAGTAGCAGATCTTCCGGCGGATAACCGGACAAGAAAAGCTCTGGGAAGACAACAATATCCGCCCCATGCTCGATCCTCGCTTCGCGCACCGCTTCAATGGCGCGTGCAGCATTGCCGGGAATATCTCCCACTAGAGGGTCGAGTTGGGCCATTACCAGCGTTAAGTCTTGCATGGGCGTTAAAATCTCTTGAGAATCTTTAGAACACGTTGCCGCTCACCTTAGTACATTGTCCCGCAAGGACTGCCAACTGGCAAAGGTTAGCCGGCGCTCATGTTACTCTAGCTATTATTACATCCCACCATGGGAGTCATAGAGGATGAACCTTTTGATCATTCGGCTGATTATTTTTGCCGTGCTGTTCTATGTGGGCCTGAAACTTTATGGTCTCTACCGAGAGCGCAAACTTTCCCACCAACAGAGTGAACCCGAACGCCATGAAGGCGGACAAATGGTGCGCTGCCGCTGGTGCGATGTCCACGTTCCGGAAGAAGAAGCCTTACGCGATAGCGAACAGTGGTTTTGCTCAAGCGCTCATCGGGATCGTTTTTTGCAAGAGCAACAAGATAAGCAGAACCGCGATTGAAATCGCTAACGATAGACAGCGTCAGCCGTAAGCTATGCCAAATCCGTGATTAATCGATCTGCTGTCGGCTGAAAAGGCGCTGGGTCGATAAGTGGCTCACGCCCTAATAGCAGATCAACCAATACATGAGTAGACGCAGGTGCCAGCACTAACCCATTACGGTAATGGCCCGCATTGACGTACACATCAGACCACCCTGGCAGCGCCCCAATAAATGGAATGCCGTCCGGTGAGCCGGGGCGCAACCCTGCCCAATGGTAAGCAACCGGATGATCTGATAACCCAGGCACAATGCTTTCAGCGGTCTGTTTGAGTGATGCCAGAGCTTCACTATCGGTCGTTTTATCAAAACCCGCTTCTTCTAAGGTTGAACCTACCAACAGCAACCCATCACTACGCGGGATAATATAGCGGCCATCCTTCAATACCACGCGCTGTACTAACCCTAACGGCGCTTGATAAGCAATCATTTGGCCTTTGACGGGGCGTACCGGCAGGCGAACCGTTAAGCTTTCTAACAGTCTGGCTGTCCAGGCGCCGCCACATACCACCACTTTTTCAGCGCGCAGCTCCCCATGCGCAGTCGCAACGCCCAACACCTGTCGATCACGCGTTATAAAACGGCTTACCTCACAGCCTTCATTAAGCACAACGTTCGGCATTGCCAGCAGTCGAGCGCGCAACGCCTGCCCCAGACGTGGGTTACGCACACTGCCAAGTGTCGGCATCCACAGCGCACTCTCCTGCGCTGTTGCCACCATGGGCTCCTTCTGACGAACAAACTCAGCGCTAACACGCTCCAGCGGCTTGGCTAAACCTCTCGCCCAACCAAGCGCAGTGTCTGCATCGTCAACGTTGAGATAGAGCAGCCCTTTTTGGCGATATTCAGGGTCAATGCCGGTTTCTTCCAACAAGCGTAGCGACAGCGTGGGATACACGCCTTCTGACCAGCGCGAAAGCTGCGAGATTGGCGGCGCATACCGCCATGGGTAAAGCGGCGAGACAATGCCGCCACCGGCCCAGGAAGACTCCTGTCCGCAAATGCCGCGCTCCACTAAAGTAACCTGCTGGCCAGCATCTGCTAGCTGCAGTGCCGTCATCATACCGATCACGCCACCGCCAATAATTAAGAAATTGCTCACAACGTTTGTCCGCTTTGGCTTACATAAAAAACGATCACCGCGAGGTAGGCTGTAGAAAAACACACGCCTGGAGCCACCATGTCAGCTAACAATAACGGCGTTCCACACACGCGTATCCAAGGCTTTACCCTGATCGAACTTATTATTGCTCTTCTGCTTATTTCAGCCTTAGCCGCCTGGGGAGTGCCAAATTTTCAAGCACTTGGCCGAAACACAGCCGTTACCGCCGATATTAACAGATTGCAGTCCGCCTTTTCGCTGGCTCGTAATACAGCGATTACACAGCGTGAAACGGCCACGGTTTGTCCAACCAATCAGCAAAGAAACAGCTGCACCAGTGACTGGAGTAACGCGCTACTGGTCATCAAGGGGGACGCGATAAATCAAATAACCAACAGCGACATTATTCGCGTCTTTCCTAAGGAGCAGGCAACTACCATCACTTATAACCGTAACAAGCGGCGTGTGAGCTATAGCACGCTTGGCCATGCAAATGGCTTCAACGGACGTTTTTATATATGTGCGGCAAGCGCTCCAGGAAAAGTGCTCGTGCTCAGTCGACTGGGTCGCCTGCGCATCGATGAAACGCCCGCCGATTGTTGATCGCGGCAGGCGTTAAACCACGACTAACTCAGGCGATGCCATCCAGATAGCGCTCAGCATCTAGCGCTGCCATGCAACCACTGCCTGCAGAGGTAATCGCCTGACGATAAATATGATCCATCACATCACCACAGGCAAAGACGCCTGGCACGCTGGTAGCGGTAGCATTGCCTTCAAGGCCCGATTGCACCTTGATATAGCCACCATTCATGTCCAGCTGGCCCTCAAAAATCCCCGTATTAGGGCTATGACCGATAGCGATGAACAACCCAGGCGCTTGAATCTCTTTGGTAGAACCATCTTTAGTCGACTTAACACGCACGCCAGTTACACCAGAGTTATCGCCTAGCACCTCGTCCACTTCGTAGAACCACTCAAGGGCAATTTTGCCTGCTTCGACTTTTTCGAACAGCTTGTCCTGGAGAATTTTCTCGGCGCGCAGCGTATCGCGACGATGCACCAACGTAACCTTAGAGGCGATATTTGAGAGATACAGCGCCTCCTCAACGGCAGTATTACCGCCTCCCACCACAATTACTTCTTGGTTACGATAAAAGAAGCCATCGCAGGTAGCGCAAGCAGACACCCCTTGGCCCATAAATTGCTGCTCGGTTGGCAAGCCTAGATAACGTGCGCTGGCACCGGTGGCAATAATCAGCGCATCACAAGTGTAAATTCCGCTATCCCCTTTTAAGGTATACGGCTTCTCACCTAAGCTGACCTCATTGATATGGTCGAACAACACTTCCGTATTAAAACGCTCAGCGTGCTGCTTCATACGCTCCATCAATTCTGGTCCCTGAACACCTTGTGCGTCGCCGGGCCAGTTATCGACATCGGTTGTGGTGGTCAATTGGCCACCTGCCTGCAGGCCGGTAATCAGCAACGGCTTTAAGTTAGCACGGGCGGCGTACACCGCTGCCGTATACCCTGCAGGGCCGGAACCAAGAATAATTAAACGTTCATGACGCGTTTCCATGACACCACCTTTGTCACAATTGAGCAGATATCGTTTGCAAGAGAGTCTGCCTGAAATGGCGTCAAGTACAAGCAATTACAAGGGTTAGCTTTCGCTATTAGGCGAAGACACCTTGAAAGCCGGGGGTGAAACACCCATGTGCTATTAACAAGATAAGCCATACTGGGGATAAGCCACATTAAAGCAAAGCAGTGACCGTCGCGCCTAAGCATTGCAATCAATTAATTGCGATCAGCAATTCGCTAAAGGCCAAGCAATCAAAGGAGAGACCAATGGGCAAGATACCCGATACGCTCACCACGCTAGAAGTAGGCAACCAGCAGTATCAATACTACAGCCTGCCAAAAGCCGCCGACTCACTCGGCAACATCGACCGACTACCCAAAACGCTCAAAATTCTGCTCGAAAACCAACTGCGCTTTGGCGATGACGAAAGTGTCGATCAAGAGGATGTTCAGGCACTAGTGGACTGGCAAAAAGAGGGCAAATCAAGCCGTGAAATAGGCTACCGCCCCGCCCGCGTTCTCATGCAAGATTTCACCGGCGTGCCAGGGGTTGTAGATCTTGCCTCTATGCGCGCTGCCGTTGAGAAACTCGGCGAAGATCCCGCTCGCATTAACCCGCTTTCTCCTGTGGATCTGGTTATTGATCACTCGGTGATGGTCGATAAATTCGGCAATGCTACTGCGTTTCAAGAAAACGTCGATATCGAAATGCAGCGCAACCGTGAGCGCTACGAGTTTCTGCGCTGGGGCCAACAAGCGTTCGATAACTTTAGCGTTGTTCCGCCCGGCACCGGCATCTGCCATCAGGTTAACCTCGAGTACCTGGGTCGCGCAGTGTGGACAAAAGAGCAGGATGGCCAGACTTTTGCCTACCCAGACACATTAGTCGGCACCGACTCCCACACCACTATGATCAACGGCCTGGGCGTACTTGGCTGGGGCGTCGGCGGTATCGAAGCCGAAGCCGCCATGCTTGGCCAGCCGGTCTCAATGCTGATTCCGGAGGTTATTGGCTTCAAGCTTAGCGGCAAGCTGCGCGAAGGCATTACCGCCACCGATTTAGTACTTACCGTTACTGAAATGCTGCGTAAAAAAGGCGTGGTAGGTAAGTTTGTTGAATTCTACGGTGACGGCCTTAAAGATTTGCCGCTGGCTGACCGTGCCACTATTGCCAATATGGCGCCGGAATATGGCGCGACCTGTGGCTTTTTCCCAGTCGACGACGAAACGCTCAACTACATGCGTCTTACTGGCCGCGAAGATGGCCAAATTGCGTTGGTTGAGGCCTATAGCAAGGCACAGGGGTTATGGCGCGAGCCGGGGGATGAACCAGTCTTCACCGACTCTCTCAGCCTCAACATGGACGAGGTAGAAGCGAGTCTTGCTGGTCCGAAGCGCCCCCAAGACCGTGTGGCGCTAAAAGACATGGCCGCCGCCTTTGACAAGTTCATGCAAGAGGACACTAGCGCAGACACAACCGCAAAAGGAAAGCTCTCCTCGGAAGGCGGCCAAACGGCGGTGGGGGCTGAGCGCAGCTTTAAACATGACACCAGCCAAGCCGTTAAACTTAACGACAAGGATTTCAACCTCGATCCAGGTGCCGTGGTAATTGCCGCTATCACCTCATGTACCAACACCTCCAACCCCAGCGTCATGATGGCCGCCGGACTGCTAGCACGTAATGCACGCCAAAAGGGACTCACTACCAAGCCTTGGGTTAAAACCTCGCTAGCCCCCGGTTCCAAAGTAGTAACCGACTACTTAGCAGCCGCGAACTTAAGCGATGACCTGAATGCGCTGGGCTTTAACTTGGTCGGCTATGGTTGTACGACGTGTATCGGTAACTCCGGCCCGCTGCCCGATGAGATCGAGAAAGCGATCAGCAGCGGCGACCTTGCCGTGGCATCGGTGCTTTCAGGTAACCGCAACTTTGAAGGCCGCGTTCATCCGCTAGTCAAAACAAACTGGCTCGCCTCACCGCCCTTGGTGGTCGCCTATGCGTTAGCCGGCAATGTACAGTGTAACTTAACGTCCGACCCACTTGGCCAGGACGATGAAGGCAACCCGGTTTACCTCAAAGACATCTGGCCTTCTCAAGCAGATATCGCCAGTGCGGTTGAACAGGTCAACACCGAGATGTTCCGCAAAGAGTATGGAGCAGTATTTGAAGGCGATGATACCTGGAAAGCCATCAACGTTCCTGAAAGCAAAGTTTACCAGTGGCCTGAATCGACCTACATCCAGCACCCACCGTTTTTCGAAGGCATGGAGCGTGAGCCGGATGCCATTGAGGATGTTGAAAACGCCCGCGTGCTAGCCCTGTTAGGCGACTCGGTGACGACCGACCATATCTCCCCGGCGGGCTCTATCAAGCCCGACAGCCCTGCGGGTCGTTACCTGCAAGAGCATGGCGTTAAGCCCGTCGACTTCAACTCCTACGGCTCACGTCGAGGTAACCATGAAGTGATGATGCGCGGCACATTTGCCAACGTGCGCATTAAAAACGAAATGCTGGATGGGGTTGTCGGTGGCGAGACCCGCCACGTTCCCAGCGGCGAGCAAATGGCGATTTACGATGCCGCCATGAAATATAAGGAGGAAGGTACCCCCTTAGTGGTGATTGCCGGTAAAGAGTATGGCACCGGCTCTTCACGGGACTGGGCCGCAAAAGGCACCCGCTTATTGGGTGTGCGCGCGGTTATTGCCGAGTCCTATGAACGTATACACCGCTCAAACCTAATTGGCATGGGCGTGGTACCGCTGCAGTTCCCTGAAGGCGACAGCCGTGCAACGCTTGGTTTGACCGGTGATGAAGAGATATCAATTGCTGGCTTAAGCGATTTAAGCCCAGGCGGCAGCGTGAAAGTCGTCATCAAAAATGATGCTGGCGAGCGCACCGTTGATGCCAAGTGCCGAATTGATACCATCAATGAGCTGGCTTACTACCGCCACGGTGGTATCCTTCACTACGTGTTGCGCAAAATGATCGGCGCAGCCTAAAGGTAAAACCTACCAATGCTTGCATAGCCCCCACCATGGTGGGGGCTTTTTTTTACGCTCTGGTTTGGCTTCTCGTTTGTAAGCTTAGAAGGCTCTGCGGCGATAAGCACGATACTCAGGCGACCAGCACGCTCTCTCAATACGCTCACGTAGTTCGGTACCGCTTGTTTTAAGCGCCACGCCGTTTTGTTGCGCCTGGGCAGCTACTTCAAAGGCAATCGATTTACTAATATCGCGAATCCGCGATAACGGCGGTAGCAGTGCGCCCTTGCCCTCCTTAACCAGCGGCGCTTCACGCGCCAGTGCCCGAGAGGCGCTCATCAACATTTCATCTGTGACGCGATTAGCGTTCGCTGCAATCACACCTAAGCCAATACCGGGGAAAATATAGGCATTGTTGCACTGGGCAATTGGATAGGTACGGCCGTTATACACCACCGGTGCAAAGGGGCTACCAGTCGCGACTAGCGCTTGGCCGTCGGTCCAGCGAATCACATCTTCGGGTACCGCTTCTGCCTGAGAGGTAGGGTTAGATAGCGGCATAATCACCGGATGCTCGCAGCCCGCGTGCATGGTGCGCACCACTTGTTCGGTGAAAATACCGCGCTTGCCGCACACACCAATCAATATCGTTGGTTTCATTTGGGCAATGGTCTCTTCAAGCCCCTGACCATTCCAGTTAGCCACCAGCTCAGAATCGTGGGCCAAGCGGCGCTGGAAATCCCGCTGCCAAGGCTGATCCGTGGTCATCAACCCATCTCGATCAACAATAAATATTCGCGACCGTGCTTCGCTTTCAGTCAGCCCCTCTGCCTGCATGGCCACGACCACCTGCTCAGCAATACCACAGCCTGCCGAACCACCACCAACAAACACTACGCGCTGCTGGGCAATCGTTTCATCGCGAGCCTGGCACGCCGCCATTAAGGTGCCCACCACCACTGATGCGGTACCTTGCACATCGTCATTAAAGCAGCACAAATCGTCACGGTAGCGCTCTAAGAGTGGCACCGCATTGGCCTGGGCAAAGTCTTCGAACTGCAGCAGAACGTTCGGCCAGCGACGTTTTACAGCGGCAATAAATTCCCCCATAAACGCATCGTACTCTTCCTGACTAACCCGCTCATGGCGCCAGCCCATGTACATAGGGTCTTCCAGCAATGCCTGATTATTAGTGCCCACATCAATCATAATCGGCAACGTGTAGGCGGGGCTAATACCACCACAAGCGGTATAAAGTGCCAGCTTACCGATGGGAATACCCATCCCACCAATTCCCTGGTCACCCAGCCCTAGAATCCGCTCACCATCGGTGACAACAATCACCTTAACGTTATCTTTGGTGGCACTGCGCAGGATATCGTCCATATGCTCGCGATCCGGATAGCTGATGAACAGCCCCCGGTGATTGCGATAAATATTAGAGAACTCCTGACATGCCTGCCCGACCGTAGGGGTATAAATAATCGGTAGCATCTCTTCCAGATGCTGAGAAACCAAGCGAAAGTACAGCGTTTCGTTGTCATCTTGGATGGCACGCAAATGAATGTGCTTCTCTAAATCACTATGACACTGCTGATACTGGCGATAAGCCCTCGATAACTGCTCGTCAATGGTCTCTACTTTTTGCGGTAACAAACCAATCAGGTTAAACGCTAGCCGCTCCTCTTGAGTAAACGCGCTGCCTTTGTTCAATAGCGGCATTTCAAGCAAAGAAGGACCGGCGTAAGGAATGTACAGGGGGCGTTTACTCTTCGTAGACATAGGCACTCTCTTTTTATGTCGATTGCTATTGCAATGCAGCAACGCTGGGCGTTGGCGGCGTTTATCCGTAATGTAACACGCTAATACGACAAAGGTGGGAGGGACATAAGCAATGGCAATAAAAAAACGCCTTGGTAGCTACCAAGGCGCTCATAAAAAGCCTTAAAACTGATTAACTACTAGCAGCTTTTAGCAACAGGCTGGCGACCTTCAACACCGCTAAAAAAGAACGGCCGCAGCTTAACGCCCACCATGTTGCCAGCGAACGCCGCAACCATCCATATCCAGCCATGCAAGCTGCCAGAGGCAATGCCGCTGAAGTAAGCGCCAATATTGCAACCAAATGCCAGCCGCGCGCCATACCCCAGCATAACGCCACCAATAACAGCCGCTAATAAGGATTTAAACGGAATGCGGAAGTTGGGAGCAAAGCGCCCAGCTAGGCTCGCTGCGGCAAGCGCACCCAACATGATGCCAACGTTCATCACCGTCGTGATGTCACTCCATACACTCGCCTCTAATGCCGCCGCATTACCCGGCGCTTGCCAATAGCCCCACTGACTGACATCACCACCGACGAGCTCAAACCCTTTAGCCCCCCACAGCGCGAACGCAGAGGTAATGCCCCAAGGGCGACCGGCAAGGGCTAAAGTTGCGAAATTGAGTAGCGCTAGCGCCACTGCGCCAGCCATCAACGGCCACGGCCCCGTTAACCAGCGCTGACTGCCAGGCTTATCGACCAGCGGTGCCTGCTCCAAGTGACCATGACGACGCTTTTCCATAATCACAGTAAACGCAGTAATCGCTGCAAACAGCACCAAGCTAATCGCGATACCACCGCCAGCACCTGCCACATTCACCAGCGACACAGGCTGAAACGCAGGCAGGCTCTGCCACCAGCTAAAATGCGCTGAACCAATCACCGACCCGACAATAAAGAACAGCAGCGTAATTAACATTCGTGCATTACCACCACCTGCAGTAAACAGCGTGCCCGAGGCACATCCGCCACCTAACTGCATGCCCACACCAAAGATAAACGCCCCCACCACGACCGAAATACCAATCGGCGCAACAAAACCACTCACGCTAGTGCCAAACAGCGAACCAGCGCTTAACGCCGGGAAAAACAGCACCACCGCAATCGCCAACATCACCATTTGGGCACGCAAACCACGCCCCCGCCGCTCGGTGATAAATACCCGCCAAGCGGCGGTAAAGCCAAATGCCGCGTGATACAGCACCAGCCCAAGCAAGCCGCCAACAATCATTAAGAGACCAATATTGGCGCCAAACACGACACCGATAATCACCGCGCCCAGCACAATGGCTGCCGCTGAGAGTAATGGCACCCGGTTCTGACTAGGTGCCACTGCAGAAATCGTCGACATAGCTCACCTTCTAACAACGCCAAAAGCGCCTGTTAGAAACAGGCGCTTGGCTGAGTGGGACAATACAGATAAGACTAACGATAGCTGTAGAGCGCGGGAAATTCCTTATCGAGAGGTATTTATATCTTTATGGAATATATAAATCCGATTGCCCGTTGGCTTTGACGTTGTCGTGCCCCCGGTAATCAGCACATGGCCGCGGCCTAGCGGGCTTCCGCATTACCGGCATGACGGGCCTGCCCGGTAAGGGGTTCGCCTTGGGGGGCTGCCCGTCGGGCGTGCCTACGTTGGTGGCCTTATCATCGCCTTCGCAGGGGCTTTGATCGCCTATACAATGAGGTACACTGCTTGCTAAGCTGCTACGGCACTGATCACACGATTAATTTTGAGTAGGTACTTAGCTTGTTTTTAAATCCTCCAGAAATAGCATTTCTTGATTAATCAAATTAATTGCTGGCTCATTAAAATATCTATGTGAAAAGTAGAAGAGATTATATCTAGTCATTCTTAGCTTATTTGCAGCAACCCAACATTCCGCAAGCCAATCTGGAACTATTCTTGAGGCAACTATCTCATATATATCATATTCATCTTCGTTAATATTGTTAGCCCTGAGATAGCTCTCTAGTTTTTTTAAGATTTCCTTTTCCTTCGATTTATTCAGAAACTTCGACTTCATCATGAACAATTGACTTTCATCACTTAGCACCTGCCCGTAGTTCCCCATATTTGGAAAACTCATAAAGGTGAATGATAGTTTAAAATCATCAAACACCTCACAAACACACTCCAGTCTTGTGCCACAATGTTGCTGCTCATCTTCATAAAGATCGATCAGACGGCCTAGAATCGACACACAGCTCTGCGAATATAGATCCAAATTTTGTTGGACATAATGCTCTACAATATCCAAACCAATCCTCCGTAGCGCTAACGTTTATATAGTTTGCATGCTCATTTTCGTCCGCAGATGTTTCTTGATCGTAGTTACCGCCATTGAGAATTTTCTTGCCAAATCGGGTGGCAACTCTCTCCATTTTTAGAGGACTTCAAAAGTCGACCTCAGCCCAATTTCTGTTGGAGAAATCCCTCCAAGCTTGATAACTAAGAATTCCTTCACTGCCGTGCTGGATGTTGTCTTGAAGCATCAGACAGCCGCTCAAGATGCTCGGTAGTACTGCACTAAATCTGACGGGTAATTAGGATGGTCGCGAAAGTCACTATCATCAATACCGTAGAGAGCCACAACCAAGGCAGCTTCAAAGCACCAGTAGCCCACGTAGAAATCCGACAATTCGAACTCGTCATCTTCCTTGAGGTGGTTGTCGTACCAGGCGGCGGCTTCACATCCGGCATACCAGCCATCAAGGAAGCGCTTGAGGACGTGGGGGCGCAGCGTGGCGGGTGCCTCGATCGCTTCGAGCAGTGGCGCATGAAGGTGGGGATAGTTCAGGCGATCCGCCTGCGGGCGGTCGCGATCGCCCAGCGCCTGGGCCAGCCGATCGAACAGTGCGTCCTGACCGACGTTGCCGGTCACGGCCAGCATGCGCCGGCGGTAATCCTCGCCGACATCCAGGCAGACGGCCAGCGACCACCACCACAGGTGATACAGGTAGGTGTCGAAGGTCTCGAAGCGGCTGTCGAACTGCTCCAGCGAACGTCGCATGACCTGCTGGCGTTCCGGGAGCTTATCGCCGAACTCGGCGAGCTGTTCGCGGCGCCTAAGCACCTCATCCAGAAGAGGGAGCAGGCTTTCCAGGGGATCGCCCTGCGAGTAGCAGGCGATGAGGCCATACAGGCTGCCCTCGAAGAGCTGCCAGGCGCTACGCACCCGGTCATCCGGCAACCGATTAACGGGATCCGTCGGTTCCCCTTGCAAGCCCAGCCTGAGCTCACTAAGTAAGGAGGTAAAATAGGCTGGCGACTTGCGGGTATCTCGCATTGAAGTCTCAGCACTCATGCAGGGTCTCCATGGATCAGGGCGGCAGGATAGAGGGGGTGGTCGCGGAAATCGCTATCGTCGATGCCAAACAGCTTGACCACCAGGGCGGCCTCGAGGCACCAGTTGCCAGGATGATAAGGGCCATCGTCATCCGGCATGGAGATAAAACTTAGCCCCCACTTGTAGACGGTCTTGGCATAGCTATTGAGAAACTTCTTGATCAACTGGCCCTGCTGGGCAGGCGCAGCATCCAGCGCTTCATAGAGCGGTGCATAGGGTTTGGGGTACAGCAGGCCTTCGGCCACCGGGCGCTCGCTATCCCCCAGCGCGATGGCGATCCGATCAAACAGCGCATCGACGCCTGCGTTATCAATCAGCTCTAGGGCACGATCAATATGCACCTGATCGGCACCCAGGCAGGCGGCGAAGGTCAGCCAGCGGCAGTACTCGATATAAGCCCCATCGCTCAAGCGCTCGTACATCAGACGATTTTCTTGTTTTTCTTCGGGGAGAGCATCGCAGTAGTACAGCAGCTTTTCACGCTGCTCAAGTAGCCCAGGTAGGTCGTCACGGAGAGCCGCCAGACCGTCGCCCCGAGAGTATCGGGCAACTATCAGATTGATTGCTTGCGAAAACACCCCGGCAGCCGCCATAGCTTTGCCTTCTGACGGCCACAGATCCGGCTTCAGGATATCGGCTTCATCCTCTGCCAAAGCCTCCGAGAAAAAACGAAGATATTCGTCAAGGTCTTTTTTCTTACGAGTGGTCTCACGCAGCATGCTATTTTGTCTCCTGTTATCTTAGACCCCTGGGACATCGCCGATGATTCTAGCATTGTCGTCCAGCAGCCTTACTCGGGACGAACCGTCGGGTTTGACACGCACCAGATACTTATCGATGCGGCCGGCATCCCAAGACGCTTGAACTTCATCCAAGAGCGCAGGATTTCCCCTCCTCCCATCAACGGCATTAAAAATGCCTCCTGCGAACCCAATCATTATCCAATCGAAGGCTAAGCATTTTTGCTATGTCCATATTAAAAAACCCCTTCTATTTTGAACTGCCCCCCGAAAGTTGGACACCCAACCCAACCGTCGGGGTGTTTTTATGAGCAGTCGATACAATGAGGACTTCAAGCTGCGGGTGGTGCAGCAGTGTCTGCACGATAACACCAGCTTGAGGGAGGTGGCTCGCCAGCATGGCCTGGACCATTCTCTGGTACGGACGTGGCGCGAGAGATACCGTCAGCACGGCGTAGCAGGTCTGCGCAAACAGTATAAGCACTACAGCGCGGCTTTTAAGCGGAAGGTGCTTGAGACGATGTGGCGAGATGGCTTGTCACAGCGTCAGGCGCAGGCCTTCTTCAATATCCGCGAGATGGGCGCTATTGGCAGATGGGCGCGTCAGTACCATAGTAGTGGTCTGACTGCACTAGAGCCAAAACCCAAAGGACGCCGCCCGATGACTAAGAAGCCATCTTCCACACCAATCCCGCCTGATGGTGAGCGCTCCCAAGAGGACCTGCTCGAAGAGTTGGCTTACTTGCGCGCCGAGAATGCCTACTTAAAAAAGCTCGATGCCTTGATCCGGGAAAAAGAGGAAGCGACGCGGGGCAAAAAGCCCGGAGCGTCCAAGGGTTGAGGCATGAACATTCGCTGGCTCTGCTGCTGCGTGCCGCTGAGCTGCCTCTCAGCACGTTTTACTACCAGATACAGGCCTTGGGCACTGTCGATCGGTATGCCTCTCTGAAGGAGCATATCCAGGCGATCTACGACCGCCACCAAGGGCGCTATGGCTACCGGCGTATCACCGCTGTTCTGCGGCAGGCAGGAGAGACGATCAACCACAAGACCGTTCAGCGGCTGATGGGACAGCTGGGCTTGAAGTCCCTGGTTCGCCCCAAGCGCTATCGTGCCTACCGGGGAGCGGAGGGCCACGCGGCTCCTAACACCTTGCGGCGCCGGTTCCAGGCTCAGCACCCCCATCAGCGATGGGTGACGGACATTACCGAGTTCAAGGTCAATGACCAGAAGCTCTACCTGTCACCGGTCATGGACCTGTATAACGGAGAGATCATTGCCTTCCAGACAGGGCGACGCCCGGTATTCGATCTAGTGAAGGGGATGTTGAAGAAAGCCTTTGACAGGCTGATGCCAGGGGATCGGCCGCTGCTCCATTCGGATCAAGGTTGGCATTATCGACATCCTAGCTATCGCCACTTGGTGGTGGAGCAGCGGGTACTTCGTAGCATGTCGCGCAAGGGTAACTGCTTGGATAATGCGGCGATGGAGAGCTTCTTCGGCACTCTGAAGGCTGAGTATTTTCACCTGAATCGGTTCGATACCGTTGAGCAGTTGCAGCGCGGTATTGCTGACTACATCTACTATTACAACCATCACCGGATCAAGCTAAAACTAAAAGGCCTGAGCCCTGTGCAGTACAGGACTCAGGCCTTGGGCGCCGGCTAAATGAACCGTCCAACTATTGGGGGTCAGTTCAATTTAGAAGGGGTTTTTTGTCAGTGCAATTTTAAATCTGCTAAACAAAGCGTCCTAAACCTACTACGGAACGTAAGCGATCCATGGTGACGGCGGCTTCTTCTCTGGCGCGATCAGCACCTTTTTGCAGCACCGCTTCAATATGCGCGGGGTCTTCCATAAGCGCGATGTAACGCTCGCGGGGTGCGGTTAAGTGCGCATTCAAGTAATCAAACACCTGGTTCTTAGCGTCGCCCCAGCCAATACCTGCCACGTACTGCTCGCGTAGTGCAGCGGCCTCCTCATTGCTGGCAAACGCTGAGAATATCTGGAACAGCGTGCAGGTGTCTGGGTCTTTGGGCTCACCGGGTTCCAGTGAGTTGGTTTTGATTTTGCGCACCAGCTTCTGCAGCTTTTTCTCGCTGGAGAAAAGCGGGATCGTATTGTTATAGCTTTTAGACATTTTACGACCGTCCAAGCCCTTCAACACTTCGCCTTTTTCATCCACAACGGCTTCAGGCAGAGCGAAATACTGGCCTTTAAACATGTGGTTGAAACGTCCGCCGATATCACGCGCCATTTCAATGTGCTGAATTTGGTCGCGCCCTACCGGCACTTTATTGGCATTAAACATTAAGATGTCGGCGGCCATTAACACCGGGTAACCGAACAAGCCCATGGTGACGCCTTTATCGGGGTCTTGGTCACCGGCTTCTTCATTTTCAGCGACTGCCGCTTTGTATGCGTGGGCGCGGTTCATCAGCCCCTTGGCGCACACACAAGAAAGCATCCACATTAATTCGGGAATTTCAGCGATATCCGACTGACGATAAAAAATGGCGTTATCGGTATCTAGCCCTAGCGCAAGCCACGTGGCGGCAATTTCCAGACGCGACTCTTGCACACGCTTCGGATCTTGGCATTTGATCAGCGCGTGATAGTCAGCAAGAAAGTAAAACGACTGTACGTTGGGGTCTTGGCTTGCCTCAATGGCAGGCTTAATAGCCCCGACATAGTTACCAAGGTGTGGCGTTCCGGTCGTGGTAATCCCGGTCAGCACGCGGGTTTTGGCTGTCTGACTCATAGTGTGGATCCAGCTGGATAAAGGTCAAAAAAGGTAAGTCATTGTACACTTAATGCCAAACCACCGTCGCCTGTGTCTGATGGCTTTCCTCTCCTTCTTCTACTTTGATAAACACAGGTAGGCTCTGTGCCAGTAACGTTTCACTATCGGCATCGCTAATAACCGCACCTAACGCCACTACCCAAGGTTGACCGTCACGCTCAACGGGCGTAAATAAGCAGCTATTATGCTCGCAGTCCTCCCCCAGCAGCGTGGTCGATGGGTGCGCTACGACATCCTCCCAGCGGAGAGTTTGATCGCTATTGATGGTGAGCACGCTTTCTCCCCAGGTTAATTCACTGAATGATGCCACTGCTTTCGAGGCGGCTATTTCAGCGCGCATTTGCGCTAACGTCGATGCCCGGTAATTACTCGCTAAGCGTTCATCCACAAACGCAGATTGAACGCAGATAACGCCAATAATCAACGCGCTAGCTAGCAGCGCCATCACCACAACGAGCGCAGCGCCCTGCTCCTGCGGTCTAAGCTGCATATCGCCTCCTTGTGCGCACTCCACACCGTTCATGGACTAGCCGAAAACGCAGACTGCAGAGCAGCCTCTCGATGGGTAACGTGGAAATCGATATTGGCCCCTTGCCGACCTAATGGCAGTGACACCACGCTGCCCCCGTTGGTAGCGGGTGCTCCAAGCGGTTCGTCCCGCTCACAGCTAGCGCCAGCGTCATAATCAAAGGTGACCAGCGGCTGAGCCTCCTGCATATCCTGAACCGTGCAGCGACAGTCAGACTCAATCACCACGCACTGCAGGCGAAAAAAAGGTGCTCCGTTTGAGTCGGTAGCGCCGTGCCTGCGTAGGGTGTCGGTAATCGATGTCGCCGCGTAAAGAAGCGCTTCCTGATGACGCCCCAATTGATCTACCTGCTTAAACGTATGAAAGGTGCTCAAGAAAAGCTGTCCAGCACCCAGAATCACCACCGTCCCAATGACCATGGCGACCAGTAGCTCTGTTAACGTAAAACCGCGCTGCACATCCATGGCAGGCCTACCTTTACGGCTGATTGGGAAGTTGGAACACGTAGTTGAAGATATCGTCGGACTCATTAGGCTCAGTCCGCAGGCGCACCACCACATCAAACCGGCAGCCTTGGCGCTCAATACGACTCTGTTGCCCCTGGGCATAGCCTAGCGCCGCTTGCTGGCCTGCAAACCAATGGCTATGCCATGCGGACTCAATAGTGGTTAACGGAATCGTGCCACAGTCTTGGTACGAGGAAAGCGCTGCCCATATCCGCTCTTGGGCATCTACCGCTGCGACGTTCGCTAGCGACTGTGTAGCCTGCACTAGCGCTTTGCAGTGCTGTTATCTGCATCGCGGCGACACCTATTAGCCCAAACGCTAAAATCACCAGCGCGATAAGCGCTTCAATTAGCGAAAAGCCGTTTTGCCTAACCATTTACCAGCACGCCTCAGGCAGGCGCTCACCTCGCGCATTAAATTGAATATCGCTGTGACAACCGTCAGTTTGTGATGTTGTCGCCGTCAGTAAAAACCCGCCATCGTCCTCACCGCCGTCATCGGCTGTAATCGTGTAGTTACCATCGGGAGAAGAGGGAGTAAAGGAGCAGCCGGCATACGTATATTGGCGAGAGTAACAGCGCTCAAGCTCGGCGGCGGCCTGCAGCAAACCAGCATGGGCATCCGTGCGTAGCGAGCGCTCAACATAGCGGGTGTAATTGGGGTAGGCAATGCCCGCCAAAATGCTGATGATAGCGACGACAATCAGCATTTCAAAGAGCGTAAAACCGTGCTGACGAGCTTCCTGGCACCCAGCACGGTTAGCAAAAGGCAAAGGCACTGAACGCGCTCCTATATCAGTTAGCCCATACCCTGAGTATGTCGCAAACCGATATGCTTTGCATCAGTCGCTTACAATCACTTGCTCACGCAGCTCTTTCGGCATAGAAAAGGTAATATTCTCTTCGCGGCCCTGCAGTTCAACAGGCACCTCTGCACCAAAGGCCTGCAGCTTGTCGATAACACCTTTCACCAGCACTTCTGGCGCACTGGCTCCGGCAGTGACACCAATGCGGCTGACACCTTCCAGCCACGCTGGCGCAATTTGGTCGGCATTATCGATCAAATAGGCAGGCGTGCCCATCCGCTCGGAAAGCTCGCGCAGGCGATTAGAGTTGGAGCTATTGGGGCTGCCGACAACCAATACCAAGTCGCTATCTGCCGCTAGCTCACGCACCGCATCCTGGCGGTTTTGAGTGGCATAACAGATATCATCTTTGCGCGGCCCCTGGATCTCTGGGAACTTCTCCCGCAATGCATCAATCACCTTAGCGGTGTCATCCATCGAGAGCGTAGTTTGAGTCACAAACGCCAGCGCTGAAGGATCGTTGACGCCCAACTTCGCCACGTCCTGCTCATCTTCGACCAGGTAAATCTGGCCACCGTGGGAAGTGTCGTAACGCCCCATGGTGCCTTCGACTTCCGGATGGCCTTCGTGACCAATCAAAATGCACTCTTGGCCGCGCTTAGCATAACGCAACACTTCCAAATGCACTTTGGTAACCAATGGACAGGTCGCATCGAAGACTTTGAGACCGCGCTGCTCAGCTTCTTGTTGCACGGCACGAGACACACCGTGAGCCGAGAAAATCACGATCACGTCGTCAGGCACTTCATGCAGCTCTTCAACGAACACCGCGCCACGTTCGCGCAATGTTTCCACCACAAAGCGGTTATGTACCACCTCGTGGCGCACGTAAATGGGCGGGCCGAAGACATCTAACGCGCGGTTGACGATGTCGATCGCGCGATCCACGCCAGCACAAAAACCGCGCGGGTTCGCCAGCTTGATCTGTATTGGCTGAGAGGACTCTGATGACTGCATAAAAGCGCCTTGATGCAACTTGCATCGCCGGTTAAATGAAAACGAGTGCTTAAAATCAGTGTTTGGTGATGGGCGTTACGTTCAGCACATCGACTTCAAACGTCAACGTACGGCCGGCTAGCGGATGGTTAAAATCCACTTCCACACGGTCGCCGTCTATGCTTTTGACCACGCCAGGCAGTTCCGTTCCCGCTTTATCAGCAAATGACATCACCATACCGACTTCAGGTGCTTCATCACCGAAATCGGCACGCTTCAGCGTTTGAATATTTTGCGGATTATGCTGCCCAAAGGAGTGCTCAGGCGTGATTTGAAACGACCCGCTCTGGCCTGCGGCCATGCCTTTAATCGGGTGCTCAAAGCCAGGTGGTAAGTTACCGTCGCCATACTGGAATGTCGCCGGGGCTTTCTCTTTGGTGGAATCGACTACCGTGCCATCCTCCAGCTTCAGCGTGAAGTGCAGGGTAATTTCCATACCATCGTCAATTAGGTAGTCCATGGTTCCTCACTCGTCACTCTATGGCTTTCAATCACGCTGCTGTAGCGCGGCTTTCTTACGACGTCGATCACCCATTATCGACTCCCAAATTAACCCCACCGCCCCCAGCGTAATGCCGATATCCGCCACATTAAAGGCAGGATAGTACCAACCAGCGGCATGGAACGATAAAAAGTCCACCACATAGCCATGTACTAAACGGTCATACAGATTACCCAGGGCACCGCCAATAATCAGCGGCAACGCCACGGCCAGCAGCTTTTCATCCGCCTTAACACGGGAGAGCCAAACGGTTAAGCCAATGCTGGCTCCAATGGCAATCAGCGCAAAAAACCAGCGCTGCCAGCCGGGGTGGTCCGCTAAAAAGCTGAACGCAGCGCCAGTATTGTGCAGCAGCGTTAGGTTGAAAAACGGCAGCACCTCAACGGGCTGGGCGTAATTCAACAAATGGCTGGCGGTGTATTTGGTCAGCAAATCTAACACGATGACCGCCACCGCTAGCCACAGCCAGCGCAGCGGTCGCCGCATTGGCGGCCGCTGGTGTGGATCATTGGTGGTTGACGCAGTGTTAGGCATAGTAACGAATCTCGCCGCTGCCTTCTGGAAGGTTACTGATACAGCGACCACACAGATCGGCATGCTCGGCATGGGTGCCTACATCAGCACGATGGTGCCAGCAGCGCTCGCACTTCTGGTGCTCACTTCCGCTAACCGCCACTTTCAAGCCTTCAAGCTCGGTGCTTTCTGCGTTGGCGGCATCCGCTAGCGGTGCTAGATGGACTTCACTGGTAAGCATCACGAAGCGCAGCTCGTCGCCCAATTTGGACAGCGTAGCGTTCAGTTCGTCGCTCACGTACAGCGTAACTTCCGCCGCCAAGCTGCCCTTGATGACTTTGGCATTACGAGCGTCTTCCAAGCACTTATTCACCGAGTGCTTCACTTCCAGTACTTGCTCCCAGAAGGCACGGCCCAGCTCAGCGCCATCATCTAAGGTGCTAAGCCCGGTGTAGTAAGTTTCCAGCAGTACGCTGTCGCCACGCTGGCCAGGAATATGCTCGTAGATCTCCTCAGCGGTAAACGACAAGATCGGTGCAATCCAACGACTCAGCGCTTCAACCACATGATAAAGCGCGGTTTGTGCGCTACGGCGGGCAAGTGAATCCGTTTGGGTGGTGTACTGGCGATCTTTGATGACATCCAGGTAGAAGCCGCCTAATTCCCGTGCGCAGAAACCGTGTACCTGCTGATACACATCCAGGAAGCGGTACTCTTCATAGGCTTTTTCGATACGCCCCTGCAGCTGTGCCGCACGGTCAACCACCCACTGATCCAGTGCCAGCATATCGTCAAAGGCCACCTGGTCGTTTGCCGGATCAAAACCATTCAAGTTTGAAAGCAAAAAGCGCGCGGTGTTACGGATGCGCCGATACACATCGGCGGTACGCTTCAAGATTTCGTCGGACACCGCCATTTCACCGGAGTAGTCGGTAGACGCGACCCATAGACGTAAAATATCAGCGCCCAACTTATCCATCACACTTTGCGGCGCGACCACATTCCCCAGCGATTTGGACTGCTTACGGCCCTGTGAATCGACGGTAAAGCCATGGGTTAGCAGCTGACGATATGGCGCATGACCATCAATCGCCGAACCGGTCAGTAGCGACGAATGGAACCAGCCACGGTGCTGGTCCGAGCCTTCCAGGTACAAATCAGCACGCGGGCCGCTTTCATGGCCATGAGGATGCGAGCCACGCAGCACATGACGGTGCGTGGAGCCGGAGTCAAACCAGACATCCAATGTATCGGTGACTTTGTCGTACTCAGCAGCTTCGGCACCGAGTAGCTCAGCGGGGTCGAGTTTAAACCACGCTTCGATACCCTCTTGCTCGACGCGCTTAGCCGCCTCTCCCATCAACTCAACCGTCTTGGGATGCAGTTCGCCGGTTTGCTTATGCAAGAAGAACGGAATCGGCACGCCCCAGTTACGCTGGCGAGAGATACACCAGTCCGGGCGATTAGCGATCATGCTATGCAGACGCGCCTTGCCCCACGCGGGGGTAAACTCGGTGGCTTCGATGCCTTCCAACGCCCGCTCGCGCAGGGTTTTACCGTCTTTACCTTTGATATCCATGCCCACAAACCATTGGGCGGTGGCACGATAAATCACCGGGGACTTATGGCGCCAGCAGTGCATATAGCTGTGTTTGATAGGCGTGTGCGCCATTAGCGCATTAACCTCGCGCAACTTCTCAACGATATGCGGATTGGCTTTCCAGATCATCTGGCCGCCGAAGAACGGCAGATCATCAGCATAGACACCGTTCCCCTGCACTGGGTTAAGCATGTCATCAAAGCTCATGCCATGCTCACGGCAGGTGATGAAGTCATCCATACCGTAAGAAGGCGCTGAGTGAACGATGCCCGTGCTGCCCACTTCGGACTCAACGTAATCCGCTAGGTAAACCGGCGAGAGGCGGTCATAGAACGGATGGCGGAAATTGATCAGATCCAGCGCGGCACCTTGTGCGGTAGCAATTACGCTGCCCGTCAGCTCAAAGCGCTCCAAACAGCTTTCTACCAGCTCTTCTGCGAGCAGTAGCAGGCGTTCGCCGGTATCCACAAGCGCATAGGTAAACTCAGGGTGAACGTTCAGCGCTTGGTTAGCGGGGATTGTCCAAGGCGTGGTGGTCCAGATCACCACCGCCGCCGGCTTGGGCAATTCGCTTAGGCCAAAGGCCGCCGCTAGCTTGTCGGCATCTTCTACCGGGAAAGCGACGTCGATAGCATCGGATTTTTTATCGGCATACTCAACTTCCGCCTCAGCCAAGGCCGAGCCACAATCAAAGCACCAGTTAACTGGTTTTAGGCCTTTGAACACATAGCCTGCATCTACCATCGCCGCCAAAGCACGGATTTCGCCCGCTTCATTAGCGTAATCCATCGTGCGATAGGGGTGGTCCCAGTCACCGATGACGCCCAGGCGAACGAAGTCAGCGAGCTGCGTTTCAATCTGCGCACCGGCATATTCACGGCACAGCTCGCGAGCTTTATCCGCGGCCAAATGTTTGCCGTGGGTGGTTTCTACTTTGTGCTCAATAGGCAGACCGTGGCAATCCCAGCCCGGCACGTAAGGGGCATCAAAGCCTGCCAGATTCTTCGACTTAACAATAATGTCTTTAAGGATTTTATTGAGAGCGTGACCAATATGGATACTGCCGTTGGCGTAGGGAGGGCCATCGTGCAGAACAAACAGCGGCGCACCCGCACGGGCATCGCGCAGTCGCTGGTATAGGTTCATATCCTGCCATTTAGAAACGCGCCCTGGCTCCTGCTTCGGCAGCATGCCGCGCATAGGAAAGTCGGTTTCTGGCAAGTTTAGCGTGTGCTTATAATCCATAGTCCGGTCAGCCGTCGTTAGCATCGGCGGCGTTATCCGCCGAAGAGAAATCAGAAGAAGCGGTCTCACGCCCAAGCGGGGCCGAGGCCAGCGGAAGAGAATTCATGCAGCCAGCACCCGCTGCTGCAAAGTAGCGGCGCGCTCTGGCTTGATCGTGTTCAATTTGCGTTTTTAGCGCATCAAAGTCGTCAAACTTCACTTCCCCACGCAAACGCGCGCAGGGGTAAACCGTCAGCCGCTGACCATAGAGGTCGCCTGAAAAATCCAACAGATGAACTTCCAGCGTGGGGCGTTTAGATCCCACCGTTGGCCGAAAACCAACATTCGCCACGGCGGGATAGCGCTGACCATTAGCCAGCTCGGCCACCACAGCAAACACGCCGCGCAGCGTTAATGGCTGAGGCAACAGCGGCAGGTTAGCGGTAGGCACACCAATGGTGCGCCCTAGCTGCTGGTCGCGTACCACACGGCCATGCAGCGAATACGACCTGCCAAGCAGGCGTGCAGCGACCTCAAAGTTACCGCTGGCCAGCAAGGTGCGCACGCGCGAGCTGGATACACGCTCGTCATCGACCTTAAAGGTGCGTGTGTGTTCAACACCAAATCCTTCCACCTGCCCAACAGTTTCAAGCAAGGTGAAGTCACCACGGCGGTCGCAACCAAAGCGGAAGTCGTCGCCCACCACCAGATGCTGCACTCCCAAGCCCTCAATGAGCACTTGATCGATAAACTCGCGCCCAGTCAGGCTGCGCAAGGCATCGTTGAAAGGCAGGCACAGTACCTGTTCGGCACCATGGTCTCGTAGCAAGCGAACTTTTTCACGCAGGCGGGTAAGCCGCGGCGGCGCTTGATCACCGGCAAAAAACTCCCGCGGCTGAGGCTCAAACACCACCACGGTCAACGGCACCTTCAAGCGCGCCGCATGCTCACGGCACTGCTGCAGGATCGCCTGATGGCCGCGATGCACACCATCAAAATTACCGATGGTGGCAACGCAGCCCCGATGAGCCGCTGTCAGATTGTGCAGACCTCGAATGACGTGCATGGCACCTCTTTTTTAAAAGCCTTTTTTAAAAGCGTTTGCCGTCTAAAAGCGTTTGATTATAACGAACGCGCTGATCAGGTGCAGGGGAAGATTACGTTCGCCCTGGCATCACCTTCTTTATCACCCTAACGCTGCCTGTTTGCACATTAGCTATTCATCTTAAAGTGACGCAGCCGTAGGCCAAACGCGGCCAGCCAGGCAAAATAAAGCCCACCACCCAATACCACGAGTCCCGCTACCCAGCGAATGCGCTGCCACAGTGCAAAATCAAGCCACTCCTGCCAGTCGGGGGCAGCCAGATAAAGCGCAATACTCATCAACGCGCTACCGCCCACCAACTGTACTGCATAGCGTCCCCAGCCTGGCTGAAAGACCAACACCTTCTGGCGGTAGAGCAGATACCCTAGCAGTCCAGCATTTAAAAACGCCGACAGTGCGGTCGCCAATGCCAAGCCTGCGTGAGCAAGCGGCCAAATTAACAGCAGGTTAAACACCATGTTAGCCACCATGGCGATAATGCCCACTTTGACCGGTGTTTTAGTATCCTGGCGGGCAAAGAATCCCGGTGCCAACACCTTGATCAGCATAAACGCCACCAATCCAAAGGCGTAAGCGCGTAGGCTCATGGCGGCCATTTGAATATCGGTATCGGTCATTGCCCCGTAGTGGAACAAGGTAATCAAAAATGGTTCTGCCAGCACGGCCAGTGCCAGCGCGGCCGGCACTCCCAGCAGCAGCACGACGCGAATGGCCCAGTCTAACATCGCAGAAAAGTGTTCGGTGGACTGCTCCGCATGGCGCTTGGAAAGTGCCGGCAGAATAATCGTGCCAATCGCTACACCGAAGACCCCAAGCGGAAGTTCGACCAACCGATCTGAGTAGTACAGCCAAGACACGCTGCCCGCCGTTAACAACGAGGCCAACACCGTATCCAGCAGCAAGTTAATTTGCGAAACCGATACGCCAAACAGCGCGGGAGCCATGAGCTTCAGGATGCGCTTCACGCCTTCGTGGGCAAAATTTGGCCACGGGGTCGGCAGCAACCCAAGGCGCAGCAAAAACGGCACCTGAAATGCTAGCTGGGCAGCACCCGCAATCAACACCCCCCAGGCCAGCGCCATGGCGGGTTCTTCCATTAACGGCATTAACAGTAGCGCCGCGCCAATCAGCGAAATATTCAGCAGCACAGGGGTGAACGCGGGCACCGCAAAGCGGTTCCAGGTATTCAGCACGCTTCCCGAAAAAGCGGTTAACGAAATCAGCAGCAAATAGGGAAACGTCAGGCGCAACATGTCAGCTGTCATGGCCAACTTTTCGGGGTCGCGCCCAAAGCCAGGGGCAAACACCCACACTAACCACGGGGCACCCAGCATCGCCAACGCGGTTATTAGCGCCAAAATAGCGGTCAGACTGCCTGCTACTGCGTTCAGCAGCTCGCGAATTTCCTGCTTACTGCGCTGGGTTGAGTACTCTGAAAGCACTGGCACAAAGGCTTGGTTAAACGCCCCTTCGGCAAACAAACGACGCAGAAAATTAGGAATTTTAAACGCAACAAAGAACGCATCCGAGCCATTGCCTGCCCCCAAGAAGGTGGCAACCACCACATCGCGCACCAACCCCATCACACGCGACAACATGGTCATGGCACTGACCACTAACCCAGAGCGCATCAACCCGCGGCGCGGGGGCGACATATTTGCTTGCGGTGGTGTGTTGGCGGTCATCACTCAATCCATAGCGACTAAAACAAGAGACCCAAAGTCGCCGCGGGTAACGCGACGTATAGACACAAAAAAACCGGCCGCAGCCGGTTTTTTTATGGCGCCTGCCGGCTTACGCCGCCAGAGCCTTAATGCGCTTGTTCAAGCGGCTTTTCAGACGTGCAGCTTTCTTCTTAGAAAGAACGTCTTTATCAGCGATGCGGTCGACAACCGGCTGCATTGCCCGGAACTCTTCCATCGCTTTGCCATGATCGCCGGTGCTGATCGCTTTGATCACACGCTTGATGTAAGTGCGGACCTTGCTGCGCTGGCTGGCTTTCAGGACGCGACGAGTCTCGGCCTGGCGGGCGCGCTTGCGTGCTTGCTTGCTGTTCGCCACAGGTATCTCCTTGGAGAATAAAGGTTGCCAATAAACGGCAACGGATTAACTATGTGATTGTCGGTCGGCTTTCGCCACTAGGTTTTCACCATGACACGACATTTCCGTCAGAATCTTTCCACAACAACCAATTGATTTGGAAGCAATTAAAACGCTGCCAAATGGTGTAACGAGCAGTTCAAAAGCTGCCCGCCCACGGGTCTTGTCTGAGAGGATGGCGTAGTCTATCACGCGTTAAGCGGGCTTGCCAGCGCTTGTCAATGCTTTTCCCGCACGGATCGCCACTCATCCGTTATGGCAATGCCTGCCCCGTTGGCGCCAAAATTTTGCGCAGAAAACGCCGTGTCCGCTCATCTTGAGGGTTGGTGAACAGCGCTTCGGGCGACCCTTGCTCGACAATTTGCCCTTCATCCATAAACACCACCCGGTCGGCGACGTCTCTGGCGAACTGCATTTCATGGGTCACCACAATCATGGTTTGCTGCTCGGCGGCGAGCTGTTTCATTAAGCTCAGCACCTCTTCCACCCATTGCGGATCCAGCGATGAGGTTGGCTCGTCAAATAGAATCACATCAGCATTCGCGGCCATCGCACGCCCAATGCCTACCCGCTGCTGCTGGCCACCGGAAAGCGATGCTGGGTAAGCATCCGCCTTATCGGCCAAGCCAATGCGCTCTAGAATCTCCCTTGCCCGAGCGTGTGCCTGAGCCTTAGGCAGCTTATCCACGACAATCATGCCTTCGCTGATATTTTCTAACGCCGTCTTGTTGGCAAACAATCCATAGTTCTGAAATACAAAAGCGGTTCGTCGGCGTAGCGCCAGAATATCGGCACGACTAGCATGCCGGGCATCGACTCTTAAATCGCCTACCGTAATGTGCCCCGTCTCTGGGCGTTCTAAAAAGTTAATACAGCGCAACAGGGTTGATTTGCCGGTACCCGAGGGACCAATAATGACGATGATTTCACCCTGTTCCAGGTGCAAATCAACGTCCGAAAACACTGGCTGCTGGCCAAAACGCTTACTGACAGATTCGAGGGTGATCATCGCTGGTACGCCTTATTCAGATACGTTTCCAGACGGCGCTGCCCCCAGGAAAGCACTTCCACCACCACCCAGTAAATAATCGCCACCAGCAGAAATGCTTCCAGGTAGAGAAAGCTGCCCGAGGCTTCTTTTTGGGTAGCGCCCATCATTTCGGTGACACCCAGGGTAAACGCCAGGGAAGTCGCTTTAATCATATCGATGAAGTAGTTCATCAGCGTTGGCGTTGCCACGCGGGTGGCTTGAGGCAGAATAATCCGCCGCATCAATTGAGACTGGGTCATACCGATGGACAGCGCTGCTTCGGTCTGGCTGCGGTCAATACCGACAATCGCCGCGCGAATGGATTCCGCCATGTAGGCCGAAAAGTGCAGCGTTAAGCCCAGCACTGCGGCCGTCACTCCGTTGATGGAAATCAGCGCGTTAATCAGCTGGGGTAAGCCGTAATAGAACAAAAATAGCTGTACTAACAGCGGCGTTCCACGAAAAAACGAGATAAACAGCATTGCCGCGCCGTTCAACACCGGCACTCGCGATACCCGGATGACCGCCAACAGGCAGGCAATGATCAGCGCCAACAGCATGGCGATGCTCGCCATTTGCAGCGTTAACGGTAAATAGCTCAGCAGGACCGGCAACAGGCCCCACATATACTCCACATTCAGCATGGTTATTCCAAGGTCAGTTTCGCAACGTCGCTATAAGCGAAACGGCCGTGGCAGTGCCACGGCCGCAATCAGTTGCTGGTCGTCTAAAGATAAACGCCGCGATTATGGCTGGGTGATATCAGTATCGAACCATTTTTGCGATATTTCACCTAATGTACCGTTTTCACGCAGCTCTTCCAGAGCGGCATCTACGCGGTCACGCTGAGCACGCCCCTCTTCATCATCACGAAACGGCAGCGCGTTTTCTATGATGGTGAACGGCTGGCCGGCCAATGCAAGCGGCAAGCCGCGCTCGCTGATCACTTGGCTAGCGCTAACGCGATCCATCACAAATGCATCGATACGGCCAAGTGCCACATCCTGCTCGACGTTGGATTCGTAGGTACGGATATCGATCTCATCAGCATTAGGCTGTTCACGCAACAACTGCTCATAGTTAGAGCCTAGATTGACCGCAACGCTTTTGCCGGATAAATCTTCAACCCCTTGAATAGTGTCGTTACCTGCCCGTACAACAACCTGGGCACCATCGTAAACATACGGTGCGGTGAAGGCGTACTTCGCTTTGCGCTCATCGGTGATGGTAATTTGGTTAGCAATGGTATCAATGCGCCCCGATTCCAACATGCCCGCCAAACCAGAGAAACTCGCTGTCACGAATTCAATCTCATCGCCAGTCACATCACCAACGGCATTCATGACATCCACTTCAAAGCCTTTCAGCTCGTTTTGCTCAACAAACGTAAAAGGGAAGTACCCCCCAGACATGCCGACTCGCAGCGTATCTGCATAAGCAGCGGCAGACAGCACACCACCCACAACGCTAAGCGAAAGAACAGCAACGGCTTTTTTCCAACGGCTCACATTCGTCATCATATCTCCCTCTCAGTGGCACCGAGGCGCCCTGCTTTAAATGTGAGCACTGGTTGCGACGTTCGTCGAACATCGACCAGTGCAATGAGGCCAAGATACCAGCAAAAAAGAAATAATAAACCTATTCTTTAGTTCTTTTTGGAATTTAGGAGCAACCGGTGGTGCTATCGTGATGATGGCGTGTTCGCGCTATTAAAAGGCTCCGGTCTCCCAAATTGATTGTAAACATTGCTCGACTACTACCATTCAACGTTTAAAAAGATGAGGAAGCCCATACTTTCATTAGGCATCACTTCCATCAATTTTTTTAATAATTTTAGCAGGATGCCCCGCCATAATAGTGTTAGGCGGAACATCACCAACAACTAAACTGCCCGCTGCGACAACAGCATTTTCCCCTATCACGGCAGGCCCAAGCACAGTGACACCAGAACCTAGCCACACCCCCTGTTTGATGTGGATATCTCGGCCGCTATCAGGGACAGCTGTTAATCTTTCTAAGCCGGTTTTTTCGTAATCATGCGTTCCCGTCAGCAACATGCAACGATGACCAAAAAAGCAATCTTTTTCGATTGTAATATGACCTGAACGTGTATTAAGCAAAAGGTCATTCAAAGGAATCGTAATATTATCTAGGTGCAGACGACTACGATCTCCCCATACTTTTGTCTGGCGAAGCTCTATTTCGGCCAAATATGGGCTTAAAAGTTTTGCCAAAATCTGCAAATCACTTTTACTTGCGGTTCTTAGCAAGCTCAGGAACTGCGTTTCCTGTGTCATTTTTTAATCCACTGAAATAGCGTTAATTTTTTTTCCGACAACTTTATTGAAAAAGCTCTTTTCACTACAACCATCTTCATTCATCAATAAGCGGTAAGCTAAATCGAAGCTTCCGTATGCTTTGCTCAAAATAATCGCCAATTTTTTACGCTGCTCTACAGAAGCCTCCTGTAAAGTATTAATATCTCTGACGTATACTGCGTCAGCAGTAGTTAGCTGATTTATACCCTGATGAATCCCGCCATTGATTCTCATCGGTGCGTAAATTCGTTTTCTTTGCTCTAAAAGAGTATGCAGCATAAACCCATGCGCCCTCATCCATTGGTCAATCTCAGCAAAGAGCGGTTGATTTTCATAAAGCTGAATAAAGTTAACCTCTGTCTGAATCACCAAGGTATCTTTCAACTTTTTTTCGCCGTTTCTAAAAACGTTAAGCTCTCCGCCCTGGATATCAATTTTCAACCAGTCTATTTTTTCTATTTGATCAATATCATCTAACCGTACGGTCTCGATTTCCTCGACCGACTTCACCTTTCCCCAGATTGGATAGCCTTGAAAGTGATTAAGCACTTGGCTGTTCGGCTTTAACGTTGAAGTCATGCCCGAGGCTTGACAGATATAAAGCTTGGCATGCTCGCCGGTACCGACTGCATGTGGCAGATAGGTCTCATTAGCCCCTTTCATAGCTTGCAACTTTTGCAGTGCTTCTTTCTGTGGTTCGAAACCAACCAACGTCACAAGCCCCTGCTTGAGCATTTCCGCATAAGGAGGCGTCCCATCGATAGGATTGGCACCGACATCTACTACACTGATTGGCTCATTGAGCTTCCACAAGCTTATAGGCTTATTCTTTGTACGTGGCTTTTCAAGCTCGGAAGACTGAGGTGTAACATTACTACTAGCCGCATCTTGGGTAGTATTATCGCTCTGTAATTCAGTATAACGCTCTAATAATGCGTCAATATCTTGAGAAATATTGTCTGCTACTGTTTGATTAACTACGGGCAACTCAGATGCTTGCTTAGGCGTTACCACGTTCTCATTATCAAACTCATTTACCGGGGCTTTCACCATCCCTTCTGAAAGTAAATACTCTTCCGCCTTTGCTTTATCTACACCGACCAAGAGTTCGTAACTCATATCGCGGATGCCGTAAATAGTATGTAACAGAAAAGCAAGCTTGATGCGCTGGTGATTGCTTAAGCTGGCCATACGCTCATGGCTAGGCAAGAATACAGCATCAGCATTATGCAACTCCGTCGCTTGGCGCTGCTTGTCAGATACGCTTTCTGGCAGGTGGCTGCGGTGTTGCTCATTGTTGAAGCGGTAGAAACGGAAACCGTGACGGCTCATCCAGTGCTGCACTTCCGCGAGGTTAGGTTGGCGCTGGTGCGTCGGCTGAAAGGCAATACGCACTTGAATAATAAGCGTATCTTTAAGTGCTCTTTCGCCATTTTCAAGAATTGCAGTGGAATCGCTTAGATGATCAAGAATCAACCAATCCAAGCTTTCAAGCCCTTCGATACAATCTAACGCAATAGTATTGATCGGCAGCTTGGCAAGCACGTTAGCACCCTCCGGGCTAGCCCCGTGCTGCTGTCCGATAGGCAGCGGTTGCAAAGTACTGCTCATTGCTGGATCTAAGCACGAATAAAGCGTTGCTTGATTGCCGTCGCCTAAAACAGCATGGGTAAAGACTTGCACATCATTGCTGCCTTCAAACCGCTCAGGATTTGTTACTTGGCTTGCTGGATCGAAGGCCACTATGCCAAATGAATTTAATTGCCTAAGGGTTTCAATGCCTTTCTCAACAACTAACCTTGCCCCATTGTCCAGCGCTATAATCTTGCTAGATAGCGACCATTTAAACCCGGCCACCTCAGGCTCCATACTTTCTGCATAGACAATATCAACGGGTGTTTCTTCATCCACAAACTGTGCCTGTCCAGTTTTGTCGAACGTTAAAGCGGCAGGCTGCTTTCCCTCACAATGACGTTGCCAAATGGCACGCATTGCATTGGTAAAATGTTTTGCAAAACGAGGCGCATTGCATACGGGCGACTCTAATAAAACTTGACGAAGATGCTGCCTAATAGTGGCAAGGCTATCTAAGTCAGATGCAAGCTCCAAAACTCTTTCTCGATACTCTTGCCAAGAGCTCACTACAAGTTCTGGCATACCCGCATTGATCAAATGGGTAGCACTATGGCGCCCAGCAAAGGTCGGCCCTGGGAAAGACACTACCGGAACGCCCATTAGAAATGATTCACAAGTGGTCAAGCCACCAGAGTAAGGCCAAGGGTCTAAGGAAATATCAACTTTATTATACGCATTTAAAAGCTCAGCGTGCGATGAAGGCCCCTCAATAAGTAACCGATCACTCTCAATACCGAACCTTGCCATTGTTTCTTTAACTTTTCGGCAGCGTTCTTCACTTTTATACTGCATGCTTTTTAGCAATAGCTTAGAGCCAGGTAGCGCCTTCATTATGCTAGACCACTGTTCCAACACCACATCATTTAATTTATTAGCATTATTAAAACAACCCAATGTTACAAAACCATTCTTAAATGCAGGCAATGTCCCCACATCTGGCTCGTATCCATTTGGCGGCACATAGCAAATATAGTCATCAGGCAAGCGTATTATTTTTTCGACATATGCTTCATCAACACTTTTAGGTGTTTCAATGCGATCACTGATTAAATAATCAATGGCCGACAAGCCTGTAGTGTTAATCAACCCGCCTACCCACTTTACCTGTATCGGAGCTGGGCGCATACCTACGGCCAATATTCTATTGCCAGCATTATGGCCAGCTAAATCAATCAGAATATCAATGCCATCATGTACAATTTTCTCAGCTACCTGCTGATCCTTTAACGGTTGCACACTCATCCATTGTGTAGCTACTGACTTCAGCCTTTCGGTAATACCATCAGAAGCATGGTTAGTACTATAAAAATAAAACTCCATCTGGTCTTTTGGAACACATTCCAGTGCCGAAGTAATCATTCTTCCAACAGGATGTCCACGAAAACCATCTGAGATCAATCCAACTCTAAGGCGTTTTTTAGGATTATTGTGGCTAGCATAAGAAAGCGTGGTAATACTTGATAAAAATTTACTTTCCCACTGCTTGCATAGCGCTGTAATTTCCTCACCTGTCTTATCAGGGTGGTAGTGATATGTAGTAATGATATTGGAAAAAGGACCCGGCGCATGGGGATTAACACGATGAGCTTTACCGTAACTTTCAAGTCCTTTATCCAGATCTCCAATAGCATTGTAAACATTACCCAGATTATTCCAGGATAAATAATTATTAGGCGCTAATTTTGCGGCTTTCTCAAGCGCATCTCTTGCCCGTCCATACTCAAACTTTTGCATCAAAATATTGCCCAATGTGTTAAGCATATCCACATCGTCGGGCATCAACTCGCAAGCTATTTCGGCATGCTGTAGCGCTTCATCAAAACGTGCCTGGGTATAATAGATGTAGCCAATATAGTGTTGTGCTTTAGCGTAATTAGGGCGTAACTCGATAGCCGCCTGTAAATACGCCAATCCTTGATCAGGGTCGCCCATTTGATGCGTCATTCTCCCCTGTAGCGCTAACACTTCGGCATCATTTGGTTGTAAAGAAATTGCGCTACTTAATGCCTCAAGTGCTTCTTGTAGATGTCCTGCCTCTGAGAGTTCTGCACTGAGCTGCTTCCACGCAGAAATATTTTTTGGCTGACGCTCCGTTAGCGCTCTGGCTTTCTTCAATGCTTGCGCTGTTCCTCTCGTATCCAAAGTGCGCTGGCGAGCATTATTTGATGAGCGATAGGGCTTTTTATTCGACATGGTAGAGAACATCCTGAAGGCGGTTAAGCTATGCATGACATCATATCTGATGCCCCCTCCCCTCAAAGGTACGAAAAGCGCTGAATATAGTTGTTAACTGATTTCATTCCAGCCGCAAAACAAGACAGGCCTCCATAAAGGAGGCCTGTAGATAATCCGAAAGTACGGATAAGTAGTACGATGGCTTAGCCCAGCAGTGAAAGAACGTTCTGCGGAATCTGGTTAGCCTGTGCCAGTACAGAGGTGCCCGCCTGCTGCAGAATCTGTGCGCGGGTCATATTAGCTACTTCTGTTGCATAGTCAGCATCTTCGATACGTGACCGAGCGGCAGAGAGGTTGGTTTCGTTGGTCTGCAAGTTGGTAATCGCAGAATCAAAGCGGTTCTGAACGGCACCCAGGCCAGAGCGCAGCTCATCGACCTGTTTAAGGGCCGCATCAAGCTTCTCCATCGGGTTAGTGGACGCAGAGCTTAGCAGGTCTTTTGCACCCAAGTCTGTGCCAGTAACAGTATAGGCAGCAGTGGTATTACCAGTAGCGACAGTGGCTTCTGAGGGATCAAGTGCCACTTGGAAGGTTACCGCAGTGCCGGAAGTCGCTTCGATGCCCTGTAAACCAAGTGCTTTTGCTTCAGCGTTATTTTGAGCAGTAATGGTAACGTCAACGTACCAGTTACCGTTATCATCAACTTGAGCAGTTCCAGCGCTGTTTACAGCGGCAGCACTAACACCTAAGTTAGTAGCCAAATCAGCGGAGAAGTCGTTAACAGTATTGGTAGTTACACCAGTACCCTGACCGTAGGCAGCTTCATAATCTGCAGCGACAGCTGCGCCAAGATTCTCACCCGGGCCGTTTACATTGAAGCTGGTTAAATTTAGTGTGTCAGAAGTGATTTTCTCCAGGACAACGTCGATAGACTCACCGTCGTTGGCACCTACTTGAATAGACAGACTCTGATCTTCGGACAATACTTTAACGCCGTTAAAATCAGTCTGTTCTGAAATACGGTCAATCTCGGTAAGACGCTGATTGATTTCGTCTTGAATGGACTGTAAGTCATCCTGGCTGTTGGTACCGTTTTGTGCCTGAACCGTCAGCTCACGAACACGCTGCAAGTTATCGTTGACCTGGTTCAATGCGCCTTCAGCAGTCTGTGCAACAGAAATACCGTCATTGGCATTACGCTGTGCTTGAGACAGGCCAGTAATTTGGCTAGACATACGGTTGGCGATGGCTTGGCCAGCTGCGTCGTCTTTAGCGCTGTTGATACGCAGACCAGAGCTTAGGCGCTCCATAGACGTGGTCAGGGCACTTTGTGATTTGGACAGGTTGGACTGGCCAATCATGGAGGTAATGTTGGTATTGATCACTGACATGGTGTGATTCTCCTTGCATGAACACTGGCCGGAAGGCCTGCTATTCGGCCACTTTGTGCGCCGTTATTAGAATTAACGGCACGGCGAGAGGAATCTTTAGGGCGGTTAGTAAAAAAAGATGTAATGTTTGGTAACTGCAGAGTGAGAAACTTACTTTTACATGAGCAACAAAAGGGCGGCTTACGCCGCCCATTCCGGATGCCTCGCTTCGCTCGTTACACCGCCCTACTTATCTATGGCTACTCAACCGAAGCGCTAAGGTTATTTCTTACGGCCGAGCTGACTATCCAGAGCGTCAAATTGCTGAGTGAGGTAACTGCTCATGCTGTTCATCTGGGCAATCATCGCATCCAGTTGGCCGAACTGGGTGCGGTAGCGAGAGATAGTGCCTTCAATGGTTTTTTCCATACGCTCGAAACGGTCGTCCAGGCTTTTTACACGGTTTTCCGCGCCGCTAATCGCCAGCTTGACCACGCCGTTGTTGCCCAGCACCTGTTCGATAGTGGTGTTTAGTCTACCCGCCATACCCTCCCCCTCGTTTTCACCGGCAAAAAAGGCATTGAGTGCCTGGGGATTATTAGCGATCAAGTCATCTAACGTCTCTTCATCGACCTTGAGCTTGCCATCTCGTTGCAGAGTGATGCCTAGCTGGTTAAGGGTAGACAACTCACCGCCTTCTACCCCACCGGTTAATATACTGCGCAGCCGGGATTCGATGGTGCGCACGGTGTTATCGCCCAATAGCTCACCAGCGGTTTCGCTATCGCCGGTAAAGCGAGTGAGCTTGCCAATAGTGCCTTTTAAGTCATTAAACGCTTTTACAAAGCCATTAATCGCTTCGCGCTGCTTTAGCGTGTCGCGCTCAACATTAATGGTACTGGAAGCCATTTCTCCGTCCACGATATCAAGCTCAGTAAGGTTAAGCGTTACCCCCTGAATCGCACCTTCAATACTGTTTTCCGCACTGCTAATCGTAATACCATTAACCGTAAGCGCGGCATTCTCCCCTGAGCGCTTCGTTGCCGCATCCTCAGCAAAGGGGCCAAGCACTACGGTGCTACCGGCATCTACAAAACTAAAGTTTTCAACAGAAGCGTCTGCGCCGGTCGTTTTAGAACTCAGTGCCAGCCGGTAGCCCGTGCCATCGTTGATAATCGTGGCGTTAACACCAGCATCTTTATCAGCGTTAATGGCATCACGAATATCCGCAAGGCTACTGCCTTCTGCAATGTTGATAGCGACGCTCTCGCCATCGCCAAAGGTTAGCTGCAGCGCAGTTGCCCCTTGTAGATCCATGGCTGCGTCCCGCTCTCCCACGCGGTTTGAAGCTAGCGTGCCAGAGGTGGCCAATTGGCTGACCTCTACCCGGTAGCTGCCCGGCAGCGCATCAGCGGCGGCAGTCGCTTTAATAGCTTCTCCACCACCAGTGCCACGCACATTGGCTGAAAGGCTTTGATAGAGCTTGGGGTCATTGATTTTGGCGACCGCGTCTTGAAACGCGTTCAGCGACGTTTGAAGTTGGCCAAAGGCAGAAATTTTCGCCTGCTGCTGCTTCTTTTGAAGCGTAATCGGCACGAGTTTGCCTCGCTCAGCCACTTGAAGCTGATCAAGCAAACCGGTGAGATCAAGGCCAGAACCAACGCCAAGAGAGGTTATCGTCGCCATGCGGGGGGTATTCCTCAGTGCAAAAGGCTAAACCACAAGACTCAGGCGCGCATGCACACGCCCGTTTATTTAATAGCACTGCTATCGGCAGAAAAGCGCACAACTTTAGCGCCTTTTCGCGCTTTCGCTGATTTTCATACTTTTTTACTAGAAATGAGAAACTTCTAATAAAAACGCCTGCAGGAAGCAGGCGTTAGCGTAGACGTTCAACAACCATCCAATTACTTTAGCGGTTATTTACGCCCAAGCTGAGCGTCGAGGGCATCAAACTGCTGGGTTAGATAGCTGCTGGTTTGGTTCATCTGGGCAATCATGCTATCTAACTGGCCGAACTGGGTACGGTAACGAGAAATGGTCCGCTCAATGGTCTGTTCTGTTCGGGTGTAGCGCTCCACTAGGGACTCCACACGATTTTCCGCCCCGGTAATAGCGCCTTTCACAGCCCCGTTAGTGCCCAATAACTGGTCTAGGCCTTGGTTTAACTGGCCAGCCATACCTGAATCGTCGGCGTCACCAGCAAAGAACACCGACAGCGCATCCTGGTTATTGACAATGGCGTTATCCAGTTCGCTTTCATCAATAGAAAGCGTGCCGTCCCGCTGTAGCGAAATACCAATATCACTAAGCATCGAGAACTCACCTTCGATACCGCCACTTAATATGCTGCGCATGCGCGATTCCACCGTGCGCACCGTATTATCACCGTTGAGCTCGCCTGCCACGCCGGTTTCCGCATTGTAACTGGTCAGCTCGCCGATGGTGCCCTTAAGCTCGTTATAGGCATCGACAAAGCCCGTAATTGCTTCACGAACAGCGCGTGTATTCTGCTCGACTTCCACGGTGCTATCGCCTTCCTCTTGCAGATTAAGCGTCACGCCTTGAATCGCTCCTTCAACCTGATTAGTGGGACTGGTGATAGCAATACCATTCACCGTTAACGCGGCATCGGTGCCTGCTTGCAGAGTATTATCGGTGTCCGCAGCGAAGGGTTCGGTGCCTGAAAAGCTAAAGCCGGTAATAGAGGCGTCCGCACCGGTTTCGCTAGAACTAAGCGCCAGCCGGTAGTTGGTGCCGTCGTTCACAATAGTGGCGTTAACGCCTGAATCTTCACTGGCGTTAATCGCATCGCGAATATCTTCCAGACTACTATTCGCACCGATGGTGACCTCTTTACTGGACCCATCACCGAATGAGAAGGTTAGCGTTTGCTCAGCGGTCGTTAGCGACGCATCCAGTTCAGCAACACCTTCGGAAGCCAGCGTGCCACGAGTAGCGAGTGTATTAACGGTGACATTGTAACTACCGGGCTGCGCTTCGCCGTCTGCCGTGGCAGTAATAGCATCGCCTCCTACATTCGTGGAAAGGCTTTCATACAGCGCACTGTCGTTTAACTCAGCGGCTGCAGTTTGAAATTTGGAAAGCGCACTTTGCAGCTGACCATAAGCAGAAATCTTGGTCTGCTGGGTTTCCAGTTGACGCTCTATAGGCTTCAACTTCCCTCGCTCAGCATCTTGCAGTTGATCCAGCAATTCATTGAGCTTGAGCCCTGAGCCAATACCGAGTGATGAAATGGAAGCCATAAGTTACTGCCCTTTTTTTAAATAACGCCCAACACGCTGGCGCTGCTCATACATAAGAATGTGATTTATATTTAATACTATCGGCCATTAAAGCTTAGACTTGAGCCTATTTGGCTTTTTTTTACGTACTAAAAAGTAATGAATTGTAAAGAATGACGCTTACATAAAACTAAAAAACCATAACACCATCAATTTTAATTAATATTTTTTGCTTTTCCCCTAGCGGCTTACATGCTGAATTATCTAGATGACAGAAATGTGTCAGAAAAAGGTCGATGGTGGCTTTGACACCAACCCATCATAGACCTTGGTCTAATACTCACATTGCTTTATAATGCGCTGCAACAAGCCCATTTTGGGGCTATTTGCAGGAGAACGACTTATGCCTTCCGAGGTGTCACACCCCGCATCCAGCGTAGCGTCTGCCGCTTATCATGTGCAGCGCAGCCTACGCCACTGCCTTTCTAGCGTTGCCGAGCTGCTTTACGATAACGGCCATGTGCTCGAAACTATTACCTTGCCACAGCGTGGCCTTGCCCGGCGTGAGCTAGCTCATTTGAAGGGGCAATGCCCTAGCTGGAAAACATGCCAACAGGTGCTTGAAGAGAGCGGTGCCGCTGAATTTAACGACTACGACTGTTTCGTACTGACGTCGATGGGACGGGAACTAATGTTTGATATGTTTGGCCAGGGCGCTGCCGACTGCGCGTAAATACAAAGCGCCCGCAGCCCCTTGAAAAAAGGGCTGCGGGCGTTTTTCTATTGGCGCGGTGTGCTTAACGCAGTCCAAGTAGCGATAGAATAAACAGCACAACAACGATTAGACCAATAATATAGATAATGTTACGCATAACGGCACTCCTTGCTTTTGCGTTTAAAGGCTTGCTTCAAAGAGAGCAACACCTTGGGATAACATTTCCAGCCTAGCAGTGATTGATAATGTTTGCGTAATTTACCCTCGGCGGGTATTAACTCACTCGCTTAAGAGACAGCCCGACGATTCGTCTCACTCCCCCTTATGCCCAAGACTCATGAGATACAGCGCTGCCGCCAGCGCCAGCACCGAAAGCGCGAGGTAGATGGCTTCCAGTGGCGTCGTGAAACGGATATCCACCACAGCGCGGAAAAACTCAATAATTACCGCCAAAATCACCACGCGGGCAATCTTGTCTTTGAGCTGATCCAGCGAGCCTACGTTAAACGGGTGTTTGGGATAGCGCACTTCCGCCTGATCGATTCGGGAAACAAACAGCCGATAGATACCCAGCCCAAAGATCAACAACACAATCGCTATTAAATAAACATCAACAGCAATGATGATGTCCGGCACCAGGGTATCGTGGATATCTTGAGAACTACCCACCAGATAGTAACGCAGTACGTCGCCCACCACGGTTAAGATATCCAGCGTACCCACAATAAACAGCATCAGTGAGCCCAATAGGCTCGGCACTACCGCCAGCATTACTAGAAAGCGAGAATTCCACAGCAGCGTTTCAATCCGCCGCTCCCAGGGAGATTGCTCACGGGGCGTTTTGGGCGCAGGCGGCAGTGCTGAATGTGGCGATGGCGAGTTCGATGATGACTCAGACGGCGCTGGATCAGACATGGTATCTGCTTGCTCCTTTAAACAGCCGCCAGCTCAGGCGGCATTAGGATGGTCGTAGGCGAATTTATAGCACGTTGATCAGCACAACCGTCAACGTCGCCCCGGTGAGTAGAAAACCCAGCGAGAGCATAATGCCATCTCGGGCAACTAAGCCTAAACCAAACAGGGTAAGCGCTAAGCCCGCGCCGTTGGCGCTAAACGGAATAAACTCCATCGGCGGCATGGCTAGGGCGATAAACAAGCACATCACGGCGGTAACGCGTATCCCGATATAGCCGGTCATCCACGCTAGACGCACACCCAGTAAACTATCCACCCATCTAGCGGGCTTCTTCATGTAGTGAATGGCTTTATCGAACTTGTTGCGGGAAAGCGAACGGTTTAATAACCATTTGGGCAGCCAGAACGTTTCTCTTCCCAGCAATAGTTGTACCGACGTGAGTAACACCAACGCCGCCATAAGCGTTGGCATGCCGGGGATATCACCAATAATAGGCGCAAGTGTAATTAGCCCAGCAAGCAACAAGAGAGGCCCAAATGAACGCCTGCCCACCGCGTGCACCACGTCGTCTACGCTTACCTTGGCTTTTTCACGCTCCATTCGCTCCATGGTATTAATCAGTTCGGTTAAGTTCGATGCATCCTGCATATCACTCATTGGCGTATCTGCGCTCCGAGCCCTATATCAATGGGTCTATTAATGGTTATGTCGACGGCTGGGAGGTTCTGCTGAGCCGGAAGGGAGCCGCTAGGCCTGGGGCGTGCTGGCAAGCTTGCTGCGAATAAAATCACTATGGCTAACGTGCAAAAGATCTGCCAGCCGCCGGATACGGTGCTCTTCAAGCGGGTCGATACTGCCGTCTGCCCAAGCAAGCTGCCACATTAACGTTACCAACTCGCAGCGCTGCTCATAGCCGTAGTGCTCTTTTATCAGGCTAACAAACTGATAATGATCGACGGCATCATCCACTTCTGCTTCCGCCAACGTCATTAATTCGTTAACGTCGCTCTCACTTAAGTGATAACGACTGGTTAGCATCTGCTTCAGCGCGGCGCGTTCAGCATCGCTTTTATCGTAATCGGCGCGCATGACCTCACAGAGTAATGCCGCCGTTGCCAGCTCTAGCGTCAGAGTTTGATTATCACGCTGCTCAGGTTCTGCCAGCGCGCGTTGGAAGAAATTGCTAATGGCATCCAGCACGTTAAGCGCTCCTGTTGATATACATGTCACATCTAATAAACATGCTACTTCGACTGGCGTTGCGGCATTTAGTGCCCTTTACACCTAAGCGCCCACCCACTCCTCACTATTCACCTATCACTCCTTACGCTTCGCCAACTGCTCTTTTAGCTGCTTGGGCACTTGCTTAATAATCAGGCGATCCTGGTTTTCATCGTACTCAATGCTGGACCCGAGTAGGTGGGAGTCAAAACTGATCGATACGCCCCCAGCGCGTCCGGTAAATCGCCGGAACTGACTGATAGTACGCTTGTCCGGCGGAATCTCTGGAGAAAGGCCATAGTCAGCATTCCGGATATGGTCGTAAAACGCTTTGGGCTGCTTTTCGTCCACCAGCTCTGAAAGTTCTTCTAATGTCATTGGCTCGCCACGGCGCAGCTGCTCGTTGGCGTAGTCAACCAGGGTGTCAGTTTTTTCTCGGCTGGCTTCGTCGTCGTAGTCCTCTTTTTCGACGTAATCACTGAAGGCTTTCAACAGCGTGCGGGTTTCGGCAGGGGCATCAATGCCCTCTTCCATTCCCAACAGGGCTATCAAGCCATCGGCTAGCTTTTTGCCGCCGCGGTCTTTTAAAAACGACACATACTGTGTGCTTTCAGAGTCGCTCTGCCATTGGGTAAGGTTTACCCGTGCCGCCAAGGTGAGCTGGCTGGTATTAAGCTGCGCGGCAGGCACTGCTTGGTGCTCTGCGTTAATGCCAATACCTTCCCGCTGATGAACTAAGCCTAAAAATAGCGTTTCGGTATCGCCCTGGCGCAGATGTGCGAACACTAAGTAGCCGCTAACGGAGAGCTGCTCTTGTAGTGTTTGCGCCAAGCGCTCGGCAATCGCCATAGAAAGCTGGGTAAAATCTTGCTCTTCTGCCATATAGGCTTGCAGCCAAGCGACCAGCGGCCCAGCCTGCTCGCCCTGCTCAGCAAACCTTCCCCACCCTTTGGCTTTGGTGTTGTAGGTGTCATTTAGCGAATTTACCAAGCTTGCCATCACTGGGTCATCGTTGGCCGCGGGTGTTGACGCAGGTGCCGCCGTGACAGTCAAACGTTCACCATCTAGTGATGGATCAAGGCGGTGCACAATACTTTGCAGTAGCGGCATAAGCGGGAGTTACCTTTTTATCAGAAGAACAGCTAAATAAGACATTGGCGCACTCAAGGCTTTAAGCGATAGCCAGTGCGAAAAATCCAGGCAATGGTGGCAAGGCTGGCTGCCAGGAAGAGCATGATCATTGCCACGCTAGCCGCTAAGCTAACATCGCCAATGCCGTAGAAGCTCCAACGGAATCCACTGACCAAGTAGACCACGGGGTTGGCTAACGTTACGGTTTGCCAAAACGGCGGCAGCATATCAATGGAGTAAAAACTGCCCCCCAAAAACGTTAGCGGAGTGATCACCAACAAAGGCACCAGCTGCAGCTTGTCGAAACCATCTGCCCAAATTCCGATAATAAAGCCCAGCAGGCTGAAAGTGACGGCGGTCAGCACCAGGAAGGTCAGCATCCAAATCGGATGAGCAATTTCCAGCGGCACAAATAAGCTGGACGTTGCCAGGATGATCAGCCCCAAAATAATTGATTTCGAGGCAGCCGCGCCTACATAGCCCACCACCACTTCTAAATAAGAGATGGGCGCTGAGAGAATTTCATAAATGCTGCCGGAGAACTTCGGGAAGAAAATCCCAAACGAGGCATTAGAGACACTCTGAGTAAGTAGCATCAGCATAATCAGACCAGGCACAATAAAGGCCCCGTAGCTGACCCCGTTAATTTCGCTGATGCGTGAACCAATCGCCGCGCCAAACACCACAAAGTAAAGCGAGGTTGAAATCACTGGCGATACAATGCTTTGCAGCAAAGTACGGCGGGTGCGCGCCATTTCCGCCATATAAATGGCACGAACGGGGTAGAGATTCATGGGCGCTCCTTTACCAAATCGACGAAAATATCTTCCAACGAGCTTTGCCGGGTATGCAGATCTTTAAAGCCAATGCCCGCCCGCTCCAACTGGGTGAGCAGCGCAGAAATACCGCGCCCGTCCTCCTCCTGACGGCCATCGTAGGTGTACACCAATTCATAGCCATCGGCTGCCAGGCTCAACTCGTCTTGATCAAGAGATGCAGGCAGTGCGGAGAGCGGCGTGTGTAGCTGCAGCGTTAGCTGCTTGCTGCCAAGCTTTTTCATCAGCGCTGCTTTCTCTTCCACCAAGACAATCTCACCGCGATTAATAACGCCAATGCGGTCGGCCATTTCTTCGGCCTCTTCAATGTAATGGGTGGTGAGAATGATAGTGACACCATTATCACGCAGCCCGCGTACCACTTCCCACATATCACGGCGTAGCTCGACGTCTACCCCGGCGGTGGGTTCATCTAGAAACAGAATGCGTGGTTCATGAGAGAGCGCTTTGGCGATCAATACGCGGCGCTTCATGCCACCGGAAAGGGTCATCAAACGATTATTGCGTTTGTCCCACAAGGCCAGCGACTTAAGCACTTTCTCAATATGCGCAGGGTTAGGTGGCTTACCAAACAAACCACGGCTAAAGCTAACCGTGTTCCATACCGTTTCAAAGGCTTCGTTGGTCAGTTCTTGAGGCACAAGACCAATTCGTTCACGAGCCTGACGATAGTGGCTAACGCTATCATAGCCATCGACAATGACGTGGCCCTGGGTTGGGCTTACCAGCCCACATACCACGCTGATTAGCGTTGTTTTGCCCGCCCCGTTGGGGCCAAGTAGGGCAAAAATTTCGCCGCGCTGAATAGTTAAATCCACACGGCTAAGGGCTTGAAAGCCACCTTCATAGGTTTTGTTCAAGCCTTCAATAGTAATAATGGGATCGTTCAAGGCGTGCTCCTCACACCGCGACAGTATTGCCGCGGTGCTTGACGGATGTTCGGCGCCATTAACTGCGGCTAGTGATTTCCAGCAGGTGGTAACCAAACTGGGTTTTGACCGGGCCGTGTACCTTATTCAGCTCACCGCTGAAAACGACCTTGTCGAATTCCGGTACCATTTGGCCGGGGCCAAAGCTACCCAGGTCGCCTCCTTGACGGCCAGATGGGCAGCTAGAGTGCTGCTTGGCCACTTCTGCGAAATCACGACCGTTTTCGATCTCTTGCTTCAGTGCGTTGCACTGCTCTTCGCTGCTTACCAAAATATGACGGGCGCTGGCACTTGCCATAACAAACTCCTAAGTAATAAAAAAAAGAACCTACATAACCTGTTGCTGTTTCATTTTGCCATAACCGTCATCGCGGGTGCGCTTCGCTTACCACGCGCTACAAAACCTATGGCACCTACCGTAGCGCGGCGTAACGAATCTCGCGAGGTACGAGCGAATGAGGCACCCGCGTCGTTAGCCACCAAGCGCTACAACTTTCCAACGGCAGGCCGTGAAACATCAACAGAGCATTGGCTCAGTTTATCATGCTGGTACGGCGTTAGGCGCTAGCGTTAGCTTGATTAAGGCCCAGCGAGCGCTCCGCTAAAACGTAGCGCCTCACCAACACTTGCCAAGGCGCGTTCGTGGGCGTTTACCGAAAGCGGGCCTCGGCTACAAGTGACAATTACCCAAGGCCCCTGGACTGAAGAAAAGCGTGAGGCAATACCCGCATCGCAACTGCGACGGTGCTGGGTGCCGGTCTTATGGGCAAAATGAATGTCACTGCCCAATCCTTGTTTCAAGCGGCGCTCGCCAGAGGAGGTACGGCTCATTACCGCCAACAGCGTTTGGCGCTGCTCGCTATTCAAATCCGCCATACCCCCATGGTGAAGTGAGGCTAGCACATCGCCGAAGGCGCGCAGCGTGCCTACGTTCTCACCCGTAGCTTCATAGGCATCAAAGGCACTGTCATAGTCAGGTTGCGCGAAGGCATCTTGGCGCACGCTAAGTACACGGGCTAACGCTTCCGGGCGCTGGCTAACACTGTGCTTGCGCAGCGCCATAAAATCTAAACCACCTAAGCCTTGAGCATCTGGATGAAGCTGACCATACACTCCTTGGCGTACGCCAACGAGCTTGCTAATTGGCCCTATATGATCGGGCTTTCCTCCGCTTGCGGCCACCATCGACGTTACCCGTGTATTTACTGCCTCAAGCCCTACACGATCAATCAGCATATCGGAGGCAGTGTTATCGCTAACGGTGATCATCTGTTCCAACAAATAACGGATGGAAATAGGCGTACCTGGGTCATGCCAGTTAACCGGGCCTGCGCCGTCCACATAGTCGCTGCGTGCCAGGGTAATTCGCTCATCAAGAGCTAGCCTGCCAGCTTGATGCTCGGCCAACACTTGGGCAGCCACCGGTACTTTTATCAGCGATGCCAAATACCATGGTTTATCGGCTTTCCAGGCATAGGCTTCGCCACTGGCTAGATTCTGCACATACACGCCCAGTTGCCCACCAAACACCTCTTCGATGGCGGCCATGCGGGCATTTAAGTCACCCTGCCAGCGGCTCTGTTTATCAACTGCATAATACCAATCTGCATGAATGGGCAGCGCTATTAACAGCGCGACTACCATCAGTCCACGCTGTATCCAGTGTCGCAAACCGTCAACTCCCGTTAGTTTGCTCGCGTTTAGCGATGAGCCGCCATCCAGCGGGTTAGCCAAATCCACAGCGCGGCGCCGAGTATTAACAAGCCACCAACGCCTAGCGCCTGCGGGTAGCTGTAGGCCCCCTCGCCTTCCAATAAAAAACGCAGTACCAGAAAAATCATCACGATATGGAAGATAAAGGCTTTGAGCGCATCACTACCAACGAGCGTGATCGGCAACAGTACTTTCGCAGCGGCTGCTCCACCTGCTAAGGCAAGCCCGAGCAGTACCAGCGCGCCACCCACGCTAAACAGCATAAAGTTTATCCCTGGCGGGTGTTTTCCCACATTACGAGCCACCGCCATCATCGCACCATGAACATCACCCCCGGCGATGGCGATGGCATAAAAAGCAGCGACCATCAGCGCCCCCGCCCCTACCAGCCAAAGAATTAAACGACGGCGTAAAGCGGTATCGAAATAGCAGCGTAGCAGTGCTTCGCCAATCAATAAGCCAGATAAAATTAACGGGGCACGGCTAAGCTGCCCCCAGGCATAGTGCTCTTCATGATCGACCAGAAATGCTTTTAAAAGGTCGTAGCCCCCAAAGGAAAACCCTTGTAGCCATGCAGAAAGTAGCGCTAATCCTGCAATGGTCGCCAAACGTCCCCAGAGGGGCATTCGCGCCCACAGCGGCAGTATCAGCGGTACCCATAACAAGGCAATGGCGTAAAAACCGAGAATCTCTACCCAGATAGCAAACCGCCCGTAGAGCAGCGTGTTAACCATATCGCTAGGCGAGCTAAAGGGTAGCATTTCGATAATAATCAGCGCCTTATACCAAAACCAAACCTCAACGGCCCTTACCCATAGCTTTAATCGCCGCCGAGGCCAATCGTCACTTTGCGTGTAAGCAAGGAAGGCCACCGCCAGCGCAATGCCGAAAACTAAAATAAATAGCGAGGACGAGAATTTAGTTAAAAAATGGATAGGCACCATGCCCCAGTCGGGCACATGGCGCATACCTACTAAACCGCTAACGGCATGACTGATAATCATCAGCCCAATGGCAATACCACGCGCGAGATCAATCGCCTCGATTCGTCCTTGCGCTTTAGGAAGCTGTGGAACCTCCTTCCAGTTCAACACGTCGGCAACGTCCTTGTGGCTGATGTTAGTAATAGAACTCTAACCATAGCCTATTCATTCCCGACACCCTATCCTTACGCCCTATGTGGCACCTTTTAACGCAAAAATGCCCCGCAACTGAACTGCACCCCGAAAGTTGGACACCCAACCCAACCGTCGGGGTGTTTTTATGAGCAGTCGATACAATGAGGACTTCAAGCTGCGGGTGGTGCAGCAGTGTCTGCACGATAACACCAGCTTGAGGGAGGTGGCTCGCCAGCATGGCCTGGATCATTCTCTGGTACGGACGTGGCGCGAGAGATACCGTCAGCACGGCGTAGCAGGTCTGCGCAAGCAGTATAAGCACTACAGCGCGGCTTTTAAGCGGAAGGTGCTTGAGACGATGTGGCGAGATGGCTTGTCACAGCGTCAGGCGCAGGCCTTCTTCAATATCCGCGAGATGGGCGCTATTGGCAGATGGGCGCGTCAGTACCATAGTAGTGGTCTGACTGCACTAGAGCCAAAACCCAAAGGACGCCGCCCGATGACTAAGAAGCCATCCTCCACACCAATCCCGCCTGATGGTGAGCGCTCCCAAGAGGACCTGCTCGAAGAGTTGGCTTACTTGCGCGCCGAGAATGCCTACTTAAAAAAGCTCGATGCCTTGATCCGGGAAAAAGAGGAAGCGACGCGGGGCAAAAAGCCCGGAGCGTCCAAGGGTTGAGGCATGAACATTCGCTGGCTCTGCTGCTGCGTGCCGCTGAGCTGCCTCGCAGCACGTTTTACTACCAGATACAGGCCTTGGGCACTGTCGATCGGTATGCCTCTCTGAAGGAGCATATCCAGGCGATCTACGACCGCCACCAAGGGCGCTATGGCTACCGGCGTATCACCGCTGTTCTGCGGCAGGCAGGAGAGACGATCAACCACAAGACCGTTCAGCGGCTGATGGGACAGCTGGGCTTGAAGTCCCTGGTTCGCCCCAAGCGCTATCGTGCCTACCGGGGAGCGGAGGGCCACGCGGCTCCTAACACCTTGCGGCGCCGGTTCCAGGCTCAGCACCCCCATCAGCGATGGGTGACGGACATTACCGAGTTCAAGGTCAATGACCAGAAGCTCTACCTGTCACCGGTCATGGACCTGTATAACGGAGAGATCATTGCCTTCCAGACAGGGCGACGCCCGGTATTCGATCTAGTGAAGGGGATGTTGAAGAAAGCCTTTGACAGGCTGATGCCAGGGGATCGGCCGCTGCTCCATTCGGATCAAGGTTGGCATTATCGACATCCTAGCTATCGCCACTTGGTGGTGGAGCAGCGGGTACTTCGTAGCATGTCGCGCAAGGGTAACTGCTTGGATAATGCGGCGATGGAGAGCTTCTTCGGCACTCTGAAGGCTGAGTATTTTCACCTGAATCGGTTCGATACCGTTGAGCAGTTGCAGCGCGGTATTGCTGACTACATCTACTATTACAACCATCACCGGATCAAGCTAAAACTAAAAGGCCTGAGCCCTGTGCAGTACAGGACTCAGGCCTTGGGCGCCGGCTAAATGAACCGTCCAACTATTGGGGGTCAGTTCACTGGCGGAGCATTTTCTGGTTCATCCGTGAACCTGGGTAGAAGTTAATCCGTTAGCAAGCAGGGTTTACCAACCGGAATCGTCTTCCTCTTCAGTTTCCCATGTGCCTTGCTCTTCTTCTTCCTCTTCGTACTCAGTGGTTACGCCTTCATTGGTAGCACCTTGCTCTTGCTCAGAGTCGAAGGAGTTGTAAGCGCCTTGCTCATCCTGAGTCGTTTCTTCCTGAGGAGCAGGCTCGTAATCATCGTTGCCTTCCATGCCGGCAAAGGCCAACGGGCTAGCGATTAAACCAAACGATACGCCTAAAATGCCAAGTTTCTTGAGAGCTTCCTTTTTCATAGTCATGCCTCCTGGTATGGCTTCGCTTTCACTTTGGTTTTCGGTGACCAGAAAATTCGATCATTTGAAAACCTTGGTTAGTGGCAAGAACGTCATGTCTTCCTAACATTCCGCTCTTGCCCAACACATTGCAGCCGCCATACCAAGCCATGCCAATAAAACAAAAAACACAATAAATACATAATCTTGAATATAAACAATGCATGCCAACCTAAGGCTGCATCTATCTTTAATTAGCGATTTATTGTTTACCGTTGGCACATGGGTCCTGTTGCATCATGTCAATTGGGTGTTAGGCAATTAATACCCCATCACTCGAGGCAGCCACGTGGCAAGGCCAGGTATCGCAATCAACAATAAAATGGTGGCCAGAATAGGTAATAGGAACGGCAACACCGCTTTGACCACCTGCCCATAGCGTAGTCGCGTAATGCCCACCATTAGAAACAACACCGTGCCAAAGGGTGGTGTGATAACCCCCACTGAAAGCGTAATGACCATCACAATGCCGAAATGGACAGGGTCTAACCCCGCGCTTAGCGCAGCAGGCACCACAATCGGAGTGAAGATCAGGATGCTCTCAATGACCGACATGAAACAGCCGATAAGCAGGAAGAACAGCGCAAAGCAGAGCAGCAACGCAATCGTCGGCATATCGATGCTGGCCACTTGCCCCGCCAACGCTTGCGGAATGCCCATACGAACTAAAATCCAGCCATAAAAGCTGGATACCGCAATAATCAGCAGAATCACGGCGCTGAACATAAGGGTACGTTGGAAAGCATTAAACAAGTCGCGCAGGCTTAAGTCACGGTAGATCAGGCCGCCTAAAATAACCGCATAGAGCGAGGCAATGGCGCCGGCTTCTGTGGGCGTAAAGAAGCCCCCCCAAATACCACCGACAATAATAGTGGGCATCATCAAAGGCAGAATAGCGCGCTTGCCGGTTCGAACGACCTCGCAGGCATCAAACGGCGTAGGCTTAGGCATCACTACTTTGCCTGTTGCCCCGAGCACTACCGTCATCCCCATCAATAGTAATGCCATCAAAATACCGGGCAGCAGCCCCGCCATAAATAGCCCGCCGATACTCACGTTAGCCAACCAGCCGTACACGACCAACGCAATACTGGGCGGTAGAATCGGCCCAATGACACTTGAGGCGGCGGTAATCCCAGTGGCATAACTCAAATCATAGCCACGCTCTTTCATGGCTTTAATTTCAATGCTCCCCAAACCCGCCGCGTCGGCTACGGCAGTACCCGACATAGTGGCAAAAATGGAGCTGGCCACTACGTTAGCGTGACCAAGACCGCCCTTGGTAAAACCGACTAATGCGGTGGCGAAGTCAAAAATACGCGTGGTTGTTGAGCCAATATTCATAATATTGGCCGCCAGAATAAACAGCGGAATGGCCAACAGGGTAAAGTTGTTGAGCGTTTGCACCATTCGCAGTGGCAGTAGCTCAACGGGCAACCCTCCAGTACCGGTGAATACCAAAGCGATAAATGAAGTCACACCGATGGCAACCACAACAGGCAACCCGATAGCCATTAGCACCAACAGGCCGCCAACGAAAATTAGTAATTCAGTCATGGTGCCGTCACCTCTTCTTCGCGGGGTGCTTCAAGCCACAAAACCGGGCCGCGCAGCGCTTTCCAAAAGGCGATGACCGCCATGCTTGCGAAGCTAAAGAAGATACCGTAGTAGAGGTAGCTGAAACTGATACTTAACGAAACGGTTTTATTGTTGGCGCTCATATCCGACATAATCCACGCGCCCCATGCCGCGAGGACAAAAAAGCCGCAAGAGATCAGCGAAGTAAGGCGATACTGTATATTTTTACCTAAGCTAGAGAGCTTGTGGCTGAACAGGTCAACCACTAAATGCTCACTGCGTACCCACGCAGAGATAGACCCAAAACCAATGGCATAGATGGCCAGCAGTGATGCGACTTCTTCTGTCCAGGGCATCCCCAGCCCAAGTACGTCACGGGCCACCACTGCAGACACAATGAGCAGTAATATCGCGGCCATTAACGCAACACCTATCCCATCACAAAGACGGGTGGTGTAACGCAACACATAAAAAGCGATTCTATCCGGCCCGTTTCTGGGCGGCATAGCTGAATCCACGGGAACGCTCCTGAGGCTTAATAAGGCTTAACTTAAATAGGTATCTTTTAAAACTACAACGACGGCCCGATAGGCCGCCGTTGTTCATTTAGCACAGGCAATTACTGACTTTCATTACCTAACGCATCTTCACGCACACCATCAGCCATATCGGCCATGACACGATCAATCGCAGGCAACGCTGCTTCGCGGAAAGGTGCCACATCCGGCTCAATGATGGTCATCCCTTCATCCTGCAGCGCTTTTAGATAGAACTCGTCAAGTTCACGCTCTTGCTCTGAACCGTATTGACGAGCTACGTCGATCGCCTCTTCGATCAATGCCTGATCATCGGCTTCTAAGCCATCCCACCAGCGTGAACTGGCTATCCAGCTCCACGGAAACTGCACGTGGCTGGTCATAATGATGTGATCCTGAACTTCCCAAAGGCGGCGGGTATAGGGCGAGGAGAGCGAGTTTTCATGGCCATCGACTTGACCTGTTTGCATGGCCAAGTAAATTTCCGGCGCGGGAACGTTCACTACCTGGGCGCCGATCTCTTCCCACACCTCAAGCCACACGGGGAGCGATGGCAGACGCAAACGGAAGCCGTCTAAGTCCTCAGGGCTATTGATTGCCTTGTTGGCGGTCATATGGCGTGGGCCACGGTGCTGCAAACCAAAATACTTAAGCCCGCCTTGGTTCTCAGCCTGCTCAATCAATGCCTGGCCAGAAGGGCTTTCCATATAGGCGTCGACTTCATCCCAGGTTGAAAAAACAAACGGCACGGTAATAGCGTCATACTCTGGCGCATACTGCTGACGCCAGTTACCGCCTGTGATAGCGATCTGGGTTTGTCCTAAATTGAGCAGCTCCAGCACCGCGTTTTCACCACCGAGTGAGCCTGCTAGAAAAGGACGCACCTCAAAACGGCCCGGTGCCTGCTCTTCTAGGTACTCGGCAAAGCGCTCGACCGCTGCGCTTTCAGAGCCGCCTTCGCTCATGGTGTTGTTAACTTGAATCTCGATCGGATTTGCCAAGGCAAAGGGGGCCGCCGTTAGCATACCCAAGGTGGCCAGAGTGGTAAGCAATGTTGTCCGCATAGGATGACTCTCTACGGTTGTCGTTATTGGATGTGGTTATGGCTATTAAGCGTGATACCTATCACAGCATTTTTTGCTGTTTGATTGATCTTGAAACAAGCAGCCAAGCGGCTCAAATCGACGTTCATGAAGGCTGACTTCGTCAAATACGATGGCTAGAAACGCCGCTTATAGCGCGCTTCACTACGCACCTTATTATTAGTGTACGACCAAAGATGAATATCTACTGCACCCTTAGGCTATCTCAATGGCGCTTGTCTGCTGCTTTTTAGCAGTGGTTTTAACCGCTATGTTCGCCAGGAGCTTTCATCATGCACGAAGTCAAACCCGTCGTATTTATTACCGGCGCCACTTCTGGGATCGGCCTTGCTTGTGCCCACCGTTTTGCCCAAGCAAGCTGGTCACTGGTGTTAACAGGGCGGCGTCAAACTCGCTTAGAGGCGCTCTATCACTCACTGAAAAACAAAGTAGCTGTGCACACTGCCCAACTGGATGTCAGCAACCCACAAGACGTTGCCAACGTGGTTGCAGCGTTGCCAGAGCGCTTTCAGCAGGTGTATACCCTGATCAATAATGCAGGGCTAGCGCTGGGTAAGGGACCAGCACAAAACGCAGAGCTGGATGACTGGCATCGCATGATTGATACCAACGTCAAAGGGGTAGTAACCGTTACGCGCCACCTATTGCCCAAACTCATCGCCGCTGGCCCTGGTTCAACGGTCATTAATCTGGGTTCTATCGCCGCTCATACGCCTTATCCAGGTGGGCATGTGTATGGCGCCACCAAAGCCTTTGTAGAACAGTTTAGCTATAACCTGCGCTGCGACGTTGGCCCCCAGGGCGTTAGAGTGACCGACCTCGCTCCAGGGATGACAGCGAGTGAGTTTACGTTGGTTCGGATGAAAGGTGACCACCAGGTAGCCGATAGCTACTACGCAGGAGCGCAACCGCTCCAGCCTGAGGATATAGCCGACCAAGCGTTCCATATAGCCTCACTTCCGCCGCATATCAATATCACGCGCTTAGAAGTGATGCCGCTTTGCCAGCAGTGGTCGGCCCCCACAATACTGCGGGATTAAGCAGCGACTTGATCAACCTTATAACGCTGAATGCTTTTCTGCGGTTAGAAGATCCACCATGTGCCTTGCCGTGACAGGAAGCGTCGCGTAGCGGCGCACGCCAATCACAAGCTCCCGCTGGGCCCAGGCGTCGTTCAACGGGATGCTTTTAAGCTGCAGATCACCTAGCTCGCGGTAGATCGTTTGTTCTGGTAGCACGCCGACCCCCATACCATGGTGGATCATGCGGCAAATAGCATCAAAGCTACGTACTTGAATGCGCATTCGCAGCGCTTTCCCCGATAGGTTAGCCTGCTCAAACAATAGCGCTTGCAGTGAAGCATCTTGCTGCAAGCCGATGAAGTCGAAAGCCAGCGCTTCATTGAAGGCAATGCTACTTCGCTCCGCTAGAGGGTGTTTGTCAGGCGTGACTAGCACTAAGCGGTCACGCCGATACGGGATTATCTGTAAGTCTGGCGCAGCTACATGCCCAGCAAAAATGCCGATATCGGTTAAGCCGTCTCTCACGGCGGCAATAATTTCACTGCTGACCCGCTCTTGCAGGTCGATTTTAATTTCAGGGTAGTGGCGAGAGAACGCGCTGAGATCTTGGGGAAGGAACGCGATGATTGCTGAGGTATTGGAATGAATACGCACATGCCCACGCACGCCTTCACCATATTCGCTAAGCTCTGCCTGTAAGCGTTCAACGTTGTCGAGTATGCGCCGCGCATGATGCAAAAATGCCTGCCCTGCCGGGGTTAGCTCCACGCCACGGGGCTTACGGTAAAGTAGCGTTGTCCCGACCAAGCTTTCAAGATCGCTCATTCGCTTGCTAACGGCGGCAAGGGCTAGGTGTTCGCGTTCGGCAGCCGCGGTCAGGCGGCCTTCGTCTGCAACAGAGATAAACAGCTTGAGCGTAAAAAAATCAAAGCGGCGCATCTCGGCAAACTCCTGAAAAGTAACCTGACTATGCTAGCGCATACCTTCGCCAGTCACGAAACCTTTGTTACCCATTGCCTAATTGTCGCACCTCAGCAGCTCACGCATGCTGGTAGGCAACAATATTAACGACACGACCAGGAGAGCCTTAATGCACGCTCCCGAAGCTCGCCAGCTTCCCTTAGAAGGCCTGAAAGTTCTTGAACTTGGGCAGCTCATTGCAGGCCCATTTGCGACCAAGCTGTTGGGCGAATTTGGTGCCGATGTGATTAAAGTTGAGCCGCCCGGCACTGGCGACCCCCTTCGCAAATGGCGAATGCTTGAGGAAGGCACCTCGCTTTGGTGGCACGTACAAAGCCGTAACAAGCGCTCGGTGGCGCTGGACTTGCGCAGTGAAGAGGGCCAAGCGCTGGTGCGCAAACTCGCTGCCGAGGCTGATGTAGTGGTGGAGAACTTCCGCCCAGGCACATTAGATAACTGGGGGCTGGGCTGGCAAGCACTCTCAAAACTCAACCCACGGTTAATCATGGTGCATATTTCCGGCTACGGGCAAACAGGCCCTTACCGCGACAAGCCCGGCTTTGGTGTGGTGGGTGAAGCCATGGGTGGACTGCGTTATCTCACTGGTCAGCCGGGAGAGCCGTCCGTCAGGGTAGGCGTGAGCATTGGTGATTCGCTGTCCGCACTTTACGCTGTCATTGGCACCTTGCTGGCACTGCAAGAGCGCAACCGCAGCGGTCTGGGACAAGAGATCGACGTGGCGCTGTATGAGTCGGTATTTGCCATGATGGAGAGCCTGCTACCGGAATTCGATGCCAGCGGCCAGGTGCGCGAACCTAGCGGCAGCGCCCTCCCCGGCATTACGCCTTCTAACGCTTACCGCTGCCAGGGCGGCGATTACGTACTGATTGCCGGTAACGGCGACAGCATTTTTAAACGCCTGATGGGCGTGATTGGCCGTGATGATCTGGCCAACGCCCCCGCGCTAGCCCACAACGATGGCCGCAGCCAGCAGGCTGAAATGATCGACGCAGCGATTCAAGCGTGGTCTGAAGAGCGCCCAAGAGAGGCGATTCTTAAAGCGCTGGATGAGGCACGTGTGCCAGCAGGCTATCCGTACACCGCCGAAGATATTGCCTTTGACCCCCATTACTTGGCGCGGGAAATGATTCAAACCTTCACCCGTCCCAACGGCAAACCATTAAAAGTACCCGGTGTACTGCCCAAACTTAGCGCTACCCCAGGGCGACTCGGCGATGGCGGCCCGGCGCTTGGTCAGCATACCGATGATGTGCTGGATGAGCTGGGCATTGACCAGGAAACTCGCGCCAAACTGCGTCAAGCGGGCATTATTTAAGGAGAGCGCAATGCACAAGTCCACGAGTCAACCCATGCTCTGCCCCACAGCACCCTGTCCTACAAAAATAGAAATTAATGAAGTCGCTCCGCGTGACGGCCTGCAGATTGAAGCGCGCTTTGTCCCCACAGACGATAAAATCCGCTGGATCGACGCACTCTCCACCACCGGCCTGCGGCGCATCGAGGCAACGTCGTTTACGTCCCCCAAAGCGATTCCTAACCTGCGCGATGCCGCTGAGGTTGTCACAGGTATTCAGCGTCGGGCAGGCGTCGATATCAGCGTATTAGTGCCTAACCTTAAGGGCATGGAGCGCGCGCTTGCCTGCCAGGTTGATGAGATTAATTTGGTGATGTCGGCAAGCGATAGCCATGGCTTGGCTAACCTGCGCATGACACCAGAGCAGTCGCTTGAGCAATTTGCCGCGATTGTGGAGGCCAGCCAAGGCAGCGGTGTATTTATCAACGCCTCGCTTTCGACCACCTTTGGCTGCCCATTTGAAGGCGAGGTGCCTGAAACGCGGGTGCTTACGCTGGTGGAACAGCTGATCGCGCTGGGCATTCAGGGTGTCACGCTATGCGACACCACGGGCATGGCCAACCCAGCCCAGGTTAGGCGCCTGTGCGACGCCGTGCTTGAGCGATGGCCGGAAACGCCGTTCACCCTGCACTTTCACAACACGCGTGGCATGGGCTTAGCCAACGCGCTGGCGGCGTGGCAGGCGGGCATTAACCGCTTTGATGCGTCGTTAGGCGGGCTGGGGGGCTGCCCTTTTGCCCCAGGCGCTAGCGGTAATGTATGCACCGAAGACTTAGTGCATATGTTCGCTGCGATGGGGGTCGATACGGGCGTCGATTTAGATGCGCTGCTTGACGTTGCCGCCACCCTGCCGACACTTATCGGCCACGATGTGCCCGGGCAAGTGGTAAAAGCCGGGAAATCATCCCGGCGTTATGCGATGCCCAAGCGTTAGCCTTACGCAGGCCCAATCACATGCTTCACTTCGAGGTAGGCGCTTAGCCCCCAGGGGCCAAGCTCACGCCCAATGCCGCTACGCTTGAAGCCGCCCCAGGCGGTTTCAGGCAGCACCAGCTGCTCGCTGTTGTACCAAATGCTACCGGCTTTTAGCTGACGGCCAATGCGCTTTGCCCGCTCAGGATCACCGCTAATCACCGTCGCAGCTAATCCATAAGCGCTATCGTTGGCGAGCTTAATCGCCTCTGCTTCGCTGGTAACGCTGCGTGCGCAGAGCACCGGACCGAAAATCTCCTCTTGCCACAAGCGGCTTTCCAGCGGTACATCACGGTAAAGCGTCGGCGCTAAAAAGTAGCCCTGCGCGGGTAACGTGCGATGGGTAATATCGCGCACTGCCGTTAGGCCTTCTTGCACCGCCAAGTCTAAATAGCGCTGCACCGCATCGCGCTGCTTAGCGCTGGTCAGCGGCCCTAAGTCAGTGCCTTCCGCCAGTGGATCGCCCAGGGTTAGCGCATCCATCCGCTCAGCCAGGGCGGTGTAGAGTGCTTCTGCCACGTTTTCATGTACCAGTAAACGCGAAGTCGCCGAACAGATTTGCCCGGCATTAAAGTAAATACCCGCCATTACCCAGTCGGCGGCTTGGGCGGGGTCGGCGTCTTCCATTACCAGAATCGGCGATTTTCCACCTAGCTCTAAAGAGACACTGGCGGTGCGAACGGCAGCCGTTTGCATGACCGTTTCGCCGACTCGGTTACTGCCCGTAAAGGAGATTTTATCTACACCTGGGTGATTGGTTAGCGGTGCGCCAATGCCCTCGCCGTCGCCATTAAGCAGGTTCAGCACACCTGCTGGCAGGCCAATCTCCAGGGCAATTTCTGCCAGTGCTAACTCGGGGAGCGGCGTTACCTCTGACGGTTTGAGCACTGCGGTGCAGCCTGCCGCTAACGCAGGCGCCAGCTTCCAGGCGCTTGTCACCAGCGGAAAGTTCCAGGGAGCAATCAACCCCACAACGCCCACAGGGTCATGATACGTACGCGCCTCGACGCCCTCCATTGCCACACTAACCAACTCACCTTGGCGAGCATCTAACTCCCTGGCCTGCTTGGCGTAATAACGATAACAGGCAATTGCGTCGTCCAGGTCAATGCCTGCTTCCGCAAGCGGTTTACCGTTATTAGTGGCTGAAAGAGTGATTAGCGCTTCTCGACGGGCCTCCAACGCATCGGCAAAGCTATCTAGGTACTTTGCACGCGCAGCTCCACCCAACGCTTGCCAAGCAGGTTGTGCTTGCTGAGCAGCTTTAACGGCAGCGTCGACATCTGCCGCGTCCCCCGCCGTGACCTGGGCAATACGCGCTTCGCGATAAGGGTTCATCACATCGAGCATACGCGTGCCTGCTGAGGCAACCCATTGGTTGTTAATGAACTGCTGATTGATAACTTGCTGGTCGAGTAACGGCATCTAGGTATCCTGGTCGGAAATTCTGCACGCACGCTGCCAAGCAGCTGCATCTATTTCAATGAGTAACGGGCCACTTGAAACGCGCTTAGCGAGTGAGCTTGCAAGCTCCTCAGGACTTTCTACCCGCACGCCTGGGCAACCAAACCCTTCGGCCAAAGTAAGAAAGTTAGGGGCTTGAATATCCACGCCCAAACGGGCCACACCGTTGGCATCCATATAGCGGCGAATTTCTTCGTAGCCTGCGTTGTGCCACAGCACAATCACCACCGGCAGGCGTTCCTCCACCGCGGTAGCAAGCTCAGCAAGGGTGAACATCACCCCACCATCACCGACAAGCGCCACCACAGGTAGATCAGCGCGAGCTAACTGCGCCCCTAGCGCTGCCGGCAGCCCATAGCCCAAGGTGCCGTAGCCGGTAGAGGCATTGAAATAACGCCTTGGCGCTGGCTGGCTGACTAGGTGGTTGCCCGCATACACCGGTGCAGTGGAGTCACCCACCAAAATCGCCTCAGGCAGATGGTCAGCCAGGGTCTTATAAAGCGGCACGAAGTCGCTAAAAGCCGGATCGTTAACCAGGTTAAGTGCGCTCAACGTAGTGGCTGTTCGTTCAATACCGCGTTCAACACCGTGGCGCTGCAAAGGTTCGGGGAAATGAGCGAGTAGGAGCGCTAGGCTACGTCCGGCATCGCCCACTAAACCAAGCGTTGTATGCTGGTTGCACACCAGTTGTTCAGGGTCGAGATCAATACGAATCAATTTGCCATTGAGGTGAAAGCCACCATCAAACACGACATCGTAGTCGGTCTCGCCAAGTTCGGTACCCACCGCCAAAATCACATCGGCGTTAGCGGCCAGTTCACGCACCGCTGGCAGCGCTGCGTTAGCCCCCAAGTCTAGCGGGTGGTCGCGACCCAGCAGCCCTTTAGCGTTGATAGTCGTCACCGCTGGGGCATCAAGCCTCTCTACCAGTGCCCGCGCAGCCTCTGGCGCTGCCACACAGCCACCACCTAACAGCAGCAAAGGTTGCTTCGCGGCCTTTAACAAGCGGGCAGCTTCGGCAAGCCCATCCGGGTCAGGCGCTGCTCGGTAAAGCGATGGCGCTGGCCAACTGGCCGGAGCCTTCACCGGTGCATTGAACAGATCAATCGGAATTTCAATATGCACCGGACCAGGGCGCGCACCATTGAAGATCGCAAAGGCGCGAGCCAGCACATCAGGCAACGTATTGGCATCTAATAGCGTGTGGCTAAAGCGTGACACGCCGCTGATCATCTGCTGCTGGCTGGGCAGCTCGTGCAGCCGACCTTGGCCCATGCCCAGCGTATCGCGGCGGTTAACGCTGGAGATCACCAGCATGGGGATAGAGTCTGCTAAGGCTTGGCCCATCGCAGTGGCAATATTGGTCATTCCCGGGCCAGTGATAATCAGACATACCCCAGGCTGACCGCTGGCGCGGGCATAGCCGTCGGCCATAAACCCGGCACCCTGCTCATGGCGCGGGGTTACGTGGCGCACATCGCTACCTTCAAGCCCTCGGTACAGCTCCACCGTGTGAACGCCAGGGATACCGAACAGAGTTTGAACTCCATAGGTTTCGCGCAGCAGGCGGATCAACAGCTCGGCACAGGTCGTCGTTGAGTGATTGCGCATGGCGTCAGCGTTCATGACAGGCCCCCTCAGAAGAAAAATGTATGGGCCATAAAGGCGATGATGGGCAGCGTAATGGCCGTGCGCAGTAAGAAAACGGCGGCTAACTCCCAGAGCTTGATAGGGATTTTTGATTTAAGTAGTAGCGCACCAATTTCCGACATATACACCAGCTGTGTCATGGACAAGCAAGCGATCACAAAGCGGGTCAGCTCGCTTTCAATATTCGTCGCCAGCACCGCTGGTAAGAACATATCGGCAAACCCGACCAGCGTCGCTGGCGCAGCCGCTTGTGCTTCAGGGATACGCAGCAACTCAAGCACTGGCACCATGGGGTAAGAGAGCCAGGTAAACAGCGGCGTAAACTCGGCTAAAATCAGCGCGACAGTGCCGATGGCAAATACCAAAGGCAGCAGTGTCAAAAAGATATCAATCACGTTGAGGAGTGCTAAACGCACCAGCTCTTTTGGCCCTGGCGCATCCGCTGCCCGGCGAGTTGCCTGGAGCAAGCTGTAACGAAACAGCCCTACATTTTCGGTGCGTTTCTCGCGTAACTGGCAGCCAACAGGCTCGTAGTAGTCGTTAGATTTGAGCGATAGAGGGGGAATCCGTGCCACGATGATGGCAGCAATCAACCCTGACATGACTACCGTAAAGTAGAACTGTACGAAGAGATGATTGATATCAACAAAGTTCGTCACCAGTAAACTAAACGCGATGGAAGCCACTGAAAAGTTCGTTGCAATGACCGATGCCTCGCGAGCATTGTAATACCCCTGCTCATACTGTTGGGCAGTGATCAATACACCCACGGTGCCTGACCCCATCCAAGAGGCCGTTGCATCGATAGCGCTGCGTCCTGGGAGATTAAAAATCTTCCGAAACGGCTTGCGCACCATGGTGCCGATAAATTCCATAAAGCCAAATTCGACTAGAAACGGTAGCAGAATCGCCGCAAAGAAGAAGAACGTCAGTAGCACCGGCGCTAAATCATTGAGCATTACGCCGCCAGTATACGATGCTGTCACAAATTCGGGGCCGACTTGGAAAAAGGTCATGACGACAAAAATGGCACCTAAGATGCGCATCACTACCCAAATAGTGTCGACGTCAAACATCTCTTGAAAGTGACCACGTTGCGCCCAGTTGGGCTTTGCCACTTTAACGTAAAGCGTTATCACCACAGACAAACATAGGACTAGCATGGCAATGACAGGTAGCGCAGAGCCAAGCAACGACTGCAACCCATCGGCCATCAGCCCCATGCCAATGTTAATCGTACCTCCCACTTGAAAAGGCACCAAAAACAATAGGATGCCAATTAAAGATGGGATCAAAAATTTCAGCAAATGAGCACGATGGATTGGAGTCGACGGCTCGGCGTCATCCAATTTTACTTGAGAGAAAGACATACGGTTCACCTGTTGGAAGTGATTATTGGAGGTGGGCTGGTGGCGTCCTGGCAGGCAATAAGCAGCCTGCCATTTCTCTGACCATTAGCGCTTTGTCAGGTAAGCGCTTTTTTATTTATTAGCTATTTCAGGACAGCTTAATCACTGTGTTTCACGCCCGGCAGCACACAGAGCATTTCGTACAGCAGTGTGGCGCCCATCAATGCGGTATTACCGCTGGGATCATAAGGAGGCGACACTTCCACTAGATCACAGCCGACGATGTTCAAGCCTGCCGCACCGCGGACAATTTCCAGCCCCTGGGCTGAGGTCAGCCCGCCCATCTCTACCGTTCCCGTTCCTGGGGCAACGGAAGGGTCCAGGCCATCGATATCGAAGCTGATATAGACAGGCACATCGCCCATCTGCTCGCGCACTTCTTTCATCAAGGGGGCCAGCGAGCGATGCCAGCACTCTTCAGCGGGAACAACACGGAAACCCTGGCTGCGGCACCAATCAAAATCTTCAGCGGCATAACCGGTACCACGAAGACCGATTTGCACCACTTTGCCGTGGGCTAACAAGCCTTCTTCCTGGGCGCGGCGAAACGGCGTGCCATGGGCAATCGGCTCACCGAACATGTGCTCGTTCACATCGGCATGGGCATCAATATGGATCAGCCCCACTGGTCCATGCTTTTTGGCAATGGCACGCAAAATGGGCAGTGTCAGAGTATGTTCGCCACCCAGTGTTAGCGGAATGCAGTTGTGTTTTAGCACGTCATCATAAAAGGCCGTGATGATGTCGACACTTTTGGGCAGGTGAAACGTATTGATGGGCACGTCACCGATATCGGCCACTTGTAAACTTTCAAACGGGGCGGCGCGGGTCGCCATGTTATAGGGTCGAAGCATGCGAGATTCATCACGAATCTGACGTGGGCCAAGACGCGTACCCGGGCGGTTAGACGTACCAATATCCATTGGAATACCGATAAAAGCCGCATCTAAGCCAGCAGCACTTTCCTGAGCGGGTAAACGCATCATAGTAGCTGGCCCACCAAAGCGCGGCATACTATTGCCCCCAAGCGGCTGGTTAAAATCAGACATACAGATCTCCTTGGCGTTGTTCATGTTGTAGCGCTGAATAACCACATACATTGCACAGAACATGCCAAGTCTCTGAACGCCCTAACAATAGGGTTCCCAGCCATTACCGATGCAGTAATGAATCAAAATCACGTACACTTAAGTCATTCATGCATCATTGATGCAAAAATGAATTGCAGGTTACTCAAGAGACAATCGCTGTGAGTGAAATAGATAAGTGCGTGCTAAAAACCATTGTCGAAACCGCCAACGATCATTTCTTTATCGTCAGTGGGGAGGGTCAAGTGCTTGATATCAGCCCCGGCGCTGAGGCTGTTTATGGCGCGCCCCGGGAAGAGTTGCTAGGTAGTAGCGTTTACCAGCTGCAGCAAGCAGGCATTTTGAAGCCATCCATCACCTTGGAAGTAATGCGCACCCACCAGCCGGCCCAACTGATGCAGGTAACCGGTACCGGGCGCCGTGTGATAGCTCAGGCCTACCCCGTCTTTGTGAATGGAAAATTAGAGCGTGTTATCAGCCGCTCCAGAGACTTAACCGATTTGCAGCTCCTACAAGACGAATATGCACTACTCCAGAAACGCTTTAGTGAGCACTTAAAACGTAGCCAAGCAGCCCACGGTGCCGAGGAACAAGCGCTGGACGACGCGCTGGATAACTTACAAGTGAGAAGTCACGTTATGCGTGAAGTCGCCTTGCTTCTCAAACGGGTCGCTCCCTCGGACGCTAATGTGTTGATGCTGGGAGAGTCGGGCGTGGGGAAGACCGCGTTTGCCAAACAGTTGCACCGTTGGAGCCAACGCCATAACCATCCCTTTATTGAGGTTAACTGTGCGGCCATTCCCGAAAACTTATTTGAGTCTGAGATGTTTGGCTATCAGCCCGGCGCGTTCAGCGGCGCGGCTCGCCAAGGAAAAGCAGGTTTATTAGAGCAAGCGGAAGGAGGCACGCTGTTTCTCGATGAAATCGGTGAGCTCCCCTTATTAATGCAAACCAAACTATTAAAAGTCATCCAGGACGGCAGCCTTACCCGGTTAGGCGATACACGACCGCGCAAAGTGGACTTTCGCTTAGTTGTCGCCACGAATCAGAATCTAGCTAAACAAGTAGAAGCAGGCCTATTTCGCCTGGACCTTTACTACCGTCTCAACGTCATACCGGTCACGCTTCCTCCTTTACGCGACCGCCGAGAAGATATTCCTGACCTCGTGGAAGCCTGTTTGAAACGCCTTAACCAACGCTATGGGCGGCAAAAAATCCTGGACAACCCAGTGTGGTCAACGTTAATGGGAAGCGACTGGCCAGGTAACGTCCGCGAGCTTGAAAACTGGTTGGAAAGAGCTTGGCTCTCCAGCCCAACGGATCAAATTGAAGCACCTAGCCTTCCTACGCAGCAGCCCCCTGCTAATCTGCCGCAAACGCCAACCTCTTCGCCAAGAGCCGCCTTAGCCCCCGAAGAAACCCTAAAGCAGTACCTAGCCAGACTAGAGCGCGAAACACTGGAAGCGTTGAGCAAAACGCTTCCCAGCACGTACGCCATCGCTGAACGGCTGGGGATTAGTCAATCCAGCGTGGTGCGCAGGCTGCAGCGTTATGGCATCAAAGTCACCAAGTGAATTTTCTGCTTGACACAACGGCTGTCATCAACCATCCATGTAAGTGTCATGCAACGGCAACACCTTCAACACAAGCTGAACCAATAACAACCAGCAGCCGGTGATGTGTGTGCTATGTCAAACCAATCGCGTATTCGCTTGGAACGCGTCACTAAACGTTGGGACGCGGCCACTGCCGTCGATGACATTTCCTTCGACGTCACGCCTGGGCAATTTGTCATTCTGCTCGGCCCTTCAGGCTGTGGTAAATCCACCACGCTGCGCATGATCGCGGGCCTGGAAGAGGCCAGCGACGGGCGTATTTATATCGGCGAGCGCGACGTTACCCGCCTGCCGCCCGGCGACCGTGGGCTGAGCATGGTGTTTCAGTCCTACGCGCTGTTTCCGCATTTGAGCGTTGCCGACAACATCGTTTTTGGCCTGCGCAGCCGCAAGGTACCCAAAGATGAGCAGCGCCAGCGACTGGCTAAGGTCGCCGAACTGGTTGATTTAACCGATTACCTAGACCGCAAACCTGCGCAACTTTCCGGCGGCCAACGCCAGCGGGTTGCTTTGGCGCGTTCAATTATCTCCGAACACCCGATCTGCCTGATGGATGAACCGCTATCCAATCTGGACGCTCGGCTGCGCAGCGACATGCGTAGGGAAATCAAAGCACTACACAGTCGCCTGACTATGACGGTGATTTACGTCACCCACGACCAAGTGGAAGCGATGAGCATGGGAGATCGCGTAATTCTGATGCAGCACGGCAAAATCGTCCAGGACGGCACCCCGGACGAGCTTTATAACCGCCCTGCTAGCGCTTTTGCCGCCAGTTTCATTGGCAGCCCTGCCATGAACCTGCTGCCCCTAGTGGCCGGTAAAAATGGCGCTGTTATCGAAGGTGAACCAAGTACTCCCGTAGCCCCCCTGGATGCCGCTGGCGGACATTTGGGCATCCGCCCGGAAGATATCGAACTGCGTATCGCACCCGGTTCCGGCGTACCCGCTAACGTATTAAGTGAAGAGTACCTGGGAGCGGATACCATTGCTTATGTGGCAGTGGGGTCGCACACCCTACGCGTGCGGCTTAGCGGCAAGCAGGCGCTGGCAGGTCAGCCATGCAGCCTCTACTGGACGCCAGAGAATACACACCTTTTCGATGCCGAAGGTCTGCGGCGGGATGACCTGACGCCGCTCCCCTTACCCAGCTCATATCGAAGCGTTCCTCGCCCACCGGCGGTGGGCTCTTTCCAACACTGACAGCAGTATTGACACTTGCGGAGTCTCTTATGCGTTTGCGTACCCCTTTTGCAATGACCGCCCTGGCAGCGGGCTTGTTAAGCGCCGCCCAGGTAAACGCGGATAGCGTCGATCTGACCATGTACTACCCGGTCGCAGTGGGCGGTGCACTCACCGACGTCGTTGATACGCTGGTGGCAGAGTTTGAAAGCGAGTACCCCGATATCAATGTGGAAGCGATTTACGCCGGTAACTACGACGACACCCGCGTGCGCGCTATGTCGGCAATGGAAGCGGGCGAAACGCCGCAGCTATCGGTCATGTTCTCCATTGATCTTTACGAGCTGATTGAGCAGAACGCCATCGTCGCTTTTGATGATCTAGTCGAAACCGCTGAAGAGCGCGAATGGCTCAATAGCTTCTACCCAGGGCTGATGGAAAATGGCCAGTTGGATGGCAAAACCTACGGCATCCCCTTCCAGCGCTCCACCATCGTCCTGTTCTGGAACAAAGACGCCTTTGAAGCCGCTGGCCTAGACCCCGAAACACCCCCAGGAAACTGGCAAGAGATGGCCGAGATGGCCGCCACCGTGCGCGAAGCCTCCAATGGCGAGCAGTGGGGCGTGATGGTACCGTCGACCGGCTACCCCTACTGGATGTTCCAGGCCTTTGCCTTTCAGAACGGCCACCGGCTAATGAGCGAAGATGGCACCGAGGTCTACTTCGATGACCCCGCAGCGGTTGAAGCGCTGGAGTACTGGGTATCGCTAGCCACCGAGCACAATGCCATGCCTGACGGCACCATTGAGTGGGGCACCCTGCGCCAGAACTTCCTTGAACAGTCCACGGCAATGATGTGGCACACCACGGGCAACCTGACCGCCGTACGTAGCGAAGCCAATTTTGATTTTGGCGTCGCCATGCTGCCGATGAAAACCCAGCGTGGCAGCCCCACCGGCGGCGGTAACTTCTACATTTTTGAAGATACGACTGAAGAAGAGCAGCGCGCAGCGATGACGTTTATTCGCTGGATGACCGCTCCCGAGCGTGCTGCCGCTTGGTCGATTGAGACTGGTTATATGGGCGTTAGCCCCGCTGCCTACGAAACCGACGCGCTACAAGGCTATGTGGAAGAGTTCCCACCTGCCGCGGTCGCCCGCAACCAGCTTGAACACGGCACGGCAGAGCTTTCCACTTATCAGGGTGGCCGCATTCGCCGCGCACTGGATAACGCCGTGCAAGCAGCGCTGACCGGCCAAATGACAGCGCAAGAAGCGCTTAGCCAAGCGCAGCAAGAGGCCGATAGCGTGTTACGCCGCTACGCCCGCTAATCGTTAGCCGTTTTACTGTTCGCCGGGGCGCGCCCCGGCTTTTCCAACGTGCGGTACGTCCCTATGTCATTCACCAACCACCGCAAAATGCAGCTCTACGGTGCGCTTCTGCTACTGCCCGCTGCAGTACTGCTGACGACGTTTGCTTATTTACCGACCATAACGACGCTTATTAACAGTCTGTTTTTACCCGGCTTTCGCGGTGCACCCACTGAATTCGTCGGCCTTGAAAATTATCAGGTGTTGTTCGATGACCCGACGTTTTGGAAAGTAGCGCGTAACAACTTAATCTACGCCGTCGGTACGATTCCTACGTCTATCGCGCTGGCCTTGGGTATGGCGCTATTCGTCAATGGCAAGCTTCGCGGGCGGGGCTTTGTGCGCATGGCCTACTTTACGCCGACGATTCTTCCCATGATCGCCGCGGCCAATATCTGGATGTTTTTCTACGCGCCGCAGATCGGCCTATTCAATAAACTGCTCGGTATGCTGGGCTTATCCGGCGTGAACTGGCTGGGTGATCCAAGCATTGCGTTAAGCTCGGTGATCGTGATGTCGGTGTGGAAGGAAGCCGGCTTTTTTATGATCTTCTACTTGGCGGCGCTCCAGAGTATGCCCCCCGAATTAAAAGAAGCAGCTGATTTAGAAGGCACTAGCCGTTGGAGCTTTTTCTGGCGGGTGACATTTCCACTATTGATGCCCACTACGCTGTTTGTGCTCATCAATGCGCTGATTAACTCGGTGCGGGTCGTGGATCACCTATTTATCTTGACCAAGGGTGGGCCCAACAACGCCACCAACCTGCTGCTCTACTACGTTTACGAGAATGCGTTCTCGTTCTTTGACCGCACCACGGCAGCCACCATTACGGTGGTGATTCTGCTGGTGCTCGCGGTAGTGGCGACGCTTAAGTTCACAATTTTAGATCGCAGGACGCACTATCAATGAATACGACCACTGCGCCCCGCTCCCGATTCTTCTCAATTCCAGCGCTGGAAACCGTGGCCGCTTGGCTACTGGCGATTATTTGGATTTTTCCGCTGCTGTATGCTTTTTGGGCGGCCTTCCACCCCAGCGAGTTTATGGTCAACTTTGCGCTCTTCGCTCCGCTGACGTTGGAGAACTTCGCTAACGCTTGGTCTCAAGCGCCCTTTGCCCGCTACTACCTGAACACCTTTGCGCTGGTGACAGGAGTAGTGATCGGTCAATTTGTGGTCTGCACCCTGGCGGCGTTTGCCTTTGCGCGCTTTCCGATTCCCGGCAAGAACGTTCTGTTTATGCTGGTGCTGATTCAACTCTTTGTGTTTCCAGAAGTATTGATTGTCGAGAACTACCGCATCGCCAGTGAGCTGGGACTGATCAACACCATCACCGGGATTGGCTTACCTTACGTGGCCAGCGCCCTGGGTATTTTTCTGCTCCGCCAAACCTTTAAAACCATTCCAAGGGAGCTGGAAGACGCCGCCCGCATCGAAGGCTGCAACTGGCTGGAAATTTTGTGGAAGGTGTACGTCCCACTGGCTAAGCCCACCTATTTGGCTTATGGCCTGGTATCGATCAGCCACCACTGGAATAACTTTATCTGGCCATTAGTGGTGACCAACTCAGTAGAGAGCCGCCCGCTAACGGTAGGATTAGGGGTGTTTTCCGCGCCCGAAACCGGCGTTAACTGGGCGACCGTTAGCGCGGCGACGCTGTTAAGCATCGCCCCGCTGCTAGTCGCTTTCCTGCTCTTTCAGCGTCAGTTTGTCCAGTCGTTTTTACGGGCAGGAATTCGCTAAGACCGCTATCTTTCTGCATGCCCCTGGCAGTGATCGCCACGCGCTATCGCGGCGGCATCAAAGGTGCCAGTGTCTAGCACCCAGGCAGTGACCAGCTTGGCGGGAGTTACATCAAAGGCGGGGTTCCACACGGGAGCATTCTCGGGAGCCCAGACTGCATCGCCGAAAGCACCTGAAACACCACGAATTTCTGCCGCATCACGCTGTTCAATAGGAATATCGGCGCCAGTGACGCAGGCGGGATCTACCGTGGTGTAAGGGGCCACTACATAGAACGGCACCTGATGATAGTGAGCAATCACCGCCAGCATGTAAGTACCCACTTTGTTGGCGAAGTCACCGTTGGCGCAAATGCGGTCGGCACCGACCATGACCTTATCGACTTTCCCTGCGGCCATTAAGCTCGCGGCCATGCTGTCAGCAATCAATTGATAGGGAATACCTAAGTCGGCCATTTCCCAAGCGGTTAAACGGCCACCTTGCAGCAGCGGGCGGGTTTCATCCACATACACATGCAGCGTTACACCGCGCTGCTTGGCAACTGCGAGTGCGCCGATAGCGGTGCCAACGCCTGCGGTGGCCAGCGCCCCGGTATTGCAGTGGGTTAATATGCGGTCGCCTGATTGCAAAAGGTCAGCTCCCCGCTCGGCCATGCGCTGGCAAAGTGCGCGGTCTTCTGCAAACAATTCAGCGGCGCGCTCAGCCAGGGCGGCAGCCCCTTGCTCAAAGCAGGCTTCCATAGCATCCAGGCAATACATCAGGTTCACTGCGGTGGGTCGTGTAGCACGTAAGCGATCACTCACCAACTGCCAGTCACCTTGCGGATGACGCGCGGCAGTCTGCGCCAATACAAAGGCCGCACTCAAACCAATCAACGGCGCGCCGCGAATCGCTAGATTTTTCACCGCACGCTGCCACTCTTCTGGCGAGTCACAGCGCACCCACTGCTCCTTCTGAGGCAGTTGGGTTTGATCCAAATACTCAAGGTGGTCGGCGTAGACCCGTAAACTGCGTGACTGTAGATGTGGCATTGCTGGACTCCTTGAGCACTTGAACTTGACTAGCAGAACAACGGCGCGGCTTATCAGCCGCGAAGCTTATCATATAGAATGGCTGCTACTAGATGAGGCGACGCAGATCCTATGATGACGCTACAAACTGAACTGCTGGCCGCCATTTCATGGGCGGCGCAGCAAGGCTGGACACCCGCTACCGGCGGTAACTTTTCCGCCCGTACCGAGGCGGGCTATCTTGTCACCGCTTCTGGCCGGGATAAAACCCGCATTCAGGCCGATGACCTCTTGCTCTGCAACCTGGATGGCAAGGTGCTATCCGGTGATGGTAAACCTAGCGCAGAAAGTGATCTTCACGCTGCGCTTTACCGGTTAGACCCGACCATCAACTGCGTGCTGCATACCCATACCCTAGCCAGCACTGTGCTGTCACGGCGCTTTCCAAACGGCATTGAGCTAAGTGGCTTCGAGATGCAAAAAGCCCTGCAGGGCAACGGGACTCATGATGCCTCGGTTCTTTTACCTGTGGTACCAAATTCCCAAGATATGGACGAGCTAGCGGAGCATGTACGCAGCGGCTGGCCGATGCCCTGGGGCTTTTTGGTGACGGGGCACGGTATTTATGCCGTGGGCGATAGCATCGCCAGTTGTCGTCGACACTTAGAAGCCATTGAATTTTTACTGTCCTGTGTACTTGAAGAGAGCCGGTGGTCTAAATGAGTAACCCTGCTGTTCGCGCCGTTGTCACCGATATCGAAGGCACCACCACGGATATTAACTTCGTCCATAAGGTGCTGTTTCCCTACGCTCAAGCCAAGCTGCCCGATTTTTTGCGGGCAAATGCTGACTCTCCAGAGGTTGCCGAGCAAATTAGCGCCGTACGCCGCGAAATGGGCGACGCTGATGCCACGCTGGAAGCAGTCATTGCGCAGTTGCTACATTGGATCGAGACTGATCAAAAAGTCACGCCGCTGAAAGCACTGCAAGGCATGGTGTGGGCCGATGGCTATCAGCGTGGCGATTTTAAAGGCCATTTGTATAGCGACGTCGCCCCGGTGCTGCGCCAGTGGCAGCAGGCAGGCAAAGCACTGTACGTGTATTCGTCAGGTTCCGTGCAGGCGCAAAAGCTGCTGTTTGGCTACAGCGATGAAGGCGACTTAACCCCCCTGTTTAGCGGCTACTTCGACACCCATATTGGCCATAAACGCGAAGCCACAGCCTATCAGCGAATTATCGCTGAGCTTGACCTGCCGCCGGAAGCGGTGCTGTTCTTGTCGGACGTGGTCGAAGAGCTGGACGCCGCCAAGCAGGCGGGCATGCAAACCCTACAGTTAGTTCGCGAAGGCACCCAGGCAGGCAACACCCATGCTTGCGTTACCCGCTTTGATGAAATAACGCTTTAGGAGAGCCTAGAATGTCACAACTAAAAGTATTTGCTGATCAGAACCCTAATAATGCCCTACTGGACATCACTGACGGCGAACAGATAACTGCGGAACTGAACAAGGTGGGGGTGTTGTTTGAGCGCTGGGCAACGCCGGGCGAGATTGCCGACGATGCCACCCAGGAAGATATTTTGGCGCTCTACCAAGACGATATCGACCGGGTAAAGGCCATCGGCGGCTATCAAACCGTCGATGTGCTGCACATGGTGCCCACGCACCCAGACAAAGACGCCATGCGCCAGAAGTTCTTAAACGAGCACCGCCATCACGAAGACGAAGTGCGCTTCTTCGTTAAAGGCCAGGGGCTTTTCTGCCTGCATATTGAAGATAAGGTCTATCAGGTACTGTGTACTCGCAATGACCTGATCAGCGTACCTGCGAATACACCTCACTGGTTCGATATGGGCCCAGCGCCAGAATTCACTGCACTGCGCTTCTTCGATAACGTTGAAGGCTGGGTGCCCCACTGGACAGAGAGCGATATCGCCGGGAAGTTTGATCGCTTGGATCAGCTTTGATTAGTGAATGGTGAATCGTAAGTTGTAATAGTGGGAGGCAGTTGTAGCGCGGCGTAAACGTCAGCGCACCCGCGGAAGCAGCGCGCTAGCGGTGCCGAAGGTGGTACCGAGGCTGGATCAGGCTCGGAGGCATTATCCAGGCGGCTGGCGCCGCCGTCGCGGGTGCCTCATACGCTCGTCTCTCGCGAGATTCGTTACACCGCGCTACGGGGCTTAACAATAGTTGAGTTGGGCTCATTATGTAGCGCGGCGTAAGCGTCAGCGCACCCGCGGAAGCAGCGCGCTAGCGGTGCCGAAGGTGGTACTGAGGCCGGATCAGGCGCGGAGGCATTACCCAGGCGGCTGGCGCCGCCGTCGCGGGTGCCTCATACGCTCGTCCCTCGCGAGATTCGTTACACCGCGCTACTGGGCTTAACAATAGTTGAGTTGGGCTCATTATGTAGCGCGGCGTAAGCGTCAGCGCACCCGCGAAGCAACGCGCCAGCGTTGCCGAGGTTGGCACCGAGGCCGGATCAGCCACAGCGCCATTATCAAGAAGTCGATTATATCGAGAGGGGTAAGCGTTTATAACATCTCTTGCTGGTTATACGTCTTGGCAAGCTCCGCCAGCGCGGCAAGATCACAGTAAGCCTCCGGCTGCATAATTAACGCTTGGCCCATCAGCACATTGCGTGCTTCAAGCTTAGCGCGTAGTGCGGTGTCTTCGATCTCTTCAAAGTCAGCGTTATGGGCCAGCGATAAAACGCGACGGTGCATTTCAATGCCGCAATAAGCTAGTGCATCCAGGCGAATCTCTTCAAGCAGCGCATCGCAGGCGTCATCGGCACTGTTTCCCTGCGCCTCAAACAGCGCCCGGGGGAACAGAATACCGGTGCGTTCGGTTTGCCACAGGTGGCGGAACTCGGCATCAAAGCGGGTAAAGCACGCTTCAATCACGTCAAGAATCCACGCTTGATAGGCAGCAAGCTCATCGGCTTGGCGGTGGGCGGGCTGGCTGAAATAGGCCATCAGGAAGTTGGCAACGGCCATGCCTAGATCAAAGGCCATTGGCCCATACTGGGAAAACTCGGGATCAATCACCCGCACATCCGACTCGGTGGCCATAATTGACCCAGAGTGCAAATCACCGTGCAACATGGTTTCCGTGTTCGCGGTGAACTTCATCAACAGCCGCTGTACCTTAGCTTTTAAGCGTGTATTGCGGCGCAGTTCATCCACTACCGGCGACAGCTCCGGCGTATGGCGATTCATTTCAGCGCCATAATAGGGATCGGTAAATACCAGAGATTCGGTAATCGCAGGAATCGCCACGTTGCCTGAAAAAAGCCCAACGTCAGCTTTCTTCTCAGGGCTGCTTAAGGAGAGCTCCGAGCCACGAAACGCCATGCGCGCGCAGAATTGACCGATGGTTTCGCCAAGCAGGTTAACCCGCTCACCGTTGATCAGCTTGCGACGCAGAATCGTATGCGGGTGAAGGTACTCCATGACAATCAGCGCTTGGGGCTTGTCGAAATAGAACACCTCAGGGGCGATGCCCGGCGCACGCTGGGCTTGGCGCACTAGGGCGTAATATTCAAAGTGGGCGCGATAAAGTGGCAGCGGCCAGCTCTCACCGACCATACGAACATAGGGTAGCGCTTGTTTTACCACCACGCTTCCCGCACTTCCCGACACAATAAACACTAGGTTTAGGTTGCCATCCCCTACTTCGCGGATCTGCCACTGCTCAGGGTTAGCGCCCACTCGGCTTGCCACTGCCTCAACACTCCCCAACCGTTGGGCCAGAGTATCTACCGCTAACGCTTGATAGGTCTGTTCGTGTGCCACCATGTTATTCCTCGCGAAAATGCGTTTTTATTTGTCACACTGGGGAATGGTTGTCAAACACCTTCATACGAAAGCGCAGCGAAACCGTCATAACACGATTAGCCCAGCAACCGACGATAAGGAGAGCACGATGCAACGTCAGCAAGATCCATCAACAAACGATTGGACATTCACTATGGGTCACCGCGAGCTGATTGTTCACCGTCGTTATGAAGTACTAAGCATAATGAACGACTTTATGATTGGTATTTGGTTTGTTATCGGCAGTATCTGTTTTTTCTATGACGGCGCGATACAAACTGTCGGCGTTTGGCTCTTTTTGATTGGCAGTATACAGCTGCTGATTCGTCCAACAATCCGCCTACATCGTTATATCTACTTCAAGCAACTGCCCGATACCGACCACGATGCTTAAAACGGACTTAACATAAAAACCTCACCCCTTGGGCAGCCAAAGGGCTGCGCAGCCTATCCGGTAGCGGGCTATCAGTAATCACCGCATGATAGTCAGCAAGCTGACCAGCGGCACAGCGCAGCGGCAGGTCGAATTTGGTTTTATCCAGCACCAGAATGCGATATGCAGCATGGGATAGCAGTGCTTCGCGGGCCATGACTTCGTCATCATTGTAATCATATAAATGGCCATGACTGTCCATGCCACCCACTGAGACAATGCCAACATCTACCCGGTAGCGTTGAAAGAAGCGCCAAGCATCGCCACCAATCACATCTTGGTCACGGCGCCGTACCCGCCCACCCGCAACCACCAGCTCGCACTCCATGGTGCACAATTTGATCAGTGCGTGCAGGTTATTGGTCATAATCTGCAGACCTTGCTTATCGCGTAAGGCATCAGCCAGTTGCTCTACCGTAGTGCCCGTACCTAAAAATAGTGATTGGTGATGCTGAACCAGCGAAGCGGCCTGGCGGGCAATCTGGCGCTTACCCGCTTGATTAACGATTTGGCGCTGATCGTAGCCAATATTCTCCTGATCGGGAAATGGTAAGACTTCCCCATGGCGGCGCAATACCAGCCCTTGCTCAGCCAAGACACGAACATCCCCACGCAGCGTTTGTATCGACACATCAAACTGGTCAGCTAGCGATTCCAGGGGCTGACGACCTTGCTGGCGCACCTGTGCCAATACGGCACGGCGGCGCTCGTTTAAGCCCATTATTTTCTTCACGTTGGCGACCACCTTAGGAACGAAAGCCTTTTTTTAGCAGGCGAAAGCCTGCCGCCATCAAACGAAAGCGTAGTGTCATGATGTTGTAAGGCGATGACAGTAGTGTGATCGGTGTTCACCTACTGGAGGTTTTACGATGTTGAAGCGCTCACTGTGCACTGCCGTTACGCTTGCAAGCTTTGCTCTATCGTCGTCACTACTCGCTGATGACAAATTGGTGCTCTATACCAGCCAACCGAATAGCGATGCCCAGCAAACCGTGGATGCTTTTCAGGCTGCCTACCCGGATATTGAGGTGGAGTGGGTACGCGATGGCACCACTCGCCTGATGACTCGCCTACGCTCCGAGCTTTCCGCGGGTGTCAGCAATCCAGACGTACTATTAATTGCTGACAGCATGACCATGACCTCACTCAAGCAAGAGGGCCATTTACAGCCTTACCTCAGCCCAGAGCGAGAGGCTTATGATGAGTCACTATACGATCCGGAAGGATACTTCTACGGCACCAAACTGATCACCACAGGGATTGTGTATAACACCGCTGCAGAGCATCAGCCGCAGAGTTGGCAAGACCTGACGGGGCCTGACTATGAAGGCCTGGTCACAATGCCAAGCCCGCTCTATTCCGGCGCAGCGCTGATTCATATGGCCGCGCTAAGCGACAACCCCGACCTAGGAATGGGCTACTACGAGGCGCTGCAAGCTAATCGTGCAGAAGCCCAGGGCGGGAACGGCGGCGTGTTCAATGCCGTTGCATCAGGCACGAAGCCCTACGGCATCGTGGTAGATTTCCTGCCGATTCGCGAGGCCGCCAAGGGTTCACCGGTTGAGTTTGTCTTCCCCACCGAGGGCGTTAGTGCGGTCACCGAGCCTGTCGCAATCATGCAGGGTGCTAACAACCCGGATGCCGCGCAGAAATTTGTCGATTTCGTGCTTTCCCAACAAGGCCAAGAACTCGTCAGCCAGCAGGGCTACTTGCCTGCCCACCCAACAGTCGCACCGCCTGAAGGTTTTCCCGCCCGTGACGCTATCCAGCTAATGCCGATCAATATTGAGCAAGCATTGGAGCAGGAAGAGACGTTGAAGCAGCGCTTTAGCGACCTGTTTGGCGGCTAACCATGACACCGTCGCTTAACGTTGGCAGCCAGCATCGCTGGCTGCTCAGCCTAATCACACTCACGGTGGTGCTATTAAGCCTAGCGCCTAGCCTGCGGCTACTGGCTGAGGCACTTAGTGACCTTGGCCAGGGCAGCGAATCACCGCTATGGAAGGTGCTTAACGCAGCGAGTACCTGGCGAGCGCTGTGGCACAGTGTGTATACCTCAGGTCTTGGCATGTTGATTGCTCTGACGCTGGGTAGCCTATTCGCCTTCGTGATCACCCTGACCGACATCCGTGGCAAAGCGTGGCTCGTTTTCTGCTTTATGCTGCCGATGATGATTCCCCCTCAGGTGACGGCGCTGAGCTGGCTCCAGCTGTTCGGCCCCGCCAGCCCGTTGCTGAAAAGCATTGGTATGGCGCCGCCGCTGGGCAGCCCCCAGCCGCTCTACTCAGCGGAAGGCATTGCGCTGTTGCTGGGAATTCAAAGCGCACCGCTGGTCTTTTTAGCGCTGCGCACCTCACTGATCTCACTCCCCCGCGAGCTTATTGAAGCGGCCCGCATCAGCGGCGCGCGCCAGACCCAAGTCTGGGGACAGATTATTTTGCCAGTCACTCGGCACGGTTTAATTGCCGGGGCGGCGATGGCGTTTATTTCTAGCCTGGGCAACTTCGGCATCCCTGCCATGCTGGGGATTCCAGCGGGCTACTACGTGTTACCAACGCTGATTTACCAGCGTATGGCTAGCTTTGGTACTGGCGTGCTGGCGGAAATGGCGGCGCTATCGTTATTGATTGGTGTGCTGGCACTGGCAGGGGTTGCCTTGCAGCAATACTGGATGAATCGCAGCCGCTTTGGCTTAGGCGGTCATAGCGGTCGCTCTCATGACTTTACCCTGGGCCGCTTTCGGCCAGCGGTGACGACGGTACTTGTCGGCGTTTTATTGGTAATTCTCGTCGCGCCACTGGCAGCACTAGTAGTCAGTTCATTGGTACCCGCCATGGGCGTTCCCCTTAGCTTCGATAGCGTGACGTTAAACGCTTATCACGAAGTGATTGGCCGCCAAGGCGCCACCTGGCGCGCTGTGCGCAACAGCCTATGGCTAGCAGGCGGTGCCGCGCTGGTGCTTATGCTGTGCAGCCTGCCGCTAGCATATCGCCTGCAGCGACTCCCGCCCCGTCTCCAGCAGATGACGCTCAGCGCGATTGAACTGCCCTACGCACTGCCTGGTGTGGTGCTGGCGATCGCCTGCATTTTGCTGTTCGTACGCCCACTGCCGCTAATCAATGTAGCGCTCTACGGCACGCTTGGACTGATATTCGTGGCCTATCTAGCGCGTTTCTTAGTGGTATGCCTCAAACCCGTTAGCGCCAGCTTGGCCCAACTTGATCCCTCTTTGGAAGAAGCCGCACAACTGGCGGGGGCAAGCCCCTGGCGGCGGCTAACCACGATCGTACTGCCGCTGATTGCACCGTCGCTATTTGCCGGGGGACTGTTGGTCTTCCTGCTGGCGGTGAACGAGCTGACGGTATCGGCACTGCTTTGGAGCGCCGGCAACGAAACCCTGGGCGTATTGATTTTTAACCTTGATGAGGGCGGCGAAAGCGTGCTGGCATCGGCGGTATCGGTACTGGTGGTCCTAATGGTCGCCACGCTGATGCTGTCGCTCAGCCTGCTCGCCCCTCGTTTACCCAAAGGAGTCGTGCCATGGCAGGGCTAGCAATTCAACAGGTCACCAAACAGTTTGGCGACCATCGCGCGGTCAATGATCTCTCGCTAGAGATTGCGCCAGGGGAGTTTGTGGCACTGCTGGGTCCCAGCGGCTGCGGTAAAACCACTATGCTGCGTATGCTGGCGGGGTTCGAAAATGTCACTGGCGGCGAAATACGTCTGAACGATACGCTGCTCGCCAGCCGCCATCACCATTTACCACCAGAACAGCGCAACATGGCGATGGTGTTTCAGTCCTACGCGCTCTGGCCGCATATGAGCGTGGCCGACAACGTCGGTTACCCACTCAAACTGCGCCGCATCCAGGGCAGTGAGTATCAACGCCGAGTTGCTCATGCACTGGCCCAGGTAGCCTTGGAACCCTATGCACAGCGTTCGCCACAGGAGCTTAGCGGTGGCCAGCGCCAACGGGTCGCGCTCGCCCGCTGTCTAGTGACCGACCCTGCGGTTGTATTGCTGGATGAACCGCTGGCCAATCTCGACCGTAACCTGCGCGCCTCCATGGAGCACAGTTTTGTGGATTTCCACCGCCGCACCCGTGCGACGATGGTGTACGTCACTCACGATCAAAGCGAAGCTATGGCGATGGCGGACCGTATTGCCGTCATGCGCGACGGTAAGCTAGTGCAGTGGGCAACGCCCGAAACGCTTTATCGCCAACCGCGCAGCGAATGGGTGGCCAGCTTTATCGGCCAAGGTAGCCAGTTGGCCATTGCCAACGGCGTACCAGGGCAGCGGCTAACAGAAAGCGCCCTAATGCAAGGGCTGGCTGCGGCACACAACCCCCGCGCCCAAACTGCACGTCAACCCGTCCTAGTTCGCCCCGAGCATATTCGCGTAGACGCTCAGGCTCCCAATGAGCATGACCTCACTGGGCGTGTCGAGCGGTTAACATTTCGTGGTGAACGCTACGAGTTGCACCTGCGCCTGCCCAGCGGCGAAGCCTTGCTGGCTTACCATCACCAAGCGCTTGAAGAGGGCCAACAAGTCGCGCTGCGGCTATTGGAAGGCTGGTGTCTGGAGCCTGACCAATGAGCACTCGTATTCATCTATTAAGCGGGCTGGGGGGTAAAGGCCCTGCTGCTATCGTGGTCGAAACCAACGGCAAACGGCTGCTGCTGGACGCAGGAGGCGCGCTGCACCCTGGGGAGCCTATCACCTGGGCAGATGGCTTGGACGTAGACGCTATTCTGATTAGCCACGACCATATTGACCATATCGGTGGCGTTGCTGAACTGCCCGATACCATTCCGCTCTACTGCACGCCCTTAGTCGCCAACACATTGCCTAAACACCGTGCTTGGCAGCCTTTGCCAGCACGCGGAAGCCTTATGGTCGACGGTATCAAGGTGACCACCGGCCAGGCAGGACACTCGCTGGGTGGCGTTTGGCTGCACCTGGACGTAGATGGCGGCATTTTCTACAGCGGCGACGCCTGCTTTGAATCCCGCTTGTTTCCTTTCGATACACCGCCACCTGCACGCACGGCGCTACTGGATGCTTCCTATGGCACCTACGACCACCCCCAGGAAAACTGCGTGCAGGCTATTCGTCTGCAGCTTGACCAGCCGTTAGTATTACCGGTACCTGAAACGGGGCGCGCCCTGGAAATGGCCCTGTGGCTATCGGAAGTGGCCGACCGTGGTCAACTGCCTTTCGCCATTGACCCAATTATTCGCGATAACCTCGCCGCACTGTTAGCACTGCCCAGCGACTTACGCCGCCCAGGCCTCGACGGTGCGATTAGCGCACTGCTAGAGCGGCAGAATGCTCCGCAGCCAGCGCTGCGGCTGGTTAGTGACCGCAATGATACGCCAGGCCAATGGCCCAATTACCAGCTACTGCACACCGGTTACTTAACACCCGAACGCCAAGTTCAGCTCGCCGCAGGCGAGATAAGCTGGCAACGCTGGAATGTTCATCTGCGCGCCTCCCACCTGGTAGCGCTTGCCGATCAGCTAGCTGCTACTCAGGTAGTACCGCTATTTACCCCGCTGACTGGCAACTGTTTAAGCGAATGGCGTCAACGCCTGGGACAGCGACTACGCACCCATCACACCCTAGAGATTCAACCGCATACGGCCACGCGCCCTACCGCCTATTTAACCGTTTAGGAAATTAATAATGTCCGCAGTGATTGTTGATGTTGACGGCACGCTTGCCGAATTCCACCCCACCGACGTACACGAGTGGGTTCTTGGCCCCGCCAAGCAGTGGGATCCTTTTTTTGCCCATATGGCTGAAGCGCCGGTGATCGACGCGGTGGCCAAGCTGGTTAAGATCCTGAAGGCCCAAGGACAGCAAATCGTGATTTGCAGCGGCCGCCCGGATAGCCACCGGGAGCATACTCAGCGCTGGTTAGAGCGCCACACCATTCCCTTTGATGCGATGTACCTACGCCCGCAAGGCGATGATCATGTAGATGATGAAGAGGTAAAAGCCGCGCTACTTAATCAAATGCGTAGCGACGGCTTTGCACCTTGGCTGGTGTTGGATGATCGTGACGCGGTCGTCGCCCAATGGCGCGCACTCGGACTTACCTGCCTGCAGTGCGCACCGGGAGATTTTTAAGCACTTGCCAAGCTGATTCGGTGCTGCCACACCAGCACCACCAAGGGCACCAGCGCGATGGGAATTAGCAGTAGGTTAAGCATTGCCCAGCCCAATCCGCTAACCAAAGGCCCCGCAAACAAGGCGGTCACCGCCGCGGTGCCAAACACTAGAAACTCGTTGGCGGCCTGGGTGCGTGCTTTATCCACTGGGCGGTAGCTCTCGGTGAGCAGCCCGGTGGCAGGTAGGAAGGTAAAGTTCCAGCCCAAGCCCAACAAAATCAGCGCCACGTTGAAACCAACTAAACCGATTCCCCACTGAGCAACCAAAGCACTGGCTACCAGCAGCAGGCAACCTGCCACAATGACCTGTTTGGCACCGAAACGGGCGGCTAAATGGCCAGTAAAGAAGGAAGGTAAGAACATCGCTACCACGTGCCACTGAATAGTCATTGAAACGTGGTTAAAGTGGTGCCCGGCTCCCTCCATGGCGAGCGGTGTGGCAGTCATCGCCAGGTTCATCACACCGTAGCCGACCATTGCAGCGCTCACCGCGACAATAAATCCGGGCTGGCGGAGTATCTTCCCTAGCGGCAGTGCGCTGCCTTCGCAGTGGGTGCGAGAAGCGGGCGGTAACCGTGTCAGCATTAATACCACTAATGCCAGTGCATAGAGCACCGCTAAACCCACGAAACTGCCCAGAAACGGCACCTCGCCCAGCTCACGGCTCACTCTGGCCAGCCACGGCCCTGCAAACGCCGCCAGCACACCGCCTCCCATCACTAGACCAATCGCCCGGTCTCGCATCAATGCCGGGGCGGCCTCTACTGCGGCAAAGCGATACAGTTGACCAAAGCCAATGCCGATGCCAACCAGCCAAGTGGCTAGCAGGAACAGTCCAAAACGCTCATCCATCAGTGCCTGGACGGCAACCAGTGCGCCTACCAATCCCACGATATTGCCTAGCATAAAGCCACGCTTTCGACCCAACCTAGCCATGATTAGCGAGGCAGGTATCGTGGCACACATTAGCCCCAGCCACTGGGTAGCAACAGGCGCTGTCGACCATGATGCGCTAGGGGCCAAGGACGCCCCTATCAGCGGTGATACGGCGATCAACAAGACACTGCCAGTGACTAGCAGCGCCTGACAGAGCGATAATAGAGTGACGGCTAAAGGCATGAGGAACTCTCCTGCGCGGCATTAGTATGGGAAGAAGCAAAGCGTTGGCGATAGATCGAGGGGGATACTCCATAGTAGCGCTGAAACTGGCGGCGTAACTGCTCTGCGCCGCCCAACCGCCAGCGCTGCGCTAGCCGCTCAAGTGGCAACTGCTCGCGCTCGTTGAGTAGCGCCAAGCGTGCTTGCTCAAGGCGTAGTTGGGTCAGGTAGGTACCCGGAGTAGTATTCAGATAGCGCCTGAAAAGCCGGGTTAAATGGCGCGGGGAGACCGCCATTAGATCGGCCATACTCTCAAGCCCGTGATCGGCACTGGGATCGGCGTGGAGTTGATCTAGCAAGCGGCGCAGCGGCCCCGCCTCTTGCTGGTGGCGCAGTATCTCACTGAACTGAGACTGCCCGCCCGGACGCTGTAAAAACACCACCAACTCGCGAGCCACTCTCCCGGCTAGATCAGCACCGTGATCTGCCTCTACCAGCGACAGAGCCAAGTCAATTCCCGCCGTTACACCGGCGCTGGTGTAACGGCCGTTGCTTTCGATATACAGTGCATCAGGCTCAACGCTTAACGCGGGATACTCCTCGGCCAATTGAGCTGCATGGCGCCAGTGGGTGGTGACGTGGCAGCCGTCCAGCAGCCCTGCTGCGGCTAGCAAAAATGCCCCAGAGCAGATAGATCCAAACCGTCTCACCTCAGGGGCGACATTACAAAGCACCTGTTTCACAGCGGCTATGTCACGCTGCTGCATCACGCCACTGCCGCCCGCCACCAATAGTGTATCCAGGGGCAGTAAATGCTTAAGCTGGTGGTAGCTGTGCGTCGCATGCACGGCTAAGCCGCCGTTGGTGGCTACTGGGCCAACGACATCGGCAACCAGCGTCAACTGATAGAGCGGTTGAGGGCTTAACGCATTGGCGCTGGCAAATACCTGCCAAGGGCCACTGACATCCAGTAGTTGGCAGTCAGGATAAGCAAATAGCACAACGTGGCGAGTCACAGTCTCTCTCCGCTAACGGGATATGGAAGCATGAGAGAGTGTCAGCGCTACGCCCAATGTCGGCAAGGACCATTACCCCACCGATTCGGACATTGTTATAAAAACGATCTATTAGGCTCAGTTCGTTTTCTCTACTTTCAATGGCGACTCCATCCTGCGTACGCTGGAAACAAAATCGCTAAAGCGCTCGCCCTGAATCAATACATGGTCGCTCAGTGCCTGCTGGGCGGCCACAGAGTCGCCCCGCTCAATAGCCTCGACGATGGTTTGGTGCTCGCTGAGAGAGCTATTTACCCGTTGACGCACCTGCAGTTGTAGCCGCCGGTAAGGCTTTAAGCGCTGCTTCAGCTGACGCGCTTCGCTAGCCAAAAAGGCGTTATGACTAGCGGTGTAAATACAATCATGAAACTCTTCGTTTTCGTAGTAATACTCATCGCTATCACCAGCCAGCGCTGCTGCTTCGCAGCGCTGATGGGCCTCGCGTAACGCCGCCAGTTCGGCTTCGGTAATTCGCCGTGCCGCCAAGCGGCCGCACATACCCTCTAACTCCGCCATTACCTCGAACATCTCGATCAGTTGATCAATTCCCACTTTCGCAACGAAGGTGCCCTTCTTCGGCGAAACGGTGACCAAGCCGCTAGCAACCAACTGTTGAAAGGCTTCGCGCACCGGAGTACGTGAGACCTGAAACTCTTGCCCTAGGGCTTCGGGATCCAGACGCTCCCCCGGTAAACGACGTCCATTAATGATGTCGTCTTCAAGAGAGTCTCTTAATCGCTGAGCGTTGGAAAGCTTGGTGCCCGTCATGTTTCACCTCCTTGGATCACGACTCATATTAGCTAGTTTAATGCTGTCATATAGTTGACATTAGCATACGTAGCGCCTATTGATATATATATCATGCCAAATGATAGATATATAAAGCCAATCCAAACACACAACAACAACTGTTGGAGACGCCACATGCAACGCTATTTAATCCCAACTGCTGCCGCCCTTGGTCTCGCCATTGCGGCTTCCCATGCCTCCGCCGATACCGTACTACGCGCGTCGCATCAATTTCCCGGAGGGCAAGGGGATGTCCGCGACGAAATGGTGCAAATGATGGCCCGCCATGTCGCCGAGGCAGATGTTGGCCTGACGATAGAAGTTTATCCGGGTCAATCGCTGTTTAAAGCACGCGAACAGTGGGGGGCTTTAGCCCGTGGCCGTTTGGATATCACCTCACTGCCGTTGGATTATGCCAGCGGACGGCACCCGGAGTTCTCTGCCACACTGATGCCTGGCTTAGTGCGCAACCAAGCACACGCTCAGCGTTTGAATGACTCCGAATACATGGAGATGATCAAAGCGGTAATTCTAGAGGGCGGCGCCCGAGTACTCTCGGATGCGTGGCTGTCAGGCGGTTTTGCCTCTAGCGAGCGATGCATTACTTCACCCGATACTGTCGAGGGCCAGAACCTTCGTGCTGCCGGCCCCGCGTTTGAAGAGATGCTTGAGGCCGCTGGCGCTTCCATCGCCTCCATGCCCTCTTCTGAGGTTTACACCGCCATGCAAACTGGCGTGTTGGATGCAGCCAATACTTCGTCGATGTCGTTTATCTCCTTCCGCCTCTATGAGCAGGTCGAGTGTTTAACCGAGCCGGGAGACTTCGCCCTGTGGTTTATGTACGAGCCGATTCTGATCTCAGAGCAGGTGTGGCAAGGCCTTAACGAAGAGCAGCAGGGAGCGCTGATGGCAGCCGGTGAAGCCGCAGAAGCTTTCTTTGCTGAAGAAGCCGCCGCCATTGACCAGGAGATGGTCGATCTTTACGAGGAGAATGGCGTCGAGGTGGTCAGCATGAGCGAAGAGGACTATAACGCCTGGCTGGAAATCGCCCGTGAGACCTCCTACAAAAACTTTGCCAACAATGTTCCCAATGGCCAGGCCATTATCGATGCAGCGCTGGCCGTCGAGTAAGCAACCGCTATACGCCTAATGGTTCGGCTACCCTTTCGGGTGGCCGTTTTCTACTGATGCTTGCTTAGCTTGGCGAAATAACCAGCTTGACGAGGGAAATATGGCACCTGCAACGACTCACAATGCCCTGTCGCGTGGGGGCATCATCGGCGGCTACATTCGCGTCATGGATAAGCTCTCGCGGCTTTCCGCCTATTTAGCCTGCGCCATGTTTATCGCTGGCGTATTAGTGATTTGCCAGATGGTTTTTATTCGCTACTTACTCGGAATGAGCACCAGTTGGCAGACCGAATTCACCATTTTCTCAGTAACGGCGGCGATGCTGATGGGCAGCCCTTATGTACTGATGACCGGCGGCCACGTCGCGATCACCATTGTGCCCGATGCGCTGGGTGGTACAGCCCGCACCATTATGCGCTTGATCGCGTCACTGTTTGGATTAGGTTTCTGCGCCGCTCTGGCGTATGCCAGCTGGGTGTATGTTTTTGAGGCGCTCCACGGCGGGTGGACAACGGGCTCCGTTTGGAATCCACCACTGTGGCCAGCCTTACTACCCATGGCCATCGGCGCCACCCTGCTGTCGTTGCAGTATGTGGCTGAAATTCTGCGTGGGGAGAGTTAAGTATGGATCCCATTACCTTAGGCATTATTGTCGCCATCGCACTGATTGGGCTAATGGCCATTGGCACCCCTATCGCTTTTGCCCTTGGCGGTGTATCGCTGCTAGCACTGCTCTACGACCGCGGCCTTTCCGAGCTCACCTACTTCGGTGAAACCTTTTTTGACCGCATCGCCGAATTTGGTTTTGTCGCCATTCCAATGTTTATTCTGATGGGTGCCGCGGTGGCTTCCTCACCTACCGGGCGCGATCTGTATCGCTCGCTGGATCTATGGATGGGCAAGCTGCCCGGCGGCTTGGCAGTTTCCAATATCGGCGCCTGCTCAATCTTTGCTGCGCTCTCGGGATCATCACCGGCCACCTGCGCAGCAATTGGCAAAATGGGCATTCCCGAAATGCGCATGCGCGGCTATCCCGATGGCGTGGCAGCAGGCTGTATTGCCGCAGGTGGCACCCTGGGCATTCTGATTCCGCCATCGGTCACCATGATTATCTACGGTATCTCCACCGAAACTTCGATTGGTCGACTGTTCATTGCCGGGGTGGTGCCAGGCTTTATGCTCGCGGGCCTGTTTATGATCTGGACGATGATCGCCTGCAAGCTGGCCGGTGGCTATAACAATTCCATGAACAATCCCATGGCGGAGTCCGTCGAACGGCTAAAGCAGAACGTTAAGCAGAATATCGATACCAATCTGAAAGCGTTAGTGCGTGTTCTGCCTTTCCTGGGCGTGGTCGCGGGTATCCTATTTGCCTTGTATGGCGGTGTGGCAACACCTTCAGAGGCAGCAGGCGTGGGCGCATTTCTGTGTCTGGCGCTGGCTATACTGATCTACCGCATGTGGCAGTTGGGCCCGATCAAGCTGATTATGCGCGACTCACTGCGCGAAAGCGTGATGATCATGCTGGTGATCGCAACTGCCGAAGTGTTCGCCTACGCACTCTCCTCGATGTTTATCACCCAAACCGTCGCCGCTGCGATTGCCGATCTGGAGATCAACCGCTGGGCACTGATGGGGGTAATTAACCTCTTCTTGCTGGTCGCAGGTTTCTTCCTACCACCTGTGGCGGTGATCGTCATGACCGCGCCGATTCTGTTGCCTATCATCCTAGCGGCTGATTTCGACCCCTACTGGTTTGCGGTGATTTTAACCATCAACCTGGAGATTGGTCTGATTACGCCACCAGTGGGTCTCAACCTATTCATTATCAAAGGGATCGCGCCGGATATCTCGCTACGCGACATTCTGATGGGAAGCTTGCCCTACGCGCTGTGTATGGTGCTGGGTATCTTGCTGCTATGTCTCTTCCCAGGCATCGCGCTTTGGCTACCTAACTTGATCATGGGTTAAGGAGTTTGACCATGAACATGCTGTTTTTGCAGGAGCTGTTCAATAACATCACCCAGCGTGATGCGCTGTTGCGGCGCCGCCATCCCGAGACCTTAACGCTCGATCATGGGCAGTTGGTAAGCGCCTGCCATAAGCTCTTGGAAAGCGATGGCGAAGCTTCCAGCATTGCGCTGGCAAGCCGCGCCCTGGCGATTTATCAGCGCCTTTCGACGGCTGAAAAGAGTCGCTTCTTTGCTTGCCTAACGACTGACTTTTCGGCCGAGCCCGGCCCCATTGACGCGGCCTATATAGCGTATCAAGACGCTCGCGACAACCAATCGCTACAGCGTTTGTTCGAAGCCTGCGAGCCCCGTCGACAAGAGCTTTTCCGGCGCCTAAATCTCGCCAGCGACGGTACCTATGAGCTGGTTAAAATGCGTGAAGACCTGCTGGGATTACTACGCGAACAGCCGGAACTAGCAGCTATCAATAACGATTTTGCTCACCTGTTCGGCTCCTGGTTTAACCGTGGCTTTTTGATGCTCAAGCGCATTGACTGGAACACCCCCGCCTCAATTCTAGAGAAGATCATCCGCTACGAAGCGGTACACGAGATTCAGGATTGGGACGACCTGCGCCGGCGCCTAGATGCCCGTGATCGCCGCTGTTTCGCCTTCTTCCACCCCGCCATTGGCGATGAGCCGTTGATCTTTGTGGAAGTAGCCCTCCACAAGGGCCTGCCAAGCCGTATTCAGCCCATCCTTTCTGGCGAAAGCAGCTATAGCAAAAAAGGTATCGACGAGCCGGAGGATGCCGACACGGCGGCGTTCTTTGGCATTAGCAACTGTCAGAACGGGCTGCGTGGGATCTCCTTCGGTAATTTTTTGATCAAACAAGTGGTGCAAGAGCTCTCCCAGGAACTGCCGCAGCTTAAGTACTTCGTCACCCTCTCGCCGGTACCTGGCTTCGCTCAGTGGCTTCAGGAGCAGCGGGACGATGAGCAACTTCCCTCGTCGCTGCGTCAATCACTCAAAGGGCTTGAAACCCCAGGATGGCATCATGACCAAGCGCTTGAAGAGCAGTTGAAAGCCGCGATTCGCCCACTGGCCGCCCGTTATCTGGTCGAAGAGAAAAACCGCCACGGCTTGCCGCTCAATCCGGTGGCACGCTTTCATCTCGGCAATGGCGCCGAACTGCACCGCATTAACTGGTTGGGCGATACCTCCGAGAAGGGCTTTAAACAAGCCGCAGGACTGATGGTTAACTATCTGTATGTGCTGAACGATATCGAGCGCAATCACGAAAACTATACCGCCAAGGCGACCGTTGCTTGCTCAAATGAGGTGCGTGATCTCGCCAAACGCGCCCGCAAGCTGGCCAAGGGAGAGACCACCAAATGAGCTACAACCTATTTGAAACCTTTGCTGCCAAAATGCGCGAACGCGCAGAGGCCGATTTTATTACCACCCGCGACGGCCGCCGCTATCGCTACGCAGATGCGCTAACCATCAGTGCGCAGCTTGCGGGTGCACTCACCGAGTTAGGCGTTAAGCAAGGTGACCGCGTCGCGGTACAGGTAGATAAAAGTCCTGAGGCAATATTGCTTTACTTGGCCTGCCTGCGCATCGGCGGCGTCTATTTGCCTCTCAATACGGGCTATACCGGCGATGAGATTCGCTACTTTTTAAATGACGCCGAGCCAGCGCTGTTCGTTTGTCGCCCCAAGATAGAAGAGCAAGCACGGTCGCTTGCTGCTGAAACCGGCTGCCCTGCAGTGGCAACCCTAGGCAGCGCTGCCGATGGCAGCCTGATGGAAGCCGCCCAAACGGCAACGCCAAGGCAAGACATCGTGACGATTGGTCAGCGTGACTTAGCTGCTATTCTCTATACATCGGGCACCACCGGGCGCTCCAAAGGCGCCATGCTAACGCACACAAACCTCGCCTCTAACGCCGAGACCCTGGCCAAAGCATGGCACTTCAGCGCTGATGATCGGCTGATTCATGCGCTGCCAATCTTCCACACCCACGGCTTATTCGTCGCTTGCAACGTCACCTTGATAGCGGGCGCCAGCATGCTATTCCTGCCCAAGTTCGATGCGGATGTGATTTTTGATGAGCTGCCCCATGGCAGTGTGATGATGGGCGTTCCCACCTTCTATACCCGGCTGGTTCAGGACGAACGACTAACCCCAGAAGCGACTGCCCATATGCGGCTGTTCGTTTCCGGCTCTGCGCCACTCACCGCCGAGACCCACGAAGCATTTGAAGCCAAAACAGGCCATGCGATTCTTGAACGCTACGGCATGACCGAAACCAATATGAATCTCTCCAACCCCTATGAAGGCGCCCGCCGAGCAGGCACCGTGGGCATGCCGCTACCCGGTGTGGAGATGCGCATTACCAATCGTGAAAGCGGCGATGAGGTGCCTTTGGGCGAGATTGGCATGCTGCAGATTCGCGGCCCGAATGTGTTTATCGGCTACTGGCGAATGCCCGAAAAGACGCGTGAAGAGCTATTAGACGATGGCTTTTTCATTACCGGCGATCTCGCCATGGTCGACGAACAGGGCTATGTGCATATTGTGGGGCGCGACAAGGATCTGGTGATTTCCGGCGGCTACAACGTCTACCCCAAAGAGGTGGAGCAGGTGATCGATGAGCTTGAGCAAGTCGCCGAATCCGCAGTGATCGGTCTACCACATCCTGACTTTGGCGAGGGCGTTACCGCAGTGGTCGTTCGCCAGCAAGGTGCTGATCTTGGAAAAAACCAGCTTGAAGAGGAGCAGGTAATCACCCATTTAGATGGACGGCTTGCCAAGTATAAGCAGCCCAAGCGGGTTTTCTTTGTTGATGAACTGCCGCGCAATACGATGGGTAAAGTGCAAAAAAATGAGCTGCGTAAGCGCTTTGGAGATACCTACCGAGCGACCTAGCCCCTATAACCTACTTACAAACAACGGCGCCCCGCCGATGAACTTCCCCCCGGAAGTTGGACACTCTATCCAACTTTCGGGGGTGGTGAAAAAGCAACTCAACGAGCAGAGAACCTGCCCCCGACCGTTACCTCAGCAAAAAGCTAAATCTCATGAGCTAACTCTCATGAGCTAAATCTCAAGAGTGGGCCATACGGATCAAGCTGCGCGCACCATGTCACAATAATGTCACTTTAGCTTCCCCCTACCACGCTTAATTCCATCGCAAAGTGCAGCACTTTTGCCACAGCATTTGCCTGTCGCGTGGTGTAGCGTTAATGAGAAAACTGGACAGCTTTCATAAAAGCCGCTGAAATCGTCATATGATAGGCTTCTTGTAACGTTATTTAACGCTAAGCAATCAGTGTTAGCACTTTCCTACTACTAGCGTCACCAGTTAACTTGGAGCAGAAGCGATAATGACAGCGCGTTGGAAATCCTTGCCATTACGGTTACGACTGTTTGTCTCATTTGGAACGGTATTGGCACTGGCCATGTTGCTAGCGCTCTACCTGCAGGCTCGTTCGCATAGCCAGGCGCGCTTGGAAAACCTGCTAAACGTAGAGCTGCCTGCTCAGGTAGAGGGCCTTGCTACCCGCCTAACGCTTAGGTTGAGTCCAGCACTAGCGCTATCAGAAAGCCTAGCCGACAGCTATTTCATTGAGCGGTGGGTACGCGACGGGATGCCAGACACCGACCAGCCGGATATCATGCGCTATTTGTCACGCTTGATGGAACAGCTCGACACTGAACTGTTATTTATCACGGCTCAGTATCAAGGGCGCGGCTACTACTTCCAGTACCGCAATGGAGAGTTTCTCGAGCGCAGGCTACAAGCACCCGGCGGCGATGATGACTGGTACTATCAGTTTACCGACAGCGATGCTGCTTATAACCTAAACCTAGACAGCGATAATTTTTCAACAGAAGAGGCGTTTGTCTTTTTAAATTTCCGCAGCCGTGAACAAGCACCCAATGGCCGCCCTATTATTGTTGCTGGAGCAGGGCTCGATCTCTCTCGATTGGCACAGCTAATTGAAGGCTTTCAGCTAGGCGAAACCGGCCGCGCCGCGCTACTCAATGCGGAAGGCGAACTACTTATTCGCAGTGATGAGACGTCACTTGCCGCTCTTCAAAGCCAGGAGTCAGACAGCCTGCTGCAAGACGAACACGAACTTCGTGTACACGAAATCCAACGTGATAATCACACTTTTTTAGTTTCTACGCTCTGGTTGCCCGAACTGCAGCGCTACCTGATGATTGAAGTGTCTAAAGAGGAGTATTTAAGCTCCATCAGAGAGCGATTCTTTGCATCGACGAGCTTCGGACTTTTGATCCTTTTAGGTGGGTTAATTACGTTATACCCACTGACTGGCAGCTTGATTCGCCCTCTCACTCGTCTTCAACGCCAGCTTAAAGAGATTACCAACAACCTAGATTTATCCCGCCGCGTAAACACCGACGATCAGGCTGAAATTGGCGATTTAGCGAATCAGACTAATGAGCTGCTAGCACGCTTATCTCGAACCATTATGGCGGTCTCCAACAACGCACTGGCACTTACTCAAGTGGCTGATCGTTTAGCGCAAACGGCAGGGTTGTCGGGCATTCAAGGCGGGGACATCAATCATGAAGCGAACCAGACGATGGCCGCCGCCGTAGAAGAAATGGCCTCATCAGTGGCTGAGATAACCTCGACCATGGAGGAGCTTTCAACCTCATCCACACAAATCGCTGATCATTCGCAATCTGTGGTAGAAGTAGCTAACCAAACGCTTGAGCGCAGCCGCAAAGGCAGCACAGCGATGCAACTGCTGCAGGCAAAAATGCAGGATATTCGCAGCGACAGCGAACAGAGCCTGGCAGAAATCATGGCACTGGGTGCTAAGTCGAAACAAATCAGCAAAGTCATGGAGCTGATTAATACTCTCGCTGCACAAACTAAACTGATTGCGTTTAATGCCGCCCTAGAGGCATCAAGTGCGGGCGAGTCAGGTCGCCGTTTTTCTGTTGTGGCAAACGAAATACGTCGCTTGGCAGATAGCGTTACTGACTCAACACAAGAGATAGAGGGCCATACCGAAGAAATTCAAAATGCGATAAATCGTTTAGTTGTCGCCTCTGAAAAGGGAGCATCTTCGATAGAGAAAGGCGTTGAGGTCAGTATTAATACCGCTCAAGACCTGGATGCACTACTCAAAGCAGCGAGCCAAACCAGTAGCGCAGCGCAGCAAATATCATTGTCAACCCAACAGCAGAAAACTGCTAGTAATCAGGTGGTTATTGCCTTACGCGATATTGATACAGCCAGCTCACGTAATGCACAGTCAGTACGCAGTATTACCGAGATCAGCCAAGATATGATCAACATGTCGGCAGAGCTAAATGCACTGGTGCAGGAGTTTACTTTGGCTCACCAGGAAACAAACCACCAACGCCCCTCGTGAGGACGCTGCGATGAGTGCAATTCGGGTAGTGATGGCGGACGACAGCCAACTGGCACGTGACGTGCTGCGCGACATCCTCACCCGCGATGGCGATATTGAGATTGTTGGTGAGGCCAGTAACGGGCGCGAAGCAGTGGAACTTGCCCGCCGTTTATCGCCGCAGTTGATCACAATGGATCTGAATATGCCGGTCATGGACGGCCTCAGCGCCATTGAAGAAATTATGCATACCAAAGGGGTTCCTATCCTGGTGGTAAGCGATCGTTCTGATGCTGAAACGGCCTACCGAGCACTTGATGTTGGCGCGCTAGAAGTGATCCAGAAGCCGACCCTGGATGATGAAGACGCACAACGACTACTCGCGCGCGTCCGGCTCCTTTCAGGAGTGGCCGTTATTACTCGCCTACGGCGCCGGTCAACATCCACCATGACCGTTGCGCCGGTAAACGTGCCACCGGTTAACCACCATCATCGGCCGAAGGCTTTTCAGCGCATTATCGCCATTGCTTGCTCAACCGGTGGGCCGCAGGCACTCGCCCACCTACTTAGCAAGCTGCCGAGCAACTTTCCTGCACCAATAGTGATTGCCCAGCATATCAGCCATGGCTTTATTGAAGGCATGGCACACTGGCTGGCATCGCTCTGCGCAATGCCGGTTTGCGTTGCTCAGCATGGTGAACCGCTTAAGCCAGGCTGTATTTATCTATCGCCATCGGAACGCAACTTGCGTGTCACGCCATCTCACCGCCTTCAACTACAGCAGAGCCCAGATCATTCGCTTTACCACCCCAACTGCGATGTTCTGTTAACGAGCGTCGCGAATATTTATGGTCCAGAGGCTATCGGGGTGATTTTAACGGGTATGGGACGTGATGGCGTTAGCGGTATGCGCGCTATTCATTTATCGGGCGGCTGCACCTTTGCCCAAAACGAAGCCAGCTCGGTGATTTATGGCATGAACCAAGAAGCGGTTAGTGCCGGCGTTATCCAGCATGTTGTTTCCCTTGATGAGCTTCCTGGCAGACTCATTCGCGAGACTCGTGAGCAACGGCTGTCTACCTGGACGAAATCACTATGAGCTCGCTGACGCCATTCAAAGATCTGGTGCATCGCCGCTGCGGTTTGCACTTGGATGGCCTCGCTGAAGCCCGGCTCGTCAAAGCCGTGGAGGCACTTCAGGCCGACACCGACATTAGCGATACCTCAAAGCTCATTGTGCACCTAGAGCAAAACGAAGCGATGTTTGATCGCTTTATTAGTCAGTTAACGGTAAACGAAACCTACTTCTACCGGGAGCCTGAAGCACTCCACTGGTTAGCCGATACCTATCTTCCTCGCCGATTGGCTGAAGAAGGTAAGCCATTGGCTATTTTCAGTGCAGGATGTTCTTCAGGTGAAGAGCCTTACAGTGTCGCTATTGCGCTGTTTGAGCGCTACGGAGAGCGCGCCAAGCAACTCTTTCATATTACGGGAGGAGATGTTGATCAGCAGGTTCTTAGTAAAGCCCAAAAAGGCATTTACAGCGGCATGTCATTTCGGACACTGAAACCTGCGCTTAAACACCGCTATTTTCGCCCAGAGGGTCGACGCTTCAAAATAGATGATGCGCTTCGCCACTGGGTCACCTTTTGCTCATTCAATGTATTACAGCCAGACGCTGACCAGCTTGGCCCCTTCGACGTCATCCTATTTCGTAACGTATCGATCTATTTTGACGAATCGACCCGGCGCGATATACAACGCCACCTGAAGCAGCTACTGAAACCACATGGAGTGTTGATGTGTGGTGTCACTGAAACATTAGGCAACGACCTGGGCATTTTGGAACTGCATCAGGCTCAAGGGGTGTTCTTTTTTCAAGAGAGCACGCTGCCCCGCGCTTTACCTGCCAATGATGAATCACACTATAACGACGAGCGGTTGCCAGAAGCCCCGCCAGTGTTGCCAGAAGTCCCAGCGATGTTGTCAGAAACCCCACCGGTGTTACCAAAGACACCTTCACAACCGGCAGAAAATGCACCTGAGCACAAGCAGCCGCTGACATCGTTTAACGCGGCTTTGCAGCAAGCTCATCATTTACTCAACCAGAACGCATTTTCAGAAGCAGCCGCGCTACTTTCTGACCTTTTAGCACAGCAGCCTTGGAGTGTGGATGCGTTACTGCTGGCGGGTTTAGTCGCTCGTTGGCAGCAAAACTTTACCGATGCTTACGACTACTTTAAGCGCGCCATTTACGTTGCTCCGGAATGCTGGCCAGCTCACTTTTTTCAAGCCGAGCTTTTTCGACTAGGAGAGCTTAACGATGCTCCTGGACAACGTAATCGCGGCTATGCGGCGGTTATTCGCCTACTGGATGCGTCAAAACAGGCGGATGGTGGATTGAGTGTCATTACGCCGCCTATTCCTCCGGGGGATGCCTACTTCTTGGCAACTTGCTACCTTGGCGCACAAGCAACGACACAGGGAGTAGGGTAATGGCACTGGATATTAAACGCTTTATTCAGCGCTTTATTGAAGAAGCATCAGACCACTTACCCCGGTTAAGGGAGGGCATTGAGGCCCTAGAGCAAGGCGACTCCCATCAAGAGCGTATCAATGAGCTGTTTCGTGCAGCACATTCGCTTAAAGGCTCATCGCGCATGCTAAAGCTGACGCCCATAACGGCGATCGCTCACAGTACAGAGGAGCTGCTCAGCGCACTACGCGATGGAACACAAACCGCTACACCTGATGTCACCTGCCTGCTTAATCAAGCCACGGACGCGCTGTCTGACCTAGTTAGCCAGCTTGCCCAAGGTACGTCTCCAGCAGAGCTCACGGACGCCGACGGTCAGCTTTGCCAGGCCCTGGAAAACGCTGCGGCGGGAAGGCAGCCCACGGAGCCCTCGCCTAAAACAAGCGTGTCCGAGGACGACAAAGCCGAGAGCGCAGCCCTCAGCGCTGCGCCATCGACAATGAAAAGTTCTGCACCTCCGACTCAAGAACTGCGCTTAACAGATACGGTACGCGTGCGTCTTGACCGCCTAGATGACGTTATTCGTCTGATGGGAGAAGTATTATCAGGCCACCATCATCTGCACTCACTCGTAGAGCAGGCACACAGCCTTGGCGCCTCGTTACCCAAAGAACAGCAGGCCTCCTTTAACGCTTTTAGTCGCGAGCTGAAGGACAGTGTGCTTTCCCACGACGGTCTAATGAGCGACCTTCATGACCGGGCTCTGCAAATGCGTATGCTACCGCTGAGCGTGGTGTTTGACCCCTTATCCCAAATGGCCAGAGACCTTGCCCATTCGCTAGGCAAACAAGTTAATTGCCGTGTTCACGGCAGTGAGATTGAACTTGACCGGCAGATGATAGATCGCCTATCAGACCCGCTCATTCATCTACTGCGGAATGCGTTAGACCATGGCCTGGAAACACCCGCTGAACGGCAGGCAACAGGCAAACCGTCACGGGGGCAGCTATCACTTGAGGCATGGCAAGACGGTAGCTGGGTAGTGATTGAAATGCGTGATGACGGCGCAGGTATTTCCCTTGAGGCCGTACGGCATAAGGCGCTCGCCAAGCAATTACTCAGTGAAGAGCTGCTGCTCACCCTAACCGAGCAGGAAACCTTAGAACTTATTTTCTTACCTGGGTTCTCAACCAAACCCTTGATTACCGACTTTTCTGGTCGTGGCGTGGGGATGGATGTCGTCAAGCGAACGGTGATTGACGAACTCAACGGTGATTTACAGTTAACCAGTCACCCAGGCAAAGGCACCTGTTTTACCCTGCGCCTACCTTTATCGCTAGCCATGATGCGGGTTCTGCTGATCAATGTGGGTGCTATCACGCTAGGTGTAACAGCACCTTATGTGTCAGAGCTTGTAGAGCATGCATCAACGGATTTTATTGATGCTGCTGGGCAAAAAACATTGATCCTGCGTAACGAGTTCGTACCGGTCGTTTCACTTGCGGAGCTATTGGAACTTCCCTATACACCCACTGATGCTGACAACTTACTGTTACTTGTCGTACATCAACGTCATCAAAAACTTGCGCTAATTATTGATGCCTTGGTGGATGAACGCGATATGGTAATCAAGCCGCTACCCACACACTTGCGCCACCTACCACTGGTTTCTGGCATGGTTACGCTAGGGCGCAATACGCTGGTTAGCCTATTACACGTGCCGACACTGCTGGAACACTCGCGCCGTTATGCTCCCAAAGCTCTCGCTAAAACGGATCAACCGCCACAGACACATCGTATACTGGTCGTCGATGACTCTCTAAATACCCGGGAAATTGAAAAAGATGTATTAGAAGCTTGGGGATATCAGGTCACCCTGGCAGAAAATGGCCGGGATGGTTTGAACAAAGCCCTGGCTGACTCGTTTGATGCAGTGCTCACCGACGTTGAGATGCCTGTCATGGATGGCTTTGCGCTCACTGCGAGTCTGCGAGAAAATGAGATTTATCGTTATAAGCCTATTATCATTATCACATCACGCGAAAAAGAAGCAGACCGTCGTCGCGGCATTGAAGTGGGCGCCGACGCGTATATTGTCAAAGGCAGCTTTGATCAGAATAACTTGGTGGATACGCTAAAAGCGCTACTCGGCTAAGTACTCACCATGACGGAGGTTAATCATGCAAATATTGGTCGTAGATGACGACCCGTTGGCCTGTGAAATGACAGCAACGCTGCTAGAGTTCCAGGGCTATACAACGGTCATGGCCAATGATGCCATGGAGGCCACGCAGCTATTAGATAGTTTGGACAATATCGCGCTTATTGTTAGCGATATGCATATGCCGCTCATCAATGGGATAGAGTTCTTGGAAATGTTGCGTGAACAAGACGTTACCTTACCTTTTATTTTGCTCACAGGTGACTCGCCTAACTCAACCCTTATCCAGACGCCTGGTTTAAACGCCTGCCTGCAAAAAGATGCGGAGCTAGAATCCACGTTAGGCAATGCCGTGACTCAAGCGCTCAACAGTTGAACATTGTCCATTTGCATTACAGCGCACCGTTCGCCCACATGAACAGGTAGTCTGATGTCACCATCTGCCCCGACATTGCAACAAAAGCTGAACCAGCTGCGCCAACGCTTTATTGAGCAGCTACCAGCACGTTTACAGCAAACCGCAACAAAGTGGCAACAAAGCCGACTTTCAACTGAGGCAGGGTCACGCTTAGCCCCAGAACTTCACCGCTTTTTCCATAGCTTAAAAGGTACCGGACGCTCATTGGGCTTTGAACGGATTGCTCTGTTGGCAGATCAAGGTGAAGAGCTCCTCAAAGGAGCCTCTGCTTCCGCTGACCATGCTCTTGATGACCAGGCCGTTAATGATATAAACAGCCTAATTCATCAGCTTTTTCAGCAGCTCAATGAAGAGATTAAGTACTTACAGTCACAGCATGGTCAGCAATCCCTTCTGACATCTCTTAACAGCGTCGAATTCCCATCAGTAGCACCACAGTCACTCGGCCAACGTCAGCGGCTTATTTATTTATGCGACGATGAGCCTGACCAAGTCGACCAGTTGCTACATCACCTTCGCTGCTTTGGCCATGAAGTGGTTCATTTTGAAGATACAGCGTCATTTTTTAATGCGGTTATTACCCGCCGCCCCGACGCGATCATCATGGATGTACAGTTTCCGCAAGGTAACACTGCGGGTACTGAAACGCTGACCAGCCTCAATAAATTAATCGGGGAACAATTACCCGCCATCGTACTGTCGTCCCACGGTGACTTTTATTCACGACTGAGCGCTGCTCGAGCTGGTTGTAATGGCTACTTTACCAAGCCCATTAAGCCGCTGGACTTAATGTTAGTGATTGACGAGCTCACTAGCCCCTTAGATGAAGAACCGCTGCGTGTGTTGGTAGTCGATGATGAGCCTGATGCTGCAACTTACCACTCATTGATACTAGAAGAGGCCGGTATGATTGTTCAGCAGGTGCATCACCCTGCTGACGCGCTGAGCGCCATAGAACGCTTCAGCCCTGACTTACTGTTAATTGATGTGTATATGCCGGTGTGTTCAGGTGAAGAGCTAGCGACAATTATCCGCCAGCAATCCGCCCATATTGGCCTGCCCATTATTTATCTATCTAGCGAAACAGACAGCCAAAAACAGTTATTGGCGATGACGGCGGGCGTCGAAGCTTTTATTACCAAGCCGGTTACCCCTGGCGAGCTCGTATCTGCGGTAAAGCTGCGTGCCGAACGTCTACACTTACTGCGCTCGCTGATGACCCAGGACAGTATGACAGGGCTTTATAACCATAGCACCACAACCGACCTTATCGATAAAACACTCACGCAGGCATATCGTGAAAGTAGCCAGCATGCTATGGCCATGCTCGACATTGACCATTTTAAAACTGTCAATGATACCTACGGCCATTTAGCAGGCGACCAGGTCATTATCACGCTAGCACGGCTGCTAAAAACCCGCTTGCGTGCATCCGATATCATCGGGCGTTATGGCGGTGAAGAGTTTGTCGTATTACTAAAGGGCGTTACCGCACAGCGCGCAGCCGAACTTATTGACGAACTGCGCCACGATTTCGAACAGGTAGATTTTCATGCGGGTGCAGAGCGCTTTCGCTGCACCTTCAGTGCAGGTGTTAGCAGTTTCCCCAGCCAGCTTTCCACTGAAGCGTTACTCATTAGCGCCGATCAGGCACTTTATCTAGCTAAACAGCAGGGGCGCAACCAAGTGGTAACGAATAACGAGAACGATGCAGACAGGAAAGCACAACCGAAGCCACCCGGTGTAAAAAAACAATGACCACCCCTCACCAACAGCGTGACGACCAGCCCCTCTCTCTCGAAGAGGCACTAGCGCGTCAGAGTAGCGATGACGCGATTATTGACGTGGACGAACCTTGCCAGCAGCTGGTGTTATTTCGCCTAGCAGGGCAAAGGTTCGCTTTACCAGGCAGTGCGGTCAATGAAATTCTGAACGGTGATCAGCCAGTTTATTTCGTGCCTGGGCTGCCTGCTTCCACAGAAGGTGTGATTCACTTGCGCGGCAACATTGAATCGGTAGTGACCCTACAGGCACTTCTCGGCCTCCCCCCTGCGGAGCAAACGGGCATGCTGTTAGTCGTAACCGCCGCGGGCATTCGCAGTGCCGTTCGCATCGACTGTTTAGAGGATGTTTGCGACATCCCGGTCAGTGCCCTGAAACCGGCACCGGATACTCTCGCCAGCCAGCTAATGCCTTATGTGAGCGCCCTATGGCAACCTGATGCAACGCCAGCAGAAAGTGGCAAAGAAGAGACTAAAAACGATTCTGAAGGAGGCAGCGCGGCCATTGCCCTGCTGGATCCAGCTGCTTTATTCAACGCCTATCAACAAGGTTTAGGGTAAGCCTATGGCCATTAGCGCGCCAGACCACTCCTTAGACGCAGCGACACACGTTGCGTTAGTGCTATTTAGTGCTGGCCATACGCTCGCCGCCATCGAAGCGCGCCACGTCTCGGGGTTAGCGAAATCGAGCCACCTACCGCGATGCGCGAATGCCGAGTGCCTGTTACTTAACGCGCCACAGTTGAGTATCACACCTACCCACTGGCTAACCCTTGAGGATGCCAACGGCGCTTGGCAGCTAGGCGTTAATGGCGACGTTGTCTTAGCCAACACACTGATAACCGAGCTGTTTCCATTACCCTCTTTAATTGCCGCACGCCACGTCAGCCCCGCCCTACGAGGCTTGACGATGGCTAACCAAACGGTACGTTTGTTATTCGATGGCGCAGCGCTAACGCTGCAACCATAAACAGCGAATCAACGTGCCTTTGTCTACCTGCTGGTGCGGATCAATCACCGCTAACGCATCTGCACTAATACAGGATGACAGCACGCCAGAGTTTTGGTCTTCAAAGGCATCGGCGATGATGCCCGCTTCGCTAAAACGCAGCACAACACGCATATAATGCTGGCGAGGGCCGGTCTGAGTAGTGAAATTAGCGGAGGCCGTCAGCGTAGGTAAGGCGCTCAACGTCGCACACCCCAGTAACGCCCCCATCAACGGTCGTAAAAACAACCACGCGCCCACAAACCCGGAAACAGGGTTACCCGGCAGTCCTACAAAGCGCGCTTCACTGCCGTCTTCGCGTGGCAAGCGGCCCAGCGCCAGCGGCTTCCCTGGGCGAATCGCCAGCTTCCACATATCCAACTGGCCCAGCGACTCAAGCGCAGCTTTAACATGGTCTTCCTCACCCACGCTAACACCACCCGTACTGACCACCACATCGGCGTCCGCCGCTGCGTTTGTGAGCAGCGCAACGGTCTGGCCGAAATCGTCCGGCACACTCACAAGCTGGACCACCTCCGCGCCAAACGTCTCTAACAGTCTCTTCAGCATCGGCCGATTGGAGTTATAGAGCTGACCTGGCTTTAACGGCGTGCCTGGATCAATAATCTCATCACCCGTCGAGAGCAGCGCAACGCGAGGACGGCGACGTACACTTACCACAGTAACGCCCTGGCCTGCCAAGTGGCCCAACGCCGCCGCTTCGAGCCTCTCGCCCGCCGCCAACAGTGGTTGACCTCGGCGCACATCGCGCCCTTGAAGGCGAATGTTGTCTCCACTGGGTATGTCGGTAGGCATCAAAGCTTGATGATCCGCAACTTCGACGCGCTCCTGCATGACCACGCAGTCGGCCCCTGGGGGGATCTCACCGCCGGTAAAAATCCGTGCGCAACTGCCTTCCGCCAGCGGCACTGCAGGGCTGCCTGCCGCAATACGCTGGCTGATAGGCAACCACTTGCCCGCATCATTGGCACGCAGTGCATAGCCATCCATTGCGCTATTATCAAACGGCGGGACGTCCAACTGAGCGGTAACGGATTCGGCCAGCACGCGCCCAGCAGCAGCGTCTAGTGGAACGCTCTCGGTGTCAACAAAGCTTACGTCGGCCAGCAGCGCTTTAAGCGCGGCACTTATTGGCTGTAGTTCAGCCATGCTGCCCCCGGCCTGGGATAACCAGGTTGGCGAAATTACAAGGCTTATGACGGCTATCCAACTGCTCGGCCAGAATGCCGTCCCATCCGGTACGGCAGGCGCCGGTTGAACCAGGTAAACAGAACACGACCGTAGCGTTGGCTAGACCGCCGAGACAACGGCTCTGAATAGTAGAGCTACCGATCTCTTCCCCGCTCAGTTGGCGAAAACGCTCGCCAAAGCCTTCAATACGCTTATCCAGCAGTACCGAAATAGCTTCAGGTGTAGAGTCTCGGCCAGTAAAACCTGTACCACCCGTGGTAATCACCACCTGTACATTTGCATCGGCAATCCACTGAGCGACTATCGCACGAATTTGGTAGACGTCATCCGGCACGATGCGCTTCTCCGCCAGGCTGTGCCCAGCGTCGGTCAGACGCTGCACCAGCGCTTGGCCGGAGCGATCAGTCTCATCCGTTCGTGTATCAGAGACCGTCAGCACGGCGACTTTAAGAGGTACCATTGGCTCACTCATTAGCGTTATCTCTATTTGGCTGCTTGCTTTTTAGCATGGTGCGCTTCCCAGGCAGCCTTCTGTTCGGCAGTCGCAGGCGGCTGATAAAGCTCCTTCCATTCACTATAGGGCATGCCATATACGTACTCTCGAGCTTCTTCGTAGCTGAGAGCTTCATTGCGCGATTCAGCGGCAGACACCAACCATTTCGATAAACAGTTGCGGCAAAAATCTGCCAGAATCATCAAGTCGATGTTTTGAACATCCTTATTGTCGTCTAAATGCTGTAACAAACGACGAAACGCGGCAGCTTCTAGCTCTGTACGCGTCGTTTGGTCAAATTCATTAAACGCTGACATTGGTGATCCTCTTATCAAGTAGCTTTAGAGCAGCATAACAAAAGACACCGCCCAAAGGCGGTGTCGAGTGGCAATTAAGCAACCCAGCTAGCCAGGTTTGGTAACAGAAATATCGCTACTGCTGCTACCCGTTTTGTGTGCCGCGATTTCTTCTTCGCTCATGGCGGTATCTTTGACCTCTTCGTACCACAAATTGTGGTGCTCTTTGGCCCAGGTTTCATCGACATAGCCAGTAGTCATACCTTCCAATGAGCCTTCCGTACCGATGGTCCCAATATAGATATGGCCTAGCGCGACAGCCGTCAACCCAAGCGCACCCACCGCATGGATGATGTTGGCCCACTGCATGGTATCGCGACCTTGACCATAGTTAGGGAAGTCGAGCACAAAACCACTCGCGATCACCACCAAGCCCGCAGTGGCTAATAGCCAGTACCACGCTTTTTCGCCACCGTTGGCAAAACCCGCGTCAGGATGGTGCTTGCCTGTTAATCCACCGGCCTTTTTAAACCATACCCAATCATGCTTCTTAGGAATATTGTCTTTCAGCAAGCTGATTAACAGCACAACGAGTAGCACACCGAATATCGGGCCAAGATAGTTATGCAGCACTTTGGAAGCTGAGATCATCCATGCCCAGACGGCGTCGCCAAACAGCGTGCGGAACACAAACTTACCAAACAGTAGGTTCAACCCTGTTAATGCCAAGGTGATAAACAGGGTGGCAACAGTCCAGTGCAGCGAACGCATTAGCAACGACCAGCGCAAAAGCTTACGCCCTGTGCGCGGCTCATCGAGATGTTTGCGCCCAACCATAAAGTAGAACAGCGCAATCAACACGATCATCCCACCAATCGCAATCAAACCAAACGGCGAGACCCAACGGTTTCGGATCTGTCGCCAGGTTTCGCCACTCGAATTGATCAGACTATAGGTGCTGTCAAAGCGCGAGTCGCGGTAGTTAGGCCCTGTTTCGCCACTGCGCACCTGACGCCACTGATCGGCACTAATACCAGGAGCCGCGGTCACCATCTCGCGGTCAGTGTCAGCCTGGGCAACCGCTAGCTGGGACATGCCAAGGCTGGCAGCCAGCAGCAGTAATAGTATGCCGATACGCCAACAGCGCTGGAAAAACGCCCTTCCCCAGAGTGCTAGCGCAGGCGCCTCTGGTGTTATTGTGGTCGTGGTCATCGTTGTCATGACACGCCTCCTCACCCTTTACGGGCAGCATCGTAGGCAAGGTTGTCAGTGCTGGCCTGGGGGTTATTCGACCAAGCACCATCTTTATGGCCACGATGAACGACACGCTGACGAAAAATATCGGCAACATCTTGCGCATCACCAGCCAGCAGGGCTTTGGTAGAGCACATTTCCGCACATAGCGGTAGCTTGCCTTCGGCGATGCGATTGGAGCCGTACTTCTCGTACTCCTCCTCTTTGCTCTCGGCGGGGCCGCCTGCACAGAATGTGCATTTGTCCATTTTTCCGCGCTCGCCAAATGCATTTTGTTGTGGGAACTGCGGTGCGCCAAAGGGGCACGCATACAGGCAGTAGCCACAACCAATGCACAGGTCTTTATCGTGCAGCACGATGCCATCGTCAGTTTTATAGAAGCAGTCAGTCGGACATACCGCCATGCATGGCGCGTCGTCACAGTGCATACACGCCACTGAAATCGACATCTCATTCGCTTCGCCGTCGTTAAGTGTGACCACTCGGCGACGCTGAATCCCCCACTCCACATCATTGGCATTTTTACAGGCGGTGACACAGCCGTTGCACTCGATACAGCGCTCGGCGTCACACATAAATTTCATTTGAGCCATGGTATTCTCCTCTCACCAGCGCGGGCATTTCCCCCCGCTGGGTTCTGTCAGGTCGGTCGAGACGTTATTGGCTTAAGCCCGCTCAATTCGGCAGATGGTGCACTTAGTTTCCTGCATCAGTGTCACCGGGTCATAGCCATAGGTGGTGGCGGTATTAGCCGCCTCACCAATGACGTACGGGTCAGACCCATCCGGATAACGATCCCGTAAGCTCTCGCCTTGGAACATGCCGCCAAAGTGGAACGGCATAAAGGCAACGTTGCGATCAACCCGGGGCGTGACCAAGGCTTTCACCTTCACTCGACCACCTTCTGCACCCTCAACCCATACGTCGTCGCCATCACGTACGCCAATATCATTAGCATCCGCGGGGTTCATCTCGACAAACATCTCTTGCTGTAGCTCGGCCAGCCACGACATAGAGCGTGTTTCTTCACCGCCTCCCTCGTATTCAACCAATCGACCCGACGTGAGAATAATCGGATAATCAGCGCTGTTATCACGATCCTGGATGGTTTTGTACATCGTGGGCAGACGCATAATTGAGTCAAAATCGTCCCAGGTGGGATAGCGTCCGACCAAGTCGCGACGAGTGGTATATAGCGGCTCGCGGTGTTTAGGCACTGCATCTGGGAAGGTCCATACCACGGCACGTGCTTTTGCGTTGCCATAAGGCGCGCAACCACGACCTATCGCCACCCGCTGGATACCGCCTGAGAGGTCGGTTTTCCAGTTTTTACCTTCAGCGGCGGTTTTCTCAATGTCAGTCAGGTCATCCCACCAACCGAGATCTTTGAGCAGTTGGTCGGTAAACTCGGGGTAGCCGTCATCAATCTCGCCATCTACTGGCGCAGAGCCCTCCGCCAGCAAATTAACGCCGTCGCGTTCAATACCAAAACGGGCCCGGAAACCCATACCGCCTTCCATTACCGGTACGCTGGTGTCATAGAGGTTGGGTGAGCCAGGGTGGTTAAACTCTGGTGTGCCCCAGCACGGCCACGGCAGCCCATAGTAATCACCGTCGGCAGGGCCACCTTGGGCGCGTAAGTTCTGAAAGCTGAAGGTATGCCAGTTTTTCTGGTGCTCTTTGAGACGCTCAGGGCTTTGACCTGTGTAGCCAACAGTCCACATGCCACGATTGATTTCACGTAGCACGTCTTCAATCAGAGGCTCGTTGCCGTTCATCTCAAAGTTCTTCACGAACTCGTTACCAAAGCCAAGCTTGTTGGCAAATAGGTACATTATTTCGTGATCAGGCTTTGCTTCAAATAGCGGCTCAATGACTTTGTCGCGCCACTGAATAGAGCGGTTGGTGGCCGTCACGCTACCAGTAGTTTCAAACTGGGTCGCCGCAGGCAGCAGATAAACACCATCAGCGCGGTCGTGCATTACCGAGGCAACCGTGGGATAGGGGTCAACAATGACCATCATCTCAAGCTTCTGCATGGCTTTTTGCATTTCCACGCCGCGAGTTTGCGAGTTGACCGCGTGCCCCCAGTAGAACATCGCTTTTAGCGCGGTGCGCTGGGAGATATTTTCATCCTCTTCCAGTACACCATCTACCCAGCGGGATACGGTAATACCGCTGGAGTACATTGGTTTTCCATCAGCATACTCGGTATCGTCAAAGCGGCCTTTTAGCCACTCATAGTCGACATCCCACACCTGGGACCAGTGCTGCCATGCGCCTTCAGCTAACCCGTAATAACCGGGTAACGAGTCACAGCCAAGGCCGAGGTCGGTAGCCCCCTGCACGTTATCATGGCCCCGCAAAATGTTGGCACCACCGCCGGACTTACCAATATTGCCCAGCGCCAGCTCTAGAATGCAGTACGCGCGAGTGTTGTTATTACCGGTAGTGTGCTGGGTACCGCCCATACACCAGACCACGCAGCCCGGGCGATTGTCAGCAAGCCGTTTAGCCACATCAAACATGTCCGCTTCCGGTACGCCTGTAATGTCTTCCACGACACTTGGCGTGAACTGAGCCACCTCGGCACGCACTTCATCCATACCGTAAACACGCTGGCTGATATATTCGCTGTCTTCCCAGCCATTCTCAAAGATGTGCCACAACAGCCCCCAGATATAAGCAACGTCCGAGCCAGGGCGCAGGCGTACGTACTTATTGGCTTTTGCTGCGGTACGCGTAAAGCGCGGATCGGCGACGATGATGTCGCAGTTATTACGCTCTTTAGCGATGAGAATATGCTGCATTGCGACCGGGTGAGCTTCACTCGGGTTGGAGCCGATGAACAGAATCGCCTTGCTGTTCTGCATATCATTGAGCGAGTTGGTCATCGCACCGTAACCCCAGGTGTTGGCAACACCTGCCACGGTGGTGGAGTGACAAATTCGTGCTTGGTGATCTGTGTTGTTGGTGCCCCACATGGAGGCCAGCTTGCGCATCAAGTACGCCTGCTCGTTATTAAACTTGGCCGAGCCAAGCCAGTAAACACTGTCTGGGCCATAGGCGTCACGCAGTTCAAGCAGCTTATCGCCTATTTCATTAACCGCATCGTCCCAGCTCAGCCGCTGCCATTCACCCGCCACTAGCTTCATGGGGTATTTTAGGCGACGGGTAGAGTGACCGTGCTGGCGTAGCGAGGCCCCTTTGGCACAGTGAGCACCACGGTTAATCGGGTGGTCAAACGCGGGTTCTTGTTTTGTCCAAATGCCTTCTTGAACTTCTGCATAGACACCACAGCCCACCGAACAGTGGGAACAAATGGTGCGTTTGGTCTCAACGGGTGAGTCTAGTACAGGGGTTTTATTCGCCGACTCGGCGCGCTGCATCATCGGCGCGCCCATAAAGCCCGCAGCTGCTACGCCACCGGTGGCGACGCCACTACGCTTTAAAAATTGACGACGGGAGATTCCAAGCCCTGAAGCGTTGGCAGTATTGGTTTTGCGAGTTAGACGCATGGCAGTTCTCCTGGCATTTCGCCGTCAATCACGCAGCGACGCATAGTACGCGCGAATATGGTCAGTTTCGTGGTAGTTCGTTGTTTGTTTTTTAGGCTCAATCGACGTGGTGTTATCGGCTTGAGCTAGCGTGACGTGACCTACAGCAGCGGCCGCACCGGCAGCGGCGGTACCTAGCCCAACGGTTTTCATAAACCGGCGGCGCTCAGGGTTGTGTGACGTGTGCATGGGTTTCTCCTCTATCATGCCCTTATTCTTCTGCATGGCCTGCTGGCCCTATTATTCGCTTACCGCTGCGCACTGCCACTCACGGTGTGACGTCGCGCGCCGCGCCGGTTGCGGTTGTCGTTGGCTCCACAATCCGCACCGCTTGATAGGCCGCTCTTTCGCTCAACGTTGCCTGCTCGCTTTCCATAAACGCGCCGCCCAACTGACCAAGCGATGCGTAAAAAACAGTGTCTACGTTAGTAAGGTCGTCAAAACAACGCGTTGACCAGGGAGCCATGTGTTGCTGGAAGAAGTAGCTCTGCTCGCTGCTCTGGGACGTAATCAGCATTGCCATCACCTCACATATAGCAGCCAAATGATCTTCTGGCTCGCGGGTATGCTCGCTACGCTCAAACCCCAGCGCGCGAAGGTCCTGACGTAATGCAACTAATGCTGCCTCCATTAATTCCCCGTTTCGGTACCAAGACGCATAAGGCACTATCTCGCCCTGAATGACGCCAACCAGAAGACGAAAGTGGGCACGCTGCAGGCTATCTACACTGCTTTGGCCAGCAGCATTTGAGAGCGCTGACCAACACTCCGCCAATCGGCTGCCGTCTTGCTCAATATCTAGACTGGCTAGCCACGCTAATAACTCACCGTCGGGCGCCTGGCGTAGCAAACTAGCTAATAGCTGATAAATATCGGCCCGCAGTGCGTCTGTATCGCTAAGTGTGGGCATTGCATCACTCATTGCTTTACACCTTTAGTTGCGCATCAGGGTCACGGATCATGGTTTTCCACACATCTTTAACCCGGCAGTCCTCGCACATTTCTAGCCGCGCGAGTGCATCGCCCGCGAAATAGGGGTGGTTAGCCAGCTTCGCTTTGATGGTCGCTACCGTACTGGCAGTGGCAAACGGCTTGCCGCAGCCAATACACTCAAAGGCCGCCTCTTCGTGACAAACTTGCCGTGTGTCGCGTTCCGGCGCCGCTAAAAAACCAGGAAGTAGCGTAATCGCGCTTTCAGGGCACGCCTGTTCACATAGCCCGCACTGCACACAGTCGGACTCCAAGAAACTTAGCGCGGGTGTATCGCCCCCTGCTTTCAGTGCCGGCGTCGGACAATTACTCACGCAGGCATGACAAAGCGTGCAGGCTTCACGATCAACTTGAATGCCGCCATAAGCGGCCCCGTCAGGCATGCTATGCCGGTCATTACTAGGCGTTCCAAATGCTGCAAGTGTTGCGAGCACTTGATTAAAGCGGGCGCGCTTATGGGTATCGGTAAAGGTCAACGCAGCATCGGTTAATGGCGTAAGCGTGGGAAGTGCATCGCGTTCAACCGCCGACTCTGGCGGCAACAGTTTAATCCGCGCGGCATCATGCCCCAGTGCTTCCAGTAAGCCGTGGGCTTGAGCAACCTGGTGGGTGATGAACGTGGTTAAACGAGGCGGCATCCCATCGTGCAACTGAATACGCACCTCGGCAGCTCCGTTCGCCAGCGCGGTAAGCCACTGATCGTGGCCAGCAGCCCCCAGCTCTTCAAGCGGGACATCAAGCAGATGGCCTGGCGTAACAGCACCTGCTTGGCGTTCAGCATCGAGAAAGTCATGGGTGACAAAACGCATCACAGGCGCTTGGCCGCCCGCCTCGCGATAGGCGGCCAGCCACGTCGCTAAGGTGTCTTGCTGACGACGGGTTTCCGGCAGGCGAAATTCAATCGCACCAGTTGGGCAAGCGCTGGTACAACTGCCCACCCCTTGGCAAAGGAACGGGTCAATCTCAATACGCGACTCAATGCGCCCTTGAATGCTGGAAATGGCATCTGCGGGGCAAACATCCAAACAGCGAGTACAGCCCACGTTGCCACTCGCGGAGTGTGCGCAGAGATCACTATTAACCTGGAAGTAACGCGGTTTATCGAATTCACCAACGAGTTCAATAACGCTTTCCAGAATTTCACCGCGCCGCGCTTCTTGGGCTAGCCAATCCAGACACACATAGCCCGGCGGTGGGATTTCCCATTCATGAGTGGCCTTCGACATGGCTGCTGACGTTAAGTCGAGCACCACGTCAAACACATCACGCTCAATCAGTGCTTGAGCCAAATTGAGTGTGTCGCCATTCGCGGGCGCTACCTCAACGCGAAAGGCACCCAGATAACCAGTGATGCGCAGTTGAGATTGTTGGGTATCGGTTAGCGTTTGGCAGATGAGAGGCTCGTTGGCCGCCGCTAAATCAACGGTAGAATCCGTTGTTAGCAGTGTCAACGATGCCAAGCCACGCCCCTGTAACACTCGGGCAGCTTGGCTAACATCGTGTGAATTGCCCATCAACAGCGCATGACCGCGGCTGTGATAAGTCACGTTAGCAGGCGTTAAGTTAACCGGCCACGAGATACGCTGGCGTACCGCTTCGCGGGCGGTGACGTTAACCTGGTCATCTACCGATGCCAGTTGGATTCGTTGGTTCATGCATTCTCACGGTCAGAAAGTCTTTTTTTTATAATTAAAAGTTATGTTATTTACTTTAATGGCATATCTTAGCGCTTTCCCTACCTTGAGCGTATGGTGCTTACGCGTTTTTCGCCACTTTAAAGCGCATCAGCGTCTCAACGCATCATCAGAAAAATCACCATAACCAACTGTTTATAAAAACACTTACTCCTTTTTAATACGTTCGTCTAGCTTGCTGTTAGATGAATCAGACTGGTCGTCTAGTGACGCTGTTGTTGCGCAACCACTCTCGCTTATACAAGCATTAACGTCTTCATGTGGGGTAGAAGTTCCGTCATCCGCGATACTCTCACCAGCTGTTTCTGCTGGCCTATCGACTGCCTCTTCCGCTTTGTTTGCCCAGCGGCGAAGCTTGCCTGCCAGCTCAGTGGCCATAGGTTTAAGCTGCTGACGATAATCAGCATCGTAGTCATCCAACCCATCGCGTACGTTGTAGTTACCGGTAGCCCATAGCCTTTTTAGGGCACGACGGCGCAGCGCAGCGCTAACACCAGGTGCCATGAACGCGCTGAAATCACTGCCTGCCGGTAAACTATCAGGGTCGGGTAAAGTGTGATCCAAGCTGCCAGGAAGGGGACGCGCGTCATCAACGCTAGCCTCTGCATCCAACGACTCAGTATCGCTGGAAGTAGCACTTAGCGCATCGGCCTCTAGCCCTAGCTCTGACTTCGGCTCTGCGCTGCCGTTGGGAGGGTTCTCTGAAGCTACGTCTGCTTCGTTGCTTTCAACGCCACGCTTTTTACGTGACCAGCGTTCAAGCCTGCTCACTGGGGCTGCTCCTTGGTCGGGGTGTCTTTAGCCCGACCGGCTCCCTTATGCTTCTTTTTGCGCTTTTCTGATGGCGCTTCACCATGGCGCGCTAAATAGCTTTCCAACCATACCTGAATCGCCATCGGCATCGATGCTTCGAGTACCTGCTGTTCACCATCAAGCCACCCCGCCGCAACATCTTGGCTTGCAGTAATAGCATCAGGCTTGGGCGCTTGTCCGGTAAAACCAGCGCGAACAAAAAGACGTGGGGTTGCTGACGTAAGGTTAAAGCGGTAGGCCGCACGCTCGGTCATCGACAGTTGAAGGCTAAGCACATAGTCACCTTGCTCACCTGGCGTCAGCTCGGCGATACGCCATTGTGTTAAGGTAAAGCCCCTCACCTGCTTGGGCTCTGCCATCAAGGTAATGCTCAAAGAGCGCAGATTATCACTCATACGGATAGACCACCTTAGACCTTGAATGGGTAGACAAGTAAGCCTTTTGAGCGCCATCATCGTCAACTCAGAGTGTTTTACTCAACTATTATAATTTACATGTATGCGTTACATGATTCTTCACTAGGTTCCAACGAGGATTGCGGATGCCCGCCCTTCAGTTAAGCCGAGCCCGCTTACCGGCCACGACGACAATCGATGTGCTGGATGCTTACGGCGACTCCCGCCAACAAGCCATCGCCGCAGAGCGTGCGCTGACGGTTTATCTCAATAAGCGTGAAATTGTCACGCTAATGACGCTGGGCGATGACCCTGAAGCCTTGGTGGTGGGCTATCTACGCAACCAGGGATTACTGCGCCGCGCGGAAGACTTATTGGCGGTACAGGTGGATTGGGAGGTGGAGTCCGCCGCCGTCGTCACCGATTATTTACCTGACGATTTAGACAACCGGCTGAGTACTCGTACCGTCACCACGGGTTGCGGTCAGGGGACCGTGTTCGGCAAATTACTGGAACAAACATCGCTCTCTGCGTTACCTGAGACACCGCTGGCGCAATCAACGCTTTATCAGTTGCTAACCAATTTGAATACCTACAACGAGACTTATCGCAGCGCGGGAGCAGTACACGGTTGTGCGCTGTGCCAGCAAAGCCGCGTGCTCGACTTCGTTGAAGATGTCGGGCGTCACAATGCGGTGGATACCCTGGCAGGCCACCAGTGGCTCAACCAGGCCGAAAGCAGTAGTGCTGATATTTTCTATACCACTGGCCGCCTAACTTCCGAAATGGTGTTGAAAGTGGCGCAAATGGGGATCAGCGTGCTGGTTTCACGTTCTGGGGTGACCCAAAAAGGCGTGGAGCTGGCGGAACGCTTCGGCGTGATGCTGATTGCTCGGGCTAAGGGCAAACACTTCCAGGCGATTAATACAGCTAACCGCCTAACGTTAGATGCCATTCCTGCCAAGCCACTCAGTGCGCGCACGTCTAAGGAGGCCGGTCTATGATCACCCCGCAAACCCTCACTGGCATGATTCTCGCGGGCGGTGAAGGCCGCCGTATGGGTGGGCGTGACAAAGGCCTTGAACCCTTCGCGGGACTACCGCTCGTGGCCCATGTGGCTCAACGCTTTGATAGCCATGTATCCGAACTATTGATCAACGCCAATCGCAATACAGATGCCTATGCACTGTTTGCAAGTCGGGTTATTGAAGACGTGGAAGGCGGCTTTAAAGGCCCGTTGATGGGCATTTATAGTGGCCTGCGCGCTGCTAAAACGCCCTGGCTACTGGTTGCCCCTTGCGACTCACCTGCCCTACCTAATGACCTAGTGGCGCGTATGGTGGCAGGCATCACCTCAGAGAGTGGTGAACACGATATCGCCGTTGCGTTTGACGGCGAGCGCCTGCACCCAGTCGTCGCACTGCTGCGCACCTCGCTTGCCGATGACTTAGCGAATGCGCTGGCTGAGGGCGAACGTAAAATTGACCGCTGGTACGCTCGCCACTCATGGTGCAAGGTCGATATGTCGGATTGCCCGGAAACATTTGCCAACCTCAATACCGAAGAGGAAAAGGCTCGTTTGGAGCTAACGCTAGGCTCTGTCGCTAACAACGCTGCCTCGAGGGAAACACCATGAGCCTGTCGTGCTTCGAACTCGGTGAGCAAATGCTCAGCGTTGACGCAGCGCGAGAGGCACTACTGCCCTTGGCTGAACAGCCCGTTGCGGTAGAATCGGTAGCGCTGAGCCAAGCTTATGGCAGACGCTTAGCCACCGATATCATTGCGCCAATTAACGTGCCACAGAATACCAATGCAGCCATGGATGGTATCGCCCTGGCGTGGCCAGGAGAGCAACCTCATCAAACCCAATGGCCGATTGCAGGCGATGCTTTTGCCGGACAAGCGTTTGAAGGCAGCGTACCTCTCGGCCAATGCGTACGCATTACCACGGGTGCCCCGTTACCGTCAGGCACCGACACCATTATCATGCGCGAGCAGCTTAGCGAGCATAACAGCAGTGTCACCGTTGACTCTCCCGATCGAGTTAGCCATGGTCAGCATGTGCGCCAAGCAGGGGAAGATATTGCCCTAGGCGAGGTAGCACTGGTAGCTGGCACGCGGTTAGATGCCGCCTGCTTGGGGTTAATCGCCTCACTGGGCTATGGTGAGGTTTGTGTTTTCAGGCGTCCAAAGGTGGCGATTTTCTCTACTGGAAATGAGGTCACTCCCCCTGGCGAAGCGCTGCCCAGCGCAGGCATTTACGACACCAATCGTTTTACATTGCTGGGCCTGCTCAACGAACAGGGTGCTGAAGTGATGGATCTGGGCATTTTGCCTGATGACCCCACCACCATTCAAAATGCCCTGGCTAGCGCGGCGACGCAGTGTGATTTAGTTATTACCAGTGGAGGCGTTTCTGTCGGCCAGGCCGATTACACCAGGGCAGCGTTGGAAACATTAGGCCAATTAGCTTTTTGGCGCGTGGCGCTGCGCCCCGGGCGCCCCATGGCCTGCGGCTGGCTGGGTGAATCGCGCAAGCCATTTGTCGGCTTACCCGGCAACCCCGTTGCGGTCATGGTAACCTTTAGCCAATTCGTAGTGCCATTATTGGAACGTTTACAAAAACAATCTCCCGTTCCACCGAGGCGTTTAACAGCCATTACCCAAACTCCGCTAAAAAGTCGCCTAAAGCGCACCGATTTTATACGTGGCATTTATTCAAGCGATGCTCACGGTGTGCTGCAAGTACGTAGTACCGGAGCACAGGGGTCTGGGATTCTAACCTCGATGGTAGCTGCTAACTGCCTGATTGAGCTAGGTGATGATCAAGCAGGCGCCCAGCCAGGCGACGCAGTCTGCATTCAACCACTGACGAGGTGGCCATGACTAAACAACCAATTGCTGAAACACTCATTGATGATTTCGGCCGTCGTGTTAGCTATGTACGCATTTCCGTGACGGATCGTTGCGACTTCCGCTGCGTTTACTGCATGAGCGAAGAGATGACCTTCCTGCCAAGAGCGAAGGTGCTTACGCTGGAAGAACTCGCCATGGTAGCTCAGGCGTTTACCGAGCTAGGCGTTGAGAAAATCCGCTTAACTGGGGGCGAGCCGCTAGTACGTAATGGCATTGAGCAGCTTGTGGACGACATTGGCGCGCTGCCGGGGCTCAACGATTTCACCATGACCACGAACGGGGCCAGTTTGCGTAAACACGCCAAACGGCTCTATCAAGGGGGGCTGCGCAGACTCAATATCAGCCTTGACTCCCTTGACCCAAAGCGCTTCAAACAGCTGACTCGGACAGGTGATTTAGCGAAAGTGATTGACGGCATTCACGCCGCTAAAGAAGCTGGTTTTTCACGTATCAAGCTTAACGCAGTAATTCTAAAGGGGCGCAATGATGATGAAGTGCTGGACCTCGTTACGTTCGCTCGCCAAGAAGAGCTAGATATCAGCTTTATCGAAGAGATGCCGCTGGGCGATGTGTCTGATCACTCTCGAGCCGAGACCTTTTACTCTAGTGACGACGTTCAAGCACTGATTGAGACACGCTACCCGCTCATGCCCACAACGGAAACCACACCTGGGCCTTCGCGCTATTTTAAAATGGCCGATAGCAGCAGTCGGGTTGGCTTTATTTCGCCCCATAGTCACAACTTTTGCGATAGCTGCAACCGCGTACGGGTAACCGTTGAAGGCCGTCTACTGCTCTGCCTAGGCAATGAACACTCGGTCGATTTACGTGCTGTACTACGCCGACACCCTGGCAATATGCTGGCGTTGAAAACCGCCATTATTAATGCCTTGCCGCTCAAGCCCGAGCGCCATCACTTTACGACCGATGGCGATGTCCAGGTGGTGCGCTTTATGAATATGACAGGGGGTTAAACGTTGTCAGCTACTCGTGTGCCAGTGCATATCATTACGGGCTTTCTAGGCAGCGGTAAAACTACGCTTATTCACAGCCTAATCGAGCAAAAGCCTGTGGATGAGAAGTGGGCCATTTTAGTCAATGAGTTTGGCCAAATAGGCATTGATCAAGCGATGTTTGAGCAGCGCGACGACGTCGTTGTCAAAGGTCTCCCCGGTGGCTGCCTATGTTGCCAGCTGGCCTTTGTGCTACAGGCTGCATTGGTCAATTTGCTCGCCCGTAACAAACCAGACCGCGTCATTATTGAGCCTTCGGGGCTTGGCCATCCAGCTGGCTTACTCGATTTACTGCGCGGCGAAGCCTTTCAAGATGTTGTCGCCGTGCACGATATTATTGCCACCCTAGATCCGCGCCGGTTAGATGAGTCTCGGGTCCGTGAACACGAGACCTTTCAAGACCAGTTGGCCATGGCCGATGCCATCGCCATTACGATGGGCGAGCAGGCCAGTGCCGAACAACACGAACATGCGCAGCGGTTTGTGACGGAGCTCTGGCCACCACGCAAGTGGGTTCATCGCAGTGAGCATGGCACGATGCCGCTATCGCTGCTGTTAAACAGCGCCCAGACCCGTGCCCAACAAGAAGATACCGCTGTTCCTGATACGCACCGCCAAATGATGGCAACCCCGACACTGGAAGGCACTTTTTTTGATACGGCTCCTGCGCCTGGTCAGCCTCAGCACAAGACGGCTAGTGCCCTTGGATATACCAGCACAGGCCTTCGCTGGCATCCCAGTGAACGCTTTGACCTTGATCGTTTGGCCGCTCACTTGAGTGAGTTTCCCGCATCTGCGCGAGTAAAAGGCGTCTTTCATACCGAGCAGGGCTGGAAGCAGCTCAATCGAGCCGATGGAACACTTAGTCTCGGCAATAGCGCCTGGCGGCAAGATTCGCGGCTTGAGGTGATTACCCCCGACAATGACGCTGATACCCACACCAATTTAGTGACAGAACTGCAATCATCAGGAGCGCTGTTGAGCTAAAAACGTTTTCTCGATAGCGTCTACCGGCATAGGGCGTCCAAACAAATAACCTTGAAAAGCTTGGCAGCCATGAGCTAGCAGCCAAGCTTTCTGACTCTCTGATTCGACGCCTTCGGCAATGACATCAAGATTTAAGCTTTTTGCCAGGGCAATCGTACTTTCCACAATGGCCGCATTAGCACTGCTTTCTAACACTTGATGGACAAACGACTGATCGATCTTAAGCTGATCAAGTGGCAACTGGGCAAGATACGCCAGCGATGAATAACCGGTTCCAAAATCATCCAGAGAAAAACGCACGCCTTGGGCTTTCAGGCTCAGCATTTTGTCACGCGCATCGTCGCGCGCTTCCACAAACAGCGACTCGGTAACTTCAAGTTTGAGGCGCTCAAGCGGTGCCTTTGTACGCACAAAGACCTGCTGTAAGCGAGACAAGAAATCACTATCGCGGAACTGCAGTGGGCTGATATTCACCGAAATCGTCAGCTCATGCAGGTGTGGCGTTGCTGCCCAGCAAGCTAGCTGATGGCACGCCTCTTCAATGACCCACTCGCCAATCTCATTAATCAGCCCGGTGCTCTCTAAGAGCGGAATAAACTCGCCAGGTGACACCATGCCACGCTCTGGATGCTGCCAGCGTAGCAGTGCCTCAACGCCCGTATAGTGGCCACAGCGATCAACTTGAGGTTGGTAATAGAGACGCCATTGATGACTCTCTAATGCCTGCCGCAAGTCGGCTTCAAGCTTAACCCTTGCCAGTAGCGCAGCTTGCATCGAAGGGTCAAAAAAGCGTATGGCACGACGCCCACTCGCCTTCGCCTGTAGTAAAGCCATGTCGACTTGCTGAAGGTAGTCTTCGGCGCTTCGCTGGCTATCGGACACAACCGTAATCCCGACGCATGCGGTGACCATGATCTGTTCTTCAGAAAAATTAACTGGCTCATCAAGCGCCACCAGAAGTTTCTGGGCAATATGCTCTGCTAAGCGACGTGTCTGACGTGGGCTTCCATCGATGTCTTCAATAAGCACGGCAAATTCATCACTCCCCAGGCGAGCCAACGTATCGGTATCGCGCAACATTTGGCCAAATCGCTGGGCAACCCGCTGAAGCAACTGATCGCCGGCAAGGTGCCCCAGGGTATCGTTAATATGGTTAAAACGGTCGATATCGATCACCAGCAACGCCCCACAGCGCTGGTGGCGGTTTAGCTCTTTGAGTGCTGTCTCCATTCTGTCCATAAACAAACGTCGATTTGCGAAGCCTGTTAATGGATCATAAAACGCAAGTTGGTGGATCTCTTGCTCAGCGGCTTTGCGCTCACTAATATCGCTCATGGTGGCAACGTAGTTAGTCAGCACACCGTCTGCATCGTAAACAGCACTGATCGTCAGCCACTCAGGGAACAGCTCACCATTTTTGCGCTGATTCCAGATTTCGCCCTCCCAGCTTCCTGTGGTCATCACCCGCTTCCACAAGCGACGATAAAACGCTGCGTTATGGTGACCAGAGCTAAACATACGTGGGTTCTTGCCGATCACCTCAGCTTCGCTGTAGCCGGTTATACGCTTAAACGTCTCATTAACTTTTAAAATATCTCCCCGTGCATCCGCCACTATGATGCCTAGATGCGCTTGAAAAGCAGCCGCTGCAATCTGCAGCTCAACTTCTGCGCGCTTCGCTTCGGTAATATCACGGTTCACCGATAACACTCCCTCAAACTGTCCAGCACTACTTATTAGCGGGCTCACGGTGGCATGAAAATGGTGTGGCTGCGCGTCAATGGTCAGCGGATACTCAAATCTTTCTACTTTATGCAACTGCTGCACTCGCTCAAAAACGGCGGCAAATGCACCAGCCAAAGGAGCTGGCAAGACCTGTGAAAAGTGCTTTCCCAGCACATCTTGGCTTTTAACAAGCAGCTGCTCAGGGGAAGCCGCATGGATATAGCTAAAGTGCCCTTCTACATCAAATACAAAAATCAAATCCTGAATCGAGTGGACTAAAGCATCCATACGTGCGCCACGCGCTTGCGCTTCGGCTCTTGCTAGCTCTCGCTCTTTTATTCGCTCATGTAGTTGATAAGCTAACGCAAGGCGGTTTAAGTAGTGGCGAACACCCCAAGCCCCTAACAGCGTAATTAAACCAACGACCAACAATAACACCAGCAAACGCTGGCGCCATCCAGCCATCAGCGTATGAAGGTCAACACCTACAGCAACAAATACCGGATAGTCACTAATGCGTTGCATGTGAAATAAGCGTTTACTTCCGTCAAGGGGCGAGATCGCGGTTAATGTCCGAGTAACACTACCGCTGTTTAACCACTGCTGTGTCTCAGGCGCATCAAGCTGGCTACCAATAAACCTGCCTTCATGGGGAGCCGGGTGCCGAGCAACTACTTTTAGACTCTCATCTATCAGTGCCATGCTCTCACCTTCGTACACTCGCATTTGCTGCAGCGCACTATTGAGGATATGCGGCATGATACGAGACATAATCACACCAGCGAAGTCGCCCTGGTCATTCACTAGACGCCTGCCATGATAGAGAAAGAAACGCTGCTTGCTTGCCGACCAAATAAGCGGCGTCATCATTTCGTCTTGGTCACCTTGTTGAAAGGTGCTGAAAAAGACGCTGTCGCCAATCCCCTCCTCAACATCTCGATTAGCGTTACTGCTTAAACGTGGGCGCCCATGAGGGTCTAATACACTAACACTATAGATTAGCGGCACGTACTCGGTAAAATTGTCGAGCGCTCGTTGGACGGCAACTGCACTTTCCGCCTCTAAACCATCCAACCCCAAAGAGTTTTCTTGGTGAACATTGAGCAACTCGGCCAGGCTAAACAAACCTTGGCTGCTCTGCCCAAACATGCCTGTTACCCATTCTGACACCACGTTCGCACGAGCAATCACACGGGACTCAGCCGCAGTGACTTCTTGGTGATATTGGCCTTTGAGCAACCAGCCAAACAGCGCAATCATCATACATAACGACAAAATGTAGAGCGTAATAACGCGCTGCTTTTGGCGCCGAAAGCCAGGCATTGCCTGGCTTTTGTTAGTTACCCGATCACTGCGAGGTAGCAGCATTATATGTAGGCCTTATTCAGATATCCCGCAGCACACCTGATACAGTATAAAAAGAATAGTGAAAAATAGACCACAACGGCTCCTCGTAGGCGGTTTTAAATAGTGGCGCGGCTTGTTTTTGATGTATATCTATTTTCAGCAAAAAGCTCATAAAAGTCGTTATTTTACTCAATAAGAGGCTGTCATGGCATCGTTAGGCCAAATGAGTGACTACGAAGTACGCTTAGTGCGTATTTTTAAAACGGTCGTGGAGTGCGGTGGTTTCACCGCTGCGGAAACCGCTTTAGGCATCAGCCGTTCAGCCATTAGCCAACACATGAATGATTTAGAAGGTAGGCTAGGCTTTTCGCTATGCCAGCGTGGCCGAGGCGGCTTTAGTTTAACCGAAGAAGGCAAGGAAATTTACCAAGCAGGTTTGACACTACTGGCCGCGCTCGAAGCCTTTAAAAGCGATGTAAACGCATTACATCATACTATCAAGGGCGAACTGAATATCGGTATCACCGATAACTTGGTCACCTTGCCTGCTATGCATGTTACCCATGCGCTCGCCGAGCTGACCGCGCCAAATCATGAGGTCACCGTTAATATTCACATGGAGCCTTCAGATGCCGTTATTCGAAGCGTCATGGATGGCCACTTGCATGTCGGCGTTGTGCCCGCGGTTAACTTACCCTCCAGCTTAGAAACGCACCTGTTGTACGAGGAGCCTTCGTTTCTTTACTGCGCCGCTGGCCACCCGCTGTTTAATGCAACTGATGACGCATTCACATTTGAACAGATTGCCACTTATCCAGCGATAACGCCTCGCTATCCACTCCCCAGCGATGCGCGTAAAGCACATGATGCGTTAAATTTACAAGCCTCTGCCTCTGACCGGGAGGGCGCTGCGTTTTTGATTCTCACTGGACGGTTTATCGGTTTTCTTCCTGAACATGTTGCCGCTCAATGGGTTAATGCCCATAAGATGCGCGCCATTCAGCCGGGTACCCAACGTTATCAGATTCCGTTTGTGCTAATCACTCGCCATGATCGCCGCCCCAACCGGGTGGTCGATGCATTTTTAGGATTTGTTAAAGGCGCAAAATAGCTCACCTGGTTATGCCAAGCACAAAATAATCAAAGCTCGGCTAAGTGCCGAGCTTTGATTATTAATGGCGTTTACTTATAACGAGTTTATGGCAGCTTTGCCGTCTCGCTGGCCATGTGTGGCGCGGGCCCTACCTGAGAAGATGATGTTAAAACGTGGCTTGCGGCGTAATAAACAATCGCGCCAAGCGCAGAGCCGGTAAACCAGCCATAGTCATAGAACCAGTTCATGGTGCCGGTTAACAGCGAGATTAGCGTCAGTGCCACCGGCACGCCGAACGCGATAAAACCCGCCACATTGACCGCAGGATAAGCACGGTTATCCATATATAAGCTAGGCACATCTAAACGCTGCTTTTTAATTAGGAAATAGTCCACTGCCATGATGCCTGCGATGGGGCCAAGCAGGCTGGAGTATCCCAGCAGCCAGTTTGAATACATCTGCTCAAGCGACACCCCTTGAGCAATGAGACCCGCTTTCTGCAAAAGGTCGTAGCCCATCAACAAAACACCCACCGCTCCGGTCATAAGCACACCGCGGGTTTGGTTAATCAGTTTTGGGGCAATATTCTGGAAGTCATTCGTGGGAGAAACAATATTCGAAGCGGTATTGGTGGAAATAGTGGCAATAATGATTAGCAACATGGCAAGCACTACCCAGAAAGGGCTTTCGATATAGCCAATCAAACGTACTGGGTCAGCAACCGTCTGGCCCACTAGCGACTCAGACGCCGCCGTTAATACAACGCCCAACGCTGCAAAGAAGAACATTGTCAGCGGCAACCCAATCACTTGGCCAACAATTTGATCTTTTTGGCTTTTGGCAAACCGGCTGAAATCAGGAATGTTCAGCGACAACGTCGCCCAAAATCCCACCATCGCAGTTAATCCTGCAAAGAAGTAGCCATATACTGATGCTCCTTCTGGGCGCGAGGGCGGTTGCGCTAATAACTCAGTCATCGACATGTGCGGCCATGCCCACATCATTAATCCAATCCCCACAGCAAGCAACAACGGCGCCGCTAGGGTTTCCAGCCACTTGATCGACTCAGCCCCACGAATGACCACAAAAAGATTCATTGCGCCGAAGACAAAAAAGCCAATGACTTCACCTACCCCACCCAGCGCAGCCCAAGCGGGGACCAGTTCGGATAACAGAAGATGAATAGCCAAGCCACCAAACATCGTTTGAATGCCAAACCAGCCACAGCCTACGAGAGCCCGCACCAAACAAGGCACGTTAGAGCCTAAAATACCAAATGACGATCGCAGCACAACTGGGAAAGGAATACCAAATTTAGTGCCCGGAAAAGCATTTAGAGTGAGCGGAATCAGGACGATCACGTTGGCTAGAAAAATGGCAAAAAGCGCTTCGCCCACACTCAGGCCAAAGTAGGCGGTTAACACACCACCCAAGGTGTAGGTCGGTACACAAATCGACATCCCCACCCAAAGTGCCGCAATGTTCCATTTGCTCCAAGTGCGCTCACTCGCCTGAGTGGGCGCAATATCTTTATTGAAACGAGGACTATCACCTACGTCTTTGCCTACATCGAGTTCAATTAACCCCTCTCTGTCTACCATTCGGGATGTTGAGCCAGTCATATAGTCTCCTCAGCAGTGCTGTAGCCCAGTAAGTTCATGGTTTCAGTCTTTCAAGAGCAATAAGCGTGCCTAAAACAAAATCACAAACACTAACCCATTGATCGAAAAGCTGACTTACTAGGCAGACATACACATACTTATAGCGTGATTATTGTTATTCGCCTTTCAGGTCTTAAAAGCCATTAATAAGCGTAGCCATTTAAATAAAATACGCACCAAAAAGATGCGCAAAAAATATCAAAACTCAAAAAAATAAACACAACCATATGTTTTAAAAGAAAAAACAAACATCACCAACATCGAACAAAACTTCACCAACTTAGAAAACCCATCACTAAAAACAATAAAAATATTAATAAATCAAAGAGTTAAAGCAGCGAATTAAAATTATTAAAAAACACTTGAAACAACACCTCACAAAGGACTATGTTCAAAAAGCTGTCAATCAAGACAACTTTTTGAACAACAATAAGACACCACTGCACGCCACGTAATCACACACTTGTTACTTGACCAGTAACGTACCGACATGCGTATGCATGCGGTTGGCGCGTATGACTTGAGAGGGCATGTTCTATGCAGAAAATGAAAATTGGCTTAATTCAAATGGGGCTCAAAACCAGCACCGATTTAGACCCCGCGGCGATCCGCGATGCGATGAACGAAGCACACCTACCGATGATTCAGCAGGCCGCCGAACAGGGTGTGCAAGTACTATGTTTTCAAGAAGTCTTTAACCAGCCGTACTTCTGCCCAAGCCAAGATGGCAAATGGTATGCCGCCGCTGAGCGGGTTCCAGAAGGCCCCAGCTGTCAGATGATGCAAAAACTGGCTGCCGAACACCGCATGGTCATTATCGTGCCCGTGTATGAAGAAACAGAGACCGGCGTTTACTACAACACCGCCGCCGTGTTTGACGCCGACGGTAGCTACCTCGGCAAATATCATAAAACTCATATCCCTCAAGTGGCCGGATTTTGGGAGAAATTCTTCTTCAAACCGGGCAAATCAAACTGGCCGGTCTTCGACACTGCCTACGGCAAAATTGGTGTGTATATCTGCTATGACCGCCACTTCCCTGAAGGCTGGCGTGCACTGGCGCTTAACGGCGCTGAGGTAATCTTCAACCCTTCCGCTACCGTAGCAGGGCTTTCCCAGTACCTATGGGAGCTTGAGCAGCCTGCTTCCGCTGCGGCTAACGGTTGCTTCATTGCCGCTATCAACCGCGTGGGTACAGAAGCGCCCTGGAATATCGGTGACTTCTACGGCTCCAGCTATATCGTCAACCCCCGCGGCAAAATCGAAGCCCAGGCCAGCGAAACGGAAGACGAGCTGCTAGTGCATGAAATTGATTTAGACATGGTGCGTGAGGTGCGCAATAACTGGCAGTTCTTCCGTGATCGCCGCCCCGATGCCTACACCCGCCTCACTGATGGTGAGTAGCCCTGTTGATGAATCATACGAGGACTTCATGATGAGTTTATTGATCAAAGGCGGCACCGTCGTCACCCATGCCGATACTTACCGCGCCGATGTGCTGTGCGTCGACGGAAAAATCCACGCCATCGGCACCGACTTGGACCTCCCCGATAACTGCGACATTATTGACGCTAGCAATCAGTTGGTAATGCCCGGTGGCATTGACCCCCATACCCATATGCAAATGCCGTTTATGGGCGCAGTGGCCAGCGAAGATTTTTACACCGGCACCGCCGCCGCGATGGCGGGTGGTACCACGACGATTATCGACTTTGTCATTCCAAGCCCAGGCCAATCACTCTTAGAAGCCTTTGAGACGTGGCAAGGGTGGGCGGAAAAAGCGGCTACCGATTTCGCTTTCCACGTGGCAATCACCTGGTGGGATGAGAGCGTCAAAGAGGAAATGGGTACCCTGGTGCGCGAACACGGCGTGAATAGTTTCAAGCACTTCATGGCCTACAAGGGCGCGATTATGGCCACTGATGACATATTGGTGGAAAGCTTTTCCCGATGCCTTGAACTGGGCGCGGTACCTACGGTACACGCCGAAAACGGCGAACTGGTTTACCACATGCAGCAGAAGCTACTGGCCCAGGGCATTACCGGGCCGGAAGCTCACCCACTTTCCCGCCCGCCCCAAGTAGAGGGCGAAGCCGCCAGCCGAGCGATTCGAATTGCCAGCACGCTAGGCGCGCCGGTTTACCTGGTACATGTATCCACCAAAGACGCCGTCGATGAAATTGCCTATGCCCGCCAGCAAGGTCACCCAGTATTCGGCGAGTGCCTGGCAGGACACTTACTCATTGATGACAGCGTTTACCAGCATTCCGACTGGGCAACCGCCGCGGCCCACGTAATGAGCCCCCCCTTCCGCCCCAAAGGGCATCAGGAAGCACTTTGGCATGGCCTGCAGTCCGGCAATTTGCAAACCACCGCCACTGACCACTGCTGCTTCTGCGAAGAACAGAAAGCCGCAGGCAAAGATGACTTCACTAAAATCCCTAACGGCACCGCCGGGGTAGAAGATCGCCTTGCCGTGATATGGGACGCAGGCGTTAACAGCGGCAAGCTCTCGCCCCAGGAGTTTGTCGCGGTGACATCTACCAATACCGCCAAAATTTTCAACCTCTACCCTCGTAAAGGAGCCATCCAAGTGGGCGCCGATGCCGATATTGTGGTGTGGGACCCTAATGGCACACATACGATCTCCGCAAAAACTCATCATCAAAATGTCGACTTCAACATTTTCGAGGGCAAAACGGTGCGCGGCATTGCTCGCCACACGATTAGCCAAGGGAAATGGGTATGGCGAGACGGTGAACTGCACGCCGAGCGGGGTGCTGGGCGCTACTTAAAACGCCCCGCCTACCCAGGTGTGTTTGAGCTACTGGCTAAACGTGCCGAATTAAATGCGCCGGTAGCCGTAATGCGCTGAACAGCTCCTCATGAAAAGAAAAAATCCAACAGGAGAGATGACCGTGAACCACTCACTTGACCACCTGCCTAGCGCACAAGAGGTCGGCACCTACGACCCACCGACACTGGCAAGCAACTTTACCGATCTCCATCCACCGTTAACCCACCGTCAAGCAATGATCGAAAGCCAGCGCTGCTTGTACTGTTTCGACGCCCCTTGCGTTGAGGCCTGTCCATCGGATATTGATATCCCCAGCTTTATTCGTCAGATCAGCGAAAACAACATTAATGGCGCAGCAGAAACCATACTGGAAGCCAACATTCTTGGCGGCAGCTGCGCCCGGGTGTGCCCCACTGAAATCCTCTGCGAGCGTAGCTGTGTGCGCAACCATGATGCAGAGTGCCAGCCAGTGCTAATTGGCCTGCTGCAACGCCACGCCACTGACCATATGCAGTTCGAAAGCCACCCATTCAAGCGGGCGGCTAACAGCGGCCGCCATATCGCCGTGGTAGGCGCGGGGCCCGCCGGCCTTTCCTGTGCCCACCGCTTGGCAATGCTAGGCCATCAAGTGACCATTTTTGAGGCCGAACAAAAACCCGGCGGGCTAAATGAGTACGGTATCGCCCGCTATAAGATGACTGATGATTTCGCCCGTAAAGAAGTAGAGTTTCTATTAGAAATAGGCGGCATTGAGCTTCAGTACGGCCAGCGCCTCGGTGATAATTTGTCGCTTGCGACGCTGCACCAGCAGTTCGATAGCGTTTTCCTCGGCTTGGGTCTTGGTGCCAGCCGTGCCCTAGGACTCACGGGGGATGATGCTCCCGGCTTGATGCCTGCCGTTGACTACATTAAAACCCTGCGCCAAACCAAAGACCTTGGGAGTTTACCTGTCGCTAAGCGCTGCATTGTGATCGGTGCAGGCAATACCGCCATTGATATGGCGACCCAAATGACCCGGCTTGGCGCGACAGAGGTAACGCTGGTCTACCGCCGCGGCACAGAGGCGATGTCTGCTACCGATCATGAGCAAGAAATTGCCAAAGCGAACGGCGTGCGCATGGTGACGTGGGCTCAGCCAGACGAAATTTTATTGGATGACCAAGGGCGCGTGGCGGGTATGCGTTTTGCCAAGACCCACGATCGGGCTGGTCAGTTAACACCCACTGGTGAAACATTCGACCTTGCCGCCGACGCCATCTTTAAGGCGATTGGCCAAGACTTCGATAGCGCTAGCCTGACGGATGAAGCCGCCAGAGAGCTTGCCCGCGACGGCGAACGTATCCAAGTTGATGCTTTCTTCCGCACCTCAATGCCCAATGTTTACGCGGGTGGCGACTGCGTGAACCCCGGCCAAGATCTTACTGTTCAAGCCGTTCAACACGGCAAACTAGCTGCCCATGCCATTCACCAAGCGCTTGCCGCCAAGCAGGAGGCCGCATGAACACACTTCCCTTCACACCACTAGGCAACAAAAACAGCGGCGACAGCGTAGTAAACGGCATTGACCTGTCGGTGAATTTTGCAGGCATCAAAGCCCCCAACCCGTTCTGGCTAGCCTCAGCCCCGCCTACCGATAAAGCCTATAACGTAATACGCGCCTATGAAGCGGGTTGGGGCGGCGTCGTCTGGAAAACCCTTGGTGAAGAGCCACCAGCAGTGAATGTCTCTTCACGTTACTCTGCGCACTATGGCAAAAACCGCGAGGTGATCGGCTTCAACAATATCGAGCTGATTACCGATCGCTCGCTGGAGATCAACCTTCAAGAAATCACCCAGGTGAAAAAAGACTGGCCCGACCGAGCGCTGATTGTCTCTATCATGGTGCCCTGTAACGAAGACGCTTGGGCCTATATTTTGCCACTCGTGGAAGCAACTGGCGCAGATGGCATTGAGCTCAACCTGGGCTGCCCTCACGGCATGCCGGAACGCGGCATGGGGGCAGCGGTCGGCCAAAATCCCGACCTGATCGAAAAAGTTGCTTACTGGTGTAAGAAGCACTACTCAAAGCCGGTGATCGTAAAACTCACCCCCAACATCACCGACATTCGAGTGGGTGCCCAAGCCGCGCTACGGGGTGGCGCCGACGCGGTATCGCTGATCAACACCATCAACTCGATCACTAGCATCGACCTGGACAATATGGTCGCCAAACCCACGGTAGGCCATCAGAGTACCCACGGTGGCTACTGTGGCAGCGCCGTGAAGCCTATCGCGATGAATATGGTGGCAGAGATTGCCCGCGACCCGGCAACGCCAACGCTGCCGATTTCCGGCATCGGCGGCATTTCTACATGGCGGGATGCGGCAGAATTTATCACTCTGGGAGCAGGCAGCGTGCAGGTATGTACCGCTGCAATGCTCAACGGTTTTCGCATTGTAGAAGAGATGAAAGATGGCCTTTCACGCTGGATGGCAGAAAAAGGCTACGACTCTATTGAATCGTTCTCGCGCAAAGCCGTGCCCCAAACCATCGACTGGAAACACCTGGACATCAACTTTAAAACCATTGCCAAGATTGATCAGGACCTGTGCATTGAGTGCGGTCGCTGCTATATCGCTTGCGAGGATACCTCCCACCAGTCGATTGCCAAGCTCACCGAGCAAGATGGCGCACGCCGTTACGAGGTAATCGAAGACGAGTGCGTTGGCTGCAACTTATGCCAAATCACCTGTCCAGTGGAGAATTGCATCACCATGGTGCCTCAAGAAACCGGCAAACCATTCTTGGCCTGGGACAACGACCCTCGTAACCCCTTCCGTGTCGCTTCATAAGCGTGTCCCATAAACGCCTCATCACGACCTAGTCTTCGCGAATAGCACCGCCCTCCTCTGTGAGGGCGGTCACTTTGCGCAACAGTTTGTTCCGTTATAAAAAGGCGACATAGCGCCTCTTCTTTTGAGAATATGAGAAACCATCGCATATAAAACATTTTCTCATAAAAGGAGCTACGATGAAGCCTACCTCTTTTGCCACTAAATTCGTTCCTACATTCGCCACAGCCGTACTGTTTTCAGCCATCAGCGTAAACGCTCATGCCGAACAGCGCATCGCCACCTTCGACTTAGGCAGCCTAGATACGCTAGACGCGCTGGGCTTAAGCGAGCAGGTGGTTGGCGTCCCCAAGCAGAGCCTGCCCACCTACCTAGAGCAATACGCTAGCGACCGTTATAGCGATATTGGTGGCCTGCGCTCACCGGACATGGAGGCCATCAGCGCTAGCGAGCCTAGCCTGATTCTCTACACTGGCCGCCAGGGCGATTGGGAAGAAGCACTTGGTGATATTGCTCCGCTACTTAACACCAGTTTGCAAGGCGATAATTACCTCGCGGCGTTTGACGACAACGTGCGTGAGCTCGCCAGCCAATTTGAGGCGGAAAGTGAAGCTGATGAGGCACTTGCAACGCTCCACACAGAGATTGACGCGCTACGCGAAGCACTCAGCAATGCCCCCAGGACACTGGTCGTCACTCACAACGGCGGCAACCTGATGCTTAACCAACATCCCGTCGTTCACGATGTGCTAGGCGTGGAAGCGCTCAGCATGCCAGAGAGTGTGATCTCAGAAACCCGTGGTGAGCGCACCTTTACACCGCTTTCTGCTGATGCCATTGCCGACATCAAACCAGACGTTTTGCTGGTCATTGATCGCAGCGCCGCCATTGGCAATGAACCTGCGGATGCCGACCAACTGCGCCAAACACTAGCCGAGGCTGGTACTACCCCCCAGCTAGTGATGCTAACCCCGGCTCTGTGGTACCTCTCCGGTGGCGGCCTACAAAGCTTAGCGCTACAAATTGAAGAGGTCGCTGCTGCGCTGAATTAAGTGCTCGATGAATCCTCATGGATCTTGATCTGGTAAAGCACGCAATAGATCACCGGTAGCACGATAAGAGTAAGCAGCGTGGCAACACCAAGCCCGCCGATCAGCGCAACCGCCATGCTGGCGAAGAATGCATCACTAATCAACGGAATCAGACCCAGCATGGTGGTTAGCGCAGCCATTGAAACGGGGCGCACGCGACTAATGGCGGCGCGCACCACGGCGTGATAGCGATCTTTGTGCAACGGCAGTTGCACATTGATCTCTTCTACCAGAACAATAGCATTCTTAATCACCATCCCGATCAAACTCAGCGTGCCCAGCAGCGCCATAAACGAGAAAGGCAGCCCGGTTAGCAGTAACGCGGCCACTACGCCGACAATGGTCAACGGCACCAAAAACCAGATCGCCAGCGGCTGACGGAAGTTATTAAACAACACCACCGTGATAATAAACATCATCACCAAGCCAAGCGGCAACGATGCAAATAGGCCACTCTGAGCTTCACCGGCAGTCTCAAATTCACCGCCCCACTCAAGCCGATAACCGGGTGGCAATTCAAGCGCCTCTACTTGAGGTCGAACCTGAGCCAATACACTAGCCGCCGTCACTCCGCTTAGCGGGTCGGGTTCGCCATACACTGCCAGCATGCGCTCGCGGTCACGGCGCATCACCAGCGGGTCAGCGACCTCGGTCGTCACATCACGCATCACTTGATCAGCCGTGATGTAACGCCCCTGTTCGGCGCTCCATACGTTAAGCGATCCGATGTTATCGATATCGTTGCGCTGCTCTGGTATCGCTCTAGCGACAATCGGAATCAAGTCGCTGCCGTCACGGTAGATACCCACCTGACTACCGCTAGTGCTCAACGCCAATGTGGCCGCCAGGTTCTCGCGGGTAACGCCCAGCCGTCGTGCGGTGTCTTCGGCAAAAATTGGCACCACGGCCTGAACACGGTTACGCCAGCTAGTGCGAACACTGACCATATCGGACGTATCACTAAACAGTGCCGCGACTTGATCACCGAGCTGGCGTAATACGGCGGGGTCGCTGCCGTAAAACCTTGCTTCGATCTTGGCTTTCGGGGCAGGACCAACTTCCAGCGGAGCAATTTTATAGTCGATATCGCTGTGATCACGCTCAAGTACCGCTTCGATATCCGCCATGCGCGCTTGCTGTATCGCTTTGTTATCGGTTTCAACAATTAGCTGTGAATAGCTGGCATAGCGGTCTTCCGGCGCATAGGTCAAGGTAAAGCGCTGGGCACCGCCGCCGACCACAGTGGTGAGATGACGGACCCCCTCCATCTCCATCACCACCTCTTCCAACTCTGCCACCCGCCGTTGGGTTTCCAGAATATCGGTGCCTTCTGGGGTGCGGTAATCAACAAAGAAGATGGGCGTATTCGAGGCAGGGAAAAAGGCATTCTTGACGGAGCCAAAGCCAACAACCGCGCCTGCCAATATAGCTATCACCAGCCCCAGCGTTAGCCAACGCAGCCGAATACCCGCCACAATCACGCGGCTAAACAAACGGTACACCACCCCTTGGTAAGGGTCTTCATCTGTACTGCTAGGCGCTACATTGCGAAACAGCAGCTTGAAATAGAACGGCGTAAGCGTCAGCGCTGTCAGCCAACTTAGCAGCAGTGAATAGAGCAACACATAAAACAGCGAGCCGATAAATTCACCGGTGGTATCTGGCGACAGCCCAATTGGAGCGAATGCGGCAACTGCGATCAGCGTAGCAGCCAGCAGGGGCCATGCGTTTTGTCGAACCACCTGATGCGCTGACTCACGAATACTTTGGCCACGCTTTAGGCCGACCAGCATGCCTTCAGTGACCACAATGGCATTATCGACCAGCATCCCCAAGGCGATAATCAGCGCCCCCAGCGAGATTTTTTCCAATTGCAAACCGTGAATGCGCATCAGCATAAAGGTGCCAATAATGGTAATCAGCAGAATAAAGCCCATTAGTAGGCCGCTGCGCCAGCCCATAAACAGCATGAGCACCACAATGACGATGGCAACCGCCTGGATCAGACTGATTAAGAAACCGGATACTGCTTCATCCACCACGCTCGGCTGGTCATAGACCACATTGAGTTCCATACCCAACGGGGTGCGCGCTTCCAGTTCGTCAAGCCGCTGTTCAAGTCGAGCACCTACTTCGACCACGTTGACGCCGCTTTCAAACGAGATGCCCAGGGAAATAGCCGGTCGTCCCATATCGCGGTAAAGCTGCTGCGGTTGCTCGGTCAAGCCGCGGGAAACCTCTGCGATATCGCTCAGTCTTACCAGCTCGCCGTTACCTTCACTAACGATTAACGCGCGTAAATCATCAATATCAGCGGAACTGCCCGAAGGCGTTACTCGGAAACGCTGACCTCCCTGCTTCAAGTGCCCCGAGTCCACTACGGCATTTTGCGTATTCAGTAATTGCTGGAGTGAGCTTAGCGGAATGTTCAGCGCACGTAGCCGCTCTCGGTCGACTTCAATAAAAATGCGCTCGTCCCTTACCCCCGCCAGCGACACCTTTTCAACGCCGTCGACCAAGGCGAGCTCACGCTTAAGAAACTCAGCTTGGCTTTTCAAATCGGGCATGGCATAGCCATCACCGGTGAGGTTAATCATCAAGCCGAACACATCGCCAAAATCGTCGTTAACTCGTGACTGACTAGCGCCTGGTGGCAAGGCGGCCTGAGCATCGCCCACTTTGCGGCGTAATGAATCCCACAGCTGTTGCAGCTCATCGTTTTGAACTGTGCTTTGCAGCTCGATGGTGATTTGAGATAACCCGTTAGAACTCACCGAACTGATGCGTTTAATTGCGGGCATTTCCTGAATGGCTTCTTCCAGTGTCGAGGTGACTTCCTGCTCCACCTCTTCTGGCGTTGCACCAGGATACTGGGTAGTAACCAGTGCATTACGAATGGTAAATTCAGGAAACTCAAGCTGCCCCATGCCAGTGAAAGCAAGCGCCCCGCCGAAGAGCAGTACCACGGTCATTAAATAGCTAGCGGCCCGGTGGCGTAAGAAGTAATCAACCATCTTATAGCCCCTGTTCCTTTTCCCATGGTGTTACACGCATATCAGCGCTGACACGATGGGCCCCCGCTGCCACCACTCGATCATTCGCGGCGAGTTCGCCACTCACCTCTAACCCTTTAGAGGTTAAACGCCCCACCTCGACCGGCACCGCCTCTAAACGGTCCGGCGCCTGAAAACGCCACACCACCGCCTGCTCTGAGTTCTCACCCTGATAGCTAATGGCGTCAGGCGGCAGATGCCAAACAAGACCTTCAGACGCGGGTAACAGTTGGCCTAAATCAAGTCGCACGGTGGCGCTCATGCCATCCAGTAGCGTGATATCGTCGGGCTGCGGTAGCCGAAGGGTTACCTCATAAGCCAAGCTTTGGGCGCTGGCCTGGGTGGTATAAGACGCCAACTGCGCAAGGTAAGGTTTTTCGCTATTGCCAAACCGCACTTCAAAGGCCATCGCCGTTTCAAACGGGGTTACCTCGTCACTGTGGGGTATTTGCTGAACGATTTGCTGCGGTAAGTGAAAGATCACATCAAGCTGCCCTGGCTGCTGAATCACCGCCACGGTTTCCTGTACCTGGACAATCTGTCGGTTATCTACCGGCACCTGGGCAATCACGCCATCGTAAGGTGCGCGCAGTTGGGTATTTTCCAACTGCTCTTCGGCCTGCTCAAAGGTCGCCCGAGCGGCACGCAATTCCGCCGTTGATTCATCAAACCGTGCTTGGCTAATCGCTCCGCGCTCAAGGGTATAGCGCATGCGTTCGTGAGTGGCCCGTGCCAGCTCCAGCCGCGAACGGGCGCTATCCAACTCACTGCGCATATTGCGATCATCAATACGCGCGATAAGGGTACCCTCCGTTACCCGCTGACCGGGACTCACGTTAATCTCTAACAGCTCACCCGCCATGCGAAACGATAGATTACTGCGTGTAGTAGCTTCAACGCGCGCAGGAAACTGGCGCTGCAGCGCGGCACCAGATGCTTCTAAGGTCATCAGCTTCACCGGCCGAGGAAGAGGTTCATTGTGACTCTCGGCATAAGCGTCACCTGTTGCCAACAACAGGGCCAGCAGCGCTGGCATTAATCGAATCACAGTGTTACGCACAGCGGACTCCTCGGTGGTGTTATCAATACGTAGTCATAAAAATTTAACTGACATTCATGAATGTCAGTGAATGTGTATACTAATCGCCTACTGGCGACTTTGCCATTCAGTAATGCCAATATAAGTGCACTTTTTTGTTAGGAGCCGTTATGTCACGCCGCAAAGCTGAGGCTGAACGCACCCGAGAGGCCATTCTTGATGCTGCAGAAACTCAGTTTCTCGCCCAGGGGGTTTCGCGCACCACATTGGCCCATATTGCCGCAGCGGCTGGCGTTACCCGCGGTGCCATTTACTGGCATTTTGAGGATAAAGCAGCGGTATTCGATGCCCTGCTAGAGCGTGCTCGCGTGCCGCTCGATGAAATCGTCGATGATGCGGTGCTGCGGCTGGGCCATACCCCCAGCCAGTGTTTGCAAGAGATTGCACTGAGTGCGCTTAGCGCTATTTGCCATAATCTTCCGTTACAACGCGCCGCCACCATCGTGCTGCATCGCTGCGAAAAGCTGGAAGATGATCACCCACGTATCAGCATGATCACTCGGCTTTCTGAGCATGCCGAGATGCAGGTTGAACAGCTGTTTGAGAAAACTCGGCAAACCGGCCATCTACGCGCTGACCTCACCCCCGCCAGCGCCCGTCGCCAGTACCATAGCTTTTTAATCGGCATTTGCTTTGATTGGCTACAAGATCCACAACAATTTTCATTAGCAGACGAGTACGAGAGTATGATCGAAACGTTAATGCGGGGGATGTTGGAGAGTACGCTTTAAACGCCTTAGGGAGCTAAGCTTGGCACGCAGGTTGCTTATATAACTATGAAAATAATACTCACCTGGAGCCTCCCATGCACCACTCTGACTATCCGCTAAGTGAAGTCCCCACTAGCGCCCGTAAGGGCTTACTCTCCACCTCTGTCGTGCTGCTCGGCTTTACCTTTTTTACTGCCACCATGTGGGCTGGTGGCTCGCTTGGCCAATCGTTCACGATTGGCCAACTGCTCTGGATCATCCTGGTGGGTAACTTACTGCTGGGCGCTTACGCGGCAGCTCTCGCTTACATTGCCTGTAAAAGCGGTCTTAACTCCGTGCTGATGGGACGCTTCTGCTTCGGTGAAAAAGGCAGCAAACTTTCCGATTTTATTCTCGGCTTTACCCAGATTGGTTGGTACGCCTGGGGCACCGCCACCATTGCCCTAGTGTTAGTACGCACCACAGGAATGCCTGAATGGCTGGAAATCCCCTTAATGGTGCTATTTGGGTTCGGCTTCTGCGTAACAGCCATGATTGGCTATAAAGGGATGGACTGGCTTTCGCGCTTTGCCGTCCCCGCCATGATGCTGTTTATCTTGATTAGCCTGTTCACCGGTCTAGTGGATGCACGCGGATTTGCCGGACTAAGCCAGCAAACGCCCACGGAAAGCATGAGCGTGGCGGCAGCGATTACCGTCATCATTGGCACCTTTATTAGCGGAGGCACCCAAGCGACTAACTGGAGCCGCTTCGCTAAGACGCCAAAAATTGCCGTGATCGCGACTCTGGCGGCTTTTTTTGTGGGCAACGGCTTAATGGTACTGACCGGCGCACTGGGCACCATGATTTACCAGCAGGCGGATATTGTCGATGTGTTGATCGCGCAGGGCTTTGTCACCATCGCCGTGCTGATGCTGTTTCTAAATATCTGGACCACCCAGGACAACACCATCTACAACTTTGCCGTCGCGGGCTGTAATTTGCTACGCACCGAGAAACGCCGCTTAGTCACGGTGTGTGGCGCAGCAATTGGCACCGTACTAGCGGTAGGCGGTATGTATAACCTGTTGATTCCCTTTCTAGTACTGCTAGGCACCTTTATTCCTCCTATGGGCGGGGTGATCATGGCGGACTTTTGGCTCAAACATAAAGGCCGCTACCCCACGCTGGAATCCACTCAGCTAGCCAATTTTAATCGCCGAGGGTTAGCCGCCTATGCATTAGGCGCTGGAGCCGCTTACCTCTCCCCGTTGCTCCCCCCGTTGGTAGGTGTCGTAGTAGCGGCCGTTAGCTACGCTGTACTGCTTCGTTTAAACCACGCTACGCTAAGTGATACCTCCCCTTCGACTGCCAAACAATAAGTGAGCCACTAATTCTATGAGTATGCAGATCATTAACGCCCGCCTACGCCAGCGCCCCGAGCTTTACCGGCTTGAGATTGAGAACGGCACGTTCACAGCGATTACCGCTCAAGACGCACCACAAGCGGCGGGGGATGGGCAAATTGATGCAGGCGGCAAGCTGCTTTGCGCGCCGTTCATTGAACCGCATATTCACTTGGACGCCGCGTTAACGGCGGGCGAACCAAGCTGGAATCAAAGCGGCACGCTGTTTGAAGGCATCGAGCGCTGGGGGGAGCGTAAGCCCATGCTCACCGCAGCAGATATTCGCGAACGCGCGCTTAACACCCTGAATCTGTTGATAGGCAACGGCGTCCAGTTTGTGCGCACACACGCCGACACCAGCGACCCCAGTCTAATCGGCATTAAAACCCTATGCGCCTTGCGCGATGAATTGAAAGATAAAATTGATATCCAAGTGGTCGCCTTTCCGCAAGATGGCCTGCTTTCCTACCCCGGTGGAGACCGCCTGATGGAAGAAGCGCTGGAGATCGGCGCGGACGTTGTCGGCGGCATTCCCCACTTTGAGTACACCCGAGAACTAGGCGTCGCTTCCATGAAGCGGGTGATAGAGCTAGCCATCAAGTACGACCGCTTGGTGGATGTGCACTGCGATGAGATAGACGACCCTAACTCGCGTTTCCTTGAGGTGCTGGCCTGCGAAGCGCTGTTTAACGATTTAGGCAGCCGCGTGACCGCCAGCCACACGACGGCGATGCACTCTTACGATAACGCCTACTGCTCTAAGCTGTTTCTGCTGCTCAAACGTTCGGGCATCAACTTTGTCTCCTGCCCCACCGAAAGCATTCACCTGCAGGGACGCTTTGATAGTTACCCAAAACGTCGCGGTGTTACCCGCGTAAAAGAACTAAACGCAGCGGGCATTAATGTCTGCTTTGCCGAGGACTCCATCTTCGACCCCTGGTACTCGCTGGGTAACGGTAAGCTGTTGCGGACGCTCGATTTTGGCCTGCATATCTGCCAAATGATGGGCTACCAGGATTTCAGCCAGGCGCTATCGCTTATCACTGATAACAGCGCCCGCACACTCAATATTGAGCAACGTTACGGCATTGAGGTCGGCAAGCCCGCTAGCTTCAACCTGCTCGAGGGTGAAGATGATTACAGCGTGCTGCGCAACCAGGGTGAGGTGCTACTTTCCGTTCGCCACGGTGAGATTATTATGCAGCGCGACCCCGCAAAGATCACCACGCCCCCGTGGCTTGGCCTTTAGAAAAAGCGTAATATAGCCGGGCTGATAATCAGCAAAGTTCTCAGGGCGGGGTGAAAGTCCCCACCGGCGGTGATGATGACCGAATAAATTTTTGTCATCTAAGCCCGCGAGCGCTCAAGACGGTTGTTGTTTATTTCTTGAGGTCAGCAGATTCGGTTAAAAGCCGAAGCCGACGGTGATAGTCCGGATGAAAGAGAACGGTACCTTAGACACGCAACTTAAAAAGTGGCTTCAGCCACCTTTTTCGGTTGCCTGACGACCGGTCCCGCGTGCCCTGATTCTGGTACAACTTATCCAAGAGAATGACCATGAATCAGACATTTCCGCTAACGCTTTCAACACATACCACAGCTCAGCGCATTGCGTTTATTCAAGGCCACTGGCATCACGACATTGTCGAGAAGGCCTATGAAGCATTTATCACTGAAGTAGAACGCTGCGGTCTTAACGCCGAACAAGTGGACATCTTCACCGTATCAGGTGCTTACGAAATCCCCCTCCAGGCAAAGGTTCTCGCCGAAAGTGGCCGCTATGGCGCCATTGTCGGGGCAGGCTTTGTGGTAGATGGCGGCATTTATCGCCACGACTTTGTCGCCCATGCGGTCATTGACGGCTTAATGCGCGTGCAGTTAGATACGCAAGTACCGATTATTTCGGTCGTCTTAACACCACACCACTTCCATGAGCACAGCACTCACCACGACTTCTACACCCAGCACTTTGTTACCAAAGGGCAAGAAGCCGCCCAGGCGTGTCTGAATACAATGGAAAACCTGCATCGAGCGCGCAAGCTAAGCAACGCGTAAATCTATAGTGCAGTTAAAATCTATAGCGCAGTTAAAATCTGTGCTGTTTGAGCCCGGCTAAACGCCGGGCTCGAAATGACGGCTCCTTAGTCATCATTTACGTTATTTGATATCCAGCAAATAGCCGTAAAACGCCGTGTTGCGCTGCCAGTCCAAGGACTCATAAAGGTGCTGGGCGCGCTCGTTCTCTACCTGAGTCATAAGGATTAAGCGCGCGACACCATGCTCGCGAGCCAGTTGGGTAGCGGCTTCCATTAACGCCCTACCCGTGCCCTTGTCACGGCACTCCGGCAACACAAAAAGATCATTTAGCGTCCAACGCGCATTCAAGCCCACCGTGGAAACTCCAGGATAAAGTTGCACGAAACCAGTGAGATTACCGTCACTATTTTCACTCACTAAAATGCGCGAATCCGCCAGCCCAAAGCGCTGACGCAAGAAATCCCGCGCCGCACCGAGATCACTCGGCTGATTATAGAACTGCCGATAGCCGTCGAGTAATCCACTAAGTGCCTCTAAGTCAGACAGTACCGCTGAACGAATATTAACCATGGCAACTACTCCATTAAGATGGTGAACAAACTCAGCTTGCCGCTATAGTGGTCTATAACAAAGAGCCACTTATCGCTAAATTGAGGGAACCAGTGAAACGACGTAACGCTGCTAGCGATTGGATTACGGAGGCGCTAGCGATAAGGCTAGCAGCGAATGAAGCAGCCACGCTGGTTCAACAGCTCTACCGTTCGCTTAAGGATTGGATTCAACATGGCGAATTGACGGCAGGCGATGCACTTCCCTCTTCTCGCTATTTATCCACCGCTTTAGGTATTAGCCGCAATACGGTGCTGGCCGCTATGGACCGGCTGCTGGCGGAAGGATTGCTGATCGCTCGCCAGGGAGCGGGGCTCTATGTGGCACAACTACCCACACGATTAAACAGAACCGAACTTCCCTCCCCTGTGCCTGTTCGCTATTCAAACCGGGGCAACACACTACTAACGCTAAGTGGCGCGTTAAGCCACGGCCATCGAGCGTTTTCCCCTGGTGTCCCGGCGCTCGATCTGTTTCCCCGCGAGCTATGGCAACGCCTTTTGCGTCGTCACTATTATCACGCAGAAATGTCATGGATGGATTACCAAACCAACGGTGGGCTGCCTGAACTTAAAGCTGCCCTTTGTGACTATCTACGACTCTCCCGCGCGGTGCGCTGTCAACCAGAGCAGATCGTGATTACCCAAGGAGCTCAGCAGGCATTTGAGCTGACTACCCAACTGCTCACCGATAACGGCGATTCGGTTTGGATGGAAGAGCCTGGTTACCGCGGAGCGCAAGCATGTTTCCTAGCCTCAGGCTTAACGACAACGCTCATACCCGTAGATAAAGAAGGACTAAACCCTTCGCTAGCGCCTGCAGGCGCCCCCGCACCCCGGCTAATCTATGTAACACCTTCTCACCAATATCCCAGTGGCGTTACCATGCCGATACCACGCCGACTAGCATTGTTAGAGTATGCTTCTCATGCTGGCAGCTGGATCATCGAAGATGATTACGACAGTGAATTTCGGTACGACACGCCGCCTACTCCCTCTCTACAAGGCCTCGCCGAACAGACGCCGGTGATTTATGTGGGCACCTTCAGTAAAGTGCTTTACCCCGGCTTGCGTTTAGGCTATTTGGTATTGCCTGATAGGCTTGCCGAAGACTTTAAGCGCGCCCATACGCGGCTGCACCGCGAGGGTAACTACCCCATACAATCAGCACTTGCTGAACTTATTGCCAACGGCCACTTTACTCGCCACATCGCTCGCATGCGGGCTGCGTATTGCCAACGCCAAGCCTGCCTGCGCACTGCATTAGCGCCTGCGGTGGCCGCAGGGCTTCAACTTTCTGACGGCCATGCAGGCATGCACCTACTGGCTGAGCTCGATAATTTTGAAAAAGAAGAGATACTCGTAAGGCGCGCTAATGAAGCAGGTATTACGCTTTCTCCTCTTTCCCGCTATTACCTTGGTGAGAACAAGCGCCCTGGTTTAGTGCTCGGCTATGCAGGCTCAACGGAAAGCGAACTAATGAAGGCAGGAAAGTGGCTTAGCCGCACATGGTTAAGCTTATGCTAAGAAATACACGCTAAGGAGCGCATAATGCCCGACTTTATTGCCCCCGATAACCTTCCACGCTGCCAGTGGTGTGGCGGTGCCCCCGAGTTTCTGCCCTACCATGACAACGAGTGGGGGTTTCCGGTGGTCGACGACCAACGGCTATTCGAAAAGCTCTGCCTGGAAAGTTTTCAGTCGGGCTTAAGTTGGCGCACGATTCTCAACAAACGCGAGAACTTCCGCGCTGCCTTCCATCATTTCGACTTCCATCACGTTGCCCGCTTTAGTGAAGAAGATGTGCAGCGCCTGTTGCAGGACGCAGGCATTATTCGCCATCGCGGCAAAATCGAGGCGGTGATTAATAATGCCCAACGGGCACTGGAAATGGTCGACCAGGAAGGTTCACTGGCCGCGTTTTTCTGGCGTTTCGAGCCAGCGCCAGATGCATTGACCGCGCCTCAGACACAAACCACTTCGCCTGAATCCATCGCACTTGCTAAAGAGCTGAAAAAGCGCGGCTGGAAATTTGTTGGTCCAACCACTGCGTTTGCGTTTATGCAGGCCATGGGGCTACTCAATGATCACTCGCTGAGGTGCATCACCCGCGAGCAAGTCGAACAGGCAAGGCAGCAATTTCAACGACCAAAATAGCAACAGAGGCACAAGGCACTATACTTTTTGCACAACCGTGGCATGCCCAGATGGCTGGCCTACGTATTCGCTGGGTGCCGTCTTGTAGTAGGGTATGGTTTTTACACACTTATCTATACACCGAACAGCAAGGGGACATCACGTTCCCAATGGGGTCAACGTGGTCCAAACGCTCTCTTCGCACACAGAATCCCGCGCTTCAATATGGAAAGCTTGGAGCGTGCATATTTTTACGGCCAGCGGCGTACTGCTCGGCACAATGGCGCTGCTCTCGCTGATCGATAACAATCCAGTCGCCTGCTTGCTATGGCTTGGCGCAGCGATGATGGTCGACGGTTTCGATGGCACTCTAGCACGCAAGTATGAAGTAAAAGCCATCTTGCCCCACTTCGATGGCTCAACCCTTGATATGGTCATCGATTATCTAACCTGGGCATTTATTCCCGCTCTGTTTATTTACTTCTTTATTGAGTTACCGCCCAATTTAGAATTGCTGTCAGTGTTTATCATTCTGCTGTCATCGATGTTTTGTTTCTGCAACACCAATATGAAAAGCCAGGATAATTACTTTGTTGGCTTTCCTGCTGCCTGGAACATTGCCGCGGCCTATTTTTATATTCTCGATTTACCGCCCTTTATCACCTTTGCGTCGATCGTTTTGCTAGCCATTCTTACCGTGACCAAGATGAAGTTCCTGCATCCGTTTCGTGTACGTCAGTTCATGCCTATCAATATCGCTGTCACGCTATTATGGTGCGCATGTACAACGTCACTGGTGCTCTCCAGCCCCGATCATGCCGCCTGGGCACTGTGGGGATGGGGTATTACATCCGTTTACTTCATCAGCATGTGCATATGGCGTACGGCTCAAGAAGCGTTTTGATTGATACGCAACGGCTGCTCTTTTGGTTCAGCCTGAAACATTACGCACCCGAGGTTGAGAGCTATTGCACTGCAAAACAGCGCCTCGTATAAGCACCGCGCTTCTAAATCAGGCTTTAACTTTGAAGCAAGAGTCATTGCCTCCAATCGGTAAAGTCTAGCAACATCTTTTGGCCTTTCGGATGAAGCGCCACCTCAATAGCTTTACGCCAGTCTTGGCCAGGAAGCACTTGATAGCGAGGCATATCTGTCTGGCCTAAGAGCTTCCAGATATTTGAGAACTTTTGTTGCCAAGCATCTGCTGACGTCTTGGCTAAACTGTCGCGTAGATGAAATCTTCTATAGTGAGCCGAAGGTTTGGTATTTAACTGGATAGCCTGTCCAGTCAATAACCCATAGGCAATAAACGTCGATTCAGGGGCCATTGATTGCAGTATACCTGCCGCGACTGGCCCACCCAAAGAGTCAAATACCAAATCAGATTTACGCGCAACATCCGAGATCTGCGACGCATCTTGAATAGAGATCGGTTTGATACCGAGCGTCTCTAAACGCGCAATTCTACTATCTGAGCGGTATATGCCAGCGACTTCCTTAGCGCCGTGACGATATGCCCATGCTCCAAGGTAATCAGCGCAATTCGATCCAGCCCCACTAAGCAGGACACGCTTTCCTTTTACAGGCCAAGTCTCAAGCATAGTTAGGGCAGCTAAGGGATTAATGTAGGCACGTGCTGCGACGACGTCAGGTATGGCATCTGGGACGGGCACTGCGAGAGCTGCATCACAATCCAAAATAGTCTGCCAAGTACCAACGCCTCGTAATGGAAGAACTCGCTTTCCGGTCAGGTAAGAATATTTACGTGGAGCATCAATAACACGGCCAACCCCTTCGTAACCTGCAACAGCGGGTAGGTTGATACGGTGAGAATAAGCACCTGTTATAGGAATTAGGTCAGACGGATTAATTGGAGCACACAACATCCTCACCCTGAGCTTACCTTCGGCCCTGCTTGGAACTTCAGTTGTCTCTATGTTCAGTTTTTCAAGTGGATTTCCGAACGACCGATAGGTAAGTGCATGACGACGCATGAGCACCTCTAACATAGTGGATGAATTTCCATGGCCTAATATGAATACGGATACATGCTCAGGGTTGCGGTCTAGACACGAACTTAGATAATACTTACCGCATGCGCCTGAGCTTCCTCCACCATCTCGGTGGCGAGTGCTCCCACGGTGCGCACGGCATCTTCAATAGCCGGTGTTAGCGTAAATGCGTAGTTAAGTCGCAAACACTGGCGAAACTTACCCGAGGCTGAAAATAGCGAACCAGGAGCCACATGGATGGCGCGCTTGGCTAAGCGCTCATTAAGACGTTCGCAGTCTACGGCAGTAGGTAACTCCACCCATAGCAAAAAGCTGCCTTGCGGATAACTGATGCCCGTACCCTCTGGAAAATAGCGCTGCACCCAGTTGATCATGATGTCCCGTTGGCGCTGATATTGGCGGGTAACATAGCGAAGGTGACGCTCGTAGTGGCCTTTGGCGACAAACTCCGCCACCGCCAACTGCGGCAATGTGGCCGAAGCTCCGGTAGAGACATACTTCATATGCAGCGCCTTATCTCGATAACAGCCTGGCGCCAGCCACCCCACTCTTAGCCCTGGCCCCACCGTTTTCGAAAAGCCACTGCACAACAGCACCCGCCCATCGTCATCGAAAGACTTCACCGTCAACGGCCTTGGCTGGGCATAGGCAAGATCACCGTAGATATCGTCTTCAATGATGGCCACATCGAAGCGTTGGGCAAGTTGAAACAGCGCCTGCTTGCGCGCCTCGCTCATGGTATAGCCCAGTGGATTGTTATAGGTCGGGGTGACCTGGATGGCGCGGATCGGCCACTGCTCCAGCGCCATTTCCAATGCTTCCAAGCTGATACCGGTTTGTGGATCAGTGGGAATTTCCAACGCTTTTAGGCCATTGGCTTTTAGGATCTGCATGGTGCCGTAAAAGCTGGGCGAATCCACGGCCACTACGTCGCCAGGCTGAGTCAAGGTGCGTAGCGCTATCGACAATGCTTCCTGACAACCAGTGGTGATCATGATGTCATCCGGGTGCAGCAAACAGCCCGATGCAATGGCCAGCCGCGCCACCTGTTGACGCAGTTCGGCACTTCCACTCAGCTTGTCATAGTTAAAGCCGTTCAGGTCGTTCTTACGGTGTAGCCCCGCCAATATTTTCGACAGCGGCTTAAGCGTTTCATACGCCAAGTTCGGCACACCGCGCCCAAGCAGCAGCCGGCTATCGTCACGCTGGGTAGCGACCAGCTCTAATACTTGATCCCATTGGGAGACATCCAGCGGGCACTGCGCAGGACGAGAGACAGAAGGCAGCACCGTAGGCACCCTGCTTGGAAGTACAAAGTAGCCCGATTTCGGTCGTGACTCGATCAGCGATACATCCATCAACTGCCTGTAAGCTTCCTGAGCAGTCGAGATACTGACATCAAGCTCCTGACATACCGCTCGAATAGAAGGCAGGCGATCCCCCACGCGGTAAATACCGTGCTCAATTCGCTCCCGCAAAGTACAAGCAACCTCTTCGTAGCGTGTCATAACTCCAGCCCTCTATCTTTGAGACGCTTTTAAAATCGCTCTTCAAAACGTTCTTGAAGACGCTCTTGGAGACATTCTTGAAGACGTTTTTAAAAACAATACAGATACCCTGCCCAGCAACCATACAGAGGTATAACATACACCATCTGTATCCTAAAAATAAAAAATCCTATATCTGTATTGATCAAGCATGGCTGCGTAATCTGGTTGAGCATATCGCCATCAAGGAGAACTGCCATGCTACGCTTCAGCCTCACCCAAATTCGCTGTCAGTTACGCCACTATTATCAGCGCCGCTGTAGCCGTCGCCAGTTACTAGCCCTTGATGACCGATTGCTGAAAGATATCGGCATCACCCGCACTCAAGCGCAAAAAGAGGGTTGTAAACCGTTTTGGAAGCACTCGTCATGCAAAAGAGGTCCCTATGAAAACTGCTGAGTATTACCTGTTGGATGTGTTTACCGATAAGCCTTTTTCGGGCAATCAGTTGGCAGTTTTTTTAAATGCCGATGAGCTTGAAACCAGCACCATGCAGGCAATTGCCAATGAGCTTAACTTAGCTGAAACGGTATTTTTAGGCGCGGCGACAACGGCTAATCACTATCCTATGCGGATTTTTACACCGACGTCTGAGCTACAGTTTGCTGGCCACCCCACCGTCGGTACCGCACATCTACTGGCAGAGTTAAACCTCGCCAACCGCGAGCAAGGCATTGTGCTACAGCCACCTGTCGGCGCATTAGCGGTTAATTATGAACAAGAGGGAGCAACCTTTAAGACCGCCCTATCCGTTATGGTCACGGGAAGCACTCTTGACCGCCTTACGGCCGTTGAGCTACTGGGGCTAGACATCCACCAAGTCATTGGCGACCCCGTCATTGCTTCTTTCGGGCTGCCCTTTCATCTTATTGAGCTAGCGGACCTGGCAGCCCTGGAGCAGATTCAAATCGCCGGTTCAGTATGGGCGGATGCTGTTACACCCAGCAGCGCTGGGCAGATATACCTGTACGTGGTGGAACAACGCGATAACGAAGAGACGATTGTACGGAGCCGTATGTTCTGCATGCACGCCAGTCTCTGCGAAGATCCCGCCACTGGCAGCGCTGCAGCAGCGTTAACCGGCTATTTAGCGTCACTCACCCCCGCTCCTCTGCACTGTAAGATTCACCAAGGTGTTGAAATGGGACGACCCAGTGTCATCCACACCACCGCCAATGGCACTATAGAGCCAGGGTTTGTCACTGTCGCAGGACACGCAATCATCGCTGGCGAAGGTAAGCTTTACTTGGACGATTGAAGCGACTAACAAAACAATAAAAGTATCGATTTCGCGACATATCAAGCCCATCGCTATCAGTGCGGGCATGCCACCGTGGCTCGCCCGCCTTTGTTTAAGAGGGGCTTAGCTGATTCCCCGTAGTTTTGGGCCAGCGGGCAATTACCGCGGTGACAATAACGGCAAACAACAGCCGTGCCCATAAAATGCCCGTTATATCGGCTCCAAGCATCAAGATCAGCAGCGTATCTTCTATAACACTATGGCAGAGGCCGAGAAAACACAGCGCCAGCGTGCTGTCGCGCTTGCTTAGCACTCCATTTTGCACGTCACGAATCAGCAGCCCTGCGCCATAACTTAACCTCAGCGTGAAACCTATGACCGTCACATTCGCTGCCGAGCGACCAATGCCTAATAGCTTGAGCAACGGTAGCAAGCCAAGATGAATCCAACGCTCTAGACCGAGCTTTTTTAACAGTTTTAAGAGCACAATCAGCGCTAAAATAATCACAAAAATAAGCGCTAACGTTTCCAGCTGCGCCCACGCCCAACTGCTGAGCGTTGGTGCTGATGAAAAACTTGGCTGCCATACCAATTCAACGGGTGCTTGCAACAAACCAAAATACGAGTAGAAGCAGTGTAACAACCAAGCAAGCAGTAACGCCCCGCCGACACGCAGAACCAACGTGCCCCACCAAGGTACGCCAGCACGCTTGGCAACCGCTCCCTCAACGGGAAGTGAATGCCCTACCAGCATCAATGCCCCTAGTACCGTTACCTGTTCAACACTCAAAGGCGTTTCACCAACGACTTGGAAGAACACCGCAATGGCGGTGTACAAATTGGTGAAGAGCGCCGCCGCCCACACAACGCCCATTTGTTCGGGCAAACCGAGCGTGCTCATTAAAGGAGCTAGTACCATCCCCAGCCACTCGATCATACCAAGTAGCTCTAACCCTTTGACGATAAGCAACGCAGGTATCAGGATTTTGAGTAATGTCACATACACGCGCAGCGCGTCTTGCAGTACACGACCTACCACCGCCAATAAATAGTGAATTGTGATCCGCATCAAACCCTCATTGCCATCGTTTTAACAAACGTTATGATAATGGAGATGACGCAGAATCTTCTTTTCAATACAGCGCTTACAATCACTATTCGTTTTTTATAAACTCAAAAAGAGAATTTTATTGCATGGACGCTATTGATCGAAGGATTCTTGACCAGCTTCAACGTGATTCAAACCAAACCAATCAAGCCTTAGCGGATGAAATAGGGCTTTCGCCGTCGGCCTGTTTAAAGCGGGTTAATCGATTACGCGATGCTGGCGTCATTGAGCGTGAAGTGGCGCTGCTCAACCCTGATACCTTAGGCCAGCGCCTACACATGGTGGTGGAAGTCACCATGGAGCGGGATAACAAATCACTCTATCAGCAGTTCTTAACATCAGCGGTCAACGCCCCTGAAGTGAAGCAGTGTTATCAAGTAACGGGTGAGTGTGATTTTGTGTTGATCGTGGCAGTCGCTGATTTAGATGAGTACGACCGCTTTTGCGACAGCGTGCTCTATTCCCACGGCAACCTGCGCAAGTTCCGCACGTTACTGTCGCGAAAACGGCATAAATTTGATACGTCTGTGCAACTCAGTCGTTGAGCACAGCTCACGCCGTCAACCCAATTCCCCGCAAGATCACCGAGGTTACCGACTGCACGGCTTTTTCAAACTGCAGGTCGTCTAAGGGTTTATCGTCGTTAAGTAGGTAGATTTGGTAGTCGAAATCAGCGTAGTGCTGGGTAGAGGCCCAAATCATATAAAGGAGGTAGGACGGCTCAACGGGGTTAATTTGGCCCGACTCAACCCACTCGCGAATTTTCGACTCTTTCAATTTAGCCCATTCGTATAAGTTATCGCGCAGGCGCTCTTTCAGGATGGGTGCGCCCTGCATTACTTCCGCCGCCCATACTTTTGAGCCGTGAGCGCGGTAACGAGAATGATTCATTTTGGCGCGGATATAGCTAGAAAGCACGACTCGCGGGTCGTCGTAGAGTTCAAAGCACAGCGCGTCCTGTTTCCAGATTTCCAGCAGCTCTAGCAGTACTTCCTGGTAGAGCGCCTTTTTAGTGGAAAAATAGTAGTGCACGTTGGATTTGGGCAGATCGGCCAACTGGGCAATTTCCCCCATCGATGCTCCGGCATAGCCTTTTTCAGCAAACAATTGCTCCGCCGCCTGGAGAATCTTTTTTACGTTGGTTTGCCGAATTTCGTCCTGTGTTCTCGCCACGCTGCTCGTCCCTTTACGACTAAGATACGCACACCAAAAAAGTGCACCACCGCTTAGCAGTGGTGCAGAGAAGATGGCGCAGTTAGCTTACGGCGTCAACGTTGGTTAGTGGGAAACGAAAACTCGGCACGTGTGGCTTCGCTCACCGAAGGCCAGCGTTGGGAAACCGCTTTTCGACGGGTGTAGAAGCGTACAGAGTCAGGGCCGTAGGCATGAAGGTCACCAAACAACGAGCGCTTCCAGCCGCCAAAGCTGTGGTAGGCCACCGGCACGGGAAGCGGTACGTTAACACCCACCATGCCCACTTCGATGCCATCGGTAAAGCGTCGAGCAGCCTCGCCATCGCGAGTAAACAGGCAGGTACCATTGCCGTATTCATGGTCGTTAATCAGTTGCATGGCATCATCCAAGCTGCCGACCCGCACCACGCACAGCACTGGCCCGAAAATCTCTTCCTGGTAAATGCGCATATCGGTGGTGACGTTATCGAACAGGCAGCCACCAACGAAATAGCCGTCTTCATGACCCGCAATTTTCAGCTCACGGCCATCGGCCACTAGCGACGCGCCGGCCTTTATGCCGTCTTCGATATAGCCCAATACCTTGTCACGATGCTCTGCCGTCACCAGCGGACCCATATCCAAGCCTTTATCGGTACCAGGGCCAACCTTGAGCTCAGCAATTTTAGGCAGCAGCGTTTCAACTAGTCGATCTGCCGTCTCGTCACCCACGCATACCGCCACCGAGATTGCCATGCAGCGTTCGCCGCAACTTCCAAAAGCCGCCCCCATCAGGGTATTGGCAGCGTTTTCCAAATCGGCGTCGGGAAGCACCACGGCATGATTCTTCGCCCCCCCCAGAGCCTGAACGCGTTTGCCTGCGGCCGAGCCACGGGAATAGATAGCTTCCGCTACCGGCGTTGAGCCAACAAACGAGATGGCTTTTACGGCCTTAGCATCGAGCAGCGTTTCCACCGCTTCGCGACTACCGTGCACCACATTCATCACGCCTTTTGGCAACCCCGCTTCTTGCAACAGCTCGGCTACCGCCATCGCTGCCGAAGGGTCTTTTTCCGAAGGCTTGAGAATAAAGCTGTTGCCGCAAGCAATCGCCATCGGATACATCCACAGCGGCACCATGGCAGGGAAGTTAAACGGCGTAATGCCGGCCACTACACCCAATGGCTGGAAATTGGACCACGCATCAATGCCCGGCCCAACATTATGGGAATACTCACCTTTTAATAGCTCAGGCACACCGCAGGCATACTCGACATTTTCGATGCCGCGCTTCAGCTCGCCCATCGCATCTTCAGGAGTTTTACCGTGCTCTTCACTGACCAGTTGCACCAAGCGGTCGGCGTGCTCTTCTAGCAGTTGCTTGAAGCGGTACATCACTTGGGCGCGCTTAGCTGGTGGTGTATCTCGCCAAGCAGGAAACGCAGCTTGGGCAGCGGCAATCGCCCGCTCTACGTCGGCGGCGCTGGCGTCCGCCACTTGGCGGATCACTTGACCCGTTGAGGGGTTAGTGACGTCCAGCGTGCGCTGGCTGTCGATTAATTCACCGTTAATTAGATGGGAAACAACGCTCATTTTTTAACTCTCTTGTAAACGCTCTGAAGTTTAGATCAGTCGGTTATGCTAACGAATCCAGGGTGGTGGCAACGGCATCAAACAGCCGCTCTAGCTCAGCCTCGGTGGAGCCAAACGGAGGGCCGAACTGCAGCGTGTCGCCGCCGTAACGCACGTAGAACCCAGCTTCCCATAAGGCTAAATGAGCATCTCTAGGGCGAATGGTAGGGTCGCCATCTCTGGGGGCTAATTGAAGTGCGCCCGCCAAGCCATAGTTGCGAATATCAACAATGTGATTGCGGCCTTTTAGAGCGTGCAGCTTTTGTTCAAAAGCGGGCGCGATAGCCCTTACCTGAGCAGGGAAGTTGTTACGCTCCATCATTTCTAGTGCCGCTAAGCCAGCCGCACACGCAACAGGGTGGGCGCTGTAGGTATAACCGTGGGAAAACTCAATGGCGTGCTGGGCACCGCCAGCATGCATAAAAGTGTCGAAAATTTCGTTGGAAGCAATCACCGCGCCCATAGGAACAGCACCGTTGGTGATCTGCTTGGCAACGTTCATGATATCCGGCGTAACGCCAAATGCTTCCGCCCCGGTGGTTGCGCCGCTGCGACCAAAAGCAGTGATCACTTCATCGAATATCAGCAGAATATCGTGGGCGGTACAGATCTCGCGCAGCCGATCCAGATAGCCTTTAGGTGGCACAATCACCCCAGCAGAGCCAGACATCGGCTCAACGATCACCGCCGCAATGGTGGATGCATCGTGCAGGGCGATTTGATCCAGCAGCGCATCAGCAAGCTCGGCGCCGGTTTCGGCTTGGCCACGTGTGAAGGCGTGACCTGCCTGCAGCGTGTGCGGCAGATGCGTTACGTCCATCAATTGGCCGTAGTGCTTACGATTACCACCGATGCCACCCAGGCTGGTGCCACCAATATTTACCCCGTGATAACCCTTGGCACGGCCAATCATGCGCGTCTTCTCGGGCTTACCTTTTAGCCGCCAGTAGGCCTTGGCCATTTTGACAGAGGTATCAGCGGCTTCTGAACCAGAGTTAGTGAAAAACACATGATCCAGCCCAGCAGGTGTAAGGCTGGCCACTTTTTCCGCCAGCTTAAACGCCAGCGGATGGCCAATTTGAAAACCTGGCGCAAAGTCGAGAGAGCCGAGCTGCGCCGCCACCGCTTTCTGGATCTCTTCACAATTGTGACCTGCACCGCAGGTCCATAAGCCAGAGAGTGAATCAAACAGCTTACGGCCCTGGTCATCGATGTAGTAGCGCCCTTCCGCGCCAGTAATCATGCGCGGGTTGGCACGAAAATCACGGTTAGCGCTAAACGGCATCCAATAGTGCTGATTAAGCGCACTGGGAGAAGCGTTTTGTTCGTCAATAAACGCTTGAGGGGTCGTGTTGTTTTGTAGGTCAAACATGGTGTCCAGCTCCATCGCTATGAGACATAGCCTCAGCATGCGCTACTGAACATGTTTATAAAATTACGCTTTTCTTGTGTTCACGTTAGAAAATTTATACGTAACAAGCAGGCCTTCGCTATCCATTCTGGCTTGACGATATTTTGAAAAACACCTATTTGTTATATCTATACGAATAAATACAACAAACAAGTGGTTCACGCCCCACTAACGCTTAGCAACCGCGCGGCGCTTAATAACGCTGCTGCTGGATAGCTTTTGCTGAATAGCTTTTGCTGGATTGCTTTGCGCTGAAAACCAAGCTCACACACAAACCATAAACAAAGGGCAAACGTGTTATGAAATATCTACCTCCTCTTAAACTAGCGCTTTATAGCGGCATGCTGCTTGGGTTCTTCATGCTAGAAAGTCCCATCATCATGCTAGCCAATCGCATAGAACCCATGCTGATGGGACTCCCCTTTTTATTGGCCTGGAATCTCTTTTGGTGGTTTGCATTAACGGCGCTGTTTTTAGTGGCGTATTTGACAAATTGGGGCAGCCCATCATCAACGGCTAACCACACCATTAAGCAACCATAAAAAGGGGATAACGCATGACCGGTAGCTTATTAATTATTGCCGCATTTATGATCATCCCCTTACTGGTAGGGGTTTTATCGGCACGACAATCGCAAGAAACGAGTGAAGACTTCTTCGTTCAAGGCCGCGCGATGGGCAGCATAGCGGTATTTTTCACCGTAGCGGCCACTTGGTGGAGCGCGTTTGCCTTCTTGGGTTCTAACGCCACGTTCTATACCAATGGCCCGGTCTTTCTGACTGCGCTAGCCTGGAACTTGCTGTTTGGTTTTATGTATTACTGGATCGGCAAGCGGGTTTGGTTTTTAGGAAAACGATTCAATTATTTAACGCCATCAGATTTAATTGGCGACTTTTATAACAGCGAAGCGCTGCGCATTACCGTTGCGGCTATTACGCTGATTTTTACCGTACCTTATTTACAGATCCAATTAACGGGTGGCGCCTATTTAATTGAAGTTGCCTCTGGTGGCTTGATTCCTTTCTGGCTCGCCGCGCTGCTGTTTTACTTCATTATTATTATCTATGTATGGATTGGCGGCATTCGTGCCATCGCCTGGACCGACGTCATTTACGGCGCGCTATTGTTCTTCGGCATGATGTACGCAGGCTACTATATTTCCACCCAAGTAGGTGGGCCATCCGCTCTGTTCAGCCAACTCCAGCAAACCTCTCCTGAACACCTCACTATGCCAGGACCGAATGGCACGATGGGCTATCCCATGTGGTTCTCACTGTTTGCGATAACCGCTATTGGCGCCTTTATGGGCCCACAAATTTGGTTGCGCATGTACTCAGTTAAGCACGGCAAGCTGTTTAACTTAATGCCCTTCTTATTGGGCTTAGCAGCTTTTGCCTATGTAGGTTCTGTTCTATCAGGTTACTCGGGTGTGCTGCTTGAGCCGAATGTGGAAAATCCCGACCAAATCCTGCCCATCATGCTCATGGAGTATGCGCCATATCTACTTGCCTCGCTGATTATGGCAGCGGGCGCATCAGCCGCCATGTCAACGGCAAACTCACAGATTCACGCGGTATCCACGGTAGTGACCATGGATATTTACAAACGCTATGTGAACCGTGACGCAAGCCAAGCCCGTATTGTTTATATCGGTCGCTTATCACTGGTGGGCTTCTCACTGGTGGCTTATATCATGGCGCTTACCGTACCCGGTGTTCTGGTCACTATCGGCATTGCTGCTCTGGCTGGTACTGCACAATTGGTGATCCCGACACTCGGTGCTATCACTTGGAAAAAAGCTCACCCGACTGCTGCTCTAGCAGGTTTGTGGGGCGGCGTTGGCTGCGTGCTTCTGATGACCTTTGGCCCGCTAAGTGCTCCCCTTGGCTTCCATGCAGGTATTTGGGGGCTACTGCTCAACATCGCACTGTTTGTTGGCCTAAGCCATGCATTGCATCGCCGCGACACAGCGGTTGTGGAACGCTTTACCCAGGCGCGCTACGACTATGATGCGGAGTATCATCCCGAGCGTTTACCTAGCTATGCACAAGACCCTAAACCAGCTTATGCACAAGAAACTAAGCCCTCAGTAGCTGATCGCTAACAATCAACAAAGGAGTGTATTGATGGCCAAAGCCCCTGTTTCAACTACTCGTTCAACGGCTAGTTCAACTACTAGTTCAACCGTTAAGCGTCGCCCTAAACTCGCCGAGCTTATCAGTGATGATATCAAACGCTGGATTGCATCAGAGGGGCTCGGTGAAGGTGATCGTCTGCCAAATGAGCGAGCTCTAATGGAGCTCTATGGCAGCGCCAAAGCCACTATACGCGAAGCGCTTAAGATACTTGAAGTTGAGGGGCTCATCACTTTAAAAACCGGGCCTCAAGGAGGAGCCGTTATTAATCAGCCGGGCATGGAACCCGCCAGCCGCATGCTACGTAACTTTCTGCATTTCCAACAGTTAGATGGCAAGCAAGTGTATCAATTGCGCAAGCTGTTAGAGGTCGAGCTGGCGGCATCCGTCGTCGGCCGACTCACGGAAGAAGACTTTCAACAGCTTGAAGCGAATATAGCATCCTGCACTTGCTGTAGCGGCGAGGAAGACCATAAGCGCCAGCGCTTTTTAGAGCTGGAGTTCCATCAACTGCTGGCGCGCACCTGCCCTAACCCACTGCTGGCATTTATATGCCAGTTTTTAAACGACATGCTGCGCGACCTAGTCGTGATCAAAAAAGCTTACGTGCCTGAGCGTAAACAATTCGATCACGCTAACCAGGACTATCACCGACAGTTGCTAGATGCCTACCGAGCTGAAGATACCTCGCGTGTTCGTCAAGTGATGGCCGAGCATATGCTAGATGCAGAGCACCACATGAGCGCGTTGGAAGCCGAAATGGCCGCACAAATGCTAGTCAGCAACGACCTACTGGGCACTCTAGCCAATCGTTCGAAACTATATGATTTATAAATGAAAAATGCGTGCCTTAGCACCCTTTTCATCTTAAGAGGATAGCAAATTGACTACCTACATAACGCCAACAAACGCGATCACTAACCTTCGCACCGACAGCGACCGTCTCTGGCAATCGCTAATGGACATGGCACAGCTGGGCGCGACAGCTAAGGGCGGTGTTAACCGACAGGCGCTAACGGATCTTGATCGCCAGGGGCGCGACCTATTTATCCAATGGTGTCGTGCAGAAGGCTGCACCATCCGTATTGATAATATCGGTAATATTTTTGCCCGCCGTGAAGGCAGCGACCCAACAGCCAACACCGTCATGGCGGGTAGCCACTTGGATAGCCAGCCCACTGGTGGGAAGTATGACGGCTGCTTTGGCGTACTGTCAGGCCTAGAAGTAATCCGAACGCTTAATGAACACAACATCACCACAAAGTCGCCCATTGAAGTCGTTGCGTGGACTAACGAAGAGGGCTGTCGCTTCCCACCCTGCATGATGGGGTCTGGAGTATTTACTGGCGTGCTTGAATTTGACGCCATGATGGCACGCACTGACGCCGATGGCGTCACGGTAAGTGATGCACTGGATGCCATTCACTACCGTGGTAGCGATGAGGTCTCACCCAGTGAGATAAAAGCTTACTTTGAACCACATATCGAACAGGGGCCGATTTTAGAAGATACCGACACCACTATTGGCGTGGTTATCGGTGGGCTTGGCCAAAAGTGGTTTGATTTAACCCTAACCGGGCTTGAAGCCCACGCGGGTCCCACACCCATGAATCTGCGTCGCGACGCCATGATGGGCGCGGCAGAAGTCACCCAAGCACTCAACAAAATTGCCTTGGATCACCAGCCCCACGGGCGCGGTACGGTTGGTTGTATGTCGCTACACCCTGGCTCGCGTAACGTTATTCCCGGTCAAGTCAAAATGACCTTGGATATGCGCCACTGGGAGCCGGAAGCCCTCATCTCAATGGCTCAATCCTTAGCGACGGCCGTCGAAGAAATTTGCCAACGTCATGGGCTGGAATATGAATTAACGCCCACCGCAGATTTTGCCCCTGAGCACTTCAATAAAACCTGTGTTGATGCCGTGCGCGAAGGGGCCAAGCAACTCAACCTATCGCACATGGATATCATCAGCGGTGCTGGTCACGATGCGATGTTCGTCGGCCGTGTAGCCCCGGCTGCAATGATCTTTGTGCCCTGCAAGGACGGCATTAGCCACAACGAAATTGAAAGTGCTACCCCAGAGCATGTTCACGCTGGCTGTAACGTCCTTCTACAGGCCATGTTGAATGCGGCCGGTGTTGAAGACAGCATTAGCATAGCTGGGGAGTAACAATGACCGAGACATTTGAGACACTCACGGCTGTGGAAGCATTAGCCCGCTTCCGCCAGGGGACTCTTTCCCCAGAAGCGCTGGTAAACGACTGCTTGGAGCGGATTTCCCGCGACAACCCAAAGGTCAATGCGTTTACTTGCGTGAACGAGATAGAGGCTCGGCGCTTGGCAAAAGCCTCTGCCCAGCGCTGGCAGGCAGATAAACCCAGCGGCCCGCTAGATGGCATTCCTGTCACTATTAAAGATTTAACCTTAACGAAGGGCCTACCGACACGCCTGGGTTCAACCACCACCCCATCAGACGGCCCTTGGGAGATGGATGCGCCGATCAGCCATCACCTTCGCAATGCTGGAGCCATCGTCATTGGCAAAACGACTTCGCCCGAATTTGGTTGGAAAGGCGTCACTGATAACCCCCTGCACGGCATTACCCGTAACCCGTGGAATAGCGCACTAACGCCCGGCGGATCATCCGGCGGCGCAGGGGCAGCAGCGGCGCTTAATCTAGGTCTCTTACACCAAGGCAGCGACGCAGGTGGCTCGATCCGTATCCCATGCAGCTTTACCGGCACCTTTGGCATAAAGCCAACCTTTGGTTGGGTTCCCCAATGGCCCGCCAGCGCCATGAGTACACTTTCCCATTTAGGGCCAATGACCCGCACGGCGGCCGACAGTGCGCTAATGCTTAGCGTGATGGCCCAGCCAGATGCCAGGGATGGTTACTCCGGCAACCCCCAAGGGCCAGACTGGCTAACACCGCCGCCTGCCAACCTAAAGGGCTGGCGCATCGCCTACAGCGCCGACCTGGGCTACGTAGAAGTAGCCTCAGACATTGCTCGAAGGGTAGAGGAAGCCATTGCCTATTTCGAAGAGCTGGGCGCCACAGTAACCCGCGTTGATCCTGGCTTTAGCGATCCAATCAAGACGTTTAACACCCTCTGGTTTGCAGGTGCCACCCAAGCGCTAGAAAAACTGGACGAACAGCAGCAGGCATCACTCGACCCTGGGTTTCTCGATATTGCCCGACGCGGGCAGGATGTATCGCTTTCCGACTATCTCGCCGCCCAGCGCCAGCGCAGTGAATTGACCGCCCAAATGGCAGCCTTTCACGAACGCTATGACTTACTGGTTACACCCACGATGCCCATCTCCCCCTTTGCAGCGGGCCACAACGTTCCACCAGGGGGAACCTACCGAGACTGGATGGACTGGACGCCGTTCAGCTACCCCTTCAACCTCACCCAGCAGCCCGCTGCATCCCTTCCTTGCGGTTTGGATAATCAAGGGCTGCCAGTAGGCCTTCATTTAGTCGCGGGCAAATATCAAGACCTCAAAGTGCTGCATGCCGCCCAGTTACTTGAGCGCTACTTGCCACCGCTGACACCACCCGCGATTGCCTAAACAGATATGAAATATCGCTTATAGCACGACGTCATACCCTTCAAACTTAGGTGGGCCAAGATAGATACCTTCCGGCGCTTTGGCGTTAGCATGAGCCTTGCGGAACGCTTCTGACTTGGTCCAGGCGCGGAAGGCTTCTTCCGATTCCCACACACTGTGGGAGATAAACACGGTGTGGTCTTCCTGGCTTTCGCCCTGCAGCATTTGGAATTGTTGAAAGCCCGGCACTTCATCTAAATGAGAATCGCGGTTGCGCCACACCTCTAAAAAGTCCTCTTCGCGGCCTGGGGCAATCCGAAAACGGTTCATGGCGATATACATGCACTCTCTCCTATTGAGTTTGTCTAACACGCTAGCGTAGCTGCCTGCCGCTTACGGCGTCTATCACTTGATGGTAACGTCATGGTTTTATGACGAATAGGCGTTATGCCGAGCAAACCATCAGGATACGGCATGGCTAAGGCACCCATCCAGGTCGTTTGGTTCAAACGCGATATGCGCATGAATCATGACCTGTCACTCAGTGTTAGTTTTATTCTATTTAACCATGCCATCACCGGCACGCGCTGCACAGGGTAAATGCCCTATCCAAGCAAAGTTCGACCAAACCCTATAGAATTATCGACGAAATCATCTAGCCACCCTATTTGTAAGTTTTACTTTTCATGCAGCTATCAATGTGCTTTTTCAGCTGTTCTTTACTTGTAGTCATATTTTCATCAGGGTTAATCATATAACTGATATTGCTACTGATAACTCCAGTCGAATATTTCCACGGCGCTGAAAAATCGTCATCCTCTAGAGGTCGCGTAAATTTACAACTACCATATTCAGCTCCATTCAATAATTTCAAGGCTGAAGTAACATTATTGATAGACATAGATACCAACTGCAGCAACAACGCCGTCTTTTCGACCCTCCAATTTAGAGAATGCTGTCTGGAACGATAACTTCGTTCACCCTTATTAGAGCTTATTGCTTCTAGTTTAATAATCGTCGTCCCATGTTCAGAATGGCCTACATATTCCATTTCACCTTGTGGTGGAGATACCCCATACTCATGCTCAAGACCAACAGCTAAAGAAAAACCTCCTGACCGAATTCTAAAGCCGTGTTTTATACTATTGTACTCATCAATATGAGCATTATTTAAAAATTCATATGCTAGTTTAGACCACAACTCTGCAAACAAACTAACAGAGCGCTCATTTTTTTTCGTATCTGGAAGATAGCTTGCAAACACACATCTAGATATCTCACCCCAAGTCACTCTGTCGATATTCAACTTTGTAAACAATGAACCTCCATTCTTATTCACATTATCGACAAAGTTTCTCAGTTGATTATTTGAACACTTTGCGATCCAAGCATAAGCACAATCAGGGGCTTGAACATAAGCCCCAATTAAAGAAAACAAAGTTTCTAAAGCGTGATAAAAGGCCGTTCTTAATGCTACAGCAGCTCTCTCCTCATCATCAGAGTTTAAATTTATTTCAGCTAAATATGAAAAATAGCCTGGATCGATTCCGTTCAAAAAGCCCTTATTACGCTCGCTAACATCCACTTCCCAAATGCAATATGGCTCTTTATTAACTACAAAAACTGAGTTTTGCACAGACTCTCCTTGGTAATTTTAACGCCACGAAACGCGCCAGCATGCTTGATCAAAAAGTGCAGACTACAAATACTCTTACAACCCTGTGATTTTTCTAAAACATTAACAGGCAGTATTTCAAAATTTCGCGTCACTGCTGCTTTTCCCAGCACTTCCACCTTGGGGGTACCGTACCAAACCCAGCTTAGCACAAGGTACTGAGAGCGACTGACGATCTCAGCTTTAGGCTTTAAACGCCCACAAAAAAACCCGCCAACGCCAACAGCTTTCACTGTTTGGCGATGACGGGCTTGATGATGCTTAGAAGAACGGTTTAGCTAAGCGCTTCCAACGACTGCTCAATAATGCTCAAGCCCTCTTCCAACACCGCAGACGATACCGTCAGCGGCACCAGAATGCGGATGCTGTTGCCGTAGAAGCCACAGGAGAGCAGGATCAGGCCTTTCTCACGGGCTTTGGCACACAGAGCGCCGGTCATCTGAGTATCTGGCTTGCCTTCGCTGTCGAGCAGTTCAAACGCCGCCATGGCGCCGAGCTGGCGGCCGTGGGCAACGGCAGGGAAGCGTTCTTCCCATACCGCGAAACGTTCGGCCAGCATTTTGCCCATCTGTTCGCTGCGCGCCAGGATATCTTCTTCTTCGATTACCTCGATAACCGCTAACGCCGCTGCGCAGGAGAGCGGGTTACCGCTGTAGGTGCCGCCCAGGGAGTTGGGGCCAGAGGCGTCCATCACTTTGGCACTACCCACAACCGCTGATAGCGGCATGCCGTTCGCCAGGCTCTTGGCGGTGGTGAGGATGTCCGCTTCAATACCGCTATGTTCCAGCGCAAACAGCTTGCCGGTGCGGGCAAAGCCTGACTGCACTTCGTCGGCGATCAGCAGAATACCGTGCTCGTCGCACAGCGCACGCAGCGCTTTCAGGTAATCCGGTGAAGCGATGTAGAAACCGCCTTCGCCCTGTACCGGCTCAATCACGATAGCCGCGGTGCGGTGCGGGGCAATATCGGTTTTGAACAGCGTACGAATGGCGTCTAACGACGCTTCTTCGCTGATGCCGTGCAGCGGGTTGGGGAACGGCGCGCGGAACACATCGCCCGGCATAGGGCCGAAGTCGTTCTTATAGGGCAGTACCTTGCCGGTCATGGCCAGCGTCATCATGGTACGGCCGTGGAAAGCACCGTCGAACGTGATAATGCCGGTACGGCCAGTCGCCGCGCGAGCGATCTTCACGGCGTTTTCCAGCGCTTCAGCACCGGTATTAACCAGCATTGCTTTACGCTCGGGGCCACGCACCGGCGTCAGTTCACAAAGTTTTTGGCACAGCTGCACGTAAGGGGCGTAGGAGATCACCGCCGCGCTGGTGTGCATGACTTTTTTAAGCTGCGCTTCTACCGCCGCGACAATTTTTGGATGGCGATGGCCCAGGTTTAATACGCCAATACCGCCCGCAAAATCGATCCAACGGTTGCCATCGGCATCCCACAGCTCGGCGTTTTCAGCACGCTCGGCAAACTGGGTGGTAGGCGTGGCGGCACCGTTGGCCACATAGCGATTTTTCAGTTCGTTCAATTCTTGGTTATTCATCATCGTTTTCCTTATAGACCGCCAACGCAGACGTATTTCAGTTCAGTAAACTCATCTAACCCGTGGTGGGAGCCTTCACGCCCCAATCCGGACTCTTTCACGCCGCCAAACGGCGCCAGTTCGGTAGAAATCAGGCCTTCATTGACACCAACCATGCCGTATTCCAACTGCTCCATGGTGTGCCAGATACGGCGGTAACCCGTGGCGTAGAAGTAGGCCGCCAAGCCAAACGGGGTATCGTTGGCCATGGCGATCGCTTCTTCATCACGCTGGAAACGGAACACTGGCGCAACGGGCCCGAAGGTTTCTTCATCGGCCACCGCCATCTGGGTGGTTACGTCAGCAAGCACCGTGGGGGTAAAGAAGCGCTCGCCTGCGGCGTGGGGCTTACCGCCGCAGAGCAGTCGCGCGCCGTGATTGACCGCGTCGTCTACGTGACGCTGCACTTTTTCCACCGCCGCTTGGTTAATCAGCGGGCCGATGGTGCTGCCTTCCGTTAAACCATCGCCGACCTTCAGCGCGCTAACACGCTCGGTCAGCTTGCTGACAAACGCGTCGTAAACCCCGTCCTGTACTAGGAAGCGGTTGGTGCACACGCAAGTTTGCCCGGCATTACGGAATTTTGAGGCAATCGCCCCCTCTACGGCGGCATCCACATCAGCGTCATCAAAGACGATAAACGGCGCGTTGCCGCCCAGCTCCATAGCGGTTTTCTTCACCGTGCTCGCGCACTGAGCAAGCAGGTGCTTACCCACCGGCGTCGAGCCAGTAAACGAGACTTTACGCACCCGTGAGTCGGTGGTGAGCACTTCACCCACCGCTGCCGGTTTTGAGGCGGTAATCACGTTAATGGTGCCGGCTGGCAGGCCTGCTTCAAGCGCCAAGTAAGCCGTTGCCAACGCGGTTAACGGCGTCGCTTCGGCGGGCTTAATCACCACAGTGCAGCCTGCGGCCAAGGCCGGGGCGCACTTGCGGGTAATCATCGCCAGGGGGAAGTTCCACGGGGTAATCGCTGCTACCACGCCGACCGGCTCGCGCAGCACCATGAGGCGCTTGTCCGCGCCGTGACTAGGCAAGGTTTCCCCAGCCATACGCTTGGCTTCTTCAGCGAAAAACTCAATAAATGAGGCGCCGTAAGTCACTTCACCCTTGGCTTCTGCTAGCGGCTTGCCCTGCTCCAGGGTCATCAAGCGGGCTAAGTCATCGGCGTGTTCATTGATCAGCTCAAACCAGCGGCGCAGCAATGCCGAGCGCTGTTTCACTGGCGTTGCGCGCCAGGCTGGCCCGGCGGCATACGCTGCGGCCACTGCGTCACGGGCGTCATCAGCGCCTAAGTCGGCAACCCGGGCAATCGTCTCGCCGGTTGCGGGGTTATCGACGGCAAAGGTCTGTTGACCCTTGCGCCACTCGCCACCCACCAGGGTGGGTACTGCATCGTGTAACCACTGTTCGATAAAGCTCATCGCGTGCTCCTTAAAACGGTTTGAACGGCTTATAGGTCAGCCATCATGTGTTGATCGCTGTAGGCACGACCGTAGGTGCGCAGCGCATGGATATATAGAGCGACGCCAAGCAATGACCAGCCTGCAAAAATTGACCACTCAGCACCACTCAGTGCCGCTGGGCTGCCCGGCAGATAAAGGCACGCCATCCCGAACGAAAGTATGATCGCCAGCGTGCCGCACAATTTGCCGTTACGAATACGGAATGGGCGCGGCATCTCCGGCTCACGAACGCGCAACACCACAAAGGAGATCGCAACAAACAGATAAGCAATCACGATACCTAGACCACCGGCATTAACGATCCATACCAGCGCCGGACGGCCGAAGAATGGCGCTATACTCGACAGGAAACCCATCAGGAAAATTGCGTTAGTGGGGGTTTTGTAGCGTGGGTGCAGCTTAGCGAACGGTGCTGGCAACATGCCTGCTTTAGCCAAGGCATAAATAGCGCGAGAACCACCAATGTAGAAGGCGTTCCAACTGGTGATAATGCCCGCGATACCGGCCAGTACCATTAAATTGCTGGCCCACGGCGCATTAAACAAGCTACCCATCGCATCAGGCACACTGAGAGTGCTAGCAGCCAGCTCCGTGTTGTTTAGCGCGAGGCTAGTGGCCAGAATAATCAGCGCATACCACACTACCGCCAGAATGACGGACATCATCAGCACTTTGCCGATAGCCTTGTAAGGCAAGTTGATCTCTTCGGCGGCTTGGGGAATAACATCGAAACCTACGAACAGGAACGGCACCATCACCAACACGGCAACAATACCGGCAACAACACCGGTGTCCGCTTGAGTGAACAGCGGCATCATGTTGATGGTTTCACCTTCAAACAGCGCGCCGGTGATAAACAGAACGCCGACTAGCAGAATTAAGCTAGTCACCACCTTTTGCAGCAAAGCGGCGGTGGTAACGCCAAAGTAATTGATAATCATCATAGCGAGCGAGCCGCCCACGCCAACGGCTACCCAGGTGGCCTTAACTTCCCACCCGGCGATGGTCCATAAGTGGCCTACAGCATAATTTGGTGCTAGGTGCTCGATCACTGTGGGCAGTGCTACCGCTTCAAAAGCAACGACACTCAAGTAGCCTAAAATAATCGCCCAGGTACACAGAAATGAGGGCAAATGACCTAAGGCGCGATAGCTGTAAACATGCTCACCGCCTACCTTAGGCATCGCAGACGCCAGCTCCGCATAGGTAAGACCGACGAGAACGATCGCTAAACCACCAATGATAAACGCTAAAATAGCACCGATACTGCCAGCCGATTGAATCGCGGTACCGGTGAGTACAATCCAGCCCCAACCAATCATTGCACCAAAGGCAAGGGCTAGTACGTCGCCACGGGCTAGCACCCGGACGAGCTTATCCTGTTCAGAAGAGGGTGTGGTCATAGCACAGAGTCCTGCAAGTTATTGGATGTTGTCATTAACGCTCTGAGGAGCAGTATCCTGATCCCGGCTAACGGAATGGCGACACGCTAGCAGGCGGCGTTAAGAATACGAATGCACCACTTTTATGTTCGACTAGACCACTTTTCAAACGCACCAATGAAGTGCAATTTTTATATACTACTTTCGTCCAGACACCCCGCAGCTGCGGACTTAGCGCAAAAGATAGAGGCCCGCCATGGATCGCAAGCAAGTCCTGCACCAATTTGTACAACTTTATGCACTCCAACCTGAGCGGCTGAGTAAACAGGTGCGAATTGAGCAGGCGTTACGCCAAGCCATCACCCACCAGTGGCCCACGGGATTTCGACTCCCTTCCCACCGGGCGCTGGCAGAGTCGATCAACGTTGCGCGCCAAACCCTGGCTCTGGCGATAGCGACGTTACTTGACGAGCAGTTATTAAAAACGGCCCATGGACAAGGCACCTGGACGTCGAAGCCAATGGCTCCCAGCGTTGTCAAAACAGATATCCAGCTCTCTCGGCGTGCCCAGCGAGTACTACAAGGACCTGGCGCCAGCACCGTTCAAAGCGGTGCCTTTGTGCCTGGCATACCGGATATCGCTCAGTTTCCAATGCGCAAGTGGCGTCAGCTGTATGCCAGCGTCACTGTGCCGCAAAATGCCTTACTGCTTTCTTACTCTACAGGTGGCTATGGGCCGCTTAAGCGCGCAATCCGTGAGTTTCTGGCGCGCTGGCGCAATATTCATTGCGATATTGATCAGATCATCATCACCGATGGTACCCATAACGGTATTGAGCTATGCGCCATGGCATTGGCCGATGTAGGCGATACCGTGGCGATGGAATCGCCCTGTTATTGGGGGGCGCGCAACGTATTCACTGCCACAGGGCTTTCGATTGAGATGCTGCCTTGGTTTTCCGATAGTGGGCATGTGTTACCGCAGACGACCGGTAATATTGCGCTCGCATATTTGACCGGCTCTCATCACTATCCGCTCAGCGTGCCCACTCGCGCTGCTCATAAGCAGCAGCTGTGTGACGCTTTATCGCCCACCTATGTGGTTGAGGATGACTACGAATTCACCCGAGACGATCACACTAACCTGCTGTTTGATCCAAACTCGGAACGCCATTTACTGGTAGGCTCATTCTCTAAGATGATGTTTCCCGGCCTGCGACTTGGCTATTTAGTGGTGCCACGCCATTTGGCAGGTCCAATGAACCGCCTACGCAGCGAGCTGTTTCGCGAAGGCCGTATGCTTGATCAAGCGGTATTGGCGCAGTTTATTTTTGATGGTGACTTAGACACTTGGTGTCGCCGCATCCAGCGCGACTATCTAGGCCGTCAGCAGGTGCTGCACGACCAGCTCAGCTCACTACCCAAAGTGCGCAATGTGTCCCCCCCGACTAGCGCGATTAGCTTGTGCGTTGAGTTTGAACCCGGGGTTAATGATGTAGCACTTGCCCAAGCACTGCTCAAAGAACACTTGATTGTTCGCCCGCTAAGCCCCGTGTGCGCTGACAAGGACTCACGGACAGGATTGGTAATGGGCGTGGGCATGCTATCGGGCGAGACATTAGTGCGTGAAGCCCAACGGCTGCGGCGCTGTTTAGAGTTACTACTTCGCTAGGCGAGGTAGGCTTAGACCGTGTTGAGCATCACACTGTATGCCTAGTTAAAAAAACTTATTCACAAGGATTTTGCCATGCGCCACCCTGTTGATAATTCGGTGCTTCTCTCAACGCTTCGCCTATTGATGGTGCTGTGCGCCGTGCTGGCAGTTTCAGGCTGCGCAGCTTTTGCACCTAGCCCGCCGGAAGATCAGAGCAATATCTGTGAAATCTTTCGTGAGCAGCCAAGCTGGTATGACTATGCCCAGGAATCCGAAGAGAAATGGGGCACACCGATTGCCACGCAGATGTCATTTATTCAGCAGGAGTCTTCATTTCGCAGTCATGTGCGCCCAGACCGCAAGTATTACCTGGGCTTTATCCCCGGTCCACGCCCCTCCTCCGCCAAAGGCTATGCCCAAGCCCAAGACCCCGTTTGGGAGGAGTATGAGGATCAAGCGGGTAGCCTATTTGCCCGCCGAACCCATATGAAGCACGCCACGGATTTCATTGGCTGGTATAACCGCCGCTCTCAGCAGCAGGCAGGTATCTCGCTGAGTAACCCTGAACACCTTTACTACGCTTACCATGAAGGCGCGGGCGGCTACCAACGGGGTACTTACCGCAGCAAACCCCACGTGCTACGTGCAGGCAGCCAAGTAGCAGCCCGCGCTAACCGTTATCAAGCGCAGCTCAACGCTTGCGAAGCAGAGTTTCAGTGCCGCAAATTTTATCAAGTCTGGCCGTTCTGTCGTAGTTAAGCGCTCCTTCTATGACTCTAATGGGTGGCTTGGCCTTAATTAGTGTCGTGTTTTTGACATCGACGCTGTCTGGCGTATTTGGCATGGCGGGCGGCTTAGTACTGCTGTGGTTTCTGCTGATCATGTTTCCTGCAGGAACCGCCATGGCCGTACACGGGGTGATTCAGCTCACGTCTAACGGATCGCGAGCATGGTTATCAAGACGCTTTATTGTCTGGCGGATTGTTATGCTGATGACATTGGGCGTATTGATCGCCGCTGGTTTGCTGCTGCTGTTCAGCTATAGCCCCAATGCCGCGACGGTTTCCCTGTTCATTGGCTTAATGCCAATACTCGTATGGATTCCCAAACGTTGGTTTCACTTAGATGCTAATCGCGCCAGCCACGCGCTAGGCTGCGGCATTGCAGCAGGGAGCCTGACCATTGCGGCGGGGGTTTCTGGGCCACTGATTGATATCTTCTTTGTGCGCTCCCAAATGGATCGACGACAAGTGGTAGCCACCAAGGCGATGATTCAGGTGGTGGCTCACAGCATCAAGATTCTCTTTTATCTGGGCGCAGCTATGGCACTTAGCACCAGCGAATGGGGCATTGTGCTGCTAGCAACGCCCTTTGCGATCTTTGGCACCCACACCGGCAATCGTATTTTGCAGCGCCTCACTGATGCCAACTTCCGCACCTGGACGCGCTGGATCGTGACCGGTATTGGGATTTTTTACTTACTGCAAGGGCTCTTTCTACTCACCCGCTAATATTGGGCAGCGCCCAAATTATGTGTACGACATCATTACTGCGACAATTGCCGCACACTACAAACCAGTCATATCAGAACGCCTTACCGGGCGTAGCGCAGCTAATTATCTTGCAGGGGGCATCACTAATATTTCGGAAACGATGTGGAACGCTTGTCTTAAAATAATAAGACTCTCCCGGCCCTAGGCGCCTGGCAGTGCTGCCAACAATGATTTCGATCTCGCCTTCTACAACAAAGCCAGCCTCTTCACCGTAGTGGGTAATCATGGCTTGCCCAGTGTCAGCGCCCGGCAGATATCGTTCAACCATAAACGCCAGCGCACGATTAGGCCGATTTGCCCCGACAAGTTTGAAGGAAATATCGCCGGATGCGATATCAACCAAGTCATCCGCCGAATAGAAAATCTGCTCCTGGCTATCAAGATCCATCGTAAAAAAATCACCGACGCTCATAGAGAATGCGTTTAGGATTTTCTTCAGGGAACTGACTGATGGGCTAACTTTTCCTTGCTCTATTAGCGAAAGACTTGAGTGGGTAACCCCACACAACTTTGCCAGTTCACGCTGCGAAATCCCTCGCTGCTTGCGCAAGGAGCGCAAGCTCGCACCCACGTCATCCGACATGCTGTTTTCACTCCCTATCAATAAGTAAATTAAATTACGTTGACGGTCTATTGACGGGCACATAATAGCGCAAAAAAAACCCCACGGCTGTGGGGCAAACTCTCAATTAACGTGGCGTTTTGAAAAATAATCGTTTTAGTCAGCGTCAGTCATTATGTTCCACTCAGGCGCTACGAACTCCCGCCAACTCCGAGTCGGCGCTTGCCGTTTTCGCCCCATCTTCATAGGCGATACGGAAGCCGGTAAAGCCATAAATAATCGCGAACATCGGGCTCAGTAGCGCCAGAAAGGCGTAGGGCGCGTAGCTAAAGGCACTGACCCCTAGCGTGGCAAACATAAAGGCACCGCAGGTATTCCAGGGCACCAGGGGTGATGTCATGGTGCCTGCATCCTCCACGGTACGAGACAGGTTTTTCAGTTTGAGCGAGCGGCGTTTGTACTCGCTGGCATACATACGGGCAGGCAGAATAATACTTAAATACTGATCGCAACCTACGACGTTAGCGGCCATCGATGTTGCCACTGTGGTAGCAATCAGGCTGCCCGTGGTCTTGGCCAGTTTGAGCAGACTTTCCACGATGGTGCGAAAGAACCCGGCTGACTCAAGAATCCCGCCAAAGCTCATCGCGATAATGATCAGCGAAACCGTCCACATCATGGCGCTAACGCCACCGTTGGTTAGCAGGTCGTCCACCGTAACGTTGCCAGTGTCTACCGCGTAGCCTTCCACAAAAATAGTAAAGCTATCGCCCAGTGGAACCCCCTGAACCACAATTGCACAGACAATTCCCATCAGCGAACCGATAGAAAGTGCCGGAATGGCAGGTACTTTTTTGATCATCATCACGATGACGGCCGCTGGCACCAGTAGCAGCCAGGGGCTAATAATAAACAGCTCATTGAGGCTCTGCTGTAACTCGGTTACCTGTGCTGCGCCATCACCGGAAGGCGTCATGTTCAGGCCGATAATGGTGTAAAGCACCAGAGCAACCGCTAGCGCAGGAACCGTGGTGTAGAGCATATAGCGAATGTGTTCAAACAGATCGACACCAACCACACCCGGCGCCATATTGGTGGTTTCGGAAAGCGGAGAAATCTTGTCACCAAAATACACGCCGGAGATCACGGCTCCCGCGACCATTGCCGGGTTAAGGCCTAGCCCTTCACCAACGCCCATCAAAGCGATACCAATGGTGCCAGCCGCCGTCCAGGCATTACCACCAGCCAACGACACTAAGCAGCAGATTAAGCACGCCGCGACCAAAAAGTAATCCGGTGCCAGAATGCTCAGGCCGTAATAGATCATCGTGGGCACAATCCCACCGGCAATCCAGTAGCCAATAATGGTGCCGATAATGATCAGAATGACAATCGCCTGAGTCGTCAGGCCAATAGAGCGCATGATGCCCGCTTCAAGCTTTTTCCAGCGGCTACCCGTCGCAAGGGCCACCGCTGTTGCCACAATCGCACTTAAAAACAGCGGCAAGTGCGGATCCGTTTCAAAGTAGCCGATAAATACGCCCAAAGATGCTGCCATAAACACTATGGGAATCATGGTCGCTTTTAAACTTGGCCGTGGTATTTCCTGATCTTCCTTAACAGTGGTGTCGGTCGACATAATGTCCTCACTCAGCATTTGCTTGTTGTTGGTGTTGATAGTGATGTAACCGCGTTAGAAACCGTTGTGCAGACATCGCTGAGACCATCGCAAAGGCCATCTCAAAGGCCATCTCAAAGGCCATCTCAAAGACCATCGCAAAGACCATCTCAAAGACCATTGCAGAAATTGTTATTACCTTTCTGATACGGTGCTCAGGCACAGCGAAGCCATGACCAGATGCCACCGCTTATACGGCGGCGTCTGGCGCTGTGGATGACTCAAATCAATACGTGGTGATGCCTTTAATCGCTGTTCGCAAGTCACGAACAAAGGAGTGTTAAGGGCTAAGCGACATCCATACCGTCTTCACCTCACAGTATTTTTCCTGCGCGTGAAGCGATTTATCGCGTCCATTGCCCGACTGCTTAACACCGCCGAAGGGAACGGTCTGATCGATACCGGCCCAGTTATTCACATAGACCTGACCGGATTGAAGCCGCCGAGAGACTCGCATGATGCGGTCAATATCTTGGCTCCAAACGCCCGCAGCAAGGCCGTAGTCGCTGTCATTGGCCAGCGCAATGGCTTGCTCTTCGCTGTCGAACCCAAACACACTCAGTACAGGGCCAAATATTTCTTCGCGGCCAATGCACATGTCGGGAGTCACATCATCGAAGACCGTAGGCGGCAGGAAATATCCATTGGAATCGCTAGGTTCGCCGCCCAACTTCAGGGTGGCACCTTCGCTTTCGCCTTGGCGAATATACTCAAGTACTCGTTGGTACTGCGCTTCATCCACCATAGCACCCATAAAGCTAGCCGGATCAAGCGGATCGCCAGGCTGCATGTGCTCAGCAGCTTTCACTACCCGAGCCACAAAGTCTTTGCGAATACTGTTTTCCACCAGCAGTCGCGAACCGGCAATACAGACTTCGCCTTGGTTGTGGAAAATAGCTTCCGCAGCGCTTTGGGCGACGGCATCTAGGTGCTGGCAGTCAGCAAAAACGATGTTGGGGCTTTTGCCACCGCACTCCAGAAACACGCGTTTCAAGTTGGATTGTCCGGCGTACTGCATCAGCTGTTTACCCACGCCAGTGGAGCCGGTGAACGCCAGACCATCAACCTGCATGGAAAGTGCCAGAGCCTTGCCCACCGTATGGCCGTACCCTGGCAACACTTGAAAAACACCATCGGGAATACCCGCTTCCTTGGCAAGGTGAGCCAAGCGCAGCGCTGACAAAGGCGATTTTTCCGAAGGCTTGAGAATAACGCTGTTGCCCGCCGCCAGTGCCGGAGCAATCTTCCACGACGTCATCATTAGTGGGAAATTCCACGGCACAATGGCAGCGATAACGCCCATTGGCTCGCGCAGCACCAACCCTAGCGCACGATCTCCAGTAGGTGCCACTTCACCGTAAAGTTTGTCGATACACTCCGCTTGATAGCGCAGACAGGCGACGGTGCCTGCCAAATCCCCTAGCGAACTGGAAATCGGCTTGCCCATATCCAACGTATCTAGCAGCGCCAATTCATCGCGGTGTGTCTCTACTAGCTCAGCTAGACGCAGTAGCACCCGCTTGCGCTTACTCGGGTGACAGCGTGACCAAACACCACTTTCAAAGGTTGCACGGGCTGCTTGCGTCGCAAGCTCAGCATCTTGATCAGCGCAGCTGGCTACCTCAGCAAGCACATGCCCGGTGGCAGGGTTGATACTGCTCAGCGTGCTGCCATCGACGGCAGCGACAAACTCACCATTAATGAAGGCGCGCGTTTCAAAGCTCAGTGATGCGGCTTTTGATTGCCAGTCGGCGAGGGTTTTCGGTGTATCTGCCGCCATTATGCACTCTCCATTGGGTGTGTTATCGCCAGTTTTTCAGCAGTTTTATCCAACGCTAAACGCGCCTTGCTGACCAATTCATCGATTTCATCACGGGTGATAATTAGCGGCGGCGACATCACCATCGTATCGCCCACTGAGCGCATCACTAGGCCATGTTCAAAGCACAAATCACGACACAAATTGCCCGCAGAAAGCGACTTATCGAAGCGTTCACCGGTGCGCTTGTCGGCGACCAGCTCTAGTGCCCCAATCAAGCCCAACGAGCGGGCTTCTCCCACCAACGGATGCTCAGCCAGTTCCTGCCAACGTTTAGCCAGATAGGGCCCCAATTCATCGCGGACTTTCTCGACTACTCGTTCACTTTCTAGCAATTCGAGGTTTTTAAGCGCAACCGCTGCACAGACCGGGTGACCCGAGTAAGTAAAACCGTGGAAGAACTCACCGCCATCTTCGATCAGCGTATCGGCTACGCGATCTCCCACCAGCACCGCACCAATGGGTAGATAGCCCGACGACAAGCCCTTGGCAATCGGCATCAGGTCAGGTTTTAAGCCATAGTGAGTACTGCCAAACCACTCGCCTAGACGTCCGAAACCGCAAATAACTTCATCGGCAATCAACAAAATGTCGTACTTGGCCAACACCTCTTTCACCGCGGGCCAATAGCTGTCTGGTGGAATGATCGCACCACCTGCGCCCTGCACCGGCTCAGCAATAAAAGCCGCCACTTTATCTTCACCTAACGCCAGAATTTGCTCTTCTAACGCTTGGGCACACTGCTTGCCAAAGGCTTCCTGACTCATGTCGCGCCCTTCACCAAACCAGTAAGGCTGGCAAATATGGCTAATTCCCGGCACACACGGGCCGCCTTGATCATGCATCGGCGCCATACCGCCCAGGCTCATCCCCGCGACAGTAGAGCCGTGATAACCATTTTCACGCGAGATGACCCATTGCTTCTCCGGCTTGCCTTTAATCGCCCAGTAGCGCCGCACCATGCGCAGTACGGTATCGTTGGCTTCAGACCCGGAACCCGTGAAGAACACATGATTGATGTGCTCGGGTGCCAGCTCACTCAGCTTAGCGGCCAGCTTTACCGCCGGTGGATGGGTGGTTTTAAAGAAGTTGTTGTAATACGGCAGCTGCTGCATCTGTTCGCTGGCGGCATCCACCAACTCTTGCCGACCGTAGCCGAGATTGACACACCAAAGTCCCGCCATACCATCAAGAATACGATTGCCCTGGCTGTCGTAAATGTATACCCCATCGGCGTGGGTGATGATGCGGCTACCCTCTTCGCCGAGTGATTTAAAGTCAGTGAATGGATGAAGGTGATGTTGGCGATCCAACGCCTGGTAGTCCTGGGTCTGCATAGGTCAGTTCCTGATCAAGTCGTTACAACAAGCATTCAGCTAGTAGCTAGCTGGGCGGCGCGTTGGGTACGATGCTGACGGCAGGCCGCCGCAAACCCCTGAAACAGTGCGTCATAGAAAGGGTGTTCTTTAGGGCGCCACTCCGGGTGCCACTGCACAGCCAGGGCGAACGCAGCCGCATCACGCACCGAAATCGCTTCAACTAATCCATCAGGCGCCCAGGCCTCTGCCACTAGGCCTGGTGCTAGCTGATCAATCCCCTGCTGATGCAGTGAATTCACCTCAGCCTGCTCGCTGCTATAGAGCGCTGCCAGGGCGCCACCCGGACGGATTCTGATCGTATGAGAGGGGACATAATGGCCAGCCATGTCGTCAGCGGGCGGCTCACGATGATCAAGCATGCCTGGTAACGTTTGAACGGCCTGATGCAGGGTGCCTCCAAAGGCCACATTCATTTCCTGAAAGCCGCGACAAATACCAAATAAGGGCAACGCCTGACGTAACGCCTCGTGCACCCAGCACAGTGCCGCTTCATCGCGCCGTACGTCTGCGCGGGTATTCTCCGGCGCGCGTTCAGCACCATAGCGGTCAGGAGCGACGTTGGTATAACTGCCGGTTAGCAGCAAGCCATCCAGGCTGCCCAGCAGCTCAATGGCCTGCTCAGCACGCTGCTCGGACGTCAACGTATCGGCGGCTAATACAGGAAGAATCACCGGCGTGATGCCGTAGTGGTAAAGCGCCTGCAGGAATTTATCGGTCACTATCTGCGCGGGATGGCCTTCCACTTCTCGGCAGCAGGCGATAACACCCACCAGTGGGCGTGGGGAATGCGTTGCTTGCATAGTCAAACCACTTTGTCAGTTGTTATGTTTTATTCAACAGTCACTTCAACATAGCGTGGCTTGTTTTATTTTCCAATAGCAAAATGAAATTTTTATGAAAAAATACATTAACCATATGATAAACAAGGAATTAAAAAAAATAACCGTTATCTCAAAAAAACAATGCCACAATTTTTGTTATTAAATATTTGACACGAACGATTGCCGAAGCAAGGATACTGTTAGCAGAAACACAACTAAAACGGCATAAAAATAAGGTACAACGTATGTCCTCTGCCAATAACACAGACGCTCAAAACGTAGCCTCGGATTTTCTTGACAGTCACCCAGAGATCACCAGCATTGACCTGCTAATCAGTGATCTTAACGGCGTCATTCGTGGTAAACGCATCCCTAGCGATAACCTTGGCAAAGTGTTTGAAAAAGGCATCTATTTGCCTGCTTCGGTATTTGCGTTGGACATCAATGGCAACACCGTCGAAGAGACGGGGCTGGGGCTTTCCAGCGGCGACGGCGACCGCGTATGTCGCGCCATTCCAGGCACGCTCAACCCGGTTACCTGGATGAACAACAACCAGTATGGCCAGCTATTGATGACCATGGAGGAGATGGACGGCTCACCATTTTTTGCCGATCCTCGCCAGATTCTACGGCGCATTCTTGAACAGCTCTCCGAGCGGGGTTTAACCCCTGTTGTCGCCCTAGAGTTAGAGTTTTATTTGGTTGATCGCTTACGCGACGAAGAAAACTTGATTCAGCCACCGCAGTCTCCCTGCAGCGGCGAGCGGGCCACTCAAAGTCAGCTCTATTCTGTGTTGGAGTTAGACGAGTACGCCGAGTTTATCAATGACTTGCAGAGTGCCGCCCAGGCGCAAGGCTTGCCGCTGGATACGGTATTGAAAGAGTGTGCCCCCGGCCAGTTTGAAGCCAACCTGATTCACAGCGATGATGCATTAAGCGCCTGCGACCACTCAGTACTACTCAAGCGATTGATCAAGGGCGTTGCATTAAAGCACGGCTTTGAAGCTACCTTTATGGCCAAGCCTTACGGCTTAGAAGCGGGTAGCGGCACCCATGTTCATGTTAGCCTGGTAGATAGCGACGGACACAATATCTTTGCCGAAAACGGCGACGATCCGCTGGAGAGCACTGCACTGCAACACGCCGTAGGAGGGCTGCTGGAGCTAATGCCAGACTCCATGGCACTGCTGGCTCCCAACCTCAATTCGTTCCGCCGTTTCCAGGAAGGCCTCTATGTGCCCATGGCACCAACCTGGGGATACGATAACCGCTCTGTAGCAATACGCGTCCCCGCTGGCCCAAAAGAAGCCCGGCGCATAGAACACCGTGTAGCGGGAGCCGATGTTAACCCCTACCTGTTACTAGCCACCGTGCTAGCTTCTATCCACCATGGCCTAACTCAGCAGATTGCACCTGCGGAGCCAATCGTCGGCAACGCCTATGACCAAATCGCCCCTCAGTTGACGAACAGTTGGACTCAAGCGCTGCACCTGTTAAGCAACAACCGCGTGCTTGGCGAACAGCTTGGCGAAGACTTTATTGAAGTGTTCATTGCCAACCGCCAGGCAGAGCGCGCCGAAACCATGCGCGAAGTTAGCGCCATGGAGTATGACTGGTACCTGCGCCACGTATAAGCTGATAAACCACCAATAGAACTCACCAATAGAATAGAGAGAGGCGCTGCTCGGCGTCTCTCTTATTGCTTCTGCCTGTCTTATGCTGCCCCTCCCCCCGTCCTTCTATTAGCTTTTATGTCGTGTTCTCTGTGAGCATCCGTGGCAAATAAAAAACGGGCTAACGAACGTATTCGCCAGCCCGCTTCCAAGCAAACACCAAACTAATCGGCGCTAAACCGCCAGCCGGTCACGCATGGCGTAGAACCACGCTCCCATGGCGGAAAGCGGAACACGTAACAGCCGTCCACCGGGCATTGGCAGATGAGAAATCTGTGCAAACGCTTCAAAACGCGTCTCTTCACCACTGATCGTTTCTGCCACTAACTTGCCAGCCAAATGAGAGCACGTCACCCCGTGGCCAGAATACCCCTGAGCGTAGTAAACGTTGCTATTAATGCGGCCAAACTGCGGCAGGCGGTTAAGTGTCAGCAAAAAGTTACCACTCCAGGCGTAATCGACGCGCACATCACCAAGTTCAGGAAAAGTAGCCAGCATCTTTGGCCGAATAGCTGCCTCAATACTCGCGGACTCCTGACCGCCATAGTTCACCCCGCCGCCATACAACAAACGGTTATCGGCGGTCAGTCGGTAGTAATCCAAGAGATAATTACAATCCTCTACGGCTTTATCGTTAGGTAGTAATCGCGCAGCTACCGCTGCGGACAGCGGCTCAGTGGTAATAATCTGGGTGCCGCACGGCATCGCTTTGCTTTCTAGCTTGGGTAGCAAGCCTTGCAAATAGGCATTGCCAGCCATAACGACCCGTTGAGCGGTCACTCGCCCCTTGGGGGTATGCAGCGTCACCGGCTCACCGTGCTCTACGCGTGTTACGGGGGAGTGCTCAAAAATCTTGCCACCCAGCGACTCCAGCGCCGCCGCCTGCCCCAGCACTAAATTGAGAGGATGAAGATGGCCACCAGAGTGGTCCACCAACGCACCCACATAACGATCGCTGCCTATTTCTCGTTTGACCTCTTCACCTTCCAGCAGCTCAAGTTTCTGATGGCCATAGCGCTCCCATAAGGCTTTTTGCTCCTTTAAGCCTTGCCACTGCTTCTTGTTACAAGCAGCAAACAAATTGCCTTCTTTTAGGTCGCAGTCGATCTGATACTTTTCAATGCGCTGACGGATAATCTGGTTACCCTCAAATGCCATCGCACCCAGCGCCCGAGCGGTTTCAGCGCCGTTTTGTTTCTCGATAACATCCATATCACGGCTATAGCTATTAACGATCTGGCCACCGTTACGCCCGGACGCCCCAAAACCAATCGCCACGCTTTCCAGCACCACAACCCGATGACCACGTTCGGCCAAATGTAGTGCTGCGGAGATGCCTGTAAACCCAGCCCCTACGACACAGACATCACATTCAACATCCCCTTCCAGCGTAGGCCGTTGAGGTGTGGAGCTTGCCGATGCCGCGTAGTAAGACGCGACATGCCCAGAAGACGCTTGAGGTTGCATTTGCCACCCTCCTTTTGTTGATTATTTTAACCAAATGATCATATAGGCCGATGTGAGAATGCGCAAGCAACAGCATAAAATGGGCTTATAGAGGCGAAAAGCATCTTCCCCCACAAAACAAATGTTATTAAAAAAGCAACACCAAGACATAAAAGACACAACTATTACACTGACAATAGCCACTCCCATTTTTATCCACCGCCTCCCATTGAGGACGCGATCACGTGCTTCCTGTTGGCGTCTTATTACCGAGTACGCTGGAGAACACAACTCGCTGCTATTGCTAGCGTTGATAACCACAGAGGCGTAACCCTAGCCGCTGCCTATACTCACCATAGCCCCCACCGGAGACCGCTATGGATTATCAACACTACCGCACCGCCCTTGCCGAGACGCTCGCCCAAAGTGAGCTGCCCTTTACGCTAACCGAATACCAAACGCGCCTAGACAAAGTGCGCCATGCAATGGCACAGCGCGGGCTGGATGCCTTACTGCTCACCGACCCTGCCGACATTAACTACTTAACCGGCTATCACACCTTCGAGGTATCGGTGCATGCCTGCTTAGTGTGCACACCTACACAGCTGGTGCTGCAGGTGGCCTCCATTGAAACAGGGGCGGCAGTGGTCACCGCCCGTGTCGACGAAATCATTGGATACCGATGGGAAAACCTGGATGAGATCATCACGCCGCTCGCGGACTTACTCACTGCTTGCGAGCAAATAGGCATTGATGGCTGGAGCAGCGGTTTGCGGGTAGGCGTGATGGACGCGCTGGCCCGCTCAGTGGGTAAAGAGCGCTTCTGTGAAGCAGGCGACCTGCTCGATACGATTCGCATTGTTAAAAGTAGCGCCGAACTTGAAATGCTCAGCGAAAGTGCACGCATCACTGCAGCAGGTTTAGAAGCTGCGATGGCCGCTATTCGCCCTGGCATGACTGATAACGATATTGCCGCTATCGGTGCTCAAGCGCTGCTAGAGAACGGCAGCGAGTTTATGAGTTTGCAGCCTATCGTGACCAGCGGGCACCGCATCGGGGTGATTCACGTTAACCATAAGCGCCGCGTCATACAGCCCAATGAACCGATATTTTTAGAATTTGGTGCCGCTTATCAGCGCTATACCGCCCCGATGATGCGCACAGCGGTGACAGGAAAACCTAGCGCTGAATTAACCGCCACCCGCGACCTGTGCCGCTCGCTGTTCGAGACCCTGTGCAGCCATATGAAACCAGGCCACACCTTTGATGATGCCGCGCAGGCGGCGGATGCACTGCTGGCACCTAGCCGTGATCAACTGTTCTTCTCGGGGGTGTTTGGCTACGCGGTGGGGGCGCAGTTCCCTCCTAGTTGGGTGGAAGGTACCGGCTATATTGCCCAAGGCCTGCATCGTCCCTTCGAAGAGAATATGGTCTTCCACTTACCGCTCTGCTTACGCGTTCCTGGCCAGTGGGGCGTAGGCATCAGTGATACCGTAGTGGTCACTCAACACGGTGCCGAGCCACTCACTAACAACGATTGGCAGCTCTATCAGGCAATGGATAAGTAGCGAACAGAGAACCACACTTATAGCCCAAGATTGACAGTACGATTAACCAGCGCTATCGTCACCAAATATGCAAATGAGAAACACTATCTTTTAGATCTCTATTTTAGGTCTATCATCTCTCTTAGGTGACGCTCAGTTGAGCTAACGATAAGTAGTGTGATGTGAGCAAGTACTGTGATGCGAGTAAGTACGATGGAAAAGTCCTATGGAAAAGCACCATGACTAGTGAACAGCGCCAGCTTCGCCAAACGTTGATTTTTTTACGCACCTCTTTCGAAGCAGTGCAACACTCGATTGCCGGTCGGTTAGACGACCCGCTGCCCTGCTGGCTAGACACCAGCATGCTCACCCTACTATCACGAGAACTAACCCGCTGCAGCCAACAAGCGAAGCCGCTCTTCGCCCCTCCCGTCACCGAGCAAATATTCATTGCCTCACAGCAGTGTGACTTACTCCTCAAACAGTGCCCCGGCGTGCTGAGCAGCGCCGTTTGCCACCGTCAGTTAAGCGCCATCATGCTGGCGCTGACCAACGCTATTGAGCAAGTCAACACGCCAGCCAAGCGCCGCTGGCCTTGGCAGAGAGCCTAAGCAACCCTTTACCTATACCCCGGTTTATTGCGTTGCTGGGGGTTTGTTTTTCCATCAAAAACCTTACCCCATGACTGCGTTGTAGCGGCTGGCAATGACTGAGTTAGCATTTACTAGTAAACTGGTCTATTCTGTTCGCCACGATGTAATTGACCGTTTCCAAAAGGAGTTTGCTCATGGCGTATGAAACGCTTTTCACCCCTCTTCAGTTAGGCAGTTTGTCGATTCCAAACCGAGTCATCATGGCGCCGCTGACACGCTCGCGCACCCCAGACAGCGTGCCGGGCACCCTGCAGGAAGCCTATTACGGCCAGCGGGCAGGCGCAGGGCTGATTATTAGTGAAGCCACCAATATCTCCCCGACTGCCAAGGGCTATGTGTATACACCTGGCATCTGGACGGATGAACAAGAAGCGGGCTGGAAAGGCGTGGTGGATGCGGTGCATGCCAAAGGTGGCCGTATCGCGCTACAGCTGTGGCACGTTGGGCGTGTGTCCCATGAAATGGTGCAACCAGATGGACAACAGCCTGTTGCCCCGAGCGCGCTAAAAGGCGAAGGCGCTCAGTGCTTTGTTGAGTTTGCAGACGGCACTGCTGGTCAGCACCCTACTAGCACGCCCCGGGCGCTGGAAACCGATGAGATTCCTGGCATTGTTGATGACTACCGCCAAGCGGCTGTTCGCGCCAAACGCGCAGGCTTCGACATGGTGGAAGTCCACGCGGCTAACGCTTACCTGCTTAACCAGTTCCTGGCGACCGGCACCAACCAGCGCACCGATCAGTATGGCGGCTCGTTGGAAAACCGCGCCCGCTTCCCACTAGAGGTGGTCGATGCGGTGATTGAGGTGTTCGGTGCACAGCGCGTGGGCATTCGTTTGACGCCCTTTATCGAACTGTTCGGCCTGACCGATGATGAGCCTGAAGCCATGGCTTTCTATCTGGCGGAGCAGCTGTCCAAACGCGGCTTAGCCTACCTGCATTTAAACGAGCCAAACTGGATCGGTGGCGATATTACTTTCCCTGACGGTTTTCGCGAGCAAATGCGCAAGCGCTTTAACGGTAGCCTGATTTACTGCGGCAATTACGATGCACAACGTGCGGAAGCCCGCATTAATCAAAATACTACCGATGCCGTGGCCTTTGGCCGCCCTTATATTGCCAACCCCGACCTGCCGGAACGCTTCCGAGTGAATGCACCGCTTACCGAACCGAACCATGAAACGTTCTACGGCGGTGATGAAAAGGGTTACACCGATTACCCGTTTATGGCTAACGGCTACGACCGTATTGGCTAGATTGCTTGTTAAGCCGCCCCCTTACGAATGAAAAGCATCACTTAGGTGGTGCTTTTTTATGTCTGGACACGCCAAAACGCTGCTAGGCTATTGATTCTTTAGTTGTCATATACTGTTGAGTCATGCTCAGCTTGCTATTCACTCTACGGGTATTCCTCATTGGCTTTGGAGGCGCTTGCGTAAACACTGAATGCCGCTATTTTACGACTAACTAAATAAAAGGGCCTAAGCGCCGATAGATAGGACTCAATGAGATGGATACCACTTCACTTCCGTTCTTGCTCGCTGTTGCTTCATTAGTGCTGGGGGTCGTGGCTGCGGCTATTTTCGTTTACGTGGTTCTTCCCAAACAACGCCGCGCCAAAGCAAAGGCCGCCACGCCGCCGCCAGCACCCAAAGCAGAACCACAGCCTCCCTCGCCCGAGCCAGAAGAGCCGGTGCCCACCAAGCGCACCGCGAAAGTGAAGCAGCACTCTCTGTTTGTGATTTTTTCTCACCCCGATGCGACGACAGACGAGCGTCTGGCCGAATGGCTTCGGGGAAAAGAAGCCAGCTATGATGCGATCAAAAAGGTTTTCTTTATCAAAGGCAAACAACCTTCGAACCCAATCACGATCGCCAACGCCTTTCCACCTGGAGAAATGCCCGACCTACTGCAAGGGGAAAACCACGAACCCATTCGTGGGATTAGCTTGCTGGTTAAGCCGCCGCTACATAAACGTCGCAATCAGCAGATGTACGTTTATGTAGAGCTTGCCAAAGAGTTAAACGAAACCTTTAGCGGCAACTTACTCGATGCCGAGCAGCAGCCCGCCTCAGAGTCGACTTACACACAGATTATTGGTTGATCGGTTAGCGATCAAACAACGCCCTGGCTACGTAGGTAGTCGTCGTAGCTACCGCTAAAGTCGACAATCCCTCCTGGCTGCATATCAATAATGCGCGTGGCCAGCGAGGAAACAAACTCGCGGTCGTGGCTGACAAAGATCAGCGTGCCTGGGTAGTTCTCCAGCGCTAAGTTCAGCGCCTCAATCGATTCCATATCCAGGTGGTTGGTTGGCTCATCCATTAGCAGCACGTTCGGGTTGGTGAGCGTTAGCTTGCCAAACAGCATGCGCCCCTGCTCGCCACCGGAAATAACCTTCACCGATTTACCAATATCGTCGCTGGAAAACAGCATCCGGCCCAATGCACCACGTACCACTTGTTCGCCACCTTTGGTCCATTGACTCATCCACTCGAAGAGCGTGGCATCGACAGGAAAATCGTCGGTATGATCTTGGCCAAACATGCCAACTTCCGCTGCATCGGTCCACTTCACTTCACCGGCATCGGGGTGTAAATCACCCGCCAGGGTTTTCAGCAGGGTGGTTTTACCAATGCCGTTGGGGCCGATAATCGCAATGCGCTCACCCGCTTCTACAGTCATCGAGAAACGCTCGAAGAGCGGCTTCTCATCGTCGTAGCCTTTGGTAATGGCATCAACATTCACGGCATTGCGGTGAATCTTTTTATTCTGCTCAAAGCGGATAAACGGACTCACCCGACTGGAGGGCTTGATATCTTCCAGCTTGATTTTATCGATCTGGCGCGCCCGCGAAGTGGCCTGTTTGGCTTTGGAGGCATTGGCCGAGAAACGGCTAACAAACTGCTGAAGCTCAGCAATTTGGGCTTTTTTCTTGGCATTGTCCGCATGCTGACGCTCGCGGGCAGCGGTGGCCGCGGTCATGTAGTCGTCGTAGTTACCGGGGAACAGGGTAATTTCCCCGTAATCCAGATCCGCCATGTGCGTGCACACACTGTTCAGGAAGTGGCGGTCGTGGGAAATGATAATCATGGTGCTGCTGCGTGCTTTGAGAATATCTTCCAGCCAGCGGATAGTATTGATATCCAGGTGGTTAGTCGGCTCATCGAGCAGCAGCACATCCGGGTCGGAAAACAGCGCCTGGGCCAGCAACACACGCAGTTTCCAGCCGGGAGCAACTTCACTCATCGGACCGGTGTGCTGTTCAATGGGAATACCTAGCCCCAACAGTAGCTCTCCGGCGCGAGACTCGGCGGTATAGCCGTCAAGCTCAGCAAAGCGTACTTCCAAGTCGGCCACCGCCATGCCATCCGCTTCACTCATTTCAGCCAGGGAGTAGATCCGTTCGCGTTCGGCGGCCACTTTCCACAGCTCAACGTTCCCCATGATAACGGTATCGATGACCCGCTCGTTTTCGTAGGCGAACTGATCCTGGCGTAGCTTACCCAGCCGCGTGCTGCTATCCAGCATGACCTGCCCGGCAGAAGGCTCAAGCTCGCCACCCAAAATTTTCATAAAGGTGGACTTACCGCAACCATTGGCGCCAATCAAACCGTAGCGATTGCCGTTATTAAATTTGACGGAAACATTTTCAAACAGGGGCTTGGCCCCAAACTGCATGGTGATATTGGCGGTTGCGATCAAGATGTGAGCCCTGGTTAACAGTGTAATTGCGCATTCAAAGGCTCGCGATTCTACGCGCCTTTGAGCAGCGTTACACCTCCCACCTAGTGCGCGTTGTCTAGCGTCGCCGGAAGTTCGAGTAGAAAACGTTCACCATCAAGCGCTTGGCGCAGCCGGGTGTGCAGTATCGCGACAATGTCAGGATGTTCGCCAACCAGTGCGGTGGTTGTCACACTCAAACCTGGATGGCGCTGCTCAGCGGCGGCACAAATCTCAGCGATATCGCCACCTTCCCCCGCATGACGCCCAGGCGAGAGAAACAGCATCGCTAGGATGACCGGGCCTGTTTGGAACTCCGGCGTATCCAGCAGATGCGCTAAAAGCGGCTCGTTAAAGCGATATTCGTCACCCTCACGACGCTCCATCGAGGCTGCCGCCACACAGGCCACGTCATCACCAAGCAGTACACTAAGCTGTCCCGCCAAGCGGTTGCGCACGGCGGTTACGTCAGGGATCGGACTACCGTGATCGACCAGCGCCACATGCGGCGTCGCTCCCGCCTGGTACTTGTCGCGCACGTTGTCGGCCAACAGCTTGGCTAAGCGCAGGTCATTATTGCCCCGCTCATCCACCAGCGGCTGGGCCACCCGAACGCTCACCTGAGGAAACCGCGCCTGCAGTGCTGCCATGCGCTCTGGCAAGTAGCCCGTCAGTGCTTTGCTTGGGCCAAAGAAAAACGGCAGCACAATGATCTCTGTCGCCCCATTCTCGGCACTGCGCTCAACAGCTGGGCCCAGAGTCATCGCAGGGATGCCGTCGACCTCGTCGGGAGGGATTTTATTGGAGTGCAGCAAGGAAGCCGCCTGCACGGTTTCGCCTAGCTGCTGGCTGAGTGCAAACGCTACGCGGCGCAGATTATGGGTTGCCTGAGGCCGTAATGAGCCGTTATCGACGAGAAAAATAGCGCGCATGTCGGTCTCCGGAGATGGTCAAGTAAGTAATCACTAAAGGCATGATAAGATGGGCGCTTTAACCGATGAACCGTACTCATGATGCTTGATAGCGATGTTTGATACTACCGCCCTGAACCAGCAAAGAAACTTCTTCGATGGCCATACCGATATCTGGCTTTTTGGTTATGGCTCGCTGATCTGGAAGGCCGACTTTGCCTACCTGGAACGTCAGCCTGCCTACATTACCGGCTGGGCGCGGCGTTTTTGGCAAGGCTCCCACGACCACCGTGGCACGCCTGACGCACCGGGTCGCGTCGCTACGCTGATTCGTGCCCAAGGGGAAGTATGTCACGGCATGGCATACCGCATTACACCCGATGTGCTGGCATCGCTGGATGTACGTGAAAAGAACGGCTACCTGCGTGAAAAAGTGCCGCTCACTTTTCTAACACAGCGGGGTAACGTGCAAACAGCAAAGGCAACAACGGAAGGGCTAATTTACTTAGCTACTGAAGATAACCCAGCCTTTCTGGGTGAGGCATCGTTGGATGATATTGCACACCAAATTGCCTATTCCCATGGCCCGAGCGGCTCGAATAAAGCTTACTTACTGAACTTAGCCCAGGCGTTACGCGAATTAGGCACAGACGATGCGCACGTTTTCGCCATTGAGGAGCAGCTACAACGCTACCAATAACGTGGGTAACGGCGATGGCGCGCTAAATTATTCACTAAAATGGCTACTACCAGCATGACCACGCACCCAGCGCCAATGGGGATCAGCGGATACCACCAGCCAAGTTTGTGGACACTTGCCCCACCGGCTACCGCAATCAGCGCAGCGGCAGCCCCTGGTGGGTGTACGGTGTGTGTTAGCTGCATCACCAGTATGGAAAGCGACACCGCTAGTGCCATCGAGATAGGCGTAGCACCCAACAATTGGTAGCAACCCACCCCCACCAGCGCCGACAAAACACTGCCAAACAGTACATGGCTTGGCTGGGCGAACGGGCTTTCAGGCGCGGCATAAATCAACACCGACGTTGCCCCAAAGGAGCCTACGATTAATAACTGCTGCGAGAGCCAAGCGGTGCTTAGCCAGCATATAACGGCCATGCCAGTAAAAGCGCCCAGCCACGACCAGCAGGCATCTTGCCAGCCAACGGGACGGCGTGCCGTTGGTTCTCCTCGCATCTTGCCAAGATAAGCTTTCATTGCTCCCTCTCTGCACAAAAAGAGTGCAGATAATGGCAAAATGCACCAAATAAGCAAATGACAATTGATCACTTAGCCAATGAAGCTGACTCAAGGGCGCTCGCCCTCTCTACGTCATTAACCACGACAGGATAAACAGCGCCAGTACAATACGCACAATGCCCCCGAGTACGGAGCCTCGTAGCAGCGCGCGAAAGCCGCGCCACAACAGCCACAAGCCAATTATCAACACCAGGATGCTAAAGAACGACGCATTGATACCCAGTGAGCGGGTTAGACCATCAATAAAATCATCAAACGCGCCAAAAAAATTGCCAAAAAAGCCTACTAAAAACTCCACCACCACGCGAATAGCATCGCCAATCGCTTCGCCTACACCATCAAAAAATCCGTTTGCCTGCATGCGTTATTTCCATCGCTAATAAGGTTTTCGATATTGTCAGTTAAAACCACGCTATTGCAAAGCATGCCCATTAAGCAGCGTGCTCCGCTCTTTTGCGTCTTTGCGTCCTCCCCTTAAGACGTTTACCCTATTTCACTTTTTCGACTGACGCGTTACAACGTCATTTATTAAAGCAATAGCGGGAGAGACTGGTGCTAGCCACCAGCGCCGAAGGAGCAACGACCCCGGAAACTCTCAGGCCACCGGACCGCTATCGTTATGGTATTTACTAACACAGTAACTACTAACATTTTCCGAAGAGCGGCTGATGACTGCGTCACTCAGCACACCGAAGGAGCAAGCGCCTCCAAAGATGCGTGAATCTCTCAGGTTCCATGACGGAAGGGGTACGCCTAGCCAATGTTGCTAGGGGTATCGCTTGACGCTCATACAATCTGGAGAGACTTATGCAACGCATTGCTATTATTGGCGGTGGGATCACCGGTATTACAAGTGCTTATGCGCTAGCAAAGCGTGGTTTTGAGGTGACTGTTTTTGAGAAACACCGCTATGCGGCAATGGAAACGTCATTTGCCAACGGCGGGCAGCTATCAGCCTCAAATGCTGAAGTGTGGAACCACTGGCCGACGGTGCTTAAAGGCCTGCGCTGGATGCTAAAAAGCGACGCACCGTTACTGGTCAATCCCCGACCTAGTTGGCACAAACTCAGCTGGTTTGCAGAGTTCATCGCCGCCATTCCCCGTTATGCCGACAACACCACGGAAACCACTCGGTTAGCCATTGCTGCCCGAGAGCACTTATTCCAGTGGGCGAAAGACGAGCAAATTGATTTCGATCTTAAGCAGCAAGGCATTTTGCATATCTATCGTGACAAAGCTGGCTTTGATCACGCCACCCGTGTGTCGCAGCTGCTAGCGAAAGGCGGCCTTGAACGTAGATCGGTTACGCCGGATGAAATGCGCGCCATCGAGCCAACCCTAGCGGGCAGTTACTATGGCGGTTTCTATACCGAAAGCGACGCCACTGGCGATATCCATAAATATACCAACGGCCTCGCTCAAGCAGCCGCCAAGCGTGGCGTGCAGCTTAACTATGGCCACCATATTGACGATATTGGCGCTGACGAACATGGAGCGTGGGTAAGCGCCAAGGTAGATAACAGCAGCATGAGCCAACGGTTTGACAGCGTGGTCGTTTGTGCGGGAACTGGCAGCCGCGCCATTGCCGCCAAATTAGGCGATCGCGTTAATATCTATCCCGTAAAAGGCTACTCCATCACCGTACAGCTAGATGACGAGGCCTCTCAGCAAGCCGCGCCAACCGTCAGCCTGCTAGACGATGAAACCAAGTTGGTGACCAGCCGTTTGGGGCTCAACCGCTTCCGCGTGGCTGGCACCGCTGAATTTAACGGCGCGAATCGCGATATACGCAACGACCGCATTCAACCACTGGTTCGCTGGGTAGAAGAGTGCTTCCCTGGCGTGAGCACCCAACGCGTAGTGCCCTGGGCTGGCCTGCGCCCAATGCTGCCTAATATGCTGCCCAAAGTTGGGCCTGGCCGCTTACCGACTGTTTTCTATAACACCGGTCACGGCCACCTAGGCTGGACACTGTCAGCCATTACCGCCGAAATGCTGGCGGACGCGGTAGAGGAGAAAAACATCCTCCGCGAGCCAGCCCCTCAACCGCTTAGCTAGTGCCAACCATGACAAGTCCGGGCAGGCTTCGGGTAAGATATTAAACACCCCAACATAGGCGTGTTTTATGCTTAACCAGCGTGCATTAACTTACCTCAATGAAGTGATTCGGCGCGGCTCGCTCAGGCGCGCCGCTGCCCACCTGAATGTCGATGCTTCTGCCGTTAGCCGCCAACTAAAAGCACTAGAAGAAGAGCTGGGTACCCAGCTATGCGAGCGGCACGGAAGAGGGATGCGCGCCACCGCCGCGGGCCAGCTACTAGTGCACCATTTTCATGCTCAGCGGGCTTCAGAAGAAGCGGTGCTTTCCCAGCTAATGGCACTTCAAAGTCTCGCGAAAGGGCAAGTTCGCATTGCCGTGGGAGAAGGGTTTATTGCTGACTTAATCGCCGCCCCGTTAGGCACTTTTATGTCAGCGTTTGACGGCATCAAAGTTGAAATCCGCATGGCGGGTGTCAATGAAGCGATGTCGTTACTCCAAGATCGCGAGGTGGATATAGCGCTGCTTTATGCACCGCCGGTAGACCCGCAACTTTTCTGCCATGTGGAAACGCGCCAGCCGCTCGATGTCATTGTTCCCCCCAACCACCCACTAAGTGATCTTAATCGCCCGGTTACGCTGCACGACTTAAAGGAGTGGCCTCTGGCGTTAATGGACAATCCTTTCGGTATGCGGCAAATGGTCAATATGGTGGCTCATCAGGAGCGCATTCACCTTGAAGCACGCCTGCATACAAACTCTGTTGCGGTGTTAAAGAATTTCGTCCGCTCAGGCATCGGCGTTACGTTTATGCCTGAACTCACCGTAGCGGATGAGATTAAGCGCGGTGAGATTTTCACACTCCCCATGCAGTACCCAATAATGAACGGTACGCGGGCACAAATTGTTAGCCTGAAAGGACAGGAACTCCCAATAGCCTCAATTACTTGCATCAATCATTTGCACAGAGGCATGCGCTTTTTCTCCGCCGATGCACCACGACTGTTGCAATAAAAGCCACAGTTTAGGTATTGCATAGTCAACACCTCAATACATAGTCTTCTAGTAGGCACTCCTTATAAATCCAATAACGCGCCCACAGCGCCCGTAGCTCACGACAATAAACCAGGAGACTGACTATGTACCCAGCAAAACTGCCCCACTACTTTGCACCTAAACAGCTTATAACCGCGTGCCTAGTAGGCTCTGCGTTGATGGCAGGGAACGCGCTTGCAGCGACTACGATTAATCTAAGTTACAACGGAGCCCCAGACCCGGAAAAGAACGCTGTCCACGTTTTTGCAGAGAACCTTAAAGCGCTGGTAGACGAAAAAACTGACGGTGAGATCCAGCTTACGCTCTATCCAAATAGCATGCTCGGCGAAGAAGAGGAGCGCATGGAACAAACCATGAATACGCCCATGCTCAATGTGGCGTCATTTGCGGGTGTCTCACCTCTTGTGGATGAAATCTTCGTTAGCGCTATTCCGTTTCTGTTCGACGATTTTTCTGCAGCCCACTCATTCTTCGATGAGGGTGAGTATTGGCAGGAAGTCAGCAACGCGCTGCAGGAGCGTGCCGGTATCGATATGCTAGCGGTTGTGGAAGAAGGCGGCTTTCTGGCATTCACCAATAACGAAAGGCCGATCAGCCACCCTGACGACTTCGAAGGACTCCGCTTCCGCGCCATGGATCCTAGCCAGGTCGCTCTTTATGAGGCCTTCGGCGCCTCCGGCACTCCCATCCCCTGGACAGAGACCTATATGGCACTGCGCACCGGGGTGGCTAACGGCCAAATGAACCCGCCGATGTATATCATCTTAGGCAGTCTCTACGAAGTGCAGGACTACCTGACCCTTGCCAATATCCAGTACTCCGACCAATTCCTGGTAGGCAACAGCGACATGATCGCAGGCTGGGATGATGAGCTTCGTAGCGCTTTTATGGAGGCCGTCTCCGAAGCTAATCACAATGCCCGTGAGCACAATCAGGAGCAAGTAGAGTCACGTATCGCCTATCTGGAAGAGCAAGGCATGGAAGTCATTCGCCCCTCTGAAGAAGAGCTAGCCGCTTTCCGCGAAATCGGCCAGCCTGCCTACCTTGAGTGGCTTGCTGAGCGTGATATCGAGCAGCGCTGGATCGATATGGCGTTGGAAGATGCAGGCATGAGCGAACTGCTCGACTAACGGCTGTTAACACCGTTGTCACCGTTGCAATGATGGAAACAACAGGGGCTGGCATCATGCTGGCCCCTATTTCCACAACTCAATGTTCTCGTGCTTAACGTTTCTGTGCTTCATGAAAGGCTGCCATGTTTAATACGCTTCGATCCCGTCTTTTAGCGATCAGCCGCCCTGTTACCTTAACCCTGGCGGGCGCACTTTTATCGCTCAATGTTGCGGCTATTCTGTTTGGGGTGTTTGCACGCTACATCGCTGGTGGCGCGCCTATCTGGACAGATGAGCTATCACGTTTCTTGATCATCGCCACCGTGATGCTTGCAGCTGGCGCTGTCTGGTCTGAAGGAGGACATATGCGCGTTGGTCTGTTAGAGAAACGACTGCCCGCCCCCTTCGCTCGGCTGCTAAACGTGTACCAATGGCTACTCACTCTGCTCATTGCGGCAGGCGGGGCATGGGTTAGCTATCGCTATGCGCTGTCGGTCAGTATGTTTACCACTTCCGGGCTCGGCATTAGCCGTACAGTGCCACTGCTTTCGCTACCGATTGGTTTTTTGCTGCTGGCTTGGCATGTGCTTCTTTATGGCCCTGCGCCACTCAAGACCATCGAGGACGACCTATGATTGTCACTATGCTGGTTGTTTTCCTGGGCCACGTGTTGCTTGGACTGCCCCTGTTTATCGCCTTGCTGACCACCGCGATAGTCGGCTTTCTGTTTGTCGACCCCTCAATGATTCCACGCATGCTGCCCCAGCAATTCTTTGGTGGTATCAATGTTTTCTCCTTAATGGCGATTCCGTTATTTATCTTCGCTGGCAACCTGATGAACGTCAGCGGCTTAACCGAACGCTTGATGGGGCTCGCCCGCCTGATGGTAGGGCATTTGCGGGGCGGCATGGGGCACGTCAATGTGGTGTCGAGCGTATTCTTCGCAGGTGTTAATGGCTCAGCGGTAGCGGACACCTCGGCACTTGGGTCGCTATTAGTGCCTGCTATGGAGAAAGAGGGCTACTCACGAGCCTTTGCCGCAGGGTTGACCGCTGGCAGTTCGTTAATCGGCCCGATTATTCCCCCCAGCATCTTTATGATTCTCTACGCCTCACTGACCAATACCTCGGTCGGCAACCTATTTCTAGCAGGCGTCGTGCCTGGGCTGCTACTGGGCGTTGCCTTTATGGGCATGAACGCTTGGTATGCCTGGCGCCATCGGCTACCCAAAAGTGGTCAGTTGCCCTCGCTCAGCCAACTTGGTATAGCCTTTGTGGCCGCTCTGCCTGCACTTATCGCCCCTTTTATTATTGTTGCGGGCATTGTGCTGGGCTTTGTAACGCCGACCGAGTCGGGCGCGTTGACAGCGCTTTATGTCGCGTTGTGCGGAGTCGTGTTGGGAGGATTGCGTTTCAAAGAGTGCTGGAAAGCTATTGTCGATACGGCGCGCTTAACCTCGGCAATTTTCCTGATTATGGCCGCCTCCGCGACGATTAGCTGGCTACTCTCCTATGCACAGGTACCCGCGCAATTTGTCTCGCTGTTATCTCCTTACATAGACAACGCAGTAGTGATTCTACTGTTACTGAGTGCCATTACCTTTATAACAGGCATGTTTATGGAAGAAGTGTCAGCGCTGATGCTACTGACGCCGATCTTTGCGCCGGTGGCGATGATGGCGGGCATCGACCCCATTCACCTGGGTGTCATCATCACGCTTAACATTACCATCGCGCTAATTACCCCGCCGCTGGGCGCCTGCGTGTTTGTCGCCGCCGCGGTCAGTCGGCTGGAGATAGTGTCGCTATTCAGAACCATTTGGCCCTTTGTGCTAACAGCGATTGCGGTGCTTCTTCTACTCATCCTGTTTCCGCCACTCACACTTTGGCTGCCTACACAGTTTGGATAGTGCTCTTCTTGAATAATCCTTTGCTTGGATAACATGATGCCTTTGAACACACTAGTGAAGGCCTTACCGCCTCTACCCAGCCACCTAGCTCCAAACTGGGAACAGCTACGCCGAACATCTATTGAAGATAATGGTGAGCGCTTGGTGCCAATGAGCCTCGCTCCGGCACCGATTAGCGTATTCCCCGCCTATGCTCGGCTGGGCATTCCCGGCGCGGTACCAGAGTGTTTCGTTCGGGAAGGCGTTTATCGGGCGCTACTCGCCGCAGCGCGCAGCTTGCCCGAAGGGATCGGTCTAATCGTGCTGGACGGCTGGCGTCCATGGCGGGTACAGCAGTACTTATTTGATACCCTGCACGAAGCTATCCAGCATCATCAGCCCGGCCTCAGCGAGGCGGAGCTACTGGAGCGCACAAGGGAGTTTGTTTCGGTTCCCAGCCGCAATCCACTAGAACCGAGCCCACACCTCACCGGTGGTGCCGTCGATGTCACGCTATGTGATGCCGATGGCCTGCCGCTGGATATGGGGACACTGTTTGATGAAGCGATTCCCGCCTCTCATAGCGACTATTTCGAGCACCTGGAAACGCTAACGCCTCAGCAAGTTAACGCCCGAGATCACCGCCGCCTGCTATACCACACCATGCAACAGCAAGGCTTCACAAACCTACCCAGCGAGTGGTGGCACTTCGACTACGGCGATCAATTATGGGCCTACTACGGGTCACATCAACAGGCACATTACGGCCCGATAGAGCTGGATACCATTGAGAATCGCTGGCGCCGGCAACTGTAGCTTACTAGGCACGATGCCGCTTTAGCTAAAGGGCATCGCGCCTAGAGTTTCCCCCTGATCAAGGATGCTCAGATTGCGTTTCCTGCTACCGCATCCTTGCTACCGATAGACGAGCTTGCTCTTGCTATCCAAAGCCGATACAGCGCTGGGGTAAAGAAAAACGACACCAGCGTTGCCAGAAGTAGCCCAAATCCGACGGTTTGTGCGAAAGGTGGCCACAACCCACCTGCCGCTATCATCAGTGGAATTAATCCAGCGAAAGTGGTGATCGTTGTTGAGACAATATGGCGACTGGTGGGGCCGCTAATGACCGCTAACATGGCATCAATATCGCCTTGACGTGCAGCTTCATCGTCGTCAAACGCAGCAATGATGATAATAGTGGCATTAATCGCCACACCCACCAGCCCCATAATGCCAACAATAATGACAAAACCGAATGCATGGCCACTGAGCAGCAGCGCTACAATGCCCATGCCCATCGCCTGAGCACCGGCAATAAACACAATGGCAGCGCGGCGAAAGGAATTAAACGCCAGCACCACCGTTGCCACCATGGCAATCACCAGCAGTATCACTGAGGCCAGCAGGTTACCCACGGCTTCGCTACGTTCGGCAGCCTCGCCACCGGTTTCAATACGATAGCCAGAAGGGAGGTGGATCTCTCCTGCTTTCAGCGCATTCTGCAACGCGTCCTCTAACTGTGCCGTGGAAACTGCCGGCAACGCATCGGCCACCAAGTAGCCTTGTACTAACTGCACCCGTTCGGCATTACGGCGAGTAATCACGCTCCAGGCTGGCGTTAGCGATACCTCCGCCACTGCTGCTAGTGGCAACCCCTCTGCGACGCTATCGCTGACTAAGCGCAGCGCGGCAAGTTGTTCAGCATCGGTGCGCCACTCACCAACATACCGTACTCGAACAGGGAGCTGCTGAGTATCTTCCAGCAGCATGCCCGCAGATTGGCCGGACAGCGCAGCACCAACCTGTTCCGCCAGGCGTTGTGGCGTTAAACCTGCATCGTGAAGCGCCGTTTGGTCGATATCCAGCGTCAGTCTGGGCAAATCGCGCTGCATGCCTGCGCGCACATGGGTCACCTGCGGCAACTGATGCATTAGCTTCGCGAGTTCAAGCCCCAGCGATGACAGTATGTCCAAATCATCGCCATAGACTCGTAGTTCAACCGGTGCTTTAAACGGAGGCCCCTGCTCATACTTACGCACCACGCTTTGCGCCTGAGGAAAGTGTTGATCAAGCATCTGCTGCAACATGGGCACCCGCTGATTCGTCACCGCTAACGATTCGGTATCGACAATCAAGTGTAAAAACGCTGGGTTGTTATCCTCATTGGTCAATACGTTGTAATACATCATGGGGGCGCTTTCGCCGATAAATGCAGATACTCGTTTGATGCCCGGCAGCTCTCGAATAAGGGTGACAGCCTCATCGGCCAACGCTGCGGTATTGGCGATACTGCTAGCCGGGGGCAGACGTACTTCAATGTGAAATTGGTCACGGTCTGCCGGTGGAAAAAACGCGACGTCTAACGTTGGCATTAGCGCGATACCGCTCACAGGCACGCATAAGGTAATGATCATGGCAGCCACCGGATGACGCAGCGCACTACCTACGACACGCCGAAAACCACGCTTAATCACGTTATCTTGTAAGCCCGACGGTTTCTGCGCCACGTTAGCCAGCAGCATCGGCGAAAGCGCTGGCACTAACAGCAGCGATACCAAGTAAGAACTCACCAGCGCCACCATGACGGCCATGGCTAGCGGCCCTACGAACTCCCCGGCGGGCCCTGGCATTAGCACAATTGGCATAAATGCCAGAATAGTGGTCAGAGTGCTGGCGAGTAATGGCACCGCTAAATGGCGCAAGGCATCTCGGGTCGCAGCCACCACTGAGTCCCCTTGCAAGAAGCGCTCCCGAAGGGCGTTGGTCATGACAATGGCGTTATCTACCATTAAGCCCAGCGCTACAATAATGCCGGTAATGCTCATTTGGTGGATATCAATGCCCAGCGGCTTAAAAAACGCCAACGTGAGCAGCGCCGTAGCGGGAATCGCTAGCCCCACCGTGATCGCCGAGCGCCAACCCATGCTTAAAAACAGAATAGCCACTACCAGCACTAACCCTATCAACAGGCTGCTAGCGACATCGCTTAAGCGCTGATTGGTGTAACTGGCTTGCTCAAACACCACTTCAATTTCAAGGCCTACAGGCAACTCGTCAGCAAACGCCACTAGCTGTTGCTGAGCCCGTTCAACCCAAACATCAATACGCTGGCCAGGAGCCATACGGGCACCCACAAACACGGCTCGTTCACCGTTAAGCAGCGCCATAGCGGCGGGCGGATCCTGCACGCCGCGACGCAGCTCGGCAATTTCTCCTAGCTTAACCGTTTGGCCTTGCCGGATAGCCACGTCGACATCGCGCAACCTGTCTAACGTATTAAACTCACCGCTCAACCCGACCGTTAGCCGATGGCCTTGGGTAACCACTTCGCCTGCTGTGCGACGGCCATCACTTGCTTCAATGGCGGCGGCCAGCTGGCCTACGGAAAGCCCCAGTGCATTTAGCTCTAAGGGGTCGACCATAACTTCGACCTGCTCCCCTGCGATACCAAATCGGTGGGTGTATTCCGTGCCTGCAACACGCCTAAACTGATCTTCCAGCCGTTCGGCGTAGCGCTCCATTAACTGCGGGTTGGGCGAAGAATCTAGTGTCCAGCGCAGGGCAGCCACTATGCTAAAGGCGTAACCACGGTCATCCAGAAGCTCTGGTGTCTGCACACTGGCTGGCAAGGTTGGCGCGATATCGCCTAGCTTATCGCGTACTCGACTCCATACGGGGGTGACATCAACAACCGCGTCTTCTAATTCAAGACTGATAACAGCGATGCCCTGGCGCGACGTAGATTCAAGCACTTGGATTTCAGAAATAGTGCGCAGCTCGTTCTCAATGGGCCGCGCTACCAGCGCTTCAACCTGTTCAGGCGTAGCGCCGGGAAACGGCGCAAGCACAGTAGCCATACGTGCAATCAGATGAGGATCTTCTGCCCGAGGAAGCGTTTGAATAGCCGATAGTCCAGCTACAACCAGCAACCCCAAGGTTAATGCCACTAAACGCCGGTTAAATAACCACTCAATCCGCTGCATAAGCCATATCCTCACTGAGGGTGACCTGCTGCCCCGGGGCGATGCGGTGAATGCCGCTAGTAATTAGCCTTATTCCTGGCTCAAGGGTTCCGCGCACAAAGGCTTGATCGCCTTCGGTGTGCAGCAGCTCCACGCTCGCCCGTGCCACACGAAAACGCTCCTCTTCCAGCGGCTCTGCCACCAACACGTTCCACAATCCTCGTTCGGCAGCACGTAAGGCATCTAGCGGCACCCAGTAACCACTGGCAGGCTCGACAACTGCGTAGCTAAGCTCAACGAGATCACCAGGCACCGCGCTGTTTGAGGCGTCAAGCGAGACAACCAGCGTTTGCGTGCGGCTGTCGCTGTCGATATGGGGTAATCGAGCACGCACCACACCGCCAATAGCCTGGTGATTAACGTTGAGCGTGACTGTCTCGCCTGGTGTAAACGTCGACGCTAACCGAGCAGGCAACCCTAAATGTGCTTCCAGTTGCTCAACGTCGATAAGCTCAAACGCGGCGGTACCACTGGTCACTAAACTACCAACGCTGACATGACGCTCAATAACACGCCCAGCGAAAGGCGCTTTTAACGTGCTGTCCTCAAGGTCAGCAGTAAGGCTGTCTCGCTCAGCCGTCAGTGCGGCAAGGCGGGCTTGAAGCGTTAACCGATCCGTGCGCGCTTGGTCCAACGCCGTACGGCTGGCAAAGTTACTTTGATTCAGCTGCGCTTCGCGCTCTTCTTGACGCTGAGCAAAAGCTAGGCTGGCGCGGGCTTCCTCACTGCGTGCGGCCACTTCTGCCAAACGGCTTTCAAGACGACGGGTATCCAGTATCGCCAGCGCATCGCCCTGTTCAACCGCACTCCCTCTATCAGCCAACACTTCGCTAACACGGCCAGCGGGTTCGAAAGCAAGCGCCACTGACTGGCGTGCAACCACTCGCCCCGTTAAGCGCACGTCCCGTTCCAGCTGTTCGGAGTGAGCAAGAGACTGCGTCACCACTTGCAACAAAGCGTTATCCGTTTCCTGCTGATTCGCCAGCTGGGCACGACTGTGCTGGCTAGTAAGCGCAACCACCGCCACTGCCGTGATGCTCATCATAATTAAGGCCGCCAACGTGCCACGACTTCGGTGGCGCCAGGAAGTATTGAAGGAAGTGTCCATAATGGCCTCGAAATGGTTTATTCTTGAACGATTCGGTTCACTATAATATGTGTACGCTAGCGTTCAATATTTATTTATTCGATAGGCACGGATTTTACGCATGACGGACTCGCAACCTTTACCGCCTGACAAAAAACGCAGCGTCGGCCGCCCCAAGGATATGGCTAAGCGCGACGCGATGTTAAACGCGGCGACCTGCCTATTTTTTCGCTTTGGACTCGAAGGGGTGACCATGGAAGCCGTTGCCCGTGAAGCGGGTGTTTCCAAAGTGACCGTGTACGGCCACTTTGCCACCAAAGAAGCGCTGTTTGGCAGCGTCATTCAGCGTGAAACAGCCCTCCTCCGTCATGGCCTAGAACAGCTTCCCGACACCCATGAAGCCGTGCGTCAGTCACTGATTGAAGTCGGCACAAGCCTCGTGCGCTTTTTGTTGGAGCCCCACGTGTTAGCCGTTGAGCGCGTTATGAGTACACAGGGAAGTCAGTACCCCGAACTGCTACTGGCCTTTTTCGAATCAGGCCCCTGGGCCACTAAAAAGTGGCTGCAGGAAAAACTTGAGGGGCTAGCCCGCACCGGACATTTAACTCTTAACGCTCCCACACTGGCCGCTGACCAACTCTGTAGCATGTGGCAAGGCATGTTGGTTATGGAGGTGCGTATGGGGGTTCGCCAGCTCCCCAGTGATGAAGAGATTGATCGTCAGGTCAGTAGCGCAGTGGATGTGTTTTTGGCGGCGTATGGGAAACAAGCATGATGAGAACGGCAATCGCGGCTGTCACTTTTAGCGCTGCATTTGCGATTCAAAAAATGTCATAAACGCACGTACTTTGGCGGGCATATGCCGTCCAGGCGGGTAAACCGCATAAACGCCCCCCTCGGACAGAGACCATTCGGCCAAAACGCGAGCCAAGCGTCCGGCCGCTATTTCCGGTTCAGCGGTAATATCGGGCAGCACTGAAAACCCGCCTCCGGCAGCGGTCAAAGCCACTAAACTCACCGTCGAATTGGCTGCTAACCTTGCGTTCATTTGCACATTGACCAAGGTTGCTTGTTGCTTAAACGCCCACGTTAAAGGCGCTTTTAATGGCGTGAAGGCAATCCAGTCGTGAGCTTCCAGGGCTTTCGGGTGCGTTGGTATGCCGTGGCGTTTTAGGTAGCTGGGAGCAGCCACTACATACTGTTGAAATGTGCCTAACCGACGGGCACGCAGAGTGGAATCTTTTAACCAGCCTAAACGAAATGCTAAATCGATTCCCTCTTGCACCATATCGCTGACTTGGTCGCCGCTACGCAGTTCGATATGCAACGCTGGGTGCAAACGGCTGAACGCTACCACCACGTCGCTCAGCACCCCGGAGGAGTAATCTTCTGGAGCCGTTATACGCAGTTCACCATGTAGCTGCTGAGTATCGCTCACGGTGCTCTCAAGCGCGCCCTGTAAACTTGCTAATAGCGGGTGGCACTGATGGTAGAGTGCTTCCCCAGCTTGGGTAAGTTGCACCCGCCGCGTTGTGCGATGGAACAGCGTGACACCCAGGCGCGTTTCCAGCTGGCGAATTTGTAGACTCACGCGGGTTTTTGTACAACCTAGCCGCTCAGCTGCCTTGGTAAAGCTACCGGCTTCCACCAGCGCGACAAAGATCGGCAAACCGTTTAAATCGAACTCATTGGCGGTGGTCATTCATCACCCTACTGTTATGAAATCAATAACAGTAAATTACGTTAATCGCTATTTTTCAAATCAATAAAGCGTCAGACAATGCAGCGACAACCTACTTAAGGAGAACTGTTATGAAGATTGCACTGATTGGCGCTAGCGGATTCATTGGATCTGCCCTATTAACCGAAGCGCTATCCCGCGGCCATCACGTGACGGCGTTAGTGACCCGGCCCGAGCGGGTAGCGCCACAGGAGAATCTCACTACCGTTAAAAGTGACGTGTTAAATACCGATGCGCTTGCCGAGCAGCTACGCGGTTCCGAGGCGGTTATCAGCGCCTTTAGTGGCCACGCCCAGGAGGATGTTTACGAGTATTACCTCAAAGGCTTTCGCTCGATTTTGTCAGCCACTCAACAAGCTTCAGTACCTAGGCTACTGATAGTGGGTGGCGCAGCAACACTCGAGGTAGCGCCGGGTCAGCTTTTGTTAGATGCACCTGGTTTTCCAGCAGAGTACCGGGCCACGGCGGAAGGGGCGCAAACAGCTCTTGAAATCTTACGCGCACAAACAGCCCAAGCATGGACGTTTCTATCCCCTGCTGCTGAGATTTTCCCCGGCGAACGCACAGGCAACTTCCGGCTGGGCGGCGATACGCTACTGACCGACAGCGAAGGCAACAGCCGTATTTCCGTGCAGGATTACGCCATCGCCATGATCGATGAACTGGAAAACCCACGACACACCAATCAGCGCTTCTGCGTCGCGTATTGAGTGGCCAGGAACGCTTTCTCGACCCGACATAGTGTCGGGTCGACTATCAGAGCTACGCCGGTCAAAGATACGCAACGAACTTCCCTATGAACTCATCCCTTACGAAACGCCTCTACAACACGTTCAGCTAATACCTCGCAGGCATCGCGACTGCCCGCACGCTTGACAAGAAATACCTGATAATCGCCCAACGGCGGTAGAGAATCGTTGTTTAACCGTTTGAGCGGTGGGCGAATCAAGCTTTTCGGAAAAGCCGTCACAGCCAGATCAGCCAGCATAGCCGCCTCCTGACCAGCACAATGGTCACAGGAGTAAGCGATCCGGTAATTAACCCCAGCATGGTCAAGGGCGTTTAGCGCGATCCTCCGCCACGTACACCCCTGTTGAGCCAAAGTCACCGGCAGTGGTGTTCGCTCCACGGCAACGCCATCCTCACGACCCGCCCACACTAACGGTTCGCTATGCACCACATCACCGCGCGCCGCCTGACCAGGCTCTCCCCCCATCACCAATGCTAAGTCGAGTTCTCCCTCATCCAGCCTAGCGAGCAAATCTTGACTGCGCCCAACGACGACATCGATCTGCACGGCTGGATGCGAGCGAGCAAACTGCGCAAGCACATTGGGTAAAATACGCCCAACGACGTCGTCAGTGATCCCCAGCCCCACGCGCCCCTCTATGGAGGGAGATAAAAACTGAGTCACGGCTTCAGCATTGAGCTTAAGCAGCCTTCGACCATAGCCCAGGAGTACTTCCCCCTCGGTAGTCAGGCGCACATAGCGCGCCTCTCGCACAAATAGCGTTTGCCCAAGCGTTTCTTCTAGCCGTTTGATCTGCATGCTCAACGCAGATGGGGTACGAAATAGCTGCTGGGCGGCGCGGGTGAAGCTGCCGCTCTCCGCAATCGTCACAAAGGTGCGTAGCACCTCGCTATCGAGTAGCGGCAAGGCAGCTCGGCTGGGAGCTATGGTCGATATTTGATTCATCACGCCCACTCTTCAGAAAAACTTAACGATCAGTGTAGATCTTTTCGTTTGATTGATCCAAGGCGAAGCTCCAAGCTGTTCACAAGAGGTCGCGACCCTCTCACTTATTGACCACAAACCATACCTGTCCAGTCAGTGCCCAGACACCGCTGCCTGCACAGTCGTTGTGAAAAAAGAGGTGCGCGATGAAGTGTGAATATTCAGCCCAACATGCCCAAAATGCATGGATAAAAGCTAGCCAATTGGCGCCGCCCCCAAAGCCGCCACAAGTAGATTTTTACATGCCGGCCATGCCGTCAATGAGGCTAATTCGCGCGCTAGATATGGGCTGGTGGCGTTTTCGGCGGCGCTGTCTTTTCCGCCGCCATATACTGCCGCTATTGGCCTACGATGATCAGGTGCTGATAGATATTGGCCATTGCCGCGAAGATATTCTCTGGGCCAACAAGCTCCCATTGAAAATCGACGCCATCCACGCGTTAGAAGCCCGGCAGAAAAAGCGGTAAGCCCAAAAGGCCCAGGATCAAAAAAAGCTCCGAACCTTTCACAGGTTCGAAGCTTTTAATGGAAGCTCTCAATAGCGTTTTAAGCACCCACAATGGTGACTAAGACTCAACCGCTATTTTCACACTCCTACAGGCCCACCATCGCGCTTCTGAATAACAACGGTAGATGCCCGAGGACGTACTTGGCCACTGGTCTCAGCGGTGGCATCTTGGGTCAGTGCGCTACCATCCGCGGGCCAGTTGCCGGGGTGCTGAATATTAATAAACAGCGCCGTTTTATCCGGTGTCGCAAAAATGCCGGTCACTTCACAACCGTTAGGCCCTACGGCGAAGCGTTTCAGTTGCTGCTGATTGCTATTGTTAATCACCGGGCCAGTACCTTGAATCTCGTCCAGGCTTTTAGGCACCACGGCTAATAGCTGGTCGTTGGTGTACTCGGTAATGCCTTCGTAGCCATTATCGGTCTGAATCCAGAGTATGCCCTGACCATCATCACGCTGGTCAAACCAAAGACCATCGGGGCTAGCAAACTGGTTCATTTCAGTCAGGCCGGAATGATTGCCTTCATCATTAGTGGCGGCACCAAACACAAATACTTCCCAGCGAAAGGCATTCGGCAGGCGGCTTTCACGCCAGCGAATAATGTGACCTGCTTCGTTATTAGCGCGTGGATTAACAGCGTTGGCCGGGGCTGTCTCATAGCCTACCCCTAGCTGAGCAATGTCATCGCCTTGATTGGTGAAAGTAGCCGCTGCGGCTTCTTCACTGCGCTTCGAATTATTGGTCAGCGTTAGATACACCTCGCCAGAGGAAGGATCCACGGTTGCCCACTCCGGGCGGTCCATCGGTGTCGCTCCCAGTAGATCCGCTGCATCACAGGTGTTAATAATTACCCCAGCTAAGTCATCCTCTGCCAAGCCCAAAGCCGTTGCCAACGAGCGGCCATCGCGTGTTTGCGCGCTAGGTGTTAGCGGCAACCACTCACCGCTGCCATCAGCGTTGAAGCGAGCCACATAGAGGGTGCCGTTATCCAGATATTTACTACCAATGGCGAGGCGGTCATACGCTTCACCCGGACGATTGGCATCGGCGGGATCCCAGGCAGCGTCAGAAACGTATTTATAGACGTACTCGTTGCGGGAATCGTGGCCAGAGTAGTACACCACAGGCTGCCCTGCTTCCAGCTTACCCAGCCAGCACCCTTCATGACGGAAACGGCCAAGTGCCGTGCGTTTTACTGCGTGAGCATCACTATAGGGGTCGACCTCAACCTGGTAGCCAAAGGTGCGCGCTTCGTTGCGGTAATCATCTTCAGCACGCTCGCCCCGTGGCGTGATATTGAAACGGGCAAATTCATCGTTTTCTTCAGAGGCATCGCCCGCCGAGGTATCCCAACCATAGCGGCTTTTATCGGTAGGAATACCAATCCGCGCGTCGTCCTGGAAGAGTTGGCCGTGATTAACAAACACATTGGGCCAGTTCTCTTCGCAAGCGATATAAGTACCCCAGGGCGTTAACCCATTACCACAGTTGTTATTGGTGCCACGGGTTTGCGTACCCGCTGGAGAGAAACGCGTTTTCACATAGTCACTGCCTGCCACTGGGCCTGCAATGTCCATCACCGTCGCGCTGGTAAGACGGCGGTTATAGCGGGAGCCAGGCACATGCGACCAGTGTCCGTTAGCGTCTTTCTCAACTTCCACAATAGTGACACCGTGAGCGTTGATTTCAGTACGCGACTCTTCGGCGGGGCGCTTGCCTTCAGCATCAGTGGGGCCACCTTGAGGAGCCCACAGCGCATCTTGTTCGATATATTCGTTGTTGAGCACCAGCACAAAGCGCCGTGAGGCGTTATCGGCATCCAGAGCAAAACCAGCCATTCCATCGTGGTTCATACCCACACTCGCGGCTTGGCGCTCGGCAGTCATTGGCTGGTCGGACTGCCAGCTGTCACCAGCGTTCAACGGTGTGCCCCACGGCACCAGCACTTGGGCAACATAGCCTTCAGGCACTACGACAGCATCTGTTAGCGATCCTTGAACTGCCTCAAACGCCAGCGTCAACGGCGTTTTTTGCGCCCCGTTTGAAGCCAGTGCTTGGGCGGCACCGCCAAAGCCAAGCATTGAAGCGGCAGCCAAGCCTAAGCCGCCTCGCATTACCGCTCGCCGAGAAACATGCTGCGCTAACACATCCGCAAATGGCTGGTTGCTGCTCTGATTAAACAGGCGATGATCTTCAATTTCCTTGCTCATAACAACGCTCCTCTCGTCACGGTTAACACGCGCTAGTTTTATGTTAAAAGGACACTAATCAATTTAAATGACAGGGTAATGACGAGAACTCTACTGTTAGGTGAACGCTCATTCGCAAGCTATTCCCCACCTTTTAAAACGGGCTGGTTTAGCATCTGCACAGTGGTTAGGTAAGGTTGGGAGTGATGGTTGTGAGAGGTAGCCAAATCTGCTAAATTAATGCTAATAGTTATCATTAGCACAGGAAACGGCCTCTCATGCAGCCCAGAAAAAAAGACATTCCGCCAGAAAGCTCGCCTAGCGCATCTCGCGAAGTGACAAGTCAGGCGCTGCTTGATCAAGACGGTCAATTGGTTATTCACCATGAACAGCGACGCTATGTGCTGCGACGCACGAAAAGCGGCAAGCTGATCTTAACGGCGTAAGCCTTTTTAAATAATCACGTACCTACTACTAACCCTTTTAGCCAGCCAGGTAGCCCATCGCACCCAGCCAGCAACATTATCCATCACTTTCTGCTGGAACTGTCTGGCCCATGAAACCAACTCACACGTTAGGCTTTTGCCTTACCTTACTCCCTCTTTTGCCTGCCAACGCCAACGACTCAGACTTAGCCCCGCTAACAGTCACCGGTACCCGCGCTCCGACGGACCTGTCCCGTGCACCGCTGATTATCGACATCATCGACCGCCAAGACGCAACGCTTGCCACCGCGAGTCGCGTTGAAGACGTACTGAGCCGCCAGCCTGGCCTGCATGTGGCTGGCCAAGGGCGCCGTAACGGTCAAACACTGAGTATGCGTGGCTTCGGTAGCAATGGTGTCCTGGTGCGTTTGGACGGCGTTCGCCAGGATATTTCCACCGGCCATGTGGGCAACTTCTTCCTCGACCCAGCGCTGATTCAAGAAGTGCAGATTGCCCGTGGTTCGCTTTCCAGCCTGTACGGTAGCAATGCCATGGGTGGCGTTGTTAGCTTTACCAGCGTCGAGGCCAGCGACCTATTAGCCCCAGGTGACGATAGCGGTGCACGTCTTTCCCTAGGCGGGGCAACAGCGAACGACGAGCTACGCGGCAATCTAACGGCATTTGGCCGTCGCGATACAGCTAATGGGCAAGTGGACGGGCTATTTTCGGTGGGTCGCAGCGAGTCCGGCGATATTCGTCGCGCGGGCGGTGATGAAGCAGTAGAAGATGCCAGCCTCAATAGCCTGCTTTTGAAAGGCGGCTGGGAACCAAGCGATGAGCAGCGGGTGTTTATTAGCTGGCAGCACTATGCTGAGCGCGCCACCCAACCCGCTAATCCGCAGCAGCTATCAACCAACGCTAGCAACCCATTACGCGACCGTGATGTTGAGAGTAATAACGTACAACTTGGCCACCGCTGGCAACCGAGTGGGGCCACTGAAATCACCTCTCAGCTTACCTTTAGCCAACAGGATATCGACGAGCCACAGGCTAACCGTACCCTTGAGCGAGTCGGCTTGCAAAGCGATGGCTATCACAGCATCGACCATGGCTGGCTTTCACAAACACTGGTGTTTGGCGCTGAACTGGAGCAGGCCCGCCAACGGCCTAACGGTGAAGCGAATGGTTTCCCGAAGGCTGATATCGATACTCAGTCAGCCTATCTTGACACCACCCTTACCGCGGGCCGCTATTTAGCTGAGGGCGGTGCGGGGCAGTTTGACGTTGGCATTGGCGCGCGCTATGACCGCTATGATGCCAGTGGTAAAAACGATGCCGACAGCGTGCACGACCAAGTGTCGCCGCGCTTTCGTCTTGCCTGGCGACCCGATGACACCTTAATGCTATTCTCCGGCTACGCCGAAGCCTTCCGCGCCCCCAGCCTTTCCGAGCTTTACGCCAACGAGCGTCACTTTGCCGGGTTCTGCGCTGGGCCATCTTTCTGCACGCCCGACAACTACTGGATTCCCAACCCGAACCTGTCGCCTGAAACCAGCCGCACCTGGGAAAGCGGTGTGGTATGGCACCAAGGCGACTGGCAGGCGCGCGCCAGCTACTTTGACACTCGTGCAGACGACTTCATCGACACCCAGGTCGATATCATGGCGGGCACCACTCAGGCCGTAAACGTGCAGCGTGCCCAGCTATGGGGCTATGACGCCCGCCTTACTTGGCAGCCTAGCGCATTCCCGCTACTAACCAGCTTTGTAGGTCTTTCAGAGGTATCCGGCAAAGATCGCGATAGTGGTGAGGCTCTGGGTAGCCAAACACCGCTGGAAATGACCCTGGGCAGTGATGTTGCGCTTTATAACAACGCTGTACGGATCGGCTGGCAAGGCCGCTTTGCCCAGGCGTTCGACAAACAGGGCGACGATGAACGCCTACCAGGCTATGGGCTGCACGATATCCATCTTGCCTGGCAAATCACTCCCGCTATTGATACCGCGCTGCGCCTCGCCAACCTCGGCGACAAAGTGTGGTATCGGCCCGATGGCAGTCTGGGCGACGGACGTAGCCTGTTCGCCACCCTCAACTGGCAGTGGTAACTCCTTGCAATGTTAAGCCTAGAGGTGACGTATGATTGAGTCCCAGCAGATCGCAATTCTCGAAGCCTTTGACGCAGCACGAGCGGCACAGCCGCGCCTGCCAGCGATTGATATTGCCGAGCGCTTATCAATTAGTGAAGGCGAACTTCAGGCCGCGCGCTTAGGCCGTGACGTATGGACGCTGCCCCTCACGCCGAAAGACCTTGCGTCTCGCCTCCCTCTGTTAGGCCGAGTCAAAGCGCTCACCCGCTCCCGTTTAGCTGTGCTTGAGCAAACCGGTGATTACCCTGACCTGGACGGCGGGCCGCAAACTGGCTTGCTGCTTGACCCAGGCGGCCTAGATTTACGGTTGCTGTACTCCCACTGGCACTGGGCTTGCCTAATTCGTGACCCCATGCCCACGGAGAACGAGCAAGGCCAGTGGCGCTGGAGCTTGCAAATTTTCAATCAGCATGGCTGCGCCATCCACAAAAGCTTTGCGCTGGAAAATCCGCTGCCCCGCCCATGGGGCGCATTAGCCGCTCTAGGCACCCTAGATACTCCTGCGTTTACCCAAAGCGTGCCTCGCTTAAAGCGTGCGCTTCCTGAAGCGCCGACACTCGCCAGCGAATGGGCGGCGATGCGCGATGTGCACCAATTTTTCGCCCTGCTCCAGCGCCACCATCTAGAGCGCATTGAAGCCAACCAGCTAATGGAAGGCCGTTATACCCGCGCGCTGCCCGTCGATGCCCTGGAAAATCTGTTAACCAAAGCCAGTCAGCGCGCACTGCCACTGATGCTGTTCGTAGCCAGTCCTGGCTGTGTGCAAATTCGCACGGGCACGCTACCTGAACCTCAGCGCGCCCGCGGCTGGCTGAACCTGTTTGGCGAGCAGTTCACGCTGCACCTTAATGACACCGCCATTGAGCAAGTGTGGCAGGTCAGCAAGCCTAACCGCGACGGTGGCGTCACCAGTGTAGAAGCCTTTGATGCCGAAGGCTCTTTGGTGCTGCAAATTTACGCCGAGCGCCAGGAAGGTCGCGTGGAGCGTCCAGAGTGGCGGCAGTTGCTAAATGAGCTTGGCAGTCAAGAGGCCGTGGCATGAGCGCCTCACGCTTCGCACGCCGCTCGCTTGCCGCGCTACTGATTGGCTGGTTAACCACTGGCGGGGCACTAGCCAACGAACGCTGGGTCATTTTGGGCGGCGATATCGCTGAAACCATCGCCGCGCTTGACGCGGATATCGAGGTCGTCGCCCGCGACGATACGGTACTCCACCCACCAGCAATGGCCGCCCTGCCTTCGGTCGGCTACCTGCGCCAGCTGTCGGCGGAGAGCGTCCTCTCCGTCGCACCGGATCGCGTGTTAGCAGCGGGGCATTCCGGCCCGAAGGAAGTGCTGGAACAGCTAGAGGCTGTAGGCGTAACGGTTGATGTGATTGACGCGCCCACCTCGCTTAAAGCGATTCCTGAAAAAGTCCAATCTGTCGCGCGATTAACAGAGCGTGACGACGCTGGTGAACGCCTAGCAGCCGTCTTAACGGATAAGCTTGAGCGGCTGGCCAACTTGCCCGCCCTACCTTCGATCCGTGCGATGTTTATCATGCAGCATAGCGGCTTAACTCCACGTGCAGCGGGGAGCAATACGGCGGCGCACACTGCGCTTGAAGCGGTGGGGCTGGAAAATGCCTTTGCCGAGATGCAGGGCTACCACAGCGTGGGTGCCGAAGCCCTGGCGAAGGAAGCTCCCGCGCTAGTGATTATGTCCCAACGTGGGTTAGACGCGCTAGGCGGTGAAAATGCGCTTTGGCAGTTACCGGGCATGCGCTTAACTCCCGCAGGGCGCGAACAGCGGCTTATGGTGATTGATGATCAGGCATTGCTCGGCTTTGGCCCCCGCACGCCTGACCAGCTACTCACCTTGCGCCAGGACATTGAAGCGCTGCTTGGCACAGAGCAGGCTAGCCAATGATCACCAGCGCTTCCCATGATCGCTATCGTCCCTTATTACCGCTTAGCCGAACAACACGGGTGTTAAGCGGCCTTACCCTGGCATTATTGGTCGCCCTTGGCTGGGGTGCTGCTTCAGGCGCGTTAGGCGTGTCACCCTGGGCACTCATCAATAGCAGCGCAGATGAACTCAGTGTCCAAGTGTGGTGGCAGCTACGCCTACCGCGCCTACTCTTGGGGGTTGCCGTGGGAGCGATGCTGGCGGGCAGTGGCGCTGCTATGCAGGGGTTATTTAGAAATCCATTGGCCGACCCAACGCTATTAGGCCTTGCCAGTGGTGCAGGACTATTTGTAGCACTTTGGATTGTGCTATTTCAGGGCAGCGCTGCCGGTAGCCTCTATGGCCAGTTTGCAGCGGGCTTTCTCGGTGCGCTTAGCGTTTGCTTAGTGGTGTTTGGCATTGCCAAGCGCCAAGGGGGTGGCAGTGCAGCCGTCATGTCACTGCTACTAGCAGGTTTGGCAATCAACACGTTAGCAGGCGCTGGAGGCGGCATACTGGCGTTTATTGCCAGCGACGAGCAACTTCGTCAGCTCAGCTTATGGGGAATGGGCACGCTTACCAACGCTCTGTGGCGCACCACAGCCGTAGCCCTTGCCCTGATTGCTTTTGCCCTATGGCTGTTAATACGCAGTGCTCGTGAGCTTGACCTACTTCAGTTGGGCGAATCTACCGCCCATGCAGCAGGACTGGATGCGATGCGTTTAAAACGCCGCGTGGTCGTTGCTACCTCGCTGGGTGTAGGGCTGTGCGTCGCGCTTACCGGCGTGATTGGCTTTCTTGGTTTGCTCGTCCCCCACTGCCTGCGACTGTGGCTCGGGCCTGGCCATCGATTGCTGCTCCCCGCCTCTATGTTAGGCGGTGCATTACTGCTAGTGGTGGCCGATACCCTGGCGCGCACCCTCGGTGCCCCCGCCGAAATTCCCGTTGGGCTATTAACTAGCCTACTGGGCGGCCCCTATTTTCTTTACCTGCTAATGCGTCGGAACCGGGCATGCTAACCCTACACCAGGCGGGTTTTACCACCACGCCCTCAATCGCGCCGCTGGACGGCACTCTGCGCCCTGGTGAGCTACTCGCCATTGTTGGTCCCAATGGCGCGGGTAAAAGCACGCTACTTAGTATGCTGTCGGGATTTCGCCCTTGTGAACAGGGCGAGCTACATCTGGACGGAAAACGCCTGAGTGAGTGGCCAATCAGCGAGCTTGCCAATCGTCGGGCGCTGGTTGCCCAGCAAGAGCTGCCCGGCTTTGATTGGCAGCTCGCCGAGCTGGTGGGCTTAGGCAGCAACCCCAGCAGCGCACTGATTGCGGAACTGCTACATGATCTAGATCTGATCCATTTAGCTAAACGCAGCGTGCTTTCACTCTCTGGCGGCGAACGCCAACGGGTAATGATTGCACGAGGTGCCTGCCAGCTACTCTCACGGCGCTCTTCTAGCGCTAAAGATGGCGGGCTTTTACTGCTGGACGAACCTACCAGCGCACTCGACATCGGCCAGCAACAGCGCTTAATGCGCCAACTGCGCGCTTGGGCAGAACGGCACCAGATGGCGATTGTCTGCGTGCTCCACGACCTCAATCTCGCCAGCACCTACGCCGACCGGGTATGGCTGTTACATCAGGGCCAGCGGATTGCTCACGGCTCGCCCACCCTAGTGCTTGACCCCGCCACCATCGCCAAGGTTTATGACGTAGAGCTGCTGCCTATCAGTAGCGGTAACGCTACTGCCCCGCTTCTCGCTCTAACGCCTTAAGCTAACTGTCAGCAGCCAACAAACGCTATCCCGCAGAGTGGCAAAGCCTTCATATAAGTCCATACTTATCCATACGTAACGGGCAATATATGCATTACCGTGTGCCAATCGGGGAGCAAGAATGAGACTGATCAGCCTCATGTGGGTAATGCTGGCAGGGGTGAGTTTCAGCATCGGCGTATTAGGCATTTTTCTGCCTCTATTGCCGACCACCGTGTTTATGCTAATAGCGATTTACTGTGCCTCAAGGGGGTCGCCACGCTTTGAAGCCTGGATTCGCTCCCGCCACTATGTCGGGCCGCTGCTGGTTACTTGGGAACAAGAACGCGCCATCCCCAAGCGCGCTAAGATTGTTGCCGTTTGCACAATAGCAGTGAGCGCGATAATTATCGTTTGGTCACTTGGCCCTGGTTGGTTAAGCGGCTCGGTAGTGGCTCTACTGATGCTGATTGCACTTTGGTTGGCGACCCGGCCAGAGCCTTCGTCTCATAGCTGATGTGACTGATAGTTCATCGTTTAGTGAGGTGATCGCCACTTCCAGCTGTAGAGCTGCTTGGGCTTGATATGGGCTGGTATATCGTGTGCTTGCATCACAATACCGCCATGGCTTTCAACCCTACCTGTCTATAACATTCATAAAGCGAGCCGCCAGGAGTTTGCACTTCTTTAACACTAAGCTTTTAACACTAAGCTTCCAATAAGGACGGACTCTATGCGCGATGAGGAAAAATACACAAATTCAGAGGAGCAACTGCTCTATATTCAAAAACGGTTAGATGAGGAAGATACCGCCGCTCTAAGCGAACTGTTTACTGAACTCGATATTTTATCGATTGCGCGCACGCTCGAGTCTTTCCCAACCAAAACTCGCGACCGATTGTGGGAGTACATTCCTGAGGCACTGCTCGGCGAAGTACTCGCCGAAGTCGATGAAGATATTCGTGCCGACTATATTGAAGACCTTTCTGCCAGCGATGTAGAGCAAATCGTAAAAGGCCTTGATGCCCAGGAAGTGGCTGAAGTTCTCGACGTCGCCGACGAACAGATCAAAACAACTGTCTATGCCAGCCTAGATCAGGAGATCCGCGCCCAGGTTGAGAACCTGCACTCCTATGAAGATGACGTGGTTGGGCGTTACATGGACCCAGAAACGGTCAATGTAAAACAGGGCGTATCGCTGGAAGCCGTACAACGCTATATCCGTATTCATCAGCTGTTGGATGATGAGTCGCAACAAATCATGGTGACCGATAAGGATAAACGCCTGTTGGGCACGCTGACGCTGATTGACCTCGTCAAACAACCGCAGGAGAGCGTCGTTGATGAGTACATGGTTGCCCCCTTCACACTCAATGACCAGATGAAGGTAAACGAGGCCGCCGCACTGCTCCGCTCTAAAGAGCTGCCTTTTGTCCCGGTTTGCGATAGTGACGGCCTGTTAGTGGGCCAGTTGAACGCCGCTGATGTATTAGAAATCACCCAAGATGATGCTGATATGACGTTAAAGCACATGTCGGGCGTCAGCGACGAAGAAGAAGTCTTCACTCCGATACTGCGCAGCGCAAAGAGCCGCGGCATTTGGCTAGGCATTAACCTGCTCACGGCCTTTTTAGCGGCTTTTGTGATTGGACAGTTTGAAGAGGTGCTGGATCAAATTGTAGCGCTAGCCATCCTGATGCCAGTGGTCGCGAGTATGGGCGGAATTGCGGGCAGCCAAACCCTCACGGTGGTGATCCGCGGTTTAGCGCTGGGGCAAATTGCCGGTAACAACAAACAGTGGCTCTACAACAAGGAGCTGTGGGTAGGGATGAGTAACGGCTTGGTGTGGGCGCTCGTCGTTGGTGGAATTTCTTATTTGTGGTTTGGCGATCCGCTGATTACGTTGGTGATTACGCTGGCCATCTTTGTGAATATGAGCCTAGCGAACTTATCAGGCGTGCTAATTCCCTTAGTGTTGAAAAGGTTACAAATAGACCCCGCATTATCAGGTGCCGTCATCTTAACCACCGTTACGGATGTGGTCGGCTTTATGTCGTTCTTGGGGTTAGCTACTTTAATTATCCTATAACCATGTGCCCCTGGCGGGCACTGCAACACTTGAAAGGAGAAATCGCTAAGCACCGCTTGACTTGGAGAAGGTGCCCATATATTTCTGCTATGTGCGGCACGACTCCGGATAGCGCAGGGAATCAGGCAATAGGGCGATTCTGATGAGCGAGTCATCTTTTAAACAAGATGCCAATGCTCAGGGCACAACTGTCGAACGGAAAGCTGCTGGCCGAGGGAAAGAACGAAGGAAATAAATAGACCGACTTCACCGGACAACAACAACACAGGATGAAGTCGAGTGAATGACCGTTAACACCTGCACGCTAATGGGGAACCGGACATATGAACAATCCGTATGAGACGCTATTCCACCGCCAGAAAACAGCTTTTCTCAGCGACCGCACTAAATCACGCGACTGGCGGCTAGATCAGCTCGCGAGAATGGAGCGCATGCTGCTTGAACATCGCGAACGCTGGTGTGCGGCACTTCATCAAGATTTCGGCAAGCCGCCGTTCGAACAGCAGTTCGAGATCACGGTGCCGATGGGAAATATCGCCTATTATCGCGACAATCTGGACCGGCTGATGGCACCGGAAGAGATCGAAATCCCCGAAGGGCTGGCAAAGCTCGGCCAGCGCGGTGTGATCCGACGTGAACCCTTCGGCGTGACACTGGTGATCGGGCCATTCAATGCGCCGATCCTCCTGTTGCTCGATCCAGCCATTGCGGCGTTGGCAGCGGGTAATCCCGTGATCCTGAAACCAGCTAACACTACGCCCGCAACTGCCGCGCTTTTCGCGGAACTGGTGCCACAATATTTCGAGCCCGAGGACGTTTCCGTGGTTACTGGTGGACGCGAGGAGATCTCTGCGCTGCTGGAGCTGCCCTTCGACTTCATTTTCTTCACCGGCAGTTCGGCAGTGGGCAAAGTCGTCATGCGTGCCGCTGCCGAGCACCTGACGCCTGTGATTCTAGAGCTGGGTGGTCAGAACCCGACAATCGTCGACGAAACCGCAGACCTTGATCGTGCCGCCGACGCCATCGCCTGGGGGCATAATGCGATCTCGGGTCAATGGTGCATCGCGCCCGGTTTCGTCTGCGTACATGATAGTATCGCAGACATTTTTGTCGAGAAACTGAAAGCTGCGGTCACGCGCATGTACGGGGCCGATCCCTCACAAAGCCCTGACTTCGCGCGCATGATCAGCGAGAAAGATGCGCAGCGCGTTGCTTCCTACATCCTGCCGGACAAGACTGTACTCGGGGGCCGCTTCGATGTGCCTGCCCGCTACGTCGAGCCCACCCTGCTTTACCCTTCCGATTGGTCGGACCCAGCGATGCAGCAGGAGGTGTTTGGTCCGGTGCTGCCCATCCTGCGCTACGGCGACATGGCCACGCTGATCGACATGCTGAAGACAAGAGACAAACCGCTGGCCGCCTATATCTTCAGCCGCGACGAGGCGACGATCGAGCACTTTCTTCAGTCAGTGTCCTTCGGCGGCGGCTGCGTAAACCTGACCAATCTGCATTGCTGGGTCGGCTCGCTGCCCTTCGGCGGGGTCGGCAATTCAGGGATAGGGAAGTATTACGGCAAGACGGGGTTCGATGCACTCAGCAACACCAAATCGCTGCTGATCTCGCCCGCGGACAAGACCGTCGATGTCTATCCGCCCTACAAGGACAAAGATATTAGCGCGATGCTGGCGCCGTTTTCCTGACATAAAGGTTCCCCTTCTCGCCATCCTTAGCGGCCTTGTCCTGTTGGTTGTTGTTTGTAGCGTTGCAACTGGAGGAGGCCGCCGCGGTGTACTTTGCAAAAAGCCTGAAGTGAAGTACGCCTTTATCCATCGGCATCATCAGGCACAGGGCTGCTAAGATGACACATGAACCCACTGCCCCGTTTGATCTGACGTTTCGATGGCATCTATCAAGCGATTCACCCGTGCGGCTGCGCGGAAATCGGGGTAAAGGGGGCGATGGTTGATGATCCCCTCCACCAAATCGCGCACCTCGATAATCTTCTGATCGTTATAGCCTAGACCATGCCCTGGCGCGGGACTGAACGCGGCATAGTCGGGGTGTTCCGGTCCAGCTAACAGTGTAGTGAACCCACGCCTGCCATGGGCACCGTCGTGGCGATATAACTGCAGCTCGCTCATGCGCTCTTGATCAAACACAATAGCGCCTTTGGTGCCCGTTAGCGTGTAGGCCAAGCCCATTTTGCGACCAGCCGCCACCCGAGACGTTTCGATATTGCCGATTAATCCTTTATCAAACCGCAGCATAGCCTGAGCCTGATCATCGTTTTCCACCGCGGCCATACCGCTGCCGTCGGCACCGGGCCGAGTGGGGATGACAGTCTGTAGCTGACCGCAAACCTCGCTAATCCGCTGCCCGGTTAAAAACTCGGCCATATTAAGGATATGCGACCCCACATCGCCTAATGCACCGGCGCCTGCGGTGGCGCGCTTGGTATGCCAGTCGTGGGGCTTGTGCGGGTCGAGCAGGTAATCCTCGTTGTGCCGCCCACGAAAATGGATCAGCTCGCCAATGTCACCGCTGGCGACAATCTGACGAGCCAACTGGGTGGCGGAATTGCGAATGTAGTTAAAGCCCACCAGGGTTTTGACGCCCGCTTTTTCAGCCGCGTTAACCATCTCGTCGGCGTCTGCCGTGCTCAACGCCAGCGGTTTTTCAGCGTAAACATGCTTGCCAGCGGCAATGGCGGCCAGCGCCATCTCTTTATGCAGAAAGTTAGGCGCGCAGATATCCACCACGTCCACGTCACTATCGGCTACCAGGGCGCGCCAGTCATCGGTGGCGCGGGCGAATCCCCAGGCCCGCGCTCGGCTCTCCGCAGTGGCAAGGTCAACGTCCGCCAGCAGCTCGCAAACGGGCTTGGCAGGCAGTTCAAAAACACTGGATGCTGCATTAAAGGCAATGGCGTGGGCTTTACCCATAAAACCAGTGCCGATCAGGCCAATCTTGAGGGTTTTCATTGTGGTTATCCCTGTTAACAAGTTAATTGCCGGTAAAAAAATAATTGCTTTTACAAACACTCGATGAAGGGGTGTGAGGGCAGGTTGAAGCGAGGGTCTTTCGCCATGGCCGGAAAGTGTTCCCAACAATTCCGGCATTTCCGCCATCCATGGCGGTCAGATGGCGAAAGTAGCGCCCATGGACGGGTTCACAGCGCCCTCGCGGAAACCTGCCCTCATCACCTGATACACTGGCCGGTTTTAAAACAATAACGCCGGGCTGGGCCCGGCGTTGAATGGTGTCGTGCCCCGTAGGCTGTTTACATGGTCGGCATGGTGAAGTGGTTAGTCTCTTCACGAATGCCGCTGGGCCAGCGTTGGGTGATGGTTTTCATGCGGGTGTAGAAACGCACACCATCGGGGCCGTGCATATGCAGCGGGCCAAACAGCGAGCGCTTCCAACCGCCAAAGCTGTGGAACGCCATGGGTACCGGAATCGGTACGTTAACGCCGACCATACCGACCTGGATCTGCTCGCAATACTGACGCGCAGCATCACCATCGCGGGTAAAGATTGCCGTTCCGTTGCCGTATTCATGAGCGTTGATCATGCTGACCGCTTCGTCGAAGCTCGCCACGCGAGCAATAGCCAACACCGGGCCAAAGATCTCCTCCGAGTGAATACGCATTTTTGGCGTCACATGATCGAACAGAGTGCCGCCAATAAAGTAACCATCGCCTGCGCCATCAACCGTTGTCTGGCGACCATCGACCACGAGCTCTGCGCCTTCATCCACACCAACCTGAATATAGTCCGCCACCTTGTCGCGATGCTCGCGGGTGATGAGCGGCCCCATATCATTATCAGGGCCATCAACCAGGCCAGGCCCGACCGTCAATTTATCCAGCTCAGCCACCAGCTTTTCACGCAGGCGGTTGGCGGTATCTTCGCCCACGGGTACAGCAACGGAAATTGCCATACAGCGCTCGCCTGCTGAGCCATAGGCCGCGCCCATCAGGGCACCCACGGCTTGGTCGAGATCCGCATCGGGCATAATCACCATATGGTTTTTAGCCCCGCCCAGCGCCTGAACACGCTTGCCATGTGCTGACGCCGTGGCGTAGATGTACTCGGCGATGGGGGTGGAACCCACAAAACTTACCGCCTGAACACGCTCATCGGTGAGCAGCACATCGACAGCTTCTTTATCGCCATTGACGACGTTAAAGACACCATCCGGCAGGCCCGCCTCTTTAAGCAGCTCCGCTAGGCGCAGCGGCGTGGAGGGATCTTTTTCCGAAGGCTTCATGACGAAAGTGTTGCCGCAGGCCAAAGCGATGGGGAACATCCACATGGGCACCATCGCGGGGAAGTTGAACGGCGAGATACCTGCACACACGCCCAGCGGCTGCATCATCGAGTAACTATCAACGCCACTGCCGACGTTCATGGAGTGCTCGCCCTTCTGCAGATGGGGAATGCCGCAGGCAAACTCAACCACTTCCAGGCCGCGGGTCACTTCGCCTTTGGCGTCAGAAAACACCTTGCCGTGCTCACTGGAGATGAGGCGCGCCAACTCATCGGTGTGCTCCTCAACCAGCGCTTTAAACTTAAACAGAATACGCGCGCGCTTTAGCGGCGAGACTTTTGACCAAACGGCGAAGGCTTCGTCGGCGATACACACGGCTTCACGAGTTTCATCGGCGGTGGCTAGCGCTACCTGGGCGCTTTGTTCGCCGGTGGCCGGATTATAAACCGGCGCAGAGCGCTGGCTCTGACCGGTTGAGAACTCACCATTAAGATAATGGGATAACATCTTCATAAAAGCTCCTGTTTAAAAGACGGCGACTGGCACTGTTTAGCTGGCAACGTCAAAACCTGCCTGCTCGGCAAGTTGGCGCAAGTTGCGATACCCCAGGCGAGCATAGGTCAACGGATGGGCGACTTCGGGGTCTTGCTCGGCTTCAACCACTAGCCACCCCTGGTAGCCCTGTTCGCACAGGTGGGTTAAGGTGGGCAGAAAATCCACATTGCCATCCCCCGGCACCGTAAACAGGCCGTCTAGCACACCGTTTAAAAAGCTTTTGTCGCGGTTGCGCACTGCGTCCAGCACAGGGAAACGCAGGTCTTTGCAGTGCACATGGTGAATGCGCTGGCTGTAGCGTTTGGCGATGGCCAGCGGGTCGCCGCCAGCACCGCGCAGATGACCAAAATCAAGCAGCAGACCTACGCCCTCGCCGGTGTAATCCATTAAGCGTTCAACGTCGGCCTGGCTTTCGATCACCGTGCCCAGGTGGTGGTGATACACCAGTTGAATGCCCTGGGATTTCAGGTAGTCACCCACCACCTCAAGGCCATGCAGCAGGCGCTGCCACTGTTGCTCGGAAAGATGCGGACGCTGTGAGAGCGGCCGCTCCTGATCGCCATGCACACAGTGGGTAACTTCACATAGCACCATTACCTTAGCGCCGCACTGCTTGAGCAGGTTCATATGATCCTGAATAGCGCCAATCTCTTCTTCAGTCGTGCGCTCCAACAGCCGCGCGGAGTACCAGCCCGACACAAGCGCCAAGTCATGGGCGCTAAGCACCTGAGTCAAAGCGTCAGGCGTGCGAGGAAACTTGTTACCTAATTCAAAACCACTAAAGCCTGCCTCGCGCCCCTCTTTCAAGCAGGTTTCCAGCGGTGTTGCGCCGCCCAAGCTGGGTAAGTCATCGTTGGTCCAGGTGAGCGGATTGATGCCTAAAGTAACCGTTGGCATAGCGTATTCCTTGTCATTTTTGTCTGAGTATTTTTGGCGTTAGGGCGTTTTACCCTATCGCCAACTCTCTGATGTTCTGCATTCGATTAGCGGGCCTGGCGCTGCTTGGCTTCGCGGTAACCTTGATAGGCTTTATTGACGGCTTTACGCTCGGAGACTTCGGGAACAGCCACTTCCCACCAGGCACCGCCTTCTTGGGTGCTGGGCAGTGGATCAGTGTCCAGGGCAATCACGTAGGTCGAAGAGGCGCGGCGAGCGCGCAGCAACGCTTGCTCTAGCTCCGCAATGCCGTTCACTGATTCAGACTCACAGCCCAACGCTTTAGCGTGGGCGGCAAAATCGGTTTTCGGTGCACCCGCCTCGACGCTGCGGCAATCCTGCAGCAGGTTGTTAAACCCCGCGCCGCCAGTGGCGTGCTGCAAGCGGTTGATACAGCCATAACCGCGGTTATCCAACACCACCACTGTCAGCTTGTGGCCCAGCATCACCGAGGTCGCCAGCTCCGAGTTGTGCATCAAGTAGCTGCCATCGCCGACCATCACCACTACCTCGCTGTCGGGCTTGGCCATCTTGACGCCCAGCCCGCCGGCAATTTCATAGCCCATGCAGGAAAAACCGTACTCAACGTGGTAGCTGCCAGGGCCCGAACATTGCCAGAGTTTGTGCAGCTCACCGGGCAAACCACCGGCAGCGCAGACCACGGTAGTATCGTTGCCAGCCTGGCGATTGACGGCCCCTATTACCTGAGCATCGGTGGGCAGCGCTAGCCCTTGATCTGCGGTTACACGGCGTACTATTTCGACCCATTCGCGTTTGAGCGTGCCGGTTTGTTCGCGCCATTCATCGCTGCCGCGCCACTCGCCCAGCGCTGCGTCGAGTTGCCCCAGCCCGATCAAAGCATCGCAGCTAAGCGGCAACGCTTGATGCTTCAAGCTATCGAAACGGCCAACGTTAAGGGCGATCAGTGTTTTATCGTTGCCTTCAAACAGCGCCCGAGAGCCAGTGGTAAAGTCCTGCAGTCGTGTGCCCACCGCCAGAATGACATCCGCCTGCTCCGCTAGCTGGTTAGCCGCGGCACTACCGGTCACCCCAATGGCACCCACAGCGCAAGGGTGGCTATCGGCCAGCGCACCCTTGCCCGCCTGGGTTTCAGCCACCGGAATAGCGCGCTTTTTGGCAAACTCAGCTAAGGCGTCGCAGGCAGCCGCGTAATGCACGCCGCCGCCAGCAATGATCAGCGGGCGCTTAGCCTGCTGCAGTGCGGTGATGGCTTGACGAAGCTCGTAAGCATCTGGTGGCGAGCGGCGAATGCGGTGCACTTTGGGAGCAAAAAATGCCGCAGGATAGTCGTAGGCAAAGGTTTGCACATCCTGGGGCAGCGCCAGAGTCGCGGGGCCGCAGTGTTCAGGGTCAAGCAGGGTGGCAATCGCCTGGGGCAGACTGGTCAGCAACTGCTCGGGGCGGTTAATGCGGTCGAAATAGCGCGATACCGGGCGAAAACAGTCGTTGACGCTAATCGTCGGGTCGCCGAAATGTTCCACTTGCTGCAGTACCGGATCGGGTTCGCGGGTGGCGAAGGTGTCCCCCGGCAGCAGTAGGATCGGCAAACGGTTGGCATGAGCGAGCGCCGCAGCGGTGACCATATTGGTCGCCCCTGGGCCGATGGAGCTGGTCGCCGCCATTAGGCGCTGGCGACCATTGGCTTTGGCAAAGGCAATCGCCGCGTGGGCCATGGACTGCTCGTTATGGGCACGAAAGGTCGGCAATTCGTCTTGCACGTGGTACAGCGCTTCGCCTAAGCCCGCCACGTTGCCATGACCAAAAATCGCAAACACTCCCTCAAAAAGCGCCACTTCTTGGCCATTGATATCAATACGCTGAGCGGCAAGGTACTTGACCAGTGCTTGAGCCATAGTGAGTCGAATGGTGCTCATCTTACGCCTCCTCGGTATGGGCCAGCGTGTGCGGCTGCGCCTGCCTTAATTGCCGCCACGCCGTTATCAGTTCGGCATAGTTCTGGGCGACGCGCTCTACCAAGCTAGCGTCGTCGATACGTCCGGCCAGCCAATCACGACTCGCACTGGCAAATAGCGTGCGGCCAACGGTAAACCCCTTACAGCAGGCATGATTGGCAGCTGCTTCAAAGCCGCGTTTCATGTCGTCCATAGGGGCGTCGAGCCCGAGCAGTACAACCCCACGGCAGTAAGCATCCTCACGCTCAATGGTCTCGCCCACCGCTTTCCAAGCTGCATCTGACATGGCAGGTAGCTTCCACCAGTCTGGGCGAATGCCTAGGTTGTAGAGCCGCTGAAGGCTGCGCGGTAGCGTCGTGTTATCACTTGGCATATCAGCGGGTGGGATTATCTCAATCAGCAACTCTAGCCCATAAGCACAGGCCGCTTGATAGAGCTGACGCAGACGCTCCTCCTGCTCTAGGCGTAGTGAGAGTTCATCGTCAGGGTGGTAAAACACCAAGCATTTAATGATCTGCTCTCTAGGCCAGTTGCGCAGGCAAGCGCCTAAGTCATCGCCATGCTGGAAACGCAGCGGGCGTGAGCCTGGCAGCTCTACCGGCCGACCAATCCACCAGCCTTTTCCACTGGCATGATTGAGCGCGTCCTGACCCAGCACGTCATCAACCAGAATCGCGGGAGTGGAGATACCGCCCAGCTTGGCGCCCTCTTCAGCGGCGCTGACCAAGAGTTTTTTGAGTGCTGGCAGCCGCGCGCAGCTGGCATGCTCTGCGCGGGCCATATCGGTGAGCTGGCGACGATGATCAAATGCCAACCCCAACACTTCGGGCCATTGAACGGGCACTCGGGTAGTGACTCGGTGCAGATGATTCAGGCGTTGATCGATATCCGGACGGGGTACCTCATCCCGGCGCGCCAAGTAATCAAATAACTCGTCTTCAGTGGGCATGGCGGGGGCACAGCCGTGGCGGGAGACCACCAGCGCGCCGCAGGCATTGGCATAGCTGGCACTGGTTTGCCAGGATTCATTGCGTAGCCAGCCACGTAGCAGCCCACTCATAAAGGCATCGCCAGCGCCCAGTACATTGAGGACTTCGACCTGAACGCCCTTGACCAGAATGCCATCTTCAATGCGGTCAGGAATCGCCCCTTCAAACACGACACAGCCCATGGGGCCCAGCTTGCATACCAGGGTCGCCTGGCTAACCTCACGCACCGCGCGCAGGGCCGTCAAGGTGTCGGTGCTGCCACCGGCAATATGAAACTCCTCTTCGGTGCCCACAACCAGGTCAAAATCTGGCAGCCAGCGCTGCAGGTCGGTGGTCACGGTTGCATCGGCGATAAAGCGGGTTTCGCCATCGCCGGGGTTGGTCAGCCCCCACAGCACGGGGCGATAATCGATATCCAGCACTCGCTTCACGCCATACTGGGCGGCAGCGTCCAGTGCTTTGCGGCACGCCCGGCGAGTGGTATCGGTAGAAAGGTGGGTGCCGGTAATCGCCAGCGCCTTGGCCCGAGCGATAAACTCAGGGTCGATGGCGTCGGCATCGATGGCCATATCGGCACAGTCGCGGCGGTAAAATAGCAGCGGGAAGCTTTCGCGATCTTTTAACGCCAGCAGTACCAAGCCGGTGTGGCGCTCGGGGTCGGTTTGTAGCGCGGAGGTATCCACCCCCACTCGTGCTAATTCCTCGCGAACAAAGTTGCCCATTTGTTCATCCCCCACCCGCGAGAGCATGGCAGACTTCAATCCCAAACGAGCGGTACCGTAAGCCATATTGCCCGAGCTACCACCTAGGTACTTGGCAAAGCTCGCCACGTCTTCTAAACGACTGCCAATCTGCTCGGCGTACAGGTCGACCGCCACACGTCCCAGGCAAATCAGATCAAGCGGCCGGTGTTGACTATTGTTATTCAGCATAAATGTCTCCCCACGTCACAAATTCGTGGTATCGGGCAAAAGAGGGCGCTGGGCATAAAAGCGTCTTGGGTAGCTATCGATGAGGCGTACCTAAAAGGAGAAGGCAGCACGGAATCGATCAAGGGCGAGGCCGTCATCGCCAGAGGCCCAACCTTCTAACCCCACCGTGCCGCGATAGCCTATGTCGTTCAGCGCTTGAGCAATGGCCGGGTAGTTAATCTCGCCAGTCCCCGGTTCGCAGCGCCCAGGCACATCGGCTACCTGCACTTCACCAATGTACGGCCCGCAGCGGCGAATCAATTCAATCAGATTACCTTCGCCAATTTGGGCGTGATAAACGTCTAGCATGATGCGCAAGCTAGGCCGGTCGATACTCTCCACCAGCGCAAGCACATCTTCCAGGCGAGCAAACGGCACGCCGGGGTGATCAACCTCGGTATTAAGGTTTTCAAGTACGAAGGTGACACCGTGCTGCTCGCCGAGATCTGCCAGCCGATTGAGCGTTTCGCGGGCTTTTAGCCACATAGCGCCCGTCATCTGCTGGCAAGGCTGAACGGGCAACCCATTACCATCTAGCCCGGTGCCGTGAAGGTTAAGGCGCGGAATGCCTAGGCGCTTTGCTACCTCGACCGACTCAGCGGCGGTGCGTAGCAATTCATCTGCTCCGGGGGCATCTGCCAGGGTGCCGGTGACATAGCCGGTCATGGACGAAAACGTCGCCCCGCTATTGGCCAGCGCATCAATGTCGTGCTTCGTCCAGTCCCAGATTTCGACTTGAAAGCCCAGTTCAGAGATACGCTTAACGCGTTCCAGTACCGGCAAATCGCAGAAGATCATTTCAGCACAGACAGCCAGCGTGAACGGTGATGATGCGGTCAACTTATTCATCACGCTTCCTTAATAACCGCTTGCCGCTCGCGGTGAAGATTGCTCCGCACTGCTTGCATCGACAGGCTGAGTATCTTGACCGGCTAAGCTGGCTTTCTTGGCTTTATCCTCCCGCTGGAATTCCGCAAGCTCTGCATCCAGGCTTTCAAGCTCAGCGCCCCCCGCCATCATATTGAGCACTTCCTCGCGGCTGACTTCTTCTTTGCGGAAGGAACCCAAACTACCGCCGCGTGATAATAGGGTGAACGCATCGGCCACTGGGTAAGCATGGTGGACGTTGTGGGTAATAAAGATAACCGCCAGGCCATCGGCGCGGGCTTTGGCAATGTAGCGCAGTACAACAGACGCCTGCTTAACCCCAAGCGCGGACGTAGGCTCATCCAGAATCAGTACTTTGGCACCAAAGTAGACCGCACGAGCAATCGCCACACACTGGCGCTCCCCACCGGAAAGAGTGCCCACCGGCTGGCTTGGGTCGCGTACATCAATACCGATTTTAGCCATTTCCTCTTTGGCGACCCGGTCGGCATACTTCCAATCAATTCGCTTTAAAGGCCCCCAGCCCACCGTCGGTTCGCGCCCCATAAAAAAGTTACGGGTAATCGACATCAACGGCACCATCGCCAGATCCTGGAAAACGGTCGCGATACCAGCGTCTAATGCATAAGCTGGGGACTTGAAACGAGCGGGTTTGCCATCCAATAGCATTTCACCGTGGGTAGGCTGGTGAACACCGGAAAGAGTTTTAATCAACGTTGATTTGCCAGCACCGTTATCCCCTAGCAGGCACATAACCTCACCTGAGTAGACCTGCATCGAGATATCGCTTAAGGCGATAACACTGCCGAAGTGTTTGCTGACACTGCGCATTTCAATCATTGGCGTACGTGTGGTCATGTTATTTGGCCTCCATCGCCTTTTTGCGCATGTAATTGTTGAATAGCACCGCCACCAACAACATCACGCCGAGGAAAACCTGGAACCAGTCGGTATTAACACCGGTGTAAAAGATGCCCATTTGCACCATGCCAAAGATCAGTGCCCCCAGCGCCGCACCAATGGCAGACCCATAACCACCGGTTAGCAAAGCGCCACCAATTACCACCGCAATAATGGCTTCCAGTTCTTTTAGCAGGCCACGAATGGTGTCCGCCGAGCCAGTATCCATCACCTGTATGCAAGCAAAGATGGTGGCGGAGAAAGCGGTGAACATGAACAGTGAAATCTTGACACGCTGGACGGGAACGCCTGAGTTGCGTGCTGCATTGGCATCGCCACCGCTAGCGAATATCCAGTTGCCGTAAGGCGTGCACAGCAGCACCCAAGTCGCTACAGCGGTTAAGCCTAGCCACCAGACAATCGAGACGGGAATACCGGTAACCGTGGGGTTACCCGCAAAGTTGGTCGCCATCCAGCCATTTTCTGCCATCCAGCTAAATAGGCCCGTAGCGACTTCTCCAGAGAAAAGCGCCGCAAACCAATCTCCGGGGATATGCTCCTGCACTCCTCCTACCTGAGTACGCCCCGTCAATAACCGACTGATTCCGATGGCTAAGCCGCGCAGAATGAACAGGAAGCCCAGGGTAACGATAAATGACGGCAAGCCTGTTTTATTGACTAGATTACCGTTAATCCAACCCACCAAACCTGCACAGGCGAACGCCAATAAAATTGCGGCCCATAGCGGCCAGCCATACTCCACCGCAGGGATGGCAATTAGAATGCCTGCCAAGCCAATCATCGAGCCAATTGACAGATCAAATTCTCCGCCGATCATCAGCAATGCAGCTGCCGTGGCGATAATGCCCAGCTGAGCGGCGACTTCAAGAAAATTAATAATACCCGCAGGAGTAAACATCCCGGTGCCGCTGGAGGCAGCAATAAAGAAGGCAAGCACCAATACCGCACCGGCCAGCGCCCCCAGCTCCGGGCGATTCAGCGCTTTCTTCCAGAAAGAGACTCTCTGGATGCGCTCATCTTGATCAGCCGCTGCTGGCGCAGCCGATGGTTTCGTTTCAGTGGAATTCATAGCGATCGACTCCCAAGGGCTCGACACCGCCGAGCCTGTTCCGATTAGGTAGTTATCAGCGGATGCCCTGACTACTCAGCTCAATGACCTGGGCAGCGTTTTCTTGGGTCACAAATCCTGGTCCGGTGGCAACATCCCCTGCGGGCAGCAGACCGCTCTTGACGAACTGATCTAGGAACATGACAGGTAGGTAGCCCTGCATGTACTGCTGTTGGTCGATCGCAAAGTCCAGCTCACCCGCATCCAAGGCTTCCAAAATACCGGGTGAAAGATCAAAAGTACCCAGGGTGAACATATCGGTTGCCCCCTGCTCACGCATGGCCCGAATCATCGGATCAGCGGCCAATGCCCCCAAGGTCAATACACCTCGCACATCACTGTTCTCGTTAAGGTAAGCGACAATGGCATTACGAATATTGGTGGGGTCGTAAGTGGTCGCTAGCTGCTCAGCATTGCCATCGAAGCCGTCGACAAAACCATCACAGCGTTGGTCAAGTCCTTGGTTGCCTTGTTCATGATTAACGCAGACGCCTTTCTCAACGCCCATCTCCTGCATGCGTTCAGCAGCCTGCTTACCGGCTTCATACTCACTCTGCCCAACGTGCAGCCGGGCACCATAATCCCGAGCCACGTCGCCACCGGAGTTAATGGTGATGACGGGGATGCCGTTATCGACAGCATTTTGCACAGCGCCACCCAAGGCATTTTCATCGGTAAAAGAGAGAATCAACCCATCAGGACCAGATGCCACTGCGGCTTCTACAAGTTGCTGCATCTTAGCCATATCAAAGGTAGAAGGTGCGCGATACTCCAAGCTAGCCCCAACGGTTTCAGCGGCGGCTTCTGCACCGTTTTTCACCACCGACCAGAAAGGATCAGAGGGAACACCATGGGTCACCATGACGAAACGGCTCTCTTCTTGTGCTTGTACGGCACCTGCCATTAATGCCGTGGTGGCAGCAGAGGCTAGAAGCCATTGAGATAGACGTGCCATAAATAATTCCTCATAACGTTATCGTTGTTGGTAGGGAAGTGGCATTAAATGCCTTGGCGTCATGAAATATAGATTCCAAACATCAGTTATAGCAAATTATTTATTCTATACTTTGGTATAAATGGAATATTTATTCCAATCAACTAGACTGCACAACAACGAGTCACTTTGCTCAGTACTGCATATCCACGGGTACATAAGCAGAAGGCTGCTAGATGGGCCAACGCGAAGGAATTTGTATGCCACAACCACCACAGAGCTACCGTGAGTTGGAAACGCTGATCACCGCTGAGTACGCCACACTGAGCAAACGCTTACAGCAAACCGCGCGTTTTATGCTTGATCACCCTCAGGAAGTTGCTTTAGCGACCGTGGCCAAAATTGCCGAACAGGCGGATGTCACCCCATCCACCTTAATTCGCTTGGCCAATAGCTTGGGCTTTAAGGGCTTTTCCGAAATGCAGCAGCTTTTTCGCAGCCGCCTAGTCGATGAGTTGCCTAACTACACCGAGCGAATTCGTGCGGTACGCAGCGCCACCGGAGAAACACCCGATAGCACCCAACTATTATGGGAGTTCGCTGACGCCAACCGCGCCGTGCTTGAGCAGTTACCCAGCCGCATTGATCCAGAGAGCTTAGAGAAGGCGCTAGATATTTTTGAAAAAGCCCATGCGATTCATGTGATGGGCGCACGACGTAGCTTCATGGTCGCCAGCTACATGACCTATGCCCTGGCGCATGTGGATAAACCTGCGCTGCTGGTCAGTGGTTTGGGAGGAATGTACGGCGAGCAACTGCGCGCGATGAGCCAACACGACGCCCTACTGACCATCAGCTTCTCTCCCTATGCCGAAGAGAGCCAAAAAGCCTGCGAAGACGCCCATCAGCGCGGTCTACCCATTGTGGTGATTACCGACTCAAGCCTTAGCCCACTGGCGCGTTTCGCAGATGTTGCTTTCGTAGTTAACGAAGCTGAAGTGAAAAGCTTTCGCGGCTTGACCGCATCGCTCTGCTTAACCCAAGCCTTGGCCATTGCCCTGGGCGTGCGACAAGACAAGTCCCGGGACAAAGCCCTGGAAAAAGCCTCAACTAAAAAACGTAAGACATAAACACCAAGCCAACAGCAACAACAAAACAGGAGTGCTTATGAAACTCGCGCTTATCGGCGCTGGGCGCATCGGCAAAGTGCATGCCCAGGCGATTTACTCACATCCAAACGTGACGCTGGTTGCTGTGGCTGATTTTCATCAGCTTACTGCAGAAGCCCTGGCCAAGCAGTACGCTAGCCGAGCAGCCTCTGTGGATGAAATCTTCGCAGATGATGAGATTGATGCCGTGCTGATCGCCTCAAGCACGCCTACTCATGCGGAGTATCTGGAGCGTGCCGCCCGTGCAGGCAAGGCGGTTCTGTGCGAAAAACCTATCGCCCTGGATTTAGCGCGCACGCGCGATGCCCTGCAGGTACTTAGTGAACACCCGGTGACCTGCGCGTTAGGCTTTAACCGTCGCCACGACCCACAGTTTGCGGCATTGAAAAAAGCGATTACCGAAGGGCGTATTGGCGCACTTGAAACGCTGACGATTATTAGCCGCGACCCCTCTCCCCCGCCTGCCGAGTATGTAGCTAAGTCGGGCGGTCTATTTCGCGACATGATGATCCATGACCTTGATATGGCTCGCTGGTTGCTTGATGAGCCCATTGAAAGCGTCTTTGCCGTCGGTAGTAGCATCATTGACCCAGCGATTGGCGAAGCTGGTGATGTGGATACCGCCATGGTCACCCTGACCACCCCCAGTGGCAAGCTGTGCCAAATCAGCAACTCGCGGCGCGCCAGCTACGGCTACGATCAGCGTATCGAAGCCTTTGGCAGCCTGGGCATGCTGCAAGCTCAGAACGAGAGCGATACCCGGCTGCGTTTTACAGGTGAAGCAGGACAAGTGGAGGATAAACCCAAGTGGTTCTTCCTGGAGCGCTACGCCCAAGCCTACCAACTTGAAATTGGCGACTTTGTCGCCGCCTGGCAAGAGAAGCGTGCGCCACTCGCAGGTGCCCAAGATGGCCTAGAGGCGTTGCGCCTAGCCGATGCAGCGGAGCGTTCGCTGCGTGAAGGTCGCAAAATCCTGCTCGACGCCTCGGTGTAAACAGACGCAGACAGGTCTGTGTAGACCTTTCATATCGACAACGACTAGCTGTCAACCAAGCAGCTAGCCATCAGAAGGAGCGATATATGGCTTCACTACTGGTACGCCCCACCGCCCCAGATGCTCAAGGCACCGTAATTGACGTTACTCCTGAATCTGCTGGCTGGACGTACGTTGGCTTTCGGGTGCATAAACTCGCCAAGGGCCAGCGCCTGGAGGCCAGCAGCGATAACCAGGAAGTCTGCCTGGTGCTGCTCACCGGGCGGGCCACAGTGACCTGCGGCGAGCACCGCTTTGAAGACATCGGCAAGCGCATGGATATCTTTGAGCAGATCCCTCCCTACGCGGTTTATCTGCCTGACCATGTTAGCTATGCGGTGGAAGCGGCCACGGATTTAGAGCTAGCGGTGTGCGCTGCTCCTGGACATGGCAACCACATCCCAAGGCTGATTTCCCCCGACAACATCAAACAGAGCACCCGAGGCCAAGGCACTAATACCCGCCATGTTCACGATATTCTGCCGGAAACCGAGCTTGCCGATAGCCTACTAGTGGTTGAAGTATTCACACCCGCGGGTAACTGGTCGAGCTACCCACCTCACAAACACGATGTGGATAACTTACCCCACGAATCCTACCTGGAAGAGACCTACTACCACCGCATTAACCCTGAACAAGGGTTCGCCTTTCAGCGCGTTTACACCGATGACCGAAGCCTTGATGAAACCATGGCAGTAGAGAACGGTTGCTGCGTGTTGGTCCCCAAGGGCTACCACCCGGTGGGCGCTTCTCATGGCTACTCGCTCTACTACTTAAATGTCATGGCGGGGCCCAAGCGGGCGTGGAAATTTCACAACGACCCCGACCATGAGTGGTTAATGAAAGCCTAACAGGCTGCACAATTTGCCTGCTAACATTTATCTAATGCTATGCTAACTGGCCCCGCTGATTCGGGGCTTTTTTGTGCATTACCTTTAACCATAGAGGCCCTATGCTTCCCGATTACTCCACCATCGCTTGGGTGTTAATTGTATTTTCCGTTTATCTGACCGGCGTCTCCAAAGGCGGTTTCGCGGGTGGCTTCGGCACGCTCTCGGTGCCACTCATGGCGCTGGCGATCAGCCCCACCCAAGCGGCAGGCCTGCTGCTACCGCTACTGCTGGTGATGGATGTTTTTGCGGTGAAGGCATGGTGGGGCAAGCAGGACGCCGCTGAGGTCTGGCGCTTTGTACCGGGCCTGTTTATCGGCGTGACGGTGGGCACGCTGCTGTTTGGCAGCTTGAGTGAACAGGGCTTACGTCTGACCCTCGGCGTTATCACCTTGCTGTTCGCCGCTTATATGCTACTTAAGCCCGTGGCCAAGCAACCGATCTCCACCCGTTGGGCATTGCCAGCGGCAAGTGTCTGCGGCTTTACTAGCTTTATGGCCCATGCGGGCGCGCCGCCGCTAAACGTTTATCTCCTGCCGCGCAAACTATCGAAAGAGAGCTTTATTGCCACTTGCGCGGTGACCTTTGCCGTAGTCAACGCGATCAAGCTAGCGCCGTATATGTGGCTGGGTGAAATCAATGTCACCAGCGCCTGGGCGTCGTTGCTGTTGGTACCCGTCGCTTGGATCGGCGTGCGCAACGGGCTGTGGCTGCAAAGCCGCGTCAACGAAGCGCTATTTTACCGCCTCGTGATCCTGGCCATGTTCCTGGTGGGAATCAACCTAATCTGGCAAGCGGTCAGCTAGCACGAGCTTAAAGTGCCACCAGCAGCAGCCCACTCAACATGATCAGTGTACCAGCGGCTTTTGCCGTCGATGCAGGCTCTTTTAGCCACAACACACCCATTAATACCCCCACCGGAATGGAGAGTTGGCGTAGCGCCACCACGTAACTCACTTCGTCGGTTAGCGCCAGGGCCATGAGTACCAAACCATACGTGCAGGTCATCATTAAACCTGTGACGACCAGCATCACTAGCCCTTGCCGGCGGATGGCGGGCAACCGACGACGCTCCGTGGGTAGCAGCATCAGCAGTGGGATAGCCCAGGTTAAGGTCATCACTGCTTGTAACGCCATAAACACCGCGCCGGCGGTCAAGCTGCTATGACCGGCTAGCTGCATTAACACCAGTGCCTGCTTATCTATCAGCGAATAGCCCACCGTGCCTGCGGCTGCCAGCAGTGCAAACCCCATGGCTGGTGTTAAATAGGTCGATAGCCTACGCGCCTCGGGGTGGCTTAGCGGCAGGCACAGCGCCCCCGCCACCACCAAAGCCATGCCAATGCCATCGGCTACATCCAGCGTGCGGTTGCCGAGCAGTGCAATGGATACGAGCGGCACAAGTACCACTGGCAGCGCCCGAGCAATGGGATAGAGAACACTGACTTCCCCACGCGCATAAGCCCAGGCTAAGCCACCCATATAGAGCATTTGGCACAGCCCTGAAAGCGCCAGCCATCCCCAAAATGCATTGGGTAGCGCCGCTAATGATGGCCCAAGCCACACCAGCGGTAGCAACAACACGCCGCCTGCCCCGTATGCCAAGGTAAAAAATGCCAGCGACGGCGCATTGCGCTTACCCAGCACGTTCCACCCAGCATGCATACACACCGAAAACAGTACTAATGCCAGTGCGGCTGGGCTCAAGGCCGTTCTCCTCGCTGTAAACGGGCATTTATGTCATCTACAACGCTTGGCAGCTCGGCGATAGTGGCAATACTGTAGTGCGGTTTTGAGGGAGCAAACTGTGCGGCTACTCGCTCGTGGGCGGCATGCCGCTCGCGATCGCTTAGCGCTTGATACTGATCATAACTCAGCCCCAAGGCGTTGCCTGAGCAAGTGAGTGCGACCGTCCACATTCCTGCACAGCGCCCTTCAAGTATGCCTGGGGTGGTGTCGTCAACCTTAATACAAGCAGCAACATCACTGATGCCTAACGCAATGACATTGGCCAGCGCCTGGGCGGGGTGTGGGCGACCGTTGGGTACCTCATCGGTGGCCACTACATGATCCACCTTCAGGCCATTATCGGCGGCTAGCGCCACCACCTTTTCCATCACCACGGCCGGATAGCCGGAGCACGAACCGATCTTTAGCCCCTGCTCTCGCAACCAAGTGAGCGTATCCAGCGCCCCAGGAATCACCGCCGAGTGATCGGCAATTTTGGCGATCTGCAGCGGCATAAAGCGTTCATAAAGTGCCGTCACATCGGTATCAGTCGGCAGGTGGCCGACTGCTTGGAGAAAGCGCTCGGCTATCTCAGGCTGATTGCACAGCGTGTGGATATGATCCCATTTGCCCATGCCCATCGGGCCGCGTGCTTCTTCTAGGCTGATCGCCACACCCAGTTCGGCAAAGGCTTCGACAAATATCTGGGTCGGTGCGAAGGAGCCAAAATCGACCAGCGTACCCGCCCAGTCACAAATCACCGCCTGCAGGCATTGAGGAGATTGATAGTGCATCAGGCACTCCTTGATTCAGTGAAGAGAGAAACATTCATATCCGTTAGAGCGTCTTGAATAACGCTGAGTAGCTGCTCAACCACTGCCGTATCCAATTGGCCGATGCAGCCGATGCGAAAGCTGTCGACGTCAGTTAACTTGCCCGGATAGATCAAAAAACCGCGCGTCTTCAGCGCTGCATAGAACGTCTTAAATTCAAACGCAGGGACGCTAGGGCTCAAAAAGGTGGTGATGATCGGCGATAGCCACTCATCTTCTAAAAGCGTGCTGAAGCCTAACGCCCGCATGCCTTTTACCAGCGCATCACGGTTATGGGTATAACGGGCGCAGCGCCCCGCCACGCCGCCCTCTTCCCGGTGCTGGGCAAGCGCCGCTTGAAAGGCCACCACCGTGTGCGTGGGCGGAGTAAAGCGCCACTGGCCGGTGCGTTCCATGTAGTCCCACTGAGCGTGTAAATCCAGGCTTAGCGAGTGGGCACGCCCCTTACCAGCAGCAAGTAGCGTCTGGCGAATGATCACAAAACCAAAGCCCGGTACGCCTTCGATGCACTTATTGGCCGATGAAATCAGCACATCAATAGGCGTTTTTGCCAGGCTAATCGGTACGCCTCCAAACGAGCTCATGGCGTCAACGATCAGCGTTTTTCCATGATCGCGCACCACCTCAGCGATGGCTTCCAGCGGGTTCAAAATGCCGGAGCTGGTTTCACAGTGAACTAGAAATACAGCGGTAATGTCAGCATCTTGCTGTAGCAGCGCCGCTACTTCGTCGGGTTGCGGTGGTAGGTAATCACCTTTGTCCAGCGTCACATAACGGCGGCCCATCATATCGAGCAGTTGAGCAGCCCGCTTGCCGTAAGCGCCGTTCATTAACACCAACACCTTGCCGTTGGGGTCGGTTGCGCAGGCCAGCGCACTTTCAACGGCGAACGTGCCGCTGCCTTGCATCGGCACGCAGGCATAGACATCACTTGCCGCCTCGGCCATGGCAAGCAGTTGCGCACGCACATCGGCAGTGACGCGATTAAAGTCGTCATCCCAGGAGCCCCAGTCCCGCAACATGGCTGCTTTGGTCGCGTGGGAGGTGGTGAGTGGCCCTGGGGTTAAGAGGTAAGGCGCTTGTGAATGATTCATCATTTTGGTCTATACCAGTTTTTAAGCACATATTAGCCATTGGCGTAGCGAGCTGTTTAGCCCGCCTGACGCCAACGCTGAGCGTTGTTTAAGAGAACGTGAGTAAGCGCCGTGTGGAGCAGTTTAACCACCAGCGAGGTCAGGAAAATCAGCACAGCCATGGCCGCAGCGCTAGCAAAATAGCCCGCCTCGTCCAGATGCAGCACCGCCACTGAAGCAAGCCGCGTATCACTGTTATAGAGGAACACGACCGCAGATACTGTCGTCATCGCATTGACGAACAGGTAGACAGAAATATCCAGCACGGCGGGCAACGATACCGGCAATGTCACACGGCTAAACGTGGTCCAGAACGGTACTTTTAACGAGGCCCCCACGGCTTCAAATTCTGGATCGAGCTGTTTCAGCGCGGTGACAGAGGTGAGATGACACACCGTATAGAAGTGCACTAGCGTATTGAGCACTAGAATCGCCATGGTGCCGTAAAGCCAGTTAAGGGGGTTACCTGCCTGGTTGAAAAAGAAGATATAAGCCAAACCCAGCACCATACCCGGCACCGCCATGGGTAGCATGGCCATAAAATGTAGGCCCTGGCGCAGCGGGCGATAGCCTTCGCTCTTTTCAATCAGCCACGCATTGAAGAAAATCACCAGCGTACCCACTAACGCGACACTAAAGGCCAGTTTTAGGGAATTGAACCACGCTCCCCAACCACCGCCGGCTAAGCCCTGAAAGGTGTAATGCTGCAGCGTGAACGACAGGTTATAGGGCCAAAACTGTATGAGCGAGGCATACACCGCGGTACCAATGACCAGCAGAATAATGCCCGCAACGGAATAGCACAGTAGCGCAAACGTCCAGTCTCGCAGCGGGCTAGGCGTTGGCTGCCAGGGTACTGCCCGAGCCGAAAGCTGAGCCACTTGGCGTTTCTGTATCCAGCGGTCGACGATGAACGATAGCACTGCAGGCATCAGTAGCATAACGCTAACCACCGCGCCCATTTGGAAGTTCTGCTGCCCCACCACTTGGCGATACACATCGGTGGCGAGCACACTGAATTGGCCGCCAATAATTTTCGGCACACCAAAGTCGGTAATCGCCAGCGTAAAGACCACGAACAGGCATGAAATCAGCCCGTAACGCACCCCGGGCAGCGTAATCGTCAAAAACGTACGCCACTTCGGCGTTCCTAGTGCTTCTGCTGCTTCATAGAGGCGTGCATCGCTATTGGTCAATGCAGTGGTTAGCAGCATTAGCGCATGGGGAAAAATCCAGAAACTCATCCCCATCACAATGCCAATCGACCCATAAATCGAATGACCTGCCAGCACGTCGCTCAAAAACCCCTGGTTACCAAACAGATAAACCAAGCTAATGGCGGGTAGCAACGAGGGTGCCAAAATGGGCAAAATTGCCAACATTCGAAACAGCCGTTTGCCCGGCATGCAGGTACGGGTAATGCCGTAGGCGCATAAAAAGGCGAGCCCTACGACGACCACCGTCGTGGTGAGCGCAACGCGCAATGAATTGGCGATCGAATTGACCAGTGCTGGCGTTTGAAAATACTGCACAAAGTTCGCCAGCCCAATAAAGTCGCCGCTGCGGTCTTGCAGGCTTTTCACCAACATTGCAAATAGCGGAAACAGCAGGCCGAACACTAACAGCGCCACAGCCGCTAGCAGCACGATCAGGCGTATCAATGCTTCCAACGAAGGCGCTGCTGCCGTCGCTGAAAATGTATTCGCCTTCATGACTGGTTGCTCCCTGCCGGATATAAACGAGCTGCATCGGCTGGCAAATGGACACCTAAGGTTTGCCCTAGCTGTAATCCTAATGTGGCGCTATCACGGCTGGGCACATCAGCCAGCAACCATTGTTCGGTATTGTTAAGGCGCAGTGATACCCGCTGGAATGCACCTAAAAACTCAATACCCATGACATCACCGCTCAGCTCGCCGGCACTAGCACTAAGCGCGACTGCTTCGGGGCGAATGGCCAGTTGAGCGGCTTGGCCTTGTGTATAGGCGTGCGGCAAGCAAGGGCATAAAGTAGTGCCTAGCAACGCGTGGTTATTCGCCTGAGCGGTCACCTCTAGAAAGTTCATGGTGCCAATAAATGACGCTACAAAAGCGCTGGCGGGCTGGTGATAGATCTCGGCAGGCGTGCCCACTTGCTCGATCACCCCGTGGTTCATCACTACGATACGATCCGCCATGGTGAGTGCTTCTTCTTGATCGTGGGTCACCATAATGGTGGTCACGCCAAGACGCGCCTGTAGCGCTTTGATCTGATGCCGCAAATGGCCGCGTACTCTCGCATCCAGCGCTGAGAGCGGTTCATCGAGCAGTAACAGGCCAGGCTCGGTAGCCAGCGCCCGCGCCAACGCAACCCGCTGCTGCTGCCCACCAGAAAGTGCGGCAGGATATTTATACTCGCTACCGCTAAGATCAACCAGCGCAAGTAACTCCGCCACGCGGGCAGCAATCGCCGTTCGATCACTGCGACGGTTGCATAACCCGTAGGCAACGTTGTCGAACACCGTCAGGTTGGGAAACAATGCATAGGATTGGAACACGATGCCAAAATCCCGCGCCTGCGGGGGCAGCGTGGAAATATCCTTGCCGCGCTGAATTAAGCTACCTGCTGTTTGCTGAGCTAAGCCCGCAATAGTGCGCAACAGGGTTGTTTTGCCACAACCTGAAGGCCCTAAAAAACATACAAATTCGCCTTCCTGAATCTGTAGCGCAATGTTGTCCAGCGCGGTAAAGCTACCGAAGCGCTTGGTGACACCATCTATGCTTAGGTGCGCGGAAGGTGAGAGGGTTTTCGCCGCCGAGTGAGCTGTCAGCGGCGATGTCAGTGTGGTCTGCATAACATCTCCAAGCCCCAGCCTTGGCCGGGGCAGCTGTTCGTGCTTACTGTTCGGTTTTGCCGTCGAAGCGGCGCTGCCACTCTGCTAGCACACGTTCGCGGTTAACCGCGGCCCACTGGAAGTCGGCATCAATCATGCGATCGCCAATGTCAGCGGGATAGTTTTCAATCGGCTGTGCCACACCGGGGTAAGCCACCACGGCGTAACCTTCGTTATAGAGCTCGTTAGCCTCGCGGGAAACGGCCCAATCCATTAGCGTTTGTGCAGCTTCTTGTTTGGCGGTACCCGCAACGATGGCGGCAGCTTCCATATCCCAGCCAAGCCCCTCTTGCGGGAAGATCACTTCAATCGGTGCGCCTTGGGATTTTAACCGTGCGCCGCGGAAGGCAAACGATACGCCAACTACCGCCTCACCGGTGGCCGCTAGGCTACAAGGAGCAGAGCCAGAGTGGGTGTAACGGGAAATATTGTTATGCAGGCGGTCCATGTAATCCCAGCCCTGATCTTCGCCCCATAGCTGCAACCAGCTGGCTACATCCAGATAACCGGTACCGGAAGAGTTGGGGTTAGGCATGATCACATGCCCCTCAAACTCAGGCTGGGTCAGGTCTTCCCAGGAAGTCGGCATCGGCACGCCCTGACGCTCGCCTTCAATGGTGTTGTAGCAAATGGCCGCGACCCAGGCATCCATGCCTACCCACGCAGGGTCTTCACCATCCCGGTAAGCGGCATCAATAAATTTTGGATCAAGATTTTCAACGCCAGCGGGCGCATAGCGTTCCAACATGCCCTCCTCTTCAAGTACCAACAGACTGGTGGCAGCTAAGCCCCAGACGACGTCTGCCTGAGGATTATCTTTCTCCGCCAGCAAGCGCGCAGTAATCACCCCCGTAGAGTCTCGCACCCAGTTAATGGTGATCTCGGGATGGGCGGCATTGAAGCGTTCGGCATATTTTTGCAGGTCATCTGACTCAACGGCGGTGTACACCGTTAGCTCAGTGGCGCTAGCCGCAGTAGTGAAGGCAACAGCAGCCGTTGCAAGCAGAGCAGCTGCAGTCTGAGTCGGTTGGAACAAACAGCGAAGTTTTGACATGGTAGGCTCCCAGCGTTTTGGTATAGACCAGGAGTTTGCCGTCGTTAAATGACAGTGCGATGACGCTTGTTTGACCAATTCTTTAAGTTGTTATGTACGCGTATGGATGGGAACTCGTGAGCGCCCTTGTCTTTGCTAGGCTACTGCTGACCCGACAGCTCAACACGGATGCATAACGAATCGTGCAACCAGTGCTCTTCGTCATATTCGATGGGGCGCTGTTGGTCATCAAAAATGGCACGGCAAATGTTGAGCCCTGCCGCGCCTGGGGTAACGAGTAATTCTTCTGCATCTAATGGCGACAGCGCTTCGGACACCATGCGGATCGAGCGATTGGCCAAGTGATGTCCCCATCGCCCTCTTAACAACCCCCAGAGTGATTGCCCGCTGTAGATGTCTAGCAGCTCTGGCGCACGCTCTGGCACCACCCAAAGCGACTCCACCAGCACAGCGCGATCATCCACGTAGCGACGACGGCGAATATGATGAAACGGCTGATCATCGGGCAGCCCCAAGGCACGGGCAGCCGTCAGATGTGAGCGGGTTTCCAGCTTTAGAACCGCCGTGCGTGGTTGCCTTCCCTGAGCGCTCACGTAATCATTAAAGCCTGCATCCCGGGTGGGGTCATACACCAGCCGGGCGGGTGAAATGAACCAACCACGCCGATTGCTGCGATGGATGAGCCCTTCCCCCTCCAGTTGCGCTAAGGCTTGGCGCAGCGTCACCCGAGTCGTAGAGAAGCGCTCAGCCAAGGCGCGCTCAGCGGGCAACCTACCTTCCCACTGCGTGGCATGCTGGGTAATTAAATAACGAAGCTGTTCCGTTAACTGTAAGTAGTAGGCATCAGGCATGCGCCGATTTTCCTGACAAATCATTGACCGATGAAGCGCCTGTCGACGCTGCCATCCGCCAGTCTAAGCGCTGCCACCCTTCTACACTAGCCACCTCCGCCAGCACGGGATCAGGATTAACGGCCACGGGGCAATCGACATACTGCAGCAGCGGGATATCGTTGCGGGAATCTGAGTAGAACGTTGTATGGCTGGGGGTAATTTTTTGCTCGGTTAACCACTGCTGAAAACGCACTACTTTCCCCCCACGGTAAGAGAGCACGCCTTTGCTATGGCCGGTGTAACTTGCCCCGCTTGCCGCTTGTTCAATACTTAGCTCTACCGCCAGCACATGCTCAATCCCCAACATTGTCGCAATCGGCGCGACCAGGTGATGCGATGACGCAGAAATGAGGATTAGGATATCGCCTGACTGACGGTGTGCATCCAAGCAGCGCCAGGCTTGATCAAAAATACGCGGCTGTAAATGGGTAGCGACAAAGCGCTCAACTTCTTTTTGTACATCGATTACCCGGCGACCCCGCAACGGTGCCAAGGTCATTGCCAAGTACTCTTCTAGCTTTAACTTACCGGCGTGGTAAGCCTGCTGCATCTGTTCGGCACGGGCGATAAAGGTCTCGGCATCACTGATCCACCCTTGCTCAATCATCCATAAATTCCAGCGGTCGCTGCAGTCTCCATCCAGGAGGGTGTCATCAAGATCAAACAGAGCGAGGCGCATGTGGCACTCCTTTTTTCGCGAGTTCGGCGGCGCGTAGGGTATGCCAACGATGATGACAGGACGATGACGCCATTGATGAGAATAGAAATTGCTCTCCTCTTTTACCCATAAAATGGCTTAAGGGGTTAACCACATTGCAGCAAACTCATCGGCGGGTAGTGGGCGACCAAACCAGTATCCCTGAGCTTCGCTGCAGCCCATTTTGGCGAGCAAATCAGCCTGGGCAAGATTTTCAACGCCTTCTGCAAGGGTCTTCATATCAAGCGTGTTAGCCATGGCGATAATGGTTTGCACAATCGCCCGATCATGGTGGTTATCGAGCATGTCTCGCACAAACGAAATGTCGATTTTTAACGCGTCCGCAGCAAAGCGCCGTAAATACGAGAGCGATGAGTAACCCGTACCAAAGTCATCAATAAACAGCGCGTAGCCAGCTTGACGCATCGCCTGAGTAATAGTGACCGCCTGGTCAGGGTCACGCATAAAATCACTTTCAGTCAGTTCAAGTGCAATGGTGCTCGGAGGTACACAGGTAGTTAGCTTAGCCACGTGTGCGGTTAGCTGGGGGTCGGCAAACTGTTGAGCTGAAATATTGATCGAGAGCCTACCTGGCAGTGGCGTATTGCCGACCTGCCAAACACTTAACTGACGCGCTGCTTCTTCTAGCACCCAGTCTCCCAGGCTGCGGATCAAGCCACGCTCTTCCGCCAGAGCAATAAACTCGCTAGGGCTTACCCAGCCCCACTCAGGATCAAACCAGCGGCACAGCGCTTCAGCCCCCGTTAATGTTTTGCTCGTAAGGCTGAACTGCGGTTGAAAATAAAGCTGTAAGCGTCGCTCAGTAATGGCTTGATGCAGGCGCTCAGTCATCCATTGTCGACGCTCCAGCGTCTGACGCATCGCTTGTGTATAGGGGCATACGCTATTCTCACGGCGTTTTGCGTGATGGAGCGCGATACTGGCTGCATTAAACAGCTCATCGACCTCCGCTACATCGCTTGGATAGCTAGCAATTCCAATACTGACATCGAGATTAAAAATACGATGTCCCAGTTGAATAGGGCGTTTGATAATTTCGCATAACTGAAACACCACTTCTTGAAGGCGAACATCCCCAATGCTGGGTAACAGCACGGTAAATTCATCACTGGAAAGTCGCGCGACAGCGTTTTGATATCGGTTGGCTTGCCGCAAGCGTTCGGCCACGGTCGCGAGTAACTGATCTCCTACCTCGTGGCCATGTAAATCATTTACCTCTTTAAAGCGTCGGATATCCAGCAGCAGCAGTGAAAGGGAGTCACCCTGACTAGCGACCTCTTTTCCCATGCTAGTCAATAGCTCAATAAAGCACGCACGATTAGGCAATCCTGTTGTATTGTCTGTGTAAGCCAGACGTTGCATGTGACGATGATCACGGCGACGTTCAAGCTCACCGGCCGCACCCGTAGAGAGAATTTTCAGCACGGAAGTTGCAAACGCATTCGTGTTTAGTGGTGTTTGATAAAACACCATCATCACCCCAATAGCATCGCCCTTAGCATTGTCCAAGCGACGGCCTATCCACGCCTGGGTACTGAACGAGGTTCCCGGCAGCGTAAACGCATGACCGTTTTGCACAACGCTCTCGACTTCAAAGACCACCCGTTCAGCAGGCGTTCCCTGCAGCATAAACGTTTGGTTATCTATTAACTGGCCATTAGCGACTAAACTAACGGTATGAGCTGCAGTTGCGGGCCGCAGCGTGTTTATCTTATTAGATGTTCCCAAAGGCCGCGGAACGGGCTGATCCAGTAACGCGATAAACCCGGCATCTGCTTCTAATAACGTAACTAACGTGACGATCAACTGGTGAAAATAATCGTCTCCTACGCGTGAGGTAACTGTAGAGGCTACTTGTACCACCGCGTCCTGCACGCGCTGTGATTCATGTTGATCGGTCACATCTGAGATAAAGCCCTCGAGGTAGGCCACCTGCCCATCATCATTGATAACGGCTTGCCCTTGCTCCCACATCCAGCGGTAACTGCCGTCCCGATGGCGCAATCGGTACACCACACGGTATGGCTGACGCTGCTGGATTGCCTGTTTTACAGCCAGATGAAGGCGGTCTTGATCGGCTTCGTGTATGAGGGAGACAAAACTGATGCCTCGGTTATTTTGCAGTTCATCCGGATGATAGCCCGTGAGCGCCTCAGCCCCTTGGCTGACCAGCTGCATCGTCCAGTGTTGATCATTTAGGCAACGGTAGGCCATGCCAGGAAGGTGATTAAGCAATGTGTTTAAACGCCGCTCACTCTCCCGGGCCAACTCTTCACTTTGACGAAGCGCCTGCTCGGCTTGGCAGCGGCCAAGTTCTGCCCCTGCTTGAGCAGCCACAATGCGCAAGATTTCGTTTTCAAGCCCGTCGAGCTGCATCGGTTTATTGCTTAACACCGCCAAGATACCAATGGCCGAGCCATCAGGTGAAAAAAGAGGCAACCCCATGTAACTCTCTGCACCCAGTTCGCTGAGCAGCTCGTCTTTAGGAAAGCGCGCCTGAACATCGCAGGCATACAAGCAAGGCTCTCTACCTACAACCGTTTCACAAGGCGTTCCAGAGAGAGGATAAGCAATATTTTCCTGATGATCGTTATTTGACCAAACGGCCAACGTTGTGGCCATATGCGGCTCGGTGACCACCGCAATCAACGCATGATCGACCCCTAGTAGTTGAGCCAGTTGCTCGACAAGCGTCGTATAAAAGTCAGGTCTTCCGCTACGCCCTAAACCTTCCGCCAACTGACGGAAAATCTCCGACGCTTCGTTTCTGGTGTGCATTGGCGCACTCACCTTTGTCATCGTAAAGCAGCTGCTTACAGTGCACTGTTGTAATAAGCTATTGCAATAAAATGCAGCGGGCTACAGCATAAACAGTTATTTTACTGATTTACCATGCCTATCTATGATCCTGCTAACACACGCAGACGCTAGAATTGATTACCTAGTACATAACTTAGTGGCTGCTCGCTATGCTGGACAGCACGTTGAGGGATAATATGACGAGCCGTTCAGCGGTAGACGAAACACTTTACACTTCACTGACTAGCGAGCTTCCCAGCTTCCTTGGTAATGCATTATTACGCTCGGCCAATCTGCCTTCGCTTCCTGCTATTGCCATACAAGCGCTTGAAATCGCACGCTCCCCTCAGGCCTCTCTGAGTGACTATGCGCGCGTTATTGAACGCGACCCTGGGTTAACGGCGCGCCTTATTGCGGCAGCGAATAGCGTGCACTACCTACGTTCAGCTCATCCTGCACAAACCAGTTTGGAAGCCACCCAGCGACTGGGATTAGACGCAACGCTCGCCACCGTATTGAGCTTCACTCTGTTCCCCTGGCCACCCACAGAGAATGCGGCTCTACAAACATGGCGACGCGCTATTGTTGCCGCCGTGGTAGCAAGCAAGCTGGCGCACCAACTCTGCCCCACACAGGTTGGCAGCACATTCACGCTTGCCCTACTGCAAGATATCGGCATTTTGGCGATCCTCTCCACCTACCCAGATGAGGCAGAGGCACTATACGCTGAACGCAAAATGTCTCACACACAGTTAATCAACGCTGAGCGCCGCCACTTTGGCAGTGACCATGCACTGATTGGCGCTTGGTTAGCCGCCAAATGGGGGCTACCGTCCTCAATCGTGCATGCTATTGGCCAAAGCCATGACGGCTTTTTAACCGATGACATGACAACACTCTGCCTACGCTTATCCGGCCCAATCGCCGATGCATGGCTCAGCCCTGAGCCAACCACCACCTTAGCAATGTTACTTAGGCAGTTAGCAGTCACAGAAACACTGCCCACCAATGTCATTGAGGCGCTTTTCCATCACTTGTCAGAACAAATTGATTTATTAACAGATATTCTAGATCTCACCGTACCCGCGCCTGTGGATAGTCATGCCCTGCTGACGGACGCACAGCAGTTGCTCTATCAGCACTCTTTGACGCTCTCCGCACGATTAGATGGTCAGCAACAGCAGCTGGACACTCTACAGCTGCATAATTCTGCATTAGAAGCACGCAGTCGTATTGACCCACTCACTCAACTGGCTAACCGTGCGTGGCTAGAGCAGCAGCTCCAAGAACGTTTTGCGCTTTGCAGTGAGCAAGGTCGCACACTGTCAGTGGTGTTTATCGATTTAGATCATTTCAAAGTGCTTAACGACCAGTATGGCCACCAGGCAGGCGACTTAATTCTCGAGCGCTTTGGTAAAACACTAGCGTCATTAACTCGCTCAGGCGACTTGGCTGGGCGCTACGGCGGTGAAGAGTTTTTAATTATCTTACCCGATGAGACGGCTCAAACCGCGAGACAGTTAGCCGAACGTATCGCGCAGCATTTAAACGAGCAACCTATGCTGAAAATCGACCAGACAGCACTATATATCACCGCTTCGATGGGCATTGCGTGTTTAAGCGATGGTAATTTCAGTAATGAGCGGGAGCTAATAGATGCCGCCGACCAGAGCATGTATGCCATCAAACGCTCTGGCCGCCGGGGAATCTCCATTCATGGCCAAGATTAACGGGTAGTCGTCGACTACCTGTTCATTGCCTGGGGAAGGTACAAGGCGATTTCAGGGAAGAGATGCATAAAAGCAATCGCCAAAAGCATCAGTAGGAAGAATGGCAGTGTGGCTTTCGTGATGGTGACAATATCTTTCCCGGTAAGTCCTTGAATGACAAACAGGTTAAAACCCACTGGCGGAGTAATTTGCGACATTTCAACCACAATCACCAGATAGATACCAAACCAGATCAGATCGAATCCAGCGGCGCTAACCACTGGCATAATAATGGCCGTGACTAGCAGAATCAGTGAAATGCCATCCAAAAAACAGCCCATGATCAACAGCAGCACCGTTAAGGCCACCAGCAGCATCGTGGGGGACAGCCCCATTTCACCAATCGCCCGAGCTAACTGCATTGGCACCTGAGTAAAGCCCATCGCAGAGGTTAAAAATGACGCGCCAGCAATAATAAAAGCGATCATGCATGCGGTACGTACGGCGGCAAATAACGAGCTGGTAAAAATTTCTCGATTAAAGTGGCCATTAAAATGCGCAATAACCATCGACAGTACAACGCCTACCGCAGCGGCTTCTGTTGGTGATGCTAGGCCGCCATAAATCGATACGATAATGCCACCGATAAGTAGCAGGATTGGCACCAGCGACCAGGTATTGCGCAGCTTCTCAACAAAGCTCATGCCCGACTCATCAGCACCGGTTAACCCGTTTCTGTTACCTTTCAACAGTGCCCACAGCACCAGATAAGTCATAAACATGGCTAAGATCATCAGCCCTGGCCCAATACCTGCCATAAATAGCCGAGTAATGGACTGCTCAGTCACGACGCCATAAACAATCAGTACGATGGAAGGCGGAATCAGCAAGCCTAGCGTTGAAGCGCTGGCCAATGTACCAATCGCCATGTTGCTGTCGTAGCCGCGTCGCTCGAGTTCCGGCAGGGTCATTTTCCCCACCGTTGCACAGGTCGCCGCGGAGGAGCCGCATACGGCGGCAAACATGCCGCTGCCAATGATATTGGTGTGAAGCAAACGTCCCGGCAAGCGATTTAACCAGGGCGACAAGCCACGAAACATATTGTCGGCAAGACCTGAGCGAAACAGTATCTCACCCATCCAGATAAACATCGGCAGTGCCGTTAAATCCCAACCATAGCTTGCTCCCCAAAAATCCGAGGCAAGAATAGGGCCGGGGTCGAAGGGACTAAAAAACTGAAGCGCAATCCAAGCAGTGCCAATCAGAGCAAAGGCAATCCAGACGCCACTGCCCAACAGCACCACAAGAGTCATGATGGTAGCCAAACTAAGTAATAACACGGGGGTGTCTCCTGGGTAGCGTCTTAATGCGCTTCGTTATCGTCGATAGCAGTTGCTTCACGGAAGCTCGCAGGGTCGTGGATAGCAATCCGCAGCGCTATCCATAAGGCTTCCAGAAGAGCCAATGCTAAGAGCCCTACCCCAACAACCAATACCAATTGCGGTATCCACAAGGGAATCGATAAAAAGCCCGACGACACATCGTTATATTGAAAGCTTTCTCTTGCCAGCCCAATCAAGCCATAGGCCAGCAACAGGCTAATTACTACCGCAATGAGCAGCCCAAACACCTCAAACCAGACGCGTATAGCAGAAGGTAGGCGCGAGATCAGCAGCGTCACCCGAATATGCGCATGGTGAACAAAGGTGTAGGCAAGCCCAAGAAACGTTGCCCCAACTAACAGATAAGACGCCATCTCAGAAACGCCGGTGATGCTCACGCCGAGCCGGCTAAGGCCAACCAAAACAAGCAACGCATCTACTAACCGAAACGTAACCTGCAGTGCAATAAGTGTACAAATAGCCACCATACACGCGGCAGCACCCCAAGCCCCGAGGCGGTAGAGTTTGTCGAATTTAAACATCATGTTCGCAGTCTCATTGAGCGCGTGGGTGGTAAGGGCGGTACAAAAAACCGCCCTTAAAGCCAGCATTAGTGATTAAAGCTAGCGCTTAAAACTAGCCATTAAGACTTAGTTACCGCGCTGTTCGCGATAGCTCTCTAAGGCTTGTTTTGCGTCATCGTCAGCACGGGATTCCCAGTCGGCAAATAGCTCATCCCCTGCCGCTTGCAGGGCAGTAGAAACCGCTTCGTTAGGCTCAGAAACCGAAATACCATTTTCTTTCAGTGCTTCCAGACTAGCTTCATTATTCTCGCGGCTCATTTGCCAGCCACGCTCCTCGGCACGAGCTGCGGCTTCCATCAACGCCTCTTGGGTAGCTTCATCTAAACGATCAAAGCTGCGCTGACTCATGAACACAATGTTCTTAGGCAGCCACAAGTTGGCATCGGTGTAATCGGTTACATAGTCCCAGGCTGCCATGGAGTTACCGGTAGAACTGGACGTAATCATGGCATCCACACGTCCGGTGCTAAAAGCGGTAGGAATATCGGACTCTTCGGTTTCTGTCGGGCTGCCACCTAAATTATCGACGAAGCGCTGGGTATTAATATTCGGCGCACGCACCCGCAAGCCGTCGAACTGGCCGGGATCCGTTAACGGCGCAGAGGTGTAAATGCCCTGGGCTGGCCAAGCAACAGCATACAAAGGCACCATTCCTTCATAGGCAAATAGCTCAGTAATCATCGGCTTAGTGGCTTCCCACAAGGCATAGGCATCTTCATAGCTACCGGCTACCCCCGGCAGCGTATCCACTTCGAAAATAGGGTCATCATTTGAAAGAATCGAGAGGAATACTTCGCCAGCATCAATTGTACCGCGGCGCACCGACGGTTTAATTTCACCATGAGAGACCAGCGAACCACCGCTGTGCACCGTAATAGTTAACTCGCCGTTTGTGGCCTCAGCCACATCTTCTGCAAACTGTTTATTGTTTTGAGTATGGAAACTTGCATCACCATAAGGCGTTGCCATGGTCCATTCAGCCGCCTGGGCGGTTGCCGCAGCGGCAAGGCTGCAAGCGGTCACTAATAGTAACGGCGTTGTTATACGTTTATGCATGGGGACGTCCTCTTATTCATATTAATGGAAGCTCAGGTTGATCGAGGTGCTGCTTCGGGAGTGGTAGAAATTGCGCTAGGACGAACCCAGCGACCGGTAACACATGTGTTTGCCATATCAGCGCGCCGCTCTCTGGCATAGTTAACTGCACACTCTTGGGCAATTCGGCCCACGCTGCGACAAAAGCGCGGATGATTTGCACTGCGCCATATCACATCATAGTTCATAGGCGGCAACGGTACGGGTAGCGTTAAACGGTATAGATCACCCCGTCGCCACTCATCTAATACGGTGGCGACCGGGAGCGCGCCGATTCCCAGCCCCTCCATCGTCATCCGCGCAATGGTCATCAATGTACTAACGCTATGGATACGAGGCTGTCGAACGCCCACGTCAGAAAGGTAACGGACTAGCTCTTCGTAGGGGCGAGCCTGCCGGCCAAAGGAAATAAACGGCAACGACTGACACCAAGCATTAGGGTGTTCGTTTAGCAACGCGGCATGACGAGGCGAAACAAACATACCCATTTCATAAGGACTTAACGTCTCACACTCAATTTGCTCCGGGGCCAAGTAACCATTCATTGCCAGCAAAATATCAAGTTCGTTGCGCATCAGCCGATCATTGAGGACCGGCGAGTAATCGACGGTTAGCTCAATGATAAGCTCAGGAAAACGCGCAGTAAGCTGCTGAATGAATGCGGGAAACCAGCTATGCGCAATGGTTTCAATGGTGCCAAGCCTAAGTGGCGCAGAAAAAGTTTCGGCACTATCAAACAGCTTCAGCGCCTCATCACGCTGATGCAGTATGCGCTCAGCGTGCAGAAAGAACTCGCGGCCACGCATGGTCGGCTGAACCGGGCGCGCCGAGCGCTCAAGCAACAGCTCGCCTACGGTGCTTTCCAAGCGTGAAATACGTTCGGAAACAGAAGGCTGTGTGATATGCAGGCGTACCGCCGCCTTACGAAAAGAGCCAAGTTTTACCGCCCATACAAAAGCGTCTAGCTCCTTGAAATCAAGCATACGTTTGCCTAACCAACGGTTGCAGTAACATCGGCGTGGGTTCCTTCACAGCACAGGTAACGTCGCGCGCAGTGCCGCTCCCTAGCGCGATGTGTCACTGGGTTAAATAGTCGCATTGCTGTGTCATGCAATTTTAGAGCCAGCATCGTGAGATTACCTTCTGTTTCTCGCTGAACAGCGTCTAACCGAACAGTGACAAGCTGACTCATGGCCGATGTTTGCATGTTTCACTCCTCAAAACGACTCACTGGCCGCCGATTATTATTAGCGCTGCGGATATTCGTTAGGGCTGGCGTGAGCGTTTTTTATAATCTTTTATTGAGCTGCTTTATTTATTTGATAATCGCATTCCCCCCTAGCGTCAACCATTTTCCCAATAAATAACAGCACGATAGGAAGCACCGATACTAAGTATCGCTAAAAACGATTGGAACTTAACAAGATAGGTTCATATATTGGTTTTAAGACGTCACAGTAATAATCAAGCTAACTATTTACACTGGTCAGTCATAACAAACACAGACAATCGCACCTTTAACAACAAATTCTTCAACATTAGCATTTCTTAATTAAAAATAAGCGTTCTTTGCCAACGCAGCTAACGAACAACTCGCTGTTAACCAACAAGTGACTCCAATAAATTCAAAACAGGCTAGGAGACGATATGGCAACCCCACTGCTCAACTGCGACATGGGCGAAAGCTTCGGTAATTGGTCAATCGGCTTAGATGCCGACGTAATGCCTTATGTCGATTGCGCCAATATCGCCTGTGGCTATCATGCCTCAGACCCCCATGTAATGCGCCGCACGGTCGCTCTGGCCAGCCAGCATGGCGTGCGTATTGGCGCCCACCCCGGCTATCCCGATTTAATGGGGTTTGGTCGTCGCTCTATGGCCTGCTCGCCCGCAGAAGTAGAGGATATGATGCTGTACCAGGTCGGTGCGCTGGCCGGAATTTGCCAAGCCGAAGGTGCGACGCTGAGCTACATAAAGCCCCATGGGGCGATGTATAACGACATGGCGGCGAATCTTGAGCTATTGGAAGGTGCCATGCGCGCGGTACGCGCTTATGATGCCAGTCTTCCGCTGATGGTCATGGCAACTGCCGACCCGGAACCTCATCGTCAGTTGGCGAAAAAAATGGGCGTTACCCTATGGTTTGAAACGTTCGCTGACCGCGCTTATGAAGCAACCGGCCACCTCGCTTCTCGCCGCCTAGCAGGCGCTGTCCATCACGACCAAGCCACTATCGTTGCGCAAGCCGTTGCACTCGCCAAAGGCGAAGCACTGACCTCCCGTGATGGTAGCGCGCTGCACCTGCCCTGCGACACCCTGTGCGTGCACGGCGACAACCCTGAGTCAGTCGCTGCCGTGCGTGCTATTCGTGATGCCTTTACGGCGCTGGAGTCTGCGTGAAACTGCGTTTAGAAACGGCGGCCATGGACGCCGTAACGGTACGGCTGTTTGACACTATTGATGAATCCAATATGGCGTGGATCATCGCTGCCGATCAAACCCTGCGCGATACGCTGGGTGAGGCACTCATTGACCTGATTCCCTCTTACACCACGCTGCTGGTGCACTACGACAGCCAGCAACTCACCTTTGGCCAAGTCGCGACGCTGATTCGCAGTGCCTTGCGCCACTTAAAGCCTAGCGAATCGCAGAACGGTCAGCTGCACGAGATTCCCGTGTGGTACGACGAAAGCGTTGGCCCTGAACTTCCGCTGGTGGCAAAACGTGCAGGACTCAGCGTTGACTCTCTAATCGAGCGTCACTGCGACCGTGATTACTGCGTCTTCGCACTGGGCTTCGCCCCCGGCTACGGCTTTATGGGATTGGTAGACGAGGGCATCGCCACGCCTCGCTTGAAAACGCCGCGTCGCAAAGTCGCGGCAGGCAGTGTGGGCATTGCCGATCGACAAACCGCTATCTACCCGCTCCTTTCCCCTGGAGGATGGAATATTTTAGGTCGTACCGCCGTACCGCTCTTTGAATTTGCTAAGCGGGGCGACCCCCTATTTCGCCCTGGTGATAAAGTGCGCTTTAAAGCGATTGGCCAAGCAGAGTTCGAAGCATCAGGAGGCGATACCACGCCGATGGAGGAGCGGCCATGAGCCAAGCAATGCTAACGGTTAAGCAGGCTGGGCCACTGGCTCTGATTCAAGACTTAGGGCGGTTCGGCGTGGGTCATTTGGGTGTCACTCAGGGAGGTGCCGCCGACTGGATTTCATTTCGCTGGGCAAACTGGCTACTTGGTAACGCACCAGATAGCGCGGCACTGGAAATTGTTATGGGTGGCAATCTCAGCTTGGTTGCCAATGCCGAGGTGCGTCTGGCGCTCACCGGGGCTGACCTTGGCGCTACCATCGATGGTCAGCCATTGGCCACCAACACAAGCTTTCTGCTGCGTTGCGGTCAAACACTCATATTCAGCCAACCCCGTCGCGGCCTGCGAGCCTATCTGGCGTTTCCTGGCGGATTAGACGCACCAACGATACTGGGCAGCCGTGCCTGCACTGCCCGCGAACAAATTGGCGGGCTCCGCGACGACGGCAGGCCACTACAAACCGGCGATCAGCTCACCTGGCAAGGTAGCTCATCCGGCGAGCGCAGCTTGCCTGAAGGAATAGCCCCCGCCATGCCGGAAAAAAGCTGCCAACTCAGCATGGTGCTTGGCTCGCAAGCTTCACATTTCGCCGGACGTAGCCTGTACAATGCTTTTAACCAGCCTTGGACAGTCGATAATCGCGCTGATCGCATGGGTATCCGCCTCACTGGCCAGCCTCTGCATTGCACGCTCGGCGGCGTTATTTCTGAAGGCATTCCGCTTGGCGCCGTGCAAATCCCCCCCGACGGCCAGCCGATTATTTTAATGAATGACCGCCAAACCATTGGTGGCTATCCTCGCCTTGGTGCGCTTACCCCGATGGCCTGTGCGCTGCTTGCTCAATGCGTACCGGGAACCGAGGTGCGCTTGAGCCCTGTCAGTGCCAGCCAAGCGCAAATTGCCTACCGGAAGCAATTAAGCCATTGGCATTAAAAAAACCCGCATCGAAAGATGCGGGTTAGGACAGGGAAGTTACTTAGAGCAAGCGTTGCTTTGACGTTTATGCGACGTCGAAGCGGTCTGCATTCATCACTTTTGCCCAGGCGGCGACGAAGTCTTTAACAAATTTCTCGCCGTTATCGTCCTGGGCGTACACCTCTGCGTAGGAGCGTAGCAGTGAGTTAGACCCAAACACTAGATCAACGCGAGAGGCTGTCCATTTAACGGCGTCCGTTTGACGGTCGCGAATTTCGTAAATATTGTTGCCCACCGGCTTCCAGCTGTTGCCCATATCGGTCAGGCTGGCAAAGAAGTCGTTGGTCAACTGGCCTTCACGGTGAGTGAACACACCGTGCTTGGTACCACCATAGTTGGTGCCCAGCACACGCATTCCACCTAACAGCACGGTCATCTCCGGCGCGGTGAGTCCCATCAACTGGGCACGATCCAGCAGCATTTCTTCGGGTTTGACGATGTAATCCTTTTTCTGCCAGTTACGGAAGCCATCGGCAAGTGGCTCTAAAGGCTCAAAAGAGTCTACGTCAGTCATTTCATCCGTGGCATCGCCACGGCCTTTGAGGAACGGCACACGCACCTCATAGCCCGCTGCTTTGGCGGCTTTTTCGATAGCCACGCTACCCGCCAAGACAATCACATCGGCAATGCTGGCCCCCGTATCAGCAGAGATCTGCTCGTATACGTTAAGCACATCGGCAAGACGCGCTGGCTCATTGCCTTGCCAATCTTTCTGGGGAGCCAAGCGAATGCGCGCACCGTTGGCGCCACCGCGCATGTCGGAGCCACGGTAAGTGCGCGCGCTATCCCACGCGGTGCTGACCATATCGCTAATGCTTAAGCCGCTCTCAGCAATTTTCTGCTTAACCACTTCTTCGCAGTAATCGGTGCTACCGGCAGGCACTGGATCTTGCCAGATAAGGTCTTCCGCAGGCACTTCTGGGCCGATATAGCGTGCTTTCGGGCCTAAATCACGGTGAGTTAGCTTAAACCACGCTTTAGCGAAAGTTTGCTTGAAGTACTCCGGGTCGGCCATGAATTTTTCGCAAATGGCACGGTACGTCGGGTCCATCTTCATCGCCATGTCCGCATCGGTCATGATCGGGTTGTGACGCACAGAGGGATCGGTTGCATCAACCGGCTTATCTTCCTCTTTAATATCGATAGGCTCCCACTGATGAGCGCCCGCGGGACTTTTCTTCAGCTCCCACTCGTAGCCAAACAGCAGATCGAAATAGCCCATGTCGAACTTAGTTGGGTTGGTAGTCCAAGCGCCTTCAATACCCGACGTAACGGCATTGCTCGCTTTGCCACCCATATGTGGGTTGCCCCAGCCAAAGCCCTGATTTTCAACGTCAGAAGCTTCAGGTTCAGCACCTAACGCAGCGGCGTCGCCATTACCATGACACTTACCCACGGTATGGCCCCCTGCTGTTAAAGCAGCGGTTTCTTCGTCGTTCATCGCCATACGGGCGAAGGTTTCGCGCACCTGCAGAGCTGTCTTAAGCGGATCAGGCTGGCCGTTAACCCCTTCTGGGTTAACGTAGATAAGTCCCATTTGCACTGCAGCCAGCGGATTCTCCATTGTTTCCGGCTGTTCAACGTCACCGTAACGCTCATCGGAAGGCGCTAACCACTCTTTTTCAGCCCCCCAATAGATGTCTTTCTCCGGATGCCAGATGTCTTCGCGGCCAAACGAGAACCCGTAAGCGGGCAGCCCCATAGATTCGTAGGCCACTGTGCCCGCAAGAATGATTAGGTCGGCCCAGCTGATTTTATTGCCATACTTTTTCTTCACTGGCCACAGCAAACGGCGCGCCTTATCAAGGCTTACGTTATCCGGCCAGGAGTTGAGCGGTGCAAAACGCTGATTACCGGTACCACCGCCACCACGGCCATCGGCAATACGGTAAGTTCCGGCAGAGTGCCATGCCATGCGGATCATCAGGCCACCGTAGTGGCCCCAGTCGGCTGGCCACCATGCTTGGCTGTCAGTCATCAAGGCATGAACATCTTGCTTGAGGGCGTCAAAATCGAGCTTTTTGACCTCTTCCCGATAGTCAAAGTCAGGATCCATCGGGTTAGTTTTACGATCATGCTGGTGCAGAATGTCTAGGTTCAGCGCCTCCGGCCACCAATCTTTGTTGGAGGTGCCAGTAGACGTATTACCACCATGCATTACAGGACATTTTCCACTCATGTTTCTCTCCCCTTCTTGCTCTTCGCCTTGGGCTCGCCAAGGAAACAGATGATCGACATCTCATATTGCTGCCTACAGTGTAGGTAATCAGCAAGCGTTGCGTTGATATGTACTGTTTTAAAGCACCTCATCGATAGTCACAATTTGTAATAAACCAATAGATCGATAGTTATTTATTATTAAACTAGCTATTTCTTAGCCAATAACAACTTAGCTACTAAAAACTTAGCTACTAAAAGCTGAGTCAATAAAAACTGAGCCCATAAAAAAGGCAGGACGTCAGACGCCCTGCCCGTACCACTATCAGGATAGTAGTGTTTTCTTATCTTTACTCTACCAGTGGCAATAGTGCGTTCAAGCTATCCCGTGCATCGCCGTAGAACATACGCGTGTTCTCTTTGAAGAATAGCGGGTTTTCAATGCCAGAGTAGCCAGTGCCCTGACCGCGCTTGCTGACAAACACCTGCTTAGCTTCCCAAACCTTCAATACCGGCATACCAGCGATAGGACTATTGGGATCTTCCTCGGCCGCTGGGTTTACGATGTCGTTGGAGCCGATCACGATCACCACGTCCGTACTTGAGAAATCGTCGTTAATCTCGTCCATTTCCAGCACGATATCGTAAGGTACCTTGGCTTCAGCCAGCAGTACGTTCATGTGCCCAGGTAGGCGCCCAGCCACCGGATGAATACCGAAACGTACGGTCTTCCCCGCTGCCCGCAGCTTGCGTACTAGATCGCTCACCGCACTTTGCGCTTGAGCCACCGCCATGCCATATCCCGGCACGATAATCACGCTGTCGGCATCGTTTAAGGCACTTGCTACGCCACTCGCATCAATCGCTACCTGCTCGCCCTCAATTTCAGCCGCTGGCCCTTGAGCACCACCGAAGCCGCCCAAAATCACGTTAACGAAGTTGCGGTTCATCGCCTTACACATAATGTAAGACAGGATTGCCCCTGAGGACCCCACCAGTGCGCCGGTAACAATCAACAGATCATTAGAAAGCGTGAAACCAATCGCCGCAGCCGCCCAACCAGAGTAGCTGTTCAGCATCGACACCACCACGGGCATATCCGCACCGCCAATGCCCATAATCAGGTGATAGCCAATAAAGAATGACAGCGCTGCCAGCACGATCAATGTCCAGAAGCCTGCACCGTTGAGGTACATAATCGCGAGCAGCAGCGAAAGCACCGCAGCCCCCGCGTTGAGCATATGCCCGCCCGGCAATTGACGAGGCTTGCCATCTACTTTGCCTGCCAGCTTACCGAATGCAATCACCGAGCCGGTAAAGGTCACCGCACCGATGAAAATCGCGAACACTACCTCGATCTGCAAAAAGGTCAGCTCAGCAGGAGCCTTTGTGGCCACCAAGGCGGCAAACGCAGAAAACTCTTGCATCGCACCATCGGCGGCTTGTGCGGCCAGCACCCGGCGGCGCTCTAAATCTGCGCTCCAGGCAACAAAGACCGCTGCCAGACCCACAAAACTATGTAGTGCCGCTACCAACTGAGGCATTTCGGTCATTTCGACCTTGCCTGCGACATAGGCACCAATCCCGGCACCAATCAACATCGCTGGCACCAGCCACCAGTAGCCGCCAATACCTGGCCCAAGGGAGGTAAATAATACCGCTACGGCCATGCCCACAATGCCGTACCAGACGGCACGCTTGGCTTTCTCCTGATTACTCAAGCCGCCTAGCGATAAAATAAATAGCACACTTGCCGCAATTGCCGCGGCAGATACGAATCCTTGTCCTAACATCTCGTTTCTCCGCCGCTTAGGATTTTTGGAACATGGCCAGCATCCGGCGTGTCACCAGGAAGCCACCCACGATATTAATCGACGCAATCAGTACTGAAATGGCCGCCAGCACGATAACGACACCGCTGCCTGAACCGATTTGCAAAATCGCCCCTAAAATAATGATGCCGGAGATGGCATTAGTGACCGCCATTAACGGCGTGTGCAGCGAGTGGCTCACCTTCCAAATCACCTGGAAGCCGATGAAACACGCCAACACGAACACAATAAAGTGCTGCATAAATGAGGCAGGGGCTATTTGACCCAGCAACAGCATCAACGCGCCACCAACGGCGAGTAAGCCAGCTTGTCGCTTGGTTTGCGCTTTAAACGCCGCGTGTTCAGTCGCCTTTTTCTCTTCAGGCGTTGGTTCTTGCTCTTTTTTCTTCGGCTTCGCTGCGGCAATGGCCTTTACTTTCGGTGGCGGCGGCGGGAAGGTGATTTCGCCCTGGTGCGTGACCGTAGCGCCGCGAATGACATCATCTTCCATGTTGTGATGGATGACGCCGTCTTTCTCAGGCGTGAGGTCAGCTAGCATGTGGCGAATGTTGGTAGCGTAAAGCAGCGACGCTTGGGTAGCCATGCGAGAGGGGAAGTCGGTATAGCCGACCACCACGACGCCGTTATCAGATACCACGCGTTCATCCGGCTTGGTTAAGTCGCAGTTACCGCCTTTTTCAGCGGCTAAGTCGACAATCACCGAGCCAGGTTTCATGGCTGCAACCATATCTTCCAGCCACAGCTTGGGTGCGGGCCTACCAGGAATCAGCGCCGTGGTGATGACAATGTCGACATCCGGTGCTTGTTCGCGGAAACACTCTAGCTGCTTCTCGCGAAACTCTGGGCTAGAAGGTGAGGCATAGCCACCGCTTTCTGAACCGTCCTGACTATCTTCAAAATCGAGAAACAGGAATTCAGCGCCCATGGATTCAATCTGCTCGGACACCTCTGGGCGTACATCAAACGCACGCACCACAGCGCCAAGGCTAGCCGCAGTACCAATCGCCGACAAGCCCGCCACACCTGCGCCGATCACCAATACTTTGGCAGGGGGAACTTTACCGGCGGCGGTTACCTGGCCAGTAAAGAAGCGGCCAAAGTTATTGCCTGCCTCAATCACCGCACGGTAGCCCGCGATATTGGCCATTGAGGAGAGCGCATCCATTTTCTGCGCTCTGGAAATACGTGGCACCATGTCCATCGCAATAACAGATGCGCCCTGAGCTTTACAGGTTTCTAACAGCGCTTCGTTTTGTGCAGGCCAGAAGAACGCGATCAGCGTCTGGCCCTCTCGCAAATAGTGAGCCTCAGTTTCCGAAGGTTCACGGACTTTAATCACCACGTCCGCATCACGCCACAGCGCTTCCGCGCTTTCCACAACGCTGACACCCGCGTCGCGATACGTGTCGTCATTAAAGCCCGCGGCAGCCCCTGCGCCGGCTTCCACCAAGCACTCATGGCCTAGCTTTTGAAGCTGTTTTGCGCTCTCAGGAGTAAGCGCTACACGCGCTTCTCCTTGAGCTGTCTCTTTCGGTGCGCCTATTTTCACACGCTTTCTCCCTTGGTTAGCCCATTTCCAGCGTCATGACCAAAACAGTCATATTTTTACCCTTGGTTATTGGACGCTGGGCATTATTACTGACATGCGTCGTCGCGCCAGATAGCAGTTTAGGATCTAACGCGGCGACCGCCAGTTACTATTCAACCTTCGATTCAATTGGGTTGTTTAACTACAACACTACCCTTTTTAACAACGATTCCCCACCAAAAGTTAGAGAAAACTACTTCCAAAGTACCGCATTCAATTCACCCCACCAATGATTAACTGAAGTAGTGGGTATGGCAATAATGATTAACCTCCAAAAACGCCCACAACAGTACTTATAACGACATTTGTCATGACGTTTGTAACGGCACTCACAACAACATGCTTAACAACGCAGGAGAGTCACTTATGTGGACCAAACCGACGTATCAGGACATGCGCCTTGGCTTTGAAGTAACGCTGTATATCTCTACCCGCTAATCGCTAGCGACTGAACCGCGGCCCCTGCCTGCCTTATTGGGTTTATATCAGGTAGGGGCTTTTACCCAGGATTCATAGCACAACCACAGCACTCACGTAGGAGGTCAGTCTATGCAGATTTTAGTTCTTGGGGCTGCCGCAGGTGGCGGCTTTCCCCAATGGAATTGCAACTGCCCTAACTGCTACCACGCTCGCCTGGGCAGTGCAGATCATCAACCTCGCACTCAATCATCGATTGCGTTAAGCGTGGATGGCAAGCAGTGGTTGCTATGCAATGCGTCCCCAGATATTCGCGCTCAGCTCAATGCCAACCCGGAATTATGGCCAAGCGACCTGCGTGGCAGTGGTATTCGTGGTGTGCTACTGGTCGATGCCCAAATCGATCATGTCACCGGGCTACTCTCCTTAAGGGAAGGCTGCCCGTTAGAGGTGTGGTGCACACCTAATGTGCATCGCGATTTATCGACAGGTTTTCCGCTATTTCCGATGCTGGAACACTGGGGCGGACTGCACTGGAAGCCGATTGAGCTGGAAGGTCATCAGGAAGTTGTCGAGTTTTCGATTCCCTTTCTGCCAGATATCGCGCTGACCGCCTTTGCGCTGCACAGCAATGCACCACCCTACTCACCACGGCGCGGCGCACCCTCCTGTGGCGATAATTTAGGGCTGTATATTGTTGATCGTCGTAGCGGCAAGTCGCTGTGCTACGCCCCAGGGCTTGGCAACCCGACACCACTGGCCATGCGTTTCTTAAACGCCGCAGATGTGGTGATGGTGGATGGCACCCTGTGGGAAGACGACGAAATGCAGACGCTTGGCGTTGGCACTTCCACAGGCCAACAGATGGGTCACCTTGCACTTAATGGCAGCGACGGTATGTGTGCGCTATTGAGCGATCTACCCAGCAGCACGCGGCGCATTTTGATTCATATCAACAACACCAACCCGATTTTGGACGGCGCTAGCGATGCAGCTAAAACATTGCAGGCCTCAGGCATCGAAACAGCTTACGACGGAATGAAACTGACGTTTTAAATCAACGTTCATAGACCTTAAACACTCTCTCACCTTAGATATCATTGAGTATTAATCGATTAACGTCCAGACCTAAATCTTAGATTAAAAAAGCACTAGGTTAGTAGAATTTAAAAGATAGCAGGGCAATAAAAAGTGAGAAAACAGGCCCTGAAATAATTAAATCAAAATAAGCATATAACTTAATAAAATAATTCAAATAGAGCGATCTACAACCCAAAAAACCTGTTTCATTAAATAAACCCTATTCATAAAGAACGGCTAAAAATAAAACCATTTAAATCAGCAGTATATATATTAGATATTACAAAAATAACCAGGAAAACGACTATGGCGATGACAGCGATAACGCCCAGTGCTTCTGCCACCCCGCTCAGCCGGGAGGCATTCCGTGAAGCGCTAATGGGTAAAGGGCAGTACTACCATCTTAATCACCCCTTTCAACAGGCAATGGCCAACGGCGAGCTTAGCCAGAAACAGCTGCAAGGCTGGGTGGCTAATCGCTTCTACTACCAGTTGATGATTCCCCAAAAAGACGCCGCACTACTGGCCAACTGCCCAGATGCCGACACCCGCAGACGATGGGTTCAGCGCCTGCTTGACCACGACGGCCACGCCGGAGATGAAGGCGGGATTGAGGCCTGGTTAGCCCTAGGTGAAGCCGTAGGTTTACCGCGTCATACGTTGATTTCCCAGGAGCATGTGCTACCCGGCGTGCGCTTTGCGGTGGATGCCTACCGCAACTTTGTCGCTCGTGCCCCCTGGCAGGAAGCGGCGATCTCATCGCTTACCGAGCTATTTGCGCCGCTTGCCCACCAAAACCGCCTAGTTACCTGGCCTCAGCACTACCCGTGGATTAACGAGCAAGGCTATCGCTATTTTCGTAAACGTCTCGGTGAAGCCCGCCGAGACGTCGAGCACGGTCTGGAAATCGCTTTCGGCATGTGTACCACGGTGGCGCTGCAGCAGCGCGCGCTGGATATTCTGCAATTTAAGCTCGATGTGCTGTGGAGCATGCTGGATGCCATGACTATGGCCTATCAGTTAGACCGCCCGCCTTACCACACCGTCACCCGCAAAGCGGTGTATCACCGTGGGCTTGAGCACTCACATTACTAGGCAATGATCGACTAGCGTTGGGGAATTCACCATGTCACAGCAACTCGTCATATCACATCACGATATTTACCAGCTGCGACGCGGCTGGCGCCTACAGTGGGAGGCCATTCAGGGCTGCCACGTTATTCTTTATCCCGAAGGCATGGTCAAGCTCAGTGCGACTGCCGGCGCAATTCTTGAGCAGGTTGATGGCCATCACTCCATCGCCGATATTATCGCTACCCTGCAGCAGCGCTATCCAGGCGCGGAGTCCTTAGCGGACGATGTCATACAGTTTATCGATGAAGCCCGAGACAACGGCTGGCTAACCGTGAAGGAGGTTCATTGTGGTTAGTACAACGACCTCACCGCCCTTATGGCTGCTGGCGGAACTCACCTACCGCTGCCCATTGCAGTGTGCTTACTGCTCTAATCCGTTGGAATTTACCCGTTACCAAAACGAGTTGGATACCGACGCGTGGTTTAGCGTGCTGCGCCAAGCCCGAGCAATGGGGGCAGCACAGCTTGGCTTTTCCGGCGGCGAACCGTTGATTCGTCAAGACCTGGAAGCGCTGGTCAGCGAAGCACGCCAGCTAGGCTTTTACACCAACCTGCTGACTTCCGGTGTCGGCCTCACTGCCCAGCGGGTAGACGCCTTGGCAGAAGCGGGCCTGGATCATATCCAGATTAGCCTGCAAGCCGCCGACCCCGAGCTAGCCCAGGCGCTGGCAGGTTCTGCCAAGGCCCACGCCAACAAGCTAGCCATGGCCAAAGCGGTCAAGGCCGCTGGCTACCCTATGGTATTAAACGTGGTCTTGCATCGGCACAATATCGATCAAATTGGCGATCTGATTGCCCTCTGCGATGAGCTAGGTGCGGATGCAGTTGAACTGGCCAACTGCCAGTATTACGGCTGGGCGTTTTTGAACCGCCAGGCGCTGATGCCTACCCGTGAACAGCTGGTACGCGCCGAGGCTGAAACCAATCGCTGGCGTGAAACACTGGCGTCACGTGGCCGCGATATGTCATTACTATTTGTGGTGCCGGACTACTTTGAGCAAGCGCCTAAAGCGTGCATGGGTGGTTGGGGCAGTATCTTTATGACCGTAGCCCCAGATGGCGCCGTGTTGCCCTGCCACAGCGCCAGGGAACTGCCGATGGCATTTCCGAACGTCAAAGAAACGTCGCTACAGGACATTTGGTACCAAAGCGATGCTTTCAACCGTTTTCGTGGCACCCAGTGGATGCCTACGCTTTGCCAACAGTGCGACGACCGCGATAAAGACCATGGCGGCTGCCGCTGCCAAGCCTATTTATTAACCGGTGATATGAACGCCACCGACCCGGTGTGCCAGCACTCTCCCCAGCATGGGTTGTTAGACAGCCTAATCGCAGAAAACAGCCACAACACGTCCGATAAAACGACGCTGATTCCCCGCAATGCCCGTCAGTCAAAGCAGTTGCAAACAAGGCAGTTGCAGAATCAAGTTGAAAGTCAGGCTGAACGTCAAAGCCCTAATAGCTCAACAGCGACGTCGTCTCGCCAACCACTTGAGCTGATTTATCGACAATAAATCTGTTTATCAGTAATAAAATGATTAAGGCTCGCAGGTGGCTCGCTCAGCATGGGCGGGCAGCTGCGGGCAAACGGGAGCTAACGGCTGTCCGCTCGCTTGCCAGCCATCCACCCCATTTGGGTACCAATAGAGCTCTTCATAGCCCATTGCCTCAGCGCGCCGTGCAGCATTCCAGGAAAGCCAGCAGTCAGCACGGCAGAAAAACACTAGCGGCGCGGCGTCAGCGCGCTCACGCTGCGCATCCAGTGCCGTGGTGAAATAATTCACCCACTCCTCTTCCAAACTAGCCGCGCCCACATTCGGCAGCCAAATACTGCCTGGAATCGTTAAGTGCGAACTGTCCTGCAGAAAAAGACCGTTATGCCAGGGCAGCGCATAGACATCCACTAGGATCACTGGCGGTGACGCCAGCAACGCTTGAAAAGCACGCTCATCTAACGTGGTCACCCCTGGAAGCGGTGCAGTAACCGGCGCTTTAAAAGGCGGCAGGCGATAGCCTTCTTGGTTAAATGCTGCAGCGGGCGCCTCAGCGCCTGCCACCCCGCTGAACACGCCACTTCCCCACACCAAACAGAGGAGGTAGCGGCACACAGAGTGCGCCGAAGGTTGTGTCGTCATGGTGACATTACTCCCAATCAAACGGACAGCCGGTACAGCCCTCCATTTGGGCCATTTGGAAGTTGCCGTAGTGGATGCGTGCACCAGTCATATCAGCATCATTGAGGCGCGTGATGTTCATTTTGGCTTCTTGCAAATTAGCATCGCGCAGGTCTGCACCGATCAGGTTGACCTTATTCATCCAGGCCATTTCCAGATTGCTGCCCATCAACGTTGCTCCTTGCATGCTGGCCCCAGAAAGCCGAGCAAACTCAAGGTTAGCGCCAGTCAAATCAGCATAATCAAATGTCGCTCCCTGGGCATAAATACTCCAGCTATCCAGCCCAACCAAACTGGCATGGGAAAGATCGGCACCGCGTAAATGCGTGTTGGGCATGCGCGCACGATTGAGGTTGGCATTTCTCAGTGATGCGCCTTCAAAATCAACGCTGCGTAGGTTGCTGTGGCGGAAATCCGAGCCTTCTAGGTTACTGCCCGCAAAGTTAGCGCCCTGCAGGTCAAGATTGGAAAAGTCACCGTCGGATAAGTCCATATTGGCGCACTGAGTACCTGGCACTAACTCACAGCCGTTATGCACTGGCGGTTGATACGCTTCAACATAATCGTCGGCAACAACGCTACTTATCGCGCTAAGACAGAGAAAAACCGCCGCTGCTTGGCGGCTCCATAAAGGCAGAGCATTGCCAGTTATCATTGTTATTCTTTCCATTACCGTTATCTCCATTCAAAAAAGGGCGGCAAAAGCCGCCCAAGAGGTGTCAGTAACTTAACGGTTAGCCAAGTCTTGAACGAAGGAAGGCAATTTGAAGACCCAGAACGAGCCGCCCTGAGCAATCGGCCGGGTCAGTTCAGCCATGTCACCGCCCCATAGTGGAACTGCACCGCCATAACCTGCAGTAACACCAATGTACTGCTCACCGTCCATCTCCCAAGTAACCGGTGGTGAAATGATGCCGGTGCCTACCTGGAACTTCCAAAGCTCTTCACCGGTTTCTGCATGGAATGCTTTTAAGTAGCCATCGCCGGTACCGGTAAACACCAGATCACCGTGGGTCGCTAGCACGCCTGCCCACAGCGGCATAGGCTCTTTATGCTCCCAGGCGTACTCACCGGTAACCGGATCAACAGCACGCAGAATACCGACGTGGTCGTCGTACATACGTTTAATGCGGAAGCCCATACCCAGGTAAGCCGCCCCTTCCACGTACTCAACTTCCTCGGTCCAATAGTCTTCTTTCCAGTGGTTACCCGGCACGTAGAACAGCCCGGTGTCTTCGCTGTAAGCCATTGGGTTCCAGTTTTTACCACCCAGGAACGGTGGTGAAACTTCAACCGGCTCAGAACGGGTTTGTCCCTCTTCTAAACGCGGCGGGCGCTGACCTTCAGCCTCAACGGGACGGCCAGTTTCCAGATCGATATGGGTGGCCCAGGTAATGTTATCGACAAATGGGAAGGCGTTAATCAGCTCGCCGTTGGTCCGGTCAGTGACATAGAAGAAGCCATTGCGGTCGGCGTGGGCACCTGCATTCACCGTTTGGCCATTCTCATCTTGGTACTCAAACAAGACGATTTCGTTATTGCCTGAGAAGTCCCAGGTGTCGTTGGGGGTGTGCTGATAGAACCACTTCACTTCGCCAGTCGAAGGGTCGATACCCAGTTGGCCAGAGGTGTAAAGGCTGTCGTAGTCAGACGGGTCGCCGTCTTCCGAGGTCCGTGCCCAGCCATTCCAGGGAGCGGGGTTACCGGCACCAATGATGATGGTATTGGTCTCAGGGTCGAAACTGGCGCTCTGCCACGGCGCACCGCCACCTTGGCTCCAGGCTTGTACTTTGCCGGTTTCGCTATCGGGGTCATCGGGCCATGAAGGTGCGTTGGCATCGCCTGTCGGCGTGCTCTCTTCGCCGTTCAAACGTCCCATATGGCCTTCAACAAAGGGCCGCATCCAAATCTCTTCGCCGGTATCAGGGTCACGGGCATACAGCTTACCCACAATGCCGAACTCATCTCCCGAAGAGCCGTGAATCAGCAATACGCGACCTGTTTCGCTATCTTCGACAATGGTTGGCGCACCGGTCATGGTGTAGCCCGCGCGGTGATCACCAAAGCGCTCGCGCCACACCACCTCACCGGTATCTTTATTCAGCGCCACGATGCCAGCATCCAGCGTGCCGAAGAACACCTTATCGCCGTAAATAGCCGCACCGCGGTTCACCACGTCACAGCAGGGGCGAATATCGCTGGGCAGGCGATGGTTGTAGGACCACAGCCGCTGGCCGGTACGCGCATCAATTGCAAAAATACGTGAATAGGAGCCGGTGACATAAATAACGCCTTCATGAATCAGCGCCTGAGACTCCTGGCCACGCTGCATTTCATCGCCAAACGAGTGAGACCACGCGGGGGTCAGCATCTCGACGTTATCGGCGTTAATTTGATCAAGCGGGCTATAGCGCTGCGCCTTCACGCCCATGCCGTACATCAACACCGTTTCAGTGTTGTTATGGTCATTGAGAATATCGTCCCAGGTCACCTCGCTGGCGTGGGCTGTCAGCGCAATGCCCCCGACGCCTAAGGCAGAAGCGTAAGCAACGGCGGCGGTGAGTGTACGCAGGCGAAAGGGCCACGAAATTTTGCGGGCTGACGTGTTGTTATTGATAGCGTCTGTCATGGGTTTTCCATCCGAGTAATGATCACAATGCAATGGCTGCAAAGCGGCCAAGCTGCTGCTTGCGTGGTGCCAGCAAGACTAAGTCCAGCTTAGAAGCTCGGATAACAAACCAATCTACCCCTCCAGTCGCGTTCTCATCCTGATTTAGCACTACTTCCAAAGGATGATCCTAGCGATGCCTAAGGTGCTATAGGTTCGGAAGGCCTGCCTGCCTAAGCTCACTCAAGTGACGATACATTGATCCCCTGAGGAGCATTTCCCATGACCATTACAAAAACCGCACTTAAAGAAACCGTACTGGCAAAAACAATCTCCGCAACATTGCCCGTACGCCTCCGTGGCCAAGTGGGCGCTATCGCTGTTGCCGCGTTGCTGGCCTCACCGTTGGCCTGGTCTCACGGCAGCGTGACTCCTCAAGCCGTTGATATTAAAGACCTCGAACGCTTAGGCGACGAATGGCGGGAAGAGAACCCCTACCGTGATCACCCCCAGCAAGAACTTGCCATCGATATCGGTGCCCGCGCCTACAATAGCAACTGCGCCGCTTGCCACGGGCTAGAAGCGAAATCCGGCGGCATCGCTCCCGACCTGCGCGAACTGGAAAATGGCCCATGGGGCGATGAATGGTTCAAAGAGTTGGTCACCAATGGTTCCGAACGCAACGGCCGAGTGCTAATGCCGCGCATGTCCGACTACGTTAGCCAAGAAGGGCTGTGGGCCATTCGCACTTGGTTAGAAACGGTCAGCATGGAAACTACCGGACAATAACCCCAACGCTGGGAGGCACCATGGCAACCCTAACCGCCATCATCACGTTACAACGGCTCGCCGCGACGTTCGCCGCCCCACTTGCCCTTCCACTCGCGGCGCTTTGCTGGCTGCTGCTCGTACTGCCGACCACCGCGCTAGCCACTGCGAGCACGGCTGAACAGGATCCATTTAACTCCTTTATGTGGCCTGTGTACCGCGAGCGCTTTCTGGGCGATGCCCCCGTGGTGTTTGATGATCGCGTCATCGTTAACGCGCCGGGGTTCGCCGAAGACTCAGGACAAGTGCCCCTTGAACTAGACGCCAGCGCCTTAGAAGCCAGCGGCGAGCCGATCACTGACATTATTGCCTGGGTGGATCTCAACCCGATTCCCCGCCTGTTCCGCTACTCCCCGATGAGCCATGGATTAGCCAAGCTGTCGCTAAATATTCGCTTGGAACAGGCCTCCGCGGTGCGCGTAGCAGTGAAACAGGGCGATACCTGGCATGTGGGCGGCACCTACATTGAAGCGGAAGGCGGTGGCTGCACCACACCCGGCATTGCCAGCGCCGACACCGATTGGGAAACCACCTTCGGCGAGCTGCAGGGTCGGCTGTTTGCCAATGAGGACGAACAGCGCCTGCGGGTGCGCCTTTCTCACCCCATGGACAGCGGCTTAATCCCCAGCCAGCCTGCCTTTTATGTGCAGTCGTTTGAACTGTTGGATCAGCAGGGCCAGCAAGTAGCCGCTCTGGATATTGAAGCATCGGTGAGCGCCAACCCCACCTTAGGGCTGCATATGCGCCCCTCACCGGGTGGTTATGTGATTGGCGCACGGGATAACAATGGCAACCGCTTTTCTATTGGTCTGCAGCCATGAAAGCCTGTTTTCTGGCCACCTTCAGTTCCTTGCTAATCACGCCGCTGGCAGCCAGCGAACCGGTGATGTTCTGCGAACGTCCACTAACCGCCCAAGCGGTCGCGGAAAACACCTGGATGGTGGAAGGCGTAAGAGAAGAGCTCTCCACCAGCAACTGCGGCCATATTGGCAACCAAGCGTTTATTGCTACGCCCAGTGGTGTCATCCTTATCGACAGCGGCAGCAGCCCACACTTCGGCGAAGCACTCAAGACACTGATTGCGCAGCACACCGCTCAACCCGTACGCTGGGTTCTGAATACCCATCACCATCCTGACCACTTTTTTGGTAATGCCGCCTTCGACGAGGCCCAGCACCTCACCCTAGCCAGCACTCGTGCGTTGATGGCTCGCGACCGGGACGCACTGATCGATAATGTAGCGCGGCTGACTGGGTTTAGTGTAGAGCACTCGTCCATTACCCTACCCGACGTGATCGAAGCAGGTGAGATAACTCTTGGCAACTACCCGCTCACGCTTTTCGCCATGAGTGGCCATAGCGGTGGTGATCTGGTGATTATGGACCATGCCACCGACGTGTTGTTTTTAGGCGACATGGGCTTCTATCAACGTGCTGCCGCCACCGCACACACACCAAGCCTGCAACAGTGGCAGGAAGAGCTGCAGGCTCTGAGCGCGCTCAACGCCAGCACCGCAGTACCGGGTCATGGTCCCAGTGCACCGCCCGATACGATCATTGGCCAAACCTCGCATTACCTGGAATGGCTAGACCAACGTCTCAGTGATGTGGCTAGCGAAGGGCTAGGTGCCAATCATGCCTTGGCCGTTGAACTACCAGACACGTTTAGCACCATGGCACTCAGCGAATATGAGTTCACCCGCAGTGTGATGCAGCTTTACCCACGCTACGAAGCACGGTTTCTGTGGGGCGCCCCACACTAAGGAACACGCCTATGCTGCTTACCCTGGCAGATGCCGCCGAGCCCACTGACACTTTGGCCGAGTTACATAGCGACGCCCAAGCTATTTACTGGCTCGCACGCTCCCCGAAAACGGGCGACATGCAACTTTGGCAGTGGCGCGCCGACAGCAACGAGACGCCGCGCTGTGTAGTAGAAGATGCCGTGGGTAGCCGCGTAAATCAGTACGGCGGCGGCAGCTACACGCCCTTGCTAGTGGGTGTTGTGTGGGTGCGCCAGCACGATCAAGCCATCATGCAGCTCGACCGCCACGCTGTAAGCCACTGCTGGCAACAGCGCCCGCAAACAGCCTACGGCGGGCTATGCGCCGACCCTAAGCGTCAGCGAGTGATTGCGGTAGAAGAGGATCATCAAGGTCAACGGCTGGTCGCCATTACTAACAGCAGCAGAATAGGCGATAACAGGCAAGTGTTGGCTGAAGGCGCTGACTTCTATGGCGCAGCGATATTAAGCGATGATGGCAACTACCTCGCCTGGGTCAGTTGGTCGCTGCCACACATGCCTTGGCAACGCAGCCAGCTACATCTCGCACGGGTGACCACGATAGGTCAGCTTGAAATACTGGAGCATTGGGATTTCGGCGCAGCGATTAGCCAGCCACAGTTTGGACCCCGCAACGCGCTGATCTGTATGAGCGATCACGCTGGCTGGTGGCAACCCTGGCAGGTAAATTTGGCCACCCCTGTGTGCCTGAGCAGTGCCCCGGTTGATCACATCACCACACCGTGGCAACTGGGTGAGCGCCAGCACCTATGGCGAGACAATCGTCAGGTTTACTGCCAACTGCACCAGGGGGCCGCTCAGCTTTATCGCCGTTGCGGCGAGCAGGTGGAAACCCTGTTACCAGCCCCCGGCCGCGTGGCAAGCATCACGTTAGCCAAGCACGGTGACTACGCCATTGTGCAAAGCGCCACCAGCGGCGCTCAGCTGATACGCTTCAACGACAATGGCTCACGCAACTGCCTAGTGGGTAAGGTCGAGGGTAACGTAACGGGAAGCCTAGCGACTGCAAACGCTGCCAGCGCACAATGGCTGGAAACCCCTGTTGGCAACGAAGGCGAAACGGTTCACGGCTTTTTCTACACAGCCTTAGCCAACCGCGCTGCGCCGCTGATTGTACGCGTTCATGGCGGGCCCACCGCCGCCGCCTACCCTATTTACGACCCACTGGTAGCTTATTGGCAACAGCAGGGCTTTCACGTATTGGATATCAACCCCCGTGGCAGCGGCAACTTTGGCCGCCGCTATCGCGAATGCTTAGCCGGCCAGTGGGGCATCAGCGATACCCACGATGTCATCGCCCTAGTTAACGCCGCCTGCGCAAGCTTTGCGGTCGATACAGCGCGCTGCTTTATTCGTGGCCAAAGCGCTGGCGGGTTGACTGCTCTTAATGCCTTGGCGGCCACGCCGCTATTTGCTGCGGCCACTAGCCTGTACGGAGTCACCGATGCATTAACGTTAGCGGCACAAACACACCGCTTTGAATCCGGTTACCTGGGCTGGCTAATCGGAGACGAGACCCAGCTCGCCCAGCGCAGCCCTAGCTACCACGTCACCCGTTGCCAGCGCCCATTACAGGCACTGTTTATCCAGGGTGGCAAAGACGCTGTCGTGGTGCCAGAACAAACTCAGGCCATGGCGCGGCATATCGAACTCCACGGTGGCGAGGCACAAACACTGCTGTTTGATAACGAGTATCACGGCATTCGCCACCCCAAAGCTCGCCAAACCATGCTGGCCCGCGAGCTAGCCTTTTATCAATCTAGCCACCTAACGACAGCACCAAGGTCGTAGCGCAACAATCCCTGAAGGTGCTTAAGATAATGGTTAACAACGATAAACGAGACCGCCCCATGACTTCGCCGCTCACACAACTTCGTAAGTTTGTCGCTCCTGAAATTATTTTTGGCGACGGGGCGCGCCACGCGGCGGGCAACTACGCCACGACATTCGGGGCAGAAAAGGTACTCTTGGTCTCCGACCCCGGCGTGCTGTTGGCAGGCTGGGTCGCCGATATTGAAGCCAAGCTGTTGGAAGCCAATATTGCCGTTGAGCGCTTTACCGCGGTATCACCTAACCCGCGGGTCGATGAGATTATGGCCGGTGCCGAGGTCTACCGTGAAACCGGCTGCAAAGCAATTGTGGCAGTGGGCGGCGGCAGCCCCATGGACTGCGCCAAAGGGATTGGCATAGTCACCGCCCACGGTGGCCACATTCTTGATTTTGAAGGTGTGGATACGATTAGCGTGCCCATTCCGCCGCTAATTTTCATTCCCTCAACTGCGGGCACGTCGGCGGATATTTCCCAGTTTGCGATTATTTCCGACCAACAGCGACGCATGAAATTCTCAATTATCAGCAAAGCCGTGGTGCCGGATGTGTCGCTGATCGACCCAGAAGTCACCATGACCATGTCGCCCTACCTCACCGCGTGTACCGGGGTCGATGCGCTGGTGCATGCTATCGAAGCGTTTGTTTCAACCGGTAGCGGCCCGCTTACCGATGCCCATGCCTTAGAAGCCATGCGCTTAATCAGTAGCCATCTTGAAGCACTGGTGGCGAACCCGGCCGACGGCGAGCTGCGTGCCCAGGTAATGCTGGGCAGTATGCAAGCAGGGCTGGCGTTTTCAAACGCCATTTTGGGCGCGGTACACGCGATGTCCCATAGTTTAGGTGGCTTCCTGGATTTACCCCACGGCTTATGCAATGCCATGCTGCTAGAGCATGTGGTGGCTTATAACTACGAAGCCGCCCCTGACCGCTTTAAGCGGGTGGCCGAGGCCGTGGGTATCGACTGTCGGGGGTTGTCGCAGCAGCAGATCAAAAAAGCCCTGTTTCAGTACTTAGTCGACTTAAAACATGCCGTTGGCCTAGGCGGAACCCTTGGCGTGATGGGCGTCTCGCGTAGCGACGTGCCTTTTCTCACCAACCATGCGCTGGGTGATCCCTGCATCCTGACCAATCCACGGCGTTCCAGCTCCAGAGACGTGGCGGTGGTTTACGAAGAGGCACTATGAAAAAAGCCAGCGATCCCTCGGGCTTTTCGGTCAGTGACCTGCTTGGGCTTGGCCAGCAGTCGGCGCGTAAAAGCTACTATCGCGAGCTTTCCGTACGCTTAGAAGAGCTTGAGGTGGAGCGCAACCGCTATAAATGGCTGTTCGAAAACGCGCTACACGGTATTTTTCAGGCATCGCTATCCGGCAAACTGCGCGCCGCTAACCCGGCGCTATCCGCCATGCTTGATGATAGTAGCGTGGAGCATACACTTGAGCGCTGCGCGCGCTTTGACGCGCTGTTTGTTAACGCATCTACTGGGCAACAACTACGCGACCTGCTACTTGCGCAAGGCCACGTAACCGGCCAAACCACCTGGCTACAGGGCGCATCAGGGCATCAGGTACCCGTGGCAATTACCCTAATACGTAAGCCCGCCGAGCTTGCCGGAGACGAAGACCTGATCGAAGGCTTTGTGGCGGATATTACCGAGCGCGAGCGCGCGCGCCAGCATTTAGAAACCCTCAACGCCCATTTGGAAGCCCGGGTCGTTGACCGCACCCAAGCGCTTGAACGGCTCAACGAGGAGCTTAGAAGCGCTCGCGATGCCGCAGAGTTTGCTAACCAAAGTAAAGACCGCTACCTAGCCGCCGCTAGCCATGACCTGCTTCAACCCATGAACGCTGCACGCTTATTGGTGGCCTCGCTACAGGAACGGCTGACCGACAGCGAGAACCTGTCTTTGATTGAGAGTGTGCAAAACTCATTGGAAGGCGCCGAAGCGATTCTTTCCGATCTGCTGGATATTTCACGGCTGGATCACGGCCAAGTGCAGCCACAACTACGCCACTTTAAAATCGACGATATCCTCAGCAGTCTGGCGGATGAATTTTCCCCGGTGGCGCAACGTAAGGGGCTAACGCTGCGCTACGTGCCTTCTCATCAAGCGGTAACCAGCGACCCTTATCTACTCAGCCGCATTGTGCGCAACTTTCTTGCTAACGCCTGCCGCTATACCCACCGCGGTGGCATCTGCCTAGGTGTCCGCCGCCATAACGGCGACAGCCTGGCCGTGCAGGTTGTCGATAGCGGTATTGGTATTCCCGAAAGTGACTATCAGCTTATTTTTCGCGAGTTTCACCAACTTAACGCTACCCGTGCACGGGACCGCCAGGGCGTTGGCCTGGGGCTTGCCATTGTCGAACGGATTAGCCAGCGCCTTGAACATCCGCTCTCTGTGCATTCTGCCCCCGGCAAAGGCTCCTGCTTTGCTGTTACGGTGCCGCGTGCCAGCGCTATTTCCTTTAGCCAAGCCCCCGCTCCCAGCGCGCCGCTTTCCGCTGGCGATGAGTTTGAAGGGCTTCGCGTGCTGATCCTGGATAATGAACCAACGATTTTGCAAGGCATGGCGCTGCTGTTAAGTGAATGGCAGATCAGTTGCGATACTGCCCTGGATGTCGATACCGCTAAAGCCTGTCAGGAAGCACCGGATATGCTGCTGGTCGACCTGCACTTAGATGACAATATGACCGGCCTGGAAGCTATTCGCCAACTTCGCCAGCACTGGCACGACCCGCACCTGCCAGCCGCTATTCTCAGCGCCGACCGCTCTGACCACTGGCAAAGGCGACTACGCCATGCTGGCGTGCCGCAGTTAAACAAACCCGTTCGTCCCGGCAAACTACGCGCGCTGCTGCGCAGCCTGCTCAATGGCTAAGCTTCGTTTCCAGCCAACCTTTATTTCCCTGCCTAACGGAGCACAGGGAGTGCTGGCCCAGGCGCCCCACTTAACCCGCGCTCACGTTAGCATCGCCATTGCGGCGGGCTATCTGGATGAGTCGCGCACTCTGCCAGGGCTGGCTCATTTGCTCGAGCACGTGCTCACTACCGCCCCGCTGGAAGCATCTTCTAACATCAGCCTGCTTACTTGGTTTGCCCAACACCATGGCAGCCTGAACGCCCATACCGATGACTACGTCACCGATGTACATTTCTCGATACCCGCAAACAAACTCGAAGTAGCGGCGCTCACGGTTGCCAGCCAACTCGCCAAGCCGGCATTCTCGCCATCCGTCATTGGTGCCGAAGTCGCCGCCATCGACGCCGAGTGGCAGGCTCGCCAACACAGTCCGGCGATGCAACGGCTGTTGGCCATCGCCACGCTCAGCGCCCCTCAACATATCGGTGCTGGCTGCCGTCACGGTAACGCGCAAACCCTAGGCAGCGACATGGCGCTATTATTTGAGGCGCTCACCGCGTTTCATCGAGACTACTACCACAGCGGCCGCATGAGCATCGCCCTGATTAGCCCTTGGGACACGGAAACAATGGCTCGGCTGATTAAACGCATGGCAACGCAGTTTAGCCCACCAACACCCAGCGCTCCTTCGCTTGCCATTACGCCCCGTTGGAACCGCCTGCCCCACGCGAAGGTAGCCATGTTGGGCAACGCCGTTGAGCTACTGTGGCCACTGCCCTCGGCCGTCGCTCGTCATCAACTTACCACCCTTGGCGACACTGCTGATCGGTTAAATCAAGGCTTCCTAGTGGGGCAGTTACCTGACTCGATTACCGACTACCACGCAGCGCTGTCCCCGAGTGGAGCGACAGACGCCTTTAGCTTAATGTTAAGCGGCACTGCGACACAGGAGCAGGTGAAAGCCCTTGCGGCTGACCTTAGTGAGCGTTTAGCAGCCTTCTTCGCAACCCTGTCCGGAACAACACCTAACAATCATGGCAACTACTGGCAGCCACCCGCTGATACGGTGCAGTTAGCCCCGGCTTGGTTTGCACACGCCCGCCACCAAGCGCTAGCTCGTCGCTTTACTGCGCAGCCCCCTGAGCATCAGCCAGGCGCAAGCCCGTTTGCCGCTAACAATGCCCGCTGGCTATTCGGTAACGCGTCTCCATCGCCCTCATCACCCGCTTTTGATGCTTTTGATAGACAACCAGCGGCTTACCCCGCCGTGCAGCGCTGGTACGGTCAGTACGGTGTTAGTGATGATTTCGCGGCACTTGCCACCACCGCCTGGGCGGCCTGCTTTGTGCCCGGCGCAGTGATTGTACCCAGCCCGCTCACCGCTCAGCGGCTGGCGCTTCAGGCGATTGTCTTCAAGCAAGAGAACTCGCCCCACGGCAGTTGGGTGATAGCGATGGGTAGTCAAGCCAACCACGCTATGGTGACGCTATTGGAAGACGCCGTGTTAGCTGCCTCTAAGGCTCAACAAGGGCTGCTGGCACAGCAGTTGATACAGCGCTTAACACCACTGCCTACCGAGCCTGTAGTATGGGTTTCCCATAACACAGGCGCCGATGCCGTTTGCCACGCGCTAGCAAATCTGGCGCGCCGAGTCGCAATACGCGCTGAGCAGCCTCCTCCTGCTAGCCCAGCGACCAGTACCGCTATCATGCGGACACTGAGCCTGCCGGGCACTACCAGCCAGCGATTACTATTGGCACTTGCGGAGCAGCACCACAGCGCAGCATTTTTTCAGCAGGCACGTTATGACCATCATTTGGGGTATGTAGCGGCGGTTCGCAGGGGTGACGGCGCGCCTTGTTCACTTGGCTATGTCGTGCAAGCTAGTCATGCAGGGCAAGTCAGTAAAAACGCGGGCTCGGCAGGGAAGAAGCTGAGAGAGGAAAAACAGATAGCGGAAAAGCTACGGTCGATCACCGACGCCCTCTGGCAAGAGTCTGATAGCGTTCTGCAGGCGCAACTGCCAGTGCTAACAGCGCCTGAAACGCCACTCGCGGCGCTGATTCTTCAGTGGCAAAGTCTCTTGGCAGGCACCCATCAGCCACTGCATCGCCTCGGACAACAACGCATCGATTCACAGGCCCTTACCAATTTACTCTCCCAGATAAGCACCCTGGGCCACTGGCAAACCCACTGTCTGGATAGCGCTGGCCATTATTTTGTCAACGATTGAGGAACTGGGAAAAATCGATATCGTTGGCGGATAAAATCGCCTGTACTCGGCTGGTCACCCCCAGCTTACGTAAGATCGCTGACACGTGAGCTTTCACCGTGGTTTCCGCAATATTAAGGTGATAGGCAATCATCTTGTTAGATTCACCGCGCGTCATATGCTCCAACACTTGTAGCTGCTTGCGAGTCAGCAGGCGCAGTTGTTCCGCGGTAAATCCTTGATCCTGATGGCGACGCTTACGGATGCTGTCCGGTGCACGCATGGCATCAGCCGGTAGGAAGATATTGCCTTCTAACACCTGGGCAATCGCGTGGCGCATCTGGTCACGAGGTAGCGATTTGGTGATAAACCCCGCCGCCCCACAAGAGACAGCCTGCAGAATAACCTGCTTATCCTCTTCCGCAGACACGATCACCACTGGAATCGTAGGCTGCTCATTACGCAACTGCAAAAGCCCTGTTAACCCGTTCATGCCGGGCATATTTAAATCTAGCAATATCAAGTCAAGATCAGGATCTTGCTGGGCATGGGCGAGGGCCGCATCAAAGTCTTCTACTTCGATAACCTCAGCATCTGCGTAAGCTTCACGGATCACTCGCGCCATGGCATCGCGTACCAGGGGATGATCGTCGGCAATCAGGAGTTTATATGTTGCTGTCATTATTATGGTTGCCTGTGGTTTAGCTAAATCCTGCTTACTGTGTCTTTTATAACACTCTACTAAGTCATCTCGATCAAGTCATCCGCCTTTAGTGAAGCAACTCCCTATCAGCATGCGGAGTTCGGCTACTGTTCAGCGGCGCTCTGTTTAAAGGTGCTAGCGAATTCGATCAGCGATTGCGTCAACCAAATGAGTGCTGGGTCGTTAGCATACAGTCCATGCTGAATCAGCGTCATATTAAGTGCAGGTAACTCTTTAGGTGGCGCGACGATCCGCACCGGCAGCATGGTGATAAATCGCTCAGCCATTTGGCGTGGCAACGTCATGATCGCATCAGTGAGCGCCACGACCCGCGCTGCCGCAATATAGTTTAGATTCTTTGAAATCACCCGGCGGTTTAAGCCGTGCTGCACTAAACAATTATCGATGTTACTGGGTCTTAACCCACTGATATCAGACAGTGCCACATGAGACTCACAGGCAAACTGCTGAATAGTCAGTGCATCACCTACGCGGTCATTGTCAGTTGCTGCCAAACAAACCAACTCCTCATCCATCCACAGATGCTGAATGACACCACTGGGCAGCACACTTTGGCTATCCAACCCGACCACCATATCTACTTGGCGCTGTTCCAGCCCTTCACTCAGTACGTTGGGGGTGATCAGCTCAATGGAAAAGCTGATATCCGGCGCGTAAGCCAACAATTGGCTAACAAACGCCGGATACATCACCTCTTCAAAATAATCCGTGGTGGCCAGAGTGAAATGCCGCTCGCTGGTGGCGGGTAAGAAGTTGATCGGTGGGGCGAGGCCTTCCTGCAACATGGCCAGTGCCTGCTGCACGACTGGCAACAGCGCCAGCGCACGAGGCGTTGGCTGCAGACCATTATTGGTACGTATTAATAATGGGTCGTCCAATGCGTCCCGCAGCCGTTTTAACGCATGACTCAGCGCGGGCTGGCTTAAATGCAGCTTTTCCGCTGCTCGTGTCACATGGCGCTCACGCATTAGCGCTTCAAATACCAGCAGAAGATTCAAATCAAAATGACGAAGCGAACGCATAGCGCCTCACTATTTACCCAGTGAATGATTTCATTCTAAACATTCATTTCATTCATCGCTAAAAATTCCTTATCGTCGCGCTACTTCAAGCCCTATCCCCCGGTTTTATTGCTACTGCACACCATAGGAGTACCCGCTCGGTGACCCCATCTCAGATCATGCCAAGCCTGTTTGGTGATGTTATTTCTACCTTTATGGGCGTGCCGAAGGCCAGCGATCCTAAAACGACCGATGCTGAGGTCGTGGTGAGTGGTGTGCCCTTTGATCTAGCATGCTCAGGACGATCTGGCACCCGCATGGGCCCAAACGCTATTCGCCAAAGCACTGCTAATCTGATCTGGGAAGGCAAACGCTGGCCTTGGGACTTCGCCCTGGAAGAGCGGCTGCGGGTATGCGACGCGGGCAACCTGGACTACGCCTACGGTGAGCCGGAAAGCTTGGTCGATAACCTTGAGACCCACGCATTGCGGTGGCTAAAAGCCGATAAAAAAATGCTGACACTGGGCGGCGACCACTATATCAGCCTGCCCCTGCTACGCGCTCATGCTCGGGTGCATGGCCCACTGGCACTAATCCATTTTGATGCCCACACCGACACCTACGAGCAAGGTACGCGCTTTGACCATGGCACTATTTTCCACCATGCCTTAAAAGAGGGCTTGGTAGTGCCGGAGCACTCGCTGCAAATTGGTATTCGCACCAGCTATGACCGCCACAACCACCCTTATGAAGTGCTGGATGCAGACTGGGTAAATGATCACGGCCCTGCCGCCGTACTGGAACGCATCCGTGCCCGTGTTGGCCATCATCCGGCTTATATCAGCCTGGACATTGATGGCTTAGACCCTGCCTACGCGCCAGGCACCGGGACACCGGTATGTGGCGGCATGTCTACCGACCTGATGCTAAAAGTGATCCGTGGCATGGTCGGCATGCAGTTAATAGGTATGGATGTTGTTGAAGTAAACCCTGCTTACGACCATGGCGATATCACGTCACTCGCCGCAGCCACGCTGGGGCTAGAATTTTTATATACGCTGGCCGCGTCTAAGCGTGCTTAAAGGTTAAGCATATAAGTCTCGCTCCGCGCTGCCACGTTACCGCCTCCTCGCTTATAGCGTTGAGGCGGAACAAGGATGAGAAATCGTTGAGCAGTAGACGGTTACTGTTGGTCACTAGGAGCAACATGTGTGAGGCGATGTTAACGCGCGCTTTGCTCACGCACAGCAGCAAGATCCCAGTCACGCATTAGGTCGACGGCGACATCCTGGGACTCCAGGTTTTCCCCCTTCACCTGCATCATAATCCGACCATCGAGTAATAACGTTACTTCTGCTCGGGAGTACTCAGGTTCCCACTTCACCACTGCTGCTTCACGCCCCAAACGAACCCGCTCCATATTAGGCTGCGCAGCGATCATTGCCGGATTGTTAAACAGAGCTCCCATGCTTTGTATCAGCGGGCTATCAATCATCATGCTAGCGGTCAGTTGACCATCGCCACCATCTTGTTGATAGGAGCGCTCAAGCGATGTACCACCAGCGCCAAACATGATGGCGGCTCCCCCTCCTGCGCTACCGGAGGTTGCTTCATGTGCCGTCCAACCTTCGGGGGCATCAGGGAAGGTTTGGGCAATTAGGCCTGACATCATCTTGCGCATGTCTTCAATGGCAAATTCCAGCTCGGTAATTGCCGCGCCGAACTCTTGCTCTTGATAGAGTTCAAGACCTAGTTCGATCTGTTCAACCACCTCATCCGCTAGTGCGCTTTGTGCGGCTGGAAGCATTAGGACGCTAGCCAGTGCAACAGCCTTGAGACGATGTGTCGATACGCTGTGATTCAACTCCATGACCGTTCCCTCTTTGATAGGTTTTGTTAGTTATTGTGATCCCATTCTATGGGAAAGCGCCTGCATCGCTGCCATTACTTATGGAATTAGCTTCATGGTGCTAGCTTTAGTTTTGATAGCATTAGCAATATCGTCAAATTTAAAGTGATATCTAACGTTGAGGTGTGCCTAACAACAGCTCCTTACCCTTTTGTTTGAACCGGATCAAAGCCTCTAACGTCATACACTTAACCGAAGGGGCGCGCAAAGAAAGTAGCGATTAAGAGTTGCGTGACACAACGTAATAACGCTAGGCAACCAAGTAGTTAACTACCTATCACCTAGCGTTAGAAAACGCGGACGGCACCCGAATTCGAGGCGCGTTACCCTTGAGAAGCCGCTAGCGCTTGATCAATATCTGCTAACAGGTCGTCGATATGCTCAATGCCAATCGACAAGCGCACCATATCCGGCGTAACACCAGCGGCTTTTAACTCCTGCTCGTTTAACTGGCGGTGTGTGGTGGAGGCAGGAATGGAAGAGCAGCTTTTAGCATCACCGATATTAACCAAACGCAGAATCAGCGCCAGGGCATCGTAGAAACGCTCACCGGCAGCCTGCCCCCCCTCAATACCAAAGCTAAGAATTCCCGAGGCATGGCCGTTCATATAATGCTTGGCCAACGTATGGTCAGGGTGGTTTTCCAAGCCCGCGTAGTGCACCCATTTCACCAGCGGATGGTTTTCCAAATGCTTAGCAACGGCTAACGCATTGGCACAAATACGCTCAATACGCAGTGACAGCGTTTCCAGCCCCTGAAGCAGGTTCCAGGCCGCCTGGGCAGAAAGCGCCGCCCCCATATTGCGCAACGGCACCACGCGGGCACGGGCAATAAAGGCGGCGTCGCCCACATCGCGGGTATAGCTAACGCCGTGATAGGAGATGTCTGGCTCGTTAAGAAGCGGGAAACGGCTGGCATTTTCCGCCCAGGGGAATGTGCCTGAATCGACAATCACACCGCCCACCGTGGTGCCGTGGCCACCGATATATTTAGTGGCCGAGTGAACGACAATATCCGCTCCGTGCTCGATGGGACGACATAAAAACGGCGTGGCGGTGGTGTTATCAACAATCACCGGCACCCCATGGCGATGTGCCACGTCAGCTAGCTTTTGCAGATCTACTACACTACCGGATGGGTTACCGATACTCTCGCAAAACACCGCTTTTGTACGTTCATCAATTAGCGCTTCGATGCCGTCGATATCATCTTTATCGGCAAATCGCACTTGGATGCCTTGGCGTGGCAAAGTGTGGGCAAACAAGTTGTAAGTGCCGCCATACAGCTCACTAATCGAGACGATATTATCGCCTGCTTCAGCGATGGTTTGGATCGCATAGGTAATCGCCGCCATACCAGACGCCACTGCCAACCCTGCAATGCCACCTTCTAGCGCGGCCACCCGTTGCTCCAGCACCGCACAGGTTGGGTTCATAATGCGCGAGTAAATATTCCCTTCCACTTTTAGATCGAATAGATCCGCCGCGTGCTGGGCGCTATCAAATGAAAACGACGTGGTCTGGTGGATCGGCACAGCAACTGCGTTTTGTGAATCAGGCGCATAGCCATGGTGGAGGGCAATAGTTTCAGGTTTCATAACAACAGCTCGCTGATTGATGAAGGATCCCCTTGATCCTAAACAAGCGCCACGCTGAAGGCCAACGTCGTTTAGTCGAGGTAATCAGCCTGATATGCCAGATATCGCACTTATCTATCCCCATATCTATCTCCATACGTTGCTAGGAGTATAGAGCCACCGATTGATATACAGTATAATTAGCCTGGCACAAATAAGCGTTATGTTAGATTTACGACGTCCACCACTTATTCATACCTATCGACAAAGGAACTGGCGATGCAAACAACGCCCCTAGTACGTAAAACATCCTACACCTTAGGTTTCGCTGCGGTACTCACCCTCAGCGGCTGTCAATCAGGCGCGGATATAGGCGGCATGATCTCTGCGGGCACCGGCTTAGCAGGCGCTGCCACGATGAGCGACGAGCAGATGCAACAACTAGGCGATCAGACAATTGCCCAGCTTGATGCCGAAAACCAGCTTGTCGCTAGTGACAGCCAATATGCTGAGCGGCTGGCAAGCCTGACCCAGGGTTGGGAAAACATCGACGGAAACGACCTTGAGTACAATGTCTATCAGTTGGATGACATCAACGCTTTTGCGGTACCCAACGGCTCTATCCGGCTGCATACCGGCCTAATGGACGCAATGACAGACGACGAAGTACGTTACGTTATCGCCCATGAGATTGGCCACGTAGCATTGGGACACTCTAAGCGTGCTTTCCAAGTTGCTTACGCAGCATCGGCTGCCCGTGAAGCCGCCGCTGCTAGCGGAAGTAAGACTGCGGCAGCACTATCAAGCTCTCAACTTGGTGAGCTAGGCGAAAAGTTGGTGAATGCCCAGTTTTCCCAGCGTCAGGAAAATGAAGCTGATGACTACGCTGTTGAGCTGATGCAGCAGTACAACCTGAACGCTGAAGCCTCCCTAACTGCGCTACGCAAATTGGAAGCAGCATACGGCAACAACAGCAGCTTTTTCTCCAGCCACCCCGCCCCGGGTGAACGAGCCGAGCGCCTTGAAGCTACGCTAAACTAAGCGCAGCGTACTGCTTCACCACGTATTACTTCACCGTTCACTACTTTATTGCCTTGCCAAGTAAGCGCCTCTCGGCCTTGCTTGGCAAACGCATTGCCCTGTTCGCGACCATTGGCCCCTACCACCCGCTACCTAACACAAAGCAGTCGTTTGACCTCACGGGAACCACGTGACGTTTCGCCCGTTGCACCTCGTTTTTGCGTTAGTGACCAATCCTAGCCCCTCAAAAATCATTCTAAATAATAGAAAGGTTCAAGTATTTTTAATCAATTTTATAATTATGTTAGCCTGCTTACAATATATCTCGTCGTCGATATAGCGATGAACAATCATCGCAAATGTAGCGACTTTTTATTTAACGTGAGGTTAAAAGTTATGAAGTTAATCAATACAGTAGCCGCCGCCGCTCTAATTTTATTCTCTGGTGCAGCACTTGCCGAGCGCGGCTCCGATGAAGCCAATAAGATCTCCTACCCTGATTCATCAGCGCAACACCAAGCCGGCGAGAACACGTTCAGTGCTGCTGAGTTACCGATTAGAAATTCGAAGTAATCAGCAACCTTCCCAAATCAGGAATTTGCTAATGGGTGGGCCTTTTGGTCCACCTTTTTCATCGATGGAAAGAGCGGTGTATGAGTACTGATGCCCTCTGCATAGATGCAACTACTCGCTATCAATCTCTTGAGACTTGCTTTTAGGTCTTTAAGAAGCCCCCGTAAGTTAACTCCAATTCCCCACAAAGAAACGTCTCTTGTTGTTCGCCATTCGAACAAAATGTTATTTTCTCGCTTCGTATCCACATCGACGCAGCCGAGACACTCATGAGTAATGCCCTACCAGAAGATGCTTTAAAACCGACGGATCGTGATTTTGTGGCCGCGCTGGCCAGCGGGCTGGAAGTCGTGATGGCGTTTGATGAGACGCACACGCGGATGACGCTCAGCGAAGTCGCCGAGCGCACAGGCATGAACCGCGCGAAAGCACGGCGATTTTTACTGACGCTCCACGCCCTTGGCTATGTACGCAAACAGCAACGCTACTTCGAGCTAACCCCCAAAGTACTGCAGCTGGGCTACTCCTATTTAGCGTCTAATAATTACCGAGGCGTCATTCAGCAGTACCTGGAAGATATTACCCGCCAGTGTGGTGAGTCTTCATCGCTTGGAGTGCTCGATGGTGACGACGTTATCTATCTGGCCCGCTCAGCTGCTCCGCACCGCTTAATGGCAATCACGCTTTCCGTCGGCACCCGCCTACCAGCGGCATACACATCCATGGGTCGAGTGCTCCTTGCCCAGTTGCCGGATAGCGAGCTGGATAACTACCTGAGCCAGCTCACCTTAACGCGCTATACCGACAAAACTATTACCGATTGCGCATCACTAAAAGCGGCGATTCAGCAAGCGCGGGAACAGGGATATGCGATTACCGATCAGGAGTTGGATTCCGGCCTGCGTTCGATTGCTGTCCCCGTGTTTGATACCCATGGGAAACTGGTCGGCGCGATGAATATCAGTACCAATGCCGCCCGCGTGGATATGCCTACGTTGCTCGAAACTTACCGGCCGTTATTGATGGAAAAAGCTCAGCTCATTCGCCAATCGGTGAGTGTGTAACCAAAATGAATGCTTAAGATGGTTCAGGCTATGGTCAAACGGCAAGTCCTCGCCTCTGGATGTCTGGGAGGGCTTGCCTATTGCCTGTTGACATCAAGATGGTTGCAGAAGAGCCCAACCGGGGTCAGCGACATCAATATGCTAAACGTCGCTACACACGCTCTCAATTGTGACTCGATCAAGTAGTCACCCACTACTTAGCCGACACCTCTCCTGCACCACCAATATCCACGCATGAGTGACGCCAACGCTACCTTGGAAGCTGACACAGCTAACCTGCCTTCCCCGCCATCTCGCCACATTGACTAAAGAGAATGAAAACACTCCTCTACCAATGGGCGTATTGTCCTTAGTAGCACATCATTCCCATCAGCCGTTCTCCACCCTAGCTCAACCGAAAAATGGCCCAACGGCAGCGGACAGGGCAGCACCTTCAGTCCTGTCATGGCAGCAATTGAAACGGCCGCGTGTGCCGGTATGGTGGCAATCGCCGACGCCCCTTTCAGTAAGTAGGGCAAGGCAGCAAAATGTGTTGTGGCAGCAACGACACGGCGCGACAGCTCTCGCTCCGATAATGCTTCGTCGACGATACCCACAAAACCACCCGATGACACCAGGATATGCTCAGCGGAAACGAAGCCTTCGATATCTAGCACTGCTGTCGTCCAGTGTTCAGGATCCACCACACAGGCGTAACTCGCCTCACCGAGTAGACATCGGCTCAAGCCGCTTCTTGCCAATCCTCCTGAGCTAATCGCCAAGTCCAAGTTTCGTCCTGCCAGGGCATCAGCGACCACTTGGCTGTGAGCTTGCCGGAAAACCAGGCGTAAGCCGGGCATTGCGTGCGCCGCACGCTCAATCAGACGTGATCCAATAGCGATTTCAAAGTCATCGGAAAGACCAACTGTCACAGACCGACCCTCAAAACTGCGTCCTGATGGCGACACCATGGCAAGGCTTTGGCGGATTTTTTGCAGCGCCTCTGAAACAACGGGCTTCAACTGTTGAGCAAGCAGGGTCGGCGCCAGCCCGCGCCCGGTGCGCAGAAACAACGGATCACCATAAACGTCTCTCAAGCGCTTTAATGCCGCACTCACCGCCGATTGGGTCAACCCTAGCCGCGTTGCTGCGCGACTCGCACCGCCCTCTTCATAGAGTGCTTCAAATACCTTGAGTAAGTTCAGGTCCGTTTTTGCGATATCAACTTTATTCATAACAAACAGAAACAAGCCTATCTTCATTAATATCGCTATAGCTTATAGCATTTTTTGTTATCAACTTTTGACGCGTTTTTTCCAAAGGTACCCAGCATGACGCAAACGACCGTTGCCGCTCTCCAAATCGGCTCACTCCCCTCAGGCAAAGCCGCTACACTCGATCTCATCCTCTCCTATGAGTCTGCCATTATTGAAGCGGGTGCCACCTTAGTGGTGTTGCCCGAAGCCGTACTCGGTGGCTATCCCAAAGGGGAGATTTTCGGCACTCGACTTGGCTACCGGCTGCCCGAGGGCCGTGACGCTTTCGCTGCTTACTTTGCTAACGCAATTGATGTTCCTGGCCCTGAAACAGAAGCTCTTGCTGATCTCTCGGCGCGTACCGGGGCAACCCTCGTGGTAGGCGTTATTGAGCGTGATGGCAGCTCGCTCTACTGCTCAGCGCTATTCTTCGACCCTGAACAGGGGCTAATCGGCAAGCATCGCAAGCTGATGCCAACAGGCACAGAACGATTGATTTGGGCTCAAGGCGATGGCTCCACCCTAACCACTGTGAATACCCAAGCAGGGACTGCAGGTGCCGCTATCTGCTGGGAAAACCATATGCCGTTGCTGCGCACCGCTATGTACGCCAAGGGGGTTGAAATATGGTGCGCCCCCACAGTGGATGAACGCGATGTCTGGCAAGCATCCATGCGCCATATCGCCCACGAAGGGCGCTGTTTCGTCGTTAGCGCCTGTCAGATCCAACCCTCTCCCGCCGAGCTTGGCATTGAAGTAGCAGATTGGGACAGCAATCGCCCGCTGATTCGCGGCGGCAGCCTGATCGTTGGCCCGTTAGGAGACGTGCTTGCAGGACCGATGCGCGAACAGTCAGGCTTGCTAACAGCGCAGGTAGATACCGCCCAACTCGTTCAGGCACGCTATGACTTTGATGTTGTTGGGCATTACTCCCGCCCTGATGTATTCGAGCTAACCGTCGATGAGCGGCCAAAGCAGGGGGTCGTCTTTAATTGCTAACGGTCTGTGCCACTGGCAGACGTTACGTGGGTAAGATGAACTGCATCTATCCCAGGTAGCATTAGCCATTAAACGCACCGCCAGGACATATGCGTAGTGACGCTCAGCACTGACTGCCTAGTAATACTTAACAAATAGTTCGCAGAGTAAGTTTTATAGAGTTCTGAGTAAGTAGTCACTCAGAACTCTATGCATTTTAATTACTATTTGCTCGACGGCCCCAGGAAACGCGTTTCACTCACACGCGTTACCGAGGGTTCTTCCAGCGATGTAAAGCGCAGCTCGATGGGGTGGCTGGGTTGAGTCAAAACACCCTCATCGGCGCTGAGAGCAACCCGTAAGTGACGAGTCTCGTTAGCCTCTACGTCAATGGTTTCCATGCCTTGTAAGCGCAGCCCTGGCAAGCCGGATGCCGTTAACACATAGCGGTGAGGATCGGTATCTTGATTGCGCAGCGTTACGTTGTAGTAGTTGACGATGCGTCCACTTTCGGTGCCTTCAAACAACGCTTGGCGATCTCGCGCAATATCAACATCAATGGGCACACGGGTATTCAAGAAGCCAACGAGTAGCGCCACCATAGAAAGCAACGCCACAGCATAGGCGATCAGTTGAGGGCGCCAGAAACGGGTGCCCTTCCCCTCCAGCGCGCGCTCCGTGGTATAGCGTACGAGGCCAAGCGGTTTATTAAGCCGGGCCATGACGCTGTCACAAGCATCAATACACGCGGCACAGCCAATGCACTCGTACTGCAGTCCATCACGAATATCGATACCTGTTGGGCATACCTGAACACACAGCTCACAATCGATGCAGTCACCAACACTGGATGCCTTAGCAGCTTTTTGATGATGGTTACGGCGAGGCTCACCACGCGCAGCATCATAAGAAACAATCAGTGTATTAGCATCGAACATTGCCGACTGAAAACGCGAGTAAGGACACATATGGAGGCATACTTGGTGGCGTAGCCAACCCGCATTCAGGTACGTAAAAACCGTGAAGAAGCCGATCCAAAATAGCGCCCAGGGGTGCGCATTCAAGCTGACAAAGTCCACCACTAACGCTCTAATCGGCGTGAAGTAACCGACAAAGGCGATCCCCGTTGCCAGCGCGATTAGCAGCCAAGCCGCATGTTTAGCGGTTTTGCGCCACAGCGTGTCAAAAGTGCGGGATGCGTTATCACGACGTATACGACGGTGCCGAGGTCCTTCCAAGCGATGCTCAAACCAGATAAACAGCAAAGTCCAAACGCTTTGCGGGCAGCTATAGCCACACCACACGCGCCCCGCCGCCACCGTAATTAAAAATAGGCCAAATGCGCACAGCACCAAGATCCAGGTGAGCAAGATAAAGTCTTGTGGATAAAACGTCGCCGCAAAAATATGAAACTCTTGGGCAGCAAGATCAAACCATACCAGCGGCCGGTCCCCCCAATTAATCCATGGCAAGCCAAAATACAGCGCCATTAACAACCAGTTTGAGTAACGCCGGATGCGTTGAAAGAAACCGCCAATTTCTCGCACATAAATATGCCCAAGCTTGGATGGCTTATTACTGGGTGGCTTGTTACTAGCAGGCTGATGACGGGAATCATTGGCAGAAGGCGAGTGGTATTCAACCGCTGCCTCAGTGGTTAAATTTTGCAGTGGAATGCGTTGCGTCATACCGATATCCAGAAAAGAGGGGTGGAGGTCATACGGTCGAGGGGCGTCGCCGATTATTAACCACTACTATCCCCACTATACTGACTAGCAAACAGGCGCAGTTTTAGAGAAATATTGCATATCAGTTGCGTCGAAACAGTTCATTAATTCACTTTCTGATATGCTTTTTATTAATCGATTTGATCCTGTTTTAAATTTCCCACATACATCACAGTGGCATTTCCCTAAAGCAGAGAGTTTCACTTGTGCCACTTAAAACTGTGATGGAGTATCCTGGGGCTATCCTCAACGCACCGACGGTTTATCCCATGAAACGTTACGAACAATTTGCCGATGAGATCGCCACGTTGATTCGTCAGGGCGTGCTTGGCCCTGGGGAGCGAATTCCGTCGGTTCGCCAGGCCAGTCGTCACCATGGGATCAGCCCATCCACAGTGTTTCAGGCGTACTACTTACTCGAAAACCGCGGTCTCATCACCGCACGAGCACGTTCAGGCTATTTTGTGCGTGAACATGCTCGGCGCTTGCTGGGCGAGCCACGTGTGACGCTGCAGCCCACCGACCCCGCGGAAGTAGAAGTCAGTGAGCTAGTGTTCTCGGTGCTCGATTCACTACAAGATGATCGAACGGTGCCTTTTGGGTCGGCCTTCCCAAGCCCTGAACTTTTTCCACTTTCGCGGCTGAGCACCAGCATGACACGTGGCCTGCGCGAGCTTTCTCCTCAGCAGGTCGTCGCCGACATGACCACAGGGCATGTCGACCTGTGCCGACAAATCGCCCTGCGCTACATGCTGGGGGGCATTCAGCTTCCAATGGAAGAGCTGGTGATTACCAATGGTGCGATGGAAGCGCTCAACTTAGCCCTGCAGTGCGTGACCCAACCTGGCGATTTGGTGGCCGTTGAGTCCCCGGCGTTTTATGCCAGCCTGCAAGTATTGGAGCGGCTAAAACTGCGTGCAGTGGAGATTCCAGTGCATCCGCGCGAGGGTATCGACCTTGATGTGTTAGCAGAGCGATTGGCGTCGCTACCTATTAAAGCCTGCTGGTTTATGAGTCATCTGCAAAACCCGCTCGGCGCCAGCCTAAGCAATGAACGCAAGCAGACCCTTTACCAACTATTAAAGCAGCACCAAGTCCCTATGCTAGAGGATGACGTGTATGCCGAGCTTTACTTTGGCAGCACGCCACCTGCCCCAGTGAAGGCGTTTGATGATGAGGGGTTAGTGATTCACTGCAGCTCTTTCTCGAAGTGTTTGGCGCCTGGCTATCGCGTTGGCTGGGTAGCCGGGGGGCGCTACGCCGAAGCTATTTCAAGACTGAAATTAATGACGACTATTTCGCCTTCCATTCCCGCGCAGGCAGCCATTGCCGACTATTTACAGCACGGCGGCTATGACCGTCACTTACGTAAGCTCCGCCACGCTCTAGAAGCCCAACAAGGTAGTATGCTGGCGTCTGCAGACCGCTACTTTCCCACCCAAACGCGCATTACCCGCCCTGATGGCGGCTACTTTTTATGGGTAGAGTTTCCTGAAAAAGTTGACTCACTACGCTTATTCAACATGGCGCTCGACCACGGTGTTAGCTTAGCACCAGGCCCCATTTTTTCTGCAACCCAGCAGTTCCGACACTGTGTACGCTTAAGCTATGGCCACCCGTGGACAGCACGCAGCGAGCGGGGCATGGAAACCCTGGGGCAGTTATTAACTCTGTTTTAACAACGCGGTTCTAGCAGCCCTTCGCCACCTCGTTGCTGTTATGTTGCTTACCTCCCAACACCTCTCAACTGATATGGTTTTTTAATAAAAATCTGAGTCTGTTATGAAATACAGCAGACAATAGACTACTCCGATGAAGCCACACAGCGGCTATACCGGCCCACTTGAGTTAAAGAGGGTGGCTGTCACCGGAGGAAGCACCATGTTCGGAATTGAGGCCGTTGACCTGGCCAGAATTCAGTTTGCCTTTACGATTTCCTTTCATATTATCTTTCCCGCCATCACCATCGGGCTAGCCAGCTACTTAGCGGTATTAGAGGGTCTCTGGCTTAAAACCCAACGGGATACCTATCGCCTTCTTTACCATTTCTGGTCAAAAATATTCGCCGTTAATTTTGCGATGGGGGTGGTATCCGGCATTGTGATGGCGTACCAGTTTGGGACCCACTGGAGCGGCTTTTCCGCCTTTGCAGGCAGCGTCACAGGGCCCTTGCTCACCTATGAAGTGCTTACCGCCTTCTTCCTTGAAGCCGGGTTTTTAGGGGTAATGCTATTTGGCTGGGAACGTGTCGGCCGAGGCTTACACTTTTTCGCTACCTGTATGGTTGCACTCGGCACCATCGTATCGATGTTTTGGATTCTCTCCTCCAACAGCTGGATGCAGACTCCCCAAGGGCACGAAATTGTTAATGGCGCGGTGATTCCAGTTGACTGGATAAAGATTGTCTTTAACCCCTCGTTCCCCTATCGACTTGCCCATATGGCACTAGCCGCCTTTTTGAGTACAGCCTTATTCGTCGCCGCCTCTGGCGCTTGGTTGCTGCTACGGGGTAAGCAGTCTGCCGAGGTACGGACGATGCTTTCCATGGCACTCATTATGCTGGCAATCACCGCTCCGCTGCAGGCTGTGGTAGGAGACTTTCATGGCCTCAATACGCTTAAACATCAGCCTGCCAAAATCGCCGCTATCGAAGGGCATTGGGATAACAGCAGCGGCGAGCCCACCCCACTCATTCTATTCGGCTGGCCCGATATGGCGCGCGAAGAAACCCGTTTCAAACTGGAGATCCCCGTGCTGGGAAGCCTGCTGTTAAAACATAGTTTGACCGAGCAGGTGCCCGCCCTTAAAGAGTTCGCCCCACAAGACAGACCCAATTCGACCATCGTGTTTTGGAGCTTTCGCTTGATGGTGGGGCTGGGGGTGTTAATGATTTTGCTTGCCATCGTGGGCAACATCCTGCGCCTCAAAGGTCAACTTTATGGCTCCCATAAATTTCTTATCTGCACCCTATGCATGGGGCCAGCAGGTCTGGTGGCGCTGCTAGCGGGCTGGTTTACCACAGAAGTAGGCCGACAACCCTGGGTAGTTTACGGGTTATTAAGAACCACCGATGCAGCGTCAGCGCACAGTGCTGTTCACCTCAGCATTAGCTTAACTATTTTTGTGGTGGTGTATCTGGCGGTTTTTGGCACCGGCGTTGTGTACATGATGCACTTGGTAAACAAAGGCCCAAGCGAGCCCTCCACACCTGCGCTAGGCGGCCCAGGCCATCATCGCACGCCTGCTCGTCCTCTCTCGGCGGCCAATGAAACGCTGAGCACAACTCACTAATTAGAACGGGGTGCACTATGGGAATTGATCTATCACTTGCCTGGGCCATTATCATTCTGTTTGGGTTGATGATGTATGTGGTCATGGATGGGTTTGACTTGGGCATTGGCTTGCTCTTTCTGCATGTTCATAACGAGCAAGACCGAGACATTATGATGAACACTGTTGCGCCGGTGTGGGACGGTAACGAAACGTGGTTGGTGCTAGGTGGAGCAGGGTTGTTTGCTGCGTTCCCCCTCGCCTACGCAGTCGTGTTGGAAGCGCTGGCTATTCCGCTGATCGTGATGCTGCTAGGGCTGATTTTTCGCGGCGTCGCCTTTGAGTTTCGCTTCAAGGCCTCCCCCGAGCGACGGCATGTATGGGATAAAGCTTTCATTGGCGGCTCGCTGCTGGCAACGGCAGCCCAGGGCATTGCATTGGGTGCTTATATTCAAGGTATCGCTTTCGACGGCGCTCACTACAGCGGAGGTGCGCTGGATTGGCTAACGCCATTCTCGCTATTTTGCGGTATCGGCTTGCTGTTTGCTTATGCTCTGCTTGGCAGCACTTGGCTGATTATGAAAACTGAAGGGCTCTTGCAACAACGGATGTACCAGATCACCAAACCGTTAATCATCGGGCTACTCATAATGATCGCCCTGATAAGCGTATGGACACCGCTGGCCTATCCAAACATTGCGTCACGCTGGTTTTCGTTACCCAACCTACTGTGGTTCTTACCGGTGCCGCTATTAGTAGCTATCACCGGCTGGTGGCTGTGGCGTGCCATTACTTATCAGCGCAACGCGCTTCCCTTTATTTTGGTACTGGGGCTGGTTTTTCTAGGCTATAGCGGTTTGGGCATTAGCTTGTGGCCAACCATTATTCCGCCGAATGCATCTATCTGGCAGGTTGCCGCTCCGCCCCAAAGCCAAGGCTTTGCCTTAGTGGGAACACTGTTTATTTTACCAATTATTTTGATGTACACCGCATGGAGCTACTACGTCTTCCGCGGCAAAGTGAAGCCAGGTGATGCCTACCATTGAACAAGCTGATGTTGATCAACGTACTGGTATTAAGGAACGTACAGGAGCAATGCAATGAAATCACTCGCTAAGCGTTTAGGCTGGTTAATGACCCTTTGGTTGTCGAGTGTTGGTGTTCTGTTACTGCTTTCACTGGGAATTAAGCTCATGATGGGGCTAGTGGGCTTAACCAGCTAAACGACTGACTTTGTCTGGTCAACGTATTAGGCATGGGGTCATAGGTTATGAATGCTCTATGGCAACGTGCCTGCCACTGAACAATATTCACCGCTGTACAAAATCCGACGTTGTTGATACCGCCGAAAAATCGCGCAGCTCCCTTACTCTTTCACGCCTCCAACTCCCCACTCGCCTTCATCAAGACCAAAGTATAAGAATTATAATTATCAAAAATTGATAACTTTTTTTTCCTTTTCTTATTTTACTGCGTATCGTTTATCAAAATTTGAGGTAATTTCGATGGGGCCATCCGACCGCATGCTGGCGCTGCTGTGCTGCCTAGCCAATCAAGGAGAAGCAATGACGGTGAAGTCGCTGGCCGAGCTAACCGCTCAGCCAGTCTCGACTGCATACCGCCACCTGCGCCAACTTTTGGCCTGGGGCCTAGTCAGCGAGCGCGAGGGTGGCACCTATGCGCCAGGCCCGCAGGCGGTGCGTCTGCACCAAGGTTTCGAACACCACAACGAACTGCTTCGCTGGGCTCGCCCGGTGCTGATCGAGTTGACTGAGACCACCCAGGAGAGCTCAGCGCTGCTGATAGCAGTACGTGACCACGCCCTCTGCGTAGAGATGATCGATAGCCCACAGCCGCTGCGCTGCTGCTACCACCGGGGCCAAGTGCAACCGTTACTCAAGGGTGCCAGCGCTCGGGCGCTGTTGGCCTGGATGAGCGAAGAAGAGCGTCAAATGGCACTGATGCTTCGCTCGGCGGCGGAGCGGGACGATGCCCTGATCGGCCTTGAGGCTATTCGCCAGCAGGGCGTAGCGATCAGTCTGGGCGAAATAGATCAAGGGGTGTGGGGTGCCAGCGCGCCAGTGTTCAACGGCCGCGGTCGCCTTAAGGCTGTGATCAGTGTGATGGCCCCCAGCGCCCGGGCTCAAGACCGAGCCGAGGCCCTGAGCGAGGCCACGCGCCTCAGTGCACAACGATTAGGAGAACTCCTGCAGTGACACAAGCAGATAATGAGGCGGCGCTGATGGCGCCCTGGCAAGGCCGGGTCGATAACACGGAGACAGGTGACGCACGGCGCTGGCATCAGGTGATGCGTCCGGTTTCTCAGGCCAAGGCGCCGGGGCGCGCTTTGTTAGGTTTTTGCTCTGATGCCGGCGTCGCCCGCAACCAAGGACGGACGGGGGCCAGTGAAGGTCCTCTGGCGCTGCGTCGCCAGCTAGCTAACCAGGCGTATCACCTAACGGCACCGCTGTATGATGCCGGCGATGTGGTCTGCCAAGGCGACAACCTAGAGAGCGCCCAGCAAGCCTTCGCCGGGCAGGTGTCCGAACTGCTCGAACAGGGGCATCGGGTTATCGGCTTAGGCGGCGGCCACGAGATCGCCTTCGCTAGCTTTTCGGGGCTGCTGGCTCACGCCCAACGTCAGGCGACGATGCCGCGCCTAGGCATTCTCAACCTGGATGCCCATCTTGACCTACGCCAGGCCGAGCGCGCCAGCTCCGGCACGCCCTTTCGGCAGTGCGCCGAGCTGTGCCAAGAGGCGGGCATCGACTTCCACTACACCTGCCTTGGCGTGAGTCGTGGCGGCAATACACCAGCGCTTTTCGCCCGCGCCGAGTCGCTGGGAGTGGAGTGGGTGCTCGATGATCAGTGTCGCTCGCTGGATAGCCCCGCGCTAAAAGCAGCTCTGGAGCGGCTGCTGGCACGGGTTGACTGGCTCTACCTCACTATCTGCTTAGACGCCCTACCCGCCTGGATTGCCCCGGGTGTCAGCGCGCCTTCCGCCCGGGGCATCGAGCTGTCCCTGGTTGAGGATGTTATTGATCACCTAGCCTCACGCGTTGCGCTGCCAGTGGTAGACGTAGCCGAGTTCAATCCAAGCCTGGATATAGACGCGCGAACGGCCCGTGTGGCGGCCCGTCTGGTCGAGCGCCTGGCACGCTAGCCAACGATTAACCGGTCATCAACGGCCACCCCTATCCGGCCGCCCTGAGCGGCACATAACAACTCATGGAGCATCAACATGCACTTTACTCTGGATGCCGTGTCCACCACGGCACTGGCGCTGATATTGCTTGCATTTGGCGCCGGGCTTAAGCGCCGGCTCAACTGGCTGGAACACTTCTGCGTCCCCACCCCAGTGATCGGCGGTTTCGGCTTCGCTCTGCTGGCTTGGCTGCTGCGCGATCTTGGCTTGGTTACCTTCGAACTCAACACGGCGATGCAGAGCCCATTGATGATCGCCTTCTTCACCACCGTCGGCCTGGGCGGAAGCCTGGCGCTGCTCAAAAAAGGTGGCAAGGCGCTGGGTATCTATCTAGTGGCCTGCTGGCTGTTGGCGCTGATGCAGAACGGCGTGGGCATTGGCATGGCCAGCCTGCTAGGCCTCGACCCGCTGATCGGCCTAATGGCCGGAGCCACCTCTTTAGAGGGTGGCTTCGGCGCAGCAGCGGCCTTTGGCCCCGAGGCAGAAGCCCTAGGCGCCCAGGGCGCCACTACTGCCGCTATTGCCTCTGCCACCTTCGGCATGATTGTCGGCGGTGTGATCGGCGCGCCCATCGCCCGTTGGATCATCGACCGTCGGCAGATCCCGGTTGTCGCCGAGGACGTACATGACCTGGAGAGACTGCAAGCCGAGGAGCGCCCCACTCTAGCGCCCATCGACAGCCGCACCCTGCTGCGCGTGCTGGCCGTCATAGTCCCGATCATGGTGCTGGGCGTGTGGTTCAAAGAGGCTCTGTCGACCCATCTGGGGATCATCCTACCGAGCTATGTGGGCGCCATGTTTGTCGCCATCCTGCTACGCAATCTTAATGATCGCTTCGACTGGGTCAGCATGCCGGACAACGCCCTCTCTACTCTGGGCGACGTGGCCTTGGGTGTGTTCCTGACCATGGCAATGATGAATCTCAAGATCTGGCAGCTCCAGGAGATGGGCGGCTCACTGCTGTTGATCCTGCTGGTGCAAACCCTGGCCATCGTCTTACTGGCCGTGGTGGTGATGTTCCGTCTGCTAGGCCGTAACTACGACGCCGCAGTGCTTACCGCGGGCTTTATTGGCCACGGCCTAGGCGCGACGCCCAATGCGGTGGCAAATATGAGTGCGGTGTGCGAGCACTATCGCGTGGTGTCGCATAAGGCCTTCATCATCGTCCCGCTGTGCGGCGCCGTGCTGATCGATATTGTCGCCATCCCCGCCATTACTTGGTGCCTGAACGCCTTCGCCTGATCGCTGTTCGTCCGACAACGCTAGCCTCTGAGTTCAGCTGGCGTTGTCGTTTTTTGTCGCCGATGCCGCTAGTTGTCCGTTGCCTGTAGCCGCCCCTGTGCTACCGGTGATGGCAAACCCTCGCGGCAAATTGCGCCCCCCCTGGCATCTCCAACGTCTCGCTAGCTTTCGACCGTATAACGCCAAACAGCAGCGCATTAGGACACGTTATCCTCTTTAATAACGGGCTCTTCAAAGGGTTCGCCATTCTCATCCAGCAGCTGATGGTCGTACGCCGCCTGGAGACCCGTTTCTTCAGCAGCGGGCAGCTCTTCTTGCAGTGGTTCTTCTTCCACGGATTCTTCCACCAAGTCTGCCCAGTAATCAATGTGGCCGGGATAAGCTGGCGATGTAATCGCCACCACAATGCCGACAACCGAAAATAGCGAAAATGCATAGGCATAACCAAAACCGTCCACCAGCATACCGACAACCGGCGAGCCTACTGCCTGCCCAAGCGCACAGGCCATAAAAGGTAAGACGGGCCCCATGGAAAGCCGCCCTGGCAATAGCCGAATGCCCGTCATCAGATACAGTCCCGTTAAGCTCATGTAAGCAAGCCCAAATACCATGGCGGAAAATATCGCCAATGCTAACTGGCTGGGACTGGCAGCAAGCAATGCCAAGCTTGAAGACAGCATCATTAGCATGAGTGCCTGCGTAATAGGAGGATTATTACGGTCAGCCAAATCACTCACTACGGCACCTCCAAGCCCAGCAACGCCTACGGCAAACCAAAGCCAACCGACTTGATGAGCAGGTAATCCACCAAGGGTAACGGCCAAATCAGGCGCAAAAAGCCAGAACGGCGAAGATACAAACCCCATCGCGAAAGCAAAGAGCGATAGTCGGGTAAGGCGCGACCACTGTAGCCGCGTGATTGGCGGTGGCGGTGCCGCATTGGCTGGCACAACCCGAGAGACCGAAGGAATAAAGTACCAGGCAGCAATCACCCCTAAACCTGCCAAAACAGCAAAGCTAGTGTAGGTAAAGCGCCACGCATCGGCCAGGAACACGACCGTCGGCACTGCTACGATAATGCCAATACTGGTGCCAGCATTCATGATAGAACTAACGCGGCCATGCATTGTTCGGCTCACCAATGCCTGCATAGCAGCCGTCAGAGCGGGCATCATCAAGCCAGTACAAATGCCGCAGACAAACACGCCTACGCCGAGTGAGAAAGCACCAGACGACTGGCTGATAAAGACCAGCCCGGCCACACCGAATCCACCGGATAGCACTGCTAAATTACGCGCACCAAGCCGATCGGCTGCAAGCGGTGCAAACAACGTCGCCAAGACAAAACTAATAAACGGCAGTGCCCCGATAATGCCAACTAAGTACGCTGTCAGCTCTAGCTCGGCGCTAATAGAAGGTACAAACAAACCAAACGCAAAGCGCGCAAGTCCATAACTAATCGCGACCAGCGCTGCACCAAATAAGGCAAACCCCATGTTCGACAAGGTCTTCATACCGAGCACTCCACGGCCGTGTGTGTCTTGTGCATTAAGCTGATCTATCAACTGCGCCACCAATAGCCTACTTCGCTGGGTGATTGCAATCTCCTGCTGTGCGGCTGCCGCAAAGAGGTATGATCTAGTCGATATACAGAGTGCTTAAGTTAAAAATAAGCATGAAAGAAGGCGACACTGACAATCTCACCGCCAGCTGCCAAGGGGGTTGATAACATCGTTAAGAAGTCGCTTCGGTTGTATCAACCCATCATCGTTGCTTTGAAAGCAACAAATTCGTCATTAAAACGACTCTTATCTACCCGCCAAGTCGCTTAGCTTAAAAAAGCCAAAAAAAGATACCGACAACAGTGGGATAGGAAATGTTTTCAGATAAACAAGTTGGTGAAGCCACCGCTTTGCGGCATCGACTACACCAGCACCCTGAGCTTAAATTTCAAGAAAATAATACTGCCGCACTGGTCGCAGAGCGGCTAAAAGCGCTCGGCTATCACGTGACCGAAGGTATTGCTACTACAGGCGTTATGGCTGAGCTAGCGACCGGTCGCGAAGGCCCAGTGATTGCCTTTCGCGCTGATATGGATGCGTTACCCATCGAGGAAGTCAATACGTTTGAGCATCGTTCCCAACGGCAAGGCTTGATGCATGCCTGTGGTCACGATGGGCATACCGCCACGCTGTTGTTGGCTGCCGAAGCCATCATGGCGCAGCGTGATGAGCTATGTGGACACATTAAACTGCTATTTCAGCCTGGCGAAGAAGGTGGCAATGGTGCCGACATCATGGTCAAGGCCGGGGTATTGGAAAACCCCAAGGTGGACGCAATATTTGGCTACCACAACCGCCCTGGTTTCCCAACTGGCCAACTGTTTGTTAAACCCGGGCCGGCCATGGGTGGTAACGACACTTATAAAATCACTATCGAAGGTATTTCCGGCCATGCCGCCATGCCGCACTTGGCGGTCGATCCTATTTATGTCGGGGCGTCACTGATACAGCAGTTGCAAGGGTTAGTGGGCCGCCACAAATCACCGCTGGAAGCAGGCGTCATCACGGTAGCCGCTTTTCATGCGGGCGACGCCGCCAATGTGATTCCTGGCCAAGCCGAACTGTTAGTGAATATCCGCAGCGATCGTCCCTCGTCACGCGATGCGCTCGCAGGCAAGCTTGAGCAGGTAACCGCGGGCGTATGCGCAGCCCACAGTGCGCAGTTTCATCTGGAACACCTCCACCAGGTGCCCCCCCTGGTTAACGACTCTGCGTGGTCAGAACGCGTGCTAACAATTGCCAACAAGTACGCAGTAAGTCACGACATTCAGCAGTTGGACTATATGCCCACCATGGGGGCGGAAGATTTCGCGTTCTACCTACAGGAAGTACCGGGATGCTTCTTTTTTGTCGGTAATGGCGATAGCGCCTATCTGCACAACGAGCACTACGACTTTAACGATGCTGTTCTACCAGTTGCAGGCGGGATGTTTGTGGCGTTGGCAAAAGAGCTGTTATCACGCACTTAATTCTCTGCAGGCCTCTCATTACGATTAAAAAAATAACGTTAAGAAAAAAGGATTAATACGATGCAAGGTGTTCTTTCATCTATTGAGCGTGTGGGTAACAAGCTCCCACACCCATTTATTCTCTTTGTCATTTTAGCAGGCACGGTTGTAATCCTCTCAACCCTGCTTTCTTCACTCGGCGTTTCTGCGGTTAACCCGCAAACCGATGCGGTGGTTCAGGTACGCAGTCTACTCTCGGCCGATGGCATTGAGTTCATGCTGACCAGCGTGGTCAGTAACTTCGTTAACTTCCCACCCCTCGGCCTTATTTTGGTGGTGATGTTCGGCATTGGTTTGGCCGACAAGGTGGGCTTGATGTCGACGTTGATGCAGGTGAGCGTGGCGAAAGCACCACCCGCGCTGCTTACTTTCTGCGTTTTTATGGCGGGTATTTGCGGCAGTATTGCCTCTGATGCCAACTACCTGATTCTGATCCCACTAGCCGCTATGGTGTACTACTCGGTGGGCCGCCACCCAATCGCCGGTGCCGCCGCTGCCTACGCGGCGGCAGGCGCCGGGTTTGATGCCAGCCTATTCATTACCGTCGGAGATGCGCTGTTTGCTGGCATAACCACGGAAGCCGCACGTTTGGTAGACCCAGACGCCTACGTTTCACCTGTTGATAACTACTACTTCGTAGCCTGCTCAGTGTTTGTACTGGCAATTATTGGCACGTTAATTATCGATAAGATCGTAGAGCCGAGGCTGCAACGCACCCTGCCGATAAGTAAAGACTTTAAAACTGACATCATAAAACCGACATTAACTGACGCAGAAAAGCGCGGCCTAAAGCGGGTAGGCGTAGCCACACTGATTTACCTAGCGCTGATCTTAATTGCCGTGGTTCCCGAAGCATCACCACTGCGTAATGAAGAAGGCGGCTTGATTCCGTCACCCTTTTTGCGCTCACTCGTGCCACTGATGTTTGGCTATTTCGTCACTATTGGCTTGGTCTATGGCATCACCACCGGCAAGATCACCAGCAGTCGCGATGTACCACAACGCATGGCGGAGTCTGCCAGTGACCTGGCACCGACTCTAGTACTGTTCTTTGCCATTTCGCAGTTTATTGCTTATTTCCGCTGGTCAGAACTGGGGCAGTTTATTGCTATCGAAGGCTCTAACATTCTACAAAGCACCGGGTTTACCGGACTGCCGCTGGTAGGCGCGTTTATTGCGATGAGCGCAGTACTGAATGTCTTTATGACCAGTGGCTCCGCTCAGTGGGCGTTAATGGCTCCGGTATTCGTACCGATGCTGATGATGATCGACTTCGACCCAGCCTTTGTGTTGGCAATGTTCCGCATAGGCGATTCCAGCACTAACATTATCTCCCCTATGAGCCCGTATTTTTCGGTAGCACTGGTGTATATGCAGCGTTATAAGCCAGATATGGGGCTAGGCACGTTGATAGCCACCATGCTGCCGTTAGCCATAGGCTTTTTGCTCGCCTGGTCAACGTTTTTGATGTTCTGGCTGGCGATGGGCTGGCCAATTGGTCCAGGCGTGTACATGATGGCTAACTGATACATCAGCACATCACTGCATCGCCATCATTAACTTCCATAAATAGTCGGCAGCGGGCGAAAGTCTTCTGCCGACTCTACGCACCAAATTGCCCTGGCTGCTAGCCGCCATAGGGTGATCAATGGGAATCGCCTTCAGTAAACCCGCATTTATTTCACTGCGTGCAGCAGCCGCCGTCATAAACGACACGCCAATCCCGGCACAAGCCATCCTTCGAGACACCGAATGCAGGTTGCAGCGATAGGCAGGCGTAGCCAACTGCCCGGTAGCACCAAATAGCGCATTGACGAACTGCTGAGAGCCCGAGACATCCGGTAAAAAAATCAACTTGTGCTGTAATAACTCTGTGATCGACACGCTCTCTTGGCGAGCAAGCCGGTGGGACGGTGCTACCAGCGCACACAATGGCCCTCGTTCAAAGGAGTGCACCACTAACCGTGGGTCTGAGATAGGGCCGTAGGTAATCGCGATATCCACCTCGTCGCTGGCCACCATTTCATGGGGTTCTCGGGGGTAATAAATCCCTGTTTTAATCTCGATCAGCACATCGGGGTAGTGCTCGGAAACACGGCGCATCACATGGTTGATAAAACTATCCACAAAGCCATCACCTACCGATACGACCACTTTCCCCGACTGTAAATTGCGTAACCGAGACAACGTATCTCCCAGCTCTGAATTCAACCGCCGCTGAGCAAGAAACCCTTCCACTACCAATTGGCCTGCCTCGGTCAACGTCACATGCCGCCCTTGACGCTCCAGCAAGGCCATGCCCAATTCCCGCTCTAACCCCCGTACTTGGCGGCTTACTACGGAAGGATTGGTATGCAAATGCTCCGCCGCCGCACGAATGCCTCCGCAGCTGCTTACCTCAAATAAGTACAATGCACGTTTATCCAGTAGGGTCATGATGATCTCGTGTGAATAACTTCGCGCCGATGAGCTCGCACATCAGCTTTTTCAAACCAACAGCAATAAAATGCCCCCCTACCTAAGGCAGCTTGCACCCAGGCTTTTTATGTTACATAAATACTTTAATTTTATAGTGACAGGCCACGTGTGCCTATCCAAATCAGAACACGTATCCTTACGTCAAAAAGTCACCCAAACGCTCACATAAAGACATTCATACAAAAATAGAATGTAAATTATTCTGAACACGAGAGGAGCAGGTTGCGTTGCAAATCGCTGAGATAACACCCTCTGAAGTACCAATGGAGCTACTTCTTTTAGCGGACCCGTCCGAGGAGGCCATTAAAAGCTACCTATATCAATCAAGGTGCTTCGCAGCTCAAGACAAAGGGGCGGTAGTCGGCGCTTGTGTTATCAAGCCTATTTATAAGGGAGCACTGGAACTGATGAACATTGCCGTTTCACCAACGGTTCAACAGCATGGTGTTGGCACCCAACTGCTCGGATATGTTATCGAAAAAGTGAAGGAATCAGGCGCACAGCGCCTAGAGGTGGGAACGGGTACATTCGGCTATCAACTGACCTTCTACCAACGCCAGGGCTTTAGGGTTGATTGCATTGATAAAGACTTTTTCTTGCAGAACTATCCCGAGCCTATCATTGAAAATGGAATTCAGCACAAAGATATGCTTAGGCTAAGCCTGACATTTTAGCCCTCCTTATAAGATAGCAGTTAATGACTTAGCATATTATTTTTAGATGACTCTATAAAAAAGCAGTCATCCTTAAACCACCGTCAATAAAGCATTTAGATTAATCGTTATCAATCTAAATGCTCACGAATCCATTCAATAAAAGCACGCAGTTTATAAACTTCAACCATATGCTCTGGGTACGCCATATAATAAGCATCTTGACTCTTCAGTGAGAACTGCCAAGGAATGACTAACTTTCCCTCATCAAGCTCTTCCTGAGCAAGAAACTTTGGTACTAGGGCGACGCCACAGCCCGCGCGGGCCGCTCTTAACGCCATATAGAACGTATCAAATCTTGGGCCATGATAGCTGTGTTCCGTATAGAGATCTTGTGCTTCAAACCAGTCATGCCACCCTTCGGGCCGAGTAGAAACCTGTAACAGCACCATGCCTGTTAAATCTAATGGGTCGCAAACGGTTGTCTGCTCCATAGCGGAAGGCGAGCAGACAGGCACCACCTCTTCATCCAGCAACTTAATACATTCCGCCCGCGGCCATACGCCATGACCAAAAAAGAACGCCGCCTCTATACGCTCTTTTTGCATATCAAACGGTTCGGTGCGGTTAGCAATATTGAGATTAATATTGGGATATTTAAAGCGGAATCCGTTGAGTCTGGGGATAAGCCACCGCGCCCCAAAGGTGGGCAAGGTGGCGATATTCAGCACATCTGCCTCTACGCCGTAAGACTGCATATACCGCGTGGACATTTCGACTTGGGCTAATATTTTACGCGCTTCGCCGAGATAGACCGCTCCCTCTGGCGTCAGGTGCAGACGCTTTCTCACCCTCCTAAATAACGGATGTTGCAGGGTAACTTCCAGTTGTGACACCTGCTTGCTCACCGCACTTTGCGTCAGGCTCAGCTCATCCGCAGCCCGCGTAAAACTGAGATGCCTTGCCGCGGCCTCGAAACAGTTCAGGCTGGTCAAAGAAGGTAAGTTTCGACGACGCATAGCACTCCCACTTGGTGAAATTAAGGAATGATGTTTTTCACAAACATCGTTTGATGAGCTGCCTCATGCTTGGCAATACTGCCCCTGTAACCAATTTACTCACAATTCAATATTTGGTGAAGCAATGATTCATTCCCTGATGGAAAAAATGGGTGTCGCAAAAGAGCTGTATCAAGGCGGCGATCTAGTTGTTACCACACCGATTGATGGTAGCGAAATTGGCCGTCTTACAACGGCTTCTAGCAGCGACGTTGAAACCGCTATCGCGAACGCAGAAAAAGCCTTTCAAGCTTGGAAAAGCGTACCTGCCCCCCGTCGTGGTGAATTGGTTCGCCTGTTTGGCGATCAACTGCGCCAGCACAAAGAAGCACTTGGCGAGCTGGTTACCTGGGAGTGCGGCAAGATTCTCCAGGAAGGGCTTGGCGAAGTTCAGGAAATGATCGACATTTGTGACCTCGCCGTTGGTCAATCTCGCCAACTGTTTGGACTGACCATCGCCTCCGAGCGCCCCGGTCACCATATGCGCGAAAGCTGGCATCCGTTAGGCCCGATTGGGCTAATTACGGCGTTTAACTTTCCCGTCGCCCCTTGGGCATGGAATTCAGCCTTAGCGCTGGTATGCGGCAATAGCTTACTTTGGAAACCGTCTGAAAAAACACCGTTAACGGCACTGGCATGCCAAGCACTATTGGAACGTGCCATTGAAGAGTTCGGTGATGAAGCTCCCGAGCACCTGAGCCAGGTGATTATTGGTGAGCGTGCCGCTGGCGAGCAGTTGGTTAATGACGCCCGCGTTGCGCTGATCAGCGCTACTGGCAGCACCCGCATGGGTCGCGAAGTAGGCCCACAAGTTGCTGCACGTTTTGGCCGCAGCATTCTTGAGCTGGGTGGCAACAACGCCATGATCTTAGCGCCCAGTGCCGACCTTGATATGGCGACTCGTGCCATCCTGTTCTCTGCGGTAGGTACGGCAGGGCAACGCTGCACGACACTGCGCCGCTTAGTGGTGCATGAATCCATTAAAGACGAAATCTTAGCGCGTCTGAAGAAGTCGTATAGCGCAATATCTATCGGCAACCCGCTTGAAGGTAACTTGGTTGGTCCGCTGATTGATCACCAAGCCTTTGATGCGATGCAAAGTGTGCTGGCTAAAGCGCGTGAGCAAGGTGCAAAAGTGTTCGGTGGCAACCGTGTAGAGTTCGCCAACAGTGGTGAAGGCTACTACGTCGAGCCCGCCATTGTTGAAGTGACCGAGCAAAACGAGCTGGTCAAGCACGAAACCTTTGCGCCGATTCTTTATGTCCTCACCTACAAAGAGCTGGATGAGGCTATTGCTACCAATAATGACGTCCCCCAGGGTCTGTCATCGTGCATTTTCACCACCGATGTTCGCGAAGCCGAAACCTTCATCTCTGCGGTTGGCAGTGACTGCGGCATCGCCAACGTCAACATCGGCCCTAGCGGTGCTGAAATTGGCGGTGCGTTTGGGGGCGAGAAGGAAACCGGTGGCGGTCGCGAGTCTGGCTCCGACGTTTGGAAGAGCTATATGCGTCGCCAAACTAACACCGTGAACTACTCTCGTGAACTCCCACTAGCTCAAGGCATTAAGTTCGACTAACCCTTCCCCTCTATAAGGGCCCTTCTCTGTAGGGCCCTTACTAAAAACATAAAAAAATTAAGGTGATGTATGCGTGACGATGTCCAAATCGGCCCGACGCCGGGCCTCGCGATGGCGCTATTACCACTGCTGGCCACTACTGCCATTCTAATTCTGCAATTTTTTATCTTCTCTGATTTTACCCCGCATATTCCTTTAGCCTTCGGAATAATGATTTGCGCCCTGTGCGGACGCATCCGTGGCGTACCCTGGCAAAAAATGGAAGCCTCGATGCTTGAGGTGGTTAAGCTGGGAATGCCCGCTATTTTTATTCTATTAGCGGTCGGTATGGTCATTGGTACCTGGATTCTTTCCGGCACCGTTCCCACGCTGATGTATTACGGTTTTCAGTTGGTTTCCCCCTCTTACTTTCTCGTCGCAACGTGCGTCGTTAGTGCTTTGGTATCCCTTGCCACAGGCACATCCTGGGGCACAGTAGGAACCCTCGGGCTTGCCCTAATGGGCATCGGGGAAGGGCTGGGCATCCCCATGTATCTAACGGGCGGAGCACTGGTATCCGGGGCGTTCTTTGGCGATAAAATGTCGCCCTTATCAGAGACTACCAACTTAACTCCTGCCGTGTGTGAAACCGATTTATGGAGCCATATACGCAGCATGATGGCCACCACGGTGCCCGCTATGATCGTCGCGCTGATACTTTATTTATGGCTCGGCACTAGCTATGGCGGCCAACTTGAACGAAGTACCGATATTGCAACGTTCCGTCAGGCACTTGATGACACCTTTACGCTCTCCTGGGTAACGTTGATCCCGCCTTTTGTTGTGATCGGATTAGCGCTTGCCAAATTCCCGCCTTTCCCGACTATTTTTACCGGCGCTGCGATAGGCGGCTTAGTGGCTATCGGCATTCAGGGCGAGACCGTTCATGCAGTGTTTGATGCCATGCAAAATGGCTTTAACAGTGATACCGGTAATCCGGCGATTGATGCTCTGCTCAGCAGCGGCGGTGTGCTCTCCATGACCTGGGTAGTAACGCTAACGTTCTTCGCGCTGGGTTTTGCTGGCATGCTGGAAGCCTATGGCACCGTTGATGCGATTATTAAGCAGCTGATGCGGCTTATCAAAGGACGCTTCAGCTTAGTAGCAACAAGCTCCGGCACTACGCTGGCGGTAAGCACTATTATTGGCGATGTGTATACAACGCTGGTGCTGCCCGGTCGCTTGCTGAAAGGCCAGTATCAAGCCATGGGCTATAAGACTTCGACGCTGTCACGCACTATTGAAGACAATGGCACACTCTCCTCTCCATTGATTCCGTGGAACATGGGCGGTGGATTTGTGTCCTCGACGATTGGCGTACCCACGCTAGCATATGCGCCCTTTGCATTTGCTTGCTGGCTATCCCCTTTATTCGGTTTGCTGTGGGCGCTCACCGGCCGTTTCATTCCCCGTGAATCCCCTGAGAAAGCGGCTAAAAATCCGCCCCACACTCCCCAAACCACCTACTCTTCCCAACTTACTTCATAGCCATTCAAGGTCGGCCTATGGCCGGCCTGCGCTTCTTTTCAGGAGGTACTATAAAGATGCAAACGACCCTCTCCGAGCGCTGCCTTTGGCTGCAAACGAGCGCGGAAGCCCCATTGCACTATCCTGCGTTAGCGAACCAGGAAGAGGCCGAGGTCTGTGTTGTTGGTGGCGGTATTACGGGCTTGTCCACCGCGTTACATTTGGCCGAGAAAGGCATCAAGGTAATGTTGCTGGAGGCGGGAGATATCCCCACGGGTGGTTCAGGCCGCAACGTTGGCTTGGTTAATGCAGGGCTTTGGATTCCACCCGACGACATTGTGGCCGCACTAGGTGAAGAAAAAGGCGAACGCGTTAATACTATTTTAGGCGGCGCCCCGGCAAAAGTATTCGATATTATTGAGCGCTATGCCATTGAGTGTGAGGCAACGCGTACGGGCACCCTGCACCTTGGCCATAACACCAAAGGCTGCCAAGAGCTCGCACGTCGCCGGGACCAGTTACAAAACCGTGGGGCGCCGGTGACGTTAATCGAAGGCGAAGCATGCGCGCGGATGACGGGAACCGCTCAGATACATGCAGCGCTGCTTGATAAGCGCGCGGGCACTATCAACCCGTGCGCCTATACACGAGGGCTCGCCCGCGCTACTGCAAACTTAGGCGCTACTCTCTACTGCCAAAGCCCCGTAACAGGCATCGAGCGACAGGAAGACCGCTGGCGGGTGTTAACTCAAAATGGCAGCGTAACCGCGAACAAAGTTGTCATGGCGACCAATGCGTATACCGAAGACGACTGGAACCACGTTCGACAACACTTCTTTACCGGCCATTATTATCAACTGGCGTCAGAACCCCTAACCGGTGAAGCCGCCGATGCAATTCTTCCAGAAAAACAAGGCGCTTGGGACACCCGCACGGTGCTTAGCAGCATACGCCGAGATAAGGCAGGCCGCTTACTGTTGGGCAGCCTGGGGAAAGGTGAAGGCAAGCCGTTAGCTTACTTAACCCGCTGGGCCGATACCATTAAAAATCACTACTTCCCTGGGCTTGGCAACGTGCGTTGGGAATACACCTGGACCGGCAAGATCGCATTCACACCGGACCACACCTTACGTATTTTTGAACCGGCCCCTGGAATATTGTCAGCCACTGGTTATAACGGACGCGGCATCACTACCGGCACGGTGGTTGGACAGGGTTTTGCCCATTACATTGCAAACGAGGATGACAGCCTACTGCCGCTGCCGTTGTCACAGCCCACCCCCATCAAAGCCCGCCCACTGTGGAGCTGCGCCTATGAGAGTGGTTTCTCGCTGTATCATGCAGGTCAGTGCCTCCGAGTGCTGATCTAATCACGGTGTTATTACTTAACAAAACGGCAGCACATTCCTGTGCTGCCGTTCTTTAATTAACGATGGATTATTTTTTAAACTTGCCAGCACCTTCGCTTTAGAGGCGTTTTCGCGCTCAGCATAGAGCGATAGCTCATCGGTCACCTGGGCACCCAGTGCCCCTTAAAAATTTTGGCTATCAGCCTCAGTTGGATATTAAATGAAACTAACACGTAAACCAATATCATTTAACATCCTGGCATTTAAACAAAACAAGATCTGAGAAAATAATAATTTAACTAAGACAAAAAAATCCATCAATGCAGGCCTAAAAGCCTGCATTGATACCATTTCAGACCGTAGTTGGCTACAACTAAATTTCCCGGTTTACATTTTTGCTTCGTTCATATAGCTGGGTAGAAAGGTTACAAGTGCAGGGAATATAATTAGCAATAGCGCCATAAAAACCATAATTAAAAACATTGGGGCGGCTGCTTTGGCAATAAAGCCGAGGCTATGATTTGTTAGGCCTTTCATTACAAAGAGATTAAAGCCCACTGGTGGAGTAATCTGAGCCATTTCTACCATGACTAGCACAAATATACCGAACCAAATCAAATCGATACCTGCTTCGTTCAACATGGGGGTGACCACAGCCATAGTCAGCACCACGGCTGAAATACCATCCAAGAAGCATCCCAACACAATGTAAACAACCATTAATGCCATCAGAAGCATAAAAGGCGTTAGATCGAGTGTGCCCACCCATTCAGCCAAACCTCTAGGCAACCCCGTGTATCCCATTGCTAGAGTTAGAAACGACGCTCCTGCCAAAATGAGCGCAATCATACAAGAAGTCTTAGCGGCTCCAATTAGGCTTTCCACCAGCGAGGAGAAGGTCAGGCTGCGCTGTATTGCCGCAAGTGACAAAGCGCCGACAACCCCGAGTGCAGCTGCTTCAGTCGCAGTAGCAAGACCGGAGTACATCGAACCAATCACGGTAATTATCAGCAACGCAACGGGTATCAGTAGTCGCGACTCATAAAGACGCTGCTTCATTGTCATAGCTGGCTCTTGGTCAATATTAGGCTTTTTCAATATCCCCCATGCAACGACATATCCCATAAATAACGTGGCCAATATCAGCCCGGGAAGTATGCCCGCGATAAATAGTATCGGTATTGATTGATTGGTAATCACGCCATAGACAATCATGGTTAGGGAAGGTGGAATCATAAGGCCAAGGGTAGAAGCGCCTGCCAGAGTCCCTACACTCATGAAATCTGAGTAGCCACGCTTTTTGAGTTCCGGCATAGACATTTTGCCTACCGTCGTCAGGGTAGCAGCAGAAGAGCCTGAGACTGCGGCAAACAAAGTACAACCGATGACATTGGTATGCATTAGCCGACCTGGCAGCCAACTGAGCCAGGGGCTCAGACCTCGAAAAAGGCTTTCGGAAAGCCGTGTGCGGTACAGGATTTCTCCCATCCAGATAAATAGTGGAAGGGCCGTTAGCGTCCAGCTCGTCGAAGACGTCCACAAAGTGCTGTACATTGAGGCCCCGATAGGGCGACCAGTGAAAAACGCAATGCATACGATGGCTACCCCGACCAGGGACAGGGCCACCCAGACGCCAGAGCCCAGCAGCAAGAAGAGAATGAGCAGCAGCGCAATGGCCAGTTCGGTGAAGTCCATCAGAGACTCCTCATGGGATGAATTCCGTGGCGGTTGGCAGCCGAAGAACAAAACAGCGTGGCCAGGGTACGCACGAAATGGTCAAGAATTGAAATCGTAAATGCTGTGGAACCGAGCGCGAGCAGCGACTGAGGTATCCAAAGCGCAGTCGCATCCTGCCCTGATGAGACGTCACCAAACCGATAGGACCAGTAGGCCGCATCGAAAGCGTGCCACGTGATAAAGCCAGCAATGCCGCTTGCGACCAAGAGGCACCACAGCTCGCCAATGAGGCGAAAGCGCCCGAGTCGCTCCACCAGAAGACCAACACGGATATGCCCGCCTTCGTGAAAGGTATAGGCCGCAGCAAGGAACGTGCTGGCACCCATCAGGTAGCCAGCGTAATTGGTAGCGCCAGGCAGAGTCGTGCCACTCCAACGCAGTACCACCTGAGCAACGATCACTATCAGCATGATAAAAATACATAGCGCGGCAAGATAGCCGAAGACGCGATAGAGCGTTTCCAGACATCTGGCTGCACGGAAAGAGAAGGTGTTCATAGGAGCAGCCCCCAGTTCAACCAGCCAAGCGAAGTCCCCATTCTTCGGAATGAGGACGTGAATCGTACCGTTATTGCATGGCACGATATTCCTCTACCAGTTGCCGGCCTTGCGGGCCAGCCTTCTCTAGCCACTCCTCCTGCATAGCTTCGCCAATACGGTTAAATTCCGCTTGCAGGTCTTCATTGGGCTGGTTGATCGCAACCCCCTTGTCGCCCAGCCGGCTCTTGAGTTCATCGGTGAGCTCTCTGGCCTGCTCTTCGCCACGCTGCTCAGCTTCTGTGGCAATGGCCAGAACATCCTCTTTGATTTCCTCGTCAAGAGCTTCCCAGCGGTCCTTGTTGACGAAGACGTGGCTAAGCACGAGCCACGCTTTGGCATCGTAGAAGTGAGGGAGGTAGTCCCATAACTGGTGGTTGTAAACGGGGTCTCCGGAAGATATCAGTGATTGCACCATGCCAGTGGCGGCTGCCTGTGAAAGTTCGGCTTCCTCAATCAAGGTTGGCGTCATACCCATCAGTTCTGCAAAACGCGCCGTAGCCGTATTATAGGCTCGGAAATTTAACCCCTCTGCATCCTCGGGTGTGTCGATCTCTCGGTCAAAGAAAATACCCTGAGGAGGCCAAGGGATGTGATAGAGCAACTGCAAGTTTTGCTCCGCCATCAACTCATCCAGTGCTGGCTTAGTCACTTCCCAGAGCTGTGCGGACGCTTCGAAGGAATCTGCCAAAAAAGGTACTGAGTCTATACCATAAAGAATATTTTCGTTCTGATGGGCGGAAAGTACGTGAACACCGATCTGAGCCTGATCACGCTGGACAGCGCGCTTGATCTGATCGCCAGGAAATAGCGATCCACTCGGATGAACGCGTATATCCAACTCTCCATTGGTAACTTCGCGTACTTGATCGGCGAACCAGCTTACGTTCTCTGTAATGTAGTTGTCCGCCGGTTGCGGGGAAGGTAAATCCCAGACATCGGCGTAGGCAATGCCACTGGCTGCTAGAGATAACGCCGTAATAGAAGCAGTCTTGTGCAATACATGGATCATGCTGTTGGTCTCCTTTTTTCTAGTTGTAGGAACGGTGGACGGAACTTTTCTCTTGTCGTTATTGTTCATATTTTCCTCAAGATCACTTTTAGTGAAGACGTTGACTATCCCAAGTTTCGTGTAGGGTCTTAGGCAGGCAATGCTTGACGATGCGGTGGCTGGGAGTCCGCTCGAACTCCTCCACGATGGCAAGGTACCTAGGGCACTGGTAGGAGGCTAAGCGCTCTTTCAGCCAAAGGTGCAGTTCACGTAGTTTGATATCACGACCAGCCTTCGGCTTCAGGAAAAGCTTTATTTCCTGCTCGCCAATCTCAGCGGCAACGCCTATCATCGCGCACTCCTCAACATCGGGATGCTGCTGGGTGACCGACTCCACCTCCCAGGCCGAGACATTCTCTCCTCGGCAGCGCACACTATCGGTGATACGTCCGAGAAAGTAGAGAAACCCGTCCGTATCGAGCCAGCCGCGGTCGCCGGTTTGCAGCAAGCCCTTCGTTAGTGTCTTCTCAGTAGCCTCAGCATTGTGGAAGTAACCATCGAATAGCACACCTGGCTGCGTTTCACGGACCACGATTTGACCCGGCTCGCCTGGCGCTAACGGATTCCCACTATCATCGTGAATAGCGACGTCCAACCAGGGAACGGCGTGCCCCACCGACCCTGGCTTTCCTGCCGCGTTGAAGGTGGTTAGGCTTGAGGCTTCCGTCATTCCGTAGCACTCACGGATCTCGAAGCCGAAACGATCCTGAAGGGTTAACCAGAGGTCGCTTGGACATCCCCCACCCCAGGCGATACGTACATTGTGGGTAGACTCCAGTTTACTAGGCGGCTGCTTCAGCAGGATCTGCAGGACGCCACCCAGATAATGGATATGAGTCGCACCGCTTACATGAACCTGTTCCCAGAAACGACTGGCGCTGAAGCGCTCGGTCAGGCTGAGCCGTACATCGAAGAACAGCGGCAGCAACAGCATTTGGGCGCCGCCAATGTGGTAGAAGGGCTCCCACTGGAAGAAGACGTCGCCCGGTTTGATTGAGCAAAGTAGCTCAACGCTCTTCAGGGCATACGCCATCATCGCATGCGTAACGCGTACTCCCTTTGGCTTTCCCGTCGTGCCTGAGGTGTACATCAAAGCATATAGTTCCCGCATGGCAGGCGCCGGTGCGTCTAGTCTTTTTTCGCCTTCCAAGTGCTCTGATACTGTGTCCTTAGCGCCGCCCAGCAGCAACGTCTTGCCCGTGAAGTCCGCTCCACTGTCGACAACGACAGGCCACAGATCAGCATCGGTGAACAGGACCGCAGGGGCGCAATGCTCGATAATATATTTCAAGCCATTGCCGCGTTGACGGGCATTGACTGGCACCCAAATGATGCCAGCTTTGGCCAGTGCGAACAGGATAGCGATAGCTTCCGGCCCGTTATTCATCATTACCGCGGCACGCTCACCAGGGTGAATGCCCAGCTCCCTGCGAAGATGGACGGCGAGAGCCTCGGCCTGACGATCGAGCTCTCCAAATGTCAAGGGACGTTGATCGAAGTTCCCGAATAAGCGTTCTGGCTCACGCGTTGCGATATCGCGCAGCGCGAGAATAAAACTGGGATCGTTGAGGTTGAATATCATAGCAATCCGAATGTCCTTTGCTTCTCACGCGTCGCTCAAGCGACAGTTGTTCAATCTATGTTTTCTACCGTCTTAACGCTTGAGAAAGAGTTCCATCATGCGTGCCGGCTCTCCCGATGCGTAAGCTTCCCCCTGAATGCGAACCCCCGCCTCAAGGCAGTCGCGGAAACCAGGCTCGGTGATTTCTTGAAAACGCTGACGATCCAGGCGCATTGCAACAGGAGGCTTGCCGGCGAGCTCTTCACCCAGCGCTAGCGCTTCAGCCATAACCTGATCGGCTGCGACCAGTCGATTGATCAAACCGAGAGCATAAGACTCGTCGGCATTCATCAAGCGACCACTTAGGGTCAGGTCGATGGTTCGAGCTAGCCCCAGGTGTTCGCGCATGATCCAGGGGCCGGTAGTACTAGCGATTCCCGAGTTAATTTCGGGCTGCCCCATACGAACGTCGGCATGGGCGATGCGGAAGTCACACAGTAGAGCTACCTGAAATGCCGAACCAGCCGCGACTCCGTTGAGGCCAGCAATGATGGGCTTAGGACTGCTGCGTAGTTTGTCGTAGAGCATCTCCCACTCGCCAACCCAGCTTTTGGCCCGCTCGGAGTCAAAAGATCGGGTCTCGTTGAGGTCCTGACCAGCGCTGAAGGCTCGCTCGCCCGCCCCAGTCAGCACGATTGCGCCGAGCGAATCGTCATTTGTTAATTCCTCAAGCGCGGCGATAAGTTGCTGACGCATTTCACTATGCCAGGCGTTAAGAACTTCTGGACGGTTCAAAGTGATGACACCTACGCGACCTTGCTTGCTGGTGAGAATATGTTCAGACATGATTATCTCTCTATTTGCTCTTAGAATGATTACAATGCGATCATCAATGATCAACATACAATCAATATAGCCGATATATGCTCACTGTAAAGCTATCAAGATACAAAAATGATTTTCTTGCGCAGAGACCATTCAATTAAAAGGTGAAAAATTGAACGAAAAGAAAAAGGTGGACCATTTAATGGTCAAGAGCGTGGTTAAAGCGTTTCGGATTCTTGAGGTTTTCGATGCAGAGCATCCAGCGATGAGCATCAAGAACCTTGCAGAACGCTGTGACATGGACAGAAGCGCAACACAGCGCTTTGTACACACGTTGATGCAGCTAGGCTACTTGCAGCGCAACGAGGAAACACAACTGATCGAACCTAGCGTGCGCACACTAGATATTGCCGCGCACTACCTTCATGCGCATCCATTGGTCGATAAGGTTCGCCCCTACTTACTGAACCTGAGCAAAGAAACAGAAGGCTCAGTCAGCCTTACGATTTTGGATGGACAGGATGTGGTGTATCTATCTCGCCTGCTGAGCCGAAACATGCTCGATACCGATATCACTATCGGATCGCGACTCCCGGCTTTTTGCACGGCACCAGGGCTGGCAATGCTGTCGCAATTAGATGAAAAAGAGGCCCTTACTCTGTTGGAGCAAACTCAGCGAAAGGCTTATACACCCAATACCATCTCCGAAGTACCTGCGATAATGGATCGCTTAGAAAGATTTCGGCGCCAAGGGTATGCAATATCGGTAGAGGAATATTTTCTATCCGACATATCAATTTCGGTGCCTATCTTAGATAGACATAACCGACCGCGAGCAGCTGTCAGTATCTCAATGTCTCGAGCACGGAGCATGCCTGAGGAGCTGGAACAGAATTTATCGGATTTATTAATAGCAACAGCAAGGCAGATATCTAGATTGTAATACTAATTTAGGATTCAGATAATTGGGTATACTGCTAGACGTTATTGGTAACATGTTATTGCTTTATGTGCGCCAAAAATCAGTCTGGCGCACATTCTAGCTTTTACGGATTAAAAATCGCTGGTAGCACACCTTTGTGCCGCCAGCTTTCAGGGTTTAAGCGAAAATTTCACCTTATAAACTTGCCAGCACCTTCGCTTTAGAGGGGTTTTCGCGCTCTGCACCGCCCAGGTTCAACTGAAAAATGCCCGCCGCGCTGACCGGCAGAAAATCTTCATAGATAATCGGCTGCGCTTCCACTATCCCCTGCACAATTAACGTCCCCATGTCAGCAGTATCAATTCCTTTAGCGACCTACCCTTTCTTGGTCAGGTGATTTAGGTACGGCGTTCTATGATGTCATCGGACCAACGACGGAGACATGAGTACCGGGCTTGGCACATTACTGCCAAAAGCATCAAAAACGGATACACATAAAAAGCGGCCACTCTCCCGAAGGCGAAGGGTGGCCGCTAGTGCTCTGCCTAACGTCAATGCATCAGGCGAAAATAAAACCTTCCGCTAAATGTTTCACCTGCATCTCTTCAGAAGTGGCGAAATAGGTCATCACATCACCATGATCAACCGTCGGCTCTTCAAGTACATCTGACCAGTACGCAAAGCCATCAGCATCAGGAGCTCTATCAAAGGCGTTGGCATATAGCAGGGTCAGATAGTCATCATCACTGAAGCGATTTCCGTGATCATCGGTAAACTCTTCCGATTCGATGAAGAAATCAGCAATATCAAACATACTCACACCTTTTTCACGCACACCAGACCAGTAATCAAGCCCTGTAGCATCCGCCTCTCGATCAAACGCGACTTTATATAATGCTTGAAGCACTGAGATCTCGACCGTGTCCGTGACATTGCCCAGTTCAACAGAAACTGTCGCTGTGCTTGATGCTCCCTGCGAATCCTCAGTCGAGTATTCAAAGGTATCGCTGACGCGGTCTACCACTTGTGAGGGCACAAAAGCCCCCCTCTGGTCGTAGAGGAAATCACCATTTTCCTGAACGGTGAGAGTCGCACCAGATGACAAAACAAGCGCGGTATCAAAAAGAACCTCTTGACCATCAATATCAGTGATTGAGAAATCATCACCATCAATCTCCTGATCAATACCGTTGCCATTGTCTTCCAACAGGTTCCCGCGCAATAACCAACCAAACCGGCTCGAAAATTCATCGTCACGCGCAATAGGTGCGCTGTTTACCCCTCCATCATCGACATCCGGTATAGGCTCTGGATCCTCGGGGGTTTCCGGTAAACGGAATCCAATGGCACCAGGGTCAACAATAACGCCGTTGGCGACGCCATCAGAATCAAACTCACCGCCATCCTCAATGACAAAATCAAAGCGTAATTTATTACCTTCACCTGTCAGACTACCGCCAAAGGCTGCACTAGCCAGATTTACCCAGTCTCCAGCCGCGTTCTGCTTCCAGTAACCATTGGCCTCAACATCATCGTCGACGAACAGAGAAAACACATGAGACCCACCAACGGTTTCTATATCCGCTTCAAAAGCGATTAAACCAAATGGCATATCAAGGTCATCTGGTCGGTCATTCGGTGCATCCAACTGTCGCACATTACGCAACGTTAGTAAGTCATCATCGCTCTCGACGTTACGGCTGCCGTTCGACGTCAGGGTGATAAACGCTTCAGGGGCATCTGCGGGATTAGAGACAGCCGTCGACGTCAATAAAAACGGTATAGAACTGACATTGCTTTGCTCGGCGTCAGGAATGCCGTCGCCGTTGCCATCACCTATAGTGCTTCCATCCAGCGATGGTACGCGACCTTCATCTTCATTCGAAATGCCGTCATTATCGCTATCAGGATTAGCACTAATAGCAGACGTTGGCATCGATGTAATAGTTTCGGCCGTGCCCTGCTGATCGGTGTAGTTGGCACGCACGCTAATGGCAGCGCCCACATCGGCTTGGATCAGGGAGTAGGTTTCGCCGGTGGCGTCGGTGATCTCGTTGCCATCGCGCAGCCACTGGTAGGTCACCGTGCCCAGGCCATCTTCATCCGCCAGTGTGTTAGAGGCGGTCAGTGTCTGATCTTCTACCGCATCGCCGCTGATGGCCACGCCACCCGTCGGTGCATCGTTGACGTTAGCCACGCTCTCCGTGGTAGCAGACGTGATTGCTTCAGCGGTGCCCTGCTGATCGGTATAGCTGGCGCGAACGCTGATGGCAGCGCCCACATCGGCTTGGGTCAGGGTGTAAGTTTCGCCGATGGCAGCGGCGATCTCATTGCCATCGCGCAGCCACTGGTAGGTCACCGTGCCCAGGCCATCTTCATCCGCCAGGGTGTTAGAGACGGTCAGAGTTTGATCTTCTACCGCATCGCCGCTGATGGCCACGCCACCCGTCGGTGCATCGTTGACGTTAGCCACGCTCTCCGTGGCAGCGGATGTGAGCGCTTCGGCCGTGCCCTGCTGATCGGTATAGCTGGCGCGAACGCTGATAGCAGTGCCCACATCCGCTTGGGTCAGGGTGTAGGTTTCGCCGATGGCAGCGGCGATCTCATTACCATCGCGCAGCCATTGGTAGGTCACCGTGCCCAGGCCATCTTCATCGGCCAGTGTATTAGAGGCGGTCAGTGTCTGATCTTCTACCGCATCGCCGCTGATGATGACGCCACCCGTCGGTGCATCGTTAACATTGGCCACGCTCTCCGTGGTAGCAGACGTCACCGCTTCAGCGGTGCCCTGCTGATCGGTGTAGCTGGCGCGAACACTGATGGCAGCGCCCACATCCGCTTGGGTCAGGGTGTAGGTTTCGCCGATGGCAGCGGCGATCTCATTGCCATCGCGCAGCCATTGGTAGGTCACCGTGCCCAGGCCATCTTCATCGGCCAGTGTATTAGAGGCGGTCAGTGTCTGATCTTCTACCGCATCGCCGCTGATGATGACGCCACCCGTCGGTGCATCGTTGACGTTGGCCACGCTCTCCGTGGTAGCAGACGTCACCGCTTCTGCGGTGCCCTGCTGATCGGTATAGCTGGCACGGACGCTGATAGCAGTGCCCACATCCGCTTGGGTCAGGGTGTAAGTTTCGCCGGTAGCAGCGGTGATCTCGTTGCCATCGCGCAGCCATTGGTAGGTCACCGTGCCCAGGCCGTCTTCATCCGCCAGAGTGTTGGATGCCGTCAGAACTTCGTCTTCCGTCGCCGTACCGCTGATGGTAACGCCACCCGTCGGTGCATCGTTGACGTTGGCCACACTCTCCGTGACAGCAGACGTCACCACTTCTGCGGTGCCCTGCTGATCGGTGTAGCTGGCGCGAACACTGATGGCAGAGCCCACATCGGCTTGGGTCAAGGTGTAGGTTTCGCCGGTAGCAGCGGTGATCTCGTTGCCATCGCGCAGCCACTGGTAGATCACTGCGCCCAGGCCGTCTTCATCTGCCAGGGTGTTAGAGACGGTCAGAGTTTGATCTTCTACCGCATCGCCGGTAATGATGACATCTCCCGTCGGTGCATCGTTGACGTTGGCCACGCTCTCCGTGACAGCAGACGTCACCGCTTCTGCGGTGCCCTGCTGATCGGTGTAGCTGGCGCGAACACTGATGGCAGAGCCCACATCGGCTTGGGTCAAGGTGTAGGTTTCGCCGGTAGCAGCGGTGATCTCGTTGCCATCGCGCAGCCACTGGTAGATCACTGCGCCCAGGCCGTCTTCATCTGCCAGGGTGTTAGAGACGGTCAGAGTTTGATCTTCTACCGCATCGCCGGTAATGATGACATCGCCCGTCGGCGCATCGTTGACGTTGGCCACGCTATCCGTGGCAGTAGACGTCACCGCTTCGGCCGTGCCCTGCTGATCGGTATAGCTGGCACGCACGCTAATGGCAGCGCCCACATCGGCCTGGGTCAGGGTGTAAGTAGTGCCCATCGCATCGGTGATTTCATTACCATCGCGCAGCCACTGGTAGGTCACCGTGTCCAGGCCATCTTCATCGGCCAGGGTGTTAGAGACGGTCAGTGTCTGATCTTCTACTGCATCGCCGCTGATGATGACGTCGCCCGTCGGTGCATCATTGACGTTGGCCACGCTCTCCGTGGTAGCGGATGTGACCGCTTCGGCGGTACCCTGATCATCGGTGTAGCTGACTTCAACGGTGATTACCTTGCCCACTTCAGCCTGAGTCAAGGTGTAGGTGCTGCTGGTGGCACCGGTGATGGCGGTGTCATCGGCCTTCCAGACGTAGCTGAAAGTGCCTAGACCATCCTCATCGACTAGAGCGCTGGTGTCGGCCGTGAGTGTTTCATCTTCAGTCGTGGTGCCAGTAATGATGACGCCACCCATCGGTGCATCGTTAACATTGGCCACGCTCTCCGTGGCAGCGGATGTAAGCGCTTCGGCCGTGCCCTGCTGATCGGTGTAGCTGGCGCGAACGCTGATGGCAGTACCCACATCGGCTTGGACCAGGGAGTAGGTTTCGCCGGTAGCGTCGGTGATCTCGTTACCATCCCGCAGCCATTGGTAGGTTACCGTGCCCAGGCCGTCTTCATCCGCCAGGGTGTTGGATGCCGTCAGAACTTCGTCTTCCGTCGCCGTACCGCTGATGGTAACGCCACCCGTCGGTGCATCGTTGACGTTGGCGACGCTCTCCGTGGTAGCAGACGTCACCGCTTCTGCGGTGCCCTGCTGATCGGTATAGCTGGCACGCACGCTAATGGCAGCGCCCACATCGGCTTGGACCAGGGAGTAGGTTTCGCCGGTAGCGTCGGTGATCTCGTTGCCATCGCGCAGCCACTGGTAGGTCACTGCGCCCAGGCCGTCTTCATCTGCCAGAGTGTTAGAGACGGTCAGTGTCTGATCTTCTACCGCATCGCCAGTAATGATGACGTCGCCCGTCGGTGCATCGTTGACGTTGGCCACGCTATCCGTGACAGCAGACGTCACCGCTTCTGCGGTGCCCTGATCATCGGTGTAGCTGACTTCAACGGTGATTGCCTTGCCCACTTCAGCCTGAGTCAAGGTGTAGGTGCTGCTGGTGGCACCGGTGATAGCGGTGTCATCGGCCTTCCAAACGTAGCTGAAAGTGCCCAGACCATCCTCATCGGCCAGAGCGCTGGTGTCAGCTGTGAGCGTTTCATCTTCGATCGCATCGCCAGTAATGATGACGTCGCCCGTCGGTGCATCGTTGACGTTGGCCACGCTCTCCGTGGTAGCAGACGTCACCGCTTCTGCGGTGCCCTGCTGATCGGTGTAGCTGGCGCGAACGCTGATGGCAGTACCCACATCGGCTTGGACCAGGGAGTAGGTTTCGCCGGTAGCGTCGGTGATCTCGTTACCATCCCGCAGCCATTGGTAGGTTACCGTGCCCAGGCCGTCTTCATCCGCCAGGGTGTTGGATGCCGTCAGAACTTCGTCTTCCGTCGCCGTACCGCTGATGGTAACGCCACCCGTCGGTGCATCGTTGACGTTGGCCACGCTCTCCGTGGCAGCGGATGTGACCGCTTCGGCGGTACCCTGATCATCGGTGTAGCTGACTTCAACGGTGATTACCTTGCCCACTTCAGCCTGAGTCAGGGTGTAGGTGTTGTTGGTGGCACCGGTGATGGCAGTGTCATCGGCCTTCCAGACGTAGCTGAAAGTGCCTAGACCGTCCTCGTCGACTAGAGCGCTGGTGTCGGCCGTGAGCGTTTCATCTTCGATCGCATCGCCGCTGATGGCCACGCCACCCGTCGGTGCATCGTTGACGTTGGCTACACTCTCCGTGGCAGCGGATGTGACCGCTTCAGCGGTGCCCTGTTGATCGGTGTAGCTGGCACGCACGCTGATGGCAGCACCCACATCGGCTTGGACCAGGGAGTAGGTTTCGCCGGTGGCGTCGGTGATCTCGTTGCCATCCCGCAGCCATTGGTAGGTTACCGTGCCCAGGCCGTCTTCATCCGCCAGGGTGTTGGATGCCGTCAGAACTTCGTCTTCCGTTGCCGTACCGCTGATGACCACGCCACCCGTCGGTGCATCGTTAACATTGGCCACGCTCTCCGTGGTAGCAGACGTCACCGCTTCTGCGGTGCCCTGCTGATCGGTATAGCTGGCACGCACGCTGATAGCAGCGCCCACATCCGCTTGGGTCAGGGTGTAGGTTTCGCCGATGGCATCGGTGATTTCGGTGCCATCGCGTAGCCACTGGTAAGTTAGCGTGCCCAGGCCATCTTCATCGGCCAGCGTATTAGAGACGGTCAGTGTCTGATCTTCTACCGCATCGCCGGTAATGATGACATCACCAGCCGGTGCATCGTTGACGTTGGCCACGCTCTCCGTGGCAGCGGATGTAAGCGCTTCGGCGGTGCCCTGCTGATCGGTGTAGCTGACCTCAACGGTGATTGCCTTGCCCACTTCAGCCTGAGTCAAGGTGTAGGTGCTGGTGGTGGCACCGGTGATGGCAGTGTCATCGGCCTTCCAAACGTAGCTGAAAGCGCCCAGGCCATCCTCATCGGCCAGAGCGCTGGTGTCAGCCGTGAGCATTTCATCTTCAGTCGTGGTGCCAGTAATGATGACGCCACCCGTCGGTGCATCGTTAACGTTGGCAACGCTCTCCGTGGCAGCGGATGTGACCGCTTCGGCGGTACCCTGATCATCGGTGTAGCTGACTTCAACGGTGATTGCCTTGCCCACTTCAGCCTGAGTCAGGGTGTAGGTGCTGCTGGTGGCACCGGTGATGGCGGTGTCATCGGCCTTCCAAACGTAGCTGAAAGTGCCCAGACCATCCTCATCGACTAGAGCACTGGTGTCGGCCGTGAGTGTTTCATCTTCGATCGCGTCGCCGCTGATTGCCACGCCACCCGTCGGTGCATCGTTGACGTTGGCCACGCTCTCCGTGGCAGCGGATGTAAGCGCTTCGGCCGTGCCCTGCTGATCGGTGTAGCTGACCTCAACGGTGATTGCCTTGCCCACTTCAGCCTGAGTCAGGGTGTAGGTATTGTTGGTGGCACCTGTGATGGCGGTGTCATCGGCCTTCCAAACGTAGCTGAAAGTGCCCAGACCATCCTCATCGACTAGAGCGCTGGTGTCGGCCGTGAGCGTTTCATCTTCGATCGCATCGCCGGTAATGATGACATCGCCAGCGGGGGCATCGTTGACGTTGGCGACGCTACCCGTTGCGGCAGATGTCACGGCTTCGGCCGTGCCCTGCTGATCGGTGTAGCTGACTTCAACGGTGATTGCCTTGCCCACTTCAGCCTGAGTCAAGGTGTAGGTGCTGATGGTGGCACCGGTGATGGCAGTGTCATCGGCCTTCCAAACGTAGCTGAAAGTGCCCAGACCATCTTCATCGACTAGAGCGCTGGTGTCGGCAGTGAGTGTTTCATCTTCGATCGCATCGCCGCTGATGGCCACGCCCCCCGTCGGTGCATCGTTGACGTTGGCCACGCTCTCCGTGGCAGCGGATGTGACCGCTTCGGCGGTACCCTGATCATCGGTGTAGCTGACTTCAACAGTGATTGCCTTGCCCACTTCAGCCTGAGTCAGGGTGTAGGTGCTGCTGGTGGCACCGGTGATGGCGGTGTCATCGGCCTTCCAAACGTAGCTGAAAGCGCCCAGGCCATCCTCATCGGCCAGAGCGCTGGTGTCGGCCGTGAGTGTTTCATCTTCGATCGCATCGCCGCTGATTGCCACGCCACCCGTCGGTGCATCGTTGACGTTGGCGACGCTACCCGTTGCGGCAGATGTGACCGCTTCGGCGGTGCCCTGTCCGTCGGTGTAGCTGGCGCGAACGCTGATGGCAGAACCCACATCGGCTTGGGTCAGGGTGTAGGTTGCGCCGGTGGCGGCGGTGATTTCATTACCATCGCGTAGCCACTGGTAGGTCACCATGCCCAGGCCGTTTTCGTCCGCCAGGGTGTTGGAGGCAGTTAAAGTCGCGTCTTCTACCGCATCGCCTGTGATGGTGACGTCACCAGTAGGCAAGTCGTTAACGTTAATTGTCGACGTGGCAATGGCAGAGTCAGCCTCTCCATCAGAGGCTCTCAGCGTCAGCGTTGTACCACTTCCTTCGTCTTCCGGCTTATATTGAATATTGGAGACTGTATCCAGATAAGTGTTAATAGCATCAGGTGTTCCCTCAAGTGTCAGGGTGTTGGTATCTGAGCCACTCACAACAACACCTGTATCAGAACTTGCAGCCAATGTTCCCGAAGAAGTGTTTATCTCAAGTGTAATTTCATCACTATCAATGTCTGCCAGACTGACGGCAGATAAATCAAGGTCAGATATCGAGCCAATAGCGACCGTTATACTAGTCGGCACTCCAGTTAGCGTCGGAGGGTTATTGACGCTGACCGTTATCGAGGCAGTATCGTCTGCCGTACTATCCTCATCTTCGTCATCAACAGCAACTGTCAGAGAGTAACTATTGTTGTTCAGCTGACTGTCATCAGCAACAGTAATCTGACCGTTACTATCAATGGCAAAAGCACCGCTTTCATTGCCAGAGGTAATGCTGAATGTTAGTCCGTTAGTATCTCCACTAGGGGTAACCGTCCCAACCACAGTGCCGTTTACGCTATTTTTATTTACAGAAAAACTGCTGTTATCAATGATCGGATCGACATCGGTAATATTGAATTCCAACGTTTGACTATCACTACCGCCATTGCCATCAACGGTTTGAATAGAGAGTGACGCTGCATTATTTCCAGAAACATTAGCTGTTGGAGTAAAGGTCAGGCTATTAAGAGCAGTGTTAACATCATTGAGCTCGCCACTAAAAGTGACAAAGCCAGAATTATATTCTCCAGAAACTTTGGTAAGACCATTGATGTTAGCAAGATTAATCGTACCATCAGTTACTGTCAGAGTTACCGTCTGATTGTCGGCATTCCCATCAGTAATCGAAAGCCCTGAAACTGCATTAGCGCTGGTATTTTCGTCAAAAACCAATGATGAGGGTAAAATAATGGTAGGGGCTTCGTTTGATACTTCGCCCTCAGGAATCACTTCAGACTGTCGAAGCAGCCAAGTATCATAATCATCATTCCCGCTATCATCATCATTAACTAACCAAGAAAGGTTACCATCAACATCAACGAAAGATGTAACATACCCATACTCACCTTGCGTTGTAGGTATACTTGAAGAAAGGTCTTCAATTAAATTTCCATTAAAGTCATAACTTACCAAATAACGTTCTATTGTTGTTGGGTCAGTATTGTAGTCAACGTAGCTATAACTAACTACTAGCCTATCATCAAGAATCACTGGCTTAGAAAAATCCCCCCAGGAATTCATACCGCCAATAACCGTATCACTTGAGAGTAACGCATTACCACTATCATCGTATATCTGGTAACGAACATCTCGAGTACTACTATCTCCTGTTGCCCCCTTGAAAAGCACAAGGTAATTACCATTAGGAAGCGTCTCCACATATTGCGACGCATTTCCTTTCGCAATACTATCGCCTATAGAAAATCGATTACTCCCATTAACTTGAGTAGGCATAGAGGCATCATTATCGAATAGCATCCCTAGATAATTATTATAATTATAAGCATCCCAAGTGATGATAAATCCAGTATCATTTGCAGCGATATTATGCTGATATTGTGAACCACTTATCCCAGCAAGGTTAGTTACTGACAATTGCTCATTATCAAATGGCGTACCATCCACCTCAAACCTGCGCATGGCATAGTCAGATCCACCTGTCGCCCAAACAAATGCCAGGTTACCATTTGACAATTCAGCAACTTCTGTAAAGCGATTCAAGGAACCTGCTTCAGAATTTATTTTAGTAGCGCCGACTACTTCCTGACCAGTGTCATCAATGATTTTAAAATATGTATCGGTAAAGCCTTTACTGCTAGAGCTACTGTACCAAGTAACAAGAATATTCCCGTCAGAAAGGCCTTTAAAAATAACGGTATCAGAATTATCATCAGTGCGTGGATCAAGAACAGGTGATGGAGCAGTACTGACTGAACCATCAGGAGAAACTGAAATTATATTTAAATCACCGCCAGCGGAATAGGTGACATAGAGTTGGCCGTTAACACGTTCTACACTATATACATAACTGTCAACAGAGGGATCAGTTTCTACATTATATCGAGTGTCACCAATTTGCATAAAAGCCTCGCTTTATAAGTTAGTTATGGCACGAGATTCGAGCGTGAACGGTCCCGTCAGTGCAGGTTGGTAAAATAAAGTCGGTTTCATCCAGGAGTCGGGGGCAGTATCAGAATGGCCTTGCAAGCCAATGATAAATACATTGACCCCGAACGGCACTTCGGCGCGAGAATGCGGCTCCTGATGCAGGAAAACCGCCTGAAGCTTGGAGTCTGAGCAGGGCACCCCAGAAATAGCGCTATAGCTCATGACGCCCTCCTTGCCACGCCGAGGTGAAGAAACACCCGGAAATGTTTCATTTAGTTAATTAAAAGTATCAAAGCCCAACCTTCAGCGCCATTAAATAATATGAGAAAACACAAAATAAAGTGATGAAAATTCACCAAATTTATAGCCAAAAAGCATTAAAATCTAACTAAGCAATTATTATAATTAGCTTTATTTTATCTTCAGCTATGCGCATCAGCACATTACAGCGTGAACGAAAAGCAACCTGTTTGGAGGGGCACTGCACTATTCCTGGTTTGCAGGCACTTCATCACTTATTTCTAAACAACAAGCTTACATACACAAACTTGATACATTAGCTATATTTAAAATATGAATATATAAAAAAGCCTGCGAAAACTCGCAGGCCCTTTGCAACACATACTGGCTCACCCAGCTAGACGTTATTTATAGGCTATTCAACACTTTGTTTTTAGAAGTGTTCTCACGTTCTGCGTAAAGCGACAACTCATCGGTCACCTGGGCACCCAGTGCCTCTTCAAAGGCATCGCGATTGGCATTCCCGGCATAGGCTTCGCTCTCTGCACCGCCCAGATTCGACTGGAAAATACCCGCCGCACTCACTGGTAAAAAGTCTTCATAGGTAATCGGCTGTGCTTCCACCAAGCCCTGGGCGATTAACGCTTCAATATCGGTACTACCAACGTCTTTAGCTGCCTGACCTTTCTCGGTCAGATGATACTGAAAATACGCTAGCCCCTCACGGCGCATGGCCTCGTCGTTATCAGGGAACTGGGCAAAGACGTTTTGCATAACCGTTTGGTGGGCGTCGTTATCCAACCCTGCGGTTTGCTTGCGGCCTTCAGTAAGCAACTGGTCATAAAGCGCACGGCCTTTTGGTGTTAGCGCTACGCCACGCTGCTCAATTTCACCAAAGCGAGCGGTGTGAGTACCTTGCGCGTCACCGGCAAAGCGGATTGATTCTTCCAATGCCTTAAAGCTGGTCTGGCGCAGCAAAATGGGGCATTCACGACGTGGCGGCCCTTCAATGACGGCTTTGGGGTTCATGCCCATCTCCGGCATGCGGCGCTGTGCTTCGTCGATATCCAGAGTACGCGGCGTCAGGTGATTGATATGCGGCCCACGGAAGCACACCACATCGGCAATCAAACGGTGCTCATCATGGAGCGCCTGATAAGTTTCCAGATCGACCGTCGCATCCTGGTGCCAACGGAAGGTTTCTAGCGCTTCGTTGACGAATTGGTCAGCCTCTTCGCTGGTTAAGCCACCCTGGGTTTCATGACGCTCAATAAGTTCGCGCGCCCCTGGGGTGAAGATATCGCGCTTGGCTAGAATCTCTTCCGAACGCTGGCGCAGAGCCTCACTTTCAATCAGTTCTAAACGCAGTAACGAGGTAAAAACACGGAAAGGGTTCATCGCCAGCGCATCATCGTCGATAGGCCGGAAGGCGGTTGAATGAACCGGCACGCCCGCTTCTGAAAGGTCGTAATAGCCCACCGGATACATACCCATCACAGCAAACAGGCGGCGCAGCATGGAAAGCTCTGCAGCAGTTCCCACGCGAATAGCCCCGTGGCGTTCTACGCTCAAACGGGCCAATTCACCCTGCGCTTCCAGGCGGCGATGCAGTTCAGGCTGTTGACTAAGCGTTTCTTGGTTAACGCGCTCGACAAGTTCAAGCAGCGTGCCGTACTGCGGCACTTCGGCTTGATACATGGCCGACATTGCCTTAGAGAAACGGTCACGCACTTCGTTGGTTGAAAGAAGGCTCGGCTGAGTCATTTCGTTGCTCTCTCTTGCATATTGTTGGGATAAGGATGAGACACCGGCGTCAATAGCGCCAACAGCGCCTGAAGCGGGTGGTGTAATGTTTGCGCTGAGTAGCGTTTCACCTGGCTGCGGCAGGAGTAGCCGGTGGCGAGCAGCTTGCCCGTGTTTTCCTCGGCTTCCACCTGGGGCTGCCAGGACTGGGCATAAATGGTTTTGGAGGTTGCGACATTACGGGTTTCATGCCCGTAAGTGCCTGACATGCCGCAACACCCTGTGGTGGCTAACGCCAGCTCTAAACCAAATGCCGCAAACACCTGCTGCCAGGCCTTTGGGCTGCCCGGGGCGTTGGTCTTTTCGGTACAGTGAGACAGCAGCTTAAAGCCAGGGTCGGTTAGGTTCAGTGGGCGAGGCGCTAGCGTGTTCATGCGCTTGGCCAGCCACTCTTGCAGCATCAGCACGTTGGGCACTTGCTCGGCCCCCAGGGCTTTGACGTACTCTTGGCGGTAGGTCAGCGTCATCGCTGGGTCGATTCCCACCATGGGTACGTCGAACTCTGCCAACGCCCGCAGGCGCTTGGCCTGTTTTTCCGCCGTGCGCTCAAAGGCACCTAAAAAGCCCTGCACTTGCAGCGGTTTGCCGTTGGCAGAAAACGGCATCACAAACACCCGCAGATTCAGTCGCGACAGCAGTTCCACCACGTCCATCACCAGCTTGGCTTCAAAGTGGCTGGTGAAGGCATCCTGGACAATGATTACGCTGTTGGCACGCTGCTGTTCAGTCAGCAGTGCAAGCGAGGTAGGCGTAGCTTCGGCCACGCCCCAGGCGCGCAGCTGCTTTTTCACGCTGGCGCGGGAAAGCTGCGGGGAGTCGCTCATTCCCAACCCTTTACGCATTAGGCTATCGACCCAGCGCTGGTTGAGTAGGGCGTTATACAGCGGCGCTACCTTGGCAAGCGTAGGCAGCATGAACTCAGTGCCACCGATGATGTAATCGCGCAGCGGGCGTAAATAGCGGCCGTGGTAGACCTCTAAAAACTGCGAACGGAACTGTGGCACGTTGACCTTAATCGGGCACTGGCCGGCACAAGATTTACACGCCAAGCAGCCCGCCATGGCATCGTAAACTTGGTGAGAATAGTCATGGTGTTGTTTGCGGCTGAGTGTATTGGCGACGCGGAGCGGAAAGCTTTTGATAAAGCCCCAGCCGTTTTCGGCTTTCTTTTTGCGCGACTCTTCCACTACATCGATCCCAGCCTGGGACTGCAGACGCAACCACTCACGCATTAAACTGGCACGGCCTTTAGGCGAATGCACGCGGTCACGGGTAGCCTTCCAGGAAGGGCACATGGGGTCATCAACATCGTAGTTGTAGCAGGCACCATTGCCGTTGCAGTACACCGCTGCGTCGTAGGCCTGCCACGCCCGCTCATCAATGGTGCGATCCAACTGGCCGCGCAGGGTGACGCCATCAATCGTTAATAGCTCAGAGTCACTGTCTTTGGCGATTAATTCGCTGCCTTCGGCGGGCGATGCAATCTTGCCGGGGTTTAGCTGGTTATGCGGGTCAAACGCGGCTTTAACGCGCTGTAGGCTGGGATACAGCTCGCCAAAGAATTTGGGGCCGTACTCCGAGCGCACGCCCTTGCCATGCTCACCCCATAACAGCCCGCCGTACTTCTGGGTCAGGTCAGCCACTTGATCAGAAATCTCACGAATCAGTTTTTCCTGTTCGGGATCTTTCATATCCAGCGCCGGGCGCACGTGCAGTACCCCCGCATCGACATGGCCAAACATACCGTAGGAGAGCTTGCGGGCATCCAGTGCGGCGCGAAACTCACTAATAAAGTCAGCCAAGTGCTCTGGCGGTACAGCGGTATCTTCGACAAACGCAAGTGGGCGCTTTTCGCCCTGCACATTGCCCAGCAAGCCCACCGAGCGTTTGCGCATGGCGTAAACTTTTTGGATTTGAGGACGGCCTCCCGCCAGGGTATAGCCTAAGCGCTCTACCGTGGGGTCTTGGCTCAAATGATCCGTGAACGCCCGCACCCGTTCTGCCAAGCGTTCAGGATCATCGTCATTAAACTCGATCAGGTTAATGCCACGAATTGGCTTGCTGCCGGTGGCGGGGAAAAACGTCGCCACGCTGTCCCAGACAAAGTCCTCCATGGCCAGCTGCAGCACGGTGTCGTCAATGGTTTCAACCGAGGTGGGGCGCGCGCTGGTCGTCATCAATGCCTTGGCATCGCGTAGCGCGTCCATAAAGCTGGCATAACGCACATTGACCAAAGTGGCGTGCTTGGGAATCGGCAGCACATTGAGTACCGCTTCATTCAAAAAGCCCAGCGTGCCTTCCGAGCCACACAGCAGGCTGTTCAGGTTCAGCTGGCCTTCTGCTTCCCGCAGATGCGCCAGATCATAGCCGGTTAAGCAGCGGTTGAGCGGCGGAAATTTGGCCTCAATCAGCCCGCGCTGTTGGTCAATAATTTCGGCCGCGGTGGTATGCACCTGGCCAAGTATGCCGGATTGGGCAACGGCCTGCTGCTCCTCGTCAGCGCTAAGCGCGCGGCTATGCAGATGCTGACCTCCCAGCAGAATCGTATCCAGTTCCAGCACATGGTCACGGGTTTTACCGTATTCGCAGCTGCCCTGGCCGCTGGCATCGGTGGAGATCATGCCGCCGATGGTGGCACGATTAGAGGTCGACAGCTCCGGGGCGAAAAACAGCCCATGGGGCTTCAGCGCCGCGTTGAGCTGATCTTTCACCACGCCCGCCTGAACACGTACTCGCCGCGCCTCTACATCGATCTCGAGGATCTGGTTCATATGGCGGGAAACGTCCACCACGATACCGTCGGTCAACGACTGGCCGTTGGTACCGGTGCCGCCCCCCCGAGGGGTGAGCACGACATCGCGATGGGGCAGCTCGGCAGCCAGCTTGGCAAGGCGTTCCAGGTCTTCCGCATGCTTAGGAAACACCGCCGCTTGGGGCAGGCGCTGATAAATCGAGTTATCCGTTGCCAGCACCGTGCGGTTGGCATAGTCAGGGGCTATCTCGCCTTCGAAGCCTCTAGCGCGCAAGGCGTCGAGGAACGCAATATAGCCACTTCGCACTGCCACTTCGCTGACCATCGCGATCATGCCTTGAGCGTCTCCAGCGCCTGCTCGATGAGCCCTAGCCCTTCTACCATGACGTCTGGTTCAGTGGTCAATGGCGGCAATAAGCGTAAGACATTACGCTTGCGGCCACTGGGCATTAGCAAAACGCCAGCATCGCGCCCCGCGGCCAATAGATTAGCTAAGTGCTCTCCCCCCGTGGCATTGTCGGTATCTTCAAAGACGATACCGCGCATCGCGCCAACACCGGTCATGGCTCCTAGCATGGGAAAACGCTCGCTTGCTTCCCAGCGCTGGTAAGCACTCACAATCGCCGCTTCTTGGGCATTACCCCATGCGCTTAGCGCCTCGTCTTGCATGATATCCATCACTGCCAATGCAGCTGCACACGCGACCGCGTTGCCTGAATATGTGCCTCCCAACGCGCCTTTGGGTAAAGCATCCATTAACTCTTTACGCCCTACCAAGGCGGCCAGAGGAAGACCTGAGGCAATGCTTTTTCCTAACAGAATCAGGTCAGGCTCGATGCCGAGGTGACTGAAGCCAAAGCGTTTACCGGTTCGTCCGAAGCCTGATTGGATTTCGTCACAAATCAATAAAATACCGTGCTGATCGCAGATTTCCCGCAGCGCTTTCGCAAACTGGGGGCAAAGTAAGCGAAAACCACCTTCTCCTTGAATGGGTTCAACGACGACGCACGCCACTTCACTGGGGGCAATTTCTACGTCAAATACACGCTCTAGGGCCGCTAGCGACTGCTCAGCGGATATCCCACTATCCTGACTGGGGAACGGCAGGTGATAAACCGGGCCAGGTAGCGCGCCTAAACCGGCTTTATAGGGCTTAACTTTGCCGTTCAAATTGAGTGCGGCCAAGGTGCGGCCATGGAAAGCATCGTCAAAAGCAATCACACCCTGGCGCCCCGTGACACCACGGGCAACCTTCAGAGCGTTTTCTGTCGCTTCCGCCCCACTGTTCGTCAACATACATCCCAGCGGATAAGAAACCGGCACAAACTGGTCAAGTCGCTCTACGACAGAGAGGTAGCCACGGTGCGGCAAGGCATTAAACGCTGAATGCATGAGGGTATCGACCTGAGCCTTGACGGCCTCGACCACCGCTGGATGGCCATGCCCCAGATTAAGCACACCAATACCGCCAATAAAGTCGATATAACGCCGCCCTGATTCGTCCCACACCTCTGCATTACGCCCTTTAGTAATGCAAACGGGGTGGAGGATGCCTAATGCACTGCTGACGTTGGGAAGGTCCATCGTCGTAAACGCTCCTGAAATTACCAAGTGTTCGCTTATCAAACAGGTTCAAGTAGCAGATCACAAACGAAAAAAAACGCTAAATGCATGCCCAATAGGAATACATAGAAAATAGCCGGTTGATTTGAAAGTAGCAGCGGTCACCACCTAGCAAAGGCGCTCCTTGCCTGACACCTATGACACTAAAAAAGATCAAAAAAAATTAAAAAAATCTGGGCATCGGGCAGACTGCTATAAATCGCAAATAATTGATTATGAAAAGCATTTATTAAAACCAAATCGCATGACAAAATGGAATACGTACGCAACTTAATTTCTTTTGTCTGTCGGGCGGCATACGTGAACAATAGCCAGCTACTTTTTCGCGCTCTTTTCGCTGACCGATCCCCAGACGGTCGGCTTGCGAGAATTGCTAAGCAGAATTTTATTATAAATAATTTAATTAGCAGGAGTTAACATGAAAAACATTACCTCTAAAGTGCTTTCATCAAAAGTACTATCACCAAAAGTACTATCACCAAAAGTGCTATGCGGCGTTGGCGCGACTCTTCTGTTGGCGGGTTGTAGTGGCGACAGCAAACCTAATATTGCTATTGGCCCTCCTGCCAGCACCACTCAAGGCGTTTCCCAACTACTTTTTGATGCCTACGGTATTGGTAGCGATAAGTACAATACCTATCAAGAAGGCTTTGGTGCTGCACTCGATGGTGTGCAAGATGGCAACATCGATATTTCTATCGGTATTCTTGGTTTACCTTCTGGCAGCATCGAGAACTTACAAGCCTCGAGTGGTGATGCACGCCTAATTAGCTTAAGCGATGACGCTATTGACTATATTGAAGAGAACAGTGCCTATAAGCGCTTTACGATTCCCGCTAATAGTTATGCGTTCCAAAACGAAGATGTAAATACTATTACGGCTTATGCCATTTTAGTTGGCAACACAAATACTATTGATGAAGAGCTGGGTTATGAATTAGCGCGTTTAATGCATGAACATGCTGAAGAAAACACGCACTCTCAATCTGCGTTCATTACCCTTGAAAATGCACTCAATGGTTCGGAAGGCCTCCCCATTCACCCCGGTGCTAAAAAATATTACGAAGAGCAAGGCCTCACCGTAAATAACCCGGTTGCGGAGCTTGGCGAAACTGAAGCCAAAGAAGAGTTTATTTTAGGTACCGGTAGCCAAGGCGGCACTTACTACCCTCTCGGCGGTGAGATGGCCACCATTTGGAACCGTTACCTGGAAAACTATAACTTCACCAATATTGAAACTGGCGCTTCAATCGAAAACTTAGTGAGCATTCGTGATAACGGTATGGATCTCGGGATGACCGTACACGCACCGGCACAAGATGCCGTTGCCGGACGCGGAGAGTTCGAAAGTGGCGCGATTGATAACGTCGCCTTTATCGGGCACATCTACCCTGAAGTCATTCAGATTATCACCCGTGAACGCTCCAATATTGACAGCCTAAGTGATCTAACTGATTGATGTTCCCTTTTCGCCGCTGGCTAAGCCAGCGGCGTTATATGTATGAGGTTTAATCGTGGATAAAAAAAAACTCCTGACGAAGCGGCGCTTTTAGAAAAGTATGATCGTGAGTCACAAGTACGCTCTGCACTACAGCTAGGCAAGTGGGGCTGGATGATCACCCTAATGGGTGTATCACTGACGTGCTTTCATCTCTATACCGGTTATTTTGGTACGCTACCGTCACAGCAGCAAGGCGCTGTCCACTTAGGGCTTGCCTTGGGGATGATCTTTATCTTATTCCCTGCAACGCGCGGTGCGGGCAGGCGTAATGGCGTGCCGTGGTACGACGTAATACTCGCCTTCGTAGCCACTTTTGCCGCCTACTATAAAATCCTGTTTTATGAAGAAGTCCTGCGTGCAAGGGTTACGGGCTATTCAGCCGTTGACCTAACGATTGCCGCACTCGGTGTGCTGTTTGTACTAGAAGCAACTCGCCGTACTGTAGGAATGCCAATTGTTGTCATGGCCACGTTGGCAATTCTCTATGCGCTGTTTGGCAACTTGATCCCCAGTCCTTTGCTTTCTCATCCTGGCTTCTCTCTTGAGCAGGTGTCTCCCTACTTATGGTTTAGGGAAAGCGGCGTTTTTGGTACGCCCCTGCAAATATCGGCGCGCTTTATCTTCTTGTTCTTGTTTTTTGGCGTTGTTCTGATGCATACCGGCGTCGGCCGATTCTTTAATGACTTAGCCTTTGCGTTAACCGGGCGCTTTACGGGTGGTGCCGGTAAAGCCGCCGTTATAGCAAGTTCGCTGCAGGGTATGATTTCGGGAAGCTCTATCGGCAACACCGTGGCTTCTGGCTCTTTCACTATTCCTATGATGAAAAATGCCCGTTTCAAGCCCGAAGTAGCAGGAGCTGTCGAAGCGTCAGCCTCTACCGGCGGGCAGATTATGCCGCCTTTAATGGGGGCTGCGGCTTTCATTATGGTGGAGTATGTGGGCGTCTCTTACCGTGAAATCATGTTCTCGGCGCTGATTCCTGCCATTCTCTATTTTGCGGGTATTTTTATCGGGGTGCATTTCGAAGCCAAACGTCATCGCATTCTCGGCCTCCCCAAAGATCAATTGCCCAGCAAAAGTAAGCTGATACTGTCCAAAGGCTACATGTTGCTGCCTTTGCTCGTCATTATTACGACTATTAGCATTGGCTTTACCGCGCAGCGCGCAGCACTTCTGGGTATCGCATGTGCATTTGCTGTCAGTTTGGCGCGCAAAGAAACACGCCCTTCGTTAAAAGATATATTGGTTATTTTTGAGAAAGGGGCGCGCGTGGCACTGCCAGTCATCGCAGCGGTCGCTTGCGCAGGCATTATCGCCGGCGTGGTAGGCATGACAGGCATGGGGTCAAAATTTGCTGCTGGCATTATTAGCTTAGCGGATGGCGTTTTGATACTTGCGCTGCTGTTCACGATGATTGCCTGTATTGTCTTGGGCATGGGATTACCCACAACAGCAAACTATGTGGTTACTGCTACGATTGCCGCACCAGCACTGATTAATGAGTTCGGCCTTCCGCCAATGGCAGTGCATTTGTTTGTCTTTTATTTCGGCATCATCGCCGATATTACGCCTCCCGTGTGTTTAGCCGCGTTTGCGGGTGCAGGCATTGCACAAGCCAACCCCATGAAGACCGGCTTTACGGCGGTTAAATTGGCGATTGGTGCGTTTATTATTCCTTATGCCTTCATTTATAATCCTATGCTGGTATTAGTCGAACCGACGCTGTTGGGACTGTTAAGCGCACTGTTCTTTTCACTCGTAGGGATTATGGGCGTCAGTAGCGCACTACTCGGTTACTTTATACGTGATTCCTTCTTCGGGGAGCGTCTGGTACTGTTAGTCGCAGGGCTTGCCATGGTGGTTCCCGAGTTGCTAACCAGCGGCTTAGGCTTGCTTGCCATGGTGACAGTGGGCTGGCTTCAATCGCGCCGACCTGATAAATCCCAGGAGGCTGCAACGCTCGCCCAATGAGCCACTATAAAAACCTAGCTTCCCCCCGGCGCTTAGGCGCCGGGGCGGCTTTCAGGTCATCAGGAGCGCCAGGTTTGGCATCACGCAATCTTCCTTCTACGGCGGCTATGCAATGCTTTGAAGCAGCCGCACGCCATATGAGTTTTACTCGAGCAGCAGATGAGCTAAACCTCACCCAAAGTGCTGTCAGCAAACAAGTCGCGCATCTTGAAGCCACCTTGCAACACAAGCTATTCCGTCGCGTGCGACGCAGCCTGCTGCTAACCCCAGAAGGGGCCATTTTTTTAAGTGACGTACGCAAAGTGCTCACTCAAATTGAGATGTCGACGCAAGCGATAATGACCTACAGCGGTAATAGCGAGGTTCTTAAAATCGCCACCTTACCTAGCTTCGGTAGCCGCTGGCTGGCCAATAAGTTGCCCTCCTTTCTAGCCGCCAATCCAGGCATTAGTTTGGAGTTTCATGACCGCGTAAAAGATTTCGATCTTGAGCAGCAAGATATCGATATTGCTCTGTTTTATGGCCATGGCAGTTGGCCAAGCCTTGCTTGCCATAAGCTTATTGATGAGGATATGGTCGCGGTTGCTTCCCCAGAGTTGCTCGCTCGGCACCCCATTCAGTCAGTCGATGACTTAACACAACTGCCGCTGCTGCATCTCTCAACACGCCCTGACGCATGGCATCATTGGTTTGCAAACCAAGAGATCATTACTGACCGTAGCTATCACGGCACCCGCTTCGAGACCTTTCCTATGCTGGTGCGAACGGCAATGGCAGGTGGTGGGGTTGCACTGGTTCCTCACTTTACCGTCGATGAAGAGTTGGAAGGTGGCCGACTGACCGTCGCTTGGCCATACCGATTGCTCAGTGAGAGTGCTTATTACCTTGTTTACCCTGAACACTTGGGGGAACTCGCCAAAGTGCGACGCTTTGTAGAGCATATTACCCAGTTCAGTGATTGATACTGACACACCACGAAGTACTGCCGTCTTATAGTTGAAACAACTTTATAGCTCAAAAACAGCAATTACTGTTTTCCAAGTTACCACTTCGCTAAATTCTCCATTCAAGCTCAGCGCTATTTACCTACGTATATATCCATACGCTTAAAAATTTATAACCGCATTTATAACTATCGGGCAGAAGCAGCAAAGAAGAGAAAATCGTGTTACTTCAACTCCTGCCCGTGAGTACAACTTGGATCAGTCAATGGTATCGACAAACTCGCTGAGATCCCGCACTCGACTCTTATCGATAGTCACGCCAAGTCCAGGTGAGTCGTCCAACACAATATGCGTCTCATCTCCCGGCATCTGGGCAACATCATCCCCAATCATGGCAGGTCCCACCAAGTCATTCGCAATAATATTGGGATGCGCCAGCGCTAGGTGGGCACCCGCGAGCGTCGCGATCGAGGACTCCACCATAGAGCCGATCTGGCAGGGTATATCCGCTGCCATTCCGACCTCTGCCATCGCCATAGCAGGACGTAAGCCGGAGGATTTCATTAGCTTGATGTTAACCATGTCAGCAGCGTTTAGTTGAATCACCTCCAGCATTTCTTTAACCCCATGAATAGGCTCATCAGCCATAATCATGGCATCAGTTGACTGCGTCACACGGGCCATGGCGGCGAGGTTCTCCATAGCGACGGGTTGTTCAAACCAATCCACTTGATAGGGCGCTGCATGCCGAATAACCTGAAGCGCTTGCTTTGCACTCCACCCTTGATTGGCATCTACACGTAGCACAACCGATCGATCTAGTGCTTCTCTAACGCGCGCAATCCGCTCAACATCATGTTCCGGCGTATCGCCCAGTTTGATTTTGATGGACTGATAACCTCGCCCAGCAGCCTCTTTCGCCTGACGTGCCATCTCCTCCGGCGCTAACATGCTAATAACATATGGAAGTTCCAATCTAGCATGGCTGCGCCCACCTAGCAGCGCATAAAGCGGCTTTCCGCATTCACGCGCCACCAGGTCGTGAAGCGCAATATCGAGAGCTGCTTTCGCCGACGGGTTATGGCGAATTTTAAGGTTGGCAGCATGATGGAATTGCGCAATATCACTAGCGTCGGTGCCCATTAGTAGCGGCGCTAGTTCACTGGTTATGATTTCTCGTGCGCCAAGATACGTTTCTCCCGACACATGCTGATCTACCACGGCTTCACCCCAGCCAATCTGGCCAGAAGCAGACTCGATGCTGACAATCAGGCTAGCAATATCGTGATAAGTGTCATAGGCAATCTTAAATGGTTGTTTAAGTGGAAGACGTACACCATATACCGTGATTTTGTTAATACGCATTATTGATGCCTTATTTATGTCCAGGAAAAGATCTGAGCCAGCGCAATCATGAGACTTGCCATGCCCAGTTGAAGAATCGCTAATGGAAGTATCCATTTGATCCACTTACTCCACGACACACCTGCCACCGCAAGCCCTGCCATGAAATATCCCGACGTTGGGGTAAGAATATTGGAGATGCCATCACCAAACTGAAACGCGAGGACTGCCGTCTGCCGGGTGACTCCCACAAGGTCCGCAAGAGGCACCATCAAAGGCATGGTGAGTGCTGCTTGGCCACTGCCAGAAGGGACTAAGAAGTTCAGGACAAGTTGAACAAAAAACATACATACCGCAGTAACCACCGCGGGCATTCCGCTCAGCAGCCCTTCGAGATGATAAAGAATGGTATCCAGGATTTCCCCATTTCTCAGAATCACCAAGATGCCAAAGGCAAAGCCCACTACCAGTGCCCCCATCGCAATTTCTTGAATGCCTTCAACAAAGTGGTCGGCAATTTTATTCGGGTTCATACGCGCAAATGCACCGATTAAAATAGCCATCAAGAGAAAGGCGCCAGACATCTCACCGATATACCAGCCGTGACGTATCACGCCATAGGCAATAACCAGAATGGTGCCTACGAAAGCAGCGAGGACGAGTTTATCGGCAGCCGATAACGCACCTGGGTCTTCATTGGCTTGTGGTTTGCCAAATTGGCGGCGGTCACTATTAAAGACAAGGCTCGCTTCGGGATGCGCTTTGACTTTGGCCGCATAGCGAGTGACGAAAGCAATACTGATACTGACGAATATTAGCCAGTAACAGGCTCGCAGAGTCATTCCAGAAAACATCGGGAGCTCAGCGATATCCTGGGCCACGCCAACGGTAAAAGGATTCATAAACGCTGCAGAGAAACCGGCACCAGCACCTACCAGAGGTACCGCTGCGGCCGTAATAGAGTCATACCCCAGCATACGCAGCAGCGGTGCAAGGATAATGATAAAAGCTATTGTTTCCTCTGCGAGCCCGAAGGTTGCTCCTCCCATCGCAAATAAAAGCATCAGTAAAGGGATAAGAATGAGATCACGCCCAGTAAGCGCATTACTGATACTGGCAACGACTTTTTGTAATACCCCGGTTGCTTTCAGCACGCCAAACGCGCCGCCTGAGATAAAAATAAAGAAGATAATGCTACTGCCTTCCCCCATCCCCTCAAAGACCGCCATGAACGGACTTAACCAGCCAGCTTCTTGCGCTTCCACCGCCGCATAACTGTCTGGCACTACAACCGTACGCCCTTGCTCATTGGTTACACGCTCATAGCTACCCGCCTGAAGAAAGTGGGTTGATAAAGCAGCGAGACAGATAAAGCTAAATAACACGACAAAAATATGCGGGAAGCGAAATGTTGGTCGTGAACTATTCTCGTGTGTCATTGTTTTTTCGAGAGACGTCATGGGGTATCCCCAGTTTATTGATGGTTATCGAGAAACTGCATTGCCACACTGGTCAGGAAGTCGCTTCCAATCGACAGAATGGCATCGTTAAAGTCATAGTCAGGCTGGTGAAGTTTCGGTGTTTGTGGCCCGGAACCATTACCAATCCATGCATAGGCACCTGGAATATGGGTAAGAAAAGCCCCCATATCATCAGCCCCCATGCTGACTGGGTGCTCTACCAGTTGTTCATGCCCCCAACGTTGCACCACCACATCGCGGCACAGCTGGGCACAACCACTGTCATTGGCAACCGCAGGTGTTGAGGGCACGTAGTCGAGTGTGACGTCGCATCCTGTTGCCTTGGAAACCCCTTCTGCCACGTCGCTAATCCGTTTCTCAAGACGTTTGCGTAGCTCGGGTTTAAAGCAGCGCGCGGTACCCGTCAGCCGAGCAGTCGCCGGAATAATATTGCTAGCATGGCCGCTTTGCAGGCTACCCAGACTAATTACAGCGATGTCCTGAGGGTCAATATTACGACTAACAATATGTTGAATAGCGGTTGTAAATAGGCTGGCCGCGACGATGGGGTCCGTTGTGAGATGAGGCATCGCTCCATGTCCACCGGTGGAGTGGAACGTCACCTCAAAGTCGTCGCTTGATGCCATATGAGGGACGTCATGGATAACAAAACGCCCGGCCTCTACACCTGGCCAATTGTGTAGTCCAAATATCGCATCAAGCGAGAATTTCTCCTGAAGCCCCTCCGCAAGCATCGCTTCAGCACCGGTACCAATTTCCTCGGCAGGTTGAAAAATCAACACGACACTTCCCTGCGCCGGGCGCTGGTTAACCAGCTGTGCAGCAGCAGCCATCAACATTGCCGTATGGCCGTCATGCCCACATGCATGCATTACATTCGACTGGCTGGAACGATGCGAAAACTGATTAGCCTCCTCAAGTGGCAAGGCATCGAAGTCGGCTCGAAGTCCAACGGTTGCCCCCGGGCTGGCGCCTTTAATGACGCCGACCACACCGTGGCCACCTATCTTCTCATGCACCTCATCTACCCCCAAGCCACGTAGCATCATTGCAATACGTTCAGCGGTTATCGACTCCTGGCCAGATAACTCTGGGTGCTGGTGGAGTTCCCGACGAAACGTGATCATTTTCTCAAGCTCAATGGCTGATAACGTCATGAGAGGTAAAACCTTGTTGTAAAGTAGTAAGCCTGGGAGGAGTGCGACATCTGGCGTCCGCGGGAACGCATACTTGTGCAACATGAGTCGCGTACGCCGTTATGCGCTTAACCAGATTGTTTTTGAGTATGTTGTAACGCTTAGTACGAATAAAATACTTCTTCCCGATAGCGTCATACCTTTATGAGATGAGGCTTTAGTTGTATTTTCTGTACGAAATGAGACGCGCATCGTGACGTCTCTGGGAGCGGACATGGACACAAAAAAACTCAGGTACTTCATGGCGGTGGTCGAAGCAGGCTCGATATCGTCTGCAGCCAAGCAGATACCGATCGCTCAGCCCGCCTTGACGCGACAGATACATCAGCTTGAAGCCGATATCGGGGCAGTCCTGTTTTATCGTGACCGCAAAGGGGTATCTCTGACCCAAGCAGGGCATTACCTATATGCCAATGGGCAGCGCTTGCTGTCAGAACTCGAAAGTGTCGCGAAGAAAACACGCGATATTGCCAATGGCTACCGCGAAAGTCTCTCGCTCGGAATTAGCACCATACATCCCTATATTCCCAGCATCACAGCGCTCATCAGTAGATTTCGCTCACGCTACCCCTCAACACAGTTAACGCTAGAATCAATGTTGTCAGGCCCCCAGGCAGAGGCGATTCTGGCGGGTCGGCTCGATGCCGGCATTCTATTCATTGAACGAGAAGATGAGCCACGGCTAGACTACTATCCGTTAGCCAGCTTTCGTATGGCGGTCTTCACCAGTCGATGCCACCCTCTTATAGCGACTACTCCGACCTCACTTAAGGATTTTCACGACGCGCCATTTATTCGATTTAGTCGAACCTCCACGCCTGGCAGCTTTGACCGGTTAGATAGGTGCTTTCAGAAGGTAGGCTTCGTACCCAATACTGTTCAGGAATGTCGTGATGACATCACTATTCGCAGTTTGGTCGCCACGGGAATGGGGTATGCAATTATGCCGAGTATCATGGCACTAGGGGACGAAGACATTGTCGCCTATGAATTAGACGACTTGCCAATAGCCACGGACCTCATGCTCGCCTGGCAAAAGGGCCGCCAGCCAGCGGCAGTAAAAACACTATGCCAGCTCGCCGAAGAATCACATTGATTTCACCATTAACGACAAAAAAGATTATATCTAATGACAAAAGTTGCGATATTTGTTGATATCCAAAATGTCTATTACACCGTGCGAGAAGCGTATGGTAAGAACTTTGATTACAACAAATTTTGGGCACAAGTAACCGCTGACAGAGACGTTGTGGCTGCTTTTTGTTATGCCATCGACAGAGGTGACCAAAAGCAACGGGAATTTCAAAACATACTCAAAGCAATTGGTTTTAATGTAAAACTGAAACCTTTTATCCAACGTTCAGATGGCTCTGCAAAAGGCGACTGGGATGTTGGCATTGCTCTCGATGCAATGGAGTACGCTGAACAAGCAGATATTATCGTATTAGTCTCCGGCGATGGAGACTTTGATCTTTTAGTCAACAAAATACGCGTTAAGTACGGTAAAAAAGTTGAAGTTTATGGTGTTCCCCAACTTACGGCAGCAGCATTAATAAATGCAGCCAGCGAGTTTATAGCGATAGATCGTTCGCTCTTGCTACGCTAGGTTGCTGGTAGCGTCACTTAACTGCAGACGTTATCAGCGTGGTAGCTGATCGACACGGGTTAGGATAAGCCGTCGCCCCTCATGCGGAGAGAAGTGAAACTGGCCTTCTACCTCCACACCTTCATCTAAATAGGGCGCTATTTCCTGGTGGGGGAGTATCTCAACCCGATTCAACTCTTCGTCTTCGATCCAATAATGAATGGGATCGTTGAAATGCCGCACGACGCCCTGGGTAACAATTTGCCGGTTATCAAAGGCAGCTGGATTGTTCACTAGCATGGGCAATGGCACCGTTACAGTTAGTTGCCCACGACATCCGCTGATGAGAGTTACCATCGCTAGCATGGTTGCCGTATGGCTAATACGCTGCTGGAGTGACTGCATTGCGGTACTCCCCTCATTATGGCTTGTTTTTTATCTCTATTGGGCGTTGCTAGTATTTCGTTGATATTAAATGGAATAAGCGTAAGCCTTGCAGCTAGGGGCTGCAGCCTGGTGCAGATTATTCGTTAAGACGGTGCTGCAGTGAGTCCAGCTCCTCAGTGTGCTCTTCAAGCTCACGCACTGCTTCTGCTAATTTTTCACGCCGTTTCTGAATATCATCTTCATCGCCCTCGCCGAGAGCCTCTTCAAGCGCTAACTCGCGTTCACGCACTTCTTCCTGGCTCTCTCTAACCTCTTCGGCAGCCTCAGCAAGGACTTGCTCATTCGTGCAATGCTCTTCGATGGAGTGCAACGCACGCTGCAATCCTCGAACACGATGTTGATTATCATGCTCTTGAGCGTGCTCCAGCTGTTGACGTAAGACGGTCATTTTGTCTTCGCACAACCTGTCTGCTGCGTGCGCTGCTGGCAAAGACAAAACCCCAGCGGTTACCGCTAAACTTAAGCAACCAAGCCATCTTCTGTTCATTATTCGCTCCTGGCACTCTACGAGCCTTACAAGGTAAATATAGAGAAGCGCAACCGCTTTATAAAACTATAGGTCAAATGACCAGGCTGCCAATCTTCGCCGCCCGTGGAGCACTCCAGACGAGCGGCGGATGAACATATTAAGCGCGCTCTTCTACGATCCAGCTCACCACTTCTTCGTTGCCAAATTTAGCTTTCCACTCTTTAATAACGTTGTGGTTGCCACCACGCGTTTCAACGACTTCCCCTGTATGAGGATTCTTAAACACCTTTAAAGGACGTTTCTTGCGACCATCGGTACTACCGGTCTTGGTGACTTTAACTGATGAAGACAGATATGATGGGTCAAGCATTTCGCATACATCGCGGGCTAGCTTGCCATGCTCTGTCATTAGCGTCTGTAATTTTTCCTTAAACTCCAGCTCTTTCTTCAGCTCGCTATTACTTTCAAGCGCTTGCAGCTCTTCCTGCAGCTGCTTTAACATCTGCTCTTTCTTGATGTAGTCGCTCAGTACTGATGCCATGTTTTCATCTCCATAATTCTCTAATTGCTTTGCCATATACTGACTGCACAGTAAGACATGTTAAGAGCGCTACTTCAGTATGACAGGCGTGCTCATGAACAAGCACGGCCATTAAGCGATTATATACCGCGTAATTTCGTAATGTGGGCGTTCTCAATAAATTTTAAATATTATTTACATTTAGCAACGAGTGGCTATGCATTGACGATGCCTAACAGTATCATAATGCCAGGAACCCACCCCGTAAAAACCGCACAAAAGAGTGTGTAAATCGCCACTGAACGCTGTATTTTCTTCGCTAACGCCAGTAGACAAAAAAAACCAAACCACAAAGCAGACCATGCAAACCAGCTAAGCATACTCCACAGCGCAAAATTGAATCCTATATCGGTAATAGAGCTCGCCCCAACAAAGGCCGCTGTAATGCTAACAAAGAAACAGAACCACCCAAGCCCGACTCCATCCGCCTTTAAAAGCTGGTTAGCCCCAACCCAAAGATAAGTAAAAAAAAACAGCAAGGTAAATGCCCCAGCGCTAATAGCGGCTGAATTATTTGGTTCTCGAAAAATCAAATAAACCGCAATAATGAAGCTCAATACACCAACCATTATGTTGATGACAGATACCTCTTTGTCACTAATCTTTCCTAGCAGCCATATCCCGTTCACAAAAAGAACTGCTCCGACGTACAGCAAGGTAAGCCCTAAAATCATCACAACTATTCCTGTAGTTATATTTTAATTTTGCTGGCGTTGTTAGTTTTCTTCTTCTACTGCTCCGTTGCATATTTAATAAATATCAACAAGCCTCCTCTCCAGACACATTCACGCTTTAAAAGTGGAAGTAACTTCCAATTAGCTTGAGCGTCGACGTGTAAACCTATAACCGCTTATTTTTATTTTATTTTCATGAAACACTTCAGTTTCCTTCAAAAGACAGACAAGGCTTAGCAGCACATCATGCGGGCTAAGAAAGACCGAGATGGCGCCAAGAAAGCCTATTTTTAAAAACCGGGAGAGTATAGCAGGGGTTGCGCGCCCCACCATTGAAATTAGTGCTATAACCTCATAATAAACGGATGCCACAGTTAAAAAAACGCCAGGGTATTTTACAACCCTGGCGCTGCACACTTGTTGCTACCTCTATTGCTGAATTACTCCACGAGTATACCGCTCTGCACTTTCAACGAGATATCTTCATCAGCGTTGTTGTAGACTCGGAAAGTAACGTCACCACCTGGATCACTGACACCCTCGGCCCAGCCTGCCCCGAGACTAACGGTGTCATTCTCATCACCTAAAATACTCAGTGTATTTCGGTCATCGGTCATTTCCAGCACGTCTTCCGGGCGCAGGGCATCCAGCGTGTTGCTGCCACTCTCCGTCAGGTCGAGGCGCTCGATATTATCGAAGTTAGCGTAGTCGTCCTGCTCCAGGTCTTCATTGAAGCGCATCACGATAGTGTCGTCGCCGCCCAAGGCGTCAATCGGTGAGCCGCTATACGACAGCGTATCGTCACCGGACGTCGGTTCGACGGCTGCGATATTGACCTCGAAGCTTTCCGAGACATGCGCCGACTCCTCGCTGCCATCCGTGGTCCAGGCCTCGATAGCCACGGAGCCTTGCATCGCCCCCTGCACCAGATACAAATCATTGATCTGATCCGGCGTGATACCGCTAAGAGTGTAGGTGTCACTGCCGCTGTCATAACTGACGCTATCCAGCAGCGTATCGCCGCCGTCGGTGAAGAAGCTGGCATGTTCGCCAAGCCCCGTCAGCTTGATCGTCGCGGTTTCCGAGCCGTCCAGGTCCTCCATAGAGGCACTGAAGTTGAGCGGAATCTTGTCACCCTCGTCGCCGAAGCTCAGCTCAGGCGATAGCGTGATGCCATCGGCCACGGCCTGAACATTCACTTCCAATTCAGTGGAGGTGGTCTCGCTCTCACCGTTGCGGCTGGTCCGCGCCGTCAGCGTCAGGACATCCGTCCCCTCAAGGGTGCCGCTCCAGTTGCGCGGCGGCACCAGGCCCACGAAGTCCGGCATGCTGCCGTCGGCGTTGAGAATCGACCAGCCTCCTCCCCCAACGTTATCAGCCAGCGTCGCCGAATCGGCATCGCTACCGGTTTTGACCAGCCAGCCTTCTGGCACACCTTCTAGCAGCAAGGCATCAAGGCTCTGAGAGGCATCCGGCAGCGAAACGCCCAGCTGCAGTTCGACCAGTTCGTCCTCGGTGCCGACGGCATCGCTGGCAGTGACTTCCGGTGGCGGTGGCGCGATCTCGGAAGCACTCGTCCCGGTCGATGTTTCGACATTGCTCGCACCAGTCTCCTGGGTCGTCGCCTCGGCGATAAGCGAAACGTTGCCCCAGGTATTGTCCCCCGGACGATAGCTCACCGTGACCGAATCGCCCACGGAAACACCAGCAATCACGTAGTTGCCGTCGCCATCCGGCGTGATCTCCTCGCCGTTGTACCACAGGCTGCCTGGGGCACCTTCACCGCTAGTCATTCCGGTCTCATCGAGCGAAATCACCAGCTGCCCATCCACCAGACTGACGTCGGGATTGTCCGCCGGGCTGGAGACGTCGATGGTGAAGTCGATATCCTCGCCGCTAACAGCATCGCCTGCGGAGACGTTGACGGTTGGTTCGTCGGTCACCGGTGTCACCGGCGGCGTAACACTGATCGTCTCCGAGTTCTCCTCGCCGCTCGGCGCCTGGGTGGTCAGGGTGGTATCGAAGGAGAATTCTCCGTCGGTATCGTTCCAGTTGGCCGGCGGCGTCACGGTGATACCGTCCAGCAGCGCCTGCAGGCCAGCATTGCTGCCATCCTCGGTGCTGGCGTACCACACCAACTCGCCGTCGATGGTGGTCTGCTGCATACCGTTAACCACAGCGCCTGGCGGCAAATCGGAGATGGTCACCGCGCTGCGACCATCCGAGGTATCCCCGATCTGGGCATTGACCAAGTCGGACAGCGACCAGGGGGCATCCTCGGTCATGGTGGCCCCGGCATCTTCCCAGTTGATGATCTCGTTGGGATCCTCGCCGTCGCCAAAATCGCCATCACCGGTCAGCGTCCAGCTATCGCTGCCGCGCTCCTCCTGGCTAGTCGCGCCATTATCCTGAGTCACTGCGGTGATGGTGATTTCATGATTTTCGATAGCATCCACCTGGGTACCATCGCCCATGGTGAACTCGACGGTCTGGGTCAGGGTGTCGGCGCCATTGAAGGCAACATCGGGATCGATCTCGATGCGCCACTGGCTGCCGGTACCGCCGGCGACCTGGCCGACGAACTCGCCCCCCACGACGCTAACCCCGGCGGGGACATTGTCAATCAGCAGATACTTGAGGGACTCACTGCCGTCGGTATCCGGCTGCGTGATATCGACGGTAACCTCGACACGATCATTACCGTCGGCGGTGACATCCTTCGCGGGCTCGTCTATGACGGCATCGCTGCTACCAACATTTTCGATCCCGGTGATGGTCACCGTTGGCATGTCGGTTACCGCCTCGATGATGACTTCGTGGGTTATTGGCCCCATAGGCACCGTGGTGTCGCCAACAGTGCCCTCATAGCCAGCATTGGGGGTATCGGTGATCTCGTACTGCACCTTGAGAGTGCCGGCACTACCGGAGAAGTGCTCGTCGCCCTGGGCGTAGATATTGTTCCAGGCACCCCCGGTCAGCTTGTAGTAGCCGCCCTCCTCGACCACACCCGGCTCATCGTTCGCTGCGGCTTCGGCCAGCGTCGTGCTGCCATCGCTGCCGTAGTAGAGCTCGAACTGATTGCCCGTGACGCTGGCGACTTCGATCCATACCGAATTCAACGACTCGTTGGTATCGCCGTTCTGCGGCTCGAAGCTCAGGTTGAGCTGCCCCAGTTGATCCTCAGCCAGACTGGACTGGATGCTGAACCCTGCCTCCGGCGACGGCGTGACCTGGAAGGATACCTGCTGCTCGGCGCTCTCCAGAGTATCGCCGTCATCTTCGGTGACGATGGGCGTGACCGAGAAGTCCACCTGGCCGCTGAAGTTCTCCGGCGCGGTGATGGTGACGGCATTCGGATCGGTGGCTACCCAGACACGCTCGGCGCCCTCGCCACGAATCAGCGTCGCGCCCTCGACATCAAACTGATCGTCGAGGCCGGTGATACGGTAGGTCAGCATCTCCGAGCCATCGCCGGTTTGTTCGCCCGAAGTGGCGGTGATGATATCGCTCAGCGTGACGCTGGCACTACCATCATCCAGATCCTCTTCGGCGTAGACCGGCGTCTCAGTGGTGACATCCGGCGCATCGGCGACCCCATCCACATGGACGTTGATCGACTTCTCGACCGGCGTCGCCAGGGTATCGCTCTCGACACCGTACTCATCGACGGTGACCACACTTGCGGTAAGCGTAAAGTCCTTGTTGCTATCCTGGGGTGGCGTGACGGTCAAAGGCGCATTGCGGTCGAAGTCCTCGATCTCGAAGGTGTCACTCTCGCCCGTAGAGGTCCAGGTTTGTTCACTACCTGCTGGCCCATAGGTGATCACGGCACCGGCTGGCGCTCCGGAAAGCGTGACCGTGAAGCTCTCGTTGGGATCTGAACTTTGCGGTCGAATATCCAGCGCAATCGGCTCATCCTCGTTGCCCTCGGCCGGCGAGGAGACGTTGAGCGAGGCGAGATCGGCGACCGGTGTGTCGATAAAGATACCGTCGAGAATGGCTTCGCCGGAGATGGCGGTATCCGTATTACCCTCGTCATCGGTATCCACCGTTTTGGCCTCGACGCGAATCCGGAACTCGCCTTTCTGGTTCGGCGCCGCACGGAACTCCAGGGTGTCCAGGTATTCCACCGGCACTTCGATGGGCGAGCCGTTATAGGTCTGCTCGACCCAGGTGGTGCCACCATCCGTGGAATAGCGGAAGCTGGAGCCGTCGGCGCTACCACCCAGGCCTGAGACCAGTTCTGGCGTCAGCAGCGCGAAGGTCTGCTCCGAGCCATCGGCGTCCTGGTTAGCCCAGCCGTCCGCCGGATTGAAGCCATCGGCGTTGAGCGCGAACCACTCGTCTTCGACACCGTCCACGCCCTTACCATAGGTATGGTTATCGTTCATGGTCAGATCGGGTTGGCCATCGCCGTCGCTATCGCTGATGGGATCGCCGTCGCCGGCGATCTCTTCGGCGACCGGTGTCACAGCGATATCGGCCGTGACGTTGTGGGTCTGGGTATCCGAGCCGGTCGAGGCGGTGTCCACCACTTCCACCTGCAGCGATAGGCTTGCATCCTCGCTGCTATGGGCTGGGGGACGGATATTATAATTCTGGTAGTTATCAACATCGATGGCATAGTTTCCGGAACCATCGGCTGTCACCTCATTACCTTCATGGTCGAGTATCGTCCAACCAGCAGGTACAGAGTCTCCCTCAACCGTGATCGCCGTGATCGTCTCGCTGCCATCGGTATCACTGACATCGAGATCCGCCAGGAAGGCTATTTCACTATCTTCCGGCCCCACCGCGCTAATATCGGCCGGCTTATCAGCGACCGGCAGTGTGTCGATATTCAGCGTCACCGAGTCTTCCTTCACCTCACCGTTGTTATCACCCGCATCGCTGTCATGATCCTGGGCCTTGAGAGTGACGGTGATGCCATCGAGATCGCCACTGAAATCGGCCGGTGGCGTCAGTACTAAGGATGATGGAATCTGCGTCGATGTGCCGGCGCCGAAGTCACCAAGGTCGCTTGCCGGAATAACGATTTTGCCATCGGCTCCCGCGGTGATGGTGCTACCGTTCACCGTCACGGACGTGCCTTCCGGCACATCGCTGATTTCAAGCCAGCGCTCCTCGCTGCCGTCGAGATCCTCGAAGCTGGCGCCGAGCAGGTTGCCAAGGTCCAGCGCACCGTCCTCGTCGACGGAGGCGGTATGGGTATCCCCGCCGTCGATGGTTAGATCGACGTCGTCGGTTACCGCCTGAACACCAACCTCCACTTGGGCGGTGCTTTCCGCACCGTCCACGCCACTCAGCGGGTTACCGCTGTCGTCGACCTCATAGCTGGTCACGCTGACGTCGACGGTGAAGTTCTCGTGGCTCTGGGCGACCGGATTGACCTGCAGCGCCTGGTACTGGGCCGTGGTCATGGTCAGGTCACCAGTAGCTCCGTCGATGTGGGCACCATCAGAGAGCACAATGGTCAACGATCCGCCATTACTGCTATCGCTCGTCCACAACACGTTGCCGCTGCCATCCAGCAGTTCGGTGCCACTCGGAATACCACTTAGGGTAATCTCGCCCAGCAGTTCCGGGTTGTCGCCAGCGGTGCCGGCACCGTTCTGGTCCGTGGTATCGACGGGGCTCGGCGCCTCCAGCCCCAGCGCGACTGGCGTGTCCTCATCGGTCTGGACATTGCCACCTTGAAGATCCGGCGCATCGGCAACCGGATTGACCGTCACGTTAACCGTAAAGGTCTTGGTTTCATTGTCGGTCGTCGTGGTGTAGGTAAAGGAATCCTCACCGCTGTAGTGTTCGTTTGGCTCGTAGGTAATGGTGCCATCGTCGTTTACCTTGGCCTTACCGTATGCCGTTTCTACCCAACCATCTGCATCCGGTGTGCCACCGTCAATGCCGGTATTGGTGCCCGTCGCATCGGCATTGGTATTGAAGGTATTCTCGGTCGACCCGACGTCCGAATCCTCCTCCACCGTGATGGCTTTAGGCTCAACGCTGGGATCATCATCGACAACGGTGATGGTGAAGTCGGTTTCAACCGTATCATTGTCACCGTCGATGACTGTCAGATGCTGCAGGTTGATATCGAGGGTCTCGGCCCCGCCGTCATGATCCAGCGGCCGATGCAGCGTGAACTCATAGCCAGGTGTTGCCGCGGTCGGGTTGAGTATCTCGACCGTGAAGACCTTGCCGCTTCCACTACGATCAGCACCGCGATAGCCCGTCAGAGTGTGGCCATCGTCGCTAACGACATATTCCAGATCTTGTCCATCCGACGTCAGCTCGGCAGCTTCAAGGGCCGATACTGTCGAGTCAGCGCCCCCCTCACTGAACTGGACATCCCCTGCACCATCGGTACCAAAATCCACTGCAAAGGTATCGGATACGCTAGTCGCTGGCACATCAGGATTACTACCCAGGGCCAGATTGGCTTCATTGACCGAGGCGCTAGAAGGCGGCGTTGTGATGGAAGGACCATCGTCACGGAAAGTGAACTGGCCACCGACATCGACGGCATCGCTGTCGACGCTATCGCCATCGCCATCGACGGCGGTTGCAACGACTTGCAGAGCGCCGTTGCTCAGGGTGACCGCATCATCATGGTCACTACTCTCCGGGTGCTCCAACGGACGAGTCTGCGTCAATGTCACGGCACCGCTGTCGCCATCGAGGGTAATGCGAAAGGCGATATCGCCAGTGGGATCATTGCCCACACGACCGACCACATCGTCACCGTCCATAAAGAGGTGAACGGATTCGCCCGTGGCGGTATCCGTCACGCCGGATGCCACGCCATCGGTGACCTGCAGGCGATAGGTGGTGCTGTCTTCGCCATCGGCACCGTGATCGATCGCGAATACGCCGTCGATAAAGTCGGCATCGGTGGCGCTGACTTCTCCAGTTGAGAAGTCGCTTTCATCGACTTCGACGCTGCCCAACTGGCCACTGTCGACGCTGATCACCGGCTGATCATCGACGATATCGATGATCACGGTATTAGTCACCGTATTGCCGTACTGATCGACCGCGGTGTACGCGAAGCTGTCGGTCGGCGGCGTACCGGAGTGGTCCGCCTCACTGTTCAGGGTGTAATCGAAAGTACCGTCGGTATTGACCGTCCAGCTACCCCACGGCGTCGAGCCGCTCTGCGGTGACTCCACCGTCCAGCCGTCCGGAAGATCAAGGCTGGCACCGCTGATGATCTCGCTGTCGGCGGACGCCTCGGTACCATCCGCCAGGCCTGCCTCATCCACGCTGCCCGTGGTGTCGGTCGGGCTACCGGTGACATCGGCAACGTCAATGGTCAGGGTCGCGGTGCTTTCGTCTCCGTCGCCGTCACGCACCGTGTAGGTGAAGACATCCTGGACATCGGCATTCGTGCTGTTCGGATCGGCTACGTAGGTGTAACTGCCGTCGGCGTTGAGGGTCAGCGTGCCATATTCACCCTCGATTACCAGCGTGCTGTCGGTCTCGGTGGCATCGTTGGCGGGGACGTTGTCGCTAGCCACGCCGGTCACCGTGGCACCGTCAGCGCCTTCGGTGTCGGCGACATCCCCCGGCGAGACACCATCGCCGCCGATCACGTTGCCACTCGTATCGGCACCTTCGGTCACGGCGTTGGTATCGTCTTCGGCGATCGGCGCATCATCGACGATCTGGATATTCAGATCGCCGGTGTCGGTCGAGCCATCCTCGTCGGTGGCCGTCACGGTGATGCGATCCATCAGGTGATCGACGTTCGCATCCGGCGCATTGGTCAGGACGTAGTCATAGTCGAGGGTGATGGTACCGTCATCGGCCTGGCTGTAGCCGTTAAGGGTCAACTCGCCGTACTGAGTGGTCAGACTCTGCGGGGTATCGCCCAGCGCTTCCACCTGCGCCTTGCTCAGTTCAAGAGTCGCCGGATTACCGTTGACGTCGGTGTAAGCCAGCGTCACCGCGCCCGTGCTCTGCAGGCCGTCCGGGGCGGTCAGCGTCAGGCTGGATTCGACGCGGATGTCGGCGGCGTTCGGGCTGGAGCCGTCCGCCAGGCCGCTTTCGAACACCACCTGGTCGGTGATGTTGCCGTCCGGGGTGGTGGCATCGTGGTCGTTGGGCACATCGACGGTGACGCCGTCGTCGCTGCCGTTGACCGTGATGGTCAGTGTGGCATCGTCGGCATCGCTATCGCCGTCGGTCAGCGTATAGCTGAACGTCTCCTCGAGATAATCGCCATCGCTCAGCCCCTGGACCTCCAGGTTGGCGTTGTCGAGCACGTAGGTATAGCTGCCATCGGCATTGAGCGTCAGGGTGCCGTACTCACCCTCGATCACCAGCGTGCCGCCGCTATCGGTGGCGTCGTTGCCCGGTACGTTGTCGCTGGCCACGCCGGTCACCGTGGCACCATCGGCGCCCTGGGTATCGGCCACATCGCCTGGCGAGGCACCGCTATCGCCCAGCACATTGCCAGTCGTGGTGAGAACGCTGTCTTCCGTCACTGCGTTGATGTCGTCTTCGGCCACTGGCGCGTCGTCGACGATCTTGATATTGAGATCGCCGCTGTCGGTTTGACCATCACGGTCGGAGGCGGTCACAGTGATGCTGTCCATCAGGTCGTTGACGTTCTCGCTCGGTGCCGTAGTCAGTTCATAGCTGTAGTCGAGAGTGATAGTGCCGTCGGCGGCTTGGTTGTAGCCATTCAGGGTCAGCTCGCCGTACTGAGTGGTCAGCGTTTGCGGATCGCTGCCCAGCGCTTCCACCTGCGCCTTGCTCAGTTCGAGGGTGGCCTCGTCCCCATCCTCATTGGTGTAGGTCAGGCTGACAGCGCTATCGTCCCGCAGGCCATCCGGGGCAGTGAGCGTCAGGCTGGATTCGACGCGGGTGTCATTGGTGTTCGGCGCGGAGCCGTCCGCCAAGCCGCTTTCGAACACCACCTGGTCAGTGATGTCGCCATCCGGCGTGGTGGCGTCATTGTTGTTAGGCACATTGACGGAGACATCCCAATCCACCGGCTTCTGATCATCGTCGCTGGCGGTATTGCCGGCCGGGTCGGTGACCGTGGCGGTCACGCTAACCTCGGTGTCGCCTTCGGCAACCGGGACTTCCACCATAACGCCGTTGTCAAGGTCGTCCTGAGTGACCGGACGATTCAGCAGTTCATTACCGTCTTTGTCGGTAACAATCAGGGTATCGCCGACCTCGGTGCCGTCTTCCAGGGTGACCTGGGCGGTGACGGTGCCGTCGTCGCCGATCTCGTCCTGGCTATAGATGCCGTCGTCGCCGCTGCCGGTCAGCTCAACCGTGACCGCGGGCGGTACGCTGTCTACCGGCTTCTTATCGTCGTCGCTGCTGGTATTGCCGGCTGGGTCGGTGACCGTGGCGGTCACACTGACGTCAGTGTCGCCTTCAGCAACCGGTACTTCCACCGTAACGCCGTTGTCCAGGTCGTCCTGGGTGACCTCGCGCTCGTCGAGGACGTTGCCATCCTTGTCGGTGACCACCAGGGTATCGCCGACTTCGGTGCCGTCTTGCAGGGTGACCTGGGCAGTGACGGTGCCGTCGTCACCGATCTCGTCCTGGCTGTAGGTGCCGTCGTCGCCGCCGCCGGTCAGTTCAACCGTGACCGCAGGCGGTACGTTGTCTACCGGCTTCTCATCGTCGTCGCTGGCGGTATTGCCCGCCGGGTCGGTGACCGTGGCGGTGACGCTGACGTCGGTGTCGCCCGGTGCCACAGGGACTTCGACGCTAACGCCGTTGTCAAGGTCGTCCTGAGTGACCAAACGATTCAGCAGTTCATTACCGTCTTTGTCGGTAACAATCAGGGTATCGCCTACTTCGGTGCCATCTTGCAGGGTCACGTCAGCGGTGACGGTGCCGTCGTCGCCGATCTCATCCTGGCTGTAGGTGCCGTCGTCGCCGCTGCCGGTCAGTTCAACCGTGACCGCAGGCGGTACGTTGTCTACCGGCTTCTCATCGTCGTCGCTGGCGGTATTGCCCGCCGGGTCGGTGACCGTGGCGGTCACGCTGACGTCGGTGTCGCCCGGCGAGACCGGGACTTCGACGCTAACGCCGTTATCCAGAGCGTCTTGGGTGACCGTGCGCTCGTCGAGGACGTTGCCGTCCTTGTCGGTGACCACCAAGGTATCACCGACTTCGGTGCCGTCTTGCAAGGTGACGTCAGCGGTAACGGTGCCGTCGTCGCCGATCTCGTCCTGGCTGTAGGTGCCGTCGTCGCCACTACCGGTCAGCTCCACTGTGACCGCGGGCGGCACGTTGTCTACCGGCTTCTGATCGTCGTCGCTGTCGGTATTGCCGGCCGGGTCGGTGACCGTGGCGGTCACGCTAACCTCGGTGTCGCCTTCGGCAACCGGGACCTCGACGCTGACTCCGTTGTCCAGATCATCCTGGGTGACCGGACGATTCAGCAGTTCATTACCGTCTTTGTCGGTAACAATCAGGGTGTCGCCGACTTCGGTGCCGTCTTGCAGGGTGACCTGGGCAGTGACGGTGCCGTCGTCGCCAATCTCATCCTGGCTGTAGGTGCCGTCGTCGCCACTACCGGTCAGCTCCACTGTGACCGCGGGCGGCACGTTGTCTACCGGCTTCTGATCGTCGTCGCTGTCGGTATTGCCGGCCGGGTCGGTGACCGTGGCGGTGACGCTAACCTCGGTGTCGCCCGGCGAGACCGGGACTTCCACCGTCACGCCGTTGTCCAGGTCGTCCTGGGTGACCAGACGATTAACCAGTTCATTACCGTCTTTGTCGGTAACAATCAGGGTATCGCCGACCTCGGTGCCGTCTTGCAAGGTGACGTCAGCGGTGACGGTGCCGTCGTCGCCGATCTCGTCCTGGCTATAGATGCCGTCGTCGCCGCTGCCGGTCAGCTCAACCGTGACCGCGGGCGGTACGTTGTCTACCGGTTTCTCATCGTCGTCGCTGGCGGTATTACCCGCTGGATCGGTGACCGTGGCGGTGACGCTGACATCGGTGTCGCCCGGTGCCACAGGGACTTCCACCGTCACGCCGTTGTCCAGGTCGTCCTGGGTCACCGTGCGCTCGTCGAGGATATTGCCGTTCTTGTCGGTGACCACCAAGGTATCGCCGACTTCGGTGCCGTCTTGCAGGGTGACCTGGGCAGTGACCGTGCCGTCGTCGCCGATCTCATCCTGGCTGTAGATGCCGTCGTCGCCGCTGCCGGTCAGCTCGACCGTGACCGCGGGCGGTACGTTGTCTACCGGCTTCTCATCGTCGTCGCTGGCGGTATTGCCCGCTGGATCGGTGACCGTGGCGGTGACGCTAACCTCGGTGTCGCCCGGCGAGACAGGGACTTCGACGCTAACGCCGTTGTCCAGATCATCCTGGGTGACCAAACGATTCAGCAGTTCATTACCGTCTTTGTCGGTAACAATCAGGGTATCGCCTACTTCGGTGCCATCTTGCAGGGTCACGTCAGCGGTGACCGTGCCGTCGTCGCCGATCTCATCCTGGCTGTAGGTGCCGTCGTCGCCGCTGCCGGTCAGCTCGACCGTGACCGCGGGCGGTACGTTGTCTACCGGCTTCTCATCGTCGTCGCTGGCGGTATTGCCCGCTGGATCGGTGACCGTGGCGGTGACGCTAACATCGGTGTCGCCCGGCGAGACAGGGACTTCGACGCTAACGCCGTTGTCCAGATCATCCTGGGTGACCAAACGATTCAGCAGTTCATTACCGTCTTTGTCGGTAACAATCAGGGTATCGCCTACTTCGGTGCCATCTTGCAGGGTCACGTCAGCGGTGACCGTGCCGTCGTCGCCGATCTCATCCTGGCTGTAGGTGCCGTCGTCGCCGCTGCCGGTCAGCTCGACCGTGACCGCGGGCGGTACGTTGTCTACCGGCTTCTCATCGTCGTCGCTGGCGGTATTGCCCGCTGGATCGGTGACCGTGGCGGTCACGCTGACATCGGTGTCGCCCGGCGAGACAGGGACTTCGACGCTAACGCCGTTGTCCAGGTCGTCCTGGGTGACCTCGCGCTCGTCGAGGACGTTGCCGTCCTTGTCAGTCACGACCAGGGTGTCGCCTACTTCGGTGCCATCTTGCAGGGTGACCTGGGCGGTGACCGTGCCGTCGTCGCCGATCTCATCCTGGCTGTAGGTGCCGTCGTCGCCGCCGCCGGTCAGTTCAACCGTGACCGCAGGCGGTACGTTGTCTACCGGCTTCTCATCGTCGTCGCTGGCGGTATTGCCCGCCGGGTCGGTGACCGTGGCGGTGACGCTGACGTCGGTGTCGCCCGGTGCCACAGGGACTTCGACGCTAACGCCGTTGTCCAGGTCGTCCTGAGTGACCAAACGATTCAGCAGTTCATTACCGTCTTTGTCGGTAACAATCAGGGTATCGCCTACTTCGGTGCCATCTTGCAGGGTCACGTCAGCGGTGACGGTGCCGTCGTCGCCGATCTCATCCTGGCTGTAGGTGCCGTCGTCGCCGCTGCCGGTCAGTTCAACCGTGACCGCAGGCGGTACGTTGTCTACCGGCTTCTCATCGTCGTCGCTGGCGGTATTGCCCGCCGGGTCGGTGACCGTGGCGGTGACGCTGACGTCGGTGTCGCCCGGCGAGACCGGGACTTCGACGCTAACGCCGTTATCCAGATCGTCTTGGGTGACCGTGCGCTCGTCGAGGACGTTGCCGTCCTTGTCGGTGACCACCAAGGTATCACCGACTTCGGTGCCATCTTGCAAGGTGACGTCAGCGATAACGGTGCCGTCGTCGCCGATCTCATCCTGGCTGTAGGTGCCGTCGTCGCCGCTGCCGGTCAGTTCAACCGTGACCGCAGGCGGTACGTTGTCTACCGGCTTCTCATCGTCGTCGCTGGCGGTATTGCCCGCCGGGTCGGTGACCGTGGCGGTGACGCTGACGTCGGTGTCGCCCGGCGAGACCGGGACTTCGACGCTAACGCCGTTATCCAGATCGTCTTGGGTGACCGTGCGCTCGTCGAGGACGTTGCCGTCCTTGTCGGTGACCACCAAGGTATCACCGACTTCGGTGCCGTCTTGCAGGGTGACCTGGGCGGTGACGGTGCCGTCGTCGCCGATCTCATCCTGGCTGTAGGTGCCGTCGTCGCCGCTGCCGGTCAGTTCAACCGTGACCGCAGGCGGTACGTTGTCTACCGGCTTCTCATCATCGTCGCTGGCAGTATTGCCCGCTGGATCGGTGACCGTGGCGGTGACGCTGACATCGGTGTCGCCCGGCGAGACAGGGACTTCGACGCTAACGCCGTTGTCCAGGTCGCCCTGGGTGACCTCGCGCTCGTCGAGGACGTTGCCGTCCTTGTCAGTCACGACCAGGGTGTCGCCCACTTCGGTGCCGTCTTGCAGGGTGACCTGGGCGGTGACCGTGCCGTCGTCGCCGATCTCATCCTGGCTGTAGGTGCCGTCATCGCCGCTGCCGGTCAGCTCAACCGTGACCGCGGGCGGTACATCATCGGTCGGTTCGATTGGCTTGCTGTCATCGTCGCTGCTGGTATTACCCGCCGGGTCAGTGACCGTGGCGGTGACGCTAACGTCGGTGTCGCCTTCGGCAACCGGGACTTCCACCGTCACGCCGTTGTCCAGGTCGTCCTGGGTGACCGGACGATTAACCAGTTCATTACCGTCTTTGTCGGTAACAATCAGGGTATCGCCGACTTCGGTGCCGTCTTGCAAGGTGACGTCAGCGGTGACGGTGCCGTCGTCGCCGATCTCATCCTGGCTGTAGGTGCCGTCGTCGCCGCTGCCGGTCAGCTCGACCGAGACTGTGGGCGGTACGTCATCCATCGGCTCGATTGGTTTGCTGTCGTCGTCGCTGCTGGAATTGCCCGCTGGGTCGGTGACCGTGGCGGTCACGCTGACATCGGTGTCGCCTTCGGCAACCGGCACTTCCACCGTAACGCCATTATCCAGGTCGTCTTGAGTGACTTCTCCGTCAAAGAGGACATTGCCATCCTTGTCGGTGACTACCAAGGTATCGCCTACTTCGGTGCCGTCTTCCAGGGTGACCTGGGCGGTAACGGTGCCGTCGTCGCCGATCTCGTCCTGGCTGTAGGTGCCGTCATCGCCGCTGCCGGTCAGCTCGACCGAGACTGTGGGCGGTACGTCATCGATCGGCTCGATTGGTTTGCTGTCGTCGTCGCTGCTGGAATTGCCGGCTGGGTCGGTGACCGTGGCGGTCACGCTAACGTCGGTGTCGCCTTCGGCAACCGGGACTTCCACCGTAACGCCGTTGTCCAGGTCGTCTTGAGTGACTTCTCCGTCAAAGAGGACGTTGCCATCCTTGTCGGTGACCACCAGGGTATCGCCGACCTCGGTGCCGTCTTGCAAGGTGACGTCAGCGGTGACGGTGCCGTCGTCGCCGATCTCGTCCTGGCTATAGATGCCGTCGTCGCCGCTGCCGGTCAGCTCAACCGTGACTGCGGGCGGTACGTCATCAATCGGCTCGATTGGCTTGCTGTCGTCGTCGCTGCTGGAATTACCCGCTGGGTCAGTGACCGTGGCGGTCACGCTGACATCGGTGTCGCCTTCAGCAACCGGTACTTCCACCGTAACGCCGTTGTCCAGATCGTCTTGGGTGACTTCGCGCTCGTCGAGGACGTTGCCGTCTTTGCCGGTCACGACCAGGGTATCGCCGACCTCGGTGCCCTCTTCCAAGGTAACCTGGGCGGTAACGGTGCCGTCATCGCCGATCTCGTCCTGGCTGTAGATGCCGTCATCGCCGCTGCCGGTCAGCTCGACCGAGACTGTGGGCGGTACGTCATCGATCGGCTCGATTGGCTTGCTGTCGTCGTCGCTGCTGGAATTACCCGCTGGGTCGGTGACTGTGGCGGTCACGCTGACATCGGTGTCGCCTTCAGCAACCGGTACTTCCACCGTAACGCCGTTGTCCAGGTCGTCCTGGGTGACCTCGCGCTCGTCGAGGACGTTGCCATCCTTGTCGGTAACAATCAGGGTATCGCCGACTTCGGTGCCATCTTGCAGGGTGACCTGGGCAGTGACGGTGCCGTCATCGCCGATCTCGTCCTGGCTGTAGATGCCGTCATCGCCGCTGCCGGTCAGCTCGACCGAGACTGTGGGCGGTACGTCATCGATCGGCTCGATTGGTTTGCTGTCGTCGTCGCTGCTGGAATTACCCGCTGGGTCGGTGACCGTGGCGGTCACGCTGACATCGGTGTCGCCTTCGGCAACCGGCACTTCCACCGTAACGCCGTTGTCCAGGTCGTCTTGTGTAATCGGACGATTAAGCAGTTCATTGCCGTCTTTGTCGGTCACCACCAAGGTATCGCCTACCTGGGTGCCGTCTTCCAGGGTGACCTGGGCGGTAACGGTGCCGTCTTCACCAATCTCGTCCTGGCTGTAGGTGCCGTCATCGCCGCTACCAATTAGCTCGACAGATACCTCTGGGGATTCATTGTCCTGTGGCGGCTCATCGTTAGCCACCGGCTTTGTGTCACTATCGCTAGACGAGTTACCTGCAGGATCAGTCACTGTGGCGGTCACGCTAACGTCAGTGTCGCCTTCGGTAACCGGCACCTCAACCGTAACGCCATTATCCAGGTCGTCTTGAGTGACTTCTCCGTCAAAGAGGACATTGCCATCCTTGTCGGTGACCACCAAGGTATCGCCGACTTCGGTGCCGTCTTGCAGGGTGACCTGGGCGGTAACGGTGCCGTCGTCGCCGATCTCTTCCTGGCTGTAGGTGCCGTCACCGCCGCTACCGGTCAGCTCGACCGAGACTGCGGGCGATGTGTTATCGACCGGCTCGATTGGTTTGCTGTCGTCATCGCTGCTGGAATTGCCCGCTGGGTCGGTGACCGTGGCGGACACGCTGACGTCAGTGTCACCTTCGGCAACCGGGACTTCCACCGTAACGCCGTTGTCCAGGTCGTCCTGAGTGACCGGACGATTAAGCAGTTCATTGCCGTCTTTGTCGGTCACCACCAAGGTATCGCCTACCTGGGTGCCGTCTTCCAGGGTGATCTGGGCGGTAACAGTGCCGTCTTCACCAATCTCATCCTGGCTGTAGGTGCCGTCGTCGCCGCTACCAATTAGCTCAACAGATACCGCTGGGGCTTCGTTGTCCTGTGGCGGCTCATCGTTAGCCACTGGTTTTGTGTCACTATCGCTAGACGAGTTACCTGCAGGATCAGTCACTGTAGCGGACACGCTGACATCGGTGTCGCCTTCGGCAACCGGGACTTCCACCGTAACGCCGTTGTCCAAGTCGTCCTGGGTGACCGGACGATTAACCAGTTCATTACCGTCTTTGTCGGTGACAATCAGAGTGTCACCTACCTGGGCGCCCTCTCCCAGAGTGACCTGGGCGGTAACGGTGCCGTCTTCACCAATCTCATCCTGACTATAGATGCCGTCATCATTGGCGCCTTCTAACTCAACTCTCACCTCCAAAGCTGACGTTATAGGCTCAAAACTTTCGCTAGTCCCTTCCCAACCGTTAAGGCGGTAAAGAGGTTCGTCACCCCGCTCGTAGTTATAAGCGTACGCAAGAGGCGGCAACGGCAGCTCAATGCGCTCAAGCATTACAAACGTTAACCCGTCTTTACTAATAATGGGCGCGGAAGATGAACCCTGTGACGGGGGATTGTTATCAAGCTGTGCAATAAACTGTTCTTCTAGCTGCACTTCGGCTTTTGATGCTTTCTCTGCTTCAGAAAAACGCATGCTTTCATCAGGCTCGGGGCTATGCAGAACGATATCTGCATGAGAAAGCTCACTACCAGATGGTAGCTGAAGCGCCACGCCTTGAGGCGTAGAGACAATTACGCTTGCATTGGCATCCGTAATGATTGTCTCGCCGGGTTGAACGATATCCCCTTCACGTAACTCTCTTATGTTTCCGTTACTATCACGAACCCACGCGTTGCCTGAGATTGCTTCAATGATGACCGTTTCCATCTTTTCCCCCAATGATCCTATGAAGGCTCCAACATTCGAAGGAGCCTTTTGAACAAGTGCTTAGCTGTTTTAAATATCTAGCGTTATCTCAACGCGCCGATTTTCTCGACGGCCATCAGCAGTCGCATTCGAAGCAACCGGTTGGCGTGAGCCATAACCACGCACTTGCACAATATTTGGATCAATTCCCTGTTCGATGAGGAAGTCAGCAACGTTACGAGCACGCTGCTCAGAGAGGGAGGCATTTAATGCATTAGTACCGCTACTATCAGTATGGCCAGTAACAACCACATGATTTACTGAAGACATTTGACGAATTTTTTGAGCAAAAGAGGACAACTCAGCATGCGCTCCTGAGTTAAGTTCGGCACTACCCGTTGTAAACAGTGCATCGGCTGAAAGCACCATATCGGGTGTAGCTGCCGGGGCTTGTGTGTTCCCGTAGCTATTAGTTAGCTCTGCTAATGAGGGAGTAGCAGGATGAGTGACAGGGCAGATGGCATCTGGGTTGATGCTGATACCATCACTACCAAGTTCGTTAAGCGTAGGGGTTCCTTCACGTACAACGTCGAGGGTCAACATCAGTTGCCCCATAGACGCCAGCGTGCGGGCATCCGCCTCTAGCACATTTTGCTTAGCATTTACGTAGGCACGGCTTGCCTCAAAGTACTCATTTTCACTGTCAAGAACATCTAACAGCGTACGTTCACCAATATCGAACTGCTGCTGGTAAGCACCGCGAACACGGTCACTGGATAAGCGATGCTGATTAATATAATTCAGCTGTTCACGCAATTGGCGAGAATCATTAAAAGCGATTTGCGTTGTTTGACGAATATTATGGCAAACATTCTCACGCTGATTAACCGCTTGCTCAATTCGATCACCTGCAGCGCGGAATGACGCCATATCGCTTCCACCACGATATAAATTCATGCTGGCTACTAGTTCTATACTGTGGCGATCCTGACTACCGTGAGGATTAGGAGTATTGTCAGTATTATCGTAAGTGCCTGTACGTCCTTGCAGATCTAGGCGAGGCTGGAAAGCAGCGCGAGTAGCCTCTTGTTGCGCTCGGCTGGCCTCAATATTTTCAATGGCAGCGTGGAATTCAGGATTACCTTCAAAAGCAAGATTAACTGCCTCAGTCACCGATGGAGGCAAGTCATCCTCAAACCCTGGCATAGGCGCTAAACTGTCTGTTGGTAATTGGCCGACAACTCTCAGATACCGCGCAGAAACATCATGCAAATTAGATGCTTCCGTCATTAGGTTCGACTCAGCCAATGCTAAGCGGCCTGTAATTTGCTCTAAATCAACGCCTCTGCCTGCGCCATTCTGAACCCTCTCTTCGATTTGTTGATAAACACGCTGATGCTGACGGTAGTTTTCCTGAGCCAAGCGAACCAGTTCGCGATAACGTTCCACATCTAGATAGGCTTGTACTGCCTCTAATGCGACGTTCTCGCTAGCACCTAACAGTTCGTAATAACTAACTAACTTTGCACGGTCTAGCCGTTCAACGTCATTACGAGTCGCAAACCCGTCCCAAATCATCTGGTTAAGCGTTAATTCAGCAAAGCTAGTTGAATAGCTACCGACGCCATCTACTTCACGATCAGCCCGCCCCACACCAGCGGTCGCATCAATAGAAGGTAGGTAGTTTCCACGTGCTACATCAACATCATGCTCAGCCGCCTGCAGCTCATTCCACGCTGCTTTGACCTGGGGGTTGTACTCGATCGCAGTTTTGACAACGTCAGTTACATTGTCTGCAATAGCGGACTGCCGTGAAGAGGCTGATAATTCTTGCGCATATACGCCGCTCACCATGAGTGACAAAGCAATGGTTACCAGCCCCTGCTTTGCCAGCATAAATGACATGGGGTTGAGCTTGAAGGCCGACACACGCTGAAACATTCCCTTACTCCTGCAAAAATATTTTAGAAATCAATAGTGTAGATAGCACAAATAAAGCATTTGCTAATTTAAATTCAGCGAACTTTATCACTAACTAATCAATGACACTTTTGATTAAAGGCAATAACATTTGCAGGAATGAACTATCATTAACAGTAAATATAAAAAACTATTAACTTCGACAAGAAATTAAACCCACTGAAAGCAAATAAAAACCAAAAAGACAAGAATTTAAGTTAATTAACCAACCGAGTTCACAGAGCCAGATTTTTTTCAAGCTAAACTCTATCAACGATGAGCAAAGACAAAGCATGAAACTTTGTTAATGGGAAAACCACTTAGCCGCCGCTTTTATTCATTTTCTGGCCACATTTCTAGCTTATGCAGCCGCTGCTAGCGACTTACATAACGATAGAAACAGGGCACTGGAGAAACGTTAACGAAAGCCAACATCGATATAAAGCACTCTGCCGCTACCCCCCTTGGCTGGCTTATCATAAGCCACTGATTTTTAATCTATTTATATGAAGAAGGGTTACCTACGTCCGTCAAGAAGGCCGAGCTAAACAATACGTTGCCTTGTTGAACACGGAGGCTTTAGAGCAATTAATTTTGTTTCTGATCATTCATTTTAGAGGAAAGCCAAATCTGAAAAATCAAGCTATAAATAAAACTACTCATTTCTCACTGGTACTCTTTAACTGACCTCTTAACTGGCGAAGGATACTGGTTTTTAAACTTCATCGGCGATGTTCCAAATCTTTCTTTAAATGCCGTTGAAAAATTCGCACTGCTACTAAATCCTACATGAGCAGCTATAGCGCTAACAGAGAGGTGGGTATTAGACAAGAGCTCACGTGCTTCATTCATACGTATTTCGCGAAGATACTCATATACAGTCATACCCACCATATCTTTAAAAGCGGCATTAAGACGTTTTGCATTAGTACCTACTAAGCGCGCCAGCTCCTGTAGGCTCGGAGCATCAGATAGAGAGTTCAGCAAATGAACCCGAGCACTGTGATAAAGAATATTGTTAATAGGGTTAGCTTGTTCGCTATCTAGGCGCACTTCATCAAGGTCATTATAAGCAGACGATTTTTGCTGCACCCGATTACGCAGATGAATTGCCATGCGTAATTTAACCTCATCAAATAAATAAGGTTTTTGAATGTAATCTACAGCTCCTACCAGCAATCCTTGAACACGCTTCTCGGGCTCCGAGTAGGCTGAAAGAAAAATAACCGGAACGTTTTCGGTAAAAGGATCATTTGCTAGTACTTTACATGCCGCATAACCATCACACTCAGGCATCTCGACATCCATCAAGATTAAGTCAGGTAGTACAAGACGCGCTTTGTGAATGCCATCGATGCCATCTTGCGCATGAAATACTCGACACCCCTGGTGCAAAAGATACGAAGAAATAAGCATACGATCTGCTTCGGCATCGTCAACTACCAGAATTTTTTTCCCCGCTAGATCATCCATATCCACGCCGCCGCCAAACAAGTGTTGAGTGTTTACAATTTTACTCATGCGTTAATGTTTTTTACTCATCAATAGCTGAAAAGCCATATAGACAACAAAAACAATACCCGCCAGAAAACAAAAAACCTCTCTAGGAAAGAGGTGGTGTGCTAGTGCATCAAACAAAACCAGAGAAATGTTAAATAATGATTCTAATTAGCCACCCTGATCACACACCTTTCTTGCTTCGAGACAAGCGATGGAATCATACACTTTATAATTATTAAAAAAAGTTAAATTTATCAATAAAAACAGGCACTAACGACCGCGCCAAGCCAAGCCCTGAATCAATAAATCGCCAAAATTAACACAACAAACCAACACTTAAAGAAAAAACAAAAAACTATTAATTAAAATATATTAAAACAACCCCGCCGCTCACTTTAAAAAAAGAAAACCACCTTAATCTATTAAAACTCGGCAAAACATTTAAACCATTTAAACTATTTTTTATCTTTGCAAAAAAGCATGCAGCGCTCTATCAGGGCATTTAATCCAACAACCTTCACGACACCAAAGAACTATTCATAAATCACTGACAGCGACACAGGCCAAGTCACGAAAAAACGTGATACGATAATCTTCTATAAAAGCTATATTTTCAAAAGCTATATTTTCTGTCGTTTTGCGACAACTTCATCGTCAGGGGAATCAATACTCACCATGTCGTCAGCTACAGACTGCGTCGCTACGCTTATTGATGACTTCCAGAAGCGTCGGCCTATTCGCGCCGGCTCGCTAATTATTACCGTCTATGGCGACTCTATCGTTCCACGGGGTGGTACTGTATGGCTCGGCAGCCTATCAAAACTGGTGGAACCCATCGGTATCAACGAGCGGCTGGTGCGCACATCGGTTTATCGGCTGACCCATGAAACCTGGCTACGTGGCGAGAAGGTCGGTCGTCGCAGCTACTACCGCCTGAGCGGCCCCGGGCGACGCCGTTTTGAACAAGCCTTTAAGCGCGTCTATCACGGTGCCCAGCCCCCCTGGTCCGGCCAATGGACACTGGCGCTTCTGACTCAGCTATCGGCAGATCGACGCCAGCAGATTCGTGATGAGCTTGAATGGCTCGGTTTTGGTAGTTTTGCTCAGGGCGTGCTAGCACATCCCACGCTGTCATGCGCGGAAACCATGGTGGCCTTGCAGGAGCTTGATGCGGCAGACGATACGATCGTGATGCAGACGCAGGCCATGGAGCCCATGACCAGTAAGCCGCTGCGCCTTCAGGTCAGAGATAGCTGGAATCTCGACGAACTCGCCGAGCTGTATCAGCGTTTTCTAGTTAAGTTTCGCCCACTGTGGAATGCACTCAACGCAGAGAACCATTTAGGACAAGAAGAGTGCTTCATTGCCCGCACCTTGCTGATTCATGAGTATCGTAAGGTTCAACTACGCGACCCTCTTCTGCCTGATGAACTACTCCCCACGGCGTGGGAAGGTCGCTACGCCCATCAGCTCTGCCGCAACCTCTATCGGTTGCTCTACGAACGCGCAGAACGCTGGTTGGATCGACACCTAGAAACCGCCGAAGGCCCATTACCAGCCCCTGGCCCCAGCTTCTACCAACGCTTCGGCGGGTTGGAATAAACGCCTTACGTGTCTTATAAACGCCTTGCGTATCTTATGGTGAGGACACCTGCCCTCCGTTGAACTAGACAGCCTATAAGGGCCAAGCTGGAAGCGACCGTCCAGCTTGGTTGCACTGCACCAACTCAAGGTGGCGCATCCCCCAGCCGTCGATAAAGCGTCGAGCGGCTGATACCTAGCGCCCGGGCAGCGGCAGTCATGTTTCCCCCATGGGCTTCGAGCGTACGCACCATATGGGTCCGCTCCATTTCTCGCAGTTCTTGGCAACCGTTGCCAAGACCCTCCGGTGAGACCGGATTACGAGCATTATTTTCTGTGGGCTGAGCAAGCTTACGCTGCCAACGCGGCGAAAGCCCTTCTATGGTTAGCCGTTGGCACTCTGGCTCAGCTCCCACCAAAGCCGCTTCCAAACAGTGAATTAGTTCCCGCCAGTTGCCAGGCCAAAGGTAGCCAGCCAAACACTCTAACAAGGACTCATCCAGCGCCAGAGAGCGGCCATGTTGGCGACATAGTGCTGCCCAGTGTTGACGAATCTGTCCCGCGAGATCAGCCTGCTCGTTCAGCGTGGGAAGTTCTACTACCACCCCAGCCAGACGATAAAAAAGATCTTCGCGGAAGTCACCGTTTGTCACCAGACTTTCCAAATCGCGATGGCTCGCGGCTATGACTCGGCAGTCGATGGGAACCTCGCGGTGATCGCCCAGAGGTGTCACCACTTTCTCCTGCAGCACCCGCAGCAGACGGGCCTGCAGCGCCAGCGGCATGTCACCGATCTCGTCGAGCATCAAAGTGCCGCCATTAGCTTGCACCAAACGCCCGCTGTACCCGCCCTTGCGGGCGCCGGTGAAGGCACCTTCTACATAGCCGAACAGCTCCGCCTCGATAAGACTTTCGGGTAGCGCAGCACAGTTGAGTGCCACGAAGGGCCGCTGCTCGCCGAGACGAGTATGTAGGGCTCGGGCCAACTGCTCTTTTCCGGTGCCAGTTTTGCCTTGGAGCAGTACAGGCAAACCTGCTTCCAGTGCCCGACTAGCCCGGCGAGCCTCCCGAGCCAGCGCCTCAGGCCAATCCTCCACCAGCGCCTCAAGCCCACGAGAGAGGGATGGTTCGGGCAACGCCGGCCTCACAGTGGCTTCTCCGCTCAAAACTGCCGGCTGCCACTGATCCGGGGGATTAAGCCGCCCCACCAGTTGGGCGCCGGTAAGCGGCAGCCCCAGTAAGACCGAGCACCGTTCGCATTGGCGACAGATTTCTTTCCAGGAATTGCCCAATAATTCTTCAATATGGCGACCAATTAGTGAGGCAGAAGCCTCGCCCAGCCATTGGGCAGCCTGAGAATCAACCGCCAGGATCAGCCCCGAGTCGTTCATGGCCACTAGACCACAACTCACGCTGTCCAGCTCCGCCAGTGATGCATGCACCTGGAGCACCCATCGCTGCTGGTAGTGGTGGAAAAACAGCCGTTGCTCCAACGCCCCCGTGAGCTGCTGTACTCGGCGCAGGAAAATTTCTGGTCGTGGGTGATTGGCTTCAAAGGTAAGGTCGATCAACCCCAAACAGTCGCCATTGAGATCAAACAACGGGGCGGCGACACAGGAAACAGGGTTGTCGGGAAACAGCAGATGCTCGCAAGACTTAACCAACACCGGCGCCCGCTCGATGAGTGCTAGGGCAGGTGCATTGGTTCCGAACCAGCGTTCATCCAGGTTGATGCCAGCCCCGATGTGAAAACGATCATTAAGCACGAATCGCTGGCCGTAGCTCTTGAGCACGGTGGCATCCGGGGTTGCCAGCAGCAATTGACAGCCACGCAGATCCTCCGTCACTCGCCTGATCAACGGGTCAGCTAGTTCGATAAGGCGACGATGCATCTCGCGCTGAGCGCGAAGTTCGCCACTGTCGAGTCGCGGCAACTCGGGAAGGCTACCAAGCTGCAGTCCATGCTCAATGCAGCGCTGCCAAGAACGGTCGATACAGGCATCGAGCATACCCATCGGTAGTTGCTGGCCACGGAGCAGATGTTCACGGGCCTGGAGAATCACGTCGGGGGTTCTCAGGACTGTTTTGGAGATCATGGGCCTCTCCCAGCGAGGTCGGCGAGCTGTCCCAGAATGCGACAGCCGTCGTGTCCGGCGACGAAACGGCGCAGCAGTGTCGTCATAACCGATCTTCAACTCACTGATATTGTTGTGATTATATTATCTCCCTGAGCTGGCACGGGGCTTGCTAGGGAGTACTTGCTAAGGAACATGAGAGGCGTGCAATGCTTAGCACGCACTCACAACAATCATAAATCAGTCTGCCAGGAGCACAACCATGACGCAGCCTTCCATTGCTATTCAAGCTTGGCTGGATAAAAGCCATGCTCTTTTTATTGGCGGCCAGTGGCGCCCCGCCACCAGTGGCCAGACGCTGGATGTTTATAACCCTGCCACCGCGGAAGTGATCAGTCGGGTTCCGGCGGGTGATGCCACCGATATTGATGCTGCAGTCGGTGCTGCCCGGGAAGCCTTCCGTGACTGGCGCAAGTCGCGGCCAGCCCAGCGAGAGAAACTGCTGCTGGATCTAGCCGACGCTCTGGAAGCCCGCGCGGATGACTTTGCCCTACTCGAAACACTAGACAACGGCAAGCCAATAACTTTTTCGCGGCATATGGACGTAGCTCTCGCTATCGACTTTATCCGTTATACTGCAGGCTGGGCCACCAAAATCGAGGGGCGTAGCATGACACCCTCGATGCCTTTCGTGCCCGAAGACAAGCACATTGTCGCCTACACCCGCCGCGAGCCCATCGGCGTGGTGGGTGCCATCATCCCCTGGAATTTCCCACTGCTGATGGCAACCTGGAAGATCGCTCCGGCCCTAGCAGCCGGCTGCAGTATCGTACTCAAGCCCGCCGAGGACACCCCGCTCACCGCCCTATTGCTGGCAGAGCTGGCCGAGCAAGTAGGCTTTCCGGCTGGCACTCTCAACGTCGTCACCGGCCTGGGGCACACCGCTGGGGCAGCACTGGCCAGCCACCCAGGAATCAATAAGATAGCCTTCACCGGATCGACCCCCGTGGGTAAGCAGATCGGGCATTCCGCCATGGAGAACCTGACCCGTACTACCCTGGAACTAGGTGGTAAGTCACCGGTGATGGTGCTGGCCGACGCAGATGTCGAAGCAGCCGCTGCCGGTGCGGCTCAGGCAATCTTCTTTAACCAAGGGCAGGTGTGTACCGCTGGGTCGAGGATCTATGTACATGAATCGATCCATGATGCCTTCGTCACTAAACTCGCCGAACAGGCCCAGCAGCTAACGCTAGCGCCGGGCTGTGAACCCACCAGTAGCCTGGGCCCGCTGGTCTCCTCCAAACAGCAGCAACGAGTGTTGACGTATATCGAACAAGCGCGCAGCGACGGCGGCACTATCGTCACTGGCGGTGGTAAAGGCAGCGAAATCGGCTACTTCGTCGAGCCGACGGTGATCACCGGCTTGGCCCAGGAAAGCCGCTGTGTGCAAGAGGAGATCTTCGGTCCGGTGGTCGTGGTCCAGACCTTCCGCGACCTAAACGAACTGGTCTTGCTGGCCAACGACTCTCCTTATGGACTGGCCGCCAGCATCTGGTCCAACGATCTTGCGGCGGTCAATCGCCTGGTACCAGAAATCGAGGCCGGTAGTATCTGGGTCAACGGCCACAACCTGCTGGACGCCTGCATGCCCTTCGGCGGCTTCAAACAATCGGGCATTGGCCGCGAGCTCGGCGACTCACTGATCGAGCATTACACAGAGCAAAAATCGGTTGTAATGATCGTTTGACACGAAGCCTTCTGGCATCGATGGGTGTGACCTGCTTCAAAACACTATAAGGATAAAAACATGATCAATTTTCTCCCTGACGGAATAGCCAGGAGCTTGCTAAAGCCCCTGGTCATGGCACTAGGCCTTGCATCAGCTGCCAGCGCTAATGCCGTTGATGTAGACCCAGGTGACTATACAGCTCTTCCAGCTGGCACCAACCTTGCCATGCTCTATTACCAGCATGCGACCAATAACAAACTCTACGCTAATGGCGATAGAGTGCCTGTAGATGCTGGGCTTGATACAAATATAAGTATTTTCCGGTACGTGCATTTCATGGATATCGGCGGCTATACCGTTGATCCTCAGATCCTCCTCCCCTTCGGCAGTATCGAGGCCCAGGATGATCTGGCATCCATGGGTAGCACGGATGGCATCGCGGATCCTATCCTGGCGGCTACGGTCTGGTTGATCAATGAGCCAGAGGACAATCACTACTTCGGTATCACGCCCTTCCTACATGTCCCTGTCGGCAGTTATGACAGTAACCGAGCCCTTAATATGGGCGAGAACCGCTGGAAGTTCTCGCTCCAGGCCGGATATATCCGGGGTCTGACGGAGACCCTCTCACTCGATTTGGCTGCCGATGTCACCCTGTATGGAAAGAACTCCGATTTAGGGAGCGAAAGCTCCAGGCTCGAGCAGGACCCTCTTTACCACCTACAAAGCTATATGCGGCATAACTTAACCCCAACCTGGGATATTCGTGGGGGACTTTCCTATACCTATGGCGGTGAAACCGAGATCGATGGCCAGCAGCAGAAGGACAAAACTGAAACTATTAGCGCCACTATTGGCACAGGCTATTTCATTACCCCGACTGTTCAGATGCTCGCCAATTATGGCCGAGATATCTCGGTAGAGAATGGATTCAGAGAAGAGCATCGCATCAACCTTAGGCTGATGAAGGCATTCTGAAGTTTTCGATCAATGAGCAACGCCAGGAAAAGAACAATGAAAATAACAACGATGAGCGTAGTCGCGTCAGGTGTAGTGCTGGGTATCCTATCGATAGGCGTGACGTTGCCCAGTAAAGCAGATGTAGAGGAGTTGGCCAGCATTGATAATGCCGCAATTGCCAAGAACCGAGAGACAGGCAACGATTGGCCAGCTCATGGCTTCGATGATGCAGGGACACGCTTCAGTCCTCTGGAGCAAATCAACGACAGTAATGTGAATGGTCTGAACCTCGAATGGTCTTACAGCTTAGCATCGACTCGAGGCGTCGAAGCAACGCCTATTGTCGTTGATGGAGTGATGTATGTGACAGCACCTTGGAGCGTCGTTCATGCTATCGATGCGCACACAGGGGAGAAGCTCTGGGTCTATGACCCCAAAGTACCCCGGAGCTACGCCGAAAAAGGCTGCTGTGACGTGGTCAACCGCGGAGTTGCCGTCTACGAGGGCAAGGTTTTTGTAGGCTCCTTTGATGGTCGGCTGATCGCACTCAATGCTCAGAGTGGCGAGCAGGTGTGGGAAGTCGATACCCTTATTGATCACTCAAGGCCTTATACCATCACCGGTGCTCCACGTGTCTTCAATGGAAAGGTGATCATCGGTAACGGGGGCGCCGAATATGGGGTGCGAGGTTATATCACCGCCTATGACGCCGACACCGGAGAAGAGGCGTGGCGCTGGTTCACAGTGCCTGGCGACCCCTCGGAGCCCTTTGAAAATGAGGCCATGGCTATGGCCGCCGAGACCTGGGACCCCAGCGGTCGTTATTGGGAAGCCGGTGGCGGCGGCACCGTCTGGCACTCCATGGTCTTCGATCCCGAGCTCAACCTTATGTATGTGGGAACCGGAAACGGTTCTCCCTGGGCACACCGACTGCGCAGCCCAGGAGGCGGGGATAACCTATTCTTAGCCTCCATCGTCGCTCTGAACCCTGATACCGGAGAGTACGTCTGGCACTATCAACAGACGCCGGGGGATAACTGGGACTATACCTCTGCTCAAGATATTATTCTGGCCGATATCATGTACGAAGGGGAAAAGAGAAAGGTGTTGCTGCACGCGCCAAAGAATGGATTCTTCTTTGTTATCGACCGCGAGACGGGAGACTTCCTTTCAGCGGAAAATTTTGTCCCTGTCAATTGGGCCACTGGCTATGACCAAGATGGGCGTCCCATAGAGACCCATGAGGCTCGCTCAGAAGATACGCCCTTTGACGCTATCCCAGGGCCATTTGGTGGCCATAATTGGCATGCTATGTCTTATAGTAAAGATACTGGTTTAGCCTACTTCCCCGCACAACATGTACCGGTCTCCCTTCAGCAAGCGGGTAGTTGGTCCTATGAAGAGGTCGACTTTGGCCAGCCTATGTCTGGGACAGGCTGGAATGTAGGTATGTACATCAACCCAATCCCTCCCTCCGAGCAACCCTTTGGCCGACTGTTAGCCTGGGATCCTATTGCACAGGAGGAAATATGGCGTTACGAGCATACCTCACCCTGGAATGGCGGCACCTTAGTCACCGCCGGTAACCTAGTCTTTCAGGGAACGGCAGATGCTCGTTTCATGGCATTCAATGCCACCACCGGCGAAAAGCTGTGGGAGGCACCACTGGGCACAGGGGCCATTGCAGCGCCCGTAACCTACGAAGCGGATGGTCGTCAGTTTGTCTCAATCGCGGTGGGCTGGGGAGGCGTTTATGGGCTATTCCAGCGTGGCTCAGAGCGTAGCATTCCTGGTACGGTATACACTTTCTCCCTGGATGGAGAGGCTCAATTCCCTGAGTTCACCAAACACCAGCTCGACGCTTTAGTGTCTGGCGTTGACTATAACCCAGAAGACATTGAAGCAGGGACAGCGCTATATGTCAGCCACTGCGCTTTCTGTCATGGGGTTCCCGGCATAAACCGGGGTGGAAACATCCCCAACCTGGGCTATTCGAATGCGGCCATAATCGAGCACCTTGAACAGTTCGTCCTTGGCGGACCTCTCATTGAGCGGGGTATGCCAGATTTCACGGGCCGGCTTACTGAGCGGGAAATCAACCAGATAAAGGCCTTTATTCTCGGAACGGCAGATGCCATCCGCCCTGCCAGCAACGATTAATGGATCGAATAATCAGCAGGACCTAGGAACGCGACCAGAATCCTACACCGCTATAAGCGCCCCAGCATGCTGGGGCGAACTCAGATAAGGGAGGAGTACCTCTGGCGCAAAGGGACATTCAACCTATGGTGGGGTGGAAGATGGCTCGCCAGGAGGAGGGAGACGATGGTAGCGAGCCATACCATAATTATCGCCTTGCTACGCTGTGCTCTGCTGCTTAGGCTGGGTGTCACCAGCCAGCAAGGTTGGCCGGTCAGCATCAAGCTCTGTCAGCGGTTCACAAGGCTCCAAGCTGTCTCGGCAACGGGTCACTAAACGCTGATACTCTTGAGTACCCTGCTGCTTCCAAGCAAACTCTTCGTCGCTCAGCGCGCGCTTCACCTTTGCTGGCGCTCCCATCACTAACGACTGTGGCTCACACTCAAACCCTGCTTTAACAAACGCGGCCGCCGCGACAATAGAGCGCTCCGCTATGTGGGCACCGTCCATCACGACAGCATTCATACCCACCATGGCATCACGCCCAACCACGCAGCCATGCAAAACCGCACCGTGGCCGATATGGCCATCTTTCTCCACTTTAGTGACGCAGCCAGGAAAGCCGTGCATAACGCAGGTATCCTGCAGGTTGGCGCCCTCTTCCAGCACCAAACGGCCGAAGTCACCACGCATCACCGCGCCGGGGCCCACGTAGCAGTTGGGGCCAACAATCACATCCCCGATAAGCACTGCGGTCGGGTGGACATAGGCTGTTGGGTGCACCACTGGCGTCACCCCTTCAAGACGATAGTAAGGCATCACGTTCTCCGTTAGTTCGGTTGGCCGTGGCGACGGCTTTGCACCACCACAAAACGACTGGCAACAAAGGCTTGATTACATAACGAGGCATTGGCCGCAGGATTACCGCCGGTGGCGTGAAAGTCACTGAAAGCAGCCGACTGGTTGACGAATATCCCCCCATCCAGATTCAGAGAAAGCGGAGCGGCAACATCCATCGCCAGCGCTTCGAACTGCTCTGCCACTGCCTCATCGGTGGTATAGCCACCGAGGGTTATCGCGCCTTTTTCGCGAATCACCTCACGCGCCAATTCAATGCTGTGCGCGGTATTCTCCGTCGCGATAACAAAGCTGATGGGGCCGAAACGCTCTTCACTATAGGTGGTCTTCTGCGCGGCATCTACTTTGAGGATAAGCGGCGTATGAATGCGGGCGTCAGGGAAATGAGCGTGCGTTCGCGACTCGCTATCCAACGCTATGTCGCCCAAGTCACGGCACGCATCAATGCGTGCTTGCGTCTCCCGAGACTGGAGGGCACCCAGCACCGTGCAGGCGCGGTCGTTGTCGCTCAGAAACGCTTGGACAGCTTTGGCAAGCGCTGCCGCCACGTCGTCAAAGCTTAACGGGCCATCTGCTGTTTCAATACCGTTTTTGGGTACATAAATGGCCTGAGGAGTCGTACACATCTGGCCTGAATAGAGGCTCAGCGAGAAAGCCAGGTTCGCTGTGACCGCTTTAAGATTTTCCACGCTGTCGATAATGACCGTGTTGACACCGGCTTTCTCAGCGAACACCTGAGCCTGAGTGGCGTTCTCTATCAGCCAATCACCAAAGGCATTGGAGCCGGTGAAATCGATTAGCTTAACCGCAGGATCAAGCGCCAGCGTTTTTGTCAGCGGCGCATCGACAGTGTCGGGGGCTAAACTTACTAGGCAAGGATCAAAGCCTGCTTCCTCAAGCACCTGCTGAGCAACCCGCGTGGTTATCGCCACTGGCAAAATAGCACCAGGATGCGGTTTAACAATGACCGGGTTGCCTGTCGCCAGACTGGCAAACAAGCCGGGATAAGTGTTCCAGGTGGGGAAAGTAGAACAGGCCACTACTAGCGAGATACCGCGCGGCACGATGTGAAAACGCTTATCCATCACGATAGGTTCATGCTTGCCCTGAGGCTTAACCCACTTTGTGGTAGCGGGAATCTGCGCCATCGCCTGCCAGGCATGGGCTACGGCTTCAAGTCCGCGATCTTGGGCATGCGGCCCACCCGCCTGAAACGCCATTAACGGCCCCTGGCCGCTAGTATGCATCACCGCCTGGGCGATCTCAGGGCTCATGGTATTTAGCCGTGACAGGATTTCCAGACATACCCCCACACGCGCCTCAGCCCCGGCATCCCGCCAGTCACGCATTGCGACTTGCATGGCCGCTATTAGCTCGTCGGGGTTTGGCTGGTCATAAGTAATGCCAAGCTCAAACCCATAGGGGGAGACTTCGCCACCCACTTGCTGGGCGCTGCCAATACGATTAAGCGTGAATGGTTGATTGAGCAGTGACTCAAATCTCGATGGTGCCGCTTTAACGGCATCTTCCGGGTATTTGCGCATGCTTTCTGGATAGGGTGTCCAAAAATCACGCCTAGAGATGGCGCCGACAGCTTGGTTAAGAGTCTCACGGTGAAGGTCAAACATCTGCTGCGCTGATTGCGTCATGGGGCGCTCCTGCACTCATTTTTTTGATACGCTATATCAACGAAGACTATATTTACCGTAACAAAACATCAAACACTTTGCCTGTTACTGCTTACTCAAGCAGTAGCTAATCACCATCAAAAAATGCGATAAAAACTGGCTCATGGTGACTTTCCCTAGCCATTTCCGGGCATTTAATACCATGGTCTAGCATTGATTTTTTTATTCGCCAAAACCAACACAAGCCATTGTTAAAAATACACAAATTATCAGAACCACCAATAAGTGACACATGATTTAAAATCAATCAATGTTGATGCGTATCAAAATAAATCTATACTCGGCAGATATTCATCCTGTGCGCCACAGGCCGAACAGAGGTAACAATGCCCACTACGCTCAAAATAACCCCACCCCTGAAAGGCGTTCTCTGCATCACGCTGAATCGCCCTGAAGCACTGAATGCACTTAATACGCAACTACTCGGCGAGCTCGCCGACACCTTGAGCGACGCGGATAGTAACGACAACGTGCGCGCCGTAGTGATTACCGGCAATGCAAAAGCATTTGCCGCCGGTGCGGATATTAACGAAATGGCTGAACGTGACCTGGTGGGCATGCTGGAAGATCCTCGCCAGCGCCACTGGGCCACCATTACGCGTTTTCGCAAACCGATTATTGCTGCAGTCAACGGCTATGCCTTGGGCGGCGGCTGCGAACTAGCCATGCATGCCGACATCATCATTGCCGGCGAAAACGCCCTGTTCGGCCAGCCAGAAATCAACCTGGGCATCATGCCCGGCGCTGGTGGCACACAGCGCCTGCTTAGGGCGGTGGGCAAATCACTGGCAACCCAGATGGTGCTGACTGGTGAGCCAATTTCCGCTCGCCGCGCCCTCGAAGCTGGTCTGATTAGCGAAATCACCCAGCCCGAACTTACCCTTGAGCGCGCCACGGCCATTGCAACGCACATTGCTTCTAAGGCTCCGCTGGCCGTGCGCTTGGCACGCGAATCGTTACACAAGGCGATGGATACCGACTTGGCCACCGGCCTGCGCTTTGAACGCCATGCGTTCACCTTGCTAGCGGGCACCGCTGACCGCGAAGAGGGCATTCGCGCCTTCCAAGAAAAACGACCTGCCACTTTTCAAGGGCACTGACACAAGGATACTCCCCATGAGCCAAGCGCCCCTGCTTTATAGCGTGGAAGACGGCGTCGCCCGTATCACGCTGAACCGTCCCGACAGCCTGAACAGCTTCAATACTGACATGCATGCCGAAATGCGTAAGGCGTTAAAAGCCGTGCGTCAGGACGCAAGCGTTCGCGCTTTGTTACTGACCGGCAACGGCCGTGGCTTCTGCGCCGGTCAGGACCTTTCCGACCGCAGCGTCGCCCCCGGCGAGCAAGCGCCCGACCTCGGTGAGTCGCTTGAGAAACGCTACAACCCTATGCTGCGCGCCCTTAAAGATATGCCGTTCCCGACTATTTGTGCGGTAAACGGCGTGGCCGCCGGAGCCGGTGCTAACATCGCCCTGGCTTGCGATATCGTATTGGCCGCGCGTTCAGCAAGTTTTATTCAGGCCTTCTGTAAGATCGGCTTGATTCCAGACTCCGGCGGTACTTGGACACTGCCTAACTTGGTCGGCATGGCGCGCGCCAAAGGCCTAGCAATGCTGGGTGACAAGCTTCCCGCCGAGACCGCCGAGCAGTGGGGCATGATCTGGCGCTGCGTCGATGATGAGGCGCTACAGGAAGAAGCCATGAACATGGCTCGCCATTTGGCCACTCAACCGACGCGCGGCTTGGCACTGATCAAGCGCGCCCTGCACGCCAGCAGCGATAACAGCTTCAACGAACAGCTCGACCTGGAGCGTGATCTGCAGCGCCTAGCCGGACGCACGGAAGATTACCGCGAAGGCGTCAGCGCCTTTATCGAGAAACGTCGTCCGACCTTCAAGGGAGAGTGAGATGTCAGCCCTCCCCACGTCCGCCGTTATTGGCGTGATCGGCGCAGGCGCCATGGGTGCCGGTATCGCTCAGGTTGCCGCCCAGGCTGGCCACTCGGTGGTCTTGCATGACAATCAACCGGGTGCCGCCAAAGCGGGTATTGATAACATTCGTCGTCAGTTGGAAAAGCGTGTTGCCAAGGGCAAGATGAGCCAAGGGGATGTGGATAACATTATTGCTCGCCTGCAGCCCGCCGATGCTATCGATGCCTTAGCCGACAGCCGTTTGGTTATCGAAGCTATCGTCGAAAATCTTGAGATCAAGCGTCAGGTATTCGCCCAATTGGAAGCGCTATGCTCAGCGGATACCCTGCTCGCTAGCAATACCTCGTCGTTATCGATTACCTCCATTGCCGCGAATCTTGAACACCCAGAGCGTATGGCGGGAATGCACTTCTTCAATCCCGCCCCCATCATGAAGCTGGTGGAAGTGGTGTCGGGCTTGGCGACCACCAGCGAGGTTGCTGAAACCCTGTACGCCACTGCCGTTGCCTGGGGCAAGGTCGCGGTGCACGCCAGCTCCACCCCAGGATTTATCGTTAACCGTGTGGCACGGCCATTCTATGCCGAAGGGCTACGACTGCTACAGGAAGGTGCCAGCGATGCCGCCACGATAGATGCGCTGCTGCGTCAGGCGGGTGGGTTCCGTATGGGGCCTTTCGAGCTGATGGATCTAATCGGTCATGACGTTAACTACGCGGTGACCCGCTCGGTGTTCGATGCCTACTACGGCGACACCCGTTTCGAGCCTTCCTTAGTACAGCAAGCGTTGGTGGAAGCCGGACGCCTGGGGCGTAAGTCCGGCCAAGGCTTTTTTGACTACGCGGGTGAGAACGCTGCGAAGCCACAACCTAAGTTTGCGGCTCCAGCAAACGCGGAACTACCCGCACTTGTCGTACAGGGCGCCCCTGGCGTGATCGCTCCACTGCTGGAGCGCGCCCAGGAAGCTGGGCTCGACGTCGTTCGTCGCGAATCACTCCAGCCAGATGGCACCCCTCGCTTATATCTGGGTGACTTGGTGTTGGCTCTTAGCGACGGGCGGTGCGCCGCCGAGCGCGCGGTCAATGAAGGGCTCAACGCCCTGGTCCTGTTCGACCTGTGCCTGGACTACCGCAACGCCAGCGCCATCGCACTTGCTGCCAGCCACACCACATCACCTGAAGCCCGCCAACTGGCAACGGCGTTCTTCCAACGCCTGGGGATCGACGTAGCTTGGCTAACCGATACCCCAGGGCTGGTGGTACTGCGCAGCGTGGCTATGCTCGCCAATGAAGCTGCCGACGCCGTACTCCAGGGTGTCTGCAGCGCTCAGGATGGCGACTTGGCCATGCAGGCCGGCGTCAACTACCCCCGCGGCCCCTTGGCCTGGGCAGACTCACTGGGCCTACCCTTCGTTCACCGCACCCTTACGCATCTACAGCAGAGCTACGGTGAACAGCGCTATCGCAGCTCGTTTCTGCTGCGGCGCAACGCCTTGAGCGAGGAAAGCTTTCATGAGTGATCCCCAACTCACCCCACAACAGCTGGCGGAAGCCTGTGCCGACGCGATGTTTTCCCGCGACCATGCCAGCCAAGGGTTGGGCATGCGCATTACCCGTGTCGCCCCCGGCTTTGCAGAACTGACCATGACCGTGCGCCAGGATATGGTGCAGGGGCACGGCAACTGCCATGGCGGATTTCTGTTTGCCCTGGCCGATTCCGCCTTTGCGTTTGCCTGCAACAGCTACGATGAAGCCACCGTCGCCGCTGGCTGCAGTATCGACTACCTCGGCCCTGGTCAGCTAGGCGACGAGATCACCGCCACCGCCGAAGAGCGCAGTCGCCGTGGGCGCACCGGCATATACGACATTACGTTGCGCAATCAGCACGGCGATACCATTGCCCTGTTCCGCGGGCGTTCCTACAAAATTCGCGGCAGCGTACGCCGCCTGGAAGATACTGACGCAGAAAATACCGCTGCTGGAGATAACCTATGAAAGACGCGCTGATCATTGATGCCATTCGCACCCCGATAGGCCGCTACGGCGGCGCACTCTCCAGCCTGCGTGCCGATGACCTGGGCGCCATTCCGATGCGCACCCTGATGGAACGCAACCCAAGCGTCGACTGGTCATTGATTGACGATATCTTTTACGGCTGCGCCAACCAGGCCGGGGAAGATAACCGTAACGTGGCGCGCATGTCCGCGCTGCTGGCAGGGCTGCCGGTCGAGGTGCCCGGCACTACCATTAATCGGCTGTGCGGCTCAGGCATGGATGCGATAGGCAATGCCGCCCGCACCATTAAAACCGGCGAGGCGGGATTGATGATCGCTGGAGGGGTCGAGTCGATGTCGCGGGCGCCCTTCGTAATGGGCAAGGCCGAACAAGCCTTTTCACGCCAAGCTGATATTTTCGACACCACCATCGGCTGGCGCTTCATCAATCGCGCTATGAAAGCTCAATTCGGCGTGGATTCCATGCCCGAAACCGCTGAAAACGTAGCTGAGCAGTTTGGCATTTCTCGACAAGATCAGGATGCCTTTGCACTGCGCAGTCAGCAGCGCACCGCCGCCGCGATGGAAGCAGGCCGCCTGCGCGAAGAGATAGTGCCCGTCGAGATACCCCGCCGCAAACAAGACCCGCTGATCGTGGATACCGATGAGCACCCGCGCGCCACTACGACCGCCGAGCAGCTTGCCAAGCTGCCCACGCCCTTCCGCGAAGGCGGTAGTGTGACAGCGGGAAATGCCTCGGGGGTTAACGATGGCGCCTGTGCGCTACTGCTGGCATCTGCCGAGCAGGCTGAGCGTTTCAGCCTCACGCCGCGCGCGCGCGTAGTGGGTATGGCCACCGCTGGCGTGGAGCCGCGCATTATGGGGTTCGGCCCCTCCCCCGCTACCCGTAAGGTACTCGCCCAGACCGGGCTTACCCTCGGCCAAATGGACGTTATCGAACTCAATGAAGCCTTTGCTGCTCAAGCCTTGGCGGTCATGCGTGACCTGGGACTGAGCGACGATGCCGAACACGTCAACCCCAACGGAGGCGCCATTGCACTCGGCCACCCGCTGGGCATGAGCGGCGCTCGATTGGTGACCACCGCCCTGCATGAACTCGAACGTCGGCAAGGGCGCTTTGCGCTATGCACCATGTGTATCGGTGTCGGACAGGGCATTGCTCTGATCATTGAGCGCTTATAAGCCTCTCACCACTGACTACAGCTTATAAAACGTAACTCAATAATAACTTGCTTGACCGGAGACTCCTGATGAATCAGCCCGCTACGCGTATCGACACTGCGACTCTCGACCCTTTGGAAACCGCCAGCGTCGACGAGCTGCGCGCCACTCAGGTCAAGCGCCTGAAGTGGAGTTTGCAGCACGCTTACGACAACGTGCCGTTCTACCGCCAGTCATTCGACAAGGCTGGCGTACATCCTGACGATATTCAGTCGCTTGACGATCTCGCCAAACTGCCGTTCACCACCAAGGCCGATTTGCGCGACAACTATCCGTTTGGCATGTTGGCCACACCGATGAGCGAGATTGTGCGCATTCACGCTTCCAGCGGCACCACTGGGCAACCCACCGTGGTGGGCTACACCCAGAAGGATATTTATGTGTGGTCCGATGTGGTGGCGCGTTCGATCCGCGCCGCTGGTGGCAGCCGTAATGACAAGGTACATGTGGCCTATGGCTACGGCCTGTTTACCGGCGGGCTGGGTGCCCATTACGGTGCCGAGCGGCTGGGCTGCGCGGTGATCCCCATGTCGGGGGGCCAGACTGAGAAACAGGTTCAGTTAATTCGTGATTTCCAGCCGGATATCATCATGGTCACGCCGTCTTATATGCTCAACATCGCTGACGAGATGGAGCGCCAAGGCATCGATCCACGCACGCTGCCCCTGCGCACCGGCATTTTCGGCGCCGAACCCTGGACCGATAGCATGCGCACGGCCTTGGAGCAGCGCTTGGGCATCGACGCCCTGGATATTTACGGCCTCTCTGAAGTAATGGGCCCGGGCGTGGGCATGGAGTGCCTGGAAACCAAAGATGGCCCAACCATCTGGGAAGATCATTTCTACCCCGAGATCATCGATCCGGTCAGTGGTGATGTACTGCCAGACGGCGAATACGGCGAGCTGGTGTTCACCACCTTGACCAAAGAAGGCCTGCCAGTGATTCGTTACCGCACCCGCGACCTGACCCGTTTGCTGCCGGGCACCGCGCGCCCCATGCGCCGCATCGACAAAATCACTGGCCGCAGCGACGACATGCTGATCATTCGCGGCGTCAATGTGTTCCCCACCCAGATCGAAGAGCAACTGCTCAAGATCGCGTCGCTGTCACCCCACTATGAGATCGAAGTTAGTCGCCAAGGCAATATGGACATGGTGCTTGTGCGGGTAGAAGCGAGTCATCATGACATCGCCCGCGATCCAACAGCCTGTGAACAAGCAGCGAAACAGCTTCAGCACGCCATCAAGACGTACATCGGCATTAGCACTCAGGTTGAAGTGTGCCAAGTAGAGAGCGTAATGCGTTCGCTAGGCAAGGCCAGACGCGTCAAGGATCTACGCTAGTATTGCCATAGATAGCGCTATTAGAGCCACGCCCTTGCAGCCCCCCTGCAAGGGCTTTTTCACTTTAAATAACCTGCTTTTATTAAAAAATAGAGAGCATTAAGAATCACTTATGCCGAATCTTTTTTTCCTTATAAATCAATAATATTTAATTTATACATAATCACAAAGTCTTAAAGTGACACACAAAAATAGTTATTGATAAAATATTTTGTGTCACTATACTTCAAGCAAGATAAATCACACTCCCTGATAGTCCGACGCCGCGGAGGTCTTATGTACGCGCAGCTCGTTGAAACCGGTTCTAACAAACTCAAAACGCTTGATGAGATGGGCCCTGAGGAACGCCAGTTCCAGGAGCGCATCAATGACGAAATTAAAATAGAACCCAAGAATTGGATGCCGGACGCCTACCGTAAGACGCTGATCCGTCAGATCTCCCAACACGCGCACTCAGAGATCGTCGGTATGCTGCCGGAAGGTAACTGGCTGACACGTGCACCAACCCTTAAGCGCAAGCTACAGCTAATGGCCAAGATTCAGGATGAGGCGGGTCACGGCCTGTACCTCTATAGCGCTATGGAAACCCTGGGGGCCGATCGTGACGAAGAGATCGACAAACTTCACGATGGGCGCGCCAAGTACTCCAGCATCTTCAACTACCCAACGCTCAACTGGGCGGACATGGGCACTATCGGCTGGCTGGTCGACGGTGCAGCCATCGTCAATCAAGTGCCGCTACAGCGCACCTCTTACGGCCCCTACGCCCGCGCCATGGTTCGCGTGTGCAAGGAAGAGAGCTTCCATCAGCGCCAGGGTTATCAAATTCTGCTGACCATGATGCAAGAGGGCACCGACGACCAAAAAGCCATGGTGCAGGACTCCATCAACCGCTTTTGGTGGCCATCGCTAATGATGTTCGGGCCATCTGACGAAAACTCACCCAACAGCGCCCAGTCGATGGCCTGGAAGATTAAGCGTCACAGCAACGATGAGTTACGCCAGCGCTTCCTCGACCAAACCGTACCGCAGCTAGAGCTGCTGGGCTGCACCGCTCCAGACCCGGATCTCAAATATAACCAAGAGACCGGTCACTATGAGTTTGGTGAAATCGACTGGCAGGAATTCTTTGACGTCGTGAAAGGCAACGGCCCCTGCAACCGCGAGCGTGTCGAAGCACGTCGCAGCGCCATTGATAACGGTGCCTGGGTGCGCGAAGCCGCCGTGGCTTATGCCGCCAAGCGTCAACGCAAAGCCGCCTGAACTGGCAACGTCTGATTTTTAGACCCGACTTTTAAAACACTATTTTTTAGAACAATAGGGAGTCTCGCGAGACTCCTCTGACCACTGAGGCATCTCTCATGGCTGACTGGCCCCTCTTCGAAGTTTTTATCCGCAGCAAGCACGGCCTTAACCACAAGCACGTCGGCAGCGTACACGCCGCTGATCGCAGCATGGCAATCGAAAATGCCCGTGAGCTTTACACCCGGCGTAACGAAGGAGTGAGCATCTGGGTGGTTCCGGCCAGCGAAATCACCGCGTCTTCTCCCGATGAGAAAGAACCGCTGTTTGACCCGTCTAATGACAAGGTCTATCGCCACGCATCCTTCTACAAACTGCCGAAAGAAGTCGGCCACATGTAAGGGAGGCTGTCATGCAGAACATGGCCCTGAAAAATACTGCTCTGAAAAACGCGGCTCAAAAAACGCAAGCACCGCTGACTGACTACCTACTACGCCTTGGCGACAACGCGTTAGTACTGGGTCAGCGCCACGCACAGTTATGCGGCAAGGCGCCGGCGTTGGAAGAAGAGCTGGCCTTAATGAATGTAGGGCTCGATCTCTTCGGGCAAGCACGCAACTGGCTTGACTATGCTTCTGAACTGATGGCGACCGACGAGATCGATGCCGATCATCTGGCCTTTCGCCGCGATGCCCAGGACTTTCGTAATCTGTTGATCACCGAGCAGCCCAACGGTGACTTTGCCGACATCATGGGACGTCAGTTTTTGTTCGATGCTTGGCACGTTCATCTACTGGATAGCTTGACCGAGTCCAGCGACCCGCGAATTGCCGAAGTGGCTGCCAAGTCGCTCAAAGAAGCAACGTACCATCTCCGCCGCTCCTCTGAATGGGTGATTCGCCTTGGCGATGGCACCGAAGAAAGCCACGCCCGTATGCAGCGCGCACTCGACAACCTCTGGCAGTTCACCGGCGAGCTACTGCAGGTCGACGAGATTGATCAGGCCATGATAGAGGCTGGTATCGCGCCTGCCCCTGAAACCATTGCCGCTCGCTGGAAAGCGACGGTGGAAGAGGTGCTTGAGGAAGCCACGCTTGAGCGGCCTTCCTACGACGCCTGGATGTATACCGGCGGCAAAGTCGGCCATCACACCGAGCACCTGGGCTTTCTATTGGCGGAAATGCAATACCTGCCGAGGGCATATCCCGATGCAACCGTCTGGTAACCCACCGCCAGCTCCTGGCAGTGATGGGCTTATCGATAACAGGTCTGATGACTGGCCTTCCAGTGACTTGATTGGCAGCGACCGGCGCGGACTGCCACCCGCCGGTGAGCAAGGTGATGTCGGCGCTGTGCTGGCAGTACTTCAGGAAGTGCCAGACCCAGAAGTGCCGGTGGTTAGCGTAGTTGAGCTGGGAATTGTGCGCGCTATCGACTGGGTGGACGGTCGCTTGACGGTCAATGTGACCCCCACCTACTCCGGCTGCCCGGCGACAGAAGTTATCGAACAGCATATTCATGAAGCGCTGGTGGCCGCTGGCTACCCAGACCCGCTGATTCAGCGCCGCCTGTCACCCGCCTGGACCACCGATTGGCTGACCAACGCTGGGCGCGAAAAATTGCGCGCTTACGGCATCGCGCCGCCGGTAGGGAGCGCCAGCAAGCGCAGCCTGACGGGCCAGTCTGACCCGGTAGTGCCCTGCCCGTTATGTGGCAGCAACACAACCGAACGCGTCAGCGAATTCGGTTCTACGGCTTGCAAGGCGCTCTACCGCTGCCGCGATTGCCTGGAGCCTTTCGATTATTTCAAGTGCCTGTAAAACGACGAGACCATTTCCCATGAGCCGATTTCACCCCCTGACCGTCAAGGATGTACGCAAGGAAACCCATGATGCCGTTTCCATTGCTTTCGATATTCCCGACGACCTGCTAGACGCCTTTCGCTTTACCCAAGGGCAGTACCTGACACTGCGCCGCGACATCGAAGGTGAGGATGTCCGTCGTTCCTACTCGATTTGCACCGGCGTTCACGAACATGAGCTAAGAGTCGCCGTCAAGCTGGTGCCAGGTGGTAGCTTCTCTACCTTTGCCAACCAGCAACTGCAGCCTGGGGAGCAATTGGAAGTAATGCCGCCTCAGGGTAAGTTCTTCGTGCCTCTCGACCCCAGTCGTGAAGGGCACTATCTGGCAGTGACCGCAGGCAGCGGCGTCACCCCCATTATGTCGATTGTTTCCACTACGTTGGAAAGCGAGCCAAAAAGTCGTTTTACGGTGATTTATGGCAACCGCTCCACCACGGGCACACTGTTTCGTGAGCGCTTGCAGGATCTCAAGGATCGCTATCTCGAACGCCTCAATATCATCTATGTGTTTAGCCGCGAGCAGCATGAAATCGATCTTTACAACGGTCGTATCGACGCCGATAAGTGCAACGCCCTGTTTGACCGCTGGGTAGACGTGCCCAAGCTCGACGCCGCGTTTATCTGTGGCCCGCACGAGATGACCGAGATCGTGCGCGACGTCCTGAGCCAACATGGAATGCCAAAGGAGAAGGTGCACTTTGAGCTGTTCACTACTGGCTTGCCAACAGCAGGTGCCAAACGCCGCCAGGCGGCCAGAGCCGATCAGCTTGAGGCTGAAACTTCACATATCAAGGTAATTATCGACGGCCGCACTATCGAATATAACCTGCCCCGCAATACCCAGAATATTCTTGACGCGAGTAACGAACACGGCGCCGACCTGCCGTTCTCATGTAAGGCCGGCGTGTGCTCCACCTGTAAGTCAAAAGTGATTGAAGGTGAGGTGGAAATGGACGCCAACTACGCCCTGGAAGATTACGAAATAGATGCCGGCTACGTACTGTCCTGCCAGTGCTACCCGATCAGCAGCAAGGTTGTGCTCGATTTTGACGAGGTATAACCCCTAGCCCACCTACTTCCAAGCCGGCGACCTCGTCGGCTTTGTTTATCCTTATACCCACAAGACAGGCGGGAGAACACACAATGCCAGTTTTGCAAAGTTACATCGCAGGCCAGTGGTTCGGACAAACCGAGTCCAAAGCCCTTATCAGCGCTATTAACGGCACCACCGTTGCGCATACCCACCAAGAAGAGATCAATTTCCGCGAAGCAGTGGCGTACGCCCGCAACACCGGTGTGAAGAACATTCTGGCACTGGATTTCCAGCAGCGTGCCGCCATTCTTAAGGCGCTGGCCGCCTATATCCAAGAGCGTAAGCGTGAGCTCTATGCCATCTCTCACCATACCGGCTGCACCAAGGCCGACTCCTGGATCGACATCGACGGTGGTTTTGGCACCCTATTCACTTACGCTTCCACTGGTCGTAAAGAATTGCCCTCCGGCAATGTGGCCCACGAAGGCCCAGTGGCACAATTAGGCAAAGAGAACCACTTTAACGGTACCCACATTCTGGTACCCCGCCGCGGCGTCTCGGTACATATTAATGCGTTCAACTTTCCTATCTGGGGTATGTTGGAGAAGTTCGCGCCCGCTTTTCTGGCAGGCATGCCGTGTATCTTTAAACCGGCCACTGCGACGAGCTATCTAACCGAAGCCGCTGTGCGCGTCATCAACGATTCGGGCCTGCTACCAGAGGGTGCACTGCAACTGGTGATTGGTGGAGCCGGCGACCTACTCGACCATCTGGATGAGCAGGACTTTGTCACCTTTACCGGCTCGGCAAGCACCGCCCTAATGCTGAAAAGCCATCCGAACATCATGGCCAAGAGCATTCCGTTCAACGCCGAAGCAGACTCACTCAACAGCGCGATTATGGCGCCAGATATTAGCCCGCAAGACGCCGAGTTCGAGATCTTTGCCAAAGAAGTCGTTAAAGAGATGACCGCCAAGTCAGGCCAGAAATGTACCGCGATCCGGCGCATTTTAGTGCCCGCCGAGCATCTCGATGCATTGGCAGACACAATCACGGCACGCCTTGCCAACATCGTGGTTGGCGACCCTCACCAAGAAGGCGTGCGCATGGGGGCACTCTCTTCCCGTGACCAGTTGAGAGACGTTAATCATGCGATCGAACAGCTGCTAGAAACCAGTGAGTGCGTCTTTGGCAGAGACGGCAGCTTCAAACCTGTTGGCCAGGAGGTGGAAAACGGCGCGTTCATCTCTCCTCACTTACTGATCAACCGCCAGCCACTGAACGACGGCGGCGCCCACGACATTGAAGCTTTCGGTCCCGTCGCCACGCTAATGCCCTATCGCGGCATTGACGAAGCCTTGACTATCGCCGCTAAGGGCAAGGGTAGCTTGGTAACCACGCTGACCACCAAAGACCCCGCTATTGCTGCTGAAATGATCCCTGTACTGGCCGCCCAGCATGGACGCCTGCAGATTTTGGATGCCCAGGCAGCTAAGGAGTCCACTGGTCACGGCTCTCCGCTACCGATGCTTAAGCATGGCGGACCCGGCCGCGCAGGCGGTGGCGAGGAGCTTGGTGGCATTCGTGCTGTTCACCACTACCTACAACGCACCGCTATCCAGGGCTCTCCGACCATGCTCGCGGCAGTCACAGGGGAGTATGTACGTGGCGCGAAAGTGATCGAGAACGATATCCATCCGTTCCGCCGCCATTTCGATGACCTGCAGGTTGGCGAGTCGCTGTTAACCCACCGCCGCACCGTTACTGAAGCCGACATCGTCAATTTTGGCTGCCTGTCCGGCGACCACTTCTACATGCACTTCGACGACATTGCCGCCAAAGAGACCCAATTTGGCCAACGCATTGCCCACGGCTACTTTGTGCTGTCGGCAGCCGCTGGCTTGTTCGTTTACCCAGGCGAAGGTCCCGTACTGGCGAACTACGGCCTGGATACGCTGCGCTTTATTACGCCGGTGCTGGTTGGCGACACCATCCGCGCCCGCCTCACCTGTAAGCGTAAGATTGACCAGGGTCGAGCATCTCCCGACGGCCACCCGCAAGGCGTGGTGATGTGGGACGTGGCAGTGACCAATCAACATGATGAACTAGTCGCCAGCTACGACATCTTGACGCTGGTCGCTAAACGGCAGTAACGGCTCAGCCGATAAACCTGACAAACAAGTAAACAACAAAAAACGGATGACAGGGCGTACGCTCTGTCATCCGTTTGTTTAGCGAGGAGCTTAATAGAACCGTATTAATAACGTCGTTTTAATACATCAGTCGCGGTAGGAAAAGCACGATCGCAGGGAAGATAAGCACTAACAGTGCGCGTATCGTTCCCGCAACCCAAAACGGGGTCACTCCGCGGAAGATCGTGCCTGTAGATACATCCGGCAATACGGCTCGCAATACGAACACGTTCATACCGACGGGAGGTGTTATCAGGCTAATCTCAATGACGATAACGACCAGAATGCCAAACCACACCAAGTCGTAACCCAGCCCCGCGACGACCGGGAAAAATACCGGTACGGTGAGCAGCAGCATCGACATGCTTTCAAACACACAACCCAGTACGACATAGATTGCGATAATCACCAAAATGACCACAAAAGGCGCAACATTCAGGCCATTAACCAATGCCAGCAGGTCGCCAGGCAGTCCCGCACGGTTGATAAAGTTGGCGAAAATCAGCGCCGTTAGCACCACAGCAAACAGCATCGCAGTGGTACGCACAGTGTCCATTAACACGTTCATTAACACTTGTGGAGTCAGCGCCCGACGCATTAGCGCGATTAAGAAAGCGCCCATTGCACCGATACCGGCTGCTTCCGTAGGTGTAAACACCCCTAGATAAATACCGCCAATCACGAGTACAAACAGTGCTAGCGTACTGCCGACGCTTTTGAGTGCCTTGACCCGTTCTGACCATGGCACTTTCTCTGCCGCAGGGCCAGCGGAGGGGTCACGCCAAAGCACCCACTTGATGGCGCCAATATAAAGAAAGATGCCAAGAATGCCGGGGATAAAACCAGCGGCAAAAAGCTCGCGAATACTGGTTTCGGTCAAGATCCCATAAATCACTAGCATGACGCTGGGCGGTATCAAAATGCCCAAGGTGCCACCCGCCGCGATGGAAGCGGCAGCCAGTGAATCCTTATAGCCATATTTGCGCATTTGCGGCATGGCGACTCGGCCCATAGTGGCACAAGTTGCTAAGCTCGATCCGCATATCGCGCTAAAACCACCGCAAGCGACGATGGTCGCCATTGCCTGACCACCCTTGCGGTGACCTAGAAAACCATTTGAGGCTCGAAACAGGGCATCAGATAGGCCTGCATGAGAAACAAAGTTGCCCATGAGAATGAACAATGGAATCACCGACAGGCCATAATCCATGGCGGTATCAACTACTCGGCGCGCCGCCATTGCTTCGGCCGCATTCCAGTTGCCCGTTAATAGATAGAACCCTGCGAAACCAACGATTCCCATCGCGAACGCCAGCGGCACACGCAAGAATACGAGTATCAGCAATACTGCGAAACCGTACAACGCCTCAGTCATGGGACTCTCCTTTGCTCAACGGGCCACCTTTTTCGATTACCTTTAGCCCTTCAAGCAGATAAAAAGCGGCTCGGATAAGAGTCAGGAGTGCTGAAAGTGCGAGTATGATGGCGATCAGCCCGATCAGATAGCCATAGGGAATACGCAAAAACTCCGTCACATCTCCCCATGAAAAAGCTCGCTCTGCCAGCGCCCATACACGTTGCGCCATTACCCAAAGAGCCGCCGTTACGATCAGATTGACGATCACCTCACGTAGCCAGATAAATTTTGCAGGGAACACCGCATCAAGCAGGTCAACACTGACATGCTCTTGTCGCCAACAAACGACTGGCAGCGACAGAAATACCAATGCCGCCAACATCAGCTGGGTTAATTCAACAGCACCTAGAATGGGGGAATTAAAAAAGTAGCGGCCGCCTACGTCAGCAGTGGTCAACAGCATCATGCCAAAGAGGGTAGCGCCAGCCACCCCCTCTAACATCAGCTGCAGAACCCGACTAACGCGCGTAGCACGTGCCATTTGGGTTTGCATGGTCACTCTCCAACTAGCGCCAGTGGGGGTTACTGTGTGTCGTCTGGTAGTGATTCGCCAGACACAAATTCATCTGGTACCAGGCTACTGACGCTCTCTTCTTCCGCTGCAGCAACAAGCTGCTCACGATAGAACTCGATAGCGGCCATCGCATCAACGTTGCGGTTTTCTGAAACAGACTCAGCCCACTCAGCGATCATGCTGTCACTCATGCTTTTCAGCGTATTGAGATCTTCATCGCCGAGTTCGGTAAAGGTATGACCAAGCTCTTCGGCAAAGTCGACGCCCCGGACATCCACGACATCCATCATGTAACCAAACAGGCGAGACAACCGCTCACCAGAGACGGACTCAACGGCTTCACGATCTTCGGGCGACATTTCATCCCAGATCATCGGATTGACAACGATAGTGAAGCTGCCGCGGTAGAAACCGCCGTCTACCGTGAGGGTATAGGGGAAAATCTCTGCGACACGGAAGCTACGCAGCCCTTCTGGAACAAGCATGGCTCCATCGATAACGCCCTGAGAACCCGCTTCATAAACGCCTGTGGGCGGCAAGGCGACACCGGTTAGCTCTAGGGCATTGGAGAGATCCCCCATCACGCCACCGCCAACGCGAATACGCTTGCCCTTAAGGTCTTCTAAGGTTTCATACTGCTCGCTGCTGAAGATCCAGCCAGGCCCGTGGACACCAGCAGCCACAACATCTACGCCACGGTGTTCACCCGCGGCTGCCAAGTACTCTTGGTGTGTGTGCCAATAGGCACTGGAGGCATTTTCTGACGAAAATTCTTGAAAGGTAGGAAACTCCGGCAGCTTGGTTAACTGAAAGCGGCCAGTGTTATAGCCATGAAAAACCCAGGTGGCATCAGCGATACCATCAGCGACCATCTCCATTTGTGACGCTGGGGGCCCCATGTCATGTATCACTTCTACTGTTACACGGCCTTCTGTGGCTTCTTCAATCCACGCTTTCCAGGTTGGCCAAACGATGGTGTTAATGCCGTGATTGGGGCCTGCCCAGGTACTCACGGTGATGGTCGTTTGGGCCAAGGCGGTAGTGCTCAGCGTTGCGGCGGCGATAGCGCCAATCATCAGGTTTGTTGTTTTATTCACTTTTCTTTCCTCTGGTCGTCACGAAGTCGAAGCGCAAAACATGATACTTTATTTTTATCTTTTTAAAATCTAGTGAATCACGTTATTTATCACAATGCCTACAGATACCTGGGTCATGCAACAACCCATCGACCAATAGATGCTAATACTTAAGTATCAAACTCCATATAGTTCTTAATTTACAGATATTTATTTTTACAAAAGCAGCCTCTCTGAGTCACTATCAATGGCTATTGGGGAATAATTTTTAACCTAGCCTTTTGTTACACAAATCACATTTTCTTGCCCATCAATGACACACCAGTGACGACAGGGGTGTCGATATAGGGGTATCGACATAGGGATATCGACATAGAGGTATCTTCTGCCATCTTGGCTTGTCTGTAGGGTGTCACGCTGTTAACCAATTCTCTCCAACTGCCGCTCAAGCTTGCGCATGGTATTGAGCAAGTCACGATATTCACCAACGCTGAGGGTAGACACTAGGTCGGCTTCCCACGCCTGCGCTTCGGGCACGAGTTGATTAAGTAGCGCTTGCCCTACCTCGGTCAGATGTAAGTCATGCAGTCGCTGATCTTGCTGGGATGGCGTGCGGCTTATCAGCCCACGCTCTTCCAGCGACTGAATAGCCCGAGACACGCGCGCCTTATCCATATTGGTGTAGGCACACACCTTCTTAGCGGTTAAATCATCACAGTGGCTAAGCCACGCAAGTACACGCCACTGAGCAATATTGAGGTCATAAGACTCGGCATAAAGCTTCTCTAGCGCCTGGCTGATTCGGTCAGCTAAACGGTTAAGTTGGTAGGGTAAAAACTGGTTGAGATCCAGCTCTGCCCTGGCTGAAGACTCCAGAGGAGTATCGCTTGCTGCTTTATCCATCGTCATTGTGCTTCTCCTAGAGCCACCGCTTAATCAGGGGGTGATGATAAAAATCAGCACCATAGCTGGGAATATAGACACCAGCAACGCGCCTATCATACTGACCACCTTGAGGAAGAGAGTCCTCTTGGCTCCATTCAATAACGCTATTTCAACTAAAACGACTCACCGTTTACTGGCCTTTATCAACCAAAAATGTCATCAGCGTTAGGTTGCCAATGCTCAGGGCAAGCCCTGTCAGCATTAGCCAGAACAGTGCCGATAGATACTCTCTTATGCAACTAATTTGCTGATTTTAATTATTATACTTAGGTATTATATTGCAATAATCATCTGATTCATTGGGATTTATTGTCGATTTCATGCACAAGAACGGCTGACTCGCCTATAGAGCGCTGGACATTTAGTTTCATTAGAAACTATCCTCATGGCATACAACAATCCAATAAACAGCTGAACCACCCTGTTAGCACTGGAGATACCATGAGTAAGAAATTCGCGTCCCATGCCGATACCGAAGAGAAACAGATCAGTTTCACTAAGCTGGCAGAGGGGCTCTATGCTTACACGGCTGAAGGTGACCCCAATACGGGCATAGTGATTGGCGATGACAGCGTAATGGTCATCGACACCCAGGCAACGCCGATCATGGCCCAGGACGTTATCCGCCGTATCCGCGAGGTGACTGACCTACCGATTAAGCATGTGGTCATGACCCATTACCATGCCGTGCGTGTTCTCGGCGCATCCGCATACGATGCCGAGAATATCTACGCGAGCCAGAGCACCTATGACCTGATTGTCGAGCGTGGTCAGCAAGATTATGAGTCCGAGGTTGGCCGCTTCCCCCGCTTGTTCAAAGGGGTCGATTCTGTGCCTGGCCTGACTTGGCCAACCATCGTCTTCCAGGAAAAGCTGACGGTGTTTATGGGTGAGCGTGAGGTGCAGATCATTCATCTTGGCCGTGGACACACCAAGGGCGACACCGTCGTCTGGTTACCGAAAGAAAAAGTCATGTTTTCCGGTGACCTCGTTGAGTATGGCGCCACCCCTTATACCGGTGATGCTTACCACGAGGACTGGCCTGCTACGCTCGATCGCCTACAGGCCATGCAGCCCCAGAAACTGGTACCCGGCCGTGGCGATGCGTTGCAAACTGCCGAACAGTGTCAGGAAGCCATTCAGGGCACCCGCGACTTCTTGAGCGATATGTATGGCAGCGTCAAAGCAGGCAAAGCAGCGGGTAAATCACTCTCCGAGTGCTACGCCGAGACCTACGCGGTTCTGAAGCCTAAGTATGGCCACTGGGTCATCTTTGATCACTGCGTGCCTTTCGATATCACTCGCTGCTACGACGAAGCAGGTGGCGAATATCCAGATCCACGTATCTGGACGGCAGAGCGCGATACTGCCATGTGGCACTCCCTGCAGGACGCCGTCGAAAATCAGTAAGTGCTAACTAGAGACACCCACTGATCATGCCCAGCTGTCGGGTGTCATTCACCCGACAGCTGCAGGGGAGTAATAGATGCCAACAACCTATAAAAATCCTGTCTATCCTTACCGACGCCCGCCTGAGCTTGATGTTCAAGATGTTCGCCATTATCCGGTGGTGATTGTCGGTGCCGGACCTAGCGGCCTCGCCGCCGCTATCGATTTGGCTCAGCAAGGCATTCACTCGATTGTCCTGGACGACAACAATACCGTTAGCGTGGGGTCGCGGGCATTGTGCTTTGCCAAGCGTTCACTGGAAATTATTGACCGTTTAGGCTGCGTCGAGCCGATGCTTGAAAAAGGCGTCACTTGGCAACATGGCCGCGTCTTTTTCCAAGACCGCGAAGTCTATGACTTCAACCTGCTGCCAGAAGATGGCCACCGCATTCCCGCTTTTATTAACTTGCAGCAGTATTACTTTGAAGAGTTTCTGGTCAATCGCGCTCACGACTTTGCTGAGCAAATTGATCTGCGCTGGAAACATAAGGTCATTGATGTTGATGCTCAGCCTGATAGCACCGCCATCAAGGTGTCGACTCAGGATGGTGACTACTCACTGACCTGTGACTATCTGCTTGTTTCGGATGGTGCCAACAGCCGCATCCGCGACATGCTAGGCCTTGACTGCAAAGGCCAGGTATTTCAAGACCGCTTCCTGATTGCGGATGTGGTGATGAAGGCTGATTTCCCGACAGAGCGCTGGTTTTGGTTTGATCCGCCCTTCCATCCCAATCAATCGGTGCTGCTGCACAAAGAACCCGACAATGTGTGGCGTATCGACTTCCAGCTAGGCTGGGACGCTGACCCGGAAGAAGAAAAGAAAGAAGAGAACATTCGCCCGCGCGTGCAGGCGATGCTTGGCCCGGACGTGGAGTTTGAGCTTGAGTGGGCCAGTGTCTACACCTTTCGCTGCCGCAAGATGGATAACTTCATTCATCACAGCGTGATATTTATGGGCGACGCAGCTCATCAGGTATCCCCCTTTGGCGCCAGAGGTGCCAACGGCGCCCTCCAGGGTGTGGAGAACTTAGCCTGGAAACTAGCGCGTGTTCTCAAAGCCCAGGCGCCAAAAACACTCTTGTCCACGTATAACACCGAGCGCCAGCACGGTGCGACAGAAAACCTGCTTAACTCTACTCGCGCCACCGACTTTATTACCCCGAAGAGCCATATCAGCAAGGTATTCCGCGATGTGACGCTGGAGCTGGCGGAGAAACATGCCTTCGCACGTAGCCTAGTCAACAGCGGCCGCCTTTCCATGCCGTGTCGCTACGATAGCTCACCGCTTAATACGCCCGATGTTGATGGTGGCCCAAGCGAACTGCGCCCTGGTAGCTCGGCTAAGGACGCCCCCATTCGCCTGGGCGAGCAGAACGCTTGGCTACTCAACCAGTTTGGTAATGGTTTTGTACTGCTACTCGATGGCCGTCTTGATGACGGTCACGCCACTGCGCCGTTAAGAGAGCTAAGCGAGCTGTTAGATCGCCACACTGACTTACGCCTTGTGGTGGTTGGCCCAGCTCCGGATGAGTTTGGCGCTCTACCGCGCACCACCGTGATAGACGATACCGAAGGGCTAGTGACGCAACGCTACGGCCTCAAAGCTGGTGGCGGATACCTTATCCGTCCTGACCAGCACGTTACTGCTCGCTGGCACACCGTCACTGCCCACCAGGTTGAAGATGCATTAGACCGCGCGCTGGGCGTTTATCTTGCGGGTACCGCTGACACGACCTTTCAGGAGCGTTGCCATGCCAAGGCTTGAATTAAATCCCAACTTCACTGATCCGGACGCCTTTTACGCGGCACTCACCGCGCTACATCGCAACCGCAGCGAGGCAGAGAGTGAGCGCATCAATGCCCGTTTGATCTTGTTACTGGCTAATCATATCGGCGATCAAACCGTGCTAGAAGCAGCCATTTCCCATGCGGTGGGTGATGGTGATTAATCGCCGCGTCTATGTTTATAAGTCTTAGATTTATTTAAGTAACGTCCAAACACAGCAGGTCTTAACAATGACTGAACAATTGCAATATCAGAACGGTTTCCATAACCACTTTTCAAGCGAAGCGCTGCCGGGTGCACTGCCAATTGGGCAAAACTCACCGCAAAAGTGTGCTTACGGCTTATATGCTGAACAACTCACTGGTTCCGCATTCACTGCGCCTCGGCATCAAAACTTTCGTAGCTGGCTTTATCGCATTCGCCCTTCAGTTGTTCAGAGCGCGTATCAGCCACTGGAAAATAGCAACGTACACACATCCCCATTAGAGAAGCCAGCGGCGGACCCCAACCAAATGCGCTGGGACCCGGTTGCGATACCGGATGCACCGACTGACTTTATCGATGGCCTGTTTACCATTGCAGTGAACGGGGATGCGGCCACTCAGGCCGGTGTGGGTGTGCATGTTTATACGTTCAATGCAGACATGACTGAACGCTTTTTCTACAACGCAGATGGCGAACTGCTCTTCGTTCCGCAGATGGGGGCTATTCGTCTACGCACCGAGTTTGGTGAACTCGAGATTGATAACGGTGAGATTGCCGTTATTCCTCGCGGCGTGAAGTTCCAAGTGCGTAAAGCACAGGGTGTTGACGCTGCGCGGGGGTATATTTGTGAGAACTACGGCAGCCCTCTAGAACTACCCGGCCTCGGCCCCATTGGGGCTAACGGTTTAGCCAACCCGCGAGACTTCCAAAGCCCGGTGGCAGCCTATGAAGACCTGGAAGGTGATTATCGCTTAGTCGCTAAGTTCTCTGGTCGCTTCTGGGAAACAAAGCTCAACCATTCGCCGTTAGATGTGGTGGCGTGGCACGGCAACTGCGCGCCGTATAAATATAATCTCGCCAACTTCAACACCATCAACACAGTGAGCTTCGACCACCCGGATCCGTCAATCTTCACCGTATTAACGTCCCCCTCCGATACGCCGGGAATGGCCAATCTTGATTTTGTGATTTTCCCGCCGCGCTGGATGGTTGCCGAGAACACTTTCAGACCGCCCTGGTTCCATCGCAACCTGATGAGCGAGTTTATGGGGCTTATTCATGGCGAGTACGATGCGAAAGCAGAAGGCTTTACTCCAGGCGGTGCCAGCCTGCACAACTCAATGTCACCCCACGGCCCGGATGCTGAGACATTTGAGAAAGCTTCCAACGCGGAGCTGAAGCCACACTTCATAGGCGATACATTGGCCTTCATGTTTGAAAGCCGCTACTTATTCCACCCAACCCCTGCGGCTCTGGAGGCTGACTTCCGCCAACGTGACTATGTGGATGTTTGGTCAACGCTGCGTTCGCACTTCAACCCAAACCAGCCGTAAAACTTATCGCCCCCTGACGACAAGGATTGAATGCCCATGAAACTTGCAACACTTAACAAAGGCCGCGATGGCGAACTTATCATCGTCTCTCGCGACCTCGCCCGTGCCGTAAGCGCTGTTGATATTGCTCCCACACTTCAAGCGGCCCTTGAAAGCTGGGAAGCCGTTAGCCCTCAGCTTGAAGAACGCTATGGGCAGCTAAACAATGGCAATGCCGACGGTGCTTTTGAGCTTGACCAGCGTGCGCTTCACTCCCCGTTACCGCGTGCCTATCAGTGGGCCGACGGCTCCGCCTATCTAAACCATGTCCAGCTGGTACGTCAGGCGCGTAACGCTGAGATGCCCGAAACCTTCTGGACCGATCCGCTTATGTACCAGGGGGGTAGCGACTGCTTCCTGGCGCCCACCGAAGATATCGAAGCGGTCAGTGAAGAGCATGGCATCGACTTTGAAGGTGAGATCGCGGTTATTACCGATGACGTGCCGATGGCCGTCACTCCCGAGGAAGCCGCCAAGCACATTAAACTGGTGATGCTGGTCAACGATGTCAGCCTGCGCGGCCTCATTCCAGGCGAGCTGGCGAAGGGCTTCGGCTTTTTCCAAGCCAAGCCCGCCTCTGCTTTCTCGCCCATCGCGGTGACTCCAGACGAACTGGGCGATGCTTGGCAAGAAGGCAAAGTGCACCTGCCGCTGACCGTGCACCTGAATGATGAGAAGTTTGGCGAGCCAGAAGCGGGTCCCGATATGATTTTCAGCTTTCCACAGCTGGTTGCCCATGCGGCCAAGACCCGCTACCTCGGCGCGGGCGCTGTGATTGGTTCGGGTACTGTTTCCAACCCAGACCCCGATGGCGGCCCTGGAAAGCCGGTGGCTGACGGCGGCGTAGGCTATAGCTGCTTGGCCGAAGTGCGCATGGTCGAGCAGATACTCTACGGCCAGGTAAAAACTCCCTTTATGCGCTTTGGCGACCGGGTGCGCATCGAGATGTTTGACCGAGATGGCAACAACATATTTGGTACCATCGATCAGCAAGTCGTGAAGTATCAGCCCAAATAAAGCCAACACAAGGAAGGTAACATGACGACGCTTTACGGCTATTTCCGCTCGTCGGCTGCTTACCGGGTGCGGATCGCCTTAAACCTGAAAGGCCTGGACTACGATCAGGTTCCGATCAACTTGGTGAAAGGCGAGCAGCGGGGTGGTGACCATCTGGCGCGCAACCCTCAGGGAATGGTGCCTAGCTTAGTGCTGGATGATAACTCAGTGATCAACCAGTCACTGGCGATCTGTGAGTATCTCGATGAGCGACACCCCAAGCCTGCGCTGCTACCGGCGGATGCCCTAGCGCGCGCAAGAGTTCGTGCACTTGCCCAGTCGGTCGCTTGCGAGATTCATCCGCTCAATAACCTGCGGGTGCTCAAGTATCTCGTCGGTGAACTAGGGGTGGATGAGGCGGCCAAGTTAGCATGGTATCGCCATTGGATTACCGAGGGCTTCTCAGCCCTGGAAGCGACGCTCTCTACTGACCCCAGCAGCGGCGACTTTTGCCATGGCGACACCCCTACGCTTGCGGATATCTGCCTGATTCCCCAGGTGTATAACGCAGAGCGCTTCGAGTGCGATTTGTCAGCCTACCCGACGATCCAGCGCATCGCTGCCAATTGTCGTGCGCTGCCAGCTTTCGAAAAAGCCGCCCCCGAGGCACAGCCTGACGCCAACTAAGCTGAAGCCAAGCCAAATAAAGCGGTACGATTAAGTTATACTAAGCAGGCTAACATAAGCGGGCGTCTTTCCACTCGGGAAGGCGCCCGACTCGTGTCCGAAGGGGCATCACATCCAACCAAAAGGAGTTAAGGGGTGCTAAAGCTGCCCTCTACCGCCACCGTCGTGGCACTGGCCGCGGTGACTGCACTTGGCCCGCTGGCGACGGATATGTACTTGCCAGCCATGCCCGCGATGGCAGACGCGCTGAATACTGGCCCAGACCGAATACAGCTGACCCTTAGCCTCTATATGGCTGGATTCGCTCTGGCCCAACTAGTGTGCGGGCCAATCTCTGATCGCTTTGGCCGCCGACCGGTGATGATCGCGGGTTTATCGCTGTTTCTCGCTGCGAGCTTACTGTGTGCATGGGCGCCTAGCGTCGAGTGGTTGCTGGTAGGCCGCTTCCTGCAGGCCTTCGGCGGTGCTGCTGGACCGGTATTAGCACGGGCATCGGTGCGTGATATTCATGGCCCGATCGAGGCTGGGCGCATTCTCTCTTATATGGCAAGCACGATGGCCCTCGCCCCTGCTCTGGCACCCGTGGTGGGCGCAGGGTTACTGCTGTTTTTTGGCTGGGAATCGGTGTTCGTGGTGCTAGCGCTCTACGCGGCAGTGATGCTGGCGGTGCTGATCTTTATGCTACCCGAGCCGTTGGCGCAGGAGCGACGGCAATCGATCCACCCGAAAGCAGTACTGGCTAACTTCCGCTTACTACTGACTCAGCGTGCCTTTATCGGCTACACCTTGGTGAATGCTGCCGCGTTCTCCGGGCTGTTCGCGTACCTTTCGGGCTCATCTTTTGTGCTCATCGAATACCTGGGTGTCGCGCCTACGTTGTATGGCGTGCTGTTCACGCTGATTGTCGCGGGCTTCTTCGTCGGTACTCTGGTCAGCGGCCGCTATAGCCACCGCCTAGGTCGTGATCGCCTTGTTACCCTGGGCAGCGTAATCTGCGCCACTGGGGGCGTCGTCATGGCGGGCTTGGCCACCGTTGGCGTTCATCATCCTTGGGCAGTAGTGGGGCCGCATATGGTGTTCATGCTGGGGGTCGGCATTTTGATGCCACAAACAATGGCCGGGGCACTAGCGCCCAACCCTCAATGTGCGGGAGCAGCGTCTTCTTTGTTTGGTTTTCTGCAAATGACGATTGCCGCTGTGGTAGGCGGATTAGTCGGGCAATTCCACGACGGCAGCTCGCGCACCATGGCCTTGACGATCGGCCTGATGGGGCTGCTCGCCCTGCTAAGCCACTGGCTGCTGGTACGCCGCCGAAAAGAGGCTTAGCTGAATCACTGTCTCGCTACCTAGCAAAAGGCCACGCATTGCGTGGCCTTTTTTACCTATATTGAGTTGCCTTAAGCGGCTTCGACAGCGATGGTCTTCGAGCGCCCTTCACGTAGCTCCTTCAACAACGTCTCGCGGCGCTCGCTGGCTTTCTCAGCGGCAGCTTCACGGACTGGTCCGAAACCACGAATCTCTTCCGGCAGCTTAGCAAGCGCTATGGCCGTGGCGTGATTTGTGCCATCAAGACGAACCACTAACTCATCGATCAACTGCTCATAGTCAGCCAATAAAGCGCGGTCGAGTTTGCGATCAGCGCTGAAGCGGAAAGGGTCAAGCGCGGTGTTGCGCAAACCGCGCAGCTTGGCCAACGCGCCCATTGCCTTCAGCACCCAAGGGCCAAAACGACGCTTCACCGGACGCCCTTGGGCATCTTTGCGCCCACCCAGCAGCGGCGGCGCCAAATGGAAGGTTAGCTGGTAATCACCCGAGAACGTTGCTTTGACCTCATCCAGAAAATCGCTCTGGGTGTAAAGGCGCGCCACTTCATACTCATCTTTATACGCCATCAAGCGATAAAGCTGATGGGCGACGGCTTCACTCAACGATTGGCTACCTTTTAGCGCGGTTTCTGCTTCACGCACTTTCGTTACTTGAGTAACGTAACGCTCAGCCCAGGTACGGTTCTGATAGCGCTCCAGGTGGCGGCTGTTACGCGCAACTACATCGTCCAGTGTGGCATTCGCGGACAGGGGTAGCGTATCCAAATGCTGCTGAAGGTAGTCGGGCTCCACCGCAGCCAAACGACCCCAGGCAAATGCCTGACGGTTCTTCTCCACAGCGACGCCGTTTAGCTCCAGAGCACGCTGCAGCGCAGGTTCAGAAAGCGGCACCAACCCCTGTTGCCAGGCAAACCCCAGCATCATCATATTGGAAAACACCGTATCGCCCAGCAGCTGTTCGGCTAGGCGATTGGCATCCAGGGAAGCAAAGCGTTCCTCGCCTACCGCTTCACGCAACATATTAAGGCGCTTACTGGGCTGCATATCCGCATCGCGATAAAGGACATAATCCGCCGTGGCTAGCTCGGCCAGATTCGCCACGATACGCGTGGTCGGCTGCAGCACATTCAGCGCTTTCTGCGAACTCGCCACCACCATATCGCAAGCGATCATCGCATCGGCCTGGCCAGCTTCGATACGTACTTGATTCAGCTCACTGGGCTGTGATGCCAGACGCACATAGCTCAGTACCGCCCCGCCTTTTTGCGCAAACCCCATAAAGTCGAGCACGCTGCTGCCCTTGCCTTCCAGGTGAGCTGCCATGGTGATCAGCTGCCCAACGGTCACCACGCCCGTGCCTCCAACGCCTCCCACCAGCAAGTCGTAAGGAGCCGTTAAAGTGGCAATCGCAGGGGTTGGCAAATGCGCTATACGTTGCCAAAAGGCATTATCTGCCGTGACGCCCTGGCCTTTACGCAACCCACCACCTTCAACCGTAACAAAACTAGGACAGAAGCCGCTGACGCAGGACATATCCTTGTTGCAGGACGACTGATCGATTTTGCGCTTGCGGCCTAGTTCGGTCTCACGTGGCACCACCGATAAACAGTTGGACTGCACAGAACAATCACCACAACCTTCGCAAACATGATGGTTAATGAACACCCGGCGGGCGGGGTCTTCCATCAAACCACGCTTGCGCCGACGGCGCTTTTCAGCCGCGCATGCCTGGTCATAAATCAACACGGTGCAACCTGGAATTTCGCGCAGCTCACGTTGCAGCGTGTCCATCTCTTCGCGCCCGTGGAAGGTTACCTGCTTAGGAAACTCCTTTTCATGCCCGCGGTATTTTTCGGGCTCATCACTGACCACCACTACCCGACGAACACCTTCATCCAGCGACTGCCGGGCGATCATCGGCACGTTGATTTGCCCATCCACGGGTTGACCGCCCGTCATGGCAACCGCATCGTTGAACAGGATTTTATAGGTAATATTGACGTTGGCAGCCACTGCCTGACGCACCGCCATTGACCCCGAGTGAAACCAGGTGCCTTCGCCTAAGTTCTGGAAAATATGGCCATTGCCGGTAAAGCGGCTCTTGCCCACCCAGTTAACGCCTTCGCCGCCCATCTGAATTAAAGATTCGGTGTTGCGGCCCATCCACGACGCCATAAAATGACAGCCGATGCCCGCTAAGGCTTTACTGCCCTCCGGCACCTTGGTCGAGCTGTTGTGTGGGCAACCGGAGCAGAAATACGGCATGCGGCGTACACCACCGAGCTCTTTCACGCCTGCTTGGCAAGCATCAACAGTTGCCAGCTTGTCGCTAAAATCAATGTTGAAAAAGCGCGCTAAACGCTCGGCGACAAAGCCTGCCAAGAGGCGCGGGCCCAGCTCTCCAACAAAGGGAATCAACGGTTTGCCAGTTTCATCCTGCTTGCCGGTCACGATGACCTCGCCTGGATGGTCGGGTTCCGACATGTACTCCTTCAACTGGCTTTCAATAATGCCGCGCTTCTCTTCAATGACCAGCACTTCGCGCTTGCCATGAATAAACTCAAGAATGCCGGGGCGATGGAGCGGCCACACCATCCCGACTTTGTATATTTCCACCCCCAATTCACGCAGCTTCGCTTCATCCAGCCCTAATAAACGCAGCGCCTCAAGTAAATCCAGGTGGCCCTTGCCTGTGGTAACCAGCCCAAACGTCGCCTGTTCTTGGCGAAATAAATACTGATCAATCGGGTTGGCGGTGGCAAACGCCTGAACGGCGGCCAGCTTGTGTTCAAGGCGAGTCTCAAGCTGCGGCCCCGGCAGGTCCGGCCAGCGATAGTGCAGCCCGCCTTCCGGCATTTCGAAATCCGGCGTGACATATTCCGGCAAAGGTGGCACGTCCACCGATGCGCCACTCTCTACGGTTTCGGAAACGGCTTTGAAACCCACCCAGCAACCCGAGAAGCGTGAAAGTGCATAACCCCATAGCCCAAAGCGCTCGTATTCCGCCAATGAGGCAGGGCTTACAACCGGCATAAACCAGGCCATAAAGGCGACATCCGACTGGTGTGGCATGGAGGACGACACACACCCATGGTCATCACCCGCGACCACCAGCACACCGCCAGTCGGTGAGCTGCCATAGGCATTACCGTGCTTTAACGCATCGCCCGCGCGATCAACGCCTGGCCCTTTGCCGTACCACATGCCGAAGACACCTTCGACTTGTCGCTCAGGATCTGTCTCTACCTGTTGGCAACCAAGCATCATGGTAGCGGCCAGGTCTTCGTTGATCGCAGGGACAAAATCGATGTGATGCGCTTCCATAGCGGCTTTCGCCCGCCAAATTTCTTGGTCTACACCGCCTAAGGGCGAGCCACGATAGCCACTGATAAGCCCTGCCGTTTGGCGGCCATTGTGGCGATCAAGCTCGGCTTGGCGTAAGGCGATGCGTACCAATGCCTGGGTGCCAGTAAGAAAAATACGGCCTTCGCCGCGGCTATAGCGGTCGGCCAGCTGGTAATTATCGAGTGCGATCTCGAGAGGCTGGGTAATAGAACCCGCCTGCTCAGCAATTGAGGGGGTTGTCATGAGAGTTCACCAGTACGGTTGAAGAGTTATGGTTGTAATACATCTGAGTCTAGCCAAGAGCGCACTAAAGGTGCTTGCTAATTAGCTCTTCAAACGTCTGGTTATTAATCATTACTTTCATTTTTTTAGCTTTGACGCAATGATATTCAACAAACCACAAATAAATGAAATGACACCATGAAAGAAGCAACCAAAGAAATCACTTTAGACAGGCATGATCAGCGCATTCTCACCCTGCTTCAGCAACAGGGGCGCATTACCAACAATGAGCTCGCCGAACAGATCGGGCTCTCCCCCGCTGCCTGCTGGCGACGCGTAAAAGCCCTGGAAGAGAGTGGCGTTATCCGCCGCTTTGCAGCGTTGGTGGAACCCAGCCTAGTGGGCCAACCACTATCAGCACTGGTCATGGTGACGTTGGTTCGCCACCACATCGACAATACCGTCGAGTTCGAAAATCGCATTCTGCAATATCCAGAAGTGCTGCAGTGCTATGCCACCACCGGCAACGCCGATTTCGTACTGCGGGTAGTGATCGAGGACATGGCGGCTTATGACAGATTTCTGAATGAAAAACTCTTCACCTTGGAGGGCATTTCCCAGGTCAGCTCCAATTTCGTGCTGCGTAATATCAAAGAAGAGACCGCTATCCCGATTCGTTGAATCAGCCGATTGAAACCACTAAGCCTTACTGTCCGTTAGAGCGAACCTCCAAAACTTTAAAAATTAAGACTTAAGTATCAATTCAATCAACTTTAAATTAGTTGCTATTGAAACTATCCAAAGGCAAGGTAAGCGTTGTAACTTACGCCACCTGAAAAGGCGCCACTTGCTCGGTGTTAGGCGTTACCAATAACAACACAGACGTTAATAACGTCGTTTTGGAGTTTCCGCATGAAACAACCAGCTCGCTTACTCGTGGGAGCTATCGCGCTTTCCAGCATGGCGTTCAGCATGTCTTCATTTGCTCAGGCAACGATCACCGTGAGCACGTGGGGTGGGCCGAATCACGGTATTAATACCATTGTTTGGCCGACCTGGAAGGCGTGGATAGAGGAAGCCACGGATGACCGTGTTACGGTAGAAGTGGTGCATGACATGGGGCCTCCTCCCGCACAAATGGAGATCGTTGCTGATGGCATTGCAGACGCCAGCTGGATTTTTCACGCCCATATGGCGGGTCGTTTTCTAGCCACGCAGCTACCTGAGTTCCCCACCTTTGAGGAGTTCTCTTCAGAAGATGCTTCGGCTGCCTATTGGCACACCCACCAAGAGTATTTGCAGCAAGCCAATGAGCACCGTGGTGTTGATGTCGTTGCGATGGGCGTACACGGGCCAGGGCAAATATTTACCCGTGACCAAATAAGCTCCATCGATGAGCTTGCTGGCAAACGGCTGCGCGTGGGCGGCGGCGTGATGAGTGGTTTAGCCGAGGCAATGTCAGTGACCGGGGTCTCCATTCCTCCGACAGGCACCTACGAAGCAGCTTCCCAGGGCGTTGTCGACGGCGCGATGCTAACACTTGAGAGCTTGCGCAGCTTCCGCGTGGCTGAAGTGGCTCCGCACACCCTTACCGTAGACGGCGGTTTCTATCGCGGCAGCTTTGCGATTGTTATGAACCCGATGTTCTGGGACCAAGTGTCGGACGAAGACCGCGCGGCGATTGAAAGCGTATCGGGTGAGCGGCTTTCACGCTTGTTTGGCTATATGATGGATGTTTCCGACCAGCGCGGCGTTGAATTTGGTGAAGAGAATGACGCAACCTTTACCCAAGCATCGGCACAAGACATTGACTACCTGAGGGGCGTTGCTAGCAACTTACAGGATGCCTGGAGTGAGTCGATAAAGAGTCGTGGTGTTGACGCGCCTGCCGCACTTGCCTTCTTTCATGAACAGTTAGTCAATGCAGCGGCCGAAGAGCGTATCGAAGCGAGTGTTGTTAGTCCCTGAGCCGCTAGATTAGCTGCTCTCGCCGCTGTATAATAGGCGGCGAGAGCAGCACTCACATGCTGATGACGCCCTATAAGCAGCTGCTTTTCTATCATCTTCCCCCACTTTCACCTCCACCCACCCTCTGTTTCACTTGAAACCAACTTGATCCGCATCAAGATAGTTTATCTCTCGTCGGTTGATACTGATGTCATCATCAAGAATCGCCGAGGGAGATTGACCATGGATACTGCCCAGCACACCGATACCACCTCTTGGTGGGGGCGCCTCACAGAGCGCTGCTATACAGCATCAACCACGACGTTAGCCCGCAACATAAAGCAGCAAGCAGGCGCTAGCTATGATGCACTGATCAATGACCTGGAAAGACCGCTAGAACCAGGCTTTGAGCAGGCAGTGGCAAGGCAGCTAGCAGCAGGCCAACCCGCTCATTTCAGCCCAGCCAACACCCTAATGCCAGTTATGCTGCAGCGCTTCGGTATCAGGGAGAGTGCTCTTAAGGAGAGTATGCTGAAGGAACACGGTTTTGCTGACTATCGTGCGCTGCGTGACACCTGCAACGCCTGCGCAGCCGTTGGCGATTGTTGGAAAGCAATGCGAGCAAGTGCTGAGCTTGATGAGTGCCGTCGCTTATGCCCTAACGCCAATGCCTTTGATGCGTTAGCGGCACGCTAATACAAAGCGCTCCCATCGACTAGCGATGGGAGCGCTTAGGTAGCTTACGACGCTTGGTGACGCAGGCGCGGGCTAGCCAACTCGCCCACCACGGTAATAACCACCAGCAGGGCTAGCAACCACGGCCACTGAGTACCTATCTGGAGGGTAGCGAGGCCCAGCGCATCGATGAAAATTAACACGATGCCTAACGGGCTAACGTAACGCACCATAAACAGCCACAGTGTGTGCTGGGTACGGGAGAGTCCTAGTTCTTCCCTGAATAGTTCAGTACGCAGCAGGAAGCCTGCCATCAGTGCCGTACCTAAACCACCTAGTGGCATCATCCAGCGGGAGGTCAGGTAATCCAGCCAGTCGAAGAAAGTACGGCCTGCCACCGTCCAGTCTGCGCCCACATTGAACGACAGCATTGCCAAGGTGCTCACCAGCCACAGTACGATGCCCACACCCCAGGATGCCCGTTTACGCGTCATCCCTTTACTGGCAACGAGCCAAGCCACTGTCGCTTCGATCATTGAGATCGACGACGTAAGTGCGGCCATTGATAGCATCACGAAGAACAGCACACCAAACAAGGTGCCAAACGGCATTGCTTGGAAGGCCAGCGGTAAGCTCATGAAAATCAATCCTGGCCCTTGGCCGGGATTCATTCCGTTAGCGAAAATAATCGGGAAAATAGCCAAGCCAGCCATCAGCGCGACAACGGTATCAGCAATGGCGACACTGAATGTCGTGCGTGCAATGGAGTGCCCTTCTGGCAGGTAAGAGCCGTAGGTAAGAATGGCACCAGACGCGAGCGACAAGGTAAAGAAGGCATGCCCCAGTGCGGCTAAGAGCCCTTCACTGCTTAACCCTTCGGCATTGAAAGAAAACAGAAAAGACCAAGCTTCGGCAAAGCCACCAGAAAAAGCACCGTAGCCGATCAGTATGCCCAGCATGATCACCATGCCTGGCATCATCCAACTGACACTCTTTTCAATGCCTGCTTGTACGCCTTTGCCGACGATGAACATGGTCAGCACCGTCACTAGCGTGCTCCAGGCACCTAACGTGAAAGGATTGGCATTATTAGCGGCAAAAATTGCCGCCATCTCATCGACACTATTACCGGCTAGCCCGCCGCTCAGCAGTTTCCACAGATAGGAAAATGACCAGCCAGCGACCACCACGTAGAACGACAGAATCATGAAACCACACAGCATGGCCATCCAGCCAAAAATCGACCAGAAACTGCCGCGCCCCGATTCATGCACCACTCGACGGATAGCATCAATCGGGCTGCCCCTGCCACGACGCCCGAAGCTGATTTCAGCCATCATGATAGGTACACCTACCGCCAATATGCAGGCCAAATAGACCAGCACAAAAGCGCCACCTCCGAATTCGCCAGTAATGTAAGGAAACTTCCAGATATTACCCAGACCCACTGCCGAACCAGTGGCTGCTAGCACAAACCCCCAGCGGCCCAGCCACAGTGTTTTGGGGGGCGTATTTGTCATTGTCATTGGGAAACCTTATAAATTTATATTGTTTTTTAGGCTATTTATTATGAGCAGCTAGAACAGCTACTTAAGAGCGATTAACTGCCCATAAAAGCCAACCAACTGCGGTCAATCAGTTATAAAGAGCAATCTATAAAGAGTCTAGGGAGATAGCCATAGGGCAGGAATGGGGTTAAATCGCATTCGGCGAGGCGCTGCCCGTAGAAGCGGCATAAAACTGTAAAGAAATCGTTACACTCAGAAAAAAATGCCGAAGCGTGGTGTCTCGCTGTTGTACTTTTCTGACAAACTGTAAACAAATCGTGACAGTTAATTCGCTTGCTACACGCATTTTTTTAAGACTTTTCTTAAGTAGGCTCTTGAATACGGCTTCAGGTGCTGTCTCAAGAGCTGTTTCAAGTGCCGTTTCAAGTATCGTTTCAAGTACCGTCTTGAGCACCAATACCGTAACGTTTGAGTTTATTGGCAATGGTCGTGTGGGAAACACCCAACCGCTTGCCTAACTGGCGGCTGGAGGGGTACTGCTGATACAGCGTACTCAAGATAGTTCGCTCCACCTCGCCTAGCATGTCGCTCAAGCTTCCCTCTAACGGAATACCCGCTAGCTCAGAAGACGCTTCGCTGTGAGGAAGACGCAAATGCACCGGCTGAATGGCTTTCTCTTCACATAGCGACACCGCCTGGAACAATACATTTTCCAACTGACGCACGTTGCCCGGCCAGTCGTAGCGGGTGATTTTTTCCAACGCAGCAGGTGAAAGTTCAGGCAAAGGACAGCCTATCTGGCGCGCCGCACGATCAAGCACATAGCTCGCCAACTCCTCGATGCCGTCCAAACATTCACGTAAGGGAGGGACCTGTAGCAACAGCACATTAAGTCGGTGATAAAGATCCAGTCGAAATAGCCCGTCACTACACAGCTGCGGTAGGTTCTGTTGAGTGGCACAGATCACTCGGACATCCAGGAAGGTTTCCTCGTCGCTCCCCACACGCCGGAAGCCGCCATCCTGAAGAAAACGCAACAGCTTTGTCTGCAGCCGTGGGCTCATTTCACCGACTTCATCGAGAAACACGGTGCCGCCTTCGTTAAGCTCCAGAAGCCCAAGCTTGCCTTCTGGCCGAGCGCCTTCAAAAGCACCCGGCGCATAACCGAAAAGCTCTGTCTCGGCCATTGATTCTGGCAGCCCGGCACAGTTGAGCACCACAAACGGCGCTTGCCCGCGATGGCTTGCCAAATGGCAGGCTCTGGCGACCAGTTCTTTCCCAGTTCCCGTTTCCCCTACAATCAGCAACGGCGCATCCAGTGGCGCCATGCGCCGCGCCTCATTGATCACGGCGGCCAGTCGTGAACTCGACTGAAAGATGGCCTCAAAGCCACGCAGCTCCTGGCGCTGCACCTGATAAATACGAGCCCCGATACGGTCGGCACGGTGCAATGTCACCACCGCTCCGGCTAATGAATCCACCTTAGTATCTTCGGTGTGCAGTGGTGCAATATCGGCGAGATAGGTATCGCCCTTCAGCTTAATCCGCAGCCCATTGATTCGTGAGTTGTTGCGTCGAATCACCTCAGGAAGATCGACTTCGTCAAGGTAGCGATCCAGCGATAGCCCTGGCACTTCTTGAACGCGTACCCCCAATACCTGAACGGCGATACGATTGGCCGCTACAATGCGACCCTGCATATCTATCGACATCACGGGGTCAGACAGCGAAGACAGCAATGCATCCAACTCCAAATGACGACGCTCGCTGGGCATCAAGCTCGCACGTTTGACGCCAAACACCCCTGGAATAGCTTCCAGTGCCGGTTTAAGCGTACTCAGTTGAGCATTAAGCAACTTCGGGACATGCAAGTAGATGGTATTGCCCTGCTCGCCGCCAACTTCGCCCCGCGCGACATTTATTCGGTAGTCAGCAAACTGGGCCACTATATCGCGAAGAATACCGATCCGGTTCTGACAGTAAAATTTTAGACGCATAGCACCCTCACCACACAAAACTAACGTAGTTGCTTAGGCCTGCCTGAAAAACCAGTGACTTCGGACATCGCTTAGCCACCGCTCACCGGCAGCCCCTGCTCTTCTTTCATACTCCGCAGTATGATTTCAGAGCGAACCTGGGTGACATTAGGATGAGGTAATAAGTGGTGGTGAATAAAGTCTGAAAACTCGGTGAGATCCTTGGCGATCACATGCAGTACATAATCCGCATCCCCCGACACAGAATAAGCCTCACGCACCATGGCGTGCTTTGTCAGTAACGTTACAAAATCATCATCCATGCTCTCACCATGCGCTTTGAGATTAACGCGAGTAATCGCACGCAAGCCAAACCCTAGGCTGGAGGCATCAAGCCTCGCCGAATATCCCTTAATCACCCCTTCAGCTTCTAGCCGCGCTTTGCGCCGGGAGCACTGAGAGGGAGACAGGCTGACACGTTCTCCCAACTCTGAATTGGTGAGGTCTGAGTTCTTCTGCAAAACTGATAAAATTGCAAGATCATATCGATCCAAAGAAATTCCGTGCATACAACACTCCAGTCACGCACAAGCTGTGCGCTATTTGGCGTTATCTTAGGTTAGTTTGCAACCTAATTGCACCATCTCTTCCCTATACTGAGCCTGTTCACTTACAAGATAATAATAGGAGAGACAGCGATGGGACCTTTTCCTCATGACGCGCCAAACGTAACCATAAGCGATGCAAACCCAGCGGGCACCGATGGTTTTGAATTTGTTGAATTTGCCCATCCTGAGCCGGAAAAGTTAGACAGCCTGTTTCGGCAAATGGGCTTCGTCCCCGTTGCAAAACACCGTGACAAGTCAGTCACCGTTTATCGTCAGGGTGATATTAACTATCTGCTTAACAGCGAGCCTAACTCCCATGCGTCAGCGTTTATTGAGGCGCACGGCCCCTGTGCACCGGCCATGGCTTGGCGCGTTGTTGATGCTCAGCACGCCCTAAAACGTGCCGTTGAGTTAGGGGCTGAAGAGTTCACTGGCAATAAATCTATCGATGCGCCAGCGGTTGTCGGTATTGGTGGCTCGCTGCTTTACTTTATTGATACGTATGGCGATAAAGGTAGCTGTTACGCAAATGAGTTTGACTGGTTAGACGAGGTAGATCCTAAGCCTAAAGGGTTTGGCTTTTACTATCTTGACCACCTCACTCATAACGTTATTCGCGGCAATATGGACACATGGTATAAGTTTTATCATGACACCTTTAACTTCCGCGAAATACGCTACTTTGATATCGCTGGTAAAGTTACCGGCCTTACTAGCCGCGCATTAACTTCTCCCGATGGCAAAATTCGCATTCCGATTAACGAAAGTGCTGACGATCATAGCCAAATTGAGGAGTACTTGCGCGAGTACAATGGCGAAGGTATTCAGCATATCGCCATTGCAACGAACGATATCTATACCGGCACGGATTCCATCGCTGATGCAGGGCTTGAGTTTATGCCTGGTCCGCCGAGCATCTATTATGAAAAATCACTTGAGCGCGTAAAAGGTCACCAAGAGCCTCTCGATAAACTTCGTAACCGCGGCATTTTGATTGATGGCGAAGGTGTCGTGGGCGGTGGCGAAACCAGAATTTTGCTACAAATTTTCTCTAAAACAGTGATTGGCCCGATCTTCTTCGAGTTTATCCAGCGTAAAGGCGATGATGGATTTGGAGAGGGCAATTTTAAAGCTCTGTTCGAATCCATCGAAGAGGACCAAATTAACCGCGGCGTGTTACAAAGCACTGCAGAATAGCAAAAACGCTTAATAACATAATTAGCGCTGACGAAAAGGAAACACTGTGCAAGACGCTTGGCGTAACTATGCAAATGCCCCCCAAGAGGGGGCTATTGTTTGCCCTTCTCATCTTATAGAAGAAGGCAATGCACACTGCATAGAAGTTATTAGTAACGACACACCTTTCCCAATGATTGTAACGCGCATAAATGGTGTCATTTATTGCTACGTTAATGCCTGCCCCCACCAATACTTACCATTAAATTACCGGTCGGACAGCATCATTTCGTCAGATGGGCACCGCTTACTATGCAGTGCCCATGGCGCAGCATTCGATATTAAAACAGGCAACTGCTTAGCAGGTGCTTTTGATAATCTTGACGCAATACCGGTGTTTGAAGACCCGCAAGGCAATGTTTGCATTGGCTGATGCTAGATTAAGCCCTGCGATAATGGCCTCAGGCGGCCTATCGCAGGGCTTATCGCTTACAGCGTGAGGCCGAGCAACAGGTAAGCAGCCAAGGAGAGTATGGCAACGGCAAGCGCAAAGGGAATTTGCGTCTTGATATGGTCGATATGGTCAGAAGCAGCCCCTGTTGAGGCAAGCACTGAGGTATCCGACAACGGCGAACAGTGATCCCCGAATACCCCGCCACCCGCTACGGCTGCCACCGTGGCATATACCAGCGGTGTCAGCATATCGCTGCTGAAGTTGAATGCCAGCGGCACAGCCAGCGGCATCATGATCGCGAAGGTGCCCCAAGAGGTACCGGTTGAAAAGGCGATAACGGCAGCGATAAGGAATGTCATCGCTGGCAGTAATGCCGGTGTCAGCCAGCCACCGGTGGCTTCAACGATATAGCTGGCCGTGCCCATATCTTTGGAAAGCTGATTCAACGAATAGGCTAACGCCAGAATAATAATGGCTGGCATTACCCCCTTCATCCCGGCCATCGAGGTTTTCATAATGTCGTTGAAGGGAATGCCCTGAAGGCGCATAACGATACCGAGAAACACAGAAGCCGCCAGAAACGCTTCCATAGTTTTGGCCGAATCCATCACGATAAAGGTGCCGACAGCAACGCCGATCACCACCAGCACCGGGGCGAAAAAATTCCAGAATAGGTTGGTACGCGCACCATCATAAGGCGGAATTTCTGTCAGCTCCTCGCCCACCAGTGGTTCTGCCCCATCACGCAGTACTTTGCCCTCTTCCTGAGCGCGACGCTCGGCTTCGCGCATCGGTCCAAACAGTGGAATAACACCGACAATGACCAGCCCCACGACCAGCACTGAGAGCCATGCATAGAGGTTAAAGGGAACCGCATGTAGAAACACGCCCATCGCCTGAGCAGCATTTTCGATGGGCCCCATGCCAATCAGTAAGCCAGAAATAAACACCGCCCAGCCGGTAATCGGAACCATCACACTCACCGGAGCGGAAGTGGAGTCCGCGATATACGCCAGCTTTTCCCGCGATACTCGATAGCGATCCGTCAGGCCACGCATGGTGCTACCGACAAACAAGGGGCTGAAATAGTCGCTGAAGAAAACGAACATGCCCATCACCCAGGCAATCAACTGAACCCTTACCCGTGACAAAGCACGGCGTTCCACCCAAGCGGTAAAGTTCTGAATCGCCCCTGTGCGTTGGAAGAACGCGATCACTGTGCCAATGAAAAGCTCCAACAGCAGTATCCAGGAAAAACTGGTGGTGCCCAGGGTTTCCTTTAACAGCGTGGGAAAGCCCATCAAGCCATTGCCCAGGGTAATCACTCCAACGAAACAGGCGACTGCCAGCGAAAAAACGGTGTTGCGGGTAATAAATGCCAGCACAATAGCCAACGCCGCCGGCATGATGGACAGCAGCCCAATATGATCTTGAGGATCCATTGTCATCTCTCTTTTTTATAATGGTGAGTGGGGATCAAGTTTCTTGCTTTGCCTTACGGCGCTCCATTTCACTGGTCAGGTAGAAACCCAACCGACGCAGGGGATCGGGTGGCATCCAACTCGCCTTGCCGAATAACGACGCAATATTTTCGACCGGCTGCCCCATGGCATGGCGCGCCAGGGCATCGCCAAGGAAGGTACCCTTGACGATACCGCCGCCATTACACCCCGCTGACACATACAAACCGGGCTGGATCTCCCCCCACAGTGGCGCGCCGTTATAGGTCAGCCCGGTGGTCCCTCCCCAGACCTTATCGAAGCGCACTGGGGTGAGTTCGGGATAGCGCGCCTCAAGGCTCGCTTTCAGTTCAGCCTCAATACGGGCGTTATCGGCTTCGCGCTCATAGCTGTAACGCGAACGAATCATCAAGCGCCCATCGGCGGTGGTGCGCAGCGTACAACCCAAACGATGCGCGGGTAGCAGCCCCCAGGTCGTCGCAGCAATGCGTTGTCGTTCAAGCTCTGGTAGGGGCTCGGTAATCGCGGCATAGGTATAAATAGCGGTTAGCCGCGAAAGGTCTGCACCCAAGGCTCTAGAAAACGCGTTATTGGCGAGGATTACCTGCCCAGCCGTTACTTCGCCTTCGGGTGTGGTGACACGCCACTTTTTGCCATCAGGCTTGATTTGAGTCGCGGGCGAGTGCTCATGCAGTTCGATTCCGGCTTCTAATGAATCCGCTAAACCAACAATCAATGCTGCAGGCTGCACCAGATAACAGTCCGGTGAATAAATACCCTGTGTGTAGTAGCGCGTGCCAATTCGCTCAGCCAGTTGGCTACCGCTCAAGGTCTGGTAAGAAAGGCCTGCAGCGTTAAGAAAAGCTTCATACTGGGCCAAGGCACGCTGGCCTATCGCACTGCGGGCAGCGCGATAAGTGCCGCTACGTTCAAGTTGGCAGTCAATTCCCAGCCGTTCGACCCGCTCGCGCAGTAGCGCCATGGTTTGTCGGCTTAACGCGTTCAGTGTCTCCATGCGCTCAAGTTCTTCGGGACGAGCATCATTGGCTAAAGCGATTTCCAGCATGAAACCAGAGTTACGCCCTGGGCTACCTTCACCTACTTGGTCGGCCTCAAGAATTTTGATGCGGTCTTCAGGCCGCGCCTGCTGCCAAGCCGTAGCTGCCGCGAAGCCGGTGTAACCAGCCCCGATGATGACGACATCCGCCTCAGCTTGGCCACGCAAGGCGGGGCTCGGCTGGCGCTCTGGGAGCCAGGCGTTCCAGCCGCACAGGCGCTGATGTGATGGATGCGTGGGTTGTGGCATGACGATTTAATCCAAATACAGTAGGCCGTGGGCCTGGTTAACCATAGCGGCGACTTCTTCTTGCATGCCCTGGAGCACCTCCTGTTTATGGGCCGCTGTCATACGAGACTTGAGCATTGAGCAGCTCATGGCCCCCAAGGGGTGACCACTATGGTCGAGAATAGGAATGGCTAAGCCGCAGTATTCCGGGAGCAGAGAGCCTTCAACGCCACGGGCGTAGCCATGTGTTAGTAGATGATTAATCTCGGCTTCGACATCGGCGGTGGCAATCGCGTAATCATCCCGCAAGCGTGTCGCGTTGTGGTCGAGAATCTCGCTTCGCTCCTCCGCGCCGAGATACGCGAGCAAAGCAATCGACGCTTGACCGACACCCAGCGGTAAGCGCCCTCCCGTCGCCCTAACAAAACTGCCCACCGGATAAGCACCGTTCTGCACTTCCAGGCAGACCGCGTAGATACCATCGCGGGCGAACAGATAGAAACTGTCTCCCCAGCGCTGTGCCAACGCCAGCAATCTCGGCCGAGCCAAGTCTCTCAACCCAGCGCCATTGCCCGCCTGGGCACCAAGCACCAGCAGCTCATAACCCAGCAGGTAACGCCCCCGAATGGGAGAAGAGCGTAAAAACCCTTGCTGCTTGAGACCTTTTAACAACCGATAGAGCGTAGGACGACTGAAGCTCAATTCATTCAGATAGTCGTCAACACTCGCACCGCGATGTCCGCCCCGTGCAGTAACTTGCAGTATCTGCATAGCATGAACGAGCGTAGCGGGGCCTGATGAGGTGATGTTTTCATTTACCGGCATTATGGTTATCGTTGTTTGTCTAGATGCGCTAGAACATAGCAAGACAAATTCGCGAGTTCATCTCACTAGATGAGACACAACCATTTTCATGCGATAAATCAGGCATGCGGCAACTGCTTCTGTCGGGCAACCCGGATCATTGCCTATCATTTTGTCTATTCACTGGTGCCTGCTGTCGCTGAACAGTCACACCGCCAAGGCATAGTGTTGGCACACAAGGAGGATGGCAAACGATGGGGCGTAACCAAACAGCACTCAATGCCTTACTTCTACTGCTGCCACGGCTGGCTCATTTTGCCTGGCGTGTCGTGTGTCACTTCTTGAAGAACCGCGGCATCCTGCTTGCCGGTGGGGTGGGCTACAATATTCTGCTCTCTATCGTGCCGCTATTTGCAGTATTGGTTGTGCTATTGACCCAAGTGGTGGATCAACAACATTTACTCAGCGTTCTTGCTGTACAAGCGCGCCACCTAGCACCGGCCCATGCCGAAGTATTGATGGATGCTGTCCGCAGTCTGCTGGAGTCTCGCGACGTCATCGGCATTCTTAGCTTACCCATTCTACTGCTCTTCAGCTCCTTCGCCTTTCGCATGCTTGAAGATGCTCTGGCGATTATCTTCCATACGCCAGAAAGCCCCCACATCAAGCGCAGTGTGTGGGTTTCCGTGACGTTGCCTTACGCTTTTATGCTGGTGCTCGGAGCGGGACTACTGGCTTTAACACTGGTCGTCACCCTGGCCAGCTCGCTCAATACGCTGATGATGGCGCTCTTTGAGCGGCAGCTGCCGTTTGCAGGGTTTTCCGAACCAGTCCTGAACTTATTCAGTTTTGCTGGGGTTTTCTTATTGTTTAGCGCTGTCTACAAGGTGCTGCCGGTGGTGCGTATCGCGTTACGCCGAGCGGTAATCGGCGGTTTCGTCGCGGCACTGCTATGGGAGGGCGTGCGGCTGCTACTGGTCTACTATTTCACTCACCTGTCGTTCGTCAACGCTGTTTACGGGTCCTTAGCAACGCTGGTGATTGTGCTGCTCAGCCTGGAAGTCGGTGCCATCATTTTGCTGCTGGGCGCGCAGGTCATTGCTGAGTTAGAGCGTAATACACGCCTCGGCTTACCTTGGCATATTGACCCAGACCGACAACCCATCACCCACGTTGATTAAGACGTTACATTGAAATGCCGCCATCTTTTGATGGCGGCATTTATTTGAGCGCTATTTATAAGAGGGCTGCCCCCTTTATGCTCGCCTAATATCAGGCCATTGTATGAGCCATCTGGCGGTCACGTCTGGCACTCCACACCAGCGTTATTAAAAACAGTGCCAAGCCCACGAAGTCCAGCAGTAAGTTTCCATGGGGCCACAGCATTAAGGCGCCAATCGGGAACATGGCTAGGCGCAGCCACCAGGGCAACTCGCTTTCCAGATAGCCTTCCAACCCTGCGATAATGGCGTAAATACCGAACAACGCGAAGGCAAACACCACCAACATTTCGGTCGGCGTCCCGGTGATCATTGGCGACCACACAAACAGCAAGGGAATGATGTAGAGGCCCTTGGCGATTTTCCAAGCGGTAAAACCGGTACGCATAGGTGGCGTTTTGGCAATCGCCGCCGCAGCGAAGGCGGTAAGGCATACCGGCGGAGTCACGTTGGAGTCCTGAGATAGCCAGAAAATCACCATATGCGCCGCCACTAACATCATTGATATCGTATGCGGCGAAAGCGCTTGTTCGTAAAGCTGTGTACGGAAATCGTCCGGTACCAAGGCCAGTAGTTGTTGAGCACTGGCAGCATCCATCGGGGCATTCAGCGCTTCTAAGGCATCTGGCGCGGCAAGCATAAAGATCGTTCGTGCCTGCTCGGGCAAATCACCGGCCATAATCAGTTCTAACAGCTGGCTTTGTGCCATCAGACCATACAACGCTGGTGCCGATAGTGTGCCCAATACGATATAAGCGGCCGTCACCGGCAACCCCATTCCCAGTACCAGAGAGGCCAGCGCGATCAACACAATGGTAACCAACAGACTACCGCCCGCCCAATCTGAGATCATCAACGAAAAGATGTTACCAATGCCGGTCGTCGACACCACGTTGACGATCAAGCCAACTGTCAGCAGTAGGATGGCGGTGGAAACCATGTTGCGGGTGCCCAGTACCAAAGCGTCGATAATTGCCTGAAGCTTCATGGGTGAACGTGATAGCCAGGAAGCAACGACCACCGACACGATAGCGATACCGGCAGCGTAAGTGGGGGTGAAGCCATTGATAAGGGCGACGACCAGCACCACGAGCGGTAACAGATAGTGCCAACCACCTTTCAAAACATCAATCAGCTTTGGAGCTTGCTCCATTTCTACCTGATGAGTACCGCTACGCTTGGCTTCGATACGCACGAACATGGCCACCGAGAGAAAGTACAGCAGCGCAGGAAGCGCAGCGACCCCGATGATGGTGAGATATGACACCTGGGTGTAAGAGGCCATGATAAAAGCCCCCGCCCCCATAACGGGAGGCATAAGCTGGCCTCCGGTTGAAGCAGCGGCTTCAACGCCGGCCGCAAAACGCGGTGGAAAGCCCGCTTTACGCATTAAGGGAATAGTGATCACACCGGTAGAGACCGTATTGGCTACGCTGGAGCCAGACACCGACCCCATAAGCCCTGAAGCGAATACCGCTACAAATCCCGGGCCACCAACAAAGCGACCCGCGGCACAACGTGCCAGCTCGATGATGAACTCCCCAGCCCCCGAACGCACCAGGAAGGCACCAAAGAGAATGAACATGAAAACATAGGACCAGGAAATCCGGGCAATCGAGCCCAGCATGCCGTCACCGCCGAGAAAGCTACGAAACAGCACGGTTTCCCAGTTCAGCCCAGGGAAATTGAACACCCCACCTACATAGCGCCCCCACCAGGCAACGTACGTCAGTGCAATGATACATAGCAGCGGAATAAACCAGCCGGTAGTCCGGCGGGCAAATTCGAGTACCAATGCCAAGGCGGTAATCGATACGATCCAGTCAGCCAGGGAAAAGCGTACCCCACGGGCATAAAGTGCATCCTCAAAACCGATTAAATAGAACGCACAGCCTAGGGCGGCTAGCCCAAGACACACATCAACAGCGAGTAATAGGCGCTGACCGCTAGCCGAGCGCGCTTTGAACATCGGCACGGAAAGCGCACACAACAGGCCGAACATACCGAAGTGTAATGCACTAACCCAAATTTCTGAGACAGTGCCCAGGGTATTGAAATAGATATGTGAGAAAGCAACGACGATGGCGAGCAAGCTCAGAATCCGCCCAAGCCAGGGATGTTCAAGGCGCTCTGAAGCGCTGCTTGCGGATTCATCGCGCACCGTATCAGGTGTCGAATGACTCATGGTGTACCTCATGAAACGAAGTCAGGCATAGGGAGGCCATCCGCCCGGCTTATGCCAGGCAGATGCAGGGCGATAGGCCTTCAGCCTTCGAGAAGATGCTCAGGAATTTCAATGCCTTGTTCACGGAAATAGCGCGCGGCACCGGCATGCAGTGGTATCGGCAGACCGTCGAGCGCTTTTTCCAGAGCCATATCACGCGTCGCTGGGTGAATGTTGTTTAGAAACGGTAGGTTCTCGAACATGGCTTTGGTGATCTGGTACACATGCTCCTCAGGAACATCGGCGTTAACCACCAAAATATTGGGCTGGGAAATGGTATTGATCGGGGCTTCCTGGCCAGGGTAAGTGTCGGCAGGAATTTCGAAAGCGCTCCACACTGGGTACTGGCTGTTAATGCGCTCAAGTTGTTCAGCGGTCACATTCAGAGTGGTAATGTCATCGCCCATATTGGCATAGGCGCTGGTCACGGCAGAGGCCGGAACGCCTGCCGGTATGTTCATACCATCGATATTGCCGTTCTGCATGGAGTCAGCGCTGGCACTGTAGCCCAGGTAGGCGATATCCATCTGCTCCGGATCAATCTCCAGACCGGCAAGAATTTGCCGACCAGAGCCTTCGGTACCGGAATTGCGCGCCCCAATGGAGAAACCGCGCCCGTATAGCTGGGCCAAGTCATCAATGGTGCCAGTATCGACCAGTGCGTCACGCATCACAAAGTGTTCGACGTTCTGCCACAGCATAGAAACTGAGCGTACGTTGTCATAGGCTTTGGGCACTGGCCCCTCACCGGACCATGCCCAAGCGCCGTAGAGCGCTTGCAGAATGCCGAATTGAGCCTGGTTGTCATCCATCAGGCGCAAGTTTTCCGCTGAACCCGCCGAGCTGATGGCGGAAACGGAGATGCCGTGGGTAGGCTCGAGCTTGACACGTATCAGTGTAGAAAGCGCGACGCCTACTGGATAGAACGTGCCACCGGTGGTGGCAGTGCCCATGATGTATTGTCCGCCCTCGGTAGGTTCCTGGGCGGTAACAGCGGAGGCACTGACGCCGAATGCAGCGGCGGTAGCGAGACAAAGAGCGGTTTTAAGAAATTGGCGTTTCAGCATGGTGTTGCTCCCAGCTTATTAGAATTGTTGGAGTAATCACTACTCCTTCCCCAATAGAGCGAGAAGCTAGCCAACTTTAAACAAAGATATAAAAATCAATACATTATAATTTCACTCCTACGACAAAAGGCGAAGACGCCGGAGTGACCACCGGCCATTTTTTGCCGATGGTTTTTGCTCTCATCGGCAAAAAATGGCCGATGAATCAGCCCTAGCGCATTAACTTTTGAATCAACCGTTTAGGTCGCGAGAAAGTCTTCGCGGCGCAACTGGTGACGCTGCATTTTCTGATTGAGTGTACGGCGAGGCAGATCGAGTTCGTCGAGTACCGCTTGAATATTGCCATGATGGCGCTGTAGCGCTTCTTTCAAGACAGTAGCCTCAAATACTTCCATACGCACAGAGAGTGCAGACGCTTGGTGTGACGGCATAGATGAGCGCTGCCAGGGCAGATCCAGCCCAAGAATAAAGCGCGTGGCAATATTGCGCAGTTCGCGGAGGTTTCCAGGCCACCGATGATTACCGAGGGCAGTCAGCAGCTCTGTGGTGGGTTCGCGTAGCGGCCTTTCGTGAACATCAGCGGCTTGATGGCAGAAGTGACGAAACAGCAAGGGAATATCTTCGCGGCGCTCACGCAAGGGGGGAATCGCCAGCTCGGCAATCGCCAAGCGATAATAAAGATCCTCGCGAAAATCTCCTTGCGAGGCCATTTGCAGCAAGTTCTCTTTACTGGCCGCCACGACCCGAAGATGAAGGTGGATAACTTGGTTGCTGCCTAACCGGGTAATTTCACCTTCCTGCAGTGCGCGCAACAGCTTAACCTGGGCAGACAGTGGCAGTGATTCTATTTCATCCAAAAAGAGGGTGCCGTGGCTAGCGGTTTCCAGCAGGCCTATACGCCGCTCTCCCGCCCCGGTAAAGGCGCCTTTTTCATGCCCGAATAGCTCTGATTCGATTAATTCACTGTTCATGGCGCCACAGTTCAACGCCACAAAAGCGCCTTGGCTACCGCTGCCAAAGTCGTGCAAGGCGCGAGCCACAACCTCCTTGCCGCTGCCCGTTTCACCATTGATAACCACGTTGGCGCGGCTAGCAGCTAAGTTTTCCACTTGGCGCCGTAGCACTTGCATCAGCGCAGAGTCGCCGAGCAGGCGCGTGCTTAAATAGTTATGCCGTAATGCCTGCTGTAACTGCAGGTTTTCCAGCGCCAGGGCCCGATGCTCTAGTGCTCGTCGTACACACTCTTCAAGGCGTTCAGGGTCGAAGGGCTTTTGCACAAAGTCCCAAGCCCCCTGCTGAATCGCTGCAACCGCCATGGGGACATCGCCGTGGCCTGTGATCAGAATCACCGGAGGCGGCGTATCGAGTGCTTGCACGGCGGCAAACAAGGCCAAGCCATCCATCTCGGGCATCTTGATATCACTGACGACGACGCCGCACGGCTGGCCGTTTTGAAGTGCATTCAGCGCCTTACCGGCACTTGAAAACGTGCGAACCTCTAATCCCGACACCTCCAACCATTGGCTAAGAGAGTCACGGACATCAGCTTCATCGTCCACTAGCCAGACAGGCAGAGAAGCAGCCGATAGTCGAGCTAAGGTGCTAGAAGATGCTTGCGTCATGAAGGAGTCTCCTCAGCATGCGGTAGTGTCAGACGAAACCAAGCGCCCCCAGCGGGGTGATTACCAGCGCTGAGTTTACCGCCAAGATCCTGAGCAATGCCGTAACTAATAAACAGCCCCAGCCCTAAGCCTTCCCCAACCGGTTTAGTCGTAAAGAATGGGTCGAACATCTGCTCGATCACTTCTTGGGGCAAGCCTGGGCCATTGTCATGAATCGTCAACTGCACTTGCTCCGCAGTGATCTCAACATGCAGACAAATGACCCCATTGGGTATGTCGTTCAACGCATCCAGCGCATTACGCAGCAGGTTAGTGAGCAACTGCTCAAGGCGAACGTCATCGCCACGTACCCAGAGTGACTGTGGCCAATCGCCGTCACGCTCCAAACGCACTTTTTGCTGCTGGAAACGCTCCTCCAATAGTTCTAGTACGAAGTTCAGGCTGGCGGGAAGATCCACACTCTCCCGGCTCTCGCCCTTGCGAGCAAACAGCTTTAGCTGCTCGATTAGCCGGGCGAGGCGTTTGCTTAATACCTGAATACGTTGGAAGTTGTCGCCTGCCATTTCCTGACGGCCAAGCGCCAACAACCGCTCACCGTTAGCAGCATAAGTACGGATGCCTGAAAGAGGTTGATTAAGCTCATGGGCAATGCCTGCCGCCATGGTCCCCAAGGCGGCCAATTTACCCGCTTGAACCAGTTCAGCTTGCGCATCCTCTAAGGCCTGGGTGCGTTCCTGGACACGTTCTTCCAAACGAATATTGGTTTGCTGGATGATTTTCGCCTGAGCATCGCGCATGTGTTGGCGTTTTTGGCGTTCACGCAACCACAAGCCAAACAACAAAAGAGCGGAAAGCGTGACTAAACCCGCCAGAAATACATTGCGAGCACTGATATAAAGTGGGCGCACCGGGCTGAGATAATGCATCGACCAACCCAGTGTCGCAAGCGGCAGGGAAGCGACCAGAAAGCGCTCGCCTCCTCCTTGTGCTTGGTTGCCTATTACCAGCGTATCGTCATGCAGGCGCTGGCCGAGTGGGGAAAGCGGTTTATCGAGAAATTGACGTTGGGCGCTAATCTGCGCCAAAGCATCATCAGAAAGCCCATCTATGTGCTGAAACCGCCACTGCTCGCGGCTAGAAAGTATCACAACGCCATTAGCGTCCGACAAAATAACGTGCTCTTGTGCTCGACGCCAATCCTCTTGAAGCGCTTCCAGTGAGACCTTAACCACCAAGACACCCGCAGAGGCAGTGTCGTCGCCAAGCGTAACGACATAAGAGGTGAAATAACCCGGCTGTCCAGTTGTATCACCAATCGCAAAGAATTCACCGCTACCGCTCTGCATGGCATCGTAAAAATAGGGGCGAAAGTGGTAATCGTGGCCAATGAAACTTTGCTCGAGTGCATAGTTGCTGCTGGCCAGGGTGACGCCTTGCTCATTCATCAGAAAGATGGCGTCAGCGCCCGAACGCTCAGCGACCTCTGCCAAGTGCTGATTAACAGGCGACAGCAATAGCTCACTAGGTTCGCGCAGGGCAGCCTGGACTAAAGGCTGCTGGGCCAGTAAGTCAGGCAGGTAGTTAAAGCGCTCAAGCGCACCTTGCAGGCTGCTGGTGTAGAGCGCTAGACGCGTATTCGCGTGACGCTGGGCATCCGCTTCGGCGTGGCTGTATTGCCAATGCCATAACCACCATAACCCTAAAAGGCTCAGCACGATTAAAGAGGCCAGAACCAGCGCATACAGCCAAATCTTTCTGCTCACTGTGGGTTTGCCTTAACGGTCGAGTTGATCAGACCTAAGAGCTTATCACCCAGGCGTAAGCACTCCCATTGTCGAAGGTATCTCTAACGCTCTCCGACGCCGCGGCAAACTTATCACTATACGGTTGCCACTGGCGTCACCGGCGAGCCAATGGCGCCTGGCAGCCGAAGCGGCGGCGCCGTCAGCAAGAACCGGTTGCGCTGGCGGCTATGCAACCATTCCGCTAAATCTTTCAGGTACCATAACTCCGCCAGCGGCAATCCGAGTTTGAACAGGCAGTGGTGGTGCAAAGGAAGTTTAGAGCAACAACTCGGCGCCAACTCACGATCCAAGTTTTCTACCGCATAATTATCCGCACAGATCGCCGCAATGCCGCTGTCAGTGATCCACTCCAGCAAGGCCGAATCACTGCCATCAAGCACTGCCCCGGTGTTTTTCAACACTTCAGGCTGCGGCGTACCCTGCATATCCAACAATGCCTCGGCGAACCCTGTGCGTAATACCAGCATATCGCCGCGCTCCACCACCACGTTTAGCTGTTTCAGCGCATCCATCAACTCCAGATGCCCTACCAGCGTTCTTCCTGCACCGAAAACTCTCACCAAATCGACCAATACAGCTCGCCCCTGCATGCCATGTGCCGCCAGTGTCTCGATTCCCAGGCGTTTAGCATAGGAGTCGTGCCATTGGGCCGACTCTCCGCTCAGATCGAGCACATCCTGCTCGGCCAGGTAGCCGTTGTAGTAGCGGCGTTCCGGCGTACCATCACCATCGCCATCGAACAAAGCGCCCACATGAGCCAGGGAGTCCCACTGTGTAGAGTACTGCAACGATAGCTGAACTTGATCATCGCTGATGACGTCATGCAGCGCGGGGCTATGAGTCGCCAGAGGGAAGTTGATGTATTGGTCATCACCCAAGGCTGTCGGCGTTAGCTTCGGAGGCGAGCGACGGGGGTTCAATACTTTTCCACCGGGGATATCCAGAGGTAACGACAAGCAGAATGTCACCCCTTCGTGGACTTCCTTAACACCTTTGAGCACCTGCTCGGTATCGATCAGATTGACTCGCCCCAGTTGATCGTCAGGGCCAAACTCGCCCCAATTGCTACCTTCAGGACGTTTCTTCCAGCGAGGCTGATTCATGGCTTGTCTCCACCGGCATGTTGGGTAGCGATTTCAATGATACGTTGCAGGTTTTCCCGCTCCCGGGCCTGGTGCTGAGTCCGCGTCTCATCACTCCACTGGTAGAAACCTCGTCCAGCCTTGGCACCTAGGCGACCTTGGGCAACGTACTCTTCAAGCAGAGCGGCAGGTTGCTGGCGTGCTTCGAGATCCGCATAGAGGTAATGGGCAATATTCAGGTGGGTGTCCAATCCGTTAAGGTCGCGCTGACATAAGGGTCCATTCAGCGCCATACGCACGCCAATGGAGTACTGCACGATATCATCCAGCGCTTCGGCCTCTACTACCCCTTTTTCCAACAGGGAAAGACATTCGCGCATCACCGCATGCTGGATCCGGTTAGCGACGAAACCAGGTACACAGGTATTCAGTACCGCTGGGCGTTTTCCCCAACGCTTTAGCCAACCGCACACCTTTTCCACTACCGCCGCTTCGGTATGGCTGCCTGGCACCACTTCCACGGCGGGTATGATATCCGCCGGGTTGAAGAAGTGCGTCCCCAGGAACCGTTGCGGCACTCGCATGGCACTTCCGATGTCATCAATCGGAATGCCCGATGTATTGGTCACGATGATACAAGTATCGGCCACTTCAGACTCGATTTGCGCCACGACCTTTCGCTTAATCGCGACGTTTTCTGTCACGCTCTCGATGACAAAATCAGCACTCTTCGCCACCTGCAAATCCGTGGTAAAGCGAATAATCTCGGCACTCTCTCCCACATTCAAGCGACTGGCTTCCAATACCTTCGGGTTGGTATCAACCACAGTGACCTTGACACCATGCGTCGCCATTAACTTGGCCAGCGTAGTGCCCATGGTTCCCGCACCTACCACAGCAGCTTGCAATGAACCGTCCTGCATCAGTATTTCCTCCTTCGCCTAGCTTGAGACCATTCAAGTGCTAGACAAATGTCGCATTGAATAAAGTTGGTCTTAGGTCAAAGATCACCAACGAAAAACGAACTTATGTGCGCTATGCGTACATAATAGCCAATGACAGACACGCCGACAATAAGAGGGCTTCCTATGAATGCGCTGGCAAATTTCTTCACCCGGCTCGTTAACCGCTACATGCCCGATCCTCTCGTCATCGCTATCCTTCTAACCATGCTCACAATGCTCCTGGCAGTGCTAATGCAGGGCACCAGTCCCTTGAATGCAGTGCGTTATTGGGGCGATGGTTTCTGGGACTTGCTGGCCTTCAGCATGCAAATGACGGTCATCCTCCTAGCGGGCTATATCCTGGCCAAAACTCCCTTGGTTGACGGCATACTCAACCGCGTCGCGGCACGCGTCACAACGCCCTTCGTCGCGATTATTGTTGCCACTCTGGTGGGAGGTATCGGTAGCTGGCTAAACTGGGGTTTCGGCTTGGTCATCGGCGGTATAGTCGCCCAGAAGTTGGCGCTTAACGTGAAAGGCTTACATTACCCTCTAGTGATCGCTGCGGCGTATTCTGGCTTTGCTCTTTATGGTATCGGCCTGTCTGGCAGCGTGCCGCTACTGATCGCCACCGAAGGGCACTTTCTTCAGGATACGATTGGATTAATCCCACTGAGCGAAACAATTTTCTCGCCCATTCTTTTGATCACCAGCGCCCTCATTCTTCTCACTCTTCCTTTCTTCAATGCCTGGCTGCATCCCAAGCAAGCCGAAGATATCGTCGAAATCGATCCAGCCACGGTAGCCAAGCCCTCCGCAGCCCCGCTGCCCGACGACACAAAAACCACCATCGCCGAACGTTTGAATCGCAGCAAAGTGGTGGGCATTGGCATCGGCGCGCTAGGCATGCTGTATATTGCGCTGTATGCATTCGATGGCGGTTCGCTTAACCTCAATACCGTCAATTTCGCCTTCTTGTTTTTGGGGATATTGCTATTTGCCTCGCCTGCCAACTACCTAGCCGCCTTGGCGGATGGGATTCGTATCGTCTCTGGCATCATCGTGCAGTACCCTTTCTACGCCGGGATCATGGGAATTCTCGTGGGATCAGGGCTGGTGGTTTCGTTCGCCAATACCTTCGTTGATATATCCAGTGCGCAAACCTTGCCTATTTGGTCATTCATCAGCGGCGCCATCATCAACCTGCTGGCACCATCCGGTGGCGGCCAATGGGCTGTCCAAGGTCCCGTTATGGTTCAAGCCGCCACAGAACTTGGTGCTTCCCAGGCAGCCACGGCGCTTGCCGTCCAAATCGGTGACCAATGGAGCAACATGGTTCAGCCGTTCTGGATCCTACCGGTGCTAGCCATCTCCGGCTTAAAGTTACGTGATGTGATGGGCTACATGGTGCTGATCCTAATCTACCTCGGGGTCATCTACGCCAGCGCGATGCTGATCTGGGGCTACCTCGGCGCCTAACCATTCTTGTCCACTCTTAACGACTCTTGACTTACGGGACTGCCCCATGCCTTTTTTGATCGAAACCTTCGACAAGCCCGACTGTCAGGCCCTACGCCTGGAGGTACGCCAAGCCCATCTGGAGTATCTGGATGCCAACGTAGTGACCTTGCTGGCCTGTGGCGCCAAGCTTTCTGATGATGGAGAAACGGCGTCTGGCGGTATCTACCTAGTCGACTTGGATAGCCGCGAGGAGGCCGAGCACTTCATCGAGTCCGACCCATTCCACCAGGCGGGGCTATTTGCCGAGGTTAAAATCGTGCGCTGGCGACAAGCCTATTTAAATCGAAAAAACACTCTGTAGCGCGAATACCTGTAGCACAACTACCCATGGAGAAGTGCAATGCTGTTTCATGTAGAAATGGTCGTAAAACTGCCGTCGGATATGCCCGCCGAGCAAGTGGCTGACATCAAAGCAAAGGAGAAAGCCTACTCTCAGGAGCTACAACGGCAAGGCAAATGGCGCCACCTATGGCGGATCGCTGGCAGTTACGCCAACGTCAGCATCTTCGACGTCAGTGACAATGCTGAACTCCACGATCTGATTAGCGGTTTGCCGCTGTTTCCTTATATGGATATCCATGTAAAGCCATTATGCCGTCATCCCTCTTCTGTACACCAAGGTGACGCGTAATAGCTAACGAGCGCGGCAGATCGTCGAATCTACAGAAGCGCTAACGCCATGCCCACCAACCGCTAGAGCATCGTAGTGTGTCTCTAGCGGTTGGTGGGCATGAGGGGTATGTGGTTATAGGAGTGCTTCTCTCTGCCTATACCTACTTGCGAGCCTCCAGTCCGAAGGCTTACGCCACACTGTGGTTCGAGGCGGTTAAAAGCACAGCCATAAGTTTTTGCGCAAACAGCACCGGAGCCTCTACCGACGGCACATGACCCACACCGTCAAATATCTCCAACGGTGCGCCGTCGAGTTCCGCAGCCAGAGCTTCCAGCGTCGCGGGCGGCGTGGCCATATCTTCGCTGCCGCCAAACAGCTGTATCCTGACCTTATGAGAGGCGCTCTTACCAGAAAGCTTTCCAGAAAACGTATCACGACCAAGCATTTCGCACAGTTGGGCGTAAGATTCATCGTCGCCACGGCCCATCTGTGTGCACCAGCCCGCTTTCAGCGCAGGGCTTGCTTCAAACGCCTGTGGTGCGAACCAGCGCGGCACGATCTCTTCAGACATCGCTGCCAAGCCTTCTTGACGCACCCGCCCTGCGCGGGTGTTCCAGAGATCAGGATTGCCGATCACTGCGCCGGTGTTGGTCAGCGTAGCGGAGAGCAGCCGGTCGCTATGTTCAGCGATCAACTGCTGGCCAACCACACCGCCAATGGAGGTACCGGCAAAATGAAAGCGCTGCGCGCCCGCAAGTTCTACCAGCGCCAATGCCTCCGCCGCTAGATCAGCAGGGGTGATTTGTGCACCGCTGGCCGCCTGGCTGGCACCGTGGCCGGGGAGATCCCAGGTTAGCACCCGATAGCGAGGCAGCAGTGCGGGAATCACGTCATCCCATACTGCCTGGCTCATGCCCAAAGGGTGCGCCAGTACGACCAGCGGGTTCACTTCGGCGCCGAGCAGGCGGTAAGCCACACTGCGGCCGTTAATGGTATGAAATGCCATGACGGTCTCCGTTAAACGCGTTCAATCAGCGTGGCAATGCCCTGGCCCACACCCACGCACATGGTACATAGCGCGTAGCGCTTGCCGCTGTTTTGCAGCTCATGGGCAGCGGTCATTAACAGACGCGCACCGGACATACCCAGCGGGTGGCCCAGAGCAATCGCGCCGCCGTTGGGGTTCACGCGGGGGTCGTCGTCTTTAAGGCCCAAGTCGCGCATACAGGCCAGCGCCTGGGCGGCAAACGCTTCGTTGAACTCAAACACATCAATATCGTCCATGGTGATACCGGTACGTTTGAGCAGTTTTTGCACAGCGGGTACCGGGCCATAGCCCATGATGCGCGGCTCAACGCCAGCGGTGGCCATGCCGATGATTTTCGCCATCGGCTTAAGACCGTGTTGCTTAACCGCGGCTTCGCTGGCTACTAGCATGGCGGCAGCGCCATCGTTAACTCCCGAGGCGTTGCCAGCGGTGACGCTACCGCCTTCACGGAAGGGCGTGGGTAAACCGGCCAGTTTTTCCAGGGAGGTTTCGCGCAGATGCTCGTCCTGATCAAAGACCAGCGGTTCCTGCTTACGGCGCGGGATCTCGATGGCGGTGATTTCCTGGGCAAAGCGCCCCGCTTTTTGGGCGGCGGAGGCTTTCTGCTGGGAGCGCAGAGCAAAGGCGTCCTGATCTTCCCGAGAGATAGCGAACTGCTCGGCGACGTTTTCGGCGGTTTCCGGCATCGAATCCACCCCAAACGCTTTCTTCATCAGCGGGTTGATAAAGCGCCAGCCAATGGTGGTGTCTTCGATCTTTTGAGTGCGAGCAAAGGCGCTATCGGCCTTGCCCATCACGTAGGGCGCTCGCGACATCGACTCTACGCCACCGGCTAGTGCCAGTTCCATTTCGCCTGCTTTAATCGCACGAAATGCCGTGCCCACTGCGTCCATTCCCGAGCCACACAGGCGGTTCATGGTCGTGCCGGGTACCGAGGTCGGGATGCCCGCCAGCAGCGACGACATACGCGCCACGTTGCGGTTGTCCTCTCCCGCCTGATTGGCGCAGCCCATAAACACTTCATCAATGGCGGCCGGATCAAGATCCGGTGCTTGTGCCAACACAGCTTTAAAAATCGTTGCGGCAAAATCATCGGGGCGCACGCTGGCCAAGGTGCCAGCGAATCGACCAATGGCAGTGCGGCGCGGGTGGCATAAATAGACATCACTCATACAAAGCTCCTTATTCACCCGCGTGGGCCCGCTCGGTGCGTGCTTTCAGTTCGCGCAATATTTTAAGCTCGTTGGAATTCGGTTCCGGCGTGCTCTCTAACTGTTCGGCAAAGCGTATATCCCAGCCGGTCGCATCAGTCACTTGTTCACGGGTGACGCCAGGATGCAGCGATACCACTACCAGCTCTTTGGTATCCGGATCGGGCTTCATCACGCACAGGTCAGTAATGACACGGGTAGGGCCTTTGCCAATATTAGGCACGTTATCGCGCCCCTTGCCGTCACGTCCAAAGCCTAGCGTGGTGATGAAATCGACATCTTTCACAAAGGCGCGCTTGGAGTGCTTCAGGGTAATAAACACTTCACCAGCGTTGGTGGCGATTTCTGGCGCACCGCCGCCCCCTGGCAAACGAACCTTGGGGGCTTTGTAATCACCGATCAGCGTGGTATTGAGGTTAGCAAAGCGGTCGATTTGTGCGGTGCCTAAAAAGCCCACGCTCACTTTGCCGCCCTGCAGCCAATAGCGGAACATCTCTGGCACGGCCACCGTGGTCAGCGCTGACTCGCACAGCTCACCGTCACCAATAGAGAGCGGCAGAATCTCAGGCTTGGTTTGCAGGGTGCCGGACTCATAAATCAGCACTACCTCAGGCGCGTGGGTTAGGCGTGCCAAGTTGGCGGCTTCAGAAGGCAGACCAATACCGACAAAACAGGTCATGCCGTTTTCTAACGCACGGGCAGCGGTTACAGTCATCATTTCAGAAGAGGTGTATTCCTGACTCATTAGGCTTGCTCCTCTGCACCGTAGATATTCTTGTCGATCCATTGCGTAAAGGTATCGCGGTCACGTGCAATGGCATCCCACTCTTTATAGAAGCGGTTGCTACGACCGTAGTAGCCATGGGTATACGAAGGCAACGCGCCCTTTTCTGCCACGGCAACGGCACTAATCGCCCAGCCAGGAATCACGCAAGCATTGGGATGGGCGTTCAGGTCATCGACAATCTCTTCCACAGTGACAATGCTGTGCTTAGCAGCCAGCACCGCCTCTTTCTGCACGCCAACAATACCTTCTACCAATACATTGCCCTGGCGATCCGCCCGCTGGGCGTGAATGATCGAGACATCTGGGCGCACTGAGGGCACAGCGGCTAAGCGCTCCCCCGTAAACGGGCACTCAATAAATTTGATTTGATCATTCACGCTCGGCAGCTCACTACCGACATAGCCACGCAGCACAGCCATTGGCAGGCCAGCAGCCCCAGCCTCAAAGGCACAGGCCATCGCAGCATGGCTGTGCTCAAGAATCTCAATTTTGCACGGCCAGCCTTTCTCAACTGCATCACGCAGCCGGTGAAGCGAGCCAACACCGGGGTTACCACCCCAGGAAAAAATCACTTTCTTGGCACAGCCAGCGCCGATCAACTGGTCATAGATGATATCGGGAGTCATGCGGATAAGCGTCAGATCACGCTTTTTCTGACGGATAACTTCGTGACCAGCGGCAAACGGAATAAGGTGGGTAAAACCTTCCATGGCAACGGTGGCGCCATCTTCGACGTAGCGCGCTACCGCGTCATGCAAGCCCATGAACTCAGCCATAGGTCTCCTCCTGGTAGTGACTTTCGACAAGTTCGAATAACGAACTTTGTTTTGTATTGCGAACAATTTACTCTCGTCATATTCACTCGTCAAATCCCACTGAGCATGCATACAAAAGGGGAGGCTAAGCCTCCCCTTTTGTATGCATCGGTAAAAACTCTATAATTTCAGTTAATTACTCGCCTTTCAGCCAAGCAGCCACACGCACTACTTGGCGTAAGCTACTACCAAGGTATAGCGCTGGATCACAGGCATCACGCAGCGCTTCATAAGTGACATGAGCCATTCCTAGCAGCACACTGTCTATTTACAGTGCCCACGCGCTAACGGCGGAGCATACACATTCAGTAATGCGTCTGGGTAAATGCCTTTGCGCGCGACACCTTTGGCGGCATCATTGCCAGGATAAATACCGTCATTTACTTAAGGAGAAGGTATCTTTAAAGTCCTTGTACTGCTTTTTGCCTTCGTACGGCTTCGCGTATCGTTTAAACGCAGGATTTTATGACGGCGTTTAAAGCAGCCTGGTAACCCTCTGTCCCAAGCCCCGCAATGACCCCATCTGCCCGCTTCGAGACATAGGAGTGATGACGAAAGCTTTCGCGTTTATGAACGTTTGAGATATGCACCTCAATGACCTTACCTTCAAAGGCATTAAGCGCATCCAGGATAGCGACAGACGTATGGGTATAGGCGGCCGGGTTGATGATAATAGCCAGTGTGCCATCAAGACGCGCCGCATGGATGGCATCAATTAATTCGCCCTCGTGATTACTTTGAAAACAGCTTATATCCCAGCCCTGCTTCTCAGCAATTTCAGCCAAAGTGTTATTAACATCATCTAGCGTCTCATAGCCGTAAATGTCTGGTTGGCGAACGCCTAAAAGATTTAAATTAGGTCCGTGCAGGACCGTTACTTTTGGTTGTCCCACTGCTTATCTCCTTTCGTCGCATTACGTCATTGCCGGCAGTCGCTATGCCTTTAATAACGTGCCGTTGAGTGCTGAATCTGTCTTCATAATGTCTAAAAATCGCTCAATTAAGCGCTATTTGAACAACATACTATATTGGCTATGTGCTAGTAAGGTTATTTCAACGAGGGGGCACTGATGGAAGGAAAAGGCTAAAACCTGATGAGCGCGGCTTCGTAACAGCGAGCATCCGTTAAACCCAAGCAAGCCGCCTGTAGCAAACACTTCAGCTAGACGGCTCATCATAAACAGCTGGATATAAATTTATACCAATCAGTCGTCCACCCAAAAGAGAGACGATAGCTGGTCTATTAGATCTGAAAACTATTCCTCACTTCATCTCAAAACCTTTATCAATAAGAAACTCTTGCATATGCGAACGTAGCTTTTGATTAAAAAGTGGGGCTAAACTCTGCGACCAGTCTGAAACTTTATTTCCTCCTTTGCGGGTCTGGTAATAGTGATGCATGGTGAGATTAAAAGCATTCACATGTTCTGAATCATCACTGTATCTGTTCTTTTTAACGATAGCTTCAACGGGTAACCGCGGCTTAATATCCGGATCTTGTGCAGGATAACCAATACACATACCAAAGACAGGGTATACATGGTGTGGCAAACTTAGTAGTTCGCTCACGGCTTGTGGATTATTGCGTATACCTCCTATGTAGCAAATTCCTAGCCCTTCAGACTCCGCCGCAATCGCGATGTTTTGTGCTACCAGTGAAACGTCTACCGTAGCAACCAAAAGCTGCTCGGTCATACCACTAACGACGTTTTCTCCTGTGCTTCTCGCCGCTTCAAGTGGACGCTTCATATCGGCACAAAAAACTAGGAAATCACTACTGCTCGCTACGTATTTTTGCCCACCTGTCAGCTCGACTAACTGGTCGCGTAAATGCTTATCGGTGACATGTATTATGCTATATGCCTGTATATGGCTGGAGGTTGCTGCTGCTTGCCCGGTACGAATCAGTTCTATCAATAACTCCGGCGGAATTTCTCGCTCTTCAAACTCTCTAATTGAGCGATGAGATTTCAATAGTTTAATCGTGTCGTTCATTATGCACGCCTATATAATAATGTTTAATTGGTGTTCAACATTACAGCCTACCCTAAAGCACTGGCAGAACCTCGCAAAGATCACCCACCAAACTGTAGTCGGCAACTTGGAAGCCTGGGTTACCCCAGTACACCGTCATTCTTCAGCTGCGATAACTGTTCTGGCGAAAGACCAAGGTACTCGGTGAGAACATCGTTAGTATCTTGCCCCAGCAGTGGTGCTGGCCTTCTGTACTCTACGGGCGTGTCGGAAAGATGAATTGGGCTACCCACCATCTTAAAGTCAGGATTCAGAGAATGGGGGATATTGACTAGCATGCCACGGGCATCCACCTGGGGCTCTGCTAGTGCGTCGGCAATATCGTTAATTAACCCGACCGGCACCCTGACGTTGCTGATTTTTTTTACCCACGCTTCCGCTGTATCGCGTTTAAAATGCTCTGAGAGAATCTGGGTGATTGCATCTCTATTTCTGACCCGACTTTCATTCTTTGAAAACCGGGGATCAGCAGAAAGCTCTGGCAACCCAATAGCGCTGGCCAGCGCGGCAAACTGAGAATCGTTGCCACACGCAATAATGAAGTCCTTATCACTGGCACGAAAGGAGTTGTAAGGCACAATGTTGGCATGCGCATTACCATAGCGCCCAGGTGAAACGCCTGTGCTTAGATAGTTCTGGCTCTGGTTGCCTAATGCCGCCACCTGCACATCCAGCAGCGCCATGTCGCAATGCTGGCCGCGACCAGATTTTTCACGAGCCAGTAGCGCAGCCTGAATGGCAATAACCGAGTAAAGCCCTGTCATCACATCGGTGACAGCCACCCCCACTTTCTGCGCACCGCCACCCTGAACGCCATCACGCTCCCCGGTGATGCTCATGAGCCCACCCATTCCCTGGATAATGAAATCATAGCCAGGTTCCTGCGCGCGAGGCCCTGTCTGGCCAAACCCCGTAATGGAGCAGTAGATTAATCTCGGATTGAGATTGGAGAGTGATTCATAATCCAACCCATACTTCTTTAGGGAGCCCGCTTTGAAGTTCTCGACCAGCACGTCGCTCTCAGCCGCCAGTGCACGAACAACTTCCTGTCCTTTTGCGGTGGTAATATCGACAGCCACCGAGCGCTTATTGCGATTGGAGGATTGGTAATACGAGGTTTCCGGAGTCTCGTTACCCTGAGTATCTTTCATGTATGGCGGGCCCCAAGCACGCGTGTCATCGCCTCGCCCTACGCGCTCTACCTTGACGACATCCGCGCCAAGATCGGCCAATACTTGACTGCACCAGGGGCCAGCCAGTACTCGGCTTAGGTCAAGCACACGAATTCCCGTCAGTGCTCCCATGACACCCACCTCGTTTCAACTAACATAATCAACCTCAACATCACCGAACACTCGGTGCTTCATGTAACAGTGATAGGCCAAGCGTTGCTCGACGCCGCAGCCACGGGCTTGGCCTATAGCGAGGATCTCCCGTTAAGGCAGTGATGCGCTCAAGAATGGCAAGCAACCTCTGCGGGCCTAACGCATCTCCCCATGCCAATGGTCCATAGGGATAATTAAGTCCCAATCTAACGGCATTATCGATATCGTTAGGCGTGGCAATCCCACGCTGAGCAATATCACAGGCTAGATTAACCACTACGGCCAGCACACGTTGAGAGACAAACCCCACGCTGTCACGAATCACGGTCACTCCGGTTCCATCAGAGGCCAATAATGCGTGAGCAGCGTCGCACATCTGCTGCCGCGTGACGGGTGTCATCATCAGTGTGCGATGCCGCTCCAGCCCCATAAATGCGTCGAGGCAGAGTGTGCGCTCAGGGTCGACACCGAAATACGCACTCGCACTCACCGCATCATCACCAAAGGGCAGTAGTAAACAGAGCGCATCTTCCGATGGTGAATCTGTCCTTTCCACTCGTCCGCCAAGCGACACCAGCAGTGACATGACCTGCTCACGTAGGTCGATATCCTCGCACCCCACCCAGAATGACGGAAAATCACTGATCGTAGGCACGGGCTGTGGCGCCAGCGCGGCGACTTTTTGTCCATCTTCATAGCGATAAAAGCCCACCCCCGTCTTGCGGCCCAGGCGATTCCCTTTCAGCATTTGCCGGGATATATAAGAAGGCCTATAACGCGGGTCGTGATAGAACTGCGTGAAAATCGACTCCATTGCAGGATGCGAAACATCGAGGCCAGTCAAATCAAAAAGTTCGAGTGGCCCCATTCGGAAACCAGCCTCCTCGCGAAGAATCCGATCGATATCGTCAGGCGGCGCCACCTGCTCTTCTAAAATCTTAAGGCCTTCCGTGCTGTAGGCACGTCCAGCATGATTGACAATAAAGCCAGGGGAGTCCTGGGCACGCACACCAGCATGTCCAAGTTGGCTTGCCAGCTCCAGCAGTGTATTAACGACAGCTTCATCGGTATTGACTCCCCCGATCACCTCAACGACCTTCATCAGCGGAACAGGATTGAAGAAGTGAAAACCGGCCATTCGACCAGGATAAGTTAGCTCCGCAGCAATAGCGGTGACCGAGAGTGAAGAGGTATTGGTAGCGAGGATACAATCTCGCGAAACGACCGCTTCGAGGTCGCCAAATAAGCGTTGCTTGATTCCCAGATCCTCGATGATTGCCTCAATAACCACATCGCAATCCGCAAAAGCCGTCATCGATTCGGCGATGGAAAGAAGCGACAAAGCGACCCCAGCAGACTCCTGAGATACCTTGCCCTTACTAACCAATTTATCGAACGTTCCTTGCAGACCATCACGTGCAGCACGGGCTGCCCCATCGCGGCTATCAAACAGCACGACCTCCAGCCCTGCCTGCGCAGCGATCTGGGCTATTCCAGCCCCCATCACCCCTGTGCCGACAATCCCCAGCCGATTCACTTTTCTCGCCATTAGGATTCTCCTCGGTAGCTCGGTTTGCGCTTCTCGATAAAGGCAGCAGCACCCTCTTTCTGATCCACAGTGTCAAAAAGCAGCTGAAAAGCTTTACGTTCAAGCACCAAAGCGCTCTCTAAGGGCAGATCAGCCCCCATGAGCACCATTTCTTTGATGTGCTCTAGCGCTAGAGCAGGCAAATGCGCGATTTCTTGTGCTAGTACTGTGGCGCGTTCCAGTGTCCGATCATCACTCACCACTTCGCTAACCAGCCCCATGGCCAACGCCTCTGCCGCTGGCACTATGCAGCCGGTCATCAGCATGCGCATGGCCTGAAATTTCCCTACTGCTCGTACTAGCCGTTGCGTCCCACCCGCACCAGGCATTAGACCCAGCTTGACCTCTGGCTGCCCAAACCGTGCCGACTCCCCCGCGATGATGATGTCGCAGTGCATGGCAAGCTCACAGCCACCTCCCAGAGCAAACCCATTAACAGCGGCGATCACTGGCTTAGGACAGCGTGCCACCGGCTCCCAAAAACGCTCATTGTGGCGTAGATGCATTTCAGTCGGAGAAGCCTCAGCAAACTCCTTTACATCAGCACCTGCAACAAACACCTGCTCGCCCCCGGTCAGTACAATGACTCTCACCTCATCCTGCTGAGTTAGAGACGAAAAAAGCTCGGCTAACTGATATCTCACCGCTCCATTGAGAGCATTCTTGGCATGCGGCCGATCAATACGAACCACCGCCACCCCATCATCAAGCGAGGCAAGATCGACCTCGGAAGAGCGCTGTTTGTTTATCATGCAAAATTTCGCCACCAATTGTGTCCGCATTGCGGACAAAAGTTTTAATAATAGATAAAACTTACACAGCTTTTGGAATAACTGTCAATCTGTCGAAAAAAAACATAATCAAAATAAATATTTATCAAATACTTAAAATCAATACACAATTTCTAAAACGCTCTATATCGCAACATTAAAATGCCCGCCAAGCGGACATTAAGACTGCATGATTGACATTTATCGATAACAAGCTGCAAAATCAATCTGTCCAAAAACCTCGAACGAGGCAGAAATCGGTGAAGACAACAGACAATCAGGGCGATTTTCAGATCGTTATAGACCCGATGAATGCGGCGGGCGAGCAGGAGAAAGACCGGCAGTTCGTAACTGCGTTGGCGAGAGGGCTTGAACTACTACGCTGCTTCACTCCAAGCGAGAGTGCCCTAAGCAACCTCGATCTGGCTAGGAAGTCGGGGCTGCCACGCCCCACCGTTAGTCGGCTCACGCATACTCTCGCCCGGCTGGGCTATCTGCGCCCTCTATCACGAGGAAAGTATCAATTGGATGTGGGCGTTATGGCCTTTGGCTATGCCATGCTATCCAACCTGCCGATTCGCGCGATTGCCCAACCATTGATGGTAAATCTCGCTGACGAAGTCGGTGCAACAGTGGCCATGTCTGCCCGAGACCGCCTAGACATGGTTTATCTAGATGTGGTTCAGAGTTCTCTACGTTCCACCATCCGTCGCCAAACCGGTACGCGTCTTCCCCTTCACCAAAGCTCGGCGGGACGCGCCTATTTGGCTGCTCTACCTCCACAAGAGGCAGACGCACTAATGGACCACCTACGGGAGTCTTATCCCGGCGACTGGCCTGTTATTCGCAAAGCATTAGAGCGTGCTTTTCGAGACTACGCCGATTACGGCTACTGTTTGTCGATTGGAGAATGGCAACGAAAAGTGAATGCCGTTGCGGTGCCTCTCCATCACCCGCAGTTGGGAATTCTGTCGTTCAACTGTGGCGGCCCTGAGTTCCAGATATCACAGGAAAAGCTGGAAGAGTCTATCGGGCCCCAATTAGTCCAGTTGGTCAACGATATACAGACCCAGATCTCGTAACCCCCCGACTCCAACGATCTACTTACCTTACATTTAAGAGGCACACATGATTCGTGACCAGGAAACCATGCAGCTCCTGCTCGACTCCATACGTAGCTTTGTTAAAGAAGCGTTAATTCCGCGTGAGGAAGAAATAGCTGAAAGCGATGAAATCCCCGATGACATTGCCTCACAGATGCGTGATATGGGTCTCTTTGGGCTCACTATTCCCGAAGAATATGGTGGTCTTGGTGTGACCATGGAGGAAGAAGTCAATATTGCTTTCGAGCTGGGTAGGACATCTCCCGCCTTCCGCTCCTTCATCGGTACTAACAACGGCATCGGTTCAATCGGCATCCTGCTAGACGGCACCCACGAGCAGAAAGCTAACTACTTGCCCCGATTGGCCAGCGGCGAGATTCTGAGTGCATTCTGCCTAACGGAGCCCGACTCCGGTTCTGACGCCGCCTCGCTGCGCACTACCGCTATAAAAGATGGCGACGACTACTTGATTAACGGTACCAAACGCTACATCACCAACGCCCCGCATGCCGGTATTTTTACCGTAATGGCACGCACTAACCTGGAGGTCAAAGGCGCCAAAAGCATTAGCGCCTTTATCGTTGAAGCCGACACCCCCGGTATTACCATTGGTAAACGCGACAAGAAGATGGGCCAAAAAGGCGCTCACACCGCTGATGTAATCTTCGATAATGTACGCGTACCGGTCAGCGCACTGATTGGCGAACAAGAAGGCGTCGGATTTAAGACCGCCATGAAAGTTTTGGATAAGGGACGCCTGCATATTGCCGCCATTGCCGTAGGGGCCGCTGAGCGTGTTCTAGATGACTCCCTACGTTTTGCAATGGAGCGCCAACAATTTGGCAAGCCTATTGCCGAATTCCAGCTTATCCAAGGCATGCTGGCCGACTCCAAGGCCGAGATTTATGCCGCTCGCTGCATGGTTCTAGATGCCGCACGCAAGCGTGATGAGGGCCAGAACGTTAGCACCGAGGCCTCGTGCGCAAAGATGTTCGCTACCGAAATGTGCAGCAGGGTCGCCGACCGCGGTGTACAAATCCATGGCGGCGCTGGCTATATAAGCGAATACGCCGTTGAGCGGTTCTATCGCGATGTACGCCTATTCAGGCTCTATGAAGGCACCACCCAAATCCAACAGGTAATTATCTCGCGCAACATGATTCGCGACGCTCAATAGCGGGTGCTTGCTGATGACCGTAGGCCTCCTCGTTGCCGTCAGATCATTCATCCCCCTCGTCCGCTATTCTGCCCTACGCGCCTTTAACTAGAAGGATGTAACCCATGCCACAACCCTTTGCTATCGTCACCGGCGGCGCCCGCAACATCGGCCAAGCCATTGCGTTGCGCTTGCAACAAGATGGCTATCGCACCATTGTCCTCGACATTGAGGCGCCAGAGGCAGAATCATTAAAGGCCGATGCACACCTAGTCGACCTGAGTGATATTGATGCGACCCGCCAAGTGCTCGAAAAAATCGCTGACGCCCACCCGGTGACGTGTCTTGTCAATAATGTTGGCATAGTGCGTCCTGCGCTTCTCGACGATACCCGTATTGAGGACTTCGATTCTTTGATGCACCTCAACGTGCGCTCCGCGTTGGTATGTACCCAGTCTCTTCTTCCCTATATGCGGCAGCATGGCCAGGGACGTATTGTTATGAATGCCAGCCGCGTGGTGCTCGGCAAAGAGGCCCGCACCCTTTATAGCGCGACGAAAGGAGCATTACAGTCGATGGCCCGCACTTGGGCGCTAGAACTAGCTGCTGATGGCATTACGGTTAACTGTGTGGCACCAGGACCTATTGCCACGACAGCGTTCTGGGAGAACAACCCACCCGACTCAGAGCGTGCGCGCCGTATCATTGAGAACATCCCTGTCCAGCGTATGGGGCAACCTGATGATGTTGCTCAAGCAGTTAGTTTCTTCTGCGACCCACGCAGCAGTTTCATCACGGGACAAACATTATTCGTTTGCGGTGGTGTCACGGTAGGGTGAGGCAATAACTCAGCTTGCTAATCGAAAAAGTACGGCGGCCATCATCAACGAGGCCGCCAGAAATGCTCCGTTCCAGCGCAGGCCAATTTGGCCCGCCGTTATACCGGTGAAGCGCGACATAATCATCATTGCCGCCGTGAACGGCGACGACACCATCGTCAATGACCACCCCACCAGCATCGCCGCCGCCAACAACGGCAATGACACCCCCTCTAGCCCTACCTGGGCGACCATGCTGGTTAAGAAGGTCACGCTGATAATGGGATTGACGCCTATCTGGGCAAGCACCACGATCAGTAAGAGCGCGAGTGCTGGCAACCAATTGCCAGCAGTGATAAGGAGTGATGCCACCCCATCCAGCTGGGCCGGATTAAGCAGCGCCACGCTGAGATATCCAAGATAAGCACCTGAACCCAGCGCGACGACCTCATTACCAATCCCACCCAGCACATCAGGCAGACGGCGGGAGAGCAAAGCAGTAGCTGACCACACGCCAGCATACCCAATATCACGGCACTGCCAAGCCAACCATACCCAGGCTCCCAGAGGCACACCGATCACGACAGCCTGAGGCAATCGCAGCGATAGCATAGTGGCAAGTGCAAAAACAAGCAGGACTAGAGCCAACAGCAGCAGGCTAAAAGCTACTAGCGGTATCAATGAAGGCCTCTCGTTCCCTGCTGCGCTGGCGCTCGGACGAGGACCAGCAATCTGATCACAAGCCCACCCCAGCAGAAATAGCGCGACTGCCGATGCCAGCACATAAGGAAAGAGCTGACCCCAGGTCAGCGGTTCCAGGTTACCCAAAACCACCGCAACACCGATACCTAACGGGGAAACCAGAGGAGCCAAGGTAAAGCCGCGCAAGGTTGCCAAGAGCATGCGTCGGCGACGCACCTCCTGCAGCCACACTCGCCCCTGTGCCGAACCGAGCGTATTAGCCTTATCGATCATCGACATGAACAAGTTCAACACGCCAAAGTTGAGCACGATACCGAATAAGGTAGACCCCAACGAGAGCATCGGATAACGCCATGTGGGAGGCTGCAACAGTAGGCTCTGTCCACAGCGACGAATGAGTCTCGACCGATAAGCTGGCAAGCGCAGCACTGCAAGTGCCGTCATGAACGCTGCCAGAAAGACAAAGCCATTAGCCGCCTCATAAAGTACTACCCCAGGAGAAGGAAGTCGCCACAGTGCAAAAAATGACACTGCAACACAGGCCAACGCAAGCATACGAGCCATCGAGCTAAAACGGGTCCAACCCAGCACTAGAAAACCTGCCAGTAGTAGTTGAGCCACGCTTGCGGCCCACGTTGCACCACTCAATAAATGCACCACAGTTAGCACTGCCACACCCGCTAGCAAACGGCTAGACCATACGTTTTTAACTGGCACTTTTATGCGGGAACTCATGGTTGGCTCCACCTCACTAGTAAAAAAAGCCGGCACCCTACGGTGGCCGGCTCGATTTCCTTGCGCCTTAGGCCCACTTCGCGGGCTTAAGGCAAAACATCACTTAGCGTAAGGTCGACAGCATCACGCTCCCGCCCCAGGTTCACTCGCACTCTGTTTCGCTTTTTGCCGCGAGGTAATAAAACGATAAAGGGCCAGCAATATGGAGCCTAAGGTTAGAGCGATGAAGAACCAGGTGATCGGACCACGTACGAAAATCGACAGATCGTTGGAACCGATTAACAGCGAGCGACGCAGGTTATCCTCGAACATAGGCCCCAAAATGAAGCCTATTAGGAAGGGCGCAGCCGGGATACCGGTACGATTAAACACATAACCCAGAACCCCAAAAGCCAACATCAACCACACATCGAAAGTATCATTATTGACCGCATAAGCCCCATATACGCAGAACATCAACACAATCGGAAAAAGAATCGATTTAGGAATATCTGCGATCAGGGAGAAGTAACGGATTGCTGCATTCCCCACAAATAACAAGATCACGGAACTGAGCATGATACCGAGGAAAAGTGCATAGATGAGCGGCAGGTTTTCCTGAAACAGCAGTGGCCCCGGGGTCAACCCATGAACCATGAAGGCTCCTAAGATAATAGCGGTGATCACATCGCCAGGGATTCCCAATGACAGCAGTGGGATCAGCGTGGCTCCAGCGACGCCGTTGTTACCTGCTTCGGAAGCAGCGACCCCTTCTACTTCTCCCTTTCCAAAACGCTCTGGGTGGGGTGAACGACGCTTGGCATCACTGTACGAGATGAAAGCCGCTGCAGTTGCCCCAGTGCCTGGGATAGCGCCGATAATGACACCGATCAAACTACCTCGAACGATGCTTTTGAGGCTGCCCTTGAGCTCGCTGAAAGACACACCAGCACCACTCGCCTTGGCACGGAGGTGAGGTATCACCTTCTTGCGATAAAACTCGATAATTTCAGGTATCGCAAACAGACCGATCAATAGCGGAATAAACGAGATACTGTCCATCAGGTTGTAGTTGCCAAAGGTCAGGCGCTGCGAGCCAAACACTGAATCGAGCCCTACCAGCGAGAGCAGGATACCCAAAAGAGCCGCAATCAACCCTTTGATCATCGAGCCACTGGCAAGCGAGATGATAATAGTCAAAGAAAAGCAGATCAGCCAAAAGAATTCCGGCGCACCGAAGTTAAGTGCAATCTTAGCTAAATAAGCAGCAAAAAAGATCAATGCAATATTAGAAATAAAATCCGCAATCACCGACGAATAGAGCGCCATCTTAAGCGCTTTTTTCGCTTCTCCTTGCTGCGCCATCGGATAGCCATCTAGTAACGTACAGGCTGAAGCTGGCGAACCCGGCGTACGAATCAAAATAGCGGTGATTGAGCCGCCATACATACCACCCTTATAAATACCTACCAACAACAGTATGGCCGCGACCGGCTCCATAGAAAAAGTAAACGGTAGTGCCAAGGCCACCGCCATCGTGGCAGTAAGACCCGGGATAGAGCCGACAGTAACGCCAACCACCACCCCTACAGCGATTGCCACAAAGTTCTCTGTGGCTAGAAACAGCTGCAGTACTTCTGTAATGTTTTCCATAAATCACCAGATCTCAAAGGTGGCAGTGAGCTCAGAACGGCCACATCGGCAGCGGCACGTTCATAACCCCCGTAAACAGTAGCGTCACGCCCGCCGGGAAAACGATAGCTAGACCATAAACCCACCAAGTACGCACCGGGTGGGCGATGAAAAGTATCAAAGTGGCGAGGATGCCACTGATTACCGCACCTAACATCTCAAACAGGCCAGCGTAGACAACCAGAGATAATGCCATCAGCGCAAAGCGCAATAACGGACCACGCTCAAAACGACGTCCGCTATCTTCGGCATCGTCAGCAACTAGCACACCTTGAATAATCATCAGTACCGAGAACACCAGCAGCAACCAGCCCACAATGTTCGGCAACCAGCGCGGCGACATCATCGGATTCTGCATGATGGGAGGTTGACCAATGTAATTGGGAACCAGATAGAAAAGCAGCAGCAGGGAGAAGCCCAGCAGCATAACCCCGGCGACTACATCCCACGGATCCTTGATCAGCGTGCCACCGGTAGAGTGAAACTTCGTCATCGGGGTACTCTCTCGACGTAAAGACGTAAAAAAGCTCTACAAGGAAACCAATTGAGGCGAGGGTCGTAACCCTCGCCTCGCCATACTAGGTACTTGCCAATGACTTACTCTTGACGAATACCGGCTTCAGTCGCTACTTCGTCCCAGCGAGCAACTTCATCAGCGATGAAGGCTTTGAAATCATCACCAGCGATAGTGCCTTTCTCTGCACCCAGCTGCTCGACAAAGCTAGTGAACTCCTCGCGCTCCATCACCTCTTGCAACGCTTTTTGCATGGCAACTGTCGCTTCTTCGGGGAAAGAGTGATGGGCAATCAGGCCAAACCAAGCGGTAGTGACAAACTGGTCGAGGTTATACTCACCAATTTCCTTGAGGGTTGGCACATCTGGTAGGAATTCAGAACGCTCAGCTGAAGTAACCGCCAGCGCTCTCAAATCGCCGGATTGAATATGCGAGAACACAGTCGGCATGTTCTCGAAAGAGACATCGACATCACCTCCCAGCAAGGCTGGTAGGGCTGCACCACTGCCAGCAAAAGGTACCGCAGTCATATTGGTTTCAGTCAGCGTCTTAAACAGCTCTCCAGACATGTGGATAGAACTACCCACACCACTGTGACTAAAGGTCATATTCTGTTCTTTTGCTGCCTCAACAAACTCAAGCACACTGTTGTAAGGGCTGTCAGCCGGTACCACCATCACATTAGGAATATCAATCATATTCTGAATGAATACGAAGTCCTCGACCGGATCGTAGGTGAGACCAGGATAAATAGCAGCGCCAATGGTATGCCCAGGTGACGCCATTAATATGGTGTGATCGATATCACGGCCACCGCGAGCCAAACGGCCAGTAGCAACAGTAGAGCCAGCCCCTGGGCGGTTTTCTACCACCACATTGGTATCGAGTTCTTCCTGTAGCAAGTCGGCCACACGACGCGACAACACATCCGTAGTGCCACCGGGTGCATAGGGAACCACCAAGCGCACATCATCAGTAGGCCAATCCTGTGCTTGAGCAGTGGACACAGAGAGAGATAGAGCAACGGCACCACCGCAAGTGGCAGTGCAAAGAGCGTTTAGAATTTTTTTCATAGTGGACTCTTCATGGGTTAGAGTACTTATATTTAAAGTTCGCAAAGCGAACAACTATTCGCATTTTATATCTATAGAGTACTGCTATCACACTAATGCCAGAAACCCCGACTTTAGTTTATACCACGCCCAAAAATGTGGCTCGCTGCTCAAAAATGGCGAGACGGATGGAATGGATCTATCTCGTGGGAGGCTAAATAGGGCTTCTCAAAGCTTGTCGATAGCAATAGTAACTGGCTTACGGGCAACCATGCTGGCGGCATAGCTCCTTAATGGCAGTTCTGCTTTTCGTCTCTCAAGAAACCCATGATCTTTTTTTGTAGAAACGTTTCTCCCTACGGCGTCTCAGCCAGTGCGGGTCTGGGGCAGCAAGTTCGCAATACATTAACCCCAAAGGACACGGTTTTCCTTTCAAGAGAGGAGCAACGCGTTTGACAAGCCTAAAAGCGAAGGAAAGCGCCTCAAGCCTTTAGCTTACTTGAGGCTGCCTGCGTTACTTCAGTTCAATTTCAACAAAAGAAAAAGCGTTCTCGCCAATATTGATGACATTATGTTCGGTGCCTGCTATACGGTTGTAGCATACCCCTGCTTGCAGCATCACTTCACGGTTGCCTTCTGGCGTTTCGAGTAACATCTTGCCATCATGAATTGGCACAATCACATAATCATGATCGTGACGATGCCAGCCAGTTTCTGCTTCCGGAGGGAAGTCCCAACGGGTGACGATTACTTGATCGTTATCTATTTGTCGCTGACTGCTTGCTTGGGGTCTGGTCATAACATTGCCTCGCTCTGATTTACGTTTATTTTTGGGGAAAGAAGCGCTAGAAATACCTAAACTACCTGAAACCGCAGTTCACTGGCCGAGTAGCCATAATGCTGTTTGAAGGCTCGACAGAATTGGGCCTGATCGGAGAACCCCCAGCGATAAGCGATCTCACCGATATTAATACCAGTGGGCGTCGCTTCCAGGTCTCGATGGGCTGCTTCAAGGCGCTGCACCTTTACCCATTCACGCACGGTATAGCCCGAACCGGAAAATAGTTTGTGCAGATAACGTAATGAAATGCCGCTGTAGTGGGCGATACGAGCAGGTGTCAAATCAGGGTCACCAAGGTTGGCAGAAATATAGCGCTCGATACGCATAAGATGTGCGGTTTTGAGGTGCGACTGATCACTATTAAGCACACGCTCATCCTGCTCTAAGACGAGTGTTAGCATATTTAACGCCTGCTCAAACAAGCGGTTCTGGTCATTGATACTGCATTCATTGACCCTTTGAGAGCAGATCATCAAGAATTCTACAAAGGCACAGCCAATACCTTTTTCTGCTGAAAAACAGTGCTGCGAATATCGTTCTGGCCTGCGAATTCTGTGCTTCATCGATTGACTAGGAACTTTGAATACCCACATATCATTAGGTAATTCATAGCCAAAGCGGTAAGGGGCATCCCCCTGCTCAACAATAAAATGACCTGGGGGACAATTCAGACTACGGCCGTGTTGAGTAAAGAACACATGGGTGCGCAGTGGAATTGTGACCAGAAAAGAAGCGTGGTCATCTTGTGCTATTTGCGCCTGGCAGCGTGAGTACTCTGCTTGGTAAGAACACAGTCTCGATAGTGAAAAATCACTGCCTTGCGCCTTCCATACTTTCAAAGATCCTTGAAAGCGCGCTTCCGGATTCCCGTAATTCAGGGTCAGTGGGAAATACGTTTGTGAAACCAACTTGGTCCAGCGTTCCTGCGAGCTGGACATTAACATGGCGCTAGAATGGTTTTTATCGATGCTGGCATTATTCATTTTATTCGCCTCATCATCGAGTCATGAAGGCCCCACCAATACTTGCAGTGGGGCGACGAGTCGTTGGCCTCAGTGGCTTTTATTAATGGCGCTGAAAATACCCTGAATCATGCCCAATGGTCCGATGAACGTCTACGCAGTGACTCACGGTATTGTTGGGTTGATTTCTCAAGCAATTCGCCAGTTCCCCAATCAAGCACCACTCCATAACGGCGAATCACATCCAGTACATCTAAATCACCATCACGGTATTGGCGAGCCACTTGTTCAGGCGGCGACTGCAACCATTGATGGCGCTCTTTACGAATCATATCCCGAACTTTAGAAGTGCCTTCAGTATCTATCGTATAGTCGTCAATATCTGCATCGTTGACGGTAATCACAACGCCATAGTCTAATTCAGCCCGGGCCACTGAGACGTAACCGTCAATAACGTCTTCAAGCACTTCTTCCGGCAAACGCTTTAGCGGGTCCCCAAAGCCACCCCCACCTGCGGAGGGGCGTGTAAACGTATCGCCTGAATGCACTGGCACATTGGAGAATGTTGCGCCCAGGTATTCTTCATCTGGAGTGCCTTTATTAATCCACACGCCGTGTGGAACGGAAGGTAGGCCGCCATTAAGCCCCCAAGTTACCGAGCGACCACGGTCACAGCAGTAGCTCATTACTGTCTTGTCGACCTTGGTAAGCACTCCTCCCTTCTGCACCCCACATCCACCACGAAAACGCCCCGGGCCACCTGAGTCCATGCTGATTTCATGACACATCGTCAACACTGGGTTAAGACGTTCCTGGCCTTCTACAGGCTGCACAGCGAGACCTGTACCAAAAACAGGGGATGTTGCCGAAGACCCATCCTTCGTTTGGCGGCCTCCCCAGCCTCCCGCCATCCAGTCATACCACATAAAGTAGTTAGTTGACTCTGTTCGTCCATCATTACCGCCAATCAACAAATACTCTAAATTGAAGGCACAGGCCATGGCCCGTTCCGGCATGATACCGCTCCATAATTCGAAGACACCATTCATGATTTTTTCGTAGGGGCCCGAGCAAAAGCCAGTCACTGCATGCGGCCAGCCTGCATTAACCACACTGCCCTCTTCACCAATGTTTGCTGTCACAGCACGATAAAAGCCTGAGTTTAGCGGTACATCTGGAAAGAATGTCTTAGTGCCCGCGTAAATGGCTGAGTGGGTTGTGCCATAACCAGAATTTAGAAAGGTGGAGACGGCTGGTGCCGAGCCTGATAGGTCATAGTGGATGCCGTTACCATCTAGTTTCAGCTTAATACAGATAGGAACCATGCCTTCTCCCTGTGCAGGATCGACATCAATATAATCTACTGTTTCCCATTCGCCCTTAGGCATGTCTGCCAAGCTTTTCAATACGATACGTTCGACGTAGTCTTGTGTCTCCTGCATGGCTGCGATAACTGTTTCTTTGGAATATTTCTCAACTAGGCGCAGGATTTCTCGTTCGCACACGGCAGTAGCCTCCGCTTGCGCATGCAAGTCGCCCAGTGCCTGACTCGGAGCCCGCGTATTGGAAACCAGCAACTGAGCAACATCATGTAAGAAGGTTCCTTGGCGCCAGACCCGTATCGGAGTAATCCGTAGCCCTTCACTAAAGTGAGTACTAGCATTGACATCAAAAGATCCAGGAACATTGCCTCCAATATCCGCCCAGTGCCCTTTATTTTGGGCGAAACCGATAATCTCATCAGCGACGAAAATCGGCCGGATGAAGCTAACATCATTAAGATGAGTACCTCCACGGTAGGGGTCATTAATGGCAAATACGTCACCAGGCTTAATATCATCGGCAAACTCTTCTAATACTGCTTTACATTGAAAGTGAAGAGTGCCCACGTGCACGGCGATATCACCACTGCCCTGCATAACGGTATTACCTTTGGCGTCACACAGTGCAGAAGAAAAGTCACGGGAATAAATCACAAACGAATAACAGGTACGCAGGATCTGCTCACTCATGAGATCAACGCTTGTTGCAAACGCATTTTTCAGCACTTCAAACGTAACCGGATCTAGGGTGCCTACGTTAATTTTGTTGGGCATGTTCATGCGCGCTCTCCTGTTTCGATGATCTGAATCCGGATGTTTTTCCACTCATCAATTAACGCCGTCGTGTTAGGGGGAACGACAGTTGTAGAATCCAACTGATCAATAATCGCTGGGCCTGCCAGTTCAAAACCGGGTGGAAGTGCTTCACGTTGATAAATGGGGGTGGCGTGCCACTGGCCATCAAAGAACACATTCCTTTGAGCATGCGGTTCTACGGTTGCACCGACAATCTTTTCAAAGGGTGTGAACGACGGCTTAGGAGTTTTACCAATGGCACGAAGATGCAGCTGATAGATTTCGACCGGCTGTGTATCCTGGCGGAATGAGAACTGACGTTCATGCTCCTGATGAAAGGTTTCCATCGCATCTTTTAGTGAGTGGGCGCTGTTATTCATCGGCACTTGTAGTGAACGCCATTGCCCCTGGTAGCGCATTGAAATTCCTCGCTGAAGCACGACATCTTCATCCGCAACGTTTTCATGGCGCAGGCGATCGGCTGCCTCCTTCTCCAGGCCACAGAACTGATGCTCAAGATCATTCGTATCAGCGCTATCAGCGGATGCGGTATACATCATCGACAGGTCATGCTGGATATCCACTAGCAAGCAGCCCATGGCTGATGTAACCCCCGGATTGGGCGGTATGATCACTGCAGGGATACCAAGCTCTCTGGCAACTTCAGCGCCATGCAATGCACCTGCTCCTCCAAAAGCAATCAGGGCAAAATCACGCGGATCGAGACCACGGCGAATGGAAACTAAGCGAACAGCATCCGCCATGTTGGCATTCGCTACTTTTAGGATAGCTTGGGCAGCCTCGGCTGTTTCTAGCGATAGCGGTTGGCCGATTTTATCTTTGATCGCGTCAATAGCTTTATCTCGGTTAAGCTCTAGTGCTCCACCGGCCAAGCTAGTACCCAGGCGATTTAATGCTATGTTGGCATCAGTATTAGTAGGCTCCATGCCACCACGCTCGTAGCAAGCTGGACCTGGATCCGCGCCAGCTGATTGGGGCCCATTGCGTAAGGCACCAGCAATATCAATATGGGCTAGCGAGCCGCCACCAGCACCAATGGTCAACACCTCGATGCTAGGAAATACAATAGGGTGACCGTACTCCACACCCCACTGTTTGGTTACCCTCAGTTCACCATCATGGATTAGGGAAATATCTGTTGATGTCCCGCCCATATCCAAGCCGACTGCATTTTTGTAGCCACACTGTTCAGCGATATGCTTAGCTGCAATGGCACCGGCTGCAATGCCAGATGCTGCCAGGCGTACAGGAAAATGTTTGGCCATCGCTGGTGTCATCGATCCGCCACCAGAGTGTAAAAGCAGTAAATCATTGACGTAGCCACCAGCGGTCAACTCATCATCCAACTGCTTAACATAATCGGATACCAGCGGCCCTAGTACCGTATTGGCTACTGCAGTATTAAAGCGATCATGCTCAAAAATTTCGGGCAGTATCTCTGAAGACGTGGATACATTGGCGCCGGGAATCTCTTCTTCGAGAATCTGACGCATGCGCTGCTCATTATGTGCATTGGCATAGGAGTTCATAAAACATACAGCGATCGTTGTGGTGCCTCGTCGCTTAAGTTTACGTGCCAGCTCTCTCGCCTCCTGCTCATTCAGCGGGGTGACAATGTCACCGGCATAATCAACGCGCTCAGTGACCTCAAAGCGATCACGCCGCCGAATATAGGGGCCACTTACATCCGCATAAGCATCCCAGAGGTTATCTTTAGTACCATCGCGGATTTCGATAACATCACGGAAGCCTTTGGTCGTCACCAAAGATGCCTTTGGGAAGCGTCGTGTAATCAATGCATTCGTAGCGACTGTCGTTCCATGAAAGAACAGGTCTACATCAGCCAGTTCGATTTCACCTCGCCTAACCCCATTGATCACTGCCTGCATGGGATTATTTGGCGTAGAGGGTACTTTAGTGACACGAAACTCTTGAGTGGACGAGTTATAAATACACACGTCAGTGAAAGTTCCACCTGCGTCAACGGCAACTCTTATATCAGGCATATCGACTCCTTATAATTGTTTTACTCATGTTTTTTGCTTGAGGAAAAAAGAAAATATATATTTATATTTTCATGCCAACAAAAACACCACCTAAAACCAAGAACACTCATTAATAACCAGTAAACAAACGTATTAACAAGCTATTAAAAAAGTCTTAAAAAAACGTGGGCAGAGCTGCTCTAAAAGTTAGCAACTTGCCCTCAACTGCCCACGCAAAGCTCTATTCAAACTATAAAATAATTACTTATTAATTGGGTGCTACTATTTAAGGCTAGCGACATACCACTCTTCTCTTGCAAACTTTAGCCCCAGGCTATAAGCAACATAGGCAAAAGCAAAAGTGGCTGGAGCAGAGAAGCCAGCGATAGCAGGAAGATGCATTATCACAATGCCCGTCAATGTGGCGCCACACCAGGCCACCAAACCACAAGGATTAAAGGCAGGTATATAGGCGTTATCTAATTCGACATGACCATTGAAACGATCCTGATAGGTTTTGGATAAGATATGCGCCAATGCTACGCCCACCCACGCAACCACAAAGACCCCTTGATATGCCAACGCCTGGAGGATGTACGAAAATACGTCTGCCATCATCAATACATAAGCAATGACACCAATAGCGCACCCAGCAACCACTTTTGACATCTGAATACCTGTTACTTTACGGATAAAGGATTCAAAATTGACGGTTGCAAGATAGAAGTTGGCCGTATTGATACGACTCTGTGTCACCCAAACCAGCAACAAACCACCAAATCCCATCAACTCCAGTAACCCTAGTACGATTGATGCTTCGGAAAGACCGTCCGTAGGTATCATAGAGTCTAATAAAATGCCTACCACCCCACTAAATAGGAAGGTCATAGCGTAGAAAGGAATACCAAAAGTGATATGAGTGTGAAAGCCGGCGTCTTCAGTACGTCCAAACCGCGCATAGTCAAAGGTAAACATCATTAATACCCAGACCCCCATATAGTAGGCAAAGGTATGTAACCACCCTAAGCTTGGGGCGCCACTTTCTGGCACACGCGTCAGCCAACCAGTGGGATAACCAAACTCAGCGATCGCCATGCCAACCGCAACCAACATTCCTACCACATAGACTGGCAATAGCACGCCATTAAACTTATCGAGCCAGTGCTGCACACTTCCAAATATCAATGCAACCCCAAAAAACACCACGATTGCAGTAGCTACAGTCATGGGAAGAGTGCCGCTCCATTCAGAGAGCACCAGAGCCATCACGTAACCTTCAAAAACGGCGTAATAGAGAGCTGTTGCAAAAAATATCAACGTTGCAACGACAGCACCAAAATGGCCAAATAAAATTTTTGAAAACAAAGCAACTGTTAGCCCTGTTTTCATTGAGTAGCGACTGATCGCACCATTAATAACGCCATAGGCAATCACCGTCAGTACAATACCAATCAATGCGTTAGTGGTGCCATAACTACGGGCCATCGCCGCTGCCACCACCATATAAAAAATGGCGCTACAAACTGCCCACCAAGCCATCATTAAATTAAATCTAGGCATTTTACCTTCGAGTGGAACCGGCCGTTCCGAGAAGTCGAGATCAGATGAATTATTTTGATTTTTATTACTCATTTCACTTTCCTTTATATTGTTTCGTTTATTTTAGAAACAACAGTCCAGCAACAACTTCTCTGTAATTTAAAGAGAAATATTATTGAGTGGTGAACCGCTATTATGGGGTTAGTTGTTATTTTCCCGTGAGAAAGCGCTGATGTACCTAAACAATAGCTTCTACAACCGATAAGTGTTTGGCCTGCGGTGTACTGTCAATTAACCTGACGTGCACCGCAGGCTCCTCTGGGAACAAATCGCCGTCGTTAAGGCATCTGCCAGCGTGACTTTTAAGAAGCGTACTTTCTGATGAGGTTCTAATGTGACCAAATTGATGCCATTTACTGGCAGCCTAAGCGTGAAAAGCAGTTTCACCGATCGGCTCTGTGCACGACATATTAGCTGTACATTTCGAACCCAGTTATTGTGGCCTGCCTGGCTTTGGAGGATTGCCATGGTTATCGATCAAAAAAACCTTAAACGCCTGCCACAACGGGCTCCGATAACGCTCTGGATGCCACACCAGTGAAAAAATCCTGGTGAGCTTTAACCCACTGCTCAGCGCAACCAACTCTCCTCTTTCAAGCTCCCCTTCTACACTGCGATGAGAGAGGCAGCCCAAACCGAGACCAGCTTTCACTGCTTGCTTGATAGCTTCATGCTGGCTGAGTTCCATGCGCACCTGCAAACGTTCGACATGATGTAACACAGCGGCCTCAAATACTTCACGCGTGCCTGACCCAGGTTCACGCAGTATCCAGCCAGCAGCTTTGATATCAGCGTCATCAAGCCACTCTTTCCTGGCCAAGGGGTGCTGTGGAGAACAGACAATCACAAGCTGGTCTTCGCACCATGTTTCACTCTTCAGGCGCGACTCGTGGCACTGCCCTTCGATCAGCCCCAAATCAGCATCAAAACGCAGCAGATCCGTAATCACCTCTCCGGTATTACGCAATCGTAGCCGTAGATCCACTCTCGGGTTCTGATTGCTGAAGTATCCGGCCAGAGGGGGCAGCAGATAAGTACCCGTGGTAGCGCTAGCCGATATATTAAGCGTGCCCTGCAATTGGCTTTCAGGGTCCTCAGCGACGGCAACAAAATCGGCCATGCCTTCCAGGAGGCGCTCGGCACGGGGTAATAGGTAGCTTCCCATACTATTAAGCTGCAAGCGTCGGCCAAGCCGCTCGAAGAGCTCGACACCCAGGTGACGCTCAAGGTCTGAGAGCGATTGGCTAATAGTCGATTGAGACAGCTTTAAGTGATCAGCAGCAGCAATAACCGTGCCGTCACGAGCAACAGCGACAAAAACCTGCAACTGACGAAAAGTCACATGAGGGGTCATATATCGTTTTTACCGAACAGCCATATGGTTATATGTTGATAACCATACAGCATTTTTGCCCCTATGCTAGCCACATACGCACCAACAAGAGAAAGCATCATGTGGCAAGGTCTGATTCTGTGTAGCACCCTAACCTTGGCAGGTTTTGGCTTGGCTAACCTCCCCGGACTCGCTTCCAAAGGTATTAGTCCATTGGTACTCGCCTTATTGTTAGGATTGGTTGTGGGTAACCTGCCTCTTACACACCGCCTTCCAAGTACTCAGCCAGGATTAACATTCGCCACTCGCTGGCTACTGCGGGGCGGCATTGTACTGTTTGGCCTGTCATTAACCCTGCAACAAGTCTTCGCCCTTGGTTTTAAGGTGTTGTTGTTGGATCTAGTAGTGATCTGCAGTGTGCTTATCATCGGCTATCAGATCGGCACCCGCATACTGGGTATGGATCGTGAAACAACACTATTAACAAGTGCAGGCAGTGCCATCTGCGGTGCCGCGGCGGTACTCGCCACCGAAACGGTCATTCGTTCGCGGCCTGCGGCCTCATCCATAGCCGTCGCCACGGTCGTGCTCTTCGGCACGCTGGGAATGCTTGTCTACCCTCTTTTATACCCGCTTGCAGGAATGAACGAAGGTCTTTTTGGCGTCTATATCGGCGCGACTGTCCACGAAGTCGCCCAGGTCGTGGCCGCGGCTGATGCGGTGGGTCCCGAGGCATTGGCCAGTGCTGTTATTGTCAAGATGGTTCGCGTGATACTGCTGTTGCCCTTCCTATTGCTCGTCGGGCAATGGTGGCTTCGTCAGCAGGCCAGTGACTCTGGGTCAGCAGCGGGCAAGCCGGTGATCCCCTGGTTTGCCTTCGGGTTCATCGCCATGATTGTGTTCAACAGTGTTATCCACTTGCCTAGCGGCCTCCATCAAATACTCGTTCTGGCTGGCCAGATTGCGTTGACCATGGCCATGGCCGCACTGGGGTTTGAAACCCGAATCGAAAAGCTCAAGGAGTTGGGTATCCGCCCTTTTATACTGGGGTTCATCCTGTTTGGCTTACTGCTGGTAGGGGGTGGCCTAGCCAGTCAGCTTCTGATGGGCTGAACAGCGGCTGCACCACCTCAAACCTCCTCGTCCCTACAAGCTCAAACGTCATGATCTAAAAACAAGAACGCCTACTGACTTTCATTAATGCAGTTAAGTTGGGGGTGGTGCCACTTTCATAGACAACAGTAAGGCCGACAACGTTTTTCCGTGACCATCCAAGTTGAGCGCACCATTGACCCCTCCTTGTAGTGCATCATCCAGGACTAAGTTCATTCCATTGAGATGTGGTAGTAAGTAGCGGGTTACGTGACTAACGCCTCGATGCTCAAATAGCGCGGCAACGTTTGATGCCGAGAGTTGTTCGATGAGCCAGGAATAGTGAGCCTCCTGATACACAAAAACCGCTAAGCTTAGACGGTCGCCCTTATCGCCTGCCCGGGCATGGGCGTAACGGTGCAATAGCTCACTCATCACCTTCTCCTTTATGCAGTGTTACAACAGGAGCAGCTTGCTGCCTTGGTACTAGATAAGAGGCGGTTTTTAACCGTTGAGTATGGTGCCGACGTATACCGCCACCGCCCGCTGGTCCACAGCAATAAAGTGCTAATAACTCCTGTGTTGCCCGCTCCACTACGCATTTTTCAGCATGCTCCACCGCGAGGCGAAGGCGAATGTCGCTTGCTGTTGTGTTTCTGTGTTGAGTGTTTAGATGGGCATCGCCATCAAAAACGCTAGAAACACCAATTAAGTCGTAACGGGCGCGCAGATCGGCAGGGCAGCGTAATGATAAACGCTGACGCAGCGTCTCTCTGGCTAGTTGTGCTCTGGCGAAAGCATTCGGGCCCGCATAAGAGATTTCAGCTTCACCTTGATAGCCTGCGAGGAAGCTAACGGTGGTTTTTAACCGCGCTGGCGAGGGTTTGCCACGTACCCCGGTGACTTCAACACGGTCTTTGGCCAGTTGCTTTATGCGAACATGCTCAAGATCAATAACCACATCCGGTGTGATGTAGGCGCTGGGGTTGTGTATTTCATATAACAGCTGTTCTTTTACTGTTTGCTCAGTAACCAAGCCCCCTGTACCAGGGGGCTTGGTCACAACGAGTCGCCCATTACGCTCAACTTCGACAAGTGGATACCCCAGCGAAGCCATGCCAGGCACGTCTTTCACCCCAGGGTCAGCAAAGTAGCCACCCGTCACTTGCGTACCGCACTCGATTAAATGACCTGCTAATGCCCCTGCTGCCCGCCTGTCCCAATCATCGCTTGCCCAGTCATGGTGGTAGCAGATAGGAGCAAGCGCCAGTGAAGGATCGGCCACGCGTCCTGTGATCACAACTTGAGCCCCTTGGGTCATTGCCTCTATCAGGGCATCTGCACCAAGATAGACATTAGCGGCAACAACTTGCTCTAAGGTTGAAATTGCGCGCTTTTCGCCTTCCCAGGCCAGCCAGTCGAACTCATGCAGGCGATCTCTTACGTCATCGCCTTGAATAGTAGCCAAACACGCTTGAGAGTGGCCTAAGCGCTTAGCCAACTGCTGAATGCGACGACGCGCGGCATCTGGGTTAGCCGCACCAAAGTTACCCAAAATCGTAATGTGGTTAGCCAGACAGTCACTCAGAACAGGCGATAAAAATTCTTCCAGCAGTGGCTCATCACCGCTGTCCGGGTCTTTGATCCGGCGTAACTGGGCAGCCGCCAGCGTGCGCTCCCCGAGTGTTTCAAACATCAGCGCACGAGGGGCATCATAAGACATGAGCGCATCGACCAGCGGCCTAGCCGCATCGGTACGATCACCAGAGAAACCCGCGCCACAACCTACTACGACCGTCATAAGGTCACCCCCGTGTTAGCAGCGGTGGTAAGTGTAAGAAAACGACGTGCTTCGGATGCGCTCATCACCCGACGTCCCGTTGCTTCAATACGGGCTTTAGTCGCGGCGACTAGCTCGGCATTGTTGGTCGCGAGTTGGCCGTCCGCTCGCCATAGATTATTTTCAAAGCCAACTCGGGCATGGCCACCTTGCTGGGCTGCCAGCGCTAAGCAGTCACCTTCGGTCGGCCCAAACGCACAGACCGCCCAGTGGTCGCCAGCCACTAATGCGTGTAAAAAGCTCGGTAGACGGCTTGGGTCGGCAATGGGTGGATCCGCATAGCGCCCAAGTACGAAGAGTAAGAAAGCCGGGCCATTAGGCACTTCACCTTTCTCTCTTAACTGATTGAAGTAGGTAAGGTCTTCAGGCGAATAAACGATGTATTGAATATGTGTGCCGCGACTAGCCAGATAACGGCACAGCTCGCCACTGGCTCGAACCTCATAAGCATCGCCGAACCATTCACGCACCGCGATAGAAACGGAGTCTGGCTGTAACGCCTCAATGACACGTCTCTGCTCTGAAGGCGAATAACGCCCACCGGCTTCGCTGGTGACCTGAAGGAGTAGTTGGTCTCCTACGGCTTCCTGAATGGCGCTAATGGCATCTTGATAGGCACCCGCATCAAGTAAATGGCGTCCGTCGGTTTCACGCACATGCACATGCATGGCTGAGGCGCCAGCCGCTAGACACTCTTGTGCATCGCGTGCAAGCTCTTCCGGGGTCAGTGGGATGGCAGGATGGTCTTGATAGACGCGCCGAGCCCCGTTGGGAGCGACCATTAGCAAACAAGGTGAGGCGCTCATCGAACCTCCTCCTGTTTTACGTTAGTCGTTAGCGCTTGCTGAATAGCGGTCAATTGCCGGTCTCGTTCAGAGAACAGGCCAGACAGTGATTGCCCATGAGTAGCCGACTCAACCCCTTGGATCACTTGCGCGTAAAGTTCGTCGTTCATGGTCGGTTGCCCTAAGCTCGCCCAGCGATACTCTTGACTAGGGCCGAGATGCTCCAAGTAATGGCGAATGCCCCCTTGGCCACCGCCCAGATGATAGGTCAGGAACGGCCCTTGAATGGCCCAACGCAATCCAGGCCCTGCCGTCACAGCCAGGTCGATGTCTTCCACGCTGGCCACGCCTTCCTGTAATAGATAAAGCGCTTCCCGCCACAATGCCGAAGAGAGACGATTCGCAATATGGCCGATCATCTCTTTACGGAGCATCACCGGTTGCTTACCGATACTTCGATAAAAATCGACCAATCGCTGCACCAGCTCAGTATCTGGCCCGTACAGTTCGACCAGAGGGACGAGGTGGGGTGGGTTGAAGGGGTGAGCAATAATGATGCGCTCAGGAGCAGGTGCGCCCTGGGTGATATCAGAGTGCTTTAAAGAGGAGGTGCTGCTCACTACCAACGCTTGCGATGGCGCTGCTCGTTGAATATCTGCTAATAGCTGCTGCTTGAGCGCTACGGATTCAGGCGCATTTTCGACGACCAGCTCTGCGTCCTGTAAGGCCTCTGCCAGTGTTTGCACTACCACAGGCATGCGGGCATCGACGCCAAAGGCACGCATATCCTCAGCTACACGCTGAGTAAAGTTGGCGCGGGCGGTGGCATCCGGGTCGAAAGCAGTGACATGTAAACCGCGAGAAAGAAAGTAGGCGGTCCAACTAATGCCGATAGTGCCACAGCCAATCATCACAATATTCGTCATGCTCACTCCTTGATGACTCATAGCTCCACTCCTTGAAGTGCAATACGCCGAGAGGATTGCCACGCCCATAGATAGAGCCCCGTCAGACTCGCAATGCCCACTAACCCAAGTGCGATATTCGGCACCAGCGCCAATAGTCCTGTGGTTGCCAATAGCGCACTATCCAGCCATCGGTTACCGAAGAGCCGAGCGCCCCCCAATATGCCGGCGAAAGCCAAGACAAAGGCCATGGCACGCGCGGCAGCCAAGGTAATGTCCCAGGCGTCGCCTAAACCGATAAGCGCGGGGTACGCCAGGATCAGGAAAGGAATGATGTAGGTGGTGGCCCCTAGGCGGATCGCGTGACCAGCGACCTGTAGCCAGCCAGCCTTAGCGATGCCAGCGGCAACAAAAACCGCAATGCACACGGGCGGAGTGATGACCGAGATGGTCGCAAAATAGAAGACAAACAGATGGGCGACCAAGGGCTCGATACCGATTCGGGTTAGCGCAGGTGCCAGTACAGCGGCAACCAATACATAGGCTGCGGTGGTAGGAATGCCCATGCCCATAATGAGGCAGATGACCGCAACAATAAGCGCCACCAGGAGAGCCTGCTCACCAGCGACACTGACCACGAGCGTCGACAGCGTGACACCAATCCCCGTTAGGTTGAGCATTGCCACCAAAATCTGTGCCCCGGCGAGCAACACACCAATGATAACCATGCCCTTGCCAGCATCTTCTAAGCCAGTCACTAGAGAACGTACTATTTGACGAGGTGGCGTTCGGTCCAACAAAGCAAAGAAAAGGTAACTAACAAGCAGCAGTGTAATGCCTAAAAAGGCTGCGAACTGGATGGAGTAACCATTTAGAACGCCACCAAATAAGCCACCCAACGCAGCAACAATAGGGACTAATCGTCTAAATTGAAGGACATCGGGCCAAGCGGGAAGCTCGTTTTCCGGTACCAACGGTAGGGCTTTCCGCACAGCTACCAAGTTCAGCGTAAAGAAGACTGCGACATAGAAAAGGAGTGCGGGTAATACAGCGGCTAAGGCAATGGTGACGTAGCTGACACCAAGTATCTCCGCCATGATAAACGCCGCCGCGCCTAAAATCGGCGGCGCGATCTGCCCACCAGTGGAGGCAACCGCTTCAACGCCGCCAGCAAAGGCTGGTGGGTATTTGAGCCGTTTCATCATAGGAATGGTGAAGTTGCCCGTAGTGGCGACGTTGGCTACCGCGCTTCCGCTGACCATAGCGAACAGGCTGGAAGCCACCGTCGCAATTTTGGCGGCCCCCCCTTGGCTACGCCCGCCGATTCGCATTGAAAGATCAATAAAGGTTTGGCCACCACCTGTGTGAAGCAGCAGGCTTCCAAAGAGTACAAACGCGGCAATGGTGGTAGCGGCTACGCCGAGTAACATCCCCCATACGCCTAAATCACCAAGAAACAGCGTTTCCGTCACGAAACTGGCATCAAAACCTCGATGGCTGAGTGGCCCTGAAAGTCGGTCTCCCAGCAGCGCATAGGCGATACCCATTGCCACTAGTAGTGGAAATACCCACCCAATAGCCCGTCGGGCAACTTCCAAAATGGACACTACTAAAATGGCAGTGAACACCATATCCTGCGTCGTTGCCCAGGGTAAGGTGGTCAGAATGCTATTAGCGTTGAAAGTAATAAACAGGCAGGCAGTTATTGCCCCCAAGGCTAATAAACAATCAATGACTATCCCTAAGGGGCGCCATGCTTTACCAGCGCCCAATGGATAAGTGAGTAACCCCAGCCCGATAACCAGCGCAAGAAAGAGACTGCGGTGAACCAAGCTTTCAAAAGGCCCGATTGCTGAGGTGTAGAAAATGAAGCCGCCCAAAAACAGGGCGACCAGCATGAGCAGTTTATTGCGCATGGAATCGAGCTCCTCGCCTTATTCTGACGGCATCAAATGTTCAGGAATCTCGTATCCCTGCTCTTCAAAATAGCGTGCGGCACCAGGATGAAAGGGCACCGTTCCGCTACTGAGGGTGAGTTCAGCGATATCAACATCGGCGAGGTTAGCGAGCGCACTGACTTGCGGTTCGGGGTTTTCCATCACAGCTTTAACAATTTGGTAAGCCGTTTCTTCATCAAGCCCTGGGCTTGCATGCATCGCTAAGCCAAAGCTCCAGGTTGTGTAGGCGGGCATGCCATCAGCCGCTCCCTCAGGGATATTGACCACGGAAATATCAGGCATTTGTTCATTCAGAATTTCAGCCTGTTCATCGCTAAGCGACAGCACTTGGATCGGCGTAAACGTCGCAATATCCATGGAGGAGCCATCCAGCTTTTCACCCACGCCAGATTTAACGTATCCCGCCATACGGTTATCTTTTACACCGGCAACCACATCCGTAGTAGAACCGCGCACATACTCAGGGGTGAGCCCAAGCGTCTCCATAACGGCAATCGTCGTGGCTTCGGTGGCAGAGCCGGTAATACCAGGGTTAAGGCGCGCACCGTCTAGTTCTGCCATGCTCGTAACGCCAGCATCTTCACGCATCACGACATTTTGTGGTGCTTGGGAGTAGACCCAAAGAAGGCGGTTATCCACAGGGCGACCTTCAAACTCACCTTCACCCGCATAGGCGTGATAGCCCACGTTGGTGGTGACGAGGCCCATATCGACTTGGTTTCTTAAAATGCGGCGCAAATTGTCGACCGTGGCACCGGTCTCTACTACCGAGGTGCGCACACCATCCACATGCTGATTAATAATTTGCCCAACAGCGACGAAATAGCCGTATTGGCTAGAGGATGTGGAGGTAGAGCCAATTAAAAGCTGTTCTTCTGCTTGGGCCGCAGTGCCAACGATCAAGCCAGCACTGAGGATAGCGGTTAGGAGCGGCGTTTTTAGCGAGTACATAGTCATTGCTCTCTCTGGGTATTGTGGGTTGTTGGTTCCAGAAGATGTACGTCATTTGACTTATTAAGAATGAGAGAGCCTGCTAGTATTTGTCTAATATAATTATACGAACGAGACTTTTACTTTATTTATGCAGCCTTCTATACGTCAGTTAAAAGCTTTTGTAGCAATCGCCGAGTTCGGCAGCTTCATTGAGGCTTCTGAGCGCCTCTACATGTCACAGCCAGCGTTAAGTATTGCCATTCGCAAATTAGAAGAGTGTGTCGGTGGCGTGCTGTTCAACCGTTCTCCTCGCGGCGTGCAGCTCACCCCGGAAGGAAAGTTTTTTCTGCCCACTGCTAGACGACTGATTAGCGATTGGGATGAAGCTCTGGGCGACCTTGGAGAGCTGTTCAACAAACAGAGAGGCAAAATAACGTTGGCAGCGTTGCCAACATTAGCGGCGGGATTTTTACCGACCGTGCTCGCCGACTACCGTCAACGCTTTCCCAATATTGCTATTAGTGTTCACGATGTGTTGGCCTCCCAGGTGGATGACTTGGTGAGTGACCAGCGGGCAGATATTGGGCTATCAGTACAGCCGCTACTCGCAGAAGCGACCCATTTTGAATCACTCGTAGAAGATTACTTTGTAGCGGTATGCCCGGTTGGGCACCCCTTGTTGACATTGGATACCATTCCTTGGGAGGCACTACTGCACTATCCCATTATTGGGTTGAGCCGTCTTTCGAGCACGCGTGCTGCAATTGAGAGCGTGTTGAGCGAATTGAGTTTGGAAATGGATTTGATGTGTGAAGTGAGCCAAATAGGTACAGCTGGACGAATGGTCGCCGCAGGCCTCGGAGTTGCTGCGCTTCCTTCACTCAGTTTCCGTCAGATTTCTGCAGAAGGTATAGAGTGGCGTCCTTTAACTGATCCTTATGTGCCCCGCTCGCTGGGCATCATTACGCCATCCCGAGGTTCACCCTCTGCTGCGGCAACCACCATGTTGGAAACTATACGGGCTCACGCCGGACAATTAGGAGGTATTTCTACCCATGAACACTAAAAAGCAGCTCCAACGTTACCAGGGCTTACTCCATCGGTTTCATTATGCTGCTGGATCCCCTGAACTGCCTGTATAAAGGGCTATATATTTACGATAAGTAGGACTGGCAGGCCAATTCACTTAGTAGGCGTGGAGTTTGCAAGCGCTCAACGGCAGATAGCGGCGTTTGAGGTAGAGATGCTATAACACATTTCTGCTTATCGCCCGAATAACACAAACTGCCAGCACCTGATTGGAGAACATCATGTCATCCCCCCTTGTGACGACCCAATGGCTGCAAGACAACCTAGACAGCGAACGGTTAGTGCTGATCGATGCGAGCATGGCGACGGTGATTGGTAGAGAGCCTATCGTCTATGATCGCCCGGTGTGGATACCGGGTAGCCGCCGGATCGATCTTGAAGGCGTGCTTTGTGACACCGGCTCTTCTCAGACCCACGCCTTTCCAACAGAGGAACAAGTCACTAGGGAGGCTCAACGGCTAGGCATTACGACCGAAAGCCTCGTCGTACTGTACGATAACCAAGGCATCTATTCGGCACCGCGGGCTTGGTGGATTTTCCGGTCAATGGGCGTTAAACACGTTTTTGTTCTGGATGGAGGATTGCCGCAGTGGCTAGCCGAACAGCGGGACGTTGTTTCTACCATCGCGGAAACGACAACCAAGCCAGGCACCTTCGTCGCCAACTTCGATCACAGCCGAGTGCGAAACTCAGCGTACGTTTTGCAATATCTGGACGATAGCCAAGTAACCGTTGTTGATGCCCGATCACGTTCACGCTTCCTGGCACAGGTACCTGAACCCCGCCCTGGGGTGCGCAGTGGCCATATCCCCAATTCTCATAATCTGCCGTTTACAGAGGTGCTAGAGGGAAATTGTTTTAAACCTGTTAGCGAGCTGAAGGCAATCTTTATAACGCTTGCTCCGTCTCTCCAATCTAACAATGAACCCCAACTGGTGTTTTCCTGTGGCTCGGGCATCACCGCCTGCATCATTCTGCTGGCCGCCGAACTGGCGGGATACCATCAGCTATCGCTGTACGACGGTTCTTGGGCAGACTGGGGGAGCGATGAGTCACTCCCAGTGGCTTAGGCTTTGTATGAATGGCTCTGGTCAAGACTGTTTCTTCAGCACGTTGTAACTTCGAACAGGAACGCCGCGTACTAAACTTATTCAGTGAAGAAAGTGGTGCTGGATTGAAACCCCAGTCAGTTTCTAGGTGCCTTGTTCGATGGCCATCACGTTCATTTATTCCATATGGGTATATAAAGCCCATTGATAGTAACCCACAAGGTGTCTTATAGTTGATATCAACACGGCCCCTATCGGTGAGACTGCTACGCAGTAACATTGCTTAGGGGTTTTTTATTGCTGTTCTGGCCATTCCCATTGCTGCCAGCCTTCTATTACTCCCATACCTTGTAGATTTAGGCCTGCCTCACTCATATCTGGAAAACTGTCCAACAAATCTGTCAGACGAGACCACCAAGTAGATGTTGGATTAATCGTTATTAATAGAAACTGCACAATACAGAACAGTAGGAAAGGGCGCGCTTGAACGTGGGCATTCTGCCAGCCTTGGGAAAAAAGAGTCGCTTCGTTATTAGCAGGTTTGCGCGGCTGGTCGGTCATGTTGCGGTTCCACAATCGACTATGGTGGGCGCAGACATTGCGTAAATAATTCAAACTGCGCAACCAAGAAGCGAATACGCGCCCATTACTAATGCCATAGCGTGCCGCAATAGCATCCTGCTCCTGTTCACGCATTCCACCAAACAGATGGGAAAGCGTACCGAAGTCCCAGACTTCACTGGCTATCCAGATCGGCAACGGCAACCCGTACTTCTTTTTATGGTGCTCAATAAACGTTTCCCGAGAACGGTTAATTAAGCGCGCATGACTTTCCTGCCATTTATGCAAGCGCGTAACGCCTGCTTTCTGGTCGATCGTATAGGCGAAATCACTATGCAGCAGTGAAGGGTTCAAATAGGCATACGGATCTAGCCGCCCCAGTGTATGGGCGATGTCTACCCGCAGCGCCACTTCGATACGCTCAAGGCCATCCAGTGTAAGTAGGCGCAACCGCTTATCGAACACATAAAGGTCGACGGCTTGTTGAAAGGTAGTGCCGTGCTTAAACGCGTCTAACGCTAGGTAATCCGTTCTGCCTTTTTTTAGCAGCCGCTTACCGCTTTTATTTAAAGGCGTGCATACGCCCGAGCGCTGACGAAAAGCAAACCAATACCCGCTCAACCGGTAATAGCCAACCCGTTGGAGATGTGCCAGAGCGCGCTGGTCGTCTGTCACCGTTAGGCCACGATCTTTTAGCTGCTGTAATTGCTCCAAGTGGCTGAGCCAGGGCTTGATGTAGTCGGTCATCCTTTCAGCGCTCCTTCCATCACGGTCTCCGCCAGCTGGCAGCGGGTATTGCTGGCCTGGGTTAGGCGCTGTTTGAGGTGGTCGCAGAGGGCCATCAGTTCATCGAACTTTTTGGACGATACGGTGTTGTTCTTCAAGTGGTGGCAAGAATATGGTTGTGACCAAAGCTTTTCTGAAATTAGTAGGTAGAGCACCGCCATACCAAGAATAGCTGATTCAAGTGCTAAATATAAATAGAACGAAATATTTCGATCTCTTCAACATCGGCGATTACGTTAGATAATAATTACCCCCCACCTAAACTCACTAGGTTTAAGAGAGATAAATACAGCATGGCTTCCCCACTAAATAAGCTGCGTGGCAGTGTCACCTCTCAGACGGACCTCCTCACACTCATGGACGACGAGTGGGAGGCGCTCAGTGAGACACCAAGATACACGCTGGATCAGCTTCTCACCCAATGCGATTCAACTGCTCCAGAGATAGAGGAGGTCATCGAATGGCATGCATCGAGACGAATTGGTCGCGAGGAATAAAGAGGCCAGCATTAGGCGGCGGTTTTTTTCGTTAACGACGTGGGCGAGCAGCCAAAGGCTTTGCGGAACGCTTGGCTAAAGTGCGAGACATCTTTAAAGCCGTGGTCTATCGCAACTTCGGTGATGCTGCGTGCGCGGCCTTCTAATAGGGCTTTGCGGCTAGCGGTTAGGCGTAGCTGCCATAGGGTGTTCATCGGGGTGGTGCCTTGGGCAGCAAACAGGCGGCTTACCGTGCGCGGCGATACGTGGTGCGCGTTGGCTAGCTCGGCAACGGTTATCGGGTGGTATATGTGCTGTTTTAGCCAGGCCACCATGCGGGCATAGAGGTCTGGCTGGTGTGTGTGCTCGCTTTTTTGCAGGTTAATGGCGGCGGCCACTAGATCTAACAAGGTGTTGGCAAACTGGGCGGTGTGCCCGTTGCTTTCGGTGTCGCTGTTGTAGTGAAAGGCTTCTGACATCATCTGCTTGAGGGTCTTAATGCCGGGCCGTTTGGGGTCTAGGCGTGCGCCTGCCATGGCGCTAATGCCCGGTGTGCTTTTATCAAACGCGTGGCGCGGTAAGCGGATAATGTTGAGCTCTGCCTGTTCCATCGCAAAGCTAAAGGGGGTGGCGGCGTCGTAAATGACGAGGTCGCCTGTGTTTAGCTGGCTGCGATGTTTATGCTGGGCAAGCTGGCCGTGACCGCTGCGCAGTAGCCCAATGTAGTAGTCATTAGCAGGATGCTGGCGTATGCATTGGGGAGTGCGTTGCCATATGAGCCCAGTGTGCGAGGTATGCCAAGCAATATCGACTTCCGCTAAGGTGCTGTAGGTGAAGCTGCCGGAGAAGGCGGTCGCTTGGGTGCACTGTGCCTTGGCGTTGATGAGGCGCGAGCATACGGCATCTCGCCAAGCTTCAAAACAGTGCCGCGGTTCGTAGTTTTCGGTAGAAAAGTGCTCTTTCATACGCTTGCCTCGCGGTGTGGCCCTAAAACATCTGTTTTTGTTGCAATAACAGGGCCATAACGTGAGTTGAGAATGCAAAGCAGTAGTTACAAAGCTATGAAAACTAACCTTTTTTCAATGTTCTTTTTGTGGCTTGTTCGGCGCACTATTGGGGGGAGCTGGTGCGCCGAGTTGGGTCGAAAAGTTACAGCTCTGGGTGACGTTTGTGCCACTTGGTAACCTGTTGGTACGCCCAGCCACCTTGTATGGCACGGGCTTCATCAAAGTGTGCGGCTACCAGTTGAAAACCGATGGGGGCGCCGTTGGGTGTTTGGCCGCAGGGGAGCGTTACGGTGGGGTGCCCGCTGCTATCGAAGGCGCTGGTAAAGCGCAGTACGCCGCGAAATAGTTCTTCATCGGTGCCGAAGAGTTCCATAGTTTCCCAGGTTAGCCCTGCAAAGCTGTTGGCCGGGGCGAAGATGAGATCCACTTGTTCAAACAGGGCGCTGATATGGCCGCGTAGGGCGGCGCGGCGTAGCAGTAGTTTTTGGTATTCCATGGCGCTGAGCGAGTGGCCCAGGTCGAGTAGGCCTGCTAGGCCGGGGCCGTATTGGTCGCGTTGCGCTGGGTAGGTGTGTTCATGGGCAACGGCGGTTTCAACGGCGCATAGTCCGCTCCAGTCGCGGGCGGCTTCGTCGGTGTCTGGCATAGAGATGTCGACTATCTCGGCCCCTAGCCCGGTCAGTGTGTTGATGGCTTCTTTCAGCGCTTGCTGGGTTTCGCTGTCTACTCCTTCAAACGCCCATTGGCTATCTAGGCCTATCCGGCATTTTTTTAGCCCTTTGGTCATCAGCGCTAGGTAGTCGGGTACCGGTAGCGTGCTGGATGTGGGGTCTTTTTCATCATGCCCGGCAATGGCTTTCAGCATGGCGGCGGCGTCTGCCACGGAACGTGCGATAGGGCCAATGTGGTCGAGAGAGGCGGCTAGTTCAAACGCACCGTGCCGGGTAACGCGCCCCCAGGTGGGCTTGATGCCGGTTAGGCCGTTGGCGTTGGATGGAAAGCGAATCGAGCCGCCTGTGTCGGTGCCAATCGCGCCAAAGCAGAGTCCGGCGGCGGTGGCTACGCCGGAGCCGCTGGAAGATACGCCTGTCCAGAGTGAGTTGCCCCATGGGTTTGTGGGGTGGGTAACGTCTGGGTGATGGTCGGCAAAGGCGCTTTCAGTTTGTATCAGTTTGCCTAAGATTACGGCACCTGCCTCACGGAAACGGTTGACCACGGTGGAGTCTTCCGCTGGGTAGTGGTCTTTGTGAATGGTCATGCCGTGGGTGGTTGGCGTGTCCTTGGTCCAGATAAGATCTTTTAGTGCAATGGGTACGCCGTGGAGTGGGCCACGGAATTGCCCGCGTGCAATCTCTTCGTCTGCTTGTGCTGCCTGCTGTAATGCGCTCTCTTTCATGACGTGTAAATAGCTGTTGAGCGTGGGGTCTAGGCGCTCAATACGATCCAGCAGTTGTAGGGTGACCTCTACGGAGGAGGTTTCCTGTGATTGTATGCGTTGCCCAACCTCACACAGGCTTAAGTAATGTACTTGTTTCATGGTGCTCTCGCTTTGTAGTGGCGTTGACTCCATAAAGCTAAGCCAGTGAGCTGCCATGAGCTGTGTTGAAACGGACAATGGTTGTGGTCTACGTGCCACCGCTGGCCTGATTTTGCTTCGTCGTTCCTTTTCGCCATGATGTGGCGGGGGCTTATTGGTGTTCGTTGGTGTTGAAGTTAATCGTAGGTAAATTAAACGGCCCCCTCGGGCCTCTGCCAGTGACGGTGAGCACTTGTTCCCGGGCAGCAGCGTAGAGAACAAAGGCACACTGCGGGCAGAGATAACCTAGCAAATCCTAGCATTGGCTAAAATACCCCTAGCTGATCCGGCGCTATCAAATGCTAGCAATTCATCACTGGCTACTACCTCAGAAAACCTCAGGTATGAGGTAGGGAAAAATAGGGATTAGACGCGCACTTGGCAGCGCACTGACACTATGGCTTGGCACAAGCTCAAAGGTTCGCATTGGGCCGATGATGGCGTGCGTTATCTTCAAGCTGAAAAGGTCTTACACATATGAGCCTGCTGATACTTGTGATCGGAATAGTGCTGTTTCTTGTTGGAGCGTATCTTCAGCATGAAGATAAAAACAGCATTGCCGCCTGGTTTTTTATGGGCATAGGAGGGATGCTATGGATGACTGCGATTTACGCATGAAGCAAGAGCGATAAAAGCTGACACATCATCGCTGCTGCGCGATACCTGGTCGGCAGGCGGCTAAAATAGGCCAAAACGCAACGGTAAGCGCAACACCTTTAGAGCAGTGCAACGACAGACCCATTACAAAACATTAGTAGTTAGCGACGGAGCTGGGTAAAGCCGCGTAAAGCCTTTTGGGATTGCCGTTTGTGGTTACTAGTGTGGTTACGGTCACCAACCCCACAAAAAAGGGCCTACGCGTTAACGTAAGCCCTTGATATGTTTGGCGCGCCCGGCAGGAATCGAACCTGCGACCTTCGGCTTCGGAGGCCGACACTCTATCCAACTGAGCTACGGGCGCTTTGGGTGCGTATCGTACCCGTGTGGGCGCGCTGTGTCCAGCTAGTCAGCTGTTTTACAGGCGCTTTGATTGACCGTTTTCCGCAGTGTGGTGCATGCTTTGGGAGCACTTCCTATCTTTAGTGAAACTGGGAACACACTATAATGAAAACTTTTGCACGTAATACGCTGGCACTGGGCATTTCACTGGCGCTGGTAAGCGCCGCGAACGCCGCTGATTTTGCTGATATGGACCCCGTCACCCTGCGTTTGGCCCACGTGGTCAACGAGCAAGATGGTTTCCATATCGCCGCGACCAAGTTTGAAGAACTGGTGGAAGAACGTACCGATGGCAAGGTCAACATCGAGATCTACCCTAATGCCTCGCTGGGTGATGAACGCACGCTGCTAGAAGGTATGCAGATCGGCACGGTGGATATGGGGCTAATTACCAACGGCCCGGTGGCCAACTTTGTCGAAGAGATGGCGGTGTTTGAACTGCCGTTCCTATTTCCCTCACCGGAAGCCGCTTATGGGGTGCTCGATGGCCCGATCGGCCAGGAGTTGCTGGATAAGCTGTCTGACGTGAATCTGAAAGGCTTGGCCTATGCAGAACGCGGCTTCCGCAACCTGACCAACAGCGAACGCGCGGTGAATTCGCCGGAAGATTTGGATGGGCTGCGCATTCGGGTAATGGAAAACCCAGTGTACACCGATACTTTCCGTGAGCTGGGTGCCAACGCTATTCCCATGGCGTGGACAGAAGCGCTGACCGCTATGCAGCAGGGCACCATCGACGGCCAGGAAAATCCGGTGAACGTTATCCATTCGTTCAAGCTGGATGAAACCCAGAACTACATGACCCTTTCCCGTCATACGTATGCCCCGGCCATTTTTGTAATGGGCATGCCCGCTTGGAACCAACTGCCTGAACAGGCACAAACTGTACTGAAAGCAGCCGCCCAAGAAGCCGCCGAACATGAGCGCCAAGTGAATGCGGATATGGAAGCTGACCAACTGGCGGCGCTGCGTGAAGCCGGTATGGAAATCAACGAAACGCCGGATATGGAAGCCTTCCAGTCTGCCGTTGCGCCGGTGTATGAGAAGTATGGCGAGCAGTTTGGTGACTACCTGCCTCGCATCCAGGAAGCGCTTGAATAAACAGCCTTTCCTGCCTACCCGGCCTCCCGCAGCGTGAAGCTGGTTTTGTTGAAGTGATCGACGGCTGTTTGCGCAGTTTCAACCGACTGCGTGAACAGCCTTTGCCAATAAGAGACCTGCCTAATGACTGAAACAGCCAATATAAAGTTGGCAACGAGATTACATAAGATAAATCTCAATTTATTATTGGTGTTTCATACGCTTTATGGGAAAAGAAGCTTAACGCTTACCGCAGAAGCGCTCTGCCTAAGCCAGCCAGCCGTCAGCCATTCGCTAAAGAAGTTGCGCCTGCTGATGGATGACCCGCTGTTTATTAAAACGCTGGATGGCATGCAGCCAACTCCGCTTGCCCGGCAGATGGATGCCGCGGTGGCCAAAGGGTTGTTCTACTTCGATCAGGCGGTGTATAGCAACAGTGAGTTCTCACCGGCCACATCGAAACGCGAGTTTCGTGTCAGCCTAGTGGACTATGTGAGCCAGCAGTTACAACCTAAGCTCATTCAGCACTGTTTAACTCATGCGCCCGACTTGTGCTTCAACATGTTGTCTACCCGCATAGCCAGTGCCGAAGATGCTCAGCACGCCATACAAGCCCACGATATCGACCTCGCCATGGTGCAGTTGGAAAGCTTGCCACTCACCTCTTATCACGAGTACTTGTTTGATGATGTGATTGGCTGTGTTGGTGATGCTTCCCTATACGGAGACAACAACACGATCACGCTTGACGCTTTTTTAAACGCCCCACAAATCGCATTATCTCACCGCGAAGACAGCCCATTGTTAATCAATGAGAAACTGAGAATACTGGGGTTAGAACGCAAAATCGTCGCCAAAACACCCTATATCACTCCTCTTCAAGAGATACTGGTCTCGACGAATTTACTCTGTGTGGTGACTGAGAGTGCCGCCAAGGTGATTTGTCGCAATAATAGCCTGAAGTTCTACGCCCTGCCCCTGGATGTAGCGCCCTTTAAAGTATGCCTATGCTGGGATGAAAGGAAGGATCACGACTCAGGCATACACTGGTTAAGATCGCTAATTAGGGAGCTGATAACACCCGCTCCCTAAAGGCTTGCGATACTTACTGACCATTCAGGCAAACGCTAGTCCAGGGCTATCACTTTGCCGGGGTTCAATAGACCTTTGGGATCCAGCGCGGTTTTGAGGCGTTTCATTAAGGCAATCTCCTCACTGGTACGGGAAACCGACAGATAGTCCTTTTTTTCAAGACCAATGCCATGTTCTGCAGAAATGGAGCCGCCAAACGCTTTCAGAGGCGAATAGACAAGTTGTTCAACCTGGCGTCGGCTGTCCGGGCTATCGTCACGTACCGTGATCATAATGTGTAAGTTGCCATCACCAAGGTGGCCAAATACCACTATTTTGCCTGATTGAGGCCACTGGGCTTCAAGGTTCTCTTCTAAAATATCGACATACGCTTGCATGCTGGGAATCGGCAGGCTGACATCGTAGGAGAACATCGGTTTCAGCTCGTTCACCAGCACTTCGATATCTTCTCTTATGGCCCAGATCGCCTGACGCTGGGCTTGGGAGCTCGCCAAGGCCGCATCGGTGATCAAGTCGGCCTCTAGTGCCTTTTGCAGCACTTGGGAAAAACGCTCGGCGTCTTCGGCCTCATCCAGCCCCAGCGTTTCAATAATGGCGTAGAAAGGTGAGTTATCCGCCAGTACAGGCGCATGCTTACCGCTTTCGGTGGTCATCAGTTTATAGTGATTATTCCACAGCGCTTCAAAGGCACTAAGGCTATTGGCTAACTCACGAGAGACAAGATTCAGTAGTTGAGTCAACGCATCGAAAGAGGGCACCGCCACTAATGCCGTTTGCTCGCTAGGCATGTGGGGTTGTAACCGTAGTACTGCACGGGTAACGATTCCCAACGTACCTTCACTGCCAATAAACAGCTGCTTCAGATCGTATCCTGCATTGTTTTTCAGCATTTTATTCAATGAGCTCACCACGGTGCCGTCGCTAAGTACCGCCTCTAGCCCCAGTACCTGCTGACGCATCATGCCGTAGCGTATTACCCGTATACCACCCGCATTGGTGGCGATGTTGCCACCAATGGTGCAAGAGCCTCTTGCTCCCAAGTCCAGTGGGAACTGCATATCGATCTCTTGCGCTGCTTCCTGTACGCGCTGCAGGGTCACGCCAGCCTGAGCTAGAACTGTGGAACCAACCGGGTCGATCTCTTCTATTTGATTCATCAATTCCAGTGACACGACGATTTCGTCTGGGCTTGCCACCCCGCCATGCACAATGCCGGTCATGCCCCCGTGTGTCACCACAGGCTGGTCGGCCTGATAACACAAAGCCATGACACGGCTCAGCTGTTCTGTGCTGCGCGGCCTAACAATCGCCTTAGCGCGACAAGGCGCCCCTGTAAACCAATCTACGCTACGCTGCGAGACATCATCACCAAGCAGTACCCCCGAAGGGCCGACGATTGCAACAAGGTCGTTCAGCAACTTATCCATTTCTTATTCCTGATTTAGCTGACCACACCATTGGCTTAAGCACTTGGCGTTTAAAAACTCTGTAGTGCTTCATTCAAAAGTGCGCAATTAAAAGTAACCTCTTGCAGATTATCGCCAACCCACAAATCACTCAAGTACAAGTTATATAAAGATTTTTAGAATTATCAAAACGAATAATGGAATAAAAATAAGTAATTTGCCCCCTATTATTAATGTGATATAGATGAGCGTTAACATGATAATAAAACCACGCCTCAATATAATTAAAATCACTAATTCTTAGGAGATAATGTGACTAACCTTGCCTGCTTTACGCTGAACGCTGTGACTAAATCAGCACGCCAACTTAAACAGCTAACGCTTCCCCTTATTGGTGTAGGTCTACTCAGTTTGCCCCTCGTTGGACAAGCGGAAGAGATAGCCCCTGCTACGCTGCGCCTAGCCCATGTGGTGAATACGGAAGATACTTACCATATTGCTGCTGAGCGCTTCCAACAGCTAATTAGCGAGCGTACCGATGGCGCGGTTAGCGTGGAAATTTATCCGAATGCCTCGCTGGGCGATGAGCGCACCTTATTAGAAGGTATGCAAATCGGCACTGTGGATATGGGCATTATCACCAACGGGCCAGTGGCTAACTTCGTTGATGAGTTCTCCGTTTTCGAGCTCCCGTTTCTCTTTCCCAGCTCCGAAGCGGCCTATACTGTGCTGGATGGTGAAATCGGCCAGGAAATCCTAGGCAAATTACAGGATGTGAACCTGAAGGGATTGGCATACGCTGAACGTGGCTTCCGGAATATCACTAATAGCCAGCATGCAATCAATGCCCCTGAAGACCTTCAAGGCCTACGGCTGCGGGTCATCGAAAATGAGGTTTATGTTGATACATTCCGCGGACTCGGCGCCAACGCTGTACCCATGGCCTGGACAGAGGCATTAACTGCCTTGCAGCAAGGCACTATTGATGGCCAGGAGAACCCCGTTAACGCTATTCATGCCTTCAACCTTGCGGAAACCCAGGACTACCTAACGATGACTCGGCATATTTATGCGCCAGCAACGTTTATTATGAGCCTTCCCGCCTGGAACGGCCTTCAGGCAGAGCTTCAGCCCATTGTGCTAGATGTCGCCAAGCAAGCATCTGCATACGCAAGAGAGCAGAATGCTATCATGGAAGCTAAACAACTGGCTGAGCTTCGCGAGGCGGGCATGGAGATCAACGAAACTCCAGATATTGAAGCCTTCCAGACCGCCGTGGCGCCAGTGTATGAGAAGTATGGCGAGCAGTTTGGTGATTACCTACCGCGCATTCAGGAGGCGCTAAATCAGTGATGGCGTTTGCACAGCCACTTTTAACACTATTAAAACGTAGCGAACGCGGGCTGGATGCCATCATCCAGCCCGTGGTCTTTGCAGGCATGGCAGCATTAATTGGTGTGATCACTCTGCAGATTGTGTCGCGGGTACTGTTCAGCGCCGTTGGCTGGACGGAAGAAGTCGCACGCTTTCTGCTGGTGTGGATTACGTTTTTAGCCAGCAGCTTAGCCTTCCAACGCGGGCGGCATATAGCCGTGACCTTTGCCGTGGATGCGCTTCCCCTGCCCTTACGCAAGCTGGCGCGCCTGGCTGCACTGGCGGTGGTGCTGGCGTTTATGATCACGCTCATCGTGATTGGCTACCGCTATATGCAGGTGCAAAGCTTTCAGAAATCCGCCTCGCTGCGGCTTTCGATGACCTACATCTATGCAGTCATTCCGCTTACCGCCGCCATTATGGCGTGGTACGCCCTGGTGGATATGATTGACGTACTGGTGAACGGTGAGCCGACGGTCGCCACTCCGGAGGAGCCACTATGACGCTGGTACTGTTCGGCCTGTTCTTCCTGTTTATGCTGCTGGGCGTACCGATTGCCTTTGCGATTGGGGCCAGCACGCTTTATGCGCTGTACCAGTCGGGCGTGCCACTGATGGTGGTCACCCAACAGATGTTCCAGGGCATTAACTCGTTTGCCCTGGTCGCGATTCCGATGTTTATTCTGGCCGGGGATTTGATGGCCCAGGGTAAGGTCAGCGAACGATTGGTGAGCTTTGCCGATTCGTTAGTCGGCTTTATGCGCGGCGGACTTTCGGTGGTATCGGTAATGGCAGGCATGTTCTTCGCGGCTATCTCCGGCTCTGGAGCGGCCACCACCGCGGCGGTGGGTTCAAGCCTAGTGCCAGAACTCAAGCGTAAAGGTTACGACCCGGCCTCGGCGGCCAGCTTAATTGCTGCCAGCGGCACGATTGGCGTTGTGATTCCTCCTTCGGTGCCGATGATTATCTACGCAGTGATTGCTCAGCAGTCGGTATCGAAGCTGTTTTTGAACGGCTTTTTACCGGGGCTAGCAATGGGGCTAGGGCTGATGGCCATTGCCATCACTCAGGCCTATAAGCGTCAGTACCCCAAAGGCACACCGCTGTCGCTACCTACTATTTGGCGCACGCTGAAAGCGGCTAGCTGGGGGCTGATGACGCCGATCATTATTTTGGGCGGTATCTTTTCGGGTATTTTCACGCCTTCGGAAGCGGCCGTGGTCGCAGTCAACTATGCGCTGCTAGTGTCGCTGTTTGTGTATCGAGACTTAACCCTGCCCCAGGTCTATAAGCTGCTGATTCGCTCGGCGATGACCACCGCGGTGATTATGCTGGTGATTGCCATGTCGGCAGTACTCAGCTGGACACTTTCAAGCTGGCAGGTCCCCGGCGCCATCGCCCAGGCGGTGCTGTCGCTTTCCACCAACCCCTACGTAATTATGCTGCTGGTCGTGGCCGTGATTCTGCTCACGGGAGTGTTTATCGAAACCGCCAGCGCTTTGATTATTCTTACCCCGGTGCTGCTGCCGCTAGTGCTGCAATTAGGCATCGACCCGATCCACTTTGGCTTGATTATTGTGGTGGGGCTGTCGATAGGCATGATTACCCCGCCAGTGGCAATCAATCTTTATGTGGCTTCGTCAGTGACTCAACTGCCGCTGGAGCGCATCACCCGGGCGATTATCCCGTATCTTCTAGGCTTGATTGGGGTGTTGCTATTGGTGGTTTATGTACCGATCCTGCTAGGCTGGTCGGGTAGTTAAATGAGCGTTTGCCCTTTTTAAAGAGAGCCCTTTTAAAGAGAGCCTTTTTGGCTCTCTTTTTAAAAGTCGCGCTGATCTAACTTCAGTGCACTCATCGTGAATTCTACAATAAATTCACACCGAATTTTCGCCAGCTTGGCACGACTTTCGAAACTGTCCTGGCGTTACTTCAAAGAGCTGAAAAAAACAGCTGCGAAAATGAGGGATACTCACAAAACCAGTTGCAACTGCCACTTCAGCAACGGGCTTATTAGTTTGCTGAAGAAGCTGACGCGCACGCGTTAGTCGAAGCTCCATATAATATCGAGAAGGGCTAGCATTAACGTAATTACCAAACATACGCTCTAACTGGCGTCTCGAAATATTGACCCAATTCGCTATTTCAGATATAGATAAAGGCTCCTCAATATTATTTTTCATCAATTGCAGCGATATTTTCAATTTTTCTGGCAGCGTAAGGTTTTGATCAACACCTATCGTTGAAATATCTGGAGAGTCTAAGCCCTTATCACAGCTAAGCATCTCTTCAACTGCACTAACCACCTCATTGCCGCAGTCAGTTCTTACTACTTCAAGCATCATGCTCAATGAGCTGCTCGCCCCGGCACAGCTGATACGATTACGATCCACAATAAAGCTACGGCTAGATACCGACACATCCCAGAACTGCTCTGCCATCATCGCGCGGCCATCAGGGTGATAAGCACACTGGTAGCCGTTCAATAACCCCGCTTCTGCAAGGAAGTAGGCGCCGTTCCATAACCCACCTAATATCATATCTTTGGTGTCAGCATGTCTCAGCTTATTGCGCAAGAGAGGGGTTGTTTTAGGAAGTACACGCAAGCCGCCGCATACAATCAACACATCAATATTAAGGCTTGTCGCATCGAACTTGTCTAACGAATAATCCGCGGCCACCTCAATACCTAAATCAGAAACAGTGACCGCTGCCTCGCTACCCACCACCAATACTTCATACATCGTAGTAGACTTCATTAAATTCGTGGTAACGAGTGCATCCACGGCGCCAGTAAAAGCCATCATTGAAAAATTCTCTAGCAGTATAAAAGCTACTCTTTTTTTCACTTTAGGCTTTTCTAAATAGTCTGCCGAAGAAATATAAGCCATGTTTTTATTTTTCAATATACTTGAGAATTTATCCTTCATGATGAACCTCAATTTTTGAGCCATTTTTATTTTTTTGCAAAAACCGTACCACAGATAATAAAATCAAAAAAATCAGCGCCATTTTCCCCAATACTACAAAACCTCAAACTCAACCATATAAAATCCACCCTATCTTGTGTCAAGTTGAACAATCTACACAAACCAAATCGCTTCACTTCGTCAGATAACAAAAATATACCCATCGCCACATTCTTTTTAAAAGCTTATCAAATGTCGCTATTTAGATCCTTAGTGTCGCAAAAAACACCTTTTCGAAAGTAGTAACTGATTCAAGATGAAACTCCACCCCCTCTCCTCTGAGAAATAAACTTATGAATAATCCTAAAATCAAAAAAGTTACTCTGGGCGCTGCAACTCTTTTGTCCTTAACAACCATGGGGAGTGTCCAGGCAGAGAATATCTCGTTGAAATTCCATAGCGGGCTTTCACAATCTCGCCCTGAAGCAGAACAGATCAACAGATTCGCTAGTTTAGTGAGTGAAAAGTCAGATGGCGAGCTGGATATCGAAGTCTACCATGCGGGTGCCTTAGGTCTTAAAGAAGCCGACATGCTGAGAGTATTGCAGCAAGGCATGGTCGATATGGCACTACTGTATGGTGAATATTACACACGTGATGCGCCTGCTTTGGCATCTGTATATGCTCAGGGCGCTATTACGGAATCTTCCCAACATGATGAAATTCTTGATGTCATCAGGGAGCTTTATGAAGACGGCTTCTCAGATTGGGACATTCAAATCGTTGGTGGCGTCGTTGCTCCTATTTTCGATGTAGGCTTGCACTGCAAAGAGCCGGTTCACACTTTGGCAGATCTACAGGATAAAAAAGTTCGCGTCTGGTCCAGACACCTTGTGGATACTTTTGAATTATTGGGCATTTCAGCTCAAGTCATTCCGCAAAACGATATGTATATGGCACTTCAAACAGGCGTTGTAGATTGTGCCTATTACTTATCTACCGTGGCCCCTACCGTTTCGCTTCAAGAAGTCACCGAGTACGAGTCTTACTTACACCCTTGGGCAGCCTCCCCATGGCTTTTTGGTATCAGTGAACAAGCACTATCCCGCCTCAACGACAACCAACGTCAGGCGCTGGAAGAAGCCGGTGAAGAGGTTTGGAACGAGACCCGCGCCACTGCGGTTGATCCAGAGCGCGAAGCGCAGGCACGTCAAGAGCGCAAAGAATTGGGAATCACCATGCTTCCCGATTTCTCCGACGATGACGTTGAAACCTTTGTAGACGCAGCTTGGCAGGCGTGGCAAGCCATGGCGGAAAACGCAGGCGAGGATGGCATACGCTACTACGAGACAGTCACCCAAGCGATCTCCGAAGAGTAATAGATAAATAAACCAATCGAGAGCCAATAACTATTGGCTCTTTCTTTTTGGAGCTAGCCGTGATGATAAGAAGAATCAACTCTGTACTGAACTATACAGCCTATGCCTCCTTTCTAGTGGGCGTCATGAGTGGGATAGCAATGACGGCACTGATATTCGTCAGCACCTTGATGCGCTATCTGGGTGGTCATCCTTTGCGGTTTTCAGATGAGCTGGCGGGGCTGCTGTTCTTAACATTGACCTTCCTTTGTTTGCCTTATGTACTTAATAAAGGCCGCCACATACGCATAGAGATACTCGTCAACCTGATGCCAGCAGGTATCGCGAGAATAATGGACTTTATAGGCGTCGCCGTATTACTCACGTTTTGTGCCATCTTCGCCTTTGAGTCCTGGAATTTCATGAACTTTTCGTTCTCGCTCAATTCACGTACGGATATCAGTAGCATTCTCTTATGGCCGTGGATGGCCATCATGCCTTTTTCCATGGTGCTATGCCTCTTGATTCAACTCAGCCATGGTTTTAAACAGCCCTCGACAGATGTTGCTTCAGCGGAGGATGCAATATGAGTTGGTTACTCTTGAGCGGGGCGCTAGTTCTATTTTTAACCAGTGGCTCGATTCTAGGGGCTGCGCTGGGGCTTACGGGTCTACTTCTGCTCCACTTTCAAGCTAACGGTGCCACCCCCTTGGCGATTAACGCAACTTGGAACATGCTAACGGATTTTACGCTAAGCGCAGTTCCGCTTTTCATATTTTTAGGTGAAATACTTCTCGCAAGCGGCGTGTCAAAACGCGTCTATAACGGTCTAACCCCTCTGTTCGCGCGTGTTCCAGGACAATTGCTCCATACCAACATCGCTGTCTGCACGCTGTTTGGTGCGGTTAGCGGGTCAAGCACCTCTACCGCAGCTGCCATAGGCGCAGTTGGCTATCCTGAACTGACAAAACGTGGGTATAAACCAAGTGTAGTAGTGGGCACATTGGCTGCAGGGGGCACACTTGGGCTTCTCATTCCCCCTAGCTTGGCATTGATCATCTACGGAGCTACTCAAAACGTCTCTATTGGTCAACTTTTTATCGCTGGCATGCTGCCAGGCTTACTCATTGCTGCCGCCTTTTCCACATGGATTATGATCCGCTCTAAAATTGGTGAGCCAGTAACCCCTACGTTTAAAGAGAAAGTGACCTTCAAGCACGTAATAACTGGACTCAAGGAGATATGGCCTCTTCCCGTGCTTATTTTCTTTGTATTGGGGACTATTTACCTGGGGATTGCGACGCCTACCGAGTCGGCGGCTTTAGGCGTAGTGGCTAGCATCATTTTAGGTTTAACATGGGGAGATCTAACCTTCAAAAGACTATGGCAGGCGTTTAAGCATGCCTCAATCATGTTTACCGCTATCGGTATGATTTTGATTGGTACAGTGATCCTTTCTCAGGCCGTCAGCCTACTAGGCATTCCTCGTACTGCAGTCGAAACGATTGGCAGCTTTGGGCTAGGTCCGTATGGCATACTGCTGATGATCGTCATCGTCTATATCGTGCTCGGATGTTTCTTTGATGGAATATCACTGCTACTCATGACACTTCCTATCACCTTCCCGATGATCACAAGCTTAGGTTTCGACCCCATCTGGTTCGGTATTATTGTCACGCTACTTATTGAGATCGGTATGATAACGCCGCCCGTAGGACTTAATCTCTTTGTCCTATCATCCATCTCTAAAAATGAAGTTAATTTAACATCCGCAGCAAAGGCCTCCCTACCTTACTGGCTTATTTTACTTGGCGCCATAGGAGTATTTACGCTATTTCCTAACATCATTTTGTGGGTCACTACCTTTTAGAGTAACCTCAATCCACTAAATGATATTGCTGAACTATAGGCTCTCTCTAGCTAAAGAGAGAGCCTATAGTTTAAATGCGATACGCATCAGCCCCTTATCGACTTCGCTACCGCTGGAGTGCATCACCAAGGCAATTATCCCGTATCTTTTAGGCTTGATTGAGGCGCTGCCATTGGTGGTTTTATGTACCGATCCTGCTGTTTTTAACGGGCGATTAGCAAGGCGTTAACACTGAGCTGAATTGCGTTGAAACAAGCGGATATTAAACAGGGGCTTGCCATGTGGCAGCCCCTTTTCTACGGCTCTTTTTCTACTGCTTTTTCTATGCTACGACATTTCGTCTACCAGAGTGCTTGCGACTGTTGGCTTTGTAACCAGGCGTGTTTTCAGCCAGCAGTGAGCTTAAAACTCTTCCCAGTCATCTTCGCCAGCGTTAACGGGTGCTGGCTTAGAGGAAAGCGTCGGGCGCTTGAGCGCCTGTTGCGCACTTGGTGTGCCAGAAGGCAGAGACTGGCGCGGTTGATTTAAAGCTGGCTGTGTCGATGAGGCTTGTGGCTCATCGTCGCCAAGCACGAAGGTGTTGATCAGCTCATTTAGGTGTTCGGCATGACGGCGCATGTTGGCCGCTGCCGTGGTGGATTCCTGCACCATGGCCGCGTTTTGCTGGGTCATGGTATCCATTTCCGCGACGGCGGTGTTGATCTGACCAATACCACTACTTTGCTCCTTGGCACCCGCCGTAATCTCACCGATCACATCGGTCACCTTAGAGACACTTTCCACAATGTCATGCATTGTCGCGCCCGCCTTACGTACTAGCTCAGCACCGGTGTGAGTGTGCTTAACAGAGCTATCAATCAGCGTGCGAATCTCTTTTGAGGCATTGCTAGAGCGGCTAGCCAGTGTGCGCACTTCTTGTGCAACAACCGCAAAACCGCGGCCATGCTCCCCCGCTCGCGCGGCTTCAACGGAGGCGTTAAGCGCCAGAATGTTGGTTTGGAAAGCGATGGCGTCAATCATGGTGATGATTTCGCTGATACGCGTCGCTGAGTCGTTGATATCGTGCATCGTCCGCTCGACCTGTCCCATGGCTTCTTCACCATGTTGGGCTACTTCGGCAGTGGACTGCACCAGCTGATTGGCCTGCTGGGCATTATCCGCACTATGATTTACGGTCGAGGTAATTTCTTCCATGGAAGCCGACGTTTCCTGCAGGTTGGCTGCCGCCTGCTCGGTACGGGTGGCCAGTTCCTCGGAACTATGGGAGATTTCTCCCGCCGAATGATAAACGCTCATGGTGCTACGGCGCACATCACGCAGGGTTTCCTGCATGCGTTCAACAAAGGCATTGAACTGAACCGCTAGGTTACCCACTTCGTCGTTGCTCTCTACCGCTAAGCGGCGGGTAAGGTCGCCACGCCCTTGGGCGATATCGTGCATAGCGCTGGCGGTGCGTTTAATCGGCCCAACGGTACGACGCACAAAGCCGAATGCGAGCAGCGCCACTGCTAGAAATAAGGCCGCACCCAACAAAATAGCGAACAGGATAGACTGGCGTAAATCCGCGTTAGCGGTCGCCGCCAGTTCTGCAACAACCGCATCAACATCGGTGACATAAACCCCAGCACCGATCATCCAGCCCCATTTTTCCAGGCTATCGACGTAGGAGTGTTTCGGCTCAATTTCACGGGTGCTTGGGTATTCCCATAAGTAGCTATGAAAACCACCACCGTTCTTGGCAACCTGAAGAATATCGCGAATAAGGTAATTTCCGTCTGGGGTTCGTACGTCCATCATGTTGGTACCTTCACGCTCTGGCGCAGGAGCCGTCACAATGTTGTTACCATCGAAGTCGTAGATAAAAACGTAGTTATTACCTTCAAAGCGCATGGCGCGCACGATCTCGGCTACCTGTTGTTTGGCTTCCTCATCATTGGCATCTGCTTGCTCATAAATAGGAGAAATAGCAGACGTCGCCATTTGCACAATATCGCGCACTGCATTGCGGCGCTCTTCAATCAGCACCTCACGCTGATTCGCCAGCGTCTCATGGGTGTTTTGAATACGTCCGTAGGCGTCAAACGCGACTAACCCTGCGGTTACTATGAAAAGCGGCAGTAGGACAAGCATCAGTACCTTAGCCTGTAAGCTAAGATTCCGTTTTGGCGAGGTCGAAGCAGGAGGAGGAGTAGCCATAAAGTGTTTCTCAGTAGGTCAACGGAAGAATTTTTAATAGTTTTATGCGTTTTTTATCGACCTAAGCTGTGTCAACTTTAACCACTTCGCGTATTTTTTGTTTATGAACAGCAAATTAACGCTCAAAATTGCGCTTTCATAACCTGCGTTAAGGTTATCTTCGGCCTACCCGTCCACTGTAGGGGTGTGGTGGCCAAGGATGGCCCGTTTTAGCAAGCCGCTAGCCACCTATTGTTGACTGCGCTGCCCCCTATTGGGGCAGCGCAGTTTTTTATGGTGGGCGCGATTGTCACCATCAGCCGCTGCCAGCCCCCGCCTCTAAACACTAGGTGATAAACGTGGAACCGCCTTCCCCAACGTCATAAGAAATCAGGAATTTCAATAACACTACCGCATTGATGGGGGCTATAGCCCGGTAAACGATTCACCGCTTCTTGAAAGGAAGCACTACGTAACACCCGCAAGAAGTCATCGAACTTTGGCTCCTTTAAGGAGTGATAGTGACAGGCCAATACGTAGTCCTCAGTGGCTAACGGCACAAAATCAAGCCCAAACCGTTGCGCGGCAGCCGCTACACCAAAGCCGGTATCTGCCATTCCCGCAGCGACATAGGCCGCCACCGCTGAGTGGGTATACTCCTCAATCTCGTAACCATCCACGTTGGCTGCTGAAATACCAGCTTCGGCCAGCAGGTTGTCTAACAGCTCCCGGGTACCCGACGATGCCTGACGGTTTATAAACCGTACCGGCCTGTTGGCCAGAGCGGCAACACCATCAATTCCCAGCGGGTTACCCGGCGCCACCATTAACCCCTGTTGGCGTGCGATAAACCCCATTAGTCGATGATTGCGGGGCTTGAGCAGACGACGGTATTTGCGTCTCGCCTTCTCACCCACGCTACCCCGAGGCAGATGGCAGCCCGCCAGATCACAGCTATTGCGGTTAAGCGCGGCTAGCGCTTCCGAAGGGCTGCAGTACTGCAGATCAAGCTGGAGCTCCCCCAGATGCTGTGGCAATAGCTCTATCGCAAAACCGTGGCTGGCATGCAAGCGCAGAACGGGTTGAATACCTTCCTGATGCTGTTGAATAGCAAGATTAAGCTCAGATCCCAGACTATCAAGCTGTGGGCTTAGCCGAGCAGTGGCGCGCTGCTCGGCCCATAGCAACTTTTCACCCAGCGGTGATAACCGCGCCCCGCGTCCACGCTCAAGTTCAACAAGCGAGACACCAAAAAAGTCACCGCCCTGGCGCAGTAAATTCCACGCGTGACGATAAGAGATCCCCGCTTCCGCGGCGGCATGAGTCAATTTGCCATGACGGTGCACTGCTCCCAGCAGACGTAAAAGGTTGGTATCGAGCCGCTGCCCGTCGTCATCGCTAAAGCACCAGGTGGGCGTTACCTTGATTCTTTTCATAGGCACTACTTTTCATATTTTTAAGTCGATAGCTTGATGCTAGCTTTGTCTTAACCGTGATGCACGCCTTTTCAAATATGAAAAGTAGTGCAAATTTAAAACATAATAAGCAGTCGCGAGGCAGGCACCATGAACCATTCCCAGGAGTGGGCGCCACAGGCTATTCAGGCCGAAGTCGACGCCCTGAAGCACAAGCCCGGCGCCCTACTGCCGATCCTCCATGCCCTCCAAGATCGTTTCGGTTTTATCCCCGAGGCAGCAGTCCCCATCATCGCTGAAGCGCTCAATCAAACCCGCGCCGAAGTACACGGTGTCATCAGCTTCTATCACCATTTTCGCACCACGCCGCCAGGCCGCCACGTGGTTCAGATTTGCCGTGCAGAGGCCTGCCAAGCGGTAGGCGCACGCCAGCTCGAAGCTCATGCTAAGACACGCCTAGGGGTCGATTACCATCAGACGACCGGCGACCGTGAGATCACCCTTGAAGCGGTGTACTGCCTGGGCAACTGCGCCTGCGGCCCGTCCATCCGTGTGGACGACAGCGTGCGCGGGCGGGTAACCCCAGAGGCCTTTGATGCACTGTTGGATGAGCTGCAAACCCGGCCGCTGGAGATAATCGCATGAGCATCCGCATATTCGTTCCTCGCGATACCACCGCACTGTCCCTGGGCGCTGATGCCGTCGCCAACCGATTGGAAAAAGAGCTAGCCGCCCGAGGCCAGTCGACTTCTCTGGTGCGTAACGGCTCCCGCGGGCTTGCTTGGCTTGAGCCACTGGTGGAAGTTGAGACGCCTATTGGGCGGTTCGCCTATGGTCCCGTCACCGTCAACGACGTCTCGGCGCTGCTCGACAGCGGCCTGTTAGAGGGTAACGTCAGCCACCCCCTGGCGTTGGGGCCCACGGAGGAGATCGACTACCTCGCCCGTCAACAGCGGCTGACCTTCGCGCGTATCGGCATTACTGACCCGCTGTCGATTGAGGATTATTGCGCCCACAGCGGCTTCTGCGGCCTGGAAGCAGCGCTGCAGCGCGAGCCCCAGGACATCGTCGAGGAAGTCAAAGCCTCCGGCCTGCGCGGGCGCGGCGGGGCCGCCTTCCCGACCGGTATCAAGTGGCAGACCGTGCTCGACACCCCTGCCGATCAGAAATATATCGTCTGCAATGCCGACGAGGGCGATTCCGGTACCTTCGCCGACCGGCTGGTAATGGAATGCGACCCTTACATGCTGATCGAGGGCATGGCGATTGCCGGGCTCGCGGTGCAAGCGACCCAGGGCTATATCTACCTGCGTTCTGAGTATCCGCTTGCTAAGGAGGTGCTTGACGAGGCGATTGCCCGCGCCGAACAAGCCGGCTATCTGGGTGATAACCTACGGGGCAGCGGTCGCGACTTTCACTTGGAAGTGCGCCTGGGCGCTGGCGCGTATATCTGCGGTGAAGAGACCTCCCTACTCGAAAGCCTAGAAGGCAAGCGCGGCCTGGTGCGCTTCAAGCCACCACTGCCCGCCATTGAAGGACTATTTGGCCGTCCCACCGTGGTCAACAACGTACTCTCGCTGGCTGCCGTACCTTTCATTCTTGCCGAAGGTGCCGAGGCCTACGCCACCCATGGCATGGGCCGCTCACGAGGCACGCTGGCACTGCAACTGGCGGGCAACGTGAAGCACGGCGGGCTGGTAGAGCTGGCGTTTGGCACCACCCTGCGCACCCTGATGGAGACGTTCGGTGGTGGCACGCTAAGCGGCAAACCATTACGCGCCGTGCAAGTGGGTGGCCCGCTAGGTGCCTACCTGCCGGAATCTCAGTGGGACTTACCGCTGGACTACGAAGCCTTTGCGGCTGAGAGCGCCGTACTGGGCCACGGTGGCGTAGTGATGTTTGACGAAAGCGTCGATATGGCTGAACAGGCGCGCTTCTCAATGGAATTCTGCAAGGTTGAGTCCTGCGGCAAATGTACCCCTTGTCGTATTGGCTCAACCCGTGGCGTGGAGGTAATTGATCGTATCCGCGCCAACCAAAACCGCGAGGCCAACCTCGCCCTGCTCCATGACCTCTGCGAAACGATGGTGGATGGCTCGCTCTGCGCCATGGGTGGTATGACTCCCTTTCCAGTGCAAAGCGCCCTCGCGCATTTTCCTGATGATTTTCAGCGGACGGCGAACGGAGATAACTCATGATCAACCATTTCGACCCCCGTCAGCACTCTAGCAGCGTCGAGTACAACAAAGACCTCGGTACGCCTTTCCCAGCCTCGGCTGCTGACGCTGCCTTGGTGAGCCTCAATATCGACGGCGTGACCATCAGCGTGCCGGAGGGCACCTCGGTACTCCGCGCCGCCGCGTTGGCGGATATTAATATCCCCAAGCTCTGCGCTACCGACAGTCTGGAGCCTTTCGGATCCTGCCGGCTGTGCGCGGTACAAGTCGAGGGACGACGAGGCATGCCCGCGGCCTGCACCACACCGGTGGCTGAAGGTATGAAGGTGACCACCCAAAACGAACGTCTGGCCAAGCTGCGGCGTAATGTGATGGAGTTATACATCTCAGACCACCCGCTGGACTGCCTGACCTGCCCCGCCAACGGCGACTGCGAACTTCAGGATATGGCCGGTAGCGTGGGGCTGCGCGAAGTGCGCTACGGCTTCGAGGGTGAGAATCATCTTGAAGCCGCCAAGGACGAAACCAATCCCTACTTCAGTTTCGATCCTAGCAAATGCATCGTCTGCTCACGCTGTGTGCGCGCCTGCGAAGAGGTACAGGGCACCTTTGCCCTGACTATCGATGGCCGTGGATTTGAATCCAAGGTGTCGGCGGGGCAGGCCGACTCGTTCATGGATTCAGACTGTGTTTCCTGCGGTGCCTGCGTTCAGGCTTGCCCGACAGCCACGCTGATGGAAAAGAGTGTCATCGACCACGGTGTTCCCGAACACAGCGTTGTGACTACTTGTGCTTATTGTGGTGTGGGTTGCTCGTTTGAAGCGCAAATGAAAGGTGACCAGCTAGTGCGCATGGTGCCCTATAAAGGCGGTGACGCTAACCATGGCCACTCTTGTGTCAAGGGTCGCTTCGCCTTTGGCTATGCCACCCATCCGGACCGCCTGACCTCACCGATGGTTCGCGACAGCATCGACCAACCCTGGCGTGAAGTCAGCTGGGAAGAAGCCATCGGCTTTGCCGCCAGCCGTTTGAAAGCAATTCAGGCTGAACATGGCCGCGAGAGCATTGGCGGCATCACCTCATCGCGCTGTACCAACGAAGAGACTTACTTGGTGCAGAAGCTGATCCGCGCGGCCTTCGGCAACAACAATACGGATACTTGTGCGCGGGTCTGCCACTCGCCCACCGGTTATGGCTTGAAAACCACGCTGGGCGAGTCCGCCGGCACCCAAACATTTGACTCAGTCATGAAGGCCGATGCAATTATCGTAATTGGCGCTAACCCCACCGACGCTCACCCGGTGTTTGGTTCGCTGATGCGCAAGCGCTTGCGTCAAGGCGCGAAGCTAATCGTCGCTGACCCACGTCACATCGACCTTTTAAAGACTCCGCACATGAGTTCGGCCCAACATCTGCCGCTGCGTCCAGGTACCAATGTGGCGCTGATCAACGCGCTGGGCCACGTGGTAGTGACCGAAGGTCTTGAAGATAAAGCCTTCGTAGAGAAGCGCTGCGATACCGAGGCCTATCACCGCTGGCGCGCCTTCATCAGTGAGCCTCGCCACTCCCCCGAGGCCAGCGCAGAAATCACCGGCGTGCCCGCCGAAGCCGTACGTCAAGCGGCGCGCACCTATGCTAAAGCAGCTAATGGCGCAATCTACTACGGCTTGGGGGTGACCGAGCACAGCCAAGGCTCCACCATGGTGATGGGCATTGCCAACCTGGCCATGGCCACCGGTAACATTGGCCGCGAGGGCGTGGGCGTGAACCCGTTGCGCGGCCAAAACAATGTGCAGGGTTCGTGTGACATGGGCTCCTTCCCCCACGAGCTGCCGGGCTACCAGCACGTGGCCGACCCCATCGCCCGCGGCCGCTTTGAGTCCGTGTGGGGCGTAAAGCTCGACGACGAGCCGGGGCTACGCATTCCTAATATGTTCGATGCCGCCATTGAAGGCACCTTTAAAGCGCTTTACGTGCAAGGCGAAGATATCGCCCAATCCGACCCCAACACTCAGCACGTCGAGGCGGCGCTCACGTCGTTGGACTGCCTGATTGTGCAAGATATTTTCCTCAATGAAACGGCCAAGTTCGCCCACGTGCTGCTGCCCGGCTCCAGTTTCCTCGAGAAAAACGGCACCTTCACCAACGCCGAACGGCGCATCAACCGGGTACGCAAAGTAATGCCTGCGCTGGCTGGCAAGGAAGATTGGGAGGTCACCCAGGATCTGGCCAATGCGTTAGGCTACCCGATGCACTACACCCATCCGTCCGAGATCATGGACGAGATCGCCCAGTTAACGCCAAGCTTTACGGGCGTTAGCTACGCTAAGCTAGAGGAGCGCGGCAGCCTGCAGTGGCCCTGCAACGCCGAGTACCCGTTGGGCATGCCGACCATGCATGAAGTTGACTTCCCCATTGGCCTGGGACGCTTTGCGATTACCGAGTACGTGGCCACTGAAGAGCGCGCTAATCGCCGCTTCCCACTGCTGCTCACCACTGGGCGGATTCTCAGTCAGTACAACGTAGGCGCCCAGACCCGGCGTACCGACAACCAACGCTGGCACGACGAGGATGTGTTGGAGCTGCATCCCTCTGATGCCGAGCTTCGCGGCGTACGCGACGGTGACTGGCTGGGTATTACCAGCCGCTCGGGCCAGACGGTGCTACGTGCACGACTCAGCGAACGCATGCAGCCGGGGGTGGTCTACACCACCTTCCATCACCCCGGCAGCGGCGCTAACGTTATCACGACGGATAACTCAGACTGGGCCACCAACTGTCCTGAATATAAAGTCACGGCGGTGCAGGTGGAAAAAGTCAGCCAACCCTCCGCTTGGCAGCAGCGCTTTAACACGTTCGACCTGATCCAGCGAGACCACCTGGCCAAAGCGCATCAGGAGGCACCATGAGTACCCGCCACCCACGCGATGCGGTAGTACGCCAGCCGGTGGAGGTGCGTCGTGGTGCTAACGGCTGGTACACCGATACCCAGGAGGATCTACTGGCCTTAGAAAGGCCAGTAGCACTGGTCTACAACGGCATCTCCCATGCGGTGATGATGGCAAGTCCCGTCGACCTTGAGGACTTTGCTCTTGGCTTCAGCCTTTCCGAAGGTATCCTGGCCAATATCACCGAGTGCTATGACCTCGAAATCCGCGAAGCGCCTCAAGGCCACACCGTTCATCTTACTATTGCCAGCCAACGGGTGGCTGAGCTCAAACAGCGGCGGCGCAGCCTGACAGGGCGTACCGGCTGCGGCCTGTGCGGCACCGAGGCCCTGGAACAGGCTATTCGTCCGATTCCTTCTGTCGTGGCACCGTCGCTTAGCGATGCCGCCATTCAGCGCTCGCTGCAGGAATTGGCCTCTCATCAACCGCTGCAGGCAGCCACTGGCGCTAGCCACGGTGCCGCATGGTGCGATCCCCAGGGTCGCATCCAACGACTACGCGAAGATGTTGGCCGCCACAACGCGTTGGACAAACTGATCGGCGCCCTCGCCCGCGAGGCTGCCCCTCTAGAAGAAGGGTTTGCGCTAGTCACCAGCCGCGCCAGCTACGAGATGGTGCACAAGTGCGCTAGCGCGGGCATCGGCGCACTGGTGGCGGTTTCGGCGGCCACTGCGCTGGCCGTGGAGCAGGCCCAAGCGTCAGGCCTACTTCTGGCGGGCTTTGCCCGGTCTGGCCGCCACTTAATCTACCACCGCCCCATTACAACGGCGATTGCCCACGGCTAAGGAGACACTCAATGTCGACGCATAACGATAAGAATCTGATTCACATGATTAATCAAATCGCCGTGAACTTGCGCGGCGGCCACGACGAGGAAACGGCTGCAGCAGCCATTTGTCGACACCTAGAAACCTTCTGGGCAAGGCCAATGAAACAACGTCTGGTGGCCTCGTTGGAGCGGGAGGATGATGAACTGTCACCGTTGGCACGGCGCGCTGCGTTGTTGTTGGCTGAGCGACTGTTGGCTGAGCGACAAGCCCGCTCAACATAGTGGCTTGCCGCTTGGCAAGCCACTGCTGCGAGCGCTTTTTATTACCGTCACTTGCTAACGACTATACTGCTGCTGCCTGGGGTCGACGCTCATCCAACATGCCTTTATCGAGAATAAAGCGGATGATCTCTTCAAGGCCAACGCCATCGTAGAGATTGGTAAACACAAAGGGGCGCTCACCGCGCATTTTCTTCGAGTCCCGCTCCATCACCTCAAGCGAGGCGTGTACCTGCTCGGCAATATCGATCTTGTTGATAATCAGCAGGTCTGACTTGGTAATACCCGGCCCGCCTTTACGGGGGATCTTATCGCCTGCGGAGACGTCAATCACGTAAAGCGTAAGATCAGAAAGCTCGGGGCTAAACGTCGCAGAGAGGTTGTCGCCACCAGACTCCACCAGCACCAGCTCTAATCTTGGATGGCGGGCATGTAGCTCATCGATGGCCGCCAGGTTCATCGAAGCATCTTCGCGGATGGCGGTATGCGGACAGCCGCCGGTCTCTACGCCCAGAATACGATCCGCCGGTAGCGCATCATGTTTGAGCAGGAAATCGGCGTCTTCGCGGGTGTAGATATCGTTGGTGACCACGGCGATATCGTAGTAATCCCGTAGCGCCAAACAAAGCTGCTTAAGCAGTGCCGTTTTGCCAGACCCCACCGGGCCGCCCACCCCTACACGTAAACAGTGCGTCATGGTTATCTCCGAATTAATAAGTGTTTCAAATAGCTAAGCGTTTAACTTCTAAACAAGCGTGAATACTGTGTTTCGTGCAGAGCACTCGCCAGCGCCACCCCGGGCAGTATCGGGCCAAGAGCATCATCTTCTAGCAAGAGGGCTTGATCGACGGCCGCCACCAGCTCCCCGCGCAGCTGTTCAATTACCCGCTGGGCGGCGGTATGGCCTAGGGGTAGTGCTTTGCAGGCCACTGCCAGCTGATTTTCCAACCATGCCCAGCCAAACCCTAATAGCGCTTGGCGCGGGGGTACGCCCCGCCTGTAGGCGGCGTAACTAAATAGGGTGACATAGCCCGCTTGAGACGGAAGTAAAGGCGGATTTCCAGCGCCTTTTGGCAATAACTCCAGGCTACCCAGCAGGCGCTTGAGTGAAGCGCCCAAACGGCTATCCTCAGCGGCTAATTCAGCGGTTTCGCGGGTGGCCGCCAACCACTCGTCCCACTGAGCAATTGCATTGCTGTCCCGCTGCTCAAGGGCGGTGTAAAAGCGCGCAATCAGCGGCAGTTCACAGCGAGTTAGGCCATCTTCCAGGACGCCGGAAAGCCACTCAGAAAGGCTTTGTTCATCACTTACCCAGCCCAGCTCAAAGGCACTTTCCAGCCCTTGGGAAAACGCAAAGGCACCAATGGGTAGCGCGGGGCTGACCAGCTGCATTAGCCCTAGCAGGGCTAAGTCATGGCTGTCTAGCGCGACACGCTCAGTGGGCATGGTGGTGCTCATGGCTGTGTGAATGGTCGTGGTCGTGCCCATGGGAATGAGTATGCCCGTGGCTATGCGAATGCCCACCGCCCACTTGGTTGTACGCGCCGGGTTCTGGATCGAAGGTGGCATTGTGGTGCTCAAGCGTCGCGCCCAAAAGCTCGGCCAGCTCTTCGAGCACGTGGTCGGGTGGGAAACGCACCCAGCCGCCCTGTTCATCTTCACCCAGCGCCAGCTGCACATGGCGGTTGCCTAAATGGTAGGCAAGCTTCGCCAGCGGTAAGCCAGTGCTCACCCGCGCGGTGACGACCGGTTCGATAGCGGCACACACGCGGACAACCTCGCCACTCTCGGCCTTCAAGCCCTCACCATCGCGCAGCACCGGGCCGCGATCCAGAAACAGGCCCAGCTCGCGACCGCTATCGCTCTCGGCTTTCAAACGGCCACGAATGCGCAGTTCGAAGGGCAGCGTTAACGTGTCGCTGGCGGCGCTTTCGTCTATCGGCCCTAAACGTTCTATCAGTTTCAGCATAAGGGCTCCTTTAATCAAAACAAGTGATAACGCTGGGCTAACGGCAGCTCGGTGGCGGGCTCGCAGGTAAGTAGCTCGCCATCGCAGCGCACTTCATAAGTTTGCGGGTCAACGGTGAGCTCTGGGCAGGCGTCGTTGAGCTTCATATCTTTTTTACGCACGCCGCGTACGTTTTTACAGGCAGAAAGCGAGCTCTGCAGGCCCAGTCGCTCTTTAATGCCCGCATCAATCGCCGCTTGGCTCACGAAGTTGAGCCGTGTTTGGCTGGCGGCGCGGCCAAAGGCCCCGAACATATGCCGATAATGCACCGGCTGGGGCGTGGGGATAGAGGCATTGGGGTCGCCCATGGGCGCTGCCGCAATCATGCCGCCTTTTAAAATCAGCGAGGGTTTTACGCCGAAAAATGCCGGCTTCCAGAGCACTAAATCAGCCAGCTTACCAACCTCGATAGAACCTACTTCATGGGCAATGCCATGGGTGATCGCGGGGTTAATAGTGTATTTAGCGATATAACGCTTGGCGCGCAGGTTATCAGCACCCTGGGCTTCATCTTCGGGCAATAAGCCGCGCTGCACCTTCATTTTATGAGCCGTTTGCCAGGTACGGCAGACCACTTCGCCCACTCGCCCCATGGCTTGGGAATCCGAGGCAATCATCGAGATCACACCCAAGTCGTGGAGAATATCTTCAGCAGCGATGGTTTCACGGCGAATACGTGAGTCGGCAAAGGCCACGTCTTCGGGAATGTTGGGGTCCAAGTGGTGGCAGACCATCAGCATATCCAGGTGTTCATCGATGGTGTTAACCGTATAAGGCCGCGTCGGGTTAGTGGAAGACGGCAGTACGTACTGTTTTGAGCAGGCGGTCAGGATATCCGGCGCGTGACCGCCGCCAGCCCCTTCGGTGTGATAGGTATGAATACCGCGCTCTTTAAACGCCGCCAGGGTGTCTTCCACAAAACCGGATTCGTTGAGTGTGTCGGTGTGGATCGCAATCTGCACATCGTACTTCTCTGCCACGCTGAGGCAGGTATCAATGGAAGCAGGCGTGGTGCCCCAGTCTTCGTGGAGTTTGAGCCCCATAGCACCGGCTTCCAGCTGCGCTGCCAACGCTTCCGGCAAGCTGGCGTTGCCCTTGCCCAACAGGCCAATATTCATCGGCAGGTCGTCCACCGCTTGCAGCATTTTGCCAATATGCCAGGCGCCAGGGGTGCAAGTGGTGGCGTTGGAGCCAGTCGCCGGACCGGTGCCACCGCCAAGCATGGTAGTCACCCCACTCATCAGCGCTTCTTCTACCTGTTGGGGGCAAATAAAGTGGATATGAGCGTCAATCCCTCCAGCGGTGAGAATCTTGCCTTCACCTGAGATAATTTCAGTGCCGGGGCCAATCACTATATCTACATCGGGCTGAGTGTCGGGGTTGCCTGCCTTGCCAATCGCGGCAATACGCCCGCTTTGCAGGCCGACATCGGCTTTAACAATGCCCCACCAGTCTAAAATCAGCGCATTGGTAATCACCGTATCCATCACCGTAGCGTCGTTACGCTGGCTTTGCCCCATACCGTCGCGAATGACTTTACCGCCACCAAACTTCACCTCATCGCCATAATGGGTAGCGTCTTGCTCTACCTCAATCCACAGCTCGGTATCGCCCAGGCGCACACGATCGCCTACCGTGGGTCCATACATATCGGCGTAGGCTTGCCGGCTGATTGTGTTAACCGGTTTCATTGTTTATCTCCATCGAGCGCACCCATCACATCGCCGCGGAAGCCGTAAATTTCGCGCTTACCAACGAAGGGAATTAGCGTGACCTTGCGGGTCTGGCCAGGCTCAAAGCGAATTGCGGTACCCGCTGCCACGTCTAAGCGAAAACCACGGGATTTGCTGCGATCAAATACCAGCGCGGGGTTGGCTTCAGCGAAATGATAGTGAGAGCCGATCTGAATAGGGCGGTCGCCGGTATTAGCCACGTCGACGCTAATCCGCTCGCGGCCCACGCATAGCTCAATATCACCGTCTTTTAACTGATACTCACCGGGAATCATCTGCTTGCTCCTGCGTCGCGGTGCTGAGAGGGGTGAGGGGTGGGTCGTAAGGTGAGAGGAGTAACAACCTCTTCTCACACCTCACTATTCACCACTTACCCTTCAAACAATGGGGGTATGCACGGTCACGAGCTTGGTGCCGTCTGGAAAGGTAGCCTCTACTTGAACCTCATCAACCATTTCCGCCACACCCTCCATGACGTCATCACGGCTAAGGATTTCACGGCCGTAGCTCATTAAGTCGGCGACACTTCGGCCGTCACGGGCGCCTTCGATAATTTCAAAGCTGATCAGCGCGACGGCTTCGGGGTAGTTAAGCTTTAGGCCACGTGCTTTGCGACGCTCGGCAAGCTGGGCGGCAGAAAACAGCAGCAGCTTATCTTTGTCTCGCGGGGTCAATTCCATGGGGGCTCCATTGGCTCAATCAGTGGCAGCGCTCAACAGCAACGTCAGTGCAGGATTTAGAGCAACGCTCCCCGACTATCGAAACCGAGCACGCCTATTTGAAGCAATGCAGCGCAACCGCCGTACCAAAATGGTGAATATAAAAAATAGTTATTATTATTCAATAGCTTGAAAAATATCGACTTTCTCTTATTCGCACCAAAAATGCACCATGCTAATCAGCCAGACCCTTCCTCGCACCAAAGAAGTGCAATTAAAACGCCCTACTTAGCATTAACTATCAAATAGTAATAAAACCTATTACTATTTATATGCGTCATTTAAATAAGGCTTTTTTTGAGCCTCTATTTCTACACCAGGTTGAGACACACCACGTGACCATCAGCACCCGCTATACAGTTGATCATTTTTTGGGCTACGGACGCCGATACAGTATCGATTACCGCTTTCCCATTGCTTCCAACACTGCCTGTACGCCGAAAACATCAATCGCCCAAGGGCGTGTAGAAGAAGTTAGCCTAGCTGCTGGTGTGGAGCTTTTTATTTCCGACTTGGACGTACTGCGCCCCTATCAATCATTCTCTAAGGGCAATACCGACCTGCTGATTGTGGTGATGTTAGAGGGCTGCGCACATTTCGATATTGATGGCCAAAAGCGCTGGATAACGGCCGGGGAAGCTTGCTGGCTAAGATTAGATACAGGTTTAACGCTCAGCGCTTTTCATCCTGCTAATCAACGGCTTCGCACGCTATGCCTATCGCTCGACGCACCAGCTATGCAGGCTTGGTACGGCTCTTACATCTCATCGACTGCCCCCCATGTCTGGCAACTCAGTCCTGGATTACAGCTCACCATTGATGAAGCGTGCTGTGCTTCCAGTAGCGCTGAGTCGCAGCGTATGCGCTTTCAAGGGCTGGCACTTCAAATCATCGCCCAGGGGCTGGACTGCCGTTCCCCCTATACGACTGACAGTGGCGCACTGTATCGACAGCGCTTGGCGCTAGTACGCCGCTGGCTGGATGAAGAGCCGTCGTTTGACCACACGCTGCAACGCTTAGCGGATCGCGCGGCTATGAGCCCAAGTACGTTAATGCGGCATTTCAAGATGGCTTACGGCCTAGCGCCTATCGACTATTTGCGAAAACGCCGGCTTGCGTTAGCCCGCGAGCTGCTGCTGAGCGGCCACAGCGTTCAACAAGCGGCACATTTAAGTGGCTACCGTCATGCCAGCAACTTTATTACTGCATTCAAGAAAAACTACGGCATTTCACCGGGGGCTTTGACAGAAAGTTCCCTTGAGCGCTCCTGAAACGATGCGGCTGACGTTTGCGCATAATCAATTGCGCGGCGGGCATAACCGCTCGCCCGGCATAAGTGGAATAATTCTCATTATAAAACATTAACTATTGGCAACATCCACTTTGGAAAACCGCTCCATGCCATTTTTATATCGATCAACATGCACTGCGCTTATTCTTGCCTACCCTTTGCTTGCCTTTGCTGAAGCTCCTGACGAAACACTCGATGATGTGTTAGTGACCGGTGAGCGCCTCAGCACCAGCAGTGAAGGCACTCAACGCTATACAGTTCCCGCTAGCCGCAGTGCGGTCGGGCTGTCATTAACACCGCGCGAGACGCCCCAATCCACAAGTGTTATTACTCGCCAGCAGATCGACGACCGCGCGGCTCAGTCAGGCGGTGATGTTTTAGCCCAAGTACCCGGTGTTTCGCCAAGCCGAGCTGACAGTAACCGGATTAGCTATGCCGCACGTGGTTTTTCAATCCGTAGCGTGCAGTTTGACGGACTCAGTATTCCGCTCAGCGGTTTTTGGAATTTTGGCGATACCGACTGGGATGCGGCGATTTATGACCGTGTTGAAGTAGTGCGCGGGGCAACCGGTTTATTGACCGGCGCTGGCGAACCTTCGGCAAGCGTTAACTTTATTCGCAAACGCCCGTTGTCCGAAGCGGCTGCCTCTGTTTCCGCAGGCCTCGGCCGTTGGGACCGGCGCCGCGTCACCGCGGATGTGTCTGTCCCATTAAGCAGCGATGGCACGACAGGGGCCCGCTTTGTCGTCGCCAAAGACCAGAACGATAGTTTTATCTCTCATCTCGAAGATGACCATGAGACGCTTTACGGTGTTATCAGTAGCGAGCTTACCCCCGCGACTCAATTAACCGTAGGGGTTGAATATCAGCACAACGAGACGCTCGGCGCAGGGGCCAGTGTCCCGGCTTTTTATGCTGATGGCAGCCGAACGGACTTTGACCGCAGCGCCTCTAACAACACCGACTGGTCAACGTTTTACAACGAGACCACTCGCGTGTTCGCTGATCTTAGCCACCAATTGGATAACGGCTGGACGTTACGCGCCGCCGTTAGTCATAACGATGGTAACTATGGCCTAGAGTACCTTTATCGCGGCGGCTTCCCAGACAGGGAAACTGGCCTTGGTATGTCCAGCTCTTTCTTAAATTACCGCGGCAACCGCACTCAACAAACCGTGAACGTGACGGCCGAAGGTGATTTCAGCTTATTTGGCCGCCAGCACGAGCTGGGCTTTGGCTGGATGCATAACGAAGATGACTTCGAGATAAAGCTGGCCACGCCAGTTGGTACACCGCCTTCCGTGGGCAGTTACTTTAATTGGCGAGACAGCGTGGTGGCTAAACCCCAATGGGGGCAGTTCAACAGCTCAGATAATATGCAGGTAACGCAAAGCGGCGGCTTTATGGTGTCGCGCTTTTCGTTGAGTGATCCGCTGAATCTTATTCTCGGTGCACGCCTAAGCGACTGGGAATTGGATCAGACTTATTATGGATCTGAGCGGCAGTACCGATATAGCAACGAAATAACGCCTTATGCAGGCATTATCTACGATATTAATGACTACGCCTCTGTTTACGCGAGTTATACCGAGATTTTCCAGTCTCAGAATGCCCGCCGTGAGGATGGCTCTCTGCTTGATCCTATTCAGGGCCGCAGCTATGAACTGGGGGCTAAGGCAACCCTTCTGAACGGCCACTTGGATAGCAGCATTGCACTGTTTAGAACGGAGCAAAACGGTGTGGCAGAAGCCATTCCGGGTGTTGATGTGATCGGCCAGCCGGGTACGTCCGCCCACCGCAGCGTTGATGGTAATCAGGTCAATGGCGTTGAAGTCGAATTGATTGGTGAAGTGGCCTCAGGCTGGAATTTAAGCGCCAGCTACACACTAGCCAATGCAGAAAACTCCGACGGCGAGCGGACTAACACAACCCATCCGCGCCAACAGGTCAAACTGTTTACCACTTACCAACTACCGGGTGCATGGAGTGGCTTAACACTGGGCGGCGGGGCTCGTTGGCAAAGCGATATTTGGCGGAACACATCTAGTCCCAATGGCCAAGTTAAGGTTGGGCAAGACGCTTACGCCGTTGCTGATCTGATGGCACGCTACCGCTTCAACGATCAATTGAGCGCGCAATTGAATATCAACAACGTGTTTGACAAGGACTACTACGAGCAAATTGGTTTCTACAGCCAGTACTGGCTTGGCGAATCTCGTAGTGCCGTTATGTCGATCAACTGGGATTGGTGAGAAGCTGATGCTGTTACGCTCATTAATCACCCTGTTAATTGCGGCTGCCCCCATGACGGGGGCAGTGGCTGATACCGATCGGTTTCCCGTTGTCATCCCAAGCCCACTGGGAACAGCCACCATTGACGAGCCACCGCAGCGCGTCGTCACCCTTGGCGTTGGTGCTGATGATATTGCCATTTCACTTGGCGTGGTGCCGGTCGGGGTCAGCCGTGCGGAGTGGGGCGGCGATGAAGATGGCTATTGGCCATGGGTACGAGACGCTCTAGAAGCACAGGCAATGCCGCTCCCCACCACGATTACCCAATACCCCGAACTGGATGTTGAAGCACTGCTCGCGCTGGAGCCGGATGTCATTCTGGCACCTTCCAGTGGTGTTCCAGACGCTATTTATGATCTGCTGTCGCCACTGGTGCCCATTGTCGCTTACCCAGAGCGTCCTTACCTCACCTCTGTTGATGAGCAGATTGAACGTATTGCACAAGCGCTTGGCGTGCCGGAACAAGGCGCTGCCTTAATACGTCATCTCGACACATCGCTGAGGACTGCAGGCGAGTCTTATCCAAGTCTTGCGGACACCACTTTTGCCTATGTGCGGCCCGACCCAGCCTCCGGAAACGTCTCTGTGTATTTAGCAGACGACCCTCGCGTTGGCACACTGACAGGCCTTGGACTTCACTTGTCACCAACGGTTGAAGGCCTTTCTCCAAGCGGTAATCACTTTGCGCACTACCTAGGGTTTGAACATCTGCCCATGCTCGAAGATGTCGATTTAGTGGTCTCTTGGTATCACAGCGCAGAGCAGCGCGATAGAGTCGCTGAGCTACCGCTGTTTGCCTCATTGCCAGCCATTTCAGATGGCCGCTATCTGGCGCTGACCGATCAGCCATTAATCGTGGCTAGCTCTGCTGGTTCGCCACTAGCGACTCAATGGATGATCGAGCGGCTCTTGCCACGTCTTGCCGAGGCAGCAGAACAGCGATGAATGCTGAAGCGGGTATGGAGAACGGCCTATTTCCCTCTTTACGGCAACGAACACGCTGGCTGGTTGGGCTAATGGGAGCGGTACTGCTGTTTGGCTGGATCAATCTCTCAGTCGGAGCAGAACACCTCTCCCCTTATCAAGTATGGCGGGCACTTCAAGCGCTAGACACTAGCTACGCCAACGACTTAGTGGAAGCTCGCCTGTCACGCACACTGCTCGCCATCGCCACCGGCGCGGCACTTGCTGTCGCCGGTACACTGCTACAAAATTTAACTCGCAACCCGCTAGCCGAGCCTGGGCTGCTGGGCATCAATGCAGGCGCAGCCGCATCTCTGGTAACCGCTGGCTTGGTGCTTGGCTCGCTGCCTGCAGGCGCTTTTTGGTTAGCGCTACCTGGCGCGCTTTGCGTGGCTGTTTTAGTCGGCGTTCAGAGCGCTTACCGCCAGCATGACCCAGCACATCTGCTGCTGTTAGGGGCGGCGCTTAACGCCGTTCTCTTTGCCTACGTACAAGCCGTTACCCTTACCCACCCCGCCTTATTTGCTAACTATCGCTTCTGGATCGTTGGGTCCATCAATGGGCATACGTTAGATGAGGCTCAGCGACTATTGGGCTGGATAACGGTCGGACTAGGGCTGTCGTTTATCCTCCCGCGCTTTTTGCACGTCCTGCAAATGGGTGACGGCGTGACCAAAGCGCTGGGGCTGAATGCGGGTTGTTTGAGGCTGGCGGTGCTTAGCGGTAGCGCGCTGCTAGCGGCGATTTCAACCGCCACGGTGGGCCCTATCGCCTTTGTGGGCTTAGCCGTGCCGTTATTGGCCAAAAAAATTGCCGGTCATTACGTTTATTGGCAACTTGCCATCGCCCTAGTGATGGGCCCCCTTATGATGATCGTGGCAGACCTGCTCGCCCGCCTTTTGCTAAGCCCTGCTGAAATCATGACAGGGATCCTGACAGCGCTGCTAGGCGCGCCATTTCTGTTAGTCGCTGTGCGCATTAACCAGCGCGGTGTGTGAGTTATGATGAAACGCTTTAATACGTTACTGCCAGCCTCCCGTCTTTTACTCCCCTGGCGTTTGCCGCCCTGTCTTTTGCCACCCCGTGCTTTAGCCCCCTACGTGTTGGCCAGTATCGTCGCTTTAGGACTATTACTGGGTTCTCTCATGCTAGGAAGCCAAGGGCTTAGCAAGGAAGCGCTTGGGCACCTTATCCAAGGTAATGCGACACCGTTTGAACAGTGGCAGGCGTTTACGCTGCGCTTACCACGGGCATTCGTCGCGCTGTGTGCTGGCTTTGCGCTGGGTGTATCGGGCGCTCTGTTTCAAGGCATCACCCGCAACCCGTTAGGCAGTCCCGATATTATCGGCCTTACTGCCAGCGCTAGCCTGGGAGCACTGCTGGCAAGCAGCTGGTTGGTGGGCATTATGTCTACCACGACAGGAGCCGCACTAGGTGCGATCATCGGCACACTGGCGGTCTATAGCGGCTCTGGGCGTGGTTTTCGCCACCCCTCTTCAATGATTATTGCTGGCATCGCTATCAATGCCTTGGCTCTAGCAGGTGTGCAGCTAAATTTGACCTGGCTGGGTCAAGAGCAAGCGCGAGACGCGATGATTTGGCTTAGCGGTAGCGTAGCAGGACGCCAGTGGCACGATCTTTGGCCAATGCTTGGCCTGTGTTTGCTGTTACTGCCCGGTGTTGTGCTGATAGCTCCCCGGCTGCGTCTGATGGCGCTTGGCGACCCCGTCGCCAAAAGCCTCGGCGTTAATCTGGCAGCCTCACGCTTATTAAGTGCCTTAATGGGGGCTTTTCTAGCAGGTGGCGCGGTCGCGACGGTAGGGCCGATTGCGTTTGTGTCACTTGCCGCCCCCCAGTTGGCGTTACGCCTGTGGCGAAAACCGGGACCTCTCCCCTTAGCAGCGGGCGTAGTTGGAGCCCTGCTCCTTTTAGCGGCAGACTTAGCGGCTCAGTACTCATTACCGTCTGGGGCGTTACCCGTCGGGGTTTTAACAGCCGGGCTGGGCGGCGTCTATTTGGTTTATTTATTAAATCGCCAGCGGCGGGGATAACTACCGCTGCTGGAGAAAGCGCTCAAACATCGCCAAACCAAGAAATACCACTCCCGCCGAGATACTTAGACAGCCCAACCATAGCGTTATTGCCAGCCCAGTGCTCCAGGTTTCCATCGCCAACCAAAGCGGCCAACCGAGTATCGCGCCGCCCGCCCAGAGCCAAGGTTTTTGTTGAGCAGGCTTAAGGCCACAACGGCGTCGGTGGCGGCTATCCGACAGCGCAATTAAGGCAAAGCCCAGCGTACCGAGTGCTAGCAGCGTGATCAGCATCATGACGCCACCTGAATAGGTGGCACACGCGGAAGCGTTTTTTTAGCGGCTCGCCTCATCTGCCAGACGATGATCAGCGCGCTGACCAAGCAGATCAGGTCAACGCTGACACGCTGCCAATTACCTGCGGTCAGCTCACCTAGAACACGATAGGAAGGCACCAAGAGATTAAGTATTGGCAGGCACAGCAACAAGATAACGATCAGAATTAACTGCTCCCGCCACGCCTGCGAGGCCGAGCGTCTTAAGGCAGCGTGTAGCAGCGCCAGTAGCCAGGCGGCAAAGAAAAAATGGATTTCCCATTGGGCGCGCCCACTAAGCGCCACCGGTAAAAGTCGATTGCTGGCGAAAAAGGCCAATACGGCAATCGGCATGCCAGCCAACGTGGCTATATTAAGCCGCTCGACACACCACATCCCCACTACGCCGCCCTTCTTATGCTTACGCTTTGACGTCCACAGCAGTAGCCCAGTTGCCACCATGCCACACCCAGCAGCCCCTAACGCAAAATAGATCCAGCGCATGCCCCAGTCGGCAAAACGGCCGGCATGTAACCCCACCATAATGCCATGTGCTTGTTCATCCATGCGTTGCGGCTGAGTCTCTGCTAACAATGCGCCCGAACTGGCCGCATAGATACGTTGTGGGCGGTGCGCGGATAATGCCTCGTGGGTACTTTGCCAAACCACGGCACGCGCACCTGCATCCCCCGGGTGGCTAATCCTTAAGGACTGCACCGGCTTCTGCCAATGCGCTTCAGCATCACCGACCATTTCGCTAAGGGCATATAACGCTGCAGGCTGCCCCGTAGCCGGGCCGGAGAGTGGAAAGGCATGCAGCTCACTGGTCGCTTGGCGACGCGCGTCAGCATCGGGAAACGCGCGCTCTACTCCCCAAGGCATATAGAGCGACATGAGTGTTATCAAGCCGGTGTAGGTAATCATTAACTGAAAAGGTAGCGCTAACACCGAAAATGCATTGTGCGCATCAAGCCAACTGCGCGCGCCCTTTTGGGGCCGGAAAGCAAAAAAGTCGCGCAGGATTTTTTTATGGGTTATCACGCCGCTAATGATTGCCACGAACATCATCATGGTGGCGATACCAACGATCCAGCGGCCATAGATGGCGGGCAGATGATGCAATTGGAAATGGAATCGATAGAAAAAATCCCCCCCACGCGTTTCTCGCGGGGTAACCAACGTCAGAGTGGTTGGGTCAAGTATCGACCGCTCTCTCCCATCCTGCCCAAACCAGACGGCTGTCGAAACAGCCTCGCGCTCATTAGGGAAGGTGATCTGCCAGCTTCTCGCTGAGGAAGCATGTTCAGTAAGATAGTGCTGCCAGTAATCCGCTAGGCGTCGATTGTCCCACTCAGCATTCGTGGCGACACTCGGAAGTTCGGGCTGCATCCACAACGAGATACTCTCTTTGAAGTAACTCAGAGTGCCCGTCAGAAAAACGGCAAATAGCAGCCAAGCAGCCAACAAGCCGCACCATGTGTGCAGCTGGGCCATATTACGCCTCACGCTGCGCTTAGTGGACGCCATAGTTAGCCACCACTAGAAGGCCGCCAATGGCTAGACCGATAGCCCCCCAAAGACGTATCAAACTCGGCGTGATAAACGACCAGATCGCCACGCCCGCCCAAATAATGAAGCTTCCCATCATGCCGATACGCAGAGACATCATGGTATCAAACGGTAAGCCAAGCGCTGCCACCGAAAACAGTGCAGCAACGATATAGCCGCCAAGCGTCGCGGCCAGGATGCGTAATATCAGCAGCCAATAGGAAGAGGATAAGACGTTGAGCAGCATGGTGCATCTCGGTGCAGGTCACAGACCACCATTTTAATGCAAAAGGTTTTCATTTGCATTAGTGAAAATAACTTATTTAGCACCTGCTGCACAACGTTTAGGTTAACCAAATGCGCGGTGTGTGGGCGACATGAGCGATCCAGTGCGGGCGCAGTACATGCCACGCCTGCTCACACAGCGTCCAGGCTTCATTGCGTGAGTTTCCGAGATAACGTAATAACAGCACGCCCTGGCGAACGGTAACCGCCCAGCGCGGGTTATCCGGCAGCGCTTCGCGTAGCTCCTCAATCGCCACACCGGTATCTTCTAAGCCCACCGCCCATAGCGTGGCTTGCACCGTGGCGCCCCCCTGCCCCCAGCGCCCGTTAAAACGCGGATGTGCAGGATCCAACGGTTGGCGTTCAAGCCACAGCGGCTTGCCATCTAGGGTTAAACGAAAGTGCTGTTCAATGCGGCCTGTTACATAGGGAAGTTCACTGGCGGGGCGGCCCAGCGCCATGATTTCCCAGCCCAAGCAACGGGCACTGCCATGCAACGCAATATGCGTTCGCTGAGCGCCTTTGGAGCCATCAAAGGCGATCGTTTCTTGAGGAAGCCACTCAAGGATGCCGCCATCTTCCACGTTAAGCTCAGTCTGTTGGTTCCAGGCAACGCCCTGACTGTCAGCTTTATAAAGCTTGTTAGCCGCAGGGGTGGTGAGCAGCGCATGAGCATCACGCTCGATGTGGGCGCGAATCGTCAGGGCATCGCCACTGACTAAACCACCGGGTGGATGCAGCACGTACACATGGCAAGCTTCCGTGCTGCCTTCTGGGTAAAACGGCCGCTGTACTCGTAGCGGCCCTTGGTGACGAGCCTGCACCAATCGGGTTGAGCCCTCACGGTTAGCAAAACGCAGCCCCAGCGATGCCGCCCAGTGGCGCTCGCCATCAAAGCGATGGCCTGAGCTAGCGGCAGGTGTCGCAAGTTCACACAGAGTCATGGCGCTATCGCTTCCAGTTGGTCAATATTTCAACTTGAAATGCAAGGAGTGCGCCAAAATGGTGAAAAACCACGTTTCTTTGTCGACACAATAACTTAAGCCTTGAGATTGTTAGCCAATAACGGTCTTGAGCACCAAAAAAGAGCGTCAAAATGGATAAGCGCACCACGTTGGAGCAACCTTCAACGCTGTTAGAAGAAGGCCAAAGCCTTGTTAACCTAGGCTGGGAACGCTTCTTCGCCAACCACTAAATGGTAAGCGTTGGGGACTGTATCGTTGCTAAACTGATACGCACATAGTCATCAGCAGAGTTCAATAATGACACGCACCCATCACCCTTCCCCTACCTTCCAGTTGCGCTTAGCGTTAAACCACGACGTGGTAATTGGCCCTGGTAAGGCTGACCTGTTGGAAATGATTGATCAAACCGGCTCAATTTCTGCGGCGGGCCGCGCGCTGAACATGAGTTATAAAAAAGCCTGGCAACTGCTCGAAACTATGAACGGCTACTTTTTATCACCGCTGGTAGTCACAAGTTCCGGTGGAAATGCACGAGGTGGAGCACACCTAACAGAGATGGGCAAACAAGTACTTACCCACTATCGAGCACTGGAAAAGCAGTTTGTGATGGCAACGCCTGACGATGCCAAAGCACTGCTAGCGCTTCTGTCACCTTCTGATGATGCCGAGCGCGACAATGATTGATCGCCATCCAGCCACGCGTTATTTGTCATTGAACACGCGCTGAGTATTCGCTAATCTCCGCTATATCCATGTGGAAATAGCGGAATAAAACGATGCTTAACTTCGGTGTGAACAATCGCCTGCTTGCCAGCGTTATTCTATTTAGCCTTCCGACGGCATCAGCGCTCGCGAGCGACAATGTGCACGTTGCAGCCGCTGCGTCGCTGACCGATGCGCTAAACGATGCCATTGCGGTTTATGAAACACATAATGACGTTGATGTGACCGCGATTTATGCTTCGTCGTCTACCCTTGCTCGACAAATCGCCAGCGGCAGTCCCGCGCAGCTATTTCTTTCCGCAAATGTGACGTGGATGGATTGGCTTGAAGATCAGCATATCAATGTGCAGCAACGTAGGGATTTACTGCAAAATCGATTGGCGCTTGTTAGTGCCAGCGATAGCGTGCCAATGCAGTTCACCCCGGGGGAAGGCATCGCTATTGAAACGCTATTAGGCGAGCGCGACCGACTGTCCGTGGGAGACCCAGACCATGTACCGGCCGGTATCTATACCCAGCAAGCACTGGAGACACTGGGCGAATGGGAAGCTCTAGCGCCGCGCCTAGCCCGTGGCAGTGATGTGCGCGCTGCATTAGCGCTGGTAGAGCGTGAAGAAACACCCATCGGTGTGGTGTATCAAACGGATGCTTTTGCCAGCAAGGCCGTCAGGGTACTTGGGTTATTCCCAGCCGCCAGCCACGACCCCATTACGTACCCCATCGCCCTGATTGATGCCGAGCAAAACGCTGCTGCCGTGGCGCTACGAGAGTGGCTAGCCAGTGAAGAAGCCCTCGCTATCTTTGCCGAGCACGGCTTTGACACAAGCATCAGTGCACCGTGACGCTTTCTCCAGCGGAGTGGGAGGCTATTCGCCTAAGCTTACTGATCGGCTTAGCGGCGGTTGCATGGATATTGCCCCCAGGCATTGCCGTCGCTTGGTGGCTAGCCCGCTATCATTTTCGCGGGAAAGCATTGGTCAATGGTTTGATACACTTGCCACTGGTTCTGCCGCCCGTGGTTGTGGGATATCTACTGTTAATTGGCTTGGGCAGGCAAGGGATGTTTGGTCAATGGCTTTACAGCAACTTAGGCGTATCATTGCCATTTACTTGGCAAGGGGCAGCCGTTGCTAGCGGCGTAATGGCGTTTCCGTTACTGGTGAGGGCTCTGCGTTTATCTCTTGAGGCTGTTGACCCCAAACTCGAAGCGGCTGCCAGCACGCTAGGCGCTAGTCGCTGGCGGGTATTCACCACCATCACATTGCCGCTGGCGATCCCCGGCCTGCTAACAGGTACCGTGCTGGCTTTTGCTCGCGCGCTTTCCGAGTTCGGTGCCACTATCACTTTCGCCTCTAATATCCCTGGTGAAACGCGCACCTTACCCCTAGCACTCTATACGCTAATTCAGACACCCGGTCAGGAAGCCGCTGCGGCACGGCTATGTTTTCTCGCCATCATTATTGCCCTGCTCTCGTTAATTGCCTCTGAATGGCTAGCGCGCCGCACCCAACAGCGTTTACAGGAACGTGATGCCTACTAACCCAACGTCCCCCGACGCCTCTTCCCATTCATCGCTATCGCTCTCTGTTGAACAGCGTCTTGGTAACTTCCAGCTGCAAGCATCGCTCACGCTGCCCGCTAGCGGTGTGACCGGTATTTTTGGCAGATCAGGAAGCGGCAAAACCAGCCTACTGCGCATTATTGCAGGCTTGGACAAACCCGACGTAGGCAAACTGCAGCTCGGCGACCAGGTGCTACTAGACACCCAACAGCGCCAGAATGTACCCGCCCATCAACGGCGCATTGGCGTTGTGTTCCAGGAGGCGCGTCTTTTTCCTCATTACCGAGTGCGAGGCAACCTCACCTACGGCATGCCTAAACGAGCAACTCACCGCTTCGATGAGATTGTCGAATTGCTTGGCATCGGGCATTTACTTGAGCGGATACCAGGCACGCTTTCGGGCGGCGAAGCTCGCCGAGTCGCCATAGGCAGGGCACTACTGAGCGATCCTCAGCTACTGCTAATGGATGAACCACTCTCCGGATTGGATGGGCCACGTAAGCAAGAGCTGTTGCGCTTCATTGCGCGACTGACTCGCCAAGTTCAAATCCCGGTGATTTACGTCAGCCACGACCCCGAAGAGATCTCTGCAATTGCTGATCATCTCGTACTGATGAAAGCGGGGCACGTTATCGCTAGCGATCCATTGCATGATCTTTTGCAGCGCTTTGATTTAACCGAGGAGCTGGGAGGGTTCGATGCCGCCTCGATTATCGAAGGTCGAGTTGTCGAACATGACGATGTATATCAGCTAACCCATCTTGCGCTTGATAAGTGTCACCAATTAATAATACCGGGTATATCAGCGCCCATCGGCAGCCGTTTGCGCGTACGCATCTTTGCACGGGATATTGCCTTGGCACTCTCACCGACAAAGGACACCAGCTACCGTAATCAGCTCGCGGCTACTATTAAAAAAATGGAAACGTTGCCCACCAGCCCACACTCGGTGGAGCTGCTGTTGAGCCTCGGTTCTATTCACCTTAGGTCACGCTTAACTCGCAAGTCCTCAGATGAAATGAAACTCGCTGTAGGTAAGCAGGTGACAGCGCTAGTGCGCAGTGTATCGATCTTGCATTACTAATACACAACGACGGAGCTATGAATTGATTTAGCACTCGTTTTATCCGACGCCAATAGTCCCTACGTGTCAATTGACCGCACCGCCCTCACATTTTCATAAGGAAATTTCAGCTAAAATTGCCAAGCGCTCTATATGAAACAACATAACACGGCCCAAATAGCGTATCGAGTAAATGCACTTATCACGTTCAGTAGGGACTCTTTGGTATCGCATAGCGCTTTATATGGCGTTTGTGGCGATGCATCTCCTACTGGGCGGGCCGCTAATTTCGCAGTATCAAGCAGGTGGGCAACATCACTCTAACCACGGCACTGACCACTCTTCTAGCCATTCATCAAGTCACCAGAATGGAAACCATCATCAGCACGCGGCCCCGCAAGCAAGTCAACATCACCACTCTGCAGGCCATGCTGAAGCGGTAGAGCCGATATTCAACTGGTTTCACCAATGTGGCTACTGCACCGTCTGGCAACAGTTTCCAACGACACCAACCGCTCTTCCCGCGATCAGCCAGCAAGCGTTTATCACGCACGGGCAACTGCTGACGCAACCGACACAGGCGATGCGGTCCTGTGATAACTACCCCCACGCGCTAACGCGAGCTCCGCCCTTTTTGCGACGTGTATAACGCCACATCGTCAGCCCTTTCAGCCTGAAGCTCGCTTCAGGCGAGTGGCTGTCTACATCAAAAAAAGGGATCATCATGTCGCATCTAGCTACTGGGCATGGCGTCGTTACGCCTGCCCGTTTAAAAAACCGTTTTCAACGACACGCACTAACATTAAGCATCGCCGCGGCATCGAGCGTGGCTGTTCAAAGCACATGGGCACAGTCGCCTGCCGCTCACCACGACCATCATCATGCGCTCAACACCATGGTCGTCACCGATGTACCGCTAAGCTCGCCACTTACGGTGGAAACTGACCCACGCATACCGCGCCAACCGGCCCCTGCCAGCGACGGTGCCGACTACCTTCAGACCATTCCGGGGTTCTCTGCCATTCGTAACGGCGGCACCAACGGTGACCCGGTTTTCCGTGGCATGTTTGGCTCGCGTCTACGGGTGCTGACCAATGGCAGCCAAATGCTAGGTGCTTGCCCGGCGCGCATGGATGCGCCGACGTCTTATATCTCACCTGAAAATTACGACAGCCTCACCGTCACCAAAGGGCCACAGTCGGTGCTATGGGGGCCAGGTGCCTCAGCGGCAACGGTGCGCTTTGACCGCGGCCCAGAAGAGTTCGATGAAGCGGGCGTACGTGTAGATGGCAGCGTCATGCTGGGCACCTATGGGCGCTTTGATCGCCGCGTTGATGCCGCAGTGGGTAATCAAGCAGGCTATCTGCGCATTACTGGCAACCAATCAGAGGCCAACGACTATAAAGATGGCGACGGCAACGCTGTGCCCTCTCAGTGGGATAAATGGAACGGCGACGTGGCCATAGGCTGGACACCCGACGACGACACTTGGCTTGAAGTCACCGCTGGCCGAGGAGACGGTGAAGCGCGCTATGCCGGACGGGGCATGGATGGCAGTAAGTTTCTGCGCGAAACCGTGGGCATACGTTTTCAGCGCGAGAATTTAGGCGAGCACTGGAAACGCCTGGAAATGCAGGCCAACTATGCCTACGCCGACCATATTATGGATAACTTTACCCTTCGTTCACCGGGCAGCATGAGCATGGGTGGCGGCATGGATATGGGCAGCGGCATGGACATGGGTGGCGGCATGGACATGGGCGGCGGCATGGATATGGGCGGCGGCATGGACATGGGCGGTGGCATGGACATGGGCGGCGGCATGGATATGAGTAACGGCATGGCCATGCGAGTTGATCGCCGTACTCGAAGTGCGCGCGCTGCGTCCACCTGGGAGTGGGAAAACACCAGCTGGATCGCTGGCGTCGACGTTGAACATCAGGTACACCGCAACCTGGATGGAGAGCGCTGGCAACCCGATTACAAGCAGACCCAGTTCGGCGCCTTCAGCGAGGTCACCCAGTATATAGGTGAACGTGACCGCCTGATTGGTGGTGCCCGGGTAGACCGCTATCGCGTCAGTGACGAGAGCCTGGATACGGCTACCGCAGGCCTTACCCGCCGTGACACTCTGCCCAGTGCCTTTGTCCGCTACGAGCAAGATTTAGCCTCAGCACCAATCACTTGGTATGCCGGTGTTGGGCATGTGGAACGCTTTCCTGACTATTGGGAGCTAAGTTCCAACAAAGCGGGCCCGGCCGGCAGCTTGAATGCCTTCGATGGCGTTCAAGCCGAAAAAACCACCCAGTTGGATATCGGTGCTCAGTACAACGACCAGCGCTTGAGCGCGTGGGTGTCCGGATATGCAGGATATGTAAACGATTTTATTCTGTTTGATTACAACACAGCGGGCATGGGCACTACTCAAATCGATAACATTGATGCCCAGATTGCAGGTGCCGAAGTGGGCGCCAGCTATCAAATAACCGACAACTGGGTGGGCAATGCATCCCTGGCCTATGCCTGGGGACGTAATGCCGACGACAATGAAGCCTTACCTCAAATCCCACCGCTGGAAGCTAATGTTGGCTTGACCTATGCACGCGACGCTTACTCCGTGGGCGGCCTATGGCGTGGCGTCGCGGCACAAAACCGCACTGCGCTCGAAAAAGGCAATGTCGTCGGCCAAGACCTGGAATCATCCTCAGGTTTCGGGTTGTTCTCGCTTAATGGCGCGTATCACGCAAGCAACCACCTAACCTTGAGTGTGGGTGTGGATAACGTTTTCGACACCACTTACACCGAGCACCTGAACCTAGCGGGTAACGCCGCTTTTGGCTACCCCGCTGATCTGGATCGCGGTATTAACGAGCCTGGCCGGATGGTGTGGGCACGGGCCGACTTCAGCTTCTGATTCACTCAGGTGCTCTACTGAGCACCTGTTTCCCCCGACTCATTAAACCAGCAGGCTCGTTGCCTGGTGGTCTGGAGACACTACATGACGACCGCGTCCTCCTCACAAGAAGGTAAACGCAAAACCTTCGATCTTTATCGCGCCGTTTGGCGCTGGCATTTTTACGCTGGCCTTTTGGTGCTGCCGTTTATGATTAGTCTGGCGATCACTGGCGGGCTGTATTTATTCAAAGACGAACTGGACGCGCTGATACACGCTGATGTTAAGCGCGTGGCCGTTCAAGAGGCCACGCTGCCTCCCTCTGCGCTGGTAAGTGCAGCGCTGACGGCTCATCCCGGCACCGCCGTAAAATTCACCGACCCCGCGACGCCGGATAGCTCCGCGGAGATCACGGTTAACACAGCGGAGGGCGAGCGATTAGCGGTTTACGTTAACCCTTACACGGCTAATGTACTGGGAGCACTGGATGACCGCGGTACAGTCATGTGGACCGTTCGCTATTTACACAGTTTGAAATACTTTGGCCCAACGGCGCGCAAACTGATTGAAATAGCTGGCGGCTGGTCAATTCTACTGGTGCTCACCGGCATCTACCTGTGGTGGCCACGGCGTAAAGGCGCAGGCGGCGTGGTTAGCGTACGTGGCAAGCCGAAAAGCCGGGTATTCTGGCGCGATTTGCATGCGGTTACCGGGCTATTTGTCGGCGCCTTTATCGTCTTTCTGGCGATCACGGGCATGCCCTGGTCAGGCGTGTGGGGCGGGCAGGTTAACCAGTGGGCCAACGGTAACAATTTTGGCTACCCCGCCGGTGTGCGCGTTGAAGTGCCCATGTCGGAGGCACGTTTAAACGAGCAAAGCCCAACCAATTGGTCACTCGAACAGGCACAGCTCCCAGAATCCTCACAGCAGCCAGGTCAGGCAGAGAGCATCGGCCTTGACGGTGCTGTCGCCATTTTCAATGAACTGGGATTACATCATGGCTATGCCGTCAGCCTGCCGACTACGGCAACCGGTGTGTACACCGGCTCGGTCTATCCCAATGACCTTAGCCAACAGCGCGTGGTCCACCTTGATCAGTACACTGGCGAGCGCTTGATCGACATGAGCTATGCCGACTATGGACCCTTGGGCCGTTGGTTGGAATTTGGTATTAACGTGCATATGGGTCAGCAGTTTGGATTATTCAATCAACTCTTGTTCTTGGCGGTCTGCCTAGCCATTATTCTGCTGGCAGTGTCAGCGGCGGTGATGTGGTGGAAGCGACGCCCCTCGGGCGCGATGGGAGTCCCACCACTACCGAGCGATAAACGGGTGTTTCGTGGCCTGACTGTCATGCTGGTGATAGGGGGAGTTATTTTTCCGCTCGTCGGCGCTTCCTTGATCTTTATGCTTATCGTTGACTGGTTTGTCGTTCAACGCTTACAGGAACGCCGTTTAGCTAGTCAAACTGCCTAAGCCTTGCTCAACAACTCGTTCCTTATCATCAATCCTATGCGCTAATTAATGAGGAGCTGGGAAAATGGTGCCTTTCCACCAATGCACCATTTTCCCATGCGCCTTATGTTTATTCCCACCCTCACCCAAGCTCACCTCTCAGCTCTTTTCAACGCCGTTTATCCGCTTGACATTGGATGAATCGCGCCACAAACTTAGCCAAGGCTATACTTCTTTCCTTAAGACAATCAGTTTACACAAAGCAATTTAACCCCATCTACCTCATGACGAGTCTGGAGCTAAATAATGGCAACAAAACATGCCGTGATTCTATTGGGAGCGCTGCCTTTAAGTGCGTTGGCAACTGCCGATGAGACGCCCTTAAACGTGGTGGCAACGATTGGGATGATTGCCGATGTGGCGCAGGAAGTTGGCGGCGAATGCGTTAATGTGGAAGCCATGATGGGCCCAGGCGTAGATCCCCATTTGTATCAGGCAAGCGCTAGCGATGTGGCAACGCTGCGAAACGCAGAACAGATTTTCTACTCAGGCTATTCGCTGGAAGGCCAGCTAGGCGACGTACTGGAAAGGTTCTCCGAGCGCACACCTACGCTTGCCGTCGCCCCTGCCTCGATTGACCCCGCATCATTGATTACCTCACAGGATGTGTACGGCATCGATCCTCATCTGTGGATGGACGTTTCTTTATGGGCACAAACACTGCCCACGCTCAATACTGCGCTGAGTGAAGCGCGCCCCGACTGCGCCGCGACGTTTGATGCCAATACCGAGCGTTATCAGGCTCAACTGCTTGCCCTGCACGAATGGGTGACAGACAGTATCGCCAGCATTCCCGATGAGCAACGCATTCTGGTCACCGCTCACGATGCCTTCGGCTACTTTGGCCGCGCCTACGATATCGACGTGGAAGGCATACAAGGCATTAGCACAGAAACGGAAACGGGTATTGCTGATATTCGCAACATGACAGATATTGTGGTGGATCGCGCAGTTCCGGCCCTTTTCATCGAGAGCACCATTAACCCGCGCACGGTTCAGGCAGTTATTGATGCCGCCCAACAACGGGGCCAGGTTGTCGAAATTGGCGGTGAACTCTACTCCGATGCCATGGGTGACCCGGACACGGTCGATGGCACTTATATGGGCATGATCTACCGCAACACCCAGCATATTGTCGAAGCGCTTGGCGGTACCCTGGCACCGCTTCCCGAAGAAATGAACGATTGGGCTACCGAGTGGAAGCTCGCTCACTAATCATTCAATAAGGCACTGCAACAATGGCGACACCCGCAACAACCGACACGGCGCTCAGCATTCAGAACCTGACCGTCAGCTATCATAATCAGCCCGTTCTCTGGGATATTAACCTGGAGATTCCTACCGGCGTGATGGCAGGCATTGTCGGCCCTAACGGGGCGGGTAAGAGCACGCTAATCAAGAGCCTGCTGGAGCTTGTACCATCGCTTTCCGGCGAGGTCATGGTGCATGGCCGCCCCTACGCCTCACAGCGCAAACGCGTTGGCTATGTGCCGCAGCGCTCCAGCGTCGATTGGGACTTCCCGACCACCGCGCTGGATGTGGTCACCATGGGGCTTTACGGTCGCCTGGGCTGGCTCCGGCGCCCAGGGCGCAAGGAGCGTAACGAGTCACTGGAAGCCCTGGAGATGGTGGGAATGAGCGCCTACGCTGACCGCCAGATCAGCCAGCTTTCCGGCGGCCAACAGCAGCGAGTGTTTCTGGCCCGCGCACTGGTGCAACAGGCCGATGTGTACTTTCTCGATGAGCCCATGGCCGGGGTTGATGCCACCACTGAGCGAGCTATTATCGACATTCTGCGCCGCCTGCGTGATGCGGGTAAAACGCTGATTGTTGTCCACCATGACCTGCAAACCGTACGTAATTACTTCGACTGGCTGTTGTTGCTTAACGTCCGTGTGATTGCCAGCGGCAAGGCTGAAGAGGTGTTTAATATTGACTATCTGCGTCAGGCGTACGGTGGCCAGATTGCCCTGTTGAACGATAGCGACGCCCTAATGTTCACTGCTTCGAAGGTGAAATAACCCATGCAGTGGCTTGACCTTCTTTCTGATTACACCTTTCAAAACGTGGTGATTGGTGCCTCGCTACTGGGGCTGATCAGCGGCCCACTGGGCTGCTTTGCGGTGTTACGCCGCCAGAGCCTGCTCGGTGACGCCATCTCCCACGCGGCGCTGCCCGGCGTGTGTTTAAGCTTTATCATCACCGGCAGTCGGGATATGGGCGGCGTTATCATTGGCTCATTGGCCACTGGCTCGTTAGCCGCGCTGACGATGCTGCTGCTGACCCGCAAAAGCCGCTTGAAAACCGATGCTGCCCTCGGCATTTGCCTAAGCATTTTCTTTGCTATAGGCATCGTGTTACTGACCTATATCCAGGGTACCAACAACGCCTCCCAAGGGGGGCTAGAAGCCTTTTTGTTCGGCCAAGCCGCCGCTACGCTACGCTCGGATCTGTGGGTAATGGGCAGCATCACCCTTGTCACTCTCACGCTGCTCGCTATCTTCTGGAAACAAGCCAAGCTGGTCACTTTTGATGGGCAATACGCCCGCTCGCTCGGCATGCCCGTCAACGCCATCGAAGCCGCGCTTACCGCTATGGTGGCGCTCGCCGTGGTGGTCGGCTTGCAAATGGTTGGCGTGATACTAATGGCCGCCATGATCGTGGCGCCAGCCGCTGCGGCCCGGCAGTGGAGTCGTCACTTGGGGGGGATGCTGGTTATTGCCGCTGGCATCGGTGTTGTCAGTGGGGTCTCGGGAGCAACCATCAGTACCTTGTCCCGTGGTCTGGCAACCGGCCCGCTGGTGATTCTCACTGCAACGGTTATTGTCATCATCTCGCTGGCGCTTGCTCCCGGACGTGGCCTGCTGTGGGGCTTCATCAAGCATTATCGCCAAAAAGAAGCGCTGCAGAAGCAGCAGTTACTCTACACGCTTTACAAGCACCCCGACGCCTCCCGACACTACCGTGCAACATTTAGCGCACGCATGGTGCTGAGTAAACTTAAGCGCCAAGGCTACCTTATACGCTCCTCTGACGGCGGCGCCGGATGGGCGCTAACATCACTGGGAGAAAAGGCAGCCAAACAGGTGGTCGCCACCTTTGAAGAGGTCGTGACATGATTGCTGAATTACTAACCAACACGGCGCTGCCCATTATTCTGGTAGGTGCCATGGTTGGCATTGCCTCCTCGGCGGTGGGTACCTTCCTGGTGCTGCGCGGCAACAGCATGCTCACTGATGCGATTAGCCACTCCATTGTGTTTGGCATTGTGATTGTCTGGCTACTGACCAAACAGCAAAGCGGGCCGGTGCAGCTAATAGGCGCCGCATTAACCGGGCTATTAACCGTGTTACTTACCGAGGCCCTGGCCAACACCAAGCGGGTAAAGCAGGATGCCGCCATCGGCCTGGTTTTCCCGGCGCTGTTCTCCATCGGCGTGCTGTTACTTAACGTCTACGCCAACGATGTGCATATCGACACGCATACTGTGCTGCTCGGTGAAATCGGCTTTGTCTGGTTGGATACTCTCGACATTTTCGGTCTACCCATCCCCAAGGCGCTAGTATCGATGAGCGTAATGACACTGATCAATTACGCGTTTATCGGGCTCTTTTATAAGGAGCTGAAACTGGCCACCTTCGATCCAGCGCTGGCCAAAACGTTCGGCTTTATGCCTTCGATTCTTTTCTATGTGCTGCTAATGCTAACTAGCTCAACCGCCGTAGCGGCCTTTGATGCCGTGGGGGCAGTACTGTTTATCGCCTTTGCCATTGTGCCCGCTTCCGCCGCCTATTTATTGACCGACCGGCTGTGGATGATGTTTATCATCGGTGCGCTAATTTCGATCGCTTCAAGTATTTCTGGCTACTACCTCGCCGTGTATTTCAACGTCTCCATTGGCGGTATGATGGCGATAATGACCGGCGTTTTCCTAATCCTCGCCTTCCTCGCTGGCCCACGCTACGGCGTGATTACTCAGCACATGAAACGCCGCCGCGCCCGCGAAACACCAGAAGCGCCAAGTTCGTTGCCGTAGCAGTGCGATTCAACAGAGGCGTTTTATGCAATCACCACAAACGGAGACTCCCAACCGGGTGTGGATAACTTAAACGGTCAAGTGCTGTTTGATCAGTTCGTTGGAAAGCTCGGCGATCTCGCCTTTGGCCACCGGACGGCCACGATCCATAATCACAAAGCGGTCGGCGTATTTACGCGCAAAGGGTAGCTTCTGCTCGACCAGTAGCACCGTTAGGCCATCTTCTTTGATCAACTGGCGAATCACCTGACCGATTTGCGCCACAATATTGGGCTGAATGCCCTCCCCGGGTTCATCCAAAATCAGCAGCTTGGGCTCTATTACCAGCGCGCGGCCAATGGCGAGCTGCTGTTGTTGACCACCAGATAAGTCACCGCCACGGCGGTGCTTCATCTCTTTTAAAACCGGGAACAGCTCATAGATACGCTCGGGGATTTTTTTCAACCCATCACGGCGCGCTGCCAAGCCGGTGCGTAAATTCTCTTCCACGCTGAGCAGCGGAAAAATCTGCCGCCCCTGGGGGACAAAGCCAATACCCAAACGAGAGCGCGCTTCCACGGCTTTTTGGGTCAGCTCAATGTCGCTGCCCTCCCCCTGATAGCGCAGCTGGCCACTCTTTACGGCCACTTCGCCCATAATAGCTTTCATTAAGGTGGTTTTACCCACCCCGTTGCGGCCCATTACGCAAGTGCACTGGCCTTCAGGCACATCGAGGTCTAGATCCCACAAGGTATGGCTTTCGCCGTAGAACTGGTTAAGCTTTTCAATCGTCAGCATTAGGCAGCCTCCTCATCGTCCGCACCCAGATACACCTCAACCACCTTGGGGTCGCTTGATACCTGATCCATACTGCCTTCCGCCAGCACGCTGCCTTGGTGCAACACGGTCACTTTACGGGCAATGGAGCGTACAAAGCCCATATCGTGCTCGACCACAACCACCGACTGCTTACCGGCGAGGCCCGTCAGCAGCTCGGCGGTACGCTCCATCTCCTGTTCCGTCATTCCGGCAACCGGCTCATCTACCAGCAGTAAACGCGGGCGCTGCATTAACAGCATGCCAATTTCCAGCCACTGCTTTTGGCCGTGGGAAAGAATCCCTGCTGGCTGGTAACGCAGCTCGGTCAGGCCAATCGTTTCAAGCACTTCATCGATGCGGTCTTTAATTTCACCGCTCATGCGGGCAGTCAGCGTGGGAAAAATGCGCTTATCAGCGGCCATCGCCAACTCCAGGTTTTCAAACACACTTAGCGCTTCAAAGACCGTGGGCTTTTGAAACTTACGGCCAATTCCCAAGCTGGCGATATCCGGCTCGTTCATTTGCAGTAGATTATGGCGACTGCCAAACCACACGCTGCCTGCGTTGGGGCGTGTTTTGCCGGTGATGATATCCATCATGGTGGTTTTACCGGCCCCGTTGGGGCCGATAATGCAGCGCAGTTCACCATCATCAATGGTCAGGTTTAAGTTATTGATTGCCTTGAAGCCATCGAAGCTCACCGAGACATCTTCCATATACAGAATCGGTCCATGGCGCACATCCACCGGTGATGCCTGAGGAGCCATAAACTCAAACACCCGATCCCGCGTGGTTAGCGATTGCAACAAACTCATGCGGTAGCCTCCTCTGGCAAGGCAGCGGATTTTTGGCGGCGTTTTAGGTGGCGCAATAACCCTGCTACGCCTTTGGGTAGCAACACGGTGACCAAAACAAACAGCGCGCCTAAGGCAAACAGCCACGCATCGGGCATCACGCCGGTGAAGATGGTTTTGGCATAGTTGACTAAGATTGCCCCGATAACCGCTCCATATAGCGTGGCGCGGCCACCCAGTGCCACCCATAGCACAACTTCAATCGAGAAAATTGGCGAGAACTCACTGGGGTTGATAATCCCTACCTGAGGGACATAAAGCGCGCCAGCCAAGCCTGCCAGCATGGCGGAAACCACGAATACAAACAGCTGGAAGCGTTCGACCCGATAGCCAATAAACCGCGTGCGGGCCTCAGCGTCCCGGGTTGCCACGCACACTCGGCCTAGCTTGCTGGTAACAATCGCTCGACACAGGATGTAGCCCAGCGCCAGCGCAACGCCGGTGGCAATAAACAGCCCTAAGCGGGTGTCGTTGCTGCGTAGGTTGTAGCCCAGCAGCTCGCGAAAATCGGTCAGCCCGTTGTTGCCACCAAAGCCCATCTCATTGCGGAAGAATGCCAGCATCAGGGCAAAAGTCAGCGCCTGGGTAATAATCGACAGATACACCCCAGTGACCCGCGAGCGAAACGCTAAAAAGCCGAAGACCAGTGCCAATAGCCCAGGGGCTAACAGCACCATGGCAAACGCAAACCAGGCCATATCAAAACCGAGCCAGTACCAGGGCAAGCTGTCCCAGTTGAGAAACACCATAAAATCCGGCAGTACCGGGTCACCATAAGTACCGCGATCACCGATTTGGCGCATCAGGTACATGCCCATGGCGTAACCGCCAATGGCAAAAAACGCCCCGTGGCCCAGGCTCAGAATGCCCAAATAGCCCCATACCAAATCCACCGCCACTGCCAGCAGCGCGTAGCTTAAGTACTTACCGAACAGATTCACGGTATAAGCATTAACGTGCAGCGGGTGGCCTTGGGGCAGCGCTAAATGGAGCACCGTAACCAGCAGCAGGGCGGCAAACAGCACGCCAAGAAAAATCTGCGTGGCCCGTTCGCTAAACGGGCGGGTTAGCCAAAACTGGCGTGAAGATGATTGCGTCATTAATGAGATCGTTGATGACATCGCTTAGCCCTCCGCAGCCCGGCCCTTCTGCGGGAAGAGTCCACGCGGGCGTTTTTGAATAAACAGAATGATGAACACCAGGACAATAATCTTGGCCAGCACGGCGCCCGCCCAGGGTTCCAACACTTGGTTGATAATGCCCAGGGAAAGCCCAGCCACTAGAGTGCCCCATAGATTTCCCACGCCGCCGAAAACGACGACCATAAAGGAATCAATAATGTAGTTCTGGCCCAGATTGGGGCCGACGTTGGTCAGCTGTGATAACGCAACGCCTGCCAAACCAGCGACGCCAGACCCTAATGCGAAGGTCATAATATCGACCCGCGTGGCACGGATACCCATGGAGCGTGCCATGGCGCGGTTTTGGGTCACAGCGCGCACTTCAAGCCCTAGCCGCGTGCGGCGCATAATCAGCATCAGTGCAGCAAACACTACCAGGGCAAAACCGAGTACAAACATGCGGTTAAGAGTTAGTGACAGGGCATCGTTAATCACTAATGAGCCGCTCATCCATTCGGGCGTTATGACCGTACGGTTTAGCGGTGAAATCACCGTTCTCACCAGCTGCTGTAAAATCAGGCTGATACCGAACGTCGCCAGCAACGTTTCCAGCGGACGCCCCTTCAGGAACTGAATAACGCCCCGCTCAATGGCAATGCCCACCAGCGCGGCCACCATAAAGCCCGCAGGGATCGACAGAATTAGCGCCAATCCTGGCTGGCCGGGCAACAGCTGCTGCATCATCCAGGTGGTATAAGCGCCGAGCATGATTAGCTCACCATGAGCCATATTGATAACGCCCATCACGCCAAAGGTAATGGCCAGGCCAATCGCCGCCAACACCAGTACCGAGCCAAGCGAAAGCCCGAAGTAGAGTGTTTCCAGGCCACGGTTAATTTTGAGATTCTGCTCGATGCTGCTCAGCGCTTCATTGGCGGCATCGGCAATCATGGGGTCATCGCTATTCGCCGCGCGACTAAGCGCTACTCGAACACGTGGATGCAAACTGCCTCGCAGCGTTTCAACGCCTTCAAGCTCGCCGCTTTCAACTTGGTAAATCGCCAGCGCCTGGGTCAGCCTGCGCACTACCTCAGCGTCTTCTTCGTCAGCAATCAGTTGACTGAGCGGTTCGGCCAGCTCCTCATCGACCTCGCCCAGTAAGCGGCTGGCGGAAGTACGCCGGCGCTCAACGTTTGGCGAATACAAGTCCACTACGGCAATAGCGCTGCGTAGCTGATTGCGTAGATTGTTATTAATGCCTATACGATCCAGGTCGCGGCGGGACATCTCCCCCAGCGGTTCATTGGTCAGCGCATCTGCAACTGGCCAATCGCGACCTTGATTGTCGAGCACCACCACAAAACGACCGTCGTCAGTGCGCTGCAAGCGACCGTCCAACAAGGACTGCAGCCAATCACGCGCGCGCTCATCATCGCTTTGCAAAATAGCGTTGATCGCTTCGCCTTTGGCGGAATAGGAACGCACGTCCAGCGCGTTTAGTAGCTCAAGCGCCGCTGCGTCATCAGCCTCAACGGTGGCGCTTGTTTGTGCCTGGGCGGTGACTGTGACGCTTAACAACAGCAGACACAGCAACCCTAAGGAAAAGAAACGCCTCATGGGGTTCTTCCTTTGGTTAACAAAAAGGGGGGAACTGAAGATAACGGTGCCAAGAAAAAGTTTCCGCGAGGGCGCTGTGAACCCATCCATGGGCGCTACTTTCGCCATCTGACCGCCATGGATGGCGGAAATGCCGGAATAGCCAGGAGCATTTTCCGGCCATGGCGAAAGACCCTCGCTTCAACCTGTCCTTACACCACAGCGTTAACAGCGGTCATTTCCCTGCTATATATCGCTTTACTTACTCAGCGAGAGCCGCTTCAGCCTCTTCTGCGGCGGTGCTGCCGCCACACGAGCCGTTCACCACGTTGAAGTTGCCGCACTCCATGGGCTTGCGCCAATCGGCAATCAAATCACGTGAGCCAGGCAAGTAGTCAGACCAGGCATCGCCCGCTACGGTAGAAGGCGTTTGCCAGACGATATCGAACTGGCCATTGTCTTGAACTTCACCAATCAGCACCGGCTTGGTGATGTGATGGTTGGGCATCATCGCCGCATAGCCACCGGAAAGGTTAGGCACGGCAACACCGATAATCGCGTCTTTCACCGCATCCACGTCGGTAGTGCCTGCTTTACGCACCGCTTCGGCCCACATGTTAAAGCCAATGTAGTGCGCTTCCATGGGATCGTTGGTGACGGCCTCTTCGTCGCCGGTGTAGTCGATCCAGGCGTCGATAAAGTCGTAGTTGTCATCGGTATCGACGCTCATAAAGTAGTTCCAGGCCGCCAAGTGGCCGACTAACGGGCCGGTATCAATGCCGGTGAGTTCTTGCTCGCCCACAGAGAAGGCGATGACCGGAATATCGGCAGCATCGATGCCTTGGTTAGAGAGTTCGGTGTAAAACGGCACATTGGCATCGCCGTTAATCGTCGAAATAACCGCCGTGGGTTTGCCCTCTTCACCAAAGCGGCGTATTTCTGACACGATATTCTGCCAGTCTGAATGGCCGAACGGCGTGTAGTTGATCATGATGTCCTCATCAGCGATGCCATGCTCATCTTTGAGGAACGCTTCGAGAATACGGTTGGTGGTGCGCGGATAGACGTAGTCGGTGCCGACCAGCGCAAAGCGTTCGATGCCGACTTCGTTAATCAGATACTCAACCGCAGGAATCGCCTGCTGATTGGGGGCGGCACCGGTATAAAAGACGTTTTCCGAGGACTCTTCACCTTCATACTGCACCGGGTAGAACAGCAGGCCGTTAAGCTCTTCCACTACCGGTAGTACTGCCTTACGGGAAACGGAGGTCCAGTTGCCGAAGATCACGTCGACCTCTTCTTGTGCCAGTAGCTCTCTAGCACGCTCGGCAAATAGCGGCCAGTTAGAGGCAGGGTCGACAACCACTGCTTCAAGCTGGCGACCCAGCAAGCCACCCGCGTCGTTTTGCTGTTCAATTAGCATCTCAACGGTATCTTTAAGCACCGTCTCACTGATCGCCATGGTGCCGGAGAGTGAGTGAAGGATACCGACCTTGATTGGATCATCATCCTGGGCAATGGCCTGTGTACTGGCCCCCATGACGGCGGCGGCCATTAAGGCAGTAGCGAAACGGCCAGCAGTACGAGGGTGTGTCTTGCGCTGCAATGTGGTCACTTGAACCTCCTTGCGCCCCTTATGACGGGGCTCGTTATTTGAGCTTCGCGGCCAAGGACTCCCGTTATGTAACGTGGGAACGATTATTACGGGGCTTGGTGCATCCACTAGCTCCTAGCTGCTGCAAGGTTTGCGCCACACGACAAAAAGAAACACTAAAAATATTAAAATCAAAAAGTTAGTTTTAAAAAAAGTAGTTCCTTTTTCACTGGCCGCACTACCGTGGCGCGCCAACATCCAAAACATGCACGCTGTTTATGCACCACAACGACACCTCGCACCAATAGTGCGCTTTGCGTTGCATACGGCGATTAATCCCGCCCCATTGCTTGCATAAAAAAAGCGCCCTAGGAAACCCTAGGACGCTTTACACGCATGCCGGTGCTCTATTCAGCAGTGTTCAAACGCTTAGTGCGGCGCTTTTTCAGCAGCGGTAAACCAAGCGATAGCACAGCGATGACCAGTAACGACAGTGAAATCGGCTTGTCGATAAAGGTCGTCCAATCCCCACCGGAGATCTGCAGCGCGCGACGCATGGACTCTTCCATGATGTTGCCAAGAATGAGCGCCAGAATCAGCGGCGCGGCGGGGAAGCCGAATAAGCGCATTCCCAAACCAACCAAGCCAAAACCAAGCAGCAGTAATAAGTCGAACACGCTGAAGCTCATGCCGTATACACCGATCATGCAGAAGATCAAAATCAGTGACAGCAACAATGGCTTGGGCAGATCGAGAATCTTGGCAATCAGCGGAATCAGCGGCAGGTTAAGCACCAGTAGGAAGATATTGCCGATATACATACTGGCGACCACGCCCCAGAACACATCAGGACGCTGTTCAAGCATCATCGGGCCAGGATTAACGCCCATCACCAACAGTGCGCCAAGCAGTACGGCGGTGGTGCCAGACCCCGGCACACCCAAGGTTAACAGCGGTACAAACGAACCGGTACACGCCGCATTATTTGCCGCTTCTGGCGCAGCAACGCCTTTGATGTTGCCTTTACCAAAGGTATCGCCGTCTTTGGCAATGCGTTTTTCCATGCTATAGCCAAGAAACGAGCCGATGGTTGCGCCAGCGCCCGGCAGCACACCGGTAAAGAAGCCCAATACTGAACTGCGGCTAACAGGGCCTGCTATCTGCTTGACTTCACCACGGGACAATTTCAACGACCCGATCGCGTTACGTGGCGCTTCTTTACCACCCCCTCCGCGCAGCAACATGTAGAACACTTCGGCTAACGCGAAGATACCCAGCGCGACGACCAGAAAGTCGATACCGTCGAGCAGGTGAATAGAGCCAAAGGTAAAGCGCTCGGTGCCGGTTTGCATATCAATCCCGACAATCGAGATCATCACCCCGATAACAGCGGCAATTAAGCCTTTAACCAGCGACTTATCGGATAGCGACACAACCGCGGTTAAGCCTAGCACCATCAACGCGAAGTATTCAGCCGGGCCAAAACTCACCGCGACTTTGGAGAGCAGCGGCGCAATTAACATCAAGAAAACAACGGAGATGGTACCGCCAACAAAGGAGGAGTAAGCGGCAATCGCCAGCGCCTTACCTGCCAACCCTTGCTTGGCCATCGGATAGCCGTCAAAAGAGGTCGCAACCGTTCCCGCCACACCGGGGGCGTTCAGCAAAATAGACGAGGTGGAGCCGCCAAAAATAGCGCCGTAATACACCCCAGCCATCAAGATCAGCCCTGAAGAGGGTTCCATAGCAAAGGTAATCGGGATCATCAGCGCCAACGCGCTGATCGGCCCAAGGCCGGGTAACATGCCGATAATGGTGCCAGCAAAGACACCGGCAAAGACGTAAGCGATATTGATAGGCTCAAGCGCGATGCCAAAGCCGTACATTAGATTGTTAAAGGCATCCATGGGAGTGTCTCTCTTTTAAACCCGCTAACAGTGGGCAAGCGCGGCCTGGTTAAAACGGCAGCACGCCAGTGGGTAGGTAAACATCCATTACCCGCGTCATGGTCAAATACAGCGCTAACACCACCCCAAGCGATGTTGCCAGATTGACCCCATGGCGGCGGTAGCCGTAGTAAGCGGTTAGGCCAACACACAGCAGCGTTGAAGCCAGCACAAAGCCTAACGGCACAAGCAGGAACGCGTAGGCCGCAATGGCGATGGCGGTGACGATCACCCGCGCCCAAGGCGTTAGCAGTAGCGGTCCCTGGGTTTCGGCTTGATCAATCTGATCGGCACCCGCAATAGGCCCCGGACGCTCAAAAAACAAGCACGCCGACAGTAATAGCAGAGAAACACCTAACACTTTTGGAAATAGGTCAGAATCCACTGGGCGGGGCAGCGGAAAGTTGGGGATTTGCCAGGCCATTGCCAGATAGGCAGCCGCCACTAACGCCAACACAAGCGCTAGCCATTGGTTGGTATTGAATCGAGTCATGGGAAAGCTCTCCGAAGACGTCATTGCTGAACAGCAAGACCCTTGCGGTATCAGACGGAAGATCCCGGTGGCACGCTGCCACCGGGGGAGCCTTTGGGACGAGCGCTTACTGGCGCATCAGCCCCAGGTCGGTCAACACGCTGCTAAACTGCTCTTGTTGCTCATCCAGGAAGGTAGCGAAGGCGTCGCTATCCTGGTAGGCATCGATCCAGCCCAGCTGGTCGCTTGCTTCGCGCCATGCATCCGTTTCGAGCATTTCGGCGAAGAGCGTCTCGTAGTATTCAACCGCCTCTTCAGGCATTTCCGGCGCGCCCATTACGCCACGCCAAATATCGAAGGTGTAGTCGTAACCCTGCTCTTGGTAAGTGGGTACATCGGCCAGTCCACCGCCCAGACGCTCTGCGGAAGACACGCCCAGCGCGCGTAGCTGGCTACCTTCACCCAGCTGACCTACCGCTTCACCGGCACCGCCAATAACTGCCTCGATATGGCCACCCATCAGGTTAGTCATGGCATCGCCACCACCTGAGAAGGGAATGTAGTTGACCGAGGAGGCTTCCATACCCGCCGCGGAAGCAAGACCGGCAACCGAGATGTGGTCCATCGAGCCCGGCGCACTACCGCCACCCACGCTTAAACTAGGGTTCTCTTTGAGCGCTGCGAAAAGATCATCCAGGTTTTGATACTCGGAGTCTGCCGCCACCAAAATAATCGAATAGTCGGTATTGATGCGCGCAATCGGGGTGAAATCAGTGTGGTCGTAACGCGATGCGCCTGCCAGGGGAACTAAAATCATCGGCGGGCTGGTAGCGAAAAGTTTATGCGGATTGCCGCTATCACGGGCTACCTGAGCCCAGGCAACTGCACCGCCGCCGCCAGGTACGTTAATGGCTGCGAAGCTTTCGTCGGCCAGCTCTTCTTGCTGAATAACGCGGGACATGGTGCGCACTAGCGTATCCCAGCCGCCACCGGGGTTGGCCGGTGCAACAAACTCAATCGAACGGCTCGGTGTCCACTCTTGGGCGCTGGCGGACGTTGTCATGGCAAAGGCTGCCATCGGTAAAGCAAGCACGGCAAAGCGCTTTAGGGGAAGCATGGTCATGGGCGTTCTCCACATTAGCTATGTTGTTATATTGGCTGTGTTATAGATAGTTGTTATCTACGTATCTTTGTGTGGTTACGCCCTGCACATTAGAAGACCGCTACTCCTCGCGACAAGCTTATGACCATTAATGGCAAAAAGTGCTTTTTGTGCGTTTTGTTCATTTTGTTCACGGCCGGTTATAACGGCTCGTTTACAGTGATTCCAGCCATGTTGAGGAAGACTCAAGTAGCCGATAGCGCCGCTCAGGGCGACCGACATCGCCATAGCCAATTTCTGCATTAACCGCTTGTTCAGCCACTAAAAACTCCAAATAACGCCGCGCTGTTGAACGGCTTGCGCCCATTGCCTGCGCTACCTGCATCGCCGTTTGGGAATCATGTTCGGCTGCCAGCGACTCCACCACACGACGCAGGGTCAAACGGTCAATGCCTTTCGGCAGCGTGCGCGTAGCTTGCCGCGCAGATTCACCTGGCTGTAAGCGAGCAAGCACTTGATCCAGCTCGTCTTGACTCATTTCAGCCCGGTTCGCCAATGCCTCTCGCTCGCGACGAAAACGTGTCAGCATTTGTGTCATACGCGCCGCTTCAATCGGTTTAATCAGATAATCAAAGACGCCACCACGCAACGCTTCGCTGATGGTTTCTACTTCGCGGGCGGCTGTCACCATGACGATATCCACATGCACATAGTCGCGGCGAATCGCCCATAGCAGCTCCAGACCCTCTACATCAGGCAAGTAAGCATCTAATAAGATGAGCTGAACAGCATCAGCATGCTGGGCCATCAGGGCTTTTGCTTCACTGCCGTTACGTGCCAGCCCCACCACATAAAAGCCGTCGCTCTGCTCAATAAAAGCCTTATGGATATCAGCAATGCGAAAATCGTCTTCGACGACCAAAATACCGTACTGCGCCGCAGACATAGTGTTTCCTCTTCCTGGCGTCGTTATTATGATTTAAGGCGTTGTGGCGACTTGGTCGCAAAGCGAACGATCCAGCACGGCAATAAAGCACGCGCCGCCTAACTCGCTCTCTTCTAATGTCACCTCGCCGCCATGTTGACGGCACAACCGCGCGACCAGTGCTAATCCAATGCCACGATGTTTACCGGTTTTGGTAGAAAACCCATCTTGAAAGATCGACTCCGCATGCTCGCCGGGCACACCTGAGCCGTTATCCTCTACCTCAATCAACAGCTGCTCGCCCAGATCCGTAAAGAACAGGCGAACTTTCGGTGTGTCACTGTTTGGACCATTAAGCGCTGCATGACAGGCGTTATCTAATAAGTTGCCCACAACGCTAATCATGACCTCCTGCCCAGTGACCGTCAGTGGGCAAGAGAGCGAGCTCTGCTCATCAATTTCCAGCGCAACTCCCAACTCCCTTGCTCGCGTCAATTTACCCAACAAGATGCCGCTGAGTACCGCGTCAGCTACGTGACGCATTAAAAAGCTCATTTGCGCCTGGGCACGTTCGGTTTCGTGATGAATCAACGCTAGCGCCTCATCAACGCGATTAAGCTGCAAGAGACCAGAAATGGTGTATAGCTTGTTGGAAAACTCGTGGGCCTGGGCGCGCAGCATATCCACATCACGGCTTGCCCGGGTAAGTGCCTGGGAAAGATCAATAATTTCCCGGCGACTGCGAAATGTCGCAACGGCGCCTTCGATCTCTCCTTCGTGCAGAATGGGCACTCGATTAGCCACCACAGGATGGTCGCCCAGCCACATTTCCTGGTCAAACTCTTGCTCGCCGTGCTTTAACACCTCGATCAAGCGCGAGTTGGGCACCACCTCACGAATTGGTTGCCCCAGCAAGACCTGTTCATCCGATAGCCCTAGAAAACGGCGGGCCTGCTGATTCACTAAGGTGATCTGGCCATCGCGGTTAACCGCCAGAATACCTTCGTGGATAGATTGCAAGATGGCCTCTTTTTCCATGGCCAAGCGGGCTATTTCATAAGGCTCTAAACCAAGGATGACTTTTTTAAGGTGCTGCGACAGCCAATAGGCCCCGGCAAATCCTAGCAAAATCATCAGCGCCACTAACGCCCACCCCAGGCTGGTATAGCGAGCCACATCCATATCGACTCGTTCTAGCATAAAGCCCACCGAAACTACCCCGATGATATTACCCTCTTCATCCCAGATAGGCGTTTTGCCGCGCATGGCGGTGCCTAACGTTCCGGTAGCTTCCGATACGTATGACTGACCGTAAATCAGCGCCTGATCGTTATCCCCGCCCACCATTGGCTGACCAATACGCTCAGGCACGGGGTGCGAGTAGCGAATCGACTGGGCATTCCCCACCACCACATAACGGGCACCGGTTTCATGGCGAACGCGTTCAGCAAGCGGCTGGATAATCAGCGAAGGGTCGGGGGTCGAGAAAGCATTAACAATTTGCGGCATGCCCGCGACGGTTTTGGCCACTGCCAATGCCCGTTCGCCCATTTGGTGGGTGATAATTTCTGCTTTACGGTGGTTCAAGTAGGTGCCTTGCGCTAGCAACATCCCCGCCAGCAGAAAGCCGACCAGCAGCATGACTTGCAGGCGAAAGCTTCGCGTGTACCAGCGTCGTTTGGCGCGCGTACGGCGCCAACGCTGTAATTCGGCTAGCGTACGGGGGCGTGGGGCGGTCATAAAGGAACTCACTAGGCGCGACAGCGTCATTATGGCATGCAGCGCCAAGTGGCGTTAGCCATGGCGCTTTTTCGACTGTTTGCTTATTTAGCAGCCACTGATTTTTTTTATCGATATACTCAGCGCTTTTAAAGCGTGCATGACGAACTCTCATCCTGCAACATCGCAGCCGCTCACAAAGACTGACACTCACGGAGGAGTTACGTGTTGAGGTTATTAAAAAATGTCTTATTAGCTAGCTTGTCGCTGTGGGCAACTTCCGCCGCTGCTTATCCGTTTTACGCCCCACCACCGCCACAAGATGATACGCCGGTGTTTAGCGGCGATGCCGAACTTGGTTTTACCCACCTTTCCGGCAACACCAATAGCCAAACATTGATCGGCAAGACACGGCTGACTTGGCTGACGGGGGATTTCACTCATTCGCTGCGCGGTGAAGTCCGCAATGTGAGTAAAAACGGAGAAACCAGCGCTGAGCAATATTTAGTAGCAGGCAGGGAGCGTTTTGATTTTAGCGGCCCCCACTATCTGTTTGGCTTTGCCCGCTGGGAAAAAGACCGCTTTGCCGGCTACGACCAGCAGCTTTCTGCCATTGGTGGCTATGGGAGGCAATTGCTAGCGGGTGAACAACATTCACTATCGTTAGAAGCAGGCCCTGGCTATCGTAATGACCGATTACGCGGCGCTGATAATGAGCAATTGGCAGTTGCTTATACAGCACTCGACTATCAATTTGGCTTCTCAGATTATGCGGATATCGTTCAAGAAATGTCGGTGGAATATACCCGTCAGAACACTACAGCGCGTTCATTAACGGCACTAACGGCTCGACTAAATTCACGACTTTCGCTACGCCTTTCCCATGAAATCAAACACAACTCGCAGCCGCCTGAGGATACTAGCGAACGTACTGACAGCACCACCAGCGCATCACTGCTCTATCACTGGTAGCGCGCCGCTGCTTTCCTGTCACACAAAGAAATATTTTTTATTATCAGTGGTTTACAAAAAACGCCAACCAATTGTGGCTGCCATTAACCTATTCATCATGGTGCATCTCGCTTATTTTTCGCACTATTTTTATGCAATCCTCCCCGGGCATTAGACTTTGGTCTATACACCAGGTATACTGTCCACAGTTTCCTGTCCTCGCGCCATTCATTGAATGGCGCTTTTTTTTGTTTCGAAAATCGGATGCTTTCAGGCATTACGCCTACTCACGCACGGTTTAGTTAAGCTCAATGCTCTGCTTACCCATCCCCTGATTAAACATACTCCTGATTAAACATAGGTGTTCTTAATGAACCACCCTGCCAAGACAAGCGAGGGCACTACGCGGTTTTCCCTCGGCGATCCCATCGTACTGGTGCTTAGCATCGGTTTCATCGTGGCGTTTCTTGCCCTCTCCTTTTATGACATTGATCTTGTCGCCAACTCAATCAGCGCCGGCTTTGCTTGGACAGCCCTGGTGCTAGGCAGCTACTTTCAATTGTTACTGTTACTGACTTTTTTTATTGCCATTGGTCTAGCAGTTACGCCAGCGGCAAAAGCCAAGATTGGCAATCTTGATGCACCAGAAATGAGTACCTTTAAGTGGCTATCGATTATTCTGTGCACATTGCTGGCAGGAGGTGGGGTCTTCTTCGCCGCCGGAGAGCCGGTCTATCATTTTGTGGTAACGCCTCCTGCCTTTGACACCGAAGCGGGCACCGCCGAAGCCGTCTCAAGCGCCCTTGCCCAATCGTTCATGCACTGGGGCTTTTTGGCCTGGGCGGTACTTGGCTCGCTAACCGCGGTGGTGCTTGCCCACGCTCACTATGTGAAAGGCCAGCCACTGCAACCACGCACACTGCTTTACCCGGTTTTTGGCGAGCGGCTTATGCGTGGCCCGCTAGGTAGCGTGCTAGACGCTTGCTGCGTGATTGCGTTGGTAGCAGGTACTGTCGGCCCCATCGGATTTCTAGCGACTCAGGTAAGTTTTGGCTTGCATGAGCTGTTCGGTCTTCCCGACGGCTACCTCGGGCAGCTTATTATCCTTGCGGTACTAGGTTGCATTTACGTGCTCTCTTCGATGAGCGGTGTTCATAGAGGCATTCAACTACTTAGCCGCTTTAACGTACTGCTGGCACTTGCCATTGGCGCGGTGATCATCGTGTTTGGCCCTACGCTGTTTTTGGTCAACACTTATATGTCGAGCATGGGCGCTTACATTAGTAAGTTTTTCACCATGGCAACCATGACCGCCGACACCGCTCCCGCTTGGTGGATGCAGTGGTGGACCGTCTTTTTCTTTGCCTGGTTTATTGGCTATGCACCGCTGATGGCGATTTTCGTGGCGCGTATTTCACGCGGACGCAGTATTCGCGAAATGATTCTTGCCGTGGCGGTACTCGCCCCTATTGCGACGACCGTATGGTTCACTCTGCTGGGCGGCTCAGGCATTTATTATCAGCTCACGGGCGTCATTGATCTGACAGAAGCACTGAATAATTTCCAGTTTGATGTCGCGACGCTTACCGTGGCCCAAGCGCTCCCCGGCGGCACCTGGATGGCACTGGCAATTTTGTTATTGACGACAATTTTTGTGGCTACCACAGGTGATTCGATGAGTTATGCCATTGCCGTAGTAGGCGCTGGCCATGATGACCCAAGCCCATACGTGCGTGCTTTCTGGGGGATTGCCATGGCGCTAATGGCGGCGGTGCTGCTGTATATGGGAGCAGGACAAATTGGTGCCTTACAGCAATTTATCGTGATTACCGCGATTCCCGTTTCACTGATTTTACTGCCATCGCTGTGGAATGGCCCCCAGGCAGCCTATGCCATGGCGCGCGAACAGGGCATTATCGAGTAACGGTTGATAGTCCTTATGCAGCCCTGATGTTATAGCCCTAATGTTATAGACCTTCCAGCAGACGCAGAATCATCTGCGGCTGCTGGTTGGCTTGAGCCAAAATAGCGATACCGACCTGCTGCAGAATTTGCGCGTGAATTAGATTAGAAATTTCACGTGCATAATCCGCGTCTTGGATGCGCGACTGAGCAGCAGACGTATTAATAATGTTGGTATTGAGTCCATCGATCACACTTTCGAAGCGATTTTGTACCGCGCCTAAATAACTCCGCTGGCGATCCACCTGTTTAATGGCGCCATCTAGCGCCTTTAGCGGGTTATCCGTTGCGCTACCATCATCTAAAACACTAAAGCTTTCCAGCCCCAATGCCTGCCTATTCATGGCTGCGAAGCGCACCGCAATGCTATCGCCATCGTTAGCCCCCACCTGAATATTTACCGCTTTGCTACTATCAAACAAGCCAATGCCGTTGAAGTTACTCTGTTCGGCAAGACGATCAATCTCATCTAGGCGCTGATTGATCTCATTTTGAATTGAGTCAAGATCATCGGGAGCATTAGTACCGTTAGCCGCTTGAACACTCAATTCACGAATACGCTGCAAGTTATCGTTAATTTGATTGAGCGAACCCTCTGCTGTTTGCACCATGGAAATGCCGTCATTGGTATTGCGAATGGCTTGCTCCATACCACGCAGCTGAGCCCCCATGCGATTGGCAATCGCCTGACCTGCCGGGTCATCCTTGGCACTATTGATACGTAGCCCAGAAGAAAGACGCTCCATAGCGGTCTGCATCGATTGCTGACTGCTACGCAGATTATTCTGCACGATAAGAGACATCAGATTGGTGTTTAGGCTTAGCAACGCTCGTCTCCGAGGCAGGTCAGCCTGCCCAACAGTAGGAGGCTACACTGCTATTATCGGCCGCAACGCAAAAATCATGAGCATGCTCGTTGTTTAAGTGTCCGGCGGCTGGCAGCCAGCACTTCATCTACCGGGCGACGCACGTAGCTATGCTGGTAGTACCCCTCATCGATGACTTCGCCATCCCACGCCACAATATCCAAGTCCATGGTTCTCGGCCCTGATTTAATCGGGCCTCGCACACGTCCGAGACGATTTTCCACCTCTTTTAAGTAAGCGCGAAAAGCGTCGTGATCAAGAGATGTACGCACAAGTAAGGCTGCATTCAGGAAATCCGGCTGGTGTTGGTAGCCAACCGGCGTTGTGCGAATCGCTTCTGAGCTGGCAATCAATTCACACTCGCTGCGTAAAATAGTCAGTGCTTCGTGAAAGTGGTGTTCCGGCTCAATGTTGGTACCGAGAGAGATTAAGCATTCATGGAGGGCCGTATCTGGCGTAGTGTTTAACGATGAGAGTGGCATAGCTGCATCCTAATCCTGTAGACCCTGCTCTAGAAACTCTGCGCTTAGCGTCAAAGCGCGAAGATGGTAGTCAGGTCATATCGATGATACGTAAGACTAGCTTGCCTGTTATTTTGTTCAAGCTATGTACAAGATATTGACAAACGCTACGCTCACGCAGAAAGTCATGCTCAACGCTAACGTTAATCCACTGTGGGAGAGCTTTGCATGAGTTCATCAGCTGCACTGATCACTGGCGGCGCAACACGTTTGGGACGCTATTTCGCCGAAGCTCTAGCGGCTAAGGGCTATGATATTGCCTTACATGTGAATAGCTCACGGGGTGAAGCCGAGGACGTTGCCAAGACGATTCGCGCCAAAGGCCAGCGCTGCGAAATACTGCCATGCAATTTCCTGAGCGACTCTCTTGAAGAACTTGTGACAGCCGCCAAGCAGCACTTCCCAAACTTAAATGTGCTTCTTAACAGTGCCTCTGCATACGAACCTGCTCCCATTTCAGGCACCGACATGGCCATGCTGGAAGCGCAATTCAGGGTCAATATGTTTACACCGTTGCTGCTCACTCGTTACTTTGCAGACGCCGTTGATAAAGGACAGGTCATTAATATTATTGATAATAAAGTGGCTTATCATCAGTACCCGTATGCTGCGTATCTACTATCGAAAAAGAGCCTTGCTGATATGACGCGTATGGCAGCCCTAGAGTTTGCACCACGCCTGCGTATTAATGGGATTGCTCCCGGCGTAGTACTGCCCGCTTCTCAACGTACCAGCGACTATATTCAATGGCGAATCGAAGGTATACCCGTTAAACACCAGGGAGATCCCAGCCATCTTGTACAAGCGTTGCACTATTTATTAGACAATGAGTTTGTTGCTGGGCAAATTCTCTTTGTTGACGGGGGTGAGTCGATCAATCTTGAAGGGCAACACTCCGAAAACTATCCAGGCTGAAAGTATTCCAAACTAGCTTTAAGCCTATCTTTAAAACCTGGCTTTCAAACCTGGCTTGGCTTGCAAACCTAGCTTCCAAATCTGTCTTCAACGTCCTTTTATGCCATACGCTGCCGATGCTAATTAAGTGCATTCGGCAGTTTTCGTTGATGCTACGTTAAGCCCTTGACGATTTAATTAAAGGTCACATTTCCCACCTTCCATGGACAGAATAGTTGTCTGTAGACTCGTGAAAGTCGCCTTATTTCAGCTGGCATGCAACCCATCTAGGCGACTATTCCAACAATAAAAAGGAAATTCTCATGGAAAAACTCGCGCAACGACTGGGGCTGCGCACGGACCCAACTATTTTCTTTGTCTCTGCAGGATTGATGTTGCTGTTCCTAGTGGCATTAATCATTGCCCCTGAAACGATAGGAAGCATTTTCGCCACCGGCCGCAGCTGGGTGGTTACCAATCTTGGCTGGTTCTTTATCTTTGGGGTTAGTTTCTGGCTGGTTTTCCTACTGTGGATAGCACTCAGCCGCTACGGCAATATTCGCTTGGGCAGCGAAGACGATCGCCCGGAGTACGGCAATATTTCCTGGTTCACGATGCTATTTGCTGGCGGTATCGGCACGGTATTAATGTTCTGGGGAGTCGCCGAGCCTATTTTCCACTTTTCCAACCCTCCCCACGGCGATATTGAGCCACATACAGTAGAAGCTGCCCGTGAAGCGATGGGCTTTTCGCTTTACCACTTGGGCTTGCATACCTGGACTATTTTCACTCTGCCAGGACTAGCCTTTGCCTACTTTATTTACCGCTACGACCTCCCTGTACGCGTCAGCTCAGTGTTCTATCCGCTGCTCAAGGAGCGTATCTACGGCCCAATTGGTAAAACAATCGATATTTTTGCGGTACTCGGAACGCTATTTGGGGTGGCCGTCTCTATCGGGCTAGGCACCTCGCAAATTAATGCAGGGCTAAGCGAACTTTTTGGCATTGCTGATAGCGTGACCACTAAAGTCATTATCATCATTATGTTAACGGCAGTCGCCGTAGCCTCCATTGCAGGTGGGCTAGATAAAGGCGTGAAGCTGCTTTCCAACGTCAACATCGGCATGGCCGTAGGGTTAATGCTGTTTGTCTTGTTTACCGGTTCAACCGTCTTTCTGCTACGCGGCATTATCGAAACCCTCGGCATTTATATTTCCAATATCGTGCCTTTGTCGTTCTGGAACGACACGCTAGCGCAATACACTCGTGAAGAAGGCAGTTGGGGCTGGCAGGGTAACTGGACGGTCTTTTACTGGGCCTGGACAGTGACGTGGTCTCCCTTTATCGGCTTGTTTGTCGCACGCATCTCCAGGGGTCGCACTATTCGTGAGTTTGTCCTTGGTGTGCTGTTTGCGCCTTCGCTGTTTACGCTGGTGTGGTTTGCTATTTTTGGCTGGTCGGCCATGGAGATAGACGGCATCGGTGAGGCTGCACGCGCACAGCTAGGCGACCAAGCCGGCATGATGACAGCCGCTGTCATGGAGAGCGTGCCCTTAGCAATGTTTGCATTCTTTGAGAATTTCCCCGCTGCTACACTGATTCAAGGACTTGCCGTCGTTATCGTGGCGATTTTCTTTGCTACTTCATCGGACTCCGCTTCGCTGGTCATCGACTTACTATGCACCGGTGATACGGACCCCGGCCCAATTCATCAGCGGGTATTCTGGGGCGTCTCGGAAGGTGCCGTTGCAGCCATGCTGATCGTACTCGCAGGGGATGCGGGGCTAGTAGCGCTACAGCAAGTGATTACCGTCATCGGCCTGCCTATCTTCATTATGGTATTCGCGATGGTGTTTGCACTCATGAAGGCGCTGATGAAGGAGAAGATCAAAATCGTGCGCCCCAAAGAAGCGCCCGAACTGGATAACCTATAAAGGGTTCTAATATTCTGACGAACATGAATTACAACGGATGTTTCAACAACAGTGCCGCCCTTTTGGGCGGCACTGTTGTTTAGTTAGCCGTGTCAATAACCGGCACTCTATTACACACTGTCTACATCACCATGATCAGGTTTTAGGTGATCCGACTCATCGGTGTCCTGAATTGACTGATCCGGTGGCTGTTCGCTTTCCTGATGGATTGGCGATGTTTCTACCTGTTTACGTTCAGCGGTGGAGTCCAACACGCGCACATTGGCGGGTGGTGTTTTGCCGCCTTTCGTTTCGCCAAAATAGAGCGTGGTATGCGGGAATGGAATCTCGATACCTGCTGCATCAAAGCGCAACTTCACTAAACGGTTATAGGCACGTCCAACACCCCACTGGTCGCCCGGTGTCGTTTTGATCACCACACGAATATTGACAGAGCTGTCGGCCAACGCCGTAACGCCTGCAACGGTCAGGTCAGCCAGCAGTTTATGGCTATGCTCTTCGCTTGCTTTCAGGTCTTCGAACGCCAACTGCAGCTGCTCAATTGCTTCATCAATGCTTTCGTTATAGCCGATACCGTACTCACCGACGTGGTTACCGTACTCGCGCATATAGTTCGACACAGTATCAACGCTGGAGAACGGCACGATATGATAAGTACCTGACAAATCGCGTATGCCTACCGAACGAATACTCAATCGCTCGGCAGTACCAGTGATACCGCCTACCGTCACCACATCACCGGTATTCATGGCATTTTCTACCTGAATGAAGATACCGGTAATAACGTCCTGAACCAGTTTTTGAGCACCAAAACCAATCGCTAAACCTAGCACACCAGCACCAGCGATAAGCGGCCCGATATTAATGCCTATTTCCGACAACACGATCATGCCGGTAATTGTCACCATGGCAATCACTAAGGCATTCCGGAACAGGCTCAGCAGTGTTTTAGCGCGCGCAGAAGGTTCGCCATGTCCCGTTTCGGGGTTGAGCTTATGCTCGATCAAACTCGCTAACCCCAGCCACACAGCGAACGCAACGACCAAGATTATGGTGACGCTGGTAAGTTTCCCGACAAGGTTTGCGCCACGATCGGAGGCGTACCATGCCGCTAAGTTAAACACTCCCCAGGCATCCAAGACGACCATAACGACCGCTACTAATATCACGGTGCGCAGCACACGTAGGGCATTGGGCACATAGCTATTTAAGCGCACTTCCAGCATCGGCAGTTTACGGCGCAGATCATCGGATAGCCGAATACGACGGCCAATCGTCTGAGTAAGGAACGCCGAGCACAAAAGCCCGATAACTACGGCTGCCAATGTTTTCAAGGTGGCAAACAGCACAAACGGTAATGCATCCCCTGGACGTAACAAGGTAAGCACAAACACCATTAGGAAGTAGAGCAACGCAAACAAGTGCCAAGTCCGAGCAAACAAGCTCAGCGACACACGGCTGGCGGTCATCGTCGCTCGCGCTGCCATCTGGTTAAGGTTATCACGCAGGCGCACACGGTTTTTAAGCACAACGCCAACCGCGTAGATGAAGGCCAGCAACATAATAAAGGTGCCTACGGCTTGGCCTAGGGTTGCCGCAATATAGAAATTGACCAGCGGCACGACCACCATCAAGCCATAACCAACCATGCCAATTAAACGTGCTAACCAGCGATTCCAGTAGGAAGCTTCTTGCGCAGAAATAGGCAATAGGCGCAGCCCTTCATAGCGTGAAGAGAACAGCATACGCATAGCCGCTTTCAGCAGTTCAATCACCAAGAAAGCGTTTAGGAATAACGAAGCACGAGTAGAGAGTTCGCCGGTTTCACCCACCGCAAACGTCGCAATCAAGTTGCCGCCAACATAGGCAAACGCCACCAGCAACACATCTACGACGGCCGCAATGGCCACACATAACACCAAACGCAGCACAGGTGTTAAGCCACTGCCCTGCTGAGACCAACCGCTGATTTTAGTAAATAGCGGTTTAACCAAACGGCGGAAAAGTAAAAATATCGCGAATGTCGCAACAATCACGGCGCCTAGATTAATCGCCGCACTAACAAACGCGGCCATGTCGAACGAGCTAGCGCCTTGGCCAGTAAACAGGTCGCCTACCACGGCCACGGCCTGTTCGATCTGCCCGCCGACATCGCCAACCACACGACTGGTTAGCTCTGCCAGCTGACGGGGCAGTGATACATCTTCAGGGGCAAGCTCACTCCCTTGGGCGGCAGCTTCCGGCGATAACTCGCTGGCCAGTTCATTGGGTAACGCTGACGCTTGATTGCGCAACAGCTCAATCAGTTCTTGGCGCGCCTGCTCATCCTCCAGCAGGTCGGCAAGAGCCGAATACGAGGGCTGCTGCTCTGCGTTAGCGGTGTCTTCGCTTCCCGCACTCATCGTGGTTTGTGCGAGTGCAGGCGTTGTTAACAAGGCGAATAGCATCAATAACCAGACGCCTAGCCAGGGGAATAAACGTAATGGCGTCACACCTAAACCTCCCTTTGGGTGAATCTTTTACTCAATGTCATTGCTAACTCGTTTATGCACATCGTTCCATGCACATCATAGTGCACGCTATTCATATTGCACTCTAGGCGAGTGCAAGATTTGTATAACTGATAAACAGGGTAACATGAGAAAAAGAGCCTGGCTCGCCACTCGCCGCGTCAATATTCGTTATGTCAACGCTACGGCAATTAGCATCATCTCTAGATTTATCCGCACAGCGGTGCCAGCCAGTGGTGGGCTAGCGCCAACAGCAGTGCATAGCGCGCCCCTTTGGCCACCACAATCCAAAACAGTGCACGCCACCAGGGTAGTTTGAAGATGCCTGCGAGTACGGTGAGGGGATCACCCAGCACGGGCGCCCACGAAAGCAGCAAGCTCACTTCACCAAAACGTTTATACCAACGCTCTGCACGTGCTAATCCAGTGGGCGACGCGGGGAACCAGCGGCGATGTTGAAACTGGCGAGCATAACGTCCCAGCGCCACATTGATCATACTGCCCAGGGTGTTGCCAGCGGTTGCGACGAGCCAGAGCCCAAAGGCGGGCTCGCCTAGGCACCACAACCGTGCCAGCCATACTTCTGAGCCGCCAGGCAGTAAGGTGGCGCTAGCCAGCGCCACCCAGAAGAGGCTAAACATAATGAGTGCCGTCTTTGTCAGTTACTGCAAGGGCGCAAGGCACCGCTCATCGCGGAAGTTGGCCACCCAGTTGAAGGGTGATTTCGTCGGCGATGGTGCGCACTAACGCACCTAGTGCCAATAGGCGCTCTTCAGGAATACGCGCCATGGGTCCAGAGACTGAAATGGCTGCCAGCGGCGTGCCGTGCTCATCGTGAATACAGGCGGCCACGCAGTGTAACCCCACGGCATGCTCTTCACGGTCGCAGGCAAACCCCTGAGCACGAATAGTCGCCATTTCGATCAACAGCTCATCGGATTGATGCAAAGTATTTTCAGTCACTCGCGCAAGGTCGTAACCTTTCAGCAACGCAGCACGCTCGTCTTCGCTCATCCAAGCCAGTAGAGCTTTGCCCACCCCAGAAGCATGCAGCGGCGCTCGCGAGCCTAGGCGAGTAATCATCCGCATCATCTGCGGCGACTCATGCTGGGCAAGAAATACCGCCGTCGCACCATCGCGAATCCCCAAATTCGCCGTTTCCCCCGTTTCTGCGGTTAAACGGCGTAAAAAGGGCCGACTTTGCGCGACGACATCACGTGCTTCTAAAAAGCTATTACCAATGCGGAAGGTTTTAACATCAATGCGCCAAAGTCCCTGCTCACTCTCTTGCGTCACGAACCCCTGACTTTGTAGCGCTTGCAGCAATCGATGAGTGGTGGATGGCGCAAGATCCGCCATTTCCGCCAACTCCGATAAAGCCAACCCTAATGGACTTGCCGACAAATGCTCTAACAGCGTGAGGCCACGTACTAATGATTGGCTGTGCCCACCGCTCGCCTTGGTGGCCCCCGCCGGACGTCCGACTGACCTACGCTTTACTTCACTCACCCTACTTTCTCCTGAAAGCGCCTCTCCTGAAGGCATAAAGTGAGGGAGGATAACGCGCCAGCGGGCCCGCTGTCGCGTTTACGGAAACAAATTCCACCAATGATATTTCAAGAGTTGCTAGCGATGGCGCCACTGAGGTGGGCGCTTGGCAATGAAGGCATCAATCCCCTCAGCTGCATCGTCTGCCAACATGTTGCACGCCATGGTTTCGCCAGCAAACGCATAGGCTTCCTCTAACGGCATCGCTAGCTGCCGTGCGAACATGGCTTTGCCAGTGCGCACCGCCACTGCGCTCTTGGCGCAGATGCTCGCAGTGAGTTCGCCCACGGCACTATCCAGCTCGCTCTCTTCGGCAACCCGGTTGATAAGCCCCCAGTCCGCGGCCTGGGAGGCGCTGATGAACTCGCCGGTCAGCAGCATTTCCATCGCTCGCTTTCGCGCCACATTACGCGACAGTGCTACTGCAGGTGTCGAACAGAACAGCCCCACATTGATTCCTGACACGGCAAATCGGGCATTGCTAGCGGCCACCGCCAAATCACAGCTAGCGACGAGCTGGCAGCCAGCGGCCGTCGCAATGCCCTGAACTTTAGCAATCACAGGGACAGGTAAGTTAACGATGCTCTGCATCACCGCGCCGCAACGAGCAAACAGTGCTTGGTAGTAGGCTTTATCAGGATTCGCACGCATCTGCTTTAAGTCATGCCCTGCGCAAAATGCCTTGCCGTTCGCAGCCAACACCACGCAGCGCACCTGCTCGTCCTGAGCAATGTCATCAAGCGCATCTTGCAACGCCGTCAACATGTCCTCAGACAACGCATTAAAGCGTTCAGGCTGGTTTAGAGTAAGGGTCGTAACCCCTTGATAGTCATTACGTTGCAGCAGATCTAAAGACGCCAGTGGCGCATCTGAAGAGGCAGACATAGAAAGCTCCTAGACAGTCGAGTGTTGCTCAGTCTAGCGCGTACAAAGGCTAATGTTGGCGAGATACGACCAAAGAGGCCTCCTGAAGAGCAGGAGGCCTCGTGGGTTATGTATTTGCGAGCTTGCCCTGGCGCTGGTTATAGCCTAGGGGGTGGGGTTCACCGCGCGCCTTTGCCAGCTCGATTTGGCGTTGGCGCTCTCGGGCGGCAGCACGGGTTTTTTCGGGGAGTGAGTCGATGCAGTGAGGGCAACTGATGCCCGGCTCGTAAGCTGACGACTGCATATCCTCAAGCGAAATAGGCATACGGCAAGCGTGGCACTGCTCATGTTCGCCTTCGCTAAGGTCGTGGCGCACGGTGACGCGGTTATCAAACACAAAACACTCACCACGCCATAAAGACTGCTCTTCCGGGACCTTTTCGAGGTAGTTCAGTACACCGCCTTTAAGATGATAGACCTCTTCAAAGCCCTCTTTTAGCATAAAGCTAGAGGCCTTTTCACAGCGGATACCGCCGGTACAAAACATCGCGACTTTCTTGTGCTTTTCTGGGTTGTAGTGCTCACGCACATACTCAGGAAACTCACGAAAGGTGGTCGTTTTCGGGTCAATCGCCCGCTCAAAGCTACCAATCGCCACTTCGTAATCATTGCGGGTATCAATCACCAACACGTCCGGATCGGAAATCACGGCATTCCAATCTTCCGGCTCCACGTAGGTTCCAACGGTATCGTTGGGATCAATACCCGGCACGCCCAAGGTGACGATCTCTTTTTTCAGTTTCACCTTAGTACGGTAAAACGGCGTTTCGTCGCAGTAGGACTCTTTATGATCGATATCGCTTAAGCGAGGATCAGCGGTCAGCCAAGCCAGCAAGGCATCAATGCCTTCGCGAGTACCCGCCACGGTGCCGTTAATGCCTTCTTTCGCCAACAGCAGCGTGCCTTTAACGCTGTTCTCGACCATTGTCTGACGCAGTGGCTCACGCAGGGCTTCAAAGTCGTTCAGAGTGACAAACTTATACAGTGCCGCAACCACAATGGGCGGCATTTGGGTGGTTTCCGTCATGGAATACTCCTGGTAGTCGCCCTCGCAAAGGGCGGACCGGGTCAATAAACGCGCATAGTTTAGCAAATAATTCCGGCAAAGTGCTGCTCTGCCTGACGATGACTAGGGGGGCGTAGATCAATCGTCGATTTATTCGATCTAACCCTCTCAAAAGCTTCACCCCACGCGCCAGCCGAGCGAGCGTATATTGGCGTTATTCCTTACAACGCTTTCGGAGAACACCATGCACATCCGTCGTTCTAACCAGCGAGGCTATGCCGACCACGGCTGGTTGCGTTCTTTTCACACCTTTTCGTTCGCCAACTATATGGACCCTAACCATATGGGGTTTCGCGCGCTGCGGGTAATTAATGAAGATCGGGTAGCCCCAGGCAATGGCTTTGGCGCCCACCCTCACCAGGATATGGAGATCATCTCCTATGTGCTGGAAGGGGAAATGGAGCATCGCGATAATATGGGTAACGGGGAAGTCATGCGCCCAGGTGATGTACAGCGTATGTCCGCAGGTACTGGCGTATTGCACAGCGAATTTAATCATTCTAACGAGAACGGGCTGCATTTCCTGCAGATTTGGATTGAGCCTGCCAAACGCGGCATTGCCCCTAGTTATGAGCAGAAAGCCTTTCCAACCGCTGAACGCCAGGGACAGTGGCGCTTAGTCGCTTCTCAAGATGGTCGCGAAGGCTCGGTGAGCGTTAACCAAGACGTAAATCTTTACGCTGGCTTATTCGACGCTGGCGACCAAGCGGCTGCCCCACCGTCACGCTATGCCTGGCTGCATGTGGTAAAAGGCACGATTGAGGTTAACGGCGAAGCCCTTGGTTCTGGAGATGCCGCCGCCTTTCAACCGGGTGAGACGTTTAGCGTAACCGGCGGACAAGCAGCCGAAGTGCTGTTGTTTGACCTAGCCTAGCGCAATCTCAGCCCTGAAACGCAAAACGGCCCCAAGCAGGGGCCGTTTTAGATGATCACGCTGACAGCAGTGGTTAACCGTTATGCGCCGAGTACAGCACGCGAATTTTCAGCGTATGCTCAACTTTCTTCAGTGCTTCTAGGGCCTGTGGGCCGTAGGCTTTATCGACATCAATGACCACGTAGCCGACTTTGTCATTGGTTTGCAGGTACTGGCCTGAAATGTTGATGCCGTTCTCAGACAGTACGCGGTTAATTTGCGATAACACGCCCGGCACGTTGTCATGAATATGCAACAGACGATGCTTATCCGGGTGAGCGGGCAGCGCTACTTCGGGGAAGTTAACAGAGGTAACCGTGGTGCCATTATCCGAATAAGTAATCAGCTTTTCAGCCACTTCAATACCGATATTCTCCTGAGCTTCCAGGGTAGAACCACCGATATGAGGGGTTAAAATCACGTTATCCAGGCCGCGCAACGGGCTTTGGAACTCTTCATCGTTGCCCTTCGGTTCTACCGGGAAGACGTCAATGGCGGCACCGTTAAGCTTGCCCGCTTTAATCGCCTCGGCCAGAGGCTCAATCTCAACAACGCTACCACGAGCTGCGTTAATCAGAATGGCGCCCTGCTTCATGGTTGCGATCTCTTTCTCGCCAATCATCCAGCGCGTAGCAGGCAAGTCAGGAACGTGCAGGCTGACCACGTCAGAGCGTGCTAACAGTTGCTCCAGACTCGCTACCTGATTCGCGTTACCCATGCCTAGCTTGGTGATCACATCGTAATAGATAACGTTGAAACCAAGCGATTCTGCCAGCACGGAAAGCTGCGCACCGATGCTACCGTAACCAACGATACCCAGGGTTTTGCCCCGCGCTTCGTGGGAGTTTTTCGCCGATTTCAGCCAGCCACCCTGGTGGGCGCGAGCATTCTTCTCGGGGATACCACGTAGCAGCATGATGGCTTCCGCCAGTACCAGTTCTGCAACCGAGCGGGTATTCGAGTATGGCGCGTTAAATACCGCGATACCGCGCTTAAGGGCTGCCGTTAAATCAACTTGGTTCGTGCCGATACAGAAACAGCCAACGCCCACCAGCTTTTCTGCCGCGTCAAATACGCGCTCATTGAGCTGCGTACGCGAACGAATGCCGATGAAGTGCACATCGCGAATCTTTTCGATCAGCGACGCCTCATCTAGCGATGTCGGCAGGTGCTCGATGTTCTCATAACCTGCGTTGTGAAAATTGTCCACCGCGCTTTGGTGGACGCCCTCGAGCAGCAGGATCTTGATCTTGCTCTTGTCCAGGGACGTTTTGGCCATGGCTGAATCAACCTCTATGGTCGGCGGCATGCGCCGTGTATCGGTTCACGGGAGGCGCATATAGTAGCACAACCACAGCCGCTCTCGGCGTCTTGAGATGATGAAAAGTGTGCGTTTACAAGATGAACCAGACGCAAGTAGCAGAATTGACCCAGTATGAGGGCAGACGCCACCCCCTTAGCTCGGTGTATACTGGGCGTTTATTTTTTGATAACACGGCTATAGCCACATTCGCCGCCCTAATCAGCGTCAGGGCGCCAGCAAAATAGTAGGCCTTACCCAATGAGCGATAATACTCCACCAGCGCAAGATTTCGCCGCAACGGTTTCGCAGCTTGAAACCATTGTGGAACGCCTTGAATCCGGCGAACTCTCATTGGAGAACGCTCTGACCGCGTTTGAGCAAGGCGTGCGACTCACGCGTGAAGCCCAGCAGCGGCTCGACAACGCCGAACTAAAAGTTCGCGCACTAAGTGAAGACCGCGATGGTAAGCTTGACATTACCTCTTTCGCGACGGTTCCAGAAACGGACAATGCCACAGATCACGGCAACGACAGCGAGGAAACGCCGCCATGGTAACAACAGCTAATGCTTCTCAACTGGCGACGCTGCGCCATGCGAGTAACACACGGGTGGATGCCACCCTTTCAGCTTTGTTTGACTCCCAAACAGCCGTCGCGCCACGCCTTGAAGCCGCTATGCGTCACGGTTTATTAGTAGGAGGCAAACGTTTGCGGCCACTGCTGGTCTACCTCGCAGGTAGCGCGCTAGGAGCGCCGGAAGACGCGCTGGATGCCCCTGCAGCAGCCATTGAGCTGATTCATGCGTACTCATTGATTCATGACGATCTGCCAGCTATGGACGATGACGACCTGCGTCGCGGCCAACCCACGGTGCATAAAGCGTTCGATGAAGCTACCGCGATTTTAGCCGGCGATGCGCTGCAAGCACTGGCCTTTGAAGTACTTGCCAGCCAGCCCCATCCACGGCTTGGCAGCATGGTCACCACGCTGGCCGTTGCCTCTGGCCGAGCCGGAATGGTCGCAGGTCAGGCGCTCGACTTAGCCGCCGTCGGTGGCCACCCGGACGTGGATGCCTTAGCGCATATGCATGCCCACAAAACCGGCGCGCTGATTGTGGCCGCCGTGCGCTTAGGTGGCTTAGTCGCGGTGGATGAAAACGACCCCCGGCTGACCGCGCTAATTCGCTTCGCCCGCGCCATTGGTCTAGCCTTCCAGATTCATGATGATGTCCTTGATGTGACGGGCGATACCGTCACGCTAGGTAAAATCTCTGGCGCTGATGCTGCACGTGCCAAGCCGACCTACCCCAGCTTACTGGGACTTTCCGGCGCACAGCGCAAAGCAAATATGCTGATTGAAGAGGCCATTGCCGCCCTCGCCCCGCTTGGCGAGCAAGGCGCGCCACTGGCCGATCTTGCCCACTATATGATCGAGCGCGACCACTAAACGATGTCCATGACCCTGTCCATGAAAACATGCCTATGAAGCTGTTCGACGAGATTCCCCGCGAGCGCCCAGCAACGCCGCTGCTCGACTCTTTTGATCATCCCGCTGCGCTGCGGGCCATGAATGCTAAGCAGCTTGCCCAGTTGGCTGACGAACTACGTGCCTATTTGCTATACAGCGTGGGTGTGACAGGCGGCCACTTCGGTGCAGGCCTGGGCGTTGTAGAACTGACCGTAGCGCTACACCACGCCTTTCATACGCCCAAAGACCGCTTGGTGTGGGACGTAGGCCACCAAGCCTACCCACATAAAATTTTAACTGGGCGACGCGAAGCGATGCTCAGCATTCGCCAGCATGGCGGACTAGCAGCCTTTCCCCGCCGCGCAGAGTCCGATTACGACACCTTTGGCGTAGGCCACTCTAGCACGTCGATCTCGGCCGCCCTGGGGATGGCCTTAGCCGCCCAGGCGCAAAACGACCCGCGTCGTGTGTGCGCCATTATTGGCGATGGCGCACTCACTGCGGGAATGGCGTTTGAAGCACTGGCCCATGCAGGCCACGTTAACGCCAATATGCTAGTGGTGCTGAACGATAATGAGATGTCGATCTCGGAAAATGTGGGCGGCATCGCGACCTATCTAGCCCGTGTGCTGTCTAGTCAGCCTTTCCTGAAGATGCGTGAAGAAGGCAAAAAAGTGCTCTCCCATCTGCCGGGCGCACTCGAACTTGCCAAGCGCACCGAAGAGCATATGAAGGGCATGGTGAGCCCTGCTACGCTATTTGAAGAAATGGGCTTTCACTACATCGGCCCGATCGATGGCCACGACCTTGAGGCGCTCACCGAAACGTTGCGTAACCTGCGCGACCTGGACGGCCCTCAATTTCTGCATATCAAAACCGTCAAGGGTAAAGGTTTTCTGCCCGCCGAAGCGGACCAGATTGGCTATCACGCCATCACTAAGCTAGAAAAGCCCAGTGCCACCGCCAATGCGCCACTGGTGAAGCCCACGGCAGCGCCCAAGGCCCCGGCTAAGAAAAAGTACTGCAACGTGTTCGGCGACTGGCTGTGCGATATGGCAGCCGCGGATTCACGGCTGATGGGAATAACCCCCGCGATGGGCGAAGGCTCGGATTTAATTCGCTTCTCCCAGCAGTATCCCGAGCGCTATTTTGATGTCGCGATCGCCGAACAGCATGCCGTGACGCTCGCTGCGGGCATGGCCTGCGAGGGCATGAAGCCTGTTGTGGCGATCTATTCCACGTTCTTACAGCGTGGCTACGACCAACTTATTCACGATGTTGCCGTCCAGAATCTAGACGTAACCTTTGCGATTGACCGCGCAGGCCTTGTAGGTGAAGACGGGCCAACGCACCACGGCAGCATGGATTTGTCTTTTTTACGCTGCATTCCGGGCATAGTGATTCTAGCCCCTGCTGATGAAGCAGAGTGCCGCGCCATGCTTAGCGCCGCTTATCATCACCCAGGCCCAGCAGCGGTTCGTTACCCGCGTGGTACAGGCCCTGGCGCAGCTATTCCTGAGCACTTAGAGCCACTGCCCATCGGCCAAGCACAGCTACGCCGCGACGCTGGAGCTGAAGGTGTGCGCATTGCATTGCTGGCGTTTGGTAGCGTCAACGGCGCGGCCGCAGAGGTTGCCGAAAAGCTCGACGCAACGCATATCAATATGCGCTCTATCAAGCCACTGGACCGGGACACCGTGCTGCATGCTGCCGATGAACATGAGCTGCTGGTCACTCTGGAAGAGAATGTGATCGCCGGTGGTGCAGGCAGCGCTGTGAACGAGCTACTGCACGCGGAAGGGGTACAAATCGAGGTGCTCAATTTAGGCCTACCTGACACCTTTGTTGAGCACGGCACCCCCGCAGAGTTGCTACGTGACTGCGGTCTGGATGCCGACGGTATCGAGCGCGCTATTCGCGCTCGTCTCCCGTAACTTTTCACTTTTCAACGGCTGAGAACACCATGCTATTTTTGATTATTTTGTTTGGCCTGATTGGCCTTGCTGCCGGCGGCCCCATTGGCCTGCTGGTCGGTGGTGGGCTGGGCTGGTGGCTAGGGCGACGCATTAGCCGCCGCTTAAACGCTGCCCGCACACAAATCCAAGAAGGCTTTTTAGAGTCGATCTTCTCGGTAATGGGTTGCTTGTGCCAAGCCGACGGTAAAGTCACCGATGGCGAGCTGGGCGTGGCCGAAAAACTGTTCGACCAAATGCACCTTCAGGGCGAACAGCGTGCCAAGGCGCGAGCGGCCTTCGAGCGCGGACGCGCCGACGGCTTTGACCTCGATGCAGAGCTGGCGAACGTTAACCGATTGACCCAGCGCCAACCGGTTTTACGCCAAGTGTTTTTGCAAGTTCAGTTAACCGCCATTGCGGCCGACGGCGTGCTGCATCCTGCCGAGCACGAGATGATTTTGCGCGTGGCCCGCGGCGTAGGCTGTAGCGACGCCGAAGTGCAGCAAATCGAAGCCATGCTTCACGGTGCCGCCGCGAATTCGCAGGGCTCCAGCGAAGAGGCATTGAAAGACGCCTATCAAGTACTGGGCGTGAGTGAAGATGCCAGCGACGCCGAAATCAAAAAAGCGTACCGCCGCCTGATGAGCCAAAACCACCCCGATAAGCTCGCAGGCAAAGGGCTGCCTGAAAGCATGCGTGAAGTGGCCCAGGCGCGCACCAGCGAAATTGGCAACGCATACGAACGCATCCGTAGCGCCCGAGACCGGTAGCTCGACAGGTTTCTAAGCACTCGCTAGAGTAAAAACTCACCGCGCTGCTTAGGAGCCGCCTAATGATAACGAACTATAGTTTTCCGAACTCTCGCTCGCTGCGGGTTACCTGGACACTTGAAGAACTTGGCCTGGAGTACCGCTGCCAACATGTCGCATTGGATAGAGGCGAAGGACAGACTGCTGAGCACCTAGCCCGCCATCCAGACGGCAAGGTGCCAGTGATTGAAGATGGCGAGCTAACGCTGTTTGAATCGGCACCTATCTGCCGTTATCTAGCCGAGCAATACGGTGATGGCAGCCTTCTGCCAGAAAGCGTCGCTGAGCGAGCGCAGGTCGACCAGTGGCTAAGCTTTATCGTCACCGAAATCGAGCAACCGCTGTGGCTTCAGGCCAAGCATAAATTTGCCCTCCCCCAAGATAAGCGCGTGCCTTCAGTCTTGCCCACCGCCGCCTGGGAATTTCAGCGGGCACTGCTAGCACTAGAACGCCGTTACCAGGGCCAGGAGACGTTAGTCGGCGAGACATTTACCCTGGCAGATCTCTTCCTTACTCATACGCTAACGTGGGCAGCCAGCATGAAACACCGGCTGCCTGAACCCCTAGCGGTCTACCGTGCACGTCACGCTGAGCGCCCGGCGCTAGCCCGTGCCATGGAAAAAGAGCAAGCGGCAGCGGCTTAGTATTTTTAGCCACAAATGACGCTACCCAGGCACTCGCTGTCTACACCGCTGGCGTGGATAGCGCAGGCAAAGTGACCTAACGCTTAATGACTTATCATCCAAGGACGTGCGGAAGGGAACATTTTATTACCTTCCGCCGTATAAAATACTTGGGGCTTATGATGCGCTTGATGGCAACAGCCTTTTTCGCGCTCACTCTGCTGGTTGCCATGCCTGGGCTCGTGTGCGGCTTTTTCATTCCGCGCAAAGGCACTACGCCGTGCTGGGTCCATTGTTAATAACTGAGGGGCGACCAGCAGTACTCGTGGTGACAACGTTCCACAAGTTGGGCAAGCGCAAGCATCACCTACCTCGCTCAGTGGAACCAGTTCGTGGAATAAGCCATGGGTAGCACATTTATAGTCATAGAGAGGCATACCGCTTTCTCCTTATTGTTAGCATCCCTTGTAACAGGCAGCGATACTGACGTGTCGCTGCCTTTCTCAATGCAGCTATAGCTAGGCGCTCTACTTATCCTTGGAGAGCGGCAGATCAGCCCCCTGGGCGACTTGCGCTCCAGGCCCATTGGCATTCGGCTTCACATCAATATCAAAAATATCCGTTGGCAGCCAAAGTGTTGCGCAAGCATTGGGAATATCGACAACGCCACTGATATGCCCTTGTACGGGGGCGCAGCCTAGCAGCGAGTAGGCTTGGGCACCGGTGTAACCAAATTTTTTGAGGTACTCAATCGCATTGAGAACGGCCTGACGATAAGCCACGTGCACATCCAGGTAGTGCTGTTTACCTTGTTCGTCGACCGATACCCCTTCAAAGATTAGGTAATCATCGTATTTCGGCGTGACAGGGCTTGGCTTGAAAATAGGGTTCTTGATGGCGTACTTCTCCATTCCACCTTTGATCAGGTTAACCCGCAAGTGGATCCAGCCCGCCATCTCAATAGCACCGCAAAAGGTGATTTCTCCATCACCTTGGCTAAAGTGCAGGTCGCCTACCGACAAACCACCATCTTTAACGTACACAGGAAAATAAATTGTCGACCCACGCGATAAGTCTTTGATATCACAATTACCACCATGCTCACGGGGCGGTACTGTTCGCGCGCCTTCAGCGGCAGCTTGTTGCTTTGCAGTGCCTGACAATTTACCCATATGCGCCGTATCGGCGTAGGGAAGCGCGGCTAACTGGGGGATACGGTCAGGCTCAGTATCGTAAAGTGCTTTTTCCCGCTTATTCCATTCAGCCAACATCTCTTTTGACGGTAAGCAACCAATCAAGCCCGGATGGATTAAACCAGCAAACTCGACACCAGGAATATGTCGGGATTTAGTGAACATGCCATTAAAGTCCCAGATCGACTTTTGTGCCTCTGGGAAATGCTCGGTTAAAAAACCACCGCCATTCTGTTTAGAAAAAAAGCCATTGAACCCCCACTGACTCTCCTCAAAGGTACCAATATCAAGAATATCGACTACCAACAAATCGCCAGGCTCAGCACCTTCAACGCCTACGGGACCTGATAAAAAGTGAACCTGGGTTAAGTCAACATCGCGTACATCGTCGGCGCTGTCATTGTTATGAATTTGCCCGCCAGTCCAGTCATGACACTCAACGATAAAGTCGTCACCAGGCTTTACCATGCAGGCCATGGGTATATCGGGATGCCAGCGATTATGGATCTGTTCGTTCTCGTAAGGTGATTGTTTAAGGTCAATTTTAATAATTGTTTCAGCCATAACAAACCTCTGTCACGTAACGTAGGATAGTCAGCGTAGAGAAGATCGTTTCCCCTACCCCACTATGCAAAATAGTCACTCAGGCAGTTATAAGCTAATTACATCTCGACTATTACGCAGCCTTAACCAAACTCAGCCGAGTATCTGCTCAACAAATACTCAGGAGAGCGGGCGTTAGAAGCATTCAGACAGAAGAGCGGTTCAATAGGGTGACAAAAGGGCTTAGTCACCCTTTACGTTCGATATCGACGTCGCTGGCTTGGGTAAAATCGTCCAGCGCCATCATATGGCCAAGTTTGCCCGCTTTGGTTGAGAGATAGTGCTCATTATGGGGATTCAGGCCGGTGGTAATTGGCAGGCGCTCAACCACGTTCACGCCATCCCGGGTTAAGGCATCCACCTTACGAGGGTTGTTGGTCATCAGTTTTAATGCCGTGATACCCAAGTGGTTAAGCATCGGCACACACAGGTCGTAGCGACGCATGTCCGCACCAAAACCAAGTTGCTCATTGGCTTCAACCGTATCTGCACCTTGGTCTTGCAGATGATAAGCGCGGATTTTATTCAGCAGCCCAATACCTCGCCCCTCCTGGCGCAGGTAGAACAGCACGCCACGACCTTCTTCGGCAATTCGCTTGAGCGCTTCTTGTAGCTGATAGCCGCAGTCGCAGCGCATGGAAAACAGCGCATCGCCGGTTAAACATTCAGAATGCACGCGCCCCAGTACTGGCTCGCCGCCGCTCACATCACCTAGCGTTAAGGCGATATGGTCTTTACCCGTGGCTTCGTCTTCGAAGCCGTGCATGGTGAATGTGGCCCAAGGGGTGGGCAGCCGGGAAGCGGCAATGAAGCGAATGGTCACAGGTTACCTCGTCGATTAACCAAACCAGCTAACCACACCGGTGTTGGAAAAATAAGAAAACATTCTACCAGGAAGCAGCGGTAGCCTCACGGTCTCAACAGGGAGAGGCGTTTTTAAGTACGTTTTTCAGTACAATTGCCGCCTTCAGACACAGTTATCTTCAAGTACCGTTATCTTCAAGTACAATGACTCCCTTACAATGCGGGCAAACTTCTCAAGAGCAAGTGTTTATGACCACCACACCTTTGCAAAACGACCGTTTTCTTCGTGCGCTGGCTCGCCAGCCCGTCGACCGCACTCCGGTGTGGATGATGCGCCAAGCAGGCCGATACCTGCCAGAATATCGCGCCAGTCGCGCCGATGCGGGCAGTTTTATGGATCTGTGTCGCAACCATGACCTAGCTTGTGAAGTAACGCTACAGCCCCTTGAGCGTTACCCACTAGATGCCGCCATTCTGTTCTCCGACATCCTCACCATCCCAGATGCGATGGGGCTAGGGCTTTATTTCGAAACCGGTGAAGGCCCGAAATTCAGAAAAACTGTGCGCACTCCAGAAGAGGTTGCAGCGTTAACGGTGCCCAACGCCGAGCGCGACCTCGATTATGTGATGCGCGCCGTATCGACCATTCGTCGTGAGCTGAACGGCCGCATGCCGTTGATCGGCTTTTCGGGCAGCCCCTGGACGCTAGCCACCTACATGGTGGAAGGCGGTTCTAGCAAAGATTTCCGCCACCTGAAAACCATGCTTTACGATACGCCAGACACCATGCACCAATTGCTGGATACCCTGGCGCAGTCGGTAACCGACTACCTAAACGCGCAGATTCGCGCCGGCGCTCAGGCAGTACAGATTTTTGATACCTGGGGCGGTGCACTTTCAACCCCCGCCTACCTGGAATTTTCACTGCGCTACATGGAGCAAATTGTCTCTGGCCTGATTCGTGAGCACGATGGTCGCCATGTGCCGGTTATTCTGTTTACCAAGAACGGCGGCCAATGGCTGGAGCACATCGCCTGTGCCGGAGCCGATGCGCTAGGTATCGATTGGTCCACCGAACTTTCCGACGCCCGCGCACGGGTAGGCCATAAAGTAGCGCTGCAAGGCAACCTCGATCCCAATGTGTTGTTCGCACGTCCTTCTGCCATCCGCGCGGAAGTCGCACGGGTGTTGGAAAGCTATGGGCACGGTCCTGGCCACGTCTTTAACTTGGGCCATGGCATCAGCCAGTTCACTAATCCGGATCACGTCACCGCCTTTATGGAGGCGCTGCACGATTTAAGCCCGCAGTATCATCAAAGCATTCCTACCCAAACAGACGCCCCGTGCCCAGGAGCAAAGTAATGAGCGATTTACGCGACGACCAGTGGTTTACCGAAGTATTTGATAGCCACGGCAGCGCTTTCTCGCTGAAAGTCACTGAGAAGCTGCTGGATGTGCAAAGCCCCTACCAGCACTTGGAAGTGTACGCCACCGAGACCTACGGCAACCTGATGGTGCTGGATGGCTGCGTGATGCTGACCGATCGCGACAACTTCCTCTACCACGAAATGATTGCCCACCCGGCGTTGTTCACTCATCAAGATCCCAAGCGGGTAGTGATTATTGGCGGTGGCGACTGCGGCACGCTGAAGGAAGTGCTGCGTCATCCGGGCGTTGAGAAAGTCACGCAAATTGACATCGATGAGGAAGTGACAAAGGCCGCCGAGCGCTTCTTCCCCGCGCTGGTAGAAGCTAACGGTGACCCACGTGCCGAGCTGCTGTTTGCGGATGGTGTGAAGTGGGTAGACGACGCAGCCGACGAGAGCATCGACGTGCTGATCATCGACTCTACCGACCCGGTCGGCCCTGCAGAAGGCCTGTTCAAAACCGACTTTTTGAAGCGCTGCCACCGCATTCTTAAAAGCGGCGGCGTGATGGTGCAGCAGAGCGAATCACCGCTTTACCACAGCGGCTCTATCATTCGTGAACTGCGTAACGACATGCGTGAGGCGGGCTTTGATAGCGTGGCCACACTGCCCTTCCCCCAGCCGGTTTACCCTTCAGGCTGGTGGAGTGTCACGTTGGCCGGTAAAGCGACCAGCGTTGAAAGCTTCCGCGAACAGGCTGCCGCTGAGCATCAAATGCCGCTACAGTACTACACTAGTGATGCTCACCGTGGTGCACTATCGCTGCCGCCTTTTATGCGTAAAGCCTTCGCATAACAGTGCGTCTGCGCATAGCCAAAAAGCCGAGCATTGCTCGGCTTTTTATATGCTTACGTTTACTAGCCCTTTCACGTTAAGGAATAACAAATGAAAACCGTTCGTTGGTTGGGAGTAGGAATTGGTGTTTTAGTACCGGCGATGGCTATGGCCAGCACGCTGGAAACCGTTCAGGAGCGCGACAGCGTGCGCTGTGGCGTTAACGCTGCCCAGCCAGGCTTTTCGTCATTAGATGACGACGACCAATACCGAGGCCTGGATACTGATGTGTGCCGTGCTATTGCCGCCGCGGCGCTTGGCGACGCGACAAAAGTAGATTTCGTGCCGCTCGACTCAGTAGAGCGTTTTACCGCGCTGCAGTCTGGCGAAGTCGATGTGCTATCACGCACCACAACTTGGACCTCAAGCCGTGACACAACAATGGGGATGAATTTTACCGGCGTGAGTTACTACGATGGCCAAGCCTTTATGGTGGCCAGCGATCTAGGCGTGCAAAGCGCCAAAGAGCTTGATGGCGCAGCAGTTTGCACCCAGTCTGGCACCACCAGCGAACTCAATCTTTCTGATTACTTCCGCATCAACGGTATGACTTATGATGCTGTCGTTTTTGATGCGCCCGAGCAGTCGATTGCCGGCTTTGAAGCGGGCCGCTGCGATGTTTTAAGCTCTGACGCTTCCCAGCTGTATGCCCAGCGGATGCAGCTTGCTGATCCCGACATGGCGGTCGTGCTCCCTGAAATTATCTCGAAAGAGCCGCTGGGCCCAGCCGTTCGTCAAAATGATGACCAATGGTTCAATCTTGTGAAGTGGTCGCTGTTTGCCATGCTAAATGCGGAAGAGCTGGGCATTACACAAGCTAACGTAGATGAACAGCTTAATTCGGAAAACCCTGATGTCATGCGCTTGCTTGGCCAAGATGGTGACTTCGGCGAGCCAATGGGTATCAATTCTGACTGGGCGTACCAAATCATCAAGCAGGTGGGTAACTATGCCGATATCTTTGATAGAAACGTTGGTGCCGACTCCGACTTCAAGATTGCCAGAGGCTTAAACGCCTTGTGGAAAGATGGTGGCATTCAATACGCACCGCCTATTCGTTAATCTTGTCCATCCTTTAAGCTCGTTAATTCATAACGCTGAGCTACCTTTTTTTAAGCTAGCAGTCACATTAGCGACTACGCATTAAAATAGAGCAATCACTAGTCGCTAATGTTTCTTTTTGCACCAATACTTTCGTATACAGCAGGGATTTTGCGTTGAAAAGCGCTGAATTTGACGACATATCCTTTCTGGCACCTTCCTTGCTAGCTTTTAGTGTCATGCATCTGCATGCATAACGACATTAAATCGAGTAAGGGGAAAGACCATGATGAATAAGAAACACTTGGTACTGCTGGCCTCCGCGGGTGCTATCACGCTGGCCGGTGTCGCCACTGCTCAGGCTGATACGTTAGCAGACACGAAGGAACGCGGCGCTGTTCAGTGCGGCGTCAGCGATGGCCTGCCAGGTTTTTCTGCCCCGGACGATGAAGGTAACTGGCAAGGACTCGACGTTGATGTATGTCGTGCCGTTGCCGCCGCCGTTCTCGGTGATGCTGATGCGGTGAACTATATTTCCCTGAACGCCGTAGAGCGCTTTACAGCCCTTCAGTCTGGCGAAGTCGATGTACTATCACGTAATACCACTTGGACCACCACTCGTGACACTACCCTGGGCCTTAACTTCACTGGCGTGACCTTTTACGACGGTATCGGCTTCCTAGTTAACCGCGATCTGGGGCTTAGTGGTGCCAGCGAATTGGATGGTGCCGCTATTTGTATTCAGTCTGGCACCACGACCGAACTCAACGTAGCCGACTACTTCCGCGCCAACGATATGCAGTTCGACCCCATTGTATTTGATACCTCTGAACAAACCGTGGGCGGCTTCCAGTCTGGGCGCTGTGATGTATTGACCTCGGATACCTCTCAGCTGGCGGCACTGCGTATTCAGCTAGATGACCCGGACAGCGCGGTCATTCTACCCGACATTATTTCCAAAGAGCCTCTGGGCCCTGTTGTACGTCAAGGCGACGATGTATGGTTTAACATCGTGAAGTGGTCGCTATTCGCCATGATTAACGGCGAAGAGTATGGCGTCACCAGTGAAAATGCCGAAGAGATGCTCAACTCTGAGAATCCTGATGTTGCCCGCCTACTTGGCCAAGATGGCAACTATGGTGAAGGCATGGGCTTAGAAGCCGATTGGGCCTACAACATCCTCAGCCAAGTCGGTAACTACGGCGAAAGCTTTGAGCGCAACGTCGGCATGGGCTCTCCACTTGAAATTGAACGTGGTGTTAACGCCCTCTGGAACCAAGGTGGCTTCCAGTACGCACCGCCGATTCGCTAAGCGTCTCGTTTGACCCCGGCCCGCCGCTCCATGCTTCCAAGGGCATCGGCGGGCCATTTGATTGACCGTCCGTATCGCGGAGACGCCTTCCATGTCCGTAAGTCCTAACACTCGTCCCGCTGGCCACAAGCCGCCGTTTTGGCGAGATCGCGCCAAACGTGCGCTTATTTTCCAGCTACTCCTCGTCGCCGCTGTGGCAGCCTTTTTGTTCTACATTGTCGGTAATGTCCAAGACAACTTATCCGCACGTGGTATCACCACTGGGTTTGGTTTCTTGGGCAACACCGCAGGTTTTGGGATTGTGCAGAGTCTGATCGACTACTCATCTCAAAGCACTTATGGCCGCACCTTCTTGGTCGGCTTACTGAATACGTTGCTGGTGGGTGGCCTAGGGGTATTGGCCGCGACCATCATTGGCTTTATTGTGGGCATCGCCCGCCTGTCGCCTAACTGGCTGCTAGCGCGCTTAGCCACTGCCTATATCGAAACTTTCCGCAATATCCCGCTGCTACTGCAAATATTCTTCTGGTACTTTGCGGTATTACGCACGATGCCAAGCGCCAGAGATAGCCTGGCATTTGGTGAAGTCATCTTTCTCAACGTACGCGGACTGTATTTACCCCAACCGCTGTTTGAGTCTGGCTTTGGCTTGATCCCGCTTACCTTCCTTATCGCCATTGTTGCCAGTATTGCCCTGGTGATATGGAACAAGCGTCGCCACGAAGCCACCGGTAAACGCCTGCCGGCTTACTGGATATCATTTGTGCTGATTTTTGGCTTACCGCTATTAGTGCTCGTTGCTACTGGCGTGCCGGTTACCTGGGAAATGCCGGAACTACGCGGCTTTAATTTCCGTGGCGGTATTACGGTGATCCCTGAGTTCCTCGCACTTTGGCTGGCACTTTCGATTTATACCGCCTCCTTTATTGCCGAAATTGTCCGCTCTGGTATTCAGGCAATTTCGCACGGGCAAACAGAAGCCGCCCAGGCGCTAAGCCTGCCACGCAACTTGGTACTTCGTCTGGTGGTTATTCCTCAGGCACTGCGCGTCATTATTCCACCGCTAACCAGCCAGTACTTGAACTTGATTAAGAACTCGTCGCTGGCAACCGCCATCGGTTATCCCGACCTTGTCTCGGTATTTGCAGGTACCACGCTGAACCAGACCGGCCAAGCCATTGAGGTTATTGCGATGACCATGGCGGTCTACCTAACCATCAGCCTGCTGGTGTCCATGTTTATGAACTGGTTCAACGCCCGAGTGGCACTGGTTGAACGCTAGGCCGACGGTGAGGATATTTCCATGATCCATAATCAAATAATCATTAAAGGGCGGCCAGCTCCCAGTAGCTCTGTTGGGGCAGTTGCTTGGCTGCGTGCCAATCTGTTCAATGGTCCGATCAATACCCTCCTTACTCTTATCGGGCTTTACATACTCTATTTGCTTGTCGTTCCCACCGTTCAGTGGGCGTTTTTGAATGCCGATTGGATCGGTACCACACGAGATGACTGTTCTCGGGAAGGGGCTTGCTGGGTCTTCATTAATGCACGCTTAACCCAATTTATCTACGGTCTGTATCCCCGTGAGGAAATCTGGCGAGCCAACATCGTCTTTGCTGGTTTCTTTACGCTGATAGCCTGGCTCGCCATTCCACGCCTGCCCCTCAAACGTTGGGTGGCGATATTCGCTCTTATCGGCTTCCCCATCGTTGCCTATGTGCTGCTGCACGGCGGCTACTTTGACATGCCTCGCGTGCCTACACATCGCTGGGGTGGCTTGCTGCTAACCCTGCTGCTGGCGACCGTCGGTATGGTGGGCGCACTGCCTATCGGTATTGTGCTGGCGTTGGGGCGACGCTCCAACATGCCCATCGTGAAAAGCTTCTGCGTCGTCTTTATCGAGTTCTGGCGTGGGGTACCGCTGATTACGGTGCTATTCATGGCCTCGGTAATGCTGCCGCTTTTTCTACCTTCTGAGATGAATGTAGACCGTTTAGTGCGGGCACTGATCGGCCTAACGCTATTCCAAAGCGCCTACATGGCCGAGGTTATTCGTGGTGGCCTGCAAGCCATTCCAAAGGGCCAGGAAGAAGCTGCTGCTGCGCTCGGTATGACCTACTGGAAGCGCATGGGGCTGATAGTGCTTCCCCAGGCGCTGAAAATGATGATTCCTGGCATCGTCAATACCTTCATTTCGCTGTTTAAAGACACCACCCTGGTCATGATCATCGGGCTATTTGACCTATTGGGGATCGTGCAAGCGGCACTAGCCGACTCACGCTGGCTGGGCTTCTCGCTGGAAGGCTATGTCTTTGCCGCCTTCATGTTCTGGGTCTTCTGTTTCAGCATGTCGCGCTATAGCCAGTATTTAGAGCGCAAGCTACACACCGGTCATAAGCGCTAACGCCGCTTTTATTAACGATTTTTTAGCAGGATAAAGACATGACTCAAGCAGCTACCGACATCTCTGGCACCCCGACTTCGGATCTGATGGTTGAAATGCGCGGCGTTAATAAATGGTACGGTGATTTCCACGTGCTGCGCGATATCGACCTGGAAGTAAAACGCGGCGAGCGTATCGTTATTTGCGGGCCTTCAGGCTCGGGCAAATCAACCTTGATTCGCTGTATTAACCACCTGGAAGAGCATCAGCAAGGCGATATCGTGGTAGGCGGCGTACCGCTTACCCAAGACGTTAAGCGTATCGAGCAAATTCGCCGTAGCGTGGGCATGGTATTCCAGCACTTCAACCTCTTTCCTCACTTAACCGTGCTGGAAAACTGCTGTATCGCGCCCATGTGGGTGCAAAAAAAGCCACGCCGCGAGGCGGAAGAAATGGCCATGCAGTACTTGGAACGGGTGCGTATTGCCGAACAGGCGCTTAAGTACCCGGGTCAGCTTTCCGGCGGCCAGCAGCAGCGGGTCGCCATTGCCCGCTCACTGTGCATGCACCCTGACGTCATGCTCTTCGACGAACCAACGTCGGCCCTTGACCCAGAAATGATCAAGGAAGTGCTAGACGTCATGGTCGAGCTTGCCAATGAAGGCATGACCATGCTGTGTGTGACCCACGAAATGGGCTTTGCCAAAACCGTCGCCGACCGGGTGATTTTTATGGACCAAGGGCAAATCATCGAAGAAAACGCGCCTGAGCCGTTCTTCAATAACCCGCAGTCAGAACGTACCCAGCTATTCTTAAGCCAGATTCTGGGGCACTAAGTAACGCAATTGGTAAAGTAGTTAATAAAGCAATGGGCCTCAGCGAAGGCCCATTGTTATCTGCAACGATGCCGATTCATTGCCCGCTCTCCCATAACCACTGCCAACCGCACCAGAAACTGACTAACTGCCCAGCGGAGTGATACTGGCAGGCTGCAGGGCAGGTTGCTCGCGATGTTGCATGAGTGGTTTATTGGCGAGAGCTGTGAGCAGTATCTGTAGTGGATCGCCATGGCTCACCACCAGTACCGTCTCGCCTTCACAGCGGCGCTCTAGCTCCTCAATCACTGCACACATCCGCTTGGCGACGTGACTAACCGCCTCCACCTGACGCTGTTGATGGTCAGCATCTTGGGCATCTAACGCCCAGACGTCAGGGTAATGCTTATCCGATTGGCCATCGAGTTCACCGAAGTAACGCTCACGAAGGCGCTCCTCTTTTTCCAGCGTTAAGCCAAACGCTGCAGCGACTCGATCAGCGGTTTGTGTTGTCCGCAAAAAGTCTGAGTGCAGCACCTTGGTGGGCGTCGGCCAACACCATTGTGCAACGACTGTTGAGAGCTGCTCTTCGCCCAGAGGCGACAAGCCGAAGTCGCAAAGACCACGCCCAGGCGAACTAATAATGAGGCCTTGTTCGTTCGCTTGGCTATGGCCATGGCGCATCAACAGATAGCGATTTCGCCAATGGTAGAAGGCGGCTGTGAAAGTGTTTGACATATCTTCGTAATAAACCCTAGATTGAAAGAGATCGTTTTCGAAAAATAAACATCTAGCGCTACAAATGTCCACTTGCGAAACGTACGCGCAGTAAAAGAAGCGCTGAATTCGATAGTGGATAGCACAACACAAAAATAACGCACATAAGAGGCTAACTATGGAAACATCACGTTTCTGCAAGCGCCCGCTTGCCATGCTAGCGGCTGCATCACTGCTCCCCTTCGCACTCCTCTCTACCCATGCTTTAGCAGAGTGCGAGCGTGGCGACCTGGACCCAATGTACTGCGATGAAAACGGCGACATGGTGGCTGATCGGCCAAGTGACGAGTCTGAATGGGCGAACCCAGACACGCTTATTTTTGCTTATACCCCGGTAGAAGACCCGGCCATTTATTCGGATATCTGGCAGCCCTTTATTGATCATCTATCCGAGGTCACCGAACGCGATGTGCGTTTCTTTGCTGTTCAATCTAACGCCGCACAAGTCGAAGCCATGCGCAGCGGGCGCTTACACATTGCTGGCTTCTCGACCGGCCCGACGCCTTTTGCCGTTAACTTGGCAGGCGCGGTGCCCTTCGCACTGATGGGGTCTGATGATGGTCAGTTCGGCTACACCCTGCAGCTCTTTACCCACGCAGATTCAGACATTGAAAGCCTGGAAGACCTCAAGGGCAAGCGTGTTGCCCACACCTCACCTACATCCAACTCCGGCAATCTAGCGCCGCGTGCCTTACTGCCAGAGCTTGGCATCACCCCCGAAGAGGATTACGAAATCGTTTACTCGGGCAGCCATGACCAATCGATGCTGGGCGTCGTCGCACGAGACTACGATGCCGCGCCGGTGGCTTCTGAAGTGGTCGAACGTATGGCAGCACGCGGCCTTTACGATGAGGAGGATGTACGTCTGATCTACGAATCTGATCGATTCCCCACGACCTCCTATAACTACGCCCATAACCTACACCCGGATCTTGTAGAAAAAATCGAGGAAGCCTTCTTTACCTTCGATTTCGTCGGCACCGAGCTTGGCGAAGAGTTTGAAGGCGTCGAAAAGTTTATTCCGATTAATTACCAAGATAACTGGCAAGTGATTCGTACCATCCAGGCAGCTAATGACGTGAGCTATACACGAGAAAACCTAGAGTAATAGCGATTGCGCCGCCTCCGGCGGCGCGATTATTCGCCTTTCGATGGAAACAATTACATGCTGGAAATTACCAATCTGGTCAAGCGTTATGGCCACAACGAGGCAGTGCTGAAAGGACTCGACCTTAAAGTAGAGGGCAACAGCGTTGTTTCGATTGTCGGCGCATCCGGTGCCGGTAAAAGCACCATGCTTCGCTGCATCAATCGCTTAGTAGAACCTACATCGGGCTCTATCAAACTCAACGGCACCGAACTGGTGAATGTGAAAGGCGCTGAGTTACGCCGTGCCCGGCGCAAAATTGGCATGGTTTTCCAGGGGTTTAACTTACTTGATCGCCTCACCGTTATGGAGAACGTACTGGCCGGGCGGCTTGGCTACGTTAATCTCTATCAAGCAATCTCGCGTCGCTACCCTCAAGCCGATATAGAGCGCGCATTTACCCTTATGGAGCGCGTTGGGATTGCTCATTACGCCAATAAACGTGCCGATGAGCTTTCTGGCGGTGAGCGCCAGCGTGTCGGGGTGGTGCGGGCATTGATGCAAGAGCCCGACCTGTTGCTGGCCGACGAACCAACGGCATCACTCGACCCGCGCACGTCCGAGCAAATAATGATACTGCTGCAGAGCCTTGCCAGTGAGCTTTCGCTACCGGTGTTGATCAATATTCATAACGTTGCGCAGGCAAAAACCTACACTGAGCGCATTGTCGGCTTACGCCACGGCAAAATGATTTTTGATGGAGTGCCTGCAGACTTCAACAAAGACGCTCTTGATGCCATTTATGGTGGTATTGAAGCGCCTGATGACGCTACTACTGAGCAGCCCGGTGACCATGCTGAGGAGCCACGACATGACGCCGTCTGACGCCCCGTCTCCCCCACGCACCTGGAAAAAACCGCCATTCATTGCCAACCCCATCATCCGCTACGGCATTTTCATTGTCGCTGCGATTTATCTGGTGTGGGCTTTCGGCTCTTTGCCGTTTAACTGGGCGCGCATTTCAGAAGGCTTACCACGGGCAGCGCGTATCTTTAGCGGCGGCTTTCCCCCCAGTCTGGAACGTTACGAGCTACTCCTGACAGGCTTTAAAGAGAGCTTCCAAATTGCCATTCTCGCCACATTGCTAGGCGTTTTTTTATCGATTCCTTTTGCGGTGATGGCCGCTCGTAACATTGCCCCGATGCCCATTTACGTGATTGGCCGCGCGGTCATTATTATCTCGCGCAGCTTTCACCCCGTTATCGTGGCTATTTTATTCGTGGCGGCCGTTGGCTTTGGACCGCTGGCAGGTATTTTAACGCTGACGCTCTACTCCATCGGTTTTGTTGGAAAGCTGCTAGCAGAAGAGATCGAAGAGATTGACTGGGGGCAGGTAGAAGCCATGCGCGCGGCAGGAGCAGGCTACATTGCCACGCTTTATTACGCCGTCTTTCCACAAATATTGCCCCGCCAGGTCGGCCTATCGATGTACCAGCTTGATAGCAACCTACGCGCCTCTGCGGTAGTCGGCATCGTCGGTGCAGGCGGTATTGGTGGCACATTAATGAATGCCTTTGGCCGCTATGATTACGACTTCGCCTTTGCGATTCTACTGGTCATTATTGCGGTTATTTTACTGAGTGAAGGCATCAGCGGCTGGGTGAGGAAAAAAATATGGTAGATCACGCTCAGCAACTTGCCGACCGTGTTTGGCATCGCTACGACCGTAAAGAACGCTTAATCCGCTACGCTGTACTGCTAGGCACACTGATGCTGGTGTTCTGGGCGGTTCGCGATATTGATATTTTCTGGCCCTGGGTTTGGGATGCGCCCAATCAAATGTCTAATTTGGCTGGGCGCATGTGGCCACCCAGCACTGCCGGGTTAAGCAACATTCTGAACGCGCTACTGGAAACCGTGCATATCGCGACATTAGCCACATTTCTGACTATTTTTCTCGCCTTGCCGGTCGCCTATATCGCCGCCCAGAACACCACCCCCAATCGTGCCTGCCTATGGCTGGGGCGCTTTATTCTGGTCTCCAGCCGCTCGGTTAATACGATTATATGGGCGCTGTTATTCGTGGCTATTTTTGGCCCCGGCGTATTAGCAGGGATTCTGGCGATTGTGTTTCGCTCAGTCGGTTTTATTGGCAAATTAATGGGTGAAGCCATTGAAGAAATTGACCGCCGGCCGGTAGAGGCGATGGAAGCCACCGGCGCTTCAAAAGCAAAAGTGGTCGCCTACGCCATTGTGCCCCAGGTGATGCCAGCCTTTTTTGCCATTGTGATTCTGCGCTGGGATATCAACATCCGGGAATCCACGGTGCTGGGGCTCGTTGGCGCAGGTGGCATAGGCGTGATTCTGCAAGGCGCTATCGACACCTTTGCTTGGCCGACAGTCGCTACTATTTTGATCGCGATTATCATCTTAGTACTGATTGGCGAAGCCATTACGAGTCTGTTACGCAGCAGGGTACTTTAAACACCACACAGTGCTTTAAATTTAACACCGTACTTTAACGCTCCCAGAGATGCTCTAACGCTACGCAAGTGTTTGACCAAACGGCAAATGCTTGCCATGGTTAGAGAGTAACTAACGACAAGGAGGACGTACGACGATGACCACCTATATCGTGGTAGCTGACGCCGCCCGCGCACGTATTTTCACCCGTGATGCGTTGAATCTCACTGAGCATGAGAGCCTTGTACACGCAGCAGGCAGGCTGCACGAAGGTGATTTAATCACCGACCGCCGCGGTGCCGATGTTCATGAATCTACGTCAACCTCATCGCGCTCGTCAGGAGAGGAGGGTGCCGCCTCGCAGCATGAAAATGAGCTGTTTGCCAAAGAAGTTGCCAAGCGCTTATATGACGCACGCGTCGATAACAGCATGGAAAAGCTTATTATGGTCGCGCCGCCGAAATTTCTTGGGCTACTGCGAGAGAAGCTTGATAACACCACCCACAAGTTGGTTATTCACACGCTTTCAAAAGATTTGAGTAAAGCCTCCCTGGCCGATATTCAAAACGCCGTTAGCGACCTACGCTAATGCTCTCTACGTCACTCATGTTGCGCTATTAAGCACGCTTTTCTACTAAAGAAGTGGTCGTTCTTGCCGATAGTCGTCAGACCCCTGACGATTTAGAGAGCGACCATGTTTTCCTCCCTACGAGCCCGCATCTTACTAGCCGCCCTCACGGCCATTATTGTAGCCCTCATCATTAATGGCATAGCCAGCTACACCACCGTCAAGCATCATAATAATCAACAAGTAAGTCGCAATCTCAGTGCCGTCGTTAACGGTAACACCCAGGCGATTAATGAGTGGTTTAACGCTCGCTATACCATGCTGGCCAGCATGGACGATGCGGTTAGCAGCAGCGACCCGCTTGCCGCATTGCGTCAGTTGGCGGATTCTGGGAGCTTCATGACTGCCTATCTAGCTTATCCCTCTACGTCCGATGCTATTTTTTCTGATAACTGGCAGCCACCTAGTGATTATGACCCTCGCCAACGCCCCTGGTATCAAGACGCTGCCAACGCCAAAGACACCATTATCACAACGCCTTATGTCGATGCCCAAACAGGGGGATTAATCGTTACCTTTGCACGCCCCTTCTACCGTAACGGGCAGCTTGCTGCGGTCATTGGCGCAGACATCACCATTGAGGATGTCATTGATATCGTGGACAGTATCGCCCCGACACCTTCAAGCTTTGGTTTCTTGGCAACACAAGATGGCACGCTCGTCGCGCATCCCGACGCCGCGTTAACGCTTGAGCCGTCCTCAGTGTTGAGCCGCGATCTAACCAACGACAGCTTAGCTAAGATTATCCAGGCCGAAGAGCCTCAGGCGCTTGAACTGCAAAACAGTGGCAAGCTGCTGATGGGCAGCACAGTGGGCGGCAGCAGTGGTTGGCAGTTAGTCGTAGCGCTTGATGAGCACGAAGCCACCGCTGGCCTGCGTGCCATTGCGACTACCTCGATTATCACTTTGCTGATTGTCGCGGCCATCACCGCCGTTATATTTGGAATCCTGCTTTCATTGATGCTGCGTAGACTGCTTGGCGTGCGCAACGCGATGGATAACATTGCCTCGGGAGATGGCGACTTAACCCTACGTTTGCCAGAAGAAGGCAACGATGAAGTGACCCAAATTGCCAGCGCGTTCAACCGTTTTGTCGGCAAAATGGAAGCCGTATTGGTTGATGTTCGCACGAGCAGTGAAGCGGTTCATCACGCGGCCAACGAAATTGCCATGGGTGGTCAGGATTTATCACGCCGTACCGATAACGCTGCCGCAAGCCTGCAGCAAACATCTGCGTCAATCGAGGAAATCACTAGCACCGTTCAACACACTGCCGCATCCGCCCAACAAGCCAACCAGCTCTCCCATGTAGCATCAGACGTTGCGAAGGAAGGCGGCCAAGTGGTGGCCAATGTCGTCACAACAATGGAAGACATTTCTCAAGCCTCTAATAAAATTGGTGAGATTGTCACGCTGATGAACAGCATTGCCTTCCAGACCAATCTGCTGGCACTCAACGCCTCAGTAGAAGCGGCCCGCGCAGGCGAGCATGGCCGTGGCTTTGCGGTAGTGGCCGACGAGGTCCGCAAACTGGCGGGCCGCAGCAGCGAAGCTGCCAACGATATTCAAAAGCTTATCGAAGACTCACAAAGCAAAGTCAACAATGGCACCTCTCTGGTACAAAATGCGGGGGCAACGATGCAGGATATTGTTGCCCATATCACCCGTGTTACCGATGTATTGAAGGAAATTAACGCAGCCACTAGCGAGCAGAGCGACGGCATTAATCAAGTCAATATTGCCGTTGCCGAGCTGGACCGTATGACCCAAGAAAACGCTGCCATGGTTGAAGAGTCCACCACCGCCGCCGAACAGCTGAAAGAACAAGCGGAGCATCTCGCGGGGACTATCAGCAGTTTTAAACTGTCCCATACTGCTTCGCCTGCTTTGCAAGTGCCCTACCAAGCACCTAACAGCCAACGTCTCCACATCGCCTAGGGATTACACTATGCATTTTCGCTCGTTACGCTCTTTTGTCGTGGCATTAGCAGGCCCTTGCCTGTTAGCCATTGTGGCCGCCCTAGTGGTGTATAACCTGGTAGCCGCCTCTCACACCCAACAAACCGTGGATGACCACACCAGTGAGCTTATGGAAAGCGCGTTGGATGCCCGCCTAAATGCTATTGCCGAAGCGGAAGGCCAGCGCATTCAGCGCGAGCTGGGCAAAGCGATGACGCTGGCCAGCCAGCTAGCCACAACCAATGCGTTGATGGGCATGGAAGATGCAGAGGGCCAACGCGCGCTCTACTTAAGCCGCCGGCAGCTATCAAACCTTGTACGCCAAACCGTCGCCGACAACCCTGACCTATTGGATGCCTATATTGGCTGGGAGCCCAACGCTTTTGGAGATGACGCTCGCTACGCGGGTGAAGAGCGTTACGGCCATGACGGCAGCGGCCGCTTTATGCCTTGGTGGTACCGCACTGATGATGGTGAGCTGGCGATACTACCGCTAGGTGAGGACATCGAGAGCCAAGCACTCCTGGCAAGCGGCGTGCGCGAAGGTGAGTACTACCTGTGTCCGAAGGAAACCTTAGCTCCTTGTATTATCGACCCCGCAGCTTACGACTTCGGCGGTGAAACCCAGCTAGTCACCTCGTTCAACGCGCCGATCTTGGTAGATGGCGAATTTCGTGGTGTGGCAGGGATTGATTTGGCGCTTAACTTTATCCAAACCCTGTTAAACGACGCCAACCAGGCGCTTTATAATGGCGCTGGCCGGATGACACTGGTGGCAGGACGTGGCGGCTTGGTAGCAGATACCGCTGGCAAAGAAGCCTTGGGCTTACCCGCTAGCGATTCGCTAAGTGACACGCTATTGGCAGGTATTGAGCAGGCCACAACGCAGGGCAGCCTACACAGCAGCATGGCCGACGGTATGTTCCAGCGTTATCAGCCTATTGCCCTTGGCAATACCGATCAGCCCTGGGTGCTGGTACTGCAGCTTCCCGAGTCAGTGGTACTGGCCGAACTGAACGCCTTGCAAGACGTGCTCAGCGAGCAGCGTCAGCAAAACACGCTGGGCATGACGCTGGTGGGCTTATTACTGGCAGCTATCGGTGTCGGCGCACTGTGGTGGATTGGTGGACGAATCGCACGCCCTCTTAAACGCCTGGCCAACCGGATGGAAGAGATCGCAACCGGACATGGAGACCTTACCCAACGCTTGCCAGTTCATGGCCGCGACGAGAGCGCAGCGGTAGCAGAACAGTTCAATGCCTTCGCAGAGAAAATCCAAACCATTTTGCTGGATGTACGGCGCAGCAGCGAAGCCGTAAACCATGCGGCCAATGAGATTACCCAAGGAGGGCAAGACCTATCTCGGCGCACCGAGCAGGCCGCCGCCAGCCTGCAGCAGACCTCTTCAGCCATGGAAGAGATCAGCAGTACCGTTGGCCACACCACCCATGCCTCTCAGGAAGCCAGCGGGCTTTCCCAAACCGCCTCGGAGCTAGCATCTCGTACTGACAGTGCGTTTGAGCAGGTGGTCGCTACGATGACGGATATTCGCACCAACTCTGATGAAATTCAGAGCATTGTCAGTGTTATTGATGGCATCGCTTTTCAAACTAACCTGTTGGCGCTAAACGCATCCGTAGAGGCTGCACGTGCAGGGGAGCATGGTCGTGGTTTTGCCGTCGTGGCTGATGAGGTACGCAAACTCGCCTCGCGCAGCAGCGACGCCGCCAAAGATATTCGCCAACGTATCGATGCCTCGGCAGGCAAGGTAGAAAGCGGCACCCAAATGGTGCGTGATGCCGAAGCGGCTATGCATGAACTGGCTCAAAGCGTGACGCGCGTTACTCAAATGCTCGGCGATATCAGCACGGCCGCGCGCGAGCAAAACGATGGTATTAGTCAGGTAAGCATTGCCGTCACCGATCTAGACCAGATGACTCAGCAAAACGCAGCCCTAGTGGAGGAGTCCACCACCGCCGCCGAACAGCTAAAAGATCAGGCGGATCGGCTCGATGCACTGGTGGGTGGCTTCACCCTTGAAGCACATGACAGCCGCCATACACAGAGCCAGCACACACTGCCTGCGCCAATGCTGGCACAGTCACAGTACTAAACGGCGATTCAACCAGACCGCCAGGAGATCGGCAGTAGCGCAGGTTTATCGCTCTGCTGAACTTCGGCGGTCATTATCCTGCCCGGTCTCATTGCGAGGCTCACCTCGTTATCCATCCTGCCTTAGCTCAGTTTACTCCAGAGCATGTCTTCCCCGTTGCGAGCTTATAACAACACAATCTTAAGCATACGCCTAAAGTCGTAGGCATTGGTGCCGATAGTAGGGCTGCAGATAGTACGCAACAGATGGTGCGTAACAGATAGTACGTAAAAGATAGTACCTAAAAAGTGGCCTGTTTTAGGCCTTAGCTTTCCTAACTAGCGAGACTATATTCATGCTGTCGTCCCTACGCTTGCGTATTCTTATCATCACGTTAATGGTAATTACGCTAGCACTGACTATTAATGCCTCAGTCAGCTACCTAACCCTGCAAACACATAATGACCAGCAGGTAACTCAGCAGCTGGCCTCTATTGCACAGGGTAACGCCCTGGCCATTGAGGAGTGGGTTGATGCCCGAGTCGCCATACTAGAAGCAGCTCGCACACCCGTGATCGATAATGATCCGCTTGCGCCACTTGTCCAGTTAGCAGAGTCAGGCGGTTTCCTAACGGCATTTTTCGGCCAATCCGATGGACGCCACCTTTCGTCCGATGGCTGGGTACCAGGCAGTGATTTTGATCCACGCCAGCGCGAATGGTACCAAGCAGCAACAAAGCAGGATCGTACGATCGTCTCGCTGCCTTACGTGGACGCTAATAGCAATCAGCTTGTGGTTAGCTTTGCTACGCCAGTCAAGCGTAATGGCCGTTTGTATGGGGTAATCGGCGGCGATGTCGTCATCGACAACCTAGTCAGTCAGGTCAACGCTATTCGGCCAACGCCCTCGAGTTTTGCCTTTCTAAGTAGCGGCGGCGAAACAGTCATTGCTCACCCCGACGCGGCGCTGAAGCTCAAACCGCTGAGTCGAATTAGCGATACCCTATCCCCTGCGTCCATCGAACAACTAAGTGCTGCGCCAGACACGTGGGAGCCTATCAACGTCGATGGCCTGGATAAGCGACTCTCGGTGACTCCCATCGCAGGAACCGACTGGGAACTCGGCGTGGCACTCGACGAGCATGAAGCCACTGCCGGGTTACGTGCCATTCTCAAGTCTTCATTGTTGACGCTAATCGTCATCATTGCTGTCACGGCTCTGCTGTTGAGCTTGTGGCTCAAGCGTGCTTTCGCTGGCCTGGAGCGGGCGCGTGATGCTCTGGATGACATTGCCAGCGGCGAAGGCGATCTAACCCGCCGACTTCCCGAACAGGGCAGTGATGAAGTGGCTCAGATCTGCGGTGCTTTCAACCGCTTTGTGGGCAAAATGGAAGCGGTATTGGTCGATGTACGCACCAGCAGTGACTCGGTGCACCATGCCGCGAATGAAATTGCCTTGGGCGGCCAGGATCTATCCCGCCGTACCGATAATGCGGCTTCTAGCCTGCAGCAGACCTCGGCTTCAATAGAACAGATCACCAGCACCGTGGAGCACACTGCCGCATCGGCCCAAGAAGCCAATAAGCTATCTCAAACGGCCACGAACGTAGCTAAGGAAGGCGGGCAAGTGGTCGCCAATGTGGTTACCACGATGGAAGATATTTCCCAGGCCTCCCATAAAATTGGCGAAATCGTCACGCTAATGAACAGTATTGCCTTCCAAACCAACTTACTGGCCCTTAACGCCTCCGTAGAAGCCGCCCGGGCAGGGGAGCATGGCCGTGGTTTTGCGGTCGTTGCTGATGAAGTACGCAAATTAGCAGGACGCAGTAGTGAAGCCGCCAACGATATTCAAAAGCTCATTGAAGACTCACAAAGCAGAGTGAATAACGGCACTGTATTAGTGCAAAACGCGGGCGCAACCATGCAGGATATCGTTGCTCATATCACTCGCGTCACCGATGTGTTAGAGGAAATCAACTCCGCCACGAGTGAGCAGAGCGATGGCATCAAACAGATCAATATCGCCGTGTCTGAGCTTGACCGTATGACCCAGGAGAACGCTGCCATGGTGGAAGAGTCAACCACTGCCGCTGAACAACTGAAAGAGCAAGCTGATCACCTTAAGGGCACCATCAGCAGCTTTAAGCTGTCTCAACACCCCTCGGCTCCTCTAACCATCAGCTCAACCAGCGCTTTGCCATCGTATTGAGTGACTAAGGAATCGGCGGCAGTGGAATATCGTCGCTGCGCTTGGCACCTGCGGTCATCTCTCGGCAAAGTCGCAAGAACTCTCGTATCCCCGTGGTAAGGTACTTGTGGCGGTGCCAGATGAAAGTGAACTGACGTTTTAAGTCTAATTCCGGTGTGGGCAGAGGCACTAAGCTGCCACGCCGGAAAGCATCGCGTAGCGCTAGCCTGGACACACAACCAATCCCTAGGCCTGATTCTACTGCCCTCTTAATACCTTCGGTATGTTCAAGCTCCAACAGGGTATTAAACCGACTACGCCGATGCCTGGCAGCGTGCTCAAGAGTCATGCGGGTGCCAGAGCCCTCCTCGCGCATAATCCAGTCTTCTCGCAGCAGCTGATCCAGTTCCAGATGCTCACGGCCTGCCAACGGGTGGCGCGGCGAGCAGAAGACGCACAGCTCATCCTCTACCCATGGCTGGCTAATAATCATATCGTCGTCGCACTGCCCTTCAATCAGCCCTAAATCAAGCGAGTGCTGGCGCACGCTCTCAATAATGTGGCGCGTGTTACGCACCGCCAACCGCACCCGACTGCCGGGATAGCGCTGCATAAAATCGCTGATTAACAGAGTGGCTAGATAGTTGCCAATGGTGAGCGTTGCGCCCACATCCAACGCACCTACGCCCTGCTGACCACGCAACAGCTCCTCTACCTCTTCGGCTCTGTCCAGCAGGGCCACCGCTTTTGGCAACAGTTGGAAGCCCAGCGCATTAAGCTTCAGTCGTTTTCCCATGCGGTCGAGAAGCTGGCAGTCAAATTGACGCTCAAGCTCCGCTAGCGACGTACTGGTAGCAGATTGGGACATAGCGAGGGCACGCGCCGCCTGAGAAACACTTTCATGCTGGGCGACGGCTACAAAAACCTCCAACTGGCGCAGGGTGTAATGCATAGAGGCAACCTCTGTTGTTTTGACAGCATATCTATTTTTTAGATAAGTGTTATCAGTATAATTTGCTTAACAGATATATTGCGGTTTATTTAGAATTGGTAGCAACATATTTAGCTATTTTTTATGCTTTTTTAGAATATGGCAGACAAGGCTTAGGCCACTCTGCCCATTGGAGGAGTTAGCATGAGCAAGTTTGCCCTGGAAGAAGTCCTCAGCGTTCACCACTGGAACGACACCCTGTTCAGCTTCCGCACCACTCGCGAGCGTAGCCTACGTTTCAAAAACGGTCAGTTTGTGATGATTGGCCTGGAAGTGAACGGCAAACCGTTGATGCGCGCTTACTCCATTGCCAGCCCCAACTACGAAGACCACCTGGAATTTTTCAGCATCAAAGTACCCGATGGCCCACTCACTTCGCGCTTGCAGCATCTTCAAGTTGGCGACCAAATTATGGTCAGCCGCAAGCCTACGGGCACGCTGGTATGCGATGACCTGCTGCCTGGCCGCAACCTTTACATGCTTTCCACCGGAACAGGCCTTGCACCGTTTATGAGTCTGATCCAAGACCCAGAAGTGTACGAGCGCTTTGAAAAAGTGGTACTGGTGCATGGCGTGCGCGAAGTATCTGAACTTGCCTATGCCGACTTTATTACCAAAGAGCTGCCTGCTCACGAATATTTAGGCGAAGAGATTGCCGAAAAGCTGGTGTACTACCCCACGGTTACCCGTGAAGAATTCCACACCATGGGACGACTGACCGATCACATTCGCAGCGGCAAGCTGTTTGAAGACACCGGTCTTCCGCCGATTGATCCGCGCCAAGACCGCGCGATGATTTGCGGCAGCCCCGCCATGCTCGACGACACAAGCGCACTGTTAGACGAACTGGGCCTGAATATTTCCCCGCGGATGGGCGAGCCGGGTGATTACGTGATTGAACGCGCCTTTGTTGAGAAGTAAGGCGTCAACGGTAAAGAGTAGCAAGTCGAAGGCAGGAAAATCACTTGCTAAGCTATGGTAAAAAGCCCCGCTAAACCGATAGTTTAGCGGGGCTTTTGGTAACCTTAAGCTGCGAACACCCGTCGCGATTAAACCGCGTCTTTGCCGGTTTCGCCGGTACGAATACGAATCACCTGCTCCAGCGGCATGACAAAGATTTTGCCATCGCCGATTTTGCCGGTATTGGCAACCTGCGTAATGGCATCAATAACCTGCTCCGCCATATCGTCATCCACCGCAACTTCTAGCTTCACTTTGGGCAGAAAATCCACCACGTACTCGGCACCACGATACAGCTCTGTGTGACCTTTCTGACGGCCAAAGCCCTTCACTTCCGTTACCGTAATGCCCTGCACGCCGATATCAGAGAGCGATTCGCGTACGTCATCAAGCTTAAACGGCTTGATAATGGCTGAGATCAATTTCATTGCGACATCCTCTAGCTTGGTGGCCTTTTATTAAAGGTTGGCGGGACACTGCTGATAGCCAAGCCCGTTAGCATTAAGCATACACCGCTACAGGCAGAGAATAAAAAATCAGCGCCAATGGATTGTAACAATGCCCGAAGGCAAAAAGGCCTCCCGCTAGGGGAGGCCAAAAGAGCACGCCAGCTCATTTAATTAGCGTAAGCTTATTTCTTAACGCTAAATTCGGGATAGGCTTCAAGACCGCACTCAGCAATATCGACACCTTCATACTCTTCTTCTTCGCTAACGCGGATACCCATGATCGCTTTCAGCACCAACCACACCACTAGGCTGGCAACGAATACCCAGCCAAAGATACCAACGATACCGATCAGCTGTGCGCCGAAAGAAGCGTCTCCATTGGTCATCGGAACCGCCAGCACGCCCCAGATACCCACCACACCGTGTACCGAGATAGCGCCGACGGGATCATCAAGCTTCAGCTTGTCCAGCGTGACGATTGCAACGACAACGATCAAGCCACCCACCGCCCCAATCACCGCAGCGCCTAGCGCAGAGGGTGACAGAGGATCCGCAGTAATCGCGACAAGGCCAGCCAGTGCACCGTTAAGCGCCATGGTAAGGTCCGCTTTACGGAACCACAGCTTGGCAAGAATCAGTGCGGCAAGCACGCCACCGGCAGCGGCCGCATTGGTGTTAACAAACACCTGAGCAACGTTGTTGGCAGAGCTGATGTCAGACATTTTCAGTTCAGAGCCACCGTTGAAACCGAACCAACCCATCCAAAGGATAAAGGTACCCAGTGTGGCCAGCGGCATGTTGGCGCCTGGAATCGCGTGGATAGAGCCATCTTTACCGTACTTACCTTTACGTGGGCCAAGCACCAAGACACCCGCTAAGGCAGCCGCGGCACCGGCTAAGTGAACAATGCCGGAACCCGCGTAATCGGAATAGCCGACTTCAGACAACCAGCCGCCGCCCCATGTCCAGTAGCCAGACACCGGATAAATAAAGGCTGTCATCACCACCGCGAAGGCCAGGAATGCCCACAGTTTCATGCGCTCGGCAACCGCACCAGACACAATCGACATGGCAGTGGCCACAAACACGACCTGGAAGAAAAAGTCAGAGCGCATAGAGTAGTAAGGTGCATCCTCACCGCCTGCGGTTACTGCATCCATGCTGTTTTCAGCGCCAATTAAGAAACCAAGATTGGGTAGGAAGCCCCCCGCGCTGCTGGAATACATAATGTAGTAACCCACCAGCAAGTACATGGTGCAAGCAATCGCAAATAGCGCGATATTTTTGGTCAGAATCTCGGCGGTATTTTTCGAACGCACCAGACCAGCCTCAAGCATTGAGAAGCCAGCAGCCATCCACATGACGAGCACGCCGCAAATTAGGAAGTAAAACGTGTCGAGCGCGTAGCTCAGATCAGTCAACTCATTCATTTTAAGTTCCCCGTTGAACTATAGAAATGATCCGAAAAAACAGCTTCAAACGGCGTCTGCACCGCGTTCGCCTGTCCGAATCCGAATAACGTCCTCAAGCGGTGTCACAAACACCTTGCCGTCACCGATCTTGCCGCTGTTAGCCGCACTACAGATCGCGTCCAATACGCTCTCTAGCCGGGTGTCGTCTACGGCCACTTCAACTTTTACTTTGGGTAGAAAGTCGACAACGTACTCCGCACCACGATACAGCTCGGTATGCCCCTTTTGACGACCGAAGCCTTTAACTTCAGTCACCGTGATGCCCTGAACGCCGTTGTCAGCGAGCGCTTCACGAACGTCGTCTAGTTTGAATGGCTTGATGATAGCGGTGATGAGTTTCATCCCGGATCTCCCCTGCTGGATTAGGTAGCGGCAATGCCGCCCGACTTAACTGCTTATCTCGTTAATGCGCATACCGTGCCACCCAATTTTTTTTTCTTATAAGTCAGCAGGTTGTTTTATAAAAACGAAGGCTATTCGGTGGCAAGGAAGACTTAGCAGTCGCCGCCACCACCCGCTTGCACCATAAAAGAACATTAATAAAAACGCGGCGCTCTATTTCGATGCACGCCGCCGAGAAAGAGAGACCAGAGGCTAATTTGCAAACGATGCATGCGTATCGGCAGCGGGTTGCGTATCCTTATTAATAAGCAGTGAACATTTATGCGTGGTCATTTAAGGAGAGAGCGATGGCGCCTCAAGATCGCATTAGCCGTTTAGCCCAGCAAATTGGGGATCGTTTACAGAACGCGTCCCAAGCCCCTGAAGATATTCAAAAAGGCGTACAGCAAGTAGTACGCGGTGCCTTTGACAGGCTGGAGCTGGTGTCACGGGAAGACTTTGATATTTTGATGGATGTATTGCAGCGCACCCGCTCACGCGTTGAAGCCTTAGAGCGCCAAGTGGCCAGCCTTGAAGCCGCCGTTGAAGCCTCTACCTCAACGCACCCATCCCCCATCGAAGCAGAAGCACCACCCGCCCCCACGCCTGAACCGAGCAGTGATGGTTCAGAGGATAGCAAGCCCGCCTAAATCCACAACGGACGGCAATAGGTTGACGACGCCTATTGCCGACTAAGTGGTGGCTTAATAGGTTGATGTTGATGACGTAATGAGCGTCCTGCCCAATCAACAAACATGAATCAATAAACACGAATCAATATCATTGACTTTGACTGTTGTGGTGATACTCTCCGCCTCTTATTCCCTAACTGCTCGCGGATTGTTCACCATGTCTGACTGGTCTTCTTCAACGGCTACACTCATTGGCACGGGTCTATTACTAGGCTTTTCCGGCGCTGTTTTCGCCCAAAACACAACGTCTGGATCCACGCTAAACGCAAACGCTGAAGATACCCTGGTGGTGGTCGGCTCCCGCACTCCGACCCAGATCAGTCAGATACCTGGCGCGGTATGGGTGATTGACAAAGAGATGCTGCAACAGCAGACCCGCAATGGTGCAGACCTAAAGACGGCATTGGGTCAGCTTGTGCCAGGGCTGGATCTGGCACCGCAAGGGCGCACCAATTATGGGCAAAACATGCGTGGCCGGGGCGTACAGGTGCTTATCGATGGCGTATCTCTGAACAGTTCGCGTGGGCTTTCCCGTCAGTTCGATGCCATCGATCCCTTCAATATTGAGCGTGTAGAAGTACTTTCCGGCGCCAGCAGCCTGTATGGCGGCGGTGCTACGGGAGGCTTGATCAATATCATTACGCGCAAAGGCGAAGAAGGCCTGAACTGGCGCACCGAAGCTGGCATTACTACAGGCTTCAACAACAGCGATGATATGGATCGACGTCTGTCGCAATCAATCAGCGGCGGCAACGAGCGGGTTCAAGGCTACCTGGGCACCTCCATTGTGGACAACGGCCGTCACTACGACGGCGGCGGCCAAGAGATCTTTCCCGATATTGCCCAGACCGACCTTCAGGACAATCGCAGCATTGATGTATTGGGCAACCTCTCGTTCCGTTTGACTGACGAACAGAGCCTGGAACTGGGCGCCCAGCTGTATCGTTCCGGCTACGAAGGTAACCGGGGGGTTTACTTTCCCAACCTCGACGCAGCCACGCCCAACTTGAACGATGCCGAGATTCGCGACGGCTACCGTTCACAGCGCGATCCGGAAACCGACCGCAAGCTGGTCAACGTCAACTATCACCACGCTAATCTGTGGGGGCAAAACTTCTATCTACAGGCCTTCCACCGAGAAGAGGAATCCAGCTTCCAGGCCTTTCCTTACCCTATCTCGGATGGCCTGCAGTTTCGTGCATCGCAACAAAATACTGATTTAAGCGGTATTAAAGCGCTGTTTGAGTCGCGCCTGGGTGATGACATCTCATTGACCTATGGGCTCGACCTGGATCGCGAAAAATTCGATGCCAGCCAGATGCTGTTCGATACCGATGTATCAGATACTACCGGAGGGCTGGTGCAGCAGGCTTCGGGCGTTGAGCCCCGCTATCCAGGCTATCAAGTGGACGGGCTTTCCGGCTTCGTTCAAGGTGACTGGCAAGCTACCGAGGCGCTTAAGCTCTCCGCAGGGTTGCGGCAGCAGCATATGGATGTCGAAGTGGGTGATTTCAAGGGTATTCCCGGCGGTCAGAACGATTACGAAGCCACGCTATTGAATGCCAGCGCCCTCTACGATTACGGCAACGGTCACCAGAACTGGCTGCAGTTTAGCCAAGGCTTCGAGCTGCCAGACCCGGCCAAATACTACGGCAAGAGCCCCGAGGTGAGTGTCGATAACAACCCTCTATCTGCCATCGAGACAGACCAGGTGGAGCTAGGCTGGCGCTACCAGGGGGGTAACTGGATGGCTCAAACGGCACTCTACTACGCTTGGTCGGACAAAGCGGTAGAGAACGCCCAGGATCTGAGCGTCAGCGTAGTGGACGAAAAGAAGCGCGACTTTGGCCTCGAGAGCGCGGTAACTCGCTACTTCGACAACGGCCTGGAGGTCGGCGGCACCCTACACTTGGTGCGCTCCGAGCAGGAGAACGACCAAGGGGAGTGGGAGAAGCGTGACGCCCGCTATGCTTCGCTCTCCTCTTCAACGGCCTTTATCGGCTGGACCGACTACGTGCGTTCGGCGCGTTTGCAAGCCAGCCATACTTTCGACCTGAAAGACGACGCGGATCGTGAGATTGACGGCAACACCACCCTCGACCTATCGCTCAGTCAGGAGACCGATTTTGGCACCGTGAGTCTGGGCATCCAGAACCTACTTGATGATCAGTACTCCACCGTCTGGGGCCAGCGGGCCGCTATGTTCTATTCGCCCTACTACGGCCCAGAATACCTCTACGACTACCAGGGGCGTGGGCGTACCTATACCCTGAACTGGTCGATGGCCTATTAAGCACCGCCCCGCTACTCGCAGGCAGCCGCTCAAAAGCGGGGTAATGGGAATGGGAATGGGAATGGGAATGGCGACTCTCGACACACTCGCGCCAATCACTACCAATGACCTGCTGGCCCTTGGTCAGCGCTTCGGGATCGATTACCGCTTTCCCGAAGCGCCCGACCGCTCTCCATCGCCTTGCATAGCTCGCGGGCGGGTGATGGATATCGAGATCACCCCGACCCTACGCGTAACGCACTCCGATCTTGATGTCCTGCACGCCTATGCCTCTACCTCCTGTCGTACCGCTCCGTGGTTTCTCAGTGTGATACTTGAGGGTTGTATCCACGTGGGGCTCGGCCATCAGTCATTTCAATTGCAGGCGGGCGACGCCTTCAGTGCGCATTTCAACCAGCAGACCGGGCTTGAGGTCTTCCAGCCGGCTCCACAACGCTTACGCACTCTTAACGTGTCGATTCTGGATGGCCTCGAACCGCTTCCTTCCTCACCCGTCAACGTTGCCCCTCCAGCGGCCCCACTGCTCCACACTTGGCAAGTACCGCCACTCCTGCGCCATAGCCTAGAAACCGCGCTGACGTCGAACTGGTCAGAAGAACGGCTGTGCCTATTATGGCAAGGGCTCGCGCTCCAGCTACTAGCTCATGGCCTGCCTGCCGCTTGCCTGGAGCCCGGCGACCAACACACACAAGATAGCCCCCCTCTGGGCCTTTCTCATCGCGATCACCAACGCCTAGAGCGCTTGCGCCAGCAGCTCGAACATTATCCCAACCAGCATTACCGCTTGGAGCAGTTGGCCCGAAATGCCGCCATGAGCCCTAGCAGCCTACGCACCAAATTCCAGCGCTGTTACGGCTGCTCGATATTCGACTACCTGCGGCGTTGTCGCCTGACCCAAGCTCAGACGTACTTACGCAAAGGTTATAGCGTGCAGCAAACTGCCCACGCCTGCGGCTACCGCCACGCCAGCAACTTTGCTACGGCATATAAGCGGGCCTTTGGTGTCACGCCGCATGAGGCCTTCAAGTGTCGCTAACGTACTGTCCATAACGTACTGTCCATAACGCACTACCCACCACTGCTTGCCGTAAGTTCCCCTGCTCTGCATTTTTTGGCAGCGCGCATAACCTCTTTGGCATAGCGCATACCTTTTCAAAACAATTAAACGCAATAATTCTCATTAACACATTAGTTAATTGCTTCTCATTGCAGGTACGCCCCCATGTCTTTTATGCCTCGCCGTTTGTTACGCTCTCCACTTAGTGCCGCTGTTATTGCGGCGCTCGCGGCACCATCGGTTCACGCTCAGGCAAGTACGCAGGAAAGTACTCTGGCAAGTACAGCGCTAGGCACTGTGACGGTAACCGCCCAGCAGGCGGCTACTAAAGTCACCACCCCTTTTATCGAAACGCCGCAAAGCGTTTCTACCATTACCCGCGAACAGATGGATCACCGTGGGGTAGACACCGTTCAGCGCGCCACTGACTATACGCCTGGTGTTTACAGCAACCAGGTGGGTGCCTCCAACCGCTTCGACTACCTGGTACTACGGGGCTTTTCTGACGGCAGCTTGAGCAACACTTTCTTAGATGGCCTTAAAGTGATGGGCGATGCCAACTCCCATAGCACGATGCGCATCGATCCGTGGTTTTTAGATAGCATTGAAGTGGTACGCGGGCCTGCCTCGGTGCTCTATGGCCGCGCGTCACCGGGTGGTGTGGTGGCGCTAAACAGTAAGCGCCCTGAATTTGAACAAGGTGGTGAGCTACGCTTTCGGGTAGGCAATAATAACCAGCGCAGTGCCGCCTTTGACCTCACTGGGCCGATTGGCGCAGAGCAGCGGGTAGCGTTTCGCCTGACCGGTATTGCCAGCACCGCCGACACCCAGTTTGGCCCGGCCGAAGAGGAGCGCTATGCCATTGCACCGCGGCTAACCTGGGATATCACCGACGACACCAGTCTAACGGTTGAAGCCTATCTACAGGATGAACCCGAGGGCGGCTACCACTCCGGCGTGCCCTATGAAGGAGCGGTAGTGCCCAGGAACGGCAAGCAGATTAGTAACAATTTCTTTGATGGCGAAGCCGACTACGACGTCTACGAACGTACTCAGCGTATGGCTGGCTATACCCTGGAACATCGCTTTAACGACAACGTAACGGGCCGCCAGTTACTGCGTTATCTCAATTCCGATGTGGTGCTGAATCAAGTCTACGGCTATGGCTGGACGTCGCCTACCTCTGATGAACTAACCCGCTACTATTCTGGCAGCGATGAATCTTTAGAAGCTTGGACTATCGACAACCAGCTTGAAGCCACTATCAGCAACGGCTTTATGGATCATACCTTGCTCGCCGGGGTCGATTATCAACAGCGGGAAAATGACGTCTCATGGCCTTCTGGGTATTTCCATCCCATCAATGCCTTTAATCCTGTCTATGGCAGCGGGCCGATTGAATTTTACGCCCCTACCCGTGAGCGCCACGAGATTGATCAAACCGGTGTTTATCTACAGGATCAAATCGCCGTCGATAACTGGCGCTTCACGCTAGGCGGCCGCTACGACTGGGTGAATATCGACAATACCAACCGAGATAGCGGTGACACCAGCTCACTTAGCGATACCCAGTTCAGCGGCCGCGCTGGTGTGGTCTACCTGTTTGATAACGGCGTAGCCCCCTACCTGAGCTACTCCACTGCCTTCACGCCCACTAGCTTTGTGGATGAAAGTGGCGACCTGCTTCAACCAATGGAAGGCGAACAGTGGGAGGCCGGCCTAAAGCTCCAGCCTAACGGCAGCGCCAGCCAATTCAGCGCAGCGCTGTTCCATATCAGTCAAGAGAACGTCGCGACCAAGGTGCAGCCATCCGACCCTTATCGCGCGGTGGGTGAAATTGAATCCCAAGGACTGGAATTGGAAGCACAGACCCAGCTAACCGACACCCTCTCGGTTCAGGCAGGCTATAGCTTCACCGACATCACCTACGCCAAAAGTGACGACGGCAATCAGGGTAACAACGCCATTTACTCTCCACGCCACCAAGTGCAGCTGTGGGGCCATTACGAAGCCAATGACGGCTGGCTGAACGGCGTGGATGTTGGTGTCGGGGTACGCCACTATGCGGATATTGCCGCCGATCGCGCCAATACTGAAACCGTTCCTGACTACACCCTGGTGGATGCCACCATTGGCTACGACCTAAGCCAGCTCGGCGTTGCAGGGGTGGAAACACGCCTCAATGTTAACAACCTGTTGGATAAGGAGTACGTGGCCTCCTGTAACTCGCTGGAGTATTGCTACTTCGGCGCCGAGCGCGGTGTGACCGCCAGTATTCACTACCGTTTCTAAACGCTTGTACTAAGTGATGTTCCAGGCACTTATCTAAACCCTTGTCTAAGCGTTATTAAGTTATTGTAGCCCCACCTGCCCAGGCCGCTGTGCCTGGGCATTTTTCCTTGAACACAGGTTTGCAAACAATAAAGATTATCGTTTAAATACAGTTCTTATTTTCTGGATAGCCTCTCACCACCATGCGCCACACCAACCTATTCTTCTTAGTCACGCGCTGCGGGCTATTGGCTGTTTGCCTAATGGCTTTTTCCACCGCCAAAGCGCAGTGGGCAACCGTCGACTGGACAATCGCTGAAACGCTACTGGCCATTGACGCACCGGTTAGCAGCGTTGCTCAACAAAGCGATTATCACCAGTGGGTGAGCGAGCCGCAGATACCCGACAGTGCCACCGATATGGGGCTACGCACCCAGCCTAATTTAGAACTGCTGGCCCAAGAGCCTCCAGAACAGACGCTTATTTCACCCATGTTCACCGGTTTGAAACCGCGCCTGGAACGCATTGCTCCTGTCAGTTTATTCTCGCTCTACTCCCCCGGCACCGATACCTGGCAAGAGATGCAAACCCTGACCCGTAAGCTGGGCGAGCTAACCGAGCACCAGCCCCAGGCCGAGCAGCTTATTGAAGAAACCCAAACGTTGATGACCACGCTGCGCGAATCCCGTCCCCTCTCTCAGGCAGAAATTGCCCCGCTGCTGATGGTACAGTTTATGGATGCCCGTCACGTGCGAGTGTTTGGGGAAAACAGCTTATACAACGCCGTGCTGGAGCAGCTCGAACTGCCCAATGCCTGGGATCAGCCGACCAACTCCTGGGGATTTGCACTGGTAGGAATTGAAGCGCTAGCGCGCTACCCAGAGGCAACGTTGGTAATCATCGACCCACTGCCCATCGGAGCCGAAGAGCAACTTGCAAAAAGCGGCCTGTGGCAGCAACTTCCCAGCGTCAGGCATGACAGGATAGTTCGCCTGCCGCCGGTATGGAGCTTTGGCGCACTGCCTTCCGCCCAGCGTTTTGCAAGGGAACTGTTTGCTGCACTATCGGCAGACAGCCCAGCACAAGTCACCGGCTCAACTGTTAACTAAGGTCAGTTTTTCAGCTCACGCTATTTTTAAACGTTCCAATTGACGTAGGGTTACGTTAGGAACAAAAAACTAGCGAGTGAGCGCCATGACACTAGCCATTGTGGCCACGCGCGCAGGGGTTGGACTGGAAGCCCCCGCCGTGCATGTCGAGGTACATCTAGCCAACGGCCTGCCGGGGCTAACGCTGGTGGGGCTGCCGGAAACCGCCGTCAAAGAGAGCCGCGAGCGGGTGCGCAGCGCGCTCATCAATGCGGGGTTTGATTTTCCCAATACCAAGCGCATTACCCTCAACCTTGCCCCTGCCGACCTACCCAAAGAGGGCGGCCGCTTTGATTTACCGATTGCGCTCGGCATTCTGGCCGCCTCTGGCCAGATTCCAGTAGATGCGCTAGAAGGCATGGAGTGTGCAGGCGAACTGGCATTGGATGGCAAACTACGCGCCGTACCCGGCGTACTGCCCTTTGCTCTCGCCACTAGGCGCGTCAACAAAGCCCTGATTATTCCCCGTGCCTGTGCCGACGAAGCCGCATTGGCGGGCGACTTACCGGTTTTGCCTGCCGACACCCTATGGCAGGTCGTTGCTCACTTGCTGGGACAAGAGAAAATACCGCCCCACCAACTGTCTGCCTCGGTGAGATCCACGGCCCCCATTGCCGACTTAGCCGACGTTCGCGGCCAGCAGCAGGCACGCCGCGCACTGGAAGTGGCGGCCGCGGGTGGCCATAATTTGCTGCTAGCAGGGCCTCCTGGCACCGGAAAAACCATGCTCGCCAGCCGCTTACCAGGCATTTTGCCGCCGCTTTGCGAAGACGATGCGCTACAAGTGGCCGCTGTACGTTCAGTCTGTGGGCTACCGCTTGAAGCAGACTGGGGCCAGCGCCCCTTTCGCCAGCCCCACCACAGCGCCAGCGCCGCTGCGTTAGTAGGTGGAGGCTGTGAATTACATTAATAAAAACGACTAAACAAAAAACTGCACGACTGGCATACTGCACTTAGGAAAAAAAAGGTGCTAATAATTGCATGTCTAGTCGTAACATAATCACTAATTTTGAAGAATTTCCCCACGATGATCGCCACTGGATGGTACGGTGGGTAGATGGGTACCTGTCTTATGAGGGACGAACATCAACCCCCTCTGTTGGCGTCAAGTTGTGTCCAGTCAGCTCGAATCCAACCAAACAAGAAATTTGCAAGCCTGCCAACCTAAGTGAAGAGATCCTAGTACGCGTACACACGGGAATGGTGCCCGAGCTTGTTTTAGGTAGCATATACAAAAATGGGCGTCTAATTGGCCGCGCTAATGCTCAAACCATCCATATTAATGCAGATTTGACAGATAAAAGTACAAGAATTGTTAAAGCAAAAGACATCATGCTTGAAAGGCCAAGTTGGTGGAAAGATGAGTACCCATACCGTTGGATAGGGCAGTCAGAATACAGTCTTGGAAAAGACTTTTCCAACAGCCACTGCGTTGTAATTCAGCAAGCACAAAGTACCTATATAATCCCTTGCCACGAGGTTTTTAGAGCTCTCATGGCGCCTTCTTCTCAGTTCGCACTAGCTCTAACTACAGGGCCATGGGCGACAACAATGGAAAATATTGTTAACACCCAAAAAACTGGAAAAATTTCTGATAACGAATGGTTGGTGGTTTTAAGAAAGAGAATCAAAGATGGGCTTGCTGACCATGCAGCGAATCTCACTATTTCTGAACATGGCAAACAAACGGCCAATGCTATTTACGCTAATTTTTTAAAGACAACTGGTGAGTCTTATATATATGCAAGCATTCCTTTTTTAGTTAAAAACTTCCGATTTTCAGTCCGCTCAGTTCAAATACAATCAGAACCCAAAAAGCATTTGTGCTGGGAGATCATTTCCGCGACGTGGCCCTATAGTAACTTGACAATCCACCATCATCGTGACAACAGTGGTGATACGGCAAAAGATATTATAGAATCAGATAAAAGTGAGCCTTGGTCTAGTGCTAACCAGAATAACAATGCCTCGAAAGATGATGAAGTATCAATATCTTCTAAAGAAGACCCTGCTGCCAATTCTGGGCTTGATGAAACTTTCTCTTTAGGAGTCGACTGGAAAAACAAACCAGAGCTAAGAAAAATTGAAAAAGAAGTTAGTTATAAATATCTTTCAGGAAAAGTAACACCCATTGAAAAAAAGGATTTTAAGCATGGTACTTCTGGATTAACGACGCATGGAATAACAGTAACAAAAGAGGTTTCTGCAGAACAAGTAGCTCAAAAAAACATGCCTTATCGATTTATCCAGTTAAGAAGAATGTTAGAGCTGCTTCACGAAAATAAAATAATAAATAACCTGCATTGCTATCAGCCGCAACAAGGTGGTCTTTTTAGAGATAATATTTTGACTTGGCCATTACCGAAAAGGGTTATAGACGAGCATCAAAAAGAACATAAAAGAGGCAAATGGGTCACATTAACAGGTCTAGTACGTAGAAGCATTTTAGTTTATCATTTTGAATATAACGCGGAAAAGATATTTCTTCTTGAAATTGAATGTAGAGAAAATGAGGGTGGATACTGCACGTTATTGCTTAAAACAGCAGAAGACAACTGTCAAGAAACTATTAAACGAGTTATAAATCACATTGCATTTTACCGAGGAAACTTAAAGAGCGCTGAAAGAAAAATCCGAGCATCCAGGGGAGTGTTAGATATGAAAACATGGGTACACGCATACTATAAAAAACAAAATAGTAGCTCATTTATAAAGCCCCTTAACCATGTAAGCTTCACCAACGCTTTAAAGACGCTCACAGGTGTCTAAAACACTAAAGCACCTTTTCAACATACCATTAAGTTGAAACGTACCGATAATACAGCATACAAGGGTACGGTTTTTGGAAATGGCTACGCAAGTAGCCTTGCCAACAACCGTTATCCCTTTTAATCAAATCCGCTCTTTTGTACTGTCAAAGAATTTTGGCCGACTCGCTCAACGACGAACCGACGCTCCAATAACTAACAGGGTTTACATTGGTGCTCTGAAAAAGGTGCCTAGTGGTTCGTTAGTAACTAGAGTACGTGTCTTGGAATAAAAGTTATATAAATTAGAGCTGCAGCGCCGATCACAAAAGCCCAAAAAATCGAAGATGAAGAATCTTTAAAAACATACTCATTCAAGGGTTTAGAGCATTCACATTGAATAACCACCATTACTTTGAGGAATGGTTACGCACACTGCTTTCTAATGTGTATCTAGCAGAGGATACCGTTTAAAAACTGAACAAGCCACTGCCCAGGGGATCTGACATAGTTTTTTTACGCCCATGGCTATTGTAGCCTCCTACCGCAAGGTGCACGCTTAGTTGGCTCACAGGACTTGTCTTTCAAATCGACTTTGACCGATCTAAAGTTCATTTAAATGGAGCTTGTTCAAGACAGGACTTGGCCTGCACGAGCACCAAGCATCGCTTTTTCGCACGTGTCACTGCATTATATAAAAGTCGACGTTTTTGATCGTCGCTTCCACCAACAGCTGCAGGCCAAAGAACGATTACATTGTCAAATTCACGGTTCTTTGCGCCGTGAACCGTCATACCTCTCCAGCCGCTTTCATTATCTTTTCTAGCGTGACGTCGTTGAGCGAACCCTTGCTTAATCGCCAATTCAATTTCATTTTTGGAAAAAGAAGTCTTTGCTCGAGCTCTTCTTTGCATATCCATCCAATCGGCCAAGTCACGTGTAGCTCGATGATCACCTGCGGCAGTTAGGAGAGCGATAGCGGACGAGATATCATTTACGTCCTGCAGAGGAATTTCGCTCAGGAAATTCAATGCAGCCTTGGACTCCGATTCTTCCCACAAAATCGAATAAGGACCGGAACCCTTTTTAGTCTTATTTTCAGCAGCCCATTTCACCGCCCCCTTCGCGAATGTGCCTAGTGTAGGCGTGATCACTGCAACACTCTTTCTTCCACCGTACCAATGCAGATTTCCATTAATCCAAGCACCAGCGAGCGGAGGTTTCGCAGTCAATGAAACCTTGAAAACCTTCCCAGATACAGGAGGTTTTCCCTTACGAATTTCATTAGCCGCATCGAGTAGCTCTTGGACGTTTGTGCGTCTCGGTTGAGTGAGTTCTTTCACAGTACCCACCTGAGAGAGCCACTCGCAGGCTGGATTCGGACGAAGATCCTCTCTGAGGCATTGAAACTCATCTGCAGCAGCAAAAACCTCAAGCCTACTGGCCAATCTTTCAACGATGTGAAGTCGATTTTCCGTCAAGTCTTGTGCTTCATCTACCAAGAGAATAGGGAAAGTGGCTGCCACCCAACTGCAGACTTCCTTGATTCGTAAAAGTGCTCCGGCAGCATCACACACTCGTTCGTATTGGTCAGATTCAATGTCTACAAATCCAAGTGCGTTTGCGAGCGACAACCAGCGCCGAACCAAACGCCAAGCGAAGCTATCGATCGTTGAGCAGTCCGTTCGTACTTTTAGGGGGTGCAGTTGTCCTAGCCGCTCTTCCAGGCGCCGACGGGAGCCATGCATAAAGGTCAATGCCAAGACCTTCTGCCCCTCGCTCAAAGGTGTTACCTCCAGATGATCGCGCAGTGATTTCATCAAATGATACGTCTTGCCACAGCCGGCTCCTCCAGTAAATACATGAACTGTCATGGCTGAAACACCCACACTTTATTGTCATCTTGGCTGAAACGCTGTGTCGCACTAGACCCAACACAAGCGCAAGCAAGTCCAGAGAGCAGGTCGGCAGCGCGCGCTCTACATGGTGGCGTAGTTGCAATTGCCTCTGCTACCAGTTCATAAGCAATAATATCCATCTTCTTTGCTTTGAGGTAATTCACGACGTCCGTTGCGGTCTGAGACTTTACGTGGCCTAGAGCATTCAGCTCGGTAACAGCTGCAGCTTCGTCTGCGGCCAAAATCCAACCGATCGCATCCTCGATCATGGCCCCATCGTTCCATCGAATAACCGTAGCAGGGGGTGTTGAGGTCGCCTGCAATCGATCTACGTAGCGCAGTCCCTCCTCGTCACCATCTACTAGACAGCATACTTGACTGTGCACTCGGGCCATGAACTGATGGGTTTCAACTACTTTGGCATCCTCGGTTGGAACAACGCCAACCTCAATGCTAAAAGGCCGGGCCATTGAATCGACCCAGCCAGCGGTCATCATCAAGGGTTTCAAGATGCATCGAAGTAACTGAAAGTCGGATCTGCCTTCAGGAACAAGCAGGGACGGCTGCATAAGAGCACTCAGAACATCAATCCGGCTATGCTGGAAGAACTTGCGCTGCCAGTTCTGAGCCGTAGCTGGGAGAGGGGCCTCGAGAAATGGCTCGGCTGATAGAACGCCGCCTTGCTTCTTTAAAATCAACACAGATGTGGGGTCGGCCATGCTGGCCACCAGCGGCGAATGAGTGGTCACAAAAGTTTGGGTCGAAAGTGCCTGTACACGCTGTACCAACCGCTGCTGAGCCGATGGAGGAAGATGAACTTCAGGCTCTTCTAACGCCATCAGAAATTCGCCACCGCTTGCTGCACGGGCTCGTCCCAACTCAAGCAGCAAAAGCAATCCTTGCATTGAAACCAAGCCACTACCCTGTCTTGCAGCGGGTATGTTGAACCCATCTTCAGTTGAGAAGTGAGCAGACACTGCCTCCATTACAGAGCGACTATCAGTTCTAGTCAGCCGAAGGCGGACCTGAGGCGAATTGGGAAAGGAAAGGGCTAATTCATCGTTGAGATTCTGAATCAGCGGTTCGATACCTGGATCAGCATCGATTGGCTGGTCGGGGGCCCTTAAACGATCACGCTCAGCCAGCAATGCAGCAGCAGGCTGGGCCGCCGCTGCAAGGACAGTGCGCTTGAACAACTCATTGCCCCACGAAAAGACTTTGTCCCAAGTACGACTTGCGCGTACGAGGTAAAAGCTGAGTTCCTGGATGAGCTTTCCTGGGACTGCTGCCGGGGCGTCCTCCGCGAATGGATCTACGGGCTCATCGTGGTCATGAAAATACCTAAGCACCTCCACTGCGAGTGAGTCGTGATCAAACCTAGCCTGGACCGCGATCTGACAACATAGCTTATAGGCTTCGCTTTCTCGAAGAGGATGTACCATGCCAGTGGCCTCATCCAGCCATTTGACAACTGCTCTTCCTTCTCGAAACCACTGACTACTTTGTTCAGGATCGTCATTTGGGAAATCAGTGATGGTGGCTACAAGCTTGATGCGATCGGCTGGCTGGGGACATGAACCGTAAAAGTCATGCTCGGTTAGCTCCCGAACCAGCCTGTCCCGCCCCAAAAGAAGGGTAAGTGCTTCAATTAGCGTTGTTTTACCAGTGTTGTTATCTCCAACAAAAACTGGGTGCTTTCCAAAGTGGATAGATCCAGTGCGGACTCCGCGAAAATTTTCAAGCTTAAGTGTGGCAACTCTCATTGAATCCCCTTATGTTGTGGTGTTGTGAGTCAGGACGCTAGCCGCAGGATCGCCCCCCACACTAGCAAAGAAGTAACACCTTAAACATTTTATAATTCACGGTACTTGAATCACTATTTCATGAGGTAGATCATGGCGGAAGCAAAATCATCGCCTAAAAGCCTGAAAAATATTGAGCATAAAATCCAGACTACTAATTTCTGGAAATTCATTAAAACTCAGGGGTCACGCACCGAATCTCAGCGTTTGAAGAGTATTCATGATGGATTCTCAGTCGGAGTTTACCAAACAGTGCGCGTGACTTTTCAACTACAAGATAAGCAGATTAAGTTACTGTTCTCCGCATCTACTACGAAGCTAGACCGCTATTTACGAAAGCATAGGAGACTGGATTCGGTGTCCTCTGAGCGCCTTGATCGGATTGCGACTGCCAGTCAGCTCGTTTTGGAGATGTTCGGAGACAAACAGGCCTCGATCGACTGGCTGTCTCGACCTAATGAGGCACTGGGCGGGCAGACTCCTATTATGATGTGCGACACAGAAATTGGTGCTAAGCAGGCCCGCCGGGTGCTGCATGCGATGAATTGGGGCGGGGTAGCATAGCTCGGATCCTGACGTGAGCTGCAAGAAGCAAGTGCCAGCTCTAACGTAATGCGCGTCACTGGAGTAGCGCTTAATCCACGGATACAAGCTGTGTCCAGATACTCCCAGTCGAGCAGCAACCTCGGTAACGGAATGGCCTCGGTCGGCCACCTGTTTGACAGGCTTCAATTTTGAATTCTTCGGTATAACGTGGGTTGCTCATTGGACCTTTTGGGTACCTTGATTATAAGGTCTGGAGGTGTCTAAGAAACCCGGAGTGATTCATACTGCATGTTCACTTGACCCTTTATGTGCCCACCGCAAACAACCCGTTGATGTAAACTCTTTAACCTAGCAAACCCTTAAGCGCTTCTTGCGCAGAAGCATTTTCCTGCCCATCAAGAAAAGAGTTTCCTTTTAGAACAGCATCTCCCGCTATATTGAGCGGCTGAAATGGATCTGAAGTAATATCAATTTGATAGTCCCTCAGCGATCGCCCAAACTTACCCAGCGCAATACATGTGACAGAATTAGCGCCTGCTTTGCGTAAAAGTGCGGCGGCTACACCAAAGGACACGCCGTGGGTAGTACAGTCGTCCACCACTATGACGTTACGTCCGATGAGATTGCAGCGGTACTTTGGATTCAAATGAATAGTTTCTACTTGTTCGGTGGGATCAAGACGATTTATCCCGGAACCAGCTGTAGACCGCTTAGTAGAAGGCTTATGGCGAATAAATAAGGGCTCTCCCTTTCTCGCCATACGAACGGTTGATACGGTTGTCCTCAGGCGATGCGTGAAATCACTGAGCACCTCGCTATCACTGTTATCGCTAGCTGACGAAGGAAACACTCCCCAAAAAAGCTTTGGGAACGAGTCGACACCTTGAGTCAACAAGGATCTCGCGACCATGGCAAGCAGAGCATTCAATCGAGGCCCTCCTTGTTTTATGGTATTCGTTAAATGCGAGCGAAACTGTTTTTGATCAAAGTCCTTTCCAAAAGTAGATAGATCGGAAAAAGCGTGAACAGAATAGGACGATCCTTCACCGTGAAACCACCACTTACCATCCCACTCAAAGGTTAATCGAAGGGTTTCCTTAAAGGAATTTGCACAGCTTACCTGAATGCCGAGCTCAGCCACTCTTGGATCATTTAACCAGCCCGCAGCAATCATAACCGCTTTACCATTCTTGCCCATGGCAATGTCAGCTTGCGAGCCAACTAACACTAAGACATCTTGCGGCGCAATTTTTAGCTTTTCGGCAGTTCTTTTAACAATTCCTCCATTTTGCCGGCCTAACTCTTGCTTAAATATTACGCCGGTTTCAGCGAAAAGCTCATCAAACCAGCTCGGTTTTGCATTATTTGAAACAATTCCAACCTTATGGCCATCTTTAGCTGCTTCGATCAACACCTGCGCAATAGATGAGTCGGGGTCACCGTTAATTAGCAGCGCACTGGGAGAGGTTACTATCAACATAGGCTTCTTTTCATATTGTTAAAAAAGGACAAGGATTCACCTAAATTTTCAAACTCTGTTGCACTGGTTCGGCCGCGACTTCCTTTGATTGCTCGGTCTCCAATCTCACTGGGAAAGCATCCAAGTCCAGTAACTCTAAAAGCTGCTCGGTTTCCCTAGGTATTTCAAACGATACTGCACCGCGAGAACGCTCCGAAAAATCCAGCTCTGGCCGAACTTTTGCTGTTCCTGGCAGAAATACATTGACTACCTTTCTTTGGTATTTCGAAGCATATTCAACGGTATGGGCCGTACCGCTTTTAACTTTCCATTCAACTGGAATCACAAACTCAGAAAGGCCTGCCTGGATTCGATTTCGCCTCACAAAGTTCTGACCAGAGTAGGTTTGATGTGGCAGGTATTCTGTTATGACTGCCCCGCCATTCATTAAAATTTTCTCACGGATCTCTTGAGAGCCTTTGGGGTAATCAAGGAATATTCCATTTCCTAATACAGCCACTGTGGGCAAGCCATATCTGAGAGATTCTTGATGAGCAACCTGGTCAATGCCAAATGCAAGTCCAGATACTACTGTTCTCTCTGAGTGCGCCAGTGCTGCAACAACGTAGCGAGCCAAGAACTCACCATCTTTTGACGGCTTACGAGTGCCCACAACAGCAATTGGACGATTATGAAGAGCTCGAATATCTCCTTGGATAAATAGCCAACGCGGCCCATCTTCAGTCTCTTTGAGACTACCTGGGAATTCCTCCTGATCTCGAAAGACCAGCCGTGTTCTATGTTTGGCCAGCTCCCTAGCCAGCTGAAGGCCAGCTTCCCAGACTTTATGCTGCCACTCTTCAGGGCTTTCTTCGTCCAGCAGAAGTGATACCTCCAGCTCTTTTTCAAGAACTGAAATCGGTGAATTTTTAAGAAAGTCTTTGAACCCTTCACCGGCAGGCAACATCAGACGAAATAGCGTCCAGTACCCAACCCCTTTGATAGTCGATAGCGCAAGAAAAGCTACGACTTCATTACGCCAAAAATCGGAACCACGATCCATTCCTTACATTCCCAGTTAGCCGCTTTTTTCGTTATCCATAGCCAGAGACTACTTGAATCCGGCCTTTCGCAGAAGAACTTGCCTGCGCCTACTGCGCCTTTCACATCCACTTTTTCTTCTTCACCGCGCTCTGAAAGACATTCCTCGGTCAATCTAGAACTTTTGGTATTCTCGGGAATGCGAGTAATGATCCTATTCCATAAGCACTATGAGCACGTACATTGGGCTATTTCAAATAACGATGGTAGCTTCATAGCTACAGCAAGACAGCCTAGTCATTTCATGCAGCTTAGGCAAAGAAGGCGCATTCGGTGAGGCAATGACGTTGATTAAGCCTATTCATCCTGGTGCTTTTTTGGAGCACTTTAGAACAGATAACGGTTAAAGCTTGCTTCCTCCGTCGTCACGAAAGTAGTCATCTGTAGCGACTAGGCCAAATGTGTCGTTCTGCTCGCCAGCCTCTTTCCCAACCTCGTCATTGAATAAATTTGGTATACGTCGCTCCTGTTTTAGATACGTCACTGTGCCAAAAAAGCAACTTTCACAGAGATGTAGTTCGTAGCGCTCGCCATCATGTCTAGCTCCATATCCCCAATGAGCTTGGAGCGTAGCAAACTCAAGCCCATCATTCGCTCCCCGAGTGGAACATAGGCATACATCGCACATCACATCAGTAACGGTATCGATTTCCACCTTTTCAGTAATTTTCATTTTGATTCTCCACCATTATTTAATCATCCATTTCCTAGACCCATTGACCTGATGAATTGACTAATCCGGTGACACCATTAGCTACCTACCAAAAGATAATGATGGAACCCCAATGAGCTCGGTAGCCGCTGTCCCATGTGCAGCATTCGGTTAGGGCCAACATAATTCACTAAGCCTTTCATCGCCGCCTATTACGTTGAACAGTCCTGCGATAAGGATACGCTCAGAAACAGCTTGCGAATGAACGAAAATAATGACACTTTTTCATGAAACGCTAAGAAATAGTAGGGAATGTTAACGTATGGAAATTTACCAATATGACCTCAACAATGCCTCATATCGTAGGCAGCAACGGGTTTTTTCATCACCGAGCAGCGGTAAACCGACTGCTTTCTTGAGCCATAGCCATAAAGATAACCAGCTGGCATTAGGTCTTCAGCAAATGCTCATTGAACAAGGATGGGATCTCTACATCGATTGGCAAGATCAAAAGATGCCGGAACGCCCTGATGCGGAAACCGCAAGGCGAATCAAGAACGCCATTGTAAATGCCAATTGGTTCCTTTTCCTTGCTACTGAGAACTCTATGTCATCACGATGGTGCCCTTGGGAGATTGGTTACGCTGATGGAAAGAAGCACCTCAATAACATCGTTATCGTTCCTACCGTCGATTCATCCGGTCGTCATCACGGCAATGAATATCTACAGCTTTATTCCCGTATCGAAACTTCAACAAACGGAGGGTTAGCGCTATACGACCTTCAAGGAAACGGCCGTTGGCTGAGAAATCTTTGACATTCCCTACAACAACCTAAACGGTAGCTCAGAATGAAACGTGATCAGCTACGGCTCGTTGACACCCTTTCAAAAGAGCTAGAAGAAGGAAATCTAGCAATTTTTGCGGGTGCAGGCTTTTCGAGAGCAGCAGGTTATGTCGACTGGAAGTCCTTGCTCAAGCCAATTGCTGACGAGCTTGAATTAGACGTTGATAAAGAATGGGACCTGGTTACGTTGGCGCAATACCACACAAATGTTAATGCGACTAACCGAGCAAAACTCAACCAGCTACTGGTGACTGAGTTCTCAATGACGGCGGGGCCCACAGAGAACCACACGATTCTGGCAAGGCTGCCAATCCCAACCTACTGGACAACAAATTACGATCGTTTGATTGAAACAGCTCTTGAAAAAAACGAAAAGATAGCTGACATCAAACATACCAACAAGCAATTGGCAACGACACGGCCGAAACGTGATGCAATTGTTTATAAGATGCATGGAGACATCGAGCATGCCGCTGACGCGGTGTTGACCCGTGATGACTATGAGCGTTACCACGTCGATATGCAGCCGTTCATTACCGCTTTAAGCGGTGACCTGGTTTCTAAAACCTTCCTCTTTCTCGGCTTCAGTTTCACCGACCCTAATCTAGAATATATTCTTAGCCGCGTCCGAATTCAGTTTAATCGAAATCAACGACAGCACTACTGCATCCTGAGGAAAGCTAGCAAAGGAGAGAATGAAGACCTAGCTGACTTCGAGTACCGCCAACGCAAGGAAGAGCTTTTCAGAGGAGAGCTGCTCCGTGTCGGGATCAAAGCAGTTTACGTTGACGAGTTTTCTGAAATTACAGACATTCTGCGTGCCATTGAGCATCGTCATAAAAGAAATACTATCTTCATCTCTGGTGCGGCTCATGACTATAGCCCGTGGTCCAAGAACGAATCAGAGCAATTCGTTTATCATCTGAGCAGAACCATTTGCAAAGAACAGTACCGAGTGATTTCAGGGTTTGGCCTCGGTATAGGGAGCGCGATCATAACGGGTGTGCTTGAACAAACTGTTATGAATGGTGGCCGCCTCGACAACGATCAGTTGATTCTCAGGCCATTTCCACAGAGTAAGACTGGAGAAAAGCCGCTGAAGGAACTGTGGACAGAATATCGACGCAATATGCTCGCTCATGCAGGCGTTGCTATTTTTTTGTTTGGCAATAAGTTGGAAGATGGTAAATTAATTCTTTCTGAAGGAATGCGCGAAGAATTCGATATCGCTGTAGCGAAAGGAGTTTTTGTAATTCCTGTTGGTATCACAGGCTCGATGTCGGAGTTACTGTGGAGCGATGTTATGAAGTCTTATCAAGAATCTCAGTACGAGAATGGTAAGAAGATTACACCGTTGTTGCACGAACTAGGCGATAAAGCTACGTCGCTTGAACGCGCTCAAGAAGTCATCCTCCTCCTCTTGCGACTCATCTAAGGAGTCCCCATGGCTAGAAAGGTTTTCTTCAGCTTCAAGTACGACGACGTTCAGAGAGCGATGAATGTCCGAAACAGTAACGTGATCCATGCCAACCCTAAAGCTGGCTTCATCGACAAAGCAGAGTTCGAGAAGTTAGAACGCACAGGTGAAAGCACGGTCAAAGCATGGATAGATGCCCAGCTTATCGGCACGACTGTGACGGTCGTACTTGTAGGTGCCAATACTGATAAAAGTAAATGGGTCAAATACGAGATAGAGCAGAGTATCAAACGTGGAAACGGCTTGCTGACTATTGATATTAGTAAGATCGCTGATTTCAATAGACAAACAAGTGCCTTCTGCGGCATGACGGTTAAGGGATACAAGCACTACCGCTGGAATACAGATAATGGTCGTGAAAACCTTGGAGTCTGGGTCGAAGAAGCTGCCAAGGCTGCTGGTAAACCTTGAACGATTTTAAGGCGACACACCCTATGCTCAAGTATAGGATTCATCAGACTCTGCAGTGCCATTTACACTACGGGCTTCCTATGTGAATTATCATCTCACTTTGGCCAAGCCCTCAACCTTACATTCCTTTTAGCGCTTCAAGCTTTCTTATATGATAACGCACAGTCATAGTACTCATAGGCTGCATACGGCTTCTGCCGGCAAAGATAAAGGCCTTAGGGTCGACTCCCAACTGATATTCCTTCATTAAATGAGGCAATGGCCCGAGGAGCTCGTAGCGCTCATCATCCACAGTAATGAATACCTTTCGGTTGGAGTGCAACACGTGTTCGTAGCGAAGCATGAGGACCTTTTTTAATGGCAACTGATAAAGCATTGAAATTGCTGCAGGCATTAAAGCTCTAGCCTCACGCTCGTTCGGCGTGGAAACGAGTTTTTCTATTACTGCCTTAATTTTCTTAACTTTTTGCTTGTTACTTATCCCTTTATTTTTTTTCTCTGGTAACACTAGATTAACGGCGTACTTTTCTTTAGCAAAGGTTCTAAAAATAGTTAAGGAAGCACGATGCCCTGGCCTATTATTAACATGAGACACGATTGCATCTTCGGGAAGTTCCTGAATGGAAGTTACCTTGGCTGAAATCAGTAGCTCTATAGCTGCTCGCAAATAGTTCCTAACAGTCAAAGGTTTGATTGGCGTCTCTTTGTAAGTAATTCTCTCACCCAAATCTTTTGCATAGGTGACGATCTCACGATGCCAAGGCTGCTCCTTACAACATTGCAAAATATCATTAATTCTTTTATTTTCAATTAATTGCTCTTGCTCTTCGTTATCCCACACGATGCCAATTTTTTCTACTAAGAAGTTCACCACATGAAAAGAACGGCGGAGCTTTTCAGCTCCGAATAAATTGAATAAGTGTTGCTGATCAATACCTCTGACGGACAAAGTATGCCGTTCGAGTATGACAAAAAAACGCGCATAGTTATCTATTCGCATCGTCATATTTCCCGCTTGCCTAGGAAGTTTATCCCAAGAACAAAACTCAAGAAAAAGCGTTCTACACCAATGAGCTTCGAATAATTCAAGATTCAGGTTCACCCTTTTTTTTATTCTGCGTTCTAATGCACAGCTTGGGCAGGGGGCACTTCCACCACCAGGCGTGCTCATCTCACAGTCAGGACATGAATGAACCTTTGGATACGGACCACTGCAGTCTCTACACACCGCTCGACCTTCAGCATCATATTGATCAAGCTGGCGATATCGCCGGCAAACGGCACAAGTTACAAATGAGCGGTTTTTTCTTTCGCATGCCAGACAGACACCCCCCGCCATACCGTCAATGGTGGCGGGCGAGCATCTACTATCAGGATTCCCACATTGAGCGCAGGTACGCTCTTCTCGCACATGAGGTGAGCAGCTTTTGCAGAATGCAGCATTTCCAATCACATAATCAGCTTTCGGCAGCGGCTTTTCGCATCGTGCGCAGACGCGGTGCAGCCTGAGGCACTCACTGCATACCGGGCTCTGTTCATACTTATGGGCTCTCACTGACGCGCCGCACTTAGTGCAAGTCTTTTTCTTAAACTCACGGGCATAACATGTCGAGCAGTAAGCGCTTCCTTTGTAGCGCCTATGTGCCTTAAGCATGGATCGACCACAGTCATCACACTGCAAGTGGGGTTTACGACTCACAAAAAGGGGTATCCTAAAAAGCTTAATATATGTTGAGCTCTTTCCTGGCGAAACTGTACAAGCTCAGTTCGCCGACACCGATTTAGACAAGGCTCTTGTGGCAGCTGATTCGTGCTGCGCGTTCTTCGTACCCCTACTGGCAGACATGTAAGCTGCTCATCAAAAAAAGCAGGCATTATATTTTTTATGAATGTCCTCTGAGTTAGACCAAGCACACTTGAACCTTCTTGAAATGACGATGGCCAATCACGAAGCCAATATGCCAAGGTTTCCAAAACTGCAGCCCTATAGGCGACACGCTGAAGCTCATACAAGCAACGCTGATTTGATGGATAATGGAAGGGCTTCAAGCCGTAATGAAGCCTCAGTCGATTATGCTGTAGCGAATTAGCGAGCACACCAGCCATTACCCGAATGACACTCACAGCTTCCGGACTGGTGGACGCTTGTGGAAGCAAATTAGTTGGAGTTCCATTCGCTAACTTCAGTAACTGGGATTGAAAAGCTATCACTAATGAAGAACAGCACAAGGTTGGTAACTTGCGAGAAAGAAGCGACACCCCACATACCGTACAACGATCCATTCTTTGCACGGTACTTCGATGTGGCATCAATGGCGCATCACAACGTGGACAAGCATCGCTCATCATGGCGCCATGGTAAGGACAAACAACCATAAACCCTAAACGCCAGTCACGATAATAGATGGCCCCATAATCCCTGAAGCATTCGGAGCAATACTGAAGGCCGTGCCGGGTACGCACCTTATTAGATATCCCCGCGGACAGAAGAAAGGGGATATTTCCCTGACGATGAATTTTTACCAAACTCTGCTCAATTGAGCGTAACGTCATTCTTTCGACTGACGCAACATCAAAGCCAGAGTGGCACGACATGATATAGAGGAGTTCATCACTGGCACTACGATCAATGTCACGGTCCCAGATAGGAGTAGATGGGGCCCAGTAATTAGCAAACCGATAGGGGGTCAGGCCATGAGCAAAGGCGCTACGCATCAACCACGAAGAAAACAGCTCATTCTTGGCGGGTGATAACATGATAGCCCAGCCCCCTCTGATCACAGTTTGAGCGCCTCCTTGCCATAATCAGAGAGCTTAACCCAGCCGATGTCATCAAGAAGCTTAGCGTCTATATGTTCTTTACCTTCTCGGATCGCCTTAACGGTCGCTCTTTTCAGGACGGACGCTACTCCGCCGATGGTGCCCCCACTCATACTATGTAGCTTTATCGCGATATCCTGACTAGACAGCTGAGAGGGCTCAGCTAATGGCAGTAAGCGTTCAAAGCTGGCCAAGAGGCGCAAGAAGCTAACATCTAACTGCCATCGAGGTAGTGCCAGCGGCTCAAAGCGACTTGAGAGTTGAGTATCGGTGTGCAGCGCGAGAATGGAGTCACGTGTACCGACGGCTACAAGAGGAAGCTGTAGCTTATTGCTCAATCTCTTTAGCATTCCTAGAAAATGCCTCTGCTGTCTGGCACTTCCATGTAGCACATTGTGGATTTCATCGATAATGAGCATCTTGACTTGTACGTAAGTTAATACCGAAATAGCTTGGTTCTCCTTACGCTGCACGGGATCCGTATCTCTGTGGGCAATTTTTAAAGACAGAAGCAATTCAGTCCAAAAACGCCCTTCATTTGGTTCGGAAGGCATTTCCATCACAATGACAGGTGCTAATGGTTCTCCAGAGGGAAGAATCTTCACCGGATGCTTTTCTCTGAAACGGTCGATTAACGTACTTTTTCCATTCCCGCTTTCTCCGACCAGCAGTGTGTTGGGCATCCGCTGTACACGCGGATGTGCTAACTGATCCTCAAGCCGGGTCATGATTTCTTTGGCCCTAGGATAGGAAATCCAATGGTTTTGCTGAGCGAAAAAAATGCGGTCTTCCGTCGTCCAGGTGAGTGTCTCAGCAATCTCTGGCTTGAGGTGATCAAAATGGGCCATATTCATTTCCTAGGCATCGTCATCGAATGGTTCTATCGGCAGCGCGAATATATCAATCTCACTTTGCACCTCTGTTTGAGATGGATCAGGAAAAGAACTCTCAGCAGGTGATTGATTTTCAAAAGGTTCAGCCTTCTTAGCGAGTTTCTTCGTCGTATTGATACGAGCCATCTGACGTCTTGCTTGCTTCGTTTTCGTGACGGCCTGTTCAACACGATGACGCATCTTGAGAATGGTCTCAAAAATCACATCCTCATCAACATGCCGCAGTCCTTCCTCTCGAATGCGGCGCGTTGCTGCCCGTAACTCCCATACGCTAATCGCTGGGCGAGTAGGATCCCGATAAGGGACCATGTAATAGATCTCACTTTCAGGGTCGAAGAAATAGACTTTACTGATATCGCGTGGGTCACGACGGATAGTAAATGAACGAGCCTTCGTTTGATTTTCGGGGTCTTTTGAACCAATCCAAGGGTTCAACACCTCATGGTAGTAATTAATTTCATCTAACTGGATGCCATAACGCTGGATGCTGCGCGAATATAGAGGAAGGAAATCTAGTTTCAAACGCGTAGGGTCAGTCGGTATAGGAGGCATCCCTAAGCCCGGCTGCTTTGAGTCCCCTAATATACCGAGTTGCCACTTGCGCATTGGCGGCATATTTAATTCAGAATGCTTACGCTGGTGATAAACCCCAACGATGAATTCAACTAAGTGCTGTTCAAAATCACGAATGGTAAGCGCTGACTCTTTTTCTGAGTCATATCCTTTTCGCTGCTCTACATTCGAGAATGTTGTGCCAGGTAACGTGTGTATTTCATTTGCCGCAGTGCCCATATAACGCTCGATATGTCCGCCATAATGGGGACGCTTTACAGGACGTAATTGCAGGTCGATACCATATTGCTCGCAAGCCCGCCTCAGCATTTTCCCCCGGAATTCTTTTGCGTTATCAGCATGCAGAACACGCATTTTCCCCCAGACTGGCCACTCTAGCCCCACCTCCAGGTTTGCAAGGTATTCGTGCTTAGGCAACATGGCATTGGACACACACAAACCTACTGAGACAGCACTTGGCTTTTCCATGCTAACCGCGATTCCCACCACCATTCGTGAAAAGACATCAATAGCCAGAGTTATCCACGGTCGGCCAAGCGCTAGGCGATGCTCTTCATCAACTAGAATAACGTCAGCAGGCGTATGATCTATTTGAACAACAGCAAGAGGGAAATCCGCATTTGGAAACTCTCCCCTGATAGGAGCAAAGGTGTCACGCGCCTTATCTCGTAACCCGCGGCGTCTCATCGTTTCACGGGTCGAAATCTGTTTAATGCGGTTACGAATGGTATTTGCGTGCGGAAGAGGTAAGCCAGCCTGTTTGCAATGCGCTTTCACAGTAACAATAACGTCACTGGGCTTGTAGCGTTGCCGACTCAAATATAAGTCATTGATCGCCCCTTCGATGATTGCCTCGACTTTCTTATCGAGCTTTTTCGTACCTGGCTTGCGGCCTCGCGGGGCTGGTATCAATGCTGAAATATGGCCAGCCTCGTGATAGTCCTTAACCCATTGGTATAAAGTGGCAACGTGAACACCGGCTTCTTCTGCTAACTGCTCTGCCTTTGCACGAGTACGAAATGGATCGTCAAGTAGAGGACGGATTGCTGCAAATCGCTGCTGAGCAACTTGCCAGTCTTCGTCATCGATCTCGGATAAATCCTTTCCTTCAGCAACACCACCTTCTTCAAGCTCTATATCCGTTACGGGACGAAGCTGATGCGCAGAGAGACGATGCACCTCTCCAGTGTCGGTATCTTTAGCAAGGAGGGTTGCTGTATCCAACAAGTGCGAAACTCTATAGGTACGGCCATTGGCTGTTATCACAGACCCAGTAGTTACCGATAGAAAAGCGGGCTCTGTAGCCATAAAAAACCTTCTCCGTTAGTAATCCATATGGGGCTGGACATGTTTAATGGGCGTATGAGGTCAGCATGAACCCGGCCTATAGCGATCATTTGCCATAAACAACTAAGCGCACACATACGCTTTTCCTCATTCGCATAAGCAGCTGTAAGTAAAATTTCAGGTGTTGTCTCACCGAGCACAGCAAGGGTTCTAGCCAAGTGAGTAGCGGTAGCCGAGTCCTCTGCCAAGTCCCTATAGGCCCTTAGAAATCGTGCATTGTTCAATAGGCCTGAACCTCTAATCTCTCGCTCAGTCACAATGCGAAAGCTCCAACCTTGCTGCTTGCAATAGCGTATAGCTGCCTGAAATTTAGGCTTCAAGATGTGCCAATTATCTCTCAAATCTTCTCGATACTTAACTTCATACAGAATTGGCGCTGCGTCATCCAAGTAAGTCACGAGCATATCGGGCGTGTACTGGCGCCTTTTTTGATCATCATCTAGATACTTGATAGTTAGCGGCTGCTCACAAACCCTAGCTACCAACGGATCAAAGTCGAGGATCATCAGGAAATCGCGCTCTAATGATGACTCAAAATTGCAAGTACCTCCTCGCAAGAAAGAAACCTGCCCAGTAAGGCTTCTTCGGTTAGTTCCAATAACTCTAACAGGCCGATTCATATCCAGTCGCCTATATATTTGTAGTTTTGACACCCAGTCGCTTATATTGGTGTCAATTAGTAGCGTATTTACTTGTCGAAAATAACGTAAGATATTGTTCTAGTATAGCACTAGTAGCTGTTTTTAATGGAATTCACAGAGGCTCAAAACCCAAACCTGGGGAAATCTCGCTTGCTCACCACGGCGTGCTGTTTTTAGACGAGCTGCCGGAGTTTTCTCGCAACGTCTTAGAAGTGTTAAGGCAGCCACTGGAAACGGGGGAAATTCACCTCTCACGCGCCAGCCATGAACGCCGTTATCCAGCGCAGTTTCAACTCGTTGCCGCCATGAACCCCTGCCCCTGTGGCCACTTGGGCGATCCGCGTCAGCGCTGCCAGTGCAGTTCCAGTCAGATTCAGCGCTATCAGGCACGGCTTTCTGGCCCGCTGCTAGACCGCATTGACCTGCAAGTGGAAGTGTCCGCCCTGCCGCCCGAGCAGCTTACTGCACAAACTCAAGGCGAACCTTCCAGCGCCGTGCGCGAGCGGGTGATGGCCGCCCGAGAGCGCCAGATGGCGCGAGGCGCACTCAACAGCCAGCTAAGCGGCAAAGCCTTAGAAGCCGCCTGCGCGCTGAACGATGAAGAGCGCGCCTGGCTGGCAGGCGTGCTGGAAAAGCTCAAGCTCTCTGCCCGTGCTTACCACCGCGTCCTGCGGGTCGCGCTTACCCTGGCCGATCTACAAGGCGAACCCAAGCCTACCCAGCCGCACTTTATCGAGGCGATCGGCTACCGGCAGTTGGATAGACTGTTGAAAGGTGCCTAGCGATGGTGATTGGCCATTACATCGACAAGCCGTTGGCATAGGGCGTCGAGCTTTCCACCCGTCGCTTCATCCTTGAGCGCGCCTGACTCGTTAAACGCACTGCCTGCCTTCGGCAATGATAGTGGCTGCGGCAGTACGGTCAAACTCAGATTGGCCAACAACTGCTGTCCAAGAGGCAATGCTCGAATACCGCCCAGCCCACCTGGTGACGCCGCCACCAGCGCAGCCCACTTGCCGGCGAACAGTCCGAGTCCTGGCGTATCGTTGTAAGGCCTGGAGAGCCAATCTAAGGTATTTTTCAGCAGCGGCGTAATAAACCCGTTGTACTCCGGCGAGGCAATCAATAGCGCTTGATGTTCTGCCAGTATGTCGCGCAGTTTCAGTACATTATCAGGCATGCCTTGGGCTTCAATGTCTTCATCGAACAGCGGGCAAGGGTAGTCTTTTAAATCGATAAAGGTCGCTTGTCCACCCAAGGCCTCAATACGCTTGGCGGCAAGCTTTGCGAGCTGTTTGTTAAACGAGCCTTCACGGGCACTGCCCGCTAATACGAGAACTTTTGCTACTGATGCCATACCACTTCCTCTTTAGAAGAATGTCTTTGAAAGACTCACCATTTAGCATTTGTGTCTTTAGAGCAAGGCGTTTTTGACTGATTAGCGGCGAGGCTCGATATGCAAGTTCATCATCATTAAAACATCTGCACGTTGTCATTTAACTATCACTATTACGGGTGAAAATTAGCAAATTCTGAAGCTGCTCTACTTTCTCTTTCTAAATAGTGAAACCGTGATGACTAAGCCGTTACTAGCAACTGCTCTTCTCGCCTTTGTATTTACCAGTGCCGCGCACGCCCAGCAGGATTTTAGCGCCACATTGTCCGGCCATGCTCAGCTACCTGGCAGCAGCTTTGTAGCAGCGCCTTCCGGGGCCGCTGACCACTACAACGTCTCAGGCCGTTTTACTGGCCCAGAGGGCCGGGCTGAGCAGCTATATACCAACATGCAAGCCACCGGCTTAGCGCTCCCCTTCCCCAGCCAACCATTGCAGGGGTTTTCAGGTATTCGCTCGCTAGGCGATGACCGTTTCTTGGTATTAACCGATAACGGCTTTGGTTCCAAAGCCAACTCCTCTGACGTCATTCTGATGTTTAACATTATAAAGACTGACTGGGACACCGGGCGTGTCATCATTGAGGAGACCGTTCAACTATCGGACCCAAACCGCAAAGTGCCTTTCCCAATTATGAATGAAGCCACGTCTGGTCGATTTTTAACCGGCGCTGATTTCGATATTGAATCGATACAGCCGGTGGGCGATAGCTACTGGATTGGCGATGAGTTCGGCCCGTGGATTCTCCAGGTCGATAGTCAAGGCGAAGTGCTGCAAGTGCTGGCCACTAACCCTAGTGGAACGCTGATGCGCTCACCTGACAATGCTTTTGTCCTCACCCCGAACCCTGGTGCATCTCTCGCAGATGAAGTGGTGGTATTTCGCTCCGGCGGTTATGAAGGCATGGCGCTTTCCGAAGACCAAACAACGCTCTATCCCTTGCTAGAGAAACCGATCTGGGACAGCAGCGCCAACGCCCCAGAAACGATTGACGGCACCGCCGTGTTAAGAATGTTCGAGCTCGATACTGAAACCGGAGAATGGGGCGACACAACCCGTTATTACCCCTTGGAGTCAGCGGATCATGCGATTGGCGATTTCAACCTCATTGGCGGAACTCGCGGCTTAATCATCGAGCGTGATAGTCGCCAGGGCGACCCGCGAGAAGCGTGGGCAGACAATCCCGCTGAGTTCAAACGTATCTACCTCATCGACCTCGACCGTACAGACGAGCAGGGCGTGCTTGAGAAAATTGCCTATATAGACCTGATGAACATTCAGGATCCAGATGGCATCGCACCCCGTGGCACGGTCAACGGCATCTTTAACTTTCCCTTTGTGACCATTGAGAACGTCGATCGTGTTGATGAGAGCACCATCGTGGTCGCCAATGACAATAACTACCCTTTCTCTATTGGCCGCCAGCAAGGACGCGCTGATGACAATGAGCTGATACTGCTCGATGTGGAAGACTTTCTGAACGCTCAGTAATGAAACTCAGTAGCTAAAGTAGGCCTGAGGCAGGGCGCACGCTAGCGCCCTCGCCTCGGGTTGCCCCCTGGGCTTGCAATATTTACGTTATTGCCCACGCTCAACAACGTTGTCTACAAAACCATCCAGAGCCTCGAACAGGACTTCTCGAATGGGGTCGGCCTCGTTAACTAAGTGGTGCCGTGCTTCTGGATGGCGGTAGATCTCGGCATTAGGAAACTTCTCCTCCAACACCGCTAAGTTCCACTCCCAATCGACTGTAAGGTCTTGCTCACCCTGTAAAATAAGCGTCGGCAGCGAGTTAGGTTCCAGCGCGAGCAAACGCGGCATCCAACGTCGCATGGCAGTTATCCAGGCAACGCTCAACCGTTCCGGTTGAAGCGGATCTTGGTCGCGTAGGAACGCCGTAAACTGCTCATCCGTGGAGTTGGGACGATACTTACGTGGTAGCTCCTTTAGAAAAGGGCTGGCAATCAGGTGCAGCCAGCTAGACTGACTCCAGCGCCAAGGTCGCACCAATGGCGCTAGCAGCACAATACCGGCCCAGCCTGCCGTTTCGCGGCGAGTGAGTGCGTCGGTCGCCAGAATGGCTGCCCCCGTGCTCTGCCCAACGCCTAGCCACGGTGTAGGGGCCATGCCTTGGCGTTGCAATGTCGTCTGCAAATGCGCAAGGCAGTGCTGATAGTCGTCAAAATCTTCAATGTCGGCGCGTGGGCCGCTGGAAAGCCCGTGACCAGGAAGATCCCACAACACCACTCGCCACCCTTTGGCCAGCAGGCAGCCGAGTAAATGGCGATAAAGTCCTAAATGGTCAAAATAACCATGAATCACAAACGCGGTGCCCGTGGGAACAGGTGGGCTCCATACTTGGCACCACAGAGCAAAGCGTCCAGTATCAATAAATCCCGCGTGCACTTCGCTGGTGTCGTTTAGTAGCGTTTCTAAACCGTAGTGGCGAAAATAGTCATGCACAGCGTCCGTTAGCGCGTCGCCCGGCTTAAGCTGGGAGAGCGATGACTCGCCTGCTGCTTGCCTAAACAAGCCTTCCAGGTGTTGGAAATTATGCATTAACGTCTCTCCGTGAACGCCACCTATCCATTGGCTGAATGATAGCGGAGACCACTACCGCTCTCATCATTTGGTCGATCATTTTGCTGCTTTACGGCATAGACTGTTTACATGCTCGCGCAGTTGTGGAAGTATTTTCCACAAATATACATTTACCCTGACCGTGGCACGATAATATCCCACGGGCACCTTTACAGGAGAACCCCATGAGCGAGCGTATCACGCGTCACCGTTTACAGGTGTCAGCAGACCTGGACCGTTTTATCAATGAGCAGGCTTTACCGGGCACTGGTGTCGACGAAAACACCTTTTGGGCTGGCGTTGACGCCCTGTTCCATGATTTGACACCGAAAAATCGCCAACTGCTTGAAGAGCGCGACACGCTCCAAGAAAAACTGGATGTCTGGCACCGTGAAAATCCGGGGCCGGTTAGCGATATGCCGGCTTACCGCAGCTTCTTGAAAGAAGCGGGTTACCTAGTGGATGCACCCAACAGCGTAAAAACCACTACGGCCAATGTAGATCGCGAAGTGGCTGTTCAAGCAGGCCCGCAGTTAGTGGTACCGGTGAGTAATGCCCGCTATGCACTGAACGCCGCTAACGCTCGCTGGGGTAGTTTATACGATGCCTTATACGGCACCGATGCGATTTCTGAAGAAGATGGCGCTGAAAAAGGCACCAGTTTCAACCCGAAGCGTGGCCAAAAAGTTATCGCTTATGCCCGTGGTGTGCTTGATCGTGCTGCCCCACTGGCCACCGGCTCTCACCGCGATGCGGTGAAATACGCTATTCGTGATGGCCACTTGGTCGTTAGCCTGGAAGGCGGTCGTGAAACCGGCCTAAAAGATTCCGGCAAGCTGATCGGCTTTAACGGCGATGCATCCGCGCCTGAAGCCATCCTGCTCACCAACAACGGCCTGCACCTGGAAATCCAGATCGACGACAGCCACCCGATCGGTAAAACCGACCCCGCTCACGTGAAAGACGTAGTGGTGGAAGCGGCACTGACCGCGATTATGGATTGTGAAGACTCCGTTGCTGCTGTCGACTCTGAAGACAAGGTCGGTGTTTACAGCAACTGGCTTGGCCTGATGAAGGGCGACCTGGAAGAGAACATCGACAAAGGCGGCAAAACCTTCAAGCGGACACTGCACGCCGATCGTACTTGGCAAACCACTGATGGCAGCACCGTTACCCTGCCAGGTCGTTCGCTAATGTTCGTGCGCAACGTAGGCCACCTGATGACCACGCCTGCCGTTCTGGACGAAAATGGCAACGAACTGCCGGAAGGTATTCTGGACGCAGTGGTGACCTCGCTGCTGGCGCTGCACGACCTGAAGAAAGACGCCGACCAGCCGCGTAACTCCCGCGCTGGCTCAGTGTATATCGTGAAGCCGAAAATGCACGGACCAAAAGAAGTGGCGTTCGCCAACGAACTGTTTGGTCGCGTTGAAGACATCCTGGGCATGAGCCGTGACACCCTGAAAATGGGCATCATGGATGAAGAGCGCCGCACGACTGTCAACTTGAAAGCGTGTATTGCTGAAGCGGCTTCTCGCGTGGTGTTTATCAACACCGGCTTCCTTGACCGCACCGGTGACGAAATGCACACCGCCATGGAAGCAGGCCCGATGGTTCGCAAAGGCGATATGAAGAGCGCTGCGTGGATCACCGCCTACGAGAAGAACAACGTGCAGGTAGGCTTAGCCTGCGGTCTGCGTGGTCGTGCTCAAATCGGTAAAGGCATGTGGGCGATGCCGGATCTGATGCATAGCATGCTAGAGCAAAAAATTGGCCACCCGAAAGCGGGTGCTAACACGGCATGGGTGCCTTCTCCAACAGCGGCTACGCTTCATGCGCTTCACTACCACCAAGTCAACGTAGCGGACGTACAGCGCGAACTGGAAGCCCAAGGCGAACCCGACTTTTTAGATGACCTGCTCACCGTGCCAGTAGCCGAAAACGCTAACTGGTCGGATGAAGAGATTCAGCAAGAGTTGGATAACAACTGCCAGGGCATTCTGGGCTATGTGGTGCGCTGGGTTGAACATGGCGTGGGCTGCTCAAAAGTACCGGACATTCATAACGTTGGCCTAATGGAAGACCGCGCTACGCTGCGTATTTCCAGCCAACATATCGCCAACTGGCTGCACCACGGCATTGTCGATGCGCCGCGGGTGGAAGAAACGCTGAAGCGTATGGCTAAAGTGGTTGATCAGCAGAACGCTGGCGACCCCACCTACACGGCCATGAGCGCCGACTTCGAAGGCTCAACCGCCTTTAAAGCAGCCTCTGACTTGGTGTTCAAAGGCCGCGTACAGCCTTCTGGCTACACCGAACCGCTACTTCACGCATGGCGTCAGGTACATAAGGCGAAGTAAACGCGCTTTGCGGTATCATCAGCCTCGAGGCGCATGCCTCGGGGCTTTTTTATAAAGGACAATAATAATGACCGTAATGACTGCCGAGCAGATTGAGCACTTTCTGGATGAGGTGTTTCCCCAACGGATGGGCAGAATTGAAAGCGTTGGCGCGATGAGTGCCACCCTGCGACTAACCATCGATGAGCAACATCTGCGCCCTGGCCCCAGGGTGTCTGGTCCGACCATGATGGGGTTTGCCGATGTGGCGTTATATGTAGCCATTTTGGCGCAAATAGGCCCTCAAGCCATGGCGGTCACCAGCGACTTGAACTGCCATTTCTTACGTGCTGCCTCCGGTGAGCACGATATTGTTGCTCACGCCAAACTCATCAAGCTAGGCCGCCGTTTAGCGGTAGGCGAAGTGCAGATTTTCTCTGCCAGCGATGACACTAAGCCAGTTGCGCATATTACTGCCAGCTACGCGCTGCCAGACAGCCCAACTGGCTAACCACCGCGCTAACGGCTGAGCAGCGCAGTGGCGGCTAACCCCAACCAGCCTGCCATCAGCAGCAGACCACCAATGGGCGTTACAATACCAACGCTTAGCCCTACCAGGGCCATTAGGTAAAGCGAGCCCGAAAAGGCGGTAATACCCAACGCCCATAGCGCTAACACGATGCGCTGCCCTGGTTGAGGGCACTGGCTGCGCCAAGCCAGTACCGCTAACATGGCCAACGTATGCCACGCTTGGTAACGCACGCCCGTTTCAACGATGTCGACCATGGCTGCACTGGTACGCGATGCCAACCCGTGAGCCGCATAGGCCCCGAGTACTACCATTAATGCTCCTGAGAGTGCGACTAGGCACCACCAGGGTTTGTCTGCTCGCTGCATGGATTACTCCTGTTTATAAATACTCGTTACAAGTACTTGAGATAAGCTCTTGAGATAAGTACGTAAGATAACTACCTGGAATAAGTACTCGACATACGCACTCGATATTTCACCGAGATGATTGTCGTTGTCACATACCTTGAGCGGTGCGAAACCGCTACAATAGACAATGCTTTGCCTCACCGAATGGGACACTTACCGTTATGCCTACTCCTAATGAGTCGATACAACTGACGCTCAATGGCGAATCGCATACGCTGGCAGCAGGTCTTAGCGCCGCTGATCTGATTGAGCAATTAGGCCTGACCGGGCGCCGTATCGCTGTGGAAATTAACGAACAGATCGTGCCCAAAAGCCAGCTTGCTCAAACGCATTTAGCCAATGGCGACCAAATAGAAGTCGTTCACGCCATCGGCGGCGGCTAGCGTAGCCCACCACCATTTTTGCTTTCAAAAGGAACCGCTATGACGCCACTGACTGATACACCGTTTACCGTTGCTGGGCGCGCGTTCAGCTCCCGCCTGCTGGTGGGCACTGGCAAATACAAAGACTTTACCGAGACCGGCGCGGCCATTGCCCAAAGCGGCGCGGAAATTGTCACCTTTGCTGTACGCCGCACCAACTTAGGCCAGGATGCCGACGCGCCTAACCTTCTCGATGTCATTTCCCCCCAGCGCTACACCTTATTGCCCAACACCGCCGGCTGCTACAACGCCAAAGATGCTGTGCGCACCTGCCGCTTGGCGCGTGAGCTGCTAGACGGCCATAACCTGGTCAAGCTGGAAGTACTCGGCGACGATCACACCCTCTATCCCAATGTGGTTGAGACGCTTAAAGCCGCTGAGACACTGTTGGCTGATGGCTTTGACGTCATGGTGTACACCAGTGATGACCCCATTGTGGCACGTGAACTAGAAGCGATGGGCTGCTGCGCCATCATGCCGCTAGGTTCGCTGATTGGCTCGGGGCACGGCATTCAAAACCCGCATAATGTACGCCTGATTGTTGAGCAAAGCAGCGTACCCGTGCTGGTCGATGCGGGCATTGGCACCGCTTCTGACGCCGCCATGGCAATGGAGCTCGGGTGTGACGGCGTGCTACTCAACACAGCGATCGCCCATGCCCGCGACCCGCTGCGTATGGCTAACGCCATGAAACTTGCCGTAGAAGCTGGCCGCGATGCCTTCTTAGCTGGCCGTATGCCACGCCGCCAGAGCGCCGATCCCTCTTCGCCTTTTGCAGGCCGAATTAACGGCTGATACAGAGATACCATGACCGATACGAACGACACCACGCCTGAAAGCAACACTGCGGGCGCTGAGAGCAACACCACAGGCCCTGAAAATGCTGATGCCCCGCTACACCGGCGGGGGATTAAGAGCTACGTGATTCGCGCAGGGCGCATGACCCCAGCACAAAGCCGCGGTTTAGAAGACGTTTGGCCACGCTTAGGACTAACGATTGCCGATGGGCGTCAGGATTTGGATAGCCTGTTTGGCCGCCAAGCACCGCGCGTGGTGGAAATTGGCTTTGGTATGGGCAACTCACTCATCGAGCAGGCCGAGCGCCACCCAGATACCGACTTTATCGGTATTGAAGTGCATGCGCCGGGGGTGGGCAAGCTGCTGGATGAGGTAGATAAACGCGGCCTAACTAACCTGCGCGTTTACCGCGAAGATGCCTTGGCGGTGTTGGAACAGTGTCTGCCTGAAGGCTCATTAACCACGCTACAGCTATTTTTCCCCGACCCATGGCCCAAAAAGAAGCACCACAAACGGCGTATTGTGCAGCCTGCGTTTGTTGAGTTAATTCGTACGCGCTTAAAACCTGGCGGCACCTTCCACATGGCGACCGACTGGGAAGCCTATGCCGAGTGGATGGCCGAGGTAATGGACGCCGCACCCGGCTATACGAATACCGCCAGCGCCGACACAGCGCCCTACGTTCCACGCCCAGACTTTCGCCCGCTAACTAAGTTTGAAGCTCGCGGCGAGAAACTTGGCCACGGCGTATGGGATTTGATTTACCAGCGCAAAGGGTAAGACACCGTCAGCGCTAAGCTCTCGCCTGCCAGGCCTAAAACGCTGGGTAGTGGTTGTGCCAATAAAAAAATGGCAGGCGAAAGCTGATATAAACGAGCTCGGCGGTAAAACTCACCCTGACACACGCGAACAGCCTATACATAAGAAAAAATAGTATTCAAATAGCGACGCTTGCCTGCCTACTGATAAATCATATGCTTATCGTTACTGTTTTATAAGAAGTGAAGTTAAGATACCCACTTGATGCAAAGCGTCAATTTCAGCGTATATCTCTGCACAGAAAGATTCAGCCACGTTACTTAACGGCTTGTGTTTAGATTTAAGTAAGGCAATTTCCCACTCAATTGTTGGCTCCATAGGTTTTGATATAACGGCTGTACCCTGAAGCAGTAGCTCTGCGATGGGGTCAATCACTGCGACACCAACTCCGCGATCTACTAATGCGCACACCCCGCGCATATGGCGCATTTCAGCGGCAATGTGCCTCTTTATATCCACTGTCTGCATAATGTAGTCTACTCGGGCACGCAAAGGGCTATCCGCCATCAACTCAACAAATGTCTGGTTTTGTAAGCTAGTAAGCGCCACCACCTCTTGCTTAGCAAGGGAGTGCGTGCGATGCATGACGCACCTAGCAGAACAGCGCGCAAGGCTACTAACCGCGGCGCCATAAGTATCGGCTTCAAGCGTTATTCCCAGCGCCACATCACAAGTATTACTGTCGATCATTTTAAGCAGCTCTTGCAACCCTGCATCGATTACTCGAACGCCAACATTAGGGTGGTTTTGTTTAAAGCGCTTAATCACATCGAGTAAAAACGTATCACAAAAAATGGGTTGTGCAGCTACCACAACATTGCCCAATTGGTTATTAGAAATAGCATCCGCGTCTTTTTGTGTATCTCGAATACTCGTCATCAGCCGTAAAACGGACGCGTGATATAAAAAGGCTTCTGACGTTGGCGAAAGCTGATTACGGGTACGTTTAAACAATGCAAAACCTAACTCATCCTCTAACCCGATTAGCAAACGGCTGACCATTGATTGACTGATTCCTAACGTTTCTGCGGCAGCCTTTGTTGTACCGTGCTTCATAAAGGCGTCAAAAGCTTCAATTTCTTTTATTTTCATTACTTTAAAATCTCTTTAGTAATTTTTTAGTAAGCCATCAGCAGATTAAAAACAGTCTTTATAAACAATAAGCTTGCAACTTTTGCCCACCACTAGAACAAATACGAATACTAAATAGAATTGTTGCAACAAATTTCATACTTGTCTATTTTGAAAACGCTGGAATCAATTGATGCTCATTACTCAGTCTTTCAATAACTGCCATTAAGTGGCAGCTATTCAATAACAGCTATACAACAACCATTGCGGAGACAAGTATGAAATTTACCTTTAGCTTAGCGGCGGCAACGCTTCTGGCTGCCTCCACTGCCTATGCTCAGAGCTACCCCTCCGAACCTGTCACGCTGGTCGTCCCTTATGGCCCTGGCGGTGCCTCCGACCTGGCTGGTCGTGCCCTAGCGGAGTCCGCTCGCGAATATTTAGGACAGCCAGTCACGGTCGTCAATCAAGCTGGCGCGGGAGGAATGACCGGCGCTCGCGATGTGACACAGGCTGACCCCGATGGATACACCCTACTCCTAGCCCGCGTGGGCATGGCCCTTTCACCAGCAGTAAATGAAAACAGCAGTGTTGATTGGGATGAATACACTTTCATCAGTCCGCTTGAAGCTACACCTATGATTCTTGCCGTGGCTGACGACTCACCCTATGAAAGCGTTGAGGATTTGCTGGAAGGCATCGAAAACGACCCAGGAGCAATGAGTTATGCAGCCTCTGGCGCCACCGCTATAGATGGCTTTACGGTGCAATCGCTACTAGCTGACGCGGAGATGGATCCGCTGACAGCGGCAACCTTAATTCCCTACCGTGGGGGCGGTGAACTCGCAACAGCATTATTGGGTGGACATGTTGATTTTCTCGCCATCGCGGCAGCGTCTCTGATGCCGCATATCGAGAGCGGCGACATGCGTCCGCTAATGGTGTTCTCACCAGAGCGCATGGAAGTGCTACCGGAAGTACCGACAGCTGAAGAGCTGGGTTATGAGCTAGCAGGGCAAGTAATTGGGTGGAGCGCTCTGTATGGCCCGCCAGATCTACCTGAAGACGTCATGAATACCTGGGCAGAGGTAATGGAACAGGTTGCTGACGATGAAATGTGGCTCAGTCGTGCTGATGACCGTGGCTCAATTTCTACTATTGGCAGCGCCGATATGGAGACTTATGCAAAGGAGCAATATGAGTTTTATCGCACCTTAGCAGAACAGTTTGGCTATCTGGAGTGAGTCAGCGTTAAGCACCACGTTGTCGTCACTGCATACATCTTTTCAGCACTGGAGGGGTCATGGGTATAACACGCGGTTTAGTTATTACGGCGCTGTTCGGTATCGTTCTGTTTTTACTGATACCAGCCTATGTGCCCCGCCCACGCTTTATCCCAGGGTTTGCGCCACCGCCTGATATGTGGCCACGCACGGTTTCTATGCTCGGTATGGCACTTGGCATACTGCTCGTCGGGCTGACTTTTTCACGCAAAACCGAAGCCATCGCTGACCCTGAAGATGCCAGCGCCATCCGCGGTGACACGCCACTTGTCACACTGCTCATTCGCTTCGGCTGGACGGTACTTGCCTTTGCGCTCTTTATCGGCTCAGTGATGCTGCTCGGTTTTTTGCTATCGAGCATTCTGCTATTAATGGCGATGCTGATATTGACGGGTTATTGGCGCCACAAAGTGGTGGCGGCCATCGTTGCCGTCGCACTCCCACTGGCTCTCTATCTGTTTTTCTCCAGCGCACTCAATACGCGTTTCCCTGTCGGCAGCCTTTTCAAGGCTATCGGTATTTAACCTACCGCGTATAGGACTGACCACTATGCTCAACGACCTGCTGGTTGCCTTCCAGGCGGTTGCCACCTTTGAAAATTTTCTGATCATGGCCGCCGGTATTTGGGGCGGTGTGATTATCGGCGCCATTCCCGGCATGACCGGTACTATGGCGGTGACGCTGGCGCTGCCCTTTACTTTTTATATGCAGCCGATCCCAAGTATCTTATTAGTCGTCGCGCTTTATAAAGGCTCAACCTACGGTGGTTCGGTATCCGCGATATTGATCAAGACGCCTGGTACGGCTTCGGCCGCCTGTACCACTCTTGACGGCTACCCGTTGGCTCAACAGGGCAAGGCAGGCAAAGCCCTCAACATGGCACTCTATTCGTCATGTACCGGGGATTTTATTTCCAACCTATCGCTGATTTTTATTGCCGCGCCACTGGCGCTACTCGCGCTGCGTATTGGGCCACCTGAATATTTTATGTTGATGATATTCGCGCTCACCACCGTCGCCGGGGTTTCAGGACGTTCACTGTTACTGGGGCTTGTATCGGCGTGTTTAGGGCTACTACTAGCCACCGTGGGCGAAGATATGTACGGCTCGTTCCGCTTTGATCTAACCGTGGATATGCAGAGTGGCCTTGCCGTTGCCCCCGTACTCATCGGTCTGTTTGCGATTCCTGAGCTGCTTAAAATTATTGTATTTCGCAACAATCAAAGCCATAAGCCCATGCAGTTGGGCGATAACCGCGTAACGCGAGATGAGCTGCGCCGATCCTTAAAGGCAATGCTAAAAGGCAGCATGATTGGTGTCGTGATGGGGGCCATTCCCGGCATTGGCCCCTCGGCAGCAGCGTTCTCCTCCTACGGGGAAGCACAGCGTAGCTCAAAGAATCGCGAGAACTTTGGCAAGGGCGAACTAGAAGGGATAGCAGCATCAGAGTCCGCCAATAATGGTTGTTGTGGCTCCACCATGATCCCTTTGTTAGCGCTGGGCGTGCCGGGCGATGTAATTACGGGTGTGATGCTGGGCGCTTTTATGATTCACGGCATGACCCCAGGCCCTATGCTATTTGAGAACAACCTTCATGAGGTTTACATGCTGTTTATTGGCATGTTGTTCTCTTCTGTTTTGCTGTTTGGTGCTGGTAAAGCAACGATGCGCTTTTTCTCGCATATCTCACGGATTCCCCCCGGCTTAATGGCGCCGATCGTGCTTGCTTTATGTGTCTTCGGTATTTTTTCGATCTCCAACAGTATGTATGACGTCATCGTACTGCTAGCGATGGGCATATTTGGCTTTTTCATGTTCCTGTTCGCCATTCCCGCCGCACCCTTCTTAATCGCCTTCATTCTTGGCCCGATGCTGGAAGAGAACCTACGTCGTGCCCTTGCGCTCTCTCGTGGTGATCCAAGCATTCTGGTGTCATCACCTATCACCTGGCTTTTCGCTTCGCTGGCGATATTCGTGGTGGTAGTGACGATTCGTCAGCAGCTTAAGAAAGCTTCGGCCTGAGCCAAAGATTCCCTTATTGCCAAGGATTTAACGCTATGCAAGCTAGTACTACGCTTAACACTCACCCACAGCTGGAAGCCGCAATATCTCACCTTGCGGATCTGATCGCTTACGACACAACGAGTGCGCACTCTAACCTTGAACTCATTCAGTATATTGAGAAGTTCTTCGCTACTCTTGGTGCTGAGGTCACTGTACTGCCGGATAAGAGCGGCGAAAAAGCCAATTTAGTCGCCCGTCTGGGTCCCGCCGACGTAGCCGGCATCGTCCTCTCTGGTCATACTGATGTGGTACCCGCCAATCCAAACAATTGGCAAAGCGACCCTTTCAGCATGGAGCAGCGCGGCAGTCGCTTGTTTGGACGGGGGACCTGCGATATGAAAGGCTTTGCAGCCTGCGTCATGGCGGCGGCACCGGCTTTCGCCAGCGGTGAACTGCGGCGCCCGTTCTATTTCTGTTTCTCTCACGATGAAGAGGTAGGCTGCCTGGGAGCGCCCGCCATCGCACGCTACTTGTCTGCGCTTAAGGTACCACCAGCCCTGGCAATTATCGGCGAACCCAGCGAGATGAAGCTGATCAACGGCCAGAAGGGCAAGATTGCAATGCGGGTAACGGTGCGCGGTGAAGGGGGTCACTCGTCCTTTTCCCCTCAACACGTCAATGCGGTGGAGTATGCCTCACGCATTATCACCATAATCGCCGAGCGATCACGACGATATGAACAAGAGGGCCCCTTCGACCAAGACTTTACCGTCCCCCACGCCACAACGCTGACCACCATAATAGAAGGAGGTGTAGCGACCAACGTCACCCCCGACACTTGTAGCTTTATCTTCGAGCTACGCAGCATTGATCAGAAAGCTGCCGCAACAGATATTCAAACGCTAATCAACGATATTGAGGCAGCCCTGCTCCCTGAAATGAAGCGCCAATCAGCAGATTCCGCTATTGAGTGGCAAGAGTTATTTGCTTACCCCGCCATGGGCGATGCCACCGGCAACGAGACATTTAAACAACTTGAACCTATTCTTCCCGAGCGTGGCGGCAAGGTTTCGTATGGTTCAGAAGGCGGCGTGTTCGAGATTGATGGTGGTATCCCCTCGGTGATTCTTGGGCCCGGCTCTATTCGCCAAGCCCATAAGCCCAATGAGTTCATAGAAATTGATCAACTTAACCAGTGCCTAGCATTCTTCGATGAGTTAAATACTTGGATGAAAGGATAGCGCCCGCATGGGTGGAGGTGGATTACTTGGCACTCACTCGATGTATGTCACCTTCGCCACTTTCAAAGGCATCAATATTCGCCAGTGTAGTCTCGGCAATATTGGTTAGCGCCTCGGTAGTGAAGAATGCCTGATGACCGGTAATCAGCACATTGTGAAAGGTCGTCAGGCGCATGAACTGGTCATCATCGATCACTGCGTGCGATAGATCCTCGAAAAATAGCTGCTCCTCCTCTTCGTAGACATCTAGCCCTAAGTGGCCAATTTTGCCGCTTTTCAGACCAGCGATCACCGCTTGGGTATCGACCACTCGACCGCGGCCAGTGTTGATCAGCATGACACCCTGCTTCATTTGCGCGATGGCCTTAGTGTTAATCAGGTGATCAGTATCGGGTGTTAAAGGGCAATGTAGCGAAATAATATCTGCCTGAGCATAAAGCGACACCAGCGGCACGTACTCCACAAACGGCTCAGCATTCGGGTTTGGAAAAGGATCGCTGGCAACTACTCGGCAGCCAAAGCCATGCATGATATTGGCAAAGATCAAGCCAATCTGCCCAGTGCCAATCACGCCCACGGTTTTGCCATGCAGATCGAACCCCAGCAGTCCGTCCAGGGAAAAGTTGCCCTCGCGCACTCGGTTGTAAGCGCGATAGGTCATGCGGTTCAGGCTTAACACTAAGGCCACCGCGTGCTCTGCTACGGCATGAGGCGAATAAGCGGGCACCCGCACCACGGTAATTCCCAACCGTTCGGCCGCCGCCAAGTCAACATGGTTAAAGCCCGCCGAGCGCAGTGCGACCAATCGTATGCCGCTAGTGTGTAGCTGCTCTAAAACATCCGCATACAGATGGTCATTTACAAAAGCGCATACAACTTCAAACCCTTTCGCGAGAGGCGCCGTATCGACGGTCAAGCGCGCATCAAAAAAGCTTAATTCGTGTCGATTCGAGGCATTAGCACGAGTAAGGAAGGTTTCGTCATAAGGCTTAGCGCTAAAAACGGCAACCCGCATGGCATGTCTCCTGGCTCTGGATAGATGATCAGCATAGGCAATTCGCCTATTGTCTGCCCAAACGTCACAAGAGGTATTCACCGAGATCAAAGAAAGATGCCGCTATAAAAAAATCCGCTCCAAGAGGAGCGGCAAAAGACCGTGACTAGCAAGGAAAGAGAGGCCAGGACCAGAAACTGGCGCTGGTCTTTGCAATAGCGTCGTGGTTGCCAATGTTCCAGCAAACACAGCCACTAGAAAAAAAGAAAGCCGCTCCAAGAGGAGCGGCAAAAGACCGTGACTAGCAAGGAAAGAGAGACCAGGACCAGAAACTGGCGCTGGTCTTTTCAATAGCGTCGTGGTTGCCAATGTTTCAGCAAACACAGCCACTAGAAAAAAAGAAAGCCGCTCCAAGAGGAGCGGCAAAAGACCGTGACTAGCAAGGAAAGAGAGACCAGGACCAGAAACTGGCGCTGGTCTTTGCAATAGCGTCGTGGTTGCTAATGTTTACGGCCACTAGAAAAAAGAAAGCCGCTCCAAGGGAGCGGCAAAAGACCGTGACTAGCAAGGAAAGAGGAACCATGACAGGAAATGGCGCTGGTCTTTGTAATAGCGTCGTGGTTGCCAATGTTCCAGCAAACACAGCCACTAGAAAAAAAGAAAGCCGCTCCAAGAGGAGCGGCAAAAGACCGTGACTAGCAAGGAAAGAGAGACCAGGACCAGAAACTGGCGCTGGTCTTTGCAATAGCGTCGTGGTTGCCAATGTTTCAGCAAACACAGCCACTAGAAAAAAGAAAGCCGCTCCAAGAGGAGCGGCAAAAGACCGTGACTAGCAATGAGAGGGAGAAACCATGACAGGAAACTGGCGGTTTCTGTCGTGGTTGCCAACGTCTCATTAAACGCTGACAATCACAATATAATCATTCTCATTTACCACGTCAACCTAAATGCGAATACTTTTTATTTATTTTTAAGAAAGTTTTTACGCTATCCAACCAGCTGCAACCAAACGGGCAACGTCAGCATCGCTAACAGCGTCTGGCCGGTAATAATTGCCGCCATAAGTTCTGCATCACCTCCTAACTGCCGAGCAAGAATGTAAGCAGAAGTGGCGGTAGGCAGCGCCGCAAACAGTAGCGCCACATCACGGCTGATAGGGTCCAGCCCCACCAGCCACGCCAATAACAGCACCACCGCAGGCATTAACAGCAGCTTGATGCTATTCGTCGCTATCACGCCACGATCAAGCCGTAGCAGTGCTGCAGGGCGCAGCGCCACACCCACGGCAATGAGTCCTAACGGCAGCGCCGCACCACCCAATAACCCGACTGTAGCTTCGCTCCAACCGGGCAAGCCAACCCCCGAAAGATTGAGTCCGATACCTGCCAGACAGGCCAAAATCAGCGGATTTTTAGCCAGTGCGAGGGCACTTTGGCTAAGACTTCCACTGCCCAGCGTCCCTGCCGCGACAAAGCTTGCGACACACATTACGTTCACTACCGGTACCATAAGTGCCACCGCCACCGCGGCGGTAGTCGCCCCCATGCTGCCATGCAATGCGGCGGCGCCCGCGACACCCACGTAGGTGTTAAAACGCACGGCGCCCTGGAACACCGACGTGAACGCCGCAGGCGTTAAGCCTAGGTAACCACGACAGCGCCATAGCAACAGACCTAATCCTCCCATCGTGCCGAGCAATACCAACGCTATACGCCCAACCGGTACTTGGCTGACATCAGCAGTGGCCAGGGTGCCTATCAGCATGGCTGGAAATAGCACAAAGTAGATCAAACGCTCCGTTTGCGGCCAAAATGTAGCACTTGGCCAACGGCCATAACCAATGGCAGCGCCCAGTAAAATCAATAAAAACAGTGGCCCAAGTGCGCCTGTAATGCTCTCCATTGTTATTCCTTGTTAACTGCGACATCCCAGCACAGCGACATCCGTGCGATTACTGTTACCATGAAACTAACTTCCATCTTACGGCCTGCGTAGTGACCATTCTGCCATGAAGAACTTTTCTAAACCTGGCTACTTTACGGGTTTTCCAGCACTGAAAGTGCTTATCCTCATCACTGGCATCTCACTGGCCGCCTGCACGTGGTACGTGTTTGCCAATTGGCTACGCGATGATGGTGATATTGCCTGGTTTACACCGGATGCCAACTGCAACCTACACACCAGTACTTGCTCAGCTGTTCTGGGCGATAAAGGCCGCCTAACACTTACCGTTGATGCCGATGGCCGTATCGATGCGCTGGATATTCTGCCACTGGACGTAGAGGTCGAGGGTCTCAACCCAAGCCATGTGACGATCGACTTTATCGGACGTGACATGGATATGGGCTTACACCGTTTTGGATTAACCGCCACTGCGCCTGGGCACTTCCATGGTCAAGGACAAGTGGGTATCTGCACGCAAGACGTGATGCCTTGGCGAGCACGGGTTATCCTGGAAACACCGGAAGGCAAGTTGGGCAGTTGGTTCGACTTTGACGTGATTAGGAGTTAGTACGTATGGCCGCTAAACCAAACAATCGTAAAGCACTCTGGCTGGGGCTAGTGCTAATACTTGTCTTACTGACCATTTCGGCGATCGGCCTTTACCAATTTGCCTTCCAGCCTAACCGTGATGACGTGACGGGGGGACCAATAGAAATGCCGTCTACTCAAGGCGATTTCTCTCTCTCCCAACTAGACAAAGACGACATTGCGATTGTTTCATTTGGCTACACCTACTGCCCAGACGTTTGCCCAATGAATCAGGCCGTTAAACGTCAGGCGCTGGCTCAGCTAAGCGACGCGCAGCGTGAACGCGTGGTGCCAATAATGATAACGGTTGACCCTGAACGCGATACGCTGCCACGCATGGAAGAGTATATGCGGTTCTTTGGTGAGACGTTTATTGGCTTGGTGGGTAGTCAAGAACAGCTGGAAGATGTAGCAGCCCGCTATGGTGTGATTTGGCGGCGAGTAGAGGCACCCGATTCAGCAATGGCCTACACCATTGACCATAGCGCCTCGCTTTTCTTGGTTAACCGCAACGGTGAGATCTTACAGAGAGTACTCTACTCCCCAGCACCACACGGCTTAGTGTCAGCGCTGGAGAATGAGCTAGGTAGCTAGTAGAAATACGTGGCGAAGTGTCTAAATTGGAATTAAGGCGTGCTTTGTAGGTGCTCAAGCATTGCCATTAGCGCTCTGGCTTGAGTGCCATCACGCGTGTCATGCAGCGGGTTGAGCTGCCAAGTACTTTCGGCAAAGCCCCACCAGTCCCAACATCCCTGAGGATTGGCCATACTGCTGTCCGCCTGCGGGTATAGCACTACTTGACCGTGGTCTGCTGCCCAGCGGTTTAAACCGCTGTAGCGTACAAACGTATCGCCAATGGCGTCCACGCTCATTTGACAACCATGCAACGCGATTGTGACAGGGCAGCCCCCCGCCTCACACACCTCAGGAATAAACAGATACCCCACATCAGCCAAGCCCTTAACAGCGAACTCCGACTGATCAAAGGCAATCACCTCACCCTCGCTAGCATTAGCCTCACGTTCAGGGTAAAGCCATGAGAGCAGATCGCCAGCCACGTCCTCATCACAAGCAAGCACATGGCTATCACCACCCTGGCGACAGTCGCCAAGTGTTTGGGGGCTAGCGCTGGCCTGCTTCGGCAATTTTATGGGCCAGCCATGGCCTGTGTGCTCACTGCGCACGAAACGCAGCTGTTCTGAAGACGCCAACCAGCGCTGCCACTGTTCTGCTAACAAACTCCCCAGCTCAGGAGAAACCGTGTCATCTTCAGCACCGTGCCATACATAGGCACGCAGCTGGCTTAATGCATCGCGCTCACCCACCTGCTCCAGCGATTCGTAACGCTCGCGCCGATGGTCCAGCTCATCCAAGGACGGCAACCCACGGCGGATGCTCATACACTGGTTAAGCGCCAAACTGAGCTCGCCCTGGGCACAGCTCCAAGGACCCGCCGCTAATACACCTACACCGCTAAAGCGCTCAGGCCAAGCAACCGCCAACTGTGCGGCCATGTAGCCGCCAGAAGAAACACCTACCACGCTCGCGTGATCGCCCGCTGCGTTTAGGGCAGGTAAATTACCCGGCACGGTATCGGCTTCAGCGTGAACAGCCGCGCTACCCAGCAGCAACAGCGCGCCCAAAAAACAAGATGTAGCAGCGGCGGAACGTATCATTTACTCGACGCCTAACAGTTCAACACGGAACGTCAGCATTTCATTTGGGCCAATAGGGCCTTGGCCGCCTTCACCATAAGCCAGCTCAGCAGGGATATATAGCATCCAGCTGTCGCCAACGCTCATCAGTTGAAGCGCTTCCTGCCAGCCTTCAATGACTTGATTTACCTGGAAGCTCACCGGCTGACCACGCTCAAAGGAGCTGTCGAACACAGTGCCGTCCAACAGCATGCCTTCATAGTTCACTTCAACGGTATCTTCAGCGCCAGGCGTTGCGCCATCACCAGACTCAAGCACCTCATACTGCAAGCCAGACTCAGTCACTTCAACTTCTTCACGTTCAGCGTTTTCCGCCAGATAAGCTTGGCCTTCCTCTAAATTACGCTGTGCAATTTCAGCGGCTTCTTGCTCCCGCTCAGCCATAGAGCGCTGCTGGAAAGCAACCAGCGCCTCCATCATTTCTTCCTCGCTTAACGCCAGCTCTTCGCCATCAAAAACATCGCGCATGCCGTCCGTAAATGCATCAAGGTCAAGATCTTCAATATCGACCTGCATGCTCTCACCTAGGGTGACGCCCAAGCTATAAGCAAGGCGCTGCTCGTCGGTTTCAGGAGCTGCGGCCGCGAAAGGAGCAACCAGTAACAAACTCGCCAAAGCAGTGGAAGAAAACGATACTTTCATATAAAGAACCTTATCCAACGGCGCATTGCGCCAAATGTTTGAGTACCTTAAAGACTAACACCCGTCATCCCAGGCTGCATTACCTGAGAGAACGGGTGTTAGTAAGACCGCTATTAAGTTCAGTAGTTTGGTGTCTTAAACGACCAATGTGGGACAGTGTGCCGCACCCGCCACGCGCTGGGAGACACTCCCCAACAGCAGATTTTTCTCGCCGTTGGTTCCTTGAGCACCGATCACGATTAAATCGCACTCCCTCTTGCGGGCAAAGCGCACGATAGTTCGCGAGGGGCGGCCACCTTTCACAAACGCCCTTACCCGCGTACTGTCTGCGCCCATCTCTATGGCGTAGGCTTTAGCGTGTACAGCAATTTCCGTGGCGTACTCTTTCAGCGCATCGTCAGGCAAATCCAGTTTATTCGGCCTCACCATAGAAAGCGATGCCTCCAATAAACTATGGTGCTTAAATACGCACAGCAAATAAAGCTCGGCACCGGTGAGCATATGCAGGCCCACCGCTTTCTCCAGTGCGTTAATTGCCCCTTTCGAGCCATCTACGGGAATTAAAATGCGATTAAACATCCGCGTTCTCCTTGTGACTGCTTAGCGGAAGGCAATATCACGCAAGAAAAGCGCAATTTGCGGGAACATGATCAGCAGCGCCGCCGCTAAAATCAGCATAAAGATAAAGGGCGGTGTGCCTTTGATGACTTCCCAGTAAGGCCGCTTAAAGATCGCAATCGCGGTAAATATATCGCAGCCAAAAGGTGGGGTCGCCGAACCGATGGCTACCTGCAGCGTAATCAAAATACCGACCAGAACAGGGTCCAGACCGGTCGCTGCAATCGCCGGAGCGAAAATGGGCGTAAGCACCAGAATGACCACAATCGGGTCAACAAACATGCAAGCGACAAAGAAAGAGATGCAGATTGCAATCAGTACGCCAGTCGGCCCAGCTTCATTGACACCTACCGCTTCCAAAATCATTTGTGGAATCTGCGCGAACGAAATTATCCAAGAGAATCCATTACCAACAGCGACTAATATAAACACCACTGCGGTAATTAAGCCGGTGGATTTAGCAATCGCATAAATATCGTTCATTTTGAGCGAACGGAATACCACAAACTCAAGCAATACGGCATAGAGCACACAGGCTGCAGCGGCTTCTGTCGGGCTAAAAATACCTCCGTAGATACCGCCAACAATAATGACCGGAAAGCCTAGCGGCCACAGTGCTTTTTGCACCGCTACAGCACGCTCTTTCCAGCTAGCGCGGGGTTCGGTAGGCACGCCTTTTACCACAGCGTAAACGATGCAATAAACCGAGAACATAAACAGGATCAAAAGCCCTGGCCCAATACCCGCAATAAACAGCTCGCCAATGGATGTTCCTGAAATAACCCCGTAGATGATCATGCCAATACTTGGGGGTATCAAAAAGGCAATATCACTCGCGTTGATAATCAGCGCCAGTGTAAATGGGTCAGAGTAGCCCGCTTTTAGCATCTTGGGCCGCAGTGGAGAGCCCACCGCGACTACGGTTGCCTGGGTAGAACCAGAAACCGCGCCAAACAGCGTACAGGAGGCCGCCGTACTGACCGCAAGACCGCCTTTGATATGACCGATAAAGGACATCACCATATCAATTAAGCGATTTGCCGACTGGCCGCGCGTCATAATATCTGCCGCTAATATAAACATCGGCACCGCAATCAACGAAGCAGGCCGGATACCCGCCATCATCTGTTGAATCAGCGTATCCATCTGGCCGAAGCCATTAAACATCATATAAAAGCCAATCACCGCTGCCGTGATCAGCGGAATCATCATAGGAAAGCCCAGCAGCAGCAGGGCAATCATGGTGACTACCATTATCGTCGTCATAGTGTTCCCCTAGAGTGCAAGCCCTGCTTTACACTTCTGTTTCGGTGTCTTTGTAACCATCAACTACCCCTGTCGAGAGATATACATCCCGAGAGGTAAGGTTTTTAATTGCCGTTAACAGGTACTGAATGCCCGTAATGAGAAAACCTATAGGTACCCAGATATAAATGATCCAAATAGGTAATCCGAGTGACGGCAACACGCGCCCCTTGCTTTGAAGGTCGAGGATATACACCACGGAGTAGTACAGTAGGAAAAACATAACGAGAGAGGTAAAGAACGCAATGCCTATCATCAGCACCTTACGTCCCCCGACGGGCAAAGCATCGTAGATGGCTGACATACGAATATGGCGCCCATGTCGAGCAGCGTAGCCAATACCCGCAAAGGTAATCATAATGATCAAAATACGGTTTAATTCTCCTGAAAACATAATGCTATTGCCGAATACAAAGCGGGCAATAACATTAGTGACCGTATTCAGCGCCATTAGCAAAACCCCCATCGCCAGTATGACTGACTCGATTTTGCTAATTGCAGTGTCGATCACGCCCAATATGCCAGGCAAACCAGAGCTGTAATTCTTTTCGGATTCTTCTTCGGTCATGGCCGATCTCCTCTTATGCAGCGTGGCAGCTAACGATTAAAACCTAGTGCTTACTCTTTCACTGACCACCGAACAGAGCGTGTCCAGCCTTACTCATTTTGTAGCGTAACGGTTAATAACTCTTTCCGCTTCAACGCTGGATGTACGTAAATTTTTCTGTCTTTTAAGCAAGGAAACGCGGTTTTTTTGTTAAGTGGCTGTCAGCACCGGGCAACGTATAAAAATAAAAAAGGGGCAGCGCTGGCTACCCCCTAGGTGATTTACCGTTAAGTACGGAACGGTGAATTACTCGTTAGTTACCGCTTCGAGATCAGCTTTAAACTGCTCCAAAAGCTCAGCACCCTTATCACCTGTCATCTCTAAGAAGGCTTCTTCAACTTGTGGAGCACGGTCACGGAAAGCCTGGATTTGCTCTTCATCCAAACGCGTCACGGTGACTTCATCCGAAGCTTCTTGGATTTTAGCTAATGCCTCGTCGGCTAGCCCTTTAATGTGCTCGATTGTGTGATCATAGGCAGCATCAGACGCTTCCTGCACTAGCTCCTTATCTTCATCAGACAAGCCATCATAGAAGTCTTGGTTGGCCATCATGGCAGTAGTAAACCAGCCGTGGCCTGTGAAGGTAAGGTGAGGCGACACTTCATATAAACCGCCGGACTCGATCCAGAAAATCGGATTTTCTTGTCCGTCGATAATGCCGGTTTGCAGACCACCATATACCTCGCCCCACGGCAACGGTGTCGGCGTTGCGCCAAAGGCGTCATAAGTTTCTGAAAGCAATGGGTTCGTCATGGTACGAATTTTCTTGTTATTCATATCTTCCGGCGAGCTGATCGGCTCGTCGGTGGTCACGACCATTTCACCTTCAGGGTACATCTTCAGCAGCTCAAGGCCTTGCTCGGCGTAGAGCTCAGGGAACATCTCGTTGATGGCCTTACTCTCATCAAAGAAAGTCAGGACCGTATCTTCATCTGTTGGCAGCAGGTAAGGAATAAAGAAGATTTGCGCTTCTGGAATTAGAGAACCGGTGAAACCAGGTGACTGGTTTACGAACTGAAGAATACCGTTTTGGGTCTGCTCCATAATGTCGTCAGATTCACCTAACTCACCAAAACGATAAACCTGAACACTGTGATCTGAATTCTCTTCAATATAGTCTTTGAATGCGTGAGCAAACACATCCTGGACATCGCCTTCGTACTCTTCGTGTGCGTAACGCCAGTTATCTGCTTGGGCAGCTGTGCTGAGACCAAATAGCAGTGCACCAATGCTCGCCGTCGTCATTAACTTTGTCGTTACTGAACGAGTCGAAATTAACTTGCTTGCCTTCATGCAGAGTTCCCCTAGCAGTGGTAAGCGCGCTATGCGAGTGCGCCAATATTTAATTTTTGTATAATGCGTGCCGCTCTTAAACGCTCTGTTAGTTGTCAGTGACTTTAGAATAACTATTCATAAAATCATCATTCATAAAGCTATCTTTTTGAATACATTTAGAAACAGTTACACAAGCAATAACAACCTTAAAACACGCGTTATTCAAAAATAGCCTAATTTCAGGCTAGCGCGGTCGCTCGTAGTGGTCAAGCCGTGTCGCTAGCATAGTAATCGCCTCTCTAACACTCTCGCGCTCGGGTTGCACAACTACTTGATCAAACGCAAATTCATCAGAAAACAGCTTATCTTGCAGCCATTGTGCAACATCTTGCTTACTTATGGCGCAGTTTATTAACCGCTGGTTAAGCTCTGACGCCTGCAATATCCAGTGCTGCCAGCGTTGAAGATTCTCACGCTCAGCCTGAATCTCGGCCTGCTGCAGCGTCTTTCGCAACTGGGCAATGCCCTCACTTTCTGCGGCTTGTGGCTTAAGATTACGACGCAACTGCCGCAAAACAGCCGTGACCGATTGCTGCCAACGCTCCCGCGCTTTGCGCTCCATTGACAACGCACTAGGCGTTACCTGAAGACCGTAGTGGTAGAGCCAGCTATGCACGAGAAGCTCACAAACATCGACCCCGGCACTATCCTGCAGAACAAGACATGCTTGCTCGACTTCGGGCTGGGCATAAAATGTCAGCGCAAAATCCCATAGTGGAGCCTGTTGTAAGCGCTGGAATCGGTTAGAATCGAACATTGATTTACCCACCTTTTCGGGAGAATGCATGATCGCACTGCGCCAAGTCGCCCTGCAACGGGGTACACAAACGCTACTTGATAACGCTGACCTTACGCTCCACAGCGGGGTAAAGGCAGGTATTATTGGGGCAAACGGCGCCGGTAAGTCGAGCTTATTCAAACTTCTGCTAGGCGAGCTCGGCCCCGACCAGGGCGACGTTGAGATGAGCGGTGGGCAGCGGATAGCCCACATGGCCCAGGAAGTTGAAGCGCTGGATCGTCCCATTGTGGAGTACGTGCTGGATGGCGACTATGCGCTGCGACAAGCGGAGGCTGATCTACTGGCCGCGCGCGAAGCAGACGATGCGCATCGGGAAGCCGAGCTACATGGGCTTATCGAAACCTTGGATGGCTACACGGCAGAATCGCGAGCATCGCAACTGTTAGTGGGGCTCGGTTTTGTGCAAACGGATCTTAAGCGGCCTTTGTCAGACTTCTCCGGTGGCTGGCGAATGCGTGTAAACCTAGCCCGCACACTGTTTATGCCTTCCGACTTATTACTGCTTGATGAGCCGACCAACCACCTTGATCTCGACGCCCTACTTTGGCTAGAACAGTGGCTAACCCGCTACCCAGGCACATTGCTGCTGATTTCTCATGACCGCGACTTTCTCGATGCCGTGTGTGACCACATTGTGCATATGCATCACCAAACGCTCGAGCTTTACCGCGGCAACTACTCTCTCTTTGAGCGCACGCGAGCTGAAAAACTCGCTCTACAGCAAGCAGAAGCAGCTAAGCAGCAGGCTCGCCGCGAAGAAATCGAGCGCTTTATAGCGCGCTTTCGCGCCCAGGCGACAAAAGCAAAGCAGGCACAAAGTCGTGTGAAAATGCTGGAGCGTATGGGGGATATCGCCGTTGCTCATACGGATTCGCCTTTTCACTTCACGCTGCCTGCCGCTGATAAGACCTCACACCCCCTGCTCGTACTTGACCAAGCGACCCTTGGCTATCGCAGCGAAGCTGGCGATGTGGCGCAATTAGAGAAGGTCAATATTACGTTATTACCCGGTAGCCGTATCGGCCTGCTAGGCCCCAACGGCGCGGGTAAATCGACATTGATCAAATCACTGACCGGTGAATTAGCGCTGCTAGAGGGCAAGCGCGTACCAGGCGAGCATTTAGCCATTGGCTATTTTGCCCAGCACCAGCTAGAAAGCTTGGACGTGACGGCGACGCCGTTTGTGCATGTGCAACGGCTCTCTCCCACGGCGAGTGACCAGGAAATTCGCAATTTCCTGGGTGGTTTTGGCTTTAAGGGCGATGACGCCTTTGGCGAAGTTGGTACTTACTCTGGCGGTGAAAAGGCGCGCTTAGCGCTCGCGTTGGTCGCCTGGCAGAAGCCCAACCTGCTGCTGCTCGATGAGCCAACCAACCACTTAGACTTGGAAATGCGCGAGGCGCTCACCGAGGCACTGGCAAGCTTTGAGGGTACGGTTATTCTGGTGTCGCACGACCGTCATCTATTACGCGCCACGGTTGATGAATTCTGGCGGGTAGCCGACCATCGTGTTGAACCCTTTGATGGCGATCTCGATGATTACCGGGCATGGTTAAAGGCGCGTTTGGAAGAGGGCCGCCGCGATGCGCGTAGCGAAAAAAGTGAACGCCAAAGCCAGCAGCCTAGCGGTGATCGAAAAGCCGCTCGCAAAGCAGCGGCGGAGCTGCGCGAGAAGCTGCGGCCACTGAAAAAAGCGCGCGATCAAGCTGAAAAAGCCATGGAGAAAAATCAGCAAGCACTTGAAGAAGTAGAAGCTATTCTGGGTGACCCGACGCTTTATACCGACAGCGCTCGTAAAGCGGAGCTGACCGAAGCACTTGCCCAACAGGCGAAAATCAAAAGCCGCTTGGACACCAGCGAGCAGCAGTGGCTCGCCGCCGAGGAAGCGCTGGAAACAATGGAAGCAGAGTTATTAGCCAGCGAAGATGCCTAACCCTAGGCCAACCAATTCGGGCTGCTTTGAATCTAGTCGAATTAAGTCGCTTAGCTCTCAAGCATGAACGTTACCGGCCCATCGTTAACTAACGCCACTTGCATATCAGCGCCAAATTGGCCGGTTGCAACGTTGGGCCAAGCAGCACCAGCCTTAGCGACTAAATAGTCAAACAGGCGCTCACCTTCAGCAGGCGGAGCAGCGCTAGAAAAGCTGGGTCGCAAACCTTTGCGAGTATCAGCGGCCAGCGTAAACTGTGATACCAGCAGTAAGCCTCCGTTAGCCTGCTGAAGGTTATGATTCATTTTGCCTTCTTGGTCATTGAAAACGCGGTAGTGCAACAGCTTATGCAGTAGTTTTTCAGCATCGGCCTCAGTGTCACCCTTTTCAACGCCCACTAACGCTAGTAGCCCATGATCAATGGCCCCGACCATCGTACCTTCAACCGTAACGCTGGCGTTTTTTACCCGCTGAATCAGTGCTTTCACTCTCGCCCCTTGCAATATCATTCCAACAAGAAGCAGTGTAATCGCTGGCATAGGTTTGAGACAAAGCTTTGTGTGGATTTAGCCCAGCAACGTATCGCAAAAAACGCCTCAACAAAGGGTCCCTACGACAGCTACCAGGAGCGGCACAGCATAAGGTCGCAGTGAGGTTCACCTAACAACATTTCAGTCACCTGGCTGGTGTGTTGAGGCTGACCGCGGCTACCAATAATCACCAAATCGGGGGTGTGTCGCTTCATATAGTCTTGAAGCACATCACAGGGCTGCCCTGGTTCAAGCACTAGCTCGATATCGGGGATACCGTCAAGATCGCGCATCAAGCTCTCAATCTCGTTATCCAGCGTCCTACGTAAACGCTCTACTTCGTGATCTCGCCAGTGTGCAAAATTAGCCTGGGAACCCAACTCACGCTCACCAGGTAAGCTCCAGGCATGCAGCAGCGTCAACGTTGCTTCCGGAAAGCGAATGAGTGCTTCCCTAAGTGTTTGCCGAGCAGTCAGCGAAAAATCGATTGGCACTAGGATATGCTGCCAAGGCTGCGTTGGTAGATAAGAGGCGACCACCACCGGGCAAGGCGCACTTCTCATCACGCGCATCACAGTGGTTCCCAAAAGAAGATCTTTCTGACCGCGCTTACGGTGCATGCCCATAATAATTAACGAGGCATTACGCTCGTGGGCTTCTCGCACAATTTCAACATGAGGCTCCCCCACAACAGTTTGAATAAGCAGCGAAGGCGCTTCCAGCGCGTAATCTTCACGCAGGTCGGTCAATGTGGCACTGATATCTTCGTTAACCGCACTTTCAACGTCGTGAAGAACACGGTGTGGCAAGTAAGGGTCAAGGACGTGGAGAATGTCGAGCTGTGCCCCTTGGGCATAAGCCAGCCGAAGAGCGCGAGCAAACGCAGCGCGGTTATCCTGAGAAAGGTCCGTGGCAAACAGCAGCGTGCGAGACATGGCACAACTCCCTGGCCGATCAAGTCGGCACCGTCAGTAGACACGTGAGACAGCCAAACAGGCAATGTTCAGCATGGTGTCCGTTTGCGCATACTGCAAGGAGTGTCTTACTTTTTCCGCTGCCGCTCGGCACATTGATGGTGCTAGATCATTGACATCACCACCACGCATGAAAGTGGTGCACCGGCCCACGCCCATGACCAACACTTAGCCGAGTACTCGCTTCTAATGCAGCATGCAGCCACACTTTGGCTTCACCAATCGCTTGCTTAGGCGCGTTTGGCGCTGCATCGGCAGGCAGTTTTGCTAAACACGCAGTGATCGCAGACGAGAGAGCACAGCCCGTGCCGTGCAGGTTTTCAGTGTCAATACGTGAGGCAGGAAGCCATGTGTGGCCGTCAGGAGTTGCCAGCAAGTCAGGGCAGGTATCTCCGCGCAAATGCCCTCCTTTCAGCACCACATAAGGCGCGCCCAACTCAACCAGCGCTGGCAGCATCGCCTCCATGTCATCCAGTGAATTCGGTGATTCGGCATCTAAGAGCACAGCCGCTTCAGGCAAGTTAGGCGTAATCACGTCAGCCAGAGGTACCAATATATCGCGCACGGCACGAATGCCAGCATCATCGACCAGAATATCACCGCTTTTAGCTACCATCACCGGATCCAGCACGATCCAGCGAGGACGATTTTGCCGTAAGACATCAGCGATCACCTCGGCAACCTCGCGGCTGGCGACCATGCCAATTTTAACGGCATCTAATGCCACATCATTTATTAGGTTTTCTAACTGCTCGCGAATAGCGTGAGGCGAAACCGGATACACGGAAGCCACACCACAGGTATTTTGAGCGATAACAGCAGTGATGACATTGGTGCCGTAGACACCCAGCGCCGAAAAAGTTTTCAGATCACCCTGCAAGCCAGCACCACCAGAAGGGTCGGATCCTGCGATGGTCAGTACATTGCGGAGGCGGGAATCGTTGGACATGGTGCTCCTTAATTAACGGTTCAGTCGTGTTCTAAAATACTCAAATACAACGCCAAACAGGGCTTCTTAACCAAAACAATGGCCGCCTAAAAGGCAGCCATTGCGTGTTCAACGAGAGCAGAATGCTAATAGTATAGCTACATCGCTAGTGAGCCGTTACTGCGTTGTGTCACCCTCTGGATTGCGGGCGTTGTAGTATGCCTGCTCAGAAATCGCATGGTAATTTCCGACCTTATCTTGGAAGGTACGGTACGACTCATAAATCCGTGTACCCAACTCGCTTGATTCAGCCAATTCAGCAATAACGTCTTCTGAATGCTCACGAGCCTGAGCCAACACGTCGTCAGGAATACGGCGCAGCTCAACCTCATGCTCGTTGACCAACGTCTCCAGCGCATCGTTATTACGTGCGGTGTACTCATCAAGCACGTTTGCATTAATATCGCGCACGGCGGTCGTCAAAATAGCCCGTAAATCAGCGGGTAATTCGGCTAAGGCTTCTTCGTTGACGATGGTTTCAAACATCACCGTCGGCTCGTGCCAGCCAGGATAGTAGTAATAATCGGCAGCCTGATGCAGGCCGAAAGCTAAATCATTATAGGGGCCAATCCACTCAGTCGCGTCAATGGCACCCGACTGAAGTGATGTGAAGATTTCGCCGCCTGGCATATTCACAATGGCAACGCCCATACGGCTCATCACTTCACCACCTAGACCTGGCATACGCATCTTCAGGCCATCAAGGTCCTCAATCGAATTGATTTCCTTGTTATACCAGCCCCCCATTTGAACGCCAGAAGCACCCGCCACCATGACATCCACACCAAAAGGCTCATAAACTTCGTTCCACAACTCCATGCCACCGCCAAAGTGCAGCCAGGCATTCATCTCCTGTGCGTTCATGCCAAACGGCACGGCGGCGAAGAACTGGGCTTCAGGGGCTTTGCCCTTCCAGTAATAGGAAGCAGAGTGGCCAAGTTCAGCCGTGCCGTCAGACACCGCATCAAAGACCTCAAACCCAGGCACCAACTGGCCAGCACCGAATACTTCAATGGTCAGGCGACCATCGGACATCTCTTCCACCAGTTGCGCAAGACGCTCTGGCCCCTGCCCCACACCTGGGAAGTTTTTCGGCCAGGAAGTGACCATTTTCCAACGAAAACTTTCTTGTGCCTGAGCTTGGTTATCAAAGCTTGAGACCACCAGCAAACTAGTGGATAGAGCGGTTGTCAGCGCAATGGCGACAGGTAAAGCGTTGGCTTTCATATATTAACCCTCTTGCTTCCATTATTACTGTTATAGGTAGGAGGAGGCCGCCTAGCCAATTGGCTAGGCGGTTTGTTACAAGCCGTTAGTTTATGCAGCTTGGCTGCTTTTGATTAAGGTTGCCACTTAGTTGCGTTGACAGTCACGATAGTTTTCAACTCGCCACTTATCAAAATGGCTTAGCCTACAACTGGGCCTTGCAAAACCAAGCCTTGCAAAACCAAGCCTTGCAAAACCAAGTCTTGCAAAACCATGTCTTTCAAAACCGTGCCTTTTAAAATTGAGTAGGTAGCCATGTGGCTAACTGCGGGAAAAACGTTAGCATCAGCAACATACCAAGCTGCATCAGGATAAACGGGATAACCCCACGGTAAATTGCCGAGGTCGGCACCGAGGGTGGCGCTACGCCGCGCAGATAGAACAGCGCAAAGCCAAACGGCGGGGTTAAGAATGACGTTTGCAGGTTAATCGCGATCATGATGCCCAGCCAAATCGGGTCAAGCCCCATGGCCAGCAGAATCGGCCCAACGATGGGCACTACTACAAACGTGATTTCGATAAAGTCGAGAATAAAGCCAAGTAGGAAGATGACCAGCATCACGATAATGGTCGCCCCCACCACTCCACCGGGCATACCTTCGAACAGCTCGGTGACCATATGCTCGCCGCCGTAGGCCCGGAAGACCAGCGAAAACAGCGCCGCACCAATCAAAATCATAAACACCATGGTGGTCACATGGGTGGTTGAACGCAGCACGTCTTTCAGCGTTGCCCAATCCAGTTGACGATAAGCAAGGGCCAGCACCAGGGCACCAAAGGCACCGACAGCCGACGCTTCAGTAGGCGTTGCAAAGCCGCTTAAGATCGAGCCAAGCACCGCGACAATGAGTACAACTGGCGGTACTAAGCCTTTCAATAGCAACATTCCCAGGCCGGAGGTATGCCCAAGCTCTGCCATTAGTTCTTCACGGTCAGCGGCGGGTGCCATCTGCGGGCGAAACAGCGCTACCAGAGCCACGTAAATCATATACATAACGACCAGAATCAGCCCGGGCACCAGCGCTCCCATAAACAAATCACCCACAGAGACCGTTTTAGGGCTGAAAACTCCCATCGAGAGCTGCGCCTGCTGGTAAGCGGACGATAGCACATCGCCAAGCAGTACCAATGCAATAGAGGGTGGGATGATTTGGCCAAGCGTGCCGGTCGCACAAATGGTGCCGGTCGCCAGCGAGGTGCTATAGCCGCGCTTTAGCATGGTAGGTAGCGACATAAGCCCCATGGTAACCACGGTGGCTCCAACAATGCCGGTAGAGGCTGCCATCAACATACCGACCAATGTCACCGAAATACCTAGACCACCACGCATGGCACCAAACAGCAGCGCCATCGCATCGAGCAGTGTTTCAGCGACTTTGGACTTCTCCAGTAAAACGCCCATTAAGACAAATAATGGCACTGCCAATAACGTTTGATTGGTCATAATGCCGTAAAGCCGATTAGGCAGCGCGGCAAGATAGCCACTGTCGAAGTTGGCATCTATACCGACGCTCTCAAGGCCTAAGCCCATTCCCGCAAACAGCAGTGCAGTACCTGCTAATGAAAGCGCCACAGGAAAGCCAAACATCAGCACGATGCAGATGGTGGCAAATAAAACAAGCGGCATAAATTCCAGCATCAAACGCGCTCCTCAAGGTGGTTGTTATCACCAACAGACGGGGGGATCCGGCCAGTCAATACATAGCCATTGCGCACTACTTCAATGACCCCTTGCAGTATCATTAGTATGGCAAAGAGCGGTATTAACGTTTTCAGTGCAAAGACGGCGGGAATGCCACCATAATCGGAGGAGGTTTCCATAATCCGCCAGGAGTTAGCAACGTAACCCCAGCTGGAAGCAATGACAAAAACCATCACGGGTATCAACAGCGTGATAATCCCCACGATGTTAACTATCGCTTGGCGGCGAGGCGTAATGCCACGATAGAAGATATCGACACGCACATGGCCGTCATGGCGAAAGGTATAGGCCGCAGCGAGCATAAAGACACTGGCGTGCATGTACATCACCAGCTCTTGCATAAAAATGCTGTTAACGTTGAAAATATAACGAAGCAGTACAATCGTGAACTGAATCAACATCATAGTGATGATCAGCCACGCAAGGCTACGCCCGAACCACTCCGAAGCGCGGTCCAGCGCAGCGATAAACGCAGGTAGTTGTGTTGTGTCCGACATTGTGGTGTCTCGCGTAAAACGGCTAAGGGGAGTCAGCGTTCCAGACAATAGCGCATATACGCAAACAATGCAGCGCCCATAAACCGCCTAGCAAGCTTATTATTAAACGCTTTGGCGAATTGCCGCTAGGCAGGCGGGAGGTAATGGTAAATCGACAGCAATCGGCAAATGGTCAGAAAACAGATGGTCCAGTACATGGACATCTGCAGCTTCAAGTGTCTGGGAAAGCAGAATGTGATCCAGAGCGCGCCGGGGCTGCCAAGATGGATAGCTAAGCAGCGGCTTAACCGGGTGAAGCGGCAATGAGGTACTAAAACGCTCATGGGCATGAAGCTGGTCAGGCGTGCAATTTAGATCACCCATGACCACTACATGGCGCAGCGGCTCAATAATATTGCTTAAATAATTCAGCTGACGCACACGCCCGCGCTGACTCAGCGCCAAGTGGGCGACAAAGATATGCAGTGCATCTGGGCCTTCACCATAGCGTGCGTGAATAGCGCCACGCCCTGGTAACATTCCTGGCAGCCGATGCTCTTCGATGTGGCTGGGCACAATACGTGACAATAGCCCATTACTGTGTTGAGCAAACTGCCCTAAATTACGATTAAGCTGCTGAAAGTAGTGGGGAAAGCGTGCTTGAGAGGCAAGGTATTCAACTTGGTTTACACGGCCGGAGCGAAAACTACCGCCATCAACCTCTTGCAGCCCCACCACATCAAATGGCTCTAGCACATTACCCATTTGCGCCAAGCGTTTCAGACGTTGAGGGTGAGGCAAAACGTGTTGCCAACTACGTGTGAGGTAGTGGTGATAAGCCGACGTTTGAATACCTACCTGCAAATTAAATGTCAGTAAGCGGATATGGCCACGTTCGGCTAAAGATAACGCAGACGAGCCTGCTTGCCCACCTGCGTGACCATGCTCTAACACCGTTATTGTGCACGCTCGTTACGCACGCGCTCGACAAGCGCATCCGCAATTTGCGGCATATTTTCCAAGCTACCTGCTGTGCTTGGCGACACAACGTAGCGACCATCAACAATAAGCGCCGGCACGCCCATTAAGCGCATTTCACGCATGCGGCTGTTGGCTTTATTGACTTCGCTACGAACACCGAACGCTTTCAACGCCTGTTTGGCTTCTTCTTCACTTACACCATAATTGGAGAAAAACTCGGCGATTTCATCCTCATCTGTCAATGAGCGGCCATCTTCATGAATGGCCTCAAAGAAATCAGCGTGCAGTTCATCTTCGATACCCAGAGATTCTGCTGCATAAAACGCCGTCGCGTGGGTGTTCCAATCACCGCCCATGGTAGCTGGCATATGAACAACGCTAACGTCGTCTTCAAGCGTTTCGTACCACTCATTTACGGGTGTTTGTAGCCGGTAGCAATGCGGGCAGCCAAACCAAAACACCTCGGTCACTTCAATCTGCCCCTCTTCGACCTGTGTTTCCACTGGCGACTCAAGCAGCGTGTAGTGTTGACCCTCTACCAACTCCTGAGCACTTACTGCCGCAGATAAACCTAGGCCAACCATCGCGACCATTAACGTTTTCAACATAGCGAAAATTCTCCAAGAATGAGCGAGGCTATGACCGCAGGGCGTGCATAGAGGTTCCCCATCTCTTTAATTACCAGTGAGATAGGGTACCTTGATGAGCAGCGTCTAGTTCAAGCCTAAGAGGTAATTCGCCACGGCTTCCATGTCGTTATCACTCATTTTAGAAGCAATATCACCCATGATGTTGTTCGGACTGTTAGCACGCTCGCCGGAAGCAAAGTCTTGCAATGTAGACACCATATACTCCGTGTGCTGGCCTGAAAGCGCTGGATATACCGCGCTGCCAATACCAACCCCAGTGGGTGTATGACAAGCACTGCAAGCAGGAATACCTTTGGACATATCCCCTACCCGGTACAGCTCTTCACCGCGCGCTAAAAACTCTGAGTCTTCATCGTTGGTTTGGCCAAGATTTGCGTTTTGGCCTGCAAAATGCGCCGCAACATCCCAAGCGTCTTGATCAGAGAATGCATCAACTTGTCCAGCCATGGTGGGAACCAAGCGGTTGCCGTCGCGAATATCCATGATTTGCTTGGCCAGATAGGACATCTGCTGCCCTGCCAGATTAGGGAAGGTACCCACTGCGCTGATACCTTGCTGACCATGACAGGCCGCACAGGTTTGAGCCAGTTCACGACCTGCCGCCGCATCCGCGTCAGCTTGGTGGTCGGTTTGAGCGTGTACGGTGCCAACGGCACCCATGGTAATTGCCAGGCTTGCCAGTAACTTTCTCATTGCTATTCCACTATGCCGTTTGATTATTGACTGGTACGCATCCCGGGCGCTGCCCAGGCTCAGCACTTTACCAGGGTCAACTCCGCCAAAACGAACAACATGCCGTGTTGGTCGCTGCTGGCTAGAGCGCAATGGTACACTAGCGCCCCAGGTCGCAGTTATAAATCGCTTGCATTATAACGAATCACCCTAGCGGCGGGAATGCAAGTCCAGGTCTGCTTTTAGGGTAATTCGTCGCGGTACCGTCATTTACTCACGTTAACGTGGTGAAACGGGCCGTCTTATACGTCTGTTTTTTCAGGATTAACACCATGTCTACTGCTAATGATCACCCTGTCGTTCGACTGAACTACCCCACAGCGCATTTTATGATTAGCGCACCAACGCTGGCTCTGTGCCCAGACGATACCGGCGCAGAAGTCGCGTTTGCCGGGCGCTCAAATGCGGGTAAATCAAGCGCAATTAACGCACTGACTCAACAAAAGGCGTTAGCCCGCACCTCGCGCACGCCAGGCCGCACTCAGTTGATCAATTTTTTCAGCCTCATGAACGACGAATCGCGTCGCTTAGTCGACTTGCCCGGCTACGGCTACGCCAAAGTGCCTGAAGCGGTAAAACTAGAGTGGCAACAGCACCTGTCTGACTATCTACGTGGCCGCTTCAGCCTACGTGGCCTTGTACTGCTAATGGACGTGCGCCACCCGTTAACCGAGTTCGACCAAATGATGCTCGACTATGCAGACAAGCGCGAAATGCCGGTGCATATTCTGCTTACCAAGTCCGATAAATTAAAAAAAGGCCCTGCTAGTGCCGCGCTGCAAAAAGTCCGTTCTCGTCTTAAAGAGTGGGAAGACTTGGTCTCCGTTCAGCTTTTCTCATCGCTCAAGCGCGACGGTGTAGATACGCTTTCTCAAAAGCTCGACCAGTGGCTACATACCCCCGAGTAAACCAAGCTTTGCCGAACAAGCCAAGCTTTCTCCATAAACGGAATCTTGCCAAACAAACCCAGTCTTCTTAAACAAGCCGCTTTTTCACGAGCGTCGCTCCAACCACTCGATCAGCTCGGGCAATTCTTTCACGTGGGCAATGCGGTGGGTGCGTGCTGGCAAGGTCTGATCGCCTTGCGCGGCGATCCACACGGCATGCATGCCCAACTGCTGTGCAGGTAGTATGTCCTCTTGCCAGGAATCACCTACATGCATAGCGCGGTGCGGCACAACATTAAGACGCTCCAGAGCGGTGAGAAATGGCTTGGGGTCTGGTTTTGGGGCCAGTAATTCACCCGCTGCAATCGCGACTGGAAAGTACGCCGCTAACGGCTGACGTTTAAGGTGAATATTGCCATTAGTAATAGCAGCTAGCTGGTAACGTTCGCTCAACGCAGATAAGAGTCCCGCGGCTTCGGGATGCGGCGTTACCTGTACCCGCAAGCGATGAAACTCATTCATAGCAGCGGCAGCCCATAGCAACGCACTGCTGCGTGTTAAGCCTTGGGCTTCCAGCTGTGCTTCTAACGCCCGCAAACGCAGCCAAGTAAAGTCGCCACGCCGTTCTGGCACCCGCTTGGCCCACGCTTGGCGACGCTCCAAATAGTCGGCTAGCCCCTGCTGGTAACTTAGCGTTAATGGGCTTTCATGGCGAGCTTTGCGCCATGCCGCCAGCGCATCAATTAACCAACGATAGTGGCCCTCTTCCGTTTTTAGCATCACGCCTTGGTTGTCCCATAGCGTATCGTCAAGATCAAACGTAATCGCTTGCAGAGAAGCCATGGTTAACTCCGTGTCGTGCGGCGTTTTGCGCGAGGGTGAGCGGCATCGTAGCTTTCAGCCAAGTGCTGCCAATCGAGGCGAGTGTAGACTTGGGTCGTCGACAAATTAGCGTGACCCAGCAATTCCTGAACCGCGCGCAGATCTTGACTGGATTCCAGCAAATGACTTGCGAACGAGTGACGCAGACGGTGGGGGTGAAGGTGTTCAGGCAAACCACGCACAACAGCAAGCTGTGCCAAGCGCTTTTGAATACCGCGATGCCCCAGACGTTGGCCACGCTGACCGACAAATAACGCCATTTCACCCATTGCCGCTAGCTCAGGTCGACACGACAACCACGCCTTAATCGCCTGATCTGCACGCTGACCAACGGGTACTTGGCGGGGCTTACTGCCTTTACCCATCACCCGCACATGCTGAGCATTTAAGTTATCTAAATCCAGCGCAGCAAGTTCCGCTAAGCGTAGGCCGCTGGAGTAAAACAACTCCAGCATGGCTTGATCACGTATTGCCAGCGGTGTGCCGTCGTGCGGCGTGTCTAAAAAGCGTGAGAGCGCATCCACATCAAGCGGTCTGGGCAAGTGGCTTGGTTGCTTTGGCGTGCGCAGTAGCCCCACCGGATTGTCGGCAAGCATGTGATGTTGCACAAGATAGTCAGCAAAGCGTGATAGCGCAGCGCGGCGGCGAGCCAAACTTCTCGGCGCGAGGCCGCGACTGCGCTCCGCCCCCAAAAAGGCGCGTAGAAATGTGGTATCTAACGCCGTCGCCTCGGTGATGCCACGCTGCTCAGAGAAACGCTGCAGGGCGGTTAAATCCTGGCGATACGCAGCCACCGTGGCAGGGCTTGCATGGGTAGCAAGCTTACGTAAATACGCCTCAATCTGCGACGTTAATAAGCTTGGGCTATCCATGGTGTTCTAAGCGCAGCAGTAGCCGTGCCACGATATCGCTCAGGTATTCTGTAAACAGCGTATCCATACTGGCGCGGTAGCAGTCAGGATCAGGGCTTGCGAGCAGCAAATATCCCAGCTGCTCACCCGCCGAAAGGCGCGAAATGGCGCAGGAGCCCGCCCGTCGGGGGGCCTTAGTATGCGGCAGCAAGCATTTCCAGTCGCTAACGCTGAGCTTGGCACAACGGCTGGTACGCCCATCTAACAGCGCAGCCAAACGAGCGCTGGCATGCTGATCCAATACATGGCGTGGTGGCTGGGGCGGCGTTGGCTCCTCGTCACTTAATGAGGATGGGCACCATAGTGCCATTGCCGGCGTTTGAAAGTGTTCGCTTAACTGAATAGCGAGCGCTTGGGCTAAGGCATCACGATCTTCTGCTCCCACCAGACTGAGCAGCGTCTCACGCAGTCGACGATACTGGGCTTCATTATGTCGTGCTGTTTCTAGTAGATGCTCAAGCCGCCCCTCTGCTGTTTCAGCACGCTGACGCAAATCGATCACCAAACGCTCTAGCAACGATACCGCCCCATCAATGTGGGGGTGCGGTACCTTAAGCTGCTGCAGTAAGCCTTCACGGCCAACAAAAAAATCGGGGTGACGGGCCAGCCAAAACGCCACTTGATCAGGGTCGAGCGTTTTGCGCGGCTCGGGGGCTTGAGACATCGCCGTTCTCCTCGAATTAGTTGAGTGTGACACGACCGTCGAAGACGCGTGTAGCAGGGCCCACCATCACCAACGACGCTTCGGGGTCAGGCCACTCAATGCTTAACTGACCACCCGGTAAGTGAACGGTGACGGGGCTTTTCAACACCCCTTGGCGAATACCACTCGCCACAGCGGCACAGGCGCCGGTGCCGCAAGCCAGCGTCTCGCCGCTGCCACGCTCATACACCCGCAGGCGAATCTCACTGGGCGATACAACCTGCATAAACCCTACATTCACCCGCTTCGGAAAGCGGGGGTGAGACTCAAGTAACGGGCCAAGATGCTCGACCGGTGCACTATCAACACTTTCCACCTGCAGCACGGCATGAGGATTGCCCATAGAGACAACCCCCAGTTCCAGCGTATCACCGTCGACCTCGACAGTGTGCAAGGGTTGGTCCCCCGGTGCCTCAAACGGCAACGTGGCGGGATTAAAACGCGGCCTCCCCATGTCAACACGCACCATACCATCGTGCTGAACATTGAGTAGCAGTGGCCCACCGGCCGTTTCCACATGAATTTCATGCTTATGGGTTAGGCGCTGATCGCGAACAAAACGCGCAAAGCAGCGCGCGCCATTGCCACAATTTTCAACTTCGCTGCCATCCGCATTAAAAATACGGTAGCGAAAGTCCATCTCTGGATCCCGGGGCGGCTCAACCACTAATAATTGGTCGAAGCCGATGCCAAAGCGCCGGTCTGCTAACTGACGAATCTGCTCATCACGCAGGCGCGCTCGCTGAGTGACCAGATCCACCACCATAAAATCATTACCCAGACCATGCATTTTGGTGAAGTGCAACAGCATCAGCGCTCCCCTTCCGGCAGCAGAGCTTCACCGGCCCACAGGCTCTCCAGGCTTTCCCGAGCGCGAACTACATAATAGCTATTGCCATCGACCATTACTTCCGGGGGCCGCGGGCGGCTGTTGTAGTTCGAGGCCATCACAAAGCCGTAAGCACCGGCTGATCGAACGGCCAGTAAATCGCCCTCAGCAATTGCCAGATCGCGCTCTTTACCAAGGAAATCACCGGTTTCACAGACAGGACCTACCACATCATAGACTGCTCGCTCACGCTGCAGACGGGTATCCACCGGCACAATCGCCTGCCATGCTTGGTACAACGCAGGGCGGATCAGGTCATTCATGGCGGCATCAACAATCGCAAAGTTTTTGGTTTCGCCGGGCTTTAAGAACTCTACGCGGGTCAGCATTAAACCTGCGTTAGCGGCAATAGAGCGGCCCGGTTCAAATAGCAACGTAAGCGCTTCACCGCCCTCCCAGCGAGAAAGGCGTGCCAGCAATTGGCTCGCATAATCAAACGGCTGAGGTGGCTTTTCATCACGATAAGGGACACCTAGCCCGCCGCCTAAATCCAAATGGTCAATCTCGATGCCGCGCTCACGCAGCCGCTCCATCAACATTAGCAGCCGCTCAAGAGCATCTAAAAAGGGGGCTGTTTCCGTGAGCTGAGAGCCAATATGGCAGTCTAGCCCGGTGACGCGCAAATTGGGTAAGCTGGCGGCCAGCGTGTAAACATCCAGCGCTTCATCGACTGGAATACCGAACTTGTTGTCTTTCAGCCCAGTAGAAATATAGGGATGAGTGCCAGCATCCACGTCTGGATTTACTCGCAGCGATACCGGTGCCACCTTGCCCAGTTCCGCCGCAACAGCGTTTAATCGCTCAAGCTCGGGGCGGGATTCAACATTGAAGCACTTAATGCCCACTTCTAGCGCCCGGGCCATTTCATGGGGCTGCTTGGCAACGCCTGAAAACACGACTTTTTGCGGATCACCACCCGCTTTCAGCACGCGCTCGAGTTCACCAATCGAAACAATATCAAACCCAGCACCCAACCGAGCAAGCAAACCCAACACGGCCAAATTAGAGTTCGCCTTCACCGCATAACAAATTAAATGGGGGTGGCCACCCAAGGCTTCGGTATAAGCACGAAAATGGCGTTCTAACGTCGCTTTCGAATAAACATAACAGGGCGTGCCTAGTTCAGCGGCAACCTGGGTAAGCGGCACGTCTTCGGCATAAAGCACGCCATCGCGGTAGTTAAAGTGATCCATTACCCCTCCTGCTCGGCAGCCGAACCTTGGGTGTTTTCATCAGGTAAATAGAGCGGCCCTTTCTGGCCGCAACCCACTAATAGCAGTGCAATCATCAGCAACGCACTTAAGGTGGTAACACAGCGTTTCATGCATCACCTTTAAGCGCGGCTAACGCCTCGCGGGCACGGCTGGCAGCGGCGCGCACTTGGTCAGGCGCGGTGCCTCCGATATGGTTACGGGCGGCCACGGAGCCTTCTAACGTAAGCACCTCAAACACATCCTGCTCGATCGTAGCAGAGAACTGTTGCAGCTCTTCAAGGGTCATTTCAGACAGGTCTTTCTTAGTCTTCAAACCATAAGCCACTGATTGACCGACAATTTCATGGGCATCGCGGAAGGCGACTCCCTTGCGAACCAAGTAATCAGCAAGGTCCGTGGCGGTTGAGAATCCACGCCGTGCGGCTTCATACATGCTGTCTTTTTTCGGCTCGATCGCAGGCACCATGTCAGCAAAGGCTTTTAAGCAGTCGCGCACGGTATCAACGGCATCAAACAGCGGCTCTTTGTCTTCCTGGTTGTCTTTGTTGTAGGCCAGGGGCTGAGACTTCATCAGCGTTAACAGCGCCATTAAATGACCATACACGCGGCCCGTTTTACCGCGAACTAGTTCGGGAACATCGGGATTTTTCTTCTGCGGCATAATCGAAGAACCGGTGCAGAAGCGGTCAGGCAGATCGATAAAGTTAAACTGGGCGCTGGTCCATAGCACCAGCTCTTCACTCATCCGCGATAGATGCATGAGTAGAATGCTGGCAAAGCTGGTGAATTCGATAGCGAAGTCACGATCAGAGACGGCGTCTAGCGAGTTCTCTGCCGGACGCTCAAAACCGAGTAATTCGGCAGTGACATGGCGATCAATGGGGTACGTGGTGCCCGCTAGCGCCGCCGCACCAAGAGGCATCACATTGACGCGTTTGCGGCAGTCCAATAAACGCTCGTGGTCACGGGTTAACATCTCTTGCCATGCCAATAAATGGTGGCCAAAGGTCACCGGCTGCGCCGTTTGCAAATGAGTGAAGCCGGGCATAATGGTGTCGGCCTCACGGTCAGCAAGCTCAATCATGCCTTCGCGCAGACGCACCAACTCCGCTTCGATCACATCGATCTCATCACGCATGAACAAACGGATATCGGTCGCTACTTGGTCGTTACGTGAGCGGCCGGTGTGCAATTTTTTGCCAGTGATACCAATTTTGTCGGTCAACCGTGCTTCGATATTCATGTGCACATCTTCAAGCGGGACCGACCAGTTAAACTCGCCTCGCTCGATTTCACCTTGAATCTCGGTGAGACCATTGATAATGGTGTCACGCTCCTCATCGGTCAGTACTCCGACCCGCGCTAGCATGGTGGCATGGGCAATCGAGCCCTGAATATCCTGGCGCGCTAGGCGTTGGTCGAAAGTCACGGACGCGGTGAAGCGTGCGACAAAAGCATCGGTGGGCTCGCTAAAGCGACCGCCCCAAGACTGGTTCGTAGCTTGGCTCATCGGAGGCATATCCTGCTGACAAAACTGAAGGAGTCGTTAAAAACTAAAGTCATCGTTATCAGAAAGTGTACCAGAGTCGCTGCACTCAGCGGCATGCCGTTTATCGTCGTTTTTCATGTCGGCGAGGGTTCAGCGTCACTAAACGGATAAGGAGATTCATCTAATAAGGTGCGTATCGCTGAAAATGGCATCGGGCGAGCAAAGTGAAAGCCCTGAAAATGCGTGCTATGACGTGCGTTGAGATATGCATACTGCTCTGCCGTCTCTACGCCTTCGATTAATACCTCAAGGCCAAGTTTGGCCGCCATGGTTACCACACCGTCTACAATCGCAGCATCCCGGGTGTCGTTGACCACGTCTCGCACAAATGATCGATCAATTTTAAGCTTGTTAATCGGCAAGTGTTTGAGATAACTAAGGCTTGAAAAGCCGGTTCCGAAATCATCTAGCGCAATATGCACCCCCAGCGAGCGCAAATCCTGCAATGTTTGTATGACGTGTTCCGTACTGTCCATCAGTACGCCTTCGGTAAGTTCTAATTCTAATAACTCAGGTGGCAAACCTGTCTGCTCAAGCACCCGTTCAATAGATAACAAAAACCCCGCGCGCTGAAACTGCATGGGCGAAATATTAACCGCCATGGTAATGGGCACAGTTGCGCTCGCATTCAATCTGACAGCATCACGACACGCTTTCTCCAACACCCACTCACTGATCGGCATAATCTGTCCGGTATCTTCTGCCAAACTAATAAACTGGCTAGGAGCAATATTGCCACGCTCAGGGTGATACCAGCGAATCAGCGCCTCTACGCCCGAAACTCGACCAGTGGCGCCATGTATTTGCGGTTGGTAATACAGCTCAAATTGCGACTGTTCTATGGCTTGTTGCAACGCATGACGCAAATTCACCCGTTCGGAAACTTTACGGTTTAGCTCATCGGTGTACCACTGATAGGTATTACGCCCTTGTCGTTTGGCTTTATACATCGCCAGATCCGCCTGTTGTATAAGCTGACGTGGCTCGCTAATCGTTCCATCATCAGTGGCAATCCCTATACTGGCAGTCATACGCAGCTCGCTGCCTCGATACCAGTAGGGTGCGGAGAGACGAGTAAGAAGTCGCTCAACGACCTGCATGACATCTTTTTCATGGGCTAAATCAGGCAATAGAACGATAAACTCGTCTCCCCCAAAACGCGCCACGGTATCCCAAGGGCGTAGCTCTTCTTCAAGGCGTTTGGCGACCTCAATTAAAATATAGTCGCCTACCTCGTGGCCAAGCGTGTCATTAATCGGTTTAAAATCATCCAAATCAACGAATAGCACAGCTATATAGCGATGATAGCGCTTGGCCAGCAGGCAGCCCTGAGCCAGTCGCTGGTCAAGCAACAAGCGATTGGGCAAGCCTGTTAATGCATCGTGGCAAGCATTATGTCGAAGCTGCGCTTGATATTCGCGTTGGGCGGTAATGTCATTCTGCACACCGATAAAGTGTGTCACAGCATCTGCAGTATCGCGCACGGGAGAAATATATAAATCATTCCAAAATGGCACCCCGTTACGACGGTAATTGCGTATCACAACATGCACTTCTTGCTGCGCATGAACCCCTCTATGCAACCTATCCAGTGTAGCGGGATCCGTCTCTTCGCCCTGCAGAAAGCGGCAGTTTTGCCCTAGCACTGCATCACGGGAGTAGCCGGTAATTCGCTCAAATGCCGCATTCACATAAACTATTGGCAAATCATGCTGCTGCGCATCAACGATGATGACGCCATTGATACTTGATTCAACGCTCCTCTCGAGCAGTGTGAGCTGTCGTTCCGTCGCTTTTCGCTCAGTGATATCTTGGGTAGATCCCTGAACTTGCACAACTTGTCCCTGCTCGTCTCGTACGGCTTTTCCAATCACTCTTACCCAACGCCTTACTGCTTGCCGGGTAATGATTTCTAGCTCTTCATCAAAACTGATTCCGTGTTCGCAACAGGCTTCAAAAACCTCACGGATACGTGGCCGGAAGCTCGGCGCGTAGAAGTCAATTGCTTCCTCAACAGTAGGTTGAAACCCAGACGAAACGCCATGCAGACGGCACACCTCGTTCGACCAAATAGGTAGTTTTTCAGACATATCGACATACCAGCCGCCAATCAGGGCGGTCTCGCCAGCTATTTGGAAGAGCCTCTGATTACGGATGAGCTGTTTCTCAATGACTTTTCGTCGCGAAATATCGCGAGCAACCAGGTAAATGACACTTTCTCCCGCTGCCGCGGTAACTTCCAACCAGACCACCTGCCCTTCGGCCGTCAGGGCTCGAACATCAAACGGAGACACTCTCTTTTGAGTTTGGAGACACGCCAACGCTTGCTCGAAAAGCGGAATATCGCGACGGTCCATTACTTGGCGACATGACTTGCCTATCCATGCGCTAGCGGGATAGCCCAGCAAGGTTTCAAACATGGGGTTGACGTTAATTAAAATGCCAGCAAAATCAACAATGAAGAATAAATCTTGCGATAACAAAAAAAACTGGTCTAACTTGCCTTGAGAATTAGCAAGGGGCATGGCATTACCTAAATATGTGGATTGCCTGACAGCGCTGGCCTTAAATTCAGCCGGTTATTTTTACTGTGTGGCTGGGTGCTTTATGATGAGACTTATCATAGTTCGTCGCGACCTGTCAGCGACAAAGGGAGAACCACGTGTCATCCATCACTAAACTGCGCATTGCCACGCGTAAAAGCCAGCTTGCTATGTGGCAAGCCGAGCACGTCCGCGACCGCTTGATGGCGGCACACAGCGGCCTGGAAGTCGAACTTATTGCGCTCTCCACTAAGGGCGATAAAATTCTCGACACACCGCTTTCCAAGATTGGCGGTAAAGGGCTCTTTGTAAAAGAGCTAGAAGATGCCATGCTGGATGGGCGTGCAGATATCGCCGTTCATTCAATGAAAGACGTTCCTATGCACTTTCCCGAAGGGCTCGGTCTTTCTGTCATTTTGGAAGGCGCCGATCCCACCGATGCGTTTGTTTCTAACCACTATACCAGCATCGACGAGCTACCAAAGAGCGCTCGTATCGGTACCGCTAGTCTGCGTCGCGGCTTGCAAATACGTGAAGCGCGCCCTGACCTGCAGATTCTTAATCTACGCGGAAACGTACAGACTCGCTTAGCCAAGTTAGATGCGGGCGAATTTGATGCCATTATTCTCGCCACCTCAGGCTTGAAACGCCTAGGCCTCGATGAACGAATTGCCCAAGCACTGCCGCCTGAAATATGCCTTCCTGCCTGTGGCCAAGGGGCACTTGGTATCGAATGCCGTCTCCATGACCCCGAGCTAATTGGCTTATTAGCTCCGCTGGATGACCCCGACACCGCCACCCGTGTGCGTGCCGAACGCGCCATGAACACCCGTCTGGAAGGCGGTTGCCAAGTGCCTATCGCAGGCCATGCCGTGCTTGATAAGGCAGGTGACACGATTTGGCTGCGCGGCCTGGTTGGCAACCCAGAAGGCACGGAGGTTCTACGTGCCGAGGGCAGTGGTTCCATTCATGAGCCCGAAGCCCTAGGTATCCGAATCGCCGAGGAGCTGCTGGATCAAGGGGCAGGCGATATATTAGCCGAGGTGTATGGCCGCAACGTATGAGTCAACCGGTACTGATCTGCCGCCCCGGTGAGCGGGGTGAAGCCCTAGCAGACTCGCTGCGTGCTGAGGGGATGCCTGTAGAGCACCTCAATGTTATGCGCTTAGAACCGCTGCCCGAGGACCACGTTCAACGCAGCGTGTGGTTAGATATTGATCAGTACCATAAAATAGTGGTGGTCAGCCCCTTTGCCGCTTACTGTTTAAGCGAGGCGCTTGATCGCTATTGGCCACAGCTGCCTGTGGGCATTGATTACTATAGTGTAGGCCGTGCGACGGCAAGCATGCTCTTTGAACAACTGGGTGTGCGTGTCCATATTCCTTCGCCTGACTACGGAGAAGACACGAGTGAGGCGCTGTTGTCACTTGCCTCACTCAAAACGCTTACGCATCAGCGTATATTGCTAGTGGCTGGTGAAGGTGGTCGCTCATTATTAGCCGATACATTGAGCGCACGTGGGGCCAACGTGACCCGCATCGCCGTGTATCGACGTGTATATCAAGCGCCAACGCCTGCCCTGCAACAACGTCTATTAACCGGCGATTATCGAGCGTTAATCGCTACCAGCGGCGAACTGCTTCAACATCTGGCAAGATGGTGTGAACAAGCAGCGTTGAACCAACCGCTAATCGTTTCCAGTCACCGTTTAGCTAAACTGGCCGGTAAACTGGGTTTTCGTGACCTCAAGGTGGCGTCGGGAGCAACACCAGCTGCACTGGCAGCGGCGTTGGGTCGGTCCTGCAACCCGAAGGGTGCCGATGTCGATCAAGGAACTTAATAAGGGCTAGCGACAGATGAGCAAACAACCAAATGATCAGGAAGGCGTACACAACGCGTCTGCCGATACAACTCAAAACGACGCTAAACCGGGCGACACCTCCGCGTCAGCCGCGTCGGGCGGCGAAACGTCAACAGCAGGCAATGCGGCATCATCCTCTTATGCCGCTAAAAACAGCCGCTCGCGTCGCCGTAATAAAGCGGGCTCTAGCGCGCCCAGTGCCAGCACCACCTCAGCGAACGTCACTAACGACCAAGCCTCGGCCAAACCAAGCGACGCTCCCCAGCAGGCAGCTGATACGAAATCCTCTGTAGACACGAAATCTTCTACAGATACCAAATCTTCTACAGATACTAAGCCGTCAGCAGGCTCCAAGCAGACGGCAAGCGCCAAGCCAACGAGCAGTGGCAATAGCACGTCTAGCAATGCTGCGCATGTCCCGCCCTCTTCTAAGAACAGCACCACGAACAGTGGTGGTGGCAAAGGCAGTGGTATCGCCATTGCGCTGGTGATTATCCTGGCACTTGCCGTCGCGTTTGCTGCTTGGCAAGGCTGGCAGCGCTTGGATAATCAGCAGCAGCGTATAGACGAGTTGGCCCAGCAAACGCAAAGCAGTGCTTCGCAGCAAGAGGTTAGCAACCTAGCATCACGTATTGAGAGCGGCGAAGCCGAGCGTACCCAAGCGCTGGATAGCACGATGAGCGAACTGCGTAGCGAGCTGGACAGCTACCGTGGCGAGGTCAACAGCACATTAGACAACGTGCTGGCACAGCTTTCTCAAGAGCAGGAGACCGACGAGCGAGACTGGCTGCACGCTGAAGCCGCCTACCTGCTACGGTTAGCCAACCAACGCCTGCAATTGGAAGGTGATGTTGAAGGTGCGGCCGCCCTGCTGCGCACCGCCGATGCTCGCCTGGTCGACGCCGACAACCCTGCATTAACGCCAGTACGTCGTAAAATTGCTAACGAACTTGCCGCTCTGGACGCCGTACCCCAGGTTGATCGCACGGGTATTTATCTTGCATTGAACGCTCAGCAAGAACGTATTGCTGGCCTACGCTTGTCACAAGAGATCGAAGAGCGCGCCGTTACCTCTAGCATTGAGCAGCCACCCACGGGCACCTTCCAACGTCAATTGGCTCGCTTTGGGGAAGAGCTAAAAGATCTTGTGGTCATTCGTCAGCACGACGAAGCGTTAGAAACACTGATTACCCCAGAGCAAGAGTCCTATCTGCGTCAAAGCTTACGCCTGATTCTTGAACAGTCTCAGTTGGCACTGCTTAAAGAAGAGCAAGCGCTTTTTGAGGCAAGCATCGATAAGGCACTGACGCTGCTCAACGGCTACTACGATACCGAACGAGAAGAGACTCAAAGCGTTATTGCTCGCCTGCAAGAACTGAAGCAAACCCAGGTGCAGCCTGAGTTACCAGACATCAGTGCTTCGCAACAGGCACTAGCGGGCTTTATTGAAAACCGCTTTGAGTCGCGTCGCCAAGGTGGAGGTGATGCATGAGAAAGCTAATCCTCTTAATTGTTGCCGGCTTAGCGGTCGGCGCACTGTTCGGGCACCTAATGATGTCGGTGCCCGGCTACTGGTTAATACGCGTTGGTGACACCTCGGTACAAACGTCATTCTGGTTCGGCTTGGTGCTGCTACTGGGTGCCTTCATCGTTTTGCACTTTGCATTACGCCTGCTCAGCGGCATTATTCGCCCAGTCGGGCGTTTTCGCACCTGGAATAGCCGTGCACGCAATCGTCGTGCCATGAAGCGCACCGTGCGTGGTCTGGTCGCGTTAACCGAAGGTCGTTGGAAAAAAGCCGAGAAAACGCTGGTGCGAGCGGCTGACGATTCCAGTACACCTCTTGTGAACTATCTTTCTGCGGCACTGGCGGCGCATTACCAGGGTCACCATGAAATGTCTCAGGAGCATTTGAATCAGGCTCAGCTCACTACCGAGGGAGCCGATACGGCCATTGGCCTGATGCAAGCTCAACTGATGATTGATCGTCAGCAGCCTGAAGAAGCGCTGGCCATTCTGAATCGTCTGGATAAAAAGCTGCCCAACCACCCGCAAGTCCTCAAGCTGCTTAAGCAAGTGCACCTAAGCGTTAACGACTGGGAAGGCTTACGCCAATTAATACCCCGTTTGGCAGCGCAAAAGCTGATCACTCAGCAAGAGCGTGAGCAGCTGGAATTCAAAGCATACCGTGAATTGATTATTTTTGAGGCCAAAAACCCCACGAATATCGAGCGTGTACGCGGGCTATGGGCCGATATGCCGGACTATCTACGCGGCAATACCGAGCTAATCGTGCTCTATACCGAGGCGCTTTTACAGGCTAACGAAGAGCCTATTGCTGAGCGCTTGCTTAATCACTCACTGGACAACCACTGGGATGCGCGCTTAGTAAAACGCTACGGCCTGCTCAACGTAGACGCTGCGCGCCAGTTAGCAAAAGCGGAAAAATGGCTGCAAGAACGCCCCAACGATCCCGAACTATTGCTGACCTGTGGCCGCCTATCGCTGCGTACTGGTAAGTGGGAAAAAGCGTTGGAGTACTTTGAAGCCAGCCAACGTCAACGCCCCAGCGGTGAAGTATGCGCCGAGCTTGCTCGCCTCTATGCAAGCCTTGGCGAACACAACAAGAGCCAGCTCTACTACCGACATAGTGTCGATATGCTCGCTAAATCACTGCCCTCGCTTCCACAACCAAGCGATGCCAATGACAGCAAACAAAGTGAGCCCAAAAAAGACGCTAAACAAAGCGCTTAACGTCGTTAGCAAGCTGCTAATGAAAAGGGTGCCCATCATGGGCACCCTTTTTCTTTACGTGTTAACGCGTTTTTTGCCAAATCTGATGGTGTTTCAAGCGCGCCATTAGATCAGCGATAGGCGCTGTTGCCCCAGGTATGCATCAGCTCGTTGGAAGGCCAGGTTTCGTCTAGCAATTTAACGGCTGTCTCATGACCTGCTACTGGTAACCCTGTCGGGTCGAGCACTCCGATCTGCACCAGTAGCGAAGCCTGATCCCAGTAAATATGTTCATGGTAGAGCTTGTCACCACGGAACTTGACGATGGCGACGAGAGGGATCTCCGCATACTTACCAGTGGGCGCAATCCCTGGTAGCAACCAATCGATCTCGCGATCGTGGGTAAAGCAGAACAATGTTTCATCAACGATTTGAGTCGCACCGATAGTGCGTGATAGAGGAATCAGAGTAGTGTCGGCGGGATTACTGTCGACGAAGTGATGCTTGTAGAAGCGATAGAGCTGCCGATACCCCACCCCGCCCGTAAGCGTCGGGATATGGTTGACATAGGGCTGTTCCACCATTGTGGCCATGGTGTCGTCCACGTTGCGGGTGGAAAACTCATACTCGCAATGCTTATCCCACAGCGCCGAGAGGTCGTAATGAGGCCCCATCGCATTACGAAAAGCCGTCACCGAGCGCTGATGAGCCATTAGCGCTGAGGGCTTATGATAGTGCTCTGAATGAGGTCGGGCAAAGGCATGATCGACACCCTGGTATAGATACAGCTCGATATTATCCTGCCCGCCCAGGGAGGCTTGAATCGCCTCGCGGGCAACAGTGGGACAATATTCATCCTGTTCGGCGAAGTGCAGCACTAGAGCCCCACGGATGTTTTTTGCCTCGTCCAGATGGTTCTCGATTCCCATGCCGTAGTAACCCACTGCGGCATCTACATCACAACGACAAGCCGTTAAATAGGCCAGACGGGCACCGAGACAGAAGCCCAGGGCACCTACGGCACCACTGCACTCAGGAAGCGACCGTAGGGTCTCGACAGCAGCGGCGATATCTTCAATACCGAGCTCCTGATCGAAGCCTTGAAATAAACCAAAGGCACGCTGCCAATCCTCCGGGGTATAGTCTAATTCAATGCTAGGCGCCTGACGCCAGAATAGATCCGGTGCCAGCACCACATAACCCTCTTCAGCGTAGTAGTCGGCGATTTCACGGATGGTGGCATTAACACCGAATATTTCTTGCAGCAGCACAATCCCGGGGCCACTGCCAGAGGCCGGAACGGCCAGATAACCAGTGAAGTTTCCGCTGCCATCCGCTGCTTTGATCTCGATAGAAGTGCCCATGTAGATACCTTTCGTTGTTGTTGGCGGGTCATTGCTAAAGTCCACGCCATTACCTTAGACAAGAAGGTAAGCACTTCACGATCCGCTAATTGCCATCTCTATCCGCTAAGTGCAGAAAATAATTTTCCAAGAAATGAATCAAGAAAATCGCTATTTATACTAAAAAGGCTTTCGGCACTCCCCATTAATGCGGGCACATAACAACAATTGAGATCCTTATGACAGCGCAACAATCACTACCCAGTTGGATGAAGCGAGCCCTGATGGAGGATCATCGGAACTTGGTATTCCGCTCGACTGCCGCAGAGGAAACACGCACAAACGTCGCCAATATCTTTAAGTCACATAGCCTGGAACCATTGAGTCGCGGTGGCAAACTATCTGCCCGCCTGCACTCAGTAGCCCTTGGCTGCGTTTCCTATAACCGCCTAGCTTATGGCGGAGCTGTGCGCATTGACCCTGAGCGACTCGAGCACTTCTACCTGATTCAGATGCCCCTACAAGGACAAGCCCGGATTGACAACGACGGCAAGCAGATCAACTCGGGACAGCTACTAGCTTCCGTGCTCAACCCTACGGCACGACTCCGGATGCACTATAGTGAAGATTGTGATCAGTTGATGTTACGTGTCGAGCGTGAAGCACTAGAGCATGCCTGTAGCTGCTTTTTAGGGCGCCCTCTACGCGCCCCTTTACGTTTTCACCCCGTCATGTACTGGCGCGATACGCCCAGTTGGTTCAACCTAATCGGCTATATTACTCGGTTGTTCAAGGAGTCACCGAAGGCATACCAAGATCCGCTGATTGCCCCCCAGCTTGAGCAATTGATCATCCATACCCTGTTGACGACTCAGCCCCACAATTACAGCGATGCACTACGCCAGGGGGATAAACGCCTCGCCCCACGCCATGTCAAGCGGGTGGAGGAGTATATTGAGGCCCATGCCCAAGAGCCGCTGACACCGGCGCAGTTAGCGTCGGTGGCTGGTGTCAGCCTGAGAACCCTCTATGCTGGCTTCCGGGATTTTCGCCATCAGAGCCCCATGGAAGCCTTACGTCAGGTGCGTTTAGAAAAAGTCCGGCAGGCGCTGCTAAATGACACTGACAAGGCAACAATCACCGAAATTGCCATGGGCTGGGGCTTTACTCATATGGGACGCTTCAGTCTCAGTTATCGTCAGGTATTTGGCGAATCACCCAGCGAAACACTACGAAGCCGATATCTCATCGGCCAGAAACAAGAAGGAAGCCTGCGGTCTTGTCTTTATTCAGGCGACTAAAAGCAATACTTTTAGACGAATGGCCATTACTTCACCAAAGTGGCAAAATAACAATACAAGTTCGTAATACGCACTTAAAAACGACATGCGAACAAAACCTCGACCGCCTAATGGCCTTAAGGCCCTAAAATAATGATTACTGCGGCGAGGCTAGGAGGAAACATGACCGTACCTATGACCCGACAACAGATCGCCGCCGAGTTTCGTCATCCCGACTCGGCCTGCCGCTGGATGAGCCAAGTCAATGGCCCCCATCGTCTGGAAGTACCTCAACCGCGTCAGCTCAGCTTTCGCCATCAAGGAACCTGCCTAGGCAGTGTTTCGATCGGTACCATCGAATACGCCACTCGGGTAACCGTCGACATTGCCGATCTGACCCACAGCTACAGTATTAGTTTGCCCCTTCAGGGCACCCAGAGCATGGAGTATCAAGATAAAGCATTCGACTCTGATGCTGCGGTGGGCGCGATCATCTCGCCTAGCCAAACATTGCGCCTGAGCATGAACGAGCAATGCCAGAAGCGCCTTGTACGCCTCTCCCGCCAAGCCCTTGAACACAAACTATCGCAGCTATTGCACCGCCATTTATCACAGCCAGTCATCTTTGACCCACGCATGCTTCTGAGCGGAACGGTGAAAGAGTGGTGGCAGATGGTAGCTAACCTGCAGGAAATGCTGCATGCCGAAGGTTCGCTCTGCGATATTCCTGAGGTTTGGGGCAACTTCGAGAACTCGCTGATTACCAGCCTGCTGTATACCCAGCCTCACAACTACACAAGCGAGCTACTAGGTCGCCAACAGGGGCGCCCTGCCTACCTGGGTGACTTAGAAGCGTTACTCCATGAGTCCTTGGATCGCTCCCTCGGCCTAGTCGAATTAGAGCAAGCGGCTGGCGTCTCCCGAGAACGGCTCTATCGAGACTTCCATACCCACTACGGGGTCTCTCCCATCGCTTACTTCCGCCAGCTGCGTTTCGACTATGTGCGCCAGCGCCTGGAACGAGCCACCCCCAACGAAAGCGTATCGAGCATCGCCATGGATTGCGGTTTCCAGCAGTTGGGACGCTTCTCCCAGGAGTACAAGGTGCGTTTCAGCGAACTACCCTCGGAAACCCTAAAACGCTCGGCCACTATACTGTTGCAATAAAAGCCCCTGCCTTACCAGTGCCAAGTACTATTTACCGGCGTAAGCAATAGCCGGTTATTTTCATAGGCCAGGGTGAGGCAATAAATCTAGAACTCCCATAAAATGTAGTACTGCTACAGCAACACCATAAAAGACGACCAAGAGAATCATTTTATTCTCACCTGGTGCCACAAACCCCACCCCACCTTTGCTAAGAGTGCGTGATTTTTTTGCCAACAATGCGGGGACGATGCATGTCCAAACAGTAGCAGCAGCGCCAGCATAACCAATCGCGATTAAAAAACCAAAGGGGAAAAACAACGACAATATAAGAGGGGGAAGAAAAGTTAATCCCCATGTTTTCACACGTCCTTTACGATCATTTTCAAAGCCACATAGATCAGCGATAAAATCAAACACGCCCAGGCCAACGCCGACAAATGATGAAAAAATGGCAGCTGCAGAGAAAATACTAATAATATTAGAAACCCGTTCTGACTCTATTGCATCACCTAAATTCGCTAATAGAGAATCAATGTTTCCGCCCTGAGCAATTACTGGACCAAAATCATAGCGAGGTAAATTACCATATACACTAAAAATCCACACCATATATAACAACAACGCGATCAGAGTCCCTCCCAGTATCGCCTTCTTCGCCAACTCTTCGCTTTTATAGTACGACCTTAACGAAGCCACGGAGTGATGATACCCAAAAGATGTCAGCGCAACAGGGAACATTGCAAGAATATAAGGAAAATAGTGAAGCTCTTGATAGAGGCCGCCAAAAAGATTAGATGCCCTAACATTGAAAGTTAGTCCAAAAACCCCCAAAACAAAACTCAGCACCATAAACAATATCAGCACAACAGAGATCTTATCTACTGCCTTAGTAGAATGGAGAACAACCGATGAAAATATAATAACGAAGATTACTGCAGATAACTCACGACTAATATTAACAACGCCTGAAATCATCAAACCTGCGGATGTAATGTAAGCATACAGTAGAACCCCACCAACAAAATAAACCATTGAATTATTAAAATAACTAACTTTTCTCCCTAACAAGTCTTTCGTAACGGTACTGAATGATGCTCTATAATCGTAGTGTTTTAACGCCTCCAACAGCATCCAGCCAGATAGCGTCATAACAAGCATCGTAACAAGCAGTGCAAATGCAGACCATATCATCCAAGCGCCCGCTCCCGCAGTAGGTAAACCGAGCATTCCCGCACCAACGCAAACGCTGGCAACAATACAGGCACCGCCGAAAACAGATGTTTTTTTTATCATAGTGGTCATCCTTAAAAAGGTAACGATCGCCAGGATCGTAATTTTTATTATCAATATTCAGCTAATAGGAGTGAAAAAACCACACCAAGAAGTTAGGCATAAAGACGGTACACCTGACCGCCTTTACAAAGAAATGAAAGATTTTCTAGAGTTAATTAGACTCTTTTTCTACATAGAGGTACGAACAGACCAAAGCTCAGGAAAAAACTTCAAATCAAGCGCTTTTTTAAGGTAACTTACGCCTGCAGTCCCTCCGGTCCCCGTTTTAAACCCAATAATCCTCTCCACCGTTTTCATATGGCTAAAGCGCCATTTATGGAAATTGTATTCAGTATCAATAAGTTTCTCGGCTAGCTCATAAAGATCCCAATACTGGTTAGTATCGCGATAAATATCAGCCCAAACGGCCTCTACTTCAGGTGAAGCCACATACGGCTCAGACCAATTTCGGTTAATCACTTTTTCGGGAAGATAAAAGCCGCGTCGACTCAATAATTTAAGACAAGAATCATAAAGGCTAGGTGCGTTTAAAACATTCGTCAGGTGTTGATAGTTTTTAGGATGCGAGCGATGTGCTTCAACCAGCCCAGGATGTTTATTTCCCAGCAGGAACTCCAGCTCGCGGTACTGATACGATTGAAATCCAGAACTTTGACCAAGACTATCACGGAAGGAAATATAATCGGCTGGCGTCATGGTAACCAGCACCTCCCAGGCCTGAATCATTTGCTCCTGTATTCGCGCGACCCTCGTCAGCATTTTGAGAGCTGGGCGCAACTCGTCAGCTATAATATTATTAGCAGCCGCATGGGCTTCATGAAGACACTGCTTAAGCCATAACTCAGAGACCTGATGAATAATAACGAACAGCATCTCATCATGAACTTCTGAACGGGGACGCTGACAAGACAACAATGGCTCTAGCTCCAAGTACTGTCCGTAACTAATATCTTGATCCCAGTGAACATTTTCTTCATCTTTCAAGTTTAACGCGTTCTGGCTAGCATTTTTATTATCAGGACTGTTCATAGTCACTCCATTTAAGAAAGTTATAGCTTTTATTTACCCACTATGGTGTTATTTAAACAATCTGACGCTATTTATTATTAAAAAACATAAAACTGGTATTTATATACTCGATAACATCGAAGTGATCACACTCAGGTCGAGTACAAAGCTCCGCTTCCACACCAGCAACCTGTGCCATCGCCTTAAGCGTCTGCCCTTGAGCACGAAATGCGGGTGGGTCAAACTCACCATGCACCAGTTGCAGCGGTGGTAACCCTTGCAGTGCTTGACACAGTGGGCTGAGGCGCTCTGCTCGTTCTGTATCTAATCCCAATGGCGCATCTATATAGGTCCCCACCAAAGGGCGCAGGTCATAGATCCCACTGGCCAGCAAGAGCGATTCGATACCACTCAGACGTTCTGGCCCTAAACAACTCATCAGTGCCAACTGAGCTCCAGCACTGTGCCCACCTAAGTGAATACGCCCATTCAACCCAAGTGAATTTGACTCACGATGTAAAGCCTTAACCCCCTGCCGACAAGATGCCACCATCGTTTCAATTGAGGCATTTGGTGCTAAAGGGTAATCCATGGAGGCAAAAGCCCAGCCCTGCTTGAGCCAATGGAAAGCCATAAAGTCGATCGCGAAAGCGCTTAATTCCTGCCAGTAGCCACCATGGAGAAAGACCATTAGCGGCCAAGGTCCCTCACCTTCTGGAACAAACAGATTTAGCCCTTCTTGCGGCCCTGTTCCATAAACCAGACGTTTAGGCGGGTGACTCTCCCTGAGCCGCTCACCTAACGCGGCTTGGCGATCCAGCGTTGCCTCAAAATCCCGGGCCCAGCGACTCGGCGAAAAAGCATGTTCACGAGCTGCTAAACCTTCACCGGGCAACATCTCAGGTCACCTCCGAGCGAATCTGGAAACGTGCTTCCAGGTACTCTCGATTTTGCACCACCTCACGGAAGTGCTGAGCCGCCTGCCAGACATCTGCATAGCTAAGATAAAGTGGTGTGAATCCGAAGCGCATTAGTCCTGGCTCCCGATAATCGCCTATCACTCCACGTGCAATCAGTGCCTGAACAATGGCATAGCCATGCTCGCGATGGATAAAAGCGACCTGGCTTCCCCGCTCTCTCTGAGGCAGAGTAATATCCTCAATGCCTTCCGCTTCAAGTAAATCGGCCAGACAATTGCGGAACAGCTCACTCAACGCCAAGCTCTTTTCCCTTAGAGCGGTCATATCCACTTCCTGCCAGAGCCTTAGGGAGGCTTCTAGAGGGGCATAGATCAACGCCGAGTGAGTTCCTGTACGAAAACGGGTAATGCCCGCAGCGGGGGTATAGCCGCCACCAAAAGCAAAAGGAGTCGCGTGACCATGCCAGCCTGATAGCGGCTGCCAGCCACCGTCTTGATGATCTTTGTGCACATAGAGAAATGCCGGAGCTCCAGGGCCTCCGTTGAGATATTTATAGGTGCAGCCGACTGCATAGCGAACACCACAGCCATGCAGATCCACGGGAAGAGCTCCTGCGGAGTGAGCTAAGTCCCACACTACCTCAGCACCGTGCGCATGTACCAAGGCAGTCGTCTCCGACATATCGCGCAGCCGCCCGGTCCGGTAATTAACCTGACTTAGCACTACGGCGGCCACGTCGTCGTCAAGATAATCTGCTAGCGCCGCACCTTCCGGAAGCACTCGATGCTCAAAGCCTGCGAAGCGACACAGCCCCTGGGCGATATATCCATCAGTGGGGAAGTTCCCTCCCTCGCTCAGGATAACGGGGCGCGAGCGCCCCTGCGCTTCGGTGATATAGCCAAGTAGTTTGAAAATATTGAGCGTGATGTTATCGGTGACGATCACCTCATTAGCGCCAGCACCAATCAATGGCGCTAACAGGTCACCCAAACGCTCCGGCGCATCAAACCAACCTTGATTCCAGCCTTTGATCAGTTGATCGCGCCACTGGTCGCGAGTAGCGGCAAGCGCTTCTCGAGCAGCCAGAGGCTGGGCCCCCAGTGAATTGCCGTCCAGGTAAAGCACGCCGTCAGGTAAAGCGAAGTGGGCCTTAAACGGCGCTAGGGGGTCGTGACTGTCCAGCTCACTAACACTTTTAAGGGTTGGGGTCATGGCAGCTTCCAGTTAACCGAATAATGAACTACTCATGATTCTAGAAGGGATAGAGAGGAAATAACTTGCGTTCTATGTCACAAAAAAGGCATTTTATGCAAATTCTTTGCATAAAATGGTCGTATTTAAGAATGGAACATCTTGACCGCTTTGATCGCTGGATCCTTCAAGCATTACAACGGGATGCTCGCTTAACCCTGGCCTCCCTAGCCGAGGCGGTAAATTTATCGCCAAGCCAGTGCTCTCGGCGCATTACCCGCCTGGAAGAGCATGGCATTATCCAAGGACATGCCCTACGGCTTGACCCAGAGGCGCTCGGTCTCAAAGTCACCGCGTTTATTTTTCTCTCGGTTGATAAAGGCTGTATGACGTCTCCCAAAGATGCAGTGGCAACGCTGTTATCCCGAGATGAAGTGATTGACTGTTACGCGGTGACCGGTAACCACGATTTTATCCTTAAGGTGGTGGTCACAGATCTCGCAGAGCTATCCCACTTCTTATCGACTACGGTCAGCCCAATGGAGGGCATCCGTGATATTGCTAGTCAGGTAGCCATGAATAGCTTGAAGGTGGGCGGCCCCCTTAAGGTCACACCTTGAGGGGGCTCTGCTACTTAAAGGTTGTACATCCGTTTTCTAGAGGAGTGCCAACGTCAGCCAGGGCTGCCAAGCTAACAACACCAACGTAATAAGACTAGCTAGCAGGAATGGCAACAATGCCAGGAAGATACGCATAGGCGGCACCCCCGTCATGGAAGAGGCAATAAACAGTCCTGCACCCACTGGCGGCGTCAGAAGCCCTAGCACCAGCGTCAGACAGACCACCACACCAAACTGGTAGGGAGTAATATCAAACTGCTGGGTGGCAATCGGCAGCAGGATGGGGACTACCAGGATGAGCGCAGCGATACCATCGATGATCATTCCCACCAGTAGCAACACCCCCACCAGCAACAGCAGAAAAATAAAGGGGTTGGTGGTCAAAGCAGCGATCCAGGCGGCGGCCATTTGCGGCAGTTGCTCGTAGACGACCACCCAGCCAAAGACTCCAGCGGCAGCGATCAACATGATCACCAGGCCAGCATTGATAGCGGTGCGTTTGAGTATCTCGGGCAGCATGGTGACTTTCAAATCACGATAGAGATAGCGCCCTAATAGCAACGCCGCCAGCGAAGCCAGCGCCGCCGATTCGGTGGGAGTCGCCAAACCCAGCAGAATACCGCCGATGATAATCAGCGGTATCGACATGGCCGGCAGGCCCATCTTCAGAGCTTTCATTGCTTCTTGTCGACTCAGCCACTCTCCCTTAGGGTATTGCTGTACCAACCCCATGATGGCGATAGTCAGAAAGAAGGTGCCCCCTAGTAGTAGGCCCGGCAAGATACCGGCGATAAACATATCCGCAATGGGCACCTGGGCCATCACGCCGAACAGCACGAACAGCATCGAGGGCGGGATGATGGGTGACAGCAAGCCGCCAGCAGCGGTAATGGCTGCACTATAGGGCTTGTCATAGCCTTCCCTTTCCATGGCTGGCACCATCGCCCGGGACATGATGGCGATCTGTGAGGCGGCAGAACCGATAATCGCCGCCATCATCATGTTGGCAACCAGATTGATGTAGGCCAAGCCACCGCGAAAACCACCCACCAGCAGCCGCGCCAGGTCGATCAACCGGCGAGTTACCCCACCTTCGTTCATCAACTCTCCGGCCAGCATAAAGAGTGGAATGGCTAGCAGCCCATAGCTCTCGATGGCCGCGAATAACTGCTGAGGATAGGACTCAAAGAGCACGGTATTACCCGATACCAGGATATAGAACATGGCGGTAAGTGCCAGCACCAGGGCAATGGGCACCGCCCCCAGCAGTAGCAAAGCAAAGACAGCGACAGTCATCGGGCCACCTCCTCTTGAGTGGTGTGGGATGCCGAACGACCAAGATTGCACAGCGATTGGCATAAATTGATCAGACTGTGGAACAGCAAGGAAGCGGCGAACCAAGGAAGAATCAGCCACACCCAGAACTTCTTGATACCCAGCGTTGAGGTATTCTCGGCATAGATGAAATTAAAGGTCTCGCCTTGAAAAGCCTGAATATCGAAGCCGGTTTGCCACAGCAGTAATGGCTGATACCAGCGCCAACAAAGCCACAGCAGCATCAGCGCGAAGAGCGCCACCATTAGGTCGACGAACAAACCTACTAGGCGCTGACAAGAGGTCGGCAAGAGATCAGTGAACAGCGTCACGGCAATCCCTTGGCGCCGTTTGAAAACCGCACTGGAGATCAGCAGAGTCATCCAGATCATGGCGTAGATAGCCAGCTCGCTGATCCAGTAGATCGGGTAGCCGGCGGCACGAAAGGCCACATTGACAAGGATCAGCAGGGTCACTGCCGCCGCTAGGACAGCGGCAGTGATCTCCTCTCCTTTGGCAAGTCGGTCAGAAAGTCGTGACAACATCACGTCGCCCTCATTCACGTAGACGGTCGGCTTCCTGGCGAAGCATCTCCAGTCTCGGAGCCTTCTCACCCCAGATTGCTTCCCACTCGGCAATGGCGTCGCCGAAGAACTCAGCATCGGCCTCGACAATGTTCAGGCCAAGCTCACGGATCTCGGCTTCTTGGGCAGCATCCTTAGCCTGAAATCCGGATAGGACATTCTCCAGGTGCTCAGCCATGGCGGTCTCGATCAACTCACGATCCTCCACTGAGAGTTCGCGCCAAACCCGACCGGAGACCACACCCACCATAGGGAACATCATGTGGTTGGAGATCAGTAAGTTAGGCGCCTGCTCATAAAACTTGAGGATCAAGATAGAATCAAAGTCCATGTCGATGGCATCCACCTGGCCATTAGCCAGAGCGTCATAGACTTCGAGCAATGGCAACGGGGCTGGAGCCGCGCCAGTAGCAGTATAGAAGTCACGGATTGGCTCAAAGGGGGTGATACGCAAGCGCTTCCCGCTCATATCGGCCTGGTTCTCGATAGGTGCCCGAGAGAGCACCTGCCGCATGCCCACCATGCCATAGCCAACGCCGACCATGCCCACGCCCTGAGGCATCAGGTCGAGCAGTTCACCGGCAGTGTCGGAACGCAGCAAGCGAGCGGCATGATCTACATCATCAACCAGATAGGGCGCATAAAGGGCACCGAAGTCAGGAATCCGATTGGAAATTTCAGCGATAGTCAGAAAGGCCATGTCCAGCGCGCCAGTCTGCAATTGCTGAACCATCTGCGCTTCGTTACCGAGCTGCTGGGCCGGGAAGACACTGACGCTATGCTCGCCATCAGAACGCTCATGCAGGGTGTCGGCAAAGGCCACAGCTTCGGTGGACCAGAGGTGCTGAGGAGGTGTAATCACTCCCAGGCGGAAATCGCGAGCCTGGGCAGAAACCGTACCAAAGAGTAGAGAAGCCGCCATGGCAGTGCTCAGAAAGGCTTTCGTAGGAGTCATAATGGGTCTCTTATATAGTTTTTATGTGGTTTTAAAACAGACTCAAACTTTCGCGGTTGCGGCCAGTTGACTGGCGAGATCCTGTTCGTCTTCTTTAGCCCGCGGCCGGGCATGACGCACCTGTAGCTCGGGCGCCTCAACGCTGGACAGCGCCACATTGAACACCACATGAGAAAACGGACCGTCTAGTTCACGCTTGGCAATCTCAGCGGGGTCTTCAATACGTTCAGCAGTGACGACCAGCTCTTCACGGGTGGCAAAGGCAAAGTCGTCATAGGTATAGGGATCACCCGCCAGGTTAATCTGAGTGGTCAGGTGCTGGTGGCCCGGGGCGGAGACGAAGTAATGAATATGCGCTGGACGCTGCCCGTGACGTCCCAGGGATTTCAGCACTACATCCGTGGGCGCACCTTCGGGTACGCCATAGCCGGAGGGGATAATACTACGCGCGGTGTAGCGGCCTTCGCTGTCGGTATAAATCGTACGGCGCAGGTTGTACTCAGATTGTGAAGGATCAAAGAAGGAGTAACCTCCATGGGAATTGGCGTGCCAAATCTCGACCTTCGCGCCAGCAATCGGCGTGCCGTTCACGTCACGCACCTGACCGGTCAGCCACATGGTCTCACCGTCGTTATCCTGACTATCGTCCATGCGGGCAAAGCCTTCGGCTTCCGGGGCGCCAGCGACATACAACGGGCCTTCAATAGTGCGCGGAGTGCCGCCGGTGCGTTTGGCTTCGGCGTCGATAGCGTCTTGGCGCATATCAAGGTAGTGATCAAAACCAAGTCCAGGGGACAGCAAACCAAACTGAGTTTGGCTACCCAGCGAATTGAGCAGATTGACCGCCGCCCAGTACTCTTCCTCGGTCACATCGAAGTCATCGATTAGCTTGAATAGATCAGATACCAAGCGATGCACTATTTGTTTGGCGCGATCATTGCCGCCGGTCTGGCCAAAGCCAGCAACGGTTTTGATGAAGTCTTGCACGTCGGGAGTGTCAAAAATCTTCACGGTCATGGTGAAACCCTCTGTTTGTTATAAGCTGTTGTTATTAATAAGAACTAACATTGCACATGGGTATATTAGCTATCGTCGTCACGCACTGAAGAGGGGTGACGACACAGCGGTTTGACGCTGATCTCCATATAGGGAAACAGCGGTAAGTTGCTAACCAATGCTTGCAGCTCGGCGTTATCTTCAACGTCAAAGATGCTGACGTTCGAGTAGCTGCCTGCCACCCGCCATAAGTGGCGCCATTTGCCCTGGCGCTGCAGGTCTTGGGAGTAGCTCTTTTCAGCAGCCTTGATGTCTGCCGCTTGCTCGGCGGGCATATCCGTCGGCAATTTAACGGTCATTTCTACCTGATACAGCATGGCGCTCTCCTCCTCGGCTCTTACGCGACTAGTCTTTACGTGAGCAGTCTTTACGTGAGTAGTACGTAACCTTGTCTTCATCTAGCGTGATACCCAGCCCTGGCCCTGTCGGTAAGTCGACGCCAAAGTCATGGTAGTTAAGCGGCTTAACGACAATGTCGTCTTTGAGCAGCAGTGGGCCGAACATCTCCGTACCCCAGGCCATTTCTGGTAGCGTTGCCCAGGCGTGGAGTGACGCGGCAGTGCCGATGGTGCCCTCCAGCAAGGTGCCACCGTATAAGCCAACCCCCGCAGCTTGGGCAACATGGGCCAGTTCCAGCACGCCGTACATGCCACCGGCTTTGGCAATCTTCAGCGCAAAAGCTCCGTTGAAACCGCCACAGACAAGGTCAAGCCCGTCGCGAGCGTCTTGTACTGCCTCGTCAGCGAGCATTGGCACATTGAAACGGTTAGCCAGTCGGATCAGTCCGGCGTGCTCACGGGCAGGAATGGGCTGCTCGATCAGCTCAATACCAGCCTCCTGCAGTGCCTGAATACCGCGAACCGCGGTGGACTCATCCCATGCTTGGTTAACGTCAACACGTACGCTGGCGCGATCCCCCAAGGCCTCTTTGATGGCCGCCACATGACGTACATCGTGACCCACCGGATGTGCGCCGATCTTCAACTTAAAGTCACAATGTCGACGCTGCTCTAAGCGCAACTGCGCTTCGTCGATATCCTTGGCGGTATCGCCACTGGCCAGCGTCCAGAGCACCGGCAAATGTGTTTGGCGGGCACCGCCGAGCAGTTCGGCCACGCTTAGCCCCAAACGTTTTCCCTGAGCATCCAGTAACGCGGTTTCCAGCGCCGATTTGGCGATCATATTGCCGCGGATGTGGCGGTTAAGACGGGCGCGTAGCTGATGAATATTGCCTGATGGTTGACCGATCAGCAGTGGTGCCAGGTAGGTATCAATATTGCGTTTGATGCTCTCTGGGCTTTCTGGGCCGTAGGCAAGGCCACCAATGGTGGTGCCTTCGCCTAGCCCTTCAACCCCATCCGAGTGGCGCATGCGCACAATGACCATGGTTTGGCAGGCCATGGTGGTCATTGAGAGCTTGTGTGGACGGATGGTCGGTAAATCGACCAGCACTGTTTGAATGTCTTCAATAGAGACGCCGCGCATAGAAACCTCAACTAGAGATAAATTTCTCAAAAAACACTCGGTATTCGCCCACCGGATTTTCCTCAAACCAAGTTTTGCTAGCCTCAATCATCGGCGGCGGCCCACACAGGTAGGCATCGAAGGGCTGGGCGAGGAAGTCGAGATCGAAAAGGTCACAGACCACGCCCTTGTTGCCTTGCCACGCTTCGGAAGGCGTCATTACAACGGTGCCAAAGGCGAAGTCGGGCAGCGTCTCGGTGAAAGCTTCTAGACGCTCGAGCTCACTGAGATCCTGCTCCTGGGTCACTCCATAGACGAGACGGATCGGCTGTTGGCACTCGCCCTTTTCGGCCAGTTCCTCAAGCATACCGAGGAAGGCAGAAAGGCCTGTGCCGCCGGCCACCATCAGTAACGGGCGCTGTACCTCACGGAGATAGAAGGCTCCCAAGGGCGCCTCCAGGGAAATGGCATCGCCCACCTGGGCGCTGTCGCGCAGGTAATCGCTCATCACACCGCTCGGCAACAGGCGAATCAAAAAACGCAGCTTTCCCTCCTGTACCGCCGCGGTGGCAAAGGAGTAAGCCCGCCACTGATCGCTACCCGGCACCTCAATGCGAGCATACTGACCAGGCAGGTACGGTAGTGCCTGAGTGGGGTCGTCGAGGGTGATCTCGAGGATGGCAGCGCCATCGGAGACCTGCTCCACGGCGCTGACAGTGCCGTTATGCACCTCGGTAGCCACACTGCAGACGTTGGAATCGATATCAAAGTAGAAGGAAGCCTGACTGGAGCGCAGGCGAGTCTGGCAAGCCAATACATGCCCTGCGGCGACCTCCTCCTCGGTCAAGGCTTCCTCATCGATATACTCGACGTCGACATCACCGGACTCGCGCAGGCAACGGCAGGTACCACAAACCCCTTCTCGACAATCCACCGGCAGATTGACCCCGTGACGCTGAGCGGCATCCATCAACAGCTCATTCTTATCGACCTTGACGAAGCGGGTGGTGCCGTCCCGAAAGACAATGGCGGCTGTGTTATGCATGACTCGCCCTCCAGCAACATCAGACGTGGTAGAAATCCAAGACGGAATCGATCTTGTCGTTAAGCAGTACCGTGTGCTTACGGGTAATCTTCCAGTCGTCGCCATCACCACGCAGCGTGTAGCTGGCCGTGCCGAAGAAGTAGCCGCTCTCACCGAAGCGGTGGAAGTGAGTGACCCAGTTCACCTTAGCCTGCACCTGACCATCATCACATGGCGCCAAGCGCACGTTATTAATCAGATGCAGCGTGCGGGGCATCGGCGTCGAAGCAGCGGACTTACCAGTACGCAGGCGGAAGATGCGATCCTCAATGCCTGTACGGTCCGCGTAGTACATCAGCGACATCTCACGCTTCGGATCCTGGGTGATCTCATGATCGCCCTTCCACTGAGGGATATGAAACTCACACTCTGGGGCGAACTGGTCTAAATAAGCATCCCAATCCTGACTGTCACAGAGTTCGGCGACCTGATAGAGAAACTGTTCGATGGATTGCTGCTGGCTCATGACTTATACCTCCTGGAGCTTGAGTGCTTTCTTCTCGAGACCCGCAAGCAGCATTTGCTGCCAGCTGCCGTGCTGGTTGACGTAGAGCCCCTCATGGGTGAACTCGGTTCCGGTGATCACCGGGTTAATCCCAAGCACCTGGCTATTGTGGGTCTCGCCGTACTCCCAGCACTGGTAGCCCCGGGAAATGTCATTCCACTCAGTGGCTCGCGCTTCGAAGCCACGCTGTTGCTCACGGAATTCCACCAGATCATCGGGGGTCCCCATGCCGGAGACGTTGAAAAAGTCCTCAAACTGGCGGATACGATTCTCGCGATCAGCATCGGACTCGCCTTTCACGCCCAAGCAGAGGCTAATCACTTCCGTCTTGTTCCAAGCCACCGGGCGCACGATGCGCAGTTGGGAACTTATCTGATCCATGAAGAACAAGCTGGGGTAGATATTCAGGTTACGCAGGCGATGCATAGTCCACTCAGCACGCTCCTTTGGAAGCTGCTCTAGTAGACGCGGCATCACCGCAGCGTAGCCAGGGCGCACCTGGGGGTTAGGCATGTCACTGAACAACAGGCTGTGGCCGTTATTGAAGGAGAACCAACCATCGTCGGTATCTTTATCACCGGCACCTAGCTTGCTGTAATCGAGGGTGTCACCACTGCTACCCTTCTGCTGAGCTTCTAGCTCACGGCGGTGCTGCACGGTGGAAACGTAGTTATAGTGCACAGTGCTTACGTGATAGCCATCCAGGCCGTTTTCGTTCTGCAGCTTCCAATTGGCGTTGAAGGTGTAACGCGACTCACCAGGCAGCACTTCCAGCTCACCATCCTTCGCCTGCTCGACCATCATGTCGAAGAACAGCGTAGTGTCACCGAGGAACTCCTTGAGACTGACGGTGGATTCTGTGTCCAGACTAATAAAGACGAAGCCACGGTAGCTTTCGATGCGCGCCTGGCTCAGGCCACGGCTGGCCTTGTCGAAGTCTTCGGGATATTCGCTCGGCGCCTTGACCTTGACAAGACGGCCATCGGACTTGTAGCACCAGGCGTGGAACGGGCAGGTGAAGGTGGACTGGTTACCCTTGCCAACCCGGGTCAGGGTGGCCCCACGGTGCTGGCAGGTGTTGGCCAGCGCGCGCAGCTCTCCCTTGCCATCACGAGTGATGATCATCGGCTGACGGCCAGCCTGCATGGTAATAAAGTCGTTCTTATTGGGAATTTGGCTTTCGTGGCAGGCGAAGATCCACTGCTTTTCGAAGATGAGTTCCATTTCGAGATCGAACAGCGCCCGATCGGTGAACATGTCACGAGAAACCCTAAAAACGCCTTCATCGGGACGGAAGTCGATACAACTCTCGACGAAAGCCTGCCAGTCGGAGGGAGAGCGATATGCAGTCATGGGTCGTTACCTTTTTATTACTTATGAGGTACGTCTAACCCTAGCGGCTTCCCACTGCCTTCACTATGCAGTTCTTGGAGGAACACTATGCACTTTTTTGCTCATTCTCCGAGAGCAGTACTGATTAATGCCAATGCTCATCCAAGCAGTTTTTGTCTATTTAATCTTCGCAACAATGTCCTAGAAACGACGCCCTAGAAACAGTGCCCTAGAAAAGCGCCTAAACGCTTCTATGAAACAGTTACACTAGCATAAAGATAACCACGAAAGGCCTTAACATGACGCTACCGCTTTACCTTGGTCTGCCCATGTGGGCCAATCAGGATTGGCTTGGCACTCTTTATCCAAGGCATGCCAAAACGGATCTGTTAAGCGATTATGCGGCGGTCTTTTCAAGCGTTGAGGGCAACACAACGTTTTATAGCGGCGCACCCAAGGCAGAAACGGTGGCCGCGTGGGCGAGGCAAATACCGCCTCATTTTCGTTTCTGTTTTAAACTTCCTGCTACAGTCACCCATGACCAGCGGTTAACCCATCCAGAAAATGCCTGGGCGTTTCTCGAAGCACTCACGCCACTGCATGATCGCCTTGGCCCTACCATGGTTCAGCTACCACGTGATTTTGGCCCTTCGGAGCTCCCCCAGCTAGAAGCACTTCTTGCTCAATGGCCGGCCGGCTTACCGTGTGCAGTGGAGGTACGCCACCGCGCTTTTTTCCTTAAAGGAGACGCTGAAAAAACCCTAAACCGCTTGTTAATAACTTATTCAGCTAACCGCGTAATGCTTGATGTTCGTCCGTTGTTTTCAACACCCGCCAATGACCATCCTGGCTTAGCGCATGCCCAGCAAGAAAAGCCGAAACTCCCGCTACACGTGCTTTCCACAGCAAATTATCCAGTCATTCGCTTTATTGGCCATATTGACAAAACAATTAACAGGGACTACTTCACGCCGTGGATAGACAGACTCACCCTGTGGATAAGTCAGGGGAAAACCCCTTTCTTATTTGTGCATACTGCTGACAATCGAGCATCACCAGAACTGGCACGCTGTTTGTACCATGAAGTTCAACAACGCATCACTTTGCCAGCGCTTGCGCCATTCGCCGACGAGAAGCAGAGCCAACTGTTTTAACCAATCTTTTTAGGCTAACTGACTGGCAACCCCTAGCACGATCGGATAAATTGCGCGTACTTTCGGAAAATAACGCAGAAACTTCCCTATTTTCCGAAAATCGGCACATTAGGCTAATAACGCCTTATTACAATTAACTAAACAGGTGATTTCATGGCAAAACTTGCACATGCACAGTGGTCATCGCGCATGGGGTTTGTGCTGGCGGCCGCTGGTTCAGCCGTTGGCCTTGGTAACATTTGGCGCTTTTCTTACATGGTGGGCGACAGTGGTGGGGCAGCTTTCGTGCTTGTCTACCTTGCTTGCGTGGCGTTGGTGGGCCTGCCCATATTGGTGGCTGAATGGATGATTGGCCGCCGTGGCCAAAAAAATCCAATTAACACTATGGCTGATCTTGCAACCAGTCACGGTAAATCCAAGGCATGGGCGTTAATCGGTGTGAGCGGCGTATTAGCGGCGTTCCTGATTCTGTCTTTTTACAGTGTCATTGGTGGCTGGTCACTGAACTACACTCTTAGTTCCGTCATTGGAACGTTTAACGGCCAAGATGCTGACACCATTAGTGGCCTGTTTGGCGGCATGTTGGCTAGCCCAACGACTCTACTGCTTTGGCATACGGCCTTTATCATCCTGGTCATTGGTATCGTCGCTCGTGGCGTGACCAAAGGCCTGGAAAGCGCGGCACGCATCATGATGCCCGCACTTGTGGTACTGATGCTAGTGTTAGTGGGCTATGGTATGACCAGCGGCCATTTTGGTGAAGCGCTAGGCTTTATGTTCAGCCCGGATTGGGGTGCCCTTGACGGCGGTGTTGTACTCGCCGCGATGGGACAAGCGTTCTTCACCCTATCGCTGGGTATGGGCATTATGATGGCCTACGGCTCCTACCTAGGCGAAGACGTTAACCTGATCAGTACCGCACGCACCGTTATTATTCTGGATACGGCGATCGCGCTGTTGGCGGGCTTAGCAATCTTCCCGATCGTATTTGCTAATGGGCTCAGCGCGGGAGAAGGCCCAGGCTTGATTTTCGTTACGCTGCCGCTGGCCTTCGGCAACATGGCAGGCGGTACGGTGCTAGGTCTGATGTTCTTCCTACTGCTTACCTTCGCGGCGTTAACATCGGCGATTTCGTTGTTAGAGCCCGTGGTAGAAACGTTGGAAGAGCGCACGTCGTTGTCGCGCCTAGCGGCAACTTTCGTTAGCGGCATCGCCGTGTGGGCGCTAGGGGTTGCCGCACTGCTATCGTTCAACGTGTGGTCTGAAGTGCTGTTCTTAGGACTGAACATCTTTGATCTACTGGATACCTTCACCAGTAAGATCTTGCTGCCATTAACCGGGCTAGGAGCAATTATATTTGTTGCGTGGTGTTTGAAGCGTGACAGTGTAGAGGCTGAACTAGGGCTTTCGTCCACAGGCGTTAGCGTATGGAACGTCATCGCGCGCTTTATAGCACCCGCAGGCGTGATTGCTGTGTTCGTTACCGGGCTCCTCTAAGCCATCACGGACAATCAGCACCATTGAGCAGTGCCGCCCTGCGCATAAGCGGGGCGGATCTGCTTCAGCACCCTTCAATCTTTAGGTATACTTTTTAAGCCTACCTTTTAAGTTCGTGCACTTTTTTAATGCAATTCGCTCTCTTGCTCATCATCTGCCAAGGGGGCGATATCTCGCGATAACTTCTGAAACTCCCGATGCAGCTCGATGCCCCTACGCGCTCTTAAGCTGCGCTGCGCGGCACTGCGCCGCCGTTGAACATGCTCATCGACTTCCATACTCATAAAGATGTCGAGCAGTTCGCTTTTTACCGAGGTGATTCGTTCGACGTTTCTCATAATCGACGTTCCTCCAGGTGAATATGCCTACGTCCACCTGCATCCGTGACGACTGTTTATTTAAATGATGCAGTGCGGCACTTCACTTCTTACTATAACCTACTTGACAAAATGATGACGAATCCAGCTGAAATGCCCTAACGGCGTTTAAACGCATGAGTCAATCGCATTTATAATGTTTCTGCATCGTGCTTTCTGCAACAGACGCTGCAGAAGGCACTCAGGCATACTGTCGTGAGTATGTCAGCATAAGTAATAAAGAGAATTTAAGGAGCTTAATGTGAGCCGCGCCCTGTTCGATGAAATGAGACGCCGCATGGAGCACTTTCGTCGCTCCGAGCAAAAGGTTGCGCGGTTCGTGCTGCGCAACCCAGACGAGGTCATCCATATGCGGATTGTCGACCTCGCAACAGAGGCTAAAGTTAGCGAGCCCACCGTCGTGCGTTTCTGTCGTGCGCTCGGCTGTAACGGGTTTCAGGACTTTAAACTCCAACTAGCCCAAATGCTCGCCAGTGGTAGTCAGTTTGCCCAGTTCTCGATGAACGATAGCGACTCGGTTGCCGAGTTTTCCCACAGCATTTTCGACTCCACCGTGGGCACGCTCTTATCGGTGCGTGACCGGCTTGATAATGATGCTCTCGGGCGTGCGGTTAACGCTCTCGCCATGGCAAACCGCGTTGAGTTCTATGGCTTTGGCGCCTCTGGCGCCGTGGCTTTCGATGCCCAGCACAAGTTCTTTCGCCTTCAGATATCGACCTCCGCTTATGCAGACCCGCATATGCAAAATATGTCGGCAGTCACGCTAAAAGAGGGTGATGTGGTGGTCGCCATCTCACAAACAGGCCGAACCAAAGCACTGGTCGCTAGCGTTCGCTTAGCACGCGAAGCTGGTGCTACCGTTATTGGCCTTTGCCCAAGCGATTCACCGCTGGCCAACGAAGTGAGTCTGCCGCTGTATATCGATGTGCATGAAGATACCGAAATCTACACGCCGCTTAGCTCACGAATTGCCCACTTGGTGCTTATCGACGTCCTCGCCGTTGGGGTTGCCAAAACACGTGGCCCGAAGCTGGCTGAACAGCTGAAAGCGGTCAAGAAGAGTCTGAATACGCTGCGTTATCCTGAAGAGCCGTAGTTGCCTATTCAACTGTATGCACAGCCAGTTCGCTGGCTGTGCTAAACTGACTGCCCATTTTTCGAACCGGCAGCGGCTTATATGGACGACGTCACGGCGATACTTGATCAGCTCAACCCTGCCCAGCGCGAGGCAGTAAGCGCACCCCAAGGTAACTTACTGGTACTGGCGGGTGCCGGATCCGGTAAAACCCGCGTGCTGGTTCATCGTATAGCTTGGCTAATGCAGGCCGAAGGGCTTTCGCCTTACTCCCTGCTGGCGGTCACGTTTACCAACAAGGCCGCACGTGAAATGCGCACTCGTCTGGAAGCTCTGTTGAGCCTCTCCATGCGGCATGTATGGGTCGGCACGTTTCACTCTATTGCCCATCGCCTACTGCGCACCCATTGGCAGGATGCCCGACTGCCACAACACTTCCAAATTATCGACTCCGATGACCAGCTACGGTTGGTAAAACGGATGCTCAAAGATTACTCCATTGATGATGAACGCTTTCCGCCCCGCCAGGTGCAAGGCTTCATCTCTGGCTGCAAAGAGGAAGGTCTTCGCCCCCACCAAGTCAACGTGGACGGCGATGGTTATCTTGGCCAGATGGTAGAGCTTTATGAGCGCTATCAATTTATCTGCGAACGCGGCGGCTTAGTAGACTTCGGTGAACTATTACTGCGCAGCCTAGAGCTGTTACGTGACAACCCGCCGTTGCTAAACCATTACCGCGAGCGTTTTGGCCATGTATTAGTCGATGAGTTTCAGGACACCAATACGCTGCAATACGCGTGGTTAAAACTACTCACTGGGCTGCAAACACCAATGACTGCCGTCGGCGACGATGACCAGTCCATTTATGGTTGGCGCGGCGCTAAAGTGGAAAATATTCGCCGCTTTGAGGAGGAGTTTCCTAACACTCACACCGTACGCCTAGAGCAGAACTACCGTTCCACAAGCGCGATTCTGGAGGCCGCTAACACGCTGATCAGTCATAACAGTGAGCGGCTGGGTAAAAATCTGTGGACTGACGGTGTCGAAGGCGACCCTATTTCTGTCTACGCCGGGTTTAACGATTTAGAAGAAGCCCGCTATATCGTCGATACCATCAAAGAGAAAGTCGATGAAGGGTTTAATCGCCGCGACATTGCCATTCTTTACCGCTCTAATGCTCAATCGCGCTTACTGGAAGAGACGCTGATCCGCCAAGGTATGCCCTACCGTATTTACGGAGGGCATCGCTTCTATGAGCGCTTAGAGATCAAGAATGCCTTAGCTTACCTGCGCCTACTACTTAATCGTGATGATGATGCCTCTTTGGAGCGCGTGATTAACGTGCCCACCCGCGGGATTGGCACCCGCACGGTAGAAATTGTGCGCCATCGCGCCAGGGAGCAAAGCATTTCACTGTGGCAAGCGCTGCACGATGCCATCCAAGACGGCACGCTAAAAGGCCGTGCAGCCAACGCGGTACAGACATTTGCCAACCTCATCGAACAATTAGACAACGATGCATCTGGCTTGCCGCTGCATGAAATTATCGATCACATCACTACGCATACCGGCCTGATCGAGCATCACAAGAGCGAGCGCGGCGAAAAAGGCCAAGCGCGGGTAGAAAACCTGGAAGAGTTGGTGACTGCTGCGCGCGCCTTTACCCATGGCGATGCCTTCGAGACCCCAGAGGCAGGCGAAGGCATGGCAGCGCTGGAAGCATTTCTTTCCGAAGCAGCACTTAATGCCGGCGACCATGAAGCCGATGAATTTGAAGACAGTGTGCAGCTGATGACTCTGCACTCTGCCAAGGGCTTAGAGTTTCCCGTGGTGTTTATTGCCGGCGTTGAAGAGGGCCTATTTCCTCATAAAATGTCGATCGAAGAGCCAGGGCGGCTCGAAGAGGAAAGACGACTTTGCTATGTCGGCGTTACCCGTGCGATGCAGAAACTCTACCTGACCCATGCCGAAACCCGCCGCCTGCACGGCAAAGAGGTATTTCCCAGGCCATCGCGCTTTCTACGCGAACTTCCGCCCCACCTACTGGAAGAAGTCCGCCTACGTGGCCATATTTCCCGCCCCGTTACTGCCTCACGTTCAAGCTTTGCGCAACAGCGGGTTGAAAGCGACGGCGACCTGCCTGCCCTGCATGTTGGCCAGCGGGTGATGCATCCGGTATTTGGCGAAGGCATCATTCTAAATGCAGAAGGCGAAGGTGCTCGCGCCCGCGTACAGGTCAGCTTTGAAGGTGAGGGGGTGAAATGGCTCGTACTAGGGTTTGCCAAACTCGTCCCACTTTGAGCGGTGTTAACGTAAGCGTAAAGCTGTAGGCGAGTACTTGCCGATTAAAACCTGCTTAGCGCATACTGGCTGATGGACACTGCGCTCACTGCGCATTAATAAAAAACATCAGATAATTTCGGAGTTATGCCCGCCATGCAACGCCGCCAATTTCTAAAAACCGCCGGCTTCGGTGCCGCCGGTGTCGCTGCTGCGCCTTTTGTTTCCACTGCGAGCGCCAACGAAACCTACACCTGGGATATGGTGACCTCCTGGCCGAAAAACTTCCCAGCACTTGGCACAGGTGCCAATGACTTCGCGCGTCGGGTTGAGCAGCTTTCCAATGGCCGCATGCGCATACGTGTGCACGGTGCTGGTGAACTTGTGCCTGCACTTGAAGTATTTGATGCAGTCGCTGCGGGTACCGCAGAAATGGGCCATTCCGCATCCTACTACTGGCGCGGCAAGGTCGCGGCCTCACAGTTTTTCACCGCTGTGCCATTTGGCATGAACACCACCGAAATGAATGCGTGGCTGTATAACGGTGGCGGCCAGGAACTGTGGGATGAGATCTACGCCAACCACAACCTGAAGCCTTTTGCGGTCGGTAATACCGGCACGCAAATGGGCGGCTGGTTCAAAAAAGAGATTAACTCTCTAGACGATATGCAGGGCCTAAAACTTCGCCTCCCAGGCCTTGCTGGCGAAGCGATGAACGGCATTGGCGTCAGTACCGTCACTATGGCGGGCTCAGAAATCTTTACCTCACTGCAAACCGGCGCGCTTGATGCAGCGGACTGGGTTGGGCCTTACAATGATATGGCATTTGGCCTTCACCAAGTGGCAGATTACTACTACACCTCCGCATGGAACGAGCCGACAGCCGTGCTGGAAGGCACGGTCAATTTAGACGCTTGGAATTCTCTGCCAGAAGATCTGCAAGACGTGATCCGTGAGGCTGCGCGCGCCTCTAACCTCGCCATGATCAGCGAATTTGCCTTCCGTAACGCTCAGGCATTGGAAACGCTGGTCGATGAACATGGTGTTCAACTGCGTACCTTCCCAGACGACGTGATGGCAGCGCTGTATGAATCTTCAAAAGCCGCGATCCAGCGCCAAGTAGACAGTGACGAAGAGTCTCGCCGTGTTTATGACTCTTACTCAGCCTTCCAGAAATTACTGCGCCCATTCAGCGATGTCGGCGAATACGCCTACCTGAAAAACCGCGACAATGTCGGCGTCTAGGAATTTCGCCAACTTTTAGTAGCGACACAACAAAGGGCGCCAAGGCGCCCTTTTACGATGTTAATGGTCAACCAATCTCTCAGCTATGCACCGCACGGATACGCCCATTATCATCCAACGCGACCATCACAAAACGCGCTTCGGTCACTTTCTGCCGCTCTTCCAAATGGCGGCCATGAGGGGGACGCACCCATACCTCAACATCAATCTTAATTGAGCTATGGCCTATTTCCTGCACGCAGGTATAGACACTCACCATAGAGCCCACGCGTACCGGGCTTAAGAAATCCATCGCTTCGATAGCCACGGTCGCTGTGCGACCGCCTGCCTCTCGGCCCGCGGCTAATTCGGCGGCTTGATCCATCTGATTGACTAACCACCCCCCCGGAATATCACCATAGAGATTGGTATCTTGCCGAGAAGCCAGTAACTTTAAGGTGAGCTGCCCCTGCGGAGCAGGTACATCGTCCAAATCGGTGTCCAGCGGTGTCATAAGGTGGTCGCTTCAAAAGGTTATTGTTGTGATGTTGCTGCATCGCAATAGGCTGGTAATAGTTAATCACAAGAGGGGTGTCGTTTGAAGCGTTACAATTTACGACGTGTGAGCAAACATCAACTGCTACTGCTTCTGACTGGTTGGCTTTTAATGGCAGGCACGCTTGCCTGGGGGCAGCCAACTTCGGTGAGCGGCACGTTAGGTGCCGTCGGTTCTGACACCATGGCAGGCCTAGTGCTGCGCTGGGGCGAAGCCTTGAGCGCCCGCCACCCGGATATCAATCTGCAATTTCAGGCTGGTGGCTCAGCCAGTGCGCCAACGGCCTTAGTGGCTGGCACCACCCGCCTAGGGCCGATGTCACGTCCCATGACCCATGCAGAGCGCCAGCAGTTTATTGACCGCTACGGTTATCCACCGCTTGAGCTTCGTGTTGCTAGGGACGCGCTAGTCGTGGCGGTCCATCGCCATAACCCATTGGATACCCTGACACTCCAACAAGTCGATGCGATTTTTTCAACTAGTCTCGCTTGCGGAGCTCCCCGCCCCATCCGGCGCTGGAGTACGCTGATGCCGGCGACAGATTGGCCCTATGGCCAAATAGCCCTGCATGGTCGTAACCTAGCGTCAGGTACTCATGGCCTCTTTCAGGCAAGAGCCCTGTGCGATGGCGAGTTCCGCCTAGATATCAGTGAACACCCAGGGTCGTCGGCAGTCATCGCGGCGGTAGGAGAGTCCTTCAATGCCATCGGCTATGCAGGCTACAACCATTTAACCCCAATGGTGCGCGCACTAAGCCTCGTCGATGAATCTGGCGTTGCCGTTGCTCCCAACGAGCACTCTATTCAGCAAGGAGAGTACCCATTATCACGTGATCTCTATCTTTACGTTAACCTGCCACCCGGCGAGTCATTGCCACCAGTGGAGCAAGCCTTTCTGGCACTTATCTTTTCCGAAGAGGGCCAGCAGATTGTCAAAGCAGCGGGCTTTGTGCCTCTGCCTAATCAGCTACGTGATGCTCAGCGCCAACGCCCGTGAACTGTCATTTAATTGTCACAATAAAACGATAGGGTAAGGAGAATTAACCATGCATGCTTATTTTCGTGATGGCTTTCGCTTTTCTATGATGTCCACATGACTCCTCCTCGGCTACCCTTTTCGCGTCAGCCGCTGCGCCATATACAAGACCGACTTGCCACCGGGCTTATCACCGCCGGTGGCATCGGTGTTTTGTTGGCTATATTAGCGATTGGCGTATTCCTTTTTTGGGAAACGCTACCATTACTCGCCTTTGGCGACACGTTCAGCCTCGCTAAACTCTCCCCACTTGCCTGGGGCACGCTAAAAGCCGCGCTGGCCGCCATGCTATTCGCAACGCCCATTGCCCTAGGCGCGGCAATGTACTCTGCGCTATTTATGTCCGCGCGGCTCCGTAGCCGTTTGAAGCCAACGCTTGAGTTGATGGAAGCGGTGCCTGGCGTTGTTATCGGTTTCATTGCCGGTTTATTACTTGCCCCCTGGGTGGAACAAAACCTAGCCAGTGCCTTGATAATCATTATTTGGCTACCACTGAGCGCCGCCTTAGCGGGATACCTATGGTATCGGACGGCCGCCCGCGTTCGCCAACGACTACCGCTTTCTTGGGCAGGTTTATGGCTTATTCCCTGGTTAATTGGCATGGCTGCACTGGCAATATGGATAGCTCCCATCATTGAACAACACTGGCTTGGCGGCGACCTGCGACGCTTGCTTGATCAACGGTACGGACTTGATTACGCCACTCGAAATGCATTGATTGTGGGTATTGCGATGGGGTTCGCGGTGATTCCCAGTATTTATTCACTTGCGGAAGATGCACTTGCCGATGTGCCCTCTACCTTAATGGAAGGCGCTCAAGCGCTAGGCGCTAGCCGCTGGCAAGCACTCTGGAAAGTTGCCCTACCCACGGCAGGCCCTGGCGTCTTTTCAGCGGTGATGATTGGCGCTGGCCGCGCCGTAGGCGAAACCATGATTGTGTTAATGGCCAGCGGTAACACCGCGCTCTTTAGTGCCAGTCCGTTTGAAGGACTACGTTCGCTATCAGCCTCTATCGCCATTGAGCTTCCCGAAGCTTCTCCAGGCGGGCTGACCTATCACTTACTGATACTAGCAGCGCTGGCCTTGTTTATTTTTACCTTTGTGGTGAACACGTTGGCTGAAATTGTCAGACAGCGATTGCGCCGACGCTATCAACGTTTAGGGAGCACACTCTAATGCGTTGGCAGCGAGCAACTTTTTCAAACGTCAATTTTAAAATGGGCAGTAGCGGGCTCTGGCCTTGGCTTTGTGCTGCCTGCGTGGCACTTTCGTTATTAATGTTGGCAGCATTATTAACGCTGTTGACGATTCGGGGGTTAGGCCATTTTTGGCCAGCATCGTTAGAGGAAGTTACCCTCAAGTCAGGCGATACCGTCATTGGACAGGCAGTTCGTGAAGTGGCGCTGCCCAAAGAAGCAGGGACAGAACGGCTCTATTTCACAGGCAATCAGGATGTTACAGGAAGCAACTGGCGGTGGATTGCCATTGATGAGATTAGCCAGCAGGCCGAGCCAGCCGACCTGATTCGCTTAACGCGCTCCCCTTGGGGTGATTTTATAGGCCGTTTAATGATGGTGGAGAGCGGCGATCAACGGTTAACAGAACAAGCCGCCTGGACCTTCATCCATGATGCACTTGCCTTACCCGCTCAGCAACGACCCCCTGGCACATTAGTACTAGCCACTGCGGATGGTCAAATACTTCGCCAACCGCTGGCAAGTGTCACCTACTTTCAATCGCCAAATGCCATGTCTTGGGGGCAAAAAACCATCGCCTGGGGACAACGCATCTGGCAATTTTTAAGTGAAGGGCCACGCGCCGCCAATACTGGCGGAGGTGTCTGGCCAGCCATTTTTGGCACTGTCTTAATGGTCATTCTGATGTCAGTAATCGTTACTCCGTTTGGGGTTCTCGCTGCCATTTACTTAAACGAAATCGCTCATCAAAACCGCTTAACACGCTTAGTTCGCATTGGCGTACGTAACCTTGCAGGCGTGCCCTCAATCGTTTACGGCGTATTTGGCCTTGGCGTATTTGTCTACGGAGTAGGCGGTTCTATCGATAGCTGGTTTTTCAGCGATGCACTGCCCTCCCCCACATTTGGCACCGGCGGCCTTCTCTGGGCCTCGCTAACACTTGCCCTGCTCACGCTACCTGTAGTGATTGTCGCTACCGAAGAAGGGCTAGCACGCATACCCGATGCCCAGCGGGAAGGTGCCGTTGCACTGGGGGCGACACGTTTAGAAATGTTAACGCGGGTAGTGCTGCCCATGGCAACACCCGCCATGCTAACGGGAGTGATTTTAGCCGTCGCCAGAGCCGCGGGCGAAGTGGCACCGCTAATGCTAGTGGGCGTCGCCAAGCTAGCGCCGCAAATGCCTGTAGATAGTGAATTTCCCTACCTTCATCTAGAGCGTAAGTTTATGCACCTCGGCTATCATTTATTTGATACCGCTTTTCATGGTGAAGATGTACAGACCGCCATTCCGCTAGTTTTCGCCACCGCGCTACTGCTGGTATTAATCGTACTCGTGCTTAACCTAACTGCCATATTTCTGCGTCATTATCTGAGGCGCCAGCGAGGAAACGAATGTTAGCGTCTTTATCGTCCAACAAAGCGGCTCTCGCACCCGTGACGCATTTTCCTGCCGAACAGCGTTGCCTGAGCATTGCAAAGTTTCACCTCGCTTATGCGGGGAAAGTGGCGTTGCGCGATCTAACATTAGACCTACCACGCCACCGTGTAACGGCTTTTATTGGCCCTTCAGGCTGTGGAAAGTCGACACTACTACGCGCGATTAATCGACTGCACGACCTTAATGAATCGGTAACACACAGCGGCCATATTCAGCTTGAAGGTCAGGACATTCATGCCCCAGACATGAATGTTACCGAGTTACGACGGCGCGTTGGAATGGTGTTTCAAACCCCCAATCCTTTTCCCATGTCGATTTATGAAAACGTGGCTTTTGGCCTGCGTCTACAGCAGCGCTTACCCAAGCGCAAGCGGGACGACATTATCGAATGGGCACTGACATCGGCAGCGCTGTGGAATGAAGTTAAAGATCGCCTGCACCGCTCGGCTTGGCAGCTATCTGGCGGCCAGCAGCAGCGCTTAGTTATTGCTCGTACGCTTGCCGTTCAGCCGGATGTACTGCTACTCGATGAACCAGCGTCAGCCTTAGACCCGATCTCAACGCTGAAAATTGAAGAGCTAATTCGTAACCTTAAATCACAGCTAACGCTTGTGCTGGTTACTCACAATATGCAGCAAGCCGCGCGGGTTTCTGACTACACGGCTTTTTTGCAGCACGGTGAACTCGTTGAGTACGGGCCAACGGATCAAGTGTTCACCAACCCGCGTTTACAACGCACCGAAAACTACATCACTGGCCGCATTACCTAGGCCCCAAAGACATCACGTCAGGAGTGCTCAATGGATATTACGAGCGATAGCCACAGCCAACATATCTCTCGCCAGTTCAACCAAGAGCTGGAAGAGCTAAAAACCCACCTGATGGCCATGGGCGGTCTGGTGGAAAAACAAGTGCAAGATGCTGTTTTTGCGCTACTGGAAGGTGACAGCCGTCTTGCTGAGAAAGTGCGAGACAATGACCGCCAAGTAAACGATCTGCAACTACAGATTGACGACGAATGTACGCGGGTATTAGCGCGTCGTCAGCCCGCAGCTTCCGACTTACGCTTAGTGCTGGCGGTTATTCGCGCAACGTCTGACCTTGAGCGTATCGGCGATGAAGCCAGCAAAATTGCTCGAAACGCACTGCTGTTGAGCGAAAGTAGCGGCAGTATTCGTGGTTTAGTCGAAGTACGCCATATCAGCGAGCACGTGCGTAAAATGCTTCGCGATTCACTGACCGCTTTTGCGCGTTTTGATACCGATCTTGCAATGCAAGTTGTGCGCGAAGATGAGTTCGTTGACGATGAGTATGGTAGCGCCATGCGTTCGCTGATGACCTTTATGATGGAAGACTCACGTTCGATTAGCTCCGTACTTAGCATTATGTGGGTACTACGTGCCTTAGAGCGGGTCGGGGATCATGCCAATAACTTGGCGGAGTACGTCGTCTACTTAGTCAAAGGGTTAGATATTCGCCATAGCGACCCCGACGCAATCGACCCGCAGGTAATTAAAAAATCTTGACCTAGCACGCGATTCCTCCTGCAATACGCCCAGATATTCCCTCTGGGCGTTTTTTCTAAGGAGCAAATATGTTGGATGCGATGACGGCGCTGAGTCGAGGCACTCGCTTGGTCTACCAGAAAGGTCTGCGGCGCTATATTTTCCTACCCATCGTGGTCAATATAATCGTTTATGCCAGCATGCTTAGCTTCGTAGTCAGCCGCTTTTCTGGCTGGTTAGATAGTGCGATGACCATGGTGCCAAGCTGGCTTGAATGGCTCTCATGGCTAATCTGGCCACTGTTCTTTATCAGCCTACTACTGGTGATCTTTTTTACCTTCACCCTAGTCACCCACTTAATCGCCGCACCTTTCTATGGTTTTTTAGCAGCGAAGGTAGAACGTCAAGCGACAGGGCGTGAACCCCTAGATGACCGCGGACTCGCTAAAACCGCTGTCGATGCCTTGGGACGCGAGCTAGTCAAACTCGGTTATATTCTGCCACGCATGGTGATCCTGTTTATCATTAGTTGGATACCTGGCCTCAACCTGATAGCCCCTATTTTGTGGCTCCTCTTTTCCGCGTGGATCATGGCAATCACGTATTTAGATTACCCCATGGATAACAATAAGATTACCTTTCGCGACATGCGTGCACGGCTATCGCAACGGTGGTGGCCAAGTCTTACCTACGGCGGTTTGATTATGCTAGTGACCTGGATTCCTCTCGCTAACCTGTTCTTAATTCCCGGCGCAGTAGCAGGCGCTGTATTAATGTGGGACGACCACTACCGCGGTACGCGCGACATTACGCCTCAGCGCTGATGGCTTAATCGCTATAACGCTGATACAACCTATTTGTTACCTTAAGGTTGTTTGGCTTTACGACGACTCTCAAGATTAAGCATAAGCCTTGTTAACAAGATAAGGCCCCTACAAGGAATACAATCATGCTGACCCGCGCACTCTGGTTGACGGCTCTCCTCACTGGCTCAATCTCTTTCGCGTCGGCTCACGACGTTCAAACCGACCAATTAAGGATCGCTCATCCTTTTGCCACACCAACTCCTCCCGGCGTGGTAAATGGTGCTGCCTACCTGGATATAACGGCTCATACAGAATCCGTCACGCTGGTCAGCGCTCAGACCCCTGTGAGCGAAAGTGTTGAGCTACATGATATGCAGATGGAAGGCGATATGATGAAAATGCGCCACGTCAATGCTATCGAAATCGCGAAAGATGAAACGCTGACAATGCGGCCAGGTGGCGGCTATCACTTAATGCTAATGGGATTACATCAGCCACTAGCAGAAGGTGACCGGTTTCCCATCACGCTCAAGTTTGCCCAGCAAGACGATATTGAAATAGAAGTTTGGGTTCAAAGCGCCCAAGAAGGAAGCACCGCCGCTGATCACCATCACCAGCATTAACGCGATCAACTGATAAGCGTCTTAGTCAAAAAAACCCCGTCGAAGCGGGGTTTTTTGACTATAGCACCCTTACCAGCGTGTACTGCTGCCCTCGTCACGGTTGAGTTCTTCAGCGCGATAGCCTGCTCTCTCTTTAGAGTCATCATCAGCGTTACTGGCACGGCTTGAAGGCGTGTATATCAGAGTATTCTCATTGTCATTGAGCAAATCCTTAGCTGAATAGGTCGCAGGGCCCGATGTGTTACGAGATTGAGGCTGAATAATTTCCTGGTTTTCAACACGCTCTTTATTCAGCTCAATGGAAGAGTGTGCAACCGCGATAGAGCTTGCCAACAATAAGCCCACAACTACCGTGTTTTTAACAAGCGATTTCAACAACATAAATAAAAGCTCCTGACTGTATGAGGCAACCGACAGTGCAATGATACAAGGCATCTTCTTTTGTCAGTCGCGAAACGCGTTATCTAAATAGCTGTACCTAACATCAAAAAAGACCATGAAACAATAAAATTCAATTATTTCAAATTGATATAAAAAATTGAGTACAAAAACCTACACCAAGGAGTAAACAGCTTGTAGCGTAACAATGATTATACTATACACAAAAAATTAGACCCCACCGAAGTGGGGTCTTGAGCACTCTTAGTATCGCGATACGTAACACTAGCTTCCTATCCGTTTGAGGGACTCCAGCCTTGGAATTAACCCTAACTAGCGTGTTGACCGTCGAAAGATTCAATCCTTGAATCTAGGAGCATCCGTGCAATTTGACATCCTTGCCTCTGAATAGCTCATCCCTAAGCGTAAGAGTTTTATTACCTTTTGAAAAGATTAGTAACCAAAGTTAATGTTACATTCCGCCATTCTCTTCAGGCAACTCATCTGCGCTGTCGTAGCCAGGCTCTGAGTCGTCATGGCTCGTTGAACTAGGCTCCATGTCACTGACATTATCACCTTCGTCCTGGTTCAACTCTTGGCTATCATAATTGCTTGGACCTGTTGTATTTTCAGATTGAGCCTCAACAGGCTGCTCATCAGGGGTAATGTTGTTCGCTGGGTCTGCTGGCTCTTGAGCGAATGCTGCAGGACTAGCAACCAAACCGAACGCTACACTTAAAATACCAGCTTTCTTGAGTAGTTCCTTGGACATCATGTTCCGTCTCCTAGATCGCTGTTCAGGTACTGCTTAAGTAATAAGAAAGACGGCCTTTCGGCTTACCAATTCCTATGGTTTTCTCTCTTATCAAGTACCAAGACTTTTGCATTTGATGTGCCAAAAAATCGAAAACGATATAAAAGATCAAACAAAACAAACGCTTATAAAGAAAAGAATAACAGGAAGGGGGCTTAACGCGTTTTCAAATCAAGCAGGGAAAGTGACTAGAAATGACACATGAGCATTATTTGACCATACTTGTATGACAAACAGGGCACATCTATACATCACTTATACTTAAACAGCATTGCGTGAAGCGGACTCGCTTTTGACAACACGTGAGGATGGGAAAACACAGCGAAAGAGGGCTCCTTCGCCAGGGTGGGATTCAATTTGTAGCAATGCGTCATGCCTTAGCAGCACATGTTTTGCAATCGCCAGACCAAGCCCGGTACCGCCCGTTGCGGTACTACGCCCTTTATCAACGCGATAGAAACGCTCGGTCAAGCGTGGAATATGTACAGGGTCAATACCCTCACCGTCGTCGTCAACTTCAATACAAGCACTGCCATTCGGCAGGGTTTTCCAGCGAAGTGTTATTTGGCTTCCCTCTGGCGTATACCGCACAGCGTTAAACACTAGGTTTGAGATAGCGCTATGCAGCTCCTGCTCGCTGCCGATCAGACGGGCATCGCTCTCAAGCACGACTTGAACACTATGCTGTTGATTAGAGAGCGCCAACGCATCGCGACGAATGGCGTCGAGCATTGGCCCTAACGCCAACGCATGATGATCTTCGCCACCTTGTTCAATTTCTAACCGAGAGAGCAGTAGCAGGTCATTGACTAAGTTTTGCATACGTTTCGTCTGCTCTTCCATCTGAGCAATACCTCGGCCCAAACGTGGTGGAAGCTGCTCTTTTAAGTCGCTGTAGGTTTCTAAATAACCCGTCAGCACCGTTAGCGGTGTGCGTAGCTCATGGGAAACATTGGCGACAAAGTCACGACGCATCTGCTCTAAACGATGCAAGCGAGTAATATCTCGCGCCATTACCAAGCGCTCATCATCACCATAGAGAGTAATTTGATATTGAAGGATATGCCGTTCATCAATGGGCGACGTTAAGGTCAGTGGTTCACCGTATTTACGCGCATTAAAGTAGCTGATAAATCGTGGATCACGAATTAGATTGGTAATGTGTTGGCCACGGTCGTGGGCTGTTTGTAGGCCCAGCATTTCTGTCGCGGCGCTGTTCCACCACTCCAGGTCGCCATGTCGATCTAGCATAACGACACTGTCACGCATCGCTTCGGATGATTCTTGAATACGTGCAAGGGTGGCACGCAAGCGGTTTTGGGTAATCCGCTGGCTCTTTTGGTAGCGATACAAGCGATCAAAAAGCTCGCCCCACATGCCGCTCGCAGCAGGGGGTTCATCATGAGGATGAAGCGTTAACCACTCAAAGAGCGCGCGCAGTTGGCGCAGTTGATACACCAGACAAACAGCAAGCCCCGCAGCGACTCCAAAACCAGGCGTACCCAGCAACCACCCTAAGCAAGCGCCCAAAGCGGCAAGCCACACAATTCGCCATAGTTCTCGGCTCCACAGGCGCACCGTTACACCCGCGCAGAAAAACGGTACCCAGTGCCTCTCACCGTTTGAATGAGACTCTGGTGAGCTTCTCCTAAGGCCTTACGTAGACGTCGGATGTGAACATCTACCGTGCGTTCTTCAACGTATACGTTACCACCCCAAACTTGATCGAGCAGTTGGCTACGCGTATAGGCACGCTCTTGGTGCGTCATGAAAAACTGCAGCAGACGATACTCCGTCGGCCCCATTTCTAACGCCTTACCGTACGCACTCACACGATGGCTCACTGGATCTAATAGCAAACCATTAATTTCGATAGGGTCTTCGACACCTCGGGGGGTAGTGCGTCGTAATACTGCTTTTAAACGGGCCACCAGTTCACGAGGAGAGAAAGGCTTGGTGATATAATCATCCGCACCAGCCTCAAGCCCTTGAATTTTATTATCTTCTTCGCCTTTAGCGGTCAGCATGATAATAGGCACCTCGGCGGTGGCTTCTTCACGCTTTAAGCGTCTTGCAAGCTCAATACCACTGGTGCCCGGCATCATCCAATCCAACAGAAGCAGATCTGGCTGGTGGTCAACCATCATGGCGTGGGCATCCTGGGCGTTATCCGCTTCAAGAACGCGATAGTCAGCCATTTCCAGCGCCACTGCGATCATCTCGCGAATAGGCGCCTCATCATCGACAATCAAAACGGTCTTGGCGGTCATTCCAGGGCCTCACGGTGTTCAATGAAAACTAATGTAAAAAAATAGTTCAAAAAAATTCAAAGACATGTCAGTGACAATAACACCATGACTTAATGACAATTTTATGACATAGAGGATATTTAGCCAGTTATTGGCCACCAACTTAGTGCAATACCTGCAAAAATTAACAACCCAGACCAATGGTTATTAAGAAACGCCTGGAAGCAACGGTCGCGCTCACGGCCAGCGATTAATCGTTGTTGATGGACAAACGTGGCGGCCATAGCAGCTAACCCAAGCCAGAAAAAGCCACCTAAACCAACGAGCCATCCTGCCCAGGCAAGTAGTCCAAGTGTCGCCACTTGCAGCACACCAATGATCAGACGATCAGCGCTACCAAACAGCACCGCGGTAGATTTGATGCCTATTTTTAGATCATCGTCGCGGTCGACCATGGCGTATTGAGTATCGTAGGCAACGGTCCACAGCACATTAGCGCTAAACAATAGCCATGCTTCAAACGGTACATGGCCCAATATCGCACCGAATGCCATGGGGATCGCCCAAGAGAACGCAGCCCCTAACACTACCTGAGGTAAATGGGTGTAGCGCTTCATAAACGGGTAAATGAACGCTAAGACAACACCCCCTATCGACAACAGCACCGTAAACCAATTGGTCAGTAGCACTAAAATGAAAGCAGTGGCTACCAGCGCGATAAACAGCAGCTGCGCCTCGGTTTCACTGATACGACCAGTGGCTAGCGGACGATGTTTAGTGCGCTTTACATGGCCATCGAAATGACGATCAGCGTAATCATTAACCACGCAGCCCGCAGCGCGCATCACATAAACGCCAGCAATAAAGATCAGCAGAACATTCCGCCCAGGCACGCCCTCTGCCGCTATCCACAATGCCCACAAGGTGGGCCACATCAATAGCCAAGTACCAATCGGGCGATCCAATCGCATTAAATGTAAAAAATCAGCCACCCGAGCCCATCCCGTTGGCCTCAACAGAGAACGGTCCATGCTTACCTCTCAAAAAGAAAACGCTGGCGATAGCCTAGCGCGAAGACAGGGCAAGATCATCTGCCATGGTCGATAAAAAGTATTCCTGCACTAACAGCGACAGCCCACTGTGCTGAAACACTGAGCGCCGCCCCCATACGCTGTCTAAAAGCGACGCAGAATGTTCCGCGACAAAGCGTGGCTGATGGCGAGTGGCGTAGAGTGGCCCACGCACCAAGTCAGGTTGCTGAAACAACCAGCTGCCTAATGAACGCTCGCCAAGCCCTTCTAACCCCTTACCTTGTAATTGACTGAGTGGCGCTACCGAGCGTGCGACTACCCAGGGCTTATCGCCGATACACAACGCGACTTCTCTCAGCCATGCATAGCGGCGCGGTTCAATTCCCAGCGCTAGCGCTTCATCCCGCAGAGGTAAGCCAATCGTTTGACGTAACAATTGCACCCGAAATGCGTTTGTGCCGCCTGCGACGGTTAACCGCATCGTTAAGGAGTCCGTCGAGGCCACCCACTGCCACCACGAAGCGCTCATTGCAGGACGAGCCGCAGCAACAGGAAGCCAGTGAGGAAATAGTCGATGAGGAAATAGGCAAGCTTGCCGAACAGTAGGGGCGATCACCAAAGTCTCCAAGGCGGTCAATACACAGAAAGCTAGTGTAACATGGTGACCTCACAGGCTTTTGTTCCGCCGACTTTTGGTGACTGCATGCCCTCACACGAGATATCGCGATATTCCCATTCGGCACTGATTATTATTGGCACCGGCATGGCGGGGATTGGCCTTGCGCGCGCCCTACGCCGACAAGGCGATACACGTGCCATTACCCTTATCAGTGCCGATAGTGGCGATGATTACAGTAAACCGCTGCTTTCTACTGGCTTTGCGAAACGCTTAACGCCAGACCAACTCGCCCAACGTGACGCCAGCGGCGTCGCAGAAGAACTGAATGCTGAGTTAATTACCCACACCCAGGTCGCACACCTACATGTGGATAACCAATGCATAGAACTCAGTAATGGCCAACAGCTCCACTATGACGATCTAGTGCTAGCCACTGGGGCAGCGCCCCATACGCCGTTCAGCGTTCCCGAGAGTGTCACCAAACGATGCTTTACCATCAACGACTTAGATGAGTATCGCCGCTTTTATGCCGCATTGGGCGCAGCGCCCACTCAACGTGTTGCGGTTGTTGGTGCCGGGCTGGTGGGCTGCGAGTTCGCCAATGACCTCCATGCTGGCGGCCACCAAGTCACCCTCATTGCGCCAGAAAGCACCCCGCTGCAACGTCTACTGCCCGAGCCACTCGGCCAAGCGCTGGCGGATGCTTTCCAAGACGCGGGCATCCAACTTGCTCTAGGGCATAACCTGAAAACGCTCGCCCTTAGCGTAGATAATGCCCTATCACTCCATCTTGATAATGGCGACGTCTATGCTGCCGACATCATATTACTCGCCACGGGCTTAGCTCCGCGCACTCAACTTGCTGAAGCAGCCGGGCTGGCGGTTAGCCATCGCGGTATTGTGGTTGATCGCCAGCTACGCACCTCTCAACCGAACATATTTGCGTTGGGCGATGCGGCTTGCGTTGAGGGAGTTAACGCTATGTATGTTCAACCCCTGCAGGCAAGCGTAAAAGCGCTAGCGACAACACTCGCCGGAAAACCAACCAGCGTCAGCTTTGGGGCGTGGCCCGTCATTGTGAAAACACCATTACTTCCCGTGGTTGCCTACCCTCCAGCAACCACGCCAGCACGGTGGAAAATTGAGGGAGAAGGCGGTGACATGACAGCCGTTGCTGAAAATAAAGACGGTCGTTTGATTGGATTTGCGTTGACAGGCAGCTGCGTGAGAAGGAAAGTGGAGCTTTCCAGAGTAGCACCTGCGCTGCTAGGCTGATTTTCGCCGCCTTAGCGACTAGGCTAAAAAAGTTAACCAGCTGGGCAGTGCTTCTAACAACACAGATGAACTTACGCTTGATTTCCACATAGGGAGATACCTTTATGCGCAAACCTGAACTCGCAGCTGCAATTGCTGAAAGTGCTGATCTATCCAAAGATAAAGCAGGCCAAGTCCTGAACGTTATCTTGGACGAAATCACTAACAGCGTTGCCAAAGGCGAAGATGTCGCTCTGATTGGTTTTGGAACGTTTACCGTACGCCAGCGTGCCGCACGTACTGGCAAAAATCCCCAAACTGGCGCGCCGTTACAGATCCCCGCCAGCAAAAACGTTGCGTTCAAGCCGGGCAAAGCGCTTAAGGACGCCGTTTCCTAATGAAACTCAAGCTGACGCTGTGGCTACTGAGCTTACTGCTTAAAAGAGCCCTGCGACGCAAGCCGCGCTTTCGCGAGCAACTTGAGCGAATGCGCGGTTTGGACTGGGGCGTTGCCACGGAAGACCTCAGCATTGCCAGGTATTATCGAATGGCGCCGAAAGGCATTGATACCGGCAAAGGGCTACCCGTTGATCTAGACCTTGAGCTGCGTTTTCGCGATCAGGATGCCGCGCTGAAAATCCTTAAAAAACCGACGCAACAGGCATTTCTAGATGGCATGGTAGCCGGTGAGGTCCGCCTAGTGGGCGACTCTGCCGATATGAATAAGCTGCAGGGGCTACTTAAGTACCTATAGTATTGTTATCGGTTTAGAGAACACCACAAGGTTCGGGGATCCTTAGGGTAACGATTTATACAGAGCCAGTGCAGAGGCATAGCAGCTACCAGTGAATATTCCTCATCAGCGATTGGTTTACTTTCGCGTTACCCTTGAGTCTGGCTCAGTGCGCCGTGCAGCGGCGCGCTTGGACATTGCCCCCTCGGCGGTAAGCCGGCAGATTGCCTTGCTGGAAGAAGCCTTGGGGGCAACCCTTATGGAGCGTCATCGCGACGGCATTTCGCCTACCCCGGTAGGCGAAATGCTGCTTGAGTACTGCGAACGACGCGGCGCTCTTGATGAAGGCTTTATTGCCTCACTTGAATCCTACCAACGCATGGAAACCGGCAAGATATCGCTCACCGTCGGTGAAGGATTTGTCAGTGACCTAGTCGCGTCTCCTCTGCATGAATTTACCCAACGCTATGCGGGCATTCAGCTCGATATCCATACCGCAGGCACCTCGGGGATAATTGATGCCATTATCAGTGATCACAGCCATATCGGCTTGATGTTCCATGAGCGTACCCATCCCCAGCTGCGTTTCTGGTCATCTAGCCCTCAGCCACTGATGGCTATCTTGGCCCCCAACCACCCTTTAGCCAAGCACACCACACCGCTTACGCTCACTCAGTTAAGCACACAGCCGATGGCCATGTGGGATACTACTCATGGGGTACGCCAAATGGTTGACCAAGCCTTTCAGCAGTCGCGCATAGCCCCGCGCATGGCGATGAACACCAACTCCATGGTGATTCTGGCGCAATACGTGCGAAGCGGTATGGGCATTACCTTGCTGCCCGCCTTTGCCGTCGCCCATGATTTAGAGCTCGGCACGTTAGTCGCGCGCCCGGTAGATAATCCGCTTTTTCAGCGCTCCCAGGCCCACATGGTCACGCGGGTAGGTCGACAGCAGCCCAAAGCTAGCGTTCTGCTGCTACGCCACCTACAGCGCTGGATGCAGGCCTTTCGCGCCCCAGGCTTGGCAGTGAGCGATCAACCAACACCACTACCGTAACCAAATGCCACGCTGGCTTCGGGGGCGGTTTCCACCCAAACGCTTTGCGGTACCGTGTATTCGCGCAAGCCATCCAAACCGCTGGAGCGCCCAAAGCCGCTATCGCCAAAGCCTCCGAACGGCGACATAACGCTGATCGCCTTGTAGCTATTGATCCACACCGTACCCGCTCGCAACTGGCCAGCTACGCGATGCGCCCGCGCAACGTCCTGGCTCCAAACGGCGCCAGCCAAGCCAAAGCGGGTCTCGTTGGCAAGTTGAATCGCCTCATTTTCGGTGTCGAAGGCCATCGCCACCAGCACCGGGCCGAACACCTCTTGCTGAGCGATCTCCATATCCGGTGTGACATCAACCAGCACCGTAGGGGCAATAAAGTAACCGTGAGCCTCGTCGGGCAGCCCTAATGGACGTTTACCCCCCGTTAACAGCCGCGCGCCAGCGGCTACTGCAGCGTCAATCATACGCGTCACTTGCTCAAACTGACGGCGATTCTGCAGTGGCCCCATGCGAGTTGCTTCGTCACTAGGCAGGCCCACTTGAATCTGCTCCGCCGCCCGCGCTAAACGACTGGTAACTTGCTCAAATACCGAGCGTTCGATCAACAGCCGCGACCCGGCCACACAGCTCTGCCCAGCCGCAGCAAAAATGGCCGCCTGGGCGCCTGCAACGGCTTCATCCAGCTTAGCATCGGCAAACACGATATTAGCCGATTTGCCCCCTAGCTCTAACACGCTGGGTACCAGCCTCCGCGCACCTGCTTCGGCGATCATGCGACCACTCTGAGGGGAGCCTACAAATACCAGCTTGCTGATGGCGGGGTGGTCGGTCAGCGCTGCGCCGGTCAATTTTCCAAGCCCATTGACGATATTGATCAATCCTTTAGGAAGCCCGCCGCTTTCAAGCAGCTTGGCAATCACCACCGAGGAGAACGGCGTCAGTTCGGAAGGCTTCAGCACCACGCCATTGCCCGCTGCCATGGCCGGGGCTAACTGCCAGGCACAGGTGAACATCGGTGCATTCCAGGGGGTAATCTGCCCCACCACGCCATAGGGCACGTGGTGCACATAGTTAAGGTGCGAGGTAGGCACCGGAATCACTTCGCCATGCTGCTTGTCGCACCAGCCTGCGTAATACTCGAACATCTCACGCACTTTGCCTACTTCAGCGCGGCAGTCACGAATCGGCTTGCCGGCCACCACACTTTCCAGCTGAGCCAGTGCCTCTTCATGGCCCTCCAAGCTGCGGATGGCGGCATTCATACGCCGTCCACGCTCGCTGGCGGTTAACGCCATCCATGCGCGCTGGCCACGCTCAGCCGCTTGGGTAGCACGTTCAATCAGCGCGGCTCCTGCATCACGATAGCTCACCAGCGTTTCGCCGGTGGCCGGATTGCTCAAGGTGATCACTTCACCCTCTCCCACCACTAAATCACCATCAATCCAGTTACTCAGCGGTGTGGCAGCGGCTAATCCAAACCCTTCAAGCAGTTCAGCAAGATGGTCGCAGGCATGTTGGCTAAGTGTGTTCATTCGTTTCCCTCCGCTTGAGTAGCGCGAGCTAGTATCGGTGTAGTGATATGGTTAAAGTCATCGCTATCAGCGGGCTGATCGGCGTTGGCGTGCCAGGCATCGACCACGGCTTGTAACAGCGGCGAGGGTATCTCCAGTTGCTCAGCGGCATCTCGCGCTAAACGCAGGTCTTTACGCATCAAGCCGGTGGTAAACCCTGAGTCAAAGCGTTCGCTCAGCACCCACTCGGGGAAGTTCACCTCACTAACCGCACTACGCCCAGAACCGCTATTGAGCCCCGCCAAGCAGGCAGCGGGGTCAACGCCCGCTTTGGCTGCCATAGCAACGGCTTCGGCGGTGGTTAACAAGTGCGCGGCACACAGGTAATTATTGGCAAGCTTGACCACATGGCCGCTGCCCGGGCCACCCACATGGGTGCGCTTGGCTGACATCGCTTCCAGCATCGGCAATACCCGTTCGATAGTGCGTTCATCGCCTCCCAATAGCATCCCCAGCTTGCCGCTAGCAGCGCCTTTGGGGCCTCCGCTGACCGGTGCATCCAACCATAGAAGACCCGCTGCGCTAACTTTTTCTGCCAGTTCACGCGTCACGGCGGGGTCACTGGTGGAAGTATCAACAACCACGCTACCTTTTGGCGCTAGGTTAATCAGGCCTGGCGATTGCTCGAGCACCTCACGCACATGGGCGGAGGTGGGCAATGACAGCAGGTAAACGTCGCTTGCGGGTAGCTCTTCGGGAGCCACAGCGGGTATCCCTTGAGCAGCGAGGCGCGACCGTGCTTGCTCAAATACATCGCTTCCCGTTACCGCAAATCCGGCGGCTTTAAGCGTCAGCGCCATATTACCGCCCATCTGCCCCAAGCCGATGACGGTAATAGTTAAAGACCCAGTTGCCGAGGGCTCAGTTTGTAATGACATCGTAAAACTCCCAAAACGCTTTTTAGATAACAAGACGCTATGTTCGGTGGTGATATTTGGGGTAGACGCTCCCCTACCCAGTGGGCATCAGAGAGCGAATAACGTGTATTAAGTCAGGAATTTAGACGAGTAACGCCCTTACCAGCTCCACCCAGTAGCGCGCCCCCAGCGGCAGCAATGCATCGTTGAAGTCATAGTGCGGGTTATGCAACGAAGCGGACTCCTCGCCATTGCCCATCCAGATATAGGCACCTGGGCGCTCGGCAAGCAGGAATGAGAAATCCTCAGACGCCATGCTGGGTGGCGGGTTGCGGATCACGTTGCCACTACCGAGTAAGTTTTCCAGCACCGAGGCGCAGTGCTGAGCATGTTCAGGAGTATTGATAGTGGCGGGATAGCAGCGCTGGTAGTCCAGTTCAACGGTTAAGCCATGAAACTCAGCTAAGTTGGTAATCGCTTGCTTAAAGCGCGCTTCCAAATGCTCTTTGTGTGCCATATCAAAACAACGCAGCGTGCCGCGCAGCGCCACCTGCTCGGGAATCACGTTGAAGGTATCACCGGCGTTAATACTGGTAATACTCAGCACGGCTGCTTTATCAGGCGGCGTTTCGCGACTCACCAACCCTTGCAGTTGGCTAATCAGTTGGCAGCTCGCCAACACCGTATCAGTACCTAAATGCGGCATCGCCGCGTGGCAGCCCTTGCCAGTCAGCGTCAGGCTAAAGATATCAAAGGCGGCCATAACGTCGGTATCGTGCACTGCGGCAACACCTACCGGCAACCCCGGCCAGTTATGCAGGCCATACACGGCATCCATGGGAAAGCGCTCAAACAGCCCCTCTTCAACCATCACCCGCCCGCCGCCGGCGTTCTCTTCGGCGGGCTGAAAGATAAACACCACCCGGCCTTTGAAATCAGGCTGCTGCTTTAACGCCCAGGCAGCGCCCAACAACATCGTGGTATGCCCATCATGGCCGCAGGCATGCATCTTGCCGGGTGTTTGCGAGGCGTAGGCAAGCGCCGTCTCTTCGCTAATATCCAGGGCGTCGATATCGGCCCGCAGGCCGATGGTTTTGCCTTCCCCCTGTTGACCATCCAGAGTGGCTACAACACCTGTTCCAGCAATCCCGGTGGTTACTTCAAAGCCCCACTCAGTTAGCAGCTCGGCAATACGCGCACTGGTGCGATGCTCCTCAAACGCGGTTTCCGGGTGTTGATGGAAATCATGGCGCCACGCTTTTAGTTCTGCGCTATCCGGTAAGTCTACTGAAGCAGTCATCGTCTTATCCTTAAAGCATCACATGAGCGACAACGGCAGAGCCAATAAAGGTACCGGTAAATACTAACAGCGCTACCACTACCAGCTTCCAGCCAGTTTGCTTGAACATGGCGAACTCACGTCCGGTAAGTGCCAGTCCTGCGTAGGCCAATACCGGTGTGACCACTGCCAAGAAATCCACTTCAGCCAGCCGTGCGATGATCCAACCATTACCGGGGAAGAACGGCAGCGTCGCGATAATGCTAATCAGCGACACCCAGGCCACGCTGGGCAGGTAAAAAGGACAAAACCGTCCAACCACCAAGCCGATAATCACCATGACATAGAGAATCAACATGCCGGGCAGGGCGTCTAATAAAGGCGAACCGTTGACGATATTGCTAAACCACGCCGCCACGCACACCGCTGCCAGTACTAACGCGGTTTTACCCAGCTGATTTTCCGGGCGCAGCTCTTTTAACGCCTCAGCATCGAACTGATCGATTGGGCTCTCATGAGTTTTCATGGCTAACCTCCTGGCGCGAGCCATTTAAGCGCTTGTACATCCACTCGGTGACTGGTAGCGCGATAAATAGTGAGATATACAAACCGGTAGCGTAAGTAAGCAGGTTGCTTGCCCCAGCAAAGGCGAGTAGTTCATCTTTAGATGCCGGTACTGCTTCAGCTAAAGCTGCCGAACACGCCGCCACCATACTGCCACTGCCCACCCCGCAGGCCATGGCCAAGGCACGAATATCAAGAATATCCAGCGACGCGATATAGCCCGCCATTAAGGCGAAGTAGAGCGTACCGAACATGGTGCCTACAACGTACACCCCCATAATCCCGATACCCTCGGGGCTTCTTAGCCCGTAGCGGTCTGAAATAATGGCAATATTGGGTTCACGGGCAATAGAGTAGGTAGCGCCAATCGCTTCGCGACCCATTTTGAGAACTAACACGGCAAAGGGCAGCGCTATCAGCATGGTGCCCAGATTCCCTAGCTCTTGGAGTATCAGTGCGGGACCAGCGGCAATAATTTGTTCGACCGCAGGGCCAATGGTGGAACCAAATTTGGCGATAAACGGCAGGATGGCAATAAGAATAATCGGGCCAGCCGCGTTGCTGACTGGTTTAGGAATCACCTTGCCCATTGCCGAGAAGAGATGAGGGTTAAATAGTACGCCGATCACAAAAGCGTAGAGCAGCGGTAGTAACAGTAGTGTTCCCGGCCCGAGAGGAATGCGCACGATGCCGACCCACTCGGCAAACATTGACGTCACTATCACCGTAAGGTGAAGACGCCAATCCAGCAATAACTTGAGATCCATAGGAGTGTCCCTGTTTTTTTTAGAGTCGCTCCGAGTATCGAAAGGTTGCCGTTCCAATCATAGGACCTTAGTGCGCTATTTTTTAGAACACTCCAATAGGTTGGGCTAGAGGACAACAATAAATTAAAGCGACAATGGCCTAATGTTGAAGGGGCGAGAGAGGAATATGGCACCATACACCGATCAACCCTATGTTATACTAAAGTATAAAGCTAGTTCACCAGAGATTTTATGCCTATTTCATTGCCTTTGCGGCGTCTATGGACCCTAGATAAGTTTGCCTACAGCCTGCGTGTGTTTATCGCGTTCAGCGGGGCGCTGCTGTTTAGCGGTTTTGCAGGTGACATCGCGCTGGTGATTCCGCTGTTTTTGGGCATTATTGCAAGCGCGCTTTCTGAAACCGATGACAGTTGGCAGGGGCGCTTGCAGGCGCTGGTGGTGACACTTGCTTGCTTTGCATCGGCCTCGTTTGTTGTTCAGTGGCTTTTCCCCTGGCCGTGGCTGTTTGCAGTTGGGCTGGCAGTTTCTACCTTCACGTTAATTATGCTGGGTGCCATTGGTCAGCGGTACGCGACCATTGCGTCGGGCACGTTAATCCTGTCGATCTACTCAATGATCAACATTGAACAGCACGGTGGCGTGGATGAAGATGTGGCTTCCCGGCAGTTGCTGCTGCTTGCGGGAGCCGCGTGGTACGGGGTTATCTCAATCCTATGGTGCGCCCTTTTTTCGCGCCAGCCAGTTAAACAAAGCATGGCGCGGGTATATAAAGCGCTAGGTGAGTTTTTAATCTTGAAGTCTGCGCTATTTGAGCCTGTCCGCGGTGTCGATCTAGAGGCGCGTCGCGTGGCACTCGCCAGACAAAACGGCAAAGTCGTCGATGCCCTCAACCAGGCGAAAGAGATGATTTTTCGCCGCTTAGAGGGGCAGCGTGGCAGCCGCAAGCTAAACCGCTACTTACAGATTTACTTTATCGCCCAGGATATACACGAGCGGGCAAGCTCGACCCACTACCCCTATAGCGCACTCACCGAAGCATTTTTTCACCACGACGTGCTCTTTCGTTGTCAGCGTCTCTTAGACCAGCAAGGTCGCGCCTGCCGCCAACTAGCCAAATCGTTGTTGCTTAACCGCCCGTTTGGCCATGAGCAGAGTGAGCAGGCACTGGCCGATCTACGCGCTTCTATCGACAACCTTAGCGAGCACGGTAAGCCCGAATGGCGTCCGCTTATCCATCCGCTCAATGCACTTGCCGATAACCTGTCCATTCTGGAAGCTCAGATTGCCAGTGCTCACAACCCAGACACCGACGATGATCGTCGTGATAGCTCGCTTTACGACCGCTCGCCCTCTAGCGTGTTAGAAGCGTGGAAACGCGTCCAGCTAAATTTGACGCTGGGTTCGCCCACGTTTCGCCATGCGGTGCGCTTATCCACCGCGCTGCTAGTGGGCTATGGATTGCTTCAGTGGCTTGACCCCGAGCAGGGGTTTTGGATTTTGCTCACCACGCTGTTCGTCTGTCGCCCTAACTTTGCCACCACGCGTCGCTTTCTGTCACAGCGCATCCTCGGCACGGTGCTTGGCCTCATTGCCGGTTGGGCATCCATTAGCTTGTTTCCTCAAGCCAGCATACAAAGCATGATTGCGGTGGCCGCGGGCGTTTGTTTTTTTGCTAACCGCGAGCGTCACTACGTTATCGCCACCGCCTCTATCACACTGCTAGTGCTGTGCAGTTTTAACCAGGTCGGCGACGGTTTTAATCTGATCTTACCTAGGTTATTGGATACCTTGGTGGGTTCGTTGATTGCCGGGCTAGCAGTATTTTTTATTCTGCCTGACTGGCAAGGGCGTCGGCTGTATCGGGAGGCCGCAAAAGTCCTCACCAGCCACCGCCGTTATTTAGATGAGATTGTTCACCAGTATGAAGAGGGCAAACAGGACGATTTGGCTTACCGATTAGCCCGCCGCAATGCTCACAATGCCGATGCAGCGCTGTCAACGCTGCTCACCAATATACTCCACGAGCCGGGGCACTATCGCAAACAGGACGCCGACAGCGGCCTACGCTTTCTCGTGCTGTCTAACACCCTGCTAAGCCACTTATCGGCTCTTGGCGCTCACCGCCACCAGTTGGCTGAAGATGAGGACGACGCCGCGTTGGTGCCCCTTGCCAAGCGCATCAGCGAGCTGCTGGAAAAACTGGCAGAACAGCTCAACAAGCGCCAACCCATCACGCCCTTAGCTGATCAAGTCAACGACCTACTTGCGCAGCTAGAGCAGACTACTTCCGACGCCTTCGATAAGCAGGATTCAGAGAGAGACGAACAAGCCATTGCTCTTTACCGCCCCATCCAAAGCCAGCTACGCTTGATTGCCGCGCAGCTAGGCCCTCTTGGTGAAGCCGCCAATCGCTTAACAGAGACGCAGGGAGAGAGCCACCAAGCAGCGAGTACCGCTGCTTAAGCGCTGTATCACTCTCTACACCTGCCCGTAGCGTCCGGCGGCTTCACCTAGCCAACGCCGCACTAATACGGCGGTAACTTCGGCATTGCCTTGCAGCGCCTGAGCTAGGGCGGTGACGCGCTCTAGCTGGTCGGCATCACGCTCAAGATCAGCAATTTTCATTTGGGCAAGGCCGGTTTGGCGAGTGCCAAGCACTTCGCCGGGGCCACGAATTTCCAAGTCTTTTTCAGCAATACGGAAACCGTCGGTGGTTTCGCGCATTACCCCCAGGCGCTCCCGAGAACTTTTCGAAAGCGGCGGGTGGTAAAGCAGCACACAGAAGCTTTCCGTGCTGCCGCGCCCAACTCGGCCACGCAGCTGGTGCAGTTGAGAAAGCCCCAGACGCTCCGGGTTTTCAATAATCATCAGGCTGGCATTGGGAACATCTACGCCCACTTCAATAACAGTGGTGGCCACCAGCAAGTCGAGTTCGCCCGTTTTGAAGGCCTCCATCACCGCGACTTTTTCGCTGGCCTTCATACGCCCGTGAATCAGACCAATAGCGAGTTCAGGCAGCGCCTGGGTTAGTTCATCGCGAGTGACTTCGGCGGCCTGACACTGCAGCACCTCAGACTCTTCAATCAGCGTACACACCCAATAGGCCTGGCGCCCATCACTGCAGGCGTTGCGAATGCGTTCGACCACTTCAGGCCGCCGCTCATCAGACACCACTACGGTTTTAACCGGCGTACGCCCTGGCGGCAACTCATCAATTACCGAGACATCCAAATCAGCGTAAGCACTCATGGCCAGCGTACGAGGAATTGGTGTCGCGGTCATGATCAGTTGGTGGGGTGTTAGCCCACCAGCTTCGCCTTTCTCGCGCAGTGCCAAGCGTTGATGAACACCAAAGCGGTGCTGCTCATCAATAATTGCTAACCCCAAACACTGAAAGTGTACGTCGCTCTGAAACAGCGCATGGGTGCCCACTACCATACGGGCACGGCCATCGGCAATAGCGGCTTTAGCATCTAGCCGCGCTTTACCTTTGAGCTTGCCTGCCAACCAAGCCACTTCGATGCCTAGAGGCTCAAACCAGGCTTTAAATGCCCGGTAGTGCTGTTCAGCAAGAATTTCCGTGGGAGCCATCATCGCTGCCTGGCAATTGCCCGCTAGCGCCGAGAGCGCCGCCATCGCCGCAACGACCGTCTTGCCTGAGCCGACGTCGCCCTGCACGAGCCGTAGCATCGGGGCGGGCCGCGCAAGGTCTAGACTAATCTCTTCCAACACGCGGCGCTGCGCACCGGTAAGAGCAAACGGCAACTGGGCTAAAAAGCGGGTTTGCAGGCTGCGCCCCGAAGGCAGCGATGGCGCACCATCCGCCTGAATACGTAAACGTACTTCACGCAGGCTGAGTTGGTGAGCCAGTAGCTCTTCCAGTGCCAGTCTACGCGTGGCGGGGTGATGGCCGTGGGCAAGCTGCTCTAAGTCCACATCCGGCGGCGGTTGATGCAACAGCTGCAAGCTTGCGTGCAACCCCGGCAGGCGGAAGCGCTGACGTAGGGCATCTGGAATGACGTCCGGAAGTAACTCAGGAGAGCGCTGCAGTAGCGTAAGCGCTTGCTGGGTAAGTGCGCGCAAACGCGTTTGATGCAGCCCTTCAGTGGTCGGGTAAATCGGCGTGAAATACTCCTCAACTGGTGTATCGTTGCCGCCGCTTAGCCGGTACTCAGGATGGTAAATTTCCAGCCCTGTTGCCCCCGCGCGCGCCTCTCCAAACGCACGCACCGTAACACCGGGGCGCACCTGTTGCTGCTGGGCAGGCGAAAAATGAAAAAAACGTAGGCTTAAAATACCGCTTCCATCACGCACTCTGACTAACAAACTACGCCGACGCCCCTTAACAACATCGCACGCGGTGACTTCGCCTTCTATCACCGCCTCACTCCCTGCACGCAGCAGGCCAATGGGCGTTAGCCGTGTACGGTCCTGGTAGCGCAACGGCAGGTGAAATAGCAGGTCGCTTACGCAGTCTATTCCCAATCGCGCCAACTTTAACGCGAGCGCCTCACCAACCCCTTTCAGCGACGAAACCGGTGCAGAAAGGTCACTCATGAGGACGGACTAGCAGTGTGTACAGGTTGCTGACATTGGCTAATCGCCTTGGCTAATGCATCAATTGCTTTTGGGCGAGGAAAGCTTGCCCGCCACGCAATGGCAACGGTGCGCGAAGGCGCGGGCTCAACGAATGGCCGGCTAACCAACATGGCATTTTCATACTGATCAGTGCCCAGCGCCGACTGTGGCAGTACCGTAATGCCTAATTTAGATGCCACCATATGGCGAATGGTTTCCAATGATCCCCCCTCTGCTATCAACGTATTATTTGGGCTGTTAAGCTTTTGGGTAATCGCCGGACAGGCTTCTAAAATTTGATCACGGAAGCAGTGCCCTTCCCCCAGCAACAACAAGCGCTCTTCTAACAAATCTTCTTTGTGAATCGCGTCACGACTTACCCAGCGATGGCTGGCTGGCATCAATACCTCAAAATGCTCATCGTAAATCGGCTTGGTAACCACGTCGGTCTCTGTGAAAGGCAGCGCCACAATAATCACATCCAGCTCGCCACTGCGTAACTTTGTCCGCAGAGAACCGGTCATACCTTCTTCGATATACAACGGCATTTGCGGCGCAGCGCTAGCCAGTGCTGGCACTAGGTGGGGAAATAAGTAGGGGCCTATCGTATAAATAGCACCAATGCGCAGCGGGTTAGCCAACTGGTCTTTTCCAGCATTCGCCATTTCGTAGATAAGTCGGCTCTGTTCCAGCACGCGCTGGGCTTGAGCAACGATTTTGTCTCCCAGCGGGGTGACCTGCACCGTTGATTTGGAACGTTCAAACAGCGGTGTACCAAGCTCGTCCTCAAGCTTTTTTACCGCCACCGAGAGTGTTGGCTGTGAAACATGACAGCGTTCGGCGGCGCGACCAAAGTGACGTTCTTGGGCAAGGGTTACGATGTAGCGTAGTTCTGTTAAAGTCATAGCGGTGCCAGTGGCATCCTCTCGTTGCAGCTCGTTACAGTCATCGTGATAGCGAGATGGAAAAGGACAAACAAACCCTATTGAAGATGGCACATCTCATAGGGACTTTGTATCTGATAGGGAATATTAATCAAGAGGAGTGACCAAGGTGAAGCAAACGGTACTGATTATTGGCTGCGGAGATATCGGCATAACGCTCGGACGCGAGCTACTCAGTGAGGGCCATCATGTTATCGGCGTACGCCGTCACACCGAGGCATTAAAAGACACCGGCATTGAGCCGTTGGCGCTTGATCTTAACGACCTTGACGGCGCTGGTGCTGACGCTCTACCTCGCGCTGACTACGTTATCTATACGGTCAGCGCTGACCGTTTCGAGGAGAGTGCCTACCAAAGCGCCTATCCGGATGGCCTCAATCGTGTGCTTGGCGTGCTGGAGCAACATAAAACGCCGCCAAAACGTATCTTTTTTGTGTCGTCGACCAGTGTCTATGGCCAGCAGGAAGGCGAAGTCGTAAATGAAGACAGCCCAACCGGTTCGACCAGTTTTTCTGGCAAGCTGATGTGCAATGCTGAACAAGCGCTGATTAACCATCCGATTCCCGGCACGGTTGTGCGCTTTTCGGGTATTTACGGCCCTGGCCGTGATCGTTTGATTCACCAGGTCGCGGAAGGCCGTATTGCCGCGGTGACCCCCGTCAGCTACTCCAACCGTATTCACCGTGATGACTGCACCGGTATTTTGGCGCACTTAATTCGTTGTCAGGAAAAAGGCGCGCCACTCGCCGACCTTTACCTAGCTAGCGACTGCGAGCCTGTCACCCTACATAACGTGATGGCGTGGTTAGCCAAACAGCTCAAGGTTGAATCTACCGAGACCATGCAGTCACCCCTACGCCGTCGCACTAGTAAACGCTGCGATAATAGTCGCATCCGTGAAACAGGTTATGAATTTCGCTATCCGACCTACAAAGAGGGCTACGCACAGGTGCTAAAAGAGGGCGGTTTCTTAACGCCACAAAAAGCCTAACCGTCGCGCTATTCCTCTGCACGATCCTCAAAAAAAAGCGAGCACTTGATGATCGAGTGCTCGCCCGTTCTTACTAAAGACAGTCGGCTCAGTGGCTTAGTCGCCAATGACCATCACAGCTTCTGCTTCTACTTGACTACCTTTGGGTAACGCTTTGACGCCGACCGCTGCACGAGCAGGGAAAGGCGACGAGAAGAACTCTTCCATCACCTTGTTTACGATCGCAAAGTTATCCAAATCAACTAGGTATAAGTTGAGTTTGACGATATCGCCCAGCGTACCGGCAGCCTCTTCACACACCGCCTGAAGATTGGTAAATACTTGACGCGCTTGTGCTTCAAAGTCGTCAGAGACAATTTCCATTGTCTCGGGATTCAGCGGGATCTGACCCGACAGATACACTGTGTTGCCAGCCTTAATCGCTTGAGAGTAAGGGCCGATGGCAGCGGGGGCTTTTTCAGTATTAATAACTGCTTTGTTGCTCATGAGATAGCACTCTCCTGTCGTGTTTAATATATTTTTAGAGGTAAGTGATAAATAGGGGTGATAGCGTTAACCATTAATTGTAATGGCCCGCCATAGCCGTTGCCGCCAGCCCATTGCCAGCAGCCTACTAACGGGCGATTAATTGGTCATTCTAGTTATTTTGCCGACATTAGGCAGGTTGCGAATACGCTTAATAATACGCGCAAGATGCACCCGGCCTTTCACCGATAAGGTTAAATTAACAATTGAAAGCCGCGCATCACGCTCTTCAATGCCGATACGCTCGATATTGGCATCGGCATCGGTCACCACGCCCGCCAGCTCGGCTACCAGCCCACGACGGCTCTCAATTTCGATGCGCAGCGCGACCGGGAAGTCTTCATCTATACTGTCTGACCACTCAAGAGCAAACAGCTTCTCTGGATCGTTTTTACGATCACCTAGGTTTTTGCACTCACTGCGATGCACCACCAGTCCCTTGCCAACCGATAAGTGGCCGACAACAGGGTCGCCCGGCAACGGATGACAGCAGCGGGCAAAATTAATCACCATGCCTTCGCTACCGCTAATCACGACGGCTTTTTCGCTATCCCCACTGAGAACGTAGTCAGCATTGCCGCCATTGGAAACATCAACCAAGCGCCGTGCCACCACATGGGCCATGCGATTGCCTAAGCCCAGAGACTCTAACAAAGCATCTAGCGAAGCGACATCCAGCTCTTTAAATGCTTTAGCAAAAACACTTTCATCCAGTTCTTCCAAGCTGGTTTCAAACGGCGCCAGCGCCTTATTCAACAACCGCCGCCCTAAGATAACCGCTTCTGCCTGCTGCTGGTGCTTCAATGCATGCCGTATTGCAGAACGCGCTTTTGCTGTCGTGACGAAGTTGAGCCATGCCAAGTTAGGCCGTGCCCCAGGAGCAGTAATAATTTCCAGGGTTTGACCACTTTCAAGACGCGTTGAGAGCGGGGCTAAATGGCGATCAATACGACAAGCAATGCAGTTATTGCCAATATCGGTGTGTACGCTGTAAGCAAAGTCGATCACCGTTGCGCCCTGAGGCAACTCCATGATGTCGCCTTTGGGGGTAAATACGTAGATATCGTCTGGGAAAAGGTCGTTCTTGACGTGCTCAATAAACTCTAGCGAGTCACCCGCATGGCGCTGCATTTCGAGCAGCCCTTTTACCCAAGCGCGGGCGCGGGCATGGCTACCTTCGGCAATGGGGTGGGTTGTTTGCCCTGCTTTATAGAGCCAGTGGGCAGCGATGCCATTATTAGCCATCGCTTCCATTTCACGGGTGCGGATCTGCACTTCAATGGGCATCCCACCCTGACCAAACAGCGTAGTATGAAGGCTTTGATAGCCGTTGGCTTTCGGGATGGCGATATAATCTTTAAATCGCCCTGGCACGGGCTTGTAGAGATTATGCACCACCCCTAAAATGCGATAGCAGCTAGCAACATCTTCGGTAATGATGCGGAAGCCGAAGACATCCATAATTTCCGCGAACGGCTTACGCTGGTCGCGCATCTTTTTATAAATCGACAGCAGATGCTTCTGTCTACCGATCACGGTGCCTTTAAGCCCTTCATCGTCCAGGCTCTGCTGTAGCGATGACTGAATTTCTCGCATCGCGCTACGGCGGTTCCCCCGCGCGCTAGCTACCGCGCGCTTGATGCGCTCTGAACGCATTGGGTGAATAGCCTGGAAAGAGAGGTCTTCAAGTTCAACACGAATCGTATTGATACCTAAGCGTCCCGCAATACGGGCATAAATTTCCAGCGTTTCTCGGGCAATACGACGCTTTTTATCTGGGCGCAATGCTCCCAGCGTGCGCATGTTATGCAGACGGTCAGCTAATTTGACGATGATGACGCGGATATCTCGCGACATCGCTAACACCATCTTCTGGAAATTTTCCGCCTGGGCGACGGCTTTGTCTTCAAAGGTGATCTGAGTCAGCTTGGAAACACCATCCACCAGTTCGGCGACCGGTTTGCCAAACTGCGCAGACAGCGCCTTTTTCGAGACACCCGTATCTTCAATGACATCGTGCAGCATGGCCGCCATCAAACTTTGATGGTCCATGTGCATATTAGCCAATATGTTAGCGACCGCTAATGGATGGGTCACATAAGGCTCACCAGAGCGACGGCGCTGGCCATCGTGAGCCTGCTCAGCATAATAGAAAGCGCGCTTGACCTGCTGTATTTCGTCTGGAGGTAAATAGCCGCCAAGTCGATCGGCCAGGTCATCAATGGTGAACATTTACCGCGCCCCTAGTCGCTTCTAAGTCCAGTCTTTAGTAAACCTTAGTCGTCTATATGTGTCGTAGGCGTCATTGCTGGGCGCGTACGAACCGGGGCTTCAACCGGCTCATCTAGCACGCTGTGATCGACCAGGCCGGCGGCTATTTCACGCAGAGCCATAACGGTAGGCTTATCGTTCTCCCAGGGCAGCTGCGCTTCACGGGAGCCACGGGCAAGCTGGCGCGCGCGCTGGGTAGAAATCATCACCAGCTTGAAGCGGTTCTCAACATTTTCTAGACAATCTTCAACGGTTACGCGAGCCATGGGGGCCTTCCTGTAATGACAACGCTGGGCCAGCGTTGTGGTGAAACGCCGCTGGCCCAGCAAAAAAAGTGGTAATGGAATCTGCTAGATTACTCGACGCTAGGCGCTTGTGACAAGAGCGCATCGAGTAGTGGCGCATGACGCACCTGCATCGCCTCACGTGTTAGGCGGCGACTGATCACCAGCGACTGCAACTCTTGCAGCGCTGTGGTGAAATCATCGTTGATGACTAAGTAGTCATATTCATCAAAATGGGACATTTCGCTAACAGCATCACGCATACGCCGAGCAATCACTGCGTGCTCATCGGTTCCGCGGCTAGAAAGGCGCCGTTCTAGTTCGCTACGCGAGGGTGGCAAGATAAAAATCGACACTGCCGAGGGCATTTGCGCTCGTACCTGCTGAGCGCCCTGCCAGTCGATCTCTAAAATAACGTCTTGCCCCGCATCCAGAACAGCTTGCGCCGCACAGCGAGACGTACCGTAGTAATTATCAAAGACTTTGGCATACTCAAAGAACTCACCGCGCTCAATCATCGCTTCAAAGTCGGCTACGTGAGTAAAGTGATAGTTCACACCATCCACTTCCCCCTCGCGTTTAGCTCGCGTGGTATGTGATACCGAGACCTGAATGCCATCCAGGCTCTCGATCAGCTCGCGGACCAAGCTGGTTTTACCAGCACCCGACGGGGCAGAAATAATAAAAAGCGTACCCTGGGACATGAAGCGCTTCCCTAATTAGCGAAAGATAGTTAGCAAAAGATAGATAGCGAAATGATAGTCAGCGAAAGATCGTTGATGAAGATAAACAGCATAACGACAATACGTTGTACTGTTTATCAAGCACTGCGAATAAGGTTCTGCAAATAAAGTAGCGCGCAGTATCGCACACCTATGCTATGGACTGTAGCGTTTCGGCGCAGTCCCAAGGAGGTTGTTATGCGCAGCACGATCATTATTTTATGCTTAATTGCCCTGGGCGTAGCCTTGCAAAAAGGCTTGATTGAGATTCCCCGCCATTGGGCCCCCTGGGCACCACTCTCTATCGATGATCCAATAACGCCCATCACCCAGCTAAAGCTCAAACGTCTAAACGATGACCGGGAGGCCTGTTTAGCCGCACTGGACACCGTGCAAAAAAGCGAACTTAGCTACACACCTTTAGCCGATTATTCCCCAACCGCTAGCTGCCCACTGACGAATATCGTGCGTATGCAATCTAGCAGCGTTCGTTTTAGCCAAAGCTTTGTCGCTAGCTGCCCAATGGCGCTTGCCTGGGTAATGTTCGAACGCCATGCCCTTCAACCTGCTGCCCTGGAAATCATGGGTAGCCGTGTGGCCCAAGTCGATCACGTAGGCAGCTTTGCCTGCCGTAATATTTATGGCCGCGAAACGGGTAGGCGCAGTGAACATGCCACCGCTGAGGCTCTCGATGTGGTGGGGTTTCAGTTTGAAAATGGCCAACGCGTTACACTAAGCAACCACTGGGATAACGGAGGCAAAACTGGGGCGTTTTTAACAGCAGCGAGAGATGGCGCCTGCGACACCTTTGGCAACGTATTGGGGCCAGACTACAACGCCGCACATGCTGATCATTTTCACCTAGGCATGCGCGGCTTTCGGCTATGTCGTTAGTAAACACTCACTGATAACGTTCAGCCGTAGCGAAAGTGCGCTTCTCAAGCCAGCGGCCCCAAGCAAAAATCACTAGCCCGCATAGCGCTAAACCGGTACCGACTAACCCTGTGCTCGACCAACTAAAACCTGCGCTAATCACCAGCCCCGCTAACCACGCCCCTAACGCATTGGCTCCATTAAAAGCGGCATGGTTTAGCGAAGCCGCCATCGTTTGGGCATCTTCTGCCACATCCATTAAACGAGTCTGCAGCGCTGGCGCTAGCGCCATGCTGGAACCGACTAATCCTACAAATAACAGCCCCGTCCAAACATTATTGGCAGCAAAATAGAACAATCCCTGAATCACAGCGCACCACACCAGGGTAGCGGGAATCGCGCGCATCAGGTTCTTGTCCGCTGCACGACCACCGATCAAATTCCCAGCGATAGAGCCAAGACCAAAGATGACCAGCACTAGCGGCCCCAGCGCTTCACTCATACCCGCTTGCTGCGTAAGCGTAGGCATCACATAACTAAAAATAGCGAACATACCGCCACAACCAATACAGGCAATAGCCACCGTCACCAGCACACGCTGCTTTAACAATGCCGACAGTTCACGTAGCGGGCTTGCCAAAGCATCGAACGGCTGTACAGGTACCCACAGACGAATCAATAGCGCGGTCAACAGGGCAATAATGCCTACGGCTGCAAAGGCAATTTGCCAGCCAAATAAATTGCCTGTCCACGTGCCTAACGGCGCGCCAATCAGAATCGCCAACGTCAAGCCCATCATTACCCGAGAAATAGCCCGTGCCCGCTGATCAACCGGCACTGCGCCAGCCGCTACCAAAGCGGCTACGCCAAAGTAAGCACCGTGGGGTAACCCGGCAATAAAGCGCAGTCCAACAAATGACCAAAACCCCGGCGCCATGGCACTGGCGATATTACCGATAGCAAATACCAGCATCAGCACAATCAGCAACGCACGCTTTGGTACCCGCGCTGCAAAGGCAGATATCAGCGGCGCGCCCACAACTACACCCAGGGCATAACTACTGATGGCATAGCCCACCTGAGGCACCGTAACGGCGAGATCTTCCGCAACACGGTTCATTAACCCCATAATGACGAATTCGCTGGTGCCAATACCAAACCCGCCTAACGCCAACACGACTTCTGCCAGCCGCGGGTTACGTGCCAATCCCGATGACGACGCCTGCATACTTTTCTCCCCCAGGCGCATTCAACACCTGCTCAACAAAACGGTCTTGTATAGCTGCAAATGATCGCAGGATTAGACAAAAGTAGAAATACGCAACACCAAAAAAGTTAGCCAGCGAACGAGACAATTCCGACGGATTACAACGCTAATATCCTAATTTTGTTAGTGTGTTTTTAAACTTATAAGCAGGTGAAATGTTCATGACACTAGAGACTATCGAGTACGCCATGGAGGCACTGGCTAAAGCAGACTCCGATATTGCCCGTGCTTATCCACTGGTGGGAGCACCCGCGCCGCGCCAACGCGATCAAGGCTTCGCAACGTTTTTTAATACGATTGTTAGCCAGCAGATTTCGACGGAAGCAGCGCGCGCAATTATGGGCCGTGTCACTTCATTGCTACCGGAATTGCACGCGCAAGCAGTGATGGACGTTGAAGACCAAGCGCTGCGTGATGCAGGGCTTTCCTGGCGCAAAGTAGCCTATGCCAAAGGGCTAGCGGAGGCAGAGCTTTCAGGCACATTCAGCGCCGATGGGTTAACCACGCTGAGCGATGACGAGGCGATTGCCGCTATTACTCAACTGCGTGGTTTTGGACGTTGGAGCGCCGAAATTTACCTGATGTTTTCGCTCCAGCGCGCGGATATATTTCCCGCCGACGACCTTGCCTTACGTGTAGCGCTTGGCCGTCTAAAAAAACTGGAAGACAAACCCACGCCTAAACAGGCTCGCCAGTTAGTTGAACACTGGGCCCCCTGGCGTAGCGTGGGTTCGCTATTTTTATGGCACTACTATCGTGGAGAGCCGCTTTAAGGGACGATCTTACCCGTTAGATCATCGTCGTGATCAGAAGGCGATGGCGGCGCTATGAGTGCCTCAGGCTGAGCAATAAAGCGATACGCTAGTGCCCCTAACGCTGCGCCGATCATTGGTGCTATCCAGAACAGCCACAGCTGAGCCGTCGCCCAATCTCCTACATATAGAGCAACGCCCGTACTACGCGCTGGATTCACCGAGGTATTGGTCACCGGAATACTGATCAGGTGAATTAGCGTTAAGCCCAAGCCAATCACCAACGGTGCAAATCCTGCAGGTGCGCGACCATCGGTTGCCCCCATAATGATGAAGATAAACATCATGGTCATTACGACTTCCGTTAGTAACGCCGCCGTCATGCTATAACCGCCGGGTGAATGCTCTCCGTACCCATTCGATGCAAACCCAGCCGACACATCAAACCCTGCTTGGCCACTCGCAATCAGATACAGCACGCCACCGGCAACAACGGCACCCAGTACTTGCGCACCAATATAGTAAGGCAACTCTTTAGCAGGAAAGCGCCCACCCACCCAAAGCCCAATCGACACCGCAGGATTTAAATGGCACCCCGAAATATGCCCAATCGCATACGCCATCGTAACAACCGTTAAACCAAAGGCCAGCGACACCCCTAATAGGCCAATGCCGACTTCTGGAAAAGCCGCAGCTAACACCGCGCTGCCACAACCGCCCAATACTAGCCAGAACGTACCAATTAACTCTGCTACGTACTTTTTCATATCCCTACTCCTCTAATGACCAAGCATCATTGGGAATACTGCGCCAGCGAGTTAAGCACCCATAAAGACGCTTATTGATGTGTACGCAGTAATGCGTGCACTCAGTGCACGCCATTTTTTAATTAACTTAAAGAGAGAAACTAGTTCTTAAACACTAGGTCTTAAAAACCAGGCCTTAAACACTAGGCGCATTGTTAATTTTTCTTACAGCAAATTAGCGTAAAAAATCATTCAAACAAGCACCTAAAGAAAAGACAGGCTTTTATATAACAGCCTCTAAAAATGGGCAATCAAATATCACCGCCGATATTAAAATAAACAATAAGAAACAATCATCACATCAGTCATTATGTGCTAAAAAATCATGAATCAATTAAACAGATAAAAAGTGTTTCTTTAATGCTTAACGTTTAACCGGACAGTATTCATCATTCACAGAGCGCCACGCGCGAGTGATTAGCAGAAGTAAGAATACAAAAAAGAGCGTTAAGGTTGCGCTGGAATTGATCCGTTTGGGTAAGCAGTGATAGGCAATATGCCGAGAATACCAGCGAGAGACGTGCAACTGAGAGTTCGCAAGATGCGCATGGGGGTGTCCAACCAAACAGTGAACCTGTCGCCCACCCCACATCGAGAGTAGCGCAAATGCAACGCTTTCGATACTAGAAGCATCAGTGTTACCTAACCCTTCAATTTATAATCGGCAACAACGCTGCAGCCCGCTTTATCAAAATTCCGTCACCACCGTCACGCCTGCCCCTTCGAACTTATCCATGTTCATCAGCGCGCCAATCGATTGCTCAAGAGTAATACGCTTGCCGATCAGCCTTTCAGGCGCCAACTTTCCAGACTGGATCATCGCCAGCATGGCGTCATAACGGTGCGCCTGCATGCCATGGCTGCCCAGTATTTCAAGCTCGTGGGCAATAACCTTACTCATGGGAATAGCAGGTGTGCTGTTCTCAGCCAACATCAACCCAACCTGAATATGCTTGCCGCGTTTGCGCAGATTGCTGATGGAGTTAAAACAGGTCGTCGGGTGGCCTAACGCATCCAGAGAGACATGAGCACCTCCCTGGGTTATTTCTGCCACTGCCTCAACCACATCGGCAACCTTGGCAGCATTGACAGTGGCAACGGCGCCCAATTGACGAGCTAGGTGAAGCGCCTCTTCCGAAATATCGATGGCCACCACATTGGCGCCGACGGCGTTGGCAATCATGACGGCAGAGAGGCCAACCCCGCCGCAACCGTGGACGGCCACCCACTGCCCTGCCGCTGTTTTGCCCTGATCAACCACTGCCCGAAAAGAGGTAACGAACCGACATCCCAAGCTCGCCGCCGTTGCAAAATCCAATGTCTCTGGCAGCGCGACCAAATTGACATCGGCATAGTGAATACTCACATACTCAGCAAAGGAGCCCCAGTGCGTGAAACCCGGTTGAAACTGGCTATCGCACACCTGGTGGTTGCCTGAGTGGCACTCAGGGCAAGTGCCGCATCCGCTAACGAAGGGAACCGTGACGCGGTCGCCAATGCGCCATTTTTTTACATCTTTACCAACGGCCTCGACAACACCGGAAAGCTCATGCCCCGGCACATGGGGAAGTTGAATATCAGTGTCATGTCCTACCCAGCCATGCCAGTCACTACGGCAAACGCCTGTCGCCATCACTTTCACCACAACCCCATGCGGCTCGGGGGTGGGATCAGGCAGTTGTAGGATCTGTGGTGGGGCGGAAAATTGCTCAAAAACAACGGCTTTCATGGGCCACTCCTGAACGTCTAGGTGGATGATTCGCTAAAGTGACTATAACGAGTCTGGCCTGAAATGAGCTTTCCATATCATGGACAACGCTGATCAATATGAAGCACTCTTTCTCTTTATAGTGATGATGAGAAAGAGACTTTCAGCATGAGCGTATTGGATAAAAAGGATGCCAAACTAGCAGAGTTACTCCAGTCCGACGGCAGAATACCTAACGCGCGACTGGCCGAGCAGCTGCACCTGAGCGAAGCCACCTGCTGGCGACGCCACAAACGTCTGGAAGAACTAGGAGTGATCGAAGGCTACCAGGCCATCCTCAATCGCCGCAAAATCGGCGCCAGCGTGATGGCGTTTGTGCAGATCACCTGCACCCAGCACAGCGAGGCGGCCACTGCGGAGTTTGAACGCATTATCCAGGCCAGCTCCCAGGTACTGAGCTGCCACAACACCACCGGCGAAGCCGATTTCTTACTGCAAGTGGTCGCCAAAAACCTGGACGACTACAGCCACTTCGTCGAAACGGTGCTGCGTAAACTGCCCGGCGTGTCGAGTATCCGCTCCAACCTCTCGCTGCGCGAAATGAAAGCGACCAGTCACTTGCCAGTTGGAGAATTGCTAGGCCTGTAAGCGAATTAGTCGGGTAGGTTGTGAAAATAGGAAATAGGCTACCAGCAGGCTTTACGCACTTGAATAACTTCTGCAGCAGGCCGCGGTTCGATAAGTAACAAACAGAAAACCAGATACGGTAGTATCCAAAATAGGCCTAAAAAAGCTAAAATGGGCACAGTAATATCCTTTGTAGGAATGCATAGCTTATGCACCGTTTTCTGCTGTTAGATGATACCGATGTCCAGCAAGCCTTTGCGACTCACCTGCGCCACTTACGTGAACAGGCCAAGTTATCCCGCGCGGCGCTGGCGGAGCGCAGCAACGTTCCCGCCCCCACGATCAAAAAATTTGAGCTCACCGGGCAAATATCGTTTCGCCAACTGCTGTTGCTATGGCAAAGCCTAGACGACTTGGCACGGCTATATGCGCTGACCCAACAAGACCCATTAAACGCAAAGACACCTTCCTCTATCGAAGAGGTGCTCAAAGATGGCCTTTAAACCCACGCAACGGCTGAACGTGACCCGCACGCTATCAACCGGGGAACAGGTTGCTGCGGGCGTATTAGCGCAAAACCGCCAGGGGGTATTTTTTCAGTACGCGAAAGGCTATGAGGAACGACATGGCAACCTATCGCCCTTTACGTTACAGCACGGCCTAGCGCTTCAGCCCGCCCCTAAAAAACCGCATCAAGGGCTGCACGGCGTATTTGGCGACTGTTTACCCGATGGGTGGGGACTGCTGCTACAAGACCGGGTATTCCGTCAGCATGGTATAGCGCCTATGCAGCTTACGGCGATGGATCGACTGGCATTTGTTGGCCAGCGCGGCATGGGCGCACTGGCCTTTGAACCAACATCAGATGCTGCGCCGACACAAAGCGATAATGAACACCTAGCGACACTCGGGCTCCAAGCACAAGCCGTTTTTGATGGGCAAACCGAAGACGTACTAAGCGCTCTAGTCGCAGCGGGTAGCTCCGGTGGGGCAAGGCCAAAAGCACAGCTTTTTATGCCTCCAGGCCAATTCAGCGAGTGCCGAACCAAGGCCCGGCCAGAGGATGACGCTTGGCTGGTCAAGTTTACCTCCCAACATTTGCCTCTGGGTCACGAAGAAGGCCTATGCGAAGCGGTATACCTGGAGTTGGCTAAAAAGGCAGGTCTTGAGACGCCGGAATGGCAGTTGTTACGCATACCAACGACTCAGGGGGAACGCGCTTGGCTTGCTATCAAACGGTTCGATTGGGTCAATCACACAAAGACAGCAGGGCGTCTGCATATGCATAGCGCCTGTGGTCTGCTGGATGCCGACTTTCGAACTCCTAGTCTTGATTACGCCGACCTTATCAAAGCCAGCCGCCAGCTGTGTAAATCCCCCGCCGTCGGCCAACTTCAGTTCCGACGCGCCCTGTTTAACCTGTTTGCCTGCAATCAGGATGACCACAGTAAAAATTGGGCGTTTTTGCAGGACGACCGAGGCGAATGGAAACCAGCGCCTTTCTATGACGTAACGTTTAGCCCTCACCCTTATGCAGAACACGCGACTGCTTACATAGGCTACGGTAAGCAGCCGCCTCTAAAAGCCATTCAGCAGCTAGCTAGACATGCAGGCTTTGCCAACTGGAAACAGGCTCAGCCGTATGTTCATGAGATCGTAGACGTTATGAGCACTTTCCCAACCGTGGCCAAAGACCTTGGTGTGAAAGCCAGCACGATTGAGCTGATCACCCAGCGATTGAATCAAGCGTGGCAAGAGAACAAGGAGCTTTTACTCAGTTAACGATGACTGTTTAAAGAAGATAAATGGCGAGGAATACGTCCCGCATACAAGCGTTATCGCTCGCCCAAAAAGTTATAATCAGCACCAATTTTCGAAGCACCAAGCTGATACTGATGCACCCCATTAGCTTTATGTGCTGTTTGATTGCAAAGTACACGATATTTTTCAGCGTGTGGCTGCTAGTTCGGCGCAGTCATGCCAGTAATGTAAGGATCCCAAATGGCCATTAAGAAGAACGAGCTCTACTCATCCCTTTGGGCAAGCTGCGATGAACTGCGCGGCGGTATGGATGCCAGCCAGTACAAAGACTATGTGCGCAAGACAGCACGCTGAGTGCCCCTCAGTGGAAGGACACTAACGGCCAGTTGAAACCCTTCGATTTCGCCGTCGCCAACCCTCCGTTCTCCAACAAAAACTGGAGGTGCGCTAAGCCGTAAATACGGCCATGGTACAAAGCTACTGGGAAATAGGCCGTCTGATTGTCGAGCATGAGCAGCAAGGCAGTAGCCGCGCCGAATACGGCAAACAGCAGCTCCAGCAGCTTTCGCAACAGCTCACCGAGCGGCTGGGTAAAGGCTTTGATGTTCGCAATCTACGCAATATGCGCCAGTTTTATCAAAGCTTTCCAAAACGGAACGCAGTGGGTACCGAATTGAGCTGGACTCACTATCGCACCCTGCTGCGAATAGAAAATGCCCAAGCCCGCGACGGGTATTTGCAAGAAGCCATCAACCAAAGCTGGAGTGCGAGAGCTCTAGAACGCCAGATTAATACCCTCTACTACGAGCGCCTCCTGGCCAGTCAAGACAAATCACTGGTAGAAGCTGAAGCTCAACAAAACACCCGACCGTTGGCGGAAACCGCCAAAGATTACCTGCGTGATCCCTACATTCTTGATTTCCTTAACCTACAGGATAAAACCTATCAGGAAAGCCAGCTAGAACAGGCCATTATCAGTAACCTGCAGCAGTTTTTACTGGAACTGGGTAAAGGTTTTGCCTTTGTGGAGCGCCAGCAGCGCATTCGCTTTGACGACGAAGATTTCTATATCGATTTGGTGTTTTACAACTTCAAACTGAAGTGCTTTTTGCTGGTGGATCTAAAACTCGGCAAGCTCAAGCATCAGGATATCGGCCAGATGGATACCTACGTGCGCTTATACGATGAGCAACGCAAAGGCAGCGACGATAACCCCACCATCGGCTTAGTGCTATGCAGCGAAAAAAGCGAGGCGGTCGTGAAGTACTCAGTGCTGGCCGAGCAAAAACAGCTGTTTGCGGCGAAGTACCTGCCGTATCTGCCCTCTGAAGATGAACTCAAGCGCGAGTTAGAGCGCGAGCGCGCAAAGGCGGTTGAACAGCTTCAGCAGTCGGAATTGAGCAAGGAGTGAACGTTAGCATTCGAAAACGTAAACCGAACACCACTGTCGCCATCCCCAAAAGTAGACTTAGCTAAGCACACTCTATTTTATTAGTATGGGCTGTAATAAAGCATTCGCGACAAAGCCAAACTGCCAAGACGTGGAGAGTAAATGTAATGACAACACCCTATCCTCCCAGCAACTTTGGCTTTTTAGCAGAGCATGATGCGCTATTTGTCGAACTAACGGCCTCTGCCGAACGCGCCTTTGCCAGCGACCCTAACACCACATTAATTAAGTTGCGCCAGTTGGGGGAAGCGCTCGCCCAGCATATGGCGGCGATGTCCGGGGTAGCGTTTGACAACCAAACCAGCCAAGCCGACTTACTCTACCGTTTAAATCGCGAGCTGCGCCTTGAGCCCCAGGTCAAAGAACTGTTTCACACCCTGCGCATCGAGGGTAACAAAGCCACTCATCAGTTTCGCACCCGCCACAAAGAAGCCATGGATGGCCTGAAGCTTGCCCGTGAACTGGCCATCTGGTTCCACCGCTCCTTTAGCAAGGCAGGCACCACCTTCAAGCCTGGTCCCTTTGTGCCACCCACGGACCCCAGCGCACAGTCGCGCCAGCTTCAGGCCGATATTGAAAAACTCCGCCACGAGCTTCAACACGCCAATAAAGCGTTGGATAGTAGCCAGCAGCTCAGCCAACTGGTCGAGCAAGAAAAGCAAGAATACGAGGCGCTGGCCTTAGCCATGGATGAAGAATCCCGCGCCCTAGCAAAACAGGCGCACAGCCACGAACAGGCACTAGCCCAGCAACAACAGGCTTACGAAACCAAAATTCGCGCCTTACAAACGCAACTCACCGCACAGGGCGAAAGCAGCGTTAATCAGCAGCGCCAGCAGGTAGCCAGTAAAACCAAAGCCGCCAGCGACACATTAGTGCTGAGTGAAGAGTTAACGCGAATACTGATTGATCAGCAGCTCAATGAAGCGGGCTGGGAAGCCGACAGCCAAGAGATTACCTATCAAAAAGGCGCTCGCCCCGAGAAAGGTATCTACCGCGCTATTGCTGAATGGCCTACTCAGCCAGTGCATCAAACCAATGGCCCAAAGGAACGAGCCGACTACGTGCTTTTTTGTGGCTTAACGCCAATTGCCGTGGTCGAAGCTAAAAAAGAGAACATCAATGTAGCGGGCAAGATTGATCAATCCGAGCGCTACAGCAAAGGCCTAAGCGTTGAGCCACCGATGGTCGGTGCCTGGGAGCTTGCCGGGCGAACCATTGCATGGCCCGCGGATGATGAAGGGCACTTTAAAGTACCTTTCGTGTACTCCTGCAACGGACGCCCTTACCTGCCACAGCTGGCAGAACAGTCGGGCACCTGGTTTCGAGATACACGAGAACCCAGCAACACCCGCCGCGCCTTACCCCGCTTTCATACTCCCGGCGGCCTATTAAATCTACTGGAACGCGATCGAGAAAACGCCGACAAGCTGCTCAAACAAGAGCCTTTCGGTTACCTCCGGCTCAGGGAGTACCAGCAAAAGGCGATTCTGGCGACTGAACATGCATTGGCTCGCGGCACCCGCTCTGCCCTGCTAGCCATGGCCACCGGCACCGGCAAAACCCGCACCATTATTGGCCTGATGTACCGGTTTCTTAAAACCGAGCGTTTTCACCGCATTCTGTTTCTGGTCGACCGCACCGCCCTTGGCGACCAAGCGATTGATGCCTTCAACGAAGCGCCACTGGAGCAGAACCAAACCCTGAGCAAAATCTACAACGTGGCAGAACTGGGCGATATGGCAGCAGAAGCCGAAACTCGCGTGCAGGTCGCCACCGTGCAGGCCATGGTGAAGCGCATTTTCATGAGCGACCAGCCACCGCCGATTGATCAATTCGACTGCATCATTATCGACGAAGCCCACCGCGGCTACACGCTAGATCAGGAAATGACCGAAGGCGAGCTGGCCACCCGTGACGCCAGCCAGTACCTCTCCAGCTATCGCCGGGTGCTTGATTACTTCGATGCAATCAAAATCGCGCTTACCGCCACCCCAGCCAAGCACACCAGCGAGATTTTCGGCAAACCAGTGTACACCTACTCTTACCGAGAAGCGGTGGCAGACGACTGGCTGATCGACCATGAGCCGCCCATCCGATATGAAACCCTGTTGACGCAAGAAGGCATCCTGTTTGAGAAAGGTAAGCCCATCGAGGTCATCAACACCCAAACCGGCGAAGTCGATACCACTGAGCTTGAAGACGAGCTGCGCTTTGACGTCGACGCCTTCAATCGCCAGGTCATCAACGAAAACTTCAACCGCGTGATCTGCGAGCAGCTGGCCGAAGAGCTAGATCCGTTTGGCGATGAAAAAACGCTGATTTTCTGCGCCACCGACCTTCACGCTGACATGGTCAAACGGCTATTGGATGATGCCTTTAAAGCAAAATATAACGGCAACTATCACCAGGCAGCGGTGGCTAAAATCACCGGCAAAAGCGATAAGGTCGACCAACTGATCCGTCGCTATAAAAACGAACGCTACCCCAATATTGCGATTACCGTGGATCTACTCACCACCGGTATCGACGTGCCAAAAATCTGCCACTTGATATTTATGCGTCAGGTGCGCTCGCGGATTCTTTTTGAACAGATGATTGGCCGCGCCACCCGCCGCTGTGACGAGATTGGCAAAACGGTGTTCACCATCTACGACCCGGTGGATATCTACGCCGCCCTGGCGGAGGTCAACACCATGAAGCCGCTGGTGCGAGACCCTAATATCAGCCTTGAGCAGTTGGTAGATGAGCTGACCGATGAGCACCAGTTGGAAAATGCGCTAAATAGCCCCGGCGAACAGCAGGGCGAAAGCCAGGCTGATGTCGTGCTCAGCCAGCTCAGCCAAAAAGTAATGCGTGTACTACGCAAAGCCGAGACCAAAGCAGAAAACAAACCCGCGCTAAAGCAAAAGCTTGATGACCTACATAGCCTATGGGGCGTGGAGCCAAATAAGCTCCACGAGCATTTACATAAGCTGGGCCCAAGGCAGGCATCCGCGTTTCTTCGCCAGCATAGCGGCTTGATACACCAGCTAGCCGAGGTAAAACAGCTGGTGGGCAGCGAACGTATGCCAGTGATTTCCGACCACGACGATGAGATTCGCGAGCGTAGCCAGAGCTACGGCGTTCATAAACGCCCGGAAGATTACCTGGATAGCTTCAATGCGTTTATCAAAGAGCAGATCAACCAATCCGCCGCCCTGGCCGTGGTGGTTAACCAGCCTCGCGACCTTACCCGCCAGCAGTTAAAAGACGTTAAAGTGCTGCTGGATAACCACGGCTACTCGGAAGCCAATCTGCAAAGCGCCGTGCGCAACCACACCAACCAGGATATTGCCGCCAGCATCATCGGCCATATCCGCCGCGCCGCCCTGGGCGAGCCGTTAAAACCATTTGAACAGCGCGTGGCTGACGCCATGGATCTCCTCTACACCCAGCACGACTGGACGCCCAACCAACGCAAGTGGCTGGGTAAGCTGGCCAAACAGCTTACCAAAGAAGTGATTCTCGACCGGGACACCGTCAACCAGCTCCCTGCCTTCCAAGGCGGCGCTAAGCAACTGGATAAAGTGCTTGGGGAGCAGTTGGACAGCGTGTTAGAGGAGTTGAATGAAGCGATGTGGCCGCCCAAAAGTGCGTGATGCGGCTATTTCATTTTTATAACTAGCCGCCACATGTATAGAAACCCAGCTTTTCTTAACATGTGCTCGGTAACGTGCAAAGATTTCGGCCCTTTCTATTCATGTCAGCGTCTCAATCGCTTTTTATCACCCTAGGAACCTCATGACCAATAACGACATCGTTCAAAAACTCTGGAATCTGTGTGACGTACTGCGCGATGACGGCATCAACTACTCCGACTACGTCACCGAGCTAGTGCTGCTGCTGTTTATCAAGATGGTGCATGAGAATACCGAAGCGGGCACCCTGAAGAAGCACCCGCTGCCGGAAGGGTGTCGCTGGACAGATCTGAACAACAAAGATGGTCAGAGCCTGCTCGAAACGTATAAACGAATTTTGCTCGCTTTATCGACGGGTAAGGACAGCCAAGGTAATCAAATACATAACGACCCATTGATAACAGCGGTTTACGCCGATGCACAAACCCGCCTGCGGGAGCCGCGGCACTTAAGACAGATGGTCGTGGCACTTGATCAAATCGATTGGTTCAGCGCCCAGCAAGATGGCCTGGGCGATTTATACGAAGGCCTGTTGGAGAAGAACGCCAACGAAACCAAATCCGGCGCGGGCCAATACTTCACGCCCCGGGCGCTGATCAACAGCATGGTGCGCTGCCTAAAGCCCCAGCCCGGCGAGCTTATTCAAGACCCCGCAGCGGGCACCGCGGGCTTTTTAACCGCTGCCGATCAGTACATCAAAGAGCACACCGACGACTTGGCAGACCTGGATGCCCAGCAGCAAATATTCCAACAGAACAAAGCCTTTGTGGGCATTGAACTGGTGCCCGGCACCCGCCGCTTGGCGCTTATGAACTGCCTGCTACACGGCATGGAAGGCGACGACGAAGGCGTGGTGCATCTCGGCAACGCCCTGGGCCAAGCGGGCATACACCTGAAAAAGGCCGATGTGATACTGGCCAACCCGCCCTTCGGCACCAGCAAAGGCGGCGACGCCAGCATTACCCGCGACGACCTGACGTTTAAAACCAACAACAAGCAGCTTGCCTTTCTGCAGCATATTTACCGCAATCTAAAGCCGGGTGGCCGCGCTGCCGTGGTACTGCCGGATAACGTGCTGTTCGAAGCGGGCGTGGGCACCGACGTGCGCCGCGATCTGATGGACAAATGTAACCTGCACACCATTCTCCGCCTGCCCACCGGTATCTTCTACGCCCAGGGCGTGAAGACCAACGTGCTATTTTTTACAAAAGGAAAGGTCACCAAAGGCAGCGTGGCAGACAAGTATCAGGAAGAAGGCTGCACCGAGAACGTCTGGGTGTATGACCTGCGCACCAATATGCCGAGCTTCGGCAAGCGCACGCCTTTTGGTGAGCAGCATTTGAAACCGTTCGAGGCAGTGTATGGCGACGACCCCAACGGCCAGAGCCCGCGACAGGAAGGCGAGTGGTCGTTCAACGCCGACGAGATCGCCGTCGATGCCGAGGCCTCGGAAGAAAACCAGGGGGTGAGTGACGACCGCCTCGCCAAATCCCGCTGGCGCTGCTTCAGCCGCGAGTGGATTCGCGACACCAAAGGCGACTCGCTGGATATCAGCTGGCTCAAGGACAAGGACAGCGTGGATGCCGCTGACCTGCCCGAACCCAGCGTGCTGGCCGGTGAAGCGATGAGCGAGCTGGTGCAGGCGATGAGTGAGTTGGATAGCTTGATGCGTGAATTGGGGGCTGAGGAAGAAGCGGATGGGCAGCGGATGTTGTTGAAAGAAATGATGGGTGAGGTTAAGTAATGCCAAGCCAAACAATACCCAGTGGCTGGATTCGAGCCAAAATCTCAGACATCGCCATCAAAGGCATGCAGCGAAAACCTGAATCTGATGAAAGCTTTACCTATGTTGATATAGGCAGCATCGACAGGAGCCTAAAAAAGATCTCAGCCCCTCAAGTGATCGACGGGAGGGAAGCGCCTAGCAGGGCCAGGAAAATTATCGAAGATGGTGATGTTCTGGTATCGCTCACCAGACCAAACCTTAATGCTGTGGCTCTGGTCACTCCAGAATATCACAAACAAATTGCGTCTACAGGGTTTGAAGTCATTAAGCCGACCCTTGTAGATAGCCGCTATATATTTGCGTTGGTTCGCTCAAAAGAATTCGTCGATCAAATCAGCGGTGTCGTCCAGGGTGCCCTCTACCCAGCAGCGAAGTCATCAGATGTTCAAAACTTCGAGTTTTTGTTGCCTTCCCTCGCCGAACAAAAAGCCATTGCCGACAAGCTAGACACCCTGCTGGCCCAAGTGGAAAACACCAAAGCCCGCCTTGAGCGCATTCCCGAGATCCTCAAACGCTTTCGTCAATCCGTGCTCGCGGCAGCGGTAAGTGGGCGGTTGACGGAGGAGTGGCGTGGTAACAATTCGAATTTGGAACTACTTGAACCTTCAATAAAGAGCTTAACTGAATTTCGTGATAGGGAACTTGCGCCACTTCCCGACCAATGGACTTGGCTAAGTTTTGAAAAGGTAGCGAATATTGCCTCCAATCTTGTAGATCCTTCTAGTGACCCAGAGGCCATTCACATTGCGCCGAATCATATAGAGTCTGGAACAGGTTCTATATCAGAATATCAAACAGTTTCAATAGATGGCGTCACCAGTTCAAAGCATCGGTTTTATAGAGGCCAAATATTATATTCAAAAATTCGGCCCTACCTATGTAAGGTCACAGTGGCACCATTTGATGGTCTTTGTAGTGCTGACATGTATCCAATCAGTAGTAAGTTGGAAACTAATTACCTGTATCGTTGGATGTTGAGTTCTCTCTTCACTGACTGGGCATCAAATGCCGGAAGTCGCTCGGTACTTCCCAAAATTAATCAGAAAGACCTCAAGAAAATTCCGGTTCCCACTCCACCAATGCAGGAACAAACCGAAATCGTCCGCCGCGTCGACCAGCTCTTCGCTCACGCCGACCGCATTGAGCAGCAGGTCAATCAGGCGCTGGCTCGGGTGAATAACCTCACTCAATCCATCCTCGCTAAAGCGTTTCGCGGCGAGTTGACCGAGCAGTGGCGTAAAGAGAACCCCGAGCTAACCAGCGGCAAGAACAGCGCAGAAGCACTGCTGAAACGTATTAAGGAAGAACGGGCGGCGAAAGCGCCTGTAAAACGTACAAGGAAGAAGGCAACGGCATGACATCCCACCCTACAGCTTCAACCACGCAGGCCGAGCGCATACTGTCGTTCTGGCACAAGGTCGAGTTTTTTGTCTCGCCGGATTTGACAGAGCTGGGCGCAGGTTATGATGGCGTCATTAAGTACCCGCAGCATGATCTTGAAAACAGGCCCGCTTGCTTACCATGGCTTGATCGGTCGCAGCTATCTCGGGCGCGCGGTTCGCATAACCCGGACACACCCTACAAGTTCAAACTTTATCTCGGGGTGTTTTACCGCAGCGAGATATTTCGTATTGCCCGTGAATGCTATCCGGAAAGCGCTGATGGGCCGCAAGAGCGTGACGCTGACGAAGGCCAAACCTGTTCAATGACGGTGATGGTCGACGAGTATGGCCGTATCCAACCTGATAGCTTTAAGTTCTCGACGGCGCCCTGGGCGTTGGGCGAGGTCATACAGGGGCGGCTAGATGCGATGACCATGCAGGCGTTCGAAGGAGCAACACAGCAATTCAGAGATCGGCTCACAACGATCGTGAACGTGGCTGATAATGTCAAACGCGAGCATGGGCTACCTAGGATGCTCACCACGTTTGAGCTAATCGAGATGCTCAAAGCCATGGCCGATTGGACGTCGTTCTCCACCGAGCGACCGGGCGCGCCTGCCATGTACGTTCAAATGTTCAAACTGGAGGACAAGAGGGCTATCGAGGCTTGGCAGCATGCGCAACGACCTTGCTTAACGGCGGAATCGCTTCACCTCCTCGCGACTGAGTTACCAATAATGCTGCAGTCGGAAGTGCGTGGCCCGATCATTCAGCAAGAACCCCGAGAACCCGACCTGGATAAGGAAGTCGATACCTCCGATGAAATTGCCATTTTGAATAGCTTTTTCATCCGCGATATCGAGCGGGTCATAAACACGCTAAAAAGCGCCGGTCTTGCACCGGGCTCGCCGCTGGCGCGTTATTTAGAAGGCAATGGGGAGAAACAACCGGATTTGCTGCTGCCAGAGGGACAAGCTGCGCTGATGGAGATGGTGGCTCCTAAGCGCATACCCAATGGCCGCTGGCCCGGTGAAGACAAGCAGTCGATGAGTCTGATGCAGCAGTTTGCGATCAATACCATCGACCATGAGCTTAAAGAGACAGGACTTTATTCCGTCAACGGTCCGCCAGGAACCGGGAAGACCACCATGCTGCGTGATCTGGTGGCGCGCAACGTGGTCAAGCGCGCTGAAATACTAGCGTCGTTATCCTCTCCAGAAGCGGCATTTGGAAAACCCATTTGCGCCTACATTCAAGATGAAAAAAGGGAAATCAAAACGCTGATTCCGGCGTTGACAGGCTTCGAGATGGTGGTGGTCTCAAGCAATAACGCGGCGGTCGAGAATGTCACCCAAGAGCTGCCACAAATAAAGGCGATAGGGGAGTCATTTAAAAGTCTGGAATACCTGAAACCTGTCGCGCAGAAACTAGCCGCCAAACACAAAACAAAAAACGGACAGGTACATATCTTCCCTCTAGCGCCTGAAGAAGAATGTTGGGGCCTGATAGCAACAGCGCTAGGCAACAACAGAAATCGCAAACGTTTCGGCGAACACGTTTTTTATAAAAAAATTGATGGTTGCATAGCGAAAAATGCAGCATCAAGTTACTTGACGTTTATCCCGGCACTAAATGCTCGAGCCAGTAAGTGTAACCCTAAACAGCTGTTTAAGGACGCCCAGAGTTCGTTCAGTGCAGCCGAACAGCATGTGCAGACTATCCATAGTGAGCTTGCACGTTTGCAGCAGCTTCAGCGACTCAAGGCTCAGGTTGAAATTTCACGCCGTCATGCTGACGTTCACAAAAGATTCGCAGCTCGTGTAGCCCTTTGGTTAAGCAACAAGCGAGCTAAGCGCTTGCCCTTTTGGGCGATAGCCGCCCGCGCTAAAAAGCATTCTACTATCAAGCAAATCGAATTACGTTTTAGCCGCGCTGAACATCAGGCAGCGGTCAGTAAGCAGCGCCTGGAGTCGCTGAAGTTAAGATTTGATGACGAGCAGCAAGCGTATGCTTCATTGGTCGACAAATATAGCGATGTGCTATTGCCCGACAGGGAGATAAACCTGGAGACGCCAGATATACAACGTACATCGTTTGGCCATGGCCAAGCGCTAAATAAAGCGCGTAGCGAACTGACTGCACGAGCATTTGAGTTGCATGAAGCCTGGTTGGTTGCTACCTATACGGGAGGCAACAACCTTTGGCCCACGATCAAGTCGTTAATGCCAATGTTGAATAGCAAAGTAGAAAATCGCGATACAGCGAAGGCGTTGTGGCAGATGCTGTTCATGTTTGTACCGGTCGTTTCCTCCACCTTTGCGTCGGTCGCGCGGCAGTTTCAGATACTTGAAGAGAGTGATATTGGCTGGCTTTTCATCGACGAGGCTGGTCAAGCTACTCCTCAGCAAGCGGTGGGTGCGCTTTGGCGCGCAAAACGAGCCGTGGTTGTCGGGGATCCACTACAGATCGAGCCAGTATTTACGGTACCGGCACCGTTGGTCGAGGCCATGGCCAATAAAGCGCTGGGCGATGAAGGGCTCGATTGGTCGCCTACCACAGTATCTGTGCAAATTCTTGCCGACCGAGTTAATCCGTATGGCACGCGTCAAATTACGGATTCACTTTGGGTCGGTAGCCCACTTCGCGTGCACCGCCGCTGTCAGGAACCAATGTTCAGCATTGCCAATAAAATTGCCTATAACGATAAAATGCTGCACGGCAATTCCGACCTTGCCTCAGGGCCAAACGGCAGTGTTTGGATCGATATCGAAGGCGAGGTAGATGGCCGTCATTTTGTGCCTAGTCAAGCAGACGCCGTCTACGACTTATTAATGGACCATATTCAACAGAATCCGCTGCGGCCACCTGAGTTTTATATCATTTCCCCCTTCAAGGAAGTGGCCAACAGACTAAAGAAATACCTCTCAGAACAGCTTTCAGCGCCCTGTTTTAAAAGCAAGGAAGAGCTTAAGGCGTGGTTGAAGACCCACATTGGCACGGTACATACCTTTCAAGGCAAGGAAGAGCGCAACGTGATTCTGGTATTGGGCCTTTCAAAGGCTAAGCCTGGCGCAGCCGATTGGGCCTCAAGCACACCAAACATCTTAAATGTGGCGTTAACACGGGCCAAAGAACGGGTCTATGTAATCGGCAGTAGCGAAATTTGGGGTGGTAAGAATTATTTCGTCGATGCTAAGCGCCAGTTGGGTACCGCAGAGGCACTGGAAGTCGAAACGTAATCTCACCTGTCTTTTCCAAACAAATGCCTAGTGCGATATCTAATAAACGCCAGCATCATCGCTTCCGGTGCTGGCATTTCACCACGAACACTCTCAGCGGCAGATATTTTGATTTCTTGAAACCGCTCCCGATTTCAAGCCATCAACGCACCCCCGCCCGATAGCTGTCCGGTTCAAGCCAGAGCTGTTCGCGAAGATCGCCTTTCAAGAAAAAGAGCTTCGGCCCCTTGCGAAAATTGAACAGCCGGAACAAGTGGTAGTGATTCGAATGGGCACGCGAGCAGTCGAGCTCGTTGGGGGTGATGAAAAACGCGCTCTCCTTGGCAAAGGCGGTGGTCTTGACCTCGATCAGCCGGTCGCGGCCGTCGGGCTCGAAGGAGCGTATATCGAACCCCAGGCCGTCACCCTGAGTCACCGCAACATGCTCGACACACGCAGCGAGCTTTTCCTGACCAGCTTGTGTCAGGCGGTGCTGCTCGAAGCGCATCACCAGATGCTCGCCCGCAAGCCCCAGCTCGCGGTTGCGAGTTTCCCGCGCCAAGTAGTCGCGTTTTTGCGACGGGCGCACTGAATAGTCGGCGTGGAATTCCCGAACGCCTTGTTGCGGCGGTGTCGTTCTAGGAGGTTCGACGATGATGCGCTCGTCTACGATGCCAGTGGTATCAACCACTGGGAGGTCGGCGGCCAAGCGCGCTGCACGATCAACGAGCTCGCTTCGCAGCAACAGCTCCTCGACAAACTCAACCAGGCTTTGTTGATAATTGCTGCGCGGCTTGTAGCCATCGACATAGGGGCAGTTGGCATCCCGCAACACTGCACTGATATTGCAGTGCTTGAACTCTATGGCGCTGGCCGAGCGGCCATCAAGCTGTGTCATCAACGCACGATTAAGTGCGCGCTTGTTATAACTTTGCCCGCTTAGTTCCGCTACTAGCATCTGCCGGTAGGTGGCAACGGTTGCCTCTACCTCGCTTGCACTCCAGGGTGTCGCTCGACTCATGCTCATCACTCTATATTCTGAATTTGCTCCCGCATCTGCTCAATCAGCACCTTCAACTCCACTGCACAACGCGTCGTCTCCGCCACCACGGATTTTGACGACAGCGTGTTGGCTTCGCGGTTGAGTTCCTGCATTAGGAAGTCCAACCGGCGGCCTTTGGGGCCTTTCTGAGCGAGCTGGTGGCTCACTTCTGCTATATGTGCGGTGAGGCGGTCCAGTTCTTCGTCTACATCGGCTTTCTGCGCGACCAGTACCAGTTCGGCCTCCAGGCGTTGCGGGTCGAGTTCGGTTTTGGCGACTTCTAAGCGTTCCAGCAGTTGGGCGCGCTGGCGCTCTAAAATTTGCGGCAGCAGGCTGCGCACGGTGGCCACTTGTTCGCTCACAGCCGTTAGGCGAGTGGTAATCATCTCAGCGAGTTTTTCGCCTTCGCGGGCACGGGCGTCGATCAACTCGTTCAGTGCTTGATCAAATAGCGTTTTGGCGGCGGCTTTGATGGCGTCTTGATCTAGATGCTGGGTTTCCATAACGCCGGGTTGGTTAAGCAACGCCAGCGTGGTGGGCGGCACGGCACTGGGCACCTGTTGCTGAATGGCGGCCAGGGCATCGGCTATTTCTTTTAAGCGCTGGGCGTTAACCGCAGGGGCTTGATTGGCTTCGGCGGCTTCAAAACGCAGACTGCACTCTACTTTGCCACGTGCTAGACGCGTGCGTAAGGCATCGCGCAGCACCGGTTCTAGCTCGCGTAGAGCGTCGGGCAGGCGAAAGTGCGGTTCCAGATAGCGCTGATTCACCGAGCGGATTTCTACCTGCAGAGTGCCAAACGGGGCAGCCTGCTCGGTGCGGGCAAAGGCAGTCATGCTGTGTACGTGGCTGGAAATGGCCATGTTTCATCCTGGTAGTGAATAATGGTGTATAAAGCTTCGCCCTAAATGGCTAGCCTATTCATTTGATTAAGTAAATGCTTTGCGAGAGCGCGCATCAAACACCTATTATTTCTGGCTGAACCTCTATGAGCAGACTGGGGTCCTGCGGCGGGGTATCAATCAGTTCGAAGACGCAGTCAATCATCTCAATTACATTTTGCCGAACCATCATCAAGCGCGGATGAAAGGCAGCGGCAAGCGGATCCCAGTCAAAACATCCAAAAATAATGTCATCTAGATAATAGCCATTTAGCTGCAACCCACGAACGACGCCCTCAAGAGAAATCGTCGAGTTGACGAACATAGCACTGGGCAGAGTAGAACAATTCCGCATGTATGTTTCCAGCGCAGCCTGGGACTTATAGGCAGCATAATCGCAGGGGAGGATATTCTCTTCCGCCGTCGCCAGCCCCATTTCCGCTCTGGCTTGCTTGAAGCCGGCAATACGCTCGCGGGTATTGTGATCCTCATCACGACCGCCAATAAATAGCACAGGGTCATCACTGCGCTTCTCTTTGGCAAGGCGGTTGAGGATGGCGTGGGTAAGCTGTCGCGCGCCTTCACGGTTATTGGAAATCACCGATGGTGCTTTACTGCCAGGAAGGTCGAGATTAATGCTTTGCACGCCGCTCTCGGCACACATCTGCGCAATCGTATCTGGATCCGTTGCCCCGGTGCATACAAGGCACTCGACACGGTAAGCAAGCATCATACGGGCGGCTTCACACTCTTGCTTGGGATCTCGATTCGTACACGAAACAATCGCAAACAGCCCCCGCCGACGCGCTTCCGATTCGAAGTGTTGGGCTATCGAACTGAAATAGCGGTTGTCGTACAGCGGCAGGATCATGCCAATGATACCTGAGCGCTCGCGCCGCAAAGCACGGGCCTGCATGTTGGCCGAGTAGCCCTCCGACTGGGCGAGCGAAAGAATTTTGCTGGCAAGCTTCTTACTGATACGTCGGCGCTGCCATGTGCCGTTGAGCACGGCACTGACAGTACTGGGCGATGTTTCTGCCAACCTCGCCAAGTCGTAAATAGTCAGCCGCTTGGATGAAGAATTGCTAACCACGTGGCAGCTCCTTGCAATTAGATAAAAGTAGCATTGACGTGATGATGCATTAGATCAATCCTACGCTATGCACAACCGATTGTGCATTGTTGATTAAATGACAATAGCGATGACGCATCGCTTAGGTACCACTCAACGTATCCAGCACTGTGTAACGTTTTTATGCATTAAATCCCTATGTATTGTGACGCTATGAAGAGCCTGCGCCGTTTCATTTGACCATGGCGCAACGTACAGCAGCATTATTAAAGCGCTTCAATGCACTCTATTCCACTGATTGGGTCAGCCAACAGCAAGCAGGAAATCACAATGAAATACAAAGCACTTCTTACCGCAGCTACGCTAACAGGCATTATCGGCAGCACCGGCGCAATGGCTCAGGAGTCTCCTACAATTGCCGTGGTCGCCAAGGTCGGTGGCATCCCTTGGTTCAATGCTATGGAAATGGGCATTGAACAAATGGGTGAAGAGCTTGGCGTAGAAGCCTATATGGTGGGTCCCACCAGTGCTGACCCCGCCCTGCAGGTACGCGCAATAGAAGATCTAATCAGCCGTGGCGTTGATGTCATCGGTGTTGTCCCGAATGATCGTGAGGTTCTTGAGCCGGTATTGGAACGGGCACGTGATCAGGGAATTATCGTCCTGACTCATGAAAGCCCTGAATCGATCAACATCGACTACGACTTTGAAATGATTTCAGCGCAGCAGTTAGGTGAAGAGCACGCCAAGCTATTGGCTGACACTACCGGCTGCGAAGGCTCTTATGCTGTTTACGTCGGCGGCCTCAGCGTGCCCGCGCACAACGCCTGGGCCGATGCGGCCGTGAACTGGCTTGATGATAACTGCTCGGGCTTGACCCAAGCTGCTGATCGTTTCGGCGTTGCCGAAAGCGTCGACGATAGCCGCAACACCACCCTGGACTTACTGCGTGCCCACGAAGACTTAGCCGGAATCATGTCGTTTGGCAGCCAGGGAACCATCGGCGCGGCGCGGGCCGTGAAAGAGCGTGGTCTGGAAGGGGACGTAGCGGTCATGGGCCTTTTCTCTCCGGGTCAGGGCCGTCGCTTAGTGCATGAAGGCGTGATTACTGGTGGTTTCCAGTGGAGTCCTTTGGAGGCAGGCAAAGCATTCGTTGCCCTTGGCGAGATGCTCTATAACGGCGAAGAGATTACCGATGGTGCCGACTTGCCGATACTGGGTGAAGTTACCCTGGACGGCAAAACCATCTTTGCCTCACAGCCACTCAAGCTGAGCAAAGATAGCGTAGATGAGTTGGCAGAACTCGGCCTGTAAAACCGCCCTGCTTGATCGTGTAGAGACTGCCGCGCTCCTGAAGAGCGCGGCAGTGATGTTAAGAAAGGAGCCTCCAATGGGCGATATCGCGATTCGAGCGCGTCACGTCAGCAAAGTTTTCGGACAAAGCCGCGTCCTCAACGATGTCGAATTCGAACTTCGCCGGGGTGAGGTGCTTTGCCTTGCGGGTGAAAACGGTTGTGGCAAAAGTACGCTCATTAAAATTATCAACGGTGTTTACAAGCCTGAACCCGGCATAGAGTTCACGTTTGGCGATGAAACTCTCTCTGCCATTAGTCCGAAGGAGGCACGCAGCCGGGGTATTCATGTTATCTGGCAAGACCTTGCGCTGTTTCCGCACTTAACCGTCGCTGAAAATATCGTCTTTGATGATTACGTTGCTAAGCCTTGGCGACCTATTTCCTATAAAGCTGCACTGACCCAATCCCGTGAGATCATTCAGCAGTTTGGCCTCGACCTAGATCCCATGGCCCGTGTTGAAGATCTCTCAATTGCCCATCGTCAACTGGTGGCGATTTGTCGCGTGTTACGTGCTGGGGCCAGTATTATTTTTATGGATGAGCCCACTGCCTCGCTTACCTATAAAGAGGTGCAGACGCTGCTGGGCATTACCCGCTCGCTGGCGGCGAAAGGCATTTCCATTGTATTGGTCAGCCACCGGCTGGTGGAAGTGTTGGAGGTATGCCAACGCGTCACTGTGCTCCGCAACGGGGAGCTGGTCGGCACCTACCCCACCGAAGGGATGACCCAAGCACGGCTTTCAACCTTGATGACCGGGCTTGAACTTGAACAGACTCCTCGTGCTGAAACACGCAAAGGCGCCCCGGTACTGGAGCTTAAAAACTTAAGTCGTGAAGGGGAGTTTGAAAACATCTCTTTCACCCTGCATCGCGGTGAAATTCTCGGTCTGACGGGTTTGCTGGGTGCAGGGCGTACCGAAATAGCTCATACAATTTTCGGGATGACACAACCCACTTCAGGGCAGTTGCTAAAAGAGGGGCAGCCGCTGACACTACACTCCAACCGCGATGCCGTGCGCCATCGAATTGCCTATCTCTCTGAAGATCGACTCAATCTTGGCTTGGTGCAAAACCAGTCCATCGCTATGAACACCGCAGTGACCGTACTACCAAGTCTGGAAAAACCGCGCTTTTTTCTTTCCCCTCAACGTATCAAGGCGCTGACCGCTCACTGGATAGAACAGCTTAAAACCAAGGTGAGTGACGCCGAGCTGGCGGTCTCTTCACTTTCCGGTGGCAACCAACAACGCATCGCGCTCGCTAAATGGCTGGCCACTGAACCCGACGTTCTCATTCTTGATTGCCCCACTATCGGCGTCGATGTCGGCGCTAAAGCCGGTATTTTCGACATCATTAGGGATCTTGCCGATCAGGGCATGGCCATCATTCTGATTTCGGATGAGGCGGGGGAAATCTGGATGAACGCTGACCGGGCGCTTGTACTGCGCGAGGGGCGCATCTACTCCGAGGTCATACCTGCGGAGACTACGGAAGAAGCGCTGGAGGCGATCATCAATGCATAAACGACTGCTAAGCAGAAGGCTCAGCACAGAGGGGACGCTCTTTTGTATTCTCATGTTGCTGTGCGTGGTGTTGGCACTAGCCACTGACAGCTTTCTCAGCTTTCAAAACCTGTTCGACCTGCTTAACAATCAGTCAGTCAATATCATCTTTGCGGTTGGTCTGGTCGTCGTTCTGATTGCGGGGGGGATAGATATTTCCTTAGCAGTGGCGGCATCCGTGGTGCAGTACGTGGTGTTGTCACTGCTGATGAATTACCTGGGTGGGGGTAACTGGTTACTTGGCCTCCTACTTTCTATGTTGGTTGGCATGCTGCTGGGACTCTTCAATGCGCTGCTGATCCATCGCTTCCGAATCGTGTCGATCATCGTCACCATCGGCACCTTTAACCTGTTTTTCGGCCTTTTGATGTACTTCACCAGCGGAGTCTCCATCTACGATATTCCCGATTGGCTCTACTACTCCGTTCCGCTGCTTGATCTACCTGCCGAACGCGGATCAGCCACGCTCTACTTACCTGCAGCAGTGATGGTGGTGATGGTGATCTTTACTTGGTTCATGTTGGCACGTACCGGTTTTGGGCGTGCTCTCTACGGTTTCGGTTCAAGCCCTGAGTCAGCTCGCCGCTCTGGCGTTAGCGCCTGGAAAATTCATGCCTTTGCCTACGGCTGGCTGGGGCTATGCGCGGGAATGGCGGGTCTGATGCAAGCGCATATCGTACAAGAGGTTGTGCCCAACGCCTTGATCGGCCAGGAATTACCGATTCTAGCGGCGGTTGTACTCGGCGGCGCGACCCTGGGTGGCGGGCGCGGCTCAGTGCTCGGTGCCGTGCTCGGGGTACTGCTTCTCGCCGTTGTCCAAAACGGCTTAAACCTGCTGGGTGTTACTCCCTATGCCTTCCGCATGATTGTCGGGCTGATCATCTTGATTGCGATCACCACCAGCAACCTTGGCAACCTGTTGCCCCGCACTACCAAGGCGAGGAACGTATGAATAAGCGCCTGAATAAGCAACACTCCATGGCCGGGCTCCGCCTGGGAGGCGATACCATCGAAGTCATCGCCATGACGGCTCTGCTCATCGGCAGTATTGGGCTCTTCTCGCTACTGGCACCGGGTTTTCTGACCGCCACCAATTTTGGCTCGATGTCGATGCAGTTACCCGAGCTGGGGCTACTTTCACTGGCAATGCTACTGCCGATTATTTCTGGCGGCTTGAATCTCTCAGTGACCTTTACCGCCAATATCGCAGGGTTAATGACTGCCTGGCTGGTACAGGGGTTACTGGCGGGCATGGGCATACTAAGCGTTCCCATGGCGATTATCGCCGGGCTTGCCGTTGGCGCGGCAGCAGGCTTTTTGATTGGCGTTATCGTTGCCTATGTTGGCGCACATCCTATTTTAGTCTCGCTAGGCGCGATGATTTTTCTCCAAGGGGTAGGTGAGTTTTTAACCCGCGGTGGCGGTATTTCAGGCATGCCAGAGGTATTTCAAACCATCGGCAGCGGCAGCTTTTTAGGCATTCCCATCCCCATGCTGATCTTTCTCGCCGCTGCCGCAGGATTGATCTACATCATGCATTTCACCCGCACTGGCTTTTCAATTTATATGCTGGGCTCCAACCCTCGCGCGACGGAGTACTCAGGCATTAACGTCAAGCGCGTGCTGATCACCGTCTACACGATTTCCGGCATTCTGGCAGGGTTAGCAGGCATGGTGATGCTCGCCCGCTTTAACTCTGTACGTGTCGGCCATGGCGAGAGTTACCTACTGATTACGGTGCTGGCCTGTTTCCTGGCTGGGGCGAACCCCTTTGGTGGTTTTGGCCGCGTACTGCCACTGGTGTTGGGCTTGATGAGCCTGCAGGTAATCGCCTCGGGAATGAACCTGATGGGCGCCAGCCAGCATCTGGCCACCGCAGTATGGGGGGCTTTTCTAATTATTGTAATGGCACTGCGTATGCCATTTATCAAACAGTCTTGAGTAAGGTTTTCCCATGAGTCATCAAGAACACGTTCTAGGCATCGATATTGGTACTGGCAGCGCCCGGGCGGGCATTTTCACCTCAGGTGGTGTGATGCTAGCCGAAGCAAAAACATCGATTGCAATGCATCGCCCTGCCGAGCATCACGTGGAGCAGAGTTCAACGGATATCTGGCGCGCGGTATGCAGTGCAACCCAGCGCGCCCGCGAGTCAGCCGGTGTGACGTCCGATTCCATCACCAGTATGTCAGTAAGCGCCACCTGTTCGTTGGTGCTCCTTGATAAGCAGGATAAGCCGCTAGCGCTCTCTCCAGGTGATGAAGCATGGAATATCATTGTATGGATGGATCACCGAGCCACCGCAGAAGCCGCTGAGTGCACGGCTACCCACGCAGCGCCGCTACGTAACCTGGGTGGCGTCATGTCTCCCGAGATGCAGATGCCTAAGCTCATGTGGTTGAAGCGGCACCGGCCCGAGCTTTACGCCCAGATTGGCTACGCGGGTGATCTAGGCGACTGGCTTGGCTTTAAGTGCACCGGTTCTGTTAAGCGCTCGGTCTGCATGCTCTCCTGCAAGTGGACGTTTGACCCTCGCCCTGGTCATGGCTGGGACCACGACTTTCTAAAACAGATTGATATGCAGGATGTAATCGAGTGCGCTCGCCTGCCTGAACAAGCCCTTCCGGTGGGCGTAGCACTTGGGCAGTTGACCGAAGAAGCCGCCAATGACTTGGGGCTAACGACTCAATGTACCTTCGCAGTGGGCATGATTGATGCCTATGCCGGTGCGCTTGGCACACTAGGCAGAAGCCTCACGGATGCTCCCGAACGCCGCCTTGCCGTGATTGGCGGCACCTCCACCTGTCATATCGGCGCCCTGCCAGAACGCCGCGAGGTACCCGGTGTGTGGGGTCCCTATCCGGGGGCGCTATGCGATGGTTTTGTCGCCAACGAAGGGGGGCAAAGCATTACCGGTGCTCTTCTGGATCACCTCGCAGCACTATTTTCAGCCAGCAGTGAATTTGGCGACGACCTTCACGGCGCGTTATCGGAAACGCTGCTCGAGCGCTTGGCATCCGGCGACCCAGCTCCTGATACCCATGTTTGCCCTGACTTTATTGGCAACCGCTCGCCCTTGGCGGATCCAGACATTCGCGGCACCATCACGGGTTTGACCCTTGATACGCCTCGCGAGAGCTTCATCAAGGTCTATTGGGCGGCAGCCACCTCACTGGTTTACGGCACCCGCGCCATCATAGAACGTATGAATGCCCATGGTTATGCCATCGATACCCTGCACCTCAGCGGTGGCCATGGACGTTCACCACTGCTGCGCAAGCTCTATGCCGACGGTACCGGTTGTCGGGTTGTACTCGCGGATGCGCCGGAACCCGTACTCCTTGGGGTAGCCGTGGCGGCCCTGGCTGCCCAGGCCAATGGTGAGGTTCTTAGCGTTGCCAATGGCCTCACCCCAGGTGAACACGTATTAGAGCCTGATATAGCAATGCACGAGCTGCACACGTCGCGTTATGCCGCTTTCAAGAAGCTATACGCAGGACGTCTCGACTAACGCTAGATGTTAAGCGAATCAGCGTACTCACAGACGTGTACAATAGTGGGCTTTCCCACTGTTAAATTGATGTGAGGTGCTATGCGTCCTGATGTTGTTCGCCCTAGCGGTCGTGAAGCCGACCAGCTTCGTGAAATTCGCATAACCCGCGATTACACCCGCCATGCAGAAGGTTCGGTACTGGTCGAGTTTGGCGATACCAAGGTGCTGTGTAATGCGAGCGTAGAAGCGGGCGTACCGCGCTGGCTGCGTGGTAAAAATCAGGGTTGGATCACCGCTGAGTACGGCATGCTGCCCCGTGCCACTCATACCCGCAGTGGCCGTGAAGCGACGCGCGGTAAACAGGGTGGCCGGACGCTAGAAATTCAGCGCTTGATCGGCCGTAGCCTGCGCGCGTCAGTGAACTTGAAGAAGTTGGGTGAATTCACCATTACCGTGGATTGCGATGTAATCCAGGCCGACGGCGGCACCCGTACCGCGTCGATTACCGGTGGCTGCGTGGCGCTGGTGGATGCCATTCGCTATCTGCAGCGTGAGAAGAAGATTAAAGGTGACCCCTTTAAACAGCTGGTTAGCGCGATTTCGGTGGGTATTTATAAAGGCGTGCCGGTACTAGATCTGGACTACCCGGAAGATAGCAAAGCCGACACCGATCTGAACGTGGTGATGACTGAAAGCGGCGAGCTGATCGAGGTGCAGGGTACTGCAGAGTCGGGCGCGTTCAACCGTACTGAGCTGAATGCGATGCTTGATCTGGCGGAGAAAGCGGGCTCCGAGCTACGCGAAAAACAGCGCGAAGCACTGGGTATTCGTGGCTAAGGCGTTACTTGGCGAATAACTTACGCGCTTACGCAAACAGGCCAGCTTAAACGCTGGCCTGTTGCTGAGACGGGTAACGCGACGCGGGAAAGTGAGCGCTTACAGCGCTAAGTCATACTCAACGATCAGCGGTGCGAACTCAGAGAAGGTCGCATCGTAATCAATCCACGCGTCGACCACATGGCGACGGAAGTTGGGGCCGACTAGTTGGTAGTCGATCCGCCAGCCTTCTTGGCGCTCACGGGGCACGTCTTGGTCGAGCTTTGGCCACCAGGTATATTCACCCGCGTCGCGATTAATTTCGCGGAAGGTGTCGATAAAGCCGGTTGGGCCAAGCACCTGATCCATCCAGGCACGCTCTTCAGGGCGGAAACCAGAGGTAAGCTGATTGTCCGACCAGTTGGCCAAATCAATGGTTTTATGGGCAATATGCCAAGTACCACAGATGATGTATTCACGGCGTTTGCGCGACATCTTCGTCAGGTACTCTTGATACTGCTCCATAAACGCCTGTTTGGCTTTTTGATCACTTCCATCAGGCATCAAGAAAGTGGCGATACTGAAGCGGTCATAATCCGCCTGCAGAAAGCGCCCTTCGTGATCGCACTGAGGGAACCCAAGGCCGTACATAATCGCCTTGGGAATTTTGCGGCAATAAAGTGCCACACCGGAGAAACCATCTTCTTCTGCATCCAGAAAGTAGCCTTCGTAGCCTTCCGGATAGAGAATATAGTCGTCCAGTTCAAAACTTTTTGCCTTGATGTTCTGCACGCAGATCACGTCGGCATCCTGCTGAGCCAGCCAGTCCAGGAAGCCACGGTCGACGGCATCACGTATACCATTGACATTGATGCTGGCAATTTTCATAAATCGTCCCTTTTGCGTCGCTGCTGTATGATACCCGACGTTTAGACGTTTGGGTAAATAGACAAACCAAATCTTGCTATTTAACCCCGTTTTATTGTTGCGTTTACTTAGATTCCTATTACTTTCATTCCTATCGACAAGAGAAAACCACCGTGGCCACCACTCTACAACCCTATCAGCGCGATTTCATTGCCTTCGCTATTGAGCAGGGCGTGCTCAAGTTTGGCGAGTTCACGCTAAAGTCGGGGCGAGTAAGCCCTTACTTTTTTAATGCCGGCCTGTTTCAAACCGGCCGTGCCTTGGCCAAGTTAGGCCGATTTTACGCCCAAGCGATTGTCGATAGCGGCCTGCAGGCGGATGTGCTGTTTGGCCCAGCCTATAAAGGGATTCCCTTGGCGGCGGTCACCGCCGCGGCTTTAGCCGACCACCACGACCGCGATATGCCCTACGCGTTTAATCGTAAAGAAGCCAAAACCCATGGTGAAGGCGGCAATATTGTCGGCGCACCACTGGCCGGCGATATTTTGATCATTGATGACGTCATTACGGCCGGTACGGCGATCCGTGAAGTGATGAGCCTGATTGAGCAAAGCGGTGCCCGCGCGGGCGGCGTCATTATCGCGCTAGATCGCCAAGAGCGCGGCCAGGGTGAGCAAAGCGCTATCCAGGAGGTTCAGGCTCAGTACGGCATGCCGGTTGTCAGTATTGTCACCTTAGAGCAAGTGCTTACTTACCTTGAAGAGCATGCTGGCGGCGAAATGCTGGCTTACGCCGAGGCCGTGCGCGCTTATCGCGACCGATACGGCATCACGGGCTAGTCGCTGAACCTATTGCTCACTGCCTAATGCGCCAGCATAGCCTTGCTGGCGCCACGCCTCATAGCTAACGATGGCCACCGCATTGGAAAGGTTCAAGCTACGGTTATTGGGCTGCATGGGGATACGCAGCTTGTGTTCTTCAGGCAGCGCAGCGTGTACCTGGGGTGAAAGCCCCGCGGTTTCTGAACCGAACAGCAATACGTCGCCCGGGGCGAAGGTCGCGTCACTGTGAGCGCGGGTGCCTTTGGTAGTAATCGCCCATAGTGTGCGCCCCTGCATCGCCGCTTGAAACGCCGTAAAATCGGCATGGCGGGTAACATTGTTGAGATCGCGGTAATCTAGCCCGGCGCGCCGCAGCTTTTTCTCTTCGAGATCAAAGCCCAGCGGTTCAATTAAATGTAATCGGCAGCCATTGTTAGCCACCAAGCGCATAATGTTACCCGTGTTGGGTGCCATACGCGGTTCAAATAGCGCTACTTCAAACATTACCACCTGCCTATTATTAACTCATTGTGCGTTCGCCCAGCGCCGCTGATTGTAATGGAATTTGCCAAGAAACACTTGTAGAGGTCACCCTTCACCATGACGCCCCAACCGCCAAAGAGCATTCTTAGCCGCATTAAAGGGCTAAACCCGCGCCAGCAGGAAGCGGTGCGCTATATCGATGGCCCCTGTTTGGTCTTGGCGGGCGCCGGGTCTGGTAAAACCAGCGTTATTACCACCAAAATTGCCTATCTGGTGCAAGAATGCGGCATGAGCGCGCGCAAAATAGCGGCGGTTACCTTTACCAATAAGGCCGCCCGGGAGATGAAAGAGCGCGTTGGGCAAATGCTGAAGGGCAAAGAGGGCCACGGGCTAACGGTATCGACGTTTCACAATCTGGGCCTGAATATTATCCGCGGCGAGCTGAAAACGCTGGGCTACAAGCCGGGCTTTTCGTTGTTCGACCCGGAAGATGCCAAAGCACTGCTGCGCGATTTGATGAACAAAGATGCTCAGGTAGACGCTGAGCAGATCAATGCCGTGCAAGCCAAAATATCCACGTGGAAGAACGATTTAGTGCTGCCCAGTGATGCGCTTTCGTTTGCCGCGGATGATGACGAGCACTTTGCCGCACGGGTTTATGAAGCTTACGTTCGCCACTTGAAAGCCTATAACGCGGTGGATTTCGACGACCTAATTCTGCTACCGGTGGTGCTCCTGCAACGCGATCCAGAAGCACTGGCCCGCTGGCGGAACAAAATCCACTACATGCTAGTGGATGAGTACCAGGACACTAACGTTTCCCAGTACCTGTTGGTGAAACTGCTGATGGCGGAGCGGGCTACCTTTACCGTGGTCGGTGACGACGATCAGTCGATCTACGCGTGGCGCGGCGCACGGCCCGAAAACCTAGTGACCCTTGGCGAAGACTTTCCACGCCTGAAAGTGGTTAAGCTGGAGCAGAATTACCGCTCGACCGGCACTATTCTGCGCGCGGCCAACACGTTAATTGCCAATAACCCGCACGTTTACGATAAAACCCTATGGTCGGATATGGGCGATGGCGCACCTATCCGAGTCATCGTCAACCGCCATGAAGAGGCGGAGTCTGAGCGGGTAGCCAGCGAAATTCTGACTCGGCGCATTAAAGAGAAGGCCGAATGGCGAGATTTTGCAGTGCTCTACCGGGGTAATTTTCAGGCACGTTTATTAGAGCTCAAGCTGCAGCACTACCAAATTCCCTACAAGCTTTCCGGTGGTACGTCGTTTTTCTCTCGCAACGAGATCAAGGACACCATGGCCTATCTGCGGCTGTTAATTAACCCCGCCGATGACAATGCCTTTTTACGCATTGTGAACGTGCCCCGCCGTGAAATCGGCCCCGGCACGCTGGAAAAGCTGGCCAACTATGCAACAGAACGCTCTATTTCGCTGTTTGCTGCCTGCCACGAACTGGGGTTAGAGCAAACGCTGCCAACTCGGGCCGTGGAGCGGCTTTCTCGCTTTACCCACTTTATTGATGGCGTGCGTAAGCGTATGGATCAAGACGATGCCATCGCGGCCATTCGCGATATGCTACGCGATATGGATTACGAAGCCTGGCTGTACCAAAACGCCAGTGCTCCGACTGTCGCTGAGCGACGCATGGCCAACGTATGGATTTTGATCGATCAGCTAGAAAAGTCGCTAAACCGCGATCCCGAAGATGCTGATGATTCCACTGCGACGGAAACCGATGGCGTTGAAGCTGCTATTTCGCGCCTTGTACTGCGGGATATTCTTGAGCAACAGGCCGAAGAAGACGACTCCGATCGTGTGCAACTACTCACTATGCATGCCTCTAAAGGGCTCGAGTTTCCCCATGTGTATTTGATGGGCTTAGAGGAAGACTTGCTGCCCCACCGTAACGCTATTGAAATGGAGACGGTAGAAGAAGAGCGCCGCTTAGCTTATGTCGGTATCACCCGGGCAAGACGCACACTAACACTGACGCTAGCCCGCCAGCGTAAAGCGTATGGTGAACTGATGGATTGCCAGCCCAGCCGCTTTTTAGACGAACTGCCCGCTGATGATTTGGAGTGGGAGGGACGCGCCGATAAAGAAGACCCCGAGAAAAAGCAGGCACGCGGGCAAAACGCGATTGCCGGGCTACGTTCTCTGTTGGGTTAACGGCAAGTAAGAAAAAACAAAACACAAAAAAATATCCACAGGGGGTTTCAAAAACCGCCTGTGGATAAATTTAACAGCCATTATTACAAAATTGCTTATTGCACGGCTGAGACCATGTAATCAACAACGGCCATGATCTCTTCGTCAGAGGCACTACTACCACCACGTGGCGGCATCACGCCTTTGCCGTTAAATACACTTTGATAGAGCGCATCGGTACCCTGCTCGATACGCGGGCCCCACGCTTCGGCATCACCTAGCTTGGGCGCGCCCGCTACACCGGCAGCATGGCAAGCCACACAGCCAGCACTGGCGTAAAGCGCTTCACCATCTAAACCGCTGCCACCACTAGAAGCTTCTTCTTCACTGGCAACTGCTGTCTCTTCGCTAGCTGCTTCTTCTTCACTAGCTGCAGCGTCAGTTGCCTCTTCACCGGCACCGCTATCCTCTGTCACGGCCGTATCGTCGCTGGCACCCTCTTCAGTCGCCTCAGCAGACGCTTCTTCTTCACCGCCCCCTAGCTCGGGAACTTCCATGACAGGCTCAACCATGTAAGCTACCGCCGCTTCCATCTCTTCGTCAGAAAGGTTGGGGTTGCCGCCTCGAGCAGGCATTGCACCAATACCGTTGATGGCATGCTCTAATAACGTGGCAAAGCCTTGCTCAGTACGTTCAGCCCATGCGGCTTCATCAGCACGCACCGGAGCGCCAGCAGCGCCAGTTTCGTGGCACGCCATACAAATACGGTTATAGATACCAGCGCCATCAATTTCACCACCGCCACTAGCGGCGGCCGGTGCTGCTGCGGTACCACAGTCTTGGCCTTGCAAGCAAAGTTGACCGACCGGCGCTAGGCGCTCAGCGATTGCGTCACGTGCTGCGTCTTGGGCATAAGCACCGGATGTGCCTGCCATGACGCCTAGGGCCGCCAGCCCGCTCATGATCAGCTTAGATTTCACTCTCACCACCTCTTGAGTTTTGTCATAAAACGTTTTGTGCTTAACCCCTGCGCGCGGCAGCGACATCATCAACCTGCGGCAACCGAGACGCCAAGACGTGCATATCGCATTAGTATACCGAGAACGCTAAGCGTAAGAAAATGCTACTAAGCGCGGCAATTCAACCTATGCCGTACTCTGAGCTTTATTCAGCAGTTTAAAAAAGGTGCCAACGATCGCCTAGTTAACACCAGGCCAGTAAACGCTGCTGAGCATAACGCGTAAACCCTGCCTGAGCATATATACGCTTTGCGGGGATATTCTGCGCATCAACGCTCAGCGTAATGTCCCTGGCTCCCGACTGGCTAGCCAACGCCTGCGCTTGTTGAATCATTGCCTTGCCCATTCCCCCGCCACGCCACTCAGGCAACAGCCCCATCAACTGCAATGACCAACGCTGGGTCGTATGGTTAGGAGCAAGTAATAGCACGCCAACGGTTTCCCCCTGATGCCGCACTTGATACCAGTGCTCTGGAGCCTGCGGCGCTTGGTCATAAAATCCAGCAAGCAAGGTGTCAATGGTGAGCGCTTCACGAAGCCCTGGGCAGTCTAACGAGCCTTCACTGACGTTCGCTACCAGTGCCCGCTGTTGCGTGGGAGACAATTCAGCAAAGGGGCTTAGGGTTAGCAAGTTAGCGAGTGGCTGAACAGTTTGGCACTGCCATAGAAGGTGTTCCAGAGTGGCAAGTACCCGCATGTTGTGGGCGACTAGGGGCGTTTCCCAGTGGGGCGCATCGTCGGTTAACGCCACATGACATAGCGCTATCGGTTGTTCGTTTACCCAGCCCTGCAAAGCTTTCAACAACGCATCAGTTGCCGAATTATGTTGTCTGGGCAACCAAAGCTTTGCCATTTGATTAGCCAGTGGCTGCACCCAAGCGGCGGATTCGATATGGCCCGCTTGGGTGGCTATCCAAAGGCCCTGCCAAACAGCGTCACAGCTAGCTTTTATGGTTGATAAGGCATGTTGTAATGCAGATTGCTGCGCAGGGTCATACACCGCAGCCAAATGCAGTAATGCTTCACGCCGTTGTTCAGGTGGGCACTGCTTTACTACGCAGGCTAAGGAGCGGTGGCCGAAAGAAGAATGACGTGTCATGTTACGTTCCTGAGTAGCCCGCCGTGAATGAAAGGAGTCATCCATCGATATGCGCATTTTACTGGTTGAGGACGACCCGAGTTTGGCGTTGGGGATTCGTATGGCGCTAAAACCTGAGCACTATACGGTAGATCATTTAGCCGATGGCAATAACGCGCTCCACGCGCTTAAAAATGAACCCTTTGATGCGGTTATCCTAGATCTTGGTTTGCCGACGATTGATGGCATGGAAGTGCTGCGCGCTATTCGTCAGCATGGCAGTCAGCTGCCGATTTTGGTTCTGACTGCCCGTGATGCGATGGATAACCGTATCGAAGGGTTGGATGCGGGTGCCGATGACTACCTTACTAAACCTTTCGAAGTAGCAGAATTAAAAGCACGTTTACGTGCTTTGTTGCGCCGTAGCCAAGGACAAACCAGCGGCTTGCTCGCCTGTCGTGGAATTAGCCTGGATCCACAGACCTTACAGGTGAGTTATCAGCATCAAATGATCACGCTTTCGCGCCGTGAGCTGACGCTACTGCAGGAATTTATGAGCCACCCAGGTCGCGTGTTCACCCGCGATACCTTAACGCGATTAGTCTATGGCTGGGAGGAAGATGTCGAAAGCAATGCTATCGAAGTGCATATTCACCATTTACGGCGAAAGCTGTTTCCTGAAGTCATCCGCACCGTAAGAGGGATCGGCTATGTTATGGATAAGTCGTAATGGTTAAATTGCCCAAGGCAAGCCTATGAGTTCTATTCGACAGCGCACCTTGGGGCTTGCGCTGCTTGTGTTTGGCACGAGCATGTTAGTGATTGGCTTTATTAGCTATCGCTATGCTGCCCATGAGATTGAAGAACTTCATGATGCTAGCCTGGCACAAAATGCCCGTTTGCTAGAAGGGCTACTACAGGCACCACTGCCTGATAGCGACCGTACGCTTTTATTAAATAGCGTGGAGGGCGCGCTGCTACGTGCCGAGCACTCCGATAACCGTTTTGCAGGCCATCGCTATGAAAGCAAGCTGGCGTTTCAGCTTTGGGAAGGCGACCGCCTTTTGCTGCGTTCCGCCAGCGCCCCCGACACACCGCTTACCCAGCAACCTCCAGGTTATTCAACGCTGTCGGTAAACCAGCATGACTGGCGTATCTACGTTCTAGAAATTACTGGCACAGACAAACGTGTGGTGGTGGGCGAGCGAGAAGACGCGCGGAGTGAACTGATCAGTACAGTGGCACTACGCACCTTATTACCTGATCTTATTGGCCTACCGTTACTGACACTATTACTTTGGTGGTCGATCGGCTGGGGACTCGCTCCTTTATCGCGAATGGCAGAGCAAATCCGCGCCCGCGATCCCCACCATCTAAAACCGCTGACGCTTCACCCACTTCCCCTAGAGCTGGAGACCATTTCTGGCGCCATAAACCGGCTGTTGGAACGGCTCCGCCAACTGCGTATTCGCGAAAAACGCTTTATTGCCGATGCGGCTCATGAGCTACGCACTCCCTTGGCAGTACTTGATTTGCATGCGCAAAATGCGCTCACTGCTGATAACGCCGATGACCGAGAGGAAGCCCTGCACCACTTACGCAATGGAGTAGCCCGTTCAACGCGGCTAGTCTCACAGCTATTAACCCTGGCACGCCTAGACCCCGAAGAAGAACCATTACCCGAGTATCGCTGTTCCGATGTATTACATGAAACGCGCGAAACGTTGGCAAAGCTCTCTCCGCTAGCCGCAGAGCGACATCAACATCTATTACTGGACGCGGATGACTCAGCTAACTGGGCAATAGAAGAAGAACCCGGCGCTATCGAAACCCTGGTGCAAAATCTAGTCGGTAATGCCATTCAACACTCGCCTGCGCAAGGTACTATCACGGTCACACTTGAGGCATCGACAACAGACGTTATCGTCACTGTTGATGATCAAGGGCCCGGTATCCCTGCAGCGCAACGCAGCCGGGTGATGGAGCGTTTCCAACGTGCAGGGACTAGTGCTGGCGCGGGATTGGGGCTATCGATTGTCGAGCGCTTGGTCAAACGCCATCAAGGCAGCCTGCAACTTGATGACGCGCCAGATGGTGGGCTGCGCGTCCGCGCATCCTTTATCCGGGATGCCCTATCACAACGCCAGCCAAAAAATAATCAGCCATAAGAGAGCTGTTAAGATTCCCATAAGAATTCCGTGCAAGTGTGAAAGTACAAGATAGGCAATGCCGTTAACGACCTATCGATTCACATAACGGAGATTCCCTGAATGAATATGCTTGTCCACTCCCCCAAACCCCTTATCCAGTTCGGTGAAACGCCACTGCTTATCACACCAACAGCAAAGCAGTTAACACCTGAAAGCCCTGCGCTGTCGGTGCTAACAGATTTTACTCAGGTCACGCCTCAGTCAGTATCCGCTGATATGCCCATCGACGATGCCCATTTAAAAATGCGCCATGGTGGTGTTCGCCTGTTGTTTGTGCTCGACAAAGCGAACCACTGCATTGGTGTGCTCACCGCCAAAGAAGTCATCGGAACACGGCGTATTAACTTGGCGATGCAGCAGAGAAACCTTGATCGTACAGAAATTACAGCCGATATGATTATGACGCCCTGGCAAAAGCTTAGTGCAATGCCCTTTGAGCAACTTAACTCATTAACGATTGAAGACCTTGTGCTCTCCATGGAGCGTTTTACAGAACAGCACCTGTTGATTACTGAGCATAAACAAAATCAACCATTAAGCGTGCGCGGCATTATTTCTGCCACCGATATACAACACGCCATGGGCAATAAAGCCACGGTGCAGGTCACCTCTTCAACAGTGCCAACTGCTAGTAGCTTTGCCGATATTTGCAAAGTCATTACCGGGCACGATTTATAGTCTCGAAGCCTAACTGGCCAAGTCCACCGATAGCCTTTACCAAAACGCCCCTTATCAATTGATAAGGGGCGTTTGTTTTACCTATCTGAATTAACCGCTCATTTAAAACAGCGCTGCATTAATCCATAGATGAACCACAATGCTGGCGGCATAGCCCAGCAAAATAGCGGGTGCCCAGCGGATGTGCCCCATAAAGGTATAAATGCCCCGAGCTTGGCCCATTAACGCTACTCCCGCTGCAGATCCCATCGAAAGCAGACTACCGCCCACACCGGCGGTTAAGGTAATCAGCAACCAGTTGCCTTCCGACATATCCGGTGCCATGGAAAGTACCGCAAACATCACTGGGATGTTATCAACGACCGCTGAAATCATCCCCAGCACGACGTTAGCCCACACCGGGTTCCAGCTACCGTAAAGGGTTTCTGACAATAGACTTAAATAGCCCATGAAACCCAGGCCGCCAACACACATCACGACCCCATAGAAGAATAACAATGTGTCCCACTCTGAGCGGGCAATACGGCTGAAGATATCAAAAGGCACCACACTGCCCAGCTGCTCAAGCTTCTTCCAATCGCCGCGACGTGAGTAACGCTCACGTTTGCGCTCCAGGGAACGCGGCAAGCTGCGGCGTAGGTAGTAACCAAAGAACTGCAGCAGGCCAAGGCCAAACATCATGCCCATTGCCGGGGGCAAATAAAGCACCGAGTGACACAGCACTGAGATCGCCACAGTAATCAAAAACAGCGCGATAATGCGCCGCGCCCCACGTTTAAGCCAAACATTCTCTTTGAGCGATGCAGGCTGACGATTAACGATGAAGAAATTCATAATCACCGCTGGCACCATAAAGTTGACGATGGCTGGCATCAATAGCGCAAAGAAACCACCAAATGGTACCTGACCCGCCTGCCACACCATCAACGTGGTGATATCACCAAACGGGCTGAACGCGCCGCCTGCGTTTGATGCTACCACCACGTTGACACAGCACAGACTAATAAACTTTTTATCACCTTCGGCTACCTTCAACACAACCGCGCACATCAACATCGCCGTGGTCATGTTGTTGGCAATGGCAGAAATACCAAAGGCAAGACAGCCGGTAATCCAAAACAGGCTACGATAGCTGAAGCCTCTGCGAACTAGCCATGCCCGCAGGGCATCAAAGATACGACGCTCTTCCATGGCATTGATATAGGTCATCGCTACCAGTAAGAACAGCAAGAGCTCGGTATATTCAAGCAGCGTTTCTTTAAAAGCAGCTTCCGCTTCTTGCGGCATGCCCGCTTGTACATAGACCCACGCCACCAGGGCCCAGATAAGCCCAGCGGCCACCAGGACTGGTTTAGATTTGCGCATATGAATCAATTCTTCGCTCATTACCAAGGCATAGGCAAGAACGAAGATGACAACAGAGGCAATACCTGCAAACGAAGCGGTAAGATCTAAAGAACCAGAAGAGGCATAGGAGAGGGTGGGAAAAGCAAACAAACATAGCGCGATCAACAACCAAGCAAACCGGCAAGTAGACTGCCGCATTGCAAGGACGTTAGGTGGTTTCATAGTAAAGTGATCCTGGCAGGGTTAAGAAAGACCGCCACGATGATAAGCACACTAATTACGTGCTGCAACGCAGCGATCAAGGTAAAGATGCGGCAAATAGCCGCATCTTGTAAAGCACTGTTAGAAGCTCACAATTCAGTTAGAAAATAACCTAGTTAGCTTTTTTTAACGGGGCGCGGCCAACCCGCTTTTTCTAGTTGCTTGCTGCGAGTAACCGCCAACGCATGCTCTGCTACATCTTTGCAAATGGTGGAGCCTGCACCTACAGTCGCTCCTTTACCCACCGTCACTGGTGCCACTAAGGCGCTGTTAGAACCTATAAAAGCGTTATCACCAATCTCGGTGCGATGTTTATTTACACCATCATAATTACACGTAATGGTGCCTGCACCAACATTCACATCACGACCTAAGCGGGCATCACCAACATAGCTTAAGTGATTAATTTTACTTCCTTCACCAACATCAGCATTCTTGGTCTCAACAAAGTTTCCTACCTTGGCTTTGACTGCTAGGCGTGTGCCAGGGCGTAGCCGTGCAAAGGGGCCAACTTGGTTCAAACCAGCAGCGACGGTTGTGTCGATCACACTATGGCTGTCGATAACGCTTTCAGCGCCAATCGTGCTGTTTTTAATCACGCAGTAAGGTCCAATCCGCACCCCTTCACCCAGCTCTACGTCACCTTCAAACACACAGCCCACGTCGATAAACACATCATGACCACAGGTGAGCTTACCGCGTATATCAATTCTTTCCGGGTCGGCCAACGCAACGCCTTGGGCCATTAACGTCTCGGCTTGCTGCAGTTGATAAGCGCGCTCTAAACGCGCCATTTGTGAGCGGTTATTCACGCCTTCCACTTCAACGGCACTGGCTGGCTGGGCAGTACACACTTTAATGCCTTCGTTTGCCGCCATCGCAATCACATCCGTTAGATAGTACTCGCCCTGGGCATTTTCGGCAGAAAGCTGTGGTAGCCACCGCTTAAGCTGAGCACTGGTCATCGCCATGATGCCGGTATTGCATTCGGTAATGGCCAACTGGTCGGCACTGGCATCTTTTTGCTCAATAATAGCCACTGCCTCACCGTCATCATTGCGCACAATACGTCCGTAACCAGACGGATCTTCCAACGTAACGGTTAGCAGCCCCATGTGCTGCTCATCAACGTGGCTGAGAAGTGCTATCAGTGATTCACGGCGGATCATAGGCACATCGCCATACAGAACCAACACGTTTCCATTACCTAATTGAGACTGCGCTTGGGCAACCGCATGGCCGGTACCTTTTTGCTCTTCCTGAACCGCAAACGTTACATTGCTCTCTGCCAGCGCTTCGCGTAGTTGGTCAGCACCGTGGCCAATCACGACATGCGTGCGAGTAGGCGTAAGACCATTGGCAGTATCTAACACATGTTGCACCATCGATTTGCCTGCCAGCGTATGCAGCACTTTGGGTATTTGTGAACGCATACGTGTGCCTTTTCCAGCGGCAAGGATAACGACATCAAGGTCTTGCATTTTAGTCACCTGTAACGGTTTAGCGGTTGGCGGCGGGAGCTTCCCAGGCTTCAATACCCAGTTCATCGATAAGCGCTTCATCGAAGTATTCCACGAAGGCGGGGCTGGCCACGCTTCGCCAATGATCGTTCTCTTTCACTAACATCAATACATTGAGATTATTCTCAATTGCCATCTGCATCCCTTCTTCGCTACCTGCGACTGAGATAGCCGTGGACCACGCGTCGGCCCATGCATTAGAGGGGTGAAAAACCGACACGGACGCTAATTGATGCTTAACCGGCCGACCGGTGCGAGGATCGATAGTGTGGGAGAAACGCTCACCATCGACTTCAAAATAGTTGCGATAATCCCCCGATGTTGCAACCGACATATTTTCAAGAGGAATAACATGCTGCGCTTCTGGTACGCCGTTATGGGGTACCTCAATCCCAACACGCCAAGGGCTTTGTTCTTCTAAGTCACGGTATCCACGGGCAATTAATTCGCCACCAATATTGACCAGATAGTTTTCAATCCCCTGCTGATCCAGGTATGCCCCAACGCGGTCAGTGCCATGTCCCTTAGCCACACCCGATAAGTCAGCAAACACATCACGGGAGCGTCGCGCCTGCATAAGCTGAGTATCGACTTCAACTGCATCGTAGCCAATTGTGGCCATGCGTTCGCTAAGCTCCGCGTCTGAAGGCACCTCTTCAGGACGTGCCTCAGGGCCAAAACTCCATAAATTGACCACATCGCCAACGGTAATATCAAACGCGCCGTTGCTTGCTTCTGATACCGAGTGGCTAATCGCAAGTACTTCAATTAACTCGTTAGACAGCGGTTGCCATTCATTAAGGGGAGCATCATTAAACACCACAAGCTCGGCGTCATCACGGTAAGTCGACATCGCTTGATCAACGTCGTTGAGCTCCGCTAGGAAACCTTCTTCCAGTGCATTCGCCTCGCCTTGGGTTAGCGGGTCCGCAATGGTGACTTGATAAAACGTCCCAAAAATACCGCCTTCAAAGCGAACAGGGGTATCTAAAGGCCGATCATTTTCTGAACACCCCATTAATGCCCCAGCAGCAATGAGCAATAATCCCGAACATTTTAACCACCGAGAATTAATCTTCATTTTATTTTTCCTTGAATAAAACGCACTGGGTTAACAATGGAAAACCTCTATCACTGAAACAACTAGAAGTGGAAAAACCATAGCAACCAAGCCCCAAACAGCACCCGATATACTACAAATGGCTGCATGCCTAGCTTTTTAATCACAACCAGGAAGTAGTGGATACACACATAGGCGCTAATACCCGAGAGTAAAGTACCCACCAACATGGCCGGTATATCAATTAACTGAGGGTCCTTCAGTAAGTTTATTGCCTCAAGCCCCCCCGCCAGCACAATCACAGGAATTGACAGTAGAAATGAAAACCGCGCTGCGCCCTCTCGGCTCATCCCCACCATTAATGCCGCTGTAATAGTGATGCCTGAGCGCGAGGTGCCTGGAATGAGTGCCAATACTTGAGCGCCGCCAATGATAAGCACATCTTTTAACGTCATTTGGTATTCGCTACGCGTGCCGCGTTTTTTCCAGTCTGCGTAACCAAGCAGCAGACCAAAAACAATCAAACTGGCACCAATGATCAGCGTAGAGCGCATGTAACCTGAGATCACATCGTGAAGCAGAAACCCGATAATACACACTGGCAAGGTGGCAATAACGACCCAAAACGCCAACATCGCATCATCATTAACCACTTGGCCGCGAAGTGCGGCCAAGCTGCTAGCGATCATTCTGCCAATTTCGTGCCGAAAATAGATCACAACGGCGCTTAAACTGCCAAGATGCAGCGCCACATCAAAGGCTAGCCCCTGGTCTTCCCAAGCAGTCAAAACAGGTACCAATATCAGATGAGCCGAACTCGATATGGGTAAAAATTCTGTGAGCCCCTGAACTACCGCTAACACAACTACCTGTAACCAATCCATGGGTTATCCCGTGCTTAACTATTAATGATATTTATGTGCTTTGTGACATTCATGCGCTCGCAATGGCGCTAAGGATACACATCCCTTAATTCATTGTCCGCATCCAGCATAGGGGCAAACGCACAAGAAGCTATAGCGCTAAGGCACTGTGCGCTACAATAGTCAGCTATTGGAAGCATGTGCCCCAGCAAGGTCCCTCATGACTCAGACCGTAGAATCTCCAGTGGTTCCCAAGCATGAGCTAGATAGCCGAGAAGCCAAGCGTGTTACCTATATTGGCGCTTGGCTGGATGGCTTGTTGAGCATTGTTAAAGTTGTAGTCGGCTTTTGGGTAGGCTCGGCAGCGTTGATTGCCGATGGTATCCATTCACTTTCAGATCTTGTGACCGACGGCTTTGTGCTAGCCGCTATTCACTACGGCCGCCAGGAACCCGACGATGATCACCATTATGGTCATGGCCGTATCGAAACCCTAACCACGTTACTGTTGGGTAGCGTACTGATCTTTGTGGCGGGTGGTATCGCCTGGTCTAGCCTTGATCGTTTGTTTAGTGGTACTGAGGTTAAGGCTCCAGGCTTGGTGGCTATTGTGATTACCGTCATCGCCTTGTTCAGTAAAGAGTGGATTTTTCGCTATACCATGCGCGTTGCTAAACGCGTTAAATCTAAGCTGCTGGAAGCAAACGCTTGGCATTCGCGCAGCGATGCACTCTCCACTGCAGTGGTGTTGGTTGCATTAATTGGTGCGCAGTTTGGTTTAGGCTGGCTAGATGCCGTTGCCGCCATCATTGTTGGCTTATTAGTTGGCAAAGTAGGTTGGGATTTACTTTGGGAGTCAGCCAGAGAATTAGTCGATACCGCACTACCTGAAAGCGTTCAACGGCAAATGCATGATGTTGCTCAAAGCGTTCCGGGAGTCGACAGTGTCCATGACTTACGAACTCGCCAGTCGGCAGGCTGGGTTATGGTCGATTTACATGTGGTGGTCGGGCCAAAAATCACCGTGTCTGAAGCCCATGAAATCGGCAACGAAGTAAGTCGACGCTTACGGCATGAGTTTCCGTTGCTCACCGATGTTATTTTTCACATTGACCCCGAAGATGATGCCGGAGAAGGCGATCCCAGTCGCCTTCCCGGCCTGCCACTGCGGCCCGAAGTAGAAGCCGCGCTGAATGAGCGCTGGTATATGCACCCTGTCTGGCGCACATTAACCGAGCTGCAACTCCACTACTTGGACGATAAAGTGTCGGTATCGCTGATTATTGGCGATTCCGTACACCAGCCTCCCCAGTGCCTAGCCAGCCAACTAAAGGCGCTCGCCAGCGATATTGAGTGGCTGGGTCACGTAGAAGTTATGTTTATTACCCGCGCAGCCAGCAGTGCCATGCGTTAATAAACACAAGCTATACGTTTGCTAATATGGCGGTGGCAATGGTGAAGTAAATCAATACCCCAGAGGCATCAATTAACGTGGTTACCAACGGGGCTGAAGCAGTGGCAGGATCGACCTTAAAGCGCTCTAGTACAAACGGTAGGCACATGCCGATCATGCTACCAAACAGAACAATGGTCACCATGCTTAACGCCACAATGATGGCTACCGCTTCACCACCACGGAAAATCCCGATAGGTGCGACTGCAATTGCCATGGTAAGGCCCAAAGAGCCAGCGACCAGCAGTTCACGGCCTAACATCTTACTCCAGTCTTTCACGCCAATATCGCCAGTTGCCATACCGCGTACCATTAGCGTCGCTGCCTGAGCTCCCGCGTTACCACCACTACCAATCAGTAGCGGCAGGAAAAACACCAGCGCAACTTGGGCTGCAATCGTGTCCTCAAAGTAAGCAATGCCAGCGCCTGAAAAAAGATTGGCAAATACCAGCAGGACCAGCCAGGTAACACGCTTGCGGTAAAGACTCCATAGCGGCACACGGCTAACACCATCCTCTAACTGGCCGATAGACATCCCTTTATGGATATCCTCGGTGGCTTCCGACTCAGCAACGTCCATGGCGTCATCGTGGGTGACGATGCCTACCATACGGCCATCAGCATCCAACACAGGCAATGCCAGCAGGTCATAGCGAGCCACAATGCGCGCCACCTCTTCTTGCTCTGCATCGACCGGTGTGCTGATAACGTCTTTAATCATAATGTCATCAACTAACGCCCCGGGGCGTGCCACCATCAGTTGGCGCAGCGACATAGTGCCTATTAACTGGCCACTACTGTCGAGTACATAAAGCTGATACACCGTTTCCGCATCTGGGGCCGTTTGGCGAACCCGCATCATGGCTTGTGACACCGTCATGCCACTGGCTATGGCGACATAGTCAGAGGTCATGATGGCGCCAGCCGTACCTTCTTCGTAACTTGCCAGGCGTTTAAGATCTTCACGCTCTTGATGAGCCATACGGCGTAACAACGCTTCTCGACGGTCCTCATCTAAGAGATTAAATAAATCCGCCCGTTCATCGGAGCCCATCTCTTCAAGAAGCTTCAGTACCTGGGTGTCCGACAGCTTACCGACGACCTCAAGCTGGCTCTCTCCTGGTAAATAACCCAGGACATTGGCAGCACGCTCAGTCGAAAGAATATCAAGTAGGGCAAGCGCTGCCGAAAGCGCTTCATCGTCTTCGATTAGCTCTTCAATTACCTCACCAATATCTGCCGAGCGGGTTTCGGCCAAACGCAAAGATAGTAATGATTTACTGGGCGCTTCCTTGGCCAACTCGTCGAGCAGTTCGGTTTTTAATTCCTGCAAGGCTTCATCGTTCAATGACATCGCTATCTCCCTTTGTGCAGACGCACAGTGTGCAGATGAGGTGTTACAGATGAGCGTCCAGACACTGAATACGCTTTTTCATAGTACCAGACAAAAAAAACGCTCCTTAAACCCTCTCGGGTTCAAGGAGCGCTTTATGCACGCTAGCGCGTGTCTTAGCCTTTACCCGCCTTTTTGCGCAGCTGCTGAATCGTTCTCAGCTGTGCAACGGCTTCGGCAAGTTCAGCGGCAGCACGGGTATAATCCAGCTCCGATGACTTCTCATTAAAGGCTTTCAACGCCTGCTGACGCGCTTCTTCAGCAGCGGCCTCGTCGAGGTCACTAGCACGCGTCGCTGCATCTGCCAGGATCGTAACAATGGTCGGTTGTACTTCCATGAAGCCACCGGAGACAAAGAAGTTCTCTTCCTTGCCACCATCGTGTATCACGCGTACCGGACCGGGCTGAAGCTCGGTCAGCAGCGGGGTGTGCCCCGGCAAAATACCGAGGTCACCCATAATACCTGCAGCTACCACCATCTCAACAGTACCTGTAAAGATGGAATCTTCAGCGCTGACGATATTGCAAGTGAAGCTATTCGCCATAGCGAATCCCCCTAATGGACGGGATTACTTCTTCATCTGGTTGGCTTTTTCGACAGCTTCGTCGATGGAGCCTACCATGTAGAAGGCCTGTTCCGGCAGGTTGTCGTACTCGCCCGCGAGAATGCCCTGGAAGCCACGAATCGTATCTTTCAAAGAAACATACTTACCGGGCGAACCAGTGAATACCTCAGCAACGAAGAACGGCTGCGACAGGAAGCGCTGGATTTTACGCGCACGAGATACAGCCAACTTATCTTCATCAGATAACTCGTCCATACCCAAGATCGCGATGATATCCTTCAGCTCTTTGTAACGCTGCAGAACGTTCTGTACACCACGTGCTACGTTGTAGTGCTCTTCACCAACGACCAGCGGATCTAGCTGACGTGACGTAGAGTCCAGCGGGTCAATCGCAGGATAAATACCAAGTTCTGCAATTGAACGTGCCAATACAACGGTGGCGTCCAAGTGCGAGAAGGTCGTCGCCGGCGATGGGTCGGTCAAGTCATCCGCAGGTACGTATACGGCCTGTACAGACGTGATAGAGCCCGTCTTAGTAGAGGTGATACGCTCTTGCAGAACGCCCATCTCTTCAGCCAGCGTCGGCTGGTAACCTACCGCAGATGGCATACGACCCAACAGAGCAGATACTTCAGTACCGGCCAGGGTGTAACGATAGATGTTATCGACGAACAGCAGAACGTCGCGGCCTTCATCACGGAATTTTTCAGCGATGGTTAGGCCTGTCAGCGCAACACGCAGACGGTTGCCGGGCGGCTCATTCATCTGACCGTAAACCAGCGATACCTTGTCGATAACGTTGGACTCAGTCATTTCGTGATAGAAGTCGTTACCCTCACGCGTACGCTCACCTACACCGGCGAATACAGAGTAGCCGCTGTGCTCGGTGGCGATGTTGCGGATAAGCTCCATCATGTTAACGGTTTTACCTACACCCGCACCGCCGAATAGACCAACTTTACCGCCCTTAGCGAACGGGCAAACGAGGTCGATAACCTTGATACCGGTTTCCAGCAGCTCATTGGACGCTGCTTGGTCAGCGTAGCTTGGTGCTTTACGGTGGATTGGCATGCGTTCTTGCTCGCCAATCGGGCCAGCTTCATCAATCGGCTCACCGAGCACGTTCATGATGCGGCCCAACGTTTCCTTACCGACGGGTACGGAAATCGCGGTACCTGTGTTGGTCACGTCCAAGCCACGTTTCAAGCCCTCGGTAGAGCCCATGGCAATGGTGCGCACCACGCCGTCGCCCAGCTGCTGCTGGACTTCGAGGATGGTCTCAGCATTAGAGACCTTCAGCGCGTCGTAGACCTTGGGCACAGAGTCCCGCGGAAACTCTACGTCAATCACCGCGCCGATGATTTGTACGATACGTCCGCTCATCTTGGTTCCTCTCAAAAACCTGCAAATGAAACCTGTCTGCCAGGAGCTACCTTTGCGATAGCTAGCTCCTTAGGCGTTATACGGCTGAAGCGCCGCCGACGATCTCGGAAATTTCCTGGGTGATGGCGGCCTGACGGGCCTTGTTGTATACCATCTCCAGATCGTCGATCAGGTTGCCCGCGTTATCAGTGGCACTCTTCATAGCGATCATTCGGGCGGCCTGTTCGCACGCACCGTTTTCGACTACCGCCTGATACACCTGTGATTCGATGAATCGAACCAACAGGCTGTCTAGCAACGCCTTGGCATCCGGTTCATACAGGTAGTCCCAGCTTCCGGGACGGGCGTTTTCTTCGTCATGCTCCGCGTCTTCGCCCATATCGGACGACAACGGAAGAAGCTGACGTACGACGGGCCGTTGCGTCATGGTGTTAACAAATTCGTTATACACCACAAACAAGCGGTCAATACGTCCTGCGTCGTACGCTTCTAACATGACCTTTATACTACCGATCAGTCCTTCGACAGTCGGCGACTCTCCTAATCCGCTCTTGGCAGCAACCAGGTTGCCTCCATAGTTGCGGAAAAAGGCGCCGGCTTTAGAGCCGAGGGCGCAGAAGTCTAGCTCAGCGTCTTGCTGTTTCCAGACAACGGCATCTTTCACCACTGCCTTAAACAGGTTGACGTTTAAGCCACCACACAGACCGCGGTCAGTAGATACCACAATGTAACCAACGCGCTTCACCTCATTACGCTCGACCATGTAGTCGTGCTTGTATTCAGGATTTGCGTCGGCAATGTGGCCTACCACATTACGAATCTGCTTGGCATACGGCTGGCCAGCCTTCATCAGATCTTGTGCTTTACGCATTTTAGATGCAGCTACCATTTCCATGGCGCTGGTAATCTTCTGCGTATTTTTAATGCTCCCGATCTGGGTGCGTATCTCTTTTGCAGCTGCCATAGCGATCTACCCTTCGTTCGTGGCTCTCAGAAAGCATGCAAGCCCGCCCACAGGCGGGCCGGACATTACCAGCTCTGAGTCGCCTTGAACTTCTCGAGACCTGACTTCAAGCCGTCCTGAATCTCGCCGTTGTAGTCGCCGGTCTGGTTGATCTTATCGAGCAGATCGCTGTGCTCAGACTTCATGTAATCGTGCAGAGCACGTTCGAAGTCCAACACTTTATCGACGCTCACATCATCCAAGTGACCTTCGTTAGCGGCGTACAGAGACAGCGCCATTTCCGCCACTGACATCGGCGAGTACTGCTTTTGCTTCATCAGTTCGGTAACGCGTTGACCATGCTCAAGCTGCTTACGGGTCGCTTCATCTAGATCAGAAGCAAACTGCGAGAACGCCGCTAGCTCACGGTACTGAGCCAAGGCCAGACGAACACCGCCACCCAGCTTCTTGATAATTTTGGTCTGCGCAGCACCACCAACACGAGAAACCGATAGACCTGCGTTAATCGCCGGACGAATACCGGAGTTAAACAGGTTGGTTTCCAGGAAGATCTGACCATCGGTGATCGAGATAACGTTGGTCGGAACGAACGCAGAAACGTCTCCACCTTGGGTTTCGATAATCGGCAGTGCGGTCAAAGAACCGGTTTTGCCTTTTACTTCACCGTTAGTAAATTTCTCAACGTAATCAGCATTAACGCGCGCAGCGCGCTCTAGCAGACGTGAGTGGAGATAGAAAACGTCACCAGGATAGGCCTCACGACCCGGCGGACGACGCAGCAGTAGTGATACCTGACGGTAAGCCACAGCCTGCTTGGACAGATCGTCATAAACGATCAGTGCGTCTTCACCACGGTCACGGAAGTACTCACCCATGGTGCAACCAGAATAGGCGGCCAAGAACTGCATCGGTGCAGGATCAGCAGCGCCAGCAGCGACAACGATGGTGTGTTCCAGCGCGCCGTGCTCTTCTAACTTGCGTACCACGTTAGCAATGGTCGACTGCTTCTGACCAATCGCCACGTAAACACAAGTAACGCCTTTGCCTTTTTGGTTGATGATCGCATCGATAGCAATGGCTGACTTACCAATCTGACGGTCACCGATGATCAGCTCACGCTGACCACGACCGATTGGCACCATGGCGTCGATGGATTTCAGACCGGTTTGGATCGGCTCGTCAACGGACTGACGGGTAATAACGCCAGGCGCTACTTTTTCTACCGCATCTGTCATTTTGGCGTTGATATCGCCTTTGCCGTCGATGGCATTACCCAGCGCATCGACCACACGACCTACCAGCTCAGGACCTACCGGCACTTCTAGGATACGACCCGTACACTGAGCGGTCATGCCTTCTTGAAGTTGCAGGTAGTCACCCAAGACAACGGCACCAACGGAGTCACGCTCCAGGTTCAGTACCATGCCAAAAATGCTGTTAGGGAATTCAATCATTTCACCAAACATCGCGTCTTCGAGGCCGTGAATTTTCACGATACCGTCGGAAACGCTGACGATGGTGCCCTGATTACGGGCTTCGGATGCGACGTCAAGCTTCTCAATTCGCTGCTTGATGATGTCGCTGATCTCGGAAGGATTCAGTTGCTGCATGCCATGTCCCTCAGACTCAAGCGGTCAGCGCTTCGGAAAGGCGGTTCAATCGACCACGTACCGAACCGTCAATAACGGTATCGCCGGCACGTAGGATGACACCACCAATAAGCGTCTTGTCCACTTGAGTAGTAATGGAGATTTCGCGATTCAGACGTTTCTTAAGCGCGTTCGCTAGCTTGGTCTGCTGTGCGGCAGTCAGCTTATAAGCTGACGTCACCGTCACATCAACACGCTGTTCATGTTCAGCACGTAAGTACTCGAACTGTTCAGCAATGAAGGGCAGTGCTAACAAGCGACCTTGGTCAGCCAGGGTATCCAAAAAACGCGACAGGTCTTCCTGCTCTTCGGGCAACATATCCGAAAGCAGCGCTACCTTTTTGTCGTTTTCAAGTTTTGGACTACCCAACAGACGACGTAGATCGCTGTCAGCTACCGCAGCGCTTAAAAAACTAAGCGCTTGGGTCCAGCTATCAAGCGCCTTATGATCACGCGCGTATTCAAACGCCGCCTTAGCGTAAGGACGAGCGACGGTAAGTAATTCCGCCATGGGTCACCTCCTTACAGTTCAGCAGCAAGCTCATCAAGTAACTTGCGATGTGCTTTCTCGTCGACCGAAGCTTCTAGCACACGCTCGGCACCAATAATGGCAAGATGAGAAACTTGGGCACGAAGCTCGTCTTTTGCACGATTAACTTCTTGCTCAATTTCAGAACGTGCACTAACCATGAGGCGTTCGCCTTCGGCGCGGGCCTGTTCGCGTGCTTCTTCAACCATTTGAGCAGAGCGCTTGTTGGCTTGCTCGAGGATTTGAGAAGCCTGCTCCTTGCTTTCACGCAGTGTCTGCTCTGCACGCTCTTGAGCAAGCTCAAGATCGCGAGTAGCACGGCTAGCTGCGTCTAAGCCATCAGCAATTTTCTTTTGACGCTCGTGAAGCGCGTTGCTGATCGGAGGCCACACATACTTTATGCAAAACCAGACAAAGATCGCGAAGGCGATCGTCTGCCCGATAAGCGTCATGTTGATATTCACAGGGATGTACCTCTGACAAGTTCGTGGCGACCGGAGTGAAACAAAACCGAGCGGGACTGCCGCCCGGCTAAGCTGTCATTAACCGGCAACAACGAAGATCAGGTACATCGCGATACCAACACCGATCATCGGTACAGCATCCAGCAGACCAGCCATCAGGAAGGTTTTGGTTTGAAGTTGGTCACCAAGCTCCGGCTGACGAGCAGTAGATTCGATCAGTTTGCCACCGAGGATAGCGAAACCGATACCGGTGCCCAAAGCGCCTAAGCCGATCATGATGGAGGCAGCAATGTAGATTAGTTCCATGGTAATGCTCCTAGTTTTTCAAGTTAAAGGTCAAGGTTGAGGGTTGATGTTAAGGGTTAATCTCTAACAAGCAGCACGTCTTAGTGATGCTCGTGCGCAGCGCTTAAATACACTACTGACAATACGGTAAAAATGAATGCCTGAAGAACGACAATCAAGATGTGGAAAATCGCCCACGGCACGTCGAGTACCCAGATCGCCCAGAACGGCAGCATAGCAATCAAGATAAAAATAACTTCACCGGCAAACATGTTGCCGAAAAGACGCATCGCCAAGCTGAACGGTTTAACAAGTAGGGCAACGATTTCAAGCAGCAAATTGAATGGAACCAAGGCCCAATGGTTAAAGGGTGTCAATGAAAGCTCTTTGGCAAAGCCACCAACGCCTTTCACCTTGAAGCTGTAATAAAGAATCAGACCGAACACACCCAGCGCTAGCCCCAATGTGGCATTAACATCGGTAGTTGGCACAATCTTCATGTAGTCGACGCCCAGTTTACTGAACAACACGGGGAAGTAGTCGACCGGGATAATTTTCAGCGTGTTCATGAAGAGAATCCACACGAACAACGTTAATGCAAGCGGCGCAATAATCGGGTTATGCCCTTTAAAGGCCCCTTTGATCATGTCCTCAACAAATTCAAACACCATCTCTACGGCATTTTGCAGTCCGCCAGGTACGCCAGTGGTTGCCATTTTACCAGCTTTACGGAAAAGCCAGATAAACAACAAGCCCATCGCAATCGACCAGCCCATGGTGTCCAGATGGATAGCCCAAAAGCCCATCTCGCTGGCTTCTTCCGCCGAATGTGCCAGCGACCAACCATTTTCTGGATGCTTGCCAAAGGTTAGGTTCTGCAAGTGGTGCTGGATATAGTAAGTCGTTGAGACTTCGTTTCCTGCGGCCATAGACATGTCACCTCAATTAGTTGTGCGATTTCCAAGCATTAGCCATGGTGCTAACCAATGCGTCAGAACAATCGCAACGTAAGCGCAAAAAAAGAAAGCGGGGTTTGAGGGGGGCACTACAACGAACACCAGTGAAAACAGTGCCACCGTCAAACCAAACTTGCCTGCTTCGGCGCGAAATAGGTCCATTGCGCGCGGAGCGCGATGCCTTGTTCGGAAAATTCCCATTCGCTGTATAAAAAAAATGTGCGGCAACAGCGCTACTAATGCTCCTGTAGCTACCGACAATGCGCCTGCCATATGAGCAACAGGGAAAGCCAATAGCATACCGACTAACGTCATTAGCAACTGAATTGCTGTCAGCCTGAAGAAGTAAGCTTTTCGCCGTTGGGCCTCAAGTCGCTGCATAATTCTTCAGATAGATCTTCAGCACATGATTCCCCAGCACAATTAATAAGTCACGCTTACAGCTTGCTGCTCAATAAATCATCAGTTACCTGCACAAATCTTGCGCGATTATAGGGAAGCGCTATCACACCTTCAACCGAAGTTGCGCCGATTTCGCGCGATTCAGTGTCGACTTGCGACCAAAGGGTTAAAATAAGCGTCTATTTTAGTAAGCCTGCTATTTAATATGCGCCAAAATCCCGTCGAGCTCTTCAAGACTGGTATAACGGATTGTCACCTTCCCCTTCCCTTTTTGCCCGTGATCAATGGAAACGGGCGCGCCTAGCAATTCCCCCAGATGTGTTTCAAGTCGTGCAACATCCGGTGTTTTGGCAGTACGCGGCGGTGTCTGGGCAGGTGTCTGGTTAGCTTGAACTTTTTTAACCAACGCTTCTGTGTCACGAACGGTCAAATCATTATTGACCACTTCATGGGCAATTTGGCGCTGCTGGGTGCTGTTAAGCGATAGCAAGGCTCGCGCATGGCCCATATCTAAATCGCCGCGTTCCAGCAGCGTTTGCACTTCAGGGTCTAACGCTAACAAGCGCAATAAATTGGCGACTTGAGTGCGCGACTTACCGACTGCATCAGCAATTTGCTGCTGGGTAAGCTCAAACTCATCGCCCAGGCGCTTTAAGGCAAGTGCTTCTTCAATGGCATTAAGATTTTCGCGCTGAATATTTTCAATCAGCGCCAGGGCAAGTGCTACTTCATCACTGACATCGCGAATAACGGCGGGGATAACATCTAATTCGGCCAACTGCGCAGCACGCCAGCGGCGCTCACCCGCGATAATTTCATAGCGCTCTTCACCTACTGGGCGAACCACAATAGGTTGCATCACCCCTTGTGCGCGAATGGAATCGGCAAGCTCTTCCAATGCTTCGGGTTGAATATCGCGACGTGGCTGATATTTCCCACGGCTCAGTTGGCCAAGAGGTAACCGTTCTAGCCGCTCAGCCGCCGCTTCTTCCGTTGACGCTGCAGGCAGCAACGTGTCTTCACCATCCAGCGTCACGCCACCGGTAAGATCTAAACTGTCACGACGACGGGCGCCCGCACCAATCAGGGCATCCAGGCCACGTCCTAGCGCGCGTTTACGCGTCATTCGCTTCCCCTCGTACTTTTTACGTTACAGCGATAGCCGCCGAATCATCTCTTTTGCAAGCACACGATAAGCCTGGCTACCCCGCGAAAAACGTGCGTATTGAGTAACAGGTAAGCCATGGCTTGGTGCTTCAGCAACCTTTACATTGCGTGGAATGGTTGTTTTTAACAGCGCATCGCCAAAAAAATCTCTCAGCTGTTTGTCCACTTCACGCGTCAAACTGGTGCGCTTGTCGTACATAGTACGCAGAATGCCAGAAACGGCTAGATCAGGATTAACACTCTGTTTGATCTGCTCAACGGTATCCAGCAGCGCTGATAATCCTTCCAATGCATAGAATTCACACTGCAATGGAATAAGCACCCCATTGGCGGCTGTCAACGCATTCACGGTAAGCATATTCAGCGACGGTGGGCAGTCGATGAGGACGACATCATAGTCATCTGCCACCGTCTGCAGTGCTAACGACAAGCGACTTTGGCGCTGGTCACTATCGAGCAGCTCTACTTCCGCGGCTGTTAAGTCGCCATTACCGGGAAGGACGTCATATTTTACAGGTAAATCGCTAACGATGGCGTCGCTTGCGGTTGTTTCTCCCAGCAGCACATCAAGTACACTTTTTTCAAGCGCGTACTTGTCGATACCACTGCCCATGCTGGCATGCCCTTGTGGGTCTAAATCTACCAGCAAGATACGACGGTCAAGTGCTGCCAAACTGGCGGCGAGATTAACGGCTGAAGTGGACTTGCCCACACCGCCTTTTTGGTTGGTCAGGGCAATGATCTGGCTCACTACTCAACTCCTTTTGGGGTCAGAATCAACAGCTGCCGCTCGGCCGTCTCGAAGGGAACACGCAGTAGGTGACGCGCCTGGAGCTCAACGTAGTTAGGCAACTCCCGCAGTTCATCATCAGCGCTAGGGCCTTTCATAGCAAGCCACTGCCCATGAGCTGCCGGTAGCGCTCGGGTTAGCGAGATAAAGTCTACCAAGCTGGCAAAGGCTCGGGAAATCACTTGATCAAACGTCTGGCCATTGAATTGCTCGACACGTGCTTGGGTAGGGGTAACGTTTGTCAGCGCTAACTCCATCACTGCTTGACGTTGGAAGCGAACTTTTTTGCCATTGCTATCGAGTAGCGTTACCTGCAGTTCAGGCTTCAAGATAGCAAGCACAAGGCCGGGCAAACCGGGGCCAGCACCTACATCAAGGATCTGTGGTCCATGAACATAAGGGGCAACAGCAGCACTATCTAATACATGCCGTGAAACCATCTCTTCAACATCGCGTACAGCGGTGAGGTTATAAGCCTGATTCCACTTGTGCAACAGCGCGAGCAAACCAAGTAGTTGTTCGCGCTGTTGGGGAGTAACAATGACTCCTAATGTTGCTAATCCTTCTTCCAGTCGGGGAGCAACGGTTTCAGGCAAGCTGTTGATCAACGGCGTTAATCGACTCATCCGTTAATGACCTCGCTAGAACTGACTAAGCGACGTTTTTTCAAATGTATTAGCAATATAGAGACCGCTGCAGGGGTCACGCCGGAAATCCGAGCGGCTTGCGCCAGGGTTTCGGGGCGCGTTTCACTGAGCTTTTGGCGGATCTCATTGGATAGCCCTTCTACCCGTTGATAATCCAGTTCGGCTGGCAGCGGTGTCGCTTCATGGCGTTTGAGCTTATCGATCTCATCCTGTTGACGGTCGATATACCCCTGGTATTTCGCTTGAATTTGTACCTGTTCAGCAACTGCGTCATCGTCAACACCGCCGCTTTCGATACCAGGCAGCGATGTAATATCTGCATAGCTAAGCTCTGGGCGCTTCAACAAGTCACTTAAACAGTACTCTCGAGGAAGCGGCCGACCGGTTTTTTCAGCGATTTTAGCGGCAGCTGGCGTATTGGGCTGTACCCAAACAGTAGCTAAGCGTGTTGTTTCCCGCTCGATGGCTTCGCGTTTCTGGCTAAATGACGACCAACGTTTGTCATCAACTAAGCCAAGCTCGCGCCCTTTTTCCGTTAAGCGCAGATCAGCATTGTCTTCGCGTAGCAGCAGACGGTATTCCGCACGCGAGGTAAACATGCGGTAGGGCTCTTTGGTGCCCATAGTAATCAGATCATCCACTAATACGCCTAGATAAGCTTCATCACGGCGAGGGTGCCATGCTTCCAACTGTTTGGCGCGGCGAGCAGCATTCAAGCCTGCTAACAGCCCTTGAGCTCCAGCCTCCTCGTAGCCGGTTGTACCGTTTATTTGTCCGGCGAAAAACAGGTTGTGGATAAATTTAGTTTCCAAGGAGTGTTTTAAATCTCGGGGGTCAAAAAAGTCGTACTCAATAGCGTAACCAGGCCGCGTGATATGAGCGTTTTCTAAGCCTTTAATTGAGCGAACCACTTGTAGCTGAACATCAAAAGGCAACGACGTCGAGATTCCGTTGGGATAGAGCTCATGGGTATCCAATCCTTCAGGCTCGATAAACACCTGATGGCTTGATTTGTCGGCAAAGCGGTGAACTTTGTCCTCAATCGATGGGCAGTATCGCGGACCAACGCCTTCGATCACACCGGAATACATAGGCGAGCGATCAAGATTCGCCATGATGATTTCATGGGTGCGCTCATTGGTGTGCGCTATGTGGCAACTCACCTGCTGTGGATGCATCTCCCGTGAACCAAGGTACGACATGACCGGCGTGGGGGTGTCACCTGGCTGTTCTTCCAACGCTGTAAAATCAACAGTTTTGGCATCAATTCGTGGAGGCGTTCCGGTTTTTAGTCGATCAACGCGAAACGGCAGTGCGCGTAAGCGTTCAGCTAGCGCGTTGGAAGGCGGGTCACCGGCGCGGCCACCGCGGCTTTGATCTAACCCAATGTGGATAACGCCACCCAAAAACGTACCGGTTGACAGCACAACGGACTCCGCATGGAAGCGGATGCCTGTTTCGGTCACAACGCCTCGAACAGTGTTGTTATCCACAATCAGATCGCCAGCGGCTTGCTGAAAAATGGTTAAGTTTGGTTGGTTTTCCAACATTCCCCGAATAGCAGCTTTATAGCGAACTCGGTCTGCCTGAGCACGTGTTGCTCGAACGGCTGGACCTTTGCGAGCGTTCAATACCCGAAACTGGATGCCGCCTAAGTCCGTGGCTAGCCCCATTGCACCACCGAGTGCATCAATTTCTTTTACCAGGTGGCTTTTGCCAATCCCACCAATCGCTGGATTGCACGACATTTGGCCGAGCGTTTCGATGTTGTGGGTTAGCAATAGGGTTTGACAACCCATACGAGCAGAGGCCAATGCGGCTTCAGTTCCCGCATGGCCACCGCCGATGACAATCACGTCAAAGCGGTCGGGGTAGTTCAAGAGGCACCTCGTCTTGTGCCATTCGGCACGGATGATGTGAGTCAGTATTGGTTCACTGATTGAGTAAGCCCGCCAGTATAAACCTCCTGTGGGTAACCGTCAGGTTTTTCCACACCCTAAACGAAGCATTCATCTATTATTAATAACAAAATAAAAATATATAAGAGAAGTTCTGTTGATGTTGTAACTACTGGTGTGGACAAAATCTGTTGATAACTGTAATAAATCATTATTTTTCAGGTTTTTAAATTGTTAGTTTTTACATGATTAAACGGCGGAGTACCTGCGTAGAAACGGTGTTACTCCTGTGGATGAAAGTGCAACTTACACACAAGCATAGCAAACAACGGGTTATCCACCGGCCCATACCGAGTTTGTTACCGCACCTGTGAACAAGTGCGATTGGTATCTTCAAAAGACCTTATTAGCGCTCATGGTAGGCATCGTAGAGCGATATGCCCCAGCGTGTAAAAAATAGTATCCACAGGCAAAAAAAATGGCCTGTCGCGGTGACAGGCCATTTAGCGGGGCAAAAATGAGCAAAAAAGTCAGATTAATTGCGACATTAATGCTTCAAAACACGTGCAAGGAAGGATTGTGTTCGCTCATGTTGTGGCGTATCGAACAGTTGCTCGGGGGGACCTTGTTCGGTAATTTCGCCTTTATGGATAAAAATGACACGGTCTGCCACTTCGCGGGCAAAGCCCATTTCATGGGTCACAATCACCATGGTCATGCCTTCTTCGGCAAGTTCACGCATGGCGTCCAGTACTTCGCCGATCATTTCAGGGTCAAGCGCTGATGTAGGCTCGTCAAACAGCATAAGACGAGGTTCCATGGCTAATGCCCGGGCTAACGCCACACGCTGCTGTTGCCCACCTGAAAGTTGGCTTGGGTACTTAGCTGCTTGGTCGGCAATACCAACGCGCTCTAACAGTCGTTCAGCGGTCTCTTCGGCATCCTGACGGTTCCATCCCCGCACTTTCATGGGGGCAAGAGTAACGTTGTCGCGCACGCTCAAGTGGGGAAAAAGGTTGAACTGCTGAAACACCATGCCGACTTCAGTACGGATAGTTTGCAGCGCCTTACTACTTTTACCGTTGGGCAGTAATTGGTTGCCATCAACATCAAGAGAGCCAGCTTGAAACTCTTCTAAGCCATTGATACAGCGGATGAGCGTTGATTTACCTGAGCCACTGGCACCGATGATAACGACGACTTCACCAGGCACAATTTCGAGATCAATATTTTTGAGTACGTGCAGGCTGCCAAAATGCTTATTGAGCTGCTGCATACGCACAATTGGCGATTGGGTAGAGGTCATTGCACGTTCCTTATTGTCCTGCGAGGCCTCTGCGCTCAATTTGGCGCAGAATCAAAGAGAGAGTCCAGGTGATGGCAAGGTACATCAGCGCCACCATGAAATAGACCTCAAGTGCGGTAAAGGTAGTGGCAATATAGATTTGCCCTTGGCGGACTAATTCACCGACCCCGATGACTGAAAATAGCGAGGTATCTTTGATACTGATGATGCCCTGGTTACCCAGTGGAGGAATCATGCGCCGCAGGGCTTGGGGCCAAATTACGTAGCGAAAAGCTTGAGTACGAGATAAGCCTAGCGAAAGTGACGCTTCTCGCTGGCCACGTTCGATAGACTGCACGCCGCCGCGCACAATTTCAGAGATATAAGCCCCTGAGTTAATGGCGATCGCGGCAATGCCGGCAACGAGTGCGTTGATCGGGCCTCCCAGCAATTGGGGTAAGCCATAAAAGATAAACAAAACCTGCACTAAAATGGGCGTGCCACGAAATACTTCGACGTATAAAACTGCTGGCCAGCGTAGCCAGCGCACTGGGCTAATACGCAATAAGCCAAAGAATATGCCAATAAAGAAGCCGATTGCTAAGCCGCCGAACGATATAAGCAGCGTCCAAGGAATGCCTGGTAACAGATAGGGGATCGACCCAAATGCGGCCGACCAATCAAACTGAAAGTTAACGTCCACGCGTTATCTCCAGAAAAATAAACAACGACACAGGGCCGGGGGGAATAGCCGCCCGGCCCTGAGATGAAAAGTGTTCGTTATCAATAGCGAACAGCGAGGTTATTCAGCGCTGGGAGCTTCGCCGAACCACTTGGTATAGATTTCATCATAGGTGCCGTCTTCGCGCATGGAAGCAAGTGCTTCGTTGGTAGGCTCTACCCACTCGCTACCTTTATGGAAAACGATGCCGTACTGCTGGCCTTCATACAGCGGGCCAACCACTTTGGTACGGCCTTCGCCACGGGTCTGTGAGAAGTAGGCAACGTTAGGGGCATCGTACAGTACGGCATCCACGTTGCGCCCTAACAGCGCCATGTACATATCGGCGGTGCCTGGATAGGGAGTAATGTCGGCATCTTCACCGAGTTCCTGTTGCAGGAAATCGTAGCTGGTAGAGCCGATTTTGGTGGCAACGGTGAGCCCCGCTAGGTCCTCAAGCGAAGAGACTTCTTCGTTGTCGGCGCGTACGATAATTTGCAGACCTGAGTCGTAGTAGGGATCAGAGAAGTCGACAACTTCGGTGCGCTCTTCGGTAATGGTAATGCCTGCAAGGGCAATTTCCTGGCTACCGGTTTGGACGGCGGGAATGATGCCGGCGAATTCCATCGTGGTGAGGTTAACTTCAAAGCCAGCGCGCTCGGCGATTGCGTTGATGATATCCATGTCAAAACCGATCATTTCGCCGGTTTCCGGATCCATCATTTCAAACGGCACAAAGCTTGGGTCGGTGGCCACATTGACAGAAGGTGTTTGTGCAAACGCGACAGTGGTACTGCCTAACCCCAGTGCAAGGGTGGTAGCAATCACAGATTTTTTTAGTAGGTAATTCATTCGTTTCCCCGTGTTTTATTTGGTTAGCGACGCGATTTATAGAAGATTTACGCTTATAAATTCCGTCTGCAACCGTTATTGACCTTTTAACCTTGGCGAGAAACCACCAAGGCGTCAAGTCACGGGGAGGGGGTTGTTACCAACGTTGGTTAGACCATGAAGGAAGCTCCACAGCCGCAGGTGGTCGTAGCATTGGGGTTTTGAACACGAAAACGGGCCCCTGCTAACCCTTCTTCATAGTCAATGGTTGAACCTACCAGGTATTGGTACGAGAGAGGATCGACGACGAGGATCGCATCGCCAAATTCAATTAACGTGTCGTCTTCGGCCACGTTTTCAGCAAAATCAAACCCATACTGGAACCCCGAGCAGCCACCACCGGTGACATAAACGCGGAGTTTCAGCGCAGGGTTAGCCTCTTCTGCCATGAGTGCTTGAATACGCTTCCGGGCACTGTCGGACAATAATAGAGGCGTTGGAACAAAAGCTTCTGCACCGCTCATGGGTACCTCCCGCGAGCTTTAAGAACAAATAATCGGCATCGGAGTGTGATTATGGGTAATTCCCAGCAAAATGGTCAACTATTGTGTTGGGGTATCAAGCAGAGGGCAGCTCGCCGAGGAGGCGCTTTGAATCCTTCCTTGGACGCTACATTTGCCTTCCCTGGCAAATGACCTCCTCTTTGAGCTGCCCTCTGCATGCTGGTATTTGGTGTGATTCAAGGCATCAACGCTGGGGCGTTGAGACCCATATTTTCGTCAAAGCCAAACATGAGGTTGAGGTTTTGAATCGCTTGGCCTGATGCGCCTTTAACGAGGTTATCAATGACCGAGAGCACGACGACAGTATTGCCATTGCCAGGACGGTGAACAGCGATACGGCAGGTATTATTGCCTTTGACGCTGCGAGTTTCCGGATGGCTGCCTGCTGGCATGACGTCAACAAACGGCTCGTGGGCGTAACGCTGCTCAAAGAGTGCCTGTAAATCGCCTGGCTCTTCAGTTAGCGTACTATAGAGCGTGGCATGAATGCCGCGGATCATCGGCGTTAAGTGCGGCACAAAGGTAAGCCCCACGGCGTTTGGCTGCATATCGCTTAAGCCTTGACGAATTTCAGGCAAATGGCGATGTCCAGACGCACCGTAGGCTTTCATCGATTCGCTGGCCTCGGCCAGTAGCGAGGCAACTTTGGCACCGCGGCCTGCGCCGGTAACGCCTGATTTGCAGTCAGCGATTAACTGGCCTGGGTCAATCAAACCAGCTTCCAAAAGCGGCAGATAGCCCAGCTGAACAGCCGTTGGGTAGCAGCCTGGTACGGCAATTAAGCGAGCCTTTTTGATTTTCTCTCGATGCATTTCTGGCAGGCCATACACGGCTTCTTTTAGCAGTTCCGGGGCGCCATGAGGTTGGTCGTACCACTGGCTCCATTCGGCGGCGTCGCGCAGCCGAAAATCAGCCGATAAGTCGATTACTCGCGTGCCATTGTCGAGCAGTTCGCCCGCTAGTGCATGAGCGACTCCATGGGGGGTCGCAAAGAATACCGCATCCAGTGCACCCAGTGCCTTGGCATCTGGCTCGCTAAACGTGAGGGCGTCATAGTGGCCGCGCAGGTTGGGATACATGTCGCATACCTTCACGCCTGCTTCCGAGCGCGAGGTAATGGCTTCTACGCTTACATGAGGATGCTGGGCAAGTAACCGTAACAGCTCAACGCCGGTATAGCCGGTACCCCCTACAATGCCAACCTTAATCACAAACCACTCCTTGCGCATTATGCACAGTCAGACCCAACAATAATTAACAGCCTAATGAGATACCTCAGGCTGTTGAACTGTAGCTAGCTATGATACACAAGAGAGCAAGCGCGTAAGAGCGCTATAGGGAAACAGGCATATGTTCACTAATGCGAACATGATGCGTAAAAACGAATAATAGGCGCAAGGACGGACGTTGTGGCACGTTTTTCCCGGTCAGATTTCACCTTAGAAAGTTTTCGTCGCCAACTGGCGAATGTTGATGCCCTGCCTCAGCTGTGTGTGCTGGGGTTAGTGTCAGGGGTGATCACAGGCGCGGTGATGGTGGCTTTTCGCTTATTGCTAGAGGTCGGCGCTGCCCTTTATATGCCTGAAGGCAACCCAGAGGCTTTTGAAGGACTCGCACCATGGCTTCGTGCACTGTTGCCGATGATTGCGGTGACGTTGATTGGCACACTGCTCTATCGCCAAAAGGCTGCCGCCCGTAAGTTAGGTGTTGGCCATGTGATTGAGCGTCTCACCTATCACCAGGGGCGTTTCCCTATGCGCAACTGGCTTAACCAGTGGTGGGTGGGCGTTGTGTCTGTACTGGGTGGTCTCTCTGCAGGACGTGAAGGCCCTGCCATTCATCTGGGCGCAGCGGCATCCAGTGGTCTAGGTCTCAAGCTTCGCTTGCCCAATAACAGTTTACGGGTGCTAGTTGCTTGCGGTACGGCGGCAGGTATATCCGCATCATTTAATACGCCAATCGCAGGGGTGATTTTCGCCATGGAAGTGGTGATGATGGAATACACCCTGATGAGCTTTATGCCGGTGATACTCGCCTCTACCATGGGGGCATTGGTCGCTCAATTGGTGTATGGCAATGAACCGGCGTTTCGCATTCCTGAAGTTGCCCTTGGCTCGCTAATGAACGTGCCTTGGGTGGTTATTATTGGTTTGGTGATCGGCCTGCTGGCGGGCTTATTTATTCATATTTCGCGCAGTCAGTACCTACAGCAGTGGCCGCTATGGCTTAGGTTAGGTGCTGTTGGGGTGATAACAGGCGCTGTTGCGTGGTGGTTTCCTGAAGTGCAAGGCATTGGTTACGACAGCGTTGCGGCTATGTTGAATAATCAGCTAGCGATTACCGTACTGTTGGCATTGATGATTGCTAAGTTATTGATTACTGCATTCACCGTGGCAGGTGGTGTTCCCATCGGCATTATCGGCCCCGTGCTAGTGGTTGGCGCTGCCACCGGTGCTTTAGGGGGGATGCTGGGCGGTTGGGTATGGCCAGATAAAGCGGCAGACCCCGGTATTTATGCCATGTTGGGCATGGCGGCAATGATGGGCGCTGTATTGCAAGCACCGCTTGCCGCCTTGATGGCGCTGCTTGAGCTAACGCATTCGCCACATGTCATGTTGCCTGGCATGCTCGTTGTGGTGGTTGCTTGCCTAACATCTCGTCAGCTTACCGGTTGCGAGGGCTTTTTTATTAGCACGGTGCGCTACGGCTTACATCCGTTACAGCAACCTTTAATGCAGGCACTTTCGCGGGTATCGGTGCCGGCGGTAATGGAGCGCCACTTAGTGCGCACAGATCGAATGATTACGCCTGATCAGGCACGGCGCCTATTGGAAACGAATCCTGTATGGCTGGTTATTGAGCGCTCTAGTGCAGAAAAACCCGTGTTGGCGCTGAAGGCCGCTGAGCTTGCGCGCTGGTTACTGGAGCATGATGAAGCGCTGCAAGACGAAGCCCCACCAGAAGACGAGTTCATCGATTTGCTTGAGATCCCTGGGCAGCGGCTTGAAATGGCACCTATCGGCTTACAAGCAACGCTATCGGAAGCGTTTCTAAAACTTCAGGACAATGCGCTAGGCGCACTCTATGTCGTGCATGGTTATCGGCCAAAGCAGCAGCGAATTTCAGGTATCATTACGCGTGGCGCTATCGAACGTTATTATCACTACACTGACCCCCGCGGTGCTGATTCCCAGTAATGAGCCCAACGCCTAAGGAGAGACCATGTATTTATGGGTAAAGGCCATTCATTTGATGGCGGTTGTTACCTGGTTTGCCGCGCTATTTTATTTACCGCGCCTGTATGTGTACCACGCCATGGCGCGGGATGCAGGCGATGAGCAAGCGATCACTTACTTTAAAACCATGGAGCGTAAGTTGTACCGTGGGATTATGACGCCATCGATGATCATGGTGCTAATATTTGGTGGCTGGATGCTTTATCTTGTACCCAATTGGTTGAGCCAAGGGTGGATGCACGCTAAGTTAACGCTTGTTGCACTATTAATCGCCTATCATCATGTTTGCTTAATTTATTTGAAGCAATTTGATCAAGCCCGTTGCACCAAAAGCCATGTGTTTTTCCGCTGGTTTAACGAAGCGCCCGTGATTGCATTAATCGCAATCGTTATTCTGGCGGTAGTGAAGCCCTTTTGATGCGCCGACCTCTTCCTCCCGTTGTTTTAGTATTAGCTGGCCATGACCCCACCGGGGGGGCTGGGTTAGTGGCCGATAGCGAAGCGATAGCCGCCTGTGGTGGCTGGGCAGTTACCATTCCAACTGCACTGACCGTTCAAAATTGCCATAACGTGATACGCACCCTGCCTGCAGAACCTGCTGTAATGAGGCAAATGGCGGAAGCATTAGGTGATATGCAAATTGCGGCTATTAAGTTGGGGCTGTTGGCTGATGAGGCGACGCTACGTGCAGCGGAACAAATTATCCGCCGTTTTCCAGGAATTCCTGTCGTCGCAGACCCAGTATTAAAAGCAGGTGGTGGCGCTAAGTTATCCACACCCGCTTTGCAGCAACTTTATATTGAGCGTTTGCTACCGCTTGTGGATATAGTAACGCCCAATCGGTTTGAACTTGCTGCGCTGACGCCTGAGATAACAGATCCTTTGGATGACACTGCACGTGCGGTTGCGTTGCTGGCGCAGGGTTGCCAAGGCGTTCTTGTGACCGCCACCGACGATCCACTCCCGGGTTATACGCAACAGGTTGTGCACACGCTGCACTCTCCTGACACCACGCGCCAATGGCAGTGGCCACGTTTGCCAGAAGTATTTCACGGGTCAGGCTGTACATTGGCCTCGGCGCTTGCGGCTCGTTTAGCCGTTGGTGAGCGCTTACCAACTGCTTGCGAGCAAGCCCAGCACTTTACCTGGGAGAGTTTGTCTCATGGTTATCAACCCCCTAGCGGACAGTGTTTACCGAAACGCTTGCCACGCCCCGTACGCTTTTGATCTCATTGGCAGTAAGCCATTAATGTTGAGGATGCCATGACCACATCTGCAGAATTATTTGACCTCGCCAGTCGTCACATTCCGGGGGGGGTTAATTCCCCTGTTCGTGCTTTTAAAGGCCTCCATCGCCCGCCTGTTTTTATGGAACGTGCTCAGGGTGCCTACTTATTCGATGTGGAAGGTAACCGCTACGTAGACTATATCGGCTCATGGGGCCCGATGATCACTGGGCATGCCGATCAGGATGTACTGGCCGCCGTGCGAGCACGGTTAGATAACGGCCTCTCCTTCGGTACGCCGACCGCTGTCGAAACCACCATGGCTGATCTGATCTGTGACATGATTCCTTCCATGGAAATGGTGCGTATGACCAGCTCAGGCACCGAAGCGACGATGTCGGCCATTCGCCTTGCGCGCGGAACAACGGGACGCGATAAAATCGTCAAGTTTGAAGGTAACTACCACGGCCATTCTGATTCATTGCTCGTCAAAGCGGGGTCAGGTGCGTTAACCCACGGGGAACCTAGCTCGCCAGGCGTGCCTGCCTCACTGGCTGAGCATACCATCACGCTCTCGTATAACGATCCTGAAGGGGTGGAGGCGTGCTTTGCAGAGATCGGAGAGCAAATTGCCTGCATTATCGTGGAGCCGGTCGCGGGCAATATGAACTGCATTCCTCCCCAGCCAGGTTTCCTAGAAACGCTGCGCCGAGTGTGCAATGAATCCGGTAGTATTTTGATTTTTGATGAAGTCATGACCGGTTTTCGCGTCGCTTTAGGTGGCGCTCAGGCACATTACGCTGTTACGCCTGATCTTACCTGCCTAGGTAAAATCGTTGGTGGCGGCATGCCCGTTGGGGCGTTTGGCGGTAAACAAGAAATTATGCAGAATATCTCGCCGTTGGGGCCGGTTTATCAAGCGGGTACGCTGTCCGGTAACCCGCTGGCCATGGCTGCCGGGGTTGCTCTACTAACCAAGCTAAAGGTGCCTGGTTTCCATGACGCGTTGACTCAACGGGTGCAAACGTTGTGTACCGGTTTGCAAGAGCGTGCCAACGCTGCCCGCGTACCGATGATGACCCAATCCGCAGGTGGCATGTTTGGCGTTTTCTTTACGTCGCAATCCCGTGTGGATAACTTTGCGCAGGCAACCGCTTGCAATCCCGATGCTTTCCGTCGTTTCTTTGGTGCCATGCTTGATCACGGTGTGTACCTCGCGCCTTCGGCCTATGAAGCTGGCTTTATGTCGAGTGCCCACACGCCCGAAGATATTCAGCTGACGTTGGATGCTGCGGAAAAAGCCTTTGCGGTTATGTAACATCAAGTAAAGCGCCTGCTACACTTTAAGAGCCGCTCCTACCGAGCGGCTCTGTAGTTAGTGAGGTAAGCACATTATGAAACGACAACCAGCTTGGCACTCTTCACGTTTTAACAACCTATTGTTAACCGCTGTTCTCACCTTTGGCCTACCGCTAACAGGGACGGCCGCACAGGAGCAAGATATGACTCAGATTCATATCACCATGGGCGGCACACCAGGCGCGGAATTCTCAGCCCAGTGGCGCATTACTCATAACGATGAAACCATTGAACACCCCGAAACACGCGGCACAGTGCCCGCTGAATTTACCTTTGAAGGCACTACACTAGAGGGGACGGTAAAACTACTCAGCGAAGATGATCGCCTAGAAGTCGATATTCTTAAAGGCGGTAACCGCTCGCGTTCTGCTACCCAAGGAAAAGGCAGCACGTTAACGGTAATGGTGCGTTAAATAAAAAAACCGCCCCAAAGAGGGGCGGTTTCCTGAGCTAAGTAAGTACTTAAAAAGTATTTATAAAAGTACCCACAAAGATGTTTACCACTGAGTAGAGATAGCAGAGTTATTGTTACCCGCCTGGAAGTGAGTTGCTGAAGCTGCGCTACCACCAACGGTGTTCTGGCGAATGGTTGACACGTTGCTATTGCCTGTCTGGAAGACATTCGCGATATGACCGTCGCCACCTTGGAAAATATAGGAGGCGCTCAGATCTGCTTCAACCTGAAGGACATTGGCTTCATTGTCGTTGCCATCTTGATGGATAAAGCTCCAGGTTTCGTCAGTATTTAATGCTTGATAAACGTCAGCATCGTTTCCGTTACCGAACTGCTCAATAATTGAGTCGCTTTGCGCAGTGTTCAAGAATTGAGCAACATTAGAGCTGTTGTTGTCGCCTTGTTGACGTACATAAGAGTCGTTAAGGCTGCCACCATCTTGCACGACGTTTGAATCATTATGATTGCCTATCTGATAAACAATCGACTCATGCTGATCGCCGCTTTGATACACATAAGAGTTGTTGTTATTACCTTCCTGGCCAACACGGGAGTATTGCTCATCATCATACTGATCAGTTTCAGCCATGTTGTTGTTACCAGTCTGGAAAATAAGCGAAGTCCGCATTGCATCACGATCAAAGCCGTTCATGCCCTCACGGATATCTTGCTGATTTTCAAACGCGGGGTTTGAGCCTGCGTTAGCAGCAGGGTTTGTTGTAGAGTTATCAAAGTCACGCGCTTGGCTAGAGAAACTAACAGCCATTGCAACAGCAGCAGCGATAACGGTCATTTGAGTTTTCATTGTGTTTCCCCTTTTTTTCGATCGACTTGCTTTGGTTGTTTACTGAGAAGCAGCTGGCGACTCAGTAGGTATCGATAGTGACTGGTCGTGCATTGCCCGAAAGATTCTGTTGCTGGACACTTACAGCACGTAAGCCACTGCCCGATTGTGAAATCGAAACGTCACCTTTAAATCCGTTTTGATAAATATCGGCTTTATACGAGACGTTATTACCTTGCTGATTAATAGAGGCGGTATTGTCATCGCCTACTTGCCAAATAATTCCGGTATTATTTCCGTTACTTTGCATTATGCTTGCTTGATTACCATTGCCGACTTGATCGACGTAGGCAAAATTAGAGAGCTGATAACTCACTGAACGTGACTGAGCAACACTTGCTTTATTATTGTTACCTTGTTGACGAATGATGCTTAGATTGCTGTGTAGTGCGGCATTATCAATAGCCGCAAACTGAGTAACTCTTGCACTTCTATCGAATAAGTCGCTTTCATTCTCATTGGCTTGTAACACAGAAGAAAAAGTCAGCAGAGCAATAGCTATCGTGATCGCAGCACGACAACGAGTTTTTTTCGTTGTAGTTGTTCTGAGCCGATAGCTAAAATGTTTCATTTTTAATTCCTTCTGAAACTCAATGTGTCCTTTTGTTTCATGGATTGAGTTTGGACCATTCTAAGAATGGCGCCATAGGAAGTTTTTTTAATGCTGTGGTTATATGCTTAACGTAAGTTATATTGTGTATTTTCTATTTTTTTGATTCTTATAGTACTAGTGTTTTAATTATGTTGAGTTTTCTGTTTTAATAAAAAAAGCCACTCGATCGAGTGGCCATTGTTTTTTATAGTTTTATTTTAGTAGTGTTCCCTTGATTAATTTTTACTAAAGCATAGGTATCGGTGCATTAAGATAGTCATCTAAAATGGTGTTTTGAATATTGGTTCCGGGAGCAAGATTCCATAATCGATTCTCGATACCTCTCGCTACAAGGTGAATGACAGCAGATTCTATCGCCGACATTACCGCGAGCTGAACCGGTTCATTTGTGGTTATACCTGCTTCGGCCTCTAATAAGCGCCTGAAATCAATAAAGCGATAAACCCCTGCGCGTAGCTCTTTGGAATAGATAGTCTTGGTGGTGGTGACGTTAGCTAATATTTCGCCTGTTGAGATTTCCACCGCACGTAAGTTCACCGTCACCTGATCGACCTGGTACTGGCCTGATGCCCCAATGCCAAAATATTCGGCACCGGCTCCTCCAGTTCGTACGTTCGATTCATAAGCAATAATGCCACCCTCTAACATCACCGACGCTGCTCTTAACGATGGCAGCGTATCGGGCTGCCCAAAGCGTTCGAACTCCGCGCGAATAATACGGCGTTCTGTTAACAAGTTTTGTAATCCAACACGTTCAAGCGGGATAAACCAGCCAGAGTCAGATAGGGCCCCGGTAAGCATAGCTGCAGCCCCTTGGGTTACCGCCGTTGAAAACGTGCTGGCGGGGGCTGGCCGATATTGCCCTGTTTGATCACGAAAATCATACACAGAGACAAATATCTTTCCTGACGGTGGCGGGAGCGATACAAGATCCTGGTAGGTAGCTCCTCTAGGTGTGAGTGTTGCTTCAGCACCTTCTAAATTTTCAGACGTTGCCACCATTCCTGCACAGCCACTCAGCAGGCTCGCGATGACAATTGAGGCGATAATTTTCATAATGATCCCCTGACAAAGCAGATAGCGTTAGTCGTTATTACTGGTTTTTTAGCGATTGGTATCGATGTTGTTGTTAAGGGTTAAATAGGCCGCCAACGCTAATCTCTGTTACATCTCCAGTAACTTTATCCACAACACGCACAATTAGTTGTCCGCTATTGTCACTTACGACAACGCCGAACTCATCGCTATCGAAGCTACCTTCACTGACTTCACCGCGGCTAACATCGGAAATGAGCTGTGATATCAACCGACTTTCTAAACTTTGTAATAAGCGCTCAGTGGATGATAATGTTTGCCCCCTACGTGCATTTGGATCTGTATTGGTATCTTGCGACTGGGCTTTACCTAACAGGTAACTACCTGTAAAAGGGTCGCCGCCAAAAGAAGGATTAATAGGTTTATAAATTAAATCCCCTGATTGCGCGTGAACACTTATTCCCATTAATACTATGAACGTAGCGCAAGCTGTTTTTCTATAGTTTTTCATTAGAATAACTCCTCTTTTCCCAAGTCTTTATCTGAGGTAAGAGCAGATGCCAGCTGCTGCTGGAGAAGTGCCTCCTCAACGATATTGACAGCTTCTCCTGCTACGCGGTCAGCTTCGCTAATCCTGGGAGAGAGCTGTGTTCTGAAGTACATCCGATTGCCTTCCACGATGGCAATTTGGCTGCCCCAGCGGGCATCGGGACGTTCTTGAATGGTAATCGTGGCATTACCGATAATGAGGTTATCCATTGCCCGCTGACTGAAAGCGCGATAAAAGGTCTTACCTGCCATGGTGACGGTACGGTCGACCATGATGCCGGTAAGTTCACTACCTCTATTTCGTTGTCCTTGAATTTCTGGGCCATCCGGACTTGATAGTTGGTTAATAGCGTTAACTTCTTCCTGTTCGTTGGCGGCTAATGCGCGGGGAGAATTGTTTTTTTCATTGGCAAATGTATCAGTCGTTAATGCAAGAAAACTGATAAAAATGACCAGTAAATAGCGATGTAAATTCATAGCTATATACCCTTTTAAAAATCTACCGATGACGTTGTAAACTACGTGCGGTTTCTATATTAGGAAGAATTGGTCCAAGGTTCTGATGGATCCAGTTAAGTGCTTGAATACGATTGTGGACGTTTATTTTTCGGAAAATGTTATAAAGATGAGACTTGACGGTGTGCTCACTTACAAATAACTTGTCGGCAATCTGCTGGTTAGAAGAACCCGCGCTTAATAAAGAGATAATTTCCATTTCTCGATTGGTTAATCCACAGGCTGGACGGAACGCGTTGCTTTGATACTTGCGATAAAAAAGAATCAGGCGCGCCATTAAATCTCGAGACATCCACAGCTCATCATCAAGTAACGCGTGGATACCTTTGCAAAATACCTCTAAGCTCTCATTGCGATAAAATACCCCTTTCAATTGAGCGCATGAGAGCGCTTCTAGCGCATGGTCCATATCGCGAATATTGAAAGCGGCTAGGGGGACTTTTGTAAGCGCTTCTGGCAGTTTCTCTTGCCACTCTGGCAATGCCTCTACACTAATATGGTCACTATCAATTAGGATGAGCAGCTTTTCGACAGGTGAAGAGGGTATGGTGACGTCAGGCGAGTAAATGCTAATTGAGCAATTGGTGTGATCATGTAAATAGTCTGCAAATAGCTGTGATTGCGGACTTTTTTCGGTAATGAGATACACCAAACCTATGGTCTTTTCCTGTGACATTGGGAAGCCCTCGTGGAAAGAAAGAGTGAGCAGGTGCTCTCAGAAGTGTTGCCTATAAGATACATTTCGTAAAGTTTTGTTATTAGTTGTTTGGCAAAAATAATTTGAACATATATATGCTTTTTGGAAATATAAATGTTAACTATATGATTTAAATTTATTTATTTTTTAATATAAGGAATATTTAAATTAGATCTGCATGTTTACATTGAGTAACAAAAGGCTTGCTTTAGAAGAAATTTGAGACAAGTAAACTCATTACCTTCCTTTTCGGAGATATCGTTATGGCATCGTCAAATACCTTAGTTTTAGCCAGCGGAAATGTAGGAAAATTAAAAGAATTCAATCAATTACTAACACCCCTTGGGTTAGATGTTCGTGCGCAATCCGAATTTGGAGTAGGCGATGTGGAGGAAACAGGGCTTACTTTTGTTGAAAACGCACTTCTGAAAGCTCGTGAGGCAAGTAGAATCAGTGGGTTGCCTGCATTGGCAGACGACTCAGGCCTTGAGGTGGATGCACTTCATGGTGCGCCAGGTATCTATTCAGCGCGTTATGCCGGTGAGCCTAAAAGTGACGAGCGCAATAATGAGAAATTATTAACGTCGCTCAGCAGCTATGCTGAGGGTCAACGTAGTGGGCGTTATTGGTGCGTATTGGTCTACTTGCGTCATGCAGAAGATCCCGTACCTGTTATCGTGCAACGCAGTTGGGAAGGTGAAATTCTGGCGCATCCACGAGGTAATGGCGGTTTTGGCTATGACCCTCTTTTCTGGCTACCGGATCAAGGAATGAGTGTTGCCGAGCTATCCAGTGAAACCAAGAACCGACTTAGTCATCGTGGGCGAGCATTACAGGGCTTGGTTGAGCTGTTGAAGGTGGCGCATGGCTGAATTACTGCCTCCCTTATCGCTATATATTCATACGCCATGGTGCGTACGTAAGTGCCCGTACTGTGACTTTAATTCCCATGAGCCTAGTAATGACGAGTTGCCCGAAGCGGCTTATTTAAATGCCCTGCTCAATGATTTGGAGGGTGATTTATCGTTAGCAAGTGAAAGAGAAATTCAAACTATCTTTATTGGTGGTGGCACGCCAAGCCTGTTATCACCTGCTTTTTACGATCAATTGTTCAAAGAGATACGCCTTCGGTTACCGTTCTCCTCTACTATCGAAATTACCCTTGAAGCGAATCCTGGCACGACCGAGCAGCAGCGTTTTATTGGTTATCGAGAAGCCGGGATCAATCGCTTGTCTTTAGGAGTTCAGAGCTTTCGCCCTGAGCAGCTTAGCGCGTTGGGGCGTATTCATAGCGGCCAAGAAGCGGTCAATGCTGTTCGCCAGGCGCGTGAAGCTGGGTTTGATAATCTCAATATTGATTTAATGCATGGGTTACCTAAACAAACCCCGACTCAAGCGATGGAGGATATTGAACAGGCATTGGCTCTAGAGCCTGAGCATCTCTCCTGGTATCAGTTAACGCTTGAACCGAATACGGCGTTTTTCTCTCATCCGCCTGTGTTACCAGAAGAAGAGGCTCTCTGGGACATTCAAGAAGCTGGCCACCAACGCCTTGAGCAAGCTGGTTTGCGGCGCTATGAAATTTCCGCCTACGCGCGAGCGGGTCAACAAAGCCGCCACAACATCAATTATTGGCAGTTTGGCGATTATTTGGGAATTGGGGCGGGAGCGCATGGAAAACTGACGACGGTTGATAGCCAGGGTCAGCGGCATATTGAAAGGCGCTGGAAGACGCGTCAGCCAGAGGCGTATTTACGCCGTGCAAATGATCCGCGTGGCTTTGTGGCTGGCAAGCAGCCGATAGCAACGCAGGAACTACCCCTTGAGTTTGCGATGAATGCGTTACGTTTAACCGATGGCGTCACAATGGATGTCTGGACGGCTTACACAGGGCAGCCACAAGACGTGTTACTTTCACGGTTACAAAGTGCGTATGAAAAAGGACTTTTAATGGAAATGCCCGAAAAGCTGCGTGCATCGCCTCAAGGTCTATTATTCTTGAACGAATTGCTGACATTAATAAGCGATGAGTGATCAGCGATATATAAAGCTATTACCCTGAAGATTATCAAGGAGTGAGTGATGCGTATTTCTCGACTACTGACCCCGCTGGCAGCAGCCATTTTGTTAGCTGGTTGTGCTACCTCGGACCCTTATGGCGGTCAGACGCAGCGCTCTAGCACTGCGATGGGATCTGGCATTGGCGCGGCTATTGGCGCTGCCGCTGGTGCGCTGTCTGGCGATGGCAGCACTAGCCGTCGTGATCGTGCATTGATTGGTGCGGCGGTAGGTGCTGCAGCGGGTGCCGGCATAGGCGTGTATATGGATCGTCAGGAGCAACAGCTGCGCCAAAATCTCCAGGGCTCGCGTATTGAGATTGATCGTCGCGGTGACGATATTGTGCTTAATATGCCCAGCGGCGTTACGTTTGGTTTCGACTCTGCTGAGCTTACCAGCGAGGCGCGTAACTCTCTTAACCAAGTAGCGAATGTACTGACCCAGTACCAGGATACCCGCGTCAATATTGCTGGCCACACTGATAGCACCGGAGATGCAAACTATAACCAGCGCCTGTCTGAGCGCCGTGCCCAGTCTGTGGGTAATTACCTTAGCCAAAATGGCGTATCCTCGGCTCGATTAAACACCATGGGATACGGGGCCAACCAGCCGGTTGCTAGCAATAATTCTGAACAAGGCCGTGCGCAAAACCGCCGTGTTGAAATTACCTTGACTCCCACCGGGAATGGCCAGGGTTAACGCTAACGATTGATAAGCTAACCTCGGCATTGCCGATAAACGCCCGCTATGCTCACATAGCGGGCTTTTTTCGATTCTCTGTTAGCGAGCGACTATGCTGTCTTACCAACACGCTTACCATGCCGGTAACTTTGCCGATGTGCAGAAACATTTAACGCTTTACGCGGTGGCTGATTATCTATTACGTAAAAAAACAGCCATTACATATATAGATACTCATGCGGGACGAGGCCTCTATCCACTTAACACCAAAGAGACTCAGCGGCTTCAAGAATACCGTGAGGGCATTTGGCCGCTGTGGAAAGCGAGTGAACAGCTAACTGACCCTTTATTGAGAGGTTGGCTAACCACGTTGCTAACTGCCCAGCCCCATGCATCTGAGCTGACCCATTACCCTGGCTCACCTTGGTGGCTTTCTCAGGCGCTTCGTGAGCAGGATCGCCTAACGTTATTTGAGCTTCACCCTGGTGAGCATGAGCACTTAAGCAGCCAATTGCTTTCCCCGCAGGCGCAGCGAATTTATGGGGATGGCCTGACAGGCTTGAGTACGCTAATACCGGTTGCAACCCCTCGTTTATGCGTACTGATTGACCCTAGCTACGAACGTAAAGCGGAATATTTAGAGGTAGTTGATGCGGTGACCTATAGCCTAGCCAAAGCGCGGCATGCGGTGCTACTGGTGTGGTATCCACTGTTACCAGCAGGCCACCATCACTCGCTGCTAGACGGTTTGAAGGAGAGCGGCATTCGTAAAATTTGGCGTAGCGAGCTTCAACGCCATGCACCAAGCGAGCAAAGCCATGGCATGTACGGTAGTGGAATGCTAGTGATTAACCCGCCTTGGGGATTGGATGAGCGTCTAGCGGCGGCGATGGCCCACATTACGCCGCTGCTAGGCTCAGATAGTGACTATCGATCAGAGTGGCTGGTAGGCGAATAGCCGGTTGGCCGTGTGTTATTTACCAATACAAAAACTGCCAAAGATTTCACCGAGCAGGTCGTCAGCGCTGAATTCACCGGTAATTTCGCCTAACGCCTGCTGAGCATCGCGCAAGTCTTCGGCCAGCAATTCCCCGGCTCCGTAGCCATCTAGCTGGGCACGTCCGGTGTCTAGTGCCGCCATAGCGCGATCTAAGGCGTCTAAATGGCGACGGCGGGCTGAAAATCGTCCCTCGGTTGTCGCAGAAAAGCCCATAATATCTTTTAGATGGGTTTTTAAGTTATCCACACCCATGCCGGTTTTGGCGGATAGCCTGATCGTTGGCGGGGTTGTGGATAAATCAATGCCCGCTGGTTCGGCGCTGGTATCGATTTTATTTCGCACCAGTGTCAGGCGTGTTTGATCGGGGAGTCTGGCGACAAATTCTGGCCAAATAGTCATAGGATCGGTCGCATCGGTAGTGGAGGCATCTACCAATAGCAGCACGCGGTCGGCTTTTTCGATCTCTTCCCAAGCACGGGCAACGCCGATTTTCTCTACGGCATCGGGAGTGTCGCGCAGCCCGGCGGTGTCGATTATATGCAACGGCATGCCATCAATATGGATATATTCCCTCAGTACGTCACGGGTGGTGCCAGCAATATCCGTGACGATAGCGGTATCTTGTTCGGTCAATGCATTGAGCAAGCTAGACTTACCGGCATTGGGCCGTCCAGCAATCACCACGCTCATTCCTTCACGTAACAGTGCCCCTTGCCCTGCGGCTTTGCGAACCGCCATTAGCGCTTGCTGAACGCTGTCTAAACGATTGGCAACGTGGCCATCGGCTAAAAAGTCGATTTCCTCCTCAGGGAAATCAATCGCCGCTTCGACGTATACCCGTAACTCAATCAGTCGCTCCACTAATGTCGATATACGCTGGGAAAACTCACCTTGTAGCGAGCGTACGGCATTTTCGGCAGCGGAACGGGAAGTGGCATCTATCAGATCGGCAATGGCTTCGGCTTGGGCTAGATCCAGCTTGTCGTTTAGAAAAGCACGCTCTGAAAACTCACCTGGGCGTGCGAGGCGTGCGCCAAGCTGTAGGCAGCGTTCAAGCAGCATATCCATAATGATTGGCCCGCCATGTCCTTGCAGTTCAAGCACGTCCTCACCCGTAAATGAGTGGGGGCCGTTGAACAGTAGCGCAATGCCTTCATCAATCACGCTTTCAGCGGCATAAAAAGGGCCATAGTGAGCGTAACGAGGGGAGGGGCAGTGGCCAAGTACAGCGGCTGCGATATCGCGGCAGGCAGGGCCTGAGACGCGAATAATGCCAACACCGCCGCGGCCAGGAGGAGTTGCCAGAGCGGTAATGGTGTCTTGGGTGTAAAGTCGATCGGCCATGGCGCTTCTCGTTGGTGTATGGCGAAGATTGTCGCGTTGTTCATCCTAAAACGCCAGACCCCCGCAAAGGCGGGGGTCTGGAGGTAGCATAAGGGAGCGTGTTACTTGGTTCGCAACCCTTTGCCGACGTTGGGATCATTCTCAATGTTACGCGTAATGAAGTACTGCTGCGCCACCGAGATGATGTTGTTGACGACCCAGTAGATAACCAGACCAGCTGGGAACCATAGGAAGAAGAAGGTGAAGATAATCGGCAACATCTTCATGATCTTCGCCTGCATAGGATCTGGCGGTGTCGGATTCAGCATTTGCTGAACAAACATCGAGATACCCATCAAAATCGGCAAGATGAAGTAGGGGTCTTTCACCGAGAGATCCTGAATCCAGAACATAAACGGCGCATGGCGCAGCTCAACGGACTCAAGCAACATCCAGTACAGGGCGATAAATACCGGCATTTGCACCAGAATCGGCAAACAACCACCCAGCGGATTGATCTTCTCTTTCTGGTAGAACTTCATCATCTCTTGAGACATTTTCTGGCGATCATCGCCATACATCTCTTTGAGACGCTGCATTTCCGGGCCAAGTTTACGCATACGCGCCATTGACTTGTAGGCTTTGGCGGATAGCGGGAACAGCACCAGTTTCACGAGTACGGTCAGCAGTACAATTGACCAGCCCCAGTTGCCAACGATGTCGTGGATCTTATCCAGTAACCAGAACAGCGGGTTAGCGATAAACCACAGCCAACCGTAATCGACGGTTAAGCGTAGATTGGGAGCGACTTGTTCAAGATAGTCTTGAACCTTGGGTCCCATGTACAGCGTTGCACTTAGCGTTGCCTCGCCGTCAGCGGCCACACTGCTCGTGGGGCCAGCAAACGCTACGACATTACGATCCCGTGAATCGGTAGTGACATAGTAGAGGTTTTGCTGGTTTTGCGCCGGCGCCCAGGCAGATACGAAGTAGTGTTGGATCATCGCAATCCAGCCACCCTGCGCCTCACGATTTTCAAAGTTATGGCTTTGAATATCGTCGAAGTCGATTTTTTCGTAGCGCGCATCAGGGGTAGAGTAGGCTGCACCTAGATACGATTTCATACCCATAGAGACGCCACTTGAGGGGTCAGGGCTATTATCGCGCGCCAGTTGACCGATAAAGCGTGCGCTAATCGGTGACTCGGTGTTGTTGGCTAAATAGTAACTAACGTTGACCGCGTAGTCGCCGCGCTTAAACGTCAATCGCTTAATAACCTCAACGCCGTTAACTTCCGCTGTTAAATCAACACTTAGCTGCTCTTCATCGTTTCCTAAGCGGTACTCGGTACGCTCGGGCGTGAAAGCAATGCGGCTAGCCTGGCCGTCCAGTTGAAGACCCGAACGAGCGACGTAGCTACGCGTTGAGTTATCAGAAAGCAACACGTAGTTACGATCTGAATCCTGCGTTAGCTTATGCTGCGGTAGGGCAGCGTACACGATATCGCCACCATGTGGGTCAATACGTACGTCGAGAACGTCGGTAGTGACAGCAATAAAGTCTCGGCTAGACGAGTTACTTTCTGCTTCTCCCGGCATGCCTTCACTAATGGCATTTTGGGGAGCCGACGAACTGGGAACCGATAAATCATCACTGCCAACATTGTTGGCGGATGAGTCGTTGCTGTTTTGGGTAATTTCAGGCGTCGAATCGACGCTTATTTGCCCATAATCCTGATTCCACTGTACAACCAATAGGTAGGCAAGTACTGCCAGTGGAATCAGTAATAAAAGTCGTTTTACGTCCATGAGGGTTCTGCCCGATGGGTGGTGAACATGCTAATGGCGCAGTGTCATTTACTCGACCCATGACACACGAAAGCCTGCCAGACGGCAGGCCGAGGTCGAGCGGCGAGGTGTGTCGTCAAGCGTCACGTGTTACGCCATTAGGCGGGAGTGATACAGACACCGCCTGTGCGTCACGCTGAAGCCGTTTCCACATGCCATTTAGCTGGCGATTCAGCGTCTCGTTATCAATATCTTGAACACCGCGCTTTGCCAGTATCACGATATCCACAGAGGGTAAGTGATCTTGGCGGAGGCGAACAGATTCTCTCACGAGTCGCTTAAAGCGGTTGCGATCAACAGCGAGCTTCACATTCTTTTTGCTGACTACCAGTCCAATGCGGGGATGTCCCCGGGTACTCAAACGCGCTAACGCCATCATACCTTTGCCATGAACCTTCAGGTCTGCTTGTTCGAACACGTGACTAAAATCCCCAGCGTTTAGCAAACGTAAGCACCGGGGAAAGCCTTGATGCGGCACACGCAATCCGAGATCAGGCGCTCAGACGCTTGCGGCCTTTGGCGCGGCGGCGTGCGATAACGGCACGGCCGTTTTTGGTTGCCATACGAGCACGGAAGCCATGCGCGCGCTTGCGCTTGAGAACGCTGGGTTGAAAAGTGCGTTTCATAACTCGTTATTCCCACGTGGTTTAGGACGGAAAGTGAATTCCAAAAGACCCGGTCCAGTGAGGAAACTAGCCGGGGAGTTTCAATTCAAGACCGGAAATTGTAGAGACTTCCCGCGTCCGGTGCAATTTTTCCTTGCACAAAAAGCGTTAAAAAGGCAATGGAGGCCCTGTGCACATCGCCATCGTGGCTTCTTGTCATGACACTACTATTACTAATGAGGTTATTTAAAACCTACTGTTATTAATAGTGGGGATACTTATTGTGGATAAGTTGTTTTAGATTATTTTTATCAACAGCTTAAAAAAATAAAAAATCTGTGCATAACCTTCGGATAAGCCTTAAATAAACTGTTAATTAGGTGTGTTCAACAGGTTATAGAATACACCAAAACAGCTTTGTCCCTGATCGATTCCCAGCTTTTCCCTATGCCTTATGAATAGTTGTCCACAAGGCAAAAAGAGGCATTAGTGCGTGTGGATAACCGGTCCGTTGGGCGCTACAATGGTCGGCCGTTTTCAACCGATGGTGAGATG